>NZ_JAQZZL010000003.1 GCF_028745505.1 Lentisphaera marina | reverse complement strand
CAGGGTGGGGGGATAGAGATGTTTTGGGATTATGATATGAGGGAGCGCTGCCCCTCATACACCCCGCGAGGAATTGCCATTTCTCGACCAGGCGGTAGAAGGCGTAGGGAGAAGTTAAATTTATGTAGGTAGTTTGGGGACTCTGTCCCCTTCCCAGCGAGGCTTGCCAGCCATCGACGGGCGAATGGTGTGAAGTTTATTGAAAAGAAAAGTATGAAGCATGCGGGACGCCTGTGATACCAAAGTGAAATCCAAAATTAAAAATTAAAAATTGAGAATTTAAAATTCTATGTACTCCTAGGGGCGGATAGGGGCGGAGTCTAAAACGGGGTTTTTGGAGGGCTTAAGTTTTTGAAAATGGCTGTTTTTAAGGGCTTTGCGAATTTTTCGGTAGAAAAAAATATTTCAAATAAAATTCATTTTCATAGTGGAAGCTAGTTGATGTTTTGTGCTTAATAGGGTAGTTTAGGAGGAAATAGGTTTAAATAGGTGAAAGAAGTTACAAATGCAATCTGACGAGATTATATTTACTGGCGAGTACGAGCATTCGGTCGATACTCAACGCCGGCTTGCGATTCCCCGCTCTTGGAGAGGTGGGGAAGGAGCTCGTTTGTACCTTCTGCCTGGAAAGGAAAAAATGATCCAAGTCATCCCTGAGTACATGTTTGCTGTTTTGAGGGAGCGCCTAAAAAAAGTTTCTTTTACAAACCCTAAGATGGCGAGAGCGCTGGCGGCCTTTGGTGCCAAGATTCAAGAGGTTCAGTGCGACAAGCAAGGACGTGTGCCTTTGCCAGCTAAAATGAAAGATTATGCGGGTATCAAAGGCGAAGCGGTTTTAGTCGGCGCTGTAACGACTGCACAAATTTGGTCCAAGGAACAATGGGAAACTGAACAAGATGATGAGATGGATCCCTATGCAATGCTAGATGGTTTGATGAATCAAGACGTCAGTTTAGATGATTTATTCGGAGAAAATAACTAATGCCAGACTTTCATCACATACCTGTTTTAGCTGATCAAGTGATCCAGGGCTTGCAGCCTCATGAGGGTGGTAAGTACATCGATTGCACTCTTGGTGGCGGTGGGCATAGCTCTATGATTCTTTCGAGTGATGAAGGCGTAAGACTGCTAGGGCTTGACTGTGACGACAATGCTTTGCGCGCTGCGGCAGAACGCTTGAGTAAATTTGGCGATCGCTTTCAGAGCAAGCGTTTAAACTTTCGTGATTTGGATAAGTTGCAAGATAACTCCGAGTGGAATCAAGTCGATGGTGTTTTGATGGATATTGGCGTTAGCTCACATCACTTAGATGAGGCGAGCCGCGGTTTTACCTATCGCGAAAATGGACCCTTGGATATGCGCATGGATCGTCGCCTTAAAGTAACGGCTTCGATGATCCTCAATAAGGAAAGCTTAGAGGGTTTAACCAAAATATTCCGTGACTACGGAGAAATGAAAGAGGCGTACCGTTTAGCTAAAGCCATTGTTGCAGATCGTGAGAAGCAACTCTTCACCCACACTGAGCAATTGGCGGGTTTAGCGGATCGTGTTTGCGTGAATCGCAATCGTCGTAAAAGGAATCCGGCGCCCACACTAGCTTTTCAGGCTTTGCGAATTGCCGTTAACGATGAGCTAGGTGCTTTGGAATCCGGCATGAAAGCGGCATTCGATCTACTTAAACCGGGCGGACGCTTAGCGGTCATTAGTTTTCATTCCTTAGAAGATCGCATGGTGAAAGAATTCTTTAAGGAAAAAGCGATTAGTTGTGACTGCCCTCCGGATATGCCGGTGTGTGTCTGTGGGCGCAAGCCACAAGTGAAAATTATAACTAGGAAGCCTTTGACCGCTGAGTCGAATGAGCTTGCCGAAAATACTCGTGCTGCATGTGCCAAACTACGTGTAGCAGAAAAAATTTAATAGTAAGAGGATAAGTAAATGAAAAATAAGAAAGACACGAAATTCGGTGGAAGCTGGCTCTTAATCTTTGATGCTTTATTGGTGTTAGTTTTAGCACTTGGTTATTTATATATGGAAACTCATGAAGATAAAATTCAGTCTGAGTTAACTTTGCAAAAGAAACTTCTTCACGAGGCTCAGGTTCGTCGTATCAACTTACAGGCGCAATTGGAAGAGAAGACTCAAAGTAGTTATATTTTTAGAAAGGTGAGAGAGTACAATTTAAATTTACATTCTCCCAATCCTAGTTATGTAACAGAGCTTTACCATATTCAAGATCCAGTTGATCCATTAGAGCAGCAGATGAATGCTGAAGGTCAGCTCGCTGTTACGACTGTTCAACCTTAATAAATAGAGATGCGCCAAGGATTTAGAGCACGTTTGGTCTTAGTTACGACTTTGGCCCTTATGTTCTTTTCTGTCTTGTTGGCGCGTTTTTATTATGTGCAAGTTCATCGTCATGATGAGCTTTTGAGCAAAGCGCAAAAAAAATACACCTCCAAGAGGCTATCCAAGGGTCGTCGTGGGATGATCTTTGACTCCACTCGTTCTCCCGCTCCCAATATTTTAGCCATGACTCGTGTGACTTATGAAGTCTTTGCGGAGCCTAGGCATATGGGTGCTAGGAAATGGGAGATTTTTGAAATACTCAAAAAAGAAACGGGTGTGAGTGATGCTGCGTTAAGACCGCGTTTTGAAAACGAAAAACTCGTTCAAGTTGTGGTCGCCAAGGGTATCACTATTGATAAGGTGATGAAGTTGCGTGAGATGAGCTTGCCTGGCTTACATTATAAAGAGTCGCAAAGTCGTTTCTACCCCAAAAATAATCTAGCTTCAAATCTCTTGGGCTTTGTTAGCCACACGGGCGATGGAGCTATGGGCATAGAGTCGAAGTACAATAAGCAGATGACGCCAACGAGTGGGGAAGTGGTTATTGAGCGCTCACGTCGGAACAAAGAGTTGCAGACTTTGAAAAGCGTCAATCCCAAAGATGGCTGGGATGTGTATTTGACCATTTCGGAACCGATTCAATCATTTATGGAAGAAGAGTTGGATAGGCTCGTCGCAGAAATACCATGTAAATCAGTTTACGCAATGATGACGGATCCACGCACGGGAGCGATTTTAGCGATGGCGCAAAGACCCACTTTCAATGCCAACGATCGTTCTACCATGACTCGTGATAAATATGCAAATCGCTTGCTAGAGGATGTTTTTGAGCCGGGGTCAATTATGAAGGCCTGCAGTATTTCTGTGGTCATGGGCTTGCGGAATTATTCTTTTAATGATCGCATTGATTGTGAGGATGGCATGTGGTATCACGCAGGCAAGCCTTTGAGGGATGCGGGGCACCATTATGGGAATATACCGATTTGGCAGGTGATTCAAAAGTCTAGTAATATTGGGACGGCAAAATTGGCTCTTAGTGTAGGGAAGAATGCGATGTATGCGGGTTTGCGTCGCTTTGGTTTTGGTGAACGTTCGGGTTTAAATATTGGTACTGAATCAAGAGGCATATTTCGCCATGTGGACAAGTGGGATGGTTTATCCATAAGTCGTATGTCGATCGGCCAGGGGATAGCGGTTACAGTGCCGCAAATGATGCAGGCTTGGGGAGCTATTGCTAATGATGGCAATATGATGCAGCTCAGAGTGGTGGATAAAGTAAAGAAGCCAGACACGGGGGAAGTGATTGAGTATCCACCGGTGCTAAAAAGAAGAGTTTTACCCTTGCGAGTTACGCAAGGAATGACGAATGCCTTGAAGACAGTGACACGCGATGGAGGGACGGCGCCAAAAGCGCATGTGCCAGGTTATTATGTGGCGGGCAAAACGGGAACGTCACAGAAATGGGTTAACAATGCTTATTCTAACCGAATTCACGTCGCTTCATTTGTCGGATATGCGCCAGCAGATAATCCGGAATTTGTACTGATGATTGTGGTGGATGAGCCCGCATACAAATACCGATATGGTGGAACTGCAGCAGCACCGACTTTTAGAAGAATTGCAGAGAAAACTTTACGTTACTTAAATGTTAAGCCCGACTTACCCGACGAAATTACTGATGAAGTCAAGTGAAGAAGTTTTAGCGAGTTTGGCATCCTTGAACCCAAGGGTGAGTGCACCACTAGCGGATGAGTTCTTAGGCTTTAGCGCCGATTCACGATTAATAAAAGAATCATATATTTTTTCCGTATTGAAAGGTCACCAGCAAAATGGTGAGTCCTTTATTACCGAGGCTTTGTCCAAGGGCGCGCCCGTTTTTATCTGTGATGAGTTTTTGGATGTGGCGATACCCCAGATTTGTGTTGATGACGTACGTAAAGCCAATGCTTTGCTGGCGAGTTTATTTCATGATGAAGTCAAAGATGAATTAAAAATCATTGCGGTGACGGGAAGCAATGGGAAATCTAGCACGGCGTTTATTATTAATTACTTGCTTAATCAATTAGGCAAGCGAAGTGCCATCATGGGGACTTTGGGGCATGGCTTGCCTGGAGAGGTGAAGGCAAGCTCTTTGACGACACCAGGCCCGGAAGAATTACATGCTTTTCTTGACGAGATGCATCAGCAGGGAGCGGAATACATCGTTTTAGAAGCTTCGAGCCATGGCTTAGATCAGCAGCGCCTCTATGGCTTAGGATTTGAAGCGATTCTTTTTACAAATTTAAGTGAAGATCATTTGCAGTATCATGGCTCTATGGAGAATTACTTTGCCGCCAAAAGAAAAATTTTTGACGAATATGAATCAAAGATTCAGGTGGTGAATAGCGACGATGAGCATGGCCAAAGATTATTGAATTCACAAGTGAAGACATTTGCGCAGAAGGCTGAGAGTGACTGCCAAGTATTGAGTCAATCAGTGAAACTCGAAGGGCATGAAATTGCTTTGCCTCAATTTTTGGGAGAATACAATATTTATAATGCAGCGGGAGCAATTCTACTGGTGATAGAACTCTTGGGTAATGAGTGCTTGGCAGAAATAGAAGAAGCGATGAAGATTTTTCCAGGCATCCCCGGTAGGATGGAACTTTTCGAGAAAAAAAATGGGGCAAAAATTATAGTCGATTTTGCTCATGCAGAAGAAGCTTTAGAAAAAGTTCTTTGCGAAGTTCGCAAATATTGTCAAGGGAAACTCCATCTCGTATTTGGTTGTGGAGGAGATCGGGATCCCGGGCGCCGCTTAGGAATGGGCAAGGCTTCGGATTTAGCTGATGAAGTTGTTCTGACGAATGATAATCCACGCAGTGAAGATCCCCAGAAAATTGTCGAAGAAATATTATCAGCAAAAAGAAAGCCAGCGCGAATTATACTGGATCGCGAAAAAGCTATTCGCAGTGTTTGCGAGGGCTTAGCAAGTGAAGATTATCTTGTTATTGCGGGCAAGGGGCATGAAGAAGTGCAAATTTTTAAAGATCACAGGGTTCATTTTAGTGATCGTAGTTTATGTAGAAAAATTATTGAGGAAGAGAGTTAATGTTGGACTTTAATGAGCTGTGCCAAGCAGTGGGTGGAGAGGTGTTGGTAAGCGACACAAGCTATGATGATTACCGAGCTTTTGAAAGTGATACACGCAAGGATTTAAATGACGCAGTCTTTTTTGCTTTTGAGGGAGAGAATTACGACGCTCACGATTACTTGGATTTAGCCGTTGAAAAAGGCGCGCGTGTTTTGGTGATCTCGAAAGAAATGGAGTTGTTAAGTCTAGATTCTGTGGCGATGATCAAAGTCTCCGACACGGTAGAAGCTTGGCAAAAATTAGGACGCTATTTACTGCAGAAACAAAGAAAAGCTAAGAGGTTTGGAATCACGGGTAGCTCAGGGAAAACGAGTACGAATGCAATTTTGAGTCATTTGTTGGAGGCTATCGTTCCCAATCGAGTATTGAGTACTTTAGGCAATACGAATAACCACATTGGAGTTACGCAAAATATTGTGCGCCTCAAAGGTGATGAGTTGTTCTTTAGTCTAGAGATGGGGACCAATCATCCAGGGGAAATTGCGGATCTCGCAAAGATCGTTGTAGCCCATGCTGCCATACTGACTTCAGTAGGTGCTTCGCATATTGGCAACTTTGACAACGAAGACGCCATATTTGAAGAGAAAATTGATATTTTCCGATATATGAATGCAGATGGTATAGCGGTGGTTCCTGAATACTTATCAGCACGCATTAAGCGAGCATTGAAGGATCGAAGTGATATAAGTATTATTTCTTTCGGTAAAGAAACGACTGCGGATGTGTGCTTATTGAATTATGATTTAGCTTTAGATAAAAGTGAGTTCTCGGTACGTTTAAAGAGTGGTGAAGTATTAAATCTAGAAAGTTCTTTAAGCGGTGAACATCAGCTTCTCAATATTTGTGCCTGCTTAGCTCTGCTCGAAAACTATCAGCAAGAGTTTTCTTTTGATATCAAAAATTTATCATCTCAAATTGCCTCCATAGAATTACCCGGGATGCGCATGAAGACTGAGCAAGTCGGGGAGCAGACTTTTGTCTTGGATTGTTATAACGCTAATCCCCAAAGTACAAAAGCTTTTCTTGCATGGGTGAAGGAAGTGTATTCTTCAGGGATTTTGGTCTTGGGGGATATGCTTGAGTTGGGGACGATGGCAAAAAAGTATCACCAAGAGGTTTTGGAACAAGCGAAAGCAATGCAGGGTTTTGATTTACTCACTGTGGGAGAATGTTTTCAGGAAGTTCATCAGGGTGAAAAAGCCTTTTTAAATAGTACTGAAGCCGGGGAATATTTAAAGCAAAGCATAAATACAAATGAGACCTTGTTTTTTAAGGGATCAAGGGGTATACAATTGGAAAAAATTTATCATAAACTTAGGGATTAAACATGCTTTATTGGCTGAGTCAATACGAGGATTCTCCACTTAGGATCTTTAAATATTTAACTTTCAGATCTGCGGGTGCAGCCTTGATCGCCTTTTTAATTGTGGTGGTCTTTGCACCAGTCATGATTCGCTTCTTGAAGGAGTTTGCCGTGGCTCCACAGCGTTTGGCGGGATTTGTCTCTGAAGAAGAGTTGTGCGCAATAAAGGGTAAGACTCCAGCAATGGGCGGGATTCTGATTATCATTGCCGTGTTTGTCTCCACGATACTGTGGGCTCGTCTCGATCTTATGGTGACTCGACTCTGTCTCATGGTGATGTTGAGTTTTGGCTTGCTGGGCTTTTGGGATGACTTTCGAAAAGTAAGACGAATGCAAGGGCCTTTGGGTAAAGATGGGGTCTCGGGAAAATTGCGTTTGTTTGCAGAAATGATTATTGCGATTGCCGCAATTTTTATTCTTTATCGTGCGCCGGACACACGTGATAGTGCACCGCTTTTAACTATTCCCTTTATGAAAGAAGCCTTGTTGTATATGCCCATGTGGTTTGCGATGATTTATGGTGTCTTTGTGCTTTGGGGAACTGGTAATGGCGTGAATATTAGTGATGGCATGGATGGCTTAGCAACGGGGGCAATGATCATTGCTATGATGAGTTATATGATAATCGCTTATTTGTGCGGTAATGTGGACTATGCGGAATATTTGAGTACGCCTTATATCAAGGGTTGTGGTGAAGCGGCAGTTTTTGGTGCGGCAGTTGTTGGGGCCTGTATGGGTTTCTTGTGGTACAATAGTAAACCCGCGGCGATGTTTATGGGTGATACGGGAAGTTTGGCTTTAGGTGGTTCTTTAGGCATTATGGCGATCATCGTTAAGCAGGAAATGATTTTGCCGATCATTGGTGGAGTTTTTGTGATGGAAGCGGGTTCTTCTTTGTTGCAAACCCTGTATTACAAAGCAACTGGGGGTAAACGCATCTTTTTGATGGCTCCCGTGCATCATCACTTTCAAAAGAAAGGTTGGTCTGAAACTCAAATTGTCACACGCTTTTGGATTATTGGTGCTATATGTGCCGCCGTGGGCTTAGCAACTTTAAAAATTAGGTAAGTAAATGAAAAAAATATTATGTATCTTTAGTCTATTTTTCTTAATGTCATGTAGCTTTTTTGCGCCAGTCGAAAGTGATCCGAATTGGCGTTTGACTGCGTATGAAATTTATGATGGAGCCTATAGCATTGAGTGTTATTACAAATTGAATGATGGCTCGAGAGTGGAGTTCCCGGCGACGGGAGTAAAACTCAACAAGCCTTTGGAAACATCTGGTGAAGTAGATGGTTGGAAATACGAATTAGAAGCGACGGCAGTGGTTCATGAAGGTGCTTTAATTGTCTACTATGAAGTGAGTATGGAGAAGGGCGGGATCGAAAAGAAAGGTGCAGGAGCGGTTTTTCCTCGTCAGTGAATTCAGTTGCTAAAGAAGTCGTTGTCACTTAATAATCGCCTTATGACTTTTAAAGTGCGATAATAAGTTCAAGTGAAGTAGGCTGGACAAGTGTAGGGGCTTGTAGAATAGGCATATCCCCCCTAGATTCAGCGAATTAATAAAAAATCGGAGAAATATATTGTTAGGCTTTTTAAAGAAAATTTTTGGAGGCGAATCAACGCCTGCAAAAGAGCAAGAGGCAAGTAAGCCCCAAGCCCAACAAAGCTCGAGTCAGAATAATAAGCAGGACGAGCAGAAAAAATCACAGAATAATCAATCGTCGCATGGGCAGAAAAAAGATCAGCCCCGTAAGCAAAATCATAATAACAAGAATAATCAGAAGCGCGATTCTAAACCTAAAAATAATAATCAGAAATCACACAAATCAGCTCATGTAGATGTAACGCCACTAACGCCGGCCAAAACTGATAATTCTTGGGTAGCACCCACGGAAATCCCAGTGGAAGAAGGCAAGAAAGCATTTCTCTCAATGGATTTGTGTCCAGCAGTTCAAAGAGCTATTTACGAAATGGACTTCAAATTTTGTACTCCAGTTCAAGAAGGTGTGCTTCCAATTTCATTGAAAGGCCAGGATGTAGCGGCTAAGGCACAGACTGGTACGGGTAAAACGGCGGCATTTTTGATTTCCATGTACAATCACTTTGTCAATAACCCACAATCAGAAGTTAAAGCGGGTACACCACGTGCACTTATCTTGGCCCCCACACGTGAGCTAGCGCTTCAAATTGGCGCTGATGCAGTGGGCTTAGGTAAGTATTGCGATATTCGCGTTGAGACTTTCTTTGGCGGCATGGATTTTGATAAGCAAGCACAGATTCTTCGCGGTCGAGTTGATATTGCCGTGGCAACACCTGGCCGTTTAATGGATTACCATCGTCGCAAGATGATTAACTTGCGCGAAGTTGAGTTCCTTTGTATTGACGAAGCTGACCGCATGCTCGATATGGGTTTCATACCTGATGTTAGAAAAATTGTTGGTTACCTTCCTGGGCGTGATAAAAGAATTACGCAGCTTTATTCAGCAACCTTGAATCAATCTGTACTTGATTTAGCATCGAGCTGGCTCAACGAAAAATATGAGAAAGTCGAAATCAATCCAGAAACAATTGTTTCTAAGAACGTCACGCAAAAAGTTTACACTGTAACGGCTAATCAAAAAGAGAACGTGATCTTATGGCACCTCAAAAATGAAGAGGTGAAGCGCATGATTATTTTTGCTAACCGCAAATTTGATTGTGAACGCCTAGCAGATAGGCTTTATCAGTATGGCGTTGATAAATTAGAGTTATTAACCGGCGATGTTCCACAAAAGAAACGCATGCGTATTTTAGAAGAGTTCCGTTCAGGCGCTGTGCAGGTCTTGGTTGCAACTGATGTGGCGGGGCGTGGTATTCACGTTGATGATGTTAGTCACGTTGTTAACTATGAGTTGCCTTATGAACCGGAAGATTACGTACACCGTGTTGGTCGTACTGGCCGTGCTTCTGCAAAGGGTAAATCCATTAGCTTTGCAGATGAAAATAGTGGTTTTGAACTTCCTGAAATTGAATGTTATATCGAGATGCAATTACCTGCAGAAGTTCCACCAGAAGGAATGACTGATGATCACGATAAAAAGCATAATGAACGTAAGTTTGCTCAGAAACGTGGTGGTAATAAAGGTGGGGGGAACCGCAGAGGCGGAGGCTCTCGTCACCAAGAGAGAAATGGTGGCCATCACCACCGTAACAAACGTTACTAAAAACTGATTTACTGAGCCTCACTTCTTTTGAAGTGAGGCTTTTTTTGTCTGTAAGACTTTCATTTTTTGCTGATCGAAATTTTGACAAAAGTCTATTTAGAAATTTTGGTGACTAAACAAGCTTGTAAAATACATAGAAAAAAGAGACATTGAGAAGATCAAATCAAACTAAGCAAGGACTGAGAAATGAGTGAAGCAATTTATGGTTCTACGAACCCCAAAGAAGCCGTGGATAAAGATGGAATTCAAAGATTCGGATCTGTGATTGAATTAGACACAGAGAAAGAAGCTTATTACCGTGAGCTGCACGCGAATGTGTGGGAAGGTGTTCAGGCAAAAATCCATGAATGTAATATGCGTAACTACAATATTTTTGTGGCTCCGATTGCTGGTAAGAAGTACTTGTTTAGCTTTTTTGAATACATTGGCACGGATTTAGAGGGTGACATGGGAAAATTCCCTCAGGATGAAGAAACACTTCGTTGGTGGAAGGAGACAGACCCTTGTCAGAAGCGTCTTCCAGGAACCCCAGAAGGTGAGCAGTGGTTCGGCCTTGAACGCGTCTTCTTTCAGGCGTAATTAGCTTTCATTAAGCTTATATTTTTTTACATAGAACTTGGAAGACGCGTCTTCTTTGTTCATGAGTCATTTTATTTGAACCGTGAAATAAGAGGGGTTTAAATAAAATGACTTCGCCGGCCTCGTTGTTGAGAAAGCTTATTTCCTTCTCGCCCGAATCCAAATGGCTTTTTGGGATCACTTTTAAAGCGCCGCTGAACTGATCGCTTTTATCTAAATTAAGTCTAAACCAAACACCACTTTTCTGTAGGTCTTGATCTTGATCTTCGTCTAAGTAGCTAGGGAAGTTTAAATCCTGATGTAGAGCTAGAGGCCAGTTTTGGCTTATATTTTTTTCGATATAAAAACAATAATTTGTCGTTATGAGCTTGAGCCCACATTTTAGTAAAGCCTGATTGACTAAGACTCTGAGTTTAGGGTATAAAGCAAAGACATTTTTTCTTTGTTCAAGTTCGAGATTATTTATTTGATCAGCACATTGCTCGAATATACTGAGTTCAGTAGAATTGAAGGGGAAGAGGGCTTTGTCATAGCCCATCTTTTCTAGCATAGTCATAATCAAGAAATAGAACTTAAATCAATCGCATTGATCCCAAGATTTCGCGACAGCACAATCAACTTTTAAAGGGACTTTGATTTGTGGTATATCAGTCATGATTTGTGGAATGAGTTCCTGCATGAGTTCGAGTTCATCATCGGGGACTTCAAAGAGAAGCTCATCGTGGATTTGTAGAAGCATTTTTGATTTAAGTTGGCGCTTCTCAAGTTCCTTAGCAACTTTGATCATGGCAATCTTGATGATGTCTGCCGCAGTTCCTTGGATCGGGGAATTGACTGAGATTCGTTCAGCACCTGAACGGATACGTCCATTGGAAGAAAGCATTTCGGGCAAATAACGACGACGGCCAAAGGAGGTTTCTGAATAGCCTTTTTCACGAGCATCATCAACACATTTTGCCATGAATTTTTGAACGTCTGGGTAACGCTTGAAATAATTTGAAATGAATTGTTTCGCTTCATCGGCGCTGACACCAATTTCTTTGGCGAGTCCATAGGGGCCTTGACCAAACATTATACCAAAATTCACTGCTTTGGCTGCGTAACGCTGTTGTTTGCTGACCTGATCAAGTTCGGTCTCGAAAACGAGTGAGGCGGTGTGTGTGTGGACATCAAAGTCATTGTGAAAAGCTTCCAGTAGGCCGGGGTCTTGGCTGAGTTCCGCCATGATGCGCAATTCAATTTGTGAGTAGTCGCATGAGATAAAGTGATGTCCCTCGGGAGCTTCAAAGGCAGAGCGAATACTTTTGCCTTCGGCAGTACGAGTGGGGATGTTTTGTAAGTTTGGTTGAGTTGAAGCAAGGCGTCCAGTTGCGGCTGTAGTTTGCGAGAAGCGCGTGTGAATGCGTTGATCGAGTTCGCTGACTTCTTTGGGTAGTGCTTCAGCATAGGTGGAAATAAGTTTGCTCAAGGTACGATGGCGTAAGATGCTGCGAACGATTTCTGATTCTGCAGCAAGATTTTCCAAAACATCGGCACTTGTGGAATAACCAGTGGCTGTTTTTTTGCCTGCTTTTAAACCCATTTCTTCAAAGAGTACGACGCCCACTTGCTTAGGGGAATTAATGTTGAATTCATGTCCAGCTAAAGCATAGATTTGCTCTTCGCAGACTTTGAGTTCTTGGCTAAAGTCTGCAGAGATTTTTTCTAAAGTAGCGAGGTTAACGGCTATGCCATTATTCTCCATATGACTTAATACGGGGATGAGTGGGATGTCCATCTCGTCAAATAAATTGCGAAGGTCACGACGGTGAAGCTCGGCTTCGAGTTCATTTCTTAAGCGCAAAGTAATATCGACATCTTCGCAGCAGTAAGTCGCAACTTTTTCTATGGGTAAGTCGGCCATAGAGATTTGCTTTTTACCTTTACCAATGAGTGACTCGGTGGTGATTTTTCGATAATTGAGGTAGTGCAGTGAGAGTGAATCGAGGTCGTGGAATTGACGTGAAGGATTGCAGATAAAGGAGGCAACTAAAGTATCGAAGTCAATGTTTTTAACTTCAATGCCAGCATAGTGTAACATCTGGAGGTCGAATTTTGCGTTTTGCGCAAAAAATTTGAGTTCAGGATTGGCAAAGAAGGGCGTGAGTTGGGCAAGGATTTCGTTTTTGTCGAGATCGCCATTAAAAGGGATGTACCAAGCATGGTGATCACGGATAGCTAAGCCAAGCCCAACAATTTGCGCGCTACGCACATCTAGTCCTGTGGTTTCTGTATCAAAAGAAACGGGGAGTTGAGCTTTGCTAATTTCAGCTAAGATGGCCTTTAGTTCAGTGATAGAACTGACGATGTTGTAGCTGTGTCTTTGTGAATTGTATTCAACTGTTGCAGTCGCTAATAATTCTGCGAATTTCGCATCAAGAAATAGAGGCTCTTGAATCAAAGGCATGTGATGAGAAGCAATTTGTTCGAGACCGAGCTCAATGTTATGTAGCCATGAAGCGGCTAACCATTCCCAAGTTAGAGTACACTTCCTTTTGCTATCAAGATCTTCTGGAATGACGGTGTGGTTTTCGCTAGCTAAAGTGAGGTCGCAGTTAATGAAAGCATTTTTGAGGGCGATAAAAATCTCGTCAGGATTTTTGCCTAAGTGATTCATTTCTTCTAAGACATCAAATTCCAATCCACTTTCGAACTCGGCTTTGAGTTTGAGGATCTCATGTTGAAAAGGACGAGGAGCAAAGGTTTCGACTCGTAAAGTTACTGGTCCACCGGCGCTCAAGGATTGTTTGAGGGTTGGTTTACTATTGCCTTCGTAGCTCGCTTTGATGTTGGGGAGGTCACGTAGGAAACGAGCGAAACCCATACGTTCGTAGAATTCTGCTAAGCCATCGAAATCTGGTTGTGAGGGCACGAGTTCGTCATAAGATTTGTCAAGAGTCATTTCGTCTTTGAGAATGACGAGAGATTTTGATAGGATGGCGAGGTCGGCTTTTTCGCGAATTGTTTCAGATTGTTTTTTGCCTTTGATTTTATCGTGGCTAGCTAAAATTGTTTCGAGATTATCGAATTCAGCTAATAGCTTAGCAGCACCTTTTGGACCTATCCCTGGGAGGCCGGGGATGTTATCGGCACTATCACCACAAATGGAGAGGTAGTCGACGATTTGGTCGGGGCGTACACCCATGATCTCGATAACTTTCTCGGCATCAATCATCAAATTATTTTTATGAGTGTGGCAAATAAGTGTGTGATCATTCACTAATTGCATTAAGTCTTTATCGCCAGAACAAATGACAGTTTTGATGTGTGAACCCGTGGCTTGTTTGGCGACAGTCGCAATAATATCGTCCGCTTCAAAACCCTTTTGTATGAGTAAGGGAATGCCACGTAAGGCAATATATTCTTTTACTAAATCAAATTGAGGCTTGAGATCTTCGGGGCATTCTTTACGATTTGCTTTGTACTCGGAGTACATTTCATTACGAAAAGTTTCTGAACCAGCATCAAAAACGGCAACCAAATGACTCGGGTTAAAGTCGCGTACAATGTTTTCGAACGAATTGATGAAGCCAAATAGGGCATTGGTGGGGAGTCCATCTTTGGAGTGCATGTTGGCGCGGATACCGTAAAAAGCACGAAAAATATATGCCATGGAATCGATGACGAAAATTGAGGGTTGGTCAGACATAAAATACCTTATTTTAGGAAGTAGTTAAAAGTTTCGGCTTCTTCGGAGTGAAAAATTTCGTAAATAGAAGCAGCGCAGTTCGCCTTGAGAATCTGATCGCGTATCTTGGTGTCGCTTAGCATTTTTCCTAGGGTAGAGAGAATTTCGAGGTGAGCTTCACGTTGTGACTCAGGAGTGGCAAGCATGACAATGATCTCGACAGGTTCATCATCCATTGCTTCGAATTCAACTGCAGGGGTACATACGGCGAGCATGCCTCGGATTTTGCCGTCGTGGCTTTCTTCATCGCTGACTGTGCAGTGCGGAATGGCAATACCCTGGCCAAAACCAGTAGAGAATTCCTTCTCCCGGACTTCCATTCTTTTGAGCAGTTCTTCGGGATCGATCTCGATGTCGTTAGTTTTGACTAAGAAGTAAGACATTTCACGTAAGACTTCCCATTTATCTTTGGCATTGAGACCCGTGATAATATGCTCTTCATCAATGAAGTCGATGAGTCGAGTTCGCTTCTTGCCCGTTTCTTTAACGCGATCTAAAGTTTTGGTGATCAGAATGGTGCCAACCAATTCAGTGAAGACGACAACCAGTAGGATCATGGCAGTAATTTTTGCGTGCAGTGCAGAGAAATCTTTTTCAGAATAGATGACAACGAGGAGGGCAATAGTCATGCCCGCTTGAACTAGGAGCATGGACCCAATATTTAGCGTTGTTCTTGGCGTGCAGCGTCCCATTATGGCGCCAAAGGTAGCCCCAAGCATCTTGCCACCCGCCATAGCGACGAGATAAATGAGCGCGGAACTAATGGTTTGCGAATTAATGGTGGTTAGATCTAGGTGCATGCCCGCGAGGGTGAAAAAGACGGTGAAAATAAATTGCTCCAAAACCTCGAATTGCTCAAGCATTTCATTTTTAAAGATAGCAAAGTTGGAGAGGCACAAACCAAGGACTAGGTTCGCCATAATGGGCAGAGGAGTGAGTTTTTGTGGGAGTTCCGCAGTAACCATAGCCATGTAGTCACAGAGTCCATTTGTTATCATGATCGAGGCAACTAATAGCGTAAAAACGAGTGTGTGTGAATTGCGTCGAAAGTGGGATTGCCCCTGTTTTTTTTGGATGTATTTGAGGCAAAACTCGAAACATTTTGCCACAAGAAAGCCAACAATGATTGAACTGAAAAAGCTAATGAGGCCGGGGAGTGCGGTGGTCAAAAGACTTGCGCCTGAAAGTTTTTGTCGGGCGATAGCACGGACGCTTTCAAAAACTAGTAAGCAAATGATGTTGTCTAAAGCAACAACAATCAGCAGGGTTCTTACGAGGTTGCCTTTCGCATTTTTCTCTTTGATAACATGCAGTACGGTTGCGGGTGAAGTACTACAGGCCAAGGATGAGATGAGTAAGTGAGCCGCCAGTCGAGTCTTTTCGGAGAAATCCATGGGGTTGAAGTATTCTAAGGCAAAGAATACGGCGATGAAAGCACAACTGGATTCACCAACGGCAATGAGTAGGTTTCGATTAAATGAATTATGTAGTTTTTGGAAGTTTAAATGACTTCCCACGGTTAAGGCAATTAAGCCAATGGCAAAGCTCGTGACGGCAGTGAGGTTCTTCTCTTCGGTGTGTCCTATGAGGTTAAGCATATAGGGGCCAATCAGAATCCCCGCAATGATTTGTCCCGTTAGGACAGGCAGCTTGAGCTTTTTCGCGGTGACACCAGCAAGCATGCCGATAATTAAAATGATAGAAACGAGTAGTTCGCCCGAAGCACCATGTAATAAGGCAGGTTTGTCAGCTGCCAAAAGAAAGTTGTTTAACATATATTGTTGATTCCCAAATTCACAGCTAAAAAGATAGGGAATTTGAGGCTAAAATCAAGCTCAAAGAAGGCAGGGTGAAGCTTAGAAGTGTTATATTCTAATGAATACTAGAATTTATAATTGAGACCGAGGTAAAATGTGCGCGGGGTCTCGGCATAATAGAGGGTTTCTCGAGTGGAGTGATCCCAGAGGTTTTGTCCAACTAGGTAGACTTCTAGGTCTTCTCTAGGCGACCAGGAGATACGTGAATCAAGTTTTATGAATGAGGGGGTGCCATCCTGTGGGTCATAGTTATAACTAGGGTTTTTTGAGTCTTGGTAATAAACCATGACATCCCATTTAAGATCTTTGGTGACCGAGTAGAAAGAATAAAATGAGGCCTTGTTTTTGGCGGCTACTTTTTCGACGGGTAAGGTGTCTCCTGTACCGTCTTTGTAATCAAAATCAGAGTCGATATATGTGTAGGATAATTTGAGTTGCCAGTCAGGAGTTACAAAATAGTTGGAAGATAATTCAAGCCCGTAACTATCGGCGGAAAGATCGTTCACAATGATATCCGCTCCAGGATTAACTTCTGTGATGACAAGATCATTGTAGTCGTTATAGAAAACGGTCGTGTCAAAAGAGAGTTTTTCATTGACTAAGATACGATGACCCAATTCGTAGGTGGTAACATTTTCTGAATCCACATCACTATTACCAATGGCGGCACCACTAAAGATGTCAGATCCGTATTCGTAGCGTGATGGTGTGCGTACTGCTCGGCTAACAGCTGCCCAATAAGTATTTTTCCTGTTTGGTGTGTAGGCTACTCGAGCAGACGGTTGGTATTCATAATCAGTGTAATCACTTTTTTCAAACTTAGAGCCGAGAGTTAAAGTCCAGCGATCGGGTTGGAGAGTGATTTTATCTTGAATGAATAGGGTGTAATTGACAATGGTGTCATCTTCGGGGATGAAAACGAGTTGGCCTAAATCATCTTTTAATTTTGAGCGATATGATCGGACGCCTGCACCTAGAGTCACTTCGTGATTATCCCAAGGAGAGAAGTGATAATCGGATTCTAAATTGAAGCTATGAACAGTTGAATCAAGCGTGATGTCTTGCTCAATGTTGTGATAATCGTAATAAAATAGTGTGCTCCATTTTTCTTTGGAGTTAAATTGCCTTGTGTGATTTAAAGTCAAATTATAGCCAGTAGAATCCCCATCTTCATAAAAGTTGTTGATGACAAGTGCGTTGTATTGTTTGAAATCAGATTGGTACACATCTGAACTTACACTTAGGGTGTCTTTTGATGTAACATCGTAGTCTAAGCGGAAGCCACCTTGAAGATGGTCCCAGCGATCATCTTCATGAGTGTTTTTTAGACTAACACCAGGTTCGATTTCATGGTTTTGCTGGAATTGTCCATAGACTCGAAGATTGAGTTTTTCTTCTTCGTCCAAGGCCTCCCCATACCTTAAGTAATAGGATTCATTGTATTCACCATAGTCGAGCTTAGCTAAGCCGCCTTTAGTTTCTTTGGCTGATTTAGTGGTGATGTTAATGACGCCATTGACGGCATTTGAGCCCCATACACTAGCACCGGGACCGCGTATGACTTCAATTCTATCGATATCAGCGACGGGGTAGTTGGTGTATTCCCAGTAAGTTCCTGAAAAAATGGGCGAGTACACACTACGACCATCAATTAAGACAAGTAATTTATTGGAATAAAGATTGTCAAAACCTCTGATACTGACTTCCCAAGTGTTGTTGGTACGTCTAGATACTTGAACTCCAGGGGTACCTCTTAGAGCTTCTGCGAGATTAAGGGCACCTTTTCTGGCGATTTCTTCGTTGGTAATAACGTATATGGCTGATGCGGCAGTAAATGAACTTTCCTCAGATTTTGAGACAGAGGTCACTTCGATATTCATGAGAGATTCAAGGTCAAAGTCTTCCGCGCTATCAAGTGCGAATGTTTGAAAGCCAAGACTCAGAAGAATCAATTTTAAACAGTATGAGCGCAATGTTTATATCCCAAATAGAAATTAACCCCTATAATTATTCTACAAAATGAAGTTAAAATTTGGAATAGCTGAGTGTAGTTAAAGGTCTTGAAATAAGCTCTTTTAATATATAATTAATAATTGAGCAGGATTTCTCCCTTAAAAGCGGTAATTTAAGCCCATTAAAAATGTTCGTGGTGCTTCTACGTAATAGAGCGTTTCTGATGTTGAATCCTCTAAGAGGTTTTGACCCATTATATAAAATTCGAGCTTAGAGTTTTGAGTCCATGTGAGTTTACTGTCCAATTTAACAAAGGGTGAATTGCTTGGATAGTCGGTATTGTTTAAGCTAGGGTTTTTACTGTCTTGGTAATAGGCCATTAAATCCCATTGTAGTTTTTTCGAAATTTGGTAAAAGGAATAGGCTGAGGCTTGGTGTTGTGCCGTAACATATTCAGTAGCAAATAGATCAGAAGTCTCGTCTTTCTGGTCGACATCAATGTCAAAGTAGCTATAGGAAAGCTTTAATTGCCAGTCAGTAGTGACTAAGTAGTTTGATGAGATTTCAAAGCCGTAGCTTTCTGCGCTAGAGGTGTTGACGATAGGGTCATTGCCTGGTGTTACTTCAGTAGAAATTAGATCGGAGTAATCGTTGTAGAAAATGGTCATGTCAAAAGAGAGCTTTTCACTGGCCAATATCCTGTAGCCCGCTTCGTAGGTTTCTACGGTTTCAGAATCGACGTCGTGGTTGCCGATTGCAGAGCCAAAAAACAAGTTGGAGTCATGCTCATAGCGATTGGGGGTTCTAATAGCTCGTGAAGCCGCTAGCCAAAGAGTGTTTTTGCGATTAGGAGTAAAAGCGAGTCGTGCTGTGGGTTGGTATTCAAAACCAGAATAGTCGTGTTCTTCAAATTTTGAACCTAAAGTCAAAGTCCAGCGATCGGGTTGGAGAGTGATTTTGTCTTGGATAAAAAAGTTATAATTTTGAGTGGTTTCATTTTCGGGGAACATAAGAAGTTGACCGCTAGGATCTTTTACTTGAGAACGGTAGATTCGTGTGCCGGCGCCGAGTGTGATGTTGTGGTGTTTTATTGGGCTGAAATGGTAGTCGAATTCAAAGTTCCAAGTTTGAACATAAGTGTTAGCAGTGATGTCTTGGTTGAAGTCATAAAAATCATAATAGATGAGAGAGTGAAACTTTTCATCTGATGATATTTGTTTAGTGTAGTCTACACTGAGGTTATAGCCGGTGGCATCACTATCTTCATAAAAACTATTATTATTGATAGCGTTATAGGTGACTTGATCGACACTGTACGTATCGGCTGATACGCGTATGGAATCTTTGGGAGTTACATCATAATCTAAACGAAAGCCACCTTGCAGATGATCCCAATCATCATTTTTTTGAGAGTTTTTATTTTGTATTCCCGGGTTTAGTTTGTCGTATTTTTGAACTTGTCCGTAGGCGCGTAAATGCAAAGTATTTTCATCGTTTAAGCTCTCTCCGATGCGTAAGTAAGCTTGTTGAAAATCTTCGCCATACTCTAGTTTACTTAGGCCACCAATGGTGTCCTTACTGTGTTTTGTTGTGATGTTTATGACGCCGTTGACTGCATTGGAACCCCAAATAGTGGCACCAGGTCCTCTGATGACTTCAATTCGTTCTATGTCCGCAATCGGATAGTTGGTGAAGTTCCAATAAGTTCCAGAGAAGATAGGAGTGTAGACAGTGCGGCCATCAATGAGAACCAGTAATTTATTAGAGTACAGATTATCAAAGCCTCTGATGCTGACTTCCCATGAGTTGTTGGTCCGGCGTGAAACTTGTACACCAGGAGTACCTCTCAAAGCTTCAGCTAAATTTTGAGCACCTTTATTTTTGATTTCCTCTTCGGTGATGACGTAAATAGCTGAAGCTGCGGTGAAGGAGCTCTCTTCATTTTTGGAGACACTTGTTACCTCAATGTTCATTAAGTCTTCCAAGCTCAATTCATTTTCCAGTTCATCGGTATGTATGATGAACTTAAAGGAAAGAGTAAGAAAAAGTATTCGTAAGATTCTCAAGCGAGCGGTCCATTTGTCTTCAGTATTGACTTCTATAGTAATACCTTAGATGATTTATTTCCTGTAAATGTCTAGTTGAGTTTGTTGACTTAATCTAAAATTAACATAATTATAAGTCTCGAAGTTGATCTGAGGAAATAAAAAAGCACTTACATTTCTGTAAGTGCTTTTAAGAGCCAGCAGTCGGACTCAAACCGACGACCTGCTGATTACAAGTCAGCTGCTCTATCAACTGAGCTATGCTGGCGACGGGTAGATAATAAACCAAAAATGTTTTTCTACCAGTCAGATTTAGCGAAAATTTTGAAAATTATTCACTTTTTTTATTTTTGGCCAAAAAGCACGCTCTAGAAGAGGTTTTTTGGCCATTTTTGAGTTTAGATTTTGCTTATCGTTTATTTCAAAAAGATTTATTTTTTTGATGCCGACGATGATTTTTTTCTCAATGAGTAAATTTAAAACGATTAATAGGTCGTTTTTTTCAGAAAAGTTTAATTTGTTTAGTGTGTATAGAGCTAGAGATCCATATTCATTGAGCGCATGAATGCAAAGATGATCGATAAGAGTTTCTCTTTCGATAGCCTCAGTGTCCTTATTCGATAGATTAAAGAACTCGACCCCACGACAGATGAAAGCCAAGGCTGCTTCAGGCCACTCAGGGTATTCTTCCCTTAAGGCAGGCAGGAAAAGTGAGTAGTCGTTGGTCATTAAGAGAGTTTGTTTTTTATGAAGTCTATTAAAGATTTTCTTTGATCTTCATCGGCAGCTTCTTGCATTCGCCAGTTTAAGTGGAAGCCATCGGTGCCAACTCGAGGAATAATATGTAGTGCAGCGTGGAGGGCGTCTTGTCCTGCGCATTCACCATGATTGTATTGGATGTTGAAGCCGTCGTAATCTTTAGTTTTCAAAGTGGCGACTGCGATTTTTCGAGCTAAGCATTGCAGCTTGGAGTAGGTTTCGTCATCAAGAAGGGTAAGGCTAGTGCAGTGCTCTGAAGTTGTGAGGATGATGTGACCATGATTGATGGGGGTGGGGTGTAGAAAGGCGCAAAAAGTTTCATCTTGATAAACTATGTCGGCATCTTCTCTCTTTTCGGAGATTTTACAATAAATACAATTGTCCATTTTTTATGTCCTTAAATTTTTATAAGACTATAAATGGAGAAAGAAATTTTTCAGTATTAGCTTGGGTGGAATTGTGAGAATTAAACTAAAATTGCGTCGTGAATTTTTTCAGTTAATTCGGAAAAGTTAAAGTTTACTTTTCTTGAGATGTGGAAGGTTTTCTCAACTACGGAGGGGTCTAAATCTTCATCTCCAGAGGTGATTAATATGAGAGGAGCTTTTTTGATGTTGTGTGAACGAAAGCTTTGTTCGTAGTTCGTGAAAAACTCATCGTAATTTCGAAGTTCGTTTACGATGCAGGCATGTATAATGCTAATTTCATCTTTATTGAGTGATGTAAACTCTTCTTCACTACTAATTGTTAAAACTTCATAACCACAGTTTCCTATCATTCGACTGAAGAATTCACTCATTTGAAGATCGCTTTCAATCAGAAGTATTGCGGGGAATGTGGATTTATATAAGCTCATATAATCTTATTTAAAGTTAACAAAAAGAGTCGGAGCGGCGGGATTCGAACTCGCGACTTCTTGGACCCAAACCAAGCGCGCTACCAGACTGCGCTACGCTCCGATGTAATAATTTAGTTCTGGTGAAACTAAACTTTAAAACTACTTCTTTTTACAGAAATAAAAAATGTCGGAGCGGCGGGATTCGAACTCGCGACTTCTTGGACCCAAACCAAGCGCGCTACCAGGCTGCGCTACGCTCCGAAACGACGCCAAAGTAATTCTGTACTTGTTTTCTGCAAGTTGATTCTTAATAAAAAATGAAAAAAAGAATGACTAGATTTTTATCTGAAAAAAAATGTTAAAATGAAGAGGATTCTAAGGAGTGACGCATCTTATTTGCTATAATGGTTTTGTGTACTTTTAGTCGCATTTATAATGCGACTAAAAGTCACTGCTTGTCTTAGAAGCTATATAAGAAATTTACATTGACGGTTAGGTCTTTTTCTAGGTTGGGGCCATCTATCTCTTGATAGAAGGGCATTCCCGCCTCAAATTGAACTCTGCTTTTTGAGCATGTCTTCCAGGTGAAACCTGCGAAAAAAGAAGCATCTTTACCACCGCGGAGGTCAGCATCTGCCACTGGATTCATCCCACTCATGGGTTCTAAGTTGTCGTCGTCGCCACGGTAATCTTCCCAAGCGTTGAATTCGACACGTGAATTTAGAGCGAGGACGGGGTTTAATTCTCGTGAAGCCCACAAGTTGTATGTTAGTTTGTCACCCCTACGGTAACCTTCGCTATTTTCACCAGTGTGAATCGTCGCTTCGAGCTTAGTACCCCAAGACCAGTTCGTGTAAAACTTGTTATAGACAATTGATGGGATGAGGTCCCAAGTTCCCGAGCCGATTTGCATAGGATAGCCTAAGCGCATGTCATCTCTCATGGGAGTGTTTGATTCCTCGTCAAAATTGGCAGTAGGAAGATTAAGGGTTAGGCCTAACAAGACTTGCTCATCTCCGTCGTCATAGGCGCGGTAAATGCTACCCACTTTAATGTCGCCCAAACCTTCGTTACGAGTTTTGAATTTTGTGTCGGTAGTGGTTCCCATCATTGTCATGCGTCGATTGAGGTTCATGCTATAGCGAACCCACGGTACCATGAGAGTGAGAGTCCAGTCGTCGTTAAGACCATACATCACATCTAGCATATGCATTTGCATTTTCATGTCTTTTGGCAAGACCATATAGTCTTTATGTGCCTTGTTGTTTGAGACACGGTTAGTGCCATCTCTTAGGCCATCCATTTCCATGAACATGGATCGTGTGCCGATCATCCATTCACCCTTCTTATGGACATGAGCGCCCATGACTCCAGCAGGAGCGTAGTGAGAGATATTGTGAGATTCGTTGCATGAGCAAGAATTATCGTGGGATGTGTGTTCAGTATTTTGAGCCATTAAGCCCATAGAGCTTAAGGCTAATGTAGCGAAAAGTTTTTTCATTATAAATCTTATATTAGTATATATGTGTATGTCTACAGCATTACAATATTTGAGTAATGTTGCATTGTTTTTTACGAAAGTGATCTAATAACTTTCGTGTCTGGGGAGGAGGGTAGTAGCTACCGTCATCCATACTTGTTTTACGAACATGTTTATACTATTGGGACCTTGCCTAAGGCAATTAAGTTAGGTGTGGTGTTTGCCAGTAATTTTACTGGGCTTATTTGGTAAGTAATTTCTTTATAAAAAATTTGTATTTGTGTTTCAAACTTTAAATGGCGGTCGAGCATTTCATAGAGGTCAGTTAAGATGCCGTCACAAGCAACTTTATCTAACTCGGGACCATTTTGTTTTACTTGCGTATCTTTAGGGTCTGATTTTTGTGAACAGCAAGATTCAACTGGAGGGCCACAGTTATTCGAGTCGTTCAAATTGTCGTTAGTTTCATCTTCTATGCCGAAGCATGCGCAGCCAGGAAGTTCTTTACCTGCTAGGTCGCATGCGCATCCATGGCCACTGCATTTATAGGGGAGTAATGGGGTGATGATTGACGAGACAATAGAGCTTCTAGCACCACTCATGTTGAGTAGGTAGAGGCACATCATACAGATGCTTATGATTTTAATAAAAATTCGCGAACTTGTCATTGTCAGATTTAACCATTCATTTAGCAGGTGAAAGTGCCCTAGAATGTTGAATCTACAAGTCTAATTAAACCATTTTGTGATTTCATTTACACTCAATTTTTCAGTGCGGAATGTATTGATGTGTTGATCTACTTCTTCATAGCCTAGTGATAGACCAAATATTGGGCTGAGTTCTTGCGGCATATCGATGTGTTTATCGAGGATGTCGGGAAAGGAAACTAAGGAGGCTTGTGGGCAGGAAGAGAGTCCCTGTTGTTCAAGGCCTTGCATCAGCCGTTCAAGAAAAATGCCCATGTCAATGAGGCAGTGTTGTGGGAGAGTGTGGTCGTAGTAGAAAAAGATAACCGTTGTTGCTCCGAAGAAGCGGTAGTTTTCACACCAATGATCTAGGCGAGCTTCTTTGTCGTGGCGCTCGATTCCTTTGTGTTGAAAGAGGGAGTAGCCACATTGGCGAGCTCGGTTCATATAAAGGTCGGGTATAGGGGAGTCTTTGCTCTCGCCTAATTCAGGAGCAGGTTTTTGGCCTGACTGAGCTGCAAGGATGAGCTCATGAGAGAGTTTTTTTAGTATGTCGCCTTGGCAAATGGCAATTTGCCAAGGTTGCATATTTTTGGATGACGCGGCGTAACGTGCGTAATCTATGGCCTGTTCAAGTTGCTCTTTAGTGACAAGTCGATCAGAAAATGCACGAACGGAATGTCTCATTAAAACTTTAAGAAACCTGCGATTTTGTCAAACATGTCGTGTGATTCAAGTGATTTAGCAGCGATCTCGAATTCACCCTTATCGAAGTACATTCCTTCGCATGAAGTGCAAATATCAATTTTCACTGTTTCCATTTCTTTTTCTTCCATTTGGCTACCGCATTTTGGGCAACGCATCCAGTGGAGCTCTTTTTCTTGCTCGTGTTGTTGTTTAGCTCTTTTTTTGTCTCTTTCTAAGCGGTGTTCAGCTTCTTTTTGTTGGATGTAAGCATCCTCGTTGCTGTAGCCCTGTTTTGATAGGTACTCGTTAGACATTAGATAAATCCTTTATGTTAGTATTGAAGTTGTCTTACATCCTGTTAAAATATACACGATTGAATAGATTTAAAGTAATAGATTTTAATAAAGTAAGTATAATTATATGGATGAAAGCCACCTGCAATCTGATAGTGAAGAAATCCCAGAGTTTGTGGGGCCGTATAAAATAGAGGGACCCCTTGGTGTTGGGGGGATGGGAAAAGTGTATTCTGCTCGGCATAGGGTTCTCAATATCCCCGTTGCGGTTAAAGTTTTTTTTCGTGATGTGACAGAAAAACCGGCTTCAGCCAAACGCTTTATTCAAGAGGCGCGTTTAGCTGCTTCGATTGAGCACATCAATTTAGTTCGCGTTATGGAATGTGGAAATGATCAAGATGATCACCCCTATTATGTGATGGAAAAAATGAGCTCGAGTGTTTTTCTTGAAATTAAGAAGAACGGCCCATGTTCAGAGAGAGAGGCCATTGATATAGGTGAATCAGTCGCTCGTGGTATGAGTGTAGCTCATAGTCATGGAATTATTCATAGAGATATCAAACCGGATAATATTATGGTCTCGGTAGATGGGCTTTATAAAGTCGGTGATTTAGGCTTAGCGAAATTGCAAAATATAGAAAATACCTCGCCGGGTTTAACAATGACGAAAACAGGCTTGGGAACACCTCACTTCATGTCGCCCGAACAAGCATTAGATGCGGCAAATGCTGATGGTAGAGCTGATATTTTTTCTTTGGGTGCAAGCTTATACTTTATGGTGACAGGGAAAAAACCTTTCGATAATGAGGGTGTCCAAGCAATCATTAACGAAAATTTTGAGAAAGGCGCTCCTGATGCGGGGGATCTTGTCGAAGATTTGAGTGCTGGTTTTTGCCAATTAATAAAGAAATGCATGGCCTACAAGGCTGAAGATCGTTACCAAACTATGGAAGAGGTCCATCAAGGTTTGGTTGATTTAAGACATCGTTTTCACGATTCAGTTAGACCGATTCATTATGATACTTGTTTTGACCTAGCAGGAACGAAAAAAGAAGAGATTGAGCGTTTGATGGCTGAGCACAAGCAAGCAGTAACATCACAAGAAGAAGGTTTTAAAGTTAATAAGCTCTATCTTGCAGGTGTGATAATCTTGATTGTTATCTTGTTAGTGTTACTCAAGAATATCGCATTTTAGTGCACTGTCGGGAGCAAGTTTCTTCAAGACCTCTCCAGATAAATAAAGTGAACCCGTTATTAGGATGGGTCCAGATATTTTTTCTAAGGAACTTTCCCAATCTGTAGAACTTTCACAGGAGCAATTGAGTATTGATGATGCTCGTTTAGCTAATTCTTTAGGTTTAAGGGCACGTGGGATTTTGATGGGGACAGCGATGAAATTAGCACATAAGGGTGCGAGCTTTTCTAGAGTGCTCTCAACTTCTTTGTCTTCCATCATGCCACAGATGACCGTGAACTTTTGATCAGATAAGCATTTGCTTAGCTTCTCCATAGCAGCGGGGTTGTGAGCTCCATCTACATATATGTTGTTTGGGAGCTTTTGTATTCTTCCTGGCCAATGAGCATACTGAATACCTTGGGCCGCAATGGTGGCGGACTCTATGAGTGTTTTTTCTTCAAGGACTTCCAAGGCTTTTATTGCCAAAGATGAGTTAGAGACTTGGTGTTCTCCAAGCAGTCGCAGTTTGTAGTTGATGGTCTCTTTGCCTTGGTAGGTGAGTTGGTCATCTCCCTGTGAGCTCGAGAAATCTTGATCTATATAATATTGAGGACAATTTTTTGCTTTCTCCGCAAATAGAGTGCGAAGTTCAACTTTGCTTTCTCCGCAAATAAAAGGAACGCCATCTTTAATGATGCCCGCCTTCTCCTTAGCTACTTCGCTGAGTGTATCACCTAAATAAGACCCATGATCCATGGCAATGTTGGTGATGATCGTGAGTAAGGGTTGAACAATATTTGTGGCATCAAGTCTGCCTCCCATGCCGGTTTCCCAAATGACGACTTCGCATTTCTCTTCTTGGAAAATCAACAATGCGACTGCAGTTAAGACTTCAAAGTAGGTCGGGCGTACACCTGTTCTTTCAATGAGTTGTACTTCGATGTCAATGATTTTTTGAAGGGCCTTTAAATAGCTCGCTTCTTTAACGGGTGCGCCATTGATGCGCCATCTCTCGAGAAAATTGACAAGGAATGGAGATGAATAAAAAGCAGTTTTTAGGCCTGCGTATTTACAGGCAGTTGCGATCATCGCACAAGTAGAGCCTTTGCCATTGGTGCCGGCGACATGGACAAAATTTAATGTTGAAGCTGGATCACCAAGAAGATCGTTTAGGTGAATCATGTTATCAAGACCTAGTTTTATTCCAAAAACTAGGAGTGAATCTAGGTATTCTTCAGCATCGCCAAAAGTGAGTGGATTATTCATTTATTTTTCAAAAGTTTTTATCATTCTAAGGGCGGCATAAGCTGCACCAAAACCATTATCTATATTGACCACTGATAGACCGGATGCACAGGAGCTAAGCATGGCCATCGCTGTAGTGACTCCATCCATGTTGGCGCCATAACCAACACTCGTGGGGATGGCGATAATGGGAGCGGTAGTTAAGCCACCAATGACACTGGGGAGGGCGCCTTCCATTCCGGCGGCAATAATAATACAATCGGCTTCAGAAATCTCTTTTTGATAAGTGAGCAAGCGGTGTAAGCCGGCTACCCCTAGGTCTTGGATGAGCTGAGGGTTTATGCCAAAAGCTTTGGCACAATAATAGGCTTCTTTGACGACTGATTCATCGCTGGTTCCGGCACTAATTATAAGGAGCTTTGACTGGAATTTTTGTTCAAATTCACCGATAAAAAGAACCTGTGCTTCGGGGGAATAAAAAGCCTTAGGGTAGTGTTTAAGGATAAGTTCAGCTTTGCTTTCGTCAATGCGGCTAATAAGGACTTGTGATTTTAGTTTCAAAATTTCTTCCGCGGCAGAAAGAATTCTTTGCGCATTTTTGTGTAGCCCGTAAATGACTTCAGGGTAACCACACCGCTCTTCGCGTTGGTGGTCAATAAAAGTGGTGGGATCAGCTTTAAGAAAAGCGCGTTCGAGTTCAAGAAGGATTTTATTTTCCTTAATACCTTTCTCTTCGAGCTGATTAAGGAGGCTTTCTAGTGACTTCTTCTGATTCATGCGTTTAAACCCATGGTTTGAATTTTTATTTTATCGCAAAAAGTAATTCCTAGAGTATTATATGCGAAGTTAAAAATGACTAAATCTATCAAATAAAGAGGTCCTAAATGTTTACAAGCCTAAGAATCGTCCAGATGATTCTCTTTTTAAGTAGTCTAACAATTTTCGCTCAAGTCCAAAGGGATTTGGATTTGAACCCTATTGATCGCGGTAAGACTGCGGATCCCATTCTCGATGAAGAATTGAAAAAAGAAGAACGTGAAAAAATCCAAGCAAAACGTTTAGAGAAACTAGAAACTGCTGCGCAAGCGGGTAGTAAATCGGCGATTTTGGAATTGGGTAACAACTATTTCTACGGACGTTTGGGCCTAGAGAAAGATACTGCAATGGCAGCACAATGGTGGCGTCGTGGTGCCGATAAGAATGACCGTCAATGCATGTATAACTTAGCCAACCTTTATATAAGGGGTGATGGCGTTGAAAAAAATGAAGATGACGCTTTGAAGTATTATATGAAAGCAGCTGACTTTGGATTAGCGCAAGCAAATATTAATGCGGCCTTACTTTTGGATAGAAGAGAAGATTATGAAAAGGCAATCCGTTATTTTCAGGAGGCTTCATTAATTAAAGACTACAGAGCGATTAGTCGTCTTGCCGAATATTATGAGCGTGGCCTAGGCGGACCAAAGAGAGTCTTGGATGCTATTAATTTGTATAAAGAAAGTGCTCAGAAGGGAAATGCTGATGCACAATTAAAAATGGCGGAGTTCTCAAATAATAGCGAGTACCCTTCAGTGTATGATCCCAAGGAAGCTTTAAAATGGTTGATGTTATCGGCAGATAATGGTAATCCGGTTTCAGAGGCACGCGTTGCTTATTGTTACCAAAATGGCATTGGTGTTCGTAAAGACAATGAAATTGCCGTCAATTGGTTTTTGCGTGCAGCGAATCAAAATTTCCCCCCAGCTCAAGTGGCTTTAGGTAACTGTTATTCAGTTGGCATGGGTGTTCCATCTAATTTGGAAACGGCTTACAGTTGGTACGAAAAAGCGGCGCGTTTGGGTGATTCAAGTGGTTTATATAATGCAGGTGTTTGTCATTTGAGAGGTATTGGAACCAAAGTCAATGTTGAACGTGGTTTGGATTATTACCAAAGATCAGCTGATCAGGGCTATGCTCAAGCATTGTATGTCCTAGCTTATATGTATGAAGTTGGTGAAGATGTCAAAAAAGATATTAGTAAAGCTATTATCAATTATCAGAAAGCAGCTGTGCAAAATCACGCTGGAGCACTTTATGAATTAGGGCGTATTTATCTTGATGGTAAATACCTGAAGTCTAACCGTAATCAAGCAGAGCTGATGTTGAAGAAATCTGCAGAGATGGGTAATCGTGATGCCTTTGTTCTCTACCAGAAAAACTTCATGAAAAATTAAGACACACTCGAGAAAAAAAATAACTTGCTTTATGAAGCCCTTTAATTACAGTTAGGGCGTTAATAAAACACAACAACATTCTCAAAAAAGACAAGAAAACATAAGGTAAACAAAATTATGGCTAAAGTATTAGATCTCGTAAAACCCGGTGTTGCTACTGGTGACGACCTAAATAAAATCTTTGAAGTTTGTAAAGCAAACAAAGCAGCTCTTCCTGCAGTTAACTGTGTAGGTACTGAGTCTGTAAATGGTGTTATGGAAGCCGCTGCAAAAGTTGGCTCACCAGTTATCATTCAGTTCTCTAACGGTGGCGGTACTTTCTACGCTGGTAAAGGTCTTAAACTTGAAGGTCAAAAAGCTCAAGTTCTCGGTTCAGTTGCTGGTGCAAAGCACGTACACGAATTAGCAGAAGCTTACGGAATCCCTGTCATTCTTCACACTGACCACGCTGCTAAGAAGCTTCTTCCTTGGATCGACGGTCTCCTCGATGCATCAGAAAAGCATTTCGCTGAAACTGGTAAGCCACTTTTCTCTTCACACATGATTGACCTCTCAGAAGAGTCACTCGAAGAAAACCTTTCTACTTGCGAAAGATACCTCGAGCGTATGGCTAAAATGGACATGACTCTCGAAATCGAACTTGGTTGCACAGGTGGTGAAGAAGACGGTGTTGATAACACTGACATGGATGAGTCTAAACTTTACACTCAGCCTTCAGAAGTTGCAGAAGCTTACGAGCGTCTTAGCAAAATCAGCCCTAACTTCACAATTGCTGCATCTTTCGGTAACGTTCACGGTGTTTATAAGCCTGGTAACGTAAAGCTTACTCCTACTATCCTCCGCGATTCACAAGCTTACATCAAAGAAAAATTCAATACTGAATCTGACAACCCAGTAAACTTCGTTTTCCACGGTGGTTCAGGTTCAAGCCAAGAAGAAATCACAGAGTCAATCTCTTACGGTGTAATCAAAATGAACATCGATACAGATACTCAGTGGGCAACTTGGGAAGGTGTAATGAACTTCTATAAAGAAAAAGAAGCTTACCTCCAAGGTCAAATTGGTAACCCGGAGGGTGACGACAAGCCAAATAAGAAATTCTACGATCCGCGCGTATGGTTGCGTAAAGGTCAAGAGTCTTATGTTGCTCGTATTGAGCAGGCATTCTCAGACCTTAACGGTAAAGGCCTTAACTAATTTTTTAGTTAAACCTTAAAAATTTTAAAGTCCCGTATTCATATGAGTACGGGGCTTTTTTTATAGGGACAAAGTTTTTTAGAAATTTTGATACAGTTATCTGATAGAACAGGAAAAACTAACTCTTTAATACATCTTTCCGTGTAAACAACTTCTATTTGTTAGATGGATGTTTTTGTTTTGAAGAAGGCTCAGTCATTGGTTGTCCCATAGATGTTATGTTAATCACGGCAAATACTGCTGAGGAGGAACTTGTCTGATTTAACTAAACTTTATTTGTACTCGTCTTCAAATAACTTATTGCTAATTGCGGCTTCTAGAGCTTCGGTCGACCAATTTTCGGCAAAGCACTTTTCGCCATAGAAAATGCGGTGCATGTCGTCATCTAATTCACATATGATGAGGAAGTGTTTGAGGTCGAGTTTTTCACTTAAGCGCGAGACGATTTGGATATCAGGGAAAGTTTCTGCAAAGCGAACGTAGTTTAATGTGTTGTCTTCGTTGATTTTTCCCTTAGTAATCTCGTCGAGATGTTTAGTGAGTTCTTTGAGAGCTTCGGGAGCTTTAGGTGAGCCTTGGATGAAACCGAGAACTTTTCGAACTTTTTCTCCTGTAAACCAAGCGACTTCAACAGATTGAGCATCGGTCTCTTCGTTATTTACTATAGAGCTGATGTCTTGGTAGAGTTGGTCAAGTAGCTCGGCCATAGAGATTTCGGTGTTCTCGGATGAGGCTTCTTCGCTTTGTGGTTCACTGAGGCCACTGAGATTGAATAGATCGGGGTCCATTATATTTCCTTGTTATTTTGAGCTGAAAATATGACTGTTTTAATGACTTACAAGTTCAAGTTTATAAGCTTGGCTAGTGTTTTATTCTATGCTTTCCGGCTTGCGGAATACGCAATATGGCTTTATGTGAAAAGAAAATATTCAAGGATGAAAAAATGGCAAAAGTAAAGTCAAAAGTACGTTTGGATAAATTGATAGCCAAATGTACTGATCTAACTCGTTCCGAGGCGACTAGGGCGCTGAAAAATGGTTTTGTGAAATTAAATAACATTCCGCAGAAGCAGGGGAAGACGATGGTGGATCTAAAGAATGATGTCGTTACTTTTGATGACGAAATTTTAGAGTATCGCGAAACAATTTATTTCATGTTACATAAGCCCAAAGCTTATGTGTGTGCAGCCAAAGATGAGCGTTTGAAAACTGTCTTAGATTTACTGCCACCAGCTTTGGCAAGCCGAGAGCCTTTTTCCTGTGGTCGCTTGGATATTGATACGACGGGTCTAGTAATTCTGACTGATGATGGGACATGGGCACACGGAATTACATCGCCAAAAAGGAAGTGCGAGAAAACTTATTTAGTTGGCAGTGCATCTGAATTGAGTCTAGAGGATATGAAGGAGCTGGAAGAGGGCGTCTATTTGGATGGAGATGACAAGATTACTGCGCCAGCCAAGATTGAGAAGATAGATGCAAAAACCTATCGCTTAAAAATTACGGAAGGTCGCTATCATCAGGTTAAACGTATGTTCGAGGCTGTTGGTAATATGGTCAAAAGTCTTCATCGTGAACAGATAGGGGATTTAATCCTAGATGAAGATCTAGCTGAGGGCCAATGGCGAGATTTGAGCACGGAAGAAGTGGCTTTCTTTAATTAATCTTTTTTTGCAGGGATATCGATGTCAACCTCTTCTTCTTGGCTTTGAAATGGAGGTGCCTGTTGTGAGGAAAAATTTTTGAAGGTTTGAGCTGAGCTCTTATTGTTAAAGCGAGAGGTACTACTGCGCATGACGTTGATAAATTTTCTCTTGGTAATGAGAAGGTAAATAATCAGTGGTACGATTATAATCAGGAAAGCAGCAGCACCTAAAATAAGTGCCACAATTGCTAAGAGACTAAGGGCAATAAAGCGCCAAAGTCGCATTAAAAATAACATTAAGCTAGAGAAGAAGCCTTGCCCAGATCCTGATATTTGCTGCATTCTTTATAGGGTATCCTGAATCGCTTTTGTGAGTTTAGCATCAAGTGGTTTAGTTCTAGGGCTAAAACGATTGATGATTTTACCATCTTTGTCGACGAGGAATTTATCAAAATTCCATTTGATCTTACCACCGTGTTTAGGGTCCGATACTAGGAATTTATAGATAGGGGCTATTTCGTCGCCTTTTACAGAAATTTTACTCATCATTGGGAATGATACATTATATTTAGTAGCACAGAAGGTTTTGATGTCTTCATTGCTACCAGGTTCTTGTCCCATGAAGTCATTCGCAGGGAAACCCACAATAACAAAGTTTTGTCCCTTGTATTTTTCATAGAGTTTCTGTAAATCAGTGTATTGTTTTGTGAGGCCGCATTTACTTGCCACATTGACAACTAATACAGTTTTACCTTTGAGGCTATCTAATTTGAATTCTTTACCATCGATATCTTTTACGATGAATTCATGAAGTGATTTTTCTTTTACGTTGTACTGCGGGTTAGAGCAGGCAGTAAAGATGAGTGTAAATAAGCTGAGCATTTTTTTCATTACGTGTTCCTTATGTAGTTGGCATAAGATATGCCATTTTTTTCTTAGAGCAATAGCTTAAGTGTGAGTGAGTTTTAATAAGTGAAACTCACTCAATTAAGGTCATGGTGATGACTAGGCTAATTTACCATTGAGGATTTCTACAGTTTTCAATTCTTGTCCATCAGCATAGAGGGTTTCGCCATCACATACAGCTAAACCATCCTTAACTCGAAGACTGACTTCTTTAAATTGATCAATCGTGATTTCTTCTTTGTTTTGGACTTTATCTTCTTTGCGAAGTACGTAAGTGCCGACAGATATGTTTCCTGCGTCCAAGACTTCTAGCTTTTTCTTTTTCGCTACAGATAAAACCATACCTTCAGAAGCTACACCACGTAACTCCGCAGGAGCTAAATTGGCAACAACGACAATATGTTTGTCGATGAGTGTATCTGCATCAATTTGTTTGGCCAAGCCAGAGCATATTGTACGAGTTTTATCTTCCCCGAGGTCAACTTCTAAAACGTAGAGGTGATCGGCTTCGGGGTGGATTTTTGCAGAATTGATTTTTCCTACACGAAGATCAACTTTTTCAAAAACATCCGTTTCACCAGAAAACTTGCTGCGTAGCTTTTCGACGCGCTTAGTATCGAGTTTAGGGAAAAGAATACTTGGCTTACTGACTTCTTGACCAGCTAGATTGCTAAAGTCGCCTAGTTGATCCCATTTTAAATCTTTTAGACCAATAAATGATTGGATTCTCTGAGCCGTGTCGGGCATGGCAGGAGAGAGTAAAATAGAGATGTCGCGGACCAAATGAACGAGAATGTTGATTGAGCTACGTACTTCGTCTTCCTTACCTTCTTTGATTTTTACCCAGGGTTCTTCATCCTGGAAGAATTTGTTGCCAAGTTTTCCGAGTGTAAGAGTTAAACGAATAGCTTCACGGAATGAGCAGGCTTCAAAAGCTTCGGTGATACTTTTTATGAGTTCCTGTGCTTTCTTCTTAAACTCTTCCTGAGCTTCGCTCGCATCGCAAAGAGTGATGGGGCCGGGAAAGTTTTTATTGGCGTATACCAATGAGCGATTGACTAAGTTGCCGATATTATCCAAAAATTCGTTGTTGACTTTATCAAAAAACTCCTGCCAAGTAAAAGCAGAATCTTGTTTTTCAGGTCGAATAGCCAAGAGATAAAAGCGCCATAGGTCGACATCGATACCGGAATCGATGACATCTGAGCCGAAAACACCAATATTACGAGATTTTGAAAATTTTGTATCTTCGTAGTTCAAGTATTCTGTAGAGGCTAAATGATGGCACATAGTCCATTTATCACCAGAGGCGATTTGTGTGGCAGGAAAAATAACTGAATGGAACGGGATGTTATCTTTTGCCATGAATTGGTAGAGTTGTGTGTTGTCGGGGTCGTGCCACCAATCTTTCCAGGTGTCGGGGTATGCGCCACGAGTAATGGAAACATAACCAATAGGAGCATCAAACCATACATAAAAAACTTTGTCAGTGAAACCTTCATAAGGAACGGGGACGCCCCATTTTAAATCTCTTGTAATGGCGCGAGATTCAAGACCGCGCTTCATCCATGAACGTGTTGTTGTATCAGCGTTATTTGGCCAATGTCCTGTTTCAATAGAGTGGTTCTGCCATACTTCTAAATTAGAGCTCAGTTCAGGTAAGTTGAGATGAAGATGTTTTGTGCTGCGAAGAACGGGCGTGCATTTGTCAAGACTACACTTTGGGTCGATGAGCTCTGTGGGAGTTAAAAGTGCACCGCAACCATCGCATTGATCGCCTCTGGCATCGTCATAGCCGCATTTTGGGCAGGTGCCATTGATGAGTCTATCAGCTAAGAATTTGTTCATGCTTTCGCTGTAGAATTGCTCGTTCTCTACAATTTTAAAGTGATCATTATCGGCTACTTGATTAAAGATCTCTTGAACCGTTTCGGTATGGATGTCAGTAGATGTGCGTCCAAAAGCATCAAAACTAATATTAAAGTGCTCGTAAATATTTTTGTGAATGACGTGGTACTTGTCGCAAATTTCTCTTGGGCTTAAGCCTTCTTGCGCTGCTTTGGTCTCGGTAGCTGTTCCGTATTCGTCTGTCCCACAGATATATAGAGTTTCGTAGTTCTTGGATCGCGAAAAGCGAGCGAAGCAGTCAGCCGATAGTACACAGCCGATTAAATTTCCGAGGTGGGGTTCATTATTAACGTAGGGAAGAGCTGAGGTGATTAAGCGTTTTTTACTCATGGTGGGGTTCTTTTTGAATCGACATAAACAAAGAAAGCTGGTCGTTAAGACCAGCTTGAAAGGGGTAAATCAACTTTTCGCTTAGCGAATGCGATTCTCTTTTCTGATGCGTTTAGCGAGGCTTTTGCCTTCACGTCTTTTGATTTCGCTGGGTTTTTCGTAGCAGCGACGGTTACGCAATTCACGAAGTACACCTTCGCGGTCCAATTTCTTTTTAAGACGTCTAAGAGCTTTATCGATCGGCTCGCCTTTTTTTGCACTAACTTCTGATGGCATGTACTTTCCTTAAAGTTTATGTATTTTATTACTTAATATTGAAATGTTTATATAAAAATTTGTAGCCTAAATGACTTTTAAAGGTCGGTACTATAACCTTATGAATGCTAGCGTCAAGTAGATCTAAAGATAATTAATGCTTAAGTCTATGAATTAGCAATAAGTAAGGGATGAATAAAGTGAACTATTTTACGGCGCGTCGATATTTATTGTCGATGTAGACTTTTCCTTCAGTGATCTTGATAATTCGCGCACTTTCAACATTGCCAAACTTAATCTTGTTGATGCTGAGTTTGTCTTGTTCAATGATGATTTCGTTGTCTCCAATGCGCCAAATGAATTTAGTTTCATTATCTTCTACACTATAGTTATTGTATATGGACTTTGGTTTAAAGGTCAAAACAACAAAATAGCTTCCCATTTTTCGCGTAGTATAATCCGGGTTAGTCTCATACTCTGTATAAAAGAGATCTTTATTGGTGGGTTGAAAGAGTGCGCAACTCGATAGAAATAGCATAGCTAGAGTTAATAGGATAGTTCTCATTATGGGCTGACCTTAGTTAATATTAATAGTGACATACTATAAGATAGCTTGTTAACCAGATCAAGATTTATATTTAAAGGAAATTTCCATTGCCATAATAAATGTTGTATATTGAGACATAACCTAATAGTGGAGTTTAGTTATGATGCACGTAGACAACATAATAACTGGAGTCTTCTCTGAACATCATTTTAGTATGGCTGTTAGAGAGTCTCAAAAATTAGCCAATGTGTTTAAAGCCAAAGTTCGTCCAGTACATGTTATTGAAACACTTGGTTTCAACCCCTTTTATCCACGTGAAACTGAAGAATCACGTTTAGAAGCTTTAGATAAGTTTAAAGACGATGTAGACCATTTATATAATAAACATGGCGCGAGTCATGTAGAAGAACCCGTAGTTCAAATAGGTCGAATACACAATGAGTTAGTTCGCGTGGCTAATGAGCATGATAATTCTCTTATAGTAGTAGGTAGGCACAACGAGGGGATGATGCATAAATTCGTGACCACGGAAGCGGAACGTATAATTGCCCATGCAAGTACTCCTGTCTGGGTTCATCCTCATAGACATATTAGTCGATTGCCTCAGACGATAGTTTGCGCCTTAGATTTTTCTGAAAACTGTAAACGTGCGGCAGAAGTGGCTGTTATGGTGGCAAAATCTTGTGCGGCACAGCTTTATTTTGTTCATGTTATTCCCGAAAGTACGGGTTATGTAGATTTGGAGGGGCAATTAAATGTTTATTACCCTCAAGAAGATGTAGAAAGGGAAGAAGTGAATACAAAAGTGTCTGAAGTCATGGCCGATATGATGGCCTCACTTGATTTGGAAGGCTTATGTTATGCAGAAAAGATCCTTTCAGGTGGAGCGGCAGATGGAGTGAAACGCCTATGTGATGAAGTTGATGCGGAACTATTAGTTATGGGTAGTTCTTCTCATTCAAGTATAGAGCGCTTGTTCATGGGCAGTACCATGCGTTGGCTGCTAAATAACTATGAAGAGGATGTACTACTGGTTCCTTGAAATCAATAAAAAAGCCCTGCTCAAATGAGCAGGGCTTTTTTATTGAAACTTATATATACCTAACTCTGTTCTAGAGTCAGAGTGATGGTGGGTTGATCGCAGACTTCTGTAGGACCAAAGTATTGGATAGGTCCAGGGAAGACGTAAGCGGAGTGAAGAGCCCATTGATCACGATTGGCGGCGAGTTCTTTGAAAGGTGCACCATCGAGTTCTACGAGAGCTTTTTTGATCACTGGCTTATCTGCGCCGTGGCGACGTTCAACATTCATCATAGAAGTCAGAGGGATGCCACCTGCAATCCATTCAGAAGCAGGAGATTTTAAGTTTTTAACTGAGGCAAGACAGGCTGTTTTACCGGCACCAATGAGAGCGGCTGCCGTGTAGCCAAGGCTATAGCAGTAATCGGCATCAAAGTTTGAGGGAGCTGCACAGCGTCCCTCATAGCCAAAGAAGTGGTGCTGCTCAGAGAAATGAATATCGCTATGATTTTCTTGCATGTACATTTCGACCATGCTTGCAATGAGCTTTTCAGTTTCGATACGGGAGACTTGTACATTGCCGTGTGGATCGCGATCCATTACGAGCTGTTGACGAATATTAGCTGGCATTGAGAGGTAGACGCCGGCAGATTCTGAACTTAATCCATGAGCTTGTAGTTGGGCAATATCTTGAGCTACTGGAAGAGATTCAGAAAGGCTAGTGTCATGTGCGAGTAAGTCGTTGAGTTCAGCAATGAGCACTTTCATTTGGGGGATGAACTCAATAACACCTTCTGGGATGACGACAATACCAAAGTGCTCGCCTTTGTTTGCACGCTTCACAGCTTTATCTGCGATATCCGCAACGATGCCATTAAGAGTCATCGCTTTGGCTTCAACTTCTTCCGATACTAAAGTCACGTTAGCACGAGTTTGAAGTCCGCATTCAAGAGCAATATGTGATGCTGAACGACCCATGACTTTGATAAAGTGCCAGTACTTACGAGCTGAACATGCATCGCGTGAGATATTGCCAATGAGTTCACTATAGACTTTACAGGCAGTGTCGAAGCCAAAAGACGCTTCAATATCTTCATTTTTGAGATCGCCATCAATCGTTTTTGGAGCACCAATAACGAGAATGCCAGAGTTTTGAGCTTTACAGTATTCGGCGAGTACACAGCCATTAGTATTGGAGTCATCTCCACCAATGATTACGAGGGCGCCAATGTTTAGTGCTTTACAGTTGGCAATGACTTTGTCGAACTGAGCTGTTTCTTCTAATTTAGTTCGTCCAGAACCGATAATGTCGAATCCACCTGTATTGCGGTAGGCATCCATGATGGCAGAGTCGATTTCCATGTATTTATTATCTACAGCACCACCAGGTCCACCGAGGAAGCCATAGAGTTTTGAATCGGCATTTAAAGATTTGATCCCATCGAAAATACCGGCAATAACATTGTGCCCACCGGGAGCTTGTCCACCAGAGAGGATGACGGCGACGTTAATCGCAGCTGAATCGGATGTAGCGTTTACTTCAAAAGTGACCTTTGGAGCGCCATAAGTTTCGGGAAAGAGGGCTTTAATTTGGTCGAGGTCAGCAGCAGCAGTAGTTGCTTCGCCCTCAATAATATTAACGGCAGCGCCATTGGCAAAAACAGTGGGTAATTTGGGTTGGTAAGCGGCGCGAGCAGCTTGGAGTGCGGAAATCGCAGGCATTGAATTGTCCTTGAATTAGAATCTGGTTTCAGTTGATGCGCCAATATAAAGGAAGGCCTTTCAACTGCAAGAATTGTGACAGAGAAAGGCCTTAGCTTTATTGATTGATTTGCTTAAGTTTAATCAATGAGGTTGACACAACTAGGCATTCCAATGCCTTCAGTTTTAGATTTATAAGTCAGCATGCCGGTTTCGGGGTCTAAATCAAAGAAAATGATGTTGTCACTTTTTTGATTGGCTACGAGGGCAAAGTTTTCATGGATTGCGAAATTACGAGGGATACTTCCTTGTGTAGGCTCGTTTTTAATAAAGTCAATTTTATCATAAGCAATTTTGAAGATGGCTAGGCTATTGTGCCCACGGTTTGATGCGTAAACGTAGTGGCCGTTAGGGTGAACGTGTACGTCAGCGCAACTATTCCACTCAGTGAAATCTTTTGGAAGGCAACGTTTATTATCAGTTTCAGTAAGTTTACCCTCTTGGTAAATAAAAGCTATGAGTGTGAAGTCGAGCTCATTGATCAAATAGGCACGCATACCATCTGGGTGAAAAGTGAAGTGACGAGGTCCTGCACCTGGAGCCGATTTGTAATCTAGGTCACGACGGTAAGTGAGCTTGTTATTTTCTATTTCAAAAGCTTGGATTAAATCACGGCCGAGGTCGGGCATAAAGCCAAATTTGCCTTCATTGTCAAAAGTGAAGCAGTGGGGATGTGGGGCATTTTGGCGTTTTGGGTTAACATTACTGCCCCCAATGAAGCTATATTTTTGTAATTGCTTCTGGATTTCACCACTTTTCGCGATTTGAAAACTTTCTATATAAGCTCCGCCATAGGCTGTGACCACGAGTAATGAGTCGTGTGCAGCAAGGTGGCACAGGCTAGCAGCCGTATCAAAACAGCTAATCTTTTCTAGGTTTTCTTCTTTAGGGTTGAATTTATAGGCCTGTACAGAGTAACGCTTGTCTTTTTTACTCCCTGTATTTACGCAAGTATAAAGAGTGTCATTATGAAAAATTTGGAAACCGTGATTTTCGCCTTCACCGGCAATAGAACAAAGCTCTATGTTTTCGCCTTGATCAATGCTTTTATAAAGGTGGAGGCCGCCTTTTTTACCTGAGCCACCACCAACAAAGTACATGGCTTTTTCTTTTGCAGTATTTGTTGCACATGAACTCGCTATAAGTGTCAAGGAACTCGCTTGGATAAAGGTTCTTCTATTCATGTTTTCTCCTATTTTTTATATATGCGTTTAATTCTTTGTCCCAAGGAACAAATGATTTCGTATGTAATGGTACCTTTCCATTTTGCCCATTTTGAAATGGGGACCTCTCCACCTAGGCAAAGGACCAAGTCACCACTTTTAGCGGTTGGGTACGGACTAAGATCAATGGTAATGTAATCCATTGAGATACGTCCTAGTAGGGGGCATTTAAAGCCTTTGTAAAGAACGTAAGCTTGTTTGTTGAATGGGAAGCCGTCGGCGTAACCGAGAGCGACGGTGCCAACTAAAGTTTTCTTATCGAGGATACATTCACGACCATAACCAATACTAGTGCCCGCCTCGAGTTCGCGAACACGAACAAGGCGTGACTCTAATTGTAAAACTTCTTCGAGTTCGACGCGTTGTTGACCTTCTAGGTCGAAGCACCCATAAAGGTTTAGACCCGTGCGGACATAGTTGAAAGGAGCTTGGCAGGCTTCAGGGATATTATGAATACCATCTGAGTTGGCAATGTGAATGCATTTAAACTTAATGGGGCATGATTCAAGGAATTCTTTGAATTGATCAATTTGTTGAAGGGAGAAATCTCGGTCGCTGTAAGCTACGGGGAAATGTGTGTAGACCCCATCGAAATGTAGTTTATCTAATTTTGCGATGTCAGCAAATTCCTTAAGAGCATTCTTGATGGGGATACCAAGTCTTCCCATGCCTGAGTCAATGACGAGGTGACAGAAGACTCGACGCTCACCCGCATGTTGGGAAATGATTTGTGCGGATTCAAAGGAGCCAACTGGAAGAATGAAGTTGTTTCTTATGGCCAGAGGGATTTCTTCGGGGGTAATGTCACCTAATATTAGGATATCAATATCTAAATCGCGAAGTTCTAGGGCTTCGTTGAGGTCGGCAACGGCGATGATTTGAGCGCCAGAGTCTTTGAGTGTACTTGCAATTTCCTTGGCTCCTAGGCCATAGGCGTTGGCTTTGAGTACGGGCATGACTGAGGCTGATTGACTCAAATTTTCGAGTTTGAGAAAGTTTCTTTTGATAGCTTTTAGGTCAATGCTTAAGGTATTGCGATGTTGATACGCCAAATGATAACTCCAAATTAACCCTATTAAAATGACTTTTTATTTAGATTAAACAAGTGCTATAGCGCATCGTACTAGTCTAAATCATCACTTGAGTTATGTTTAAACTAATTTTTAATTTAGGAGAACAAAATGAAGTTTATTGGAGCACTTCTTATAGCCATTTTTTTATCTGCTTGTGGAACTTCACCGGCATCGCCAACAAATTTTTTAGAAGATGCTTGGAAGATGGAAGAGGGCAGGAACTTGCAGCTAGTCTGGAAATCGCCACGAGCTCATATTGGTCAATACACTAAGTTTGCAATGAAGCCTGTGGGCGTAACCTATATGAGACGCTTAGGTTGGTGGGATAAAAAAAATGCGACAAGCTATGAGGAGAATGACGTGTTCCCAGGTTTTGATAATGGGGATAATCGCAAAGTTGCAGCCGAGGTTGCCAAGATGTTCGACTTTGAAATCCGTCAGGCTTTTCTCAATGATCCAGAAAAAAAAGTGCGCTTTGTACCTCACACTTTTTTAGATAATCAGACTCTCTTAATGGAAGTTCAGATAATTGAGTTGGTTCCGATTAAAAAATATTTTCCTGGTATCGGCTCTATTAAAGGTGGGACAATGGCGATAGAAGGTAAAGTTTTTAATGGCGGAACAGGAGAAATGTTGATGATGTTTAGTGATCGTCGAATAGAGAATAGTCCCAAACAAGAGTTGCAAGGCAAGTTGAAGCGCTACAGTCAAGTTAGGCCTTTGATTCAAGAGTGGTGTGCTTATTTTGCGAGATTGGCAAATACGGGAATGAGAGCTAATTAATTTGAAGATTAATTGAGCCTTTTACTAACTCAGTTCATCATCTAAGCGACGGATCTCTTTGTAGAGTTTGTCTTGAACACGGTTTTTTAAAACGTAGGCCGTGTTCTTTTTGATATCCATATCCACGCAGATCTGCTCGATTTCCTTGCCTTCGCTGAAAGCGAGGAAGACTTGAGCCGCTTTACCTTTGAAATCATCTTTGATATTCTCCCAAGCTAAGTTGGAAACGTGTAGCTTCCATTCCTTTTCGGCCATGTTATAAATTTCTGGCTCGCTTTGCTCGGGGTCTTCTTCGTTGAGTCGGATTGATGCCGCACGATCAAGGTCGTTTTTGTAACGCTTTTGTTTACGGAAGTAAGCAATCACAGTGTTGCGAGTGATTTGGTTCATCCAAGTTCTGAACTTGCATTTGTTGGGTTCATACTCGAAAGTAGGCAGCTTTTCCCAAAGAGCTAGAAGTACGCGTTGAACTAAATCTTCTACATCTTGATTATTCACCCCCATTTTAGCGATGACCACATAAATGTAGCGTTGGTAAAAATAAACAAAATCTTCCCAAGAACGATCGTCATGTTGATCGCGTATTTTGGCGATTAAGGTATGTCGGGTGTTGTAATCTGAACTCATGCTAACTCCTAAAACGTTGGTCTAATATGGTACGTCTTTTTGAGTGAGCAATAATTTATGAGAATAGTTTTTGGGTTTTATAAAGGAAATTCAATGATTAGTAAGGATTAATTAGGTGAGTATCAAATAGGGATGAATCTAGTTTTTGGACATTCACATAAGTCACATGACCAGTATACAGGTAAGTCGATAAAATCAGTATTTGGTGCAATATCATTGTCTGGATCACCGGTGTTTTTGTGATATTCACCAAGGCAATCGGGGCATTGATAATGCTCTGGTTGGTTTTCCTCAAGACTTATGGCTTGTATCCTCAGGCCTGAAGAATCAATTTGGCGGTTATGGAATTGTTGTTGTAAATCTCTTAGACAAGTAATGAGTCCATCAAAATTAAGGTTTTTCCCAGCCGTCTTGAAGCCGGAACTCCGGTAGTCAAAGTTGGGTTTATATATAACTTTACATGAGAGGCTCATGAAGTTTTTTGATGTATAAATAATGATGGGGGCGCCGCAATCTGAATCCCTAGGGTCAATCGCAATATTAAGGCCATGGCAGGCGAAGCCTTCGCGGTTTAACTCTTGGATGAGTTGTTCTTTTAGCTTGATAGCATTGGGTTTGTGTGAAGGAACGATCCAGGCTAAGTCTTGCTCTGAGTGGCGGATACTAATATTGTGTCTGCCGAGAAGAGCTTCCCATGAATGAAGGTCCTTCTTACTTATGTGCTTCATAAGCAAAGAACGCCCAGCAGTTACGTAAAGTCGATTGAGGCCTTGGTCTTTTGCGAGCTTCGCAAAATCTTGAATAAATTCTCTTTTCCACGGGCGGTGGTTAGAGAAAATATTGAGTGCTAAACGTCCATTTTTCATGGTGGTAAAACCTTCGAAGTCTCTATTGAGAAGCGGAGGTAAAATAAGTTCAGTGCTCTTGTTTTCACTTAGGGGTAGCGAAGCTTCCAGAAGTTCAGCCAGATGATGAGAAGTGATGAATTGATCATCTTCGATGAATTTTTGCATGGCTTGAACAGCAGGAGCTACTTGCGTCGTTTTGAATAAATGTGGAAGTAGGACGCGCTTTTCTTTCAGCATGATGACTAAATGCCATAAACCCTCAATATCTGAGGAGATGAAATTCAGCTTACTAGAAAATAAGGCAAACATGCTTTGTTGATAACTACAAATACTTACAGAAATAGTTGGTTTAAAATTGAATGAATCAAAAATTGTTTGGTAATCTTCATTGATATATGCCCAATCATTTTTTTCCAGATCAATCCCACCAGATGCGTGTGAGCAAATGATGTTGGGATGGATAAGCGGGACTTTATCAACGTTAACACGACGAGATAAACCTTGAGGAGAACCAGGGTAATCAATCAGTATATTTTGACGTCTTCCCAAGATAAAGCCATCGACTGATTCGGGCTCAACTAATTTAAGCAGGTCGTTGGGAGTTAACATTCCGCCTGGAGCATTAATCGTGAGTAGGTTTTTCATATTCATGATTTCACCTCCTCGGCTTGATTAGCAATGTTTTTCATGAGAATTCTTTTGACTTCGGGACGGCAAGAGCCACATCCAGTTCCAGCACCAGATTTTGAACAAATTTCTTGGAAATTACAACAGCCTTCTTTAATAATATTTTCTATGTTACCTTCCCCAACATTGTTACATGCACAAACAATTTTTCCAATGGCAGGTTCAGTAGGTTCAGCACTGCCTTTTAGTAAAGGAAGACGTTGATCAGCTAGTTCAATTTTTTGCTCAATGAGGTCTTTGAAGTGATTGAACTCAGATTTGTCGCCGATGAGGATGGCGCCAATGAGAACATCGTTACGCAAGATGCATTTTTTGTAATAGTTTTTCCTACGGTCAATTAAGGTAACTTCGTCGTACTCGGGGCCTTCGGGTTTGCGAACTTGTCCCAAGGAGGCGAGTTGTAGATCTTTGAGTTTGAGGATGTTGAAATTTAAAGATCCCTTATAGCTAGCCCAGCGATCGCCATTAAGGTGAGCGGCAACAACTCGAGCTTGATCTTGTGCTGAGGGTGTGGTGCCATAAGTCTTGTTACGGTGTTGGGCAATTTCTCCCATGGCAAAAATATTTGGATCAGAGCTTAGCAATTGATCGTTGACAATGATCCCACGATCACATTTTAAACCAGCGTCTTGGCCAATTTCAATATTGGGTTTTATTCCAGCGGCAAAGAAGAGTGCATCGCAAGCGAGTTTCTTGCCGGATTTGAGCTCTATCGCTTTTAGGTGGCTATCGCCAACAAAATTAGCGACTTCATCATTGTAAAGTATATCGATGTTGCGATTGACAATTTCATCGTTTAAAATGTCGCTGCCCGTATCATCGAGTTGACCACGCATGAGGCGTGAAGAACGTTGGATAATAGTGACTTCTATTCCTAGCGAAGCCAATGAACCTGCAAGTTCGAGTCCAAGGAGTCCACCGCCGATGATAACAGCTTTGCCACCATCTTTGAGATAAGATTTAATGCGATCGGCGTCGCGTCGAGTACGCAAACCAAAAAAGCCCTGCATGTCTTTGGGTGTTTGCATGGTTTGTGTTGGGCGACTGCCCGTTGCTAAAATGAGAGTGTCGTAAGTATGGCTTAGGCCTTTGCTATCGATAATAGTTTGATTCTTGCGCTCAATTTTATCAATAGCCGTCCCTTCGTGGTAGGTGATTTTGAGTTTTTCGAGTTCTTGCTTCTCTGATAAAAGAATAGCTTCCCAGCTCTTTTCATCATTGATGTAATCTGGGAGCATGACACGATTATAGAAGAGGTGGGGTTCACGACCAAATACATGAACTTCATCTTCTTGGTTTGTTTTGCGGTAGCTATGAATAAATTCTAGTGCTGCAGCACCCGCACCAACCAAAACTATTTTACGTTTCTTCTTGGCTAGAGCACGAACTTGAACAGCAGAGTACTTAAAATCGGGTTCTTTTGAGATAGGATCGACTAAGTCGGAAGTGAGATTATTGGCACGAGCTTTTTTTGAGCCATCAATATATCCCCAGTGCATGGGTAGGAAGACGGTTCCTGGACGTATGGAGTCAGTGATTTGGCAGGCAACAATAACAGAAGAGCGGCGACTAGTGATTTCGGCATTCTCTCCATGATTAAGTCCGATTCTCTGCGCATCATCGGGGTGAATTTCGAGTTTTGGTGCTGGAATATGTTGATTGAGGCGTTGAACTTTTCCCGTGCGAGTCATTGTGTGCCATTGATCACGGACGCGACCAGTAGTAAGGATTAGTGGGAAGTCAGAGTTTGTTTTTTCTGATTTGTGAGGGGCTTCAACGACGTGAACTTTGGCGCGTTTATCACTGGTGAAGAATTTAAAATCTTCGAATAGACGTGGCGTTCCTGGGTGATCTTCACTTGGGCAGGGCCATTGGATAGACTGCTGTTTTAAGCGTTTGTAAGAAACTCCACAGATGTCGATGTTTGTTCCACGAGTGAGCTCTCTGTGTTCATTGAAAATACTTTCGGCATTGGGATAAGTAAATGCTTTTTCGAAGCCCATTTTTTGAGCAAAATGCATGAGTATGTCTACGTCAGGACGGGCGTTTCCAGGGGGCTCAATAAGCTTGGGCAAATATGAAATGCGACGCTCGGAGTTAGTCATAGTGCCTTCTTTCTCTGCCCAGCCAGCGGCGGGGAGAATCATGTCGGCAAATTTTAAGGTGTCTGATTTTGATGAAATATCAGACACCATGACAAACTTAGCTTTTTTGTAAGCGCGTTCGACTTTTTCAAGATCAGGTAAACTGACAGCGGGATTGGTACAAATGATCCAGACGGCTTTTAGGCGACCATCTTCAAGTGCATCAATCATCTCTGTCGCAGTTAGACCTGGCTGAGAAGAAACCGACCCGCAACCCCAGTAATTGGCGACTTTATTACAATGAACAGGGTTAGCGAGGTCGTGATGGGCAGCTAGCAGGTTGGAGAGGCCGCCGACTTCGCGTCCTCCCATGGCGTTGGGTTGACCAGTGAGTGAAAATGGACCACTTCCGGCTTTGCCAATGCGGCCTGTTAGTAAATTGAGGTTGATGAGTGCTAAGTTTTTATTTGTTCCAATGGAGCTTTGATTTAAGCCCATGGTCCACATGGAGAGTAAGCTTTTGGATTCAGCAATCATTTTTGCGGCTTGCTCAATTAAGTTGAGTTCAAGGCCACAGTTCTTAGCGGATTCAAAGAGGTCAATGTCTTTGAGAAACTCGAGTAGTTGATGTCCACCATTACAATGATTCTCTAAGAAATGATAATCCACCGCACCATATTGTACGAGAAGTTTTGCGATGGCATTAAAGAGGTAGACATCTGTGCCTGGAATAAGGGGCAGATGCAGGTCCGCCATTTCAGCACTTTGTGTTTTACGGGGGTCGACGACAATGATTTTGGCATCGGGAAATTGTTCTTTTCTTTTCTCTATACGACGGAAAAGTATGGGGTGACACCAGGCTGGATTAGCCCCAGCAATAAAAAAGCAATCACTCTCTTCAATATCGTCGTAGGAAATGGGAGGAGCATCGTCACCAATAGTTTTTTTATAACCAACGACGGCAGAACTCATACACAAACGTGAATTTGTATCGATATTGTTGGTGCCGAGGAAACCTTTGGTGAGCTTATTGGCTAAGTAGTATTCTTCCGTCAAAAGTTGACCAGATACGTACAGTCCCACTGAATCGGAGCCGTATTTCTTTATGATAGATTTAAAGACTGCTGCCGCACGTGTCATGGCACTTTCCCAATTGACTTTCTGCATGGGGTGGTGTTTAGCCGTACGCATTTGCGGTTCTAGCAAACGGTCGCTTTTGTCCATGACGACATTGTGTAAATTCATTCCCTTGGAGCAGAGCATACCCCCATTAACGGGGTACTGCTCGTTTCCTTCGAGCTCGAGGAAGTTATCTTTGTCTTTTGTTAAAGAAATACCACATCCAACACCGCAATAAGAGCAGGTTGTTTTACAGTTTTTCATTTTCCATCTCATTGGGCGCTCAGCGCCCTTTAAGTTTAGACTTCTATTAGGATTAGGTCGTTCTCGAGCTTAACAGGGTAAGTCTTGATGTTGTCGCAATCCTTATTATCGCTCACAAGTTGGCCATCTTTTAGGCTAAAAGCGCGTTTGTGTAAAGGACAGATAACTGTGGGTTTTTCAAAGTCTCCGCCCACTAAACCTCTAGATAAAACCATGCGCTTTTGGTGAGGGCATAAGTTTTGTACTGCGTACCAGTGACCATCAGTGAGATGATAGATGGCGATTTGCTTATCGTTAACTTTTACATTGGTTCCCAAATCTTGGGGGAAGTCAGTAGTTTTACCTACGGGGTGCCATTGAGTGTACATGAAATTTTTCCTTAAATTGTGACGTGAATTTTTTCAGTTTCGTTTGCTGGGCGAATTTGATCGCGTTCGAGGACAAACTCAACTGTTTCATCTTGAGCTTCTGAGTTGTTAAAGTGAGTGAATCGCTTCATTTTCACTGGGTCGTTAATGGCGTTCTTCCATTCGCATTCATAAGTGTTGACCACGTGTTGCATTTGGGCTTCTAGCTCCTCGTTAATACCCAAGCTATCGTTAATGACAACATCTTTGAGGAAATCTAAGCCACCTTCGAGTTTGGTCATCCATGTAGAGGTACGCTCGAGACGTTCTGCCGTTTTGATGTAGTACATGAGGAAGCGGTCGATATATTTGATTAGCGTTTCTTCGTCGAGGTCAGCTGCAAGTAGGTCAGCGTGACGTGGCTTCATACCACCATTACCGCAGACGTAGAGGTTCCAGCCTTTTTCAGTTGCAATGATACCAAAGTCTTTACTTTGAGCTTCAGCACATTCACGAGTACAGCCAGATACTGCAGATTTAAGTTTGTGCGGAGAACGCAAACCACGGTAACGTTCTTCAACGCGGATCGCAAGTGAAGTTGAATCGCCCACACCGTAACGACACCAGGTTTCGCCGACGCATGATTTTACTGTTCTGAGAGATTTACCATAAGCGTGACCTGATTCGAAGCCAGCATCTACGAGGATCTGCCAGATTTTAGGGAGGTCATTTAAGCGAGCACCGAGAAGGTCAACGCGTTGGCCACCAGTAATCTTTGTGTAGAGGTTAAAGTCTTTAGCCACTTGCCCGATAACAATGAGTTTGTCAGGAGTGATTTCTCCACCTGGGATACGTGGGATGACTGAGTAAGTACCATCTTTTTGGATGTTAGCTAAGTAGATGTCGTTTGTATCCTGTAAGGGAGCGTGTTCGAGAATAGGGCGGTTGAAGACAGAGGCGAAAATCGAAGCTGCAGTTGGTTTGCAGACTTCGCAACCAATACCTTTTCCGTGCTTAGCAAGAAGTGTGGCGTAGTTATCAATACCTGTTTTACGGACGAGTTCATACATTTCAGAACGAGACATATCAAAGTGATCACAGAGTGCATTAGAAACTTCAACACCAGATTCAGCCATTTGGTGCTTGAAGAGGTCAGTGAGAAGTGGCATACAACCACCGCAACCAGTACCTGCTTTTGTACATGATTTAAGTTCGCCTACACTACAAGCGCCTTCTTCAATAGCTTTGCAAACATCGCCTTTTGTAACGTTTTCGCAAGAACAAATTTGTGCTGTATCAGGGAGGTCACCAATGCCAATGCCAGTTTGGGCATCATCATTCGCCGGCAAAATGAGGGACATTGGGTCTTCAGGGAGTTTCATACCATTTTGGTAGATTTGTAGGAGGGTACCGTATTCTTCAGCATCACCAACGAGAACGCCACCTAAGAGCTTTTGACCGTCTTCAGAAACGACAATCTTTTTGTAGACGCCTGAGTGAGGGTTATTGAATTTTAAGTGTTTAACTGCCACTCCTTGTGGATCGATATCACCAAAACTTGCTACGTCAGTACCGAGAAGTTTGAGTTTAGTCGACATGTCGGCACCTTTGAATTCAGCGTCGCGACCAAGAAGTTGTTCCGTTACGGCATCGGCCATGGCGTAACCTGGGGCTACGAGACCGTAAATCATATTATTGTAAAGCGCACATTCACCAATAGCGTAAATGTCTTCATCAGATGTTTTGAGTTGATCATTGACGAGGATGCCACCACGTGGGCCTAAAGTGAGTCCAGCTTCGCGAGCGATTTCATCACGAGGACGAATACCAGCTGAAACAATGATCATTTCAGTTTCAATTTTGCTGTCATCAGCAAATTCCATGGCAGTTACTTTGCCTTCACCAGCAATATTTGAAGTGGCTTTACTGCAATTAACTTTAATGCCGCGAGATTCGATAAGGTTTTTGAGCATTTCGCCACCTTCTTCGTCAACCTGTCTAGGCATGAGGCGAGGTGCAAATTCCACGACTTCTGTTTCTAGTCCCATATCTTGTGCGGCTTTCGCAGCTTCAAGTCCGAGAAGACCACCACCAATGACAGCACAAGTTTTTACTTTTTTAGAGTATTCGAGCATGTCTTCGAGGTCTTCAATAGTTCTGTAGACAAATACGCCTTCTTTGTCGATGCCTGGAACGGGAGGGACAAAAGCGTCGGAGCCAGTGGCGAGAATGAGTTTGTCGTAGGGGATTGTTAAGCCTTTAGAAGAAGTAACGAGCTTGGCTTTGCGATCAATGATAGTCGCTTTATCGCCGAGATGGAGAGTGATGCCGTTGTCTTCGTACCATTCGATTTTTGCCATGAGAAGATCGTCAGCGCTCTTACCGTCAAAGTAAGAGGATAGGTGAACGCGGTCATAAGCCGGGCGAGGCTCTTCGCAAAAACTTGTGATTTGAAATTTTTTCTGTGTGTCTTTTTCGAGGAGTCGCTCACAAAATTTGTAACCGACCATGCCATTACCAATAACAACAATTTGTTCTTTCATTTTACTTACCTGCATTTTTAAGTTATTACAAATTCGTAATTAACTTCATTAAATTTTCTATTTACGTATCGAAAGTAGTTATGAGGAATTATTTTCCAAGCCATTTTTCGATAAAAAAGTTATACTAAGAGTAAAAATGACGTAAAAAATGATATTTATATCATTTAATTACAATTATGTAAACTATTTTTATTAAATACGAAATAGGTATCTTTTTGACTTAATTAAGCTCCCATCTTCAAAACATTAGATAAACTATCTAAAATAGACAAAAAATGATCGCGGTGAATTGAGTAAGTAATAAGGCGCGATAAAATAGGGGCAGATTAAAGTATATTATATATAAGGTATTAAGACATGGGTAATTATCGCTCTAAAACGACGACAGAAGGTCGCAATATGGCAGGTGCAAGAGCACTTTGGCGTGCAACGGGAATGACAGATGAGGATTTTGGTAAGCCAATCATTGCTGTTGTTAACTCATTTACTCAATTCGTTCCAGGTCACGTACACTTGAAAGATATGGGCCAGTTAGTGGCTAGAGAAATTGAAAAGCACGGTGGTGTAGCCAAAGAATTTAACACTATTGCTATTGATGATGGTATTGCGATGGGGCATGACGGTATGCTTTACAGTTTGCCATCACGTGAGATTATTGCCGACTCAGTTGAGTATATGGTTAATGGTCACAAGGCCGACGCTATTGTTTGTATATCCAACTGCGATAAGATTACTCCTGGTATGCTTATGGCGGCGATGCGTTTGAATATCCCTGCTGTTTTTGTGTCTGGAGGCCCAATGGAAGCTGGTAAAACTAAACTCGCTGATGGTACAGAGCATGCTACTGATTTAGTAGATGCAATGATTGCTGGTGCTGACCGCAATGTAAGTGATGAAGATGCGCTTAATTATGAACGTTCAGCTTGCCCAACTTGTGGTTCTTGCTCAGGTATGTTCACAGCAAACTCAATGAACTGCTTAACTGAAGCTCTAGGTCTTTCACTTCCTGGTAATGGTTCGACGCTTGCGACCCACGCAGATCGTAAGCAACTCTTTTTGAGAGCGGGTGAATTGATTGTTGATATCACCAAGCGCTACTACGAGAAGTTTGATGACTCAGTACTTCCGCGTTCTGTTGCGACTTTTGAGGCTTTCCAAAATGCCATGACGCTCGATATCGCCATGGGTGGTTCGACAAATACAGTTCTTCACATTTTAGCTGCAGCTCAAGAAGCTGGTGTTGATTTCACAATGGAAGATATTGATAAGCTTTCAAGAAATGTTCCCAACCTCAGTAAAGTAGCTCCTGCTGTTCAGCACTACCACATGGAAGATGTTCACCGTGCGGGTGGTATCTTTGCTTTACTTGGAGAGTTAAAGCGTGCAGGACTTTTAAATACAGATGTTCCTACAGTTCACACTTCAACCCTTGGCGAGGCTATTGAGAATTATGATATCATCACCACGAAAGATCAGGCAGTAAAAGAATTTTTCCGCGCTGGCCCTGCCGGTATTCCTACTCAGACAGCTTTTAGTCAAGACTGCCGTTACGATTCATTGGATGACGATCGTGAAAATGGCTGTATCCGCAGTATAGAAAATGCGTATTCACAGGATGGTGGTTTAGGTGTTCTCTTTGGTAATATCGCTTTAGATGGCTGCATCGTTAAAACTGCTGGTGTTGATGAGTCAATCTGGAAGTTCTCAGGTCCAGCAAGAGTTTTTGAAAGCCAAGATGAAGCTGTAAGTGCAATTCTCGCTGATAAAGTTGTTAAGGGTGATGTAGTAGTTATTCGTTATGAAGGTCCTAAAGGCGGTCCTGGTATGCAGGAGATGCTCTACCCAACAACTTACCTCAAATCACGCGGTTTAGGTAAAGATTGTGCACTCATTACTGATGGCCGTTTCTCCGGCGGTACTTCAGGTCTCTCAATTGGTCACGTTTCACCTGAGGCAGCTTCGGGTGGTGCAATTGGTTTGATTGAAGAGGGTGACATCATCAATATTGATATTCCAAACCGCACAATTGACATTGCTATTTCAGATGAAGAGCTTGAAGCTCGTCGAGTCGCAATGAACGCTTCTGAAAAAGCTTGGAAACCCGTGAGCCGTAAGCGTACGGTTTCTAAAGCACTCCAGGCTTATGCGGTGATGGCAACATCAGCGGATAAGGGTGCGGTAAGAAGTTTAGATGGTTTTAACTAAAGCTTAAAAACATCATTACTAAAAAGGAGATTCAGAAATGGATCTCTTTTTTTATTGGGCCTTGTTACCTTTCTTTATAAGGAAATAGGAGAGGCTTAGACTCAAAGTGAAGATAATGATGGCTTGGATAAAGGTCTTAGAGGCAAAATCTGGGAGGGTATTGTAGGCCCGAGGAATCCATTTACCTTTGTTGGCAAGGATAGTGCCGTCAGGATTTAGCATGTTTATTTTGAATGGCCATAAAACGTAGAGTGCACTGGCAATCATTCCGGTGAGCAGGGCCATGGTGTCATCATGAAATTTTTCGAGGGCTTTGTGGATGACACGACTCATGATGCCTAAGCCAAGGAGGCAGCCTAGGGAAAAGAGGCAGAGTAGGATGATGGTTTGAGTATTAGAAAAATGTTCGACTAAGCTAAGGGCTTCAGCTTTGCGTTCGGATACACGACCAGTGATACTGCAGATTAATCGAGTCACTAAGCCGAGGACAAAGATGTATTGCCCGAGTAGCATGAGGATGAAAGATCCACTTATACCAGGGAGGATCATTGCGCAAATCGCAATAAATGCAGAGCTAAAACAAATCCAAGTTGCTTGGCTAAAGCTAATGACTTGATGTGATGAAGAAACGTCACCTTTGGCGGCGAATGTGCTTCCTACAGTGATCGCCAGTCCTACGAGGAAAAATAAGTATGAAGAGGTCTTGCGCTCCTTGATCATACTCCAGGGTAGGAAAATGGAGGGGATGATGAGGCCGAGAAAACAAGCAAAAGTTAATTCGGTATGATTAATAATAAGGTAGGGGATGAAGCTGCTACCGACAATGATAGCTGTAAGGATGCCTGCACCTAGGCTCATTAAAAAGAGGCCATCAATTTTTTTGAATTCCGTAAGGAAAGCTTCGCGACCTTCTTTCGAGCCACAGGAAAAGACTGTTTTTAGAATATTGATAATGATTTTTGGTGAAAGATTCTTTAAAGCGTTAATAAGTCTTTCGTAAATCCCGACTATAAGAGCAAGGGTTCCTCCACTAATACCTGGGACCACATCGGCGGTGCCCATTAACATTCCTTTAAGGAAAATTTTCATTTCTTGTTAAACTCCATTATTTGATCTGCTGAATATAATCATGGACTGATTATTTACTCCCTATAATTAGGGTTTTTTGTTATATTGAAGGTGTTGAGTATGAGCTTTTATAAAGGACTTAAGGGATTCTTTTTCAAGACTTTGCTAGATGATAAAAAAAGCTTTCTAAAAAAAAATATTTACCTTGCAAAAATGGATCCTTAGTTTCTATTTGCTTCGATATAGATAAAGCCTTAATTTTTAGATTTTAAGAGAGTCCTAGATGCCTAAACGCAATGACATAAAAAGAATTTTACTCCTCGGATCAGGCCCCATTGTTATTGGCCAAGCCTGCGAATTTGATTACTCCGGAACTCAAGCTTGTAAAGCTTTAAGAGAAGAAGGATACGAAGTTGTTCTAGTGAACAGTAACCCTGCAACAATTATGACGGATCCAGAATTTTCTGATCGTACATATATTGAGCCACTCACAACTGAATTCCTAGAAAAAATTATTGAGCGCGAGCGCCCTGATGCCGTCTTGCCTACACTCGGTGGTCAGACAGCACTTAATGCAGCTATCGCTTTGCACGATGAAGGTATTTTAGAAAAGTATAATGTTAAGATGTTGGGTGCGACTCCCGACGTTATTGATAAAGCTGAAAACCGCGACCGTTTCCGTATTGCAATGGAGAAAATTGGTCTCGATATGCCTCGCTGTCGTACCGCGACTACTATGGAAGAATGTTATGGAGTTCGCGAGTGGTTAGGCGGTCGTTACCCGCTAATTATCCGTCCAAGTTTCACCATGGGTGGCTCTGGCGGTGGTATCGCATATAACGAAGAAGACTTTGATCATATCTGTAAAACAGGTATGGATATGAGCCCTACGAATGAAGTTTTAATTGACGAATCTATTCTTGGTTGGAAAGAATACGAAATGGAAGTGGTTCGCGATAAAAATGACAACGCGATTATCGTTTGTTCGATTGAAAACTTTGACGCAGTAGGTGTTCACACAGGTGACTCAATCACTGTGGCTCCAATTCAAACTTTGACTGACCGTGAATATCAAATCATGCGTGATAAGTCAATTGCTGTATTACGCGAAATCGGTGTAGAAACAGGTGGTTCCAATGTTCAGTGGGCTATATGTCCTGAGACTGGTCGTATGGTTATCATTGAGATGAATCCACGTGTGTCGCGTTCGTCTGCACTTGCTTCAAAAGCAACTGGTTTCCCAATTGCGAAGATCGCAGCTAAATTAGCTGTAGGTTACACTCTTGACGAACTTCAAAACGACATTACCAAGTCAACTCCGGCATGTTTTGAGCCGTCCATTGACTATGTTGTAACAAAGATCCCTCGTTTCACTTTCGAAAAGTTCGCGGGTGCAGAAGATTCACTAACAACTCAGATGAAATCTGTTGGTGAAGTTATGGCTATTGGTAAAACTTTTAAACAATCTTTCCAGAAAGCTTTACGCGGTATGGAACTTGGCCGTTTTGGTTTTGGTGCCGATGGCAAAGATGAGCCATTCGAGAGCTTATCTGAAGAAGAACTTACTAATTTGATTTCAGTACCTAATTCACAGCGTGTGTTTGCTTTAAGAGCTGCATTTAAGCGTGGATGGAGTGTAGAAAAACTTTTCGATGTTTGCAAAATTGACCCTTGGTACTTAGGTCACCTCGAAGAGCTAGCTGCGTACGAAGACGAGATTAAATCTGCTGGTGACCTAGAAGGTCTTAAAGCGGATCAGCTCCTTTTCCGCCAAGCAAAAGAATTTGGTTATTCTGATCCTCAAATTGCGCATATCTTGGGTGTAAAAGCTGATGAAGTTCGCGCTGCTCGTAAAAGCATTGGTTTAACTCCTACTTATAACTTAGTTGATACTTGTGCTGCTGAATTTGCTGCGGTTACCCCTTACTACTACTCGTCTTATTCTGAGATCAATGAAGTACGTCCTTCAAGTGATAAAAAGACAATCATGATTATTGGTGGTGGACCCAACAGAATTGGTCAAGGTATTGAATTTGACTACTGCTGTGTACATGCATCTTTTGCACTTCGTGAGGCAGGATACGAAACAATCATGGTTAACTCTAACCCAGAAACTGTTTCTACAGATTACGATACATCTGACAAACTTTACTTTGAGCCTTTAACCCTCGAAGATGTTTTAGCGATTTACGAAGCAGAAGAATGTGATGGCGCGATTGTTCAGTTTGGTGGACAAACTCCACTCAACTTAGCGGCCGACCTTAAAGCTAATGGCGTAAACGTTATCGGTACTAGTCCAGAGAGTATTGAACAGGCTGAAGACCGTGACTTCTTCCAGAAGCTAGTTACTGAATTAGACATTAAACAACCTGCAAATGGTATTGCTGTAAATGTTGAGCAGGCAGTAGCTATTGCAGACAGAATCGAATACCCAGTTCTCGTTCGTCCTTCATTTGTTCTCGGTGGCCGTGCAATGGCAATTGTTTATGATGAAAGTGAACTTCGCAAATACATGGAAACGGCTGTTGATGTTTCCGATGATAAGCCCATTCTCGTCGACAAATTCCTCGACGATGCAGTTGAAGTCGATGTCGACTGTATTTCTGATGGAGAAACCTCAGTTATTGGTGCCATCATGGAGCACGTTGAGCCTGCAGGTGTTCACTCAGGTGACTCAGCGACATGCATTCCTTCAATGACTTTGTCTGATGAAGTGAAAGATGTTATTCGCGAGCATACTTACAATTTAGCCAAAGCACTGAAAGTTCGTGGTTTAATGAATATTCAGTACGCCGTACAAGCTGGTGAAGTATATATCATTGAAGTAAACCCACGTGCTTCACGTACAGTTCCCTATGTTTCGAAAGCAATTGGTGTGCCAATGGCTAAGTATGCATCACTAGTGATGGCTGGTGTATCTCTGAAAGAGCTTGGTTTTACTCAAGAAGTAGATGCAAAATACTGGTCAGTTAAAGAAGCGGTATTCCCATTTGTTAGATTCCCAGGTCACGATGTGATCCTTTCTCCAGAGATGAAATCTACTGGTGAAGTTATGGGCATTTCCGATAATTCAGGTTTAGCTTTCTTGAAAGCTCAGGTAATGGCCGGCAATAAAATCCCTCAGGGTGGAGCGGTCTTCATTACAGTTATGGATCGTGATAAGCCAAAGATTGTTTCTCACGCTAAAGACTTAGTGGAGCTCGGCTATGAGCTCTACGCTACTCAAGGTACCGCAACCTTCCTTTATGAGCAGGGCGTTAAAGTAAATGCTCTCTTTAAAATTAGTGAAGGTCAACCAAATACTTTAGATTTAATCAAAGATGGTACAATCAAGTGGATTATCAATACTCCTACTGGCTCTCAACCACGTAAAGACGAAGTTGCGATGCGTGCAGCAGCCATTATGAATGGTATTCCAATGACAACCACTATTCCGGCTCTTGCTTCAGCAGTTTCAGGTCTGAAGCATTTAGGAGCAGGTAAATCTTTTGGAGTCTTGAGTTTACAAGAAATTCACTCCTAAAGTTTTTTAAAGTTTAAAAAGGCTCACTTCGTACGGAGTGAGCCTTTTTTTGTTCTTATATCATAGAAAACCAATATAAAAGTACATATTTTCTAGCTCTGAGTATATTTTATTTAACAAAAGAGTTTTATATACGAGAATATTAAGAATATATTAAGTTAATGTTTCTTAATAATTCATCTTATGGGTATAAAATATGTTAAGGCAATTAAGTCCTACGGAGCACTCTTGGCAGAGAGTGGGGGAGCTTGATTCAAATAATTTCATGGTGATTGCAGAGCTTAGTGGAGCTCTTGATGAAGGTCAATTACATGACTCATTGATAAAACTTATTCAGTCTCAGGCTATATTGAGCTATGATTTAGGAAGGAAAGGAGATAAGTTATTTTTTGTTCAGGGTGAGTTAGAAGATGTTCCCTTGGAAAGCTTCTCCGTAAGCAATAAAGATGAGCGTAACTACATTGTTGACCAATGTCTAAATTCCCCCATTAATTCTTGCCCTTTTTGGCATTTGAAAATTATTTCCATAGGGCGCTTCCAGCATAGCTTGGTCTTGACCTTTAATCATATGTTGGCTGATGGACGTACAGGGGTACAGTTTTTCGATTATCTCTTGCGATCGATCACGGATCCAAATTATGAAATACCGCAATCAGAGCCCATTAAGAGTTTTGAGCATTCCTATTCACAGCAAAAAGATGTGATGCAAACTTTAAAAACTTATTCTTGGGGTATTAAAAATAAGTTTGCTCGTAAGGCGCTAATACCTAATAGTGTGGAGCCTAAGGCCGATGATGTAGCACGTACTGCTTATGTCAGTAAGCGTATGGATTCTGCTCAGTTGAATAAGATCTTATCATTTAGCCGCCTTTATAAGGGGTCTTTCACCTCAACATTAGTCGCTGTTTTTTTGAGTCGAATATCAGAAAAATATGATCTTCATAAACCACTTCATTCTTTTGTAGCAGTAGATACACGGCCGTATGCAAATGACAGTGATTATCAGGCGCTCAATTATGCAGTGGGTAATCTGGAGGTGGGAAGTAAGTTCACAAAATCAACTAAGATTTCTACCGTATCCCATTATTTTAAATCAGAATTTATTGAAAAGTGTACACCAATTCAATTTGCCTTTGATAAGTTTGTTCGTTCAATGGCACTCAAGAAGTTCCCTGAAGCTGAAAGCTTTCTAGAGGCCATTCAGGATAATCAAAACGCAGTCGGTTTAGTGACTAATATTGGCGTCACGAACCTGGCTAATCAATATGGCGCGATCAAAGTTCAGCAGTGTTATCACGTACCAGCAACTCACTTGGTGAAAAAGCCTTTCTATTGTCTATCGAGTGCAACACACGATCATGAATTGATTCTCAATTTATCTTATCCAGCTCATCTTATCGATAGAGGCGATGCGGACGATTTGTTGAATTCAATTCTTGATGCTTTGCAAAACTTGGCTTAATTTATTTGCTTTAATCAACGCGTTTGACGCGTGCACCGAGCTGGAGTAGGCGGCTTTCGATATTCGCGTAGCCGCGATCGATCATTTGAATATTCTTTACGGTACTCGTACCTGTTGCGCAAAGTGCTGCCCCTAAAAGTGCCATGCCTGCTCGGATGTCGGGACTACTTAGTGTGTTGGCGCGTAAATTAGCGGGCCCACTAATGACAACTCTGTGGGGGTCACAGACAATGGCGTTGGCCCCCATGCTTATTAGGCGGTCAACAAAGTAGAGGCGACTCTCGAACATTTTTTCAAAGAAGAGAACGGTGCCCTCAACTTGGCTAGCAAGGATAATCATACAGCTCATCATATCAGAGGGGAATTGTGGCCATGGACCATCATCAATGACGGGGATTGCACCGCCAAAGTCAGCTTGGATTTTTCTGGGGGAGTTCGGATCAATAGAAATTTGACTGTGTTCCATGTTGAGTAGAATCCCTAGGCGCTCAAATACTCGACGAGCCATCCAGAAGTCAGACTTATGGGTGCCAGTTACAGTAATTTCTCCACCTGTGGCAGCACCTAAAGCTAAGAAACTAGCAGCTTCAATATAGTCGCCGCCGATATGGATGTCTCCACCCTCTAATGAACTGACACCATCGATTTCTAGGCAGTTACTTCCTAGGCCTTTGATTCGTGCCCCCATTTGGATAAGCATTTCTGCTAGGTTTTGTACGTGGGGTTCACTCGCGGCATTGCGGATCCAAGTTTTCCCTTTGGCAACAACTGCCGCCATGAGGATGTGTTCTGTAGCGGTGACACTGGCTTGGTCGAAAAACAAATCGGCACCTGAAAACCCTGTCTTAGCTTCGAAGATAAATGCAGGAAAAGATTCTTTAAGTTTGGCACCGAGTTTTTCGAGACCATAAAAGTGGGTGTCTAAACGGCGACGACCAATAACATCGCCACCTGGTGGGTGAAGCTCAACTTTTCCTGTACGATAGAGGCTTGGGGCAACGAGTAGGATACTTGTTCTGATTTTTGCACATGTTTCACGATCTAAAGATGATTTCTTTAAATCTTTGGCGTGAATTGTTACTGAGTCGCTGTGACGCTCTATGCTGACGCCTAAAGACTGGAGGGCCTCCAGCATATGTGTGACGTCGAGAATATTGGGTAAATTGTGGAGTGTGACAGCTTTGTCGGTGAGTAGGCATGCAGCAATCATAGGCAGGGCGGCATTTTTGTTGCCTGAAACTTTTACGCTGCCATGAAGTGGAGTGCCACCTTCGATAATGAGTTTGGACATAGTTATTCCTTGCGAAGACTTAAGATGATTTTCACCTGAGAAAACTTATGCATAGCAATATTTTTCTTGTTGAGACTAAATAAATCACCAGCGTCATTTTTTGGGTGGATGATATCTAAGATTGCGTCGTCTTGATGCCATAGGGAGCAGACTTTTCCGCTGCCCTGTGCTTGGAAAAAGTTTTTGTGTATGCGAGAGCCTAAGAAATAAAAGCCGCGTCTTTTCATGGGCTTGCCTTCTTCATTGAGCCATGATTCGATGTTGCGGCGGTACTTTTTCTTGTTAACTTCAAATTCAACTTCTATATCAATAATTGAGCCTCTACGTCCAGGTAATTCACGTGGGATGGTATTATCAGCACCGAGGACGATGAGCATAAACTGCAAATGAAAGGGTTGGATTTTAGTATAAAATAAACTTTCGTGGACCAGTTCTTGGCTACTTGTGATCAGATATTCTTTATTAAATTCACTGCCCACAATATATTCTGCTGGGAAACTTAATTCTGCGGCCTTCGCATCGAATAAAATACCATTGAGTTCAATGTTGCCATTGGAATGTTTGATGGGGCGAACGACGGGGTTACGCCCAGAGTACTTAATATTTCTATTTGGAGAGTCTTGGAATGAACAACATAGAAATAAAACTGTAATAATCAGTTTAAATTTAAGTCTAGCCTTCATAGACTAATTGCGCTCTTGTTTGGCGTCGCGTGTCATTAAGTAATTAATTGCTTCTGCTGCAGATCTATTTTCGTATAGTACCTGATAGCATTGTTCGATGATGGGGGTTTCGACTTGATACTTTTGGGCGAGTTGATAAGCGCTCTTTGTTGTTGCAACACCTTCGGCAACTGAATGACCTAATTTTTCTTTGATCTGATCCATGCTAAGGCCTTTGCCGAGCATTTCTCCCACACTGCGGTTTCGGCTGTGTTTACTAGTACAAGTAACAATGAGGTCACCGATGCCAGAGAGTCCATTAAAAGTTTCTTCAAAGCCACCAAGTGCTCTACCAAGTCGTGCCATCTCAACATTGCCACGAGTCATGAGTGCTGCTTTGGTATTGTCGCCTAATCCGAGGCCGTCAATGACGCCTGCGGCAATCGCAAAAATATTTTTCAGGGCACCACCGAGTTCAACTCCGACTAAATCAGAGCTTGTGTAGACGCGGAAGTTTTGATTCATAAAAGTATTTTGAACCATTTTTGCGAGGTAGTTGAATTGAGAGCTGACGACCACAGCTGTGGGCATGTTTTTGATGAGCTCTTCTGCGTGGCTAGGGCCAACTAAAACGCAAAAGGGATGGCTTTCGCCTAGGATCTCGCTGGTGATTTCGCTGATTCGTTTAAGTGAGCTGACTTCTATGCCTTTCGAAACGTTACAGATTGGCGCTTTAGTTTTATGCTCTTTCAGCATTTCGAGGCTATGCCTCACGTATTGAGTCGGAGTGGAGGTGACGATTAAATCGGTGTTTTCCAGTGCTTTTGCGAGGTCCGCAGTTAGCGTCAGTGAGTCAGGCAGGGGGAAGCCTGGAAGGTAGCGAAAGTTTTCGCGTTTCTCTTCCATGGCATCGGAGTATTCTTGTGATCTTGACCAAAGATAAACGTCGTGATTGTTATCGCAGAGGGTTTTAGCTAGAGCTGTACCCCAACTACCTGAAGATAAAACAGTGATTTTCAAGATTTTTTCTCCTTCTTTTTAAAGCAGCTCTCAGTTCCATTACATAGGCGTTTGATGTTGCTCTTATGCATAAAAGTTACTAACATCGCCAGGATAATCAAAAGGGTGATTTGAGCGGGGTTTGTTTGTATTAAATTAGCTTTTGTGAGCCCGACGGCAAAAATTGGTACGGTTAGGGCAGCAATGATACTCGCTAAAGATACATAACCAGATAGCTTGAAGCAGATGAACCAAACAGTTAAGGCAAGGATGACAGCTGGTGGACATAGTGCCATAACTGCACCGGCACCAGTGGCAACTCCTTTTCCACCTTTGAACTTGAGGAAAATGCTAAATATATGTCCCGATATAGTGGCGGGTAGAGCGATAATTGTTGCGTAGTTCGCAAGCTCAGGATAATTCTTGGAAAAGTAGATTGATACCAATAAGACGGGGAATAAGCCTTTAAGGAAATCTAAGATAAAACAAGTGTAACCCCATTTTTTACCCAGCGTACGTAAAACATTAGTCGCACCGATGTTTCCGCTGCCATGTTGACGAATGTCGATACCATTAGCTTTTGCAATAATTAAGCCAAAGGGGATCGATCCGCATAAATAGCAGATAGCAATTGTCACTAAGTAAGGCATGGGTTAACGGTACTTTTTATTTCGCTTTGCCGCTTCTTGGGAGTTTCTAAAAAGAGTGTCCATGTTTTGAAGTGCGGAACCAGTTCCGTTGGCGACAGCACAGAGCGGATCGTCGGCTACCGTTACAGGTAGTCCAGTTTCTTGACGAAGTAACTTATCGAGGCCGCGTAGTAAAGCACCACCGCCAGCTAAGTAAATACCATGGTCAATGAGGTCGGCGGATAGTTCTGGCGGGCATCTATCAAGCGTTTGACGCACTGATTCAGCAATTTGTGTTACAGGAGGCATGAGGGCTTCGCGGATTTCCGTACTAGTGATGGTAATAGCTTTCGGCAAGCCTGCAAGCTGATCGTTACCACGAACTTCCATGGTGAGCTCACCTTCTTCAAGTGGGAAGGCTGAACCAAGAGTGATCTTGATTTCCTCAGACATTCTAGGACCGATTTTCAAATTGTAGTTGTTTTTGATATGGTTCGTTATGGCCATATCCATGGCATCGCCACCAACTTTTACACTTTTACTTTCAACGATACCTGCAAGGGAGATCATTGCGACTTCAGTTGTGCCACCACCAATGTCGACAACCATGTTGCCTGTGGGGTCTGCAACCGGAAGACCTACGCCAATGGCAGCAGCCATGGGTTCGAAAATTGTTTCAACTTCACCGGCACCAGCTTTTTTGGCGCTTTCTTTAACCGCACGCATTTCGACTTCGTTAATCCCAGAAGGAACAGCAATGAGCACACGTGGCATCGTTAAATTACGAGCGCGTGAGTGAACTTTGTTGATGAAGTAGCGGAGCATGATTTCTGTAATATCAAAATCTGCAATGACGCCATCTTTCATGGGGCGTATAGCTCTGATGGACCCGGGTGTTCTACCGAGCATTTTTTTCGCTTCAATACCTACTGCGAGTGCTTTGCCTGTATCTTCGTGTACAGCTACTACGCTGGGTTCATTAAGGACAATGCCTTGATCGCGAACGAAAACAAGGCTGTTTGCTGTGCCAAGATCGATACCGATATCTTTGACAAAGACTGATCTGATTTTATTAGCTAGACTCATAGGAAATTGATTTTAAAATTTTAAACAAGTCCTAAGATAGTTCATTAATGGCTTTTGCAAAAAAGCCCGTTAATAAAAATGCTTAAAAAGCACGGGTAATTTGTCTATTGTAAAGATTAGTCACTCTCGATCTTCGATCTAGGAGGAAAAAAAAACTGCCGCCCGAGTATTGGGAGTGTGTCAATAGGAGGGAGTGAGGAGTGGACGGCAGTTTAAATTGTGTTTTCCTTAAATCTTTTAAGTCGCCGCCCCGGGAGTGTCAATAGGAGGGAGTGAGGAGTGTTTGGGACGGCGACTTAAAAGATCGTTTGAAATACTCGTTCGTTTTCCTAAGTTTATATTATTCATAAATGTACGCATTTCAAATCTTTTTAGAATAAAATATTAAGAAAAGGTTAATTTACACATAAACTAACTTCCTTCTGCTTGATGCTTTGAGTTTGAAAAGTATGCCCGCGGGGGCATTTTACGCAAAATTTTATACTAAAGGATACGAATGACTGAAGAATTTCATGGGCTAAGTGCTTATAGCGATGGGAGTCAATTAAGACTGGCCTACGTCTTGGGGATAGAGAAAAAGAAAGCAAAAGCTTTGATTGCGAGTGGGAGAACGATTCCTTTGCCGCTTAAAAATGTTTTATTTAGTTTTGAGAAAAAGATTAGTGAAGATGATTTTCGATTAAAGTACAGCGACTATGAGCTTAAAATCAAAGAGGTCGCTGAAGATGTTGATTTAGCTATGTTGTGGGAAATGTTGGATGGAGAAGAAAATAAAACTTTTAGTTTAGATGAACTTTGTGATTTTTATTTTTCTGAGATTAGCGATTATTTAAAGGCGGGACTTTTTGATGTCCTTTGTCAAGATATTGTCTACTTTAAGCGTCATTTAAGTGAATTTACGATTCGCGATCAAGAGCAGGTTCAGGCCATTTTAAAAAGTCGTGAGAAGAAACGTCTTCAACAGGAATATGAGGCCGAGCTTGAACCTTGGATTCAGAGTATTTTAGATGCGGAGCCTGAAGCTCAGCTAGAAGTACCTGAAAAGTTTAAAACCTTTGTCGGTCAATTATGCAATCTAATATGGTCGAAACATAGTTCAGATGCATCTCGTTTTTTAGATAAAGTGATAGGCAAAGCACCTTTAAGAGAAAAGGCTGTAGAGCTTCTACAAAAAACTGGAAACATCAATTCTGATTGTGATCAGCATTTAATTTTAGCAGGAATACGCCCCGACTTTTCTCACAAACTCGTGGACTTAGCAAAAGATCTAGAGTTTAAAAATGCTGAAAGAAAAGCCTTAGGCGAAGACTTTTATTGTTTCAGTATTGATGATGAATCGACCTCAGATGTCGATGATGTCTTGAGCGTGGAGTACCTAAATGACGATTTGTTTAAGATAGGTATTCATATAGCAGATGTGAGTTCTTATGTCAATATAGGCGATGCCTTAGATGATGAGGCTGAAGGACGCGCAACGAGTATTTATTTACCGACGGGCACAGTTAATATGTTCCCAGCTGAATTAGCGACTCACAAAGCCTCGCTTTTACCAGGGGAGGCAAAGCCTGCTTTATCGTATTACGCTAATATTTCTGCAGAAGGCGAAGTTCAAGATTTCTCTATCGAGCGCAGTTTAATAAATGTAAGTGAAAAATTGAGCTATACTTTTTGCGATAAAATTTTAGATAAAGAAAATGAAGAATGTCATGAGAGTTTGCCCTTAGCACTGGAAACTCTACAAGAATTAGCACATAAACTGATGCTTAAGCGTCAAGAAAATGGTGCCATAACTTTTAATCGTCCAGAAAATAAAATCACCGTAGAAGGCGATTTAGTTCAAGTTACTGAAGTTAGAGCGAGTTCACAGAGTCGTGCTTTAGTTGGAGAGTTTATGATTTTAGCCAACAGCTTAGGTGCTAGGTATTGTCGTGATCATGAGGTTCCTATTTTATACCGAGTTCAGGAAAAGTCAGATCAACAAGTTACCATGCCAGAAACATATGATCCGGTTTCTTTTGATGCTGCCATCAAATGTATGAAAAAATCGCGAATGACTCCTTATGCTTCGGAGCATGCAGGACTAGGTTTGGATTGTTACACGCAGTTTACTTCTCCTATTCGTCGTTATAGTGACTTGGTCATGCAAAGACAGTTAATCGATGCTATCGAAGGTAATGACTTAAGTTACACAGAAGACGAATTGGTAGCGATAAAATCTAAATCAGAAAGTCGCCTTGGTGAAGTAAGGGATGTGCAACGGCAATCGGAAAATTATTGGTTGTATAAGTATCTCGAGCAAACACAGCTAGAGGCTATCTACGAAGCCACAGTTGTCGCCCATCTTAATGGCGGAATATTAATTGAATTAGATGGTTTAGGGCTTCGACTTAAATTAAATCATGGTAAAAAGCTTGAGATTGGTACACGCCTTGAAGTGCAAATTCAGCAAGTTGACTCTAAACTAAATAATGCGAAATTAAGTTTAGAATCAATCTTGGGTGAATAGGCTATGCTATTAGAGGTCGATAGGTACAAATTTATAGAGGAAGTAGAGCGCTTACTTCAGGGTGTGGGTGACTTTCAATTAGATCATTTCAGAGACCTAGAAGTTCAAGAAGAAGAAAAAGAACCACGTGAATTAGTCTCCTTTGTCGATCGTCAAAGTGAAAATATGCTTTTCGAAGGGCTCACAGCAGTTTATCCAGAGGCTGAATTTTGGGGAGAAGAAAATGGTAAGCGGGGCGAGGCAGACTGGATGTGGTTAGTTGATCCACTGGATGGCACAACTAATTACCTTAATCACCTTGATCAATTTTCCATTTCAGTTGCACTTTTATACAAGGGTAAGCCTCAGTTTGGTGCAGTTTATAAGCCCATGAGCAGCGAGTTTTTTCATGCTTTTAAAGCTCTAGGTTTTTATCATAATCATAAACAGCTTCACCCACAAAAAACTCAGAGATCATTTCGTAAAGCAATGTTAGGAACGGGCTTTCCATATCGTTCACCAGACCTGAAAGATCCTTTTTTCTCTTTAATTGAAGACCTTATGCCACGTTGTCGTGGGATCAGACGTTTTGGTTCTGCTGCTTTAGATTTGAGCTATGTAGCGGCGGGGTGGTTACAAGGTTTCTGGGAAAGTGATCTTCAGCCTTATGATGTTGGTGCGGGCATACTATTTTTGGAAGAAATGGGTATGGTTATAAGCAATCATAAAGGTGAAGAGTACGACATGAACAGAGATCGACTCTTAGTGACGGCTAAACCTGAAGTTCATGTAGAATTATTAGATCGCGTTGCTCATCACTATGGATCAGAGGATCTTACATTTTAGTTTATGTTCAATGATTTTTATTTTGTGGTGAATTAATGGAGAAGGCTCCTTATCGTCCTCAGTTTAGGGTGATTATGCTAGTGAGTGTTTTTCTCCTAGTATGTTTCAGCTTGCCTATGCTTTATTCAACTAGTGCTCCAGTGCACGGGAATAAGTATTTTTTTAATCAATCATTATTTGTTTGTGTCGGTGCGACGCTAGCATTTTTTGTGCAGTTTATTGATTATAATTGGCTTTGTCGAAACGCGAGGTGGTTCTTAGTTATCTGTTGTGTAGCTTTGCTCTACCTAGTTTTAGCGAATATTCTGAGTAAAGCAGGCTATGCGGATATAGCTAAAAAGTTCCCCTTGATAAAAGCCATTAAGGGTTCCTATCGCTGGTTTAGAATTGGGGGATTTGGTATTCAGCCAGCAGAATTCACCAAGATTGCTTTAGTCTTAGTTTTGTCTGAGTATTACCATCATAATATTAAGCGCGTCCATGAATTTAAATGGGGCTTTATGTTCCCAGGTTTGATAGGTGCTTGCGTGATGATGCTTATTATGTTGGGTGGTAGTCTTTCGATGACAGTACTAACGGGCACGGTGCTTTTAACCGTGATGTTTGTGGCTGGAGCTCGTTTGAGATGGTTAGTTTCATGTATGTTCTTAGGTGTAGCGGGTGTGTTTGCAGTGGCAAAAATTTCTCCTGTTCGAGCCGCGAGATTTGAGTCATTTTTAACTCCAGAACAATTATCTGCCGACAAAGGTTATCAGCTATGGCATTCATTACTTTCTTTAGGCTCTGGTGGCTGGACTGGTCAAGGCTTTTCTGAAAGTCGTATGAAAAATGAGTATTTACCAGAGGCTCATACGGACTTTATTCTCGCGATTGTTGGAGAAGAACTGGGCTTTATATGTATTTTGATGGTGTGTTTTTGCTATTTAGTATTTTTAGTTTCTTCACTGCGAGTAGCAGGACAAGCTCGAAATGTACGGGGAGTCATTTTGGGTGCAACTTTAGGCTGTACTGTTGTTCAGCATGCCTTTGTTAATATGGGTGTGATATGTGGCTTACTGCCGACGACGGGGATTACGGCACCCTTTATTAGTTATGGTGGTTCCAGTATGGTTTCTGCCTTTATTTCTGTTGGACTTTTGTTGAGTGTGGATCGTGTGACATCGACGGGTGAATACGTTCCTGAAAAGCCATCTAATTCACATGTGAAGGGTCCCCTAATGTTACCTGGAGAGAATATTGAGTAAGTTAATTGTTTCTTGTGGTGGCACTGGTGGTCATTATTACCCAGGCCTATCGATTGCGAGGGAAGCTCAGGCTAGAGGCTTAGAGGTTAGTCTTTTCTTGACGGGTAAGCGTGCGCCTGCACAGGCTGAAATAGCTAAGAAACATAACTTGCAGTCCAAGCTTGCTAGAGCATTGAGCCTGCCGAGTCCTCGTAAGCCTTGGAGAATACCAGTGTTTGCCTACCGTTTTTGGTGTGATTATTTAAAAGCCAAGAAGTTTCTTCGTGAGGAAAAACCCGATGCGGTTTTATTCATGGGAAGTTTTGCAGGTGTGCCATTGGGTATTGCTTGCGCTCATTTGAAAGTGCCGATTTATATTCACGAAGGCAATGTTTGGGCGGGTAAAGCGAATCGTTTCTTATCGAAATATGCTACTAAGTTTCTCGCTAGTTTTCCACTGAAAAACGATTCGGCAATTCAATGTCCCATCGCAGTTGTGGGTATGCCTATTCGTCCAGAATTACTTGAGAAAGATTTAAAGAAACCGGATATCATTTCAAATTTAAATGACAAGGACCCCTTAATTCTTTGCTTTGGTGGAAGCCAAGGAGCTGAGGCTATTAATAAAATTTTCCCTTATGCTTACGAAGTTCTAAGAGCTAGAAAGTATCCTGTTCAGTTAGTACAATTGACAGGTGCGGATGATAATGATGAATTATTAGAATCCTACGGTGATTCGCCTGTCGTAGTAACTAAACAAAGTGATGAGATGGGAGCGCTTATTGATCGTGCCGCGGTAGTTGTATGCCGTGCAGGAGCTTCTAGTATTGCTGAGTTAATCCATTTCAAAACCAAAACGGTGTTGATTCCTTATCCAATTGCGGCTGAAGATCATCAAGAAATTAATGCAGATTATGCATGTCAATCAAAGGGCTTTTATAAATTACATCAGTCAGAGATTGATCAGTTTAGTGTTGCCAATGCTGTTGAGTGGCAGTTGCGACAGAAGGGCGAATCACTCGATTTTAGTATGATCTCATACCCCAATGCAGCTGAAAGAGTCTTACAGGAAATTTTTACTTCGACTTAAATAACTCGAAGCATCTCTTGTATAGTGCTTTCTAAATAGTCGCAATCAATCACAGTCGATTTAGCTTCATCGAGATGAAGGATGATTTGTCGATGGATTTTGCACTTATAATTTTTTTCGAGAAGGTAACGATAGAGCGATAGTTGCGCACTATAATGATTGAAGTTACAATCGTCTAAATTTGAACTGGCGGGATGAACACCTTTCTCACCTTTGTAGGAACGCTTGTTAATTCGTTTATTAGTCTTCCAATCAAAGAGTAGTAAAGAGCCAGACTTTTTATGTTGCGCGATTAGGTCAATCGTTCCTGCGAGTTTAAGTTCCTTACAGTAAATAATGACTTCTGGATGTAGGGCGAATTTTTCTAGATCAATATTGTTTTTGAGCCAGTTCTTCCCAGCAATACTTTTGGCTTCCTTGGGCTCAGTTCCCGACAAGATGAATTCTTCGAGCTCTTCATGGACTTGAGTTCCATGGTCGGCCGCAGCGGTCCATTCTTCTTTGAGTTCTTCAGTTGACATTCCGAAGTACTTTGGGACGCTACTCACTAATTTTTGAGCTACAGCATCGGCGTCAAAAGGTGAGAAAAATTGTTTGATGAAAGTTGTGCAAGAAGTGAATTCAGCGCTCGGGTCAGATTTAAGCTTGTATTCATGCTCTTCTTTTAAGAGATAGATATCATCACAGGTGAAGGTGCTCATATTTTTCCGGAGTCTTTCAGCCAGGCTAAAGTGCGTTTTAGGCCTTCTGCATTATCTATTTCAGGTGCATACGAAAAATCATTTTTGGCTGCACTATTGTCGAAGTAGTGTGCTTTGGCTAGCTGAGCAGCTACAAAGCGTGTCATGGGCGGTTCGCCTTTAAGTTTAAAGCTCCGATAAATCCATTCTAGAACTGCACCGATTTTGGCGGCTTTTTCATAGGAAATTTTCCCTTTAGGGAGCGGGCAATTCGATAGGCTTAAAATTTCATTTATCCAATCCCAGAGGCTCACGGGTGTAGGATCGGAAATAAAATAAGCCTTGCCTGCTGGTTTTGAGTTCTTATCGAGTGCGTCAGCAGCTTGTAGGTGGGCTTTTGCGGCATTTTCTACATAAGTTAAATCGACTAAGTTATTCCCTTCGCCAACTTGTTTGAGTTTTTTGCTTTTGGCCTTTTCGATAAGGCGAGGGATGAGGTGCTGATCTTCGGGACCCCAGATTAGATGAGGTCGCAGAGAACAAGTTTTGAGTTTTTCATTATTAGCTTCTAGAACTAATTTTTCCCCTTCAGCCTTGGTCTTAGGGTAAGTCGTTAAGTACTCTTCGGGGTAGGCTAAAGATTCGTTGCCGTTTTCAATGGCATCAATACCAAAGACGACAGATGGAGAAGAAGTGTAGATTAGATTCTTTACTTCGGCTCCCAAACAAGCATTGATGACAGACTGAGTGCCTTGGGTATTAACTTTGTAGAATAAGTCTTCGTCACCCCATACACCCGCAATTGCCGCAGTGTGGAAAACATTGTGGCAGCCTTCCATAGCTCGAGTGAGTTTCATGGTTTCGTTGATGTCACCTTGAACCCAAGTGCATTTTTTGAGGTCGCTCGGGGGCTCGGAGCGATTGAATAAAACGACTTCTTCTCCTTTCTCAAGGAGTTGTCGTGCAATGTAGCGACCGAGAAAACCGCTTCCGCCAGTAATAAGATTTTTCATAATAAACCCCGCCCGAAGGCGGAAGACAATTACTGAGCTAGCAAATTGTTAGTGGCGTTGACGATAGCACGTGCGGCAGCGTGATTGATATTGGAGTGATAACCAAAACCAATGTGAATGCTGTCATCTACCACGTTTTTCAAAGAGATGGATGCAAGTGCTTCTGCCTGGGCAGATTCGCCGACGGAGTCTTCGCCAAAGTGTTCAAGAGCGAAGTCGGGAATGTTGAGCTTTTTGAGAGCAGCAACAAATGCCGAGATTGGTCCATTGCCAGTCGCTTCGTGAGTGAAAGTTTCACCATTGAAAACGACTTCAATTTTAGCATTGACAATTTCAGACTGAGTCTCGTCAGGGTAAGGCCAGTAATTATTCAAGATCAATTTGGGGTTCTGAGGCTTGAGGTAAGCATCTTCAAAAACGCTCCAAACTTCCTGTGTCGAAACTTCACGGCTTACTTTTTCCGCATAGGCTTGAACTCGTTTAGCAAAATCAACTTGCACAAAACGTGGCAATTTGATGTTGTGCTCTTTTTCAATGATATGAGCAATCCCACCTTTACCAGATTGACTATTGATGCGGATTAGATTTTCAAATTCACGGCCGACATCAGCGGGGTCAATATGCAAATAAGGGATTTTCCAACGGCCAAAGACTTCCATAAGTTCGTCTTTGCGAAGAGTTGACTTGTGAATGGCATCTTGGTGCGAGCCCGAGAAGGCAGAGAAAACTAATGAACCCACATAAGGGTGGCGCTCGTGAGGAGGCATATTCGTGAGCTCGGAAATAGTTTTGGTGATGTTAACTAAGTCAGAGAAGTCGAGACCTGTATCAACGCCGAGGTACTGCAAATTCAAAACAAGCGTAATCAAATCAACATTGCCGGAGCGTTCACCTTGGCCGAAGAGGGTTCCTTCAACACGATGAGCGCCAGCTTGAAGTGCCAATTGCGTTGATGCTACAGCACAGCCCATGTCATTGTGGGCATGGAGAGAGATGATGGCTTGCTCAGATTTAAGTTTGCGTTGAAAGAGTTCAATCATGTCGGCATAATGAGTGGGCGGGCGACGTTCAACTGTTGCAGGTAGATTCAAGATAACTTTTTCATCTGCTGCTGGCTGCCATTGTTCGATCACGTGATCGCAAACCTCGAGGGCAAAATCCAAATTGGTGTCGGTAAATTCTTCAGGAGAGAATTCCAAGTAGAATCGACTGTCACTTAGTTTGCTGGCTTCTTCTTTGATAGCTTTTACGGTTGCAGTACACATGTTCATGACGTCTTCGTGAGTTTTCCCCAAGACGTGCTCACGGTGAAGGTCACTAGTAGCGACATAAAAGTGAACAGTGGCTTTCGGGACGTCGCGCAAGGCATGCATAGTTTTTACGACGAGGTCAGGGCGTGCAGGCACGAGAACAGAAATCATGACATCATCAGGGATCAATTTATTATCAATCAAATGACGGCAGAAATCATAATCATCTTTTGAGGCTGAGGGGAAACCAATTTCAATTTCCTTAAAACCAATTTTCACGAGTATATCGAAATAGATTTGCTTTTGTTCAAGCGTCAAGGGGTCGGGTAGGGCTTGGTTACCATCGCGCAAGTCAACGGCGCACCACTTGGGAGTTTGAGTTATTTGCTTGTCTGGCCAGGTTCTATTTTCGATGCCAATTTCAGGTATAGGTGAATATTTTTTCATAATCGTATGTTACTTAACTTCAAGTTGTGTTTTTGAGGGGTAAATGCCATTTTTTATGGCGTCTTGAATGATGCGCTTTGTGTCTTCGGGGAATTCTCCACGAAGAATCCAGTCTAGGTAGCCACGATCAGTTTTAACTAGATCTTTTAGGAGCTTACCTTGGTTTTTTCCAAAGCCAATTGCTGCATCTTCACCCTTCCAGTGGAGGCGACCATTCATGTCAACCCAACGTTCATCTTTGCAGTATTCTGCGAGTTGAGTGATATCATTTTCGATATCGTCATACATGTCGAGTTGGCCTTCTAGGACGTCAATAGTAGCAATCACATCATTTTCAGCTGCGTGTGCGCCTTCCAGGTCCTTTTTGCAATAGAAACGCAAAGCGGCTTCCAGGGTGCGGGGCTCCTTTTTATGAAAGATTCTTTGTACATCCACGAGTTGGTGGGCCGATGCGTCGAAACTAATTCCCGCACGTTTAAATTCTTCAGTCAAAACACGTAAGTCAAAACGCATTATGTTATAGCCAGAAATGTCGCAGTTCTCAAAGAAATTGAAAATGCCTTTGGCCATTTGCTTGAAAGTGGGTTCGTCTTTTACATCTTCGTCAGTAATACCAGTGATTTCAGAGGCTTCTGTAGAGATAGCTTTTTCAGGATTGACACGACGAGTTTTGACATCGCGCTTGCCGTCAGGATGAAGCTTGATGCAGCAGATCTCGATGATTCGGTCTTCAGTAGGGTTGAGCCCTGTGGTCTCCAAATCAAAAAATACGATGGGTCGCTGTAAGTTGAGTTTCATGTACGTTCCTAAGTCTGAGCCTTTGAATTAAGGTGTTTTACTTTCTGTTTCTGTAGAAATTATATGCTTGTTGATATGTTTTTCGGATGAGACAATAATTTCTTTAAATGATTTTTCCATCAAATCGACGAAGGAGGCTCCTTTTTTTGCATCGCCTACATTTTCTTGCGTGATTTCTGGGATAATGATTTCGGTGCTTTTATCACCTTGAACCAAATGAAGTTTTACATTGCGCAGAGTCATCTTTTCGAGAGCGAAGTACTTGTGTTCATCTTCGAGGCCGCGGCTGGTTATGTCCTCAATTATACCTCTTTCTCGAGCAGCAAATTCAGCGATATTAGTCATGATGATTTGAAAGTTTTTGCCTTCTGTTTCATCCCAATACAATTCGATGTTATCACTCTCAAAGTTCTCGATCACCACGATGTCCTTAGTGACTGAGGAGGCTTTGATTTGCATCTTTGCAGAGCCCATCTTTAAGGATAGCGGTGTGTTAGACCCCTTCGGGCTAGCAATCAGTAGTTTTCCTAATGTGGCTTTACCAGTTAAAAGGCTGAGGCTGGATTTTGATAGTTCTGCATCCGTCCCCGTAATATTATGAGTTACTTGATTGATTGTTTTCTTGATGATAAAACCCATGGAAGATAAGGCAATTAACAGCGACAGTAATGTGGCTATGAAAATTATAATTATGAACGAGTACTTTTTCTTCATGGTGTTGTCCTAAAATTCTGAGTCAAAAAATGCTCCACAAAGTAAGCGGAGTTCATTAACATTCAATGCAATTTAAAGCTTATTTTTGTTTGACTATGGCATTGAAAATTTCTTCAGGTTTTTCGTGGACTTCCCACATTTCATAGGAATCGTCTGCCATGAAGTTTTCTCTCACTGCGGAATCGAGCATTTTAAGTAGGGGCTTGTAGTAAGCATTCGTGTTTAAAATCATTAGTTTTCCCTGAAATAGTTTGAGTTGTTTCCAGGTTAGTGCCTCCATGAATTCTTCTAGCGTGCCGCACCCCCCTGCTAGAGCAATGGCAATATCGCAGTTGGCGAGCAGCAGCTCTTTGCGTTCGTGCATACTTTGTACCACATGCATACTTGGTACCTGGGGGTGTTGCCATTCACGTTCTATCATAAAATGGGGGATGAATCCTTTGATATCTCCGCCGTGATGTATCATGCTATCTGCAAGAGCTCCCATTAAGCCACTCGCACCGCCTCCGTAAGACACAGTACAGGAAATAGTCGATAATAATTCCCCTAATTTTTTTGCGGCGGAAAAATAGTCAGGATGGATGTTAGGGCTTGATGCGCAATAAATTGTGATTTGGAGTTTTTTCATATCTATAGTTTTTTTATGGTTTGAGTATTAAAATAGTTTGAACTTAAAAGAAAATTAAGATTTCAGTTCTTGCATGTCATCTACGACTTATGTATAATCCAAACAATATTATACATGTAGGTATGTGGATGGCACAAGAAGAAACGGTAAAAAATCAAAGCATGGCGACGCAATTGCCTGAGGAATTGCTTGCTAAGCTTAGGGAAGTAAATAATTCTGGTCACGAATCGGGTTATCATATAGCATCGGCTTTTTCAGATCGTTATGAGTTGGGTATGGTCTTGGGTGAGGGTGGTGCAGGTAGAGTGATTGCTGCATATGATAAAAATGTGCGTCGACGTGTTGCTATTAAATTTATTCGCTCGGATAAAGCGAGTGAAATAGCGCTAAGATACTTTTTGAAAGAAGCAAAGATTACAGGCCAATTACAGCATCCGCATATTATTCCTCTGTACGAATTAGGTATGACCGAAAATCAAGAGATTTATTATGTCATGAAGCTCGTTCAAGGGACGACGCTTGATGAGATTTTGGAGGGGATTCGTATTGGTGATCGCGATATGATTGAGCGTTTTCCACTGCCTACTTTGATGAAGATTTATCGTCGAGTTTGTGAAGCAGTTTCCTATGCTCATGCAAAAGGGGTGGTTCACTTGGATCTTAAGCCCGACAATATCTTGGTGGGGTATTTGGGTGATGTTCAGGTTACTGATTGGGGCTTAGCGCGTTTGCGTCGTGGTATGGAAGATATGTCTGAGTTGGAGTTGGTAGATATAGATGAAGATGTGAATTTTATAATTGACTCTGAAAAAGAAAAAGTGATTGGTACGCCAGCCTTTATGTCGCCGGAGCAAGCTATTGGTAACTCGGATTTAGTGGGGACGAGGAGCGATGTGTATGCTCTTGGCGGGATCTTATATAAAATTTTAACTCTGCGAGCTCCCGCTAATGGTAAGACAACTACAGCAGTGTTGCGTCGTAAATTAAATGAAAAGATCAAGCACCCTTTACTCTACAGCGAAGAAGCAGTTGGGGATAATCCCGATAATGTCCGTTTGATTCACCTGCCGAATGGTAAAGTTCCTCGTTCGCTTGCAGCTATTTGTATGAAAGCCTTAGATGAAAAACTAATTGAACGTTATCAGAAAGTTGGTGATTTGATGAGGGATGTAGAGGTGTACATGGCAGGCTATATTCCCGATGCGGATAAAAGTGCTGGGATGAATCGTCATTTTTCTCAGTTTGTATACAGAAATCAAAAAAGTATTGTTTTAGTGCTGATTTCTGTCTTTGCAGTTTTGACAAGCATTATTCTGCTCTTACTCTTGATGCAGTATACTAAATAATCGAGATTTATCTGTGGAACAAGAACGTAACCCCGAGTTTTGGGTAGAAGAATATTCAGATTACTTGTTTGGCTTTGCTTATTCACGTCTCAATGATAGTCACAAAGCTGAAGATGTGGTCCAAGAGACCTTTTTGGCAGCAGTTAAGTCCCTAGATAAGTTTGATGGTCGCGTTCCCGTGAAGTTTTGGTTGCGTGGAATTATGAAAAATAAAATTGTTGATAGCATCAAGCGCGATTTGAGAGAATTGAATGAAAGTGAGCTCAATTCTTTCCCAGAAGTTAATACAAAGCTCTTTAAAACTACCGGGATTTTTTCCCGTAAAGTTGAGGAATGGGAGTTTGATCCTTTTCAATCATTTGAGAAAGAGGAGTTTTGGCAGATCTTTAAATCATGTTTAGAGAAAATGAAAGACCCCTTGAGAAGTATTTATATGATGAAAGAGATTGATGGCATTGATGCAAAGCAAATATGCAAAGAGTTTAACATAAGCCACGCAAATTTATGGGTTATTACCCATAGAGTAAGAAAATCAATGAAGCTTTGCCTCAACAAAAATTGGGGCGACACCTACAAATGATGATTACATGCAAACAGATAGCCAAAAAAATGGCAGACCAAAAGCTTCATGAAGTGCCGACTTTCCAGCGCTGGTGGATGAAACTCCACATTAAAATGTGTGTAGTTTGTGGTTCATACCAGCAAGATGCTGAAAAATTTCAACAAGCTGAGAGTAAATTCGCTGAGCTTGAAGAAGAATATGGTAGCAAGTTGGATGCTGATTTTAAACAAAAGCTGAAAGATAAGCTTCGCGAAACCTGTAAAGAAGATAATATATAGCTTCTGAAATCCCCCTGATCAATTCTATTTTTAATGTGATTTAGCTTGTTCATTTTAAGCTTTCACTCGATCCACTATCGAAAAAGATTTTTTTAATCTTTTTTTTCTCATGAATTATGCTACTATCTGCGAGTTTATTATATAAAATCCCAACAACTTACGGAGTTTAGCCATGTTAATGAAAGGCAAAAAAGGTGTAATCCTCGGTGTAGCAAATCACAGATCAATCGCATGGGGTATTTTTGAGTCCCTCAGAAATCAAGGTGCAGATGTTACTTTGACCTACATGAATGATCGTATGAAAGATGGAGTTGAAAAACTCTTTAAGAAATTCGACATCAATGATGTTGACCTACTCGAATGTGATGTGACCAATCAAGAAACAATCGATAGCACTTTCAAAGCACTTGGCGAGAAAGGCGATATTGATTTCGTTGTACACTGCTTAGCTTTTGCTGATAAATCGGAGCTCGAAGGTGAATTCCTCAATACAAGTCGCGAAGGTTATGCAATGGCTGGCGAAGTAAGTTCTTTCTCTCTAGTTGCTATTGCGAAAGCCGCAAAAGATCACCTAAGTGAGAATGCGAGTATTGTAAGTTTAACTTACCTCGGTTCTGAAAGAATTTGTACAAACTACAACGTCATGGGCGTGGCAAAAGCTGGTCTTGAATGTAGTACTCGTTACCTCGCTAATGACCTCGGTCCTAAAGGTGTTCGCGTGAATTCAATTTCTGCTGGCCCTGTTAATACTCTTGCGGCTCGTGGTATTTCTGGTTTCACAAAAATGCTTACGATTCAGGAGAAAATTTCTCCACTACGTCGCGTTAACACAATTGAAGAAATTGGTGATGCGGCCATGTTCCTTTGCTCAGACTTAAGTCGTGGTATCACGTCAGAAGTTATTCATGTTGATTGCGGATTCAGCAACGTTGGTGTTGGTCCCATGGAAGCTTACAATTTGGAAAAATAAGAATGAAAAAACCTAATGTTGCAATTATGGGTGCCACTGGTGCAGTGGGTGCCGAACTTTTAGAATTACTTGACGAGCGTAATTTTCCGCTCAACTCCCTTAAGTTATTAGCTTCTGCGCGTTCAGCAGGTAAGAAAATTACTTTCCGTGGTGAAGAACTCACCGTAGAAGAATTGACTCACGACTGTTTTGAAGGCGTTGATATTGTTCTCGCTTCAGCAGGCGGATCACTTTCGAAAGAATATGCTCCTTCAGCAGTGAAAGCTGGTGCAGTAGTTGTTGATAACACCTCACATTTTAGAATGGATCCAGAAGTTCCACTCGTTGTGCCAGAGATTAATCCAGAAGATATTAAGTGGAATAAGGGCGTTATTGCTAATCCTAACTGCTCAACAATCCTCATGGTTTTAGCGCTGTGGCCACTTCACAAGAAGTTTGATGTAAAGAGAACTGTATGTTCTACTTACCAAGCAGCCTCAGGCGCGGGCGCCTTAGCTATGCAAGAGCTCGAGCAAGAAACTGCCGCTAAATTAAAGGGTGAAGACTTCACTAATACAGTTATCAATCAGCCTTACGCGTTTAATCTATTCCCTCACAACTCGCCAATGAAAGAAAATGGTTATGTTGAAGAAGAATTAAAAATGATGAACGAAACGAGCAAGATTTTCCACGAAGATTCAAAAGTGACGGCTACTTGTGTTCGCGTACCAATTATGCGTGCTCACTCAGAGAGTTTGAATATTGAATTCAATAATCCTTATACTATTGAAGAAGCGTACGAAGTCTTAAAGTCAGCTCCTGGTGTAGAGATTTTTGAGAATCGTGAAGAAAATATTTGGGCAACACCTTTAGATGTTTCTGGTAAAGATCCTGTCTATGTTGGTCGCCTTCGTCGCGATGTGACTTTAGATAACGGACTCGAGCTCTGGTTAGTTGGTGATCAAGTGCGCAAAGGTGCAGCCTTAAACGCAGTTCAAATTGCTGAGCTTCTCTTAGAGGACTAGAATGGCTGATAATATTTACGATGAGCTTAAATGGCGTGGACTTATTTTTCAGGAATCAGGTCAGGATGAGCTCCGTACGTATCTAAGTGATGAAAAGATTAGCGTCTACTGTGGCTTCGATCCCACAGCAGATAGCTTACATATTGGTCATTTAGTGCCTTTAATTACTTTACGTCGATTCCAAGAATTTGGTCACAAAGTATTGCCTTTGGCAGGTGGAGCGACTGGAATGATTGGCGACCCGAGTGGAAAGAGTCAAGAACGTAATCTTTTGAGCTCAGATGATATTGCTCATAATGTTGAGAGTATTAAATCTCAACTTAAGCAAATTATCGATTTCAGTAGCGATTCAGCAACTTTAGTTAATAATTTCGACTGGATTTCTAAGATCAATATTATTGAATACCTAAGAGATATTGGTAAGAACTTTTCTGTTAACGTGATGATGAATCGCGATTCAGTTTCTTCTCGCCTCGAAGGTAAAGAGGCAGGTCTTTCTTACACGGAATTCAGTTACATGGTCCTGCAAGGTTACGACTTCCTTCACCTCAACCGTGAGCATGATTGTACTCTGCAGATTGGTGGAAGTGATCAGTGGGGCAATATGACTTCTGGTATGGACTTGATCCGCCGTAGTAATGGCAAGCGTTCATTCTGTATGACTGTGCCTTTGATTATGAAATCTGATGGTACTAAGTTTGGTAAGACTGCGGGTGGTTCTGTTTGGTTAGATCCTAAGCAAACTTGTCCCTATGATTTTTATCAGTATTGGTTCAATGTCGCAGATGCCGACGTTATTCGTTTTATCAAGTTTTTCACTTTCTTGCCACAAGATGTGGTAGAAGCTCTGGAGAATTCTGTTGAGCAAGAGCCTCATTTGCGTGAAGCGCAAAAGAAACTCGCATGGGAAATGACTACGATGATTCATGGTGAACAAGAAGCGGAGAAAGCTATTTTTGCTGCTGCCGCTCTTTTTGGTCGTGAAGAAATTAGAGAAGTTGATACGGTGACGATGGAAGCTTTGCACAATGCAACAGAAGCACCTAGCTTTTCATCTTTAGATGAAGTTGAAGGAATCTTATCATTATTAACCGCAAGTTCTTTGTGTAAATCATCTGGCGAAGCTCGTAAGATGGTGCAGGGGAATGGAATTAGCCTTAATAATGAAAAGGTAAAAGACTTTAGGTACAAACCTGTACAAGAAGATCTTATTCATCAGTCTTACTTAGTTTTGAGAAAAGGTAAAAAGGATTTTTCAGTAATAAAGTTTACTTAGCCTAGATAAAATCTTTCTCTAAAGCTTGCAAAACAAAAGCCGTGTAATATTATTCTTTAATGTTATACGGCTTTTGTCGTTATACCTAGTTGAAACAACAACTATTTGTTCTCCCCCAACATGAGAGATTTATTGTGATAAAAATCGGTCTTACCGGTGGCATCGGCTCCGGGAAAAGTACTGCATTAAGCTTTTTTCAAGAGTGTGGCTTCAATGTACAAGATTGTGACGATATCGTAGCTCAAATTTATCAATCATGTGAAAATTTTAGAACTAATTTACTAGATCGTTTCAGCGAAGTGATTTTAACTAAAGGAAAAATAGATAAAAAAAAGATTGCCAAAATTGTTTTCAACGATGCAGATCAACTAAAATGGCTAAATGAACAACTTCACCAACGTGTACGAGATGAGGTTAAGAGTAATTACCAAGATAAAAAAATTAACATAGTAGCAGTACCCTTGCTTCATGAAGCAGGTTGGGATAAGAGTTTTGACGCAGCAGTCTGTGTCTGGTGTCCTGATGAGATGAGAATAGAACGCTTAAAAGAACGAGGTTTTACACCTCAAGAGAGTCAATCCAGGATTCAAGCTCAGATGTCCCAAGATGAAAAATTAGAAAGATCCGACTATGGGATCATTAATGATTTTGATATAGAAAATTTAAGAGCTCAATGTCTTGAGCTAAGTAAGAACTTTAAAAATTATACAAAGAAACAAGGATGTTTAAATGTCTGAAGAAAATGCTGAACAACCCACGGCTCCAAAGAGAAGAGGGCGTCCACCTAAAGCAAAAGAAGAGGCCGTAGCCAAAACTGAAGCAGCAGCTGCACCCAAGAAAAGAGGCCGTCCAGCGGCTAAGCCCAAAGAAGAGGCAGTAGCGAAAGCTGATGCGCCAGCAAAAAAATCAGCTCCCAAAGCTAAAGAATCAGCACCAGCTCCCAAGACTAAAGAAGCAGCACCTGCAGCAAAAACTGAGGCAACCAAACCTTCTTCCAATGCACCAGCAGCAGAGAAGCCTGCAAATGCAGAGAAAAGTGATAAAGCAGTAGAAGCAAAAGATAATAATAGCGGAGCTTCAAAAGAAAATTCTGACGCAAAACAGGCGGGTTCTTCAGAGCAAAATACTCAGAACAACAATAATCAGAACCGTCACAACAACAATCAGAATCGTCACAACAATAACCAGAATCGCAACAACAATAATAACCAGAATCGCAATAATAAGAACTGGAAGAATAACAAAAACCGCAATCGTAACAACAATAGAAAACGCAGTCCTTATCACGAGCAAGATATGATGATTGAGGAAGAAGAAGCGGCTTTCGAGGGTGGTACTCCAGGTGCAAATCTTTCAGAGATTCAACAAAAATCTATGCCAGAACTCAATGAGTTAGCCAATTCATTAGAAATTGAGGGTGTGGGTTCAATTGGTAAGCAGCAACTGGTTTATCAGATTCTTCAAGCACAAGCCTCAGACCAAGGGATTCTTTATGGTGGCGGTGTTTTAGAAGTCTGTAAAGAGGGCTACGGTTTCTTGCGTTCCTCAGAGTACAGCTACATGCCGAGTCCAGAAGATATTTACTTGAGTCCAAAGCAAGTTAAACGTTTCTCTCTTCGTACAGGTGATTCAGTTATGGGTGCCGTTCGTGCGGCTCAAGATCAAGAGCGTTTCTTTGCAATGATTAAAGTTGATGCCATCAACGGTGAAGATCCCAAAGAGAAAAAGAACAAGATTCCTTTCGAATCTTTGACTCCAGATTTCCCTGAATACCGTATGCATATGGAGACAACTCCTACAAACCTAAGTATGCGTATCCTAGACTTAGTTTTACCAGTGGGTGCCGGTCAGCGTGGTTTAATTGTAGCACCACCTCGTACGGGTAAAACTGTCTTGATGCAAAGTATTGCTAATTCAATTGCCACTAATAATCCTGACTTTCACCTAATTGTACTTCTCATTGATGAACGTCCAGAGGAAGTGACGGATATGAAGCGCAATGTTAAAGGCGAAGTAATTAGTTCTACTTTTGATGAGCCTCCATCACGTCACGTTCAGGTCGCAGAGATGGTGATAGAAAAAGCTAAGCGTATGGTCGAGCACGGTAAAAATGTAGTTGTCCTACTCGATAGTATTACTCGTTTGGCACGTGCTTATAACACAGTTCAGCCTCACTCAGGTAAGATCTTGTCGGGTGGTGTTGACGCCAATGCACTTCACAAGCCTAAACGTTTCTTTGGTGCGGCTCGCCGTGTACAAGAAGGCGGTAGCCTTACAATTCTAGCAACGGCATTAGTGGACACTGGTTCAAAAATGGACGAAGTTATTTTTGAAGAGTTCAAAGGTACTGGTAACATGGAGATTTGCCTCGATAGAAGTATGATCGACAAGCGTATATTCCCAGCTATCAATATTGAGAAATCTGGTGCTCGTAAAGAAGAACTACTTCTCGATCCCAAAGAAAAAGAACTCATGTGGAAACTGAGGCGCGCGGTTATCGCAATGCCACCAGCTGAAGGTATGAAAATCATTCTAAATGGCGCTAAGAAGACCAAGTCTAATGTGGAATTCTTGATGACAATGAATATCTAAGTGATTTGCTCGCTCGAATGAGCGAGCTTTTTTTAAATTTTTTATTAAACTAAGGAGAGAAAAAATGAAGAAATTTACAGTGCTATGTGCATTGCTTATGGTGACGAGCTTAAACGCTTCTCAAGAAATGCTTAAATTAATGCCTGCGGCTAATAAATTAGTAATGCTTTTTGATATTAGCAAAAGTTTGCAGATCCCTTTAATTGCAGAAGGGCTCGAAGCAGCTAATCAAGATCCAAAAATTCAGCAATTCATTAAGGCGACTGGCTTTAGTATTAAAGATTGCAACAAATTGGCAATGAGCATGAACTTAAATGTAGCGACTGGTCAGCCAGACGAAGATTCAGCGATCATGTTGGTTGAATTAGCTAAGTCGGCCAACTTGGACAATATCATTGCAGCAGGAATGCAAAACAATGAAGGTATGACCTTTAAAAAACAAGACCTTGATGGTAAAACTTTTTACCTTCTTCAAAATAAAGAAAACCTTCAGCCAGGTATGAATGAACTTGGAATGACTCTTCTTCAAGACAAGCTTTTAGCAGTAGGCTCACCAGCTGCAGTCAAAGCACAATTGTCTTCTAAAAGTGGTTCAAACTTAACTAGCAATGCGAACTTAATGAAGTTATTAGAAGGTGATGCAGGTATTTTTAAACTTGCAGTTGATACTTCTGATCAAAAAGCTCCTGCTCCTGGTGCACAACCAAACCCCATGGCAAGTGTAAAGGGGATTGCCCTCAGTGGCGATATGAAGCAGGGTGACCTATTTGTAAACCTCAATGCAGAATGTTTTCAAGCTGATCAAGCTGCCGGTCTAATGTTTATGTACAATATGATGGTCGCACCAAATTTAAGTCAGCCGGGTTCGCCGATCAAAGCAAACGAAATGAAGCTCGTGGTTGATAAGAGTATGGTTAAAGTCCAACTTCATTTAACCAAGGCTCGCTTGGAAGAAATTCGCAAGCAAGTTGAGGCAATGAATCAAGCACAAAGTTTAGGTGGAGTACCTAATCAACCAGCACTTGAGCAAAATCCTATCAAATAAGCCTAAAAAAATAGAGGCTTAGATTAATGGCAAGATGACCTATTTCATCTTGCCATTATTGTATATGTCATATGTGATTTTAATTTAGGACCTGAACCTATGAGGCTACTTGCACTCGCTCTGATACTTTTTGCTTTAAATGTTAAGGCAGAGAACCCCAAACTATTTCTTAAAAATATCCCCATTAAAAATAACTTAATCATTGGTGTGGACCTAGAAGCTATTATGGCTTTGCAGAGTAAATTTGAAATTGATGAGGCTGATGATCAGATTGATTCTTTCAAAAGTTTTGTGGGTGTCGAGCCCAGTGAACTCAGTGCACTTCTTATCGCTGGTAGCGGCGATTTCGCCAATCCTAAAAATGAATCGGGCTTTGTAATCTTAAAAGGTAATTCAACTTTACATGCTGAAAAAGTTTTACATTCCACGCTCAAAAATAAAACTGATCTAAAAGCCAGAGAAACCAAGTTCAATAATCACCCAGTTTACCTCATCGAAGCACCTCAAGTTGTAGCTGATGGAGCGCCACAGGCGGTGCCGATGAAAGATATGTACTTAAGTAGCTTGAGTGACGACACACTCATAGTTGGTGGTGCGAGAGCGCTCAAAGAAGTTCTTAGTACAGTTAAATTCGATAAAATGCTTAGCGTCACCTCTTCATCGAAAATGATGAAAATCATGGATGACAAGCCCGCTCTATTATTTATCGCTTTCAGTTTTGATAATTTTCTCAGTACCACTGCTGGCCAAGCTTTAGCTTTAAGCCCCGTAGCTCAAGGTATTGATCTTGAATCACTCACCGGTTTGATGTTCAATGCCGATTATAATAAGGAAGCCGGACTTAAGTTGAGCTTGGACGTAAACTTCTTCTCCATTGATGCGCGAAAAGCATTCGAGTCAAAAATGAAACAATTGCGCAATCAGCAAAAAGAAATGATTCAACACGGAACGCTCGAGATAAGTGGTGGCTCTAATAAATTGACTGTGACTTATGCATTGAAAGATGATGAATTAACTAAAATGATCAGTTCTATTCGCAATCAAATTGCGGGTGTGGTCCCCGATGCTGATTCGGAAGAGATCTTAGAAGAAGATGATTTGGATATACCTGAAGAAATAGAATAAATGAACTGGGGATAGGGTGGAGAATATGAGTGTTTTAAGTAAAAATTTATTTTTAGTCAAAGAGCATGTGGGCATCTTTAAAGCGGCTAATAACTACGATATTTATGATCCAGAGAGCAATGAGCTGATCATGGAATGCCGTGAAAATAAGCTGGGCTTTTTTACTAAATTATTACGCTTTAGCGATTATAAGAGGATGACACCTTTCAATGTGGAGATCACTGATGCTCAAGGTAACTTATTACTATCAGTAAGTCGAGGCATATCAATATTTTTATCCGACGTCAAAGTTCACGATGGCCAGGGGAAATTGATTGGTGGCTTCAAGCAAAAGTTTTTTTCCATTGGAGGAAAATTTGATGTTCAAGATCCTTCAGGTAAGCCCCTCTGTCACCTGAAAGGTAATTGGACTGGTTGGGACTTTCGCTTTTTAGCGGGTGAACGCCAATTAGCTCAAGTTTCCAAAGAGTGGGGCGGTCTAGGTAGAGAGATGTTTACCAGTGCGGATAACTATGTCTTAAGTATAGCAGATGATTTAGCTGCGGAAGCTCCCGTCAGGAAGCTGATCTTGGCAGCAGTTATGTGCATTGACATGGTCTTGAAAGAATAGCTCTCTGAAAAACGACCTAGCTTAGGTGATTTAATAATCTAAGTCTAAATCCTGATAAATGGCATCGTTCATGGCCTTGAGCCTCTTGTTGTGCTCATATTCCCCTGGCATGCCATTAAATACGTAACAAACGACTAAGTCGTGTTCTGGGTCCACATAGGCGGCTGAAGATTGGTTGCCATTATGACCAAAGGTATCTTCCGAGCAATAGGTCCCGAAGCTATAGGGGTAGGAACGATTATGGCATTTAGAGTCGATCATAAAGCCATATCCCCAATCAATAGTTTTGTTAAAGGTAAGATCCAATAAACCTTGGCGTTGCCTAGATGTGATTTCCTCTACAGTTCTCTCGCTCATCAGGCGTTTGCCTTCGTAAGAACCTTTGTTGAGCAACATTTCCATGAATACTCCGAGTTCTTTTATGGGCCCACGACCTGAAGCTCCAGGGCGAACTAGATTAACGCTATCGAAATATTTCTCTAGAGAAGAATAGGGCGTTTGAGTATCAGTTCGATAAAGCCCCGATATATCCAAGCCTGAGTTCAAATAAAGGTCTTTTGTCATGCTAATGCCGCTGTGTTCCATCTTTAATGGGGCCAGTATTTCTTCATTCAAGAACTGGTCGATACCTCGGCCGTCAACAAGACGTACAATTTCACCAAGAATCAACCAGCTAGTACCAATGTGATAGCCAGCTTTTTCACCAGGGGTCCAATCGCGCTCTATGGGCATTTTTGCTATGGCCGCAACAGTTTCCTCCCAGCTAAGTTTATCCCACTGAAGTGGAAGTAGGCGAATGCCGGAAGTATGCGTGAGTAAGTGTTTGATGCTTATTTCTTCTTTGCCATTGCAGGAAAAAGCAGGCAAAATATCTCCCACAAATTGTTCGTAACTCAATGAACGACGTTCATTTAAAATAGCAATCGCCACAGCAGTAAGCATTTTTGAGCACGACATCCAAGGAAGAATTGTGTCGGAACTCAACTCTTTATTGGTATCAATAGCAGGAGGGTGGTTATGGCCTAAGGCAAAGTCTGCGAGTATTTTTGAGTTTTGAGAGATGTATACCTGGGCACCAAAATGAAGTTTTTCTTCTATACCTTCACGAATAACTTTTTGTGTGTTTGAAAATTGATCTAAGCCGAACATTGTTCTTCCATTAATTTTTATTTTAAGCAACCTAGCAGATTTAGTCATAATTAAAAAAGGAGCTCCTTTGAAAAAAAGCTGTATTTTCCTACTTCATGGAAGTCGTAAGCCTAAACAAGGCGAAATTGAAGGTATTGTAGAATCTCTCCAACTGGCAGATGACATGTCTTCGCATATTGCTTACTTGGAATTACAGGAACCATCTTTTGCCAATGTTTTGACCCAGTGCAAAGAGAGCGATGAAGTGCATATCCTACCCCTGTTTGTTTTGGAAGGCCGCCACGTTCGTGAAGATATTCCGGAAATCACCGACGAATTAAAACGTGAAGCTCCTCATATAAACTTTGTTGTTCACCCCCACATAGGTCAGTGGAAGCTCTTCCAAGAGATGCTCAATAAAAAGATTAAAGACTTATAATTTATATTTTTGACTAGGGACTTCTGGTCTATGACAGAAGTTCTAGTGAGAAAGCTATTAAAAAAGCCTTTCTCAAGGCAGAATTAATATGAAATGCAATTACCTTCCTTTCTTGATTATGTAAATTAAAATTTTGGTTTTGAATGAAAGAAAAATTGCAGGAAATCAAAGATTTATACCCCTTTGAACCTAAAGAGTTAAAAGTAGATGCTGGACACCGCCTTTCTTACGTAGATGAAGGCAAAGGGCAAGTGATGCTCATGGTTCACGGTAACCCTACATGGTCATTTTTTTATCGTGATCTTATTAAAGAATTTTCGCAGACTCACAGAACCATTGCACTCGATAATATTGGGTGTGGTATGTCCGATAAGCCCCAAGATTATCAATACACTTTAGAAAACCACATCTCCAATTTAGAGAAATTAGTTCTAGCACTCGACTTAAAAGATATCACTCTTTGTGTCCACGATTGGGGCGGAGCCATTGGCTCGGGAATGGCGACTCGTCACCCCGATAGAATTAAAAATATAGTTGTATTCAATACCGCTGCCTTCCGTTCACAAAATATTCCCAAGCGTATTGCTCTCTGCCGCGTTCCCTTCTTTGGTAAAGTGGCTGTACGTGCTTTCAATGCTTTTGCGGGGTCCGCAACCTTTATGACCACACTAAATCCCTTGAGTGATGAAGTGAAACACGGCTTCTTACTACCGTATAATAATTGGGAAAACCGTATTGCAACTCACGAATTTGTCTTAGACATCCCCCTCGAAGCTAATCATCGCTCTTATAAAACGATTTTAGCGGTGGAAGAAGGTTTAAGCTCGCTAAAAGATGTGCCCATGACAATTATTTGGGGCAAGCATGATTGGTGCTTCGATATGACTTTCTTAGCTCAGTGGAAAGAGTTTTTCCCGAAGGCAGAAGTTCACGAAATGGAAGCAGGTCATTATCTCTTAGAAGATAAAGGCGAAGAAATCATTGAAATTATTAAAGAATTTATTAACAAAAAATAGACTAAGGAAAATAATATGAAAAGACGTTTGTTTATTGCAGGTAACTGGAAATTGAACAAAACTGCTGCTGAAACTACTGAAACAGTTGCAGATCTTAAAGCTAAACTCGCTGATTTTAACGGTTCACTTGATGTAGCTTTATTCCCTCCCTTCCTCTCAATTGCTGCTGGCCAAGCTGCTGCAGAAGGTTCTCCCATCGGTATTGGCGCACAAAATGTTCACTTTGCTGAGTCAGGTGCTTACACTGGCGAGCTTTCAGCTGCTATGCTCAAAGAAGCAGGTATTGAACTCGTAATCATCGGTCACTCTGAGCGTCGTCAGTACTTTGGCGAAACTAATGAAACAGTAAATCTCCGTACTAAAGCTGCTTTGGCAGCAGGTATCAAGCCTTTCGTTTGCATTGGCGAGACTCTTGAAGAACGCGAAGGCGGCAACATGGAATCAGTGCTTAAAGCTCAAATCGTTGAAGGTTTTGCAGATATTTCAGCAGATCAAATGACTGATCTCGTTGTAGCTTATGAACCAGTTTGGGCAATTGGTACCGGGGTAACAGCTACACCTGAGCAAGCTCAAGATACTCACGCTTATATTCGTAGCGAATTTGCTGCACTTTACGGTCAAGATGTAGCTGATAAAGTTATTATTCAGTACGGCGGATCTGTTAAGCCAGGTAACGTTGCTGAATTGATGTCTTGTGAAGATATCGATGGCGCATTAGTTGGCGGTGCAAGTCTTAAAGCTGATGATTTCTCAGCTCTTATTTTAAACGCTGCAGCTCTTAGCTAATTGAGCTTGTAAATTATAGGGCTGGCTTTAAAGTCTGCCCTATAATTATTACACGGAGAATTTTAATGAGTTCAGTATTACTTGCAATTGTTGTATTACTTGCTGTTTTGATCATTGTATCAGTATTGATGCAACCATCTAAAGCTGATGGTGGCCTTGGCGGTTTAGCCTCGGGTATGACTTCTGATGTTTTGGGCGCTAGTTCAAACGACTTTTTAGCGAAAGCCACATGGTGGATGTTTGGTATCTTTGTTGTTTCTTGTCTTTTCTTTGGTAAAATGAAAGCTAATGAAAATGCTGAAAAACTTCAAGAAAAAAATACTAAATCAGCTCTCGAATTACAGGTTCCAGCTAAAGCTGAAGAAACTGTCCCAGTTAAAACCGAAGAAACAGCACCAGTAAAAGCTGAAGAAGCGGCACCAGCTAAAACTGAAGAGGCGGCACCAGCTAAAACTGAAGAGGCGGCACCAGCTAAAGCTGAATAGTTTATAGCAGTAGAAAAGTAATTTTTCTCCACACTCTCTAAAGCCCCATTTACTGGGGCTTTTTTTGTTCCCAGTCTTATGTTGGGTCTTGAACGATTTGATACCTTTCTTTCTTTTAATGAAGTAATTATGGCTTTAGATTGTGTTAGATCATATAAATATATATGTTGATTGGCTTTAGTGTCGCTGTAGTCGTCGAGTTCTTATTTAATAAATGCTTTTTTTTTCGACGAGGCTATTGAATTTTTAGATTAAATCAATATGTTCTAAGTGGTGGCTGTCTGATCCTCCTTTCCTCCATACCTCCCCTCCATTTCAGGCAGTCACCCTTTTTATTCCCTCCCCCCTCAAACATTACCTTATTTGCGAAGACTGATTGTTATCGTATGGTTTTTTATTGCATTACTATCGTATACACAGCCTTAATCTCAGTACCTTACTGTCTAGCTATCTTTGCGAGTCTTTCCCATAGTAACCCAAGGCTTACATCAACCAATCACGCTCTTTGCGGATTTGACTAGGTGATTTGTCGGCATGCTTCTTAAAGAAATGACTAAAGCTCGCACAGTCCACAAAGCCACAACTAGTGGCTATTTGAGAAATCGAATGCTCAGTATTTTCCAAGAGGGATTTTGCTTTTTGAAAGCGCAAACTTTTTACGTAGCCCATAATTGAGCCCAAGTCATTATCTTTAAATAACTTAATAAGCTGTGTTTTTTTTACTTTAAACTCAAGACAAAGCACGTCAATACTGAGTTTGTCATCCAGATTATTATTAATGAAATCGGTGATTTGTTGAATGAGTGGAAGGTCAATTGCTCCATGAGCGGAATCTTTTTTCAAGCGCTCAATAATGTAATTTGCCGAGGCATTTAGATATTGTGGGCTGCGTTTTTCAGCGAAAAAATCTTCATCGATTAAAGCTAAACTAAGTTCATCACTTTCACTTAGGTAGCTTACCTCCGTATCCACATTTATTAATAGGACTTTATGGCTTGCGCTAAGTTCTTTACACTCAATTTGTGTTTCTTTGATTAAGTAAACATCACCCATAGAGAGCTTGCGATTCTCGTTCTCACTGATGATCATGAATTCACCCTCTAAAACAATGACTAATTGATTTATCCTGAGTTCATTTATGTCTGTGGAGTAGTTCTTCATAGGGCAACTTAGTATAGGACTCAAAGAAGTCAATTTAACTTTTTGAACAAAAATATTTGTTTATTTGTTGAAAAATGCTTTTTCATCGTTAAGCTGTATCAACTTTAATTAAATTATCAGGAGTCTTATTATGGCCGAAGTAAACCTCGACAAGCTAAAAAAAGTTTACGATGGCGGCGTCATTGCCGTTCACGAATCTGATCTTCATATCGAAGATAAAGAATTTATGGTTTTGGTAGGACCTTCAGGTTGTGGTAAGTCAACGACATTGAGAATGATTGCCGGCCTAGAAGAAATCTCTGGTGGCGAATTAAAAATTGGCGATAGACTCGTGAACGATGTCCCACCTAAAGATCGTGATATTGCTATGGTTTTCCAAAACTACGCTCTCTACCCTCATATGACTGTTTATGATAATATGGCCTTTGGTCTTAAATTAAGAAAAACTCCTAAGGCGGAAATCGACAAACGTGTTAAAGAGGCTGCAGCGGCGCTAGAATTGACGGATTACCTCAAACGGAAGCCAAAGGCTCTCTCGGGTGGTCAACGTCAGCGTGTAGCTCTGGGACGTGCTATTGTGCGTGATCCAGCAGTCTTTTTATTAGATGAACCACTCTCAAACTTAGATGCAAAAATGCGTGTCAGCATGCGTAAAGAATTAAAGCTTCTTCATCAACGCTTACAAACAACCATGATTTATGTAACTCACGACCAAGTAGAGGCCATGACTTTAGGTAATCGCATTTGCGTTATGAGCCACGGTTATATACAGCAGGTTGGTAAACCCTTAGATGTTTATGACTACCCAGTGAATAAGTTCGTAGCGGGTTTCATTGGTACGCCAACCATGAATTTCCTTGAGGGGGAACTCAAAATTGAAGCTGGGAAAACAATTTTCTCTAGTGGTCAAACACATATCGAATTGCCACAAGATAAAGCAGAAAAATGTCAAACATACCTAGGGAAAGCAACTTTTGGCGTGCGTCCAGAAAAACTAACGATTGCCAAAGAAGAACCCAACTCAATGTCTTTCTCTGGCAAAGTTGAATTCATTGAAAAATTAGGCGATACGCAACAGGTTTTTCTTAAAGTAGGGGAACAGTCTGTGACGGCATCCGCAGAAGCTCACTTTGAAATTGAAGCCGGCGATCAAGTCTACCTCATTCCCGATATGGAACGCATTCACATCTTTGCAGGTGAAAACGAAAAGAATATTACTTTATAAGACTCTCACCAAGTATTTTTTTTCATTCAGTAATAATACAAATTCTAAACAAAAAAAGCTCCCTCTTTTTGTGTTCAAATAACACTAAAACTTACAATGATCTTGGGCCTGACGACCTAGATCATATGAGATTAAATTAGTTCATTTAAATTGATTATTTCCATGAGTAAGTTGTCAGCTACAACCCCTGGTTAGGGAATCTTTATTTTATTGTCGACCATTGGGAAATGTTTAAAGTTATTTGAGACTAAAGTATAATCACCATCAAGAGCAGTAGCCGCAATCATACAGTCAGCTAATCCCGCATTGTGTGATTTATAATATTTGTTTTTGAGATATCCAGAACTAATTGATATATCTTTATTTAAGTCAATTATTGAAAATAGACCTAAAAAACCACCTAGTTGAGTTTCTTCGTTTTTTCCCTTAACACCAGCATAGAGTTCGGCAACAGTTACAACTGAAATATGAATATTATCCAGTTCATTGGCTATGAACTCTTTTGGACCATTTTTGCCTCTTAGAAAATCGATGATGATACATGTGTCTACTAAATATTTTTTGTTTGACATTATCGGTCCATGCTCTCACGAGTTGTTTTGAAATCATGATCGTTGGTTTTCCACATTCCAAAAGCATTTAACAAAGAGGCTTGTTTATTCTGTGAATTATTTGTCTCAATAAATGTATCAATTGCATTTCTAATTAATTCGCTTTGACTCTTACCTGTAGATTGAGCCAAGGACTCTAAACTTTCTTTTTCTTCTTTAGTTATGTAAACTTGTGTACGTATCATAATGTTCTCCTTGATGTATACATCTAATGTATGTTATTTTTTGAGATTTATCAAGTTCATTATTTTTTATTACTCCCTATGACTCCCTAACGTCTAAGCTGAGGGAGATTGAGCCTTAGCGAAAATCTTCCTTCCGGCTTCTTGTTAGTCTTCGTTTTTAATTGTGTTGCCTGTCAGATGTGATATTGCCTTTGTCAGATATGGTTATCAATGTTTTATACCCATAACTGCTTTTTTCTAAGTATGCTAAATCATCTTTTTTGTATACTTCATCTTTCATTTTAAATGATATCTCTAATCCGGATTCACCTGAAATAGTAGGTGAGTTACTCTTTGATTCATTCGGATTTAAGCTTCCTAGATTGATTGTAAATCCATTTCCATTGAGAGTTATATTATGAATCACTTCTGTTGATGTATTTAGGACAATAACTTCAGTTGGTCTCGAGACTTTGTAGAGTCCATACCCCATGATGATACATCCTGTAAAAATGATGATTGCTAGCTGCTTAATTATTTTCATGTTTTATTTTAGACTAACATTGTTATTAGTGGACATGTCCGGAAATTACTCTTTTTTTGGGAGTTTGGGCTGATTTGGTGATTTTTTAGGAATTTGGGTAATCTCTGGACACGGCTATTTTCTTGTTTTTGAGTATTGTGGTGGGCTTTGTGTTTGCTTGTTATTGTTGTTTGGGCGAGACAGACTCCGCATCAAAAGTGCTGAGGGCACCAATGTAAAAAGGGGCTATGGTCAGTATGTATATAAAAACTCCTCTCCAGTTTCAGTGTTTTTTAGGATAGTATTTTGCTGTGTTATTTACAAGCATAAAAATGCTGATTGGAAGCTGAAATCACTGTTTCCTAACAGATTTGGGTAATTAATGGATATGTTCATTAATTACCTTCGATGAGATAGGAAGTATGGAAAGTTGAAAGGGTTTAAGGAGTTTTTAAGAGGGCGAGGAGTGAGTAAAAAACAGCTCAGTCATTATGAACTTTAGGTACTTATATCTAGGTGAATTTTTCTAAACTTTGCGCCTTAGCGTCTTCGCGAGAAATATATTTTAAGAACTAGAGCTAATTCATGAGTCAGAGGAGGGGCTTAAGGAAAGTCAGTAGTCTAGGAACTGGGTTCCCTTCCCAGCGAGGCTAGCCAGCCATCGACGGGCGAATGGTGTTGTGGAGTGAGGTTTATTGAAAAGAAAAGTGTGAAGCAGGCGAGACGAGGCTGTGTGAAAAACAGAAATACTGCTCACCTTAGGGCTAAACGCCCGACAAATTGTAGCATGCTACCGTGAGGTGCATGTTGTGAGTTCTACTAAAACAGAGGGCTGTAAGTCCGATACATTCAATACCTTGTGTCGGTGCATTGCACCTTAGATACATTTTTCTTTCAAACGTGTGGCTAAACCACACGCTATTTTCTATCGGTGCTTTGCACCTAAAAGAGTATTTTTCACACAGCCTCGAGACGCCTGCGCTCCCAAGGTGGGGGGATAGAGATGTTTTGGAATTATGAGATGAGGGAGCGCTGCCCCTCATACACCCCGCGAGGAATTGCCATTCCTCGACCAAGCGGACAATGGGGGCTGAGTTTTTTTGAAAAGGGTGCTGTGAAGTAGGCGAGACGCTTGTGCTCCCAGGGTGGGGCGAGCTGATGCAGTTTGAGTTTAGTGATGATCAGATGCTCTCGTTGGCATTTTTGTGGATTTTCTGGGGGGATACACTGGAACTTGCTTTTAATTGAGCTTAGTTTAGGTAAATTTAAAAGTGAGGTCACATGGCATCTTTAAAAGATATTGCTGAAAAAACGGGTGTTTCAATACGGACAGTTAATCGAGCCTTGAAGGGCGATGAGAAAATTAAAGAGGCAACCAAGAAATTAGTTCTTGAGGCAGCGAAAGAACTCAATTACATTCCCAATTTAGCTGCGAGAGCATTAAAGAGTGGGGGTGGTTATGAGGTGATTGCGGTCATTAATAATCTACATGAAATGCACTTGCGCAAGTTTGCGGCGATGGAAAAAGTTTTGCGTCAAAAGGATCTCTTATTATCCATTTTTATTGTTGAAGATGAAAATTGCTGTGAGGATCTGCTGAAACGTTTATCTCTTAGTCGACCTGCGGGAGCGGTACTGATGGCGGACTATGATAGTCAAGAGCAGTATGATTTGATTAAGGGGCTTTGGGAGATTTTTGATCAACAATCAATTCCTTGCGTCGGCATTGACTTGGATTTTGAAGGCATGAACCAGGTCGTACTCGATCGTTCTCAAGCTATTTATGATGCCGTGCAATATCTAAATAAGCAGGGTTACCAAAAAATTGCCTATGCGGGTATTGAGGGCGCCTTTGGTAATGATGAGCGCCTCTTGGGTTATCGTAATGCCATGAAAAATCTATCTCAAGAAGAGAGTATTTTTCTAGCACCACCAGCAGTGGGAGATGAGGCAAGAGTAGAATCGGGGAAATTGGCAATGAAGTTTTTCATGGACTTAGAAGAAGGCCCAGATGCGATTCAGTTTTTCACAGATATGATGGCGGTTTCAGCATTACAATTCTGTCAGGAAAATGATATTAAAGTTCCCGAGGATTTGGCGATTATCGGTTTTGATAATCAACCCATCACAGCATTTACTCAACCGCCTTTGAGTACAATTGTACAGCCGGTTGAAAAAGTTGGTGAGATTAGTGGTCAACTTTTATGTAATCTAATTAAGTCTTCTGAATCAAGGGTTTATACCAAGATGGTGAATGCCGATTTAGTTGTTCGTCAATCGACTTAAATAAATTTATTTCCTAAGAGAGTTTGTATTTTTAAACTTCTCGCCTTATTTTTGCCAACGTTGGCATTAAAAAGAGAGAGCACGATGAAAAAGAGATTTCAAAAATTGAGTAGGGTGTGCATGGGCATGACTTTTAAGTCGCACACATTTGTCCTTGTCGCCCTATTCAGTTTTTATTTAAAGGCAGAAACAAAACCTAATATTATCCTAATCTTAGCAGATGATCATGGCACATCTGATTTAGCTTTCCTGGGGCTTGAGAAGGATGTGAAAAGTCCTGCATTAGATCGTTTGGCCGAAGAGGGGACTTACTATGAGCAAGCTTATTCGACTGCCCCAATTTGCAATGCATCGCGAGCAGCTTTGATGAGTGGCATTTATCAGGCACGCTTGGGAGTTTTTTGGTATGCTAATCCTGGCTTGCAAAATCTTAGAACTCCAAGCTTAGCGCAAAGCCTAAAGAACTCTGGCTATAGAACGGCTTATGTTGGCAAGGTTCACTACGGGAGTGGCAATCCAGACTCCACGGATTTTCCGCTCAATCATGGTTTTGATGAATTCTTTGGTTTTTGCGGAGGTCGCAAGCATTATTTATTTCATGATGACCTCGAAGAGAATCATTTTTTAAAGCAACAAAAAGAAGCGGGACAAGACAGTTCCAATCCAGTGACTCGTGAAGGTGGGCTGAGTAAATTTGAGAGTTTGAAAAAGGGAAGTCTTTGGAGAAATAGAAAAAAAGTGGTAGTCCCTGGTTTTAGCACCGAAATTTTTGGTAGGGAAGCGCGCGATTTCATTAAGCGTCAATATAAAAATCCTTTTTATCTTCATTTGTCCTTCAATGCTGTGCATAACTTTACACATCAATTACCTAAGAAATATTTAGAAGAGCACAATTTAAATGCGATCAAGGACTGGGATCCGTCAAAAGAAGCTTACTTGGATTGGTACCGAAAAGGACGCTATCCCAACAATCCTCAGGGGAGAGAATATTATCTTGCTCACATAGATTTTATGGATCGCGAGATTGCTAAGGTAATGAATTTATTAGACGAGCTAAAAATCAAAGAGAATACGCTACTCATTTACGCTTCTGATAATGGTGGTTCGACGCCAATTTATGCTCGAAATGGAGCTTTACGTGGGAGCAAGTATACTCTATATGAGGGCGGAGTTCGCGTTCCCTTAATTATTTCTGGGCCTGGCTTTAGTAGTAAAAAACAGATATCAAGGCCCGTGAGTTTATTGGATTTATATCCGACCATTTGTGATTTAGTTCAGGTACCTAAAGGCGATTATTTAGATGGCAAATCTTTGTATGATTCTAAAGAAGAGAATAGGATCTTTTATTGGGATAGTGGACATGAGCGTGCGATTAGGAAGGGCAAGTGGAAATATAAGCAAGCTTTAGATAATGCCGATGCAAAATTAGAGATGGTTGAGCTGGAAATCGGAGAATTCCTCTATGACCTTGAAAGTGACCCTGGAGAGAGAGTTAACCTTTTAGCAAATCATCCAGAAAAGGTTTTAGAACTCAAAGAAGAATTTCGTCAATGGAAAGAAAACTTAAGTACAAAAAAGAACTGAATAAGTAGAGAAGTTCTTGGACTCTTAACTGAGCCCCTATTTTAAACAAGGAGAAAATATGCGCCCCTACCAATTTATTTTTATTATTCTTAGTCTCTGGCTTTTGCCTTCCTGTCGTACAGAAAAGACCAAAACGGCGGCTCCGAAAGAAGTGGATTCTTACAAGCCAGATTATCAGTCAGAGCAATATCTTGCATGGGACAAAGCTCAAAGTAAACGCACCGTTTTTTCTTTTGAACAAGAAGATGATCTATTTCATTTTGAAACAAAAAATTCTCAGATTACGGCAAGCACTAACCATGCCCATTTGGGGAAGCAATCACTTTTGTGGACTTGGCAAAACGGGGCTCAAATTAAAGCCAAACGTCTGCGTGCGCTCAATCTAAAAGAAAGTAAATTCGTGGGGCAGGGGTCGGCACTGAGCCCCACTTTTATTGCTAGCTTTTATAGTCCCAAAGTACAAGATAATTCACTACGATTTAGTTTTATAGGTCCAGAGGGTCAGGAAGCTCATTTTGACTTACAGCTAAATTTTTCGGGTTGGCGAACAGTATGGGTACCTTTTTATGATATGAGTGGAGGGCCCAAGAAGCAACGCCAAGCCTTTGAGATTGAATCATGTATAATTTCAGCGCAAGGTGAACAATCCGGACAAATTTATGTGGACGACATTATCTTTTCTCAATTCGCCGATGATCGCCATCAGTACCCTTCTTTGCAAACGCCTTTTGTAAAAGCTAGTCAGCACCAAAATCACGACCATTGGATGCCCCATTTAGGACTACTGGAAAAAATGAAGGAAATTAAAAAAGTAGAGGCGTCATCACAAGAAATAGCCGATTTAACAAGAGTACAAAAGAACCTTGAGGAAATTTTTTCAGCTACGAACAGCCGTTCTTACGAGAGCTTTATCAGTTCACTTCATGATTTCGGTTTAACTTTTAATAATGGTAGCGTTCAAGGCCCTCCGCTTAAACTCACTGTACAAATGAATGTTATGCATTATGAGCTTGCCAAAATGAGCGATTTAGCTTATGTCAATTTTGATGATTTTTGGAAGTATCAGCTCGAGCTTATAAAGGCGTGGAAACGTGCAGAAGCAGATGAAAAGTTTGCCTTGGGAGAATTATTTTTAGCCGGCTTGCGTTACACGCGTGATCAGGGTTACCAAATGGGGAGTTCTCAAGGAACATTGCACCACCTAGGTTATCAAATCCGCAATTATGTTCTCGCCTGTTTTTTAGCGAGGGACTTAGTGAGGGAGGCAGTACTTTTAGAAGAAGTCTACGCTGACCTAAGTTGGTTTTTGAATGTGGGTGAGATTTTTAGTGATGAAGATGATTTTCGAGCTAATATTGATTATTTAAATACGATGGCGATTTATCGCTTGATGACAGTGAGCATGTGTCCAGATCAAGATCGAGCATGTCAAGGACTAAAAGCCTTTAGTTATCACCTTGGAAAAACTTTGTCTTACACTGACGAGCGCGGTGTCTTTAAAATTGATGGTACGGCCTGGCATCATTGGGGACATTATCCAGCCTATGGAATTGGTGCCTTCGCTAGTGTGGGCAATTTATTTCAAGTTCTTAAAGGAACTTCATACAAAGTCTGGGGCCCAGGGCATGCGAATTTTAGGCGCGCTTTATTAGCATCGCGTATTTATTCACAAAAATTTGATTGGGGGATTGGCATTAGCGGGCGCCATCCTTTAGATGGCAATATAAAAAGTTTGAAAAGTAGCTTTTTAAATTTGGCGTTAGCGGGTTCGCCTGATGGTAGTGAAAGCCTTGATCGTGAAGTAGCCTCAGCCTATATGCGTCTTTGGGGATTACCAAAAGATACGAACATTGCCCAAGTTTTTATAGATAAAGCCATAGAAGCGGAAGATTTAAATGGGAATTGGGCCTTTCCCTATGCCGATTACATGGTTCATCGTCGTCTCGGCTGGATGGCATCGGTAAAGGGCTACAGTAAAAATGTTTGGTCCTCAGAAATTTATACTAAAGATAATCGTTATGGACGTTATCAATCCAATGGATCCGTACAAATTATGAAGCAGGGCAATAAGGCTGACGGCTATCTGGAAGCAGGCTGGGATTGGAGTCGAGTACCTGGCGCGACAGTTATTGAGTACCCCGCAGAATTACTGGAACCCAAGCGCGATAGCACCTTGATGTTCACATCGAGTACGACTTATGCGGGATCTTTGAATTTCGCCAATCACGGAGTTTTTGCCATGTACTTAAATAGCCTAGGACTTGAAGGGCGTTTGAAAGCAAGAAAATCGGTTTTTGCCTTAGGAGATCGCCTGATTTGTTTAGGTAGTGATATAAAAAGTCGAGAAGAAAACTATGGAACTTCAACCGTCCTCTTTCAGCATGCCAAACTACAAGAAATGCGTCCAGTGTTGAGCACCGAAAGTACAATGAGTTCAGAAATAAGAAATAGTGTTTTTGAAGTAGAAAAAGGCGATAGTCTTAGAGATGGGCAGGGCAATTCTTATGTATTTTTAGAAAATGCCAAAGTGAACCTGCGTCGTGCACTTCAGAGGAGTCCAAATAATAAATACTCAATAAGGCGCGGTGACATGCACTCCAAGCGCAAAGGGCAGCAAGCATTTGGTGAAGGGCTTTTTGATTCGGCAGTGATTAAACATGGCAAGGCTCCTAGTTCGGGTAGCTATGCCTATGAAATCTGGCCTGGAGGAGAAGTCAATTTAGCTCCGATAAAAATAATTCAACGCGACCATAAAGCTCATGTCGTTTATGAGCAGACCTTAAATACACTGGCTTTGGCTGTTTTTGAGAAAACAAAATTTGAAGGTTCGATACTTAAAGAAGTTAGCCAAGCCTGCTTAATGAGTTTACAAAAGGTGGATTCAGGGATAATACTTTCTGTGGCGGACCCCGATGTTAATGATGCTAAGAATGAGTCAGGTAAAAGGCTCTTTGGTCATAGTTTGGGTTCCGAAATAAGACTGAGCTTAAAGGGGGAATGGAAGCTCAAAGAAGCGGATGAAAACTTAAGTATAAGCTATGATAATGATTGTAGTAGCATCATTATTAAAGTTAATTCTGGTTTGACTCAGAGCTTCATTTTGACTAAATGATTAATGCATCCGTGAGTTTTTTGAAAAAAATTGACTTTATAGAAATTTAAACTCTAAAAAATCCATCTAAGCTCTTGACTTTCAATTGAAATGGTAGTTAAATATAAAAAATGCCAACGTTGGCAAAAAGATGATAAGGTGATGAAAATGAAAAAGCAATTTAATTTGATCGAGCTCCTCGTGGTGATTGCCATTATTGGGATTTTAGGGAGTTTACTATTGCCGGCCTTGGGGCAGGCTAGAGATAAGAGTCGTCAGAGCGTATGCGCAAATAATCAAAAGCAGATATCTGTAGCATTTTATACATCGAGTGATGATGAAGATGGGCACATTTATGTTTCGAGTTCTTCAGCATTACCAACTCGCAGTACTTATGGGTATTATTTGATCAATAATGATTATGCTTCAGCGCCAATTTTTCGCTGTCCTAAAACTGAAGGTGAACTTTCTGATAATGCTTGGAATTCTTATGGTGCACGTTACTTACATACAGCTCCCTACCTCATGAAGATATCGGATTATACTTCAGACGATTGGCTTTTGGGTGATTCCTACCAAGCTAGTTCAGCGGATGCTATGTTCCGTATGACAAATGGGACGAGTACTGGTTATGCTTGGCCACATTTAATGCATAGTGGTAAAGCAAACTTTCTGTTTTTTGATGGACATGTGGAAGGGCTCTCTAGTGCCTACTTGAAGTCTCAGTTCAACTATAGTTCGGTATTTAGTGAATCTGGAGAATCTTTTTAAATGACTATTTTAAAATTTTGAAATGCTTAGAGAAGATCATAGATTAGTCAAAGGCTTGATAATGAAGAATAAATTTACACTTATAGAACTCCTCGTGGTGATTGCCATTATTGGCATTCTGGCGAGTATGCTTTTGCCTACTTTAGGTAAAGCTCGCGCCAAGAGTCGTCAGGCAGTCTGCTTGAATCAGCAGAAACAAGTCGCCGCAGCTTTTTACACTTCCTCCGAAGATAAAAATGGTTATATTTATGCGAGCAATACTTCAGATTTAAATAACGGCATTAAAACCTGGGGTAAAAATTTAATTGATGAGGGCTATGTCAATAATGAAGTTTTACGTTGTCTTGAACTCGACGAAATAGATTTTGGCAATGTATGGAATGCTTGGAATAGTTATGGTGGGCGCTATAGCAATGCCGATCCTTACTTAATCAATATGGGAGAATATGATTCATCAGATTGGTTAATAGCGGATGCTTATTATAGCAGTGATGATGACTCCATTTTTCGCATGCACCCCAGTCAGACAAACCTTTATAGTCAACCCCACCTCATCCATCAAGGTAAAGCAAATATTCTTTTTTTTGATGGTCATGCCGAAGCTTTGGGAGGGACCTATATCAAAGCCGTACTTGGCTTCAATTCCGTATATTCAGAATCGCGGATCTCTTACTAAAATCAATCCAATAAGAAGGAAAATAAAATGAGAACATTTTTATGTTTATTGATTCTCTCTGTCTTTGTTCAGGCAGAAGAAACCGAAGCTTATAAACTAGCCTACGGTAAAGCTAAGTCTCTGGAAAAAATTGCTGCCGATCAAAGTTCATTTGTGAGGGAAGCACAAGGAGAGCTTTATTACGATCGTGTAGAACTAGAAAAGGTCATGAAAAAATTCAGTTCTGAATTTGAGAAAATTCACGATAAGTACGTAGATTTCAGAACGAAATTCACTAAAAATAGATCTGATGATAAAGCTAAAAAGGCTTATTATCAGGAACTTAATCATATGATCTATCAGCTCTACACCATGTCCCACGGTCTTCCCGATGTAGCTAAAGAGAGAAAGAATTTAATTCAATCTCGAAATGAATATCAGATGCTTGTTCTCCAGAACCTTCCTGCTGATAAACAGGCTACATATCAGCAATACATCGATATTATTAATAAAATTCACGGACACGAGCAAAATATTTAAGATGAAAAAAATATTTTTTATTTTAACTGCTTTTGTATGCTCAGTTCAAGCTAAAAACTTTGTTTCCTTTGAAGCGAACGAGGATGCTTCAAACTGGCGAGGCCAGTTTGAAACCAGTTCAGAAAGAGCCTATGAAGGGGATAAATCACTTAAGTGGCAATGGCTGGCGGGTGATCTTATAAAAGTCGATACTGATGTTAACTATTTACCTCAGCAAGAGAATACAGTTAACAAAGCTCTTTCGACATTTTCCTGCTGGATTTACAATGAGCAGGCGATCAATGATTCACTGAGATTTAGCTTTTTAAAAGCTGGCAAAGAGCATTGTTATTTTGAGTTCAATTTAAACTTTACGGGTTGGAGAACTTGCTGGGTGAGTTTTGAACGCGACATGCAGGCTAAGCCAGTTAAAGGCATGGATCAAATTATTTTGCGGGCTCCGCAAAAGCTAGAGTCAGGAACTTTATTTATCGATCATTTCATTGCATCGAGTCAAGTGGATCCACGCCATCAGATCCCAGATCGTCAGGTTCCTTTTGTCAATAAAGCAGTCGTCGTCAATGCTAATAAGCATTGGATGGCACTGGATTATTTTGCATCACAAAAGAAGCATCAATACCAATTGAGCTCAGAGGACAAAATTGCGGCTCAAAAAGTCGAGTCTCGCTTTCAAGTGATACATCAAAAAAAGTTCACGCTCAGTGATAGTGCCTTCAACAAAATTAAAAAGCAGTTCGAATACTATACGAGTGGGCGCGGTAAAACTGTGCTCTTAAATGGTCACGGAGCCGTTTATAATGGTGTAAAAACTAAAAAATTCCTGGATGATCAAATCGACGTTAAAAGGTATACGGCTTTTATGCTGCAGTTAGCGCGAGCCTATGATAGCGCTTCAGGCGATAGGAAATCTAAGCTAGCAGACATGTTTATAAAAACGTATCAGAATATACATAAATATGGCTGGGCCTATGGAAGTGGTTTAGGAACGATTCATCACCTCGGTTATGCTTTAAGGAATTACTACCCATCATTAGTGTTGATGAAAGCAGAATTAAAAAAAGCGGGTTTACTGGAGCAGGCATATAAAGATATGTACTGGTTTAGTGGTTTTGGTAAAGTTTATGAGCCTTTCGAAACTGCGGGATTCGCAAATATTGATATTCTAAATACAACGTCTATGGGGATGTTGGCCACAGCACTAATGGCTGATGGCAATGAAGCTCAAAATATCAAAGCTTTTCAGTTTTGGCTCAATCGTGGTCTCAATGTAGCGCCAGGGTTAAAAGCTCCTCTAAAAGCTGATGGTTCACTTTACCATCACCGCAATCATTACCCAGCTTACGGTAAGGATGCGCTACGCGGCATTAGCCCTGTCATTTACCTCTTGAGTGGTGGTTCATTGCGTTTGGCTGAAGAAAATCATCGTGCCGTCAATAAATGCCTTTACATGATGCGAAATTACTGCAACTTGCGAGAATGGCCACTTTCGGTATCTGGTCGTCATCCACTGGGAAATGGGGGGCTTGATCCGCAGACTTATTATTGGATGGCGAAGTCAGGAAGCCCAGGTGGTAAAAAGGAAGTTGACCCTAAAATGGCAGCCACTTTTTTACGCTTAGTTAAAAATGATCGTAAATTTGCCAGTCAGTCTCTGGAATTAATGGCTAAGGGAATAGAAGCGGAATCAGCGCCCGAGGGTAACTGGTCAATGAATTACGCGTCCTTTGGCATCCATCGTCGTGGTGATTGGATGTTTAGTGTAAAAGGTTTTAGTCGCTACCTCTGGGGTGCGGAAATTTATAAAGGCGCCAATCATTATGGCCGCTATCTTTCCAATGGTCATTATCAAATTATGAACCTCAGTGAAAGATTGAATATGGCAGGATGGAACTGGAATTACCTTCCTGGGACGACTTCGGTGGTCATTCCTTATGAAGAACTCAGAGCGAATGTTTTACAAGTCGATGAATTCAGTGGCTATGAAGAACTGCTAATCAGTGATGAAACTTTTGCGGGAAGCTTAAGTTTTGAAAATAACGGTATGTATTCTATGAAATTGCATTCCCACCCAAAGTACGGCAAAGACCTCCGAGCCTTTAAATCCTATTTCATGTTTGATGATATGGTGATTTGTTTAGGTGATGGAATTTCATCGATTGATGATAAAAACCCCACTGTGACAACATTGTTTCAGCATCAAGGACAGAGGGATTTAAACACAGACTCTAATGTTTTTGATGATGGAAAGGGCAACCTCTGGAAAGTTGTAGAAGGGGAACTCAAGCAGAGTTCTGGGAAACAGCTTAGTCCAAATCAGAAAACGGATGTACTTGAAGACGGGACCTTTACAAAAGCTTGGATTGATCATGGTAAAGCGCCTAAAGATGCTAGCTATGAATACGCTTTTAAGATTCAGGACAAGGATAAAAAATTTCCTTATGAAGTTCTTCAAAAAGATTCTGAAGTTCATGGGGTTCTAGCTCATGAAACGGAGGCTTTTGCGATTTCCACAATACCTCAAACGATTAATTCTAGCTTTATCACATCAGTTAGTTCTCCATGTATGTTTATGGCTAAAAAAGAAGGTGAAATTCTTAATCTGACTATCTGTGATCCCGACCTTCACTTGTATGAAGGGCGAGATGAAAGTCAGTATGAAAGTGGCCTTCAAAAAGAAGTGAGTATTTATTCCCGAAAATGGGGTGCTAATGAGAGTGTAGCTAATGAATTGAGAATAAAGTTAAATAAGTCATATAAACTCAAAATAAACTCTAGTAAGTTAAGAATTGTTAATGGTAGTGAACTCATTATATCCTGTCAGCATGCTGAAAATATAGACTTGCAATTAATTGAATTATAAGATCTAATTATCTAGCTTTTTGATAAATTTAATAAGGTGTGATATGAGGTGTTTTCTATTACTGGTGTTTTTACTGCTTGATCTACGCGCAGAAAAGCCAAATGTTTTGCTGATCATGGTGGATGACCTAGCAGAGGGGGTCGAGCGTTATTATGCTGAACCCGCAAAAGTGATGCCCAATCTTGATCGCTTGAAGGAGCAGGGCATGACGTTTACCAATGCCTGGTGCCAAGCTCCACTTTGTGGTCCCTCTCGAGCTTCTATGATGACTGGACTTTATCCAACTACAACAGGCATTTATGGTCATATTAAGGACGATGATATTAAAAGTGATATTGGGAAGCCTAAATTAAAATTTCTTCCTGAATACTTTTCTGATCAGGGCTACCTCACCATGGGAGTGGGGAAAATATTTCACCGTGGGGCAGCAAAGGGTGCTTTTCAGGAATACGGTGGTATGCCTGGTAATGGCTCGACGTGTTTTGGGCCAGCTCCCAAATACCGTATGATATGGCCTGAGTCAGGAGAGAAAGGTAAGGGGACTTTAACGGATTGGGGACCTTACCTCACAGATGAAGATCAACCTGATACCCGAGCGGCGCGCTGGGCAGTTGAACGTTTGAGCAAAGGGTATGATAAACCATTCTTTATGGCTGTGGGTTTTGTGAAGCCTCATGTTCCTTGGCATGTTTCCAAAAAATGGTTCGATAAATTTGAATTAGATAAAATCATTCCACCGAAATTTTCTCAGGCTGAGCTCAAAGATGTTCCTCAAGCCGCTAAAAAAGTTCACGATGTGCCGGCTTATCCCACATATGAATGGGCTTTGAAAAATAATCAGCTCAGACCCATGCTACAATCGTATTTAGCTTGTTCGGCTTTTGTGGATGACTGCATTGGCCAAGTTCTCGATGCATTAGAAGCGAGTCCTCATAAAGATAATACAATTGTGCTTCTAGCCAGTGATCACGGTTATCATTTGGGAGAGAAAAACCGTATAGCCAAAATGAGCCTTTGGGAACGTTCGGCGCGAGTCCCGCTCATTATTGCCGGAGCTGGTGTAAAGCGTAATATGCAATCCAAGCTAGATGTGGGACTCATCGATGTTTATCCCACCCTAGTTGACTACTGTGATTTACCTGCTAACTCCGCAAATGAAGGCAAGAGTTTTAGCGCTCATCTTTCTGATCCACAGTACACTGAGAATAATTATGTCTTGACTTGCTTGAGCCCTCGTGACTTTGCTGTGAGTTCTGGTCGCTGGCGTTATTACCGTTACCACGATGGCAGTGAAGAACTCTACGATTTATATAAAGATTCCAGGGAACTCAAAAACTTAGCACTGAATCCAGAGAGCCTAAGCATCCGTAAAAAGCTTGCTTTGCGAATACCGCAAAACCCCGCCAAAGCCATCAGCAAAATGCACCACAACCCCCACTTCAAAAAGACAAAATGAAATTCCTTCTTCAGATCATTCTCTTGTGCATGTTTATATTTGTCAGTTGTGTTAGTTCAAATTATGAAACGAACCCAGTCCCAGCTGTGAGCAATGAATTGTCTTCAGAAGAAATTATTCCTCTATTGATTGATCAAGAAAATTGGAAAAAGTCTTCGGTCGATTTTTTGGACTTAAAGCTATTGAGTAAAGATGATTTTTACGATCGTGAGTGGGAAAGTAAATGGATACTAGAAGGCCCTGGCCACGTAAAAAGTACTCATGGTAAATTGAGTTTGCATTCAGTATTGGCAGATGATTTTATCCGAGCTTATGAGGCTGGTGACTTTGAATGGATTCCAGAAAATATGCAAGCCTATTTTCATTCTTTGGAGCAAGTGGCACAAAGTCATTTTGGTTTAGGAGTCAAAGAATATTATGAAAAGGGTAAATTTAGAGGTGGTCATATCGTGCTGTGGAATAAATGTAAAAGTTCCGATAATTACCTGATCGAATTCGACCTCAAGCATCATTCTCCGATGGGTTTATTTATCTTGTTTTTTTCAGCAGATGGGCGGAATGGAAAAGATTTGTTTAGTCAAGACCTCATGCCGCGCAATGGCATTTTTAGTCAATATGTTCGAGGTGATAATCAATCTTATCATATTTCTACTTATACCCCTCACCGTGGAAGTGCGAATTTACGTCTCAATCCTGGTGGGAATTTACTGAAAAGCGAAGAGGATATAGCCTCACTTCACTCTGGAAAAGTTATGAAATACCGTTTGTTCAAATGGGGGGATCATTTCCAGTATTACCTCAATGATGAATTGCAGATGGACTACACAGATAAAGAAGCTCTACAGGCGGGCTATGTGGGACTAAGACTGATGGCGGGTGCTAAAGTCGATGTGCAAAAATTCCGCCTATATGAACTGACAAAAATCCCTTTAGTAAGTAACAAGAACAGATTTATGCTTATTAAGTCGCACTGTAATTAATATCCGAAAGCATTGCGCGCAATAACTAGATTATGTTGATTACTTATTGGGGATGAAGAATTTTTTCTCCATTAGAAAAATAACTGTGAAAATAATGAGCCCACCAGGAATTAGGTAGGGACCTGGCTGTTCATCGGGGATGAGTAAAAGTGATTCAGTAACTCCGAAAAAAGTGATTAAAAGTCGGTAAGATGCGAGGCGAGATACTTGGTAGATGGTGATTAAATGAAACCATATATTAAAACCAAAAGCAGAAACTAAGGCTAGGTAAAATATTAGGGTCAAAAGTTTGGTATTCATTTCAAGTATGATCTCACAGAGTGCGGGTAAACTTATCAAGCAAAGAATCAGACCACCAAAAAAGAGTGAGCTACCATTATAAAAGCTGGGATTAATACCGCGATCTTTTAGAGGTCGAATAATCAGCAGGCCGATAGTGCTACTCAGGGTGGCGAGGCTCGTGAGCACGAGTCCCGACAATTCTCCATCAATTAGTGATTGTAAGGTGAATTCATTTTTGTAAGTCGCTAATGCGACTCCCATAATACCGAAAATTAAGAGGAGAATTTGGATGGCGTATAACTTTTCTTTTTTGTCCACAAGGGGGGCTAGAATTGTCCACCAAAGCGTGCCAGTGCTTGCAGCAATGGCAATTAAATAAGCTGGAGCATGACGAAAACTTGCATAGAAGAGGGCGTAATGAAGTGCAATTTGAAAAATAATGCCTCCCAACATCAAAGGGAAATGAGCACGGAATTTTGCGAATTGAATCTTCTTTTGAAAAATGAAAAGAATAATTAAACCTGCTAGAGAAAAGCGTAAGCCAGCAAACGCCCATAAATGACTCAGAGAAGTCGAAGGGAGTTCTAAACGTGCTAAACGAATTGTAGGAAAGGCAGACCCCCATGCCATCGTACAGAGTAGAGCTAAGCAAAATAAGTAAGTTCGACTACCAGCTTTTAGGTGTTTTTTGGTCTTCATTAAGGGCATCCTTATCGGGGCTAAATTAAAGCTTAGTTCTGAAACTTATTTCTACCATAAACTTTCGACGATAAAAATTATTTTGTTCAGTGCTTGACTTTCTGTAACTCTATCGGTATAATATAAAAATGCCAACGATGGCATTTTTATATTTGAATAAGAAAAACTGAAAACACTGTTGAGTAAATTTGCTTGTATAATGAGCGAAGTTTAGAGTAGGCGGGATCAATAGAAAGTTTTCAATAGTGATAAGAAAACAGGGTATTAAATGAACTACATAAAAATCATGATTTTAAGTTGGCTCTTAATGAGTTGCCAGCCGTCAGAGAGTTCAACTAAGGTTTTGCGATTGGCGCATACCTTACCAGAGAATCATGTGGTTCATACCGCAATGCTGCACATGTCAAAAATCATTGCAGAGAAATCACAAGGTAAGATGGACTTAAAGATTTTTGCTGGTGGTCAATTGGGTAAAGAGTCTGATACAGTAGCCTTGGTGCAATTAGGCGGAATTGATATGACCAAAGTTTCGGCAGCTGCGATGGAAAATTTTGTCAGTGAAGTTGGAATATTCACTTTACCTTATGTTTTTAAAGATAGTGCCCATTACTGGGAGTTTCTTGAGAGTGAAAGCGGCAAAGAGCTTTTGCAAAAAGGAAAAAAAGTAGGGCTACGTGGAATCACATATTACGATGCGGGAGCAAGAAGTTTTTATACTTTGGACAAGATGATTGAAAAACCAGCGGATTTAGAAGGGATGAAAATCCGCGTTATGGGAAGTCGCAATTGTCAGGATGCCATAAATGCTCTAGGAGCGCAAGCACAATCCATTCCCTATGGTGAACTTTACTCAGCCCTGCAACAAAGAGTTGTCTTGGGTGGAGAAAATAATCCGCCATCCTTTGTGACTTCTCGTCACTATGAAGTGTGTAAGTATTATTCTTTAAACGAGCATTCCCGCATACCCGACATGTTGGTCATGAGTCAAGTTAATTGGGAAAAACTTACAGATGAAGAGCAAGAGATCATTCAATTCGCTGCCGATGAATCGAGAAAATTACAAAGACAACTCTGGGAAGAAGAAACTAGCAAGGCACTAAGAGAAGTGCAAAAACATGGTGTCGCGATTTTATATCCAGATAAAGTCCCTTTTACAGCTCGCTGTGTAGATTTATTAAAACAAGTGAAGAACCCCTTGATTCTGCAGTATTTAGAAGAAATCAAAGCTATGGAGTCAAACCATGCTGAATAAATTAAAAAAAGTTAAGAAACAAATGATGCGACTCCTAGAATGTTTACTCATTTGCATGATGGCTTCCTTAGTTTTTGTCGTGGTTTATCAAATTTTAGCCCGAGCTTTAAACTTAGGTGGAACCGCTATTTGTTCTGAACTAGCTCAGTTTCTCTTAGTGTGGGTGACCTTGCTCGGAGGAAGTTTAGCCTTTGCCAATAATGCCCATTTAGGCATCGATTACTTTGCGAATAAGCTAAAAGGCAAAGCGTCTATCGGCATTGCCGTTTTTGCGCAATTATGTATAGCCTTTTTTGGCGCGTACCTACTGCTTTATGGCGGTGGCAAATTAGTGGCACTGACTTTTCGCTTCGAACAAATTTCCTCGGCAATGGGAGTCGCGATGGGTTACATTTATTTAGCCTTACCAATATCGGGCCTGTTTATTAGTTTAGTTGCCTTCGAGAGCATAGCCGAAATCATTTTCGACAAAGAGGAGCTCAAGTAGTGGATACCTCAATTCTCATTCTCGTTCTAAGCTTTGCCGTCTTATTAATTAGCAATGTTCCCGTAGCTGTATCCATTGCTTTGGCAACTTTTGCCACTCTGACTTATTTAGGTGGAATACCGGCTGAAACCATTGTCTCCTTTAGAATTGCCTCAGGTGTGAATAGCTTTGCCTTACTCGCAATTCCTTTCTTTATCCTCGCGGGGAATCTCATGGGACGCGGAGGCATTGCTCGCCGTTTGATTAATTTTGCCGCGACTTTGGTAGGAGCACTTCCAGGTGGTTTAGCTTATGTCAATGTCATCTCTTGTATGTTCTTCGGCGCTATATCAGGTTCTGCGGTTGCGGCGGTATCATCCATTGGTGGGTTCATGATCCCTTCGATGGAAGAAAAGGGCTATGATCGTGATTATTCTGTTGCCATCACCACAACGGCAGCGACAACGGGCATGATGATTCCGCCGAGTAATATTATGATTGTGTACTGCTTAGTTTCCGGAGGTGTTTCAGTGGGTGCCATGTTCTTGGCAGGTGTGATTCCCGGAATAATTTGTGGACTTTTCCTAATGATCACAGCAGGTCTGATTGCCAAAAAACGTGGCTACAAGGGTGGAGATCGTTGTACAATGACTCAGGTTTGGAAGGCTTTTCGTGAGGCTTTCATGAGTTTATTGCTCATTTTTATTGTCCTCGGTGGAATTTTGAGCGGTTTCTTCACAGCTACAGAAGCGGCTGCTATCGCCGTAGTCTACGCCTTTTTCCAGGCAGTGATTATGTACAAAGAAGTTAAGTTGTGTGAAATGCCTGCCATTCTACGAGATTCGGGAATCACCACGGCGGTGGTGATGCTTCTGGTTGGCGCATCCATGGGCATGTCATGGCTCATGGCCTATCAAGAAATACCCCAGAATGTGAGCCGAGCGCTATTAGGAATATCCGATAGTCCTTGGGTATTATTTATCATCATAAATATCTTGTTACTCGTGGTGGGAACCTTCATGGATATGACTCCTGCGGTCTTAATATTCACACCAATTTTATTGCCCGTCTTTATTAAAATTAGTGGTGGCGCCGAATTATTAGGCGTTCCCGCAAGTACCTGGATCCCCATTCACTTTGGCATTATCATGATTGCTAATTTAAGTATCGGCTTGTGCACTCCCCCAGTTGGCACCTGTTTATTTGTCGGCTGTGGTGTGGGCAATACGAGTATATCCAAAGTTACTCGTCCCATGATTCCCTTTTTTATTTCTATGGTGATTTCTTTATTGGTGATCACTTTTCTTCCAATTATTTCCATTTGGCTTCCGAAAGTCTTTGGTCAATTTTATTAATGAGGTGTTTATGTTGAAATCTTTACCCCAGATATGTTTAAGCTCTTTAGCTTTTTTATTTTTCTCTTGTGCGCAAAGCGAGAAAATTGAAAAAAAGACTCCTGCTGAAATGCGTGTGCAATTAATCGACACAATGCAAAAGAGTCATGATTGGATGTGGGAAAATCGTCAGCAAACTAAAGGCGGAAGCCGTGGTGATTGGGATTGGACCAATGCGACTTGGTTTGTGGGCAGCATGGAACTCTATAAAATCTCGAAAAATCCAGGACTCTATGAACAACTCAAATCGGTAGGACAGGGGCTGAAATGGACTCTTGGTGACCAAAGCCCAGGTGAAAAGCACGATTTAGATTGGTATAGGGCTGAGTACGCCAAATTTCAAAAAACGGCAGATTCAAAAATTCTTGATGCCATGGAGCATGCGGGAAAAAAGACCACAACTTTTGCGGATAATCACACTATTGTACAAGTTTATGCGGACCTCGCAAAAATTGATAATAAACAAGTCTATTTGAAACACTCAACAAAAGCCTTTAAGCAATTGATGGATGAAAATTTAGACGTTGATATGACCGATCACTTAGCAGTTTGTTGGAGTGGGGAATGGTCGTGGTGTGATTCATTATTCATGGGGCCGCCTGCTTTTGCAAAAATGTATGAGCTCACGGGAAATGAAGCTTATTTAGACTTTATGAATCGTAAGTGGTGGAAGGCTCATAGTTTTTTATATGATCAAAGCGAAATGTTGTTCTATCGTGATGCCGCTTATTTTGACAAGCGTGAAGCCAATGGCAAAAAAGTATTTTGGAGTCGTGGCAATGGTTGGGTGATGGGCGGACTCGTCAGAGTACTTGAAGTATTACCGCAAGACCATGCTGATCGTCCAAAATATATTCAGCTTTTTAAAGAGATGTCAGCAAAGGTGAGTTCACTTCAACAAGCTGATGGTTTTTGGCGCGCAAGTCTACTAGATCCGGATTCTTTTCCGGGTGGCGAGACTTCTGGCACGGGTTTCTTTTGTTATACCTTGGCTTGGGGTATCAATAATGGGATTTTAAATGAACAGATTTATCGACCAGTAGTTAAGAAATCTATTAATGCCCTCATGCGCAGCGTTGACGAAAATGGTAAAGTCGGTTGGGTTCAGGCCATAGGCAAAGATCCTAAAGCGGTGAAGTTAAGTGATACAGAAGTCTACGGTGTAGGCGCCTTCCTTCTAGCGGGAAGTGAAGTGTATAAATTATTGGGAAAATAAGAGAGAGTGCAGGATGTTCGGCATCCTGCTACAAATTAGAGGAGCAAAGCGCTCCTCAATGAGAAAGCTTTATAAATAAAAAAGGAAATGAAAATGAAATCGAGATATACAGTTGGTATCAACGAATATAAACGCATGTGTACAGAAGAATTGCGCAGCACATTCTTATTAGATAATATGTTTCAAGAGGGACAATCAGAACTCGTCTATTGTGAAGTGGATCGAACTGTTGTCGGCGGATTTTTGCCAACGTTAGCCCCCTTAAAATTGGAAGCGGGAAAAGAACTCGCGGCTGAATATTTTTGTCAGCGCCGCGAAGCCGGAGTCATCAATTTAGGTGCTCCAGGCAAAGTGATAGTCGATGGCAAAGAATACGAAATGAATAATATTGATTGTCTATATATTGGTCGCGGTAGTAAAGACGTTAGCTTTGAAAGTGTGGATCCGAAAAACCCAGCTTACTTTCATTTGGTGAGTTACCCCGCCCATACAGAGTATCCCACGACTTTGGCGACACAGAATGATGCAAACCCCGTACAAATGGGCTCACTCGAAGATTCTAATCACCGCACAATCTATCAGTATATTCACGCCAATGGTGGAATAAAAAGCTGTCAATTAGTTATGGGTGTAACGGTACTTGAGCCAGGTTCGGTTTGGAACACCATGAAGCCCCATACTCATGAGCGTCGTTCAGAAGTGTATACCTACTTTAATCTCAATGAAGATTCAGCTGTTTTTCATATGATGGGCAGTGCAGAAGAAACACGTCACATCATTACCCGAGATAAAGAAACCGTCGTGTCACCTAGTTGGTCACTGCATTCTGGTGCGGGGACCTGTGCCTATAGTTTTGTCTGGGGCATGGGAGGTGAAAACCAAGAATTCACTGATATGGATCACATCGAAGTTAAAGAGCTTAAGTAGGTATAAAATGATTTTAGATAAATTTAAATTAGATGGTAAAGTTGCCGTCGTAACTGGAGCCTCGAAAGGGCTCGGTCAAGCAATGGCCATAGGCTTAGCGGAAGCAGGTGCTGACGTCGCACTCGTTGCACGTGGATCAATGCAAGAAAGTAAGGAGAAAATTGAAGCTCTCGGGCGCAAAGCCATTATCATTACAGCAGACCTGACAGATCAGAGCTGTATTCCCGAGATTATAGATCGAACTGTGAATGAGCTTGGACGTTTAGATATTTTGGTCAATAATGCCGGAATCATTCGTCGTGCTCCCATAGCTGAATTTAGTGAAAAAGATTGGGATGACGTCATCAATGTCAATCAAAAAACACTTTTCTTTCTTTCACAAGCGGTATCGGCTCAAATGGTGAAACAGGATGAGGGAGGCAAGATCATTAACGTAGCCTCGATGTTATCCTTCCAAGGTGGAATTCGCGTTCCTTCTTACACAGCCTCAAAGTCAGCCGTCATGGGACTTACACGCCTCATGGCGAATGAATTGGCAGAGAAGAACATCAATGTTAATGCCATCGCACCTGGTTATATGGCAACGGATAATACCGCAGCACTACAAGCTGACCCCGATCGTAACCGTCAGATTCTAGAGCGTATTCCTGCGGGTCGCTGGGGCAAAGTCGAAGACTTGCAGGGTGCCTGTGTCTTTCTTGCTTCAGAAGCAGCATCCTACCTCCAGGGCTACACTATTGCCGTCGATGGTGGCTGGTTGTCGAGGTAGGTGATGGTTTTATGAGAAGGGAACTTTTAAAAGTCCTACCGGACGGGCAAAAAGATTTATCCGCCCCTATGGCAATAGCTCAAACTCCACCCTCAAAAATTTTAGCGTTCAGCTTAAAGAGAAATTATATTGGAGATAGAAATGATTAGTTTTCCAAAAGTTTTTGAAAGGAGAGCTCGAGAGGAAAACTTCTTTCAAGAAGTTTCCCTCTCGAAGATATTCTTTATGAAAAAATTATTTTATGTTTTGATACTTGGTTTTGCGCCTTTTGCAAAGGCAGAAAAACCCAATGTCATCGTCATTTTGGCTGATGATGCGGGCTATGCTGATTTTGGATTTATGGGGAGCCAAGAATTTAAAACTCCAAATCTTGACCAACTAGCTCAGGGCGGAGTTCAATTTTCCAATGCCTATGTGACGGCCTGCATGTGTGCACCAAGTCGTGCCGGTCTGATCACAGGAAAATACCAACAGAGACTCGGCTTCCACTTAAACTTGCCACATAATTATACGCATTCTTTTGGCTTGCGAACTTCGCAAAAAACGATTGCTAATTATATGCAAGAAGCGGGTTACAAAACCGCGGCCTTTGGCAAGTGGCATTTGGGCCATGAACGACGCTTTCATCCAAATCAACGTGGCTTTGATTATTTCTTCGGCTTTGCGGCGGGGCATCGTTCCTTTTTTCCACTCGAGGCAGAGGAAAGGAAAACGCCTGCCTACAGGCTCGAGCGTAATGGCAAGTTCATCAATGAGCCTAAAGATATGTATATGACGGATTTACTCACCGATGATGCCATCAGCTATATTGAACAAAATCGTAAGAAGCCATTTTTTATTTATTTGGCATATTCTGCAGTTCATACTCCCATGCATGCGAAGCAAGAAGACCTCAAGTTCTTCGATAAAATCAAAGATCCCAATCGCCAAATTCTTGCGGCCATGACAAAATCGATGGATGATAATATCGGACGTTTACAAACTTCCTTAAAAGACTTAGGTCTAGAAAAGAAGACGCTCATTTGGTTTTTGAATGATAATGGCGGTGCTTACTCCAACTTTAGCAAGAATGGGATACTTCGTGGTGGAAAGGGCGGACTCTCGGAAGGTGGCCTTCGTGTACCGACAATTATTAGCTGGCCGAATAAAATTAAGCCAGGTAAAAACGAAAGCCCCATCATTTCTCTCGATATAGGGAGCTCGCTTATGAGCTTAGCTGGAATAGAAAATGAAAAGCTTGATGGTCAGGATATCCTAAGTCCCCTATTAAAGGACGAAAAGATTGCTGAGCGAGATTTATTCTGGGCGAGTCAGGAGATTTTTGCTATGCGTAGAGGGAATCAGAAATTGATTCGTATAGATTATTCAAGTGGTCCTAAATTCTGGCTCTTTGACTTAGCAGCCGATCCCAGTGAGAGCAACAATTTAGCGGAGTCCGCAAAAGATCGAGTTCAAGAACTCAACGCGGCTCTTAATCAGTGGATTGCTACCCATGAAGAAGCCGAATTTCGCAAAACAGATTACCTCACCGATGAACAAAAAAATATGCGCCTACGCGAGTGGATGAAGTTCTAAATTTTATGGGATTTATGAGAGGGAAACTTCTTAGAAGAAGTTTCCCTCTCAAACTCTCCCTTCAAGAATTTTTGTGCAAGGGTGATGTCACATTTCCTATGTTAGTTCGGGTAAAAAGTATAAGTGTAAAATTTTTTGGAAGATGAGCTCGAGACTATTGCCATAGGGGCGGATGAGAATGTTTTGCCCGTCCGGCAGGGCCTTTTCTCAAAAAGTTTTCTTTTCGAAGATGAATTTTAAATATTAAGGAGAAAGAAATGAAAAAATTGATGTTATTATTGTTGGCTGGAATTTTGGCGAGCTGTCAGAGCTCTGATAGATGTGAGAACTCAAAAGATGTTGATTATAGTGTTTTATGCTATGGGCGTCATGCACCTGAGCGTCAAGATGACTTTACTTGGGAAAACGATAAGATTGCCTTTCGTATGTATGGGCCCGAATGTGGTAAAGCAGGGGGCGTTTTGAGTGGGATTGATATCTGGACGAAGAAAGTGGATTACCCCATTATTGATCTTTGGTATGTGCGCAATGATGCCGGCGAAGATTATCACACCGATCGTGGTGAGGGCGCAGATTTCTATAAAGTTGGTCGCACCTTGGGTGCTGGAGGCCTAGGGTTTTTGCATAATGATCAGCTCTATTGTACTGAGTACTGGATTAAGAGCCGTATCCTAGAGCAGGGGCCCAAACGCATTGTATTTGAACTCGATTTTCCTGAGCTCCAAGTTGGCAATGCAAAAATAACAGAAACCAAGCTTATTACTCTTGAACGTGGTTCTTATTTTAATAAAATTGAATGTCGATTCGAGATCGAAGGAGCTGAAGAAATCCTTGTAGTAGTAGGTTTGCGTCAATCGCATAATGAAGGACAAGAACTTGCGAAATTCGTTAATGCCTGGGCCTATAGTGAACTCGCCGACAAGAAACAGAGAATCTATTCCGCCATTCAGGTACTTGATCATATAGTTGAGTCCCTTGAAGCCCATGATCATTATTTGCTCACCACCAAAATTCGTTCAGGTGAAACTTTTACTTATTACGCCGGAGCCGCTTGGCAAGAGAGTGGTGACTTCAAAAACTTCGAAGAATTTAAATCATTATTGAAGTAAGAGTTATTTTCGTAGGTACGGTTTTTTAGTGTAAATCATCTAACTTTTTGTGGGAGAATATTTAATCGAACAGTTAAGTTCAAGTAATTTAGTGGTGATTTAAACTAAGGCTTGGTAGGCTGAGGGTTCCATTTGAATTCTATAAGTAGGGCGGAATGATCGCTGGGGAATTGGCGGTCTACTACGAGGATAGCGGAGGCTTCTAATTCTTTGGGAAAAATGGTGGCGCTTACTGGAGTTGAACAGCTGCCCCGAATTAGGCAGCTCCTTGACCAGCAGCAATACTTTTAAACTATCTGGTATAAATCTCCAGGATCGTTAGTTACAAGGAAATTATTTTCTGTAATTAACTATTTATGGCTTTATATAATTGATTAACAATTGCCTGTGCTTCTTCTTCAAAGTTTGTCGCGCTGTAATCTTTTTTATTGGCAACGAGTATGATATGAATTCCTGGATTTTTACGAAATCCTAGGGTCTGCCATATATAATCATTATGGTTTGAAACGAGTTTGTTTTTAACGATAAAAAACTCAGTAAACCAGCGTTCACCATCAGTTTTTACTGAGCTGACTTCAGTGCTTTCTAAATAAATTCCGCGATATTGCAGGCAGACTTCTAGGGCATGGTGCCTATTACTTCCTTGAGGATCATACCATAGAAGACCGAGTTTAGGGGATTGATTGTTAAGTTGTAGTTGATAGCCCATGCCCTGAATAATTTTCTTATTCATAGTGGGGGGCGGTTGTAGATTATCGGATACAGAATTGAATAAAATTGATGCAACGAAGGGAAGAAAGAGTAGTAGAGCTAAGCTTGAACTGAGCAGACTTCGAAGTTTTGATATCTTAGGCGGAGACTGGGTAGTTGTTTCTGGTGTTTTTACTTTTGGCCAATTCATAATTGTAAAAAAGAAGATGGCACCAGCACAAATACTCGCATAGGGAATGAGAACAAAAAGAGGTGATGAAGTAGCTAAGCATCCAAAGCCTGAATAACTAAACAGCCACTTAGAATTAATTGTTAGTGGGCATACTAACAACCAGGGCAACCATAGAGACTCTATTCCTGACCAGCTTATAGTCAGGGCAGCAGTGATCCATATGATTAGAATTTTTGCATCGTAAGGTTCATCATCACTTTTAAATTTACTATTTAGAAGAAGAAACAAAACCCCAACTGCAGTAATCCAGTGGTTGCTCAGGTTCAGAAGTGGTGCAATTAGTCCAACAACGGCTGAGATATGTAAGAGTTCAAAGCAGAGTGATTTTTTTGAGGGCTCGGTACTGGCAGGTATGGTAAAGAGTGCAAAGGGGATCAACCAAAATAAACCCCAAAAATAATGCATTTGTGGAGATTCGACTTCAGGGAAAAATAGGTAGCGATAGCCCACTAAAGTTAAGACTCTTAGTACATTGGAAATGATAGCTAGTGGGATGACACAAAGCATTTTGAGCCAATAACGAGAGTTCTGTTCAGTGTTTCGATTCATCCATGCGTATATGGCTAGAAGAACGAGTAGTGTGTTCATACCAGCACAGTCTCTTGTCCATGGTATATTTAAGTGAGCTACAGTGAAGCTGGTTCCTTGATCACTTACAATTAAGCCAGTGAGACTTATTATAAATAGTGCTATGGGCCTACAAATTGCACCGTAAATATCAACTACGGTGTCGAGTGATGATAGAGTAGATAAAATAACTAAAGGAAGCAAACCCTTCCAGAGTGGGTGATTGCCCTCTGCTTGCTCCTCTCCGCTAGACATGCTACCTCTATATGCCTAGAAATTTTGTTTTTATGATGGCTGCGATGAAGAACATTAAAGCAAAAATTGGTGGAGTAGGTGCGCCTGGGGCACTTTCTTCAAAAGCCCATTCCCAGTTTTCTGATGGAGCATCTAGGTTGGTAGTTTCAGTACCTGAAACTTCAGCTATTATTGTGCCAAGAGCTTCTTGGCTGTCGGTATCAGGATTAAATGTTTCTATACGAGTGGTGTAGTTATCTGATTCAAATCCTCCACCACCAAGTTGAGTAAGTTCTATTTTGTTCCAAGATGTTTCGGCATCGCCAAAGAAATTTATGAAGGCGTAGGGTTCACCACCATTTCCTCCAGTGAGCGGATTGCCGTAGTAATCTTGACTTAAGTTAAGGCTACCAAACATTGACTGCGTTGTGTATTGGGCAACTACGTTATCATTGTTGTAGAAAGTTAAAAGGTTAGCTGAGTCACCTGCGGACCACCACATTCCAAAATAAGAACTTGAATTGTCTAAGGTTAAAGTACTCGATTCTATATTATAAGCACTTTTGACATAAGAGAATCTTGATCCTTGCCCAGTGCTTTCGTCTACAGCGCCACCAAACCTATTGGCTTCACGTACATATACTTGGTCAAAAGAACCAACACCATCCCATGAAACATTTGAGTTTAAACCATTACTTAGATCATTAAAGTCATATAAATCTGTATTTGACAGTGAACTAGTAGTAGCGGTAGCATCTTCTGTAATAGTAACCAAAGTTGATTGTGCGTATAGTAATTGAGTAAACAATAACATTGTTCCAGATACTATTGTTTTTGTTAAGAACTTGGATGATTTAAACATCGCGTACATACCTTTTTTTTAAAGTTGATTTCATTTTAAGCTTTTTTGATTAGAAAACTGTTAGCAGGATTTAGGTATTTATTGGATTATTTTTATGCAAATAATTCATTTTAAACTAATTATAAAAATAAAAACTGATATTGTTTAGGTGCGTTAAAACGATTTTTACACGATTTTTAATAAGATGTGCGGGTTTCTACATACTAAATAAATGAGTGTTAGTGAAAATCATGTGATTTATTGGCGTTGATTACTTCAGACTCTGCTTACCTCGACTGCTCCATGAAAATTATGGGTTATAAAAATATTAAAGGCCTCGGACGAGGCCCAATCCTTCGCCAGGCGTTTCAGAGAATAATTATCTACAGATTGAAATTGATATCCGCTGGTCAAGGAGTCGCGACTCCTTGCAGGGGTAGTACGAAGGGGGCAGCGCCCAATTCATAATTCATCTACTCTTAAGGAGCACAGCATTCCTCAGGTAAAAACCTTCCCCTAAAACCTACTCATTGAGTTTTTGGATGTTGCTATGAGCAAGGGTTTCGAGTTGGACGTAGAGGGCGACGACGTCGAATTTCTTTGGAAACTCGAAAGTCTTGTGGGCGAGGATGAGTTCATTAGATTTGCGGTAGGGAGAACGGATGTAGGTGAGAGTGATCTCGGAATCATCGACGCCCATACCTGCGGTCTCGTCAAATATCTTAATACATCGTTAACTGGTTAATCGTGTATTTATTTGTCCCAGCCAAATACCTTAACTTGTGCTAAGTGAAAAACTTTATTTTTACCAAGTAGGCCCAATTTGATGAAACGTGAAGATGTTGTTTGAGGTAATTTTACAGTCCAATCATTTTGAGTTTTTTCTGCTTTCCAGTCAGGTTGATCTTCAAATTCAGAAGTATTTGATAGCCAGACTGATACGCCTCCTTCTTGGGTAGAGATAGGTGGGCCGGTTCTATTTTTGATGTATAGAGATTCTATTTTTTTAAGTTTGCAGAGGTCAATTATAATGTAAAGGTCTTGGATCTTATTAGTATGGAAGGCAAACTGCTCATCATATAAAGGGCCCTCACTTGTCATTAAGACTGAATGAAACCTATTTTTCGATACTGACGATGCAGTATAAGTAGCATCTTTTGAAATACATTGAACTTCACCTCGAGGCCATAGGAAACTTACAATTAAAACTTCATTAAGGATGATACTTGCTTCTAGTGCATTTTTCATAATTTACCATGTGGATTATAAGTTAGGTATTGAGTGTATTTGCTCTTTTATATCCATTAACTATAACATGGCTTGATAATTGACATGAGTTTGTCTAGGGAGTCGCTTTATACAGTACTTGCTTAGTTATCCAAAATTGAGTATTAATTCATAGGATTATATTAAGAATAAGTTTATTTATTGTTTTAGGCATGATTAGAACTCTTAATTTGGGATGTTATATACTTTTATCTAAAAGCTTATGGTTGTTTTTGCTTTGTTTAATTTTTTGGGATGTCTCGAGAGGGATACTGTACGGAGTTGTGATGTAGTCAATTGACGAGCGCGTATTTGCGGAGTCCGCAAGTTTGAAGCCGAATGGAATTCGGTGCGCATAGGTGAAAAATCTATATATCGAACTTTGCGCCTTCTCATCTTGGCGAGAGAAACCTGTATTGCGATGCCCGCAATTAGTGCCAAGCTAGTGGAAAGTACCTCGGTCTTGAATCATAATTATGAAGCCGAATTAAATTCGGTGCTCTCAGGGAAAAGTAAAAAACTAAGTTTGCAAGCGCTTAGGGCTCTTGCATTGGTCATTGACAACAGACTAAAGGGTGCCATTGATTGAGTCTTGACGAAACCTACGGAGCATTACTCATTTGCTTCAGTAAGCACCTATTCAGTGAGAGTAAGACTTATCTATAAAGATTCATGTGACTCTCGTGATTCAGATATGGTTTGTTTTCAATGGAGCAGTAATTTTTGAGGTGTTTGCTCTCGGTGGAGTAAACAACATTATTAAAGATAGAGAGTTTAAATATGTCTGTGGATCTGAAAGGTGGTATTTCTAAGCGTTTTGATCTTGTTTCAAAAACGGGATTATGGAATCAGCATAAAGAAAATATTTTGTTAGACTTGAGCTCTAAACGTTGGAGTGTGATAGACAATTTTTTACCTCATTGTAGTTTTAAACAACTTGCGATAGCAGCAAGTCGTGATTATCAAGAGGGTTTATTGAAACCTGCTACAGTGGGTAAGTCAAAAAAACGTCGTGAGAAAGTACGTGGCGATGCTATTCGTTGGGTCCAGAGATCGAATTGTCATCCAAGTATTTATCCTATACTGGATATAATTGATAATTTACAGGAAAATTTACGGCAGCAGTTGTTTTTGCCATTGCAGGAGAATGAAAGTCATTTTGCAGTTTATCCTCCTGGTACTTTTTATGTTAAACATTTGGATTGTCATCGCAATCAAAATAATCGGATTTTAACTTTTATTTTGTACCTTAACCGTCGTAATTGGTCTAAGGCAAATGGTGGACAGCTGCGCATGTATATGGATAAACATGAGTTTGTGGATATAAATCCGATAGGGAACCGATTGGTACTCTTTGATAGTAGTGTTTTTTATCATGAGGTTCTACCTGCTACACGACCGCGTATGAGTTATACCGGCTGGATGCGCAGGAATTCAACTTTTGGGTCTTAAGCATAAGACACTAAAACACAAGAAAAGCCCCAAGTTCTTGCGAACTTGGGGCTTTAGGAAGGGCAATGAGTGAGCTTACTCTGGGAGCTGAGCGCTGTCCGCGAGTACACTTACTACATTGTCGTTCACTTCAACAAAGCCGCCTTCGAGCTTGATGCTCTTGCGTTGGCCGTTGACATCATACTGCAGGGCACCAACGGCAATGCCGGAGATGAGAGCTGCGTGATTGTCGAGTACACCAAAATCCCCGTCGAGTCCTGGGAGGCGAACTGAATCGACAGTGCCTTCGAAGACGAGACGTGCGGGAGTGATGATTTTAAGTTGAAATGACATGATTAACCTTCGAGGCTTTTAGCTTTCTCAAGTACTTCGTTGATACCACCAACGAGGTAGAATGCTTGCTCAGGAACATCATCATGTTTACCTTCGAGAACTTCTTTGAAGGACTGAACAGTGTCTTCCAATGCAACATATTTACCTTTAAGACCGGTAAAGATTTCTGCTACGTGGAAAGGCTGTGAAAGGAACTTCTGAATCTTACGAGCACGCTCTACAGTGAGGCGGTCTTCTTCAGAGAGTTCATCCATACCGAGAATCGCAATGATATCCTGAAGCTCTTTGTACTTCTGGAGGATCATTTTCACGTCAGTCGCAACTTGGTACTGTTCCTCACCAACAACTTCAGGAGCCAAGATGGTCGAAGAAGAAGTGAGTGGGTCTACCGCAGGGTAGATACCGAGCTGAGAAAGAGGACGTGAGAGTTCAGTAGTTGCATCCAAGTGAGCAAATGTAGTTGCTGGAGCCGGGTCAGTATAGTCATCCGCAGGTACGTATACAGCTTGTACAGATGTAATAGAACCGTCTTTAGTAGATGTAATACGTTCCTGGAGTTCACCCATTTCTACTGCTAGTGTAGGCTGGTAACCTACCGCAGAAGGGATACGACCGAGAAGTGCAGATACTTCGGCACCGGCCTGAGTGAAACGGAAGATGTTGTCAACGAAGAGAAGTACGTCACGCTTTTTCACATCACGGAAGTATTCCGCCATTGTGAGTGCAGACAGAGCTACACGAGCACGAGCACCGGGAGGCTCATTCATCTGACCGTATACGAGAACAGTTTTCTCGAGTACGCCAGCTTCAGCCATTTCTTCGTAGAGGTCAGTACCTTCACGAGTACGCTCACCTACACCAGCGAATACGGAGTTACCACCGAATTCCTGTGCGATATTATTGATGAGCTCCTGGATAAGAACTGTTTTACCTACACCAGCACCACCGAAGAGACCAATTTTACCACCCTTACGGTAGGGAGCGAGGAGGTCAATTACTTTGATACCAGTAACAAGTACTTCTGTACCTGTGTCCTGATCGGCAAAAGCGGGAGCTTCACGGTGAATTTCCCATTTTTCGTCGGTCTCGACATCAGGTTTATTATCGATTGGGTCACCGAGGAGATTCATGGCACGGCCAAGAACTTCTTCACCAACGGGAACTTTAAGGCCCGCGCCAGTGTCGGTAACAACAGCACCACGGTGAAGACCCTCAGTAGAGTCCAAAGCGATGGTACGAACGACGCCTTCACCCAAGTGCTGGGCTACTTCGAGAACGAGGTTGTCCTCTTTGTCGTTAATTGAAGGGTTAGTCACTTTCAATGCGTTGAAGATACCAGGGATAGTTCCACCGGAAAATTCAACGTCGATCACGGCACCCATGATCTGAAGGACTGTACCTTTAGTTGATTCTGACATAATAGTTATCCTATTTTAAACTTTCAGCGCCGGCAACGATCTCGGTCAATTCAGTCGTAATGGCTGCTTGACGTGCACGGTTGCGCAGAACAGTATATTTCTGTATGAGGTCTTTCGCATTGGTCGAGGCAGCATCCATAGCAGCCATTCGCGCAGCGTGTTCACCAGCGGCATTTTCCAGAAAAGCTTTGAAAACTTGGAAGTTTACGGTCTTAGGAAGCAGATAGCTCAGAAGTTCTGCTTGTCCAGGTTCGTAAATGTAGTCCGTAGCGTTGTCGGTGCTCTCAGTTTCTTCAGCCTCAGCGCCACTCACTGGGAGTAGAGTTGTGAGGGTAGGGATCTGAGAAAGAGCAGAAACGAAGTTGTTGTTAGCAATAATGACTTGGTCATATTCGCCGTCAATAAAGAGTTTCTGAACTTTATCACCAATTTCGCGAGCGGTTTCAAATTCGGGATTAGAAGTCTTGTCGTCGTAGTTGGCAACTACAGTGCTAGTCTTGCGAAGAGCATTGTAACCGCGCTTGCCGCAAGTGATGAAATCAATTGTTTCATACTTGTCAGCGTTTTCACGACGAAAGCTTTCTACGAATTTGATAAGGTTATTATTAAAACCAGCACATAGACCTTTGTCAGATGTGAAAGTGATAACAAGAACCTTTTTAACTTCGAGGGTTTTCATAAGGGGATGAGAAAGCTCACCACCAGAGGCAGCTAAGCCAGCAATAACCTGGTTTAGCTGATCTGAATAGAGTTTTGAGCTGCCCTGAGCATCTTGAGCTTTACGGTACTTCGCCGTGGAGACCATGTTCATGGTCTTCGTTACTTTGGCAGTGTTACCTAAGCTCGCGATTTTTACGTTGTATTCTTTTTGACTGGGCATAGTTCTATCCGCTTATTTACAGTGAGCTACTGAAGCTTTCTGTAGTAGATTTAACAATGTCTGTCATTTCGGCGATAAGATCTTTAGAGAAGTCGTCGTTTTTGACTTCAACAGCGAACTTGTCGCTGAAATCTTTATAGCGTGTTGACAGGGCTTCGTTGAGCTCTGCAGTATAGCTAACAACTTTGTCTACTGGGATATCGTTGAGGTAACCATTTGTACCTGCATAGATGAGACATACTTGTTCAGCCACTGATTGAGGCTCATTGATACCTTGCTTACATACTTCCATCAAACGTTGTCCCTTCTCGAGCTGAGCACGAGTAGCAGGGTCTAAGTCAGAAGCGAACTGGGAGAATGCCGCGAGTTCGCGGTACTGAGCCAAGTCAAGACGGAGTGTACCGGCTGTCTTCTTCATAGATTTAGTTTGAGCAGCACCACCAACACGTGATACAGAGAGACCGGCATTAATTGCAGGACGCTGACCAGCGTTGAAGAGGTCAGATTCTAAGAAGATCTGGCCATCTGTAATCGAAATTACGTTTGTGGGGATATAAGCAGATACATCGTTCGCTTGAGTCTCGATAATTGGAAGTGCAGTAATAGAACCAGCACCTTCAGACTCTGAAAGCTTAACAGAACGTTCGAGCAAACGTGAGTGAGTATAGAATACGTCACCTGGGAATGCTTCACGTCCTGGAGGACGACGGAGTAGGAGCGAGAGCTGACGGTAAGCTTGTGACTGTTTAGTCAAGTCATCATAAACGATGAGTGCGTGGCCGCCTGCTACGCCTTCAGTACCACCGAAAGTAGGTGAACCGAGGTAACAGTAGTGTTCTGCCATCGCAGTACCTGAGTACGGAGCGAGGAACTGCATTGGAGCAGGGTCAGAAGCAGTAGCTGCAATAATTGTCGTGTATTCAAGAGCACCGTGCTGTTTAAGAGTCTCTGCGATTTGAACCACAGTAGAACGCTTTTGGCCGATAGCTACGTAGAAACACTGAACGCCTTTACCTTTTTGGTTAATGATCGTATCAACAGCAAGAGTAGTCTTACCAGTTTTACGGTCACCAATGATCAACTCACGCTGACCACGACCTACAGGAGTGAGGGCGTCAATAACTTTTACACCAGTTTGGAGTGGCTCATGAACAGATTTACGTTCCATGATACCAGGTGCTTTAAATTCAATTGGACGAGAATTCTCGGTATTGATAGGGCCTTTGCCGTCGATTGGGTTACCCAATGCGTCAACAACACGACCGAGGAGTGCATCACCGGTGGGGACAGATGCGATTGTATTGGTACGTTTTACTTCCATACCTTCACAAATCTGCTTGTCTTCACCAAAGATCGCAACACCAACATTGTCTTCTTCGAGGTTCATCGCTAGACCCTGGAGTCCACATGCGAACTCAACGAGTTCACCAGCCATGACATTCTCGAGGCCGTAAACGCGGGCGATACCATCACCAACGCTTAGGACTTTGCCAGTTTCGTAAGTCTGAGCACCCGATTCAAAAGCAGCGAACTGCTCTTTGAGGATGGCTGAAACTTCTTCCGGCTTAATATCTGTTGCCATAATTATTTTCCTTTACGCGTTAACGATACTCTGTTTGAGAGAGTTAAGTTGAGCTGTGATTGAATGATCAATAACTTGATCGCCGATAGCAATTTTAAAACCACCAAGTAAAGCAGCATCAATTTCTGTGCTGGCTTTGATAGTTTTGTTGAGCTTAGCTTCTAGTTTCACTTCAATGGCTTTGATTTGAGTAGAACTCAATTCTTGGGCTGAAGTGATAGTGACGAGTTGCACGTTGGCAGCTTCGTTACAGAAGACTTCGAAATATTCACAGACTTCGGCGAGAACTGGAGTTCTGTCCTTTTCGTTAAGAAAAGTAATGAAGCTCATGGCAGTTGCGCCTATTTTACCTTCAAACAGAGACTTCAAAAGCTCAAGCCTTTTATCTTGGGCTACGAGTGGAGATGAAAGAAATGATTTTAATTCTTCCGACTGAGCTGCGAGCTGCGCAAGAGCGTTAAAATCCGCTCTTACTTCGTCAAGCTTACCCTTGTCCTGCGCCAGGCTAAAAAAGGCCTTCGCATATCTTTTGGCTGCTTTTGAGGTCAACATGATTAGAGAGTATCGATTATTTTATCGGTTAGTACACGGCTTTTTTCGGAGTCTAAATTTTCTCCGATAAGTTTGCCTGCAAGTGTTACAGCTAGTTCTGCACTTTCGTCACGAAGGCTAGAAACGGCTTTGGCGCGAGCGTTTTCAATATCTTTGAGGGCATTCTCTCTAAGTGATTGAGCTTCAGCTTTTGCTGTGTCGTTAATTTCTTTTGCGAGTTTTTGAGCAGTCTCTTTAGCACCAGTAATGATAGTTTTAGCGCTAGCTTCGGCATCTGAAATAAGCTTCTTAGTGCTTGCTTCAGCATCAGCTAACTGACTATCAATACGATCAGCGTTTTCAAGAGATTCGCGGATGCGCGTTTCACGTGCATCGAGGTTAGCCAAAATTGGCTTCCAAGCGATTTTGCCGCCGACGATGAGGAGTGAGAAGAAACAAATCCACGAAATGACTGCCATAGGTATGGCGGCATTTTCGCCGTATTGTCCCGCCGCATCTGCTCCATCCGCCGCCATAGTTGGCATAGCTGTTAGAACGAGGCAGGCAAAAGCTAATGCTTTAACTTTTACCATTTTCATAAAATTCAACCGCTAAAGGATTATAGTGCTGCAAGAAGGCAAACAACAACGCCGAAAAGTGATACACCTTCAATAAGTGCAGCAGCAACAATCATAGAACCTTTAATGTTGTCACCAGCTTCTGGTTGACGAGCGATACCTTCCATTGCTGAAGCAGCAAGTTTACCAATACCAAGGCCAGCGCCTACAGCTACGATACCAGCACCGATTGCAGCACCAGCTTTAGGACCAATTAGTTGTGTACCAGTTACAGCAGCTTCAGTTGCTTGAGCGAGGATAGAGTTGAACATGTTAGTTCTCCGTTTTTTATTTTTTGTTTTGTTTTGTTATTTTGTTTAAGAATCTTGTTTTTCAAGAAAGGGGTTTAGTGTGCGTGCTCTTCGTCATGATCGTGGTGAGGATGTGCGTGGTGGAACATCTCGCCAATGAATAGAGCTGCAAGGAAAGTGAATACGTAAGCTTGTAGGAAACCAACAAATACTTCAAGAGCGTAGATGCCGATTGCGATAGGGTAAGCCAAGATAGCGTAGTAGCTGAATACGTAGAGTAGTGCCATGATAGAGAAAAGTACGATGTGACCCGCAAGCATGTTGGCGAACAAACGAATTGTGAGTGAAACACATTTAACTACGAGGCCAATCATCTCTAGTGGAGTGAGAAGGAGAAGAACCCAAGTAGGAACACCAGGAGGCATGAAAGCCTTGATGAAGTTTACGGGACCAAATTTGATCGCGACAACTAACGTCATACAAAGGAAAACGATGAGTGCTAATGAACCAGTGATCCAAAAAGTACCTGTAGCAGTGGCGTTGCCAGGGATAAGGCCGAGAAGGTTTGAACCAAGAATAAGGAAGAAGAGTGAGCAAAAGAATGGTGTCCAAGCTTTACCATCTTTTTCGCCCATGTTTTTAACAGCGATTTCATCGCGAACATAAATAACGAAAGGCTCGAGGAAGTTTGTTAGACCAGTGGGAGTCTTTTGCTTCTTGTTATAGAGCACACCAAAAAGAATTAAAGTGATTGTAGCGGATAGAATCAAGAAAAATGACTGAGTTGTGAAGTTGTTACTGAAGATGTGAGGGCCTTCACCAAAGCCAGCAGGTGACCAGTGCTTGCCTGCGAGTGACATGTGATCTTTAATCCAGTGGATAATTGCATCCATCTTGGTGGGGTGGTTTTGGCCTGAAGCCGCAAGGAGTGTATTTAGTACGTTCATGCTAATTTACTTTTTTTGAGATGTTATTTTTATATGAAAGGGTTTCGAAAATCATGCTTGAGCTATAGCCAATCAAGAAGGCAAAGCAAGCGAATTTTGGGTCACTTAAGATCTGAGCGAAAAGGGCTATTGCGAGGATCGCAATCAATAAAAAAGATTTGGCAAGTTTGAGTCCGAGGCCAAGAGTGATGTCTTTTTTTAGCGTCATGAAAATCTGGTTAATAATGATGAGTGCAACACTATTAATAAGGATGAGGCAGAGTGGGGTGATGAAGTTGGCGGATAAAAAAGAGACGTTTGCGCTTATTGCGTAAATCGCAATAAGTACAGGGCCAGTTAAGATGGCTGCGAGGTTGAGTGGCTTGCTAAGAGCTTGCATCACTGTCTTTTTTTATCCTTCTTTTTTTTTGTTGTATTCATTTTGAGTAATTTCCAAAAAGAATATGATCCGTAGATAAATCCGAAAAAAACTCCTAATAAAACTCCTAGTGGTTCGCATCCGTACTTTTGATCAGCTTTGTTTCCTGCCCAAACTCCAACGCCAAGGACGATTGCAAGTTCAAGACCCAGGCTGCTAGTACTTATCCACGAAGGGGGTCGTTTGTTGTTTTTTTGTTCATTCATAAATCGCGCATAAAATAAATGATCGAATGAGGAAATCAAGACTACCTGTTAAATTTTTAACAGATATTTCTATTTTATGCTCAAGTGAGTGCGAAGCACCAACTTACAGATGCTTTTACAAAAAACGTATGCTTTTTAATCTGTCATACAATTGTCGTATATCTCTTTATTTCTAAGGAGGGGGAGCTTTGACAATAATTGTCGCTTTTTTGTTTGTGCTGAGCTTTTATTCCTGCGCATGGATTTATATTAAGTAAAACAGGAGATTTGTAATGAATGAAACTTTAGAAAAGTTAGAGCAGGAGATCCACAATGCTGAACTCGATAGCGATAAAAAGCTTGAGTTAGAGGCTTTAGTGGCCAAGTTGAAATCTGAACAGGAATCAGAGAAAGAGGGTTTGGTGAATGATTTGACCAAGATGATTGAGGATTTTGAGTCATCTCATCCACAAGTGACTGGTTTACTCTCGCGCGTTTCCAACTTTTTATCAAACAGCGGTATCTAAGCTTTTTAAAAACTTAGTCTTTAGGGTCTCTGAGCTTAGCTCTGAGGCCCTTTCTTTTTATGTGAGCCGGGTTTGCCTTTGCGTTTGGTGCGCTTTTTCTTTTTCTTCGCCGCTTCCAACTTTTCTTTTTTTGCTTCTTTGGCAAGTTGAGCTTTGATTTTACTCTTTTTGTTTTTTACCACTGGGCGAGTTTTTTCTTGCGGAGCTTTTGGCTTCGTGTTTTCGGGGGCATCAGGAGTGTCTTTATCGTCGAGTGTTTTTGGTTTGTGGTTTTTGGCCAGATCAATTTCGGCAAATTTGATGTCCATCTTCCTTTCGTACTTACCCATATAAAATAGTTCGGTCTCAGTAATGATAAGGTAGTTAGCGCCATTTTGTGAGCCTCTTCCTGTGCGTCCACTGCGGTGCTTAAAGCTTTCAATAGTGATAGGGCAGTGGTAGTGGATGACGGCTGTGTCGGTGCAGTCAAAGCCTCTGCTTAGTAGATCTGTAGTGATGAGGAAATTGGTTTTGCCATCTTTGAATTCTTTCAGTCTCTGAGTTCGTGCAGTTTTACTAATGCCGGCCTCGAGAAAAGTGGCTTTGAGTTTGTCTTTTTCGAAGAATTTAAGTGTGTGGCGGGTGTGCTCGAAGCTATTGACAAAGACAATGGCCCGTTTGATCTTTTCCTTGCGGATAAGTTTCATTAGGCAAATGTCTCGCCTATTGGGGTTGGTGAAGATGTAGGAGTGTTGAGTTGTGGGCATCTCGCGATTTTCAATCAAGAAAAATTCTGGACGCCAGTAGGTGAGTAACTCTTCTGTTTTGTTGGTTATAGTTGCTGAAGCAACGATGCACTCGTGTGTTTCGACGGGCATGTTTTGGAGAAGGTCTGCAACTAGGTTCTCGATGCCTTCGCGGAGCAGGGCATCAATTTCATCGATGATGAGTAGATCAAAATCTTTGGGCTTGATGAGTCCTCTAACGATGAAATCGCGTAGGCGACCAGGGGTTGCCGAGATGACTTGCGGGCGTTTTTTGAGTTGATCTTTTTGGCGATCAATATTAACTCCACCAATAACGGCAGTTGCTTTAGTTTCTGGGAGTATATCTCGGATGACCTTGATGTTTTGCATGGCGAGCTCAGGTGAGGGCGACAGGATGAGGATGCGAGACTTCGGTGATGTTGCGAGCTTTTTTGCTAAGGGGATGAGGAAGGCAAGGGTTTTTCCAGACCCCGTGGGTGATGAAATAATTAGCTGCTTCTCTTCTAAAGATCTTCTCAGAACGAGACCTTGAATGGGAAGGAGTTCTTTGAAACTTTGTTTTTCAAACCAAGTTTTGATGGGAGCGGGAAGGGTATCTGGAAATGACATGTTTGACCTCATAAAAAAAGCCGACCCAAAAGGTCGGCTTCTTAAAAACTAAATTAGACTTACTCGGCTGCTTTTTCTTCAGCTGCAGCAGAACGTGTAGCACGAGTTTCTGCGATGTATGCAAGTGAAGTACCAGGCGCACTGAGGTACTCAACGTTTTCGAGAGTTGGAAGTGAAGCAACAGTGATAACATCTGAGAAAGACTCAAGAGTTGAGATGTCAATTTCGATGAACTCAGGAAGCGCTTTTGGTAAAGCTGCAAGTTCGATGTTTGACTGAGGAGTAACGAGGATACCACCAGCAGTGATAAGCTTGTTGTCGCCAACTACTTTTACTGGTACAGAAGTTTTTACTGCTGTGTCCATGTCAGGAGCGTAGAACTCAACGTGAACGAAGTGCTGTTGGTTAGTGGTACGGAGAACTTCGCGAAGAAGTACTTCGTGCTTAGTGCCGTCAACATCAAGTTCGATGATGTTAGTAGTGCCAGCAGCTTTGATAGCAACTTGAAGAGCTTTTTCTTCAATTTGGATATTTACGTTTTCGATCTTGCGACCTTGGAGGTTGCCTGGGACGATAGCTTCTCTACGAAGTTTCTTTGATTTTTTGCCAACGATTTCACGTTTAGCGGCCTTGAGTGTGATAGACATGGATTTGCCCTTATGCTTATTCTATAATATTAAAATCTTGATTCGATTGCACATCGTTTGGTATGAGAGAGAGCTGGTGCGATCAATTAAAGAGTGGCTAAGGTATCGTAAAAAGTATTTCCTGCAAGGAGTTTATATAGAAAAATCACGACAAATTTAAGTAGGGATCCGCAATATTAAAAATCAGTTAATGTAGCCAGCTTCCTCAAGGAAAATCTTGCGTTGTATTAATTGACCTTGTAAAATTATCGCAACCCTAACATAAACAAAAGAGGTAATACAATGAAAAAATTATTAACGTCAGTTTTATTCTTTGGTGCAGTAAGTGCTTTTGCAGTTCCACAGGATAACGTCGGTATTGGTGTAGGTACAATGATCTTCAAAGATAACGACGGTTTAATGTCTCAGACTGCCGCTGTTACAACTAACCATATTTTTTGTAACCAAACATTCGGTATTACTTCTGGTACTTTAGATGCAGAAAAACCTGCTGAGTTCTGGGCGCAAGAGCAGATGAATATTTTCATCGCTGGTAATATGGATAACGTAGCGAAGGATATCGCTATGGGCCAAGGTGAAGCAGTAGATACTATTGCAACAATCTTGAATGTTGAAGACAAAGAAGCTTTCAAGACTCAGCTTCAAGATAACTTCGCTAATATCTATTCTACTAACGAAGTGACTCACACTGAAGTTGTAGCAAATATCATGGATATTGCAAAAAGCTAAGTTAGTAAGATCCTTTTGCAAAAGTCCTGAATTAGAGTGATTAAAAAGTTCATCCAGGATAAATCTTAAGATCTCGCTCACATGTATCTCGAAATTGGATACATGTGAGTATAAACAAGCCAAAAATGGACGCAAGTTGATCATGACGTATAGTTTTATGTTAGTTGCTAAATAGTCTTGAAGAGTTGGTTTGCTGTTATTGCAATAATGCCAAACATTAGATGAGTCATGACTTTTGCATGTCCTCGTACTCTGATCATCCTACCACCATAGTTGTCTTTTAAGTTCGAAAAGACTCTTTCAACAGATGACCGCTGTTTGTACCGTTCTTTTTCAGGCGGGTCAAAAATCTTTTTCTCCCCAGTTTTTCTAGGATTGTGATCAATAATAGATTTATGTCCTAAAAGATGGCTGAATTTATGGATAGAAGGTGAATCATAGGCTGCATCCATTAAATCATATAAATTAGTTATGCGTTGTGCGCTAATCTGTGCTAAAGGGATTGCCGCTTGGCTGTCGTGTAAAGACGCTGAACTCAATAGGCCTGCGACTGGTATATCTCCATCAATACAATCTAAGTGAAGCTTGTAGCCTTTCCATGAAACTTTATAACCATTACTGTTTTTCTTTGTCCCTTTATTACAGTGCGTTGGGAGCTCTTTTAAGTTTTCTTCAAGTGACCGGTCGACCTGCTTTTCCACTACGGTTTTTTCTTTAATTCGGATCTCACCTTTTTTAGGCCGCCCTCGTTTCTTAGGGGCTTTAGGCTCAGCCCCTGGTTCAGACATGACTTTTTCTCTAGCTTCAATTGCTGAAGAATCTCTACTAATGTGCGGTACTAAGGTGTCTCCACAATGTTTTACCACTAAGAATTCATGGATTCTTTGGCAGAGCTGAGAGGCGGTGATTTCTGCAAATACTCTAGAAAAAGTACTTTCATGAGGAAGCTGTTTTGCAAATTCCCAACCACATAAACGACGTATCTTTGTACTTGATTTGAGAAAGTCTATAAAAGATCTTGTTGTATCGAAGTTATAAACGGATTTGGCTATGTAAGCTTTCACTATATTAAAATGATCTTTCGGAGGTCGCCCAAATCCACACCATTCAAATTCATGGCTGAACTGATCAAGCTCAGTTATTGTGCAGATGCGAACAAACTCTTTCTCTTTCTTAGTTAATTCTCCGCCTAAAAGTTCTTCTAAGCCTGGAAATAAATACTTTTCTATGGTATCCCATAAGCCGGGTAGATTCATGTTTTTTCTCTTTTTGTTTTGGTAACTATTGAGATAACATGTTTCTACTTTTATTCAGCTTGTTTTATGACTTTTGCAAAAGGCTCAGTAAGTCTATAGTTTTTAAGCCGTCGATGAAAATCGGCGGCTTTTTTTTGTGCTTAAATCACTCGTTTTATCTGTATAAGATCGTCATTTCAAGTATATTAATACTGTCAATATTATAAAGGGAAACGATGAAGTATTTATTATGCTTCCTACTGCTTTTGTCAGTAGGTGCAATGGATGTAGCTGGTTTAAAAGAATTAGCAAAAGAACGTGGTGTGGCCTCCGAGAGGCATTGGTTGAATTTACTTCACTATGATAAAGGTTTTTTTTCGGAAGCAAGTGTTGTTGATGATGACAAGTTTTTTCTATCTCCGCAAGGTAAGTATAATCCCGAGGCTGAATTAGAGGCTTGTTTGGAGGCTTTTTCAAGGGGTGACCCTAGTGAAAATGAGCATGTAGTGAATCTATTTCCCGCGCGTTTAGATTGGTTGTTGGAAGTGATTCCAGAGGCAAAAGAAGTCTTTGTTTCCGATCATAGTCCTAAGTTTGAGCGCATACTTAAAAATATTGAACCCAATAAAGTTCAATTGATTTTTCCAAGTCAATACATGAATAATCCTTCGTCCCTTTTTGGGCATACACTTCTTAACATAGAGGGTAAGCGCAATAAGAAACTCATGGCATATTCGGTGAATTATTCAGCGAGGACTGAAGAAACAGATGGCGTGCAGTTTGCTATCAAGGGTGTTCTAGGTATGTACCCAGGGACATTTAATATAGTGCGGTACTTCGAGAAAGTTATCGAGTACTCTGACCACAATATGAGAGATGTGTGGGAATACGATTTTAAATTTACGCAAAAAGAAGTTGAGCGTGTTTTGATGCATGTCATTGAAATGGAAGAGGTTAATTCGGATTATTATTTCTTTGATGAGAATTGTTCTTACAATCTGCTTTTTGCCATTGATGCTGCACGACCAGGGTTGAATTTGGCAAGACAAGCAAATGATTTTTGGGTTTTGCCAGTGGATACAATTAAATTAGTGAAAGGCAATGGCTTACTTAAAGAAGGTCAGTATAGACCTTCTAAATCAACCAAAATACGATCTGTCGCCCAGCCATTAAAACCCTCACAGAAAAATTTGTCAAAAAAATTATCGAGAAGAGAAGCCCAGCCAGAAGAAGTGGAACTTTTGTCGACTTACACGATGGAAGAGCAACGCAGAATTTACGATGTGGCAGTGGAACTCATGCTCATTCATTTAGCCGATGGAGAAATGGATCAGGATGAGTATCAAGAGCTTTACTTAGGTACTTTACGGACAAGATCTAAGTTGGGGCGAAATGATAAACCTTATGAATATGCGGTGCCTTTTGATCCTGCAGAAGGTCATGATTCCATGCGTGTAAAAACAAGTGTGGGTTCTTATGATGACGAAGCCTTTGTGGGTTTGAGTTTACGTCCTGCATACCATGCTTTAGAAGATGCCTGGGCGGGTTATTTAAAGGGTAGTGCCATTGAGGTTCTGAATACTGAGCTTTATTATTTTTATGATGATAAAGACTTGGAGTTGAGAAAGTTTCAGTTGGCGACGATTCATTCACTAGCACCTGTGGATGAGTATTTTAATCCGATGTCTTGGGTAGTTGATGTGGGGGCAGAGGCGCTTCGCTTGAGAGAAGATGATGAGGACTTGCATGTGGCGACTTATATTGATACTGGTTTTGGTCAAAGTTCTCTTTTTAAAGATTCAATACTTGTCTATGGTCTATTGCGTCCATCGCTTCATTTCTCAGGAGTTCTCAATGATAGTTATATGTTATCCATTGGTCCAGAGTTAGGGACTATGTATTACTTCAATCAGCATAGTTCGGCGCAGTTATCTGGGCGTCATAGCTGGGGTGTTTTGGGGCAGAGTAATCAGATGACTGAGTTGAAGAGTAGTCTGAATTGGAGCGTAAGCAAAAGCTTGAGCCTAACAGGTTTCTTTAAGTGGACGGATTCCTTTCACCAAGATTGGAACGAATTTGGTCTGAGCTTGAATTACTACTTTTAGTTCACTTTGGAGGGTGGATTAAATGTGGATGCCACCGTGATAGCTTTAGCTAATATGGAGTGGGCGTTTTTTTCAATTTAGTTTTTGAGGCGAAAAGGCTAGTGAGATTAGCTTGAAAAATGGGACATAAGAATTAGCCTATGAGCCGTAAAAATTTTTGGAAGATTAAAGATGAGAAATACAGTCAGCGATATCTGGAAGCTCTATAAAAGTGCTGAGAAAATTGCTTGTGTCACCGCCTATGATTCAACGTCGGCCTTGTTGGCTGATCGTGCAGGGGTGGACTTGTTACTTGTTGGTGATTCACTGGGTATGACGGTTCTAGGTCATGAGACAACAGTTCCAGTCAGTTTAGAAGATTGTTTGCGTCACAGTGCAGCTGTTGTGCGAGGTTCAGAGGAAGCTTTGGTTGTGGCAGATATGCCTTTTATGTCTTATCATGGTTCAAGTCATGAGGCCTTGAAGAATGCGACGCGTTTTATGCAAGAGAGTCTAGTTAGCGCAGTGAAAATTGAAGGTGGCGAAGAGGTTTCTGATCTCGTTAAATTGATGGTTCAAGGTGGGATCCCTGTTATGGGACATATAGGTCTGTTGCCTCAGGCTGTTTTAGTGAAAGGTGGTTACAAAGTTCGTGGGCGAACGGAAGAGGATGAAGAACAATTATTAAAAGATGCTTTATCCCTCCAAGAAGCTGGCGCTTTTGCGATAGTGATGGAATGTGTCAAAAAAGAGGCGGCTGAGCGTATTGTTGCGGCTGTAGATATCCCCATTATTGGTATAGGTTCAGGTGCTATCTGTGATGGCCAAGTTCAAGTAATGCATGATATCCTGGGTTTGGATCCACGTTTTACTCCTAGGCATGCTAGAAAGTATTTAAATTTAGCTGAGCAGATTGAAGGGGCTTTTGGTCAATACAAGCAAGATGTAAAATCGAGTTTTTTTCCTTCTGATGAGAATTGGTATTAATGCAGCAAGTTAAGACGATTGCTCAAATGCAGGAGCTTTCTAAGCAGTGGCATTTTTGTGGTGATAAGGTAGCTGTAATTCCTACGATGGGAGCTTTACACGAAGGGCACCTGTCCCTAATACGACTTGCAAAGAAGTACGCTCAAAAAATCATCGTTACTATATTTGTTAACCCGACCCAGTTTGGTGAGGGAGAAGATTTAGATGCATACCCACGTCCTTTAAAGGAAGATATGCATTTGTGTGATTTAGAAGGCGCTGATGCTGTTTTTACTCCATCTGCACAGGAAATGTATCCGCAAGGTAGTTCCACTTGGGTGGATGAAACTCAAGTGGGTTTAGGTCTTTGTGGTGCTAAGCGACTGGGTCATTTTCGTGGAGTGACTACAATTGTCACAAAATTATTTTTAGCAGTGCTTCCGGACTGTGCGATTTTCGGTGAGAAAGATTTTCAACAGCTGGCAGTTATTCGACGTATGGTGAGGGATCTTAATTTTCCTGTGGAAGTTATTGGGGCACCATTAATTCGGGAAGAGGATGGCTTGGCCATGTCATCTAGGAACCGTTATTTAAGTAATGAAGAGCGAAGCAATGCTTTGAGTCTTTCAAAATCTCTCAATTACGCTTTGGAAGAAATTAAAAACAAGCCTTCAATTACACCTGAGATTCTGAAGGGTGAAATGCATGAGATGATTGAATCTAGTGGTGGTCAAGTAGATTATATTGAGTTTTTAAATGCAGAGAGCCTCCAAGAGTTAGATGGTTTTATGAATGCTGGAGAGATTCGAGTTCTCGTTGCTGCAAAATTCGGTCCCGCACGACTTATTGATAATATGGGGTTAACCCTTGGCTGAAAGGAGGTTAATTAAACGCAAATTTCTTGAAGATGGTAGGCTAGAAATAAGCTTAGATACAAAAGAGAAATTCGTTTTAGATCCCTTCCAGTATAGAAGTCAGAGTTTGGACTTAGGTGCCGAAATTTCCGAGGAGCTTTACCAGAGCTTTTTCGGAGAAAAACTCTTAAATCAATGTCGCAAAAAAGCATCCGATTTACTGTTTAGACGACTACATAGTAGGGGAGAGCTTAGAAAAAAGCTCAGAGACAAACAAGATTTTAGTCTTCAACTCATCGATAAGGTTTTAGGAGAAATGGAATCCTATGGTTATTTAGATGATAGGCGTTTTGCAGAGCTCTATTGTAAAGAGTTGACGAAGAAAGGTTTTGGCCCGCGTGTTGTGAGTCAGAAAATGCGCATGCGTGGCTTGGAGGCTAATTTAGTACGTGAAATTGTTCAAGAATTTACACTATCTCAAGACGAGGCCCCTGATGAACTGTTGCGTTTGGCGCAAAAGAAGTTAAAATCTTTGCATCGAGAAAGTGATGAATTTAAAAAACGTCAAAAATTATACCGTTATTTAGCTGGGCGCGGATGGGGTTCCGGTGAGATAAGGAAAGTTATTGATCAATTATTATAAGAAAAAAGGATAGGTATGAAAAGTCTTTTGTTAACAAATGAATTTCCCCCCAACGTTTATGGTGGTGCTGGTGTTCATATTGAGTATTTAAGTAGAGAATTAGCAAAATTGATTCCCACAGAAGTTAGGTGTTTTGGTGATCAGGACGTGCAGGGTGAGAATATTTCAGTCAAAGGACATGAGCCTAAGCTTAATTTCCCCGAAAATGGCGAAGCAAAATTCAAAGGCTTATTTAATACCCTAAATCATTGTCAATCATTTGCGATGGAGCCTAGTGATGCAGATGTTGTTCATTGTCACACTTGGTATACGCATTTTGCAGGGCTTTTATGTCAAAAGTTATACGGATCAAAGTTGGTTGTGACGACTCATAGTTTAGAGCCCTTAAGACCATGGAAATCTGAGCAGCTTGGTCGTGGTTATGATGTCTCTTCATGGGTAGAAAAGACTGCGATCGAATCTGCAGATCTAGTGATAGCAGTTTCTAAAGATACAAAAGATGACGTGATGAAGCACTTTAATGTTGATGAAGAAAAAGTGCAGATTATCTATAATGGTATTGACACGGAAGAATATTCGAAAACACTTGACCCCGATCTCATGCGCTCCTATGGGATTGACCCAGATCGTCCCATAGTTTTGTTCGTGGGTAGGATCACTCGTCAAAAAGGGATAATTCATCTTGTGAATTCAATTCCAAAAATTGACCCCTCAGCGCAGATTGTTTTGGCGGCAGGTGCACCTGATACACCTGAGATTGAACAAGAAATGAAAGAGGCGGTTGATCGTGTAAGCGAAAATCGCGAAGGTGTGATCTGGATTTCAGAAATGTTGGATAAAAAGTCTATTATTAAACTTTATTCACATGCTGACATCTTTTGCTGCCCATCTATATATGAGCCCTTTGGCATTATAAATCTCGAAGCAATGTCTTGTGAGACGGCAGTTGTTGCAAGTGCAGTTGGCGGCATTAAAGAAGTGGTTGTGCATCATGAAACGGGTTTTTTAGTTCCCGTTCATCAACTCGATGAGGCTCCTTACGAACCTGTTAATCCACAGAATTTTTCTGATGATTTGGCGGAAGAAGTCAACCGTTTAATTGCAGATCCCGATTTGCGTGAACGCATGGCGCAAGCAGGTCGTCAGCGTGCAGTCGATGAATTTAGTTGGACTTCGATAGCTGAAAAAACGGTAGAAGCCTACAAAGCCTTGCTCTAAGCTTTAAAAAGTATTTAATGGCTAATGAAAGCTACTCTCTTGGTTAGACAGAGACTGCTTTGAGAGTATCTTGATAGCTTATTAGAATAAGGGACTGTTTAATGAAACGAATGTATAACTGGCTTACAGTTTGTCTAAGTATAATTTTTATAGCAAGTAGTGACTTGAATGCTCAGGGGCTCTTTAACTTTAAGGGTTCTCAAGTGAATGCTGACTCTTCTGAGTTTCAGCAAAAAACAAATACTTTCATCCTCAAGAATAATGTGCGAATAAGTACAGGTAAAGGTTTAATTACTTGTGATTACGCTGAGGTTAATACTCAGACATTTGATTTTAAAGCCACTGGCAATGTGGTAGCCACTGGCTTGGAGGCGGGAGACGAAATCAAAGCTCAAGAAGTTACAGGTAACATAAAAACCCGCGTGATAAATGTGGGTGAATACCAGGGGAAAACTGGCTCTTGGTATTTGTTAGGTGACAAGATTGAGAGTAAAGAAGATAAAACTATTACTGGCTATAACGTTAAGTTTACGACTTGTGACCTTGGTGATCTTGGTCATGATGTTCACTATTACTGGAAGGCAGACAAGGTCGTTTATAACGAAGATGGCTCATATGATGCCCACGGAATTAAAACCTACGTAGCAGATGTTCCAATTTTTTATCTACCTTATCTAACAAGCCACTTAGATGGTAGTGATGGTCAATTTAAAGTTGTCCCAGGTTATAGCTCAGATTGGGGAGCTTTTTTACTCGTTAGTCGCGAGATTAAAGTCAATAAAAATGTCAAAGTAACTCCAATGGTTGATTTTCGTGCAGATCACGGCATGGCCTATGGTGTGTCGACAGAGAGCAAAGGTAAAAATCACGAGTTTAAATCATTGTTTTATTATATGCCCAATACAGATGCAAATTTTGATGAAGAAGATTTCGAGAGATTTGACGAGCCTGATGATAGGTATAATGTCGATGTATTTCATCGCTGGGATATAATGGATAAGCTTACTTGGCGTTTGAAATTGGATTTGACTTCTGATTTACAGTATAAAGAAGATTATGTTGAGAACGGAAGCTCTTTTGATAAAAACTTTGACTCATCGCTCAATTATGTTGACTTGGAATATTTAAGTGACAACTACTCTCTATCATTAGGTGCGAATGCACGTTTAAATGACTTTGATTCCACTGTTGAACGTCTCCCCGAGTTACGCTATGACTTGCCGAATTATCGTATAGCTAATAGTGATTTTTATTACACCAATGAAAATAAATTTGGTTCCTATAAAGCAAAGTGGCGCGACTTTGATGATGATCCCATCTCTGATTTAGAAGATTATGAATCAGCAAGATTGGATAGTTTACATGCCATTCATTATAACACAAAAATAAATAATTGGCTGAATTTTACGCCACGTGCAGCTGTTAGGTTGACCTATTACTCAGATACAAGTGATGGTGATGTGAGTGATCAAGACTTGAGTCGATTGATATATGGGAATGATCCTTATAATGATCCCGGTTATACGTATAACAACTATGATGATGACGGTGATGATGCCCTTAGGTTGGTGGCGGAAATTGGTTATGAATTAAGTTTCAAGGCTTATAAGGTAAATCTCGATGTTCAAAATGAATGGATGAACGTTAATGGTTTGCGCCATGTGATTGAGCCTTACATGAACCATAACTACATCCCTTATGTTTCAGAAGATAGAGAAAACTTGTATTATTTTGATGAAACCGATAGGATAGCCGAACAGCACTGGGTGCGTACGGGTGTTAAAAACCGCTTTCAAACAAGAAGAGATGGTCAAGTACATAATTTGGTTACTGTAAATACTTGGGTCGATTTTCATTTGCCGAGTGATGAAGATGATGCTCGTGAAGGTGTGGGCGACTTGGGTACGAATGTGACCTTTGACCCAAGGGATAATTTGTCTTTCGAGTCAGATATTATCGTAGACTTAGAAGAGAATGATGTGAATATTTTTTCACTTACTGCCGCGGTGGGAGATCCCGATAAACTTCAGTACACTTTGAATTATCTCTATAGAAATGAGTTTGAGAGCCAAAACTTGTATTCAAATGCTTCAACGATGTATAGCTCAACATACGCATCAAGTTTTTCTCGTTTTTATGAAGAGAGACAGACTTTGACAGCAGGGGTGAGATATCGTTTGTGGTATAACAACTTTTTGTCTTTTAGAGCAAGTTATGACCCTAAAGAAAATGAATTTATTCGTTACATGGTTGAGCTGCAGCGCCGTTTACATGCTTGGACGGGTGCGGTTCGTTTTGAAGATTATGATGATGAATATCGCATTATGGTATACTTCTATCTTAATGCCTATCCAGGTAGTAATATAGGGCTCAAGGAATAGGTCTTGGCTAAGGATAAAAAAGACCTTAATGTTCCTTTGTCGCAGGATTTACTGAAGAAAATACTGCCTCGTTTAGGTCCTGATGAAGATATCTCCCTTTTACTTGAGGGACTTTTACAGAAAGAGCTTGATGAGCGTTTGAGCTTAGATGAAATCGAGCCTATTCAGGGCTTGGCTTTAGAGCAGTGTTTTCCGGATATTAGCGAAAAGCTACCTTTGAAACCTCAGTATTCTGACCTAAAGCATATTGATCGAGAAGCGGTAATTGTTCTCTTGCAGGGCTGTGAGTACCTAGATAAAGACTCTATAGAGCAAATCCCAAAAGAGTTACAGTCAGTGATGGAGTATGACATCATGAGTTCTCATTGGTACCCAAGAGACGATTGGGAAGAACTTATTAACGATTATTTGGATAATGGCTCACACACAACTTTGGATTCTTGGATAGAAGTTCGTAAGCAAGGTCAGCTTGAAGATGAAGCAGCCATGTGGGTTGAGCTCAGTAGGCGTTCTTTAGACGACCACTGAGTTCTATTTTATATTCTTGGCGTAGCTTTTAAAAAAGATTAAAATCTTTTGCTTTTCCCATGAGCTTTTCTTTTTGTTCAGCGGGCATAGACATGAATTTCTGAAAGAGTTCAGCTTTATCAGTCTCAGACATTTTCTCCATCATTTCTTTACCCATGTTCATTATGTCGTCTTTCGATTTTCCTGCAAAAGATGCGGGATCAAAGGGTAGATCTCCGAGTCCTTTGAGTAAATCACCAAGACCATCAGTGGCTGTTGCGGGATCTTCATTAGATTCATCATTCTGAGTGCTGAAGCTGTCAGGAGAAGATGAGAAGATTAATTTATCGCCTTGTTCTTCTGAGTAGATACCCGCCATGGATAGGCGTGATAAGATCATATCTAATTCTAGTTGATCTTTCTCTACGATGGCTTGGATCTTGTCTATTGGGAAGGCAACGATTTTCTCTGGGAAGCCATTGTTGCTTAAATTGTTTTGAATTTTTTCAATGAGTGCGTCTTCTGGATCCATCTTGTTTCCTAATGTTAAATTATCAAAGTGGGGCAATATAATGAGTTTTGAAAAAAAGTCATTTGTTTGTTTAGAGCGGATTAATATATTTGATCTTTATGATCAGTCAGTTTGCTTTGTGTTAGTGTTGAATTGATGGTTAAAACGATTATCCTCAAAGGATTAATTTAGATTAGAGTGCCTTGATGAATCATTTATGGATAGCGCTCAAAACAAAATAACTTTAGAGATAGACACTATGGAAAGAAACAAAATCCGAAATTTTAGTATTATTGCTCATATCGATCATGGTAAATCGACATTGGCTGACAGGCTTTTACAGATGACCAACACGGTAAGTGATCGTGAAATGGAAGAGCAGTTATTGGATAATATGGATTTGGAGCGCGAGCGCGGAATCACCATTAAAGCTCACCCCGTTACTATGGCTTATAAGGCTAAGGATGAGGAAGTATACGAACTTAATTTAATCGATACTCCAGGTCACGTGGACTTTGCTTATGAAGTGAGTCGATCATTAGCCGCTTGTGAAGGCGCAGTTCTAATTATTGATGCAACTCAAGGTGTACAGGCACAGACGGTAGCGAATATTAACTTAGCAATGAAGCAGGGTTTAACAATTATCCCTGTGCTCAATAAAATTGATTTACCTGCGACTGATTTAGCTATGTGTTATGAGCAATTGGAAGAGATTTTAGCCATTCCAAGTGAAGAAGCACTTCTTTGTTCCGCTAAATCTGGCGAGGGTATCCCTGAAATCATTGAAGCAATTATTGATCGTATCCCTTGTCCTCCAGATCCAGAAGAAGATCGCCTGGCAAGTTTAATCGTCGACTCAAGTTATGATTCATATCGCGGTGTGATTAACTATGTTCGCGTTGTTTCAGGAACTGCGAAGGCTGGTGATCAAATTACTATGATGCAGACCAATAAATCCTACGAAGTTAAAGAAGTGGGTGTTTTTACGCCAAAAATGAAAGCTTTAAGTGAGCTTACGGAAGGTTCAGTAGGTTATCTTATTGCTAATATTAAAGATACAGCTGAATCAAAAATTGGTGATACAATTACATCTAAAGCCTTTCCAGTAGAAAAAGCCTTGGACGGTTTTGAAGAAGTTTTACCAATGGTTTATTCGGGGATCTACCCAATTGATAGTGCCGACTTTGAAGCTTTGCGTTTGAGTATGGGTAAATTGCAATTGAACGACCCTTCTTTTATTTACCAAGCAGAGTCTTCGGCCGCCTTGGGCTTTGGTTTTCGCTGTGGTTTTCTAGGTCTCTTGCATATGGAGATTATCCAGGAGCGTTTAAGACGTCACTATGGTATGGATATTATTTCGACTTACCCTTCAGTTATTTACCATGTCTACTTAAAAAGTGGTGAAAAGCTAGAAGTGGATAACCCCGTTTATTTACCTGATCCATCAACAATTGATTATATCGAAGAGCCAGTAATTAAAGCTAATATCATGATCCCGCATGACTACATTGGTGCCGCTATGAGTTTGATTATGGAAAAACGTGGGCTTTGTGAAAATACTCAAGCAGTGGATGATCGTCATGTTATGTTGACTGCAACTTTACCTTTGCATGAAATTGTTATTGACTTTAATGACCGCCTCAAATCTATGACTCGTGGTTATGGTTCGATGAACTATGAACCAAGCGGTTACCAGCAAGCTCCTCTCGTTAAATTAGATCTACAAGTTAATGGTGATCCCATTGATGCCTTTGCATCTATTGTGCATCGCGACCACGCTGAATCACGTGGCCGTAAAATTGCCGAACGTTTGAAAGAAGTAGTTCCACGTCAAATGTTTGCCATTGCAATTCAGGCATGTGTTGGTGGTAAAATTGTTGCACGTGAAACAATTAGCGCTCTTCGCAAAAACGTAATTGCCAAATGTTATGGTGGCGATGTTTCACGTAAGAGAAAACTTCTTGAAAAGCAGAAAGAAGGTAAGAAACGCATGAAGCAGATTGGTACAGTGAATATTCCTCAGGAAGCTTTTGTCCAGGTGCTTAAGGCCTCGACTTCGGAGTAATTCATGGGCGATTTATATCTTCATATTTTATTAGTTATAGTCATTTCCTGGGCTGTGTGGGCTCATGTGGCTCTGACTGCATCGGTTAAACGTCAGCGTAAGCTCAAAGAGTTCTTACGTTTTCTTAAACACGAAACTCGTATGAATGAAGATTTATACCCCGAGGCGCTGAATCAGGAATTGCGCGATTTACGCAAAGAAGTTCAAGCGGCTCTAAAAGATAAGTCTGCTGAAGTAGAAAAAATTGAAGAAAGACTCGATGCGGTGAATAACAAAATTCCTCGCAAGAAGTACTCAGATTGGGGCGCTAAGATCGAAGGTTTCGTGGTTGTTGTGGCTATAGCCTTTGCCTTTAGAGCTGTTATTTTACAGCCATTTAAGATTCCAACCAACTCAATGCGTCCCACGCTTCACGGAATTAATGTTTATTTAGAAGACGATTCTAAAGTCGAAAAATTCCGTGAAAATTATCTCTACCCCATCTATTTTGGGCGTTCATATTTTAATGATGATGTTCCTATTATTGGTGCTACGGAGCAGCTTGATGATAAAAGAAATTTTTTAGTTCAAAAATTGTTTACTCGTACTTATTACACCGTGAACCAAGGCGAGAAAAATGACTTCCCAGGGCAAATGAAGCACCTTGCCGAGGCTTACGAATTATGGTCAAAATCGAAGTATGCTGATTCGGGTTCTCAGAAAATGAATGGTTATGTAGAGACCGGTGATAATTTATTCGTTAATCGCTATGTGTATAATTTACGCGAGCCGAGAAGGGGTGATATTGCCGTTTTTGAGACTAAAAATATTAAGCAGTATGATGGTAAAAGTTTAGGCGGGCAATTTTATATTAAACGCTTGGCAGGGCTACCTGGTGATACTTTAAAAATTGATTCAAACCGTGATTTATACTTGCGTAAACAAGGTGAAGAACAATTTGTAAAAATGGACCAAATTCATCAGGGATTTGCAAATGTCATGAGTAAAAAAGATGGTTTTAATGGTTATAAACGAGTGCCCCTTAATGAGCGTTATGCTTATTCGATTGCACTGGGGAATAAAACTAAGCCTGTAGAAGATTTGGGTGATAATATGATTAAAGTTACGACAAATGACGCAATTTTATTTTATCGATCTGATTCTTACGTGCCTTATTTAGTTAAAGCTGAATTTAATAATGGCTACAAGATGGAGTTTACTGAAGACGCAGATCTTTTCACTATGGGTGAAGATCAGTACTACATGTTGGGTGACAATAGCAATAATAGCCTAGATAGCCGCTATTGGGCCACAGTCCCACGTGAAAACCTAATGGGTACAGCCTTTGCCGTTTTTTGGCCTTTTTCAAAACGTTGGGGTTGGGCAGATAAATAAGTCATTTTATCATTGTTCAATGAGGTGAAAAATGATTTTTGCATTACCTTAAGTTTTTATATTTAATAAATTTTAAGATACAGGATAAATGATGAATATTCTTTTTGTCTGCAATGCCAATTCATGTCGTAGCCCTATGGCTGCCGCTTTTTTTAATCATTTGTGCACTCAAAATAAAATTACGGGTGTTGCTGCGATCTCTGCTGGTACTCAAGCACTTGAAGGTGCTGCTGCCTCTGAATTAGCTGTTGAACTTATGTCCAACCTAGGTGTCGTTATTGAAAATCATATTTCTCGTCGTGTTACGGCTGAGATGGTAAGTGATTGCGAAGCGATCTTTTGTATGGAGAAAGCTCAGCTCAATGAATTGACTAAAGATTTTCCAGAAGCCAAAGAAAAAGCTCGCCTCTTACTAACTTTACTCGACAGTAAGTTAGGTGTCGAAGATCCCGTTGGTGGAGATGATGAAATGTATCAGCAATGCTTCTTAAATATGATGCCTGCATTGGCTGAGCTAGCTGATCGGGTTGTTAGATCACGCTAAAAAATGATTCGCTTATCTCTCCGCGCTTTAATCGCTCTATGTGCTGCCATGGCGGTTTATGTATCAGTTTTGAGCTGGCGTGGAGCAAGAGCTAAAGAAAAATATAAAGCCGAAGACTTAGTTGAGCTTACCAAGGCAATAAAAAAGCCTACGTCTCTAGAAGAGAACTCAACACCTGCAATCGGTGAATTGCCGGAAACTGAAATCTCGGCAAATACCACTTATTTTCAGGAGTCCCTTCAAGCTTGGATAAGGGAGAATGCTCAAGGCACTTTGGCTTGGGCACTCAGTCTGGAATCAAATGAGCGTAAATCACTAGTTTTTAGTGAACTTTTACCCATGTGGATGCTAAGCTCACCTCAAGAGTGTGGCGAATGGTTGATTTCAAATCAAGATCAAGCCTTTATTGAAGAGGGCTTACTACGTGCGGTTGTTGACCGTGGGGAGTTATCGCCTTACCACGGTATAAAATTAGCTTTGAATTTAAAACAAAGAGATTGGCGTTCGTACACTCTAGAAGGAATCTATTTAATTTGGGCTCAAAGTAGACCCGAACAAGCCGTCAGTTATTTGGATGACCTAAAAGTTTTACCTGAGTATGAGAATCTACTTCTTTTAACTTTGAATACTTGGGCACAAAATGACTTTGCGAAAGCCTATAAATGGATGGTGAACTCCAAAAACCCCGATAAAGAAAAGTTGATTCGTTTCGTCTTTTTACTCAATTGCGCCACTAATGCGGTGTCTTATCTCGATTGGATTTTTATTAGCTTAGAACCAGAGAAACGTGAAGCCTATTTGAAAGATTTTATAGAAAGAGCTTTTCCAAAAAACGAAAAAGTGATTCTCAAAAAAGTACTTAGTCTTTCGTCTTACAAAAAAGATTTATGTTATGGCTGGATCGCAGTGACTTCGGTTGGTAAGAAAACTAAGCCAAAAGAAAATTATTTAAGTAAAATTCGTTCCAAAAAAGAACTGAAAAAATTTAAAAACCTAGTCAATAGTAAACTCGCCAAAGAAAACCCAAGTCGTTTGATGGCAGATCTAAGTGTACTTGAATTGCGTGAGTTGGGGGAGATACGTTCTTCGCTCTTACGTGGCTTCGCGGATAAAAACCCACAGAAAGCCTTTGATTGGCTAATAAGCGAAACGCCAAAGAGTCTATTAAGAGAATTGATATTTTATAGTCAGGATGACCTTGTTTCAGGGATGACTAAGAACCTTCAGTTATCTTCTTATTTTGTAGAAAACTTCCCAGCTGAAGTTAATAAAAAGCCACTGATTGATGATCTTCTAAATTCCTCATTTATAAATGCAAAAGAAATATATGATGATTATTTAGCAAGCGTTAAGCACATGTTGAGCTCAGTTATAAAATATCAACTCAGTAAAAAACAAATAAAATCTTCTCGCGATAAAATAACGGGCTCAAAGCTTAGAGATTTATACACGACGCAATTATTGATCCACCCCAATTACACTTTTAGCCCAGAGAGTCTGGCACTCTTTAGGAGTATAGAGGATAAGGATATGAGTAATCTGGTGGTTAACTTCTTGGCATGGGAAGTGAAAGAGGAGAATATACCGAGATTTTTAGACTTTGCTGAAAGTAATGATTTTCTCAACTATAGCTTAGTTTCTGTCGTGCTTAAAAGGTGGGCTCAGTTTGATCAGAAAAAAGCGAGTGCTTGGCTGAATGAACATTCGAGCGCAACTTGGTATATTGCTGCTTGTGCAAATTATTCGGCGCAATTAATAAATTTATCAATTTCAGATTTTCAAAAATTTGCACAAGGTATCCAAGTCTCCAAGCGTAATCACTACATTAATAAATTAACTATTGTTTTTAGTGAAACTAGTCCTGAATTACTTGCGGTTTTACCTGGCGCTATTAACATCAAAAAATATTTACAAACATCAAAAAAGGAAAAATAATCATGTCTGAAAAGACTTTATCTAGAAGTGCATACCTCAATCGTAATGAGGGTTCCTATGAAGACAATCTTGTTATCTGTGGTGCTGACTATTCAAAAGTTGATGACCTGCGTTACGGTACTAACCCTCACCAAACAGCTGCTTTTTACAAGCCTGCTGGAGTCGCAAGTCCTATTGGCGATCTCAAAGTTTTAAAAAACGGTAAGAGTGGTCTTTCTCAGACAAACTTAGAAGATATTTCTTATGCTTTAAACATCGTGAAATTTTTTGATGAGCCAACTTGTGCAGTTATGAAGCACGTTAACCCTTCTGGCGCAGCTACGGCTAAAGATGTTTTTACAGCTTATGTCCAAGCTCGTGATGCAGATCCAAGAGCGGCTTTTGGTAGTACGATTGCTTTTAACACGACTGTTGATGAAGCTACGGCCAAAGAGATTATGTCTTCATTTGTTGAATGTGTTGTAGCTCCTGAAGTAGATGAAGCGGCGATGGCTGTATTTACTAATCCTGATGTAAAAATGAATAAAGCTATTCGTATTCTTCAGTGTGGTAATTTGAGCGATTTACCACGTTATACTGGTGAAGAAGCCGATCGTCACAATAGCTTAAAGACTTTAGCAGATGGCTCCATTGTAATTGCGGCTCCTTTAACCACATCACTAAAAAGTATTGCAGATTTGAAACCGGCAACCGGTGAAAATAAAGCTTGTGGTTTTCAAGAATCAACTGTGCAAGCTTCTGAGCAAGAAAAGAAAGATATGTTAGCGGCTTGGTACTTCAATATTAATGTTCGTTCCAATGGCGTTGTTCTTGTGAAAAATGGTACGACTGTTTCAGTTGGTACAGGTGAGCAAGATCGTGTTGGAGCTATTGAACAAGCTATTGCTAAGTTTAAACTTAAGTATGAGGGTGAGGAAGATATTCAAGGTTCAGTAATGTCCAGTGATGGTTTCTTTCCTTTTGCAGATGGTGTAGAAACTGCTGCGGCAGCTGGTGTTACGGCAGTCATTGCACCTGCCGGTTCATTAAAGGATGCAGATGTGATTAAGCGCGCTAATGAATTGGGTGTGGCTTTGTACCACGCACCAGAGCGTATTTTCTCTCACCATTAATCTGAAGTTAATTCTTTAAGATTTGATAAAAAACCCAGTTTAGACTGGGTTTTTTATGTAAAAGTGATAAATTTGACATAAGTGACACTTTGTTGAAAAAATATTAGGTATGAAATTATGAAAAAGATTATTCTAGCTCTACTACTTGCCATGAGTACTGTTGCTCAAGCGAGTATAGATAACTCATTAAAGTTTGAAGTTAAAGCCTCGATGAAAAAGGGTGAAAACTTTTTGCTTTCTCAGCAAAACGATAACGGATCTTGGGGGCTTTACGGTGGGGTTCCTGCTTACACAGCTTTGTCTGTGACAACTTTAGCGATGTCACCATCACGAGATCAATACGAGCCACAGATTACCAAAGCGGTTAAGTACTTAAATCAATTTGTGAATCCCGATGGATCAATACATGACCGTAGTGAACATGCCTACCCAAATTACACGACCTCAGTAACCTTGATGGCCTTTTATTTAGTTGATAGTAAGAAATATGGTGATGTGATTCGTAAAGGACGACGCTTCTTAGTGAAAAGTCAGTTCGGACCTGAAACAGGCGTGGAAGAAGGTGGTATCGGTTATGGTTCAACAAAAACAAAGTCAGACCTCTCAAATACTCAGTATGCTTTAGAGGCCCTTTATTTAACTGAATCAGTTGATCAAGAAGGTGTGAGTCCTGAAGATGTAAAAGCGACACGTGAGGCGTGGGCAAAAGCATTGGAATTTGTTGAGCGCTGTCAGTCGACGAAAGAAAATGACGAAAAATTAGATATCGAGTGGAAAGAAAGAAACTATGGTGGCTTTCGTTACTCACCAGATCGCTCAAAAACTGAAGGTCCAGATAAGGCTCCTTATGCTGGTATGACTTATGCGGGTATAAAGTCAATGATTTATGCAAAAGTTGATAAAGATGACCCGCGTATTAAAGCAGCCATGGAATGGGTAAAGCATAATTACACTTTAGATGAAAACCCTGGTTTGAAACTTCAGGGACATTTTTACTACATTCATACTTTTGCAAAAGCTTTACATGCAGCTGAAATTGAAGTAGTCGAAGGTGAAAGTGGAGCTCAGCACCACTGGCGCAAGGATCTTTGTAAAAAATTACTCTCTATGCAAGCAGAAGAGGGCAGTTGGGTTAATCCCGAAAAGCGTTGGCAGGAAAATAATCGCCAACTCGTAACTTCTTATGCTTTGATGAGTTTATACTACGCCATGGCGCATCAGTAGTTCTTAGTTTTATAAAATCAAAAAAGCCCTTCGCTAACGAAGGGCTTTTTTTTGGTTGAGATCTAAGGCTATTTCAACTCATCTTTTGGAATGAGGAACTTTTCTCTATAAAATTTTAATTCTTCAATTGATTCAATAATGTCATCTAAAGCTCGGTGAGTTGTTTTTTTGGTGAAGTAGGATTTCTTCTGGCCATACCAGCGATTGAAGAGTTCCTTCATACTTGAAACGTCAACAACTCGATAGTGCAGAACGTTAATAATTTCAGGCATGTGGTTCATTAAAAACATGCGGTCTTGACCGATAGAGTTACCACATAAGGGAGCGCGACCCTTTTCGCAAAACTCTAAGATAAAGTCACGTGTTTGCTGGCAAGCTTCTTCTTGGCTTACCTTGGAGTCTTTGACAGCTTGTGTAAGGCCTGACTGGCCATGGTGTTTAATGCACCAGTCATTCATGTTGTTCATGACTTCGTCACTTTGGTGAATAATTAAGCAGGGACCTTTGGCAATAATGTTGAGTTCGCTGTCGGTGACGAGGGTGGCGATTTCGATGATTTTATCTTTTACTGGATCTAGTCCAGTCATTTCTAAATCCATCCATACAAGGTTGTTGCTACTTTTCATTGATTGGCTCTTTCTCGGTTGGGATCCACTAAGTGCGGAGCCTCGTCTTTTAAAAATCTTAATAAGTCTTCGGAAACTTCAAAGGCAGTGGCATAGCGTTCGTCAGAATCAGTAGCCATCATCGTCATGATGATTTTTGCCAAAGCCTCGGGGCATTCGGCAAAATCTTCTCTAGGGTCCGGTGGCGGATTTTCAATTCGCGCATTAACAACTTCTAGAAGTCCGCCATAATTAAAAGGCGGTAGGCCTACAATTAAGTGATAGAGTGTACAGCCCAGAGAATAGATATCAGAACGATTATCTTGGTAGATATCAGTTTGAATCATTTCAGGTGAGAGGTAAAAAGGAGTTCCCAAAATATTACGACTCTCTTGGACAGCCATTTCATGATTTGAAGTTAAGCCAAAATCGCAAAGTTTTACAGCCCCTTCTTTGGTGACAATAATGTTGTGGGGTTTTACATCTCGGTGAATCATAAGGAAGTTGGACCAAACGTAATCGAGGGCATTGCAGGCGTGTACCATGGCGGCAACGGCTTCCTTGGGTTCCATTTGAACGTAGAGCTCTAAATATTCTCCTAGGTTAAGGCCATCTATATGTTCCATGACAATATACATGATGTTTTCATGGACCCCACCTTCGTAAATGCGCACAATGTTTTCATGGACGAGTTGTGAAGCCGTTTCTACTTCTTGTAGGAACTCTTGTGAAATGTGATTATCATCTTCGCATTTACTGAAAAAGAGCTTTAAAGCGTAGTCAATTCCTGATGGTATATGTTTGGCTTTTACGACAATAGAATGACCGCCAGCGCCAATGGCTTCTTCAATTAAAAAGTCGCCAAAAATGATATCAGAACCATTGTCTAGTATGGCAATGTTTAATTTGTCGCAAAAGGAACAGAAATCTATGCCTCCATCTGTCGATAATTTTGTCTCGAAAACCCTTCCGCAGTGCTCACAGGAATATGACATTTCTGTTCCCCAAAGTTAAAAAAATGATAAATCCTTTAAAAACTGCCTCTGAGGCTCGCCTTTTCAAGGCAGTATGGCTTTACTTTAGAGTTTTTTTTCCTACTTTTACAGATGTTTTTTTGCAATTTAGTGTGGTGTCGTTGCTAGAAAATGAAATATAAAATAAATTTAGGTAATAAGAATGAGTGAGGACTTTAGTTCCTGTTTGAGGGATATTCCGGATTTTCCGAGTCCGGGAATCATATTTAAAGACATTAGTCCGCTACTAGCTAATCCACAAAAATTCACTGAGGTGATTGATGCGATGGCAAAACTTATCGAAAATCAAGAGATAGATTATCTCCTAGGAATTGATTCGAGAGGTTTTATTTTTGCAACTGCTCTAGCACAAAAACTCAATTTAGGCATGGTGATGGCAAGAAAACCAGGGAAGCTCCCGGGTAAAGTTGTTTCACAATCCTACGATTTAGAGTATGGCAGTGCTACCCTAGAAATCCAAGAAGATGCCTTTAATGCAGGCGATCGGGTCCTCGTGATCGATGATGTCTTGGCAACGGGTGGGACCGCACGTGCTGCAAGTGATTTAGTGGAAAAGATGGGAGCAAAAACTGCGGGATACGCATTTTTTGTCGAACTAAGTTTTTTAAATGGAAAACAGCTACTGGAGTCAGGTCCAGTTCATTCTTTAGTCAAGTTTTAATAAAAATTGAAGGGATAAGATGAGTAACGATATTGAAGTAACTATGCAGGAAGATAGGCTTTTTGAACCTACTTTCGAATTTGTTGAACAAGCACACATTAAATCAAAAGGTCAATACGATGCCATGTATATGGAGTCAATCCGTAGTCCAGAGAAATTCTGGGGTGATATTGCGGAAGGCTTTACATGGAAAAAGAAGTGGGACCAAGTCATTAACTGGGAAGATGCTCCAGTCGCGAAATGGTTTGATGGTGCGGAACTTAACATTACGGAAAACTGCCTCGATCGCCATTTAGATACAGAAAGACGCACAAAAGCGGCTTTAATTTGGGAAGGCGAGCCTGGCGATAGTTTGACACTTACTTATGAAGAACTTCACGACCGCGTTTGTCGTGCGGCGGCTATGCTACGTGAGCAAGGCGTCAAAAAAGGCGACCGTGTAACAATTTATCTACCAATGGTTCCAGAATTAATGATTTCAGTTCTTGCTTGTGCGAGAGTTGGGGCAATTCACTCAGTGATTTTTGGTGGTTTCTCTTCTGGTGCCATTTTAGACAGAGTAAAAGATGCGGAGTCCGCAGTGGTCATCACTGCTGATGGTGGCTGGCGCCGTGGGAAAACTTTAGGTCTTAAAAACATTGTTGATGAGGCTATTAACCAGACTGATATCGTCAAAACTTGTATCGTTGTTCAGCGCGCAGAATGTGATCACGAAATGAGAGATGGCCGCGATATTTACTGGAACGATATCTATCCTGCTGCAGGTACTGCTTTTGAAGCAGAAACAATGAAGTCACAGGATCCACTTTTCCTTCTCTATACTTCTGGTTCTACGGGTAAGCCCAAGGGTGTTCAGCATTCAACTGCTGGTTACATGGTGGGGACTTACACGACGACAAAATATATTTTTGATATGAAAGATACTGACGTTTACTGGTGTACAGCTGATGTTGGATGGATTACAGGCCATAGTTACTTGGTTTACGGGCCTTTACTTAATGGTGCATCAATTGTCATGTACGAAGGTGCTCCAAACTTCCCTGATCTCGATCGTTTCTGGGATGTGATCGAAAAGTATAAAGTTTCAATTTTCTATACAGCTCCTACAGCGATACGTGCTTTCATGAGCTGGGGTGACGAACATGTTGAGAAGCATGACATCTCCTCACTTCGCCTTCTCGGCACAGTAGGTGAACCCATTAATCCAGAGGCTTGGATGTGGTATCACGAAAAAATTGGCGCTTCTCGTTGTCCTATTATGGATACTTGGTGGCAGACAGAAACTGGTGCTGTGATGATTACGCCACTTCCAGGTGTGACTGCAACGCGTCCAGGTTGTGCAACGACTCCTTTCTTTGGTGTAGATGCAGCAATTGTTGATGAAAAAGGTAATGAAGTACCCGATGGTAAAGGTGGTCTTTTGGTTATCCGTAAACCTTGGCCTTCAATGCTTACTAATATTTGGGGCGACCTCGAGCGTTTTAAAGATGTTTACTGGAGTCGCTTTGCAGAGCAGGGTTATTACCTCGCTGGTGATGGTGCCGTTAAAGACGAGAAGGGTTATATCACCATTCTCGGTCGTATCGACGATGTGATAAACGTGTCAGGTCACCGCCTCTCAACTATGGAACTCGAGAGTTGTCTAGTGGCTCACCCAAGTGTGGCTGAAGCTGCAGTAGTTGGTTTTGAACACAATATTAAAGGTGAAGGCATTGCTGCTTATGTCATCGTTAATAGTGGTTTCACTCAAACAGAAGAAGATAAGACTGCTTTGAAAAAGTATATTGCTGGTGAAATCGGTGCCTTTGCACGTCCCGATCAAATTCACTTTGCTGATGCACTTCCTAAAACTCGCTCTGGAAAAATCATGCGTCGCGTCTTGAAAGAGATCGCTGCAGGTCGTGATATTGAAGGTGATTTGAGTACAATTGAGGATATTGCTGCACTCAAAAAACTTGCGGCTTCCGCAAAAGCTTAAGCACTAATAAAAAAGCCTCGGTTTAACCGAGACTTTTTTGTGCCCAAGTTGAATCCAAGAAAAATTTAAATGAATAATAGGAAGAAATGAACTTATGAAGAAAAAAACATTTTTTGAGGCAATTCTCATTGTTTCATTTCTCCTCTTGGCTTTTGGCCTAAGTAAATACACTAAGCCCAATGTTGCCATTCAAGAAATTAAGCTCCAGCACGAAGTGGATGAGCAGGGGCAAGCTTATTATACCTACAAGAAGAAAAAAGTTTTTCTTGATCAAGCCGTCTTGTGGGAGCAGAGTCCTTTTACTCAAAAAGGTGAGCTTGATGAACTTCCCGAAGAGCAGTTTCTTAAAAAAATCGAAGACGAAAAGACCTCGTATTTTCAGTTCAAAAAAGCCTATCACTTTAATTTCTTTAGTTTACTCCCCGCCTTGGCAGCGATTGTACTTTGTTTTTTTACTCGTGAACCAATCGTTTCCTTGACGGTTGGCGCAGCCTGTGGAGCGATCATGATTGGTTCCTATCACTTTCCTGAGTATACCGTCGAGATGTTAGCGCAAAAAAGTCCCGCCAAAACTTTAGTTCTATATTTGTGGTTATTGGGCGGCCTTCTTGGCATATGGCAAAGGACGGGAGCCTCCTTGGCCTTTGCGAATTTCATGACTGAAAAGTTTGTTAAAGGACCACGCTCAGCTAAACTCGTGGCTTGGGGATTGGGAGTGGTTTTTTTTCAAGGTGGAACTATTTCTTCAGTCTTGGTGGGAACGTCAGTTAAACCTGTGGCGGATAAAGAAAATATTTCCCATGAAGAGTTGTCTTACATAGTCGACTCAACTTCTTCGCCAATTGCGTCTCAGTTAGCCTTTAATGCCTGGCCAGGATATGTGCAGGCCTTCATCTATGTTCCTGGTGTGGCTTTTTTGGCGACTGAATTGGATCGTATCGATTTCTTCTTTAAATCAGTTCCCTTTTGTTTCTATGCCATTTTTGCGGTCTTGGGGACCTTTATGCTCAGTATTGAAAAGCCTTGGTTCACTTGCAAGCGCCTCAAAGAGGCTAAAAAACGCTCGCGTGAAACTGGAGAACTGGATGCGCCAAACTCGGAACCTTTAGCAGTAGATGAGTTGAGTAATGTCGATATGCCAAAGGGTTACAATCCGCATGTGATTGAGTTTTTACTCCCGCTATTTACGCTTCTTGGTGTCGCAATAGGAACATATGTTATTTACGACTCTCCCGATATTCTTTTAGCATTTGGTTTGGCCTTTGCACTTTCGATTACTATGGCAGTCTTTAAAGGTATGGAGATTCAGGAGACAATTAAGGCGGCCGTGAGTGGAATGAAAGGGGTTCTTGGTGGTTCAATTGTTCTATTGATGGCTTTTGTGACGGGGGCAGTTAGTAAAGAAGTTGGAGCGGGAACTTATTTAGTCGAGATTATTGGTGGAGATGTCTCATACATGCTTCTTCCTTTTATCCTTTTCTTGATTTCTATTGTGATTGCATTTTCAACTGGTTCCAGCTGGGGAACCTACGCAGTTGTTTTCCCCTTGGCGATGCCTTTAGCGTGGTCAATTGCTAATAGTGGAGCGATTCCTGCGGAGTCCGCAATGTTGTTCATGACAATTTGTTTTGCGTGTGTGATGGATGGCTCGGTATTTGGCGATCAATGCTCGCCAGTCTCTGATACGACGGTCTTAAGTTCCATGAGTACGGGGTGTGACCTAATGGATCATGTAAAGAGTCAGGCGCCACAAGCGATTTTTGCGGCTTCCTTAGCCTGTGTTGTTTGGTTTATTTGCCTAGCTTTTTTCATATGATCGAGATATAGATTAAAGTATCACATATTTTGTAACTTAACTTGAATAAAACCCAATAAAATCTTGTTTTATCTTCTTTATTAGCATAGCTTTATACTCACGCAAAAAAATGATAGGATGTGATATGAAGTATATAATAGTAAGTTTATTCTTTAGTTTTGGCCTCTTTGCCGAACCATTGGCCTTGCGCTATAGCCCTCAAAATTTTGATTATTTATTTTCTTCACAGCCTCAATCTGTGGCTGAACTTCCCATGGTGATGGAATGTATGGAATCAAAGTATGCAGAAAATCCCAAGATGCAGTGGTGTCAGAAGGTGGGGATTGATCTCAAAAACATGCAAAGTTTTGCCTTTACCGCAAATATGTCGGAGTTTATTAAACTCAAGCAAACTCGAACTTCGGAAGCTCAATTAGAGCGTATTCGTCAGTGGTTGATGTTCATTGAATATAAAACTGCACCTAATTTAAGTGAGCTAGAAGCTAAATATAAAGAGAAAAAAGCCCAAGGCAAGAATCGCTTAAATTTTGAGAAATCTTCGATCGCTGGCAAACTCGCTTATGTAGTTCCATTTAAACAACGCAAATACACCTACGCACAAATTTCTCCGACTCAATGGGTGGCAGGTGAGTATGAAACAGTTAAACAGGCATTGGCCTTAAGTTCATCAGAATCACTTATTTCGGATAGTTTCTTCATCAATCAATTAGAATCCAATAAGGACACACTTGCTTTTGCCGTTCATCAACCCAAAGGCAAAGTTGAGATCGCTCACCCCATGATGCAGACTTACCAAGGTTTTTTTGGTAAAGTGACTTTTGAAAAAGATTTCATTGTTGAAACTAAATTATCCATGGAGAAAGAAGAGGATTTAAAAGGCGTTGAAAGCTTTGTAAAAATGATGATGGGCTTTGCAATCGCAAAACCACAAATGAAAATGAGCGCTGATAATTTTAAGACTCAAGTAATGGATGGCATTCTAGAAATGACCATGCGTGTGTCGCCTGATACATTGAAGGCAATGCGTGAGCAGATGAAAAAGAAATGGGCTCACAAACGTCATCATCACGCTAAGAAAAAGTCAGAGAGTGAAGCTAAATAAAGTTCGCTTTTAAAAACAAAAACTCATGATTAGAAAAGCCGCTGTGTTCACAGCGGCTTTTCTTGTGAAAACTCATGTAATAAGGCCTTTATAAGGATTGATTTCCACTCGAACTTACCTATCTTGAGCGATCAATAATTAGAAAAGTTCAAGATGCCAAAAAATCTAAAAGTTTTACTCCTCGTCGTTCTCGCAGTTAATGCCATGAATGACATCGAAGCCGATTTTGTCCACGGCGAGCTTCAGCTCAGCCCGAAGACATCTTATCGCTTGCAAAAAGAAGGAGTTTTACGCATTGAAAAACAGCAAAAGGGAAGTCGCCTTACCGCTGTTTTAGTCACTAAAGACAAAAGCTCGACACTCAATGGCTTGCGTTTTAATATTCTTGAAAAATCATCACAAGCTAATGACTTTTACCAGCAGTTTACAAAGCAAGAGACTCCGTATGAGCATGCTTCGCAGAAGGCTGTCGATCATTATCAAGCACACACGCTCATAGCACCTAGTCTTGAATTGTTACAATCAGTTCAATTGATTTTATATGATGATGAGCCGGCTCAGCAAATAACTATTTGCGCCTAAGCACACTTTTTTGAACCCCCGGTTCAAACTCCCTTTTTATTTACATCATTACAATCAGGATTTAAAATGATTGCCCCCTTATTAAAGAAATTATTTGGTTCGTCTAACGAACGTTTTGTTAAACGCATGCAGCCCCTAGTTGATGCGATTAACGCAAAAGAAAAAGAATACCAAAGCCTTAGCGAAGATCAACTCAAAGGAAAAACGCAAGAATTCCGTGACCGTTTAGCCAAAGGTGAAACTTTGGACGATTTGAAAATTGAAGCTTTTGCAACTGTAAAAAATGCTTGTCGTCGCCTCTATGGTCAAGAAGTCACTTACATGGACAAGACAGAAGTTTGGAGCATGATCCCTTTCGATGTTCAGCTCATCGGCGGTATGGTGATTCACGATGGTGGTATTTCGGAAATGATGACGGGTGAGGGTAAAACTCTTACAGCGAGTCTACCGCTTTACCTCAATGCACTCTCTGGTAAAAACTGTCAGTTGGTAACAACCAATGATTACCTTGCGAAACGTGACTCGGAGTGGATTGGAACCATCTTCCGCTACCTAGGTCTAACAGTGGGCTGTATTCAAAGTATGATGCCACCTGATATTAGAGGTCAGCAATACAAGTGCGATATTACTTATGGTACAAACTCAGAATTTGGTTTCGACTACCTGCGCGACATGGGTATGGCGATGTCGAAAGAAGAGCTCGTTCAGCGCGATCACTTCTTTGTGATTATTGATGAAATTGACTCTATCTTGATTGATGAAGCCAGAACGCCTCTCATCATATCTGGGCCAGTTGCTCAGTCAACGCATCAGTTTGATAAGTTTAATCCACATGTTAATCGCGTTTACAAACAGCAGGTCGAGATCTGTAACAAGCTTATTGCCGATGCTAGAGAAAAACTTAAGTCTGCAGCAAAAGATTCAGATGAATTCGATGAAGCAATTTTCGATATTTGTAAAGTGCGTATGGGTATGCCCCGTAATAATCAGGTTATCCGTATCTTAGAAGATCCTGATGTGCGCCGTGCGGTTGAAAAGAAAGAGCTCTTTATCAATTCAGATGCCAATAAATCAGTTCTTCAAGAAGTTAAGAACGAACTTTATTTCGTGATTAACGAACGTCAGAACGACGCCGACCTTTCCGACCAGGGCCGTAGCTACATGTCGCCAAACGACCCAGATGCTTACGTCATTCCAGATATTTTAGAACTCATGCAAGAAATTGATTCTAATGAAGCCTACGAAGATGTTGAGAAAATCGAAAAGAAACGTGAAGCGCAGGATCAGTATGAACAAAAAATTGAAGAGATGCATAATATCTCTCAGCTTTTAAAAGCTTACTGTCTCTACATCAAAGATATTCACTACATTGTGGCGCCAGATGATAATGGCGAAGATCGCGTTGTCATTGTTGATGAAAATACTGGTCGTGCTATGGCGGGTCGTCGTTTCTCTGAGGGTTTACACCAAGCTCTAGAAGCTAAAGAAAACGTTCGTATCGAACGTGAGACACAGACTTTAGCAACAATTACAATTCAGAACTATTTCCGTCTTTACGACAAACTTGGTGGTATGACGGGTACAGCGGTAACGGAAGCCAAAGAATTTAAAGATATCTATGAGCTAGATGTCCTTGAAGTTCCAACCAACCGTCCGTGTATTCGTAAAGATGTTGATGATCGTGTTTTTGTTACGATGAAAGGCAAATACAAAGCAATCATTAATGAAGTTAAAGAAGTCAATGGAATTGGTCGTCCAATTCTCATTGGTACTCCCACAGTTGAAGTTTCAGAGATCCTTAGTCGCTTCTTGCGCATGGAGAAAATTCCCCACCGCGTTTTGAATGCTCGTCGTCACCAAGAAGAGGCAGAGATCATTGCTAATGCGGGTCAACGTGGTGCAATCACTATTGCAACTAATATGGCTGGTCGTGGTACCGATATTAAATTGACTGAAGAAGTTGTTGAATTGGGTGGACTTCACGTCTTGGGTGCAACGCGACATGATTCACGTCGTATTGACCGTCAGTTACGTGGTCGTTGTTCACGTCAGGGTGATCCCGGTTCAAGTGTTTTCTATGTAAGTTTTGAAGATGACCTTTTACGTCTTTTTGCCGACCGTATGACTGGAATTCTAGATCGTATGAAAATGGGCATGGATGAAGACGAGAGCATTGAGGGTCGCATGGCCACCATGATGATTGAGAATGCTCAGAAAAAAGTTGAAAACCAAAACTTCATGATTCGTAAGCGCACGCTTGAATATGATGATGTGATGAATAAGCAACGTGAGATTATTTATGAACTACGTAAAGATATCTTAGTTTCTGATGACCCAAAAATCCGCCTCTATGATATCCTTAATAACACAATTGAAGACCAAGTTGAAGTCTTTTCTACGGGGCGTCGCGGTGCTTACCGTGTCGACAAAGAGAAGCTCGAGCAATGGTTAGGAACAACTTTTCCACTTGATTTCGATTTGAATGGTTTTGATTTCGAACAGCCCATCGAAATTGCACCGCTTGCAGATGTCATCATTAAGCGTGTTGTTAGTGGTTATGAAGAGAAAGAAAGTCACGAAGATCCAGCTCAGATTCAGTACCTTGAGCGCAACATAATGCTAAGTGCACTCGATGAACTGTGGATTAAACATTTGCGTGCTATGGATAGCTTGCGCCAAAACGTACAGTTTGCGGGTATCGCACAGAAAGATCCTCTCATTGAATACAAGCAACAAGCTTTCCAGCTCTTTGCTGAGCTCGAGGATAATATCTCACAGCAGATTTTATCTAACATGTTCCGTACGGCAGTTTCACTTGAGTCTATTGAAGAGATGTTACACAATATTCCAATGACTGAGCAGTCAGCGCAAGATGTTGAATTTGAAAACCTCATTCAGCAACTCAAGTTACTTCAGCAGCAGGGGCTTGATCCAGAAGGCGTCTCCATTGATGATATGATGCAAATGGAAGCTCAGCCTGAAGAGCAAGAGATTATTGAGGCTCCTCCAGTGCGTAAACCCATTGAGCGTGAAACACCTAAAGTTCGCCCCAATGATCCATGTCCTTGCGGTTCAGGGAAAAAATATAAAGTGTGCCACGGCTAATTAGCTAGGTCATAATTTGAAAAAAGCGGTGAGTCAATCACTGCTTTTTTTGTGTTTAGATAGTAGTTCTACTGATAAAACTTAATGACAGTATTAATTATTGTGTACGGTTATCTACTTAACGATGAGACTCGATTGTGCCAATGGTACATAGTATAATTCAGACTGTGGTTTTAACCATAGAGCTGATATTTAAGAAGTTTTACCGTTCTGAAGGAACGGCGCATAAACAAGCTGGTCACGCTTAGATGGATAATTATGTTATTGTTTATAGTGCACTCATATAAACAGTATCACACTGTTGACATGAGGGCACAAAAAAGCCTGAATGAAATCATTCAGGCTTTTTAAAATCAAGTGGGGCTAAGCTTAGCCGCGATCGTAACGAACGACAGGTGTCATGCCCTTACGGTTACAAGATCTGATAATGCGTTCTGCATCATTTGCATTCGTTGTAAAGATAGAGAACTTATCAAATACTTTGAGGTTATCGATCCCGCGTGGTTGGATTTTACTTTTACCACAAATGAAGCTAATAACTTTTTTAGGCATCATGCCATCACGTTTACCCTTGGCAAAGAAAAGTGACTTGTTATCACCAGAATCAGTATTGCCTTTGAAATTGCGTGAGTCACGTGACTTTTTCTTAGCTGCAGAGCAGTTGATGTCTGGGTAGTTGCTCGCATCGAGTTTTGTACCAAAAATCTTTGAGAGGAGAGCAGTAATGAGATCAACTGGAGAGTTTTCTTCAAGAAGTTGAGTCGCTACATCTCTAATTGGTGCGAGCTCTTCGAGTTCTGCATTATTTTCTTGGAAATGAGCGAGTTCTTTACTGAGCTTTTGAATTCTAAGTTTGATCATCTCTTCGCCGAAAGGAAGTTTACGACGCTCAGTCTTAGCGCCAGTCTTCTTCTCGATGAAGCTCATTTTACTACGCTCTTTCGGCGTAATTAGAGTGATAGCTGTACCCTTTTTACCTGCACGACCAGTACGGCCGATGCGGTGAACGTAAGATTCGTATTGCTCGGGTAGAGAAAAGTTCACAATGTGTGAAAGGTCAGTTACGTCAATACCACGAGCGGCAACGTCAGTTGCAATGAGCAAAGAGATGTTGCGGTTACGGAAACGCTTGAGTAAGCGTTCACGACTTTCCTGTGCGACGTCGCCGTGGATATAGTCTGCAGCATAGCCTTCATTTGCGAGGCCCGCAGATACTTTTTCTACTTCAACTTTAGTACGACAGAAAATGATCCCGTAGAAATCTTTCTCAAGATCCATGATACGGCAGAGCGCGTTAAATTTGTTTTCAGGGTAAGCTTCATAAACCACTTGATCAATTGTTTCCATTGTCATGGTTTCAGATTTAGCTTTAATAGTGATGCTATCACGCATGTATGATTCAGCGATCTTTTTCAGACGTGGAGGCATAGTTGCAGAGAACATGAGCATTGTGCGTTCATCTGGTGAAGCTTTAAGAACTTTTTCTACGTCTTCAACAAAACCCATGTTGAGCATTTCGTCAGCTTCGTCAAGTACTAAGTACTGAAGGCTAGTAAGGTCGAGCTTACCATCTTCAATGAAGTGAATACAGCGACCAGGAGTGGCTACAATTAAATCAACACCTTTTTTAAGTGCGCGTTTTTGATCCATGATCGGAGCGCCACCATAAAGAGTAACAGTCGTGATACCACGGCCTTTACAAAAACTTTTGATTTCGTCATTAACTTGAATAGCTAATTCGCGAGTAGGACAAAGAATGAGAGCTTGTGGCTTTTTGAGGCCTGGCTCAATTTTTTGAACAATAGGAAGACCAAAAGCTGCAGTTTTACCTGTTCCCGTTTGAGCTTGACCAATAATATCGTGATCCTGAGCTAATAAAACAGGTATGGCCTGTTCTTGAATGGGAGATGGTTCTTTGAAACCTTTAGCTTCAAGACATTGAGTAATCCAGGGCTCGAGGCCCAGATCGGTGAATTTATCCATAATAGATACCTTTGTGTTAAGGCTCACCGACAAAAAAATCAAATAAGTCAGAAGTGCTTATTTATCATCTCATAAAAAACCTTACGCCGGTCGTTGCCGGGCTCTTATCGGTATGCCTCAGTTTTTTAAATTTGCGACCTCCATATACTGCCAGTATAAAAAATAGCAAGCTCGCGTGCTTTTTAAATGTAGGCTATTCTCTTTTTTATGTAGCTTATTTCTTGTCTTACTTCTACTTGAGGTAAGTTTACGATGTCTTTAAAATGTATTTTATACCGAAATGTTTAAATAAAACCTCGATCCTCATAATTATTTTAAAAAACTAATTTCAAAGAAATTTATAAAAATATCTTTCGTCGTGAAAGGTTTTTACTATATCCTATAGATTAAGTAAGTAAGAGCTCCACAATGAGTTTCGGTAAATCTTTAATAATAAGAAGGGTAGAACAATGAAAAAATTAATTATCATACTAATTCTGTGCTTGAGTACAAGTTTAATTGCTGAAGGCAAGAAAGGTAAGGGAGGTGATGATTTTCGTGCAGCCGCAGTTGAGTACGAAATGAAAGCGAAAAAGAGTTTGGAAAAGGGGTACCCTGAAGCCTCTAAAATTTACTTCCGCTTAGCCGCTATAAAAAAGAATGCCGCTAAATTAGCCGATGAAGGAAAATGGGGCGATATTTCATGGGATGAATATCATGCATTAACAAAAAAACTTCACTCCCTTAAATCCGATCAACATAAAAAGAAGTATAAGAAATAGATCTTCTCATACGCTTCTATCAAGAGGCTATATCCACTCACAAAATATCACAACAAAAAAGCCTCAACTAAATGAGGCTTTTTTGTTTTTAGAAAATTTAGATTATCATGGTGCCATCTGCATTCTAGCCTAGAGAAAACGATTTAGGATATAGATCTTTGCTGATTATAGTCCCGTTGAGCTTTCGATTATTGGATCAATTGTTTGACTTAATAATTCAATAAGTTCCAAGTCCATATATTTATAATTATCCTCAATATCTAAGACATATATTTTCTTGTGATTCATCAAATCTCTGAAATCAGCTTTCAACTTACTTCTGTGCTTTGATTCCATGACGCAGATTACATCAGCCCATTTTATGTCGGAATATGAAATAGTTCTTTTTGCTTTTCTACTTGTTCCCGCAGATCGAACATTAATGCGACTATGATTTTTATAGATTTGTTCTGCAGTGGGACTCCTCCATCGGTTCATGGAGCATATGAAAAGTATGTTCATTTGTTAGCTTTTTAGTCTATTTCTTCTTGTTTTAAGTTAGAGTCTATATACAATTTACATTTATCACAAGTAAACATTATGTGGTCAGCTCTGTTTAATTGTTTAACCATTTTTTGATTGCATTTGGTACATTTATATTTTGGATATAAATGAATTATCATACTTAACCATGATGCCCATATTACGATAAATAACACCTCACTCATTGCATGTTGAAATAAATAATGAAATAGAATCAATGCCACGTTAATTATAAGGTGAATTTTCAGATTTCTTTTTCTTTTACATGCAACCTTTTGATTGTCGTCGTCGAGGTAATAATCAAATCTGTTAAAAGTTCGTTTCATCTATTTTTATTACTAGTTAACGTCTAAGCTGAGGGAGATTGAGCCTTAGCGAAAATCTTCCTTCCGGCTTCTTGTTAGATTTATTAACTGTATTCAAATGTAGTTAACATGAGTTCTTCTTCTGGTTGATAAAAAATCAACATTTGTGTTCCATAATACATATCATCTGAAAGAGCTACATAGTTATTTGTTTCTACAGTACCAATATAAATAAATTCTTTACCACTTTGAGTTATGGGGACACGTTTGTAACTGCGATCACCATGGCTGTCAATATATGCTGATTCTGATAAAGGCATTTCAACTTGAGCCCAATTACCTAATGAACTATTATCATCTAGCTCTCTGCTAAATAAAATAGGATTGTTTTGTTTATTTAAAATTTTACTTAAAAAATTTAATTGGGTTAACCGTTTCTTTTGCAAGTTGTAACTGTTCAGGATTATTGGATGACCTGTTATGGCACCTTCTAACAAAGAATGTTCGTCTTCAGTTAAACTAGGTTTGTTTTCAAATGCACTTTGATGGAAAAATTTAAAGTCTCCTATAAAAGAACATTTACCATTTTTTATTTTATAACCAATCCAGTTTTCTCTACTATAATAATTATGATAGTCATTTGTTAGATAACCTACACAACCCCATTCAGGTTCTATAGGTATAATTATGGGTAGATATCCATCTAATGAATTATCTAAACTAGGTAAGTATAAGAGGGAACAGGGTAACAAATATTTTTTATGAGTTTCTATATCAGATAAAAACACATCTTCTGGTGAAGGATAAATTCTTAAATTTTTATTATGACTTTTATATGTTTTCATTATTTGTCTAATCTAACATGGTTTTATATGGCGGTTGATTTTCCCGGGATTTTTGATTTCTAAGTTAATTCGTCTGTTGTATAACGTGAAGTGGTTTTGGTGATAATTGTACTTGTTTCTATTATGGGTGCCTGTTGTATCAATTTGCTTTAGCTGTAAATAATGTCGTTATTCGGATATTATTTGGCGAGTGAATAACTCGGGGGTTTTATTATTTTTCAATAAGTTCATTCCTTTTAAAGTCTTTTTGATTTTGGTAGCATCGGTAAATAATGTCGTAAATCAGGTGTTATTTAACAAGTGAATAATACCGTTATTCAGGTATTATTTGACGTTTAGTTATGTCTTGATTAAGACAGGCTCCGCATCAAAAGTGGGTAAAGCACTTTTGTGAAAATAGTGGGAATTGTGTTGTGTGAGTGACTCCTACCTCCAAGTAAATATCAATACTTTAATAGAGCAGGGCTTTGCGTACTCCGCAAAGCTTAGGCGAGAAGGTCGCTACAAATAGATTTGAATTTGTAAGCTATTTTTATGAATAAGTCTTTAGTGCGGCAATTTGGCATCCCCATGTGAGAATGTTTCCTCCGGAAGGAAGGTACAGTTTAAGAGCGGCTTGTGGCTAATACCGTAGGCAATAGGGGAGATGAACTTATATAGGCAGTCTAGAGACTCTGTCCCCTTCCAGCGAGGCTTGCCAGCCATCGACGGGCGTAGGGGGGATTATAGTGATATTTTGGAATTATTAGATGAGGGAGCTCTGCCCCTCATACACCCCGCGAGGAATTGCCATTCCTCGACCAGGCGGTAGAAGGCGGAGGGAGAAGTTAAATTCCTGTAGGCAGTCTAGAGACTCTGTCCCCTTCCCAGCGAGGCTTGCCAGCCATCGACGGGCGGTATAGTGAGAAGTGAATTTTAAATTTTGAATGGTATAAAGCAGGCGAGACTCCTGTGCTCCCAGGGTGGGATGAGGTTTAGTTCAGAAGTTAAATTTATAGAAAAAGAATGGTATGAAGCAGGCGGGACG
>NZ_JAQZZL010000002.1 GCF_028745505.1 Lentisphaera marina | reverse complement strand
GGAATAGCCTTATTTGTGCTTAAATACCCCTTGGCCTGGACATTCTTCACCTTCAAATCCTAGCCATTTAGGGGAGAATCCGCTTTTGGTTATACTTTATTGCATGATGAAAATCAGTAAAAAGTTATATTTAAAAAGTTTTTAATTACTTATTTAAGTAATTACTTCATTATTTAATATACTATAAATATATATAATTATAATATTTTATATATTATTAAATAATTAATGCAAGATTGATAAAATCAGTAAAAAGTTATACTTATCTCTTGTTAGTCGTTTAAAAGAGGTTTAGCTTGAGTCAACAAATAACAAAGGAGATTAAAAGATGATTATATCCGTATTGAATATCAAAGGTGGAGTAGGGAAGACGACGGTTGCAGTGAATCTGGCTTGCAGTTTACAGCAGGAAGGGCAAAAGGTACTCATCATTGACACTGATTCACAGGGCTCAGCCTTAGCGTGGCAAGGGCAAAGAGAACAGAACGATGTCATGCTCATTAGTTTGCCGAATGCGGTCGTCCTTCGTAAACAAGCTTTAAGGCTCGCAGAAGAGTATGATACTGTAATTATTGATGGATCACCTAATGTCGATACTTTAGCGGCTGTAAGCATTGCTTTAAGTGATTTAATTCTATTACCTGTGGGGCCTTCACCTCTTGACATTTGGGCCAGTAGTAAGATGGTTAACAAAATAGAAGAGGCACAAGCAATTAACCCGGCAATCAAAGCTGCTTTTTTGGTTAACAAATTTAATGGAAGAACATTGATTTCTCAAGAGACAGAAATGGTCTTGAAAGAGTATCCCTTAGAGATGTTAGAGAGTAAACTTGGAAGTAGGGTAGCTTATGCAGATACGATGACTCAAGGCTTATGTGTTTTAGAATGGCACGATAAAAAAGCCAAAGAGGAGTTAAAGTCTCTTCATGAAGAAATTAGTAGAAAATGGTTAAATTTAAAAAAGGTAGTGTGATGGCAGGTTCTAAGAGAAAGCCTCTGTCTTTGGCAGGTGTGAGAAGTGAGGAAGAAGTTGATAAAGTTCTCTCAAATTTAAGCAGTTCAAAAAATGAATTAGAAAACATTGTCAACCTGAGTTCAAAAAGTGAAAGCAGCAAAAAAGAACAAAGTAAGGAGCGCGTCACTTTTTATTTATCCTCAGAAGTTCTGGAGGAACTAGAGAATACTTACGATGAGATTAGGCGTTCTATGCCCTATAAGTTTAAAACTAAGATCAAGAAATCGCATTTAGTAGAATTTGCTATGGAGCGGCTCTTAGATGACCATAATAAAAACGGTAGAGATAGTTCTTTAGGAAGATTGATAGAATCAGTCAAACGCGGCGAGTAATTTAAATAAGTAAGCCCCGCCTTTAAAAGGCGGGGCCAGACTGTTGACAAAGTCCTCCCGTGTGGAGGACTTTTTTATTGGTTAAATTATATTGACTAATGATTAAAAAACAGTCAAAACAGTCCGAGTTTGAATTCGTTTGCCTTGAGCAATTAGTTCCGCAAGACCACCTTTTGCGGAAGATCGACTCCATTGTCGATTTTGAATTCATTCACCACAAGGTGGCACACCTCTATTGCCCAACAAATGGTCGTCCCGGCGTTGATCCAGTCGTTCTTTTTAAGATGCTTTTTATTGGATATCTATTTGGTATTCGCAGCGAGCGTCAACTCATTCGTGAGATAGAAATGAATATGGCTTATCGCTGGTTTCTTGGTTATAACTTACAGGATAAAATTCCGCACCACTCAACCATCAGCCAAAACCGTCGCCGTCGTTTTCAAGAGAGCAATGTTTATCAAGAAATATTCGATGAGATCGTTCTCTTAGCTATGGAGCGTAAGCTTGTCGATGGAAAGCACCTTTATACCGACTCTACTCACTTAAAGGCTAATGCCAATAAGAATAAATTTGATAAGCAAGACGTTGAGAAGTCGACTCGAGATTATTTAGATGTTCTCAATAAAGATATCGCGAAAGATCGAGCTCAAAATGATAAGAAGCCTCTCAAAAAAAAAGATAGTAGCCCGGTGATTAAAGAAACGAAGATCAGCACCACTGATCCAGACAGTGGTTATATGGTCAGGGATGGTAAACCCAAAGGCTTTTTCTATCTAGATCACAGGACTGTCGATGGGAAGTTTAATATTATCACTGACAGTTTTGTCACCGCGGGAAATGTTCACGACAGTATCCCGTATCTCAAGCGCTTGGATCACCAACTTGAACGGTTTAATTTTAATGTCGAAGCTGTTGGTTTAGATGCCGGTTATTTCACCGCGGGAATCTGCAAAGGACTTGTGGATCGAGATATTTTCGGTGTGATAAGCTATCGACGCCCGAACCATATTAAAGGTTATTTCCGGAAAAGTCAGTTCATTTACAACTCTACAGACAATAGCTATACCTGCCCGGCAGAGCAGGTACTTCCTTATCGAACAACCACTCGCGAAGGCTTCCGCGAATATGCTTCAAACCCTAAAACCTGCACCAACTGCTCATTGCGAAGCCAGTGTACAAAAAGTGCGAATCACACAAAGATCGTCACACGACATATCTGGGAGGATCAAAAAGAGTGCATCAAGAAAAACCGACTCACACCAGAAGGTAAAATCCTATATAAACGAAGGCAGGAAACCGTGGAGAGGAGTTTCGCTGACTCAAAGCAATTACACGGTCACCGTTATGCGAAATTGCGTGGAATTAAAAAGGTTCAAGAGCAGTGTCTTTTAGCCGCCGCATGCCAAAATATGAAGAAAATTGCTATCGCTTCGTAAAGGAGCACTGCATTTCTTGATGAACGCAGAATTTCACTCAAGAAAACACCAACAAGCTCCTGCAAGACATTTCTACATACTGTAAGAACCTTTTGTTGAAATTATAAAATATTTGCTTTTCTGTACAAAAAGAAAACCCCCGTTACAAAAACGGGGGTTTATCAACAGTCTGGCCCCGCCTTTAAAAGTCGGGGCTTTTTTGTGTATAAATTCAATTGTAATAAAGGATTAATTATTAAAGTCAATAATTATTAATCTATCTCTTTTGAGCGCAAGATAAATTCTTTATCAAAGGCCTCAGGGTTAAAAACTTTTAAATCAGCTTCTTTGAAATTAAGAGCAAAAATCAAGTGGTAAACATCAAGTTGTTTAGATGATTTAAAGCGAATTCTAACTTTTAGTAAACCTTCCAATAAAGCCCGAGCAGTTTTAATTTGCGACCAGCCAAAAGTATGGGCACTTGATACTAATTTTTTTTCAATCATATCAACTTGGCGTTTCTTACTGTGGTAAGTCTCAGGATTTTTAATTTTCATAATTCTCTAATGGTTGTTAGAAAAATATAACAAGTCAAAATTCAAAAAGCAAAAAAAAACGCTAAGGCTAAGTATTAGTAGATAGGAGAAGAGAGTGGAGCGAAACAATTTGTTGTTTGCGAAGTTCGCTAAGTAATTTTAAAAATAGACAAGCAGTCGATGTGGCATCACCAAGAGCGTTATGTGCTTCAAAGTGGGGGATAGAAAAGTGATCGCAGAGCACTTCTAGTTGTAGGGCTGTGTTGGGATGATTTTGCTTTAAAAGATATTGAGCAATGGTCCGTGTGTCTAAATGGGGGTATGAGAAAGGGGAGGGCAGTAGTGGGTTTAAAAAAGATAAGTCAATATTAAAAAAATGGCCAAGAGGAATGCAGTTGTGGCAGAAGCGGGAAAACTCTTCTAACACAGTTGTTTGATTCCGTCCTTCAGATACTTTTTGATGATTCAGGCGATGGATAAGAATAGTTTCTTCCCGCAGCGTTTCTTCTGCTTGAAAAATGAATTTATAAAAATTTTGATTACTCAAAATTTTACCTTGAGAAATTTTTACTGCCGCAATAGAGAGAAGTTGATCCTTCTTGGGGTTGAGACCAGTCATTTCACAATCAATAACGACATAATCGAGTTTGCTTGCATCGTGATCCAACATTTCTTCTGGGAAATTGATTTGTGGATCAGCAGAAAAAAGTCCTTTTAAAAAACTCATTGCTGCAGACCTGCAGAAAAGCGTAGTTTTATTTTTAGTTGCAAATCGGGAATGAGTTTGAATGCCGACTTAAGCATATCGCGATCGAGAGTGTTCAGATCTTCTGGATTGATAAAATTATGACTTTCTAAATCCTGATCCAAAAGCTGAATTTGATGGATGAGGCGATGATATAGGCAGAGGTTCCATGCTCGTTGTAGGTTTTGGTTTTCTGCCTTTGATAAAACTCTTTTTTTAAAGAGTTCATCTAAACGACGAGCCGTTGAAGTAGCTTCTAGAGAAGATTCTAGGGCAAGAATACGAGCAAATTCGACAATGAAATTCATTACATATTTGATGTCTAGCGAGTTTTTGTGTTCGCCACTTTTGGAAACAATAAAATTATTAAAAAAGCCTAGGGGAGCAGATTGCTGAAGGTACTGTTGGCTCATGGCGGAAAATAGCTTGTCTCCCTTTTGACAAAGCTCATCTAAAAGGTGATTTCGCAAATTTTGTGAGAGTTCACCTTGGCCATAGACATGGCGGAAATCAAAAAATATTTGCGCATTCAGCAAATTTGTTTCATAAGGCTTGTCAACCCATTTGGAGAAGTTGGATTTCCATTTAGTTAAATCTTGGCACCAAGCATCATTTTCGGCCATGATGCGACCTTTGCAATAGATATAACCCGCACTATCGAGCTGGCTACAAACGAGGCTCGCAAAGTTTTTGAACCATGAGTGAACTTCGGGAGAATCACTATCTTCATAGATCAGAGCATTATCCTGGTCACCTGACAGTGTTTGTTCCAAACGTCCTTCGCTACCCAAAACGAGAAAGTCGAAGTCTACTGGAGCTTGGCCGGTAACTTTCAAAGTTTCTTTTATGGTGCAGCGTAGAATGGCGTCATTGACCCGAGAAATGTACTGAACGGTGTTTAATGGAGAATAACCTTGCAGAAGTAGGTCGTTGATAACTTGTGGAAGCTTGTTTTTAATTTCCCTAGTTTCACTCACTGTTTTGCACTGACGAATTTTATAAATAAAATCTAAGGGTGAGCCACTTTGGACCTGGGGAAGATCTAAAGCTGACAAGACGGAATTTACTTTTCCAGATGAATCAATTCCTGGTATATGAGAGAGTTTGTGACGTTCCATTTTCAAGAGGGCCTCTAAGACACTGTAATCATCTTGAATGGTTTTCACATTTTGTGTCATTATCTCACTTGCTAGAGTAGAAGAGGGGAGTGATCCCGCAGCAATAGATCGGCGAATATCGCTATCGCTGATAACTCCAATCAAGGCATCATTTTTACGAACTATGCAAAAACCAAAATTTGATTCAGTCATAATCTTTGCGACATCGCTGAGGCTATGGTCTTCATGACAAAAATTGATAGGCTTCTTACATGCGGATTTCATACTGACCTGCATGAAACCCTCTTGATTTCTATTGCCACGATTGCGCATTTGTGAACAAGAGCGATTGAAGCTTAGTTCATTGAGGGGATTAAAGAAGTAGTCTTCGAGTTCAGAGTGTTTTTTTATGATCTTCAAAAAATCTTTTTGCGGGATAGTGTAGGCAAAAGTATCTTCTTTTGATTTTACCGTTCTCAAAGAAATTCCTGAATTCCTTAAAATACTAAGCGCCCCATAGACCTCGTACTGATTTAAGATGTCATGAGCGATTTCTTCATTACTCTCATAGCTCAGTTCAAAGCCCCCTTGTAAGATAAAGTAAACAGAATCAACAGGACTCAAAGCTTGCTGAAATATTTGAGAATTTTTCGGAAAGTAAACGATTTGAGCTTTCTTGGTGATGTCATTTAAATCAAGTTCACTCATTCCTTGAAAGAGGGGGACTTGAGAAAAAAAAGTATAAACTTCTTTGAGTTGTGCAGAGGGCATGGCCAGTCACTCGTAAATTATTAATTTTAATTGAAATTAAGTTTTGTCTAAGCTTTTTACAAATGACTAATATTAGCGGTGGAATAAACTAAGAGTGGATTTACAGACCTAAGTGGTCTCATACTCAATAGGTTTAAAGTTAGCTTTATCATATTGCAGTATATATATTGGCTAAGATTTTGAGACAAGGTTTTTTAATTAATGATTTATAAAATATTATTCTTTTTGGCGATGAGCGTAAGCTTGTTAGCTCAAAACCGGCTAGACCTCAGTGCGGAAGAAAAAGCTTGGTTAAAAGAGCACCCCGTTTTGCGAGTCAGCAATGAATTGGATTGGGCCCCCTACGATTTCAATGTGAAGGGGCAAGCACAGGGTTATAGCGTGGGTTATATAAAACTCTTAGCTGATCGTTTGGGAGTGGAACTCCAATTCATTAATGGTTATTCATGGAAACAACTATTGAAGATGAGTTTTGAGAAAAAAATTGATATAATCCATCCCATTAGTTACTCACCGGAGAGAGAAGAGTTTCTTCACTATACTCAAGCCTATTTAGAAACTGTTAATACTCTGGCGATTCGATCGGATGAAACGCAAATAAAACTTTTGGGGGATATGAACGGCAAGACTTTGGCTATGGTTGAAGATTATGTCACCGTTGAGCCCGTGATTAAAAACTTCCCTAAAATAAATTATATGATGGTTAAAACTGCTCGAGATGGACTAAAAGCGGTAGCAGCTGGTAAAGCCGATGCTTTTATGGAAGAAGCTTATACAATGGATTATTTAATTCATGCCCACGATATCAAAGGCTTAAAATTAACGACGCAATTAGGCTTTCCTGAACATCGTCATGGAGTTCATCATTTAGCCGTTCGGAAGGATTGGGAAATATTAAGAAATATCCTCCAAAAAGCAATGAATACTGTAAGTGATGAAGAACGTTACTCTTTACGTCAACAATGGTTTTTTTCTAGTAGGAAGACCCTAGTAAGTGAATTTACGGAAAAAGAGAAATTATGGATAGCCAATACACCAGAAATTATTATTGGTGTTGATGAAGCTTGGCATGAATTTGAAGAACAAGGCAAGATATTCAAGGGTTTATCGAGTGACTACTTAGACCTTATATCAAAAAAATCAGGGCTTCATTTCAGCTTTGTGCATAATGATTCTTGGTCCGATACAGTCGCTTCCTTAAAAGATGAAAAAATTCATGCATTAGATACGGTGGTAAAAACACCTCAGCAGCAACAATATATGAGCTTTACGAAACCTTACCTCTCATTTCCTTTTGTCATTGTCACGAATAAAAAGACAACCTTAGTGAGTAGTATCGAGCAATTGAAGGACTATAAAATTTATGTAGTAGAGAACCGCTCGGCGCATGATATGCTCACCTACAAACATGGTGATTTAAACCTGAAGTTAGAAAAAGATATTTTATCAGCTCTAAAGGAAGTAACTCAAGGTGAAGGCTCTGCGTACATTGGTAATTTGGCGGAAGTTTCTCGGCTTTTAAAGGATGATCAATTTTCTGATTTAAAGATATCGGGAGAAGTTCCCTTTCGTTGTGATCTGGCCATCGGAGTGCATCATGATTACCCCGAATTGGTCAGTATACTTAATAAAACGATTGCTATGATTAGTGACAGAGAACATAAAGCGATTCGTGAGCGTTGGGGCAAGACCCATTTGGGGGACTCAAATGATTATGGTAAATTTTGGAGAATTTTTATAGTGGGAGCGATTGTTCTTCTTGTTATTGGCTTGTGGGGAGGCCGCTTATATACCCTCAATAAAAAACTGGGAGTGGCCTATAAAGAAGCCCACGAATTACGAGAAGAAGCCGAGCTAGCAAATAGTGCGAAGTCAGAGTTTTTAGCTAATATGAGCCATGAGATACGAACTCCCATGAATGCTATTATCGGTTTAACGCAGTTGGGGCTGAAAGATAAATCTGGAGAAAAGCACGAGGAGTACCTTTATAAGATTAAGCAGTCTAGTGAAAATTTGTTGACCATTTTAAATGATATTTTGGACTTTTCTAAAATTGAGGCTGGCAAAATGACCATGGAAAAAATCCCTTTTAAGTTGAGTGATGTACTAGAGAAAGTAGGGGGGACCCTGAGGGGTCGAATGACCAATCGCAACGTTGACTTAATTTTTCCTGGCCCACTATCCTACAAGCTTATGGGAGATCCCTTACGCCTAGAACAAGTTTTGCTTAACCTTATAGGGAATGGCTTAAAGTACACTCGCAAGGGACATGTGATTTTATCTATAGAAGAGAAGACTCTAAAAGAAGATTCTATAATTTTGCATTTTTGTGTAGAAGATACGGGAATAGGTTTAAGTGATACTCAGAAGGGCAGGTTATTCCAACCTTTTTCTCAAGGCGATTCCTCGACGACCCGTAAATATGGTGGCACTGGTTTGGGCTTAACGATATCGAAAAAAATTGTTAAGTATATGGGAGGTGAAATCTGGTTGGATAGCACACCTCAAAAAGGCAGCCAGTTTCATTTCACCGCAAATTTTGAAATCCCTCTCGAGGAAAGAACTAAAACTAGAGATTTCGGCCGCATGGTAGAGAAGAGAGTGGTTTTAATTGAGAGCTCAGATCCATTACGTGAGTCAATAGAAAATAGTTTAAAAGTTGCCTATATGAAGGTCGATAGCTTTGCTACAACAAATGCTTATTTCGATGCACGTATTAGTGAGCAGCGATATGATTTAATGATCTGTCCCTACCGAAGCTATGGCGATGTCTTTGAAAAGGTGAAGTTGCCGATTATATACACGGCACACCCACAAGAGACAATTCATCGAGCCATGTCTAGTGAGCAAAATATTTTGTTTAAACCTATCTATCCACAAATTTTGTATTCTTCCATTAAAGAAATTTTAACTTTGAGCAAGGTTGAAACCAATATCGTAAGACACGTAGACAAGAAGACACAGGTCAAATTTCAAGGTATTAAACTTCTCTTAGTGGACGATAATAAAATGAACCGCTTTGTGGCTTTAGAAATGTTGGAGAGTTTTGATATTCAGACAGATAGTGCAGTTAATGGTAGCGATGCGGTACAGTTGTGTTTAGAGAAGCCATACGATATTATCCTAATGGATATTCAAATGCCCATTATGGATGGCCTACAAGCGACTAAAAAAATACGTTTCGAGGGGCTTAATAAAAACACCCCAATTATTGCGGTCACGGCTAATGCCTTTGTCGATCAAGGTTATGAATATTTGCACGAAGGTATGAATGACCGTTTAATTAAGCCTTTTTATAATGAAGACCTATTGTCTATTTTAGTGAAATGGCTTCCCAAAGATAAGGTGATTAAAGATAAATCTGTGGATGAAGGTGAGCACAGACATTTTATTGAAAAGTTTAATTTCAAAAAGATAAATGTTGAAGAGGGGATTCACTATACAAATGATAGTGAGAAACTCTATGATAAACTATTGCATGAATTCATTAGCGAATACAGTGAACTCTTAACGACTCTTGATGAACTTTATCACAAGAGAAAATTTGAAGACTTGAGTCGTCTAATTCATACTTTAAAAGGAATATCTGCCGTGATAGGTGCCAAAGATTTGGCCTTTAGTTGTCAGGTACTCGAAGAGCATATTAAGGCAGATAAATTAGATGACTTCCCCAAAGCCTTAAGTCATTTCACTAAGCAATTTACTTATGTGATTGAGGATCTAAGTAATCACGGATATACTCCTTAGGGCAAAAAAAAAGGTTCTTCACGGTTTTCCGGGAAAGGCGTCCCTAATTTTCAAGAAAAAGTATGTACTATCTCTGTAACCGTATGCCATTCTTTTGATTACTTTGATTGGGTCTTGTAAAGTTTAGACACAATTATTAGTGTTTAATATGAAGAATAAATACATAAATCGTGCTCATATTACTGAAAAAAAGTTCCGAGAAGTCCTTAAATTTTTTGCCGCAGATTTTTCGGTCTCTCAAATCAGTGATTTAACACACCTTAGTAGGGTTACAATTAATAACTTAATTCAAAGAATTCGGCAACGAATCTTTAGTCTAACTTGTGAAGAAAATCCATTATTATTAGGAGATATAGAAGCTGATGAAAGTTATTTTGGAGCCCGTAGAGCAAGAGGTCGCCGAGGCCGTGGTGCCAGTAATAAAATTAAAGTTTTTGGACTTCTAAAAAGAGAAGGGAAAGTCTACACTGAAATAGTAAATGATGTTTCAGCTAAAACACTATTAGGTATTATTAGAGGTAAAGTTGAACTCGAAAGTGTGATTCACACAGATGGATGGAAAGCTTATAATGGTTTAGTTGATCTAGGTTATAAAAAGCATTATAGAGTTATTCATAGTGAGAATGAATTTGCGAATAACAAATCCCATATTAATGGAATTGAGTCCTTCTGGGGGTATGCAAAACATCGGCTCACAAAATTCAAAGGATTGAAGTCTGAGTACTTTGATTTACATTTAAAAGAATCAGAGTATAGATTCAATAACCGAAAGCAAAATTTATACAAAATTTTGCTTAAAGAATTTAGAGAAAATCCGCTCTAAAGTTTACAAGTCCCCTTTGATTTTATTATTCATACCTTCAAGAACACTTGTGTTTAATGGAAACTTAGAGGATGCTAAAATGCCTCGTACGTAGGGTCTTAATTTTCTCGCAAAATTTTCAAGAGGCTTTATTCCTGATTCTTTCACTTGCTTAAACCAATACCTCCAGTTATTAAAGGCTTCTTTAACTGTAGGACAAAACCATATATCTTTTAAGGCCTGCTTCATCATGTAAACAACAGCGAGAGGCTTATTGGCTTGTAGTAATTCTTGAAGTTTAATTTCTTGAGAACCGCGAAGATTAGATTTATTTTTCAGTAATAACCAGCGTCCTTGCTTGACTACTTTTCTCGCTTTTTTGTCCTCTTTCAACTCATTAGCTCGATCTACACGAACTCGATCAATAACTTCACGCCCATATTTTGCTATTACATGAAACAGATCATAAACGACCTCGGCGTGTGGACAGTGTTCTTTCACTTCCAAATCAAAAGATGTATTCATATCCATTGCGACTGCTTCAATATTCTGACAGTACTCACCGAGTTCTTCAAAGAAAGGTCGAATATTTTTCCTGGACCTCCCTTCTCCAATCCATAGAACCTGCTGTGTATTTGCATCAGCAATCACAGTTGCGTAACGATGACCTTTGTGTAGAGCGAATTCATCCATTACAAGCTGCCTGATTCTACTATAATCTGGCTCTGTAACTTCACGAATTAAACGGCCCTTATCAATATCCTTTACCGTTGTCCAATGTAATCCTAAAAGGTTCGAGACATGACTTATGGGAAGAATGCGGCACAAAGCTTCAGTATAATTCTTCAATCGTTTTGTCACCCTAGAATAAGGTGCTAGCCACGGTATGTGCTCAGTTCTTACTCCACATACTAAGCAATTAACTCTACGTACTTGTATTATTAGATATGTTTTATATTCGAAACATGATAAATCACGTACCTTACGTTCGCTTATATCATGTATAGAATTGCCCATGAGGCCACAACGTCCGCAGCAAGCCGTTTTATGAGGGATAAGCTTAACTCTAAGTTTATCTCTATCTATATAAAAATCTTCAACTGCGAAACCTTGCCAAAAATTTGAAAGGAAGTTATCTGTTAACATAAGTCGTTCTCTTTATTTTGTTTAATTGTGGTAAATCAAACTTAATCATGAGAACGACTTTTTTACTAATTATTGCAAATCACGCAAATCCGTGAAGAACCAAAAAAAAGCCCCTCGAAGGAGGGGCTAAAATCAATTGATCAAAAAGCTTATTGCTGAATTGACAGCTTAACTCTTTTTTTATCGCCAGAAGTACGACTCTCGTCGATTGCAGCTGTGATTTCTTTATCATTTTTAAAGTAATCGAGAGCTTTGAAGCAATCACCTTCAGTCATTGGAGGTAGGTAAGTGTCTTCGCCCCATTTTTTAACTTCACGTGATGAGTTACGGCATTCGATCTCTAAGCGAGAAAGTTTTTTCTTTGGCTCAGCTTTAGCTTCAGTTTTTGGCTCAGCTTTAGCTTCAGTCTTTGGCTCAGCTTTAGCCTCAGTCTTTGGCTCAGCTTCAGCCTTTGGCTCAGCTTTGGCTTCAGTCTTTGGCTCAGCTTTAGCTTCAGTCTTTGGCTCAGCTTTAGCTTCAGTCTTTGGCTCAGCTTTAGCTTCAGTCTTTGGCTCAGCAGTTTCGTTACTTTCAGAATTCTTATTGTGGCGACGGTTATTATTACGCTTGTTATTGCGCTTGTCTTTACGAGGTCCACGCTCGCGCTCGCCTCTATCTTCTTCGCCAATGCCTTTCACATCGATGACAACGTGGGGATGTTCACCATCTTCGCGCTTGAGAACGAGATTCATAAGGTGAGTGATACTGTTAAGGGCAATGCCTCTACGTCCGATTAGGCGACCTGGGTCTTCGGAAGTTACGTTGAGAACAATATTTTTTCCTGTATACTTGTGAGCCACTTCAGCTTTTTGGCCGAGAAGTGTAATAATAGTTTCAAATACGCGTTTGGATTTTTCGCATTCTTGTGTCTTAGTTTCCATGATTTCTCCTAATCATTTAGCGGCAGTAGCTGGAGCTGGAGTGCCGTCTGTAGTCCGGTTGTTGAGTTTGTATTGAATGAGTGTCATGAGTGACTGGAAGCACCAATAAAGTGTGAGGCCAGCTGGCATGCCGTAACAGAAGAACAGCATCATAATAGGCATAAACATCATGACTTTTTTCTGGGTTTCGTCCGCAGAGGAAGGAGTCATTCTCTGCTGAACAAGCATTAATAGAGCCCAAATGATAACGAGGGGTCTAATGGGGACGCCAGGAATGAAACCTAAGGTATCGGGCTGTGATAAGTCCATAATCCAAAGGAACTCTACGTGGCGTAGTTCAATGGCACTGCGAAGTGCATTAAAGAGTGCAATGAAGATGGGCATCTGTAAGAGCATGGGTAAGCAACCACCTGCGGGGTTAACGCCTTCCTCGCGGTAAAGGGCCATGACTTTTTGATTCATAACTTGTGGATTGTCCTTATTTTCTTCGCGAATTTCCTTAATGCGAGGACCAAGAACAGCCATTTTCTTCATAGAGCGATTACTCTTATTAGTTAATTTCCAGAAGAGGAGTTTAACTGTAATAGTAAGTAAAATAATAGAGAGACCAAAACTATTGACAAAGCCATTGAAAAAGAAGAGAGCTTTGAGAATCATTTCAGATAGGAAACCTAACCAAGATACTTTCATGTTCATGAACATGTTGAGTTGCATGATACCTTTTTTATCACTACCGAGCTTTTCTAAAATGTGAATTTCCTGAGGACCTGCAAAGATATCGAGTGCGACCTCTTTGGATTCGCCTGGGATGAGTTTAAAGTCTTCAATTTGGCCTTCAGCAAAGAGTAGGTCGTATTTATCTTGACTGCCATCTTCATTTTTAAGGGGCGAAATGATTTCTTTTGTTTTCGTTCTTACCGTTGAAAAAGAATCACTCGTATCGGCAATAAAAGCAAAGTATTGGTTCTTTACAGCAATCCAGTCAAAGCTATCGCCTTCTTCAGGCTGGTAAATAGCGTAAGGATCTTTAAGGACGCGACCTTCTTCGGCAGCATCTTCAAGCTTATCTTTAATGTCATCGACAATGCCGTGTTTAAGATGTGTCTCAATCTTACGGTCTTTTTTGAGGATGGTATCAATGGCTTGGTCATTACCAATAGCTTGTTGTGTAAAGAAGCCATGTTCTCCCATCTGAACGGGTTGGACGTAACCACAGTTAAGGTAAAGACCGCTAATGTTTAGGGTTTTGTCTGAGGTGTTGATAAGCTTGTGGTTTAAAGCAAAGTGGTAATCTTCTGTTAAGGCCCAAGTACTTTGAACGGCAAAACTTTGACCTTCATATGTGTAAGCAGCTTCCGTTACTAACTTATTCTGACTTTTCTCTTTAACGCGTAAGTTGACTAACTGCCACTCTTCAGCAACGCCAGAAAAGTTGAAACTAGGTGTGTTTTGATCACCAATTTTAACGTTTTTATCTTTCTCACTAGTAGTGAAATACTCATTGAGTTGGGCATCTTTTAAGCCTTGACCAGGACGTATATTTAAGACAAAGTTATCTCCTACACTTAAGCTGTGTACAGGAAGCTCTGCTTGTGCTAATTCTGCAGGCGCTTCTTTCGATAGAGCGTCTTTAGCTACTGCTTTGAGTGCAGCCTGCTTTTCTTCAGTAGGAGCTTTTTCATCTGCGTTTATTGTGGCAGGTGCGTTATCTTCGCTTAGAGCACTATCAGCATTTTCTTGCTGAGGAGCTTGAGCCTGAGCTTCAATGCCAAAAAACTTTTGATTGATTTTTTCGTTCTCAGTATTGAGAATGAGGTAGAGTGAAAGGCCTAAGGCAAGTAGCCAGGCTAATCCTTTCTTATCCATAAGAGTTATTTCTCTTTTTGAGTCACCTTTTTTTCGGGAACTGGATCATAGTTCGAGCCCTTATAGAAAGGGTGACATTTAAAAATTCTTTTTATTGTCAAGTATAAGCCGCGTATAAAACCATGAGTGCTTAAGGCTTGACGTGAGTAATTCGAACAATTGGGATGAAATCTACAAACAGGAGGAAAGAGGGGGGAGAGGCATTTTTGATAGAGCCATACAATTAGCATTGCGAATCGCGTTGCTAAATTTTCTTTCTTCACACTAAGTTGCTTTTGTCGATAAGTTTTAAGAGCTCTTCCTGTACCTCGATGGAGCTCTTACCCGATAAATGGGCCCGGGATATAATAACAAACCAGTTATTCGGAAGTTTATCCTGAAGGTGACGGTACGCCTCTCTAATGATTCTTTTTGCGCGATTTCTCTTTACTGCGTGCTTGTGAAATCTTTTGCTAACGACAATCCCAAGCCTTCTTTGGCTATCAGGTGCTGGGGCATAACATAAGATAATGGACTTCCCGCGTATGCTTTCAGCGTTTTCTCGCATGTAGCGAAATTCGTGTCCTTTTACGAGCCTGTGAGATTTAGAAAAGCTTAAGTCAGAACTGAGCGTGAGTAAGCTTTTTTTATTAGAATCTTGAGAGGGTTGAGTCACCTTTCAGGAGGCCAAATTAGGCTTGTGTGAGCTTAGCGCGACCTTTAGATCTTCTTCTAGCGATAAGTTTACGACCACTCTTAGTTGCCATACGAGCGCGGAAACCACACATTCTTTTTCTCTTCAACTTTGAAGGCTGATAAGTTCTTTTCATTTTATTTTCCTTGTTACATTATAATTAAAAGTGTCTAGATTAACCGGATTTGAACAATAAAAACCATAGTGTCCAGTTAAGCGAGTGCTGAATCTAATGCGATTTCGCTATTTCATCAAACTGACTATATGATTTTTCAAAGTAAATTTTCAGAGGCTCATTTTTTTGCTTGATTTTTTTCTACCATTTTGATTGCCAAGTCTTTAAGAGCCTTGAGATCTACTTTTCCGGAACCCAAAAGTGGGATTTCTTCAATTTGTATAAAGTTTTGAGGCTTTGGAATCCATAGATTTGGTAGCCCATGAGCTCTTAAACCTTCAATGATTTCGGCAATATCTTTATCGAGCTCCGTGAACAAAACAATTAACTTTTCACCCCGAGCTTCGTCGGGAACTCCCATGACGGCGAGTTGCGATGGGTCTGTGTTGGCTTCTTGATGTAAAGCTTCTTCGACGGCACCATGAGGAACCATTTCACCAGCAATTTTACTAAAGCGTGAGAGGCGACCTTGTAATTGGATAGAACCGTCGCGATTAATAGAGGCAATATCTCCGGTAATGTACCAACCATTTTTCAAAACTTCTTTTGTACGATCAGGGTCTTTAAGGTAACCACGCATAGTACTTGGACTTCTGACTAAGAGAAGACCAGCTTCTCCATTAGCTAAATCCTCTAGAGTATCTGGATTAACTGTTTTAATTTGAATGCCAGGAAGAGGACGTCCCACTGAATTATCTCGTAAATGCTTTTTGCCCAGTTCCCATATTTTTACGGGGGCATTGAAGCTTATACCCGGAGCAAGTTCTGTTGCGCCATAGGCCTCGGTGGGTAGAATCCCAAATTTCTCAAAAAACTCTTGTGCGGTGTTCGCATTCAGTTTTTCGGCACCGACAAGAACGAGACGAAGCTTATTGAAGTCTTCTTTTTTACATCTGCGAGTATAATTGGCGAGGAAACTCGGAGTACCAAATAAAATAGAACAACCATATTTACCCATGTTCTCACTGACGGCTTTGGCGTCGAGAGGATTGGCCTGCATCACAGTTGGAGTCGCTTGACTAATGGGGAGATAAAATGCCGATAGATAACCAAAGGCATGGAACAAGGGCATATGTCCCAAAACCACATCATTTTGATTGAGGTCACAAACCATACCAAGTGAATCCAAGTTGGAACTCACATTCAAGTGACTGAGCTCAACGCCTTTTGGCGTTCCTGTCGAGCCACTAGAGAAAAGGATTGTGGCCGTATCGTCAATGCGAGCTTTGCAAATCCAAGATGTAGGACGGGCAATGCTGAGCAAAGCCTTAATCACATCGACTTTAGTGATGCTTTTGGCAATATCTTCAAGATAGATGGGGGTACAGGTCTCGGGTAAATCAATATTCATCTTTTTGATAGCGAGCTTAGAAGTCACCACATATTGACAGTCCGTGGTTTTAAGGGCATGTGCCAAACCATCTTTGGAAACAGTTGAATTCAAAAAGACGGGTACGGATTCCTGGAAGTAGGCGGCGAGGGCAGAACTTACTGCGGCTACAGTATTGGGAAGCAAGATAGAGGTGTATTCCTTTTTCCCTTGAATCTTTTTGATTTTTCCGGAGAGCGCTAAAATTTTAATCAAAAGGGGTAAGTTCTTGATCGGGCCCTTATCAGGATCGATGAAAATAGAGCCAAAGGGATTAAATTTAACATGTTGAATAAATTTCACTGGGCCGGGAACATTTTCATCGGCACGTACTTTATGGTCAATAAATTCGAGCTCTTTAACTTTTTCCCAAAGATCTAAAGCTGGGATATCGTGAGGGACTTCTTCACCTACATGAATGCTGATTTTGGGAGGTAGTGGACCCGCAGTATTGCTTAAACTTAAGCGTTCCCCGCCACGTAAACTGAAGGTACTTCCCCAGGTACCTCCCATATAAACGGGAAGTACAGTGGCGTCATCATTATCTTTGAGGACACGCTGGAAGCCGCTTTTAAATTCATTCATAAAGCCTGAGCGAGTTAGAACACCTTCGGGAAATAGGCACAAAGCTTTACCATCAGCTAAAGCTTGCTTTCCCGCCTCAAGAGATTGAAGTACAGATTTGCGCCCCGCGTTAACAGGTAGGAAATCGAACATTTCAAAAAATGGCTTTAACAAAGGTTTATAGTAGTAAGTAGAATCAATCATGAAGACAATATTACGAGGAACTGCTGCAGAAAGTAAAAATCCATCGATCCATGTGGAGTGATTGGGCAATAAGAGCAAAGGACCTTCGTGGGGAACATTCTCTAAACCTCTCACGCGAATACGGTAATTGAGGCGAATGGGGCCGAGCACCATGAGGCGAAGGAAGTTGTTTGAGAGAATAATCGCAGCCGGAATACAGGTGAGTGCTAAAGCTAAGGCACAGATCCATATGACTGAATGTGAGGTGAGATCCGCGCTGCGCTTACCAAATTCATAGGTCAACCAAGTGGTGCATAACATCCCGAGGAAAACAAGAACATTTTCAGCAGCCATGATACGCATGCGTTCTGCTTCAGGTGTTTCTTCTTGAAGGTAAACTTTAATAGGAAGTACGAAGAGTCCGCCAAAAAAACCAGCAACAAGGATCCAGAGACTAGCGACAGTAGGGTTGGAGGTGGCAATGAGTTGGCAGAGTGCAAAAGTCATTCCCATGAGGCCGGGAACACAAAGTCCACGATTCATGGTGGTATGATTCAGTCGACCAGCAATAAAGCAACCAAGGCCGATACCAAAAGTGAGAGGGAGCAGCATGAGCGAGCGCTCAATATCATTGAGCATCAGGTCATATTTACCCAAAGTTAGGATGGCAAAGACTAAAACAATGCCAATACTGTAGAAAACGGTTTCTCCAATAGCGGCGGCAAGTAGTCCTTTATCTTGGCGAATAGTTTTTAATGGTCCGGCGAGTTCTTTTATGGGGTTAAGTGAAAAAGGGAGCTGAGGGTTAGCTGCTTCAACAGCTTGAGTCTTGCGAATAAAAAGCCAACCAATGATGGCAAAAATAGGAAGGATGAGGTTGAAGGCTCTATAAGTCACGCAAAAACCAGCGAGGGCGGTCCCCAAAATAATGCCCGCGAAATTGAGTAGCTCTAACTTACCATTGGCATCTTTGATCTCTTGCTCGTTGAAGAGCTGAGGCATAATACTGGCACGTGCAGGAACAAAAAAAGTGGATTGAAGAGCCATTAAAAACACACAGGAATAGAGTAAGCCTCCAAGTATAGGATTGGGATTAGCTGAGTCATAGAGCATCACTGCGGATGCACCAATAATCATGATGGGTAGTTCACAAGCCTTGGCAACTCCCATGACTTTGTGTCGACAGAAACGATCGCCTGCCCAGCCGGCAAAAACAGAGAAAAGGATAAAGGGAACCGTAAAGACGATTGAAATTCGAGCATTGAGGATGAGTTCTTCACTGCTATCACTTATGGCCATTGCCATAATTAATATGGAAATATTCTTAAAGGCATTATCATTGAGTGTGCCGAAGAAATTCGCGAAGGCGACTGGCATTAATCGGCGTGTTTGGGGTTTCATTTGCTTTTGAGGCTCCGTTGTTTTTAGCTGCCTTAAATATAATAGTAAGAGTGTTTGCGGACTAATCAATAATTGAATCGTTCGGTATTGATTCTGTCAATGATGTTGTGTCAGGCTTAGGACTTAAATAAATTTCGATTCGGCGGTTTTGGGCTCGCCCTTCTTTAGTATTGTTATCGGCTATGGGGTGAAACTCGCCCATGGCCACAGCTTCAATATTCTTTGAGTTGAGTTGTCGAGTGGCAAGTAATTCATTAACAACTGATAAAGCTCGAGCCGCAGATAAGTCCCAATTACTTTTATAAAGACCTTTACCTGATAAAGGAACATTATCAGTGTGACCTTCGACACGGATAATATGATCTGTCGTTTCGCTTAATGCATCGCTAATTTTTTGGAGAACCTCAGAACCACGATCCCCCAAGTTGGCGGTACCAGAGGGGAAGAGGATTTTATTTTCCATACTTAAGCTAATGCGACCATTGAGTTCCCTAAGCTTAATTTCACGACTCGTGATTTCGTTTTGTAGTTCCTCAACCAACTTGCCGTGCAGAGTCGACATCTCTTCTTTTTCTTCTTCTACACTCTGTTTAAATTCTTCGAGTGTTTGTTGATGCGCCTGAATCATGGCTTCTTGTTTTTTGATCTCTTGATCAAGTGTTTGAGAAAGTTGGATTTGTTCTTTCTCTTTTGTGGAAAGGTGATCTTCTAAACTAGCTTTGTGTTCCTCTAGTTCGAAAACTTGCGTTTCTAATAAAGCTTTATTTTGTTTGAGTTGATCGTTTTCCCAGAGGAGCCAGCCAGTTGTTCCCATTAGCGCCACAGTAACTGTCACTAAAATCCAAAGAGTCGATTTCATTTTTTGCCGTGAAAGTGTTGTTCGAGTTCAGTAAGAGCTGAAAAGTCACCGCGAAAGCTACGAGCACAATTAGGGCATTTAAAATCAATTAAAATTGCTGCGTCATTTAGCTCATCGTGAATGAGTGAATTGTTCTCACTGCAGAGAGGGCAGGCAAAAATAATTTTCCTCATATTTCTTATATAAGAGAGAATTTTTATTTTTATGACATTCATATGATTTTTCCGAATTTTTGTTGTAAGTAGCGTACTTTCAAAAAGATGTCTAATAATAGACTGATTTCTGTAAATTTAAAGAGGCTTTTTTTGTTAGAGAATTGTTAAAAAGATCCTTGCTTTTCATTCGCTCTAGTAGTTCTTTAATAGTGGGAAGTGGCTTCCAACAGGAAAAAGTTTCCCAAACGTAAACTCCAAAGATGAGGAAACATATAATGGATATAATCGAGCCTTTTGCAAAAGTCATAAAACAAGCTGAATAAAAGTAGAAACATGTTATCTCAATAGTTACCAAAACAAAAAGAGAAAAAACATGAATCTACCCGGCTTATGGGATACCATAGAAAAGTATTTATTTCCAGGCTTAGAAGAACTTTTAGGCGGAGAATTAACTAAGAAAGAGAAAGAGTTTGTTCGCATCTGCACAATAACTGAGCTTGATCAGTTCAGCCATGAATTTGAATGGTGTGGATTTGGGCGACCTCCGAAAGATCATTTTAATATAGTGAAAGCTTACATAGCCAAATCCGTTTATAACTTCGATACAACAAGATCTTTTATAGACTTTCTCAAATCAAGTACAAAGATACGTCGTTTATGTGGTTGGGAATTTGCAAAACAGCTTCCTCATGAAAGTACTTTTTCTAGAGTATTTGCAGAAATCACCGCCTCTCAGCTCTGCCAAAGAATCCATGAATTCTTAGTGGTAAAACATTGTGGAGACACCTTAGTACCGCACATTAGTAGAGATTCTTCAGCAATTGAAGCTAGAGAAAAAGTCATGTCTGAACCAGGGGCTGAGCCTAAAGCCCCTAAGAAACGAGGGCGGCCTAAAAAAGGTGAGATCCGAATTAAAGAAAAAACCGTAGTGGAAAAGCAGGTCGACCGGTCACTTGAAGAAAACTTAAAAGAGCTCCCAACGCACTGTAATAAAGGGACAAAGAAAAACAGTAATGGTTATAAAGTTTCATGGAAAGGCTACAAGCTTCACTTAGATTGTATTGATGGAGATATACCAGTCGCAGGCCTATTGAGTTCAGCGTCTTTACACGACAGCCAAGCGGCAATCCCTTTAGCACAGATTAGCGCACAACGCATAACTAATTTATATGATTTAATGGATGCAGCCTATGATTCACCTTCTATCCATAAATTCAGCCATCTTTTAGGACATAAATCTATTATTGATCACAATCCTAGAAAAACTGGGGAGAAAAAGATTTTTGACCCGCCTGAAAAAGAACGGTACAAACAGCGGTCATCTGTTGAAAGAGTCTTTTCGAACTTAAAAGACAACTATGGTGGTAGGATGATCAGAGTACGAGGACATGCAAAAGTCATGACTCATCTAATGTTTGGCATTATTGCAATAACAGCAAACCAACTCTTCAAGACTATTTAGCAACTAACATAAAACTATACGTCATGATCAACTTGCGTCCATTTTTGGCTTGTTTATACTCACATGTATCCAATTTCGAGATACATGTGAGCGAGATCTTAAGATTTATCCTGGATGAACTTTTTAATCACTCTAATTCAGGACTTTTGCAAAAGGATCAATCGTATCAGGAAAAAACCTCCAACTCACAGAAGCATTAAAAGACAGCGTAGAGAGTCACCTCTCCAATATGCGCGTCAGCTATCCTAAACTCAACAAGGCCGAAGTCGTTCTATCCCATGGCCACGGAAAATTCAAAGTGGAAATAGTTCTCCATGGCAATAAAATTAATTTAGATGCCCATGCTGAAACTGATGACATGTATAAATCAATTGCCGATGCTGTCGATCGTCTCGATCGCCAACTCGAGAAAAAACTCGAGACTTATCACCACAATCATAAAGGTGAGCATCTAGGTAATATTGAAAGACGTCACGAAGAAGAGATTCTCGAAGAAATCGACGATTATTAAACTCTTCTAAGTAAGTAGCCAAAGGCGATTCATTTTGAATCGCCTTTTTTATTTGTTTTGATAACAGAAATATAAAAAAGAGCTTTACAGCAGGCTAGAAAAAAGCATATGCCAATGATTCCAATGGTGAGGTAGAATACAGGAGGAAAAATAAGACTCAAAATCGTGGAAGTTAAAATGAGTGCGCAGAGTATTTTGCGAACTGCGCTATCTTTACTTTTAATTCGTATTGCTTTGAGTTTACCCAATTTTAAACGCAAGCGTTTTTTACGCTTTTGACCTTTCTTCCGTTTAAGAAAACTCAAGTTTGGTTTGTGCCTTTCGACAAAATAGGGTTTGTATCGCATCATTCACCTCCTCTTCAATAGTGAATGAATCTAGATCTTTAAAGTTTGGAAATCAAGATTTAGACTTTTTCTATCTTTGCTAAAAAACTATCAGGGATGGGGATGACCCGTGGTGGTTTTTGAAAAGTCCCATCATAAAGGCAGCAAGTAGCGGTGTAGTTTCCTGTCAGAACCTTATCTTCGGAATTATCCTTATTAATACGGAACATATCTACTTGGTAAACAATGGCAGCTGAACGAATCCGTTTTATGCTAAGATCAACACGGATTTCATCGCGAAATTTGACTGGCTGCATAAATTTGATGTTCATTTCACTACGTGGCCAACCACTTCCTTCTAAGTTTTCGTCAAATTCACCAACGACCGCTTCATCAATATGTTCAAAGAGGGCGTATTCAGTCTCTTCAATCCAGTGAAAGTAATTGCTATGGTGAACAATACCGCCAAGATCAGTTTCATGCAGGCGTACGAAATATGTTTTTGAAAAAGAGGAAGTTTTCATAAAAGTCCTAATTGAGTAATTTATTTTGCTATTTAAGATTTTTGGGAAGGGGTTTAAAGTCTGAAACTAAGCCAAGGCATTTCATTAGATAAAGGATGTAATAGGTAATATCTAACTCGCGTTTGCGAAAACCTTGGTGAATTGTATTTGGAAAGTGGTGGTGATTATTATGCCAACCTTCGCCTAGAGTAATCATTGCCAAAAACCAATTGTTACGACTTTGATCACCTGTTTCGTAGGGACGAGATCCATATTTGTGTGCGAGTGAATTAATAGTGAAAGTTCCGTGATAGAGAACCAACGTTGAGATTATGAATCCCCAGACGAAAGAATTTCCCGCATTTAAACCTAATTCAGGAAAATAGACCGAAGAGAGTTTTCCAAAAACTATAAAAGAAAAAGCATAAACTACGGGTGCAAACCAATCAAAACGATTGAGAAAAACTAACTCTTTAAACTTCATCCAATCACGCACGTATTTTTTATTCGTGGGAAAGTGTTTTTCAGTTAAGAACCAACCCATGTGACTGTACCAGAATGATCTCTGTACAGGAGAGTGAGCATCTTCTTCTTTATCTGAAAAGCGGTGGTGTTGACGATGGTGGGATGCCCACCATAAGGGACCACGTTGAACTGAAGCACAAGCTAAGAAAGCAAAAAAGAATTGTACAGGTCGTGTGGTTTTAAAAGTTTTATGTGAAAAGTAACGATGATAAAACCCCGTTATAGCAAACATTCTAATAAAATAAGAAAGGGCGAGTAGGGCTACGCATGCCCAACTGAAGCTGACTAACAAAGCTGATAGGGCAGCAAAATGCAGTAAAATAAAAGGTAGGATACGTTTAAAATCAGTTTCATCAGAGGGGTTCTCAACTTGATCTAAAGCGTCGCTATCTAGCATAGCAATAATGGTTTTAAAATTCATTTTTTCTCCAGAAATTTTTGCAGTTCTAGCCATTTCTCTTGTGAAAAGCGACCTTGATCTTTATATAGGATTTTACCTTCTGGGTCTAAAACATAAACGTAGACAATTTTTTCATCGGTAATATCTAAATGTTTATTAAAGGGCTCCTTATCAATATGAAGGGTAATAACTTGTGACCTCATCCTTTCAGATGTAATTCCACCACGCATGCCACGGTAAATCCACCAACGAACGGGAGCACTCAGTTTGGATATGGTTGGGATTTCATAGTAGGCTAAAGTCTCGGGAGATTTATCTACGGCTGTTTCTATTTTAGCATACCACTCATCGACCCAAGCTTGTTGCCAGCGTTCAAAAGCAACGATACAGATGGTTTGATCTTTCTTTAAGCTTTGTGGGAAAGTTTGCTCATTCCCCTGGAGGTCTAAACCGCCCACTTTAGGGAAATAATTTTTTTCAGTAACCTTAACCTCGCTAGTTCCGACGGTGCACGAGCTACTAAGTAAAAATAGACTTAAAATAGCTACGCTGGTAATGATAAATTTATTTTTCATGTTTGTAATTTCCTGTATGAATAAAATGACATAAGAGCTAAAACGATTTCTAAAACTAAAAAACTAAGGTGATTACCTTCTAATCCATGAAGGCTGATTCCTATCAAGCGTCCTCCAGCAAAACCCAAGAGCGAGATGAGACATAAATATGCAGCTGATTTCGCATTGTTTTTAAAAAGTCCCCAAAAGACTGCTAGTGCAATAGCGATTTCCAAACCTCCATACACAGCGATGATCTCTATTTGCGCACTCAAATCAATGTTAGTATAGCCCAGAGAGGGTGCAAATTTCTCAGGGGCACTGATAAACATAACCCCAAATATGCCGTAGAGAAGTCCTACTGTAAAAAGGCAAGTTTTAGCTGCGGTGTTTTTGTTTTGCATATGGTCTGATCCAAATTTTTCCTAAAGGTATACCACTTTTCAAAAAATATGAACGTTTTGAACGTTTTTGTTTTGTTTTTTATGAATTAGGGTCATAATGTTTACTATAAACTGCTTTTAACAAAATGAGATTAAAATGAACAAATCATTGCATAATAAAGTGATATGGATATGTGGAGCTAAGTCAGGTATTGGCTTAGAGGTAGCAAAGCAATGCCTTGTCCTTGGTGCCCGTTTGTGCATTTCATCTCGTGATGGTCAAGTTGTCGAGGAACTTCAAGGAAGTGTGAAAGCTTTGAAATGCGATGCAAATTCACAAGAAGATTGGCAACAATGCGCGGATCAAATTTCTCAAGAGTATGGGCAGCTAGATATATTCATCTACAATGCGGGAGACTGCATTTATGTTGATGATGTTGATATTAAACCAGGTGATTTTAAGACAATGATGAACATCAATTTTCATGGTATGATTAAAGCAGCTCAAGTCACCTTACCTTTATTAAAAAAGACCGATAACAGTCAATTTGTGGGAATGGCAAGTTCAGTAGCATGGTTGGCTTTGCCGCGAGCCGAAGCATATGGTTCTTCCAAAGCCGCCGCTTACTATTTTCTGAAAAGCTTAAGACTCGATTTATCAAACTATGGGATTGATGTCAGTATCATTTGTCCAGGCTTTGTAAAAACACCCATGACAGATAAAAATGATTTTCCGATGCCTTTTTTAGTGAGCGCAGAGCGAGCAGGGCGAGAAATCTGTCAAGGTATCTTAAAGCGTAAGCCAGTGATTCATTTTCCCAAGCGCTTCACATATTTGTTGAAGTTTATTGCTTGTTTACCCCACTTTTTACAATTTCGCATCTGCAGGAGTTTTGTTAAATGAAAAAAATTGCCATTATTGGAACGGGAATATCCGCCTTGACGACTGCTTATAAATTACAGCAGGATTATGAAGTCCACCTCTATGATAAAGCTACTTATATTGGGGGTCACACCAACACTATAAAAGTACCCGAGGGCGATAAAGAATTAGCCATTGATACAGGTTTTATCGTATTTAACGATTGGACTTATCCCGAATTTATCAAACTCATGACGGAGTTAGGTGTCGAATCACAATTTAGTGATATGAGTTTTTCAGTAAAATGCGAAGACTCTGGCTTAGAGTACAATGGAACAAACTTGAATAGTTTGTTCGCCCAAAGAAGTAATGTTTTAAGCCCCAAATTTTGGAAAATGATTAAGGATATATTAGCCTTTAATAAAGCGGCTTTATCGTGGTTGGAAAAAGCAAATGAACAGGATGCTACTACCCTAGAAGAATTTATACGTCCCTACGGAAAAATGTTTAAGGAGAAATACCTCTTTCCCATGACGGCGGCCATTTGGTCTGCAGGACGAGAATCAGTCGAAAAATTTCCACTTCGTTTTTACCTAAATTTCTTTAAAAATCATGGCTTTTTATCCGTAGATGAAAGGCCCAAATGGCGTGTTATCAAAGGAGGATCGAACTCTTATGTAGCACCTTTGATTGCAGGTTTTAAAGATAATATTCATCTTGATTGCGAAGTTAGCAAAATAGAGAGGTTTGATGACCATGTTAAACTTAGTAGCAAACGGGGAACAGAAATTTTTGATGGAGTCGTATTTGCTTGTCATAGTGATCAAGCCCTAAAAATCTTAGAGGGAGGCGACTACAAAGAAGCGGAAATTTTAGGTGCTATTCCCTATGATAAAAACACAGCTATTTTACATTGGGACGACAAAGTCTTGCCCAAAAGAAAGTTAGCTCACGCAGCCTGGAATTACCATTTAGAAAAACCCGGAGTAGAGGAACAGGCTAAGTTGACTTACAACATGAACATATTGCAGTCCTTAGACTGTGACAAAGTTTATAATGTTAGCCTAAATTACGATAAAATTGACCCTGCCAAAATAATTAAAACGATTACTTATAGCCATCCCGTTTTTACATTAGAAGGGGTATTAGCCCAAGCAAGAAAAAATGAGATTAGTGGACATAATCGTAGTTTCTTTGCTGGAGCTTATTGGCGATTTGGCTTTCATGAAGATGGTGTGATGTCGGGCTTGGATGCGGCAAAACGAGTCCGAGAGGTTTTAGCAACATGAAGCCTTTCACACAATCAGCAATCTATTCAGGTTGGGTTCGCCATAGACGTTTTTCTCCTGCTGAACATCAGTTCACGTATAAGATTTACCTGTCATGGATAAAACTTAGTGAAGCCGAAAAAATATTTAGTAAAGGACCATTTTTATCAAGAAGTAAGTGGCCTTCAATTGTTTCATTTCGAAGGAAAAATTACTTGCGCTCCTCGAAAGAAGATTTACTAGAAGCTTGCCGTGATAAAGTGAGTGCTGACTTAGATTTTCACTTCGATGGCGAAGTCTGTATCTTAACGAATTTACAGTACTTTGGTATTTGTTATAACCCGGTAAGTTTTTATTATTGTTATGGTAAGGACGAAAAGCTTAAAGCCATAATTGCCGAAATTAATAATACTCCTTGGAATCAACGCCATTCTTATTGCATTGATATGCGAGAGAAAAATCATAAAGACTTTGAGAAAGATTTTCATATTTCTCCCTTTATGCCCATGGATATCAAATATCATTGGGTATTTGGCGATGCCAAAGAAAAGTTAGCCATCAATATGCAAAACTTTCATTCTGACAAAAAAATGTTTGATGTGGACATGCAATTGGAGCGTCATGAGTGGTCAACTGCACGCGCTCTGAAGTATGCCTGTTTATATCCACTTATTCCCTTGAAAGTCATCTGGGGAATTTACTATCAAGCCCTGCGCTTAAAAATGAAAAAAGTACCCTTTTACGATCACCCCCAATTAAGTGCTGATGAGCACAAGGAGCCTAGACATGGATAATACAAAATTAGCAACCAACAAATCACTATTAGCGAAGCGTCTTTCACTACCAGATCAGTTGTGTAAAAAATTATTTATAAAAGTGCTTTCACAAATTAAACGTGGTCACTTAGTTATGCACCATGCTGGAGAAACTCATACTTTCGGACAAATAGATGGCACTATAGATGCGGAAATAAACATTCATAAAAACTCTGTTTTCAGTGATTTTGTATTGGGAGGAAGCTTGGGCTGTGGGGAATCATATATCAGAGGAGAGTGGACGAGTAATAATCTGAGTGAATTCATTCGTTTATTTGCGGCCAATATGGATGTAGTGGACAAGATTGATGGTTTTTTACCGCGCTTAATCAATCCTTTCCTTCGTGGCTTGCATTGGTTGAGCCGAAACACTCGTACGGGTTCACGCAAAAATATTGAAGCTCACTATGATTTAGGCAATGACTTTTTTGAGCTCTTTTTAGATGAAACAATGATGTATTCTTCAGCAATTTACCCCAATGAAGATGCCACTTTGTATGAGGCGCAACAATTTAAATTAAAGACAATTTGTGATAAACTCAAACTACAGAGTGATGATCACCTTTTAGAAATTGGTACAGGCTGGGGAGCATTAGCCATATTTGCTGCCGAAAATTATGATTGCCGAGTAACGACAACCACACTTTCTCAGGAGCAATATAACAAAGCGGTTGAGAGGGTGAAGGAAAAAAATCTAGAAGACAAAATCACTGTTCTCATGCAGGATTATCGCGACCTTGACGGGCAATTTGATAAACTAGTTTCTATCGAAATGATTGAGGCGGTGGGCCACGAATACTTACCAAATTACTTTAGTTCATGTTCGAATCTATTGAAAGACGATGGCCTCTTTCTCATGCAAGTGATTACGATCCCGGACCAACGCTATGATTCAGCACGAAAAGAAGTCGATTTCATCAAACGATATATTTTCCCAGGTTCGTGTATTCCCTCCGTCGAAAGAGTGATGTCTTGCGTCAGGTCAGATAGTGATATGCGTTTATTAGATCACCGTGATTATACGGGAGATTATGAAAGAACTCTCAATCACTGGGGGAAAAACTTACAGAACCATCGAGCCCGTATCAAAGAAATGGCTGGAGAAGATTTCTTAAGAATGTGGGAAATGTATTTTGCCTATTGTGAAGGAGGCTTTTCGGAGCGAGTCATCGGTGTCGCCCAAATGGTTTTTGCTAAACCTCACAATAAAACAGAATTAAGGTGATTGTAAAAAGCTTAAATTTGTAAAACTATTATCTAGAAAATTGTAATTTTTGTTTTCTAATTAGAACAGAATTTTTAAAGAAGAAGAAAACTATGAACCAACGTTTATTTAGCCCAAAAGAAGTTGCGCAAGCTCTCGCGGTGAGTGAGGCGAGTATTAAGCGATGGGTAGATAAAGGCTTGATAAAAGCGGAAAAAACTTCCGGTGGGCACAGAAAAATTTCCTTATTATCCCTTCAGCAATACCTCAAGGATAATAATAAAGAGCTCGTTCATCCAGAGGTGATTGATTCAGGTATTAGCGCGGCACGCAAATCTGGGAAACTTCAGGAAGCCAAAGATTTATTTTATCAAGCTTTATTAAGCTGTGATGCTAAAGCAATTCGTGCTATTCCCTATGATTTATTTTTAGCCGGAATGAGTTTGGAAATGATTTTTAATGAAGTATTTCGTGAGGCAATAGAGCAATGGAACCAGAGTCATGTGAATGCAGAACTTGATGACTTTCAGTTTAAAAGAAGTGAACAGAGTCTTCAAGGCGTATTGTACTTTTTGGGTGGCTTATTAGCCTTGCCTGATGAATCCGCCCCCTATGTATTAGTTGGAACACTAGGAGACGGAAATTTAAGTCTAGCTCACATGGAAGAAATCATTCTTCGTGAACAGGGTTTTAGAACTGAGTTTTTAGGTGACAACTTAAATGAAGATGCGTACATACGAGCCCTAAGCTTGTTGGAACCCAACAAGATTTCACTAGCTTCAAATAAGCTCGCAGACAAGCCGCAAAAGCTTATAGATTTATGCAGTTCTGAAAAGGTAGAAATAAAATTCTTTTAAACGCGATTCTGCTGGCGAATGAAGTTTAAGTAGCTTGGGTGAACGCCCTTAATATAGAACTTGCCATTCTTGAACTTCTTGATGGTGAAATGTGTCCCTTTCGCTGAAGCCACGCATAGAAAAATTAAAAATCCCAAGATACCTAAAAAGCCAAACCCCTGAATATCGGGTGGCGCCAATGCAATACAGGCAATACCGCTGATTAGGCTCGCAAAAGCAATGCAGAGGTGAAAGTTTTTCTTCTTCTTAAATTGCTCATTAACTTCGTCTTTTAAGTAATAAGTGATTTCCAGTTTTTTGCGGACAATGAAATACACGATGAGTAAAATAATGATATTCAGTAAAATACATAAGTAGATCCATGGGCTTGCCCAGCTCAATTTCTTGACAATCGCTTTATCAGAAATTTTGAGCTCCTCATTAGTAATCATACAGCGCTTTGGAAGTATCGCAGTATGTTGACAGACGAGGTACTCACCTTCAACTCCGACGCCTTTAATGCGATCAGTTGAGGCCATGTTATCTATATTACTTTCGCTAACTTGGTAGGGGTTATGTTCCATATCCAGTATCCTTCTCCTTATTTTTTTACTAGTCTATTTTAATATTGAAATGAATGAATGCGATTTAATTTTTGCTAATTCATTTAGATTTAGGCTGTCATATTTACAGGCAAATTTTTCTATGAAGCTAAGTTTCAAAATTAGAATTAAGGCACTAATGTCAAGAAAAAATTAATAAGGGATTGATCATGAAGTATTTATTTATATTAGTTTTAACCGCGTTAAATTTATTTGCGGCACCAAAACCAACTATTGCAGTTGGCGCACAGGGACCAAGCTTTAATTTGAAAGGTGTCGATGGCAAGATGCATAATATGGATGAATACAAAGATTCAAAAGTCCTCATGTTGGCTTTTACCTGTAATCACTGCCCTTCTGCGCAGGCTTATGAGGAACGCCTAGTTAAATTAGCGAATGATTACAAAGGTAAGAGTTTTCAGTTAGTCGCAATTTCCTCAGCAGCACCGAAAGGAGTGCGCATCAATGAGTTGGGTTTCAGTGTTGAGGATGATAGTTACGAAGACATGATCGTTCGAGCTAAGAAAATACAGTATAATTTCCCCTACCTCTATGATGGAGATAAGCAGGAAGTTTCCAATGCTTACGGTCCTCGAGTTTCCCCTCACTTTTTCATTCTAGATGAAAATCGCAAGGTCCGTTATCAGGGACGTTTCGATGACGATAAAAGCGGCCAAGATATTAAAAGTCACGATGCGATCAATGCGATCGATGCCTTGCTCGAGGGTAAAGAACCCGCTGTGACAGATACAAAGGTCAATGGCTGTAGTACCAAGTGGCTCGAAAAAGAATCGGCAGTGAAAGCTTATAACGAAGAGTGGGAAAAACAGGAAATTACGCTGGAAGAAATCGATGTAGCCGGAGTGAAAAAACTCGTTGAGAATAAGACGGATAAAATTAGAATGATCAATGTTTGGGCAACTTGGTGTGGTCCTTGCATGGCTGAATTTCCTGACCTCGTACAACTCAACCGTCGATTCGAATACCGCAATTTTGAACTAATTACTATTAGTATTGACGATTTAAAGCGTAAAGAGAAAGCTCTAAAATTTTTACAGAGTGAAAATGCGGCTGTCACTCGTCGCATTTCCAAAGGTCTGAAGAAAGAAGGTCGCACAAGTAACAACTACATTTTTGACGGTAAGGATGCGGATGGCTTAATAAAAGCTTTGGATGCCAAATGGGAAGGTCCGATTCCCTACACAATTATCATCAAGCCTGGTGGTGAAATCATTTATCGTCATCAGAGTGAAATTGATCCTGCGGAAGTTCGCAAGCTCATGATCGATACTTTTGGCAAAGGTTTCTAAAGCGGCGTACCCAATTTTCCCGAAGTAGGAGAAAGAATGGCTTGGCCGTGACAAACGGCCAGAGCCAAAGCATCAGTGGCATCATCATTAATTTGAGAAACATCTGCTTGTAAAATACCCGCAATCATAAATGCAACTTGTTCTTTGGAAGCATCGCCAGAACCCGTGATGGCTTGCTTGGCGCGTTTGGGTGAATATTCCCAAACGGGAAGATCGGTTCCGGCCAAGGCACTGAGAACTGAGCCGCGAGCCATGCCAAGGATCATTGCAGTCTTAGCAAATTTGGAATAAAAAGTTCCTTCAATCGAGATATGATCTGGCTTATATAATTCAATGAGTTGAGTGACGGCAACATGTAAGCGTTTTAAACAATCCAACTGACTGAGTTTGGCTTTGTTTTTGACGATGCCACAATCAATTGCATTCATGCTACCATTTTCAAAGAGATCAATAATCCCGTAACCAGTGGATCGCAGTGAAGTATCGACGCCCAAAATGCGAATTTTTTTACTCAGAATAATACCTAAAAACTTAAATTAAAATAGCCTCAAGCCAATGTATGACTTGAGGCTAGTAAGCTAGCTTGGCTTTAGATCTTTACCAATTAGGCATAGCTTGGTCTTGCGTGTTGATCACAGTAATTTTGATAATTTTCTCCGAGGTAAGTGAGAAGACTTTTAGCGGGTGCATTTGGCAAGTCGACTATAATCAGACCATCTAGAGTGCCTCCGAAATCTTCATCAACAGAGAAAGAACAAAACTCCCCACCGAGCTTCATGTAGTGTTTTACGAGAGGGGGGATGTCCTTGTTATCTGGCTCAATATTGCGAATCATTGCCGAGAGTTGATCGGGATTGGATATATTTAGCATTTGGCAATAGCGACGGATTTCGCGATTAAACTTGTGGAGTTTCATTTTTTGTTTGGGGCAGACGTCTTGATCATCACTTAATAATAATTCAGCAATGAGAGCTCGGGACACGGCGCTATAATCGCTACTGACTGAAACGGCCCCAATGAGATAGCGATATTGCGGATTTCGCATCATGTATGCGCCAATCCCACGCCACAATAAAAGCAGAGAGTAAGGTTTACGCTGGTAGTCTGGACTAACGAAAGAGCGACCCATTTCTAAGCTCATTTCATGCTTCTTGTAAAACTCAGGCGAGTAATTATAGAAGTTTGAGGTGTAGAGCCCCCGCAGCCCTAATTCATTGACGCGGCCAATGCGATAGGCTCCCACGATTTCGCTCTCATCTCGATTCCAGATAAAGAGTTGCTCATAGGAATCGTCATATTTATCAATATCCAATTCTTTTCCAGTGCCTTCATTGGCGCGACGGAAAGTAATTTCCCTCAAACGGCCAATCTCTTGCATGAGCTTTGGAATCTTATTGACATGACTGCAGTAAACATCGAACTCTTTGTAACTATGGAGTTTAGCTAGTGCAGGCAATTGAGCGATTTCTTTTTTAAGGATCTCTTTGGGACAAGCTTCAATAATGGGAGCCTGATCAGTATTGCTGAAATCAAAATCTTTCTTCTTAAGTTCAGTATTCAGTAATAAGCTTTGTAAGCGCAAGAAGGCAATACCCTCTTGATCATTATCAAAAGATCTCAGTTTAGGGGGATTGATCGGGCCACCAATTTTGACATGAACTTTGCGACCTTCGCGACTAAGTTCACGTGGGAGTAAAGCTGTACGAACAAGGGGATGGATCATACCCAAGGCATTAAATAATAGGCTATTGCGTCCTTTGAAGTGGACGGGAACTACACTAGCTTTTGCAATCTTTGCCATGCGGAAAATAGCGGGATTCCATTCATCATCACTGACGCGGTGATCTTCGTGGTGATAATGAGAAACTGAACCCGCGGGAAATACGGCTAGCAAGCCTCCATTTCTTAAATGCTGCAGAGATTCACGCATGGGGCGATGATTTTTTTCATTATTTTTATTGAAGGCATCCACGTAAATGCAATCCTGGCTCACAGCATCAATCTGTGACAAAAAGTGGTTGGCCATGATTTTTACATCGGGGCGAACATGTTTGATTAAACGTAGGAGGATGAGCCCATCGATACCGCCAAATGGATGATTGGATACCACCATTGTGGGACCCTCTTTTGGGATGTTTGCTAGGTTTTCATGATTTAAATCGAGATGAATATTTAAGATGTCTAAAGCTTTATCAATAAACTCTTCACTGCTTTCACTAGCTTCGATTTGTTGATAGACATCGTCTAATTTATTAAATTTCAGAACTTTGTTGAGCAAGGGTGCCGAAAGTTCAAAGATCGCTTTGTCTTCTAAAAGGTTTTCAATACAGATTTTTTTTGTTTTCATCATAACGCTCACTTTTTTTGTTGACGCCCATAAGCTAAATCAACAAGGTAGATTTATATAAACAATTAATTCTTAGTCCATCATTGATTAAATCAATAATGAAGGGTTGCCTAGTGGCAATCATTTACTGTTAAGTTCTGCAGATGAAGGGCTTTGTATCCAGGTATTTGTAGCATGAAAATAATTCCTTCCTTTTAAAAGTATTTATAAGTTCTTTAACGGACTCTTACATATTTATAAGTTCTTATTATTAAGACATTTTTAAGTAGTTTTAAAAAAATAATTAAGTTATTTTTCTCACTCCTAATGAAGATAAGATTTCATGCAAGTTTGAGTCGCTTTTGCAATTGCCCAATTCTTTGCCTAGCCCTGTAGAAATACTAAAATCTTCTCCTATATTGCGGGTTCTTAAGATTTTAATAGATAAAAAGTTATATACAGGTTTAATATGCATACTTACAGAAGTCACTCCTGCAACGACTTGCGCAAAGATGACGCTGGCCAAAAAGCTCGCCTCTCTGGATGGATACACCGCGTGCGCGATATGGGTGGTATTGTTTTCATTGACTTACGTGATCACTACGGAATTACACAGGTTGTTATCAACCCACAAGAAGATTTTCACATGGACGTTCATCACTGGAAGCTAGAATCAGTGATCACTGTAACAGGTGAAGTTGTTTTACGTGATGAAGAAACTTTCAATAGCAAAATTCCAACGGGTGAAGTTGAGCTTATTGCTAAAGAATTAAAAATGGAAAGTCGCGTTGAGCACATGCCGTTCAATGTTGCCCTCGAAATGGAAATGCCCGAAGCCATGCGCCTCGAGCACCGTTACCTCGATTTGCGTACTTCGCGTATGCACCACAACATCATTACGCGTGCAAAAATTATTGCTGGTTTACGCCAGCGTATGACAGGTCTTGGCTTTAACGAGTTCCAAACTCCTATTCTTACCGCAAGTTCACCCGAGGGTGCACGTGACTTCCTAGTCCCTTCACGTCTAAACCCAGGAAAATTCTACGCGCTTCCGCAAGCACCTCAGCAATTCAAACAATTGCTCATGGTTTCTGGTTTTGATAAGTATTTCCAAATTGCCCCATGTTTCCGCGATGAAGATGCACGTGCCGACCGTTCCCCAGGTGAATTCTATCAGCTCGATATGGAAATGTCTTTTGCGACTCAGGATGACGTTTTCAAAGTAATTGAAGAAGTTATCATTGGCACTTTCGAAGACTTCACGCCTTGGAAATCAAGTGAGAAAGAATTCGTTCGTATTCCTTACAAAGAATCCATGCTCAAATATGGTTCTGATAAGCCTGACTTGCGCAACCCGATTATCATTAGCGATATTTCACCTGCCTTTGTCGATTCAGAATTCACCGCTTTTGCTTCTGTAGTGAAAAAAGGTGGCGTTGTCCGTGCAATGAAAGTATCGAACCACGCAGGTGCTTCACGTAAGTTCCACGACAAGATGATTACTTTTGCTCAATCAGTTGGTTCGAAAGGACTCGGTTACCTGATTTTTGAAAATGGTGAGCTTCGTAGCCCCATTGCAAAATTCCTTTCTGAAGAAACAATCAATAGCATTAAAGATGCTTGCGACGTTCAAGATGGCGATGTGGTTTACTTTGTTGCTGACAAAGAAAAGAATGCTTGTCGCATTTGTGCTGCAGTTCGCGATGAATTAGGTCAGCGCCTCAACTTACTCGACGAAAAAGAATTCAAATTCTGCTGGATCGTTGATTACCCCATGTTTGAATACAACGACGAAACAAAACAAGTTGAGTTCAGTCACAATCCATTCTCAATGCCACAGGGCGAGATGGAAGCACTCGAAACAATGGACCCACTCGATGTTCTCGCTTGGCAGTATGATCTCGTCTGTAATGGTATTGAGCTCTCCTCTGGCGCAGTTCGTAACCACCGTCCCGACATCATGCTCAAAGCTTTCGGCATAGCGGGTTACTCAGCTGAAGAAGTTGAATCAAGTTTCTCAGGTATGATCAATGCTTTCCGCCACGGTGCACCACCTCACGCTGGTATTGCTCCAGGTGTTGACCGCATGGTAATGCTTATTCTTGGCGAGCCAAGTATTCGCGAAATTATTGCTTTCCCACTCAATGGTTCGGCACAAGACTTATTGATGAATGCTCCTTCACCTGTATCACAAGATCAGCTCAAGGAACTTCACCTCAAGCTCAATTTGCCCAAACCTAAGCCTAAAATGCAGGGCTAAATAATGAAAATTGCTATGCTTCTTTCGGGGGGAGTGGATAGCTCGGTGGCCCTTCGCCTTCTCAAAGAAGAAGGCGGTCACGAGATCACTGCTTTTTACCTCAAGATTTGGCTTGAGGACGAAATGGCTTTCCTCGGTGAATGCCCTTGGGAAGAAGATATGCAATATGTACGTGCCGTGTGCGAGGAACTCGATATCCCTCTGCAGGTGGTACCTCTACAAAAAGAATACATGGATCGCGTCGTTTCCTACGTTTTAGCCGAGCTCAAACAAGGTCGCACACCAAGTCCAGATATTCTTTGCAATGAGCGCATAAAATTTGGTGCCTTCTTCGATGCGATTGATGAGTCCTACGATAAAGTAGCGACGGGGCATTACGCTCAAGTTCAAGAAAATGAAGATGGCATTTTTGAGCTCCTCAGAGCTCCCGATCCCGTTAAGGATCAAACCTATTTCCTTTCTTCTCTCAGTCAGGCTCAACTCTCTCGTGCTTTGTTCCCCATTGGTTCATTGATGAAGAGTCGCGTCCGTGAATTAGCGGAAGAATACGACTTGCCCAATAAAGTCCGCAAGGATTCACAAGGCATTTGTTTCTTGGGTAAAATTTCTTATCCTGACTTTGTCCGCTTTCACCTTGGTGAAAAACAGGGCGATATCATTGAAATTGAAACCGATGAGAAAAAAGGCGAACATAAAGGCGTTTGGTTTCACACCATTGGTCAACGCTCAGGTCTAGGTCTCTCTGGCGGTCCTTGGTATGTGGTTAAAAAAGACCTAGAAAGTAACATTGTGTATATCTCTCACAAGAATGGTTTAGAAGATCAGCTTCGCGACGAAGTCACGGTTAATACCGTCCATTGGACTTCAGGAAAATTTCCCCAAAACACCAATCTCAAAGTCAAACTCCGTCATGGCCCACAACTCGTTGAGGCGCGCATTATGGACCTCGGCGAAGATCGCGTTTTCATTAAGCTCGCTGAAAAAGATAAGGGCATTGCCCCAGGTCAATCCTGCATTTTTTACGATGATCTCATCTGCCTCGGCCGCGGCGTCATCGAGAAGTAGCTACTGCCGTAGGGGCAGATTAAATTTTTAGGGCCTCAGTCCAGCCACACGCGCGGATGGTGTTTTCTATAGAGCTATTTATTCGCCTGCTTAAGGACTAGTAAGTCCTTACAGGGGAGTTCCAAGGGATAGAGCCCTGTTCACCTAAATTTATCACGCTGAATCGCTGTGGCGCAGATTTTTGATATGTATACAAAATGGCACTTTTCTATACATATCGTCCTAACGTGTATACAAAAGAGCACTTTTCTATATATATCTTCTCAAATGTATACAAAAAGGCCCCCTTTCAGACCCTCACCACAAAGGTAAGAAAGGAGGCACAAGGAGTGTTTAAAAAAGGCTCCTCTTCAGCTTGTCACCACAAAAAGCCGACGAGAAGCACAAGGAGAATTAATCGATCATTAGGTCTAAGTCGAGAAGGCCAACCGCCTTGCCAGCTTGAGGCTTAATAATGAGCTTGAGGCCTTCGCAATGCAGGGCAGCAGCCGGGTGAACGACGACATACATATTAAGGTCAGTACCAAAGAAGTCGGTCACGTAGCGTTCGAAGGCTAACCATTGGCCATCTTTCTTGTATTGAATTGCCCACGATTCAGGAGTCGCAATGGAATCCATTTCAGCCCAATACACACCAACCGATTCAATTTTCTGTTTTGCGGGGAAGGCAAATTCAATGGTTTGCTCTTGTCCTTCTTGTCCAGAGGAGGACCATTTTGGAAGACTACGATCGCTAGCTGATTGGGGACGACGGCCATCTTTCAGTGCATCATTAGTATCGCAATTAGCAGTGAAGCTCGTCGTGATTTCACCATAGTGATCATTATTGAATTGCATCGAATCCAAGGATTTTTGTGCGAGTGATTCGATATTGGGGAACCAAACATTCATTGAGCAGTTACCACGATTATTCCAAGCGAAATAAGGGATGAGTTTCATCGAACTCTCACCCTTGTCAATTTCTTTACAAGGAACGGTGAGTAGAGGCATGCCGCTGAGGTTGCCCTCCTGGATAGCTTCTTGCTTAAAGGTGCCGACTTCTTTTTCTAAGTAGAAACGTTGAACGGGTCCTGCATTATCGACTTCTTCAGCAGCAAGTACTAGAGGGCCACGAGTAAGTGAAATTCGTCCGACATTGGCGTCGACGCGAGTATCGCAAACTGAACTCATGATCGGCATGGGAAGTTCGAGCTCAACGATATCACCCTTTGACCAAGTGCGACGAATCGAAGCAAAGCCACGATCGAGTGTACACTGAACGGCCGCACCATTAATTTTTACCGTCCAAGCCTCACTAGGTTTAGAGATATATTTGTAGAGAGCACCAGGGAGGAAATTTTCTCTTGCCCAAGATGGAATGCGAAGCTTAAAAGTGAATTCAGAATCTTCTTCCATGTCGAGGTCAAATTTAACCTTGCCTTCGAAGGGGTATTGAGTTTCTTGTTTGAGTGAAATATTGCCGTTTTCCAATTCTAAATCGACTTCGGAACCAGCGTAGAGTAGTGTAAAGACTTCGTCTTCGCTAGTGGCGTACATATAACCACTGACTTGTGGCATGAGACGGGCAATATTGGAAGGGCAGCATGCGCAATCAAACCATGCAGAACGACCAGCGTTACCATGGTTAAAGAGGCGTTGGCCATCGGCTTCAAGGGGATTGACATAGAAGAATTTATCACCTTCCATATTCACACCTGCGAGGGAGTTGTTGAGAAGTGCGACTTCCGCAACATCGAAATAAGTGGCGTCACGGTGTAGTAAGAACATGCGGTAATTGAAGAAGACGTTGGCAATGGCCGCACAAGTTTCGTTGTAGGCTTCTTTGTTGGGCAAGTCAAAATCGTCGCCAAAACCTTCAATGCCGTGAATAGCGCCAAGACCACCAGTAATATGCATCTTCATATCGACGAGATTGTGCCAGATTTTGTTAAGGGCATTGGTGTAATGATTTTTATCTTCGAGCATGTCGACTTCAGCCATCGAAGCGTACATATAAGCGGCGCGAACAGCGTGTCCTACGGCTTTGTCTTGATCAGTGAGTGCTACGTGTTGTTGCGCGTAATCAGAGGCATTAACTCCTTCGCCATCGGGGATGAAAGTGACGCCGCGAATTTCGAGGAAATGTTTAGCGAGTTCGAGATACACTTTATTGCCAGTAACCATGTATAGCTTACAGAGGCCAAGCTCAATTTCTTGGTGACCAGGAGCCTGATTGACGGGTTTGCCATCATTGTAGTTGGGGTCGCCTTCGACAAAAACTTTGTAGACGTGCTGAGCTGATTTTTCGGCAACTTTGAGCCAAGCATCTTTACCCGTGGCTTGGAAGTAGGCAACCGCACCTTCATAGAGGTGCCCAACATTGTAAAGCTCGTGAGAATGAATGACAAAGCTATAGGGTTTAGTACCCATTTCATCGACGTTAAAAGTTTTGGTGATGTGGTTGACGTAGAGGTAGCCATCATCTTGTTGAGCGCCGGCAATGATCTCAATAATCTCATCGATTTGCGCTTCTAATTCGGCATCCCGATTGAGCATCAGTAAGTAAGCAGCACCTTCCATAACTTTGTAGAGGTCAGAAGTGACAAAGCGGTGGGTGAAGGGCTTTTCGTCGGGAATACCCTTGAGGAAATTGGCACAGCGTTTGAGGTTGGCAACGGCGTGTTCAGTTTTGTGTAGGGCAAAGGGCAGCGTCGTTTTTTTCTGAGTTTCTAAACGTGGTAGCCAAAAGCTATCTTTAAGTGTTACTTGGTTAAAAGTAATCGGTTTTATTTCTTTATGTTTTATTGTAGGCATATTATTTCTCCGTTGGAACAACGATTCCTTTTATAATTAAATTTTGACAAAAAATGAAGATGAGTAAAGTGGGGACCGCGGCAACTAAGAGGGAGGCAAAGACGACCCCTTGGGACGAGAATTGCTGCAGTTGATAGAGCCAGACCATGAGGGTCCACATCTCGCGATCTTGGCAGAGGATGAAGGCAAACATGAAATTCGAGTAAGCTCCATTGAAAGCACCTAGTGCGATGACGGCTAAAATCGGTTTCGAGAGGTTCATGGTGATCATCCAAAACTTGCTCCATTCACTTGCACCATCAATATCTGCGGCTTCATAGAGTTCCCTTGGTAAGGAATCAAAGAAACCCTTGAGCAGGAAAATCGAGTAGCCATTGGCCATTGAGGGCAGTAGTAAGGCGGCAAAAGTATTGAGCAGACCCAAATCGCGTAGCAAGAGGAAGTTTGGTATCATGGTAACAACCGCGGGGAAGGCCATGGTCGCAATCAAGAATAAGAGGATTTTAAACTGACTCTGCAATTTGTAGCGGGATAGTGCGTAAGCCGCAATGGGGTTAACCAAGAGGGAAAGCACGATGGATAAGAGGCAGTAAATCACGGTGTTGGAAAGCCCCTTGCCGTAAAGTAAAACGTATTCGAAAACCATCGTGAAGTTGCGCGTTAAGAAATTGGATTTTACATCGGATTTATTTTTGATCACCATGGCGTAATCGAATTCTTTTTGCGGCATGCGCACTTCATCGACTGAGTTAAATTGACGTCCGTGACTCTCGTTAATTTTTTCGAGTGAACCATACTTAGACATCAAGAATTTTTGCCAGGTAAATTCTGGAGTATTCAAAGTAATGAATTCTTTTGGCGAGTTTTTCTGCTCGGAAATGAACAACATATAATCTGTTACCTGAGGGCTAGAATAAATTCTATCACCAGGAAGAGGAACCTCAGAAAAGGATACATAAGTCGTGCCATAGAGCTTATTCAGAAACTCGACTTTTTGGTATTTAGCGGTCAAGAATTTATTCCAGTGGCTCAAACCCTCAGTAGAGAAGTTGACGAACTGAGGGTGCAAAATGGTGCGTACCCAGCGTTCCATATTCTCTGATGTGATTGTTTGAGTGAGTATTTCTGGTTCAGCACCAATTTGTTTGAGGAACTTACTGTAGGCACCCATGGCGGACATGAAGATGCGATCTTCACTCTTGATTTGAGCTTTGAATTCATAGAAATTCTTAAATAAATCACTTGGATTCAGTAGGAAAGTTCTATCCAAGAGGCGCTCGGATTGGAACTTGAGGAAGAACCAATTCTCCAAAGGCTCGCCAAAGCGTTGGCTAAATTCATTTAAGTCATCATTGCAGACGGCTTTAATATAATTGCGGAACTCGCGTTCATTGCGCTGAATTATTTTACCATCACCCGTTGGACCATAACCAATGACAAACCAGGATAAGGGCAATTCAGTCTGATTGAATTCGATCCAATCCGTAATGAGTGCGGGCTTGTGGACTTCTGGCATAGCAATATTGCGGAAGTTGAAAACTTGCTCATTATTACTCTGTAAATAGAGTTGCAGATTCTCGTTATACTTTGATTCAATCTGCTTTTTGAAGAGCATGGATTCATCGTGGAGGTAAGTTGGCACGATGTTGAACTCATTCTCATCAATACGACTTTTCATTGAGCCAGAGACCATGAGGAGGAAGGGATAGATCATCGATAGGGCGCCAATGGCAAGTAGGATATACATGACGCCATAGAGAATTCGAGTCGATATATTTTTTCTTTCAGTGTGAAGTACGATACTCATTATTTATTATCTCCTGCAGTAAAGCTCATGTTGGAAATCCTTTTCATTTGGAACATGGTGAGGCCGATGAGTAAGAAGCCAAGAACCCACGCCATGGCAATGGCAGTTCCGAATTTGAGGTAAACGTAAGCATTATAGAAAATCTCCAGGCCAATCACATTGGTGGCATCACCAGGTCCACCACCAGTCATGACAAGTACATTGTCAGCTGATTGGAAAGCCCCGATTAAAACGAAGATTAATTGAATGAGTACGAGGGGACGAATGGTTGGAATAGTTACATACCAAATGCGTTTGAAGAAACCTGCACCATCAATTGCGGTGGCTTCGTAGAGGTCCTCGGGCACCGTTTTGAGGGCAGCCAAATAGATCAATGAACCAGGTCCCACTCCTGCCCAAGCAACGGGGAGCAAAATGGAGATCATTGCGAGTGAACTATCTTGCAACCACTTCTGAGGGCCAATGCCAATGATGTCGAGAACTTGGTTGAACATACCACTTGAACTCGGCTCGAAAAACATCTTCCACATGAGCATGACGACGAGGCCAGAAACAACCGCAGGGAGGTAATAAACAATACGGAAAAAGATTTTACCTTGAGGGATTTCTGAAAGAATCAGGGCAAGGACAATGGGAGAAAGGAAAACGAGAATGAGTGACCAGAAAACGTATTCAAAAGTTCTCAGCATCGAAATCCAGAAAGTAGAGTCAAATAAGATGGCAGCAAAGTTATCGACACCAACAAATTTGGAACCTGCGGCACCCGCAATAACGTTGTAGTCGAGGAAGGCCATGTAAGAACCATAAATTAATGGGTAATAATTGAAAATGGCGATCGTCCCGATGGCAGGAGTCAATAAAAGGTAAGCGGGTAAGTTTTTGGTCCACTTAATTTTTTTGGCATACTCATTTTTCGGGGGAGTGAAAATTTTCCAGATATAGATGAACATGGCAATGAAAGCAACGGCAATGGTGATAATCACTGCAAGAGCCACTTTACGACGGAATTCCATGGTTTCTTCGGGAACGTAACCGAGCATTTTTTCATTGGTTTCAACCACAGCTTTATCGTATAGGACTTGAAGCTTTTCGAGGCGTTCCTTTTTATCTTTGATACGCGGGATCTCGGCAGTTAAAGCGGCTTCAAGAGGTTTTGACGCACGTAGGATGAAGACCTGACAGTTTTTGCCATAGGGCTCTGGGTAGGAATCTTCTAAACTCGTTTTGAGCGTTGCTGCCCATTGCTTGGGGACGCGGTGAAGGTATTCTTCATAACCAAATTCTTTGAGTTTTTCTGGGTTGATGTAAGAGCCATAGCCATTTTCAATATAGACGCGAACAATCTCTTTTTGCGCTTCGGGTGAACCCACAAAACGAATGAAACGCCAGGTAGCTAAAAGCTTTTCTTTAGGAGTCGTGGCACAAATACCTAAGCCGCGAACGTGAAGTTCAGTCGTTTTATTTCCTGAAGGAGCAGTGGGGATGGGCACAATTCCCAGTTCTTCGGGGTTGAGTGCCGATAAGTTGGTGTCTGCATTGATCAGCAAATCATTGATGTAGAGAAAAACCATGCCGACGCGACCTTTGTTCCACAAGGGCCATGCGGCTTCAGTACGGCCTACGCCATAGAGTTCTTCGCCTTTGTCATTCTTCCATGCACCATCAACGAGCTGAAGATAAAAATCGGCGGCTTCGACGGCACCCTTGTCGTTAAAGGTGGCACGCCATTCGCCTGATTCAGCATCGCGCTCAATGAACTTGGAACCATTGGCATAAAAGAGGGGGAGAGCAATCCAAGATGCACCGCCAGAAGTATCCACGAGCATACCGTAAGAGTTGTTTTCTGGCTTGTGAAGTTTCTTGGCAGTAGTGAGCATTTCGTCCCAAGTTTTTGGGTAGCCATTTTCAGGATCGAGACCATTTTCGAGGAAGAGGTTCTTGGAGTAAGCTAAAGCACGTGCCCAGTAGGAATAAGGCAGAAAATAGAAATGCTTTTTTCCGTCGGGACCGACGCGGTAAACCGCATCTTTTGCCTGGCCTTTGACACGTTCATCAAACTCATTTTTGTACATGATATCTTCATTGAAAATACCCTGTTCTTTAGCTTCTTCAGCAGTGATATCGATATTGATAAATTGATCGAGAGGGGTAAGAAATTCGCGCTGAACAAAAGAACCTGACTGACGGCCATTTACAGCAAAAACATCCGGAGCCGTTTCGCCTGCAATCGACATGAGCAAGGGCGCTTCCCCAGCGGCACCCTCGAATTTGAGTCCCATGGGATTGCCCTCTGGGACAATGTTCGGATACTTTTTACGGAAGGCGTGATAAACTGCGAGGTTTGCTTTGCCATCGATGCTAAAAGCTGAATCGGGAGCTGGAGCAAAGTCCGTGGTTTTGAAATGAACCTTTTCTTCTGCCGCCAGCGTAAAAAGAAGCGCAAATAATGTGGTGATTAAGCGTTTCAATTATTTAACCTGACGGAAAAATTGTTCGAGTTCAATTTCCTGCATCTCGCTACCATCAATAGAATACATGATTTCGAGTGAGCTATTTACCTTGTGCTGGAAATAATCGATTTGTATTGGGTGAAGTCCCGCTTCGAGTGGGATACTACCTTTAGATTCCCAGGGGTCGCGATCGGAGAGGATATTGAGCTCAACGATTTTTTGACCTGCAATTGTAAGGCGTGAACCATCATCACTCTTAAGGTTGAAGGTATAAAGCCCCGTTTTGGGTACTTTGATATAGCCCATGAGCTGCATGCCGAATTCATCTTGCATTTTAGCGACTTTACGAGGCTCAATAACTTCAGTGTGACCTTGCGCAGAGGCATTAAGCTTTTCGAATTCTGGGATGCGTCGGAAAGAATCTTTAAAGATCTTGTAATCAAGTCCCTGGCTTACAGAAGGCTTCACGGGCTTTACAGCTTCTTGACGTTCAAAATCGAGTGTGGCGGTTTGGTAAGCTTTGCCCCACTGATCCCAAGCACGCATTTTGAGCTGACAAGTCTTGTCGAGTGTTAGTGACTTAGTATAGATAGGAGACCTCTCATTTGGTACTGAACCATCGAGCGTGTAACGCAAAGTGGTTTCTTGGTTAAGATTTTGGAGGGTGATTTCCATGGGGCGGTAAAACTTGCGGTCCACGGGTGATACAGTGACAAAAGTTTTTGGTGTGAGAGTTTTCGGTCCAAGTTTCACAGAGATTTTACCTTCTGCACCATCAAGTTTCTGGCGTTTTGTATAAGTTTCGCGAGAATCGCTCCAAGCTTTGATCTCGAGCTTGCCAAGCGGATTATTTTTCACTTGGATATTTTTATTGAGACCATCTTTAGTGTGCATTTGATCAAGCTTCACATGTACCCAAGTCGTCTTACCATCTTTGGTGACGGGTATGTAAGTTTCGAGCCATTCCCAGTTTTCAGGGAGGTGTTCGTTAACGGTGAAAGTGTCAGTTTTGAGTGAAAAGTCGATGCCAGCAATACGCTTGATAAGGAGGTCAACAATCGGCACATCCCAGTTGTAGTAGAGTGAACCCCAAGGGCCAAATTTTTCTGGTTCCCAGCATTCAGGAGCAACTGGAAAGCCATGAGCTTTGTTCATGCCATTGATATGACTCAATGTAGCGAATACACCTTCACGACCACGATTGTGACGGAATACGCCCTCTGTTGCCAACCAAGTAGAGATTGATGATACGGTAAAAACGCCATTGGGGGGATCTGTCATTGGACGAATGAGGAAAGAGACAGGACCAAGGAAACCATCTTCAGGGTTCATAACCCAACGGTCAATCATTTTGTCGGCCCATTCTTGCGGCATTTCACGTGTCATTAATGAGATGATATTCCAGATATCTTTCCAAGGAGCCCCTTTAGCGGCATAAAATGAAGGCGCATAAGCTTCCCAGTGCTGAGACCAATTCTTATACATTTGTGGGTGCATGGCTTCCCAGTGCTTGACGTCTTCATGCATACCGAGTTCTTTGGCCATTTTGATTAGGTCAGCAAGAGCATTGAGTTCTTCACCCATGGAGGCCTGTGGACCTGCGTGATCCCAATAAAGTGGCTTCCAGAGTTCTGTATAAAGTTCTTTGAGGAATTTTTTATCGCCAGATTTGCGGTACATATCCCACGAGAATTCAACTGAACCAACTAAGTTCATCCAAACTTCAGGTGAGTACCAAGTTGTACCAAAGTTATCGGGTAAGCCATTCGCTTTGTTTTTAAATGGAATCATATGCTTCCAAGAAAGAACATTACCGTAGCCCCATTTCCATTTGTCGACTGTCCAAGCACCAACCGCCGTGTAGGCCCAAGAATCCCAAAGGTGAAGACCCATGAAGTTGTTGATAGCCGTTTGTGTATGTGGGTATTCTTCAAAGCCTTCGCCAATATCAGTGTAGTACATGAAGTAAAGCGACCAGAGGTAGTAGTAAGTTTTAACTGCAGTTTTGTCTGAAGCATCAAAGTAAGGGATTTGATTATTGAGTAAATCGTTGAACCAAGTGAATTTGCTCTCAAGGGCTTTTGCGGGATTCGCAAGGAGCTTTTTACTATTCTTTAGTGCAACTGAATGTTGGTCGTCTTGTGCGTAACTTAGCGTTTCATCTTTACCAGCTTTAATTGCAATCGTAAAAGTATAAACTTGACGACCTTTCTCGTCTTTATGTAGTTTTACACTATCGCCAAAAGAGGCCGTAGAACTGAGTACGATACTCATGCCATCATACATGATTTTGCCTACTTTAGTCTCTTTCCAGCCAGATTTTGTAAGTGTTGTACCGCCCTCTTTAACGTGGATAGAGTTGCTAGATTTATCGTATTGACTGGTGGCTGTTTGACTTTGAGTAAACTTTTGTCCGGCCGCATCGCCATCCCAAGTTGGGAACTCGCTATCATTGACAAAGCTATACCCCGTGAACTCAATTTGGATGTCTTTGTCAGCACTAATAATAGTAGCTAATACATCGTTTTGGTCAATGAATTTAACTTCTTTGATATTGACCCCAGCTACTTGATAGAGGCAAGTGACGCGATCGGGACGCCAAAGCATTTTTTCGGGCTTGGGACGTTTATATTTTTTGCCATCAATGATCACAGTGCCTTCCGCACCCTTGACGTGATTCCAGAATTCCCAGCCAAATTTATCGTGACCTTTGCCGCCTTTGCCGCCTTGGCCTTCTACAATGCCGTAGCCACGAGCGCGGCCATCGCGAAACATGGGATGTGTGAAACCGATGGTTTCGGAATGAACGGGTTTCCAGTATTCATCAACTTTGCCGCCGATGTAGTACATTTTGTTACCAGCAATGAAAGAGTAAAGTTTATCTTGGATGTCGCGTTCCAAAAGCGCACAAAAGTCTTTGTGAGGTTTAGCCGCGAACAAAGTCGTGCTGATGAAGAAAACGAGAAGAGAGAGGATTGGTTTCATTTAATTAAGCTCCTGGGTTTTGACAGGTCAGTCTAAGATTGGTTTGAGTTGTTTTGATTGATTCATTCTAATATCCGGGGAGAGTCATTACAATTTCTGATTACGCCATAAATTTGTCTGATTACGCCATGTCTTATGACGACAATTTAGTGTTTTGTATTGAATAATTGAAATTTCTGTCCTATTTTTTAATTATAAAAATAATAAATTATGCCAGGAGCTGATTATGGCTATACTAAAAGACTATGCTTGTATTTCGGTTGATTCCCGCGATCAACATTTGCCCATGGTTCCCAAATTCGCCGAGCCTTTTCGACAAAAGAAAATTCGTGGTGTCGGTATACACGAAGTTAAAGTTCCCTATGAAATCCAACGAGTTTCAGCCCCTTGGCACATAGCACTCATCACTATTTCTGGCTCGGCGCGATACAGTTGCAAAGGCAGAAGTGGCTTAATAAAAGAAAATACCATTTGGATTGGACCGGCAGATACATCCTATCAATACAAAGCAACAAGTGACTGGAAGTTTATATCGGCAGCGCTTATCAAATCTAACAGTCGCGAGCACATAGAAGGCTCAGTAACTTGCAAAATGTTGCAAAATGATGTGCTTCATTTGGCTAATGCAGTAGAAGCGTATTTATCCGAATCAACCCATTGCAAAGATGGTATGTCGCAAGAAGCGCGAGCTTTAGCCTCTTATATTAGCCTGTGCATTGACCGAGAACTTGGTTCTGATTCCGAAAATGATTATTCTCGTAATGCTTTAACTCTGGCTAAAGTTTGGGAAGAAGTCAATGCCTCGCCAGAAGCGAGTTGGAGTGTATCGGAACTCGCCTACAAAGCCAAAGTATCGGTGCGGCAGTTTCAGCGTGTCATGAAGAAAAATTATGAAACGACTGCCGAGGGCATGCTCACAAAAATTCGTATGCAACGCGCACAAGAATTACTCATTTCCACGGAGTTAACTTTAGATGCTATTGCCGATCGCGTTGGGTACAGTTCTGTATATTCATTCTCCAAGGCCTTTAAGAATTACTGCCAAATTCCACCTGGCTCTTTCCGAACACAGAATAGTTGACCCTAATTAAGAGGTCAGATCGCTTCGCTTGCAGTTAAAAGCTGGGAGCCCCGCATTCTATGCGGATTTTTGACTCCACTTGTTAATCGAAGTTGTCAGATTGCTTCGCTTGCAGATCGTTCGCAAGCTCACTGCAGATCGGCTACGCCTGCAGTTACCTAAGATATGAAATTAACCTGCGGTGCCCGTAATTGCCTTATAGAATTTTAGCCCTTAAAAGCTAATCTCTTTTCTTTGCGACTTCGCGGCTTTGCGCGAGATTTTTGACTGTAGATAATCCTTTATCTCAAAGTATGCTGATAATGTATAAGCACAGAATAATTGAGCCCTAAGCTTTAAGTGGGGTTTGAGTCACAGGAATTTACTCACGCTGAGTCGCTGAGCTACAGAGTTTGTATTCTCAAGTAGAGATAGAAATTATCCTACGGTGCCCGCAATTGCCTTATAGAATTTCAGCCCTTAAAAACTAATCTCTTTTCTTTGCGCCTCCGCGGCTTTGCGCGAGATTTTTAACTGTAGATAATCCTTTATCTCAAAGTATTATGATTGAGGATAATGTTAAACACAGAATAGCCGAGCCCTAAGCTTTAAGTGGGGTCTGAGTCACAGGAATTTACTCACGCCGAGTCGCTGAGCTACAGAGTTTGTGTTCTCAAGTAGATATAGAGATTATCCTACGGTGCCCGCAATTGCCTTATAGAATTTCAGCGCTTAAAAGCTAATCTCTTTTCTTTGCGACTTCGCGGCTTTGCGCGAGAGTTTTAACTGTAGATAATCCTTTATCTCAAAGTATTATGATTGAGGATAATGTTAAACACAGAATAGCCGAGCCCTAAGCTTTAAGTGGGGTCTGAGTCACAGGAATCTACTCACGCCGAGTCGCTGAGCTACAGAGTTTGTGTTCTCAAGTAGATATAGAGATTATCCTACGGTGCCCGCAATTGCCTTATAGAATTTCAGCGCTTAAAAGCTAATCTCTTTTCTTTGCGCCTCCGCGGCTTTGCGCGAGATTTTTGACTGTAGATAATCCTTTATCTCAAAGTATTATGATTGAGGATAATTTTAACATAGAATAGTTGAGACCTCTTTAAGAGCTCAGATTGGCTAGGTCTGTACTTATTTTGGAAATACACAAAATAATCAGCGATTATTTAGTAATTATTGCGAACAAGTATTATACTTAACTAAAATAATCAAGTTTAAATGTGAGTGAATTATGAAAGCCTTAGAATTTGCCAAAGCACCCTTAGCTTTTCGACCCTTTTTCTTGCTCGCTTCAGCCTTTACCGTTTTATCGATGTTCTACTGGGGTGGAGTGCTGGCACATGGTATGCATTTCGAAACTCAGTATGGTCTCTTGTATTGGCATAGTCATGAGATGGTCTTTGGCTTTTGCTTAGCAGTGATTGCGGGATTTTTATTAACTGCCGTTCAAAATTGGACAGGGGAAAAACTTCCTTGTGGAGTTCAATTAATTCCCTTGATTTTAATTTGGTTAGGAGCAAGAATTCTTCCCTTTACACATGTGAATCCTCATTTCATTGCTTTAATTGATCTGCTCTTTATACCTTATTTAGCTTGGCTCATTACTCGGCCTTTAATCAAATCAAAAAAATATAAAAACTTGATGATGACGGGGCTGCTCGCGGCGCTTTTTATTGCTAATCTCATGTTCCACGCGGAACTTTTAGGCTATACAGACAACTCATTGCGCTTGGGAATGTTTCTTGCCATTGATCTAATTGTTTTGATGATCGTCATTATAACAGGGCGGATTCTACCTTTTTTCACGAATAAAGCACTTGAAGATGATTCGGCTAAGAAAAAAATGCCCATAGAACTTTTAGCCGTTTTATCAGTGATTTTTCTTATCTTATGTGACTTTCATGTCTTTCAGGGTGAGTGGGTGAAATATTTCTATGCCTTTTTTGCTTTGATCCACCTGTTGCGCATTTTTCTATGGGGAAGTCTTAAGATCTTGACAAAGCCCATCCTATTAATTTTGTATGTCGCTTATAGTTTTTTACCCCTTGCTTTATTGATCAAAGCATTTGCGGCTTATGATCCCATGGGTGGTCACACCGGCGTTCACGCTTTGACTGCGGGTTTGATTGGTGTCAGTATTTTAGCGATGATGACACGTGTGGGAATTGGTCACACGGGCCGCGAAATCAAGAGCTCATTGTGGATGAACATCAGTTTTATTGCCTTAAGCTTGGCGGCACTTATACGTATTTTTTTACCCATTTTTGATGAGTCCAAATTCTTCGAAGCGATCATTTGGTCCAGCGGCTTATGGACCTTAGCTTACCTCATCTACTTCATTGTTTTTACTCCCATACTCTTGAGTAAAAGACCCGATGGCAAAGAAGGGTAATTGAACCGAGCTGTCGTTCTGTGATAAATTTTTGTCATACTGAGATATTTAGTTTTTGCGTTGAGCCCCTTAATTAAGTAAAACATTAAGGATGACCTATCATTATGAAAAATTTTATTATTAGCCTCGTACTCTTTAGTTTTGGCCTCCAGGCCAAGAGCCCCAACTTTATTATGATTTATTTAGATGATTTAGGTTGGGCTGATACCGCAGTAGAAATGATTCCTGGCGATACAGGAAGTCGTAGCGATTTTTATCAAACTCCCAACATCGTACGTTTAGCAGAAGGAGGCATGGTCTTTTCTAGCGCGTATGCGCCTTCACCGGTATGTACACCATCACGCAATAGTGTTCAGCATGGCATGACGCCAGCGCGAATGCTCAATGCCGTACTGCATTCCGAAGCCGCATCCAAAGAATATCGCGGGGTGATTACTATTCCTCAGGCCTTAAAAAAGGCCAACCCCAATTACATTAGTGCGCACTTTGGCAAGTGGCATATCCCTTCATTATCTCCTAGGAAAGCGGGTTACGAAATTACCGATGGTCCTACAGGCAATGGAGAAGGGGATTACATGGATGACTTCAAAACTCACTTGCCAGAAGACGACCCCAAGCGCATGGTCTCTTTAACTGATAAAACGATTAAATTTATTGAAGATCAAAATAAAGTTGGTAAGCCCTTCTTCGTGCAGCTCTCGCATTATGCCGTGCATATTTGGCATGATTCCTTTGCAGAAACCCGTGAGAAATATAAAAAAATAGCTCGCTCAAATCGTGCCGAAGCACATGATTACTTTCCAGATTCAGAAATAACCGAGAGTATGTATAAGCATAACTGGATTGTAAATTATGCCGCGATGGTGGATGATATGGACGCTCAGTTTGGGCGTGTTTTAGACCGTTTGGATGAATTGGGTATTGCTGACAATACTTATGTGATCATCACCGGAGATAATGGCGGCGGCATGCGAAATAATGGTCGCTTGTCCGGTTCTAAAGGCGATTTAACTGAGGGCGGAATTCGCGTGCCTTTTATTGTACGAGGACCTAAAGTGAGAGCCAATTCTTACACATCCGTGCCGACGGCGGGATGGGATATTCTTGCAACTTTTTACGACCTCGCAGGTGGTACGGATGCCCTACCACCAGAAGTTGAAGGAGGAAGTTTGAAGAATGTCTTGGCAAAAGGAGATAAAGCTTCAGTCGAGCGCAATTTACGCGATTTTGTCTTTTATTTCCCGTGGTATAACGGTGAACCAGAAAGCGCACTCATATCCGGAAAATTTAAAATTCTCAAGAATTTAGATACTAAAGATGTACAACTTTTTGATTTAAGTAAAGATGTATCAGAAGGCAATAATATTGCCAAACAAATGCCAGAGAAAACCATTGAAATGGAAAAAACGCTCGATACTTACATTACAAAAGTGAAGGCAGAAGATTTGATGGATTTACGCATTGGCTACCTCGACCGAATGACCAAGTTATGGATTCCTAATACTGATCGAGAAATCATCGAGAACAAAAAGCTCATGGATCAGGGTGATGCGCGCGGCAAAAAAGAATACCAACGCTTGACGGGATACCGTAAGTGGATGGAAGGCGAAATCAAATTCACTGTCGAACGAGCTAAAATGCACGGCCACGATTTAAGTCATTATTTAAGTAAGTAATAAAGTTTATTACATGTCCCCCAAATGAGTTATTCTATGTGAATAAATTTTATTAATTGTGATTTTTCAATTTTGAGGAGTACAAACGCATCCTCCACTGGGAGTGGATAGGGCGGGGAGCCGTGGCATATGCCGCGGCTTTCTCGTTTTTGGAGCTAGCTTTTAGCCGCACAAGTTATCGCAGGCTTTGATGGCATCTTCAAGGGTTTGCTTGTAATGAGGGTCGTCATCGAGATCCAGAGTTTCATGAAACCTTTGCAGATTTGGCAAGAGCAATGGATTGGCGATAGCTTCGGCCGCTTCAAGACTTAGGCGACCAATATCATCGCGTTCCCATTCTTTTAAAAGAGCCTTAACTACACGTTGATCGCCACGAACAGCGAGACCAACTAAAGCTTCTCCACGAGCTTCATCATGAGCATCATTTAAACCCTTAAAAAGAGCGAGTCTTATATCCGGAGTATCAAGTTCAATTTGACTTCCTATTCCAAAAAGCGCCCAATTACGCACATCTTCATCTTTGTCTTGGCATAAATGAATCATCGCTTGAACTGCCTCCGGCTCTTCATAATACAGTAAGCCGAATACGACGCCATAGCGCACATCTTCATGGTGAACGAGTTTTACTAAATGGGGAATAGCGCGCGCATCATTGCGGTGACCTAGGGCAACAGCTGCAGCGGAGATAACATCAGTATGGTCATCACCTAAAAGGCCTATCAAAATATCAACAGATTCTTCTAGAAAAGTTTGTTTGCCCCAGCCCAATTGACCTAAAATATCAGCTCCTAGAACACGATCCCATGGATCGGGGCTTTTCGTATATTCCACTCCAAGATCAAATTCTTCTTGGCCTCCTCGATAATGAATGGTGGCAATCATTTTTATAGGCTGATGAGGTTCTATAGCAGCACGGTATTCTTCGGCAAGTTGTCTACTACTTCGCTTATCGCTTTTATATTTATCGTGGATTTCAGACATCAGGGAAAGGTCCTTTGAGATTTGAAGGTATATCAGCTTTACTTGCCTTGTTTATATATAGTTCCTGAATCCGTGAGCTGATCTTAAAAAACAGCTTAAAAACAAGAAAACCTGTTGGTTTATAGTAATTTAAGTTACGACACCAAAATCACCCAACAGGTTTTCTCATGAATAAAGCATTTAAACTCGACACAGGCAATGATTCCCTTCACAGTATTGGCGGAATATTTTTAGGTGGCCAAGTCCTTCAACAAAGTGAAATTGACGATGAGTTCAATACAGATCACAAGGCCAATCATATCTTTCAAGATCTAGATATTTTCAAATCACAGGTGGGGTTACTGATTCAGGGGCGTGAACGCTTCACAGATATTAGTCAGTTTCGTGAAAACGAAGTCTTTATGAAATCACTTGGATTAAACAAAGTTCCATCCGAGGAACGTTTGCGTCAACGACTAGAAATCATGTCTTCTGAGCATGAAGTGCATTTAAAATCAGCGAATACAAACCTGCTCAAAAAACAGTGTATAGGTAATATATCAAAAGGGGGGATGAATTTTATTCCACTCGATATGGATGTATCACCCATGGATAACTCCGGTAGCCATAAAGAAAATGTGAGTTGGACATATAAAAATCATGACGGATTTTCTCCCATGTTTGCCTACCTTGGAACTGAGGGCTTTATGCTAAATAATGAGCTGCGTCCAGGTTCACAGCATGCACAAAAAGGGATGCCAGAGTTCTTAGATGACAGCTTTACTATGATCAAAAAATTAAAGCTTAAGCACCCCGTACTACTTCGTTTAGATTCCGCTCACGATGCTGAGGTTAATTTCGGACACCTTCCTGATGATCAATATTTTCTGATTAAACGGAACCTTAGAAAGGAATCTAAAGAACAGTAGCTATCCAACGCACGGCGTTTAGGGCGACAGCTTAAATCTCGAGATGGTAAGAGTGTCTTTGTCGGTGAACTCCATCACAAACATCCTGGAAACAATGAAGAACATAAAGTGGTTCCTGTTATTTTTAAAGTTACGGAACGACTCGAAGATCAAGATGGCAATCGACTTTTGATGCCAGAAATCGAAGTGGAGACCTATTGGACGAATTTACCTTTAGAAGCCGAGGATGTGATCGAACTTTATCACGATCATGGAACCAGTGAGCAGTTCCATAGCGAATTGAAGAGCGATATGAATGTAGAGCGTTTACCCTCAGGGAAATTTAAAGCGAATCAATTCTTTTTGCACTGCGCTATGCTCGCTTTTAATGTGCTCAGAGTCATTGGTAATCACCTTATCCATAATAAATCTTTGGCTCCAATTAAAATCAAAGCCCAACGACGCCGCCTACGGTGCGTGATACGTGACTTGATTTTAACCGCTTGTAAACACGTAAAGCACGCAGGAGATGAAACTCTCAAGTTTGGTCGACATAGCCCTTGGTTTAAGCTGTATCAAAAAATATCATTTAGCCTTTAATCCACTAATAAGAAGTTTATTGCAAAGCTCTTTTATTGAGTTTTGTGCTTTACTCTGTCCAAGTTGGGTGAATTGCCTTAGAAATTGCTATATTTACTATCCTTAGACACCTGATCACGAGCGATAGGCTTAAGAAATAAGGACATCTCACAATCTGGGATAAAAACGATCTAAGAATTACTCGACCAAACCATTATCTCATGAATCTCAAAACCTGATCACGGATTCAGGTAGTTCATTGAATCATTTATCTTATCGACGATCCCTTTGAATCAAGGAATTAATTGAATCATTTTTAATGAAAGAGTAAAAAAACTGACACATATGGTCAGTGGCTTGCTATTACTCTTAAATGAACTGATTTAGGAACTTAATATGCGCGCTTTGACTTTACTACTTTCGGGCTTTCAGCCCTAAGTTGAGTTGTATTTCTATTTTTTATACAGCCTCTAAAGCGTGAACTGCATACAAATGTTCGTAGTACGGGCTTCAACCTTAAAGAAAGAATGACTTCCAATAAATTGAATTGTCAGTAAAATACTGAGCTGTTAAAAGGTCTTAGCGAGTGTATTATATGGGTAGCTATTGGAGGGAGTTAAATTTTTATAAGATTTACTCTGCAAATTTAATATAAGTAAGGTAAATCAAATACATGAACGAAGTTTACACACCACCGCAATCAGAGCTTAACTTTAAGAATAATGGAGTCATGGGTATTATCGATGACCTCGCCCATCAAGGTACTTTTAGATTGTTGGTTTTAAGTATAATCACTTTGGGTATTTACACAGCATTTTATATCAAGCGGCAAAGTGAAGTGATTAATAATTATGTTGATGATTCAGCAAAGATTTCTAAGCTTTTAGTGAACACAATTTTTGCACTGGCGATTATATCAATTCCAATCTTTATCATTTATTTTTTTGTTGATGATGTACAAATTTTAACTTATCTTGATTATGTTGGTTATGTTGTGGATTACCTTTATATAATTCTGAGTTTGGTATGGGCCTTTAAGGGGCGTAATAGAATGAACGAATTATTGGGCACACAAAATAATGAATCGAATTGGTTTAACGGGATTTGGACCTTCATATTTCAAGAGTTGTATTTCAATTATAAAGTAAATACTATTAAACATAGTCAGTAGCTTTTTAGACCTGAATTCATCAGAATTTGAGTGAATTAATACAAAAACTTGTTTGAAATGGCACATTTATTGTCATCTTTTGGTGTATGCTTGTTAAGATCCTTATAATAGCCATCAATAAAGACTTATAGATATTTATTCTCGAAATTAGAAGTGAGTTCCTATGACACTAAGAAAAAAATTATTTTTAACGACTGCCATATTTTTGAGTAGTTTAGCAATTAAAGCCGCAGAACGTCCCAATGTAGTTTTCATCTTGACGGATGATCAACGTGGCGATGCAGTCGGCTACCACAAGAACCCTCTCTTGGGAATTGATACGCCAAGTATTAATAAAATTGCCGCTGAGGGTGTGCAATTTGAAAATATGTACTGCACAACATCTCTATGTTCACCAAGCCGAGCGGCATTCCTTTCCGGAACTTATACTCACACACACAAGGTTTACGATAACTTTACCGACTATCCCCACGACCTCAAAAGCTTCCCACTTTTACTTCAAAACGAAGGTTATACGACCGCTTGGATCGGTAAGTGGCACATGGGAGAAGATGATGACTCCAAACGTCCAGGTTTTGATTATTGGGTAACTCACAAAGGCCAAGGTAAGTATTGGGATACCACTTTTAACATCAATGGAGATCGCAAAAAAGTTCCCGGTTATTATGCGCATAAAGTAACGGATATGGCGATAGACTTTTTAAATAATGTCGAAAAAGATAAGCCTTTTGCCCTCGTACTTGGCCATAAAGCTCCCCATGGACCCTTTATCCCAGAGGCAAAATATGATAGCATTTATAATGACGTGCCTGTTCCCTACCCGAATAGTTCTTGGAACTTAGCTGACAAGCCCAAATGGATTGTTGATCGCTTGCCTACTTGGCACGGTATTTATGGTCCTCTTTATGGCTTTCGTAAAGATTTCCCCAATGAAAAAGCGTCGGCAATTGTTGATTTCGAAAATTTTGTTCGTAGCTACACGGCGACAATTAACTCAGTTGACGACAGCGTCGGCCGTGTTTATGATCATTTGGAAAAGATGGGCATCCTCGACAATACCATTTTGATTTTTACTTCAGATAATGGCTTCCTCTTGGGTGAGCATGGCATGATTGATAAACGCACCATGCACGAAGCGAGTATCAGCATCCCCCTAACGGTGCGTTTCCCAAAGAAAATCAAAGCCGGAACAGTAATTAAAGAACAAGTGCTTTCGATTGATATGGCACCGACCATTATGGAACTCACCGTTGGCAAAAAAATGCCTTCTGCTCAAGGTCTTTCTTGGGCTCCTCTTCTCGATGATTCTAAAGAAGTGGACTGGCGTAAAACGTGGCTTTATGAATATAATTATGAAATCCAATTTCCCTACACACCCAACGTTCGTGGGATTCGTCATGGCAAGTGGAAGTATGTTGCTTACCCCCACGGTGATGGCGGTAAACTTCGCCACATGGAAGAATTATATAATATGGAGCGTGACCCAAGTGAAAAGCGCAATTTAGCTGAAGATCCAGCTTATCGCGCTATTAAGTCAAATTTGGCTGCGGAACTCGCAAAAACGCTTAAAGCTACGGGAGCGAATCCAGATAAAATGCCGATTGATAAGGGTATAAAATCAGAACTCCCGGAAGAATCAATTCGCTAAAAACAAGCTTTGATTTAGATAAAAAACCCATCAAAACTTGATGGGTTTTTTTATTTAATTCGCTCAAGATTTAATTTTTTGTTTGAGCTAGAATTAATCAGCTGAATTTTTCAGTAAAAAATAAAGCAAAAATCTGCCAATAATCTCAAGTGGTAAACTGTAAGTTTTCATACTTAGTTTATTGTTCTCTTATACTTAAAACGAGAGAACTAAATTATGTCGATTCAGAACGAAGTTCAGACTTCAGTTGATTCCTCAGCGGGGAAGGTCGATAATGGGGCGAGCCCTGAACTCTTTGGTACTTTTCATGGCGTCCTAAAACCCACTTTGCTCACCATTATTGGTGTGATGCTTTACATTCGTGAGGGCTGGCTCGTAGGTCATGCGGGCCTGCTAGGCGCGTTGGGAGTGATTGTTCTAGCTTATATCATCACTGGGACGGCAGCTTTATCTATTTCTTCAATTACCAGTAATGTGCGCATGGAGAAGGGCGGCGTATTCACTTTGGTGGGGCAAACGCTAGGCTTGGAAATTGGTGGAGCCATTGGCATTCCGCTTTATTTTGCACAGGCGATGTCAGCCGCGATGTATTTGCATGGTATGAAAGAAGGTTGGTTATCCTTGTTTCCGGCGGAAAGGATGGAGTCGACCTTCTTAGGACCTGTCGTTGAGGCTGGGATGTATGAAACTTTTATGGTTACGGTCTTTTTCTTTTGTGCCTTGGGCCTCACATTAATTAGCACGCGAGTCGCCTTTAAAGTTCAGAACTTAGTGATGGTTTTTATTGTCGTCGCCTTGAGTAGTATGTTCTTGGGTTTAAGTGTGCATGAGTGGCAAAGCCCGCAACTCATTGGCGACTTTGCTGACGGTAATAGTTTCAAGTCTTTATTTGCGGTTTTTTTTCCTGCGGCTACAGGCGTGATGGTTGGTGCTAGCATGTCGGGGAGTTTAAAAAATCCACGCCGGAGTATTTCAAAAGGAACTATGGGAGCGTGGGGAATTTCATTTGTCGTCTATGCTTCTGTAGCAGTTTTAGCCTCTTTCTTAGTGCCAACACCAGAGTTGGTTAGCAATACAACCGCTTTGATCGATTACGCCCGCTGGCCACTCTTAGTTCAATGTGGTCTCATTGCTTCATGTTTCACGGCCACACTGAGTTCATTAGCGGCGGCACCACGAGTTTTACAGGCTTTGGGTGAGTACCGCATTGTTCCCCGTGGGGACCTTTTAGAACAAGAAAGTAAAGGCGAACCTCGCAAGGCGTTGATTTATACAGGCATTAAAGTTTTTATTGTCATGTTATTGGGAGATTTGAATGCGATTGCAATGATTTTGACCATGTTTTTCATTCTTGCTTATTTCACCATTAATACAGTTCTCTGTATTGAGAAATCGATGAACTTGATCAGTTTCCGCCCGGTCTTTTCGATTCCTTTTCTGGTGCCTTTCTTGGGTTCCTTTTGTTGTTTAGGGGCCATGTTTGTGATCAATCCGCTCATGTCTTTGGTGTCATTGGGAATCATTTTGGCAATCTATATTATATTAGATAGGAGAAAGCTCGAAAAACCTTGGGAAACCGTTCATTCGGGTCTATTTGGAATTATTGCCAACTGGGCAGCAAAAAAGGTGTTTCGCACGGGCTATTTTGAGCAAAAACGAGGGTGGAAACCCGACCTCATTATGCCGGTAGAAAAGAGCTCGCAACTCGAAGGGGTTAGTCCAGTACTCAAAGCCTTTACCTATCCCCAGGGTTCCTTGCAAGTGGTTGCTTTGCGTTATGAAGATAAAGCGAGTACCGAGCAACTGCGCGGAGTCAATAAAGTGGTGAAAGAACTCAATGATAAGAAAATTTTCGCAACGAGTTCCTTAGTAGAAGCCCGTAGCTTTAGTGGTGCGGTTAAAACCGCTGTATCTGTGATGAGGGGCTCATTTTTTAAGCCAAATGTATTATTTATGCCCATTGAAGACCGTAGCGATCAAGAACTGAAAGAAGCGGCAATCACAGCTAAATCTGGGCGCATGTCCTTAGTCTTGATGTGTTTGAATCAAGAGAATGTTTTTGGTCGTGAAAAGAGTATCAATATTTGGGTGCGGGATCAATCGCCAGATTGGAACTTGGGATTGCATATGACCAACGTAGATATGTTAGCCTTGACTGCGTATAAAATTGCGGGCAATTGGAAAGGCAAGATTCGACTTTGTTGTGCGGTGAGTAAAGAAGAATACAAAAGGCCGACGAGGAAGTTTTTTAAGAACCTTATTAGCTTGGCGCGTTTGGGCTCAAATGTCGAGATTTTTGTGAGTGATGAGAGCTTTTCTGATGCATTGAATTTGGTCGACAAAGCCGACCTCAATATTTTCGGTCACAGTGATGAACTCCAAAAAGAGCACATGGAAGATTTGTCCGAGAAATTGGGCACAACTTGTTTCTTTGTGAAAGGATCTGGCATCGAAAGTATTATGGCTTAAAGAAGTCATGTAAACAGCTAGTTTTTCATTTTTTAATACTGTGATCCCTTAAAAAATACTAAGCTGGATTAGGATAAGTGACGAGACAGAAATTTATTTCACGGTGACTTTTAACAAGGACTTAGGGTACATCTGTTTCCAGAGTTTAAATTGCTTTTGATTGAGGATCAGTTTTTCAAGATGGCGAAATTTCCCCAGTTCATTATAGGGAAGTATTGAGCTGGAGCTTAAGTCAAGAGTATGAATTTTAAGGTCATTAATTTGAGCGATTTGTGGTCCTTGTACTTCGTAAAAACTGAGTTTATTGACTTTAAGAAAACGGAGGATAGTAAGTTTTGAATGAAGGTAGTGAACTGGAGAACTTAAATTTTTTATGTCGTTCGATGCCAGCGTTAAGTGATGTTGGTTTGGGTCGTATTTTAAGCCTTGTTGATCCCATTGCGGATTCCACAACTTTAAGATGGCAGTGACAACTGGTAATAAGTCCGCATGCGAATTTCTTTCATGATAATAAGACAGCATTTTTTCAGCTAAATTATAGCGTTCATTAATGGTGAATTCTCTGATTAAGTGAGCAAAATCATGGGGAGTTAGGAGGCCATTTTGCTTTAACTTGGGCGCATATTTTTCACTCAAATTCACAAGGTCAGAAACTAATTCGGGATTACGATTCAGTTGATTAATCTCATTAAATTTTTGGCAGATAAAGTAATTATAGATGAGCTGAATATTAAGATAGGCATCATTGGGGTAGAGCTCCTTAAGTTCATTGAGCTGTGAAATAGCCTGATGCATTGATATAGCAGGCGTTTGATAAACAAAACGGTCTGAATAATTACGAATGCTTTGCCAGTATAGCTTTTTAATCTGCTCGCTACTTTTTTGAACCTCTCCTAATCGTTCTTCTGCTAATCCCTCCGCTTCACGTGCTTTTTGAGCATTGCCAATGGCTTCGTCTCGGTTCATTTCCGAAACTGCGTGCAATGATTTAATCTGATCAATTTTTCCTTGAAGTCTTCCGATAAAAAATAGTGTTAGGCAAGTCACTAAAATGAGTGAAATCAGAATGATAGTCGAGCTGGCTTTATTTCGTTTTACAAAAAGCTTGGCTTCCTGAATGAGGCCGGCATTTTCCGCTAAAGTAGCATAACCATTGGTATAGTTTTTTAGTTCGTTTTTGAGTTCAATCACAGATTCGTAGCGATCTTCAGGGTCCCGTGCCATAGCTTTATTAATAACTGCGTTTAAAGCCACAGGGAATTTTTTAAGATAGGGGATTCTTCCCTCACTTGTAAGCTTCAGGGTTTCATCCAAAGAAAAACCACTAAAGGGAGCTTTGAATTTGAGCAAAGTATATAGTAGGCAAGCGAGAGAATAAATATCGGACTGTTTACTCTTGGGATGCTTATGGTCAATTTGCTCTGGGGACATATAACCGGGAGTGCCCTTAATCCTGTTGTGCTGAGTTAGGTTGTTGAGTAAATCGGGATTAAATAGGGCTTCATCAAGGCTATCGTAATCCGCTTCTCCAATAATTTTACTTAGGCCCCAGTCGCAGATTAAGACCTCCCCGTAGTGACCAATTTGAATGTTCTCTGGTTTTATATCTAAATGGATGACATTGTGCTCATGAGCGTAGGCAATGGCATCACATATTTTGATGAAGATATTGATGAGTTCTGCAGTGTTATAGATTTGCAGATAAGTCGTATCTCCATCCGCGAGTTTTTGTATGATTGTAGCTAATGAATCGCCACTTTTTAAATCCATCGTAAAATAAGGCTGACCAGTTTCCCTTAAGCCCAGGTCGTGAATGGGCATGATATTAGGATGATCCAGGCGGGCTGTGAGTTTAGCTTCCCTTAAGAACACATCGTAAAAACTTTCATCGATGTCCTGTTTTGGGGTGGCCAAAGCAACAGTGCGCTCGCATTTTTTATCGAGAGCTTTGTGAATGTTTTTCATTCCACCAGAGGCGACAACTTCATGAATTTCGTAGCGCTCTGATTCAATTTGATAATTTAGGAGAGATTCGCAATTTTCACTTTCAGCTTCCTGATACAATTCAGAAAATTCGTGTCCGAAGTCATCGCTAGCAATAGTCATTTTTAAAATAGCTCACGTTCAGATTTCAGAGTTTGGATCTCTTTAACCAGGCGATTTTTTACACGGTTTTTTAGCTGAATTACTGTGTTTGTCTTAAGATCAAAGCTTTTTGCAATCGTGTTGGTTTCAGTGTTTTTCATGGCCATTTTAAAAACATCGATAGCTTTACCGGAAAACATGGGACTTATATTTTCGAGAGCTACGTTAACAATGTGAGCTTCCCATTCTTTTTGAAAGATTTTTTCAATTTCAGGTTCTGTAAATGATTCGAGTGCGGTGGGATCCTTTGTTAGAGATTCTACCTTTTTATCAGAACTAGATTTTTTTCGATAAAAATCCATACTCCGGCAATAAATGATCTGGCTGAACCAAGTGCGAAATTTTGCTCGATTTTCATCGGGCTTAAACTGCTTTAGTGATTTCCAAAGTGAAAGTAAAATTTCCTGTACCAAATCGTCTTTATCATCGTGCGCAATATTGAATTTTGAGAGCATGATTAGAATAAAGGGATCGTAATAGGCTTTGAAGTCCTCCCAAGCTTCTTGGTCATCATCATTTTTGAGACGATCCAAAAGCGTATATCGAGTATTCCAGTTGGAGGGCATTTATTTTACCCTTATATTAAAAAAATAAGATTGTGTCATGATCTGTTAATCTAGTACGAGTAATAAGGAAATGATAGTTTACAAGGATGTAATACAATGAATAAGAAAAGATTTACTCTGATTGAGCTTTTGGTCGTGATTGCCATAATTGGCATATTGGCTTCTTTTTTATTACCAGTTTTGAGCAAGGCTCGAGCTCAGGCTAGACAGGCAGTTTGTAAAAGTAATCTAAAGCAATATGGAACCACAATGTTTATTGCATCAGATGACTTCAATGGTCGCGTGCCACCAGATATGAGTAAGAATGGATTATGGGCGATTAATATAGAAAACTCCATCAAAATTGATGGCGCAGCAATTTCCTACACGCAAAATGCCGCGATTTATAATAGCCCAGGGAGTTTTGACACTAGTAGCTTTGCCAACTTTGAACCTCAAACACAGGATGAAGGAAAAATGCAGGCATTCATTTGTCCTGGTGATGATGATCCCTCGATTGTCTTTCAAAATTTTAATAATGGAGGACGATCAGGACGCCCTGTTACATCTTACGGTTCCAATCGTGGGCTTTTTCTCAATATGCCAGAGAGCACTCTTTGGGCTGAGCCGGGGCATGTGAATGGTTACTTAGCTAGATTAGTTGCCCCGGTAGAAACGGCCATGATTTTTGATTGTGATGCCCAGGCTAACGGGACAATTGGCCTTTGGCTAAAAAATGGGGCTACAACAACAATGTGGGACTATGCCCAAAATGGCTTTGGCCACACATGGGCTGATAGCGTAAAGCCTGATTGGCATCTGAATAAAATTAATGTTGTCAATGCAGATGGCCATGTTGAATCACATAATTACCTCAGCCAAAGCTTACAATCTGTAAAGCTGGGTAACCCATAATACTTATATAAGCTAAATAGCGCCGCTAATGCTTTCATTCTTATTAATTTAGCTAAAAAATGTTTCTTTGTGAAAGGGTCTTGCATCGAAAGTATTATGGCCTAATAGGCTCTATCAACAGTGGCTTTCTTAGTCCAGAATACTCATCCAAGCAGGAGAGTTAAGGCCTTGGATATGAGGTGCGTTTTTAATTAAGTTGATTTCTTCTAGTTGCCCACTCTTAGGATCAATTTTATAGCTGTGAATAGTTCCCGAGTAAACGCCGCTAGCATAGAGAAAATTTCCAGAAGATGTGAGGCAACGAACGTGACGCCCAGTGGAGATGTTTTGCAAGGGCGCAGATAGCGATCCGTCTTTTTGATTCACTGCATATGTCGTTATAGTATCATTGCCCGAGTCAAGACTTAACTGAGGCCCTCCGCGCTGCCTGCGAATGCGATTGTCGCGGTTGGGAATATAAATGAATTTGGCATCTGGTGTGATGTGAATATCGGAAGCCTTGTTAAGGATGACTTCAGGATTATTGGGATCAAAGGGGAATTGATAATCAACAGGGCGATTTTGGAAAGTCTGCCAGAGTTTTAGTGTCCCATTAGAATTAATCTTCCAAGATGAGACTCCGCCACCAAATTCTTGTGATGTATACATGATGTTGAATTTAGGATGAAAAGTGAGGTGGCGAGGATCGTGGGCTGTTGGATATTTACTTTTGTCAGGGCCCTTAGTAGCAATAGGCTTTAAGGGGATTATACGTTCTTGCTCGCGATCAAATTTGAATTGATAAACCTGATTAATTTTTATATGAGGAACATAAAGGTATTGGCCATTGGGACTCATGGCTATGGCGTGTTTTCCCATTTCACCCACAGGAGCATCAGTGAAAGAAGCAGAGTCAGCGACGCCATCATTGAGCTTGTAAGCAATGGCAACTTGTTTTTTACTCGGCTTGTTACCTAGGGCAAAAATGTATTGACCTTTGGGATCCACATCTATGTATGCGTGGTTGCCCGTGCTACTTGCGATCTCCGCAATCTTTTTGAGTTTACCATTTTCTTGAATCTCAAAAGTCTGAATAGCTGCAGGAGTTTTTTTCTGTTTAAAAAGGTGAGCATAGAGAAATTTTTTATCGGGCGAAATCTTAGTCATTTTATAGCCACGACTATCTGTGATGCTGTCTAAAAGTTTTAATTCTCCAGTTTGAGTGTCTATGGAATATGTCATTAAACTATCCGCAGTGGAAACATACATGAAGGCTTTGGCTAACAGAGAGAATGGCGAGATCAGTAAAAACAGAATTAAAAAGAGTTTCATAAGGTATCCAAAATGATAATTCAAAAAGTTATAGGCTGTGTCTTGCTAAGTCTACGATTGATATACAGCTTTTCTTTCTTTTCTAAAAATTATTTTGAACCAGCAAGAACTTATTTTCAGAGAAAACAAAAAATATGATTAAGCGCTTACGATTTAAAAAAGATATTTTACAAATGTGATGGCATTGCAGTTAAATTGATTGCAGATGAATCTAGTACTCATATATTCAAAAAAATAATTATTAATTATAAGGATCAAAATGAGTAAAGTTATTGAGTTCAATAATATTAGTTTAGCTAATGATAAGCCCTTCGTTTTATTTGGTGGTTTAAACGTTTTAGAAAATGAAGCCGACACCTTAAAAGTTTGTGAGAAATACCTTTCGGTTTGTGAAGAGTTAAGTATCCCCTACGTTTTCAAAGCTTCTTTTGACAAAGCTAATCGCTCTTCAGTGCACAGTTTCCGTGGTGTAGGCCTAGAGAAAGGCATGGAGATTTTTAAAGCTCTGAAACGCGAATTCAATAATGTGCCGATCATTACAGACGTACACGAGGTTGAGCAGTGTCAGCCAGTTGCTGACGTAGTTGATGTTATTCAATTACCTGCATTCTTAGCTCGTCAGACTGATTTAGTTGTGGCCATGGCGGAGACAGGTGCAGTTATCAATATTAAAAAGCCACAATTTCTCAGTCCAGGTCAAATGAAAAATATCGTCGAGAAATTTGCTGAAGCAGGCAATGAAAAAACAATCTTATGTGAACGTGGTTCATGCATGGGTTACGACAATTTAGTTGTCGATATGCTCGGTTTCAGGACGATGAAACAGTGTTCAGGTGGAGCACCCATTATTTTTGATGTAACGCATAGTTTACAATGTCGTGATCCACTCGGAGCAGCATCAGGTGGCCGTAGAGAGCAAGTTCTTGAACTCGCTCGTTCGGGTATGGCGACTCGCCTCGCAGGTTTGTTCTTAGAATCACATCCTAATCCAGCAGAAGCCAAGTGCGACGGCCCTTCTGCCTTGCCTTTAGATTTACTTAAACCCTTCCTACAGCAAGTAAAAGCTATTGATGACTTGGTAAAAAGTTTCGAGGAATTAGAAATAAAATAAATTATTGATTAAGGCCTTTGTATTCGGAGTCTTAGTGATTTTTAGTGAGAGTGGACAGAGTTTTCTTTGTCCACTTTTTTTCTGATTATGAATAATGACTCATGGAGGATAGGATGAGCCTACTACAAGAAAACGAACAAATAGACAATTTTTCAGACGCGTGTGAAAAAGTTCAATTAGCCTACAAAGTAGCCGATCAGCTAGGTGAACGCTTTGGTACGCAATCAAGTCTATTAAAATCTGACATGAAGCAATTGCTTCATTTGGGTCGTCAGGCTTTAATCAATTATCATTTGATGCCGGATGAAAGCCAAAGATCTAAACTGGAATTACTCAATGTCTTACAGCTTACCATGGATGAGCTCAAAGATGAAGTTTGTGACTTCTTAGAACTTAAGCGTTATACAAAATGGAAATGCAATTCTGCACAAGTAGCTTTCATCTATAATTTATCGGCAATGGAAGATTACTCTTTTAAATCCTATAGTAAGTTTATTGATAACAACAATATTGACAAAGTTGCGAATTTATTGATCTGTGTGGTTGAGCAAGCTACGGATGAATTACGACATGAAATTCATCAATTAGAGCGCTGTATCAAACGTTCAATGAGCATCACGAAGATCAAGGATAGATTATCTAGTGTGTAAATGGGAGTAGTATGAGCGAGGGTTCTGATCAAGACATTATTGATTCACAAAGTTCAGAGGGCGCAGTAGGGCAAGAAGTCGAAAAAGCTGCAGAGACGAGTCAATATAATTTAAGTTTTAAAGATATTCTCTGCTATTTACTGGGGAATCGCAAGGCGATTATTAAGGTTGCCCGCAATAGTTCGAGTATTTGGTATGGCATCTTGTTTGTCTTTTTTGCGGGAATCGCAAGAGAGTATGATCAGGAATTATTTTCTGAAAACCCAATGGTTTACTTTATCCCTTTTATAGCATCTACTATTATGATCTTGTGGATTGTGCTTTGGTTTCAGATTAATACGCGAACGCTTAAATTGTTGATTGGCAATAGTCAGCTGCGATCTTTTTTTGCCACTTTTTGGATGACGGGTCCCTTGGCATTTTTATATGCAATTCCCGTGGAAGAATTTTTTGATTCCATGCTTGCCGTGGAGATCAATCTCAGCTTATTATCCTTAGTGGCTATATGGCGCGTATTTTTGTATGGTCGAGTGCTTCATGTATGCACGGGAGTGAATTTTTATGCCCCCTTAATTACGGCCTGCTGTGTAGTGGCTTACCCGAGTTTGATGTTGAAGTATGTCTCGATTGTTGGTGTGATGAGTGGATCAGCTTTGAGTGCTGAGCAGGAATTACTGCGAAACTTTACAGGTGCGGCCATGGGCGTGGTGGTAATTGCCTTTTTTATCTCGCTTCCAGTCACCTTGTTTCAGTTTGTGACCTATAAAAAGAATCCCGAACGTTTGGCACGCATGCCCGAAATTGATCAGAAGGGACGTGTAAGTTTGGTCTTTATTTTATCTGCGAGTTTATTGGCCGCTTTGGCTTACCTATCTTTTCAAGGGAAATTAAGTAATCATTCGAGATTCACGGCTTTAGTACAAGAGGATAAATATGAAGAGGCGTTGGCTTTTGCCAAAGATTTAAATAGAGATGACTTTGTAAAAACGCGACCTTTAGCTTTGCCTTACTCAAGTAATGAAGGGATTTATTTATTGGCCTTACTAAATGAAGAACATCCACAATGGTTAAAGGATGTAGTTTATAAATGGGCAGCCGTAAGCTTTCAATCACGATGGAGTGATGATGAATCTTTAGTCAAATTTCTTAATAAAAAACCATTACTTAATAGTGATTTAGAATTTCTAAGAAACAATAAAGAAATTTTTAACGAACATGTCAATAATGTTCTACTCTATACCACAGCTAAATCCTATGATCAAAAAATGAAAATAGTTCTTTTTGATGCGGTGCAGAACTTCTCTCAATATGATATTATCTCCGAAAAGAATTTAGAATATTTACAGAGTTTACAAAGTCAATGAAAATTGCTTTTGTGGCTATGAGTGGCGTGCGTGTGCAAGATGAAGACTTGTTGCGTGAGGGCTTAACTCTACCGGGCTTTGTTGAACGCAGCGAAGTGATTGCCTCACTTCCGAGTTTAGGACTTTTAACTTTGGCGGGACTCACTCCTAGTCATCATCAACGTTCTTATTATGAAGTCAAAGAATTTCAGAACATAGGTTTTTTATCCAATCAATATGATTTGGTCGTCATATCGTCTTTTACGGCGCAGATTTTTGAAGCCTATGACTTGGCGATGACTTGTCGTTCTCATGGGATGAAAGTCATTATGGGCGGTTTACATGTGAGTGTTCAGCCACATGAGGCAATGGAATATTGCGATGCGATTTGCATTGGTGAAGGCGAGTTACAATGGCAGAATATCCTACGCGATTGCGAAAATGATCAGCTTCAAAAGGTCTATGATGCCTCTGAGCAAGAATTTCATTTATGTGATGCCCCAATGCCAGCTTATGAATTGCTAGATCCGCAATTATATAACCGCATTACGGTTCAAACGAGTCGTGGTTGTCCCCATAGCTGTGAGTTCTGTGCAGGTTCAATTTTGTTGACCTCGAAATACAAACAAAAGCCAGCCGAAAGAATCCTTGCTGAGATAGATAAAATATGTGAATTGTGGGAACGTCCCTTCATTGAATTTGCCGATGATAATAGCTTCGTTAATAAAAAGTTTTGGCGCGATTTATTGCCTGAAGTTAAGAAGCGTAATATTCGTTGGTTTACGGAAGCAGACATCGCAGTGGGTAGCGATGAGGAATTCTTAGAATTACTCTTTGAGTCGGGCTGTAAAGAGCTTCTAATTGGTTTAGAGAGTCCCGTAATTGCGGGATTAGAGGGCATTGAGTTGCGCAATAACTGGAAGTTAAAACAAATCGAAAGCTACAAAGAAAATATTTTGCGGATTCAGCAAAAGGGAATTCGAGTCAATGCCTGTTTCATTATTGGTTTGGATTCCCACGATGAAAGCATTTTCGATGCGGTTTACGACTTTTGCGATGAGTGCAATGTCTATGATGTTCAGGTCACTCTACCAACGCCTTTTCCCGGGACGGCATTGTATAAACGTTTGAAAAAATCGGGGCGTTTATTAGAGGATAAGGCTTGGCATAAATGTACTTTATTTGACTTGCTTTTTGAGCCTAAAAACTTCACTAAAGAAGGCCTAAGACAAGGCTTTAGAGAATTGGTGAAAAGGCTATATTCAAAGCAGTTCACCAACAAGCGACGGCAACATTTTAATCAGCAATGGAAGTTAGCTAAAGTGGATTAAATTATTCTTGTTTAATAGGCTTGTCTTTGGGATTGGGAGGAAAGTTTTTCATGACTTCTTCCACAACTTCTTTGACGACTTCATTGCGACGGAGGCGATCCATATTACTTGGGATTCGTCGCGTACCCACACCACGCCAGATAAGTTTTTTCGTCTTTGCAGAAAGAATGTCGATGAATATGGTACCCTTGCGATAATTGCGAAGTTCAACATTGCTAGCGTGATAACTCGGATAGTGATGACGACCATAATAGTAAGGAGAATAGCCTGAGTAGGTGGTAACACTGCGGATCTCTTGTTTTTCCTTCGCTACGACGACGTAATTGACTAGGAAATGGACGGGTTCACCTTCTTGAGCAGGGTGGTAGCCATCGAACTTTAATTCCTTTTCGATGTTTCGAGTAATACGGCGGTGAAGGAGATCATCAACACCAGGAGGATTTTGTTCGCGTTCATACCATTTAAATGAACGTAAGAGTCTAAAGTCGGCAAATTCATCATAATCACTGGAAGTGGTAACGGGACTTACATTGCATGAAGAGAGAAATATGGTGAATAAAAAGGCAAGGCAAATTTGTTTCATAATGAGTCCTATAAATGACGATGAAATGATCTTTGTTATTATGAGCTAATTAAGGCAAAATAAAAGTAACTAGGCACAAAAAAACCCGCATGTAAAAATGCGGGTTGATCTGAAATCAAAGAGAATTACTTCTTTGATTTTGCGATAGCTTCACGAACAGCTTCTCTCTGACGCTTGTTGTATCTTTTGCGTGCAGCGCGCTTAGTTCTTTTACGTAGTTGCTGGCCCATGTTGGACTCCTTTTAAATTATGCTTTTCTATAAAAAAGTGGACTAAGTATAGTTCCACTCTTTTAAGTTTCTAGATCATTTTAGATTTTTAGGGGGAAGTTGTCAGTCATCAGTTATCAGTTTGATGATTTTTATTAGCAATACTTTTTGATAAAGCAGTTAGCATTGCAGAAATTTCTTTAGATTCTTGGATCCACTTATTGCCTAGATTGTGAGGGATATAATTAATTTTGATGCCGATATAAGTTTGAGATCTGAATTCTGCACAAGACCCTCTGGAATAGGACAAGAAGTTAAGAGCTTCTTTGTCTGATTTCCTTTCTATACCTTCAGCTATATTACTTGAAATAGAAAGAGATGAACGAGTGATTTGATCTTTGAACCCGTAATCTTTTAGGTCTCTTAAAGTTTGATAGACTTCTATAGACAGAGCCGCGGACCGTTTCCAAACATTTAAATCTTCAAAAGCCATTTATTCCTCCATAGTTTTGGAGGAATATGTCAAGTCCTGAAAAATAGTTGTCACAATTTGTTGTTTTGTTATGCACATTGTCTGTCGTGAACAGTACTTGGGAATGAGTAACCCAAAGCGATGTGTGGACGGCAATTATTATACAAATAGATAGCTTGTTTAATAGCTGTTTTTGCGCTCTTTAGATCATTGAATGTATTTCTCAAATGGTACTCATATTTTAGGATCCCATTAACCCTTTCAGCTTTTGAGTTTTCATAACAATGATTTTCTTCTGTCATACTAATCAGAAGGTTTTTCTTTTTTAGAATATCGACATAGTCATAACAACAATACTGCGACCCCCTGTCAGAGTGATGGATCGGGTGAGAACCTTTAGGTAGATCTTTTAAAGCCATTTTCAACGCCTTGATACATCCAACAGCTTCTAAGTTCTCTCCCACATTATAAGCAATGATTTTTCTAGAGTATGCATCAGTAATCAATGCTAAATAAACAAAGCTTTTTACTACTCTAATATAGGTGATATCGCATACCCAAACCTGGTTAGGAGATGTTAAATTCATATCTTTGATGAGGTTTCTATAAACTTTAAAACAATGCCTAGAATCGGTTGTGCGACAGTACTTCTTTTTTCTTTTGATTAATAGTCGCTCTTCACGAGCTATATCGAACAAGCGATCTCGTCCTACTTTTATAGAATTCTCTTTGAAGTCATCCGCTAATATATGATGTAGCTTTCGAACTCCGAGCTCTGACTGGATGCAGCGTTGTTCTTTGATCAGTTCGACTATAAGCTTTTGATCCACTTCTTTTTTAGTGCTAATTGATCTATGTTTATAGAAGTTTTGCCGACTCATTTTTAAATACTCACAGAGTTGCTTAACAGTGAAAGATTTGTTCATTTCTCTGACTCTCCAGACAGCTTCGCATCGACTTTTTTTTTGAATGCGACTTTATCTGACACACCGAACTTATCACACGCTATATCAAAGTAAGCTTTATTCATAACATCACTTATAGCTAGTTCAGTTACTGTTTTCTCTAACTCAGCAATATGCTTTTTAAGAGCTTTAATTTCATCAATATCATTTTCTGATTCCACTTTAATCACCTTTGGTAATAAGTCTGTTCTACCATACTTTTTGACCCAGCCTCTTACTGTACAAGAGCCTGATATCCCATAAGCTTGGCTAGCTTCTCCACAGCTTATAAATTTACCTTTGGAGATTTCGTTTACCACTTTTTGTTTAAATGATTCACTATATCTTATTGTATCTTTCATGGGTTGTTCCTGATTTAGATGACAACCTATATCAGGACAAGACACTGCCAACTGCCAACTGCCAACTGGCTAGATCATTTTAGATTTTTGAGGAAAGTTCCCAATTCTTGTTCGCCGCCATTTAACCATGCTCGTAGTGAAGCGGTCCCCACAATAGCCATATCAGCTTTGCCTTTGAGGAAATCAGTATCTTCTTTGCAAGAGACCCCAAAGCCAACTGCTAAAGGCAGGTCGGTAGCTTCTTTACAGCGAGCTAAAAAGTCTTCGAGCTCAGTCGACATTTGCGTTTTTGTGCCCGTCACCCCTTTGCGGGCAACAACGTAAATGAGGCCTTTTGCAGTCGCCGCAATTTTGTGGAGACGCTCAGTTGGCGTTGTGGGAGTCATGAGCATGATGGGAGCTAAGCCCTTTGTTTCCGAGAGGGCATGTAAGTCTTTACATTCTTCTACGGGGAGATCGGGGAGAATAAAGCCAGAAGCACCAGCATCTACTAGTGCGTCGGTGAATTTTTCATAACCCATTTTCCAGGCAGTGTTGAGGTAGCCCATCATTAAAATTTTAAAGCTAAAGCGTTCGCTCGCTTTTTTCATGAAGTCGAGACAGTCTTGAACAGTGACGCCTGCATCGACGGCCGCTTGGTTAGCTTGAACAAATAGAGGACCATCGGCAGAGGGTTCAGAGAAGGGGAATTGCAGCTCGACGATGTCGGCACCATTCTCATCCATGAGTTCGAGCATACGCCAGTTATCGTCGAAAGAAGGGTAACCACAGACGACATGCGTCATGAGCATGAGGTCTTTTTCTTGAGCGGTCTGACGACAAAAATTTTCGAGTTGATTAGACATAAAGATTTGCCCTTTCTTTAATAAATGTTTTCCATTTTGTATCATCTAAAGCTTCCGCAACCGTGAAAATATCTTTATCACCACGGCCTGATTGATTGACAAGAACCACTTGATCTTTATTCATCGTTTTGGCTTCCTTGATGGCAGATACAAAAGCATGTGTACTTTCCAGTGCTGGTATAAGTCCCTCAATAGTCATTAAAAGTTTTAAAGTTTCAGTGACTTCGACGTCAGTGGCCGCATCAAAACGAACGCGTCCAACATCGGCCAAATGAGCTAAGATTGGAGAAACTCCGATGTAATCCAAACCAGCAGAAACGGAGTGAGTATCAAGCATGTTACCATCTGAATTTTGAAGGTACTTCGTTTTGTAGCCTTGAGCAATTCCCGTAGTGGCATCAGGGTAAGCAATACGAGCAGCGTGTTTGCCCAGTCCTGGGCCGTGGCCACCGGCTTCGACGCCAATAAGTTCCACATTCTCATCATCTAAGAAGCCTTGGAAAATACCCATGGCATTTGATCCGCCGCCAACACAAGCAAAGACTTTGTCGGGCAGTTTTGCGCCATTCGCAAGCAATTGTTCACGAGCTTCTTTTCCCACAATACTCTGGAAGTAAGAAACGATCTCGGGGAAGGGGTGAGGACCACAGGCAGTACCTAAAGCGTAGTGAGTGTCTTCCATATTAGAAACCCAGTCACGCATACATTCATTAATGGCGTCTTTAAGTGTTTGTTGACCATCAGTCACTGCAATTACTTTTGCGCCTAAATTTTCCATCCAAAAGACATTTGGGCGTTGACGGGCTACATCGACGGCACCCATGTAAATTTTACAATCAAAGCCCATACGCGCGGACATGGTGGCGGTGGCAAAACCATGTTGTCCAGCACCGGTCTCTGCAATGATACGTTCTTTGCCCAAGCGTTTACAGAGTAAGCCTTGGCCCATAACGTTATTGATTTTGTGAGAACCCGTATGGTTTAAATCTTCGCGTTTTACATAAATCTGGGCACCACCTAAATGTTCGGAAAGATTTTTGAGATAGGTGACAGGCGTTGGACGCCCAGAGTAATTATGCATTAATTCTACAAATTCTTGCCAGAATTTTGGGTCTTTTTTTGCATCGTTAAAGCAGTCTTTAAGCTCTGTTACAGTGGAGTAGAGAATTTCGGGGATGAAGCAGCCACCGTATTCGCCAAAGTAACCTTCGCGACCGTCTTCGTAATCAAAGAGATTCATTATCTTTCCTAGGGTTTAATAAAATTATAAAAGTGGCTCAATATAAACTCACTTCATGTTTCGTCACTATGTGTCGAAAGTAATCTAAATCAAGATTTTGGGAGCAGATCTTTAAGAGTCAGTTTGGATGGTTTTATCAAAACGATCAAATTGTATGGTGCGATCAAAGGAACTAGATGAAGTGCCTTGCTGAGAACTACTGGGAAGGAAATGCTCAGCATTTAATGCCCACCATTGTTGTGCTTGATCTTGGGACCAGTTATCTAGATTGAGTGTATCGAGTTTATTGGCTAACTCCATGACATTTTGCGGGCGTTTGCTCGGGTCTTTCTCTAGACACCAAAGGACAATGTCGTCAAAGCATTCGGGGATAGGGAACCTGACGAGTTCACTAGGCTTCATTGGCGTATCTTCTCGGTGCGCACGAAGAATATCTTCGACCGAGTCATCGCAAGAAAAGGGGTATTGGCCCGTGAGCATGACCGAGATCAAAATCCCGATAGCATATATATCGATGCTATCTTTAAGTTCGTTACGTGAGCTGGAGGCCTCGGGAGCCATGTAACGTGGTGTCCCTGAAACTTTGTGTCCACTCTCGTCATTGCTATCATGAACAAGGCCAAAATCTAGTACTTTTACGCTATCATATACGCCACCACGATTACAGATCACAACATTTTGTGCTTTTATATCTCGATGAATCAAATTCATGGAATGAGCTTCCTTAAGTGATGCACAAATTTGTTTTACAAAATGAATCACACGTTCAGGTGAAATAGGGCCCGTTTTTGTAATGATTTCTTGAAGATCCGAACCCTCTAGGTACTCCATGGCATAATAAAATAGCCCTTCGCGTGTTTTACCATAATCATAAATGCAAATGGTATTGGGGTGGGTTAATCGACAGGTGATGCGAACTTCCTTCTCAAATTGAATCAAATCAACTTCACGGCATGCTTCATTTTTCAGAACCTTAATGGCAGTCTCCCTCTGCATGAGTTGGTGTTCAGCTTTATAGACTACCCCCATGGCACCTTCGCCGAGTTTTTCAATAATTTTAAATTGCCCCAATTCACTTGCCGCCGCCAAGGCAGCACTACGAACTTTCTTTTTGAGCTTAATGCTATACAAGGCATAGGCAATAAGGCCGAGAGCTAGTAAAGAAGCTAGGCCAAAAATGACAGCAAATATCTTGCGGATGATATAGAGCGAACGAAAAGCCTCATCTTTGTCAATTTCACTAGTGATCGCAAAATTGTACTGAGATAAATAAGTCCATGCTCCAACCACTTCATAATCCCGGTAATCCGTATAGCCAGTGGAGTTGACTTGCACCTTGGGATATTTAGTTTCGGGATTGGTGAAGGCATCTTCAAAAACGGTTAAAGCTTTGCCATTTTTATCAATAAGTTGTACTTCTAATACTGATGAACGGTCATCCTTATCCAAGATTTTAAGTTCTCTGAGTTCTTGATCAAAACGACTGTGAGATATCATCCAACCATTTTTGTTGATGGCGTAGGTTTCGCTCGATTCACCAGTTTGAGCCGTAACTTCCATGATGCTACTGAAGCCATGGCTTGGTTCAACGCTAAAGGCTAAATACGCATAGCTTTCACCCTGCGCATTTTTAAGGCTAGTACCGATATACATGAGGATAAACTCTTTGCCAGTAATGGGGTGAGTCGCCTTTTTTGGGAGGCAGACAAAATTGCCGTCCTTATCCATGAGCGATTTAATGGCTTCGGAAGTGTTGACTTGATGACCAATGAGTTCTGCTTGCTTTGAGGCCATCATGCGACCATCAGTATTGATCAAGTAATAATCTTGGAAACCCTGGTGACTAAAGAAACCTTTTAGGATATCCTCAAAAACTTTAGATTTCACTTTAACTTGTTCTAAGTCATTATTTGCATAGAGCTGTTCAATTTCTGTAGCTGTTTTCTGCAGTTGAGGTATTTTGCTAATACCATTAACTCGTTCCTTATATCCGCGGAGTAAGAGCGACATCGCTTCGGCATTGCTTCTCAAAGTCTTTTCTAAAGAATCGCGAACGGAAGTTTCAATCTCATATTTGAGGCGTCGTTCGGTAAAGTAACCAGTGAGAACGAGCAGCAATAAGACAACAATGATGATAGTTCTATTGCGAACTTCCATATTGTGAATTGAAAGTAAAGATGAACGTGTTTTGGCCAAAATGGGTTCCGATCAATGAATATTTGAGTTGCAATAAAAATAGGCTTAATAAGTCATAAAACAACTTATTAAGCCTATGAGCAAAAAGTTATAGATGAAATTTAGAAGGTTAGCAATAGAACTATCATTATTATTGCTGTTTAAGTGATTTTAAGTCGAACGGAGGGCTGATGGATTCTCAAGTTCCATTCCTTTTTTCAGTTCTTCCTTACTATTTCTCAGCATAGGATCGAGCTTTGTTGGGCGCTTAGAAGACGTTTTGTTTGTAGATGTATTATTTGTCTTTTGGATAAAAAATCTTTTGAACTACAAAAGATGGAATGATTCCTGCAGCGACTAAAAAAACAAAAAAGACGATGACAATACCTGGCACATCTTCATATTTTTCGACAATGAGACTACCGAGAAAAATCAGTCCAATAGCAATAAAAACTAGTAAACTGATAACCATAAATGAATTTGGTTTTGTCATTTTTTATCAAAAAAATTTATTATTTCTGAAAATAAAAATAGAAGAATAATTGGAGTTATGTATGCAAATACTGCATGGATATTGTATTTTTCATATACAGGAATAAGAGCCGCTGCAATTAGCCCGTATATAATTGCAACTATATAAAATTCATGATTCCTATCTTTACCTATCATCTTTATTATTTCTTAATTTGTGTGCCAAAGTGAGTTCAAATGATGTTATGAAGAAGCTTATAATTATTGACGCGATGATTACAAAAACACCTTCAAAATTAAAGATCGTGTTTAAAAAGTTAATCAATAAAAAAGACTGAATAATTGTTAAAGTAAATAAGAGTATTGTTTCAAGGTGACTAAACATTTCTATGTTTACCTAAGGTCAGAGTTTTGTGATAAACAAGGCACGAGAGTATTGCTTCTTTATTTAGTTCTACTTTAATATATTGAATTTTCATTTTCGTGATAAATATATCTATTATCTTTTGTAAAGCGCCTATACATAAAAGTTATAAAATCTCGCATCCGTCTGGAGAAAATCATACATTCTCTATCGGAGTATAATGTCGGATTTTTTTTATTTCGTAGAAGATTAGCAATGAAGATTTTAGTGTCGGGGTAGCCTTTTAGTTTAGTCGACTTGTCAAATGTGTAGTGGGTGTTTCCTATGTACACATTTCTTGATAATACATCATTCTCACCTACAGGTCTTGGTATACATACTTGACCTACTTTTCCCTTATTATCTGTGATGGAAATTCCTACGCTCCCACCATCCATCCAATAATAGAAATCAACTGTTTTATAAGGAGCTTCTAATGATGAGAGGACAGGGTGGACTTTCTTCATGTCGGGACTTGAGAAAGGTCTAATTGTCCACACTATCATGAGGATAAATATTGTTATAATTATCTTTTTTCTATTTAGTTTCTTATTCAAGTAGAACGACCTAAATTACCTGAATTCGAGGAACGACATTTTAGGTTCATTTTTGGGTTAGATCTTTCTCTTTTTCGGGTTCACGTTTAACTTCCCTTAATGTATGCTGATTTAAAAACCTATATTCAAAAATAGTAAATAATAATTTTTTTAAACTTTGTCTCTTTGAGTAAAAAACAAGTTTTACGACTACTGTCGGAACAATTCCAGCGGCCATTAAAAATGGAAAAAATATAAATTGATTATTTATTGACTCTGCTACCATAAAGCCTGTTGCTAAAAGAGCTCCAGTTAAACTGAACATAGTAATTATGACTAATGCTGTATTTGACTTTTTTTCGGACATTTTATTTTTCTATCATAACGAGCTAAACTCGAGGAACGAGAATTTTAGGTGCGACTCTTTGTTCTACTTTGCTTTTTTTATTATTGCTAAAATTGTTTGTTCTCCAGATTGGAATTTGTTTACGCAACTAAATAACTAACAAGGGTTTAATTATGTTCTCTTTTTTAAAGTCCGATCCAGTAAAAAAGTTAAAAAAAGATTATGAAAAGAAAGTTGCTGAGGCAATGAATGCTCAAAGAAATGGTGATATAAAAACTTATTCATCTTTAATCAGTGAATCAGAAAAAATGTGGGACGACATTCAAAAGTTAGAGAGCTAGTAGATCTATTTTTTATTTCTGATCGCCTAACGAACTGTGTAATTCTGTGGATCGAGATGATGAACTTTGCGTAGCAAAGTCATCAGTTCCATAAGTTGGTTAGATATTAGTTGTATCTCAACTTTTGTTACTTCGTTAAGTTTGATAAAGTGTTTATCTTCTGAGAATACACAAACTTTATTTTGTATAGCATTTTGAGCTATAAATAAATCAGGAATGCCAATTCGGCTAACTCGGGGTATTAGGGCTTATTTGAGTTTTTATTTCAACTAGGCAGGCTCCGCATCAAAAGTGAGGAAAGTACTTTTGTAAAAATAGTGGGGGCTGTGTTGTGTGAGTGACTCCTACCTCCAAGTAAATATCAATATTTTAATAGAGCAGGACTTTGCGATTATCGCAAAGCTTAAGCAAAGGTAGCGCCATCAATAAGCTTGAATTCGAAGCACATTTTATGACTGTCGCTGTAGTTTTCGTACCGCGAAGTCTTTATGTAAGAACTTACTGAGTCGACCTAGTCTATGCGATAGAGCTTAGCTTGGTTAAATATTTTCAGCATGCAGTTTATGATTTATTGTGTGGAAGAATGGTTTAGTAGCACTTAAGCTTTGATGTCTTTCCAACTGAGTTCGAAACGAGCGAGGTATTTGCGTAATCGGTCAGCATCATTGGGGACTTTTTTGTTTTTGCGAGAGACGCAAAATAATTTGCGGCCTGCTTCTGAAAGGTTTTTTGATTCTCGGCAAGTTTGAATAACTTTGGCGAGCTGGGGTCGATCAAAGGGATCAATGCTTTCAATAAAATTGGGTGAGAATAATTCATTTAAAATGACTTCATCTCTAGGGTGTTCTAGACTTTGCCATTGTCTTTGCAGACGCTGCACTTCTTTGTCGCAGATATCATTTCCAATCCGACTAGAGTCTGCGAGAGTTGTCATGCGATGAATAGAAGCGTTGAGATCGCGAAAGTTACTTTTCCAAGTGGCTTCTGCGGAAGTGGCAAAATCGAGGTAAGATTTACGGGCTTCTTTAGTGAAACGCATTAGCTTACCACTACTCTCGGCAAATTTTTGTAATTCATGATCAATATTGGGGGCTATGTCGGCAGTGCGATTTTTGAGTCCTGGTAGTTCAAAATCCCAGATATTGATACGTGCTAATAGGTCTTCGCGGAAGAGGCCTTCTTCACTTGCTTTATAGAGTTCGCGGTTGGTTCCGCAGATCAGTTGAAAATCACTAGTTGTGGAGCTATCTGAACCCAAAGGAAGGAAGCTTTTATCTTCTAGGGCGCGTAAGAGCATGGCTTGTTCATCAAGACCTAACTCGCCAATTTCGTCGAGAAAGAGGAGGCCACCATCGGCTTCTTTGAGGAGGCCGGGGCGATCTGACGTGGCTCCGGTATATGAGCCCTTTTTGTGTCCGAATAAGGTCGACATAGCAGCATCTCCACGAAGAGTCGCACAGTTGACCTCAACAAAATTTCCTTTGAGCTGATGTTTCTGTTTACGTAGCTCGTATATACGACTGGCGAGCTGAGATTTACCTGCACCCGTAGGGCCACGTAGCAATAAGGGGGCATCAGAACGCAGACAGACTTTTTCTATTTGTTCAATGAGACGATTAAATTTATCGTCGCGAGTTTTGATCCCAGATTTGAGTAAGTCATAGCTCTCAAAAGTCTCGGCCTGAAAGCGGTTGGCAAGGCTATCGTATTTGGAGAGGTCGAGATCAATGATCGAGTAAGTTCCTGCGACATTCTTATGCTTTTTCTGACTGGGAGAAGACTGGATGAGTTGGGCGGGGAAATGATAGGATTCAGTAAGTAAGAAAAGACAAATTTGAGCGACGTGAGTTCCCGTTGTAATATTGATGAAATATTCTTCGTCTTCTTTAAATGAGTAATGGCAGGCGAAATCATAAAGCGCTGAGTAGACTTCGACAAAATCCCAAGGATCCCGCCAGTCAATATGGTGCTGACGGAGGGTGGTTTCTGGAGAGACGCTAAGAATATCCGAGCTAATGGTCTCGGCAAGTAGATGGAAGCGTTTTTGATAAAGAAGTTCATAGCGATCAAAAGCCAAGTCTTCGTGCATGCACAAGGCTACGCTAGGGCGCCATTTTTCCCAGCGTGTATTTTTTGTGCCCATATCTAAATTGGGGCCGAGGAGACCGATGAGTACTTTCTTTTTCATGTAAAATTATATATCTTTAAATATAAATTTGTATAAAATATTATAAATAAATACGATAATATTTTTATCTCAAAAAACTATAAAAATTATTTATTATTTTTATCTAGTTTAAAATAAATAACTTATGTCTATTTGTTATCTTGTTGTTAAAAAGTTGGCACGCCTTTTTCTCTATTGTTCTCATCGACTCATGCCGGCGGCGCTATTACCTAAGCTACAGTGATGAGGTTTTAGCGTTCCGCGAACGGTTTGAAAGCAGGAGTCGATAAAACAATCGCCTGTAAAGCGAATGTCCAAGTAGCTCACTGGTAGAGCGCATGACTTAGAATCGTGTTGTTGCGAGTTCGATTCTCGCCTTAGACTCCAGCCCTTAGGGGCAAACAAAACCGTTCGAAGAAAAAGAGAAGTGAAATCCGAGCTCTCATTGAGAGTGATTGAAGCTAGCCTTGCAAGTGGTGGATAGCGCCGGCAGGAGACAATTCGGAAAACGGAAATGCTGAGGAAAGAAGGAGAGGAAAGCATGGAAGTCAGAAGAGTTGAGAATGTCGGCTAAAACCAACTTCCGTGAACTTTGATCGTGAAGCAGCGGATCTTTTTCTGAGAACATTAAATAAAAAGGAAAAGAAAGATGATAAAAATAAAAGAATATGAAAGAGCATTAAAATTTGTGAATGGTGAATTTAAGCAGCTTGTAAAAGCGGGACGTCATTTTGGTAATCCCGTGAAAAAAGTGGAATTTGAAGTTTTTGATGTTCGTCAATTAGAGGTGAAAACTGAGCGTTTGGATTATGTTTGGAGAAATCGCGAAGAAGCTTCTGAAATGGAAATTGTAAAGATTTTAGATGGCGAGCGTGGCTTATTGACAATCAATGGTCGAGTAGAAAGATTTTTGGCACCAGGGATTCATGCTTTTTGGAAAGTTTTTGAAGAAGTGGAAATCGAGGTTTTTAAAATAGGAAAAGTATTTGTCCACGGAGATTTGGAATCTATGTCCCGTAGAGCTGAGGGTTTTCCTGATTTGGAATTTTATACTTTGGAAGATAACAAGCGAGCATTGATTAGCATAAATAATCGTTTCTACGACGTTTTTTCAGCACCCGTATTCGCCTTTTGGAAAGAGGGCAATGCGGTGAATGTGGAGAAAATTGCAGTTGATGATGTGTTTATTCAGCACAGTCGTTTAAACGACATGGTGCGCACTAGTTCTGCGATTATCGAGAAAGTTGATGTGAGTGCTGGTCAAATAGCCTTGGTGAATATTGATGGGAAGCTTGAGCACCGCTTTTCTGAGGGGCGTTATGCCTATTGGAAAGGTATCCGTAAAGTCGACGTACAAATAGTAGATTTGCGAGAGTCCACTTTTGAGATCACTGGTCAGGAAATTATGACTGGTGATAAAGTTTCCTTACGGGTCAATGCCTTGGTGACTTATAAAGTTCAAGATGCGGTCAAAGCGATTCAAGAATTCCAAGATTACCAATCGGCTTTATACAAAGAAGCTCAAATGATTTTGCGTAGCGCCATAGGTTCACGCGATTTGGATAGCTTGTTAAGTGATAAGGAGAGCTTAGAGCAATTGGTGGAATCTTCGATTCGTGAGGCTGGTATGCAGATGGGCTTGGATGTGCGTTCCTTGGGTTTAAAAGATATTATCTTGCCAGGTGATATGAAGGATATTTTAAACCGTGTGACAGAAGCAAGGAAGGTGGCAGAAGCCTCCTATATAACGCGTCGCGAGGAAACGGCGGCAATGCGATCCCAAGCTAATACGGCAAAAATCATGGAGCAGAATCCTATCTTGTTAAAGTTACGAGAATTGGAAATGGCCGAAAAAGTTGCCAGCAATGCAGCCTTAACCATTATCGCAGGTGATAAAGGTGTGATCGATAGCTTGCGAACTTTGGCTTAAACACTGCCAGAGGGGCTTGGCTCCTCTGGCGTGACAGAGACTTTGCGAATTTCGCAATTAATTTTACTTAAATTTTATGGAGAAAGAAAAATGAATTATAATGTATTGTCTGATGAAAAAGGGAAAGGATTGATCAAAGCCTGGACAAAAGGAGTTCCTTTTGAACCCGAGGCAGAGAAACAAGTGCGCAAAGCAGCACAGATGCCTTTTATTTATAAATGGATTGCCCTAATGCCAGATGTTCACCTTGGGAAAGGGGCAACAATTGGAAGTGTGATCCCAACTAAGGGCGCGATTATTCCCGCCGCAGTGGGGGTTGATATTGGTTGCGGAATGATGGCCGTACAGACTTCCTTGACGGCTAATGATTTGCCGGATGACCTGAGTAAAATCAGATTAGCCATAGAGATGGCCTGCCCTCATGGAGATTTTTCTAGCCGTGCTGCCAATCATAAAAAAGGTGGATGGAAAGAAGCTCCCGCAGCGATAGAAAAAGCTTGGGAAGGCCTAGATGAAGCTTATCAAAAAATCATTGCTAAAAATCCTCAGGCAGAAACTCGTCGTCACCCAATGCAGCAATTGGGGAGTCTAGGGGGAGGTAACCACTTTATCGAATTGTGTTTGGATGAAGCCAATCGCGTTTGGATAATGCTGCATTCCGGTTCTAGAGGAATCGGAAATAGAATTGGTATGTCCTACATCAACCAGGCAAAAAAAGATATGGAAAAATGGATGATCAATCTGCCAGATAAGGATCTTGCTTATTTTCCTGAAGGGACAGAGCACTTTGATGATTACTGTGATGCGGTTCAGTGGGCACAGGATTATGCAAAAACGAATCGCTTCATGATGATGGAGAATTTGATTCAAGAATTGCGTAAATCTGAAATACTACCGACTTTTACGACGAATAAAATGGCGGTGAACTGTCATCATAACTACGTCGAAAAAGAAAATCACTTTGGTGAGAATGTGCTAGTGACGAGAAAAGGTGCTGTACGTACTCGTGAAGGCGAATTGGGGATTATTCCTGGTAGCATGGGTGCTAAATCATTTATTGTTCGCGGCAAAGGGAATCAAGAGAGTTTCTGTAGTTGTTCTCACGGTGCAGGACGTGCGATGTCCAGAACTGCGGCACGTAAAATGTATTCGGTGGAAGATCAAATTAAAGCAACTGAAGGGGTGGAATGCCGTAAAGATTCAGGTGTAATTGACGAGATTCCGATGGCCTATAAAGATATTGAGGACGTCATGGCAGCTCAAAATGATTTGGTGGATATAGTGCATACACTTAAGCAAGTTGTGTGTGTGAAAGGATAAATATGCGGAGCCCGCGGAGGGCTCCGTTTAAGGAGAATTAATGATGGAAACAATACATATTGATGGTTCACTCGGAGAAGGTGGTGGGCAAGTTTTACGCAGTTCATTGGCATTGAGCATGATTACTGGGAAGAGGGTCGAATTTAAAAATATTCGTGCGGGGCGTGCCAAGCCTGGACTGATGCGCCAGCATTTAGCTTGTGTGCGAGCAGCGCAAAAATTTTGTGGCGCTCGCGTCCAGGGCGATGAATTGAAATCTATGGAAGTTAGTTTTATCCCGGGCGAGATTCAGGCGGGCGACTATCACTTCAATGTGGGGTCTGCAGGCAGTGTGGGCTTAGTACTTCAAACGGTGATGCCGGCTTTGATTTTGGCAGATGGCCCCAGCACTTTGATTCTAGAAGGAGGAACACATAATCCCATGGCGCCACCTTTTGACTTTTTGAAGCAGGTTTTTGTACCTCAATTAGCCAAAATGGGAGTTAAGATGGACATGAACTTGGAAGATTGGGGCTTTTTTCCTGCGGGAGGCGGACGCATGAATGTAAGTATTGAGCCTGTCAATGAACTGAAAAGTCTTTCGCTTATGACTCGAGGGGCATTAAAGAATCGTCGTGGTCGAGCAGTGGTCTCTAGCATTCCAATTTCTATAGCAGAAAGCGAAGTCAAAGTTTTGCAAAGTAAATTAGAATGGAAGGATATTTCTGCAGAAGAAGTTCTGCAGCCTAATGGACCTGGGAATATCGTTATGACTGAGCTCGAATTTGAGCATGTCAGTGAATTATGCTCATCCTTTGGTGAAAAAGGGATACGTGCTGCGAGGGTGGCTGACAAAGCAGTTTGCGCCATTCGCAAGTACCTTTTGTCAGAAGCGCCAGTTGGTGAACACCTTGCCGATCAATTGCTTTTGCCCATGGCTTTGGCAGGAGAGGGTGAGTTTTTATGCACAGAAATATCGAGTCATACAAGGACAAATATGGAAGTGATTCAAAAATTCCTAAAGGTAAAATTCTCGGTGCGAGAGCAAAACCAGGCTTTTCACATCAGCATAACTTAAAGAGTTCGTATACTTTTTCATAAAGCTTATTTTTCGATCCAAGTATGAAGTTCACGATTTATCGTCTGGGAAAAACAAGGCTAAATCCTGTACCACGAACAGACATGGGTGCATGATTTAGGGCGTGGGGGAATTATAAAATTGTATTTTTTTTAAAATGCATGAGTAATGTTTATTGATTTGATTCGTATAGTTTTATATAAACAGATTGTGAATATAAACTCGGAGCCTTATGAATCATCTTAATCGTCGTGACGCCTTAAAGACAATGTTAGGAGCCTTAGGTTCAGTTGCTTTTAGTTCAAATGTGTATTCACAATTTGCGCAGCCAAGTGCATTGGACAGCAATTTTTCGGGTGGCCCCAAGCGCGTGATTTTCTTTCTTCAAAATCAGGGATTTGAGCCTAAGACATGTATTCCTTTAGGTATGCAAAATAGTGGATCCCTTGCCAATGCGACCCTGCCAGAACCGATTCAAGCCCTGCAGCCTTATAGAGAAAGGATTCATATTATTAATGGCTTGCATGGTAAACATACGGCACCTAATCACAGTGCTTTTTTTGGCGCCTTAGGTGGCTATCGAGGGGGCGATGGTGTACCGCCGAGTGCATCGACGATTGACTATGAATTAAGTCGGGTTTTACCTGAAACACTTTTGCCTCATTTATCCATTGGTATGGATTCCTTGGGGAATATGCGAGCAAAACCAACGCTTGCGACGCTCTCTGCCAGTGGTGCGGGCAAGCCTATCTTTATGTATTCAAATCCCTTACATTTGTATAAGTTACTCTATGGTGGATTGGCTACTGGAGAGCTTAAAAATCAACACCAAGCTCAGTCCTTGATGCTTAAGAACATAGAAGAAATTGCCCGTGGAGGTAGTGCGGGTTTACCTGTATACGATCAAAAACTTTATGGTGAGTTCACCAAGGGATTTGAACAAATGAATGGCTTGCGGGAACGCTTGGATAAAGCTTCGCTTAACTTGGCAGAATTTGCGCCAAAATTAGATGATCGCTATACCAAGCCGAGTTTCGAGACAGATTGGCATGACGTTCTTTTGGACTTGGGGATTTCAGCATTGAAATCTGGTGTGACTAATGTTTTGACAGTGGCTTCTGGGCGGGGTGAAATATTTGGTTCCTGGAAGGGACTCGGAGTGGAAAAGCAGGGGCATAACTTAGGGCATATGCCGCAACACAATAATCCCATTTGGATAAAGATAAGGCAATACAACTCACAGATGCTAGTTAAGCTCATACAGGAGCTTGAGAGTGTTCCTGAAGGAAGTGGAACGATGATGGATAATACGCTGATCGTTTACACGAGTAATAACGCAGATAAGCAACATACCAAGGGAACGACTTGGCCATTTATTCTCATAGGAGATTGCCAGGGGGCCTTTAAGATGGGGCGTTTTACTCAGCTTGATGGAACTCGTCCAATCAATGCTTTGTATGCTTCCATTCTTAAAACAGTGGGAGTCAATAATGAGCGCTTTAATATGTCAGAAAAAATGGCGGCGCGTTACGATTCTTCCACAGGACCCTTAAAAGAAGTGATCTCTTAAATGAGTCGTTATTTATTACTGGCTTTGCTAGCATTGCAAATAAGTAGCCAGGGCAAAGAAACGTACGCACCGGGAACTCACATCAACAAGGATTTTGATTCCTATGGAGTGGAATTCATTGATAATAATTGTACAAATTGTCACGATGACGAAAAAACAGAAGGCGACTTAAACCTTTTGGATTTGGGGCCAGTGAATGAAGGCAATATAGCCGTATGGAAATCCATTTGGGCTCAAGTTGCTCTGGGAGAAATGCCTCCAAAGAAAAAAGATAAGCTCACCGTGATTGAAAAGCTTGAGTTCTCCGACTGGGTGCGCCAAGAAATGGAGCGCGTCATGAAAGATAAGGGTGGTTTTTATGCCCATAAATCTCCCAAAAAAGGAAACTTCCTGAATCATGATTTGTTATTTTCTCCTAATCCTAAAGGATTAAAGCTTCAGCCGACTTCATCTCCTAAACGCATTTGGCGGGTTACCCCACAAGAGCACATAACTCGATTGAGTTTGTTGATTAACAAAGAAGCAGAATACAATCCATTAAAGCCTGGACTTCGAACATATGGCGATGCGGTACCCACCAATCACGGGGGTGAACTTAAGCTCTATTTTGGTGTGGATAGGATTAACGGCTGGCAGGGCGGTACAGTGGCATATGCAACTGCGGTAAAAAGTGTTCCTGTCGTACTGTCGACTATGCGGAAACATGGTTTTGCGAGTTACGCAGATAAGCATGGAGTCAATAGTGCGGAATCAACTCAAATCCTTACGAAAGCGAAGGATATTTTAAAGTACATGGCTTATGGTCCAGAAAGTTTAGTGGCCAATCCAGCGCAGATTACTGATGATCCAAAGACTTATGAAGAAGTTCGGGAGGAGGGAGACCTTCGCGGTTTGCCTTCTGCCATAACTTATTCGACTACAATTCGTCGTCCCATGACCCCAGTTTATGATTTGTTTGCCGATCCCCAAAAAATGTCATCTGAGTATGAGATACGCAAAACGATTGCTTATTTATTTGAAATGCTCAGCTTTCGCCCTGCGAGTGAAAAAGAAGTCGAGAAGTATTATCAGGTGGTAGAAGCCACCATTTCGCAACTCGGACAAAAGGAAGGTCTAATGATGGGGCTAACAGCGATTTTTTTAGATCGCGAAGCGCTTTTTCGAACTGAATTAGCCGAAAGCTCGAAGCCTGATCAATATGGCCGAGTCATGATGCAAGATTGGGAGCTCGGCTTGGCATTGAACCATGCCTTGAGTTATGTGAAACCCGACGCGACCCTACGAGAAGCGATCGAAAAAGGAAAAATGCGTAGTCGTGAAGATGTGAAACGCGAGCTGACTCGCATGCTCGATAAAGACAGCTTTCGCAAGCCGCGCATTTTACAATTTTTTCGTGAGTATTTTGATTACGATTTAGCCGGTTACATTTGCAAAGATGATAAAGCTTTAGCTAATGCGGGAATAGAGGGGAAAACAGCTGGCCGATATTATCATAACTTATTTTATGCTTCGGCGAGTACGGATCGTTTGGTTGAGTTGATTCTCGCAGAAGACAAAGACGTTTTGAAGCAATTGCTGACAACACAGAAAGTCGTGGCACATAAAAGTGACGAGCAGTTTTTTGGGCAATTCCTAGAACTCTCTGAAAAGTCAAAGATTGATCCGCAAGTCATAGCGCAAGAGAAGGACAAGATTCAAGAGATTAGTGCTGAAATGAAAAAACTCAGCAAAGAGCAGAAAGAGCTTGGCAAAGGTAGTAAGCAAAGTGAATTGAGTAAAAAAATCAAAAAACTAAGTTTACAGAAAAAAGGTCTTGTGGCTAAGCAGGATTCATACGATAAAGCCGAAATTAAGTTAGCCAAATTTGAAGGGGAAAAGATATCTGCTCGCTTAGGGCGTCGTTCGTTTGGTAAAGGTTTTAGTGATATAGACCGACTATTGTCCAGTGCTCCACAGGGCCAGAGAATGGGGATTTTAACTCATCCCTCTTGGTTGATATCCCACTCTGATGCCATGGATAATCACGCCATTCATCGTGGGATATGGATCCGTGAACGTTTGCTTGGTGGCGGGATTCCCGATGTGCCTATTACAGTAGATGCGCAGCTTCCAGATGAGCCAGGGACAACACTTAGGTCACGTATGCGAGTGACGCAAGAAAAGTACTGTTGGAGCTGTCATGATAAGATGGATCCTCTAGGTTTAACTTTTGAGTCTTACAATCACGTGGGCATGTTTCGTAAGCTAGAATTCGGTAAACCAGTCGATACTTCGGGTGAGATTATTGATTCAGGAGACCCCTCTTTGGATGGGCCCGTAGCTAATGCTTTTGAGTTGATTGACAAGTTAGCCAATAGTGAGCGCGTGGAACAAGTCTTTGTGCGTCATGCCTTCCGTTTCTGGATGGGTCGCAACGAAACTTTACACGATGGCCCTGTCCTTCAGGCGGCCCACAAGGCCTACAAAGACAATGGCGGAAGTATGAAAGCTCTACTCACTTCACTCTTAAGTTCAGATGCTTTTCTCTACCGCAAGTAAGGTGATTTTTTTAAAAAGGAAATGCGAGTAGAGCTACTACTTAATCTGCAATTTGTATTTTAAGCGTAGCTTTTTCACCTGCAGGAAAAGTAAAGGCCGCATGAGCTGGAGGAGAAGTACTAGCCTTACTTCCCTGTGGGCTCAATTGAGCTTTTTTAGCAAGTTTACCACCTTCTAGCCAGGGGTTAATATTGACTTTCAGTGGTGAATTAGAAACGCTAATAGTCTTTTGCCCATGAGGTCCATTGCGCTCGCGTTTGTAGCTGATTTTAACCCACTGAGTTTTTTTGTCTTTCCCGGCGCGGATGGGGATGCCCACTTCCATCATGCCCCAAGCTTTCGGCATGGTATCGGTAATCGTTAAAGTATTGTCGGGGAGTGAGTACTTAATCCCTGCGAGTCCTTCGAGGATGAGTAAAATCTTACCTGCATTAAAGTTGGAGTACTGATCACCAAAGGGTTTGGCATCGCGGTCATAGGCTTCTGGCGCCACAGGGCAATCCCATTCTTTGTGATAATTATAATTAAGTAAGTGATTGAGGGTAAGCTGCCAGGCAGGGTCACCTAAGTGTTTAGTGAACATCCCAATCAGTGTGAAGTAGGCGGTGTCAGGCGTGTAACCAAAAGTATGATCGACGGAAGTAGCAAATTTTTTCATGGCGTATTTACTCATGGCCAGAGGAAACATCTTGCCATAAAAACCGTAGTCGCTATTGATGGCCCAGTCATTCACCATTTTAACAGCATACTCTCGAGGGAAATGCTTTAAGCGCATGGGCCAAAAGCCAGTGGTCATCAGCATGCCATCACCCGGTGCCATAAAGAAATTTTTGTGTCCATGATTCTCCCATTGACTCGCGAAACGTTTTTGTATATTATCAGCAGTTAAGATGTCTTTCCCTGCCGCATTTTTGAGCCAGTGATCCATGTCTTTTTCATTGCCAGTGAGTTTGGCCATTTTGGCAAGTATTTCACGCACTTCGAATTCATTCATGAAGAATTGCGGGATACCTTCCCAAAACATTTCGCGGAAATAGCCCTCGTAACAATTGCGGAGGAAATTTAAGTCATTGCTATGTTCATAAATCTGCCAAGCGCCGATTACATGCTCTGATGTTTCGTGGCCATAGGCACCCGAGTGCCAAGTCGTGCCCTTGTTGTCTGCTAGAGCTATATGTCCATTGCGACTTTTTTTATACTGCTTGTTGACGAAGAGATGCTTCCAAGTAAGGACATTGCCATACGCTAAGCGTTCTTTATCTGCGGCCCAAGCACCCACTTTAATTTGGAACATAGAATCATAGCGATGAATGCCCAAGAAATTATTGACTGCAGTTTGGGTATGATTTTCCATTTCCCAACCCTTTTGGACATCGATATAATACATGAGCTGCATCGACCAGAGGTAGTAGTAGATATCTTCAATACGCTTATCAGAGCAACGAAACCAAGGGATTTCTTGTGTGAGCTGATAATTCATTTCTTTGCTTTTAGCTGCGAGCTCTTGTTTGGCATTGCTTAAAAGATGGCGGGCATTTTTAAAGGCCAAGTTTCTATCATCGTGCATTGACCAGACTACCGAAACTCCTTTACTATCACATGGGATACTAAACTCATAGACTTCTTGTCCCTTTTTTCCTTTGGAAAACTTGAGGTTTTGTGCAAAGTTTTTAGAAGCGGTCAAAACAGTTGACATGTCTTGGTACATGATGGGAGCAGTCGTGTGTCCCCCGAATTCCTGTGGTCGTGTTTCCGTTATTCCACCTTCTTTGATGACGATGGCGTTATGCGAGGAATCATAGTTGATTGTGGCGGTGCTTTTAAGTGACTTTTCCCCCCAGAAACTTTGACCATCAAAAACTAGCGTAACCGGTTTTGAAGAGGTGATGATCGAGCAAGCGGCATCATTGGCAGCAATAAACTTTTCTTCTTTAATTTTCACTCCAGCGACTTCGTATTCACAGATCATTTTGTCTGGGCGCCAGAGCATTTTGGTGGGTACCGGGTACTTGTGTATTGTACCATCAATGATGACGGAGCCATAGAGGACACGAGTGTTTTTATAAAATTCCCATCCCCAATAATCATTGCCGATGCCGGTATTTTGTGGTCCTTGTTCTTTGCTTTTCGCTAAGCCAAAACCACGGCTACGAAGATCGTGATAGAAGGGGTGAGTGAGCCCAATGGTTTCTTGGAATTTAGGTATATCGGCTTTCCAACTAGGGTGGTGACCTCCTACATAATAAGAGAGGTTTCCAGCAAGGAAGCCCGATTTTTTATACTGGACATCATGTTCTAAGCGTTTACAGATATCCGCTTCGAGGGGATTTTCTGCAGCCATCACAAAAGTAAATTGAAAAACAATACTTAAAATGATTAAGCGTGGTATATGACGACTCATTATGACTCCTAGTATTTTAATGGCATGCGTTTCGATACGGATGAGGATTTAGTTATCCTTTAGTTTGTGCTCTTAACCCAAGGAATATTATTGTTGAATTGATGACTGTAAATGTTTGAATGCGACAATTAATATTCTCTATGCGCCAACAAACCAAGTGAATTCACGACTAAGACTCAGCAATGCAGGTGCTTTGCACCGATATAAAATAGCGTACACCGTGAGGTGTATGGTATGATGAGAAAAGACAGCAAGGGTTCACGAATGTGAGTCCAACATATATCGGACCCAGACTTGGGCCCTAGAAGATTTAGTTTCAGAACTTCATACACCTCACGGTGTACGTTATAGTCTGACGGACTTACAGCCCTAGAAAATCCACTTTCACACGAGCATATGAAATCCATGCTCCAGACTAGGAGCTATATGATCCTATGAATATTAGAGAAATTTGTTTCTTTACACGCCAACAAATCTGCTCAAGGAATTTGAGCAGATTTAAGTTTGATTTTACTTATTTAGTTTATTCTCCGAAGAGGACGAGCTCGCCATTTTTCTGAGAGAGTAAGACATTGCCCTGACTCACTGCCATACCATCAAATACTGGAACTGAGTTGAGCTTGAGCTCTTTGAGGTGTGTCCCTGTCTTCTTGTCCATGACCCAGAGGTGACCGCCGCGTTCCCCATTAAAAGCAGCTTCCTGCTCCAGGAGTTTGGCCTGATTTTTTTCTGCGGTAAATTGACCATAAAGCGAGGCTTCATCGAGGGTGTCTGCGGGGCCCGCAACGATGAGCTTGTCATTGGCAAGGCTCATGGCACGAACCATGATTTTTGGTTCAATTTCACGCCAGTCGTATTTATAGAGTACGGTACGTGAATCATCGAACCTTAAACTTGCTTTCCAGTCAGCGATATTTGGATTATTATTGCGATACTCCATAGTTTGTTTTTTATTAGCTTCCAGCTGATTCATTTTTGTACGGTAATCAGAGTAGGCTTTTGAGGCTTTCTGTACTTCAGGAGCTTTTTTGTCACCATATTTTCTGCGTGCTTCCAGAGAAGCTTGTTTAAGTTTTTCTAAAGTAGAGGCCTGTTCGGGGCTCATGATTAATTTCGGTTTTTCTCCAGCCAAAGCTTTGGCTTTTTCCTTGGAAAACTGACCTTTTTTCGTTGAGAAAATTTGATATTCAGTTACCGATGACTGACGGATGAAGACGGGTTTGCGTCCATAGCCAAATACCGTTTCATCATCCATGGTTAGGATGCGCCCAGAAGGTGCTAGAGTCATGGGTTTCATCCAGCCACCCCAGCCACCTCCAGTAGCATTTCCATAAATCCAGTAAGTTCGGTGAAACCAGCTATCGTCCAAAAAACCTGATAGGGAAAAGAGGTGGACATTATCACCACCCTGCTCACTTTGGTTTAAGGTAAGACTTTTTTCACCTGGTTTTTGACCATTTGCTTCAGGCCAGAGTCTATTGCCGTCTTTATCGATTTTTTGTGAGCCCATAAAAATGGTGTTATTTTTTACAGAGAGCACGTCTGGGCGTGAAGTAGGCAGCTTAGATCCTTGTGTTCGTAACTGCATAGCTTTGCCTGTGATGGGGTCAATGTCGTCGAATCGAACCTCGTTTATAAGCTCACCAGTCATTGGATTGAGGACATTCATTAGTAGACCGCCATCGATAAAGAGACTGCGTCCTGCGACAGCATAGAGGCGGCCTTCATGAATGAGTACAGAACCTACGAGGGGCCACACAGATTCGAGCTGTTCATCGGCAACGAGCTGTTTATTTTGAGGGGCGGCACGATAACGCCAGGCCAACTCGCCATCACTTAATCTAAGGCAGCTTACCCAGCCGTCATTGGCGCCAAAAAGAACTCTACCTCTGTAGATAGTGGGAGCTGAATTGACTTTTGCACCCGTATTATAGCGCCATTTGACTTTGCCGGAGGCTTGATCTACCGCGACAATTTGATGAGAATCCAGTAGGGAAACAAGTGCCAAACCATGAGCTGAGACTGGTGCTGAAATTTTACCTTGAAAAGATACACGCCATTTTTCTTTGATTTCAGCAGGGATGGATTGCTTACTTGAGCCTGTACGCTCAATGTTGTTACGGTACATGGGCCAGTCTTTTGCATCGGCTGTGAGTTCCTCAATTTGTCCATATGCAGGACCTTTTACGAAACGATTATTATTGTCGATAGCCTTGAAATCCACACCTTCTTCAGCCGGAGCAAAAGCACCTAGGGTACGGAGCTGACTTTCTGAATAGCAGGCGCAGGGGTTTGGTGGTACATAAGTCACACCATTAGCGGGCATCACACCATAAAGGCAGCCACCACGAACCCAGTGGTTGAGGTCCCAAGTTTCTTTTTCAGGGTCAATATATTCCGTGCCAGTTGCTGCCGGCATGATGTATTTTTCTGTGGCTTTGGCGCGATAACAGCGTTGGTGAAACCAGTAATCTGGGTGGACATCGAGGGGGAATTCTTTTTCGATTTTCCCTGTTTTGGGGTTAATGCCCTGATAAGTTCCGCCACCCTTATTGACGGCATAAGTACCACCAGTCCAAAGTAAGCCACGGATGGGAATGAGATCCTCTGGGCTATGGTGTCCCGAGTGTTGAGGTTTTTGTTTCCAGATTGTTTTACCGCTTTTAGAATCGATGCCAAAGACCACTGCTGGTTTGCGGCTTTCGCGAATTTGAATAATCACCATATCCATGTAATTCAGCATTGTGGGTGCATAGCCCGCACCAAGTTCACCCGCTTTTATAATATCTTCGAGAACGAGCTTTTCAGACTTCCAAAGTAATTTACCATCTTTGCGACTAATGGCTTGGGCATTGGCTCCATCAAAGAAGTAAATCTTATCTTTATCCATATTCATTGTCATGGCAATACAGGGAGCTTTGTAAACCCAGTTAGTTTCTCCCGTTTCAGGGTTAATAGAGCTTATAGTACGTTCTTCGTTGGTCCAGGCAAAACGTTTTCGAGCATCACCGGCTGCGGCCCAAACATGACTCATGTCGTGTGTGTAGCCTTCGCGTCGCTTAACGTGATCACTCATGTGAACAATTAATTGATTATTATCTAAAATTATTTCATCGACATTTTCGGTGCCTTCATAAGTTTTGAGAACTTCTCCCGTACGACCATCGAGCTGAGAAACGGGAGCGAGGGCACCCAAGGTTACATAAACTTTGCCATCAACGGCGACTAACTTTCTTTGAATTTGCGTGGGTCCAGATTTGAGGGGCCACATGTGATTCATCCATGAAGGGAGCTCTTTGCGCCAGAGTTCTTTGCCATTAAAGCCATCGCGGGCAATCAGTGTCCAACGAGCTGGAAGGGCGACGGCAGAACGCGAGCCCATATCGACGATGTAATAAACAATGCCACCCTCAGATACCATGGCATTGAAACTCACCATGTGTTCGTGCGAACGAGACCAGCCCGGCCCCGTCATCCATTGGAGTCGGCGGGGAGGGCCGACTCTAGTGTCTTTACTTACGACTGTATTAGCGGGATTATAGAGAGCGTGAGTCCAGTCATCTAGATCACTGGGAACCTCTTTTATGACCTTTTCCCATTTAGAGCCCTTTTGCATGTAAGCGGTGCCACGGGGTGCCAAAGCGCGCATAATTTCTTCTTGGCTAACTTGGCTCTCTTCGGGGCAAATGATGAAGTTTGCGACGCTACTAATGACGGGGATATTTTTCCCATCATAAGTTTGAACCGAGAGCTGCCCTTTAGTTTTTTCTTGAGCGACGAGTTTGCGACTAGAACTTAATTGATTGTTATCTTTGACGAGGATTTGGCCTAATAATTTGGGACTGGCCACATCTTTGGCGAGCTCATGGATTTCATCCTTATCAGCTTGGCCAAGGTGAAGTACTAAGCCACCGGCATCTTTTGGTAGATCGGGCAACTTTCCTGCCCAGACCGTATTGGCTAGTAAAAGTAGGGGTAAATATCTGTGTAAGTTCATGTGGGCTCCTGAGGCTCTACATATAATATATTTTAATAAAGAAAATGTTATTTTATAATGAATCGATGAAACACTGAGCTTATAACACTTGTGTCATTATTTTTTCTTTGATTTGTCGATGATTGTGCCGTCTTTTTTTATGCCCAGTCGAGCCATCGTATGGAGTGATGAGCTTCCATGCCAATCGGCGCAATTTCTTTGATCCTTAATCATTTCGCGCTTAACCATGTTGGAGCGCAATTTCTTTTCGTGGGCTTCTTTAAGTTTTGTGAAATCAGCATCACTTGCGCTACTTGCTTTTAATTCGGCGAGTTTACGGGCATAGTTTTCGTGCTCTCTGCGATCGAATTCATCAAAGAGTTCAATGGCAGCTTGATAAACGTCTTCCACTTTTCCGCCATCCACATCATCGACATATTCTCTGAGAGCCTTATCCATAAGGGCGACTTTTTCGGGCATTTGTTCAGCTAGATTATTTTCTTCACGATAATCCGTCTTAACATTATAGAGGCGCATTTCACCCGTATTCATATTGCGCATGAATTTATAATCGCCCATGCGAATACAACTCAAAGGAGGTTGGTAGTAGCTTGGGAAATGAAAGACTAAGCCTGGTACAGGGCGCTTAATCGCAGGTGCATCATTGCCTTTTGAAAAAACTTTGGCTAAGCTTCCACCATCAACGCCCTTGGGTAGATCCGCTTGGCTTTTGGCTAAATCGTGAAAAGTGGGGAGTAAATCCCATTGGATGATGGGGGTATCGCATTGAGTATTTGCCGGGATTCCTGGGCCCGCAATCACAAAGGGAATGCGTAAGCCACCCTCGAAAGGGAAGTATTTTCCTTGAGTTAGCGGCCCATTATAGCGATGCTTCTTTTCATTTCTTGGGGCCCATTCAGCGCCGTTGTCTGAAGTGAAGATGATATAGGTATTATCTAAAACACCTTTTTCTTGCAAGCTATCGATGAGCTTGCCCAAATGAGTATCTGATTCTTCGATCATCGAGGCAAATACCGGGGTGCGTAAGCGATAGAAGGCATCAAGATCACGTCTGACTTCCGGCTTTTTTAACTTATCGTATTTAGCTTGCCATTTTTCGAGAATATGTGCAGAAGCCACATGTGGGCCGTGTACAGCGTAATGCGAGATCATCATGTAAAAAGGACGTTTTCCCGCATGATCATCGAGGAATTTGAGTGATTCCTTGGTCAAGGAATTAATACGCTTGGGATCATCTGCAGGCAGAGGCTTTTTACTTTTAATATCGATGTATTCTCCATGGAAATTGCCATTTGGCGCAATCTCTTCATATTCGTCGGTAATATCATAGCCAACATCTTTCAGCTGCTCGACGCCAATGCCCTTGCCAAAATGTGCGGTGATATAGTTTTTATTAGCGGCTTTGAGCATACCAGCAATCGATACTTCATCTTTATAGCCATTGGGGCGTTGCTTATAAGATAGGACATCATGAACAAAGCGGTATTGCATACGTGCCGAGGTTTTGCCGAACTGAATGCTAATTCGCGAACCAGTGCAAGTGGGCGTGGGCGCATACGCATTGGAAAACTTCATGCCACGTTCAGCGAGTTTTTCGAGGTTAGGTGTTTGATAAAAATTGCTAACAGAGAGGGGCTCCGAGTCCATCATTTTAACCGAAGTTTGAGCCCATCCGAGATCATCCATATAAAAGATGATGAAGTTCGGCGGAGCTTGTTCGGCATGAATAAGTATAGAGCTAAAGCAGGCAATAAATGTGCAGTAAATTTTCCTAATATTCATAAAGTTTTGTCCTCTTGTTTGGTCATTTTATAAGTTTAATCGAAGAGAAACGGACAAGTCTAACTAATTTATTGTGGCAAAAGGTGTTTTTTTACTGAAAGCTATGAGATAGAGAGAACTTAAGGGGCTTAAGGGGCTTAAGGGACATAGAAGATAGGATGAGCTCGATTTAAGAGATAAGTCATAAAAATAAACTAAACTAAACTAAATCAAGTCACACCCATCCCATAAATTTCTAAACTAGCTCATGTCACTTAATGTTTGAGTGTTATAATCCCGGTTTTCTTCAAAGGGCTTTGACGGTTTTAGGTAAAACTGGGCTTAATCAAACACATGCTGTCCCATAGAATGCCTTGTCAAAGTTAGGTAAATACGCTTGATCTGGAACTGCTTTAATCTTTGGTGGATCACTGGCTGTCCCACAAGTTTTCAAAAGAGATGATAAATCGAAATAGCTCCACAAAACACCCCGAATTAGAGTCGTAATTCTTGAGAAGGAATGTAGCCACTGAGATCTGAAAGCTAAAAATCTTAGTAAAACATACGTACCTAATAAATACGCTTTGAAGGAAAAATGTTCACGTGTGAGGTGAAAAGTGGTGAATGAGTTAAATTAGTTTCGACCAAAAAACAAAAACTCAAAACACCACCCATTCATCATGCCTTCTATCACCAAAATATCAATAACATCCGAATGTCTCACCCCCCGTGCAGGCTTAGCTCCATTTGTAAATTTCCTTAAGAAGTCACATGTCAGTGATGAACTGTCTTTGATATATCAAGATCTGCGTAAATCAAAAAAAGGCATAAAGCTAAAAGAGGCTTTCTTACAGATTTTATTATTTTTAGCAGATGGAACTGAACAGAGTTTAGAAAGTTTTGATAGACTCAACCAAGATGAGTCATGGATAAAAATACATGGCTGTAAAGAATACTTAAATACCGCATCACTGAAACGACTGTTATACAAAGCAGATAAAATAGATGTCGAAACTATTCGTCCTTATTTCCATCGTATTTTTCAATCAGTATTAAAGAATGAGTCACCGAATGAAGTGGTCTTATTTTTAGATTCCTGTGTATACAATAACGATGGGGCTAAATGTCGTGCAGGAGTTAAACCTACCTACAAAAATTTCCAAGGATATCATCCCATCAATCTTATCTGGAATGGTTTTTATGTTGACACCTATTTTCAATCAGGACATTGTTCGACCAACCATGGCGACATAGTTAAAACAATGCTAAAGAACGCAAGCAAAAGCATAAGGGAAACCCTTGGTCCGGAAGTCACTATCATTGTTAGAATGGATGGAGGCTTTTACGATCAAAAAATCTTCAAGCTTTGCGATGAATTGGGGGTTAATTTTGTTTGTGCTGGAAAGGTTTACAAAGATCATACTTTTGACGTACATAGTTTTTCTGGCATTTATGAAAACAAGAATAGTATGTGGAAATATGAAGCTTTTCAAGAGTGCAGAAAATCATGGGATGAAAATATGAAATACAGGGCTTTAAAACTTGTTGTGGTTGAAGAAAATGGTGAACCCTTGCTAGGCTTGAATGGTCGTATAATTCTATCGAATTATGATAACTGTAGTGATGAAAAATTAATTGAATATGACCATTCTAGAGGTAAAGATGAATTAACTCATAGAGAGGTCAAAGACTTCACTAGCGAACGTATGCCTTGTTTAGATTTTCACGCTAATCAACTTTGGTACTACATGGGGATTCTAGCCTTTAATCTGTTTCAGGTTTTTAAAAGAAAAATTGCCTGCCTTTTCAAGACCTCTTATCCAACAACTTTCAGAAGGAAGTTTTTCGATATAGCGGGAAAAATCATTCCTGAGTCTCGTTCATTTACTCTGAAAATACATAAATTTAAAATGAAAGAATTGCAGTTTAATAAAATATGGGAACGATCCTTAATTCCCTGGATCATATGAAGCCAACTAAAGAACTAACATAGCTGACTTAATAGCCGGCTCGCAACGGTGTGTCTCCATCATGTGAAAAACACATTTTCTTGAGTCTTGAGTAGTTATAGCCCCCTCTATTTGTTGTCACAGTAATGTTAAATATTGAGAACTGACAACTCTGCTCCAAAAAGCAACACATCAAGGCTCTTCAAAGTTTCACAGAATTCCAATCGTATGATTTAACTATAGATGTTTTGATACGCGTTGATAAACCCCAAGTTCAGCTCGCGGCACTGCGGGGTTTGAAAGATGGACTCAAGGGTTTTCCGAGAGTGAAGATGCCTGAGAATTGGGAAGCTTTGGAAAGTAAATATGCTAAAAACCCAAATCCCATAATGCAAGTACTTTTACGTGAATTAAATCAGAAATTTGGTAGCGTGAAAGCTAATATAGCGGCTTTGGAAGAACTCATGAACGAAAAAAATGATGTGCTACTACGTCGTGAATCTTTAGCTTCGTTAATTAAGCAAAAGTATAAACCCTTACTCACTCAATTGCCTGAATTACTTGATGGCCCATTGGCTGTAGATGCCATTCGTGCCTACTCGCATTATGATTCTTTAAGTGGAGCGCAATTCTTACTTAAGCGTTACGATAGTTTTGATTCTGCACAAAAACAGGCCGTGATAGAAACCTTGGCAACGCGTCGTTCCTATGGGCAAGAGTTATTAAAAGCGATCAAGCAGGGAAGCATTCAGAAAAATGAAATTTCCGCTTATGTGGCAAGAAGCCTACGCAATTTATGGGGCAAAGATTTTAATGAAATTTTTGCAGAAAAGAAATCGACTTCAAGCGATAAAAAAGCGCTGATTAAAAAATTCAAAGCACTCATTAATAGCGCTAGTTTTAAAAAATGCTGATAGTGGCCGTGGTAGAAGTCTTTTTAATCGTACTTGTGCTACCTGTCATAAAATGTATGATTTCGGAGGGCTTATTGGGCCAGATTTAACGGGTTCAAATCGAGCCGATACTGACTATGTTTTACTCAATATTATCGATCCGAGTTTTGACGTTCCAGATAATTACCGTATGGCGACGATCAAGAGTAAATCGGGTCAAATTTTTATGGGCAACATAATTCATGCTGAGCTCGATTTAAGAGATAAGTCATAAAAGTAAAATAAACTAAATTCAGTGTAACTTTTACTACCTAGCGTGGTGTATTTCTAGTTACTGTATTTAAGAGATTTTAAAACAAGGAAAGTTATGAAACATTTCGTTTACCTCATACTCATTTCAATCTGCTTTGGCTTGAACGCCAAAGACAAGCTTAATATCCTATTGTTTACTGCAGATGATCTGCATTCGGAGTCATTGGGTACTTACGGTGGACGACCATCAGATTTAACTCCACAGCTAGATAAATTTGCTAGTGAGGGCATACAATTTCAGCGGGCACATGTGAACGTGGCAATTTGTTACCCCTGTCGGACAGTGATCGGAACGGGGCTATATAGTCATAATTCTGGAGGTCTAGGTTTTATGCCAACTCGACCAGAAATCCCTAATGTGATTGACTTGATGAAAGATGGTGGCTACATGACGGGGATTCTGGGGAAACAGGATCATTCGACGCCTAAGCCCGCATCAAAATGGGATTACGCTTTTGATCAAAAGGATCTCGGTGATGGCCGTAGCCCAACGCTTTATAAACAGCGCTCGGTAGACTTTTTTAATAAGTGTAAAGAGACAAATAAAAACTTTTATTTTATGGTGAATTCTCACGATCCTCACCGTCCTTACTGTTATCCAGATAATTTGCGTAAGGGTGCTGAGATGCCTTCGAAAGTTTATACGGCTAAAGATGTTTCGGTTCCCCGTTTTCTTCCCGATCTCCCGGGTGTTCGCGATGAGTATGCGGCTTACCTTAACTCGACACGTCGTCTTGACGATACCTTTGGAGCGGTGATGGAGGCCTTGGATGACTCAGGTTTGGCAGATAATACCTTAGTGATTTTCATGTCGGACAATGGCATTGCGATGCCCTTTGCTAAATGTAATACTTGGTTTTATAGCTCGAGAACCCCCCTCCTTGTGCGCTGGCCCAAAGTGATAGAGGCAAACCGTAAAGATGGCAAGCACTTTGTATCGACGATTGATTTGTTACCAACTTTTCTTGAGCTCACGGGAGTCAAAGGTCCCGCCAAACTTGATGGCCGTTCATTAGTGCCTCTTTTTAAATTAGAAGAACAGGATGGTCGAGATTTTGTTTATACGCAAATAGATAAAAAAGCTGGTAGTGCAGCGGTGCCGATGCGAGCAGTGCAAAACAAGAAATTTGGCTATATCTACAATGCTTTCAAGCAGGAAGAGCGTTATAGAAACAATAACGAAGGTTTGACCATGAAAGCCATGGAAAAAGCGGCTAAAAAGGATGAGCAGATTGCGGCTCGGATAGATCTTTTCAGGCACAGACCATCAGAAGAGTTTTATGATATTGAAAATGATCCTAATTGTTTAGTGAATTTAATTGATAATCCCGAGTATAAAGTAGAGATCGAGAAGTTTAAAAAGAAACTTACTATGAACATGAAAACAACGAATGATCCCATGCTAAAAGCTTTTGAGAATAGAAATGATCGCGCAATCGTTGATCAGGTTATTGCCTCGACTTACGGCAACGCTACTAAGGTGAAAAAATCTAAGAAAAGAAAAAAGTAAACGCTTATTAATGCCTTGGAAGTTTTGCCGACCTGATCTTTCACCAGCCATAAACTTCCAAGTTTTGTTCTACATGAAGAGTTAATTGCTCATAAACAGAGCCTTCATTACTGGAGGGGCGCTGGAGCGTTTATTACCTCTTTATATGCGAAGAGTTGCACACTTCCTAAAGGAAAATTTTTCAAAAATACATAATTAAGGTGTTCTCTGAAAGAGAAAATTCTTGCTTCTTAGTTTGTTTTGATGGTAAAAAAAGTGCCTTACAGTCATTTATATTGTTATGGAATCTTAGAGAAAAGAATCAAATTTTTATTAATATGATTGTTAGAGTGTACAGTTAATTCCGTTTAAGTTTGTATATAAATAAAAAGTTGTGAAGGTAAATGAACAAAGCTAAATACATTTTTTTAAGTCTGCTGATAGGTCTATTTCTAGCGACATTTATGTTATCTAAAAACGATCCTTCAGAAAAAGGACAAGCACAGAAGACTCTGGACTTCTATTGTGCGGCAGGAATGAAACTTCCGGCAGTGGCAGTGGTTAAAGATTATGAAAATGAGTTCGGCGTCAAAATTAATATCATTTACGGGGGCTCAGGAACACTGCTCAATAACTTGGCAGTAGCACAAAAGGGTGACCTTTATTTAGCCGCCGATTATAGCTACATTACTTTAGCGCGCGAGAAAGGTCTTCTCGCAGAAGCCATTCCAGTGAATCAACTGCGCGCGGGTTTAGCAGTGGCGAAAGGTAACCCCCATTCGATTCAATCCCTTCAGGATCTACTTGATAAAAAAGATTTAAAAATTGGCTTGGCGAACCCTGATGCAGCTTCAGTGGGGAAATTCACTAAAAAAGTTTTGAGCCAGCACAAGTACTGGGGAGCTATTGAAGAGCGCGTTAAAAATGACGGTGTCTTCACCGGTACAGTCAATGAGCTCACCAATAACCTTAAACTTAATTCAATTGATGTGGGCATAGTTTGGGATGCCGTGGCTGCGCAGTATCCAGAATTAGATTTTGTTGCCCTAAGTGAATTCGATTCACAGCCCAAAAACACTACGATTGGTATTTTGAAATCAAGTGAGAATCCCTCTCAAGCCTTGCATTTCGCTCGCTACCTCACAGCGCGAGACAAGGGACTGAAGCATTTTGAAGCCATGGGTTTTAAAATTGTCGAAGGCGATAAATGGGTAAATAAACCCGAAATAAATTTCTTTGGCGGTGGAATGCTTCGTCCTGCAGTAGAAGAGAGTATAAGCGAATTCGAAAAGCGTGAGGGCGTAGTGGTGAAAACGACTTTTAATGGCTGTGGCATTTTAGTTTCTCAGATGGAAGCAGGAGCACAACCGGATGCCTACTTTGCCTGTGATCGCAAATTCATGGAGCAGGTACAAGATCGCTTCGGGAAATCAACTGATGTGACGAGTAACGACATAGTAATTGCAGTGGCGAAGGGCAATCCTAAAGCGATTCGTTCACTCGATGATTTACTAAAAGCAGATGTCAAAGTCGGCTTGGGACATCCTGATAAATCGGCTTTAGGCTATTTAACGATGGAAATGCTCAAGGCGGTGAATCTTTATGATAAGATAAAGAAGAATGTAGCAGTGGATTCCCCAACAGGAGATTTTCTTATTAACCAGATCAGTATACATTCTGTGGATGCAGTAATTATCTACAAGAGTAATTTTATGGCGAGTCCTAGTGCAGTGCGCGAATGTGAAATGATTGAAATCCCCCTCGAGGAAGCCAAAGCAGTTCAACCCTATGCGATTTCCAAGAATAATGATCACAAGGAATTACTGAAACGTTTAATGATACAATTGACGAGTCACCAAAATCGTTTTACGGACATTGGTTTTCATTGGCAGGGAGCCGTGAATGAGTAAGGCGCCTACAAATGTAGACGTCACAAGTAAAGCGGAGTCTGTGACCACGAAAATGCGCAAGGTGCCTTCCGATAAACCTTTCATTTTTGGGCTCGCGTTTATTTTCTCTCTCTACCTTTTGCTGATATTGGGGATGTTGGTGGCGGATGCTAATTACACCAGTTTTGCCGACATCGCAAAAACTCTGGAGAATCCCAATATTCAATATTCGCTGAAAATCACTATGTTGAGCTGTTTTATTGCGACTATTCTCAGTATAATTGTCGCCGTTCCCACGGGATATTTATTAGCGCGTTTTCGCTTTCCTGGAAAAGCCGCACTCGATGCTTTGCTCGACATTCCGATTATTTTACCTCCCTTAGTGATTGGCTTAAGTTTATTAATTCTCTTTCATAAATTCGCCATTTTTGGCACGAGTATTGAAGAATGGTGTGTTATTATTTTTACAAATATATACTCATTTTTCACAGGCAAGGCTCCGGATTTCTCTGTGGGAGTGACTTACAAAGTCCCCGCCATAATCCTCGCACAATTTAGCGTTTCTTGTGCTTTTGCGGTTCGCACTATGCGCAATACTTTTGATCAAATGAGCCCTCGCCAAGAGCAAGTGGCCATGACTTTGGGTTGCAACCGTTCGCAAGCTTTTTGGCTCATTGCCGTTCCGGGTGCTTGGCGCGGGATTTTAACTGCTGCGGCCTTAGCTTGGGCACGAGCCTTAGGTGAATTTGGCCCCATACTCATTTTTGCTGGGACGACTCGGGGTCGAACAGAAGTGCTTTCGACATCAGTTTTTTTAGAGATTAGCATCGGGAATCTTGAAGGTGCGGTGGCAGTTTCGATGATTATGGTCGCCATTGCCTTAGCCGTTTTATTTTTAGTTCGCCTTATCGATGGCCGTAAAGGAGGGCTTTATGATATCAATTAAAGATTGCACCATTCAAGCAGGTAATTTTAAAATCACCGATATTAATATGCAGATTCCCACAGGAAGCTACGGAATTCTAATGGGAAAAACGGGCTCGGGAAAAACGACTATACTGGAAGCTCTTTGCGGACTTCGCAAAGTATCTGCGGGAACTATAAGTATTAATGGGCAGGACATAACTAAAAAACGTCCAGCAGAGCGAAATATCGGCTTCCTACCTCAGGATATAGCTCTTTTTGAGCACATGTCAGTATATGAACATATTGCCTTTGGCATGAGGATTCAGAAATGGGATAAAAAAGTTATAGATGATCGCGTTCATGAATTGGCCGAACAGCTACAGATCAAGCATTTACTCGAGCGTAAGCCCGCGGGTTTAAGTGGTGGAGAAAAACAGCGGACAGCCATGGGTAGAGCCCTTGCCGTACGCCCGCAAGTGCTGTGTTTAGACGAACCTTTGAGTACACTAGATGACGACACCCACGAAGATGTAATCAATTTGATAAAAGCAGTCACTCAGGAAAACGAGGTGACGACTTTACATATTACCCATAGAAAATCAGAAGCGTCTTTACTAGGAGATCATTTTTTTGAGCTTTGCGAAGGCCGCATTATCCAGCACCAGGAGGCCTTTGTATGAAACTTAAATTAATTTGTTTATTAGTATTTTTCCAGGGAATTGTATCAGCGTGTGACGTTCCCGTGTTTCGCTACGCACTGGAGCGCTGGGAACGCGACCTTTATAAAGTTTTTGTATTGCACCGCGGCGAATTAAATGAGGCCGACGCTTCTTTAGCCGAAGAAATTTATGATAATAGTATTGGTCATGGTGGGCATGCTAATATTGTGGCCTATAAAGTCGATTTAAACGACCCTAAACAAGCAGAAGATTTTTATAATGCTCACGAAGATCTAAAACAAATTCAAGTTGCAGATAAGCCACAACTCATTCTGCTTTATCCCACGAGCACACGGGTATTTAAAGCTGTTTGGGAAGGCGAGCTCAATAAAAGCAATGTGGATGAACTCTTGAATTCAAAAGCGACCGCGGAGTTGATGAAAGGTGTGTTACAGGGTTACTCAAGTACTTTCCTTCTTCTCGAGAGTGGTAATAAAGCAAAAGATGAAGCGGCAATTCAGGAAATTGAAATGGCAATCAAAACCCTTAAAAAAGAGTTGAAAATGCCCGAGGGAGTTGTGCAAACCGATGGTGCGGTGACTGGCGGTAAGTTGACCCCATATCAAGCCGCTGCAATTGATCCTTCAAATGTCTTAGAATCGGGGATACCCCTAAAAATTGATTTTCACCTAGTGCGTATGCCAAATAATGATGCCAATGTGATTTTTCGAACCATTCTAGCGAGAACTTTTAAAGATGAATCGTCGGAAGCAGAGCCGAAATTATTTGCTTTCTTTGGACGTGGGCGCCTTTTGGGACCGATGATTGGAGATGATATCATTGTGAAGCATTTAATGCAACTTTCGACTTATCTCTGTGGCGCCTGTTCTTGCCAAGTAAAAAGTCAAAATCCAGGGATTGATTTCCTCACGAACTTAAATTGGCAGAGTTATTTAGCGGGAAGTGAAGTGGTAGTCGACAAAGAATTACCGCCACTCATTGGCCTAATCGATGTAGAAGATACGCAAGCTATTGAAGCGCCTGTGACCGAAGGAGCTCAAGAAACTGTAGAGGCAGATCTGCCAAGTGAAAATTCTAGTATAAAAATTAGTGGCCTCATAACGGTCTTACTCGTGCTCGCCTTTCTCATCGGCGGTAGCTTAATGATAAGGAAAAAATAATGAATCTATTAAAACTCATTCGCAAAGAGATTATTCACCGCAAAGTGAATTTTACTTTGTCAATAATTGCAGTTGCAGTGGCGGCGGCAAGTTGGCTTTTAAGTGAGGCTTTCCTCAAGAGTGCCAACCTCAAATCCGAGGCACTCATTCAAGAAAAAGTTGACGAAACAGAAGCTCATATGAAAAAGCTTGAGGATGATATTCGCAAATCAATGAAGGGGCTTGGTTTCAATATTTATATTTTCCCAGAAGGCCAAGATTTGAGTGAAGTCTATTCAGAGGGTTACGCAAGTAAAACCATGCCTGAAGAATATGTGTATAAGCTCGCCAACTCAAATATTGTTACGGTTAATCACCTGCTACCCACATTGACGCAGAGTCTAGAATGGCCAGAACATAAGAGAAAGGTCGTGCTGATTGGTATTCGTGGGCAAGTTCCCAAATCACATGGCAATCCAAAGAAACCCCTAGTGAATCCCGTTGCCGAAAATGATATGGTCTTGGGTTATGAGCTTCATACTAGCTTGGGGCTTAAACCAGGTGATAAAGTGAAGTTTATGGGCAGAGAGTTTAATGTGTCTAAAACTCATCGCCAAAGAGGGACGAAAGATGACATTACAGTGTGGATCAATTTGGGTGTGTGTCAGCAATTACTGAATAAAGAGAAGCGGATCAATTCAATTTTAGCCTTGGAATGCAACTGTGCCACAGTGGATCGCATTGGCGAAATCCGCAAAGAGCTCTTGGCAATTTTGCCGGGGACGCAAATTATTGAACAGGATAGTAAAGCCTTGGCAAGAGCAGAAGCTCGCAATAAAACAAAAGAGACCGCCATGCTAGAAATCGACTCTATAAAAAAGCAGCAAAATGAGCTTAGAAAGAAACGCGAAAACATGGTGGCAATCATGGTTCCTTTTGTCGCGCTATTATGTATGGCAAGTATTGCGCTGCTAGCATTTTTAAATGTGAAGGAACGTATTTATGAGCTCGGTTTATTGTTGAGCTTAGGGGTAAAAACGAGCAAGATTTTGTTCGCTTATTTAATAAAAGCTTTCTTAAGTGCGATAATTGGTGCCGGTATAGGTTTGGGACTTTTCTATTTGTCTTTACACTTCGGGAAGGAATCCTTCTTTAATTCTCATTCTGCTTGTGAATTGATACAGGGTTCGAAAATCATTCTCATTCTGCTAGCGATGCCCATCTTGGCTATGTTAGCTACTTGGTTGCCGGCTTTATGGGCGGCTCAAACTGATCCAGCGGAGGTTCTTCGTCATGACTAACTCTTTAGAAATAACTCAAGCCTCAAAGGCCTACAAACGAAAAAATCAGTCCCCTGTCCAGGCTTTAAATAAGATTGACCTGAAAGCGCAAAGCGGTGATTTTATTGCCGTGCTGGGTCCCAGTGGTTGTGGTAAATCGACTTTGATGCTGAGTGCCGGAGCTTTGCTAGAACTTGACTCAGGAAAAATCGTGGTTAACGGGCAGGATTTGAGTGAATTATCAAACTCACAGAAGGCCAGCTTTAGAGCCAATAATATCGCCTATGTCTATCAAGAATTTCACCTCATCCCCTACCTAAGTGTTATTGATAATGTACGTATTGCGGACCTCGCATTAGCTACGGGTTCGGAAACGAAAGCCCAGGAAATTTTACAGAAATTTGGCCTTGCGGATCGCCTTCATCACTTACCTTCAGAACTCAGTGTGGGAGAGCAGCAACGCGTCGCTCTTTCGCGCGCAATTTATTCGGGGGCAAAAATTATCTTGGCGGATGAACCCACGGGTAATTTAGATGCAGAAAATGCCGAAACAGTTTTAAAGGCATTGAAAGATTTTACTGAGCAGGGCGGCATTGTTTTAATGGTGACTCATGACGATCGTGCAGTTGCTTTTGCACAGAAAAAATTGACCATGACTGCAGGGCAGTGGAGTTCATAAATACAAATTCATACAGGAGTACGGCCATGTTGCATAAAGTAAAACTCTGGGGACAATTAAAGCATTTAGCAGGAGACGAATACGTCCAAGTCGCTGATGTTTCAACAGTCAATGAACTCATACTCAAGCTTGCAGAAGAGCGAGAAGAAATAAGTCACATGCTTATTTCAGAAGGTCAAGCAAACCCATCAATCCTCGTCTTTATTAATGACAATCAGCACTTATGGGAGACTCCAAGAGACCTAAAAGAAAATGATTCGATTACACTAATGTCACCCATTGCAGGAGGGTAAAATGAAGCCACTTAACCAAGAAGAAAAAGATACTTATGCTTGGCAAACAACCGTGCCTGGATTTGGGGAAGAAGGGCAAGTTAAACTCAAAAATTCAACGGTGTTTATTTCTCGTTGTGGCGGGCTTGGCTCCGTGGTCGCTTATGAATTGGCCGCAGCAGGCATAGGCAAAATGATTTTAGCCCATGGTGGCAATGTCAAACATTCGGATTTGAATCGTCAGTTACTAATGACGCACGATTGGTTGGGTAAGCCCCGCATTGAATCGGTTGAACGCCGCTTAAAAGAGCTTAATCCTCGCTTGGAGATTGAGGCAGTGAATGCCAATGTCAATGAAGAGAATGCGCAAGAATTGATGGCACAAGCGGATCTGATTATTGATTGCGCTCCACTCTTTGAAGAACGCTACCTAATGAATCGCGAAGCAATCCGCAATAATATTCCCCTGGTGGAATGTGCTATGTTTGAATTACAGGCTCAGATTACGACGATTATTCCAGGTCTTACGCCTTGTTTGAAGTGTATTTATCCAGAGAAACCCGCTGCTTGGAAACGCCGTTTTCCTGTATTTGGCGCCGTGTCGGGAACTGTGGGTTGTATGGCCGCAATGGAAGCGATTAAAGTTTTGAGTGGTCTGGGAGATACACTCGAAAATAAGCTCTTGAGTTTTGATTTACGTGATATGACTTTTATGAAAAGCCCGCTCATTAAACGCGATCATTGCCCAGCTTGTTCAGGACTTCATTCTTAGTTTAAGATATTTATGGGTGTGCTATTTAAGGGCATTCCATGGGGTGTCTGCTAAATAGCCCCAATTTGTAAATGCTCCTCCGTTATAAAAATTACTTGCGCCCGTACTACCGAGGGTACTAGGAAGACTGCGATACTCCGCATGACCATCGGCAAAAGAAAAATTCATTTTATATGTTTTATCATCGTGGACGTAGAAGCCACTGACTCCACCAACATCACTGTTGTGCCTAGGGAAGCCTCCTGGGTGGTATTGTTCAATATAGTTACGAGCGCCTAGGTAACCACCAGCTCCATAAAATCCAAGAATATTAGAGTAGCCTTGAGATTCAGCGTTAACAATAGTATCTGAGGCATTGCTTATTTGGCTTGCAGATATAGAGCCGCCGGTATTAGTAGTTTCAATAACTCCTCCATTACTATCATTTACATTAGCTGTGTTCATGGCATAGGACCTTAAAATGGCTCCCGATCTAGATTGTACATTAGATGGGCATAGATACATGGGAGAAGGGACCTCATCACTCTCATTTAGATTCTGGCGTTCCATTTGGGCTTGAGTCAGGTCTCTTCCATCGTATAAGCCCAGAAGATCATCCCAAGATACTTTTGTGCTACTAAAATGTGCATTGGGTCCAGGGTAATAGCCTTCATTATCGCTGTGATAGTTGACAATTGCAATAGCCATCTGTTTCATATTATTCATACATGATGCTCTTCTAGCCGAGTCACGTGCTTTTTTGAGGGTAGGCATTAAGAAACTAGCCAAGATGCCAATGATGGCCACAACGACGAGAATTTCGATGAGTGAGAATTTTGATCTTTTCATATTTAGCCTTTTTCTTTAGGTGTTTGTTTCCCTTGCCTTGTTATCTAGTAAACTACAATTGTGAGTGAAACACAAGTCTTCACGTTTATCAAATTACGACATATGATTGTCTTATTACGCCTTTAGATTATATAATTTATAAGTGTAAGTTCATACTGTTATAACATTTTAAATATATAATGTACGGTAGTGTTTATTATTAATAGCGACTTATTTTATAATAAAAAATTAAAATAAGCGAGGGGTTTTGTCAAAATAGCTCATCTTAATTTAACTACTGAACACTCACTTAAGCCTGTTATAGATATAAAAAAAGAGCCCCCTTTTATGAGGGGCTCTTTATATGGAAATAATAAGGTCGCTATTATTTAACTGGCTTGGGGAATTTACCGAGTTTGGCACTAGGAGTGGCGTCGGCTTCGATATCGCCACAGGCATATTGAATGCCGGTGAGAATGTGTTGCATAGCAACGGGGTTGAAGTAAGTATCTTCATTGTGACCAAGGTTGGTGTAAAAGACTTTTGATCCCGTATAAGATCTGAGCCATGAAACGGCGTAATCATTATCTTTACGCTTCATATTTCTTTTCATCATGTTTTTCCCAGAGAGGTCAAGGCTGAGAAGCACACGCATTTTATCGCGAGTAAAATGTTTATCATCTTTGTATTGATAGATTTCATCACGGATCACAAAACCCTGAGGAACCATTTCCGCACAGGGATGCTCGGGGCATTCATTGTATAAAGTCACGTGATCACCAGCACCCCAAGGGTGGCCATCGAAAATTCCGCCCATGGCTTCGAGATAATTGGGCCAGTTTTTGTGGCAATCAGTGGCGGCGTGGATGCCCACGAGGCCTTTGTCTGAAGCCATGAACTTTTCAAAAGCCGCACGAGCTTTTGGAGTGGAAATCGGGTTATTTGTTGTACTGAGCATCAGTAAGACATCGTATTTTGCGAGCTCCGCATCATTGATCATCGCCTCATCTTCAGTATGAACGGCAGAATAAGCCCCAGTTTTTTCACCGACTAATTTTAACATGGCCGCACCAGCTTCTATTGAGCTATGGCGAAAACCAGTGGTTCTTGAGTAAATAAGGACTTTTCTAGGTTTTTGACTTTTGGCAATCTCGAAGCCTGCAAACATTTTCTCAAGCGCTGCGTCTTTTTCGAGAAGTTTTTTCTGGAATTTGACTTTGTTAACTTCACGCTTTTTTAGTTCAGATTGATTTTTGAGATCATTAGATTGCTGATGCAACTCATTAATTTGTTTATTGAGTTCTTGAATTTTCTCTTGCTTTTCAGTATTTGCGAAAAGTGCAAAACCTGTAAAAAGTGCCGTAGCTAAAAGGGTATGAGTGAATTTCATCTTGGTGCTTTTCCTTCTTGTTAAAATTTATTTTTTGAGTGAGCTTAGGTAATCTAATAATGCAGCAAACTCGCTGATACTCAGATTATTGACTAGTCCTTCGGGCATCATGGAAGTTTTGAGTTTTTTCTCTTCCACTACATCTTCATGCGCAATTTTACTGGTGATGCCAAAGAGATTGCGCAGGGCGATTTGGCCGTGCTCGCGGCTGCTGACAAAGCCAGTATGAATAGTACCGTCTTTCATTTTGAATTGAACAGTAGTAAAACCCTGAGAAATAGTTGCGTTGGGGTCGATGATAGCTTCGGCAATGGCATCTCTTGTAAAGGTTGTACCCACATTTCCCATATAAGGCCCCTTGGCCATTTCGCTTTCTGAGCGAGCGTGGCAGGCAATACATCCGGCTCGAGCGTAGAGTTGTTCACCAAGAGCGACATCACCCTTGACACTTTTGACTTTTGCCAAGACAATTTTCTTGTCGAGCTGAGCAATTTTTTGGCTGCTATCAGTATTGTTAAGTTGCTCAATTTTCACCACGAGTTGCTTGTAAAACTCACCCTTTTTCCCCTTGCCTTTGGCCGCGTATTTTTTGATTTCTTCGAAATATTCCGAGTAGCCCATATCTACAGCGTATTCAGCGCTTTGTTCATGACCTCGACTAATTTCTTTAGTAATCGCTTTGATAATCTTTTCCCGAGTTTTTTCCTGGATGAGAGGCATGCTCTGGAGATTGAGCAGGTAACGGCTGTAATAGTCCATGGTACTGCGGTTCTTTTTTTGGTGGAAAGCCTGGAACATGGCATCTTCATTACTGAGAAGGTAGTTGGGGTCGGTCATCAAAGCTTTGATCTGTTCGTCAAGAGCTTTGTTCTTTCGCTGTTTTATATTCATTTCCGCAATAGCGAAAAGCGCAATACGAACTTCTTTTGGATAGATATTTAAATGATCATTAAGCTTATTCCAAGCATCGATCACAACTTGCGGTTGATCTTTGCCTTCCTTCATTTCGTCTTCAATAAAGGCAATATCTTTTTGATCGAGTTTATCTTTGTTTACTAAGGCTTCGAGCCCAGTCATTTTTAAGCCGAGATTGAAGTCGCGTCTTTGAATTCCAACGCCCTGTAAGGAAGAGAGCATGGAGACAATTTGATCATTCTTCACACGAGAAACATTCTGTTCGATAGCGGCTTTAACCTGTGCAGAACCAGCCCAAAGATCTTTTTTCATGAAAGGTATTTTTGTTTGAGGGCGTGTGCCCCACCAGTGCTTACGCCACTCCAGTTTGTCTAAATCTTCAGTGTAGTAGAGGCGGAAGAGTGTGGGTAAATAACGAGGGAGATCTTGGGGAGAAGCACTATTACAAAGAGAGATGATTCCGGAAACCACTTCCTCACTGTAAATATTCTTAAGAACGCGCAAAGCCATTTCCGATTGCGGACCTGTTTCCTTAGCCTTACTGAGTAAGTAAGGAACGTCGGCTAACTCGAGGAGAACTCGAAAAGCGGTATGGGGAATTCTGGGATTGAGCTGAGCTCTATCGGGAAGTTGATCACTTTTGTAATCATAGCTTTGTGTTCCTAAAGCCATGATATGCTGGCTGATTCCAGGAGCTTTGAGTCGACCTAAGCTAATGACGGCCTGTGAGCGCACACGGGCATTGGGATCTTTGAGGAAGTTAATGAAAAATTGGGGATCGAGGTCATTGAGTTGACTTGAACGATCAGTGAGTGCACGAAGGGCAAGCTCACGTAAATCTGGATCCGCACTAATGGCTTGTAATGCTTTATATGAATGAACTCCAAAAATTTGCTTGAGGGCAAAGAGTGCCGAACTACGTCCGTAGATTGTTTTTGATTTATCCTTAATAAAGGCAATGAGTTTTTGTTCGCTTGTCTTATCTGCTTTACGGCTGATGAGTTCACGTTGACTCGTCATACGCAGGTTTTCTGAATCGCTGTTTAAGTTGGCGATGAGTTGATCAATAGTTTGTTTTTTTACATTTGGAAACGCTTTCCCCTGAGGACTTTTTGGAGTGAGTTTAAAAATGGCTCCGCGTTCATCCTCAAAATGAGCATAATTATTGTGACCCTTCCAATTCATGGCATAGATGTTGCCGTCAGCATCAGCACTTATATCCATGGCTTTATCGGGCTTAAAGAATGTTTTTTGCTCGATTATGTAGGTTTCTTCAAAACGTTTCATATTGTGAATAGATATGCCAGTTCCACCCCAATCACAGCTGTAGACTTTGTTGTTCCATTGTGCTGGGATGCGAGGTTCCTGGATAAATTGCATACCCGTTCCACTGCCACCACCATAATCGGCGAGTGGTGGCTGTGTTTCATCGGGGTTACTTAGATATTTTCGTGGGTATCCGGCGTCCATGAATTGACTGAAGTAGTGGAAGCGAACGTTCCAGCCACCGCCATCATTAGTATTGTCTCGTGAAAATAGTTCCATTTGTGGAGTAATGGCGACACCGTAAATATTTCGCGTATTACGAGTATAAACTTCGAGCTCCGAACCATCAGGACGGCAACGTAGAACACCGCCTCCCCAAAGTTTTACTGAAGATCCATCTGTACCTTTACCATCTGGGATAGCGTAGTCACCTATGGCCATATAAAGCCAACCATCTACACCCATGCGGACGCCATTGGAAGTGTGATCGCCACCTCGCCAATCGAGGGGGAAGCCGATACCCGTAAGTAGATTTGTCTTTTGGTCAGCAACACCATCATTATCCGTATCTTTAAATGCCGTTAAGTAGGGCGGGTTAATGACGTAAAGGGTATCGTGAATAAAGTGAATGCCACGAGGCTGATCTATGTTTTCCACAAATTTAGTGAATTTATCGGCTTTGCCATCACCATTTGTATCTTCCATGCGAGTGATTGAACCGCACTTAGGTTTTTGACCCCAAGCAGCATTGAGATCCTGGGCTGCGAAGACAACGCCATCAGGACTGGCAGAGAGGCCAGTGAGACTTTTGATTTCGGGGTAGCCGGCAAAAAGACTTTGTTCGAAGCCTTCAGGCGTTTGCGGCTGAGCAAAGATAGCGCTGGATAAAAGACTAAATAAGAGGGCAGTTTTTTTCATTGGACTCCTAGTAATGATTATTGATTTAATTGTTTATGAAAAGGTTGTTCTTAACAGGCTTGATCAAATGATCAAAATTATGGCTTGCCGATGTCGTACATTTCTTGTACTTCGGCTGTGCTGAGAGCACGCTTGAAGATACCAACTTCGTCCATCCAGCCTTCGAAATCACGATGATGTGATCTGTCATTATTGGTGCCAATATCGACTCGTTTATTTGGAGTGACTTTGATTTGACCTTTCACGTGGTGAACAGCGTCAATTTGACCATCGATATAGAGTTTCATCACTTGACCATCATAAGTCGCAGTCACGAGGTGCCATTGATTATCGTCGATGCTCTTTTTGCCCCTCACAACATAGGGCTTGTTCGTGCCACAGGCGAATTCGATGGAGTTTTCATTACCATTGCGTGCAATGCGCCAACTATGGTCACCACGTGCGACAATTGTCTGGAAATAACGAGTGAATTTTTTGACTTTAACCCACGCAAATAGAGTGACGGCTTTTTCAAAATTAAAGTGCGAATCAGAACCGCAGTCAACATAACTATAGGTCGAATAATAGAGGGCATCTTTTTGGGGCCAACGGCCTTTAGTCCATTGTGGATCAGTAATGCGGCCATCTCTTAGGTGAGGGGAATCAGTTTGTGATAAGTTTTTCAGAACATATGGGAATTCGCCTTTGAAGTGGTCGTAATAAGCTACGAGATCAGGGTCTTTTTGTAGTTGGTTCGAGTAGTTTTGCCATTGACTGTAGCGCTCGAAATCTTCATCCACTTGATTGGGATGAATCGACTCGGCAATGACCGCCTGCTTTGGTGACGCAGAGGCCTTTTCACCAGTTTGAACGATATCGGAATTCCCCGTGCGATTCTGAAAACGAATTCTACCATGAAGAACTTCTAAATAAGATTTCTCCGGCTCACTAATTAGATTAAACTTGGTTCCAAGGATCTCCGCTTTTGCTGAGCCAGTTTCGATTAACATGGGACCGAGTTCTTGTTTTTGAATGTCGCCGTACATCTGTCCGTGATTGAGGTAAACTAATTTTGAATCGAGCTTGCGATTAAAACTAAATTCGGCTTCGTTGGTGAATTCTAAAATGGATTTGTCGGGGTATTGAACACGTAGTTTCTCACCTTTGAAGGTTTTGTAGAATCGTCCCAACTCAAGGATTTGCCCGGCTTGAAAGTTTTGCTTTGATTTTACACTGATTATTTTCGGGTTGAAATCAATATTTTTTTGACTTGGAGACTGCAAGAAAAAGGCGAATAAAGCGGCCGTCGCCATGATCGCACTCGCAATGAGATAAAAGGAGTTTTTTGACTTCCTTGCTTGATGAGGCTCATTGCCATTGATTGAAAGCTCATGAATAGCATCTTTCATAAGGCTTTCGTCAATCATAAAATCTGTGTAGGTTTTTGCGAAATCCGCATCTTCCTGCAGGCGCTTATCAAAGGCTTCAGTTTCCTGAGGATTGAGCTGATTAAAATGAAATTTTTTGATAAAATCTAGATCATTCATGGGTTTAAGGCCTTCGAATTAATACATTTTTGCAGGCTCATGCGCAGGCGCTGGAGGAGAGAATGTGTAGCCGTTTCACTGCGGCCAATAATTTTTGCAATACTGCGAGCAGATTCACCCTTGATGTATTTCATTTTTAAAATTTGGTAATTTTCGCCACTGACTTTACTGAGGCATGCTTTTAGTGATTCTAAGCGAGATTCGAGGATGTCATCATGATAATTTTCACAAATTTGACTTTCAATTATATCAAGACTCTCCGCAGAAAGATTAAGCTTATCTAAATGTCGTTTTTGCGAGAAGCGCAAAGCCTGAATTCTAGTGATGCCGATAGCCCAGGGGAGGAAGGCTTTACTGGAATCAAAATCATCCGCTTTTTTCATCAGTGTAATAGAAACTTCTTGAAGAATGTCATCACAGAGGTGGTGATCACGGCAAACAGAATAGGCCATGGCCCATAGCCGGCGGTATTCTTTACTAAAATTTGCGATGACTTCTTCTGTATTCACTCAATATAATCCTTATGTCTTTACAAGGTATTCATCTAACAATACTGAATTCATCGCCAAAAATTAAAATTTCTTTCAATTTTTTTTGTTTTTATGCTTAAAAAAGTATGTCAATGATTTGTAATGCCCCCCTTTTTCAAGGGGTAACATTACGTAGTGCGAGTTATAGTCGCAACTTATTGCTTTAAGGTAATCATGCAACTAGGCTCGCATTGAACCAAGCTTCATAATCGTATGGGGTCATGTAGCCAAAAGATGAATGAGGGAAGTCCTCATTATAATTTTGAATCCATTTGGTAAGCTCTTCTTTTAGCTCGTAAATGTCCTTCCATTCTCGAGGCCAAACTAGGTCTTCTTTAATGGTTCGGATAACTCTTTCAGTATCCGCATTTCCTTTAGGGTTATTATAGGAAGTGAAAATCTGCTGAATACCTAGAGATTTACACTCTGAAATAAAACGTTTTGAAGTAGGCTGACAACCATTGTCTGAAACCAATTGCAAATAAGGATTAGCTTCTTTAATCCCATTAGGAAATTGATTGTTTATCCCCATATGGAGAGCACTTAACCAATCATCTGTACGACTTGTTGATTCCAATGAATGACCAATGATTTTCTTGCTTCCCCAATCAATTAGAACATGAAGGTACACCCAGCCCGAATTTGGAATTAAAATTTTAGTCATATCCGTACCCCAAATCGAATTTGGTTCAATAGTCTTAGGTTTGCTCCGAGTAGGAGTTCTCTTTGATTTAAGCTTTAGATTGGGCGGAACCAAAAGATTTTCTAGTTTCATGATTCTATGAATGCGTTTCTTATTCACATTAATATTTTTACGAAATTTTAGATATGCCCAAACTCATCTGTAACCTCAAGAAGGGTGTTCATTCTTCATCTTTTAATAAATCCTGATTAGCTGCACTCAAAGTTCGTTTCCTTTTCAGAATTCGTTTTTTTTTAGTTCCACAGTCAAATCACCAATAATAGTTTTAAGCTTATTGATCCTTTTGCAAAAGTCCTGAATTAGAGTGATTAAAAAGTTCATCCAGGATAAATCTTAAGATCTCGCTCACATGTATCTCGAAATTGGATACATGTGAGTATAAACAAGCCAAAAATGGACGCAAGTTGATCATGACGTATAGTTTTATGTTAGTTGCTAAATAGTCTTGAAGAGTTGGTTTGCTGTTATTGCAATAATGCCAAACATTAGATGAGTCATGACTTTTGCATGTCCTCGTACTCTGATCATCCTACCACCATAGTTGTCTTTTAAGTTCGAAAAGACTCTTTCAACAGATGACCGCTGTTTGTACCGTTCTTTTTCAGGCGGGTCAAAAATCTTTTTCTCCCCAGTTTTTCTAGGATTGTGATCAATAATAGATTTATGTCCTAAAAGATGGCTGAATTTATGGATAGAAGGTGAATCATAGGCTGCATCCATTAAATCATATAAATTAGTTATGCGTTGTGCGCTAATCTGTGCTAAAGGGATTGCCGCTTGGCTGTCGTGTAAAGACGCTGAACTCAATAGGCCTGCGACTGGTATATCTCCATCAATACAATCTAAGTGAAGCTTGTAGCCTTTCCATGAAACTTTATAACCATTACTGTTTTTCTTTGTCCCTTTATTACAGTGCGTTGGGAGCTCTTTTAAGTTTTCTTCAAGTGACCGGTCGACCTGCTTTTCCACTACGGTTTTTTCTTTAATTCGGATCTCACCTTTTTTAGGCCGCCCTCGTTTCTTAGGGGCTTTAGGCTCAGCCCCTGGTTCAGACATGACTTTTTCTCTAGCTTCAATTGCTGAAGAATCTCTACTAATGTGCGGTACTAAGGTGTCTCCACAATGTTTTACCACTAAGAATTCATGGATTCTTTGGCAGAGCTGAGAGGCGGTGATTTCTGCAAATACTCTAGAAAAAGTACTTTCATGAGGAAGCTGTTTTGCAAATTCCCAACCACATAAACGACGTATCTTTGTACTTGATTTGAGAAAGTCTATAAAAGATCTTGTTGTATCGAAGTTATAAACGGATTTGGCTATGTAAGCTTTCACTATATTAAAATGATCTTTCGGAGGTCGCCCAAATCCACACCATTCAAATTCATGGCTGAACTGATCAAGCTCAGTTATTGTGCAGATGCGAACAAACTCTTTCTCTTTCTTAGTTAATTCTCCGCCTAAAAGTTCTTCTAAGCCTGGAAATAAATACTTTTCTATGGTATCCCATAAGCCGGGTAGATTCATGTTTTTTCTCTTTTTGTTTTGGTAACTATTGAGATAACATGTTTCTACTTTTATTCAGCTTGTTTTATGACTTTTGCAAAAGGCTCTTATTAACTTCACTTTTTAAACGTTCTTCAGTTTTATCTACACCACCATGAGCAAATACCTTTGAACCATCAGATAGAAGTTTGTCTCTCCATTGGTAGTACTGCGTTTGAGTTATTTGGTGGCGATTACAAAGCTCGCTGACAGTACAGTCGGCCCTGAGTCCTTCCATAACTATTTTAAGTTTCTCTTCTGGTTTCCATTGGCGTCGTTTCATGTGATACTCCGTGTTTTTATACTATCTAATTTACACGACTTCTTAAACGGGAGCACTATATATTTTTGTTGTGTAACCCAGATGAAAACTCTTGAACATACTCCTGTTCCAATGACGTTACATGTAATTGAATCGCCCGAAAAAACTACTTCATTTCAGTTGTAGAACACCTTTAATAGTGAGAAAAGGTGGAAACCTGAATCGTGACTGAACTTTTATTAATATTGATGTATAAATATTATCAATTAAGGGTTACTAGAACTCGAATGAATTATCAATGATAACAAAATCTTGGTATGGTTTTTGTTATTTTTTTAAAGTAGAAATGTTTTCTTAGGAGGAAATTATGAAAACAGCAGTGATATTTTGTGTTCATATATCAGAAAGAAAATTAAGTAAGTGTGTACAAACTTTTTATGATTTAAAAACGGAATTCACTTTCTTGAATTACCCAACTGGTTTTTGCAAAGGAATGACGAACGTAGAAATCCTTGAAAACTTTGGCGATATAGATGAACAACCATTTTAAATGGTGTATCGATATTACTTCTGAAGATAAAAATAAAGAACGTTTTAAAGAAGAGGTTGAGGTGCTTAACAAGTCTTTAGCGTCCGAGTGCAAAACCTCAGTCGATTGGGAAGACAATCTAAATCTAGATTAGTGACCTATTGCTAAATAAGTTTTTAATTACTCCACTTAAATATTTTTTCTGAATTTATAAAAAGCTCTAAGTGATATGTCTATAATAAATAACTACAAACCAAATAAAAATAGTTAGTATGATAGCCAACATAACTGCAGCTGAACCAATATCTTTAGCTCTTTTTGATAAGTGATTATATTCTAAGCCAACTCTATCAACTACAGCTTCAATCGATGAATTTATTAACTCAACAATTAATAGAAACCACAGACTACCAATTAATACTATAAAATCTATCATCTCTACTCCAATTAAGCACGCAACAGGTGTCAAAATAATAAACAATATCATCTCTTGGCGAAAAGACTCTTCAAACTTCCATGCGGATTTAATTCCAGAAAGTGAATAGCTAAGTGTATGCGTGAACCTTAAGAAACCCTTATTCTTTTTTTCTTTCATCAAGGATGAACTCCTTTATTTTTTATAATTTCTTAGTTTATTTCCAGGGCTTGATAATAGATTGGATTTCTGAATTAATTTCTAATGACACATCTTCAGAAGTTCTGAGGTTTTCAGTTAAAAACCAACCTTTATTTTTAGAAAAAGTACTTAACTCACCTCCATTGAAATCTATAACTTCCATAATTACAGGATTAAAAGATATTATCCCTGCGCTTCTGGTCTGCCAATTAAACAATGGAAACTTTCTGTTTCTGTCTAGCTCTTCAAGCTTTAGCAATGATTTACCCGCTGGTAGTTCTGATACAATTTTTGAACCCATAATATCTGCCAAAGTTGGCGCTATGTCTATAAGGTTACATGGATAACTAACTTTTGTTCCATTATTAGGTATTCCTTTTAAACTTTTTGGATAATGAACAAATAGAGGTACACTCATTACATATGGATTAAGTTGCCAGCCGTGATATAGCCCCCCGAAGTCATTTAATTCCTCTCCATGATCAGAAGTTACAATAATCACCGTATTATCTAAAACTCCATCTTCTTTTAATGAGGATAGAAGTTTTAAAAGCTCTTTATCCATATGTTGAATATTATCTTCATAAAGACTTTTCATCCAGTGACTTCCCGTCTCTTTTTCCGAGTAGCACCCTCTGTCTAATAATGGTTGGTGAATATTATATATATGACTATAGACAAAGAATGGCATCTCTTTTCGGTTTAATTTTGTTATTTGCTCATATGCATATTCAAAGATAACTTCTGGATCACCATATCCATTTCCTTTAGGAATATTTGAATGCGTGGAGTCATGAGGCCAAAATTTATCAAACCCCATGTAATCTGCTAGATTATGCATACTATAACCATGATTCTCCGCCAATACCGCTGTCGTATTTTTAACGTTATCTGCTTGTTCAGTAGACACTTTGTACCATATGGGGTGTTTTATTCCATTTAACAAAGCTGGCATTGAGCCCGCTGTAGCATTATATGTTGACCATGCATTATCATATTCAACAAAATTTTTCTTTAGAAACTTTAAACCACCTAAGTTACGGTTTTGTGTATATTCTTGATAACTCTGCCCTCGTAATGCATCAATAATAATATATAAAACTGACGGTTTATCGATATTATCATTTGTCATTTTCACTTCAATAGAAGGGCAATCTTGCCATTTTATTTTTTGAGTTTCATCAAGTAAATTTCTAAGGTCTATTAAATGTTTATCTTGATTTGGTTTGAACTTAAAGTAAACTTTTTTTAGAGAAGTAATATTTTTATCAAACTTCATATAGTTTTGCCATGAACTATTACTTGGCGCAAAAGTGATGAACCAAGCCAAGCTAATTATACTTACTCCCCACCCGCATGTAATAAGTTTTTTCTGTAAATCACTACGAATAAGAGTGATTAACAACCAGGTGAAAATTATAGCTATAGTATTGTACAAAATTCTGGTTACAGAGCCCCATGAATAATAATGGTGTAAATAGCCAACTAAACTATGACATGAAAACAAGCCTAAAACTACAATAATAGAGCTCAAAAGAGTTTTATTTTTGTTAAACAATCTAGATGAAATAAAAGCTAAGAAGCACCTCAAACTTTGACCGAAAGAAGCTTTGTTCACATCGAGAAGCGCAGATAAAAAGGCTAATACTACTGGAATAGTAACTACAAAACTAAATATGATATGTAAAATCGTTAATTTCTCAATAACAATTATTCCTGATATTGTTACAATTGAAAAAAGTATAGAAGCTGAGGACCCTACAAACGCACAAAAAATTAACTTACCATACTTACGTTTAATGCTCGAACACAAGATTAAACCAAGAGCAGTTACACTTAATGCTATTGGTATACAAACTAATGAGCTTAGTTTAGATGTTACAGACAAAGAATCAGTAAAACTCACCGGTAATTCATTTAAAACAATCAAACTTTGAATACACAAGGTTAATTGACAGCTAATGAAAAAAGAATTAGCCGTCCATATCCACTCTAAATAATGCTCATCTTCAACATTGTTAGATTTAATAAAACCCTTTGAAAACTTATAAATAGTAATACATAAGGGAAGAACTAGATAAAACCAAGAGGCAATAGCATAATATTTTAATGGATCTGATATTGTTAAAGCCTGAAAAACTAGACAAGCTATAAACCAAATAATAGTTAAATTTTTAATTAATTTTTGTCCCAAAAAAACACCCACTATTAACCCTGTAATCATTAGTAACTGTGGGAGTATCATTAAACCTTCAGTCAAAAACCAATTGTCTTGGGAGATCAAAAAGTATCTTACTTCACTTAAATTGTTTAAGTAAAAAATGAATGAACTAATACATGATAACACAATGTAAATCCCAGAAATTTCACTATGATTTTTTTTAATAAACGAAAAATAATTCAATGCATTCTCCTCAAGTTTTATATGAAATTTGATTAAGGATAAATCCTCTGACGGCTAGACTAGCAACATACAATCCACAATACCTAACGATATTTTAATTTGTTGATATTCAACAATTTAAAAAAATATAAAAATAAAAAATAAACTTTTTTATTTGAAATAAACATTAGAAATTTTACTTGGGCCGTAATTAAATGCTTATAATCACACACCATTTAATAAAATTTAATCATTATCAGATTTTAGAAAACGCAACTTTATTATTAACTATTGTACACAGCTCTCCCCCTGGTTTACGCTTGGATTTAGCAACAGTGAACTCATCCTTAAGGTGACCACAGGCAGTCATCATGATGATAGAATGAGAATTCGAGATTCCAGTTGCGTTTTTAAGAGCTTGATCACGCTCTGGTGAAACGCTCCAATTGAGCGGGCAGCAACCTAGTCCGAGTGAATGAAGAGAATACATTAGACTCATGGCAAATAAACCGCCGTCGATCCATGCCTTATTCCTTTCAGAAGCAGAGAAGAAACATGAAAGGTCGGCAGACACCACTAGAACAGAGTCGACCTGATCACCAAAACCCCGGTTACCAAGTTGATAGGACAAAACAGCCTTTGATTGTTCTTTACCTGAAAAAATATGTGCATGGTAGCATTGACGGTTACAAACACTTGGAGTCTTCGAAGCCAGTTCCACTGCTTTGAATAAGAGTTCTTTGTCAACAGCTTTTTTAGCAAATTGTCTCATGGAGAAACGCCCCATAAAAAAGTTTTCTAAATCCTTTTACTATGTTTTAAATAAGCTTCTTTAGTGTAATGAATAACACCCGCCGCCCTATCATCTATGGAATGCGCTTGGGCAGCTCAAGGATTTTCATTTTTAAAGAACCTGATATGGCTTTGTGCTTATTATTAAATTCATAATACTTTCTCAGAACTATGTAGGAAATCTCCAGTCGAGAATTAAAACCAAAAAGTTTATAATACTCTATAGCATTATTGATCAAATGCTTAACTACACCCACTCCAAAGCCGGGTCGCGGTTCAGAAATAGCTAGAGCTTTTTCAATTTGTGCTGCTTCAGCGGAAATTAGACAGTTAGGCATTTTTTCTTAGCTGAGATTTGTTACATTACTGGCTTATGAAGCTTCTGCAAAGAACTCTAACCTACGAATTTTTGCCTCAGCGAGTTTTCTTTTTCTTTCTTGAATAATACTCACATCTTTACCAATAAGTTTATCGCTTGGAGTAATGAAGCCAATAGAACTATGAAGACGGGTGTTGTTATAGTACTCCACGTACTGCGTGACAACTCTTCTCGCATCCTCTACACTCAAGGGAACTTTTGGCCGGATTGAGCCCTCTTTCAAAGTGTAATGAAAACGTTCTAACTTTCCATTGCTCTGTGGATAATATGGAGAAGTTCTAACATGAGTGAGACCATGGATGGCAATGAATTTTTTGAATTCCTGCCCTGTATACTGAGAACCATTATCAGTAATAATCCTAGGTCTTGCTTCTGGAAACTTCTCCAAAGATCTTTTAACCACTATTTCGGCATCCTGCTCATCCATTGATTCTCGAATTTCCCAATGAAGTAAACAACGACTATAACCATCTAAGACGCCTATAAAGAAGTAAAACCTTTTATTGATCGATCCTTTTGCAAAAGTCCTGAATTAGAGTGATTAAAAAGTTCATCCAGGATAAATCTTAAGATCTCGCTCACATGTATCTCGAAATTGGATACATGTGAGTATAAACAAGCCAAAAATGGACGCAAGTTGATCATGACGTATAGTTTTATGTTAGTTGCTAAATAGTCTTGAAGAGTTGGTTTGCTGTTATTGCAATAATGCCAAACATTAGATGAGTCATGACTTTTGCATGTCCTCGTACTCTGATCATCCTACCACCATAGTTGTCTTTTAAGTTCGAAAAGACTCTTTCAACAGATGACCGCTGTTTGTACCGTTCTTTTTCAGGCGGGTCAAAAATCTTTTTCTCCCCAGTTTTTCTAGGATTGTGATCAATAATAGATTTATGTTCTAAAAGATGGCTGAATTTATGGATAGAAGGTGAATCATAGGCTGCATCCATTAAATCATATAAATTAGTTATGCGTTGTGCGCTAATCTGTGCTAAAGGGATTGCCGCTTGGCTGTCGTGTAAAGACGCTGAACTCAATAGGCCTGCGACTGGTATATCTCCATCAATACAATCTAAGTGAAGCTTGTAGCCTTTCCATGAAACTTTATAACCATTACTGTTTTTCTTTGTCCCTTTATTACAGTGCGTTGGGAGCTCTTTTAAGTTTTCTTCAAGTGACCGGTCGACCTGCTTTTCCACTACGGTTTTTTCTTTAATTCGGATCTCACCTTTTTTAGGCCGCCCTCGTTTCTTAGGGGCTTTAGGCTCAGCCCCTGGTTCAGACATGACTTTTTCTCTAGCTTCAATTGCTGAAGAATCTCTACTAATGTGCGGTACTAAGGTGTCTCCACAATGTTTTACCACTAAGAATTCATGGATTCTTTGGCAGAGCTGAGAGGCGGTGATTTCTGCAAATACTCTAGAAAAAGTACTTTCATGAGGAAGCTGTTTTGCAAATTCCCAACCACATAAACGACGTATCTTTGTACTTGATTTGAGAAAGTCTATAAAAGATCTTGTTGTATCGAAGTTATAAACGGATTTGGCTATGTAAGCTTTCACTATATTAAAATGATCTTTCGGAGGTCGCCCAAATCCACACCATTCAAATTCATGGCTGAACTGATCAAGCTCAGTTATTGTGCAGATGCGAACAAACTCTTTCTCTTTCTTAGTTAATTCTCCGCCTAAAAGTTCTTCTAAGCCTGGAAATAAATACTTTTCTATGGTATCCCATAAGCCGGGTAGATTCATGTTTTTTCTCTTTTTGTTTTGGTAACTATTGAGATAACATGTTTCTACTTTTATTCAGCTTGTTTTATGACTTTTGCAAAAGGCTCGATCTTCACGTAAGATATATCAGTATGCCAGTGTTCATGAGTTTGTAGTGGTTGCTCAAATCCATTTCCTTTACTGGATTTCTTTGTGGTTTTAGTACGCATAAGCCCTACATCTGATAAAATACGATAAACAGAGGAGCAACTCATATACGCAATATCTTCATCAATCATCATATACGTCACAGCTCGGTAGCCTTCTTGATGATGAGACTGGTAATACTCAATGACAGTTCGTTTTTCATCTTCAGTAATCCAAAAATCCTTGGGTTGTTTACCATTATGTTGATTATCCTTGCCTTCTCGTATTTTCCATTGATAAAATTTACTAGGATGAAGGGCTAAGGTTTTGAGCATACTACGAAGACTGATTTGCGTACGCTCATGCCAACTATACAGGTATTGAACGACCTGATCTCGGATGTTTTTACTAACCCAGTTTCCATTTAGATCAGGCCACGTTTCTTTTTTAAGCTTATATTCTCCGCCACGAGTTCAGCGATAACATCATTTTTCTGTGAAGTAGTCGCTTGGAGTAGTGTATTTTCTTTTTCTACCTTCTTTAAATTACTATCGTTATCCTTGGTGAAGGCTCGAGAACCATTTTCAAAGAACTCTTTTTGCCAACGATAAAATAGCGTCGTTGTAATATTGAGTTCATCACAAATATCAGATACAGGAGTTCGCTCAAGTAGGTGTTTACGAATGGCGACAACTTTCTGGTCGGCACTAAAATAACGGCGTTTTTTAGACATAATTCATTTCCTTTTCGGAGGGTTACAATTTTAAAGTAACTCAACTAAGAAAAAAAGTGATGTGTCCTATTTCAACTGAAGCGTAACAGCCTGAATTCGCGTTATACCTATGGCCCAGGGCAAAAACGCTTTGCTTGAATCAAAGTCATCAGCTTTTTTGATGAGCGTAATCGAAACTTCCTGAAGAATGTCATCACAGAGGTGGTGAACACGGCAAACAGAATAGGCCATGGCCCATAGTCGACGATATTCCTTACTAAAATTTGCGATGACTTCTTCTGTATTCACTCAATATAATCCTTATGTCTTTACAAGGTATTCATCTAACAATACTGAATTCATCGCCAAAAATTAAAATTTCTTTCAATTTTTTTTGTTTAATGCTTAAAAAAGTATGACAATGATTTTCTTTCTTAGTGAACTACAGACTGATTTTAACTTTAACTCATTAAGATAATTGACAAAAAGCTAGCTTTGTACTACTCTTTCCACCAAATGTGAATTTGTATCCAAATACGGAGTTTGTATGGCTTTAGGGAATGTGAAGTTAGGAGATGCGCCAAGCCCCGGTGCGGATAGAACTTTAGCAATTATTGAATTGCTTACAGGGGTGGCAGATGGCATGACTCTCAAAGAGTTAGTCGATGCAACTGACATTGCACAAAATACAGCATCGAGGATTGTGCAGACTTTAGAGATACGTGATTTTGTAAGAAAATGTGTTGAAACGAAGAAGTATATTATTACAGATAAGTTATTTAATATGAGTAGTCCCAAAGTCGATGGTAAAAGTCTTATCATGACGGCTTATGATCATATGCAGGAATTGCAGGGAATAACTGGAGAATCTGTTCAAATTCTAGTGAAGAATAACTGGAAAGCAGTTGTGCTGGAACAAATTCCGGGAAGTCATCCAGTTACTGTTTTAGGTAAGGTTGGCCTTCGTGTTCCACTTTATTCCTGTGCACCTGGTAAAGCAATGTTATCGAGCTTAGCTGATAAGGAATTAGAGCTTTTTTTCAAAGAGAATAAACTTAAGCAATTCACTGAATTTACCCTTGCAAGTCGTGAAAAATTGATGGCAGAAATTTTGGAAGCCAGAAAGGCGGGTTATAGCGTTGACCGTGAAGAGGGGAATTTGGGGATACAGTGTGTGGCTGCCCCCATTTTAGATAAACGTGCTAAGCCCGTGGCAGCTATCACAGTAGTGGGGCCAAAGTTTCGATTGACAGAAGACAAGTTTGCTGATCTTGGCAAAAAATGTGTACAAGTTGCTAAATCTATAGAAAATAAGCTCTAAATTATTATTTTGCCTTACATGAGGAGTCTTAATGCAAACATTATCTATTGGTGAAATATTGTGGGATATTTTCCCAGATAAAAAAGTTTGGGGAGGTGCTCCAGCTAACTTCATTTTTCATACGGCCCAGATGGGGGCGCAAGCAGCGGTGTATTCAGCAGTGGGGGATGATGCTTTGGGGAGAGAGATTACTCAGCTTATCAAAGCTTGTGGAATTAATTTAAGAGCTCCGATTGTTGATTACCCAACGGGTGTTGTGGATATTACTTTAAATGAAGATGGTAGTGCCAATTATAAATTTAACTCCGATTGCGCCTGGGATCATATTCCTCTAAATGCGGAGCTTATCAATTTATGTTCTAATGCAGACCTCATTGCTTTTGGTAGCCTGGCTCAACGCTCAGAAGAAAGCAGAAAAACTATTATCGAAGCATTGCGTCACCGCCGTCCAAGTTGCAAGGTGTTATTTGATATCAACCTTCGTCAAGATTTCTATGATTTAGATATCATTACAAGATCCTTAAATGAATGCGATATTCTTAAGCTTAATGAAGAGGAAATAACTATTGTTTGCGACTTACTTAGACTCAGTAAAGATGAAGTTTTAGAAGTCTTTAATCTTGATTTAATCATCCTTACACTTGGAGCTGAAGGGAGTTCGATAATTTCTAAAAATACTGTCAGTCATTTGCCTGCTTCGCCATGCGAAATAGTCGATACCGTTGGAGCAGGTGATTCTTTTACAGCCTATTTTATCATCAATTACTTACAAGGTATGCCCATTAAGGAAGCGCAGAAATTAGCTTCTGATGTAGCAGCTTATGTTTGTAGTCATAGTGGTGCTACGGTTGAATTACCTCAGAAATTTAAAGTTTTGAGAAACAATTAAGTTACAAATACCCGTCTTTTTTTGAATATTAAATGCAATAGACATTGATAATATCCTTATTTGGATATATATCCATATATGGAAATATTAATATCCCTAATAGTTATTTATAGATTATAAATCTTTTTTCCATAAAATAATTATGTAAGTACTGCTTGTTAGCCTTGGGTAATATAAGATTAAGCAACAAAGGAATTTATTGGATGAAGAAAATTATTTTATTGATCGCTTTTCTAAGCCTTGGTGCAACATTACGTGCTAATCAGGGTTTCGAATTCTTTGAAAAGCACATTCGTCCAGTGCTCGCGGAAAGTTGTTACGATTGTCATAATAGTTTGAGTAAAGAGGAAGGCGGCAAGAAAAAGGGCGGTTTGGCTCTCGACTGGAAAGAGCCTTTCCTAAAAGGCGGTGACTGGGGCGACACTCTCATTCCAGGTAGTTCCAAAGATAGTTTTTTAATGGCAACTATTCGTCACGAAGAAGAAGATATGGAGATGCCTGCAAAGGCACCAAAACTTTCTCCAGAAGTGATTGCGAACTTCGCAAAATGGATCGATATGGGCGCTCCTGACCCCCGTACAACTAAGCCTACAAAGAAAGATTTAGAAAATGCTATTCCATGGGTAACAGTTCGCGATAAGCGAGCAAATTGGTGGTCTTTCCAAGAAGTGAAAAACTATTCCGTGCCAAAAGTCAAAAATGAACGATTTCAACAACAGCCGATCGATGCCTTTATCGCCCAAAAGCAGGAAGAAAATCAATTAATTCCGCTCCAGAAAGCGAAACCGGAAACACTCATTCGCCGCGCTTCTCTTATCTTAATTGGCTTACCTCCGGACTATAAAGATGTGGTAGATTTCAAAAAGAATCCTAGTCAGGAAAATTTTGAAAAGTATGTCGATAAACTTTTAGCGTCACCAAAATTTGGTGAACGCTGGGCACGTCACTGGATGGATTGGTATCGCTTCGCTAATACTCATGGCTCAGAAGGTGATCCAAATATCCCCTATGCACATGTTTATAGAGACTATTTAATAAGAGCGCTCAATGAGGATATCCCCTATAATCAACTTTTGACCGAACATATTGCCGGTGACCTGCTTAAAAAACCACGCATCAACAAAGACTTACAGATCAATGAATCGGCTATTGGGCCAGCTCATTTTCGCATGAACCCCTATGGCTTTGGTGTGACTGATGCCTATGCGGAGCAGGTGACTTCAACGGACAATCAAATTGATGTAGTTTCAAAAGCGATGCTTGGTATCACAGTCTCATGCGCGCGCTGTCATCATCATAAATTTGACCCTATAAGTCAGGACGACTTCCACCGCTTTTACGGGATTTTAGATTCAACAAAAATTGGTAATATTGTCATCAGTAGCAAAGATCAATTAGAGATCAATAAAAAAGAAATCAGCGAACTTAAAAAAACAATTCGAAACGAGCTAGCTGATTATTTGTTGACGCAAAACTATAATCTTGACGGGATAGTTAAAAGGGCAACTGAGAAAATTATTATCAATAAAGAAACAAGAAAAAAGCCTCGTAATAAAAGATCTAAAGAAGAACAAAAGCTCTTTGAAAAAGAAACCCTATATAAAAATTTAGTTCGTAAAGATAAGCTGTTTTACTTACTGCAGTTTACAAAAGAAAAAGATATTCAAAATAGATTTAAGGCATTTAAAAAAGAGCTTGATCAAATAAGTGCACATAATAATAAGTTAAAAAAATCAGCAGATCTCTATCTAGATTTGCGGAAGGAAAGTGATCTGAAAAAACTCCGGATCTCAGGTAATTCAACAGCAGATAAAGTGAGTGAGTCAGGTAGTTTTGCGCTTTTTGGTGAAGGTAAATATGCTGTAAACGGTATTTATCCTCGAGGTGTTTATTCCCATTTGATTTCCGATAAACACGCAGCTGTTTTAATGAGTGATAACTTCCGAGCTACTCAAAAAGGTATTTGGCTGAATGGTTTCGGTTCTTTAGCAACTGCAAAAACACCGGTTAGAAATTATCCCCTAAGTCACGGCTTACTTCATCCCACGCACGAATTCAAAGACTCTGAAGGATGGCAATGGAATAATGTTAATCGCAAGTGGGATTACTGGCGTGATGACCGTTTACATTTTGAAATTCGAACTTCTAAAGATGCAGTCCATGGACCTAACGGTAAAGATAGAAGCTGGTTTGGCATGACAGAACTTATTATTGCTAAAGAAGCTCCCAAAAATCGTCCGGTGAATTTTGTTGATGTCTTAGGAAAAGGTTTAGAAATCAACAATCAGAAAGAGCTTATGTCAGCTTATAAACGAGCATTGAAAAATTCTCTTGAGTCATGGAAAGCGGGCAAAGCCAATGATGCGCAGACTAAATATATCAACGTCATGTTGAAGCAGGGCCTTCTCAAGAATGAACTTGTATCAATGCCACCTCAGTTACAAAAACTAATTCAAAAATATCGTGAATTAGAAAAAGAAATTATTGTTCCTCAAAGAGCGCCGGGTCTACACGAAAGTGAGGTGGTGAATTCCAAGCTTTTTGTCCGTGGGGATCATAGAAAAGAGAGTCACGAAGTGCCAAGATCTTTTCTTGAAGTTTTTTCTGATAAAAAATACAGCTCAGAGAATTCCGGACGTCTTCAATTGGCGCAAGATATTACCTCAGATGTCAATCCACTCAAGTCCAGAGTCTTGGTAAATCGCCTGTGGAATTATGTTTTTGGTCATGGGATTGTTCATTCGACTGATAATTTTGGGCTACTTGGTAAAAAACCTACTCATCCCGAATTACTGGATTATCTAGCACTAGATTTTGAGGCAAATAATTGGTCCATCAAAACAGCGCTTCGGAAAATGCTGATTTCAGAAAGCTTTCAGCTATCCTCTGAGCCGTCGCAAGCGAATTTAGAAAAGGACATTACAAATACCTATTTAAGTTACTACACACCACGTCGCCTCGATGCCGAAGCCATTAAAGATAGTCTTCATCATGTTGGTAATAAACCCTACAGAAGTATGAAGCATAATGTTATTAGAAATCGCCTCGATGAATTTAGCACGAGCTTTGACTTCCCGGTTCCCATGACGACCATGAGTAAACGCAATATTACTAACGTACCCGCTCAAGCTTTGCTTTTAATGAATGGGCCAATTGCTAGAAATATGAGTAATCACCTAGCCAAGTCTATTGAAAATAAAACGAGGGATAAAGGGAACGAAGCCTTTGTCAATGGGCTCTACAATAGGCTGTATGCTCGAAGTCCGGAACAAGCCGAAATTGATGCCTGTTTGGAATATTTAAAAAATCACAGTAATAAGGAACTTGCTCTAGCCTTGCTCAATTCAAAGGAGTTTATCTATGTCTACTAATATCAACCGCCGCGACTTTATGAAACTCACTTCCATGGGGGTGAGTGCATCCGCTTTATCTAGTATGATTAATTCTGCGGAGGCCGCAGAATACAAGCCTAAGTTTCATCACAAAGCTAAAGCCAAGTCGGTTATTTTTCTCTACATGTCTGGTGGTGTTTCTCATGTAGATTCCTTCGATCCGAAGCCCCTTCTAAAGAAAATGCACGGCAAGCCCATGCCGATGAAAGTTCAGAAAACTCAATTCGATAATAATGGCAATATTTTCCAGAGTCCTTGGGAATCGAAAAAATATGGTCAATCGGGAATTGAGCTTACGAATCTCTTTCCGAAGATTAATGAGAAAATTGATGATATTGCCATTGTTCGCTCCATGACGGCCAAGTTCTCTGAGCACGCTCAAGGCAATTTCTTCATGCACACAGGCTTTCCCTTCTTAGGCTACCCGTCTGCGGGTGCTTGGGTGAGTTATGGCTGTGGAACCTTGAATAAAAATCTACCAAGTTATGTGGTTCTTAAAACTAAGAATGCTGGAATTATGCATGGCGGGGTGAGCGTTTATGGCAACGCCTTTTTACCCGCCGTTCACCAGGGCTCAATTTTCAATATATCTGGAGATCAAGCGGTACCCAATATTCAGGCGTGGATGCAAAATAAGCAGCAAACTGAAATGCTTTCCCTAGTCAAAAAACTGGATCAGCGTTTTTCCAAAAAAGTCGCTTATGAAGAGGCGATAGTCTCTTCAGTTAAAAATACAGAAACAGCCTATGAAATGCAGGCTTCAGTCCCTGAACTCACTGATATTTCCGGGGAATCAAAAGCAACACTGGAAGCCTACGGTGTAAATGATAAGGATCAAAATAAATCTGAATATGCCAAACAATGCCTCATGGCGCGTCGACTCGTAGAACGCGGAGTGCGCTTTGTCGAATTATCCTGCTGTCGGGCTGGCGGTGGTGGCGGTGGAGCGGCTAATCCTTGGGACCAACACTCCGATTTACCAAAGAGTCATAAAAAGATGGCAGACCATGTAGATCAGCCCATTGCGGCATTACTCACCGACCTTAAAGAACGAGGCCTACTCGATGAAACTTTGGTGGTGTTCACTGGTGAATTTGGTCGTACGCCTTTCTCGCAGGGCTCAAATGGACGAGATCACAACCCCTATGGCTTCTCCCTATGGATGGCTGGCGGTGGCGTAAAAGGTGGCACAGTTTACGGTGCCACAGATGAATTAGGTTATTATGCGGTTGATAAAATCGCCACAGTCTACGACCTCTGGGCCACGGTGCTTCATCAGCTCGGAATCAATCATGAAAAACTCACCTACCGCTTTTCAGGCAGAGATATTCGCCTTACCGATGTGCACGGTCATGTTTGGGATGAGATACTTGTTTAAACTGATGTATGTGGCTTTACTAAAGGTATTAACCTAACAGTATTGAATTCTATCTGCAAAAATTAATATCTTTTATTATTATACTCAAAATAGATTGATTTTTTATAGTGTTCAGAACCATCATTAAATGACAATGAACTTTAACAAAAAAACGTTCTCAGAAGTGTAGGGCGATTGTAAAGATGTGAATTGATAGGAGAGTAGATCTGTATTTAGGATATGTTATATTTTGTGATGTGAGAAATGACTGATTCGATTAATAATTCAATACTTCAAATCGAAGAAATAAATGAGATGTCTGAGAATGCTCGGACCAACCCTTTTCGTTGTAAAGATGAAGGGGGTGACTCTTATTATGTCAAGACATTAAATGCTGGAGGTAAATCCTTAGCTTATGAATGGATCGCAGGGAATTTAGCAAAGATATTTGAGCTACCAATTCCAGATTTTTTTATTGCAGAGATGCCTTTTGAACTAATTGAGTATTCAGATAACCAAGATATAAAAGATTATTGCAAATCTGGTTTTGCATTCGCGTCAAAACTACTTGAATTTTGTAATGATGTAAGTTTCGATCAACTTGAGAATGTTGATGCGGAATTAAGAGCAAAAATACTATTATTTGATTGGGCAATTTTAAATATTGATCGCCAAATCTCAGCGAAAGGTGGTAATCCGAATATGCTCTATAATGCTTTGGAAAAACAACTTTATATTATTGATCACAACCTTGCCTTTGATAGCGACGTAAGTAGAGAAGAGTTTTGGCTTGAACATCCTTTTATCAAAGATTTTGATCAATGGAGTAGCACTTTTAAATTAAAAGGTATTAATTATTTAGAGACGTGTATCAATAACCTTAGAGCTATTTGCGAATATATTCCAGATCAATGGCTCGATGTAGCGGAACTAGGGAATGAAGTTGAAAAATTGGAAGAATGCTTTAGATATGTAAAATCAATTTTGGAAAGATACCAAGAAGAACAATTTTGGATTAGAGAATGAAAAGTCATAAAAAAGATGTGATCAATTATGCCGTGATTCGCTTTGTTCCCTACGCAGATGCAGGGGAATTTGTGAATGTTGGAGTAGTGGCTTTTTCTCCAATTACGGGCAAACTTTTCCATAAATTAGAAACTAAAAAATATAAACGTTTAACAGGTTTCTTCCCTGAACTTACACCTCAAATATATTTGACTTGGGTTAAGTCTTACGACCAAGAATTAAATAAGCTTAAAAAAAGTTTTACCCATGATGGTTTAGACTATTTTCTTAAAGAACAGCAAACGATTTTTAAAAGTTTAGTCAGCCCCAAGGAAGGTGTGTTTCAGTTTAGTCAAATAGCGACAAGTATGTGCAAAGATGCCGCCGTAAAAGTGGAGAAACTATTTGAGTACTATGTTTTACGTGGTTATGTTGAAAGTAAGAGATATATAGAAGAGCGTATTACTCAAACAATTAAGCTTGAGTTTGAGAGAATGCAGATTCTTCAAAATTTCAAACAAGATCACACAATAGGTAATGATGATTACCATGTCAAAATGACCTTTTTTAATCCAATGAAAAACCAGGCAATTAAGCCATTTGATTTAGATAAGAAAGATAAATCCAGTATTTACAATCATGGTGATGCTTGGGTTACAAAAATTAAACGCCTTAAAAAATATGGTTTCCTGCCAGATGAAGTCGCTTTTACAGTTAAGAGTAGTTTAGATGTTAAGCTTGCACCTGCTTGCTTTGAGATTATGGCAGGTTTAGAAGATGAAGGTGTAAAGGTGATTAAACTTCACGGTGTTGATTCTTTCACACAGGAAGACAAGAAGCAACTTAGTGAATTTGTAGGCTAGTTTCAGATAAAATTCATTTCTATTGATTCCTTCCTTTCATTTTTTGCGCTTCAGGCAAAAAGAAAAACTGGTGGCTCGAAGCCACCAGTTCAGTTTAGAGTTTAGAAGTGAAAATGCGGTGAGCTTGTCCGCGCTCGAGTTGGTAATGCCTCAGTCGCTGCAGTTTATTTCCCTCGCCTTCTTTTTGCGAACTTCGCAAATTGATGGCTTCGAGAATCCTTGCTGTCGCAAGCATTTTGTTACGATACTGAGAGCGTTCTTCGTGACAAAAAACTGAAAGCTCCAGTGGAGGGTAATAGGCTCGTATCGCTGTGGCAGATTTATTGACGTGCTGACCACCAGGACCAGAGCCGCGCTGAGCTTCAAATTTAATTGCACTTAAATCGAAATCCTCTTTTGCAGGAGCCGCAAAAAAGCTTGCCTGAACAAACCAATTGCGTCTTTTGTGCTGTGGTCGAAAGGGACTAGGAGCTCGCCATAAAAGGCTTCCTTCCCAATCAGCACGAATTTTGCTAAGGTCATGCCCCTCCAAGCTTATCATTAAAGAGCGGAAAGAATTTTTCTCCACACCAAGAAGAGCTTTAATCAGCTCACAATGAATGTTTTCTAATTTAGCTTCATGGCAGAAAATTTTGAAAAGGTGCCAAAGGACACGCTCACATTCTCTAGGTCCTTGCCCTGAAGAAAACTGTATCCAGGCATTCATTTTGACCTCCGAGTTTTATAAGTAATGATGGGGCGTAGGCTCGCAATGATTTGGATAAGGCCAAAATCTACGAGGTCTTGAATGACCACATCAATATTTTTATAAGCTTCAGGTAGCTCTTCGTAGAGCAGTTCTTTGTCTTCGCAGATAACGCGACTACCAAGAGCTGTTTGCTGAAGATCCTTAACCTTGAAACGCGGGCTAAAGCGAGCTTTGCACTGCGATCGATTCCATTTTCTACCCGCGCCATGAGCAAGAGAACAGGCACTGAATTCAAGGTCGCCGATGGGACGAACTATGTAACTCAAACTTCCACGTGAGCCGGGAATTAGGATTGTGCCTTTATCGCCGGGAGCCGCACCTTTGCGGTGCAACCAACCCTTCTTCCATGGGGTGACGGTATTGTGGTTAATATCCGCAATACGTTCACCTTGACTAGAAAGAGCCTCTAAAAAACGCTTGGAAATGAGTTGGCGATTGGCCTCAGCCCATTGCAGAGCATAATTATGCTTTTCAAGGTAGCGCATAGCTTCGGCACTTCCACATTCAAGGCCTTGTGCCCCAAAGCGTGAAGTGTGGCGGCGTAAGACTGCTTGCCCCAATCCGCGAGAACCGCTATGAACCATGAGCTGCAAGTAATCTTTACTGAGCCCAATTTTTTCGAAAAGTTCTTGGTCAAAGATTTTTTCGACTTGTTGGAGCTCAGCAAAATGATTGCCACCACCAATAGTGCCTAGTGCATCATCCCATTGCGGGAGTTTATGCTGTTCTACAAAGGCTTGGCGATCCCCTTGCCACGGAGAGTCGAGATCAGCTAACTTTTGCATCCAACGGTCGCGTTTGATTTTTCGGGTCTTTAGCTTGCTTTGCCAAATCCCCATACCACAGCCAATATCGCCACCAACGAGGTAAGGATAAAAAATCCCTTCCGTATAAAAGGCGGCCCCTATGGGGTTGCCGCGCCCGGGGTGAAGGTCGGGTAAGCCGACCGCCAGTTTCATGCCTGCTAAGCTAGCCGTTTGTTTGAGTTGCTCGATTGCGGATCCTTCGATCCAATTTTTGTTAGAAGCCACGAGTCGAACTTCTGTATTTGATGAAGTATTAATAACTTATCCTCATAATCTGATCCCAAAGCTAAAACTTTAGGAAAAGGTTTTTCCGTATTTCGGAACATAAATAGATGAATAGCTTAGAGTTAATCTAAGCTTTAAGTATGTGATGAGGAAGTTGCTGAGCACCCGCTCAGCTAATAGGAGCGAGAGACTATAAAGATCCTCTTGTGAGTTTTCTTTTTTGCATGATGCGTCTCCGTAAATTTTTTAAGTCTTTAGATTATACATAGATTTTTTTATGACACAAGGTTTGTAAAAAAGAAAAATTCATATTTTTGATCGTGCTAATTTAGATCCTCATAGTCAATCACTTAGCGATTTATGTTAAAAGCTGCCTTGCCTTTTCTTTAATTTTACTTTTTATTTATTTTTCTGATTGCATCCTAAGATTACATATGTAGTCTAATTGGATTACAAAAGTAATCCGATAGGTGGAGAAATGAAAATATCTAACGCAGAACACAAAGTGATGCAGGTGCTGTGGGGAGTAAAAAGTCCTCTGAGTTCTAAAGAAATTATTAAAGCATTTGAGTTCAGTAGCGACTGGAAACCAAAGACAATTCAAACTCTTTTGAGTCGCTTAGTACAAAAAGAAGTCTTGGGTTTTAATAAGGAAGGGCGTAATTATTTTTACTTTCCAAAAGTGAGTGAGGAGCAGTGTTTAGAGGAGGCCAGTGAAAGCTTTTTGGAGCAATTCTTTGGGGGTTCATTGATGCCGATGTTATCACATTTTGCAGGAAGTAAAAAAATCAGTAAAGAAGAAGCTGATTTATTGCGTAAGTTGCTTGATGAGAATCAATCGTGACCTACCTCTATGAAGCCCTGGTCCAGGGGAGTTTATTACTGCTCATGGTATCACTCATCATCTGCTTATTACATCGAGTTTTGAGTCCCGGAGGAAAATTACTCCTTCATAAATTAGTCTACCTACGATTTTTATTACCAGGTCTCTTTTTGCTGAGCTTGAATTCGAGTCATTTTTTTGAGGACTCCGCAAGCTTAATGCCAGAGAGTAAGGAGCTTTCTCTTCGCCCAGAGCTAAAGACAAATACGAACCCAGAGTATATAGCTGACGTTAGTGTGGATAAAGCTTTCGAATGGCCGCTATTTGAGATGTGGTTGTATGGAGTCTGTCTATGCCTTGCTTTTATGCTTTATTTAAATCTTACACAAAGGAAGAAACTTAATTCACGTAAGCAATTAGGCGATAATAGAGCACAAACTTTGCTCGGTGACTGTTGTCATCAACTATGTATAAAGAATGTTTTGGGTTTGAGTGAGTCGTCCCACTTGTCGAGTCCCGCTTTGTATGGACTCATTAAGCCCGAAATCATACTGCCTCATGGCTTGTTGAATCAATTGAGCGAAGAGGAACTCAAGCATGTATTTTTACATGAATTAAGTCACTTTAAAAAGGCTGATAATTGGTGGAACTGCTTCTTTTCATTGATCCACATCATCAATTGGTACAATCCCTTGGTTTGGTACTTTAGGTCTAAAACACAAGAGCTTCAGGAGCAGGCTTGCGATGCTAGAGTTATTAGGGATTTTGTCGATGCGAAAGCCTATGGCTCGACGCTGATAAAAGTCGTCGAGCAATCCAACTTAGAACAGAACCCTAGCTTGTGTGCAGTGGTTTATTTAAATGAAAACAAAAAGCAACTCAAACGGAGAATTCAGATGCTTAAGACAAAACAGAATAAATGCGGATTAACTTTTGCGGTATTATTAATGACGAGTTTAGCATGTCTAGGCTGGGGACATTCCTCTGAGTCTGTGGATGACAAAAACGCCTTGAAAGTGAAACCAGCACTGAAAGGTGTGAGTCCAGTTAATAGCAAAATTAAAAAGCAAATTTTAATTAAGAGCCAGTTCATTGAAGGAGAGGATAAGGTTCTGAGCGCTCCCAGTGTCATGACAGAGGAAGATAGTACGGCTATTATTAGAGTAGTTCAGGAAAAATATTTACCTGAATCTTGGGAGAAACCTAGATTTAAAGAAAAGCAAGGAAATCTTAGTTTTACACCTGCAAAGCCTATTTTTGGTGATATTACGGATATAGGGGTTTCACTGGAAGTTAAGCCTTCTTTACTTGAGCATCCAAAATTTTCTGGCCAAGTACATTTGAGTGGGAAAGTTATACTGATTAAAATGGTAGACTCAAAAATAACTCAAGTTAAAATTCATGAAGAGCAAACGAGTAACGTCGTTATGGCAACAGAGACACAAGAAGCCATTTTTTCTTTGCTTACGACAAAAGACAAAGTTTCTGAAATCAATATAAGCTTTGAAGGCAAAGCTTTGAGGATTCTTTTAGAAGCTAAAGTAGTTGAGGAAAAATTGTAGAGTAAGTCAGCTACAAGTAGTTCATTAATCGCGGTTCTTTTTCTTCATCAGTTTATTGATGGAGTTAAAGAGTTACTGAGTGAAAATAAACTTAAAATACTTTTCCTTCTTAGCTTTTGTTTTACTGAATTCTAATGACGCTTAGATAGTGAGCTTCACTCAATTTATTTTCTTTGAGCTACTTTAATCTAGAGCGTTCCATTGAGTGTCGTCACTGTCAAGAACTTATAATAAAGACGAAATTAATTGCCTCCGTAACGTGCGCTCCATTGAGTGTTTTCTATTGCTACACCCCAAGAGGCTGTCCAAAAATGATCGGCTTCCGACCCTAAAGTTTTATCGAAACTTTTATATTCTACATGTCCATCACTATAGAGGAAATTTTGTTTAAAGGTTTTTGTATCATGAACATAAAAACTATTTACTTCTGAAGTTACTGTGGGTGAATACCATGCGGCGAAACCATTTACAGTGAAATACCCTACATTAAAGTCGGCATAGCCCATGGAGTTTCCGAAATTTTGGTATTCAGCCATTACGGCAAAATTGCTAGCGTTTACGATGTCGGACTCAGAAACTGACCAGCTATCTCCATTATCCCAACCTGATACGCCGATGACATCCCATTGAGGTGCATAATCAAAAGATACTGCATACGAACGTATAGAGTAAGTGTCGCGCTCTATAATATTGCTCGGACAAAGATAGAGGTCATTATTGTATGGACCATCTTTGAGGAGGTGCTGTGCTGTCATGTCTGAGTCTGAAAGGGTGGGGCGACCATCGTAGCCGCTGAGCATATCATCCCAAGAGATTCTTGACCCAACAGAATGCATTGGAGTCGAAGGGTAATGGCCATTATTATCACCACGATACATAGAGAAGGCATAACCTATCTGTTTCTCTTGACTCATACATGCAGTACGACGAGCTGAATCACGTGCTTTTTTCAGTGTGGGCAGTAAAAAACTGGCAAGAATACCAATAATGGCCACGACGACTAAAAGCTCGATGAGAGAGAATTTATTTTCTTGTTTCATAATAACCTTGTGATTGTTCTTTCAATATAAAAGTACAAGGAGGCCAAGAAAGCAAGAAGTTTTTGTTGTCAAATTACGACATGAATTTATCATTACCTGCCATGGATAATTAAAATCTTTATCTAAGGCGGGCTTTGTTTATTCTATTTTAAGTGTCGTTTTAAACTCGAATCACACTTAGGGGAGGGAGTTTATCGAGAGATTAAATTGAAATAGTTTGAGCTTTTTTGATTTTTACTGGTTTTTCTTTCTTTGGTGAAGATGATTGAATTTTTTCATAATTGCCACCGATGAAGTTTTTGTTGAGCATTTGCATTTGGCAATGCTCAGTAGATTTTTTGAATCGCGCCATATCAGCATCATATTTTTTCTTGAGTTGAGCTTTGATAAGTTTGATTTCTGAAGCGGATTTATTTCTAGAACGAATTTCTAAATTATTTTTAAAATTAAACTTGGCTTCTTTCGTCCAATTTGCGAGTTCCGTTAAGCGAGCTTCGTAAACGTCTTCAATTTTTGGTGCATTAACTTCGGCGAGGTAAGAATCCATTTGCTGAGCTAAACGCGCGGCAATTTCGGGGCTCTGTTGAGCTAGATTGTTTTTCTCTGCCAAATCTTCGTCAATATTAAAGAGCTTGATCTCACCCGTATTGAGTTGGCGCATGAGCTTATATTTACCAACGATAATAGCGTTGATCGGGGCTGCTGCGTAGTAGGGGTAGTTGAAGACAATGCCTTCATTGGGGCGCTTAACTTTTCCATTATTGCCTTTGGCAAAAACTTGGCGTAGGCTACCGCCATCAACATCTTTGGGAAGTGGAGCAGAAGAATTGGAGAGGTCGTGAAAAGTCGTCAAAAGATCCCACTGAATAACAGGGACATCGCAGTATTGATTTTTAAGGACTTTTGGACCTGCAATAATAGTTGGAACACGGAGTCCGCCTTCAAATAGATTTGCCTTGCCACCAGTAAGGGCACCATTAGGTGTGAGACCACCGCCATTATCGGAAGTGAAAACGATGTAAGTATTATCGGCTTGGCCATTGGCTTCGAGGGCATCCATAATAGCCCCAAGGTTCATGTCTGCCTCTTCGAGCATAGCGGCGTACTGTAAGCGCCAAGTACAGGTGCGTTGGCCTACGCTCATTTCTGAAGGATCCATGTAATCTTCGTCACGAAGATATTTACCGCGTTTTTTGTTGCGATATTTTTCAATGATTTCAGGACTAGCAGCGTGGGGTACGTGCACCGCGTAGTGAGAAACCATCATGAAAAATGGCTTGTCAGATTTAGCTTGTTCATTGACGAAATCGACGGAAGATTTTGTGAGGGAGTAAATGCGCTTGGGGTTATCGACGGGAAGTTTTTCACGTTCGCTTTCAGGAGCAATTTTTACATAATCGCCATGGTAGTTGCCATTATCACCGACGTCAAAAGCGTCGTGTACTTGGTAGCCAATTTCCTGTGGTTTAGCAATGGCAATACCCTTACCAAAATGGGCTGTTGTGTAACCTGCGTCATTCATGACATGGGCAATTGATTTGTTGTCTTTTGGTATGCTCTCTTTGAGTCCGCGATTATTGGCTAGGACGTCGTGTACAGTTGTGTAACCGAGACGAGCATTTGTTTTGCCATAGTGAATACTAATACGTGAAGGAGTACACGTAGGTGCAGGGGAATAACCCTGCGTAAAAGTTAAGCCTTGTTTTGCCAGTCTTTCAACATTGGGGGTTTCGTGAAAATCGCTCTTGGATTCAGTCATGCCCTTTTTCATTTCGTGTGACGTGTCGGCCCAACCTAGGTCATCCATATAAAAAATGATGAAGTTGGGTTTGTCAGCAGCATTCATGCCCAGTCCCATGAAGAGTAAGAAGGCAGTTGTGAAGCCTTTCTGTAGAGATGAAAAATATTTACGCATAATTGGAGTCCTTAAAAATTCTGTTTATCATTTTCCGTATTTATGTAACAATCGCAATTTTTAAGTGGGTCTAACAGTTTTTAATGAAAAAAAATTATTTTTCCAGAAAACTATTAACTCCATTTATCATTTAAGACGCGAATCTCGTGGCAAAGAGCATCTTTGACGCGCTGTTTATAAACGTATATGGTCGCTTCCGCAATCCCTGTTGTAGCTGCGATTTCCGCAGTGGATTTACCTTCAAGGCTCAGGTCAAAGCATTGCATAACTTTTTCAGAAAAGTTCCCTTTAATATTGCTATAAGCTCGATCAGATATATGAGCCCGCCATTCCTTTTCAGCAATATTGTAAATTTCTGGATCAGAATGAGTTTCCGCGTCGGGGATTTCGACCTTTTTATTCTTTTTGGTATTGGCCTTGCGAATATGGTCAATCACTTTGTTGCGAACAATACGGTAGAGCCAAGTTCTAAATTTGCACTCTTCTGGAGAGTAATCAAAGGAGCTGATTTTTTCCCATACTCCCAATAAAGAAGTTTGCGTGAGGTCTTCTGCATCGTGATGATCGATGTGCATGCCGCGGATGAGTAAATAGATATAGCGCTTGTAAGCATCGGTAAATTCTTCCCAAGAGAGATCGTCTTTTTCATCATTGCAAAGTCTCTGGAGCAGGGTTACTCGAGTTGGTTGAAAATCTGTCATTGGGGGATGTCCTTATAATTTAGAACAGGGACTTTCAAGTTTTTGAAAAAGTCCAGTTCTGTTGAAGAGCTGATATAAATTTGCTTAAGATTAGGACAGGCGTCTATGTCTTCTAAGGTGGGACTTGGAATGATAACTTTTGGAAGCATGACGACCTCTGTTGCATGTCCTCGGATCATGTAGGTCTTTATTTTTCTGTGTTTGCGCAGATCAAAGGTTTTGAGACCCGTCTTGTATAAAACAAGTGGCATGGAGTTAGAGATTACAGGTAGCATTTTATTAAATTCGCTTTTTTTAAAGCCCTGAAAAATATGGGCTGCATCTACCGCTAAGTCTTGTCTTTGTTCAGTACTGAGGAAATCCAGAGCGGGTGAATAAAACAGTTCCTCGATTTGAATTGTGGCGAAACTATATTTTTTGTAGAGTGAAAGGATAGTAAGAATGTCCTGATAATTTGCCTTGGCAGGGTCTGGGATTTGAGTTTTAATTTCTTTAACGAAGTTCAAAAAAGTATTGCGAGTCGACTTATCTCGTAGATAACTTATTTCCGCTTCTTGGTAGCGCAGGAGTGACATGAGCACTCTGCCTTTGTATTCGTGAGCTGTCGCAATATTAGGATGTAATTCGATAGCCTGATTTAGTTGTTCAAGAGCCTTGTAGTGCTCAAAATGGTTGAAACTCATTTTGCCCTCTCGCAAAAAACGTGGGGCGGCTTTTTGAGAAGCCAGTTTTTTCTCATCGGTCATTTTTTGTAGGTTTTCCAAGGTTTCTCGCGTTTGCTTTTCACTAGCGGCAAGCATAGACATGGCTTCTAAAGTCGCTTGCTCGGAATCACGTGCCTGATCGGCGGCTTCTATAGCTAGGGCTTCCGCTCGTCTCGCCTCTTTTTCTTTTTCGCTAAGGTTAAGCAAAAATAAAACAAGAGCGCTATTAAAGACGAGGAAGAAAACAAGAATGAGGCTAGCGATTCTTTGATTGCGTTTAATGAGTAATTTGAGTGCGCCCCAAGCTCCCGCTTCTTCTGCAGAAGTGGGGAAACCGTGTTGATACTTAAGCAAGTCATTTTTTAATTCTTCTACACTTTGGTAGCGATCTTGAATTTCTACAGCCATGGCTTTGTTGCAGATGGCTGTGAGGGAGTGGGAGGCGTCGGGATTGAATACTTTGATGGGGGTAATATCTCCCGCAAGTGTTTTTTGTATAGAACTTAGTGTATCACAATCTTCCAGAGGCGCTTTACCCGTTAGAATAAAATAGAGTATGGCCCCAAGGGAGTAGATGTCAGCCGCGGCAGTTAATTCTTGTTTTTCCGAGGAAGCTTGTTCGGGAGCTAAGTAACCAGGTGTACCTTTAATCATGCCATCCAGAGTGACAGGTAAAATGTATTCCTTGGTATCGCTTTCATGAATCGAATGAGCCGTTTTGAAGCCGTGGCTACAGGCGAGGCCCCAGTCACAGACTTGTACTTCACCAAAACCACCAATTTGAATATTATCGGGCTTCAGGTCGCGATGAATAATTCCCTGAGAATGGGCGTAAGAAACAGCATCACAGATTTTGACAAATACGTCGATTAAGTCAGCGACGGAGCTTTGTGCGTTTTTAACTTTTTTCTGCAGTGTTTGACCACCCAGTAAGCGCATGGTGAAAAAGGGGAGGCCATTTTTGTCAAAGCCCGTGTCGTAAACGGGGACAATGTTGGGGTGCTCAAGAGAAGCACATATTCTAGCTTCATGAAAGAAGCGCTCGGTTTTTTCTGGATCATCTTTGGCAATCAATAGGGCTTTGGCCACTTCGCGTCCAGTCAGGGTGTCAACGGTGCTTTCGATAGATTTCATTCCACCACGGGCGATTTCTTTACCTGGCAGGTAGCGATCGCTTTGCGATAGTTTGATGTCTTCGGCTAAGCCGAGCCCTAGGGCCTCATCGAAGAAGTCGCTGACATTACGATTTAACTTGTATTCATTATCATCCATGACTTCCAAGTTAAACTTTTTGGGAGGAGAGTACAAGACTTGAGGAGAAGAATCACCAAGCCAAATCTTATTTTTTAATTGATTTAGCGATAAGATAAGAGATTTCGGTGACTTTTGAAAGATTTGTAAGAAACTCAAGAAGAAAGCTTTATTCGCTTAAAGCATTCCATGGGGTATCAACAAAATTACTCCAACTGGGGGCACTTCCATCATAAAACCCAGATGCACCATCTCCAAGTGTGCTGGGGACCGAACGAAACTCTACATGACCATCACCGAAGAGGAAATTGAGTTTATAGCTTTTTGAATCGTGAATAAAGAAACCTCCGAGACCGCCTTTGTCCTCATTTTTTTGTCTACTTACAACCTTAGCTACTGAAAGGCCATCACACCATTCTCTTGCTCCAACTTCACCCCAGGCGCCAGTGGAGCCCATTTTATTTGACCAAAAATTGACTTCACTTAAAACGATGAAATTACTCGAATTTTGTACATCAGATATTTTCATTGACCAGCCAGCGTCATTTTTCCATCCCGCGGTGCCTCGGATGGCATTGGCATTACTCATATCATCTTGAACGTATGAATCATTGATGGCATAAGATTTTATAAGTATGGGGTCGCGATTTTGCAAAGTAGATGGGCAGAGGTAGCTGCCCGCACTATATTCATCGATACGTAATTCTTCTGTGAGTTTATCGGCGTCGCTAATTTCTCGACCATCATAATCACTGAGCATATCGTCCCAGGAAATATCGTCTTCAAAAGTGGTGCCATAGATAGGGTAATGCCCTTCACTATCATCCTGATAGAGGGCAAAGGATATAGCAATTTGCTTTTGATTATTGATGCAGGAGGCGAGGCGTGCTTTTTCACGTGCTCTCTTTAAGCTAGGAAGTAAGAGACTAGCTAAAATACCAATGATGGCTACGACGACTAAGATTTCGATGAGAGTGAATTTCTTTTTAGCTTTCATTTATTTCACCTGCTGATTAGTCGTTAATTTAGTTGATTCTTCAGTGGCTTGCCAACAAACGAGGCTACCATCTTGGAGAACGATGAAAATCTTGCCATTAGCCGCTGCCATACCATCGAAAACTGGTGGTGCACTTAGCTTATACTCGGCGACAGTTTTACCATCTGTAGTGGAAACTGTACGAAGGATGGCACCCATTGAACCGTCAATTGCATCCTGTTGCGCTTGGATTTTTTTGATGGATTCAGGTTGGCTAAATTGTCCGTAAAGTTTAGTCTCGTCGAGAATATCGGGAGGTCCCGCAATGAAAAGACTGTCGCCTGCACCCGCCATCGCACGACCTAATAAACCTGGCTCGGTATTGCGCCAATTGAACTTGAGAGAAGATAATTTTTCAATCGGTAATTTGGAGTTTTTTTCCCAGTTTGTGATCGAGGCTTCTTTATTTTTAATGGGGAGGAAAGTTTTTTCCCAGTCACCAGACTTGTAGGCATTGCCTTGCGAAGATGAGATCATGTACTCCATGATATGCGATTGAGCAAAGAATTCAGGTCTACGGCCAAAGCTATACACCGTATGATCGGGTTTCACAACCATGAGCCGACCTGTCGGTACATATTTACCTGGTTTCTGCCAACCACCCCAGCCAGAGCCCGCACCCTTGCCGTAGATCCAGAAACTGCGGTGGTGCCATGAGTCATCAAGGAAACCTACAGGAGCGAAAAGGTGAGTACCTTCTCCTTCTTGGTCAGAGCGACTAAAAGTCAGTGTTTTGTAGTGCTTACCATGACCTTCCTTATAAATTCTTTTACCATCAAGACCAATTCTTTGTGAGTTCATGTAGAGGTGTTTACCATCGAAGCTTAAGATATCGCTATTGCCCGGAACCATTTTTTGGCCTTGGTTTTTAAGCTGTACTTGGATGCCATCCTTTTCGTCTTTGTCACCATGAATGACTTCGGATTTCAGTTCTCCCGTTGCAGCATCAATGAGTGAAAGTCGTAAGCCACCATCAAGAAAAATAGTGCGTCCCGCTAGGCAATAGATTGTACCATCAACAATGGGGTTACTTCCGTGAATCGGCCAGATAGATTCAACGCGACCTTCGATAGCCATTTGACGATCTTCTTTCGTACCACGAAAGCGCCAAACGAGTTCACCATTATCTTCATTCAGGCAATAGAGGTGACCATCGGCACTACCAAAGATAACGCGTCCCTTCCATAGTGATGGCGAGGAATCAATTTTACCTGCCGTACTGAAGCTCCAGAGTGTTTTACCCGTCTCTTGATCAAGAGCATAGAGGGTGTTTTTACGAACAGCGGCAACATAAACTTTGCCATTATTAGCGACGGGTTGGGTAAGCTTTTCACCAGGAGCAATTTTGATTTCCCATTGCGGGCTTAAATTTGCGGAAATCGCATTTTGATTGTAGCTGAGTCTTTTGTTTCCATAGCGGAAGTTATTCCAACCCTGAGCTTGTTCTTTGAGTGGAGTATTGAAGGCCGGACCCTTGATGAGTCGTGGTGTTTCTTTGACTTCAATTAGATCTTTTTGCATACCCGGAGTGACTAAGCCACTGAAGCCACGCAGCATGGATTCGGTGTTGCAGGCACAGGGGTGGGGCGTCACATAAGTCATGCCATTAGCAGGTAAGATACCATTGAGACAGGCACCGCGAAGCCAGTGATGCACATCCCAAGTTTTGTTCTGTAGGTCGACATATTCGGTGCCTGTGGCGGCAGGGATAACATACTTTGCCGTAGCTTTTGAACGATAACAGCGTTGATGAAACCAGAAATTTGATTTGACATTAGGAGGGAAAGAGGTGGCCACTTCGCCTGATTTGAGATGGTGGCCATCGTAGTTACCACCTTGATGTTGAATGCGGGCAATAGCACCTGACCAAGCGAGGCCATTGATCACAAACAAATCATCTTGTGAACTATGGCCTGATGAGTGATGCTTCGAGGTCCAGATAATTTTACCCGTATCGATGTGATGAGCGTAAATTTTACCATCTTTAAAATCAAAACCAAGAGTTGCTAAAACCACGTCATCCTGACAAAGCAATGTGGGAGTAGTTGCGGTACCAAGTTTGTATTTTTTTAGTTCAAAGGCTTCGCCTTTCCATTTATCGGAACCATCGGGGTTGAGCGCGACCACTTGTTTGCCATTGTGAAAGAATACGCCTTTATGGTTAATGGCCATCGTGTTGGGTACGATAGCTGAATCATGTGACCAAATAATTTTGCCACTCTCTTGCTCAATCTGCATGATTTTATTTTTTTGATTATTTTCAAACTTATACTTGCCTGTGGCATCGCCAGCAGCACCCCAAACTTCTACATTGGAGAGCTCATAGCCTTCTTGTGCTTTGGCACTCTCTCCTGTAAGGGCATAGAGTGAACCATTATCAAATACGACTTCTTCTAGGCCTTCGGTGCCCGCAAAAGAACGTAAGACTTTGCCACTAAAGGCGTCAACTTCCGAAAGGGGGGCACCTGCAGCAAGTGGTAGGTAAAGTTTATCACCAATCGCAATGAGGCGACGTTGAAGTTGGGCAGGGCCAGATTTCACTGGCCAGAGGTGATTGTGCCAAGTTTCCAGATCTAATTTCCAAAGGATTTTACCATTAAAGGCATCTTGAGCGACTAAGCGCCACTTCTCTGGCAGAATCGCAGATAGGCGCGAACCTTCATCGATGATGTAGTAGAGTACTCCATTATTCGAAACCATGGACGTGAGGCTAGAGATCATTTCGTGTGAGCGCGTCCATGAGGGGCCACTGCGCCATTGAATATGTTTGGGAGGTCCCACCATTTCATCAAAGCTTACGGCATTGTTGTCAGCGCCATAAAAAGCCATGGGCCAATCATCAATATTTGTGGGGACGGCTTTAGTTTCTGCTGCCCATTGACCATTTTTATTAAAATAGACTTTACCTCGTGGCGCCACAATTCGCATAATCTCTTCTTTGGGAACTGTTGCGGAATCCGCACAAATGACTTTGTTGATCAAGTTGTTAAGTACGGGTAAATTGTAGCCATTATAACTGCGGACCGACAAGGAACCATTGCCCTTTTCGATTAGTACTTTGCGAAGTTCGCTAACTTTAGTGGGGTCTTCAGTAAGGATTTGACCATTCCATTTATCACTATTACTGAGCTCAATGAGTTCGTCAAAGTCACTTTTGTCCGGTGTTCCCAAGTAAAGAACTAGGCCTGCGGGGCTATCGGAAAAATCTGGGAGTGATCCCGCAAAAACAACTTGTGGGAGAATGAGGAGGGATAATAATGTCTGCCATTTTGTCATGATTCGAAAAACCTTTTTTCACTTTATTTGACTTATGAATCGAAGGTTTTTATTTGTTCTAACACGACTTTATGATTATTTTTACGCAACTAAGCAATTAGTAGTTATAAGTCTTAATAAAAGACCTATGCCTGATCTTTAGGGACTGATGATGCATGTCGTCTAGGGCTTCAGCCCGATATTAAAAAGCCTGTGGCGTGATCTTTAGGGACTGATGATTCATGTCGTCTAGGGCTTCAGCCCGATATTAAAAAGCCTGTGGCGCAAGCCACAGGTAATTGTGGAATGATTAATAAGGGCTCACTCGTGAGTCCGACAGTATTCCGCGCAGTTCCAGCCCTAGCTCTAAGGGCAATTTTTATAAAGTGGGAAACTCTGTAATACGTAAGTTGGTGCAGCCATAGGGAATGAGTGTGACTCTTTCTGGAATAGAGGATTTAATTCGACTTTTCTCTACAGGGCTAATGGGAGTATTGCCTGCCCAACCATGCTGTAGGTTCCACTTGATGGGCATAGCCATAAGGGAGGTGCTTACGGGAGCACCCTCGGGAGAAAAGGGACAGTCGCCAATGCTGTGCTCCACAAAATCAAGCGATTCATTTAATCTTTGCTCATCTATGTCTAAGGCATATTGCCAAGGGCTAATGGGCAGTACTTCGTAGTCACTATGAGGAGCTTCTCGATAAGGAAGGTCTTTATTGTATTGCTTCCAATGCTCTTCAATTTTGAGGGCATAAACCAGCGGTCCACGTTCAATCGATAAAGCATTGCGGTAGCGACGTGAACTACGTGCTAACATGGGCAATGTGAGCTTCAGTTCAGTCTCCCCGGACCATTCACGTAAAATGGAGTAGTAAGTACCCGCTTCGGGCAAAATTTCTTCATTATCAAGTTGAATACTGGCGCGGCTTGCCCATTGCGGGATACGCAATTTGAGCGGGAAAGTGAGGGCTTGTTCACTTGTTATTTTAAAGAGTAGGGAATCTCGGAAGGGATATTCGGTAATGACTTCAATTTTGACAGGAGTATTATCAATGATGATCTTAGCTTCGCAGGGCGCATAGGCAATGATCGCAAGGCCATCGTCATCAGTCTTCATGATTAATGAAGCGGCAAACTTGGGCCAGCCTTGGTGCATGTTGGAAGTGCAACAGCCGAAGTGCGGTTCAAGACCAAAGGTATTGGAGGCATCGCCATTGGTGGTCCACATGTGTTCTTTATTGTCAGTCGCCTGAACCTGATTGACTTGTTGGTCGTACTGATGAGTCCACATATCTGGACCAAAAGTTGCGGGCAGCGCATTGAAGGCAATCTTTTCCAAACGATCACCAATTGCGGGTTCCGCAACAATAGTCTGCATCTGCTCAAGTGAAAACATATATTCCACCACCGCACAGAGCTCCGTTCCTTGAATCGGATTTTTCCCACTTAGGCATTCATCACCAGTGAAGACTCCAGTGACCATGCCGTGAAAACGATCGAGGATCGCAATCATTTCGGGACCAAAGCTGCGATCTGATTGCTCGCCTGAAACTCGCCACCAAAGGGCATTCGCTTTTATCGCCATGGCATTATTGACCACGTGTTTATCGAAGCTCCAGTCACCGCGTCGTGCATTGGGAGTGCGAACTTCATCGGATTTGAAAAATTCTTTCCAGTCGAAACCCTGTGCAAAAAATTTACGTGCCAAGTCAATGAGCCATTCTTCCTGCTGAATTTCGTAAACATAATAAATGGAAATCAGGCTCTCGAACCAACGGTATTTACTCCAGTTAAATAATGGAGTCTCATCCATATGGCGATCCATCATTTTTAGACAGCATTGCAGTGCATTAAGAACTTTTTCATCTTGTGTGATTTGATGGTATTGCACCAAAACTTTTAGGGCTAAAATCAGACCCCAGGGATCGTATTCATCCGTGGCTTCAATATTCTCTACATTAGCTTCGCGGGGTCCTAACCAGCCATCTTCACCTTGATTTGCAATGATGTAATCCATGTAAGTTTTGATGCGCTTCAGCAAGGCTTCATCATCTAGTAAGTGAGCTAGGGGGATGACGCCGTCGAGCCAGTAGGGGGCGCGTTCCCATCCTTCTGCCTGGCCTCCAAACCAGGAGCTATCTTTGATATCAGGCCAAAATTGATCTAAGGCGCCGCTGAGGCCATTAGCTTGAATTTTCAATTGTTGTCTTAACCAGCCGGTGGGCTTAATTTGGCCGAGAGTGAGAGGGGTGAAAGTGAGTTTACCTAAAGTCATTTGGAATCCTTGGCTTAATGAAGCTTAATTTATCCAATATTGACGATCTTCGATCTTTAGTAAATGGCCAAAGGCGACAAAAAATAAGCCGTATGCGACATGGTTTTTATCTTATGAGCCAGTATAAAAGGAACTCTAACACTAAATACATATCAGTATTCTTAACTACAGTTCAGAAGTAATTAATCTTCTTGAGTTGGTACGGGACGTGCATAGCTTGGGCTGTTAAAGTTGGTGCTGATAAAGTACGCTTGCCAAATGTGTCGTTAGATATAATCGACTGTAGGGTGTTTTCGAATGAAACTCAATTGTTTCTCCCTTCTCTATTAGAAATGGTGTAATTAAGAGAAACCTTAAGGTTTGGATGGTTCAAGAAGACAAAGTAATCAATACTGAAATATGTATTCTACTTCTCAAGAAGTTTTATAATCTTATCCAATGTCGAGTTAGATGAACGAGTTGTTTCAAGTTTACTTTTTGAGAAAAATAGTGGAAGTTTTTGTGAGAAGTTCGACATGTTTGTGTAACCCATGTGATTCTTTAGCTTTCTTTTACAATCAGCACAACTATTCACAGTTCCTTTAGCAAGGCCTAGTAAATCAAGTAAAAAGCATTCAATACATACACTATCTGTCGTTACTACTTCATATCCATGAGTTTGACAATCTGCATCAAATCTCGCTGGTGGAGTTACATCACCATCCAGTAGTAATACTTTATCATCAAATATATTGCTGTTTTTAGGGAATTGATTCTTTGCTTTCTGTAATACTGAACTAGGACTACCTCCATAACCATTGGTGATTGTAGCCCGACTTTCATAAATTCTTTTCAAGTGCTTTAAAAAGACTTCTTCAGTTTGTCCTTCACCAACGATTAAAACACTTGATTGTGGAAAGCGTTCTAATCGTTTAGCTCTTCTTGAGTTTGAAAAACGACTCATAGATTTGGAACTCCGCCAAGTTTACCAGTGTTATAGTAAGGAGATATAGGACGATCATTTTTCAATTCCAACTCTTTAGTTGGCAACTCATCTAAACGATAGCCATAACTTTCATTATACTCTTTATTTACTATAAAGGTTCTATATTTACCCATTTTATCCATTAAAGGAATATCATGCGTTGTAAAGATAAACTGAGAATTATTGACATTTATTGCAGGATCATCAAACATCTCAACAAGTGCATGGGAAATATGAGGGTGAAGATGAAGATCAAATTCATCCATCACTAATGTGAGTCCACCGATTAGAGATATACAATACCATCCTAAATTTATAAACAAGTTCTGAGTTCCTTTGGATTCTTCATGAAAAAACAAGGGAGTAACTTTACCATCTTCTGTTTCATGAAAGAAAATCGGGAAAAATTCACCTTTTTCTTGCTCTTTTTCTCTTAGTTCAATGTCTATAATTCCAGTATCAAAATCCATAATTTGAGTTTTTACAAAATTAAAAACAAAATCATCGTCTTCTAGAGCTTCAGAGATAAATGTAATTTTTTCCTCTAATGGAGTGAACATCAGCCTATCAACTTGTATAGATCTAATTTTATCATAATGAGGTATAATACTTTCAAGTTCATATTGGAATGCTGTGCTTATAATCGAAGCATTATCTCGGAGGCGTACTTTCTTGAGGCTGAAAAAATTCTTACTAGGTACAGTGACGTTATTGTTTTTTCTAATAAAGAGCACTTTTTGGCTCTGTTTGGCAGTAATGTCAAATAAAGTTTCTGAAATAACTTTTTCAGATGTTACAACCAGTTCGTAGCGGTAGCTTTTTTTGGCAATAAAATACTCTAAATAAAGTTCAGTAGGGTCTTCATTAAAATAAAAAGATTTAACTGGGATTTTATCTTTGGGTTTTAGTTCTCCAAAAGAATTAATGCAGTAATAGCTAAAGAAGTCCAATATTTGTAAAATATTACTTTTTCCGGAAGCATTGTTGCCTTTCACGCACAAGGTGCTGGCAAAGTCGAGTCCTTTAGATATATATTCGGGACAATTTTTATTGAGCCTCAAAGATATATCTATACCTTCCTTAAAACTTAAAAAGTTTCGTGCGCCAAATGCTAAAATCATAATTTGTTTATTCCAATTTAGTCAAAAAATATATTTGAATTACACCTTAAAACACCAAAAATCAACAAAATCCGACATATTTGTCGGAAGTTTGTTCTTTTGCGAGTTTTTTGTCACCTTTGGTGAAAGGGTTAATGCACCTCTAATAAATTACTTAGATTAAGTGGCCTAGGTTGATCTCTGTGGGATTTGGGTGTCAGGAAAAATTTATTTAGAACTATTTTTTTTGTAAAAAAAGCCAGTCGTAATAACCTTCGACTTTTTTTGCTTCTGCCGATGCCGTCTTGTGATTCGCTCCTTCGAAAATAGATAAGTTCACATTATTGGAATTCAACTTTGCAAACTCCTCTTTCATTTTAGAAATACCTTGAACGCGGGGCGCACTATCCTTTGTGCCCACCATGGCCCAAATGGGTAGTTTCACCATGCTTTCAGTTTTGCTATAATCAGGTATAAAACCTTTGGGACTAATGGCCGCAAAACGCTCAGGCTCCAGCATTGCCCATTCCCATGTGCCTTTACCACCCATGCTGTAGCCCACACAATAAATGCGATTCACATCGATGTCTTTGTGCTGACTCAATATATAATCTAGCATTTTCGAAAGTGACTCAGGTTCCCAGACGGGGTCACTCTGAGGGACTAGGATTTTGGCGCCGAATTTTAGGTTTTCAGTTTTCGATAATTCTTTGATGATAGAGGCCTTCATACGGGATTCGATGGGTTTACCTCCGCCGCCAACGCCGTGCAGTGAAATGATTAGGGGTGATTTTTCATTCGTGCTCTTTAGAGGTTGGCAGAGAAGCACTTGGTTTTTCAGAGTGCCAAAACTGGAACTAATAGATTCCGGTATAGTCACGACTTCCATTTTAAAGGCGACTTTAGCATTTCTCGTGTTGTCTCTCTTTTGTCCATGGACTGGAGCTATAATTAATCCAGAGATTAAAACTCCAAGTATAAATATTTGTCTCATAACATATTCCTTTATTTGAGTATCTATAGATCACTACGTGAGCACATTTAACTATCTAACAAGGCTTTGGGTATTTAATTAATGATTAAATAGTTAACAGTGGGAACGCAAAATTTGTTGCAGGGAAAAGGGCCATTGGCCCGATATGAAATAGCGTATGGCGTGAGCCACACGTCAGTTATGAATATTAATGTGAGGGCTCACTTGTGAGTCCGAAATATCGTATGTCGGACCCAAATTTGGGCCCTTGATGAATTTAAATATTATAATCATCCACCTCACGGTGGACGCTATTGTCTATCGGTACTTCGTACCTACAAAAATTTAAACTAATTTTTTGTGGATTAAGTTTAAATATCGACTTAGGCCAAAGCAGTAAGCGTACACATTTTATGGGGAATTCACTGAAATCCTTGTTAGAATGGCTTCTCATTCACGATTGATTAGGTGGATATTACTTTACTTAATCAAATTGAGGCCATTATGAAAAAGAACTTTAAAACACTCAGATCCCAGATAAGCCTGGGATTCATTTTTACATCTTACCTATGCTCTTTTGCTGCGATGGGTGAAGAAGCGAAAGAAGAACGTCCCAACTTCATAATCTTCTACACGGATGATCAGGGTTATGGCGACACATCAGTTCCCATGATGAAAGATCGTCCCGAATTGGCAAAAAAGATTTATCGCACACCTCACTTAGAGCGAATGGCAAAAGAGGGCATGCGCTTTTCCAATGCCTATTCACCTGCGCCGACATGTACACCGTCACGCATTAGTCTGCAATTTGGTAAAACAACAGCTAAAACAAAAGTGATGACAGTTCATGACGTTATGGCAAAAAAGAATGGTGTCGACTTAAGAAATCACAAGGGCATGGCTGAGTTCGTCAAAGAAGCGGATCCCAATTATGTGACGGCTCATTTTGGCAAGGGAATGACGACTCGTCGCATGGATGACATCGGTTATGATATATCTGATAATATTGATGACATTAAAGAGGGCAACGGTAATTTTCATGGCGATTGGCTCAGTATAAAAAATAGAAAGCCTATTCCCGATGATGACCCTAAGCGCGTCTTTAGTTTAACCAAAAAATCTGTTGACTTTATTAACACACAAGCTCAAGTAAATAAGCCATTCTTTCTTATGGTTTCGCACTACGCAGTACACGTCAAGCACGCTGCTTTGGAAGAAACAATCAAAAAATATCAGACTGGAAATATCCCTAGAAAAGATGCCATGTATGCGGCCTTGATTGAACATTTAGACGATAGCCTAGGTGCAATGCTAAAGGCTTTGGATGATAATGGTATTGCTGACAATACATATGTGATTTTCACCTCAGATAATGGTGGTGGTCATGGGGGCAATCCTAATTTACAGGGTGGAAAAGCCAAAATGATGGAAGGTGGTTTACGCGTTCCGACTGTTGTTCGTGGTCCCGGGATTCCAGCGAACTCTCAGTGTGATGTGCCGATTGTTCAGTATGACTTTCTCGCGACTCTTCACGAGCTATCGGGCAACCCCAATCCTTTGCCGGAAGATATTGATGGTGGCAGCTTAGTAGACGTATTCAAGAACGGCAATGCTGGTAAAGTTGAGCGCAATACGCCATTCCTAGTTTTTCACTACCCTTACTACGCAGGTGTGCCGATTTCAGTCATTCGTCTTGGCGATTATAAATTCATGCGCCAACTCAATACGGGAGAAACACGTCTTCACAATGTGGCAACTGATATGGGAGAAGAGAAAAACCTTATCGATAGTATGCCTGAAAAAGCTGCTGAAATGGATAAGCTTTTGGAAAATTATGTAAAAAGAGTTGGGGCTTGGGATATTGAAGATGTCTATGCTGAGCGCCTCGGAGAACTAAAGAAAAGACTTAAGTCTGACTCATCAGAAAATGCTAAGGTAAATGCTCAAATTGAAAGAACCAAAGCCAACCAAGCTAACAAGAAATGGCTATAAAAGGAGATTAAAATGCGAATACTCTATATACTGATATCTCTTCTGTTCTTTGGAAATATCCTAGCTGAAGATAATAAAAAACCCAATGTACTTTTTATTTCTATTGACGACATGAACCATTGGATAAGTGCCATGCGGGATTACCAGGCTATATATGATTATCCCGCCTATAAAACACCTAATATTGATCGACTATTGGCGCGAGGAATGTTCTTTACCAATGCTCATGTTCCTGGGGGCTCATGTAAACCGTCACGAGTCTCGGTCTTTACCGGTGTCGCCGTTTCTAAACATGGGGTGTATCGCAATCCCCATACCTGGCAATTAGCGCCGAAGTTTAAAAACCGCGATGATGTGAGTATTATGCAACGCTTTCGCAAAGAAGGTTATTTTGTAGCTGGTGGGGGTAAAAACTTTCATACCTATCACCCCGGTTCATGGGATGAGTACATCAACACTGAAGAGCGCGATCCCAAAGATCGTGCGGCAGACATGGTTTTAAAAAAGAAATTTCACGAAGCTAATAAAGCATATGAAATTGAGCGTAAACGCCAAATGAAAGCGCTCACAATTAAAGATAAAAGCAAGGCAGATGCCATTAAGTGGGGGCCTTTGGATTGCCCACCAGAAGCTATGCCAGATGCATTCATGGTGGATTACATTATTCGTAAACTCAATGAAAAACGCAATAAGCCTTTTTTTCTCGGCTGTGGTTTTACTAAGCCTCACTTAGCCTGGGCCGTCCCACGCAAATACTTTGATATGTACCCATTGGATGAAATACCCACTCCCGTCGTTAAAGAAAATGACATAGATGATTTAGGTCAACAGGGACAAAATATGGCCGGTGGAGCTACTCATGATTTTATGGTAAAATCGGGTCTTTGGAAAAGCGCTATCCAGGGATACTTGGCTTCTTGTACTTTTGTTGATGATCAAATAGGGCGCTTGCTGGATGCTATTGATGCTTCCCCTGAGAAAGATAACACCATCATTATGCTGTGGAGTGATCATGGTTGGCACTTCGGTGATAAGGGCCATTGGAAGAAGTTCGCAACTTGGGAAGAAACAACCCATATCCCCATGGGAATTATTGCTCCTGGAGTGACCAAAGCGGGTCAAAAAACTCATCGTCCAGTTAATGCTATCGATCTTTATCCAACTCTTCTAGAACTCTGTGGTTTAGAGCCCAATCCCGAATTAGATGGTCACAGCTTAGTGCCTTTACTTGATAAGCCAGATAGAGAATGGAATTACCCATCGCTAACAACTCACAGCCGCGGTTACAATACTGTAAGGACTCAGAAATGGCGTTTGATTGAATACCCTAGAGATAATGAAATGGAACTCTATGATCATAGTAATGATCCTCTCGAGCACAATAATTTGATCAATAACCCAGAGTACGCCCATGTGATGGCTGAGCTCAAAGCAATGATGCCAAAAACTAACGCTCCTGAAATTGTGGAAATAGAAAAAACCATCGATAGCACTCAAAGAGAGATTCTTGGTAAAAAAATCAGAGGCCCCATTTACACCAAAGCAATGTCAGCGGGTCGTGAAGCCGCTTTAGCCTCTGAACCAGGCCAAGAACATGCCGCCGTTGATAAAGTTATTTTAGATATTATTACCCAAGCCAAAGCTGATGGCGCGTATGATCAATCAAAAATAAGAACGGAGATGGTCGGTACGAACAATAAAAAAGTGTATTACGAAAAGGCTGGAGATAAGAAGTGAACTTTCTTCGAAAGTAGAACGCGCTTCGCGCTGAAAGACCGCTACGCTGAAAGAGGTAAGAGACTTGGTGTTATTTCCTGCTGGGAGCGCAGGGTTTTTCCTGCTTTTTATCAAATGAATTGAGAGAAAATTTTTTGTATAGATATGGTGAAATTCTTCTTTGTGAGCTCTGTGGTGGATATATTTCTCGCTAAGTCGCCAAGACAACTAAGTGTTTTATCTGTGTTGATCTGAGAAATCTGTGGATAGATTAAGAGATTTTGATCATTGTTAGATCGTGCACGCTGAAGCGTAGACTACGAACCTAGTTTTTTCTCTGTGAACTTCGTGCCCTCAGTGGTGATTATTGCTTAGGAGTTAAAATGATTAGGTATTTTTTATGTGTGTTATTATCGTCGTTTATGTATGCAGGTGATAAGCCCAATATTATTTTTATTCTAGCGGATGATCTGGGATGGGCAGAGCTGGGCTCTTATGGCAATGATTTTAACGAAACTCCCCATTTGGATAAAATGGCAAAAGCGGGCATACCCTTTGCGATTTCCGTTTTTTTTAGGAGGTTAGATATTTAGAATTTTAATTATTTGCAACAACCCATCAAATTTTTCTGAAAAAACTTGTAATCATAAATTGTGTAGTTTAGATTTTTTTGTCTTTGATACAAAGGAGTTGATGTCAATGAAAAAAAAATGTTACAAGTCTTTTACGTTTAGACTTATTACAAGTTTAATTATGTCAAATACTATGTTAGCTGGTAGTGATCCATTTATAGCTGTAAATGAAAATATCATCAACTTTGCGCAGGGAGATGCTATTGGAGATCGACCAGACCCCAATAATTTTTTCGATTCAACAGTTTTTGAGTATACTTCAAGTAGAACTCTACATGCATCCGCTAATATGAGGTTTGGCGGGGGCTTTAATAACATGTGGGAGGAAGTTACTTTTAAAGGGAAAAGTGGGCCAATAGATCTAACACTGAATTCCTTAAATCCTAATACATTTCAAGAAGACGGTAGTTTAAAGACCCTATCACTTAGAGTACTTAATTTAGAAGATGTGGAATTGGAATCGAATATTCGTTTTGCCTTTGAGCAGAGTGATAATATCATAAATTTTGACAATGCGCTCGTTCATTTTAGAACTTGGGACCCTGTATTTATAAGTACTGGTGATTTAACGATTAATTCCTTAACTGCTTCAGAGAACTCTTTATATGGACTCAGTGGTACTATTGAATCAAATAGCACCACTATAAATGTTAAAAATGGTTCTATCTTCAAAATAGAACAATCAGGTGTTAACATTACAAATTCTTCCTTTTTAAAATTTAGAAATGATTTCCAAGCGAATGTCGATGCAAGTGAACTAGTACTTGAGTATTCATTTGTTGAAGCACAGAAAGGAACTATCAACTTAATCAATGGTTCTACTTTAAGGCTTCGAGGTTCTGATACTGGTTTTTCTTTAAAAGATTTATATGTTGAAAATTCTTCTATTACCAATCCTGGGGGAGGAACCAAAAAACTAAAAATTGCAAATCAGTTTACCTTGATTGATTCAACGCTAAGCACAGCTCAAGCAAGTTATGAAGTCGGCTTCTTACGTTTAAAAGGAACAAATAACTTAACAGGAAGTGACGTAACAGAAAAATTCATTTCTGAAGTCATTCAAACGGTTGATAATACAACTTCTAATTTAACTGTACAAAATTATAATTTATTTCGTGCTGAAACGATTATCTTAAGTAATAATTTAACCCTTAATATTGACGATGCATTTTTAACAATCGCTACCGGTGGAGATCTTATTGGGCAAGGCGGAACCATTAATTTAACTGACGCTTCGATGAGTATTTTTGGTGATGTTAAAGGAAGTAACGGAACGATCAACCTTAGTAATGATAGTAAAATTGGTTTTTATGAAGGTAGCGGAGGTTTTCACCTTGGAGGCCCCATTACCATTAACCTTGATACATCTAGTTTAGAAGTTCAGACAAAATTTACAGGATCTGGTACGATTGGTGATGAAAATAGTTCAATCTTCATTAAGCCAAATACCAACGACACAACTCAGGCACTTTTAGCTTTAGGTGATGAAAATGGTAATCCAATTGGGTCTTTAACGACGGATTCATTAATACAATTTTCTGGTGGTATATTCGTCAGTGACCAAGATTTAATTGATTCAAACTTATTTGATGGTGGTACCTTCGAAGTAGATGTTCAATATGCAACAAATAATCTTGCTGAAAACGATCAAATTAAATTTGGTGCGAATGATGTAGATATTACTTTATTGAAACAGATTGTTGTCAATGTTGCTGACGGGTCTACAGCAAACCAATTAGATAGAAAAGAATTTACGATCATTTCTGCTAAAGATAGCGCTGCAACAGGTAATATTGTTTTTAATAAAACATCAAAAACTGTCGATGAGCTTCTTGTCGAAGGTGGTTCCGTACCTGTACTAATTGATTTTAGAATCGTTGACAATAATACCAATGGTAAAGAAGATATCACCTTAGTAGCTGAAGAAAATTTGCCCATTAACCTCTCTAAACACCAAAATGTAAAAACACGAAATCATCGTGGTTCAGCATCTTTGGTAGGAAGTGCGGCGCATACGGGTAATACTCAAATTAATAATGCTCTTAATTCATTAACCAATCAACAATTAACTTCTCATCTCGATACAATTCATCCCGAAGGCTATTCTTCTTACATGACTGTGGGTTTAGAGGCAAGTTTAGGTGTGTTAAAAACGGTGGCGAATAACTCTCGTGGAGCCAATACTTTTCGGGCGCCTCTAACAGCTATGACGGCATCTACAGAGCCTTCCGTGGCGCCTTCAGTAGAAGTTGGCTTTGAAAAAGAATTTTGGGCTGACTTAAGCTATGTGGATGGTAATATCGACGAAGATGGTGAGCTTGGCAGTATTGATTACAGTATTACAAGCTTTGTCTTTGGTCAGGACTTAGCAGTGGATCACAACTCGAAAGTTGGTGCTTTTGCCGGTTACTCATACTACAAAATGAACGAACATGGCGTTTCGGATATGGATTTGGATACGGATGTCCTCTACCTCGGTATGTATCACCAATACAGAAGCACTAATGACTGGAGTTTTGATTCGAGTATTGGTTATGCCTATGGTATGAATGAGTCTGAACGAAATTCTACTTTGGGCACTATATCAGGAACTTCTGATGGAGAGTATGATAGCCACAGTTTGTTCATTGGTTCAACAGCAGAGAAAGTCTGTTACAAAAGTAAAAGTTTTAGCATTTCTCCTGAGTTTGGTATGTACTACGTTTATTACTATCAGGAGTCTTTTGATGAAAGTGGTAATCCATCTTTGGATCTAAGTTTAGAGTCTGATGATGCCCATTCTTTAGTTAACAGCATCGGCCTTAACTTTGATTTTAATTCAATTGGTACTGACCCGGAATACACAATTCTTCCGCGGCTCTTTATTCGTTACGAGCACGATTGGATCGCCAATCATGACGATGATCATAGCATTCACGCCAGCCTCAAGAACTCTAATTCCGGAACACAAAGCTTCACAGGGCAAAATCGCGGAGCGAATCACGTGATCGGTGGCTTCAATATCAATGGTAAGATCAATGATCAATGGAACCTGAATTTGGGCTCAAGCTACAGCTATAATGACAATGGCGATGAAGTTGGTATCAATGCTAGGATCTCTTACAGTTTTTGATTCACCTAAAGAGCGACTCTGAAGAACAACATAACTTGGCAAACTCTCACCCAGAAAAACTCCAGGAGATGAAAAAGAAACTCCAGGACTGGCGAAAGAGTTTGTCACTGGAATAGATTTATTAAAATCACCAAATCACCAAATCACCAAATCACCAAATCACCTAGGAGATCAATTAATGAAAATCGAATCCATGTATTCTTTTTGGCTGAGTTCAGGTTCTTTGTCGCCGATCTGCAGATAAACTTTGGCGCCAACTTTCTGGGCTTTTTCTTTGAGGATGACTCCAAATATGCCATGATGAATGCCGTGACCTTGGTCGCGAGCGGGGTAATCTGCATCTTTGTACCTCAAATATAGTGGTGGATCGTCTTTGCTAATATGCTTCAGGGCGGTGTACTCATTTGAGAATGCTTTGTATTTGCTGTCCCAGTTCTTTTTGAGCTCTTCAATATTATCTACGCCGAAGGGTTTGAAGAGCATGCCGTGTTTGAGGGTTTCGGAGCCAATACGCTTTTCAATGAGAAAGGGATCCAAAGTCGTTTGTCCCCCACCTGCAATGGCTCCGGCAACACGTGTGGATTGCCGAGCAACGGGATCGTCACTATTTGGATCAGCCATGTCGTCATGGGTTGCCAACCACATGCTCGATGCCGCGCCGGCAGAACTGCCTGTAAGTAGGATGCGCTTGGGGTCTATATTCCATTCTTTGGCTTTATAACGAATAAATTGAATTGCTCTTGCGGCAGAATTTGCCATGGCGGGTTGAACGTCGCCACTAGAAACCAAGGGGTAGGCAATCGCTATGGTGTGATACTGATTTTTGAAAATATTGGCATGCTGAGTTTGAGCTTTATCACCACCAATCCAGCCACCACCATGAATTTGAACTAAAACTCCCAATGGTTTCTCTGATTTAACTTGCCAAAAGTTCAGCGTGTTGCGCTCGTGAGGGCCGTATTTCACATCTTTTAAACTAGGCGGAGCTTTTTCCGCTGCAAAACATGTTTGGCTAATAAGAATTAATAAACTTAAAATTTTATTCATGATTTCCTTATAATTATTTTGCTATTGTCTAGCTTTTGGGACTTGTTGTTGATGTCTTTTGATCTCTTCTTCGAGGCCTTCTTTGCCGATGAGATTTCGTTTGCCATCCTTGCGATGAATCCAATAATCTTGAGCGTCGACTTCTTCAAAATAATCATTTAGACTTTTCTTCAAATCAGCAACTAATTCAGGCATTTGGTCAAGTAAATTATTGGCTTCTTCAATATCATTTTCAACATCGAATAGTTCATACTGACGTGTGTAATAACTGTAATAAAGTTTGTATTTACCGCGGCGAATAGCGACGGCTGGGTGAACGGGATCATGGGGCAAACCTTCCCACTTTAAAAAGCGCCAAATTAAATCCTTCGTACCGCGATTAACCGTGGCACCCTCATCACCTTCTAAGTAGGCGCGAAAGCTGCCACCATCGAGTTTTAGATCTTTGCTAAGAGCTTCTGTGCCACCCACTAAATCGTAAAAAGTTGGCAAAAAGTCCCAGTTTACAATGGCTTGATTACAGTAAGTCCCCGCTTTAATTTTAGGACCTTGCACGACAAATGGTACTCGAATTCCCCCTTCATAAGTCCAACGCTTACCCCCAATTAATGGTGTATTTGGTCCAGCTGTATTGGCATAAGTGAAGCCGCCATTATCAGACGTGAAAATGATGTAGGTATTGTCCTGAATGCCCTGTTTCTCGACTTCGTCCAAAATCATACCTACGCCAATATCTAAATCCTCCACCATCGCGGCAAAAAGAACAGATCTTTTGTCCAATTTAGGATGTGTAGCTGCAAGGCGCTTTTTAGTTCTTTCCAGGGTTTCGGCACGGGATTGTAATGAAACGTGAACAGCATAATGAGATATTTGTAAGTAAAAAGGCTTTTTTGCCTTTGCTTGTTTCGCAATAAAATCACAGGCTCGTTCCGAGATGGTATAAATCTGTTTTGGATCTTCTGGAGGGAGTTTTTCCTTATTGTTTTCGTAGAATTCTCCGCCGCCATTGCCCGTGTAACCATCATGTAGGTCAAAACCAGCTACTTCAGGTTTGAGTTTGGGGATATGCCACTTACCAAGGTGAGCGGTAGCGTATTCCGGGTGAACCGAACGGAGCGCTTGAGGAATAGTAAACTTATGACTTCGATCTTTCACTAAATAATCTCCCGCATTGGTGGTGTGAGCCAGGCGTGTGGGAGTTTGTCCAAACATCAAAGCCCCACGACTCGGCGCACATTGCGGTGCCCCGGCATAGGCTTGAGAGAAAATCATGCCATTAGCTGCCATGCGCTCTAAATTCGGTGTGTGGTAAACGCCTTTGCGGCTATCCGCACGATCAGGGTGCATTTGTACCGAAGTGTCTGCCCAACCTTGGTCATCTGAAAAAATCAAAATGATATTGGGTTTTTGGCTTTCGGCAAAAAGCTGAAGAGGGAAGGTGGCGCAACAGGCAATTAAAGTTAAAAGTGTGGAGGTGAAATTCTTGGTTTTTATCATAAATAGGCTCATTAGATTTGATCTGGATAAGTTTTAGGGACAGGACTGACAGTTTCCTTGTGTTGAATCACAGGGTTTATTTTTAGCAGTAGATTTTTCGGCGCGTTGATCTAGGAACTTCCCCAGTTGGGCTAAGCCCTCTTGATCTTTATCACTTAATTTATTTTCTTTCAAGGCAGCTTTTACGCCTTCGAGGAAGGCGGCTTTTTCTTTGCTGTTTAAGTTTAGTTTTTCTAAATTCATGACTGTAATAGCTTTGCCATAGGCCTTGAATTGAGCCTCCTCTGCTGTAAGCCTTGCTGTACACAGGAAAATCAAAGTGAGAATAAATACCTTCATAATGTGAACCTTCTTTTATTAATATTAGCTAGGTTTATTTTTGGGAGAATGTTGCCATCTTTTGTGATGGTTCATATTTAATAAGCCCTAAAATTAAGTTTGATAAATAATGAATCGTAAAAAAAAATATTTTATAACATAAATAATATATTTAATACGAATTTAAGTGCGTGAGAGAAAAACGAATGGGCATGTAGCTCACGACTTGTCGTGTGAGAAGATGTAAAGTACCGACATAAAGTGTCGGACCCAAAAATAGGGTCCTGGTGAAAACTCATGTATGGCAACATCCACCTCACGGTAGAAGCTATTCTCTATCGGTGCCTTGCACCTTAAAGCTGAAAAAATAGAGCTAAAGGGCGATAGAATTTTTAGATAAGCTTAGTTTAAATCTTATTCGAAGCGATAGAGTTCATCCTTGTTATGGAAAGCCGATTATATTGAACCTAGGACTTAAAGAGACTGTGTGAAAATACCCTTTTAGGTGCAAAGCACCGAGATGAAATAGCCTGTGGTGCGAGCCACAGGAGAGTTGTGAAAATGTTAATTAGGGCTCACTTGTGATTCCGGCATATAGTGTCGAACCCCTCTTTTCTGATTGCTACGAACATGGTACATACACCTCACGGTGCATGCTATAATCGGACGGGCTTTCATCCCTAAGGTGAGCTGTATTTCTGTTTTTTACACAGCCTCTTATAACGCGATTATTCTCCCCAGATTTGTACCTCGGTGAAACCGCACCAGAGGTTTTTGTTGGGAACTAGTTTAGTAAATTTGACCCATTTTGTTTTTTGTTTAGGGAATTTAATCTCTTGTGCTTCAGCGGTACGTTTCAGTTTAAATGCGTGCTTTGAACCATCTGAGAACTCCATGACACCTGATTTGAAGTAGCTGTCATGATCTATCTTTGCGAATGGTTTAAACTTAGCACGAACCCAAATAAGAGCTTTATCGATTTCGACTTCTTTGCCGAAATCAATCTTAAACCACAGATCATTACGTTTGTGTGGTCCCCATGAAGGCATTTTCTTTCCGTACCCTATGTTGGAAGTCTGTCCATTAATGGCATTATTAGCCGCAAAGGTCGTGTCATTATATTGACTGTTACTTGTTGCTTGTGGATACGACCCATCTCCTGCCTTAGGATTAAGCGCCACGTTGCGGTAAGTTGAGTCACTCGCGTAGCTATTTGTGAGTAATAACAATCCGATTGAAATTAAGATGAAATTTTTCATGCTAAGCCTATTTATATTTTATATGATGTTTATTTAGCCGGGACCTAATGCTTTTTTTGAGCAGTACCAAGCTCGTAGCGGTGTCTTCGATAAGCTCCATTGGAAGGCAGTTCATCGAAGCGCACACCCAAGGCCTCCACGATCGTTAAGTTCACGCCATCGACACTGCTTTCAAGGTAGCTATTTCCGCTGTGAATGGCTAGCCCAAAGCGCATGGTCACCGTTTCACCCGGCTCAATCCAGATATTTTTATGAGTTTTATTGCTCTTTATATTACGAACTTGAACTTGCACACTCTCACTGGAATCACTGCGCAAAGTCAAGGTCTCGATAATCGCAGGCTCTCCTTCAAAGCTGTAACGGCGCTGATCATTTGGACTCAAGCTTATGTCAGTAAACATGCTCCTATAGTAGCTACGTGTGAAGGGTTCCAAGCTATTGCCCTCCAGGGGGTGTTCCCCAGATTGCTTGAGATAATTGGCAATGTTATGCATTTCTTCCGCATGCTGAGCCTTACGCTTATTTTCGTAATAATCATAGAAGGCCATTTCATCGTCACTCCATGCGTGCCCTTCTCGGTAGTCTCCCGAAAACGGTACCAATAGATCAATCCATGCGTAGAGCTTATGAAAATCTTCTTTTGTCAACTGAACGTCGTGATGCCCATCTTCGAGCATTTTTACCAAGGGGCTCTTGGCCGATCCTGCAAAATAGGGTGGCAGTTCAGTCGGGCGCGACATCTGGCTTATCCATGAAACGATTCCCTTTTCTGGAGTCTTGGAGAGATAGCTTCCCCGGGAGTCTTGCGAAGCCCCTGTGAGATTTAAATACGAGCGTGTCCACTTTCGTTTATTCTTGTTCTTACCATCAGTCGCGATCCCACGCAAATCCATGCGCTGCTCGTCGCTACCATCATGGCATTCGACACAATTTCGATCCAAGATAGGCTGAATTTCTTTGATAAAACTAAATCCGCGGGGCTTACCATAAAAGGGCTGGAGAGTCTGAATGCCGTGTTTCCATGCCAGCGTATCTTCATGTTCATAGGGATAAAAATTTTGATTTGTTTTATCATGGCAACCGACACAGGACTTCTGTTCACCAGGTCGCAGTGTATCCCAAGTGCGGGTAGTCTGAATCACTTGTCCTTTTGCATTGAGAATTTGATGGTATTGCGAGACCATAGCCGGCACTTCGACCAATACCGATCCGTCTTCATGAATATCCGCATCGCCTAGAATGCGTTTCACATCCCAAGTTGCATTACCGATACTCATAGGTGTGCTATTCATCGAGCCTCCACCCTCACCCCCATTACTCTTCGCACCCATCGGGGCAGCACGGTAATCGATCTCGACGACACGTAGTTTTTTAGCTTCACCACGGGGAATGCCTTCGAGGCCAACTCCCTTGTAGACATCATGCACATAGTAGCTACCACTATCTTTGGTATAATCTACTGTGTCTGGGATGAGTTTAGTCTGAGCTTTTTGCTTCATCGACACCATTCGATACACTCCCAAATCAGCGGCACGATGCAGTAGTTCTCGGTCGCCATCGGCATTCATCCAATACAAACCATAATGATTGGAAGAAATGTAGCCTTTGTATCGCGTATAGTGCCAATGCGGATCAAAGCCGTAGTCCGGCAGGTAGCTAATCAGAAATTCGTCCTCACTGAGCGGGTATGGGTAGCGAAACTGATCGCCTTCTTGTCCCCAGCGATCTTTTACGACTGGAGATTTTCTACCGAGGTCTGGGTCGTATCCATGTTCACGTTTGGGAGCAATCAGGTGTAAACCTTTGCCCTCATCGCGACCTTCCTTGACATCAATGATCGTCAGCTTGCCGTTTTGCCCAGTATGGTGTCCGGCGGCAATAGCCATGGTTTTGTGTGAGCCAGGGATTGGGCGCATGTGGAGCAATGAAGTTGGAAACCATGAATTACCGCCGTAAAATGCTCGTTGAGCTTGCCCATCGGGATTCATTGTGAAAACAGGATGGGGGAAAAGTTGTGCGCGGTCACTGTAATCCCAACGCGTGTAAGATAAACGACCATTGGTCAGTAGTTGCGGGTAAACCGTATGCACTTGATCGATCGCTAGACGGCGCACGTAACGTCCTTCTCCATCCATGCGGTAGAGATTACTGATTTCAGATTTCCAACAAGGCACGCTCTGCTCTGGACGCGTGGACACGAATACTAAGTCACCATCAGGTAAGTATACTGGCTCATAATCCGCGCGACCTAGGCCAAAAGTGAGTTGTTTAGTTTCGGCCTTTGCGAGGTCATACTCATAAATATGGTAGTCATCCAGTCGGTCTGATTTCTTCCACGCGAAAGCCAGTTTTTTATGATCAAATGAAAGGTCGACATCGCGCATCATGCCGTGTGGGTCCTCTAATAATACTTGGCTGGATCCATAGCTCGAACCAGGTTCAAAACTCAAAGTGGTGAGTCGTGCACCCGGATCAAAAAAGCGCTCAGCACGAGCATCAGATAATCCTTCGGTGTATCCAAAGAAGCTATTGCGAATCGTTTCCCCCTCGGTAAATACAAAAGGTGCCCATTCTTTCACCACTGAAGAAAGTCGCTCAGTCCGACGTTTATTACAGAGTTTCACATAGTCATTGAGTGACGATGCTTCGCTAACACCATGGGCCTTAAACAAGCGTCTAAGCACTTCGTCTCGTTGCTCTGGAAGTACGATTTTCCAAGCATCTTTACCACCGTCTTGTAGCACCCAATCGCTGAGGATCGGAAAGTCGATACTGACTTGAAAAAATATTTTTTGATAAGCTTCGCTTCGGGCATCGCTCTGTAGCTTAGCATGTCCTTTTGGCACTGCTGATAGAGCTTGCATATAATCCTCGACCGAGGGAACTGCAAATGCGATTGGGGCAGTCAGTAAGGAAGCAGCTAACAATCCTATGTGTTTTATAATACTCATGATTACTCTCTATGATTTTGTCGGGAGCAGAAGAAACCTTTTATCATATGGTTTAAATTATGTTATATGAATCGCAAGAAAAACCCCTTTCTAACAGCTTTTTACTCAAAAAGAATGCCTATTCATCTTCTTCTAGGCAGAGAACAACAAACAAAAGTGTGAACACCACGGCCAAGAGTAGCTCTTTCACGCTTCAAGGTCTGAGATTTATTTTAAGGCGGGACCACGGAGGTCACCCAGATTCTCACTTATAATTTCTCAGTTTTTCAACATTGGCATAAGCAATATTCTCTTTCTGAAACTCAGGGTCATCACCCAGCATTCGATACTTAGCAAAGTATCGAATTTTACGAGTTTGATTTTTGTCGCTTGGATCAAAGTCAACTCTTAGGAGGAGGCCGCTGCCAGCAAAGTTGGTAAATGAGCTGAATATATGTGGATGAAGAAAAGCTAGCTTTGTAGAACCACTAGCGCCTATAGAAAAGCCCTGGGTTTGCTCGGGCATAACACAGGGCGTAATGAGTTCTGAATACCTATGCCGCAACATTCGGCAGCTGTAGTTTAGCTGGCACCACTTCGTCCAATTTTTTAACATGCTCTACACACAGGTACACACGAATCCCGGGTCAATTGCTCTTCTCGAGCTGGAATTTTTTATAGAAAACGGCTTAGTGGTGGGCTGGTGCCTATAGTTTACCTATTTCGTATAATTTTTTTTTAACTAAAGAATTATAGCCACTTTACAGTAAACGTCGATGAACCTTTATTCTTTGCTCTGTTTCGCTTTGTTTTTTTTCGCCTTACTGCCGTATTCCTGTTCTATTGCCATAAATTCATCCAGAACTGTCTGGAGTTGTTTGCGGCGCGACTCGTGCTCGGGATTATCACTCAATTTCTCACTGTATCGTTCTTTGTCAGAGGTCACCGGGATATCATAAAACTTGCCGTCTTCGTGAAGGCGGAAGCGCTTATCTCTCACGAAGAAGCCCTTCTTGTAGTTCATCTTGATATACTCTCTGTTTTTACCTTCTTCCCCGAATAGATTGTGAGAAAGATCCATGCCGTCAACTTTAGCTGTCAGCTCTATTCCTGCTAGCGAAGTAATTGTTGGTAGAACATCAACCAGAGAGAAAAGCTCGTCCTGCACTGCCGGTTTAATTCTTCCCGGCCACCAGGCTAGGAAAGGGACACGGCATCCAGCTTCACTCAAGGAGCCCTTGCCACCCATGAGATCCATGCCGGGCAGCTTGCTTTTTATTGATTTGAGGGTTCCGTTATCGCCGGTAAAAATAAGCAATGTGTTGTTGTCGATCCCGTGGTCCTTAAGGCGCTTCATAATCTTCCCGACAATATCATCCATGTAGGTGATCATATGGCCGAAAGCGACCTCACTCTCTTCCATATCATCGGTAAACTTGGTTCTTGCAAGTTCCTCCAGCTTTGGAGGGTGAACGAAGGGGTAATGAACCAGAGCCATTGGGAAGTAGATGAAGAATGGCTTGTCCTTGTTCTTGTCAATGGAATCTAGCACGAACTTACTATAGAAATCTGGACCATAATCTTTCTCAGTACCGTTGAAGATCTCGCCGTTTGTGTATATTTGAGGTGAGTAGAACCGGCTCGATTTCTCTTTATTATAAACCCAGGTCCACAAGCTGTATTCGTCAAAGCCATGTTCAACTGGCTGATTAGGATAATCGTTGAACTGCCCAAGCTGCCACTTGCCTGCAATAGCAGTCTCATAGCCTGCGTCTCGAAAGTAGTTACCGAATGTCTTGATATTAGCATGCATGCGGGCGCCTTTACCCTTGTAGATCAAATTACGAAATCCGGTTCTGTTTGGGTAGAGACCACTCATGATCATAACTCTGGTCGGCGTACAGAGAGGTGTCGCGTAGGCGTTGTTAAAGCGTACACCCTCTTCCGCCATTCGATCCAGATGCGGCGTTGTATATATTGTGCTACCATACGACCCCAAGCCCTCAGCACCCATATCATCGGTCATTATGAGGATTACATTAGGTTTCGAAGCAGCGATTACAGTACTTATCGATAAAAATATTACTAAAGCAAAAGAGCTGATTATAGTTTTCATAACTGTGTTTGTAATCCTTTAATTTCTTATTTCGTTTAGTGTTTCAATTGGCTATTAAAATTTAAATAATTAAGAGAATGACTATTTAATAATCATTGCTCCAAAAGGCATAAGACGAACTGGCTTTATATCTCTTCATCTTACTGACTGGAACCCACTTCCCTCCTCCACTAGCAGACGTTTCATTCTGTCCTTCACAGTCATATTGACTTATATACTCAACGGAGTTTACAATCAACTTGACCCCACCTCGCGAGGTATGAGAAATTTTCGTTCCATAGGTACCGTGATTGGGACTTTCAGTTCTATCGGCAATAATGGGAATACCGGAACCAACATCGGTGATTTTCTCCCACTTGGAGAAGCCTAAGGAACCTGACCAAGTTTTTGAACCGCTCAGAAGGTGATAGCCAGTTTTCAACTTCCTATCATTCACCAGGTCCGTAGCTAATTGCTCATTGCTTCTTTGCCAGATATTATCTTGACTCTCTTTCTGATAATTGGGGCATTTAAATACTAGAGGACCACTATAGAGACCCATGCCATCGACCACCTTCGCGTCCAATTGATAGATCCCCCCCGATGGTGCAAAGTAGTTATTATTATCGCTAGAGTAATTCATATGACCTATGTAAATCTGCTTCTGATTACTAAGACAAACGGCTCTTCTCGCCCTTTCTCGAGCTCTACTCAAAAGCGGAAGTAGCATGGAAGCTAATATAGCGATTATGGCGATTACCATTAAAAGTTCGATCAAGGTAAAACGTTTATTTTTCATTAAGAGCTCCTTTCATAAAGTTTATTAAAATAACTACCTGATGATGAAAATAAAAACATAAGTCAGTTAAACGTTATACCAGACGGAATTCCGTTTTTGGTCACTTTTTCAAAAAAAAAAGTTATTTTTCAACTGACGAGAAAAAAAAGAAATAGAAAAGAGAAGCCTATTCAATATTCATTAAGCCCAAAGCCAATAATTGAACTGGCCTTATTTTCTACATAACTTTATCCGCGCTAACTTGTCATAATTTCAAAACATTTTTCATACTCATAGTCTTTGATATAGACATAGCCTGCTTATTTGCCGCAGTTCCACGCCCCGAATAATCATCAAAAAGTGATTCAGGTTCTGGGAAAGTCATAGTGCTGAATTTCTCCTTCCAGCGTGTTGTTGGTTGCCAGTTTCGGTGGGGAGCCTAATAATGAACCATAAGCATAAACGGTTTTTCTTCATCACGGTCATTTTCTAGCCAAGAAAGCTAAAATTAGCATAAATAAAGAAAAGAATAATTTCATGGTATTCTCCATAATTGGGAAATAAAAAAAAGGTTGAATATAGTAATAGTTTTTAAGGAAATTTATTGATGGCCTGAGGCCAAATTTTTCGTTTTCAAGATGGACTGAACCATGCTTTTGAGGTTTTCATCTGAAATTGTTGGGTGCGCTGGCATGGGAATTTCGCCCCAAGCACCAGCTCCACCATTTTTAATTTTTCCTATTAATGAGTTAAGGGCAGATTTGTTATTTTTATATTTGTCTGCAACCATTGCAAAAGAGGGCCCGATAAGCTTATTCTGTCCGTGGTGGCAGGATAGGCATGTACTGTTTAGCATTAGTTTAGTGCCCATCATTTTGGTATTCATGCCATTTATTCGCATATCCGCCTCCAAGCTAGCTATTGTATTAAAGGATTTTGAGTATGTAATCTTGCTCATTCGACCACCTTTAGCACCAAACCAGCCCTTGCCAAATTCCAATACGTAGAGTTCTCCATTGTGGAAAAAGAAATCGATAGGTTTATTTTTAAATTTGTAATTCAGATTAAAGTTTTCAACGCCGAGGTTATTTTCATTTTCATCCATGCGGATTAATTTTATCCATCCTTTGTTCCAGTCGGCAATGAATAGACAGTTGTCGTAATGCTCAGGAAGTCCCACTTCTGACTGGCCCTTATCATGATGGAAGACTTCGCCAATTATTGAACAGCTTCGGGTATAAAAGAAGAAGGGACTTATGGGTTTAGGTAAATTTTTAAGTCCGGTATTATGTGGGGAATCATTTATAATATTATCCGGATCCACTAGGGTTTTGTCAGGGTAGAAAAAGCGCAGATCCGGGCCGATAACAAATGGCCAACCATAAAATCCGGCTTTTTTAGCTTGGTTTACTTCTTCTCCAGTGGGTTGCTTATCTGGGCTAATTTCTCCCCAGTAAAGTGTGCCGGTTTTTTGGTTCACTGTAATACGGTATGGATTTCGAACACCTTTAGTGTAAATTTCAGGTCTTGTATTTGCTGTGCCAGGCTTATATAAATTTCCTTCAGGAATTGTATAGCCGCCTTCGGGTTTAAGTTTCAAGCGCAACACCGATCCACGTAAGTCATTGCTGTTGCCAGCACTGCGCCTCGAGTCATATTCTTTTTTTTGGGCCATTGGAGCAGCATCTTTGCCATGTGGATTAGTGTTATCGCCAACCGACAAGTACAATAAGCCATCAGGGCCAAAAGCGATAGAGCCACCTTCGTGACAGGTGCGATGGTAACGATCGGTAGCTACGTCGATAATTTTCACTTCCGAACTATGATCTATCTTGCCATTCTTGTAAGTAAAGCGGGATAAGCGATTCACATGATTAAATTCTTTGGCAGCATTAGCTTGTTTGTCCGTTTTAAGCCAAGACATTTTCTTTATCTTTAATTTTTCTGGATCATGTTTACTTGGAACGGAGTAGTAGAAATAAAGCCAGTTGTTCTGGATAAAATTTGGATCTGCTGCTAGGCCGATAAAGCCACCTTCAGTGGAATAACTCTTATTTGGATTTTGTACGACATTCAGAGTAGTGACCAATCTGGTTTTTTGAGTGAGTAAGTCATATTCGCGCAATCCTCCTTTGCGTTCGCAAATGAGAATTTTCCCCTTTGGCAGCATACAAAACTCCATGGGCTCCTGTAAATCGAGGGCAAGCACCTCTACTTTAAAATGTTCTTTCTTAGGAGCATTAGGATTATCTTTGGAATCGATTCCTCGCGGAGTTTTGTGCACATCCGGATTTTCTTTCCAATCCGGATCATTTTTTGCCTGCAGCGTGACAAAGCTAAAAGCCAATAGCATCACAAGCGCCACAACTAATTGTCTTTTTGATATATCCATATTACTCCTGTCGTTTTTATACATAACAAACTCACCTCAAAAAATGATGAGATTACTTTTTCTTACCTTTTTTCTTTTGATTGTCCATTTTCCTGGCCATGAATTCTTGGTAACCAGCTTCATCACGCTTGGTAAGCAATTGTTGCTGAAGTTTTTTAACCACAGAAGCATATTCTGGATTATTCGCCTGATTGGTAAATTCGCCTGGATCTTTGTTCAGATCGTAGAGTTCAGTTCCGCTCTCCCCAAATCCCCATTGGGTAAAGCGCCAGTCTTTGGTGCGGATTGACTCTCCACCATTACGACTAACGGTAAACACATCATTTTTTGTCCATGCAGAAGAATTAATATTCTCAAGTAGTGGCTTCAAACTTGTTCCTTGTAGTATTTCAGGAGCAGGAACTCCCGCCAGATCTGCAAGTGTCGGGTAGAGGTCAATCAACTCTGTCAGCTGTTTCGTTCCTTTACCATGCTGTGATTGCATCCACGGTACACTCACAATGAACGGCACTCGTGTCGATTCTTCAAACAGGTGTTGCTTCTGAAATTTGTTGTGGTGCCCCAGTAGATAGCCGTGATCGCTGGTGAATACCACGATTGTATTATCCTTCAATCCTTTCTCTTCAAGTGCCGCTAAAACACGTCCGACCTGAGCATCCATATAGGTCACACTAGCGTAATAGGCATGCAGAAGCCCTTTATGATACTCTGGAGTAACACCGTAAAATCTGCTGTTCAGTTTATACTCGCGGATAATTTCAGGCACATCATCCAAATCATTCTCAGGGACATAAGGGACTTCCATATCATCCCGATTATACATATCAAAATACTTCTTTGGGGCGACCAAGGGCACATGTGGGCGCACAAATCCCACCGCCAGAAAGAAGGGTTTATCTTTGACTCTATCAAGTATCTCAATCGCTCGGTCAGCTGCCATACCATCAGCGTGTTCTGAGTCACCCGTTGAAGCGATTACGCCCTTAAAATTCTGTGAAGTATGGTTCTTAGGAGACCAGTTTTTGCGTTCGCCGGGGACCTTCGCCTCCAGAGCCGTGATATTAATTGCTTCCTCCCACGAATTGGCATCATCATGTACTGCAGTTCCCTTAATTATTTCGGGAGGAATTCCCATATGGTAGATCTTGCTCACACGCCCTGCATAATAATCCTGGTCGCGGAAAACCTGCGACATCGTAACGACGTTTGGTAAATTTTCTCTCAGCTTCCCGCTATTGCCCATCATACCATTGCTATAGGGGTAAAGTCCAGTCATAATTGATGCACGTGATGCGCCGCAAACAGGATACTGACAGTGCATGCTTTCAAACTTTACTCCGCGCTGTGCCAGACGGTCAAGGTTAGGAGTTTTACACTGCTTGTGTCCAAATCCACTTAACGCAGTATTAAGGTCATCAGACATTAAAAACAGTACATTCGGTTTTTGCGGCTTTTCTGCGGCATTGGCAATTAATGACATTCCAAGTGCGGTAATTGACAGGGCTGGTCTGAATGCCTTTAGTAGTAAATGTTGTAACTTCAACATGAGTATATCTCCTCTTTATCGATCGTTATTTTTATTCTTCTTCTTAGTGGCAATAGTGAAATCCACTCCTGCTCGTGTGATAACTGCACTCAGAAATCCCTTTTCGAGATTCTTTCCTTTATAGATTTTGTTCAACAATGGCTTGGCATCGTCTCCCATCCAATCAAAAATATTTGCCAGAGTGTGGCCTTTCATTTTAGAATTTGCCAATTGTGTGAACAGTTTTTCGCCAAGTGATTTATCGCCATTTCTATAGATAATCCACGCCGCAAAATAAGGAACATAAGGAGTCTGTTTACTCATAGATTGATCGAAAAGCAACTTAAGATTACCAAGAGCAGGAACAGCTTTATCCTCTAATAAAAGCAGGCCGATAAGGCCCCAATACTGCATGCCTTCATCAGGATCGGATAAACATTCTTTAAATGTCGCCAAATTGGCAGGGTCACGCGCCAGAGCCAGATCTGCTATATCAAGATATTTCTCAAGTGGATAAAGTTTCGGATCGCGAATCATCTCATACGTGGTCATGTTGTTTGCTTTGGCTCGATTATTCCTTAAGCTCTCAGGCAGCAGTCCCGAGTCATAGCATGCCAGTTGCTGACGACGCATTTCAGCCTTGAGCGCAGCAATTTTAGCTTGGTGTTCTGGGACATTTATCAGGTTGATTACGTTGTCGAAATCTTTTTCATTATCGTAAAATTCTTCAGAAACACGCGGCTTAAAGAAGCGACCTGTGACAGCATTGGTCTTACCATCTTTATGATATTTTTCCCAGGCGCCTGTTGCCTTCATCTTGTGCATGTACGGAAGGAATTGGCCATTTGGCGCAAATGGTGCATAGTTTTTGTGATATGCATAACGTTTATCGCGTGTAAGCCGTGCACAGTCTTGCCGCTGATCGGCCCTCCCGCGCCATGCAAAATGATAGGCGGGCTCCGGTTCAAGCTTGTCTCCCAGAAAGATTGTCCCCTGGAATACGTCCGGAACCTCACCTTGAGCCAAACTAACCCAGGTTTTCGGCATATCGATAAAACTAACCATACGGTCGACTGTCATACCCGGCTTCTCTGCTGGCCACCATTTTTTCCACTTCTCCGGAATGCGAATGATAAGCGGACAATGAATACCACTCGAATAAAGAAAACGTTTACTGCGAGGCAGCACGCCACCGTGATCGGAGTTGTAGATAATAATAGTATCTTCGTAGAGGCCGTCCTCTTTAAGAGCGGCAATTGCCTTTCCGACCTTCTCATCCATCTTCTCAACCGAACTAGAATACACCGCGTAGGTTTCGCGCATCTCTGGAATATCCGGGTGGTAGGAGCGAAGCTTCATTTTTCCCGGGTCCTTTGACCCTTCTTTCAGATTGCCAAAAGCCCTGGATTCGTGACTATCCCCTAGATTTAAAACGGTAAAAAACGGTTGTCCCTTTTTACGGTTTTTCCAGCTTTGCGTATAATCGCTCTTAGAATGATTCCAATACTTACCTGGTTTCAGTCCACGTAGATTGTAGTCGGTCTTTGTACAGTTGCTGGTATAGTATCCAGCCTTCTGCAACTGCTGGTTATAGAATGTCACCTGTTCCGGTACAGCGGATGAACTACGCATCGCTTGAGTTCCAGTCGAAATTGCGTGCATTCCGGTGATCCAGGTCGAACGAGTCGGAGCGCAGACTGCGGCATTGTCATAACAGTTAGTATAACGGAAACCCTCTTTTGCTAACTGGTCCAAGTTCGGCGTCAGAGCATTCTCTCCTCCATAACATCCTAACCATTTTACTCCATTATCCTCACTCGTGATCCAGAGAATATTCGGTTGGCCTGTCACCGGGTTAGCCGCAAGAGAGGCCAGGCTTCCCAGTAGTAATGCGGCCGCTATAATAATCAAAGATTTATTCATATATTAGTTCCTCAATTTTGAATTCTGCTCAAGAAGAACTTTTTTCAAACGTGCTGCGATTTCTGGATACTGATTGATGACGTTCTTGCTTTCGCCTATGTCATCTTTCAAATTGTACAAAGTCGGTCCTGTGGTATCACGCCTTGTAGCCTTCACCTTAAACTTTTCTTGGGCATGATACTTCCAATCTCCACTGCGCACGGCATAAGTACTGTAAAAGAAAAATTCATGAGGTGTTTTGGCTCCTTCTTTTCCAGTGAGGAGATCAATAATATTCTTCCCATCCAGAGACATCTGTGTCGGTAATGCAGCCCCAGTGATATGCGCAAATGTCGGTAATAAGTCCATAGTACTCGCAAGCTCCTTGCAAACAGATCCCGTTGGTATTTTAGCCGGCCATTTGATGATCCCCGGTACGCGCTGGCCACCTTCAAACCAAGTTGCTTTACCTTCAAAGAGAGGAAGAGCAGAACCTCCGTTCTCACCTCTAATAAGCCATGGACCATTATCTGAAGAGTAAATTACTATTGTATTTTCTTCAATTCCCAGCTTCTTGATCTCGTCAAGAATACGTCCCACATTATAGTCAATCTCTTCCACTACATCTCCATACAATCCACGTTCACTTTTCCCTAAAAAATTTGGTGATGCAAAAAGCGGTGTGTGAGGCATTGGATTTGCAAGATAAAGAAAAAACGGTTTGTCTTCTTTGACACTCTCATTAATAAATTTGATCCCTTCTGTAGCCAGACGCTGAGTAATCGTTGTCTGATCAGTAGGAAACTCAATACACTCCTCATTGCGCATCAGCGGAACTTTGTTCTTCATCTTTTGTAGTGACTTCTTATTTTCAAAGACCTTGGCAAGAGACTCCGGCGTAACTCCTTCACGATACAGACAATCATCTGCGTATTTCATGGTTTTGGCCGGGTACATGTCATTGCTGTATGGAATACCGTAATAGGAGTCAAAGCCCTGATTGGTTGGCAGAAACTTGGGCTCACTCCCTAAGTGCCATTTACCAACAGCCTTAGTTTTATATCCGACTGTCTTCAAGACCTCTGGGATCGTGACATATTTAGGATTCAATCCATGTGCTTCGTTCGGGAAAAATACTCTTCCCACACCAATGCGATTAGGATAACATCCTGTAAGTAGTGATGCACGAGATGGCGAGCATACGGGCGATGCAGCATAGAAGTCTGTCAATTTCACCCCTTCAGCGGCTAACTGATCGGTACGTGGTGTTTTGATATCCGGAGATCCATAACACCCCACATCCTGATACCCTTGATCATCATTAAAAATAATCACTATATTGGGTTTATTCATTTGGTCGGCACTCAATGCCGTACCAGAAATCACACTCAAAATAAGTACAAGAAATAATTTCTTCATCAATTTTCATCTCCTTTTGTCCTGCCATATACAGGCCACCTTCGGCAGTATCCAGAACCATACTGGATATATGCTGTATATCTTTTATACCAGATGAAATTTCGTATTGGGTCACTTCTTCCCAAAAAAATCTGTTATTTTTCTATGAGCTTGATGTGTTTGGGGAATTTTGCCCGTTCGTCAGCAGAGAACTGATCCGGACGGCAGATGATTGTAGATATTAGTTGGAGGTATTTTTGTCCGGGAACAGTGCTCACGGCAGTGTCACGAATATCCAATGTGTTTAGATGAAGCTTTGAAACATTTTCTAGTTTTTGAAACTCTGCACTTTTAATAGTGAGCGAATCTATTTGAAGTGTTCGTAAGATATTGGAATTTGAGCCATGATAGAAATTAGGCCGAAAGTTGCGAAGGTATTTACCTCCAATAATAAGACTGCGCTCCTTGCTGTCATATTCAAAGAGGGCGTTATCCCATTTTCTGTTAAATATTGTGATCACTTCGCGTACAATGCGACTATGATGCTTTAAGCTCTGTCTCACTAGAGAATCGTATACCATCATTTTTTCGGCCAAAGGAGCACGTGAGAAGATGTGTTGCTCTTTGATTCGACGGATAAAATCAATAATAACTTCGGCTTTTTTTATTTTCCCCCCTGGGTATTTGTCTGCAAACTCTTCAACAAGCGTGGCCGCAACTTCTCCATGGTCAGGGTTCAGGCGGTAGCATTTCGCCGACTCATCAAAACGTTGCATTATGAGCAGTAACTTTCCTTTATCATAGATTGCCTTTTTATTGCTTGGGTTCTTTTCCAGTACTTTGTCCAACTCTTTAATAACTCGCCAATAATCATTAACTTTGGTGCGATTGGAGTATACCCCTGAAGATCTGAATAGTAGTGATTGACCAAAGACTGCCTGTTCATAACTTTTGGCTAAGCTAGTCGAGTAACGTTTTTCATTCCTGTATTGATCTAAAGATTCTTGGGCAAAATCACGCTGTTTTTTGGATATGATTAACGCCTCCCGTGTGGCTTTTTCGCTTTTGGTTATCTCATTAACTGAGTATAGCGTTAGGCCCAAAATTAGGGACAAGGCAGTGCATAATATGAGTGATACCCGTTGATTGCGTTTTAAAAGCAATAGCAGCTGTTTGAGAAAATGGGCGTCTTCTGCAGTTGTCGCAAAACCGGATAAGTATTGCTGTACCTCATTGCCCAGACTCGTTAGGTTTTGATAACGTGCTTGGGGGGCCGTCGCTGTTGCCTTCATCACGACAGCTTTAAGGCTTTCAGGGATGGTGTTGCAGGTTTTTGAAAAATCAAAGAGAGTTCCGTTACAGGTGCGTTCGAGGGTTGTCTTAACATTTTCGTCAGAGGGATTATCCAAGGTTAACAGCACATAGAGCATAGCGCCCAGCGCGTAGATATCCGTCTGAAAGTTTTTATCGCCATCGGGCGTTACCTGTTCGGGAGCCATATATCCGGGAGTCCCTTTGATTTCACCGGCAAGAGTCATGTTGTTGAGTAAGTCGGGATTGAAGTACAAGCTTTCATCATCGTCATCAAGTGAACCTAAAACTTTGGCCAGCCCCCAGTCACACACCGTCACTTCTCCGTATTCACCAATCTGAATATTTCCGGGCTTCAGATCAAGGTGGAGTACATTTTTTGAATGAGCGTAAGCAATCGCATCGCAAATCTTAAGAAAAATCTTCAGTAGATCGCTGCTTGTAACTCCGACAGATCCGTCCGCTTTAGATGAGATAATTTCCGAGAGCGATTTGCCGCCTTTAAGCTCCATAGTAAAAAATGGTGCGTTATCGAGAATTCCCACGTCATATACAGGTATGATATTGGGATGCTGTAGTCCGGCAGTTAATCTTGCTTCACGTAGAAATGATTCATAGCAGTCCCGGGGCGCATCCGAGTGGAGCTGTGCCATTGCCACATGCCTATCTGATTTGCGGTCGTACACGCGATAGACTGTTTTCATACCGCCACTGCCTATCTCTTCAAAGTCGGTGTAGCGAACCTCTGCCGCATCTACTTCGGCATAGATAGGATTCAACTCTTCAAAGCTCTGTTCATCATCAGAGTAGTTGTATAACTGCGCGAATTCATTGGTGAATTCAGTTTTGATATCAAGGCTATCATTAGAGCTATTCATTACAACTCCAGTTCATTTCGCAGCCGCTTCACCTCTTCGATAGCGCGCGCTTTGACACGTTTTTTGAGGCTGTATACCGAGCTCAGTTGCAGATCCAATTTGTCGGCGATTTCTTGGGGTGTACATCCGCTAAGTGACATTTTGAATACTTCGATTGCTTTGCCGGAGAAACACTCGCTAACATTTTTCATGGCAATCGAGGTTATGTAGCTTTCCCACTCCTTTTGATAGAACTGCTCAAACTCGTCCGCGCCCTGTTCACTAAGCATCCGTTCATTGGTATCGAACAACGGGAAGCGTTGGCCTTGTTGTGATCGTTGTGCCATATGCGTGGCGGTTGCATTGCGTATTATTGTGCCTATCCAGGTTCGGAATTTGGCTTTGGAGGGATCATAATTTGCCAAATTTCTCCACAGTTTTACTAATACTTTTTGAGATATGTCATCACATTCCTGTTGCGGTACGCTCAAATGCCAGAGCAGAATAAAGATAAACTTCTCATAGTAAGCGACAAATTCATCCCAAGCCTGGCCATCTTCGCCACAACTCGCGCGCTGAAGTAGTGTTTTTCTGGTTACGAATCTATCCTCACTCACTTCACAACCTCGCATCTTATGTTTTTGGCTTAATAACATTACTCCTCGTTCTATAAGAAGTAAAGTTTACTTTCAGGCTTAGCAGGAACTTGCCCTCCAATTGAGCGTGTAGAAGCATCACTCGTGAAGAGTTCTTTCCCTTTATGGGATTGAAAGAGGGTAGCTAAACGCAGGTAAATGACCTGTTTTTCTTTCATGCCTGCAATTTTAATAAAAACCTTTTTGAGTTCCTTGTCCGGAGTGACGGAAAGTACGTTTAAAGGCTCCTGATCAATTTTTGGTCCACCAAATAATGTGTGGGCTTGTAAGTCCATTGCTTAACTTGATAAAGACTTTTATTCCAGGCATCTTCTTCTTTAATCGCTTTGATGAATTCGATTTCAATACCATTGCTTTTTGCGGGGATCGCAAGCATCTCAAATGGCTTGGACTTATAGAGATTAATACGCATGAGCCCGTCACGATTTTGTCCTGGAGTCATCCAATTTTGATGCAAAGTACATCATCTTGAACAACTATGTCTTCGCGATGAAGCTGCGCTATTTCAGCCGTAGAGCGTCTGTAAAATATTGTTCTAAGCCACAAGTTCTGGAGAAGACCCCAAAATATCGAGTGAATTCACCTACTTTTTCACGGTAGGTGGAAGGTTCTTTATTTTATTCGGAAGGTTTTTGAACAGGCAATATCTGAGATAATTGAGGCTAGTTTATAGTCATTTGCTTTGGCGCGGCTGACTAGAATTTTGACTAGCTTTTCATCCGCAACACCAATTCTTTTACCGAGGGCATAACTTACTAAGTCTTCGATAAGAGCTTCAGAAAACTGGTGCTTGTAACCCATCAATTGTTTTTTGAATTCCTCAAGACCTTTGTACTTATTGCCATTTGGCATATGGCCCGAGGTTTCAACAGCAAGTGAACCTTTAGCTCTTATATCACGAACACTCAGTTTTTTTAGCGGTTCAACGGTCCTCCATTTACTAATAGCAGAGAAGTTCTCAAGTCCCCAACCAAGTGGGTCAATTTTTCTGTGACATGATGCACACTGTGCTTTAGATGTATGCAGTGCAATGAGTTCTTTCGCAGTTTCCCGACCAACTAAATCGGCATCAATCATATCTATATTTTCAGGTGGTGGTGGAGTCGGTTTTCCAATAATTTTACTGAGCACAAAAGCTCCTCTTAAAATGGGCTTTGTATGTACCCCATCACTTCCAATAAGATGAAATGCACCTTGACCGACAAGTCCACCACGAGGCGAATTTCTAGGAAGTTTCACTTTTGAAAAACCAACTTTTCCTGGTGCTGATAGTCCATAATAATTTGCTAAAACATTGTCGACCACGACAAATTCTGAATCGATAAAATTTGACAAGCTATAATTTGTCCGCATGATGGTATCAAAAAAGTGAATAGGTTCTTTTGCCATACTCGCTTTGACAGCCTTTTTAAAAACAGGACTGAACTTACGTGGTACTGGGACATCGCGCTGAGCAATTTCATTAACATCCAACCATTGTTCCACAAAACCCGTTGAAAACTTAAAAGATCGTTTATCGAGTATCAAGCGCCTAACTTCAGACCTCAAAACTTTAGGATCCTTCAACTTATTGCTGTGGGCCAACTTTAATAGCCTTTCGTCAGGAGGTGAACTCCAAAGAAAATATGCTAGCCTGATAGCCAGTTCTTCCTGACTAATATAGCCAAGTTTGTTATCAGTGTTCTCTTCAGCAATATAGATAAAGCTGGGGGATGCCAGAATAATAGACAGAGGCTCCTCAATGGCTTTCTCCATTGATTCTCCTTCGTCTCTTCTCTCTTGATAAATAGCCATTAATGACTTGAGGTATTTATCCGTCGGAGGAGAACTTCTAAAGGCCTTTTTGGCAAAGGATGTTATGATTTTTCTGATATATGTCGTTTCACTAAGATTTCCCTGTCTCGTTGGAAAAATCTTTTTATGCGAAGCTGGCGGCCATTCTTTATAATGCGGTCCTGAGACTTCAATTCTCGAAATTGAGATAAATGGAAAATTGTTCATACCATTATTTTTTTTCATGTCGGGAGTCATCTCAATGGGGTTCTGGAATAGAGATTTTATGTGAAAAATAGAATCAGTTTTTAAACCTATATCGTTATTCATGTCGATGTAATACTCTAAAACAATTTCTTGGGGTTTTTTAGATTTTGCCTTAAGCTCGACAAAGTCGTATTTTTCTACGGTTGAGAAACTCTTTTTCCTTGCATTTCCGGTACCAATAGCGATGAAAGCTTTATCAGAAGGATCCATATTCCCATATCCGCAAGTGATAGAGAATTTATACATCCCAGTAGATAGCTGACTTCCTTTGTCCACCATGCCATTAAGAGACATAAGCAGTCTTTCAATCATACCATTACCTTTCTGGTTATTCTTAGTAAAAAATGCCCACGGTGATATAATAACATTATGCATTAAACCTTCCGGTACTTTGACAGTTTTAGCATTGGTGTTGGCACCAGATTTCTTCTTAACGTTTTGGTCCTTCATCGACAAAGCATCCTTAAGAGGAATCTTAAATTTTTTTAAAAATGCTTTTAAGTTACTCTGGTAATTTTGGAGTGTTTTACTAGCGACACCATTTTTAAACTTCAAGGGGACTAGATCAAGTCCAGCGACGGGGTGGAATACGATCCGTCTGACTTCAGGCTTATTCTCAAAGTGAATAGCATCCCTGATAGCTTTTTTTGCTAATGACTGATATTGAAAAAAGTGGTAACTCGACATAAACAAATTTGAGCCATCAGTGTCAAAACTCGCACCTTTGGGATCTTGTGGTAAAGAATCTTCAGGGATTTTAACACCTGTCAAATCAAATACAGAGTTAGAGTAATCACGTTTGTTAAGGCGGCGCATCAGCGTTCCCTTCCCTTTGCCATATAGATTTTTCTTGGATTTTTCAAGGCTATCCATCAAAAAATCAAGAACACTAGAAAACTCCTCAACCTCCGGATGTTTTGCATTTTCCGGAGGCATATTACCCTGATTTAGTTCATCGAGCACACTTTGCCAGTGTTCAACATTTGCTAAATCCTTAAGAGTAAAGGGAAGGTTATCCAGCCTTAAGTTTGACTTTTGTTTCGAAGGCCCATGACATTTAATACAATAAGAATTAATAAAAGGCTTTAATGTATTAGAATACGACATTTCTGCTGCACTTGAGGCTCCAGGAATCAATACAGCTAAAAAGAAGCTAAAAAGTTTTATCATACCAGCAGCTCTTTGATCACGCCGTTACTGTCACTGAATGAATCAGTTTTAACACCGACAGTTTGTAGAGTTGTTAAGAATAGATTACTCATTCGATTACTACCATTCTCTAGTTCTATATAACCCTGATGCTTGATTTTTCCGCCACCATTACCTGTTAAGATACAAGGTAAATCCCTCACACTGTGAGCTATTCTGGTACCAGAAGAATAAGTAACTAAACAGTTATCAAAAAGGCTTGATCCATCCGATTCCTTGTAGGACTTTAAATTATCAATAAACCTAGACAAAAGTTCAGCATTTTTTGTATTAATTTTAATTGAATCCGCTACTAGTGCCATATTATTCTTTGAGTGATGACTGATTGCATGTGATGAACCTTCAACTCCCATTTCTTTAAGCATCGAGTAGATTGGAATTAGGTATGAGAAACACCTCGATGAGTCGGCGATCATTCCGGCCATTATCAGATCGTACATTGCCTTAATGTTCTTTTCACCTCTAAGTCCATTTACTGGTTTTTTTAGATCAGTCTTAGGCTTGGCAATTTTCAACCATTCTCCTTCCTTTTCAAAATCTTTCTCTATTTTGCGTACCATTTCGAAATATTCGTCGAGCTTGACACTATCAGCCCGACTTATTTTTTTCTTAAGGTTTTTACTATCTAGATAAACAGTGTCGAGAACACTTCGTTTTTTTCGTAGTAGTGCTTTTCGCTCTGCCAGTGAAACAGAACCGTCTCCAAACATCTGATTATATAATTGAATCGGATCATTCATACCTTGTATTGGCCTTGCACTTTCATCCCATGACAGAGAAAGACACGGTCCCGTTCCATTACCTCTTTTCCCGAGAACAATGGAATCAAAGCGGGTGTGTGCACCAAGGTGCTTCGCAGCTAGTTGGTCAGATGAGATACTATTGTGAAATGATCGCCCTGTTGTTCTTTTTAAGTTTGCACATGTATATAGATTTGTACAAGTGTTGTGTCCACCGGCAGTGAATGGGTTAGAAATGTTGGAGAAGTAGGTGAAATCTTTTTTATGTTTTTCCATGGACGCGAGACATTCTGGTACTTTGTAATCAAAACCAGAGCCAGTTTCAGGGAACCATTTACCGTAGCCGGTAACCCCATATGCCCAACCGAGATTAATCATGCGCACCGGTGGTTTTGATGACTTTTTTGTCGATGCTGAAGCTTCAAAAAGCGGTAAGGTTAACAAGGCCCCTACGCCTTGGAGAAATCTTCTTCTATCTAGTGTATTACCCATTATCTTCCACCTGTTTAACGCTCATCTTAAGATTTAGTCCGGCATTCGCTGAGGAATCGGCCTTGTGATGGCAGGCCCAATCTGTCAAAAAAAAATCGATCCATCCCCATTCACCTCGAAAAATCTGTTGAAGGAGTAAAGGGTTTTCCGAATTATGAACGCCATTAATATTATTATAAGCAGCCATTATTGTGGCAGGATGTGCCTCTTTAACAATCATTTCAAAGGCCGGCAGGTATACCTCACGTAAAGTACGTTCGCTCATGATTGCATTAGTTTTATGCCGATTCCACTCCTGACTATTTGCCGTATAATGCTTGGGACTTGACATAATTCCTACACTCCAACAGTTAAATTGCTTATTGAATTCATAATTAGATAACCTTTATACCAGACGAAATTCCGGTTTGGGTCACTTCTTTCAAAAAAAAACTATTTTTCTAAGAGCTTGATGTGGGCAGGAAATGTTGCTCGTTCGTCAGCAGAGGACTGTTCCGAATCGGGGAGATTAGAGCGGGGAGATTAGGGACATCATATTATGTGAAAGACCCGTACCCGAAAGTCCTAAGGAAGTCCTAAGGGACGGGTGATTTGAAAGTCCCTAAGGGACGGGTGATTTGAAAGTCCTCTCTTATATACAACTGGGGGAGTTTGTCGCGAAATCCCCTGTTTATTTTAGATTTTGCAGTTCTTGTTCGCTGAGTTTAAAATGCTTATTATGGAAAGCGTAGGTATCCAAAGCGTTTTTCTCGGTTCCCCAGTTATGTCCGCCTTCGTGAAGATCAAATTCATGATCGATCTTCAAGGACTTTAGAAAAGTACTGAATTCTTGCGCGCCCTGAAGGCCTTTATCTTTTTTGCCAAAGACGATTCGAATTCCGAGTTTCTCACTTATGATTTCTCGATTTTTTTCAACAATAGCATAGCCAATATTTTCTTTCCAAAACTCAGGGTCATCACCCAGCATTCGATGCTTAGGTGCAAAGTATCGAATTTTACGAGTTTGATTTTGGTCGCTCGGATCAAAGTCAACTCTTAGGAGGCCGCTACCAGCAAAGTTGGTAAATGAACTGAATATATGTGGATGAAGCAAAGCTAACTTTGTAGAACCACTGCCGCCCATAGAAAAGCCTTGAATTGCTCGTGCCCTGGATTCCGCTATAGTTCTAAAATTCTTATCAACATGAGGAATGAGTTCTTTGATGATCATCGTTTTGACCATATAGCTTCCATCGAATGAATCGAGATAAACTGAGCCCTTGCCACCATTGGGCATAACTAAAATAGTCGGAGGGATGAGTTTCTTTTTCATCGCTAGTTCCAAACTACGAATACGAGTCAAGCCACTGCTTTCATTACCTCCGCCACCATGCAAGACATATATTACTGGATAACGAGAATTGGAGTTTTTCTGATAGTGCTCAGGTAGATAAACATTGAAGCCGATCTCAGCCTTATTAGCCTGGGAGTAAAAAGTGTGGTGTTGTGCTCCTTTAAAGCTTTTTTCACTTTTATTAACCCAGTTAAACTCAACTGATTCGCGAGCGGTTTGAGCAACTAATACTGAAGACATTAGTAATAAGATGTAAGTTAAGCGACGCATAGTTAAGTCCTATTGATGAAGATTAAATAATTACTTACTCTTTCTCTTTTGTGAGCTGAGGGCTTTTTCTTGATGACGTTTGATTTCTTCTTCTAGCCCTTCTTTGCCAATGAGATTTCGTTTACCGTCCTTGCGATGAATCCAATAATCTTGGGCATCCACTTCTTCAAAATAATCATTCAGACTTTTCTTTAAATCAGCTACTAACTCAGGCATTTGGTCAATTAAATTATAATGAAACGGCCAATAGGTATAATTTATGTAGGTTTTCAGTCATGTTTTAATACCTCACTTTTTCACATTTAGGCCATTGATTTTTGATTAGCTTTATTCCCGCTTCGTAAACTTCTTTCTCAGTGTCAAATAAGGGACGCCAGAGATGTAGGGCCAAAACTATGCCTGGGTCATTTTGTGTAAAAGCTTCGATCACAACCCAAGCATCGTAGTTCATATCCTTTAGTGCTTGAGTCGTTTCATGCCAATTGACTTGACCTTGACCAGGAATGCCACGATTGCTTTCGGAATATTGTACGTGCTTGATATGTTTGCCCGCTGTGCGAATAGCCTCTGCTATATTGTACTCCTCAAGGTGCGCGTGGTGCGTATCGTAGTGAATGCCTAGATTATCGGCACCAATCGCTTCGACCAATTGGTCTGTTTGAGTCAGTGAATTGCAGAGATGAGACTCAAAGCGGTTGAGGTATTCTATGGTGAGAAGAAGACTTTTTGATTTTGCGTATTTCGCAATTTCAGTTAAACCTTCGATCGCCCATTGAATTTCTTCCTGAGTCGGTGCTTTGCCACTTAGAACGCCAGGTGCCGAATGAAATGGACCACAAAGCGTATCGCTACTGAGAATAGCAGAACAATCAACTGCCCACTTGAGGTGATCGAGTCCAGCTTTCCTGATGTCGGGGTCAGGGGAAATGAGGTTGCGATCCTCTAGGCACGCAGTGGAAGTAGTGCATTCCAAACCGCAGTCATCCAAGGCATTTTTGATTTTTTTATAATGCTCAAAATCACCTTCAAATAGGGGGATCTCGACACCGTCATAGCCTGCATTTTTTAAATCGACAAAGATGTCAAAGTGGACCTCCTCCACAAAGGGGGCCCAGAGCATCATGTTTATGCCCGCTTTGATCATTATTTAGCTAGAGCTAATTCAGCTTCTGGGGCATAAGCAGAGGCTTTTGGGCCATTGGCTAGAGTCCATTCGGGAAGCATGATTTTTTTGCCCTCATTGAGAGCAGATTCATGAGCGAGAATACCCGAGCAAGTGATGTTCGCACCCTGTCTGGCGTTGGGGTAAGCTTCGCGATTGTTGACAATGGCATCTAAGAGTTCGTGTACGAGGTGGGGATGAGATCCACCATGACCGCCACCTTGAGAAAATGAGAGGTGAGTATTTTCATCGTCGTACACACCTTTAGTCGTGAAGTGTGCTATAGATTCAGGCAGGCGATGAGCGTAGTCGGGAACTTCCACGCGCTCGGGACTCTCACCGGTGTGAATGATATGGCCATCATCTTCGATAAGGCTCCATTCAAAAGATTTTTTCGAGCAATGAACATCAAAGCTTTCGCGGTATTGACGAGCAACGTCAAAGAGTGAGCGAGTGACCTCGGCATAAAGATCGGAGTCTTTAAATTTGATGTGAGCGGATTCAATACAGAAGGGTGAGCCATACTGAGCATGCATGGATTTATCGATGGTGCCCGAGCCAATGCACTGAACGGATTCAGCTTCATTTCCACCAATGGCCAGCGTTGGAGATATGGCATGAGTCGCGTTGTACATGGGAGGAAGACCTTCCCAATAACCAGGCCAGCCCGCCATGTCCTGTTGGTGCGAAGAGCGCAAAAATTGTAGTTTACCCATCTCTCCCTTATCGAAAAGTTCTTTGACGTAGAGGTACTCGCGACTGTAGACCACGGTCTCCATCATCATATAGGTTTTTCCCGACTTTTCTTGAGCTTCGACAATGCGTCGGCAATCTTCAACTGACATCGCCATAGGGATGGTACATGCGGCGTGTTTGCCGGCTTCCAAAGCTGCTACCGTTTGATCGGCATGCATGAAAGGCGGAGTGTTGATATGAACGATATCAATTTTAGGATCTTTGAGTAATTCTTCGTAATCGGTGTAGCGTGTTGCGATATTGTAAGCATCGCCAATTTGCTTTAAACTCTCTTCATTACGTTGGCAAATTGCATACATATTAGCGTTTTCATGAGCTTGATAAATTGGGATGAATTCTGCACCGAAACTGAGACCGACAATAGCAACATTAAGTTTTTGAGATGACATATTACTTTCCTTAGTTTATTTATTATGAATAATGCATACAAGTTAGGATGCCTTGCTCAATAAGGATTGGTTTTAATTGGCAAAAAATAGGCCAAAAGCGTCGTATCTTTTTGTGAATGGAACCCTAAAGGCTTGGTATGAATTTCATTCTTTAGCTTTTGGGAGGAAATGCCAAGATAGTATGAGAAGGCAGCCCTCGGCAAAGTCCACTTGCTAGCAGACCTTGCCTGACATTAATTAAGTTACGACCAAAATTAACGGAGAACTGCCATGTCTAAAACTACTATCACTGTACCTGAAATAACAATTGGAATGGATCTTGGAAATCAAAAACACGATATTTGTGTTTTAAATTCTGAAGGTAAAATCGTCGAACAAGCAAAAATTGAAAATAATCTGGAATCGTTAAGTGTATATTTTTCGAATTATGAACGCCCTCATAAAATCCGAGTAGCTCTAGAAGTAGGAAGTAGCTCTTTATGGATATCGAGTAAACTCAAAAGTATGGGCTTCAATGTAATTGTAGCAAATGCTCGTAAGCTCCGAATGATATGGGACAGCACGAATAAGTGCGATGAAAAAGACGCTGAAAAGATAGCACGGGTAGCCCGAATGGATCCATCACTTTTGTACGGCATTCAACACCGAAGTATGGACTCCCAGCAAATGCTTACAGTGTTGCGTGCTCGTGAGCATTTTGTGAAGATGCGAACCCAAACGATGAATTCATTAAGGGGTATACTAAAGAGTTTAGGAGTTAGTGATCTCCCTAAGTGCGAAGCTAATCGTTTCAGTGAAAAGATGTATGAATATGTAAGTGATGATTTATTGCCAACTTTAGGTGAGATGCTATACGAATGTCAAGAACTGACTGATCGAATAGAGAGGTTGGATGATCGAATTGAACTGATTAGTGAAGAGTCTTGTCCCGAGGCTCAGCACCTGCGGCAGATTCCTGGAGTGGGACCAGTTACTGCCTTGGCATTTGTTTTAACTATTGATGATCCAAGCCGTTTTAATAAGAGTCGTGATATAGGTGCTTTTTTAGGCCTAACTCCAAAGCGGGACCAATCGGGAGAAAAAGATAAACAACTAAGAATAACAAAGCATGGAGATAGGTACTTGAGATCATTACTGGTTATTTGTGCTCAACATATTTTTAGCGATAGATCCCCGGATTCTGATTTGAAGAGGTACGGACATCGAATTGCCTCACGAGGTGGTGGCGCGGGGAGAAAAAAAGCAAAAGTAGCCATAGCTAGGAAGCTAGCTGTTTTAATGCATCGACTTTGGGTCAGTGGCGATAATTATGAACCACTCCACAAACAGGCTTTAAAAAAAGCATCATGATTATCCACCAATCCAGCCAACCTCCCCAATATTTCTTATAATCACAATTAAGGAAGAAATTTAAAAAGAAAAGAGTTTATCAAATGTCTTATGCGATGACTGCGGAGCACCAGCAGAATGATAGGTTTGCCAGACCTTGTTGAAAGTTCGTTGCCAAGATTGCAGCATCAAATAGGATACAATCATGCATCGGACTAGGCAGTCCATAAAAGAATGCGAATGGAAGCAAGACAATTTGATGGCATTTGAAAACTGGTTTTCTCAATTCTCAGAAAAATATAACTTTAATGCAAACCGTAACTTGCAAATGCCTTCTCATGGAAGCAGGTGCTTGGCGTACCCAGTTTATTTCTTTTCTTTGACCTGCAGTGTGCTGATGTAGGCGGCGACGTCCTTCATAGCTTGCTCATCTTTGAGTAACTTGGCCGAAGCCTGCATCATTTTTCCTTCTTTGTCACCGTTACCGCTGCCACGAAGTTCATGTTTGAAATTGTGAAGTTGCTTAACGGTATAATAATCTGGGAGTCCGGCAATCGCGGGAGCTTTTAGAGCTTTGAGTCCATCGCCATCGGGCTGATGACAGGCAAAGCAACTATTGTAAAGTGTTTTGCCTTTTACTGGATCGCCGTCAAGAGTGATTTTAGGCTGTTTAAACGTTTTCGTGCGAATATAAGCCGCTAGGTCTGCCATTTGCTGGGTAGAGTAATCCTGCATCAAGATATTCATGGCGTAGCCATCAGGGTCACTGACATCGCCGCCGCGAATTCCCTGCTTGAATTTCTGCATCTGGCTTTGTAGGTACCAGTCAGATAATTGTGACAAAGAAGGTGCGCGTTCGGCAGCATGACCGGAGAAGTCTTCACCGTGACAAACAATACAGGCTTTTGCCAATATCTTTCCTTTTTCGGCATCGCCTTCAACGATGGCAGCTTCGAAGCCCGTTAGACTATTAGCGAGTTCATTGAGGCCGATATCGATGCTGTTATTGGAAGAGAAAATTGCCAGGGGCATTTTGCTTGCAGGTGCAGCGTCGTCGGCAAGTGCTTTGAGCTCTTTGATTTGTTCATCACTAAAAGTCATGCCTTTAACATTCTCGAGTCCTTTAATGAAGAGTTCTGTTGGTTTCTCTCTGCGAGTGTTAATCAACTTGACGATTTTAATGACTTCATCAGCACTTTTTTCAACGGCCTGGGCAGTGAGTAAACTTTCAATAGCGGTTACTTTTTTGACAACTTTTTCAGAGGATAATTGAATGAGCTCAGGATTGGTATACCAAACGGTACCAGTGGCATCTGTCCAGCCACCGAATAGGCCAAAGAGTAGAGCTCCTGAAGTCGCTTTTACTCGGAAATTAACCTGGATTTTGGTCCATTCATCTTTGTTGCCCTGTAGCATTTCGCTTGTGGCTTCCACCACATCACGACCTGCTGCACGTAAATAGACGCCACGTTCATTTGACTTGAAGTCTTTCATTTTTACCCACATGGAATAGAGATATTGGCCTGGTTCCAGTCGCGGAATTTGCAGAATTTCGGCTCCACCACCAGTTTTAGATTCAACGCGCACAGAGTATTTTCCTTCTCGAGTAACATTGGTGTCGATGTTCATGCTTACTGCGGTTTTGTTACGGTGGGCTTTAAGGATCCACCTATCGATTTTGTCCTTGCGTTTATCTTTAAAGCTTGGGTTTTTAATGAGATTTTCGATTTTCGTCTCTACTTTTTCAAGGACGCCTTCTTTGCTGCGATCACGCAGAGGTAGATCGGTAATGAATTGGTCAACGAGGGAAGCCCCATGACGAACAAAAGCAAGATTGAAAGGAGGAGCTAGAGGCTTCTTGCCGTTAACTTTTGCTTTGACTTCTTTGTAGAGAACTTGGCCTGTCTCAGATGAGGGTGGCATTATGCTCAGAGTAAGCAGTATGTGACGGAGTGTATTGGCATCGCGCTCATTGAGCATAGCCGTGAGTAGCTTTGTACTTTCTTCTGTTGGTGGAAGAACGCGGACAGCATTTTTACGTACAGCAGCAGAGCGATGTTGTAGGGCTTCTTGAGCTACCTTGAGAGCTTCGGAATTTGAGCCGTCTAATTGGCCTAGGCCGTGGAGTGACCAGAGCGCGTGGATCACTGCCGGATTGGAATCGAGGTCAACTATCTCTTTGGATTTCGCCATTTCAATGAGCAGAGGAATGGCGTCCATACGCTTTTGCTGAACAATCTTCTGTTGAGCCATCATGCGCCAGAAGAGGTTCTGGTTGTTGAAGGTGTCTACGAGTGTGGCGGTGTTTGCTTTGCTTAAATCAAGAACCTTATTGGGCTTGCCGTCTTTGTGAGTGATTCGGTAAATTCGGCCGTGAGTTTTGTCGCGAAGTGGGTTTTGCATTTCGCCACCGTGAAGCATGATGAGGTTATGCCAGTCAAGCATATAGAGCTGACCATCCGGGCCGGTTATGCCTTTGATCGGAGCGGTGTATTCATCGAAACTGGCGACAAGACTTTCACCATTACGAGCGTGGTAACTGCCCTGATTATCGGGTTCGAGGAAATATTGGCCAAGAAGTTTACCTGTAGGACCACCGATAAAACCGGCTTTATTCCAGTATTTTTCCGGGAAAGAACGAGCTGTGTAAATATCAAAGTTAGAGCCGGCAGTATAACCACCGAATTGATCACCCTGGCGCGTTATGGTAAGGGGGTAAAAAGTCCAGTGATCAAAAATGGGGTTGGCGGGTGATTTCTTAAGGCCCACGGCATCGAAATACGGGTAGGGAGCGTAGATATGTTTAGCTGGGCCCTTGTTTGCGGAAGACGCAAAAATCTCGAAATCTTCGCTAAAGCCAAGTCCCCAGCTGTTATCACCGAGATTACTAATGGGTGTAAAGTTACTGCCATCTACATCCATGCGCCAGATTCCAGCGGAAAAACGATTGCCGCCATTCTCATCTACATGACCTCCACCACCGATACAGCCATAGATGTAATTATCGAAGCTGTATTTAAGGTTGTTTGGACCACCATGAAGATCACCAAGCCCCCAGCCAGTATTAATTTGTTTAATCACATCGGCTTTGTCGTCGCCGTCGGTATCTTTAAGGAAATACATGTGAGGTGCCTGGGCGAGGATGATGCCACCATTAACCCAGCATATTCCTGTATGTAGTTTAAAGCCTTCGGCAAAAGTCGTGAATTTATCCATGACGCCATCGCCATCTGTATCTTCACAGATTCTAATGCGATCTTTACCTTTTCCTTGTGGTATAGTCGGGTACTCAACTGTTTCAGCAACAAACATGCGGCCGCGATCATCCCAGGTGATGTCGATGGGATTCACGATGTCGGGTTCGTGGGCAATGAGCTGAGCTTCGAAACCATCTTCCAACACGAGACAATTGGCTGATTCCTGGGGACTGATTTGTTCCTGAATCATTTGAGGGTCTTTGCGGCCTTCGTGATTATGGAGGTCATTGTTGAGGTCGTCGATATAAGTCAGGATGGGAATGTCTTTGTTAGGCGACACAGTTTTGTTGGAAGTCCAGATAGTCGCAGCGGTAATCATTTTTTGGAAAAAACGATTGTCCCATACAATATTGTTGTGACCGTGGGCGGTGTAAAAAACTCGACCTTTTCCTTGATTTCTGATCCATGTCCAGGGCTCGGTTCGGCCTTTGTCGTCGCGAGTTTGGAGGTCAGTTCGGTCGTCATTTAAATTTTTGTGTACGTAAGTTTCGTCCCAGGTGAGGAACTCTGGGATGCCACCGAGGGCAGGGTGATCTTCCATGCCTTTGACATGATTGGCGGTGAACCATCCGCTACCGTGACCTTTGAATTCCCCCCCAATGAGAGAAACAAAAGACGGGTCACCGTCGAAAGCTCCGCAAGTATTGTGGACACCTACAAAACCACCACCTTTTTCAACGAAATCTATAAGGGCTTTGACGCGCTCAGGTTTATCATTTGGGGCACTTAAATAGAGAATCGCTACGTCGTATTTTGCTAGAGTCTCGGGATTGAGGTCATCCTTATCGGAAGTGTAAGTCAGTTCTATGTTATTGCTTAGAAAATGAGGAATCAATTTATGATGATTGATGCGGCCATTGTGACCAGAGTCAGTTGTCGGTCCCCCACCGCTAATGAAAATGGCTTTGATTACCTTGGCTTCGAGAGTGCTGGCTAAACTGATGCTGATGATGAGTAGGTGAACTAAGAGCTTCATGCTAAAATTATTCCCTTGTATAATGACTGGTTAAACTATAGGTGTTTTTTAAGGTATATAAAATGTCTAAAAAGGACATGGTTTTATCTGCAAGCGTCAGGTTTTGCCCCTTGCTAAGAATACTTTAAATAGATACTAATTATAGGGCTCGTTTTTTGTAAAAACTTGGATGAAACACTCTAATTTTTAGGATAATAGCGTTTAGTGTTGATCTTGAATGTTCCTGTGATCATAGTAGTCTTAAGGCGAAGCTCACTAGCTTTTGTATGGTGTCTGGGCACGTTAAGAATGAATATTTTTGGTGAAAATTACAATGAAACACATAAGTCTATTAGATGATTGTCTGATGTCGAAAGAATTCCTCCATGTCTTTGATGATATAAAAGGGGTGCTATTTTTTCTTAAAAATCGTCAATGTGAATTACTGTGGGCGAACCCTCGACTTGCACAGCATTGTGGCTTTTCGAGTGTGGAAGAATTGCTAAAAGCTCAAGATGACTTCAATATTCATTCTGTAGAGTTGGCCGAGCAGTATCGTGAAGATGACTTACAAGTCATGGAATCAGGTGAAGTTAAAGAAGGCATTGTTGAATTATTTCCCAATTACCTCGGTGACCTAAGTTGGTTTGTGACCAAGAAAATTCCTTTATTTAATAAGGCAGGTGAAGTTCTGGGGCTCTATGGTATCATGCAGACCTATGAAAATTCCGGTAAATTAGGGCGCCCATTAGGGGAAATCGCCAAAGCTTTGGAATACATAAAAGCGCATTATACTGAAAAAATTTCTAACAAATTACTCGCTAGAGAATGTGGCCTTTCAGTTCGCCCATTTGAAAAACGCTTTAAGCAAATTTTTAAGAGCACACCACATCAGTACATCATCAAACTACGGATCTTAAAGGCTTGTGATCTGCTCTTGTCTAAGAATAAGACCATTATCGAAGTGGCCACAGATCTAGGTTTTTATGATCAAAGTGCCTTCAACCTACACTTTAAAAAACAAGTGGGCACCACACCACTAAAATATATCAAAAAACATAGTTCTTAAAATTAGCTCAGATAAAAAACTTAGTTCCTTGGCGACTTGGCGAGAGCTAGTTTAATTTTAAAAGTCACTAATGAGATGAATGATCCCGAGGGTATTCTAAAAGCCTAGGGCTATGAGGGAAGGAAAAATGGATTCCGTAAATTAATATTTCTCGCAAAGGCGCGAAGTCGCCAAGTGAGTGATTAAAATATAAGGGGATTTTTCTATTGACTAATAGCCTATCGCGAAAGCTCAGTTGGGAACCCCTAATTACATGGGGTCTTTGAACCCTAAAATATCCATCCACAGAGTCACAAGATTAGCTCAGATAAAAAACTTAGTTCCTTGGCGACTTGGCGAGAGCTAGTTTAATTTTAATGACCTCTCAATTTAATGGTATTGCGAAACTATAATTTATGTAGAGCATGAAAAAAAGTATAGTAATGAATTAGTGGAAGTAGTCTAAGCTTTCTGTTATCTAGTCCTCGACTTTTGCATGATTGAGGAAAATAAATTAAAAACATAGTTCTTAAGTCCTTGCCTCCACTGGCTTATTTCAAAAAAGTGGTATTTTACGGGCATTAAATTTTTAAGGACAAATATGAATCTGGAACAATATATATCTTGGCTCAAAGTAGAGGCGACTAAAGCGGATCGTCCTTACTGGATTGACCTAGCTTATCAGTCACTAGAAAAAGGCTGGTATAGAGAGATTTTAGGGCGTAATAACGACGAAATTTACTTGGTTCGTTTTTGGGTTAATGAACCTCAGCCAGGGACGAAGGGATCGCATTCATCGAGAAATAGTCTCCTGCTGCATCACTTCCTCAAGCCGGATGATGATAAACATTTACACAATCACCCCTGGGCGGGTCGCTCGACAATTTTAAGCGGTGGTTATGTTGAAGAAACTCAAGCCGGTCTCAAGACCGTTAAGCCGTTTGATTCCAATATGATCACGGCCGATACTTATCACTGCGTGAAATCAATTGAGCCAGATACTTGGTCACTCGTTCATACCGGAGACAAAGAAGGCGAATGGGGCTTCCTCGTTGATGGTGAGCACATTCATTACATGGATTATCTCGACGACGTAGATCAAGTGAGAACTGAGGCCAATCATTTAGGTTAGACAAGACTTAAGTCATATTTTTGACGAAATAATCAAACTGGTGAAAGCCAAAAAAGGCTGTACCCCGAAGAGTACAGCCCATAGATTTTAAACTTTATTTAAAAGTAAGTGGAGTATTACTTTTTCAGAGTGCTCAGGTATTCCGTGAGGTCGGCAATTTCCTGGGCATTGAGGTTGAGATTTTTCACTGAAGGCATGATGGATGTTTTCATCATTTCCTTCTTGGCGATATCTTTTTTCGCCAAGTTGCTACGGTTGCCAGCTAAATCGCGAATCACCAGTGGATCAGAGTCAGAATCAATGAAGTAACCCTTGTATTCCTTGCCCGCTTTTGTGGTGATATTTGCCGTTTCATAACCGAAGGAAATAGCACTTGATGGATTGATCAGAGAATCAAGAAGATAGTCCTTGCCGAATTTCCCACCGATATCTGAAAGGTTGGGACCGACTTCCATACCGCGCTTACCTACTTTGTGGCAGCTAAAGCAAATAGCTTTACCATGGAAAATGGCTTCACCTTTTTTAGCATCACCCTTGAGTTTGAGTAGTTCTTTAATGGAAGGTAACTTGCCATTGCTCTTAGTAAGGTGCTTAGAGAGATCCAGTGTCTTTTTCTTAGTTTCCTTAGCTTTGAGTTGAGCCGTTAAGTTATAATCTTTCCAAGTTGAACGGTTTTTATTATTGATCCACCAAGTTGCGAGCTCTTTGCTGTCGCTGGGGCCTTGATTGGCCACTTCGAGCATGAGTTGAGCGGCTTCCTTAGTGTCCGTAAAGGCAATGGCGACCAAGTTTTCTTTGCGTTCGTCAAAACTGAGTTCAGTTGCAAAGGCTCTTTTGCGGAAATCGCTAAGAGCAGCGGGTTGATGCAAACGCCAAGCAATTTTAGCAAAAGCAGGCGACCAGGAAAGGGCGCTTCCAGGGAGAAGGTTGGTGTGAAAATAATCATACATATCTTTTTCTTTTTTAGCGCAACCCGTTCCTAAAGCTTCTAGGTACCACGAATCCTTACCGTCAAAACCACGAGCAATCTCCAAGAGGATTTTATGAGTCTTTTCAAAGCTATGATTACGCATAGCTAGAGCCACTTCACGACGAACAGCCATGGAGGAATCACTTGCGAGTTCCGCAGAAATTTCCCAGAACTTGTGATTTTGACGGCGAAGGGCACGGTAAGCAACAATGCGAGTTTGAGCATCATCATGCTTGAGTAAAGTTTCTACAGCATTGAGACCTGAACCACCAATTTGTGAGAGAAGCCAAACAGCGCGAGCACGGAAATACTTGTTCTCCTCATTGAGCATTGCTTTCAGGGCAGGAAGGGATTTACTGCCTTCTTCTTTGAGTTTGATGAAACCCATGGAACGAACGTTGATATTAGGGCTCTTGAGAGCCGCAATCGCACCTTCGATAGTAGAGACATCAATTTTAGGATTGACGGGTTTAAAGCCTTTGGGAGCAATTCTATAGATTGTACCGCTACCAGAAGCGTCACGCATGGCGTGTCCACCCACACCTGGGTCAAACCAGTCAGCGACATAGATGGCGCCATCGGAGCCAACAGCGACATCAGAGGGACGGAACCAGTCACTTATACCACCCGTTTTAGAATTGAAGAAGTTAAAACGCGTAAGATCAAAACCTGCTCCGCTTGCTTTTGGGAAATAGCCGTAGATGACTCGCTTAACGGATTCGGCTGAGAGTAGCATGCCTTCATATTTCTTGCCTAAAGCCCCATTTTCATAGTAAGTGATTCCCGTTGGAGCACCACCACCATAGACATCTCCTGCTGGTGCCGTGCCAGGGTCTTCTTGGCGCCATTCAGCGGTGGGTACATCCTGTCCAGGACGTTGATCTAATTTCCATTTGCGAGTGCCATCAGCAGAGGAGAAACCCATGTTAGCATACTCCATGAGCCAGGTTGTACGGCAAGCGGGGGGATCATCATTGTCGTTTTGGAAGACATCGCCAAAACTACTGACAGTTTGTTCATAGCTATTGCGGAAGTTGTGACCGATAACCGAGAGACCAGTACCATCAGGTTTGATGCGTGCAGCAAAACCACCAACATAAACAAAACCATCGTCACTTACTTTCCCTTGCTTATTACTGGTGTTGTGAGGCGAACCGCCTGTATATGAGCTGCCAGCACGAACAGTGAAACCATCTTTATCCGTAACTTCGGAGTAGCCTGCGTTACCTTGGTTGAAGTAGTATTCGCCGTCGGGACCAAATGTGACTGAGTGTAAGCTATGATCGTGATCCAAGCCGCTAAATCCTGTTAAAAAATGCTCTTTTTTATCAACTTTGGGATCAAATTTGGCATCGCCATTGATATCAGTATAAATAATGAGTGAAGGAGGCTGAGCCACAATGACTTTATTGCCAATGACGGAAACGCCGAGAGGAGCAACGAGTTCCTTGTCCTGAACAAAAACATGGCTTTTGTCTGCTTTACCATCATTATTACTATCCTCAAGAACCATGATGCGGTCACCTTCGGGATGCTTTATAGTGATGTTCGGTTTACGGAAGTTACGGTAGTTCACACCTTCGGCGACCCAAATGCGACCCTTATCATCAATGTCCATATTAGTTGGGTTGTAGAACATGGGGCTCGTTGCCCATTTAGTAACTTCTAGATCTTCATAGACATCGAACATGTCAAGAGGGACAGTCGTTTCTTTGGGAGCAGGAGCAATTGATTTTGGATCAATGAAAGAAGGAGTGATGCCAAAACTTAGAGTTGCTTGATTCTTTGAGCCAGTGCAAGGCTGGCCAGTAGCTTTAAAAGTATGGTAACCTGCGGGAATTTTATATTCAATTGAACTGGCAGCGTGAGTACCGATAACATTATCAACTTTTTTGCCATTTATGAGGTAGTCTTTACCCTCAGCGGTTTTACCAATTTGGGGACTTTTCCATCCAGCTTTAGCCTTAGTCCATTTAAGCTTACTGAGGGGAAGTTCACCCTTAGGGCCTACGAGACGAGGATTGATCCATATGGCGTGATCAAAATTAATGTTGTCGCCACCATCGCCGTTAAAGAGAGCAAAAGTCTTACGTCCCTTGAGGTCGACAGAGATCTCTACAGATTGATCTTTTTTTAGAGTCTTACTGTGGTAGAGGAAGGGTGATTTTTTATTTTGAGCTTTAGCGGCTTTTTTGGGTGCCGTTTTTTTCTTTTTGATGACACCGCGGTCAGCTTTTGTCATGTGATTCAGTTCTGTATCTGAAGGAGTCGCAGAGGGGACGCCACCCTTAGGGACCTCAACTTTAGCGAGCCAAACAATAGCATTGAGAATGAGTTTACGGTATTCATCATTTTGCCAGTTTTCGTGATTGTGGCCACCTGTAAAACCGAAGCCACGGCCACCGTCTTTGCGTTCAACAGCCCAAAGTAGTGTCTCGGCGCGACCTTCGGCATCAACTATGTGTTTGTAGGGACCGCGGGGGTGAGAGCTCTTGCCTGAGCGAGCCACCTTATCTGGCACACCCTTGAGGATATCGGTGTGAAAGGGCTCATCAGCCCAGCGCATGTTAAAGTACCATTCATCATTGACCGAAAAATCTTTGACGCTTTTGGAGATAGGGTGAGTTTTATGAAGAATGGAATCACATGTCCAATGAGGATTTGTTGACCAGCGTGTTTCATAGTGGCCGCCAATCCACTTCTTAAAGTTTTCGCCCTGTTCGCCTTTTGGGACGTCACAGGCAAAGTGCATCATTGCCAAGCCAACGCCCTTGTCCATGAGCTTGCCAATAAAGGCTTGCTTATCCTTAATTGGGTGACGACCGAGGCCATCGGAGTAAATCACTATCGCGTCTGCATCATTAAAAACCTTTTCATCTGCAGGCCAATTTTTTTCGACGAGTATGGTTTCAATTTTATCGCCCATAGCGGCATCGAGTTTATTTTTTAAGATGGTGCAGCCCGCGAGGAATTCGTGATCTCCGGGGCCGTGACTATCTTGTCCGGCAATGAGAATAACTTTGGCCTTGTCGGCGGCGAGTGAACATGCGGCCAAGCAAGTAAAGGCGATAAGTTTTTTTAACATGAAAAGCTCCTAATAATTTCGTTAACTACTTAGTTAATACGCAATAAGTATACAATCTTGCGTCATCATAATTAAATTTTTTTGTATGAGTTGGTGCTAGGGACAGGAGGTTTTAGTTCCTTTTTCTCTAATTTTATGACTAAAGAATAATCTTTAGCTAGTTTTTAGCCATAATTATTTCATTCACAGAGAGTTTATTTATTGACTTAGCATGATTTTGAGATCGGGGGGTATTAAATTCAATAATGAGTTTTTTTTATAAAAAGTTCATTTTTTTCTGTGGAGGGCGCAAGATAGGGTTTGTGACTGCGACTATTAATGTAGATACATTTCAATCAATCAATCAATCAATGAATTTTATTTTGGTTTTTAGTCAAAATTATAAATATTGGGGCAATTAATTTCATTAAACATGATTTAATTATCAATTTACAAGGAGAATAATGAAACGATTAATACTAAGCAGCTTTTTTATCATTAGCTCACTGCAGGCAAAAGAGATTAACTTTAATAAGGATATACGACCCATTTTATCCGATCGCTGTTTTCACTGCCATGGTCCTGATAAACATGATCGTAAGAAAAAACTACGTCTCGATATTGCTGAAGGCGATGATGGCGCGTATCGCGAACGCCGTGGCAAGTTCGGTATTGTTCCAGGCGACCTTGAGAAGAGTACTGTTTGGGAACGCATCATTACTGATGACGAAGACGACATCATGCCACCCATTGATTCACACAAAAAGCCTTTGACGGACAAAGAAAAAGAACTCATAAAAACATGGATCGAGCAAGGTGCAAAATACGAAAAGTACTGGGCTTTTGAACTGCCTAAGGAAAAAGAAGCTGAGAAATCAAAAACTGATTGGGGAAATTCGCCAATAGACAAGCACGTCCTTGCTAGCTTAGAGGATAATAAGCTTCAACCTTCAAAGCAGGCAGAGAAAAGAACTCTCATCCGCCGTTTAAGCTTTGATCTCACTGGCTTACCGCCTTCCCCAGAGCAAATCAAAGCTTTTGAAAATGATACGAGTGAACATGCCTACGAGAAATTAGTGGATGACTTAATAGCTCGACCTAGTTATGGCGAGCACATGACCCGTTACTGGCTCGACCTCGTTAGAGCTGCTGATACTAATGGGATGCACAAAGATTTTTACAGAAACATCTATTCTTATCGCGATTGGATTATTAGAGCTTTCAACACCAACCTTCCCTATAGTGATTTCCTCAAGTATCAGCTGGCGGGCGATCTCTATGAAAAACCTACAGATGACCAACTTATTGCCTCAGGCTTTAATCGTCTTCATTTAATTATTGACAGAGGAACAGCTCTTCCAGAGGAGAGTTACACCAAAAATGTGATTGATCGTGTGACGGCAGTGAGTACGGCATTTATGGGTTTGACTATGCAGTGCGCCCGATGTCACGATCATAAATTTGATCCCATCACACAAAAAGATTTTTATGCGATGTTCGCATTCTTTAATAACCTCGATGGCAATCCAGAGACAATTGCTGGTCCCGTTAATGGCTTACAAGAGCCCTTTATTATTTTGGGAACTGATGACGAGAAGCAAAAGTTAGCTGACTTGAAGAAGGCGTATTACAAAGTAAAACCGGAAATTGATAAACTTCATCGTGCCGTGAGACGTGAAAAAGATGAGGTGAAGAAAAAAGAAATGCAGAGCAAGCTAACTGACTTAAGAAAAGTACAACAGCAATATAATTCTTATTTACATTCCTTAAACGCAGCCATGGTGATGAAAGAGCGCAAAGAAATACGTCCATCTTACATGCTCAATCGCGGTGAGTACGATCAAAAAGGAGAAGTAGTTGAGCGCGATATCCCTGAATTCTTTGGCTCAATTAAAAAAGACCAAGGCACAACAACAAGAATGGACCTGGCGAATTGGTTCTTAGCCAAGGATAATCCTTTAACGGCTCGCGTTGCGGTCAATCGTTTCTGGCAGCAGATTTTTGGTGTGGGTTTAGTGAAAACTTCCGAGGATTTTGGCGCTCAGGGTGAACCACCAAGCCATTTGGAATTACTGGATTACCTGACAATTCAGTTCATTGAATCCAACTGGGACATAAAAAAGTTGATGAAGATGATCGTCATGTCAGAAACTTATAGGCAGTCCTCTTTAGCCACCAAGGATCAATACAAAAATGATCCTGAAAACCGCTTGTTGGCTAGGGGCGCTCGCTATCGCTTAGATGCCGAAGTGATACGCGATAATATCCTAGTGAGTAGTGGTTTGCTAAAGCCGCAAATGTATGGGAAAAGTGTAAAACCGCCTCAGCCAGATGGTCTATGGGCAGCAGTTAGTATGCGTAATGAGCGCTTCAAGCCCGATAGCGGTGATGCCATTTATCGCCGTTCCGTTTATACCTACTGGAGAAGAGGTATGCCACCGCCGCAAATGACAATTATGAATGCCCCTAGTCGCGAGTATTGCGTAGCCCGCAGAGAGCGCACAAATACACCCCTGCAGGCGTTGCTCTTGCTCAATGAACCAGAATACTTAAAGGCAGCCTCACATTTGGCGATGAAGCTCATGAAGGATAGTCAAAAGAGCGATGAGGAAAAAGTAAAAGAAGCCTATGAACGCGTGACCTGTAAGCTTGCCGATCAGGAGGAAGTGGATTCATTGAAAGACCTTCTCAATGATATGAGAATGGGTTACAAAGGAGATCAGGATCTGAGTAATCAAATGGCTCAAAACCTCAAATTTCCTCAAGACCAAAATCATGTTGAACTGGCCTCTTGGACCATGTTGATCAACACACTTTATAACTTAGATATCACCAAAAATAGGGAGTAAGACATGTCAGAATTTAATTTATCACGCCGCTCCTTTTTTGGATCCATGGGCATGGGTGCTCTTGGTGCCATGCTACCACAGAATTTAGTCGCCGCAGGAGGAGCTAAAGGCCTTCACCATAAACCCAAAGCCAAACGCGTTATCATGCTTTTTATGGCTGGTGGTCAGAGTCAGTTGGATTTGTTTGACTATAAACCCAATTTGCATAAACTGGCGGGGCAAGAATTACCTCCATCAGTGATCGGCAATCAGCGCTTTACGGCCATGACAAAAAATGCCAAGAAGGTCGTAGCCCCTTCCAAGTATAATTTTAAACGTTACGGCTCTAACGGTATTTTCATGAGTGAACGCCTATCGCATCTCGGTGGTGTGATGGATGACCTCTGCCTCGTTAAGTCACTCTATACAGAGTCCATTAACCACGACCCTGGGAAAACAATGTTTTGTACGGGTACAGAACTTCCTGGCAATCCTAGTATGGGTTCATGGCTCAGTTATGGTTTGGGGACAATGAATAAGGATTTACCAGATTTCATCGTCTTGCCTTCCGCTTATTGGAGTGGAAAAACAAATGTACAAGCTTTGTATTCACGTCTATGGGGCAGTGGTTGTCTCCCTTCCAAACATCAAGGAACATCTTTTCAGAGTAAAGGTGATCCCGTTCTCTTCCTCTCTAATCCCCATGGAGTGAGTTCTTCCATCAGAAGACGCATGCTTAACACAGTTGGGAAGCTCAATAAGAAGCACTTTAATGAGCTCCACGACCCTGAAATCCAAACGACAATAGCACAGCAGGAAATGGCCTATCGCATGCAGACATCGGTACCTGATTTGACGGATATCAGCAAGGAATCCAAAGCCACTTTGGATCTCTATGGTCCAGAGGTGATGAATCAAGGTTCTTATGCCCGTAACTGTTTGCTGGCGCGTAGAATGGCGGAGCGTGATGTTCGCTTCATCCAACTCTTTCACCGTGGATGGGATCATCATAGTAACCTGCCCACACATATGGATGGTCAATGCCGCGATGTCGATCAGCCGACTGCGGGACTCATCAAAGATTTAAAACAACGAGGACTTCTGGAAGATACTTTAGTTGTGATGGTAGGTGAATTTGGACGAACTTGTTATGGTCAGGGCAATATTACGAAAGACAAATATGGTCGTGATCACCATCCTCGCTGCTTCTCTACTTTACTCGCAGGCGGTGGTATACAAGGCGGTATTGAATATGGTCAAACAGATGATTTTTCTTACAATATCGTCGATAAACCCGTGCACGTTCGCGATCTTCATGCAACCATGCTTTGGCAACTTGGCTTAGATCACAATCAACTGACTTTCCCATTTCAGGGCTTAGACGTTAAGTTGACTGGGGTGAATCCAGCGGAAGTGGTTCAAGGCATTTTGTCTTAGGGCTGTAAGTCCGGCACATATTCAATACTTTGTGTCGGTACTTTGCACCTTAGATACATTTTTCATTCAAAGCTGTGGCTGCACCATAGGCTATTTCCTATCGGTGCTCTGCACATAAGAGAGTTTTTTACACAGCCTCTTCAAAATAGAACTTTATTTGTCACGCCGATTCTTTATCTTAAAAAATCAACGTTTGCGAATAAGAAGGCGCTTAAGCTTTTTCTCTGGAATCGAGGTGTAGACTTCGAATTGTACTGATTCATGATGACTTGGATTATTGCGTTGATTGGCACTATCTAAAATAACGCCATCGGCAGTAAAGGTGTTGTAACCTGGAGGGATATCCCAAGCGACCACAGATGTGGCGTGAGCCGCAATGCCAATGGGGTGATCCATGCCGTTGACACGTAAGGGGCCACCATAAATACCACTATTCACTTCGACTTCAGCATAGCCGGCTTTGGCAACTTTCATGGGGAGCTCAGTTAAGCTTATTTCACCAGCAGGTCCAATAATTTTTGGATCAATCCAGGCGGAGTGATCATGCAGCTTGTGATTGCCACCATTGCTAACTACAAGGTAAAGTGAACGCGCTCCGTGGAGTTCGACTTCTATGGAAACTTTCTTCTCGGGTGTAAAATAGGTGACAATGGGACTTTGATATAGAGGCTTAGTACTTTTACTCAATTCAAGAGATTCATCTGGGCTAGCAGAGGCATAGTGATCGGCTTCAACCATCACGGAATTGTCGCTCTTCACCTTATTGTAGCGCACGGCACCCTCACTAACGTCTAAGAGAGATGATACATTGGAGGATGAGAGTGTGAATTGCGTGCCAATGACTTCACATTCCGAGTGTTCGGTAGTGATGATCATATCTTTGCCGGGTGCTTGTTTTGCGATGTCTGCATCTAGAACACCAGAGAAGAGCTCGACGCGTTTCTGACCTTTGATATCCGTTAGGCGGACAAAGGACTGACTGGAGAATTTAAGCGTTGAGCCATCGAGGTATTTCATGCCCAAAGAGCTTTCATTTTGAACGTAGATTTGGTCTTTACTGAAGAGCGGGTCGCCTTTGCGGATATTGACTTTTTCTTTTCCGCGCAATACAAAGCTATCGAAGCCAACTTTTTCCACGTGCCCAATAAGTACAGCTGGTGTTGTCGCTGATTGAATAGGAGAGAGGATGAAAAAGAGGAGAGGGATTAGGATGATTTGTGCGGCGATCGCAAGTTTAAACCACTTTGGGAACTTGAGGGTTTTTGATTCAGGGATTTGCGCCATGATTTGATCTTCCATACTGGAAGTATCCGTGTCCAAGTGATTGAGTACTTCTTCCTCTAAAGTGTCAAAATTTGGGTGCTGAGAAGTGAAAATGAGCCCCTTGATTTCCATGGCGAGATTGAGTTCATGGACGAGTTCGGGCGTTTCGCGAAGTTCTTCGAGAAAACTGATGAGTTCCTGTTCAGAGAGCTCACCATCCAGGTATTTTTCAATGGTGAGTTTTTGTTGATTATTCATGACGTAATTCTGTGCTTAGACAGTCTTTGATATTTTTTCTAATTCTAAAGAGTTTTGAACTGATGGCATTTTCAGTACTATTGAGTCGTTCAGCCAAGCTGATTACAGTTTCGTTTGTGTAGTAACGGGATTTAATAATATCTAAAGCCTCTTCAGGAAGTTTGGCAATGCAAGTTTGGATGTGTTCGAGTTTGCGTTCGCGATCCGGGTCTTCATCGCAGACTTCGGCAACGAGATTTTGAATTTCTTCTTCAAAGGCAAATTTGAGGTTTTTCTTGGAGTAAGTTTTTCTCAAATGAGAATTGAGTTTGTTTCTTGCGATGGTAAAAAACCAGCTGCGAAAATCGTATTTGGAGTCGAATTTATCTAGGGATTGAAAGACGGCAATAAAAATTTCTTGAGAAAGGTCTTCAACGAGGTGAAAGTCACTTAGACGCCCTGCTAAATAAGAGCGCAAGGAAGGAGCGAGTTGACGCACGAGTAGGCGGTATTTATCCGTATGGCCCTGGCGTATTTCATTAATGAGTTCGTTCATGTAAGCATCCCGTAATATTTATTACTTTATAAAAGATTTCGCGAAGGAATGCAAATCTTGCGGTCATCGCAAAAGTTTTTAATAAGAAATTTTAGTGCCTTTCATGCTTTATGTGAGTACAAAGAGTCCATATGGCGAAAATAATCGACTCATATCATGAATTAATTTTACTGGCTTTTAGGAGAAAACTTAATTGCTAGAGTCCGGAGAAGAGAAAGTAGTTTGGGGAATTTTAGACTATTTTTCTTAGAGCTGTTAAGAGGGCCCTTCGCCGACTTAGAAAATAGATATAAATGTTTACAAGATAAGTGCTCATAAAGATGACATTCTTTCACGAGGACGATTTTTTGATAATTTTCTAACTAATTTTTGCCAATAGGATTGACAATACATATGAAAAAATGGCTCACACTTTCACTCATGGTAGCTAGCCTACCAACTTTCGGGCAGAAGTTCGAAAAAACGCTGTATGCTGATCAAAGCAAAACACCTTCACCTGCAGTCATTGCAGCCTCACCCTATGGGGATGTATTTGTGGGTGTTGACCAACAGGGTTCACTCGGCAAGAAAATAAATATGGGTGTTATCAAACGTTTGCGCGATACAAATAATGACGGAGTTGCGGATCAAATTACGGATTATGTGGTGATTGATAATCCTCGCGGTATTGTTTCCATCGGCGATAAATTGATAGTTCTGCACTGTAATCAAAAGGATGGCAAGGTTTATGGTCAAGACATCACGGTGTTTACGGATGCTGATAATGATGGTGTCGCCGATGGGCCAGGGGAAATTCTCGTCAAAGGCATTGGCAATCCGAAGTTTGTTCAGAGTCGTGGTGCGGATCACTGCACGAATAATATACGTTTAGGCGTTGATGGTTGGCTGTATATATCGGTAGGTGATTTTGGTTTTGTTGATGCACAAGGTACAGATGGAAAAAAATTGACTTGTTATGGAGGCGGAGTAGCTCGCGTACGCCCCAATGGCCAGGAACTAGAAATGTTTATTCATGGAACAAGAAATGTCTACGATGTCGCCATTGATCCATTTATGAATGTCTTTTCACGTGAAAATACTAATGATGGCGTGGGCTGGTGGGTGCGCTTCAGTCACTACATCCAATCAGGTGAATATGGTTACCCTTGTTTATACAAAAACTTTATCGAAGACATGATCCCAGCCTTGGGAATGTATGGAGGAGGCTCTGGCACGGGAGCTCTCTACCTTCAAGAACCAGGATGGCCAAAGGAATATAATAATAAGCCCCTGATGGCGGATTGGGGACGTTCAATGATTTATATTCACGATGTGAAGCCCGATGGCCCTTCATTTACCGACACACCAAAAAACTTCCTCAAAGTTTCTCAGGTGGCAGACTTGGATGTGGATGCCTCTGGAAGGATGTATGTTGCGGCATGGGCTGGCGCGGGTTATAAGGGGAATTCACAAAAGGGCTTTGTGGAGCGTTATGTTCCAGAGGGTTGGCAATACAAAGCCTTTCCAGATTTAACAAAAGTCACAAAATCAGAGCTTTTAAACTTTATTGACTCAGAGAGTTTTACGGCAAGAATTTACGCTCAACAAGAAATTTTAGCACGAAAGGATCAATCTTACCTACAAGACTTAGAGCAATTAGCGAAGTCCGCAAAAACTCTTGAGGCACGTGTAGCCGCGGTCTATACCTTAGCGCAATTAGGTGAAGTCAAAGCCTTAGCTATATTGGAAAAATTATCTGCTAATAAAGATTTGCGTGAGCATGCAATTCGCCTAATGGGGGATAGGAAAACTTACAATCAAAAAGCCAATGTAAAATTGATCGCCAAGTATCTTCAGGATGAAAATCCTCGAGTGCAAGTGGCGGCTAGTGTGGCTCTAGGAAGAATTGCCAAGTTCAGTGCGGCAGAATCATTACTAGCAGTTGCAAAACCGCCACAAATAAAAATGATGGTGCCTGTTGAAGTTAAAGAAAAAGTAAAGAGTAAAGTCCTTACAAAAGGTAAAGAGTTTGCATCACCAAAAGTAACATATAAAAATAATTCGGTTGACATAAAAGCTAATTTAAGTGATTATAAAAGCTTATTTCTGATTGTTGATAGCCAAGGAAGTAATGGCGGAGATCACGCAGCTTGGATTGAACCTACGGTGATTCTTAATAATGGTCAAAAAATTGACCTAAGTTCTGTGAAGTGGAAGCAGACTAAAGGTGGATGGGGCAAAACTTTAGTGAATAAAGATTGTCAGGCTAAAGAGCTGAAAAATTTGAAGGGCGAGGTTCTTAAAGGAATTGGAACTCATGCGTATTCGACGATTGAATACAAACTTCCTAAAGGAGCCAAAAGTTTTACTGCAAAAGGGATCTTAAGTTCAGGTGCGCAGAAGCAGTCGGCAGTTAAGTTTATTGTGAGCCCGGTGGCGAAGAAACCTTCACAAAAATCGACTAGCTCAAAAGATGCCAAAACATTGTGTTCAACTCCCAATCCGGCTATTATCCTACCACATATGGCACGTCAGGCTTTGGTAAATATGAAGGCATATGAAGCGGTGATTCAAGCTTTAAATAGCGATGATAAAAATCAACAAAGTGCCGCGCTAAATACCATGAAATTCATGCATGATAAGTTAGTGGTCGACGCTTTAATCAAACGCTTAGCTTCAGCCGACAAAGAACTTAAAAAGCAGATTTATAGCGTACTTATGCGCCTTCAGCAAAAGGATGTCGATTGGGATGGCAGCACTTGGTGGAGTACGCGACCTGACCCAAGAGGACCTTATTTTGAGCCGACAAATTGGCAAGAATCAAAGCGCATTGGCGGAGTCTTGAAGGCTTATTTAGCAAGTCATAGCGGGCAAGAGAGCCAAGCAATAGAAGCTGAACTGGCGAAGAATCGTTGCAATCTCGATGGAAAATCAAAAGTGGAAGTAGATCAAAAAACCAAGAAAGCGGGTGATGCCAAAGTTGGTCAATCGGCTATTGAAGATGTGGTGATCTACTTGTCGAAGAATAAGGGCAATAAGAAAAAAGGTAAAGAGATCATTAAAACGGTGGGCTGTGTGAGTTGTCACAATATCGAACACGGACAAGTCGTCAAAGGTCCCGACCTTACAAAGCTTGGGAAGATGACAAAATCTGAGCTTGCGGAATCGATCATTAAACCGGGTGCGAGCATCGCAAAGTCTTGGGTTACAATTCAGATGAATGATGGTACAAGTCATTTGGGGACTTTAGTGAAAAAAGACGCCAAACAAGTGGTTTTACACAATATTGCGGGCATCGCAACTACGCTTGATGCAACGCAGGTCAAGAAAGTTGAGCCGGGACTCAATATGATGTCACTTCATCTTGTTGATGGTCTAAGCCTGCAGCAATTTGCTGATTTAATTGAATACTTAAAATCGATGGATTCTAAAAAGTAATTTCAGCATTGTATCAAAAGAGTCGAGAAATGGACTCTTTTGATCAAGGCAGTTATTTAGGGAGCAACACTTTCAACGTGCCCATCACCAAACAAGACATTCATTTTTAGTCCTGTTGCATGAACTTGAGTTTGGCCATATTCATCGCCATCCATAGCGATGCGTGAGTCGGGATTTTCGAAATCGTCTATAGAGTTGCCTGCAATTCCTTCTTGGGTGATGTAAACACTTTCGTATTGTGGACATTGGCGTTTAACAGGACAACTGAGTAATGTGGCGTCTATCTCAAAGAGTTGAACCATGGAGTCACTCATTTCTAAGTGACGACTACCCTCATTATTAGGCATGATTGTTTCTGAGCCATCGGAGAAATACATTATCATAGCGGTGCCAATTTGTTTGAGATTATTCGTACACCTTTTTGTGTTACAACAACGAGAAGCAGTTCCTAATGCGGGAAGTACCATGGCGCATAATAAGCCTAAGAATGCGAAGGCGGCAAGAATAGCAAATAAATCAGTGCGAGTAAATTTCATTTAAATTCTCCTGTGTTTATACAAGAATAAAAGCTGAGGAGAATTTGTGCGGGGGCTAGTTTGTGAAAAGCAGGCGAATGTTTGGTGAATTAAGTGGGCTTTTTCGTGGGCCTTTCTTTATCGAATAATTTAGAAAAGATGATGAGCAAGAAAAAGAGCACAAACCAAGTGAAATGATAAGTATTTTCGAAGCTAATGAAGGTGTCTTCTTTTAACAAATTGATTCTCGGAAGGATTAAGATGGAGCTTTGTAGAACTAGAGCACTGGCAAAAGCTTTAGTGAAGGTGGAGTTGTAATTATCTTTCCACTTGAGGGCGCGGGATGCTTGAAGAAGTCCCCAAAGACTAAAGATAACAAAAAGCTCAAGTTCTGGCATGCCTGGAAGCATAGTCCAAGCCAAAGGGTAAAAGAGGAAAGGAAAAAAGAAAGCAAATAGAAAAGAGCCAACTTTTGGGTAGATACGACTGAGCAGTAGCGTACTGAGTGCAAGAACTGCACTAAGTACGCAGGGAATGCACCAATGTCCGAGCTCAATCATGTTGCCTAGCAAGTACCCCGTAAAGGCCATGATCACGGTGGATATGACTGGCATGTAGTTTTCGTAAGTACTTTTTGTTTTGATCAAGAGACAGAATGCCAAGGGTGGTATAAACCACAGCATCCAAGACTCTAGCATAACTAAGGCAATATCCATTTAATTACTACTTTATTTCAAATATGAGCCGCTTGAACATTTTTTAAAATATCCCGAGGAGTCTCTCAATAAATGTATTTCCTGATCGCAAATTCAATATAATCATCAATAAATCTTGATGATGTCATTTAATCGCTAATGAAAGCGGTGACTTATGTGTGGATGTTACAGGAAGTAATAGGGGCTATTTAATTTTATTAGTAGGCTCCTTTACCGTTTAGAACTGCGGGTACGGTTTGGAAGAGTATTTTTATATCAGTATATAAACTTCTTTCGCAGATATAAGTATAATCCATGATCACTTGCTCATTGAAGGGAATGTCTCCACGGCCACTAATTTGCCAAATACAGGTAAGTCCTGGTGTTACACTTAAACGTTTTTGTTCGAAGTTGGAGTATTGCTCAACTTCGTCAAGTGTGGCAGGTCTAGGGCCAACTAAGCTGAGGTCGCCTTTCAATACTAAAAAGAGTTGGGGTAATTCATCGATACTGTATTTACGAATAATACGTCCGATGGGAGTGATTCTGGGGTCATTTTTCATTTTAAATGTAATTGAATCTTTATGCATATTCTGGGCCATTAGAGCAGCTTTTCGTTCTTCTGCATCTACATACATGGATCTGAATTTTGGAAACATAATTGTTTTGCCGTTTAGCCCTGCGCGTTTTTGCCAAAATAATAAAGGTCCAGGTGAGACTAATTTGATTATTACAGCCGTACAAATCAACAGTGGACTTAAAAGAATTATAGCTATAGCGGACACTGATATATCTAAAATTCTTTTAAACTTAACGTAGTTAACGGTTTGAGGCTGAACATTGTCATTAAAATTTGATAAAACTTTGGTTAGTTGCATTTTTGTTTTCCTTAATATTATTTATTAAGGAACTGTTAAAATAAGTCATGCCAATAGTTATTTGTTTATGTATATATATATTATTATAAGTATGTTAGGACTTTTTAAATGTTTTGGTTAAACTTCCCAAGTGCGATTAAAGTTACGCTCAAAAATGTGGTTATTCACCCATTTTTGTAATCGGCGGGTTTAATGTCATACTTCTTCATTTTATCATACAAGGTTTTACGAGGTGTACCTAATGAAGCGCATGTGTTCACTACAGAGCCATTTTGTTTTTTTAACTCTTCTTCAATAAGGTGTTTTTCGAACTGTCCAACTCTATCTCCGATAGGAAGACCATCTGAACTGGAGAATTGAGAGTCAACTTGCGTTGCTTGAGGGTTGTTAGGCTCATTTAAATTTTCAGCAAGAGTGCCAGTTATAACATAGCGTTCAGCAACATTTCTTAATTCTCTTACATTTCCCGGCCAGTTATAAGCGATAAGTTTAGAAATGATTTGAGGAGAAGCCTCGCTAAGATCCCTTTTATATTGAGTACAAAATTGAAATAAGAAATGATTAAAGAGTAGGGGGATATCGTCTGGTCTTTCTCTGAGAGCAGGGATTTTCACGGGGATTACATTGAGTCGATAATAGAGGTCTTCACGAAAATCCCCTTTTTCTACAAGTTCTTTTAAAGGGGCTTGTGAAGCAGCAATAATTCTCACATCTAGTGGGATTAATTTATTGCTACCGACTTTTTCGATGACTCGCTCTTCCAAAAAGCGCAAGAGTTTAACTTGCATACTCATAGGCATAGAGTTGACTTCATCAAGGAATAAAGTACCTCCGTTACATTCTTCGAATTTGCCTTTTCTTGCAGACGTAGCACCAGTGAAAGCTCCAACTTCATGGCCGAACAATTCTGAATCCATAAGGTTTTCAGGTATCGCCCCACAATTAATTGCGGTAAACTTTTTACTTGTCCTATCAGAGCACTGGTGAATGTAATTGGATATAACTTCTTTCCCGGCACCGGTTTCTCCAATAAGCATGACACTCGCATCCGATAAGGCCACAGTTTTCAGAGTATCTTTTAGTCTAATCATGGAAGCTGATTGACCAATGAATTCTTTAGGTCCCGAACTTTTATTGATTTTTTGGCGTAAAGTTTTGTTTTCTATTGTTAGTTGACGTCTTTCTAAAGCTCTATTTGCGGATGTAATAAGGTATTCTTTTGAAAGGGGTTTTTCTAGGAAATCGTAAGCACCAGCACGGAGTGCTTTAAGGACATTTTCGACTTCACCATTGCCAGTTAAAACAATGACAGGGATCCCTTCATCTAATTGTTTAAGTCTACTGAGAACTTCGAAACCATCAATGAGGGGCATGTTAATATCTGTAACAACCACTCCTTGCCAACCGATTTCAATTTCTGAGAGCATCTCTAAGGGATCAGAAAAAGTTTTGGTTTTAAAGGAAGTTTTTCTCATGATCAATTTCATGGCATGTAAAAAGTTCTTATCATCATCGACAAAATAAATTTCTTTACTCAAGGTCTTACTCCTATTTAATAATTAGCCTTAAAATATGATCTTCACTTAATTGACACAATTTTTTATGCGAAAAACTACACAGTATGATTACTAAAGTCGATAATTTATGTGTTTCAGAGGACTTTTTGTCATTTTTTGTCAATATTAATGACGATTAAGCACTTTAAGAATTATAGTTTTTAGATGATTAAGTATCATTGAGATAAGTTTAAGTAAGAAAGGCGGAATTCATGAGAATCAGTTTTTATACCACCGTGTTGGTGATTTCGTGTATGCTTGTAGGAGGAGTAGCAGTTGGTATAGTTTTTTATAAAGCTAATATGATCAGCAAAGAGCAGGCTGAGTTGCAATTGTTACGACAAGATATGGTACAAACAAAAGAAGCTTTGCTGCTAGTGAATCAGTGGAAAAAGACTTTAGAGATTTTTCTAGAAAATCCATCTATTGGTTTAGAGAGAAATATAGAAGATCAAATTAAAGCGCTGACTTACCTGAATCAACAATATTCAGGTAATGAAAATATTCAGAAAGTGAGTAAGCAAATGCAGATCATTGCAGAGCGCTGTGCTGATTTTTCGTCAAATTTAAATCAACATACTGATACAGAGAAAATCTCTGATCAAATCAAACAAATGGCGAATAATTTAGAACTGCCAGTTATTAACTTACAATCACAATTGACTAGTGAGATTGACTTAAAGAAAACAAATCTTAAAGAATATCAAAAATTATTTTCCTTAACGGCGTATGTATGTCCGACTCTATTTATAATTTTCTCATTAGTTATGTTGAAGTGGTCGAATCGCACAATTGTGAAACCCTTAAAAGAGTTAACAAGTCAAGCTCGAGAGGGCGGTATTAATCAAGCAAACCTATCTGATAAGCCTCCAGTAGAAGTATGTCATTTGGCAGAAAGCATAAACGAATACGTGACTGCTTTAGTGGAAGCCAAAGAACAAGCTTGGCAAGAAGCTAGACAGAGTGAATATACCAATGCTCGAATTGTCAATATTATGGAAACAGCTGCCGATGCCATTATTTGTACGGATTCTAAAGGGAACATTATCCAATACAATGCATCTTTCCGTAGATTAACATTTCTGTCAGAAGATTATAAAGGGGAAATGACTTGTCATAGTTTCCTGCCCAATTTAGAGTTAGATGATTACAGTCATGATGTAATGGAAACATTTATAAGCGTCGAACAAACGTTTCTTAAAAATGTGAATGGTGATGAGATTTCTATTGAGCTTTCGATTAGTCATTTCAGCTATGAAGAAGTCGTTTATTTCACTATGGTTATCCGAGATATTCGTGAGCGAGAACGTATGCAACAGCAGATTTTACAGGCTCAAAAAATGGAATCGGTGGGAACCTTGGCAGCGGGTGTCGCACATGAAATTAATACTCCCACACAGTATATCAGGAACTATTGCGTCTTCTTAAAAGATAGCTTCGAGGACATCACACAATATCTGAACGTAGGAAAAAGTATTCATGATCAAAGGCTCATTGATATTGCCGAAGACATTGATCTTGATTTTATACAGGAAGAAATTCCTCAAGCAATCGATGGAAGTTTAGAGGGCTTGGATAAAGTTAGTGAAATTGTAAAATCAATGAAAGTTATGGCTCATCCTTCAAAATCAGAGAAGGTTTTATATAGCATTAACTCACTATTAAAAGAGGCGACTGTTTTAACAAAAAGTCAGTGGAAAAACTTTGCAGAAGTGAAATTTATTTTAGATGAAACTATTCCAGAGACGCCATGCTACCCCGGCTTGCTCTCTCAGACATTTATAAATATTATAATCAACGCAGCACAGGCAATTGAAGAACAAATTAAAACTCAAACTTTTGAAACCTTGGGGCTTATAACTTTAAGGACAAGTTTGAAACGTCGTAATATAGTGATTAAGATATCTGATACTGGAATTGGTGTTAAAGATAATGTGAGAACTAAAATTTTTGATCCATTTTTTACTACCAAAGAAGTGGGAGTTGGAACGGGGCAAGGCTTAGCATTGTCCCACGATTTCGTTGTTGGTAAACACGGTGGAAGTATTAGTTTTGATTCAAATCCAGGGCTCGGTTGTAGTTTTACAATTATGATTCCCTTTGTTAACTAAAATGCTTGGATAGGCATACACAATTTTTGTTGTTGGATATCGTTGATCACCATTTCTATTAATTGACTTGAGAAATTAAGGGTCTCAACTTTATCCATATATTCAAACGCAATTTTACATATTTTGTTGATATCTCTTGGGCAACCGCGCGAAAATCTATATATCATGCCTATGGCATTATCGTCAATTATAGATTTTTTTCCAATTTGGTTTAATCGTAAGCTTATGTATGGAGCAATATCTTCTTCTTTCAGGTAGGGAAGAAAATACATTAAGCCAACTCTTTGGGCAACAGTTGGACATTGATTCAGAGTTTGATTGAATTCTGGTTGCCCACAAAATATTAGAGAAACCTTAGAACTCTGTCCTTGAGTGTTGGTAAGGCATTTTAAATTTTTCAGACACTCAGTAGAAATCATTTGACATTCATCGAGAATAATAATTAGGTGACTACCAGTGGAGCTTATGTAGTCATTGAGGATTTTTTCGTACTCATTATGTAGTAGATAACGATCCATATTACATTCTTTAGCTTTACGCACACCGCTAAGCTGATAGATGATTGTATCTAAAATAGCTTCGTAGGGTATGTTGGAGGAAGGTATGTAAACAATTCTACTTGAGTAGCCAACTGAGCGTGCATAGAGTTTACATAGCAATGTTTTACCAGACCCTATTTCTCCAGTTAAGACGCCAATGTTGACTCCCCTATCACTACTGATGTACAGTAGGCGAGAGATCGCTTCACTATGTTGCGAACTTTCATAGAAGAAATTCGGATCAGGATCCGTCTCGAAAGCGCAATTAATTTTATTTTGAATTAAATTCATTTTTAAACCAATTTTTTTGTTTTTAAACTAGAATATCACATTCCATTAATGGCTGTTTAGTTCTAAAGTGTTTGTTTCTAGTTCTTTATGTTTTATTTTGTGGTGAATAGCTATGACAATGGCACTAATTATGATCATAAGGAAGTATTGTGGACTCTGTCTGTAGCCAAGTTGTAACATACTTTGAAAATGAAGTGCTAGGCAGGCAGCTAGGCAGGATGCGCTAATGGTCAGTAAAAAGGGGTCCTTGTAAGTTTTTAAGATGTTTTTTACAGCAATGGTAAAAAATCTCAACCAAATACAAATAAAGGCAATTAGGCCTGGGTAGCCTAGTTCTCCGAGATTTATAAACCATAAATTATGTGGCGGAGTTCCTGGCGGTAGATCGTCATCAACTTGAGAGGCGTATTTAAGCCAAGACCATGCTGAAAAATTCCCAATTCCAACTCCAACAATATTTTCTGCCGCCATGAGTTTAGCTTTTTTATTATATTTTCCACGATATGCCATATCTTTACTCGCATCTTGTTTACCGAAGAAACGACTCATCAATGTATCTGCAGATTTGTACATGACGCCACAAGAAAGGACAAAGCCTAAGCTTAAGAGTATGATGTTTTTAGGTCGTAGGGTTTTGAAAAAAAGTATACCTAAGCAAACAAAGACTCCAAGGCCCATCGCCACTAGACCACCTCGGGATACGGTTAGGATAACACAGAGTCCACTGCAGGCGACTAAAAATGAATAAAAACCAGACTTAATCCATGATTTTGAGTATAGGATTAAAGGGAAAAACATGGTGGCGAGCATGGCCATATATGTTGAAAATGAATTGGCATGACCCAAGTTAGTTTTGATTCGATGGAAACCAAAAATATAACGATCACGCAGTGCGAGCATAGTCAAGTATAAAACAGTTAGAGCCAAACCCCAGTAGATGATTTTGATATATTCAGAGTCTTGGAGGTAATTAACTAGAATCCAAAAAAGAAGAATACCTCGCAAAATCTTACTTATTTCAAATAAGGGGTAAAGCCATAGTTCAAAGTATTTATAGGGAGGAGGATAAATCGTATATTTATTGGTAGTTACTGGATCGGGAGTGACAATATTTTGTGAATTTAGAGCCCAAGAGAGAAGGGCTATACCTAAATACACGAGGTAAGGGCAGCATAGAGCCGGTAGAATTATTTTTTTGCGTTCGCTCCAATTTAGTAATAAATCTCCTGCGAGAATTAAGGCACAAATATCAATTAAGCTCATTTCAAACCCCCTTGTAGAGGCACGGTAAAATTCCCTTGAAAAGAAATTGATACCCAACTTATCAGGCTCACAGCTCGACCAAATTAACAGAATAAAAAAGAATTTAGTAAAGATTTTATTAAGCTGACAAAGCAAGACTCCTATTGGGACACCGGCAAAAAGCACAGCAAAAAAGATAATGTATTTATACTCAGACAAAACTTATCTCAAATAGCAATTTGTGTATCATTTTTTAGTTCAGCGACTTCTTCGAGGTGAGCAACTAATTTATTGATATAGTTTTCAAAGTTATATTTATCATTAACGAAACTTCTACCTGATTTTCCAAGTTTTCTTACGAGGTCCTTATCATTTAGAAGGAGGTCAATTTTATTAGCCATTTCTTCTGTGTCCATCCATGGGATAAGGTAACCTGTTTTATCATTGATAAGCCAATCTTTAATTCCACCAGCATCAAAGCCAACCACTGGAAGGCCATGTCTAAGAAACTCTAGACCAACGGTGGCAATAGGTTCTGGCCAGACTGATGGGACTGTTCCCATTACGGCTGATGAGTAGATTTCTGAAAGTTCTTCCTGGCTTACAAAGCCCTTGAAAATAATTTTGTCTTGAAGTCCAAGGCTTTTGACTAATTCTTGGCAATATTCTTTGTGAGACCCGCTGCCGAATACGTATAGCTTAAAATCATTTTTCACTAATGCTAGAGCATTAATCAAGCAATCAAGCCCTTTGCCTCGAATGATTTGAGTTGCAAAAATAATAATGTTTTCGTCGCTGTAGGTATTAATTGGCAATTGATGTTTAGGAAGTGGAACTGGAGGAAAGATTTTTATTTTGTCATGGTCAAAACCCTGAGTGATTAATTCATCTTTCATATATTGGCTCACAACGAAAACTTCATCAAAGGATTGACTTACCTTGATTTGTTGCATTTGTTTTTTATAGCTAACCCAAGAAATCTTACTGCCTTCGTCAGATCGTTCTCGTTTAAGCGAGGCCATGCAGGGGATAAGGCATGAAACACCTGCTTTTTTTGTGCAAATCTTGCGATTAATTGGATTATATTTATAGCTTCTCATACAGTACATATCATGATCGTGTTGCATGCGTATGAGCGGGCAACCGTAATCTCTAAAGGCCTGTAGCATCCCTACATTCATACATTTATGAACGTAAATCACATCAGGCTTCTCACGACTCAAAAGTTCCGAGCAGTTTTTATAAGCGCGATGTTCTTTGGCATTGAAGTCATAGTGGTGTTTATCAACGATATAATTCTCTAAGCTTTGGGAATCTTTATTTGTATCTTCATTATACACAAAGTGAACATCAAATTTTTTACTTATGTAGGGGAGCGTTACATAAATATGTTGCTCCGCTCCTGAGAAACGACCGAAACGTTCATTAATTAGTAATAGTTTTTTCATGTTTATACCCTTTGACGATTAATTTTTGTTTTGAGTTGAACTAATGAATCTGCTTGATGAGCCATCTTTGTGCTTTTGGTATCTTGCCAGAGCTTCTCTAAGCGAGCATTTTTTATTTTTGAATTACTTATTAGAATGACCGGGAGATCAATAAGCCAAGCGGCTACAGAGGGGATGAACATTTTGATTTTGCCAAGAGTCTTTAAGCGCTTTAAACGCTTAAATCGAACACTCAAAGCACCCTCATATATATACCAGTTTCTTTCATCAAGATACGCATTGATTTTTGTTTGTAACCACTGAGGGTTTACCTCGAATTTCTCCCGTATGATCTCGAGTGCACTCTTATTGGAGTTTTCATTTTTAATGATTGTTTTAAAAATACGCCACATGGAAAAACCGACCGTTTGTCGCACTTGATTATTAAAGTAATTTTTGGCTCCTGTATAAGCTTCAAAGACATGAGTAACTGAATGGTGATTGATAATTCTTGAATTATCCACAGCTTTTAAAAGCCCATCGGTACAGGCCATAAACTTTATATAGGTATCATCAATTAAAATTTCTTTAGGAATAATAACTTGGCGTAGGAATGATGATCTAGCACAATATAGTTGACCACAAAGTTGGCCCTCGCCTTTTCGGGTAATCTTTGAAAACCCGAGGGAGAATTTTTTTAGGAAGTGATTGGATTGGTCATAGTGAATATCTTTAATGGGAAGGTCGGTAGAAATGAGCGCATGCTGATCATTTTCAAGACTTTGAATAAGAGTTTCAAAATTATTATCTTGTTGAATCAGGATATCGCCATCCATCATAATGATGTATTTTTCATTATTAGATGAATATTGATGGATGAGGTCGTTCCAAGCAGGGATTTTTCCTGGTTCGTCTTTTTCGATGACTTGGTAAGTGAATTGTTCTGTATTTAAACTAAAATTTTTAAGTTCATTTCTACAAATTGCTGCACTATTATCTGAGCATGCATTAGCAACGATTATTAATTCGATACGGTATAATTTAGATTCAAATATATTTTGTTTGAAGAGAGTATGTAGAGTTTTTGCTACAATATCTTCTTCATTGTGGATCAGCATTCCTATCAGAATATTCATTTATCATTCCTTTTTTTAAGGTATGAAGATACTTATCCTATGCCACAGCGGAAATTTTGGCTGTAATTAATTAATTATAAAGGGTTTATGTCTTATGTAAATTCTTTGATGGTGTGTGTGTTCACTATATGGTTACAGTTTTTTGCGAAAAACCGCCTTAGAGGTGAAGCTAAATTTAAGTATGTATCAACTTTCTATGGGAGGGATGATCCTTACGAAATCTTCTAGGTTTTCTAGATCATCGGACCACACAATAAAAAGGTGCCACTGTGGTTTTTCACCTCTTAGTTTTAGTAAGGTATCTTTAGTGATGAATTCGCTGTAAGAGGCACAATTATCATCACCGTTTTGAAACCAATAAATAAATTCACGAGGAACACCATCTCGCATTAACTCTAGCTTTGATACAGATTTATGTGAAAAGGCTGCGTTAGAGATATTGATAGTCTCTCTAGATATGACATCCCATCCAATGCCAAATTGGCAATATTCTGGTGTATGAATATTCTCTCTATTTCCTTTGGAAGAAATAACCATCACACCAGCGGACTGATTTTCTTTGGTGTATAGTCTATTAATTACTTCATTACCCTCGGATTGAAGATCAAAGCCTTCCCAATTACTAATGTAGTATGGATAGTAAATTTTTTGTTCGGGTAGTTCACAGTTTATTTGGCGAATACTAAAGAGTTGAACACCGAGCAAAAGGCTACTAAAAAGAAATACAAAGTTGTAAGCAGATACAGGGATCGCATGCGTACAGGTGTATACTTGTTTTTTGAATTTAAAGACAAGGTATGTAAATAATATTACAGAAATTATGAGTTTAATAAATAGAGCTTCAACTAATTGAATATTTAACAATTCCATTAGTTTTTCATTGGTTTTTGGAAAACCAAAAAATATTATCACCAAAAGCGGTATTTTTTGTATAGTATTCACACTACCGCGTTGTGCCAAATTGAGTGCTGATAAGAGACATAGAAAAGATATACCTAGGATATAATTACCAGGACTATAGAAATAGATAAATGCAGTTATAATCAGAGTCACTGAGCAGAAGATTATTCCTTGCTTAAATTGGCTATAATTTTTTGGGCTGATTTTACTGTGGTATATGTAGGCAACAAACCCCCATAGGAAAAAGATGAATGAAGCTTGATCATTGTGGTTATACGATGTTCCTCCCCAATCGCGTATACATGCTGAAAAAAACGGAATCATACATAAAGTTAACAAAATTAAATTTGCGTAAAAAAGTGGGAATTTATAAATTCCTTTTTGTCTAGCGATAATTTTTTCAGCTAATTTCGTTAACAGATAAATTGAAATACTGAAAAAAACTAAACCAAGTAAGGTGTGTACAAAAGTATCGGCATGAATGATAACACCACTCCAAACACTTAGTGCTATTAAGCATGATATCCTTAACCCATTGAGAAGGATGGCTAAAGGTAAACTGATGACAATGAGTTGAAATTTACCCAGAAGATTTAAGTCTTTGGAAATGATGGCAATAAAACACGAGCTGATCATGGTTACTTTTATGGCTTTCGAGCCATTGCATGCAGGTATTATATCAAAGGTCATATTTGCCACTTCAAGTATTGTGAAGTTTCTATCAATACTAAAACCTGAAAATATTAAGACCTTTTCGGCAAAGATTGCAGATATTAGGCGAAGTTGCACCCCCCATAAATCATTAGCAATATCAATTATTTCAGTGATGGCTAGAAATGAAAGAAGGATAATGAAACATGATGAGATTACAGATTTTCTGTGTGTTTTTTCAAACATCTTAACACCTCATTTTTTCTTGTTTCATCCCATACTAAGTCACGATTAGTGAGTAATTGTGTGAGCATCCGCTTATATATTTTTGGATTAGTTGATTTATAGGTATCTGCCAAAATAAGTTCTTGTTCTATATTTAAATTATCTTTTTGTTTAAGTAGAGTTTGAAGTTCCTTATTGTTACCATTGATTTTAAGAATTTGAACTAGTGTATCCAAGGTTTGTTGAGTCGGAGCTCTTTGATAGTTTAATTGTGCTAGAGATAAATATTGCAGTACCTTATCATCTTTTGCTTTTAGTAAACAAGAGAGGTAATTGTTGGAGATGAGAGTGTTATTTTCTTGTAATTGCAATGCTTGATGGAAACATTTTGCAGCTTGAGTAAAATCACCTTGTTTGAATGAAAATTGTGCTAGAGATTGCCATAGATTAAATGGCTTATTAGTTTTAGATATGATTTCGTCGCGTTCCTCGTGTAAGCTCAAAGCATGTAAACTTAGGCATTTAAAATGAAGTGATTTTGGATCTGTTTTTTCACCAATCATTTCTAATGCTTTCTTGTACTGTTTATTTTCAATGACATTAGCAAGCTTTAAATACTCTAACTCATGAAATGCTATTAGTTGGCGATCATTATTTAAGATTGTATCCCATTGATTAAGGGGTGTTTTAATTAAAACTCTTGATATGTTTTTCTTTATAAGTTTTTTGTTATCAGATTTCCGTGCATAATCTAATGATTTAGAATGATTGCCTAGGCAGTAATGCATTTCGGAAATAAGGCTGAGGAAATTTATATCATTCTGAATTTCTATTGACTTTATTTGAGCCAGAGTTGTTTCTATTAAGTAATAATTTTCAACATTGGGAAAACTTTGATATATTTTAATAAGTGATTGAGCTTTGATAATGAGCGCTTGATTCAAGTTTCCATGTGCCAAAATAAGTCCTTGAGCGTATTGAAAAGATTCAGTATATTTTTTTAATTCATAGGCTTTAGTTGCGAGCATAAGTATGGCTTCTGCATCATTTATTTTAATCAGTCTAGCTAAATCATTTTGCATACCAGCAAAATCATTTTCTTGGGATTTAATCCAAGCACTACACAATAAAATTTTTCTAGAGCAAACGTTTGTATTGAGGTAAGGTTTTAGAATTTTTGTGGCGTCAGTTAATTTATTTTTTGAGTAGAGGTAAAGAGCGAGGTCGGTGGCGGCATCTTCATTACCTTGGGAATTCAGTTTAGTCCAAATCGCTACGGCTTCAGATGCTTGTGTTTTAACTAATAAATTAGCTTTAATCAATTGTTTTTTTGTTTCGTTGATGTCCTTAGATTGATTCATGACTTCAATTAAATTATCAGCCTTTACTTGTGGTTTCTTCAGTTTTTTCTGTTGATAAGCACTATTCTTTTTTACATCACCCTGAATTTTATTTTTATTATAGAGAGCAACAGATTCTTCTGAGTAAGATTTTTTGTGGATTTGTGCTAAGACTTTCTGCGAGGATTGATAGCGTCCAGAAAGATTTAGAACCAAAGCGTTATTGTATAGATAAACAGGTGAATTGATAAAGCCATAATGAACTCCTAGCAGTTGGTCCATTTTACGGTTTGCTTCACTAGTTTGTAGAAAACTCATCGCTTCAAAGAGTTTGTTGGACATTATAAGTACACGACTATTTAAGAAGTTTTCAACGATGTGATTAGCCGTATTTAATTTGAATTTTATTGTTCTATCTCCATGGAGGTAGGCTTTGAAATTAGAGTAAAATTGAATTTCCTTTTCAATAATTTTTTGATTTATAAAAAGCTCAAAATATTGACTCTTCCCAGAGATGTCAAAAATAGCTTTGCAGTCTTTGTTAGCGGCCATGAGAATATCATCTATGTAAAGATTGGAACCCTGCAATTGTAATCTTGCATAAAAAAGGTACATGCGAGCATTGTAGGCACATGCTAGATTATTAACTCCAAGTTCCCGTGAAAAAATGATTTCGGCAAGTTGATCATGTGCTACTTGATAATTTTTGGTACTTAAATGCATAATGGCTTGTTTAAGTTTCCATTCCAGGTTGTCTGGGTAACGTGAAGTGATTTGTGTTGCGGTTAGAACGGAGGATTTATTAAGGTTTTGTATAAGCTCAAGAGAGTAAATGGCATTGAGAGTATAAAAGTTATGACTAAGGTTTTCCTGTGTATTTATATCTTTCAAGAAATCATAAGCTTCGCGATATTTATATTCACTCATGTAACTACGAGCGATCATATTTTTAGCTTCTATGAGAGAACTTTTATTCCAGCAAAGACGAGCTTCATTTTTAAGCTTCATATCATGATAAATTAAGCCTAGCCTAAGCTGCTGCAGATCCTGATTAGCTAATTGATTTACATATTCTATTGCTTCTGAACTAATACCTGTTTTTTGATCCAAGCCTTTCAAGACGTATATGGATCTCATATTATTTACAGATAACGGACTTGATGATTTGTCACCAAATATTTCTTTGATAGCATCTAAAGATAGTTCTGGAGCATCAATTTTTTCTAGGTATTGAATCGCATCAATTGTGGTATCCTTCGACTTACTTTTAACAGGTGTTTGTTTTTTCTCGATGAGAAAAAAGCTAGTTAGTCCTATTGTGAAGAATAATGCAATACTAAGAATAAAGATTCGCATCGACTTATCCAAAGCTCAGTTCATTATTTGAATAATACTTTTTATATAGGATTGCGGCGGCGATTATAAGTAGCATGTAAAATTCGGGTTCAGGTGCACCGGCAGGAGCAATGGGAACCTTTGAAAAAGATCCTGCCTCGATAAAGACCGCTGAATCCCAAAGTGCATCACCAGCATCAGCAACGGCAAGTTTTAAATTGTATGTTTCGCCAGCGATAAGCCCCGTTAATTTAGCGGTAAATGTATTTGTAAAACCATCGAATGATAAGTCAAAATCTTTATTACTACTTGGGTCATGATGGGGGTCATTATTATTGAAATAAGCTTCATTAGTATCTTGATTGATACTATTGATTGCAACTATATCATTTCCTCCAGGAAGAAGTGCATAATTCTCTCCGTTAATAAAAAAACCAAAAGTGTCGTTGTAAGAACTACCAACCCATTCAGTATATTCCTCCGATGCAAATGCATAGTTAAAGTAAGCGCTATCACCTTGGGTGGTGAAATCAAATTCTAGGCTTGTTGCATCATAAGTTTTAAAACCCGGTATCAAATTATCTAAATCATTATCACCAGAACTATTTAAGTTAGTAGAAGTTTGTCCGGACGAGTTAATGGCACTTATAGTTTGTACATCTCCCGTAGAAATAATGATACCACTGTCCATCCCTAATCCAGCATCAAGACCGTTGTCAAAATATCCTAAAGCACGATCGTCTCCGTTGTAAGTAATGTTAGAGATAGTGACTCCAGGATTGATGTACGCTTCTTCATCAATCAACGTGTTAACAAGGTTATTTACATTATCAAATTCAGATATGATTATGTCTGCTTTTAAAGATACATGCAATAATAGCATTAGTGAGATAAGAATTTTCATTTTGGCACCTTTTATTTTATATGTTGAGATCCTTAAAGAAAAAATAATGCAGAGTTCAATTAAAAAGACATAAGTCATTGCTTATAAATAATTTAACTTTTTGTGATTCTGGGTGATAGTTTGCCGTGTGCGGATTTTGATACAGGGAATGTTACATAATATTAACAGAATATATATTTTCCTTATTTTTAGATAAAAACATGCATTTTCAAGATTTTATTTTTTTGTAAAGCAAAGTAAATCAATTGTTTGTGACTTTGTTTGATTTACTGTTCCAGGTGTTTGCTAACAGCTTCTCCAAACAGAAGGAGAAAACTAATGAATATCAAAAAAGTCGCAATTATAATGAGATCTAAAAATGAGCAACCCTATGTCAGAGAAGCACTCGAAAACTTATTGAGTCAGACTTATTCTGCTTACAATTTATATAACGTGGATTCAGGCTCAACTGATGGGACTTTAGAAGTTGTACAAGTCTTTAGTGAGTCAGTAAAAAAGATTTCGTCAGACAGTTATGTGCCAGGAACCGTATTAAACGACATGATCTCGAATTGCGATGAAGAGATCGTTGTCTTTCTGAATGCAGATGCCATTCCTCAAGATATCGATTGGTTAAGAAAGCTCTTAGAGCCTATTCTAGAAAATAGAGCCGATGCCACTTTTAGTCGCCAATTAGCTAGAGATGATGCTCATTTTATTGTGAAGTATGATTATTCGAGAACTTACAAGCAATATGATCATAGTGAAGATGATCACAAACGTTTCTCCGCTGTTGCCTGTGCCTTCAAAAGAGAAGTTTGGGAAAAGGTTCAATTCTATGCGGATGGTTATGCCGAAGACTTAGTTTGGGCTATTCAATGTCACCGTGAAGGCTTTCGTTTTAAATATGTTCATGATGCGGTGGTTGAACACTCGCATAACTATGGCATCAAAAGTTTGTTTAGAAAAAAATTCCGTCATGGTATTGTGTATTATCGCTTACAAATGCTCAAACCTTCTGTATTTCGGCAACTCTACTTGTGTGCAAGAGAGTTGGCACGTGACCTCATAAAATCATTTAAAAAATTAAATCTTAAAACAATTCCCTATAATATTCTTTACAGAGTGACTATTCATTTAGCTTTGTATCGCGGGGTGAAAATTGCGGCGCGTCGCAAGGAGGCAAAACTATGAGTAAGTATACAGTTAATGCAGGTGAGAAATTTGACCTCACAGTTGACCAAGACTTATGTCGTATCGTGGCCAAATGTCTAAAGTCAAAGTACTCCCAATATATAAAAGCCATAGTTCTTATGGGGTCATACGGAAGAGGTGAAGGCACTGCTTTTCAAGGTGAGCAAGGCTTACAACCTTTTAATGATTATGACTTAGTGGTTGTCGGTCTGAGTATGAATGAATGGAAGCGTCGAAAAATTCAGAAGGATTTTCATCGTTTAGAGGCAGAATTGGGAGATGAAATTGGTATAACAGTAGATCTTTTTCTTCATACTGAAAATAGTCTCAAACGAGCCGATGCAAGTCTGATGAATTACGAGATGAAATATGGCCACAAAGTCGTCTATGGTGACCAAGCGATTTTGGACCTAATGCCAGAGTACACTACAGTTGATCTCTCTGAAGCGACGCGTTTACTCTTGAACCGAGGAAAGCTTTTGCTAGATATTTCTACAAGTTTGAGCAGCGGTGGGATTGATCAAGCTGACCAGTTAAAATTCAAGAAGTTTTTGAATAAAATTGTTTTAGCCATGGGAGATGCAGCTTTAATGGCTTCTGGTTTCCGCGGTATCTACTACAAAGATAAATTATCAGAAATTGAAAAAATTAGAGGTTTTCAAAACTGCTCTTGGTTGATCGAAGAATACCAATCTGCAGTTGCTTTTAAATTTATTGGCGACGCCGACTTATTACCGAAAGATATTGAAAGTTATTACGAAGAACTCAACGAGAAATTTCTGCAATTTTACTATGATTTCGAGAGTATAAGACTGAAAAAAGACGTTCATGAATACAGTCATTATTTTGATGTCATGTGCCATAAAAATAAACAATCCTCTTGGAGAAAATCGCTGCGACATTTGTACTTAAATTTTCGTGGTTTTGGCTTCTCTAATTTTGAAGATCTCAACTGGTGCAAAAAGCATCCAAGAGAACGTTTATTTACAATTTTTCCCTTACTCATAAAACAAAAACTGAGTTTTAAAGAATGTGTTCTTGTGAGTCGAGTCCAAGGATGTGATCAAAATCAAGAAAAGTGTCAACAAAAATTTTATCAACTAAGGGAGATGTACCTATGAAAAAAGAAAAATTAGCATTGTTTTTATTTGTGGATGCATTCGGGTGGGAAATCCTTCAGAAAAACTCTTTTTTCCTCAACGATAAGATTCAAGACATGCGTAAACTAGAGACTGTATTTGGTTACTCAAGCGCCTGTGATCCATCGATAATATCAGGGAAAAGTCCCAGTGAGCACGGTCATTGGAATTCTTTTTACTATGCTCCCAAAACTTGTCCATATAAATGGCTGAAATATTTACGTCTACTGCCCGATAAATTAATGAATCATCATCGCGTTCGTTCAAAATTGAGTAGTTGGATTAAAAAAATTCATGGTTTCACAGGTTATTTTATGCTTTATAATGTTCCCTTTAAATATTTACCTATGTTCGATTATGCGGAAAAAAAGAGGATTTGGGAGCCAGGAGGCTTAAACCAAGGTGAAAGTATTTTTGATGAATTACAAAAGAAGAATGTAAATTTTCATACACACCATTACGGACAAAGTGATGATGCTAAAATTTCTAAACTTGAAACTAAACTCAAAAATCAAAGTATTGAATTCGCCTATGTTTCAATGGGAGGATTAGATTCGCTCATGCACGGTGTGGGAACTCAAGATAAAAAGGTTGAAGAGAAAATTCATTGGTACGATAAGCGCTTGAGAAAAACTTTGGAAATTGCCGAAAATAATTATGAAGACGTGAAGTTTTATGTTTTTACAGATCATGGTATGCACGATACACATTCTATTTTTGATCTACAGTCTGCAGTTGCTTCCCTCGGACTAGAATATGATAAGGATTTTGTAGCGGTTTATGATTCGACTATGGCGCGCTTTTGGTACTTCAATGATAATGCTAGGAACAAAGTCAGAACTTTGCTTAGGGAGTCAGGAAGAGGGCGTATTTTAGAAGACAAAGAATTAAAAGAAATGGGAGTGTTTTTCGAGGATCAAAAATTTGGAGAAGATATATTTTTAATGAATTCTGGAGAGCAGATTTGTCCAAGTTATATGGGAGAAAATTTCACTCCAGGCCTACATGGTTATGACCCGAAAGATAAAGACTCTTACGCGCAAATATGCGGCAACAGCAAGTTGAGAAGCGATTTAAAATCAATTAAAGATATTTACAAAGTAATGATAGATGAAATGAATTGGCTACTTAGTTAATATGTCCAGTATTTTTACAGCTAAGGCACTACGCTCCGTTCCTTGGATGCTATCGGCAAAGGCAGTTAGTTTTGTCGTTTATTTTTTTGTGTCGATTATGATTGTCAAAGCTTTGAGTCCAGAGGATTATGGAGTTTTAGCGTTATCGAAAAACTTTGGGCAATATCTTATTATCTTTTGTGCTCTTGGCCTAAATACCTGTATTTTACGCTACTTACCAGAGATTGAATTGGAGAAAAACTATTCGAGTATAAAAGCATTTTTATGTCGTAGTTTATTCTGCCAATTTACGAGCTGGTTAATATGTATATCATTTATCTACCTCATAAAAGCTCAGGTGTTTCAATATTTAAGCACTAGCTCAGATTATTTACTCTTTTTGGTGTTTGTGTGGATTTTAGCCTGGGTGGTCAAAAATACGGTGACAGATAGCTTAACAGCTTTATTTGAAGCGAAGACAGTTGCCATGATAGCAGTACTGCAATCCGCTTTGGTTTTTATGGCTATTTTATGGGTATGTTCTCAAGAAGAGATTCATATCGAATACATATTATTTGCGGAATTCGCAGCACTAGGAATTACAACTTTATGTGGTTTATTTCGTTTAAGAAAATGTCTCCAAAAACCAAGTATAAAGAATGGCATTTCAATTGCTGGTCGACGTGTAATTAAATTAGCCAGTCCAGTCTGGTTTAATGGCTTACTACGTTCCTTAATGTTACAGTATACAGAAGTTTTTGTCTTGGCCTATTGCTTCATGCCTGCAGTAGCTGGTTTTTATGAGTTGGGATATAGCTTACCTCTATTGGCGATAACCTTTATCCCCATGGCTTTACAAACACTTTTCTCATCTGCATTCGCAGAAGCTTATCAAAGAGACAAGAAGCTTCTGCCAAAAATGGTGAACTCAATGTTTAAAGTATTGATCTTACTTTCAGCACCTTTGGCGGCTACGGGATTTTTATTTTCAGAAGCATTGGTTGGTAAGCTGTATGGAGAAGACATGCAGCAAGCGGGCTCAGTTGCTAAATACTTTAGCTTAATTCATGTTTTACCACTTATATCAATGCCTTTATCTATGGCTGTCACAACTCTGGAAAAAAATTCACGTACAGTGGGACTCCTTATTTTGCAGGTCATTGTTAACATATCATTAGATATTATTCTAATTCCTACATATGGTTTAAATGGTGCTGTAGCCGCAGTCTTTATGACCTTTGTATTAACAATTCCTATTAGATTGAGCGTTATTCGTCGTTTAATTGGAGGTATATGGTTCCCATTTAAATTTTTCCTAAAAATTATTCTAACGGTCTCCTTTTTAAGTTTTATGTGTAGCTTGCTACCAAGCAGAACTAGCCTGTGGGCTGAGTTTGCTTTAGCTACTCTATTTATTGCTAGTAATTTTGTGATCTTATGGCGATTAAATTTACTTGATCCCTTATTAGAAATAATTAATAAGAAATCTTCAAAGTAAGCGTGAATTATGTGTCACTAAATAGTGATTAATGTGTGAAATGTTAGACTTATGACCTGAATAATAAGTTGAAAATAATTCATAAGTAATTGAAATAAATATACTTAAGATTATCTATCTGTTTTGTGCACGGCGTTTTTTATATAGTTCCTAAAATTAAGGGAACTAAAATGATTATCACAAATACCAACATCTTCGGCATTCCAGTTTCGACTTTGAACAAAAAGGAAACTATAAATGTAATTCATGAATTACTAAAACGTTACGATCGTGAAAAAAAAGCTCAGTATGTAGCTACTTTAAACATGGATTTTTTGTCTAACTGTTTCAATACGTTTAGCTTGAAAGTAAAAAATGAAGAGCTTTATGATACACTGAAAAATGCAGACTTAGTTACTGCAGATGGGATGCCAATTGTTTGCTTTGGGAAAATGAACAATGCAACCATGAAAGAACGTGTTACGGGTGCAGACATGGTCTTTGATATAGCTCGTTATGCAGCGCTTCTAGGACACAAAATTTTCTACATTGGGGAAAGTACTCAATTATCTCGCAAAGCTCATCGCAGTTTAAAGGATAAGTACCCTCGTTTAAAAGCTGCAGGTTTTGCTTCTCCAATGGTATCTAAAGAAGGAGAAGTTTTAGATGATGAGCAACTCATAGAAAAAATTAATAATTCAGGAGCAAAAATTCTTTTTCTAGGCTTAGGTAACCCTAAACAAGAAATGTTTTTTAGACGTTATAAGGACCAACTTCAGGTACCAGTAAGCATCGGTATTGGTGGTAGTTATAATTTCATAAGTGGAGAAGTGAACCGCGCACCTCAAGCTATTCAAAATTTAGGACTTGAGTGGGCCTATCGTTTGATCATGGAGCCTAGAAAGCTCTGGAGAAGATACTTCCGCCAAATCCTGTTATTGATGTCATTTATCGTTCATGGCCGTTTAAACTTGCTCAATTGGTTTAACCATAAAGTTCTCAAATTACAAGATCATTGGGATGGCTTGAATGGATCAATAAAAGTTGTAGGTAGCTTTAACAAAAAAATGTTAAATAAAGTCTCTAGTTTAATCAGTCAAGATGGTTTTAAACAAATGGATATCAGTGATTTAACTACAGCAGACAACCACAGTATTGCGGTCTTAAGAAAGATTTGTCGCATCAATCAGGTGTCATTGATCAGCAATGATTTTAATATTGAGAAGCAAAAACCCACCAAACTGTTTAGAAGAGCAACTAAATCACTTATTACTCGCGTGATGTAGGAGCGTGATGTGGATTGGGATAAAAAACATAAAAGTCTGAGCTTTAGAGATTTGAATTTGCAAGACTTCATTAACAATGAGCCTCAACCCTCTGATAATCAAATGATTACTAAAAATCAAGTGGGAAAAATCAAAGACACTGAACTTGAAAGTTCAATAGATTTAGCTTGTCGTCACCCTTTTACAAGTGGGGTGTGTAAAACCTTCGATAAAAAAAATATCGCCGCTAATTTCGATTGGGCTACCATCTTGATGGACATTAAAAAGAAGTTGCCTTATCTATCTGTTCTGGTGATTTTAGTTACGATTGGAGCAATTTATTTTACTCATTCAAAATGGGAAGAGAAGCAAGCATATTTTTCTAAAAGTCAATTGCTTTATAACGAAGTAAAATTTGAGAGTAAACAAGTTCTCCCCACTAGCACAAGCCTTGCAATGATTCAACACAAAGAACTTTTAGAAAAAGCATTGAGCTCTCTCCCCGAGTATAAAACTGTTAGTAACTTAAAAGCATCTGTAAATGTGAACTTCGACAAAAAATCTAAGCTCGTAAGTATAGAGGTGAATTCGAAAAATAAACAAGAAGCTATTGATACAGCTAACATTTTGAGTGATTTGGCAATTGAAGCTAGTCAAAACTTTTACTACCGCTATTTCCAAGAGAAATTTAGTAACTTGTCAAAACAAGTGAAACTTTCGGAACAAGATATGCTTGTACAAGATAGAATGATTACTGAAGCTATGAAGAAAAACGGCGCCATAAATACCCGTGAACAATATCGGATTATAATGGAAGCTATGAGTCTGCAGGAGCGTAATTTACTCGAAGCTAGGATTGATCAAAAGAAGCAAGAAGTTCAGCTAGAGGTTTTAAAAAATGAGTATGCTAAAATGCCTGATGAAGTCATCAGAAACTCATATGAGGATAATCCATTAAAAGCGCAACTAACTAATACAAAAATGGCTCTTTTGAGCGCGCAATCTATATACGGCGAGGGTAATCCGAATATCATGGCAATTAAGGAAAAAATTGCTGGCCTTAAAAAGCAGCTCGCATCCCAAGATATTCAATCAACGCTACAGAAAGTCTACATGCCCAACTTAAAGAAACAGGAAGTTTACATGGAAATAGCTAGAGCTGAGGGACAGTTGAAATCTGCTTCTAATCGCATTTACTCTATAATGGCCAATTTAGAGCAGCAAAAAAAAGAGCTTTATACAGTTCCTGAAAAGGAAATGAAACTAGATGATACTCTACGTAAAAGAGAAGCAACAGCCAAGTTGTTAGATGTATTGCGTAAAAAGCAACAAGACGTAGAAATCATGATGAGAAGTGAGATTAAAGACTTAAAGCTCTATGAGCAGGCTGATCAAGCCAGCTTAATTCAGCCGGTCAAGTTACTGGCGGTGGCTCCTGGTGCGTTTATTTTCAGCCTTATTGTAAGCGCACTATATTTACTGGTGAAATGTGTTCTTGATCAATCAATCAAAACAAAAAAACATTTAGATATTAACTTCACAATCCCCTGTGTAGTACAGCTTGTAGATAGTCACAATACGAACAAGCATTTATTTAATGAGTTCACCAATTTGGTCGGAATTAAAGCGAATCAAAATTCAAACAATATTATATGTCTTCAATCTAAAGATGAATGTCATGCGGCGGATGATTTAGTTGAATTACTTGCAGTGAATAAGAAAAAAGTACTTTTGTGTACATTTGGCGATATTCAGGAAATCGATGACTCCACAGAAGAAAAATCAAAGGCATGGGACCTCTCATTTGAGAATGATAAAGCACATGATTTGATAGATAAAGCCGATGTATTGATGGATGGTAAAGAAATCCCACTAAGCGTACTCGATCGCTTGAAAGCGTTGAGTTTTGAGTATGATTTTATTATTGTGTCCTTACCCTCTGAAGAAATTCAAAAAACATATTTGGGCTTAATCAACTTCTCAGACTGGTATTTTTATGTTGTAGATGCTTGTCAAACCAAGCGTGCCAATTTAGTGAAAAAGCTTAAAGAAATGGAATTTAAGGGCGTATGTCCTGAAGGCTTCATTTTGGATAGAGTCAAAGAATCTTTTTTACAGGTATAATGATGAGAACGCTACTATTACTAAGCACTTTATTCTTTTTCTTGTCATGTGCGACGCACAGGAAGCCAGTAAAATTAGTGGGCTATCCAAAACTGACAAAGGAAAAAGTAGCTCAGAAAAAAGAAATTGATCCTAAGTATTTTTCACCCTATAAAAAAGAAAGAAATTACGTCGAAATAGGCGATGAACTAGAGATCTCAGTTTTTGGTCAAAGAAATACACTCAGTAAAGTCACGGTTGCTCCAGATGGAAAAGTTTATTACCTTTTCGGAGTGATAGTTCAAGGCGAAGGTTTGTATGTGGAAGAAATTGCTTCACAAGTACAAAATGGATTAAGTCACTTGTTTAATAATCCAGAAGTTTCAGTTCTGCCCGTCAATAGTCTTAGTAGTAGCTTTTCGATTATTGGGAAAGTGAAATCTCCGGGCCAATATAAACTTTTAAGCTCACTCACCTTACGACAAGCTGTTACTCAAGCTGGCGGTCTGATGGATGGCGTCTTTCGCGGTACTACAATTAAAGTGGCATCCTTAAAAAAATCTTTTATTATTCGCGATGGTCAACAGATCCCCGTTGATTTTCACGCATTAATTGAAAAAGGAGACGCAAGTCAAAACGTATTTGTTCACCCCGGCGATTATATCTACATTGCTTCGGGCTTATCGCAAGAAGTTTATATTCTAGGGGCTGTAAAAGCGGCGTACCCAGCGGCCTATAATGATGAGATGACTATCATTAGCCTACTATCGGAAAGTGGTCGAGGCTTGACTCCTGATGCCTACCTAAAGCAGGTCTTGATCGTACGTGGAGATTTACAAGATCCAGAAGTTTATGAAGTCAATTTAGAAGCCATTTTGAGCGGTGAAGAATACGATGTGTATCTTCAACCTGGAGATATCATTTTCGTCCCCGAGAAGCCTTACAAATTTTTAGTTGAGTTAACAAGGTTAGCCTGCAACGTCTTCGCAAGTTCTTTCGGCCGTCGAGTTGGTAGAGATTTTTCAGAAGATGTACTTGGTTTGGAGGATAAAGAATGAACAAGCTATTATTAATTCTATTAGTTTTACCACTTATGCTTTTTGCAGATACCGAGGTAGCAGCAGTAGGGAAATTGCAGCAAGTCCCTGAATCTATAAAAGCAGAGGAACCCCCTGAATCACCAAAAGCAGAGGAAACTCCTGAATCGCTAAAAGCAGAGGAAACTCCTGAATCACCAAAATCGGAGGCCCCCCCTGAATCACCAAAAGCAGATCATTCATCTGAACCAGTAGAATATAAGCTCGGTAATGGAGATATTATAAAGATTAGTATATATGGAACTATTCAAGAAGAAAGAACCTTGATCATTGATTCACGTGGTTACATATCGTATTTGTTAACTGGTCCAGTTAAAGCTAGTGAAAAAACAATTGTAGAATTACGAGAAGAAATACAAAATATTATTCGTACGAAGAGAAAGCATACTATCGTTAGTGTCGTACCAATCTCCTTTAACAGTCAAAGTTACACAATAGGCGGACAAATAAAGTTTCCTGGAAAAAAAGTTCTCAATGGTAAGGTTACCATACTGGAGGCCATAGCTAATTCAGGTGGATTTAAAAGTGGTGAGTTTAGGAATTCAACGGTCGATTTAGCGGACCTTGAGCATGCCTTTCTAATGCGAGATGGAAAACAGTTAAAAGTAGATTTTACAGCTTTAGTTTTAAAAGGTGAAACTAAGTATGACCTAAGATTGAATAATGGTGATTATCTTCATATTCCGAGTGCCTTATCGAAGAAAGTGTATACTCTGGGTCAAGTGAATTATCCGCGTCAAATAATGTATCTCAATAGTCTGACTCTTATCCAAGCGATTACGGAATCTCGAGGTATTAAGGAATATGCCTCACCCAATGTTATCGTCATTAGAGGTTCACTCAGTAAACCCGAAAAATTAGTTTTTAACATAAACGAAATTCTACATGGTGACAAAGCTGATGTACTACTTAAACCTGGCGACATAGTCTATGTGCCAGAAGATTCAACTGCTGATTTAGAACGTCTAGCAAAGGTGGCGATTAGAGCTTTTGTTCAAACAGTCGCATCATCTGCCGCAGCCAACACAATCGACGAAAATTATTAATTATAAACTGGAGAATAAAATGAAAATATTACTTGGTGGAGTTCCATTTGGAAGAAATAATATTGGTGATGAAGCGATACTAGAAGGGGTGGTGACGATGATTCGACAGATCAAAAGCGATGCTCAAATTTGTGTTAGTACTGATGACGAAAAAGGAACGCAAAAGCATTTGAAAATAAATACCTGCCCGCTCTTTGGTTTTAGTCATGTTGATTATGATCCTAAAGCAGCTCAACAACTTATCAAAGAACATGATTTATTTATTTGGAGCGGCGCAACGGGCTTATCAGATTATCCTGATGATGCCATGGAGATTTTGAGTATGTGCAAAAATGTAAACACTCCTTTTGTCGTTTTTGGGACTGGCATGAATTCAGAATTGAATCCCGCTAAATTCACTCTTCAGGATGGTCGTAAGAAAGATTTATTATCAGGTTTAAGTAAGCTTTCGGGTCATACAATTGACTTTGCGAGTATGTACGAATCACGCCAAGTGAAAAAAATGATTAGTAAGATGGGGCGAGTTTTAAGTGAAGCAAAACTCGTAGCACTACGCAATGAAGATAGCTGTAAGAACCTCAAAGATATGTGTCAGCAAATCAATATATCTCGTGCAGCAGATTTGGCTTTGGTCCTTAAAGCAGATGAAACTAGTTTATCAAAATTGGATAAAACAACTCGTCATTTGCTCGGTCAGAAAAGAAAAAAAATTGCCGTGTGTATTTCAGCACAACGCTGCGTCAATAATTTATTAGACTTAGCGAACAAAATGGATCATTGGATCGAAAAATTCTCTGCTAATATCTTCTTTATCCCCATGAATCCGATAACAGATGCGGAATTAATGACTCAAATGATGGCTTTGATGAAGAATAAAGAAAATTGCACAGTCGTCAAAAATTGTTTACACCCTCGTGATGTCGTAGCACTTACAGCACAAATGGATACGATTATTAGTAGTCGTTTGCACTTACTTATCTTAGGTTCGATTAACCACATTCCACTCATTGGTATTAGCCGAGGTAGTAAAGTTGATACTTTTTTGAAACGTTTTGACATACAATCATGTGGATCTGTAGAATCTGTGAAGCTCAATCTTATGGAAGAGCAGATTGGATCGCATATAAATAACAAAGCTATTTTTGAGCTTAAAAGTAAAGAAGTTCGTGAAAAAATGATGAAAGACTTAAAACTGGCATTGGATATGCTTCACTCTGTTTTAGAACAAACAGAGGAGAACAACCATGCCCGCTCAGCTTGACAGTGTATATCACATAGCCCGACGCTTCGTTTTAGACAAATGGGGTGGTACAGAAGCAGTTGTTTATAACTACTGTACACAAATGAAAAAAAATGGTATCAACAATCATATTTATACAACCGACATATTTTGTGATCAAAAAGAAGATGATTTAGAAGGTGTTAAAATACACCGTTTCTCTTATATATTCCCCTGGCTCTTTCTGAGTGCCGAAGCCAAAGAAAAACTTAAATTAAAGGGGGGGAGTCCACTCTCTTTGAGTATGCTTTTTCGCTTACTATTTGCTAAACGTCCATCTGTCATTCACACACATGTACAGCATCGTCTAGGTGGTATCGCTAGAACAGTAGCAAAATTTAAAAAAATACCTTATGTGGTCAGTCTCCATGGCAATTACCTAACACTGCCTCAATCAGAAGCTAAGAAAATGATGAGTCCTTTTAAGGGTAAGTTCGAGTGGGGGAAAGCCTTTGGCTTTTTATTGGGGTCTAGAAAAACTGTGTCTGGAGCAGATGCGGTAATATGCGTCGATCGCAATGAATACCAAAAACTTCAAGAGCGTTACCCAAGAAAAAAAATTGTCTATTTTCCCAATGGAGTTGAGATCGAAAAATTTGAGGGTAAAACAGGGCTGAGCTTTAAAAAGCAGTATGGCATAAAGGATAGTGAGAAATATATCCTCTGTCTATCACGAATTGATTTTCAAAAAAATCAGCGATTACTCGTTAAAGCCTTTGCTAAATACAGCCAAACTCACCCAGACTATAAACTTGTTATTGCAGGTCCCATAACAGTTGAAGATTATCACAAATCTATACTCGACGATATTAGTGCTTATGGTCTTGAAAACAAAGTAATTATTATACCGGGCTTTAAACCTCAAGATCCAATGATTGCAGAAGCCTATGCAGGGGCTGATTTTTTTGTATTACCCTCATTACATGAACCTTTTGGAATTGTCATATTAGAAGCTTGGGCCGCTGGCACACCCGTTATCGCATCACGTCTTCCAGGTATAGAAGCCTTTAGTACAGATCGAGATAATATCTTGCATTTTGAATCTGATAATGAACACGATCTTTTAAGTAAAATGCATCACTTAGATAGTCCGGAACTCAAAGCTTCTTTGAAGCGTAATGCCTCTGCGGAAGTTCTTAATTACAGTTGGCAAGCCTTAGTAGAAAAACTACAAAATCTTTATTGTGAACTTATTGAAAAAAAAGGAGTTACAAAATGAATGTAGCCTTATCATCATTTGTCTTACAGGGTGGGAAAAGCGGTGTCGCTCGTTATGTAATGGACCTAGTAAAAGCCATGCATGATGTGAAACAAGTCAGCACATTGAAAATGCTTTTACCGCAAAATGATAGTCATCTCATCGCAAAACAGGATCATCTCAAATTTAATATTTCTACAAGTATGGTTTCAAATCCGGTACTGAATATCTTATGGCACAATACTTATTTGCCACTTTCAAATATTCTTAAAAATGTAGATTTACTTCACGTGCCTAGCTATCGTAGAATTCCTTATGTGAAGAAGTGCCCACTCATTGCCACGGTTCACGACTTGGCGACTTTTAATATTGATGGGAAATATGATAAGATGCGCATGTTTTATAATCGTAAGATTGTTCCATCTTTGATAAGACGTTGTGATCGAATTATAACCGTAAGTGAATTTTCTAAGAAAGATATTGTTAAGTTTATTGGTTATGATGAAGATAAAATTGACGTTATTTATTCTGGGATTAATCACAATTTGTTTTATCCTCGAATCAAGGAACATGCCAAACAACAAATAAAAGAAGAATTTGGCTTCGATAGTCCATTCATGTGTTATGTTTCAAGAATTGAACCCAAAGGCAAAAATCATTTTCGCTTACTCCAAGCTTTTGAGAAATTCAAAAAACGTCACCCCAGTGATTATAAATTACTACTAGTGGGTTCAGATTGGAATGGTGCCGCAGAATTTCATCAACGTGTCAATGAATCACCTGTCAAAGATGATATTGTCTTTACTGGTTTCACCGCCAATGGCATGCTACCGGTGATTTATTCTGCAGCCGAACTCTGCGTTTATCCGTCTTTATTTGAGGGTTTTGGTTTTCCTGTGATCGAAGCAATGGCTTGTGGAGCACCCGTAATATGCTCCAATACGAGTTCCTTACTAGAAATTTCAGAGGGTAGAGTCCCAAACTTTGATCCCTACAGCGTAGAGGAGATTTATTCCTGTATGCGTACAACTTTAGATAGCCCCAATTTCAATCAAGATATCGATAAGAATTATGATTATGCCAATAGTTTTTGTTGGGATAGAACGGCAAAAAATGTTTACTCATCTTATCAAAAATGTCTTGCAGAGACTCAGAGGTAATCATGACACAAAGTCTAAAATATCGCCTTAAATTTTACTTCAACTTCGTTCAAATCTTTTGTGAGCTTTTTCGCCAAGTTCTCTATGATTGGGGACGTTTTAGAAAGTTCTCTTCCTACGCAATCTCGATCTTCTATTTACAATCAAACGGAAGAGTGCAAACGAGTTATCAACTACTTGCATTGATTCAGGCAGATGCGCATAAAATTGAGAAAGCTCTAGCTATTACGAATCCACGCCCAGGATTTGGTGTGGCAGTTGTCAAGCGATTGATTGCAAATGTGTTAGAGTATTATCAACGTTTTGCTTTTAACTCAAGGTTGGAAATCGCCTATGCAGTTCTACAAAAATATGAAGAATTTAATTCACTTCACAATAGCTTGGACCAAGAATTAGAGGATTCTATAAATAACTTGGAGAAAGAGATTATTGAATTAAAGAATTTAAAAACTCAAGCTGCTGGAATTATTGAATTCACTAAGCAAGAATACTTAGATAAAACAAAGATAGATTTAGAAGAATTCTTCATGAATCGTTACTCAATGCGTCAATTTTCGGATCAAAAAGTAGATTTAAAAGATTTACAAAAAGCTATTTATTTGGCATCTAAAACACCAAGTGTATGTAATCGTCAATGTTACCACGCTTTTGTGGCGAATGGGAAAGAAAAAGCAAGTAGCGTTTTAACTTATCAATTAGGTAACAGAGGCTTTGGAGATCAAGTCGACTCCGTCATTACGGTGACGGCAGATCTATCATGTTTTTTCTCATCATCAGAAAGAAATCAGGCCTGGATTGATGGCGGACTCTATGCCATGAGTCTGATTTATGCCCTTCATTCCTTAGGGATCGCATCTTGTCCCTTGAACTGGAGTGTAAACCCAAAACGAGATCTAGCACTTAAAGATGCTAGTGGCATTCCACATTCTCATTCAATCATCATGATGATCGCTTGCGGTCATATAAAAGATGAATTTACAGTGGCAAAGTCTAAGAGAAAGCCTATGGAAGAATTGTGCACTATCATGGATAAACCTCTTCCAAAATGTAGCCTGTGAGGCAAGTACTCCTCCTCTAGATAGACATGCTAGAATTTACTGAGAGATTGTTAATAAGTCTGTTTTTTGAAAGTCTTTTTTTCGTAAGCTTCCCAGGAATGCTTAGCTCTTTCTTTCCCGACATATTCGTATTCATCAAAAACATCTGGATTTGATCCCATTCGTGGGTCATTGGTGGCTTTGAGCTTGTCACTGAGTTGTTTCCAGAGTTTTTCTTTTATAGCGGAATATTCAGGGTTATTAGCGAGGTTATGGACACAGTCGGAATCTTGATCAACTCTAAATAGTTCTTCTTTAGGTCGTTTAGCCATGGTGTAATTAAAGTATTTGCTATTGCCTTTTTCATGAAGTTCTAAAATGAGGTTTTTAGTTGGCGAACTATCGATATTGGTAAAGCCTGTTTCTGGGTTTCCCGAGGGCCAGCTATCTTCGGCAAAATTTCTGATATAGAGAAATTTTTCGGTACGAATGGCACGAACTGGGTAGCCCTTGTCGCCTTCACGACCTAAATCATGATTTTCGCGGCCTACGCAAACAAAGTTGCGCGCTGGATTTATATAACCACTCTTGTTGGCATGGAAGATATCTAGAAAACTCTTGCCACTCATTTCTGCGGGGATCGCAATTCCGGCAGCCTCGAGAAAAGTAGGGCCTAGATCAATGTTGCTGACAAAGTCTTTTACCACATCACCACCTTTGTGAACTTTACCCCAGCGTGCAATCATGGGGAGATGAATATCATCGTCATAAATTTGGCCTTTGATGCGCGGGAAAGGCGCTCCATTGTCTGAAAAGGCGATAATGATGGTGTTATCCAATTCACCTATTTCCTCAAGGTGCTTGACTATCAGGCCGAGGTGATGATCAAACCAGTTGATTTCTAGGGCATAGTCGAGTAAATCACTGCGGACTTCGGGGTGATCAGGGTAATAAGCAGGCACTTTGACTGAAGCAGGGTTCAATCCGGATTTTACGCCAGAACCCTTAGTGTAGGCCCGATGGGGTTCTTTGGCTCCATACCAAAAGCAAAAGGGTTGATCGGCTTTTTTTTCATTAAGGAACTCTTTAAAGTTGGCTGCATAATCTGTGGTGCTAATTAGTTTTGTAGGAGCTTCATTTTTTATTTTATTCCAAGCTTTACCTGCGGGATTATGTTCGCGAACATTATTATAACGGCCGGGCCCCCAGCCCTTGCCAGTGTAGCCCACATGATAGCCATTTTCTGCTAGGATATCAGTATAAATTTTTATTTTTGATGGCCATTGACTCCAGTGAATAGCAGCTTCCTGCATTTGCCAAAAATGGCGACCACCCAGCGTTGAGGCACGAGAGGGACCGCATTTTGGATTGCTCACAAAAGCGTGCTCAAAGAGAATGCCTTCTTTTGCAAGGCGGTCGAGGTTGGGGGTATTGACCCAAGCGTCGCCAAAGCAGGCGGCATGGGACATATCATCGGCAATAGCAAAAAGAATGTTGGGGCGTTCCTCGGCATTTATTGAGAGTATCAATAAGCTCATAATTAAAATATATTTACACATGACACGAACCTTTAGTTTGATTATTGATGTTTTGTACGTCACTAAACGTTAGTTATTACTCAGGTCTTTACACTTTCACAAAAATATTAGTAGGATTAATTTCTTCCTTGCGGACTATTTAAGAATTATTCTAATATTTTTCTTTTCAGCTTTTATATAAAAGTCCGGGTACTGAGCTATTTGACTCTCATTTAGAATGACAGTTTTTGGTGGGTAAGCGACCGTAAATATTGAAATGGGATCAAGAGAATAGCAGTTACTAAGATCAACTGTATCGACTTCTCTTTGCTTTCCCTTATAATTTGTCAACAGAGTAGAAGAAAGGTTTAAATAATCCATTTTTATATGTGAATTATGAACCAGTAAGGAGCGAATGGGAGTTCCGGAAATATCGAGATGTTTAAGGTTTTTCATGCTGTAAACAGGATGAATATTAATGAGACCGGTTCTTGATAAGTTAAGATATTCTAGATTCATCACAGAATTTAAAAAATAGCTTTCACTAAATGAAGTGCCTTGCAGGTCAAGGCCTTTGAACATTAAGCCAGATACTGGGGTGTAAGTTAAGATTGGAGTTCCGCTAATTTTAACTCTATCTTTTTCTGGATCATAAGTTAGTGAAGCATTGGGGTTTAGAAGAGAGAATAATTCTTCTATGTAAGACGCGCGTTTATTGAAGAGTTGCCCTTGGTGCTGATATAAAAAAACATTTTGCATGAAATTGGTGAATACGATAAAACCTTCTTCTTTTAGAGTTGTGATGAACTGTTTAAAAGTTTCATCATTGAGTTTAATTTTGTCATTTACTTTTTTTACTGATTTTGTCTGCACCTTGTAAGCTCCATGTAGCTATATGCTTTTGTACAGTGTCCTGAGAACTTTTAGGTAACAATTTTTTCAGTTCATTTTTTTTGTTTTCGTATTCAGGATTCTGGGCAAGATTGTGCCATTCATGGGCGTCTGTTTTGTGAAAGTAGAGTTCTTCAGTTTCATCATGGTAACGTGTGTAGCGCCAATGATCGGAGCGTATGCTGTAGTTGCCTTTCCCCCACGAAGTGATAGCAGGGTAATTGATTTTCTTAGATAAATCCTGTAATAGAGGGCTTAAGCTTACGCCATCAACATAGTTAGGAACTTTTATATCTGCGAAGTCCGCAATCGTTTTGTAGATATTGATAAGCGACACAGCTTGATGACAATTACCCTTTTGAGAGTTTGATTCGGGACGGAGGTCCTTGATGATAAAAGGAACTCGAGTCGACTCCTCCCAAAGCGTAAATTTGCGGAAGGTATTTTTTTCTCCCATGTGGTAGCCATGGTCTGACCACAGCACAATGATGGTATTATCGGCATATTCACTTTCTTCAAGAGCTTTAACTAGACGACCCACATTATAATCTGCCCAGGAAATGCAGGCTAAATAGGCGCGGCGGACATCTTCCCAAGCCTTATCTTTTTTGAACTGTTTATCATCTCTAGTTTTTAAGAAGCTTTTGGCTTCTTTGGGAATGTCCTTAAGGTCGTCATTAGGGATTTCTGGAGGTGAGATCACAGCTGGAAGCGCATCAAAAAATGCCTTTGGGGAGTTAAAAGGGAGGTGAGGTTTAACGATACCCACGGCTAAGAAAAAAGGCTTGTCGTGTTTTTGGGACAAAATATCTATGCCATAATCGACGAACTGATGATCAAGGTGTTCTTCATAAGGTGATATGGTGGGGCGGAAGGATGATTTATGGGATTTTCCGACCTGATAACCTTCACCCTGCGCATAAGACATTTTGAAGTTTTTTGGCTCATAATAACCCGTCCATTCCCTGGAATCTCCCTTGGGGCCGTGATGAATTTTTCCAGAGCCATAGGTATTATAGGAGTTTTCTTTAAGCAAGCGCGGGAGACTGGTGTATTTCTGATGTAAATCTTGGTGTATTTCGTGCTCGTAAAATGGATATAAGCCCGAGTTAAAGGGTTCGATCCCGTACAAGAGTGCATTTCTACTTGGGGAACAACCAGGAGCTGAACAATGGGCATTGGTAAAGTTGACGCCTGCTTTAGCCAAGGTATCCATATTAGGTGTTTGTGCCTGAGGGTGGCCGCCTAAAAAACCAGTCCAATCATTCATGTCGTCTATGGCAATAAAAAGTATGTTAGGTGCTGTTTCTGCACTAAGCGAACTAATAAATAAAGTACTTAAAAAAATGAGTTTTCTAAATTTCATGAATCGACCTTGGGTTTATTTATCTTGACTGAGTAATGAATTTTCAGCACTACGCAATGAATACATTTTTGCAGCAATTTCGCGAGCGGCGGTAACCATTGATGGGTAGGGGGTATCCGTTATACTCAAAAAGCCAATGCGGTAATTTTCTCCATCTTTGCGACCAGTAAGTGCCTGATCGTAGAGTTGGAAATAGTGAGCGCCCACAAAACGCGGATCAGCTATTGCATGTTCCAGGTATAGCTGCAATTGTTCAGCAGCTTGGGTCATATCAGGAGAAGTGCATAAGCCACCGCCCCATACACCTCTTTCATTGAGTGTTCCAAAGTGAAATTCGCCGATAATCACAGGCGTGTCTATATCTTTTGGGAGTTTGATAATAAGAGGTGAAAAGTCGTAGCAGTTGATACTGGTGACATCACAGTACTTGGCTGAAAATTTCAATGCAAGAGAATTTTCTTTACGGTGAATTCGGCTTCCTAGGTAAAGTTTATTTGGAGCATATTCTTTCATGAATTGAGCGCAAGTCGAGAAGTATTTATCTAAATAACGGCTGCCGAGGTACAGTAAATCACTTTTATACTTCTGAGTTGTTTTTTGCTTTTTCCAGGTCACTTGGTTCCAATTGGGGAATGTAGTTCCCCATGATTGATTTAAATGGTCAATAGTTGGGTACTTGTTTTTTAGCTGATTAATGGCATCTAGGTATGTACTGGAAGTTTTTCTGGCCGCTAAGATTTTAATTCCAGATTGCAGTGCCTTGGTACCGAAATCCAATTCATTATCAATGAAGAATCCGATACACCATGGATCATTAGCTTCCTCACTGAATTGCATTAATCTGTCTCGGAGACCATCCTTGAAACTATGATGAAAAATATCTGGAAGGGCTTTTTTATCATCAGATAGTTTTTTACTTTTATAATGTACAGCCAAAGTGTAGGGTGTTTTTTTAAGACTGTAATACTCTTTTGTTGACCAATTCCCTAGTGTGTTTATACCCCAAGATTTAAGTCTTTGGTGCAGAATAGGTGGGTAATCAGCTGACCAATTGGAACCGTACTTTTTTTCAATATTGAGTAATCTCGGATTCCAAAGGTTCTTTTTTAAACCTTGTTTTTTGTTGAGTTCTATAACATTTGGAAAGAGTTTATGGAGCTGAGGTTCCTGAGTGATTGATGCGTTGTTCACAGAGGTAATCCCAAAAGACCAAAAGAGTTTTCCTTGTGGGTCGATAAACCACCACTTTGAATTGATCTTTTTCACATAAAAATGACCGGTGGCCTCAAAACTTGGACCATTTAATAAACCACCATATTTCGTAAGGTTTTGTGCTCCTGGGTTTTTTATAAGATCATCAAACTCGACTCTTTTTTGCTCTTGAAAGTCTTGGTCATTTTTGATTTTTCCCAGCCATTGAGTAAGAGTACTTTGGCCATAAATATCTGAGTAAGGTCTATTTAAATTTGCAAAGTTTGAGTGATTAAGAGCAGTATAATTCGCAGCGCTTCTAAAATTGCTAAATTCTAGGTTGTGCACCCCAGAATTGGAATAAGAAAAGAGTTGCAGCTTAGTTATTTTCGATGAATCAATTTCACGCCACGGAACACTGACACTGCCATTAGGCAGAGATTTTACCTGGCCATATAAATCTTGGTACTTCTCTAAACTTGGATCTGCCTTTGGTAAAAATATAGCGAGAGTTTTTGTTTGATTACCTTCAACAACGACGCCACCTAAGACCTTTTTTTTACCTGAGTTTAATTCCGCACGGATAAAAGATTTTTCAAAATTATTGTTTTTTACATCGACACAAAACCAAAGCTTATTGCCAAGGTCCCAAAAAGTGTTTTTCGGTGGATGGAGGCTTACTGGCACTAGTTTTTTTTCACTCTGCTTCAGTGACCATTTGGGGACCTCGCTTATTTTAGTGATTTTTGCGTCGGAGTGAATCTGAGATGGGTCTAGCAAATTTGGATTTGCATCTGAAAATGGGCTCAAGGGATTATTAGCCCAAAGTTGAGGTATCAGAATGAGTGATAGTAAAATTAAATTCTTCATTTGGGATTATTTTTCAGCTGTTTTTGCATTTTGTTTGGACTTTTTAGCCTGTCGACTTTCAAGTTGCATGAGGCCCAAAAAGACTGGATCCATTAATTCGCTTTCCCAGGCTTTTCTAAGTTTATCTAATTCTTTTACTCGTTCAGGATGCTGAGCAGCAATATTATTATTTTCGCCTATGTCAGTGGCTAAATTGTAGAGATGTGGTTTCGCACCTTTGAATGGTATAATGAGTTTGTAATCACCCTGACGAACAACGTATCGCGATTGATCAAACTTTCTGATAAATATTTCTGAGTGCGGAGCTTGTTTATTGTCTCCAGTTACATAGGGGATTAAGTTTACACCATCGAGTTTTTTACCCGGATTAATAGGAGAATTAGCCAAGGCAGAAATTGTCGCAAAAATATCTAAAGAAGTGACGGGGTGTTCAAAGTCTTGATTACCTTTAACTGCGCCAGTGTATTGCATGGCAAATGGGACTCGAAAGCCACCTTCCCAGACATCAGACTTTTTCCCTTTTAGAGGAAAATTATCCGCTTTGTTTTTATGCGATGCTCCTCCGTTATCCGACAGGAAAAATACAATAGTATTATCCTCAATACCAAAATCCTTTAGGCTTTGTATTACTTGCATAACGCCATCGTCCACGGCACTAACCATTGCGGCATAAGTCTTGCGTTTCTGGTCTTTTATGTTGGGGAATCTATCAAGGTATTTCTGGCTGGCTTGTAGTGGGAGGTGAGGGGCATTGTATGAGAGGAAAAGAAAAAATGGTTTGCTGTGATTTCTTTTAATAAAGCTCACCGCTTCGTCACTAAATTCATCAGTCAAATACTTGGTTGTTTTTACAGGTGTATCGTTACGTGTGATCCAGCTTATGTAGGAGTCGGTTTCGCCTTTAACATCTTCAGTATTTTTGATGATAAGATCTTCAGGAAAGTAACGATGACCTCCTCCTAGATGGCCAAAAAATTCATCAAACCCCCGTTCGTTTGGACGTAGACTGGGTTCTGCACCCAAGTGCCATTTGCCTATGATTCCGCAGTGATATCCTACTTGTTTAAGGGATTCAGCAATAGTCATTTCCGATTTAGGTAGAGCTGAATTGGGATCAGTTATATTCCACTGGGGGTTTCTTTCAAAGCCAAAGCGCTGCTGATATCGTCCGGTCATAAAGCCAGCACGACTGGGGCCGCAAACAGAATAGGATGTGTAGCCATTGGTGAACTTAACGCCATTTTTAGCGATGGAATCAATGCCTGGAGTAGGGATCTCTTTACAACCGTTAAAACCTACGTCGTTGTAACCCATGTCATCGGTCATGATAACAATTAGATTAGGGCGTTCTCTGGCGATCATAGATAATGGTAATAGAAATAGAAAGAATGTTATACAGATAGATTTCATTGGGACTCCAAGTTTATTTTAAGCAAATAAGTCATTGGTAAGTCATTAGTGACAAGAATTGATAAAATTATTTTTACAGCTTTCAATTATTGACATTAGGTTGTTTTGTAGGCTATAATTTTTTATAGAAATCATCAATTATGGATAAGCTTTGGAATCGTCATATGAAAAATAATGAAACTTTGCCCGAAGCGTGTTTTGATTCAAGTGACCGGATATTAGCACTTTTGGATATGGAAGAAAGTGACGAAGCCATGAGTGACGAGTCATTTGATCAAGCCTACATAATTAAAGAAAAAATCGCTTGTGGTGGGCTCAAAAGTATCTACCGAGCCTTTAATCAGCAGAGTGCTCGTGACGTGGCGTACGCGGTTTTACTTGAGGATAAAGAATCGACAGAGAACTTTAGGCGATTTAAGCGCGAAGCCAAAATGAGTGCCTTATTGGAGCACGCAAATATCATACCTGTTTATGATGTGCATGTAGGTGACAAGCCTTATTTTACCATGAAATTGGTTTTAGGGAAAAACTTAAGTGAATTGATTTTTACGGATCAGGTAGAACTCAGCTTAAATGAATCACTGCGGATTTTTATCAAAATATGTGATGCGATTTCCTATGCGCATTCTCGGGGCATCATTCATTTGGATTTAAAACCCGATAATATAAAGATCGATGCCCATAAAGAAGTTCTACTCCATGATTGGGGCTTAGCAAAACGCGTATTTATTCCAGAGGGCGACCACAATGATTTGGCCATAGATGAAGTGGATTCAACAGATCAAATTTTGGGTACGCCATCGTACATGGCGCCGGAACAATTTCGTCCTCATGATAAGCTCACTGACGAAAGAACAGATATTTATTCGCTAGGTGGTATCCTCTATAGTTTATTAAGTCATAAAACGCCCTTTCCACGCAATGACATCAATTTTGAGCGCAGAGCTTCGGCACCCTCAGAAGTCAGTTCGACAAATGCCATTCCTGTTAGTCTAGATGCCGTATGTTTGAAAGCGATGGAACACGACCCAGAAAAGCGTTATCAATCAGCTGCTGAGCTGGCAGATGAAGTTCAACGTTACCTAGATGGTTTTGCGACTAACGCAGAGAATGCAGGATTGGGAACCTTAATTAAACTCATTTTTAGACGTCATAAAAAAGCCTGTGTGGCGATTTCTTCCACAGTCACTGTGCTAGTCCTCATAGTTGCGGGCTTTATCAATAAATTACAAGAATCAAAAGCGGCGACTTTGGTGGCTTTTCAAGAGGCACAAAGGTCTCAAAAAGAAGCTATTGATGCACTCATTCAAGCAGAGCAAAATTTCAAACTATATGAGATAGAAAGAGAAGAGCGACTAACAATTTCAGAATTGGCATCGAAGAATATTATTAACACACCCTTTAGTTTTGATAAATGGCAATCTAAGCGCTACAAGGAGAAATTAGATTTTGCCTTAAAAGCCACTCCAATGAATCTCGATGTGCATAAAAAACTCCTAGTCCTTCATATTTATAACGAAGAATTACTCAAGGCAATTGAGATCTATGACAAGCATATTTCGAATACCAACTTCATAAAAACTGCGGCGCCAGTTTTTAAAAAATATGCGAAGCTGAAGGCTCCCAAATCAGCGTTGCCCATTGCGGACTTTACGAGTATGCTTCAAGAATTAAATAAAGTAGGTCATAGGTGGTTGGCGAACGGCATGATGAGAACGAGAATGAGCTATTCCAAATTATCGGAAGACCGAATTCACTTAATTAATCAAGTTTTGAAGTCTTGTAACCCATTGCAGAAAAATTGGAAACTTCAGTTTATGAGTAATGATGGGCAAGTTTTTACTTCAATAGATTTAAGTGATCATCATAAAGTAGGGGCATTAACAGCTTTTTCGGGCTCATTCATCGGAGAATTAAATCTGAGTGGCACAGGTACTTTTCATTCTGGAACACTAGGTTCGACTTATGTTAAAAAACTTATTCTTACGGGGAAGAAAATCCAAAGCCCTACAGAACTTCAAAAAGTTCCAGGCCTTGAAATTGTGATCTTAAGGCAAGGGCAAATACAACCTACGGTGATAGAGAAGATGCCGAAGATTCAATTCATCTTTGTCGATTAGGACTCTAACTAAATTTCTTTTCCAGGCGTTTGATTTCTTTTTTTAAGCTATTTAAAACTCGTCTTTTGTAGACGGAAATGGTATTCTCTGGTAAATCTAAAGCTTCGGCAATTTGCGTACGAGTTAGGCCCTCTACTGACATGTTGAAGATTGCTTGTAGATTATTATTTAAATCGTCTTTTATATTGTGCCATGCGGTGTTGGAAAGGTAGAGTTCCCATTCTTTATCGGCTAAAGCTTCTATTTCTGGCTGAGTATAAGCCTCTAGATCAACTTCTTGTTTTTCTATGTTAAAAAGGTTCTGTTTTGTTGATTCTCTTTTTTGTTTTTGTAGATAGCGCAAGGCGGTATTTCTAGCAATAGTAGCGAGCCACCTTCTAAATTGGCCATTGTATCCACCATGCTCAAAGCGTTCAACATTTTTCCAGACTTTTAGAAATGTCGTTTGCATAATATCGTGACAATCTTCTTCACTAAAGTTCATTCGCTTAATAATGACGAATACGTAACCACGATATAAATTTATGAACTCATCCCATGAATCTTCATTATAATCTGTCTGTAATTTTTGTATGAGGGTAATTCTCGTTAGATCTTCTTTCATACTTACCTTACTAAATGTTTTTTATTTATTACTCTACCTCAAATTTCTTATTTTCCATGATTTAATCTTGTCTGATTAGCAGTTTTCATTAGAATTTATGTTTAAGCTGAGTGCCATAGTTCCGGAGCTTTTAATTCTAGATGATGTACAATAAATCGTTAAATTTGTCACTAATTAATTAGTTCTGGATTTCTTGTGTATGATCAGGAAATTAGTGATTAAGGACAAGCTTTGATCAAATTTATAATGCTAATAAAATAAAGAAATTATTAACAAAATCAATCAAGAATTATGACCAGGAGAATTCAGTGAAAATTCCAATATTACTATTAATTGTGTTTACTTCAAACTTAATCAATGCTGAAGAAACTTGGCGTTTTCTACTTCTTGCAGATTGGCATAACGCAGAAAAATATACCCAATCAACTAACAATCCCTCTTGGTTGAAGCAAGCAATAGAAGAGGATGTGGCCGATATAAAAATGTTGAAAGATAATTATGGTGGTGAATTAATTCTTATGCCCGGAGATAGCAATGGTGGTCATTGGGATACGCCTAAATTCATCAGATCATTTAACCCACAACTCTCGCCTAAAGAAGCGATTCTAGCAGCAGGTAAATTATGTTATGATGGCATGATAAGCTCATTTGAAAAAGGTGGATATTCTAAGTTAATTATGGCAGTTGGCGATCATGAAATGGGAGATAACCCATGGCCGGAAAATTCAGTGCTTGCACATTGTCAGCCGCAGTTTAGGGAAGCTTTTGCAAAATCATTTAATTATAAAGCTAATGGTGGTAGTTTTCTATATGATAAGTCTATAGGCGAAGTGCCTTCTCAGCCTTTAGGGACGCCTTTCGAGGACACTGCATACGCATACCAGCATAAAAATGTGCTGTTTATAACACTTGATGCCTTTTACCAAGAAAGCCCCGATAAGCGTATATCAGATGAAGGCAGCGTAACAAGAACCATCACAGGTGAACAGTTGGAATGGTTAGAAAAAGTATTAATTGCGGCGCGCAATGATTCATCAGTCAGGCATATTTTTGTACAATCTCATCTTCCGGTAATTTATCCTGTTCGCAAAGTAAATAGCAGTGGGATGATGATGGTTGGAGGAATAGAAAGCTTATTTTGGGAAGTGCTTCGTAAGTATGAAGTAGATATATATTTTGCGGGGGAAGTTCATGCCAACACAGTAAGTAAAGATCCTCATTCAAATGTGATCCAAGTAGTAAGTCGAGGGAACTTTTTTAATAATTTTCAGACTATAGACATAAGTGATGATCAAATTAAAATCATTTGCTATAAGCAAAATGGCCCATCAGTTTCAGATAATAATTTTGAACAATCAGGTGTATTGATTATCGATAAAACATCTAAAAAGCCTCAATTTACTCATTCAGGAGTACTAGCTTTTTTAGAACTCGATAAGCCCGTCTTTAACTTTTCTTTTGAGAAGGAATTTCTCTGCTCAGAGCGGCCTATTACGGGATTAGAATTCAAGAAAAATCAGAAGCAATCACAGCAGGTGCGTGGGGTGTATTGTGATCGTGTAATCCCAAATAATGGATCATTTGCCAATAGCTATGATGCACTACATCACAAAGTTGAATTAGTACCTGGTAAACATGGGAAAGCGGGAAGATTTGGTAAGAATGCGATCATGACTAGCTATGGGATGGGACCACTTGATAATGGTAAGCCCATATCATATTCTGTTTGGATAAAGACTAGTTCTAAAGAAAATCAGCTCATTATAAATACTGGATCAATTTGGTCTAAGGCGGTTAAAGGTTTCATGAACCTACATATAAATAATGGACTTCCAGAAGTCGTGATTTCCGAAGATCATAATTTATTGGCTCTTACTGAAAAAATAAACGATGGGAACTGGCATCATTTAGCAGTAACTATGCCCAAAGAATCGTGTAGGCTATCAGAAGTATTGATCTATGTTAATGGGAAAAAAGCTGTCACAAGAATCAAGAAAGGCAGTGATATTACTTTGAATTTTACTAAGTCAATGCGTCTTTCAATTGGTGGCCTTGGCTATACCAACAAGGCATTCAATAAATTAAATGTCAAAGCATTCAAAGGCTTAATTGACGAGGTGTGTATTTGGACTCGCTCTATTAGCGCCGAAGAAATTTCTCAATTAGCTAAATAAAAAAATCATAAATCTTGTCACTAAGTGATTTAGCTTGAATTCTTTGCTAACAAACAATTTATTCAATTAATTAGAAGGTAGTTTAGATGATCAGGTATAAAAAGTTTTCGCTAATCGAATTGTTGGTGGTCATAGCCATTATTGGGGTCCTTTCCAGTATGCTTTTACCGGTATTATCAAAAGGACGTCAGAAAGCTTTTCAAGCAACATGTGCTAATAATATTCGTCAAATTGGCACGGCCGCCTATATGTATAGTGAAGATTGGGAAGGCTTATTTCCTTTTGATTACAGTGGTGATTCTTCGATTAAAGCCTTGACGAAAAACGGTTTCATGGAACCGTCTTTAGGTAATTGGGTGCCAGCCACGGCGCAATGCCCAATGGGCTTAGATGTGAGTACAGATGGTTGGAAAAGCAATGTGGCCATGAATTGGAAATTTGATCCGAGCTCATCATTTAACATTAGTTCTGATCTGTTTTTAAATTCAGGTAAGGGCTCGTCTGAACGGATGGTCTACATGGATAGTTACAATGCTTTTGATAATATGTATAAGGGGTATTTTACTTCGGACAAAATATTTCATTCGGATAAAAAAACTCGTATCGCGCGACACCAAGATAAAGCTAACGTTTACTTCCAAGATGGGCATTTAGCAGCGTTAAGCGGTGTCACATTACTAACTTTTGCATCGACTTACGATCAGAGTTTTTGGCGAAATGATTGGTAATAATTTTTTGATTAAAGTTTAAGAAAGAAACGCTCAATTTTAAATACAAATAAAAAGATAAAGATATGATTTTTAAAAAGTTTTTCAGAAAATTGCTATACATTGCTACACTTGCTTTCAGCCTAAGTATTCAAGGTGCCACGGACACGCCTTACAACGTATTGTTCATTATTGCCGATGATTTAAATGATTATGTCAATGGACTTGGTGGTCATCCACAATCAAAGACACCAAATCTCGATCAGTTTGCTAAAACGGCTGTGTCTTTCACAAATGCTTTTTCCAATGCTGGTTGGTGTGCTCCAAGTCGTGCTAGCCTACATACTGGCATAGCGCCATGGCATTCGGGCCTAGCAATGAAAAGTATTAGTAAGCACAAGGGATTGAAAAATAATTTTACCCTTTCTGATTACTTTAAGAAAAACAATTATTACTCCATTGGCACGGGGAAGACAGAACATGGTGTTGAACACAAGAATTGGACGAAACACTATTACGGCCCCTTGTATGGCCCTTTTTGGAAAAATGAAGATGATTCAGTAGGTGCGCATCCAAATGTTAAATCTCCCTTTGCAGATCGTGGTCGAGTAGATGGATCTTTTGGGATTCTAGAAGCAGCTCCTGAAAAAGGTTTAGGTGAGAAAGCTCATTGGGTGTCAGGTCCCGCAGAAGGCTCCAAAATGGGGACTGTGTGGAGTAAAAATATAAATGCCAAAACAGAGTATGATCCGAAGAGAGGCTACATGACTCCGGATAAAGTAAACGCTGATTTAGTGAAGGGCTGGTTTGAAGGGGAAGGTGATGAATTAAAAGCACCATTTTACCTTAATTTGGGTTTTGTACGCCCTCATACACCCATGCATGCCGAGCAAAAACACTTCGACCATTTTCCAATTGAAGATGTTCAATTGACGGCAGGACAGTTGGAAACTATCAAAAACTTTAAGCCATTGGACGACTATTCTAAGTTGGAGAAGCCTTATAAAAAAGTGCATGAGCTCTATGCGAGCTACGGTGACCTGACGACCGCATTTAAATTATATAATCAAGCCTATTTAGCCAGTGTTCATGCAGCAGATGAAAATATTGGTCGTGTATTGGATGCATTAGAAAACAGTAAATATAAAGATAACACAATTGTCATCATTACTTCGGATCACGGCTGGCACAATGGTGAGCATTTGCAGATCGGTAAAAACTCAACTTGGGAAGAAGCTTGTCGAATTCCCTTACTTATTCGTGTCCCCGGTTTAGCAAAAAGAAACAGTCAGTGCAATGTGCCGGTATCTCTGATGGATATTTATCCGACACTAGTCGATTTATGTAGGCTAAAGGGGAAGACCTATAAAAAGGGTGGACAGCCCTTATCAGGCCACAGTCTCAAGCCATTGCTCATAAATCCTTCCAAAGAAAAATGGGATGGTGATGAAATTGCGGTCACCGCAATTATGAAACAGTGGATTAGCGATAAACAACAGCAGACGATGAGTGTTGAAGGTATAGTTGAAAAATCACTAAAATACTCCATGAGATCAAAGAGATACCGGTTTGTCTATGTATCTCAGGATGAAATGCATCTTTATGACCTTAAAAATGATCCGATAGAAAAATATGATTTGGCACAAAAGCCGGAATATAAAGAAGTGATATCAAAGTTTAAATCCAAGCTAAAGAAAATGAAGGGCGACAAAAGCAACTTTGTTTCTATTTAGTGTTTATAAATGAAAATTTTACCTGTAGGAGATTTAGATGAATAGAAGAGATTTTTTAAAGATAAATGTGGGTTCAGCTGCGGCCTGTTTAGTTTCTACTCCAAAGTTGTACGCAGAAGCCACGAAAGAGAACCCGAATCTTCTCATTATTATGACTGACGAGCACAATTTTAGAACTTTGGGTTGTTACAGAAAATTACTTTCCAAAGATCAGGCCATGATCTGGGGAGACGGAAATATTGTCGAGACTCCACATATTGATAAATTGGCAGAAGAGGGCGTCCTTTGTAATAACTTCTATGCATCTTCTCCGGTCTGCTCACCGGCGCGTGGCTCATTTATCAGTGGACAGTACCCGCAAAATACCCCTGTTATAGATAATAATACTCACATGAGTGACGAGGTGGTATCTTTTGGCTCAATTCTGCAGTCTCATGGCTACACGACGGGGTATTCAGGAAAGTGGCATTTAGATGGTGACGGTAAACCACAATGGGGACCTGAGCGTCAATTTGGGTTCGAAGATAATCGCTTCATGTTTAATCGGGGGCATTGGAAAAAAATATTGGATACGGCTTCGGGCCCTAAAATCGGAGCTGAAAAAAGAGGGACACCAACTTACGACGTCGATGGTGCTGACGAAAATACTTATACAACAGATTGGCTCACCAATAAAACAATTGACTTTATAACTCAGCACAAATCGAGTCCATTTTGTTATATGGTGAGTTACCCAGACCCCCATGGTCCAGATACGGTGCGAGCCCCTTACGACACAATGTATACTCATATGAATTTTCAGAAGCCAAAAACCGCATCTAAAAAACAGGAAGGCTTGCCCTCCTGGGCCACAACTAAGAGAGGAGCAGCAGATCACAGTCAATACTTTGGTATGATAAAATGTATTGACGATAATATCGCCCGAATCATGACTTGTTTAGATGAACAGGGGATCTTAGAAAATACTATTGTGGTATTCACGTCTGATCATGGGGATATGAGAGGTGAACACGGAAGGCAAAATAAGGGGGTTCCTCTAGAAGCATCAGCAAAAGTTCCTTTCATTGTGCGATATCCTAAGAAGATTAGCTCAGGGAAAATAGTCAATGAAGCTTTGAGTGGAGTGGATTTTCTCCCAACTATTTTAGGTTTAATGGATAAAAAAACTGTAGGTAAAGAAGAGGGGAGAAATGCTTCCCATTTACTTATTAAACAAGCACCAAAGGGCTGGGATGATGTGACCTTTATTCGCGGAACAAAGGCCAAATGGGTCGCAGCTATTTCGGAAAGATACAAGTTGGTTATGGATCCCTCGGATGAAATTTGGTTAATAGATAAAAAAGCAAACCCCGATGAGACAATCAATTACATAAATGACCCAGAATACAGATCTGTAATACGAGGTTTAGCAAAGCATATGCAACGCTATGGGACAAAATATAATGACCCAAGTTTTAAAGCGTCTAACATGAAAAAAGATATTGACTGGGCTTTGAGTGATAGTGCCATCTATATAAATTACAGAAGTAAAAAAAATGATTCTAAAAAAACGAAAAAGAAAAAATCTTAGGCGCTTTATGTATTCAAATTTAAGTAAATTTTCGTTGTTATTGCTTTGCTCTCTTATTGCGATTAACGCAAAAGAAATGCCTAATATTGTTCTTGTGATGGCGGATGACTTGGGGCCTGGGGATATCTCCTATTTTCATCGTCAGAGAAGTTCTGAAAAAGCAATAATAAATACCCCTGAACTGGATAAAATGATTGCCGAGGGAATACATTTTTCCAACGCTCATTCACCGGCCTCACTCTGTGCTCCAACGCGCTTTAGTATGCTGACTGGCAATTATTCATTCAGAAACTACTCGCCTTTTGGTGTATGGATGAGTCATCGCGATACTGGAATTGACCCAAAATTTACGACCTCCGCTCGAATTGTAAAAAAGGCCTCTTATCGAACGGCATTTTTTGGTAAATGGGGACTGGGTGGTCAGATGTATCAACAGGGTTCAGATCAATTACACACGGGCTGGAAAACCGATATGATCGACTATTCCCGTAGAGCTAAAGGACCAAATGATTATGGCTTCGATTACTCATATGAATTACCCCAGGGTATTCAGGGTGAACCCTTTGCCTTTTATGAAAATAATAAATGGAAGCCTCTTCATAAGGATTCGATTCTAAAAAAGCTTTCATCCAAGCAACTTATGTATGATAAGGCTAGAAAGCACAATGATTTGACTGGAGTGGGTGATAGTCATTGGGACCCGCGTAAAGCGGGTGAGTTACTAGTGAATAAGGCGGTCAATTTTATTGATGAGCACAAAAAAAACCATGTGAATAAACCATTTTTTATGTACTACTGCTCTCAGGCAGTTCACATACCCCATACGGCTCCCAAAGAATTAAATAGCGTCAAAATAGCTGGTTCGACTCCTGGTAAACACGGAGACATGATAGTGGAGTTAGACGTTCAAATTGGCATCTTAAGAGCTGCATTAGAGAAGAATGGCTATGCTGAAAATACTTTGTTTATCTTCACATCTGATAATGGCGGCTTAAAACCTGATCAGGCAATGAGTGATTTGGGGCATGATTCAGTAAATGGCTGGCGAGGAATAAAGAGTAGCATATTTGAAGGTGGCCACTTAGTCCCCTTTATCGCCGTTTGGCCAAAGGTAATAAAGCAAGCAAGTCAATCCGAAGCTTTAATAGTCGCTCATGATGTAGTTGCTACTCTAGCTTCAATTGTGGGGCAAGAAATTAACCGTGAGGTGATTCTGGATTCAAAGAATCTCTTGCCTATTTTTAAAAATCCAAAGGAAGAAGCTGGGCATGAGTACTTATTTCATCAGAGCATTTTTGGGAAAAAGAAAGCTTTACATGCAATTCGCAAAGGATATTGGAAACTAATTATAGAGTCTTCAAGTCAAAAGAATCTCAAAACCTTGAAGGAGAAGTCTTTGTTTAACTTGTCTTCAAACCCTATGGAAAGTGAAACGAAAAATTTGATTGCTAATCCTGAATATGAACAAATTAAAAAAGAATTGATGAACAAATTTATACAGATTCGCAAACAGGGAAAACCTTTACTGAAAGATTAATGTTCTCAATAAAAAAGCTCGTGATGTTCACGGGCTTAGTGGTGTGTGCTATTTCTTGCGAAAAATTATTTCTTTTAAAAGAGTGAAGGGTTGATGACTCAAAAAAAGTAAATTTATAATTCCTGGAAGTCGTAGACGACGACTTTGGCGAGGGCAGGTTTTAGTATAGTCTTGACGGCTTCGACATGCTTGGGATGATAGAGGTAGACTTTTAGGTCATCGTTGTTTTTGAAAGTGATGATGAAGGAGATGTCAAAAGAATTGTCCGCGACTGGTTCGACACTCTCTAATTTTGTACCAATAGAAACATTTTGTACTTCTTCAATTTTTTTAAGCCCTTTTACTGCTTGGATAAATTCTGTCTGTGAGGCATCGGGTTTTAACCAGCACATGACGATATGTTGAACTTGTGGATCAGTTTGATTTTCTAGAGTGGAACATGAATTCATAATGAGTACCATTAAAATTATTATTACTTTATACATAAGATTATCCTAAATTTTCTGATGTCCTAATAAGCCACTTCCTATCTAAGTTGAATAGGAGAAAACTTGCAAAAAATAGGTAAAAAACGATAATTTCTGCGCTTTTCGCAAAGATCTAGATACTTCGAACCGGCTTGTAAATGAGCCTAGAAACTTGAAAAGTATCCTATTAAGTAGTAATATATTAACGTTAATATGAATTTTTAACCACTAATTGATAATATATTATGTATAGCTTAGATACTCCAGATGAAGTGGCTTTGGATTTAGCTCAGAGAATGAAATCTAGGCGCTTAGCTCTGGCTTGGAAGCAGCAAACCTTAGCTGAACGCTCTGGAGTGAGTTTGGCGTCCTTGCGTCGTTTTGAGAAAAGTGGTCTTATTTCTCTTGAGTCGTTATTGAAGCTAGCCTTTGCTCTCGATCACTTAGATGATTTCGAGCATATATTTAAAGCTCCTTTGGCACAGAGTCTGAAAGATTTGGAAGTTGGTGAAGATAAACCGCAGCGGGGGCGCTTATGAAAAAGTTAGAGGTTTATTATCAGCAAAGTGAAAGTGATTCACGGCTCATTGGAACTTTAGCTGAACAGGATAGAAAAATTTACTTTGAGTACGCAAGTGACTTTTTATCTGAGCCCTTGTGGTTATCTCCTTTTAAATTAGCTCCTAAATCGGGTCTTTATGAATTTAAAGATTATGATTTTGGACAAGTCTTTGGTCTATTTGATGATTCTTTACCGGATGGCTGGGGGCTTCTTTTAATGGATCGTATGTTTCGTAAACAGGGACTTAATCCTAATCACTTGTCGATACTGGATCGCTTGGCTTATTTGGGTTCACGAACGATGGGTGCCTTAAGCTATCGCCCCTGCTCGCAGTCCGAAGATGTATTACGAGAAGTGCTAGATTTACAAATCATGGCTGATGAAGTAGAGAAAGTCTGGCAAGGTTCACTTAGCGATGTATTACCTCAATTGCTCCATCATGGAGGAAGTCCTGGGGGCGCACGCCCCAAAGTTTTAGCAGGCATTAAGGGTGATGAAATCATCACGGCAGATATTTTACCGGATGGCTTTGAAGCGTGGATTTTAAAGTTTATTGCGCCTAATGAGCACAACGATTCCGGGAAGCTTGAATATGTTTACTCACAAATGGCGCGAAAATCAGGGTTAAGAATGCCTGAGACGAGACTCTATAAAAGTGCTGATGAATCTTATTATTTTGGGATTAAACGCTTTGATCGTAAAGCAGGGAAGCGGGTCCACATTCATACTTTTGGAAACTTAATTCATTGCAATTATCGTATTCCTTCAAGTGATTATTTAGATCTACTTAAAGTCACTCGAGTCTTAACAAAAAATCAAGAAGATGTGGAACAAGTCTTTAGGCAGGCGGTATTTAATATTGCTAGTCATAATCGCGATGACCATGTGAAGAATTTTTCCTTCATCTATGACAAAGAGTGGTCAGCTGCACCGGCCTATGATTTAACTTTTAATAGTGGTCCAGGTGGTGAGCATAGTATGAGTCTTTGCGGAGAAGGCAAAAATCCCACGGGGCAAGGCTTAGTCAAACTGGCGGAGAAATCTGGGATTTCAGTCAAACAAGTAAAAAGTACAATTGAAGAAGTCTCTGAATCCCTTAATCAATTCTCGAGCTTAGCAAAAGAATACGAAATTGAAGCTAAAGAGATCCAAATGATTGATAAGCACATTCAAGCAAACCTTAAGCGTCTCAGACTATAAATACCAAAATACAGTATAAAATAAGGCCAAATGGGCTTTGAAAACTTTCGATTAAGTCCTCGTAAAACCCTAAGCAATTTCTGCGGAGACTTGAGAGACTTTTTTAAGTGGGGATATTCAGGTTTTCTTTGGGGAAATCCGTGGTCTCAGGAGAAATGAGCGGAGGAATAAAGTATGTAAAGAGGGCGAATAATCATTGCAGAATTTCTTGAATGTTTACATCGAGAACATTGGCAATGTCTAGAGCAGTTTTAAAATAAACTTTAACTCCAGCTTCGGCTCTTTTAATGGTAGATTTTGAAAGGTAGCATTTACGATCAATACTGTGATTTACAAAATTATCTACACTCATTAATTTTGACTGCCTGATTTGTTTAATTTTTTCACCATTAACAAAGACTCGCCCTGAAGATATTTTTTTATTTTCTTCTGCTAAATCTCTAGCTCTTTTTTCAAGTTTTCTAATGAGAGCTAAGCTTTTTTTAGATTCTGCTTCTTGCATTGCTTTCAAAAAAATCATATCAAGAGTTTGATTATAAGGCTCAAAGTTTTTTGATTGAATCTTATTAGCAATTTCTGGACTGTGTATTGATATACTTGTTAGCAAAAGCATTGAATTTACATCTGAAAAAAAATAGGCTTTCCCTTTTAACGTGAAAGAGTTTTGATGATCTGTAAAAACGACCTCTTCGTCTGAATCATTTTTAATGAAATCATATGTTAATTCTTTGAAAAAATAGAAGGGAGTGAAAGTGCTTGATATACAATCATCAACTTCAAGTTTTACATCTAACCAAGCAAAACCGGGGCCTTTATCTAAAAGCTTGTTTTCATTGGAAATTAGTAAATAAAAGGGAAAAATTTGCTTTAGCCAATCATAACTAATTCCATATTTTATCACATAATCATCTCGACGTATCATACTAGTTATATTTAATTTTTAGTAATACCTTTTCTGAATCCTTGATCATATCAGTAATACTGACAGTATTGTTGAATTTCATACCCAGAGCTTCAACTAAACCAATAACCATAAACTCTAAGCCATTTCTCGTTGATCTATAAATCAGATCAAATTCCTGTCCACGTTCATTAACTACCTGAAAGTGTGGAGGCTTTAAATTTGAAAATGAGGTTGCAACATAAAGATGTAATTTATTAAGATTTTTAAGGAAATCTACAAATGAATTTCCTCCAATTTTATATGCTTCACCATATCCCTCTGATACAGCAAAATCTATCCAATAATGACCAAATTTTTTTAATACTTCAGAAGTGCTTGTGTTTAATTTTTCACTCACTTGCTGAACCAATTCAAATATTAATTTATCGTCATAGCAATCAGTTTTAATGAAATCTTTTTCGGGAAAATCAGCTTTTTCACATATTTCTTCCCATGCTTGAGCTCCCATTTCTGTTTCTACTAATTTTTTTACAGCCACACCTATCAAACCATACATTATTAATCTCCATTATTTATGTAATGTAACTATCAAAATACAATATACAAAAATCAAATGAAGTTGTTACATTAATTTAGACATTACATCATAAAAAATATGATTTAATGTTAATGAAGTCAATTTTTTATTAGTATTCTTTCTGGAGTTTTTTATCTAAAGTTAGTTCAGAGAGCTTTGTATTGATCCACCTTCGTAAAACGCGAGGCAATTTCTGCGGAGACTTGAGAGACTTTTTTAAGTGGTGCTTTTTTAAAGGCAGAGAGAACTTCTTTGCGGTATTCGCGAGGACTGAGGGAGAAGGCTTTAGAGAAGCTATGGGAAAAATGCTGTGAGCTAGAGAAGGCCAGTTCTACAGCAATTTGGCTTATATTTAATTCTGTCTCTGTAAGTAAGCGTCTGGCTTCCTGGAGTTTTTTGAAATTCACGTACTTGATGGGGGATATACCGCTAGCGGCCTGAAATTTTCTGCGAAAATGAACTTCGCTCAGCTCTAATAAATCCGCTAATTTGGAGCTTGTTATAACTGTATCGAGGTTGGCATTGATATATGAATTGACAGTTTTGATGATACTGATGGCAGCAGTGTGCTCTACTTTCACAGCTTTTAAATAGCTTTCTTGAGCTTGGTTTAAAATTGAGATAATTTCATAAAATTGAGCCTTAGCAATGAGGGGACTAAAAGAGTTGGGCTTGCGATGAGCCTCCAGTAGTTTCTCAAAGCTATGTTTAAACTCTTTCCCCACAGTGATGGTGCGGGGTATGTACTCAGATAATAATTTCCTGATTTTTATCCATTCATCCTGAGTAATTTCGGGCCCTTTTTCATACATATTAAATTGCAGAAAATAGCGTTCTCCAACGGGGAGCTTACCCTTTAATGAACTTTGAGTCTCGTAGGGTTTTACTAAAATAAGTTTCCCTGGTGAGAGGTGGTAGAACTCACCTTCCACCCACCAGTCAAGCTCACCGCTTTCAACATAAATTAATTGAAAAAAGGGCATGCTATGGGCAAAAATGGTATTTTCCAGAACTTCGGAAATGGCTCGCCTGCCGATAACCGGAAGAGAGCTGTGGAGGCTCGCTTGATCACCTTCGCGAATGCCGTAACGTTCCAAAATATTCATAATTAAATCATCTTCTTGTCTTATTTCACTCTAAGATAATAAAGGGTGGATTCTTATTTTTGTATATATAACGATCATCTTTTTTCGAAAGTTAAATGTATTTACTTATTTATTTTTAAACAAACAAAAATAAATGGAAAACTTTTATGAGTTTAATAATTACCAAAGTCGTGGCCCGGGATACTCGTTTCCCGCTAGGCCCAGGAGCTGGCAGTGATGCCGTACATTTAGATGCAGTGTATTCTTATGCAGTGTGTGAACTCTATACAGAAAATCAGCAAAAGGGCAGTGGACTGGCCTTTACTGTGGGAGCTGGTAATGAACTTGTTTGCCAAGCGATTGAGTTTTTAGCTCAGGAATTAGTGGGCAAAGATATTGATGAGCTCATGGCGGATTTTGGTGAGTTTCAGCGCAAGCTTTCCAACCATACTCAATTTCGCTGGATTGGTCCTCATAAAGGTGTGGTACAATTGGCCTTGGGCGCGATTACTAATGCCTGCTTTGATTTATGGGCCAAGAAAAAGCAAGTCCCACTCTGGAAACTTCTCCTCGATTTAAGTACGGAAGAGACCATTAAACTGCTCGATTTTTCTTATGTCGAAGATGTGCTGACGAAAGATGAAGCTCGTGTTATTCTCAATTCTCACGCTATTGACCGCCACAAGCGCGAAGGGGTTTTGACGGAGAATTATCAAGGTTACGATACCTCAATTGGCTGGTTTAATTATTCAGATGAAAAAGTTCGTGAGAATATAAAAAAGAGTATGGCAGCGGGTTTTACTTCTATGAAACTCAAAGTGGGGTCGCCTGATCACGAACGCGATTTACGTCGTGCCTACATGGTGCGTGAGTGCGCAGGAGATGCAGCGACAGTGATGCTCGACTGCAATCAGCAATGGCAGTTGCATGAATCCATCGAGTTTATGATGAAGGCCAAGGATATGAACCCTTATTGGATCGAAGAGCCAACACATCCCGATGATGTTTTGGGGCATCAGACTCTAGCACGAGCTATTTCTCCTATTAAAGTTGCCTGCGGTGAGCATGTGCCGAATCGCGTCATTTTTAAAAATTACTTGCAGTCCAATGCGATGCACTTTAACCAAGTTGATGCGGTGCGCGTTGGCGGTATAAGTGAGTTTTTACTCATCTCATTGATGAGCCGAAAATATAATATTCCCGTTGTTCCACACGTGGGTGATATGGGACAAATCCATCAGCATTTGGTTTTATATAATCATATTGCCATGGGACATGAGGCACTCTTCCTCGAACACATTCCTCATTTACAGGAGCACTTTGTGCAGCCCTGCCAAATTGTTGATGGTCGTTACATCACTCCTCAAGATGTGGGAGCCAGTAGCGATTTAAAATGTTTACAAAATGATCAAATTCAGGTAGGGGTCTAAAATGGCGAAATCAATAGATATGGATGTCAATGCCGAAGCAGTGAATAGTATTGGCGGGATTGATATAGGGGTAATTATTTTCTATATAGTCGGTATTATTGCGGTTGGCTGTTGGGCGGGCATGCGCAATAAAAATAAGCAAGAGTCGGCAAAAGATTATTTTCTAGCAGGTGGGACATTGAAGTGGCCTGCTATTGGACTTGCGCTCTTCGCAACAAATATCTCGACAGTTCATCTTGTTTCTCTGGCTCAAACGGGTTTTGACGAAGGGCTTCTTTCGGGTAACTACGAATGGATGGCGGTGTTTACATTGATCATTCTCGGAGTCTTTTTTGCACCTTTTTATATAAGATCTAAAGTGACCACCTTACCAGACTTTTTAGAAAAACGTTACTCGAGAACTTGTCGAGATTGGTTAGCCGTTATGTCGGTTGTTTCAGCAATCGCTATTCACATTGCGTTTGCCCTCTATACGGGTGCCGTGGTGCTCAAAGGCATGTTTGGCTTTCCCATTCTCTATAGTGTGATTGGCGTCGCGATACTGACAGGTATTTATACGGTGGTGGGCGGTCTTATGGCAGTGGTTCTTACTGAATCTATTCAAACGATTGTGCTTTTACTCGGCGCCTGTTTTGTGACTTATTTCTGTTGGACTAAACTTGGTTCAAGCGGAGAGAGTGTGATCGATTTAATTACGAGTCATGCACAGATTAAAAATGAAGCGGGCGAGGTAGTGGATAGCAAATTGAGCATGCTCAAATCCGGGGGGCATTCGCCTTGGTATGCTTTCCTATTGGGCTTCCCAGTTTTAGGCATTTGGTATTGGTGTGCCGACCAAACGATTGTGCAGCGCGTACTCGGAGCAAAAGATGAGAATCATGCGCGAGTTGGTTCTATATTTGCAGGCTTTATCAAGATTCTTCCCGTTTTCATTTTCATTCTTCCTGGCCTAATGTTTTATGCCATCGTTCAGCAGGGAATTATTCCCGAATCGGCGATGCCCACAAAATTGGTAGATGGCAAAGAAGTGATTGATTCGAGTCAAACTTATGCCGTTATGATCCGTGAACTTCTTCCCGTGGGCTTAAAAGGTGTGGTTGCTGCCGCATTGTTGTCAGCTCTCATGAGTACAGTGTCTGGAGCCCTTAACTCAATCTCTACTTTGGTGAGTTACGATATCTACAAGCGTTTTAAAGAAGATGCCGATGATCAGCACTTAGTAAAAGTGGGACGTATTGCTTGTGTAGCCGCTACAATCATCTCTATTATCATTTCATTACAATTGGATCGATTTGGTAGCATTATTCAGGGTTTGAATACGCTGATTGGTTACATTGCTGCACCCATTACCGCGGTCTTTGTTATGGGGGTGTTCTGGAAAAAAGCCTCGTCTAAAGCAGCGGTAATTACCTTAGCTTTAGGTTTTGTTGTGTCATTAGCTTTAATGGTGTTCAGTTTCACAGGAGTCACCATTCCTGTTTGGAGTGAAGTGCCCTTCCTAATGCAAGCTTTTTACCTTTGTGTTTTTTACGTGATTATCATTGCGATTATCTCGACGATTAATCCTCATGAACACACTGAGGAAAGTGAGAAACTCTACTGGAATACTCCTTTTGAAGCTCTGCAGGGCGAAGCTTGGAAGGGGATTGGTAACTACAAAACTCTATCCGCGGTTTTAGTCTGCATCATGTTAGTTCTTTTTTATACTTTTAGATAAAAACAGGATTGGGTGATTTTATGAAATTATTTTTATCATCTTAATACTATTGATGGCTTGTCATATTCACTATGAATAATATGACCTCTTTGTTCTTGCAGACCCATATTCACACGCTCAAGATAAAAATGATAAATGGAGCTCATTTGATGATGCTCTGTGTAGAACAGGCATACCTATCGTGAAAAGGTATTTATATATTTCGATCATTTTTTTATGAAAGTTATAAGTGAAAAGATGCATATTGTTTCTAATAATTCATATGATTTTAGCTTTTGCAGTCATTTTATCTTCCCACTGGTACTAACTGTTAACTTATCGGACAAAATCACATACTGTTTTTAAAGAACAAATAATTAGGTTATTGAATAATGTTGATTACAAAAAAATACTTGGGCTTAGTTGCCTTATTTGGGAGCTTGACCTCACTGGCTCAGGCAGCTGGAGAGGATCATCAATATGATGAAAAAATAAAACCGATTTTAGATAAATTTTGTGTGCGATGCCACGGCGAAAAAAAGCAAAAAGGTGGTTTCCGCATTGATCAATTAGCAAATGATTTCTCAGGCAAGAAACTCTTTTCCTGGGAAAAGATGCAGCACGTTCTGACTATGCCTCTAGATTCTGATGAAGTGATGCCTCCAGAAGATAGTAAGCAACCGACTATGGAGCAGCGTTTAGAGCTTACGGCATGGATCAGTGAAAACTTAGATGCGGGTCGCTTGAGAGCGGCGGAAAAGAATGGTTCTGTAAGAAGGTTAACTAAGAGTCAGTATAGAAACACCCTGCGCGAATTATTAAAGCTAGATGAAAATGTCGGGCGAACTTTGCCAAATGATGCCGTTTCACCAGAAGGTTTCACGAATGATGGTGGTTCAATGCAATTGTCACCCATGCAAATGGAAACCTATTTTGCGATTGCTCAGAAAGCTTTAGATCTCTCGGTGGTCAACCCTGAGGAGAAACCCAAAGTACAGAATTTCCGTATTGATTTTGGTGATGGAATCAATAAAGAACCCATTGCAGATCGACTTATTCTTGGGGCAGGTAGTAAGCAGATCGAACTGAAGAACTTTTTATTCAATGAATTAGTTCCTGAGAAAGAGTTTGCGGTCGAACCTTATATCATGAAAAAAGAGTATCGTTTCATTCAAGGTTATAAGGGGAATAGCACGGTTAGAGAATGGCGTGATTTTAATAGTATATATCATGCGGTTTTTGCAGGTTTGAGTGGTCCTAGAGCCCCTTACCCCAAAGGTGATCCCATCAACTTTGCAGAAGGTGGCATGCTGATGCGCCCCTCTATTCCTGCGAAGGCAGCCTGGTCTCCCACTATGGTATGGTCACCGAGATTTAAAATTTCATTACGTGAATTGCCTAGTACAGGGAATTTCAAAATTAAAGTGAATGCCGCTAAGCACCGTGATAACTTAAATTTGCCTAAAGGTTTTGCCGCCATACAGGGAGATGATAAGACACAGGTGGTTTCATTTAATGAATCGTCTAATCAGCTCAAGCTCAATGATCTTGCGTCATATGAAATATCGGGTATAGAAGATGGTAAGAGTGGTGAGCTCATAACGATTTCTGGTTTCGATGATCAAAAATTTAGTTCTTTGCAAATTTCTTTAAAGGGAAAAGATCGCTATTTAAACTTATCAGAAATCGAACTTTACGATCAAAATAATCAGCTCATAAAAAATGCTAAGATGACTTTGAGTTCCCTCTTTGATAAGAGTATGGCAACGGATAAGCTAACGGATGGCGATAAAAATAATTTTGCGCATACAGGGCTAGAAAATAATCCCTGGTTAAAAATTGAATTTCCAAAAGCACAAAGCCTGACATCAGTGAAAATCTATAATAGAAAAGATTTCGAAAGCCGCTTTGATGGTGCTGAATTTATAGCAGTGAAATATGTGAAACCTGAAGCTAAAGTTTTTACTGTCAAAGAAGCGGGTGTTTATCAGTTAGATTTTAAATACCTAGCAAATAATAAAAAAGCTAATTTAGACTTCGATTTGGGAGATCAAAAGTTATTTATCCCCATCCAAATGGGTAAGGCACAAAAGAGTGATGCAAGTATCTCTATCAAAGGATCAGCAGGTAAAGAGGTGGAATCTTTACTCATTCAGGTTCCTGGTAAAGATAGGATAATTAACTTGGGGGAGCTCGAAGTTTTTGATAAGAATAAAAAGCTAATCAAAAACAGCAAAATCACTATGAGCTCAAGTTATTCAGATAACATGGGTCCAGAGAAATTAAGTGATGGGAACAAGACGAACTTAGCTCACACACAGCAAGAAGATAATCCTTGGATAAAAGTTGTCTTTGATACGCCCAAAGTTATCAGTTCCCTGAAAGTGTATAATCGCAAGGGATATGAAGATCGTTTTGATGGTGCTGAATTTTCGTTTTCACAAGGTGATACAATTGTGGCAAAACGCTTCCTCAGTGACAGGGAGCAAGAGGTGATGCGCAATGAAGGCATGAAAGTGGTTCGTTTAGAGGCAGGAGATTATCCCGTTAAGCTTAATGCTTCTAAAGGGCTTATCATCGATAGTGTTTCTTTGACTCCGCTTCAAGAGAAATCAAAAACATATAAAGATTTCCTAGCTTTTGAACAACGCAATCCATTAGTCAATCTACAGATGGGCTTCCGTCGTGACGATGGTAGTACTTTGAATGAAATTGGACCTAGCCAAGAAGTGGATTCTTATGAGTTTAAGAACTACGAATTCACCGGTAGTATCAACGACTTCCCGAGTCCCGTTCTGAACAAAGCTAATGACAACTACTTAGCGGGTGTACGTGAAATTGGTTTACGTCATGATTTTGTGACTGAAATTGATGTGCCACGACTGCTCGTTAAATCCGTAGAATTTGAAGGGCCTTATTACGAATCATGGCCGACAAAATCACACAAGAGCGTATTTATTGATTCTAGTAATTCCGATAAGCCAGAAGTTTATGCAAAAGAAGTTATAGAGAACTTCATGTACCGTGCTTATCGCGGAGAAGTGAATGACAGGGATCTAGGTATTGCATATAAGATTTGGCAGGATAGCTACGAAGAAAACCAAAACTTCCACGAGAGTGTGAAGGATGCACTTCTCGTTGTTTTGACTTCACCTCAGTTCTTGTTCATTACGGAGAAATCTGAATCTCCTGAAAAAGAAGCTTTAAGCAATACAGAATTAGCATCCAAGCTATCTTACTTCTTGTGGAATAGCCCACCTGATGCGGATTTATTAGCTAAAGCCGAGTCACAAGAAATTAGTAAAGATCTCAATAAGCAGATCGATGCGATGATCAATGACCCTCGCTTTGCGAATTTCACGTCGCGTTTTACTCGTGATTGGTTATTGCTCGATAAATTTGATTCCGTTAAAGTAGATAACAAACTCTACCCAACTTTAACAAAACGCATGAAGCAGCAACTGCGCCAGGAGCCGGTAGAATTTATGAATCACCTCATTCAAGAAAACCTTGAATTGAGTAACATCATTAATTCAGATTTTACTATGGCGAATGATTTAGTTGCCGAATACTATAAGTTGGAAAACAAAAATCCTCAGGGTTATAAATTCCAGAAAGTAATGCTGACAGATAAAAATCGCGGGGGCATACTTACCCAAGCAAGTGTTTTAGCTGGTTTATCTGATGGTCACGAATCTCACCCAGTGAAACGTGGTACTTGGGTCGCGAGAAAAATTGTTGCGGAGCCTCCTGGAACGCCACCACCAAATGTTCCAGGTGTGGATGAAGAAGATAAATCCATGACTCTGAGAGAAAAATTGGAAGCTCACAGGAATCAAAAGGGCTGTAAGAATTGTCATATGAAGATTGATCCTTGGGGTATCCCATTCGAGATGTACGATGCTGCAGGTTTTGTGAAAGCAAAGTATGAAGCAGAATCAGAATCAGAATTGCCCGATGGCACGGAAGTCAATGACCTCAATGAAATGAAGCAATACCTGATTGATGAACGCATGGATCAAGTTGCCTTCAGCTTCATGAAACATTTAGCGATCTACGCAACGGGTAGAAGTTTGAATTTCGATGAAGTCGCATTTCTTAAAGAACAAGCAAAGGCTTTGAAACCCACGGGTTACAAGACACGAGATGTTCTCAAATTTATTATCAATAGTCATGTTTTTAATACGAAGTAAGGAAGTATAAGAATGAAAAAATCATTTAATAGAAGATCAGTTCTCAAGGGGATTGCGGGCGTTAGTCTAGCTCTTCCGACATTAGAAATTATGGGTGAAGAAGTTTTGAGTGAGTCCAATCGTGCCAAGCGTTTTTGTGGGCTTTACACAGCTAATGGCATGTCCATTCCCCAAGCTAAAAATAAAATCGATGATTGGAGTTGGTACCCTGCAGAAACGGGGCGCAACTTTAAGTTTAATCAATCCACCAAACCTTTGGAAAGATTCCGCAATGAGGTCACCTTTTTTGGCGGCTTAGGGCACAAGAATGCCATTTTATCAGATCCACATGTCTGCTCTGATATGTGGCTCACGGGAGCACCCTTCCACGACCCCAAACCAGGACAATATAATACCGTGTCTTTGGACCAAGTTATCGCTCGCAATACTAAGCAGTATTGTCGTCAGGCTTCTTTGGTTTTATCAATTGACAATGGTGTAGGCTTTCTTTCGAGAACGGGAACAATTGCCTATAATAATGAAGGTAAACCGATCCCGGCAGAAAATAATCCCAGAGATGTATTTAATCGTCTTTTCCTCGGTTCAAAAGATTCTATGGAACAGCAACGTGCACTCCTGAAAAAGAAGATGAAGATTGTCGATGCAGTTCTTGATAGCTCACGCGACTTCAACAAGCGTTTAGGGTCTGCCGATCGTGAAAAAATGGATCAGTACCTAACTTCATTAAGTGAACTCGAATCACGTTTTGAAACCTCAGAAAAATGGATTGATATCCCACTCAAAAAACAGGACTATAGTCATTTGAACTTTGATTATGATTTGGAGCAAGACCCAGCCCAATTTTATCAGACTATGTTTGATGTGATTACTTTGGCTTTTGACGCGGATATTACTCGCTCGGTTGCCTTTATGCTCAATCGTGAAGATGGCATGGGTATCTCCAATACTTTCCCAGTACGCTTGGGCCTCAGTAAAGATCACCATGGACTTTCACATGCGAAGGATAAAAAAGGGCAAATGGATTTTGCTAAATACGATCAGTTCTTGAGTGGCCAAGTCGCTTATTTCCTTGATAAACTCAAGAAAACTAAAGAAGGTAATAGCAACCTTCTCGATAACTCATTAGTTCTTTTCGGTAGTGGATGTAGTACAACGCATAATGTGAAGAACGTGCCGACACTCTTAGCTGGTGGTAAAAACATGGGTGTTAAGCATGGCTCTTATTTCCGTCGCGATGGTGAGCAATTGAGTAATTTATACCTAAGTATTTTACATAGTATGGGAATCAAAGAAGAAAGTTTCTCTGATAGTACAAAGCCATTAGAAGAAGGCATTTTTACCTTTAAGAATGCTTAATTATTAATGAGCAACTTCCCCAAGTTTGCTTTTGTACTTTTCTTTTGCCCATTTTTGTGGGCTCAAGAAAAGCAAAGTCATCTCCAGGCAGCGGAACTCTTTAGAAATAAATGCATACAATGTCATGGGGAAAAAGCCGAAGGTAAAAAGAGTTTAAAAACCCCTGCCTTGGCGTCGCAATCAAAAGTCTATCTACTTGAACAACTCAAAAAGTTTAAAGCAGGTGTGCGTGGGAAAGATGCCAAAACAGATGCAGTGGGTCATTTGATGGGACAACAGGTGAAAAACTTGAGTTCTGAACAAATTGATGCTTTGGCAAGTTATTTGTCCTCACTCAAAGCCCCCATAAGCCCTCAAATAAAAAATGAGTCTTTTAAGCGCGGTGAACAGCTTTACCAAAAACATGCGAACTGCATTTCCTGTCATGGTTTATATGCCGAAGGCAATGAATCGATGAAGGCCCCCAAGCTCAATATTTTATCAGCGCAATATATTGAGTCGGCACTCAAGAAATTCAGCAATGGTCAGCGAGTTGCGGATGGCAGTAAAGATCCCCATGGTCAGTTGATGGTAAAGGTTTTAAAAGACTACTCATTACAAGCGCAAGATTTTAAAGATTTAGCTGCCTATATCAGTGGTTTAAAGCAAGTCAAAGATTAGTGATTTAAAGTAGCAAGGTAAAACATCGGCATCTAACTAATTAGGCGGATCTAAATTTTACAAAAATTAATAACTTAAGCTAAATCATTTGTTAGATATCTATTTGAGCAGTCGTACTTATGTTCAAGAACAGTCGATGCCGAGCTTTTGGTCGTATCAACAAAATCGTGACACCACACATTTGTTGATACAAGATAAAACCCCAATTGGCTAAAGATTCGGTATCGGCCGCTCTTATATTTTTAAAGAGGGTGTGCTAAATCTGCCCATAATAAGAACTGTGCTTGAGTTCATTACTTTAATTATTTCATGATTTTTTGAGTAAATAATTCCTTATTTTGAAACAGCAGGTTATAATTTATGTTAAATAATGTTACAAATCTATGTCATGTGGAGTATTAATACTCAGCAAGACTTATATCTTATAAAGATTTATAACAATAATTATCTAGGAGAGCACATGAAACTAAAGAACTTTATTTTTTCTGCTTTAGCTATCGCAAGTATGGCGAGCTTTGCAAATGATGACAAAACTACCAAAATTAATAAGCTCAATCAAGAGATCCAAACTTTACAAAAAGGATCAAAAGATAAGAAAAAACTCCCCAAGGCGACCAAGCAGAAAATTAGTTTACTGAAGGCAAATAAAACACTAATAGAAAAAGAAGCTGAGATTAATAAATTGTTTTCTTCGCTTGAGACAGTGAAATCTAAGTCGCCGAGAAAAGTTTTGATTTACTCTAGAACGACTGGTTTTCGCCACGGTTCTATAGAAATAGGTGCTTTACTTTTAAAAGCTATGGGCGAAAAAACGGGTGCTTACACTGCAGTTCAGACAGAAGATGAAGCGATGATTAATGATGCGGAGCTCGCAAAATATGATGTAATCCTGATGCTTAGCACAACAAGGGATCCTATTGCTAGTCCTCAAGCTCGTGCAGCTTTCGAGAAATTCATGGCATCGGACAATGGCTTAGTCGGCATTCACGCAGCAACAGACTGCCATAAAAATTGGCCAAATTATTTGGAAGCCATGGGCGGTATTTTTGATGGTCACCCGTGGAATGCACGTGATAAAGTGACGATTTATAATGAATGTCCCGATCATCCTTGTGCGAAAATGGTTCCCCAAGGCTTTGTTATTCAAGATGAAATCTATCAGTATAAAGAAGACACGCATTTCACTCGTGAAAAAATGCGCGTGCTCTTAAGTCTTGATTTATCAGGACCGAATATGATGAAAAAGAATATGAAGCGCAAAGATAATGACTACGCAGTTTCTTGGCTCAGATCCTATACAGGCTCAAGAGTGTTTTACACAAACTTAGGGCACAATGATGCAACCTTTATGAATCCAGTAGCCATGCAACACATTCTTACGGGTATTCAGTATGCGGCGGGCGATATTGAAGCTGATGCTACCCCAAGTGCGAAGCTTGGTAAATTCCCAAAAGCTGTGAAATAAGTTCCACACTAGATTTTCTGTAAGATCGCAGGCTGATATCGGCTTGCGATTTTTTTTAGTGCGAGCCATTATATTGAGAGGAGATAAATTCACAAAGAAAGGAAAAACCATGATGAATGGTTTTTGCAGCACAAAAAAGACTAGAGCGTTCCTTGTCACAGGTGAGTTGTAGCTATTGAAGGAAATCAATTTTATTGATTTGAAGACTAACTTTATCGGCCTTCATTTTAAAGTCTTGGTAATACCAAGGCTTAGACCAAAATACTAGCTGCAGGGATTTGATTTTGTGCTCATTAATATGAATTCCGAGCATTGTTTCTAAATTAATTTGATAAGAAAGCTGACTTTTATTGAGTTCAATGTGAGCATAGCGGCTTTGATTGAATTCATCGATAAGCATGAGTCTAAGCCAGCCAGGCTGATCCTTGCTAGAATCGATCTTGTCTATATTAACTTGCATAGATTTCAGGCCGCTAATATCAATGAGCGGGAGCTCTAAAGCGACATGATGTGGTTCTTCGCTAGCTTTATTATCAAATGAAATTGAGATGGATTGATTAGCATTGGTCTGTGCTTTGATATGGGCATTATTTATAAGTTTTGGGAGAAGTGGTTTTATATGCAAACTTTTTTGGGTTGATTTTTTATTTATTGATAGGGCATCGATTTGCGCATCGCGTTGTGCCCAAAGATTAATTAAACCCTTATTAGTTTGTGTATAGGGGGCGATTAATTTGAGACCATGCTGAACGAGTGGATCTGCACTGTAAATTTTTCTAACTAAACCATCGTGCAGGTGATTGGAGAGGGCGAGAAATAACATACCTTGATCGAGTGAGAGATAACGATGATCCCATTCCTTAGTTTTCATGTTATAGGCATCGCGTAAGCCCCAGTTGACGTCTTCGAAATCGTGAGGTCCTTTGCTCCCGCCAGAGTCTATTAAGCCACGCAGAGCTTGGGTGACGTGTCGTGGGTAGAAATCAATCATTAATGCCAAAGCATGTGGAGTGATGACTTGCTCAGATAAGTGACCTCCTTCGGTGTAACCTTTACCAGGCATGTAGCAGTTTGACCATCCCCAGAAGGGATAGCCACGTTTTTTAGAGAATTGAATTTGTTGCCAGGCAAAATTACCCGATGACTCACCGACTTCGGTGGCTAATTCATCAAGAAAAATACTATCCATGGCCATCATAAATAAACCACCCATACCATAGCCTCGCAGAATTTTTCCATAGGGTGTATAGAGAGGGCTACGATCCATCGCTGCCCACATTCTGGGAGGAGCAGCACCAGTGGCAATCATCAGAAAAGCTGCAGAACGCGTATCCGCAGTGAGCCATAGTTGACCATTGCCAAGAGGCATGTCCTTGTCGAAATCATAACCCCAGCTGACATTCCCCGTTTCTTTGTGATAGAGCTTTTCCCATTGAACAGCATTGATGAACTTGTCGACACGAGGGCTGAGTTTGGGCCATATTTGCTTTGTCATGATGAGGCCAACAATGAGCTTGTTAAAGTCGGAGATGGCGACGTAGCCAGTGGCTTTTTTACTTTTGAGTTGAACATCTAAAATATGAGGGATAAAACCATGTAGGCGTTCCAAACTTTCTAGGGAAGTGAGGATTCTTTCGGCGCGTAGAAAACCGTGTTCATGAGTCGTAAGATTGGTTTCAACGGCGACACAGAGAGAGGCCAGGTAAAGACCAATATTAGTGGTGTTGGTATGGCCACCGGGGTATTGGGTGTCTTGGGGAAAACCCGTGCCGGGATCTATCATACTATCTAAGCAGTTCCAAGTGTCGGCATGTAAGCGTTTGAGTAGGTCTTTGTCAGAATGGGATTGTGCTTGCGTTGAAAGCAAAATCAAAAGGATAGAAATGAATAGTGAAAGAGTTTTCATAATTTTTTTATGGCTAATTAATTTTACTCTAGGTACGTAAGTACGAGTCATGTTTTTGACAGCTTAGTGAGAGTAAGATGGAAAAATTTATGATTTGACAAAAGAGTTTAGAGGTTTTAGGGTTTTAGAATCAGCAAGGAAATCTTATGAGTCAAGAACCACTTCAAACCCGTCATACTTTACTTCAGAAAATCTGTGATCGCCACGATGATAAAGCTTGGGAAGATTTTGTTTATTATTACGAAAAATATATCTACTTAATTTGCCGTAGGACAAACTTGGATCATCATGAAGCACAAGAACTTGTACAACAAGTTATGGTGAAGTTATGGAAGAAACTCCCGGAGTTTAAAGTCGATCAAAATAAGCGTTTTCGCAGTTGGTTATGTCAGGTAACTAGGAACACAGTCATGGATCACTTTCGTGTCATTCAACGGCGCGAAAACAGGCTAGAAAAAGCCTACGACAGTGAACATTGGGCATACTATCGTGAGGATAGTGAGCCTGAGTTTGAAGCATTGGCAGAAAGAGAGTGGGAGAATTACTTGGTCAATATGGCTTTGCAGAATTTAAAGACTAAGGTTTCTGAAAAAATGTCGAATGTTTTTTTAGAATTGCAGAAGGGAAAAACTCATAAAGTGATCAGTGAGGAAATGGGCTTGCAGTTAAACTCTGTATATGTTTACCAAAAGCGTATGACCGCTAAACTCAAAGAAGAAGTGAACCGTTTAAGTCAAGAATTAAGTTAAGTAGCTAATTATAGCTTATTTAAACTCAATAATTAAATGAGAGAAATCCGCGTAATTTAAGTAGTTATAAGCCCCCTTTGAGAGAATGACTTTTTTCAGCTTTGGGAGGTATAAAATATCGTGGAACAAATCGATATTTGTATTTTCTAAATTGATTTCTTTAGCTCTAATAAACTTAAATTCACTAGAGTGAATGAGCATAGTGTTTTTTAGTTTGAGTTTATTAATATTGAGACCATTTAAAGCAATGAGATAACGAAAGTCCTTGATGTTTGAAAGGTCAATATTGAATTCACCATTGATTAATTCAATCATGATTTTGGAAGTATCGATTTGAGTATTTGAACGCTTTAGTAGTCGCTTCAAGATGGTGATCTTGAACTGATCTGACTTTGAGTTTTGGATATAATAGAGACAAAGCATTTGCTCGAGCTCGATGTGCTTCAGATCCTTTGTAAGTGCAAATAAACTTTGTTCATTGAGAGGTTTACTATCTTTAAATTTTTCTAGAGTCTTAAAAAAATGACTCGTGTAGGGTTCGAGATTTTGCTCCTCAATGTAGTCATAAGACTTTTTGAATTGCTGTTTAATAAAATAGAGTTCTGCAAGTGAAACTTTAGCGGGGGTATAGTTCTTGTCTCTTTTGATGGTTAATAAAAGTTGTTTGAGTGATTTATTAAATTCTCCAGTTCTCATCATCTTCAGAGCTTTTTCATAAAGCGCCGGGGCAGCTTCAATACTGGCGATGAAAGCGACTTCCTTTTCCTGTTTATACAGTGTTAAAGCTCGTATGGCTTTATCTTCATTTTGTTGAGCCAGTAGTGCATTTGATTCTGCCAATTGTTTTTGCTTAAGTGCACGGCTTTCGCTGACTTTGAGTTGGTAGATAAAAGTGAGGCATACAAAGAAAAATGAGAGCGTGAGACCACTCAAAACTTTGTGTCGTTTAAATAGTAAACTACTGAGGACCCAGAAGCCGGCATTTTCCGCCTCTGTTGCAAAGCCCTCACGCCATTTGAGGATATCACTTCGGAGTTCTTGTACAGATTCGTAGCGTAGAGCTTTGTTTTTATTTAATGCTTTTATGGCGACGGCGGCTAGGCTGGAAGGAATTTTAAAATGAGGATTGCGTAGTTCGCTAAGTTCAGTTATGGGTTCATTGAGGGTCTGATGAATACATTCCTGAAGATCCTCATGTGCGTGTGGAGGGCGGAAAGAAAGGAGAAAATAGAGAACCCCACCAAGGGCATAAATATCGCTCTGATAATCTTTCACACCATATGAGGGGTCAATTTGTTCTGGAGCAAGGTAGCCTGGAGAGCCCTTAATAAAACCATCTAAAGTGACGTCATTAATAATATTTGGATCAAGCTCAAAGTTTTGCGCTTCTTCGTGGGCATCATCGTCAGTAAAAATTTTGGCGATGCCCCAGTCACAGACCAAGACTTCACCGTATTTTCCCATGCGAATATTGGCGGGTTTGATATCGAGATGAATGATGTTTTTTGAGTGAGCGTACTCGATGGCATCGCATATCTTGAGGAAAATATCGATGGCTTGTTGCAGTGAAAAATCTTTGGGACCATCTTTAATAAGTTTTTCTAGGTTTTCTCCCTCTACCAATTTCATGGTGAAATAGGGTTGGCCTTGCTCATTTAAGCCCGCATCATATATGGGAATAATATTTGGATGTTCCAAGGATGCGGTGAGAAAGACTTCGCTAAAAAAACGCTCGGAACGCTCGGGCTGATCTTGATCAATGAGTTCCGCCAAAGCAATTTGGCGCGAAGTCATGGCATCGTGAACTTTGATGATTTTTTTTGATCCACCGCGATCAAGGTCTTGGGCTTGTTCGTAGCGTTGAGTACATTTTTGGATGCTTTGTAAAATGGGGCAAAATTGATCAGCAGAATTATCATCATTTAAGAAGTCATCGACTTGGATGAAATCTTGGAAAAATTCTTCATTACTGATTTTTTTTGGCATAAATTTCAGCTCAATTGAGCCCCTTATCTAAATCAAATTTGGCTTGATATGATTTTAAACGCTGAAAGGTATTAGTGGAAGAGTAAAGTTATTTTTAACTATAATTAATCACAAGTTTCTTAGCGCTTGCGGTTACTTGGGCCACCCCACCACTTATTATCGGGGAGACGACTATCCCATTGATCGAATTCTTTTTGAAGTTTATTGGCTATTTCAGGAAATTGCTTAATGAGGTTTTGTTCTTCATTGGGGTCATTTGCCAAATTAAAAAGCATGGGGACACGAGGGCCATTGTGATCATTCCATGTTAGTTTCCAATCCTTTTTGCGAATGGCATAATCATCGTCACGGCGCCAGTAAAGAACTTCATGAGGTCTGGCTTTATTTTCTCCTGTAATATAAGGCATGAGGTTAACTCCACTGAGTTGCTTTTTAGCGGGTGCTGCTTGGCTCACATGTAATAGGGTCGGTACTATGTCCAAGCCGCTGACGGGATACTTATAAGTGCTTTGTTCTTTAATTTCTTTAGGCCAAGTTATGATGCAAGGAACTCGAATTCCTCCTTCATAAGTATCGCCTTTACGTCCTTTAAGTGGACCATTAGAAGCGAGATAATCATTTTCTCGAGTGGCTTCGTTTAATTTATTTGGGGCGCCATTATCACTCATGAAAATGATTATCGTATCATCATAAATCCCTTCATCTTTTAGCGTTTGGACGATACGGCCGACACCATCATCCATGGAAATGAGCATAGCACTGTAAATTCTTCGCCATTTCTTTTTAATATGTGCTGAACGTTCCAAGTCCTTGGGTTGAGCTTCCCATGGGCCGTGAACGGAATTATAAGACATGTAGAGAAAGAAGGGGTTTTGCTTATTGCGTTTAATAAAATTCACCCCTTCATCATTGAATACCTCAGTCGTATATCCAGAGAATTCGACCGCGTCATTATTGCGAAATATCGGCCATGTCATGGGTGGGCCTTGCATGTTCATTTTGGCTTCTCGGTAGGAGTGCGCTCCGTTTAAGAAGCCATAAAAATAATCAACCGATCTTTGGCTCGGGCGTTGCTCATGACTCAAACCCATATGCCATTTACCAATAACTCCCGTACGATACGAAGCAGGTTTAAGGAGTTCGAAGATCATTTGTTCGTCCAAAGGTATGCCAGCATCTGGGAAGCGCTGACTTAGTTCTCCCGTTTCAGGAGGATTTTCACCCGAACCAAATATCTGCTGATAGCGCCCCGTGAGAAGTCCCGCACGAGCGGGGCCACAAACGGAGGCAGATTGATAGGCTTGAGTAAAAACCATACCAGATTTTGCTAGGGCATCGATATGCGGAGTTGTAATATCTTTAGCACCCATATGGCCGAGATCTTGGTAACCCAAATCATCCGCTAAGATGAGAATGATATTCGGTTTCTTGTTGGCCATAAGCCAATTTGAACTGGCAAAAAATAGTAGTAGAAAAATAGCTTTCATAAGTTTTTTAAGTAAAAAGGTTAGTGGTATTCATTATTGTAGTATGAGTTCTAATGAATATACTTGCCCAGGTTTCAGATTGATAGAAATTTTGTTTTTGGCAAAAGAGTAAGCTTTTCCATTGAGCTTTAAAGATTTGATATTTTTAGTCATGATCACTGCAAGCTTTTGGGCATGCTGGCTCTGAAGTTCGACCTTTACAGAATGGCCATCATTAGACCAAGCCATATGTTTGATATGAACTGCACCTCGGGCTTGCATGCCCTGTATTTCTCCTGAGGGCCATTCCTTGGGCAGAGCGGGAAGGAGTTTGAGCACTCCAGGACGTGAAGTGAAAATCATTTCTTGAACGGCAGAAACCCAACCCATATTGGATTCAATTTGGAAGATAGGGGCTTGGTTCATGGTAAAACCACTCTCACGCCAATCATTATGAGTCGTTAATAAATTTTCTAGCACCGAACTACCAGCTAACCATTTAAGGGCTTGATAAGCTTTTTCAGCGTCGCCACCACGTGCGAGTACATTGGCATTATTTAATAGTGACCAAGCAGATTGGGCTGCGAGCCCGGCATCGAGGCGATTGCGAGAGCTTTGAACAAAGGCTTTAAAGAGTTTGGGGTCAGTATCCTCTTGGTTGATTTCATAACCAGGCATGATCGGGTAGAGGTGAGTTAAGTGACGGTGAGCAGGGTTATCATAAAAGCCATCGACTAGCCATTCACGGATACCACCCTGAGCGTTCATTTCGTAAGGACGTAACTTAGAGATGAGTTCTTCCCATTGTGGAATCTTGTTACTATTAATATTTAAAGTTCTAGAGGCTTCAATTAAGTTTGTAAACATTTCGCGAATTGCGGCATATTCCCAAGTTGAGTTTTTATGAGTATCAATATGGCGATTGGGGAATAATCGATGTCCTTCGGCATTGAGAGGCGAATTTTCTGGTGAATTAGAAGGAGAAATATCGTAAAAACCATCTTCATTTTTAACTAGAAAAGCTTCGTAAAATACCGCGGCTTCTTGCATGAGGGGGACGGCGCGTTCAGCGAGGAATTTCTTGTCCATAGTGAAGGTGTAGTAATCCCAGTAGTGCTGTGCTACCCAAGCATTATTGCCAATCATATGAAGCAAGTGAGGCGAAATAACTTTCACTAAACCATCTTCATTATTGCCTAAAAGTGGGTTGATATAGATGCCATCAAGGCCGTAAAGTTTTTTGGCATTTTCTCTGGAAGCCGAGAGTTGACGATCGAACATGTCGAAGAATGGCAGCATAAGTTCAGATAAGTTGCCGTCCATCAAGTGCCAATGAATCATCGGCATATTGATATTCATTAAATGGATTGCCCAAGTGGGATTATAATCGCCATTCCAAAGACCAGTTAGGTGCACTGGATGTCCACCTTTTCTCGAGCCAACGATAGAGAGGTAGCGACCCATGGCCCACAAACGTTCAACAAAGGCTTTATCCAAATCTAGTTTTCTTGCCTTGCTAATTAATTCTTCATTAGTCTTGGCACGACTATTTTTAGCAGCATTTAAATTTAATGAAGCTGAATTAAAGAGCGCTTGGTGTGCTTTCAAATGAGGCTTTAAAAAATCTTGGTAGCTACCTTTTAGATTATAGAGTTCTCTAGTCAGGCGATCAATCGCTTCGTCGGCATCGGCCGAATTGTAGGTTTTCACAGCGAGGAGAACTCGACTAGCCTTTTGAATTTTGACATGATCGATCCCATCGACGAGTGTCCCATCGTGAGATATAACTCTAGCAACCGCCCCAAAATCTTTTAAAGCAGAAGTAGTGTTGGGATTAGTCGCACGGTATTGAAGATGGCCAGCAAAATCGACATCTACTTGAGGATGAAAAGCTTTGGGTCGACTTCCACGGGCTTTTTCTGGATTGTGTAAGCCCAAGTGAATAGATAAATCTAGTTTTTTCTTTCTATCAGCATTGATTTGAACGAACATAATATCCTTGGTCTTGCCCACCCTAGAAATGAAGGCTTGACGTGAATAATTGGTCCCCGCACTTGACCACTGAGTATTCGTTTCTGATTTTTTTAAATTGAGTGAACGCTGATATTGGCTCACATCCTTTTGCTTTGACTTTATGACTAAATCACCAATGACAAGGGGAGAGCCAATATTGCCACCATAGTTTTTACCCTTGAAGGCATTTCTGTAAAGTAAGTTGGCTTCTACGAATTTTCCTTCATTTTGAAGTTTACGCAGCACCTTAAGATTAGTAGATAGGTCTGGAAGGGTGTTTGGACTCTTATGATTATACCAATGGCGAGCATCCTGAAGCATAAAGCGAGCTTCTTCTACATCTCCGTAAACCATGCCACCCAAGCGACCGCTACCAATGGGGTATGCATCACGCCAATGATCTTTAAATTCCTCTCCTTTAAAAGGGCCAGTTTTCCAGTCGGCAGCTCTTTCGCTTTTTAGAATATATTCAGGTGCCTGCGTCGTTTGAATAGTGGCAGAGTTTTCATTTGTAGGTAGCTCGCTGATTTTTTTGATTTGTAGCTCGCGAATATTAAGAGGCTGCCACTGATCCCTGTGGGGATTTAAAGTGATGGTATTGCGACCTTTTTTAAGTTCAATCGTAGCTAGCTTGACCTTTTGGTAATTATCGTAGGAACCTGAACCTTTGATGTCAACTTTAACTTTTTCATCGTTATAGTTTAAAAAGAAACCTGAATTGACTGCGGTAGAAGAAATTTCTGACCAGACTTCATAAAGACCTGATTCATCAGCGGCAAAATTCCAGCTCGCCCAGGATTGTTCACTAGTCCAATAAGCAAAGTTGGCTTTAGATACTTTGTTCGCAACGCCTAGTGAACCTTGGCCAATATTGACGACTTGGCTATTTTCGGGCTTAAGTTGGATGATTTCATTAGCATTTATAGTGAAAATTGAGCTGATTATAAGGCTATGTACAGCATGAGAGATGAGGCGATTTAGTTTCATTTAAATTCCTTAAAATTGTGATGTGTTGAGTGATTGAAGGTGTGGAGATTTTCTAACGGTCAAAAATGGGCCAACCGTCTATTTCAACATCCCACCATTCATAGTGGTTGGATAATGTGCTTTGGGAGATCGGGTTAACTCGGTAACTCACAGAGCCGTCGAGGTAGAGTACATTGTATCGAAAGTTTTTATGATTATAGGGGCCGCTCCAGGGGGGAGAGAAATGGTCAGCTGCAATGCTTAAACCACCATCATCAGTGGCACTTGGTGGGGTGGCATTTAACCCATTAGTAAGAATTGTAAAGCTTCTTCTGTAGTAATAAGACATGTCAATCCAACCGTTTTGATTATTGAAGCCGCGGGTGGCATCCATGTCGAGTTCTGGAGAATCTTCGGTGGGGCAATAATAGATTTCGCCAGTAGAGATATACTCTTCATCATAGAGTCGACCTAAGCCGTACCAACCAAAACCACCGGCCCAAACAGAACCGTTACCTGGAGCTAGTGGATTATTGTCTGGGTTTTGTGGGAGTTCATTATCCTCATTGTCGGCAAAATTCATGATCGCGATACCGGTCATTTTTAAATTATTAGTACAAATGGATTCTTTGGCTCGAATTCTTGCTTTTGATAGACTGGGGAGTAAAAGCGACGCAAGGATGCCTATAATCGCAATGACGACGAGAAGTTCTATAAGTGTGAATCGCTGTTTCATAAAAAATTGCCCTTAATCTGTCTTAATAAACTGAGGTACGGAGCTAGAATAAAGTTTTTTGACAAGAAACTAATATTTTTATAAATTTTTTATTAGCTGTTCAGATTTCTATTATAATGCGTAGTAATGTGGGTAAAAAATAAAAGGAGTGTTTTGTGAAGTACTTAATATTGTTCATTGTTGGTTTATTAGTTAGCTGTTCGACTGTCCCCAAAACTCAAAAAGTTTTGTATGTGACCACGGAACCTGGCAAACATCACGATTATACGGCGCAGCGTTTAATTTTTGAACAAGTTGCCAAAGACGCCGGTTGGGATTATACCGTGCATAGTAATGAACACTATGAACAACTTAAGCAATTAGTCGATTCTAATTTGACTACGGGTTATGATGCGGTTGTGTATAATTTCTGTTTTGCAAAATCAAAAGATTTGTTGGCTGCCGAAAACATGATTAATCAGACTCGCGTGAAAGGGACTCCTGCCATGGTGATTCATTGCTCCATGCACAGTTTTTGGCCCACTTTTAAAGATGGTGAATCTTCAGAGGTTTTAGGAAGCAACTATAAAGGTTCTGGAAAACCAGATCCCGAAGAAGTGAAAAAATGGCAAGAACAATATCCAGATCGTCCTTTCCCAGTTTGGGGTGACTTTACAGGGATAGCATCCACGTCTCACGGTCCCAAGATTCCCATGAAAGTTGAAAAGTGCTGTGAACATGAAGCAACAAAATCTTTAGCTAAGCAAGGTTATACGACTGTGAATGCAGAACTCTATAATAATTACTACATGGTTGATGGCGTTAAGCCACTTTTGCGAGGAGTGCAAAAAGGTGAAGCAATGAGAGGCAAAGGGAACAACAAAAAGCTCGTGAAAGTTGATGATGAAGCGATCATTATGTGGCAAGTCCCTCAAGGTAAGTCAGAAGTAATTGGTCTTACTACGGGACATTCAACCGAGGAATGGCAACAAAAGGAATTTCAGCTGCTCATTAAAGATGCAGTGAATTACTTACTAAAATAAGTCAATCGAACTTAGCCTCTAGATAAGTTGATATGAATCCGTAAAGACTTGGCCAGATAAGTCAATACAAAAAAGCGCAGTTTCGTCTGCGCTTTTTTTGTTTATCTAAGAGTCACCCCCGAAAATTAATTGAAGTCATGGGGAAATCACCTACACTGAGCTGATTAAATAAGCGAGATTTATATGGCCCTTTCAGCGTACATAGTGCACAGCTTTTCCCGTTACCATCAGGGTCATTGCTATGTTTACCTGATTGGACGTTTAGAAAATGGTGAGACTTTTGGCTATGTAGACAAGGCTTTTAAGCCTTTTTTTCATGTTCGAGCGAGTGATCGAGATCAAGCGCAAAAGCATGCTCATGGAATGGGCTTAGAGTTTCAAGCGAGCTCACGTAAATGTATGGATGGAGAGGCAAGCTTGGTGGTCAGCCATGCGAATAAAAGCTTAGTGGATAAATTAGCTCGTTTGCTCAAAACAAATAAAATTCGAACTTATGAAGCCGATATCAAAGTTGAAACACAGTATCTAATCGAGCGTGGTATCGAAAGTACTTGTCAACTTTCGGGGCAATGGAGGCGGGGTAGTGGGGTGGATCGTATCTATAGCAAGACTCAAATTCTACCAACTCAAATTAAGCAAGAAAATTTGCAGCTAAAGGCAGTTGTTCTTGAGACTTATTTTGATGAAGAAATTTTAAAGTCTTTCGCGCTTATTGATCTTGAACAAGCTAAGACCTTAGCTCAACAAGAAAGCGAGGATGAAATGGCCTTACTAGTTCATTTTAAGGACTGTGTGAAAAATATTGATCCAGATGTGATTTGTGCTTGGGCAGTTCAAGAGAAGGTCTTTTTACCGCTGCAAAAGCGTTTTCAATGGCATTGTCTCACTTTTGATATAGGGCGGAGTCGTGAAGATTATTGGTTTATTGAACGTCAATACAGAGGGCATGAATTAGCTATTGTTCAGGGACGGCAATTACTTGATATCGAACAGCTCATGAGTCACACATGGGAACGCTACGACGAATCAACTCCAGAATGTATTATTAAAGAGATCTTTGATACGGATTTAGTCCCATCTGAAGCCGGGAATACTGAATCTCGAGCCCTACAATTGACTCGCTTAGTTGATCATAAAAATCTACTTGCCCTCAGCTTGCGAAGAAGTCTGCTCACGGGTCTACAATTGGAACGTTGTTGGGGAAGTATTGCTAGCTTTGAGTTCCTTTACTTACTCGAATTACATAAGAAAGGCTTTGTGGCACCCACCCTCGGGGTTGATCAGACGCTAAGAAATTCTAATCCAGGTGGGCTAGTAATGCAACCCCATGCGGGGATTCACAAAAATATCTTTGTCTTCGATTTCAAAAGTCTTTACCCTTCTATCATTCGTAGTTTTAATATTGATCCCTTGGCCTATGCCAAGCGAGGTGAATCAGATGATCCAAAAGTTACTCTGACTCTGCCTAATAAAGTGAGTTTTCATCGTGAGAAAGGCATTTTGCCAAGGACTCTAGAAAGCTTCTTTGCTAGTCGTGAAGCCGCGAAAAATGAGCATGATGAATTGGCCTCTTTTGTCTGTAAGATATTAATGAATTCTTTTTTTGGAGTTTTGGGCACGCCGGGTTGTCGTTTTGCTCAAGGGCCAGTGGTTTCATCGGTTTCACAAACGAGTCATTACCTGTTACGTTGGATGAAATCCGTCTTGGAAACGCGTAACTATAAAGTCTTGTACGGTGATACAGATTCGCTCTTTGTCGATCTAAAGATTCAGCATGATTTAAGTCACGAGCAGGCGCAGGAAATGGGAAATGAATTACATCGGGAACTCAACTTGGCCTTAGGTGATCATTTGAAAGATGAGTTTGGTCTAGAATCCTGCTTAGATTTAGAATTTGAGAAGTTTTATCCAGCCTTCTTTCAGCCATCAATGCGCGGTGATGATGCCAAGGGCAGAGCCAAGAGTTATGCAGCTCTGAAATCGACTCCTGAAGGAAATGAACTCGAAATTGTGGGTTTGGAAGCGGTGCGCCGCGATTGGACTGAACTGGCTCGTGAGCTCCAGCGAGACTTGTTGACAAAGATCTTTAATCAAGTTCCAGGTCAAGAAATTGAATTACATGTACAAGAGCTGATTAAGGATTTAAAATCGGGAGCTTTGGATGAGCAACTCATTTATCGAAAGACTTTAAGTAAAGCACTCGATTCATATACCAGTACAACCCCACCCCATGTGAAAGCGGCTCGACAACTGAGCGAGGTTCCTCGGGTTATTTTTTATTATATGACGATTGCCGGGCCTGAAGCTAAGCAAGTTCTCAGCAATCCAATTGATTATCAACATTATATTGACAAACAGATTGAGCCGATAGTAAAAAGTTTAGCTCAGCATTATGACTTCTCTTGGCAAGTGGCGGTTCTCAATCAACAAGAACTCTTCTGAATTTGGGTAGGGAGTAAATTCCTGATTTAAAAATTTTTGATTAAAAACCAAGCTAAAAATTTATTTTTTTCACAAAGCGTTCTGAATCAATAATATAACTCAAAGAGTCTAGTACATGAACATAGAGCGCCACATTGCGTGACTGGCCAAGGGGTAGGTAATATTGACGCAATGATGAACACTCTAGGAAGCGTGGCTCAAAGGACGTTTCGCTCTCATTAATAAAATATTGAGTTGCTTGGAAAAGTTCAAGGATATTTGAAGGTCGAGCAAGAAAAGAGAGAAAAAATATAAAAGGGGAGGGGCGAGAATCAATACACCTTTGAGTGCATGTTTATTAAATTTTCGTCAAATTTGACGTTTTTGTCACAAATGAATTTTCACCAACGTATTACTACAAGAGCCTAATAATGCCAAGGAGATTGTGTAATGAAAAGAAGAGATTTTTTGAAGTTGAGTGCCCTCGGAGCAGTTGCTCCCATGAATTCTTTTGCGGCGAAGAAAGAGGATGCGATTCGCGTTAATTTAAAGAAAAATGTAGTCCTTGTGAATTTGGACCTAGGACTTTATGCTCCCCATTTTCGCGATAATGGTGCCGATTGTAAATACATGACCGAGATCTTTTCTGAGTTTAAAGGAAAAATGACTTATTTAGATGGGATTTCTGAGCCAGGTATGGGTGGAGGGCACGAATGCCAGCCTGCGAGTTTTACTGCTTTACGGTATGATCACCGAGATCTTTATACGACACGAAAAATGATGTCCCTCGATCAGCGCTTGGCAGATGGTTCAGTCCAGGAAACTCGACACAAATTTTTGTACCATCAAGTGAATCGAGGTAGTAGTATGAGTTGGAATCGCTTTGAGCAACCGATCCCAGCAATTTCAGGGGCAAATGAACTTTACGAGCAACTCTTTGCGAGGACAGATAAAGATTTGGATAAGGCAAGGATTCGACGTGAGCGCGATATTTTAGCCGCTCTATCGCGAAATATTCGTCGTCAGTGGACGGGAACGCCTCAGGAAACAGACATGAAAAATTCATTAGATTACCAAGTGGATCTTTTGGATGAACGTGAGAGATGGCTCAAAGTCAAAAAGCCTTATTTAAAGAAGACTTTTGGAGAAAAAGAAGAAAGCAATCCCTTGCCTTCCTGCGCCAATAATTTTGAACTCATTCACGAAGCATTAATGAAGCAACAGACAAAAATAGCTTTTGTCCAATTTGGAGGTTCCAGCTTACAAAGAGGCATGGGCTTTGAACTGGGGCATCATGCCAATGGTCACCATGCGGGTTATCCGGAACGAATTTATGCTTGTGAGCAAATTGATACAGCGGTGCTGACTAATGTCAGAACATTTTTGCGTAAGTTGCAAGAGAGCAATCTCTATGATGATACCATTGTACTATTTCACTGCGGCATGGGCAATGCGGCAGCGCACGATTCCCGTCGTACCGCGTCCTTCCTTTTTGGCGGTGGTTTTACTCATAAGAAATCTATTAAGTGCCTCGAGGGAAAAAAAGAGCATATTTACTCGACATGTAACCTGTTCTCTAGTGTCTTGAAGCAGAGTGGCTTTAAAGATTATTCATTCAACAGTAGCAAGGAAGTGATTCCTGAGCTCTTTAAAGCATAGGTGACGAGATGTCTGAAGATCAAAATCTACCCTTGATGACTGCGGAGCAAAAAGAAAAGTTGCGTCTAAAAATTGCTGAATTAGAGAGTCTGGAGCAAGAAGTTGCCGAAGGTAAAATTCAGAGTTATGAAGCCGAAAAACTCCTAGATAAATCGATGTTGGAAATCGAAGCTGTGTTAGCAGAGGCGAAAAAACTAGAAGTCAAACTGGCGCCAAGTACTGAGTCGAATATCGACGCTCTTGTGGAGAATGATGAGTCAGTAAATAATGCGGAAAGCGCAAAAGAAATTTCTCTTGCAGAAAGCGCAAAAGAACCAGCTTTAGAAGATCTTACGGTGTTAAAAGCGAGTGGGAGTTCATTGGCTAAAAAAGTTTTTGACGAGAAGCAAGTAGAAAAAAAGAAAGCGCCAAATAAACTTGATCAAGCTTTGGATGAAGTGGATAAGTCTTTGAAATCCGAGGTGAAGCAAGCAAGCTTTGAGGATAAACCGAAGCCCTTAAAGACAAGGTCAGGAAAATGCAAAAAAGGGACGACGAAAAAGAAGCTTAAAGCTCCGAGCCAACCCGTGTTGCGCAAAAAAAAGAAAGTGTTTCCATTGGGAAAAGTTGTTGCCTTGCTGGTTATTGCGGGAGTCGCATTTTTTTACCAAGATATTCTAGGTTTTATTCGTCAGCAACAGGCTGAACTCGCGGAAAAAAATAAGCCTAAAGCTGTCAAGAAAAAAGAAAAATCTAAAGTGAAACCTAAGCCAAAAGTCATTGAAAAACCCAAGGTAGAAGAGCCTGTAGAGGAACCACAAAACTTTTTTCAACCAAAAGAATCGAATGTCTTTACGGGTGAACTCGTTCATTATAGCTTTAATCAAGTTTTAAAAGACAAATGTGTAACTTGTCACGGGGCTGAAGGCAAAGAGGTAGAAGGTGACTTTAATATTGCCTTACTTATGAATTCTCGAGCTTCAAACTCAAAAGCTTGGGCTAAAGTTTATCGTAGTATTGATAAAGGCGAAATGCCTCCACCAAAAGAAGATTACGATGAGTCTGTAGAGCTCGAGGAAGAAGAAAAAGAGCTGCTAATGGCATCGATAAAGGATATGTTTGAGAGTTTAAAAGAGGGCATCGCCACTCGCGTTTTAACTCCCTATGAGTTAGAGAACACCATGAATGACCTATTTGATATAGACGTGAGTATGTATAACCCTTTCAAATCAATGCATCAAACTTATTCAAAAGACTCCTATTATACTCATCAACGAAAAGTGTTGAGTCCCTATTATATAAGTCAATATTACAATATTTTATACGATGTATTACAAAGCTTTATTGGTTTGCGTCCGCAAGTGGATAAAATGGATGTAAAAGCCACTCTGCCAGGGTCTGTGTATGCGGCCAAAGCTTTTAAAGACGAAACTCATATACGTTGGCCTCAATCCAAAGCTAAACTGCATACAGGCTTTAACTTTGAGGATAAGACAGAACGCAAAGCGACTAAGCAAGACCGCTACTTGGATGGCAACGAGAATGAATTAGTGAATAGTGTTATAGCGAAGCGTACCTTACCCCCAGGAACCTATAAATTGACTTTTAAGGCCAGTGTAGAAAATATGTCGATGGCTAAAATTACCGAGAAGAAGTATGGAGAAGAAATTGTAAAGATCTTTGACGAGTATTTTGATCAGAATCAAAACCTTTCGATGCCACTTCATTTTCACTTGGAGCCACCAGATTTTGCCGATCCCTTTGCGCGGGGCAAATTTTTGGAAACCTTAGAAATTTCTTCTGAAGGTGAATATGGCTTAGAATTCACACTTAAACGTCGCTCGGCTCTAGCTTGTAATACCACCGCTAAGCTACCGGCGCAGCGTCAACTAGCCAATTTAATTTCGTATCATAAGCACGGAGATAAGCACGAGAATAAAACGATGCAGATCGAGATGAAAAACCTCTCGCAAAAGCGCTATGATTTTCCTATGATAAAGATAACAAACTTGAAGATTGACGGGCCCTACAACGTACAATTAAACCCACTTTCTTTTAAGCAGGAAGAAAAGCTCAATAGTGATGTTGAGATTCGAGAAAAATTTCGCTACCTACATGAGTTTAATGCGATGAAATTTAATGTTATTTACACTTATCTTTTTCGTGATTTTCAGAAGGATAAAATGAAGTATGAAGATGCTTACCGCAATGCGATGATCATGTTTTTTATGTCACCTAAATTTTTGATTCTCAATAGTGAACCAAAAACGACTGAACAAAAAGTTCGTTACCTCTCTTATGCGGCTCACAAGTCGTCACCATCAGAGGAGTTCTTAAAGTTTTACACTGCAGCAAAGAAAAGGAAAGATGCTCTGCAATTAGGCAAATGGCTCATTGATCATGAGCGCTTTCCGCGCTTTGTGAAGGCCTTTACTTATCAATGGTTGAAGCTGGGGATTATTGAGCAAAATCAGCCCGATACTGGGAAATACAGAAATTACTACAAAATGAATTTAGCTGATGCACAACGCATGGAAGTGGAGTTTTATTTGATGAATATGTTTCGAGAGAATCGTCCCGTGCGTGAATTAGTAGATTCAGATTATTCTTTCTGGAATCAAAATTTGCAGACTTTTTACACAGGCTCACATCAAAGTGATGAGGGGCTTGATCCAGAGAGCTTTGTAAAGCGATCGACAAAAGATCAACAACGTGGCGGTATTCTCACGATGGGATCCTTTTTGACGGCGACAGGAAATGGGGTAGATCCACTTCCTTTGCGTCGTGCAGCATGGATATCTGAAAACCTTCTCGATTCGCCTTTGCCATCACCACCTGATGTGGATATCAATGAATTTGAGAATGCGCGCAGTGGAAAAACCCTACGCGAGCGCCTTGCGGTGCACGCAGAAAATCCCGCCTGTCATTCTTGTCACAAACGCCTAGATTCACTAGCTATCCTCATGGATAAATATGACTCAATTGGCGGCTACAATAATCATTACAATCCCGAAATTGTCAAAGTGAACGACACCAATATCCATGATGTCGAAGACTTGAAAAAGTACCTTGCTAAATATGATAAGCCCATGGCGCGAGCTTTTACACGAAAACTTATTAGCTTTATGATGGGCAGAGAAGTTGGCGTTAAAGATGAGGCGGTATTAGATGCAATTTTAGCCGCAACGGAAGCCGAAGGGTATCGAGTTGGCGACCTTTACGCTCAGATCATTAAGTATTATCTTTTTTAGGATGAACTAAAGAGCGAGTCGTAAGGAGTACGCTTAATAAAAAGCTTATTTTATCAGACTTCTTGCAGCTTTCTACTCTCAGTATTAAACTGGGTCAATAAATTTGACTGAGGGCTAGCTAGTGATTAAAAATATTATTTTTGACTGGGATGGAGTGATCCTTGATTCCAACTCAGTGAAAGACCGAGCCTTTGAATATGTCTTGCGTCATTATGATGCCGGGAAAGTTGCTGAACTCGTCGCTTATCATCAAGCGAATGGAGGAATATCGCGTTTTATTAAGTTTCGTATGTTCTTTGAGGAAATGCTTGGAGAAACAATCTCTTCTGAACAAGTCGAAGACTTATCACAGCAATTTTCCGCCTATGCTCTTCGAGAGTTGGTAGACCCAAAATTACAGATTCACGAATCCATTAAATGGGTCAAAGAGAATTACAAAAATTATAATTTTCATGTGGCGTCGGGTTCTGAAGAGTCTGAACTAAAGCGAGTTGCGGAAGCGCAGCAATTAAGTTCTTATTTTCAGAGCTTTCATGGTTCACCCACTGCGAAGCCCATACTCGTGGAAGATATTTTGTCTTCGAATGATTATCTCGCGTCTGAAACAATTCTTATTGGTGATTCCATCAATGATTATCGTGCAGCAGAGGCGAATAGTGTGGCCTTCTGTGCTTATAATCGATCTACCTTAAAAGGGATTGGCCTAATTTACCTCAATAAATTTTCAGATCTGACTAAGATTCTGAAATAATTTCTCGACTTATTGACTAATCTTAAAGGCATACGAAAAAACAAGTCCTTATAAAATAATAATTGCGTTTTCTGTCTAATATTTTCGTTCAGGGGAGTCATTTCTTCTTAGGACTAGAGTAGATAGTTTGTAGTTTTGTTTAGTTTTTTGTAACGCTAAGATTTTTTTTTCGTTGATGTTTCATACAGCTACTTTAGGGATTAATAGTTTTTTATAAAGAAAATTGTAACACTCAAGTATTTCTATTGTTATCAATTGAAGGAAATGTTATAAATAATGATTAATTTGTGAAATAAATAGTTTAGATATACGTTTAACTGTATGGTAAGTAATTTTTTGGAGATTGTAAGATGATGAATCGTAGAGCTTTTTTGGCATCAAGTGCAGCAGGATTGACGATTCCAGCGAGCCAGTTGTCGGCAGCGAGTAAGAAAGTTGAGCCAAGAATTAATTTGAAGAAAAATGTTGTATTAATCAGCCTGGATCTCGGCCTTTATGCTCCAAACTTCCAGGAAAATGGTGCTAATTGTAAGTACATGACTGAGGTTTTTTCTGAGTTTAAAGGTCAAATGACTTACTTTGATGGTATTTCTGAAAAGGGTATGAGGGGTAGTCATGAATGTCAGCCTGCAACTTTTACCACGATCCCCTACGAAGATCGCCAACACTACCCTCAAAAGAAGATGATCAGTCTCGACCAGATTATTGCTGATGGTTCGATTCAAGAAACGCGACACAAATTTCTTTACCATCGTATTAATCGTGGTTCTAACATGTCTTGGAATAAGTTTGAACAACCCTTGCCGGCAATTGAAGGAGCAAATGAACTGTACGAGACGCTTTTTTCTCGTACTGACACCAAACTAGAGAAAGCTAGGATTCGTCGTGAACGCGATATCCTTTCAACTCTAGCGCGCAATCTTCGTCGTTATTGGCGCGGAAATATTCAAGAAGAAGATATGAAGGCCTCACTCGATTATCAGCTCGCCGTCTTAGATGAACGTGAAAAATGGCTCAAAGTTAGTAAGCCCTATTTGAAAAAAGCTTTTGGCGAAAGAGATGAGAGGCAACCCATTCCATCCAGTCACAATAACTTTCAATTAATTTATGACGCCTTAGAAAAGAAGCAGACAAAAATTGCTTTAGTAGAATTTGGTGCGGGGGGCTTAAATTCAGGTCTTGCGGGTGTTGAACTTGGTCACCACGGGAACACGCATCACGGTGGCTACCCAGAACGTATTTACGCTTTAGAAACAATTGATACAGGTGTCTTAACAGCGGTTAAAAATTTCCTTCACAAGTTAAAAGAAGGTGGCTTGTATGATGATACCATAGTGCTGTTTCACAGTGGTTTTGCCGATGCTTCTAAGCATACGAATAAAAAAGCTCCGGCCTTTTTGTTTGGTGGTGGCTTTGCCCATAAAGAATCAGTAGCCTGCTTAAATGGCAAAGAGCACATTTATTCTACGAGTGATTTATTCTCGAGTATTCTCCAGCAGAGTGGTTTTAATAACAAAACATTTAGCAATAGTAAACAGGTCATCCCTGAGCTGTTTAAAGCCTAAGGTAAAATAATGACTGATAATGATGGTGGTGCTGAGGCAAATAACTCAGTGCCGATGATGAGCCCTGAGCTCAAGCAGAAACTCCGCGATAAATTAGCCGAGCTTGAGGCCTTAGAGACGCAAATTGCCAATGGCGACGTTCCCAAAGACCAAGCAGAAAATTTACTTAACCATGGGATGGCAGAAGTTGAAGCTATCCTAGAAGTGGGTCGTGAGCTTGAACGTCAATACTTAGAGAGCCAAGCAAGTTCGGAGCAAAGCCAAAATAATACTGATTTAGAAGAACTTCCTCAAGCTCCGAAACCTCAAGCTGTGGAAGATTTACCTAAATTAAACTCCTCTCATAGCACAAATCAGCAGAGTAAACCTGCTCAGCCGAAATCGGCCGAAGAGAAATTCACTGCGGCAAAATCTCAAGTAAAAGCCAATATTAGTAATGGCCAAGCTTCAAAAGCAAAACCCACTCAAGAATTTGAAGGGCGTAAGACTAATGAATCCGCGGGAAATCCTTCGAAATCAAAAAGCAAGGGTAAAATAAAGTCAAAGAAAAAGCTCAAGGTACCCACCAAGGTTCCAAGTAGAGTTAAGAAAAAATCGTTTCCAGTAGGTAAAGTCCTCGTACTTCTAATTATTGCAGCGGGTGCCTTTTTTTATAAAGATATCCTAGCTTTTGTTAAACAACAACAAGATGAACTAGCAGAGAAAAATAAGCCGAAACCTGTAGTAAAAAAAGAAAAACCTAAGCCCAAGCCAAAACCTAAGCCCAAGCCAAAACCGGTAGTCGAAGAACCCAAAGAAGAGGAGCCCGAGGAACAACAAAATTTCTTTCAACCCAACGACGAAAATGTATTCACTGGGGAGTTGAGTCATTTGAGTTTTAATGAAGTTCTCAAAAACAAATGTGTTTCTTGTCACGGTGCAGAGGGTAAAGAAGTCGAGGGTGATTTTAATATTGCTCGTTTGATGGCGTCAAAATCATTGAACTCAAAGTACTGGGCAAAAATCTATCGTAGTATCGACAAAGGTGAAATGCCTCCTCCAGTAGAAGATGAACCCGATTCAGTCCCCTTAGAAAATGAAGAACAGGAATTGCTTTTAGCATCAATCAAAATGATGTTTGAAGATCTAAAAGAAGGAGTTACAACACGTGTGATGACTCCTTACGAGATTCAGAACACTTTAGGCGACTTGTTTGATGTGGATTATGCCCAGTACAACCCGGTAGCGGATATGCATAACTCCTATTCTGAGAAGAGCTTTTATACTCATCAACGCAAAATTTTAAGTCCGCATTACCTCAGCCGTTATTATAATATCCTTTACGATATGTTGCAGAGTTTTATTGGCTTACGCCCTCAACTTGATCCTCTTAATCAATCAGTTAAATTTCCGAGTGCCCCTTTTCATGTAAGGAACTTTGGAGCCGTAACTCATGTGCGATGGCCGCAATATAATCCTGCGTGGTATTGCTCTTTGAATTTCAAGGACCTGTCAGAGAAAAAAGAAACCAAACAAGATCGTTACTTAGATGGTAATGAAAATGACTTAGTCAACAAAATGCTTGCGGCCCGCTCTTTGCCACCAGGTAAGTACCGCCTCACTTTCACAGCGAGTTGTGAAAATATGTCTACGAGTAAGATCACTAAAGAAAAATATGGGGAAGCCATTGCCTCTCATTATGAGCAGTTGTTTGAAGACAACCCCAATCTTACCATGCCGATACGTTTTTATTTAGAGCCCCCGGGAACAGCTGACCCATTTGCGAGACTTAAGTATTTGGAAACAATAGAAATTTCTTCCGAAGGTGAATATGGGATTGAATTTGAAATCAAACGTCGTTCGGGGGTTTCGTTTGCTCTCGATCGGAAAGATCTAATTGGGTATAATCGTTTGGGCAGTATGCTTGCCTATCATCGGCATGGTGAAGATGCAGGAGAAAAAGAGCGTGAAGCAGCACGAGCTTTCATAGACAGACAAGAATATGATTTTCCGATGGTTAAAATCACTAATCAAAAAATCGAAGGTCCTTTTGATGTGAAGTTAAACCCCTTGTCATTTGATGAAAGAACTAAAATTAACGATACGGAAGTTCGTGAAAAATTTAAGTACCTCCATTCCTTTAATGGTATGAAGTTGAGTGTGATCTACACTTATATGTTTGGGGACTTACGCAAACAAAAAATGAAAATGGAAGATGCTTATCGCAATACGATGATCACTTTCTTTATGTCGCCACGCTTCCTCATTTTAGATTCAATGGCAAAAACAATTGAAGAAAAAATCCGCTACACGTCTTATATGACTCATAAATCGCCACCATCTGCGGAGTTCGCAGCCATGTATAAGACTACAGTAAAGAAAAAAGATTATAAGACTCTAGGAAATTGGTTGATTCAACATAAGAATTTTAGACGCTTTTCTAATGCCTTTACTTATCAATGGCTTAAACTAGGTGAGATTAATAATAATTTACCTGATGAAGGTAAATTTAGAAATTATTATAAGAATGAAATGGAACGACGTCAGCGTCAAGAAGCGGAACTATTCTTATTAAATATGTTCCGTGAGAATCGTCCTATCTTGGAATTGGTCCAAGCCGACTATAGTTTCATGGATAAGGGTTTGATGGATTTTTATGGTCTAAACACGGGGAATTTGTCAGATGATGGCTTGTTTTCTAAGGTTGATGCCAAAGAGGCTGGTCGTGGTGGCATTTTAAGTATGGCGGCCTTCTTAACGGCCACTGGCAATGGAGTGGATCCATTACCCATTAAACGTGCTGCATGGATATCGGAAAATATACTCGATTCACCCTTGCCTTCTCCCCCTGACGTGGATGTCAATGATTTTGAAGATACCTCGACAGGAAGAACTCTACGTGAACGTTTAGAAGTTCATGCTCAAAATCCTGCATGTAACTCCTGTCACAAGCGTTTGGATTCACTCGCCATACTCATGGATAAATACGATTCTATTGGAGGGCTCAATAATCATTATGTCGCAGAACCAGTTAAAATCAATGATCAAAAAGTTTCTGATGTGAGTCAATTGAAGGCATACCTAGAGAACTACTCACAAGCTATGGCACGAGCGTTCTCTAAGAAACTCATTAGTTATATGACAGGTCGTGAACCAGGTGTTCAAGATGAAGCTAAACTTGATATGATTTTAGCTGAGACAAAAGAGAAATCCTACCGAGTGGGAGATCTCTATGCATCTATATTAAAGTATTACGTGCTCTAGCAAGACTTGAATCAGAGCAGTTTATAATGAATCGACAGATCCGTCTCAGGTCTGTCGATTTTTTTTAACTTATCCCAAGACGAATAATTTTTATCCAAATACGACATTTGTATTTTTATTTAACTTGCTTGTGTTAGGACAGCAAGCTTTTTACGATACATATTTTATGTAAATGAATTCATAAATAAAATCGTGAGATATAGAATGGTAAACCGTAGATCATTTTTGGCATCCCTTGCAGCTAGTTCAATCTTATCACCTAGTGAAGTCTTCGCGGCAAAGAAAAAAATCGAGCCGCGTGTTAATCTCAAAAAAAATGTGGTCCTTATTAATTTAGACTTAGGTCTTTATGGGCCAAACTTTCGTGACGGCGGTGCTTCTAGTAAGTATATGACCGAGCACTTTTCAGAGTTTAAAGGACAAATGACCTATTTCGATGGTATTTCTCAGCCAGGGATGGGAGGAGGACATGAATGCCAGCATGCGACGTTTACGGCATTGAAATACGAGCATAGAGAGCACTATCCAGAGAAATTGATGATGAGCTTGGATCAAGTTATTGCAGACGGATCAATTCAGGAAACGCGTCACAAATATCTATATCATAAGCTCAATAGAAGTGGTAATCATATGTCTTGGAACCGTTTTGAGCAACCGATGATTTCTATTGATGGAGCCAACAGCCTTTATGAAACACTTTTTTCACGATCTGATACACGTTTAGATAAGGCCCGCATTAGAAGAGAGCGTGACATCTTGTCGACTTTAGCACGTAATTTACGTCGTTTTTGGCGCGGTAACCCACAAGAGGAGACCATGAAGGCCTCGCTTGATTATCACTTAGCGGTCTTAGATGAACGTGAAAAATGGCTTAAGGTCTCAAAACCTTATCAAAAGAAAGCCTTTGCCGAAAATGAAGAAAATCAACCGATCCCCTCTTGTGATAATAATTTCCAATTAATCTATGATGCTTTGGAAAGAGAGCAGACAAAAATTGCTATTGTACAGTTTGGTCCCTGGGCATTGCAACAAGGCTTGCCGGGTGTAGAACTGGGCCATCATGGCAATACACACCATGGTAATTACTCTGAGCGCATACGTGGATTAGAAATCATTGATGCGGGAGTCTTAACGGGAGTTAAAAACTTTCTGCATAAACTGCAAGAAGGTGGGCTTTACGATGATACAGTTGTGTTATTTCACTGCGGCATGGCGAATGCCTGTCATCACGATAATAAACGTGCTCCAGCCTTCCTCTTCGGTGGTGGATTCCAGCATAAAGAATCAATTGCCTGCTTAGATGGTAAAGAACACATTTATACTACATCAAATATGTTTTCTTCTATCTTAAAACAAATTGGTTTTTCAAATCCCAGTTTTCAGAACGATTCGAAAATTGTTGAAGAACTTTTTAAGGCTTAAGATTAGATGAATATCGATGATAATAGTGAGGGAGCTAATACTCCGGAAAGTGGCTTACGTTTAACTCGCGAGCAGAAGGATACACTCAAAGCTAGACTCGACTACCTCGAACAGCTCGAAGCCGATTTGGCAGCAGGAAAAATAGAGGGTGACGAGACGGAAAAATTGTTAGAGCAAACCTTATTTGAAATCGATGAGATCATGAAAGAGGGTGAGGCACAGACTGATGGTGTTCGGGAGGTGTCAGTTGAACTAACTTCCATTCAAGAAGTACCCTCAACGCCAGGTACAGAAAATAAGGATTTTATCGCACAAAACGCTTTGTCATCAGCTACGAATTCGAGCCGGCATTCAGATCTAAAAATTCAATTGCATGAAGACCTACCTAGTGTAGACCACAAGAATTCCAAAGAGAGTGCTCAGCAGACTTTACAAGAGGCGCGTGTCTTATCTCCCCAAGATGGGGGTAACAAAGCCAGTGTCGAAAATTTAAACTGGGATGAACTCAATAATTTAAAACGCGTTAAACCGCTAGAGAATGAATCTAAAGCTAAACTTCTAGCGAAAGCTTCGGAAGCAAAAAGTGCTCAAGAGAATAAGTCGCCAGAAGTAGGAAAACAGACAACAGAGACCAAGACAAAAAAGAAAACGAATAAAGGGAAAATAAAAGCCAAGCAAAAAATGCGCGTGCCGACTAATCGTCCTAAAATTCAAAAGAAGAAAAAATTTCCACTTGCTACCTTAGTATGCCTGCTAGTACTAGCAGGCCTCGGCTTCTACTATCAAGAGATTATTGATTATGTGAAACAGCAGCAGGCCGAACTCGCAGAAAAAAATAAGCCCAAAGCTGTAAAGAAAAAAGAAGTAAAACCTAAGCCTAAAGTGATTGTCAAAAAAGTTGAGCCAGTAAAGAAGGAAGAAGCTAATCTTGATGAGAAAGCGATCAACTTTTTTCAGCCTGAAGAAAATGATATGTTCAAAGGCGAATTGAGCCACTTTAGTTTTAACGAAACACTCAAGACTAAGTGTGTGAGCTGTCATGGTGCGGAAGGCAAAGAAGTTGAAGGGGATTTTAATATCGCTAGATTAATGCAATCCAAGTCACTCAATTCAAAAGCCTGGGCAAAGGTCTATCGCAGTATCAATAAAGGGGAGATGCCTCCGCCGGTAGAAGATGAACCCGATTCAATTCCCTTAGAAAAAGAAGAGCAAGAACTGGTTTTAGCTTCCATTAAAATGATGTTTGATGACCTCAAAGAAGGCATGACCACACGAGTTTTGACTCCATATGAAATTCAAAATACTATGGGTGATTTGTTTGATATTGATTATGAGCAGTACAACCCGCTAAAAACTTTGTATCAATCTTATTCAGATAGCAAATATTATTCACATCAGCGCAATATTTTGAGTCCGCATTATATCAGTCGTTATTACAATATTCTCTACGATGTCTTACAGAGTTTCATTGGTTTGCGTCCGCAAGTTGATCCCCTCGATATGATTGTGAAATTTCCTTCTCAGGGCTTCAGTTGTGTCGAGTTTAAAAAATTAGAGGAAACCCATTTGCGATGGCCGCAATACAAACCCCGTCTTTATAGTTCGATCTACTTCGAAGATATCACCGAGCGTAAAAAAACGAAACAAGATCGTTATCTAGACAATAATGATAATGAATTAGTCAACAAAGAATTAGCAGAAAGAGTCTTGCCTCCTGGCACTTATACTTTGCGCTTTAAGGCAAGCAATGAAAATATGAATATGAGTAAAATTACCGAGAGTAAGTACGGTAAAGAACTTGTGTCACTCTATGAAAAATTCTTTGAGGAAAACGAAAATCTTGTCATGCCAGTAAAGTTTTATCTAGAGCCCCCAGGCGTATCTGATCCCTTTGCCAAATTGAGGTATTTAGAGACGATCGAAATTTCATCGGAAGGTGAATACGCTATTGAGTTCACGATTAAGCGTCAATCGGCCTTGGCCTATAGTCTGGATTGGAAAAGCTTACCCAGCTTAAGAAGAATTGGCTACCTGAGTGCCTTAAACAAACACGGAGATAAGTTAGAACTTAAACATATTGAGAAAGAGACACCCCTCTTCACTAAAGAAAAGTATGATTTTCCGATGGTTAAGTTTTCTAATATGACTTTGGAAGGTCCTTACGATGTGGTACTTAACCCCATGTCTTTTGACGAAAGGACGAAAATTAACGATATGGAAGTGAGAGAAAAATTTAAGTACTTGCATGCTTTTAATGGCATGAACTTTAATGTGATTTACACCTACATGTTCAGGGATCTAAGAAAAGAAAAAATGAAAATGGAAGATGCCTACCGCAATACGATGATCAGCTTCTTTTTGTCGCCGCGTTTCTTAATCATTGACTCAGCAGCCAAAACCCTTCAAGATAAATTGCGTTATAGCTCTTATGTGACTCATAAGTCAGCCCCAAATGCGGAGTTCGCAGAAAAATATACGGAAGCCGTAAAGAAAAAAGATCATAAGAGCTTTGGGGATTGGTTAATTAAGAATGACCGTTTCCGTCGTTTCTCTAATGCCTTCACTTATCAGTGGTTAACTCTAGGTCAAATTGACAATAACTTGCCAGATGAAGGTAAGTTCAAAAATTACTACAGGGATAACATGCAGTCCTATCAGCAACAAGAAGTTGAGATGTTCATGATGAACATGTTCCGCAATAACCGTCCTGTCACAGATTTGGTTAATGCAGATTATGCTTTTTTGAACAGAGATCTCATGAAACTCTATCGTTTTTCATTGAAAAATGCACCAGACTCAGGCGTGTTCATGCAGGTCGATGCTTCGAAATCTGAGCGTGGTGGAATCTTGACTTCAGGAGCTTTTCTGACAGCAACCAGTAATGGCGTTGATCCTCTGCCACTGCGTCGTGCTGCGTGGATTTCGGAGAATATTCTCGATTCGCCTTTACCTTCTCCTCCGGATGTCGATGTCGATGAGTTTGAGAATCACGAAGGAGGCAAAACTTTACGTGAGCGCTTAGAGGTGCACGCAAAGAATCCTGCTTGTCATTCTTGCCATAAACGTTTGGATTCCTTGGCGATTATTATGGATAAATACGATTCGATTGGTCATTACAATGACAAGTTCTCCCCGGCACCAGTGCAAATTAACGACCAAAAAATCACCGATATCAGCGCGCTTAAAGAGTACTTAAGTACTCATTCAAAACCCATGGCTCGAGCCTTTACCAAAAAGCTTATTAGTTTCATGTTAGGTCGTGAACCGGGTGTCCAAGATGAAGCAAAACTCGATGAAATTTTGAATGCCACGGAAGCTGAGGGCTATCGAACTGGCGATTTATATGCGGAAATACTAAAACACTATTTTTTATAAATTTTAAAAAAAGCTTCGTCTTTTATAATCTTTCGACGTCTTATAGTTAAACAGTTAATTATAAGGACCAATATGAAAGCGATACCATTAGATTTAGTATGGAAAGAATATCATCTAAGTATTAGACGGTTTTTACATTCTAAAATTTCCAACTCCGATGATGTGGATGATTTACTTCAAGAAATCATGATAAAAACTCAGAAGGGAATCGAGTCTTTACATTCCGTCAATAAACTCAAGCCCTGGCTTTTTCAGTTGGCGAAAAATAGCATTATTGATTTTTATCGTAAAAAATCTAGGACCCCACAAGTCGAGTTTTTGGATTTTCTGACTGAAGATAAAAATGATTATAATGAAGTGGAGCAAGATCTTGCCCAATGCGTATTGCCCTTTATTGAATTGCTAGATCAAGAAGATCGCGATTTATTGCTTGCGATTGATATAAATGGGCAATCACAAAAAGACTATGCATTACAGCATGAGATAGCTTATTCCACCTTTAAATCTCGCCTTAAGAAGGCGCGTTTAAAATTGCGCACGAGTTTTGAGGACTGCTGTGAATTTTCCTTTAATCCACAAGGAAAAATAATTGATTATGCTCAAAAAGAAGACTAAAAATACTCTGAATAATAATTTAAGGAATAAAAAGCATGTCTAAATCAACATACCTAAACGACGAGAGATTTGAACTTCAAAATAACGCCACTCACATTCAACATGCGCCTCGAGTTCTCATTTTATACGGATCACTACGCGAGCGCTCCTATTCAAAGCTCTTGGCAGAAGAAGCCGCTAGAATTCTAGAATATATGGGTGCCGAAGTTAAGCTATTTGACCCAATAGATTTACCTATCTACGATTCAGAAAAGAATCTAGAGCATCCCAAAGTACAAGAGTTACGAAATTTGAGCCTATGGTCAGAAGCACAAGTTTGGTCCTCTCCAGAATTGCATGGCAATATGTCGGGCTTAATGAAAACGCAAATTGATTGGATTCCACTTAGTATAGGCGCCGTTCGTCCCACCCAGGGAAAAACATTGGCTTTGATGCAAGTGAGTGGCGGTTCGCAAAGCTTCAATACACTTAATAACATGCGCGTTTTGGGCCGTTGGATGCGGATGTTCACGATTCCAAACCAATCATCGGTGGCGAAGGCTTATCAGGAGTTCGAAGAAGATGGAAGCATGAAGGATTCATCTTATCGTGATCGTGTTGTTGATGTGATGGAAGAGCTCATGCGCATGACATATATTTTACGAGAGCAAGCTGAATTTTTGGTGGATCGCTATAGCGAGCGTAAAGATAAAATAGTTTTAGATGCTTCGATTAATTAAATAGAACTAAAACAGTGATTTTTCCTCTTTAGAAAAATTAACTCATCTAGTGGGGGGCGTGGCCCTACTATGTTTAGGGATGAAATCATTATGCATCATTATGAAAACGACATAATTTCTCTCATTTACATATCCACCTAAAAGAATGTACTAGTGTTAGAACTCTGGGGAATTAATTGCCTATAATAATTTACTGAGCACCCTGAGTTCCATAGATCTCTGACCAAGATTCAGTTCTAGTCCAGTCATAAACCTTGACGTGACCATCTAAAAAACTGATGGGAACTTTTGTTTGATGGCGAGTACTGGCCAACATATCATACCAAACATTTCCGGCTCCCAGATTTAAAAACTCAAGTAGGTTTGACCTACCATAATTACTAATATAGCGCCCCGCCCACATTTCTTGAGCATCATTAAAAACATAAGTTTTGTTAGTATCTTTAATTGCCCCAATATCATTTAAAATAGATGATGTGGCTCCCTCGCGTGAAAATAAACCTCCATTACAGCCATAGGAATTAGTCGCATTATATTGTAGTCCCGAATCCCAAAAAGCAGTCTTATTAGGCTGAGGATCACTCTCCTCAGTACATATAAAAGGTTTCATTCTACCAGCGTCTGATGCACTGGTCTCTAAAGCAGCTTTACTTGAATAATCCAAATCTACCCCAAGATATGTCGCAGCATTTTCAACATAACCAATGGGGTTATTATCTACTAACAAAGAGTTATCCACATCTGGACCAGGATTTGCCCATGTTCCACTATGGCGATATCCAGGAGGAGTTTGATTGTCATAATCATCCGCAAACATAAAAATAGCTTTAGTAAATTGTCCCACTTGGGATGAACAAGTCACAATGCGAGCCGACTGCCTAGCCTTCTTCAAACTAGGTAATAACAAAGATGCTAAAATTGCGATAATCGCGACAACGACGAGAAGTTCAATGAGTGTGAAACGATTTTTTATCATAAATTTCATCCCGGATTTTCATTAATATATATAAAGGTACGGTGATGATTAAATTTTTTTGACAAAAAAATTAATTTTAATCTCTTAAAGTACTCAAATACAAAAGTTTATCAGAAAGCTAAGGGAGAATAGCGCATGATTTTTATTTGCTCGTGAAAACGCTATTTCCCTGTAAATGAGAAGCTACTGCTACAACTTTCCTGAAAATATTCATAGGGGCGCATCCACTGAGCATTATTATGAAAAGCCGTCCAAGGTAAGACAGAGACGTGACCATCGGTAAACGAATGGACTAGTTTATAGTTGTTATCATGGCGTACTGAAATCGACCACTCCCAGCCTTTGTTGAAAAGACCCCATGTACGTCCAGAAGCATTTTGGATAGTCTCAGTCGGATTGTGGATACTCGATATTTTGTAGCCTTGATCACTGGTTTGTGGGCCTTGGTTTTCATTGTCTCTAGTTAAATGAGAATTAAAACCATAGTTATGCATTTTCGCACCCGCAGTACCGAAATCAGTTGACTCGGCGCATTCTAGAGAATTTTGAGAAAAGCCGTAGTCAATCGCTAGTAATGCATTGAGATTGGCATGTCCTGTATCAGTTGCTTTATTTTCATTATTGTTATTAAAATATTGACGATTATAAAGTTGAGTAATGCCGGGATAGCGTTGCTCATTATCATCAATGAAAAACAGTGTGCCCTTATAAAGGCTAGACATATTGTTCACACAAATGGTTGTCCGAGCTTTGGCTCTAGCTTTACCTAATGCAGGTAGAACAAATGAAGGGAGTATGCCGATGATGGCAATAACTACCAATAATTCTATTAGACTGAACTTAAACTTTTTCATAATTATATCCTTAATTTTACTATCGTACGAATAAGGCCTGTATGTAAGTGACAGACTGAAAAAAAATCTTATAATTTATTTTTATTTGTAACCTTTTTGTCGAATTGGAAGTACCTGAAGTAGCAACTTAAAAAGGAGATAGAAATGAAAAAATTACTTAGTCTTTTATTATTATTAACAAGTGGACTGCAAGCCGAAGAAATTCATCGTTCTTTTAGTCCTAAAACTAAACTCATCTTAAAAGCGGATATGGAAGCTTTGCGAGCAGTTCCGGAATTAAATAAACTCTTCAATAATCGCCATGGTGAAAAGTTTAGGGGGATGATCTCCAATTTTGTTGGAGTTGAGCTCCAAAAAACTCAAACCCTATGGATGGGCGCCTTGGAGAAACACCAAGCCGTCATCGTTTTGGAGGGTGATTACGATGTGAAAAAAATTCAAAATGCCTGTGAAATGCATGGCCTTTTTGAAAAGATTGATAATACAGATGCAGTTTTTATTGTTAATATCCCGGATAAGAAAAAGTCTGGAAAGATTAATCAATTAGCTGTAATTGACGACGGAATGTTGGTTTTTGGGCCACCTCAATACATTCAAGCTTACCTAAAAGCTTATTTTGAAGAGCAAGACCTCATGACTGAAGCTAAGTTGCAAAAAACAGATAGTCTCGCTTATGATTCGGGCTTAATGCATGCCGTGGTGCTCGAACATGATAAGAAATGTAAAAATAACCCTTTGCTTAAGCAACTCAGCGCCATGGAGTTTAAGGTGGCTTATGAGCAAGATTTTAAATTATCGCTGATGATGAAAAGTGAAAATAAAGAAGTATTAACACCCTTAAAACAAATGATAGAAGGTTTAATCGGTCTCGGCCAGCAAATGACTTTGCCTAAAGTTCCCCCCATGATGAAAGATGAGCTTTTAGGGCAAGCCAAAGTATCAATTAATGATGATCAAATAAATATTAATACTCAATTAAGCGCTCAAATTATTCAGAATTTGTTGAATGTCCTTGTATACTAAGAGTCTATGAATGAACAAAGCGACAGCCAACTGATCAAATCAGCTCTAAAGGGTTCTCAGGAATCCTTTCGACTGATCGTTTTGCGATATCAGCAAATTGTCTTTGCCGCCTGTTATGGAATTTGCAAAAACTCTTCTGATGCTCAGGACGCAGCACAGGAGACATTTATTCGCTTCCACAAACATATTCAGCAATTCGATACTTCTCGATCGCTCAAACCTTGGTTGCTCACGATTGCCATGAACTGTAGTCGTAGCTTAGTGAAAAAGGCAGTGATTAACAAGAAATTAAAAGAAAGTGCCGAGCTAGAAGAAGCCTGTGCCAAAGAAATGCCAGGGAAGGAATTGAGCCGTCAAGAAAAGCATCAGGCAATACGAGAAATGGTGACCCAGCTACCAGATTCTTTAAGAGAAATTTGTTCCCTCTTTTATTTGGCGCAATGCACTTGTAAAGAAATTGCAGGAATCTTGAATACCAGTGAAAATAGTGTAAAGGTGGGCTTGTACCGAGCACGTAAAAAACTCTTGGAAAATGGCATAGGCCAATGGAGGTCTGTATGAAAGAGAAGTATCACAAAGACTTGATCTATGAATATGATTCAGTCGATGAGAAGATCCTCGATGAACTTATCAAAGAAGAAGTAAATGTCGAACAATGGCAGGACTTACAGGAGATGGAAAATCTTCTCAAGACTTGTGCACCAGAATTGAGCGACGATTTTACGACAGCGATTATGGATCAAATTGAGTCCTCCGAAAAGACAAAATCCAACAAGGCCTTTTACCTTTTGGCTAGCCTGATTTTATTACAGGCTATTTTTCTCGTTTTTCACGTAGAAATCATGAGTTTTGAATGGGATCTAACAATTTTGACAGAGCGTTTTGATAGCGTCTCGCTGCCTTCTCTACTCAGTGATGAGCATGCTGCATGGGGCTATATTTTCAGTGAATCATTGTCTTATGCATTCGAGATTTTAATTATTATTATCTGTATGGTCGCACTAGCCTATAAAACTTTAAGTGAGGAAAAACATGTTTGATATATCGACGCCATTATTACTTAGCATTAGTAAAGCAGAAAAAAGCTTTTATGAGGTGGGCGCGCTGGGGGTTTTTATTTTTTGTTGCTTAATTTTGATCATTGCCCTAAGTGCCTGCTTTGGGGTTTACACCGTTTTAAGAACTCAAAGTGTGTTGCGTGGGAGTCGCGACCTCAATCAATTGACAGGGCGTTTATTTCTCCAGGGAATCATGACTTATGTGGTTTTTATACTGGCCATTTTTATGAGTAAAAAGCTGCCCATGGATAAATGTTTACTGTGTTTGCCAATCCTTATTTTTTATATTTACCTGCTGCTTCATGGCTTCACTAGCCTTTGCCACTGCATAGGAGAAAAAATCCTCAGTAATATCAATAGCCCACGACTTGGTTCGGCATTTTACGCAGTCATCTATGCTAGTATCGCTCTTTTACTGATTGGCTGCATCCCCTTTCTAGGTTGGGGGCTCTTAGCCGTAATGACCATCCCAGCTTTGGGAGTGTCCGTTCAGAAACTCCTAGTTAAGGCAGAATAAAATTAAAAAGAGGGGCGTTTTTGTACGCTTAGTGCGTTAACTCTCACGGTGCTCGAACCGCTGTTATGCAGACGAAGTTTGAGTTCAGGAACCTCGGAACTAGAGATTTTTGCGTAGGTAGCATATTTTTGTTGAGATTGTAAAACGTAGCGATAGTCGTGATTGTTTAGAGCGAGCCATTGACCATCTTTTAGATATTCGAGTACTAGTTGGCTATTAGTTTTTTCACTAGAGAAATTATAATTAATTTCCACTTCACTATAACGATCAAGGTTCGATATCAATATTTGGCTTTCTCCAGGCTTAAGAGCTTTTTGGCTAGGAGCTTTTATGTTTTGCCAATCGACGTCTGCAGCAAGGCGCATACCATCTAAGAACAAGATTGCAGGCTTATCGAAAGTGATACTGATCGCAAACTTGGTGTTTTTACCAAAGCCTTTGGAGGGAGCTTCAAATTTACGCTTTTGCTCATTGAAGAATTTAGAGAGCTTATCTTTTTCGAGGCTGTGCCATTGCCGACCATCATGATATTCCAAACTGAATTTACCTGTAGGCGGACTTGTTTTCTTTCTCTTTTCAGCTCTTGCATTGAGTTTGTCTTCTTGGCTTTTTTTACCCTTGCTTTTTTTTGCTTTCGGTGGCTGAGGAGCTGCGAGATTGAAGGCAAATTCAATAGATTTGAATTGTGAGGCATCAAAAGTTTTTGCCGTTTCAAAGCGTAGAGTTTTACTTTCTTTAACTTCAAATTTGATGGTTCCTGGGCCCAGTTCTTTACTCCCACCCGTTTGACTTAAACTAATGCCAGGAGCTGAGCTATTCCAAATTCCACTATCTTTTTCAAACATGGTGTTATCGAGAACCAATTTCCCATCAAGAGGATCGTAGTGAGCACGGCGTGCATAGTTAGGATCACTCATGCGAGTCGCTTTATCTGCATCAATGGCTTTGAAAGTTTCTGCACGAGCAGTAGCGGAATCCGGATTTCGTAGTGCAGCTAAAGCTATGTGGTCACCACTGATTTGGGCTTCCTGAATCATTGTTTTGCGAATTTCGCTAAGTTTGTCTTTGTAGGCGGGATCATTAACAAGGTTGTTGAAGCATGAGGGGTCATTTTTGATGTCGTAGAGTTCGTGTGGGACGCGGTATTCGAGCTTATTGATCCAAGCTGTAGCAAGGGGATCATTTTCCGGGCTTTGTTGAGCCGCTTTGAAAAGGCTCCAAGCGAGGGTTCCAGTAGAAACTGAACCAAACTTGCTTTCTCCGTCATGCCAAGCATTGATGATATAAAGAAAGCCATCCTTACTTTGGAGTGCACGGGCTTTATTTCGGTCATTTTGTTGTATGTAGACGAAGGGGCGCCAATTAGGGATTTTTTGGCCTTTAATCATGGCGAGGAAACTACGACCATCAAGATCGGCAGGAATGGGGAGATTGAGCATATCATAAAAAGTGGGAAGCAAGTCAATGGAGCCAATGACTTCAGAATCATTTATCGTACCCGCTTTAGTAACACCCGGCCAAGAGACAAATAAAGGAGAGTGAGTGCCCTCCTTATAGAGAGTCGTTTTACCACCAGGTAGTTCAGCACCGTGATCTGAGATTAGTACAAATACGGTTTTTTCAGTGATGCCAGCTTCATCAAAAGCGCGTAGCATTTGTCCAATAGAGTCGTCGGCACGTTTAACTGTATTGTAGTAAGCGGCTACTTCTTCCATGATATGAATGTCTTTGACGCCGCGCTTTGTTCTTCCCGTTTTTGCGTTCTCCGCAAGAAGTGGGAACCAAGAAGGGTAGGGGACTTCTTCTGGTGTATAAATACGGCTTGGGTGGTTCTCTTTTTCTTTTACAGTTCCCGCTGTTCTCGACCAACCATACCAACCCACATGTGGGTCGTATATATTCAGATTAAAGAAGAGTGGTTTGCCAAGTTTTGCGGAGTTCGCAATCGCTTCTTTAGTTTTTGCATAAACTTTATCGGGGTACTTTGTTGAACCGTAACCTTCGTATTCTACATCAAAACCGGTGTAGGGATCAAAAGGGTTGTGATGCGAGTTTTTGCCCATGATTCCCGTGTGGTAGCCAGCGTCGCGAAATGCGCTTGGAATTGTGTTGCGAATAATTTGATTTCCCGCTCCTGCTTTGCCGAGAGAAAATATTTTATTGTGTTGCTGGTACATGCCCGTCATCATTAAGGCCCGAGAGGGGATGCAATTACTCGCTTGAACGTGAAAGCCTTCGAAACGCATGCCACTATTGGCTATACGATCCATATGGGGTGAAATATCCGGTACTTTACAGCCGTTAACTCCTAGGCTTTCGTAACTAAGGTCATCGAGAGTGATGAACACCACATTGAGTTTTGTTTTGTCGAGGGTGTCGCCATAAACTAGGCAGGTAAAAAAGAGTATTGATGTGAAGAAAGCTTTCATTAAGTGTGTCCCATTTTTTCTACTATAAATCACACTACGTTACCAAATTGGATGAACTAACAAATAAAATTTAGTTTGTTGGCTCATAAATATGTTTATTGGCAATTTTTTTATCATGATGGGTTCATTTTTTTTGAAAAGTATGAGTTGTCACAGAAAACAACTAAGGGTCTTATATGATAAGACTAATCACTTTTATTCTGGATTCTTAGTCCATTGTAGTGTGGACCAAGGTTTTTATTACTTACATGTTCTCCCTTGGTAACACTTGGTCAGCTATCAAAGATGATCTCTGCTTTTGTGGGCAATATTCCCAGTCGTGAAATAGATATTCGCAAGTGGTCTGAACCAGAAGCTTACGCCGCAGAGAACCCCAAGAAGAAAAAGACTAAAAAGAAATAATAGACCTCAGACTTTTTAGAGCTTATGGCAAAAAAAATCCGCAGGGACAAATCTGCGGATTTTTTTATAAAGTTAATTCACTTTAGAAAGGAATGTTGACCCAGCCAGTATCGGGATCGTTGCCGAAGGCATCGAGTCCAATAAATACTTCATATGAGTGTGTGCAGTAACGCCCACGGTAAGGGCTCTGAAGATGGTCAGGGAGTTGGATTTCTGTGGTCCATTCGTATTCTTGGCCATCTTCGAGTTCTTGAGCACCAGAAATGACTTGCTCCATTTCATAAGTCTCGTGTTGCTTGCGAACATTTTCGTGAGTTTTTTCTTTATCGCCGTCGCCATCTTTGTCGTGGTAGTCCACATCATCAACATTGATTTCTTCGATGCCACGTAATTTTAGGTATACCTTTTCAATCTTTAGATCGGATTTAGCTAATGCTCTGATATGAAGACTAATTGGCTCACCAAATTTTGCTTCTCCAAATGAAACATTAACTTCGGCTGCACCACCTGTGACGACATTAACTGCCGATTTAATTTTATCGAAAAACCCCATGTTTTTCCTCCTTTTTTACATTTTGTTTAAGCAGACTTTTTAGTCTGAGTTTCAAAATATTGTTCAGAGAGAAATCAAGCAAATGAAAACGCACCTGCTGATGAGAGATTTATACCAAAAATATTCTTGAGGTAAACCTTGAGAGGGATGAGCTTTAATTATCTGAAGATTTAGCTTGGTCTTTGACTTCATCGAGGCGATCGCGATACTTGTCCTTTGCTAAGGCTTGCATGTCTTCAACCGTGTCGCGCTCATCAAGGATTTCGATGCCGAGTAAAGTTTCTATGGCATCTTCTAAGCTAACGACGCCCGCAGTTTGACCAAATTCATCCTCAACAAGAAAAAGATGAGACTTCTTTTTAGTAAAGAGATCTAAAAGCTTGTGGACGGAAAGCTTTTCTGAAACACGAAAAATGGGGTTCGCTAGTTCATTAAGAGAACTGCTCCCTTGTCCTTTACGTTCGGCCTCAAAGAGATCGGCACGAGTGACTTTGCCCGTAATATTATCAGTCGTTTCAGTATAAAGTGGGATGCGGCTGAAATTTGCTGTGTTTGGGTCGTCGAGAGCTTGCGTAACCGTGAGCGATTCATCGAGCATGTGAACGACTGTTCTTGGAGTCAGGATCTGTTCGGTAGTTTTATCTCTAAGATTGAGGAGGTTCGATATGTAATCATTTTCCTGGGTGAAGAGAGAGCCGCCTTTGTGGCTCAGTGAGGCCATGGCAATGATTTCTTCGCGAGTGATTTTGTTTTCTTTCTTTCCGCTCAAGATTTTGGTGAGAAAAGTAGAAACTAAAACGAGGGGGTAGACTAAATAGATGAGGTAAGAAATTAATTGTGCTGAGGGAACTGCCAATTGCTGCCAGAAAGTTGCACCAAGTGTTTTTGGGATGATTTCGGATAGGTATAAAATCGCGAGGGTAAGTAATACGGCGATGAGGCTTTCCCACTTCTGACCAAAGATTTGTACGGCTTGAGAACCAACCCCAGCGGCACCAATGGTATGAGCGAAAGTATTGAGGATCAAAATACTGGAAAGGGATGAGTCCATACGCCCTTTGACTTTTACTAGTCGTGCAGCAGCGGCAGGTTTTTCCGTTTTCATTTTCTCAACAAAACTGGGTGTGATTGAGAGTAGTACGGCTTCGAGTATAGAGCAAAGGAAAGAAACGCCAATAGCAATGGCAAGGTAAGTAAAAAGTAAGGTCATGAGTTTCGTTGGATAAGTTTTAATAGTCCCTATAAAATAGCGGAGTCTTAAAAATCTTCACCGCTAGTCCCTCTGAGATTAGACAAATAGTCTAGAATAACTACCGCACCCCAGTGCTTTAGTATTGCGAGGATCGCAAAACAAAGCTCTATTGCAGTATTGATATTTACTTGGAGGTAGGAGTCACTCACACAACACAGCCCCCACTATTTTTACAAAAGTGCTTCGTCCACTTTTGATGCGGAGCCTGTCTGATTCCTGATTCCAAACTCCTTAACTACAAATCATCCAAAGGACTTCTCGTCCCCGACTTATTCAAACTCAATACATGTGTATAAATTTGCGTCGTACTTATATCTTCATGCCCCAACAATTCCTGAATCGTTCTCAAATCCGTCCCACCCTCCAGTAAATGAGTCGCAAAACTATGCCGTAGCGTATGCACCGTACAATATTTATGAATACCGACTCTTTGACATATTTCTTTCAATTCTTTAACCAAACCATGCCCTAAGCGATGATGCCTACGTTGAACTTTTTCTTTCTTCATTGGGTCAAAACTTCTTTGTCGCGCAGGGAATAACCAGTACCACTTCCATTCTTTCCCCGCATTAGGATACTTTCTATTTAAGGCATCGGGAAGGTAAACGCCCTCTATACCATCCGCTATATCTTTTTCGTATAACTGTTTCACCTTCTTTAAATGCAAATCAATTTCATCTTTTAAATTTTCAGCTAATAAAGTCTGACGCGTCTTATCACCTTTGGCTTGATAAATATTTAAAGAACCTCTAATAAAATCTATATCCTTAACCCTCAACCTTAAACATTCATTTTTACGCAAACCTCCGCCATAGATCAACTTTAACATTAAACCACTCTCCCCCTTGAACTCAGATATCATATTCTTGATCTCTGCTCGACTTAAAACAACCGGGAGTTTTTCCTTTTTCTGAGATCTTAAGCTACCACTCACATCACCCAAATCTTCTAGAAAAACACTCTTAAAAAACAACACCAAAGCACATAAAGCTTGATTTTGAGTTGAACCCGATACCTTCTGATTCATTACCAAATATGATAAAAAATTTCTCACACTCTCAGAATCTTTTGCTTGATCTCCCGCATAAGCTAAATAACGCTCTATCCAAGACAAATAACTCTGAATTGTTCTATATGATTTTTTCTGTAAATTCATTACTCGCGAAAACTCTTGTAAGTATTCAATTTGTTCTTCACAAAGTACGGAATCCTGTCGACACTTATCTATTAAGCTGTTCAACTCTTCAGCACTATTGCCTGGCTCTTTCCCCGTTCGCCAATACCAATAAAGTTTTATCGCTTCTTCGGCCTGTTCTAACTGCCACTTTTCGACACGATTCATCAAACTATTTTTATACTGTTTCAGACATGTCATTTCATAAGGAGACTCACCCAGATCTCTTGAAAAATTCGCGTACTGCTTTACCCAGCCAATATAAAACTCAATATGTTTAGGATACACTCGCCCCTTTTGAACTAAAAACTTTTTAAATCCATCTAAAGTATTCATACATTTTCCTTATCTCACTTTATAAAACCTATGACAACTCTTTAATAAAAGCAAGTATTTAATAGCCATTTAATCCGCTCAAACCCCCTTGTATTTAGACGACACATTACAGCACCCATCAGTAAACTCCGAGTTATTCGACCTATTTTAGTCGATTTCCTCCAGTCCTCTTACAGGGACTTCGGGGTTATTCGACTAAACTCATTCAAAATTTGAATTATGAATTTCATATAATTATCCAATCTCATTCCAGCTAATCCGGAATAGCGACAAATTTTCACAGCTAAAATGTCGCTTTATTACAAGACTCTATTTACAATCATTACTACAATTATTATACTTAACTTAAATATCACTATGTAACAAAGGAGTCAGACAACACAATGTTAACAACACACACACTCAAAAACCACAAAAATATCCCAAGCGATATTTAGTCTACTAATACCATGTTCGGTAATAATATAAATGAAAAAAAAGCATCTTATTAAACTAGGAATCACTCTATCAATTGTGGGATCTATTTATTTCATTTCTAGTTACAAAATAAGCGTAGATAAATTTCAAATGATTGAGAAAGCAAACAATTTATTTGATCCAAAAATGAAAATGATAAAAGGAAGTTACACACCATCCATGTTAGGTGGCCCATCTATATCAGGAACATTAAATAATAATGAGGCTGAAAGACTTAAAAACATAAATTCAAAAAACATGGAAATGGGTGCAATAATAAAGGGTGATTTAAAACTGATTATATATCTATCAGATAATCGCTTTAGAATCACAAAAAAAGAATAAAATCAAAAACCGAACCAAGAGTCGCACCTGAAATTCTCGTTCCTCGAATTCAGGTAAACTCAGACGTTATGATAGAATAAAAATTAAATGATAGAAACGATTATCCAACAAATCGCGGATGCACAAATTTAGAATTATCTAAAGACAAAAAATCTAGAATTATGCTGAGTCAGCAATAGCCTTATAAAAATGAAAAATTTAAAAGAAAATAGAAAAAATCATAACCAAAAAATGAACCTGAAATTCTCGTTCCTCGAATTCAGGTAATTTAGGTCGTTAGAATGAAAATTGGAATAAAGAATCTAGAACGAATTGTTACTGACAAAGCACATCACTTTATTCTTGGAATCACAGAATTAAGCTGACTAAATGCAGAGTCAACAATTCACCAAACTTAAACGCAAATCATCACTCAAAACACAATAAGTAAATGCGGAATCAGCAATTGATCGAATCATGTGTTTTATCCCTGATTTGGCTACTTATCAACAATTAAAATGGACAAATTCTAACCAAAAAATGAACCTGAAATTCTCGTTCCTCGAATTCAGGTAATTTAGGTCGTTAGACTCATAAATAATGAATAATATCAAACTAGCTTTATACCTTACTTGGACACAACTTCCTGTAAAAATACTACATGCATTCTCAATGGTTAGTGTATTAGGTAGTATTATTTATCCTTTTATCGTGCCTCCTGGTCAATACAAAGAATTTTTTACATTTCATATGATCTTGACTATTATAGGAATAACCTTCACCTTTTTTTATGTATGGTTGACTGTAAAAAAAATTCACCTTGTTAAAACAGGAGATTATATTTTAGGAGAATATGACGAACAAGGATTACACTTTATAGGGAGTGGAAACTATACAGTAAAATTCATATTCAATAATTGTGAATATAAAATATCCTTAGATAAAGAAACAGATGATATCAATTTATTCAACAGAAATTGTTATTTAGTTGTAGATCATCAAAAACCAACAAAAAACTTTATTTGGTTACCAGAAGAAAAATGGAAGAAACTGAAAAACGAAAAAGTCTAACCAAAAAATGAACCTGAAATTCTCGTTCCTCGCATTCAGGTAATTTAGGTCGTTAGAATGGAAAATGGAATAGTAAATCTAGAACGAATTGTTACTGACAAAGCAAATCACTTTATTCTTGGAATCACAGAATTAAGCTGACTAAATGCAGAGTCATCAATTCACCAAACTTAAACGCAAATCATCACTCAAAACACAATAAGTAAATGCGGAATCAGCAATTGATCGAATCATCTGTTTTATCCCTGATTTGGCTACTTATCAACAATTAAAATTGGACAAATTCTAACCAAAAAATCGAACTGATATTTTCGTTTTGAATCAAATTTTAAATAGAAAATACAGCTCATTTAAATCGTTAGATCAGAATAAAATTAATGAAAATTACTTGGGAAACGTAACTGACAAAGCAAGTCACCCTATTCTTCAAATCACAGAATTAAGCTGACTAAATGCGAACTCAGAAATTAACCAGAATTCAACGCAAACTATGCATCAAATACGATTCCAAGTATATGCGAACTCAGCAATAAAAAAGAAAATAAATCTAATTATCAACAGTAAAAAAGAAAAGATCTAACAAGAAGCCGGAAGGAAGATTTTCGCTAAGGCTCAATCTCCCTCAGCTTAAACGTTAGGCTAGAATAAAAATGAACATAATAGATAAAATACGAAATAAGACTTATAAACGATCTGAGCCCTACAAACCGAATTTGGAGAGTGATTGGAATAAACTTGAATCATTATTTAATTGTAAATTTGATGATGTTTTTAAAAACTTTCATGAGGTTCTACTCACAAATCATATTGAGGGTGGTTTTTTAACCATCAGAGAAATCTATAATTGTGATTCCATTAAAACTGTTTATGAGCAAGAAATGGAATGTGGTAATCTAACGGAAGATTATATTCCAATTTATGATGTAGGTAATGGAGATTGTGTTTGTATGAAAGCGAGTGAATGTCCACAATCAAAAATATACTATATTAGTCACGATGATGATCAAATAGAATGTCTACATGACTCATTTAAAGATTTAATTTCAGATACCGACTGGATAGAAATCTAAAAGCCTAACCAAAAAATCGAACTGATATTTTCGTTTTGAATCAAATTTTAAATAGAAAATACAGCTCATTTAAATCGTTAGACAATAATAATGAAGAATAAAAAAGTAACTGTAGCCACAGTTCTTACTATCGGTTTATTTGTTTTATCAGGCTATATTTATTTTAGAACTGATCATCAACTAGCAAATGGAAAAGGTATTGCTATTCACTCTATTCTTCCTCTAGCATTAATCGGTTTATGGTATATTTCTAGAGGTGGAAACTTACCAGATTGGTTGCATAAATTCACAGAAATGTCACCATTTGGAGGAACACTAAATCGAGATGATGATCCTAGGAATTTACCAATTTTAATAAGTCTTGGTATTCCAATTACCTTGTTATTATTAGTTATATACGCATTTATCAAAGCATGAAAGAAAAATAGTCTAACCAAAAAATGAACCTGAAATTCTCGTTCCTCGAATTCAGGTAATTTAGGTCGTTAGAATGGAAAATGGAATAATAAATCTAGAACGAATTGTTACTGACAAAGCACATCACTTTATTCTTGGAATCACAGAATTAAGCTGACTAAATGCAGAGTCAACAATTCACCAAACTTAAACGCAACTCATCACTCAAAACACAATAAGTAAATGCGGAATCAGCAATTGATCGAATCATCTGTTTTATCCCTGATTTGGCTACTTATCAACAATCAAAATGGACAAATTCTAACCAAAAAATGAACCTGAAATTCTCGTTCCTCGAATTCAGGTAATTTAGGTCGTTAGTTTGAAATAAAGTTAAAACACAAATTGTAGAAATGAGAATCCAAATAAATCGCAGATGCACGAAGTTAGAATTATCTGAATCATGATGATTTTAGAACAAAATCAGATCTGAATTATTTATCTCAAATGATAGAATTTTATAAATATAGAAACAAGAAATAGAAGACAAAAACTAACCAAAAAATGAACCTGAAATTCTCGTTCCTCGAATTCAGGTAATTTAGGTCGTTAGAATGGAAAATGGAATAATAAATCTAGAACGAATTGTTACTGATAAAGCACATCACTTTATTCTTGGAATCACAGAATTAAGCTGCCTAAATGCAGAGTCAACAATTCACCAAACTTAAACGCAAATCATCACTCAAAACACAATAAGTAAATGCGGAATCAGCAATTGATCGAATCATCTGTTTTATCCCTGATTTGGCTGCTTATCAACAATCAAAATGGACAAATTCTAACCAAAAAATCGAACTGATATTTTCGTTTTGAATCAAATTTCAAATAGAAAATACAGCTCATTTAGATCGTTAGTTTAATATAAATGGAAACTAGATTACACATAGCTACTCAAATAATTCTAATTATTATCCCCTTGATAATAACGTTCAAAATTGCTAAAGTTTTATACAATTCTAAAAAGGCTAAGGAAGCTAAACTTGCAATTATATTATCCATTCTAGCGTTGTTTCTAGAAGTAGTCAGATTCTTAGTTCCTATGTTCACATTCCATGGAAACAGCAGTACAAATATGGACACAATAAAGAAACTCATGGACTTAAATAAAGAAATTGTTTATCGAGCAGGACAAGCTAGAGAAATAATTTTCATTGTTATCTTATTTTTGATATATAGAGCAATAAAAAATAACAAAATGAAAGAAATAAAAAACTAACAAAGAGTCGCACCTGATATTCTCGCCTAGGCTCGAAAACAGGTAAACTCAGACGTTATGAAAAGAATAAAAAAGGTTAAGAATCATGTCTAATTTTTTTCGAAAAATAGATACTTCTATACTTCATGATATGGAAGTATTTGAATTATCCACACTTGGGCCTGATCCACAATTTAGTCATTGTTTGTATCTTGATATCGATAGAAGTTTCGTATTTAGATATCAGTGTGAAACACCGAATGAAAAGCATTACCTTGATTCCACGAAAAAAGGATTCCGAAAATTAATTAAGCTAATTGAATTCATGAAATATCATAAAGTTACTGACTTTGAACAAATATGTTTAGATGGCACTACAATTTCCATCAAATATAAATTTAAAAATCAAGATCAAAAAAATATCACCTTAGTAAATGTGGATTATTCAGATGATAGAGATCACAAATCCTTTTATCGACACTATATAAACGTTATTTGTAATATTAAAACGAAAATAATATGAGTTGTAGATCACAAAAAAAACCAATCATAACCAAAAAATGAACCTGAAATTCTCGTTCCTCGAATTCAGGTAATTTAGGTCGTTATGTGAGAATAAATATTAACTATTTGTATTGCTGGTATTAAAAAGTAAATTATAAAAAACCAATTTGAGAGTATCATGATAAAGGTTATAAAACGAGTTTCAAAAAAACAAAATACTGATTTAGCTTTTTGGTTAAAACAAACACCAGAAGAGCGCTTATCATGTGTAGAATTATTAAGGCGTCAATACAATGGAAATTCATCCAGACTTCAACGATCTGCTAAACTTATTCAACGAACAAAAAGTTAAATATATAATCGTTGGTGGGTATGCGCTTGCATACCATGGAGCACCAAGGTATACAGGCGACATTGATCTGTGGATCAAAATTTCTCAAGATAATGCAGAAAAAGTTGTGAGTGCTCTAAACGAATTTGGTTTTGGTGCTCTAGGCATTAAACAAGAAGACTTCATTCATGAAGATCAAGTTCTTCAATTAGGCTATCCGCCAGTTCGAATCGATATTATGACATCAATAGATGGAGTAGATTTTGATTCTGCATATAAAAATGCCGAAAAGACAACAATGGGAGATTTAGAAATCATCATGATCTCCAAAAGCGACTTGATTAAAAATAAGAAAGCAACAGCAAGACACCAAGATTTAGCTGATTTAGAATCTCTGGGAGAACTATAAACACATAACATAACACTGAAGTAGAGGTTCTCGCTAAGGCTCGAATCCTACTTAGTTTGCTCGTTAGAATGGAAAATGGAATAGTAAATCTAGAATGAATTGTTACTGACAAAGCACATCACTTTATTCTTGGAATCACAGAATTAAGCTGACTAAATGCAGAGTCAACAATTCACCAAACTTAAACGCAAATCATCACTCAAAACACAATAAGTAAATGCGGAATCAGCAATTGATCGAATCATGTGTTTTATCCATGATTTGGCTACTTATCAACAATCAAAATGGACAAATTCTAACCAAAAAATCGAACTGATATTTTCGTTTTGAATCAAATTTTAAATAGAAAATACAGCTCATTTAAGTCGTTAGTTTGAAATAAAATTAAAAACAAATTGTAGAAATGAGAATCCAAATAAATCGCAGATGCACGAAGTTAGAATTATCTGAATCATGATGATTTTAGAACAAAATCAGATCTGAATTATTTATCTCAAATGATAGAATTTTATAAATATAGAAACAAGAAATAGAAGACAAAAACTAACCAAAAAATCGAACTGATATTTTCGTTTTGAATCAAATTTTGATTAGAAAATACAGCTCATTTAAATCGTTAGGCTAGAATAAAAAATGGAATACTTCACAATAAAACTCATCTGTAAACCAGATCAAGAAAAACTAACTGCAATACAAGTTAGAGAACTTTTAGAATCGATAGATCAAATCTCATTTATCGACTCAAAGGAAAGTACAGATTTAGGACTAGCAAACTCTCCATTAACTGAAATAGCCCTAATGACATATTCTAAAGAAGATAATGAATATTATGATGTGGAAAACAAAGAAGACATTGTAAGTATGATAGAGATTCAACACTTAAGTTGCTTTTTACCTAATGGTCATAAAAATGCTAAAACTTTAAGTACACAAATAAACCACAGACTATTGTGGAAACTGGAAGACGAAATAACAAAAGCCTAACCAAAAAATGAACCTGAAATTCTCGTTACTCGAATTCAGGTAATTTAGGTCGTTATGATAAAATAAAATGAAAACAAACATTCACAATTTAAGTAGATTTGATCTTACTTTTGAAGATTTAAATAATACCAATTATGAGCTATATATAAGAGCCCATTTCAAGTATCCAGAAATAGATGACTTTATTAAATATACCCCAGAAAAGCGAAAAAAGTTATTATCAAAATTTTGTAGAAATCAACTAAAAGAAATAACAGAGAATTTGGATCAAAATAATTATCAAATCATTGGTAAAAAGAATGATCCAAGAGGAATAGAAGGGTGGTTTACATCATCAGATCTTTTAAAACTAACAAAATGTAGTGCGATTTTTGTAGAAAAAATCAAAGGCAAAAAAGAAACAAATAAACAAGTCAATGAATCACCCATTATCGGTTGGTTTAGTGTTACCGCTCTATATGCAATTCAGATAGAAAACCAAGAAAAAGGTTTACAAACTCAAGAAGAACGAACTATGATTGTTCGAGCTCATGATACAGAGGAAGCTATTCAAAAAGTTAAAAGGGAATCTAAGAGTTATTCAGAACCCTACCTAAACGGTGATTTTAAACTTGTTAGATGGAAGCTCATAGAAATAATAGATGTTGAATTCATGGAATATGAATTTCAAGATGATGTAATTGAAGTTTCATCACATAGATATGATAAAAAAATTAAAAAAAACATGATCTGGAATAATAAATATAAATCATAACCAAAAAATGAACCTGAAATTCTCGTTCCTCGAATTCAGGTAATTTAGGTCGTTAGAATGGAAAATGGAATAGTAAATCTAGAACGAATTGTTACTGACAAAGCAAATCACTTTATTCTTGGAATCACAGAATTAAGCTGACTAAATGCAGAGTCAACAATTCACCAAACTTAAACGCAAATCATCACTCAAAACACAATAAGTAAATGCGGAATCAGCAATTGATCGAATCATCTGTTTTATCCATGATTTGGCTACTTATCAACAATCAAAATGGACAAATTCTAACCAAAAAATCGAACTGATATTTTCGTTTTGAATCAAATTTTAAATAGAAAATACAGCTCATTTAAATCGTTCGATAAATAAATAATGAAATCAAATTTAAAACGAAGAGATGTCTTAATAATCATTGGAATCATTCTGGTTCTTGTGAGTATTCTAACATCTCAAATTATGGTAGCAAAAGACAAAGCTTTACAGAAAAGCTGCATCAGTAATTTAAAACAAATATCCACTTCCATGATCATGTATTATTCTATTCAAGATTCATATGTATACATGCCTAAAACACTAAGTGTTATCAATTCTGCTCCAGACCCACATAATGCTTACAATATGTGGGAATTAGAAGACAGTACTTTCAACTGTGATGCAAAACATGACACTCCAGTAATCACTGAAAAGAAAAAAGAGAATAGTTACTCTTTTTGTGAACCAAAGAACAATGGTGTAACACCAGGTATTAAATACCTAGAAATAGAATCACATGAAAGGCCCATTGCTGGAGATCAGACAGTTCACTCAAATGGTGGTAAAGCAACAATATTCTATGCAGATGGACATGTAGAAACACAATATTCCAATTCATCACAAATTAAGTATGAACCTAAGAAAAAATAAACAATCGAACCATGAGCTGCAGTGAAGATTTTCGCCTAGGCTCAAATCTCACTAATCTCGGTCGTTAGAGTAGAATAAAATGAAACAAAAAAACTTGTACATCATAATAATTATCAGTATTTTTTTCAGCATAATAACTGGCTACTATATCGGTAAGAAACACTCGACATTAGAGCTTTACAACTACAAAGCAGCATACATGGCAACAGTTAAAAAGTATACATTAATTGTTTCACAATTAGACCCAAAAGCTCACTCAAAATTAATTCATGAACTTATACAGAAAGACATAGAATTCAGAAATAATTTCAATTACGACACACCATCTGAAAAAGCATTGGATCAAATACACAAATTTAATGATGTACTATATCAAATAGAAGAAAAAATAATTAATGGACAAACTCTAACCAAAAAATCGAACTGATATTTTCGTTTTGAATCACATTTCAAATAGAAAATACAGCTCATTTAGATCGTTAGTTGAACATAAATGATTAAACATTTCAATAAAATTTTATTTCTCCTCACCGCATTATACGTGTGGGCAACCTTTGGCATAATGAGGTTAAATATGCAACAAATGGGATTTTTGAGAGTTATTAAAGATGATAATGAAAAGTTAAATCAATTATCAAGAACTCTCATACGAAAAATCAATCAGATATATTTATTCCATATCATCATATCAATAATCATCTTTTTTGTAGTCACATATGTCATCAAAAAAGTCAAAATTGAAAAAGAAAAACAACTAACAAGAAGCCGGAAGGAAGATTTTCGCTAAGGCTCAATCTCCCTCAGCTTAAACGTTAGACATACATAAAATATGAATAAAAAAGTCCTCGTAGTATTAATTGCTATACCCTTTATAAAAAACCTTTTTTTCATCAGGTCTTCTGATCATTTCATGGGAATACTCAGCACATTTCTGTTAATAATTTTATTTGCTCTTTTTCACACTTGGATTATGGACGAAATGATGAAAAATGAAAAAAAGTTTGGAACAAAAAAAGGTCTTAATTTAATAAACAACATACAGTTCTATGGTCTTATAATAGGCGGTACGATGAGTTACATAGACACACTATTTTCCAACACATTTCAAGAACCAATTTATCTAGCAGTCCTTATCCCATTAAAGAAATCTTTATCGATAAAAAACAATTATTTATCAGAAGTACAATCACAAAAAATAGAAACAAAAGTCTAACAAGGAGTCGCACCTGAAATTCTCGTTCCTCGAATTCAGGTAAACTCAGACGTTCGGTAAATATAAAATATGACTAAAGTAACACAGTTTATTGAATCCTTTTTAGGAAGTTCTGCATCCTCTAATCAAAGTGGAATAGTCGATATACATAATTTTGAAGAACTGAATGAATATATAAAAAATTTAAGTTTTGAACACGAGAAAGAATTAGAACAAAATGAAGCTCTTAAAAAATTAAATATTGGATTTTCTTTTTGTTTGAAAACTGACCATGAATTATATCAAATTGGTATATCTAAATCAGGTTGGTTAATAGTTAGAATCAAACCAGAACCTACGGGATTTATTAAGTCCTCTTCCCCATCAAATGATGAAACACTTGTTCCGTTCTATCTTCCTGGTTGGAGAGACATTCCAAAATCTGAATTAATAAACGAACTTGAAGCAATTAACTTCATAAAAGAAATCATATAGAAAATACCGAACCAAAAAATGAACCTGAAATTCTCGTTCCTCGAATTCAGGTAATTTAGGTCGTTAGTATAGAATAAATTTAAATGTCAGAAACAATTATCCCATGAATCGCAGATGCACACATTCACAATGATCAGAATTTAGATAATTTTAGAACTAAATTGAATCAGAAATAATTATCTCAAATGATCAGATTTTATAAATTAAAAAACAAAAAAAAGACGAAATACTAACCAAAAAATCGAACTGATATTTTCGTTTTGAATCAAATTTTAAATAGAAAATACAGCTCATTTAGGTCGTTAGGGTAGAATAAAATTAAATAAAGGATCTTCATTATGACAATGGCATTATGCTTCAACTGTGGTGATACAAAATTTGGTGCTTTGTGCCCTTGCCCAAAATGTTCAGCAGGACCAACAGAAGATATGGGTTTAGATATCCTCTTTAGTGACCATAATTTTTCAGTATCTACACTGAACGAATTTGGGAATGTAATCAAAGCTATATCCTCTGTATCAGATAATGATGAACTACGTTTCTATTCCTTTATGTTATACCTTTCTAATAATCATAATGAACTGTTACAGGTCAATTATGAGGATGAACAAAATGCTCTTTGTAGTTCGATACTAGAAAAAGCTAATGTCCCATTAGTTAAAATTGAACAATCCCAACAAGCAAAATTGAAACAAGAGCACGACCTTCCTCCTGCAACAGATGAAGAAATGGCGGCACTTCGATCCATGATGTCAGAACTTAAAAATAATCAACAGCCTACTAAATCATGGTGGCAGTTTTGGAAATAATTAACAAAACCCTAACCAAAAAATGAACCTGAAATTCTCGTTCCTCGAATTCAGGTAATTTAGGTCGTTAGAATAATAAAATGAAAAAGTTTTATCCCACCATTATCAGTCTTATTTTGATTCTCATTATGACATTCATCATGATTAGTCCTTCCGAGAACCAACCATTTTGGGGGGAAAATTTAAAATTAATTATCGATAAAAATACACACTTATCTCTACACTATGAGGAACATTCATTTGGTGGAGTTCAAATTACTAAAGTAGTTGATGGTAAGAATGTATGGGAAAAATATTGTGAACCACAGGATATATATCTAAAAAAATCACCTAGACATAAAGTCGAAATTACGACTTCAGAAAATGAATTTACAATTATTAGTACACTTCTTTCTTTAAGAACTGATGGTGGTTTCATAGTTGAAGAAACACGAAATATAAAAACTGGTTCTCTAATCAGTAGAATAACAAAAAAATTCTAACAAGAAGCCGGAAGGAAGATTTTCGCTAAGGCTCAATCTCCCTCAGCTTAGACGTTATACTGAAAAACAGAATACAAAATGAACTATACATACAAAAATTTAGATTTAAGCACAGCAGAATCAATAATTAAAAATCTAGATGAATCTGAAGGGTATGATTTTATTAAAAATTGGGCTTATACCTTACATTTTTTAAATTCACAATTTTTATCAAAGTCTGAATTAACAGAACAGCAGTATGAATATTTAGGCAGATGTTTCTCGTACTCACAACTAAATAGTCTTAATCCTGAATCCGTGAGCTGATCTTAAAAAACAGCTTAAAAACAAGAAAACCTGTTGGTTTATAGTAATTTAAGTTACGACACCAAAATCACCCAACAGGTTTTCTCATGAATAAAGCATTTAAACTCGACACAGGCAATGATTCCCTTCACAGTATTGGCGGAATATTTTTAGGTGGCCAAGTCCTTCAACAAAGTGAAATTGACGATGAGTTCAATACAGATCACAAGGCCAATCATATCTTTCAAGATCTAGATATTTTCAAATCACAGGTGGGGTTACTGATTCAGGGGCGTGAACGCTTCACAGATATTAGTCAGTTTCGTGAAAACGAAGTCTTTATGAAATCACTTGGATTAAACAAAGTTCCATCCGAGGAACGTTTGCGTCAACGACTAGAAATCATGTCTTCTGAGCATGAAGTGCATTTAAAATCAGCGAATACAAACCTGCTCAAAAAACAGTGTATAGGTAATATATCAAAAGGGGGGATGAATTTTATTCCACTCGATATGGATGTATCACCCATGGATAACTCCGGTAGCCATAAAGAAAATGTGAGTTGGACATATAAAAATCATGACGGATTTTCTCCCATGTTTGCCTACCTTGGAACTGAGGGCTTTATGCTAAATAATGAGCTGCGTCCAGGTTCACAGCATGCACAAAAAGGGATGCCAGAGTTCTTAGATGACAGCTTTACTATGATCAAAAAATTAAAGCTTAAGCACCCCGTACTACTTCGTTTAGATTCCGCTCACGATGCTGAGGTTAATTTCGGACACCTTCCTGATGATCAATATTTTCTGATTAAACGGAACCTTAGAAAGGAATCTAAAGAACAGTGGCTATCCAACGCACGGCGTTTAGGGCGACAGCTTAAATCTCGAGATGGTAAGAGTGTCTTTGTCGGTGAACTCCATCACAAACATCCTGGAAACAATGAAGAACATAAAGTGGTTCCTGTTATTTTTAAAGTTACGGAACGACTCGAAGATCAAGATGGCAATCGACTTTTGATGCCAGAAATCGAAGTGGAGACCTATTGGACGAATTTACCTTTAGAAGCCGAGGATGTGATCGAACTTTATCACGATCATGGAACCAGTGAGCAGTTCCATAGCGAATTGAAGAGCGATATGAATGTAGAGCGTTTACCCTCAGGGAAATTTAAAGCGAATCAATTCTTTTTGCACTGCGCTATGCTCGCTTTTAATGTGCTCAGAGTCATTGGTAATCACCTTATCCATAATAAATCTTTGGCTCCAATTAAAATCAAAGCCCAACGACGCCGCCTACGGTGCGTGATACGTGACTTGATTTTAACCGCTTGTAAACACGTAAAGCACGCAGGAGATGAAACTCTCAAGTTTGGTCGACATAGCCCTTGGTTTAAGCTGTATCAAAAAATATCATTTAGCCTTTAATCCACTAATAAGAAGTTTATTGCAAAGCTCTTTTATTGAGTTTTGTGCTTTACTCTGTCCAAGTTGGGTGAATTGCCTTAGAAATTGCTATATTTACTATCCTTAGACACCTGATCACGAGCGATAGGCTTAAGAAATAAGGACATCTCACAATCTGGGATAAAAACGATCTAAGAATTACTCGACCAAACCATTATCTCATGAATCTCAAAACCTGATCACGGATTCAGGTTAATAATCGCTATAACGAAAAAATTAGGAATGTTAGAGCATTAGATAAAAAGAAATATAAAAACTTTGCAAATGAATTATTTTTGAATACTGATGTACGACTAGGGAATTTTCTAATTAATGACTTTCTTAGAAAAATAAAAGAAAAAAGTATTGAAACTAAACAGTCATTAGAGTTTTGGGATAACCCTAGAGAATTACACAAACTGTTGTATAACAAACCGATAAGTGATGAACGATTAGCAGAAATTAAACAACAATCCCAGAACAGAAAGAAAAAAGAGCACGAACATCAAAAGTATATCAAATCTTTAAAAGACAAAAACATTGAGCCCATAACAGATCAATTCATAAAAGATTTAGACTTATTTGATTCATCGGAACAACGAATGGGAATTGTATATGACTACGCTAAAAGTTATAAAAAATTCAAGAATGACAATAATACAGTTCAATTAGATTATATGCTTCAAGAACATTTAATTAAAGAAGTCTTCTCTGATTTCAAAAAAGTTTATGTATACATAAAACGTGGGAAAACGAGTCGTTGGGGAGGAGAGTTTGATCGAATAGATCTTGATGTCATGGAATTAATCTATCAAGATATGAAACAAATAATGGATTCAAAAAAAGTATAACAAGAAACTGGAGTTGATACTTTCGTTGTGAGTCACAATTTAGATAGAAAGTACGAACTCAGTTTAGACGTTCGGTAATAATAAAAATGAAAAAAAAGCATCTTATTAAACTAGGAATCACTCTATCAATTGTGGGATCTATTTATTTCATTTCTAGCTACAAAATAAGCGTAGATAAATTTCAAATGATTGAGGAAGCAAATAATTTGTTTGATCCAAAAATGAAAATGATAAAAGGAAGTTACACACCATCCATGTTAGGTGGCCCATCTATATCAGGAACATTAAATAATAATGAGGCTGAAAGACTGAAAAACATAAATTCAAAAAACATGGAAATGGGTGCAATAATAAAGGGTGATTTAAAACTGATTATATATCTATCAGATAATCGCTTTAGAATCACAAAAAAAGAATAAAATCAAAAACCGAACAAAGAGTCGCACCTGATATTCTCGCCTAGGCTCGAAAACAGGTAAACTCAGACGTTAGATCAGACAGAAATTGTTTTATATCAATGTTAGAACTATATTAGTATAAACTTTTACATAAGAGGTAAAATTATGCAAATGAATGTATCACTTACACCTGAATTACATGAGATTGTTCAACGTAAAGTTAAATCTGGATTATACTCGAATGCTAGTGAAGTAATTAGAGACTCAATTAGAAACTTAGAAAAAGAAGAACAGAAACAAAAGTCCTGGGACTCTCTTAATAATTTACTAAGCGAAGCTGCTAATTCTGGCAGATCTGAATCCTCAATTGATGATATTGTAAATAGAGTCACCAAACAGAATGGATAAAAAGTATTTTTTAACTCAGAATGCTGAAATAGATTTTGAAAACATTGTTAAATATACACTTGAAGAATGGGGCTTAAATCAAGTTTCTATTTACCAAAACCAATTAAAAAAAAGATTAAACGCAATAGTTATTTTTCCAGATATTGGAAGAAAGCACCCACAATTGTCCTCTGATGTATATTACATCTCTGAAGGTAAACATTATATCTTCTACAGACAATGCGATGATGGAATCGAAATACTTAGATTTTTACATCATCAAATGGATATAATTAAACATATTTCTGAAGAACTCTAAAGATCTAACCAAAAAATGAACCTGAAATTCTCGTTCCTCGTATTCAGGTGATTTAGGTCGTTCGGTAACAATAAAAAAATGAAAAAACAATTTTATCTATCTTTACTAGGAACATTAATTTCATTCCTATTGTTAGCATATTCTATCTTAACAAAAACTAGTATCATGCTAGCGAACTTAAGCTTAGGGTCATTCTTTCTCTGTTTTAGTACAGCTATTTTTTCTATCACTATCTATAATCATAAAAATGGTGGTCCTGTTATAGCTCATATTAACTCGAGTAAAGAAGAAATTGGACCAGGATCTATTCAATATAAATTGATTTTAGGTATCTTTTATTTTGTAGCGACAATTTTTTTAATTATAGCGCTTAGTTTTATTGGTTCTGAATTGTTTTTTGGACACCATATTTTAAAAGAAGGATAAAAACCGAACCAAAAAATGCACCTGATATTCTCGTACCTCGAAAACAGGTGATTTAGGTCGTTCTGTAGGAATAATAAAAAAAGATTTTTAGAGCAAACGCAGTGAAAAACGAAATACGATTATCAATCTGTATTTAGCCTCTTAAATCACCATGAATTACGAAGCTGATTTGGATCACAAACTCAGACAAATGCGAAGTCAGCAATAGTCCTATAGAAATGAAAAAATTAAAAGAAAATAGAAAAATACAGAACCAGTAACTGGAGTTGATACTTTCGTTATGAGTCACAATTTAAATAGAAAGTACAAACTCAGTTTAGACGTTAGAATGGAAATTGGAATAATAAATCTACAACGAATTGTTAATGACAAAGCAAATCACTTTATTCTTGGAATCACAGAATTAAGCTGACTAAATGCAGAGTCAACAATTCACCAAACTTAAACGCAAATCATCACTCAAAACACAATAAGTAAATGCGGAATCAGCAATTGATCGAATCATGTGTTTTATCCCTGATTTGGCTACTTATCAACAATCAAAATGGACAAATTCTAACCAAAAAATCGAACTGATATTTTCGTTTTGAATCAAATTTTAAATAGAAAATACAGCTCATTTAAGTCGTTAGATGAACAATAAACATGAATAAAAACGAACTCTACAAAGAAATTCTGTATCAATCAATTCTCATCATCAGAATGAATGCAGGAGCACATAAACGAATTGATGGAAATGAAGCAAAAGAAGCTCTAAGTGGAATTAACGAATTAAGTTATTTAATACACAAAATTCCCAAAAATTTGGATAAGAAAGAAATAACAGATAACGATCATAATTTTGTGAAGTACGCAATTCCAAGATTTTACACAAAGTATGGGAAAGAAGGAATCATTGGTGAACTTCTTGAACAATTTAAAGAACTAATAAAGAAATAGAAAAACATCTAACAAGAAGCCGGAAGGAAGATTTTCGCTAAGGCTCAAATCTCCCTCAGCTTAAACGTTAGGCTAGAATAAAAATGAACATAATAGATAAAATACGAAATAAGACTTATAAACGATCTGAGCCCTACAAACCGAATTTGGAGAGTGATTGGAATAAACTTGAATCATTATTTAATTGTAAATTTGATGATGTTTTTAAAAACTTTCATGAGGTTCTACTCACAAATCATATTGAGGGTGGTTTTTTAACCATCAGAGAAATCTATAATTGTGATTCCATTAAAACTGTTTATGAGCAAGAAATGGAATGTGGTAATCTAACGGAAGATTATATTCCAATTTATGATGTAGGTAATGGAGATTGTGTTTGTATGAAAGCGAGTGAATGTCCACAATCAAAAATATACTATATTAGTCACGATGATGATCAAATAGAATGTCTACATGACTCATTTAAAGATTTAATTTCAGATACCGACTGGATAGAAATCTAAAAGCCTAACCAAAAAATCGAACTGATATTTTCGTTTCGAATCAAATTTTAAATAGAAAATACAGCTCATTTAGATCGTTCTGTAGGAATAATAAAAAAAGATTTTTAGGGCAAACGAAGTAGAAAACGAAATACGATTATCAATCTGTATTTTGCCTCTTAAATCACCATGAATTACGAAGCTAACTTGGATCACAAACTCAGACAAATGCGAAGTCTGCAATAGTCCGATAGAAATGAAAAAATCAAAAAAAAATAGAAAAATAGGTAGTGTCCCAAATTTTCTGTAAATTCTGCTATAGCTCTACTTTAAGAGTTATGAATAGCTTCCGAGACTTCGCGAGAATGGGAACTTTCTCGTCGGAGCGAAATTGAGGAAGTTGTTTGTAACTCGGGGTAAAGAAGATGCAGAGTGGTGTTGCACCAAAACAACCCACAAGGAATTATTATGCACCACTCTACACACGAGAACAGTAGTGTCTTATTAGAAATGATCCACCAAGTCACAGAAAACGGCGAAAGCGGAATGCTTGAAGCTATGAGAGTATTACTAAATGAAGCGATGAAAGTAGAGAGAAGTAATTCTCTTGATGCTGCTCCATATGAACGCAATGAAAATCGCTTAGGTTATGCTAATGGCTATAAAAACAAAACCGTAAACACTCGACTTGGAGCAATGAAGCTCAACATTCCTCAAGTCAGAGGTGAAATCGATTTTTATCCAAGTTCTTTAGAAAAAGGCTTACGAAGTGAGCGAGCTTTGATGACAGCTATGGCCGAGAGTTATATTCAGGGAACTTCGACAAGAAAAGTCACGAAACTTCTAGAGAAAATGTGTGGTCTTTCCGTGAGTAAATCACAGGTGTCACGAGTTGTATCTGAGCTAGATGAAAGCTTAGAAAAGTGGCGTAACCGTCCTTTAGGGAAATATCATTACCTTTTGGTGGATGCGAGATACGAAAAAGTTAGAGTAGATAAGACTGTTCGAGATTGTGCTTTGTTAATTGCTTATGGGATAGATGAATCAGGAAAACGCTCAGTTTTAGGTACAAGTGTCTCTTTAAGTGAAGCTGAGGTTCATTGGAGAAACTTTTTCCTATCATTGAATGCTCGAGGACTTCATGGTCTTAAGATGATCACGAGCGACAGTCATTCGGGACTGAAAGCCGCTTTAACAACTGTCTTTGGGTCAATCCCATGGCAGAGGTGTCAATTTCATTTACAGCAGAATGCGGGGGCTTATGTGCCTAAGAAAGCGATGCGTTCAGAAGTTGCACAAGACATTCGAGATATCTTTAATACCCCTTCAAAACAGGACGCCGAAAGACTTTTAAAGCTTACTTGCTTAAAGTATGAAAACAGTGCTTCTCAATTATCTGAATGGATGGAATCCGCACTTCCTGAAGGCTTTTCTGTATTTGATTTAGATCGTTCTTGTTGGACAAAACTGAGAACCACCAATATGATTGAAAGACAGAATCGAGAAATTCTAAGGCGAACTAGAACCGTGTCTATTTTCCCAAATGAAGCTTCACTGCTTAGATTAGCGTCCGCTATTCTTATGGAATTAGATGAAACCTGGATAGCTACAAAAAGAGTTTATCTGTCTGTTTAACTAAAATTGGTCAACACCAATTTACAGAAACAACGGGACTCTATCCTAATTTATAGTTCTCTAATCGGCTTTATTCTTTATTATGCTATCAAAATTATATTAATTTTATCCAAAACTGATAATGAAACAAAAATGATTGTAGAAATTGGGTCAGTATTTTTTATTTTACAATTTTTAATATTTGGTGGAGTATTTCCTTTTATAATTCTAGATATTTTAAACAAAAAATATATAAACAAATTCAAGTCAAACAAAAAAGATCTAACCAAAAAATGAACCTGAAATTCTCGTTCCTCGAATTCAGGTAATTTAGGTCGTTCTGCATAAATGAAAAACACAATCATCCCATAAATCTTTAAAATAGCCTTATCCGCTTAACCTTTGAGCTTAGAAACTTCTCTTTTCTAAAGAGGGGGTTTAACGGTTTTTACTAAAACTGAGCTTAATTAAACACATGCTGTCCCATAGAATGCTTTATCAAAGTTAGGTAAATACGCTTGATCTGGAACTGCTTTGATCTTTGGAGGATCACTGGCTGTCCCACAAGTTTTCAAAAGAGATGATAAATCGAAATAGCTCCACAAAACACCTCGGATTAGAGTCGTAATTCTTGAAAAGGAATGTGGCCACTGAGATCTAAAAGCTAAAAACCTTAGTAAAACATACGTAAGTAGAGCCGTCCAAACTTGCCATTGAATTGCATTTTTATTATGACCTAAGAAGTCAGCTAGCTTCAAGTTTTGTTTTAGTTGTTTAAAGAAAACTTCAATACCCCATCGCGATTGATAAATAGAAGCGATAGAGCTTGGTGCCCACTGTAAATTATTACTTAGAAATTTCAGGGTCTTCATTTTTCCATCAACCTCAACATTAGTGGTAACTAATCGGAGGACTTTGGGGTAATGTTTTTCGGTATTCACCCCATTCAGTTTAATGAGTTGATCTGAAATGATATCCCCTTTAGAGGGCCGTTCCTCAATTATATCATAAGTCATATTGTCTTTAGAACGAGTCACCCAATTGACTCCTCGGGCATCAAGGTGAAAAAGGTGCTTGAAATCAACATAAGCTTTATCGAAGACAACGATTTCACCATCTTTAATGGTAGCACACATCTCCTTGGCTTCTGTTGAATCATGAGTATTAGCTTCTTTAACAATTGCATAGGAAGGTAAAAAAGTTTGAAGGTTTAATTGCATATGACATTTAGCCGCAGCTTTGCGGCGACGATGTTTGGCCCAATTCAAACAATGAGCTACGAATTGAATTGTCGTAGAATCAACCGCATATACGGCTCTTTTGAAACGTTGTGGAAAGTTTGAATTCTGTTTATCTAAACCAAAGCTAGGAAGTTGAGACTGCAGTGACTTTAAAACTTCCCAAAACAAATCTTCCGCCATTGCTGCATTTCGTGTTCGATTGGCATTTGAGAAAGTGTTTCTTTTTGGTGCTGTCGCACCTCTAATCTGAAATAATGAACTGGAGTGATAATGCAAACCATCACATACATCATTTAAACTTAGAGCATGAGAGAGCTGAGTATACAATAAACTTACGACGTGACTCCACGAACTGAATTTACGAGTCTTTATTCCATGCTTCTTAGCAAGTTTATTAACTATGTGAGGTGGGATTAATTGGCAGATCTGTTTTAAGGTTGATAGATTACTTTTGTTTGGCTTCATTGTAGTTCCTTTATTTGTGGTAATTTAAAGTACTCAATGAAGCCAGACTTACTTTCAGTTAGTCCAATTTATCATTTCTTATGGGATGACTGTGAATGAAAAAATATAAAATACCGTTACTACTTGAATCAAAACGAAAGATGAGTAATATTATAAACACAAAAGCCCCCAAGCAAGGGAAAAACTCTTGGAGGCACGTGCTTACGAATTATCTAGTAAATAATTCAATGAGCTTTAAGATCAGGTTGATCGCATGGAGTCCCGCCAAGACAATCCAGCTTTCAGCCTTCTTTTTTTTCGGTTTTCTCTTATGCATTGCATCACCTCCTTTTTTCCCTAGATTTACCTATTGCTAGGTATGGAAAAACGATTAATAAAAGGAAGTGAAAAACCGAACTCGATTATAGCTTTAATTCAGTATTAAACAATCATTGAAATACACAAGAAATCAAAAAGCAGAACAAGAAGCTGGAAGAAAGATTTTCGCTAAGGCTCAATCTCCCTCAGCTTAGACGTTAGTGAATAATAATTGAAAAAACACTTAAAGAGATATATCTTGGTATATACCAATTTAGAGGAGATTAAAAATGCAAACAGCAAAACTATTTCAAAATGGTAGAAGCCAAGCCGTAAGATTACCAAAAGATTGTCGGTTTAGTGGTGAAGATGTATTTATCAAAAGATTCGAGAATATGGTAGTATTACTTCCAAAAGATGATCCATGGGTATCATTAACAGATAGTCTTGATCAATTTTCTGAAGATTTTCTTAATGATCGTAATCAACCTCAAGAACAATTGAGGGAAGCTCTTTAATGAAATATATGTTAGATACAAATATTTGTATTTATATAATCAAACAAAAGCCTATTGAAGTCATTCAGAAACTACGAACACTAAATGTATCGGATGTATGTATTTCATCGATTACTTTAAGTGAATTGGAATATGGCGTGTCAAAAAGTGCACATCCACTTAAAAACAAAATTGCATTAACTCAATTTCTAGGTCCAATCGATATATACGACTTTGACGATAAAGCTGCTGAAATATATGGAAGTGTAAGAGCTAATTTAGAAAAAAATGGAACACCTATTGGTCCTCTAGACACTTTAATTGGTGCTCATGCTCTATCTTTAGATTACACACTTGTGACAAACAATGTAAAAGAGTTCAACCGAATAGAAGAATTAAAAATAGAAAACTGGACTCACTAACCAAAGGTACGACTTAGGGCTCTATACCATGCCTTCGGCATTTCTAAAAATGGCCCCCTCTTTTTTTCCAATAGTTACCGCAGTGGGGCTAATTTATGGCATGCCTTCGATATTCAATTGGTGTCTACTGGCTAATAAAAACATAGAAAAAGGCTAAAGTTGATGGTAACTTTAGCCTTTTTTATTGAAGGGATTTTAGCTTATTTCTTTTTCTTCTTCTCTGGATTTTTGGGAGGGACGATGTGAACTTCGCCGAGTACTTCGTTAACGGTGTAGTAAGCTTGACTATGAAGTAGGTTTTTGCCTTCAGCAGATTTGATGGCTGAAAAATCGAAGTTGTGGTTGTGGCCTTTATAGATTTTATCTAAAGTTATGTGGGCTGACATACCATCAGCAGCGACTTTAAGGTCCGTGATTTCAAGATCGACTTGGTCGACTTCTGGGCTACCATAACCACTCTGATAGATCCAGCTATTAGCATTTGCTTTAATGCTGGTAGGATTTAAGGATGAGGCATCAACTTTTTTAGTGAAATTCAGGTTGAAGCCAGTTTTGGTGATTTGCATACTATGGATTTCAAAGGGTATCTTACCCGTCCAGTTGACGCGCTCAAGAGCACCAGGTTTTTTGCCTGCACTTGCCCAACCACGGTTGGTACCACCAATAAAAAGTGAACCATCTTCAGCCATAACAGCAGGGACATTGCCGGAACCAAAACCTTCACGGAAAAGAATAGACATACCTTGGTAGACACCATTCACTTCTTCTAAGGCTAAACGGGAAATAAGTGAGCCCCATTGATCGTTGGCAAAGAGTTGGTTTTCAAATGGGCCAAATTTTCCGTTTGTATCATCAAGTGCTATACCACTTGTTGAAGAACCTAATTTACGGTGAGGTAAATTAGCTGCAGGGGGGACAAAGTTTTTGATTTTCTCTCTTTCTAGGACAATACGACTACCTGATTTTGGCTCTGGAGTCTTTGGACCGATTTTGTCAGTTAAAGCATAGTATCTATTACCAGTAGGGTTTCCTTGGAAAGAGCCGATTTTGAGGTGCTTGACACAGCTCGTACCATTCCAAAGTCCTTGGTTATCACCATAGAAAACATCACCTTTGTGGTTAATGCCCATACCACCAGGGGAGCGAATGCCTGAAGTTGTTGGAATCATTTCGCCATCTTCAGTGATACGCACACACCAACCGCGGAAATCAGAGGCCGCACCACCTGAACCAGTGAGGCAAAGCACAACCCAGATGTTACCATCTTTATCGTGCTTAGTACCAAAAGCGTACTCATGGTAATTACCGTCAATTCCCCAGTCATCGCTAATGCATTCATAAATATCCGCAAAACCATCGCCATCGGTATCCTTCATGCGAGTGACCTCGGGACGTTGAGTACACCAGAGCCAACCCTTGTAGTAGGAAAGACCAAGTGGTTCGTGAATACCTGTTGCAAAGAGAGTCCATTTATCATTTTTCGGATCATTATCGTAAGCATTTTCAACGATGTATATATCACCTTTTCGTGAACCTACAGCAATTTTATTCTCGGGAAGGACATCAATACAGCTGACTTCGAAACCTTCTGGAACGGGGATGTCGGTAATTGTGTAATAATCGTTTTCACTTTCTGCGAAGAGCGCAAAAGGAAGAAAAAAGAAAAGTAATTTTTTAAGCATTTGGGATCTCCTTAGAAAGAATATTGGATTTGGATTTGAGCTTCACCGCTAGCAAGTTTAACGGGGACCAGGAGTTCCTGTACCTTACCAAAGGGGCGAAGTTCAGCATTTGTGATAGTCATTATACATGAAGGTAGTTTATAGCTATCTTCATTTTTAGTGATCTTATCGATAGCCGCTCTGAAGTAGAGCTTATTTGATTGCCCTTTGATTTTGATTGTTCTCTTTATGCCAGCTTGCTCGGGAAGAGGATCAAAGCGATCTTCAAAAGTGATATCTCCTAGCAAGTACATAAAAGTAGGGTAACGGTTTTTATCGAGCTTGTAGCCTTTAAAACGCAGGGAATGAGTTCTTCTCTGATTAGAATTTCGATTTAATTCTACAGGCCATTTATCATCGGAATTTGCGAGTTCAGCAAACTGTAGATCCAATGGTAGTAGAGCCATGTTTGAGCTGACAGGTGCAATGGATCGCACTCCTCTTCCGTGCCACATAGGAGCGATGTCGACAAATTGACCCGACCAAAATGATGCGAGTGCCATATTAGAAGCATCGAAAATCATGTTCATGTTTCCTGGAAAACTTACTCCGATTGAACGAGCATTGCCTTGGTTTAAGAAATTCCTAAAAACGAGTGCCTTGCCGTCTTTAGCACCGAGGACAATAGGCTTTAGATTGGGGCCACTTTTCTTTTTGCCTATTACATCAACTGAGATGGCTCGTTTCTCAAAGTTTTTATGACGACTCCAAGTGAGGCTTAATTTAGTTTGACCAGCGAGGTCGAAGTAATCGACAATGACTTTTGTTTTACCTGCGGGGAGGTTAACCCATGCACTATCTTTTTCATTAGCAGGATGAACGCCATCGTTATCGACGATGGCTTTGCTACGATCATTGAGGTAAAGCTTTGCACCATCATCAGAGGCTAAGTGAAATTTATATTTTCCCTTTGCAGGAACATTGAGTATACCTTCAAAAACCATGCCAAATTCATTTTTTTGTTCAGCAACTTTAAGGTCGATCAGGCCATTTGTTATTGTCCCACCTTTGATGGGTTTGAGTTTAGTAAAGTCAGGAAGTTTCTTCCAACTACCTTTATATACTTTGTATTTCAAGTCACTAAGTGGAGTAGGGCTATTATCAAGTGTTGATATATAGGCAACTAAGTCTTTTAGATCTTGATCATTTAAAGGCTTTAAAACCGCCGCCATTTGTTGGGAGCCTGCACTGCCATCATTTCTCACACCTGATTTGAAATTTTTAAGCTGTTGATAAAGGTAGGCGTTGGATTGCCCTGTTAAGCGAGGTGCTGGGAGTCCGGCATTTTGATAACCCATTCCTGTTGCACCGTGACAGTGTGTACATTGATTGAAGATTTGGGCACCTTTTTTTGCATTGCCCATTTCTTCATGTGGTGATGGTGCGGCAGGAAGTTTGAGAGCATAATCTAATGCGGCATCCATTTCTGCCTTTGTAATTTTCATCGCCTTTAAAAGACTAGCCATGGTCGTGCTGCCAGTACCACCACGTTTGCCATCCATGATAGCATGCATTTGTTGGTGAGCATATTTTTTCTTTAAAATTGTTAAATTCGGGCCACCTGCAGGTCCGGGAATACCACCGCCATTGGGAGCGTGACACGCAAGACAAGATTTAGTATAAATTTCTTTGCCTTTATTAGGTGCGCCTAATAAGGGTATAGAGAAGGTAAAACAAAGGGCGATGGCCAATGTTTTTTTAAATGGTTCTATAAGCATATTTTATCCTTTACTTCTTTGTGTCACTAAACGCTTGAAAACAAAATGTGTTACATTTTATGTTATATTGAACATATACTACGTCACCAAAATTGAGATTATTGCACTAAAACGGCAAAAAAGTGTTCTTTTTTGTCATTTCAGTCTTTTTGTGAGTTTAGGTATACAATCGTGTATTATATCGAGATTGGATCTGCGCCTAAGCTTCCAGTGAGTTTAGAGACTTGATCTTTTTTCCTTACTTTTTGCTTAAGTATCTTTAATCTTTCTTCAAGAGTACGACGAGTTTCTTCACGGATATTCAGTTTCTCTAATTTCTCATTGAGGTAAGCAATATGTTGAAGACGAGCTTTTTCATCTTTTGCGACTTTCGCATTAATGCGGGCTTTATACCAATCACTTGCAATGACATGCTCTCTTGAAAAGAGTTCGCGGAATTTTGGGGCATCAATTGTCATACCTTCGTATTCACCATTGGCCATAATGTGAACAAGAGCTTTGAGAGGAGGGATGGCAGTTTCCGCAGAGCCTTCATCAATAAAGCGTTGCGCAATGAGCGTCTGATTCTCTACGATATTATTAATGCCATCGACAAAATCTTCCATAGATTGAATCTCCGGGCGGAGCATATCGCCAGGGAAAATAGTGTGAGGGTTATCGAAGATTTTCCCCATGAAACGGGTTGTGAACTCTTTAGTAATTCGATAGCCCAAGCGACTCGCTTTAACTGCTTCGCCAGCATGTTCAAAATCATCAATTTTCTCAAGGAAAGAATTTTTGATGAGGTACTCAGCATCGCGTTCTTGAGACGTGAGACGAGCCCAAATTTCTGGGATAATTAAACTGATGTCATGATCGAGTTTATAGCGCTTGCCAATAAAGCCAGCAGCTGAAGAAAAAGCTTGATAGCCCGTTAGGATATAGGATAGCAAGGCATTGTTTAAGTCCGCTGTTGCAGGAAGGCAGTTAAAAGGCCCTTTGGTGAGTGCGCCTTCAGATCCAGCCCCAGTAGTAGAGGGGGATTTGCCTGTTAAGCTACAAATGAAATCCATGAAAAGTTCAGGGAGTTCTTGGTAGTGAAGTGGGTTATAGACGGCGAGCGGACGAATTCCTGGTTCCGCGGGATTGTTGCGTCGACCAGGAAGAACGGCATTAACAGGATTGTAGAGGGCTTGCTCCGGTGTGAGTTGACGAGCAATTCTTGCTGAGACTTCTGCGAGATAATGGGGTTCTTGGGAATAGAGGTCTCCACGAGTTTGTAAGTAGCGAGGATTTTTTGACGGAGCACCATTAACGATTCGTGGAGCATCTGAAGCCACAAAGAAATTGTCGCCTTGGGCTGCTTCTTTAATATTATTTTGCATGACATCGGTGTATTCAGAAAGCTGAATACTGTGTTCCAGCATTTCTTTGGCTTTCTCAGCTGGGAGAGCTTCGAAGTTGCAAACAAAAAGATTGTCACTGGCAAGGTCGGCCTCTGCTTCGTGATCGAAACCACGGATGATGGCGTCGTCAGGACGTTGGAAAAAACGGAATTCACAGTTCTCTACAATTTTAACACTTGGATTAGTATAGTCGCTATTTAAGCCGACTAAGGCATCGCTTGGAACCACTGCCGAAGCAGAAATATCATCTTCCCATTGGATTTTATAGCTTGGCAGGAAGTCTTGGCGAAGTTTAAATGTGCGCCAGCTGCTGTCATTATTTTGCGCAACTCGCAAGTAAATTCCCGTGAGTTTGCGGTTGTCGCATTTTAGTTCGTGACCATTTTCGCCATTGACTTCATCAACGGAGAAATGACTTTGCCAATCTTGTCCCCATTCTTCGCGATAAAAGCGCTTCACCATAAAGACAATTGCTTTTATATAACCAGGAATAGAACGAAGCCAGCTATTATAGGATTCGCTATATTTTGAAAGTGGCGTGAGTAGTTTGATGACTGAACCCAAACTCCTTTCAGGGCTGAGGATAGGACGGCTCATAGGATCGGAGGGCCCTGAGTCTTTAAAGCGTCCGCGATAGGTGCGGTTGATAATCTCTTCAACCTGTTTCATGTCATCATGAAATTGATTGACAAAAACGGGGCCAGCAAAAGTGGCATTTGAAAGAGATTTTGAGATCTCGGATTTACCACCACCAGAAACGGTACAGGGCTTGTGACACAAGGTTCCTTCTGCTTCAGTTCCCACAAGTCTCCATGAATCTGTGTAAGGATGTTTTTCGAGAGAGACTTTATAGCCATTGGCTAGAACATAGTGAGCGTTCTCGGCAATGGGGATACTCAGTTCATCACCCCAAGAAACTCTTTGTGTAGAGAGATCAAAGTAAGCATCATTGGGAAGGTAAAAAATATTGCTGAAGTTTTTGTCGATGGCGTAGCCCAATCGTTTATGCTCAGCATTATCACCCAAAGCTTGCATCATTTTTTCAAATGTGGCTTCGGGGTCTTTGTTTAAAACGCTTGCAGAAATTTTACTCGCCAAGTGGTAACGTGGGAGGGCAAGGGCACCACCTGCATGTTCTTCTTCTGCTAAACCAAAGAGGTTGGCGGAATAGGATATTTGAGTTTTGACTTCTTTCTTACAATAACCAAAATAGTTGTCGGTAATGATAGTAATGACTTGTCCATCTTTATTGCGAGAACAGATCTTAAAGGGTTGACCATCATTATAGAGTTCATCGTCTTTGGTCCAACACATACCATCGCGTTTTTGGCGTTCGCTAGCATCAGAAAATTTAGGCAAGCCTAATTCTTTTTTGGTGAGTGTGAGGAGCTGCGGAGCTAAAATGACGCAGCCAGTGTGCCCCGTCCATGTTTCAGGATCCAAAGCTGCATCATTTTCAGCTTGATAAGGATCTCCACCATTGCCAAAAATAGATTCGACGAAATCAAGGCTAGAAACGAGGCCTGCAGGTGCAAAGAAACGAATCTCAAGAGATTTGGCAGAAGTGAAGCCAGGGATAGACGGGACAACCAATGGACGAAGAAGAAGTGAGGTGAAAGCATGCGCGGGTTTAGAGAGTTTACTTGTGAAAGGTATGCGCATGAGTTCATCGGGGACATCATTAAAGGAGTGATGAAGCATTTTTTCAAAAATGGCTACGGGAACTTCTTTTTTATCAAATGGAACAGGGATATCACCTTCGACAATGTGAAAAACACCTTTGGTAGTACGACGGTCATTTTTGGGATTGTGTAAAACACCCTGCTTGATACGAACGGAGTTGACATAGGGAGTTTTATATTCTTTAGCGTCAGGGGGGAGAGAAAGTTCACGAGCCATACCGTAAATATCTAGAGAATAGCTGGTCGCAGGGAGGCTGACTTTGTCAGCACCGATTAAGTCATTGATGTAATTTTGAATACGCGTGTCGACCGGCGATAATTCTGTTTTAGAAAAGCGTTTGCGCGCTTGGATATTATTAATGATATTGTGGGCAATGCCCATCTCTTCATCATCAAGTGTCGTGGGCTCTCCTAGTAAAGACAAGCGAAGGTTGAGGTATTTTACGAGTTGTTCACGGTTGCGAAAAGTGGCTTTGGTTCCCGTTTGTAAACGAGCTTTCTCTAAATCTTTCATGTCGATCTCCAAAAATTGACTGTCGGCGTAAAATATGCCTCTAGTCTTGGGAAACCAAAATGAATTGAGTTAATATAAGGTAAAATTTCTTTTCAGAAATAACGCTACCTTTTTAGCCATAAGCTTTAATGATTTTGTCAATCATTAGAGTGGTCGAAAAACCGGCCTTAAATTTAAGGATTTGGATCTCGATATCTCGTTCTTCTAAAGCACGGCGCTCATTCTGATTGATAGTATCAATCGTGTAGTCACCACCTTTGACATAGATATGGGGTTTGATTTCCAGAAGAGTGTTTAGGGCTTCAAGATCTTCGAAAATCACGACTTTGCTGACGCAATCGAGTGAGGCGAGCATATAGGCACGATCTTCTTCATTGATGATTGGGCGACGTGGGTCTTTTAAGGCTTTTACTGAGCTGTCACTATTGAGTGCAATTACTAGGGCATCCCCAAGTTCAGATGCTTCTTCTAAGTACTCCATGTGTCCAGGGTGAAGTAGGTCAAAAACGCCATTGGTGGCAACGACTTTTCCAGTGAATTCAGATTTCCATTCGGTGAATTCACGAAGACTCATAATTTTATCAGTATTAGCCATAATATACAGATCCTTGAATTTTAGCAAAAAAAAAGCGCCGATAAAATCGGCGCCTGAAAATCAATACTTTGTGGTTTATTTTACCACAAGACCAGTACGGATACAAGCTGTGCAAGCATTTACTGTGCAAGCAGTACCATTGATTTTGGCCTTTACTTTCTGGATGTTTGGCTTAAAAACACGCTTGTTAGTTTTAACAAGCTTTAAACCGATACCACCAGCTTTCTTCGAAATACCACGGTGAACAATTGTTCCACCAACGTGTGGTTTTTTTCCGCAAAAGTGACATTCTTTAGCCATCGTTATTCTCTCAATCTAATCATTTAAAAACAAGAGGAAGTGAGTTGTCTGGGGCTCGAACCCAGGACCCACGCCTTAAAAGGGCGTTGCTCTACCAACTGAGCTAACAACTCGAGTTCCTGAAAAATTGTGTGCTAACAATACGCAAAAGTCAGATATATGCAAACCGTATTTTTTAGAAAAAGTAAAAAAAAGTAAATAAGCTTGCCAGTGCTTTTGATCTATGGGCAATTGTGGCGTATACAGTATAAAAATCTAGGAATCCTATGAGTGTATTATTAGACCGTTTAAATGATGAACAGCGCCAAGCAGTTACGACGACAGAGAAGCCTCTGTTGATCTTGGCTGGAGCAGGAACTGGCAAAACTATGGTGGTGACAAGTCGCATTGCTTTTATTGTCCAGAGTGGTCGTGCGGAACCGGGCGAGATTTTGGCGGTAACTTTCACAAATAAAGCTGCTAATGAGATGAAGGAGCGTGCGGGCAAGCTCATCGGTCAGCAGGCAGTCAGGGATTTATGGGTAAGTACTTTCCACTCATTTGGCATGAAGATTTTAAGAAAATACGCCTATCAAGCGGGGTATGCGCCAGATTTCACTTTAGCCGAATATGGTGATCAAGTGGGTTTGGTTAAGCAAGGTCTTAATGAATTGGGCTTGGTAGAAGATGGTATGAGTCAGGATCCCAAAGCAATTCTTTCTTTAATCAGTATGGCTAAAGCTAAAAACCAAGTTCCGGAAGATTTAGAAGAATCTAGTGATCCATGGGAGCAACGCATCGGTGGAATTTATCGTTATTATCAGGAGTATTTACACGCGCTGAATATTATGGACTTTGATGATTTATTGATGTTAACCGTTCGCCTTTTACAGAAAGATGAAAAAGTTCGCCAAACTCTGCAGCAGAAATTTAAATATGTGATGGTCGATGAATTTCAGGATACCAACCATATTCAGATGGAACTTCTGCATGCGCTCTTGCCCAAAGACGAGCCGAATATCTGTGTAGTAGGTGATGATGATCAGTCTATATATAGTTGGCGTGGTGCGGAGGTCGCAAATATTCTTGCCTTCCCCCAAATTTTCCCTGGAGGCGAATTAATTAAGTTGGAGCAGAATTATCGCTCCAATAATGTGATCCTTAATGCAGCGAATAAAGTGATAAGTATAAACTCGCAAAGACATATCAAGAATTTGTGGTCAGCCCAAGAAGGCGGCGAAAAGCTGAAAGTAGTGGCATGTGGAAGTGAAGAACGAGAAGCAAAAGCTATTGCGGATTCAATTTTAAATAAAGTGAACGGGCGTCAAAATACTTATGGTGACTTTGCGATTTTATACCGCTCGAATCATCAGAGTCGGGCTTTGGAAGATGCCATGCGTCGCGGCAGGATACCCTACAGAATCATTGGCGACACTTCTTTTTATGAACGTAAAGAAGTACGTGATGCCTTAGCCTTTTTGAAGATAATTCACAATCCACGCGATGATTTTTCCTTCCTTAGAGTTTTGGATGTTCCGCCTCGTGGCATAGGTCCAAGGACAATTAAAACTCTTCGTGAGAAAGCAGTTGAACATAAAACTTCTGTTTACGACCTTTTGCGGAATCCGCAATTTATGGAGAGTTTTGGGCGTTCCAGTGATGCCTTGATGAAGTTTAATCAACGCGTGGAAGAGTTTCGTCAAAAATTCCAAGAGCAGGTCTCGCTTGCAAGTTTAGTGGATGAATACTTTGAAGGGATAGGTTATATAGAAGGCTTGGGCCGTATGTATAAGCCTAGAGAGGATGCTGAGAAGCGCTATAAAAATGTGATTGAAATTATTCATACAATTGAGGGTAGAGAAAAAGATCAGGGCCGCTGTATTCCTTTACAAGAATATCTGGAAGGTGTGAGTCTGATGGAGGAGTATCGTCGTCGACAAGAAAAAGATGAAGATCCCAATACAGTTATGTTATTGACTGTTCACGCCTCTAAGGGTTTGGAGTTTCCTTGTGTTTATGTGACGGGTATGGAAAAGAACCTCTTTCCTCATGAAAAATCTGCGGGCTTAAAGGCTTTGGCAGAAGAGCGTCGGCTTTTCTATGTAGCTTTGACGCGCGCAAAAAGTGAATTAGTTCTCACTTGGTCAAAGATGCGCAAAGCAGGTCGCCGTATGAGTCAGCGCATGCCCTCGCAGTTTTTGAATGAGCTCCCAAAGGATTTAGTGGAGCATTGTTTGCCACAGGATTTATTGAAAAAATTATCGCGTGAAGAGTTTTTAGCTCAGATGAAAACCTTGAAATTTAATAAGTAAAATCAATGCTTTTGCAAAAAATTTTAAAGAACTTATATTTCTACTGCAATAAATGACAAAGTTTTACGTATATAGAGATAAGTAAATTAAAGAGTCGAGAAATATGTTAAGCGATAATCAACTGATAAAAAAATATTTAAGCGGTGACGATAGTGCCTTCGATGAGCTCTATTCACGTTATCGTTTACAACTTTATTCTTATCTTAATCGTTTAGCACCAGGCAAAAGCCAACTCGTCGATGACCTATTCCAAAAGACTTGGATGAAAGTGGTCGCTAATTTGCCTCGCTACCAAGATCGTCAAACCTTTTTGGCCTGGAGTATGCGTATTGCCCACAATCTTTTGATCGATCATTACCGCAAAGAAAATCGTCGTTATATGGATGAGCTTCCCGAAGAAATTTCTTGTTCCGGAAGTGTGCCAGGTGAAAGTTTGGTCTTTGGTGAATTATCAGCTGCTTTAAAAAGAGCTATCTTAACTTTACCAACTGAGCAAAGAGAAGTACTAAATTTGCGCCAAGAAAATGTTTCCTTCAAAGAAATTGCCAGTATTCAGGGAGTTAGTTTAAATACAGCTCTTGGACGTATGCATTATGCAGTAAAGCGTTTGCGTACTTTATTGAAATCTTGGGAGTCTTGAATAATGGAAAATGAGCCCCCATTAGAAACAGATCGCTTTATCAAGGCTTATGCACGTGAGAATCGACCTAAGAAGCTTTGGCAAAAAACTTGGCCTTGGGCATGTGTCTTTGTGCTTAGTTGTGGTGCGATCTACGCTTTATAGTATTTGACCTTGTAGTCAAAACCTTTTATGTCGGCTTCCTCGACAAATTCCACTCCATCATTATTAGAAATTTGATTTCGCACGTTGTGAGAAATTAGAATTTCATTTGGTCCAGCTTTGGCACATAATCTAGCAGCCATATTGGTGACGGGCCCGATGGCAGCGTAATCTAATCGGCCTTCAAAGCCAATAGTTCCAGTAGTGGCTTCGCCAGTAGCAATACCCATGGACATATCTAAGGGGAGCAATTCACCATTTTCAGTTTTCTCATGTTCGTAGACATTTCTGATTTCTCGGGCCATGTCTAGTGCCACTGTTGAGTGATCTGGTATGTTATTGGGGGCACCAATAATACACATGAGGCCATCGCCAGTGAAGCGTTCGATGGTCGCTTGATGCTTAAAAATAACGGGGCCAATGGTTTTGTGAAAGTGTTGTAGACTCGACATTAAGCTTTCTGGGCTTGCGGAGTTCGCGTATGCAGTAAAACCTCTAAGGTCAAGGAATAATACAGTGAGTTTGCGGCGTTCGCTAATGCTGAGTAGGTCTTTTGATTCAGTCATGAAAGAATCAATAACTTGCGGAGCCATGAAGCGTTTGAAGCGGTTGGATTTCTCTATCTCTTCGACTTGCGCTTTTACAGTGCCTTCTAAATCTCTGTTGATAGAGTCAAGTTGATTGTTGACATCTCGAAGTTGTGAATAAGTATCTCGCAACTTAAGAGTGGCTTGCATACGAGCCAACATTTCGAGGTGGTGATAGGGCTTTTTGATAAAATCGTCGGCGCCGAGCATGAAACCATTAATGAGGGCATCGCTCGAGCTAGTCGCAGTAAGAATGATAATTCCGGTATTAATCAGACTTGGTTCTTGTCGGATTTCTTGTAAAACCTCTACGCCATTGATGTCTGGGAGTGAAAGGTCGAGCAAGACGAGATCGGGTTTTTCTTCAAAACAAATTTCTAAGGCAGTTCTTCCCGTGTAGGCTCCGAGGACTTTATAGTTTTGCGAAATGAGCAAGGATTTTAGAATGAAAACGTTGTCTTCTAAATCGTCCACGATCAAAACCGTATGTTGACCACTATCTTTTAAAGAGTCTTTTAGCTGCATAAATATATTATTTTGTCATTAATGTTACAAAATTGTACGAGATTAAGGATAGACACAGCGATAATGTAACGTTAGTTTTGATGACAACCAAGCATTTAAATTAATATATGGAGAAATAGCTCATGAATAGGAGAGGCGCTAAAGAAGAAGAAGGGCGTATGAGTCCGGATGCGGCGCGCTTAATGATGGCTATGGGTTTTTTACAGATGTTCAATCCTAAGGAAGGAGTGGACGAAGTAATGGAAAGAGGGCTCAGTGTTTATATGGAAATGACTGGCCTTGAGCGTGGTTTTGCTTTTATTAATGCGGGAGAAAATGGCGAAGAAGATCTGCGCGAGTGCGCACGTGTTCAGCCCAAGCCCGGTGACTCATCCTATAGTTTGAGTCGAAGCTTTATTAAAAAAGCGATTGAAGGTAAAAAAATTATTATTGAAGATGCTTTAGATCAGTCGGCTGATAAGACTCAGACAGTGGTCGATTTTAATATTTGTTCAGCAGTGGTTGTTCCAGTATTTATTGATAATGAGCTAAAAGCTGTTTTTTATATGGATAAGCAGTTGGCCTCAAAGAAACTCCCGACGCATTTACATTACGCAACACGCCTCCTTAGAGACTTGATTGCACGGGCTCTATCTCGTGAGATTAATGGTGGTGGTCGAGTTGACCTAGATCAATATAGTGATTTCCTACGTCAAGTACTCAATGAAATGGAAATTGTTATTGATAACTTAGGTGTCATTGCCGACGGCTTCACTGAATACGACTTAAGTGATATTAAAGAAGGTATTGATAGTCAGGTTGAAAAACTTGACGAAGTGATTGCGGCACTTGGCCAAGTTTAATTTTATTTGTGTGCCTTGCGAACTGCTCGTGAAACATTGCGAGCAACATCTTTATTGAAAACACCTGGAATAATATAATCTGCACAGCGTTCGCTATCTTTTACAGTGGCAGCAATAGCATGAGCAGCAGCAAGCTTCATCTCTTCAGTGATAGATTTGGCACGACATTTTAATGCACCTTTAAATATTCCTGGGAAACATAGAACATTATTAAGTTGATTGGGGTAGTCGCTTCTGCCGGTAGCCATTACGGCGACATGGGGCAGGGCAATTTCGGGCATGATTTCTGGCGTAGGATTCGACATGGCAAAGATTATAGGATCTCTTGCCATGGTTTTGAGTTGAACTAGCGAGAGTACATCTGGTCCAGATAAACCGACAAATAAATCAGCATCTTTGATGGCTTCGTCCATTCCGCCTTTTATTTTTTGTGGATTGGTGATGTCTGCGTAAGCGATTTTTGAACTATTCATATTATCGCGTCCTTCGTAGAGTGTACCGGTACGATCTAAGCCAATGATGTTAGTGATCCCTAAATCAAGCATCATTTTGGTGCAAGCAGTTCCTGCGGCGCCAACGCCTGCGACGACAGCTTTGATGTCTTTAGCTTCTTTATTGACAACTTTTAGCGCATTAATTAAGCCGGCAATCATGACAATGGCGGTACCGTGTTGGTCATCGTGAAAAATGGGAATGTTAAGCTCTTCTTGAAGACGTCGTTCGATCTCAAAACATCGTGGCGCAGAGATGTCTTCTAAATTGACACCGCCAAAACCTGGGGCAATGGCTTTTACAGTGCGGATGATTTCTTCCGTGTCAGTTGTGTCTAAGCAAATTGGGAAGGCGTCGACACCACCAAACTCTTTAAAAAGCATAGCTTTGCCTTCCATGACCGGCATGGCAGCTTCGGGGCCAATATCGCCGAGACCGAGTACCGCAGTTCCGTCTGAAACAATGGCAACGGTATTTTTCTTTATAGTTAAATTGTGGGCGAGTTGAGGATCTTTGTGAATCGCTTCGCAAACACGAGCGACACCAGGTGTGTAGGCCATGGAGAGTTCGTCACGAGAATTGAGAGGGAAACGACTATTGACTTCGATTTTTCCTCCCAAATGCATGAGCAAGACTCGGTCAGAGATGTGGAGGACTTTCAGTCCTTGTAGTTGAGATAATTGTTCGGTGATTTCATCTTTATGATCATCTCCACTCGTGTCGACTGTGACGTCACGAGTTATCTTACCTTTGGTGATTTTAACAATGTCAATGGCGCCAATGTTACCGCCTAGTCGACCAATAATTTCAGCGACTTTAGCAAAAAGTCCTGGCTGATGATCCATTTGTAAGCGAATTGTGATCGAATGGCTAGCACCTGTATTTGGCATATTGAGCTCCCTAATTGATTATGTTGATTCAATGTAGACTTTTTCCAAAGGAAAAGAAGCTTGAAGAACTCAGTCTTGAAGCATTAGATAATGTTTTCTGCACAAATTTCCATGGAACCCTCTTTTTGTGGTAAAACCGAGAGTGATTCACTGGCAAAACCTGCACCAGCGGAAGTATAAAAATTAAAGATGTAATCCACGCCATTTTCTTTAAGAAGGGCTTCGTCTTCTTTGTATTTTACGGTGGCAAATATTTTCCCTTCAAAATTATTGGATCGTAATTGTTGGGCAGCAAAGAGATTGTTTGAAGTTTGGGGCATACTTAGAAGGACCATGTGAATAGAGGGGTGATTTATGCAAAAGCGTTCCCAGAAATCAGGATCAACAGAATTGGCGAGGATGGCATGTCTTCCTTCTTCAGTGTGGCGTTCGATAACAGAAGAATCATTATCAAAACCAACAATTTTGTCTATGCCTTGGTGGAGGAATTCATCGTAGGCACCGGTTCCTAGACGTCCCATGCCTATGATAATAATATTGACATCTCCTGGATCAATAATGATTTCTTCAGGTAAACGTGATTTGGATTCGAATTTTTTGGCTTTTTCAATAAAAAACTCTATGAGTTTTTCACTATTAGCGGAGAGTGGTGAGGCGTAGAGAAAGCTGATGGCTAGCGAAAGTGCGATAATTGTCAACCATTCTGGACTTAAGACTTGTGTATCGACGCCAACTTTAGCGACAATGAGGCCAAATTCAGAATAATTGAAGAGGATAGCTGAAGATAGAATAGCAGTTCGACTCGTAACACGCAACTTTGTGAGAAAAAAGAAAAAGAGTAAGGCTTTTAAAGGTAAGACCAAAGAAATGAGTGCGGCAGTGAGAATGATGTCAGAATCCGGGATGCCACTTAAGCCAATGCTCAAAAAGAAGCCAACAAGAAACAAGTCCTTGAAATTAAATAATTCTTTCGCGAGATTAGTGGCGTACTTATGTTTTGAAAGCATGATACCTAAAATGAGAGCTCCTAGGTCTCCTTTGATCCCGAAAGATTCAAAGAGTACCGCTCCACCAAGTGCAATAAGTAAGCCGAATAAGAGCAGTAGTTCTCCGTGCTGGATAAAGTTGAGGAATTTTTTCATCAGACGATGGATTGGGTAGAGTCCAATTACTAGAGCTAAAGCCCAAGGAGAGGGGATTTTACCTGTTGAGGCAGCTAGATAGATGACTGCCGCAATATCTTGAATAATTAGGATGCCAATTGCCAAGCTCCCATAAAAGGAATTCATGGCAGCCTTTTCTTCGAGAACTTTGACGACAAAAACCGTACTTGAAAAACTTAAGGCAAAACTAATTAGAGCAATGGCTTTTATATCTAGGCCACTCATCGGACCTAGTCCAGTTGAAGCGAGTAGAAAGAGTAAGCCTGACATGGCAAGGGTGATCAAAGCCATGTGGCCAAAGCCCGTTCCCCAAATGGGTAATCGTAGTAAGTTTTTAACTTTTAGTTTCAAGCCAATTGTAAATAGCAGGAGGGTGACACCTAGATCTGCAAATTGGTTAAGTGCTTCACTATTCTTAAGTTCGGAAGCGAGATTTGGATCTGATGTGAGTTGAGCAATACTCGGGAGTAAAAAGCCAGCGCCTAAATAACCTATGAGCGGAGGTAGACGGATGAGTTTGGCTATGGTACCAAAAAAGAAGGCGATACCGATCCAAATGATAGCATTCATTATCTTTTAGATTTGGGGTGAAGGGAGCCATCGTTACTAGAACTGACAATGCCAGCCACGATAACGACTAAGTAGATTTGGCCGATGAGGGCTTCGGTGATGCAAAGAATGCGGCTAAGTCCACTGCGAGGTTGTATATCGCCATACCCTAAAGTGGAAAGGGTGACAAAGCTGTGGTACATAAGGTCAAACATATGCGGTAGCCCTTGCTCTTGATTCATTTGTTTTAAGGACTCGGTGTCGGGGAATGCGAAGGAGTTTGGGTATTTGAGTTCAATTAAGGTAAATAGATAAGTAAATGTGATACCAATCATTAAATATGTGCATAAACTTGCCGCAAGCTTATTGTAAATGGATTGTTGAAAGCGGAAGACTTCACGTGTAATGATGAAAATATAGAAGATGTAAAATAAAGATCCTGAAATGAGTAGTGTTTCAGGAGAGCTGTAAAGGTGATTGGAGTGAGCCCAGTAAGAAACAACTGCCGGGAAACTGAGGGTAGCGGATATCAGTAAAAGGTGTTTGTCTTTACGGCAGGTATATATAGCAGTTCCGAGTATACATGAGTAGGCAATACTGGAAAAGAATTCGGCCCCAGCCAAATCAGTCGCTCTGAATGGAGCAAGTAAGAGGAAAATGGCTAGGCTTGTTAACAGCCATATATATTTGTTTTCGGTGTAAATTTTTTTATCCATAGAGGAATCTATATTTGTATTGTTAAGCCTCAAGTAGCAAGAAGTGAAATTTTCAATAAACTTAGCAATTACTTATAGAGTGCAAAAGTGATCAATGGCTTTAGATTCCAAAAGTTTATAATTCTAGGATGAGAAATGAATGCTAAAGAAAATTCGTGGAGCTTTACAGAAGATGGAACCCTTTATTCACAGAAATTTGAAGATACTTACTTCATGGAAGGTTGTGGTCTAGCTGAAAGTCGAGAGATTTTTTTAGGTGGTAATTGCATTGCTGAACGTTTCGAGCAAGAAGATGAACTTATTATTGGTGAAACGGGATTTGGCACGGGGCTTAATTTTTTGGCGGCTTGGGATACTTGGCGTAAGTCTTCGAAAACTTGTCGACTGATTTTTTTTACTTGTGAACTTTTCCCTTTAGATTTAGAGCTCCAAAGAAAAGCTTTAGCTCCGTACTCTGAGCTTGCGGAGCTCGCAGATATCTTGTTGACGCGTCTGCCGAAAGCTAAGCAGGGTTTTCACCTCATAGATTTCGAAGAGGGGCAAGTTCAATTACTATTAATGTTTGGTGATGTTCAGGATACCTTTTCTGAGTGCTCATTACGCGCTGATGCTTGGTTTTTAGATGGCTTCGCACCTTCAAGTAATCCTGAGATGTGGAATCAGGATGTTTTTCGACTCTTAGCCAATCATTCTCGAGAAGGAACGACCTTGGCGACTTTTACTGCAGCGGGATTTGTACGTCGAGGCTTGATGGAGGCCGGTTTTGCGATGGAGAAAGTTCCAGGTTTTGCGGGTAAGCGTCATCGTTTAAATGGGGTGTTCGAGCCTGGGTCACGTCGCTTTGCTAAAATTGAACTTCCTTGGTATGTGCACAAAAAACAAAAGCCAAACGGTAAACCCATTATTATTGGGTCTGGAATTGCGGGGACAAGCATTGCACGCGAGTTTTTTAAGAAGGGGATTCAGAGTCAAATAATCGATATTTCTGGCGAGGTCGCCAGCGGCGCTTCGGGAAACCGTCGTGGAATGATCATGCCTCTTTTTACCCAGCATGGAAATCATCAGGAGATGTTAACAGTTTGTGGAGCTGAGTACAGTTTACGGGCACTAGAAGATTTGGGCGTCAGCACCGATCCACAGGTCTATGAATTGGATGTTAAGTGTGAAAATGATCAGCTATATGAAAACGCAGAGAAACGTCACGGGACTGATTATGTGCATCGTGAAAAAGAATTTCCTTATGCGAAGCAGGCACTTTATATGCAGCAATCAGCTGTCATTAATCCAGTTGAAGTGTGTGAGGTTTTTTTGCGAGAATCGCAAACGGAGCTTGTTAAAGGTCAGGTTCAAAAAATTGAATTCAAAGATCAGCTTTGGGCTTTAACAATGAGTGATGGAAGTCAGCTAAGCAGTGACACTCTGATTATTGCTGCGGGCACTGGGACAAGACAATTAGTGGAACAAATTTATGGCGAATCTATTCTGAAACTCTCCAGTTTACGTGGTCAAGTAGCGCACGTTAAAGGCGAATTACTTAAACAGTTTGATGATTTGCCCAATATGTATGGCGATAAATATTTACTCAAAGATGGTGATGACTTTCTTTTAGGGGCAACTTATCAGGAAGACGATGAGGATCAATCTTTAAGATCAAATGATTTTGCGGAACTCGCAAAAGCGCTCAAAGATTTACTTCCTAGTTTAGATTCGGATCTTGAGTTTGATCAAGGGCGTACAGCGTTTCGTTGTAAATCAAAAGATTATTTACCGGTCGTGGGTCCGATGCCCGATTTAGAGTGTTTTAAAGAGACTTATGGCGGTGATAAAAGAACTCACGCTGCTTCACGATTACCTGAAGCAAAATACTTGCCTGGGCTTTTTGTAGCGAGTGGCTTTGGCTCAAGAGGTTTTACGACGGCTCCCATGTGCGCTCGCATGCTCGTGGAAGAAATTGTTCATGGTCGTAGCTTTTTCCCAAACGACTTTCGCAGGCACTTGCACCCAGCAAAATTCACCATTCGTGACTTGCGACGGGCTTAGTAGTATAGCAAACGTAGTTAGTAATCATTAAAAGTGTAGAGAATCTATGAAGAAAAATCAACATAAAAAGAACCAGCAGAAAGCGCAAAAGAAAAAAGCCCGCAAAGAAAAATTGCGTCTACAAAAGCATAATGAACTCCAGCAGAAGTTTAAGTTGGTGAGGGTAAAACTAAGCGAAGAGCAAATTGATGACATTATTGATCAATCACTTGTGGATTTTAAAGAAGGCCGTCGTGAGCAGGCGCTTACATCATTAATAGACATCTACGAAGATAACTCTGAGGATGCTAGTCTCAATTATGTTATGGGGACTTTTTACCTTCAACTCGGAGAGTTTTTCGAGGCTCGAATTCATTTGGAAATAGCCATAGATCGTGATGAAGATATGATAGAGGCTTATCATAACCTTGCTTATGTATATGAAGAAATTGGACAATTTGATGAAGCCTTATCAGTTCATTTAGAGATCATTGAGAGTTTCCCCAAAGAACACGCCATTGTTGTGCAAAGCCTCGAGTACTTAAACAATTTTGAAGAACACAATGGAATATCGCCAGATAACTTTATTCACGCAGCAGTCACCTTTCATGAAGCTATGGATTGGATGGAAGACGGTGAGTATAAAAGAGCAAAAGAACTCTTTATTGAGTCAGTAAAAATTAATCCAGAATCGCCACCTGCTCACGGTAACTTGGCGATTTGCCTAGCTAGAGATGGCGAGATTAAAAAAGCTGTCAGCCATTTAGATCAGGCCTTAAAGATGGACCCTGATTATGAACTAGCGAAAAAAAATAAACGAATTATTTCAGCATTGAAAGAGGGAGAGGAACTAGGGGGGAATGTAAATGTTACGAATACAGTTCTCGAAACTCTAGCCAAAAATCAAAATCCTTTGACGTAATCAAAGACCAGAAGTCAGGTAATTTAATGGAGCTCTGAAAGAACAGTACTTATTTAGCCCCTTGCGAAACGCGGGGGATAAGGTAGCAAATCAGTCGGAACCCTGAATGAGTGACACATCGCTATAAATCAGCGATCAGTTTGCAGATCGTTCCTTGCACTCACTGCAGGTTGTGTTACACAAATTTTTCCCCTCTCATAAATATGTTTTTATTTCATCGCAAAGTACTCTCGAGGGTCATTATTTTCGTAAATCACTAATAATCAAAAAGATGCTTATTTCATCGCAAATGGAGTTTGGAGTAAAATGACTTATACGGAAGATGCATTTGTAGAGCAACCAGCCATCAATCTATTTAAGAACCTAGCTTGGCGTACACTTTATTGTTACAGCGAGGTGTTTGGTGAAGAAGGGGCGATGGGACGCGAGAATCGCGGAGTAGTAATTTTAACTTGCGAGTGTTTTCCAAACGACTTTCGCAGGCACCAGCACCCAGCAAAATTCACCATTCGCCAACTGCGTAGAGATAAGTAAGCAACTTAGACAATTATTTTGTATTTTTACGGCAAAAAATTGATTGATGATGAACTTATTATCATAGAATTTTTAAACTTTGTCTTAAAGTTTTCAGAAGTGCTTGAAATTTATGGGCTAAACGCAATATGTAATCACGTAAACAACTTTAACATAAATTATAACACGGAATAATTTGACATGAGCCAAGAAAAACTACAAGAGCTTTCTAATCACATTGCTGTACTCAGTGCAGAAGGTGTTCAAGCCGCTAACTCTGGTCACCCAGGTATGCCAATGGGATGTTCAGACATCGGTAGCGTACTTTGGAGTAAACACTTAAAACACAATCCAGCTGACTCAAGTTGGTTCAATCGCGACCGCTTTGTTTTGTCTGCGGGTCATGGATCTATGTTCATTTACTCACTTCTTCACCTCTTTGGTTACGATGTAAGTAAAGATGATCTTGCGAACTTCCGCCAGCTCGGTGCAAAAACTCCTGGTCACCCAGAATTTGGTCATACTGATGGAGTAGAGACAACAACTGGCCCACTTGGCGCCGGTATCTCTAATGCAGTAGGTATGGCTCTTGCAGCGAAAGTACAAGGTGAAAAATTCAACACAGCAGATCACACAATCCTTGACTCAAATGTTTATGCAATTTGTGGTGATGGTTGTCTTATGGAAGGTGTAGCATCTGAAGCTGCATCAACTGCTGGTCACCTCGGTCTCGATAACCTAGTTCTCGTTTATGATTCAAATAGTATTACAATTGAAGGTTCAACTGACTTAGCATTCACTGAAGACGTAGCGATGCGTTTCCGTGCTTACAACTGGGAAGTTATTGAATGTAATGGTAATGATATTGAAGCAGTAGATGCCTCTTTAACTCTTGCTAAACAATCTGATAAGCCAGTTATCATCATTGCAACGACAATTATTGGTAAAGGTTCACCAACTAAAGCCGGTACTCATAAAGTACACGGTGCTCCACTCGGTGCAGAAGAAGTAACAGCTTTCCGTGAAACACTTCTCGGTGGCGAAGCTTTTGACGTTAGTGATTCAGTCAAAGCTTTCTGCGCAGAAACTGCTGCAGCTGGTGCTGAAGCACAAAAAGCATGGGAAGCAGAGTTTGCAGCTTGGTCACAAGCTAATCCTGAGCTCCGTAAAGAATGGGATGTTTACCAAAATCACGAGCTCCCCGCAGAATTTTCTTTCCCAGAATTCCCTGTCGGCGAAAAAGTAGCTTCACGTAAATCTTCACACGCCGTTCTTAATTCACTCGCAGCGCAAGTTCCTTACCTTCTTGGTGGTTCTGCTGACCTCGATTGCTCGAACTTAACTCGCCTCGATGCAGAGGGTGATATCAACACTGGTAAGTTTGATGGTCGCAATCTTCACTTTGGTGTGCGTGAGCACGGTATGGGTGGCATTGTTAATGGTATGATCAACTTCGGTGGCATGCGCGTTTACTGTTCAACTTTCCTCGTGTTTGCTGATTATATGCGTCCGACTATTCGTTTAGCGGCACTTATGAAGACTCCAGCAATTTACGTATTCACTCACGATTCATTCTTCGTTGGTGAAGATGGTCCAACTCACCAGCCTGTTGAGCACAAAGCAGCTCTTGAGTGTATTCCTGGTCTTACTGTTCTTCGCCCTGCAGATGCTAACGAAGTTAAAGCAGCCTGGGAAGTGGCAATCAGAAAAACTGATGGTCCTACTGCGCTTCTTATGTCTCGTCAAAATCTTACAACTCTCGCAGAAACAGTTGACAACGATGTTGCCAAAGGTGCTTATGTTGCTAAAGCTGAAAGCGGTGATTCTATTGACCTCATCCTCATGGCTTCTGGTTCTGAAGTTGAGCTCGCAGTTGAGACAGCTAAAAACCTTGAAGCTGATGGTAAATCAGTTCGCGTTGTATCAATGCCTTCTTCAACTCTTTTCGAAGAGCAGAGTGCAGAATACAAAGAAAGCGTTCTTCCAGGTGCAGTGAGCAGTCGTTTTGCGATTGATTACGGTTCTTCAATCAGCTGGTACCGTTACATCGGACTTCAGGGTGGTCATCACTGCCTCGATCGTTTCGGTGAGTGTGGTCCTGGTGGTAAGGTTGCAGAGCACTTTGGCTATACGACTGAGGCTCTAACTGCAGAAGTTCGCGATTACCTCGCATAAGAATTTCTAATCCACTTTTAAAAGTGTAAAAAAGGTCGGCTTTTAAGCCGGCCTTTTTCTATTTTTAGGGCATCAGATGTGGAATAAATGGTGACTTCAGCTTTATTATCAAAAAATTATTAAAGTCTAACAGGAACTCTACATTTATGAGCTATCACGCTGATACCGTTCACGGTGAATCCATTCGCATTACGGGCCATATTCCCGAAGATAAACCTTGCTTTGTTATTTCATGTAACCGAGGTGAAATTGCTGCAGATACTTTGCGCGCAGCTAAAGAAATCATGAACCCCCACGTATTGACGGCGACACTGCACACTGCAGGTGATGCCCAGTACCCTTACGTGGCACAGTCTGAATATCATCTTTGTATTGGTCCAGACACTTTTTCTCCGGAGCAAGTAGCTGCGGGTCGTGCAAAAACTCCTTATATGGATATCCCAACACTTCTCACAGCTTGTGGCATCGTTCGCAAAATTGGTGAAGATCTTTTCGGTAAAGATGGTTTCAAAATTGGTATCCATCCAGGTTACGGTATGCTCTCGGAAGAGCCTGAGTTTGCTAAAGCAGTTGTCGATGAAGGTTACATCTTTATTGGACCTGGTGAATACACGCAGTCGATCATGGGGCCTAAAGATAATGCTCGTGATATCGCCATAAAATCAGGACTTCAAGTTGTTCCGGGTGCAGGTGATATTCGCACTTTAGAAGATGCTCAAAAAGCACATGCACAGATTATTGCTGACAATCCCGAACTCGCCGATCGCCGTTTCCGTTTAAAAGCAGTTGCTGGTGGCGGTGGTCGCGGTCAAATTGTTTTCCAAGGTGCAGAAGATTTGCCTGCTAAATTTGAAGAAGTTCAGAATGTATCGTATGCACTAGGTTGGCCTTCTCACTTTGTGATGGAACTCAATATCGAGATTTCACGTCACTACGAAATTCAGCTTTTTAAAGACCTCACTTTCTATGGTCGCGAATGTACTTTGATGCGTTCTTCGCAAAAAGAAATTGAAGAGTTTCTTGCACCAGAAAGTTTGATGGACACTGATCCTGTAGCCGCTAAAGAATTAGAAAAAATGATTGCTGCTGCACCCAAACTCGCACAATTATGTGGTCTCGATTCAGTTTCAACCCTTGAATGTATTTACGATGAAGAATCTCAGAATCTTTATTTCTTAGAGATGAATACACGTATTCAGGTTGAGCATCCCGTTTCTAATCTAGCAACTGGTGTCGACTTACTCAGATCGCAAATCCTTTACGCTTTTGGTGCTCCCATTACTCTTAAACAAGAAGATATTGAGTTCCGTGGTCACTCTATCGAAGCACGTATCACTAATCTTGACCCCTATAGCGAAAGTTACGGTCCAATGGGCGGTAAAACAATTGAACGTTACTTACCACCAAAACGTACTGATCGTATGCGTCATTACGGCTACGTTCATAGTGGTAATACACTCACAAGTTTTGACCCCATGTTTGCAAAATTAGTTGGTCGTGGTCACGATCGTCAAGAAGCGGTAGAAGCTTTATTCCGGGCACTCTCTGAATTTATTGTCGATGGCCCAGCGTTTCGTCACAATATTCCTCACCAACTCTTTGTGATCTGTCACCCGAAATTTTTGGCACGTGACTACAATTCAGAAACGATGACAGAAATCCGTCAGCTCTTCTTAGAAAAGTTTGTTCCTTTCTTCGACGAAAAATTTGGCAAAGAAAATCGCTACCATTCACCGATTGTGGCTGATGCGGTTAACCTTTTCTACGGTCAGCACTTTCACTAAGACGTGCCCGCTGCTCAACGCCAAATAGGTCCCTATAAAATCGTCGGACGCCCTTTGGGCTCCGGTGGTATGGCGACTGTTTATCGCGTTCAAGATAGCAATGGTCAGCATGCAGCCCTTAAAGTTCTTCACGCTCATCTAAATCGTGAGCGTAAAATTGTCGAGCGCTTTAAGCAAGAATTTGCCATCGGTAAAAAGATGGCGCGCTTCAACAATTTTGTGAATATGCATTCACTAGAGAAAGTCGACAATTCTTGGTGTATCCTTATGCAATTGGTCGAAGGCAAAACTCTTGAGCACCGCTTGATGGAGTTACCTCAGGCCATTGCGGTCGTCGCGAGTTTAGCGAATGCCTTGCATAGTTTTCATTCCAAAGGACTCATACATCGCGATTTGAAGCCCGAAAATATCATTTTAAGTCAAACGGGCGAACTTAAAATAATGGACTATGGCATTACCCGAGAACTCTCTAATAATATGACTCGGACGGGGACTGCAATGGGGACCTTGCTCTACATGTCTCCTGAACAATTGAACGCTGAAAAGACTTTAGATCACCGTGCAGACATTTATTCTTTGGGAGTGATATTTTATCGCTTGCTCAGTAAGCGAGATCCTCATGGTTTGGGGAGTAAAGCCGAGTATGTGCATGTTATGGAAGCTCGTTTAAAGAAAAACATGCGTGCTGTACCGGGATTAAAGGATCATCCGGTTAATGATTTACTTGAGCGCATGATGGCCATAGATCCTAATCAACGTCCCAAGGATTGTCAGGCATTGTTGATTGAATTAAAGAAACTACCTGGTTCGCCAAAGAATATAAAAAAAGTCCTTGCGGATTTAGCAAAAGACAATAAAAAAGCTCAGGCAAAACCTAAAGCAACGCCCAAGATTGATAAAACAATTCAGCGTGAGCCAACTAAAAAGACGACTAAGAAAGCACCAGCAGGATTCATTATGCTCGGCTTTATAGTTTTTGTTTTACTCTTTGCAGGGCTCTATTTTTTTGGTCCCCCACAGCTTCGTGATGAACTACAAAAAATTGTCTCGGGATAAAGCCATTTTCATGGATCTTTTTACAGTCACTGAATTGATTAAATAAGTCTCGAAAGTTACAATGAAGCAGACCTAAAAACTATTAGTGAGAAAGCTTCCCAAATGCCATCAAAAAAAACGCCAGTAATTTGTGCCCTTGATTTGGGGTCAATGAATATTCGCGTGATTTTAGCTGAAGTTATCGATGGTGAACCTCGCTTGTTGGCTTGTGCTAGCCGACCCTCCCTGAAAATCAAAAATGGCGACATTCAAGTGGTTCAAGTAGTTGGTGAGCAATTGCTACTTGCACTTCAACATGCTGAAGAATTAGTTCATGGTGCAACAGTGGATTATGTCTACGCCAATATATCAGGTAGTGGTCTTCATACCGATTTAGCCAATGCCAATGTGCATATTTATGATGCGGAGGGAGTCGTCACAGTAGAGGCGATGCGTGAGCTTCAGCACCTATTAAGTGACCATAAAATTCCCGCGAATCGTGAGTTGCTCTGCGTCGATGTATGTAAGTACTTTATTGATAACCAAAAAGAAGTCCTCAATCCCGAAGGGCAAGTAGCTGTAGCATTATCTTGCGATGGTGTACTTGTAAGTGCCGACCAAAATTATGTGGGAGGCGTGCGTCGTTTGATTAAAGAAAACTTAGGTCGCGACGTAATGCGCTTACTCCCTAGTAGTCGCGTCTTACCACATGCTTTTCAAAATACCTTAGATCCTGAACGAGGCACACTCTGTATCAACTTAGGATATGGAACTTTAGATTACTCGGTTTATAAAGGTAATGAGCAATACCTTAATACTTTGCCTATTGGTTTGGATCACATTTGTATGGACTTGGGTGAGTGTTTTGACCTGCATTCCAAAGAATCGGAAAAACTCTTAAAAGCCTATATAGAAGTCTATGGTTCTTTGCCCGAAGGTGAAGATGGCATGATTGAATTAAAAGGTCTCCCGGGAACGGAACCTAGGCGCGTGTCTCTACAGTCAGTGGAAACTGTTGTTGTGGCTCGCTTGCGAGAAATGCTCGAACTTATATGGCATGATGTTTGTCAGGTCAAAAAAGATAGTTCCGTGAGTGCCGTTTTGATGACTGGTGGTGGTGCTAAATTACAGGTTTTTAATCGTCTTATTCAAGAAGTGACGAATCTTAATTTAAGTACACCGCACTACGAACCGCGTTATGTCTTGCCCGAGATGCGTGATGAAATAGAGTTGTGGTCTAATTGTCTTGGAACTCTAATTCTTGGCGCGCGAGATTATCAAGTTAGCCTCGAAAGGGGTAGCATGCCAATTTTAAGTCAGTTCACGACGGAGTTCCGTCGTATTGGCGGTTTAGTCAAAGACCTCTTTTCCCACATTAAGTGGTAATTCATGTATGCCTTAGACAAAAAAATGGGTTTAATAACTTAGCGAATAAGATATTAAACCCTTAAATGGAGCTCTTGAATTATCTCGAGATCATTAAAACTTTTTTGCGTAATCCATCATGTTATTGGCAAGTTCCTCGAGTCTTTCCTTGAGGTTTTCATCGGTGAGTGCACCCGTTTTATCAAAAACTTTATAGCAGCTAGCAACATTCACCATCTTGGGGTAAGTGTAGCAGCCTAGGTGAGTTGTGATGCTGTTTAAATGCTCAAGAGCTTTTAGTGCACCAAAAGGGCTAGCGGCAACACCTACGAGGCCGACGGCTTTGCCGCAGAGGGCTGATGGGTAGCCAAGGTTGTCAATAATGAGTTTAATGACGGAGCTGTAGCTACCGTGGTACTCTGGAGTAGCCATAATCACAATGTCTGCTTCACGAACAAGTTGAGTGATGCGTTTAGTGTCTTCGGTTTCAGTTGTTGCAGGGTTGTTGAGCTTGAGTGAGAGTGGGTCGAGTTGATTGACTTCAGCCCCCAAGTCGTTAAACTTATTTTCTACGATAGATAAAGCTTTTTTTGTATTGCTGTAAGCACTGGCGGAACCAAGAATTGTGACGACTTTCATGTGAATCTCCTATAATAATGATTTCTTAAAATGTCCTATTAAAAGCTAATGGCAAGTGTCATTATAAATGAAATCGCAGGCTTTGATTTAAGATTGACGGAATTATTTCGTCTAAACAACAAAAAAGCCGCCAATTAGGCGGCTAAATTGTTTCTCCTTACTCCAGTCACTAAAAACTTCCTCCAAAATTATTAGTGAGACTCCAATTTCGATGCCTCCTTTCCAAAGTCCACATCGAAATTCCTCCTCTCCATCATCAGTCTCCTTTCCCAAAGATCCATCTGATGATTTCCTTTCTCAAATAATAATACGGAGCACTTAGAATATATCTGTCGCGACATATGAACTTTTTTTAATTTTTTTTAAGATTTAATTTTTCGAATGATTTTGCAGGGGTTGCCAGCGGCTACAACATTGCTAGGGATATCTTTACTTACCACACTGCCAGCGCCAATGACGCTATTCTCGCCAATGGAGACACCAGGGCAAATAGTTACTTTGCCCCCTAGCCAAACATTGTCAGCAATGTGTACGGGTTCAGAGTATTCTTTCCATGTCGATCTTTCATTGGGATCAATAGGATGTTGAGGAGTGTAGATATGCACCCCAGGTCCAATCATGACATTATTGCCTATGCTAACTTCCGCAGTGTCGAGAATGACGCAATCAAAGTTTATAAATACTTTATTGCCAAATTTAATGTTGTAGCCATAATCACATTTGAAGCTTGGTTCAATCCAAATAGTCGAATTATCAGTTTGGAAGAGTTCTTTAAGAAGTTTCACACGAAGTTTTTTCTCTGTTTCAGTAGATTGATTAAATTGTCGACAAAGTTTACGTGCGTTTTGGCGTTCATGGGTGAGTGTCTTATCAGCTGGGTCGTAAAGTTGGCCGGCAAGCATTTTTTCTTTTTCAGTCATAAATTTATAAGCTTATTGTTAGAGATGAATATACTGGAGCCTTAAGTATAATAATTAGCAATTTGTCTTGCTTGCTTAGTTGACGGTTTTTCAGTATTTTGGCGCTTTTTGATTCCACTGGTTAAAACACGATCTGGTTGTATTATTGAGGCCTTATAAGTCTATAAAGTAGGTTAATTGTCATGCGACTCAATAAATTCATCAGTGATTCAGGTTTCTGTTCTCGGCGCGAGGCAGATAAACTTATTGAGCAGGGACGTGTGCTGATCAATGGTCATCGCAGTAAAACTGGTCAGCAAGTTGAAGCGAATGACTTTGTTGAAATTGATGGTCAACGCATTAAAGCTAAGCGGCAAAAAGAGCGCGTTTACTTAGCCTTCAATAAGCCAGAGGGAATAACTTGTACTACGGAGAGCTCGGTTAAAGGCAATATTGTTGACTTCATCAATTACCCAGATAAAATATTTCCGATTGGTAGACTCGATAAGTTCTCAAATGGCTTGATCTTTATGACCAATGATGGCGATATAGTGAATAAAATACTTCGAGCCGGCAATGCACACGAAAAAGAATATGTCGTGACCATTGATCGCCCTGTTAGCGATGATTTTTTGAGGAAAATGTCGAATGGTATCCCCATTTTAGATACGGTGACTCAAAAGTGTAAGGTGACTAAAGTCAGTAAGAATACTTTTCGCATTATTTTAACTCAAGGTCTTAATCGTCAGATTCGCCGTATGTGTGAATATTTAGCTTGTCGTGTACTTTCTTTACAACGCACGCGTATCATGAAGGTCGAATTGGCAAAGCTAAAGCTTGGGACTTGGAGACATTTGACTCCTAGCGAGATGGAAGAAATTAATAAAATGATTTCTGAATCAAGCAATACGAAAGAAGCCTCTAAAGATGCTAATAAACAGGGGCGTAGGTCAATGGCAAAACGTCCTGTTCAAGGCAAAGCTAAAGCTTTTTCTAAAACGAGTAAATCCCCCCAATCTAAACGCGGTGGGCAAAAATCGAGTCAAAGTTCAAAGCGCAAAAATAATTCTCGACCGCAAAAAAAGCGACGTTAAATTATTCCTCTGGGTCGATTTTACGCCGGCTTTGTTTTTTTTGCTTGTGAGCCTCGCGATACTGACGTTCGCGTACCGAAACACTGCGTTTTTTACGTGTTGCGACACGTCGTTTACGCTTTCTTCCTGCTTGTATTAGCGCTTGGCGCAATTTTTTAAGACAGATTTCTCGATTGCGGTGTTGGCTACGTGATTCAGATGATTGAACCACTAAACCAGTGGGAAAGTGGACAAGGCGTACGGCGGAATCGGTGGTGTTGACATGTTGGCCACCAGCGCCAGAAGCACGAAAAGCAGAAAATTGACATTCTTTAAAAAGTTCATCATCTTCACTAGGGATGACGTAGCCAAAGGGGAGTTTCTCAAGGCGATTATTCATCGCTGAATTCTCCACAAAAGCTCGACCAAGGAAGTTTAGATAGTGAAGAGTTGGAGAAGCGGTGATCAAAAGTTACTTCACGATAGGCCCAGGTGGGTAATTCGAATTTCGTATCTTCAGAGGGGAGCTCAATTTCAGCTAGCACAAGTCCTTCGTTATTGCCATCAAACACATCTATAGTCCATTCAAAACCTTGGTGTATAAGGGTGTAACGCTTTTTACTGATGATGTCTGAGCTAGCCAGTTCTTTGAGCATAGTTTCGGCGTCTTGAAGAGGGATGTCGTATTCGCATTCAAGGCGTGAAAAGCTCTTATCTGCAGTTCGTCCTTTGATAGTGAGCCAAGCTTGCGTTTGCGAAGTGCGCACACGAACAGTTGCTTTGCCCTCTTTGGCTATGTAGCCTTGGTGCAAAATTTGAAAAGGAGCTCCAATCCAAGGGGATCCCTTGACGAGAAACTTCTTTTCAATTTCGATAGCCATTTAAATGTGTAAACTTGGAGGGTAAATCTTTTGTTTGACGGCTTCTTGCAAAGCATCAATCACATCTTGTTTGTCTTCTTTATATGTTACTCCGAACCATTTGCATGGGCTTTCGATAATATCACATGAGATCTTATTATTTTTGATGAGTTCATCAATTACAGAGGGGATATAGAATTCAGACTTCGGGACATTGATATTATTTGAGAGAAACTTAATGAATGCTGATTCATAATGAGCCAACATAGAGGCACTCATGCACCACATGTTCATGGAGACGGGCGTCTTGGCTGAGAACTCATTAGAGTTTTCATCGAGGATTTTGTCGCCTTGTTGAGTCAATCCATGAGTTTCAGTAATATCGCTTAAAGAATTTGTGGAAGATTTTTGACATACCCCACGTGAAACTGAACCATTTTGTGAGAGTGTTTGTACAAGTTCGAAAGTGACAATGCCGCTTTTTTCTTCCTCAGTATTTTCCCATGAGTCAATCATGTTAGAGGCTAGTTTAAAGCTTTCGAGGCCATAAAAATCATCCGCATTTATAATGAGGAAGGGATTCTTTATGGTATCGATAGTAGAAAGTAAAGCGTGCCCCGTACCCCAAGGTTTTTCGCGATCGCTGGGGCAATCAAAACCATTAGGTAGGTGGTCGAGTTCTTGGTAGCAGTACACAATTTCTGCTAAGTCATTGAATTTGGGGCCAATGAGTTCTTTAAATTCTTTGGCGAAATCGCGACGGATGATAAAAATAATTTTGTTGAAGCCTGCACGAAGAGCGTCATATACAGAGTACTCAAGGATGGCTTCACCAGAGGGGCCGAGCTGATCTAATTGTTTTAGGCCACCATAGCGCGAGCCCATGCCTGCGGCTAAAATAACAAGAGTTTTATTCATTGACTATCCTTATTGTGGGCGGGCTAAACCGCGCTCTGAATTCTCGCAAAATTTAATAATATTGTCGATGACGTCGCTATTGTCAAAGTTTTCCTTGAGTAATGCAATGGCTTGCTCGACGGTATTGCCTCTTTTGAAAAGTATTTTAAAAGCTTCAAGAGCATTGCGCACATCATCTTTACTGTAGCCACTGCGTTCCATGCCAACTTTATTGATAATACGACAAGATGCGGGAGCACCCTCACATATGGTGTATGGCAGTACGTCTTGGACGACGCGAGCCATACCTGCAATCATGGCATTTTTACCTACATGACAAAATTGGTGAACGGCAGATAAGCCGCCAATGTTTGCGTGGTCCGCAACACTTACATGTCCAGCTAGAGTTGCGTTGTGGCTGAGGACGACGTGGTCACCAACAATTGTGTTGTGTCCTACATGAGAAAGAGCTAGGAGTGCGCAGTTTGAGCCGACTTTTGTGATGGTACCATCGTCGGTGCCAGAGTGGATGGTTACATACTCACGAATGATTGTGTTTGAACCGACTTCAGTATAAGTGATGTTGCCTTCTTTAAACTTTAGATCTTGTGATTGTGAGCCAATAGAGGCAAAGGCGTAAATTTTACAGTTAGAGCCAATTTTAGTACGACCATCAATAACAACGTGAGATTGGAGGTAGCAGTTATCGCCAAGTTCCGCGTGTTCACTAATAGTGCAGAAAGGGCCGATTTCGCAGTTGTCACCAATTTTAGCGTTAGGGTGAACAAAAGCTTGTGGGTGGATGTTTGAAGCCATATTACGCTTCCTTGTCTACGAGGGCGAAGGCCATGGCGAGTTCAGCTTTCAGTTCAGTGCCACAGTAAACTTTACATATACCACGACCCAAACGAGATTTAAGGAAATCGAGTTTAAAATCAATCGTTAAGAGATCGCCAGGAACAGCGGGGCGGAAGAATTCAGCTTCTTCAATAGAGACAAATAGACCGATCTTATTTTTGTTTTCCGGTTGAGCGAGCATGTAAACACAGCCGAGTTGTGCGCAAGTTTCGGTAAGTACAGAAACGGGAAGAACCGGTGAAGGAGGAATATAGTTTTGTGAGTAAGGTTCATTGATGCTTACAAGTTTTTCTCCAACGATATGCATGTCTTCCATGTGAATGACATTATCAATAAACTGAAAGGGAAAGCGGTGCGGAATACTTGCGGAGATCGCATTTGTATCCATAACTTTTTCTTTATACTCAGCGAATTCAGGAAGAGTTTCGGGGATAAGGACTGATGGTTCGATAGGTGTACACTCAAGTGTTCCGAGAGTCAAAGTCACTATACTGCAAACTTTTCCGTGACTATTTTTAGCAGTCGCACTTACTTGAGCAGATTTTTCAGTGACTTCGGAAATGCTGAGTTCAATAATGAGTTGGTCGCCGGGAAGGACAGGGTTTTTGAAACGCATTTTATTGATTTTTCTAACCCAAGGAGTGCCTTTGCCACCCTCAAGTTTAAATGCGGCACCCGCAACTTGAGCTACTGCGGCCAATTGTAAAACACCTGGCATGATAGGGTTATTGGGGAAGTGACCTACAAAGTAGTGTTCATTAACAGTTACATTTTTTAAAGCTCTGTATTTACCTGCTTCATCTGAAACTTCTATACGATCAACTAAGAGCGCGGGGAAACGTTGAGGGATGAGGTCGAAGAGTTCGGGGTAAGAAATGATTTTTGACATGTTTATTTTGATCCTGATGTAAGTTTAAGCATTTTTTGAACCATGGTCACGTTGGATGGGTGGCCAGGTTTTACGGCAATGATGTGAGCCTTTAAGGGCTTGCCGAGTAAAGAAAAGTCTCCGACGATGTCGAGCATTTTGTGACGAACGAATTCGTCGTCATAACGCAGGCCATCTTTGGAGTAAATTGTTCCGCCGTGAATGACAGTAGCATTATCGAGGCTGCCACCTTTAATGAGGCCGGCGTTCATGAGGTATTCGAGCTCAAAGTAAGAGCAGAAAGTTCTTGCTTCAGACAAGTCTTTTTCAAATGAATCTTGTGTGACTTCCATACTGAGGTATTGAGTGTCTAAGACGGATTGATCGTATTTCACCGTGCATGAAATTCGGAATTTATCGTCAGGAACTACCGTGATAAGAGCGTGATCCATTTCTAAGGTTTGAACTTCGTCAACCGTAAAGTACTCACGTTCAGCATCCTGTTCTACGGTGCCAGCTTCTTTTAAGATCTTTAAAAAAGGTAATGAGCTACCATCTGCAATGGGAGGCTCTGGTCTATCCATTTCGACAAAGACGTTGTCTATGCCTCTACTCATGAGGGCTGCTAAGACGTGTTCAACAGTATGGACGACGGCATCGCCATCTTTTAAAGTTGTAGCACGTTCCACGTCTGTTGCATTGGTGCCAACGGCAAGAACTCCTGGCTGTCCAGGTAGATCCATACGACGGAAGATTATGCCTGTGTTGGCGGGTGCCGCTTTGAAAGTGAGTCTAGCACGGTGCCCTGTATGCAGGGAAATCCCCGTGAAGGAAACGGACTTTTCAATTGTGTGTTGTTTGTCTGGGTTCAAAGTGCGATCCAAATTATAATTTTATCATCGCACACTATACGAGAACTTGCCTTTATTTCACGGCAGAGCAAGAAATTTTACTCGTCTCTGGAGCCCATATATCGCATGACGTAATAAATCAAGGTCATGAGTGCGGAAATCGCAGAAGCTAAATAGGTTAAGAAAGCAGCATTGAGGACTTTGCCGGCACCATCCACTTCGCGAGGAGCAAGAAGGCCTGCAGTCATCATTGCCTTTTTTGCACGAGCAGAGGCATCCCATTCGACTGGAAGAGTGATTACAGTGAAGAGAAAAGCTAGAGCTAAGCCTAAAATTCCGATTAGCATAAAGGGTCGTGAACTTAGGAACAATCCAGCAATTAAGCAAATGTTACCAACTTGGTTGCCAATGCCAACTAAGGGGCACATAGCTGAGCGCATGTTTAAAAAAGCATAAGATTGTGCGTGTTGTAGAGCATGGCCGGCTTCATGGCAAGCGACTCCAATGGCAGATAGTGATCGACCATTATAGACATCGGGAGAAAGGCGCAAGGTTTTGACTCTGGGGTCATAGTGATCAGAAAGAAAACCTTGGGTTATTTCAATAGTACAATCGTGAACGCCATTTCTTTGTAACATTTCATTGGCCGCTTGAGCCCCAGTTAAGCCTTTGCTGCCAGGAACTTCTTTGTAGCGATTAAAGGTTGATTTTGTATGCCAAGACGCAAAAAGAGATAGCGCTAAGGCGGGCAAAAAGAAAAATAATATGTAAGTCATATCAAAAGCGAAAACAGCTAAAGGTGCAAAGATCATGTTAATCTCCTTGAGTTTGAAATTAAGTAATTTATTTTAAATCATAATTAATTCCAAAAGAAAAATATGGCAAAGAAGAAAAAGCAAAAAAAAAGTCACCTCGAACGCTTTGAGAATTTAAGCGAAGAACAAAAAATGGAAATCCTTAGTTCCGCGGCTCGTTTGCGTAAAGCGCACAAGATGAAAGGCAGTGATCGTGGGGACTGGAAACGCAATTTAGAACGCGGAAGAGATCATTCAGGAAAAAAAGCCTCGAGGATGGCGAAACAAAAGCCCGATGTCTTAGAGGATTGGACGCGTAAGGCGATGGAATTAGCCGACTCGATGAATACCCTAGAAAAAGAAAGTGATCGCGAATTATTCGAAGGTGTGGTGAAAAGTATTTCTCGCGGAGGCGGAATTTTGCGTGGTTCGCATGGAGAGATCACCTTCTTTTTAAAATCAGAATTAGCCATGTTGCAGAAGACTGGTGTATCGGTGGGGGAAGAGGTTTTTTACTCGATGAAAGACGATGGCAGTGCTTTAGTTGAGCGTATCGCGAAGCGTAAAAGTATTTTCTCACGCCCCGACCCTTTACGTCCTAAGATCGAACGTGTTATTGCCGTGAATATCGATTATGTCTGTATGGTGTCGTCTTTAGATAGTCCCATCTTTAATCCCTTTTTTATCGATCGAGTTCTCATTGGAGCACGTCAAAGTGGTGCGGATTTTGTTTTGTGCCTCAATAAGATGGATTTAGAAGTCGATGACAAAGAGCAGGTCTTAAAGGAGTTGGATTACTACCGAAATCTGGGTGTAAATATCTTTGAAGTATCGGCGCATGATAATCAAGGGATTGACGATTTAAAGAAATTCTTAAAGGGACACAAATCAGTGTTTGTTGGGACTAGTGGAGTGGGTAAATCTTCTCTGCTTAATGCGATTAGCCCCGATCTCGATATAAAAACACAAGAAACTAGAGAGAAGGCGAGGGGACGAGGAAGGCATACGACTGTGATGTCAATCTTTCATTATTTAGAGGATGATGATCTCTATATAATTGACACGCCTGGTTTCAGAGAGTTTAATTTAATGGAAATCAGTAAGGAAGAATTAAAATTTTATTTTCCCGAATTCGAAGGGCTTGATAGTTGTAAATTTAATAATTGTCAGCACGTTCACGAATTAGGTTGCATGGTCATAGATGCTGTGGATGATGAAAAAATTTACGATCGTCGTTATGAGAGTTATTTAAGAATTTTAGAAACTTTACCAAAAAGTGATACATAAAAAAAGGATAGGAAGATGTTTACTTTAAAATTATTAAGGAAGATAGGAAAGATTTTACGAGGCGGAGCCACGACTCGTGAAATCACTTTGGGCTTTATGCTCGGTATGATGTGGGGTTTAATCCCAGGGTTTAATTTGGCGCAATTCCTTATGCTGTTTTTGGTGTTATTACTGAATGCAAATTTTGGTTTTATGCTTATGGGCTTGTTGGTAGGGACTTTGGCTTGCTATGGCTTGTCGCCTCTTACCTTCGAAATTGGTTATGTATTAATCTCCAGCCTTCAAGGCCTGTTTACTAGTTTGCATAATACGGCAGTTGTTGCTTGGGTAGGTTTAGATAGTTACTGCTTAGTAGGCGGTGTTCCATTGGGTATAATAGCTGGTGGTGCAATTGGTTTATTTTTAGGTAAAACAGTTGTGTCGCTCCGTGAACGCATGTTCAAGCTCGAAGGCAGTGACAAAATGCAGGAGCTCAATGAAAAGTTTTGGGTTAAAGCACTTTTGTTTATTGCCTTTGGAGGCAAGCTTCCCAGCAAAGAAGATCAAGAAGATAAAAAACATCCACTCTTCCGTCCAATGGGCCTAGGGCTTATTATTTTTACTGCAGTCATTGTCTTGGTGGCGGAGTTTTTCTTACTGGAAAGTATTATGAAGTCTCAGCTCGAGAAACAGTTGACTCGTGCAAATGGTGCGGAAGTTAATATCAATGAATTACACTTCTCTATGGGACAAGGCAGTTTGAATATGAAAGGCTTAGAGTTTACCGATAGTTCAGACCTGTCAAAAAATAGTGTTCAAATTCAAGATGTCTCACTAGATGTTCAGATGTCAGATTTACTTCGTAGTCGTGCGGTGGTTGAGCTGCTAAAAGTTGATACAGTTGAGTTTGGTGTTGTGCGTAAATCGCCAGGTAAAGATTATGATTCTAGTTCTGAAAAAGAGACTAAAGAGCCTGAAGAAAAATCTACGGATAAAGAAGGTGAATTTGACATTAATGAGTACTTGGATAAAGCAGGTCAGTACAGAGAATACTACGACAAAATAAAAGATTACCTTGCTAAGCAAGAACAGGATGCTCAAGCCAAAGCCGAGAATAAACCTGTGAAAAGTACTAAAGAAGATCTTCGTGAACAAGCTGAGAAGTTAGGTTTTCTCAATTTAAGAGCGAGAGAACTCTATCAAAATTCGGCTGCTTGGCATATTAAGCAAACGAGTGTTAGCAATATTAAATCAGCTTCAAGATCTTACACTTTAGAGGTTTCTGATATTAGCAGTCACCCAGTAATTATCGGGCAACCAGTATTAGTTGATTTAACGGATGGGAAAAATATTTCTGCTAAGTCAACACTAAATGTACATGAGTTAAATGCGGATAGTACGCTGATGGTGAAAGTGAGCGATTTGAAAAGAAAAGAAGATATTGATTTTGGTGAAGATACAGCGGCAGTTCTTCGCGATGGTGATATGAGTTTTGATTTAGATGGAACTTTTTCAGCTAAGCAAATGAAGCTTCCTTTTTTACTTAAATTGAGAAACCTGAATGTCGATGTTCGACCTGGTAAAAAGATTTTAGGTTTAGAAGAAAAAGATGCTGAAATGGTTCTCAATGCGATGGAGTCATTAGATGTTCAAGGTGAGTTCTTGGGGTCGTGGGATAAGCCAAAGCTTAAGATTGATTACGATCGCTTAATGGAGCGAGTTCAAAAGGCGCTTGTGGAGTCGGGTAAAAAGTTAGCTAAGCAGAAAATTGATGCTGAGAAAAAGAAGGCTGAAGAAAAAGTTCGCAAGAAAGCTGACGAGAAAATTGAGAAAGCCAAAGAAAAACTTGATGACAAGCTTAAAGGACTTTTCGGTCGTTAAGCTAAGAAAGTTTTGATTTGTTAAAAGGCTTGAAGTGATTGTTGCTTCAAGCCTTTTTTGTTGGTGTGTCAGAAGTCTCTACCGTGTCGAATATGGGAGGGCTTGGTTGGAGGCGGGCAACTCTAGGTAGCTTTAAGCCGTTAGATTTAGAGATTTAATAGGGGTAGTAATTATGATAAAAAAATCCCCGGTAAAAACCGAGGATTTTTTTAATGAAGTAAAAGTAAGTTTTACTTACGAGAAATAGCAGAAGCTCTTAAGTACTCGCGGTTCATGCGAGCAATATTTTCAACTGAAATTTCTTTAGGGCAGGCCGCTTCACACTCACTTTCGTTTGTGCAGTGACCAAAACCTTCTTCATCCATTTGAGCTACCATGTTGAGGGCGCGCTCTGTACGTTCAACTTGTCCTTGTGGGAGAAGAGCTAGCTGTGATACTTTAGCAGAAGTAAAGAGGCTTGCTGAAGCGTTCTTACAAGCTGCTACACAAGCGCCACAGCCGATGCAAGTAGCTGCGTCCATTGCGAGATCCGCATTCTCTTTAGGTACGGGTATCGCGTGAGCATCAGGAGCTGAGCCAGTTTTGATGGAAGTATACCCACCAGATTGGATGATGCGGTCAAAAGAAGAGCGATCAACTCTTAAGTCACGAACAACTGGGAAGGCAGCTGAACGCCAAGGCTCAATGAAGATAGTCTCGCCATCGCTAAACTCACGCATGTGAAGCTGACAAGTTGTTGTTGCTTTAGCAGGACCGTGGGGCTGACCATTGATATAGAGCGAGCACATACCGCAAATACCTTCGCGACAGTCGTGATCAAATACAACGGGAGCTTTACCGCTGCGTTCTAGTTGGTCGTTGAGTGTATCGAGCATTTCTAGGAAAGAAATTTCGGTTGAAATACCTTCCATTTCGTGAGTTTCGATGAAACCTTTCTCTGAGCGAGATTTTTGACGCCAGATTTTAAGAGTAAGCTTGAGTAGTTTTCCGTTAGAGCTCATTATTTATAACTCCTTTGTGATGGTATGCAGTGTTTGAATTCGAGTTCTTCAATGTGTCGTTCAGGTTCATTGTCGGCTCCCTTAAATTCCCAAGCAGCTACGTGCTGGAAGTTTTCATCGTCACGCTTGGCTTCATTATCTTCAGTCTGAGATTCTTCACGGAAGTGACCGCCACAAGATTCTTCACGAGCAAGAGCATCGCGACCCATGAGTTCACCGAGTTCAAGGAAGTCAGCTACACGACCAGCTTTTTCTAGTGTGATATTTAAATCAGCATTTTCGCCAACAACTGAAACATCGGACCAAAATTCTTTGCGAAGTTCTGAGGTATCTTTAACTAGTTTTTCGAGGCCAGCTTTGTTACGAGCCATACCACAGTATTCCCACATCATTTTACCAAGGCGCTTGTGGATGTCATCCACTGATTGCTTACCATTAATATCGAGAAGTTTTTGATTAGTTTCTTTTACCGCTTTTTCAGCAGCTTCGAACTCAGGCATGTCAGTGCTAACTTTTTCTTGCTTGTTGGAACCGAGGTAGTTAGATACTGTGTAAGGAGCTACGAAGTAACCATCTGAAAGTCCCTGCATGAGTGCAGATGCGCCAAGACGGTTAGCACCATGATCTGAGAAGTTGGCTTCGCCGAGAACGAAGAGGCCTTCGAGGTTAGACATGAGATTGTAGTCAACCCATAGTCCGCCCATTGTGTAGTGAATAGCTGGGTAAATTTTCATTGGTACGTCGTAAGGTGAGTCAGCTGTAATACACTGATACATATCAAAGAGGTTACCATAACGAGCTTTAATAGCTTCGTAACCGTCACGTTCAATTGCAGCACTGAAGTCAAGGAATACGGCTTCGCCAGTTTCGTTCACGCCAAGGCCGTTGTCACATTCGAGTTTTGCACCGCGAGATGCTACATCACGTGGAACAAGGTTGCCGAAAGCAGGGTAGCGTTCTTCTAGATAATAGTAACGATCAGCATCAGCAATATCTTTGGCAGTTTTTGTGCCTTTACGAATGGCTTCTACATCTTCTTTTTTACGTGGAACCCAAACGCGACCATCGTTACGTAGTGATTCGGACATCAAAGTGAGTTTGGATTGATTCTCACCGTGTACAGGAATACAAGTTGGGTGGATTTGAGTGTAACATGGGTTAGCGAAGTATGCGCCACGTTTGTGTGCACGCCATGCTGCTGTTACGTTTGAGCCCATTGCGTTCGTAGAAAGGAAGAAAACATTACCATATCCACCAGTGCATAATAGAACCACGTCAGCAGCGTGACGATCAATGCTACCTGAGTGTAGATTACGAGTTATAATACCTTTAGCTTTTCCGTCAACCATAACGAGGTCAAGCATCTCTGTCCTAGTGTGCATAGTAACTTGGCCAGATTTGATTTGACGGCTTAATGCACTGTAAGCACCGAGGAGAAGCTGTTGGCCAGTTTGGCCTTTAGCGTAAAAAGTACGTGAAACCTGAGCACCACCGAATGAACGGTTGGCGAGGTAGCCTGAGTATTCGCGAGCAAATGGAACACCTTGTGCAACGCATTGGTTAATTATGTTACCAGAGACTTCTGCTAGACGGTGAACGTTAGCTTCTCGAGCACGGTAGTCGCCACCTTTTACTGTGTCGTAGAAAAGTCTGTGAACACTGTCGCCATCATTGGGGTATGATTTCGAAGAGTTGATTCCACCCTGTGCAGCAATTGAGTGAGCGCGACGTGGGCTGTCTTGAATACAGAAGCAATCAACGTTATAGCCCATTTCTGCGAGTGATGCCGCTGCAGATGAACCAGCAAGGCCAGAGCCAACCACAATTGCTTTGAATTTACGGCGGTTAGCTGGGTTGACCAGCTTCATGTTGAATTTGTGTTGTTCCCAAAGTGTCTTTAGGTCGCCTTCAGGGACATTTCCGTTGAGTTTCATACTAGTGTTCTCCTGGGCAGCATGGTGTTGACGAACAATCTACGGGGTTAATGAAACCGAAGTAGATAGGGAAGATTGAATAACCAATAGCAAAAATTAGAGCAAGAGCTAAAGATGTTTTTTTGATTAATGGTGTGTAACGCGGGTGGTTGAGACCAAGTGTTTGAAATGCACTCTGGAAGCCGTGTTTAAGGTGAAAACCAAGAAGTACCATTGATGCAATATAGTAAGCCGAGTAAAGTTTGTTGGCGAATAGTTCAACAACTGTTCTGTAGAGGTCGCGTGTTGCGGGAGCCGCAGCAGTTGGCTCTAGAGCGTGCTCAGTGCCGAACTTAAATGTTACGAGGTGAACAATTAAGAAAACCAAGATAATGCCACCAGTGTGAACCATGAAACGTGATGAAAGGTTACTTTCGCCATGAGTTTTACGGACGACGTAATCCGATCCACGTGCAGCAGAACTGATCATTTTCGTGCGGATGGCGCAAAAAATGTGAGTCACGAAAAGGGCGAGGAGGCCAAACTCAGCAGCCCAAAGAACGGGACCCAAAGATGTGAGTTTGTAGGCGTATTCATTGAAGGCTTCAGGGCCACCAATTGTGGGGAGAAGCAGGAAGTTACCGGCAAGGTGTGTTACTAGGAAGCCTGTGAGAAGGAGGCCCGTAGCAGCCATAAGGACTTTCATCCCTATGGTAGATGAGATAAATCTGCACTTGCATTTGCTCATTTTTTTTCTCTTTATTTAATTCATATTAAGTCGCGCTCAAATATGTGTCATACGTGGTTTATTTCAACATGGAACAATACCGAATTTGTAAAAAATAAGCTTAAAGTTACACAAGCTTCCTGTTTTTTTTTATCCGTAAGTATACAGTTAAGGAGATAATATAAACCAAAGCGATTTTTGATAGCATGATACTAGTTGATAACAAGATTTTTTTTATACAGCTTGAGGGTGATTTAGGCTTACAGGAGCTTGAAGCTTTACAATTAGAGCTTGCGGTAGGTTTTGATGCATTTGGGGAATGGGAGCAGATGACTCTCGATCTCTTTAATGCAGGTTCCTTGTGTAGTGCCGCTTTTGGCTACATTAAATTTTTGTTTAAAATGTGCGAGGAGCGCGATTGTCAATTTATGGTAATCGGATGCTCAGACGAGACATTATCACGTCTGGAGTTATTTCGCCTCAATCAACAGTTTCCCATAGGTATCAATAAAAGTAGTGCAGAGTTAGCCGCAGAAAAAAAATAAGCTTAATGGCTAGTGTTCGAGAAAGATATGCTTATTTTTTCGGAGTTCCTGTGGGAAGGTTTAATTTCACGTATTTGCTTATCGATAAAGGTAAAACCATTTTTTGTGTTTATTAAGCGCAAATCATCCGAGTGATTAAAAAAGAGTTTCAAACCATTACTTAGAGTAAGTTCTGTGCCGTTTTCATTGGCTCTAGTTTTAGCATTTTTATCTATTTTTAGGTCTACTTGGAATTTTCCAGAGATCAGTTCTTGGGAAGTGTTTTTAAAACGCCAGTTTAACTCGAGAGCATTTTCTTTGAGTTCAAACGAACGATTGACGCTAAGTTTAGGGCTTAGATGAAAAGTGCGAGAAACAATTGATTCCTCGTCGTCAATATTAGAACTCTTGCTGGAGCGGAAGTTTTTTGCTGGATAAGGGAAAGTCTCCTGGATATAATAGAAGGCATGTTTACCATCAAAAGTGGCTTTGGCTATATGGCCGCCATTTGTTTTGTTGTAGATGATTTTTAGCTTATCCTGCTTGATAAGTAATTCGTTTTCACTTAAATCTTCTACTTCGGTTTTTGTGATACACGAAAAGCAAAAGAGAGAGCTAAATAACGTCAGCCAAAGTTTGTTCATTCATTTTCTCCAAAAAAGCGTTAAGTCCAGAATACATTAAGCCAGCAAGTCTGCAGCTATCTATGATGGGGCAGGTGTTTTTTTCTTTATTAAAGCACTGAACCAAGTCTAAGTCAGGTTCAATATCCTTAATTATGTTGCCGATTCGCATTTCTTCCGCAGGTGCAGCCAGAGTAAACCCGCCACCATAGCGGCCGCGCTTCACACTCAAATAACCTTTCTTCTTTAAAGTATTGACGATTTGGGTGACGTTAGCTTGGGTGATGTTGTAGACCTTGGCAACTTCTGTGGAAGTCGTCAGTGTATCCTTGTTTCTTGCGGCATGGAGTAAAATGCGTAATGCATAGTCGGTCTTTAAATTTAATCTCATAGAATCTCTATATTTTTTCGAACTATAATTTGAATGTGAGCAAATACAATTTAATATTAAACTTAACTTAAATATTCATGTTTAAGTATACATCACTTTATTTAGAAGGAAAATGATATGGCACTTTCACAAGAAACAATTGATATAGTAAAAGCTACTGCACCAGTCGTAGGCGAGAACGCCGAAAAAATAACGAGTAGATTTTATCCCATAATGTTCGAACGTTACCCTATGGTAAAAGAATTTTTCAACCAAAGTCACCAACGAGAAGGCTTGCAGCAAAAAGCTTTAGCAAATGCGGTTGTGGCCTATGCCTTGAATATTGAAAATTTAGGAGCCTTGGGCGGAGCTGTGGAAGGTATTACAGAAAGGCATGCCTCATTAAATGTACAGCCAGAGCATTATCCGATTGTGGGAGAGTGTTTACTTGCGGCAATCGCAGAAGTGTTAGGTGATGCAGTGACTCCTGAGATTGCGAACGCTTGGGGCGAAGCTTATGGCTTTCTTGCAGAGATTTTAATTGGCGTAGAAAAAACAAAGTATCAAAAAACTGCAGATAAAGCGGGCGGTTGGAATGGGTATAAGTCATTTAAAGTGATCAAAAAAGTCAAAGAGTCTGCTAGCGTGACATCTTTTTACTTTGCAGCAGAAGATGGATCACCAATAATTTCCTACGATTCAGGGCAATATATTAGTATGAAACTTGACCTTGGTGAAGAGCAGAAGTCGGTAAGGAACTATTCTTTGTCATCTTGGGGCGGGAAATATCTAAGGATTTCAGTGAAAAAAGACGGCGCATTCTCGACACACTTGCATGATAAAGTTAATGAAGGCGACTGTGTCGAACTCAATGCACCCTATGGTGTTTTCAAACTTTCTCCTGGAGAAGGGGCGGTAGTTCTTGTGTCCGGCGGTGTAGGTGTTACGCCCATGCTGAGTATGTTAAGTCAGCTCAGTAAAAATGAATCTAAGCGCCAAGTCTCTTTTTTGCATGGAACTCAAAACAAAGATGAGCTTGCTTTTGAGGATGAAATTAAATCACTCACGAAGGCGGATAACTTCTCCTATGAATTTAGTTTCTCAGATGAAGGTAAAAAAATTACTCTCGCGGATTTACAAAAAGCCGCTAATGATGTTAAAGAAACAGATTTTTATATTTGTGGTCCCGCAGCAATGATGAAATCACTTTATAGTGAATTAAAATCTTGGGGCGTTGCCGAAGAAAATATTCATTATGAATACTTTGGTCCTAGTGGATCATTAACTTAGTTTTTAAGCTTAAACCAAGTTAAAGCCGAGGCTCCTCAGTCTTGGCTTTTTTTGTGCTCAAACCTTGGAGATCTTTTAGGAAAAGAAATAAACAGCAAATGAAAGCTAAGAAAGTACCTGCACCAAGGCTGAGGTAAAATTCTGTAGAGCCTTGAAAGTGTTCCACCAAAAAGTAGCAGCCTATACCTTGGAATAGGAAAACAGATCCCAGAGTAAACGGCAGCGGTCGCGCTGGAGTTGAGAGCCCTTGGAAGGAAAAGTTGATCATAATACAGAGAGGAATGAAAATCACTTGGAGCATGGCGTATTTGAAGTATTGAGCACCCTCAATAAAAATTTCATCTTTTTGTGTAAAGCAAGCAAACCAAAGTTCACTCTTGAAGAACATAAAGATAGCTAATATAGTCGTGATGGAAAGTAAAGCTTTGAGTGAAAGCATAAAGCTTTCTCTGATGCGAGCATAGTTATTTCGTCCTAAATTTGCGCTAATAATAATCATATTGGCTGCGCAAATAGGAATTGCTAACATGATGAGGAATTGTTCAAAGCGTTTGGATAATGAGTAAGCATCAAGTGTTGCGGGGCTTAAATTTGCTAAGATAGACTGAGAGATGCCAATAGTGAAATTGGTGCATGCTGGAACTAAAGCGGCGATGAAGCTCGTGGAGATAATACGCTTGAAAATCAGCTTTTTTTCTAGTGGGTCAATAGATGAAGTGCATTTTTTCAAACCTTGTCGTTCATGAAAGAAGTCTAAAGCAAGTAGGAGGGTCATGAGGCTATAGGCCACCACTGTAGATAAAGCAGCGCCTTTGATTCCGAGATCTAAAAAAAGTGATGAATACCAAGCACCACTCGAACTGTAGCAAAATAGGGGGGTTAAGAGCGCATTTAGGATCATGGAGAAGAGGCTGTAGATCATAGGGCGAACCGCGTTGCCAGTGCCACGCATAGCAGAAGCTAAGACGGCTCCAACACCCATAATGGGAAATGGCAGGAAGTACCAAAAGCAATAGGTGTAGGAAAGTTCAATGATTTCGGGGTGATTCATGAGCTGTTGTTCGAGGAGTTGGCGACCACCGATGATCACAAGTAAGCTGATTATAGCCGAGATGACAATGGAGAGCCAAATGCCAAATTTAAGACCTGTGGCGGTATGGGAGTGTTTGTCTGAGCTCGAATAGGCTGCGATGGCCGCACTGACGCCAGTGCCTAAGCCACCGTAAATTATAGAGCTGGAAAATGTGATTAGGGGAAAAGAGATGTCTATAGCTGTAAGTTCTGCATCGCCTAATTTTGCAATATACCAAGCATCTAACCATGAAAAGCAAATAGCGGTAAACATCATGATGAACATGGGGACTGCAATGGATGATAAAGCCTTTAGTACCGACCCTTCAATTAGAATTTGTTTGTTCTTCATCAATTTCACGCAAAAGCTTTATTACAGATTCGCTGAACTTACTACAGTTCGCATGATTTTGTAGCACAGAGACAATGACAATTGAACCATTTTCTGTTTTGTAATAACCACTCAGAGCACGAGTATCGCGCAGTGTTCCGGTTTTGCCCCAGAAACGCTTTTTCGGTAATTGATTTTTATTGCTGTTCGAAAGGGTACCTTCTTCTCCTGAGATAGCCATGGATTGATGCCATATTTCACTGTGCTTGGAATGGTGCATGTACCTAAGTAGAGAGCAGATGTCTTCGCAAGAACTTTTATTTAAGCGGTCGAGACCAGATCCGTCCGTCAATTGAGTGTGTTTGAGTTGAAGCTTATTCTTTAGGGGTTTTAGGCACTGATCAATCGATGAGTTCTTTTGCGATTTTCGCAGATGGAGAGCGAGTAGTTCCGCTCGAAAATTATCGCTAAAGCGTAGGCTCGAAGTGATGAGTTCTTGAGTGGTGATGGGATCAGCGAATTGTCCAATCAGTTGCGGATTGCGCAAAGGTTTTTTACTCTGTTTAGCAATGAAGAGACCAAGTTTTCTTAGTTCTTTTACAAGGATGTCATATGTCCAATTAGAACCTTCTAAACGCCAGAAGTCTTCGGAGTCTTGATTTGGATTGTAGAAGATTTGTGAATCTGTACGGCTTTGATACTCAATTGTCTTACAAGCAGATAGCTTAAAAGAGCTTTGTGATTCAGGAGTGATTTCTAGTTCACCATCTAAGATAGCTAGATCTAAGGTGTTTTCATTGATGGAGATAAAAGATACGCAGGGGTAATCCTTCAATGGGCTCAAGAATTCTGCTTCGCAATAGAGATGGAGTGAGTCGAAATTTTGGATACCCGTTTTTAAAATGGCCTCAGCAATTTGCTTGAAAGCATGATCGAGTCGAGACTTATCTCTATAACGTGCGGAAAAAAATAGATTGCCGTGAAAGTTGATTTGGAGTTTTTTATCCTCGTAAACTACGTCCAAAGCAGGAGCGGGACTTTCTGTGGCCTCAAAATTTTCTAATGCCAGAGCACAAGTGAAAAGCTTGGTGTTTGAAGCCGGTCTCATCACTTCAGATGGAGAAAGAGAGAGTAACTCTTTCCCATCTAAAGTAGTGACACAATAACTTAGCATATACCGCTTTGTGGATACCTACTGAGTTTAGCTTTCTTCAGTGAATTTATCTAAAGAATTGGCTAGGTTTTTACACTTGGGGTAACCAGAGCAGGCATAGAAAGGTCCGCGTTTCCCAGCTTTTTTTACGATAGGAGAGTCACATTTTGGACATTTTACATCTGTTTTTTCTTCGCCACCAGAACTCGCTGAATCTAAGCCCTCAGGGAAAAGCTCCGCAGGGATTTTCTCTTTATAACGACCAACGCATTTTTTGAGTGCTGCTAATTGACGGGGAGTTAAGGAACCTTTGTTAGCAAAGTTACTTGATAAGGATTCGTAAAAACTTTTGTCGTCGTAAGTCATGCGGCCACGTTTTGTTGGTGCATTCCATTCAGTAACACTAGAGAGTGCCTTGAGTAGGGCGGTGATCTCTTTGCTTTCTTCCGGATCAATAACAGCTTCTTCTGGTATCTCAAGTTTGAGCTCAGCTGCTTTGGCTTCAAAATTCTCTACTTGTTTTTGATACTTTAAAACCATTTTCTTTAGTGCATTAATCTGATTGATACTGAGGTTTCTTCCTGCTTCACTTTGAGTTTTAAGTGATTTGTAGAAATTGGCCTCATTAAATGCGCGGCGTCCCTTGGCGGGCTTTTGTGGTTCTTCAAAAGTCACATTTTCGAGTAAGGCTAGCAATTCAGTAGCATTGCTCTCGGTATTGATTTTCTTTTCTTCTTCAGCTTTGGCAATGACTTCATTAAGTTCGCTATCGAAACCCATTTCTTCAGCTTTTGCTTTGAGTCCCGGCATAACAGTCTCGTATCTGAGCAAGACTTTTAGAAGTGTTTGCCATTGCTTTTCAGATAGAGCTTTATCTTCTTCTAGGCTTTCGCGAATAGATCCGATGAACTCTTCATCACTAAAGGCACTTTTACCTTTACCCGTTGGTGCTTGGTAAGTGATTTCTTGAGGGATTGTTTCGATGACGGCAGCAAAAATACTTCTGTCGGGAGCACCGGCAGTTTTTGCATCTTCTAACCAATTAGTGAAGCCAGAGTAAAAATCGCCAAGCATAGTCGTCCACTCTAGATCACCATGTTCAACTTTATCCAGTAACTCTTCCATATGAGCTGTGAAAGAGACCTCGAATAAAGATGGAAGAGTGCTTACTAAGAAATCACAGCTCTCCATGCCTTTGTCAGAAGGGTTGAGTCGTCCTTTGTCTTTGAAAACGTATTCACGATCTTGGATAGTTCGGATAATGGAAGCGTAAGTAGATGGGCGACCAACACCATTGGCTTCGAGTTCTTTAACCAAGGTAGCCTCAGAAAATCTGGGAGGAGGCTCAGTGAAGTGTTGCTTTGGTAATAAGGCTAAGAGGTCGCAAATTTCACCTTTTTTCAACTGAGGTAAGATAACGTCTTTGCTTTCGCCATCTTTGCTACCGTCATCGGAGAAGTTATATACTTTCATGAAACCTTCAAAAATAAGTACAGAGCCTGTGATTTTAAACAGGTATTCATGGCTCAAGCCAATATTTTCAGGAAGGAAGGTGATGCTATCTTGACGGTAAAGAGCGGGAACCATTTGACTGGCCACAAAGCGTTTCCAAATCAGAGTGTAAAGCTTTAATTCATCATCATTGAGGTAGGGAGCCATCTTTTTAGGTGTACGATTGACATCAGTTGGGCGAATGGCTTCGTGAGCACCCTGAGCAGAATTTTTGGATTTGTAGAAGTTTGGCTTGCTCGGAGAGAATTCACTACCGTATATATTGTTGACAAAGTCGATAGCTGCATTTTGAGCTTCTTTGGCAATGGAAACGGAGTCAGTTCTCATATAAGTGATTAAACCCGCCGTGCCTTCGCTACCGAGGTCGCGACCTTCATAGAGCTTTTGCGCGAGTGACATGGTACGACTGGGGCTAAAACGTAAGTTAGAGCTCGCAGCTTGTTGTAGAGTACTTGTTATGAATGGTGGAGCAGGTCGCTTTTGGCGATCTTTTGATTCGATGTCTTTGACTCGGAATTGACTGCCTTCTAATTCACTGACAATTTTTGCAGAGCTTTCTTCGTTGGGGATATGTGGCTTTTTGCCATCAATTTTATCAAGTCTACTGAGGAAAGAAGTGGCATCTTCAGCTTGATTCTTGAGTTCTGCTTGCAAACTCCAGTATTCTTCAGGAGTGAAAGCTCTAATGGCTTTTTCGCGTTCGCAAATAAGGCGCAGTGCTACTGTTTGTACACGGCCCGCACTACGAGCATTTCTTTTCCATAATAAGGGACTGACTTTGTATCCAACGAGGCGGTCGAGGATTCGTCTGGCTTGCTGGGCGTCGACACGGTCCATGTCAACATCGTGGGCTTTGTCAAAGGCGCTTTTAATCGCAGACTTAGTGATTTCGTTAAAAGTAACTCGTTTGAATTCGGCTTTACTCTGTTTTTTTAGGATTTCATAGAGGTGCCAAGCAATAGCTTCTCCTTCGCGGTCCGGGTCCGGAGCAAGGTAAATGTTTTCGCAGTTTTTAGCAGAGCTTTTAAGCTCAGCAATAACTTTCTTTTTATCGGCACTCACCTGGTATTCAGGCTCAAAGTTATTTTCGGGATTCACACCGAGTTTACGTTGAGGCAAATCGCGGACATGACCGAAAGATGCTTTGACTTCAAAATCTTTACCTAGAATTTTTTCAATTGTTTTCGCTTTTGCAGGCGATTCCACAATTACTAAATTTTTTTTACCCATATTGCCTTCACTTTGTAAGTTCGTACTTTCTTCCGGGGAGCAGTCTGATTAATTTCTGTGTTTCTAAACGTAGCAAACAGGCTAAAACTTGCCCTACCGCTAGCTCAGATAATTCACAGATTTTGTCCACATGGACTTCTCCGGATTTTAGAATTCCCATAATCCTTTGCTCGTTTTTGTCTAATTGCAAGTCGATTTCTTCAAACAAGGGCTTTTCATTACTCTGTTTTTTTACGCTTTTTCTATTTACGCCAAGCTCAAGATTGAATTCTTCGTAAATGTCTTTAAAACTCTCAGTTAGAGTTGCACCTAATTTTAAGAGTTTGTGGCAACCTCTTGATTGCGGGTAGTCAACACGGCCTGGAACGGCAAAGACAGAGCGTCCATAATCTAAAGCTTGATTGGCGGTTATGAGGGACCCACTATTTAGTCCTGCTTCGACAACGAGTACAGAACGAGAGAGTGCTGCAATGATTCGATTGCGCATGGGAAAAGTTCGTCTATCAGGAGGAAATAAAATAGGGTATTCACTGATGATGGCACCATGTTCACAGATGTCCCTAGCCAATTTTAAATTATCTTTGGGGTAAATTTGTCCGATGCCACCTCCGAGAACAGCAATCGTGGGTCGTTTCAGCTGAACTGCGCTCTGATGTGCTGAGGTGTCAATGCCAAGAGCTAGACCAGAAACGACCGTCCAAGAAGCTAAGCTAGCATCAGTAGCGATGGATTTTGCCATGTTTATTCCGTAGTTAGAGGGGCGACGGGTGCCAACTATAGCAATGTTGCGTTCATAATGCTGTAAAATATCAGGATTGCCTCTTATGTAGAGTACGATAGGCGCGTCGTCAATAGCACGAAGACTTTCAGGGTAGTAGCTATGCTTGCGATTGATGATTTTGATGCCGGCCAGTTGACTGCGTTTGTATTCTTCTCCAGGATCATAGTTTTTCTCGTAATAGAGAATTTCTTTAGCGACTTGCTTTCCGACCCCAGGGCATTTTAATAAATCTTTTTCTGAGGCCTTAAAAATATTATCTGGGTTCTTGAAATGTTTGATTAGTTTATTGTATGTACGGGGACCTAAACCTGGTAACATATTTAGGCATATGTCTTGAACTAATTCATTGTCCATAATTATCCTCCAAAAGCTTACTTATTAAGTAATGAGACGACTTTTTGAAAAGCAAGTGTTTTGTTTTTAATGTTTCAATATTTATAGCTGTTAATTTTATAACATCTTAATTTGTGATAAATACTTTATTGATAAGTGTTTAAAATGATTTATTAATAGCTTTTTAATTAATCTGTAAGTCTTTATTTATAATAGATTTACGCCTTTTCTAGAGTTGGTTTGTCGAGGTCTCTGTGTGCTGTTTTATTGGAGTTGTTGTGTGGGGTTACAAGGACTTATATATTTTAGTATAAAGAAAATTTACGCTTAATAAATAAGGTCTTATGTATGAGGTAGTAGTTATGAAACAAGAAAAAATTAATAAACATTTCTCAATTTTTGAAGTTTTAGTTGTTCTGTCAATATTATCAATTTTAGCTTCATTGATATTTAGTAGTTTTGGTTTTGCGAGAGATGAAGCCAAGCGTACCCAGTGCTTGAACAATTTAAGACAAATTCAAAGTATTGTTGAAGTTTTTAAAAAAGATCATAGAGCGACGCCGAGTGCTGAGCATAAGTATGATTTTCGCTTTGCTCAGAATTATGTTGATGAGTCGAGTTTAGCCATTTTTCGTTGTCCAGGTGATAAATTAGAACTTGTTAATACAGATCTTGAAGAGGCTTGGTTCTTTCCAGTGTTGAATTACGGAACATCTTACGAATACATTCCTTCGAAAAAAGATGCTGAAAATGATCCAGAAGACGATTTTAGTGGGATTTATGAATTTATGATGATCTACGATAAAGATGCTCGATTCCATAATGGACGTTTTAATGTTGTATACCTTCATGGGATGGATAATAATAATGGTGGGATAGCCAGAACAGAAAACCATAAACCAGGAATTACTCCTCCAAGAGTTACAGGCGACCCCGAAGGTGAAGATGATCCCGAAGGCGAAGGTAGAAATAATCATGGGCATGGTAATAATGAAGATGGAGTTGATATGTCCAATCCAGGTAAAGCTCCAAAGACCGATGGAGATAAAAGCGTAGATGACGAAAGGAATACTGGTCGAGGCAATATCAACGATGAAGAGTTCGATGATTATGTTGATGCAGTAAATAATGGTCAAAGTAAGAAGTAGGACAAAGTTTAATAGCTTTTGAACTATAATTTACCTAAGTGTTTGGTAGTTAGTATTTTTTGTATACTTTAAAAGTACAGTAAAACGCAAGATGATGAGTGTTTTTTAAGTTTTTTGGCCAATAAATCATCTTTTTGTTAAAAATATATTAATTAAGTGCTTGTCTTGAAGTTCTTCTAGCTCTTACATTATAGAAGTGCATCATCCTGTGTGCTTAAGAAATTAAGATAAATTATATATAAATATAAAAGGAGAGTCCTTATGAAGACGCCAAAATTGTGCAAATACTTCTCTATTGTGGAAGTGGTTGTAGTTTCAGCAGTTATCGCCATACTCGCTTCCTTGATTATGAGTGCTAGTAGCTCTATTCGTGAAGCTGGTAAAAAAACTACTTGTTTAAATAACCTCAAGCAGATTCAAGCTGTGTATGAAGCTTATAGAAAAGATCATCGTAAAAGCCCAGAAGGTGATAAAGATAATCATGATGACTTTTCTTTTGCTAAAGATTATGTAGATATGAGTGATCTAGATATGTTTGTTTGTCCAGGTGATGAGGCAGTTAGCCAGCTTACTTCTTATGCTGATCTAGTAGGTGGAACATCATATCACTATGTGCCTGCTACCGCTAATAATAGTTCTTACCGTAAAGACGGCTATGAATTAGCTAGCACCGAAGAAGTTGATCTTGAATCATTAGAGCTTGTTTTTGTAGATAGAGATAATGGTAATCATAATGGCAATAGAAATATTGTTTATCTCCATGGTTCTGGCAATAGTAAGTCAGGTATTGCTCAGACTGTTACAGTAGTTCCGCCAGGTACATTTATTAAAGAGGTTGTTTTGGCTGACAAAGCTTCAGTTACTAAAGAAGTTGTTGAAGAAGGGCCTGTTTCTCAGCCAGTTGAAGAAAAAACTTTTGTCGACGGTGAAAGTGCTTTTGATGATTACATCAATTCAGTTAATGCTGATACAGACATGACGCTTGAAGAGTATTTAGCTAACGCAAAAAAGAGTGAAGTTAAGAAGTGGGAAGATGTTATTTATACAGAATCTGATTCAAGCGCTTTTGAAGGTGGTTATACAACAGAAGCAATCACGGGAACTTTAGTTGAAGGTAAAAGTTCGGATCCTCAAGTGTCTGCTATTTATAGTACAGATGGTTTAGTGATTACTGCTTATTCTGATGCTGACCTTATCAATGTAGTGCTTGAGTATTCTGATGGCGCAATAGAAAAATTTGAAGGCCTGCCTGGAACACAAGTAACTGTTTGGGGTACTGGAGATAATGAAGGTAAAATTATTGCTAATGTTTGGATTCGTGCTGGCGAAAATACTAGTGGAGACGGTCCTGATTTTGGTGAATATCTCAGATTAGATATTACTGGTAATAATGGTTGGGGTAATGGTGACCAGACAGCTACAGGTAATAGTTTAGAAAATAACAATGCTGAAAATGATACCGATGGTCAAACACATCAAATTCACGGAGAAGCTAATCCAAATTAATTTTAATTAGTTTTCCATCCCAATCATAATAAGCTCTGCCTCGGCAGGGCTTTTTTGTTTTTGTAGACTTGAATTTTATTAAAGTAGCTTAAAAAACTTAAATACTCATTTGAATCCATTGCCTTATCTAGAAAAATTAAAAAAAGATTAAAAAAAGCTAGTAAAATACTTGCGTGGCTCTTGAGTCTGAGATTTAAATGTTTTAGATTAAAATATGTGTTTAGGCATATTTCGTTGAAAACTAAGATAAATTATATATAAAATGTAGGAGAGTCCTTATGAAGACGCTGAAGAAAAGCAAACGCTTCTCAATTGTGGAAGTCATTGTCGTTTGTGCAGTTGTAGCAATTCTTGCTTCCTTGATTATGAGTGCAAGTAGCTCAGTTCGTGAAGCGGGTAGAAAAACAACCTGTTTAAATAACCTCAAACAAATTCAATCTATTTACGAAGCTTACAGAAAGGACCACAGAAAAGCTCCAGCTGGAGACCTAGTCAATCATGATGACTTCTCATTTGCAGAAGATTATGTTAGTGAATCTGATCTTGGAACATTTATTTGTCCTGGTGACAATAGCAATCAATTAGTGTCGATAGGATTGAACGGTTTAGATGGTTATACATCTTATTCTTATATTCCCACGGAGGCATATGTTGAGCCAGTAACAGGTTTTGTTCCCGGTGACTATGAAGTGGCAAGTAATGATAGAGTCGCCTTGGGTTCTTTAAAGTTAGTAGCTTTTGATAATAATGATGGTAACCACAAAGGTAATAGAAATATTGTTTACTTTAACGGTTCAGGAAACAGTAAGTCAGGTATCGCACAGACTTTAAAAGCGGGATCTTTTGATTTTGCTGAGCTTGCCTCCAACAACAATGCAAACGAAGATGAAGAAAACGCATCAAACGAAGATGAAGAAAACGCATCAAACGAAGATGAAGAAAACGCATCAAACGAAGATGAAGAAAACGCATCAAACGAAGATGAAGGAAAAACTCTTTTAGAAGAAGCTCAAGAAGAATTAGAGGCTCGTGAAGATGAGTTGACAGAAGCATCAACAGAGGCAGAAGAAGCAGAAGAGGCCGCTAGGGAAGCAGAAGAGGCACAAGAAGCAGCTAAACAAGAAGATGTGGCTAAGCAAGAAGAAGCTACAGAAGCTCAAGAAAATAAAAATGATGCTGAAGAAGAGTTGGCTAAAGCAGAAGAGGCTCTAGAGCAAGCTAAAGAAGCGCTAGAAAATGGTCCGCAAGGCTACGACAGTGAAAATGTGACATTGCCCGAAGATAATAAAGGTAATGAAATCATCGTCAATACTGATGTCAGAGTGACATTCGAATTGTTAGGATCTGGGTTTTCATCAAATTCCATTTATTCTGATGTCTCAGTTGGAGGCGATACTTACAAATGGCAAAATGAGGATGGTGAAAATCACTCACAACACGTTGTAGGTGTAGAGGGTTTGACACTTGATTTAGATGTTGAAACGGGTTTGACGATTGCGATAAATGGCAGAAGCTCATATTATGACTCATCTAACCTCCAGGGTAAGAGTAACTTGATGGTGTATCGAGATGGTGATGAGGCGACAAGTGTTGGTGGTTACAATGGACAGGATTCTGTAAAAACATTCCTCTCTGATTACATTGACAAGGATGGTAATGTGACAATTGGTGCAGACCAAGTAATTTTTCTTATGGAACTAGGTACGACTAATAAAAGCAAATCATATTATGATATGCAGGATTTAGTTGTTCTGGCCACATTTGAAATTGTGTCTACGAAAGAAGATGTAGCAGATTTAGAAAAGCAAGTTCAAGAGATTAAAGAAGCGCTTGTCACAGCGACGACTGATGCTGATAATGCTGCAAAGGCAGCTGCGGAGGCAGCAGAGGCAGCTGCAAAAGCAGAGCTAGCTGCTGAAGCCGCAGTAGCAGCAGAAGCTGCCGCTAAAAAAGCTCTTGAAGAAGCTGAAGAGGCTGTACTTGCGGCTGAAGAGAAAGAGGCTATGTGTCAAAAAGATAAATCTTCAAAAAACGAAAATAATGGTTTTGGTAATGGTGATCAAGATGCGCCAGGGAATAGCTTAGAAAACAATAATGCAGAAAATGCTCAAGGCGATGAGTCCAACTCTGAGGAAGAAGTTAACTCTTCCAAAAATCAAAACAATGGCTTTGGTAATGGTGATCAAGATGCCCCAGGTAATAGCTTAGAAAATAATAATGCAGAGAATGCCCAAGGTAATAATGGGAATACTAACCCTAATTCTGTAGAGGTAGACAATTCTGCAGAGATTGCTCAGTTAGAGGCTAAAATAGTCGATTTAAGAGCCGAATATGAGGAGGCGGTTTCAAAAGGTCAAAGCAAGAAGGCTGCAAGAAAGCTTGAAAGAATACAAGAAAAACAAGCTGAGCTTGCTGAGCTTCAGTAGAATATAATAATAGCTATAGGAACCCCCTTAGGATTTGGTCCTGAGGGGGTTTCTATTTATTTGACTAGGCTTACTGCGATCATTGTGAAATCAAGGAGAAAGCAGATTTACATTGTGTTGTGATGATGTAATTACAGGCTGTGCAGACCTTGCCTAGCTTAAGTTAATGGTCTTTATGTATTATTATTCAATTTAACTGAAATTGCGAGGCCCTAGTTGTTGTTCATAAGCTTAAACTAGATATACCTTTAAAAGGTATTTAGAATTTTGGAGAAATTATGAGAAGTAAGAAAAACTCATTTACATTAATAGAGATGATGATGGTCTTAGGGATTGTTGCTATTTTATTTGGTATTGGGACAGCGGTATTTACCATTGCAACAGGGAAATCAGAGATTGCCAAGGCTAAAAGTGAGATTGCTCAGTTGAAGGCAGCAGTTGAAATGTATTACGATCGTTGGGGGCAGTATCCCTTGGCGAGTGGAGCCGACGTTAATGAGGAGTTTAATTTTGGTGAATGGTTATCTAAAGTTGCTGCGGATAATAATTTAGATAACAATTGGACAGGGAAGCGTCCAATGTTTATTAAATTTAATGAGCAGGGCTATGATGTTAGTAATGTTAACTATGATGAAGATGGAGCTTCCAGTACCGTAGTGAATGACCCCTGGGGGACTCCTTATGGCTATTCCTATCACAATGCAACAAATAGTTTTATAATTTACTCTGTGGGAACTTTCGACGATATAGATGGGGATTTGAGTGCGTCTTGGAATGCTAACGAATGGCAGTTTAGTGATGATTCTAATGGGCCATTTGCAGCTCAAGAAGCACAGGATGTTGGAATTATTTCTAGTCATTTAAAATAGTTTTGATGTAGGAGGAGCGGGATGCGTTGGTCATTGGCGCGAAAGCGCATGTATGAAGCCTGCCCGCGGCGCTATAAATATCATTATTTAGAAAGTCTCTATGCCTTTGATAAGGATAGGGACTTTTTTTCTAGGCGTTTATATGATAGGCGCCATGAAAAGAGCTTGGAAGAGATCTTTATTTCTGTGAGTCAAGACTTCTTGCCGCTGGTGTTTTGCGATGCTCGCAGAAGTAGCAAAGTAAACGAGGTCTTGGATTTGTCTTGTTCAAGAGAGCTTATGGGCTATCCAGAAGGAGATCGAGAGGGTTTAGAGTTTTTGCTTTATCCGCGCTTTGGCAGCTTGATTGAGTCTTTGCTGAAATTAGATGAGTTTTCCTGGTTGGTGCCAGTTAAAGATGTGCTGCTTTGTAATGAGTTTTTGAAATTCGAAACAGATGAAGTGGAAGTTGATATTTTTGTTTCTTTAGCGTGGCGAATCAAAGGTGAGCTTAATATTTTGAGAGTTCAGCATAATAGGCTTAATGTAGATGAGGAAGCAATTGCCTTAGAGGCTTTGGCGTTTAATAAGCAATTTGGTCAGGATCTGGAAGGGATTGTTTTCTGGAATTTACTAATTAAAGATGAATCTTGTGTAATTTTGAAGTCAAAGCTTGATTTAGAAAAGCTTTTTGATGTGCGAGAAATGATTATGCAGACAAGAAGCTTGTTGAATAATACTCAAAATGATTTTCCATTCACAGAAAATATGGCATTATGTCAGAAGTGTAAGTACTTATCGCTTTGTGAAAGATATGAATGAGAATAAAAGTTAGGTTTTTTTGTGAACAGTATACAAGAAATATATAAGAAAGTAGAGAGACGTGAGAGGATTAGTGAGCTCGAAGCAATTCAGCTTTATGAAGAGGCTGATTTGGCGGTTTTGCAAAAGTTAGCTAATCAGATTCGCAAAGATAAACATCAAGACAAAACTTTTTATAATAGAAATATCCACTTTGAGCCAACTAATAAATGTGTCTATGCCTGTAAATTCTGTAGCTTTGCTCGCAAAGCAAAGGCAACTGAAGAGGAGGGGGCTTGGGATTACGGTATTGATGAACTCAAGGTTCAATTAGATAAATATCCAGTGGGAGCTTTGACCGAAGTTCATATTACCGGCGGAGTTCATCCCGACCGTGGGGTTGAATTTGGTGAAGAATTAGTTGCCTTTATCAAAAAAGTAAGACCTGAAATACACGTCAAAGCTTTTACAGCGGTAGAGGTGACATGGATGGCTAAAGTTAGCAAATTGAGTGTACGAGAGACTTTGACTCGTTTGAAAAAGGCGGGTTTAGATTCTTTGCCAGGTGGTGGTGCCGAAATATTTGATTCATCAATTAGACGAAAGATTGCCGGTGGCAAAGCGCCAGCCGATCGTTGGTTAGAAGTGCACGGTGAAGCCCATCGAGTTGGTTTATCTTCAAATGCAACGATGCTTTATGGTCACATAGAGGAATACTCGCATCGCGTTGATCACATGTCGCGGTTGCGTCAATTACAGGATGAGACACAGGGTTTTAATTCTTTTATTCCACTTCGTTATCGCAATGAAAATAATAGTATGAGTAACTTGAAAGAAGTCAGCTTAGAAGAGGATATGAGAAACTTCGCCATCGCGAGGATTTTCTTGGATAATATTCCCCATCTAAAAGCTTATTGGGTCATGCTCGGGGTAGAGGAAGCTTTTAAGGCCTTGGACTATGGTGTCGACGATATGGACGGCACTGTTGACGATAGTACAAAGATTTATTCGATGGCAGGTTCGATAGAGAACCCAGCGCTTAGCCGAGATTACTTGACTAAAAGAATAGCTGAAAGTGGCTATAGAGCGGTAGAAAGAAACTCTGTTTACGAAGAAATTTAAGTTTATTTACAGTTTTGTCCTAAGTAGGGCTCTCCTAGGCTTAGTTGCCCTTGATTTAAGAGGTATTTTAAAACATACTTTTTCAAATTAGAAATGAATCCTAGGAGCGACCATGAATAGCAAAGAGAAATTTTCGAAAATTCACTTTGTTTCCCTTCTCGCCATTATAGCCTCACTCGTACTCACATCATCTTTATATGCCTTAAAGTTGTGGTACCCAATAGAGATTTTTTCCAGCTTTATTTATTTAGGAGCTTTTGGACTCCTGGTTGGTGCTATTGCATGGCAAAGTAACAGGCTGGAGGCGAAACTCAAAGAATATAGTGCTCAAGCCAAGAGTGTGTCTGGTGATGCCTTGTTCGAAGAAGAGGAAGGGACTGATTTAGCTTTTGCAAAAAGATCACTCATGTTTTTTGAGCGTTATGTGGTTTCTCTCTTTTGTTTTGGCGTTGGGGTTGGAACTCTAATTGCCGTATACTATTTTTGGTCAAGACTTAGCATTAGCCCTGATGCCTCTTTGAGCAAAAGAGGAGCTAATGCGGCAGCCATGACTATGGGGCTTGCAGCAGGCTATTTCATATTTGCTTCTTATGCCGGTGGAGTTTCTCGGGATGTTAAAAGCTCAAAACTTCGAGCTTTATCTGGATGGTTTTATTGTTCGGCCATCATGCTTTTTATTCTTGGGGTGTTTGAGATTGCCTCCTCTTTAGATCTTTTTGATTATAGGGAGCAGGTCAACTATGTATTTGTGATCACTCTTACTATCTTGGCTTTAGAAATGATCATGGGTGTTATCATGGAGTCATTTCGACCTCGCCACAGTGAAGAAGAGAGGGCCTTTTTGCTAGAGAGTCGTTTGTTGACTATCCTAACTAGTCCAGGTGGTTTAGCATCGAATATTGTTCACGTGATAGAGTATCAGACTGGTATTCGAGTTTCAGAAAATAGTTTTAATATCGTTTTCAAAAAAGTTCTATTGCCAATTGTTGCGGTTCAATTACTCTGGCTTTACCTCTTGACTACAATGGTGGAGATTAAGCCTGGTTACGCAGGGATACGAGAAAGCTTTGGTAAAGTGAGTCGAGATGCAAGTGGCGAAGTTGTTCAGTTGCAACCTGGATTGAATTTCAAATTGCCTTGGCCATTGGGTGAAATTTCAATTTACAATGTTGACAAATTAAGTACATTTACAGTGGGGCAAGTTAAATCAGCGTCGTCTGCTTTAGGAGCTCCTCCAATGGAAGAAGACGAGTATAAGATTTCGAATGAAGAAAAAGTACACGTTTGGGGACGCCAATCACATGGCGCTCACGATGAAGGCTTTGAAGATTTTAATTATTTAGCTTCTAATAGCAGAGCCCAAGGTGAAACGACCATGAGTATGCTCACTATTAAGATCCCTGTTCATTATCAAGTGAAAGATATATATAAGTATCTCTATAATTACAAAGATCCACAGTTAGTTTTACAGTCCCTAGCCGAACAAGAGTTGGTGTCTTACATATCTACAGCTGATTATCATAATTTTATGGGGAATAATCGAACTAAAGCAGCAGATTTACTAAAAGAGACCATCCAAGCAAAAGCCGATGCTATTAATCTTGGGGTCAACCTAGTATTTTTAGAAATCGAAGCTTCACACCCACCCGTAGACACAGTGTTGAGTCATGACCGCGTCATGGGAGCGGTTTACGAAAGTGAAGCCAATATTTTTTCAGCTCAAACTAAAGCAACGAGAGAGTTGAGTGTAGCGAAAAGTTATCAAGAGCAAATGCTTGAAGAAGCAGAGACCGAGAAGGTTCAGCGCATTGCTTTTGCCCGAGCACAATCAGAACGCTTTAGAATCCAGCAGAAAATATACGGAAAAGCTCCTGAGATTTTTAAGTTGGTCTCATACTTAGATTTTATCGAACGTGATTTGAACGGTGTGCCTAAATACATTTTCAACTCACCTAAAGCCGCGAAAAATATCATTATCAATTTTGAAAATAATAAAAATATAGGCTTGCTCAAAAGCCTGAGTGTAGAAGAGGATTAATTATGGAAGCTAAAAAGAAAAAAAATCCTATACCAATGATTGCTGTGTTAGTAGTAGCAGCGGTATTTTTGGGTTCATCAGTTTGTCGCCAAGTGTCAGAGAATGAATATTTGATTATCACTCGATTTGGCAAGGTTAATAGAATTGCGGAGTCTGGCCTTACTTTTAAATTACCTTATCCAATAGAGAATAGTATTTCCTTGGAAAAACGCCTCAACACTTATGAACGCCCTTTAACACAAACGAGTTTGAAGAATGCTCGGAGCCTCATGGTTTCTATGTACTGCATTTGGAAAATTGCAGATGCAGAAACTTTCTTAAGAACGGTTAACACTAATGCTGAAGCACAAAGCAATATTCTTCCAAATATTATTGGTTCCGCAAGTGGCTCGGTTTTTTCACGTTATGAAATGAGTGATGTTGTTACAACAGATGCCAAAGCGCATAAATTGGCGGAGATCGAAGAGAGTATTTCTCTAGAAGCCAAGAAGAATGCTGAGCAATATGGTATAGAATTACTAAGTGTTGGCGTACGTCATTTAGGTTTGCCACCAAATAAAACACAGCAGTCATTGATCGAGAGAATGCGCCAAGAGCGAGAAGTAGAAGCTCAAAAATATTTAATAAAAGGCGAGACTGAAGCTCAAAAAATCATTAGTGAAGGTAAAGCAGAAGGACGAAAAATTCGTGACACTGCATTGGCTCAAGCCGAACGCATACGTGCTGAAGGAGAGATGGAAGCAGCTATGTATTATGAAGTTTTTAATCAGGCCCCAGAATTGGCGAGTTTCTTGTTAAAGCTAGAAGCATTAAAATCTGCTCTAGCAGATGGTAAGACAGCTTTAATCTTAGATGTGAATACTAAGCCTTTTGATCTTTTACACGATGGGGCGATTAACGTATTAGGCGAAGGAGCTCGCTAATGTCTCAGCACCATCATCATGAGCATGGTGATAGCTGTGGCCACGATCATCACGAACATGATGAGAATTGTCACCATCACCATGAGCCACCCCAAGAACAGCAGACTGGAGAGGCAGAAAAAGCCGTAGGTAAAGCCTTAACGTTTATTTTTACATCGATGCGCTTTTTTATGTTGGTCCTATTGTTCTTTGTGATCCGCAGTGGTTACTTTACAGTCGAATCAGGTCAGCAAGTCATTACTTTTAAATTCAAAGAAATTATGATGCATGATGGCGAGGGCTTCATAAAAGATGAAGGTTCCGTTCATTTGATTCTTCCCAAGCCATTTGGTGAAGTACTTAAATTTTCTTCAGCTCATACACCCCAGTTGGTGAGTAGCTCAAGCTTCTGGCCCAGTGGAGTAGGTCAAGCTTTAGGAGCATCTGCACAAGCAGGAGATTCTACTGCAGATCTAATGATGGGTAATGATGGTTATGTGCTCACGGCCGATCAGTACCTGTATCACATAAAGGGGCACTTGACTTACCGAGTAGTGAATCCAGTGCGTTATTACAAGAGTTTTTACTCAACTAAGTTAGATGCCGAGGAAGGTGATAAACGAGCACGTCAAGTTTTGACAAACATAATTGATCGAACCCTTGCCTTTCAGAGCTCAAAATGGAGTGTTGATCAAGCGCATTATACTCGTCAGAATGAGTTCATGCAGGTGTGCTTGGATGCAATTCGTAAAGAGGTCAGTGCATTAAATTTAGGTATTGAATGTGATCGTTTTGATATTAAACCTGAAGATAGGAAGCCAATAGCTCAATTGAGTGGCAGTTTCACAGGTGTTTCTCGATCCATTACAGATGCGAATAAAAGAGTTTCGAAAGCTCAAGAAGAAAAAGCGAAAATCATTTCTCAAGCAAGGCAGGATGCTTACGCAAGTGAGAAAGATGCCGAGGTATTTAAGAGTCGATTGATTTCATCACTTAAAAATCGTAGTGAAAAGTTTTCGGCATTCCTAAGCGTCTATGATAAGAAGAATCCAGAGAAGTCCATTCTTCCTTTGTATATGACCTCACTTTCTCATGCATTGCAAAATGTTGAAAATAAATTTATCATTTCGGGTTCAGACGACCCCAATAATCAAATTAGGATCAAGTTATCTCCATTCGCGAATGAAGACAAAAAGGGAGGGAAATAATGAGACCACTCGATAATTCACAACTCTTTCATGAGAAGCATAACCACGATCATACGCATGGTTCAGATTGCTGCGATGACGGCCATTCACATGCCCATGTCAGTGGACCAGTAGTGATGCTGGGGGGAGCTTTGCTACTTAGCTCCTACATCGCGGATTCAATTTTTGGTGAAGGTTCATTTCATGGTCAATTAACGGCTTTGGTGTCCGCTTTACTATTAGGCATCCCCATTGTGAAATCTGCAATAGTCGACGTCATTAAGGGTCGTTATTTCATGAATGAATTAGTAGCACTCGCATTGCTTGCTGCTTTTATTGGTGAAGACTTTAGAACAGCAGCAGCCGTAGCGTTCTTCATGTTAATTGCGATTGCCATAGAGCACCGTACAGCAGCGGGAGCTCATGAATCAATCGAGGAAATTATTCGTTTAACTCCACGTAAAGCAAAGCGTCTTAAAGAAGACGGGACTGAAGAAGAAGTTGATGCCTTAGATTTAGCTCTAGGAGATAAAATTGTTGTTCGTCCCGGTGATGCTTTTCCTGCAGACGGTGAAATAATTAAGGGCTCTACGAGCGTTAACCAAGCTTCGATTACGGGGGAATCACTCCCCGTTGACTGTGAAGTGGGTGCAGAGATTTTTGCAGGTACACAAAACCTAAGTGGACTCGTACAGATTAAGGTGACTCGCATTGGCAGCGATACCACTTTAGGCAAAGTTCGTAATCTGATTGAGCAAGCAGAAAATGCAAAACTCCCTGTTATGAGAATGATTGATCGCTATACCGCCTATTACCTGCCAACAGTTATGATGATTGCTGCCGCAGTGTATTTCTTCAGTGGTTTCGATATGGATAGAGTCGTGGCAACTTTAGTTGTAGCCTGTCCATGTGCTTTGGTCGTTGCAACTCCCTCAGCACTTGTGGCATCAGTAGCTTCTTGTGCGCGCTTAGGCCTGTTGATCAAAGATGTGAGTGTCCTCGAATTAGCCGCAAAAGTAAGTTCAGTAGTTTTTGATAAAACGGGTACGCTTACTTGTGGAGATTTAGCCGTTGTGAAACTAAAGCCAGGTGAAGGTACCGAACCGGCTGATTTATTGAAAGCAGCAGTGATTGCAGAAAGTTCATCTAATCACCCTGCGGCGCGTGCAATATTGCGCCTAGCGGCTGATGCGGGTATTGAATTGCCTAAGGATATTGAATGTCAGGAAGTTCCTGGTCGTGGCGTCGAGGCAAAGTCAGCAGGTAAACTTATTCGTGTGGGACGCCGTTCATGGCTCGAGCAATCAGGGGTGGACTGCAGCCCAATCGAAGTGAACCCAGAGGAAACCAAAGGACGAAGTGTAGTTTACGTTGCACAAGATGAAAAAGTTTTAGGTTGGATTGGGCTCAGTGATACAATTCGTAAACAGGCGCCTATTGCCATAAGTTCCCTCAATAAATTAGGCATCGACGACTTGAATATGGTAACTGGTGATAGTGACTCAGTAGCAGTGAAAGTGGCGAAAGAAGTCGCAGTGAACAAAGTGAGTTCAGAGTGCTTGCCTCATGAAAAGGTAGAATACGTAGAGCGTTTAAAGGCGGAAGGCAAAATTGTTACGGTTGTTGGCGATGGTGTGAATGATGCTCCTGCGCTTGCGGCTGGTCACGTAAGTATTGCCATGGGTGTATCTGGAGCTGATATCGCAGTGAACAGTGCTTCGGTTGCTTTGATGAATAATGATTTACGCCGTGTGCCTTTCTTTATTAAATTAGCGAAGACTAATCAAGCGATTATGATGCAAAATTTATTCGTTGGTCTCATCTCGATTGTCGGAGGTTTGGTGCTTTCAACTCTTGGTATTTTAGATGGTGTTAATGCGGCTTTCTTGCACACGATTTCAACTTTAATTATTATTGCGAACTCCGCAAGGTTAGTCCGCCAGGGTGAAAATATTGAAGAAAGTGAAACTGCGGAGGTTAGCTAATGAGCGAAACCGTAGTAGAAGTAAGTAACCTCAATAAAGTTTTCAAAGACTTTTGGGGACGCCCGAAGGCCAAAGCCGTTAATGGCTTGAATTTTGAGATTCAAAAAGGACAAGTCTTTGGTTTGTTGGGGCCAAATGGTTCGGGGAAATCCACAACGATTAAAATGCTGCTTGGCCTACTTTTCCCTTCCGTAGGACAAGTAAAAATCTTTGGTGAAAAACCCACGAATTTAGATGTAAAAAAAAGAATTGGTTACTTACCGGAAGAAACGACTCTTTATCGTTACTTGAATCCCGAAGAGATTTTAGATTTCTACGCTTCTTTATTTAAAATCCCTAAAGCAGATAGAAAAAAACGTGTGGACCAACTCATCGAGATGGTGGGTTTAGATCATGCTCGTAAGCGTCCTGTAGGTGAGTTTTCAAAAGGTATGGCGCGTCGTATTGGTTTAGCTCAAGCTTTGATCAATGATCCAGATTTAATAATCTTAGACGAACCAACTTCAGGGCTAGATCCAGTGGGATGTAGAGAAGTTAAAGATTTGATTCGTTTGTTAGCGAAACGTGGAAAGACAGTCATCCTCAGTAGTCACTTATTAGCCGATGTTGAAGATATTGTCGACAATGTAGTGGTGATGTATGGCGGTCACGTGCGTTCAAGTGGACGTTTAGAATCTTTATTACAAGAAGATGATAAACATACTTTGACCTTTGAGACAAAAGATGAAGAACTTCTAGCAAAAATAAGTAAATTTGTTTCAGAAGAATTAGGTGATGATGTAGGATTGAAGCACCCTAAGCGCAGTTTAGAAGATATGTTTTTACAGGTTATTTCAGAAGCTAAATCAGACAGTATCACGACATCTGGAGCTGACTATAGTGGCAAAGTAGCTGCCTACCTTCAAGAAGAAAGTGACGATGTCTTAGAAAAACTTACCCAAGTAGAAGTTATCGAAGAAAAGGTGGAAGAGAAAGCCCCTGAAATAAAAGAGGATGTCTTTGAAGAAGTTATGCAAGAAGAGCCACAAGTCGAGGAAGAGACTGAAGCTGTGAGTGAAGCTAAGCAAGAAGAGCAGAAAGAAGAAATCAACGATAAATTATCAAATCTTCTTTAAGCACAAAGAATAAAATTTTTGTAAGCGATTAAATCAAGCTCTTGTAAGTAAGTTTGAATTTTTTCACGAACCCCACGATTCCCCACATAAGATAAGATAAAAAAACCTTTGATCATCTCATTGTCTTGATAATCGTATACGGGTATTCCATTAATATTAGTGCCAATAAGTTTTTTTGACACATCGATGTAGGCATGGATCTGAATACCATGCTTAAGTAAGAGCTCAGCACGTTTGCGACTTTTTGAGCCTGCGCCCCAAATGACAACTCCTCTTACATTTAGACTTTGTAATTCTTGCGCTAAATAAAAAGCTTTACAAGCATAAAAATTTTCAGGATCGTAGAGTTTTGAACTACGGCTTAATCGAGTAGCTGAGTCATTCCAAGTTAATAGTTTGTGATTAAGTTTTTCAATTTTAACTCCTGCGCCCATGAGTTTAAGCCAGTAATCATAATCTTCAGGATATTCATTGTCCTGGTAGCTCCCATGAGTTTCATAAAGTTCGCGTCTAATCATCGTGCTTGGGTTTACTAAAGGCATTTCAATGAAACGATTATCGCGAATTTCACTCGTACTAAGTAAGCTATTGTTCCAATCGACAAAATGTTGAAAGCCTGATGATTTATAGATGGATGAAATGAAACTTACTTGTGTTGCCGACACGCCTATATCACTATTTCGTAAAAGGTGATCATTCTGTAATTCGAGGCGCTTGTGATGAGAGCTGTCATCACTATCCATGCGTGCAATAAAGTCACCTTGAGCATATTGCATTGCAAATGCATGTGCTTTTGCAACGCCTTGGTTTTCCTGTTTGATTAATTTAACCCGTTTATCAGAGGCGTAAGAGTTTGCGATTTCAGCACTTCTGTCGTTCGAGCCATCATTGCAGAGTATGAGTTCAAATTTGGAAGAGCTTTGTTGTAAAATACTCTCTATCGCATTTCTCAGGGTTCCTTGCGCATTGAAGTAGGGTAAAATGACAGAGATCATATATGATATATTTTAGTAGGTTTGATATGAAGTAAGCTCGGGAATATGCTAGCCTTATCCAAAATAGATCATAACTTAAATATATTATAAGGTGAATAATGAATTTATTACTAGTCTTACAGGTCTTTGCCTGCTTCAGTTTAACTGGATTAATTTGGCTAATTCAGTTAGTGCATTACCCTAGCTTTGCTCATGTCGCTAAAGATAGATTTGCAGACTTTGCCAAATTTCATGCAAAGAGAATTTCTTTTATCGTAGTGCCATTGATGCTGCTAGATTTGTTGACAGCTTTGCTATTAGTGCCTGAATACGGCTGGCTGAATGTGAGCTTAGCAGTAATGACTTGGGCTTCAACTGCTCTGTGGAGTGTTCCTTGCCACCAGTACTTACAGTCTCGAGGGAAAGATGATAAATATATCAAAAAATTAGTTCTGACTAATTGGCCTCGCACAATCATTTGGAGTGTAAGATCTCTACTCTGGTGTTTTGTGCTACTACAACTTTAGCTAGCCTTTAGAAGTCCCCCTTTATGAGGAACTTCATTTTTTCTATCAAGTGAAATAAGTAAAGCATCGAATTCTTGGCTATTGATGTAAGGAATGTTTTGGACGATAGCCAATAATAATCGGTTTTCAGGAGTCAATTCATTAGGGGGCTTATCTTTGGCTTTCAAAAATAATTTCTGCAGCTGAATAATAAATTCTTGCTTAACGGTGTTTTTGGCTTTGATAGCCTTTTGGTATTCATTCTGTAAATTAATCATTGTATATCTCTTAAAATTTGTTGTAGTAAATTTGGGCAAAAAAAAAGCCCCGCAGATTTTTCTGCGGGGCTTTTGAAGATGTGGGAGGAAAAATTATCTATTGAAATCCTTTTGCACATGTCCATGACCCCGCGGTCGTATAATGCTTGGGCATTACGACTGTGGTGTTCCAGCGATATGTTGTGCAAATTGCGTTCATGATGTATTAATCCAAAAAAATTGTTGTTGAGCTTTACAATTGGTAGGCTTTGGATTTTTTCAAGTCGGATGTGAGGAATATTATTTTTGGCTATAAAAAACAAAAAAACTGTCGCCCTGCTGGGAGTGTCAATAGGAGGGAGGGGAGGGTGCAGAACGACAGTTAAATGATGAGAAGCTCTCCTTCTCTGTGTGTATTATATGGCTCCTTGATGGATATAAAAAGCTTTAGGTGTAAGGCTTTGTGAAGCTGTTGTGAATTATGTTCACATGACAATTAAAATTAATATTTAAGTTGTATTTAAAAGAAGTGAAGAAAAAATACTTTTCTTTAACTGAATTAGGTTTCAATCGAGCTATATTGATTAAAATTTTAGAAGGATACTTTATGGCTGAAATAGCTCAAATTACACTTGATGGCCCAGCAGCATCTGGGAAAAGTTCTGCAGCAAAAGGGCTTGCAAAAGAACTAAATGCTTATTTTGTGAATACAGGTGATATGTACCGTGCATTAACCTCTGTCGTTTTAGAGCAAGGGATTGACCCCGAAACTCAAATTGAAGAAATCGAGAAAATTCTTCCTGAGCAGGATATTCGCTATGTCTCAGGTGATGGTTTAGATTTATTGCTTCATATCAACGGTAGCTTAGCACAAGCATCACAGGTACGTTCTCCAGAAGTCGCGGCTAAAGTGAGTTTAGTTGCCAAAATACCTGCCGTGCGTCAATGGTTGGTGAAAAGGCAGAGAGAAGCAGCAGGACTAGGCTTAATTGTCATGGAAGGCCGAGATATTGGCACAGTTGTTTTTCCCGAAGCCAAATTCAAGTTTTACGTGAGTGCATCACCTATGGTTAGAGCCCAAAGGCGCTTGGCTCAAGAAGGTGAAGTTTCTGCAGGTGCGACAGTAGAGAAAGTTGCTGCTGAAATAGCAAAACGAGATGAAATGGATATGAATCGTGCGGTGTCTCCTTTAAAGCCTGCAGAAGATGCAGTTATGGTGGATACCTCTGATTTGAGTTTAGAAGAAGTTATTTCATCAATGGCTAAACTTGTTCGAGAAGGTTTAAATAGAGGTTGATAAATGGTTGAGGCAGAAATTTCTTACAGGGTTCCCTATGCAGACACGGATCAGATGGGCGTTGTCTATTATGCCAATTTTTTCGTGTATTTTGAACGTGTACGCAACGAGCTTTTAAGAAATATGGGATTGCCTTACACCACTTTAGAAGCTGATGGTTTAATGTTGCCCGTAGCCTCCGCTAATTGTGATTATAAAATCCCAGCTAAATACGATGACCTCTTGGTGATTAAAGCGAGTATTACGGAAATGAAAGGTTGCCGCATGTTGGTGACAAATGAAGTTTACAATCAAGATGGGGACTTATTAGTAGTGGGTGGAACGACTCATTGTTTTGTGAGTGCAGAGACAAGACGTCCAGTAAAAATCCCAGAGAATGTGATGAATTTATTCAATGATTATGAGGAGAAAAAATAATGGCAGATTTTCAAAAAGCCGTGAGTTTAATTATAGCGAAAAATCAATTAGATCCCGACAAGAAAATTATTGATGGCAAAGAAGTGGGCGCCAATTTTCTCTACTCACAGTATATGGGCGAATGGCAAGAAAAACTTTATCCTCATGTAGATGATTCTATTAAATTAGCAGCACGAGCTCAGCATATTTGTCGTTGGGAACTTAAACGTAACGATTTTCCTGATGGTAAAGCGGGCTACTTCAAATGGCGTACTAGTTTAGCTAAGCTTCATGCCGAAATTTTATCAGAAATTATGAAAGAGTGTGCATTTTTAGACGAAGATATTGCTCGCGCGGCTGAAGCATGCCAAAAGAAAAATTTTAAAAACAATCAGGATAGCCAATGCGTAGAGGATTGTGCTTGCATGGTGTTTCTGAATTATTACTTTGATGACTTCATTGCTAAACACAGCGATGAGAAATTAATTGGCATAGTCGGAAAGACTTGGGGAAAAATGAGTGAGAAAGCCCATGAAGCTGCATTGAAACTCGATCTTTCAGAGAAGGCTTTATCCATTGTTAAAGCGGCCTTAGGAGCTTAAATGGCAAGAAAAAAACGTGTAAAGGGGAATGCTAAAGCAAAAGAAAAGTTCATGCAAGTTTTTGCTGAGGTACGCTGGAAGCATCGTTTTGACGCTGAGCCCAAATGCCAACACTTTGAAAAATGTGGTGGATGCACTTTGCAACAACATTCTTATGAGCAACAAATCGACATAAAAAAACAAGCCCTTGAGCGCCTTGTTAAGGAAACACCAGGAATGTCGTCTTTAGCTAAGTTAGAATTAGAAGCTATATCATCAGAGCGCGATTATAAATACCGTCAACGCATGGACTTTATTGTCACACCAGAAGGTTCAGGTCAACGACGTTGTGATGGTCAGCAAGGGGTAGTAGAGCTCGAAGAATGTGCACTCATCGAAAATGAGAATTATGCGATATACGCAAAAACATTAGATTTGAGTCGGGAATTTTCTATAGAAGCTTACGATCAGAAAAATTATACGGGTTGTTTGCGCTATATCATTATTCGCCGTACAAGGACTGGTGAGCAATTGGTTTCTTTGTTGACAACAAGTAGTGCTGATGATGCAAAAATGGAACAAATTGCTCAAGCCCTTTTAGCAGAGGGCGTGAATTCAGTCTACTGGAACGTAAATGATAATCGCGTTGATGATAGTCTGGGCGAATGTCGCAAATTTTGGGGCCAAGAGTTTATTCAAGAAACTTTATTGGGGCGCGACTTCATTTTGGGGCCACTTACCTTCTTTCAAGCCAATCATGAGGTGGCCTCGGCAGCATATTCTTCCGTAAGAGATTTTATTAAAGAATGTAAAGCGAGGCAAATTCATGATCTCTATTCAGGGACATGTACGATGCCCGTTATTTTTGGAGACCTAGTGGATTCCGTTACTGCTGTTGAAAACTTTCCAGAAAATGTACGTATGGCAGGGAAGAATTTAGAGGCTAATAAAATTAGCAATGTCAATTTAATTGAGCAGGATGTAGCAGAGTTTTTACAACAAGAAGATTTAGCAATGGAATTCTCCGTTTTAAATCCGCCACGTAAAGGGATGCATGAACAGGCACTTCGTCGTATTTTAGAATTAGCTCCAGCTAATTTGGCATACCTCTCTTGTAGTCCTCGCTCCTTGCTCGAAGACTTGGGTATACTTTTTCGTGAGTATAAGCCAGTAAAGATTCAATTGTTTGATATGTTTCCTCAAACGGAGCACTTCGAGACTCTAGTTTTATTGACAAAGAAAGAACGTTGATTTTTTTACATTTAGTCATTACTTTTGCGGAGGAAAAATATGGGAAGATATAAATGAGTGTTGCAGTAACGATCGAGAGTCCAGAAGAGGTTAAGCCACTTATTGCTTTGGCTTATCAGATGGCGTACGCAGAGAAGCATGATTTATTTATTTTCCTCATTCGCAAAGTTAGACTTGATGAAACAAAGACTGATCAGCTTGATTTAGCAGATTATGAAGGGAAAGATAGTGTTCCAGGTCGTGTTTATGAAAGGATTGGTCGCGAGCAAAGAAGGATCTTAACTCATGCGGCGACTCCTAATGAGAATTTCACCGAGAGCCCTGAAGTAAGTTTTGTTCCCAAAATCACTTGTTTGCAAATTAGCGGTGAACGTTTCACGAAAGTGATCATGAAGTTACTATCGGAAAAAAAATGTGAACAGTTATTTTTGAGTCGCAGAGCCACAGGAAATGAAGAGCATTATACGGATAAATTATTTAAATTAGCGCCTTGTTCAACGACAATTATTCGTCCAGGAAAAGCCGATGTCGGTAGGGTGCAGAAAATATTAGTTCCTTGTTCAGGTGGACCACATGCTTTGGACGCATTGAAGCATTGTAACTCCTTGGTAAAATCACAAGGAACGCAAGTCCATCCACTTATGGTTAGGCCTCCGAATAATCAGCCTGAAGTCATGGAAGAAGTGGGGATTTATCAATTATCCAAGATGGTGAAAAAAGTTGGTTTAGAGCTCGATGGCCACTATCTCAAGGGTCGCGTAGTTCATCATAAAGATGTTTTGGAAGGGATTGCCGAGACCGCAGAAGACGGTTATGATTTTGTTGTGCTAGGTATCTCTACAGGAGGCTCCATACAAAAAACTCTTTTCGGTGATATGGCAGATAAGCTTATCGAGAAAAATAAAGACATTTCAGTAGCAGCCCACCGCGTGGCCAAAAATAAGGCTGAAAGATTTAAGGATAAGTTCGAGTATTACTGCAATTTAGCGGTTCCTCAGCTGACAAGAGAAGGGCGAATTGAACTTCACGAAGCTCTGTTGATGAATTCGACTTGGAACTTTGACTTTGTTTCACTAATGCTCCTTTCGACGTCTATTGCAGCATTAGGCTTAATTAGCAATTCAGTTGCGGTAGTGATTGGCGCTATGTTAGTTGCGCCACTGATGACTCCTATATTGGCCACGGGTTTAGCCTTGGTGCAGGGCAATGTGCCGATGATTATTAATGCATCTCGCTCGATTTTATTTGGTTTTTTTGCTTCCTTAGGGATTAGTTTTTTAATTGGTTTATTTACCCCGATGGAGCACTTAACAAGCGAGATTCTTTCTCGTGGAACACCACGTATGGCAGATTTATTTATTGCATTTGTATCGGGTATAGCTGCGGCGCATTGCATGACTCGAACTCATTTATCTGCAGCTTTGCCAGGTGTAGCCATTGCGTCGGCCTTAGTTCCGCCGATAGCATCGATAGGGATAGCACTCTCAAAAGGTATTGCAGCAACAGTTCAGGGTGCTACGGTTTTATTTGTAACTAATGTTATCTGTATTGTGTTGGGTTCTGCTTTAACATTTTTTGCGGCAGGGATACGGGCTCGCCCCGATCAAAACTCAAATAAATTAGTTAAACGCCTTTATTTAGTCCTCATTTTTAGTATGACGCTGCTTTGCATTCCACTGAGTTCTCGCTTAGTGAAGTATGTGGTCAAAAAAGTTAGTGACAGTAGTTTGCCTAATCGAGAGGAGTTTGTGGATATGACCGACTCAGTTTTGAAAAAACATAGAATTACAAATGTAACCAAAGTGAGTTACAAAGATCTAAAGGAAAGCGGGCTTAGTGTTTGGATATGGGTTCAGGTTGGTCACGTTCCAGATCGAGCTATTATTGATGAATTCGAAGCTGTGTTAAGTGAAAAGTTCAAACGGAAAGTAGTTGTGAGTATTTGGCCAGAATTTGTAATGACCAAACATCTTGAGTCTATTCAGTAGTCATTACTTAGTTTACCGTAAAGGTGTTTTCACTAAAATAAATATCTAAAGCTAGTTCTTTTGAACTTACAAAAAAGCTGTTTACTCAGTTTTGTCTTCAATAAGTTCTGGACTGGAGAAATCCATTTCAGCTTTGTGCAGGATTTCTTTTGGCATAGCTTTTTTACTTTTGATCCCGAGTTTTTCTAGGCTTTGACAAGTGCGAATGAGGTTGCCTCGCCCAGTTAATAATTGACCCTCAGCACTATCATAAGCTTTGCGAGCTTGCTCAATTCCCTTGCCGACCTTTTGAAAGCTCTCAACGTAACCGACAAATTTTGTGTAAAGGGCTTCGGCTTTGTCGACAATTGCTTGAGTGTTTCTGTTTTGGTTCTCAAATTGCCAGATTTTACTAATTGTACGCAGAGTGATAAGCAGTGTGGACGGGCTGACGAGCATGATATTTTTTTTGTAGGCATCGAGGAATAGTTTTTCGTCAGCTTCAACAGCTAAGCGGAAAGCTCCTTCTACAGGCATAAATAGCAGGACGTAGTCAAGTGAGTTGATTCCAGGTAAGCTTTCATAGGATTTATCTGAGAGTTCTTTGATGTGATTTTTCACTGAATCTAAGTGAGCTTTGCGGAGCTTGATGCGTTCCTCGTCATCGCTAGATGAGCAGTACTGCTCATAGGCCACTAAAGATACTTTGGAGTCAATAATAATTTGTTTTTCATCGGGGAGATTAACGATGGCGTCAGGTTGGTAGCGTTTGCCGTCATTGGCTGTTTCAGTAACCTGTGTGAAATACTCTGAGCCATTGCGTAGACCAGAAGCCTCTAGGACACGCTCGAGGATGAGTTCGCCCCATGTTCCACGAGCTTTTGAGTCCCCTTTGAGGGCTTTGGTGAGCTGAAGGGCATCTTCACTCATGCGTGTATTCAGTTCTTTGAGGCTCTTGATTTCTTTCTCTAGGGAAAAACGTTCCTTGGCTTCTTTGTCATAGCAATCTTGAACCTGTTTAGAGAAGTTCTGAATTTGATCTTTAAGGGGTTTGAGAGTTAGATCCAGTTTTTCTTTGTTGGCTTGATTTTGGGTCTGGCTTTGTTCCTTGAAGATTTTGCTAGCAATTTCTTGGAAGTTGCGAGTCAGTTCTTCCTTGCCCGCTTTGAGTGACTGCAGTTTTTCATCGTGGAGGGTGCGGTCGGCTTGCAGTTGAGTTTTCAAAGTTGCATTGAGGGTCATGATTTCTTGAAGCTGAGATGTCGATTTTTGTGCTTCGTCTTCAAAGCGGGAAATGAGTTTTTGACGTTCATTCAAGAGGCTCGTTGAGCTGGCAATTTCAGCTTTGAGTAAACTTATTTCATTTTGCTGAACTTGGATCTTTTCTTCTTTCTCAGCGGAAGCTTTAGCTTGATCGCGAAGCTTCTCCAATTCAATTTCTAGTTCTCTTGGAGTGTCTGAGTCTTTCTTGAGAAAAAACATGAGGACAGCTCCAATAATTAAGCCTAGTAATGCGCAGACAATTTCCATATTTATCCTTCTAGTTCTTTGATGATGACTTCGACAGTGTGATGTACAGCACCTTTTGCGGCACTAATGATTTTATATCCCGATTCACCTATCTCAAGCTGTTTTTGCGGATCTCGCAAAAGCTTGTCGAGTTCATCGCTTAAGTCTTCCATTGTGCATTGTAAGCCTGCATCGGCCTGCTTACAGAGTTGGTAGAAGCCGGGTTGTGAATAGGTGTGAGGGCCAAAAATAAAGGGTTTTTTGTAAAAAGAGGGCTCGAGGAAATTGTGGCTCCCCACTTTTCCAGTAAAACTTCCGCAGACAATTCCTATGGTGCCAATTTGATAGACTTTCATTAATGCTCCCATCATGTCGATAACAAGGATATCTTCTGAAACTTGGTCATTTGTTATTTGTGAGGCTCGTGAAAATTGTGCACCATATTTTTCGAGCATAGCGCAAACTTTATCAAAGCGCTCAGGATGACGTGGGACAATGATTGTCTGTAATTCGGGGAAACTTTTTTTTAGCTTGTTGTGCGTTTCGAGAGCTAATTCTTCCTCGCCAGCGTGAGTTGAGCCATAGATGAGGCAATGATCCAGTGGCTTGCTTTTGAGCCCGAGTGATTTTTTAAAATCTTTAAGTTCACTTTCGTTTAGATGAGGTGGGTTTGAGTCCAATTTAATATTGCCAGAGACAGTAAGCTTGTCAGGGGGGATACCCATATCTTCAAAGCGTTCCCTAAAAGTTTCCGACTGAACAAAAAAATGGTGCATGGGTTCGAATAAGAGTTGGCCAAATTTAGTGAATTTTTTGTAGGATCTTAGGGATGAAGCAGATAATTTGGCATTGACCTGATAGCAAGGGGTATTGCGTACTTTCGCAGCGTGAAGGTAATTGAGCCATAGATCGTTTTCAACCACAATAACTGCGTCGGGTTGAATGCTTTTGAAAAGTTTGTTTGTTAGGGGCCAGAGATCGAAAGGTAGATAGAAGTGACCATCCACATCTTTGAGCTTGGAGGCAACGGCTTGTCCAGTTTCGGTAACAGTTGACACAAAAATTCTGCATTGAGGATCTTCAGCTTTGAACTCACTTGCCAGGGTGCCTGCCACTTGAGTTTCCCCAACTGAGACGCTGTGAATGAGATAAGTTTTTCTACTTTTGTCTGCTTTTGGGTAGCGCTGAAAGCCCAGGCGCGGGAGGGTGCTCTCGCGGTATTTACTTCCCATAATTAGACGGATAATATGGATGGGTGAGTAAAGCAGTAAGAAAATTGAAACGAGTGCGTTATAAAGGATAAAAGTCATGCAGTGGTGAACCTAATTCTGTTTAGCCTTAATATTGGTAGTTAATTCATTTGAACAAATTCTATTCGGGCATAAATTCGTGCTTATTTACATTTATTTATCTAATGAAATCACAAGGAATTACAGATGTCTAAGCCAAAAGCTATTTTATTGTTCGGCCCTCCCGGTGCTGGTAAGGGTACAGTAGGTGCTAAATTAACTAATGTTAGTGGTAACTACCACCTCTCTACGGGCGATATTTTTCGCGGTCTTCCTCCTGAAAGCCCGAATGGTAAAGTTTTTTATAGCTACGCGAACGAAGGTAAGCTCGTTCCAGATGATGTTACTATAGAGATTTTTTGGCGTTACATGCAGGGACTTATCGATACAAATAAATTCGACCCTTCAACTCAATACATCTTCCTCGACGGGATGCCCCGTACAGCTGAGCAAGCCAAGATTCTTGATCAATATGTTGAGGTCGTAAAAATTATTTCACTCAAAGTGACTAATGACGACGAGATAGTAGAACGCCTTGCGAAACGCGCAAAAATTGAGAAGCGTGCAGATGATGCAGATAAATCAATTGTTCTCAATCGTTTAGCTCAGTACCGCGAAAAAACTCAAGTTGTATTAGATCACTATGATGATGCCATCATTTCTGAGTTTGATGCACAAAAAACTCCTCTCGAAGTTTTCCGCAACGTCCTCGATGGAACTCTTGAGGTTCTTAATCAAAGTCCTGCAGAAGCTTAATTATGGGGCTCGCAACGGCATTTAAAGCTTTTTTCTCTATCCTTGGTGATGGAGAAAAAGCCGAGCTTTGGGAAAAAGCTTGCGGCGGAAAACTTATTGAAGATACTCAAGTCAAAGACTTAGAATCTAAAGTTGGTGAATTAGAGGGTGAACTTAAATCTGGTAAAACGGAAGTGAGCAAGCTTAAAGATGAACTCAAAGCTGCAGCTTCAAAAAATGACCGTAGCGATGCAATTTACACTCTTACACTTCTTCAACGTGAAGGGCGCTTAATTGATTTTCTTAAAGAAGATATTGGCCCCTATAGCGATGAACAAGTGGGCGCTGCGGTTCGTCAAATTCACGAAGGCTGTGGTAAAGTCCTTGAGAAGCACTTCAAAGTTCAACCCCTCATTGATTCAGCTGAAGGAGATGAAGTCGAAGTTCCTAAGGCCTACGACCCAGCTAAATTTAGTTTGAGTGGTCAAGTCAGTGGTGATGGGCCCTTTAAGGGTTCTTTGGTTCACAAAGGCTGGCAAGCAAGTGAGCTTTCTTTGCCAGAAAGATCCAAAGAGACTGATACATCAGTTATTTGCCCATCAGAGGTAGATATTTAATGGAGTTCTCTCTCTTCAACTTACCTATTAAGGTGAAGAATAGTTTCTTCTTTCTAATTGGTTTTCTTTCCCTTATGTGGGGTAGTGGCCCTGATGGTGCCAATTTAATGGTTTCGGTACTTTGGTTTATTACTTTATTCACAGCTATACTTACCCATGAATTGGGGCACGCATTATTTGCGCGTTGGTATGGCATGAAGCCTCGTATCGAAATCCATGGCATGGGCGGTGTAACAATTTGGCAAACGATGAAAAGGCTTGACTTTCGCCAACGCTTTGTGATTAGTTTTGCTGGTCCGGGAACGGGCTTGGTGTTAGCGGCGGTCTTCTTCGCTTTACTCCAGATTCCTAATTTGCCTGCTTTGCTTAAAGCACTTTTAAGCATGCATTTGACGGTATATGTCTTTTTGAATTTGATGAACCTTTTGCCTATTCGTCCTTTGGATGGTGCTGAAGTCTTGAGTACCTTAGTTGGCTGGAAAAATGGTAGTGTGAATGAGAAAGTGATAGAGAAAATATCTTTTATTACGGCTACAGCATGCGCAATTTATGCTTATATTAGTGGTTATTTTATCCTTGCACTTATGGCGGGCTACTTAGGCTGGCGCTCATATAATTCTGCGAATCCGAATGCTCGCAGATAAGCTTAGCCCTGCTTGGCGACAGGCATTAGCTCTGGATGATTCTTATTTTTCAGATTTAGAAAAATTCTTAAAATCAGAACGGAAAAAGTATCAGGTATATCCAATCCAAGAAGACTTGTTTAAAGCCTTTGACTTCTGTGATTTTAAAGACGTAAAAGTAGTGATTTTAGGGCAAGACCCCTATCATGGGCCCAATCAGGCTATGGGACTATCATTTTCAGTTCCTAGGGGAGAGAAGATTCCACCATCGCTTAGAAATATTTACAAAGAGCTTGACGCTGACCTCGGGATCCCTCCTGCTTTAGATGGTGATTTAAGTCCCTGGGCAAAGCAGGGGGTACTCTTACTCAATACGAGTTTATCGGTGCGCGATAGTGAGCCAGGTTCTCATTCAAAAGCTCATTGGGAGAGCTTCTCTGCTCAAGTTCTCCGTAGTTTGTCTGAACAAAAAGAAAATGTAGTTTTTGTTCTCTGGGGAGCGCATGCTCAAAGTCATTCTACTTTGCTAGATTCGCAAAAGCACCTCATTATTGAGTCCGCACACCCGTCGCCGCTTTCTGCAAGTCGCGGTTTTTTTGCTTCAAAACCATTTTCAAAAATTAATGAATATCTTAAAAATACCGGACAAAATCCCATAGATTGGCGTTTAGAGCAATTATTATTTTAAACTTATAAAAGGTTAAGTTCTATGACGAGTACAGAAGAGAACAATGATGATCAAGACAAAACTGCAGATGGTTTAGTTCCTGAAGTTTTCAATGAAGAAGAGTTAGATGAACTCGTTTATGGCACGCGGAAAAAGAATCCCATGGATGGTGTGACGCTCAAAATCATGCTTATTAACTTGGAAGAATACTATGGCTGGGAAGGTCTTGGCGAACGTATAGAAATTCGTTGTTTTAATCATGATCCATCCATGAAATCAAGCCTGAAATTCCTCCGCAAAAATGAATGGGCACGCAAAAAAGTTGAAAAGCTTTACGAAATCACTTTTTTATAAGGTAGACGTTTATTTATCCTTATCCCCTAAAGTTTTATCTTGATCGTCTTTGAGGCTAGGAGTTTTGACGTGATGAAGGATTTGTGAGCTGTAGATACTTGAGTGACCGGAAAAGATATAGGCTACAACGCAAGATAGGCCAAGGTAGATGCCGATTTGCGCACCAAAAAGTTCAATGCCCATGAGAGTGCACGCGATCGGAGTATTGGTAGCTCCGGAAAAGACTCCTACAAAGCCGATGGCAGTGAGTAAGGCAATGGGAAGTGGGACTATGCATGAGAGTGCGGAACCCAAAGTTGCTCCAATAAAAAACAGAGGGGTGACTTCTCCACCTTTAAAACCTGCGCCAAGGGTGAATGAAGTAAAAAGTAGTTTGAGCGCAAAATCATAAGGCATCATTTGCTTGGTAAATGAACCTTCAATAATGGGCACGCCAAGCCCGACATATTTTGTGAAATCAATGGAGCTTTGGGCTAAAAGCCAGAAGGAAATGGCAAGAATGATTCCGCCAATAAAGGGACGCAGGGGTGGGTAAGATATTTTTTTAGAAAAGAGATCACTCCAAAAATGATTGGCTTTAGAAAATAGCATGGCAGTCCAACCAAAAAGAATAGCAACTACGAAAGTGTAAAATAGAGTTGATGGACTAAGGACTAAAGCTTCGGGGTGAAGGTAGTGAGTATGAGTGACGACCATGGGGTATTTCCATTGAACGCAAACTTGATTGGCAATGATTGCGGAGAGGAAAGCAGGTAAGATGGCTTGATACTGAACGCGTCCAATTATGTAGACTTCGAGGGCGAAGACGGCGCCTGCGAGAGGAGTTCCAAAGACAGCGGAAAAACCAGCTGCGATACCCGCAATAATTAGAATGCGACGTTCGTCTTTATCGAGTTTGAATACTTGACTAAATTGATCGGCAATTGCCCCACCCATTTGTACTCCCGTACCCTCGCGTCCCGCAGATCCGCCAAAGAGGTGGGTGGCAATGGTTCCGAGAGCAACTAAGGGCGCCATACGCAGGGGAATAATCTTTTTTGGCTGGATGATTTCGTCCAGAAGTTGATTGTTGCCTTTGACGACATTTTGCCCAAGGTAATGATAGGTGAGTCCAATAGCTAAGCCTCCAAGTGGTAATAACCATAGGATCCACATGCGATTGTCGCGAAAGTTGCCAGCCCATTCTAGGCCCATGAGAAACCAGGCCACGGCCGAGCCGACTAAGAAACCAACTAAAATAGAGATCGCTAGCCACTTAACTAGGTGCCTTGCATCTTTAAATTGGCTGGTAATTTGCTTAATCATTAGCGTTTGAATTCAACCCAAGTCACTGCATCGCCTGCGGGGTCTTCCGAAAGATCCGGGCAATAAAAACGCTGAATATATTTCTGCGTTGCGAGATGTTTATGGACGGCGCGGCGCAATTGTCCAGAGCCACGACCATGAATGATTTTGACTTGATCGTGATTACTGCCATAAGCCGATGAGAGCCAAGTATCTAATTCGCGCAAGGCAGCTTCTGCATACATGCCGATGAGTTTGATTTCCATCGAGACATTATTGGTCAAACGATAGCTTTGTTTGGCTTGTTTGATCTTGGGCTTTTTGACTTCGGGGACAGATTCGGCGGTGCCGAGTTCACTTCGTTTTACATTGATTTGCATGCCATCGGCATCCAGAAGGAATTGCTTGCCACGTTTTTCAACTTTGATGATTTTTGCGTGACTTTGAAGTTTTTCGACCCAAACTTTATCGCCTTCTTTGAGTTCTTGGTCTTTCACAGGCTCAGCGGGTGTGACTTGGTTGTTGTCGAGGGCAGTTCTTAGGCCATCACGTTTTTGGATAACTTGTTTGCGAAGGTTGCTAATATCAGCTTCAGGTTGATGTTTTTTGAGCTTGCGCTCAACTTTCTCAACTTGGCTACGAGCATTATTAAGTATGCTTTCCGCTTCTCTTTGCGCTTGTCGCAAAATATCTTTGCGTTCGCGGCGTAGAGTTGTCAATTCTTCTTGAACGCTGGCGGCTTCCTTTAATGCAGTGTCGCGACTACTGCGAGCTTCGCGAGCATCCCTTTGCATTTGGCTTTGTTGTTTTTGCAGTTTACCAATCACGTTTTCGAGCTTGAGTTCTTTGTCGGAGAGGAAGCTTTTAGCATCTTTAAGGATGTCGTGGGGAAGCCCGTGGTTGCGGGCGATTTCGATGGCGTGACTAGCGCCAGGTATGCCAATGTCTAAAATGTATTCGGGTTTTAAACTTTGACGATTGAAACGTACGGCAGCATTCATCATGCCTTCTTGCTCTTGAGCAAAAACTTTTATGGAGCCAATATGAGTGGTGAGCAAGCTGAGTGATTCGCTTTTGGCTAGAGCCATTAAAATAGCATTGCCAAGGGCTCCGCCTTCCACAGGATCAGTTCCAGAACCTAGTTCATCTAAGAGGACGAGGCTTTTCTTTTTACGAGCTAATTTCAGTATGTTACTGATCGATTTGAGGTGAGCAGAAAAGGTGGAAAGGTTTTGACTAATGGATTGTTCGTCACCGATGTCAGCCAAAATATCTTCAAAAAGTGGGAGTTCAGAGAATTCATTTAGTGGTACGGGGAGTCCGCTCTGATGCATGATGCTAATGAGACCGATAGTTTTTAAGATCAGTGTTTTACCGCCAGTGTTTGAGCCTGTGACTGCAAGGGTAGTGAGGTCAGAAGGGAGCTCCATGTTTAGAGGTACTAAATTTTCTTCCTGGCCTTGATCCTTTAGAGTTTTATAGAGTAGCGGATGACGTGCATTAATTAATTTAAAGGTATTACCAGTCTTTGGGAAACGTGCTTTAACTTCTTCGCTCCAGGCTTGGACCGCAAAACATTGATCGCAGAGGGTGAGGGCTTTGAAAGCTTGCTGAAGGTTGGGTATTTCTGTTCGAATACTCGCACAGAGCTCAATAATGATTTTTAAAATGAGCTTTCGTTCTTCGCTGAGCATCCCGGCGCGTTCATTTCCCAGAGCGACAATAGATTCAGGCTCAATGAAAATGGTCTGCCCAGTAGCGGACTCATCATGGACAATGCCCTTGAGTTTACTCTTTTGATCTCTTTTTAAAGGTAAGCAAAAACGATCGTTGCGCGAGGTGATGTATTTATCTTGGAAGATATCATTCTTATCGTTTTTTAAGTAATAATCTAAGCGGTTTTTGATCGCCTTCTCACAGCGACGAATCATGGGGCGCAGTGCGGCTAATTCTTTGGAAGCATTATCTTTAATTTGGTCTTTGGCATCAAAAATTTTATTGAACTCATCGCGGAGTTCGCGAAAGGGGAGAATGCGTTCGTGGAGTTCGCGAATACTTTCAAAGGTTTTGAGAGATTCTTTATTGAAGCAGGCATACATTTGAGCAGAATAAGTGATGAAGCTACGAACATGAATGATTTCGTCCGGTTCAATCCAGGAATCAACTGCATTTAATGCACTCAAATCTGGGAGCGAAAAGGCACTGCAGGGAATGCCTTCGGGGATGAGTTGAGTGACGGCATCAAAATCGCGGTAGAGCTTTTGTCGACGTGGTACTTTTGCACCGCTGGGCTGTATACGAGCAATAGATTTTTTACCCGAAGAGCTTCTAGCAAAAGAGGCAATCCAGTTTAAGAGTTCTGGGAATTCTAGGATTTGTTGACTGTGTTGGTTCATACTTATAAGCTATTGTTGAATTTGAGGCAGCAATGTAAAACGCAAAACAAGCACTTCAAGATGAGTATGGCTCTTGCTTTCCCCTATTATTAAGCTAGCTTAACTTAACAATTAGTTAAAAAACGAGTTATATGTCTTATTCGAGTTACTCTGGAATTGATACAGTATCTGCCTATATGCAGAATGTGGCTAACCTACCACGATTAAGTAGTGAAGAAGAGGTTTATTACTCTTCAAGTTTTCGTGAATCTAGAGTTCATTTGAATGAACTTTTAGCTGCTTTCCCCCAACTCATCAGAGAATTACTTTTAGAAGAAGGCTATCGCGATCACGCAGGTCGTAAACGACATTATTTTACTGGAGAAAGATCGAGTGATTACTCGGTAGCTGATGTTGTAGGCTATCTAACAAATACTGAAGAATCGAGTGCAGGTCACGATAAAGAAGAAAACTCATTAATTTACAAAGCTCTAGCAAACAAAATTCGCGATTTACAATTTTCAGTTGCTTTTTATACAGACATGAGCGAAAAATTTAAGCAAAAAGAATATGAGACTTGCTTCATTTTAGAAGAATCACTCATGAAACATTTTGCTGATGGTTTTCGCAAATCTTATTACCGCATGGAAAACTCTGTAAATGCAATGGTGGAAGGCAATTTACGCCTGGTTATTTCTATTGCTCGCAAATATTCAAATTCACAAGAAGGCTTTTTGGATTTAATCCAAGAAGGCAACATTGGTCTAGTTTCAGCAGTAGAGAAATATGATGCTAGCTTCGGTTACACATTCTCCACATATGCGACTTGGTGGATACGCCAAGCAGTGTCACGTGCCAGAACTGAAATGGTAAGAACCATGAAGTTGCCCGCTAATATTATGGTGAAAGTCAACAAGATCTATCGTACGGAACGTGAGCTCTTTCAGAAATTTGGCCGTGAACCAAGTATTGATGAAGTCTCTGAAGCGGTTGAATTATCTCCTGCCAAAATTCGTTCACTCAAGCGTATGTGCCAACAGCCCATCTCTCTTCAAACCACGGTTTCAGAAGAACACACAGGTGAGCTCGGTGATATCGTTAGTAATGACGACGATATTTTGCCAGATGCTGAAGTTGAAGAGAAGCAACTCCATGAAAGTTTGGTCGCAATGCTCGATATTCTCAATGAACGCGAACAAGAAATTTTGCGTTTGCGTTTCGGTTTGGTAGATGGCGAATATCATACACTCGAAAATATTGCCAATGAATTTGGTATTTCCCGTGAAAGAATTCGCCAGATTGAGACTTCGGCACTAAAAAAATTACGCCGTCCCACGGCAGTAAAATGTTTGGGTTTAGACCTCTAAATTAATCAAAACTTCCACTTTTCTAAGTTATTCGAAATCAAGGCTTGTCAAAACAAAGCTTTTAGGTATCTTATGCGCGATTTTATATAGATTTTAACTGACTGCATAACGGAGAAACTAGAGATGTCAGAGAATACACACAAAGAAGACAATGAGCAAATTGCGATTCGTAAGCAAAAACTCAAGAATTTAACGGATGCAGGCATCAATGCCTACGGTGAAAAATTTACAGAAACAACTCATTCAGAAACGGCTAAGGCTAACTATAAAGAAGAGACTGAAGGTCAAGCACTACGAGTAGCTGGTCGTGTGATGACTGTGCGCGTTATGGGTAAGGCACTTTTTGCAACGATTCAAGATGCTGAAGGTCGTATTCAGATTTACGCAAGTCGCAATGAGATGGAGCAAGATGAGTTCAATCGCATGAAAAAGATGGATATCGGCGATATCATCGGTGTAGATGGTGAACTCTTCAAAACTAAAAAAGACGAAATTACTGTACGTACGGCAACTTACAAAGTTCTATCGAAGGCACTTCGTCCTCTCCCAGAAAAATTTCATGGCCTCAAAGATGTTGAAACTCGTTACCGTCAGCGTTACTTAGATTTAATTTCTAATGATGAAAGCCGTCGCGTTTTCCGTCAGCGTGCCGCAATTATTTCTGCCATGCGTGAATACCTCGAAAAGGATAGCTACATGGAAGTTGAAACTCCCATGATGCACCCAATTCCCGGTGGAGCGTCCGCGCGTCCTTTCGTAACACATTATAATGCACTCGACCAAGAGATGTTTATGCGTATTGCTCCCGAGCTCTACCTGAAGATGCTTCTCGTTGGTGGTTTTGAGCGCGTATTCGAGATTAATCGTAACTTCCGTAACGAGGGGGTGTCAAAGCAGCATAACCCTGAATTTACAGCGATTGAAGCCTATCAGGCATATGGCGATTGCTCAACAATGATGGACCTCATGCAGGGCATTATTCGTCATTGTGCACAAAAAGTGATCGGTACACTTCAAGTCACTCACCCCGATGGCAAAGTCATTGACTTCGAAAAAGATTTCAGAGTTGTAACTCACCGTGATCTCCTCATCGAACATACTCGCGAAGATTGGTTTGATATTTCTGACGAAGAACGCGCAAACATTGCTCGTGAAATGGGTTGCACAATCATGCCGGATTGGACTGAAGAAGAAATCACTGAAGAAGTCTACTCCAAGAAAATTGAGCCAACGCTCATTCAGCCGACTTTTGTTACTAAGCTTCCGGTACACATGGTGCCTTTAGCTAAACGCTGTTCAGAGAATCCTGAGCTTGTGGACGTATTCGAATTAGTCTGTGATGGTAAAGAACTTGCTCCAGGTTACTCTGAGTTAAATGACCCAATTGAGCAGCGCAAGCGTCTTATGGATCAGTTTGAGCGTGCCAAAGGTACTGAAGAAGAAGATAGCGGCCGCATTGACGAAAGCTTCCTCACAGCCTTAGAACACGGCATGCCTCCTGCAGGTGGTATGGGTATGGGTGTTGACCGCCTCGTGATGATGCTCACTGGAGCTCCCACAATCCGCGACGTCATCTTATTTCCACAGCTTAAGAATATCTAAGCATAGAAAGCATTGCTAAAAAAGGCGAAATCATATATGATTTCGCCTTTTTATTCTATCTTATAGCTTTTTTCTCTTAATGGGACTTAGAAACCTTCAATCTCAACTTTTTCGGCTTCGATGAGTTTCTTGATGAAATCTATATTCATTAGATTATCGGTGTATTGAGCTAAGTGGGGCCATTGCTCCGCATCTATTGTGTAGCCTAAGTTAAAGAAATTGGCAAAGTTGCTCGCTAAGCTAATGTCAGCTAGAGTGAGGCATTCGTTCACTAAGAATTTCTTGCCTTGGATTTGTTCTTCCAGGTAATTAAAGATGACCGGGAATTGCATTTCTTTGCTTTTAATAATGGCTTCATCAGGCTCGCGGTTCAAGAATCTTGGGGCGCCAAAACGTTCGAAGAAAATTCCTGAGATGATCTCACTTACTTTCGTGTCAGAGTACTCATCAAACCATAGAGCTTTGGCTAAGCTATGGGGTTCTTGTGGAAGAATGGGTTGGTGGGGATATTTCTTATCGAGGTATTGAACGATAACGGTGGAGTCACTAAGGGCAAAATCGCCATCAGTCATATAAGGGATTTTACCGAGCGGTGATTTGTCTAAGACTTCTGGACTTTGGCTAGGAAGAGCGATGATATGTTGATAGTCGAGGTTTTTGAGTTCGAGTACAAAGCGAACTTTGCGAACATAAAGTGAGACGCTCAAGCCATAAAGAGTAATCATGATTTTCTTCCTAATTATTTGTTTGAGAAAAAATTACATTCGCTTAGGGTGTAAATCAAAATTTACTCAGATCTTTAGTACTGCTTTACTTAGGCTTTTCTATTTTTTGATAGGATTTCGTAAGCCTGGTTGATTTGGTGGAGTTTTTCTTTTGCCCAGGCCTGCTTTTCTTGAGAAGCTTTGATGAGTTTGTCTGGGTGATAAAGAGAGCATTGGCGTCGCCAAGCAAGTTTGATTTGCTCTTGGTCTACCATAGGGGCAATCTGCAATGTGTGATAAGCTTCAGCATGCGGGTGTAGGAATTGTTCACGTACGGGCATGTAGTTGATGGGGTGAAGCTCAAACTTCTTGATGATCTTTAGCAGCCATTTGTCTGCTAAATAAGAGATTTTTCCATGGCAGAGTGACATGGCTAGGCACATGTTGAAGATTCGTTGAATTTCGCCATTATCATGACCCCAAGCACGAACAAGATCATCAATTTGTTGCTCGGCATGTTCTTCAATGTCCGCGACAGATTGAATTTGATTGAAAACTTGAACAGCATGTCGAGCCGTTTCAGCGTTCATGGCGAGTTCACCCTTGATCAAATAATTGAGTAGGGTGGCTTCACGTTTTGAAATGAAAAAATCTGCTTTGGCAAAACAGGCCAAAAGCTTGAAAGTGCCATTGATCAAAATGCGACTACGTTCGGCAGAGGTCATGTTTATTGGCTCGGGGGCTTTGCGCCTTTCGCTAATGATAAGCATGGTGATTTTGCGGGAAGTAATGGCTTTGGACGCAAAAATCTTTGCGATTTCCGCATCAAAAAATTCATCAGTCCAATTCACGAGAGACCCGCACTTTCGCAGATTAGCTTTGCGGTTTTCGCAAAAATATCTGTGCCTTTGCCAAGTTTTTTGACCATTTCTTCTAAGTCATTGATGACTTCTTCATGGCGTTCGCCACCAGGAAGTATCTTCTCTATTTGAGGGACAAGAATTTCTGGGCGAACTTCACCCTGTAGGTATTCGCGATAGATTTCTTTTTCAGCAATGATGTTGACCATGGTAAAGTAGTTGAGATCCACGAGGCGTTTGGCAAGGAAATAAGTAATGGCATTGACTCTGTAAATTGAGATCAAAGGTAGTCCGAGAATAGCGGCCTGAATAGTGACAGTACCGGAAGAGGCGAGGCCTGCAATAGCTTTTTGCATCCAGTAGACGCTACGACCATTTTCGATAATGAATTTAGATTTGTCGGGAACATCTTTGATGGCGTCTTCAATCATTGGGATCAAGTATTCGCGAGCGGCGGGGATCATAAATTGCATGTCGGGATGTTTTTGCGAAATATGCAAAGCCGAATCAATCATCGGTTTCAGTAGGGTGCTGAGTTCACTCTTGCGACTGCCTGGTAATAAAACAAATTTATTGGGGTCACGAGCTTCGTCAATTTTTTCTTCGCCAAGTAGTTCAATGAGGGGGTGCCCGAGGAAATCGGCATGGAAGTTATTTTTTTTCCAAAAATCGACTTCAAAGGGGAAAATAACAATGAGGCGATCTACAACTTGCTTGATTGTGGGAATACGGCTCTTGTGCCATGCCCAAACTTGAGGGCTGATGTAATAAATTGTCTTGATTTTGAGCTCGTGGAGTTTTTTGGCTAAACGCAAATTGTAGCCCGGGTAATCCACTAGTACGACGGCATCGGGGCGTTCCTCTGCGGCACGTGCTACCATCTTATTAAAAATCTTCTTAAACATGGGGTAGCGTTTTATGACTTCTACAAAACCCATAACCGCCATTTCGCTAGAATCTTGGATTATTTCCGCACCAGCTTCTTTGAGCTCGCGGCATCCCATGGCTTTGATGTGAGCATCGGGATGTTGCTTTTTAATTTCGGAGAAAATTCGCGCACCATAAATTTCGCCAGAGGCTTCCCCAGTGATAATCCAAATGCATTTGCTCATATAATGTTCCCGTGTTAAATGATCGAGTAATTTAGTGGGAAAGTGAACTCTTACAAAGATTGAAAGTCATTCATCTATGCTTAAATTATGTGAAAATTTTAAATAAGGAAAATAAGATGACTCAAGAAGAAATTGAAAAGATCATTATCACGGGCCTTCGAGCTGAGAAATCTTTAAACGAAATTCACAAAGAACTCCAAAGTGAACACGATGTCAAAATGACTTTTATGGACCTGCGCTTGTTGAGTGCTGATCTTGATATTGACTGGGATGCTTTAGAGCCTGAGCCAGAAGTTGTCGAGGAAGATCCTGCTGCGGAAGCCGCAAAAGCAGAAATGTTAAATGAAGGCACTCCTGGACTCCACGTAGAAGTTTCAAAAATCACTCGTCCCGATGCGGCTTTGAGTGGAAGTGTGAGTTTCCCCTCTGGTTTAAGCGGTGAATGGACTTTGGATCATTACGGTCAATTAGGGATGGATCTTGGCGATACTGAAGCACAACCTTCAGAAGAAGAAATGATGGACTTCCAAAATGAGTTGCGTCGTCAATTAGGTGGCTAAAGTTTTTAATCGACTAAAGATTAGCGTGACTCGATCATGACTGCAGTATTTATATTGCAGCAAGTGCTCTTCAATTCAGAAAAAATATAAGGAGGAACTATGTCAAAATTTGCACGAGTTCTTCCGGATATGTCTTTAGATAAGACCTTTGATTATAAAATCCCTGCAGGTATGGATCTGCGTTTGGGTTGTCGAGTGCGTATTCCCTTTGGCAGAACAGAGCGAACAGGCTACGTCGTTGACTTAGTCGATAAAAGTGACTTCCCAGAAAATAGGCTCAAAGCCATTGCGATCAACGAAGGTCATTTAATCCCTGAAAAGATGATGCAATTAGGGCAGTGGATTGCCGATTATTATTGTACGGGAATGATTCAATCCGTGCGCAATATGTTGCCCGCACCCGTACGCAAAGATAAAGTAAAAGAAAAGACGCAAAAACTCTTGAGTTTTGCAAGCGATATTCAGCCCGCTTCCCTCGTTCCAGAATTAGAGAAAAAATATCCACCACGTGCAGCGGTTGTGAAAGCCTTAATTGGCTTAAAAGAAGCCCCACAATCACTGCTAATGAAAGTGGCTAATGTTTCCGCATCACCGATTAAGAGTCTGTTGAAAGCAGGGGTTTTAGAAGAAGAAGTTCGCCATGTTGAGCGTGATCCCTTTGGTGATGAAGAAGTAATTATCACCAAGCCTCTGGAGCTCACTGAAGAGCAGAGTGTGGCACTTAAGTTAATTACCGATGAGATGGACGAAGAAAAACCTTCGACTGTGGTGCTCTATGGCATCACGGGAAGTGGAAAGACAGAGGTTTATTTACAAGCGATTGCCGAAGCTCTGACTAGAGGAAAACAAGCGATTGTCCTCGTACCTGAAATATCACTTACACCACAAACAGTCCACCGCTTTCGAGCTCGTTTTGGCAAGAGTGTCAGCGTTTTACATAGTGGTTTAAGTGAAGGAGAGCGCTATGATCAATGGAAGTTGATATCTCGCGGTGAAACACAGATAGTAGTGGGGGCTCGTTCAGCTTTATTTGCCCCCTTTCACGATCCCGGAATTATTGTCGTTGACGAGGAGCATGAACCTTCATACAAGCAAGATAGCCACCCGCGCTACAATGCTCGCGACATTGCTGTGATGCGTGGGATTATGGATAAATGTCCCGTAGTTCTAGGCTCAGCAACGCCTTCCTTCGAGACCATGAATAATGCCAATCAAGGCAAATATAAAATGGCTAAGTTGACACAGCGACCTAGTACGGCAGTGGTTCCGAGTATTAAATTAGTGGATATGCGTACGGAAGCTGCCGCAACGGGGGCTAATCAAATTTTTTCGCGGGAACTGATTGAGGCGGTGAAGCAACAATTGCATGACCGTATGCAGACAATTCTTTTTCTCAATCGACGGGGTTATTCGACTCATTTAACTTGTGAGAAATGCCAATACACTTCAAAATGTGGGGACTGTAGTACCTCGCACACTTATCACCGCAAGAGCAATGTTTTAATTTGCCACCTCTGTGGTGATATCAAAGAGCCACCGCCAAAATGCCCAGAGTGTGGAAATAATGATTTATCTTTTTCGGGTCTTGGTACAGAGAAAATTGAGCGCTTATGTCGAGGCGTTTTTCCCAATGCTCGAATTGCTCGTATGGATAGCGATACAATGACGCGTAAGGATTCGCACAAAACGATGTTAGGGGATTTTCAACAAGGTAAATACGATATTTTAATTGGAACTCAGATGATTGCCAAAGGGCTTCACTTCCCCCGTGTGACACTCGTAGGAGTAGTTTTTGCGGACGCAGGCTTAAATATGGCTGACTTTCGTGCCGCTGAAAGAACTTTTCAGCTCTTAGCACAAGTCTCGGGTCGTTCGGGACGTGGCGATGATGCTGGACGAGTTTTGATTCAAACATACAATCCGACTCATCCGGCACTACAGTGTGCTTTAGAAGGTGACTTCGATGCTTTTTACGAGGATGAAAAAATGGGGCGAGAAGTGATGAAGTTTCCTCCCTTTAGCAAGATGGTTTTAATTCATTTTCGTGGTCCCGAAGAGGGTCCATTGGCGAGTTTAGCGAGTGACTTTAGCAGGCGTTTGAGTGAGGCTTGCTCAAAAGACGATCGTTTGATGCCCGCAGTACCTTCTCCCATAGAAAAAATTCGCGGTCAATATCGCTATCAATTAACGATTTTTTCAGATAATATTCGTCGTTTAGTGCGCGTTTTAAATTGGTTGCGACTCAATTATAAAACATCGGCAGAGTATAAGATTATAATCGATGTAGATCCTCAATCGTTAATGTAAATTCAGGAAAGATAATGAAAGAAAAAGCTTTAGGAAAAACTTTGATTTTGGGCGATGAGAATTTCGGCATTGTTTGCGATACTTTTGGAGCTAAAATCCTCGCCTTTTATCGTGATGGTAATAACCTGCTTTTTTATGCGGAAGAAGATATTTCTCATAGTGGCATACCCCTATGTTTTCCAAGTTTTGGTCCTTTGGAGAATAATGAATTTCTTTGGCAGGGACAAAGTTTTGCAATGAAGCAACATGGCTTCGCACGCGACCATGAATTTGAGCTCTTAAGTCAAGACGAAAAAAGTCTGCAGCTCATTTTGCGGAGTTCGCAAGAAAGCAAAAAACGTTATCCCTTTGATTTTGAATTCACTGTAAAGTATTCCTTAGAAAATAGCGAGCTTGTCATGGATTACGAATTTAAAAACCTTTCTTTAGAATCACTTCCACTTGCCCCGGGAATTCACCCTTATTTTGCGGTGGACGATCCCAATCAAATCATTTTTTCATCTCGTGCTCAAAGCGTTAATAATAACTTAGAAGATTACGCCCTAGTGAGTATGAATGAGAATGAGTATTTTGAAGTAATGGGAGAACAAAGCTATCGTATTCACGGAGCACCAGATATGCATGTTCTCGACCATCATGACGCAAGAAACATACTCAATTTAGGCAGTGAAAAAGTTGAAATGATTTTTGACCCCAGTGTCTTTAAACGTTATACCATTTGGCGCAAGTCAGCTGAAGTACCCTACATTTGCTTTGAACCTGCCAATGAAAAAAATGCGCTTAACGCAAAGCCACAAATGATTGAGCCTGGAAAAAGTTGGCAAACGCGAGTGACTTTAAGATGAGAAACTTAAAAAGGTCTGTTTATGGAGTTTAGAGGAAGAAATTTACAAGTTGCTATTGATGAAAATGATCTTGATCAAAAAGAAGTGTTTCATTATACAAGCATAGAGGCTTTACATAGTATTATTAAGACCCAAAAAATAAGACTTAGTTCAACAATGTATTTAAATGATAATTTGGAGTTTGCTCTGGTGGAAGAGTTACTGCAAGAAGAAAAATTAAAATCATATAATGTTGAATATAACAAAGAGCGAGTTGATTTTCTCAATAAAATATTGGATGATTTTAAAGAGCGAGAGGCTTTTGTTTGTTCGTTTTCCAAACATAGTGATATGTTAAGCCAATGGCGAGGGTATGGTGATAATAGTCAGGGTGTTTGCATCGGTTTTAAGGTAAATGAGTTCGCGAAAACTCTTCAAGAAAATACAAAAAAATATAGGGCTACCCTAACTGTTAAAAATCAATTGATCGATATGGCTCGATTACAATTATTCCCAGTTATTTATGATATTAAAGAACAATATAAAAAACTAAATGTTAATCAATCAAAAGAGCATAATGAGAATCCTGCATATATCACAAACCATGTTCTGTGGTTGCTGTCTAAAGCTGTAATGATGAAATCAGATAGTTTTAAAGAAGAAGCTGAAATTCGTCTTAGTTATTTTCCAGATATGTATGTTGAGCATAATAAGTTAATGATTAATGGTAATCTAAATCAGCTTCAATATAGAGTTCAAGATGGTCGCTTAATTCCATATTTTGAATTACCAATTAGTATAGGGCGCTTATTATCGAGTATAACATTGGGACCTAATTGTCGAGTTACTGAACGAGAGCTCTTTAGATTTTTGCGCTCAAATAACTTATCTTTAAGTGAAGACAAGATATTAAGATCAAGTTCTTCTTATAAAATCAACTGAATTTAATAACTAGAATCATTTTTCGCATTGGTTCGTAAGAGTCTGAATCAAGGCTAAGCTTGAAGGTAATTAAATTGTCTTAAGGCCAAAGATATCTGAGCTAGTGGACTTTAATAAGGAAAATAATTTGAGTTCGAAAGACTTTGCATCTCTGCCTCTGTCAGAAGATTTAATAAAAAATGTGGCTTCTTTAGGCTATGAGGAAATGACCGAGATTCAGCAGCTGAGTTTGCCAGCCATTCTCGAGGGAAAAGACCTCATTGCGCAAGCAAAAACGGGAACGGGTAAAACGGCTGCTTTTGGTTTGGGAGTTTTATCTAACTTAGCTTTAGATGATTATAAAATTCAGGTTTTGATTCTTTGTCCCACGCGTGAATTATGTGAGCAAGTTTCGGAAGCTATCCGCGATTTAGCTCGAATGATGCCCAATATTAAACTCTTGAGTTTGGGTGGTGGTATGCCCTTTCGTCCTCAAATGAAATCAGTAGCACATGGTGCACATATTGTGGTGGGAACACCGGGGCGCATCTTAAAGCACCTCAATAAATCATCACTTTCCTTAGATGATGTAAAAACTTTGGTCCTCGATGAAGCTGATCGCATGCTTGACATGGGCTTCCAAGAAGAGATTGATGCGATTTTAGCTCAGACAAATAAGCAAAGGCAAACACTATTATTTTCAGCGACTTACCCAAAGAAAATTGCGAACATCGCAAAGCGTGTCATGCACAAACCTATCCGCATAGAACTAGAATCGCAAGTCCATGAAGAAAGTAAGATTGAGCAACATTTTTATAAAGTTACCAGTGATAGTCAACGATTGGTAGCACTGCAACTTTTACTGCAAAAATTTAAATCTGAATCAGCGGTTATTTTTTGTAACACCAAGCAAGAAGCAAAAGATATTCGCAAAGATTTAGCACAAGCAGGTTTTAGTACGCTAGCACTTCACGGGGATTTGGAGCAAAAGGATAGGCAAGAAAACTTGGTGCGCTTTGCCAACAAGAGTGTGGCCGTTTTGGTGGCGACAGATGTCGCGGCTCGTGGTTTAGATATTGATTCGATTGATTTGGTGATCAACTATCATATTTCGCGAGATTTTGAGATTCATGTTCATCGCATTGGACGAACGGGACGCGCAGGCAAGAGTGGAGTGGCTTGTTCGCTCTACAGCCAAAAAGAAGCTCATAAAATTTCATTGTTACAAGAGTTCCTTGGTCAAGAAATTGAGAGCGAAAGTTTGCCGGGTCGAGAGTTTTTAGAAGAAAACCCGTATCGCCCCAAGATGTCTTGTGTAAAAATTCTTTTTGGAAAAAAGCAGAAGTTACGTGCAGGGAATCTCTTGGGAGCGCTCACGGGAGATAAAGGCTTGAAGGGTGAACAAGTCGGAAAAATTCAAATTTTTGACTATTACTCTTATGTCGCCATTGAGCGTCAGTCCGTGAATCACGCTTTAAAAATTTTGCGAGATGATAAATGGAAAGGGCGTGCCTTTAAGTGCATGCTCATTCGTTAGTCAAAATAAAAAATGCCGAGCAAGAACTCGGCATTTAAAGAACTATATACGAAGTGTTTTATTCCACGCAAATGACTGCTTTTAGATCGCGGTGGTAAACTTTGCCATTGGCATAAGTCATAGATCCTACAGTCCAAGTTTTTCCGCGTGAACCAAGGTCATTGATGGCAATCAATGCCTGTTCATTGAGTACAGGCGCGTTGGCATCAATGACGTAAGTGAGGCCAAGAGCATTTGTGAAGTAAACTTTGTCATTCACGGCTGTGGGCGAGCCTAGGAAACATTTTTGGAAGCCATCACCACGAGTTCTTGAATCGGCAGCATGATTTTGTCCTTTCGAATTCAAACCATCATTGATTTCTTTAGTTTGGTAGAGCCATTGATCCTCTTTGCCTTTCTCACGAATGATTTCAGTTGGAAGTTCTAGGGCTTCTGTTTTACCCGTTTTGGTATTGTGACGAACGACAAAGGGAGCATAGCGCATTAGATACAAAGCATGATCACCAACGATGATATTACAGTGACGCGATTGGTCTTGTCTTCTCAGTTCATAATCCTTTTCAAATTTAAAGGTTTTAGCGGAGGTATCATAGATATAGCGATCCATCTTATTCAGTGGAAGTTGCTTGATTTCTTTACCATTAGTAGAATCTATGGAGATGTGTGACATTTGAGCAGGGTTATTATACCAGTAAGCTTTACCTTTATCCCAGTGTTGGGTCGAAAGAGCTCCCCAACCAGATATTTTATTATCTTCTTTGGGTTCCCATTGCCAAAGTATTTCACCAGCATTCTTATTGTCAAGGCTCACCATACTTAGACCAACCGGACGTTCAGGAACCTCGTGAGGACCACCGCGACCAATGAGTACGGCTTGTGTACCATCAGCCATTCTGCCAAGTACTGGAGCATTGTAGTGAGTGATGGCATCTTTACATACCCAAAGAGTTTTACCAGTGTTTTTATCTAAAGCACGTAAATAGTTCCACTCAGGGTTACGCGTCGTATCCCCTTTCTCTGGTGGCTCTACATTGAGAATGGAACTGCTTGTCATGATAGAATCAAATTGTTTGTTAAAGGGACGTCCACCAGTGGGCATCCATGTACGTGACCAAATTTCATTGCCATTAAAATCAAAACATGCCATGCCACCACTGGCATTGATGGCCCATACGTATTTGCCATCGGTAGTGGGGCAAGGAGTGGTTGAGTCACTAAAACCGTAATGGTAACCACTAGACATGAGGCCTTTAACTGATTTTTGCCAAAGGATTTTGCCATTGTTACTATCTAGACACACAAGGGTGATATCTTTACTGGCTCCTCTTGTTTTAAATTCACGTAAGCATTGTGATAATTCTGCGTCTAATGATTTGAGTTCTTTGTCTAAATTGTGAATGAAAACCCGTAAGTTGTGCTCCGCTTTTCTTAAGTTTTTACCTTCATCAGAGGAGGATAATAAACGTTTACGACTACGCTCAATTTGGTTTTTGGGCATTTTGGCACTGCGCTTAGCAAAAAAATCATCCCATGATTTTTGCGCTTGGCTTAAAGCAGTTGTTTTTTCAAGGTAAGTAGAGTCATCTTTGATTTTATTAACTACAGTATCTTTATGAGTATCGTAAGCTTTTTTAGCTTTATCTAAATTACTTGTGATTTGATCAAAGGGTGGAGTGTCTAGCTCTGGGTTGATCGTTAAAAAGACTTTGTCTCCCCAGACTGCAATACCACTTTGACCACCTTCGGGTAGTTCGGTACGCCATTTAATGTTTTTTCCTGTACGTACGGACCATTCAGTAGGAACGTGCTGTTCGGTGTTAATTTGCCAATTGCCATTTGGCCCACCAGACATTGGCCATGACTTGGCGCCTTCATCTGCAGTGAGGCTTAGTAGTGAGAGTGCGCTTAATAATATTAGTTTTTTGACGAAATACTTATTCATATGGCTGTCCCTTAGTTTCTTAATATAAAATACTACTGTTCTGTAAGAACTAAGTTTACAGTGTGGAAGAGAAAAAAGCTTTTAAATTCTTCTATGTATAATATCTGATGGCTTAAGGGCTTAAGTCAGATCTTGCTGTTTGGCTTTACTGGGTAGCTATCGAGTGTTTCTAGAAGGACTTGATGAATGCGAGCGCGAGTACTGCGCAAATGGATGTATTCATTAGGGATTTCTTTGCCAGTTAAAATCTCTTCTAGGCGTAATAAAACGATTTGCTTGAGGTCGGGCTGGAGGTGCTTAAAAGCCTCAGAGTAAATTAGCCAAGAGCAGGGCAACTCTGAAATGCGCTCTTTAAATTGTAGTTTATAGAGGCTGTCACCATTGCTGGCGCTAATTTTACCTTTGGCAAAATCTTCTTTAAAGTTGGCGTTGCCTTCAATAGCTCTGAAATAGACTTCATCACAAAAAAGCATGTACTCAAGGATTTCTTCACAGGCGTTGTTAAGTATTTTCTTAGTGAGAGGGCGGCGACCAGTTTCGCCAAGAGCGCGGTTGATGGACTCTTCTGCAGCAATCATTTTAATGGCTTGGAAATTTCTTTGTGTGAAAATGTTGTGCATTTGAACTTGGTGTTCAAGGACCATAAGTGCTTCGATATCACTGCTGTTTGCTAGATATTTATCGGGATTAAAAAATCTGTGTAAATCTTGAGTCGTTAGCGCTTTGTGAGGTTTTCCAATTCGTTCGGAGCTTTTTGTATAAATGGTATTACCACGATGAATTTCAGTTTTTTTTCCCGTGACATACCAGCCACCCCAGCGAGCACCTATTTCTGAACTATGATCAATAGTGTCGGAACCTAAACGACTTATGGGTTCACCTTCCTCGTCTGGAAAAACAGAACGGATGAAAAATCCAGGTTCATTAAGTGTTCGACTCGAGACGTGGCAGGAAAGGCAGGAATCATCTCGCTGGAGTTGAATGGAGTCTTGCTTTTTTTGTTCTAAGGTATAAAAAACGCCACCAAGTTCGGGGTCAGAAATGGCAATCTCTAATAATTGAGTTCCCGGAACCCAACCAACGTAAATTTCGTCGTTAAAATAGAGTGCGCGGGGGTTACTGGGATAGATTTGTTTACGATGAAAACTAGTTTTCGAGAAGATGAGAGTCTGTGAATTGAGAGGGATTTTGAGTTCTTTCAGCAAAGCGTCTAAATAACCACGCTCATTGTTGTAGTCGAGGGTAGTTTTTTTCTCGCGGAGGGCCGTATTTAGTCTTTCGATGGCATTGTTCGCTTGGCGATTTTCATAATCGATCAAAGATGTTTCATATAGATCATTAGCGAAACTACTTTGGATCACTAATCCTATTAGAATGAATAGAAACTTTTGTGGGAAAAGATGCGCTATTTTGGATGCTATTTTTCTGTGAATCATTAGGCAATCCTTATCTTGATTATAATAGTCAACTTTATATCTTGTCAGTGATAAATCAAGTATGTTTAGAAAATTAGTGTTGCTTCAAAATTGGGTACACCTCTTTGCAGTTGTTGGCGAACAGCATCCCGAGTTTTTATGGGGAGTTCTTTTAGCTGTGCAGAAGGCTGGCTAATAATGTTTTTTAGAACAGGAAAACGCTTGCCCCCACTAGCGGCGACGCGACTATTGATGCATAGAGTTAGTTTCTCTTTGTTTCTCAATTCTGGTTTTAAAGTGATGCTTTGCTCAAGGTGATTATAGCTAAAATTAACTGGAGCATTAAAACTATATGATTTTTGAAAGTTCATTTGTTCATTCATGACAAGTTTGAGCTCTTCAACACTAACTTGCGCAGTAAATAAATCGTTTTCGTAAGGAATAATGCCAAAGAGTTCTCGTTCACCGACAGGGCCTTTTTTCAGGCTGCTAGAGCTTAACCTACCATGGATGGCGATGTCTGCGGAGCTGGCTTTTAAAATAGCGTGGCCAATTAAATGACTGATTCGACAGTTCACACCAACTTTTGCAGCCTTGAGGTCAGATTCCAAATGTGTGATAGGATAAGTGAGTTGAGTAGTGAGTTCACGGTGGGTTTTTTGTACGAGTCTGAGAGCGACTGGATCTAGGGCGGTGTTTTGATTGATTCCTATGAGTTCAGGCTGAATTACAGGAGGACTATTTTTTGGGAATTCAATATTGATTTTGGCTAAGCTCTTAGCGTGAGCTCCTGCTTGTGTATAGAGGACTCCATTAGAGATCAGTTCAGCGGGAAATTCACGGTGGGTATGCCCTCCTAGGATCAAATGTATTTCAGGAAAGAGTTTAGCGATTTCAAGTACTTCATTCACTTTGCGGTCATCGCGAAATGCGAGGCCCTGATGAAGCGCAAGGATGATGAGGTCGGCATCTTGTTCAAGAATGGTGGGCATGATTTTCATTAGTTCACTTTTTGCACTCCAAACACGACAATTGGAAAATTGGGAGCCAGTAGACCAGTAGTGGAGAAAGGAGGCCTGCATGCCAATGACAATAATTTTCTTTCCTGCACGCTGATAGCTACGAAAAGCTTGGAATTCGAAAGCGTCCTTGGGAATAAATTCAAAGTTGGCACTAAGAACAGGAATTTGGGTCTGTTTACAGAGTTCTAAGAAGCGATGTGAACCAAAATCTAATTCGTGATTGCCAGGCACCCAAGCATCATAGTTTAAGTGATTAAGTATTGTTATGGCGTCCTCACCGCGACTAATTGAAGCAGAAAGACTACCCTGGATAGTGTCGCCACAGTCAATGAGCAAGGTGTTCTCAGCGCCGTATCCTTGTCGTAAGTCTTTTATTTTTGATGACATCCTCAACCAAGATGCAGAGTCTTTGCTATCTTCGTCAAAAATAGCACTATGGATGTCGGTTGTTTGCAAGATGACGAGGCTTTGTTCAGCATGACAAAAAAGACTAAAGAAAATTGATATGAAAGCAGTGTAAATGTATGGCATAAGCTCGTTTCCCATTTAATTTATTGAAATTTACAATCGCGAGGACACAAAACCAAATGATAGAAAATAAGATGAACGAAATGATGATCATTGGTTTGGGCGAACGTGCAGGTGATTTGATTGCTGATTTACCAAAAATGAATAATTTTGCCAAATTGGTCGCTTTGCGTGAAGGTAAACGTTATGCTCGAGAGAGTATGATCAAATTAATTAATTTAAAAGAACGATCGCCATGGCGCGAACTCTGGATCCCAGAGGGTGGGATTATTGTTCTTTCGGATCTTGATAGCTTGGAGAGAGGTGAAAATCTACTCAGTTTAAGTAAGAAATTGTCGAATAAAAAAGTAATATTTTTATTGATGCGTCCTCATCGCTTAGAGGGGGATTTGAAACTTAATCGAGCCAATAACATCATTGAAAGATTATTAGAAAATAAGTCTGCAGTTTTGTGTTTTGATGATGAAGTTATGATGTCTAATTCTCGCAGTACTCTAGATGAAGCCTTTAGTACAAGACAGGAATTAATTGCTCAGAGTGTTGGCTATTTCGTTGATATGCTAAGGGATTTAGGACCGGTTAAGATTAACCTAAATGATTTACGTTCTCTGTTAAAAGACGATTTCGGAGTGGTGAACTTTGCCTATGGGAAGGGGCATAAAATTAGCGATTCAGTTGAAAATTTATGGGCATCTAGCTTGTTGGGATCATCACGTTCTTCTGCTGATGTTGGCTTACTTTATATGCGCATGGGTTCAGCCCATGGAGATTTAAATGTATTGCACGACTTAGGAACTACGGTGGAATTGGCTTGCCCAGAACATTGTCAGTTTTTAAGAGCCTATGGAGATGGTTATGGCGAGCCCGATAAAATTGAGCTTTTATTAGCCTTAGTTCGACTTAACAAAGTTGAGCAAGCGCCTCAAGTAGTTGCGGCACCAAAAACAGCAGTGCCGAAGCAAGTGACTTATGATGAAGATTTGATGCACATGTTTTTGCGCCATGAAAATACTCCAGGTTTAATGACTAAATTAAAAGTTCCCACGTATAAACGCTTAGGGATTAAGGTCAGAAAATGAGGTTGAGATTTTGGATGCTTTGTCTCGTAGGTCTTTTATCGAGTTGTGAAGAAGAGTTAGTTCACAATTCTCGAATTGATGGCGACCGTTGCATGTCTTTAGTTCAAAAGCAGATCGATTTTGGGCCTCGTTTACTCAATTCCAAGGCAGCGAAAGAGACTGCTGAATGGATTGCTCAAGAAGCAAAGAAAGCGGGTTGGGAGGTTGAGATTGATGAATGGACGGAGAAGCACCGCGGGAAGGTTAATACTTACAGGAATGTGATCTGTACATTGCCTGGCGAAGGTAAAGATTTTATTCTTTTGGGCTCGCACTATGATACAAAGACGATTCCGGGGAAAGCTGATTTTATCAGTGCTAATGATGGTGGTTCGAGCACGGCATTACTTATTGAGTTGATGAAGCATATTCCCAAAGGCGGTAAATCGGTGCGCATGGTTCACTTTGATGGTGAGGAGTGTGAGCTTAATTACGCGCATAACGACGGTTTGCACGGCAGTAAACGCTATGCTTCTCAGTTATTAGTTAAGGGAGAACTGAGAAATTGTAAGGCAATGATTTTAGTTGATATGATTGCCGATAAAGATCTTCATATTGCGATCCCCGCAAATGGAGATGATAAGTTAAAAGATTTAACTTTAGAGCTAGCGAAGAAAAATAATTGGTCAAAATACTTTTCCAAAGGCACTATGGCAGTACTTGATGATCATGTGCCCTTTGTTGATCTGGGTGTTCCTGCCATTGACCTAATAGACTTTTCCTATGGACCCAATAACTCTTATTGGCATACTGAAAAAGATACTTTAGATAAATTGTCTCCCCGAAGTTTCGAAATTGTCGGAGAAGTTGTTCTGCAAATGTTGGAAGAACTTCGATAATTATATGTAGATTTTCTGATCTGCTTTAGGGACTGGGATCACATCTTTGCTGGGCTCGCTTGGAGCCTCATTAATTACTTCCTTCTTTTGGCTTGTGGTGGGAGTTTTCACTTTCTCTATAACTGGAGTCTCAATACTATTAGACTTTGCTATGTTTTGGATTTCTTTTTGTGCGGCCTTCAGCATGGCGGGGTTAACATTATCTTTTTGGATAAGAGTATTTAGAAGCTCAATGGCTTCTTCAGCTTTCTGTAGCTTTTTGTAGGCGTTGGCTTGACGAATAATTGAGGTATGAATTCTAGTGTGATTAATCTGCGCCTGTTTCATTGACAAGTCTATGACCTCTTGAAAAGCTTCTATGGATTTTTCATACTGCTCTAGCGAGTGCTGGACCTCGGCAATAAAAAAAAGACAAACCAAACGCTGGTTATCACTTTTAGCTGACTCTAAGGCTTTGTTATAGCTTTCCATGGCTAGGCTATACTTTTTTTCTCTACGAAGATCGTTAGCTTCTTTAGTGAGCTGGCCAAAGCTGACCTCAGCCATTGAGATTTGTGAAATGAGAATGAGAATTAAAAATTTACTGTACATGATTTTTTCCTGTTTTTTGACGTTGTCATAGGAATCAAATTCGATGTAGAGTGTCTTAACAGAGCTTTAATATTCTGAGAGGATTTTATTAAAGACCTTTTCGCGTTCGAGTGAATTTTCAAAGTGAAATATTTCAGCACTAGGATGCTGATTGCGGAACCAGGTACGTTGACGCTTTGCATATTGACAAGTTTTGATGATCAGTTTTTCCTGAAGTTCTTCACGGCTGAGTTGACCATCTAGGTGAAGAGCAATCTCTTTGTAGCCCAGTGCTTGAGAAGCTGTAGGGGTGTTCAGTAAGCCTTTATTAATGAGCTTTTCGCCTTCTTCAATCCAGCCTTCCTGGAGCATTTCTACGCAACGTTTAGCAATGAGCTCGCGACTCAGCTCGGCACTAGGCATGAGGATGATTTGGCGACAATCAAAGCGGGGTGTTTGTGAGAAACTTCTTTTTGGGAGCGGACCATTAAGTAGATAAGCCGCTTCGTAGGCACGTAGAATCCTACGATTATTATCTTTTAACTTTTCAGCACTAGTAGGGTCAAGTGTTGCGAGTTTTGCAAAAATATTATCAATACCTTCTTGTTCATATTGTGCTCTGATATCTTGTGCTAGGTTTTTGTCACTTGGTAGGGTGTCAGCACCATAAAGAAACATTTTAGCATAGAGGCCAGTTCCTCCGGCCATAATGATAGGAGAATTGTTGTGTTCTAAGCGAATGTCTTCAGCCTTTTGGCAGAAATCGGCAGCAGTCCACGGATCTTCAATATTGAGTTCATCTACCATGTGATGCTTGACTTCGGAAAGTTCTTCAACGGTGGGTTTAGCACTGCCAATATCGAGTTCTCGATAAATCTGCATTGAGTCACAGGAAATGATAGGAGATTGAATTTTTTTAGCAAGTTTGAAGGCGAGTGAACTTTTGCCACTAGCTGTAGGGCCGAGGATGCTAATCAGTTGTTTCATGCTTTTCGACGGGAGCTTTAGGTGCTATAAGAGATGCGATTATGTAAATGAAAACAGAGACACAAATAGCGCTATCTGCAACATTAAACGCAGGAAAGCGATACCATCCCTCTTTATAGATGAAGGGGATATAAACTTCGATCATATCGACAACACCTTCAGGTCTGAAGGCGCGATCAATGCCATTACCCATAATGCCACCGAGCATCATTGATATGGCAAGAAAGTTTATTTTACGTTTTTCGCAAAGTTTTGGGAATTCAAAAAGTATTGCAAAAAAAGCAACAAATGAAATCAATGCCAATATATTGGTATGCGAACTTCCCATACCCCATGCCGCCCCCAAGTTACGATAATGAACGAGGTTGAAAAAGCCTGGGATTATTTCTTTAATCAGACGAGGTGAATAAGGCGTTGCCTGTATAGTCATGACCTTGGTGATTTGATCGAGGGCAATTAGGAATACACATAAAAGAGAAGGCCAACCATAAAAGTCGGCCTTCAATTCGATAAATCGGTCAGAGACTATTTTTTTTAGCTTACTCAGTGAAGTCCTTCCCAACAGTATTGTTAGTGAAGTTAGTTACACCTTGTGACTCACGAGTTTCTTTGCATTTAACGCAAAGTTTTGCATAAGGTATAGCATCTAGGCGAGGCTCTGAGATGTCTTCGCGACAATCGACACAACGTCCATATTTGCCTTGGTCTAATCTTTCGATAGCCTGTTGAATGAGTTGAACTTTGATACCTTCGTCACTCATTACGTTGAGGTTGATTTCGCGCATGAAGTTGTCTGATCCAACATCACCACCATCTTCACCAGCGTTTCTTTCAACTTGAAGGTTAACGCCATTGAGCATAGAAACTTGATCAACAAGTTGAGCTCTTAAAGCAAGTAGTTGCTCATAACGTTGCTTCTTATTGCCACGGTATCTGGGGAGGTCCAATTGGATATCAACTTGAGTAGGTTTGCGTGTAGACATGTGTGTGTTTCCCTGTAGTGCGTATGGTTAGTGTTTTTAGAGGATCAAATAAAATGCAAAAGCAAAGCAATTCAAGACATAAATAATTGAAATATCGAGGCTGAGCTTTAGATTCAGCGAAAATTAACATTATTTCAGGAGAAAAAGATGAATAAACCCGTTTCGGTAGTGATCATGGGTGCATCAGGTAATTTGGCATTAACTAAATTATTGCCAAGTTTATATACATTATATACATCAGGAGCGCTTCCCGCACAGTTTACGATTTCTGGTTACGCCCGTACGAGCATGACTCATGATGAGTTCCGCACGAAAGTAAAAGCTAACCTTATGGAGAGTGTCGAGGAAACTCAATTGGTCGAAAGTTTGGTTAATTCATTCATTAATAAGATTTTCTATCATGCCGGTAATTATGGTTCTGTTGAAGACTTCGGACAATTAAAAACTGAATTGGATGAAGTTAACGCTGAATTTGGCGAAGATATTAAACGTGTTTTCTATCTTTCTATTCCTCCTGCAGTATTTGAGCCTGTAATTCATTCTCTTCGCGAGAGTCAGTTAGTTGAAAAAGGTAATTTGGATCATTTTGTTGTTGTCGAAAAGCCATTTGGTTACGATACTGATTCGGCACGTGAACTCAATGCAACTATTGAACAGACTTTTGATGAAAGTCAGGTTTGCCGTATAGACCATTACTTAGGTAAAGAAGCCATTCAAAACCTTATGGTTATGCGTTTTGCAAATATCATTTTCGAACCAGTTTGGAACAGAAATTATATTGAATCAGTAACGATTAGCTGGGAAGAAGATAAAGCTATTGGCGATCGTGGAGGTTACTTTGATGATGCGGGAATCATTCGCGACGTAATTCAAAACCACCTTTTACAGATTTTGGCACTCGTAGCAATGGAGCAACCATCAGAATTGACTTCGGATGAGATTGCTAGTGAAAAAAATCGCGTACTTCGCAAAATCACTCCATTTAAAGCTGAAGACGTTGTTGTCGGACAATACACAGACGGTGTTTGTTCAGGGCGTTCGGTTAATTCATATAGAGATGAACCTGGCGTACCAAAAGATTCAATGCGCGACACTTTTGCGGCGGTTCGCTGTGAAATTAATAATCAGCGTTGGAGCGGTGTCCCATTTGTGGTTAAAGCTGGTAAAGCCATGACTAAGAGTTGTACAGAAATTATTATTCAATTTAAAGACGTGGTTGGCAGTATTTTCGCTAATCAACCTCATCATGCGAATAAACTTGTGATCCGAGTACAGCCAGAAGCCGGTATGATTTTTAACATCACGAATAAAGTGCCTGGAAAAGGCATGGTTCTCAAAGATGTAAAAATGGACTTCACTTATAATAGTGGTTTCGATGTTGCTATGCCAGGTGCATACGAGCGACTTTTATTGGATGCTATTAATGGTGATAAGAGTCTATTTATATCCTACGATGAACTGATTCAGTCTTGGGAGCTCTTTACTCCAATTCTTAAGAAGATTGATGCTGGTGAAAATGAAGTTCATTTTTATCGTGCAGGAACTTCTGGACCAGAGGAAGCCAACTTTAAGTAAAGTTGATCTAAATACTCTGATAAGGCTCACCAAATTGGTGAGCCTTTTTTATGTTCATTATTCAGCCTCTACTAGCTTTTGTAATTCGGTATTTAGGCGAGTTTTGTAGTTGGAAGTTTGAGATGGTGATAACTTTTCTGCAAGAAAACTGAGTTGACTATAGATAAATAAACGGTCGTAGCTGTTGCCACCGAGGATTTTTTGATTGATCAACTTATTGAGCATGCGGAAGGCGCGTTTTTTAGCATCTAAAAAGATAAGCATTTGTGCTTCCTTACGCGCAGCACGATAAAGCGCGTAAGCAAAAATTGAATTTTTCATAACGGCTTTTTCGGCTGTCATACGGCATTCCTCAAAACATAGAGCTGCTCGAAGGTAGTTAGTCTTTTTTTGTTCAGCTTCTCCGGTAAAAAGCAATGAATAACAATGAGTTAATTCTCTTGGTTGTGTGCAAGTCATAAGGTATTCCTTCGTTAATTACTAAGGAAAATTAGCCAATGAAACGAACAATTCAAATAGTATTGAGATTTAATCTCAATAAATAACGGCAATAGATGCTCAAGGCTTGATGCTTGGTTTAGATGAAGAATGTGGACTAGTTAGCGAGGAAAGCGGCAATTTCTTGTATTTGGTAGGCACTAAGGTTTTTGATTCTTTGTGCCATCTTGTAGCCTTTTTTATCCTCAGGATTTGCTCCACGTTTACCAGACTGAAAATCTTCGCATTGTTTGATGATGTACCACTCTTCGAGTTTTAAAATAGATGGGCTGCCAGTGAAAAACTTTCCCATGGTTCCTTGATGGCATCCATAGCAGTGAGTCTTGTATAGAGCTTCGCCTTCGGTGTGGCTTGAGCTTGCTTTCGCTTTCACAGGTCGACTTTGGCTTGCGAACCATGAATTTATTTGTTTGAGATCATTGTCTTCCATGTTTATAATAGCTTCTCGCATAGCGATGGCTTCGGGAGAAGCATCTTTGTGGCCTCGCATTCCATTTTTAAATTTCTGCATTTGTGAATTCATATATTTGAGTTCAAGACCGACGAGTGAAGGGGCGCCGTGAGTTTGCCCTTGATCATGACAAGAATTGCATTGTTGAATGTGATTTTGCATTTTAGAACTGAGTTGATTGAGTTCTTTAGGGCTTTGGCAGGAGAGTAATAAGAGGAATGATAATGTGATGATTACGTACTTCATGTGAAACCTAAATTTTTAAACATGATTAAATGTGCCACCATGAGAGCAAGAATAAAACTTTATTTCTTGGAGCATTGCTTGTTTTCTCAAGGCTTAAGTTCTTAAAAAGCGCATATCGAGTTCGAAGGCCTCCTTTTTCTTTTTCTTAGCAGGAGAAATTGTTTGCCTGTGACAGCTTCATGAAACCCAGAAGACGATTTGATAGCGAGAATGCTGTTGGGGTTTGCCCATCACAAAAAGCTTAGTTTGTCAATCTTGGGTTCAAGTGACCGGAGAGGCAGAATGAGCTTTCCTTTTTAAGGAAATCTAAAGATAAATTAGGCAAGGTGAGTCAATCGCAAATTCTATTTCTAGCATTTAATTTTAATGATGATATGAGCTACTCAAATAAGTGCTTAGGAGAGCTTAGCTTTAGTTGATTTTTTGACTTGCTAAGGCAATATAAGAATTGATAAAAAAAATAAGGAGACAAGATGTTAGTTCATACAGTATTTTTCTGGTTAAAAGAAGATTTAAGTGAAGAGCAAAGAGCCGATTTTTTTCGTGGTTTAGAAACTTTAAAAGAAATCCCATCTTCTGGGCCAGTTACGACAGGGACACCTTCAGCGACAGCAAAGAGACCTGTAATAGTAGATAGTTATGATTTTGGGCTGACATGTGTGTTTGAAAGTGTTGAAGAGCACGACGTTTATCAAGCTCACGAAATCCATCAAAAATTTATTAATGGTTGCGCCCAATACTGGGATAAGGTACAAGTATATGACTACGATTAAATCGGCCCTGATTTTAGTTTTAGCTTTATTTCTCAGCTCTTGCGAGAGCCATGATTGGGATAAAGATGATGCCCTTCAAGAAATGGTACAGCTTTTTGCCATACTTCCTGCCAATGCACCAGAGAGTCAATTAACGCGTTCAGTGCCAGGAGCTAATGGTAAGCCCATTAAAGTTAATCGTATTCCGATGCTTACCAATTTAGAGTTAGCGCATGCTGAGACTCGTTATCATAACACCAATGATGATATGATGGTAATCAAAGTTAACCTTAGTGGTTTAGGTGAAAATAAATGGCGTTTGGCGAGTGCTAACTACGCTGGTTACCGAGCTGTAATGATGGTCGGTGATGAATTCAAATGTTTTGTGAAATTTGACCCCTATTATCAGAAGGGAACTGTCAATTTATACTGTTACTTGACCTCTGCGGAAGCGGATGAAGTCTGTAGTCTGATTAAGAAGAATTATAAAGCTTTAGTAAGAAAATAAGAAGGTAAATATGTCATTAGACAAGTTAGAATCATTAATTGTAGCAGCCAGTGATGAAGGCAAAGCCAATGAAGAAGTGGTAGTTTGTGCTCGTTCACTCAAAGCAGAAGATCTCTCTTCAGCACAACGAGGAAGCATCGGCCAAGCAATGGAATTATTTTTTGCCAATGGAGCGAATGACCAGCAAAGTATCGAATTAGCTGTCGCAGTAGGCTTGCTTAAACCTGAAGGTGATTTCACGGCAGCATATAGCTCATTAGCTAGAGAAGTCTTTTCAGCTTACCCTGATCCGAGTGCGGTTCAAGAGGCTTTGGGAGAAGGTGATGTTGCCGATTTAGCTAATCGCTTACAAGTTTTATTAGTGGTTTTGACTGATTTCAGTAGTGTTAAGCCTTTTGGAAAACTCAAGCTTTCAGACCTCTCCGTTTATCACGTTGATTTTGGTTTTGGTCAAATTGAATCACTCGACAAAGTTACTAGCCAGGTTTCGGTAAAATTTAAAGTTGTCCAAAAGGTTCCACTTAAATTTTTCGCTAAAAAATCACACGTACTTCTACCAGGAACTTTAGGTTCTAAATTGGTGAAAGGCGAAAAGATTGTTATCAAAAACGTCCTTTCCAAAGATCTAGTTAGTCAGATTGAATCAGAATCAATCCCAAGTCTCAAAGTCAGTCAGGCAATGATTACTCGTTTGGTCATGCCTACTTATATTAAAACGGCGAAGGCTTTTGAAGAATGGTACAGACGTCGAGTTTTAGCTGACACCGCAAAAAAATCGACTTCAGCAAGTGGCCGTTCATGGGAAATGAGTCGTAGTTTAGATGAGCTCAAAGTCGCTTTGAAAGATACTGAATCTGTTAATTTTGGTGAAGCAGAAAAAACGAGTCTCATTAGAGCCTTCAAATTTGCAGCTGCTAGACCAGCGCAGAACAAAATTTTTGCTGAATCACTTGCAGGCCTATGGGAAATTGTCGCTGAAAAAGAGTATCTTGTTGATATGATTCAAGAACTCGCTGAAACGGCTTCGATCTGGAAAGATACAGAAGGTTTTGTGAAAGTTTCCAATCCGATGAATGTAAAAACGATTGCTGCATGGTTTGCAGTGACGCTTGAGGCAAAAGGGATTGAGTATTTCGCAAAAGATGTGATGCAACTACCCATTAAATTCCTCAATGCCATCGATAAGATTGATGATGATCTCAATACTCAAGCTTTAGAAGCTTCAGCTAAAAGAGAAGTGGCATCAGGAAATCTAAGTGCAGCTGTTACTTGCTGGTTGTGGAGTAAGTATAACAAAAAGCCAGCAAAGCTCGCAGAAATTATTACTACTCCAATTCAAGTTTTTCGTGCTTTGGCTAATGCTGAAACTGCGGATAAATCGGGTAAAGATTTGCGTAAGTTTATCATGTCTAATGAGAAGTTCTTAGAGTTTTTACTTGGAACGGGTTCTGATGAAGATGTGAAAAGTTTGGTGAGCACAGTAAAAACTTTCCCTGGTTTAGATAATGGTGAGCGTCAGAGCTTACTTGTTAAAATCGTAAGAATTAAGCCCGATGCACTTAAGCAAGTCGAAGTAAAGAAAGTTGAAGTAAAAGTCGGTAAATTACCACAGGTCACTTCTCAGCGTTCCTATAAAGCTTTGCAGGTTGAGCATGAAAAACTTGTGAATGTTGAAATCCCAGAAAACTCTAAAGCTATTGCCGCTGCCCGTGAGCACGGTGATTTACGTGAGAATTTTGAATTTAGAGCTGCTAAAGACCGTCAGAAATACCTTCAATTACGCGTTGGTGAACTCGATGCATTATTGAATAGAATTGGTCCGACTGATTTTTCTGAATTCAAAGTCAAGAATCGCGTTATTCCTGCGGCTAAAGTTAAAGTCAAAACAGCAGGTGCTGAAACGACTTATTCAATTGTCGGCATGTTGGATGGTAATCCAGATAAAAATTGGCTTTCATTCGAAACGCCTTTGGCAAAATCAATGCTTGGTCACCAAGTAGGAGATGAATTAACTCTTCCAGATGGTACTGAAGCAGAAATATTATCCATCGATCCACTCGATGAAGAAACACTTAACTACTTTATAAACGAAGGATAAAAAAAAAATGTCTAGCGCTTATGTATTTCCTGGGCAAGGCTCACAGAAAAAAGGTATGGGAGCAGAACTCTTTGAGAAGTTTCCAGAATTAGTGGCCTCAGCCGATGAAATCTTGGGTTACTCAATTGTAGAACTTTGTACTGAAGACCCACGAGAAGAGCTCAATAAAACTCAATTCACTCAACCGGCTCTCTATGTAGTGAATGCTTTAACTTATCTAGATAAGATGAATTCTGGAGAAGCGGCTCCAGCATACCTTGCAGGTCATAGTTTGGGTGAATATAACGCCTTGTTCGCTGCAGGCGCTTACGATTTTGTTACGGGTTTGAAACTCGTTCAGAAACGTGGCGAGATTATGAGTAAAGTCGAAGGTGGCGGTATGGCTGCTGTTCTTGGTATGACGGCAGATCAAATTGCAGAAGTCCTTTCGGGTGGTTCGGCAATTGATGTAGCTAATTTCAACTCACCGGCTCAAACAGTGCTTTCAGGTATGAAAGATGACGTTGTTGCAGCTGAAAGTGCTTTCAAAGACGCAGGAGCTAAACGCTACGTAGTGCTTCCAGTAAGTGGAGCATTTCACTCTCGTTATATGGAAGGTCCTAGAGAAGAGTTTCGTGAATTTGTTAATTCTTTTGAATTCAACGAGATTAAAACTCCAGTAATTTCTAACTTTGAAGCAGATCTTTACGACAGTTCTCGCATTGCGGATTTGCTTTGTTCGCAAATTGCAGGCTCAGTCCGTTGGGTTGAATCAGTTAATAAAATGAAAGATCTTGGCGTTGACGAATTTGTAGAATGTGGCCCGGGCCGTGTCCTCGCAGGTCTGATTCGTCAGATTGGCTAAACAATAGTTTTTCTAAAAAATGCGGAGTTTGCGATTGCGAACTTCGCATTTTTTTTTGTTAAGAAACCATGACAAAAGATCTGTGTGCTCAGGTATTGTTTGGTTTGAGTTCAAAGCCGTAGTATAATTTCTTTAGATTCTATAGGTTGTTTTATGCGTTTAGTTATGACTTTAATCATTTGTTTTGTGTTTGCCTCTTGTGCTAGTCGAGGTAACTCAACTCGTTTGTTTGAATTGCCTGAAATGCAGACAGTTAGCTTGAGTCCTATTTCACATATACAAAATAAAGAAATTTCCGAAGCATCGGGCTTAGTAAAAAGTCGAATTTACCCAGGGGTTTATTGGACTCATAACGATTCGGGAGGAAAAACGCGACTTTACGCTCTAAAAATCAATGAACCTGAGCCATCGACCATAGCGGGGATTATCGACTTAAAAGAGGTTGAGAACCAGGATTGGGAGGATGTGAGCATTGACAAATTTGGTAAACTCTATGTAAGTGATACGGGAAATAATAAACAAAAACGCGAAGTATTGAGTTTTTATGTTATATCGGAAACTTCAAAAACAGGGATTTCCACTGAGTATAAATTTCGTTTTCCAGATTATCAGAAACCCGTTAAGAATAAAAACTTTGATTGTGAAGCCATGTTTCACTTTCAAAATAAGCTTTACTTGTTAACTAAGCATCGTGATGATGCGAAGACTAAACTCTATCGTTTTAATGAGCTGACAGAAGATGTGCTTATGGTACCGGAGAAACTCTATACCTTTGATATTGGTGGGATGGTAACAAGTGCAGATATGTCGAAAAACGAGCGGCAACTAGCAGTTTTAACTTATGATAGTGTGTGGCTCTTTAAAAATTTTAAGGAAGATAAATTTTTTACGGGAGATGTCTATTTTTTACCGATATCTGCAAAGCAATGTGAAGCCATATGTTTTGATAATGAAGATGAGCTTTTGATCTCAAATGAGCAGAGAGAGATTTTTCGTATTGCGGTACAAGATTTTATCAAAATTGAAAAACGTAAATAATTTTTTAAAACCTGTCAATAAAAAGCGTCCAGTAACCATATTTAGGTAAATAATTTTGGAGCTTTACATGAACAAGTTTTTACCGATCACATTTTTAGTCTTTATGTTTTCTTTGGCAGCACAAGAAAAACCTAATATCATTTTCATCGAAGTCGATGATTTGCCCGCACATTATATCGGAGCTATGGGGGCAGGTTTTGCGCAGACACCGACTTTGGATAAGCTTGCTAGCGAAGGCGTTTTTTTTAATAATGCAGTATGTCAGGGTACTCAGTGTGGACCTTCTAGAAATTCTTTAATTGCGGGCGTTTATCCACATAATATTGGGATGTATCAAAATGGCCCATTTAAAGGTCTAGCAGCAGATGTTTGGACACTTCCAAAAGCCTTGCAAAAAGTGGGTTACAAAACAGCTCATATTGGTAAAAGTCACATTCATCCAAGTAAAGATGGTCTTGAAGGATCAAAAGAAGAAGTTCGCACAGAAGGTCACCGGCGCTTAGGTTTTGATTATGTTTGGCAATCTTTAGGGCGTGCCGTTGTGGGAGGTAAAGATCCCGAGAAAGGAGTTGACGCCTATGTTGACTTTCTTATTGAAAAAGGTTATTTCGAACAAATGAAAGCGGATCGCGGTAAACCAACGAGTTTACCTGATGATATCTATTTAGATGGATTGTTTACAAAGTTGGCAGAAAAGTTCATTGCTGAACAAAATCAACCGTATTTTTTATGGCTAAACTATTCAGTACCCCATGGGCCTTATGATGTGAAGCAATCATACCACGATCGTTTTACGAACGCAAAAATCCCGAAACCTAGCGCCATGCATGACAAAGGTGAAGGCATTCCTTCAGAGTTGCGTCCAAGTCCCTTAAAAGACTTTTCAAAATTGGATCAGACACAAAAAGGGAATTGTGCGAGTATCGCATTTATGGACGATCAGATTAAAGCCATCGTTGATGCAGTGGAAACTAGTGGCAAACAGGATAATACGATCATTGTCTTTTTTAGTGATCATGGGATCTTAGTCGGCGAGCATGGGCTGCATCACAAAACAACTCTTTATAAAGAGGTCTTAAATCCAGCTTTAGTGATTTATGATCCTCGTAATATTGAGGCAAAAGTACTTAGCCAGCCCGTGCAATTACTCGACTTGGTTCCGACAGCACTAGAATGGGCTGATGCTAAGGAAGAGGATAAAGCGAAGCCTTTTGGTGATAGTCTTTTGCCACTGTTGACTAATGAGGGTGAATTCGCACGCGATTACGCAGTAGGTGAGTGCCCAGGTTATTATGCTATAGTCACAGAAAAATATAAGTATATCGCCCCCTTTGATTATAATAAAAATGGAATAATCATACTCTTTGATTTAGAAAATGATCCTGCAGAAGTTCACAATGTAGCGGAGCAAAACCCCGAACTAATCGCAATGTTTAAAGAAAAATCAGAAAAATGGTTAGCTCAATCGGGAGAAGTTCTCGTTCAAGCACCAGTTCCGACCAAGGAAGAAAAGCGACGTAAAAAAGCTGAAAAAGCCGCTAAAGAAAAAAAGAAAAAGAAGAAATCTTAGTTTTTGGGGCTAGGAGGGATATTTAGGATCGCGATTTTTAATCCATGAGTTTTCCCATGGATTGTTGCGATGTTCTCTAAGTGACCAACCTCAGTGAAACCAAATTTCTCATTGAGCTTTTTGCTGGCGATATTGTGATCAAAATACATAGTTAGTAAGTTTTCTACTCCTAGACTAGGGCAAGCCTTGATCATTTTGTCTTTGAGAAAAGATCCCAAGCCTTGAGCATGAAAGTTCTTGTCAATGTAAGTGCTGTGTTCCGCTGTCTTATCATAGGCGGGACGACTACCATAGAAAGATGTTAGATAGGTGAAAGCAATGATTTGGTTTCGATAAAGCACAGTCCACAAAGGGCGTTTTTGAGGGTCGAATTGTTTGAACCATTCGAGGCGATCTTCAAGTTGGATCGTTTTGGTGTCTGCGGTTGAGATTCCAGTTAAGACAGCTTGGTTGTATATCTTGATTATATCAGGGAGGTCATTAATTACGGCGTCTCGAATAATGACTTCTTGCAAGTTTAATGACATAGGTTGCTCGCTTGTTATCAGAGGCTTTCAGCACAGGCATATGCTGAACTCCAAGCCCATTGGAAATTGTAGCCACCTAACCAGCCAGAAACATCGACAGACTCACCAATAAAGTATAAACCAGGTACTTTTTGAACTTCCATGCTCTTACTTGAAAGCTCCTTGGTATCTAAGCCTCCAATGGTGACTTCCGCAGTTCGATAACCTTCTGTGCCAGATGGGACGATAGAGTAGCGGAAGAGCTGTTCATTGAGTTTATTGATTTCACTCTTGGAGAGCTGGGCTACGGCTTTTTTTGGCGCTTGTAGGAAGAGCTCGATGAACTTTTTTGGAAAGTAAGTTTTTAGGACTTGATCCAAGCTTTCTTTAGCCCTAGTTTTGCGAATTTGATTAATGAATTGTTCGGGATCTTCATCGGGTAAGAAATTAAAAAAGACAGGCTGACTCTCTTGCCAGTACGAAGATATTTGTAAAATAGCAGGACCAGAAAGGCCACGGTGCGTGAAGAGAATGTTTTCTCTGAAAGAAGTTTTTTTATTAAGTGAAACCTTGGCCTCTAAGGCAAGGCCAGCAAGGCTTTTTGCGAGTTCAAGTTTATCGCCACTTAAGGTTAGGGGAACAAGGCCGGGTCGAGTGGGAATAAGTGATAAATTAAATTGTTTTGCGATCTTATAAGCAAAGTTTGAGGCACCGATTTTGGGCAAAGAGAGTCCGCCACTAGCAATGACTAGTTTAGAAGAAGAGACTGTTCCATTAGAAGTATTTAATGAAAAACCAGTGTCTGTTTTTAGGACTTCGGTGATTTCGCATTGGTATTGGCATACGACATTATCAGAACGGCATTCTTCTTGTAGCATAGCTAGGATCGCGGGAGATTTTTGATCACAAAAGAGCTGGCCAAGAGTTTTTTCATGAAAGCTTAAGTTATGCTCTTTGACGAGTTTTATGAAGTCGTGTTGTGTGTAGCGTTTAAGAGCTGAAATACAGAAGCGTGGGTTTTGTGATACGTACCGATCGGGCTGGATGTTGAGGTTGGTGAAGTTGCATCGGCCACCACCAGAAATAATGATTTTACGCCCAGGTTTTGGGTTGTGATCTAGTAATAAAATTTTGAGGTTTTTCTTAGCGGCAAGGCCGGCACACATGAGCCCAGCGGCACCCGCTCCTACAATAATGAGATCGTAATTAGGATTGCTTTTCATTTTCGTCTTGTGGATCTTTGAGTACGAAAATGAAATAGACAAAACCGATAGCTCCTAAGAGTAAGGTGAGAAGAAATCTTTTGGAGATGGATGGGCCACTTTTAGGCGGGTGTTTCATGAAGTGAAATAAGACGGCAAGAGCACAGGCCGTGTGTACAATGGCTGTGAGGCCAATGAAAAGCATGAGAGCTAATTTGATGTCGACGGCTAATAACATAATTACTCCTTAACAGCGGTGTAGATTGTGACCGTGCCCAAGCATAAGCTGTCTGTGTGCTTTACTGTGAAGCCACATTTTTTCAGTAGTTCATTCATGTCTTGCGGAGCTAAACAATTTTTGATTGAACGATCAAGGTATTCGTAGGCTTCGATTCGTGAACCATAGATTTTGGCGCCAAGAGGTAGAGCAATTCCCATATAAAGAGAATGGAAAAAGCTTATGGGTTTAAATTTGGGTTGAGTTAAGTCAAGCATGGAGATGACGCCGCCGGGACGAAGGATACGGTAACATTCCTTGTAGAAACGCTCCAAGTCAGGGAGGTTTCTAAGAACAAAAGCGGACGTAACCGCACTCGTGCACTCATTTTTAAAGGGTAGATCAGATGCAGAAAGTCTTAAGACCTCTTGAGCATTGCCAGAATTTGCTGCGATCTCAAGGAATCGCGGGCAGATATCCGAGCTGAGGAAACGAGCTTCAGGAAGGTGTTTTTTTGATAAGGCAGAAAGCGAGCCTGGCCCGCAACCAATATCTAAAACGGGGTGAGATGGATCATAATACTGCTTGAGGCGTTTGAGTAGCTTGAGTCGCCAGCCTTTATCCATTCCCATTGAGATGAAAGTATTAATTTTTTCATAAGTATCTGCGATTTCTTGAAACATATCTTCGACGTTTTTACGCCATTCATCGGCATCGCTTTTGTTAATTTGTGTGAGTTTATCCATGCTGATATCCGAGTTCATCTGTGTAGTACTGAGCCTCAAAAACTTGATCGATTAATTTGTGTTTCGCGCAAAGTTTGAGGTAAAAATTAAAGTTGGCGATCTCCATTTCACCACATTCGAAGTGAAGATTGCGTAAGTAGGTCATGGGCTTGCTTATTTCTGGGTAAGTTTGCCTGCAGTTTTTCGCAAAAGTTTCCTCGCAAGCAAAAGATTCAGAGGGGGCGTCTTTCAGTTTTTTGACCAAAAGGGCTATTTCTTTAGGGTATTTCTCTAGGGCATCTTTGCGGATGACGCAAAGGGCAAAAACAATATCGCGTTGGAAAAGCTCGCGCCAAGCAGCGCCTAAATCCCATGAGTGAGTGAAGGCCGAGAAGTCTTCAGTTAAAGCTTCATCTCCAATAGTTAAAGCAGCTAGGGCATCATTTGGAACTCCTTGGTGGCAGTCGTAATTGATGAGCTCTTTGGCGTGAATGTTTTTTTCGCCCAAAAGTATTTTCAATATAGAAATTGAGGTCGCAGAGGCAGAAGTTATGTAAATATTTTGCTGGTCTAAGTCTTCGATAGGGACTTTCGAAACGAGCTTTACTGAGTTGACGTAACCTTTTGAGGAGAGTGATATGCCTGGTGCGAGGATATATTGTTCTTTATTTCGCAAATATTCGAAGGCCGATACGAGACTCATGTCTAATTCGCCTTGGGCCAACATTTTGTTTAGCTCGCCTGGCCTTGCTAATACAGCACGCCAGTTTTTTGCTTCGGCTTGATCGCGAATAATGGGCCAAGAGAAGGGGAAGGCATTGAGGTAGTTAATGAGGCCAATTTTAAGCATGGTCATCCTCTTTCCAACGCTTGAAAAGTTGGTGGTCAACGTTGAGCTGATCCAAGGCTTTTCCCGCAACAAAATTCACCATGCCTTCAAAGCTATTATCGCCATGATAAAAGCCAGGGATACAGGGGACAATTTGTACGCCAATTTGAGAGAGCTTAAGGGCGTTTTCAAGATGTATTGAGCTGAGTGGCGTTTCCCTAAGTCCAATGACGAGCGGGAAGCGTTCTTTTAAACAAACATCGGCAGCGCGTTCGATAAGATTTGAAGAAAAACCATTTGCGATGGCCGCAAGGCATTTAGCTGAACATGGCATGATGAGCATGCCGTCATGTCTGAAGCTTCCTGAAGAGATCGCTGCACCTAAGTTTTTGACATTCTCCACTTGAATGAGGGATTGTTCTTCGGGGCTAAAACTTTTGACAAAATCATCTAAGCTTCCTTCGTTCATTTCGTCTAGCCAAATTTGTTTTGCCGTAGGTGAGGCAATTAAAAAAACTTTTGCGCCAGTTTTGACTAAAGTTTTTAAGCAAGTTCTGGCGAAGTATGAGCCAGAGGCACCACTGATTGCGAGGATGTAAGTTTTTTGTTTCATTTGTTGAAAGTGCTAATGGCTGTATTCAAGTAAACCTCCAGTTCTTCAGTAGGCATCGATGAGCTCATGTTAAGTAGTGCTTGTCGTGCCGTTCGTTCAAGGGAGTTGATTTCACTTTGCATTTTTTCATCAAGTTGGACGAGTTCGTAGATTTCCTGGACAAGAGGGTGGTTCATGCCGCATCGTTGCTTACTAGTGATGAGGGTAATGAGTTTCTCGCGGTATTCTAGAGGAGCGTGTTCGAGCATTAAGATCCAAGGAAGGGTAATGAAGCCATTGCCAATATCAGCGCCACGATCTTTGTTGTCATCTTCTCCAGCCTTGGTGAAGTCGGCCCAGTCATCGGCAATTTGGAAAATTAAACCAAAAGAATCAGCGTATTCACCTGCTAATTTGATGTCTCCAGGGTTTTTGTCAGCTAAACGTGAGCCGGCTTTTGTACATAAGCTCAATAGAGCACCAGTTTTTTTCTGTAGAATTTCTAAGTACTGACTCTTTGTTACATCGATATTGCCCTTGCGTGCTTGCTGAAGAAGTTCACCTTCAATGAGCTGCTTGATGGTGCTGGCTGCATCAGCGGTAACCCAAGAAGGGAGACGCGCGGATAAAGAGAAAATTGAAGTGAATAAAAGGTCACCCAGGAGTAGGGCTACAGGCCTTCCATGTATGGCATTCATGGTGGGGAGATTACGACGTAAATTGCAGTCATCAATGATGTCGTCGTGAACTAAACTAGCACAATGGATACTTTCGCATACAGCAGCAAGAGTTGCGGCGTTTGGATGGTCGCCCAATAAAGTAAAAACTAGTAAGGGACGAAGTTGTTTGCCACGCGAGTTTTTTAAAGCCTTAGCTAAATCACCAGTCTGAGGAGTTTCCGAATTTAATGTTTTCTGAATGAGTTCATTGCATTCAGCCAAGGGGATTGCGTAAGTTTCTGTTATTTGCCGTAGGCTTTTGAGTGTATCCGACTGCATAAAAATTCCGTAAAAATTAATATAACTGAAAAACTAGTCCGGATTAGCCGTTGCGCAAAGTTGAGCACTGGAAAAATCGAACTTATCTACTATTTTGGCGACTATGTTTAAAAAAACAAATTTCCGAGGTAAGAAATGGCTAAAAGAAGTCTGAATTCGATATGGCAGAATGTAGAGAAGTTTTATCAATCGTACAAGAATGATAAAACGAGCTTAACAGAGGCCGAAGATAAGCTGAAAGCATTGCTCGAAAAAGATGATGTTCAAACAATTATTAATGACCTTGGACGTGTTCTTTTATCTGAGTTCGATACTTTTGAACAATCAACGTTTGAACTTACGATTGCAGGCGACGATCCAAAATTTGTACGTCCTACAATGTACGATGCAAAAGAAAAGGTTTTATCAATTGACCCTTTCCGCGTTTTAGAATTTTTTGATCAATGTAAACTCTATTCAGAAGACCCCCTAAGTCTTGGTGGTGGTGATTTCGATTCCTACCGTAAGAATGCTTTTATGGCAGAATTATGTAAGATGCCAACAAAAGCTATGCTATTCCTGAAGATTTTACAGCAAGCAGCGATTACTGATGGTTTGACTCACATCGGCCTGTCAGAAGTGCCACAGGGTATTCTTGATGATGTTTCTTACTATCAAACTTTACTATGGGCATTGTCTCAATTAGAGAAAAAGATGTACGCTATGAACGGTATTCACCTTCGCACAGAATACACTTTAGTATGGCACGAAGCAGAATGGACTTCAGGAGCTTAGTAAAAAACTAATAAATCTTTTGGATAAATTCCTCAAAAACTCTAGGAAAGCTTATAAGAATGAATAAGTTTAACTAGAGTTTTTTAGTTTAATGGTGTGACGATTTATTAGGGTGGATCAATGAAGAAAAATAATAAGCTTTCTGCGGTGATAGATTTAGGATCTAGTGGTATCCGACTGCTCATTGCCGAAAAGCGTGCAACCAAATGGAAAGCTTTAGAGACATTGGAAAGAAAATGTACTCTTGGTCGAGATGTTTTTGTTTCGGAAGAAATATCTGAAGAGTCATTTCAGCAAGTGGTAGAGATTCTCCGTTTGTTTAGAGAATACATTGAAACTTGGTCCATATCTCCTTCGAAAATCCGTTGCATTGCAACATCGGCAGTAAGGGAAGCGCATAATCGAGATATGTTTATTGAGCGCGTCGAACTGCAGACGAGCTTTGCCTTTCAAGTTTTAGAGGCAATGGAAGCCAATTTACTGACTTATCGTTCTGTCGATCACGCACTTCGTGGGCATTTGCGAATTAAGCGTTCCAACGCTCTTATTGTCGAGACATCTGGTGGTGGTACAAATGTACTAATGTTAAATAAAGGTCTTATGGTCGGGGCTCACTCTCTGAACCTGGGGTCTATTCGTTTTGAAAAAGAATTAAAGTCGGGCTTGGGGACAAGTGATTATTTACAGAAGCTTCTAGATCAGAAAACTCTTGTTGCGACACGTCAATTTGAGATGGAATTCCCCCTTAAAAGAGTGAAATACTTTGTTGCCTTGGGTAGTGATATACGTCGAGTGGCAGGGCAAATTGGCGAGAAAAATAAGGGGTATTACCTCATACAGGCAGAAGCTTTTGTGGAGTTTTTAGAAAAAATATCTGGGATGGAAAGTGTGGAAGTTGCTAGTGAATATGGCGTATCTTTTTCAGAGTCAGGTGCCTTTTTTGCGACTTTACAGATTTACGGAGCCTTCTTTAAGCATTGTAGTGCGACGAGTCTAATTGTTCCAAAAGTGAGTATTCGTGAAGGTGTCTTACAATCCAGTAAACGCATATCCACCCTGGCAAGTTTGGAAGATGAAATCGCGGGAGCTTGTTACTCACTTGCAGCAAAATTTGGCGTTGATAAAAAACATTCAGATAATGTGGCTTTCAACGCATTAAAGATTTTTGAGGAATTAACGAAAACTGGTAATTTTGATAAAGATCATAAAATTTATTTAAGATCAGCGGCGGTCTTGATGGACATAGGTTTATTTTTACACCATCGTCATAGTCAACGCCATGGCTTATACCTTATTAAGAACTCAGAGATTTTTGGTTTAAATGAGTTGGATCGTACCATTGTGGGCTTAATTGTTCGTTATCACAGCAAGACGCGGCCCAAACATACACATAGCGAATTTTCTTCACTAGGAAGAAGTGACCGCTTAACTGTTTTTAAATTATCCGCCATCCTACGTGTGGCCAGGGCACTTGATATACGCTTGGTTCAACGACTTAAGGTGGATAGTGTGCAAAGGGATGCGAATAGGCTCCAATTAAAAACGAATATAGCCAATATTAGCCCTTTAGAAGTGGGAAGTTTACAAGATGCCTCAGAAATTTTTCAAGATGTCTTTGGTTTAAAAATCGAATTTGCAGCAAGGAGTTAGTCGATGTCTAATTATTTTAATCGTGAACTCTCATGGATGGAGTTCAATAATCGTGTTTTAAACGAAGCGAAAACTGAGAGTGTGCCACTCTTAGAGCGTCTCTTATTTTTAGGGATAACTAGTTCGAATTTTGATGAATTTTTCATGGTCCGTGTGGCAACGACCATTCGTGCGATGCGTGATAATTTAAAGCCTACGGTGGCGCAGATTTCCTACTTCGACGTGCTCAATACAATTAATGAAAAAGCCCATGAGATGTGCCAGGAGCAATATAGAATATTAAATAAAGATATTCTGCCGAAACTCAATAAAGAGGGCTTGCAATTTGTTACAGAATTTGACGAAGCCGAACTTCAGTATTTAAACACGGTTTATGAACGCGAAATATTCTCAGTGCTTACACCGCTTCGTATAGACACCAATAAAACCATTCACAACTTTGTGAATTTACAGATGTACCTCGCGGTTACTTTGGATAAAATATCTACTGAAGAAATAGAAAAAGAATTTGCCGTAATACCAATGCCTGCGAGTTTGAGCCGCTTATGGGAATTGCCGAGCTCACAGGGGGCGGATCGCAAGTTTGTCTTTTTGGAAGATTTAGTGCGTTTGTTTTCTGATCGCTTATTCCCAGGTTATAAAATTGTAGAGAGTTCTTGTTTTCGTTTAACGAAAGATGCCGACTTAGCTGTTGATGAAGATGATGATACGAACCTTTTGACTGCAATGGAAGAATTAATTGTACAGCGTGGACAGAGCTTCCCAGTGCGTTTAGAAATTGATAAAAAGAGTGAAGATATTCGCGAGCGCTTAAAATCCTTTTTCCAAATCAATTCAGCAGGGGTTTATATGGTTGATGGCCCAGTTAATCTAAAAGGCTTGATGGAGATATGTTTTATTAGTGGCTATGATCACCTGCATTATGATTCGAGAAAACCCAAGTTTCCAAGAGATTTAAAGCGTGGAGAGAATATTTTCGAGGAATTATCGAAGCGTGACATCCTCATGCATCACCCTTACGAGTCGTTTGACCCAGTATTAGATTTGATCAATCAAGCTGTTGATGATCCCAATGTCTTATCTATCAAAATGACTCTCTACAGAACTTCAGGTTCAAAATCTCCAGTAGCAGATGCGCTCTTACGAGCGGCAAGAAATGGTAAACAAGTCACTGCTTTAGTTGAATTAAAAGCCAGATTTGACGAGCAGCAAAATATTCGTTGGGCTACTCAACTAGAGAAAGTGGGTGCGACAGTTATTTATGGTCTATCGCAGTTAAAAGTTCATTGTAAATTCCTGATGGTTACCCGCCGTGAAAGCACTGGCGTCCGTCGCTATGTTCACTTGGGTACGGGGAATTATAATGAAAAAACGGCTACTCTATATACTGATATGGGTTTTATGACGAGTCGAGATGAGCTCACTTACGAGGCTGCGCTATTCTTTAACTCAATTACAGGTTATTCAGATTTACCGCAAATGGATTATATCTTTATGGCCCCAAGCACCATGAAGCCGAAGTTTTTACAACTGGTTAATCGTGAAACAAAGATCGCCGAAAATGGTGGCTCAGGTGCAATTCGAGCCCAGTTTAATTCATTATCTGATCCGGAGATGATTGAAGCACTTTATCGAGCTTCACAAGCAGGCGTAAAGATCGATTTAAATATTCGTGGTATTTGTATGCTTAAACCAGGTCTTGAAGGCTTAAGTGATAATATCACAGTTGTTTCCGTCATCGGGCGGTATTTAGAGCATAGTCGTATTTATTGGTTCAGTAATGGCGGCAAAGAAGAAATGTACTTAGCGTCAGCGGATTGGATGAGTCGTAATTTGAATCGCCGTGTGGAATTGATGTTTCCCGTCTTTGAAGCAAAGCATAAAGAGCGCGTAAAGCATATTCTCGATACAATGTTAAGCGATAATCGCAAAGCGCACATATTGCAGCCAGATGGAACGTATGTGAAGCGTAATCGTGGTAAAAATAGTGCTCAAGACCTCTTTTACAAAGAGGCTTTAGAAGCAAGCAAAGAGGATATTTCGGAAGGTTTAAAAGTTCGCCGTAAGTTAGATTAAGCTAATCGTCAGATTTGATGATGTCTTCTAAGCTCACTTTAGCTTCTTGGTAATTTGAGAATAACTCAAAAAGGACAATGGCACGTTCACCATCTTTTAGTCCTTCTTGGAAAACAGCTTCAACTCCTTTGAGGGGGCCGTCGAGTACGGTGACTTTGTCTCCCTGTTTTAAATCATGCATGTCATGTTTATAGACATTATCTTCAAGGAAAGTGGATAAAGTTTTTAAGATGATGGCAGGTATTTTGTAGGATGTACCATTTTTGCCAAAACCAATAATTCGATTCACACCCCTTAGATAACGAGCTTTATCTAGGCTTTCATCATTAGCCTCAACAAAAATGTAGGAAGGGAAGAGGGGGTAATGCGCATAAGTGGCTTTACCCCTAAGGAGACGACGTTTTTCAATCTTAGGATTAAATGTTACAAAACCAGCATCAATAGCAGATTGAGCTGCAAGGTTTTCTTGCCTAGGTTTTGTATAGAGACAATACCAATCGCCTTCGAACATATTTATTATCCTTAATCTTTAAAATAGAGACCCACATTTTAGTCATGAAAGAGTGATTTTCAAGTAGTCGGTTTTCTAACTCTAAGGATTAAATTATTCGTTCGAAAATTAAATTTTATTTGACCTCAGTAATAGGATCCATTTTACCGAATTTTCCCAAGGGAAGAGCTGCATCTTTCGCTTCTTTAAGAGATAAATTTCGTAAACTAATTTCTCCCTGGAATTCACCGAACATTAGGATGATAAACTCATCAAAATCCGAGACGGGATTTTCCAGAGCGGTAAAATACATAGTTGCTTTTTGCCATTCAGCTTTAGGACTTAATTTTTGCATTAAACCCAAGCTACTATAGCGATGGTTTTTGGTGTTTTTCTTTCTTTTGAAAACGTTGTTATGGTTACGGTAATTAGCTTTGATCATACCTTCACCATCACCTTTGAATTCAAAACTAAATTGATAATGGCGACCCTTTTTCAATGGTGCGGGAGTGAGTAAGCATAGGTAATGAGCTTCTGAGGTATGGCTGATTTTTAGGCTTAAAGTTTCTTTTTTATACTCTGCTTTTAATTTATTGTATTCCTGACCTTTGCGGAGAAACCAATACTTATCTTTTTTCTTGAAAGTGGGATCTTCTAAAATTTCTCGTTGGGCAAAAGCGCTAGTGCTAAAAAATAAAATTAAAAGAAGGCTACGAATAAGCATAATGAACTCCAAAGTTTGTTGACAATATAATCGCACAAAAGGAGTTTATGTGACAAATTTTGTGATTTTTTTTTACTTTTCTTTACGTACCTCTATTAGGCCATGGTCACCCAAAGTTAAATCTTGTTTATCTTTGGCTTCTGTGACGGAGATTTCTCCAAGAGTAAATTTTCCTTGGTAAGAACCCATCCAGAATAATAAAGATTTCATATAGTTGCTTTCTTTATTAACTTTTGATTTTACGTAACAAGTGGCAATTTGCCATTCTGAACTAGGAGTGAATTTTTGGTGGAGTCCAAGGTTTACTAGAGGGCTTCCCTCTATATATCTCTTGCGCTTGAAGAAGTTGGGGTAGGCCATGTGTTTAATGAAAATCTCACCTTGACCATCACCTTTAAATTTGAATTCAATTTTGTAGATTCGGTCATCTTTCGTATCTGCTTCAGTGATATAAGATATGTAAGACGCTTCAGAAGTATGAGAGATATCAAATTCGACAGTCTTACGCTTGTATTTAGGCTCTACATTTTTGTATTCTTCAAAAGCTGTGAGTCTCCAGTACTTATCTTTCTTTTTAAAAGTAGGATCTTCAAGGATTTCTCTTGCGCTTAGCGATAGGCCAATGACTGTGAGGAAAATAAGAAAATATTTCATGCGTGCTCCATTCTAGTTTTTAAACTAAACCACAGAATGTGATGGGCGTTACAGAAAACTTAAAGGAGAGCTGAAGACAACTTGACTTGATAGAATTGTTTTTCGAGTTGAGGTTTATAAAAATAAAACTATAATATACAATATTTCTAATTTATTAATTATATTTAATGTCTATATTTTACAATTTATGAGGATGCCATGCTTCAGCTTACTTTAAATATTATAGTTCTGTGCGTAGTGGGATTTACCTCTCTTGCGACTATTGCAAAACCATTTAAAATCGACAAGCCCAATATTATTCTGGTGATGGCAGATGATCAGGGCTGGGGTGACACGGGCTACAATGCACACCCTTTTCTCAAGACCCCTGAACTTGATAAAATGGCCAAGGGAAATTTGGTCTTAGATCGTTTTTATGCGGGTTCTCCAGTTTGTTCACCTACTCGTGCAAGTGTGATGACTGGTCGAACAGCATTTCGCACAAAAGTAACGAATCATGGACGTTATATGCGACCTCATGAAGAAACTTTGGCGGAAGTTTTAAAAAAGCATTCTTATGTAAGCGGAATTTTTGGAAAAGTACATATGGGCTCTGGGCAGATTGATTCGCCTTGTAACCCCACAGCAATGGGCTTTGACGAATGGATCATTGGTTTAAATTTTTTCGATAAGAACCCCTACTTGAGCCACAATGGAACCATTGAGCAACGAAAGGGCCAGGGCTCAGTGATTATTACCGACGACGCTATTGAGTTTTTAAATAAGCATAAAAATGGAACTAAGCCTATTTTTATGGTTCTTTGGTATCCATCACCCCACTCTCCCCATAAAGAATTTCCAGACCAGTTAAAACCTTACAAAGGTATGAAACTGGCGGGATACTACAATGAAATTGCCCTTTTGGATCAGCAGTTGGGGCGCTTACGAAGTGAAATAAAAACATTGGGGCTAGCCGAAAATACCATTCTGTGGTTTTGTAGCGATAATGGAGGGCTCGTAAAAGAAAGCTCTGGTGGACGCATGAAGAAAGGAAGTGTTTATGAAGGCGGTTTACGAGTGCCCAGCATTATTGAATGGCCAAAGGGTGAACTAAACGGTAAAATATCTGTACCAATGTCGACCAATGATATATTTCCAACAGTTCTATCGATGGTGGGTATTAAACACACTCCCAAGCATCAGCTAGATGGAGAGGATACGAGCCAAATATTATTGGGAAAACAAAATAAACGCCTTAGACCTATTGGCTTCTGGCATGGCCTTCAAGAAGGTCAGAGCACGTGGAATGATAAAATTTTAAAAGCGATCATGGACAAACAAAAATTAAACGCTTCGTTACCCCACGATCCCGATAGAATTAAAAAAGACGTTGACGAATTTCCACAGTTCCCTGAAAATACAAGTAAGGGTCATGCGGCTTGGAATGATTGGCCATGGAAATTACACCGTATCAATGGGAAGCAATACGAGTTGTACAATCTTGAGCATGATCCCATGGAAACTACGGATTTATCTAAAGATCCTCAATTTAAATCTCGATTTAGTAATATGAGCGAAGATTTGAATCAATGGATGCGTTCAGTTATCCGTAGTTTAAATGGCGAAGATTATAAGTGATTACTTCATCAATTCGAGCTTGATGGGGTAGGCACCTTTCGCATTCCATTGCACAACAAAAACATTGCCATCGCGATCGACGCAGAGGTCGTGAACGTGGAGCAAAGTGTTTGTGGTTTGATACATGGGCTGAATTTTGCCGCCGACAACAAGGAAATGTTCTTCATCATTTTCACTCTCATTATTTCAATTCGACTCGTCCTTTAAAAGTGGTGTTTGCTCCAGTTGAACGTTGCATGCTTTTCATAGATCTTGCTTTGTCTAGTTTGGCAGATATTTGCTCTTGACTCTCACCTGGATTAATGTACCATTCGCTGTCGATATGGGCTTCCATAAAAATCTGTCTGACTCTATCGATGATATCCGGATTATTTTTTGCGAGATTATTCTTACAATCAAGATCCTCATTGATATTATAAAGCTTTATCACTTGAGAAGGGTCTTCACGGTATGCCCACCACTGATCAAGACGAAGGCTTTGAGCGTGCCGTGACATGCTTCCATTCTCCCAATAAAGGTATTGGTGCGCCTCTTGTTCATTTGGTTTATCCAGCAGTATCGGTGCGAAGCTGATACCATCAGTTTTCGGTGGTACGACACCAGCTAGGTCGGCGGCGGTAGCCAATACATCATACAAGGCACAGAGATGGTCATTCTCTCCTGCTACAAGCTTGTCTTTCCAATAGACGAAAAAGGGGACTCGCATACCACCTTCATGAGTGGAGATAAATTTGCCTTTTCCCCATGGACCTTTGTTCTTGAACAGAGGGTCATCTTCATGTTTAGATCTACCGAAGTACCCCCACTGGCTGTATCCATTGTCACCAGCAAAAAAGATTAGGGTGTTATCTAGGATCTCAAGCTCTTCCAATAAGCCAACCATTCTTCCAACGCCACGGTCTAGATGATCAAGCATGGCAGCCCATTCTTTGTGCTTCAAATCCCAAGGCTTGTCCTTGTAGGCTCCAAGATCGGGTGTTATACATGGGCCGTGAGGAAGTTGTGTTGCATAATAAAGGAAGAAGGGTTTATTCCGGTTCTTTTTAATAAAGGTAAGGGCTTCATCCTGAAACAGGTCTTCGGAATATTTGGCAGCGGCAGCGACTGGAACTCCGTCGGGGACAAGGCGCCCATTCTCATCGTAAATGTTTTTCACATCGTCAACTCTATGTGATGGACGTCCATTGTATGTGTAAACACGCTGCATGTTGAAGCCATAGTTTTCCGGAATCGGCTCTGGCTTCCCATTCCTCATCAAGTAATGAGGGAAGAAACCATGGGCTCGACCCTGGTCGTAGTAACCATACGAGAAGTCGAAGCCCTGCTTGTCTGGAGCTCCCTCGGTACCAGGCAAACCAATACCCCACTTACCGATAAAACCTGTGGTGTAACCAGCCCCTTTGAGCACCTCGGCCACTGTAACATCCTCACTCAACAGGTGATCTTGTCCCCGAACTGAAGTATTTGCTCGAATACGGCAATGTCCCATGTGCATCCCCGTCATCAAACTTCCGCGAGAAGGTGCGCATTCCGACGACCCTGCATATGCCTGTGTGAAACGAATGCCATTCATTGCCAATGCATCAAGATTAGGTGTGGAAAACTCCGTCTGACCATAACAACTTAGATCACGGTAGGAAAGATCATCTGAAAAAACAAAGATAATATTGGGTTTATCCGTGCTTCCCATAACAAGTGTTTGTCCGACGAATATAAAGGTGATTACGACGGCCAAGCTTAAGCATTTGGCACCCCGTTTACGGTTTAAAGTACAACGACTATCTCTCATATCATTCCTTATAACGAACTGTTTAATTGATTTATTCTATTCATAGTTTTGCTAAATCTTTCTATTTAATTAACTCAAGTTTGATGGGGTAGGCACCTTTCGCATTCCATTGCACAACAAAAACATTGCCATCGCGATCTACGCAAAGATCGTGAACATGCATGAAGGTTTTAGTAGTTTGATACATGGGCTGAATTTTTCCATCGATGTATTTTGGCTCACTTCCACCGGGACAGGAAATGACTTTGTTATTTTTGTCTAAGATAGCAACGAAACCGGATTGAGGAAGTTTTTTGCCAGTCCCATCCTTTTTCGACCAGCAAACGCCCACGTAAAGATTCTCACCTTGAACGACGGCTTGTCCACCATAGGCTCCAGGGAGGTCAATGGTCTCAAGGTATTTTCCATCCATGCTGAAAATTTTGAGTTGGTTAGCACTTCTAGAACTAACTAATAGCTTGGGGTTCTTTGGATCGCGGTCATCGATAGAAATACCATGGGAGCTACTTAGACGAGCTCTTTGATCAGGATCTTGTGCTCCGCCAAATTTGCGAATAAAGCGGCCATGTTGGTCATAGTGTAAAACCCATTGAGAGCCATAACCATCAACGACATAGATATCTCCATTAGGTGCCACAGCGGCATCGCAAGGCATGAATTTTTGGCCTGGCTCATAAGCTCCAACAGTTTGGGGGTGACCTAAGGCAAAAACGAGTTGGCCCTTAGATGTTGTCACGGCAACGCGTCCAACTTCGCGATACTGCTTCCCTTTTCGAACGGCCCAACCACTATCGACGACGACGAAGTGTTCTTTGCCATCTTTTTCGAAAATATCAATTCCGTGGGCGCCGGGGTATTCCTTAATCGATGCCTCCAAGAGCTTTCCTTCGGGGCTATATTTGAGGAAGTTGTGCTTATTATCATCACAGAGGGCGATGAAGTTTCCATCTTTCAGTTGAATCATGGCATGGCAATTTTTGATCGGGTATTTTTTGCTGTCGAGATTTCCCCAGTCCTTGTGAACTTTATATTTGAGTGAACCATGCCCGAGGATTTCGCCTTGCACAAGTTGTTGACTTGCGGAGACGTTATCATGTTTATGTCCATCATTTGGACCGTGAGCCATTATTGTGATAGTTGAGAGTGTAAGTGCGCTTGTAAGTAGTTTTTTCATTATCTTCTCTATGCTAATATTTTCTTCATGACGTGACCATGAACATCCGTTAGGCGGAAGTTCCGACCTTGGAAGCGGTAGGTGAGGCGTTCATGATTGATGCCTAGAAGGTGTAGGATGGTGGCATGGAAATCGTGAATATGCATTTTGTCTTTGGAGGCAATATTGTAGCCAAAGTCATCGGTTTCACCAAAAACAGTTCCACCCTTGATACCACCGCCAGCAAACCACATGGGGTAACAGGCTGGGTGATGATCACGGCCGTAGTTTGTCGCTGACATCTTTCCTTGTGAATAAGCTGTACGACCAAATTCGCCACCCCAGATTACGAGTGTGTCATCTAGTAAACCACGTTGTTTGAGATCCATGATTAAACCTGCTGAGGCCTGATCAGTATCTCCGCATTGACGTTTCATGTTATCTGGGCAACCGCCATGAGCATCCCAGCCTTGGTGATAGAGTTGAATGAATTTCACTCCACGTTCTGCGAGGCGACGTGCCATGAGGCAGTTATTGGCGAAGCTACCAGGTTTTTTAACGTCCTCACCATAGAGAGCTAAGGTCTCGGGATTTTCTTTGGAGAAGTCAACTGCTTCAGGAACTGAATTTTGCATGCGGTAAGCCATCTCGTACTGAGCGAGGCGTGAATCAATTTGCGGATCCGCTAGTTCAGCACTTTTGAGACCTTCCATTTTGAGAATTGTGTCGAGTACTTTGCGACGAGAATTGCGGTTAATACCCGCAGGGTTATTTAAAAAGAGAACGGGATCATTTTCAGGACGGAACATAACGCCCTGATATTCAGATGGAAGGAAACCATTGCCCCAAAGGCGAGCGAAAAGAGGTTGGCCACCTCTGCCTTTGGTGCGCATGACAACGAAGGGTGGAAGATCGGGGTTGTCGGTGCCTAGACCGTAATTAAGCCAGGCACCAATTGATGGACGTCCAGCAATCTGGGAGCCAGTTTGCATGAAAGTATTAGCAGGTCCGTGGTTAATAGCTTCAGTATACATTGTTTTTACTAGGGCAATGTCATCAACAATTTTTGCTGTGTGAGGAAGAAGTTCACTGATTTCCATACCGCACTGGCCATGTTTTGAGAACTTATAAGGACTGGCAGCTACTGGTAATGAGGACTGATTACCAGACATGCCAGTCAAGCGTGTCTCGCCAATGATGGATTTAGGTAATTCCTGGCCATGCATTTGTTTCATTACGGGTTTGTTGTCAAAGCTCTCGAATTGAGAAGGTCCGCCTGCCATGTAGAGATAAATAACGCGTTTGGCTTTAGCTACGTGATGCGGTTGACCCATCACACCTTTGTGTGGGTCAAAGTTTGCGGGATTCGCATTTGCGGCGAGATTAAATCCTTGTGAAGCCCCAAGAGCAGCGCCAAATTTTAAAAAGTTTCTTCTATCCATTGTCGTTCTCCTTAGCGTACCATGTAAAATGAGTCGAGATTAATAATCGTGTTGGCAAGTACAGCCCAACTGGCGATTTCTATTTTGTCGAGTTTTGAAATGTCGATTTTGCTTTTGCCAATTTTTAAGTATTCATCGGCGGCAGTTTGGTTTTGTTTAAAGTAAGTACGTTGATCATTTAGTAGTGATTTTAAGAGCTCAAGTTGATTGGGTGTTAGGTTTTTACTGATCAATTTTGTATAAAGTTTATTGAGGCGTGATTCATCACTTCCAGCTTGTTTGAGTGAGTTTACTGCGGCTGACTTTGCACTCTCTGAAACCAAAGGGCTATTCATCAGTACAAGTGCTTGAAGTGGAGTCGAAGTTTTCTCTCGTTTGACAGAGCAGATTTGACGACGTGGTGTACCAAAAATAAGCATTTCTGGATTGGGATCGTTTCGTTTCCAGTAGGTGTAGACACTGCGCCGATATTTGTTTCGCCAGAGATTTTTAGCCTGAACACTTTGGCCACCAAATTCATCGATGATTAAGTCGGCAGTGAAGAGTGTATTATCGCGTAGCATTTCCGAAGTCATGTGATTTGCGGGGCCGCGAGCTAGGAGCTTGTTTTCTGGGTCATTGGCCAGTAATTCAGCAGAAGCTTTAGAGCTTTGACGGAAAGTGTGAGACATGACCATTTGTTTCAAGAGTGCTTTTAGATCCCAGCCACTATCGATGAAGGAACGAGATAGATAATCGAGCAATTCAGGATGAGTGGGGAATTCCCCTTGTGAACCAAAGTCATTAGTCGTGGCAACAAGTCCGCGTCCAAAAATCATCTGCCAGTAACGGTTCACGGTAACGCGGGACGTGAGTGGATGATTTGGGTGAGTAAGCCATTGGGCGAAACCTAAACGGTCACGACTAAACTCTTTACCGAAAGGGAATATCTTTTCGGGAGGTCCAGGCTCGACCTGACGCTCCAGGTCGGGAGTATTGTAGAGGCCGCGTTTGAGCACGTAGGTAGGTCTTTGCTGAGGCATTTCCTCCATTATCATCATGTGGAAACGGCTCTTATAATAATCATTATAAGCGAAACGACTATTCAATAAATTTTTGTAGGCTTTTTGGTATTCTACATCAATTTGTGTGAGATAATAATCAAAGATTTCTGCTTCATCAGCAGTCTGACTGTTAACTTTGAAATTCTCTCTTATTTGCGCAGCGCTCAATCGTCGATCAAAGAAGCGTAAATTATCTACTTTTGAATTTTTAAAGCCCATGTCACGCATGCGTGCCCCTATCATCAGTTCAGCTTTCTTAGGTACTTTTTTCTTTTTCTTGGGATCCTTGATCTTTTTATTTGATTCAATTACTCGGGCAATATTCTTGGGATCAGTATAATAGATTTCTTTAGTGAGTTTATCTTTCAAAACCGCAGTTTTTTGTAATTCACCATCCACATAAATTTTGATGCCATTGGCTTTTGAGGAACCATCGTAAGTCACTGCAACTTGCGTCCAATTATTGAGTGGAATTTTATCTAAAGTCCGAATTCTCGCTTCATCACCTGGAGAAAAATGAACCAGTGCAAAACTTAATCGGCCCTCATCAATTAGCAGTTCATAACCGCGACTTGCAGCATCAGTCCATGCTTTTGAACGATGTAAAACTACCGCTCTTTGATGCTCAATTGGTGTGTTAATCCATAGACTAAATGAAAAATCTCGATGTCTTTCAAATGGTCCTATATCGCCAAAATTCACTCCCGTGTCACCATCTAAAAGTAATACTTTTCCACGTGGATCATCAACTAACTTATTGTAAGCACCGTTAAAGCTGGCTTGTTGTTTATTATTTAGGCGATTTGGAATTTTATTATTGTGTGTTTGCGCAAAATCGAAATCAGCTATTAGACCCTTTAAATTTATCTTCTTATCCCAAGTTTTTTGCCACTGTTTAAATGAGTTTTGCTGATTTTTACTAATTTGGGCCAAATGATTTTGAGCCTGAGTCAAAGCAGCTTTTTTATGCTTTAAAGTTTTTTGCTCTTGATCATTTAGAATCGGCATACTTGGACTTGGGACTGCTTGGGTAAAAAATGAGTAAAGTCCGGCTTCATCGATATTATTGAACAAAGCGAAAGTTTTGAAGTAATCTTCTTGAGACATGGGATCGTACTTGTGGTCGTGACAGCGATTACATTCCATGGTCATGCCAAGAAAAGCTGTCGCTGCAGTTTGGGCGCGATCCGCAACGTATTCAGTGCGGAATTCTTCTGGAGTTGAACCGCCTTCATTTTTTTGCATGTGCATGCGATTGAAGGCTGTAGCCAACTTCATTTCATCAGTCGCATTGGGCATCATGTCACCAGCAAGCTGATGATGAATGAATTGGTCGTAAGGTAAATTTTTGTCGAAGGCGCTAAGAACCCAGTCACGATAAGGCCATACATGGCGTCCGCGATCTGTTTGGTAGCCGTAAGAATCAGCATAGCGAGCGACATCCATCCATTCAACCGCGAGGTGTTCGGCGCAGGCTTTTGATTTTAGGAGCTTGTCTACAGTGTTTTCGTAGGCTTTACCACTTTTATCATTTTTGAATTCTGCTATTTGAGCAGGGGTGGGAACGAGGCCTGTAAGGGTTAAGTAAAGACGGCGGAGGAGTAGGTCTTCGTTCGCATCATGTGCAGCTTGAAGTTGGTTCTTTTGGAGTTTCTGCTGAACGAAATGGTCGATCTCATTTTTTGCGGACTTCGCAACTTTTGCAGGGATCGCAACTTTCTCGGGGAGGGGTTGGAATGACCAAAGTTCTTCGTACTCAGCGCCTTCTTTGATCCATTGGCGGAGGACTTCGATTTCTTTTTTTGTGACCGGCATGTGACGCTTTTTCGGAGGCATGATGTCATCCTCATCATCTGTAGTCACAAGTTCAAAGAGTAAACTGTTTTCGGGATCACCAGGAATAATCACTGGATCGAGAGTTTTAATTTTTCCGCTACGTGATTTGTATGTGCGCTCTTTGGTTACGTTTTCGAATGTATGAAGTTGAACGTGTCCTTTAATGTCTTCGGCGTCAGGGCCATGGCAGTAGTAGCATTTTTCAGAAAGGATGGGGCGAACCTGCTCATTGAAGCTAATCTTATCTTCAGCGGCTAGGGAAAAAATCATCAAGGAAGGGAGTAAGAATTTTTTCATGTAGTTTCCGAGTTTTAGTTAATGTCTTACTTCTTTACTCCCGACACCAAACTAATTGCCCGCTATTTTTTGAAAAAAGTTAAGGTTTTCCTTTTTCGTACATGATTTTTATGTCTTCGGAGCTCAAAGCGGAGGAGAAAATGAGGAACTCATCCATGCGGCCATTAAAGCTTCTGATGTCTTTACTGTCTTTTCTATGATGCTGCCAATTGCCAATTTCACTATTGCCCAAAATGATTGTTTGGGTTTTGACAATTTCCCCTGTGTCAATCAGAGTGCCATTAAGGTACTGGCGGATAGTTTTACTATTTTGATCATAAACCATAGCCAAATGAATCCAGTCACCCATGGTATCGAGCTCAATGACTTGGGGAGTGAAAATATTATAAGCTGAATGATAAAAGCCTTTAGGTGTACTTTGCGAGTGCTTGGCTCCTAGGATCATTTCACCGACATCACTGAGTTGCCAGTGTAGCGATCCAGGGGCGAAACCATCGTTTAATAAGAGTGAGCTTAACCAACGATCAAAGCTATCAATTCTAACCCAGCAGGCCATCGTCATCGAATCATATTCACCAGGGATGTGAAGTCGAATACGATCATTGATAGATTTGAAATCTAGAGCTGTTTTTCCGCGCCAACGTCCTTCAGACCACTGCGCGCCGATGATGGCACCCTCCATTTTGCCATGAGTAGCACCATTTTGGAGTGTACGCTGCCAGTCATCTGTTTGTTGGAAATCATAGAGTAAAAGGAGGTCATTACGCTCCTTGAGACTATCTAGGTATACAAGCCATTCCTGTTGGCGGTTTTGATGATTGTACCTATCAAGTTGGCCAATTTGTCTGTATGAAATGAAGTCTTCACGTGATGTGATATCGTTCAATGATTCTGATTGATTATTCCAAGCAATAGAATCTGACTTGAGAAGGGTTTTCAGTTTTTGTTTATCATGATGGATTTCAACTTCGCCATCTAAAACATGAACTTCTGGTGAAGGCTTGTTCATGTCGATAGCAAATTCAGTCCCGAGGTCATGAACCTGCATTTTGCCTGTGTCTACAATGAAGCCCTGAGCAGTTTCCGGAACTTTTACATGTATTTTACCTGATAAGGCAGCGACTTCCATAGAACTTTTGACATCGATTGTTGCAGGTCCTTCTAAAACCATGGTAGCGCCAGAGAAAAATTCTATTTGTAGGAGACCCGACTCCAGTTTGAGTTCACCTGGGCTGAGTGAGCTTGATTGATGATTTGCGAAAACCGCATTGACTTCTCGGGTGATCTTTGCAACTGCATCGCGTTTGAAATCAGGAAGTACTTCTTTAGGGATTTCTACAGGTGGCTCGGCTTTGGCGGCCTCAATTTGAGTTTTGTCGGCTTGAAAAACTAGGCTCAAGTTTATTATGAAGAGCGCAGCGGCTGCGTAGATCCAGAGATTGGCTTTCTTTTTTACTTTTTCTTTAGGGAAGGCAATGATATCATTTTCGGCATCAGCAATTTCTTTGAGCCCGGCATCAATATTAATATACTCGATCAATTTTTGACGAGCTTCTGGGGATTCAGTGAGGATCTCTTCTAGTTTTTGTGAATCTTCATCAGAAATGTGACCATCGCAATAAGCGGCAATTAGTTTATCGAGTTTATCCATGGGCGAGGGCTCCATTGTCTTTTACGCATTTCATCAGTTTTACGCGAAGGCGGTCGAGGACTTTGTAGAGTGAACCTGGGCTTTTGCCTTCGTTCTCTGCGAGTTCTTTAATGCTTAAATCTCGGGAATAAGATTGGGTGAGGAGCGTTTGTTGCTTTTGTTCTAATTTAGCAAAACAGGTTTTTAAAACTTGACGTTGCTCGGCGAGTTTTTCTTCCATATCTAGGCATTCTTCTGCTAGGAGCTCTAGCGTTTCATCGGAGAAAACATGGCGATCACGACTTTTGCCACGGCGATATTTGAGGACTTCAAAGCGAGCCACCATACTGGCCCAGGCTGAGAAGCTACTTCCTGGTTCAAATTGATCAAACTTTTTCCAAAGGATGATACTTGTCTCTTGCAACACTTCATCAACATCAAACCACGAGGGGAGCAGTTGACGAAGAAAAGCCCTAAGAGCTGGCAGCGCTTTGCCGTATTCAGCAATAAATAATCCGTACTTGTCTTTCTCGTTCATAATCGTTTCCAAAATGATTCTTTTTACTATTATACTCCAGCTTGAATCGAAATTGCCCGCTCTTTTTAGTTTTTTTTTGATTCAGGTTTCAAAAAGGCTTTGTTTTTGTGTAGATGAATTCAATTTAAGAAAATTTAAGTTGAGGATAACTGTGAACCCACGTGCTTTAGAAATAATCAAAAAATTAGAATTGATCGAACACCCCGAAGGTGGTTACTTCCGAGAAGTATATCGGTCAGAATTAGAAGTGCATTCAAGTATAGTAGGATCTGCGCGTTTTGCGGTCACGGAAATTTATTTTCTTTTATGTCAAGGACAGGTAAGCCGATTCCACAAAGTGGCTCACGATGAGTTCTGGCATTTCTACGAAGGGGCGCCTCTTCGTTTAATTGATGGAGACTTAGAGAGCTTTCAGGAACTGGAATTAGGAGGTGAAGAACTTAACTACCAACACTGTATTCGAGGGGGGTGTTGGCAAGCAGCAGAAAGTACTGGTGATTATACTCTAGTGGGATGTACGGTGGCGCCAGGCTTTGATTTTGCGGATTTCGCCTTTTTGAATGAAGACGAATCTAAATTAGTGAAAAGTAATTTTGCGGATTACGCAAAATTTATTTAAAGGTTGATTTAGTGTATAAATATTTTGCTTATGGCCTCAATATTAGTTCTGAAATTGAGCTCAATGAACTCATTCCTAAAGATTTTTCTGAGGAAGTTGACGTAGAAATTACCTTAGCTGAAGTCCCCGAGCAAATTACCGGTCCAAACTGGCATGGTAGTTGGTGGCAAGCTGATGACGAATACCTACTTTGTGATTATACCGATATTATGCGAGCCTTAGTTTCTCGAAATGGTAAAGATGTTCAGGTACAAGTTTTTACTCAAGATGACTTTCAACTTCGTAGCTTTATCTATAGTCAAGTTTTTAGTGCCTGCTTACTGTTGCGTGGTTATTATTTATTGCATGGGGCCTGTGTCAAGATCGGAGATAAAGCAGTGGGCTTTTGTGGACCTTCAGGAGTGGGTAAATCCACTCTGGCGCTAGGCTTTATGCAGGAAGGTTTTACGGTTTACTCGGATGATGTTATTGCCTTAAAAGTCGAAAACTATAAGCTGATGCTTTATCCTGGTTTTCCTCGTTTGCGTATCACCTCAGACGTAATAGATAGGATGTCCTTAGATTCAAATTCTTTTAAAGCCATTGAGCATTACCCAGGCAAGATGAAATATGTTAGTAAATTTAATTTTAGTTCTCAAGTAATTGAATTGAACGAGCTTTTAATCTTAAATCCTACTAGATGTGAAAAGCCAATGTTGCGAAAGCTCGGTGGTTGGGAGAAATTAAATCTTTTTGAAAAAGCGAATTATCGACCTGAAATTGAATCTTTCATTTTTAGTGAAGAAGAAATGCTAGAGCAACGTAGTGAAATTGCCAATATTACAAAATGTTATTACCTCGATCGGCCAGAATCAGGTTTTAGCTTAAAAGGCACACTTTCAAAGATCGTTTCAATAGTTTGAAGAAAATAATTAATAGTGATTTAATAAGGGGGAGTGAGACTAAATTGAGAAGGCCATTAGGACGTTATTATATTTGCTGGTTCTAGTTACGAAGTACGATCATGAAATCTTAAAAGGCGTTGCTGGTATAAAGCCCATTCTAATAGGAGAGAACTATATTTATTTTTAAATTGTTTGGTTTTGAGTTTGGGTTTATTTTTTTCGAGAAAATTGTTGAAGTTGTCTTCTAGTCTAAGCTTTGTATTAGCGTTTGGAATGAGTTGATATAGTCGTGTTTTTTGAGTTTTAATATGTCGAATGAGAGTTATGACTTGATCAAGCTCGAGTTGATGTGATGACAAACTTTTTAATAAATCACACTTGTAGGTACTACAGTCTTTTGGCCGTTTGTCATTGTAAATAGTACATTGCTTATCGAAGTAACAGCATGGTTGTCTTAATCCATATTTTTTATTTTTATATTGAATTATGTTTGGGAAAATCTCATTTTTCTCTATTGAAGTGTGATCAAAAATAGTTCCATCACAGCATAAGCCACAGCTTTTACATATTTCTTGTTCATTGTATTGTCTTCTAGTCATTTTTTCATCCATATATGAATTGACACAGTATGTTTTTGAATATGTTATCTTTATAGATTCTATCGTTAAATAATTAAATGTTTTTTGAGAAGAGGAGAATTATTTGTACTAACTACAATTATTCAATTTTCTTTGGTTTACCGGAGTGTAAGGTAAAGTTGACAAAGTGGGCTAGTTTATGAGCGGTCTTGAGTGAGTTTAGTTTTTGTTTTTCAGTAAAACTGAGTAAGGTTTTGATTTGATTACGCGTATCCTCTTGTGTGAAGATTTGATAGGACAGTAAGTTGGTTGAGTTTAGAGATAATTTGTTTATCAATTGTTTTTGAAAATTGATGGGTAAGGTGGGAAAATTGTTTAGTTCAGTAAAGGGGACGAAATTTTGTTCACAATTACTAAGTGCCATATGGTGGCTAGTGTTAATATGGAGTTTTGAGGTCTCATTACAGACGATAAAAAATGGAAAAAACAATGCGATCTCTAATAAACAGTCATTGCGGTAAATTTTACAATTATGATAAGGCTCTTTTATTCGTGCGTACTGCTTGTAGTGATGCAATTCATAGAAATCACTCTTTGCTAGGGGGGCAATAGTTAATTTTTCTTCTGTCCAGTCTACTGTATCGCTAGCAACATCTACATAATAGCCTCCTATTTGTAAAGCGGTCTGAAACTCCAGGTTTACCCCTCCCCAAATTATTTTAAAAACACCTCCTTCTTTTAGGTATGTAGATATAAGATTGAACTCAGGGAGGTCTAAGTTGTTCATAACGAAATTATAGGTGATAGTCGTGATGTTAAAACACCGCCCCTCAGGGTACTGTGATAGTGTGTTTGGAATGGATGATAAAGGCTTATGCCATTGGAACTCGTCAAGGATATAAGATATTAAGTCTTGCTTAAAATACTTATCTTCTGGAGGGGTAAATGATAAGTGTTTTAAAGTTTGTCCATATTGTTCGAAGGCAATCTGATTGACCACAAAATCTATACTGTCTCTTAAACCTTGAAAAGCTTGAGTAATAACATCGATGTTGGGAGTCAATAGCTTTTCTGTTAAGTCGTCAGGTTGAGTAATTTTCTCAATATGCAGTTTAGTTAATTTATTCATTCTTTAACATAAGATATAAGTACATAACTGAAGCTATGGTATGAAGACCAAAGGGCTTTTCTATGCAACCATTTATAATGCCAGATTTTACCTGGGATGAGCATAGATTCTTTTGTGGATTTCATTTATAACTTATCTATAATTATCTTTGTTCAATAATTATATAAAGAGTAAAATAAAGTTTCAATAGGTTGATATAAATATATGGGCCATTAATAAACGCTCTTACTTAAATGAATAGATGCCTGCATGAGATTGGCCATAGTTTTATTAAGGAAAAAATAGCGATGTTGATTTGCGTGGCGTTGATATATCAAGAGTTTTCAACTGTGTGGATGTTCTAAGTACAATATTTAGCTTGCGACAACATTTTTGGTTGCATCAGGTTCTTCGTTTCCCCCGCCTTGAGATGGGTTTTCATCTTGGTTATCATTAGCCCCCGATAAGGTATCATAACTGGAGGAGATCTGAGTTATAGAAGGTTTTTTCCATATCTGTTTCATGATTTATCTTATAATTTAGTTTGATTTTAACTAAATATACTATAGATGATAGAGGACTTCAAGGGGCCTAGTAGAAAAGGTATTTTAATTTAAATTTATTAGGTAATTTTAGGGCTATTTTAGTGGATTACTCAAGTATTACGCAAGTGTTTGAAGCCCGTGAAATCTCTTTTTTAAGACAAAAATACGAAGGAGACGAAGGCGATTCGCATATTTTTTATCGTCTGGTGGAAGCCTATCGGAAGCAGGGCGACTTAAAACAGGTAAAAGATTTATTAAAAAATAATAAAGTAGATTTAGGTTCCCATCATCGTTCTTTGCTAAGTTTATTTGAAGGAGAATGCTTTTTAGGTAAAGAATTTAATTTTTCACCAGTGCCCTATCGTGTATTTCATAATCCATTTTCGAATTCATTTCAAGAAGATTTATGGGCTGTGGTCAACCAATGTAAAAATGAATTTAAAAGCGCAAGAGTTTATTCCAATGATAAGAGTCGTGTCGATAAGACTGTTAGGTCCTCGTTAGCTATTTATGATAAGCACCTTGGAGAGCTGAAGGACAAAATCCATGCAGAGCTTAAATCTTATTTTAAACAATACACACAATGGCTTAATGCTTTTCAAATAGCTCCTTTAAATGATGACCTTGAGCTAGAGGTGAATGTTTATACTGAGGGGCGAGGATTTAAAAGGCATAGGGATAAAGGAGAAGTAGGCGCTGGCGCAACTAGGGAAGTTACCTTTGTTTATTATTTTTTTATGGAGCCCCAAAAATTTAAAGGCGGTGATTTGCTTTTGTTTGATTATAAAAGAGATAAGCAAGAATGTAACGATAATTTTTTGAGGCTTAGAATAGAAAATAATATGCTAGTCTTGTTTCCAAGTGATTGTTATCATCAGGTTACTGAAATTAGTACAGTTGCCAATAATAGTCTTGTAGAGGGGCGCTGTACTCTTAATGGTTGGGCTCACAGACGAGGTTAAATGAACCTCAGCTTCATAGGATAAGCTTGCATAGTTTATTCGGGTGTTGTTTTGCTATTAAATAATGTAGCTAATTATGAAGAAGCCATGGATAAAGCCTATTGTATCAAATTTAAGTGTATATGTTAACACACAAAGTACTTCTAGTGGAGGCGAAGATGAAAAAAATGCTGGGCGCTGTGGCAAAGGAGGTGCTAAAGGGGCCCATAAGTAGTGTTTTAGTTAGCTTTAAGCAATGATTAAATCACATCTTTGTCATTTGATATAAGTTGTTAGTTACTTATGCCTTTTTGTTTAGTGAAAAACCTAATATGGCCTGAACTATGACTTGATTCTATAAAATTCTTTACAAGCAATGATCAAATAAGTAGGGAAGGAGTGCGTTTCCTTAGTACGTATTTTTGTGAGAGCCGCTTGATCAATGAAGGCTAAGTCAAAATCTTGGGCTAATTCAGCATCAAGAGTATTCCAGACTTCATCCAAACCAGGAATGATACTTCCACCAATACTTTTGTCATAGTTATAACGAATTGAAGGAGGAGTTAAGTCGGCCATGGATTCATTGCGAAAGAGGTAACGATTTTGATTGAGATAGACTTTGCAATGGGCATGTAAAGAATTAAAAAAATCTAACAGCTGAATGTCCATCAAAGGGTAGCGGTATTGTAGTCCAAATTCGGAGCCCAATTGGTAAGATTCTTCAAAGCGCAAAGCCGTATGCCCACGATTGGGGAGTAAGTGTTTTGTGTACTCAAAAGTACTTTTTCTAGATAAACCAGTTTTAAATTTTTGTGGGGGTAGGCGATACTCTTTTTTAAGGAAGTTTTGATCAACTGAATTATCAAAAAAAATGGGTTTACTTTTTAAAAGGTAATTATAGATGATATGGCAAAAAGTATAAGGCCAGGCAATGGGGCGGTAGTTTTTGGCTTCGCGGTAAAGGTGATGCCATTGACGATTTTTAATGAATTCAGCGTAGGCGCATCCAGTGGCTCTTTGACTGACACCTTCGTCACCTCCAAAACCAGAGAAAATCACTTTAGCACCTACATCTCCTGCAGCCTGCATTAGCTGTCGAGCCCATTCATTCACAGCTGCTTGTGGTGGTTGAGCTAGTTTTTGAGTGACCCAACGACAGTCGTCAGCAATGTTAACGCCTTTTTTTGTGATGAGTTGATGTTTAACATTGGGGTGTATTATAAGAAAGTCATTGACGAGGTGTCGTTCGTCATTACCATGTTCAGCTGCATGAGTAAAACCGTATGCTTGGGTTCCGAGTTTAGATGCAATTGCGGTGATAGTAGCGGAGTCAACGCCGCCTGTAAGTTCAGAAGCAAGAGGAGTACCATCTTGAGGCAGTCTTTGTTTGACTGCAAGAGTGAGTTTTTCTCTGAAAATTTCACAAGCCTCGGCCCGTGTAATATCAATAGATTCTGGTTTCGTCATTTCCCAATAACGGCTAGTTGTTAATTTACCACGATTGATTTGCAATATGTGAGCAGGAGGTAATCTAAAAATATTAGTATAGGCAGTTTCATGTTCTTCAGCTTCCCAGCCATTGAGATAACGAATAACCCAATCATCATTAATTTTAGGTGTAGTTTCGGGGTGACTGACTAAATCTTTGAGTTTTGTTGAGTAAAAAAAACTGCCATTTTGAAAGTAGTAATAAAAAGGAATGACCCCGAGGTGATCACGTGCACCAAAGTATTCATTTTTTTCTTGGTCATAAATAAGAAAGGAGAAATCGCCATGAAGCTTGTTAACTAAGTGTTTTGCTTCTTTTAGGTACATCTTTAAAATATATTCTTCAGCTGCTGATGAATGAAGATCTTCGGAGTAAAGGTGAATGTCGCCCTGGATATTTAGCTGTGAGTTTCTATTCATTTATTATAGATTAGTTTGTGTATATAGTTATTTAAACTAGTGCTGATTTAATCAGCTCAAAGCACGCGAGGCGAGATTCTGAATGAGGAGGACGAGAAAGTTTAAAAACTCGGAGTTTTTTCAGGATATCTAGTGATTGTTGATTGAATTGGTCGATTAAGCCCATGGCTTCCATTACGGGGCGATTGTAATATGAGCGCCAAAAAGTTTCGACTTTTTCTACGCCTATGACTTCTTCAATTTCTGGAGAAGATAAAGTCTCATCCATTTCTAGATAAAACAAATAATCTAATTTGCATTTTTGGTCGGATTTCTGTTGATTTGTGTTGAGTTGATATTTTTCATCATCATCCCAGATTTTTGATATAAGAGAGGGGTTAAATTGATTGAAGTCGACGTCGTTTTTCCATAAACGCAAGAAGGGGTAGCCGGGCAGAGTTGTGCTATTTTTTTTGTTAAAACAGATGATTTCATCACAAAAAAATGAAGCTCCAGCTTTATGGAACTGAGTAGCTATACTGGATTTTCCTACGCCAGATTCGCCGCAGAAAGCAAGGTGTCTATCCTGCCATAGACAGCTATTACCATGCAAGAGTAAATGGCCTCGTTGAAAAAGAGTTAAGCCAGTAACAAAACTGTGAAGATAGTCATTAAATGAATGTTTATTTTTAATGAACTCATAGATTATCTCGTTGCCGTTTGAGATATAGAAGGAAGCACTTCCTTCAAACTCTACGATAGCTTCTTTAGAGTTGAGTCGTAAGTTGGAGTAAAGCGGTGTAAGTGGCGCTTTAGCTTGAGGGATAGATTCTTCCCTTAGGTAAATGTGATCAAAGAGTCCATAATAGCTTTTTTTTTCTATGAATAAGTTATATTTATTCATAGAAAAAAAAGATGATTTGAGTATAAAATAATCATAAGTGATGGGCCTTATTTTCTAGGCGTTTCAAGTCCTTTTTTCGGCACTTCCTTTTTATGATGGAATTGTGAGAGGCGATTTTCGTAAGAAGCCCATTCCAATAAAACTTGACTATGTTTAATTCTAAAGGCTTTAGAGTCGAGATCATCTTTATTATTCTCTATAAAAGAATGATACGCTTCTTTGATCGTGCGATTTTTTTTGGCATTGGGGATGAGTTGATAGAGTCGGTTTTTTTGATCTTTAATTTGTTGAATCAGTTTTTCGAGCTCATTAAACGCAAGTTTTCCTTTGATGAATTTCTTTAATAAGCGACATTTAAAATCACCACAGATGTCGGGGCGTTTTTTATCATAGACAGTGCAATATTTATCAAAATATACACAGGGAAGTTTAAACCAATAAGCATCATCAATTATCTCCGCTTCCATTTTAGGGAGGAGGATTTCGTCTTTGAAAGACGTAGCTCTAGCGAATAAAGTACCATCACAACAGAAACCACAGTTTTTACAGAGCTCTTGTTCTTGGTTTTTAGGGGTCGTCAATGTTATTGTATGATCAAAGTTTTTTTATCAATCATATCGAGGACAAAGCTCATACAATCTTTTTCGCATTGTTCCTCAGAGACATCGAATTCATCAACAAGTTCAGGTAAAATTTTTTTCAGACTTTTTGGTTCTTCTAAAAGCTCCCAGATGATTGAGCCTATAGGGTCAAGTCCAAAATACTTACCTTCTTCTATACTCATCATTACGACTTCATCGTCAATTTTGCTAGAAATGATTTCGGGGTTGCGTTTTAATGTACAATTCTTGGTGATTTTCATATGATTCGTATCTCATAGTTGATGTTATTAAGAAGAATAATTAAAATATAAGTTGAGTACAAGCGCTTTTGGTTAAGAAATATATTTTTTTTAGTACTAAAGTAAGGTTTTATTTGAAGGCTTAGGAAGTGAGTAGCCTTGAGTATGGGCCTTGTTTTGAACTTAGCTGCGTATGATCTCCCTGTTCAATGATTTTACCTTGCTCGAGGACGATAATTTGGTCGGCGTCTTGGATGGTGCTGAGGTTATGGGCGATGATCAGGGTGATGATGTCTGCTTTGTTTTTGAATATGGCTTTTTGAATGAGCCTTTCGCTAATAGAGTCGAGGTGGCTAGTGGCTTCGTCAAGGATGATGAGGTCAGCTTTGGCTGCGAAGGCACGTGCGAGGCAGAGGCGTTGTTTTTGTCCGCCGGAGAGTTTGATGCCATTTTCTCCGATATATGAGTCGAGGCCATTTTCTAAAGATTGAATAAAATCATGCAGCTGGGCTTTCTTACAGAGTTCTAGGATGGCGCTATCATTAAGCTCGGGGTCAGCGTAGAGGATGTTGTCACGTATGGTGCCATCAAAAACAAAGCTCGTTTGGTGAACTACAGATACATGTTGTATGTAATCTTCTTTGTTGAGCTCATGGAGTTCAATGCCGTTAATCAGTATTTCACCTGTTGAAGCTTTTTGGAAACCACAAATAAGGTCTGCTAGGGTGCTTTTACCTGAGCCACTTGCCCCCACAAGTGCGTAAGTTTTTCCTTTCTCCATGCTAAAAGAAATATCTTTGAGGGTGTTTTTGTTATTTATATAGGAAAAGGACAGGTTTTTGATCTCAATTTTTTGGATAGCCTCATTAAGTTTTTTCTTATTGGGGTCAGGTGGATTGTCGAGTTCTTCTGATAAAACATCGTGATAGCGTTCTAAGCAAGCTAGGCCTGCTTGAGTTGAACTTATTGAAGAGAGTATGTTGAAAACGGGACTCATGAGCTGAGCGGTAAAAAACTGAACAACCACTAATTCGCCTAGACTCATGTGACCACGAATAATCATCATAGAGCCACCTGCTAGCATGAGTGCGGCCGCAATAGCTTGCATGAAAGACCACAGGCTATAAATACTTTGTATCTGTAGGTTTGACCTTAGTTTTGTGTCATTTAAATCGAGATGGCGTTGGCTATGCTGAGAGATTTCTTCTTGTTCTTTGGCGTGAGAACGTACGGTGCGAATACCTTGGAAGATTTCGCTGAGGAAGCCATGGATTACGGCTTGCTTTTCATATATTTCATTTTGTAGTGGGCGAGTTTTTTTGGTGAGGTACATGCAAAGTACAGTTAAGACCCCAATGACCGTTAGTATGAGTAGTGCAATCCATGGACTGAGATAAAAGCAGTAGGCAAGAATGATTGAAAGGCGAAGTAGGGCATTGATGGGGGTGAGAATAAGCTGATTGCATAGGCTCGTGATGTGATTGATATCGCTCGTGAACCTTGAGAGTAGTTCGCCAGATTTCGTTTTGTTAAAAAAGTTTATGGGTAAATGAAGAACATGTTGATAAAGTTTATTTTGTAAGCTGTGATTGAAGGAGGTTCGGAAGCGTAATTGGACTTGGTTTTGTATGATGCTTAGAGCTTCACTCATTACGTAAGCCAAGAATAGGGCGCTAGCCCAGAGTAAGATTTCGTTTTCGGTTTGAGCAATATATTTAATTTTATCATTGCTAAGATAATCATCAACAATTTTGCCACTAATCAAAGCGGGTATAAGTCCGAGGCCATTGGCAATAATCGACAGTAGGAGTGAGAAAGAAATGACCTTCTTATAGCTAGCGATTTGCCCCAAGAAAACTTTCATTTGTGCTATAAAATCTTTACTAAAAAAGAATTCGAGACGTTCCTTAATCATTGAGGACCTCGTGCGTAAAGCTATTAATTATAGTGTACTGTTCGATGCCATTATCACCAGTAACAATGTATTGCTGGTATCGCAACCAGGCATGAGCTTTCATGTCGCCATCTTCTTTTTTCAAACCTAAATAAAGTGTGGAAGCAAGCTTTTTCTTATTAAGGATACGTTGCCCTGCGATTGCTTGGGGGAAGCAAACGCATTTCCACGGGAGTAAGTCAGCTATACGTAAAATGAGTCTTTTGAGAAATTTTATTTCATCTGGAATAGTTTTTTCTTCTTTGGAAGATTCCTTTTCGCTTTCCCCTAAACTCTTGGCTAAAACTTTAAATTCTTGGCTTTTGAGTTGAAGGCAAGCAAGGCAGAGTTCTAAAAAAACTTCTAAGGCTAAAAATTTGATTCTAAAAGGGAGTTTGATGAAGGTGATAAAACTTCTGAACATTCTTGACTTCGAATTATATTGGGTTGGATTAATTGTAGACCGAGGAGAGTGATAAATCAATAGTGTGGTACTGAGACATTGAGTGGATTTTGAGGTAATGGAATGTATAATGCGCGGAATTTTAACTGATTTTGATTAAAGGGCCGACTTATGGCAGATGTACTAGCAAAAATGATGAGTGGTTTCCCCGAGTGGTTGCCTGCTGCAAAGAGACAAGAAAAGCGTATCCTCGATATCGTCGCAAAAGTTTATGAATCTTATGGTTTTACACCTATTGAAACGGCCGCAGTAGAAAAAGTGAAGAGCTTGTCGACAACAGGTGATGTGAGCAAAGAGATTTTTGGGATTCATCGCTTGGCGGGTGATGGTGAGAATAAGAAAGCTGAATTTGGCTTGCATTTTGACCTCACTTTACCTACGGCGCGCTATACAGCAGACAATTTTGCCAAGCTTCAGTTCCCCTTTAAGCGCTACCAGATTCAGAAAGTCTGGCGCGGAGAACGTCCACAAAAGGGACGTTACCGTGAATTTTACCAGGCAGATATTGATGTGATTGGCGATGGAACTCTTCCACTTCATTATGAAGCAGAAGTTGTTCAGGTTATCTATGATATTTTCACTCAGCTAAATATCGGTGAATTCACTGTGAAGATTAATAACCGCAAACTCCTAGAAGGTCTTTACCGTCAGCAGGGTGTCGATGATATGAATGCGACGCTTATTATTGTAGATAAGATTGATAAGATTGGCAAAGATGAAGTTGTACGTCTCTTGGTTGAGAGTGGCTTAAGTTCTGAACAAGCAGTTTTTTGTGCGGAACTCGCAGAAAAGAAATTTCCCATTTCGCAGGCACTGGAATTTATTGAAGGCCTAGATACAAGTGATGAACTTTTAGCTGCGGCCCAAACTGAATTAAAGACTATTTTTAGTAATTTAAGTCATTTGCCAGATGGAGCAGTAATTTTTGATCTGTCGATTGCGCGTGGGCTCGATTACTACACAGGCTCAGTCTATGAATGTGTGATTAATGGCTTGGAAAGTTATGGGAGTGTTTGCTCTGGTGGACGCTACGATAATTTGGCTGAGAAATTCTCCAAGAAAAAACTGCCTGGTGTGGGGCTTTCCATCGGCATAAGTCGCTTACTTTACCTTTTGTTTGAAACAGAAAGACTTGATGTTTTGGAAGTGACTCCGGTGCAGACCTATGTTGTTTTGTTCGACGAAAGTCAACGCCCTAAAGCAAATAAGATCGCGTCAGAAATGCGCGCAGTGGGGATTAATGTAGAAGTAGCTCCCAGTGTAAAGAAGTTCGGCAAACAAATACAATTTGCAGAAAAACGCGGAGCTACATTTATTGTCATTCCAGAGGAAGATCGTCAAGATCAGATGAAAAATCTTAAGACTGGTGATCAAGAAGATTTTAGTATAGAGAAAATCAAAGGTGATTTAAAGCTTTAGAATCAAGAGCTTATATTCTTTTGTTTAAGCAGAAAAGCATTTTACTGAAAGTCATAAAATGTTTAAAAATCGGATGTTTTGGTTTTAATTCATAAAACATCCACTATAGTCTTGCGATTTTTTTAACCTACGAGTCTTTATATATAATATGGATGCATTTTTAAATATAGTTATAGCCGCGGTCGTTTTTGGCGTCCTTTTCTTTGGTGTGGGCCTTAAGGTTCTTGCTAAAAAAGATAAGGAAGTTCAAGGCAGTTGCGCTTCTCGCAATCAGTTCTTAAACGAGGGCGGTTGCTCCATATGTGGAAAAGAGGATCCTTCTGGATGTGATGGAAGTCCCCTCGATGAAGCCAAGAAAAATAAAGAGACGACTTAGGAAAACAATTTTTTTATATCGAGCTGTTAAAAAAATAACAGCTCATAATTTTCGTAAACAAGCAAGGAAAACAAACAAGCCATGAGCAGTTACAAACTGAAAAAAGGCTATGACCTGAGAATCAAAGGAGAAGCGGAAGCAACTCTAGAGACTCTACCACGACCGACTCAAGTCGCGCTCGATGGTCGTGAATATCACGGTCTACGCCCCAAGATGATGGTGAAAGCAGGAGACAAGGTGAAAGCCGGATCCCCGCTTTTTTTGCAGAAAGGGACTGAGAACTTTTATTTCACCAGCCCTGTCAGTGGAACAGTAAAAGAAGTTAAGCGTGGTGCACGTCGCGTTCTACAAGAAGTTATTGTAGATGCAGATGAGACTGATGAGTTTGAAGACTTTCAAACTATTAGTGCAGGCGACTTACTTAACACAAGCCGTGAAGTTATTCTCGAGCAAGTCCTTAAATCTGGCTTATTCGCTCAGGTTTTATCTCGCCCATTTGCGGTACTCGCAGATCCGGCAGTTGAGCCTCGCGATATTTTTGTTTCAGCCTATTTAACAGGTCCTTTAGCTCCAGAAGTTAATTTAATTCTTCAGGGTAACGAAGCTGCTTTCCAAGCAGGTATCAATGCACTTTCTAAATTGACTTCAGGTTCAGTGAATCTCGGTATTGAAGGTGGTCGCACGGATCTTTCTGAAGCACTTAAGAATCCAGCTAATGCTAAAGTACACCAATTTAACGGTCCTCACCCAGCAGGTAACGTTGGCATTCAAATTCACCACGTTGCACCTATTAACAAAGATGAACTTGTTTGGACTTTGACACCACAAGCTGTAATCAGCATTGGTAACTTATTCCTCCAAGGCAAGCTCGTTTCTGAAAAGGTTATAGCTCTTACTGGTGAATCAATTGATCAGCGTAAGCACGTGAAAGTTATCACGGGTGCAGCTGTTGCGGAAGTCGCAAAAGGTCGCGTCAATGCTGATGCTAACTTGCGTTACATTTCTGGCGATGTGCTCTCCGGACGTACAATCACAGATGGTTTCATTGGTTTCACAACATCACAACTTACTGTGATTCCAGAAATCGAAAAAATGGAATTCATGGGTTGGGCTCTTCCAGGTGGTGAGAAGGAATCTTTCTCTAGAACTTTCCTTTCCTTCCTATCGCCCAATAAAAAATACTCTCACAACACAGGTTACCACGGTGGCGTTCGTGCCTTCGTACAAACAGGTGCTTATGAATCTGTAGTTCCAATGGATCTTTACCCAGTGCACTTAATCAAGTGTATCATGGCAGGTGATTTGGAAGCTATGGAAGGTTTAGGCATTCTCGAAGTAGCGCCAGAAGACTTAGCTCTATGCGACTTTATCTGTGTATCTAAAATCGAAGTTCAAGACACACTCCGTAAAGGTCTTGATTTCTTCCGTAAAGAAGGATGCTAATTGTGAAATTCGTTGAAGATCAAATTCACAAGGTTAAGCCACTTTTTGAAAAGGGCGGTAAGCTAGAAAAATTCTACTACCTTTTCGAAGCGGGTGAATCTTTCCACCTTGTTACAGACAAGCGTACTGACCGCGGTGCTCACGTTCGTGATAGCGTCGACTTAAAGAGAATGATGATTACTGTGGTTCTAGCCATGGTTCCTTGTATTCTTTTTGGTATTTATAACACTGGATTGCAGCATTACACTGCATTACTAAACGACGGCCAAATCGAAGCTCTCCCAGGAATGGTAGATATGATTGTTTACGGTGCGATTTTAGTTGTACCAGTTATCCTAACAGTTTATATCACTGGTGGTATAGTTGAAGGTATTTTTGCTTGTATTCGCAAGCACGAAATTAACGAAGGTTTCTTGGTAACCGGTATTTTGATTGCCATGGTTGTTCCAGCAAGTATCCCGCTTTGGCAGGTTTCGCTTGCAACTATCTTCGGTGTCTTCATCGGTAAAGAATGTTTCGGTGGTACAGGTATGAATATCCTTAACCCAGCACTTACTGCACGTGCATTCCTCTTCTTTAACTTCCCATCACAAATCTCTGGTGATAAAGTATGGGTTGGTTTTGATCGCGGTCAAGAAGTTATCTCTACAGCTACTCCTATGGGTCTTGCTGCTAAGGGCGACGCACTTCCTGAAGCTTACTCAACAATGAATATGTTCCTCGGTACGATTCCTGGTTCAATTGGTGAAACTTCTACATTAGCTTGTATCATCGGTGGTATCATCCTTCTTATTGCCGGTGTTGCTTCTTGGAGAACAATGCTCGGTATGCTCGTTGGCGGTTTCTTGTTCGCATGGCTCATTAGCCTTGGAAGCACAAATCCTAACGATATCGCAGCACTCGGCGCAGTTAAGCACCTTTGCATGGGTGGTTTCGCTTTTGGTCTTGTGTTCATGGCAACTGACCCCGTTTCATCAGCCAATACTGATCTAGGTAAATGGATCTATGGTTTTGGTGCCGGTGCCATCTCTATGCTTTTCCGTATCATCAACCCAGCTTACCCTGAGGGTGTGATGCTTGCCATTCTTCTTATGAATGTCTTTGCTCCACTCATCGACCACTACGTGGTTAAGGCTAGCATTAAAAGGAGATTGAATCGTGCAGGAGTCTAATGTAAAAACGATGACTTTCGCAACGATCGTTACAATCGTTTGCGCAGTTATCCTCGGTGCCACTGCTACAGCACTTAAGCCCCAACAGGAGCTTAACGCTAAAGTTTTCAAATTGAAAAATATTGTCCAAGTTTTCGGCCTTACTGCTGAAAACGATAAAGAAGTTGAAGCCTACTTCTCTGAAGAAGGTGGTAAAGACGGTAAATTTGTTGTGCGCGTTATCAAAGATATTGATGGTAACGAAGTAGAAATGAATGAGCTTGAATTAAAAAGCCTCGATCTTTACAAACAGGAAAAAGCCCCAGCCGCTACACGCCGCTACCCTTACTTCCTCATGTTTGAATCAGCAGCTGATAAAGCAGCTGATAAGCCTGCAGGTATTGTCCTTCCGACTCAAGACTTCGGTCTTTGGTCAGTATGTTACGGTTATCTTTCACTAGATACCGATGCAGAAACAATTAAAGGTATCGTTTACTACGATCAAAAAGAAACTCCTGGTCTTGGTGCTGAAATTGAGCAAGAATACTGGAAAGATTCTTTCGTAGGTAAAAAGATTGTTGATGCTAATGGCGCACTTCTTGCACCAAAAGCCTCTAAAGATGCAGCCATCGCAAAAGATAGTCCTAATCACTACATCTCAGTAAGTGGTGCGACTTTTACTATGGATGGTATCGATAAGGGTTTAGTGAATACGCTTAAATTCTATGAAAAAGTTATTGAACACTATCGTGGAGGTAACAAATAATGTCTGATACAATGAAAGCTTTTAAAGATCCGTTTGTGATCAATAATCCAATTGCGGTTCAGGTTCTCGGTATCTGTTCAGCACTTGCTGTTACAACGCAGATCAAGCCAGCATTTACAATGGCGGTTGCGGTAACTGCAGTTATGGGCCTTTCTAACCTTACGGTTTCTCTACTCCGTAAGCAGATCCCTAACAAAATTCGTATCATTATCGAATTAACAATTATTTCTACACTGGTAATTCTAGTGGACCAAATTCTCAAAGCTTACGCTTACGATATTTCTCGTCAGCTTTCAGTTTTTGTTGGTCTCATTATTACAAACTGTATCGTGATGGGTCGTGCTGAAGCATACGCACTTCACAACCCACCAATCCCAGCCCTTATGGATGGTATTGGTAATGGTCTTGGTTACGGTGTAATTCTCGTTATCGTTGCTTTCTTCCGCGAACTATTCGGTGTGGGCAAACTTCTCGGTAAAGAGATCTTAACTTCTTCTCCAGATGCTTGGGGTTACAAACACAGTGGCCTTATGGTTGTTCCAACTGGTGCTTTTGTGATTATTTCCTTGATCGTATGGGTTCACCATAATTACACTAAAAAGTTCGAGGATTAATCATGTTAGAATTAGCATTAAAAGCAATCTTCATCGAAAACATGATTTTCGCACTTTTCCTTGGTATGTGCTCTTACTTAGCCGTATCAAAGAAAGTTGATACTTCAGTCGGTATGGGCTGTGCTGTGTGGTTCGTTACAACTGTAACTTGTCCGGCATCATGGTTAGTATCTAATTACTTCCTCAAGCCAGGTGAGCAAAACCTTATCGGTCAATTGTTCAACAAGCCTGATCTTGATTTAACTTTCTTGACTTTCGTTTCTTACATTGCACTTATTGCTGCAATGGTTCAATTCCTCGAAATGTTCATTGAGAAAATCTCAGCTAAGCTTTATGGTTCACTTGGTGTATTCCTTCCACTTATCGCGGTAAACTGCGCGATCCTTGGTGGTTCACTCATGATGAATGATAAAGGTTTCACTTTCCCTGAAGCTGCTATGTTCGGTTTCTCAGGTGGTTTTGGTTGGTTAATGGCTATCGTAGTTTTTGCTGCGATTCGCGAAAAAATGCAGTACTCAAATGTGCCAAAAGGTATGCGTGGTCTTGGTATCGCTTTCTTGACTTGCGGACTTATGGCAATGGCCTTCATGGGCTTCATGGGTATTAAGTTTCCAGAGAAAAAAGCTGAAGCATCAGAAAACCCTGTTGCAATAGTTGAAGCAGTAGAAGTTGAAACTGTTGATGTTAAAGCTGTAGAAGTTAAAGCTACAGAGGATTCAGTAGAAGTAAAAGCTGCAGAAATTAAAGTTGATGCTCCAGTACAAGGAGATAAATAATTATGAATACACTTATTAACGGAATTGATAGCGGTACAGTTGGTGCTGGTATCGTTGTATTCCTTATCATCATCATTGGTTTAACTATCTTCTTGATGATCTGCGAAAACTTCCTCGTCAAAAAAGGTAATGTAAAGATCCTCATTAATGAAGATCAAGACGCAGCTTTAGAAGTTGAAAGTGGTTCTACACTTCTCGATACACTTTCAGGTGCTGGCATTCAGCTTCCGTCAGCATGTGGTGGTGGTGGTTCATGCGGCGTATGCACTTGTAAAGTTATTTCTGGTGGTGGCGATGTTCTTCCTACAGAGAAAGCTCACCTTTCACTAAAAGAGCAACAAGATGGTATCCGTCTTGCTTGTCAGCTTAAAGTAAAAGAAGATCTCGAGATCGAAGTTGAGCCAGAAATCTTCTCAATTAAGAAGTGGGAATGCGAAGTTGTTTCTAATGACAACGTAGCAACATTCATTAAAGAATTCGTTGTTGAACTTCCTCCTGGTGAAAGCATTGATTACCGCGCTGGTGGTTATATTCAGATCGAGATTCCTAAATACGATAACCTCAAGTACTCTGACTTCGAAATTGAAGATCAGTACCGTGAGGACTGGGATAAATTTAAGATCTTTGATAATGTAGCAAACAACCCAACAGAAGTTGTTCGTGCGTACTCAATGGCTTCTTACCCTGCAGAGGGTAACCAGCTTATGCTTAACGTACGTATTGCTTCTCCGCCCCCACGTCTTCCTAACGTGCCTCCGGGTATTGCATCTTCTTACATCTTCAATTGTAAGAAAGGTGACAAGGTTACGATTTCTGGTCCATTTGGTGAGTTCTTCATGAAAGACACAAATCGCGAGATCATGTTCATCGGTGGTGGTGCTGGTATGGCTCCAATGCGTTCACATATTTTTGACCTTTTCCACACTAAGAAATCTGGCCGTAAAGCTACTTTCTGGTATGGTGCTCGTTCAAGACGTGAAATGTTCTATGATGATCACTTCAAGAAAATCGAAGCTGAATTCCCGAACTTCAAATACTATGTTGGTCTTTCTGACGCACTTCCTGAAGACAATTGGAAGCTCAAAGAAGATATTAGTGATGAAGCAGGCGATGGCTTCGAAGGTTTCATTCACCAAGTTATTCTTGAGCAATACCTCAATAATCACGAAGCTCCAGAAGAGATTGAGTACTATCTCTGTGGACCTCCAATGATGAATGACGCAGTTCAAGATATGCTCTTCAATCTTGGTGTAGAAAAAGAAATGATCGCATTTGACGATTTCGGTTCTTAATTCTCACTAGAAGAATATTAGAAAAAAGCTCGGCTTCGGTCGGGCTTTTTTTGTTTATACAGATTATATGTTTTAGTATTTAATTTCAGGAGTTAAAATGAACTTACTTAAAAGCTGTTTGATAATGTGGGCTTGTGTTATGAGTGCACAGGGGCAAAATATATTTGTGGGCACACATTCTAAAGATGTAGAGAAAGGACTATACAAACATAAAGTTTCTGTAGGCGGAGAAGTTCATGAGAAAGAAAGGTTGTCAGCGCAATTTGGTACGACAGTCCTTGTTCAAAAACAGGATAGTTCAATTGTTTATACTTGTGGAGTGGGAGATAAGAAGCAAGAAGGTTTAATCCACTGTTTTGATAAGTCAACAGGACAATTGTCAGATAGCATAAGCGCAGGGGATTTGAGGCCTTGTTATCTATCTCTAAGTAAACAAGAAAAGTTCTTGTTTGTTAGTAATATAAAAGATGGTAGCGTGTGTTCTATAGGCCTTAATAAAGATGGTTCTTTTAAAGAACTCATTAGTTTAGTTAAAATAGAAGCAAATGGTAAACGCTTTGCTCCGCATGCCTGTGTTGTGTCGCCTGAAGGGCAGTATTTGTTTGTGCCAGATATTGCTGGGAACCGAGTTTGTCGCCTGAAAATAGATCAAAAAATTGGTGAGCTTAAGTACTTAGACTCAATCTATTCTGAAAATTTCACAGGCCCACGCCACATGACTTTTGATAAAGAGGGTAAAAGAGCTTATTTAGTTAATCAGATGGGGGAGGCTATTACCGTATTTAATTACGCTAAAGGTTTATTGGAAGAAGTGAGCAATGTTCAAAGCTTACCCACAGATCAACTAGATATTAATAATCACATTGCCGAGATTAAAATTCACCCTTCAGGGCGTTTCGTTTATGCATCAAATAGAGGTCACAATAGCCTAGCCTTATTCAATCGAAATTTGAAGACAGGTATGTTGAGCTTTGCTAGCTGCTTCAGTAGTCAAGGAGAGGCTCCCTGGAGTTTTGCGATCTCCGCAAAAGGGGATTATTTATATTGCTCAAATAATAAATCACATAACTTGGTAGTGTTTACCATTGATCAAAAAAATGGACACTTAAGATATACAGGGAAAGAACTGTCAGTTCCTAATCCCGCAAGTGTTATTGTGACTAAGTAATTAAGACTGCGAATGTGTACAGGTATTTAGATAAATTAATGAGTCTAAATACTGACGCCTTTAATGAAGTCTTCAGGAATAACTTTGGAATAATTCATGGCGACTTTAAGCTCAGCGCGTAGAGTTTTGTTACGCAAAATACGGCTACGAACAGTGCTTAAGAATTTTTCTGCAAGCGCTTCGCGAGAACAGATAACAGCGGCCTCAACAAAAGCAGTTGCTTGTATAGCAATACGATTGTAGGCATAGCGCAGCTGATCTTTGCTGATAGCGCGAATTCGTTTGAGTAAGACACTGTGCACTGAGCGAGTCATTGTAATACGCATTTCTTCGCTCATGGGGTGACGTAATAAAGCAGGGAAGAGATAATCCATATAAGTATGTAAATCTTGATTATCATCAAAATCCATTTCTTGTGACCAACGAACAAAGATACCTTTCATGTCTTCTGCAATAACTTTGATTTGCGATTGATCAGGAATCTCTTTCAAGTCAGCAATGAGGATTAGAGTAAAGGGTAATAGGAAGTTGCCAGGGTGACGGGCTGATTTCCATCCAAGTGGGTCACAGTTAAGAAGGCGTTTGTTAATAGCCTCATAATCACCAGTTAAGGCCTGCAGCATAGCCATGAGTCTACCATGACCGCCAAGTTTATCGAGATATTCAATTTCATCTTGTAAAGCACTATCATCGGGAGCTTGATGGACAGTGTTACACCAAGTGACAAGGCGACGTTGATCGGGCTCCATTCGCCATGCTTCGTGACGGTATTTAAGAGCTAGTAAGGTGTCACCATCTCGCTCGGCAATCTCTGCTAACCAATCGGCTAATACAGCGCGTTTATGAGGCGCTTTAACGACCTTGATACCCTTCATGCAAGTTTCTTCTGCTTTGAGAAGGTCGTTGTCTTCAAGGTAATGAGTGACGATATCGAAAAAGAGTTCGGGATGTTGTTGTCCAGTGACTTCAGCTTCGAGTTCCATACCTTCAACACCTTTTAGCAGGAATAAAGACTCTCTAATGAGCCAGAGGCGTAGAGATTCAAAATCGGGTTCATTGACGGCGTGTTGTTTAAGGTACTTAAGCCATTCAGGAAGGAAGGTTTCTAGTTCTTCGTCAGAAAAGGGGTAGGCATCATTGATCAGTGTGAGTCCACAGCGGCTTTCACCTAAGGCCAAGTTCTCCTGAAGAATATCATAGATTTCTGCGGGACGACCTTCGCTTTCGGTGATTTCAAAGGCACTGCGTAGGTAACGTGCTTTTGCAGCGGTTATATCTGTAATGACGATATCTTGAGCTGAGTAAAGTTGGTGTTCAACAGCAATGTCTTCAGCGACATGCAGAGCCGAGAATAGGAAAGAATAGGAACGAGCTGCTTTAGTGTAGTCTGCATTGAGGAAGGCGTCATTAGTACGTGCAAAAAGTACGTCCATATCATCTACCCAAGCAGGGAGTTCTTTGGGGTTTTCAATGTCGAGCGAATGATCGTAAAAACCCATAGATATTTTTTTATAAAAGGATTCTACATCATCAATGAGTTGGAGATCGTCGTCAAAATCTACTTCACTTTCATTGACTTCATCAATATCCTCGAAAGCAATAGCCTGAAAAAATTCTAAGCGTTTATCTACGGGCATTTCGCTAGCAAAAGAAATAATATTTTGCTTGAGTTTCTCTACGGGGATGGCGTTGATAATAGTTTTAATTTCGCTTAAAAAAGCATCGTGGGGATATTCTTGAGTTCCATTTGTCATTGTTGAGCTCCTATTCTCATACTCGATAATGCTAAAATTGTTATATCCAGATTCATTTAATAGAGTCAGATAGTTTAAACTTTAAAGCATTTCGTGGTGTCGAAATGTGAAAAGCCTTAAAAAAAGTCTTTTTTTCGAGGTCTAGAGAAGCAGAATTGATCAAAGCTCCTATTTTCAAGGAATTAAAATTAAGAAGCAAGGGACCTCAAAATGAGTGTTAAATTAATTTCGTGGAATGTGAATGGGATTCGTGCAGTAGAAAAAAAAGGTTTTGTTGACTTGATGCAGACTTGGGATGCTGATGTGATTTGTCTACAGGAAACTAAAGCTCACAAAGAGCAGTTGAGTGATGAATTGATCAATATTGGTGATTATAAATCTTACTGGCATTCCGGTGAGAAAAAGGGCTACTCAAGCGTGGCAATTTATAGTCGGATTGAACCCATTCGCGTCATCGAAGGCTTGGGAATAGAAGAGTTTGATCGCGAAGGTCGCGTTATCATTGCTGAGTATAGCGATTTTTATCTATTTGGAATTTATTTTCCCAATGCACAAGCTGAGTTGAAGCGCATTGATTATCGTTTGGCTTTTGGTGATGCTTTGATTGAAATTTTAAAAGAAAAATACAGTGATAAAGCTTGTGTGTTGTGTGGTGACTTTAATGTAGCTCACAAAGCAATTGATCTTAAAAATCCCAAAGCCAATGTGAAGAACCCTGGTTATTCAATACAAGAGCGCGATTGGATGGATAAGTTTATTGCCGCAGGCTATTTAGATACGTTCCGAATGTTCAATCAAAATCCAGATGAATATACTTGGTGGTCATATCGTGGTGGTGCTAGAAGTAGAAATGTGGGTTGGCGCATTGATTACTTCTGTGTGAGTGAAGATGCGCGAGATCGAGTTATTAATGCCGGTATTATGCAGGAAGTTCTCGGTTCAGATCATTGTCCAGTGAGTTTAGAGTTGGAGAGTACTCAGAACTGAGAATTCATGGACATATCAACGTAATAATAAGCCATTATTAAAATGCTTAGGACTAAAGCCAAACTGATACAAAGTTTGGCTTTGACTTTTGCACTTAATTTCTCTGAGTCAGCGCCTTCTTCACGAAGGCAGCTTGGACATATCTTGGGGACTTTTCCTTGAGCATTTTTGCAAAGTCCACAAATTTCTTTCTTACAGGAAAGGCAAAGGTGTGAGGGCTCAGTATTGGGGTGTTTTTTACAGATCATCTCAATCCATACTCAAAAAGTTTTTGAGGTAAGTACTAAAATCAGGGCCTGTCTCTTCGGCTTCTTTTTGTGCATCAATAGACTTTAAACTTTCCTCAGAGAAAAAGGCTTGGAGAGCAGTGTCTGCCTCAAAGTTGAGTAAGGCTTCTTGGTGTTGTTTAGAGAGTTGTTCAGTGAAGTCCAAAAAGCTTTGCTCCTTAAGGGCTTTCATCACTTGGTTGGATGGAAGTAAGTCGGGGTTATTGATTCGTTCTTCTATACTTTGTATAGCTTTGAGGTAATCTTGGTCACCTCTTTTTGAATCGAGGACTTTTGCAACTTCTTTGAGTTCTGAGAAAATTCGTAGGCAAGCCTTAGCTAAGTCAAATTCGTCATTTTGCGGACAGCGCAAACGCAGGTTTTCTTTTCTTCCTTGAACTGTGACGCGCATGAGGTTTTCTCTGGAACATTCACGTGATTTATCAGTTTCTGGAGCACTTTCTTTACAGAGTAAATAATAGAGAAAGACTTCCATGAAATCAATTTGGGCTTTGCAAATCCCAAGAGGCTCAAAAGGGTTGATATCTAGGGTGCGAACCTCGATGTATTCTACGCCATCTTGTTTCAAGGCAACAAGGGGGCGACGTGGGTTTTTAGGATTGGGCTTTGGCCTAATCGTACTGTAATATTCGAATTCTGCTTGGAGGAAATTGGATGTTAATTGTGTGGGGCCATCCTGATCTTCTTTAGCTAGTTTAGCCCATTGCTGATCAGGTTCAGTTACTGCTTTTTGAAGGCCTGAGGTGTATTCTTCTAAGTTGTTGACTGAGATATTGAGGTCGCCTTGACGAGATGTGGTGTAGCCGGCATCACTCATTCTCACTGATACAGCTTCGGGCATGCAGTAGCTTTCTCTGCCCAAGTTTTCCTTGAGTTCGGAATCCACCAATTCACTAAAGCTTTCGTGGAAAGCGGGAGAAGCTCCAAATAAGTAATTGACAAACCAATTGTGAGATCTGAAATTTCTGAGTAGAGCAAAATAATGCTGCGAACGGAAGTCTTTATCATTCTTAGCTTCTTTAATTTTTGCTAGTTCTGACCAAAAGTCATCACTCGGAGAGAAATTGTAGTGCAGTCCAGCAATAGTCTGCATTTTTTTTCCATAGCGGTAGGAAAGTCCACGGCGGTAGACTTTGCGGAATTCGCCGGCACCTGAACTGCCATATTCTGCTATGGGGATATCATCAGCTAAATCACAGGGCATGGATGACGACCACAAGTTTTCGCCTTCAGGAAGATGTGTATGGATAAAGAAATGTAAGTTAGTCAAGAAGTGGATTAAATCATCACTTCGATTAAAGGTAGGCGTTACGAGTTCAAGGAGAGCTTCGGAGAAGTCTGTTGTAATACAGGAGTGGCAGAGTGCAGAGCCATAAGCTACGGGATGAGGAGTCAAGGCCATGCGGCGATCTTGATTGAATCGAAGAGCTTCCCTCTCGAGTCCTTTGTTTGAGCTGTCTAATGCAGCTGATTCTGAAAGCTTGTTTAGAAGCTTAAGCCAATCCATAAAACTATCCTACTAATGTGAAAGTTTGTAATAAATGTTAGAAAAGAACAAATACAAAAGCTTGTAGAGAAAAAATCACGCTACAATTTTTTTGTTGATGAGCTAAGATAAGGACAATTAATCAAGGAAGCCCATTAATGCTCATAAAATTACGCTGCTCTAAATGTATGAGGAAAGTGTCTGCCGAGGATGATTTACTCGGTAAAAAAGTTCTTTGTCCAGCATGTGATTCAGTGATTCCTTTACCCTCACCACAGTTTGGTTTTGGCAAACAAATCAAGGGGTACGCAATCGAGCAGTGGCTTGGTGCCGGTAATTGTGGCGAAGTTTATTTAGCTAAGCAAATAGCGATGAACCGTCATGTGGCGCTCAAAGTGATGAAAGCATCTGAGGATTTGATTGAGGAAGATAAAAAAAGGTTTTTGCAAGAAGCGCAAATTTTAGCTCAACTTAATCACCCGAATATTGTGCCAGTATACGATGCTGGAAGCGCAGATGATTGTCATTATATGGCGATGGGTTATGTGAATGGGCAAACTTTAGAGGAAGTTCTGAAGGAAACGCAGTCCTTAAAAGAAGTTGATGCTCTGAAGTTAACACTCAAGTTAGTCCATGGGCTTCGTTATGCTTGGGACGAATTTGGGATTTTGCACCGTGATATAAAACCGGCCAATATTATGATTGACCAAAATCATGATGTTAAAATAATGGATATGGGTATTGCAAAGAATACCCATCAGGATGCCCACATTACTCAGACGAGCCATTTGGTGGGAACGCCATACTTTATGAGTACTGAACAGGCGCAGGCACAGAGTGACTTGGATTTTAGGACAGATTTATACTCATTGGGATGCACACTTTACAATATGTTAGTGGGTAATGTGCCTTTTGAGGGTAGCAATATCATGGAAATTATGGAGCACAAATTTGCTGACCAAGTAGTTTCTCCTAAAGAGCAGCGTCCCTATTTGAGTAAGAGTATAGATAAATTGATTTTAGAAATGATCGCCTCTAAGCGTGATAAACGCCCAAAATCCTATGACGATTTAGAAACTAAACTTTTGAAGTGTTTACGAGTAGCGGAAAAACGCAAGCAGATTAGTGATGGTAATAAGCAAGGAAAGTTAATCAAGATGGTCGTTATTCCACTTGTGATTTTGATCTTTCTCTTGCTAATTCTTTTGATTGTTAAGTAAAGTCCTCCCATCTGTTAGAGGAAAACCCAAATTTAGATAAATTACTTTTCTCTTGTATGGCGTAGTAAGAGCCAGATCCGTTTACGGATGTTGTTGACTCGTATGTTCCAACGATAATTTTCTTTGTCAGCCACGAGTGGGTAGCGAATTTTAAGGTCTTTAATGCGATCGTAAATACTTTCGACTAAATCTTCTGTGTCTTTTCCCGCCCATGATGCAAGTGCTGTTTTCTGCAGGGAGGGGTAGTTGGGTATTTTACAATCTTTTAAGCTATTGAAATTATATCCTTCCTTTGATAAACGAAGGAATTCTTCACAGGAGATTTTATCGAGGATATCATTTATGGGGATGTTATCGTTGATAACGAGGTCAAAATAAGTCAAATTGTCTTTTAGTTCACTTAGGAGGCTGCGTGAGTCACCTTTACTTCGCTTTAACCATTTGCTGATTTCGCTAATTGCGGAGCCTGCAGATGCGAGAGACTTGAGGGCCGTGGGGATGTTGAAGTTCATGATTCGTTTTCCTTTTCGAAATCAAGGTAGAGTTGCGCGTTATCGCGGAAATCATAAATAGTGAGACCTTTTTTCTGTGCTTCTTTGAACATCGATTCCGTACCTTTACCTCCAGGAAAAATTGCGAGTGCGTCGGCATTTTTGGCCATTTCTTTATTTCTCAAGGGGCCAGCCATTTTCCCATAACTTTGCCATTGAGCTTCAAATGTTTTTACAGGGATGTTATGACTTTCTGCCCATAGTTTTGCATCAGAATCTACGCCGGATGCGCCACCACAGATGACGAGACTTATGTCTTTAAGTTCTTGTAATTGTCTGTAGTTTTCTTGGCTTAGGTGATGATGTCTACCACCTGCAATAATTAACTTCATGGATCTACTCCTCATATCCTTTTACCTTTAATTCATCATTAAAGAAGATGCAAGACTCGTTCAATTTTAAAAAAGTAGTTTTAGTTGAGATTTAAAAGTCATTTTTTGCTTGCTAAAAGGATCAATGAAAGAGATCGATTGAGCTAGAAGTTGGAGTGCTTGGTCGTAGTTGTCTGGCAGTTTTTCGAAAAAAGAGGGGTATAAAGGGTCGTTGAGTATGGGGAAACCAAGAGATGCGAGATGAACACGTAGTTGATGCTTTTTCCCTGAGATCGGTTTGAGCTTAAACTTCAAAAAGCCATCTTGCTTTTCGATGAGTTCAATAAATGATTCGCTATTTGGAGTTCCCTGTTTGATCGCACTTAAAAACCATGGATCACCGGGTTCAATGCGGTTTTGTAAATGCCAGTTCTTTTGTGATGGCTGGTCGCCTTTTGAAATGGCTAAGTAAGTTTTATCCACCAAACGATTCTCAAATAATAGTTGATAATCTTTGCGAACAGTGGGTTTCTTGCTGAGTAAAACTAGGCCAGCAGTTAGACGATCAATGCGGTGTAGAGGAGCAATATGTGGATTGTTTTGCGATTCTCGCAAACGATAGACTAAGGTTTCTTTTACGTAGGGACCGGCAGGATGAATTGGCAGGAAATGAGGCTTGTCTACCAAGATTAAATTCTCATCTTCAAAGAGAATAGTTTCTTGAAAGGGGATGGGAGCTTCATTTGCTACTTCTCGATAATAAATGAGGTGTTGCTCACCTTCGTATTGATCCATCGCTCGTATAGGTTTTTTTGCAAGATTGGTGATCTTTTCATTCGCAAAGCGCTCTCGCCAAGTCTCTCTAGGGATTTGTGGGAAATTTGTACAGAAAAATTCTAGAAAATTTGGATGGCGTGTGTTCTTTGGCAGCCAAACTTTTGAAGGGATTAATTTAGTCAAGATCTAAAAGTTCTCCATTTTCAAAAACTAATAACTGCCCTTTCTCAAAAACGGTCCATTGTTCATTATCAGTGAGAGGTTTCGTGGCAATGATAGCAACGCGATCTTTTTGGGTGGTATGTTCGGAAAAATTGATGCTGATATCTTTGTCAGATAAGTGAGCTTCGCTAAAGGGAGCTTTCCTAATGATGTAACATAAATCGGTTGTGCAGTGAGCAAAAATGTATTTACCATTTGAAAGCAGTAAATTAAAGGTGCCAAATTTTGCGGTGTTTTCGGAAAAAGCTTTAATACAGTTGTAGATCTGTTTAAGTTCAGGCTCTTCGACGGGGTTGAGTTTTCTGAGTTCATTAAGTAAGTCACAAAAAGCAGCTTCTGAATCAGATGTACCAATGGGTTGCGCAGGAGAACTATGGGTGAATTTGTAGTCCCATAAATCACCATTGTGTGCATAAACCCACTGCTGCCCCCAAAGTTCACGAATATAGGGTTGTGTGTTTTTGAGTTCTACAGCACCAATCGTGGCCATGCGGATGTGGGCAATGACATTGAAGGCTTTGATGGGATAGTCTTTGACGAGTTTAGCAATGGGGGACTTGGCAGCAGGTAGTGTGTCGTGAAAACTACGACAGGCCGATTCTTCAAAAAAAGAAATCCCCCAGCCATCATTGTGCTCATCAGTTAAACCGCCTCGTTGGGCAAAACCTTCAAAGGAAAAGCAGATATCGGTTGGGGTGTTGCAGTTCATTGCAAGTAATTGACACATATGATTTACCTAAGCTAATTATTTTATAAGCTAGTTTTTCTTGAGAGAATATTCAATCTGTTTGGATATTTCTTTTATAAGTGGAATATATGAAGCAAATAAATTTTGGAGTAAACATCATGAGTCGTTTCCAGAAACGTGGATCCCGCTTTGGGGCCGATGAGAATGAAAGTCGTGCTAATCGTCATGCTAAGGGCGGTCGCCCCTTGTTGATGAATGAGAATGAATTAGAGGGTTTTTTAGAAGACAAAAAAACACCCTTCGTTTTAATTTTAGATGGTGTACAAGACCCACATAATTTAGGGGCATGTATTCGTACGGCTAATGGAGCAGGGGTAGATGCTGTGATCATACCTAAAGATAATGCAGCGCCAATTACCGAAACAGTTATGTCTATAAGTTGTGGTGGAGCATCGAACACTGCGATCTTTCGTGTCGTGAATATTGCTCGAACAATGGAGAAACTTAAGAAATTAGGTATATGGATTGCTGGGACTTCGGATAAAGCCGTGCAAGATTTATACAGTTCTGACTTAAAGGGACCTTTTGCTTTAGTAATGGGCTCAGAAGGTAAAGGGATGCGACGTTTAACAGAAGAAAAATGTGATTTTCTTTTGACAATTCCTATGCAAGGCGTGGTCCCTTGTTTGAACGTATCTGTAGCTACGGGTGTGTGCTTATACGAAGTCGTTCGCCAAAGAAGTTTGAGCTAAATAAGTTTAATAAAGACTTAATGGTGATTCAAATAGGCTTTTTAAAATTAATTTACAGTTAAGAAACGGCTAAATTGTTTTACTTTCTTAATTTGAGACCTTTTTCCTCCTTAGAAATGATTTATGATAGTAGTAGCACTTAAGGTCATTTAGTGTGTTGAAAGTTGTAAACGTTGTGTCGATAGATTAGGAGGTCCCATGAGGCTCTATCAAGAGAGTATTAAAAGTTACATGCAAAGCATTGCGACTTTGCCATTAGTTTCTGTTGAAGATGAGATAGAGCTAGCGAAGTTAATTGAAGCAGGTTCTGAAGATGCGCGTGAAAAATTAATTATCGCAAATCTGAAGTTAGTTGTAAAAATCGCACATGATTATAAATCTTTAGGTGTGCCCTTAGCCGACCTCATTTCTGAGGGTAACATAGGTCTAATGAAGGCAGTTGAAAAATTTAGACCTGGTCATGGTGCTAAATTTTCATCATACGGGGCGTGGTGGATTAAGCAGGCAATTCGTCGTGCTGTTGCGGAACAAGGTAGAGTCATTCGTATTCCAGTTCAATCTGCAGTTAAAATCCGTAAAATTCATCACGAAGCCATGTTATTGGCTGAAAAATTAGGTCGAGTTCCTTCGATGGAAGAAGTCGCAGAGGCGACAGGATTCTCAGTGCGCTCAGTTCGCGGCATGACAGTAGCTTCTACGGCACCAGCTGTTTCACTTAATACCACTTTGAAAACCGGGGAAGAGGGCGTGTTGGAAGATGTGATTCCAGATACTCTTCTCAAGCTACCTGGCGATAACATGAACGAAAGTGATGTGAAAATAGTTTTGTTAGAGGTGATTGATTCAAAATTAACTGAACGCGAGCAAATGATTATCAAGATGCGTTACGGCTTAGATGGTTATCAGCAAAAAACCTTAGAGGAACTGAGTGATATGGTGGGCAGAACACGTGAACGCGTTCGCCAGATTCAGTATCAGGCTTTAAGGAAATTATACGCTCATTTAGATTCAGATATTTTAGCTTCACTGCAAAGTTAAGTTCTGAGAGTATTTTAATAAAAAGGCCCCAACTCTTAAAGTTGGGGCCTTTTTTACTTAAACGAAAAAGCTTTATTTATCTTTACTCGTTTTTGGAAGGGATTTAATCATCAGTAAAGGGATAATTGTTATGGCAGCTGCTGCATAGAAAGGTGAGGCATAGTCAAATATACAGTAGAGAATACCACCTAAAATTGGGCCGAGTGTCCTAGCGAGTGCGCCGGCTGAACGGAAGACACCAAGAACTCGTCCTTGTTCTTCTGCGGGTGTGTATAACGATACTAAAGCTGTTAAGCAAGGGATGACCATGGCAGAGCCGACAGCCATTAAGAATAAGCCGAGGTATAAGACAAAGGCACTTTGCCAATAACCAGCTAGAGCAACCAAAGTCAAGCCAGGGATTAGAATGGCTAAGCCTTTCTTGGTCACTACAGCTTCGCCAACTGAGGCGGCCTTCCTACGTACATAGCCACCTTGAACCATGGATAATACAAAGCCGATAAAGACAAAGAGCAGGCCGTTTTTCGCGGGGCCATAGCCTAAACGTTCTAGGGTAAGGAAAGTCAGCATATTCTCCGCAGCACCAAATGCTATTAGGAAAATGAAGTTGGTGAATATAACAGCACTTACACCAGGATAATTTTCAACCTTGAACAGTTTGATAGGGTTAATAGTACGATAGACTTTTCCCTTACCACGTTTTTCAGGTGGAAGTGTCTCCGGAAATTTTTTGTAGACAAAAATAAAGTTAGCCATTGAGAGTACAAAAGCAATGGCAGCTGGAGCCGAGAAGGGGTTGATGCCATAGTCGCTCCAGTTAGAAATGGTTGAGAGGTCAATAGCCCATGCTGAAAGTCCACCGATAGCTGGGCCTAAGATAAATCCGAGGCCAAAAGCAATACCAATTATAGCCATACCTTTAGAACGAGTTTTCTCTGAGGTTGTGTCAGCTACAGCTGCCGTTGCCGTTGTGATGTTACTACCCATTAAGCCTGAAACTAGCCGCGAAATGAGGAGAAGGAAAAAGCTACCCGAGAAGAACCAAAGTAGGTAAGAAAAGGCAATACCAAAAATAGAGAAGAGTAAAATGGGTCGACGACCAATTTTATCGGAGAGTGCACCAAAAACGGGAGCCATGAGGAATTGTAAGAAGGAGTAAATAAAAATGAGAGCTCCTCCAAATAAAGCCATGGTAGCATGGGTGTTGTCTGTATTGACACCAAAGAAAACTTTCACCTGGTCAATCGTGCCCATTAGGTTACGGAAAAAAGATCCCTCAACTTCAATTTCATTATAATATTCTAGGATCCCTGGGAAAAGAGGAAAGATGATAGAGAAACCAATGAGGTCGACAAATAGAGTCAAGAACATGGTTTTTAAAACGGAACGATCTTTTGGAGAAAGTTCTCCATCGGGATATTTGTCTAAACCTTTGTAGGGGCATGTATCACACTGAGTTGCAGCATAGCAGCAGCCTTGTTCTTCAGCTTTTGGAAATTCACAGGGGGAGTGTTCTAAGCGTGGGATTTTTTCTGGTTCTTGAAAGGCAATTTCTTCGCCAAAACTTTTAACCCATTGGTCATCGTCATTGAGGCAAGGGATGAGGCGAAAGCTCTCTCCGCCATGCTCAAGGAAGATTTCTTCAAGTCCGATGCCGACTTCTTCTAGAGTTTCTAAGTTATCAACCACAAAAGCAGGGCAAGTAACCGCAACATTTTTAACTCCTTTGTGGGCGAGTTCAATTAGAGTCTCTTCTGTTCCAGGTGTGAGCCAAGGTTCGCGTCCAAACTTTGACTGGAAAGTGAGAAGGATGTTTTCTTTGTCAATGCCAGTAACTTGATCGGCAATTAAGTGTCCGGTTTCGATGCATTGATCAAAATAGGGGTCGCCGCCACGTACGCGTCGTATGGGGTAACCATGAAAAGAGAAGAGAAGCTTTTCGGGAGGATTTGTAGCGAGGTCCTCATTAATCAATCTGGCAACATTATTAATGTAAGAAGGTGAGTTGTGGAAGTCTTCTACGAATTCGATATTTTTGCATTTCCCATATTTTTCTATACCTTTTTCAAGCATGTCTTTACATGAAAGGGTGGTAGCTTCGCAATACTGCGGGAAGAGAGGGATGACTCGAATCGTCTCGCAATCTGCAGCCATGAGCTTCCCATATTGCTCGGGGACATTTGGCTTACTTAAGATATATGAATATTCGATATGAATATTTTCGTCTTCGATTTCTTTTTGAAGTTTTGCAGTGAAAGACTCTGTATTACGAAATAGAGGGAAAGTGTCGCCTTCCCAAATTTTCGCATAGGCTTCCGCTGATTTAGGTGAACGAGAAGGGAGGATAAAGCAATTTAGGATGATTTTCCATGCGAAGTTTTGTTTATCGACGACGCGAGGGTCAGCGAGGAACTCGCTTAAATAAGCTTTAACATCGGATACAGCGGGGCTAGCAGGAGACCCGAGTTGAATAAGTAAGATACCTGTTTTTGACACAGTTGTAACTCCAAGAAGGTTAGAAATTTGGCAAATATATCTCACTTGTATTTTAATAAAAGGCTGAGTGTAATTTAAGGTCTATCTTTAGTCAGCATGTTTGTATTAAGACACGTGTTTAAGGGCTTAGAGCTTGTAAGTGTATGAATTTTTTTGTATATTCATGACTTAATAAATTTAGAGATTTTAAATGAAAGATAAACTCACCTTAGTCTACACGACGGATTTACATGGTTTTCTTGTAGCAGATCGCTACCTCACAGATCAAAAATCAAGTCATGGGCTCATACAGGCGGCTAGCCTCATTAAACGCATTAGGCGTGAAGAGAAGGAAGTTATCTTTTTTGATAACGGCGATACTTTATCGGGTTCATTGATTTCCTTGCGTTGTGGAGAAGATATGCGTTACTCCAACCCGATGGTCAATGCCTTGAATGAGTTAGAGTGTGCATTTTCTGTCGTCGGTAATCACGAGTTTGATTTTGGACGGAAATACCTAGATAAGGCAGTCGATCAATCACAGTTTCCTTGGTTGGCGGCAAACTTAGTTAAAAATCGCGGAGGAAATCCTGCTTTTGGACCTGCATGGCATATTCAAACCACAGAGAATGGGAAGCAAGTAGCGTTTATAGGCTTATCCACACCAGAGACTGCGGACTTAGCACATGAGGATGCGATCAAGGGCTTAACTTTTCAAAATCCTATAGAGACTTTGGCTCCGATTTTAAAAGAGCTTAAAAAACTTGAGGTCGACTTAATCGTTGTCTCATATCATGGTAGTTATGATTCTAAAATCCCCTTTTGGAGTCAAGAAACTCCTGAGGACTTAGATATAGAGTCAAAAATTTGTCAAAAATACCCTGAAATCGACGTGTTTATTACAGGTCATACGCATGGTTTATTAAGTAATCGTGAGATTAATGGTGTGCATACGATTCAAGCTGCGTGTTATGGTCATTATTTAGGGCGCATAGATATCAGTTGGGGTGATGAAGGTTTAAAAATTGAATCTGAAAATATTCCCGTTAAAGGTCAGCGTTTAGAGAAGAATCTTTTGGAGTCATCGCGACGAGTCTTAGAAAGTACGGTGGAGTGGTTAGATGAACCCATTGGCGAAGCTTTAGATGATTTCTCTTTTAGCTCAAGTAGAGAGGCGTTGATGTACCCGAGTCGACTTATGAGTTTAGTGCACATGGTGATGCAGAACGCCTCGGATTGTGATATATCGGCTGCCGCTTTTTGGAAGTTAGATGGTTGGAAAACGGGGACAATTACTCGTAGAACGATTTTAAATTTAGTGCCAGATAATTACTTACACGTCCTTCTCATGGATGGGAAAACTTTGCGAAAAGCGCTAGAACAAAGTCTGAGCTTTTTTGAATGTGATGACTCGGGCAATGTTGATCCAGGCTCGAAAATTTACACTTATGATATTTGGTCTGGCGTATACTACAAAGCAGATTTGTCTCGGAAAGTAGGTCGACGAATAACCGAGTTGACTTACATGGGTTCACCAGTGAGTGATGAGCAGGAATTGAAAGTGGCTTTTTATCACTTTAGAACCAATGGTGCTTTAGGTTATGAAATGCTACAAGATGCAAAGTTGGTATGGAAGTCAAAAAAGACAATGCGCGATTATCTACTAGATTTCATGAAAAAACATTATGAACTAAGTGTTCCGGTGGAATTTAATTGGAAGCTTCTTTGTGGTGAAGAAGTTCTCTGATTGTGAAGCTATTGGTCTATGATGGTGATTGTGGCTTATGTCATTGGGCTGTTGGCTTTCTGATTAAGCGATTAAAGAAAGAAAGCGCTCAACTACGTTTCATATCTTCCACTTCTGAAGCGGGTGATTACTTACTTCAAAAGTTTAATTTTGATCCTAAAAATTTAGATAGCTTGGTTCTGTACGAGAATAAGCAAGTGCTATTGCGCTCTCTGGCAGTAGCAGAGGCTTTACACGAATGTACTTACTTGTGGCCAATAATCGGCAAAGTAGTAAGAGTGTTTCCTGCTCGTGATTGGTTTTATAATAAAGTTGCGCAAAATAGACAGAAATTTATGAGTAAAGATAAGTGTGTTTTTGATGTAGACTTTGGGCGCTTTAGCTTATCAGAAATTGAGCAATTAAAGAAGATCTACCCAGATCTTTAGCCGCCCATTTTAAACATTTCTACGATGTCGTGCTGACGAGGGGACTGTAGGGCGTCCATGCGTTCTTCTGAGTAGCGATTGGTGCGTTTTTCCCATACATCTTTAATTGTATTAGCTATTTCTTGATCTGTATGGTCTTGGCGCATGAGTGAGAGTAAATCAGTGCCGCGTGCACAAAATAAACAAGTGTAGAGTTTGCCATCTGAAGAGATCCTTGCGCGAGTGCAATCTTTGCAAAAGGCTTTAGTAACAGATGAGATAAAACCTACTTCGCCTTTGCCATCTTCAAATTGATGTGAGGTAGCAACTTCACCGAAGAAGTTGGCTTCTAGTTCGGTCAAGGGCCATTTATCAGCAATAATGCTTTTAACCTCGTCTGAGGGGACGACTTTCTCCAAGTTCCATTGATTACAGTTGCCGACATCCATGAATTCAATAAAGCGTAGTTTCAGCTTGCGTTCACGAGCAAACTCGGTGAGAGGGATAATCTGGCTTTCATTTAAACCTTTTTCAATCACACAGTTGAGCTTAGTGTTTTGGAAGCCACAATCGAGTGCTGCATCAATGCCTTGAATGACTTGTTCTACTGAACTGCGATTTCCAGACATTGTTTTAAAAAGCTTAGGATCTAAGGCGTCTAAACTGATGGTGAGGCGTTTAACGCCACTATCTTTAAGCATTTGTGCTTTGTCGGCAAGTAAGCTGGCATTAGTCGTCAGAGAAAGGTCTTCTAGTGCAGGTATTTTTGCGACTCCCGCAATGATTTGGTCTAGATCTTGCCTGAGCAGAGGTTCTCCTCCAGTGAGGCGTATTCTACGAACGCCAAGTTTGATAAAAATTTCACTTAAACGAATAGCCTCGTTAACAGAAAGTTTTTCATCTTTTTTGAAAAAATCATATTCGCGTTCGGGAGGCATACAGTAGAGGCAACGAAAATTACAGGCATCAATGACAGAGAGCCTGAGATCGCGCATCGGGCGCGTAAATTTATCGAAAATTTCCACAGCTTACCAAGAATAAAAAGGAGCGATATAATTAGCTTTAAATTCGCTTACTTCTGCCTCTAGTTCAATAAAGCCATCTGAGCCAGAGAGGGCGCCAAAATCACCAGAGCCATTTGTTCTTTGTGGACTAGCTAAAAGTTTCGATCCTAGCGAATGGATAGAGACTGGGAGGAAACGAGTCATGTTTTTATTGAAAGAGAAGTCTTCACTTAGTTCAACATGGAGTAAGGGTTTTTGACTAAGACCCTGGCTAATCAGTAATTGAGGCAGAATATAGCGTTGGAAGTTAATAAGTGCCGAAACGGGGTTGCCCGGCAAACCGAAGACGCTTTTTTCGGGGCAAGTGCCAAACCATAGGGGTTTGCCAGGTCTTTGTGTGACTTTGTGAAAAATTTGCTCAACTTTGAGTTCTTTGAGGATCTGTGGGACAAAGTCAAATTTCCCCATACTAACTCCACCAGTAAGAATAAGCATGTCATTAGTATTGAGTAGTTCGCTAAGTTTAGCTCTAAGTGTTTCCAGGTTGTCTTTTATGTGATATTCCGTCGCATCATAATTAAGCGCTTTCAATGATGCCGTTATCGCTGTGGTATTTGATCGTCTGATTTGCCAAGCTTTAATATCAACGCCAGAAGAGACTAATTCATCACCAGTGGCAATAACGGCTATTTTTGCGAGCTTTGCAACTTTTACTTTGCCGTAGCCAGCAGCAGCGGCTACCGCTATTTCGGGAGCATTCAAAACTTGTCCAGAATGAGCTAGAACGAAACCTTTGTCATGGTCACTGCCTTGAAGATGAACATTTTGCCATTGTTTAAGATCTAGACCATTTTCAAGTGTGGCTGTCTGGTTTTCTACTTTGATCCGTTCGACGGGAATGACGCAGTCACAATTATGGGGAAGTACGGCGCCTGTCATCACCTCTAAGCAAGTTGTGGAATCTTCGAGTGTGAGAGGTGGGTGGCCAGCGGCTTGAGTCCCTTTGATTTGGAATGAAGTTCGAGAATTCTGCCATTGAGCATAGTTAATGGCGATACCATCCATTGCCACTCGATTGAAGGGTGGGTTTTCGCGCTCGGCAATAATGTCTTCAGCAAGAACTCTGTTGTGAGCATTTAGAGTTTCTACGAGCTCGCTGGAGTGATGGGGGCTATGCTGACAAATGAGTTTTTCGGCCTCTTGAACGCTAATCATGGGGTATCCTAATATGGCTAATCTTTCGATGAATTTAGATGAAAGCAATGGGAAATCAATGTATTGTTTCTTTTTGTTTAAAGAGAATATGAAAAAGGCTATGATATGTCTAAAGATTTGGAAGTCGCATTTGATGTAAGCAGCGTTTTGGGAGAAGGACCATGTTGGTCAGAGTTTGGTTTCTCATGGGTCGATATTTTAGGAAAAAAAATCTGGCAAGAGCGTGATGGAAAATTGAATTCGATAAGCATGGAAATGATGCCGAGTTCTTTGGCTTATGACGAGCAGGGGGATTTAGTGTTTACTCTTAATGATGGTTATTATCGTTTCGAGAAGGGAGAGCTCAAGGCTTTGAAAACCATTGACTCACTTAGTGCCGATTTACGTTTTAATGACGGGAAAGTTGATGCACAAGGTCGATATTGGGCAGGTACAATGGATATGAAGGAGCAATCTCCTCTAGGGAGTTTGTACGTTCTAGATAAAACAGAGTGTTTTAAAGTTTTGGATGATATCACCACTTCGAATGGTTTGTGTTGGGGAGACGATGTTTTTTATTACGTTGACTCGCCCACAAAACAGATTAAAAAATATTTCTATGATAGTGATTCTCTTAGTATAATCGGAGGAGAAGTTTTATTTGAAGTTGCAGAAGATGAAGTTTTTCCCGATGGGATGTGTATAGACAGTGAAGGTCATTTATGGTTGGCTTTATGGAATGGTTATAAAGTACTGAGGATTAATTCCAGTACGGGGGTGGTTATGGATGAGATTGATGTGCCCTGTAAGAAAGTCACCTCTTGTTGTTTTGGAGGTGTCGATCATAAAGAGCTATACATTACAAGTGCATCCCATGAAATGAATGAAGATGACTGGTTACACTACCCTGATTCAGGGAAAGTGTTTAAATGTAGGCCTGGAGTTGAGGCGCCCCTTTTAAATTACTTTAAGCACTAATTATTTCTTCTTCTTTGAGCGCTTAGGTCTTTTTTTCTTTTTTATGGGAGCTTCTACCTTGCCATCTTTTTTAGCTTTCGCTTGGGCTTTTTTCTGACGGAGTAGCTCTTCAAAAAACTTTTCTGTTGGTGCTTCCTTAGATTTTTTCTTTGGGCGCTTTGGGCTTGGACTAGCTTTATGTTCTTGAGATGGCTTGCCATTACCAATGATGGGTTGCACCACGAATTCGCGCATTTTAAAATCAGCACCTAGGATTTGGACTTCTAAAATATCACCACAAGACCAAGTGGTGCCTGTGCGTCTTCCTACAACTAGACCTTTTTCTACATCGGCATCAAAGAAGTCAGAATCTAAATCACGGAAATTTACATTGGCATACATGCCGTAGTGAGGGATATATAGGCGCATTTTTTTGGCTGAAACACGAGTGATTAAGGCTTCGCATTGAAGTTCGCTATCGCCTGCTTCTAAAGCTTCTACATAGTGTAGTTTAAAGCGGTTAACAGTGGTGCGATAAGCTTCGTCGGTAACTGCCTCACGGTTGTTGATGACTTCTGCTAGGTCGTCTAGGCGATCTTTTGTATAGACAGGTGTGCCTTTGTCTTCCATGTTCCAAAGTTGTTGGTGAACAAGAAGGTCAGCCAAGCGACGAATAGGAGATGTGAAGTGTGAATAGAGATTTTTACCTAAGCCAAAGTGTAAGCCTTTCATAGATGAATAGGAGGCTCTTTGCATTGTCCGCAAAAAATCCATTGATATGGCAGGGGCGCTTGGATGACCTTTGATAGAGTTTAAAAAGCGGATGGCGTTGGGTCTTAGAGTTATGTCGCCAGGACTAATACCGTAAAAAGTATTGGCATCAACCATGAAAGAAGCCGCTTGTTCTTCATCGGGTTCTGGGTGGATACGGAAAAGGCCTGGAGCGGCTTTTGAAGTCAGCTCTTGAGCAACAGCAGTGTTGGCAGCAAGCATGAATTCTTCAACCATTTGCTTAGATTCGCTAGGTGAATCTGTTTTTAAGCTACTGATTGTCATACTCACGGGGTCACACATGACACGGACATCAGGTGCTTCTAATGGAATAAATTGCTCAATCTCTTCACGACGTTTACGTAAAGTGTGAGAGAACTCATAAAGTGTTTTGACGTCCTTGCAGACTTCTTTACCCCAAGGTTCGCCTTTGAAATTTGCGTCGGCATACTCTTGGACTTCTTGATAGTTTAGTCGCTTTCTAACTTTAATAGTGGAATGAAACCTTTCAAAATCGATAACTTCACCACTTTCTTTATCGAAAGTAATCATCACGGTATGGGCTGGCTTCACTTCGTTTTCAATCAAGCTGCAACGTTTACTAACGAGTACTTTTGGTAACATGGGGAGCATTCGGCCGGGTAGGTAGGCGGTGAAGGCACGTTTTTTGATCGCAGTCATGAGTTTTGAGCGGGGACCGATATAGGCAGCCACATCCGCGATATGTATGCCAATGCAAATATGTTTTTTGTTTTTTACAGGGTGGACTGAGAGAGCATCGTCAAAATCTTTAGCATCGCGTGGGTCAATAGTAGTGATGAGTTCTTTTGTTAAGTCACGACGTGCAATCTTGCGTGGGCGAATGCGAGATGCGGCTTCTTCGGCTTCATCAGAATATTCTGATTGTAGATCAAATTCATCAATAATGGCATCGATTTCCGCAGTTAAATCATCAGCGTTTCCAAGTGATTGACTTAGTGATGCCGTGATTTTCCCAGTCTGTGTGTTGCGAGAAACGAGCTTGGCTCTAATCCAGTCTCCCTCTTTGATATCGTTGGGAACACTTTCGACGCTAAGTTCAACGGCAGGGATACCTGTGCGCAAGGGGATGAGCCATGGTTGACCGCGGCGAATTTGTAGTTGACCACTTAAAGAATCGAGTTTACTCTCGAGGATATTGATGATTTTTCCTACGGGACCTTTTTTACTTTGCTCAGTGATGCAGACTTCCACGGTTTCACCATTTACTGCCGCACCAGTCTTGTCTGGCGGGATGAATATGGTGGTTGATTTATCTTCAGGATTTACAAAACCGTAGCCGCCGACGCTCAGAGAAAGGATGCCAGTTTTTGTTTCTAATTCTTGAAGAGAGAATTTACCGCCAAATTCTTTTTTGATAGCACCTTCCCTTTTAAGTTCAGTGAGGACGCGATTGAAATGCTCTTGATCGCCTTTTGCCTTGCAGATTCTTCTACGCAACTGAGATTTTTTTAGAGATTCCTTTGAGAGGATTTGTAGAATTTCTGCTTTCATAAATTTAACCTTTTAGGTATATGATATTTGGCGAATGGCTTCGTAGGTAACGATAGAGACCGAGTTGGCTAGGTTGTGACTTCGCAAATGATCACCTCGCATAGGAATGGTGAATAGATTCTCTTGGTATTTTTCATAAAAATCAGGAGGCAGTCCATGTGATTCGTTGCCAAAAATTAAGTAGTCGTCTTCTGAGAATTCATGGTCGTAAATAGTTTTTTTACACTTGGTGGTGCAAAAGACCATGGTTTTGTCTGATGGTGTATTACTAAGGAACTCATCCCAAGATTCGTGTATATGGAGTTTGACGTGAGGCCAATAATCCATGCCGGCTTTTTTGATTTTCTTTTCGTCAATCTTGAAACCCAGGGGTTTGATGAGATGGAGGTGATTATCTGTGCAAACAGCAAGCCTCCCAATAGTCCCAGTGTTTTGGGGTATGAGAGGCTGAAATAGAACGATATTCATTAACTAGAAACCTATGCCAAAGGCGTTTCGTTCCCAGTTGGTGGGAGTGTTTTGTGGTTTGTCATCCACGTATCCCTGCTCTTTATTCAAAAAAGCACAGCCACTGCTAAGCAGGGCTGTGATTGAAAGAAATAGAGCGATTTTAATTACTGACCTGGTTTTGTCCAGCTTTCTTTTTTCCATAATTTTTCGCTACCTGTATAATGTTGTGCCTCTTCAAAAGTGAAGTACAAGGCTGTGCAGATCAAGGCAAGCGTAATTAAGTTAACGATAAACGTTAAGACTGAATTCATCATAGTGAATGTCTCCTAAATTATTGTGCGACGATGGCTTCGAAGCCAACTTCGGGCATGCCTTTGCGAGCTACGTTAAGTACTTCAGCAATTGCTTTGTGGTCTAAAACTCTTGTGATTTTTACTTTGCAAACGTACTCACCATTGTGGTGGATGAGCATTTCGCCTTTGTTGAAGACTTCATCTTCAGAACCCTTGTCGAGTACAATGAAGTCGAAAGTTGTGTTGACTTCAAGAACTGTTGCAGTGAGGTTTGGTGGCATTGCGCCAACTGCGTCTTCGTCAGGTGTGAGGAGTTCAACTTGTCTTTCAAGACGTGCAATTTCGGTATCTTTTTTACCAACAGAATTTTTAAGCTCATTGATTTCGCCGTTAGCTTCTTCGAGGTTGAGTTCGAGTTCTTCAGCTTTAACCATGAGTTCTTCGATTTTTTCTGCAGCTGCTTGGAATTCTTTTACTTTCTTATTGTATGCTTCCATGTCAGCGATGAACTTAGCTGTTTGAGAAGAGTACTCGTCTTCAGAAGCGAGTTGGTCAGCGTCAGCAGTCCAGTCTACGAGTGGTGCAGCGGCAATAGCTTCTTTAAATGTGTTAGAAAGAGTGTTTGCACGGTCGTAAAGATTTTTTACGTTACGGTTAAGCTTTTCTAAAGGTGTAGTATAAGACTGGTCTTCAAGCGTGCTTGGGTCGTTGATGTCAGAAGCTTCGATAGCTTTATCTATAGTATTAGAAAGAGCAACAATTTGTGCAACAATTTCTTTTTCTCTTTTGTCGAGAGCTTCAATGTGATTAACAATGACTTTTACGTTGTCTTCAGTTTGACCATATTGGTTCAGAGTACGAACTACAGAATCTTTGTCGTCAAAAGGAGCTTTAACAGCATTACCAACACGGAGGATTTCAGTAGAGAGTTGATTTCTGTGCTCAGTAGCTTTGGCCATGAGAGCTTTGATTTTTGTGAGTTGTTCTTTTACAGAAGCTGGATTTGTGTGATAAGCTTCCCATCCAAGTTGATCTGCATTGATCTTGTCACCAATGCCATCACCAAGCCATGTGTCGGATCCAGTCTTGCCGTCAATCTCTACAACGGACTCTACAATATTAGTAGCAAAAACATCAGCTCTTTCGCGTAATTCAATTCGACGCTGGTTGAGTAATAATGCAGTCCCGCATGCTGCGATAGCAAGAAGCAAGTTTATGACGTTTAAGAATCTGTTTAAGATTAACATGTTTGACACTCCGAATTTTTGAGTTTGTTATAAAAGATTATTGTATCTCCCCATAATTTACAGAGGGAATAAAATGGTGTCAATGCAAAAAAGAGGACAAATCTTATGAAATTACCATTCGATTGCACACAAAGAGCAGTTAATTCCTGAACCGATGCCAAGTAGAGCAATTTTGTGGCCTTTTTGTAAATGTCCAGATTCTGCAGCTAAAGCCGTCGTGGCAGGTAAACTTGCTGATCCACAATTGCCGAGTTTGTCGAAAGTTTGGAAGTCTAAATCAGTACTTAAGCCTAGTTTGTCGAAGAGCAAGCGTGTGTGTGCGGACCCTACTTGGTGAGTGCAGCAGCGGTCAATGTCTTCAATAGACCATTGGCATTCTTCTAGGAAAGCAGGCCAAGCTTTTGTTGCGGTTTCGACGCCGGCAACGAGTAGTGCTTCAGAGTCTGTTTGCATTAGAGGGCCATTAGCAGAATTGTTGTTATGTCCGCCCTGACAAAGGTCGTTTTGGGCTGTGTTGGCGTAGGAATTTATGGCGAGTAGTTTATGGCTATCTTCTTTTGCGTAATCTTCGTGCGACAAGATGACGGCAGCTGCACAAGAGCCAATTGTGAGAGATGCAAAATGAGGTTTGAAATCTTGTCTTCTTAAGTGCTTTTGTTCATTGAGGTGGTCAATAGTTTGTTTCAGGAGTGGGAAGCCAATTTCGCCAGAAACTAATAAACCTCTCCTGATTGTACCTGCTTCAATCATGTCGGCAATGACTTTCATTCCTGTGATGACGCCAAGGCAGGCGTTTGAGATATCGAAGTTTAGTGCCTGGGGTTTGAGTCCAAGTAAATTGTGTACGACACTCGCAGTGGCGGGCTCTAAGAAATCACGACAAACTGAGCAGTGAATGACAATGTCGATTTCGTCTTTAGCGATATCAAGTTTTGAAATGAGTTTTTCTGCAGCTTCAGCTGATGCTTGGCTTGGTGTTTTGTCGAGTGGCCAGTAGCGTCTTTCTTTGATACCTGTGAACATTTCAAGACGCCCTTTTGATAAATTGAGTTTATCATAGGCCGGACGAAGCATCTCCTCAACTGCTTCTGAAGTGAGGATTGAATCGGGAGTGTGGGCTTGAAAGCCGTCGATTTTAACTTTGCTGTACATCTATTTAAATGGCTTATTTTTGAGAAGGCGAGTAGTATAATGTTAAAAACTGCCCTGTCAACATCTTAGTATCTTTGAAGAATGTGCTTTATAAAGTTGTATAAGTATTGAATTGGAGATATTCTTATCGCGAAATTAATGACAAGCACAATAAATCAGGAACGAATTTTGCAAGCTAAGACAAAAGAAAAAGCACCTTCTACGCGTATCGTTATTACTGGTGTGGGATTAACTTCTCCCAACGGAAATAACTTGCAGGAATACCGCCAGAACCTTCTAGATGGAGTGTCGGGGATAAGTGATTATAATATAAGGTATATAGGCGATACTTTTGCCGGCGCATGTGACTTTGATAAATTGAAGTATCAAACAAAGAAGGAGTTGCGAGTTGGGACTCGTGCTGGTTCCGTGAGTATTTATTGCGCAGGAGAAGCTTTAGAAGATGCGGGCCTCGACCTAGATGCCATAGATAGATCAAGGATCGGTGTTTTTGTTGGTACTACTGAGCACGGCAATGTTGAGACGGAGAATGAAGTCTACAACTTAAGTAAGTTTGATTACGATGTTAAATATTGGACGCATCACCATAATCCACGAACAGTTGCCAATAATCCAGCTGGTGAAGTGACTGTTAAATTCGGAATAACTGGTCCGCATTATTGTTTGGGTGCTGCTTGTGCTGCAGGTAATGTTGGTTTAATAAATGGATTGCAGCAATTGCTTCTTGGTGAAGTTGATGTGGCTCTAGCAGGTGGAATCTCTGAAAGTATTCATACTTTTGGGATTTTTGCAGCCTTTAAAAGCCAGGGTGCGCTAGCTGAAAATGAAGTTGCAGAAAAGGCGAGCCGTCCCTTTGATGTGGATCGCAATGGTATTGTGATTTCAGAAGGTGGTGCCTTATACACTTTAGAGCGTTTAGATGATGCCTTAGCTCGTGGAGCTAAGATATATGGAGAAATCACCGGTTATCACATTAATTCAGATGCGACAAATTTTGTTTTGCCAAATAATGAAAGACAGGCTGAGTGTATGCACAAGGCGCTTTCAAAAGCTGGCTTAAGTGCTGAAGATATTCACATTGTCAATACTCATGCCACTGGCACGAGTGCAGGAGATATTCAAGAGTCAAAAGCAATTAATGAAGTTTTTGGCTCATCTGAAAATACGTATGTGAATAATACAAAAGGCTTTATTGGTCATGCTATGGGTGGCGCAGGTGCTTTGGAATTAGCAGGGAATTTATTGTCTTTTGAGGATAATAAAGTTCATGCATGCATGAACGTGGATAATGTTGATCCAGCATGTGCTGTTAATAACTTAGTGACGAAAGAAGCTGTTGAGTTAGAGTCAGTAGATCACATCCTTAATAACTCTTTTGGTATGTTAGGTATTAATTCTGCTTTGATTGTGAGTCGTTTTTTAGACTAATGATTTGCTTGATTTGTAAGGTCGGATTATATTCGAAGACTTTACAAACTAAGTTTTAGTTAAAATTAAATTATTTTGGAGTCGTTAAATGACAAATGAAGGTATTGCTCAGGCAATCATTGACATTATAAAAGATATTGTACCAGACGAAGATTGCAGCAATATTGATCCAGCAGTAGCACTTAGAGATCAGCTTGAGTTGGATTCTATGGATTTTTTAGATATCGTTATGGAATTGAGAAAGCTCTACAATGTAGAAGTTCCCGAAGCTGAATATGGTGAACTCGCAACTCTAGATAGTTGTGTGGCTTACCTTGAGCCTAAAATGAAAGATATTTAGGGCGATTGAAAATTTCGATTAGGGGACTTTTAAGTCCCCTTTTTTTATTATTATGACTTACGATACAATTATTATTGGAGCTGGCATGTCCGGCTTGGCTGCAGGCATTCGCTTAGCACATTATGGCAAAAAAGTTCTAGTCTTAGAAAAGCATGCTATCCCTGGTGGTTTGAACTCTCACTTTTCAAAAGATGGACGTCGTTTTGATGTGGGCTTGCATGCTATGACCAACTTCGTTGAGCGTAAACAGCGTTCGGCCCCCTTGACTAAACTATTGCGACAGTTAAGAATCCCCTACGATGAATTGGATCTAGTGGAACAAAGTTATTCAGCAATAGATTTTCCCGAAAACAAAATTTGTTTTGGCAATTCATTCACAATGATGAGTGATGAAATTGCCCGTGAATTTCCTAGTGAAGTAGATGGCTTCATGAAATTAGTCGAGCACGTTAAGACTTATGATGATGTGTCCCTGGATGCGAAATATATTTCAGCACAAGAGGTTGTGGCCAGCTTTATTCAGTCAAAAGTTTTACGTGATATGATTTTTTGTCCTGTTATGTATTATGGAAGTGCAGTTGAAGATGATATGGATTTTTCGCAGTTTTGTATCATGTTTAAAAGCCTTTACCTCGAAGGTTTTTGTCGCCCACGTACAGGTGTGCGTCATCTCTTGAGAATTTTAAGAAAGAAATTACTTGAGAATGGAGCCGAAGTTCGCATGAAGACTGGAGTTAAAGAAATTCTCCGTCACAATAACAAAGCCATTGGTGTACAATTAGAGAATGGCGAAACTATTCATGCTCAGAATGTGCTTTCTTCGGCGGGTTATGGTGAGACTCTAGAGATGTTAAATGATGAGGTGCCAGCAGGTGTGGCAGGTGAGTTGTCCTTTGTGGAATCAATTCTAGTTTTGGATACTCCAGTTAAAGACCTCGGTTTAGATGAAACAATCATTTTCTTTAATCGAGAAGAAGAATTTCATTACCGTAAAACCACGAGTCCCTATTCGTGTAAGTCCGGTGTGATATGTATGCCAGGCAATTTTAATTATGATGATGAAGTTGAAAGAGAAGGCCTAGTACGCTTCACTTCACTCGCTAATTATTACCTCTGGAAAGAAATGGATGAGACTACTTATCGCCGTACAAAAGAAGAGTTCGTCAAAGAGCAAATTAATACATCTGGCTTTGGAGACAAAATTCGTGATCGTGTAGTTTACACGGATGCATTTACACCTTTAACAGTTAAAAAATTCACTTCACATATCAATGGTGCGATTTATGGATCGCCCATAAAAGTTAAGTCAGGTGCCTTTGATACAGAGAACCTTTATCTTTGTGGTACCGATCAAGGTTTCTTAGGTATTGTGGGAGCTTTGCTCTCGGGTATTTCAATTTCAAATAAGTATTTACTCCTTTGATTAAAAAACTCTTCGATCCGGAAGGTTTGCTCTATAAGCTAAGCTTATGGTTGTTTTGTAGTTTTTTCAGTGTATGGATGCTAACAGTAAGACGAGAATTTTTAGGTAATATTTCTTGTTTAGATGATGATGACGAATCCTTCATTATTGCTTTTTGGCACAATCAAGTTTTAGCTCTTTCTTATGTTTTTGAGCGTAGAGTTTGTGAGAAAAGTACTGGTATGGCTTCTAAATCTCGTGATGGCCAAATGATTTCGGATATTATGATGAGTAGGGGTTTTTCCGTTATTAGAGGCTCTGCTCAAAGGAAGAAGAAAGATAAAGGTGGTGCAGTTGCATTTATTAAGTCACTGAAAGTCCTACGTGAAGCCAATAAGCTTATGTGTATTGTGCCTGATGGACCGCGTGGCCCCATCTATGAAGCGCAGCCAGGCGCAGTAATGTTGGCGGTTAAATCAAAGAAAAAATTAGTTCCAATTGGTGCGAGGTACTCAGCAGCTTTTAAGTTGCCCACATGGGATAAACTTTATATCCCTTTACCCTTTTCAAAAATGACCGTAGAATTTGGTGAGTTCTTAGAGTTTGCCGAGAATTCTGAAGAGAATAATGAAAAGTTCACTGAGCATCTGAATAAAGTAAGTCAGTTAAAATAAGGTTCCACAGTATTCTTTGTGTAGACCACCAAAATTTGTTATGATTTCGTGATATTTTTTAATGCAGAGATTGTGCTTAAGTTAGAAATCAATTATGCTAAGGCTTGACTGAAGATAATAAAATGAGTGTTCGAGGCTATGGGGAGTTCAGAAAGTGATGAAAAGCTTTTAGATGAAGCACGGGTTTATGAATCAGTATTGTTGAGTGTGCCTCATGATGAATTCGCTTTAAAACGATTAGTGGATATTTATACTGAGAGTAATGAGCCCTTAAAACTTCAAGAATTTCAGAAACGTTTGGAATTAGCACAAAATGGCGAATTGGATTTAGCTGAATTTACTGCTTTGGAAAAAGAAAAGAAATTTTTTCGGAATCATTCAAAGATACGTGATTTGATTTCCTTGTGTAAAAAAAAGGAAGATCGCTTTTTTACCTTACGGAAAAGTGAATGGACCGATGTCAGACCTCACCTTGATTTACTGATTCGTTTTCGAGAACTTGGCTTGATAGATTCAAGTGCTTATATGGATATTTGCCAGCATCTAATGAGGTCAAGAAATCAAGAGGAAACAAGTGGATGGGAGGGCGTTGTTGGCCATTTACCTGACTGTGATAGAGTTAACTACTCGGAGCTTTTAGAAGCACTAAAAAGTCAGTCTAAGATGGAATATGTTGATTTAAGTGATTTTCATTATTCAAATGAGCTCGAACTCTTACCTAAAAAATTGATATCTCATTGTGAACTGCTTATATTTTCAGTAACTAAGTCTGAAGTGAGTGTAGCAATGTTGAATCCATTTAATGAATCCGTGAAAAATTTACTAAGGGATTACTTCACTTTACCAGTAAAATTTTATCTTACGGACGTTTCGTCCTTCAATACTTTTGCTAAAGGGAGTTGATATGGCAGTAGTAAATTACGCAAAGAAAGAAATTCAGTTTAAGATCGTTTATTACGGACCAGGTCTATGTGGTAAAACGACTAATTTGCAGATTGTACACGAAAAAATGCCAGGGGACTCAAAAGGCAAGATGTCTTCCTTGGCAACGAGCCAAGACCGAACTTTGTTTTTTGACTTTCTTCCCTTAAAATCTGATGCGATTGAAGGTTATACAACAAAATTTCAGATGTATACAGTTCCCGGTCAGGTGAAGTATAATAGCACGAGGAAATTAGTGTTAAGAAACTGTGATGGTGTTGTTTTTGTCGCCGATTCACAAATTAAAAAAATGCCAGAGAATATTGAGAGTTTACAGAACTTAGATGAAAACTTAAAAGAGCAGGGGAGTTCTGTAGATGAAATGCCCTTAGTTTTTCAGTACAATAAACGCGATATGAAAAATGTAGCTCCCGTTGAGTATATGGATTTTTTAATTAATAATGGTCCAATTCGAGTGCCAGTAGTCAATGGTGTGGCATGTGATGGAGAAGGTGTATTTGATACTTTAAATGCCATATCTAAGTTAGTTTTACACGACTTTATCCAAAAGAAAAACCAAGGATAAATAATGGCCTATGAACTAAATCAAGAGGAATGTTTAGAGCTACAGACTGAACTAGATGAATTCCTACGCCTTTCAGATTCAAGTTCAGCACTTCTATGTGACAAGGGCGGAGCTGTATTAGTCGACTCTGGTAGTGATGAGGAAAATGATTTGATGGCGGCTTTAACCGCAGGTTCATTTGCTGCGACTCGAGAACTTGCTAGAACGGTTGGTGAAGAAGATTTTGAAGCGGTGTATCATCAAGGTGAAAAACGCAATTTGTATATTGCGGGCATGTGTGAAGAAGTGATTCTATTAGCTGTTTTTGAACAGGAAAACTCACAAGTGGGCTTGGTGCGTATGATGGCCAGAAAATTGCGCCGTGAAATAAATCAAACACTAGATAGTATGGCAAATAAAAAGGAAGTAGTAGCAGAAGACCCTACTGTTAGCTTTGTCTTAAAGAAATGATTTGAAGCTTCTGCTTTTACCTAATTGATTCAAAGTTGACTCAATACTGATTTGAGTACAGTGCCAAGATGCAATATGACACGCAACTTGACTGCATTCTAAGAACTTGAGGCCTTTTGCGAGCCCCGCAATAAAGGCGCCATGAAAAACATCGCCTGCGCCGTTAGTATTTACGGCATTTATTTTTTCACAAGGGATGCGACCTTGTGATTGTTCAAAAGAATAAATGGCTCCCTGATCCCCCAGAGTAATTAATACATTATCAAAATCCCCACGAAGTTTATCAAGAGCCTCGTCAATATTAGTTTTCTTAGTGTAGCTAAGAGCAAATTTTTTTGAGCCAATGATAATATCCGCATAAGGAAGCATGGTTAAGATGCCGGGATTCCTTGAACCCGCATCTAGAATTATTTTGCTACCTGATTTTCTGAAGTGCATGATTATATCAAAGCATTTATCAATATAGCGCCCATCCAAAAGGATATATTTAGGTGTATCTAATAAATTTACTTGTGTAGCTTTAATATTTTTTGCGAGGGTTGCAATGACACTGCGTTCACCATTTTCTTTTATTAAGATCGTGGCTTGAGGAGTGGTGTCCGTTTTTAATGGAATGAAAGTGTGACGGGAGAACTGAGCCTGTGATTGCTTAATGAAATCACCAGGAAAATCATCTGCAACGGCACTTAAAAGAGTGGTTTGTAACCCGAGGCGGTTGGCTGTTAGAGTTCCAATGCAAGCTGGGCCACCTAAGCTTTGTAGGCAGCGTTGTGCTTCGATTTTTTCATCTTCACCAGGGTGTGTTTTAACAAAAAGTGAGTTGTCGAATACGCTGAGGCCAATACCTAATAAGTCACAAGTCGAGTGACTCATTGTTTCTGGTGAGCGCGAATGGCTTGGATTTTAGATTTAGCTTTCTTCCATTCGACGATATCATTTTTCAGTACTTCAATGGCTTTAATGAGTTGTGGATCACGGCTTGAAGAAAGTTCACCTGCATTTGGCCAAATTATATAATCTGGTTTAGCACCATTAAGTTCCATATCTAATCCAGAGTCAGCTACAAACCAGCCGCGCATAGGGAGGCGGAAACGATGTTTGTTTAGAATGCTTGTTCCCCAAGTTGAAATAACGCCTCCTGCAGTAGGTGTACCCACTAACTTGCCTCGTTTCATAGTTTTGATGGCATGAGCAAAAATCTCAGCATTACTAAAACTATTTTGATTACAGAGTACAACAATGGGCTTTTTCCAAGGGGTGTAAATACTGCGATTATCTGGGTATCCCACTTGGTGGTTGCGGGCTTGACAGAAGGCATGGTCCGGTTGTGTTAATATCGTCAACAAATGATCGGCAGTACTGCCACCAGCATTATCTCTGACATCTATAACTATGCCATCCATGCCATAGGCTTTGGAGTAGAGTTCATCGTGGAATTGATAAAATGAATCAAAGTTCATTTTATCAATATGTAGGTATGTGATTTTGCCATCACTAAGTCTTTGTGTTTTTTCAGTCAAACGATCGACCATTTCTTGATCGAGCAAAGCTCTAGTTTTGTCAGGATCGATACTCTCTATAACATGATCTTTTATTTCACCCTTGAGATTCTTTATTTTGATATGAATACTTTGGTGATCAAGGCCCGTAAAGATTTTATCTAAATTACTTTTGTCATTCACAGTGCTGTAATTTAATTCAAGAATTTGATCTCCTGTTTGGAGCTCGTACTGAACGTTTGCGGCAGGAGAGTTTGGGATGAGTTCTCCGATGAGTAGTTTTCCGTCTTGGCGCTGAAAGCGTAGGCCAGTGTGTGCTGTAACTAAACGCTTCGGAACTGGAGGGTAACTAGCCTTTGGATAAAAGCCTAGGTGAGAGGCATTAAGTTCACCAACCATCATGTTTATAGCAGTACTCAAACGCCAGATGTTACTCGCCTTATTGGCTGCGGGAGCATATTTTTTGAATATTGAATCCCAATCTAAATTATTCATATTAGGGTCGTAAAACTTTTCTTTGAGTAAACGCCAAGCATGAGCAAAGATCAGGTTTTTTTCAGTATTTAGGTTCACAGTGTGGTAATATTGGTATTCAAATTTTTCAGTTTTCTTACGACTCATAACGGCTGCTTTTCCGTAAGAGATAGATGCAAAGTAATTGTTTTTCTTGAGGGGTTTAATCGGAAGGTTTGTTGAGGAGTTAAAAGTCAAGAAAGTGTATTTTTTCTCTTCGAGTTCTATTTTATAGATGGCATCAAATTTAAAAGTACCTTTTCCTTCTTTTTTATCTGATACACATATGATTGAATCAGAATCCTGTGTAAATAGAGGTCGACTTTCGTTACTGCCTGCACGTCGAATGTGATGTGTTCTTAAGTGAATGTTATTCCAGTCGTAGCTACCACTGTCATCGTCCTCCTCTTTGTCATCGTCCTCTTTCTTATCATTGTCCTCTTTCTTATCATCTTCGTCTTTCCTATCATCTTCGTCTTTCTTATCATCTTCGTCTTTCTTATCATCTTCGTCTTTCTTATCATCTTCGTCTTTCTTATCATCTTCGTCTTTCTTGAGAGGGCGTGCGTCTTTCATGTGCTCTAGGGCATCATTTAGTTTGATTTGGCGAGGACTTATTTGGTAATCTTTGTTTTTTAAATAAACGACTATAATGTCGCTGTCATCTCGGGCTCGATCGCTAGAGTAAGCGATCTTGGAGCCATCTTTAGACCAGGTAGGTGATCTATCGGACGCGGGGTTTCGAGATATGTTAATTGCTTCTTGAGATCCATCAGAGGGGATGACATAGATTTCGTTGTTATAGTTTTCGTTCGGGCATGAATAGACGAACCATTCACTATCTGGCGACCATGAATAATCGGGTTCCATCCATGTGCTGCGTATTTTTTTTCTGATACCTTTCTCAATATCGTAAGTCCATAAGCAACCATCACCAGTTATAAAGGAGAGTCGAGAATCATCGGGTGCAATATTAAGGTCTTTGAGGCTGCCTTTGTAGGAATAAATTTCTTTGCTTATAAATGTGTGATTCTCCCACCAATACTTTTCTTTGTCGGCTCTTTCGACCTGAATAATCGACATGTCTTGACCATTATCTTTTAAGTAGAAGATATGTTCAAAGTCATTTGAGAAAATGGGTTCGATAGAATAAGCATCTTTGTCGCTCATTCTGACTGGTTCGCAAAACTTGCTGTCACTGACATAGATGATGCCATCTTTGGCAAAAGCCATTTCCAGACCATCCATACTGATGTCAAAAGTATCGATACCTTTAACTAGGCGATTTTCTGTATTGTTTTTTGCTAGATCTTCTTGAGTGTAGAGCGCTAGTTTTTTTGCAGTTTTTGAACTTTGATGTTTCCAGGTATATAAATCAAATAGTCTTCTCCATGAGAGGGTGCTACCATCGCTTGAAATACTTATGTTGAGAATGTGTTCACCTTCGCCACTGTAGCGAAGACGACTTTTTTTGATTTTGAAGTCATAGAACATTAAGTCATTACTACCCTTTTTATCAGAAAGGTAGAAGAAACCTTTGCCATCATGAGACCAGAGAGGAGAACGATTATTCCATTCTTCTTTTATAAGCAAAGAAAAACTATCAGATTCTTTCTCATAAAGCCAGATTTGTGAAGCTTGCGAGCCTTTATACCCTTTACGGTAATTTTGTGAACCCTCGCGTGTGAATAAGATTTTTTGTTCATCGGGAGAGAGGTGAAACTCTCGCATTCTTGAATTAAAGATGAGTTGTTCAGCCTCTTGACTCACGGTGTTGAGTTTGTAGGGTAGGCTTCCCTGGCGTGGTACAAAAAGTTTTCTATTGGAGTTATAGGCCAAGTTTTGGCTGTCCCGATACCATTGTAGGAGCTTGTAGCCTTCAGAGTTAAAGCTAACTTGCTCGGCTGGGCCACCTTCGCTAGGCATAACAAAGAGGTAAGTGGGGCCAAAACGATTGGATTCAAAAGCTATTTTTTTACCGTCGGGAGAAATGAGCGGTCGATAATCTAAGCCTTTACTTTGCGTTAAGCGAGTCGCAAGTCCACCTTCACTTGATGCTCGCCAAAGGTCGTCGTTCCACGAAAAAATAACTTCAGAGCCATCGGGTGACAAACTGGGTGAATAGGGGATATCAATTTTTGTTTTTGCCTGGCTAAGAAGGCAGAATAGTAGGGCTAAGACAAAATATTTTTTCATAGATTACAGGCAAGTTATGGGTTGATGTTTATCAAGATAATTTGCCATAGAAGCCATGGCAAAGAATCAGCGACTTAGAATGCTACTTTATACCAGAATGACGAAGTAGAGCTTCGGTTTGTGGTTCACGACCACGGAAGTTTTTGAATAAAATTGCAGCGTCTTCTTCGCCACCTCGCTCAAGAACTTCATTTAGGAATTTTTTTCCAGTGGCCTCGTTATAGATTCCTTCTTCTTCGAAAAGAGAGTAAGCATCAGCAGAAAGGACTTCAGCCCATTTGTAGGAGTAGTAACCCGCGGAATATCCGCCTGCAAAGATGTGGGAAAAGGCGTTTTGGAAACGGTTCCATTCTGGGGTTGCTAGAGCCGCAGTTTTTTTGCGTACATCATTTAAAACTTGCTGTGCCCCTTTGAAGTCGTCTTTGGCAGATTCGATATGTAGGCGGAAGTCAAAAGAGGCAAACTCTAATTGACGCATCATCGCGAGTGCCGAGTTGAAATTTTTGGCGTTGAGAAGGCGTTGGATTTTGTCGTCGGGTAATACTTCTCCCGATTCTACATGTTGGGATAGGGAACGAATGACGTCTTTTTCCCAACACCAATTTTCCATAATTTGTGAGGGGAGTTCAACCGCATCCCACGCAACACCATTGACACCTGCGATTCCCGCAATGTCAACTTTCGTCAGCATGTGATGGAGACCGTGACCAAATTCGTGGAATAGAGTAGTTATTTCGTTATGGATCAGTAGGCCAGGTTTCCCTTCAGCTGGAGGCATGAAGTTACACACCAAGTAACATACAGGTAGCTGCAGTTGACCTTGAGCATCTTTGTGTCGAGAGAGGCAACCATTCATCCATGCTCCACCACGTTTATCTGAACGAGCGTAGAGATCGAGATAAAAGGCCGCAATTGTTTCACCATTTCGTGAGATTTCGTAAACTTTAACATCCTCATGCCAAACATCTGGTTTATCAGAGCTTTCAACGATGTCAATGCCATAGAGTTTACTAGCGAGTTCAAAGAGGCCGTTCATGACCTTGTCAATTGTGAAATACGGTCGCAGCTCTTCCTGGTTAAGGTCGTAGAACTCTTGTCTCATTTGTTCTGAGTAAAAACCGACATCCCAAGTTTTTAATTCATCACTAAAACCCTTGCTTTGCGCATATTTTTTAACTGCTTCGATTTCTTCTAAAGATTGTGGGTGTGATTTTTCTATGAGTTGATCAATAAAACCCAAGACTTGCTGAGATGATGTAGCCATCTTTGTATAAATAGACTTTTGGGAAAAATGTTCGAAGCCTAAGAGTTTAGATGCTTCTTGTTTAAGTTTTAGGATTTTGTCTATGATCTCGGTATTATCATATTTTCCAGCGTTTGGTCCCGTTTCTGAAGCACGGGTAGAATATGCATGATAAATTTCCTCGCGGTGCTTACGGCTTTCACCATAAGTTAGAAGTGGCTGAAAAGAAGGGAAGTCGAGTGTAAATACCCAGCCTTCGAGATCTTTACTCTTTGCACATGCGGCGGCCGCATCAATGACATTTTGCGGAAGTCCAGCTAAGTCCTTCTCATCTTGAATCTGCAGGTGATAATTTTGGGTCGCATCTAAAACGTTGTTAGAGAATTGTGTACTCAAACTTGAAAGTTCTTTTGCTATCTCTGCAAAACGTTTTCTTTCCATTTCTGGAAGCGCAATACCAGAAAGTTTGAAGGAGCGAATACTGTTTTCAATTAAAGTTTTTTGGCCGATAGACAGCTTTTCGAAATGAGCAGAGTTCTTGATGGATAGAATGGCATCGTAAAGTTCGGTGTTTTGGCCCAGTTCCGTATAAAATTCAGAAATTTTGGGTTGTGCTACATTATAAGCGTCGCGAAGTTCAGGACTGTTTTTGACAGAGTGAAGGTGAGACGCGAGGCCCCAAACTTTGCCTAGCTCAACATCCATATCCTCTAAGGGGAGCATCAAGTTATCCCAAGTATAATTTTCTTGCTTTAAAACTTCTTGAATTGTTTCACGTGCAGATTTTAAAAAACTATCGATTTGCTGATTCAGTTCTTTAGTGTCGAAATTGGAAAATGAGGGAAGGTTGTTGGGGAGTTGGCCCATGATGTACTCCTAAAATTTAGATTCTTGTAAACTTGCGTGTTTTTCTTTGAATCTCAAATCTCAGGGCTATAAAAAAGCCCGAATCTTAAGAGAGATGCGGGCTTTATATCAGTGAATGAGTTGTAGTGCAGGTTTAGTCAGCAATTGGGCTGTCTTTGGAGAAAATAGCATCAGCATAAAGCTCCGGATCGAAGGGTTGTAGATCCTCGGGGCTTTCACCTAGTCCAACAAAGTGTATGGGGAAGGTATGCTCATCTTTAATAGCAACGACAACACCACCTTTTCCAGAGCCATCAAGTTTGGTGACTGCAAGACTAGTGACGTCACAGGCTTTGCCAAATTCTCTTGCTTGAAAGAGGGCATTAGTTCCAGTAGAACCATCGACGACTAAGATAGTCTCGTGTGGAGCTTCTGGGAAATTTTTGCGAATGACGCGAAGAATCTTGGGGAGTTCTTCCATAAGGTCTTGGCGAGTGTGCTGCCGACCAGCAGTGTCGATGATTAGGTAATCCACATTTTTAGCTTTTGCCGAAGCGCAAGCGTCGTAAGCAATGGCGGCAGCATCAGAGCCGTGTTTACCAGCAATGACTGGAACATCAATGCGTTGTCCCCAGTGTTTAAGTTGCTCGATGGCAGCTGCACGGAAGGTATCGCATGCTGCAAGAAGAACTGACTTACCATCTTGTTTAAGTTTATAAGCTAATTTGCCGGTAGTAGTTGTTTTGCCAGCGCCATTTACACCTACCATCAGTAGGATTGTGGGACCAGTTGTGTTGATATTTAAAGGGCGATTGTCGTCGGCTAAAATAGATTTAATGCGACTGGTGGCAATATTAATAATATCTTCAGAGGTCTTGATTTCGCCAATGGCGTAAGATTCCTTGATGTCGGCAATGATTTTTTGGGTGACTGAAACGCCTAAGTCTGCAGAAATGAGTGCCGCTTCGAGTTGGCGGTAGGTACTTTCATCCCATTTCTCAACATTTGAAAACACGGCTTCAAAGGAACGGAAGAGAGCCGTTTTAGTTTTCTTAAGACCTTTTTTGAAGACGTCAAAAATACCTTTCATTTTTCCATTTCCTCAGGACGTAATTTACGAGCAAGTGTGTCGCCAATCCCATTTACGAATTTAAATGAATCGGAATCACCAAATGTTTTGGCGAGTTCTACGGCTTCGTTAACAATTATAACTGGATGATTTGTTTTAATTTCCATGAGTTCGAAAACGGCAATGCGCAGGACATTACGATCGGTCGTTGCCATGCGGTCAATTTTCCAGTTCTTGGCTTCTTCAGTAATAAAGGCGTCAATTTCTTTGATGTTATTGAGAACGCCTTGAACAATTTCGCGAGCAAAGGCAAAACCCTTGCTAGATTCATGTTCGTTGGGAGCGGAAGGGGCATTTTCAATTTGCGTGATAAATAAAGCAAATTCCTCTTCTTGGAATTCAAGTTTAGCAATATCACTTTGATAAAGGTATTGCAGAGCCCATTTACGGCCCAAGCTACGCGGGTTGCGTTTAATTTTCTTACTCATAGTCTGTGAAAAATCTCTAGTTTCTTAATTGCGCGCTAGTATACACTAAGAGAAAAAAAAGGCTAGACAGAGAAAAATAATTTTTTTATTTTCCAAGAAATAAAGAGTTTATGACGAAATGCACTTATAATAAACAGGCTAAAATGAATGCTAAAGATGACAAAATCCTGCACTAAGCTAATTTGTCTAAATTAGATTAATTTTTGGGGTTAAGATGTCGTCAATATTATTGTATGCCAGAAAGTTAGATGAACTGGAGTATTTAGTGCCTTGTGTGGAGAGGTTTGCTAAAAAATATAAGATCAATGAAGTCGAATTGTTATATGTAGAAGGTTGCGGTGGTACTGCCACCGTGCGAAATGAACTTGATAAACTCGCAAAGAAAGAATTGGATTTAAGTTACGATATTAGTGAGTTGCCAGTAGAAAATAGTGCTCAGAGTTTAGGTGCTTACATTGATCGCAATAAGCATCGTTTATTGATAGGAGCTTTTCACACTGCATTCAAGGATGATGCCTTATCATACCCTGTCTTCCAAGAATCGACGATAGATACTATTTTGTTGGTTCAACAATACAGGAAATCTATGGAACGAGTGGGGGTAATAGCAAGCGGTGTCGTTAATGATCCGCAAGCGCTTGTTTTTGCTAAGGACTGCCTAAATCCTGGAGAACATGTTTCAATGCTCATGCTAGAAGAAGATCACAGCTTTAATTATGAAGTGGTGGGTAAGCAGGCAATAGAAGATTTAATTGAAGATAGTGGTGTTGATAGGGACAAAGTTAGCTCTCGAGTTGAAAGTCTTGATGCAGATTATGAATCTTTACGATATTTTTTTAATAAAGTAGATCTTCTCCTAACAGGGGCTGAGAATGCACATGATTTATCCAAGTGGAATGATCATAAACGATCTCCAGTTGTGGGGCTAGTAAAACGGGCTCCTAAAATTGCAGTTGCTAAAAAAATAACTCAGTGGATACCGCATTTGAGTCCGCGTGCCTACGCAGATTTAGTTTTGGGTCTAAGACGGGGGTCAGTACTGACAGCAGATTTCATGGTAATGTTGGGCTTAGCAGCTGCCATTGCATCTTTTGGCCTTTTACAAGATTCAGCCGCAATCGTCATAGGATCAATGCTTTTAGCACCTTTAATGACTCCAATGATTGGCTGCGGTTTAGCCTTGGTTCAAGGGAATTCTCGTTTGGGTTTAAAGGCAAGTAAAACCATTGCGGTTGGTATAGCTTTGACGATAGGGGTGAGTTTTTTAGTGGGCTTTACAACACCAGGGCAAGAGTTGACTTCGGAAGTGATGTCGAGAGGTGTGCCTAATATCTTAGATTTATTTGTGGCTTTATTTGCGGCTTGTGCAGCAGCTTATGCTTTGGCGAGACCTAATATTGGCGGTGCGGTGGCTGGGGTCGCTATTGCGACGGCTTTAGTTCCACCTCTTTGTTCAGTGGGGATAGCTCTAGCTTATGGAAAGATTCCAACAGCTTTTGGAGCCTTTTTACTTTTTTCTACAAACTTGGTGGCGATTATCTTAGGAGCTTCAATAACGTTTAATATCCTAGGTATAAATAGCATGCAGATGCAGGCACAGCGAAACACTTGGGTTTACAAAGCTCTTGGTGCTTTAGCTACGGTATTAGTGGTGTTTGCCATTCCCCTGGGTTTAGAACTCGAGAGGAATATTAATTTGGGTAAGCCATCACCAAATCTTTACCCGGTGGCTAAGCATGTCACAAAAAGTATTGTTCATTACATAGAAACTCTGCCAGATGTAGAGTTGTTGCTCCACGGACGTCCAGGTAGTGATGCCGATCCAACGGATGTGATGATCATTTTAGCATCTTCTAAGCGCATGCCAAAGTACTACATTGATGAGTTGACTCAATTAGTCCGTGATAAAATGGGGGATAATGATCTGGTTATAGAAGTTCACGCTCTAAGAGATGGATGGCGAGATGAGACTTTGGAAAAACGAGCACAAAAGATTTTAGAAGAGCGCGATCAACGATTGGAAGAGACAATCAAAGATAAGATAGAAATCAAATTAGAAGAAGAAGTCGAAAAACAAGTCGAAGAAGAGTTAGATAAAGAAGTTGAAAAACAAATTGAAAAACAAGTCGAACTCGAGCTTGAAGAGAAAATTGAAAAAGAAGTGAAAGAAGAAATTAAGAATGAATTGAAGAAACCGACTAAGCTAACTCAGCCTAAAAAGCCTTAATGTTTAGATTTAATTAAATATTTGCATAGCAATAATGGAACTTTTATACTATGAGTGCAGATTCACTTGAGTGTTAAAATAAAGGGGCGCAAATATGCGTAAGTATTTAATTAGTCTAAGTTCTCTAATCTTGTTCTTTTCTTGTATAGGGGGGAAGTCTGTACCAGTACAATTTTATACCTTAAATATTAAAGGTGAATCACCCACTCCCGTGTCTATTGTGGAAGTGCGTGCGAGTGCCAAAGTACATCAAAGGTTCAATCTAGAGAATGGTGAGAAACTTGAATTGCGTGAGTTTGAGCGCTGGCAGGATAGTCCTAATCGGCTAGTGGAAACAGAAATGAAGAACTACTTCTCTCTTGGAAAAGATGAATTGCGCTGTGAGCTGAATGAATTCGTTTTTGATGTGGAAAATATGCAGGCCAAAATTAGTATTGATTTTGTTTTACGATCAGGTGCGGGTGATCAACAGTTTAGGGTAAAGAGTGCACAAAGCTTTACAGAGCTTGATGGAGCTTCTTTGGTGAAAGCTATGTCCTCAGCAGTTCATGATGTTTTTAAACAATTAGATCAAAAAATTATCGAAGGCAAGTGAAAAAATTTGTCTCCAGTTTTGGTGTGAATTTCATCGGCTTTTTTCAAGAAGCTAGAAATATCACATCTTTCATTGGCGAGATTTTCGAGGAATTACTCTTTGGTATAAGAAACCCTCACAAAATAAAGTGGAAAAGTACACTTTATTATATGGATGGCTGTGGACGAGAGGCGACAGGAATTGTTGCTTTAATTTGTTTCCTGATGGGTTTGATTTTAGGTTTTCAGTCGGCCGTTCAAATGAAACAATTTGGCACCGATATTTATGTGGCAAACTTAGTTGGGCTCTCCATTGTTAAGGAATTAGGCCCTCTCATGGTTGCGATGATTGCAACAGGTAGAGCAGGTTCAGCATTTGCTGCTGAGTTGGGCACCATGCGAGTCAATGAAGAAATCGATGCTTTGACGACGATGGGTTTTGTACCTGCGAGGTTTTTGATTGTCCCTAAGCTTTTAGCAATGATGGTCGTGATGCCCATTTTAACTTTGATTGGAGACTTGCTGGGGATTTTAGGCGGTTTTTTTGTCGGTGTTGTTCAACTCAAATTACCCTTCATAGCATATCTAAATCAAACAATTAAAGCAATTCATTACTTGGATGTGATGGAAAGTATGGCAAAGGCTTTTGCTTTTGCCATTATTATTGCCATGGTTGGCTGCTATCGCGGTATGAATAGTTCCTCTGATGCCCAAGGCGTTGGTAAAGCAGCAACATCTTCAGTAGTATCGGGCATCTTCCTTATTATTGTGGCTGATACTCTAATGACAATTATTTTTACTCAGTTGAGGGGCTAATGGAATCCGTTATTAAAGTAGACAAGCTGAAAATGGGCTATGGTGATCGTGTCATCATGGAATGCCTTGACTTTGAAATCAATCAAGGTGAAATATTTGTTATATTAGGTGGATCTGGTTGTGGTAAAAGTACACTACTTAAACATATGATTGGTCTCTATAAGCCCATGGCGGGAGATATTTCGATTAAGGGCAAAAATATTGTTAAAGCCAACGCCGAAAAAAAACGTGAGATCATGAAAGAATTTGGTGTTATGTATCAGTCTGGTGCCCTCTTTGGCTCAATGACTCTAGAAGAAAATATTACCATGATTCTTGAAGAAGTCACAGATATGACTAAAGAAGAAATGCATGAGCGAGCCATGGAAAAATTGGCTTTAGTTGAACTCGATGAATTTAATACCTTTTACCCTGCTGAAATTAGTGGAGGTATGAAAAAACGTGCAGCAATTGCAAGGGCAATGGCACTCAATCCCGATATTTTATTTTTTGATGAACCCTCAGCTGGCTTGGATCCAATTTCGGCAGCCAATTTAGATGCCTTGATCTTGAAATTACGAGAAGAATTTAAAACCACCATTGTGATAGTGACGCATGAACTCGAAAGTATTTTTTCTATTGCAGACAGAATTATTATGCTCGATAAAGAAACGAAGAGGATCATTGAAGATGGCGATCCTCGAAAACTTAAAAATGAATCAAAAAATGAATGGGTTCGCGACTTTTTGAATAGACGTGAATCAGTCCAGACTTAATTAGGAGAAAGAAAATGGAAAGTAAGCATTTTAAACTGGGTATGTTTGTCCTAACGGGCTTAGTACTTTTTGTGTTGGCATTGTTTTATTTAGGCTTGAGAGAACAGTTTCGTCAGAGTTATGATTTTGTTACCTATTTTGACCGTAGTGTGCAAGGCTTAGAAGTCGGTTCCTCCGTCAAGCTTAAAGGTGTGACGGTAGGTCGTGTGAGTCGAGTTGAACTCTGGGAACAAGAATATGTGAAAGTAACGATGTCGGCAGTTCCAAGAAATGTTAGTGATAGTGAAATGAAAGAGATGACGGAAGCTCAAGCTCAGCAACGTTTTCAGGGCTACATTATTGAGGCGGTAGAAAAAGGCATGCGTGCTAGTTTAAACTATGCAGGCATAACTGGTATGAAGTATGTCGAACTCGATTATGTTGATTCGAGTCGGGATAATACAGTGGCATTACCCTTTGAGGTTACAGAAACCTATATCCCAGCCTTGCGTTCATCTTTAGAAGATTTAGTGCTAGATGTGGAGAAAATTTTGGATGGTGTAGCAAGAATCAATTTTCAGGAAATTGGTGAGAATGCAGAGAAAGCCATGGCCAGTGCTGAAAAAACAATGAGTAGCTTAGATAAGTTTGCCACCGATGACCTTTTGACCCTCAGTAAAGATCTTTCTTACTCTCTAAAGAAAATCGATAAGTTTACTCAGGTACTAGAAAAAGAGCTTGTCGCTGCAAAAGTCGGAGATACAACAAAGAGCTTTAGAAACACTCTAGCTAATTTAGATGTCAATAGTGATGAGCTCAATAAGGCCTTGCAAAGCGTGACCAAAACGTCAGATATGATAGGTAAGGACTTTAGTAAAATTAGTGATGGCGTTACAGTTGCACTCGCAACAGTGGAGAAAAACCTTAAAGCTCTGGCATCCTTAACACCACAATTAGAGAAAATGCTTTCTGGAGAAGGTCGAATTGGTAAAGCAGTTGTTAATTTAGCAACTGATACATCTAATAGTTTAGATAGCTTTGATAGAACTCTCGAATCAATTCGTCGCTTAACGAATTATTTAGAACGTAATCCTAATGCTTTGATCCAAGGGAAAAAATAAATCATTTATCTTTTCCTAAGCATGCTTTAGTAGGGCATTCGATTATATTGGGAAATGATGACTTTATTTGACAAATTTGCCCATTGTTTTGATACAGAAAACAGCCTTGAAAACTCGTATTTAGTTCGTTTCGATGAAGCGGGTATTGATTACGCAATGGCCGAAGTAAATGTCGGAAGTGAGAGTTTTTTTTGTGAATTAAAGATCTATCAACGTCGCCTTTATGTAAGCTGTGAGTGTACTGCGCAGAATGCGGATGAATTTTGTTCTCATATAGCTAGGGTGTTATCAGTCGCACAAGAACGAGAGGTTCTACTCCAAGCTTTGAAAAAGAATGTAGCGGCGAAAATCTTGCCTTTGCATGAACTGTCAGAAGAGATAGATAAGCAAGACCTCTCGCAAGTAATTAAGCCAAAAAAAATAACTCAAAGAACTTATGAGCATAAGCTAGTGGAGAAAGCCTTTGATAAGGTGATGAGTACTGCGAATTCAAGTTGTGAGATACGTTTATTATTTTGCCTATATAAACATAGGCTAGAGTTTTTTTGGAAAGCCAATGGGCAAGGGGGATATTTTGATCCTCGTTCTGGCGAATGTATTCCTGAAGACTTACCTTTGTTAAATCTATTTAAAGACTTGCCCTTACTGCATGAAGAAAAACTATTCTATGTAGAATTGGAGGGAGTTAGCGCTGCTGATTTAAAGACGATTTTCACTCAAAATCAACTCTACTGGCGCGGAGAAGAACGCAAGCTAAAAAAAGTTCATACATGTGAAGGAGATTGGCATTTAGAATTACAGGGGATTGACTTAGAGGATCAAAGTCTACAGCTAAGTTTGGCATTGCGATCTTCGCAAGAGCAGCTTTTGGCCTACGAGGCTTTTCTTCCTGGAGCAATTTATCAAACAGGGCAGATCTTGTTCTATGATTTGCGAGGAGCGCAAAAATTAGTTGAAGATTACCCGAGTGGGCAGTTTGGCATAGAGAGTAAAGAAATTAGCTCGTGGGTGAATAAGTATTTGGCGAAGAGTCAATTAGAAACAAAGCACTTACCAGAAGCCCTTCGTTATGAGTCAACAGATGAAAATGTTGAAACTAAAGCAATCGGGAAACTATATTTTAGCACCGCAGAATTTAAGGTGAAAAATCGTGAGATGCTTCATGTTGAACTCAATTGGCTTTATGGAGATGCAGAAATTGCAGACTCCGCACAAGATGAAACTTTGGTAGATGTAAAAAACAAACAAATTCATCAACGCGATTTTCGAGAAGAAAAATTTGCGAGGGAGTTACTTTATACACTTGGTTTTGAGTTTATTAGTTCTGGTCCTGAATTAGGATGGAAGCTATTGCCCGCAAAACTCCCAGACGTGGTGCCAAGCCTGAAACAGAGGAAGTGGCAGACTTTAGCGGAAGGGAAGTCTTTACGAGTGCCGCGAGATTTTTCAATTAATGTTTCGAGTGAACAAGATTGGCTTGAGGTAAACGGGAAATTTGAGTTTGATGGGGCATCAGTAAGTTTACCTGATATCTTGAAACAATGGATGAACGGCGAGAAATTCATCGTTTTAGATGATGGAAGTTTGGGGCTTTTGCCAGAGGAGTGGTTGAAGAATTTTACTGCATTAACCGAGCTTGGTGATTTAGGTACAGAAGGAATGAGATTCCATCGTCAACAAGCCTTGCTAGTTGAGCAAACCTTGAAAAGTATGGAGGAAGGTGATTGCCAATTTGATTATCAGACCCTTTCAGATCGAGTTGATGGTTTTAGTTCATTGAAAGAACGCGAAGCTCATGGAGACTTTGGAGCGAATTTAAGAGCTTATCAAAAGCAAGCCTTGTCATGGTTTGTGGAAATGAAGAAATTGAAATTGGGCGCTTGTCTGGCTGATGATATGGGTTTGGGGAAGACTGTTCAAGTACTTTCTTTTTTACATCTTTTACTAAAACAAGGTAATTTAGAACAAGGAGTTTTGATTGTGGCTCCCCGTTCATTATTATTTAACTGGGAACAGGAAATTAAACGCTTTTCACCTGAATTTGAAGTCTCTCAATATTTAGGTGCAGGTCGTCAAAAAATATTACAGTCCTTCTCAGAGGGACAGATTTTATTGACTACTTATGGAACTCTTATACGTGATGCGGTTCTCTTAAAACAAAAGACTTTTTCGATTTGTGTAGCCGATGAAGCACAGGCAATGAAAAACCCGCTATCAATGACGTCGAAGACAATGCGTTTGATAAATGCCGATTTCAAAATTGCCATGACTGGGACACCAGTAGAAAATAATTTAGGTGATCTTTGGAGTTTGTTTGAGTTCTTAAATCCAGGTTTACTGGGGACTTATAAGTATTTTGCTAATATTTATTTAGATGGGAAATGTTCGGCTAAAAACTTAAATTCACTGCGTCAAACAATTAAGCCCTTGATGCTGCGCAGAAAAAAATCTGAAGTAGCAAAAGAGTTGCCCGCAAAAACTGAACAGGTTTTATTTTGCGATTTGAGTGAGGAACAAGAAAAAATTTACAATGATATGCATAAGTTCTATTCTCAAGAAAAACAAAGAGATGAAAAAGAAAAACCTGGGGCTAAGGGTAATGTCTTGGCGGCTCTGACTCGTTTGCGTCAAGTGGTCTGTCATCCTTGTTTGGTGAATGAAGATTACCAACATGTGCAATCGGGCAAAATAACTTTATTAATCAATCAATTAGAACAGGTGTTTCTCAGCGGAGGTAAAGCCTTAATTTTTTCTCAGTTCACTAGATTTCTAGATTTAATAGAAGAAGCCATTCAGATGAATCGATGGAACTACACTCGCTTAGATGGTAGTACCAAAGACCGGCAAGTTCCCGTTGAAGAGTTTAATGATAATCCAGATTGTCGTTTTTTCTTGATTAGTTTAAAAGCAGGGGGGACGGGTTTAAATTTAACTCAAGCTCAGTATGTCTACATCATGGATCCTTGGTGGAATCCAGCAGCGGAAAGTCAAGCAATTGATCGTGCTTATAGGATAGGCCAGGAGAAAGCAGTGAGTGCGTACAGGATTGTTAGTAAGAATACGATTGAAGATAAGTTATTAAATCTACAGGCGAAGAAAAGTCAGCTAGTGGAAGATGTCATTGAAGCAGGCGCTTTTACAGGTAAATTAGATCAAGAAGATTTGAAAGCCTTATTAAAATAATCATTAGAGGTCTTTGTTATGAATGAGATAAGTGTAGATGACTGGAAAGAAACCACAGATAAAGCAGCCTATCAGATTGTAGATGTCAGAAATGAATTTGAATTTAAGGGTGCCTACATACCCGGCTCAATTAATTGCCCACTAGATCAAATAGATTTAGCCAAAGTGAATTCAATTGTAGGGGACCAGAAAATTCTTTTGGTCTGTCAGAGTGGTGTGCGATCAAAGAAGGCGGCACTTAAACTTGTTGGCTTCAAAGGGGAAGTGGTGAGTCTAGAAGGCGGAATTAACGCGTGGAAAGATGCGAAGCTTGACTTGATCGAAAATAAGAAAGTTATTTCTTTGGAGCGTCAAGTTCGAATTTGCGCCGGCCTATTAATATTGACAGGAATCATTTTGATGAAGCTCGGTGTCAATGGAGCGGAGTACTTATCTGTATTTGTAGGTGCAGGACTCGTTTTTGCAGGTATTAGCGATACGTGTGGGATGGGGATTCTGCTTTCAAAAATGCCCTGGAATAAGAAGGGCTAAAAAGCTGTGTATTAAAGGGCTCGTTTCATTAGGGTGAATGATTCTTTTTCTTTAGTCCATGTGTCAAAGCTTTCCCAATTGACCGATTGGTAAAATTTTTCCTGGTCTTCAGTTTTTAGGTATATTTGCTTATGCTTTAATTTTTTGGCTACCTTACACACATCGTCAATAAGTTTTTTTCCATAGCCACGCTTGCGATATTTCTCCAGAATAAACATTTGAGCTAGGCAGGGACTTAGCTCAGCTCTTTCGGAAATGATCTGTGGTACCAAACGGCAAAAACCCACAAGCTCGCCTTTTACGGTGGCAATAAAAATTTTTGGAAGCGCTAAGCGTTTGCGCTTTTTTTTGTGGAGCTGTTTAGCTAAATCATATTGCTCAATGAGTTCCCATTTAAGCTGTAAATACTTGAAGTAGTCGTAGTCTTCATATATCCACTCGCAGAGATGCCGACAAAGCGCTTCAAAGTGTTTGTGGGAGGGTGATATTTCTTTTGTTTTCATGAATCTACATTTAGGTCTCGAATAAATATTTGCGAGTATGATTTATGAAATGAGACGGATTTACTATGAGAAAAGTATCGACAAAAACATAGAGAAGTTTTTTCTTTTAAATAATGTTGAAAAAGCGCATTTTTTAAGTTGAACAATAATGAATCTCACCTATAATTCAGCTCCCAAAACCCCGGTGGGGTTCCCGAGCGGTCAAAGGGAGCAGACTGTAAATCTGCCGGCTACGCCTTCGAAGGTTCGAATCCTTCCCCCACCACTTCAAGCGCTAAACTCTAACGAGTTTGGCGCTTTTTTTTGTCCAAGTAATCTTGGCTTGAAGTTGGGGTTATTATTTTCCGGTGATGGGAGTGAATGCCATTCTAAATAATGTGCCAGTGATAGGACAAGCTAGTATATCCAGAGGTTTGGAAGGTTAGGACTAAAAGCTAGTAATGAGATGGAGCTGCCATTCTCATGAAATAGAGCGAAATCTAGTTATCTAATACTGTGGTGAATTGAATCGAGTTATTGTTTTGCACAAACATGACTAGTAATGGCGTAATGAGGCCAAAAAAAATCTATTTTATGAATAGAGATCATAAAATAGATTTAAGTACTTTAAATAGGTGGAGAAGGCTTGCTTAAAGCTTCTTAATGTAGAAAGCTAAGAGCTTTTCTTCTTCTTTGATTTCTTAAGGATGTACTCTGGTTCAGAGCCTTTGGAGACGAAGTCTTTGCTAATAATAACTTCTTCTACATCGCTTCTACTAGGGAGTTCAAACATAAGTTCCAGCATAGACTTTTCTAATATAGAACGAAGGCCGCGAGCACCAGTGCCTTTATCAATCGCCATGCGTGCCATTTCTTTAAGTGCTTCATCACTAAAGCTAAGTTTTATTCCATCACTCATGAGGATGTATTGATACTGCTTAATGATTGAGTTCTTTACATTGGTGAGGATGTGAACCAGATCTTCTTCCTTGAGTGGATTAAGAGTAGAGATAACGGGAAGGCGTCCAATGAGTTCAGGGATAAGACCGTATTTTACGAGGTCACCTGGTTCAACTTCACGCATGATTTCTTCTATGTCGGCATCCGATTTGACCCCTTTGCTTTGATCGCTAAAGCCAATAACGCGTCTACCTAAGCGGCCGCGAATAACATCTTCTAGTCCGACGAAAGCACCAGCACAAACAAAGAGAATGTTGCGTGTGTCAATTTGGATGTAATCTTGGTTTGGATGTTTACGACCACCTTTTGGCGGTACGTTGCAATGAGTACCTTCAATTATTTTTAAAAGGGATTGCTGTACACCTTCACCTGAGACATCTCTTGTGATTGACATGTTTTCGCCTTTTTTGGCTTTTTTGTCAATTTCATCCACATAGATAATGCCGTATTGAGCTTTTTCTATATCTCCATCAGCTGCTTGTATGAGTCTGAGGATGATGTTCTCGACATCTTCACCGACATAGCCAGCTTCGGTTACGGTCGTGGCATCAAAAATGGTAAAGGGAACATCTAAAACTTTAGCTAAAGTCTTTGCGAGTAAAGTTTTACCGCAGCCACTAGGACCAAGTAATAACACATTACTCTTTTCCATCTCTAGATCATCACTTCCGGGTGCATTGAATAGGTTGTTTTGAACGCGCTTGTAATGATTGTAAACGGCAACAGATAAAGTTCTTTTTGCATAATCTTGGCCGATGACATAGTCGTCAAGAACGTTCTTGATCTCTTTTGGAGCAAGAAGATTGAAAGGTACTGCTTCAGCTTCACTTTGCTGATCAGCTACATCGGCCATACTTTGTTGAGGAGCGAGGATTTCCGAACAGATTTCGACGCAGTCACGACAAATGTAACTTCCAGTAGGGCTAGAAATAAGCTCGCCAGTTTGTTCTTTATCTCGTGAACAAAATGAGCAGTTGGCGTTTTTCTTTGAAGCCATATTAAGATTTCTTCGTCATTATATGATCGACTAATCCGTAAGCTTTAGCCTCTTCGCCACTCATGAAGTAGTCTCTATCAGAGTCTTGTTCAATAGTGGGGTAGTCTTTGCCAGTGTGGTGACTGAGGATATCGTATAGTTCTTTTTTGAGGCGTTTAATTTCAGCCGCTTGAATTGTGATGTCAGCAGCTGTGCCACCCGCGCCACCAGAGGGTTGGTGGATCATGACACGAGAGTGGGGTAGGCAATAGCGCTTACCTGCAGTTCCCGCTGAAAGTAGTACCGCACCCATGCTCGCAGCTTGTCCAATACAGACAGTTTGGATGTCACAGGATAAGATTTGCATGGTGTCGTAAATCATTAAGCCCGCAGTAACAGATCCACCGGGACTGTTAATGAAGAATTGGATGTCTTTCTTGGGGTCCTCTGCCTGAAGGAAGAGGAATTGGGCTACAAGTAAAGATGCTACGTGATCATCTACTGGAGTGCTCAGCATGACAATTCGGTCTTTGAGTAGTCGTGAGTAAATGTCGTAACCGCGTTCGCCGTTAGCACTTTGTTCGACAACCATGGGTACGTAATGACTGTTTTGTGGGTTCATACTGAGTGTCTCCGTTTAGAATGAATTAAGCGTTTTTGCCTGAAGCGATGTCAACAATCTTGTCTAATGTCTTGTCCATGAGAACGTGATCTGTGAACTCGTGAAGAGAATTAGTTTGTTGTAGTTGCTTAGTGAGGTCTTCAACACTCATGTTGTAGTGTTGAGCCATGGAGTAAAGTTGCATTTGAACTTCGTATTGATTGAGTTCTACTTTTTCAGCTTTAGCAACTTCTCTGAGGATCATACGAGTTTTAAGATCTTTCGTTGCAGCAGCAAGAGCTTTTTCTTGAGTTGCAGCTTCAGCAGCTTTGTCTTCTTCGCTAGGGCAACAAGAATGCTTTTCTTCGGAGTCTTCATGTCCACATTCATGGTTATGATCCAAACCTTCTTCAGCCATGATGGTGTGAACTTGACGGTGGGTTTCTTGGTCGAGAAGGTGCTGTGGTAAATCACAGTCAAAGTCTTTGAGAAGTTGGTCGACGATTTCGTCACGTTTTTCACTGCGCTGTGAATTCTCAAATTGGCTCTTAAGTGATTCTTTGATTTTTTCTTCGAGGTCAGCTAAATCTTTAGCGCCGGCTTGGACCGCAATTTCGTCACTTAGTTCAGGTGTGTTACGACCGTGTACTTCAATGATGTCTGCAGTGTATTCAACAGATTTACCTGCAAGCTCAGCTTTGTGGAAGTCTTCTGGGAAGTCAGCAGTCCAAGTAACTTTGTCACCTTTGCTTTTGCCTGAGAGAGCTTCTGTAGCACCGGGGATAAAACCATTTTCAGTAAGTGGGATCCAACGATCTTCACCAGAGAGAACGTCTTTAGTCGCTTCAGTAGCTTCGAGATCAGTAGAGAAATTAGATTTTACAAAATCTTCTTTTTCAGCAGGGCGGTCAACTACTTCCATAGTCGAGAAACGAGCTGCCATTTCTTCGAGAGAAGCTTTTACTTTAGCTTCGTCTTCTACGTATTCTTCAAGTTCAACTTTGACTGACTTATAATCAGGAAGAGTGATAGTTGGGTAGATGTCGAGCGTAATTGTGAAAGAGCAATCTTCGTTATATTTGGGAGTGAATTCTGCTACGTCAAGGTAACCAGCGATTTCAAATTTTTCGTTTTCGCGTGCTTGATCAACGGCTTTAGAAACGAGCTTCTCTGAGATCTCTTGGTTGATTTTTTCGCCGTACTTTTGAAGGATGAGTGTACGAGGCACTTTGCCGTTACGAAAGCCGGGGAATTGAGCTTGTTGACCGATTTGTTTGCAGACGTTATTGAAAAGTTGTGTTACTTCTTTAGCAGGGCTGTTTACTTCAAGCTCTTTACGGCAAGCTGAAATTTCTTTGATAGAGTAAGTAAGTGCTTGACTCATGGTTAGTTTCCTAAGTTTTGTTTATTTAAAAAATTAGTTGTTTCTGCCTATTACCAAAATATCTATTATAGAGAGGGCAAAAAATACGGACTCTAAAAATGAAGTAAAATGATTTTTTTTCCACTCGTAACAAGTTTTTTTTGAATAAGTGCTAAATAAACTGAAAAAGACAGCAATATAGAGTGCGAGAGCTTAAAAGAGAGTGATTTCGAAATGCATTTTCAGATATGAGCCCATTTTGAACTTGTAGATGATGTATCAAGGGAGGATATTATTGCAGTGTAAATAGAAATGAATCAATAGGATTTGAGTATTATGGAAATTAAATGCGATAAGTGCGGTAACCAAAACCCATTAGGTGCTATTTTCTGCAGAACGTGTGGAGAAAAACTCGAAATGAAAGAAATGCAGCCGAAGGTAGTTCAGTCGGCTAATAAGCAAAAAATGAGCTCTTTCATGCTGCGCCAACTCATTTCACTAATTGTGTTTATTTTAATTGCCCTCATTGGTGTTGGTGCATTCTTGAAGCAAGACGTTCCCGTATATGAAGATGAGATTGCCAAAGATGTTGTCGTGAAGAAACAAAAATACCTCTTTAATCGCTTGAATAATGTGGCTCGTTACCAAAAGCTAAAAAAACTGTCTTTAAGCGAAGCAGAACTCGCAGCAGTTATCAATTATGATATCAAAAGTCGTTGGGAGAGCGAGGAAGGGAAGGCTGCCGCCGAAGAAGCCATTGTGGTTCCTCAAGAGTTTTATGTGAAGGTTCTCGATGCTGAGCGTATTAAATTTACTTTGCGAGTAAAATTGAATAGGTTATTTGAAACAGATTTATATTCCTCTGTAGTTTATAAAATCATCCCTGATGAAGAGTCTGGGGTCGCTAAGTTTGAACTCGATAGCACGAGTCAGGGTTGGGTACCAGTGCCAACGGCAGCAAGCATGACGATTAAAGCTAATTTTAAAAGTATGTTAGCAGAATCTGATAAACCAGAAGAAATGATCAAGCAAGTTGCTAGCGTGGATCTAGATCCTGAAGCAGGGTCAATTGTGATTAATTTTGTTCAAGCAAGTAAGAAAAAGTAGTTACTAGCTTATAACAAATGAAAAAAACAATATTTTTATTATTACTCGCCTTTTGTGTTACCCTTCAAGCTTACGACAAAGTTGATGTAGTAGATCCTACGGTAGTTCAACAACTTGAGATGACCGAGTCGAATCAGAACTCGGGTGGTGAATTAGTAGAGACAACTAATCTCGCAAATTCAGAGCCTGGACAGTCAGCGAAGCCCTCGAGTTTCATTTCGAGAGCGACGGACTCAATGGATCAGTTTATCGGACAAGTCACTAAGTTCTTATTTGCTGTAATTATGTTCGATATTACTTTTGGCCTTTTGGGGACGAGTATACCATTGGTCGTCGTGACACTAATGTTTGGGGCTGTATTTTTTACTTTTAAATATGAATTGATAACTTTTAAGCTATTTACTCATGGAATACAGGTTGTTCGTGGTAAGTTCGATAAAGAAGGAGAGCAAGGAGAAGTTAATCATTTTAAAGCTTTAACTTCTGCACTTAGTGCAACGGTTGGCTTAGGGAATATTGCGGGAGTCGCAATCGCCGTGCACCAAGGTGGTCCAGGAGCAGTTTTTTGGATGGTCCTAGCAGCTTTTTTCGGTATGGCATCAAAGTTTTCTTCATGTACTCTGGCGCAGAAATATCGTGTAATAAATTCAGATGGGTCTTTTTCTGGTGGTCCGATGTATTATTTGGAAATGGGACTCAAAGAGCGCGGCTTTGTCAAGCTGGGAAGTATTTTTGCAGTCGCTTATGCCTTGATGATTATCGGAGGAGCTATCGGTGGGGGTAATATGTTTCAAGGGAATCAAGCATGGGGAGCCCTCCAACAGGATTTCTTAGGTGGATCCGAAGATCCCAAAGCTGCTTGGGTATTTGGCATTATTTTAGCATCTTTAGTAGGAATGGTAATTATTGGTGGAATAAAGCGCATTGGTAAAGCCACTGAATTTATTGTTCCCTTTATGTGTGGTTTATATGTACTTGTGTCTCTCTATATAATTGGATCCAATGCTAGTCAGATAATACCATCACTCAAATCAATCGTTAGCATGGCATTTACTCAAAATGCGGCTTTTGGAGGTTTCTTAGGTGTTTTGATTATGGGTGTCAGACGGGCGGCATTTTCGAATGAAGCAGGAGTGGGTTCGGCCGCTGTGGTCCATGCTGCAGCTAAAAATGAAGAGCCCGTTATGGAAGGAGTTGTCGCCATGTTAGGGCCCTTCATTGATACGGTGATTATATGTTTAATGACGGCCTTAGTTATTATCATTACGGATGTAAGTGCACTCTATCCAGCTGATTACAGCAAAGGTGCTCTGATGACGGCTAAAGCCTGGGGTAGTGCAGGTGCGTATATGCCGAAAGTTTTAACTGTATGTATTGTCTTGTTTGCTTTCTCGACAATGATTTCATGGTGCTACTATGGTGAACGAGGCTGGATATATTTAGTGGATCGTTTTATAGGGAAAGGTAAGGGGATTCAGTCATTGATTATTTATAGAGCACTGTTTGTTTTCTGCGTCTTTTTTGGTGTGGTTGTCAATGCAGGCGCAGTATTGGACTTCTCAGATGCCATGATTTTAGGTATGGCCTTTCCTAACATTATCGGAATGATTATTTTATCAGGGAAAGTTAAGGGCTGGGCTAAAGATTATATGAATAAATTGAAATCGGGCGAAATTGCCCCAACAAAATAACTGGAGAGTGTGAAATGTGTAAAAAATTAATATTGGGTGCGCTGTTATTTTCGTCTATGGCCGTTTCAGCTGATGAGCACGGGAATCGTGAAGGGGAGATTGCGTTTGATAAAGCAGGTAAAGAATACTTAGTAAGTGGGCGTGATTTAGTTTTACTAGATAGCAAAGGAACTCAAAAGGCTTTATTAAATCGCAATGGATATCCCGTTGTCTCAGCTGAATTTAGTACAGATGATAGTTATGTAATTGCCTTGGTGGGGAAGACTAAACACCTAAAGGTTTTGGATAAACTAGGGAAAGAAAAAGCCTCTTTAAAATTGAACTTTGTTCTCCCTGAAAATGTTGAGATGCAAGTAATCGGTTTTGATAGTACTATTGTTCTTAGTTCGAATAAGCAATTGTTTTTCTATGAATACAAAGCTGGCAAAATTGTTAAAAAAGCAGAATTACCATTTCCAGATGGTACATTTGTTAATGCCTATGATTTGAGTAAAGATGGCAAATATGTCTTCGTTAATAATAGAAGGTTTCTTATTTTAAAATCACCGAAATCTTGGATTTTCAAACCCGCCAAAAGTTTTGTGAAAGTCACAGGTAAAATTCGTAAAGTTCGCATCGCGGATGATGGCAGTAAAGTGATGGTCTTACACCAAAATGGGCGAGGTATCTCAGTTCACAATGCAGAAGATGGTAGCATGATCAAAAGTTATTTATTAACGTCTCCAATTAATGAAATTGAATGTGATAGTGCTTTAACTAAAGCCTACTTCAATGGTGGCGTTTTAGATTTACTTAAAGGAACAACAGAAGTTAGTAAGAAAATGCCAAATGGACGTATGAATATTAATTCAGACTCAAGTTCTTTTTCTGTGGGTTCAAAGGTAAAAAAGAATGGCAAGTTATACGACTACAAGGCCCCTTATCATATTTTTAACTCAGCTTCTTTCAAAGGTGATGTACTAACTGTTAATGGAGTTGATAATGTTTATGAAGTTGATGCGGCTAATAAAACGGCAAAACGAGTGGCTGCTAAATCATTTTACAGAGGACGTTTTAAAGGTTTAGTCGGTAAGAGTGCAGATGGACGTTATGGGGTAGATTTCTCGGGTAGAGTTTATGATTATCGTCAAAAAGCTTTTGTAGGGCGTCCTTTGTTTGGAACTGGTGGTTACGTATTGAAAGCCAGTATTTCAAATGATGGTAATATAGTTTTTGTAGGTGCCACAAAGGTTTATGTTTATAATCACCTTGATAAAAAATCAGTTGCAGATTTTGATTTGCCAGTTTCATTAAATCAAGACAGTAAGATAGGTGTTGATTTAAGTCCAAGTGCTGGGCACTGCGCAGTTTCTTACCTAACAGAAAGTGGTCAGGCTGAAGTGTTTGTCTATGACCTTAAAAATTCAAGGTCTGCAGCTTTATCTCGTAAAGTAAGCGATGCTAGTTCATTATTGTTTACATCTGATGATACTCTAGTGATTGCTGGAGGGAAAAACATTTTAAGTACAGAATATAATGGCAATAAATGGATGATTAAGGATTCTAAATCGCTATTTGTTGAGTCGGGTTCTTTATATGATGTTTTGATCCAAGGCGACTATGTAGCAGGCTTAAATGAAAATGGTCGCATACATATTTTTGATAATAAAAGTGGTCTAGAAGTTTACACAGTGGCGTTGAAAGTAGGCGAAACCACTATGATATCAGTTGGGAAATAGGCATTTGTTAAAAGCTTTATTTTTTGATATGGACGATACGCTTTGTGATACACAGAGCGCAAATCAAAAAGCCATTGATTGGTTACTAAGTGAGTTGGCTCAGTTCGATTTCTTTGATCATAAAACTTTTGTAAGTCAGTATTTAGCTGCCATCTATCGTGAGCTAGATGAAGCTTTAAAAAAGATGACAGATGCCATCCATGATGAATCGGATTATCGTCACTTTGTTTTTGATTACTTTTTAAAAAAACATGGTGTTGAAGAACGAGATGAACTGATGTCTTATGTCGCTTTGTTTGATGCAAAACGTATTGAATATTATGATTTTTACTCGGGAGTAAAAGATATGCTGATTACTTTGCGTAAGGATTATACTTTAGTTTTAATAACCAATGGTCCCGCATATTCTCAAGTCCCTAAAGTTGAGCAAGTTCAAATGTCGAATTATTGCGATTACGTTTTGATCGGAGGGCTCGAGCCTGAACAAAAACCAGCAAAAAGTATTTTTGATAAAGCCTGTCAATTAGCAAACTGTTCATCAAGCGAGGCTATCCATGTAGGAGATTCCTTAAGTTCAGATATAAAAGGGGCTAAAGCCGCAGGGATTAAATCGTTTTGGATCAAGCCGGAGTTTACTGAGTTTTCCTCTGAAAACTCAGAGAGTGATTATGTAGCAGATAGTGTTCTCCATTTGGATAAAGTCTTAGAATTAGAAAACAACCACCATGAATGAACAGGAAACACTGATTAAAACATTTTGGGAGAAGGTGATGTCTCCCGTGCGCATGAAAGACATCGCTCATGATCGTGCACCTTTGGATAATGCTTATTCGGGAACACGAACGGCTTTTGAGTCCGATCATGATCGAATTTTGTTTTCCACACCTTTTCGTCGACTCATAGATAAGACACAAGTCTTTCCCCTGGAAAAAAAGTACGACACTATTCGTCGTCGATTAACTCATTCCTATGAAGTGAGTAGTTTGGCGAGAAGTTTTGGTAATGATTTGGTTTTTAATTCGCCAGAATTATTTCCCGAGACAATATGTCCGCAGCGCAATATTCCTGTTGTCTTAGCGACGATTGGCTTAGTCCACGACATGGGGAATCCTCCCTTTGGTCATGAAGGTGAGAGTGCGATTCAGTATTGGTTTAGGTGTCGCGTGGAAAAAGACCCTGAGTTCTTCAAAGGCTTTTCCGAGCAACAGCAGCAGGATTTTTTAAAATTTGAGGGCAATGCCCAGACGGTAAGGATAGTAAGTCATTTACAAGTACTTAATGACTTATATGGACTGAACCTTAGTCTCGGGACTTTGTCAGCTTTATTGAAATATGTAGTGCCCTCTCATAAAGTCGATAAAAAAGCGGACCTCGCAAAAGGTAAGTTTGGTTATTTTGCATCAGAGCGAGCGGTGATTGAGCAGATAGAATCATATACACAACTTATCGAGCAAAGAAACCCCTTGACTTATATCATGGAAGCTTGTGACGATATTGCGTATTCTGTGCTCGATATAGAAGATGCGGTTAAAAAAGGAGTGGTCTCTTATGCAGATATTATTTCTTATTTGAAATCCGCAAATGAGGAAAAAGAGGATGAGTATATTTCTGAAGTCATTAATAGAACTTCAAAAGATTATGGGAATTATTCTGGTATTGAGGAATTATCCTATCACGAATTAAATGATATTGCCATGGTGAAATTTCGCGTATACGCGATTAATACTTTGATGCAAAGTGCAAGACAAGCCTTTGTAGATAATTACACCGCAATTCTCAAAGGTAATTTTAAACAGGACTTATTAAAAGTTTGTGGTGCTAGTCGCCTTTCCGAAGTTTTGAAGACTTTTTGCTTTCGTCACATTTACAGGAATCGCGATGTTTTGGGCTTGGAATTACAAGGTTTTAATACGATCACGGGGTTACTTGATATTTTTTGGGATGCGATTAATGATTGTGAAGATAAAAGAGATTTAGCGAGCCCTTATTCGAAGTACGTCTTTGAGCGGATTTCAGAAAACTATCGAAGAGTTTTTCGCCATTCCGTAGATCTAGCTGAGCTTCCCGAATCCTACTGTCGTATGCAACTGATGACTGATATGTTGGCGGGGATGACGGATACCTACGCGGTGACGACTTATGAGGACCTTCTCAAGCGAAAGAAATGAGTTTACTTTAGCAACCTAGATAGGGCTCACTTATTAAGTCATATATTACTTATAGTCAATGAGATAAGTGGTAATTATGCTATATTACATGCAAACAAAACCCCTCAAAACAATCATTAGGTTTGCATAAGATGTATAAAAATACGGGCACAGAGCCCAAAATGGCCAATCTACCTTATTTTCTAGACGGAACACTCAATATCAATAATCGCTGGGTCAAGCTAGCGGCAACAATACCATGGAAAGATGTAGAAGAAATTTATGCACTAAATTTCACCAGCCATACTGGGCCCAAAGCTCTACCTGCAAGAACTGCATTTGGTTCCCTGATCATTCAAGTAAAGCTGAGTTTAACTGATGAAGAAACTGTAGAAATGATTTCTGAAAACCCCTACCTTCAATATTTCTTGGGGTTTGAAAGATATAAGCAGGAATCACCTTTTGATCCGAGTATGATGACTCATTTTCGAAAGCGTTTTGGAGCTCAGGATATTAAAGATATTGATGATTTATTACATAAAACAACACGTCCAAAAGAAGAAGACTCCGATAAGGATTCAGACAATGATCCTCCGTCAAATAAGGGTGCTTTAATTGTTGACGCTAGTTGTGTCCCTGCTGATATTCACTATCCAACAGATCTTGGTTTACTAAACAAAGCCCGCGAAAAAACTGAAGAAATCATCGATATTCTTTGGCGTCATCGCTTTAATACCGAAGATAAGGTCAAGCCTCGGACTTATCGTGAAGACGGCAGAAAAATCTTTTTAAGTGTTGTCCTAAAAAAACGTGTATCGAAAAAGAAAAGGCGTGAAGTGATTAATAGACAACTTCATTGTGTAAGGAGGAACCTCGCTAGTATAAATGAACTCAAAAAGCATGCCGATCTGGGGCTATTGAAACCTAGTTTATACCGCGAACTACTGGTGATCGGGACACTTTATCAACAACAGCAATACATGTATGATAATAAAGTAACAAGTGTTGATGATCGCATTGTAAGTATTCACCAACCACATATTCGTCCCATTGTTCGCGGGAAAGCTGGAGCTCATACAGAGTTCGGAGCTAAAATATCTATCAGTGTCGTCGATGGCTGGACCTTTGTCGATACGATTAGTTTTGATTCTTATAATGAAGGAACCGAACTAATTTCACAAGTTGAAAAATATAAAGAGCGTTTCGGTTATTATCCCGAATCAGCACATGCTGATAAAATCTACCGAACTAAAGAAAATCGAGCGTATTGTAAAAAACACGGAATAAGGATAAGTGGACCCAGTCTTGGAAGACCTCCCAAAGATGCGATTTTACGTGAAGAACAAAAGGAAATACAACGCCAGGATGAAGCTATAAGAAATGAAGTAGAGGGCTATTTTGGTGTAGCCAAAAGACGCTATAAACTCGATCGAATCTTTACGAAAACTAGGACTTCATCCGAAACACTTATTGCTTTAGTATTCATGGTGATGAACTTGGATAAGGCTTTAGCCTTTTTGTCACTTTTCGGCCAGTATTATAAGCAGCTATTCGCGCACGTTTATTGTTTTATAAGTCTCATTAACGAGAATGAGCATTTCAAAAGGCGAGTAATTCAGTAAGCCCTAGATATATCTAATACATAGTTCTTTCAAGGGTTTTACTTTAAACTAAAAAAGCCACCGCAATGGGTGGCTTATTAAAATAATTCAGTGTGAACTAAGAGAGCTTATCACCACCAGAAATTATATGTAGGTCTCTTTGTGGGAATGGTATGGAAACTCCTTGAGCATCAAATTCTTTTTTGACTTTTTCATGCATATCAAAATAGACGTTCCAGTAATCAGAAGCTTTAACCCAGGGTCTTACGGCATAGTTAATGCTAGAATCACCATGACCAGAAATGGAAACCATTGGTGCAGGGTCTTGTAGGACTCTGGGGTCAGAAGTGAGGATATTCATAAGTATTTCTTTGACTTTGTCATTGTCATCGCCATAGCTACAGCCAAATGTGAGGTCAACACGAATAGTTTCAGTTTCCGTGTAGTTAATGATTTTATCAGCAGTTAGAAGTGAGTTGGGTATGACGGCTGTCTTATTGTCAGGTGTAATAAGCTTAGAAGTGAAGAGTTCGATCTCTCTTACAGTTCCAATAGTACCACCAGCATCAATGAGGTCGCCTACTTTAAAAGGTTTGAACATGATGATTAAAATGCCAGCCGCAAAGTTTGATAATGCGCCTTGTAGTGCGAGGCCAATAGCAAGACCCGCCGCACCGACGGCAGCTACCATGGAAGTCGTTGGCATACCCAGTTTAGTTAGTGCACCAATAATAACGAAAATGATACCTGTAGCATGGATAAGGTGACGTGCAAATTTGACTAGGGTTTCATCTGTTTTGGCTTTAGTCATTAAATGACATATGTATTTAGTAACATATTTTACGACTTTGCTACCAATCCAATAGATTAGAATCGCATGAAGTAAGGGTACTCCATAAGTATTAAGTAGTTCCATGCCTTTTTCAGCTATGGGGAATGTTGCTTCCGATGCGGGTGTATCACCAATGACGGTGTTGTCTTCTGCAAGAGGTGAGTCTGCTGCAGCAAAGAGAAATGATTTCATACTTCTATCCTAATTTTGTTGTGTCAAACACAATAGTTGATGAAGTAAAAAAGCACAAATTTTGTGACAGTTTAATCGAAGGATTTGAGCTTGTTTTCTAGCTGTTTTGTAATGGATAGCGACATTAGCACTGTGAGAGAATGATAGATGAGTACGCCATTAATTCCGGCGTCGCCTTGGGCGAGTTCTTGTACTCGGTGACTAAGGTTAGTAAAAAGGTCGTTTAGGACATTTAAGAAATCCGCATCTTTCTTATGATCTCGATGCTCATTTTGAAGTTTTTGAACCGCAAAAAATAGAGTGAAGGCATGGATAACTTCATCTTTTGTGGGGAAAGGAGGGATATAATCAATGATTTTTCTGGCTTGGCGACCAACGGGGCAGGCTGATTGAAAGACGGCGATGCGCACTAATTCGCCTATGATATCCTGCAAGGCACGGTCCTTGAATTCTAGGTAACGACCTGAACTCTCCCACATTTTTACTGTAGCTTTATCGATAGATTTTTTGTTGATTATGTTTTTGGCATAGGAGTTGAGCGCTCTTGCGGCGGGGCATAAGGGGAAGTCACTCTGAGCCAAGGTGCAATTTGCGCATTTATGGTTCTCGAGTTTAAGCCATTCACCAGCTTTTTCATTAGAGTTGGCATCAAGATTAATGCTTTTGGTATTCGTGTAATCAAAGCTCCAACTGAGGGGTTCGCCATCAGCCTCATTGTCAAAAATTATTTCCATTTTCTTTATCATGCTTAAAGATAAGTGTTAAAGCAGAAACAAACAAAAAATTTCAGAAGCTTTATGGGGAAATGTAGGGAAATGAAGCAAGTTTAATCTATATTCATATTTAATTTTAATTTTACTGAAGGCGATAAGGATGATAGCGCATTTAAAAGGGCAACTAGTGGAGCTAGAATTAAGTCACGCTGTGATTGATGTTGGGGGCGTTGGTTACTTTGTCGAAATTCCCATGAGTACATATGATCGCTTGCCAAAAGTAGGTGCTCCCGTGGCTTTGAGAATTCACATGACGGTGCGAGAAGATGCCATGAATCTCTATGCCTTTGCAACGGAAGAAGAGAGGAGCTTTTTTAGATTGATCACTTCAGTTAGTGGTATCGGCCCCAAGATTGCTTTAGCGGCACTTTCCGCTTTGCCTATTGAAACTTTTTGTGAAGCCATTCAAGAGGGCAATATAAAATTACTAAGTAAAGTCTCTGGAATAGGTAAACGCATGGCGGAAAGAATGGTAGTAGAACTTCGGGACAAAGTGGGAGCCTTGGGTATGACTTCTGCGATAGTCGCAAAAGTAGCAGATGATGATATGCCGGCACAAGATAAAGAAGCTTTTAATGATGCAATTATGGCCTTAGAAGCACTTGGTTATCGACCTGATACAATACGTAAAACGGTTAAGCAGATCTTTGATTCTCTCAGTGTAGAACAACGAAATTCTGAAAATATAATAAAAGCTGCTTTGTCGGCAATGAATAGTTAGGTCCAAGATGTCTGAGAATTTTTTTGAATCCACATTAAAAAAAGAAACGGGTGAAAGCGAAAATATTTTACGCCCTAAATATTTTGCGGATTTTCCAGGTCAAGATTCAGTGAAAGAACGCTTATCAATTTTTGTTGAAGCAGCGAAAATGCGTGATGAGGCCTTGGGGCACTTTATTTTGAGTGGTCCTCCGGGCTTGGGTAAAACGACTTTGGCGTACATTGTGGCAAATGAACGCGGCAAAGGAATTAAAACGTCTTCGGGTCCCGTCTTGGAAAAACCTGGAGATCTAGCGGGTTTACTCACGAGCTTAAGTGATGGGGATATTTTGTTTATTGACGAAATCCATCGTTTACCGATTTCAATCGAGGAATACCTTTATTCGGCCATGGAAGATTTTTTTATTGACATCATGATTGATCAGGGTGTAGGAGCTCGTTCAGTAAGGCTCAATATTCCACAATTCACCTTAGTCGGAGCCACCACGCGTTTAGGGCTTTGTTCGGCACCTTTAAGATCTCGTTGTCAGCATGTGCATCGCCTCGAATATTATAGCGATGAAGAATTGAGTCGCATTGTGAAGCGATCCGCAGAACTCATCAATTGTCAAATGGATGACGAAGCTTGTCGAGAAGTAGCGAGTCGAAGTCGAGGCACTCCGAGGATCGCAAATAATTTACTTCATTGGGTTCGAGATTACGCTCAAGTAAAAGCCGATGGCTTTGTGACTTTGGATCTAGCTAACAAGGCTTTGAATATGCTCAATATTGATAGCAATGGTTTGGATGAAATGGATAAAAAAATTCTCAACACTATAGCTTACAATTTTGACTGCGGTCCTGTAGGGATAAAAAATATTGCCGTGAGTGTAGGTGAAGAAGTCGGCACTCTAGAAGATGTCTATGAACCTTACCTCATCCAAGAAGGCTATTTAGTACGAACTCAAACGGGGCGAGTTATTTCTCAAAAAACAAAAAATATGCTGGGACTCTCGAAAGACTCAGATGATCAACAGGGTTTACCAAATTTATGAAAAGTATGACGGGTTATGGTCGCGGTGAAGCGACTTTAGAAGATTTTAGTATAGTAGTTGAGCTCTCGACTGTTAATAGGAAAGGTTTGGATATGAGGGTTAATTTCCCACGTGAGTATTTAGCTTTAGAAGGACTTATTCGTAAAAAAATAGGCTCTGTTTTAGCACGAGGTATGGTGACCGGAAGTTTGACTTTATCCTTTAATGCAGGTGCTCAATCAGCCAATATCAACAAAGACTTAATGCAATCATATATTGAACAGCTCAAAGAAGTACATCAAAATATGGGTATGGACTTTAAGCCTGATACAGTGCGTTTAATGAGTCTTCCTGGCGTTTTAGAGGATAGTGGCAAAAGTATTGATGAAGATTTATTAATGGATTGTGCATCAAAAGCTTTGGACAAAGCATTGTCACAATTAATGGATAACCGTGGTCGCGAAGGCGACGCGATGAAGAATGATTTCCTCGAGCGTTATCAAACTATGTGCAATTTACATTGTGATATCGAACAGACTTATCCTCAAGCTTTAGCAGATTACCGTGAACGCTTAACCACGCGCATTAAAGAAGCTGCTTTGGATGTGGAAATAGATGATGACCGTTTGGCTCAAGAACTCGTGATTTATAGCGATAGAAGCGATATAACCGAAGAAGTGGTGCGACTCAATGCTCACTTAAAGCAATTCAAAGTTCTCTTGGAAAAGGATGAGCCCATTGGCAGAGAAATGGATTTCTTGATGCAGGAAATGGGTCGCGAGGTTAATACCACAGGGTCCAAGTCGAGTAACGCGGCTTTATCAGCACTCATTGTTGCTTTTAAGGCTGAATTAGAAAAATGCCGCGAGCAGATGGCTAATGTCGAGTAAAGTACCTAAAACTCCAGAAGAACTAGAAGAGATGTTGCGCGTTGTGCGCAAAAAAATCACCCCTGAAACAGAAGGCCACGGCATCTTAGATTTCTTGTGCACAAAATTCACTTATCGTTCACGAGAAGATTGGCATACGGCTTTGCTAGATGGCAGTTCTCAAATCAATGCCAAACAAGTAGAGGACTGTGATTACATTTTGAAGGCAGGGGACGTGATTTCCTTAGATGTGACCAATATTCCTGAGCCCAGTGTTGATGCCGATTTCAAAGTTGTCTACGAAGATGATGATATTCTGATGGTAGAGAAAACAGGTGATCTTCCCGTGCATCCAGCAGGGAGCTTTTTTAAAAATACTCTGTGGTATTTCTTAGTTAAAAAGTATGGTAATATTCATATCATGAATCGCCTGGATCGCGAGACCTCAGGTTTAGTATTGGTGGCACGTCATCACAAGGCAGCTTCCGTTTTAGGCAAACAGTTTGAAAGACGCCAAGTTGGTAAGGAATACGATGTTTTAGTGGAAGGTCTTGTGCAGTGGGATGAATATGATGCTTTGGGTTATATGGGGCCTGCGGAATCGAGTAAGATCCGTAAGAAATTTTCTTTTACGGAAGCCGAGGATTGGCAGGACTATGGTAAGCTTTCTGCCCGAACAGAATTTACTGTTTTGCGCAGATCTAATGAACTAAGTCATTTACATTGCCGCTTACATACAGGTCGAACTCATCAAATCAGAGCAACTTTGTTATCGCTTGGCTTCCCTTTGGTGGGAGATAAAATCTACGGTGTAGACGAACAGTTTTTCTTGTCCTTTATTGATGGCATACTCAGTGATGAAGATCGTCAAAGAATGCGTGTGGGACGTCAAGCCTTGCATTGTTCATTGATGTCATTTGTTCATCCCATGAGTGGAGAAGAACTCGTCTTTAAAAGTTCTTTGCCGAACGAATTAGCAGAGCTTATATTACCCTAAATGGGAAACGCATATGCTGAGAGAAATAAAACATAGTTGTGGACATATCGAGACCTACCAAATTCCCAACGGTAAATTCTCTCGCATGAAAAAGTTCTATCATGAACGTTTGTGCAAAGAGTGCTGGAAAGAGCAAGAACAAGAGAAGCAGAAATTGGCGAAAGAAGACAATGCTCGCTCGGGCTTGCCAAGACTTACGGGGCCTCTCAATTTAGTTTATGGCGCAGAATTAATTCGTTATGAATTTTTTAAATTTATCACAGATAATAGTGAGGACTTAAAAGACAAAGGTCCGCAATTTCAGTTTGCAGTGGACCTTTTGCGCTCTAAGCAAAAAGCCTCTTGGTGGCATGCACATAAACGCGAGCGCTTCGTCCATTTGTTTGATGTGGCAATGGATCATGCGGCCCATCAATTACGACTCAAAGCTTTGGCACCCGAAATCCAAAAACAAGTGAACTCCTTACATATGGTTCCCCTCTCGGGATCTACGAAGCAAATTCAATGGGCCGAATCCATAAGGAGTAAAATTCTCTTAGACCTCATTGGTGTGGAATTATGCTTGGAAGAAGCCTTGAATGATAAAGAAGAATGGGCGGAATTTATGGTTCAACTATGCCATGACTTAGAGCCAGTCCCCGATTTATTACGGAAAATGAGTAAAGACTTAGCTTTGATGGATGCGGCGGGGCACTGGATAGAAATTCGCAATCATTCATTAGAAGATTTAGTGCGCTGGATGAAGCGCCCAGAATCACTAGCGAGAACTTTACATCTCGTTCAGGGACGCTTTTTCTTTATTTTAAATCTTTAGTTTATTTCTTTAAACGCTTGGCAGCACGACCAATAATTTCGATATAAAAAGATTCGAGTTCTGACTTTTCAGCCTGTTCAATATGTTTATCAATTTCTGAGAGGTGAATTTTTTTAGCTTCAGCTTCAGTATCGCCATATTTACAGTCGAAATCCCAGTAATCGAAGCCCTCGGGAAGAGTCTTGCGGCGATTGCGTTTGAGGTACTTCCTGACTTCAGCTTTAACAGCTTCAATCATGCGAGGATATTTGATTTTTGGGTGGGTGAGTTGAAAAGTTTTTTTCATGAAAAGTCCTAGTTTAATATCGACCATTATAGTGGGTGACTTAAATAGTTCGAACCATTACTGGATTTATTTATTTTTTTTCCTTTTGTACTCAACAAAGGCAAAGTAGTTTAAATCCGGATACCAAGAGGGCGAATTGATTGTGCCTTGACCGCCGTGAAGTTTGCGCAGAAGCACTTTTTCGGAGCCATCTAGTCGCATTCTGATGAGTTGTACATCTAGAACCTCCCGGGTGCTTGAGTGTTCCCTCTGGATAGGATATATAGACAATGTATTTTCATGGTAGAGGTTCATTTTTCACCTAACTACGTCCCCTTATTTAGAGATTTGACATCAATCGTTAAATTTAAGCATTAGAGTTTTATAGATAAATACAAAAAAGCTCCCTGTCTAAGAGGGAGCTTTTGATAAAATCAGTACTTGAGAGTATTAGATTTGGACATCAGTTGCGCTGTTCGCAACTCCAATGACTTGATCATCCCCATCTAAAATTAAAATACATGCACCGCCAACTTGCAGGACACCATTAGATCCACAGCGCATTTTCCAGAACTCGAATAAACCAATGAGGATGTCTTTTTTACGTGGGTCATCAAGGAAATCATTTGTAGCAGTTAAATATAGTGTTGTTTTGAAATTGCCCTTATTATCTTTGTTTAAGGCATAAATACGCGATGCTAAAGTCACGCCATTTTGCCTTTGTTGAGCTTTGAGGCGATCGTAAAACTCTTCAACCACAAGTTTTAAACTAGCGGGAGTTTTACCCTCAGAAACTTTACTGCCAATTGACGGGGGATCAAAATCGAAATCGCTTTCTTGCATGGGGTCAAGCTGATTTCGAGGGATAATTGGTTTTTCTTTGATTGGTGTATTGATTGACACTCTTTTCTCTGGTAATTCAGGGACTTCAATTTCAATTTTAGATGCGACTAATTCTGGATCGCGCATATTGGGGTTCTTGGTTATTTCTTCGGCAATATTTCTTAGTTGGCCCAAAGATTCTACAAAGAGAATCGGCGCATTCTCGGAAGTGAAAAGTTTTCCTTTGCCTGAGCATGAGCGACAGTTGAGGAAAACTTTACCTGCACCAGCACATTTGGGGCAGGAACCCGTACCCTTACAAGTAGGGCAGTCTTTACGCACGATTTTCCCATTGAGTCCTTTGTAGACAATTATACCTTTTTGACAGCTATTATTGGTGCATTGCCCATGTTCGCAAGTTCGACAATCTCTTTCCGTTTGACCTTCACCTTCACAAGTAGGGCAAGTTTTGAAAAAATCGGAGCCATAAGCAAAGGCCGTCATTTCTTTACCCATATTTTTTTCTACCGCAGTACGGTAGCTAGGTGTTTTAGGATGCTTATTTTTAATGAGTCCTAGTAAAGTTGTTTTTGTGGCAGCACCCTGCAGTATGGGGTTTTTGATTTTGAAGCTCAATTTTGCTAGGGTGTATAAACCTTTATTTTCATCAGTAGCAATTTCATCAAGAGCACTGTTGATAAGTGCAACGGTTTCCTTGAGCTCGTCAGCTGCACTCAATGTTTCTTCGGGAATTCGAGTACCTTCTATTTTTACTTCATCTAATTTTGGACTCTCAAAGATGATTGGATCTAAGGAAGTAATCGTGTGTCCTTTGCTGCGCTCATCATTAGCAGCGGATATCATCACCAAGAGGCGAAACTGTTTTTTGAGTTCTTCGTTGAGCTGAGGATTATCCAGTTGGCTAATTTTATTTTTAAATTTCTCACTTAGATCAGAACTACCGGCTTTGAAATTGTCAGCTTTAACTTGGTAAATTGCGAGTAATCTCTCGAGTATGAGTACTTCGTTAGCATCACTACTATCTTCTAAGAAAAGTTGTATTTGAGGAGCTCCAAAATTAGGAGAGACATTATTAATGCCATTTTTAAGTATTTGTAAATCGGCTGAATCTAAGGCTGATAGTGAATTTATTATAAATACGCAAAAGAGTACGAAGGTTTTTTTCATTTTAAACTGTTCCATATGGCGAGATAAAGTATTTTGATTGTAACAAAACTATAGTGAGTTTAGTTAAACTGTCTATGAAAAGCATTGAATATTAAGTGGAAGTTAAATTGAAAAGAAAGATTTTTATTGGTGACATTCATGGCTGTTACACAGAACTTAAAAAATTATTAAAGAAACTTGATTACAATTCGAAACAAGATCGCTTGATCTCTCTTGGTGATTTAATTAATAAAGGTCCCGCTTCCGCCAAAGTTTTAGATTTCTTTATGAGCAATGATTTAGAAGTCGTTAAAGGCAATCACGAAGACTGGCTATACCGAGCTCTAACAGGACAATGTAAATTGTATGAAGAAGCAAAAACTATCCTCAGTGATTCCGCGTATTCAAAAAAAGAAATAATCTCTTGGTTAGAATCTTTACCGGCTTATATCAAAGAAGATGATTTTGTCGCCGTTCATGCCGGTTTCTCTCCCTATTGTAAACTCAAGGAAAACCTTGAGCGGGACCTCTTTACCGTACGCTATGTCGATAAAGAAAGCCAAGAGCTTTTTGCAAAAGACAATGGTAGCCAAAAGCTTTCTCCTTGGTATGAAGAATTTGCCTATCATAAAAGTGGTAAACGCGAAATTATTCATGGTCATTGGGCCAAGAAAAAAGTCTGTGAATATGGTCGGATTATTGGCCTAGATACGGGTTGTGTCTATGGCGGATACTTAACGGCCTATCTATTTCCGAGTAAGAGAATTGTTCAAGTGCCGAGTGAGCAGCGTAAACAATTTGATTATTGATTAGGCTTTTACAGCTATACACACAAAGGGGTTTTGCCCCGCTTTAGAGTTTTCCTGTAAACTCGAGAAATTGATCTGACTAAAGCCAGCATCCTGCAACCATTCTTCTAATTGATCTTGATCAAAACCCAACCACACAGAACCAAAACGATCACGTGTACTTTCATCTTCGTGGCGATTCATATCCACAATGATAATACGTCCATTTTTTAAACAGCATTTAGCAATAGATTTTAATAGGCTTTGAGGGCTGGGGATCTGGTGCATGACAAAATGTAGCAGGAGGGCATCGCATTTTGGAATGTTGAGTTCCCCAGAATTGAGGTCACTCTGAATGAAATTGATATTTTGCAGCTTATTCTCTTCGGCGCGTTGCTGAGCTTTGCTAAGCATGACTTCACTTTGATCAACGGCATAAATTTCACCATCAAAACGGTTCAACAAAGGCAGTAATAAACCGGTGCCACAACCCAAGTCGGCAATCTTCATGCCCTTGGGGGCAAAGCCAGGAAGGGCAAAAACAGCCGCTCCAGGGTGGTGTAAGGAAGAAATAACTTCGTCCCACTGATCGGCTAAATCATGCATCACATCGCGACTCTCTTTGGCACGCTTGAGAATTACTTTTTCGAGGCGTGAAAGATCGGGGTGATCAGAGCCCACTAGTGTTTTGATATACTCTGCTAAGCTAGGGCAGTTTTTCCCCAAGTTAACCGCAGTATAGAAAATGCGAGTTCCATCACGCCTATCATTGAGTAGGTTTGAGTTTTTTAACACGGCTAAGTGACGAGAGATTTTGGGCTGCGGTAAAGTGGTGATTTCACAGATTTCTTGAACATTGAGTTCTTCTTTTTGCAAAATTCGAATAAGTCTTAAGCGCGTTTCATCGGCAAGGGCCTTGAGAATGAGTGTGTGATCTTCGTCACTGAAGCTATTTTTTAACATGTCTTTCCTAGAGATAATCCTGATAATCCACAAAAGTATCATGAATAGTTCGGATTTTCCATGCCTCATCTTCAGTGGCTTGAATAAATTCGCCGCCTGCAGGAACTTTTCCTAAGCCTCCGGGGACATCGAGTACGTAAAGGGGCTGAGCAATACCTGATAAACTTTTGCGTAAATCGCTGGTGATTTGTCGACCTCTCTCCAAGCTAACGCGAAAATGGCTCGTGCCTTGGGCTAAATCCGGGTGATGGAGGTAGTAGGGACGAATGCGAATTTCGACTAGGCTTCTAAAGAGTTCTTCTAGTTTCTCAACGGAGTCATTTATGTTTTTCAGTAAAACGCTTTGACTCAATAAAGGAAGGCCTGCTTTGCAAAGTTTTTTAATGCCGAGGCGAACATTTTCTGTGAGCTCTTTATGTGAATTGCAGTGCAAGATCAGGTATAGGGCTTTTTCTCGATCCAAGACATTTAGGAGTGAAGCACTGATTTTTTCGGGAGCAACGAGGGGGATTCGAGTATGGATGCGGATGACTTTAACGTGCGCAATGGCTTCAACTTTGTCGAGGATGGCACCGAGCTTTTGTGGGGATAGGCTAAGGGGATCACCGCCCGTTAAGATGACTTCCCAGATATTCTTATTTTTTCGAATGTATTGCAGGGCATGTTCGAGCTCATTCTGACTTAAGATTTCTTCAGCTTGTCCGACTTTCTCACGACGAAAACAAAAACGGCAATAAACACTGCAAGTATGTAGAGGTTTGAGCAAGACTCGGTCGGGGTAACGATGGGTAATGCCCTTGATAGGCGTGAATTTTTGATCACCAATGGGATCGTTTAATTCTTGCTCTTTAATGTCGAGTTCTTTTTCCGAAGGTAAATATTGCTCTCTAATCTCGGCTTTATCCATGTTGGCCAGAACCTCAGGGCTCAGACTAATTTGAAACTTTTCTGCGACTTTAGTGATGGCTTCAGACTTCTCTTCGGAAATGAGTCCCTGCTTAACTAAGGCGTGAGTATTGCGAATATAAGACATAAATTAAGTGTTTTTTCATGGATAAATAAAAGCTCTGGGGCTTTCGGGGACTAGATTAATCTTGCTTAGAATAAAGCATCTTTAACAAATTAAAATAGCTAGGACTTAAGATGAATCAATGGTTAGAAAAAAAATGTCAGGCCTGTGAAGGCGGAGTGGAAGCTTTAAGTGAAGATATGATCAAAAGCTATTTATCAACTATAGAGGGTTGGGAGTACAAGGATTTGCGTTTATCGCGAAAATTTGATTTCAAAAATCATTATCAAGCGATCTCATTCGTCAATGCAGTGGCTTGGGTTTCTCACACTGAAAATCATCACCCCATAATGGAAGTCGGTTTTCGAGACGTGACGATTTATTATTGGACGCACGCCATAGATGGCATCAGTGATAATGATTTCATTTGTGCCGCCAAAGTGAATCAATTGCTTGATTAATCTTTAGAGGAGCAAGGCTATGGCTTTGTCAAAGTTTGTGATCACTTGCTCAAAGCCTCGTTCTTGAAGTTTGCCAAGCTTTTCGTGATCACAACTTTTGCCATCTTCTTCACAAATTGCAACGCCAAGGCAGGGACAGTTTAATTCACGACCAGCTTCGAGCTCAGTTAAACCATCACCAATAATGAGCGTATGAGAGGCCTTATATTCATAATCGAGAATGGTTTTGCGCATAGATTCCAATTTATAGGGACTCGCCAAATGGCTCTGATAGCCTTGGATATGAGTGAAGTAGCGGCTGATACCTAGGGTGTCACACTCAAAGATTAATTTGTCATGACTCGTTCCCGAAAGTAAGTGTAATTCATAGCCTAAATCACTTAAATCATCTAAGAATTTGCGGGCTCCGCAAAGCATCAGTTGCTCGAGTTCGCCTTTGCTTTCTAGTTCTTTGACGCGAGCGTATTCCCAATCACTTGAAAAAGTATCAAATTCTTCAATGAGTTCATCAAGTTGATGAGCTATCTGATGCGTCGATAGGATTTCGCTCAGCGCAGACATTTGTTGGAAAATAGTTGTGCCAGGAGCTCGCTCAATCCATGCATCAGTTTGTCGAAGAGCTTCTTGCTTTTGTGTTTCGTTAAAATTTGCGGGCTCCGCAAAAATTTTGTCTAAGAAAAATTCTTTCATTTTCTTATCCCAACCACAACGCACTCGCGTCAGGGTGCCATCAAAATCTATTATTGCCGTTTTCTTATTCACTTTTCTTTTCCTTCTGAGCTAGGCGTCGCATTTTAAAAAAACTTTGGATCAGTAAACGACAATCTTCTTCACAGCATTGTCCTTGGCTAGGAACTTTGTGGAGTAGGCCATCGTGATCGTGGATCGAAAAAGCTCCTCCGCAACCCCCACCTTTGTCATCGCCCAAACCAAAGACAACGCGATCAATGCGGCTATTGACGAGGGCTCCTGCACACATGGGGCAGGGCTCTTTGGTGACATAGAGGGTGCAACCATGTAAGCGCCAACGATCGAGATGAGCAGATGCTTGCGTTAGCGCGAGGATTTCGGCATGGGCCGTTGCGTCTTTGAGCATTTCCACTTGATTCCAAGACTTGGCAATGACTTCGCCTTCGTGAATAATGACGGCCCCAATGGGGACTTCACCAGCTTGAAAGGCTTGCTCGGCCTGACGTATGGCCATGCGCATATAATGTTCATCCGAAAAGACAATGGGCTCATCTTCGGAAAAGAGAAGCTCATCATTCATGAGCTTAATTTACCTTGTTTGAGGGTGAAGACTTTATTCGCATGCTTTTTGAGTTGGTGATCATGCGTCACCATGACAATTGTTTTGCCCTGTTTGCGAAGTTCGCTAAAAAATTGAATGAGTTCTTCGGAAGTATTGGGGTCCAAGTTACCGGTGGGTTCATCGGCTAAAATAATGTCGGGATCATTCACCAGGGCGCGACAAATCGCTACGCGTTGTTGTTCACCGCCTGAGAGAGCTCCGGGGTGGTGCGATGAACGCGAACTCAAGCCAACGCGATCGAGTAATTCTAAGGCGCGTTTTTTAGCTTGTGAACTACGGCTCGAGAATTGAGCGGGTAACATGATGTTTTCCAATGCGGTCAATTCGGGGATTAGCTGAAAGGATTGAAACACGAAGCCGAGTTGGTCTTGACGTAATTTCGCTTTGGCCATAGCCGAGAACTTGGCGTAGTTTTTTCCTTGCAGGAGCAGTTGGCCACTATCGGCCTTATCGAGTGTTCCCAAAATATTGAGGAAAGTTGATTTGCCACTTCCCGAAGAACCGATGAGCATGGCCCAATCACCTTTTTGGATATCAAGGCTAACATTATCTAAAACTTGAATGCGTCCAGCATCAGATGAATTGTAATGCTTGCAAATATTTTGTGCGGATAAAAAACTACTCATTGGATTGCAAAGCCTTCACTGGATTGATGGATACGGCCACTAAAGCGGGGAAGAGTGAGGCTAGGGCACAGATGATAATGGCACCCCAAAAAATGAGGTGTACATCGGAAGAGAGGATGAGCATGGGGACGCGGTCAAGCATGTAAAAGTCCGCATCCCAATTACCTAATTTATCCACTACCCATTCGCGATTATGCAAAGTGAATAAACCTCCCACTAAACCGAGCGTGGAGCCCAAGGTCCCAAGCACGAGGCCTTGGATGAGGAAGACCCAAAGGATTTGTATAGGGGTAGCACCAATAGCTTTTAGGACGCCAATTTCACGAGTTTTTTGTAAGACCAAGGAAAATAAGCAAGCTGCAACACCAACGGCGGCACCGCCAACAATGAAAAAGAGCACGAGTGTCATCATCGTTTTTTCTTTTTTAACGATATCAAAAAATTGCTTTTTCTTGTATTGCCAAGGATAAAACTGCGCTTTTGTGTTGAAGAAGTAGGGGTCGCGTGCGAGCTCTTTAGTTACTTCTTCTGCTTGAATGGGGTCGGGGATGGAGAGGTCGATACCGAGAGATGCGCCCCAGTCTTGTTCCAGTAATTCATTGGCACTATCCAAATGAATGAACATAAGGTTTTTATCTATATCGACATAACCCGTACGAAAAATCCCTGAGATCGTTAGTTCTAAGGCCATGTTTAAGTAGACGTCATCGACTTTACCTTCTTCTTTTTGTAGAAGCAGTTTGCCATATTTTTGCGGAGAGTGCACAATGATTGTATCGCCAATATTCGCTCCGAGCATCGCCGATAAACGGCTGGAGATAAGGGCGTTTTTTGGACCCAGTTGGTATTTGCCATTCTCATCCAAACCATCGATAATATAGGAATTGAGTTTTGAAGAAGCTTGATCGTATTCAGGTAAGATACCTTTTGCTAAAAAAGATTTGATACTTTTATCTTGTTGAATAAAAATGGGCATCTGAGTGTAGGGCGAACACTGAAACTGATATTTTTTCTCAATGTGTTCCATCAAACCTAGGTAATCAGGAAAAAATTTGCCGTCATAACGACTCATGGAAATATGAGATTCCACTTCCATAATTTTTTTCTGGATTTCATGGGGGTGACCATTCATCACACTCATGACGACCAAGAGTACCCCAACGCCGAGCATGGGACCCAAGCACGATAGCCAAGTGACAATTGATGAGATGTTTTTCTTTGGCTTTAAATAACGCCAAGTTAGAAAAAAGATGCCTTTCATTGAATTCCTCTAAGTGATTTCGCTCAAATTAAAGCAGGCTCATAAGCTTACAAGCAGACAGTCCAGAACATTCACGATTTATTCACTTTAGTTTAACATTCGTGCCTCACTGATAGCGCACTTCGTACTGATAGAGGCTCTGCTCTCTACTCGGAACGAATACTTCCTAGGGACTCCGTTCCCCTCCCAGGCGATAGTCGCTATCCAATCTAGTTGACCCAAATTCTCTACTTTCGGAGTTTTCCTTAGTTGGATCTGTCCTATCTGCTCGATCTGTGTTTTTCAGAGTCTTCCGTGGTTAAAATTTTCAATTCAAAATTAAGAATTCATAATTTAAAATTGAATGGCTCTTCCAGTAGCTTTGCTAACTCAGCCAGCTCTGTTTATCTCCCAGGCGATAGCCGTTCTCCTAACTAGCCGACCCAAATTTCAAACTCTCAGGCAACTTGTTGCCGCTCCCAAGAAGAATTCCCCAAGCTTTAGCGCGACCTTTTCCCCTTGTCCTTCAGGCTTATCTTCCTTCGTATTCTTGTAGCTCTTGATTCCATTAAATCTAAAGGCATATTAACAAAAATTACTAGGCGCATTATGCAAAGAACAATTCAAGTAGGAAAATTAGAAGAACAAGATGAGATACGACGTCGCAGTGTCGCCTCTCTTGATCCTAATGAACGAGTTGCGGTGGTGCTTGAGATGCAGAGTAATTATTTGAGGTGGGATTTAAATCCTCATATTGAAAGAGTGGTGAAAATTAAGCGTATGAATTTTAAAGGTGTTTAATCCGCTGTCCGCAGATATGACTGATTTTATTCACTTGTTAAAGAAATATGAAGTCGAATTTTTGGTTTGTGGGGGCCACGCCGTTGCCTTTTATGGTTATCCAAGAATGACTTTAGATTTTGATCTTCTTATTAAACCGGATCCCATGAATGCAAAAAAAATCATGCAATGCCTCAGAGATTTTGGGTTTGGCTCAGTGAAAGAGTTGAGTGAAGAAAAATTTTGTCAACGCGGGACGGTATTTACCTTGGGGGTTCAACCCAACCAGATAGATTTATTAACTTCAGTCAGTTCTCAAGATGAAAATGAGATTTTTTCGAACCAAGTGAAAGGTGCATTAGCTGATATCACGTTGAATTTCATTTCTTTTGACGACTTAATTCGTGCCAAAAAAGAGGCGAATCGCTTGAAAGATCAACTTGATGTTCAAGAACTAGAGTCTTTGCGTTAATCTCGTCTTTCACTCCCTTCCCAATCCTTCCGTGGTTAAAATTCTCAATTCTCAATTCTCAATTCAAAATTAAGAATTCATAATTTAAAATTGAATGGCTCCTCCAGTAGCTTCGCTAACTCAGCTAGCTCCTTGGCATTAACTTAGGCCACAGGCCGTCAACTCAGCTCGGAACGAGCGTCAACTGTTTCCTCATACTTATCCCTAGCCAAGAAAAATCTCAAAAAACTCTTTAAAGCTGTCAATTAGTCTACCCGCGCAGTTATTAATCAAGTATTCAATTATTACTAACGACAGATAAGGAATCACTTTATGCAGTACGGCTATTTTGACGACAAAAACAAAGAATACGTAATCGAACGCCCAGATACACCAAGTTCTTGGAGCAACTACTTAGGTTCAACTCGCTATGGCGCAATCATTACCAATAATGCTGGCGGTTATAGCTTCTTTAAATCCGTAGCGCAAGGACGTTTCACACGTTTGCGTTTTAATGCGGTGCCAATGGACCAAGCTGGTCGCTACATCTACATTCATGATGCTGAGAGCAAAGATTATTGGTCGGCATCGTGGCAACCAGTAGCGAAACCCTTAGATGAATACAAATCTGAATGTCGTCATGGTTCAGCTTACACAAAGATTTCTTCTGATTATTCGGACATCAGTACTGACACGACTTTTTTCGTGCCTTTAGATGCGGACTATGAATGTTGGTCTACCAAGATTAAAAATAATGGTACAACTAAGCGTACATTAAAACTTTTCACATATGTTGAGTATGGCTGTAACTGGAATGCGGCCGATGACCTCAATAATTTGCAGTATTCGCAATACATCACCAACATGAATGTCGTTGATGGCATCATTAGTCATGCCTCTAACGTCAATCTTCCAGAAATGCCCGATGATTTCGAAGAAAAAGACCAAGCACGTTACACTTTCTTAGGTGCCGTTGGTTTAGATCCTGTAGGCTATGATACAGATCGTGAAGCCTTCATCGGTCCATACAGAACTTATGCAAACCCAATCGCTGTGGAAAAAGGTCAGTGTAGTAACTCACTAGCTAAAGCTGGTAATCCTTGTGGTACGCTTCAGTTCGAGATTACTCTCGAGCCAGGCGAAGAAAAAGATTTTGCTATCTTCATGGGTATTGGACGTGCCGAAAAAGAAGGTAAAGAAGTCGTTGCGAAGTTCGCAAACTTAGATTTGATTGATACTGAGTTCAATAAGCTGCAAAATTACTGGCACTCAAAAATGTCACAAATGTCAGTACAAACTCCAGATGGCGACGTTGATTCAATGCTCAATATGTGGAGCCAATTTAATAGCTTGATGACTTTCTTCTGGTCACGTGCAGCCAGTCTCGTTTATTCAGGTGCTCGCGATGGTCTTGGCTACCGCGACACAGTACAGGACATGCTCGGCGTCATGCACTCAATTCCAGAGCTCGTACAAGAACGCTTAGAATTGATGATTACGGGTCAAGTCGCTAGTGGTGGTGCAATGCCAGTCGTGAAACCTTTTGCTCACAAGCCAGGTTTTGAGCGTGAGCCAAACCCTGAAGAATTCCGCTCCGATGATGCCCTATGGCTCTTTAACGCGATCCCTGCTTACGTTAAAGAAACTGGCGATCTCGATTTTTATCACAAAGTTCTTCCTTATGCTGATAAGGATGAAGGCACAGTTCTTCAGCACTTGCGTCAAGCACTGGAATTCAGTATCAAGCATTCGGGTGCTCATGGCTTCCCCTGTGGTATGCTTGCGGATTGGAATGACTGTCTCGAGCTCGGACAAGAAGGCGAAACCGTCTTTGTTGCATTCCAATTGCGTTACGGCCTCAAAACTTATATCGAGATCTGTGAACTCCTTGGAACTTCACAAGATGAAATCACTTGGGCTCGTGCTGAGTTAGCAAAACTCGATAAGAATTTACACGAGCATGCTTGGGATGGCGAATGGTTCTTGCGTGCTTACCGTGATGATGGTCTCAAATTTGGTTCTAAAGAAAACAAAGAGGGTTCAATTTTCCTCAATACCCAAACTTGGTCAGTACTCTCGGGACACGCTTCTGATCAAGAACAAGTTTCTGCCATGGACGCAGTTCACAAAGATCTGGCGACTGATTATGGTATCATGCTCTGTGCTCCAGCATTCGTTAATACTGACTACAAAGTTGTGCGTGCGGCCCTCTTTAATCCTGGTCTCAAAGAAAATGCCGCCATTTTTACTCATACTCAAGGTTGGACAGTGATGGCCGAAGCCATGCTTGGCCGTGGTGATCGCGCTTTTGATTACTATAAATCAACTTTACCTGCCGCCTATAATGAGCGTGCTGATGTGCGTCAGATTGAGCCTTATGTTTACTGTCAATCAACAATCTCCAAGTTCCACCCCCTCGAAGGTGCTTCAAGGTTACCTTGGTTAACCGGTGCAGCTACTTGGGCTTATTACGCGGCTTCACAGTATATTATCGGTATTCAGCCAGATTATAATGGCCTGACAATTGACCCTTGTATTCCAGCTAAATGGGATCAATTCCAAGTCAGTCGTCAATTCCGTGGAGCTAATTACCAGATTTCGGTTTCTAACCCCAATGGAGTTAATAAGGGCGTTGCTTCTATAAAGCTCAATGGCGAACTGATTTCAGGTCAATGCCTCCCCGCATGCCCAGCTGGAAGTGAAAACACCGTTGAAGTGATTATGGGATAGGGCGCTAGGCCTTAATTTTAAATTCTTAATGATGAATTTTAAATTGACCTTGAGAATTTAGCTTCAAAAACAAAAAACCTTCAGAAATATTTTTCTGAAGGTTTTTTTTGATAGTAAAGTATAACTGTGAGTATGGCCTTCGGCCTGATAGCGCCTTCGGCTTGTCTAGAAGCTCTGCTTCGCTCCCCAAGTTCGGAACGAGCTTAAAGCCCTGAAAGAGATAAGAGTTGTAAATTATCTTTTTGCTGGGAGCGCGGGAATCCTTCCCGCATTATTGGATATTTGATTAATGATAATCTCACGCAGAGACGCTAAGTCGCCGAGGGTTTAATCTATAAGATTTCATTTCAGATTGAAGCCTCTTCGGTTAAAAAATTAAAAATTCAACATTTACAATTAATAATTGCTCTTACACTTCCCTTGTAATGCCCCCCTTTTTCAAGGGGTAACATTACGTAGTGCGAGTTAAGAGTCGCAACTTGTTGTTTTAAGGTAATCATGCAACTAGGCTCGCATTGAACCAAGCTTCATAATCGTATGGGGTCATGTAGCCCAAAGATGAATGAGGGAAGTCCTCATTATAATTTTGAATCCATTTAGTAAGTTCTTCTTTCAGCTCATAAATGTCCTTCCATTCTCGAGGCCAAACTAAATCCTCCTTAATGGTTCGGATAACTCTTTCAGTATCCGCATTTCCTTTAGGGTTATTATAGGAAGTGAAAATCTGCTGAATACCTAGAGATTTACACTCTGAAATAAAACGTTTTGAAGTAGGCTGACAACCATTGTCTGAAACCAATTGCAAATAAGGATTAGCTTCTTTAATCCCATTAGGAAATTGATTGTTTATCCCCATATGGAGAGCACTTAACCAATCATCCGTACGACTTGTTGATTCCAATGAATGACCAATGATTTTCTTGCTACCCCAGTCAATTAAAACATGAAGGTACACCCAGCCCGAGTTTGGAATTAAAATTTTAGTCATATCCGTACCCCAAATCGAATTAGGCTCAATGGTCCTAGGTTTGCTCCGAGTAGGAGTTCTCTTTGATTTAAGCTTAAGGTTGGGCGGAACTAAAAGGTTTTCTAGTTTCATGATTCTATGAATGCGTTTCTTATTCACATTAATATTTTTACGAAATTTTAGATATGCCCAAACTCTTCTATAACCCCAGGAAGGGTGTTCATTCTTCATCTTTTTGATCTTCACTAATAAATCCTGATTAGCAGCACTCAAAGTTCGTTTCCTTTTCAGAATTCGTTTTTTTTTAGTTCCACAGTCAAATCACCAATAATAGTTTTAAGCTTATTTACTTCACTTTTTAAACGTTCTTCAGTTTTATCTACACCACCATGAGCAAATACCTTTGAACCATCAGACAGAAGCTTGTCTCTCCACTGGTAGTACTGCGTTTGAGTTATCTGGTGGCGGTTGCAAAGCTCGCTGACAGTGCAGTCAGCTCTAAGCCCTTCCATAACGATTTTAAGTTTCTCTTCTGGTTTCCATTGGCGTCGTTTCATGTGATACTCCGTGTTTATATACTATCTAATTTACACGACTTCTTAAATGGGAGCACTATACCCTGTCTTCCGTGGTTTAAATCTCTTCAATTAAAAATTCAAAATTCATCATTAAAAATTGGAGCGCAGCGACCGATCTGTTTTATCTGCCAGATCTGTGGTTTTCCCTCCTGTTCTATCTCAGTGTTGGGAAGTAGTCAACTTACGGAATTAATGTATTCAAATGGCGTTATCACATTCATATTTGCATTTCTGTAATCTTTGACATTACGTGTTAAAATAAAATCTATCTTATGATTTAATGCTGTGTAATATTGTATAGAATCTTCAAAATCAGTGAAATTAGATGATAAGGCCAGCTCAATTTCTTCATCTCCACATGAAAGAACTTTAATCAGTGATTTAATTTTAATGAGAGAACGTAGTGCTTTGCCCTTATTTGTATGTCGAGTCATTATATAGAAAACATTTGCAATAACTACTGGAGAAGTGAAGGCTAGAATTTTTTTATTTTGAATTTTAATGAATAATTGTAGGACAGCGTCAAAATGTGGTTCTCGTTCAGTGAGTAGATCTAGAATTACATCTGAATCTAAAAAAACTCTGTCTTTTTTCATTTATACTTTTCTTCTAAGTAATCAATGTGAGAGGAATTACTATAATCGATGTCTTCTTCTTTAAGTAGGCCTGCCAGTTCTCCCACAATTCCAGGGATAGTTCTATCTACTTCGGTACTTTTACTCGTAATGGTTCTGAAGTAGCTTTCGGTCATTTTGGATAGTGAGGTATTATTGAGTTTAGCAAATTTTTTTGCAGATTTTATTACACCATCATCAATTTTAAGTGTGAGTTTACTGTCCATTTATACGTCCTTTTTATTTAAGATAATACGTATAAATAGTTTTTCAAGTTTTTGGCTTTTACGTCCATGTTTCCGCACTCTCCAATAGCTCCGCTTCCCTCCCAGGCGATAGCACTATCCTATTTAGTTAACTCACATTCCGTGCCTCTCCGAGCCATCCGTGGTACAAGTCTATTCAATTAAAAATTCATAATTAAAAATTAAATTGCTCTTACACTTCCGATTCTTCCGTGGTTTAAGTCTCTTCAATTAAAAATTCAAAATTCATCATTAAAAATTGGAGCGCAGCGACCGATCCGTGTTTTGAGTTTTAGCTCTTTCAGCGTAGCGATCTATCAGTTCGCTTGCGAACGGTCTGACTTCTAACATCTCCGCTTCCCCGAATCTCCGATCTATCAGTGAGCTAGCGGACGATCTTGGCTCTTTCAGTATAGCGATTCTATCAGAGCTTTAGCTCGGTCTCATCTCTTAAAAACCTGCTTAAAGATCTTAATGTTTTTCCAAAAGAGGGTAGTCCAAGGATTGAGTCCATTGCGACGCATGACGAGCATATCTTCTTTGGATTTGCGTATGAGTGCTTTGAGATTGCGATTGGAAGCTCCCCCCACGCGCATCTTAACCGTGACTTCGGCAAGGTATACGGGTTTGATATCATATTTATTGAGGATGCGCATCATAAAGTCGTAATCGGCGGCAATTTTTAGTGAGGTGTCAAAGTACTCACCATTTGGAAGTTTGACTTCTTCGTAAATTTCTCGACGTAAGTAGAGCGTCGGGTGGGGAGGCATCCAACCTTTTTTGAGCTTACTTTTGTCGTAGTCTCCACTCATCCACTGACGTTTGACGATATCCACGTCGTCTTTGTCGACGTACTGTAAATCGCCATAAAGTGCATCGGCATTTGTCTTTTTCAGTAGTTCAGAGATGTTTTCTAAAACTTGACTGTGGGCAAAAATATCATCTGAATGCATCAAGCCAATAAAATCACCTGTTGCCATGCGGAAGCCCTTGTTGAGGGCATCATAGAGTCCCTTGTCGGGCTCAGAGACGAATTGCGAAACTCGATCACCATAGGATTGAACAAGTTCCTGAGTACCATCTGTTGATGCACCATCTACAATGATGTACTCAATATCCTTATAAGTCTGCCCAAGAATGGAATCCATTGCGGACTTCATTTCTTTAGCATTATTATAACAAATGGTAACGATTGATATTTTCATATTTATTTTTTAACCACAGATCGAGCAGATTATACAGATACGATTAGGAACAAATGATACGTTCATATTGGAGTTCATCTTTCGCCCCAAAATTAATGACATAGCCTACTTTCAGTTTAGTAGCTTTAAGATAGTTAAACAGTTGTGCACGATGAGATTCATCAATAGTATGGCAAGCTTTCAATTCTAAAATGATTTTATCATAGCAGATAAAATCGGGAATATATTTTTGCTTTAGTGGAACTTCAGAATAGAAAATCTGTATTGGTTCTTGAGGCCTAAAAGGGATGCCACACCTTGAAAATTCAAGCTCTAAGGCTTCTTGGTAAACCGCTTCGAGAAATCCATGGCCTAGTTGATTGTAGACCTTAAAACAAGCTCCAATAATTTTGTATGTTTCATCTTTATGTAAAAATTCTTTTTTCATAATAATACTTTAACTTAGTAACCACAGATCTAGCAGATCGTACAGATTTTTTTTTGTAATTGATTAGACTAGTGTGATTCTTTATAGTCTATAAATAACTTGAAATAAGGTTTAAGTTTTCCAAACTTTGAGTAACAAAGGGGGTGCAGAAAAGTTATAATTTAGATTCACTCTTAATCTGTATTATTTGTTAGATCTGTGGTTAAATAAACTTTATCAACCGTTAAAATTTATTTCTTCAACACAAACTACCCCTACCACGGATTGTACAGATAAAACCGATTTAATTTCACTTAGATTGAATTATTAGGTATTATGAATTTATTAATGATTCTAACTTTTAAGTGCTAGAATGTATTAATAAAACCTTCAAAAATATTTTTTTGATCTGCTTTATCTGTTAGATCTGTGGTTGAACTATTTATATTACAAATGAGAGAGTTGCCCCTTACCAATGGGGTAAACATTGAAGCCGATATCATAGAGCTCTTGATGATTGACAATATTGCGACCATCAAAGATAAAGGCTGGCTTATTCATGCTCTCGTAAATCTTCTTGTAATCTAAATCTTTGTAGAGTTGCCATTCAGTCAGGATACAGACCGCATCAGCGCCTTCACAGGCCTTGTAGGGATCTTCTTCGAGAGTAACAAATTCTTCAAGTCCAGCTAAATCAGTTTTCGCATAGCCCAGGGCTTGAGGGTCAGAAACCGTGACGCGAGCATGCTCTTCAGCGAGTTCATTGACAACGTGAATAGCAGGTGACTCACGTGTATCACCCGTATCAGCTTTGAAAGCAAAGCCGAGAACAGCAATTTTCTTGTCGGACACAGTATTAAACATTGTGCTGACAAGTTTATCAACAAAGCGAGATTGCTGATGTTCATTCATTAGAGTCACTTGTTCCCAGTAATCAGCTTCTGCACTGAGACCATAAGTGCGGCAGATATAGACCAAGTTGAGAATATCTTTCTTGAAGCAGGAACCGCCAAAACCAACCGAGGCTTTGAGAAATTTAGGACCAATGCGAGAATCCATACCAATCGCACGAGCCACTTCACCAACATCCGCTTCAGTTGATTCACAGAGGCTTGAAATACTATTGATGGAACTCACACGCTGGGCAAGAAAAGCATTGGCAACGAGTTTAGAGAGTTCAGATGACCAGGTATTAGTAGTGAGAATACGCTCACGAGGAACCCAATTTGCATAGATATCTACGAGTTTTTGAATGGCAGCTAAACCGAGTTCATCTTGTCCACCACCAATAAGCACACGATCGGGATCATGTAAGTCAGTTACAGCAGTGCCTTCAGCTAAAAATTCTGGGTTCGAAAGTATCTCGAAATGATATTTAGAATCACCTGAATGCAAAATTTTCTCGAGTGTTTCCGCCGTTCTGACAGGCAAAGTTGATTTTTCAACGACAATGAGATCTTTGCTAGCATGTTCACGAATGGTACGTGCACATTTTTCGATAAATTCTAAGTTGGCAGCAACTCCAGCGCCCTTACCAAAAGTTTTTGTGGGTGTATTAACTGAGACAAAGATCATGTCGGCTTTGGCAATGTTAGCCTCGATTTCAGTTGAGAAAAAGAGATTGCGTCCACGTGCTTCCTGAACCACGGCTTCTAGCCCAGGTTCATATATAGGTAGAGAATCGGAGTTCCAAGCATCAATACGGTTTTGGTTAAGATCTACAATAGTGACATTTAACTGAGGACATTTTTGAGCAACCACTGACATAGTGGGGCCACCGACGTAGCCGGCTCCAATACAAACGATATTTTTTATTGACACAGAGGACTCCAATAGATAATTATAAATTTTAAATGATGAATTATAAATTGTTTAGACTAGAGATCAAGATGAAAGATGAAAGAACGAGCTAAGATTCAAAAAGGCTTTTTAAGTAGTTAGCTAGCTCTAAGCACCTTCGGCTGTTATCGCCTTCGGCTGTTATAGGCTTTTCTTAAGTGATTTTATGAAGTTAATAGGTTTAATAGATAAGACATTAATTCTATCTACTAAATTATCATACTGACTTTGCGAGATGTAATTTAAATTTTTTACTAAGTACAGAAAAATAAGAGTTCAACCACAGATTACACAGATCTATACGGATGATATTCTTTTTCAATTAAAAATTTAACATTTATAATTTAAGATTGGAGCTTAGCGACTCATGGGTCTCATCCCTTAGGTTTGTGGTTAAACTAACTTATTCTATTAACCGAATTTCCGGTACGCTTCCGATTCTTCCGTACTTAAATCTGCACTATCTGTCAGATCTGTGGTCATACATCTATCAGTGAAGCGCTATCGCCAAGGTTCCCTTGGCTTACTCCTTCGCCACACTCACCGTGTAACCATGATCTTTGAGGATGGCGGATTTTCGAGCTTCACCATAATCGACTTGCACCATTTCTTCCACCATTTCTTTAAGAGTGATTTCCGGTACCCATCCGAGTTTTTCTTTCGCTTTAGCGGGGTTGCCGAGTAGGGTTTCTACTTCAGTGGGGCGATAGTACTTGGGGTCCACAGCCACAATTTTTTGTCCGACTTTGAGTGCAGGAGCCTTATCGCCTGCAATAGCACTAATAATGCCCACTTCTTGCTCTTCACTTCCTTGCCATTCGATGCTGATGCCGAGCTCGGCAGCTGCAAATTCAACGAATTGACGAACCGAGTATTGCACTCCAGTGGCAATTACAAAATCTTCGGGAGTATCCTGTTGCAACATGAGCCATTGCATTCGCACATAATCCTTAGCATGTCCCCAGTCGCGCAGGGCATTCATATTGCCTAAGTAGAGGCAGTCTTCGAGGCCAAGAGCAATATTAGCAATCGCACGGGTGATTTTACGCGTTACAAAAGTTTCACCTCGGCGGGGTGATTCGTGATTGAAGAGAATACCATTACAAGCATAGATTCCGTAAGCTTCACGGTAATTGACGCAAATCCAATAGGCATACATCTTGGCAACCGCATAGGGAGAGCGCGGGTAAAAGGGCGTGGTTTCAGTTTGGGGTGTTTCTCGCACATCACCAAAGAGCTCAGAAGTTGAAGCTTGATAAAACTTAGTTTTCTTTTCGAGACCGAGCAAGCGAATCGCTTCGAGCAGGCGAATAGTGCCCATGGCATCCACATCAGCCGTGTATTCTGGCGATTCAAAAGAAACTGCTACATGAGATTGAGCACCAAGGTTATAGATTTCATCGGGTTCAATATCTTTGATAATGCGAATCAAATTGGAGGAATCGGTTAAGTCGCCATAATGCAAGATGAAGTTGCGATTATCCGTATGGGGATCTTCGTAGATGTGATCGACGCGTTCAGTATTAAAGGAAGACGCCCGACGTTTGATTCCGTGAACTTCGTAATCCTTTTCAAGTAAAAATTCGGCGAGGTAAGAACCATCTTGGCCCGTAACGCCCGTAATAAGTGCTTTTTTCTTCATAGTTTTTTTCCTTCTATCGTCTTTAAAAATATCTAACCACAGATTACTCAGATTTACACAGATTGGTAGGTTATTTATTATTTTTGGAGGTAATTGTTGGCTATTTGGCTATGATTTAACCACATACCTGTCTTTTGTGCTTTCCGTGGTGAACTCTGTATAATCTGTGGTCCCCTCTTATTTCTTTCAGAGCTTTAGCTCGGTCTTGCTTCTTGCAGTTCGCTTGCGAACGGTCTAAAGACTAATCTCCCCAGCTAGAAGCTTTGCGAAATACTCAATAGTCGGCTTCAAGCCTTCTTCGAGTTTGATGCTGGGTTCCCAGCCTAAAATTTCTTTGGCCTTAGAAATGTCGGGTTTGCGACGAGTGGGATCATCGGAGGGAAGCGGCTCATAAACAATTTTACTTGTGGTATCCACTTGTGCAATCACCGCTTCGGCGAGTTCTTTAATAGTGAACTCTATGGGGTTGCCGATGTTGATGGGTCCCGTGATTGAATCATCTGAATTCATCAAAGCTTGCATGCCATCGAGCAAGTCATCCTTGAAGCAAAAAGAACGGGTTTGGGAGCCGTCTCCATAGATGGTAATATCCTTGCCTTGTAAAGCTTGGACAATGAAGTTACTCACCACGCGACCATCATCGGGATCCATTTTTGGACCATAGGTATTGAAGATACGCATGACTTTGATGCGTGTGCCATGCTGGCGGTAGTAATCGAAAAACAAAGTTTCCGCACAGCGTTTGCCTTCGTCATAGCAGGCGCGGATGCCAATGGGATTAACATCGCCGCGATATTCTTCCACTTGTGGGTGAACTTTTGGGTCGCCATAAACTTCGGAAGTCGATGCCTGGAGGATTTTCGCGTTATTGCGCTTGGCAAGGCCGAGCATATTGATCGAGCCCAATACACAGGTCTTGGTGGTGCCCACGGGGTTTTTCTGATAATGGGGAGGAGAGGCAGGGCAAGCCAAGTTATAGATTTCTTCCACTTCTAAACGAATCGGATCACAAATATCGTGACGAATGAATTCAAAACGTGGGTGTTGTAGCAAGTGGGCAATGTTTTGTTTATAGCCAGTCTGCAGGCTATCGAGGCAAATGACATTATGACCTTCATTGATTAAGCGTTCACAGAGATGTGAACCTAAAAAACCGGCACCGCCAGTGACGAGTATGTTTTTTGCCATAGGGGGACTCCTTTGGATAATTATAAATTTTAAATAATGAATTATAAATTGTTTATTGTATATATCAAGATTGAAGTTAATGCGCTTCGCGCTGTTAGCGTTCGTGCCTCACTGATAGCTCAGTTCGTGCTGTTAGCGTTCGTGCCTCACTGGCAGCTCTGAACGAGCGCTCCCCAAGCGTCACCCTCTCAGAGCTTCAGCTCGCTTCCAAGCGCTTTGCGCACTTCCTTAGAAGCTCCGTTTCCTTATCAGGTGCAAGCCAATAACTAAATTAAGTTCCGTGCTTTTCCGAACTTTCCGTGGTTTAAATCATTATCGTGCAGAGACGCTAAGTCGCAGAATTTTTTAAAAGAAGTGGTCATTTATCAAAAGTTCGAATTTAGAAACAGCTATTCGCTTCCTCAAATAGACAAATAACGCTGAGGATGAGCTGTGATTTTAGATTGGATAGGGCTGTTGAGTTTAGCGCAGCTATACCATCAGTTCGACCCCTTGGTTCTACTTTTTACTTCAAGAGTTTAAACAAGTCATGTTTGGATGCTTTTTTATCAAAAGTAATGATAAAACTACATTTGCTATTCGGTGCTGTATGTGCAATTAATAAATCAGATAAATCATAATTATTATTTTTTGCATCAACTACAAATTCTTGAATTGCAGATAAATGCTCAAAATTAAAAATAGGCATTAATATTAATTGATCTAAAGAGTTTATTATATCTTTTCGTTCTATTTCATAAACAGATTCTATAACCCATAATAGCTCAATAATAACTAGAATAGGAACATGTATTTCATCATTTTTAGATTCTGTATCTTTAAAAAATTTGTATACTTTTTCTGATTGCTTTTTATCATCACTAAGAAGAAATCTAACAAGAATATTTGTATCAATTGCGATCATGAAAACTTATTTTTAAACCTATTTTTAATTGCTTCATTCATTTCTTCTACAGAAACACTTTTTTGTTTAGGTCTATTCAAGATTCCATATAGGTCATCTACTTTTTTAGAAATAGGTCTTATGATTGCTTCTCCTTTATCATTTGCGACAATTTCAATTTTGTCACCTTGATGAAGGTGTAAGTATTCTCTGATATCTTTAGGGATTGTTACTTGCCCTTTAGTAGTAATTGTTGCTAATGCCATGATTCTTACCTTTTTTTAATTTCTTACTTTAAGGTAATGCTCATCTCTGTTTTTATCAATCTTTTTGCAGAACCAGTGTTTATGTCCGTTTCATCCGCTAGATCCGTGCTTAAACTTACTTATTCTATTAACCGACTCCCCGACTCCCCGAATCCCCGAATCCCCGACTCCCCGGTCTTTCTCCTTCTTCCTTCTTCCTTCTTCTTTAAGTTCGCTCGCGAACAATCTTACTTCTATCAGCGAAGCGATCTTACTTCTAGAATCATTCATCCAATTCGTGCTTCTAATCCTTTCAATTAAAAATTGTCTTTTGCTGGGAGCGCGGGAATCCTTCCCGCATTATTGGATACCTCATTGATGATAATCTCACGCAGAGGCGCTAAGTCGCCAGAGAAATAGATTTAATATGCTTCATTGTTGGATGGAGTATTTCAGAAACAGTTATTCGATTTACCAAATACACAAATAACCAGTATTCATATCCGCATGATCTGTGGTTTATCTCCCCCAAATCCCCGAATCCCCGGTCTATCAGTGAGCTCGCGAACGATCTTCCTTCTATCAGCGAAGCGATCTATCAGAGCTTTAGCTCGGTCTATCAGTTCGCACGCGAACGATCTTACTTCTATCAGCGCAGCGATCTATCAGAGCTTCAGCTCGGTCTATCAGTTCGCTCGCGAACGATCTTACTTCTATCAGCGCAGCGGTCTTTCTTCTTACTTCTATCAGCGCAGCGATCTATCAGAGCTTCAGCTCGGTCTATCCCTTCACTTGCGAACGGTCTTACTTAATAGAAGTCATTTCTTGGATAAAATCATTGAAACTTGATAAATGCTTGTCGAGAATAGCTAAGACAATGGGGCCCTGAAGTTCTTGGTAATCGTGAACAGCAATATTTCGAAAACCTACCATAGCTTGAAGCTCTTTACTTAATTGGGAAGAAATTAGAGTTTTTTCTTCGAGGATTTTGAAAGCATCGCGAGATGTTTGTGGAATCCCCAGCTTTCTTTGGGCAATAAGATGCATAGCCAAATCTATTGAGGCTTCACAGGCACGCTGTAAGTTTAAAACAATTGAATCTTGGATAGTGAATGAACTGTTATACCGAGTATGACTATTCTGGTATTCTTCATCAATACGTTTAAGGCATCGCTCAATTGTATTGATCTTATTGTATTTAACGTCATCAATCATGAGACTGAAGTCAGGATTTCTTGACGTTCTTCATTGAGCTTGGCATAGAGACTATAGGTGAGATAAGAAAAACGATTCCATTGGTAATCATTATTGATTTCTAAAATTTGACCAGTAGTTAGGATGTTGTAGGCAAAGACAGTACTAGTATTTTTTAGATCTATAAGGTTAATATCACTATTTAGTTCACTAGCAATTTCTTCAGCTTTAGAAAAAATCTGATACTCCGTGAAAGACTGCGAACTTAAAAACGCAATATCAATATCACTATCTTTACGGGCACAATTTTTGGCGTGAGAACCAAATAAAATAATTCCATCAGGCTTAAAAACCTGTAGAGCATCAATTATGTACTTTATATTTATCTTCATGGTCTTAAAATTAGCCTTGGATAATTGGATTACAAATTTACGTACCCGAACTCATGGCTACATATAATTTCAATTAAAAATTATCTTTTGCTGGGAGCGCGGGAATCCTTCCCGCATTATTGCATACTTGATTATTAATAATCTCACGCCAAGTCGCCAAGTCGCCAAATATTCTTCCGTTTTTTAATATGTACTATCTGTTAAATCTGTGGTTCAAATCTCTTCAATTAAAAATTCAAAATTCACCATTAAAAATTAAAAATCACCTTTTGCTGGGAGCGCGGGAATCCTTCCCGCATTATTGGATACTTGATTAATGATAATCTCACGCTAAGTCGCTAAGTCGCAGAGGGTTTGATAAGGATCTTCGGTCTGATAGTGCCGTCGGCTTGATAAGGACCTTCGGCTTGTCTAGAAGCTCTGCTTTGCTCCACAAGCTCGGGACGAGCACTCCCAAGGAATTATGTTCCTCTCCCAAGCGATAGCTACTATCCTATTTAGCTTACTCACATTCCGAGTCTTCCGTGGTTTAAATCTTTTCAATTCAAAATTAAGAATTCATAATTTAAAATTGGAGCTTAGCACCCCATCTGTTTAATCAGTTAAATCTGTGGTCAAATTTTCTTCTTTCTTCTTTCTTCTTTCTTCTTTCTTCTTTAATTTCGCTTGCGAACGATCTTACTTCTATCAGCGCAGCGGTCTTACTTCTTTAATTTCGCTTGTGAACGATCTTACTTCTACCATCTCAGCGCGAAGCGCACCCCTGCATCCAATTCCAAGCGTGGCTGATCATTGATTCTGCATCTGGATACTTTGGCTTCCATCCTAGGATAGTTTGAGCTTTATCTGCGGACCCCACTAAGGCAGGAGGATCACCCGCACGGCGCTCTTCTTCACAAACTGGAATCGATTTTCGAGTAACTTTCTCTGCCGTCGTAATAATATCTTTAACCGAGATGCCTTTGGCATTGCCGAGATTGAATTGATTTGATTCATTGCCAGCAAGTAAATAATCTAACCCCAGTAGATGGGCGTCGGCTAAATCGCTGACGTGAATATAATCGCGGATACATGTGCCATCTTCAGTGGGGTAATCCGTCCCAAAAATAGAAATGTCTTTTCGCGTTCCTGCCGCAGCTTCTAAGACGAGGGGGATGAGGTGAGTTTCTGGATCGTGATTTTCTCCAGCACGGCCTTGTGGATCAGCACCCGCTGCATTGAAATAACGAAAAATTACTGACTTGAGGCCATAAGCCACATCATAATCGGCCAAGACGCGCTCTACCATAAGCTTTGTTGCGCCATAGGGATTGATAGGTTCTTGAGGCATGTCTTCAGTGATGGGAACTGATTCGGGTATTCCATAAGTAGCGCAAGTACTCGAGAAAATGAATGTCTTAATATTAGCAGCAATCATGCAGTCGAGTAAATTGACTGTGGCGACCACATTATTTTGATAATACTTAGCTGGTTTATTCACTGATTCACCTACATAGGCATAGGCAGAAAAATGCATCACCGCATCAATTTGATTATCTTTGAAAATTTGCCTTACTAAGGTCTTGTCGCCAATATCACCAATAATAAGTTTTACATTAGCTAGATTCTCGACTATTTCACGGTGGCCATAAACGAGGTTATCTAAGACAATTACCTGGTGCCCTTGTTCAATGAGGGCGAGTACCGCATGGCTAACTATGTAGCTATAAGTATGGTTGTACTTTTATATGCACTTTAAGCTTATTATTGTAAGTTTATTGCTTTCATTGTTAATTTATGGGGTAGATTAGCTACAAATGAAATTAAAATTTTGTAATTATGCGTTTTAGAACTGAGTGTCCCAAAGAATTAAAATTAATTATAGAAATTCTTTCTTTAGAATTTAAGCCTAATACTGAATTTATTATTCCGGATAATTTAGATGAAAATGAGTTTATTTTCTGGCTTAAGCGCCATAAAGTTGTTGGTAGTGCTTATCACTTGATTAAAAAATTTGGATTGCCTTTCTCAGATGTCTTGTTAAATGAGCTCAAATCTTATCAGGAAAATAATTCCTTAAGAGCACTTAAGCATGTTAATGAATTAGTACTTTTAAAAAACAAATTTAATCAGTCTGATTTAAGTTTTATCCCTGTCAAGGGGGTGATTCTTTCCAAAAAACTTTATGGTGACTTTGGACAGCGCTATGCAGGAGATATAGATCTTCTGATTCACTTTGAAGACTTTAAAAAAGCCGATCAAATAATGATTGATAATGGATATTTACGCTTAGAGTTTGATGGTTTTAAATTTGAAAGGATGGAGGTTCATTTATCACTTTCACATGAACTTACATACGTGCATTATGAAAAAAGTATCACAGTAGAATTAACGCGTTCTTTGAGCTCTCACTTTTATGATCCTGAGTTACTAAATAGTTATAATCTCGATGATTTACAGATAGGGAAAACAAACTTAAAAGTTTTGAAAAATGAAAATGACTTTATTGAATTATGTATTCATGGATGTGGGCATTTATGGGAACGATTACAATGGCTATACGATATAGCGACTTATCTTAAAAAGAATGAACTTGACTGGGATTGTGTATATAAACTAGCAGTTGAAAAAGAAGTCGAAGAACTTTTACTAGCTTCACTGATTTTATGTCAACATATTTTTGATACACCCATTCCTAATCAATTAAAATCAATGCCATCAAGTAAAAAAGTTTTGAAATTGAATTCCTATGCAAAAGATTACGTTGCTTCAAGAAATCATAAGGCAAATAGTATGACTTTACGTGTTAAAAGAGTTGTATTTATATCGACTTTGCCTAAAAAGCCCAATTATTATCAATGCCTAAAAAAACTTCTGTATAATGTAGATGATTGGAGGAGCATAAATTTCCGACCTCAATTTTATTTTATGTATTTTTTACTAAGGCCGTTCTTTTATTTGCAAAGGGTTATAAAACATTACAAAAATGTTGATAATATAAATTGACTTGATCTAAAGGATTTATGCCTATTCTAAAGGCAGTTGAAGTAATATGTTTTTAAGGTGTGGTCGCATAAATTTTTCTGCTCCAAATTTTGTTAAATGATCGTTATCTCTATAGTGAGATCGATTAGAATAGATTTCTAGAGATTTTTCGGGGTTTTGAAAGAATTGTACGGATGGATCTATCACAATGTATGAACTTAAGTCGAGGTTATTTAATACTCTGTTAAAGTTTTGTTGTTGTATAAGAAATTGATCATATTTTGTAGTGAATTGAGGGAAATTGTTGTTTAAATTTGGGAATTTTTTAAATAGATAAAAGTCATGAGCTACTTTAAGAGATGTTGCTTCAGGAACTTGTTTTATAATATATGCTTTTACACCATTTTCTTTCAATAATTTTCCCATTGTATTTAAATGAAAGCTAACGGCTTTAATTGAATTTGCACTGTTTAACTCTTTATGTTCGGATAGCTTATCTGTAACTAAAGTGGGCGCATTCTCAAGTGAATTTTCATTTACATACCAAGTCCATCGTGATATAAAAATTACGTGTTTTATCTTTTTTTCTAAAATTTCTTTAACCACTTTTTGGTTATAATTTATCATATCAAATTGAGCCATTTGGTGTTTTAAATTTATAACAGGTATGTTAGCGTTTCGCAAATATAAAGCTCCTTTCAGGTTTAATATATTTGCTAGATCTTCGGCTTGACTTGCTATGGCAAGGCCGTGGCTGTCACCCCATATTGCAAAATCAATTTGTTTTTTATCGCAATTGCCGATTGAAGTTTTTCCACTCAAATTAATATCACTATATTCTTCACCGGTATAATTAATGTCTTGGGAAAAAACCTGATACTGCTTACTCCATTCGGGAGAAGGCTTGAGTTTCAATATAAAACATGAAACTATAATTATAATGGACGTACTAGTTAAACCTATTTTAGTAGCATTTGAGTTTAATTTTAGTGTTTTACTATTACGAAAAGGTGTCTCAATATATTTCCACGACAGTATTGCTATTGGTATTGATATAACTACACAAATTATTCGAGTAAATAAAGAGTTAGGGGTGATTAAAATTTGTTTACTAAAAGCCAATATTGGCCAATGCCATAAGTAAAGAGAATAAGAGATTAGTCCTACAAAAACTAAAAATTTATTAGATAACAATTTACTTGCGATAGTTAATTGTTTATTTGATCCTAAAATGAACATAAGACTTCCTAAAACCGGAGCCAAAGCATTTACTCCAGGGAAAGTAGATTCATTATTTAAGACAAACATAGCTGTAATTATTATGACTAGTCCTACAAAAGATGTTATTTCTGCTTGAATTTTTGATTTTAAGTGTATAGAAGGGTTTAGTGCTAGTAATGCTCCACACATTAGCTCCCATGCACGCGTAGGGAGTAAATAAAATGAAGCTGATGGGTGGTTATTAGTGGCGTAATAACAAAGTATAAACGAACTGAAAATTAAGATAAATAAAGTTTTATTAAGCCATTTTGGCTTATATTTAAGAATGAGAATTATAACTAAAGGAAAGAATATGTAGAATTGCTCTTCTATTGATAAAGACCACATATGCAATAACGGTTGAAGTTCGGTTGAAGCTGCAAAGTATCCCCCACTAAATTTCCAGAAATAGATGTTAGCAAGCATTGTTGATTGAGCTATTGATGATTTTGCAACATCCATAAAGGCTGTAGTCTCTAAAATGTGATAGCTAGTAAAAAGAGTACATAGAATCATAAAACAGGCAGCAGGAAGTATTCTTTTTATGCGTCGGGCAAAGAAATTAGAAAAAAGAAAAGCTCCATTTTCAAACTCTTTTTTTATAATTGAGGTAATTAAAAAACCAGAAATTACAAAAAATACATCAACACCGATAAAGCCACCAGGAAAACCCAGGTGTGCATGGAATAATACAACGGCAATTACGGCAATGGCTCTTAAACCATCAATTTCTGGACGATAATATATACTTGACATTGTTAACTAATTATACTTGTTTTGTTGAAGGAATGGAGAAAAACGAAATTAATCTAAAATGAGATTTGTTAATTCTGTTTTTATTTTTTGAGCACCTGATCTAGATAGATGAGTAGAGTCTTGATATAAAAGATGATTATCATTACTTAAAAAATTTATAGAGCCATTTATATTTAGAAAATATTTATCTACATCAATAATATATATGTTTTCGCTTTTGAATTTTAATATGTCTAAATTCACTTTTTTACGATTAATTTCATGCTCATTATCTTCATGAAATTGCTTTAGTCCATGTTTTCTTATTTCTTCCCTGCTTGCGTTAATAGGCAAAATAGGTATTTGAGTTATTAAAATTACTTTTGAATCTAAAGCTAAATTGCTTAAGTACTCTTCTAAAAATGTGAAGGCATGTTTCTTTTTTCGTGACCATAAAGTAACATAAATCACATATTCAGGTTTATTCTTTCTAAGAAACTCTAGAGAATCAGTTTTAAACTGTCCCTGAAATGGGTCCTTGCCGTCAACGGTAAGCATATTTAATCTATAACCCAATTTATTTGAAATATCTTTAAACACACTTCTATACATTGAACCGTTAGAATCTCCAATAACAGTAATTGATTTTTTATATTCACTGTTGAACTCAACACCACCATATTTAACCATTTCTAATTGTGAGCTAAAATAGTTTTCAGAGCGAATGTGGTAACCAAGGTAAGAGAAAGCAAAAGTAAGGCTGATAAAGCCCACAAATACCTGTGTTTTTAGCTGTGGCTTATTAAGAATTTTCCGACATTTAATTTCAATAAAATGGTATGATAATAGACTTAAAACTAGCGTGATAATGATTTTTAGAAATGTTCTATATGCGGTGCTTTCTAAAAAAAAATTATAATCAACAAAGGAGAATACGGGCCAATGCCATAGGTATAATGAGAACGATAATTTACCTATATATACTATCGTTCGATTAGACAAAATTTGATTGATAAAAGTAGTTTTTGTCGTATTGATTAATAAGAGTATAGTGCCAAGTACTACTATAAAATTCGCATATTCAAAATATTTTGATTCAGGTTGAATCAAAAAACAAGAGATGAAAATCAGGTAGAGCCCTAAGGTTTGTAAAATTACGGCCCACTTTGGAATAAATTTAAAGTTATATATTGCAAGTAAAGACCCCGCTAGCAATTCCCAGGCACGAGACGGTAGTAAGTAAAATGCATAATTGGGTCGTGTATCTACAAGGTAAAGATAAAAAATTAAACTAAGAGTAAAACAAACACTTAAATATTTGAAGGTGATTTTTCTCTTTTTGTGGGGTTGATTTGAATTTATTTTATATATATAAATCATTAGTAATGGAAATATTAAATAAAATTGTTCTTCAAGAGAGAGTGACCAATAGTGTAAAAATGGTTGTGCATCTTCAGATATTTCAAAATAGCTTCCTTGAAATAGAAGTTTTATGTTTGTGACTGATAAAGATGCAGCCAAGGCATTTGCTCCGCTAGAGGCAAAATCTTTTTCTTCATAGATTATGCTAGCACTTAAGAGAGTTAAGCTCATGACAAGAAAAAATAAAGGAGAGATACGAGCTATTCGACGTTGGAAAAACGTACTTATAACAAATGAATCGTCATCAAGTTTATTTAATATAATTGATGTTATTAAAAAACCCGAGATTGTAAAGAACATATCTACACCTAAAAAACCTCCAGGGAAATAATTTTTATCTAAGTGGAATAAAAGAACAGAACTAACAGCTAAAGTTCGTAAGCCATCGATTTCAGGGCGGTATTTCATAGTTGTTATGTAATTATTGTTGTAAATTACTCACACATATTAGCAGAATATTTATATAGTACTAATATTTACAGAGTTTTAGATGGTTTAATTTTTTTGACAATTATTGGGTATAACTTTTAAGTTCAATAGTAAAGGAAATTATAATAAGTAGAGTAAATGAAACAAGCCATTTGAAGACTCCTGAAAAAGGAGAGGGTAACTGATCCATGATAGGAAAATGGGCTATATAGAGTACATATGAAATTGGGGCAAGCAAGGAAAATGGTTGGATTAAATTATTGAAGTACTTCCATTTAAATTTGGCCCATAATAAGGCCATGAAGATAATTATTACTGAAAAAGCAAAATGCCTAAGTTCAAGTAAAGGGTGGATCCCAATTCCTTTTAGCTCTTCTTTAAAAATTGAGATAGATAATATAGATGTACAGATTACTAGTATTGTTAGGATTGGTTTATAGTGTTGTAAACAATGTGTTCGATTTTTAATATATTTTCTAGCAATAAGAACACCCGCCCACCAAATTACAAAATAAGATAATATTCTAGGTATAAACGAATGACTAATGATGTACCAAATACAAGCAAAGATACAAATTGTATAAACAAACTGATTTTGCTTATCTTTTGGGATGAATTTAGTTAATGGATAATAAAGCATGTAAAACCACCATTCATAACTTAATGACCATAGAGGAGCATTACCAAAGAGTGGAGTAGTAATTACATTGGGTTTCAAAGAGTCTCAATCTTGTAGCATTAATAAGTTCGCAAACAATTGTTTGAATTCAATTACAGGGTGGTTTTTTGATTGAAGGTAGAGACAAAAATAAGAAATGAGATAAACAAAAAATAAAGGGATCTAAATTCTTAAAAATCTTTTCAAAAAGTATGTTTGAAAATTTTGATTAGGTTTTTTAGAACAGGAATATTCTATGACAAATCCTGATAACAAAAAAAATGTTATGACGGCTTCTTGACCAAAACAAAATAGATGTGACCAGTCAAAACTAAAATATACTACTCCTTTGGGTATGGTGTGATGCAAAACCACATAAATAGCAGCAAAGCCTCTAATGGCTTCAAGTTTTTGAAATTTCATAATTCTTTGATTTAAAAAAAATAATTAGGTAGGCAAGGAGAATTCCTAAATAATTTGATAAGAGGTCAGAAATTGTAAATAGTCTCTTTGGACTGAAGACAGGTTGAGAGATCTCTAGTAAAGTAGATAAAAATATAGTCAGAACAAAAATTTTCTCTTTTGGAACATTAAAACTAAGGTAAGTAATCAAATATACGAAAAAGAAGACAAAGGCATGAATGAAGAGGTCGATATTTGGATATTTTTCAATGAGTTTACCATATGAAATTGGTAGTGATGTACCAGGTAAAAATGAAAAATAAGTAATTAATAAAAAAATTAATATTGTTGAGCCTTTTATAGAGTACTTAATTTTATTTTTTGAATTCATCTATTTTGATCTTTATTTGCCAAAAATATTGCATTTTTAAAAGGGCAAAAATGAAACCACTTTTTCCATCCATAAAACCAAATTTCAAGATATAAGAATATACAAAATAAGCTGGTGCTAGAAACCAAGTGTTGAGTAAGTAATATTTGACTTTTTGGCGAATTGTAAGTTGAGACCAAGTTTCTTGAATAGAGAAATATCTATGAGCTTCCCAATCAGAGTATTCATTGTGTTTTGTAATATAGGCCTTCATTCCCTTATAATCTTCATGTTTAATAGACGTTGAAAATTCGCCAATTTCACCTTTAATTATGGGGTGCTCATGAATTTCCATGTCGAAATGGCTCCATGAGTCCTCGCGTATTCGTTCATATTCTCCATAAGCAACTTTAAAAAGAGCTAGTTTTTTGAAAGCGTCACCATGTTTAAGGTATGAACCAAAAAAATAATTGTGGTAAGTAAGCCAATATGCATTTTTGCTTGAGCTAGTAATTTTTTTGCGGAGCTCTTCAGTAAATTCTTCAGAGATGTATTCATCCGCATCAAGAAATAATACCCATGGATTAGATATTTTAACGTTTTGTAGAACCCAGTTTCGCTTTTTGGGATATTTACCATTCCATTCAAAATTGATAAGCTCACGATCAAATTGTTTTACGATTTTAGGAGTCTGATCGGTACTGTGTGAATCTATTACAATGACCTCGGAAAAAGCCCTTAGTTGTGAGAGACATTTTGCAATGTTTTTTTCTTCATTTTTAACGGGGATTACAATAGTGACTGGAGGACTGTTCATTTTCGATCTTTTAGGTATTTAGCAGGGTTTCCTCCCCATATTTGGTTTGGGGGGACATTTTTAAAAACAGCACTTCTAGCACCAATGATAGAATTTTTCTTGATATTTGTATTGGGACCAATGAATGAGTCAGTACAGACCCAAACATTATCTTCTATTTTAATGGGGAGTTTTGTTAAAGTCATTGCGGAAGTATGATAATCATGCGAACCAGCACATAGGTGTGAATTTTGGGAAATGGTTACATGTTGTCCGATAGTGACTTTTCCTAAGTTATATATTTGAGTACTCTCACCAATAGCAGAGTAATCTCCGATGTCTAAGTTCCAAGGAAAGTAGATTGATGCCGTATTATAAATATGTACATTTTTGCCGATTTTTGCTCCAAATAGAGAGAGAATTAAATTTCTCCATTTGAACATTGTTCTAAAGCTCATTCTAAACAAAATTGTTCCTATATATGACCATAAAATTCGTAGAACCATTTCTTTATTTGAATATTTACGAGCCTCACGATTACTTATAATGTCCATTAGTTTAACCTTACACAATCGGGGATGTTTTTACCATTAATACACCATTTATATACAGAGTGAAAAGTAGATGAAACGGATGTCCATGTAAAGCGCTCTTTTACTAATTTAAAGGATTTTTCTCCCATAGAATTTAGTTCTTGAGGAGACATCGAAGCGAGCTCATTTAGGCCTTTCTCTATTGAGGATGTAGAAGGAGCAATCTTAATGGCGCAATTATTTTCAAAGCCTTCTGGAAGGTTACAGGCTTCGGTCATTAAAACTGGCAGTTTATATGACCACGCTTCTAAAATAGTCATAGGTAAACCTTCACTGTATGAAGGAAGAATAAAGGCATCAGCATTTTGATAGGCAGCTTGCTTATCTTTGTCGAAGACAGCCCCAATGAGGATAATCTCAGTTTGTAAGCTTCTTGATTTAATTAAGTCTTTGATTTCTTGTTCGTGATCATTTTCCGACCAACCGGCTATGATTAGTTGCCAATTTTCGAGAAGTTTTTTGTCCCAAGCATTAATTAAATTGATAAGACCTTTCTTTGGGTGTATACGTCCAAGATAAAGACAGGTTTTTTTATTGTTTTGATTCCAAGGAGCTTGTTGATAAGAGCTGGCTTTGGGGAGATCGACGGCATTAGGGATAATGCAGACGGGGGCAGTGATTCCATAATTTCTTATTGCAAGGTATTCTGCTTCACATAAGGCATGAATACAATTGGCGGCTTGAAGTGAACGATTGGCAAATAATTTACTGATAAGCCATTTTTTCCATTTCGAATTTTGTATAGCCCATGAGTCAAGCATACCATGGGGACTTATAATTACAGCTTTATTGGTCTTTTTTTGCCAAAGAAATGATGCCAATTGGTGATACATCCAAATACCATGTAGGTGGATTAAATCAGGAGAAAAATTTAATAGTTGAGAGGTGAGTTCATTGGAAAATGAAAAACTTTTTGGGCCATGTGGTTTTGAAAAATGGTGTTGAATATGAACTTCGTTTAAGCAAGGTTTATCGGATGAAAATAAATGTATAAATACATCAGTATTGTTTTTTAAATTTGAGGCTAGCTCAATGACAACTTTTGAGACACCACCACCTGCATTAGATAAAGAAGGCGTTAATTGTGCAATTTTCATTGAACGACTCCATTTAGAATTTTCAATTTCAACTTATCTACAATAAAGCAAAATGATACCGACATTAGCAGGCTTAGTATGAAAATTAAAAGGTAAGTACTGAAAGTATCTTTTAGATTAAAAAATTTAAATGATATTTTTTGAATGCCTTCTACAAATAAGATATGATTGAGGTAAATACCAAAACTTACTGTAGAAACAATTTTACTATGTTTCTTGGATAATATTAATGGTGAGTTCAAGCAATAAACAAATAAAATGATTCCGCTCAAATTATAGACTATGTAGCTATATTTGATAAATAATGAGCTGAAAAATAAGTACAAAAAAAGAAATAATAACATAGAGTTATATTGTGCGATTCGATTATTTTTTTTTATTAAAAAGGAAGCAGCAAGAGCTGGTAAAGTATTATGTGATAATATTAAAACGTAGTTGCTACTGAGGTTAATTAATAAATCAAAATGATATGATAAAAGAATTAATATAGAAAATGAAATGCGCCAAAACCATGTGAGTTCACCTTCTTTACGTAGATATCGTGTGCTGAGGTAGAGGACTATTGAACAAATGAAAATGAAGGGTAAAAACCATAAATGATGTGCAAAGCCATTGATAAATAAAATCATAAAAAAATTTTCAAATAGGAGTGATGCATCTTGTTTCAGTAGGATTTCGTAGGTACAAAAGCGAATGAAAAAATAGATGCAGTTCCAAATTAAAAAAACTAAATAAATTTTTTTAATGCGTTTGTAAATAAATTCCTTAAAAGATGAGCTACTTAATGCCGTGTTCAAGGTGAAATAACAAGAAGTAATAGTGAAAAATGGGACTGCAAAACGACCAATATTTCCGTATGAACCCCATTTAGATGCCAGTACTGTATGGAGAAAAAGAATGGCAATAGCTGCTCCTAGTCGTCCTATGTTAACGGCATGAACCATTACTTGATTAACTGCAAATATGATTTGAGTATATATTTTATGATTATATGTCTATCACTTGAAGATGTTTGAACAGCACCGAGAGCTTTGTTAAACGAGGACCCAAATTTTTGTGGCCCCCAATTTTCAATTATCGAATTTGATTGTTTTTCAAAATTCATAAGTTCTTTTGTAGACAAGTCATCAATTTGTTGGAGAGCCTGAAAAATTTCGTCGACCGAATAGGGGTCAATGAGGTAGCCGTTACCGTCAAATAATTCACTAGAACAGCCGCATGTTTTTGAAAGAATGATGGGTAGACTTGAGGCCATGGCTTCATTGACGACTAAGCCCCATTGTTCGGTTGTACTAACATGAACAAAGCATTTCGCGAGGCTATAGAACAAAGGTAATTCATCATATTGCATAAAACCAGGTAAGTAGATGAAACCTTCTGAGTCATTTAACATTGAAGATGATTTGTGAGTATAATAGGGAATCTCTTTTTCTTGAATATAAGATAGGATTTCATTTTTCAGCTCACCATCACCTAACATAACTAAATTTTGTGGTGAAGATTTTTTTTGTCGGTATTTACTGTAAGCATCAATGAGTCTAAAAAGGTTCTTTTTTTCAATAAAGCGATTAGAAGAAAGAAAAAAACCTTTGTGAAGGCCTAATTTAATTTCGGTGCTTTCTATTGAATAGTTAATTTGCTGAGATTGATCTTGGAAATATTTATTATCAATAGCATCATAGCCCTTAAAAATGTGCTTAGTAGGGAAGCCTAAACTCATGAGGTATTTTTTATGGCTTTCTCCACCAACAAGAGCAGTATCACATAACTTTAGACTTAGCTTTTTGAGAAATTCTTTTAAAGGATGGCGTTTAAAATCATGTTGGTTGGATTCGGACATTAAAATAATGGGAATATTTAAATCGCGGGCGGCTAAAATTCCCGCAATACCCCAAGGTGTCCAACCTTGGACTGCAAGAGCACTTAATTGATGCTTTTTTATAGTGTTTTTTATACCTTTGTATATTTTTTTGCCAGGCATTTTTAAAATATCTTCCCGCTCGAAAATAGTGATAATTGGTAATTCACTTTGAGTTTTATCCCATTTATAGATCGAGTCAGATTGAGATAACTCTAAACCAATTATCTTTTGATTACAAGAATCTATAGCAGCTTGTAATCGTGCTAAATGGTAGGGGCCAAAGCGGTGAAACATTAAACCTACCATACTAATACTCTGTTTCGTGAACGAGATTGTTTCTCATAGAATTTGAGAAATATAAAGCCAAATATAAATGGGAACAAAACAAGTAAGGTGATTTCTCTACCACAATTAAAACTTAAGCTCAAGCCTACAAGAAATAAGGTGAGATATAAAATGTTGTACCTTTTATGCCAAAAGTGTGATAAAAAATACGACCAAATTGATAGTAACCATGCGACTACAAAACAACCAAGGTATTGGCCAAATTCAATAACTCCTTGGCCGATTAAACCTAAAGAGACGGTATGACTAACTTCGTTTTCGCTGCTGAGTGTAGCGCCTCTTAGTAGCGAATAATCTATACCAATGGCAGGTTTGTTAGGCCAAATCGCTCGAGGGACAATATTAAGAGCTTGTGCAAGATAGCCTTGGCCCCATTTTAATTCAATATCCCCTCGATTTATAAATTCATTAATGTAACAAAGCTCTTTAAACATATCTAAACCAAGGTGTTTTTTATTCGCGTATGATGAAGCATCGATTCCTTGGTGTTTAAAAGTATGGGCAACGCCTGATTTACGTGCACTAAGTACAAAGGAAAACCATATATGAAAAAATATCAAAAGGATAAATAATATGAGAGTTTTTTGTACTTTACTATGTTTATAAAATATTATATAAGCTATTATGCCAGGAAGAGAAACGGCTAACATGATATTACGACCAACGCCAAAGAAAAAATAGGGCCATGAAAGACAGATCATGATTAAACTATATTTTTTTATTTTTCTGTTTTTGCTTATGATAAAGAAAAGTCCAAACATGGAAGAAAGAAATATGTGTATATAACCTCCTGTAGAAATGAGAAAGCCCATGGCACCCCCGAAACGACCTCTACGCCATAGGTTTACGTAGTCGTCACTAAGAGGGGGGAGAATGCTTGCAACTACTTTAAATCCTGAGTTATATTGAGCGATAAAAAACAAAATCAACCATGAATATAAAATAAAGTAGAATATCTTTATAAGGTCTTGTTCGTGATTTTGCTGTTCAACTTTTATAGCGTCTTTTTGTGAAAGACTAATTTTCATATAAAGTTTTTTTTCGAATAAACTACTTATAATGAAGTAGGATACCAAAATAATGAAAATTTGCATTAGAGAGGTTTCAATGCTTAGTGGAGTATGATTATCATTGATTAAATTATTGTCTGTGTAAATTATATCCCCGAGATACCAAAAACTGATTGTGGCAATTATTGTTAAGCGTATGATGGCTAAAGGTTTTTTCCAATTAACAAGTATGTTTATAGATAAAAGTATGCATGTAAGAATATTAACAAAAAACATAAATGGAAGAGGTGTCATAATATGTGTCTAGAGGTTTTTATAAAATTCACAAACTTTATTTATGTTATAGTTTTGCGCTTTAAATAAAGTGTTACTTTGTAAGTGTTTTAACATTGACCGATCTTTGTTTAAAGTAATGAGTGCACTTTGTATAGCTTCAGAACTGGAACTTTTAATGATTAAACCATCTGTCCCATGCTTAACAACACTACCACATTTATCGGTTGCGATTACAGGAAGTCCATGAGCTAAAGCCTCGATTTGTGTTATGGCAAAACCATCGGAGAGTGTGGGTAAAATGAAGAGGTCATGAGATGAGTATAATGCTTCAGTTGTATGGCGTTCAACCTTCCCAAGAAATTTTATATTTGTTGGGGATTGTTTGACTATCTCAGCGTTTATAAGTACGGGGCCAGCAATAGTAAACTCTATTTCTGGTAAGCTTCTTGCAGCTTCTAGTAGATATTGAATACCTTTTCGTAATATCACTGAACCAAGCCACAAAACTTTTAGTTTTTGTATCGTTTTTATTGGAGGTTTTCTATTTTTAAAATTTTGAGAAGCTTCATATGCAAGAGGAATGATTTTGATTTTTTCTTTTTCAACACCTTGCTTTATGAGTGCGTCTTGTGACCATCTAGAATTAACAACAATGACATCAGCGATTTTCCATTCTTTTTTTCTTCTATCATTATAAAATTTGGGTACAATTTCGCACTTTTCTTCCCACCCAGGCCATTTTTTTCTTTCCTGATAGATTAGTTCTTGTTCAACTATCCCGGGATCCATTTGTCCTAAGACAGTTTTTAGCCCTTGTGATTTACAATAGGAAGCGGCTTCTAAAAAACCAGTATCGTAGCCAAAAAAGTGACTAATATGAGAAAGGTCACGTTTTTTAAATTTCCTTTGTAAATTTAGCGAAAATTTTTCACCTCGATCTTGGAAATATTGGTATTGATTCAAATATTTCTTCTGGTATAACTTCCAGGTTAATGAGTTCAAATTTGTTTTGTAAACTTTTGTATCAGCTAAGTCATCATGGTATCGGTTACCTAAAGCCTTAAATGGCTTTGGCATAAAATTTGTTACTGACCAAAAATTTGAACACCAGAAATCAGTATATAGAGAATCTAATTGCCCATTTTTATGGAGCATTCTAGGTATGGCATAATGCTCTCTAGCTTCTATCTGCGAACAAATCCACATCTTCACTTAACACATCTCTGCCAAAAGATAGATGCTATGGGCTTGGGTAATTTAATTAATAGATTGAGTAATATTCTTTGAAACCAATTTAATTGTTTGTAAGTTGAAATGATTCTTGATACATCGTTATAGTTTTTCGAGTCATTAATCTTATATTCTAATGCATGTAAACATAAACGTTTTGCTAAGGACCATTCTAATGTGGCATTATTCAAACCGTATTTTTTCGCATGTGCTCTTATACTTTCACAAGCTAAAATTACACTCTGGATATAATCAGCTCTGAATTTTGAGGTGCCAACACGTTCTCCGTCGTGTTGCCGCCAGTAAGCAAGCACTTCATTTATAAAAAATGACGATCGAGCATGTATTTTAACTCGAGCCTGATACTCCCAGTCTTGTGAGCCTGTGAGAGCTTCATTCCATAAACCTACTTTCTCAATTAACTCTCGAGTATATACTGCACCCATAGTTTGCCAATGATATCCACTCAACTCTTTCGAGTTTTGGTTATATCGTGCACCCACCACTTGCGAACTTAGAGGAGTTAAGTCAGAGGACGTTTTTATAACTTGGCTGTAAACAAAGTCAACTTTGTTTTTTTCAAAAGCATTTTTGAATTTCTGTAGAGCATCGTTTTTTAAGACGTCATCAGAATCCATAAACATTAAATGTGTACCTGAGCATGCTTTAATCCCACGATTACGAGCTACTTGTGCGCCATTATTTTTATCAGATTTCAAAATAACTAAACTTATTTGTTTTTTTTGAAAAACATTTTTTTGAGATTCACAAAAGTCTAAGGTCGAATCCTGAGAGTTATCATCTACTAAGATAACTTCATAGGCGTGAAAGTTCTGTTTCATAATCGAATCAAAACATTCTTTCAAATATTGTGCACGATTGAATGTAGGTATAATTATACTTATCTTCATATTGATTAACTTATTTGAAAAGCATTAATTATTGCTTCGATGTTTATGAAGTAGTATAAAATATAATTTTTTTAGAAGGTAAATAGAAGTGTACCTAATATAGTTTGTATAAGACGTTAGTAATTTGACAATACTATTGAGTTCACCGACATGCTTTTTAAGAATTAATTCACACCTAAGGTAATGATGATTATATGTATTAGATCGTATGAAGTGGCAAATTGCTGGCTGAACGTGAATGCCATTTTTAATGAATGAACAGTTTCCATCGATAGGGCTTATAGAAAAGTCTTTGATATTATTAGTAGTCTGCATGAAAAAGCCTTTATCATCATAAAGTTTATTTATCCCAAGTTGAGCTAAACTAAGACTGAAAATAGTTTCTTCGTTAGGGCCAGCAGCATCAAAGTTTTTAACACCGTAAGATTTATAATTAACAAGAAATTCTTTAGCGATTTTAAATACCTTTTTACTTAAAGTTGATTTTTTCTTGAAATAGTACAATCCGCCATTGAATTTGGGGAGAGTGTTACTGTTTAATTTAGAGAGTGTCATCTCTAAATTATCAATATAATCATCCGATTGATTTTTAGTTAAATAGGTAGAGCAGACTGGTGAAAAATCAAATCCTCTAATATTTTCAAGTTGTTCTGAAAAATCCTTACATACAATACAATCAGAATCTAGAAAAAGTGTTTCTTCATAAGGGGTATATTCATCAATAAATATTTTTTGAACAACTCCAATACCATAGCTTGAGTTGATAGCTATTTTATTGTCGAAGTATTTATCATCTATTTCTTCTCGGTCAGTAATGAGAGAGATAGGTAGTGATGGCATGTTTACCTTTATTGATATAGCAAGATTTAAAGCTTGTTTATAATATTTTTCTTTGCCACATGCGATGGTAATTATGCCAATATGTGGATTTGTTTTTGTAGACATGTGAATTCAGTTTTAATTTATTTGTAATAATTCCGCTAAGGGAGTTTCAAAATGATTTACAAGCTCTTTTAATTGCTTGTCGTTTTCATTTTCTAAAATGTTACTATTCATTAGAGATGATACCTCTGTAGAAACTTCTTCGATTGGAATGAAGTCATAAGCTGTTTTTCGAGTTTTTATTCCTGCATATAGTGCTGCAAACTTAAGCCATATATCATCCGCCCTTGGGCATAGCTTTAAAATGAGTTCTAGATTAATAAAATCTTCAGAGAAAATTTCACGAGGAATATAAACGCCGCCACAACCTGTAGGGAATAAGTCCTTTGCAGAGGAGTTTGAACCAGTTAAATTTTGTTCCCAACTATTATAGGGTAAAAGTTTATTGTTTTTAAGAATCATACGATGGCAACGGTGGGCAATTACTTCATTGACGGGAGATTCTTTTATAGGGTCGATCAAATTTGCAAACCAAGTTCGGGGGTAAAAGGTATCATCATCACATATGACAAATGATTGATGATCTGTTTCTTTAATCATTGGGTACCATTTTTTATGAGGTCCCAAATTTTCCACATATTGAAATATAACTCCGTAGGGTTTAAATAACTTTGCAAAATCACTAAAGTTGTTCCGGTCTTCGTGGCTAATCCATACATAAATATTTTTTGGTATTATACTTTGATGTAAAATTGAAAGTAGAGTTAAAGGAAGACTATTTACACGTGGAGCCCATGAAGTTAGTGACACAGGGATGCCGCTTACTTGTCGATTAGCTGGGAGTTTTAATTTTTGATTGTATAGCTTGTTTAAGTCCGCCTTAATTTTTTTAGCAAAATGTTGACTCAGTTTATTTTTGAGTCGACCTCGATTAATAAGGTGTTTTTTTAAGTATTGACCTCGAAAAAAATCTAACTGTCGATACACAGATATCATTAGCGCGTTTCTTTAATTTTCTTTGACCATTTTAACGACGGTATTTCTACATATTTGTAGAATAGATAAGCAACAGCAATTGAAAAAACTATAGTCAGAGGGGGAATGAAGTTAATAATCATATTAAATTGTGGAAGTGTATTTTTAATGAATCTAGCAGCAGGTTCCATTAATGCCGTTAAGGCTTGGTGGGTAACATACCACGAAAAAGATATTGAACCTAGAAATAATATGAATCTGTTGAAATTATGTATTTTTGGAGACCACTGTAATATGAGTAACGCGGCGAACATACTGCTTATTAATAGACTATGTAATGGTGCGACAAAGTTAACATCAACTGATTTACTTAAAATTAGGTAAAAAAGGCCACTCAAAAAAATACTTATAATATTGTATTGCTTACTTTTTTGATGAATAAATAAGATGAATACGACTAAACCTAAACTAAAAAAACCTGAGTACTTTAAAATTTGTAAACTAGGAATTATTCCTGAAAATAAAACTAGAATGGAAAAACAGTTAACTAAAAGAAGTTTACTAGCTAAATTAGTTTTAAGTGCTGTAATCAAAGGAAATAGTAGACCGATTAATACATAGAATTGAAATTCTATTGCAAGAGTCCAGTAGACCCCCTGAATCCATTCATAGTTACTGAATGGGATAAGGTAACCTAAATGAAGAAGTATTTGTGAAGTGTCGGGAGACCAAGGAGGCGCGTTTGTTGCCAAGCGCGTTATAAGCATCACAATGATACAGTTAAACACAATAGACGCAATATAAGTGGGTTCTATCCTAATGAGTCGACGGTAAAAAAACGTTTTAAAATCTTTTATTTGATAATCAGCTTTGTATAAAGAATAAGGCAAGACAAAGCCTGAAATTAGAAAAAAAACCACAACCCCGTAAATACCCAGGTGGTCTAGCCACCCAAAATAGTAATTGAACCTTTCAAATTCGCTTTTACCTACAGCGTGCTCTAGAACTACGATTAATGCAGCTAAACCACGTAAATAGTGGATAGAGTTTAAAAAAGGTAGTTTGTCTTTTGTTAACAAATTAAGTCCTCGTAGAGTTTTAAATATTTTTTGTTAATCGTTTTTGAAGAATATTTATTAAGGTGATTTTTGATTTGATATTCATTGGTGAACTTAAGTGGCCAACTTTTTTTAATAGCGTGTACTAGCGATTCGGGTGAATTAGTTTGACTAATCAGGCCAGTTACATTTTCAAGAATAGTTTCTGGAACGCCTCCATTTCTATAGCTTACTACTGGAGTGCCACAATATTGTGCTTCAACCGATGTCAAACCAAAAGATTCTGACAAAGATGTAATAACAAGAGTGTTTATTTGATTATAAAAATTACATAAATCTTCTTTATCTTGTGGACCCAAAAAGCTTAAGTTCGGATGCGAATATTTGAGCTTTGATTCTTCTGTAACATTTCCAGCAACAAGAGCTTTTACATCTTGATGATTATTAAGATCTAGAAATGCCAGATAAAAGTCATCAAAGTTTTTGTTTTTATCTTCTATTGAATAAGCGACAAAGCCTATTGTTTTGAGCTTAAAATCTACATTCAAAGGGTAAAATTCTTTGTCGTTTACACTTGGTTCTATAATTGATATGTTACATAGTTGCGCAGTAATTTTAGATCTTTTTATCGCAGTATATGTAGCGTGGCTATTGGCAATGATGTGTGGTTTAAATTTCTGTAATAACGATTGTCTGAATTTGTATCCACTACTGGCTAAAAACTTAAAACCTTTTTTTAGAATAGGGCAAGATTCACATGCATTTGATAAGTTTGGGCAGTATTGTTCAAGTACACAACCTCCAGTAAAACCGTCAATGACATGGGCATGTAAAATAACTTTAGCATTTAGCTTATTCCCGAGTTTTAAGCCTATTTCCCATAATTGAGGTTTGTGAATATGTAAAATCAATTTTTCATTGCCACGCAGTTCATATTTTAATGATGTTAATTGTGGGATACGAAAAGGAAAATTTGGAAGACTAATTGAACGATTAAGTTTATTGATGACACGATTTTTTAATACGTCTATTTTTGTCTTAGGATTGATCCATGCTCCAGAACACCCACTTATCTCTTGATTTAAAGAATGGATCACAGAGTTAATCCCCCCTTCCGATTCTTCCTTGCCAAGTGTAAGATGTATTATTTTCACTTGATTGTTTTAGATTTTATGAGGTGCTTTAATTCACATCGATCACTATTTGATATGATGGGCGTAGTTATTAAATAAGAGAGTGGTTTTAAGAGTTTTTGAGTTTTATGACTCCAAACAATTTTATTTCGTATATACGAAATGATTCTCAGTATAACCGGGGATGAGAATTTAGTATTAAGATTATTTAAGAACAAAATAATTTGGCTAATATGATTAGGCAGGCGTGGATTTGCAGTTTTTGTAGATGAATTAGTAGATTGTGAACCAATCGCTTGGTGAAAATCATTCACCAATGAATTATTACCTACTGACTCATCAAAGTTTAAAGTTACTATTGTACTAAAATATTTCGTTGATTCCCATTTTCTTACTTGGTTACTTAGAGATAAGAAATAATCTAAATTTTCAAGATAGTATTCTTTAAAAGTTTTTTTGTAGCCGTATTTAATTGTTTGTATATATGTACTTGGTATTTGACTAGATAACTCACGTTCATAATAGATGATTTTAATTTTATAGCTTTTAAATAAGCTTAAAAAGCCTTCGATTTGTTCGTTGTTTAAATACCAAAATGATTCGCAGCTTAATAAAATTTTATTATGTTCAGTTTTTTCAATTTCTTTTACAAGAGTGGATATAATGTCATCCGGTTTTGGTGTAATTAAAAAACCCATCAGTGCAAGCCATATAGTATAGTGCTGATTTGTCGCTACTTTTTCAATCCGATATAGACCTTCATGATTAATCCATTCTATTTTCTGGGTGAAATTGATTCGCCCGGTTTCAGGATATAAAAAATCTAATTCTTTGTTGGAATAAAAGATGCTATCCTGTATTGAAGTCGATCCAGTTTTAGGCGGGCCAATATGAATATAAATAGTTTTCATTTGTAAATAAAGAGGATCATTTTATTAAATTTTCATTGTATCAATGAAATATATAACCATACAGTAATTATATATTAAAATCTTTAATTCTCGATGAATGTAGGATTCAAACATAGCTTTAAATTGCTTTTGAATGAAGGCGAGGGAGGGAATGGTTTTAGCCATTTTTCATGAGTTTCTTCATTGTATTTGTACTTTGAATTTAGGTGTATATGTCTTTTGTTATGACTTAGCAAAAGGACAGCTTTGTATTAGTCTCTTTAAATCAATATTTATCTTATAGTTCAATTCTGAATCTTGCGGATAATATGCTACGTAGTTGTCTACTAAGTTAATTGGTTTAACTACGGGTCTAGAGGTGCTTAAAAAATAATCAGAAAATTTGAATCCATTTCCAGTCACCTTATTAGAAAATTCTACCCATGCATTCGGTATTTTAAAAGTGTCAGCACAAATCAAACCATGTAGTGAGCTAGAAATAATACTATCACATTCTCTTAAAGTTGATAAAAAATCCCAGATTGGCAGTGATACATCAATGACTTTACATGCCGAATCTCCCTTGTACTTTTCGATTAATGGATGCCTTTTATCCGCGTAGTGAGGGATGATTCCAAGTTTATATTTTTTCTTAGGTGGATCTGGGGCAAACTTTGCAAGTAATAAAGCCGGGTCCCCATATATTTCTGGTACATCAGAATAACCTAATTCAATTAATCGTTTGCGTGTTAATGGACCTCGAACGGCGTGTACTTTTTGAGGACGAGATATGTATTTAGCGCAGGAGGAAATAAAGCCACTACCCCAAACCTCAGTTCTATTATCTGCATGAGATAATATACTCCCAATAGCCATGAACTTATTAGATTGTTCCCCAGAAGCATAACGGCACTTTTTGCCAGAAATTAATTCACACAATATTGGGTTGAGGTCGTCTCCCCAGTTTCCTACAGATGATTTACTCCAAAAAAGATGTAGTTGATTTTTATAGACGACTTTTTTAGCCATACGTTTAAGGTGATTTTTCATGTGAACAATTATTTGCTTTTAAGACGTTAAAAATGTCTTTTTTAAAATTGATAATTTTTCTCTTACTGAGAAATAAGTACATAATAATAATTTAAAACTAAATTTTATTTTGTTTTCTCGTATATTACTAAAAATTAAGTGTCGCTGAAGCTTTCTATTAAAATAATTTTCTAACTTCCTTTTTGTTGTATAGTCAATAAGCTTGACCTCATAAGCGTACTGTATATCAGTTTGATATTGCGCATGTATTTTATAGATAGAAAGTTGCTTAATATTCTTGGGAGAGGAAAGACTCTCAGGATGTATACGGTAAGAAATGATTTTTTCTTGACTATGAATACAAGAACCTAAAAGTAAACACCTCAATAATAGCGTCGAATCTTCCGTTGGGCAATCATCATTTAACGGAGGGAATTGTGTGATACTGGATCTTTTTATAATTCGCGTAGCTCCATGCAAATGGAATTCAGTACTCGAAATATAATCTTTCAACTCAATAGTTTTAATATTTGTTGATGTAGGAAGTGTTTCTAATTTTTCATTTTTTGTGCCAATGTTTTCAGCTTCAAATGCTAGTAATGTAGTATTAGGGTTACTTTTAAGAATTTCCCAGCTTCTGCCAGCACGTGAATTAAAGGCTATGTCATCACCTGCCGCAAGAATTAAATATTTACCTTTGGCTAAGTCGTAAATTACTTTATTGATATGTGGTGTTAAACCTAGATTCTTATCATTGCGATTTATTATAACTTCATGAGGGCCATTATATTTTTTTATTTGATCTGAAATAATTCTGAACGTATCATCAGTGGAAGAATCATCAGATATGATAATTTCAAGATTATCATAATCTTGATTTAATGCTCCTTGTACGGCTTCTTTAACATATTCTTCTTGGTTATATGTTAATATTGCAAAAGTAATTAATGGTTTACTCATATTCTAAGATATTTTAAGTTTTGAACATAAAATACTAACTTTATGCTCTGCTCCTAAAAGGTTACAAAGTCGTTTTAGGCAGAATATCGTTATTAAAAGTGAAATTATAGTTCCAGATATACTAGCAATTATATTTATGATAAAAGTATGTAGTAAAACTAATGATAAGCAAGATATAGATAAAGATAAGATAAGTTTTTTTAGTTTTAATGACCAAGAATAAGTGATGAGTTTTTTTACATGAAATTTAATTACAAAGAAGTGAATTAAATAAAGTAAGGCAAAAGAAATTGCTGTCGCTATTAAGCCTACAGAGGGAAGCAGATTTAAAAGCATAATTAAGTGAATAATGTGAATATAAGTTTGTAAACAAGTAAATAGTTTACTTTTTCCTTTAGCCAACACAGTAATTCCCATTGGCCAAATAATGACTCTCCCCAAACACCCGAGAAGAAACCATTGTAGAAGACTTGCGGCTTCAGCAAATTGAGAGGTATAGAAAATCTTAATTAAAAGAGGTGCTAAAGAAATTCCAAACATAATGAAAGGAGTGGCAAGTAAAAGGCCGATTTCTGTTTGCTGATCAACTAATTCGCACATGCGAGAGTGGTCCTCATTAACTTCAGTCAAGCGAGGGTAATAATCAGCTCCCATAGCACTAAGAATGAAGTTCACTATGTAACCAGACAGTGCAAATGCAGCAGAATAGATACCGACAGCTTCTAAGCCTAATTCACGAGTAATTATTAATCTAATAATATAGGCACTTACAGCGGCTAATAGGCCACTCCACATCATGGCAAGACCCATTTTTAGCATGGGTTTAGCAATGGTGAAAGTTTCACGCCAAGTGAGTTTTATTTCTCTTATGGATATTTTTTTAGAAAAATAATAAGATAAAAGTAAAGAAATAAAAGCCATGATAATGAGAGTGGGCAAGATACCATCAATACCCATGAAATAATAAAAGGCAACAGCAATAATGGACCCAACGAAAGTCCCCAAAATATTGAGGATGGCGAGGTCTTTAATCCGCCTAAATCCTTGTACTATCACCATTCGACCAGCTTGGATATTACCAAAGAAAATAACTAGAGATAGTGCGATAATAGACAAAGTGTAATCATGCGTATTAAAACTCCATTGGCTTAAAGGATAAGCAAGAGCTACCATTAATAAAGCCCCAAAGAAACCACTAAGCCAACAGGTTTTTTTTAAGGCGGCTACGACTCGAGCTATATGTTCTTGGTCACCCTTACCATTAGCCTCTGCTACATCGCGTACTGCACTGCCATTTAAACCCAAGCCAGAGAGCGTTTTTGCAACACCTAATATTGCTTGAAAGTTTGCTAAAATACCATAGCCTGCAGGTCCAATTAAAACCGAGACAAACTTCACTCGAATCATGGCGATGAGCATATTTATCCCTTGAGCACCTCCAATGATGGATGTGCTTTTTAGAATTTGGGAATAAGTTTTGTTAGACATTGTGATTAAAAATCTAACTAAAATCTTTCCATTCTTTAAAACTCAAGCCAGTAAGGTTTTTGAGTTCATTTACATCATTTAAATAGATATTCTTTACTTCTATTCGTCCTTGTTTTGATAAGCTAAATTGTAACTTTTTATCAGTGGACTCACAGTTTGATAAGGCAACTTTTTTAAACTTTTGTAAAGGGGATTTTAAAGAATATGGGACATATTCGGTAAATGGGATACGACATTTTTGTATAAATGATTTTAGTTTAGGTCGGGTAACAACTTTCGATATATTGTGTTTCTGTGTAAAGTCAAGATCTATTCTTTCTACATTTAAAAAATCAAAACATTGGTTAAGTGTTTTTAGTGATTCATCTTTTAGTTGTTCTGTAGTAATGATATATATATTTTGGGAGTCAAAATAAGTATAAAAGCTTTTTAGCCATTTGTAATAATAACCCCATTGTACATATGACCTATAACCCATCGGACTGTCTGGTACTCCGGCAATAGGAATTTTGTTTTTATCATCATTAATAGCGTCCCAGAAAGTCTTAGGTTCATGACCGCCACCGTGTTTCCAATTATAATGAGATACAAGGCGGTCAATTGGATTTCTAAGAACGAAGATAAACTTCGCTTCAGGGCAGTGAGTTAATACGTTTTCTTTAAAGCTATCAAAGATCATATAACCGGTAGAAGATTCGCCACGAAACTTATTGTCATTAAATAAATTTAAATAATCTTCTGATAAATTTTCTAACAAACCAGTATTTGACAAATAATGAGGCTCTTTTATAGCTGACATTGATATGTCTGGATGCTGATTGAGGTATTCATGAAGACTGCTAGTCCCACTTTTTCCAGCTCCGGGTATAAATAAATTAGGAGTATTCATTGATTTTTTTTGATACATATAAAATTTCTTCTTTTGTGTGAACGGGGCTAATGGGTAAACTTAAACAATTTGTATGAATATATTCAGTAATTGGCAAGTCCAAATTTGATAGCTCTCTATAAGCATTTTGCTTATGTGGCGGGATCGGATAATGAATAGCAGTAGCAACACCTTGTTCATTTAGATAGTCAGCTAGTTTATCACGTTGTGGATGAAGGATAACGAAGAGGTGCCAGCAGGGCGCTCCAAAGTCTGGTACAGTTGGAAGAGTTATGTCTGGATTTGTAATATTCTCTAAATAAAGTTGAGCAAGTTCTTGACGTTTTTCAGTATCTTCCTGTAAGTGTTTAAGTTTGACACTCATCATGGCGCATTGCAGCTCGTCAATACGGTTATTATAACCTTTCTCTTTATTGTGGTATTTAATTTCTGAGCCGTAGTTCCTCAAGAGCTTTATCATATCAGCTAGTTCAGAACAATTTGTAGTTACCGCACCGGCTTCTCCAATAGCACCAAGGTTTTTCCCTGGGTAGAAACTAAAGGCGGATGCATCGGAAAGGTTTCCAGCTCTCTTCCATTTGTAAGTTGCTGCATGGGCTTGCGCGGAGTCTTCCATAGTCAATAAATTATGTTCTTTTGCAATGACATTTAGGGAGTCCATGTCAGCACACTGACCGTAAAGGTGAACGGCCATAATAACTTTAGTTTTTGAAGTAATTGCCTTTTTTACTGCATTTGGATCAATATTGTAGGTTTTTGAGTCGGGCTCAACTAAAACAGGATTTAATCCAACCTGTGAAATCGCAAGAATCGAAGCTATGTAAGTGTTGGCTGGGACAATGACTTCATCATCTTCAGAAATTTTTCCTAATCGCTTCCAAGATTCTAAAATGAGAACTAAGGCCTCAAGACCGGAACTCACTCCAATACAGTGATCTGTTCCGCAAAACCCGGCAAATTCCTCTTCAAAATTGCTAACTTCTGGACCTAGTACGTACCAGCCTGAGTTAATGACTCTACGAGCAGCCTCTGTCATTTCATCTGCGTAAGTATCGTTGACAGCTTTGTAATCTAAAAAAGGTATTTGCTTCATAATAGTTTATTAAATTTTTGTCGAACTTTATTTACAGCTTGAGCAGAAATTTCATAAAAGAAATATTCTTCGTTTTCTCCAGTACGGTGGGCTCCCCATTTCTCATGAAATGATATGACATTTTTATTGGCTTTCATTACTTCAAAATGACTTTTTTGAAAAGATAGATTGTTAAAACCAAACTGATAAACAAGTAAAGCACTTTCAATCGCAGATGTAGGAGATTTCTTATTGTTTAATATCCAACTACCCCAACTAAAAGAGTTTTCCAAAAAGTCATATAGTCTGACTGAACCTATCAATTCATTCCTATTGTTTTCTATGATAAAATAAAATTCTTTTTTTAGCGCTTCTCGAATTTTATAATTTTTTATCCATTCAATTTGTCTATTTAAGTTATCATCCACCTCAGATAGATAACGGTTTAGTGAATCATTTAACCTTAACTCTAGTATAAATTGAGCATCAGACTCCACGATCAACCTTAATTTCACATTCTTTGATGTTAGCTGAATATTCATATTATTTATTTAATTTGTATTGGATGTATTCATCATAGTCGCGGATATAATCACTTTCATCATATTCATGTGAGGCTAATACGAGTAAAATAGCATCTTGACTATATTTATATTGAATTCCCCAAACGCCTGCCTCTAGGAGTAAACCAAGATGAGGTTTGTTGAGAGTTATCTCTTCTTGTACCTTCCCGTCGTCTGTGATAACAGATACAGAACCCTTAAGACAAATAAGCATTTGGTGACATGCCTTGTGAGCGTGAGCACCACGAACTTTACTGGATGGGACATCAAAAATATAAAATATCCTCTTTGGAACAAAAGGTAGTTCTTTATTTAACTCCCCGACACATAGATGCCCTCTTAAATCAGGGATGTTTGTTAGATTAATAATTTGCGTTCCAGTTGTAGATAGTTTTTGATGTTTGGCAATTAACTCACTATGAACTTCATGTGTTTTTGTTCCAACATAGCCAATAATACGAGCAGGGACTCCTTCAACTATTGCATTTGGAGGGACATCATTAGTTACAACAGAACCTGCACCAATCATTGCTTTTTTACCAATCGTAATGCCTGGTAAGATAGTTGCACTAGCGCCAACCGTTGCTCCTTCTTTAATAATAGTTTTTAAGTATTCATTTTTGTATTCTTTGGAGCGAGGATATAGGTCATTAGTAAAGGTCACATTGGGACCGATAAAGACATTGTCTTCAACTGTAATGCCGTCCCAAATTTTAGTTCCATTCTTTATAGTTACATTATCACCAATGATTACCTCATTCTCTATGAAGCAGTGAGAACAAATATTGCAGTTGTCACCGATATTTGCATCAGGTAGAATCACACAGTATTGCCACACATTGGTGCTAGCACCAATGTGTGTACTTTGGACATCTGAATTTTCGTGGATTATATCATTTCTCCAGCAAATCTTTTAGGTATTCGCCGTAAGTGGTTTTTATAAACTTTTGTGAAATAGCTTCGATTTCAGTTTCGTTTAGCCACTTGTTATAGAAGGCAATTTCTTCGAGGCAGGCAACTTTTTGTCCTTGGCGTTTCTCAATGGTTTGCACGTAGTGACCAGCCTCAATGAGGGAGTCATGTGTTCCCGTGTCGAGCCAAGCAAAGCCACGACCGAGTTTTTGCACATTGAGGCGCTTTTGCTCCAGGTAAGTCTGGTTGACGGAAGTGATTTCCAATTCGCCACGATGAGAGGGTTTGATGTTTTTAGCTATTTCGACGACGTCATTATCATAAAAATAGAGTCCTGTCAAGGCCCAGTTGGATTTTGGGTGAGGAGGTTTTTCTTCCAAGTTGATAGCGACATCATTTTCGTCTAGTTCGACCACCCCAAAGGAGCGAGCATCCTTAACTTTGTAGCCAAAGACGCTGGCAAGGGCATTTTTTTCAGCATCTCGTCTCGCTTCCTGCAGAAGTGGAGTGAAGCCCTGGCCATAGAAAATATTATCTCCCAGAACGAGTGCTACGGAATCATTGCCAATGAAATCTTCGCCTATAATAAAAGCTTGAGCGAGGCCATCGGGCGAGGGCTGAACTTTATACTCTAAATTAATCCCAAAGCGTGAGCCATCTCCGAGTAAGCGTTGAAAAGAGGCTTGGTCTTCAGGAGTAGTGATAATCAAAATATCGCGAATTCCAGCCAACATAAGTACGCTGAGGGGATAATAAATCATCGGCTTATCGTAAACAGGTAAGAGTTGCTTAGAAGTGCCCATGGTGATGGGATGCAGTCGGGTGCCGGATCCGCCGGCGAGAACAATGCCTTTCATAGAATTAATTGGTGATTTGAAGATTTGGTTAATCGTTTATTTGAGAATGCTCTGAGTTGAGGCGCTAGGCGCTGAGAATACGGCCTTCGGCCTAAGTTAACGCGCTTCGCGCTGAGTTGAGAAGAGCAATTTTTAATTGTGAATGTTGAATTTTGAATTTTGAATTGAGGGTCAAAAGCAGAGGAAGAGCAATTTTTAATGGTTGCCAACTGCCGACTGACTACTTACCTTTTTCGCTGTGCTCACTGATAGATGGGGGTTGATTCTGTTTTATCTGTTGAATCTGTGGTGTGTTTTTGGTTCACGCAAAGTCGCAAAGTCGCGGAGGGTGGTTTAAGAAAATTGTCAGCCAGCAGAAGTCAGTTTTTTCAGTGTCTTTCGGAGTCTTCCGTGGTTTATTCTGTTTTATCTGTGGTTTAATAATGTTTTCTCTACATCTTACTTAAATTTAAAATTAAGCATTGATAATTCATCATTCTTTTGCGAAGCAAAAGCTAGGCAGGCTCCGCATCAAAAGTTTTGGCAACTTCTGATTTGTTTTTTGACTTAATCGGAAGACAGTAGCTTTGTTTTGAGGATGTGGTAAGTTAGTTTAGTTAAGAAAGTGTTAAAGGTTAGCTAGTTAATTGTTTAATCGTAGATTTGGTGAACCGAAGAACCGAATTACGCGTTTGTTGGATAGCTTGTTAAGTGAAGTTTTGAGACAGGTTATTTAATATTTTGGTGAAATCCTCGAATTATTTCTGATGTCGAGCAAGTTGAGTTTTTCTAAGATTATTTAGTTGCTTGGAGATATGAGAGAGTTGTCAGCCAGCAGAAGTCAGTTTTTTCAGTGTCTTTCGGAGTCTTCCGTGGTTTAATCTGTTTTATCAGTTGGATCTGTGGTGTGATTTTGGTTCACGCAAAGTCGCAAAGTCGCGGAGGGTGGTTTAAGAAAGTTGTCAGTTGTCAGCCAGCAGAAGTCAGTTTTTTCAGTGTCTTTCGGAGTCTTCCGTGGTTTAATCTGTTTTATTAGTTGGATCTGTGGTTTATCCCTTCAAATCACCAAATCACCAAATCACCAAATCACCGAATCACCGAATCACCAAATCACCAAATCACCAAATCACCAAATCACCAAATCACCAAATCACCAAATTATCCCTGCCCCAATCTCTCCATTTGATAAGATCCATCGAGGACATTCTTACACCAAGAATCCTTGTTATCTAAATACCACTGCACCGTTTTTTTGATACCTGATTCAAAAGTTTCTTCAGGAGTCCAATTCAAATCGGTTTGGATTTTGGAGGCATCAATAGCGTAACGTAAGTCATGACCTGGGCGATCGGCTACGAAAGTTATTAAGTCGGAATAAGAATTAAGTTGACAGTCATTAGTTGGCAGTTGGCAGTTGGCAGTCAGTTGTTCCTCAGGAGGGGAAGTTTGATGGTTATTAGTGGATAGTTGAGGATTTGAGGAGATCGGGACGAGGTGGTCGAGGATGGAGCAGATCGTATGAACCACTTCGATGTTCTGCTTTTCATTATGTCCACCAATATTATAAGTCTCACCATTTTTGCCCTCGGTAGCTACTTTAACGAGAGCACGGGCATGATCATCGACATAGAGCCAATCACGAACCTGCTTGCCATCGCCATAAACGGGAAGGGCTTTGCCGGCTAAAGCATTGAGGATAATGAGGGGGATAAGTTTTTCGGGAAAATGGTAGGGACCATAATTATTGGAGCAATTGGTGATCACCACAGGTAGTCCATAGGTGCGATTCCAGGCGCGTACTAAATGATCACTCGAAGCTTTTGAAGCTGAGTAAGGAGAGCTCGGTGCATAGGGGGTGTCTTCACGGAAGAGATCTTCGGGACCTTCTAAATCGCCGTAGACTTCATCCGTTGAAATGTGGTGGAAGCGGAAGGTCGCTGTGCTCAAATTTTGAATTTTGAATTTTGAATTTTGAATTTCATTAAGTTCACTTTCATGAGGTAAAGTTGAACAGTAGGCGCGGGCGGCTTCGAGTAGGGTATAAGTACCAATGATATTGGTTTGCATGAATTCGCCGGGACCATCAATAGAGCGATCGACATGGGATTCAGCGGCCAAATGCATAATGATATGGGGTTGAAAGTCTTTGAGAGCTTGATCAATAGCTTTGCGATCACAGATGTCGGCTTGCAGGAATTGATAGCGTTCATTTTTGGCAATGGATTCTAAGGATTCTAGATTGCCCGCGTAAGTTAGTTTATCAATGTTGAGGACTTGATGATCAGTATTGTTGATGAGGTGGCGGATAACGGCTGAGCCAATGAATCCGGCACCGCCAGTGATAAGTATTTTTTTCATGTGTAGTTGATAGTTAGGGCGCTGGGCGCCAATTTTTAATGATGAATGTTGAATTTTTAATTGAGGGTCAAAAGATTTTAACCACGAATTATTCTAGAAGAAAGATCGTTCGCAAGCAAACTAAAAGAAGAAAGATCGTTCGCGGTGCTCACTGGTAGATAGGAGTTGAATCTGTTTTATCAGTTGGATCTGTGGTGTAATTTTGGTTCACGCAAAGTCGCAAAGTCGCGGAGGGTGGTTTAAGAAAGTTGTCAGTTGTCAGCCAGCAGAAGTCAGTTTTTTCAGTGTCTTTCATGGTTTTAGTTATTATGTTAAATGATTTTCTTCAAGAGCTTTGCTTCGTTGCCAGACAAGGTGTTGTCACTCTCTCAGAAACAGTGTTGCCCTACCAAGTTCGGTACGAGAGTTCTCCAGGAACTGCTTCCCCTATCGGAACTTTAGATCGCTCTCCAGGCAAGTTGTTGCTATCTAAGCCGAAGGTTCTCCCTAAAGGACCTGCAACCTGTAATCTTAGGAACTTGTTCTGTCAACGCAGCTCGGAACGAGCGTTAACTCAGTCTTTAGCCCTGCTCTTTCTCAATTCTTTCAAAATGAATCGCAATGGCTTCGCGCAGGGTGTTGAGCTGCATGAAAATGTCGCGAACGGGGGTGCCTTGCGAAACTTTCCAGACTTCGATTTTACCGTACACTATGTGGTCTTTGAAGACTTTGAGGAAGAGTGACCACTTATCAATGATCTCATTAGTGATGGGTCCCGTTTCCCAATTATCTTTTTTCCAAATGAGTTGTTTGTCTTGATCTTCGAATTCAAAAATCGTTTTATCCAATTGCATGGCTTCGAAAACGGGGATGGCGTATTCCCAGATTTCTTCATGAGAAATGGCTTTTTCGAATTGGTGCAGGGCTTTTTCGAGCTCAACTTGAGCTAAGGAGGAGCGTTTGTTTTCGAAGCGGTCTTCTTTGATGCGCTTGATGATTTGCTCGGTGTTGATGATGCCATAACGCTTGGCGTAGAGGAAGGCAACAAATAAGATGATCGAGAGGAAAATCATCGCAGTACCATCGCGCTTGAGGATCAGTAAGTAGGATACCGAAGAGAAAACGATACAAATCGCATAGAGGATGAGGACAACCGACTTGGTACTTAAACCAGAACTCAATAAAACGTGATGGATGTGTTTGCGATCAGCTGAAGAAATGGGGACGCGGCGTGACCAGCGGCGTAAAAAGGCAACAATCGTATCGAAGACAGGGAGGCCAATGGCAATGAAGGGGATTGCAAGGGTGAGAGCAGTCTCTGCCTTGGTACTAGAAATGAGTGAGATGGTGGCAATATAATAGCCTAGGAGCATGGAGCCCGCATCACCTAGGAAAATGGAGGCGGGATTAAAATTGAAGACGAGAAAAGCTAAAAGAGTGGCTGAAACAATGAGGTTGAGAATTAGTAGAGTGGTATTGCCGGAATTAGCTGAATTCACGGTGAGGGTGATGATGGCAAAGAGACTGACTCCACCCGCGAGGCCGTCGAGACCATCGAGTAAGTTGATGACATTCATACAGCCCATGAACCAAAAGAGGGTCATGGGGTAGGAAATCATGGTAAAGTCAACGGTGCCGATATAAGGGATAGAGACTTTGTTGATGGCGAAGCCCATTATGTACAGCAGGCTGGCGACAAAGGCTTGCATGAGGGCTTTGTGGCGCGGTTTAATATCGTGCAGGTCATCGTAGCCACCAGTGAGTAGGATAATAATGGCACCAACTAATAAAGCCCACATTTGCGGATCAATCACTTCGCTTTTTATAAGGTCTTTTTGAAAAAAGAGAACAAATAAAAAACTCAGTAGGGAGCTGATGAAAATCGAGTAGCCACCAACTAAGGGGATGGGCTTTTTATGGACTTTGCGATAGTTGTCGGGCTGATCAACGATTTTCCACTTGTGGCCGAAATAGCGGCAGATCAAGGTGATGATCAGTGATCCGAGGAAAGTAAAAAGTGTGAGATATAGATAGGGCATATGAGTCCGAAGGACGAATTATTGTTGATTCGAGTATTTGGTTAATTGGTGGGTATATATGCAGTAGGTACTATTGCATATATAGAAGAAGAATTATTGATGATTCGAGTATTTACTTAATTGATGTCTTTAAATATCCAAATGAGTCTTATTTGTTGTGTCGAGACAGTTGAGCTTTTCTAAGATTATTCAGTTGATTTGTAATATGGGTGAGTTGATTGCGTAGTTCTGAGAGTTGAGTTGTGGTGATGTAGTTTAAATCAGAGGCAATGATGAGTTGATTTAAAACTTCCATTGCGGATGAATAGGTTATCGATGTGAAATGAGCTTGGTCTTTAGAGCTATGTCGACTTGAGCCTTCAGCAATGTTAGAGCAGATACTTATCGAAGCTCGGCGTATTTGGTTTGTAAGTCCATAAGTTTCATCTTTAGGGAAATTTTTGGTTACTTCATATATGTTTTTGTTCAAGGATCTAGCATTTTGCAAAACATCCAGTTTTTCAAAATAAGAAATATGCGCATTCATTTTTAATCACCAAATCACCGAATCACCAAATCACCGAATTACCTAAATAACCCCATCTTCTTTAAGCCTTTTGATGACTTCGTCCACGAGTTGTTTAACTGGGTAAGTATCGGATTTGAGTCTGAGCTCTGGATCTAGAGGGGCTTCGTAGGGTGAGTCGATGCCCGTGAAACCATTAATTTGTCCAGCGAGTGCTTTTTTGTAAAGCCCCTTGGGGTCGCGTTGTTTACAGACTTCGATATCGCAGTCAATAAAAGTTTCGTAGAAACGGCCATCAGCTAAGATGGAACGCACGAAGTCGCGGTCTTTCTGGTAGGGGGAGATGAAGGAGCAGATAGTGATATTGCCATTTTCCATGAAAAGCTTAGCGAGCTCACCAATGCGACGGATATTTTCCGAACGATCATCGGCAGTGAAGCCCAGGTCAGAGCAGAGGCCATGGCGCACATTATCGCCATCGAGGCAATTGACATGTTTGCCCATTTCGTGAAGTCGAGCAAGTACGGCTTTGGCGACAGTTGATTTTCCCGATCCAGAGAGGCCAGTAAACCAAAGGACACAGCCTTTGTGTTGGTTACGATTTTCGTAATCTTCTCGGCTTAAGTTAAATTCTTCATATTTAATATTGCTCGATTTAATCCCCTGTGCACCAGCAGTACGACTCTCACCTTTGATTGTGCCAAGAGCTAAGACAGTTTTTGTGACTGGATCGAGTAGTTCAATGAAGCCAGTGGCACGATTGCTGCGAAAGGAATCAAAAAATAAATTTTGAGAAGTCGTGAGTTTAACTTTTGCAAAGTCACAATTTTCTAAAGTCTTGCGCTCATTGCGGTGTAGCGTGTCGATATTGATCGTGTAATAAACTTTTTCGATAAAGGCATTGAGTTCTTTGCCGTTGTGACGCGCAATTATGCGGTGATTGCCCTCAGCCCACGATTGCTCACTCAGCCAAGTAATGGTGATATCAAGCTCATTGCCTGCACGTGGTAGGTTATTGGGTCTAGCGAGAATGTCGCCTGGGCCAATATGGAGCTCATCCTCTAATTCAAGTGTGAGTGAGTCCCCAGCTTTAGCGACTTTTTTGTCAGTATTAATGAATTTTTTTATACGCGTTGTCTTTTCAGTGGGTAGGATGATTAATTCTTCATTCAAACGCATGGAACCAGAGAGGACTCGCCCAGAGATAGTCGAATTAGCTTGTTGATCAACGACAAAACGTAAATCGATGAAGTTGCTAGCGGCTTTTATGTGAAGTTGTTCTAAGAGCCTCTGAAGTTTGTCTTGCCGAGGGTCATCACTAATGAAATGACTTTCATGGAAGCTCAATTTTGAGGAGTTTTCTTTGAAGTCGTTTTGATGATTTTGTATTTGATCACTGGAGAGTGAGTCATTGCAGAGGAAAATGATGTGGCTCACTCGGCATAAGCTGAGGGCTAAGATGGCGTTTTTCATCGGCGCAGAATTAAAGCCATCTTCGTCGAGTTCAAGAATCGCTAAGTTAGCGCTTTTTGCATGTGTGATGATTTGTTCTAAATCATCAAGTGAAAAATCAAAGAAATTATACTTGCCTTTATTTTGTACCTTAGCGAGTAGTGATGAAGTTGATATGACTAGGCAGTTATTCATGAAAGATAATTTGTTAGTTTAGTGTTTTGACGCTGAGAAGCGTAGATCTTAGGGCGTTGCTAAGTGATCACTCAGTCTGTGTGTGAACTCAGAAGCTTCGTACTTACTTAACTAAAAACCAGGGGTTGAGTAAGTTTTCTTTGTTGTAGAGTAGGTTTTGACGAGTTTCAAAGTTGAGGACTTCTTTGCCAGCTTTTAGGGCAACGGCGTGGGCTGCGGCAGTATCCCATTCCATAGTCGGAGCAAGTCGGGGGTACTGATCAGCTTTGCCTTCCGCGACATAGCAGAGTTTAAGTGAACTACCAACTGAAGTGAGCTCAATGGATTCGGTTCCCTTTTTTAAGTAATCAACATAATCTTGAGTCTCTTGGGACATGTGAGAACGGCTCGCCACAATCGTAAGTGATTTCTCTGGAGTCTCGTTAGTGCTAAGCGGGAGTTTGTCGCCATTTTTGTAGGCTCCAGTTTCATCGGCCCAGTACATATCGTCAATAGCAGGGGCATAGACAACACCTGCAATAGGTACGCCATTTTCTACGAGGGCAATATTAACGGTGAACTCACCATTTTTTTTGATGAATTCTTTGGTGCCATCAATGGGATCGACGACCCACATCTGCGTCCATGATTTTCTTTCTGAGTAATCAATAGTTTTGTTTTCTTCAGATAGGATAGGGATCTGTGGTGTAAGTTTTTTTAGTTCTCGACAAATAATTTCGTTTGCGGCTTTGTCGGCCTCAGTAAGAGGAGACTTGTCGTCTTTTGAGTAAACTTCAAAATCGGTGGCATAGATCTCCATGATCTTTTTGCCAGCATCTTTGGCGATTTGGATGAGTTCTTTAGTCATAAGTAGAGGGGCAATTTTTAATTGTGAATGTTGAATTTTTAATTGAGGGTCAAAAGCAGAGGAAGAGCAATTTTTAATTGTGAATGTTGAATTTTTAATTGAGGGTCAAAAGCAGAGGAAGAGCAATTTTTAATTGTGAATGTTGAATTTTTAATTGAGTGTCAAAAGCAGAGGAAGAGAAATTTTTAATTGTGAATGTTGAATTTTTAATTGAGTGTCAAAAGATTTTAACCACGAATTATTCTAGAAGAAAGATCGTTTGCAAGCGCACTGTCAGAAGAGAGATCGTTCGCTGTGCTCACTGTTAGATAGGAGTTGAATCTGTTTTATCGGTTGAATCTGTGGTCTAATAATATTTTCTCTACATCTTAATTAAATTTAAATTAAGCATTGAAAATCAATAATTCTTTTGCGAAGCAAAAGCTAGACAGGCTCCGCATGAAAAGTGCTTTGCACACAATTCACAAATATTTAGTTAAGCTTAGATTATAGCTTCATTTATTGAGCTAGGAAATGGACGAATATTAAGAAAAGATGAATATTTGAGTCATATTACCTTAGGAATGTTGCTTTAACTCTGCTGGGGAGGCAGGATTTTTTATCGTCTTAGAATGTAATTCATTGATAATTAATCATTTAGCTTTAAGGGGTTTTTGTATTTAGATTTTCCATGTAATAAATTGAGGTAAATGAGGAGCATATAAATGAAAAATATTGAAACAATTATAGTTGGCGTCACATCTAAGAAACAATTTAGTTTAGCGGTGCGAGAAGCACAAAAACTCAGTGAACTCTTTGGGGCGCTCATTTACCCAGTGCACATCATTGAACCCTTGAGTGTCAAGTTATTCCACCCCAAATCGACGGATGAGGTTTTGGATAAAGTGATGATCAAATTGAGTGATGAGATTCAGCGTCTTTATCCCGATCACGGCAATCATAAAATAGAAGCACCACTCATAAGTGTGGGCAATACCGCAAAAGAACTTGCGGATATCGCAAAAAAAATCGGCAATTCCCTCATCGTTATCGGACGTCATAGTTCAGGTCTTAAGCATATGTTGAGTAAGAGTCATGCCGAGCGACTAGTGAAGTATGCCGAAGGCCCTGTGTGGATTCACCCCGATAAAGCCTTTACGGGCATTCCTAAAAAAATTCTCTGTCCAGTAGATTTTACTACTGCATGTCAGAAAGCTGCGGCAGAAGCCTTGTCTTTCGCTGAACAGACTGGCGCCGATCTAGAGTTTGTGCACGTGCTTCCCGAGGTGATCAATTATTCTGATTTTGATGGTTATTTGAGCACGAATAATGGCATTAGCGAAATTACTGATGATGTCTTTCGCAAAGAAGCAGAACTACAATTCAGCAGCCTCTATAATTTACTCAATATAGATGTGGGACGTCACCCTCATCATGTGCGCTTTGGCGATCCCTCCGCTCAGATCAATGATTTTGCGGCAGAGATTAAGGCGGACCTCTTAGTGGTGAGCTCCTCTTCTAATCACAAACTCGAGAAGTTGATTACGGGTAGCACAGTGCGCCATATCATTCACGATGCCAAAATTGATGTGCTTGTTGTTAAATGACGCGTAGCGCAATTTTGAATTGTAAATTCTTAATTTTTAATTTTTAATGATGAAAGAGAAGAATGAAATACTTGATAAATCATTTAGCTTCGCAGTTAGGGTCGTAAGGCTTAGTAGTTTTCTAAAGAAAGATAAACAGGAGTTTATACTCTCTAAACAGTTGCTTCGTTCTGGTACGTCCATCGGGGCTAATGTCAATGAGGCACAAGCAGCGCAATCTACGGCGGATTTTATTGCCAAGCTTTCAATTGCAAGTAAAGAAGCAAGAGAATCAAAGTATTGGATCGATTTACTGATCGAAACTCGCTATCTCGATAAAGATGATGTGTATGTAAAAAGTTTGTTGAAAGAAATAACAGAACTTATAAAGCTTCTCACATCTATCATAAAAACACTTCAATCTAAGAAGTGAAATTCAAAATTCAAAATTCAAAATTCAAAATTCAAAATTGCGAAGAATTCGCTTAAGTTCCTGATGAATGCGGGGGGATTTTGCCGGGAGGCCACACATGACCTGGGCGAAGTTGTCGGAAATTGTTTCTTCGGGGTGAATGATGTAGTGGGTGTTATTGCCAATTTGTTTGAAGAGCGAGGGAGCAATAGCTTCGACGGGGATGATGCCGCCAATAGTTTTCTTTGTTTTTAGGTCAATTTTGACAAAGCCGAGTTGCATGTGACGAAAGACGACGTGATCATCGACTTCTTTAAGGGACTTTATCTTGAGGTAGAGAAAGGGGATGGCGGGAAATTCTTGGCCGTCTTTCTTGCTTAGCTTTATGTAATGCTCATAGGTGGGGGCGTCGGGATTAGTAATGCGGATTTTTTTGAGCTCAGGAGATTCAATGATGGGGCCACAATAATGGTAGCCAATGATCTTATAAAGGGGATCTCTGAGTTTTGGATTGTAGCGGCTGAGGATGTGAAAGAGTTCATGAGCCAATAATTCTCTCATATCGGCTAGATTTTTCTTGAGGCTAAAATTGGGAAAGACAATAAAATTTTTGCGGGTGTAGGGGGCACCTTCTTCATTGCCATTAGTCTTCAGGTAATAAATTTTCTTGGGAAAGTTGAGTTTATAAGCTTTGAAAGTTTCGGCGAGTTCTTGTGAGGCACGATTGAGCAGGGCGATTTCTTCGGGAGTGAAATTGAGCACGGAGTTTTGCGCCCTACGCAAATAATCACTAACGCACTGAGGTTTTTGGCTATTGAGGCGTTGGGCACGTTCAAGTTCTTGTTGGAGCTTTACATAATCATCAGTCTGGCCAATGAGTGCTTTCGCCTTTGCGTCCTGCGCAAAATCAAAAAGACAGCTTGAAGTCAAGCTGCCTTGCGACCATGCATCCAAGCATAGTAAAAAACATAATAACCTAAGCATTACTGAGTAGAAGCCGTCCGTTTTTTAGTGGGCCTTTCAGTTCGTTTCTTTTTGCCTTTTTCATACCTAGAAAAGTCTTCAATAAAACGTGGGAACGGTTTGTTCGCTAATTCTTTATATTTTCTTTCTGCAGCTAACTTGAGTTTTAGATTTTTTTGGTATGATGCAAAATTTTCTTGTGTATAGGCCTCGATGGCCTTTATGTGGAGACTTGGATATAGGACAAGGATTTTATATGCTTTTTGTTGCTGTTCAAAACTCTGTAGTTCTTTGTATCTTGTTTTATATGTTTTGCTATTTTTATTTAATTTAGCTAGTCCAGTTTTGTAACGATCGATATCTTTTTGTAAGTCTGCGATTTCTTTTTTTGCAGGTTCAGCATATTTTTTATTGTAATATTTAAGAGCTTTTAATTCGCTAATATGTTGTTCGGAATATTTAAGTTTTGTATTGCTTTGTGCTAAAGTGCCGAGGGACAAGAAAAAGATTATTAAGTATTTCATAGAATTTTACCTGAGAATTCTTACACGATAGCGGTCATCGCTGGGGTCGTGCGGTGTTGCAGTTGAGTCAGAGCTGTCCTTTGAGTCGTCAATAAGTTCTCTGACTAAATATTGTTGCGTGCACGGAATAGATGTATTACGTACGCCGTCATCTGCAGATGAGGATGTGGAGTCGACAGCTAATGAAGCAATGTAGTAATTGCGATTGACACTTACAAATCGACGAGTGTTACCAATTAAAACTTCTGCTTCACGGTCATTTAATGTTGTTGTAAGCTTAAAGGGGACTCCATAGCTAGGTGGGTTGTTTTTTAAATTTTTAAACCATAAAGGGTCAAAATAACCTATGACAGGAAAATCATCTCCTGCCCCATGATAAGGTAGGTCGATACGGTTTGAATTTATACCGGGAAAATTTGAAATTAACGAATTGATTAATCCATCACCTATAACTGTCCCAGAAGAGCCTACATAGTCTGTATTTGTGCTGGGGTGGTCAGCAGATATACCTGAGAATAGAGCTTTTAGTACCGCAGGATGATTGGTGTTTGGGTTAATTCGTCCTCTGTTTGGAGTCGTTTCCTCTAAACTGCCAGCAATTTCGCTTGCTAAGCCTAGTGAAACGTAATCCAATATAGATCTGTCACCACCGTTGCTTAAGCTTTCAAATGTTTTAGTTGAGTTATAGAGTAAATCTCCATTGCCGTTAGTGTAATTACCTATTTTTTCAGGACTTTCAGTTTTATACTCTATGAGGTTGAGTGTTTGATGTTTATCACCACGATGAATATATCCTAATTCATGAAGATTCTTTATGGGAGCATTTCTGATATAGTTTGTAGAAGCTGAGAGGGGATCAGTAGTGACACTCGGTTCATTATCTTTGTTGCTTGAGGCAAGTCGGTTAACAGCATATTCTGCGTTGAGTTGTCCGACGGTAAAGGGCGTTCCATAAGCCCCACCCGAAAATACTCCGCCAGTAGATTGTCTTACCCAGTTGTTGGAATTTAAATTATCTTTTGGTTCACCGCATTCTACACTTATTGAAAAGGGAGTGCCATTTGAAGCGATAATCTCACTATCGCCGTTTGCGGAGCTCCAGGACTTGTTGATCTCCGCATAATCGTACAAACTGGTTCCTCCAGCATCAGTGAAAATGACTGATTTGATAGTTATTTCGACAGTGGCCGTACTTCCTCCTATGTCTTGGAATGAAGCGCCTGACTTATTTACTGTTTGTGTAGTATTTGCACTAATGTAATTAGGGGTTGCAGATGCAGGTAGGGTCAAATCAAATGTTTGATCTGATGAGTTCTCTATTACAGTGCTATCGCTATCGTTTACAATATTGATGTCATAAGTGATTCTAAATCTTCCTCCAATATTAGATCCATACAAATCTATGAGCTCTCCGTACCACTTAATTTTGTAGTCTTTAAAATCGAGTGTATCTCCTTCCCCATCGACATCATCCCATGTACATGTGACTTCAGCTATAACTTCATTGATGTATGGGACTTTTTCATTTCCAACATAAGTGGGTGGATTGGTTCCAGGGTAGTCACTAGAGGCTGTGTTGTCACCATCTATATAATCGATTATGTTAGCAGCTATTTGTAAACGTTGAGTTTCAGGTACGCTAGATGTTGCGTCGGAAAGGAATATGATAGGTTTACTTCCAGAGTTGCCTACGATAACTTCGGGAGTTATTGTGTTGTCAGTAAAAATTTCACTTAAATCAAATAAGGTGATGGGTGACTCTGTTGAATGCATAGTAAGTGACTTGTCTGTTTGTTCGAGAACATCAGATTCATTCAGCATCTCCATTGTATAATCACTTCCTAGGGGGAAGAAGCTGAAGTAGGCACTGTCATCAAATGTGGCAGAGTCTGCATCCCGGAGAGCTTTTTGAAAGGTCGGTAAAGCACTAGTTGCATTTGTACTGATGGCAGCTTGAGCACTTCCGTTGGTTATAAAGTTTGATACACTGATTTCAGATATGTTTTGGCCAATAGCTCGTTGTGCAGTTAGGGACGCTCCAGTAGTATCAGTGTCAACAGTAGCGGGGTCAAGTCGGCCGGACATGCCCATCAGTGCCCATGTAGAGATTGCATAAACTTCATTGTTTTCATCTTGGTGTTCTTGCCAGCCTAAGTAAGCTGAAGCATCGTTTGGCGAAGTAAAGTTGTCTGGGTCTATGTATGAAGTAGCATCAATATTGTCATTGGGTTCATCGTAGATCGAAAATAGTATTTCATCGTCTTTTAACTGATGAAGAGAATCGGATGTTTCGATGCCCCAAATAGCGTAGTGTATGTCTGTTGTAGTATCTGGTTTTTGTATTGGGTTGTCACTGCCGTTGTTTATTACAGAGGCGCCATAAAATCTAGAAGGGGCACCTTCAGGGAGCGAGCCTGTATAATAATCTGCAGACGAACCTGAATACTCACCTTCAACATCAAAACCACCTTTTAAAGCTAAACGAATTTGATAAAGCAAAACATCTTCAATATCTTTGTTGACTTTAAAGTCTTTTTGGTACTCAGCTGCTCTACGGATATTAGACATATAAGCAGAAAAACCCATGCCTAAAACGAGGAATACGGCAAGCATCATGAGGGAGAACATGATGGCAATACCAGAATCTTTATCTTTGATTTTGAGTAGTTTTTTCATTAGTCATTATACCCCATTAAGAATTGTTGAGTTATAGTGCGTCGATTTTTATCTTCTAAACCAGTAATGCCTATAACATCTTTGTCGTTTAAGACAGCTTGAATGGTTAATGCATCGGGTTTAGTTGTCAGACCGCTACCAGATGATGTGACATTACTGTAGCGAAGATTGCTAAAGTCAGAATTCACTGTAAGGACTGAAGCGGTGAAATTTTTGAAATTTCCAGATTCGTAAAAAACTAGGTCAAAGGCTTCGACTCCTTCTAAGATTAGGCCGCCATTGCTGCTCGTTTCTATGTTGCTGAAGTTACTTATTTTATCGGAACCGTCCAGAGTGATAGCTCCGTAGGCAGTCACAAAGTTACTAACGCTTTCAACATAACGGTAGATTTCTTTAGTAGCGTAATCATATACATAGCTGACGAGTATAGGGGTGGTGGAATCAACGCTGGTGTTTTCGTCATAGCCTTCACTTATAAAACGGAGGTAAGTTTTTCCTGAACGATCTGTATGGTATTCAAGTGGACTGTCTGTTCCGTTTACTGAGATGTTTTTTAAGTCTTGCTGTAAAAGAGAGGAGATAATACTCGCCTCATAAAGTTTGGTGGCACGGTTGTTTTCACGGCCTAACAGATCGGTAGAAATACTAAAAAAATTCATCAGTAGGAGCATCATGAAAGCAAAGATACCCATGGCCACGAGGAGTTCAATGAGAGTGTACTTTTTCATGGTTTTTTACTCACGATTTTTGTGGTTTTATAAAAGTTGCCCATGGCAATTCTACGCTGGTACTCCATTTGCGGTGGCCATGATACTTCGACGGTAAAGATGATGTCATCATCTCCTGCTTCGGGTTCCAGCGCAGCAACAACCGTGCCAGATGTGGTCTCCAGTTCTACTTCGCCGTACCAAACTCGGATGCCATATTCGGCTTCGGTAACACCATCTGCAGCTAGGCCTTTGTAGTAGCCACCAAAAAGATCCGGATAGTTGGCTGATCCTGTCCCATATAGAGTGAATTGCTTAAGAAAAGGGTCGTTAGATATATTATTGTGAATGCCATCAAAGTTTGTAGAGCTAGAAACTGTCGCAAGATCAATCTCTTTGACAGTAGTGACAGTAGTGTTAATCCGTAAGGCACCTTTTGAAGAGTTTTCAGGAGTGTTAGGCAGGTCTTTATGGATTGTGTTGTACTGTATATCAACATCAGCAGTGTCCCAATAGCTATCCCAGTTTGTCCCGCTTTCATCACCATTGAGTAAATGAGTTAATATTGTGCCAAAGCCATCTGCAACAATAGGTGCATAGGTAGAATGTTCAGTATCTTCTGAATTCTGTAAGCCTGCAGGTAGTAGACCTACAAGTGTGAACATTGCAATAGTTAAAATGCCGAGGGCTATGATCACTTCGACCATAGTGAATTTATTTGATTTAGTCATCATGCGATTCCTCAAAATGATACCATACCAGTAAATTTATTTATGTAGAGTCTTAGTTTATTTTCTTCATCACCACGTTTCTGTATGTCTACGAACCATTTTGTATCATTTCCGAATTGGTTAGCTGATGCGACATCAGTATTGGTTACGTTACCGTAATTGTTGACGCCGCCATTAGGGTGGAAGCTGATATATAATTCACTATTGTTACTCGCAGTTATATTTGCGCCTTTGTTTAAGTATGTGACAGTTGATCCCGGAACGGTACCTGTATTGTCTGCAGTGGTTAATGTATTGTCAGTGAAGATTTTAATCGGTTCGATTTGTGCAAATTTACCTTCTTGTTGGGTGATGTGAACGAGGGTGTATTTTCTTTTGGCGAGTGCATAGGAACGTGCTTTGTTGATGGCGCCAGAAAGTTCACGGGCGGCTGAATTGACGGGATTGGGTTTCATGGCAACGCCTACGATTGCAATGAGCATTGACATGATGGCAATAACGGCGAGTAACTCGACGAGTGAAAAATTCTTTTTAAGACTTGGTGTGGACATAGAGATCCTCAATTAATATTCGATCAGAACTATCTAAAATATACGATTGAAGCGATGAGCAGGCAAGTTCATCGAGACTTTGTCTTCTGCTTAGTGAGGCGAGAAAGAGTGAAAATAATGCGATCTAAAAAGTAAAATGGTCATTTGAAAAATAATTAAGGGGGTGTTGTTCGCTGCGCTCAAATGAATAATTTTGAATTCTTAATTTTAAATTAATAGAGAGTAAAGCAATGAGATCGTGTCGGCACTACGCTCAAATGAATAATTTTGAATTCTTAATTTTAAATTAATAGAGAGTAAAGCAATGAGATCGTGTCGGTGCTTCGCTCAAATGAATAATTCTTAATTTTAAATTAATAGAGACTAAAGTAATGAAATCGTATGAGTGCTGGGATCAAATGAATAATGTTAATGACATCATGAGTTGTACGTATGGATTGCTAACTCTGCTTGAGGGTGGTTTAGCTTTTGTCAAAATTCAAAATTCAAAATTCAAAATTCAAAATTCAAAATTCAAAATTCAAAATTCAAAATTCAAAATTTGTTATTTGATATAAGTAACTTTGATATGCGAGGGGATTTTTTGTAGGGATTGGGTGGGGAACTGATCGTAGTTGATGATGAGTTCTTGCAGGTGGGGCATTTCTTGGATTGCTTTTAGGTTGGTGACTAGGGTGTTGGATATATTGAGTTTTTTAATTTTCAGTTCTTGTTGTTGATTGAGGCTAAAGAAGTCACTTTGACTGAGGTCGAGAGATTGCAGTTGCAGGTAATCAAAGTAGGAAATAAAGGAAGAAGCGGAGCCGGTGCGAGGATCAGTGATTTTGTCGCCCGTCGTGAGGAGCCTTTCTCCACTCACTCTGAGGTGCTTAGCCGTGGGATCGAATTCAAATTTGGCATTAGTCCAATTGCGGTTTTTGAATTTTAGTAGGGCGTGAACAAAGCGGCTATGATCGACGACATCTTTACGCATGGCGCCGTCATAAGCGAGCATTTTGACAGCGAGGGCACCAAAGTGACCATAGGGGACTTTGGAACAACGCTCGAAAAATTCTTCAATAAAATCGGGGTGAATCAAGTCATCTTTACGGGGTAGGTCGAGGCACAGCTGTGCCATAGCTCTTATTTGCTCAAAGCTATCTTGGCAGTCTAAGGAGCCCTGGAAGTCTTGTTTAATAAATAAGATATAGGCTTTTTGTTTGAGGAAAATTTCTGGAATCGCTTCTTTTTGGTCGCTCTCGGTGCGATTAATCGTTTTGAGGGCAAAATCGAGGGCAAATTCAGGGCTATGATAGACGTCGACATCCGTAAGTTTGTATATGTGAGTCATGAATTTTTTAGCGGCATCACGCAATAAATCGTTACGGGAGTTCTTTTCGGCTTCGTATAAGCGAAGAACCCTTTCGGCTTTTTCTTTTTGAATTTCAAAAAGTTGCATGGCTTCTGTGCTGCGCTTATTGGCGCGCTCAGTTAAGGCAAGTGCTTCTTGACTGCGGGTACTTTCGCGCTCGGCAATGGCTTGGGCCTCACGACTTTTTTGACTGGCACGTTCGGCGAGCTCTCGTGCTTGTAGTTCGCTATAAATACTTTTGTTTAGGTTTGTGATGAAAAGGCTAGTGGCGATTATGGCAAAAAAGATGAAGCAGAAAGCTAGAGTGCATGGAGCCTTGTGGCGTTTGATAAAAAGCGTGAATTCCTTTGCGAGACCCGCATTTTCGGCTTTGGTGGAGAATCCTTTGAGGTATTGGTCGATTTCTTGACGGATTTCATGAACTGATTGATAGCGATCTTGGGGATTGAGTGCAAGGGCTTTTTGGCTGACGGCAATGAGGCTGTGAGGAATTTTTTCTTGGAAACTATTTACATTGAGTGAGTCGATATAGCCTTGACGGGTACGTTCAATCATTTCCTCTTTTGAGCCATCGATGGGGGGCTTGTGAGCAAGAATCGAGTAAAGAATTGCGCCTAAGGAATAGATGTCGCAAAGTGGACTTTTGTTGCCATCGGGCTTGGTTTGCTCAGGAGCCATGAAGCCAAGAGTGCCTTTGATCTGCCCTGTGAGGGTGATGTCATTGAGGAAATCGGGATTGAGCATGAGGTCTTCGTAATTGTTAAAGACTGTATTGCCAATGACTTTTCCGAGGCCCCAATCGCAAACAAGAACTTCGCCATAGGCGCCAATTTGAATGTTGCCTGGCTTGAGGTCGAGGTGGATGACTGACTTTGAATGAGCATAAGCGACTGCATCGCAGATTTTGGTGAAGATATTGAGCAAATCGTGGAGGCTAAATTTTTCGATATATTGGCTTTGGCGATTTTGTAGTGATTTAAGGATGGTTTTTAAGCTATCACCGACCTTGAGTTCCATGGTGAAGTAGGGCTCATCCTGAGCATTGATGCCGATGTCGTGAACTGAGATGATGTTGGGGTGTTCCAGTAAAGACGTGAGTCGAGCTTCGAGGAGAAAATTTTCGTAGATCTCCACAGGGATTTCATCGCGTAAGCGTGCCAGGGCGACGTGGCGGCCCGTTTTTTTATCGAAGACTTTAAAAATGTTTTTCATGCCCCCAGAAGCAATCAGAGTGTAATCGCTATAGCGTTTTTCATCTTCACGTAAGCTATCGAAGAAGGGATTGTCTTTTAAGACTTCGCTTTCTTCTTCAAAACTCTCCTCAAATAGAGCGTGGAGAAGTTCGTCTTCATCTTGTGTGGAGTCGGAGCTCATTGTTCGAGTTCGGTGCGCAGGCGTTTGATCTCGCGAACAAGGTATTTTTTGACGCGATTTTTGAGTGTGTAGGCAGATTCTGGAGTGATCTTAAGTTCGTTGCAGATTTGATCAATCGTGTTTCCTTTAAGCGAGAGTTTAAAAACATCCATGGCTTTGCCCGTGAAACGTTGGCTAATATTTTCGAGGGCGAGGCGCGAGATATGTAATTCCCATTCCTTTTGAACCATTTGATCGAGTTCCGCTTGATTGGGCTCGACTTGGGGTTCGAGTTCTTGGCGGATTTTGTTCTGTTTTTGCTCTTTTTTAATTTGATTGAGTACGGTGTTGCGCACGAGCACCGAGAGCCAAGTACGGAATTTTGCGCGCTCGGCATCGACTTCAAAGCGGGGCAGGCTGCGCCAGATTTCTAATAAAACCGCTTGGAGGAAGTCTTCTGAGAGGCTGGTGCTGGGATTGATCTTGTAGATGACGACTTTGAGGAAATTCTTGTAATAAGAAACAAATTCCTCCCAAGCAACTTGATCGTCGGGGTTTTTTGCTCTCATTAATAAAGTTTGTCGAGTATGCCAATTGTCCATATTTCTTCCAGTTCTTATCGCCAGTGGCTATAAATGACCATAAAGCGCAGTGAGTGCAAGTGAGGAGGGGGATAATTTTTAATTTTAATTGGACGCGCTACGCGCTGAGAATACGGCCTGCGGCCTAAGTTAAAGCGCTACGCGCTGAGTGTGTAAGTTTTAAGGGGTGAGGATTTTTTAAGAAAATTTAGGATTTATGTGAAAGGTTCTCAGTTTTGTGGTTAATAGTATGTGGAGATAGGAAGAGATAATTGTTAATGATGAATTTTTAATTTTAAATGAAACACAGGAAAATACGGAAGTTGGAGGTTGGAAGTTGGAAGTTGGAGGTAATGAGGTGATTTGGTGAATCGGTGAATCGGTGAATCGGGGAATTTAAGTTGGAGGTTGGAGGTTGGAAGAACTAAAAACTAAAAACTAAAAACTAAAAATTAAAAATTAAAAATTAAAAATTAAAAATTAAAAATTAAAAACCCCAAGAATTATGAATCAATCCTTTAGAGATGAACTCCTACGTGAAGTTTTTCGTCAACATAATACTTTGACGGCTTACGCCTATAGTATCTTGCGCGATTGGGATTTGGCGCAAGATGCGGTGCAAGAAGCGATGATTACCGTGAATCACAAGGCGGATGAATTCGATCAATCGAAATCGGTTTTTCCTTGGGTCAAAGGCATCGTACGTTTCAAATGCCTCAATATCATTCGCTCGCGCAAGAAGGAGTCCTTTTTTGAGGATGAAGACCTCTTGCAATTAGTTGAGCAAAGACTCAGTCAATGCATTGATGAAAATTTTGTGCGTCGCCGTGAAAGACAGAGTCGTGCGCTGAAGCATTGCTTAACGAAATTAAATGAGAGCTCATTTGATTTGTTGATGGCGTCTTATCGCGATAAGGAGAGTTCAGATTCATTAGCGCAGCGTTTTAATCGCAGTGTCAATGCGATTTATATTACTTTGACGCGGATTCGTCAGCAGTTGCGAAAATGCACACGCTCCTATGAGCACTTGCCGGAAGGGGATTGAAATGGAGATTGAAAAATTAGCCGAGCTCTATTTACGCAATGAACTCAATGATGAGCAGAGAGTTGAACTCAAAGAAATTTTAAAAAATGACGATGAGCAGAGTCGTGTCTTTGCGGAATACCTTTACGAAACGGGTCAGCTCTTGAATGCGGCCGAGCAGTTATCGGAAATACGTCCACAACTTCAGGCTCTAGAAGCTGAGGTGGATAAGTCTAATAAAAATTGGTTTCGACCTTTCTTAGCCATGGCGGCTTTATTTGTTGCGGTCTTCGCAATTTGGTCTATCAAGAATCAGCCAATCAAAAATGAGCCAATTGCGGAAGTGCAAGATCTTCAGTTTTTGGCACGAGTGAACTCTTCTGAATTAGGTAAGTTTGAATCGGGACAGTGGTTGCAAAAAGGTAAGTACTTTTTTGATGAAAAATTGGCACTGACTTTGGATTCGGGTGTGGAGCTCAATGTTGAAGCGGCGAGTGAGATTGATTTAATCGGCAGCAATAAAGTGCGACTACACAAGGGGCAAGTACAAGCTTATGTGCCCCAAGTGGCAGTGGGCTTTGTTTTACAAGTTCCCGGTGGTAAAGTTGTCGATTTGGGGACGGAGTTTTTAGTTTCTGTGAATCAAAATGGCTTGGCAGATGTAGAAGTTAAGGCGGGAGAGGTTGAGTTGCGTTCGTCGCAAAGTGATCAAGAAATGATTAAGTTACGAGAGAATCAAAGTGCAGCCTTAACGATGGCGGGTTCAATTGTCAATGGCGAGAGTTCATTAGCCTCCTTAGATACTTTGCCGAATTTACTTGAACAACGAGAGCTCAATTATGTTCATTGGCCTTTTGATCGTGCGGAATTGGGATGGACGCCGAGTACGGCAGGGGGTGATTATCACGACCGTTTCAGAGCCGAACTCAAAGACAAAAAAGGTGGAGAAGGACCGCAGTTCACGGAAGGTGCCTTTGGCTATGCTTTAGGATTTGATGGGAAGAATGATTGGGCTGAGACTGATTTTATGGGAGTGTCTGGTTCGCGCCCAAGAACCGTATCGTTTTGGGTGAAAATCCCAAAGGATGCTAAGCAAGGGGATAATTACTCCTTTGTCTCTTGGGGCAATAGCCGAGAGAAGGGTGAGAAATGGCAGATTGGCTGGAATGCCTTAGCCAAAGATGGCGTTCTTGGGGCAATTAGAACAGAGTTTAAAGAGGGTTGTGTCGTTGGTGAGACTGATTTAAGAGATGGGCGATGGCATCATATTGTGAGCCTTTTTATCGGAGGTGATAATGCGGATGTGGCGACACATGTGCGCCATTATGTCGATGGTCGACTGGAAGCCATTAGTGGTGTGAGAAGAGAAAGAGTTTCTACAAATATTGATTCGATTAACTCTAAGCCAGTGACTTTTGGACGTAAAATGGATGGGCCAAAATATTTTTTAAAGGCGAAAATGGATGAGCTCTACATCATTGATGCGGCCGTGACACCAAGGCAGGTGCGCCGTTTGATGGAGAGGAATAGCCTTTACTAAGGAGTGTGGTTTTACCCTCTAATTTTGAATGTTTAATTTTTGATTTTAAATGGGATCCGAAAGATTAGAACTCATCAGGGTTCACATGTGAATCAACTAGAATGAAGCATGCACCGTGAGGTGTATATACCATGTTCGTAGCAATCAGACAGGGCCCAATTTGGGGTCCGACACACTATGCCGGATTCACATCCGCGAATCCTCCATTCATTTTATTATCACCTACGTGTGGCTCACGCCACACGCTATTGTCTATCGGTGCGCTGCACCTGAATAATAAAGAAATATCTATATTGTCAGGGCCCACCTGTGAGTCCGCTAGAATGTAGCCTGCCCCGTGAGGGGCATGGAAATGGGTTCGGAATTAAGCCAGGGCCCAAACTTGGGTCCGACACACTATGCCGACTCACATCCGCGAGGTATTGCCATACGGGCGGATAAAAACTGTTTCCCCGTACGTGTGGCTCACGCCACACGCTATTGTCTATCGGTGCGCTGCACCTGAAAAATAAAAAAATATCTATATTTCAGGGCTCACCTGTGAGTCCGCTAGAATGTAGCCTGCCCCGTTAGGGGCATGGACATGGGTTCGGAATTAAGTCAGGGCCCAAACTTGGGTTCGACACACTATGCCGACTCACATCCGCGAGGTATTGCCATACGGGCGGATAAAAACTGTTTCCCCGTACGTGTGGCTCACGCCACACGCTATTGTCTATCGGTGCGCTGCACCTGAAAAATAAAAAAATATCTATATTTCAGGGCTCACCTGTGAGTCCGCTAGAATGTAGCCTGCCCCGTTAGGGGCATGGACATGGGTTCGGAATTAAGTCAGGGCCCAAACTTGGGTTCGACACACTATGCCGACTCACATCCGCGAGGTATTGCCATACGGGCGGATAAAAACTGTTTCCCCGTACGTGTGGCTCACGTCACACGTTTGCAAGAAAAGGTTGTTTGAGGTGTAAGGCACCGATACAAGGCATTGATTGTGTCGGACTTACAGCCCTCTGTTTCATAAGGTATGACAACATGCACCTCACGGTGCACGCTACAATTTATCGGGCCTTCAGCCCTTATATGATCGGTGTTTATATTTTTCACATAGTCTCTAAAACTATAGGCTACATTATTCACCGTGCTTTCAGCACTATGTGTCTTTCCATATATTTGCGTAAAGCGCAAAAGCTATACCGAGAGCACATTAGCCATGGTCTAAATTATGCTCAGTGCCTTTAGCACAATCAAATTAGAGCAGTTGGATAATCATAATATTTTTTTGGTTTTCTATGAAAGGATTGAGTTGGGCGGGTTAATAAGTTTTGATGAATTAAATAAAAGGAATTAACGATGAAGTTATTTTTAGTCTTATTTGTGGCGCTGAGTAGTTTTGCTTTAGCTAAAGAAAAACCCAATGTGATTTATATTCTCTGTGATGATTTGGGCTATGCCGAAGTCGGTTACAATGGGCAAGAAAAGATTCAAACACCCGAGCTCGATCAGCTCGCCTCGAAAGGGATGCGTTTTACGAATCATTACTGTGGGAACGCGGTTTGTGCACCATCTAGAGCATCGCTCATGACGGGTAAGCATCCAGGGCACGCCTTTATTCGCGCTAATAGCCCAGGCTACCCTGATGGACAAACGCCAATCCCAGCTGATTCTGAGACCCTAGGGAAATTGATGAAGCGTGCGGGTTACGCAACGGCTTGTATTGGGAAATGGGGTCTCGGAAGTTTTCACGATTCAGGCAATCCCAATAAGCAGGGCTTTGATCATTTTTACGGTTACACGGATCAACGTTTAGCGCATAATTATTACCCAGAATACCTTTGGCGCAATGCGCAAAAAGAAATGCTCAATAATAAGAATGGTGAAGAAAATGATTATAGCCATGACTTGATGACCGTGGATGCACTACGCTTCATCGAAGAAAAAAAGGATCAGCCCTTTTTTCTTTATCTTGCTTATCTTATCCCCCATGTAAAATATCAAGTTCCCGACTTGGCTCAATACAAAGATAAAGATTGGCCCAAAGAGATGAAGATCCACGCGGCAATGACTTCGCGTATGGATCGTGATATTGGTACGATATCTCGTCGTTTAGAAGAATTAGGGCTAGCTGAGAATACGCTGATTATTTTTAATAGTGATAATGGCGCGCATGGTAAATCTAACTCAGAGAAGTTTTTTAATACTTCGGGGGAATTGCGTGGAGTTAAAAGAAGTATGTATGATGGCGGTGTCCGCTCGCCAATGATTGCTTATTGGCCTGGGACAATCAAAGCGGGAAGTGTGAATGATCATATTTCAGCTTTTTGGGATATGATGCCAACACTTTCAGAATTAACGGGAGAAGCCTTTAAGGGAGAAACCGACGGAATTTCTATGTTGCCAACATTATTAGGTAATGATAATGAACAGAAAGAGCATAAATATTTATACTGGGAACTCTATGAGAGTAATAAGCCCAATTGTGCGATCCGTTTTGGTAAATGGAAAGGGGTTGTACTTGATAGACGTAAAGGTCTCAATATTGAATTGTATGACTTGTCGGGGGACGTAGCGGAGTCAAAGAATGTAGCCTCGCAATACCCAGAAGTAGTGGATCAGATTCGCAAAATGATGCTAGAGGCTCATGTGAAAAGCCCTTATTGGGACAAGGATAACAAGCCACTCTACAATGCCAAAGCAGCCTGCGCAGATACGGGTGTTGAATACGTGCCCAAACAGAAATCTAAAAATAAAAAAACAAAGAAAAAATAAACTCGTGTTAAGATGATGATTTTTGTACAGAGTAAATTAAAAAACACAGGAAAATAATGTTTAATATTTTATATAAATTTTTGATACTTGGCCTTGTTGCCTTATCTGCTTTGGCTTCGGATAAGCCGCACATTATCCTTATCAATATCGACGATCTGGGTTGGACTGACCTCAGTTATCAGGGAAGTGAATATTACGAGAGTCCAAATATTGATGCCCTTGCCAAGAGCGGTATGATTTTTGATCAAGGTTATGCAGCGGCAGCTAACTGCGCGCCGAGTCGTGCCTGTCTGATTAGCGGCGAGCAAAGTTCACGTACAGGAGTCTACACTGTGGGTAATCCTGCTCGTGGAGCTTCTAATCAGCGTAAATTAATCCCTAGTCCCAATACTGATTTCGTTGATGCTGAAAACTTCACTATTGCGGATGCTATGAATAGTGCAGGTTACCTCACTGCAACTCTTGGCAAGTATCATGTAGCCAAAGATCCACTAGTTCACGGTTGGGATATTAATGTTGGTGGCCGAGAATTTGGCGGGCCATATAAAGGCGGTTACCACAGTCCTTACGAGTATCCAAATTTGGTGGCTAAAGAAAAGGGTCGTTACCTATGTGATCATTTGACTGACGAGGCTATTGCTATTTTTAAAGAGCACGGGTCTAAGCAGCCAGTATTTATGTATTTCCCTTATTACACTATTCATGCGCCGATTGAGGGGCACCCCAAATTCGAAGCTAAGTATAAAGCAAAAGCAAAAACTGAGGGTCATTTTAACCCCAAATATGCCGCAATGATTGAGGCTTTAGATAAAAACATAGGGCGTTTGGTCGCGGCATTGGAAGAACAGGGGCTGCGTGAAAAGACTCTCATTATGTTCACTTCAGATAATGGAGGTCATATGAAGTTCAGTCGTCAGGAGCCACTTCGCGCTGGTAAAGGCAGTTATTATGAAGGTGGAATTCGAGTGCCTTTTTTTGCTTCCTGGCCTGGTGTCATTAAAGCTGGTAGCCGGAATGATACTCCCGTAACAGGCCTCGACTTCTATCCTACGGTTTGTGAACTCGCAGGAGTGGAACTTCCTGCGGATAAGATCATCGATGGGGACAGTTTCCTTCCTTTACTAAAAGGAGGTGACGATCAAAAGTTGAATGATCGAGCAATTTACTGGCACTTCCCAATCTACTTGCAGGCTTATCTCAAAGCTAACGAAAAACCAATGAGTCGTGACCCACTTTTTAGAACTCGTCCTGGATCGGTCATTCGCCACGGTAAATGGAAATTGCATCATTACTTTGAGGATGATGGCCTTGAACTTTATGATATCAATGGCGATCGCTCCGAAAAAACGGACTTGAGTAAAGAGTATCCTGAAGTTGTGAGTGAACTCCGTGCCAAACTTGATGCCTGGCGTCAAGATCTTGGAGCTTTTATTCCGACAGAACTAAATCCAGATTTTGGAAAGAAGGTGTCAGACTCAAAGTCCAAGAAGAGTAAAAAGAGTAAGAAGAAAAAATCTTCTGATAAAAAAGTAGCCATATAAAAGTCACCTGACTCGTGTGCGGGTGTTATTTGATTAAATGAAAGTAATGAAGAGTGTATATGCATAAATTAATTCTAATGTTTTTTGTCCTTATTGGGGCGCAAGCCTGGTGTTTAGAGAAGCCAAATATTTTGTGGTTGACAAGTGAGGATAATAACGTGACTCACATAGGCTGCTATGGCAATGAGATGGCGGTCACTCCCAATATTGATAAATTGGCAAAAGAAGGCTTTCGCTATACTCAATGTTACTCAAATACGGCCGTGTGTTCAGCGACGCGAACTTCTTGGATAACGGGAATGAATGCCGTCTCCATGGCGGGGCATAATCACCGTAGTAACGTAAAAGTTCCCGAGGATAAAGTTATCTTCTATCCTCAGCAGCTTCGCAAGGCGGGGTACTACGCCGTGAATACGGGTAAAACGGATTATAATACGCGTCAGGACCCACGTTTAAAAACCATGTGGAGTAGTTCTAAACTAAATTGGAATAAACTCAAAGAAAACCAGCCCTTTTTTCAAGTGATTAATCACGCCGATTCTCATGAGAGTCGTGCTATGGGAAAGGACTACACTTACCCACAAGATAAAGTGAAAATCCCTCCCTATCATCCCGATACGAAAGAAGTTCGTGCCAATTATGGTTACTACTACAAGAACGTCACAAAAATGGATGAGAACATTGGTCGGGCTTTAGCTCAACTCGAAAAAATGGGCTTGGCAGAAAATACTATTGTGATTTACAATTCGGATCACGGTGGCCCACTTCCTCGTGGCAAGCGCTACCTGTATAATTCTGGAACTCATTGCCCACTTGTTATTCGCATTCCAGAAAAATATAAACAACTTTGGCCAGCAGATAAGCCTGGCTCAACAGTTGATCGCCTCGTGAGTTTTATTGATATGCCTTCGACTTGGCTTTCATTAGCGGGCGCTACTATTCCTGCAAATTACCAAGGGGAAATTTTCTTAGGCAAGGATCAAACAAAAGAGCCTGAATACGTTTTCCATTTCCGAGGTCGCAATGACGGAAAAATTGAAAATGCCCGAGCCATACGTGACAAACAGTTTCTCTATGTGCGCAATTATATTCCCTACGTGGCTCGCGGGCAACATTTACCCTATCAGTGGAAAATCCCAATGCAGCGCGATTGGGAGAATGATTTTAAAAATGCTAAACTCAACGATAATCAGAGTCGTTATTTTAAACTGAAGCCCAAAGACGAGCTCTATGATGTGAGTAAAGATAGCTTTTGCTTAAATAATTTAGCACAGAGCCCTGAATATAAAGAAATTGTTGAGACCATGAAAAAGAAGCTCGATTCATATCAGCGTCAGTATACGGATGCGGGTTTAATTCCAGAGTCTGAGTTGAATCAACGAGCATTAGAGAATGGTGTGACTCCCTATGAAGTTATTCATAATAAGGAGCTCTATAATTTAGATGCTTACATGCAGGCGGCAGCTATCGCTCTCGAGCAAAAAGCCGAGTATTATTCTCAGCTCCAAGAATTCTTGAAGAGTGATGATAGTGGCGTGCGTCACTGGGCCGTGTGTGGTTTGTTTATGCTTAAAGATAAAGTCAATGTTTTGGCGGATGTAAACCCTTTACTCAATGATCCTAGTGAAACTGTACGTGCTATGGCAGCTTGGACAGTCATTGAAATCAATCAGTCAGATGAGGCCTATAAAGTCTTTGAGAATTTGCTTAAATCAGGAACTTATGCCGAGTTAGAGGCCTTAAATTATATTGATTGGATGGGGGGAAAGAATAATGCTCGCCTGATTCCCTTTGTGAAAAATTATAAGATTAAAGATAGTAAGCTGAAGCCCTTTTACGATTATTTAGTAAATGGGATGCCTGCTCTCGGCCCAAGTAAAAAAATCAAAAAACAAAAAAATAAGAAAGGCAAAAAAGCATGAATTTATTTCGATCTACAGGAGTTTTGCTCCTAGCGCTTTGCGCAAATTTAAGTGCTGCAGAAAAACCTAATATCGTTTTTATTTATGGCGATGACGTCGGTTATGGCGATGTCGGGGTTTATGGTTCTGAGAAAATCCCTACACCTAATATTGATAAACTTGCTCAGGGTGGGATTCAATTTACCGATGGTCACTGTTCAGCAGCGACTTGTTCGCCTTCGCGTTTTGCCATGCTCACGGGTGTCCATGCCTTCCGTCACGGCGTAAGTATTCTTCCTCCTAATGCGCCTCTCAGTATTCCAACTGATATTCCAACCCTTCCAAAAATGCTTCAAGAAAATGGTTATGAAACAGGTGTTGTCGGAAAATGGCATTTGGGTATTGGTGCAAAGGGAGTTGATACTGATTGGAATGGTGATGTGAAGCCAGGCCCTTTAGAGATAGGTTTTGGTCATTCCTTTCTTCTGCCATCTACAAATGATCGCGTCCCCTGTGTTTATTTAGATGGTCATCGCGTTTACAATTATGATCCCAATGATCCTATCTACGTGGGTAGAACTTTAGAATCCGTCAATAAACCTGGCTCAACTCAGTATGGCGATGCGAGAAAGAACCCTGAATTGATGACTTATTACCCAAGTACTCACGGACACAATCATTCGGTTATCAATGGCATTGGGCGTATTGGCTTTATGTCTGGCGGTAAGAAAGCTCTTTGGAATGACGAAACTATGGCAGATGTTTTTGTTGAAAAAGCGACTGAGTTCATTAAAGAAAAAGCTAAAGGGGATAAGCCTTTCTTCCTTTATTTCGCCTCACAAGATATTCACGTTCCACGTGCACCACACCCTCGTTTTCAGGGTGCGACCAAATTAGGTAAGCGCGGTGACGCGATGGTTCAATTTGATTGGTCGACTGGTGCCCTCATGAAAGCACTCGATGAAGCTGGTGTAGCAGATAATACAATTGTTTTCTTCTCCAGTGATAATGGCCCAGTCTATGACGACGGTTACAAAGATGGTTCAGTAACAAAAACTTCGACGAAAGAAACGGACCACGGTCACGATGGTTCTGGTATATATCGCGGTGGTAAATACCAAATCTATGAAGGCGGTACGCGCGTTCCCTTCATTATTCGCTGGCCCGCCAAAATTAAACCTGCGGTTTCCAATGCGATGGTGAATCAAGTTGACCTCTACACTTCACTTGCAGCGCTTGTTGGTCACGACTTACGTAAAGATGAAGCACTTGATAGTAGAGATACTTTGGCTGCTTTTCTTGGGAAAGATCCCAAGGGTTTAGACTACATGTTTGAAGAAGCTCGTAAGACAGATCATGCAGTGCGTAAAGGGAAATGGAAGTACATCTCTAAAGGTAATAAGAAAAAACCAAAACAAGAGCTTTATGATTTAGAAGCTGATCCAGGCGAACAGAAGAATGTGATTAAAGAATTCCCTGAAGTAGCCGACGATATGAAAAAGCTCTTAGAGCAAGTTCGTAAATCATCAGGACTACGTTTCGATTAAAAAACTTTCACCTTCTTTTCTAAAAGCCTTTGCGATTTCCGCAAAGGCTTTTTTCTTGGGTAGACATATTTTATATGTAATGAACTAAAACCTTAATTCTGAAACCTGATATGTCCTTATTTGATCATCCACGTAGTGAACCACTGGCAGCGACTCTGCGACCAGAGGGCTTTGCGGACTTTTTTGGTCAGGAACATTTGACCGCAGAGGGTTCGCTCTTGCGGCGTTCGATTGAGAACGATTGCTTTAGTTCGATTATTTTTACGGGCCCTCCAGGTACAGGTAAGACGAGTTTAGCATCGATTATTTCAAAATACACTGAAGCCGATTTCATTGCGCTTTCCGCAATCGATAGCTCTGTGAGCGAAGTTCGCAAAGCTGTGAAAGCAGCTGATGAAGCACGCAAGTTCAGCGGTCGAAAAACAGTTTTATTTGTGGACGAGATTCATCGCTTTAACAAAGCTCAGCAGGATTCACTGCTCAAGGATATTGAGAATGGTACGGTGCGCTTTATTGGCGCAACAACTCATAACCCAGGTTTTTATCTGACTCCAGCACTTTGTTCGCGTTCATTGATTTTTACATTGAAGCCTTTAGAGGCGACAGCTATAAAGGCTTTGCTAAATGCCAAAATGCCAAGGATTCTTCGATCCTTAGAGACGGAGCTTGAGTTCGAAGAGCAGGGCTTGAAGTTTTTAAGCGAAAACTGTGAAGGGGATGCGAGGCGAGCACTCACAGTAATAGAATTAGCAGTAAAAACGGCACAAGCAGAAATCATTACTTTAGATGATTTACGTGAATGTTTACAAGTTAAATCATATAAGTATGATGCTGATGCTCACTACAATGCAGCCAGTGCATTTATTAAAAGTATGCGTGGTAGTGACCCCGATGCGGCAGTCTATTGGTTAGCCTATATGCTGGAGGCGGGAGAAGATATTCGTTTTATTGCGCGGAGAATTATGATTTTCGCTTCGGAAGATGTCGGTAACGCAGATCCGAGGGCCTTGCAGTTAGCCGTTTCAGCATCTCAGGCAGTGGATATAGTTGGCATGCCAGAAGCGCGGATTATTTTGTCGCAAGCAGTCACTTATTGTGCGACGGCACCCAAAAGTAATGCGGCTTATAAAGCAGTGAATCTAGCTTTAGATGATGTTCGCAATCAACGGTCTCAAGTCATTCCCATGCATTTGCGAGACCCGCGGAGTTCGGGCTACAACCCTGAGGAAGGCGACTATGTTTACCCTCACAATTCGAAAGAAGCATATGTGAAGCAAGAATACATAGGTGTGGAAACTCAGTACTATCAGCCAGTTGAACGTGGTTATGAGACCAAAATCAAAGAGCGTATGGATTATTGGCGGGATTTGCGAGGAGAGGATGAAAGCAAAGCAGATTCTTAGGAAACAGCTGCGACAGCAGATCGCTCAGAAACAAGGAGGAAGTGAAGATATTTCATCACTCCAGCATCATCTTGATGAGTTTGCGGATTTCGCAAATAAAACAGTCGCACTTTATCAAGCCGATTCGCAAGAACTTTGTTTAACTGACTTTTTTAAATCTAGCGAAATTCTTTTACCTCGCTTTAATGCCAAAGAGAAAGTTTATGATTTTTCTTTGTGGTCAGGTGAACAAAAGGATTTGCAAATGGGGCCTTTTGATATTGCGGAACCCCGTGTGCTCAGTGAGCTGAAATATATAGATTACTGCTTTATTCCAGCTTTAGCTTTCGACCGTCGTGGTAATCGTCTTGGAAGAGGTGGAGGATTTTACGATCGTTTGTTGGCAAAATATTCCATAGGTACTAAAGTCGGAGTGTGTTATGATTTTCAATTGATTGAGGATGTGCCAAGTGAAGATCATGATTACGTAATGGATTTTATTTTAAGTCCTTCGGGACTGTTTAAATGTGATAGGAAAAACTAATTCAAAATGAATGATTATATATATTTAATAACTGGTGTCATTATCGGTTTTATCATAGGCAGCTTACTGATTAAGAGTAAGTTTCGCAAATTAGAGAAAGATCAAGAAGCTCTACTTGCGGAAGCCAAGCTACAAGCAGCTGAACTTAAATCGCAGCGAATTAAGGAAGCTGAAGAAGAAATTCAAGAACTCAAATTACAAGCTAAAAGCTCTTTTGATGAGAATATCAAAAAGCATGAAGCTGAACGCGAAAGTTTAAAAAGTGAGCGTGAAAAAATTGAGTCTTTGCTGACGTCAACCCAAGATAGGCTCGATCAGCTTGATGAAAAACAAGATGAATTGAATCAAAAAAGCCAAATCATTAATCAACAAGAAGAAGCTTTGTCTCAGCGTGAAGCTGAATTAGCCTCGCTGACAGTTGAAGAAGCCAAGAATCAGATTGTTCAAAAAGCGGAGGAGCAATCCAAAGATCAATGCGCTCGTATATACAAACAAAACCTCAAGGAAATGAAGAGCCAAGCCTCGGAAGATGCACGCGATATATTATTATCAGCGATGCAGCGTTATTCTGCGGAATGCGCTAGTGATCGAACAACTACGACGGTTTATTTACCGAGTGATGAGATTAAAGGCCGCATTATTGGTCGCGATGGTCGCAATATTCGTACTTTGGAGTCTTTGACTGGCGCCAATATTATTATCGATGATACTCCCGAGACAGTAGTGATTTCTTGTTTTAATTCTTATCGTCGTGAAATGGCGCGAATTACATTGGAGCAATTAATTGATGACGGGCGTATTCACCCTAATAGAATTCATGAAGTGATTAGTTCAGTGACAGATCAAATGGATCGTGACTTGGAGCGTTCAGCAACTTACCTCTGTGAGGAATTAAATATTGGCGTTGTGAGCACAAAAATTTACCGTCAATTAGGTATGCTAAAATATCGTTTCAATGCTTTTCAAAATCTCATGCAATTCTCTCGTGAAGTCTCCTGTTTAATGGGGACAATCGCAGCGGAAATTGGCCTAGATGTAAGGCAAGCCAAGCGCTTGGGCTTACTCCATGCAATTGGTCAGAGTTTTGATGAATCGGCTGAAAATAATTCCGCTCAAATGGGAGCTGATTTTTTGCGTCGCGAAGGCGAAGATGAAGAACTTTGCGTGGCGATAGAAAACTACAAAGATACTTACACACTCTCCAATGGTATGGATCGCTTGTTACACGTGGCGGTTCAGCTCAGTAAAAACCGTCCTGGGACGGCTGATGAAGCCATGGATTCCTATGTGAATCGACTTCACCAAATTGAATTTATCATGAAAAATATGGATGAAGTTTCAGAATGTGTGGTTATGCAAGCGGGACGCGAAGTTCTTGTTTCTATAAGACCAGAAAAAGTAAAAGACAATGATATGCCGATGCTCGCTCAAGACATCGCCGAAAAAATTCAACAAGAAATGACTTTGCCCGGTGCGGTACAACTCATCTTATCAAGAGATTTACGAGTGGAAGCCACTGCGCAACCCTAAGAGATTTAATATGTATAAATTCGATCAAACACCCGTGATGCCCCAGGGCTTCACCTGTACGAGTCGCAATTGCGGTATCAAAGAAGAGGGCGATGATCTCGCACTCTTTTATTCAGAGAAACTTGCTGAAGCAGCTGCAGTATTTACCCGCAATCTAGTTCCTGGCGCTCCAGTCATTGCAGGTCGTGAAATTATAAAGAAAGGTAAATTACAGGCCGTGGTGGTCAATTCACGTGTGTCAAATGTGGGCACGGGTGAAGAAGGTGTTAAACGAGCTTACCGCATGTCGGCTGCTGCCGCAAAGGAACTCTCCTGTGATGAGAGTGAAGTGATCATGTCTTCCACTGGAGTCATTGCCGTACCTTTGCCCGTCGAGAAAATCGAATCTGGAATTGTAGGCATGAAATCAGATTTATGTTCCGATCCACTTGTTGGTGCGCGTGGTATAATGACTACCGATACTTATGCTAAAGCGATTTCGATTTCCTGTGATCACTACACACTAACAATTGTTGGCAAGGGTTCGGGTATGATTGAGCCCAACATGGCCACAATGCTCGTTTATGTATTTACAGATGCTGCGGTTTCCGCAAAAGATTTAGATAGTGTTCTGCGTGTTGGGGTGAATCAATCTTTCAATATGCTCTCTGTCGATACCGATACTTCAACTTCTGATACAGTGGTGGCCATGGCTAATGGTCTAGCTAAGAACCCCGTGGATCTGCAAGAGTTTCAGGAGCGCTTTTCAGCTGCTTGCATTCGTATGACAGAGATGTTGGCGCGTGATGGAGAGGGCGCTACCAAGCTATTGAAAATCATTATAGAAGAAGCTGTCGACGAGAAACAAGCGAAAATTTACGCTCGTGCCATGGTAAACTCTCCTCTTATTAAAACGATGGCGCATGGCTGTGATCCCAATATTGGCCGTATGCTTATGGCTCTTGGGAAATGTTTTGATAATGATCTAGATGTGGCAAAGCTCGAGCTGATTGTCAATGGTGTGACTGTTTTTGCTGATAGTATAAAAACTGATTTCGATGAATTGGCTCTTCGTGAATCCATCGATTCAGAAGAAGTCATTTTTCAAGTCAAACTCGGTTTAGGCGATGCAAGTGCTACTGCCTATGGATGTGATTTAACTCATGGTTATGTGGATGAAAATGCAGCTTATTACTCTTCGTAGTTTTTCACTTCTTTTAATTTGTTGCTTCTTACTCTCTTGTGCGAGTCAAAGAGAAGTTAACGTTTCTGGAAGTCCCTTTGGTCGTGCGCCTACAGCAAAGTTAATTGTGCCTTCTCATATAATTGTTAAGTCAGTTAATAAAGAACCCGTACAAATGCCTTTGTTAGCCAATGGTAATGTGACTTTGCTGATGGGAGAGGGGATTAACGAAATCGAAGCTCAATTTGAATACATATATGATGAGATGAATCAGAATGATTATTACCGCATCAGTTCAGATAGTTTCTATGCAGTTTTATCAGATGTTAAAGAAGGCGAAGTCTACAACTTTGACATGAAATTACCTGCTGATCAAGTCAAAGCTAAAAAGCGCTTGAAGGATAAAACAAATCTCGGAAATATTGTTCGAAAATCAGATGGCATACTCTTCCCATTAGTAGAGCAAGACCACAAACGTAAGTCGATCCGCGACTATATGCGTGAAAATGACCCCTATATTCAACTTAAGCATTGGTGGGAAAAAGCCGACTCACAACAGAAAGAACGTTTTAAGAGAGAGCTTCTCGAAAACTAAGCATCCCCAAAAAGCTTTCAAAAATGAGTGCTACTGAGCTGAAATAGCTTCAGTAGCATTTTTTATTATTGCAAAGTAAAGAAAAAGAGAAAAAAAGCCAAAAAGTGATTTGCGCAATTTAGCTCTTGTTGTATTATCAAACCCGTCGCCGAAAGTGTGTGACGAAATAAGTTCATTGAAGCAAGATTTTTGAGTAAGCAATTACTCAATAAGAAAGCGTTTAATACGGGGCCTTAGCTCAGCTGGCTAGAGCGCCGCCCTTGCAAGGCGGAGGTCATGGATTCGAATTCCATAGGCTCCACTTTAGATACGCGCATAGCTCAGTTGGTTAGAGCGCATCGCTGATAACGATGAGGTCCCAGGTTCAAATCCTGGTGCGCGTACCAGAATTTAAGCCTTCCCGAAAGTGGGAAAAAGCTTTAGATCTTTGAAAGGAAGAAAACAATAGAATGAAAGAGTCAAAGTATAATTGAGGTCTTTTAATTATTTATAATTGAAAGAACAAACCAAAAAACAATTTATACCAAGATCGCAAACCAAAAGAATACAAGACAAAGAAAGACTTAGTAAGAATTAGGTGTGTCGCTGAAGATATTATTTTTAATATTTTTGGTGGACAAGCTAGTAAGGGTGTATGATGGATGCCTTGGCACTAACAGGCGATGAAGGACGCGTTAAGCTGCGAAAATCCTCGGGGAGCTGCAAAAAAGCTTTGATCCGGGGGTATCCGAATGGGGAAACCCAGCTGGAGTTATGTCCAGTTATCCCTGACTGAATAAATAGGTCAGGGAGGCGAACCTAGGGAAGTGAAACATCTCAGTACCTAGAGGAAAAGAAATCAACCGAGATTGCGCTAGTAGCGGCGAGCGAACGCGCAAGAGCCTAAACCTAAAAGCATGCTTTTAGGGGTTGCGGGACCTGCAACATTGTATTGAAGAAATAGTAGAATCGTTTGGAAAATCGAACCACAGAGGGTGATAGTCCCGTAGATGAAATTTCTTTAATATATAGCGGGTATCCCAAGTAGGGCCGGACACGTGAAACCCGGTCTGAATCAGGGAGGGCCACCTTCCAAGGCTAAATACTCGTTAGTGACCGATAGTGAACCAGTACCGTGAGGGAAAGGCGAAAAGAACCCCGTAAGGGGAGTGAAATAGAACCTGAAATCATACATCTACAAAGTGTGGGTCATCTTTATATGATGTACCGCATGCCTTTTGCATAATGAGTCTGCGACTTACTGTATACGGCAAGGTTAAGTTATTAAACGGAGCCGAAGCGAAAGCGAGTACGAATAGTGCGATTTAAGTCGTATGCAGTAGACCCGAAACTGAGTGATCTATCCATGAGCAGGTTGAAGCCCGAGTAACATCGGGTGGAGGACCGAACCATTGCGTGCTGAAAAACGCTTGGATGACTTGTGGATAGGGGTGAAAGGCCAATCAAACTCAGTGATAGCTGGTTCTCTCCGAAATAGCTTTAGGGCTAGCCTTGAGTGCTTCTTTACGGGGGTAGAGCTACTGATTTTTCGCGGGCCCTTACCGGGGTACCAACAAATATCAAACTCCGAATACCGTAAATTTATGAGCTCAGGAGTCAGTCTATGTGGGACAAGCCGCATAGACAAAAGGGAAACAGCCCAGATCGCCGTCTAAGGCCCCCAAGATGGGCTAAGTGGAATTAAGGATGTGGAGTTGCTTGGACAATCAGGATGTTGGCTTAGAGGCAGCCACCATTTAAAGAGTGCGTAATAGCTCACTGATCGAGTGATTCTGCGCCGAAAATAATCGGGACTAAAGCCCATTGCCGAAGACGCGACCCAGCTTGCTGGGGGTAGGAGAGCGTTCTATCCAGGAGTGAAGCTTGATGGAAACAACAGGTGGACCGCATAGAAGTGAGAATGCAGACATAAGTAACGAAAAACCAGGTGAGAATCCTGGTCACCGAAATCCGAAGGTTTCCTGGGCAAGGTTCGTCCCCCCAGGGTTAGTCGGACCCTAAGGCGAGGCCCAACGGCGTAGTCGATGGACAACAGGTTAATATTCCTGTACTAGCTAAGTTTAGTGATGAAGGGACGCGGAAGGAAAATGTTAATGACTGATGGATTAGTCATACCAAGCAGGCAATTCGTAGAGTAGGAAAATCCGCTCTACACAAGAACCAACTGTGATGGGGCGAAGAAACCCTCGGGTGGAACCGTCTAACATGGAACCATGCTGCCAAGAAAAGCTTCTAAGCGTTTGAAGCTTAGTTATCCGTACTAAAACCGACACAGGTAGGAAGGTCGAGTAGACTAAGGTGCGCGAGAGAAACCACGTTAAGGAACTCGGCAAATTAGCCCCGTAACTTCGGGAGAAGGGGTGCCCCCTCAGGGGGGCCGCAGTTAAGAGGTCTGGGCGACTGTTTAGCAAAAACATAGCACTCTGCAAACTCGAAAGAGGAAGTATAGGGTGTGACACGTGACCAATGCCAAAAGGTCAAATGGAGAGGTTAGCCTTCGGGCAAAGCTTCGAAATGAAGCCCTGGTGAATGTCGGCCGTAACTATAACGGTCCTAAGGTAGCGAAATTCCTTGTCGGGTAAGTTCCGACCTGCACGAATCGTGTAACGATCCAGACACTGTCTCAACGTGGATCTCGGTGAAATTGTAGTTCCGGTGAAAATGCCGGATACCCGCAGATGGACGGAAAGACCCCATGAACCTTTACTGTAATCTGATATTGTTGTTCGGGCAGATATGTGTAGCATAAGTGGGAGACTGTGAACTTGCGTCGTCAGGCGTTTGTGAGTCGTCAGTGAAATACCACCCTTATCTGTCTGGGCATCTAACCCCACGTCCGTGAATCCGGATGGGGGACAGTTTCAGAGGGTCAGTTTGACTGGGGCGGTTTCCTCCTAAAATGTAACGGAGGAGCTCGAAGGTCTACTCAGTATGGTCGGCAATCATACGTAGAGCGTAAGGGTAGAAGTAGGCTTTACTGTAACACCGACAGGTGGAGCAGTTGCGAAAGCAGGACCTAGTGATCCAGCGGTGGAAAGTGGTATCGCCGTTGCTCATCGGATAAAAGGTACTCTGGGGATAACAGGCTTATCGCACCCAAGCGTCCATAGCGACGGTGCGGTTTGGCACCTCGATGTCGGCTCATCACATCCTGGGGCTGAAGAAGGTCCCAAGGGTCCGGCTGTTCGCCGGTTAAAGTGGTACGCGAGCTGGGTTCAGAACGTCGTGAGACAGTTCGGTCCTTATCCTCTGCGGGCGTAGGATATTTGATAGGAGCATTCCCTAGTACGAGAGGACCGGGAATGAGTGACCTCTGGTGTTCCAGTTGTACCGCCAGGTGCATTGCTGGGTAGCTAAGTCGCGAAAGGATAAGCGCTGAAAGCATCTAAGCGCCAAGCCCCCCTAAAGATGAGATATCCCAGGATTTATCCTCTAAAGGCTACAGGAAGACTACCTGTTCGATAGGCTGGAGATGTAAGCATAGCAATATGTTCAGTTGACCAGTACTAATCAGCCGTGAGGCTTGTCCACCTCTTTTTTAGTTGTCATCAGCTCGATGTCACCTAAAAAAGATAATAAGCACACAAGAAACTAACTCTACTAAGTTAGGTCTTGCGATCTTATTTTTCACAACTAAGTTTTCTTCCCAACATTTTCCGGCTGGTAACCACAGCGGAGGAGCCACACCCGATCCCATCCCGAACTCGGTAGTTAAGACCTCCAGCGCCGATGGTACTGCAGTTAAGACTGTGGGAGAGCAGGTCGTTGCCAGCCTTTTTTCTACTGCCGTAGGGGCAGACTCTACTAGATAGTTTTATTTCCCTATAGCTAGGCTACAAGCCGAAATTTTTAGAGCGCATATCTTAGGATATGCGCTTTTTTTTGCCTGCGATATACTGCCGTAGGGGCGGTAAGTTATTATACTTGCTATCCTATAGCAATATGGCTAAGTCCGGAACATTTTTAGAGCACTGAATAATTTATTATTCAGTGCTTTTTTTTGTGCTGCCGCACGGGCGGATGAGGCTATTAGATAGAAATTATTTAGCCGTAGGGGCGAGGGCTGAAAGCCCCACAGATTGTAACATGCACCGTGAGGTACATGTACAATGTTCGTAGTAATTATAAAGGGCTCACTTGTGAGTCCGACACTCTCACAAGTGAGCTCTTATGTGAACCTGACATAGAGTGTCGGACCCATTTTTGGGCCCTAGATTAATTTCCAAACCATTTTCATGCCCCTGACGGAGCAAGCTAAATTCTAGCGGAATTACTCGTGAGCCCTGACAATAGATATTCTAGGTAATGCAGGTTTAGAATATGTTAAAAGTTGTCGGCTTTAGTGTGGTGGTGGTAGAACTCATTATAAATGATAAAAAACTAATCTTACAACTAAAGAAAACTAAATGGGGGAATGACGATTTTTTCGTATAAAACTTTAGCGTAAGTCGCCTCTTAAGTGTAAAGACTCACTGAAGGTGGCACCCATTGACTTTTTATCACTTGCAGCATTAAAACCGGGGGAGAAATCTTTAATACGATAGTCCTTAGCTTTCGGGTCTTTAAAGCTGACGTTGTCTTTTAGGCTATCCTTCAAATCGGAAACATTATCATCAAGCTCTTCTAAAGAATAAATTTGTAAGTTCTTCACGATGGCAAGAGGGCCGGAGTTTGAAAGTAAAGAATTTTTTAGTTTGACTGAAGCTTCTTTTGCTGATGAGGATAGGATTGGGTTTTTACCCGCGTGCAATATAGAGTCGTTAATTAATGACTTGTTTAAGTTGATGAGAAGAGGGCTTGAATCTTTTTCTCTCGAGCAAATTGTCGAATGGAGGATCTGGATTTTTTGAGTGGATAAACTTGATTTAACGAAACGTAGGAAAGAGTTGCGGATAATGATATCTGATGATTTACCTGATGAGTTGATTCCGCCATTATCTAGAAAACAGTTGTCGATCAAGATATTATCGCTATCACTATCGATGTTAATTTCTCCATCTTGAAAGTTGAGTTGGCTAAGAATAATATCACTGCCACTAACAATTATGGAGTTGTGTATTTTTACTGCCTGTGAACCAATGAATTTAACTTTTTTCCCTTTGACAATTATGCTGTCGTTATAATTTCCAGGCAATAAACGAATAGTATTTTTAGTCATTGTGATAGTTTTTAAGTGGGGGTATTTATCTTGAGAACTTGGACCTACAAAAATGTCTTTTTGATAATCAGTTTTTATAAAATTGTTCAATTTTAAATTCACGAGGTTTATAACACACTCAGGGTCTTGTATGTAAGTTGTGTTTTTAAAATCATTGATTAGGGCATTTAGTAAGGTTTTTAATGAAATAGCATCATTTTCGGAGAGTTTATTGGCGGTGACATCATCTTCATTAATGATATTAAAAACTTTCAAAATCGCCATGGACTTACTTTCTACTTGTAGGTCAATTTCTTTGTTGATCTTGAGAACTAATTCTGGAGCTAGAGGACCAGTGTACACACTTATTTGCTCAGCAGCTTTTAGCTTATTATTGTTCATTAGGCAGTAAATGAATCGGCTAAAGTAAGTTTGATTATCAGAAGAAAATTTTAGGTGCTTTACTTGGTCTTCTAAATTGAAGCTTTTTATTTTAACACTTTGTTTCAAGGTCTTTCCTTGAAATGAGCTGAGTACTTGGATTGTTTTTTCATCTAAATCACAGCTTAAAACTTTTGCGCTTAAGGATTTACCATTAATTGTAAGCTCGAATTTTTCATTGTTAGAAAGTGCGATGTTATTTAAAATATTGCTCTCTAATTCATCTGTATTTATTAGTTCAATATTCTTTTTGATTTTATCAATATTTTCTAAGTTGGATAGTTTTTGAATATATTCATCTATCATAATTGTATCGAGTTTGAAAATAGCACTGACAAGAAAATCTTTTTGTTCAGTGATTTCGTGGTCTTTAAGTTCCTCTAAAGAGATAGGTGAATACTTCTCCTCGCTACCCGAAGCAAGTTTGTCTTGAATGATAGTTTGTAAGTCACTCATTAAGCTATTTCTAGATTCTAAACTCTCTTCTTTTAAGGGGCCGTCATAGTTTTTGTAGAGATTAATTGCATCCGTGTACTGCTTTTTAAACATCAAAGTATTTACTTCACTGCGTAATTCAATTATTATACGTCGAACAGCATTGGATTTAGCTTCATTAATCTCATTACTTATAAAATTGATGGTGTTGGTTTGACCTTCAGCAGCATTTTCTTGGTCACTTTTAAACCTCTCGTCAATGCCGGTAAAATCGGGTTCAGCTTCTTTTAATGCATCCAAATACCATGAACGTTCTAATTTAAGTGTTTTTGGCTTTTCTGGCTCTGGGGTGATAGGTGGATCAATACTTCCAAGAGGAGTGGTCAGAGGTAGGTCCTTGGCAGTTTCATCAGTGACTATAGCGGAGTCAGTATCTTCAATATTTGCCAGTGGAGTATTTTCGGGTGTAGGTATGTCTTCTTTAGTTTCTGCTTTTTGTGTGGGAGGTATATCAGCAAGTAATTGTTGATCTTTATTCGAATGCTTAGTGAATATAAATATAGCGCCACCTACAATCGCGAGTAAAAAAACAATAGAGCATATAATAGCGGCAACTGGACTCTCTTTCTTAACTTGCTGACGAGCTCGTCTTTTGTTCTGAATCGGGCGTTGATTAGAACGTTTCTCGGGCGCCGTCGGAGTAGTGGGAGGGGCAACACTTGGCGGAGTCTTGTGTTTTTTATTACGCGTCGTCTTTTTGATATCGGCGTTAGTTCTTTTTTTATTAACTCGTTTTGGATTGGTCAACTTTTGGTGGACTTCATTAGAGATGCCTAAGTCCACAGATGTTTTGATCCTATCTTGTATAGCTTCTGAAGATAATGGTTTAATGTTATAGGCGGTAGAAGCAGCGGAGCTTGCTACATTAAGGTATGGAGCTACAAGTTTGTAGAAATCTTTTTTTTCATACACTTCAGTTTTTTCACCAGACATCTGTTTAGTGTATGAATGCCCTATATTCTCATAATAAGTTTCAATCATCTTTAATACTTGACGATATGAGTTCATCCGTTGAATAGGCTCACGTTTAGATATGTTTTTAAGGATAAACAAGAAATCTTCATCGAGCTCTACTTCGACTCTTTTGGGGATGACTAGCTCTGATGGGTTGAATTCTCCAGAGGGAGTACTGTGTGGTGTGATACCAGTGATCAAATAATAGAGAAGCATGCCTAGGGAGTAAACGTCACATGCCTCGTTAGGGAATTTAGAACTATAAGTTATTTCTGGGCTGATATAGTATATGTCAAAGACCTGCATTTGCGATTTAACAAAACGCTGATCCTGCAACAAATGAGTGGCTATGCCAAAATCGTTATAGAGAATATCGCCTTTTTCATTAATGAATATATTTCGTGGAGTTAGAGAAAAATGACCAATCTTTGTGGCGATATAGGCCTCGTCAAGCGATAGTAAGAGCTCGTAGATTAAATCAAGTGCTTGAATAGGTCCCCAGATGTAACCAGAATCAACGAGTTTCTCAAGGCTTTCTATTTTTGTAAAAGGCATGACTTGGTAAACAAAGTCATCGTAAATACCTGATTCATGAATAGGCAATTGACCGTAGCCACCGTGTGGACTGAAGTCTCGTGCTAATTCAACAAAGATTTCGGGTTGTTGTAGAGAGAAAGTTAGAGTTTTGTCAAATACACGGAGTAGTTTGATTTTTTCAGACTTTTTGTCTAAGGCAGCAAAGTAAGCACTGAAGCCATCATCAGATACCTTATATAAAGTCTTGTACCTAGACTTTATTGTATCACCCACTTGCATACGACCTCTACGAAGCTGTATGGTGTCATTACAATGAGGACAGCGCAGGCTTTCCACAGAGGAGCTCGCGTCCATGTTGATTTTGCGGTTGCAGCTTAAACAGGTGAGGGAGAAGTTCATGAATGGTACTTTTTTAAGTTGAAGGTGTCTTCAAAAGACGAAATGTAAAATATATAATGCTTTAAAACTTAGTTAAATTATAACAGTTTCCATTTATATACAAGAATCTTTAATTATGTAGCTCGATCCTTTTGCAAAAGTCCTGAATTAGAGTGATTAAAAAGTTCATCCAGGATAAATCTTAAGATCTCGCTCACATGTATCTCGAAATTGGATACATGTGAGTATAAACAAGCCAAAAATGGACGCAAGTTGATCATGACGTATAGTTTTATGTTAGTTGCTAAATAGTCTTGAAGAGTTGGTTTGCTGTTATTGCAATAATGCCAAACATTAGATGAGTCATGACTTTTGCATGTCCTCGTACTCTGATCATCCTACCACCATAGTTGTCTTTTAAGTTCGAAAAGACTCTTTCAACAGATGACCGCTGTTTGTACCGTTCTTTTTCAGGCGGGTCAAAAATCTTTTTCTCCCCAGTTTTTCTAGGATTGTGATCAATAATAGATTTATGTCCTAAAAGATGGCTGAATTTATGGATAGAAGGTGAATCATAGGCTGCATCCATTAAATCATATAAATTAGTTATGCGTTGTGCGCTAATCTGTGCTAAAGGGATTGCCGCTTGGCTGTCGTGTAAAGACGCTGAACTCAATAGGCCTGCGACTGGTATATCTCCATCAATACAATCTAAGTGAAGCTTGTAGCCTTTCCATGAAACTTTATAACCATTACTGTTTTTCTTTGTCCCTTTATTACAGTGCGTTGGGAGCTCTTTTAAGTTTTCTTCAAGTGACCGGTCGACCTGCTTTTCCACTACGGTTTTTTCTTTAATTCGGATCTCACCTTTTTTAGGCCGCCCTCGTTTCTTAGGGGCTTTAGGCTCAGCCCCTGGTTCAGACATGACTTTTTCTCTAGCTTCAATTGCTGAAGAATCTCTACTAATGTGCGGTACTAAGGTGTCTCCACAATGTTTTACCACTAAGAATTCATGGATTCTTTGGCAGAGCTGAGAGGCGGTGATTTCTGCAAATACTCTAGAAAAAGTACTTTCATGAGGAAGCTGTTTTGCAAATTCCCAACCACATAAACGACGTATCTTTGTACTTGATTTGAGAAAGTCTATAAAAGATCTTGTTGTATCGAAGTTATAAACGGATTTGGCTATGTAAGCTTTCACTATATTAAAATGATCTTTCGGAGGTCGCCCAAATCCACACCATTCAAATTCATGGCTGAACTGATCAAGCTCAGTTATTGTGCAGATGCGAACAAACTCTTTCTCTTTCTTAGTTAATTCTCCGCCTAAAAGTTCTTCTAAGCCTGGAAATAAATACTTTTCTATGGTATCCCATAAGCCGGGTAGATTCATGTTTTTTCTCTTTTTGTTTTGGTAACTATTGAGATAACATGTTTCTACTTTTATTCAGCTTGTTTTATGACTTTTGCAAAAGGCTCACTCTTTGAAGTTTTTTGTTAAAAAGCCATGATCATTCATTTTTACACCGATTGAAAACTTTTTATAACCTTTTTTGTAGCCTGGGGATTGCGGGCTTAAGCGGTAATCACCTACATCACTATTGACGAATGTTAGTTGGTCTTGGAGGCAGAAATTAAATTGAGGGAATAAGTGACGAAGATCAGTTAATGTAGTGTATTTTTGGGGATCGTTTATTGCTAGAAAATACTCGGATGAAAAGAGGCAATAACGAAATTTGATATCATTTTGTTTTTTGAAGTTCTTAAAAATGGGTGTGTTGTCAGCAGTGAATATACAGTTGAGGAATTGTGTTCGTTGCGGCGATCCAGATACATTCGATTTGGAATCTTTATTAGGGAAAATCAAGGAATCTTGTATATTGATTTTTTTCGCAGAATCAGCAAAAGAAATACCATTTAAAATACAATTATCTATGGTGATACTTTCATTATGAGCAGATATATCTATTGAGCCGTTCATGAGATTGGTATTTTTAATCTGGACAGAGTTTATGTTTTTAGCTAGAGTGATACTTCCAGAGTTTAGATTTAAATATTCTAGGGAGCATGATGAAGCGTTGACGGATATGTCGCTGTGAATTTGAACACCATTACAAGCGATAATTGTAGTTCCTACTTGATCGATTTGTATTTGTTCTGTGTAAATGCCAGGCAGTAAACGAATAGTGGTGTTTTTGTTTTTTAAGGCATGAGCTAAACGCGGGAGTTTATATTGTGAATCGTGTCCGACTATTATTTCTTTAGATGAGCGAGGGAGTAGTGTATTTTCTAGTTGAGTAAGGTAATTTGTAATGAGTTCCTTATGACTTGAACTGAAATCAATAAGTTGGTATTGATTTTGAAGCTCTGTAATTAAAGTATATAAAGCAATTTGGTTATGTGGATCCATACTAGATGAAACCATTTCTGAGCCAAATTTTTGGTGGAAATTTTCAAAGAGGATCGTATAAGCCTGTGTCATTTCAGAGTTAAGTACTTTTTGAAAGAGAGGTTTTAGGGATGTCGCTAAGGGGCCTTGATAGGGATGTAAATAAAGAAAGGCTCCTGTGTAGTCTTCCACATGGAGGAGGAACATGAACCTTAAAAATACCTGTTCATCTTTATCGGAGCGATTTAACCAAGTAGCTAAAAAACGATTATTAAGTTTATCAAAAGGTATTTCTAAATTAAGATTTCTGTTATTAATGTAGGATTTCACCGAAATATATTGCTTTTCTAAATTATAAGAATTGAACTCAGTATCGATGATTTTTCCAAGATATGGTACGGGAATTACAGGTTCTTCAGAACTCAGAATATTGCTAAAAATAGTTTTGTAGAGTTGTGCTATTTTTGATTCTAATAATAGTTGACGTAATCGTTGGATATTTTTATTTTCGGACGAGTTTTCTATGTTAACAGCACTAATGATAGCTCCGTCAATGTCAGTATTCATAATCTGAAGAGCTAAGAGTTCGAATTCGTCTTTGGGAGTGTCGAATGCTTTTTCATCGGGAAGTTCTTCAATGAGTTGGACCATATGAGCTCGCTCAGAACTAGTGTGTTGCGCTATATATGCAGAATAATTACGTATTAAGTTGATGGCTTTTTCTTTTTGATGGTCTTGTAATAGAGCTAAAATTTGTTCATTGAGTTGATTGAGGATGCGGTTTTTTTGAGTGAATAACTGTTCATGGCTAGCTTCTTGGATAAGCATCAGTTCCTTAAGCTCATCACTCGATGCAAGTTTGATATCTTCAATGAGTCTTAAGTTTAATTGATCGAAGTTAGGGTGATCACTTTTAAGTTCATTTTTATACCATTGGTAATCTATGTCCGGAGTGGCAATAGTGTTTTCGCTGTGACTTTTTAAAGGCTTAAGAGGCGTTTGAATTGATGCCTTCGGTTTTTCATTGTCACGAGCAGGAATTGGAGTGTTATTTGGTGTATTAGAACTGAAGATCTCTGAGTTTAGAAGAGAGAAAGTAATGGCAATAAAGGCAATAAGGATGATGGCAAAGCTTAGGCGGTTTCTACTTTGTTTAATTTTTCCTGCCGATTTAGATCTATTGAGCATCTGGCTATGAGGCCTTTGTTGTAGTCGTCTTTTATTTGAAGCATGCGCGTGGGTGATCTTTGTTTTGAACTCTTTCGGTAAATGTATCTGTGTAGAGACCTTTTGACGAATGACTTCCGAATTGTAATTAGATTTACTCTTTATCGTTAAAGATTTTGGCTTTTTCTGGACATTGGGTAGAACGTGTTGAATAAAATGTTGCGATTGAAATAGAAGCGTTTTTTCCCCTTCCATTTGTTTTAGTTGTACATGACCAATCGAATTATAGTACTGCTCAATGGCATTAATGGTTTGACGGTATGACTGATAACGATGGTTATGATCCTTATTTGTCATCGTTTTGAAGATTTGGAGAAATTCCTCGTCTAAGGACTCTAGGATGTCATCGGGTAGATTTAAATCTTCATAGACTAGTTCACTTTTATCTTCAATAGCACCATGAGGAGTAAGGCCAGTCATCATGTAGTATAAGCAATGACCTAAAGAATATAAGTCACTACTTTGTTTTGGGTAATGTAAGCCCTGAACTAGTTCAGGACTCGAATAGTAGATATCAAAAATGTTAAAATCCGAAGATATGAATCTAGGATCCTGTAAAAGTTGGGGTGCTAAAGTGAAACCTATGAATTTTACAGAGCCATCATTATTAATAAATATATTATGTGGGTTTAAATTGAAGTGGCCACAACCAGTTACAGAATAAGCATTATCCAAAGATTCGAGTATATCGTGGCATAGATCCAAACCTTGAAGTGGGCTCCATAAGTAGTCATTCTCCACGATTTGATCAATGGATTCAAGTTTCATGTAGGGCATGACTTGGTAGAGATATTTTTCGAAATAATCTGAATGTAATATAGCTGGATGAGTATCACCCAGAAGACTGGAACTTGCTTCCATGATATCTTTTATTTCTTCAGGTGAGCAGACGGCCTTAAAGAAAGTTTCATCGAAAACTCTAGTTAAGCACAATTGTCCTTCTGTTTTGTCATAGGAGACAAATAGTTTACTAAAGCCATCATCGTTTATCTCATATAGGGTAGAGAGCTGTTCGTTAAGAGAAACACCTTCCCCCATGCTACTTACGCGGATTGGTATTTCTTCTTGACAATTTAAGCATGGATATTGCTCTATGAGATTCGATAAATCTAAAGTCATTTGGTAAAGACAATTTTTACAGGTTAAAGTAAAATTCACTGGGGGCTTTCCTACATTGTTGCCACTAACTTATGAGTCCGTGGAAATGAACAGAAAGATTTACTTGTTAAAATTGTATTAATTAAATGGGTTTTAGTCAGTTGAGTAGTATCAGGATTTCTTTATAAATCGAAGTAATCGCATCGAAATATATAACTACGTTAGTGAATGAGGGGGTGAAAAAAACAAAAATACCAAAAACTATAAGTGTATTAATATAAGTAAGTAATGTCGCAGAAAAGAAGTGGCCAGGTTTATCAAAGTCACTTTGTTTGGTTTTGATTATTAAACGCGCATTCATATAGATGTGATGTGCAAAAGAACTGCCAATTAAAAAAGTAAAAATCAGCCCAGCTTGTTCTTGGTGCTTCAGCAAAGGTAATAGGAAGTAGAGAGGTAGCATTGCTACGGTTAAAGTTGGGAAGAAATAGGGGGCTAGCATAATGAAAGTATTTGGTTTTTCGACTTCTACCGAGCCTGATTTGAAGCCAAAACTAAATTTTCCTGTCTTTTTGCGACAGAGCTTTGCTGCTAACCAATGAGCTGTTTCATGCCCAAAAACATAGATAACTTCGAAGCGACAAATGAATTTGAACGTCAGAAAACCAGCGATACAACCAGCCAAAAACCAAATAGAGGATGAGGATAAACTTTTTTCCTTGATGATGAGAAAAATGGAAAATAGATTTAAGCCAGTGGCCAGAATAAAAAGGGGAGCCAAAAGCATGTTTTTAATAAAAATGCTAAACATTGAGTGATTTTCTTATAATATTACGTAAATCGTAAGAAGTGGGGGGTTGTTAATAAATGATTGTTAATTATAATATCTTTATATGTAATATAGTCAATTGGATCTAAAGACGTGGGATTTGCCAAAATCACAGGTGTATTGTTTTTTCTACTCATAGTGGTGAGTGGAACTTACGTCATGGTGCCCAAGTATATTAAATACAATCGTACACAGACTGACTTAGAGAAAACTGAGAGAGCGGTTCTTTTACTAGAATCGGATGTTCAAAAACATCGAGATGAGCTCCATGATTTAACTGTGAAGCCTTCTGCAATCGAGCGTGTAGCACGAGAGAAATTTGGTTTGTGCCGCAAAGGTGAGCGAGTTATCATCTTTAAAGATGAAGATTTATATCGTGAGAAATTAGCGAACTAAGATGTCTTCAATAGTTGAGTTTGACTCACTTTATATACACGTCCCCTTCTGCAAGAACATATGCGATTATTGTACGCTTTATTCCCTTGTAGAAAACTCCCCCAAAATACGAAAAGACTACTTAGCTAAAATTGCTCAGGATTTAGATGGATCGAGAGAGAATCTAAGTCAGTTGAAAACCATTTTTGTTGGCGGTGGTACTCCTAGTGCCTTAAAGCTTGATGATCTAGAGTCCTTATTGAAAAAATTGACTGAGTTTCATACTCAAGGAGAATTCACAATAGAATGCAATCCGGCCACAATTGATGAGGCTAAGTTAAAGCTCATGTACTCTTATGGTGTGAATCGTTTGAGTTTTGGTGGTCAATCAACTTCTCGTAAAACTCGCAAAGTTTTGGGGCGTAGAACGGGGGACCTTGAACTCTTCCGAGCTGTTGATATGGCTCAAGATTTAGGTTTCGAAAGGATTAATGTGGATTTGATTTATGGTGTACCAGGACAAAGCTTAGCCGATTGGCAGTACGATGTTCAACAAGTGTTAAATCGTGGGGTGAAACATTTTTCTGCTTACAGTTTGATTTTAGAAGAAGGTTCTGAGCTTTCTAAACGAATAAAAGAAACAGATGATGACCTAGCCGTTGAAATGTACCACTTATGCGAAGAGCTCTTAAAAGAAGCCGGTTTGGAACGTTATGAGGTTTCTAATTACGCTCGACCAGGTGAAGAATGTCGACACAATTTGGGTATATGGCATGGGGCAAAATATCTAGGCGTGGGGCCCGCGGCAGCATCATTTGATGGCTATTTGCGTTGGACGGAAAAAGCTGACTTAAGCGCGTGGTTAAAAGGTAAAAAAGCAGAAATTGACGAAATCTCTCCAAAAGAGCGTGCTGTAGAGGTCTTAGCTTTTGGATTCCGTACTAAAATGGGGTGGCAAAAAGAGCTATTGCATTCATTATACGGTATTAAAGTTTTAATTGAGTGTAAAGAGATATTGGACAAATTAATGACTCAAGGATTATTAGAAGAAACAGAAAGTTATATCCGTGCAAGTGAGCAAGGATTACTTTTTGCAGATGAAATAGCTTCTACCTTAATTGAATTCGCACAGGAGAATCTATAACATGAGATTTCAGTGCGTATTATGTAAATCTACCTATCAAGCTGAAAGCTTAGAATTAGGTACGAGTAAAAATTGTCCAACTTGTTCAAAGAAAATCGTTGTTCCGCGAAAAATTTATGATCCAGGAAGAGTGATTGGTCAAGACTTTGTAATCGAGAAAATCGTTGGTGTCGGTGGAATGGGAACAGTGTTCTTGGCACGCCAAATCAGTTTAGATCGTCCTATCGCTTTAAAAGTACTTTTGCGTAGGTATTCTGCGGACAGTAAATTCCGACAAGAATTTTTGCGTGAAGCGCAATCAGTAGCATCAATGATTCACGGCAACTTAGTGCAAGTCTTTGCGTTTGGTGTCGATGAAAGTGACCTTTACCTAGCCATGGAATACGTTGAAGGAGACACTTTAGGTGATCGCCTTGAGAAAAATGGTAAAATTGATGTGAGTGATGCACTGGGGATTGTTCAGCAAGTTACCGAAGGTCTGCACTATGCATGGGAGAAAGACTCCTTAATTCATCGCGATATTAAGCCTGATAACATTATGATTACGGCTGATGGTTGGGTTAAATTGACTGATATGGGCTTGGCTCGTCAGCAAAGAGATTTACAGGATGTTCAGGAAGTTTCTGGAACTCCGGCATATATGAACCCAGAACAGTTTTTAAAAGACCCCATGGATTGTCGTGCTGATATCTACAGTTTAGGTGTGGTGCTCTATCATTCTGTTACAGGAGTTCTTCCTTTTGATTCAGAAAACGTAAGTGAACTGGCTCGCCAGCACATTCAAGATCCAGTGATTTTCAATAATCGTCGTGTCGATTTACCTTTAGATGTTCGCAAACTGATCACGAAGATGATGGAGAAGTCTCCTGAGAAGCGCTTCATTGATCACGAAGCCTTACTGAAAGAACTCATTAAAGTACGTAAGAGTTTAAGTAAAGATCCGAGTTTGGTTCCTGGGATCCATACAATTTCTTTCAGTCGTAAAGATATTGGCGAACTCAAAGTTGGAACTAAAAAGAAAGAAGCTAATTCTTTAGACTCTTTGCCACGAAAAAAAATACGTAGCTTAAGTGCAAATGATGATTACCATGATGCAGAAGCATTATTGATGAGTGATAGCCAGAATTCGACTTCAAATGTATTTTGGACCAACTTAGTAGCCATAACGGCTGTGTCGGCAGCCTTGATGGTTTCCATTTTTTCGAGTCCCTCAAAGAAAGTTTATGAAGTTGAAGCTGAAAATTTACTCAATAGAATTAAGCAAGGCGAATTACAGTTAGATCGTACTAGACTTGAACTCGAGAAAGCTTTACAGGAATTGCCGGAAGATGGCAATGTGAGAGAAATGACTTTGCGGGCGGAGATGCTAACAGTTTTAAATGCGGTGGCATTGAAAGAGAAACAGGCGCTTCAATTAGAGTTAGAGAAAAATTCAGAAAAATTAACAAGTGTGGTAAGAGAGAAAGCTCTTTTAGTTAGCAGTGTTAAACAAAAAGCTAAAGAAGAAGGTCTGAAAGAGGGCTTGTATGCTCGTACTTTACAGGAACTTAAAAAGACTGAAGTTGAGACATTGGAAAGTACTTTAACGAAAGATGAAGAGAATGCAGTTCCACAATTAATTTTCAATGATGCTCTGATGCTCGATAAGCTCTGGTTCGAGACGAAGAACAAAATTTTGATGACGAGCTTTAAAGAAGTCTACCTTTGGAAAAATGATTCGGCTTTAGAAGTTATTGCAGGTCAAAAAACTAAGTTATTTGGCTCTTATTTAGAAGAAGTGAATGATTTGGAAAACCTAATCGGTAAAGCGCAAGAATTTCAGCTCAAATTTATCAAAGGACTCAATTTACTTGAAGGGCAACAGATTTCATTGCCAGGTGGTGACTTACCTGATATTCCCTTGACCGTGTACTCTGTTGATGAGGATGACATAGAATTCAAAGATAGTTATAACAAGACTTATAAAATCCCTCAGTTACCCATTGTCCAGCAAAGGTATTTATACGAAGAGATGTACCCGAGTAGTGAAAATGATGAGCTCTATGCAAGCTACGCCTTATGTGCTTTGCAATTTACCGAAGCGGTAAGTAATGGAGCTGACAGCGACATGAGTTCAATCGTTTTTGATCACTACGCACATAACCGCTATAACTTAATCAATAATTACCTAAAAAGTAAACTTCAAAGTCGCGCACGTGAAAGTGGACTTAAGCTCTTACAGCTTGCGAAATTATTCCCAAGTAAACTTAAGGTAATAGAACAAAAATTGGATAGAATTTTAGGAGAAGGATGGAGCTATGAGTCAAGAGCTACTGAGAACGGATTATAATAGTCACTACGTCTATATACAAAATGTAAAACCGACTGTTGATGGTGGTATATACCCAATTAAACGACGCCAGGGTGACAAAGTTGACGTAAGTGCTGAAATCCTTCAGCAAGGTCATGATGGTTTGTCAGCAGAACTTCATTTCAAGCATAAGGCTGAAAAGCGTTGGCAGAGTATTCCAATGACCTGCATGAATGCTGGATTAGATTTATATGAGGGTTCATTCACAGTAGAAAAAATGGGTTTGTATGAATTTAAGATTTTTGCATACGCCGACTTTTATGATCACTGGGCTCATGGCGTCGAAAAGAAATTTTATGTAGGTGAAGACGTAAGTTCCGAGTTGATCGAAGGTGTCGCTTTACTAAAAGATTGTCAATCAAGAGCCAATAAAACAACTGCAAAGCAGCTAGCAACGATTATTAAAGAATTAGAAGCTCAAAAAGATATGAGTTCTAAATTCTATCGTATGATGGAAGCTGAACTTAAAGATTTGGCAGCTTCATTGCCTGATAAAGATTCTTTCAATACCGCTACGAGTTCAGTTTATGCAGTTCGTTGTGATAGACGCCGTGCAGAATTCGCTTCTTGGTACGAAGTTTTTCCCCGTTCTTGTTCGGGAAAAGAAGGTGTTCACGGCACCTTTAGCGACGTAGAAAAAATGTTGCCCTACATCGATGATTTGGGTTTCGATGTCTTATACTTTACGCCCATTCACCCCATCGGTTTTTCAAAACGTAAAGGAAAGAACAATTCCCTGACAGCAGGAGCAGGTGAACCAGGAAGTCCTTATGCCATTGGTTCTGAAGCAGGTGGTCACTTTGCCGTTCACCCAGAGCTTGGTACTTTAGATGATTTTGACAAATTGGTGAAAGCTTGTGCTGAGAGAGATATCGAAATAGCCTTAGATTTTGCTTTAAACTGTTCTCCAGATCACCCCTATTTAAAAGATCATCCCGATTGGTTTTATCGCCGTCCCGATGGTTCAATTAAATATGCGGAAAACCCCCCCAAGAAGTACGAAGATATTTATCCCCTTAACTTTGAATGCGAAGATCGCAAAAACCTTTGGGCAGAAATTCGCGATATATTCTTGTTCTGGGCAAGTCATGGCGTAAGAACCTTTAGGGTAGATAACCCTCATACGAAACCCATTAGCTTCTGGAACTGGTGTATTGCCGAAGTTCATAAAGAATACGAAGATGTGATCTTTTTGTCTGAGGCCTTTACTCGTCCTCGCCTTATGGAATTATTAGCGAAGAATGGTTTTACTCAGTCTTACAGCTACTTTACTTGGAGAGAAAGTAAGGAAGAGTTAACTGAGTATTTCAACTACTTACACAATTCTGAAGCAGTTGAATACATGACTGCCAATATTTTCGCAACAACCCCAGATATACTCCCCAAGCACCTGCAGTTCTCTTCAGCACAAATGTTTAGAATTCGTCACGCTCTAGCTGTGACACTTTCTCCAATTTATGGCATGTATACGGGCTATGAATTATGTGAAAACATTCCTGTTGGCCCCCGCGATGAACTCATGGATTCAGAAAAATATGAGCTCAAAGTAAGAGACTATGAAGATGCAGGAAGTATTGCTCCTTTTGTAAAAAAGCTGAATATGATCCGCCGTGAAAACCCGGCTTTACAAGTTCAAAATAACCTGCAGTTTTGCAATGTGAATAATGAGAAGCTCATTGCCTTCTTAAAACGTGTTGAAGGCAATACTTTACTTGTTGTTATCAGTCTCGATCCTTTGCATACACAAAGTGGAATGGTGCACATGCCGATTCATGAATTGGGCTTTGACCAGCATCACCAATATAATATGCATGACCTCATGACTGACCAAGTCTACGATTGGACAGGTGCAAATAATTACGTTGAGATTTCTGATCGTGCCGCACCGGTACACGTATTTAGAGTTTTCTAAATCCCAAGGATTGATTCAATAAATTGACTTGTGTTCATTTGAACCAAGTCTCACAATAAAAAGGCCGAGTTTTTAAACTCGGCCTTTTTGATAAGTCTTACTTCAGATCATCGGGTAGATTTGGGATCTCATATTTACCTTTGAGAATCGCTGCAACAACATTTTTCTGAAGTTGGTGAATCTCATCGTGAACCAGAGTATGATCCTTAGCTGCAAAATGCATGCGGAAGGAGACAGTTTTATCCTCTTCACGTTCATAGACTGAAAAAACCTCTACATCCAAAAGGCTCTTGCCTCCACCTTTGCGAATAAGGCCTTGGATATCGCCCGCTAAAGCCTGCTTAGGTGCTTGAACAGTGATGTCGAAGGGGACAGCTGGAAACTTTGATACTTGCTCATATTTAAGCTTACGCTTACTTTTAGCGAGTTCATCGAAGTTAACGCAGAAGAGGTAGGCATTGGATTTGATCTTATTCTTTGCAGCTACAGCAGGGTGTAGTTTAAAGATCTCAGCAAGAACAACGCGACCGCGACGGAATTGACAGGAGATTCCTGGGTGAACCCATTCAGGAGCATCCTTATAATCGCTTAATTGCCATGTGCTGATTCCAGCAACTTGAAGTAAATTGGCAATAGTTGATTTCAATTCATAAAAAGCTTCTGTCTGCAAATCTTTTTTACCCGCAGATTTAGGAACTAAAGCACCGGTAAATTGGTAGCGTTCGCTAGGTAAAAGCTCTTGCACCATCTGGCTAGTATCATAAACTCGGTTGAAGTCATATAGCTTCACAGAGTTGAAGTGCTTAAGGTTTTCAGAAACCGCTTTGATGATTTTTGGCATGTTGCTAGGCTTCATGTACTTGGCATCTTCACTCACAGGGTTCTGAAGAGTCATTAAACCTTCGGAGCTCAGTCCAAAAGCTTTGAGCTCATCATCGCCACACCAAGGGTGCGTCATGATTTCTGTGTAGCCGTAACCATTTGAAAGAATATCTTTCAGGCGGCGTTCAAGGATTCTCGCTTGATTAACTTGTGGAACTTTATCTTCGGTATGCAAAGCTTCGGGAGTAATGTTGTCGAAGCCATAGAGTCTACCAATTTCTTCCACAATATCTTCGGGAATAGCAATGTCTTTGGTATTTCTCCAAGAGGGGATTCCAAGTTTTAGATCACCTTCAATATCAAAACCTAGACGATTTAAGCGGTTGAGGATGAAATCTTTGCCGACTTCGCAACCAAGAGATTCTTCGATGAACTCGTAGCTCGTTTCGATTTGAGCTTCGGGATAGGCTTGAGTATAGAAGTCACCCATTCCACCAACTAACTCGGCATCGGGACAGAGCTCTTTGATAAGTTGCCAAATACGAGCAAGAGCTAAAGGTGTGTTTTCTGGATCTAAAGACTTTTCAAAGCGACTAGAAGAATCAGTTCTTATACCATGGCGAGTCGCTGAGCGGCGAACAGCAGATGCCTTGAAAGAGGCACACTCAATGAGGATTTCATTTGAGCTTTCATCAATGGCGCTAGAATCACCACCAATTACACCTGCTAAAGCTTCGGCTTGGCCACCAATGGCAATGACCATATCTTCTTCAGTCAAACTATAGTCGTTTTCATCAAGGGCTTTGAATGATTCGCCATTTTGTGCATGACGAACAATAAGGTCTTGGCCTTTGAGTTTAGCAATGTCAAAAGCGTGCATGGGCTGACCAAGCTCTAAGAGAATAAAGTTGGTTAGGTCAACAATATTATTGATTGTGTTGATTCCGGACTGATTCAAACGATCTTGGAGCCATTGTGGAGAATCACTTACGCTTACATTCTTCACTCTTAAAGATGAGTAGCGACGGCAATCATCGGCATCAATCTTAAGGCTAAAGCCATTATCTTTGAGCTCAAGATTTTCACCGGGGTAAGCTTTCAGATCTAAATCAAACATGGCACTGAATTCACGTGCGAAACCATAGTGGCCCCATAGGTCAGGACGGTGTGTTAATGATTTATTATCAATTTCAAAAATAATATCTTCAATACCTTGGTATTGTTCGAGTGTATTGAGGTAAGTACCTGCTGGGATAGAATCATCCATTTCGAGAATGCCCTCGGCACTATCGGCAAGTCCTAATTCAGCTTCTGAACAAAGCATACCAGTACTTTCGACACCGCGGATCTTGGCTTTTTTGATTTCGAGGATAGCTGGCTTACCTTCCTTGTCAGTGATCGGGAGCTTGGCACCTAAGTCAGCAAAAGGAACAGTTATACCAGGGCGACAATTGCTAGCACCGCAAACAATTGTGCGTTCTTCTGAACCCGTATCTATAGTCGCGAGTTGCAGTCTATCAGCTTCAGGGTGAGGCGCGCAAGATAAAACCTTAATGGCTTTGACTTGGGCAAGTGCTACGCCGACTTGTTCAACTTCTTCGACTTCTGCTACAGATAAGGAAATGAAGTCTCCGAGTTCTTGGGCACCACGCTCGAGTTTATAATCAACGAATTCTTGAATCCAGTTAAGTGAAAGTTTCATATTCTGGGTTCCTTATTTAAACTGTGAAGAAAAACGAAGATCACCGCTATGCAAATGGCGAATATCTTCAATTTTGTGGCGCATCATAACGAGGCGGTCGAGACCGAGACCAAAAGCAAAGCCAGTGTATTTTTCAGCGTCAATACCACCAGAGCGCAATACATTTGGGTGAACCATGCCACAGGGCATAAGCTCAAGCCAACCAGTTTGTTTACAGACTGAACAACCCTTACCATTACAAATTTGGCAATTGATATCAAGTTCAAAACCAGGTTCAACGAAAGGGAAAAAACCAGGACGTAAACGAACTTTGATGTCTTTTTGAAAGATCTCCGATAGCAAAGTCTTCATGGTATGAATCAAGTTTGCAACGGAAATATCTTCGTCTACAACCATGCCTTCGAGTTGGTGGAAAGCCGCTTCATGTGAAGCATCTAAACGCTCTACGCGAAAAACTTTACCTGGGCCCAAAATTTTAAAAGGTGGTTTGATGCGTTCCATGGCGCGAACTTGAATTGCAGAAGTATGTGTTCTAAGGATGGCACCATTCTCGAAGTAAAAAGTATCTTGCATATCGCGAGCAGGGTGATCTTCTGGAATATTAAGAGCTTCGAAATTATAGAAATCCAATTCGCAGTGAGGACCATCTTGAACTGTAAAGCCAAGACTAGTGAAGATGTCTTCAATTTCATACTGCATTTGAGAAACGGGGTGAAGTGCACCAATTTCTTGTGATTCTTCGTCGAGAGTAAAGTCTAACCATTCATTAGCAACTTTGGCATCGATTTGGGCACGAATAATTCCTTCGCGTCGATTCTCCATGACTTCCTGCATGGCATTTTTAGCTTTGTTGGCAGCTTGACCAACTTCAGATTTTTCTTCAGGGCTTAAATTGCGTAGGTTCTTGAGAATGCCAGTAAGCGGCCCCTTTTTTCCCATGTAAGCAGCTTTGATTTGCTCAAGCGCTTGAAGGTCGCCTTCAGCGTTCACTTTTTCGGTGAATTCAGCAACAATTTTGTTGATATCTTCGATCATTAAATTTGCTCAGATTAATTAAATTTATAAAGGCGGGAATATAATGCGATCTCCGCAAATAACTACAGATTTCCTAGTAAAACTCTTTTTTCTACTTGTGTGCATTAAAGGAGTAAAAAGTTTAGTGGAAACGGACTTCTTTTAATAGCGCTTATTTTAATGACAGATGAGTGTTCTTAGGAACTTTAGCTGATGTTGATAAATACTCGGTCAGATTTAAAGTATCTCATTAAACATTTGGAGGGAACTAAGATGGCAAAGATGAAATTTTGGGAGAGATTTAAAATCTCATTCCGTTGGGTCGCATCACTTTTAGTGTTCATGGGAGTCTTGGAATTCGCGAACCATTTGTCGCAGTACGCCTTGAGTGTGAATGGAGGTATAATTCCACGAGACCCCTCGCGTTTGTGGGCGATTTTTACAGCACCTTTTTTACATTTCTCTCCTGAGCATTACATACTCAACAGTATTTCATTTGCGATTCTGGGGGGCTTAGTTGTTTTAGAAGATCGCAGGATTTTTGTTAAACTGACTTTGTTCTCCTGTGTTTTTGCGGGGCTCGCAGTTTGGCTAGTGGGACGTCCTAATTCAGTTCATGCAGGATCGAGTTTATTGATTTTTTCTTACTTTGGTTTTGTCGTGGCGTCGGGGTGGTTTGCCAAGAATTGGAAATCATTTTTTCTGGCCATCTTAATCGGGATAATCTATGGGGGTATGGTCTTTGAGGCCTTGCCCACAAAAGAATTTATTTCTTGGGAGAGCCATTTATTTGGAATTATTTCTGGCGTACTCTTTGCAAAGATTTTGGGGAAGCGAAAAGTTTAAATCCTGCGGAATAGGGTGCTTAGAATTAAACTCATGATTGCGATCAGCGCAAAAATGTTGAGTGCGGGTTTTTGAGTTTTAATTTCTTCTCGGTCTGCAAAGGAAATGGGCTCACTAAAAGGTGCTAAACTATCAAAAACTTCAGGTTTAGCGGAGGCGAGTAAATATTCTTTTGGGTAGCTACTAATTTTTGTAATAGTTTTGAGGCGATTATTACTTTGATCGTGAAGACGAATGGTGAAGTTTTCATCTTTAGGCTTAGCAAAGCGACTTTGATAAGTTCCAAATCCAGTTTGTTGGATGGGAAGTTTCTGAATTTTACCATTATTATCCATGAGTGTCGCATCCCATGAGACATGATTCTCAGGCGTTCCATTTTCGTTACTCCGGTAAATAGCTAAGTTCATTTCCTTGTCATCATTTTGTAAATTAGTAATGAAACCTTGCGCGGATTTATTGCGTACAATCGAGCGTACAACTTGAGCCCAGAATTTACCGAAATCATTCCATTCTAGCCATTCACCAGCCCATAATTCGGTAGCATCCGAAGTGAAGGCAATCGATTGGCCAAGTCCATACCTACCTGAAGCCAGCAGGGGATCACCAGTTTCTGTGAGAAGTTGAACTTGAGCCGAAGCTTTGATTTTTGTCATCACGTAACCGAGTAGCAAAGGCGTTTCGTCTATATTAATACCCTGTAGGTAATCGGAATCATTAATTTTGATAGGCGAGAAAGGCTCTTCTTTAATAGCTGAGCGCGAAGCTTCCATAGTTTCCTTGGTGAAGATGCGCGGCATCTCTTCCGCATTATTGGTGACGTATGCACGACCATTGCCAATTTGAGCAATGGCAGCCATCAGGTCAACGGCTGCTCCTTGACCAAGAGATACGGTGGAGATCGTGACTCCCATTTGTGAAAGCTCAGAGCTGATACCTTCAAAATCACCACCCTGGCTCTGGCCATCACTTAAAATGATCATATGCTTGATTTTTGAACTTGAAACGCCAAGCATATCACGACCCATCAGCATAGCAGGATAAAGGTTAGTTCCACCTCCCGCACCAATGCCATCAATCTGTGATAGAACTTCACCCTTGTTGGCAGCCGAAGTCAGGTCTGTGACTAATTTAGCATTGCCATCAAAAGCGATGACACCAACTTGGTCGCGACTGGAAAGTAATTCGACGGCGGCTTTGGAGGCTTCGCGAGCCAAAACAATAGGCTGACCACTCATACTGCCAGATTTATCGATAATGAGCACGAGTCCTAAGGAAGGTTGCTCTTTTTCTTTTTCATATCGCGAGGTGACTGGCAAGACTTCTTCAATGGGGGTTTTGTAATAACCGCCAAGGCCAAAGCTATTTTCAGAACCCGTCATGATTAAACCACCACCAAATTCGGTGACGTATTTTCTGACATTATCCATTTGTCGAGCACTTAAATTTGTAGCATCAATATCGGCAAACATAATCGCATCGAATTCATTGAGGGCTTGTAATGAAGCGGGGAGGCCAAATTTACCGCGAACATCCATGCTAATCCCCTGTTTTTCGAGGGCTTTTTTAAGCTCCCGTAATTTTGTGGGTTTATTGTGCAGGGCAAGGACTTTCGCTTCTCCCTGCATGATTAGTGAACAACGTGCCGTATTGTTAATGGGGAAATAATCTTTCGGGGCAGAGATTTCTGCTTCCCAAATTCCACTCGTTGTTTCGTTACTAGTGACTTGGAAGTTTACCTTCTTTGGAGTGTCTTTTTCGAGTTCTAGATCCAGGGCATGTACAATGACTCCTTGTGAAACAAACTTCAGTTTCGCCTTGGTATCATAATTACTTAATACCGTAGCTGTCATCCTGACGACTTCTCCGCGATAGGCAATGGGCGTACTAGTCTTGAGCTCAGTGACAGAGACTTCTGGTTTTTGAATTTTCTTGAGTTCTTGGAAATTAATATTAATTTCTTCGGCTTTTAAGCTTTCAATTGAGGAGAATAATTTGTCTCCAGTTTCAATCCCATCGGAAAAGAGGCAGAGCTTTTTGATTTTGTTGGCGGGATACACCATTTTAACAAGTTCAAGGGCGGCGGCAATCGAAGATTGGCTCCGAAATTGGTCGTCAGAAAATTTACTGTCCCAATCTGTAAGTGTTTGTTTCAGTTCCTTGATGTTAGTTTTTTTGACTCCATTAGCGAACATGTACAGGGAGTGCGAGTCATTAGCTTTAAGAGAAGCAATATTTTTCTCAATGCTAAGTAAAGCTTTCTGAGCATCATCTAAATCAACTGACTGCGAAACATCGACTAGATAAACAATGTGTAGATCTTTAGATGAACTAGAGAAGTAGGGATGGCAAAGGGCAATGATCAGAAAAATGATTGCACTGATACGGAAAAAATTGGCGGCATAGCGCTTTTTGTTGGGGCGAGTGACAAGCGTGGTGAAGATGAAGTAGCCAAGAGGAATTAAAATTACTAGGCAGAGAAGCGGAGTGAAAGTTGTGAGCGTCATTAACCGAGTTTCCTTCTATGGTAGAGTATGGCTTCGCAAGTAATGAGAAGAAGGGCAAGAATGAGTAAAGCATCGCCCAAGGGGAAACTGGAATTGATGGCTTTTGCAGTTGATTTGCTGAATTTATTGTAAACATTGGATTCAAATTGATTGTTTAAAGAAACGGCAAATTGTTCTTCTTTTCCCGCTTTAGTTATTTTATAAAACCCTGCGTGATTGAATTTCACGAGACTTTGTGCGGCATCGAGTTCACCTTCAGGTCCCTGGATTTTTTGCATATTGGAAATTTCTAGAACATCGCCAGTAAGGTAGTTGGATTTTTCAATGGCATCGCGACCACTTAAATCATATGAGAGTGAGTAAATTAAAACGGGGAAGTAGATATTGAAGTAGAGCTCAGCTTTAGCAGGATCCATATTGACAATAATCGCAGTCGTACCATCCACAGTAGTTTTGTAGAGTAGAGGCACTTTATCTTCATTTTCTACAAGGATAATTGAATTAGCTGGGGCCGAAATGTTTTGTGCACCTTCGAAAGTGAGTGTATCTAGAGGACAGAATTTTATGGCGGGGTGATCGGGTAATAGAACTCTAGGAGAGATATTTTCGATAGCTTTTGCTTCTGTGTTCCAAAAGGGAGATTCTCCTTGAGGTGCAAAGATGATTTTTTTGACCCCAGTATTTTCGCCATTGGAGGAAATGCTGATTTCAGGAGATTGAGAGACGGCTTTCATCGTTTGTCCGGCCTGGTGAAAAGCATCGACACAGCGCTTGAAAAACGCATGATTCTTGTTCAAATCTAACTGAATACGGACGGGGCTAGGAGGATTAAGCTGTGCAAAAGCTAAGTTATCAATTGCGAGGGCATCGTTAATCTCAAGTTTCAGAAACCATGCTCCCGTTCTTTCATCTGATAGTGACATGACTTTTGCTTCACTGAGGCCGGGCTCTACAGAGAGTGGAATAATTTTTACGAGTTGATTAGGATCTTCATGTGCGAGATGAAGTTCGATTTCTTGGATTTGCTCAAAGCTACTGGAAAGCTGAAAGAAGATGGCAAGTTGATTATTGTCTCCAGGGATTTGTCTAATGTCGAAAGCTGTGATGCCAATGTTTTCTAGTTGGCTTCCTAGCTTTAGGAGTTCCAGGTGCTCAACTTGCTCTGATCCTTGGAAACAGCTATCAGAAATAAAGATAAAACGAGAATCGGCGATGATATTTTTATTCTTGGCGATGGCATTGAGTTCTTGGGGGTTTAAGGGCTTTTGGCTTTGTTGAATAGATTCAATACCTTTGATCAAACTGCGTCGATTACTACTGGAGTCCACATTAATCTGCAGAGAGTCAGAAATGGAACAGATTAGGGCCGTTTGTGATGATGAAAGACTTTTGACTATATTGATGGCTTGTTGCTTAGCTAATTCCAAACGGCTAGATTTGTTTTCAAGGCTCGCCATACTTGCGCTATTATCAATGATAATCACGAGCTTATTATTCTCGTCATCAAAAGTAAAAGAGGGTTTAGCCATGGCTAAAATAATTGCTGAAAACGCAAGGATTAAGATGAGGAGGCTAATGAGATCCCGCATATTTTTGAATAAACCATTTTGCTTTTTTTCTTCAAAAATTTGATTCCACAAAAAGAGAGCAGAAGTCGACTTCTTTTCGGGACGAACTTTAAAGAAATAGAGGGCAATGAGAGGAATGAGTGCTAAGAAAGCCCAAAGTGCCGCAGGGTTTAAAAAAGTCATGCGACGAGGCCTCCGCGTCGTAAAATACTTTGAATCACGGTTTCGAAGGGAGTCTCGGTAGTCGTTTGAATAAGTCCAATACCAGATTTAGCGCAGTCGTTTTTGAGGTCTTCATTCCAAGCAGCGACAAGTTGATTGAATTTTGCGGCTTCCGCAGGACTAACGGTCACTTTTTTGAGGGCTTTAGTTTCGACACATTCGAGTTCGAGGTCACCCCGTAAATTACAATCGAGTTCGCTGGGATCGAGCACTTGAATACAGAATACATCATTCTTTGACCAACGTAGTAAGTCGAGAGCTTTTTTGTAACCTTCTTCGACAAGGAAATCAGAGATGACGACACAGACTGAAGGGCGTTTAAGTTTTGCCTGTAAAGTCTTGATGGAACTCAAAAACTTGGTGTCTTGGCCAAATAGAGTGCAGTCCTCTAAACTTTTGAGCATGGGAAAAATTTTACTTTTGCCATGACTCGGTTTTAAAACCGTTTGCAGTGAATCAGCCATGCCATAAACTGTGAGTCGATCAGTATTGCTTAAGGCAATATATGAAAGCGCTGCAGTGAGCTGTTTGGCATAGAGTTGCTTCGATGCCATAGAGTGACTGAGGTCAACTAAGATGTTGATCTGCACATCTTCTTCAAGTTCAAAGAGTTTAATTACCAATTGTTCGAGTCGAGCGGCAATATTCCAGTCAATATTACGCAGGTCATCGCCCTGATTGTATTCTTGATAATCAGCAAAAGTCGTACCACTTCCCTTTTTATTACTCTTGCGATCCGCCTTGAGTTCTCCATTGAGAACCTTGCGTGCCAAGAGTGCCAGCATTTCTAAACGCTTGATAAATTGTGGGTCAGTTAATAACATCTTATTAATTGAGCAACTGGATAATATCTTTAATAATTTGCTCGGTAGTTATGCCTTCGGCTTCGCCTTCGAAACTCAGTAACATTCTGTGTCTCATTGCGGGGATCGCAACCGCATTAATATCTTCTTTAGCGACGTGATATCGGCCAGCAATGAGGGCGTGAATTCGCGCTGCAAGAAGAATAGCTTGAGCTGCACGTGGCGAGACGCCATAACGAATGTATTGCTTGACAACATTAGGGGATTCGTCCTTTTCTGGATGAGTCGAAATGGCAAGTTTAATGAGGTAGTTTTTGATGTCCTCAGCAATAGGAACTTGGCAAGCAGTCTTACCCATTTCAATTATGCGTTCGCCATTGGTGATGGCTTTGATCTCTGGACGAGTTAGTCCCGTAGTACGATCTAGGATTTGAGAAAACTCATCGTGATTGGGCATTTTGACATCAAGTTTGAAAAAGAAGCGGTCCAATTGAGCTTCGGGTAGGGGGTAAGTGCCATCCATTTCAAGTGGGTTTTGTGTGGCTAACACAAAATAGGGTTTATCGAGAATGTGGGTTTTGTTAGCAACAGTGACAGTTTTTTCCTGCATAGTCTCGAGGAGTGCCGATTGAGTTTTTGGTGTCGCACGGTTGATTTCATCTGCTAAGAGGATGTTGGTGAAAACGGGGCCTTTTTGAAACTCAAATATTTTTTCTCCATCGCGCTCTACGAGAATGTTGGTACCTAAAATATCGGCGGGCAAGAGGTCTGGGGTAAACTGAATGCGTTTTGAATCCAAGTGAATAGCTTTTGAAATGGTGTTGACTAAAGCCGTTTTACCGAGTCCTGGGACACCCTCAAGTAAGACGTGGCCACCTGCAATAATAGAAATGAGCACGTGGTTGACGACTTCATCTTGACCCACAATGAATTTGCTGATTTCATCTTTTAGAGCCGTGAAAGTACTTCTAAATTCATTTACCTCTTTTTCTACTAGCTCGTTCTCATGACTGACTGACATAATTACTCCTCTTCTTTATGAATTTTTTTAAAGTACTCTTTAACGCCGGATTTCATGGCTTCAGGGACATTCTCTTGTTCAATGAATGATTCCATTTGACGTTTATATTCGATTTGGCGACCCGTCGAATCTTGAGACCTCGACACTCCCGCACCACTACTGGCTTGCTCAATTTGAGTCAGGGAACTTCCCTCTCCTTGTTGGCCTTTGATTTGTGTATCGTAAGCGGGGTCAATGTTTTGCTTTGTTTCATTTGTTGAGTTATCGCTACTGGAACCGATTCCTTTTGCTAAAGCCATAGATGAACTCATACCATTGATTTTAGCCTGAGACATAGCTAATGCCTGTTGCATTTTATCGAGCTTTGCTAGAAAGAGATTTTTGGTTTCATTTTCATTTAGTTTATCGCAGAGTTTAAGGACGGCATCTTTCATTTCACCACTGCATTCCTTAGCTTCACTCATATTACATTGTGACGGATTTTTACAGATATTACTAGAAAGCTTTTCACTGAGCTTTGCCATTTTGCTAATATCCATCTTCATTTGGCTATTGTTGGCTTTTAGATTCTCTGCGGCATTTTGCATTTTTTGACTCATATTCTTCATTTCATTAGCCAATTTCTGGGCCTCTTTAGAAGCTTGCTTTTCCGAAGAGTTCTTTAGGGCTTCTTGGAGTTTTTTCATTTTGTCTTTAAGTTCTTTAGCCGCATCTTTGTATTGCTGTTTAGCAAACATTTGTCCCATTTTATTTGTGGCGCGATTTTTCTCGAGTTCTCGTGAAATCTCATCGAGTAATTTTTTGTCTTGACGCATGTTCATCTTGTCATTTTGAGTCGAGATTTCTTTCTCGAGTTTGGCGTATTGACGTAAAGCTTCGAGCTTATTTTCACTTGCCTCAATATTTTTTAAGACTTGTTTGATCTTACTCGATTTAAAGAGCTCGCGCTCTTCTTCAGTCATTTTTTCTTCGAGTTCCTCGATTGTTTTTTCGAGTTCTTTTTTATTGCTTTGAGTCGTTTCCAAAGTGGCTTTTGCTAAGGCTTTTTCTTGCTTGAGTTCATCTGAATCATCAAAGGAGCAGAGGATCAAAGTCGCGACTAGAAAAACAGCAGCTAAGCTCAAACTCTTTCTGGAGTATTTGATGGGGATGAGTTCGATATTTTGTTGATTACAAAGCTCGGAAGTCTGCTTGAGTTGCAAATCATAGAATTGTTTTTGAGTTTGATCTGAATCGCTGCGCTTCATGAAATCTAAATTGGAAACAAGAGCATTTTTAAGTTTAAAAAAGGCATCTGCATAAATGGCTGCGGCAACTTTATTGGGAGCCTTGGAGAAGGTGATGAAGAGATAGGCCACGATCGCTACAATGAGAGGCAAGATTAAGCTAGATTTATCTACTTTTTGTCCTTGGCTACAGAAGTAAAGAGAGATAATGAGCCAAGCACAGCTTAAAGCTAGCAATACTGGCCCCAGTAAAGAGGCTAGGCGTGCTTTAAGTAACCTGGCCTTTACTAGCTCTAAAAAATGGTTTATCTCATTCATAATTCACCTAATTACTTAAGTTTGAGTCTGTTCTTTAATCGAACAATTTCGTTTTTACGCTTTTTAAACATGAGCTTACATGCGGGAGAGTCAATAACTTTGACTTGGCTTTGAGTTAAATTATCTGCATTAATCCTTGGATTCCATTCATTTAGCTTATTGAGGATTTTATAGAGTTCATATTCACTGAAGCGCTTTTGGTATTTTGGAGTCATTTTATTCAGCCATAGTAAGGCTTCTTCCGGCTTATCCTCTAAGGTGCTACTAACAGAAAGGAGCTGCAGTAAAGATGCGAAATGGTAAGGGTGATCATTTGATTTCAGCATCGCCTCAGCAAGAGCTTTCAATTGTTGCCATTCATTAGGAGTCGCTACTTTGATTTTACCCTCAGTAATTTCCTTGACTAGCATGGTGGAAATCTCCTGTAAGTAGGAATGACAAGAGTTTTTGATAGTGCGATCACGATTGGCAAGTTGATTGATTTTAATGCAGGTTTCTTCAGCGGCTTTGAATTGATTAGTTTGAATAAGTTCTCGTATGTAAAGTGAATAGGCGACGCGATAATGATGCTTATGTTGCTTCATGATCTCTTCGAGTTTTTGGCTTTTGATAAAACTGATGACGTCATCTTTTGCGACTTCACGTCCTTTGCTGCGAAGCATCAATAAGAGAGCAATGGACTGTTTGATTTTGGTTTGAGTAAATTGTGTTTTACTAAAGTCTATTGCGACTTGATCCAATTTACTTCCAGAACCTTGAGTATGATTGTAACGGTAAAAAGAAAAGTCTTTTCGGATTAATTTCGACTCATTGTAGTAGATGGCTTGGGCTAAGAGTTTGAGCTCAGGGGAAGCTAGTTTTTCTATGCTAGCCGTGAAATAAGGATCGTGCTCTTTGCTCGGGAGAAAACACCTAGTTAGACTATCGAAGAGTTTTATTTTTTGCCAATTTGCCGAAAATAAATCCGCAAATTCTTGGTGTTTACCATGATAAATCAAACTCAGGTAGCTTTCTTTAAGGCTCAAGATATTCTCTGGGTTTTCATAGCTTTGATTAAGTCGGATTTTAATATCTCGTAGTAAAATCTGATTGAGTATAGCTTTATTGGAGCCGAGATCAGGCTGTTCTTTACTGAGTTTCAATAAGTTATTTAAAGTACTTTCGTGCTCTCCTACGGGCGAGTAATGCATAGCGAGCATAAGTAGCTCATGAAAGGCATTATTTTTAACATGGCTATCGGCACTGCTCTGTTTAAAAAGTGGGATGATACTATCGATAATAATTGGGCACTGCTTAAAGCTTGAGTAGTTATTGTAGTAGGCTTTTAAGCGCTCATGGGCAAGTATTTCAGTATCAGCAAAATAATTCTGATAAAACTCTACAAAACTATCAGGACATTTTTCTGCTTTATCATTTAGAGCTTTTTTGTAGATTAAGTTAACCTCTAGTTCTCGTAGCCAATCGGGTTTATTATTTAGGTTCGCTAAATAAGTAATATTGGCATCTAATTTCTTGTTATCCAGACGACTGAGGAAGCTATTCATTTTGCTTGAAGATGAAGTCTTATAATCTGCAATGAGCTTGTAAGCTAGGTCAATGGTAAGTTCGAAAGGATTGGCATCAGCAATTTTTTTATTTGCCCTGTATTGCTGATCGATCAGTTGCCAGAGTTTGTAGCCATTATTACTTTTTGCGACGATCGCAGCGAACTCAGGAGAAAAACTCTTTAAGTCAGAGAGCTTTTTAATATTTCGAGAGAGCTGATTCGATATATCTTGTACGGCGCGTGAGCGACTTTCTTCACTTGGGAAAATAATTGAAAATTGACTATTCTCTAGAGAAATGTATTGGCTCTTGTTTTTGTTGATAAGAGTGGCTTGCTCGGGCACTTTTTCATTATATAACTTAGAAAAAATATTGAGGCATTGAATCAGGTCATGGCTTCGAAGATTATCAAAATAAGCATCTGAGAAAGTTTTTAACCATTCATTTGTGGCCTTTTCTCCCTCTAGTTGATTCTTTAAAATGTATGTGGTGAAAAACATGTGCTCAACATCACGAGCATGATCACAGATGGGAGATAATTTCTCACCGAGCATGATGAGCTTTTTGGCTTTGATTTCAAAATCTTCTTCGTAAGTAGGGCTTTTAAGTGATTGATCATAAGCCGACGAGATAGCTTCAACTAAATTTTCTGCTTGATAATCATAATCTTCATCCATACTAGCTTTTTTGATCTTAGTAGCGACTTCTTCTATGTCGCCTTGAGTCATGATGGCTAGACCTGCAAAGAGATAATTTGCGTAACTCGCATTTTTCTGATTGTTATCTGAGTAGATAATGGGAAGAGGATCGGTAGAATCAAAAAGTTCGGCATTAAACTTTTCGACAAACTTTTTAGTTTTATCACTGCTGTTGAATATTTCGATTAATTTTTTTCTTGCGACCTTATTTTGTAGTTTAAGACCTTCGAATTTTTTGACGAGTTCCAACTGCAAATCTTTGTTTTTAGAAGCAAAAGCATAATAAACTCGAGCTAAATATGCGAGTTCTTTATCTTCTAGAGAGAGGAAGTACTTTTCGATTTTGTCATCAATTTTTAAATTGCGGAGGCCATTCCAGAAATTACTCGGAGAGTCCATAAGTATTAAATTGTCTTTACTAATTTGACTCGCTTCTTCGATATGATCATTTAGGATGAGGATCCAAATTGTTTCGAATCTATTTTTAAGGCGAAGTTCACTTTTATTTAGGTAGCTTTTGGCTTTAGCTTCTTCATCAATTTTAAAGAAAGTGTAAAAGAGAGTTAACAAGTTTTCGTTGTAAGAATTATGATGACCATGAAATGAGCTAGGATCATTCCTAGCATGAAACTCAGTTAATGAAACCACTTGTTTGGCGGCTTTTTTCCAATTTTCATTTTTATTTTTAATGAGGAAAAGACGATCAAGTAACTGTTCATAGTAGTAGTTGTGCTCAGTATTCTTACTTTGACTCGCTAAATCACAAACCTGGTAAAAGAGTTTGTTTTGTGCATCAGATTCAGCCGCATTATTGAGGGTGTTGAAAAGGACTTTATGCATTGAAATGAAACGAATACTCAAGTTCACTTTATCATTTTTCAAGTATTCGGAGTAATGATTTATTAAGTCATTCGGGACATTGGTTTTATTGTCCTTTTTATACTGACCTAAGTAAGAACTTACTAAAATAAGCTCAGTGTTATTTTTATAAGTATCATGATTCTTTAAATAGTTTTCTAGCTTCTGTAACTCAGCTCCAGAAGATTGTCGTAAGGCATTTCCTAAAAGACAGGTGAAGGGGATTTCGATATCTTGAGCTAAGTCATCATTATCTAAAAGCTCTTTGATTGAAAGGAAATTAGCTTCGGCCTTTGTTTTTGAGTCGGGGCGATATTTATCATATAGTGCCCGAACGGTTTGAGTATAGAGCTGCTGAATAGCTTCTTGGCGATCATGCTTATTACGACGGTTAAATTTGACTGAAGAAATGACTGATTTTAAAAAGCGAAGTTTTAAAACGCTATAGGAATCGTCATTGCGAACTTCATTAAACAGATGCTCAGACATGGAGTTGCCACCATAAAATTGTGAGCTTTGACGCAATTGGAATTTACGCAATTGCTTGAGGCTGTGCTCCCACAATTCCTGAGATTTTTTATAATCTTTTTTAAGGGTTTCATTAATGAGCAGACCCGCATCTTGCGTATAATTGTAGTAATCATTCCCAACTTTTCTCTTGAGGAATTCACTAAGCTTATCTCCAGAATGACTAGATTGATAATTTTGTTCAAAATCACGGAATGCCCCTGTGACACTAGATATTTTATTTTTGTAGGGGTACTGCTTCATCAAGCCTTCTAAGGAGCTTAAGAATTTTTCTTGTTTGTCTTTCGGTAATTGTTTAAACGCGCTTAATTGTGTATCTAAAAAAGTATAAACTTTCGCGGCATCATTATTTTCTAGTAAAACGACTAAGTACTGGATACCGAAAGTCTGTTTCTCTTCTTTTTTGAGTTTGGCGAGGTAAGATTTTTTCAGTTGGCTATTGTTTTTTGTGTTGTAGGTAACTTCTCTGAGGATGGAGCTTTTTTCTCGTGCTTTTGGAAGTTCGATAGCATCAAAATTTGCTAAGTCCGCAAATAAAGGAGTCACTTTTATGTCGTCATATAGATCATTGTTTTTTCGGAAGATATTACTCAGGGAATAGGATAGGTTTGAGTTGCGAAATAGGATCTCATTTTGCGAGATTTTATGCTTGTTAAGCATTTGGATAAGCTGAATTGTATAGGCTAATTTTGAATTGATGCACTCACCAAAGACTTTGCCCATAGACGAAGAAAGAATGTGATTCATGGGGTTATGTCTATTGGCATCACTTTGTTTGGGGAGTTTTTCGATAGCTTCTTGATAGGCAGCGGCCATTTGGTCAAAAAAGTTTGCGAGCAATTCCGGCTTGTTATTGATTAGTGCTTTCGTCCAAGTTCCCAAATACGACATGTCCTTACCGTGAATCATGGTAGAATTTAAATCACTTTTAAATTGACTCATAATGAGAGGGGTAATATCAGCGTCAAGTTTACGACTTTCATGAGCATTGATTAAAACTTTGCATGCTTTGAATTGAAAATCATCTTTATTATCTTTAAGGAATTTTTCTCCTGTAGCGATAAAATCTTTGGGCTCACATTCATACAGAGGCTTACTCTTTTCAATTTTTTCTTTAATGCGAGTGCCCAAGAAATTTAAGCCCTTAATGAAGTCTTTTTCATCTTCAAATAAAGAATGAGTCATGACATGATGTACATATACATCTTCAGCAGACTTAGCTTCGATTTGCATGTTATTGACGTAGAAGGATTGTGTATGTGACTGATAATATTGATTGTCACTGGAGCTAGTTAGAACTTGCTTTGCAAGAAGGAAGCTGTTTTCAGATTTCAATCGACCCTGACTGATCAAGTATTCCAAACGTCCAAAGGCGTAAGAAGAGGTGCTTGGGAATTTGAGTGCGACTTTACACATTTCAATATAAGATTTTTCCCGTTTGATCAAAACAGCTTTAGCTTTTTCTTTATTTTTCGAACGTCCGACGGTTTGTTTTTGGTCGAACATATGAGGAAGCTGGAATTCATTGGTATGGACACTGTTTTCCATTTGGCTCAAAATATTATTGATCCAGTACTGATCTTGATTAGCGCTGACCTTACTCTCTTTCAAGATGTCGACAATGATCGGGTAAATATCATAAATGCTAGCTTTGTTATACATGGAGCTGATAATTGAACTAATGACTGGACCAATGAAGTTAATGTTTTTTCCCGTGGCCTTTAAAAAGTGAACTTTTGCCAATTGTGGATCTTTCTCAGCAATGAGGAAGGCTAGCCTTAAATTTGCCGCTTTACTATCTTTGTTTTTCTCTAGAACAGTTTGGTAATCTTGTATAGCTTTATCAGATTCTTTTAGCAGTTCGTGGGCAAGCGCACGCTCAAGTAGAGTTCGAGAAAAAGTGTCATTCTGTTGTGGGCTTAAAAGTTGGGTGAATTTTGTTGCCATGCGCTTTTCTAAGATTAAACGCATAAGGTTCTTGAGTTGCCAAGAACTATTGCCCATTCTTTGAGTGCTATAATTGAGCTCGCTTTTGGCGAGTTTGCGGAATTCTCTTACAGCAAATGCTAGGGCTTTGTCTTCTTCACCTTTCTTAAAGAGTTCGCGAACTTTTTGTGTGGGATCCACATTGCGTCGACTAGAAGAAAACCCAGAGCTGGACACAGTTGAGCTCGTCCGACTAGTCGCTTTATCAATTTCTTTATCCAGCGTGTCTGCAAGTTTATTAAAACCTAAATTATCGAGAGAAGAGGCGAGCTCACCTTTTTCTTGAATACTTAATCGTAGGGCAATAAGGCGTTCAGCGGCGAGTTTGGCTTGCTCATTTAATTCATCGTTTTCACTAAGTTCGATATAATAAACGAGGGCACCATTAACGAGCTTATGCTCACTTTTCTTTGAGCATAATTTTCGTGCTTGCGTTAGTTGCTCAACCACTTCTTTAATTTGTTCGTGTTTGCCTTGCCAGCCAGCGATCAGCAAGCTTTGATCCAAAGATTTATTGTCTTTAGCGAGTGAGTTAATTATATCCTTTGCAGTTTTCTCATCTTCGCAATAATCGGCAATAAATAAACGGCTTGCGGGAGACTTTATACGAGAAATCTCTTTTGATAAAAGTTCTCTATCAATTGGTTCATTGCGATTATAATAGTTGTTTTCACTAAATGTCTGTCGTAAGAAAGGGCTGATGAGTCGCCCTTTATTTGGCGGGAATTTGATTGGTGCGATAATTGCTTGTTGACGCCCCCGACCATATTGATGTCCAAAGTAATAAGGGTTCACCACTTGGCCATTGCTATTTTTATATGACTCATCTTCGTGATTGATAACGATGATCATGGAGGCATAATCTTTGATCTTCACAAGAGCACGAATGATTTGATAATGACCCCAAGAATTCTTTTTTGGATCTTGGGCAAGGTAAGTGTCTAGCATGAGTTTTTTAAGTTTGTTCATGCTTTCTTCGTCTAAGCCTTCTATGAGTAGGGTGCTAGCAATACGGCTACTACTAAGTTTAGCAGGATCGCGCTGCAGCAGAGTGTCGATGGCAAATTTTAGATACTTCGCATCGATTTTCAGTTTTTTATTAGCAGCATTTATGGTCATGTTGACTGCTAGGAGAGTGTTATGATTCTTTACTCTTTGGTAGTGCTTATTAAAATCCTCTAAAGTGCGGATTTGGATACTGAACATATAGGCATAGAGGGCTTCAAAAGTTTTGTCTCCTTTATAGAGATCAGCAAAATCTTCCCAGAGTTTAAGCTGATTTCTTTGACGATTACGTTGATTAAAAACAGTTAATTTGAGTTTTGCATACTTTACCCCTAAACTTTCGAGCTTTTGTACGACCTCATCTTGCTCCTCGGCTTCCAATGTCAAATAGATTGTCGATAAGTGAGGAAGAATGAAGGGTTCAATTTCGCTTAACTTTTGTGGCATGGGAAAAGTTTGTGCACTAGCAAAAGGCGACATCATAAAAGACCTGCCGTGACCTTGTTGTTTATATGAATAAGCTCGGTGAGTACTGTTGCTGTTTTTAATGAGATCGATAGCGTCAGGAGGTAAGTATTCTGCGAGCTCTTTATAATAGGAATTAGGATTGTGGATATGAATGGAGGGAGTGTTTGAACTAGCCTTTTTGAGGGGGATGACTTCTTTTGTAGCATTAAGTACATTCATGTAAGCATAGGCAGTCTCTTTGTTGAGTTCCTGTTCTTCCATGGCAATGGCATATAAAAAAGAGATGCGATAATCCTCTGGGTACTGAAGTAGGTATGGGGCAATGAACTTGCGTGTTTTTTCCGAACGGATTTTAATGAGTGAAATCGCCGTTTTTATCACATCTTCTACCGGCATATTTTTGCCACCAGAATTTTCAATGACTTGTTCAAAAGCGAGGTCTTCTTCACCATTGCGCATGTAAAACTGCACAAGTAATGACTTTTGACTTTGTTTTTTATCTAAACTAATGATTTTCTTAATGCTTTCTAAGGCGCGATCATATTGTCCTTCTTCCTCTTCAATACGTGCAATTTCTTTGAGTAGGTTGATGTCGTTGGGTTTGATCTCTATAGCTTTCAGCAAAAACTTTCTTCTGTCTTCATAATAGCCTGAATGGCGATGCAACTCGGCGAGTGCTAAGGGAGGAAAGATACTCTTTGGGTTGTTCTCTAGTCGACTCTGCAGTTTTTGAGTAAGTTCTCCAACACTGTCGTCGCTCTGAGATAGTTGAATGATTGAGCGTACCAAGGCGAGTTTTTCTCCGAGGTCTTCACTTTTATTCGCCATGCGCCAATAGACGCTCTTGGCACTTTTGTTTTTTCCTGCGGCACTTAAGTCTTGTGCTAAAAGGCGCGGTAAAGTTTTATTGTCGGGGAATTTGAACATGGCTTTTTTGAGGACTTCTGCCGATTTTTCATAATCCATCTGCTTGCGATAAATAGCAGCTTCCTGGATGTAGGGATTAGTGGAGCTCGCCGAAGTTTTTTTCCATATGGCAATCCATTTTAAGGCATCGTCATTTTTATCTGCTTGCAGTGATAAGGAAACCAATTCCTTGATTCGATTAGCCTTGTGCTTGGACGATAGTTGAGTGATGCTGGTAAGTGTAGCAATCGCTTGTTCCCATTCGCGATTCTTTTTGCTTAAATAAAGTGAATGTTCCAGAAAGAGTTCATGCTTTGGATCTTGTTTGAGTTTGTTTTCAACAAGTTCAAATGCGGAGTCAATCTCTCCCATTTGATCGTAAATTGTCGACAGTAAAATGGTTTCTTTGTCACTGCTATGGTCCTTGTTCTCTAGCTCTTCTTGAACTTGTTCCAATTTATTGGCTTTCTTAGCAGCGAAAATAATATTATTACAGGCCTTGGTGATATCCTTAATTGTCGAAGCAGAATTCAACATCAATGTCGCAGCTTTATCAGCTACTTCGCTATTTTTAAGACCATTTGCCGCAGCAAGTAGTATTTCATTGTATTTGTAATCATTTTTGAAATTCTCATGCTGCTTCATCAAGATCTTAAAAGCGCTTTCTCTTTCTTTTAGAGTATTGAGGGTGCTGATCAGGCGTTGGATATCGTTGATTTGATCGGTTTTAGCTAAGTCGCTGTATGCCTTGAGGGCGGCTTCTTTTTCGTCGAGTTCATAGAGATTGAGCGCATGTAACATGCGCCCTTCGCGACTTTCAGGGTATTTTGCGATGAGCGCAATATAGGTTTTTTTAGCTTCTTCTTTAAGTTCAAAGTTGCGCAATAAATTTGCGGCGCGCATATAGGAATACTCCGATTCCAAATCTTTATTTATATAAACAAAAAGTGAAGCCGAACACTGCTTATTATTTTTGAGTTCATGATAAAGTTTGGCCTGGCTAATGTATAGCTCTTTGTCATCTGGGTACTGTTTGATCAGAGCTTGTGTGAGTTCGAGGGCTTCTTTGAATTTTTTTGCTTTACTGAGCTGTTGAGCATAAATTTCCTTGTTCTCTTTACTCATGGGAGTGAGTTTGACGATATCTTGATAAGCTTTTAAAGATTTGTCTTTTTCACCGAGCTCATACAAGATTGTGGCCTGACGCTTAAGGATCTCGATGTTATTACTTTTATCTTTAATGATTTTATTATAGTATTCTGCTAAACCATGCAAGTTATCTTCTGAGCGAAAAACCTGTTCGATTTGAGAAAGAATTTCCTTCTCCAACCAAGAGCCTGTACCAATACTTTCTAGAGTCTCGGTATATTTTTTTAAAGCTTCATTCTTATTGCCCTGAGTTCTGTAGATATCACCCAGTCGCAAAGTGAGGGTGACCTTTTTATGTGTGTCTTTACTCTTTTCTAAGAGCTTGTCAATTTGAGCTCGAGCTTCAGCAAATAAGCCTTCATCAATCATCAGCTCAATGACTTCTTCCAATAGGTCTTCATCACCACTTTTTTCGGCCATCTCGAGCCATACTTTTAACCCCAGCTCTTTTTTTTCATCACGGATATAAATTTTGCCTAGAAGTTTGTTGATCTGAATACTCAACTTCTCTTTGTCAGATATCTCACTAGCTAGTTTGAGGTCGGCAATTGCTTTCTCAAATTCTAATGTGCCCATTTGGAGTTTAGCACGACGAAATAAAAGCGACGCGGAACTTTGGGTAGAAATGATGTCGTTGTAAATATCTAGAGCTTCGTGATTGCTACCCTCGGCTTCTAGGTAATAAGCTTTGATTTGTCGGTAAATCGGCTCTTTCGTTTCGGCGAACTTCTCATCTAAAAATTTCTCTAGGTCGCTTCCCGTAGCATTTTCGAGCCAAGAACTATAAAATTTATCAAAGAGATAATCCGAACTAGGTCGTTTAATGAGAATGGATAAGTACTTATCCGTTTTTGATGAACGTTCTGCTTGAAGGCTAGAACTAATAAATAAGGCAATAAATAAAGCGTAAAATGTCGATCTAAAATCCATGATAGTGACTCCCTTTGTGTTATAATCTCCCGAACACGCTGGATTAATAATATATTTATTTGTGAAAATTTACCAATGATTTTCTGTGATAAATCTGTGAAGGCTTTGTGAAAAATGCACAGAGTCTGAAAATGAGTGTGCTATCTAACGATCTTGGTATTTTTAACCTGCGCTCTTATGTGGGAAGCATTATTTAAGGTTTAATGATATTGATAATAGCTCTAAAATTAACTTGGAGCTCAGTCAAGTTAATAATTCATCGAGAATTCTCATTCTCTTCATAATTAAAACTATTTTTCCATCTCTTTACTCATTAGCTTTATAAACTAAAGAACATTAAAAAATCTTTTTTTGTAATTTTTTTTTTGAAATGCGTGTAATAAAGCCCTGGCTTCTTCGTCTCAGCTTTAGATCAACAGGAAAAATGATGAGTAAAAATTAATATGGTGCAAGCTGAAGAAATAGAAGTCTTGATGGGGCAACTCGAACGCCCCTTGCTAGCGTATGGCTTTTCGCTTTGTAATGATTTGGAACAATCACGTGATGCCGTACAGAGTGCCTTTATAAAATACATACGATTTTGTGCTGATAAACAAGAATTGATCGCCAAGCCGAAAGCTTGGTTATATCGCGTCGTTTATAATCAGATTATGGATGACTTACGCCGCGATAAGCTCAAGAAAAAGTATGAAGCCGAGCTCGTGCATAATCAAGAAGCACATGATGCTCAAACGCCATCCCGCGAATTGGAGATGAAGACGATGAAAGAAAATTTACAGGAAGAAATTAAAAACCTTAATGAATTGGAGCAAAGAGTTTTTCAACTGCGTGTTTACAGGGAATACAGCTATCAACTCATTGCGGAAGAAATGGATATTAAAGTAAGTCATGTGGGAGTGATTTTACATAGGAGTCTGAGGAAACTATCGGGTCAACTAAAATCGGAAATGAGCGAGGTGCTCAAATGAAAAAGCATCAATTGAATTGTGAAGAAATTTCAAATTTACTCCCCGCGCTATGCTTTGATGAGCTCGTAAGTGAGCAAGCGAATGAAATTCATGATCATTTGCCAGATTGTGAGCAATGCATGGAAGAATATCTAGCCCTGGCAATGGCACTGCAAAAATCTAAGGCGCCACTGCAAGAAGATGATTTAATGTTAACTGCAGATCAACGCAGCGAAATCCGCAAAAGTGCTTGGGCAGCTGAACTCAAAATTGAAAATCAAAGTGTTGCACAGAACCTAGAGGAAGAAGATCTAGGACGATTAGCAAGCCAGGGAAAACAAAAACGAAAATTTCCATGGGCAACAATCGCGGCAGTATTGGTAGTCGGTTTTGTATTAAGTGCAATGATTTTACCTTCATTGGGAACTGCACGAAATAAGGCAGTTGCCAAAAGTCGTTACAATGAATATAAGCAAGAGCTTATGGAAGTAGAGATGGAGAAGCTAGCGTTGGAAGAGAAAGTTGACGAATTAAGTCGTCAACGTGACTCAAGTGTAGGGGATTCACTTGTCATGGGTAGAAGCTCTAAGGCGAAAAGAAGTAAAGCCTTTAATCTACCGCCACCGCCACCGCCACCGCCACCAGCAGAAGCCGATTTTGAGGAAGCACATGAAAAAGTGAACCTTGATGTGAGCGACTCTGTAGTGGTATCAGGAGGTGTAGCAGATGTATACGATGAGCCACCTGCAGCAGAAATTATGGATGATCGAGAATTAATTTCTGATGTGAAACCTTCAACTTCACCCTTGCAGTCGAGTAAAATGTATTCTGCACGTTCAGCCTCAGCAAAAAAATCAGCAATAAAACGGTATGGAGTCGCTAAAATGGCGAAAGCTAAGAAAAGCGGTGATGAAGACGTGGATATTTTTAGCGAAGACAGCAAAGGCCAATCGGCTCAATTGCTAGCGATGAAAGAAAAGCTTGAAGAATACCAAATCAAATCCGAAGAATTGGAGCTCAATCTCGAAGAAGCCAATGGCGAAATTAACGAACTTAAAAATACCGTTGGTAAAAAAGATACGGAAATTGCCCGAATAGAGCGCCAGGTAGAGTTACTGACACCTGATGAGGATGCCGTCGGAGCAGTAGACGGTTTTGCAGACGATGGCTTTGAAGATACGGCCTTTAATGATGTCGACTCCTTGTTCAGGAGTTCGTCTTTGGTACAAGAAGAAGAGCAACAAGTTATGATCCAAAGAGATTTAAGTAAAATAAAGTCACGAGAAACAAATTTGCCGTCAGTTTCTTTGCCATCGCCACTCTTTTTTGAGGGCATGACGGATACGACACAGACGAATTTAAGTACTTTTTCGATTGACGTGGATACGGCAAGTTATACGGCAGCACGAGCAGAGATTCGCGCTGGTCGTAAAGTAGATGCCAACAATGTCCGCATGGAAGAATTTATTAATAGTTTTGATTATCATTATCGCTTACCCAAAGAAGAGGCCTTCAATATTGATTGTGAGCTGGCGGATCATAAAGTTTTCGCAGGTGTGAAAATACTACGAGTGGGTGTTCAAGGTCAAAGACTTGGCGCGGATTCTAAAAAGCCAGGTTCCTACACTTTTGTTATTGATAATAGTGGCTCAATGGCTGCGGAGAACCGTTTGCCACTCATACAAAAAACTTTGCCGAAGATGTTCAAGGCAATGAATGAAAACGATGAAGTGACTATCCTAACTTGTGAAAATCGTGTCAATCGCCTAGCTAATAAACTGCCTGCGGGAAATCATAAAAAATTGGCAAAAGTTGTCGAAGATATTGAAGCTGGTGCAGTAGCCAATTTGAGCATGGGTATTGAAGAAGCCTATAAGTTGGCCTCACAAAACTTCCGTAGCGGTGCGGTGAACCGAGTGATTTTACTTTCCGATGGTATAGCAAGTTTGGGAGAAAAAGAAGCTCAGCAGGTTTTGCAAACAGTTGATCAATATCGCAAACAGGGAATTGCAAATACAGTTATCGGTGTTGGTTCAGAAGATTTTGATGATAGCTTTTTGGAAACCTTAGCCAACCGAGGCGATGGAGCCTATTACTTTGGCGATAGCAAAGAAGGAATGCAGGAGATCCTCGTCAATAACTTTGATGCTTCATTTAAAACAATAGCACGGGATGTAAAAATCCAATTGGATTTTGATCCCAAAGCAGTGCGTTCCTATCGTTTGCTAGGCTATGAAAATCGTCGTTTGGCAAATAAAGATTTCCGCAATGACAAAGTCGATGCAGGCGAGATCGGTGCGGGCCAAAGTGTAACGGCACTTTATGAGTTAGTCCTCCATGAACAAAAGTCAGATGGACAATTAGCGACAGTTAATTTGCGCTATAAAAATTTGGAAAATGAATTAGTCACGGAAATTAATTCACACGTAAAATTAAGTCGAGATCAAGCATTTTCTCAGAGCCAAACTTCGACTCGTCTGGCTTGGTGTGTCGCTACTTTTGCTCGCTTGCTGAAGAATGATGGTAAGGGTGAAATTCGCTTTGATCAATTGGCTGCAGAAGTCGATAGGATCCGTATGGAAAGACCCCAGGATAAAAAAATCCAAGAATTAAAAGATTTGATCATTCGCTGTCAGTCTCTGTACTAACAGTCACAATTTAACATAAGGAGAAAGCTCATGAACAGGATAGTATTTTTGTTTATTATGTCTTTACTTTGCCTAAGCACAAATGCGTTTTGGCCCTGGAGTAAAGAGGATAAAATCACTAATGAATTAAGTATTGAGAAATTAGAATTTCGCATTGATCAGCAGCAGTTTTACGTCGATGCAGAGTATGAGTTTAGTGGGATGGCAGGGCATCGTTTTGCTTTAGGTGAGGGCATGCCAATTCAATCTTTTAGCTATAGTAAAAACTATGAGATTAGCCGTGAGGGCAATCGCTATTTTTTAGTCTTGAAAACCAATACTAAAAATCAAACTTGTCTAGTGACTTACCAGAAATCAGCTGAAAAACAAGGTGAGAAATATAGCGTTAAGGGTTTGAGCTTGCCAATGCAAACTCTGCGTCCGTTTGCTTTATCATATCCGAGTGAATTAAAGAACTTACAATTCAATCAATCCAAAATTAAATTGGGGGGAATTGAAGAAGGTAGAGCTTCATTCTCGGGGAAATTACCGCTGCAAAAAGGCTTTTCATTTACTTGGGAACAAGAGCAAGATGAAAAGACTAAACCCAAAGCCTTGGATATCGTAAAAATTAAGTCGCAAGTCTTGGTAGTTTCGGGGGCTTTGCAATTGGATGTGATCTATGATTGGTCAGTCATCAATGGTGCGCGAAAGAAGTTGATGTTTGACTTGCCTCAAAATTTTGTTCTTACCAATGTGCTAGCAAAAGGTTTTGAAATCAAGGAAAGTCAAGAGGAAGGGCAACGCTTACTCACCTTAGAGAGTAAGACTTCTCATACGCGAATGAGTATTCGTTTAAAGGGTGAAATTAGCGTTGATCAAGTACCTGCAGAACATGAAATTATTTTGCCAGTTCCGCAAAAGGTTCTTAAAAGTTCGGGGGAATTGTTCCTAAAGTCAATGATTCCTGTGAAAGTGATTACAACAAATCACCAAGGCTTAATTCGCGTAGAAGGTAAAGTTCAGAAGGGGAGTCAGTTATATAGCTTCCCAAGTTTACCGATTCAATTGGATCTCAAATTAAAGGAGATCAAGCCCGTAGTTGATGTGAGTGCGAACCACGATCTGTTTGTCAAAGAAAATGATATCCGTCACCTATCGAGCTTCAAACTCGATGTAAGGGAAGCCGCGCTAGATGAATTGAGCTTTCGTTTAGAGGGAGATTTTATTCCAGTGGCAGTCAATGGCGTCAATTCCTATGAAGTCGAAGACTTCACGGGCTATCGAATTTTACGGGTGCGTTTAGCTGAAATCCAGGGGATCCATAATATTACTATTGAGCAAGAACGTGCGATAAGTGATTGGAGTAAAAGTTTCGTGTATCCAAGTGTGAGCTGCATCGGGGTGCGTTCGGAACGCGGCTTCATTAATGTCGGTGCCTTAGAAGGTTTTTCAGTGAATTTAAATGAAGTGAAAGGACTCTTGGAGTTACCAGAAAATGCAGTCGCAAAACGCTTGAAAAATCAGCAGTCAACTTGGCGTTTTAGAGAGCTCGGGTGGGGAAGTACAGTCAGTGTCAAAAAGCTAAAACCACGTATAAAAGTGGAGGGCCTACACATGTATTCTTTGGGAGAGAGCACCGTGTATGCGAGTTCATTATTCACGATGAAAATATCTGCGGCGCCCACTAGTAAATTAAAGCTTGCGATTCCCGCAAAAATAAAGAATCCAGAAATCAGTGGTAATTACCGACCTCAATTAAAGAAAGTGAGTGAGGGAATTTATGAAATCACTTTAAATCAAAGGATAATGGGAAGCTATAATTTACTGGTTAGCTATGATGCGCCCAGTGAATTTAAAGAGAGTGATTTAAGTTGTGGCGAAGTACGCTTGTTAAATGCCGAGAGTGAAAGTGGCTATATCACTTTAAGTGGATCAAATACAATTAGAAGCCAGTCATATCAGTCTGAAGATGGTGTCTTTCAAATCGAAGAAAAACAATTGCCCGAAGCCTATCAAATGCTTCATTCAAACCCCTTGATTCAAGTCTTTCGTTACACGACTTCTCCACACCAAGTTCAGGTTAAGTTGAAAACCCTGGCGGATGTAAACTTATTGGGACACGTCATTGCCAGTAGCATGATACAAAGCACTTTAGTTGAAGATGGTTCCGCCAGTCATAAAGCGAGCTTTATGGTTGGTAATCGAAATCGTCAATTCTTGAGTATCACTATGAAGGAAGGCAGTGTATTGGGACGATGTAAAGTTGAGGGCGAATTAGTTCGTCCAATTGCCGATGATAAAAAATTATTGATCCCTCTTAAACGAAATACAGATCCCAATAAGCTTTTAAAAGTTGAGTTGACTTGGACGAGTAAACAAAATGCTTTAAAGGATGGGGAAGACTTACAGCTCAATGCCCCGAGTTTAGATGCGGTGACACTCCATTCAGAGTGGGAATTAAATTTACCTAAAGCCTACTTATTATCAGATATCGAAAGTAATATTCTCCCTCAAGAGCACTATGAAAGAGGAGGGGATATGAGTTTTTTAGATAAATGTCGTTTAGTCATAAGAAAGCTCAATTGGCCGAGTTTGATTTTGCTCACGCTATCTTGTCTCGCATTACCTTTTGCCTCAGTATTTAAGATTAAAGCGAGCTTTGTACGCATATTATTGACTCTTATGATTGCGGTCTTTAGCATCATGTATTTATCTTCTTTGAGAATTGAGGTTCAAAATGGAATTGAGCTGCCTCAAGAAGTTTACACCTTTAGAAGTATGTCACTCAAGGAATTGGCACAGCCCTACATAAAGGCCAAAGTTAACACTCTATCTAGTGTGAATTCTTCGGGACCTCATTTAAGTCATGTCATCATGCTTGGTTTAGCCTTTTTGATGTTTGTAATGGCGTTTGTTAAAAAATCACGATTGCTATCTGGAGGTGCTTTTCTCGTTTTGTGTTATTCGGTGCAATCATGGGCTTATGCAGAATTGCTATATCTCAGTCTCATGCCTTTACTCTTGGTACTTAGTGCAGCACTCTTTATGGGGCCTTATCTTCTGCAATTGTGTAAAAAACTTCGACCAGCAAGCGCCTTGATACTCTGTAGCTTCTGTTTAATGCCCAGTGTAGAAGCAAGTGAAAAAATAGATCAAAAACAAAAGGAACTTTGCGTAATTGTTGAGGAAAATATGTTTTCAGATGCTCAGATTGATGTCGAATTAGATGAGTCCTACAAAAAACTTAAGGTGAAAATACAGGCGCATCTAAACGGTGATAAAGGCGATGTATTTTACTTAATACCTCAAAGACTTCAAGTTTTAGCTAGCTTACCTAAAGGTCAGATGACGACTATGGAGAGTATTGTCTTTGATAAAAAAATAGCAGAAACCCATATGCACCCTTCTGGAGCACTGAGTTTAAAATTACTTGAAAAAGTTGAACGTTTTGAAGTCAATTATTCCTATAGTATTGAAGCCGTTCAATATGTAAAAGAGAGCCAAGTAAAGTTGAAAAATGAAGAAGCTTATTTTAGCGAGAAACTAAATTTTGATTGGAGTTTCCTGCCAAATTCATCAGTTAAACGACTCAATTTGAAACTGATAGGAGAGTCATGGCAGGCAAAAAGTAAATTGATGCTTTCTCGTGAGGATAGTGATGGGTTTAGTCAATTCACTTTACTTGAAAATTACCCGCGAGAATTTGTGAGAGAAACTTTGGATGATGAATTAACTCAAGCAGATTTTTATGCAGAGCAAGAAGTTCGACTTGTCGCCTCCGAAGGACTCTTGAGCCTAGAACAGAACTTTCATCTACGTTTGATGAATGGCATTCTTCCTTCCGTAGTGCTTAAAATGCCGGAAAATTGGCAACTGGAATCGGTGCTTAGTGCAAATCCTAAAAAGAGTATCTCTTGGGATTACGATGCGACGACTAGAGACTTGAAGTTAACATTCCTAAATAGTGAAAATGAGAAAAATTTATCCTTTAAAATTAGTAGCCGCCGCACCAATTTGCGACTCCCGCAAACAGTGAAATTAGAACTGGCTCACTTAGAGGGGGCGCGCTCAGTTCGTGGTCGAATGATCATGGCTTCGCAATTGGGCTTAGCCATGCGAGTTATGGCTCCAGTGAATTGTCGAAAATTATCAGGTCGACCTAAAGTTGATTTTACGACGGAACCTGAATCAGATTTATCTGCCTGGCAATTTAGTTCGGCTAAGCCGACTTTGAATTTACAGCTATCAAAAGTGCGTTCTGAACTCAGTCTTTTTGCCGATCATCACTTTCATTTGTCTTCGAATCGTTTAAGTCTGAATTCCAATTTGCAGATAAAGGTGAAGAAGAGTGGGGTATTCAACTTAAAAATCAAAGTCCCCGTGGATTATGAGGTCGAAAATGTGCAATGTCAAAATCTCTCTTATTGGGACGTGGAACATGATGATGAGAGCAAGGTGTTGAGTTTATACTTAAGTCGTAAAATTTTGGGGCAACTTCCCGTACAATTATCTTTAGTAAAAATTGTCCCAGAAATTCCTACAAAACCTTCAGTGCCTCACCTCACTTTAGTTGATGGTGGGAGACAAACGGGTTCATTGCTTATTTCAGTGGAAAAAGGCTTCCATCTGGAGGTCCTCCAGAGTCAGAATACCTCAACGGCATCACGAAAAGAAGATGGTAGCCAAAGTTTACGTCTCTTGGCTTCAGGTTGGAGTGTGGACTTGTTGAAAAAAACTTTGGAAGCAAGTCAAGAATGTCAATTTATGCAGACTATGCGCCTCGAGGATAAGCTTCTAAAAGGAATGATGAAAATGGATATCCAAATAGAAAAAGCACCCATACGAACTTTAAGATTTACTAGTGATCAAGCATTAGATAATCTTGATATTCGAGGGAAGAATATTGCAAGATTACGGACCGTAGATAAAAATAATTGGGAGCTAGATCTTCAGAGTCCACAAATAGGAAAGCTCAGTTTTGAGCTGAATTGGCAAAGTGCTGTGACTCAACAAGAAATTGACTTAGCTCCGATAAAACTGCTAGCTGCTACACGACAAACGGGGCATTTAATCTTTTTCGCAGCTTCAAATATATCTTTGAAATATGAGTCTTTGAAGGGCTTTAAGAAAATAGATTTTCGCGAGCTAGATAGTCTTAAAACACCCAAAGATTTAGCCAATTCACGAGCCTGTTTTAAAAGTTTAAATGCTGCTAGTCAGATGAAAGTTCATTTGGATGTTAAGTCATTAGCTAAAAGTTTACCTGCTGAAGTGAAGTCACTCGATATCAAGACACAAGTGGGCATTGATTCATCTCAGATCTCACACCTCAGTTTATTAATGGATCCAGTGACAAAACCTTACTTAAAAGTCATTCTCCCTGCAGGTGCGCGTCTCATGAATGTGAATATCGATCAAAAGACGGTGAGACCAATGGACAGGGAAGGGCATATCTTAATTCCCTTAAAATCACGTCCTACCCAAGTAGGGCAGAAAAATGTAGAGATTGAAATTTTATATATAAACGAAGCGAGTGAACTCAGTAGCGTTGTCGGGCCAGCGTTTGATTTGCCTCTCAAAGATATTCGTTGGAATATTTATATGCCTGAAAATGCTATTTATAAAGACTTTTCAGGAAATATGAAATATCTAGAGACATATACTCTAGCCAACCTAGTGAGTTCGGAGGAAGTCGTGAATCACTATGGTCTTCGAGGTCGGACGGAGTCAATGCAGAAGAAAAGTATTGACCAAGGTTTGCTGATGAGTAAGCAGGGAAGGAATGTAGAGGCTCGAGTTCAGTTGGAACAAGTGGTGGAGGAGAGTTTGGGTGATAAAGGCAAACAAGAGGATGCCAAGATGCAATTGAATAAACTATGGAGAACGCAAGCACAAATGGCCATCGCTAACCGGCGCGATAATTTATTGATGATGGGGAAAGATCTAAAGTTCAATAAAAATTATAATGTGAATGATGTAAGAGCCTTGGAGCAAAATTTGCAAGAGAATGATTCCTTAGCTTTGGGAAGCATAGGTGAAAAAATATTCTCTCGTCAAAAAGCGGCACGTAAAAGAGTTCAGGCACTAGCGCTCGATTTGCCTGAGCATGGGAAACAACTTGAATTTCATCGTGAAATGATGATTGACTTGGAGAAACCTTTACAGATTGACTTTAAGCTCGATATGAAATCTAATAAAGTTAATAAATCCTCACAGTTACCCAGTATATTCTTGTTCCTCCTAAGTTTTTGTGTGGGAATGGGCTTAATTTACAAATTAAAGTAAATTGCTAGTTGTCATGTGTTTGACTAAGTAAGTGTTCGTATTTTTACAAATTATTTACAAAGCAATGTTTTCATTTACGAGAATGAAGTTAAGCTTGTGGAGATATTTTATTACAAAGAGGAAAGTATGAAAAAGTTATTCACCCTAGTATTATTTTTAGCGCTGCATCTCTGTGCAGTAGAGGCTACTACAGTTATCAGCTTGTCTGATTTGAAAGCTAATCAAATGAAGTATTCAGGCAAGCGAGTTGTGACAAGTGGTAAACTCTTTTTTACCGATAAGCGAATCAGTACTCGTAGTAAGATTTACCTAAAGGATACGGCTCGTTTTGGAAAGACATATTTGTTGCAGTTGAAACCAGAAGAGCTGAAAAACCCTAGTTTAGTGAATGGTAAGCAAGTGACCGTGGAAGTATTGGTTTATGGGAATTCCTCAACATTACGTTCCTGCATCTTTACTAGCTTAGATAAAGTAAATGCTCAGGCGGGAGCTACGACTCCAGAAATGGACTTTATGACCTTTGCTGAAGAACTCGATAATATTCATTTGTGCCGTGAAAAGTATAAAGGTAAGACTTTGAATTTAACTGGATATTACCCCCTCAATAATACATATTCAGGATATTATTCCAGTAGTAGCGGTGGATCAAACTACACCTACTTTCGAGTGAAAGACGCTTCTTTTTATATTTATTATGCAGATGAAACATTAAAGGATTTTGCTTCACTTCAGCCAGGAGACAAAATTAACATTCGCGCGAAACTTTCCGATGAAAGTGCAAAATTGGATGTGGACACCTTAAAAGTACTCGAAAAATTCGAAGAAAGAAAAGCGATGAAAGTTGATTTAGGTAGAGTCGTCGAAGCATATAAAAGAGATATTATTAAAGCTGATGAAAAGTACAAAAATCAAAAGTTTGCCTTTCGTGATGAGATTTATAGCATAAGTCTAGATGAAGATGGCGAAGCACGTATAACTATTCGTAGAAATTATGAATATATTTATTGTCGCTTTTCTAAAGAAGCAACCAGAAAACTCAATCGTTATTCAAAAGGTGATAAAATTCGCTTAGAGGCTTTTCACCGTGGCGGTAATTTAAACTACCTCTACAACTGTCAGGTTCAGTAAGTCAGTTAGTTTTTGTAAAACTGAGCATTACCAATGCGTGGAAATAGGCTTTGATCACCACTTTCTAGATTAATCATACTCACTGTATCTGGATCAACTTGTTTGTGAGCAACTTGATAGGTGACTCCAGTGTGAGCATGGTAGTAGCTCTCTCCCGCTTCAGCATTTTCTAGGTCAATGGCCTCATCTGGAAGCAGTTCAGCTTCTTCTAAACTAAGAAAATAACTCCCGCTTAGACAAACTTCTTCACCGGAGACCAAGCTACGAACTAAATGTTCATCAGGATTGATGATTTCGTAATAAGATTCTTCCGGGAGTGAAAAACCTAGCCGTTTTACTTCGTCACCAACTTTGAAGCTACTGAGTCCCTGTTGGGGCTTGGGGAATTTATTAAGCACTTATTTAATCCTTATTTTAACTGAGTACAGCTCATTTATAATTCCTCTACAATAGCACCGCATCAAAAACTTGTAACTCAAGCGACTATGATTTGACGACTAACATTTAGCAAATGTGCTAGGTCTTTTGGTGTAGCAATGACTTGTCTACAGATAAATCGCTTAGGTCTTTTGGAGATTTATTGGCTGAAAAATAGACTTTCGTTTTCCTCCGTGTCATACCTGTTAAATATTTAACAGGTATTTTTATTTGAGGTTTGGATAGCTGTCATTTACGGTATAAAATGGGAATAATGCTTATTAAATTAATGGAACAAGATAGCTAATAGGAATTCCCTAGAAAAATGAAAAAGGTTGTTATCATCGGAGGTGGTTTTGCAGGAATTAATGCCGCGCGAAACTTGGGTAATAAAGAAGGCTTTGAAGTCACTTTAATCGATAGACGTAATCACCATCTGTTTCAACCTTTGCTTTACCAAGTCGCTATGGCAGGCTTAAGTCCTGCAGATATTGCGGCACCTATTAGGACCATTTTAAAGAAATATAAAAATATCAAAGTTGTGATGGATTATGCAACTAAAGTTGATCCAGAAAGCAAGAAGGTGATTTGTGAATCGGGTGTGTACGATTTTGATCTACTGATTATGGCCTGTGGTGCACGACATTCATATTTTGGACACAATGATTGGGAAAAGTATGCGCCAGGCTTAAAAACTATTAATCAAGCAACTGAAATTCGTCGCCGCGTTTTCATGGCCTTCGAAAAAGCTGAAAAAGCTGATAATGATCTAGAAATGACTAAGCACCTAACTTTTGTGATTGTAGGGGCAGGACCCACGGGAGTGGAGCTCGCAGGAGCCATAGGCGAGATGAATCGCTACACTTTAGGTGAAGAGTTTAGTCAATTAGATGTGAGTAAAACCCGAGTGCTATTAATTGAGGCTGGCCCTAGAATTTTAGCGGCATTTGATGAGGGTCAATCAAAGAGAGCTCAAAGTGACTTAAGCCAATTGGGAGTTGAAGTTCGATTAGGTCAAGCGGTGACTCATATTGATGATCAGAGTGTGAAAGTCAGTGATGAAACTATTCCAACAAGCACTGTATTATGGGCCGCTGGCGTCGAGGCAAGTCGCTTAGGTAAAAGTTTACCCGTCGAGTTGGATCGTGCGGGGCGTGTACCAATAGAAGCTGATTTAAGTATGAAACAGTACCCTTATATTTTTGTTGCTGGTGACCAAGCAAGTTGTATAGGTAAAGATGGCCGTCCTCTTCCTGGTATGGCTCCTGTGGCTATGCAACAAGGGCGTTTCTTGGCTAAGCTCTTATTGGCGCGTGAAAAAGGGCAAGATATTGGCGATTTTAAATATGTCGATAAAGGCAAGATGGCTACGATTGGTAGGAGTTCAGCGATTGCCCAAGCAGGAAAGATTAAGCTGCATGGTTTTATAGCTTGGCTCGCCTGGTTATTTATTCACATTCTCTATTTAAGTGGATTTAAAAATCGCTTTTTTGTTTTTGTTCAATGGACCTGGTCATACCTCAGTTTTCATCGAGGGGCACGATTAATCATTGGTAAAAAATGGCGTTTTTATGATGACGAATGAAGTGTTACTTCTACGAAAACTTACTGAGGCCTAGGTGCTCTTCGAATTTAATAATTAGCTTAAGCTTATGAAGTAAAGTTATTTAAATTCTTTTAAATAAACTAAAGTACTAAATGTTCATCAGGATTGATGACTTCGTAAAAAGATTCTTCCGGGAGTGAAAAACCTAGCCGTTTTACTTCGTCACCAACTTTGAAGCTACTGAGGCCCTGTTGAGGCTTGGAGAATTTATTAAGCACTTATTTAATCCCTATTTTAACTGAGTATAGCTATTTATAATTCCTCTACAATAGCACCGCATCAAAAACTTGTAACTCAGGTAGTGTCCCAAATTTTCTGTAAATTCTGCTATAGCTCTACTTTAAGAGTTATGAATAGCTTCCGAGACTTCGCGAGAATGGGAACTTTCTCGTCGGAGCGAAATTGAGGAAGTTGTTTGTAACTCGGGGTAAAGAAGATGCAGAGTGGTGTTGCACCAAAACAACCCACAAGGAATTATTATGCACCACTCTACACACGAGAACAGTAGTGTCTTATTAGAAATGATCCACCAAGTCACAGAAAACGGCGAAAGCGGAATGCTTGAAGCTATGAGAGTATTACTAAATGAAGCGATGAAAGTAGAGAGAAGTAATTCTCTTGATGCTGCTCCATATGAACGCAATGAAAATCGCTTAGGTTATGCTAATGGCTATAAAAACAAAACCGTAAACACTCGACTTGGAGCAATGAAGCTCAACATTCCTCAAGTCAGAGGTGAAATCGATTTTTATCCAAGTTCTTTAGAAAAAGGCTTACGAAGTGAGCGAGCTTTGATGACAGCTATGGCCGAGAGTTATATTCAGGGAACTTCGACAAGAAAAGTCACGAAACTTCTAGAGAAAATGTGTGGTCTTTCCGTGAGTAAATCACAGGTGTCACGAGTTGTATCTGAGCTAGATGAAAGCTTAGAAAAGTGGCGTAACCGTCCTTTAGGGAAATATCATTACCTTTTGGTGGATGCGAGATACGAAAAAGTTAGAGTAGATAAGACTGTTCGAGATTGTGCTTTGTTAATTGCTTATGGGATAGATGAATCAGGAAAACGCTCAGTTTTAGGTACAAGTGTCTCTTTAAGTGAAGCTGAGGTTCATTGGAGAAACTTTTTCCTATCATTGAATGCTCGAGGACTTCATGGTCTTAAGATGATCACGAGCGACAGTCATTCGGGACTGAAAGCCGCTTTAACAACTGTCTTTGGGTCAATCCCATGGCAGAGGTGTCAATTTCATTTACAGCAGAATGCGGGGGCTTATGTGCCTAAGAAAGCGATGCGTTCAGAAGTTGCACAAGACATTCGAGATATCTTTAATACCCCTTCAAAACAGGACGCCGAAAGACTTTTAAAGCTTACTTGCTTAAAGTATGAAAACAGTGCTTCTCAATTATCTGAATGGATGGAATCCGCACTTCCTGAAGGCTTTTCTGTATTTGATTTAGATCGTTCTTGTTGGACAAAACTGAGAACCACCAATATGATTGAAAGACAGAATCGAGAAATTCTAAGGCGAACTAGAACCGTGTCTATTTTCCCAAATGAAGCTTCACTGCTTAGATTAGCGTCCGCTATTCTTATGGAATTAGATGAAACCTGGATAGCTACAAAAAGAGTTTATCTGTCTGTTTAACTAAAATTGGTCAACACCAATTTACAGAAACAACGGGACTCTATCGTAACTCAAGCGCCTATGATTTGCCTATACCTAATGTCACCACATTAAAAAAAGGGGAATACTCATCATTATTTCGATTAAATAGATGTAGATCGCGAATAATTATCATTACTAAGCTACGTTTAATTATCGAGCAAATAAGTTCATGTATAGATTTCAACACAATTTTCTAGGTTATTTAATTTTAATACCCACATGTAAATCATATTACTTTTATTGAATGGGTAGAGTGATCACAAAAGTGCATCCTAAGTCACTATTAGACGTAAAGTTAATACTACCATTATGTTTATTAACGATAAAATCATGAGATAAAGCTAAGCCTTGACCAGTACCAACCCCTATGTCTTTGGTGGTGAAAAAAGGGTCGAAAATTTTTGTTCTTATCTTATCATTTATTCCCGTTCCAGTATCAATGAACTTAATGTTAATTTCTTGTCCTTTTAATTTTGAGGTGATTGTTATCTTACCATTAGTTTCAATTTTCTGTTTTTTAATTTGAGCTTCAATGGCATGAGAAGCATTAATAATGATATTTATAAATGTTTGTGAGAGAAAACCGGGGAAACAATAAATTTCAGGTATTTCATCATCTAAAAGTAATTCTACGATCGCATACTTTTTCCATTCATTTTCAGATAGAAGTACAGCCTCTTTTATTAAAGAATTTATATCATAGTCAATTTTTTTAGCCTTAGAGGGGTGTGCCATGATTTTCATGGATTTTACAATATCACTGACCTTTTGTAAGCCTTCTAAACTACCATCTAGTGCTACTGGTATTTCTGTGTTAATAAAATCTAAGTCCATCTCATCATAGAGCCTCTTCTTTTGCTCAAGATCCAAGTCTTGGGTTAATTCTAGATATTTGAGTATATCTTTGTATGCATCTTGTAAAAAAAGGCAATAATTGCTTACATATTGAATAGGAGTATTGATTTCATGAGCTATCCCTGACGCTAAAATGCCAATAGAATCCATTTTTTGTGATTGGAGAAGCTGTGCTTGCATTCGTTCCCGTTCTCGTACATCTCGTATAATGATTGTGTAAAAAACATTTTCATCTATTTTAAATTTGCTTACCGATAATTCTATTTTAATTTTCTCGCCATTTAAACCAGATAATATATTTTGCTCGGGAAGAACCTTTTTGTTATCAAAGTGAACGTTATACTTTTGTAAATTAATGTCACTGATGAAATCTTGGCATAGATAAACTTTACTAGAGTCATTTTGTTCAATGTTGACTAAATCACGAAAAGAGGCATTCATGGCGAAAATTTGACCACTAGCTTTTGAGCATATGATTGCATCCGCTGCGGTTTCCATTATACTGCTAATTCTCATATTTATGTGTTCTACCTGTTTCGTTTTAAGCCAAGCAAGCTCCTTTGCCTTTTCTAAATCATGCACATATTGCTTTAAGGTATCTGCTAAACTTTTTAATTCGATAGGGTTGTTGTAGGGGAAGTTTTCTGTTGATATCTCTTCTTTACTTGCTAAAACTCTTAATAGTTTTATCGGATTGACAATAGTTCGATTGGACCATTTTATCATGAGAAATGTAAAAACTATAAGTGCAGTTGGGCATATGTATAAGGTGCGTTTCAAAGTGATTTGTCTAGAGGCGATTTTGATTTTTTCTCTATCTATTTTTAGGACTAAATCAGCTTTATATAATTGTAAAGGTGCATATAAATCTTCCGTTATCGTATCACTTTTAGTAATGATATGATACCAATCGTTTTCATTGCGCTTTTTTTTTCCTGGCTGATGAACTTCTGAGCATAAATCCAAAACGGCACTGATTTTTTCATTTAAATCTCTAAGACGATATTTATATTTAAATTGGTTATTGAGAAAAATGATAGCTTCACCCTGATCAACTAAGCTATCATAGATATAAGCTTGTCTATTGTTTAAGTATAAATCCAAGGACATTAACCATTGTTTAAGAAGCATTTCAGCTTCTTTTATTCTTAATTCTTCACGGGTAGATTCTTGGAGCTCTTGCTGCTTTAGGTTTAGTTTGTGTGAGTTATATAAAACTATTCCAACAGACAAAAAGCCTACACACATACATGACACGACGAGGATAATCGTGTAGAAGCTAATTTTCATTATTTATCAATAGAGTTTTCTATATTGTTTAAGGAAGCTTCTAGTGTTTTAAGATTATGAAAGATCATAGGGTCTTTAGATTTAGGATAGAAAACAGGCATGTAAAGAATACTAAACTTACCGTCCTTGTGTTCACCCATGTAATAGTTATTTGTATCGGTATTAATGATATAAAAAAAATCCTTGTTGTCTATGTCCTTGAAGAATTTTATCTCATTAGTACCTGAACTAGTATTTACAGATTGAAGATCATATTTTTTTTCATTATTCTTACACAAGTGTTTTATACGAAGTTTTTTAATTGAATTCGACCAAGATGCTTCAGTTAAGGCAATTGTTTTTATTGCCGATTTCAGTAAGATTTCCGCTAGTATTTTTTGATCCTCATTAAAGTTCTGATAAGTAGGGTTTTTGGATAAATCTTTTAAAATAGATTTTAATTCAATAAAGCTTTTGTTCCTAATTATTTTTTTAAAACTATCATCGAGTAACTTAGATTTCGCACTTGTACGACAGCGTTGAAAAGTGAAGTTATCAATATTTAAATTCAAATCCAAACCCCACACGATTTCTACCAAACCCCACTTACTTTTTTCTGATCTAGCGTGAACAATTCCAAGTAAATTAGAATTCTTTTTGACAGCATATAAATTATGTTGGCCAATTTCGTAGAAATAAAGTGGGAAATCTAAATATTGTTCAACCTCTAGTCTAACGTTATCATCAATAGTAGATATTATGGTCTCAAAATTTTGACACTTAGGATAAAGATGATTGATTTTTGATTGAGGGTGTCTCAAAGCACAGTAACCCTGACCGAAACTTAAGTTTGAAAAAATAAACAATGTTGTTATGAGGTATTTGATCATAGATAACTCCTAAAACCTGTAACGGACTTGAAATTCAATGAGTTCTTCTTGCTCATCAGGAGGGGACTCAAACTCTTTGACGATTTGGCTGCTTAAATTTAATTGATTAGTCATTTGATAATTTATGCCAATTGCAGCACTAGACAAATGTGTGTTGTTTTCTAGGTTTTGATAAAAGTGTTGTATGTAGAGCTCAGTTGTTTCACTATCATTTTTAATATTAAATTCTAAAAGACTACCTAATAAGTTTTCATCCTCTACTTGTCCTCCATGTATTTCAATTAAAATACTCTTAGTTCCCATGTAGTACTCAAAGTCTACAGCAATGATTTCTCGTTTTATGGTTGATTTTTCTTTTAGAACTTCACCATGAAAAAATGAAAAACCATAATCAAAGTCTCCATCGTATACGCTGCCAACTCTACCAGAAATTGCATAAGGGTCTTCTCTGTCTCTGTACTTCATACCAGAACCTCTGGTTATTGCTATCTCATAAAGCCAATTTTCAAGTTCTTGCCCCATCGCAAATCCCCAATCCATTTTCATACCGATTTTTGCTCCTTGCCCATATTGATGAAGATCGCCAAAAGTATCTTTGTTATATTCACCGCCAAAAGGGATTTCGAAGTGACCAATTTTGAAGTAGGGCTTATCACTACCCCAGGCATTTATATTTAATGCAAAAGTTCTAAATAAAAATTCCCAGTCATCATCATCATCATAGACACTAGGAGTTCTGTAACCATTATCAATTCTATTTATAAAAGGCTGTATTGTTAAGCTACCAAAATCAGAACCATTCACAGTTAATATTTTATAAAAATCGATTCCTATAAAATGCTGTAAACTCAGCTCGTTCGCCTCATTCCAGTAAGAACTTCGTGAACTTAAATCAAATGCTAAACGACTATTTTCTACTCCTGGCAACTCTCGATCAGCGTAAACAGAGCTACTTATTAGGAACACAATAATAACAAAAATATTTTTCATAATAACAGTTTCTTTTTATGGATAATTTAATATACTATTATTTTAAATGAGCAGAAACAAGTAAAATCAATGAACTATTTTTGAAAAATTGTTGATATGTTATTTTTTCTGAAATAACTTTGCATATTCTTGAAATTTGATGCTCTAGTTAAGTGTGTTATTAGCTGTATGTAGTGCTCCCATTTAATAAGTCTTGTAAATTAGACAGTAAAAATGGCGTTTTTATGATGACGAATGAAGTGTTACTTCTACGAAAACTTACTGAGTTCTAGGTACTCTTCGAAGTGATCAGCAAGGCGATCAATAGGGTCGTTCTCTTTTAGTGGTACTTGATACTGCGAATTGAATTGTTTAAAAAGTGCTTGGCGAAACTCAGATGAATCCAAAATACCATGTAAATAGGTGGCCATGATATTATTGTGAATGATGCCATCTGATTCTTCTGTGCAAAAATATTGCAGGCCTTTTTCTGTATGCTGGCTTATGCCATGGTGGATCTCATAACCTTCTACATTTGTTCCAAATGCATCTTCTCTGAAGTTATTTTGTTGAGTAATTTTTTCTTTTTTAAGTTCACTTTCCAATGGGATGAGCTTGAGCCCTTTGTGCGTTTGTGGAAGATCTTCGATGCCATGTGGATCGGCAATGCTTTCCCCTAAAATTTGCATACCTCCACAAATGGCAAGGATTTGTCCTGTGAACGATTTGAGTTCTTGCTCCCATTTAAAGGCATATTTCAGGTCACGAGGGACATTTTTAGAGCCAGGAAGGATGACGAGGTCATATGAGTTGAGGTCTCTTGGACGACTCAAGTAATGAACTTGAAGCATGGGGTCATGATCGAGAACTTGAAAGTCGCTAAAATTTGATAAGTGTGGGAATAGTAGGATAGCAATTTTAACTTTCTTAGGATCTAAATCCTCTTTTGGATCAATGGTGAGTTCAGGACTGAGGCTATCTTCACAATCCAAATCGAGTTGATGGAGGTAAGGGATAACTCCGAGTACTGGGAGCTGACAGCGCTCTTCAATAGCTTGGATCCCATCTTTGAATAAATTGATATCACCTCGGAATTGGTTGATGATAAAACCCTTGACTCGAGCTTTGTCTTTTGCTGACAGGATTTCCATAGTCCCGATAATTTGAGCAAAGACTCCACCGCGATTAATGTCTGCGATTAGATATACATCTGCATCGGCTTCATGAGCCGTATCGAAATTGACAAAGTCACGATCGCGAAGGTTGATTTCCGCACATGATCCAGCCCCTTCAATGATAATAAGTTCATGTTGCTGTTGTAAAGTGGCAAGGCTATTGTAGGCAATTTTACGAATCTCTGAGGTATCTTTAAAATAATCACCAGCATCGCGATTGCCTAAGACTTTCCCTTGAAGGATGACTTGGGCACGGATATCAGCGGAGGGTTTAAGTAAAACAGGATTCATGTGAACCGAGGGGATTTGTCCTGCTGCTTCGGCTTGTAGAACTTGAGCTCGGCCCATTTCACCACCTGAATTCGTGACAAAGCTATTGTTTGACATATTCTGAGCTTTATAGGGAGCTACATCGAAGCCCTTGCGCTTGAAAATGCGACAAAGAGCTACAGTACATAAACTTTTACCGACATCTGAAGCAGTGCCGAGAATGGCAATATTTCTCACGACTTAATTAATGGACGTGAGTGTATGCTAAGGCCATTTCGGCAACTTTGAGAATCGATTGGCGGGATTTTGCTGCGCAAACAAAAGCTGCGTGGTGACAAAAGACGCCATCGGAGATGCCGAGTACACGTGAGAATTCATCATCTCTAAGTCCAGCCCATTCAGCAGGTAGTCGCTTGCGTGGTGTATAGCTATGGGGTGTGCGACTTACGCAACGTAAGTACCATTGATTGTTATGTGGGAAAACGACAAAATAAATTTTATGAGTACGGTCAAGGCTGTAGAGCGCTTCTTCCCATTTCATTGATGCGGGAAGTTCCATGAAGTTGGTATTTTTCTTTTCGGCATAGGCAAAGGCATGGCGAACCATTTCGCGCGACTCAATTCTTTGTCTTGAGTTATCAATAAAACGACCAATTAAGCGACGGCACCAAACAACTTGTTCAGCAAATACGTCGTCGGCTTGATCTATTGAGCCAGGGTTCATAACTGCGAGGACCGCAGAAAGTGAAAGCATGTTGACTTCGGGGGCTCCTCTTTGACGGCAGTGAATAGCAACGCCATTATCGGCCGCATCAACAGGGCGTACCAATTGATTTTTTATGTTGTCGACAATTTCGGGGTGTCCACAAATTTGGAGACCGAATTTTTGCCACACTAAGCCAAATGAAGACATGAGTAGTCCATCGTCATAAGCGGGGCCATTAGAAAAGTGGTGGTCAAAACGATTGATTTCTTCATCGTAGATGCCACCGACATCGACTAAGAAATCACAAGTAGATAATATTTGCTTGTCGCGAGAACGAATGATTTTGTGCTTTGGATAAATCATTGTTAATACGGCAACAGCCAGGCAGTCATCTGCATGGAAAAAACCATTGTGTGTACCAATGGTGACTTCCTGTTCGGGGCTTGGGTCTGTAGACATTTGATTGATCCTAATACAAAAAATAAACGAAATTTACTATAACAATGTGCCGTAAGAGTGCCAGTGCATAAATCGGTCTTGCCATAATTAAAGAGATAAAGAAATTGAACTTAAATTACGAGATGGAGCTACGTATATTTATTGAACTTTTATATCTTCTTTGATTTCAGTGTTTTCTGTCTTAGGAGTGGGGGGCTTAGGTAGATTCTTCTCGTTGATAGCCTCAGCTTTAGCTAAAGTATCTGTAGCACGCTTAGTTTTTTGTAGTAGCATGTAGAGTTGAGTTAATCCACGATTCATGGTGGTGAGGTTGGCGCTGAGCTTGTGGCTTTGCTCTCGAACCATGTTGTTGATAGTTCGAGCCTTATCACGGCTGACTTTTTGTCCGTCCTTACCGCCGTACATGATTTCTGTAATGCTATTTTGTAAAACTTTTATTTTCATATCTATAGCACTGATTTCTTTGGATATTTGACTTAATTCTTTCGTAGGTTTTGGGCTGTCGAAATATCTGTCGAGTTTGGCGCGTTCAGTTTCTAGGTTTTTAATACCTGTATTGATGTCCTTTATGAGTTTATCGCGTGTTTTATCAGCATCACTAGCATTTTTTTTGTCTCTATTGAAACGGTTGTCTCTACTGAAGTCATAATGCTCTTTGTATTCGCCGAGGTGTTTAGTGATTTGAACAATTTGATCCAGTCGAGTAAGCATTTTTTTGTCTAAAAAAGCGAGGAGTTTTTCCGTATCTTCTGGCCGGAAACGTTTTGTTGTTAGTTTAAGATCGTTGGCAATTCTTTTACGCTGGTCTGAATAGAATTTGATAGAATCACGTAAATCTTTGATAAGTTTTTCTTTATCACCAAGGACACGAGATTTTGAGTCGTGGGAGTCTTTAAACTTATTTAACATGGAAATCATTGTGGTGATTTCTTGTTCGATTTTAGCATCTACAAGTTTGATGTGCCCAACAAGTCTTTCGACTTGTGTTTTGCTATCGGCGACACTTTTTTCAAATTGTGCCATTCGATTGGCGCTGATAGTTCCCTGAGAAAGTAAAGGGTAGCTGAAGCTGAGCGCTAATGCAGCAGTGAGTAGTTTTTTCATTATTTACCTCATTTTATAATTCCCCTCAATATAGCTAAAGAAATTTATATAACAAAGCTGTTTATTGCTTAGCGTGGATTACTAACTTTATTTTAATTTGAAAAATCAGCTTAAAAAGTTGCCATTATTGACTGTCGCTTGAGTTTGTTGTGAGCCTGTTTTAATGATTCTTGATCTTTAAATAGAGCAAAACAGGTGGGGCCACTACCTGAGACATTACTGCTGTAAGCGCCTAATTTTAAGAGCTTATCACAGGCTTGTTTAAGCAGGGGGAACTTCTCTATGAGTGGCTTCGCTAGATCATTGTAGGTCTGTGGAAACTTTTCATTATTGAGTAAACTTAAGTATTCTTCGCAAGTGATAGAGCTGTGAGAAAAGCCATCCTGTCTATTTTTATAAGCCCAAAAAGCCGCGACAGGGAACTGAAAAGGGACAAAAAGCATGAAGAGTTTTTCTTCTACGCGACAACTTGCGATTTTCTCGCCAATGCCTTTTACGATTGCAGGAGATTTTTCAAAGAAGAAGGGGAGGTCGGCGCCAATTTTGATGGCGAGTTCTTGCATCTCCGTTTTATTTAGTGGTTGATCATAGAGCTCGTTGAGTGCCATGAAAGTAGATGCGGCGTTAGAGCTACCACCACCCATGCCACCAGCGACGGGAATATTTTTAACTAAGTCGATTTTCCACTTGGGTGTGATTAAAGTTTTTTCAGCAAAAGCTTGCGCGGCTTTATGGATGAGGTTCTTTGAGTCTAAGGGGACAGCAGGATGATTGCATGAAATTGTGATCCCCGGAGCGTTGGCTTCACTTATTTTTAGTGAATCAGCAATATCTTTGATGGGGAGAAATAAAGATTCTATGAGGTGGTAGCCATCGTCTCGTTTGCCGATGACATCGAGAAAAAGGTTGACTTTACCGGGGCATGATACAGTGATTGATGGCATGTGTGATCCTTAAAATTAAAAAGTGCCTAATTAAAATAATTAGGCACTTTCAAGTGTAAAACTAAATGGAGCGATTATCCAAGAAGATCTTTGATAACTTCGCGCTCACTCTCTAGTTCAGCAACAGTTTTTGCTACGCCTTCAGTGAGGTGTTGGTCGAGTTCGAAACCAGGAACGATTTCGTAAGTGCCATCACCATTTGAACGACATGGGAAAGAGAAGATGAGTCCTTCTGGAATTCCATATGGGTTGCCATCTGAATTTACGCAGCTTGAGAATACTTCACCTTCTGGAGTTGGTGTAAGTAAGCTCTTAACGTGATCGATTAAACCATTTGCAGCCGAAGCAGCGGAAGATTTACCACGTGCAGCAATAATTGCAGCACCACGTTTAGCAACAGTAGAAGTGAATTCAGTTTGGAGGTAAGCTAGGTCGCCGATTACATCTGCAGCAGGCTTACCTGAGATTGTAGCGTTTTTGTAGTCAGGAACCTGAGTTGCTGAGTGATTGCCCCAGATAACCATGTTCTTAACTTCAGTCACAGGAACACCAGCTTTTTGAGCGAGTTGTGATTTTGCACGGTTTTCGTCAAGACGAGTCATTGCGTGGAAACGATCGCGAGGAACGTCAGGAGCATTGTGCATAGCGATTAGGCAGTTTGTATTACAAGGGTTGCCAACGACAACTACGCGTACATCGTCTGCTGCATGGTCGTTGATAGCTTTACCAGTGCTTGTAAAGATAGGTCCGTTTTCTTTGATGAGGTCACCGCGTTCCATTCCTGGACCACGTGGTTTTGAGCCTACAAGTAATGCCCAGTTAACGTCTTTCATCGCAACGTTGACGTCGTCAGTCATAACGATTTCTTCGAGAAGCGGGAAAGCGCAGTCATCTAATTCCATAGCGACACCTTTAAGAGCGTCGAGAGCTGGAGTGATTTCGAGGAGGTTGAGAGCAACTTTTTGCTCAGGGCCGAACATCTCGCCGCTAGCAATGCGGAAGAGTAAGCTATAGTCAATTTGGCCGGCAGCGCCGGTTACACAGACGCGGATTGTTTTGGACATGATCCGTGATCCTTATTTGGGGTTTACTTATACGTTAGTTAAGTCGCGACAAAAGCTAAACCAAAGTGCTGAAACTTCAAATAGTTCAGATGTTGAATTTTGTGCCTTTTCTATTATCTTTCAGAGAAAAATTTTAGGAATGTATATGAAATTAATTATGGCTGCGCCTCGCGGCTTTTGCGCTGGTGTTGAACGCGCACTGAAAATTGTGGATGAAGCACTTGAATTGATGCCTCATCCAATCTACGTCAATCACGAGATAGTACACAACTCGCATGTGGTGGAATTTTATAAAAAGAAAGGTGTGATTTTTGTTGAAGATATAAATGAAGTCCCTGATGGATCTAGTTTTATCTTTAACGCCCATGGAGTTCCACCAAGCTTAGTGAAAGCTTCAAAAGAACGCGGTATGAAAATTGTCGATGCGACTTGCCCTCTTGTGAGTAAGGTTCACTTCGAAGCGATTCGTTATGCAAAGCAGGGTTACAAAATTATTCTCATTGGTCACGAAGGTCACCCCGAAGTTATTGGCGTCATGGGAGAAGCTCCTGAGGCAATCCATTTGGTTGAAAGTCCTGCTGATGTAGAATCATTAAGTTTTACACAAGATGATAAGATTGCTTACATAACTCAAACGACTCTATCTGTCGATGATTGTGCGGCGATCATTACAGCCTTGAAAAAGCGCTACCCATCAGTTTCTGAGCCCAAGAAAGCGGATATTTGTTATGCGACAACCAATAGGCAAGAAGCAGTGAAGCAGATTGCTGAACGCTGTGATGTGTTTTTAATTGTTGGGAGTCCCAATTCTTCAAACTCAAATCGTTTAAGAGAGGTGGCTAAAGCTGGAGATGGACTCGATGCCTACATGGTTAATTGTGCAGAAGGCCTAGATCCTAGTTGGTTCGAAGGTAAAAAAACACTTGGCTTAAGTGCAGGTGCATCGACACCTGAGAAAATAGTGAGTGCAGTTGTCGATCGCTTGAAAGCAGAATGTGGTGTGAGTGAAGTCTCAGAATTTATTGCTAGAGAGGAAAATGAACACTTTGCGCTACCGAAAATACGAGCATGATAGAGTTATTTAAGAAAGTTGCTTTTTGGGAAGGTGTTTCCTATTTAGTTTTACTCTTTGTGGCCATGCCGATGAAGTATTTAGCGGGCTACGCAATGGCAGTTCGTGTTGTAGGTATGGCACATGGGGTCTTGTTTGTCTTATTTTGCGTCATTTTAGCGGACTTATTGCGTCGTAAGGATTTTACCCTTGGTTTTGCTGGCTTCGCATTTTTAATGTCGCTTTTACCTTTTGGTACTTTTGTACTAGAAGGCAAGATAAAGACTAGCTAACTTTGTGTTCACAAAGATTTCTTATATAATTCACAACAAATATCTTTAAAATTAGTGTGAATCCTCTATATTCACGGCCATTTTACATAAAATTTAAATCATAATTCGGAGTAAGATTAGTGCGGGACCATATTAAAATACCAGAAGTGTTAGCTGTTGCTGGTTTAGGGCAAATGGGAGCCTCTTTTGCTATGGCAGTACGTAAGTTTTTACCCGAAATACGTTTGACGGGCTGGGCGCCAAATCAGAGTGAGGCTGAAAAAGCTGTTGAGCTAGGTGTTGTCGACGAAGCAAGTACAGATTCACAGAAAATTTTATCGGAAGCTGACGTTGTTATGTTAGCTATGCCGATATCCCCATTAATTGATTTTGTTAATGATCATATTACAGAGTTTAAAGCGGGTTCAATTGTGACAGATTTAAGTTCTGTTAAGTCTGATATCGTCGATGGTATACGTCCAGCATTATGTGAGCAGGGTGTTCACTTTGTTGGTGGTCACCCAATGGCGGGTACAGAAAAAACCGGTATGGAGAATGGTGATGCCGACATGTACAGAGATAAAGTGGTTTTTATTACTCCCTTTTGTACAGATGATCCCGCAGCCGTTTCGATTATTAGAGAAATTTGGCGCAGTATTGGCGGTAATACTTTCGAGGTTGATGCCGTTGATCATGACGTGACTTTAGCGCGCTCGAGTCATGTTTTACATATAAATTCAAATATAACCACACATGTATGTTTACAGGCGCCTAATAAGGATCTCGCTATGTTGGCATGTGGAGGAGCCTTTAGGGATACCTCGAGGATTTCTTCGTCTAACCCAGATTTATGGGTTAATGTGACTAAACACAATAAACAAGCTATATTAAAAGCAATGGATGAAACTTTAGACCAGGTTAGTCATGTGCGCTCATGGATAGAAGGTGAGGACTGGGATAGTCTTTACAAATTCTTAGCTGAGGGAAAAGCGCTACGTGATGATTGGTGGGATTCATTCAATAAGTTGGATAAAAATAAATGATTACGCGAATATTAGATAAGATAAAACAACCCGAAGATTTAAAGCAGTACAATACTGATGAATTGAAGGGCTTGTGTGAAGAAATAAGAGCGTATTTAGTTGACGTATGTTCTAGCCATGGTGGGCATTTGGGCTCCAACTTAGGCGTTGTTGAACTTACTGTGGCACTTCATAAGGTATTTGACTCCCCAAGTGATAAAATACTTTTTGATATTAGTCACCAAGGTTATGTACATAAGATTTTGACGGGACGTAAAGATTACCTTAATACTTTAAGGTCTTATCAGGGCTGTAGTGGTTTTCTCCAAAGAGAAGAAAGTAGTCACGATCATTTTGGTGCTGGTCATGCCGGCACTGCTTTGTCAGCAGGCTTAGGTTTTGCTGCAGCCAGAGATCAGCGTGGAACTGGAGAGAAAGTTATCTCCATTGTGGGCGATGCGGCTTTGGGTTGTGGCGTATCATTGGAAGCTCTAAATAATATTGCTGAGACAACGGATGATATGATTGTTATTCTCAATGATAACAAGATGTCGATTTCTCCTAATGTGGGAGCTTTGTCAAAATATTTAAATCGCATCATGACTGATAAAAATTACCGTCATGTCCGTGAGAATGTAAAACAATTTCTAACCAAGATCCCTCGTTTCGGCGAAGCGATTCGTTCTGGTGTGGCCAAAGTTGAAGATGCGGCCAAAAGTATCTTAGTGCCTGGCGCTATTTTTGAAGAGTTGGGTTTTCACTATATTGGTCCTGTAGATGGGCATAATCTTGACTCACTTATTCCAATTCTAGAAGCTATTGCCACAGATAAAAAACCAGTTCTCCTTCATGTGATGACCGAGAAAGGTCACGGCTTCCACGAGGCTGAATCTTGTCCTGAGCGCTTGCATGGCTTCAAGAAAAAAGTACCTGCAGAACCTGATGCGGTGCCAAAACCCGCGGAAAAATCATTTTCGCAATCCTTTGGTGAAGCTTCTTGTCAGTTAGCAGCAAAAGATTCTCGAGTAGTATCCATTACGGCAGGTATGTTGTCTGGGACGGGTATGACTATTTTTAAAGAGCGTTTCCCCGACAAAACCTATGATGTAGGTATTGCAGAGGAGCACGCGGTTGTATTTGCTGCCGGGATGGCGGCTAATGGTTTAAGGCCGATTGTTGCGATATACGCAACTTTTATGCAGAGAGCCATGGATTGTGTGTATCACGATGTTTGTCTGCAAGAGTTACCGGTTATTTTCTGTTTAGATAGAGCAGGCTTAGTTGAGGATGGCCCAACACATCATGGTATCTATGATTTAGGTTTCTGGCGTGCCTTACCAAATATTCATATTATGCAGCCGCGTGATGATGCAGAGATGAAAGCTATGATGGACTTGGCTCTTATTTTGGATCACGCAACTGTGGTTCGTTACCCTAAAACCTCTGCGGAAGATTTGCCTTGTCCTCGAGCTAAGATTGAGCTCGGTAAGTCAGAAGTTCTTCGGGAAGGTACAGATGGGGTTGTTTGGGCAGTGGGTCGCGAATGTGAGTTGGCTTTAGCTTTGGCAGAAGAACTTCAGAAGAAAGATTTCTCCCTTAAAGTCGTTAATGCTAGATTCTTGAAGCCTTTTGATAAGGAAGCTTTCTTTAATGATGCGAAAGCGATGCCGATGATTACCTTAGAGGATCATGTTAAAACAGGTGGTTTGGCATCTATAGCGGCTGAATTATTTCTAGAGCATGGTATTTCAACTCCTTATCTTGCAAAAGCTTACCCGGAGGCAGAGGTTATTACTTGGGGTAAAGTTGATAGGTTGAGAGAATTATATGGCATGACTTTGCCTCAATTAATAGAAGAGTCGACACAGTTTTTAAATGCTTCAAAATGAACTCTTAGAAAAAGCGAAAGCTGGTGAATTTGAAGCTATTTTAGCTTTGAATAAACGAGGTTTTTTTCCTGCTTCTAAAGAGAGTCTAGATGATTTTATCTGTCGATTAGAGAATTTGCGTACTGAGTATGAAAAGTTTGATACGACTTTACAGAAGGTAGGCAGTTTTGAGCTTGAGGGCGTTAAATTCAATAAAGCCGATGTCATTCCAAGTGAAATGTTTTGCGATGCCCGTAAATCTAATTTAGAGCTCTATGATTTTGACTTAGACTGGGTGCCGGGTTTTTTCTATTCTCCAGGAGCTATGTTCGGTGGTTGTGCTTGGGGGATACCTCCATACTTTTTTACTTTATTCATTCTGCGCCCAAGCTTTCGAACGCGGGATAAATGGTATATTTATGGTAGGCAAGAATTGATGGCGCATGAAATGTGTCATGCAGTGCGTTTCCCTTTAGAAGCCGACAAGTACGAAGAGATGTTTGCCTATCAGACGTCAACATCCTCTTTTAGGAAATTATTTGGTCCTATGGTTAGGAGTCCATTAGAAACTTACATATTGCTCGGCCTAATTACAGCTTTGATGGGAGTTCAAGTTTGGATTTATAGTCAAGAATATGTAAAGCAGGCTTACTTCTTGCCGATGCCAGTATTAGTGCTTATGGGCTTGATGCTAGGGTACTTTGCATTTTTAATGTTGCGCCAGCATCTACAAAACAAAAGTTATGAGCGTCTTTTACTTATGTTATCTACTTTTACAGATAAGCCACGAGCAGTTGCTTTTCGCTTAAATGATCAAGAAATTGATGTATTGCTTAAGGAGAAAACTTTGAGCCCGGACCTCTTTGGAAGCCTTTTGGACCAGGTCGGCGCTGGGGACCTGAGGAAGAAGGTCCTGTTCTCATATTTTCGTTAAAGAGAAATTCTCGATATTTTTTAAGACTTAGATCTATATATTTTCTGCTGCTGATTTTTGGGGCACCATGAGTGATTATTAAGCGGTTTAGCTTAAGTTGTCTAAAGGGCTCAATACTATCTCCAAAGTAGTGCATCATAGATAAGGTCTTGATCGAAGAGCCGGCTAGAGGACTGACGTCATCAACGATTCCCAGCTGTAGGGTGTTGATGTTTAGAGATTTTAATTTCTCTAGATTTATATCTGTGTTACTTAAGTTTAAATCGTCTACATCTTGAAGGACTTCAATGTTTTTGACGGACGTTCCACTCAAGTCGAGCTCGCCATACTTAAAAGGTGCAAGAGGGCTAATGTCTTTTAGGTTCGTTTGGTTTGAGAGGTCTAAATTGATGCGGCCATCTTTGATTTGATAGTTGTTAGGGCCAATGCTTGTGATCTTGTTGATTTGTGAAAGTTTTTTCAAGGCATAGTCAAATTGAGTACTGAGCTTTCCTGTAGTTGCATTTATTAATGGGGCTGTTTCTGTGTCATTAGTTTTTTCACTTATAATTGTTTCGGGTTTTGTTGTTGTGATTTTCGGTGAATTGGTTTGATCTTCTGGAATAAGTGCAAGCGAAGTGATGCCCAAGATGATGAGGCAGACAATTCCGCCGATAATTGTTTTAACGGGAAAAGTTTTACTTTTCTTTGCATTGGCTTTACTAGTTTTTTTCTTATTTGGAGGAGTTTTTGTAGTAGGCTTATGCTCATACATCTCTTTGAGGTAATTCAATGATTTACCCGTTTTTAAAAGCTTTAGATCATCTATTAATTCATCACAGCTTTGATAGCGCATTTCTGGTCGCTTTTCCATCATTTTTGAAATGATATTAGCAAAGTCAGCATTCATGCTGGGCTTTCTAATGATGGGGTGCTCCATCGGTTCTTGGACGTGTTTCATCATGACTTCAAGGGGGCTCTTGCCTTCGTAAGGAGTTGAACCACAGAGGAGGTGATAGAGTGTTGCTCCAAGTGTGTAGATATCGGAGCGTTGGTCAGCGGAGCAGGCATCTAGTGCTTGTTCGGGTGCTATGTAATGAGGGGTACCTAGTGCAATGCCTGTGGCAGTTACATTAAGTTCAGATTCTTGGTCTTTAGCAATGCCAAGATCTGCTAACTTTACGTAGCCTTTAGGAGTCATTAAAATATTTTCGGGCTTAATGTCACGATGGATAATGCCTTTGCTATGCGCTAGCTTAAGTGCGTCACTTATGCCTAATGCTGCATCTCGTACAAAGCCTTCGTCTAAGCCGTCAGGGCTGTTTTTTAGTAGGCCACCTAAGTCGGGGCCATCAATGAATTCCATGGCGAGGAAATTGCGACTGCCATCGACGCCGGCATCATAAATTCTAACGAGGTTTTGGTGTTCAATCGATGCAGCTAATAAACCTTCTCGAACAAACCGCTGTTGAAACTCTTCTTGATCAATGGAGTTGTGGGGTTCAAAAATTTTAATAGCAAGGGGGATGTTAAGCAAGGGGTGGTGGCTTAGGTACACTGCTCCCATACCACCTCGACCAAGTAATTTTTCTAAATTATAATTAGCAATTATATCCAGCATTTATGTGTCCAATTGCTTAAGTACGGGTTTGATGCGCTTCATCATTCTATGTTTAACGACATAGACGGCATCGACATTAATTTCCAGTTTTTCAGCAACTTCTTCTGGAGTCATGTGTTCTTGAGTGAGAAGTCTAAAAATGGTGATTGTTTGAGGCTGTACTTCCGCGCTGACATATTCTATAGCTTGTTCGAGGAGGTGTTTTTGCCACTCTTCTTCCCAGTGTTTTTCTGCATTTTCATGATCGTCGGAGCTGAGTACGATACCTTTGTCCCCTAAGGCATTTAGACTTTCGAGAGCATTTTTACGTTTGCGAATAAGGTCAAAGCTTCTTCGGTCGATGATAGTTTTTAGATAATCTCTAAAGCGGCCTTTTGAGCCATCATATTTAAAAATTGAGTTTTGTTTAAATATGTTGATGAGCACCATCTGTATCAAGTCATCTAGTTCGTCTGGGTGCAGGCCCCTGTCACGTCCACGCAAAAGGATTAGTTTGCGGTATGTTTTGTCAAAGTCATTCCAGGCAACTTGGCTTCCCATGTTGAGTTTTTGGAGGAGAGTGCGACGTGTAGTGAACATGATTTTCGTTTATTCGAAATCGAAAATTTGGTTCATATCTTCATTGAAGTTTTCTTGGCTCTTATCGCTGCATGAGCTTAGGCAAAAGATGGCAAAGATAGAAATGGCGATGTAAATAATTTTTTTCATTGAAATGATCCTATGTTTAACTCTAATAATTATTGTACAAGAGAGTGGGCTTGTTTACAATATAAAAGTAGGTGAGAACTAGTCGAAAGAAATTTTTTCTCCAGAGAATTCTACAAAAAAGCTGTTGGGGATATCGCTGACTTGTTTTTTATCTTTTGGAGTGAATTTCCAAACGACTGATCGTTTTGAGAAATCTTCCTTGCTAGATGATACGATATCTGAGGGGGTGTTGATTGTCAGTTTCATTTGGATTTGATTAATTCTAGTCCTTGCACTGCGGTCTTTTACTTCGCCGAAATCATAAGGAGTGGAGTAAGAAAAACGCCAATTATCCTCGTTTTTACTGAGCCGAGCATAGGGGATTAAGCCTGCATTCAGTACATTGCGCAAATTGCTGATTTCAATTTTGATGTCTACATAAGTTCGCTTTTGATCGCTGTGGACGCGAACTGAATGAGATTTTATATCTTCAAAAGAATCAAGATAACCTTTAATTTCTTCTTCATTAAAATAATTAATGGTAGAATTGCCAGCAGAATTTCTTAGGGCCTTATTAAGGTCATTTAAGTCTTGAAGATTCTTTCTGTCTATGGAATAAGACATATTTAGCGTGGCAGAGCCATCGCTAAATATGTTGAGTTCTTGTTTGTAGATTAGGCAGGAAAAAAAAGAAAGTGTAGCAAGGATTAAAAGGCTAATCTTGGCGTGTTTCATTTCTTTTTCTTTGCACTCTTACGTATTTTACGGATACTAAACAAGAGGTTTTCCTTGCCTTTCTTCACAGTAATGTGCTGCATATTAGTGATTTTGCCTTTGAGGATTTCTTCAGCTAAGGGGTCCTCAAGGTGGCGTTCTACTGCACGACGAAGTGGACGAGCTCCATATTCAGGTGAAAAACCTTTGTCAATAAGGTAGTCCTTTACCTCTTGGTTATACTCGATAGTGCATTCACGATTCTCTAAGCGTTGAGCAATTTTTTTAACTTCAAGGTCAATGATTTCTTGGAGGTCTTGTTTGACTAATTCGCGGAAAACAATGATTTCATCAAGGCGGTTGAGGAATTCAGGTTTGAAATGTTTGCGAGCTGCTGATTGAAGTTTTTCTACCAATCTAGTGTATTCCAATTCGCTATCCGGGTTGGTGAAGCCGAGCACACCTTGGCCGTGTGCTTGAGATGCCCCCACGTTTGACGTGAGGATAATGATGGTATTGCGAAAGTCAATTTTAACGCCATTAGTATCTGTTACAATACCTTCTTCAAGGATTTGGAGAAGTAAGTTCATGACGTCTGGGTGAGCTTTTTCGATTTCGTCAAAGAGTACAACGGAGTAGGGGCGACGACGAACTTTTTCAGTTAGCTCACCACCTTCGCCGTGGCCGACATAGCCGGGAGGCGAACCAACTAAGCGAGTTACATTGAATTTGTCCATGTATTCAGACATGTCGACTTGGATTAAAGCTTCGCTATCACCGAACATCATTTCAGCAACTGTTTTAGCAAGAAGGCTTTTGCCTACGCCTGTGGGGCCTAAGAAGATGAAGCTGCCGATGGGACGTTTTGGGTCTTTTAGGTCGGCTCTTGAGCGTCGAAGTGCACGTGTTAATGAACGTGCGGCTTCTGGTTGGCCGATGACAACTTTTTTGACTTCTTCTTCCAAGTGGAGTAGTTTTTGAACTTCGCCTTCTTCGAGTTGACGAATGGGGATGCCAGTTAACTTTGCGACAATTTGGTGGATATCATCAGAATCAATTTGGACAGTTCTTTCGTGATTATTTGCACGCCAGTTTTCGAGGATGTTTTCAATTTCTTTTTTGAGTTCTTTCTCTTTGTCTCTCAAGGATGCCGCGAGTTCGAATTTTTGCTTTTCGATCGCATTTTTCTTTTCAACTTGGACTTCATCAACATGGTCTTCGAGTTCTTTGAGGTCGGGGGGGCGAACCATTGAGTTGATGCGTGCACGTGAGCCGGCTTCGTCCATAACGTCAATTGCTTTGTCAGGAAGTTGGCGGCTTGTGATGTAGCGGTTCGATAAAGTTACGGCGTCGCGCAGAGCTTGATTTGTGTAGCTAACGTTGTGGTGTTCTTCGTATTTTTCGACGATGCCTTGGAGGATTTTGACGGCGTCTTCAATATCGGGTGGGTTCACAACGATTGACTGGAATCGGCGCTCAAGAGCAGAGTCTTTTTCGATATACTTTCTGTATTCATCCATTGTTGTGGCGCCAACGCACTGGATTTCACCACGTGAAAGGGCTGGTTTGAGGATGTTTGATGCATCTAGAGCACCTTCCGCGGAACCGGCTCCAACGATGGTGTGGAGTTCGTCAATGAAAAGAATTACGTTGCCACATAGGCGGATTTCTTCCATGACAGCTTTGATGCGTTCCTCAAATTGACCGCGATATTTTGTGCCAGCAATCATGCCAGGAAGGTCTAAAGCAATGATGATTTTGTTGCGCAAAATTTCAGGGACGTCGCCGTTGACAATAGACTGAGCTAAACCCTCGATGATGGCAGTTTTACCTACACCAGCTTCGCCAATGAGGACGGGGTTATTTTTGTTGCGTCGACATAGGATTTGAATGATACGCTCAATTTCATTGTCTCGGCCGATGACGGGGTCAAGTTCGCCTTTAGCTGCGAGTTCAGTGAGGTCTCTACCAAAATTATTCAGGTTCTCCATGGAAGGAGCATTTGTGTTGCCGGCAACTGGGTTGCTATCGTTAGGGCGAGTGTCTGCTGGGATGTAGTTGGGGTCGAGGGCTTTCATGATCTCGTTGCGGATGGATTCTACGTCTACATTTAGAGAGCGTAAGACCTGAGCGGCAATGCCCTCACCTTCTTTTAGTAGTCCAAGTAGGAGATGTTCAGTCCCAATATAGTGATAATTTAGAGCTTTTGCCTCACGAAGTGCAAGGGCAAGTGTTTTTTTGACCCTAGGTGTGAAGGGGATCTCAGTGTCTGGTTCGGGAGGATTGTCTGATGATGGAGAAAGTTTTTCGATCGCAGTACGTATAGTTTCTAAGTCGACGCCCATGTTAACTAAGGCATTTACAGCAACGCCACTACCGAGGACAATGATTCCGAGTAGGAGGTGTTCAGTTCCGATGCAGTCAGCGTTGTAATGTTTTGCTTCATTTTTAGCTAAGGTTATAGCTTGTTGTGCTCTGGGGGTGAGGTTATTGAGAGCTGATTCTGACTCGTCCATAAAGGCTTCCTTTTGAAAAATTCTTTGACTATTTCCAAATTATACACCTGTGGTCAAGAAAGACCAATGCGAATTAGCCTCTGATGTTATTTAAAAACTCTTCAAATGTGTCAAGAGGTATGTCCTTCGTCTCTTTGTTTGCGGAGGAGGGTGTTGTATGGAGAAGTGTTGGGAGTTCCTTGTTAAGCTGTTCGGTTATTCTCTCCGGTGATCCTGTGTCGAGGTAATGAAAAGTCTGTGCACAAAAAATGTCCTCTAGATAATGATAAAATTCTTGTTTGTCGATGGAGGGAAGGCTTCCGAGTGACCAGTATCTCGATGAGAAATGTTTATAGCAAGTCATGTCGCTTGATTGTAGAGAGCTTAGCTGTGCTTGTGTTTCTGCATTCAGGATTTCGGATCCTAATGCTATGAGGTCTTTGATTGTGTCCTTGAGACTCGAAGAGGTGCTAGATATGCTCTCTATGGTGTAGATGAGTGGCTTGTGTTTGTTTACTTGAAGGGGTGAAAGTGAAAAGCCTAAGTCATTACAGGCTTTTGCGATTCGCGGGATTTGTGAATCAAAATATAGATGAGGTAGTGCGATTCCAGCTTTGATGCTGAATGCATGGCCGAGTTGTAGGAGATCGGAACCTAAGAATCCGAAGTCATCATGAAAAGAAAAGTTAGTGTCGATAGGTCTTGAATAGATTTTAGCACGGAAATCTTCTATAGTTTTTGTTTTGTTGTCGGTGTTGATTAAGCCGTAGCTAATATGGTGTTTATGAAGGGTTCTGATGTATTCAGTAACATCTATATATATAAGTGAGGGATTGACGTTATTCAAAGTGGAGAGTTCTTGATGGGTGTTTTTGAGTTCTTTAAGAATTCTTGAGTGGTGTTTAGAGTTTTCTATATTGAGAAATTGTTGGGATTCTAGGTTACGATGGAATTCTATGTTGATGAAAAGAAAAGGGTGCTCTTGTTCTGGGATGCTTTGTTCGGATTTTAATTTTTCAGCTAGCTCATAGTTTTCGTTTTTTAAGGCCCTATTCATTGATGTGGGATTTGGCGTCTTTAAGTCAGTTATTGGTAAGAGTTCTTTGATTGTTGAAGAGAATTTACAGAAACATTGAGGGCAAAATGCTACTTGACTTAAAATAATTTTTCTCAAACTGCTTTCGCAATTTGGGCAATATGAGTCCTTGATATCTGTGTTTAGCATGGGTAAATATGTCTTAAAAGTGAAAAATATGGATAAAAAGTGTCTTAATTAAGTTTGTGCTTAGAAAAATGAAAGGACATTTTTTTGAATTTGTGCGGTAAAGAGGTATCTTAATGTCAATTAAATTTTTTAGTGTTAATATGGATGCCATAAATGAGAGATAGTAAACGAGTGATAATCTGTACTGAAGATATGTTCAGTTCCAGTAGCTATACAAAGATTTTACAAGGTCAAGGTTATGAAGTTTTTAGTGCTTTTAACGGGAAAGATCTCCTTTCTCTTTTTGAGAGACTTCACTATGAGTTTGATTTGATAATATCCGATGTGCGGATTCCAGGTTTGGAGAACTTTGACATAGGAGACTATGTAGCGCTACAATCAGGGGAGTTTATTCCTATGATTGGCATAGCTGTTTTTCCTAGAGATGAAGAGCTTATGATGAATGCGTCGGAAGGCTACACTACTGTTTTAGAAAAAGGTTTCTCTGCTGAAGAGTTTATTGGTGCAACTAATTCACTCTTGGGCTTGGATCTTTATAAAGAAGATGAGATTTCTGATGAGCAAGTGAAGGCTAAGGCTCAGCAGCTTCAAGATACCGCTACCGTTGTTATAGACAATTCTGAATTTTCTGAATTTCTTAAGGTCTATGGGCAGAATCGTAGTAGAAACTCGATGATGGACGATATTGCCAAAGACGAAGAATAAATTTTAAAGTTCTAGTAAAAACATTTGTTTTTTGTTTTTAATGGAACTTTTTTTATACCTATCCAACCCAACAAAAAAAATGAATTAGGAGTTATTCCATGAAAAAATTATTAGTATTTGCATTCTTCTTTGCATTCTTCGCAGGTTCAACTGCACTCGCATGTGATTCTTGTGCGGCTCACAAAAAGACTGACAAGAAAGAGTGCGCTACCAAGTGCGATAAAGATGGTAAAAAATGCGACAAAGCCGCTAAAAAATGCGACAAAGAAGCTAAGAAAAAAGATTGCGATAAGTGCCCTTCTAAGAAGTAAGATATTTATACATCAGATTTAAAGAGCGACCTAAGGGTCGCTCTTTTTTTTGTTCAAAAATGGGACATCTTTAGGTATGTTAATTGTAGCTATTACTCTGTGTGGGTCATACTTTTTAATTAATGAAATTTCGACCTTGCAGGTATTAGGTAGCGCTTTATATTGCAGGTCATTATAAATAAGAAAACGTACATAAGGGTTTTATATATGAGCGCATTAGCGACATACATTAAAGATATCGTAGCCAAAGGCGAGGAGCCAAATGCTGCAATGGTTGGTTACTTAGCAAATCTTGAGCAAGTTGCTAAAGTTGATAAGTCTGTACCTGCTTCCATTATTAAAGAGCTTGAAGATCAGCGTTCTTACTTAAAAATGATTGCTTCAGAGAACTACTGTTCACTTTCAACGCAATTGACTTTGGGTAATTTACTAACTGATAAGTATGCGGAAGGTTTCCCTAATCACCGTTACTATGCGGGTTGTGATAATATTGATAATCTCGAAGGTCAAGCATGTAAAGAAGCTTGTGATCTTTTCGGTGCAGAGCATGCTTATGTTCAGCCTCATTCAGGTGCTGATGCCAACATGGTAGCTTACTGGGCAATTTTGAATAAAGTGGTTCAGCAGCCTTACATGGAAAAAGTAGGTGAGACTAATCTTTATAATCTTTCTGATGAGCAGTGGTCTGAATTGCGTGAAGCATTTGGTAACCAAAAATTACTCGGGCTAAATTACTACTCTGGCGGTCACTTGACTCACGGTTATAGACACAATGTTTCAGCAAGAATGTTTGATGCTTATACTTATGACGTAGATCCTAAAACTCAGGTTCTCGATTACGACTCAATTCGCAAGCAAGCTGAAGAAATCAAGCCAACTATCCTACTAGCTGGTTACTCTGCTTACCCACGTAAAGTTAATTTCCGTATCATGCGCGAAATTGCTGATAGTGTTGGAGCGGTCTTTATGGTAGATATGGCTCACTTTGCAGGTTTAGTTGCAGGTAAAGTATTCACTGGTGATTTTGATCCTGTTCAACATGCTGATGTTGTCACAACAACGACACACAAAACACTTCGCGGTCCCCGTGGTGGTTTAATTCTTGCTAAGAAAGAATTTGGTGATTTTATTGACCAAGGTTGCCCAATGGTGCTCGGCGGTCCACTTCCTCATAGTATGGCAGCAAAAGCTATTGCTTTTAAAGAAGCTAATACTCCAGAGTTCCAAGACTACGCTAAAAATATTATTAAAAATTCTCATGCTTTAGCATCAAACCTTACTGAAGCTGGTGTAAACCTTACTTCTGGTGGAACTGACAATCACCTCATGGTATTGGATGTGACAAACTTTGGTTTGACTGGGCGCCAAGCAGAAGATGCTGTACGCGCAGCGGGTATTACTCTTAATCGTAACTCAGTTCCTTTTGATCCCAATGGTGCATGGTATACATCTGGCTTAAGAATTGGTACTCCAGCTCTTACGACACTCGGTATGGGCCAAGCTGAAATGAAAGAAATTGCCGAGATCGTTGTAGAAATTCTCAATACTACTGAAGCAAACACAATTACTAAAGGTAAAAACGCGGGCAAGAAATCACTTGCTAAAGCTACGACAGACGAGGCTGTAATTGCTTCATGTCGTGAACGTGTGACTAAGCTCTTAGAACGTTTTGTTCTTTACCCAGAGCTCGATACGGAAATTTTGAAACAGGTTTTAAACTAGGATAATTTAATGAACGCAGCAGAAGCAGTAATTAAATGTTTGGAAAAGCATGGCGTAGAGTACATTTTTGGCTACTCTGGCGGTGCGGCGATTCCATTCTTTGATGCTCTGGTTACCACAAATACTGATATAGAACTGATTCTTGTTCGTCATGAACAAGGAGCGACTCACATGGCCGATGGTTATGCGAGAGCCACGGGTAAACCGGGGGTTGTTCTAGTGACGAGTGGGCCAGGTGCTACCAATACGATTACAGGCCTAATAACAGCACAAATGGACTCAGTCCCAATGATTGTTATTACAGGTCAAACCATTAGCCCAATGTTGGGTAAAGATGCTTTTCAGGAAGCAGATGTCTTTGGTATTTCTCTGCCTGTGGTCAAGCACAGTTATTTGGTGCGTTCTCATGAAGATATAACTAGAACTGTAAATGAAGCATTTTATGTTGCAACTAGTGGTCGTCCAGGTCCAGTTGTGATTGATGTTCCTAAGGATATAAGTTCAACTGAGGGTGTGTTTGATTTAGATGCAGCTATGGACCTTCCTGGTTACACTGTTCCAGGACATGGTGATAAAGATAAAATTAAACAAATCGCCAAAGCATTTAAAAAAGCGCGCAAACCCTTGCTTCTAGTAGGCCATGGATGTGTCCTGTCTAGCGCTGAAGAAGAAGTGCGTGAACTAGCAGAAAAACTCAATGTTCCGGTAGTTACTACACTTTTGGGTAAAGGTGCTATTTCAGAAAAGCATGACCTATCTTTAGGTATGCTCGGTATGCACGGAACTGCCTATGCTAACTTTGCTGTTAAAAATTGCGACTTAGTGTGTTCTATTGGTTCAAGATGGGATGATCGCATTGTTGGTAAGCTTGACGAATTTTGTGCTGACGCAGTTAGAATTCATATCGATATTGACCCCTCTGAGTACGGTAAAATGATCACGCCAGATTATTGGTGTGTAGGTGATGCACGTCTCATTCTTGAGGAGTTAATTCTTCAAGTTGAAGAGTGCGATTCAGCCACTTGGGTTGAAGAAGTGAAACAATGGCGCCAAGACTATCCTTTGAAATATGATAAAATCCAAGGTGGACTAACAATGCAGGAAGTTCTAGCGGAGTTAGATAAGCAAAGTGATAGTGAGGCGATTGTTGCTACTGACGTAGGTCAACACCAAATGTGGGCGGCACAGTTCTGTAAATCAACTAAAGGTAAAAATTGGTTGAGTTCAGGTGGCGCAGGTACTATGGGCTTTGGTTTTCCAGCGGCAATTGGTGCTCAGTTTGGTCGTCCCGATGATTTAGTTGTATCTGTTTCGGGTGATGGTGGCTTCCAAATGACTTTGTTTGAATTGTCGACGGCTGCAATCCACAAATTACCTGTAAAGATTTTAGTTTTAAATAACAGTTACTTAGGCATGGTTCGTCAGTGGCAAGAACTCTTCTTTGATGAGCGTCTTTCTGGTGTTGATATGGTGGGTAATCCTGACTTTGTAAAATTAGCAGAGTCATATGGCGTAAAAGCTTTCCGTATGTCCAGCAGTGATGATGTGGCGAAAGTGTGGGAAGAGGCTCTAGCCTATAATGATGGTCCTTGCTTAATTGAAGCTGTTTGTAATAAAACAGATAATGTTTATCCGATGATTCCTGCAGGAGCTAATTATGATAAGATGTTACTTGAAGCTCCAAGTGAAAAATTAGATAAACCAACTGGTTCAACTTAAGGATTTGATGATGAAAGATTTTCAAACTCATACAATAAGTGTTTATATCCGCAATAACCCAGGGGCTTTGATGCGCATGTGTCAAATCTTCTCACGACGTGGATACAATATTGACTCTCTCGTCGTTTCTCCTGCGATGGATGGGCGCTTCTCACGTGTTTCAATCTCTGCTAAAGGCGCAAGTGATAGTCTCAAGCAAATTAACCTTCAATTGGAAAAGCTAGTTGATGTAGTTCATTGTATTGAGCATACAGATACTGAAGCCATTGTACGTGAGATGGTTCTTGTTAAAGTAGCAGCAGACGCGACCAAGCGTGGAGAAATTTTGCAAATCACCAAACATTTTGGTGGTAAAACAGTTGACTTCACTGACAATTCTTTGGTTATTGAGTGCTCTGGTGCTTCATCCAAATTGGATGCAATGATTGCCCTGCTAGGGAATTATGAAATTGTCGAGATGGTTCGTAGTGGACAGATGTTAATGGCTCGTGGGGGAAATCCCACCTAGGGTATTTGAAATGGCGGCTCACTTAACTGGAAAAGTAAATGCATTGTCAGAGCTTCTTTGTCGTCGAGATGAGGATTTTGATGCTTTGTGCGATGCTTTGCTGAAAAGTGACATTGCTGAATTACAAATAATGACGATGAAGATGGAGGAGCTCGAATTACCTGCAAAAGGGATTCTGAGTAAGTTGCTCCATTCTCGTCGCGTCAATGAAATTAGTAAAAAGATACAAGGGACTTTTGAGAAGGCTCAAAAGAATTCCTTTGAAGATATTTTGATTTTGATTGACACTCTTATATGTAATAAAAATAATCAAGAGCAGATTAAAGCTCATGTTGATCAACTTGATGCTCAGTTAGGTGACGAACCTAGTTTTGAGCAGTTTAAAAATGTCTTTGAGCAATTTAGCGCACAGAATATCGATTATCAGCAAGCTCAAAACTGCTCGCTCTATAGTGTTTTATCATTCAAGAAAGGTATGCCGGTAATCATTTGTGCTTTAGTGGTGCTTTTAGCTAAGCGCAAAAACCTCAAATTTTTTGGTGTTAATTTACCGGGTTATTTTATCCTCGCACAAGAGTTTGAAGATGGTAGCTTAGCTTATTACGACCCTTCGAATAAGGGCTTTAAAGAATTATCAAAAAATGAATTGCGAGTCCTGACAAATCGCTACGGCTATGAGTTAAGACCAGAAATGCTTGACCCCGTTGGGGAAATTGAAATTTTAATAAGAATTATGAACAACTTGTATCGCATTTGGGCAGAGCAAAGCAGTAGCCTAAAGTTTCGCGCAGCAGGTAATATTATACAAATGATGAAAGGGGCCTAGATGTCTTTATCTAATGATTTTTATTCCAAAGCAAAAGAATTAATTCCAGGTGGAGTTGATTCGCCTGTACGTGCTTTTGGAGCCGTTGGTGGAGAGCCACTTTTTTTTGAAAAAGCTCAGGGAGCTTATTTAACTAGTGTTGAGGGAGATGAATACCTCGACTTTGTTATGTCATGGGGGCCTGCAGTTCTAGGACATGCACCATCAGAAGTTGTCGATGCAGTTAAGGCACAAGCGGAATCAGCTTTTAGTTTTGGTATGAGTTGTCCCTTAGAATATGATCTTGCCAAATTGATGTCTGATACAGTAAATGGTTTAGAGATGGTGCGCTTTGTGAGCTCTGGAACCGAAGCCACTATGAGTGCAATACGGTTGGCGCGTGGGTTTACTGGTAAAGATGAATTTATTAAGTTTGAGGGCTGTTATCACGGTCACTCAGATGGTTTACTCGTAAAAGCTGGTTCAGGAGTATCTACTTTTGGGACTGCTAGTTCAGCAGGTGTGCCGGAGGGCTACACAGCCACGACAAGAACGGCAGTTTATAATGACTTAGATTCCGTAGAAAGTATTTTACGTGATGGAAAAACGTCTGCGATCATTTTAGAGCCTGTTGCGGGTAACATGGGTTTAGTTCCTGGAGATAAAGATTTTATTTTGGGTTTACGCAAGCTTTGTGATCAGTATGGAGCTTTGCTTATTTTTGATGAAGTTATGTGTGCATTTCGTGTCCATGAAACAACGGCCGCAGAACTTTATGGTGTCGTGCCAGATTTATTCTGCTTCGGTAAAGTGATTGGTGGTGGTTTACCTGTCGGTGCCTTTGGTGGAAGAAAAGATGTGATGGAGAAACTTGCGCCACTAGGCCCAGTGTACCAAGCAGGAACTCTTTCTGGAAATCCTTTAGCTATGGCTGCGGGGATTAAAAATTTAGAAGTTTTCCTCCGCGATAAAATTTGGGAAAAAACCAATGACTTGGGTGAGAGTCTGAATGCTAAAGTTCAGGAACTTATTAAAGGTCGTGATGATGTGTGTTTTACTCAGTTAGGCTCAATGTTCACGCTCTTTTTTAAAGAAACTTTACCTAAAAACATGGCCGAAGTCGGAGAGTGTGACTTTGATAGATTTGGACGCTTTTTTCAGTTCTGTTTAAAGCATAAAATTTTATTGCCACCTTCGCAATATGAGGCGAACTTCTTGTCGAGTGCTCATACAGAACAGGATTTGGATCATTACGTATCCACATTAGAACAATTTTTAAAGGAAGATCAATAATGGGTTTATTACTAGATACCGCCTTAGGGAAAAAATGTGAAAGAACACCTATTTGGCTAATGAGACAAGCAGGGCGTTATATGCCCGAGTATCGCGCAGTTCGCGAGAAATTTTCATTTTTAGAAATGTGCATGCAGTACGAGAATGCTGTAGAAGTCACCATGCAACCTATCGATATTCTTGATGTTGATGCGGCAATTTTGTTTTCGGATATTCTCACACCGCTCATACCCATGGGTTTTGACTTGAATTTCTATGAAGGTAGAGGACCAGTCATTCATAATCCTATAGAAAATGCTGAAGATGTGTCTCGCGTGATTGTTCCTGATGTAACTAAAGGTTCAGATTATGTTTATGATGCGCTTTCAGCAATTCGTAAAAAGCTTTCCCCAGAAAAAGATTTAATTGGTTTTTCTGGTGCTCCTTTTACAGTGGCATCTTACGCAATTGAGGGTGGTAGTTCAAAGAATTACCTAAAAATCAAAACCTTCATGTATACACAGCCCAAAGCTTATGATGAATTGATGAATAAAATTGCAGAAATGACCTGTTACTATTTGTTAGAGCAGTTTAAAGCTGGTGCGCAGATTGTGCAGATTTTTGATTCATGGGGTGGTGTTCTAAGTCGTGAAGATTATTTAAAATACTCTCATCCTTATACAGTGAAGATTATTGATTTCTTGAAAAAGGAAACGGGTGGAAAGCCGGTTATCCATTTTGTAAAAGGTGCTAACGCTTATTTTGATTCAGTTGCTGATTCACAGGCAGACGTATTAGGCACAGACTGGACGCTTCCGCTTAATGTTGCAAAAGATCTCTGTAATAATTCACGTGTTCTTCAAGGTAACTTGGATCCAGCATCGCTCTTCTCAAATAAAGAGATCTTAGCCGAAAAGCTTGAGTTGATTAGAGAGCAAGCCAAAGGATTAAAAGGACATATTTTCAATCTTGGTCATGGCATCATGCCAAAGACTCCTGTTGAAAATGTCAAATTTGTTGTAGATACTGTCAAGTCTTGGCGTAATAAGTAGTTGAAGTCCATCAACTAGGCCATAGATTTTAAAAAGCTTTAGGAGAAAAAATGAAATTAATCAAATTACTCATCGTTATGTCATTCCTTGCCTTTGCAACACAGTCATGTCAAAGTGACCCAGGAGAGTACTCTTCTGTGAAGGCGTCTAAATATAATTACGCACCATATTCTGCTGAGGAAGCATGGTCACAGGCAATACAATTGTTCGGTGGAAAAGTCGTAGCAGATGATAGCGCTACTTTAACATTGGATGTTCAGTTCTTTGAAACACCTGTAAGTATTAAGTTTGAGCCGATGACCAATCGTAGTTCAAAGTATACTGTGTCGGCAAGACGTTACTTAGTTGTAGGTGCTGAAGATTCAGTGAATACAGTGTATCGCGAATTAGAGCGTCATTATAATCAGTAGAACTCTAAGTCACTGATTAAAAAAGCCGGCTTCACCGCCGGCTTTTTTTGTGCCTAGCTTTTTTTATCTCAATATTAGTTCCTGTTGAATAATGATTTATGTACAAAAACATTAAGAATCAATGAATAATGAAGCTTAAGTGATGAGTCTAGTTTTTAAAATTGCTTTTCATAATTCGCTCTTATATCTTACTGATACAGAAGAAGTAATCTTTAAGTAAAAAGAGGGTTTTCTTATGGCTTTTATGCCTTGGTTTACAGTGACACCAACGACACTCATTTGTATTGCCGGGTATATAAGAAATGCAAAGTATACTCAAAGCGTAACTTCAGAGAGGTATAAGACGGCGGTCGTAGATGTGTTGATCCCGGCATATAATGAAGAAAGAAATATTTTACTCTGTCTTGAGTCACTTCACGAACAAAATTTCAAATTCCGTAAGGTGCTTTTAATTGATGATCATAGTGATGACCGAACAGTGGAGATCGCTAAAGGCTTTTCTCGTGATGTAGGGATGGAATTGGAGGTGATGGTTCGAGAGACTCATGTCGGAAAAACTCCAGCAGTGAAATATGAGGCCCGTGTCAGTGATGCGGATGTCGAGTTTGTATTAGATGGCGATACAGTATTAAGTTCCAAGTTTTATTTGGAACGAGTCATCCAAGAGTTATATAAGTATGATGATGTGGCAAGTTCCTGTGGTGTGGTCTTGCCAGAAAGTTTTCGAAAGCGCAAGAAATACTTATCGGAAGAACATGTGGCTAAGTACAGCCTTGATCATCATGTTCAAGGTGAGATGTCTGTAGGAGTTATACATCATGCCAGTCGTTTTATTAGCAATTGCTATCGCAAGGTAATGTGCCTGTTTCTACAACGTTTTATTTATCAGGCAGAAATGAATTACTGTGGTTCAATCGTGAACCCCATTGGCTGTGCAGTTGCTTATAAACGCAAATATTTAAAAGAGATCTTTAACGAATACGAGCCAATACTCGGAGATGATTTAACGGACTCGGAAGATATATTTTTGGGCTTTGCTTTAGCTGAAGAGGGCTATAGGAATGTTCATGTGTCTGATGTGGAAGCAAGAACACTAGAACCTGAGTTACAAGATGTTCCCAAACAAGTAATGATGTGGTCGTCTTCTTTTCTCCAAAGTTGTTATTATTTCGATAACCTTCTTTACTCAATTTTTAAATTTGCCAAACGTCATCCTTTGAAAGGGAAAAGAGAACCTAAGTTAGATGATACAGCTCATGGTGATGAAGGCCATGAGTATACACACCTCTATGGTCGTGATATAGGTGTTATTATTTTTACTGGTTTATGTGAGAAATTGGCTTTCCCCATAGTTTTTTTGGTGTTGATATTTGGCCAGATGTGGGAGCCCTTGGTACTGACTATGCTAGGGGAAGCGCTGATTAGTACAACTATTTTAGTTTTTTGTATAAAAAGAAAACGGCTTAAAATGTTTTTTGAAGCTTTGTTAATCACACCAATTCGTTATTTGGTAATGCTTTTTGACATTGTCGTTATGTTTCGCTTCGCCAAGGATATATGGATAGGTAAAGAAAGGCATTGGCGAAAATGACTTATAAAATAACAGTTTTACTATTGTTTTTTACAAGTTTATTAAATGCTCAAGTCAAAGTGAAGGCTGGTAGCCCTTTAGCCGATTTTAAATTTCCTAGTGAAAATAAAAACGAAGCTAAATTAAGCGCAGATGAACATTTACAGAAAGCTTTGAATGCAGAGTTTGATAAAAAGTTCAATCTAGCCATTGATCATTATAAGAAGTATTTAGGAATGAAGCCAGATGATGTGAGTATTCATTTGCGTTTATCTGATATTTATAATGTTCAAAAAGATTTTGATAAAGCATTGGAGCTTTTGTTAAAAGCCAAAGATCTTGAGCAAGATAACCCCGAGCTTCTCAAAAAGTTATATCAAACTTATTCGGCATTAAATGAGCCCGATAATGCATTCCGAATTTGTGAACAAGCTTTGAATCTAGATTCCGAGAATGAAGTGCTGATGACAGATTACTGCGTGTTAGCTGCGTGGGCAGGTCACATGGATAAAGCAAGGGAGGGCTATTTGAAATTGCTTGAGAAAAACCCGGATAATAACGAGGTTAAATTTAAGCTTTATAAGCATTTAAGTAATGAAGGACGCCTGGATGAAGCGATTCGTTCTATGGGGGATCTAGTAGAGAGAACCCCCCATAACCTTGAATACCGTTTAGAGTATTCACGTTATTTGCGCTGGGTAGGGGCCTATTATGAGTCGCTCAAGACCTTGAATGCGGCGCCCCAAGAGCAAGAAAATGAAGTGGAGTTGATCTTAGAGAAAGCTAGAACTTACGCTTGGGCATCGTACTCAGATCATTCCCTTAAGGAATTAGAAAAGTTAGGCTCTGAAGAGCAGGATAAATTTCAAGCCATGTATTCAAAAGCAGTTGCCTACCGTCAAGCGGGGTATAAATCCGACGCGAGTTTGACCTTACAGGGAATCAATCTTCCAGAGCATGAAGTAGAACTTAAATACTTGAAAAATGCAGAAAAATTAGATGGTCAATCCGGTCCAGAATTTGATGCTCAGTATACTCGAGATAGTGATGAGTTGATCCGTTTTGATGATCGAGTAGGATGGAGGACGGTTGTGTCTCCCGAGTTGACTTTAAAACTAGATCATGAGCATACTTATCTACAAGCTTCACGTAAAACTGAATTCACACGTGAAGATGGTGAAAAGAGTATTGATATTTATCGATATATTTTAAGTGGGACTTACCAAGTAGAAAGAGATTTTAAACTTACTGCGGGCGGTGGTTATAGTTATCATGAAGAGGATCATTTGATGATTGCTGATTTACGAGGGTATCTACGGATTAATGATCAATTATCTAGCTATATAAGTTATCGTCGCCGATATTTTGATATTTCACCTAGAAGTGTATCCTTAAATATTCGTAACAATAGCTATGAAACGGGCTTTACGAGTCAATATAAACTCGAACATTTTGTACGTTTCAGTATGGGGTATGATGATTTGTCAGATGGGAATGGGCGCTATCGTTTAGTGGCGAGTCATAGTCAGCCTTTGTTGAGGCGTCTAAAATATGACCTAGATATTGGACCAATGGCATTGTTTTATGGTTTTGATAATGACGAGGAAGATCATGGCTATTATGACCCCGGTTTTTATCAACGTTACACCATGATGTTATGGGGTCAGTATGAAATTGATGAGACAAAGCAAGTGAATGCAAACCTTGCTTTAGGTATACATCGAGATGAAGACATGAATAGTTTTGAACCTGGAGGGGATGTCAGCGCGCAGTTTTTAATGGGTTTACAAACAGATGTGTTTTTTAAAACACAAGCAGGTTACTCCCTGTGGTATCAAGATCCAGGGGAGTACTCGGCCTTTTATGTTGGTTGTAGCGTATATTTACGCTTATAAGAAAAGACTTGTTTAGAGTGTCTTACCTTTGTTCTTGGTCTTGATACCAAATTGTTCTTTCATGCGATTGACGTAATTACCGTGACTATATTCACAGGCCTTCATAGATTCAAGATAAAGGCTTGGGTCGTCTTTGATCCAATCAATGATATTGAATATTTTAAGTGAGGCATAAGAGCTCTCTCTTAGTAATTGCTTCCATGTCTTGCGAGCAGTGGTTTTATCACCATTTTTATAGAACATCCATGCGGCCATAATGCGAACGTGATGTGATTCATCCAGGAGTAGGGGCTGAATGATTTTTGCGTCAACCGCGATTTGCTCCTGTAGGTTGAAAAGACCAACTGTGGCCCAGTAACGTACTCCTGAATCGCTGTCTTTTAGTTTCTGTGTAAGAGCATCTAAATTGAGAGGGTCATTTTTTAGTGCGAGTTCAGATGTTTTTAAATAAGCATGGAGATTATAAAGCTTCGGATCGCGCACATAATCATAAATAGTGATGTTCTCTTTTGCGGCTTTTTCTACAAGTTCACTTTCTGGTAACATTCCAGCATCATAGATGGCTTTTTGCTGATTCGTCATCGCCGTACGGAGCTCTTGAATCACTTCTTTATATTCGGGTTGATTAATAAGGTTATTAATGTTGTCTGGATCTCTACTCGTATCGTAGAGCTCTTCCATGGGTTTCGTTTGGAAAAAGCGCCCAGTTATATCGGTGGTTTTGTTTTCTTTGTTGTAGCTATCCCATGCTTGTGTGGCTTTCATTTTCCAAAGGTAAGTTAGTTTTTGTCCCCATGGAGCATAAGGCATGTAATTGCGGATGTAGAGGAATTGTTTATTGCGAATGGCGCGAACATTATCGCAGCGTTCATCCATACGAGTTCGGAAACTGAAATGATAAGGTCGTTCAGTTTCTTTATTTTCTCCAAGAAAAACTCTGCCTTGTAAATAATCGGGTGTCGGGGCTCCAGAAAGACTTAACCAAGTCTTGGTCATGTCAACAAAACTAACGAGTTGATCGACTTTTGAATTGGTGCTTGTCGCAGGCCATAGGTGTTTATATTTATCGGGAATACGGATGATGAGGGGGCAATGAGTACCACTATTAAATAGAAAACGTTTACTACGTGGAAGAACTCCGCCATGGTCTGAATTATATATAACAATCGTATTATCAGCTAGGCCGTTATCCTTTAATTCTTTTAGAGCTTTGCCAATATCAGCATCCATTTTTTTTACGGCATCGTGATAATGGTTGTAGTTTTGTCGGATGGTTAAAATGTCGGGGTGGTATTTGGCTAAAGAGACATTTTTTGGGTCACGAGTGGATTTTGTGACGTCACCAAAAGCTTTAGATTCATGTGACTTAGTACTATTAAGAACTTGGAAAAAGGGTTGTTTTTCTTTGAGCGTTTTCCAGTTGAGTTTATTCGAATCCCAACAATCCTTATCGTTGCGTCCACCAATGTTATAATCTGTCTTAGTGACATTGGAACAATAGTAGCCTGCTTGTTTGAGAAGGTCAGGGTAGTATTTAATTCGATCATGTGGTATTTCATATCGGCTTCTCATGGGGTGAGTCCCCATAGATAGGGCAAGTACACCGGTAATCCATGTGGATCTTGAAGGGGCACAGACAGGAGCGTTTGCATAGGTTTGAGTATATAAAAAACCTTCTTTTGCAAGTTGGTCAATGTGAGGTGTATCTGCATGTGGATTGCCGTAGGCCCCAATCCAGTTGATATTATTATCTTCACTGGTGAGCCAGAGGATGTTAGGTTTGTCCTGAGCATTAAGTCCAAGAGCAAGGAATAGCAATAAGATTGTTTTGTACATGTATTAGATCCTTTTTGTGTGGAAGGTTATACGTTTTATACACCGAGTATGAATTTAGGTGACAAGATAGTGAGGTTTTGTGATAAAATTATTGATCAATTTATATGTTTTATTCAAGAATGAATTCTAAATAGTTCTCAAGTTCTTGGTAGTAATTTGGTGGAAAACTATGACCCATGCCGTTAATTTTGCTGTAGCGTACTTGAGCACCCTGATTACGTAGCCATGTGTAGTTAGCTTTGCTAAGGGCGAGGTTGCCTGCGTGCTCATCGGCACCGCAAATGATGATGGCTTTTTTGCCTTTAAGCTTTGGTGTTGTTTTAATTTGATTTAACTGAGAGCCGTTTTTTGAGCCAGGGCATAGAGTGATGATTCCATGAAAGAGTTTTGGGTGCCTTGCTAAAAGCTCAGTAGATAACTGTGCGCCCTGTGAAAACCCTATGAGGATCACTGGGCGTTTCTCTTTGTTTAAGTCAAGCCCTTTTGTTTTTAATAATCTTTTGATGTGAGTATAGTCCTTGGCTATATTCTCGGACCACATGAATGAATCCCTTTCAAACGGAATAGAGGCGCTGATTCCAATGAAAGTAACTTGATGTTTATTCGCAAAATCTTGATCGTCGGAGCTGGCGAAATCTTCGGGTTTAGATCCATAGCCATGAAAACCAATAAGTATCGCCTTTGAGCGTCCCTCATTAGGTACAATGCTTAAAATGCGACAGTGTGAACTTTTTGTCCAAACATCTGAGCAAGATTTTAGCCAAGGCCTGAGTTTGTCCCAGTATTTTGAATTCATGACGGGGATGAGTTGTCGGTCCTCTAGGGCAAAGCTGTAATAAACTCCTTCACTAATAGCCGCTTTTTGTAAATAATAGACTGCAGCATCTGTGTCGTTATTTAAGGAGTAGTAGCAAGCGAGTTCATAGAGGCCGTCTTCGGGCTTGGCTTGTGTGGCCCAGTATTGAAACTGAATTGCAAGTTCGAACCTGCCTTTGTCGGCGTGGCGGCTTGCGGTATTCGCAAGAAATTCTTCATTGTGTTGGCTTAGGTCAAATTTTTCAAAAGACTTTGATGGAGCTGGTGGGGTTTTGATTTTGAATAAAGCATTAGGAAAAGAGTCAGAGGAGGGGTTCCCGAGACAGATTAGTGGTAAGCAAAAAAGCAGAATAAGTATTTTCATGTGAACTCCATTGAAAAGCTTCTGTGGTTTTAAACATTATTAATTACTTTGAGAAGCTGTGCAGATGATTGATGTAAACAGGCAAAGAGCTCTTTCGAGGTTTATTTGCCTGTTGTGTATGGGCTCCCTATTTTTTAAGTAGAAGCGTTCACGAGAAACATTTGTGAACTAAAGGTATGAGGGTAGAACTTCGTTGACTAATATCTGTTCCATTGTCTCACGCTTTTTGATGATGTGAGCCTTATCTTCGTGGTCTAGAATTAACTCGGCGACCTGAGGGAAAGAGTTATAGTTCTTTAAAGACATGGATGCACAATAGGCTCCTGCTCCTTCGATTATGACGGTGTCGCCAATGTTGCTCTTGGGTAGGAGGCGGGGCTCAAGAGTGTCGTCAGCAGAAACCGAGAACAAGTCACCACTTTCACAGCAGTGGCCAGTGATAACATATTCAACTTGTTCGTCAGAGTCACTAACAGGAATACATGGGTGGTGAGCAGCGTAGAGAGCGGGTCGCGTAAGCATATCCATCCCGGCGTTAATTTTGAGGAAAGTATAGCCGTCGTCGCCTGTGTGGGTGATGTCATCAATTGAGCAGACCAGTGACCCGGCATTGGCGACTAGGAAGGTGCCGGGTTCAAGTTCGAGATGGTAGTTACGGCCAGTTTCTTCAGCTTCTTTTTTGAGTACGTCGGCAACAGTTTGGCCAACGGCTTCTATGGAAGTGGAAACTTCTCCAGCATGACGGGCCACTTTGAAGCCTCCGCCAAGGTTAAGTGTCTTCACTTCGGGAAGTTGGCGAGCGACAGCTAGGGTTAGGCTGGCAGCGCGTTCCCAAACAGCGGGGTCGGCACCAGAGCCAACATGTGAGTGGAGGCGAGTTATGCGTAGTCCGCATTCTTCGGCAAGAGCTTTTACTTCTTCGACTTGTTCATACCATATACCAAAAGAGGAAGAGGGGCCGCCAACATTTGTTTTGCGGCTAGATCCTGATCCTAGGCCTGGGTTGATGCGAATCGAGATCTCGCTATTGCGAGGAGCTAGAGCGGCATAGCGACGCAGTTGTTCGAGAGAGCAAGCGTTGAAGCGTACACCTTCTTTGATAATGAGTTCTAAATGCTCAGAGCTCATCTCTTGAGAAGTGAGCTGAATTTTATCAGCGGCAATGCCAGCTTTTAAACAGCGTATGACCTCGTATTCACTAGAGGCGTCAAAGTGAAAGCCGGTATTTTCAATTATCTTTAATATGGCTGTGTTAGGGTTGGCTTTGATGGCATAGCGCGCAGTTAAACCAAAGGGAGCTGGGATGGCTAAGATAGCTTGACACTGTTTTTCAATCTCTTTTTGAGAGTAGACGTAGAAGGGGGTGTGATACTCATCGGTGAGCGTAGAAATAAGCTGATTATTGAGGAAAGTAAAATTTTGCATAAAAAATATTTTGAATGGCTTGTTTAATTAATTAGTTCGCCTAATGTTGCACCCATTCCATTCCCCGCAAGATCTAGACATAGATAAAGCCATGATAAATGTCTTTAGAGTTAAGAAAAAAAGAGTATCTAACTTTTTTCCTCAGCTTGTTTTGACAAGTGCATAGCTTCGGCTATTATATGCGCTCATTATTTAGGTTTTATGTATATTAATTTAGGACTTGTGTAAACAAATCCAACACAGAGTAAAATTTTTAGGATTTTAAAATGAAAGTTAGAGCTTCAGTAAAAAAAATGTGTGAGCATTGCCGCGTTATCAAACGTGAGGGTATTGTCAGAGTGATCTGCAGCAAGAACCCTAGACACAAACAGAGACAAGGGTAATTATTATGCCAAGAATTATGGGTGTCGATCTACCGACAAACAAAAAAATTAAGATCTCTCTTACGTATATCTACGGAATCGGTGCAGCTACTGCCCTCGAGATCTTAGATAAAGCAAAAATTGATCCAGATAAGCGTGCATCAGAGCTAAACGATGCTGACATTTCTGCAATCACTAAATTGTTAGATTCAACTTATGAAGTTGAAGGTGATCTCAGAAGACAGTTAGCTCTTTCTGTTCGTCGTCTTCAAGCGGTTAACTGCTATCGCGGTCGCCGTCACAAACAAAGTCTTCCTTGTCGTGGTCAGAGAACTAAGACAAATGCTCGTACTAGAAAGGGTAAGAAGAAGACTATCGGTGCGGTACGTGACAAATCAGCACGTAACCAAATGAAATAATCTCCTTTAGGAAAATATATTATGGCAGATTTTTTAGAAGATGACCCGAATGCAATTCAGCTTAAGCAGGTCACAAGAAAGAAGGGTGCGAAAGGCCGCACTCCAGTAAACGTAACAAATGGCATTGTCCACGTTGTTGCAACATTCAACAATACTAAAGTATCAATTTCAGATGTACACGGCAATGTTCTTGCTTGGTCATCAGCAGGTAAAATGGGTTTCAAAGGTTCTAGAAAGAGCACAGCTTACGCTGCTCAACTAGTAGCTACAGAAGCTTCTAAGCGTGCAATGACTTACGGTATGCGTGAAGTTGAAGTTAGAGTTAAAGGCCCAGGTGCTGGTCGCGAATCTGCGGTTCGTGGTGTTAGTGCAGCTGGTCTTGACATTAGTTTAATTAAAGACGTAACTCCCATTCCTCATAATGGTTGTCGTCCACCTAAGAGAAGAAGGGTTTAATCCACATGGGTAAATATTCCGGAAATAAAGGTAAAATCTGCCGTCGCTTTGGTGTTAACCTCTTCGGCAACATGAAGTATGACAAAGTTTTAGCAAAGCGCCCAAATCCTCCTGGTGTTCACGGTGCTAACGCTGCAAGAAAGAAACTTTCTGAATACGGTAAGCAGCTCGTTGAAAAGCAGAAGCTTAAAATCACTTACGGCCTCAGAGAAAAACAGTTCCGTATCACTTTCGACCGTGCTGCAAAGCTCAGTGGTGTTACTGGTAACAACTTAATGGTTCTTCTTGAAGCACGTCTTGACAATGTTGTTTACCGTTTAGGTTTCGCACCTACTCGTTCAGCTGCTCGTCAACTCGTTGGTCATGGTCATATTCGTATCAATGGTCGTCGTTGCAATATTCCTTCATACAGTGTTCGCCCTGGTGATGTTGTAACTCTTAAAGATTCATCACGTTCAAAAGCTCTTGTACAAAGACACCTTGATGGTGCTCGTGGCGAGACTCCTGAATGGGTTAGTCTTATCAAAGACGAACTTAAAGGCGAAATCGTACGTCTTCCAGAACGCGAAGAAATTCCTTCTGTTGCAGACGAATTGATGGTCGTAGAACTTTACTCAAAATAATATTATTAATTGGAGATCTTTATGGGCTCTACACAAGCACAATTTGCTATGCCTCAAAACATGGTTTTAGACGAAGCTACAGCTACTGAAAAGTACGGTAAATTTATCGCAGAACCATTCGAGAAAGGCTTCGGACACACTTTAGGCAACGGCCTTAGACGTGTACTCTTGCACTCTTTAGAAGGCGTAGCAGTTACTTGGATCAAGATTGACGGCGTTCTTCACGAATATGCTCAAGCAGCAGATGTTGTGGAAGATGTTACTGAAATTGTACTAAACTTCAAAAATGTCCGTTTTACTGCAGAGGGTGACCTTCCTCGCAAACTTGAACTTCGTGCTAATACGAAGGGCCCAGTTACTGCTGCAGATATTGTTACTGACGGTGTAACTCAAGTAGTTAACCCTGAACAGTATATTTGCACTTTGGACAAAGATACCCCGCTTAGAATAGAATTCGAAGTAGCTTCTGGCCGTGGCTGGAAGTCTGCTGATGATAATAAGCCTTCAGAAGCACCAATTGGTCTCATTCCTGTTGACTCATTATTCAGTCCTATTGAGCGTGTAAGTTATGATGTTTCAGACACACGCGTTGGTCAAATGACTGACTATGATAAACTCGAATTGGAAATTTGGACAGATGGTCGTATCTCACCAGAAGATGCACTTAGAAAGTCTGCTATTATCCTTCGCGATCACCTCTGTGTATTCACAGACGATAATCCAGAAGATAGCACAGCTAACCTTATCCAAACTCCAGAAGACGAAGCTATTCTTAGTAAAATGCTCATCCCTGTAACTTCAGTAGAACTCAGCGTACGTGCTCAGAACTGCTTAAGAAATGCAGAAATTAAGTACCTCGGCGAATTGATTCAGAAAAGTGAATCAGAAATGCTTAAATACAGGAACTTTGGTAAAAAGTCACTCGATGAAATTAAAGACAAAATGCTCGAGATGGGAATTACCCTCAACATGAAACTTAAAGATGAAGTTCGTGTGGCTTTCAACAAGAAACTCGAAAAAGAGGAGATGAAGTCCGATGCGTCATAGAAAGAAAGTTTTCAAGATTGGTCGTACTAATAGTCACCGTAAATGCATGATGGCAAATATGCTCTCTAGCCTTTTTACTCACGGTCGTATCAAAACTACCGTAGTTAAAGCTAAAGAATTAAGCCGTCAAGCTTCTAAAATGATTACATTAGCTAAAGCTGGTGATCTTCACCAACGTCGTCAAGCTATTTCAGCTATCCGTGATTTGGATGCTGTTAGAGAGCTTTTCGATAACATTGCCCCAACATTCAAAGACCGTAATGGTGGTTACACTCGTGTACTCCGTATCGGTAAGCGTCGCGGTGATAATGCTGAACTAGCATTAGTTGAGCTCGTTGGTTTTGAACCCAACTTTGAAGCAGCTGAAGAAGCGGAAGAAGTAGTTGCAGAAGATGCACCTGCTGAAGAAACTTCAGAAGATACAAAAGAAGCGTAAGCTCCTTTTAGTATAAGCTTTTAACCGCTGGGTCTGACCCAGCGGTTTTTTTGTTTATGGAAACAATTATTATCATTCTAAAGGTAGAGGCCGGAAAGGGTAGGGACTACCTAGTTTGGGCACTCTCTCCTGATATGGGAAGATTAGTGTTCGTATTTAAACGCAGTAAAGACTTTTATGAGCCTGGGCTCTTTCGGGTCATGAGAGTGCGTTTAGAAAAACAGTTGAATAAAACTACTTTACAGCTCGATGAGAATAGCTTGTATAAAGGTGAAGTGATAGAAATCCTTCATAGTTATGATCAGCTATCCGAGTCTTATGAAAATTTTCAAAAAGCTTGTGATCTGGCGCAAACTGTACTGCAGATTACAAATCAAAATCATGCATGTCCTTTATCGTTTAAAACGTGTCTACAAGCAATGGAAGACTTTTTAAACGAGGGTGAATACTTGGCCTGGAGAGTCTGTCTTTTTATTAATTTCCTTCAAGACTTTGGCGCATTGCCTGATTTATCCAACTTTTCTGCGGTACAACAGGAGTTCCTTCGTAGACTTGAACAGTCTGCAGAGTCACGTCAGTCCTTACCTTCTTTGTCTCAGCAGAAATGGTTAGAGTTCGAATTTTGGGCTTTGCGATTACTCGATGAGAGTGGTGTTCGAGTTCAGATTTAAATAGCCATTTTAATAAAACCTTAATTTTTTTTATTCAAGACTCTTGTAAATAGATCGCCTGTAGTTAATTTAGTATTAGGTCGTTGTCTATGTATCCTCCTTTCCTCCATACCTCCCCTCCATTTACATAGGCAACGATCTTTTTTTTGCGCTCATAGCTATACTGGATTGTATAGAACTTAATAAAATATTAACAAAAGTTCTTAAAACAACTTGTTAAAATTAAGTTAAGGATCATAGTCTTTATACAGACTGTTACTTATGCTTACCTCCTATCCTCCATACCTCCTATCCTCCCCCAAGTGTAAGTAGCAGTCTTCTTTTTTGTATCCCCCCCCCCTTTCATATTGATTTATTAACAGACTTTATTACCTTTTATGAGGATTTTATAGGGTGATATTATATGTGTCGAGTTTTGTCAGGGCCGCATTTACGGCGAGTTGAAGAGAGTGGTATTGCAGTACAAATTATTCTAGAGGAAGATAGAGATCTAGAGTTAACTGTATATAGAGAAGAGAAGACTTTGGATCTAGTTTGCGATATTCGTAAAATCAAAATAGCAGAGAAGATATATTTTTACTTAATTAGAGCCAAGTTAAGTATGGAATCTAAGTGCTTGTATCATTACGATGTGTCATATAAACAGAATAGTATAATAAAAGACTTAGGTTTAGGACTTGGTGAAAGTGTACAGTTGCCATCCTTCGAATTCGGTGCTGAAAGAATTTTGACTGGCTCGTGTCGTAATTTATCATCTTGTGAAGATGATTATCTAGCGAAAATGATAGATCAATTTGATCGGCCAGAAATGAGGCCACAAATGTTGATTCTGACAGGAGATCAAATCTATGCGGATGATTTAAGTGAAGACTTATTATTGAAGATTAAGTCTTTAAGCGATAAGTACGCACTAACTTTACCAGAAAAGTTCAACATAAAAGATAGAAAGAAGCTCTGTCAATCCCTGGGTTTAACAAGTGCAAAATCAAAGAATCACTTACTCAGCTTTGGTGAGCTTATAATTTTGTACCTGCTTTCTTGGAGTTATGAATTATGGGAAGATGGAGATCAAATAGTTGATAAAGAAGATATGCAGAACATTGCCAAAGTTTTTGCCAATGTCCCAGTGTATATGCAAATGGATGATCACGACATAAGTGATGACTTCAAAATTAATGAGTATTGGTCCGCTAAGCTAGATAATGGTGCGGTTGAAATTCTTGCTAATGCTTGTGCTGCAGGCTATCTATTTCAATTGATGGGTAATTACCTTGAGTCCAGTGACTATGAAGACTTGGTATTGAAATATATTTCAAGTAATAGCGCAGACGATTTTGATTTGATGAGCCGTGTTGTCTCAGAAGCAGATTGGTCAAATAAGTTAAAGATTGCTAAGAAAAGTTTTCTTTTTTTTGATACAAGAAATTTTCGATTAGGGGGACGTGATTCAAAACTTCCTGCAGGGATGATGAGAGTAGACAAGCTTAAGAGTATGTTTAGAGAAGATCTAGGTGAAGATTTGGTCATCATTAGTCCATCACCAATCTATGGTTATGAACATATTGAGAAACTCCAATCGAACCTAGCTTTCTTGCCTTCTTCAGTGCCTTTGATTGATCGCGAAGGTTGGCATGCAGCGGAATTGAACAGTGAGGAACTTATCTCATTAAATACTTTAGAAGAGTGCTTATCAAGATGTGGTGCCAATCGCATTCTCATTATATCAGGAGATGTTCATTACTCATTTATAAGACGAGTCGATTTAGCTCATGTAAAAATTCTTCAATTAGTGGTGAGTCCATTGAAGAATAAGCCACCATTAACTCTACTAGCACGCTCGGGCTTCTCTTTTTATAATACTCATTCCGATGACCCTAACTTCATGACTTCCGATCATAGGTGTAAGATTATATCTCATTCTAATTACTGTTTTTTAAAATTGGAGAGTGAGATTGAGATAAGCATGTATAGTCGTGAAACGGAACATAAATTTAACCTAGATAAAATGAATAATGACTTGGCTTGATAATTATAAAAGATCTAAAGATGAGCAATCATACTACGAATTAAAAGAATTCTCACTATTACAGGTTTCTGGCGAAGATGCTCAAGCAGTTCTTCAGGGACAAAGTACTAGCGATGTTAAGCAGTTAAATGATGAAAGTGTGCAATTATCTTCTTTGCTAAGTCCACAAGGAAAAGTGATTTCGCATCATATTTTATTGAAGAGAGGAATGAATTTATTTTATCTAATTTGTTCCAGTTCGGTTGTTCATGATGTTAAAGAGCATTTAGATAAGCATATCATCATGGAAGATGCTCAATTGACAATATGCTCAGATCATAAAATATATCACTTGTTGAATTTTGGTCCTGAGTCAGAGTTGCTTTTAAATATGAAGATTATTCAATACGAGGCAGATAAGATATACGAAGCGGATCAGCATTTACTTGCGAGTACAGGTATGCTCGGTATAGATAGCTCCATTCTGATAAGTACTGAAGAAATGAGCGGTCAGCTAAATTTGAATATGCTTGATGAAACATTTACGGCTTTGCGTATGGAGTCGGGTTTTCCATTGATGAATAAAGATTATGACCAAAGTACTTTACTGCCGGAAACAGGTTTACAATTGAATTGTGTATCCTATACAAAAGGCTGTTTCACGGGGCAAGAAATTGTGGCTCGTGTTAAGTATAGGGGCAATGTGAATCGTTATCTTTCTGCTTTAGTTTTAAGCGAAGTTCCTATTGGACTGAATGTTGATGATATACTGTCTACTATCGAAGGTAATAAAATTGGTAAGTACAAAAGTCAAACCTGGTCGCCAGCCCTCAACAAACATATTTTTTATGTCTATCTTAATAAAAAATTTAGACAGCCTGGAAGTGTAATAAAATTTATTGATAATGAATGTAATGAGTACTCAGCAGAAGTTCGCTCTTTGCCTCCAGTGCAAGAATTGAATACGATTGAATTATCGAAAGACTGCTACCATAAAGCCTTAGAATTATTTGCTCAATCCGATGAAGTTCAAGATATTGCCGCAGAACCTCTGCTAAAGCGTGCTCTATATTTAGATCCTACGAATCAAGATGCTTATGAAGCTCTAGGCGTTTTGTTGTCACGTCATGAACGCTTTGATGAAGCAATAGAATTGATGAAGCGCTTAAAAGAACTTAGCCCAGACACTGTGATGGCTTACACCAACCTTTCTGTTTTTTATATGAAAAAGGGCATGATAGAAGAAGCCGAAGCGGAAAAACAAGAGGGTACTTTAGCAACTTTCCGTTTAGCAGCGGCCAAAAGAAAGCAGAGGATTAATGATGCTGATATTGAAAAAGCTGCTCAAGTAGAGCGTGAAAGGCGCCAAAAAATGTTCTATGAAGTCTTGGAAATTGATGCAGATGATTTAGCTGCAAATTTTGGACTTGGGAAAATTGCTTTAGAACTCAAGCAAGCAGAAACTGCCATTAAATTTTTAGAAAAATGCCTTCAGATTAAAAGAGATTATTCAGTTTGCTGTACTTTGCTTGCTCGAGCATATATACTATTGGAGAGACAGCAAGAAGCTCAAGATATTCTAGTTAAAGGTATAGCGATTGCACATGAAAAAGGCGAGCTAATGCCAAAGCAAGAAATGGAGATGCTTCTACAACAACTAAAATAAGGCTAATTATGTATTTTATTGACGAGAGTGTGCGAAGCTATATGAAAAATATAGCAGAATTACCTTTAATCAGTCGTGATGATGAAATTGAATTAGCAGAATTAATTAACAATGGTTCCGAAACTGCTCGCGAACAATTGATAGTTGGTAACTTGCGTTTGGTAGTGAAAATTGCCCATGACTTTAAATCTTTAGGGGTTCCTTTAGCGGACTTAATTTCTGAGGGCAATATAGGCTTAATGAAAGCGGTAGAGAAATTTAAACCTGGGATGGGAGCGAAATTTTCTTCTTATGGAGCATGGTGGATAAAACAAGCAATCCGCCGTTGTGTTGCCGAGCAGAGCCGCGTGATTCGCATTCCTGTTCAGTCGGCAGTCAAAATGTATAAGATTCAGCGTGTTGCCATGAGTTTAGCGGAAGAATTAGGTCGTGTTCCTAGTGAGAAAGAAATAGCTGAAGCCGCAGACATGTCACAACGATCTGTTCACAATTTAACTGTGGCAGCTACCTCACCAACAATTTCTTTGAGTACAAGTTTAAAAGATGGCGAGGGTGGAGTGCTAGAAGATATGCTTCCAGATTTGATGGCAGTGTTACCTGGTGGAGAAATGAACGATCGAGATGTGAAAAACCTTCTCGAAGAATGTGTAGAAAAGTATTTAACTGAGCGAGAAAGGCTCATTATTAATATGCGCTATGGTTTAGATGGTGGAGAGCAACACACACTTGATGAAATTAGCGAATTAATTGGACGAACACGAGAGCGTGTTAGACAGATTCAGCATAAAGCTCTAAAAAAACTGTCGCGTCATTTGGATGAAATTAAAAAGTAATTAGCTTACTTTTTTAGTACAAATTTGTTTGATACCACCCAAGATATAATTATACATATTTTCAATCATCTCATCATTGCAGAAATCACTCGGTGATTTTGTTTGCTTCTTATCATTCAATTGGTCATTAAGACGAATGATAGGGCTGTTAATGAAAAAGAAAATCTGGGAAAGACTAGTTTCAGATAGCTGTTTTCCTGAAAGGCGATTCACTAAATTAATGATCCAATTACAGCGTTCTTCTATGTATGTTTCATATAAAAAATCATAACTAGAACTAGGGCTATTAAGTTCGTATGAGATCAGTTTTGAGAGGTAGCCTAATTCGCCGTCATCTAGGCTTGATTTAATGCGATTCCTAACAAAATGATGGAGCTGAAGCTCGGGGTCTAAGTCATCTCTGAAAAGTTCTTTGTTAGCTTCTTCATTATATTTATACAAATGAGTCCAAGCTGTTCTGTAAAGGTTTTCTTTACTTTTGTAGTGGTAGTTCACAGCAGCGATATTGGCATCGCATGCAGTGCAAATATCTTGTACTGTAGTATTTTCGTAACCTTTTTCTGCGAATACTCGCGAGGCAGCTATTAAGATTCGCGTTTTAGTATTTTGTCTAGCATAGATATATGTATCCATAAAAACTTCCTTATTCATCTAATGTTAACCAAATCTTAACATATAAAATAAGCTATTCAAATGAATACTTCAATTAATTTTAATTATTTGCTTTAATTACTAGTTTTTTTTATGGAATTTTAAGTCGTTGACTATCAAATAAACTGATGGGGCCAATAATAACATGACTGCAGTGGCAAAAACAATTCCTAGTCCTAGGGAAATGGCCATAGGTACTAAGAAACGGGCTTGTCGCGAAGTTTCGAGTATCATTGGTCCTAAACCACAGAAGGTTGTGATTGTGGTAAGTAATATAGGACGGAAGCGTCTGATACCTGATAGGAGAATAGCTTCTTCGGCACTTTTACCCTTTAAAACTTGTTTGTTGGCATAATCAATGAGAACTAATGAGTCATTGATCACCACACCGGACAAGGCAATAATTCCCATGAAGCTAATGAGGCTAAGCGGGAAGCCCATGATTGAGTGAGCTAAAATGGCACCACCAATCCCAAAGGGTATGCAAAGCATAATGATTAGAGGTTGTACATAGCTTCGAAACGGAATAGCAAGTAGTGTATAGATACCGAACATGGCAATTATGAAGCTGACTTTTAAAGAGTTAACCCCTTCGCGTAAATCTTTTTGTTTACCACGAAAGACTTGTTCAAGGCCAGGATATTTTTCCTGAAGTTTAGGGAAGTCCTTTTCTAGAACTTCACTCAAAATAAATTCACTTTTACTCTTGGGAGTTACATTTGCCTTTATCTGGATAGTTCGACTACCATTTAAGCGATTAATTTTTGTGTAAGCTCGCCCGCTTTTAAACTCAACAATTTCTTGAATGGGTACGCTTTGACCCGAGGGGGTTTGGATGAGCATAGAATATAAGTCGTGTTCCGTACTCCGTTCTTCTTTCGGGTAGCGTATGAGGACTTTAACTTCATTGCGACCTCTTTGTTGTCGAAGGGCTTCTGCACCATAAAAAGCTTGACGGATTTGTTTTGCGACATCCGCAGAACTTAAGCCTAGTGCTAATCCTGCAGGACGCATAGTGAAGTCAAATTGTCGCTTACCTTGTGAAAATCCTGGATCAATATCTTTCACTATAGGGTAAGCAGCTAAAGCTTCTGATAGTTCAAGAGATGCTTGTTCAAGTATTTCGTTATCGGGATGAGTGAGTCCTATACTCAATGAAGAGCCAGATCCTGGACCTCCACGATCAGATTCAAAAACAAGTGATTCTAAGCCTAGTATCCCGCGACTTTTTTCTCGCCATAATTGGGTGAATTTTTCTGTGCTAATGGGACGTATTTCGGGGTCTTGTAGGTAGACGAGGACTTCGCAGACATGGGGGCCAGATTGGCTAGTGCGTCCGCCACCACCAATTTTTGAGTAATATCCAACTAAAAGCTTGTCGCCACCATTTTCTTCTACAACTTTTTTAGCAGAATCTAGAAGTAATTCTTGAATGGCTAAACTTTTTTCTTTAGGAGCACCGTAAGGTAAAGAAGCGGTTACCGAAGCATAATCCGATTCAATTGACATCATAGGGACGACGCCAATGCGCTTACTCTGAACAAAACCAATGATGGCAAACATAAAGGCACAGGCAATAGCAAGAACAATGTAACGATTTTTGAGAGCGACTTTTAAAATAGGGCCATAAATTTTGTTAACCGCACGCATGAAAAGTTGCGAAAATTTTTGTTGAAAATTATGGATTAGTTGACCAATAAAAAGACGTTTTCTTTTTTCTGAATGGGCCAGATGAGAAGGCAGTATAAACAGACTTTCAAATAAAGAAATGATAAAAACTGTGATGACCACAATAGGAATAGTATACCAAATTTTGCCAATGGTCCCAGGCATGAACATAAGAGGCATAAAGGTGACGACATTAGTGATAATACTGAAAGTGACGGGGACGGCCACATCTTTAGCTCCGTTGATTGCCGCTTGAACAAAATTTTCTCCACGTTCTCGGTGTTCATAGACATTCTCTCCTACGACAATTGCATCATCCACCACAATCCCCAAGGCCATCAAGAAGGCAAACATAGAAACCATGTTGATCGAGATGCCAAATAATGGCAATAAAATAAATCCCCCCAAGAAGGAAATAGGGATGCCCATCATCACCCAAAAGGCGAGTCGCGATTCTAAAAACAAGCCGAGAGAAAGCAAGACTAAGCACAAACCGATTATGCCATTTCGACTAAGTAAATCGACGCGTTGCATGTACATTTCAGATTTATCCATGCGAATGACTGCCTGCACGGATTTATTTTGTGAATTAAATTCGTCTACGATCTTGTAAACATCAGTTGAAATAGAGAGGGGCGTTTCTTCGCCTACTCGGTAGATACTTATGTTGAGTGCTGGCAGGTTATTCCAAAAAGTGACTTTATCTTGATCTTCGTTGAAGCCATCTTTAATGGAGCCTAAATCTTCTAATAAAACTACATCGCCGTTAGCTAAACTGAGAATCGGAATTTTTGCGAACTGCTCACCATAATCGCGACGTTCCTTCATCCTTAAGAGTAGTTCACCGTTTTCTGTACGAATACCGCCACCCGGAATTTCGACGCTCTGCTGACGAATTATTTTTGCCACTTGATCAAGAGTGAGCTTATAGCGATCAAGGGTGTCTCTACTTATTGAAATGGTGATTTGGTGATTGCGCATGTCGGTTATCTCGACCTGGCTGATTTCATCGCTATTTAATAAGCGATTGCGTAAAAATTCGGCTTGTTCTGCTAAACGCCTTTCACCAACATCACCGTAAACTGCGATATCAAAAACGTCGCGTTTAAGGCTTTGTAACTTAACTTCTGGACGTTCAATTTCTTCAGGGAAAGTTCGGATACGATCAACTTCTTGTTGAATGTCTTGATAGACTTGCATACGCTCGTGACCTTCGAGAAGCTCAACAGTTACGGAGGCACGTCCTTCTGAGGCTGTTGAGTTAACTTCTTTAATTCCCTCAATACCTTGGATATTTTCTTCAATCGCACGAATAATACTCTTTTCAACTTCTTCGGGACTCGCACCTGGGTAAGCAATTGAAATGGAAACGGCACCTAAAGCAAATGCGGGAAAAACTTCTTGCTTGATTTTGTTAGCAGTGAAAAAACCACCAACTAAAAGTGCAATCATAATGAGGTTGGATGCTACAGGGTTAAGAACCATCCATGCAATGGGGCCTTTTTCAGAGTTGGGATCCCATTGTTGTGAATTTTTCTCGACTGATTTTCTTACTCTTCTTTTTGGTGGTCTCAGAAAGAATGGCTTCATTTGTCACTCAGGATACGCGTTAATTTCAGGCCAGGCACGGCAGAATCCAAAGTGGTACTTATTAAAAGCTCGCCTTCATTAAGGCCATCTTTAATATAGGCATATGAATTGTCCGACCAAAGGATGTCGAGTTCTCTAATTTCAAGACGTTCATCCTGACCATAAATATAGATTTTATTACCTTCGTGAATAACATTTGCAGGGATTTTAAATATATTTTGAACTTCAGGGCCGGCGATTTTTATTCGGACGTAAGTATTGAGGAGGAGAGGAGTTTCTTGTTGGTTTAGGGGTGATTTGACTTCAATTAGCAAGCGAGCCCTACGAGCATTTTCTGAGATGTTGGGGAGCATTCGTAGAACGTTGCCTTTCCAAACAAAACCTTTAGAAACAATACTGCTGGGAATGATTTCAGCTTCGGCACCAGGAGAGTTTATATTGCGAGACTGTATCCATGGTAAGCGTTCGTAGCGGATCGATGCTTCGACCCAGAAGTTGTCTGAATCAATGAGTTCGGCAATGGAACTCTGTAAATTGACTTGCGACCCTTCAGTTACATTGCGCTCAATTACTTGTACATTAAAGGGGGCTAAAATCTTGGTTCTTGAAAGGTTAATCTCAGCCTGTTTAAGTTGGGCTTTGGCGGCAGCGATATCAGATTTTGCTTTTTCGAGGTGCGGAATTCGCAAAATGAGCTGTTTTTCAAGTTCACTGATTTTGTCTTTGTCTTCTAAAAAATTCCATTCGTATTTAGCCACATCTTGTTCGCCTAATTCCAGTTGATACTGGAACTCAGCTTCTTTAACTTTACTTTGAGCTTGTGTGAGAGCAATTTCGTAATCGGTCGGGTCTATTTCAGCAATGACTTCCCCTTTATTGATGTGTCCACCAGGGTGAAGCATGGTATGGATTTTTGTGATTTCACCTGTTATACGAGGCTTTATGCTGAGCTGTCTTTCAGGAATGACTTTGCCACTCGTGTAAATATAGATTTGTTCAGTACTTTGCTTTAAGGCTTCACATTTTACAGGTGTGGCACGTTCGACTCGAGGTTTGATTTTGTTCTTGGGGCTAGTGTCCATGAGGTGAGAGTAGTATGTCCAGGCAGCAAAAATAATAGCGCTGACAATGATGACTTGAACAACTGAGCCGATGATTGATTTTAATTTCATTATTACTGTTCCCTTTTAGTGGCCTGAGGAAGAAGTTGAGTGTTTTCTTCGATTTCCCAAGATCCACCTAAGCTACGGTGGATTTCAATTCGATTGACAATCAGTTTAGCACGAACTTCTGTTAAGTTTCTCTGTGCTTGTTGATGAGTGGCTAAAGCAGTTAATACGGGTAAGTAATCACTTAAGCCACGGCGATAACGACGCATAGTCTCGTCTAAAGTATTTTTGGAATATTCGACTTCTGTTTTAACAGTATCAATTTGTTCTTTGCGCCATTTTTCAGCATTCAAGGCTTGCTCAACTTCATTGAGTGCAGTGAGCGCTGTTTCCTTGTAGTTTAAATAATCCTCATCACTTCTCGCTTTGGCGAGTAATTCTTCATTTTCTAAAAGTTGACCATCAAGTATCGGAGCGGTGAGCCCAGCCATGATATTGCTAAACCAGTTGTCAAAAAGACGACTAAACTTCTGATTATTGAAGTTGGCTTGGGCGCTGAGAGTTAAGCGAGGAAGTTTAGCTTTTGTGGCACTACTAATACGGAATTCGCTGGATTGCAGTAATAACCATGACTGATTGACGTCGGGTCTTTGACTAAGGATGTCAGAAGGAATGCCTGTGTTGGGCAATTCTTTGAGTTGTGGAAGTTTGAGCTTCCCAAAATCTATTTTTTCATCAAAACTTTCACCAGCTAACAGAATCAGTTTTAATCGTAAGTTATCCTTTCGTTCTTCTAAGTCGGGAATTAGACTTTTCACTCTTGCGAGTTGTTGACGTTGTTGAAAGAGGTCAACAATGTTGGCTAAGCCACGTTTTTGGCGATGACTAATAATGTCTAACGTTTGAGTGTTTGTTTCTATTTGTTCATTAAGTAGATCTAACTGTTCTGAAATGGCCTTGAGGGTCATCCAACTCTCAGCAACTTCAGCTGAAAGAAGTAGGGCGGTTCCCTGAACTTGAGCTTTCTGCGCTTCATAATCCATTGCGGAAGCCGCATTTTCATCACTGATACGATCCCATAGATCAACTTCGTAATTCGCTTTTAGGCCAAGGCTATAGTTTTCCCTACCAAAAGTTTGTTTATCATCATTGGGGCCGGTGTCGACTTTTCGTTTGTTGCCTTCAGCATCGGCAGTCGCGTTGAGTTTTAATTTTTTGGCTGATCGGCTTATGCCCAAGCGTGCTTCTGCTTGTCTTAAACGAGCCCAGCTTTGAGCGAGGCTCAAGTTGTCCGTGAAGACTTTGTCCATAAATGTATTGAGCTCATCATCGCCAAGTTGAGACCACCATTTGGCGGAGTTCTCTAGGGAGGGAGAGTTAATCTCTGTAGAGAATGTTTTTGGGCTATCTATTTCGGGCCGATGTTTAGCCTCCCGTTCAATACTTTGACAGGCAACTAAGAGGCAAGAGATGATGAGGTGTTTATAGGGCATTCGTTTGTACTTTATTTACTAAATCTTAAGCTAAGTTCTCTATCTTTCACATAGCCAAGAAATAAGTGACACTTAACGGAAATTTAAAAAATCGCTCTTATGGTTTTTTTCCAGTCCTTTTACAGATAAAGTGCCAAGCAAGTTAAATGTTTATTTGAATAAAGTATACAGCTTCACAATATTACATCTATCTCGACTACGAACTTGACCAAGATGAAAATTGCGCCAGTTTTCACAAAAGGAAAATGATTAATGATTAAAAATGAATTCACAAAAGACGGCAAGCGTTTGATTCTGTTTAGTGGAGGCGCAGATAGTATGGCTTTGCTTCACTGTATGCAATCGATTAATCAAGTGGATTTGGTACTTCATTTTAATCATCATTTACGAGCTGAAGAATCAGACAAAGATGAACAGTTTTGCCGAGAATATTGTGAGCTCAATAAGCTTCCTTTAGAAGTCGTTCATTTAGATTTAGAATCGGCGCGTCAAGCCAATGAAGGTGATGAGCAATTAGCTCGGCGATTACGCTTGGCTTATCTTGAAAAAAATTACGCGTCATGGAATATTTATTTAGCACATCATCAGGATGATGTCCAGGAAAGCTTTTTCATGCGGGCGATGAGGGGAGCTAATAGTAGTGGTCTTTGCGCACTTCGCCCAGAGCGTCAAGTAGGCGAGCTTAAACTTATAAGACCTTTGTTAGATTATTCACGTGAGCAATTGCGTCAATATTTAAAAGAGAACAACTTATCTTGGCGTGAAGATTCGAGTAATCATGATGCAGATTATTGTGACCGTAATTTTATTCGTCATGAACTGATGCCGAAATTATCGATCTTAGGAAAAGGCTTAAGCCATACTTTAGATCACCTTGCAGAGGAGAATGATTACCTTCAAGAATCTGCAAAACACGAGTTATCGAAAGGATTTACAGTGGAGAATTATACTCGTTGTCATAAAGCTTTAAAGCCAAGAGTTGTTCGCTTGTTTTTTGAAGAGAGTGGAATCCCATATGTACCAACCCAAGCGAGTTTGAAACGCTTGGCTAAAGAATGTTTGAATTTACCCGAGTCTTATAAAGATATTCCCATGGGGGAAGGACAAGAACTAAGAATGTGGAATGATGGTGAAATTTCTCTACCTCCCCAGAAATTAGAGTTGCTTTGGAAGTGGCAAGAACATGACTCTATTGAATTTGCCGGGTACCGTTTTTTTATAGGCGCATCGAATTCTGATGAAAGTTTTGCTCTTGAGCAAATGCCTTCTGAATTACTTTTGCGAATGCCGCAACAAGGCGATAAAATTCAGCCCTTTGGAAAAAATAAAAAAGTATTATTGAGTAAGCTTTTTTCCGATGCAAAATTAAGCCAACAAGAACGCTGTAGTTTTCCCGTGCTTTGTGCAGGAGAGGAAATTATTTATTTGCCGGGGATTCGTCGAGCAGAATTCGCTAGACTTGCAGAAGGTCATGCACAAATGAGAATTGGCTATGAACGAATTTGACCTGAAGAAAATTGCAATTGAAAGTGGTGCACTCTCGGTGGCTTGTATAGATTTGAGTGATCCAGACTTTATTAAAGCACTCGAACAGCATGGAGAAGAACAAGCAAATTGGTTAGCGCAGGGTTTTGGTGCTGACATGGATTATTTGCAAAGAATGTTAAAAGACAAAGTTGATTTACAAGAAACTTTTCCAGGAGCAAAATCGGCAGTAGTGATCACCTTCACAAACAAATGGGGGATGCCAGAAGCAGAGCATCCTTTTCCTGCAGTCGCAGAAGATGCTTTAGTAGGCTACATATCGGGCTATGCCAAGGAGCAGGATTACCACCGTACGGGGCATGGAGTTTTGACATCGATTCATAATGGTTTACAAGCTCAATTAGGTGAATTCGAGGCCTTTGCAGCAGTTGATACAAAGCCAGTTTTTGAGCGTTTTCTCGCAGCTTACGCGGGCTTGGGGATTATTGGACCCAATGATTTACTACGCACACCAGAACGTGATGTAAGAGTATTTATAGGAACCTTATTTTGTACCGAAAAAATTATCGAACTGCGACTTAAACCGGAATTTGCTTTCCCCTGCCATTTTTGTAGAGCGTGTGAAAAACGTGGCTGCCCAACGGGTGCCATAAAAGAAGGGCAAGAGTTTGATTCACGTTTGTGTATTTCTTATTTAACCATCGAAAAGAAGGGCTTGCTCAATAGTGAGCAACGTGACTTGATGGAAGACTGGCTCTTTGGTTGTGATTGGTGTTCAGTCGTTTGCCCACCCAAAGAAAAAGAAGATAATCGCATTGCCGTCGATTTAGAGTGGTTAATGAAATCTAGTGCTGGTGAAATTCGCCGATTGATAAAGGGAAGTGCAGTTGAATATGCGGGAGTCCAGAAGCTTCGACGCAATGCAATAGCTATTTTACGAAAATCACAAGACCCACGGGCTCAAGAGCTTTTGGAATGGTGTGCGGATAATATGCAAAGCAATTTACTCTTGCAGCAAATTACTTGTGATTGATGAAGTTTATTTATCTTGTGAGATAAGTGTGAAATAGTCTTCATAAATTTTGCTTTCTAGTGGGGACTCACGTATGTTTATGTATGGGCTGCTGACCCGGTTCCACAGCCGTATTTCATTCCAAGGTCAGCGGCTCGTTTCATTTCTCCCCAAAACAATTAAGAAAAAGCAAAGACTCATTCTTTTGCATTGCGAAATTATTTGTATGCAGTGTTAAATGGTATAGATAATTTAGATAATAATTAACTTAAGCAAAAGTGTGGATATCTATGAGTGATTCAAACCATAAAGAAGAAATGAAAAAGCTCCAAAAAGAGCAAAGAGAAAAAGTTAAAGCTAAATACATTGATCGTGGCATTCTTGTTGTCAACACGGGGGATGGAAAGGGGAAATCTACCGCAGCTTTTGGTACTGCTGTGAGAGCCGTGGGTCATGGTTACAAAGTTGCCGTCGTGCAATTTATTAAAGGAAACTGGTCAACGGGTGAGCAAAAGATTTTTGAACACTTTGATGAAATCACTCACATTGTGTCGGGTGATGGTTTTACTTGGGATACACAAGATAAAAGCAAGGATATCGAGAGCGCAGAAAGTGGCTGGAAGAAAGTCTGTGAATTAATTGAAGAATGTCGCGAAAGTTCTAAATATCATTTAATCGTTTTAGATGAGCTTAATATTGCGCTTTCCTATGGTTATTTAGCAGTAGATAAAGTAGTGGAAGTTCTTAAAAATAAGCCGGAGAAACTCAATATCATGGTAACGGGTAGAGGTGCGCCAGAAGAGTTGATAGCCATAGCCGATACAGTGACTGAAATGAAACCAATTAAGCATGCTTTTGATAATGGCATTCAAGCACAGAGAGGCATAGAGTTTTGAGCTTAAAGCTCTATGTGCCCCCTATGAGTGAGTCGAAATATGAGTTTTAGAGAGGTCGAAAAAGAATCATTCTATCGCTTACTGGAAGCTAGACGTGATGTCCGGAGTGGATTTTTGGATAAAGAAATTCCAGAAAAGATCCTGAAACGAATTTTGAGTGCGGCTCATCACGCCCCTTCAGTTGGTTTTTTACAGCCTTGGGATTTTCTCATTATTCGTTCTGATGAGATTAAGCAAAAAATTAAAAGTAACTTTTTGGCAGTCAAAGAGCGTGAAGCTCAGTTTTTCACTGGAGAGATGAAAAAACTCTATGAGCAATTAAAGCTGGAAGGAATCCTAGAAGCTCCGATAAATCTCTGTGTGACTTGCGATTTAAAAAGAGATGAAAGCAATCAATTAGGTCGTTCTGAACAAAATCAAATGGATGTGTATAGTACTGTTTGTGCCATACAAAATATGTGGTTGGCGGCACGAGTCGAAGGCATCGGCATGGGCTGGGTGAGCATTTTAGAAGAAAGCCATATACGTGAAGTACTTAAACTTCCAGAATCACGCAAGCTCATTGGCTATTTTTGTCTAGGTTATGTGGATGAATTTAAAAATCAGCCCGAGCTTGAAAGTAAAGGCTGGAACAAACGCTTAGATTTGGATGATATCATTCGTTATGATACCTGGTAAGTCATTATAAATCATCAATGACAACAAAAAAGGGCTAAGTATATTAGCCCTTTTTTAGTCAATAGTTTTTAAGTTTAGCCAAAGATTTCTGTTAGCGTACCATTGCTGTCGCCAAAGGAATCGACCTTAATGCCAAGAGCTTTCAGAATGGAGTAATGCATATTATTCATGGGAAGCTTATCTTCATAGTTGATGTAAGAACCGTGTTTAAGGCCCATGTTTTTACCACCAGCTAAAATGAGTGGGAGATTCTTGAAGTTATGGGTCGAACTACAGCCACTACCGTAAAGTAGGATGGTGTTGTCGAGTGCAGTACCATTGCCTTCTTGAATGTTCTCTAGGCGATTCATGAAGTAGGCGAGACGAGAATTGAGAAATTGGTCATAGCGTGACCAGTTCAAATATCCACCTTCGCTATTACCACTATGGGATAGGCCATGATGACCGCCCATTTCAAAGAGGATAGAAGGGAAGGTGTCAGCAATTCCCATGCCGTCTTCTCTAGTCATCATAAAGGTCGCCGTACGCGTCAGGTCGGCCTCAAAAGCAAGACTAATTAGGGCTCACTTATTAAGTCATATATTACTTATAGTCAATGAGATAAGTGGTAATTATGCTATATTACATGCAAACAAAACCCCTCAAAACAATCATTAGGTTTGCATAAGATGTATAAAAATACGGGCACAGAGCCCAAAATGGCCAATCTACCTTATTTTCTAGACGGAACACTCAATATCAATAATCGCTGGGTCAAGCTAGCGGCAACAATACCATGGAAAGATGTAGAAGAAATTTATGCACTAAATTTCACCAGCCATACTGGGCCCAAAGCTCTACCTGCAAGAACTGCATTTGGTTCCCTGATCATTCAAGTAAAGCTGAGTTTAACTGATGAAGAAACTGTAGAAATGATTTCTGAAAACCCCTACCTTCAATATTTCTTGGGGTTTGAAAGATATAAGCAGGAATCACCTTTTGATCCGAGTATGATGACTCATTTTCGAAAGCGTTTTGGAGCTCAGGATATTAAAGATATTGATGATTTATTACATAAAACAACACGTCCAAAAGAAGAAGACTCCGATAAGGATTCAGACAATGATCCTCCGTCAAATAAGGGTGCTTTAATTGTTGACGCTAGTTGTGTCCCTGCTGATATTCACTATCCAACAGATCTTGGTTTACTAAACAAAGCCCGCGAAAAAACTGAAGAAATCATCGATATTCTTTGGCGTCATCGCTTTAATACCGAAGATAAGGTCAAGCCTCGGACTTATCGTGAAGACGGCAGAAAAATCTTTTTAAGTGTTGTCCTAAAAAAACGTGTATCGAAAAAGAAAAGGCGTGAAGTGATTAATAGACAACTTCATTGTGTAAGGAGGAACCTCGCTAGTATAAATGAACTCAAAAAGCATGCCGATCTGGGGCTATTGAAACCTAGTTTATACCGCGAACTACTGGTGATCGGGACACTTTATCAACAACAGCAATACATGTATGATAATAAAGTAACAAGTGTTGATGATCGCATTGTAAGTATTCACCAACCACATATTCGTCCCATTGTTCGCGGGAAAGCTGGAGCTCATACAGAGTTCGGAGCTAAAATATCTATCAGTGTCGTCGATGGCTGGACCTTTGTCGATACGATTAGTTTTGATTCTTATAATGAAGGAACCGAACTAATTTCACAAGTTGAAAAATATAAAGAGCGTTTCGGTTATTATCCCGAATCAGCACATGCTGATAAAATCTACCGAACTAAAGAAAATCGAGCGTATTGTAAAAAACACGGAATAAGGATAAGTGGACCCAGTCTTGGAAGACCTCCCAAAGATGCGATTTTACGTGAAGAACAAAAGGAAATACAACGCCAGGATGAAGCTATAAGAAATGAAGTAGAGGGCTGTTTTGGTGTAGCCAAAAGACGCTATAAACTCGATCGAATCTTTACGAAAACTAGGACTTCATCCGAAACACTTATTGCTTTAGTATTCATGGTGATGAACTTGGATAAGGCTTTAGCCTTTTTGTCACTTTTCGGCCAGTATTATAAGCAGCTATTCGCGCACGTTTATTGTTTTATAAGTCTCATTAACGAGAATGAGCATTTCAAAAGGCGAGTAATTCAGTAAGCCCTAATTAGATCAAACATAGTTTCGAAGTATTTGTCTGGCTGAATATTCATATCCACATCGAGATTGAGGTGACTACTATCCACATCTTTAATTGGTGTGTCCAACCATTTCGAACTACGCTTTACATTATCCTCTATCTCACTAACAGAAGTCAGGTATTGATCGAGTTTTTCACGATCGTTCTTACCTAATTTTTTATTTAGCTCACGCGCATTATCAAGAACCATATCTACGACTTTTGCTTCGTAATCAAGTTCTTGGCGTTGAGATTCAATTGAGCCGGTACCTTGCTTGAAAAGACGTTCAAAGACTCTTTTTGGATCGTTCTCTGAGGTTATGGGACGACCATTGCGGTCAAAAGCAATGGTGCCAATACGAGATTTAAAGCCAACGCCCCCATCACATGAGATGTTGAGGTAGGGGAAACGCGTTTTGGAACGGAATTCTGCGGCGGCCACTTGGTCGGCAGAAATCGTATTTTTATATTCTGATCCACCTAAATTCGCACCCGTCATCCAGATGTCACTGCAAACATGGATGTCGGCCAAAGCAGCATTGGGATGGTGTAAACCACCGACAATCGACATTTTTTTGCGGTAAGGAGCAAGTGGCTTTAGAGGTTCAGTCATGACGTAGTCTGAGCCCGTCTTATGTGGGAACCAATGCCAATCTTTGTGAATGGGGTTACTCTCGGGGGGAAGGCTGACGCCATTACCAAAGTACATGTGGCAGGAGCGACGAATATTATTTTGTTCCTTTAAAGCTTCTTCGCCCATAGCTTCGAGGCAGGGAAGTGCGAGCGAGGCACCTAAGCCTTTGAGAAAAGTTCTGCGGGGTAACTTCCAAGTTGAGTTTTTCATAATGACTCCTTAAAACTTTAGGAACAGATCACTGTTCACAATTGATTCAATTATAGCGTGTATTTTGTAGTCTGATGATTGCGCATCTTTCATGATGGTTTTGATTTCATCATCATCGGCAAATGAGAGTGAACGGCCAATAGCGTATGAACTCAAGTAGCGAACTAAAGAACGAGTTACGAGTTCACTTTTATCATTTATTAAGTATTTTTTGAGCTCTTCGAGACCGTTGACTTCGGTGCCATCAGGGAAGGTTGTGTCGGCAGATACGACTTTTGAAGGAGCTTTCCAGCGACCTGTGGTGTCGTAGTGTTCGAAAGGCAGTCCCCAAGGGTCGATTTTCATATGACAATCGCGGCAGGCAGCTTTATCACGGTGGAGCTGTAATTGCTCTTTGATAGTGAGTTTAGCTAACTCGGGATCTTCTTCGTCTAGCTCAGGTACATTGGGTGGCGGTTTGGGGGGAGGAGAATCCACAATTTTCTTCGCCAACCATACGCCACGTTTAATAGGGCTAGAGTGAGTACCCGTAGAGAGTGCTGTGAGTAAGCCACCATTAGTTAGGATGCCTCCTCTATGATCTTGAGTTTGTACCGGAGTGGCGGTAAAGCCCAAGCTATTAACAGGCGGTAAATTATAAAACTGGGCTAAACGCCAATCGACGACAGCAAAATCGGAATCAATGAGTTTCATGATGCTGTAATTTTCTTTTAAGACGTGATGGAAAAAAGAATAGGTTTCTTTTTTGAAACTATTCTTAATGTCTTGGTTGTAGCCATTAGAATGATTTGTATCTACAACGACTCGCTCTAGGCGTTCAACATCTAACCATTGACTCGAGAAGTTTTTAGAAAAATCAAAACTTTTTGGATCATTGATCATGCGTTTGATATGAACTTTAATATCTCTGTGTAAAGTTCCCTTTGTGGCAGCTGCAAAAAGCTCTTCATCGGGCATGGTATTCCACAGGAAATAAGATAGGCGAGAGGCGAGCTCATACTCAGTCAGCTTTTTATTTCGAGTTCCTTCAGGTTCGTTTATATAGAGGAACTGTGGAGAACTAAGAGCAATGGCCAAAGTTTCTTTAATACTTTCTTGAAGATTCTTTTTATACTGATGAATCACAGTCCAGAATTGATGATGACGCTTGAGTTCCTCATCACTGATGGCACGACGATAAACTTTTGGGAGGAAGTTCGCAAGGATTTCACGTGCATAGACACTTTCATTTTGACTATTTTTTGATTCAATAAAAATGTTTTTATACTCACGACTGGGCCAGGTCTGGTAAGCTTGGCTTTCAAACTCAATGGAGTGAATCACCAAGTCAGTATTTCTACCTTGGTTCCAAGGTGTATTCCAAAAACCAATATGGAGTAAATTCGCGAGGTAGTTTTTATTGCTAGGATCATAAGCGGGAAGGGGATAGTCTTCCATGTATGTTGTGAATTCGTAGACTTGTGGAGCATCAAGTGATGCATTTACCTTTTGAATTTGATTAACAGGACGGAATTCTTGGCCATCATCACGACGGTTGCCAATGAAGGGGCGCAAGTAGGCGTACTGTGAGTCATGGTAGTTATTAAAAGCTTGGATAAGCTTTGTATCGCTAAGTTTATTGAGAATGGCATCAGATACGGGTATATCTTCTTTAGAAGCTATGTGTAGGTGGTGGTGACCTTTACTTAGTTTGATTAAGCCAGATGTGTAGATGTTTTGTTCGGGCTTATAATTGAAGTTAACATTTTTAATTGCCGCACTGTCTATGTGAATACTAAGACCGCTTTTTGGTTTTTCACTAAGTTTAAGTTCCAATTGATAGATACCCTCTTGATCTAAAGTGAAGCTTTTATTCATAGTGTGATGCATGGGCTTAGGAGCTTGATATTCACTATCTTTGATGGGGCGCGCTTTGGGGCTAGCAAAAGCTAGGGAACCATTAGAGAACTTACCTGATTTATCATTGAATTTGGCTAAGGGAGTTTTCTTAAACGCCATGGCAATTTCTTTTGATTTCTTTGTGGCTTTCTTAAGGTCTTTAACTTTATTGTCATTTGCTTTCAAAGCAGTTAAAATAAAGTGACCAAAGGCAGCTTTCTTTTTTGAGGTGATTTGTAGACTTACTTCACCCTTATCGAGTTTAGCGATAGCCAAGGGGACAATGAGCTTTTGTGCGCCTTTCTGAACTTTTATATTTTGTAACAAGGTTTTTCCTATACGCAAATTAATAGGGCCTTCAACTTCTCTCAATAATTGAGCATCTAATTGATAGGTGCCTGCAGTTTCAATATTGATTTTAGATTCAAGAATAAATTGCGGTTTCTCCAAATTTGTATTTGGAGGGTAAGAAGGGACACAGTTTAAATTAGGTAAAATCTTCGTGGTATTTTTAAGCTGTTTTTTCTTGTCATCGAAACTCGAGATCGGCTTCAAGTTAGTGTCTTTCAAGAAAGTTGAATTGGGACCCATGGAAGCCGTGACTCGAAGTGTAATTGGACCGGAACGTGGAAAATCACGTAGGACGAGTTTCATGTGACCACTGGGCCCTCTACCACCAGCTTTACCGAACTGTAAATCTCCACGAGGATTCAAGGTTAAACCTTGTTTGATGACTTTGCCATTATGACCACGCATTTCAGGATAAACAGCATGGTGTAAGCCCTTGAATTCAACATCGCCTTTTACGGTACTATTTCCTTTGTAACCTTCATTAAATACATAATCATCTTTAATTTTTCTATGTTTAAATGGGTACTTGTGACTTGGAGAGGGTTCACTAACTTTATATTGATGAGTCGGTAATAGTTGACCACCGGGACCCATAGTTAATTTTTCACGATGCGAAGGATTACTTTCACTTCCAAAATCAATTTTAAATTTCATGATTTCGGGTTTGTCTTCATTTGGGATGACTTTACTGAGCGCATTGCGAGAAATGTCTAGATAGTATTCCATTTGGAGAGTTGATACGTCTAGAGTCTCGCCATTATTTTTAAAGCCTTCAGGTGAGAAGGCATCCTCAGGAAGATCACGAGCAAAATTGAAGTCGACTCCCAATAGATCCTTGAGGGTATTATTATATTGATCATTGTTAAGACGGCGCATGACAGTACTGATTTGCCCCTTGCGAACTTCTTTAGCTTTTTGGAGTTCGGCAGTAAGAGTCTCAATTAAAGTTTTGCGCTCATCATCATTGAGCTGGTCAGATTTTTTGGGAGGCATTTCACCTAGGTTGATAATGTCGAGTACTTCATACCATCTTTGAGCATGAATACCATAGACGAGGTCTTGGTCCATATCATCTATACGGAAGTCGCCTTTTTGCTTATCTTCATTGTGACATTCAATACAATACTTATTGATAATCGGGACTAAATGTTTAAATGGTTCGGTTTTAGCTTCCATTTTTGCGATATCCGCACGAGTCTCACTCTTATCTTCTAGTTCAAGCCCCTTGGGCCATTTTGCACCTTCACTTATCCATTTTTTCATGAGCTCGACTTCGTCCTTACTCAAGGGCTCACCTTTACCGGGAGGAGGCATGAGATCATCGTCGTCGTGATCGAGGCTAATAAGGTCAATTAAATAACTGTCTTCTACTTTGCCAGCTTCGACTACATCACCTTCCATCATAAACTTATGCTTATGTAGTCTGAGTTTACCCTTGTTTTTTTCAGGGCCATGGCAGCTGACACAGCTCTTTTCTAAGATGGGTTTGATTTGACTAGAGAAGTCGATGGGCTTCGCAAAGAGCCCCAAAGAACTTAGTAAAGTGAGTGAAAGGGTGAAGTTTTTTATCCGCAAAATATTAGATCCTTTTAAGTTGTAACGATATCGTCTTTAGAATGATTACGTCCAAGAACTACTAATGATTAACAGCAAAAATCATAATAATTAATACTTTTCAAATTTTTTTTGTTGAGATTTATTTTTCCTTGCTCATTTCATGAGATGTATTGAGTTCGAAAAAAGACTTTTTATAGTAGGGAGAATTTAAAAACAAAGGTTTAATATGACAATCAAAGAAGAAGTAGTACTTGTGCCTACGGCCACAGTTCCAATGCGCACGGTAGTTTATCGCCCACAAGAAGATGGCGATTACCCAGCGATTATTTTGTATTCAGAGATTTTTCAGTTAACAGGTCCAATTTTGCGATCAGCACAAATGATGGCTGGACACGGTTTTGTGGTGGCATGCCCAGAGGTGTACTACGATAATTTAGAGGCAGGTACTGTTTTAGCGTACGATGATGCAGGCAAAGAAGTAGGTAATGACCTAAAGTGGGATACACCAATAGAGAGTTTTGATAGGGGCGCCCAGGCACTTATAAAATTTTTACAGGCTCAAAATTACTGCACGGGAAAAATTGGAACAATGGGCTTTTGCTTAGGCGGCCACTTAGCTTTTAGAGCCGCGCTCGAAAAAGAAGTTGATGCTTGTGCTATTTTCTATGGGACTGACATTCATACAGGTACACTTGGTACAGGTAAAAACTGCGATACTTTTGATCGTATTGGTAATTTAGGCTGTGAAGCAATGATGGTTTGGGGACGTCAGGATCCACATGTTCCTAAAGAAGGTCGTCAACTTATATACAATAAAATGTGTGATGAATCGGTGAGCTTTACTTGGCATGAATTTAATGCCGTACACGCATTTATGCGTGATGAGGGCGAGCGTTATAATCCACAGTTAGCACGTCAATGTTATGGTATGGCAGTTGATTTGTTTAACCGTAATTTAAAAGCTTAAAATGATCACTTTAGCCAATCAAAATTTCACGGTAGAAATTTTAGATCCCTCTTCAGACCATGAGCTTTTAGGTGCTCGTTATTGCCGCGGAGGGCAAATTTTTCAAGTTAAAGATCGCGAAGGACGAGATTTATTTTCTGGACCCACTTACCCAGAAGCCTATAATGCTTTTGATTCTCAGGGACTTCCCGACGCTTTTAATTCGTACCCTAATTTTAGCAATGCTCAATTAGGTGATGAGATTTTTGTTATTGGGGTAGGGCGCGTTAAGTATAACAAGGCTATTGAAACTTTTTTTGCTTGTGATAATCGAGAAGTTGCTAAAGCAGTTCAGTGGAAGGTGACTCAAGAAGGGCAAAAACTGACTTTCAAATGCGATGATTCCTATCAAGGCTTTGCCTATCATCTAGAAAAAATACTAGAACTTAAAGAGAATTCTATTGAGCAAAAATTTAACTTGCTGAATACGGGTGAGCATGAATTGCCCGTGTCGTGGTTCGCCCACCCCTTTTTCTTTCATAGAGATGATTTAGTTTTTGGCGACCTTCCTGTAGAACAGAATAGTAATCCTTTGTATTTCCGCAATGAACGGAATGAAATCACAATAAGAATCCCTCAAAATTTTGATGAAGTCAGAGATCAAACTTTTGTCATGGGGCAAGCGATTCAAAATGAAGAGAATTTACATGTGCCTGTGAAGCATAAATTGTTGGATGATTTTTCCATTGATTGCCACTTTTCAGTAGCGCAGTTCCCGCTTTGGTACAACGAGAAAACAATAAGTCCCGAACCATTTTTGATTCAGGACTTAGCGGTTTCAGAAAAACTGAATTGGGCAATAAACTATAATTTAGCTTAGAATGAAAAACCAGGTAGTGATTTTTTCAGAGCATCACTACCACTTTTCATTAAAGTGTCTTTAAGACCAGACTTCCAATCCGAAATCACCGCAACTGATTTTTCTAAGATCTCCGGTTGTGATTCAACAAAACCTTTACCAATGGGACTTTTGAAGAATTTAATCATCGACTTTAAATCATTCTCAGTCACATATTCTTTGTAGATGGGAGTGAGGTCTTGATTGAGCTTAGCAATTTGCTCTCCCAGTACCTTGGTGTATTTCGAGTCTGTTGTGGATACACCAAATTTAGTGGCTAAGTCACCCGCTAATTTTTTGTGCGTTGCAGTAACGCCAGAGGCTTCAAGAAACTCTGATAGAGTAGATGTGTAAGAGTCTGCCGCATTGAGGGTGAAAAAAAATGAAGAAAAGAGAAGTAAAGTAAGTAGGCGTTTCATGCTTAGTCCTGGGGATTAATTGGTTTCTTGAAAGATAAAAGCGAAGAGGAAATAAATCAATGATAGATTTTAATGATGTGTTCTAATTACTAGGTTTATTACTTTTTATATTGGGATCAAGGAAAGTTCCTAGATCTTCACCCATGCGCACGGCATCACCTGCTTGGAGCTTTTCGTTAACCTTAAACGAGCCTTTTTCAAAGAGCATCACAACCGTTGAGCCCATGGCAAAGTAGCCGAGTTCATCACCTTTAGTAACTTCTATAGGGCTTTCAAAAGTTTTTGCCATCGCTAGGCCCTTGTTAGATTCGGCTTTGTGGTAGGCAAGTTTAATCTTGCCGACAACCGTCGCCCCAACTTTTACAATAGCTGATTTTTGACCGAATTTATTCTCAATATAAGTAGTGATTCGTTCATTGATTGGGAAAAGGTTGCGCACATTATTAACCGCAAAAACATTAACGGGGAAAAGGCGTCCTGGAATCACGCGCATTTTTTGGATCAAGCCAGTCGCGTAATGATGCATGCGGTGATAATCAGTTGGTGCGAGGTAAATGGTCATGTAGTAACCATCTTGGTAGGCTTCTGCCTCTAAAGTGGAACCAATGAGATGATTGAGTTGATAGTCGAGGCCTTTGGCCTGGATCATAGAACCATTGACGATATCTCCCATTTGAGCAATTTTGCCATCAACAGGGCTGACGACATTCGACGGGTCATCTAATTTGTGAATGGGACGCACACCCGCTTTGAGGTGACGAGTGAAAAATTGATTGAGAGTTGGGTAATCAGAGATATCTTTCTCAGCTTCATCAAGATTGATTTTATAGCGTTTGGCAAACCATGGTACAAAGGCTTTGCTAATGCTTAAATTAGCTAGAAAGCCTATGAATCGACTCAGTAGGTTTTTGGGTAATAAATTGAGTAAAGTCAGTAAAGTGCGGTCCATTTGTTAAACTCCCTAATCTTTTGTGGATCATGTGCGAACTCTGAATGGCATTATCTATATCATCAGTTAAGTTATTTCCCAATTTTTCAATATAGATTTAAGCAGGTTATTTATGGGCTTTTGGACAAATCTTAGCCATTTTTTAACGTTTAGGCCAATGCCATTGGGGCAGGAGTGGTTGGACTTCACTATGGACAAATTCAAAGTTCATGACAAAAGTCCTGTAAAACTCAATGATTTTACATTAATTCCCGAACCAGTGTTGATGAGGAAATTCATCGCACCAGAGTTTTTGGAAGCAAAAATACATGAGATCGAAGATCTCTTGATTTACATGTGTAGCCGCGATTACCGCGAAGCTTGTGGCTTTATGCACATTGCAGATGAAGAAGAAATTAAAACCTATGGTTCACTCACAATTAGTATGATAGGTGGTAAAACGGGTAAAAAGCCTGGTCTCTTTATCAAAACTCAAGATCACATTGACGAAATCTTTGAGTATAATTTACGAGCGGCACTCAAGCCGATTTTAAGCCCTTTTAAATTGAAGCCCGAGATTGGCTTTACTTTAAACTTTCAGATGAACCCCGTCCATCCAAAATGGAAAGTTCCCGCTAAGTACAAAAAATTAGAGTTTTAAATGAAGAGTAAGCCTGAGTATCAATGTCAAGTACTTGGTGACTCCTGCTTAATTTTTCTCTTTTTTGATCATATTTCAACTGAAAACACACAGTTTATTTTAAGTCTTTTTCGCTCATTAAGTAGTGAAAAAGACTTTTTAGATTTAGTACCTGCTTATTGTGACATCGCCATCCATTTCAATCCATTGCTCCACACAGAGCAGGAAGTCCGTATCATAGTGGACCAACATTTAAGTAAGCTAGAAGTGAAGCAAGATTTTCTCGAAAAAGTTCACCGTCTAGCAGTTCTCTATGATGGAGCAGACCTTCAACGAGTCAGTGAATTGACAAACTTAGACGAGAAGGAAATTGTTCGACGTCATAGCATGGTTCAATACAGGGTCGCCATGATTGGTTTTTTACCGTACTTCCCTTATTTGATTGGTTTAGATCCCACCCTACAAGTCCCACGTTTAGAAAGCCCGCGCACAAAAGTTCCTGCGGGATCAGTGTCTATTGCGGGAGAGCAAACGGGGATTTATCCCAGTGCTTCACCTGGGGGGTGGAATTTGATTGGGCGTATGAACCCAGAAAAATTAAAAAACTTAGAACCAGGCGACAAAGTCGAGTTTATAGAGGTGAAACATGAAGATCAATTGTGATATTGGTGAGCGTGGGATCAATAATGTAATTGATCAGGAGCTCATGACCCTCATAGATATTGCCAACTTAGCTTGTGGTGGTCATGCAGGTGATAGTGAGTCAGTACAATTTTTTCGAGATTTAGCTGAAAAAAATGATGTCCAAGTTAGTGCGCACCTTTCCTACCCAGATCGAGTAAATTTTGGACGTTTGAGCATGAAGCTAGACAGAGATGAACTTTTAGATGCACTCGATCAACAACATAGCTTAGTTAAGGATGTGAAATGGGTCAAATTTCATGGCGCGCTTTACAATGACCTCAATGCAAATAAGTCCTTAGCCAAACTTGTTTATACTTGGTTAGAGGCTAATGAGATTGAAGTTTTGCTATGTCCGCAAAAATCTGCCATTGCGGAGCTCTGTCATCAGCATGAACAAATACAGGTATTAGCAGAGCTCTTTGCTGAGCGTGCGTATATTTATGATCAAGAAGCAGATCAATTTGCCTTAATGCCACGTCAGCAGAGTGGCGCAGTATTAAAAGATTTAGAGGAGGCACTAGCTCAGAGTGAAGATTTACTATTAGGTAGAGTTCTCACTCAAGAAGAAGATGGAAGAAAAGTTCTTCGTGAAATTCATGGAGAGAGTATCTGTATTCATTCTGATGCAAAAATTGCTTTGGAATTAGCTAAAGAACTTAGGAGTCGTCTTGCTTAAATTTATTAAAAAGGGCTTGAGTAGCATCTACGAAGTCGAAGATTGTTTGCCAAGTTATGGACAACAATTTCGCGGCCTTAGCCCCCGTGGACTAATGGATCAAGGAGCTTATGCGGAGGCATGTCAACTCTTGGGCCAACACTCGCCTTGCGTTGAGTTTGTATTAGCACCCGAAATCCAATTTTCCGAGGCGGGAAGTATAGTTCTCACAGGAGCACCATATGGGAATGTACGACTTGATGATGAAATCTTAGCTTTTCACAAAGTCTATCATGTTCGTGAAGGTCAAATTTTGCGCTTTTCGCAAAAACTCCGAGGCTTTCGAACTTACCTAACTTACATGAATAAAATTGCCGAATGTGCTAGTGATGAGCGATCTTATGCTCAACGTTACCCAGAGGCTCACCCTCAAGGCTATATTCGTTTAAAGAAGGGGCCAGAATTTGCGAAGCTCGCAAATCCCGATCTCATTTTAGAGCAGGGCTGGCAGGTGGGAAGTCAGCTGAGTACCATGGGTATGGCGTTGACAAAATGGGGTGATCAATTGCAATTGAATGATACGAAGCAAATGATTTCCTCTGCAGTCGCAGATGGCACCATGCAAATGACTCCCAAAGGTCCCTTTATTTTACTTCGTCATCGTCAAACTATTGGTGGCTACCCACGCATCTTTAACGTCATCTCTAGCGATATTGATTGCCTCGCACAATTCGGCCCCCGCGACTTCATTCGCTTCAAGCTGCTTGATTAAAAAACACTTGGATTCCACCAGGCATTAATTTCTTTCATGAGTCGACTGACTTTTTCGGGATTCTGATTCGCCAAGTTATGCTTTTGCATGGGGTCATTCTCTAGATCAAAAAGCTGAATTTTGTCTTCAGGAGTGGGTTTTTGCCAACCTTTCAAATCAAGTTTTTCGTGAGGCGTGTGCCATACGGTAAGTTTCCATTTCTTACTCACATAAGAACGCGCACGTAGGGAGGTTTCTGGGCGATTGACATCGAGCATATCATGTGTAAAGCATTCGAGAAAGAGATTCTTACGCGATTCGAGTGCAGCTTTATCTAGTAAGTTAATACCAGGTAAGATTGTGGGTTTTTCTACGCCACAGGCAGCGAGGATTGTGGGCATGAGGTCAATGTTACTAGCTAAGTTCTGATCATCCATGTTAGCTTGAACTCTACCGGGCCATTTAATCATGATAGGTGTACGTACGCCTTGTTCATGTGGAGATGCTTTGACGGAGCCTTTGCCCATGCTGCCCCAACCATTGTCGCAGATATAAATAACAATGGTGTTTTCTGTAAGGCCTTTTTCATCGAGGTGATCAAGAAGTTGACCGCAAGTCTCATCAAACCATTCGCACATGGCGTAGTATTTCGATTGTCCCTTGGCACCGAGTTTGATGTATTTATCTTCCAAACGTTTAGGTGGATTATGAGGTGTGTGGGGCATAAAGGGAGCATACCAAATAAAGAAAGGCTTTTCTTCTGATTGAGCTTTTTCGATGAAGTCATAAATGGGTTGCATGGTTTTTCTACCAATGCTCAAAGAATAATCAGAACCATGACGTTGAGTCAGCCCCATATCATCTGTGAAGCCAGAGTTTTTTGGATCAGCATGCCAGTACTTACCCGTTTGTAGTGAGAGGTAGCCTTTGCTTACAAGAAGAGCAGGGATCTGCGGGCATTCTTTGAATTTGTCAATCCAAGGCTTGCGACTGACACCACGAATTGGATCATTCCCCGTTTGGCCATTTTGATGAGAGTAAAGCCCCGTGATCATGGTGGTGAGCGAAGGTCCGCAAACTGCGGTGGGTACATAACCACGTTTAAAAACTATGCTTTCCGATGCAAGCTTATCGATGCGTGGTGTTTGAATCAATTCATGGCCCATAAAGCTGTAATCTGCATAACCTTGATCGTCACTGAGTATCATGACAACATTAGGCAGTTCTTTTGACTTGGCTAAAGCGCTACTAGCGCAAAGGAGAAGGACGGTTAATAGTTTGAATGAATTCATATTTTCCTGTTGCTTAAATTATCATGAAGGCTCGATGATTAACTAAACATCAGATCTTGGTTTTTGTTACAAGAATTCTATATCTTTTAAAATTTAATGAGACTCATAGTCCCGTGTAAACGCTCAAAAAATAATTCTATGCTAAGAACGAAAAGAGCTGGCAAAGGCTTTGAAGATTCTGTCCTTGTCTACTTCCTATAGGTGAATCAATTTTTTTCGTTCTGTCATTGTGGTAAAAATTGACTCTTTAAGTACTTTACCGAAAAACTTTAGGATGAATTATGATTACGAAAAATCAGGTCGTAAGCCTCGATTACTTTATTAAGGATGAAGAGGGCAACACTCTCGAAAGTTCTGCTGAGGGTTTATTAACTTATATCCATGGATACGGCCACTTGCCAATAGCTCTAGAACGCGCTTTGGAAGGCAAAGATCAGGGGACAAATGTTTCTTTAAGTCTCCCGCCGGTACAATGCTTTGGGGAGCACAATGAAGATTTAGTCCGTGTTGTAGGGCCTGAAATGTTTGAAGAAGGCCTTGAGATTAAAGCAGGACTAAGCTTTGAGAATATGACTGAGCATGGGCCTCAACTTATTCGAGTTGTGAAAGTTGAAGGCAATGAAATTACCATAGACTCAAATCATCCCTATGCGGGCTTAACGCTTACCTGGGATGTTGTGGTCTTATCGCTTCGTCATGCGAGTGCAGAAGAAATGGAGCAGGGGGTAGCCTCTGGTATGTATACCGACAAGGGTTGCGGAGGCCGCAAATCTTGCGAAGATCGCCAAGCTTGTTCTACAGAAGGCGATTCAAGCCATCAACATAAGGATAGTTGCAGCCATTAACTCTCACTTCTTTTTTCTAAGTTCCTGTGCAACTGTGAGGTAATAGTTGCGGCCGGTAGCTGTGAGAAGTTTTTCGGCGAGATCTTCTAAAACATCTGCTTTGAGGTCGCGATACCTTTGATTATTCGGCTCAAGAGCGAGTAAATGATCACAGAGTTCGGCACACCATTGCGCATCACCATCGACTAAGGCTTGCTGAGCATGTTTCACTAAGGCTTCTTTGCCGCCAGCGAGTTTGACCATGCCTTGAGCTTTTTCTTTTGGAGGGAGGGAAAATAACTTTGTCGGATTGCCGTCAAACCAGCCTAAGTAACCGGAATAAATCGAGCGAATTCCCCATTGGATATTGCCGTAATATTCACGTAAATAATCTTTGTTACGCAAGTGCTTAGGCAAGTTGATTTTACAGACGAGTTCATCGGGAGTGAGACCTTGGTTAATCCCCTTAATGGTTTCGTCAAAGACATACTTTATTGCATCACGGTAGTTTGTGAGGACTTCGGTGGTTTTAACTTCCCCGATGATGGGCTGAGTATGCCCGGGAATGGCGTGGGCAGGCTTTTCCTTAAGCATCATATCAAGACTCGTAATCCAGTGCTGTACATTGCGGTAGGCATGACCGCGGATGGCATAGAGATTGGGCCAGGATTGATAAAAATTATCACCTGTGAATACAACGCGTTCTTTTGGAAACCAAACATAGAGCTGATCATCAGTTTCGCCTGGAGCCGCCACGAGTTCAAGTTCAATGCCAGCAAGGGAAAGTTTGAAACGTCCATCGACAAAGGTGTCGGTGGGCTCTAGATGTTTTCCCATAAAGGGATTATCAGTTTTGGGAGGGTAAACGGCTGGTGCAATGCCATTGTTGATGCGTTTTTCTGGGGGCAACAAGAAACCTCCCTGTCGAGCTCCTCGGAGTTTGTTGATCTTTATCCCACCTTCAGTGAAGTGATGTCCTTCAGAATTAAAGGGAGCGCGGGTGAAAATCTTAGTTCCTTTTTCTGTGAAAGTGGGGGTGCCTCCAGTATGATCACCATGGCCGTGCGTAAGAATAATTCCCTTGATGGGTAAAGTACTGATTTTGCGGAATTCGCGAAGGACGGCTTCGGCATGATCGGCAAACATTCCTGTATCAATAATAATGAGCCCATCTTCACCAACAATCATAGAGATATTAGCAGGACTAAAACCAGAGGCACAATAAACTGAAGGACTCACCTGAGTGATTTGAGGCTTGAGGTGCTGGTTACGCTCTTTTAACAGCTTTGTTGCATCAGAATCCGCGCAGAGGTAAAATGAAAAAAGCAGTAAAACACTAAGGGTTTTAAACATATATATAGCCTTCGTTATGATTAATCAGATTGAGATTTGAAAATATAATCTTCTGATGATCGAAAAGCTAAACTTTACTCAGGGCTTTTAAATATTTACAGAGTTTTATTACTTTAGTACCTTTTCGGAATGAGATATTTTACAAGTCTATGGAGAATTTGTGCACTTGTATAGATGTCTAGCTACATCATATGAAAAGAATTAGGACTTAATCATTTTTCATAAATATCGCAAAAACCTCTTCGCCGGTCATGTTATGAGTTTCATTGGCAAAATCATAAAACTTTGGTTTAGAGTCAATGAAGATCTGGTGATCAAGTTCAAATTCTTCTATTTCATTGAATTGTGCTGCTTCAGCGGAAATTAGACAGTTAGGCATTTTTTCTTAGCTGAGATTTGTTACATTACTGGCTTATGAAGCTTCTGCAAAGAACTCTAACCTACGAATTTTTGCCTCAGCGAGTTTTCTTTTTCTTTCTTGAATAATACTCACATCTTTACCAATAAGTTTATCGCTTGGAGTAATGAAGCCAATAGAACTATGAAGACGGGTGTTGTTATAGTACTCCACGTACTGCGTGACAACTCTTCTCGCATCCTCTACACTCAAGGGAACTTTTGGCCGGATTGAGCCCTCTTTCAAAGTGTAATGAAAACGTTCTAACTTTCCATTGCTCTGTGGATAATATGGAGAAGTTCTAACATGAGTGAGACCATGGATGGCAATGAATTTTTTGAATTCCTGCCCTGTATACTGAGAACCATTATCAGTAATAATCCTAGGTCTTGCTTCTGGAAACTTCTCCAAAGATCTTTTAACCACTATTTCGGCATCCTGCTCATCCATTGATTCTCGAATTTCCCAATGAAGTAAACAACGACTATAACCATCTAAGACGCCTATAAAGAAGTAAAACCTTTTATTGATCTTCACGTAAGATATATCAGTATGCCAGTGTTCATGAGCTTGTAGTGGTTGCTCAAATCCATTTCCTTTACTGGATTTCTTTGTGGTTTTAGTACGCATAAGCCCTACATCTGATAAAATACGATAAACAGAGGAGCAACTCATATACGCAATATCTTCATCAATCATCATATACGTCACAGCTCGGTAGCCTTCTTGATGATGAGACTGGTAATACTCAATGACAGTTCGTTTTTCATCTTCAGTAATCCAAAAATCCTTGGGTTGTTTACCATTATGTTGATTATCCTTGCCTTCTCGTATTTTCCATTGATAAAATTTACTAGGATGAAGGGCTAAGGTTTTGAGCATACTACGAAGACTGATTTGCGTACGCTCATGCCAACTATACAGGTATTGAACGACCTGATCTCGGATGTTTTTACTAACCCAGTTTCCATTTAGATCAGGCCACGTTTCTTTTTTAAGCTTATATTCTCCGCCACGAGTTCAGCGATAACATCATTTTTCTGTGAAGTAGTCGCTTGGAGTAGTGTATTTTCTTTTTCTACCTTCTTTAAATTACTATCGTTATCCTTGGTGAAGGCTCGAGAACCATTTTCAAAGAACTCTTTTTGCCAACGATAAAATAGCGTCGTTGTAATATTGAGTTCATCACAAATATCAGATACAGGAGTTCGCTCAAGTAGGTGTTTACGAATGGCGACAACTTTCTGGTCGGCACTAAAATAACGGCGTTTTTTAGACATAATTCATTTCCTTTTCGGAGGGTTACAATTTTAAAGTAACTCAACTAAGAAAAAAAGTGATGTGTCCTATTTCAACTGAAGCGTAACAGAATAAACCAACTGGAACGATATACTGATCTTGAGCTTTGAGATGATAAAATAAATGCGTGCCACATTTTGAGCAAAAGCCGCGTTCTGCCCAATCCGAGGAATGATAAATCTTGATGTACTCCTGACCTTCAAAGAGAATGTCATTCTGACAATCAACCCCAATGAAAGGAGCACCTGCCCATTTACGACACATATCACAATGACATACGCCAACTTCTTTACTCATAGCCTTCACTTTGGCTTTGACGGCACCGCAAAGACACTGTCCCTCGGCTTCAATTCTTGAACTCATAGGATCTCCTTTATACTCTTAATTAGAAATACAAATTATGTGATAGTAGACAAAAAGAAAAGCCTTTAATTCGAAAGAATTAAAGGCTTGAAAAGTAAGAGAGCTGATGTTTTTACAGCAGAGATTTTAATCTCTGCATGCTATTAACTGTGTTTTATCTTATATCCTATAGCTGGAATGAGCGAAGCGAATGGATGTTATTAGATTGATCCGTTTGTTAGATATCAGTTGTATATCTCAAGTTTTGTTACTTCGTTAAGTCTGATAAAGTGTTTATCTTCTGAGAACACACAAACTTTATTTTGTATAGCATTTTGAGCTATGATTAAATCAGGAATGCCAATTCCGCTAACACCCGTTTTAAGGCATTTGGTTTGTGTTTTGATTATATCGTCCCAATCAATTAATAATGGTAGTTTTTCAATTGATTCTAAGTGCCTGATTAATTTTAGTTTGTTTTGTATTTTAAGAAACGGAACCAACTCAGCTAAAATAATATCGTTGATTACAATTAAGTTCTCTTCGATTAATAAATCTAAAACATCTTCTCTATGACTATTTCTGAAATATGAAATCCAAATTGAAGAATCTACTAAAACTCTCATTAGCGTTTTCTTAAAGAGTTGATATCAATATCTAAATCAACTTTTCCTTTAAAGTCTTTCAAACCTTCAATTTTTTGTTTTCTTACTAAGTCTTCAATTGCTCTAATAATTAAAGCTGTTTTTGTTTTAGCATGAGTTAAATTCATTGCTTCTTTGATTAAGTTCTCGGGCAAATCTAATGTAGTTCTCATTCTATATTCCTATGCATTGTTTATTTTATCTATGCATACAATATATCGCACTTAGTGTTTTTTCAATTTTTATTATCTAACGACCTAAATCACCTGTTTTCGAGGAACGAGAATTTCAGGTGCGACTACTTGTTAGCGATTTAACCTTTCTGTAATTGAATTAGGGTTTTGTCTCATATCCAAAATAGCTAGTACGTAAACAATGTCGTTTGTTATTTCATAATAGATTGAAAAGGGAAATCTTTTGCATCTTGATTGATATAAGCCAAAATTTTTTGTGTGAATTCCAGAATAAAATTGTAATGATTCAATATCGGATAAAATAGAATTTACAAAATATGCTCCAACACCATCTTCTATAGAATTGTAGAAGTCTTTACCTTGTTTTATGTCATTTCTAGCTTCTTTAAGAACGACAACTTCTCTGTGAATCATTTAAGTTAAACTGTTTCTTACTTCTTCTAATGTTAAGTATTCAGCTTCACCTGATTCATGAAGTTTAACTCTGTGATTTAAAACATCTTGATGCCATACAGGAGTTAAACCTTGTGTGTTTTTTCTACACAATACTTCCCAAAGTTGCTCCATTGTGTGCAACTTTTCAGTATCATCCATTTGTTCTATAATTGCAGTATCCATAATACATTTAATATATGTTCGTTTGTACTTTTGTTCAAATTGTTTCTTTTTCTTCGCTAACGTCTGAGTTTACCTGAATTCGAGGAACGAGAATTTCAGGTGCGACTCTTTGTTCGATTTTCTATTTTTTGTAATTAGGGCTTACTGAATTACTCGCCTTTTGAAATGCTCATTCTCGTTAATGAGACTTATAAAACAATAAACGTGCGCGAATAGCTGCTTATAATACTGGCCGAAAAGTGACAAAAAGGCTAAAGCCTTATCCAAGTTCATCACCATGAATACTAAAGCAATAAGTGTTTCGGATGAAGTCCTAGTTTTCGTAAAGATTCGATCGAGTTTATAGCGTCTTTTGGCTACACCAAAACAGCCCTCTACTTCATTTCTTATAGCTTCATCCTGGCGTTGTATTTCCTTTTGTTCTTCACGTAAAATCGCATCTTTGGGAGGTCTTCCAAGACTGGGTCCACTTATCCTTATTCCGTGTTTTTTACAATACGCTCGATTTTCTTTAGTTCGGTAGATTTTATCAGCATGTGCTGATTCGGGATAATAACCGAAACGCTCTTTATATTTTTCAACTTGTGAAATTAGTTCGGTTCCTTCATTATAAGAATCAAAACTAATCGTATCGACAAAGGTCCAGCCATCGACGACACTGATAGATATTTTAGCTCCGAACTCTGTATGAGCTCCAGCTTTCCCGCGAACAATGGGACGAATATGTGGTTGGTGAATACTTACAATGCGATCATCAACACTTGTTACTTTATTATCATACATGTATTGCTGTTGTTGATAAAGTGTCCCGATCACCAGTAGTTCGCGGTATAAACTAGGTTTCAATAGCCCCAGATCGGCATGCTTTTTGAGTTCATTTATACTAGCGAGGTTCCTCCTTACACAATGAAGTTGTCTATTAATCACTTCACGCCTTTTCTTTTTCGATACACGTTTTTTTAGGACAACACTTAAAAAGATTTTTCTGCCGTCTTCACGATAAGTCCGAGGCTTGACCTTATCTTCGGTATTAAAGCGATGACGCCAAAGAATATCGATGATTTCTTCAGTTTTTTCGCGGGCTTTGTTTAGTAAACCAAGATCTGTTGGATAGTGAATATCAGCAGGGACACAACTAGCGTCAACAATTAAAGCACCCTTATTTGACGGAGGATCATTGTCTGAATCCTTATCGGAGTCTTCTTCTTTTGGACGTGTTGTTTTATGTAATAAATCATCAATATCTTTAATATCCTGAGCTCCAAAACGCTTTCGAAAATGAGTCATCATACTCGGATCAAAAGGTGATTCCTGCTTATATCTTTCAAACCCCAAGAAATATTGAAGGTAGGGGTTTTCAGAAATCATTTCTACAGTTTCTTCATCAGTTAAACTCAGCTTTACTTGAATGATCAGGGAACCAAATGCAGTTCTTGCAGGTAGAGCTTTGGGCCCAGTATGGCTGGTGAAATTTAGTGCATAAATTTCTTCTACATCTTTCCATGGTATTGTTGCCGCTAGCTTGACCCAGCGATTATTGATATTGAGTGTTCCGTCTAGAAAATAAGGTAGATTGGCCATTTTGGGCTCTGTGCCCGTATTTTTATACATCTTATGCAAACCTAATGATTGTTTTGAGGGGTTTTGTTTGCATGTAATATAGCATAATTACCACTTATCTCATTGACTATAAGTAATATATGACTTAATAAGTGAGCCCTAATTAATAATTGAATTGATTTCTATTTTTGTTTTTTCTATTTCAACAATAGCTTGGTCAATTATATACCCATGAGGATTGATGTCGTTGGTATCATAGACCATAAGTAGCCCTTCAGGCTTAGTTGCTTTATGGATGAGTTTATTATAATTTTCAACTAGAATGGGATCTGCATCCTGCATTTGATGAAAACCTTGTAAAATTTGATGAGAAATGACTTTGTCATTGTCTATGTACAAAATTATAATGTTGTCATTTTGAGTGTATAGATCCTCTATATATGATTGTTCATTATTACAGCTGAAAATTAATAAGCTGAAGGTAATTAATAATGTTATGTATTTTCTCATTTTTTATTTATATCGAACGATCTAAATGAGCTGTATTTTCTATTTAAAATTTGATTCAAAACGAAAATATCAGTTCGATTTTTTGGTTCTACTTTTCTATTATGCAGACCAATCCATTTTAAGTTTTCTGTGTTCAGATACACAGTCCTGTAGGTATAGATTAATTAAAGACTGGTAAGGAATTCCAGATTCTTCCGACATGTCTTTAAAGTAATTAATGACATCAGGTCTAACTCTAATAGTAACTTGTTTCTTGAGAGCCTTTGCATAAGGGTTTTTGCGTGACTCCATTTTTGATAAATCGTATTCTTCTTTCATCTTCATCACCTCTTATAGTTTTTAGCTTCATTTTTTGTTGCTTTTCGAGCTGAAATAATTCTAATTATATTATCATCATCTCGATAACAATGGCAAATAAGTAATAATTTGAACTCAGTAGTAAGACCCAACATTAAAAATCTGTCTTCCCATTCAGAGTTGTTTTTATCAAAAAATTCTAATGCTCTCTCATCATAGAAAACAGTCATTGCTTCCTCAAAGGAAACTCCGTGTTTTTCTAAGTTGCTCTGGGCTTTATTTTCATCCCATTCAAATTTTAATTTATTCATATTTACAATGTAAATACATTATATATAAAAATCAAGTTGTTTTTATTTATGTAGAACATCTAAGCTGAGGGAGATTGAGCCTTAGCGAAAATCTTCCTTCCGGCTTTTGGTTAGATCTTTGTTTCTATTCATTTAATTAGTACAAAAATAGCAAGGATGATTCCAGTTATATTTAACAGGAGAATTGGAAAAATAAATTTAATTTTTTCTTTATGTGCTACTCGCCAAACAATCATTCCGATGATTGATAATATTCCATAATAAACAGAATTAAGACTGAATTTTGCTTGAGCTTCCCATCTATCTTTTATTTCAAGATCTTGTTGAGCAATATAGCTTGGTAGAGCTTCAATGGCTTCTTTTGCAAAATTGAGTTGAGCAATGACTATAAAAATTATCATCAGAATAAGCATGAGGTTATCTGATGAGTTGTCATTTATTTCTGTAGTTGATTCAGTCATTTTTTGTATGATCTAACGATTTAAATGAGCTGTATTTTCTATTTGAAATTTGATTCAAAACGAAAATATCAGTTCGATTTTTTGGTTAGTATTTCGTCTTTTTTTTGTTTTTTAATTTACAGAATCTGATCATTTGAGATAATTATTTCTGGTTCAATTTTGTTCTAAAATTATCTAAGTTCTGATCATTGTGAATGTGTGCATCTGCGATTCATGGGATAATCGTTTCTGACATTTAAATTTATTCTATACTAACGATTTAAATGAGCTGTATTTTCTATTTAAAATTTGATTCAAAACGAAAATATCAGTTCGATTTTTTGGTTAGAATTTGTCCATTTTGATTGTTGATAAGCAGCCAAATCAGGGATAAAACTGATGATTCGATCAATTGCTGATTCCGCATTTACTTATTGTGTTTTGAGTGATGATTTGCGTTTAAGTTTGGTGAATTATTGACTCTGCATTTAGTCAGCTTAATTCTGTGATTCCAAGAATAAAGTGATTTGCTTTGTCAGTAACAATTCGTTCTAGATTTACTATTCCAATTTTCATTCTAACGACCAAACTAAGTAGGATTCGAGCCTTAGCGAGAATCTCTACTTCAGTGCCATGTTAGAGTTCATTGCTGTTTAACTGGATAGTTTATCTGCAATCCAAAATTTGATAACAGCTTGTCTAGTAGTGCCTAATCTTCTAGCTTCTTTGTCTAGTAAATGAATCATCCATACAGGAAAATCAACATTTACTCTTTTCTGCTCTTCATCAGGTCTTCTAGCTTTAGAAAGATCTACATGTGCAAGAATGTCATCATGATCGTCATCAAATTTTTTGTCAAAATCTTTAGCTTTCATATAATTCTACCTCTTTATCTCTAGATCTTCTTACTGAAATAATCCTTATATTTTCTTTTCTATAAGTTATAACAGCAGACCAGACTTTTTGTTTTATTTTTCCAATGATTAAGAATCTTTCTTCATCACTTGTTATTGCTGGAATTTCCAGTCTGTCTGGATCATTCCACAATTCTTGAGCTTCAACAAAATCAATATTGTGTTTTTGTTTATTAATCAAACTTTTATTTTTATCGTATTCAAATATCATTGAGTAATATAGGTATAAAAATGGTATAAATCAAATCATTCTACTCTAACGTTTAAGCTGAGGGAGATTGAGCCTTAGCGAAAATCTTCCTTCCGGCTTTTGGTTAGAGTTTTTTTTCTTTTTGAGTTTTGGATAATTAATCCTGTAATAATTCCTACAGGCATAAAAACAATTAGATTCCATAGAGGAATAAATATCAATGCTAATGGAGCTGTTGAGGAAGTTGGAGAAATAAATACTGAATAATATGCAATAGAATCAGTAATGATAGGAAGCAATGGCGCTAATGCTCCGATTACTTCTGATTTTTTATTTCTTAAAATGAGTAATGATGAAATATAGGGGATACTAGAAAATACTAATAAAAGAATGTTAAAACCAAACTTTGTTTCACTTTGAATAAAACATGTATTCATGTGCAATAATATGCCGATAATACTGATTGTTATTCCAAGTTTTTTCATTTTTTTTATTCTACTCTAACGATTTAAATGAGCTGTATTTTCTATTTGAAATTTGATTCAAAACGAAAATATCAGTTCGATTTTTTGGTTAGAATTTGTCCATTTTGATTGTTGATAAGTAGCCAAATCAGGGATAGAATACATGATTCGACCAATTGCTGAGTTCGCATTTACGTATTGTGTTTTGAGTGATGATTTGCGTTTAAGTTTGGTGAATTGTTGACTCTGCATTTAGTCAGCTTAATTCTGTGATTCCAAGAATAAAGTGATGTGCTTTGTCAGTAACAATTCGTTCTAGATTTATTATTCCAATTTTCATTCTAACGACCTAAATGAGCTGTATTTTCTATTTAAAATTTGATTCAAAACGAAAATATCAGTTCGATTTTTTGGTTAGAATTTGTCCATTTTGATTGTTGATAAGTAGCCAAATCAGGGATAAAACAGATGATTCGATCAATTGCTGATTCCGCATTTACGTATTGTGTTTTGAGTGATGATTTGCGTTTAAGTTTGGTGAATTGTTGACTCTGCATTTAGTCAGCTTAATTCTGTGATTCCAAGAATAAAGTGATTTGCTTTGTCAGTAACAATTCGTTCTAGATTTACTATTCCAATTTCCATTCTAACGTCTAAGCTGAGGGAGATTGAGCCTTAGCGAAAATCTTCCTTCCGGCTTCTTGTTAGAGTTTTTTTTCTTTTTGAGTTTTGGATAATTAATCCTGTAATAATTCCTACAGGCATAAAAACAATTAGATTCCATAGAGGAATAAATATCAATGCTAATGGAGCAGTTGAGGAAGTTGGAGAAATAAATACTGAATAATATGCAATAGAATCAGTAATGATAGGAAGCAATGGCGCTAATGCTCCGATTACTTCTGATTTTTTATTTCTTAAAATGAGTAATGATGAAATATAGGGGATACTAGAAAATACTAATAAAAGAATGTTAAAACCAAACTTTGTTTCACTTTGAATAAAACATGTATTCATGTGCAATAATATGCCGATAATACTGATTATTATTCCAAGTTTTTTCATTCTACTCTAACGACCGAGATTAGGGATTTCGAGCGAAGCGAAGAAATTCCTCTGCAGCTCATGGTTAGTTTTTGTTTTCTATTTCTTGTTTCTATATTTATAAAATTCTATCATTTGAGATAAATAATTCAGATCTGATTTTGTTCTAAAATCATCATGATTCAGATAATTCTAACTTCGTGCATCTGCGATTTATTTGGATTCTCATTTCTACAATTTGTGTTTTAATTTTATTTCAAACTAACATTGTTATTAGTGGACATGTCCGGAAATTACTCTTTTTTGGGGAGTTTGGGCTGATTTGGTGATTTTTTCGGAATTTGGGTAATTTCTGGACACGGCTATTTTCTTGTTTTTGAGTTTTGTGGTGGGCTTTGTATTTGGATTGTTATTGTTGTCTGGGCGAGACAGGCTCCGCATCAAAAGTGCTGAGGGCACCAATGTAAAAAGGGGCTATGGTCAGTATGTATATAAAAACTCCTCTCCAGTTTCAGTATTTTTAAGGATAGTATTTTGCTGTGTTATTTACAAGTGTAAAAATGCTAATTGTAAGCTGAAATCACTGTTTCCTAACAGATTTGGGTAATTAATGGACATGTCTATTAATTACCTTCGATGAGATAGGAAGTATGGAAAAGTGAAAGGATTTAAGGAGTTTTTAAGAGGGCTTAAGAGCAATTTTAAATTCTTAATTTTAAATTTTGAATGATTAGGGTCTGAGTGGCTATAAAAGGTTTTTTACTCTGCCAGGTGTGTTCTCAAAGCAGGATGAAAATGTCCATGTTTCTCGCCAAGACGCCAAGACGCCAAGAGAGAATGAGTTTGGCTTAAGAGCGGATTGCGGCTGACGCCGCGTATGGAATGAGCAGATGGATTTATAGATTATGAGACGAGGGAGCGCTGCCCCTCATACACCCCGCGAGGAATTGCCATTCCTCGACCAGGCGGTAGAAGGCGGGGGAGAGTGAAATTTATGTCGGCAGTTTGGGGACTCTGCCCCCTTCCCAGCGAGGTTTGCCAGTCATCGATGGGCGGTGGGTGAGAAGTGGATTTTGAATGATTAATTCTTAATTTTATATTCTTAATTTTGAATGATTAAAGAACTAGGATGAGTTTATGAATCGGAGAAGAGTGCTTAAGGGAAGGTCAATAATTTGGGGACTCTGCCCCCTTCCCAGCGAGGTTTGCCAGTCATCGATGGGCGGATGGAGTGAAATTTATTGAAAAGAATGGGATGAAGCAGTTCTAAGATTCCTGTATTCTGACAGTGTTCGTCATATTACCCTAAGGTGGTTTTTCTTTTTCTGAAAAATAAGATGAAGGAATAAAGGAAGGCGAGTGCGGAGATAAGGAGGGCGGGGTAGATGAGGAAGCGGTCTAGGGGCCTGGAGCCCGCTTTTTCTAATGATATTTGTGCTGAGAGGCTATCGCCTTGGCCGGGGAAAGATCCTTCTTGTAAGACAAGACCTCCTTGATTCACAAATTGGGAAATACCTGAGCTACAAACTCGAAAAACGGGGATGCCGTATTCGCTGGCACGCGTTGGTGCAATGCGGCCATGTAGTTTGTGTTGTCGTTCCCCCCAGTGTTCAACATCCATGGTGGGGATGAGCAGGGCTTGAGCTCCTTGGCGAACGAGCTCGTCGGTGATTTTTGTGTAACTTAAATCATAGCAAATGCAGATGCCGATTTTTCCCCATGGTGAATTCCAAAGTTTTTGACTTGGTGCGGGGACGCCATCATTAAAAAACTGAATGGGCATGACTTTTGCCTGTTTGAAAACGACTTCTCCTTTAGGCCCAATAACGACGGCCATGTTATAGAAGGGTTTATGTTTGAGCTTTTTGTGAAGACTTTGTTTGTTGGATTGGAGTTCAGGCGCATTCTCTATGGTTTCGGTCGTTCCGGCTAAGAGGTAAGTCTTGTTCTTTTTACACCAATCTTTGAACATTTGAGGGATGCCATCACTAAAGGTGTATTCACTGAAAAAATAGAGTTTTGTGTCGGGATAAGTGGCCTTAGCTTGGTCGAGCGAATTGAGCATTTCTTGACGGGAGCCCATTTCCCATTGAATACCGGTGATTCTTGGCTCAGATAATAATTCTTCATTTTTTAGAGGGATGAAGTTAGGGATTTGGCAGAGCACAGCGAAAGATAAAATGGTGAGTGACAATTTTTGTTTGTTGCGTATGAGGCTTTCACTGATAGATATGAAAACGAGACAAAGGAAAGAAATGCCAAAGACTCCCCAAATACCCAAGCCGGAGAAGTAACTGGCATCGGCAAAGGCAAGGCCGGGAATTAACCAAGAGAATTTTAGGGCGTAGAGTTCACAACGGATGAATTCTAGTGAGAAATAGAGTAGTGGAATTAAGATGATGAGAGCTTTTTCGGAGTAGACTTTTCGTAGCCAAGATGAAATGGCAATAAAGATGGCAAGCCAAAAACCTAAAATGCAAAAGAGGCTATAGGCAAATTGGTTGAAGATGCTAATAAAAAATTGTAAGTGATAGATATATAAACTGAATGATAAAAGCATGCCAGTGAGGAAAGCTTTTGGGACGGACTTCATTTTGGTGATTTGGAGAAGGGCAAAGAAGTAAATTGGGAAGAAAAATGTTGCACCTAAATAGGAGAGGTGAAAACTCATTGCGGCGAGTATGAAATATGATGTGTGGCGAATGAATGGTTTTTCTTGAAATAACTTTTTTATCTGTGACATGGCTTCCCTTTCCTATATGTGCTTTCCACTAGTTTAGTCTAGAGAATCTATGGGGGCAAGAAAAAAGGGCTTAAACCCGGTGGATTTAAGCCCTTTAAAATTTTGATTTGCTTAGTTGAACTTATTGAGTTCTGTTTTGACGCGATTTACGATGAAATCAAAAGCATGACCTTTGGGGATGAGTTCTTTTTCGCTACCATCGCGTGTTTTGAATTCATAGCAATCTTCGGCCATTGATTTCTTGGAAATGATCAAGCGCAAGGGGACGCCAATGAGGTCGGCATCATTGAAGGCAAAGCCCGGCTTGGGGTCGCGATCATCAAAGATGACTTCAATACCTGCTTGCTGTAATTTTTTGTAGAGTTCTTCAGCTTCTTCCTTAATGGCTTCTTGTCCGCCAGTGAGGGCAATGACATGAACTTGGTAGGGTGCGATAGATATGGGCCATACGGGGCCCCATTTATCATTGCGTTGTTCGCAAACAGATGCGAGGGCACGGCCAACGCCAATACCATAGCAACCCATTGTTGGGATTTGGGCTTTACCATTTTGATCGAGGTAACGCACACCCATGGAGTCAGAGTATTTAGTGCCAAGTTGGAAGATGTTGCCCACTTCAATGCCTTTGAGCATTTCGAGTGGTTCTCCAGTGATGGGACAAGGGTCGCCTTCGCGTACAGTGGCGATATCAATAATCTCAGCCTCACCATCAAAATCACGTTGCCAGTTGAAGTTTTTGTAGTGGTACTCAGCTTCGTTAGCACCAACGACTAAGTTGGAACTTTCTACGGCAGAGGGATCGGCAATAATAATGACTTTGTCTTTATTAAGTCCCATGGGGGCAGCAAAACCAGGAACAGAACCAGCCGCAAGGATTTGCTCATCGTTAGCGGGGATTAAATCATTGCAGGAAAGGTGGTTGCCGAGTTTGGTTTCGTTAACTTCTAAATCGCCACGAATCACACAGAGGATGACTTTATCTTCGATGGAAGCGGAAGAATAAAAAACCGCTTTGGCGGTATCGCTTTCTTCTACACCGAGGAATTGTGAGACTTCTTCAATTGTCTTTTGTGTAGGCGTATGTACTTTTTCGAGTTCTTGAGCGGCTTCGTTTTTGTAGGCAAGTTTTGAAGTCGCAATTTCACGGTTGGCTTTGTATTGGCGATCGGGTGAGAGGAAGAGAGTATCTTCACCAATTTCGGAGACAGCCATGAATTCATGTGAAAGTGAACCCCCAATCATACCTGCATCAGATTCGATTGAAACGCAATCAGTTAAGCCAACGCGTTGGAAAATACGTTCGTAGGCTTTGTGAACTCGATTGTAATAATCGGAAAGGCATTGCTCGCTCTCGTGGAAAGAATAGGCATCCTTCATAGTGAATTCACGAACGCGAATTAGACCAGCACGTGCACGTGCTTCGTCACGGTATTTAGTTTGAATTTGGTAGACTGAAGCCGGTAATTGTTTATAGGAAGTTATTTCGGTTCTCGCCATGTGACAAACAGCTTCTTCGTGAGTCATGGCCAAGACCATGTCTTTTTGATTGCGGTCTTTGAAGCGAAGGAGGCTTTGATCTACGCTATCATAACGACCGGATTCTTGCCAGATTTCGGCTGGATTGACAACGGGCATCATGATTTCTTGAGATTCAACCGCATCCATTTCTTCACGGATGATGTTTTCAATTTTTGTGGTCATGCGCTTGGCAAGTGGGAGAAGGGTGTAGATTCCAGTAGAAACGGGGCGTATATAGCCACCGCGCATGAGGAAGATATGACTGGCGCTTTGAGCATCTTTGGGTGCTTCTTTAACGCGTTTTCCGACGAGTTTTGAGAGTCTCATATGAATTGTTTCCTAAAGTGAATAATAAAAAGTCCGCTAATCTAATACAGGATTAAGTAAAGGGAATTCAGCTTTAAAAAAAAGATGGGGATGAGCGCAGGAAATGCTTTTGAATTAAGCTGTAGAGTTATTAATACATGCAGTACTAGGTCGTGGAAATACAGCTTCTTTTTAAAGATTGCTTAAGGCAGTGAATTCGATTGTTTGGTTTCGCCATTTTTTATTAAAACGACATCGCCTTTATAGACTTTAATCACCTTGTTTTTGATGTGGATCGGTTCACTAATAGCACCCCATTTATAGCGTACAGAATCAGTACAAATACGAACGGGTTTAGATTCCGAACCGATGACATAAATGCTGTCTTCGAGTTCAGAGGGCTCGAGCGGGTCGATGACTTGCTGAGTATTATTTTTCAAATAAAAGAGCTCAGGACGAAGTTCAAGACCAGAGAAGTTATAAACTTTTTGAGACTGATCTTTAATACTTTGTTCGATAAGGCGGGCGGTATGTTTTTGGCTATACTCAAATTCTTCGAGTCGCATGTGGCGAGCAGAATCCACACTGAAGTAGATGAGGATAAGGGCAAAAGCAATTTTATACCAAAGTGCCTGACGTTTAAACATTTTAAAGAAGGTTAAGATAGAGATGACGATACCCGAGATGATGAGGATTAAGGCTGTGTTTAAATGAAGGCTCTGATAATTAGTATTTTCTTGATTGAGCAGTGGATAGATCATGGTAGCGATGACAGCAAGGCTAATGAAATTAAATATTATGAGCACCTGTACGACTTTATTAATGAATTTTCCGTAGCGGCGGGCATAAATGGGGTAGTGAAGAGCGGCCATGACTGAGAGTGGATAGATGAGTGGTAGCAATGAATAAGCATTTGTTTCGGGGTAAAACATAAAGGTAAAAAAGATGACGCAAGTAATTCGACGCATAAAGCGAAAAATCTCTGGTCCCGCTTCGGAAGTTTTTTCAATGAGACGATAAGCTTCGCAGAAACCTGTCCAAGCAATAAAAGTCCAGGGTAAATAATAACTTAGTGAGTTGAAAGCAAATTTAATAGAGGCTTTGAAGTAGCCTTCATCAAAAGGAAAATCGGGGCGTTGAGGAGGCGTTACATCAGTACTGAAATAAGTGAAAGCTAAGTCGCGACTCGAGGCAAAGTTAGTGAAGATATACTGCACAGCAATAATAATGAGAACGTTAAAACTGACTGCGCTGAGGTGCGGGAGCATGACTAGGCGCTTGCGTACGTCAGTGGGGCGGTTCATGAATAGGGTAGGGAGATAAAAGAAGAGGTACATGTGAGGGCCGTTGACTGATGCGGCTAGCGAGGTAAAGAAAACACCCCAGAACCAAGCTTTGAACCAGCGCTTACTCTTACGACTAATGCTATACCAAGAGAGCCAAGCACAGGACATAAAGAATGCCGTCAATAAGCCTTCTTCAGCACGTGTGGACATGTTGACGGCAGCGACTGAAGTCATGCTGAAAACAAGTGCAGGCCAAGATGATTTAATGCCACCAAAGCGCTTGGCAGAGAAGAAAGAGATGAGGCCAATGCCAATGAGTGAGATGACTGAAACTAAGCGCAGGCTAAAATGATTAATTTGCCCCCCACTGAAAAACAAACTGAGCCATGCGAAAAAGGGCGATCGCTGGGTTTGCTCACCTAACATTGAGTTCTCAAAAAAACCTTGTTCACTAATATGGCGCGTTATGTGACTAAGAGTACTTTCGCGATTGGTGAGTTCGTAAGAGTAATTTTCTAGAGAAATGTAAGAGAAAAACACCGTCAATAAGACGATTAATGCAAGGGGCTTGGTGTTTTTTTCATTATACATTATTTGTTCTTGTCGAAGGTGGTTTTAGAGGAAGACTCTTAGGAGTGTGGTGGCAATGAGGAAGTAGATAAATGAGGATAAAATATCGTTCATTGTGGTGACAAAAGGTCCTGCTGCGACCGCGGGGTCTAAACCGCCTTTGCGTAGAGCGATGGGGATTAGCGTACCAATTAAACTGGCTGTAGTCATGCCAAAACAAACCGAGAAGAAGATGATCTTTGCGAGGATAAATGGGTTTAGGCTATTGCCATCACTATAGAGTAGGGGGATGCCGATGTAGGCAATGATCCCAGCGATGAGGCCACAGACGATACCCATGAGAAGGCCGGAGAGGGTTTCACGTAAAACTAAAGAATTAAATTCTTCAGGCATAATCTTTTCAAGAGCTAGTTCACGGATAAATACGGTGGCGGCCTGCATACCAGTATTGCCACCCATGGCAGCAATGACAGTGGGGAAGGCGGCAAGGACAATGAATTTGTCGAGGGATTTGAGGAAATGGCCAATGACAAAGGCATTGGTCAAAGCCAAGAGTAGGGTGACAACCAACCACGGGAGGCGGAGGCGGATGGCTTCCATGAGGTTGGCGTCGTGGGAAACGACTTCGCTAGTACCAGTCATGATGGCAATATCTTCGTCCGCTTCATCAATTGAAATATCGAGGATATCATCGACAGTAATGCGACCCACAATTTGATTGCGGTGATCGAGTACGGGCATAACCCAGAGGTTGTACTTACGGAATTTGGCCGCGATTTTTTCTCGGTCTTCATCGAGGCTGGCCCAGATTGAACTTGGTTCGGCAATCTCTCCGACTTTTTCACTAGGGTTGGCATTGATGAGGTCAATGAGTGAGATAGCGCCCTGAAAGTGTTTGGAGACAGAGTCAATAACATAAATGTACATGACGGGGTCTTTCAGCGTTTCGGGTTGCAGAGAATTGAGGACATCTTTGACAGTTAAGTTATTCGGGAAAGCACAGAGTTCCGAAGTCATGATACCGCCACCAGATTCCTCGTCAAAAGACAGAAGCTTGGTGATGTCTTGGCGGACGTCGGTTTCTAGGTGAGTGAGGATTTCCTTAACGAGGGTTTCGTTCTCTAGATCGGCGAGGAAGTCGGCCGCGTCATCAGAAGCCATTTCTTCGATGAGTCGAGTAATCTCTTGGGGGTCAGCTTTCTCTGTGAGCTTAAGCTTTAAATCATCTTCGAGTAGGGAGAGGAGCTCGGCGCGCTTTTCTGTGTCTTCAGTTAAGCGAAAAATTTTTCTTTGATCTTTAAAGTCATTAAATTGTGAAATGACTTCTTCAATATCGGCAGGCTCAAGAGCGAGAAGCTCTTCTTTGATTTGCTTATCATCCTCTTCTTTGAGAAGAGTTGAAATGTGCTCAAACCATATTTGTTGATTAGACATGTGAGTGCCTCCTAGGAAGAATCAAAATTAGCCCTAAGCTAAGCTAGGAGCTAGGAAATACAAAGCTTAAGGAATTTAAGTTCAATTCATTATCTGAATTGAACTTAAAAAACCGATGTAACTAGTAGTTAAACTCACCATAGGGTGATGTAACTGTGACCTTGTTGCCTTGGGCATTGTCTTCTAGACGACCAATAACTTGGGCTGGGATACCAAAGGATTCTGAGATTTTAATAATATTATCTGCAATAGCTTCGTCAACCATTAGCTCAAGGCGGTGGCCCATGTTGAATACTGCATACATTTCATGCCATGGAGTATTTGAACATTCGTGAATGTATTTAAAGAGTGGTGGGATATCGAATAAGTTATCTTTGATAAAATGTAAGTTGCTACCAAAGTTACGGCACTTACTTTGAGCACCACCACTACAGTGAATGATGCCGCCAATGCGGTCGCGACCGAGTTCGTCGAAAATAGTCTTAACCACAGGAGCATAAGTACGAGTTGGAGAAAGAACGGCTTTACCCATATCGAGGGGCATGTCATCGACTTTGTCTGTGAGCTTATATTTACCGCTAAATACGAGGTCCGCTGGAGTGTTTGGATCAAAAGCTTCAGGGAAACGACTCATGTATTCTTTGGCAAAAACATCGTGGCGTGCAGAAGTTAAGCCATTGGAGCCCATGCCAGCATTATATTCATCTTCGTAAGTGGCTTGACCATGAGAAGCAAGTCCGACAATGACTTGTCCGGGCTTCATACGTGCTGCGTCAATGACTTGAGATTTTTTGATGCGTGCACTTACCGTTGTGTCGACAATAACAGTACGAACGAGGTCGCCAACGTCAGCGGTTTCTCCACCAGTGTTAACCATTGGGATGCCATTGTCATTAAAGAATTGGATGAGTTTTTCATTTCCTGCGATAATCGCAGAAATGACTTCGCCAGGGATATTGCTTGCATTACGGCCAATTGTAGATGACATGAGCATGCCTTCTGTAACGCCGACGCAAATCATATCGTCAACATTCATGACGATGGAATCTTGAGCGATGCCTTCCCATACACTGAGGTCACCAGTTTCTTTCCAGTACATGTAGGCTAGAGATGATTTAGTTCCGGCACCATCAGCATGGACAATATTGACGTGATCATCGCTTCCACCTAAGAAATCGGGAATGATCTTACAAAAAGCTTGAGGGTAGAGACCTTTGTCGACGTTTTTAATAGCGTCGTGAACTTCTTTTTTGGAATAAGAAACACCGCGTTTGGCGTAGCGTGATTCAGCTTCGTTATTTGACATGGCTTAGATCCTTGAAAATTTTATAAAATAATTTTCATAGTTTAAACGAAACACGCCGGCTTTCAAACTCTCTAATCAGCTAAGTCAAGACTTATTGAGTCAGAAGAAATTAGCCGATTAGACTTGCTTGGAATTAGGAGAAAACGAATTGCCCTTCAATGGCACGTCGCTCTTCTTTTTGGTCCATTTTATAAATGCGCTCCATGAGTTGCCACTTGTCTTCAGCAGAAGCATCGGCTGAAGTGTTTTGGAATTTAGCCATGGAGGCTTCCCATTCACTTTGACGAGGCATTGTTGCGAGCTTCGCAAAAGCACTATCGTGATCAAAGTCTGCTAGGGTTTCCATCACCATAAAGAGACGATTGCTAAAAATATATATTTCCATATCGATAATACCGACATCTTTCATGCCCTGAGTGATCTCTGGCCAAGCCTTGCCCATGGAATGAGCTTCAGTATATTCTTTGATAAGTGCAGGGTCATCTTTGACTGTGAGTGTTTTGCAATAACGTTTACATTTAATTTCAGGCATAATGATATCCTTAAATATTGATGAGTTTTTCGCTGCGCATTTTATCCCAGAAAGCTTGGGGGATTTGAGCGTGAGCTAAATCCATGTTGGATTTAACGCGTTCAGCTTTACTAGTGTTTAATGCAATGGCCTTGATTTGCGGGAATAGAAAAGAGAATTGAACACAGGCAGCAGCCGGCTTGATATCAAATTCGTCACAAATGGCAAAAAATTTCTTTCTCCATGCAAAAACTTCTGGATGGGATTCTTCAGTAATAACTTGATAATCAAAATGACTTCCACCAATAAGGAAACCAGCGTTGAAAACAGCGGAGTTGATGACGTCGACGCCTTGTTTACCGAGTTTGATGAGAAGGTTTTTGGCAAAGTCACTGTGAGTGTAGGGGGTGATGGAGCAGGCAAACATAGCCCAATCAAGTTGGATGTGATCGGAGATGAAGTCGATGACGGTAATGTCTTTGGCGCCAACGCCAATAGATTGAACCTTGCCAGCTTTTTTAAGTTCATCTAATGCTCTAAAAGCCTCGAGAAGATTGGATTTTCTTTGTCTTAAGTCGTCTTCGTCTTTGGCGCAGGATAGGTATTCGTCGGGGTCATGGACTGATACGAGTTGAGCATCATATTCACCGAGGAGTCCGTTGCCTTGTTCATAGCAATCGATAATTCCTTGATAAGAAATATCTTGTATGGCATCGTTCTTTAGGTTGACCCATGCACCTGGTTCAAAGGTGGGCTCCTCAGTTTCTAGTGGGACTCTTTTCCATGCAAGTTTATTGCTGATGAGAACTTTGTCTTTTGGAACTTTGAGTTGACTTAGGCATGCAGCCAAACTCTCTAGAGCTAAACCAGCACCGTATTTACCCGCGCTATCAAAAACGGCGAGTTGAGGGTTGGCGTCAACAATTTCTTTGACAATGTTGAGTTTGGTTTCAAAAGGGGGTTCTGAATATAAATTCCCCAAAGAGGAAGTGCCAAAGATTATTTTTGGAAGTTCTTTTTTCATTCGTGTATGCCTTAAAAGTGAGTCCGCCAAGGGCTGCGACTAAGGATAATACTACCCCTGGCGAACTCATAGATTATTAATCGTTTAGTTCAACCATGGCTTTGATGACGCCTGTTTCAGGCTTGGTCCATGCAGGGAATTCTTCAATCATGTCTTCGAATTTACATGTATGAGTGATCATACATGTACTCTTGGCACGACCATCATTTAGGCAGTCTGCAACGTGCTGGAAGTCTTCAAGAGTTGCATTTCGACTACACATGATTGTGAGTTCACGTTTGTGGATGTTGGGGTGATCGTAAGAAAGTTTATCTTTACTTAAGCCTACATAGACTAAGTTAGCGCTATGAGAGCAATACTCGACGGCGCCCATCATTGATCCGGCGTGGCCAGTAGCATCTATAACTGCAGTAGCAAAGTCACCATTGGTCAATTGCTTGATTTTCTCAATCGCATTTTCCGATTTAGGATTGACGGTGGCGGCTACGCCAATATCAGCTTGGCAGAAGTCTAAGCGTTCTTGGTTGAGGTCTAGAGCAATGACATTGGCACCTGCGGCTTTGGCAAATTGCATGGTGGCTAAACCGATAGGGCCAGCACCAATAACTAAGGCCTTATCACCTTTTTGGATATCGGCGCGACGTACAGCGTGTGCACCAATGGCGAGACATTCAACGAGGGCCATTGCGTCAAGGCTTAGATCATCAACTTTAAGGACGTGGCTTGCAGGGACGCTGATGTATTCACACATGCCGCCATCTTGGTGTACGCCAATGACTTGCATATTAGCACAACAGTTTGTGTTGCCACGGCGACAAGCAACACATGTTCCGCAGTGTAGGTAAGGTACGATAAGGACCTTATCACCAATAGCGAGTTTACTTTGGTCAGCATTATGGCCGAATTCACTGACTTCACCAGAGAGCTCGTGGCCTAATACACGTGGGTATTCAAAAAAAGCTTGGTTGCCTTGGTAGGCATGGAGATCGGTACCGCAAATGCCGATGCGGCGGATTTTAACGAGGACTTCACCTTCTTTGGCGGAAGTTTTAGCGGTCTCTTCCATAGTGAATTTGTAGGGCTCTTGACAAACGACTGTTTTCATATTTCTGTCCTCTTTTTATTTTACTTTATTTAAAGCTTCTTTGGCAATTTCAGTAATCCCAGCGAAATTACCTTCGTCCATGAGTTTATTGGGAACCATCCAGCTACCACCACAAGCTTGTACTTGAGGAAGCTTGAGGTATTGACCAACGTTGTCTGCATTGATTCCGCCTGTTGGAACAAATTTAACTCCTGGGTAGGGAGCAGCAAAGGCTTTTAGTGTTTTTACTCCGCCAAGTGCTTCGGCAGGGAAAAATTTTAATGTTTTCCAACCATCGGCTAATGCATCTTGAATATCGCGTGGTGAAGCAATGCCTGGGAAATAAATTAAACCAGCTTCTTGACAAGCTTTAGAAACTTCAGGAGAGAAACCAGGAGAGATGATGAAGGTAGCGCCGGCATTTTTTGCTTGCTCAACTTGAGCTGCATTGATTACCGTGCCAGCACCCAAGAGCAGGTCTTTATAGGCCGACATAATTTTGATGGCTTCTGCAGCGCATTCAGTTCTAAAAGTCACTTCCGCTACAGGGAGGCCGGCTGCAATCAAGGCTTCAGCCAAGGGAGCGGCATGGGCAGGGTCAGTGATTTTTATAACGGGTACAAGTTTTAAATCGGCAATTTGTTGTTCGATAGACATAATTATTTCCTTGATTAAGTATTGGGAAAAAGGCTAGCTTTGAGGCCTTTTTTCTCGAAATCTTCTAAGATTTCTGTTAAGGTTTTTAAGAAATCGGGGTGAGTGTTAAAGGCGCCTTTCCAGGTGGAGCATGCAAGGATGGATTTTGCGAACTCAGCAGCAGAAGTGGTGTCGCACTTGGCAATCGCATTCATTGATTTGAGATCATCCGAGAACTCATAGCTTAGGCCCTCAGATTGTCCTTTGAATACATCTCCGTCAACCGTTCCACGATAAAACCAGAAGAATGCTGCGATGGCTTGAGAAAGCTTTTGTGGGAAGCGTTTCTGGAGCTTGGTGTAGTCATTGAATGATGGCATTAGGCGAACTAGGAGCTTTGATGAGGAATTTAAGGCTATGTTAATCATCTCGTGATTGAGGAAGGGGTTTTTAAATCTCTCTATCACCGCTTCGGCATAATCCGTGAGCTCTTTAGTATTTCCACCTTTAGCTTCTAGTGTTGGGAGTATTTCATCTAGAAGTATGGAGCGTAAGAATTGGTCGATTTCTGGCTTGTTTAAAGAATCTGCAACAATAGTTTCACCACTTTGGATGGCGGCATAAATCATGGAGGTGTGTCCGCCATTGAGCATGCGTACCTTTGTTTCTCTGAAAGCAGCTAGATTCTTAGTCCAAAAAACATTGATTCCAGCTTTTTTGAGAGGTAACAATGCTTCGGCTTCTTCTCCTTCGATAGCAAATAGGTGATAGGGTTCTACACAGGCATCATTATTTTCGCCTTTAGTGACAATGCGATCCACAAGTGTGTTGCGGAAGTCGCAATCTTGTTTAACCCAAGTTATGAAGCTGTGATCTAGCCCCCAATCATTAGCATGCTTGATAATGATTTCTTGTAGTTTATCACCATTGTGTTCTATGAGTTCCATAGGTAAGATCATGGGAGCTTTATCAGCACTGTGATCAAAGTGAATGAATCGTTTATAAAGCCAGGCGCATAATTTTGCGGGGTAGGTCTCAGGACACTCATTAGGGAAGAGACACTGTTTATAGACAATGCCTGCCTCCGTAGAGTTTGAAACGATAAACTGTAAATCTTCCTCTTCGGCTGTTGCTAGGAATTCAATCCATTCTGGATAGGGGTGAATGAATCTTCGATAAACATTAATTGATTCAGTTTGATCTATCACTTCACCATTTAAAAGCCCTTTTGTACTTAGTGAGTAAGTACCAGAAGAATTTATGAATTGGCTTAAATCACCCCGTGGAGTGAGTTTAACCATGGTGATAGAAGCATCAAACTGCTCGTTTTTATTGAGTTCATGGACCATCCATCCCCAAAAACCACGGAGGAAAACGCCCGAACCAAATTGGAGGATTTTATTTTTCATCGAATAACACGAGCTCCTGCACCGCCAACGAGTCTTTCAACTTCATTGAGCCTTGCGGTTGTGGTGTCGCCTGCAGTTGTCATAGCTAAAGCACCGTGAGCAGCGCCGTATTCTACACCTTCTTGAATGCTGCCTTTAATCATAACGCCGTAAATGAGGCCTGAAGCAAAGCTGTCACCGCCGCCAACGCGGTCAAGAATCTCGGTTTCATCACGTTTGACTGATTCAACAAAGCCGTCTTCTCTAGACCAAGCAACAGCGCTCCAGTCATTAATAGTAGCTGTTTTTACGCCGCGCATGGTGGTGGCGATGGCTTGGAAATTAGGGAATTCTTCAGAAGCTGTTTTGATCATGTTGTGGAAAGCTGACGCTTCGAGTTTTGTGAGGTTGTGGTCTACGCCTTCGATTTCTAGGCCAAGGCAAGCAGTGAAGTCTTCTTCGTTGCCAATCATTACATCAACATACTTGGCAATTTCACGATTAACTTTTTGAGCCGTAGCTTCACCGCCTATAGCATTCCATAATGAAGGTCTGAAGTTGAGGTCATACGAAACAATAGTGCCATGTTTTTTCGCTACTTGTACAGCTTCTAGAACAACGTCTGGAGTTGTTTCTGAGAGGGCAGCAAAAATCCCACCTGTATGGAACCAGCGAACACCGTCTTGACCAAAGATTTTTTCCCAATCAATATCGCCTTTCTTGAGTTGAGAAACAGCAGTGTTACCGCGGTCTGAAATGCCTAGTGCTGAACGAAGGCCATAACCGCGTTCTGTGAAATTAAGACCATTGCGAACTGTACGACCACAACCATCATAAGGAACCCACTTAACGTATTCTTGGTTAACGCCACCTTGGTACATGAGGTCTTCAACTAAGTAACCGATGTCATTATCAGCGAGAGCTGTTACAATGGCAGCTCTTTGTCCAAAGCAACGCTTGAGGCCGCGAGCAACGTTATATTCTCCTCCACCTTCCCATACATTAAATTTACGAGTGTTTCTAACGCGACCTTCGCCCGGATCTAAACGGAGCATAACTTCGCCTAGTGATAAGATGTCGTATTTACAATCAGCAGCATTTTTGATTTTCATTATTCAATTTCCTTTTGTGTTTTGTAACTATTTATAAAAAATGATGTTTAATACTACGGGGCGAGTTTGGAATATACTTTCATGCTAACATCATTGAATATTATAAATTTGAACATTTTTTACGCTTGAATTGTTTTTTATAGTAGTTATATATTCTTAGTATGTTGTTTTATATAAGTTTATAAAGGTGAAAATATGGCTAATAAGCTCATTCGATTTGGTCGTCCACAAGATCGCCCGTCTCTGTTAGAAGAGATTGCCGTCTTGGGGCATAGGCAGGTAACTGAAGTTAGTAGGAATGCCATGTTGCCACATATGAATAAACGCTTCGAGATTACTTATGTGGTTTCGGGTACATTAGAATGGCTTATCAATGATGAGCTTATTGTGACGCGTCAAAACGATATTTTAGTTACTTTCCCTGAAGATAAGCTGGCTTTGCTTGGTGGGCATTTCATGGTGAGTGATGCTTACTTTATGCAAATTGATTTTGATAAAGAAGGCTTTATGAGCTTGGAAGAGCGTGAATTGTTCAAGCGTAAACTCTATGCCGTTGAAGGACGTAAGATATCTTTGCCTACTGATAGGAGTATTTTATTTGCTAAGTTGATCAGTGAGCACGAAAGGCAGGATGTCTTTTCAGAAGGACTTTGTAGGGGTTGGTTGCATGAGATTTTGACGATGGTCGTTCGCCGTTCGGAAGGATGGGAAGCAAAAACTTATTTAAATGAATATAATTTATTCAAAAAAAGTTTGTTGTCTTATCTAGAAACGAATGTTGCGAGAACGGATATTAAAGTGCAGGAAATTGCCGAGCACTTTAATTATTCTGAAAGTCACTTCCGCTTTTTATTCAAGAAAATTTTTAAGACTTCGCCAGTTGATTTTGTCCGTCAATTTAGAGTTGATACCGCTCAGCGCTTGATTCGAGAGGGTAGTTTTTCGATTACTGAGATTGCTTATAAAGTTGGTTTCTCTAGTTCGCAATACTTCTCTCAAACTTTTAAGAAAGAGTTGGGGATGAGCCCTCGTGAATACAGGAAATCATTGCGTTTAGAGAGTGGACGAATTCAAGATATGAATACTAGTATTTATTTTATGGATCAGCACTTTCCAGATAAAAAATAGGGAAGTTTAATATTCTTTTAGACTTTGAAAAAAAGGGCTTCTCATTTAGCTTGCGCTAAATGATGAATAAAGGAATAAGAAAAGATGAAAACTGAGCACCTTGACCTCATGCTTGATTCGGCATTGACCAAAGCATGTGAAAAATTAGAAAAGAATGAAAATGTTTATCCTTATGTATTAGTTATGGATAAAAATGCTTATGTTCAGTTTAGTGAAGATTTTGACCAAGACGTTTACGAGAGTGATCCTGAAGAGCTAATTGCAGATTTATATATTCGTTTGCAAAAGCGAGCTTTAGAAGAAGATATTTTCGCAGTGGGCTTAGTCTGTCAGGTTAAAGTAAAGCACCCTGAATACGGTGAATACTGTAGTGCAATTGAAGCTCATGTTGAATATAAAGATGGGAGCTCTTACGATTGCTTTTTACCTTATAATAAAAAGGATGATCGAGTTGAGTACGGCGATATCTTTTCCAGTGAAGTGGATGCCAAGGTTTTTACAAGTCAGAAGTAAATCGGCGTTAAGCTTTCTTCGATATTCACATTACTTTCTTTGAAGGGGTCAACTAAATCGTACCCAGGAATCATTGAAGAATATTTGGATTTAATTTTCTTTATTTGACTCGATGATATTTGGCCATTTTCGCCAAATTCTGTTTTGAAGTATTGCTCATAATAAGCACAGATAGATGCCAGTCGAGCCCGAATGATGCGAAGCTCTTTTTTGTCAATTTCATTATTTTTATCAATGTCTGAGCTAAAGATCAATTCGAGTTTTTGCTGAGTTCGCGATGAACCGCGAACGCTGTATTTCTCAAACTCTATAAGAGCAGCTTTGATCCATGAATTTTGTTCATTGATGTCAAATTTAAGGTCGTCGTTTAGGTCTAGGTAAAGGGTGTCGCTCTGTCCGTAGCTATTTTGGATATAGAACAGGCTTAGTAAAGCAAATAGTATTAGCTTCATTGTGCGGTGCGAGATAACTCTTCGTAGCAAAGTAAGAATGAAACGTTGCCAATGGTGACGACATCGCCAGGGACAACAATGCTTCGTTTAACTTTTTCTAAGTTTACTTTGGTTCCGTTGATGCTCTTTAAGTCTTCGAGCATGACAGATTTATCGCGAATACTAATTTTGGCGTGGCGACGGGAAACTGAGATGTCTTTAATCATTAAGTCAGACTCTTCATTTCTGCCAATAACCAAGTTACGTAGTCCTGGAGTTAAGATGATCGGAGATAATTGGCTGCTGACTGGCATTAGTTTTAGGCGCTGTTTGTTATTGTGAGCATCAGCAAGAGCTTGACGGTGAGTATCTTGAGTTCCAGTTACGACAACATCGAAACGTGTCTTGCCTGCAGTGATACTTATGGTATGTGAGATACCTGTATTACCTGATATCCTACGGTCGCCTAAAAATACACCTGGGTGACCTTTTGTGAGGTCTTCCATGTAGAGGCCAACTTGGCTCCAGTAGATAATGAAGTGAAAAGGTTTGAGTATTTCCATGCGGAAGTCGCAACTTGCATGAGATCCAGCTAAGATCGGTGCCATGGTGCTTGATCTAGCTTTGTTTCTGTAGCTAAGTGTCACACAGGCATCATCAACATAGGGCTCTGGAATGTTGTTGAGTATAGAGCGCTTTAATATTTGAGTGTCTGTCCCTTCGGATTTTGAGCTATCTAAGCCGACATGGATAATCCAGCTATTGCCACATTTAATTGCTGTTCGCGATTCTGATGTGGTGGTGAGTTGACGGGATTTTATGCCGTTGAAAGATAGCGTGTCTCTAACTCCAGTGTCCATGAAAGTCCAACGACCTTTAAAGTGGATGGCGCGCATTTGGGTTTCGGAGATGGATTTATCATTAATGATACATTCGTTATCTTTCCCTCGACCAAAATTGAAAATGACATCGTCCTCTTCAATGGGCGTCATGCGGATGCCTTTTTCATCGATCACATAAAAGCACGGAGTGAAGCCACCTGTTGTCCTAGCGAGTTGCTCATTGAGTGGGATCGCTTCGTGGGTGTTTTCCTCTTCGATATAGTCGGTGTCCGTATCAAGCTCATCTGGGTTAATGGCGTATGGGTCGAGTTGAACTAGTGTTTTTTGAGGATCGTGATCAGGTGTATTCTCTTCTTCTTTTATTCCTGATTCGGAAGAGGGTAGTGTTTGCTCCTCTTCTTTGTCGGTTTTTAAGAGTTCTTCACGATCTACGTCAACGGTATGTTTTAAAAGTTCTTCTTGGGCGGATTGAGAGCTTGCTTCTGAATTGAGAGGGTTAATGGCCTTGCAGGTGCTAGTGTCGGTGTGTCTTTTTTTCTCTAAGGTGATGGGAGCATCATCCGTGGGGTCGACTTCTTCTTCTAGTGTTTCGTCTTTAGTAGTTTCAGCAGGATCTTTATCTACAGGCTGATTGAGTTCTTCTTTGTTTTTTTCGAGTTCCTCAAGTTTTTTCTTGAGTTCTTCTTCTTGTTTGATTTTTTCTTCGTATTCAATCCAGCGCTTTTCATCTTCGCGTTCATGTTTTTTGATGAACTCTTCTTCCTCTTGATGGCGAACTTCCTCCTCTCTCTTGGCATGTTCAAACTTCATTTTTTCTTCTTGAAGTTTTTTGCGTTCGAGTTCGAGGCGTTCTTCTAGTTCACGTAAGCGTTGTTCCTGCATCTCTTCGAGTTTGCGAAGTTTTTCTTCTTGCTCGATGATTTCGGTGCGCTTTCGTTCTTCCATGTCATAGAGAGTTTCTTGATGTTGCACATAAGTGGCAAGTGGATCGAAAGATTCGATCTCTTCAAGTTGCTCAGAGGCATTATCAGGGTGGATTGAAGAGGGGGTTTTGATCTTTAATTGATGAGAATTGTCACTAGATGGCTTGATCATCTTCAGTTGATGTGATTCTGATCCAGGCGCAACAATCTTTAAGCCTTGGGATTTCTGGCCAGGTGATTTGATTTTTAGTCCGCGTTGAGGAGGTGTGCCGTCTGGGGTGTGAGTACTCATGCTTTAGTATAATCTTTAGTCCAAGCTAAATTCAAATTTAAAATTAGTTTTTTTCTTAATTGCTTTGATTGATTCTTTGCAAAGGCAACATTTGAGTTCATCGCCTTCTTCAAGTTCAAAGCCGGTTCGAGCTTGGGTTTCGGTGTCGCAGTGTGGGCATTCATAAAAATAGCCAGGCATGGGGCCGCAATGTCCGCCGCCACAGCAGTAGTCAGGTGTAAGTGTAATTTCCATAGATAAAACTTCTTTAAATTTCCAACATTTCTATTGACCGCATATTATACACATCAAACAACTCTCTTACAACATGGACTTGATCTAAATAAAAGGAGATTTAAGTTCAATATGTTTATTAAATTAGTTTAAGTGATCAAAAAATATGGAACAAGTAAAGTTAAATAGAAAAACCTACGAAACAGAAATAGATTTAGACCTTCGCCCTTTTACGGGTACGGGGTACACAATTGATACGGGAATCCCCTTTTTTGACCATATGTTGACTCATATTGCCAAGCATGGACAAATGGACATGACTTTAAAGGCAGTGGGTGATATTGAAGTAGATTTTCACCACACAGTAGAAGACGTTGCAATCGTGCTAGGTCAGGCTTTTGATAAAGCCACTGAAGATATGACGGGTGTCGCTCGCTATGGTAGTTTTACCCTGCCAATGGAAGAGGTGCTCTGTACTGTTGCTGTGGATATACGTAAATCGCCTCACTTTGAATACCGCGTTCCAGAAGTTTTTACGGGACAAATGGGGACTTTTGATTGCGAGTTGGTTAAAGAGTTCTTTAGGGCGCTATCAATTTTTAGTCGTATGAATATTCATATTCTAGTACATTATGGTGATAATAAGCATCATATTTCTGAAGCGATTTTTAAATGTTTTGCTAAAGCATTTGCGATTGCTGCATCTAAAGATGGTACTTCAAATCTCTACTCTACGAAAGGTTCTCTATAATTTTTTGATTCTACTACTTGACATTATTTCTGAGAGGGATTATTCATTTCTCAAAATTAAATTTCAAAAGTTAAAGTTTAAGGAAATAAATCGTGAGTAAATATCGAGTATGGTATGATGGTGATCCCGAGTATACAGGTTTTGATTCTTTAGCACAAGCACTCAAGTACGTGCGTAAAACTAAAGTACTAGATGAGTCGAACTCTGGCTTGGAAGAATGTATTGATGGTTACTGGGATGAGTGGATGGATAGTGATGACCAAGAGATTCACGATCACCTCTATATGTATGGCGGTAAATCCCCTTATTTGAAAAAGAGTGCAGAGAAAGCAGATCCAGTTCGTCCATCAATTATGGATACAGTCAGCTTCAGTCGCGAAGAATTGATTGCATCACTTGAAGAAGACGATGATGATGATGAAGAAAACGAAGAAGATGCTTACGATGAAATCATTGATCCAGATGAAGAGGTTCTTGATGAAGAAGGTCTCGATGAAAGATTGATGAATGTCATTGGTGTATCTCCCAAGACAACTACGGAGACAACTACTGAAGCAACAGAGGAAGAATTCATAGGCGAAGATGAATTATCTGAATTTGATGATGAAGAGGAAGATGATCTCGATGGTGAAGAAGAGGAAGAAGAAGAGAAGTAATATTCTCTAACAATACTTATAATGGGCGGGTTTATCCCGCCCTTTTTTATTATGAATGAAAAGAAATATTCAGAAATTTTTTTAACTAGAGAGCACTTTGATGATCTGCCGGATTTTTCTTTGCCTCTAGCTTATTCCTACCGAAATTATCAGTTTCAGGATGAGGAAAATTGGTTCCGAATCTATAAAGCATCAGATAATTATAATAAGGTCTATTCTACGACTTTTAGGGAATATTTTGGCGCAGAAATAAAGAAGTTAGAGCAGCGCCAGATCTATATATGCAACGAGGAAGGCTTGGCAGTTGCCACCGCAACAGCTTGGGATGATCCAAATTTTTTGGGAGAAAGTTGGGGGAGGGTGCACTGGCTTGCTGTTCATCCGGATTTTCAAGGTAGAGGCTTGGCTAAATGTTTATTGAGCGAAGTGATTAAACGTTTAAAAGAATGTGGTCACGAAAAAGCTTATTTGCGAACTTATACCATGCGGGAAAAAGCGATTAAACTCTACCTGAATTTTGGTTTTACCCCTTTGGTACGTTCAGAAGAAGATGAGAAGATCTGGAGATCTTTGGCAAAAAAACTCAATCACGAAAAGCTAGCGACTTGGAGAGATTGATAATTCGTTTAGATTACCTGAGTAAGTAAATTTCATTGAGGTTTTTACATGAGTACAATTTTTTCTAAAATCATTGCCAAAGAAATTCCAGCTGACATCGTTTATGAAGATGATTTGTGCTTGGCATTCAAGGATATTAATCCGACCGCTCCAATGCATATTTTATTGATCCCTAAAAAAGAATTGATTAACTTGTCTGATGCACAGGAAAGTGATCAAAGCTTATTAGGGCATATGATGCTTAAAACAACAGAGATTGCGGAGTCCCAGGGTTTTAAGGATTATCGCGTGGTCACTAATAATGGTGCTGGCGCTCAGCAGAGCGTATTTCATTTGCATTTACATATAATCGGCGGAAGAAGCCTCAACTGGCCTCCAGGTTAATGGGTCGCCAAGAATTATTGCTTTTAGGAGATGAAGATTTATTAAATCTTTGTTCACAAGACTTCTTTAAAGCTTCGGGCCCTGGTGGCCAGAAAAAAAATAAGACTTCCTCTGCAGTACGCCTAATTCATAAAGAGAGTGGTATTCAAGCTTCTGCGTCAGAAGATCGCCAGCAATCCGTGAATAAGAAAAGGGCTCTACGTCGCCTTAGGTTGGAGTTGGCTTTGCAGATTAGGGAAGATTTCTCGCCTTGGAAAGGTGAGTGGAATATGAATGAGAAAAATGATTTATACGCGGTTTTGGTGGCCACTTTGATAGATGGTCTTGAAGAGTGTAATTATCAGGTTTCAGATCTATCTAAAAAGTTGAGTTTAAGTACTTCGGCATTAATCAAAGTTTTGCATAAATCACAAATTGTGTGGCGCTTCGTGAATGAGCAGCGGCAGAAAAGAAATTTAAAGGCTCTTAAATAAGTATGAGTCAAAATCAAAACATCTGGTCTGTTAGTCAAGTGGCCATGGCAGTGCGCCAGGTTCTTGAGCAGGGAGTGAAACCTTTTTGGGTAAAAGGAGAGGTGTCGAACCTAACGATTCACAGCTCTGGGCATGTTTATTTTTCTATTAAAGATGCAAAATCTCAAGTCTCATGTACTTATTTTAATGGTGCAGAACAGGCGCGCTCTTTTAGTATGCAAGATGGCATGGAGATCGAGATTTTTGGAAGCTTAACTTACTTTGCACCCTCAGGGCGGACGCAAATTATTGTCCGAGATTTAAGGCCAGGAGGAGTGGGTAAGCTACAGTTAGAATTTGAGCAATTGAAGAAAAAACTAAATGACGCAGGCTTGTTTTCTTCTGATAGAAAACGTGCAATCCCGAGCTTCCCAGAAAAAATTGCGGTCATTAGTTCAGCGGATGGGGCGGCCTTGCATGATTTTTTACAAGTGCTTAATCGAAGGTTTTCGGGTAAGGAAGTTTACCTTTTTCCGGTACCCGTTCAAGGTGAAGGTGCATACAAAAAAATCGCAGGGGCGATACATCGATGCAACTTATTAGAAGCAGCAGATGTAATTGTTTTGACTAGGGGTGGAGGTAGTATAGAGGATTTGTGGGAGTTTAATCAAGAGGGTTTGGCTTATGCAATTGCTGAATCACACATACCGATAATTTCAGCGATTGGCCATGAAGTCGATTTTACGATCTCCGATTTTGTAGCTGACATGCGAGCACCAACACCTTCGGCAGCAGCAGAATTAGTCGTGAAAAGCCGTCGCGAATTTGTGCAGCAATTAGAGAATAATAAGAGAGCTTTAGAGAAAAATTTACAGCTAAAAGTTTATTCACTCACGCAGAACTTTAGAGAGTTTAAGCATCGTTTGATGATTAATAATCCGGAGAAGAAATTAGAAGTTCAATTTCAAAATCTCGATTTTCTTAAATTAAGATTAGAGCAAGCTTTAGATAGCCGGATCCAGGATTTGACGCATATGAGTTGTGATTTAGAGAGTCGTCTAAAAAATTGTGTGCCCGATCTGCTTAAGCCGAAAGAAAACTTATTAAATTTACAGAAAAGGTTAAATGTTGCTTATGAGAACTTTATTCGAACGCAAGAAAATAAATTCCATGGTATTTATAAAAATCTACAACTTCTGAACCCTCAGAGTACATTGGATCGAGGTTATAGTATTGTTCGAAGTCAAGGAAAGATATTGCATTCTAGCGAAGAAGTGAATGAATCAGATAGACTTGAGGTTCATCTGGCAAAAGGATCATTAGTGGTAAAAGTTGAAACAAAGGAAGATGAATGAAAGAGAAAAAATTTGAAGAAGCTTTAGGAGAATTGGAAAAGATTGTCCAAGAGATGGAGCAGGGTGAACTGAGTCTTGAGGATAGCTTTAAGAAATTTGAAAAGGGTAGTGAATTAGCTAAAGTCTGTGCGGGTAAATTAGCTGAAGTAGAGAAAAAAGTTAAGGTCCTTAAAGGCATTAGCGAAGAAGGACCTGAGTGGGAAGACTTAAGTTAATTTAAAAATTGAGCATGCCATTTAATGTGCTCGCCAATAAATGTGGATATGAAGTAATAAGAATGATCATATCCTTCGTGGTAATTTAGATTTAGGTCAATGCCGTTATTTTCACACGCGATTTTTAATGACTCAGTTTTGAGTTGGTTTTCTAAAAAGTTATCCGCAAGCCCCTGCTCAACTAAAAGATTGCTGATGCTATTGCCTTGCTTGATAAGCTCAACGCTATCCCATTGAACCCAATTTTGGGTGTCTTCTCCTAGGTAAGTGGTGAAAGCTTTAGTACCCCAAGGACAGTTTATGGGATTGACTATGGGAGAAAATGCTGATGTGGATTGGTACATATCAGGGTTCTTTAGAGCACATATGAGGGCGCCATGTCCGCCCATACTATGCCCTGAGATAGAGGCCTTATCATTACAGTTAAAGTTCTCTTTAACGAGTTTAGGTAATTCATCAGTCACATAAGTGTACATCTGGTAATGATCTTTCCACCCTTCCATAGTGGCATTTAAATAGAAGCCTGCACCACATGCGATGTCCCATTCATCTTTTATGTCTTTGACTTGATCACCGCGAGGACTTGTGTCTGGGGCAATGACTATAATGCCATGTTCACTAGCGTATCTTTGAAAGCCAGACTTAGTTGTAAAGTTATCGGCAGTACAAGTTAAGCCAGAAAGCCAATAGAGAACAGGACATTTCTGAGCTTTTGCCTGTGGTGGTATATAAGCTGAAAAAGTCATCTCACAATTAAGTGAAGAAGATTGGTGAGAATAAAAATGTTGTTCACCATTAAAAATTAGATTTGTAGACTTTTTTTCAATCATTGAATTTACCTATTGATTTTTATTATTTATCAGTAAAATTAACATGACAAATTTTTAAATAAATAGCCAAAAGGATAAAAATGAAATCAAAAGCAGCAGTTGCCTTCGCGGCAGGTAAACCATTAGAGATAGTAGAAATTGATGTAGAGGGACCCAAAGCAGGGGAAGTTTTAATCCGCAACGTTGCTTCAGGTGTTTGTCATACGGATGCTTTTACTTTATCGGGAGATGATCCTGAAGGTATGTTTCCAGTTGTTTTAGGTCATGAAGGTGGAGCCGTCGTAGAAGCAGTGGGCCCAGGGGTTACGAGTGTGGTTCCTGGCGATCATGTAATTCCACTTTATATACCCGAGTGCGGTGTATGTAAATTCTGTCTATCGGGTAAGACAAACTTATGTCAGGCAGTTCGTGCGACACAGGGTAAGGGAGTTATGCCAGATGGGACGAGTCGTTTTTCATATAATGGTAAAAAGTTACTTCATTATATGGGGACATCTACCTTCTCTGAATATTCAGTTGTAGCAGAGATTTCATTAGCAAAGATTAATAAATCAGCACCTCTTGAAAAAGTATGTCTACTTGGTTGTGGTATTACAACAGGTATAGGTGCGGTGTTAAATACGGCAAAAGTTGAGCCTGGTTCTTCAGTGGCGGTTTTTGGTATGGGCGGAATTGGACTTTCTTGTGTTCAAGGAGCTGTGATGGCTGGTGCGAGTCGTATCATTTGTGTAGATATAAATGAAGACAAATTTGAAATGGCAAAACAGCTTGGTGCAACAGATTGCATTAATCCCAAAAACTATGATGGGCCGATTCAAGATGTTTTAGTTGATTTAACTGATGGTGGAGTTGATTATTCTTTCGAGTGTATCGGTAATACCCAGGTTATGCGTTCTGCCTTAGAATGTTGCCACAAAGGTTGGGGTAAATCTGTGATTATTGGAGTTGCGGGTGCTGGTCAAGAAATTAGTACGCGACCTTTCCAATTAGTTACTGGCCGTCAGTGGATGGGTACAGCTTTTGGTGGTGTCAAAGGACGTACGGAGCTACCAGGCATGGTGGAAGATTATTTAGCGGGCAAAATAGAAATTGATAAAATGATTACCTATTCGATGCCGATAGAAGAAATCAACAAAGCCTTTGATTTGATGCATGAAGGTAAAGCAATTCGTTCAGTTGTGACTTTTTAGTCAACTTTAAAAGGCCTCCAGTTGGAGGCCTTCTTTATAGATTGAGTAAGCTGATGATATTTTGTTTAATAATATCACCCATATTCTTACATTTGATAAAGTCTTTGTTTTTGTGGAATTCCGCAAGCTCTTCTCGAAGTTGTTGAATGTTTGCCGCAGTAGCAAGTTCATCCTTACACATGCATCGAACTAAGCTTTTGACCTGTTGTTTAGAGTATAGGAAGCGACGATTGATAATGTTGCGCTCTTCGCGTTGGTATTGGCGTACAGTTTCTGGGTTCAATAGGTCCATGCATAATTGAACGATTTTTTGATTCTCGGGAAAGAATTGCGGCAGATAAACTTGCACATTACCTTCGTGGCAAAATTGATCAAAATCAATAGGTCGAACACGGTATTGATCTTCTTCAACATCAGGTGTGACGTTAACTACATAGTTGTATGAGCGCATGTCACCAATTAAAGAAGTGAAGCAACGTTCATTGAATTTGACAAATTCTTTACATAAACGCACTGAGTTGACAGTTTTTTGTGAAAGATTGTGTTCGATGAAGTGGTCCCCAGGGATGCCAATAATATGTTCTTCAATTAAGGTGTTTTGGTCGACCATATAATTGACGCGATTGGGAGAGAGAAGACCTTCAAATTCGAGGCCGTAAATTCGCGAAGCATCGGCTTTTTTGACATAAAAGTGGTCTCGGTTATCATTAAATTGATTAATGACTCGTATACGAAAGGGGCGAGAATTGGCAAAGGCGCAATAATCGATGCGATCCACACGTAAATGTTCAATGATAGATTTATCTCCACCGGCTAAAAGCGTAACGTAAATTTCAATCAATGCTTTTTCTAAAGAGCTCTGATCCTGAGTGGGATAAATAACAGTTTCCCATAGGGTAGGTTCATCATCGTGGTCATAGACGGGTAAGGAGTCTTGGAATCGCAGGAGGTCTTCATAATCCAAAGGTAGTTGGAAGTGGCGGCTATGTGACTCTAGGTATTGGGCGAAGTTATCGCTTATTTTGATAATGGGCTTTTTGTTTTTTATAAGTGTCATTATAGGTCATTGTTTATGATAGATTTTTCCAATATATCATTAAGGTGTATAATACCTACCTATGATTAATTCTTAATTTAAGTTATTTAAATATGTGGAAACAAGATAAGATTTATTTAAAGCCGCGAGCGCGTGGCTTTCATTTAATTACAGAAGAAATAGAAAATGAGCTCAATGACTTAGCAGATTGTCGTGTGGGGATATTACATATCTTTATTCAGCATAGTTCAGCCTCTTTGACGATTAATGAAAATGCTGATCCTACTGTGAGGACCGATTTTGAGAGTCATTTCAATAAGATGGTTCCAGAAAATGCACCATATTACCTGCATACGTATGAAGGCTCAGATGATATGCCTGCTCATTTAAAGTCTTCTATTTTAGGTTCAAGTCTTAGTATACCCATCAGTAATGGGCGCCTTGAACTCGGAACGTGGCAGGGTATTTATTTATGCGAACATCGCAATTATGCATCGGGACGTTCGCTTGTTTTGACTATTAATGGCGAATTTACTAATTAAGAAAAGCTAAGGCAATTTTATCTTCAAGGCCTTCTTGTGCGAGGAGATCAACAAGATCAATAAGTCTTTGTGTTTTTGCTTTGCCATGAAGCTTTAAATTGACTTTGTTAGTATCGTTATTTGTGTTGTTAGCTAAGTTCGCAATAAAAATTTCCATGTCCTTCGTATTTTTGAAACTACGACCTAATTCAGGAATGTGATATTTGTCTTGGTAGACTAATATATCAAAACTAGAATTGTTGATTTCAGTAATAGGTGTTGATTGAGTTGAAGGCGTGTTAATGGCAATGTGAGCCTCCTCTATGACGGGGCTGCTAGTAATTAAAAAATACGCGAGTAGTAAAAAAGTAACATCGATCATTGCTGAGAGTGGGACTTCTGTCTCTCCAATTACAAACTTTGATTTTTTCTTAGCCATAGTGCACCACCTTAGTTTAGGAAATAAAAAAAAACGACAGAACTTTCGGTTCTGTCGTTTAAGGTAAGGGCTACGCCCTATGAAAAGCAAATATATTTATTGGAGGAAAGCAATATTTATTTTCTTCTCAAGTCCCTCTTTTGCAAGGATGTCGAGTAGGTCAACTAATCTCTTAGTTTTAGCTCGACCTTGGAGTTTAAGGTCAATAGTGATTTCTGCTCCTTGTGTCTCACGAGCAAAATTAGCTAAATAAGCACCAAGAGAGTCGATCTCTTTGAAAGCTCGACCTTGTACCACATAGTCATTTTCAAATACTTTGATATCAAAAATAGTCGGTTTAACTTCTGGCGGTGGGCCAGGGTTTGGAGCAACCATATTCATTGCAATGTAAGCTTCTTCAATGACTTCTGTTTGAGTCATAATAAAGTAAGTTAGAAGAAGGAAAGTCACGTCAATCATTGCTGAGAGTGGTACTTCAGCTTCTTCTTCTATGCGTTTTTTCTTACGTTTCTTAGCCATATTATTCCTCCAGTTTAGCGGAAATATTAATTTTAGCTACGCCGCATTCACCAACTGCACTCATGACTTCTTCAATGACAGAAAGTTCTACTTCCTTGTCTGGGCGAATGATAACAGTTACCTCGTCGCCATAGTTAGCGACGTGTTGCATAAGTTCTCTTTTAAGTCCAGCAATGTCACCAGTGCTTCCGGGGCCAGTTGATACGCGGCCTTCCTTGAGGACACTAATGGGGAATTGACCGTTGGCGCGGTTCTTGATTTTCTCCATGTCGTAGGCAATGGCGAGTTGCACGTTTTGATCGAAGCCTTCCTGATCCATTTGGGCAGTCGCTACAAAAAACATAATTAGTAGGAATACCACGTCGATCAGGGAGGAGATCGGTGCTCCTTCTGCCTTTTCGTCTTTACTATTGGCCATTATATAACCTTACTATTCGTATTCTTCGTCTTCGTATTCCTCGTCATCAACTTCAGCATCTTTAAGCTTTTTGATGAGGTCAAGTACTGTTGACTGAGTTTCAATAGTGATTTTAATAGCGGCATTTCGTGCAAGTGTATAACCGAGGAGTGCAGGGATAGAGATTAAGAGACCCGCAACCGTTGTCCATAGGGCAATTGAAATTTGGTTCGCAAGGAATGTTGCTTTAGCGGCACCTGTTTTATTTGCCAGACCCGCGAAAGCGCCTACCATACCAGATACAGTACCAAGTAGACCTAACATTGGACCCATTTGGCCGAATACGTTAAGGTAGTTAATACGTTGGAGGATTTTTTCGTTTTCGAGATCAGCTGCAGAAGATACAGAATCTTGAATAACATCATAGCCTTCGGCGATGTTCGCAAAGGCAGCTAAAAGGATGTTTGATAAGGGACTAGGAGTTTCTTCACAAGCAGCGATGGCAGATTCTAAGTCGCCGTCGTTGAGGGAGTCTTCTACAGCATCTTGAAGGTGTGCAGGAAGGATTTTTTCACGATTGAGAATTAGAACTGAGTCAATTATGAAAGCGAGCATACCTAGTGAACAGAGTAGGATAAGTACCCAGATGAAAATACCGACGGCACCACCACCAAAAATGATTTCTTTAAAACCGGCAGTTGTATTTGCAGGTGCAGCTTCTGCGCCCTCTGCAGCTTCTTGAGCAAAAGTGCTCAGAGAAATGAAAAGTGATGCGAGTGTGTACTTTAGTTTGTTGTTTAACATTTATTGGCTCCTGTTATCTATCTTAATAAAATAATCGTTTAGTATATTAAAGTTTGTTGAGTTCTGCTAGGCGGGGATCGTTAAATTCTGTATAAATCTCCCTAACTTTCTCTAAAGCGCGTTGTCTTTCGAAGTCTTTTGGCGATTCTAGTAAAATTACTTTAAAATAAGCTGCGAGTGCTTGGTTGGCATCGCCTTTAGCTCTGTAGTAGTTTCCTTTGGCCATAAAGTAGTATTTTTGACCCGATGAATCGAAAGATTTTTCCGACACTTTTTTGATGTAGTCTTCTGCGGCAGTAAGTTTTTTGTCATGGACTTCAATGTCAATGAGAGCTGCCATGATGATGGTGTTGTCAAGAATTTTGTTACTTGTACTAACGGCAGAGAAACGAGCACGTCTTAGCATTTTGCGAGCTTCTTCAGCCTTGCCCTTTCCAAGTAGTGCGCGACTGTAATAGAGGTGACCAATTTGGCCCCAACCAAAGAGAGTTACTTCTTTGAGGTTTTTTTCTGTTTTGAGTACAGCGTCAAATTTACCTGCGTTGGTATACTTGATTAAGGATGAGATGTATTTTGGCTGAGGCGAATCGATATAGGCAATATCACCTTTATCTAGAGTTCTCTTGGCGCCGCCAGCCATTGTAAGGGTGATTCTACCAGTGTTTTCACCAATTTCTTGGCCTTCGACGACTTTGCCATCTTTGAGACCGATGGTCACTTGTGCCAATGAGCTGAAGCCAGTTAGAAGTAGGAGTATGTAAATTATATTTTTCATTTGAATAAATCCTTATTTGATCGCACCAGGAGGTGTCAAAACTAAATTACGATATGATGATGCGGGATACTTTTGTAAAAACTCTGTTCTTAATTGATCAATGTCCTCTCCGAGCAAAGCTTTACACATGATGAAATAGAAAGTTGCATTTTCCATGACTTCTTCAGCTTCTGTTTGTTCAACATCCGCGGGGAATTGACTTATGTAAACGAGGTAACATTGAGTTTTACCTTTCATCACAAAGTTTCTTTGCTTGGCACCAAATCCAACTTTACCACTAAGAGTACGAACTTTTGCATGTTGAAGTTGGGTTCCGTATGACTTAACTAAGTTTTCAAGATCAGCAATGATTTTGTCAGCTTCAGTGAATTTACCTTTTTCAATCATAATCTCGACATCTAGGAAAGAGATTTCGAGGCTATAAGGTGAATTAGGAGCTTCTTTTTTGATTAGATCAAAGAGTTTGCCCGCTTCAAGTTTTTCTCCGATTAGGAAGTGTGCACGACCAGCATAGAATGCATAGCGATGTTTTATGCTATCTTTTTCAGCTTTCTTAATGATCTCTGTAGAAGCTTTGATGACAATTTCAGTTGCTTTGGTGAAATCAGCTTCAGGAAGTTTTCTTTTATCTGGCTTAGATGGGTATAAGAACTTCGAAACGAGATACTGAAGTGTGCCTGTTGACATTTTGTTGTAATCGAGTTTTGCGGCTTCTATTGCTGCGCTACCGATTTGCTTGTTATTGATATATGAAATAACAAGGCGCATTTGGATTTGCTCGAGAACGGGGCTGTCAGGGTAATCTTCTGTAATTTGCGTAAAGATTTTCTGAGATTCGCGATCCATTTTAGCATCTTGATAAATTCCACCCACTTTAGCCAAGATGGTTGGTATTTTGGAGTTTGTTTTATTTTTCTTAGTCCAGTCTAGGTAGCTATCAGCGACTTTGGTAGACATTTTTTGTAGTATTTCCAGTTCTTGCTTATGTGTCTTCTGGAGCGCAGGATCCTCGGGGGAAGCTTTGAGCTTTTTGTCTGTTTCGTTAAAAGCCGTTTTTACTTCTTTGATTTTATTGTAATTGATATCAATTTTCCAGATATCCAGGCCTGCGTTGAAGTCCTTGAGGTTTTTGAGTTGTGATTCACTAGCATCACTCATGTCGTTTTTGGCAACGTAAGCTTTGTAAGTGTCAACTGCACTTAGCATGCCGTCAGCACCTTCGATTTTGTCGAGTTTTAGCAAGTTGTAAGCTACGTGATAGTAGGCTTCAGCTCTTTTATATTTACCTTTAGTATCAATGCCACTTTCACGTTTTAAGAACTCTTTGTAAGAGTCGAGTGCAATTTGATATTCTTGAGCAATCTCGGCAATTTGACCTCTTAGCGAATACGCTAAAGTGAGTTGTGAAATATTAGGGAATTTTTTGATGTAAGCATCAATAGAGCCCAATACCTCTTTGGCTTTTACTTTGCCCGCTTTGCGGTCTTTGTTAAAAGTACTGAAAGCAAATTTAACTTCGTCCACAAGTTCAAATAGTGCATCATTTGGATTGTTGGGGTCAGATAGTTTTATGTTGGATAAAATATCATAAGCCGCTTTTTTACTTGGGTCATTAGCGATTTCTTTAACGCGGTCTTTGTAGAAGCTTTTTCTCCAGCCAGTAGCTTTATCTAAATAAGCAGCTCTTAAGGCGGCGTTACTTGAAAAGTCATTCTTGAGTATTTTGTAATACTCTTCAGCCTTTTTGAAGTCGTCAATTTGTGTGGCAGCATAAAAACTTAACCAAAGGACTTCGCCTTTGTTGTTCATGTTTTTTTCGCTTTTAATATAATCGTCGGCAATACCTAGGGCTTTATCGTAGTTCTTTTTAGAGTAATGCGCCATGAAAATAAGCTTTTTGTCTGTAGGTAAAGCTTTTTTCGTTTTTGTTCCACCAACTTTTGCGTAGAGTTTCCAAACATCGTCGTATTCAAAAAGAGTTTTGATAGCTCCGCGTGATTGCGGATAACGCATAACCAGTAGGTACATGTTAACGGCTGCGTTTTTAGTGCCTTTATCTACTAAAGAAGTTTGAGCTTTTGCGTTATCACCTGCTTTAGCTGCTCTCTGAGCATTAGCCCAATAAATACATGCCTTAGCGTAAAGGAAGTTAGACATTATAGACGTGCTAACGAGCTCAGGTTTATTTTCTTTTTTAGCAGAGGCTTTGACGGCTTTATCAATATCATCAAATCTAGGGAAGTAGTGGGCTAGCCAGCTCAATGCTTCTTGATCATCGCCTAATAAAGCCATGCCGCGAGCCGCTTCACTAACACATAAAAGGAACCAGGGGTCGATTTGGTCATTAGATTGTTGGAACTCTAGATCTTTAATAAGTTTGATTTGTCCCTTTATTTCCGCAGTATTGATGGTGCCAGGCTTTCTTTTAGTGAAAATTTCTAAAGCTTCATCAAGAATTGTGACGGTTTGAGTAAATAATGCTTCGGAAGGGGATTGGCCAGGAGGTGCGATTGGCGGGAAGCCTTTGCCTTTCCACCAAGCTTCAAATTGCTTAGCTTTATTTTTATCGTTTTTTGTGAGATCTAAATTATATGCGTAGGCTGCCGATGAAAGAGTCTCAAAGTAGGGATGCTCTTTACTTAAGGTTTCTTTGAATGTTGATTCAAAGAATAATTTACCTGCTAAGGCTACACTTTTTCTGTCTTCTGCTTCTTGGGCTTTTTCGATGAAAAAATAGAGTAAGTCTTCGGATTTGGCTTGTTTCATGCCAAAGTCAGTAAGGACTTTTCTTGCCGTTGAGTTTCTTTTTCTTGAAAAAGCTAGCATAATGTCGATTTTTGCCAGCGCATCTTTTTGGCTTTTGTAATTCGATTTAGCAAGTTTAATTTGGAAATTTAATTCCTTTGTAAAGTCAAATTTATCTGAGTTATCAATATAAGCTTTAATAAGCTTCATGTCTGCATCTAACTCAGTTTGAACTTCAGCGTGGAGGTTGGGGCCCATTGCAGTAATGGCGGCAGTGGATGAGAGTCCGGTATATAAAATCTTTTTCATGTATTTTTGGTGTTTATTTAAATTGATTTGGTAATTACATAGTCTGCATGAGTTTGATCATAGGCATGAACATTGCGATAACAATGCCACCTACTACAACTGCAAGGAAAACAATCATGATAGGTTCAATTAAAGAAGTTAAGCCATCAACAGCAACATCTACTTCTTCTTCATAGATGTCGGCCACACGGAGCATCATTTCTGGCATTGCGCCTGTTTCTTCACCTACTTCTACCATGGAAATCATCATTAGTGGGAATATCCCGGATTGATCTAGAGGTTTACTGACACTTTCACCTTCTTTTACAGAGTCTGCTACGCTTTGAACGGCTTTCGCAACAACGTTGTTTGCAGTAGTGTTTTTTACAATTTCTAAGGCGTTGAGGATGGCTACGCCAGAGCCCAGTAAGGTTGATAATACACGGCAGAATTGAGCGGTGTTAACTTTTGTCACCATGCCGCCGAGAGGGGGCATTTTTAAGAGGACCATGTCGATTGCATAAGCGCCGCCTTTGGTAGATTTAAAAGCTTTAAATGAAAACACGAAAAGAGCAATTCCTCCAATGGGGATGTACCACATTGTGTTAATAAAGGTGGATAGCTGTACAACGAATTCGGTAAGGCCTGGTAGTGGTTCGCCAGCCAGTAGGTCATCAAATATCTCTTTGAATTTTGGGACAATAAAAGTCATTAAACCCCAGGTAATACACACGGCGATAAAGAGTACCGAGCAAGGGTACATGAGAGCGCCTTTAACTTTACGTTTTAATTTTTCTGATTTTTCCATGAATTCTGCAAGGCGGTTGAGTACGGCTTCCATAGCACCCGAGGCCTCACCAGCTCTAATCATGTTTACATAGAGTTTGTTAAAAGACTTTGGTTGTGAAGCTAAGGCATCTGAGAAGCCATTTCCCCCTTCAATTGAATCCGCAATTTGTGTAAGGATTTGTCTTACAACAACATCTTTTTTAGCTTGTTTGGCCAAGGTTCGTATAGCTCGGACCATTGGTAGACCAGCTCCGAGTAAAGTGGCTAGTTGTCGCGTGAACACGGTGAGTTGTTTTGATGCTAATTTAGGGGTGCCAAGAGTGATGGCTCCCATGCCTCCTCCGGCACCTTTTTTCTTTTTCTTTTTAGCAGAAGCTTCTTGAGTAATAGAAGTGGGAATCATGCTCTGTTGTTTTAGTTGAGCACTAGCATCTGCTTCACTTTCTGCTTCTATTAAACCTTTATGTTCTTTACCAGTAGCATCCATTGCTACATATTTAAATTTAGCCATGTTTACTCCTTAGACGTTGAGGTTGCTGTTGATTGCTTTGACATCTTTACATTTTGTAATCATGTCAGCATAAGTGATTTTTTCTTCTTCATAAAGTTGCATGAGGTGAGCATCAAGGGTGTTCATGCCGTATTTTTGCCCGGTTTGAATTTCGGATACGATTTGGAAAGTCTTGTTGTCGCGGATTAATGCTTTGATGGAGTCGGTAGATATCATGATTTCAAAAGCAGCGACTCGACCACCACCAACTTTGGGCATGAGTGCTTGAGAAATAACGGCAACGAGGCCAGATGCTAATTGTGAGCGTACTTGTTCTTGTTGATCAGTTGGGAATACGTCAATAATTCTATCTACAGTTTCAGCTGCGCCAGTGGTGTGCAGGGTTCCGAAAACTAAGTGACCAGTTTCTGCGGCAGTTACGGCAGCTGAAATTGTTTCAAGGTCTCGCATTTCACCTACTAGGATTACGTCAGGGTCTTGGCGTAGAGCACGTCTTAGAGCTTCACCAAAAGAGGGAACATCAGGTCCGATCTCACGTTGGTTGACGATAGACGTTTTGTGTGGGTGGTAAAATTCGATTGGATCTTCAACTGTTAAGATATGGCAGTCACGCTCTTGGTTAATGACGTTGACCATGGAGGCAAGTGTTGTTGATTTACCAGAGCCAGTTGGGCCGGTTACAAGAATAAGTCCTCGTGGAGTGTAGAGTAAGTCTTTGATGGCGGGTGGGAGGCCGATTTGCTCAAGTGTCAGAAGTGCATTTGAAATAGTACGGAGAACCATTGCGTAGGTGTTTTTTTGTTTAAAAACAGAGACACGGAAACGTGCTTGGTCGCCAAATGCAAAACCAAAGTCAGCACCACCATTTTCACTGACCGCTACACGGTTTTTATCTGAAGTGATAGACTTCATGAGCCTTTCTGTATCATCTGCGCTTAAAGGTGCGGTTTCTAGTCCGTTCAATGATCCGTTTATTCGCAACATTGGCGGTACGCCGACAGTTATGTGAAGATCACTCGCGCCTTCGTCGATAACTAATTGCAATAAGTCATGCATTTCTATCATAGATGAATTCCCAATTCTATTTCAATACTGGCTAATAAATTAACTGTATTCACTTAAAAATCACCGTTCGCCACTTTAAATTGACAATTAAAGCTAATAAAATTGAAAGAAATTTGAAGAAATGTGAGTTTGTTGTATGAATTCATGTAGAGTTAAGGCAAAGAAATAAAATACTAAACGAGATGACTTAAGTGCAAAAAAGGGTGAATACATGCCTAACGGTTGCAGGAAGCGATAGTGGAGGCGAAGCTGGAATCCAGGCAGATTTACAGGTTTTTAATTACTTTAATTGCCACGCTTTATCAGTTTTAACGGCCACAACTGCTCAAAGTCGCTCGCGGGTCCTGTCGACGAACGAAGTGAGCTTAGAATCTTTTTCTGATCAGTTGGAAGTGATCTTTAGTGATTTTGAATTCAAGTCTATGAAGACGGGGATGCTCGTAGGGAAAAGATTTATTGAATGTTTTTTAGAGAAAAAACCAGGCACAATCGATTTAGTTGTAGATCCTTTGATGGTGTCTACTTCCGGAACTGATTTATTAAACCGAGATGCTTGGGCCTTAATGAAGGATGTTTTAATTCCCCAGGCTAGCATTGTGACCCCTAATTTTCCTGAGTTACATTACCTGCTCAATTCTCAAGGTATCGAGAGTGGGGAGGTTATAATTCAAAAGTTTTTTGAAGAGTTAGGTGTTCCCGTTTATTTGAAAGGGGGGCATAATCCACAGGCCCCTTCGGTAGATTATTTTATCAATTCAGATGGGTTGTGGACTTTGACTACAGAACAGCTTCTCGTGAAGGCAAGTCATGGTACGGGATGTCGGCTTAGTGCGGCCTTGGCTGCGGGGCTTGCCAATGACCTTAATGAATTGGATGCAGCAATCAAAGCTAAGCAGTATTTGTCAGCTAGCTTAAAAAACTACAAAACTTTAAAGAGTGGGCAGGCGGTTATGGCTCCGTTATCCTGCAGTGTAGACGAAATCAGAGTTGATTTAGAAAAAATACTTTAATCGCTAATTCGCCACGATTGACCCTCTGAAATGATTAGGCCTGTGAATTCGCTCTTTTCATTGCTTTCAAAAATAAACTTTGTCACGCTTTGAGAACTTTTTTTCATCACGATGCCATCTTCATCAAACGCAAAGTAAAGACTTTTATTGTATAAATTTTTCGGTAAATCCAAAGTAAATTTATTCTCTACTTGCTTTTTACTTATGTTTGAGGTGTCGCGCGGTAACAAATCCATAGCTTTTGATAGCAATGGGTGGATTTGCATTGTTTCTATTCGATTATTAGAGTCGACCATAATAGATTCTGATATTTTTACGGATTGCATGATACAGGCCTCCCTACACGATAGGAAATCTATGTCGGCCTTTATATCTATTTTGCCATCTTTAGTGCCAGGCTTAATATATAAATCGGCAATGAATAAAACTTCACCTTTATAGATGTTATTGATGATTCCTGCATTTTCATAATAACTTGGTGTTGGCCAATGGATTTTTTTGATTTCATATTGGTCCCCATGCCAAGTAAAATCGGGTGCAAGTCCGCTTTCCCCAGGGTTTTTCCAATAGATATGCCAATCCTTTTTGACGTTCACCTTGATAATGATCTGTCGGATTTGGCCCGGATGTGCATAGTTACGGGGTAGGATTAATTCCGCATCAACTAGCTTTTCTGCTATTGCAGAAAAGCTAGATAAAAAAAGTAAGGTTACAAGAATAAGGAGTCGCATATTATTTCGCGTATTTTACTCCGCAACCATAGGCTTTGGTTTTTGTCTTGCTTACTGGTTTTCCTTGGATTAATTCATCTAGGGCATTTTTGACGTAAGGTTCAGCGCTTTCGATGTCACTTGCTTTGGTGCTTTTTTTACTGTCAATACCACCTTGGTAAACCAGATTTCCAGATTTATCAATAATGAAAATATGTGGTGTTACTCTTGCGCCATAAGCTTTGCCAACTGATCCATCTTCATCAAGGAGGTAAGCGCTTGGACTGGCACCATTTTTAGTTTGGATCTTCTTGAGTTCGCTAAGAGGGTAACTACCTTGCTTGCCTTTTGCTGAGGAGCAGACGGAAAGCCATATAACGCCTTTGTCTTTGTAGGTCTTTTGTAAGTTAGGTATGTTATCAGAAGCGTTATAGTGTTTTTTGACGAAAGGGCAAGCGTAGTTAATGAATTCTAAAACAATAATTTTATCTTTGTAATCAGAGCTTTTGTGAGTTTTACCTTCAGTGTCAATTAGTTCAAATGAAGGTGCGGGGGCCGCAAAAAGCGTTGTAGTTAAACCAAATGCTAATAAGTAAAGAAGTTTTTTCATTTTTTGATTCCTATATAGATACATAAAAAAAGCGATCATAAATGATCGCTTAATAATATGTGGACTTAGATAATGAATCCAAATTTTTTATTTTCTAATCTTCAAGAAAAGAACCGATTTTCCTAAAGCGATCATAACGCTGATCGAGGATTTCTTTTTCACTTAGTTCAGAAAGGGCGTTCAGTTCGGCAGTGATTGTATCATACAAAGAGTTAGCAGCGGCTTCGTGATCTTTGTGCGCACCACCCAGGGGTTCTTTTACAATGTTGTCGACTACATCGAGTTTTAAGAGTTCATTTGCAGAGATTTTCATTGCGGCAGCAGCTTCGGGTGCTTTGGCTCCATCTTTCCAGATGATACCTGCGCAGCCTTCGGGGCTGATTACTGAGTAGTAAGCATTTTCCATTATGAGGACTTTGTTTGCAACACCAATGCCAAGTGCTCCACCTGAACCACCTTCACCAATCACAACTGAGATGATGGGCACGCGCAATTTGAACATTTCCAAGAGGTTGACGGCAATTGCTTCACCTACATGGCGTTCTTCAGATGCAATACCTGGATAAGCGCCAGGGGTGTCAATGATAGTGATGATAGGGCAGCCGACTTTATCAGCTAATTGCATTAAACGCAAAGCTTTGCGGTAGCCTTCTGGGTGAGCCATGCCAAAGTTTCGTAAGCTTCTTTCTTTTAGGTCACGTCCTTTTTGTTGAGCAATCACCATGACTTTGCGTCCATCGCGAAGTTTTGCAAAACCGCCAATGATGGCTTCGTCATTTCCAAATCTACGGTCGCCTTTGAGCTCAACAAAATCGGATGCAAAAATATTTAAGTAATCAAGAGCGTAGGGGCGTTGAGGGTGGCGAGCCACTTGGACGCGTTGCCAAGGGCTTAAAGATCCAAAGATTTCAGAGCTTTTATTTTGTATTTGAGCTTCAAGTTCTGCAACTTGCTTTGCCATGTCGATATTATTAGTTTCGCCAAATTCTTGGATTTCACTTAATTTTTCTTTAAGTTCAAGGATTGGTTTCTCAAATTCTAGTACAAAGTTTTCCATAGTTTAGTCCTCAATTGTCACTTTGATTTTGTTGTCAGGGATAAAATTAAAAAGTTCTTCCACGTCTTCATTCTTCATGCGGATGCATCCAAGGCTTGAAGCGGTTCCGATAGATTCTGGTGCGCTGGTGCCATGAATGCCGTAGCCTTCATTTGAGCCATCGCTTATTTTAGTGAGTCGCATCCAGCGTGTGCCCAAAACATTTTCTGGGTGGCCGAATGGGTAGCCTTTCCAAGTGGGTTCACGCTTTTTCCCTTTGATAATGAATTCGCCAACTGGAGTACGATTGTCTTTGCCGATGCCAATTTTATAGTAATGAAATAATTTTCCATCGAGAAGTAATTGTAGTGCAAAATGTGATTTTGACGCTTTGATTTCCCAATCACCACCAAAAAAGGTGAGTACTTGGTTTACGTGAATGACCGAAGAGTCAATAGGGATCTTGTTACTAATCTGAATGGCCCGAATCGTCGTATTTTCTGCGGCAAAATCCCAGAGGGATTGGCCGTTTTTGACTTTGTGGCTTTGTTTGCGTTTGGAGGGGACGGCGTTTTCGTAGATGTAAGTGTTGATTTCGCTAATTAGGGTAGCGGTTTGAATCCATTGAGCAGAATAAGTTTCGCAATATTCGAGAGCTTCAACAAGGATATTATATGCTGAGTCAAGCATTCCCTTGTTTTTTAGCTCAACACCCTGTTTTAGTTTTTCTTCGAATTGTGGTGAGCTAATTGGCTTGGCATTAGGCATAACCGTAGCTGGAGTATGATTTTTTACAGATGTTTGAGGCTTGTTTGTATTTAGTGGCTTTGATAACTCAGGCGAGCTTTCTACGGGCAGAGTCGTTTGCTTACCTTGCTCATCGATCTCTTCAGTAGAAGAAGTAGAGTCAAATATATCATCGGGTAGGAGTTTATAGACTCCTAAGCCTATGCCGATAAGTGCTACAGCAACTAAAATATATTTATAATACCAGTACATAATCTCTTGTTTTAAGTTTGATCTGCAACTTAGCCCCTAGAAGCTAAGTTTAAAGTAGCTAAGAATAGATGTCGATAAATTTTATTTGACAATTAATTTTTTCGAGAATCTCTGCTTCTTCAATTTTTTTGCCTTCAAAGTTTTTGCCTTTAAGGAAATAATCGGGTTTTAAGCGTTCTAAAATTTGTCGGCAATCGGTGTCATCGAAAATTAAAATATAGTCGATACAATCGAACATTTGTAAAAGTCGTAGTCGATCATTTTCTCGTAATTGAGGTTCGTGGCCTTGGTTTTTTATTGAGATATCACTATTAATTGCGACGATGCGAATACCCTCAAATTCATTGAGTTTTTCGAGGTAAAGGATGCGTTCGCGAGATACGTTGTCGTAGTAGCCGTTCGTAAAAAAGACTTCTTTATTTTTGGTGCTCGATGATTTTAAGATGATTTCTAATTCGTCGATGCTTTTAATTTTTTTGTTGAAGTCATCTTTGTCAACAACCATGCGGTGTACGAGGTCCTCGCGACTGATATGTTTTGGGCTTTGTTGAGAAATCATGATGCCTGCGGCAGCATTAGCAGTTTCTAGTAGGTAACGTGGAACAATATCTGCTTTGGATAGGAGTGCCATGATAGAAATTACACTGTCGCCAGCTCCTGCAACATCATAAACCTGTAAGGGCTGAGTTGGGACGAAAAGGTATTCGTCTTGGCAGTTGATATAAAAAATCCCATCGGTATCTAAGCTTATTAAGGCATAATCGAGCTCAGCTTTTTCTAAAAGGAGCTTTCCGGCTCGAATAACATCTTCTTTCTTGTTGATGGAGAAGCCAACCGCCGCTTCACATTCGTGACGATTAGGCTTCATTGCTGTGATGCCTTTGTAGCGTTCGATGGGAGCACCTTTTGCGGGGTCCGCAATAACTGTGGTGTATTCAGCGGCAGCACAGAGACGTGCTAGTACCTTCTCAGTCAATACACCTTTTTGGTAATCTGAAATAATAATGGCATCAAATTCATTTTTCGTTTTGTCAAGGAAAGTGATAATAGACTGTTCAATTTGGCTGGATATCGCTTCCTTAGACTCGTAGTCAATTCGGAGGATTTGCTGTTGACCTGATGAGATATCATTGTCCTGAGCCATAACTCGCTGTTTTCGAGTCGTGGGTCGGCTAGGATCGCTAATCAAGCAGCGGTGGGCTACATTTAGCGAATCTAATAGTTCGATGACTTTATGGCGAGTTTCGTCTTCGCCAGTGACTGCACAGATTTCAACGTTAGCATTAAGTTGAGCAAGAACATTTGAAGTGAAGCCAGCGCCACCCAATTGACAATTGCTATCTTGGTAGGCAATGACTGGAGTAGGAGCTTCGGGGGAAATCCGGTTGACTGAACCGCTGAGGAATTCGTCGAGCATGAGGTCCCCGACTATGAGGATTTTTGGTTGACCAATAGAATTCAAAACTTGAGCGATTTCAGCGTACATTCACGACCTTCGAGTAATTTAATTTGCGCAATATAATCTAATAGCCTCAAATGAAAACATCTTTTTATAAAATGTTTCTATATGAGGCTACTAGTATTGATCTAAGCTAAGTTATTTAGCTTTTGGTAGTTGAGAAGTACTTTTAATTACGAGCCCATGTTCTGAGAAATGAGCGCTTGAACAAGCTAATTTGAACAAATTGATTATTTCACCTTCTGATGGTATGAGCTCTTTGAACTTGTTGAAGTACTGAATCATTTCATCATCACCACCGAGTAGGGACATTTTATCGAGCATGTCGCTAGAATTAAACCCAGAAACCAACTGACTCATTGTTTTACCCGCATCATTAAAGCTACTTAGTAAAACTTTGTCAGGGGAATATTTACTTTGGAAGTCGTTGTATTCAGCTGAATTCACTAAGCTATCGGCAAAAGCAGGTGGGGTACTGATTAGGTTGACGACTCTTTCGTCGGTTTTTTCACCAAGGCTAATAATGAGTTTGTTTTTTCCGTAGTGTACAGAAAAAGCGACGCCGTTACTCTTGCTGGGGTCAACTTTAAAGCCATTGAAACCTAGTAATGGACTGTCAATTAGAGTTCCAGGAGCGGACATTCCTGCGAGGCCTTTTAGAGTCATTAAAATTTTGTTCATGAGCTCAGGATTATTGAAATCTAATACAATGGCGGCACTACCATTATAAGTCATTGACTGGAATGGGTTGTTGCTCTTGAATTCAATGATTTCGACTTTTTTACCAAAGCTGTTTAGTAAAGTATTGAGGTCAGATTGGAAGCTCATCTGTAATTGAGTATTGACTTGGTTCTCAATTTGCGCAGCATTGGGTACGTTTTCCTGGACCATGATTTCTTTCACTTTGTTCCAAGTAAAGGGCAGATTCATGGCCACTTGTGAATAAGTTTGTAAGTCTTTTGGAACCCAAGCTTCAGGTTTACCATCTACGTGAGGTTGATTAAGTAGTTCTAGGTATCCGCGTTTATTCTCTGGAAGACTCACAAATAAATTGGAAAACATTAAGTTATTTTTGTAAGTCAACCAAGTTCCCATGGCTGAGAGCTGGCCAAACTTCGCAAAAATATTTTTTGTATTCGCATTCATTTTTATATTTTCTAAGTCGGCTACGACCTCCATGATTAAATCACCTTCAGGAGTGTTTTGACGCATGCCTTCTTTTTGGAGTGTTTTAGCATAAAAATCAGTTCCAGAACCTTTTTGAGCAGCAATAAGTTGGCTCGCATAACTTTCACTTATTTCTTTGAGTTGAGCAAAAGCTTCATCAGTCATTTGATTTTCGGGAGCGTCATCGCCTTCAAAGCTGTCATCTGCAAAGCCATCTTGGAAAAACTGTGCCTGGAATTTGATTTCAGATATAATTTGATTAAGGACTTTATTGAAAGCTTGTGGTTCAAAATCATCGCTAATATCAGAGTCGCCAAAATCATCGCTATCAAAATCACTAGTCATGGATTTAGCACCTAAATCCGTGGCGATGGCTAGAATCAAATGGCCATCTTCCAAGTTAATCATGTGGCTAGCTTCGGAGTTGGTCTGATCTAGTAAGGTGATGACCTTAGTGTCAGATAAGTCTTGATCTAAGCGTTTTTCTGTTTTCTCGAGTTTATAATTATCGGCAAAACCTTGATAGAATCTGTTGATTAAATCAGCGTCGTTTTTTACCCAAATAAAAATGAGGCCGATGTTTTTGTTTTTAATTTCATCTGTTGTAGCAAAAGAAAAACCAAAACGACTATTGAGAAGATTATGAAGGTCACCATCTTCGAGGCCGAATTCATGCATGTTCTTTTTAAAGTCTTCGTACTCACCTTCTTGTTTGAGCATATCTTCAAAAATACTTTTGAGTTTCTCAATGCGTTTGGGGTCGCTAAAAAGTTTGCCCAATTGTGTCTCTTGCTTAATCGCATTCAGATTATTTTTACTGAGATTAAGTCGGGCCGCAGTGATGGTGTCGTTTGGAAGAGATTGGAAAATGTCTGGTGCAGCACTTACAGATAGGCTACTAAGAATAATTGCAGCACAAGAGGTTGGTTTAAGAAATTTCATTTAGATTCCTTTTTTTCAATGTAGGGAGGTTGATGGTAATGAATACCGTTTTGAGGCTGAGACTCATCATAGAGATAAGCGGATCGATGTGTTAAAAAATTGATGATATCAGTCATGGGGATGGCAAAGCCTAGTCCTTGGAATTGTGCGGAACCCGCACAGACTAAACCGACAACTTCTCCATTGGCGTTAAACATGGGACCACCGCTATTTCCGGGGTTGATGGCTGTGTCAGTTTGGATGAATCGCAATTGACCTAAATTCCTCATGTTTGAGCTCACGATCCCTTGTGTGACGGTACGCTCTAGGCCGAGGGGGCTACCAATGGCAAAAATCATATTTCCTGGATCAATTTTAAAGTCAGGGGAAAAAGACGCGGCCTTTAAACTAAGTCCTTTTTCTTCTTCTAGGTCCAGTTTAAGTAGGGCAATATCCCGATAGGGATGCAGGGCAATGATTTTGACTTTTTTAAGTTCTATTTTCTCAAAAGCAGTCTGCGTTTTTTTGTAAAGTGTAACTGTGATTTGAGTTTCACGTTCAACGACGTGATAGTTAGTCAATAGGTAGCCGCTATCAGAGATGATCACGCCACTACCTAAGCCGCGGGGTGTTTTGACCATGACTACACTTTCGTTAACGCGATCAACTAACTCTTTAACAGGAGCAACTGCTCGTCTACCTATCGTATAGATATCATTGATTTCGTCAGCCTCGACAACTTCTTCGTTTTTGTCTTTAATAAGTTCACGGCTATGGATATCTTTTTTGTCGATTTTCACCAGGTCACTACCGACGTCAATGATTATGTTCGAATCGTATTCCTTTAAGATTTTAGTGGAAATTACCGAGCCATTTTTTAAAGTGACACGTTCTTTTTTCGCAGAATCTGCCAATGCTAGGCATGAGCATAAAAGTAGTGTTATAAAAAATTTCATTTCGAGTCCTCCTTATCTCCGAGATAAAATATAATTCTATCGTGACACATCATTACCAAGTCCTGTTTGCCATCTTGGTCAAAGTCAGCACTAATCACTTCTTGAGGCTGAGAGTTGTCATCTTTTGATTTACGGCCACCACCATAGGGGTACTTCTTGTCGTCAAATACAGTCCAAGATAAAGTTTTTGTGGCTTGGTATTCGTCGTCAATTTCCAGTAAGCTGAGTCTACGGTTGGGGTAATCCATTACCAAGAGATCATTGCGTTTGTTGCCTGTGACATCCATTAGACGGTAGTCGCTTATATGTGTTTTTTTGACTCCTTGGATGTCGAGTAAGCGTTTATCAATTGAAGACTGCAAGATAAGCTTTTTTGAAGTGCCTTTCTCTAGAATGGTGAGCGCGCGACTGCTTAAGGAAACAAAATTGAAAATGGGATCCTTGAAAATGATGTTACTTCCAATGACTTCATGTTCGCTTTTACTACGGTAAATACCGCTCTTATCTTTTTTAAGTAAATGAATATTGCGACCTGTTTGATCAAGTGCGTAAGCCCGCTCGTCATCTATTTGTACATAGGAACGGATCTTGCTACTGTTTGGGAGGTTGATTTGGTCGACGGGATCAAGTTTGTCATTGAACCAAGTGATAATGCCACCAACTAAACGCAGTGCTTGGCTTTCTCCTTTTGAATTGATGATGAAACTGAATTCATTTAAGCTAGCTTTTTTCAATTTGCTCAATTCTTCGGTCACCACATGTTCTTCGTGGAGTTGAGAGAAGAGTAATTCTTGTTTATATTTTTTGCGGTAGATTATCTTGGTTCCGCCGAGCCAATTGACATCTTCTACTTTGTCGCCAATTCCTTTAAAGATTGATGAACTTGCTTTATCTTGATCTTTTGGCCAAGTGTATAATTCTAAATCTTTGCCATGGCGAGTGACCCACCAAGTGACGCCTGCTGTACGAGCGAGTTTTAAAACACTTTGATCCTTAGGTGTTTTTTCTTTCGCGGGCCAAGGGCTGGGGTAACTTAAGCGATTGTTTTTCCATTCCGAACAAAAGAGTTTGGGAGAATCTTTAACATGAATCAATATTTTACCTTCTTTGGCCAGGGGGGCTGCAATGGATTCAATATTGCGAACGCCTGGGAAAGTGTTTGCGGCATGCCATGATTCGTCTTCGTTGACAAAGAGCTTGAAAAGAGCATTACTATTGTCGGCTTGTACTAAAGTTTTTTGACCATCAATCATTAAGCTGGTGTTTAATTTTAAACTTGCTTTATCCATTGGTAGGCTAGTTGTTTTTCCAAATTCTTTAACTTCTTTGTCATCTTTTAAAACATAACGTCCCAATAGATTGTCTTGTTGATTAGAGATCAAGAAGAAGTTTGCGCCACCTTTAGCAGGGCCAATTTCAGCATGAGAAAAACTTTCATCGTGAAGTTCAATGGATGGGAGAAAGGTTTTGTCAGATGATTTCTTTAAGTACTTGAGTTTACTGGAAGCCCATTCGACAATATCTTTTTTGCCATCTCCATCAACATCAGTGTGCCACCACCAAACGCGATTGACATTATTATCTCTTGGCTCGAGATGAGAAACGCGACTGTCTTTTTCAAGCGTGACTTTTTGAATCCCTTTCTTTGCAGATAAATAAACCGTGTTGCCATCAATGATCATCGGGAGACCTTGGAACTCATCGGCAATGAGTTTCCATTTTTGCCCTTCTTCCCAACCAGTTTTTGTCTTTTGGTAATAAGTTAATTCGTCGGGGTATAGGGTTTGAATTAGCAAACCTTTTTTATCGCCAAAATTAATGTTCTTTACCGCCTCAATTGGGCGGGTTACGGGAAGCTCAGTAAGTTTGAATTCACTTGCAGTCGGAAGTGCGTTAGGAGAGTCGTCTACTTGCGCTTGCTCTCTTTCGTCTTTTTGCAGGTAGTGATAGAAATCTAATCGACCTTGAGTATGATTGATGAGCATAAGTGTGTCTTGACCATTATGTAAAAAGTCATCTACGTATATTTCACTGCGTTCACTTTTTACCACCCTCATTTCTTTCCAGCCTTGGAATTTATCATTCGCACTTAGCGATAGAGCTAAACCTAGGCTCGCGACAATCCAGTTTTTCATATAATCTCCCAATTATTTTCTTAAGATCTTAAATTATATGCGACTTCTTTATCTTGTAAGGTCAAAAACTGGTATTTTTTGTTTTTGATTTAAAAAAAGAGGCTTTTTGATCATGAAGGGGGATTTTAACGGGTAAAGAATCAGTGCTTAATCTTTGTGATGCTGCTTGAGGGCAATCTTCCCTTTAAGCTCGTCGGCTTTGCTTCCTTCCCACTGTTTGACACGATTAATGTATGCGGAGCGCGCAATCATATGCGCAGCAACGGGTGCAGTGAAGTAGAAGAAAATAATATTAACTAAGACAATCAAGGTGATCTTTAAGCTAGCAAAACAGAAGGCACAAAGCAAGAGAATGATGATGCCTCCAAAAGCACCGGCTTTTGTTGCAGCGTGCATGCGTGTAAAAAAGTCGGGGAAACGTATGAGTCCAATGGCGGCTATAGTTGTGAAAGCCGCACCAATTATTAGGATAATTGAGACGAGTAAGTTCATTCTTCCTCCTCATCTTCAAGATAGCGTGCAAAGGCAATGGTGCCTAAGAAAGTTACGACGGCAATGGCTACAGAAATTTCAAGAAAAACAGGGTTCTGAGTTTCCAAAGCGAATACAGCCGCAATACACATGACGACTGCAGAAATGAGGTCCATGGCCACAACGCGGTCAAAAAGGCTGGGGCCGTAAATGAGTCGCCAAGTGGCAATGCCAAGAGCGGAAATGAGCAAGGCGTAGGCACTCATTATCGCCCAGGGGAAAATTTGTAGTTCGCCCATTAAAAAACCTCCCTAACTCTGTTGACGTACTTACTGATGATTTCTTCGCGTACTTCATCGACAGTTTCTATGTACATGGCGTGAATAAAGAGCGTTTGCTTATCCTGCGATAAATCAATAGTTATTGAGCCGGGTGTCATCGTAAGCAAGTTGGAGAGTACTAAGAGCTGGCGATCACTTAAGCCTTCTACTGGTATGGCGACGAAACCAGGGGTCATGTGATGTTTTTTGGTTAATACATCATAAGCAACTTGCACATTTGTGATCACAACTTCTTTGATATAAAAAAGAACAAAAGCAATGAGTTTTATGATTTTCATTTAGCTTCTCCCATGACGGCATTGATGTATTCAGTGGGGTTGAGGAGCTGTTCCGCTGCTTCAACACAAATGTTGAAGATGAGCTCGCCCCATATACCTAAGGCAAAGGTACAGATTGTTAGAAAAACTATTGGGAGCATGATTTGCCAGGGTTGATTGCCCGTGTCTTCGCCAACGCCAGGGTATTCTTCTGGTTGTTTTTTCCAGAAGGCCTCAGCCCAGATTTTTGTCATTGAAAATAGAGTCACAACACCAACCGCAAGGCCTGAACCAAGCAGCAAGTATTCGTGAGCATCAGCAGCAGCTTTTAGGACGACAAATTTTGCCCAGAAACCAGAGAGAGGAGGGACGCCTGCTAAAGCAAATGCGGAGAGCGCAAAAAGTGTTGCAAAACCTGGGTTGACTTTATATAATCCGCCAATTTTCTTTAAATCACAGCTGCCTTTTTTGCGTAATATAACGCCACTAAAGAGGAAGAGGTTTGTTTTGACAATGATGTTGTGAAGCAGGTAGAAAATGGCGCCAGCAATACCCAGTGGAGTAAACAGGGCTAGGCCGAGTATCATGTACCCGATTTGACTCACGATATGTACGGAAAGGATTTTTCGAATCTCAAATTGTGAAGCAGCACACAAGACGCCCACCACCATGGTGAGGATGGCAATGACATAGAAGAACTCTTGCAGCAAACCATTATTTAAAGGGAAGATGAGTGTGAATGTACGGATCATGGCATAGATTCCCACCTTAGTGAGTAAGCCTGCGAAAAGTGAAGAGATTGAAACTGGCGGTGTGTGGTAGGAGGCGGGTAGCCATAGGAACATGGGGAAGAGGGCTGACTTAATACCAAAGGAACTAAGGAATAAGATGGCCGTTGAGTTGAGGAGCTTTTCATCACTGCTCTCAGCAATTCTCATGGCAATGTCGGCCATGTTGAGTGAACCTGTCTTCGCATAGATAATGGCGGCTCCTGAGAGGAAGAGGATCGATGAGAAAAGATTGATGGTAACATATTTTATGGCACCCTCTAATTGATCAGGTTTTTTGCCCATGGCCAAGAGGATGAATGAAGATAGTAACATGACTTCAAACCAGACGTAGAGGTTGAAGATGTCGCCAGTAACGAAAGAACCATTGACTCCCATCATCAAGAAGTTGAATAAGGGGAAGTAAGCTCGAGATTGTAGTTTATCGCTCATTTCTTTGAGAGAATAAATGAGCACCACTAAAGAGATTAAACCGGTGATAACAAGCATGATTGAGCTAAATAAATCGGCTACTAGAGCAATTCCAATATTTGCAGCCCAGCCACCATTGAGATAAACTTGTATGCCTTCGCTGCGAACGTTTTGCAGGAGATTAAAGGATGCAGCTAAATGAAATACTGCTGCAATAAGGCTTATGCTTCGCTGAACTTTTAAACTTTTAGAAAAGAGTGTGCAGCATAAGGCCGCGATAAAGGGGACGAGAAGTGGAAGTAGTAAAGGACTCATTTATCAGTGTCCGTGGTGTTAAATTTTTCCAAGTCGTCATGGCCCAAAGTTTTGTAGGTTCTGTGCAGTAGTGCAAGGCAGAAGGCAGTGAAACCAAAGCCAATGACTATGGCAGTGAGAACAAGGGCTTGGGGAAGCGGGTCAGCGTGAGGTGCCTGTAAAATAGTTTCACCACTCTTGATGATCGCAGTGTGTTTTCGAGTTAAACCCGAAGCGGCAAAGGTGAGTAGGTTCGCACCTTGGCCTATTAGCATGATGCCAATAACTAGACGGACGAGGCTTCTTTGTAAAAGGCAATACACACCGCCAGCAAAAAGTATTCCAATGAGGATAGCAATAAGGGTTTCCATTATGCGGCTTCCTCAAAATCAATAACAACAGTAAGTACAAAGCCAATCACCACCATAAAAACTCCGAGGTCAAAGAGCAGAGGACTTCCGATATGAACTTTTCCGAGGATGGGCAGTGTAAAAGTCGGGAACCAAAGGCTCTCTAAGAAAGCTTTTCCGACAAATAGCGGCATTATCCCAGCGCTAGCGGCCATGATTAAGCCTGAACTTAGGAAATTCTTCGGTTGCATCCATAGATGTTTTTCGAACTCTTCAGCTCCAATAGCGAGAATTTTTAAAATGAGTGCGGCAGTAAATAGTAGTCCGCCAATGAAGCCTCCCCCAGGGTCGTTGTGTCCACGATAGAGAAAGGCAATAGCCATCGCCATGAGAATAGGGCAAAGAAGGCGAGCAGAGAGAATGATGATGACAGAATGCATTATTCAGTGTCCTCCTTTTTGTTGTTGCGCATGAGAAGTGAAACACCGAGGCCGGCAATACTTAAGACAACAATTTCACCAAAAGTATCAAAGGCTCTGAAATCAACAAGAATAACATTCACAACATTGCGTCCATGGGCCTCTAGGTAACTAGTTTCTGCGTAGATTTGTGAGACGGGGTTTTTTGAACTCAAATTCTGGGCTTTAATGACTAAAAAAGTGACAGTCATACCAACAATGGAGGCAAAGATGGCGTCAAAGGCTTTTTTACGTCGTGTGCTAAAATCTTTAAATCGAGGGAGCTTGTGGATCACAACCATAAACATCACAACAGTGAGGGTTTCAACTAAAATTTGTGTAAAGGCAAGGTCAGGAGCTCCATACATCATGTAGATCAGAGTGATACCAAAACCAATAACGCCCAAGGAAAGCAAGGCCGTCATTCGGGAAAGTGTTGTACAAGCCACGATTGTGACGATAGCTAAAGCAACAAGAAATGCCAATGTGATGGGTTTGACGTGAGAGAATTTATAGAATTCAGGCATCCCACCTACATAGAGGAGGATGTAGAGGAGTAATCCAGCAAAAGCCGAGATGGTGATAATCATATAGGAACGTAGAGAGCCACTTTGGATGAGCTTGGTGGACCATTTGGCAAATTTGATAAAACTTTCTAGGCCATTGGCAAAAGATTGATCGAATTGAATATTGAGTTTGTCGTCCACGCCGGTAGCATTTTGACGGATTTTTTTACGTAGTTTATAGAGGCCAAAGCCACAAGTAAGAGTGATTAAACTAAGGATTAAAGCGGTGTTGACACCATGCCAAAGTTTGAGTTTTACAGGGTGGAAAGTGGTGTTGAAGCTTGCAAGGGCAGGACTTAAAATGTATTTAGCAATAGGGCCAGGAAATAAGCCGAATAATAAACTTAATAAGCCTAAAGTTACCGGGCCAATCAGCATAGTTGGAGGTGCTTCATGAGCGTGGATTTTCTTGTTTTCTCTCCCTAGAAATGGGTGAAAGCCAATTTTAAAGGCCAAGACAAAGAGGAACATGCTTGATATGAAAGCTGAACTAATAAGCAAGATCTTCATATTGTGATCTAATGCACTACCGTAAAAGTATTCTTTAGCCAAGAAACCAGTGAAGGGAGGGAAGCCCGCTTGGGAGAGGGCGGCTAAGCCTGCTGCTGCAAAAGTCCAAGGCATAACTTTGCGGAGTCCGCGAAGTCGGGTGATATCCCGTGTTCCCGTTTCATGATCAATGGAACCAGCAACCATAAACAAAGTGGCCTTGTATAGTGCATGAGCAAAGAGCATCATGATGGCTGCTTTGAAACTAAATTCAGTGCCCATGCCAATGAGCAGGGTGATGATCCCTAAAACACTTAAAGTTGAATAAGCGAGGATCTTTTTTAGGTCGCGGTAAATTAAACCTAAGCTCGCTGCGAGAATCATAGTAAATCCGCCCACATAAACAAGTAAATGAAGCCAGAAGCTTGTGCCGCCTAAAACAGGAGTGAGCCGAGCTAAAAGGAATACCCCGGCTTTAACCATTGTAGCCGAGTGCAGATAGGCACTGACTGGAGTGGGTGCAGCCATGGCGTTGGGTAACCAAAAGTGGAAAGGGAATTGTGCCGATTTGGTAAAAGCACCCAAGCAGATTAGAATGACAATGGCTTCGTAAAGTTTGTGGTTTTTGATCATCTCCGCATGAGTGATCAATTCAGAGACTTGATACGTACCTGCGACATTACCTAGCAATAATATGCCTGCGAACATCGCTAGGCCGCCGCCGGCCGTCACAATTAGGGCTTGCAATGCTTTCTTCCTTGCATCGGGGTTTTCGTGATTGAAGCCTACGAGTAAAAATGAACTCACAGTAGTAAGCTCCCAGAAAATAAACATAGCAATAAGATTGTCTGACAAGACAAGCCCCAGCATAGCAGCCATGAAAATTTGAATGATTGTGTAGAAGCGCGTATTGGCTTCGTAGCCCTTTAGGTAGCCTGAAGCATAAGTGAGGATGAGCGCGCCTATGCCAGTTATGAGCAAGGCCATGAGGAAACTTAAACCATCTAAACGAAAGTTTAAGTTGATGTCAAAGGCAGGGATCCATGTGTAATCCTCGCTAATAGCGAGTCCTTGTGCAATATCAGAAGCTTTACTGCAAATGAGGGCGAAAGATGTAGCCGGTACGAGAGCAAAAAGAAATCGTTGCTTATGTGGTATGAATCTTGCAATTGCGGGAGTCGCAAAAGCAGCCATGAATATCAAGGCAACAGATAGTAGCAGAAACATTTTTTATCCCCAAATTGACACTATGGGCAAAATTTAAGCGACAAGCTTGTTTTTACAAGATTAATCAAGACGAATTATAAGTGAATTGAATCGGTATGTATTCTGCATGCTTTACCTTTGTGAGTCTTAGTGATTATTCACCATCCTAAAAGTCTAAGGTATTGTGAATGATTTATGATCTAAGTGCTTTGTATAGAGTTTACACCTACATATCAAGTGATAGTAAGTTAACAGTAAAAATTCAATATGTGTTAAATTTATAAAATCTGATGATAAAAATCCTCAAAATATATAAAAAACACAGCTTTGTCTATTGAACTTTAAGTACGACAACGATAAGCTGAGGCTGTCATAAATGTGCTTGAGTTAAATTTTTTGATGAAAAGTACATGAAAATAAAATGTAGATTTAAATATATATAGGACGGGTTTATGTCAGAAAACACAAGTAATACAGGCGGCAACGCTTTAGTATTTAAGGGAATGGGAATTTGTTTTATCCTTCTCACAATTCCATTTGCTCTTTGGGGTGCAGCTAATAACATGACTGACATGTTGGTGCCTGCTTTTAAGCGTGTAATGAGTATGACTCAATTACATTCATCGATGATTCAAATGGCATTTTATGGTGCATATTTCTGTATGGCTTTACCTGCAGCTTTTATTATTAAAAAATTCTCTTACAAAACGGGTGTAGTTTCAGGTCTTTTCGTTTACGCAATAGGAGCATTTTTATGTTTCCCTGCGAGTCAAGTGTCTAGTTTTACATTCTTTTTAATTGCTTTCTATGTTTTCGCCGGTGGTTGTGCGATTTTAGAAACATGTGTGGCTCCTTATGTTATTTCAATGGGACCAGATGAGTCAGCAACCCGTCGTATTAACCTTGCGCAGTCTTTTAACCCCATCGGTTCACTTGCGGGTTTATTTTTAGGTAAAGAACTTATTCTTGGCGGACTCGCAAAAATCACTGAAGACGAGCGTGTAGCTATGGCTACAGAAGCTCCAGAAAAACTCGCTGAAATTCAAGGTAAAGAACTTTCGAATGTCGTTGTTGCATATGCTATTATTGGTGTGGTGAGTTTAATTCTCGGTATCATTATCTTAATCAAGAAATTCCCTAAGGGTGGAGAAGAGGAAGATGATCACAAGCCAGAGCACGCATTTGGCCCTACAGTTGGTCGTCTCTTTAAAAACAAAAACTACGTAATGTCAGTTATTGCTCAATTTTTCTATGTTGGCTGTCAAATTGGTGTGTGGACTTACACAATTGACTATGTAATTGCAAATAACCCTACAATTTCAGAGCCTAAAGAAGCCTCTAATTATATGATTATCGGTCTCTTTCTCTTCACTGCTTCGCGTTTTATTTGTACTTTCCTAATGAAGTTCATTGATCCAGCTCGTCTACTAACAATCATCACATCAATTGCAGCGATCCTTTGTGCTGTAGTTATTTGGGGTGGTGGAGCAACGGGCGGTTATGCACTCGTAGCAATCTCTGCTTGTATGTCACTTTGTTTCCCAACTATTTACGGTCTCGGTCTTACTGGACTTGATGACAATGATAGAAAACTCGGTGGTTCTGGTATCATCATGGCAATCGTTGGTGGAGCTGTACTCGTTCCAACTCAAGGTTTATTAAGTGATAAAATGGGTATCAACCTCTGTTACCTCATGCCATTCGCGAGTTTCATTCTCGTAGCAATCTATGGTATCATTGCACACAATAAAGAAGAAGAAGTCGGTATTGTTCACGACTAAATCTTTAGCTAGATTTTTAAGGGCCCCTCGGAATTTTTTCGAGGGGCCTTTTTTTGTATAGCGTCATAAGATTTGATCAAATGAAATTCTCATGTCATCATGATCTTATTACAATTAATGAGTTTAGGAGAGTTTATGTACTTAGCGGATGAAAATAGATATGATCATATGATTTATAAACGCTGTGGAAAGAGCGGGCTCAAGTTGCCTGCGGTGTCACTAGGCTTGTGGCATAACTGGGGTGGGGTGGATACTTATGAGAACGCCAAGGCAATGACTCATCGAGCTTTTGATTTGGGAATCACTCATTTTGATTTAGCTAATAACTATGGTCCTCCTGCTGGAAGCGCAGAAAGTAATTTTGGTAAGATTTTAATTGAAGGCTTAGGTCTTTATCGAGATGAATTAATCATTTCATCAAAAGCGGGCTACGACATGTGGCCAGGCCCTTATGGTGAATGGGGTTCACGTAAATACCTCATAGCTAGTTGTGATCAAAGCCTAAAGCGCATGGGTTTGGATTACGTGGATATTTTTTATTCGCACCGCTTTGATCCAGAGACTCCTTTAGAAGAAACTATGGGAGCACTTGATTCAATAGTTCGAGCCGGCAAAGCACTTTACGTAGCTATCTCATCTTATGATGCCGAAAATACCAGGAAAGCTGCTGCTATTTTGAAAGACTTGGGAACGCCTTGTCTTATTCATCAGCCTTCCTACAGCATGCTCAATCGTTGGGTGGAAGATGATTTATTAGAAACAGTCCAAGACGAAGGTATGGGTTGTATTAGCTTTTCTTCATTAGCTCAAGGCCTGCTGACAGCTAAATACCTCAATGGTATTCCAGAGGATTCGCGTGCAGCCAAGAGTACAGGGGCTTTGGATGCCAATCAAATTGATGAAGTCACAATCCAAAAAATTACGGCTTTGAATGAATTGGCTGAGGCGAGAGGGCAAAAGCTTTCACAAATGGCAATTGCCTGGGTATTACGTCAACCGGCTATGACTTCAGTAATTTTAGGAGCGAGTCGCATTTCTCATGTTGAAGATGCCGTAGCGAGTTTAGCAAAACTCGACTTTACAGAAAAAGAGTTAAAGGCAATCGATCAAATTTTGGCTTAGTTATTCAACTAGGTTTTGGCAGAGCCTCTCGTGTTGGAGGTCATCGAGGTTCTGCAAAGTCGTTTCGGCGATGTTGGATAAGGCTGTTGAAGTAAAGAAAGCTTGATGACCGGTAATGATAACGTTTGGAAAGGTGGTAAGGCGCATGAAGTCATCATCTTGAATGATGGTGTCGGAACAGTCCTCAAAGAAGAGGTCAGCTTCTTCTTCGTAGACGTCGAGTCCTACGGATCCAATGCTAGAGCTTTTGAGTCCCTTGATTAATGCCTTGGTATCTATTAAAGCTCCACGGCTAGTATTTAAAATCATCACCTTATTCTTCATCTTAGCAATGCTTTCGTCATTAATTAAATGATGAGTCTCGGCTTTTAGTGGGCAATGAAGACTTATGATATCCGACTTTTTAAATAGCGTGTCTAAATCAGTGTACTCGCCCATTTTTTGACATTTGGGGTTTTCAAAAGGGTCAAAAAACAACAGGCGAGCTCCAAAGCCATTCATAATATTGGCATAACACTCGCCAATTTTACCTGTGCCGATAATACCAACAGTTTTTCCATGTACATCAAAGCCCAATAAGCCATCAAGAGCAAAGTTCCCTTCCTTGACGCGGTTATAGGCGCGATAGATTCTTCTATTGAGCGTCAGCATTAAGGCGACAGTATGTTCCGCGACTGCATAGGGGGAGTAGGCAGGAACTCGACAGACTTTAACCTTGAACTCTTCGCAAGCTTTGATATCGACATTGTTAAATCCTGCACAGCGAAGAGCAATAAACTGAGTGCCGTTTTTTGCGAGAGTCGCAATCATTTCACGATTGATTTGGTCGTTGACAAAGACACAAATAGCCGAGTAGCCCTTGGCAAGACTTAGGGTTTGTTCATTTAGGTGGGCACTGAAGTAGGTGATTTCATGATTGAATTTATTTTCTCGTTGAAAGTATTTTTCATCATAGGGTTTTGAACTAAAAAGGGCAATTTTCATCATGAATCCTCATTCTATGTGGTTTTTATCAAACCTGATTTCATTGGAGCTCAGTGGATTAGAGAGCATATTTTGTGGCACGGGGCCATAGAGATCTTCTTTCATTTCTATTCCCGGTGGGATGCGCCGATTACTGCAATTCCAACATACATGGAAATGTCCTGGGTTCTCTTCTTCGCAATAAGTACAATTCCATTGCTCTGCAATAATTTCATCAAACTCTAAGCAATGAAGTCGCAGTTTTTTGAGTTCATGATCTAAGTCGAGGCTGAGGAAGCGGTGCTGGTTTTGGATGATGAATTGATTGAGTAAGGTCTTGTCGTGAATGTCTAAGCTCTGGGCTTTTTTGCAACTATGGCAAATGAGAATTAAGTGCCTTCTCCGAAAAAGTAAGGTTCCGAAGCAGAGAAGTAGGATACTGAATAAACCAAAAAAGCCATACATGAATAAGGCAAGAGTAATAATCACTAAGCCAGCAATGTTGGGGCCCATTTGTTCATAGGTAAATTCTTGTGAATCTTCTTTGAAACACTGGGAGCAATGCGCGTGAACTGGGACCTTAACTTTCATGTAATTAGCTTACATTCACTTAAGTTTTTTGCCCATGAATTCTGAACTTATTTATCTGGCTTAGCGTCAGCTTCATGATTAAAATAGATCACACACTTATCTAATCCTTTGATCGAACTAATGTCGTGGCGAATAATAACAATGTCCTGATCATTGATGCTTCCATAGCCAGTTCCATTACTCGTGTATGTACTCTTGGAACCAGATTCGAATTTTTTTATAATTTCAATTTCATCACTCTTATTACTGTGATCATGAATATCGCGTTCCTTCTCAATACATAAATAAATGACTTCGTCGGGGTGGTTTAATTTCTCAAGTCGAGCTGCAAAATCTAGAGCGGAACTGCTTTCCTGTAATTCATGATCAATTTCGCTTAGATAATCCTTATATTTTGTATACAGAACATCTTTTTTTGCGTATTCAGGGAAGTTTTTGTGTGATTTATAGATACCAAAAGCGCAAGCTCCTGCCATGATAAAGAATATTGTCGTGATTATTGCAAAGATTTTAAAAAAGTCTTTCATTATATGTCCTCCATTGTTATCATTAGAATAATGAAAACTCATTGTTTTGCAAGATTTATTTTTTGATAAAACTCAAAATCTCCGCGAAGCTCTTGATTCAGTACATTCTTATGATGTGCTTATTTACAGGGATTGTCGCAAGTGATAAAAGTAGCAAGACTGATGAAATAAATATTTATCATTACTTTTAATGAGTGAAAGCTGTCTCAGGCGAATTGTATTAGCAGGCGCATTTTCCTATAGTATAGAACTTTTAGATTTTTATAAGGAGTGATTAGAATTGAAGAAAGACTACTCAACAAGATTAACATTGATTCAACGCCTCCAAGTTGATCGTGACGATGAGCAGACTTGGGAAGATTTCGTTGAAACATATAAAAATTATATTTTCGTAATCATTCGTAATTTTAATTTAAAACAAGAATTAAATGAAGATTTACTTCAGAATGTCTTATTAAAGCTTTGGAAAGATTTACCCAAATTTGAATATAGACCCAATCAATGCCGTTTTCGTACCTGGTTGAGCTTGGTGACTTGTAACATAGTTAAGGACTATCTTAGATCTAAAGCGAGTAATAACGCTAAGAAAGAAGTCCAATATGAAGAAGCTCTGGAGAGTATGAGCCGTGTTAGTGAACCAGAGATTGAAAAGTTAGCTGAAAAAGAATGGAAGGTTTTTATCGCTGAAAAAGCCTATGAAAATATTAAAGCTGATTTATCTGAAAAAGTACGGTCGGTTTTTGAGCTTTCGATGCAAGATATTCCCGACCAAGAAATAGAGCAGCGCATTGGCATTGCCTCCAGTTCAGTTCGTGTTTACAAGAAGCGTGCTCGCAATGCATTAATTAAAGAGATAACACGTCTAAATAAAGAACTCGATTGTCACTAGTTTTTCTCTATCAGTTTAAGGCGTGTAGATAAGAGCTTTTTTACATCGGGATCTAATTGACCCGGTGAGGTGATGAGAGTTTTTAGATAGCTCATGTGCAATAAATCCCGAGAATTCAAAAGCTTTAAACCACGTATATCTAAGACCTGTAATGTACTGCTTCTTAGCGAGCTTAGATCACGTATCTTGGTGTTAGCTATATATAGTTCTCGGATTGAGTTGTTGGAAAAACTTTCTAAACTGGTTAAAGGAGTTGAGCTCACATCCAAGCTCAATAAAGGCATGGAGCGAAAAGTAATAAAATTAACGATAGAAGTATGGGAAAAATCGGCTTTTTGCGCCGGGAAATTCTGTAGCATATAAGGGGATAGTAAATTCGGATTATCTGAAAGATCCAAAAGTTTACTCTCGTGATCATACTTTAAATTAATGCTGTGATTTTTATTGTAGATGGGAAGCAATAGCGAGGCTAGTTCGAGTCGTTCTTGGTAGTTTAAATCAGAGTATATTTTGTAGTGAATTAAATTTGAGGAATGATGATTATACGATCCAAAGACTTTGTTAATGATTAAATTAAGTTGATAAAATTCATCTATCGTTTGAGGAGCTTGATTTTTGCTCGAGTAATTGATGATGAATTGGCTGAATTTATCTTTGGGCTCCAAATCAGTCAATAGATTGAGTGCTTGATCATATTCCTCACTGATAAAATATAATTTCCCCAAAAGTTCTTTTGCGAGGAGGTTGTTAGCGTCGAGTTGTAGCGAATAATTGAGTAAGTCAATGGCCTTGTCAAAATTGTCTGCTTCAAAATGAATCAGCGCATCGCCGTAAAGTTTATTCGATAATAAGCCACCTCGTTCTTGACTTTCTTCAGTTTTCAAACGGAATTTTTCAGCGAGAGCTAAGGCGTGCTTTTCAGACTTTTTCAGGTTGATAGTAAAGAATAATGTTGAAAGAGAAATGATAATGAAAGCTATGAAAACGGTGAGGAATAAAGCTTTATTACGCTTGATCAAGAGTGATAAAATTTTGATGTTTGAGTTTTTTTCAGCAGAAATTGCGTAGCCATTTCTAAACGCTTGAATATCGTTCTTAAGTTCATCAACAGACTGATAGCGTTGATCGAGGGGGACTTTTAGCGACTGAAGGCAAATGAGCTCGAGTTGCGCAGGAAGGTTGTTCACAAAGGAAGATGGAGAAACAAAATCGCCATTTACTGTTTTTTGTAATGTTAACTCAATAGTTTTCGCCGTGAAGGGTTTTTTGTAAGTTAATAAAGTATACAAAATTGCGCCTAGAGAAAAAATATCGCTATGTATGCCCTTTTGTTCATCCATGAGAGGGCTTTGTTCCGGAGCCATATACCCCGGAGTGCCCTTAAGGTAGCCATCGAGGGTTAATTTATCTTCGTGTATAGAATTGAGTGAGTATTTCTCGACTTCGGGGAAACTCTCATCAAGAGGAATTGAGTCATCTAAAATGATGGCTAGGCCCCAATCACAAACATAGACCTCGCCATACTCATCGATACAGATGTTTTCTGGTTTTAGATCTAGGTGGGCAATTCCCTTTGAATGACAAAAGGCAATGGCATCGCAAACTTTGAGAAAAATATCGATCAGTTCATTTCTGTCTAAAGCAATATTTTTTTCAGTTTTACCTTCCTCAATAATATCTGCTAAAGTTTTTCCTTGGATAAACTTCATACTGAAAAAAGGACTGCCATTTCTATATCCCATATCATAGATGGGAATAATGTTAGGATGCTGTAATAAAGAGTTTATGCGGCCTTCGCGCAAAAAGATTTCTTCTTTTTTATGATCGCAAGAATCACGGGGCAGAGCTAAAGCAACAGTTCTGTCGGTATACTCATCATGACATTGGTAGATAACTTTATGCCCGCCAGTTGCATGTTTCTTTAATTGTGTGTAACGATCGGCTTCGTTTTTAATTGAATCACTTATCGGCGTTTCAACTTCATCGCTATAAAGAGCTGTCGCTTCATCAAAAATTTTTGAGAAGTTATTATTAGTAACGACATTTTTATTCATAATCATTCCAGAACTTATCCTTAAAGCTTTCCCACTATAGTACTCTATCTAGGGATTTGATGACTAATAATGGAAAGCTTAATCGTTTTCTTTCTAAGTAAGTGAAAATTAAGCGACTAAATTATGGGAAAGTTGCAAATAGGAGAGGAAAATTTTAGGATTCATGTTTTTTACTGTAACAATAGGCTATATCTCTCGCTTTTGTTTTCAATAACTTAAGGATTTTGAATCATGGTCACATCAGTTTTGAATAAAAAAAGTAAGTCCTCGTTTTCTTTGATAGAGCTTTTGGTCGTTATCGCCATAGTGGGAATTTTATCCTCTTTACTTTTGCCCGTATTATCAAAAGCTAGGGAATCCGCGAGAAGAACTCAGTGCCTTAATAATCAAAAACAGATTGGTGTTGTTATGTTTATGTACCTCGACAATAATGAGGGCTATTACCCCGTTTCCCATAATATTGCTGGTCAAGTTGATTATGCGTGGTCATGGGATGATAAATTAAGTGACTATGATGGCCGTGATCTAAGTGATGCAGATAAGAACAGCTGGGGTTTTAATGCAGGTAGTGGCCAGAGTGATGGGGCCAAACTCTATCGCTGTCCTTCCGATTCTAGGGGAGAAGAAAGTGGTTTGGGTCAGGGATCTCGATCGTATTCACTTAACACACTTTATACCTTTACATCTTGGGCAGGGCGGGGGATTACGAGTACTGCTTGGGAAACAGATGCAAGTAAAATTTACTCACGGAAATATAGTGATATAAATCAAGCCTCAGACAGTATTGTGATAACTGAATATCCATATGAGAATAATACCGCAGGTCATCAATCGCGAGGAAATGTAACGGTTCAAGATCTTCAAGTTAATCAGGCGGAAAAATCATTCTGGGTTCACGGTTTATGGAAGAGTAATTACTTGTTTGTAGATGGTCACGTAAGTTATACATATTTTCCTTCTACTTATGCCGGCTCCGGTTCGGACCCTTGGTCAGCAACAGATACACGCAATACGATGTGGGATTGTGGAAAGTAGTCCATTGGTCTCTTTCGAGGAATTTTTATGAATCATATTTATTACATACTTATCATTATCGGACTTAATAGCTTCGGCGTGGAGCCCGGCTCATTCGAAGAGCAAGCGAAGGCTTATAAATGGCAATTACAAGCAGAGGAGGGCTTGCCAAATGTACTCATTTTGGGAGACTCTATATCAATAGGATATACTTTGGACGTCCGCAAAATCTTAGCTGGTAAAGCCAATGTCTATCGTCCAGTGGCGGGTGATAAACCTCTAAATTGCGGCGATACAGTGAGTGGATTAAATAATTTGAAGAAATGGCTCAATACCCAAGGAGTGAAAAAATGGGATGTCATTCATTTCAATTGGGGTCTACATGATTTAAAAAGGATAAAGCCAGGTACCGCAATTAAAAAAGCAACAGACCCCAAGGTAGCTCCGCGAAATTCGCCAGAGAAATATCAAGAGAATCTGAGCAAATTAATTGAAGTCTTGAAACAGACAGAAGCTAAATTGATTTTTGCGACTACGACAGCTTATCCTTCAGGTGTGGTGCCTTGTCGTATTCCAGAAGATGCAAAAATTTATAATGAGGTCGCACAGAAATTGATGCAAAAAAATCAGATTGTGATTAATGATTTGTACACATTCACCCAGCCACGTTTAAAGGAACTGCAAATTCCCGTCAACGTTCATTTCACTCCAAAGGGATCTCAGTCATTAGCCAAAGAAGTGAGTAGGCACATCGCACAAGCACTAAATTTGAAACTGTAAATCACTAAAATTATTATGCATGAATAATAATGTTGAGCTGCGAAGACTTGGAATCAAAATGGCTAGAAGTGAATTAAGTAAAAATATCAATATTATGATATAATATATCAAATAAGTGTCATTGTAATCTCCTGCTAGTATCCGTATGTTTAGCTCAATTAAGCAAACTGGAGACTACTATGAGTTTAAATATTGACCAAAAAGTTATTAGTGAATTAGACCCGACTTATCAACCTGCCTACTTGTGGAATCAAGCTTTTCGCAAGAAAGTATCTGAAGCTGAAAGCAGTGATTTTGCCATGGCTTTAGTCCAAGCCAATGGTACGGTTTTCACCCTCAATGAAAAGATCTTGGCACACACTGGAGCGAATGTAGAGCTCAACCATAAGTTTGTTGAACGTTTTCTTAAAGCCATGTTGTGGATGGTCGGCGGCAATAAAGTCTATATTGCAGGGCCTCAGGAACTCTTCGATTACATCAAGCAGACTTATTCGAATTGCGGAGAGCGCAAATTTGATAATGAAATTATAGCTGAAAAAGTTTATGGTAGTGAATTTGAGTTCATACACTGCAGTTTAGAAGAGGTTCCCCAAAGTAGTGGCAATGCTCAATCCCTCGGTGGTTATACAGATGGTTGCCGCGTGGGCTTCGACCTTGGTGGCTCCGATAGAAAGTGTTCTGCAACAATTGATGGTCAAGTGGTTCATACCGAAGAGGTAGAATGGGATCCTTATTTTCAAAATGATCCATCCTGGCATTTGGAAGGTATTAAAGACTCGATTCGCCGTGCAGCCGAAAAACTTCCCCGTGTGGATGCGATTGGTGGTAGCGCTGCAGGTGTTTATGTGGATAACCAAGTTAAAATTGCCTCTTTATTTCGTGGTGTAGCAGAAGAAGATTTCGATTCTAAAGTCAAAAATATTTTCATTGAACTCAAATCTGAATGGGATGTGCCAATAGTCGTGGTCAATGATGGTGATGTGACGGCTCTTAATGGCGCCCAAAGTTGTGGTGTCACTCCCTGTATGGGCCTAGCAATGGGAACGAGTGAGGCCGTGGGTTACGTCGACAAAGACGCCAAAATTACTGGATGGCTCAATGAACTCGCCTTTGCTCCAGTAGATTACCGCGACAATGGACCTGTGGATGAATGGTCAGGCGATCTAGGTTGTGGCGTACAGTTTTTCTCTCAGCAGGCGGTGGCGCGTTTAGCACCAGCAGCAGGTTTAGACTTTGAGCCGGGCATGCCTTTCCCCGAGCAACTCAAAGAAGTACAAAAATTAATGAAAGCGAATGATCCTCGAGCTCGTAAAATTTATGAGGCGATTGGCATTTACTTGGGTTACACGATTCCTCATTATGGTGAGTTTTATGAAATGGATAACTTGCTCATCTTAGGTCGTGTAACATCGGGTGAGGGTGGTGAACTTATCCTAGAGAAAGCGCGTGAAGTTTTGGATACGGAATTTCCTGAATTATCAAAGATAGTTAATTTTCATATCCCCAATGAAACCGATAAACGCCATGGTCAAGCAGTGACAGCGGCGAGTCTAGCACCTTTAAACTAGGAATTATTATGGAATTTATTCATTCAAAAGCCAGTGCTTACATCCCATCTGGGAAAGCCTATGAGGCAGCACTCTCAAGTACGACTCATTTAGCGATTGTCGCTCACCAGGACGATACCGAGATTTTAGCATATAATGGTATTGCACAATGTTTTGGTCAAAAAGATCTCAATTTCAGTAGCGTTATTTTATCAAATGGTTCAGGAAGTCCACGTACTGGGATTTACGCCGAGTACTCAGATGAAGAGATGCAGGCGATTCGCCGTGACGAGCAGAATAAAGCGGCTTCACTTGGAGATTTCGCAGTCCAAGTTCAGTTGGCGTACCCGAGTTCGGAAATCAAAGATTCACAGAACAAAAACACTGTGGCAGAACTTCGGGCTATTCTTCAAGTCGCACAGCCCGAAGTTCTGTATTTACACAATCCAGCAGACAAGCACGATACGCATGTGGCGACGATGTTGCGCTCTATTGAGGCCGTTCGTTCACTCCCAAAAGAGCAACGCCCCAAGAAAGTTTATGGCTGTGAGGTTTGGCGTGACTTGGACTGGATGATGGACGATGAAAAAGTCGTTCTTCCCACAGATCAGTACCCTCATATTGCACAGGCCCTCATTGCAGTTTTTGACTCTCAAGTAAGTGGAGGAAAACGTTATGATTTAGCGACTGTTGGTCGTCGAGTTGCCAATGCGACATACTTTGCCTCTCATGAAGTGGATGCTTGCGATTCAATGAATTTTGCCATGGACTTAAGTCCTTTGATTGAAGATGAGAATTTGTCAATTAGTGACTACGTAAAAGCGACCATTGAGCGTTTTCAAAATGATGTCACCAGTAAATTAGATAACTTATCTTAGGAGTCGATATGGAAGTTATAATTCAAAAAGATGCCGCCGCGGCCATTGACCTCACGGCTCGTCTGATTTGCCATGCCGTTCAAGATAAAAAAGATAGTGTTCTAGGTCTAGCAACGGGGCGTACAATGGAAAATTTGTATGCCAATATAGTCCAACGTTACGATCAAGGTGAAGTTAGTTTCTCGCGCTGTTCAACATTCAATCTCGACGAGTACGTGGGCTTAGCTCCAGATCATAATCAGTCTTATCGGTATTACATGAACGACTTACTATTCAATAAAATTAATATTGACCTAGAAGAGACTTATTTGCCAAATGGTGTGGCAGCCGATCTCGCTGAAGCGTGTAAGGAATACGAAGAAAAAATTACTGATAAAGGTGGAATAGATATTCAACTCTTGGGTATTGGTAATACGGGTCATATTGGCTTTAATGAGCCCTTGTCCTCTTTGGCTTCCCGTACACGAGAAAAAGCTTTAGCACCCATTACTCTTGAACAAAATGGGCCTTTATTCGATGATCCAAAAGAAATGCCCAAGCGCGCTCTTACTATGGGCGTTGGCACCATTCTTGATGCTAAGAAAATTATTCTTTTAGCGACGGGTAAATCCAAAGCTTCAATTTTAGCCAAAGCAGTTGAAGGTCCGATCACTTCTATGATTTCTGCATCGGCATTACAATTGCACCCCAACTGTGTCATCATCTGCGATGAAGATGCAGCCGAAGAACTCGAAGGTAAAGAGTATTATTATCGTATATTCGAAAATGAACCCGAGTGGCAAGTCTATCACTAAGTTAGTGTGTTTAGGAAAATAATGGTTTCCCCCTAGGCCATGTTTTACGAGCTACAGGAATATGTCAATGACACCACATACATATTTCTGTAGCTCGCTTTTTTTGCTCATATAGATGTGTTTTTTGTATTCTTCTATCGTTTAATTCCAAGAATGTTTGATAAGAGTTAATCCTTAAGGGAAACTATATGGTAAATTTTTTCTCATTCTTTCACTATGTTTTTTGTGTGTATGTAGTCTACATGAAAGAAGAATGAACTGGTAAAATGATTAACATTTAATAAATAATGATAATTATTTCACCAAAAACGATTGATATTTCGTCATCAAGGCCATATTATACGGAAATTTGACGTGAAAATTAAACTAAGGAATGCCCCTATGACCAAGTTAATGAGCTCTTTTGCGCTAGTTGCATTTATGCTGAGTGGAATATTTAGTATTCATGCAGAAAATAAGAAGCCAAATATTGTTTTTATTTATGCGGATGATCTGGATGCAGATGAGATCAACTGCACAATGAATGATGTAGATATTTGGCCATCTCCCAGTGGTGTGAAAAGAGTTCATGGTGTAGGTCACAAAGCTGGAGTTCCCAAGGTATTAACCCCTCACATCGACAAGCTTGCTGATGAAGGGATGATTTTGACTCGCTTTTACGTAAATGCCACCGTTTGTAGTTCCAGTCGTTACTGTCTTCTCACCGGTCGTTACGCTACTCGAGGTATAGAGCTTCAAGATGATTATCCAGCGGGGACTCATGCTACTTTAGAGTGGCGCCCAGCAATCCTCAATACTGAGACCAGCTTGCCTAAAGAATTGAAAAAGCAGGGCTACCGTACGGGAATTATTGGTAAGTGGCACAATATGAAAAGGAATGATCTGCCTAAGCGCAAAAAGGCAGATCATGCTCCAAATGCCACCCTTGAGCAAACTAAGAAATCTGAGAAAGCAATCAAGAAATATTACCAAGCCGGAATTGATTATTTAAGCAACGGTTTTGGTTGGGACGTAGTCGATAGAATGGAGTGGGGTAACTCGATTGTAAACCTCGACTGGCAGTGTGAAGGAGCTGTAAAATTTATTAATGAGAGTAAAGATCAGCCCTTTTTTCTATACTGCTCACTTCCTGTTCCCCACGGTCAATATTACTTTGATTATAATGATATCACTACCTACAATCAACGTGTAACCTCCGACGGTCTTTTGGATGAGCCACTTTACTTCCTGCCTAAAGTTGAAGATGTGTTCAAACGAACCAGAGCAGCAGGTGTGCCGGATCAAAATGCCATGGCAACTCGTATGGATGATTACGTGGGTGCGGTAATGGATGCATTAAAGAAAAATGATCTACTAGACAATACGCTTGTTATTTTCACTAGTGATCACGGAGGAAGAGGAAAAAACAGCTGCTATGAAGGTGGTTCAAAAGTTCCACTCATAGCCGTTTGGCCTGGCAAAATAGCTCCAGGGACAAGACATGATACCCTTTGCGGTAACATTGACATGGCTGCAACTTTAGTCGAGGTTGCAGGTGGAACGTTAGCTGCAGATATGGCTCAGGACAGTAAGAGTATTGTACCTCAGTTAACGGGCAATGGTGAGCCTGCCGACTGGCGCAAGTATATGTTTGTTGAAGCTGGAAACACTAAAGCTGTGTTCAGTAAAGATTGGAAATTACTGGTTAATCGTGTGACGCCTGAGATTGAAAAGAAAATGAAAGCGAACCCCAAGAAAGTTTTTTGGACTGGTGTGGATCACCACAACTACGGCAATGAACGCATGTATAAGCATTACTGGGATTCCGATCAGCTCTACAATCTAAAAGCAGATGTTTACGAAATGAAAAACCTTATCAATAATCCTGAATATCGCCCAGTTCTAGAAACGCTAAAAGGTGAATTATCCAAGTTCGTTAAAGGCTTGCCTCACACTTTCGGTGAATTCGGTCAGTGATTGAATTCAAAGCCTTGTAATTAACTAAATGTTAATCATTTTAAGTCGTGATTAATTTTAAAAAGTAAACAATTATGTCTGAAGAAAAGTCAAAACCTGCTCGTAAAGAAGAGATTGCCTACAATCATATCTGGGAAATGATAAGTTCCGATAAGTATGATGAGGGGGACCTTCTTCCTACTGAAAAGTCCATTGCAGAAGACCTTGGAATAAACCGTCTTACTGTTTCAAAAGCTTTGGCCTGGCTAAAAAAAGAAGGCTACATCAATCGTCGCGCTGGTTATGGAACAGTGGTTACTCGTAAGCCTCCTTCTAGCAACACTAGATTGATATTGGTAATCTCACCTTGGCCATCATGGGAAAAGAGCTCCAATTGGTATTTCTCCAGACTTCTATATGCGGTTCATGCAGAGGCGCTTTTAAACAACGCCACCACAGTGAATGTCGCTTTCAAATATGAAGAAGAGGAAGTGGGTAAGAACTTTAATAGAATTCGCGATTTATTTAATGCCGTGAAATGTGAAGGTGCTCTAGTTATTGATCCCTTTATGTCGACTCATAATCAATTGATCGATTTCTTAGATGACCTGAAATGTCCAAGCGTTTGGGCCGGTTCCAGCTTGGAAAGTCGTGAGGGAATTCACAAGGTCGATATTGATGACTTCCAAGCGGCTTTTGACCTAACTCAGAAACTGATAGATGATGGAGCTAAGAAAGTTGCTTTCATGGGGGGCTATCTCAATACTCTCGCAAGAAAGCAGCGTCTCGAAGGCTTTAAGGCGGCTATCGAGAAAAATGGTCTTGAATTTGATGAGCGCTACATCTTATGCAGTAATTCATTAAGTTACTTGGAAGATGTGGGCAATGAATGTGCAGGTCTTTATGCAGCACGTCGCCTGGAGGCAGATGCACTCTTTGTAAATGATAGCAGTATGCTCGAGGGTATGAATGATTTCTGTAAACTTTATCCCAATGAGTCTACTGAAAAACTGGCATCACTTCCTGTGGCGACTTTTGATTTTGAGAGTATTGAATCTGTTCCAAATGTTAAATATTCTGTGGAACAGGATATTGAAGAAATGGGGCGTCAGGCTGTTCAAGTCTTCTTGTCAGATCTTGAAAAAGATCCGACAAAAACTGTGGAAAAATGTATTCCGGTTAAGATCAAAGAATACTAATTCTGCATTGCACAGAGCCTGGCTCTGATTTAAATAACAACTGTTTTTAAAAGGAATGGTTTTGTCTATTCCTAAAATTAATGCGTAATGAAAAGAGGAAATAATGAAAAAATTATTATTCACAGCATTGCTTTTGCTCATGGGGCAGGCCTTTGCTGAAGACTTCCCTAGGGCAGTTATAACCCTTTACGGAGATAAGGAAGAAATTGATTTTGTAAAGATTCAGCCTGGTGAAGGTATGGACTATCATTATTATGATAAAGCCATAAAAAATAAGGTGATTTTTAGGAGTGTTGAAGAGCCTGAGAAAAAATGGCAGGAAATGCAATTTAGCTTTCGTGCATCAAAGGCAGGGAAAGTGCGTCTGAAAATCACTGGACGTCATCATGAGAAATCGGGGAAGGTGAACTGGATCGAATATGATGACCTAAAAATAAGCGGCTCAGATATAGTAAATGGCGATTTTGAGCAATTAAAGAATAGTGGAGTTTCGGAAGGTTGGTGGAAATTTAACTCCAATCAATTAATCAAAGGAGATGCGGCGAATGGTGAGCATTATATTATTGCAGGCGGCAATAGTAAATGGGTTCAGCAGTGGATTGAAGTTAAAGAAGGAACAAAAGTGACGATTAGCTTCAAGTGCCGTGCACCCAAAAAAGAAAATATTAAGAAGGCTGAGCTCGAGGCAAGTATCTAATTTTTTTGGAGATTTAAAATGTTGATCATTTAAAATATTAAGATAACCATTTGATATTTTCTCCGTGAACGTTTAGTTTTATCTGTGAATTTTAAAAAAGAGATTAATGAATGACTGTGTTATCCCCTGGAAGAGCCTTTTTATTTCTTGCGGTTCTCGCACTGAGTTTTGTTCAAGCGAAGCCAAAGAATGTATTATTTATTGTTGTCGATGATCTGCGACCTGAACTGAACTGCTATGGTGCTGAGTATATTCATAGTCCGAATATTGATAAACTCGCTGAGCAGGGGGTTTTGTTTGAGCGTGCCTATGTTCAGCAGCCGGTTTGTACTGCATCGCGAGCCAGCTTTTTAACTGGTTTAAGACCGGATAGCACTGGTTCTGATTATCCTTATTCAATCTACACGGTTGAAGAGCTTTTGGAGGGTAATCGCCCATCAGTCATGCGTCATTTTATGAATGAGGGTTATTACGTTCGTTCAGTTGGAAAAATTCACCACGTATATAACGAGGATTTCACTGAAAAATCTGTGAGTGCCGGCTGGGGAACTAAGTATGTCAATTTTGCCAAAGGGAAGAAAAAAAGCGAGCTTCCCCCTTATGAATGTGAGGATGTGGAAGATGATGCTTATGACGATGGTCAAAATACCTTAGAGGCTTTGAAAACACTCCGTAGAATGGCCAAACAGGATAAGCCATTTTTCCTTGCTCTAGGTTATTGGAAGCCTCATTTACCCTGGAATGCACCCAAAAAATACTGGGATCTATATGATCGTGAAAAAATAGATTTAGCAGAAGTCAAAGATTTGCCAATTGATGCTCCAAAGTACGCTCGTGATTGGGCGAATTTACAAAAATATAATATTCCCAAGCCAAGCAATGGTCGCATAGTGGGTGACGATGAATATGCCCGCAAAATGAAGCATGCTTACTTTGCTTGCGTGTCTTACATCGATGCTCAGATTGGTATTGTTATGGCTGAACTTGAGCGTTTAGGCTTAAAGGAAAAGACTATCATTGCTTTTATTTCTGATCACGGCTGGCATTTAGGTGACCAAAATCACTGGGGTAAATCTACGAATTTTGAGAACTCAAATCGCGCACCAATGATTGTATCGACTCCTGGTTATACGCAAGGTACTAAAACAAAGGCCTTAGTTGAGTATGTTGACGTTTACCCAACTCTTTGTGATCTTGCTGGAATTAAAGTACCCCAGTACTTGGAAGGTAATAGCGTAAAACCGCTTTTGCGGAATCCGCAAAGAGAGTGGAAGTCTGCTGCATTTAGCCAGTATCCACGCGGTTATCCGAAGGCAAAATTTGAGGGCTTTTCCATCAGAACGGATCGTTATCATTACATTGAGTGGCGCGAACTGGATGGATCATTCAAAAGCCATGAACTTTATGATCATAAAAACGATGCCATAGAATCGCGCAATGTAGCCAACACACCGGAGTATAAATCGGTAGTAGCTGAACTTAAAAAGCAACTTAAAGCAGGTTGGAAAGCAGCGTTACCAAAAGGTATTGTGAACAATTCCAATAATCCTGTTGCACCACCTTTTGTACCATGGGGCAAAGAAGCTGCGTTTGGCCCGCACTCTAAAAAGAATAAAAAGTAGGGAGTCATGATGATATTAAAAAAATTAGTTTCTCTGAGTGTATTCTTTGGTATGTGTTTTGCGGCTTCCGCAAAGCCAAAGAATGTTTTGTTTATCGCCGTAGATGACCTTAAGCCCATTTTGAATTGTTATGGTTACGATTACGCAATCTCGCCCAATATAGATAAATTAGCCCAGTCGGGCACAGCCTTTCTGAATGCTCATTGTCAGCAAGCTGTCTGCGGGCCTTCTCGAATTAGTTTACTCACAGGATACTATCCGGATACCACTGGAATTTACGGAATGGCAGCTGGTAAATTTGTTCTTCGCGAATGGTACCCGGATATACTGACCTTGCCTCTTCACTTTAAAAATCAGGGCTACATCACCTTAGGAACAGGTAAGATTTTTGATCCTCGCAATGTGGAAGATGATTGGCATGGTCCACAGGATAAAATTTCCTGGACTGAGTTTTTTGGAACTAATCCCTACAATAAAAAAACAGGTCCACCAAAAGCGGGACATTACCACAATCCAGAAATTATAAAACTTGGGAAACAAGTTGAAAAAGAGGGGAAGGCTAAAGGTCTAAAAGGTAAACCCTTGCGTTTTTACATGCGCGAGCATGGCGCCGGCCCTGCCGTTGAAAGCTATGATGTTCCCGATGATGCCTACAAAGATGGCGGAGTGGCTAATCGCGGCATAGAACAACTCGAGAAACTAAAGAATTCAGATAAACCTTTTTTTCTTGCTCTTGGCTTTTTAAAGCCTCATTTACCTTTTGTGGCGCCTAAAAAATATTGGGATTTATATGACCGTTCAAGCTTACCCTTAGCGGAGTACCAGTCTTACCCTAAAGGTGCGCCGAAATGTGCTGAAACAGAATATGTTGAAGCTCGTGGTTACGGCGGCGTGCCGGCAAAAGGCAAAATTGACGAAGCAACTCAACGTGAACTTCTCCATGGATACCTGGCTTGTGTTTCTTATGTGGATGCCCAGATTGGAAAAGTCATGAAAAAATTAAAAGAAACGGGTTTGGACAAAAATACAGTTATCGTCTTTTGGGGGGATCACGGTTTTCACCTCGGTGATAAAGGTCTGTGGACGAAACACACCAATTACGAACAGGCAACGCGTACACCTTTAATTATCGCCAATGCAGGTTTACCATGTGGAAAGAAGACTAATACGCCTGCGAACCTCATCGATATTTTCCCAACTGTGTGTGAATTAAGTGGAATTAAAACGCCTGTAAATCTTGATGGTAAAAGCTTGGTTCCGGTTTTAAAAGATAGCTCGAAAGACGTGCAGGAATATGCAGCTAGTATTTATACTCACGATAAGCGCTGGGGAATTACAATTCGCACCAAGCGTTACCGTTACACCGCCTGGTACAAAGGCTGGAGAAATAAGGCTACGAAAGGTAATATGTACGTGAAGAACCCTGAGCATGTGGAGCTCTATGATTACGATAAAGATCCGGAAGAGAAAGCTAATCTGGCTGATAATTCGGAGTATTCAGGTATTTTGAAGAAAATGGCTAAGCTTCACAAAGAACACATGGCCTTTACACAGTCAAAGCAATTTAAGTAATAGAATAGAGCAGGGGGTGAAACTCTGCTTTTTTCTGTGAAAATAACAAATGTTTAACATTTAATTTAAAAAATTAATCATTTAAAACTTGAAGCGGCTAAGTTTTGGGTTTATATAGATTTATGATTTTAGCAAAAGGGAAGAATATGAATTTTAAAAATATGCTCATTAAGCTCGGTACAGCTTTTGTTTTTACGGCGGCTCTTGCCATGTCTGCGGCGGATCAGCGCCCCAACATCATTTTAATTCTCACCGATGATCAAGGTTACGACGATTACGGCTTTGTTCAGGATAAACTTGAAACGCCATTTATGGATAAGTTGGCTCAAGAGGGCGTGCGTTTCGATAATTTCTATACGGCACCAGCTTGTGCGCCAACTCGTGCAGCTTTGATGACGGGTCGTGATTTTATGCGCGTTAGTACTGCATCAGTGGGTTTTGGTGCAGAAAGTCCCCATCTAAATGAGTATTATTTGAGTGAAGCCCTAAGAGATGGCGGTTATAAAACTGGCATGATGGGTAAATGGAACCTGGGCTTGGCAGATGCTGACCTCCCTTCTCGTCGCGGATTTGATGAAGCTTGGCCGGTGGTTCGCCAAGATATTCGTAGCTATGGCCGTTACGAGCATTTTAATCCGCCATTTTTCCACAACGGTAAATATGCAGGTCGTGAAAAGGGCTGGCAGGCTGAAATTGTTACTGATAAGGCTATCAAATTTATTAAAGAAAATAAGCAGGCGCCATTTTTTCTCTATCTTCCTTATGCGCAGCCCCATGAGCCGTGGATCTGTCCTAAAGAATATCATCATAAGTATTTAGACAAAGGTTTGGGCGAGAGCTACGCCATGTTCATGGGCATGATGGAGCATCTCGATAGCCAGGTTGGCCGTGTTATGCAGGCCGTTGAAGATGAAGGGATTTCCGATAACACAGTAATTCTTTACCTTGGTGATAACGGTCCAACTCCAACCACGCGTTTACTCCGTGAAGATGAGCATGGTTATTGGCAGAATGGTAAATTTTATGACTTAAATGAAGAGGAATGGAAGCAACGTAACCCCTCTGGATTAAGATCTAAGAAAGCAACTGCCTGGGAAAATGGCGTTCGTAATCGTCTCTCAGTGTATTGGCCGGCAAAATTTAAAGGGCGTGTGAGCAATGATTTCTCCTTGGTTATGGACATCTACCCAACGCTCCTGGATATGGCAGGTTTGTCAGCAAAATCATCTGCACCAAAACTCAGCGGAAAAAGTCTCTTACCACTTTTAAAAGATGCTAAATCGAAATGGCCTGAGCGTGAGTACTTTTGTGCAGAAACTGGTTCACCGCAATCGACTCCAGGTGAAGACGGCTACGATCATCGCTTTACAAAAAATACACTACCATTTAATCAGCGTTGCAGTGCTTATTATAGCGGTGACTGGGTTGTGGTGAATGACAATGGTAGCTGGGGCTTATTCAACTTAGCTAAAGATCCCCGTCAGGTCAAAAACCTTAAGAAATCCATGCCGGAAAAATTTGCAGTGATGAAAGAGCGTTATGAGCTTAAGAAGCAGGAAATTTTAAATGATGCTCATGCCTACACGGCACCTGTTCAGGTCATTGGTTTTCCAGATCAAAAAACTTCTTATGTAGAAATCGAAAGTATGTATAAAACCAAAGGTAAAAACCGCGTGAGCTGGGCTAATACTTTCTTTGGTGAAATTGGTGCTGAGCAAGTTTTGAAAGTTGATGTGCGCACTGCAGGAAAATACAAAGTTATGCTTCGTGCAACAGATGCTCCCGATGGAACTCAGTTCCAACTCAATGGCAAAGGTGTCAATAAGACTTTTGAACTCGGTAAGGGCAAGTTTCATGACTTAGGTGTTTTAGATCTCAGTAAAGGTGTTCAGGATTTGAGCTTTAAACTTCTAGCCGTTGACGATAAAAAAGCACTTAAGAAAATGTCTTTCTGGAGTCTGAATATCACTAAAAAGGGGCAGTAATATGGAAGCAGTGATGATTGAGGACGAGTTCCTGAAAAATTTTCAAAAAGACTTCATGTTCATGAAAGTAGAGGAGGGGGTTCTTCGCTACGAAAATGGTGATGAGGTAACTCTTTGGGGGCATAACTTTCAGCCAAATCTTTATTGGGAATATAAATTTCGCATGGAGCATGCAGGTATTCCCATGACTTTGGAGGTCATGCAGGATATGTGTGACGATGGCTTTGCCGATATGAAAAAAATGGCTAGCGACGTTATCCGTTGTCATTTAACCCCGGCAGATTTTTCTGATGCTAAAGGCAACCTTGTTCACAATATGTGGTTGGATATGTTGGCCTACACCATTGCCAAGGCACGGGAAAACGGTGTTTATGTTTATCTGACTTTTATCAATCACATGGATTTTACATTAATTAAAGAATCCTTCGTGGCTAATTCAACAAGAGAAGAGTGGATCTTTGATCCGGAAATCGTTGAGTGTACTCACAATATGGTTCGTCAATTAATCAATTATGAAAATCCCTATACTGGGATCAAGCTTAAAGACGATCCTGTTGTCGCTGTTTGGGGTCTGATTAATGAACCCGAGTACATGACTTTTCAGCAAATGAATGAAAGTGTTAAGCAAAAGAAACTTTTCTTTGACTGGCTCCAAAATAATGATTTTCCTTTCAACGATGTTTACTATGCCAAATACCGTCGCGAAGTCGTTCGAGATTACATCGACGGACTCCACGATTTACTCAGATCGGAGGGCGCTCAGCAGCCAGTAATTTGGAACTGTAATTGGCCGAGAATGATCGATTCAAGAAAAGATGTTTTTGCGGGGATCGCAGATTCAAAAGCTGATGCATTGGCATTTTGTCTATACCCTGGTCAGGATGATGTGGCAGCTCCCTTTGTGGAACACCCCGCGGATATGAGCGATCGTAATTACTTGCCTTTCCTCAAATTTTGTTATGAAGATTTTGATCACTTAGGCTGGTTGCGAAGTCCGCAATTTGCGAACAAAGCAAAAGTTGTTTATGAGTTTGAAACCATGTATAACCCCAAGAGTGCTTACTTACATCCAGCCATTGCAAAACTCTTTCGTTCTTTAGGTGTTCAAATGGCCATGTGTTGGACTCATACTTTTAATATTTATGCTCAGTATTTAGGTGGCTCCCACGTTCTTAATCTCAAGACTACACCTAAAAAAGCTTTGAGTTATATGATTGCCGGCAATGTGTTTAGAACTCTGGATCGTGGATCAAATTTTGAGATTTTCAGCGACAAAGATGACTGCTTTAGTGGTTTTGCTCTTTCGAGAGAAACAGATTCCTGTCTCATGAGTCGCGGTGGGGTTTATGCTAGTGTTGGTAACAATGATTGGTGTGGGATCTTACCATCAGAGGACTTAAGAGAAATTATTGGTTTTGGTTCATCACCACTTGTTAATTATGAGGGTGGGGGGCTTTATTTTATCGATGTTAATGAAGAATCAGTAGACATAGAAATTTACCCTCATGCAGAATTCGTCCGCAATCCCTGTGAATGGCACACCGATGGAGGAATTGTAACGGAGCTGGATTATCAAACTGAATTTCCTTTTGAACTCAAATTACCTGGACGTAACCCCATAAGGTTTAACGCTGCTCCAGGAACTTACTCAATCAATTTTTAGGGAGCCTATATGAAGTTATTTACCGCATTTGTTTTTCTTTTTGTACTAGGTCTTACGGCAGAGGATACTCGTCCAAACATTTTGGTTCTCATAACCGATGATCAAAATAAAGATAGTATTGGCGCGTATGGCAGTAAGTACTCAACACCAAATATCGATCGCCTAGCTAACGAGGGTGTGGTTCACAACCGTGCTTACACCACTGCGACGCTCTGTGTGCCTGCACGATACAGTTGTTTGACGGCCTCTTACGCCAGTCGCTGCAAAAACTGGATTTATGGACCCCTCACTCGTCATGCATCTATTCGCAATGGCTCCTCCTTTTGTGAAACGGATCGCACGGTGGTTCAGGCTCTTCGAAAAGCCGGTTACTTCACTGGTGCTACAGGGAAATGGCATAATGACTTGGATAAAGAATTTGCAGCTTTGATGAAAAAAATACCCAAGGATGCCGACCCAAAAGATCCTCAGGTAATTGCGATGCTCAAAGCCGTTCAGGATGAATTGCGCCGCCGTCTAGATGTGTACGGTTTTGATTATGCGGAGTACATCACTGACGGTAATTTAGATCATTTCCCTAAGGCTTTAGAGCACCATAATGTGGAATACACAGTCAAAGGTGCAGTGGATTTTCTTGATCAAGTTCCAGAGGGAAAACCTTTCTTTTTATGGACGGCTTTTACTGTGGCTCACGGCCCCCACGAACCCATTGATTCAGCTGGCTTGGGAATGACTCCCCAGGGCTACACTGAGAAGCATTTTGGCCTTATGCCTGATCGCAGCAAGTTTATCGATAAGTCGGCTAAATGGCGCAATGTGGTGAAGGAAATGGTTACTTGGATGGATGCCGGCGTTGGCGTTATTTTAGATAAGTTAGAAGCTCAGGGCAAGATGGATAATACCTTGATTATTTTCCTTTCCGATCAGCAAAATCACGGAAAGGCATCACCTTACGAAAGAGGTGCGAATATACCTTTCATTGCCCGTTGGCCAGAAGCTATCGAAGCTAAAACTCAGAATGATACGCTCGTGGATGTGACTGATATGGCGGCGACATTTTTAGATATCGCAAATGCTGAACCAGTTGAGGGCGCCATCATTGATGGTATGAGTATTCAGCCAGTTTGGAGAGGTGAAACAGATGAGCTTAAATCGGCGATACTCATTGAAAGTGGTTTTGCGAAAGGAGTAATTACCAAAGACTTTAAATATATTGCTATTCGCTATAATAAAGAATCACTTAAACGCGGTTTTATACCTCCGCAAAGTGGAACTATTCCTGAGCACTTGAAGAAGGGTACGTTTAAAATTCTTTGGGAGAAAAACCCCTTTGGTCAACCGCGCGATAATATCGGTGGAATAGTTGATCCAGATCAGCTATATGACCTTCGCAAGGACTCCAAGGAAGAGCGTAACTTAGCTAGAAATCCTGAGTACACCAAAAAGATGCGTCAGCTCCAAAAGCAGCTCTCTACTTACGTGAAAAGTATTGGTCGCCCTTTCGGAGAATTTACTGAATAATTGCATTGGATTTTTAATCCACAGATTTCTTAGGTAGGTACAGATAGCTGTTCTGCAAAAGGAATTTGATGAAATGCTAAAATTAATAATAAATATTAAATCAACCTCAGTGAGCTCAGTGCCCTCTGTGGTAAAAATATCTAAATGTTGGTCGTGAAATGAAATTACTTGTTTTTAGTTTTCTTAGTTTATTTATATTTACATCCTGTGAGCAGAGGATTAAGCTTCCACAGTCCACAAAAACTATCGAAAAGAAAACTCAGGAACTTACTGAAAAGAAAACTCAGAAAGTTGTAAAAGAAGTCCCTAAGGAAAAAGAACTTCAAAGAATTTATGTGAAAAATGGTCGTTTCGTCTATGAAGATGGCAGTGATGTTAGTCTTTGGGGAGTGAATTATCAGGTCTCGCTCAATTACTGTATGAATCGCTTTGTTAAAGCAGGAATCCTCGATTGGAATGAATTTGATTCACCAAAATATTATCGCATTATTGATGAAGGTTTAGATGAAATTGAAAAGCTCGGTTGCGACGTGGTTCGTGTGCATCTTTCACCTCATGAACTAGCGAATTTTGATGGCTCATTGAAGCAGTCGGATAATCTTAAGATTCTCGAATACCTCATGGCTGAATGTCGTAAGCGTAAGCTCTATTATTATTTTGCTTTTTTAAATCACCTCGGAGCTACTAAAAAAAATGCTTGGGGAACCCTTTTGGAAGATCGAGATGGTGGTTTGCTTGAACAAACTGAGTGGTTCAGTGATCAAGATTTTATTAAACGCTCACAAAACTACATCAAAAATATGCTGATCAAAAAAAATCAGTTCGATGGTGTGCGCATGATCGACGACCCGGCTTTTTGTCTGATTGAGTTGGTAAATGAGCCGGAAACACCTCATGAAGATAAGCCCGACACAAAATATCATAAGGTTTACACCAAGTGGTTGAAAAAGCAGGGTAAGAAAAATAACGATAAAAACTTCCAGCTATGGCGTCGCGATATGGTGAAAGGTTACCTGGATAGTATGTGTAATTTCATCGAGGGCATAGGCTGTAAGACTCCAGTAGGTTGGTCGCATAAATGGGTTCAGGCTATGAAGCATGCGGGCAGTGACGCTGAATGGCAAGCGAGTTTGTCGTCAAAAATTCCTTCAGTGAGTTTTTCTACCTATCCAACTCAGAGTGTGGTTTATCAATACGTTCACGACCCAAAGAAAGACCTGAGAAAAATGGATAAAGTGACTAACTCACTACCCTATCTCAACGAAGCTTATAATAGCCTAATTCATCAGGGCTGGGCTAACAGTAGCGAATTCCGCAAAAAAGCTCATTTCATATATGAATGGGAGCTTCATGCGACAATGACGTCTTACATGTACCCTGCTATGGCAAAATACTTCCGTGCTCAGGGGGCTCAAATTGCGACAATGTGGACTTATATTCCACCAAGACTTATCAACTATGCTGCCGCACAACACATGCTGAGTCTTAAAGGGACGCCTGCTAAGTCTGCTTCTTTTATTGCCGCTGGTAAAATTTTTAGAGATACGCCTCTTTATCAGCAATTTACGACTAGTGCTGAGGATGCTGATTATTTCAAAAATACCGCTTTGGATTTTAAGCACCTTACTTCTGCTTACGCAGATGATGAAAGCCTTATTTATTCAGGGGATATGCCAGATTCATACACAAAACATTTGCTGACTTCGCAAAAAGTAGCTAGGGGCTTTGATGAAATTATTGGTTTAGGAAGTTCTCCACTAGTAAAATATTATGGTAGTGGACTTTATTTTATTGATCGCTCAAATAAAGATGAAGTAACTATAGAAATTATGCCTGATACTGAGTGGGTTCGCTCTCCGGTTACAGGAGGAAAAATGCTGAATGAAAATGGTCAGGCACCCAAGAATGATGACCCGCCATATTCCAGCAATAAGGAGTATTACTCCAACATGAGTAAATACCGCCGTCAGCTCTCCAATAAATTCACTTTTCATAAAGAGCATGCTATGAAATTGGACTTTGATTTGCCACCTAACGTACAGGTTTATCGTATAGAAAGGGGCAGGGAAGTTCTAGTGAAAAGTGAAAAAAATTCACCGCTCAAATTCATGGCTAAGCCAGGGAAGTATGTGGTTAAATAAGTATCGGACTACGTCCTCAAGGTATCGCTTCGCTCAAGGTATTAATTCGGACTACGTCCTCAAGGTATCGCTTCGCTCAAGGTATTAATTCGGACTACGTCCTCATGGTATGGCTTCGCTCAAGGTATTAATTCGGACCGCGGAGCTCCAGCTCCGCTTTGTAGTTATAAAATATTCTCTTGGGTACGCCAAGCACCAGTTTGGCAATTTCTAAAAACACTCCAACTAAGTGATATATATTTAGCCTTTAGGCTAGTTAGTTGATCATCCAACTTTGTGTCATAAAAGGTAGTGTCCCAAATTTTCTGTAAATTCTGCTATAGCTCTACTTTAAGAGTTATGAATAGCTTCCGAGACTTCGCGAGAATGGGAACTTTCTCGTCGGAGCGAAATTGAGGAAGTTGTTTGTAACTCGGGGTAAAGAAGATGCAGAGTGGTGTTGCACCAAAACAACCCACAAGGAATTATTATGCACCACTCTACACACGAGAACAGTAGTGTCTTATTAGAAATGATCCACCAAGTCACAGAAAACGGCGAAAGCGGAATGCTTGAAGCTATGAGAGTATTACTAAATGAAGCGATGAAAGTAGAGAGAAGTAATTCTCTTGATGCTGCTCCATATGAACGCAATGAAAATCGCTTAGGTTATGCTAATGGCTATAAAAACAAAACCGTAAACACTCGACTTGGAGCAATGAAGCTCAACATTCCTCAAGTCAGAGGTGAAATCGATTTTTATCCAAGTTCTTTAGAAAAAGGCTTACGAAGTGAGCGAGCTTTGATGACAGCTATGGCCGAGAGTTATATTCAGGGAACTTCGACAAGAAAAGTCACGAAACTTCTAGAGAAAATGTGTGGTCTTTCCGTGAGTAAATCACAGGTGTCACGAGTTGTATCTGAGCTAGATGAAAGCTTAGAAAAGTGGCGTAACCGTCCTTTAGGGAAATATCATTACCTTTTGGTGGATGCGAGATACGAAAAAGTTAGAGTAGATAAGACTGTTCGAGATTGTGCTTTGTTAATTGCTTATGGGATAGATGAATCAGGAAAACGCTCAGTTTTAGGTACAAGTGTCTCTTTAAGTGAAGCTGAGGTTCATTGGAGAAACTTTTTCCTATCATTGAATGCTCGAGGACTTCATGGTCTTAAGATGATCACGAGCGACAGTCATTCGGGACTGAAAGCCGCTTTAACAACTGTCTTTGGGTCAATCCCATGGCAGAGGTGTCAATTTCATTTACAGCAGAATGCGGGGGCTTATGTGCCTAAGAAAGCGATGCGTTCAGAAGTTGCACAAGACATTCGAGATATCTTTAATACCCCTTCAAAACAGGACGCCGAAAGACTTTTAAAGCTTACTTGCTTAAAGTATGAAAACAGTGCTTCTCAATTATCTGAATGGATGGAATCCGCACTTCCTGAAGGCTTTTCTGTATTTGATTTAGATCGTTCTTGTTGGACAAAACTGAGAACCACCAATATGATTGAAAGACAGAATCGAGAAATTCTAAGGCGAACTAGAACCGTGTCTATTTTCCCAAATGAAGCTTCACTGCTTAGATTAGCGTCCGCTATTCTTATGGAATTAGATGAAACCTGGATAGCTACAAAAAGAGTTTATCTGTCTGTTTAACTAAAATTGGTCAACACCAATTTACAGAAACAACGGGACTCTATCTCATAAAAAAATAAAAACAGACTTGATAATCATCTGTTTGGGTTTTATGAGTAAAGAAATTCATAGTGAATTAAACAATTTTAAGGATTAAAAAATAATGTTGAGATGTCAACAGCAGAATAATTGTCAGACCAATCCCGGCGAGGGATCTGGATGCTTTGTTCTGTCGTGATTAATTAATTTAATCACCCCCAATTTGAAGCCCCGGATCGTTTGCGATCCGGGGCTTTTTTATTGTCTAACAGGCAAAATTTGATACCAAGTAAATCATTTATCACAAATCAAAACAAAGGAGATCTCAATTAAAAACATACTCATGTAGGTCAATTGGTAGACCGCCGGACTGTTAATCCGGATGTTGCTGGTTCAAGTCCAGCCGTGAGTGCTAATGCTCTGTAGTGTAAAGGTAGCACGCCTCACTTTGACTGAGGAAGTTCAGGTTCAAATCCCGACAGAGTAGTTTGAGCGTTTGGCCGAGTGGTTTAGGTGCTGGTCTGCAAAACCAGAAAGGGGAGTTCGATTCTCCCAACGCTCTTTAATTCTTTTGAACTGTTTGCCAAGATAGTATGAGAAGGCAGCCCTCGGCAAAGTCCACTTGCTAGCAGACCTTGCCTGACATTAATTAAGTTACGACCAAAATTAACGGAGAACTGCCATGCCTAAAACTACTATCAGTGTACCTGAAATAACAATTGGAATGGATCTTGGAAATCAAAAACACGATATTTGTGTTTTAAATTCTGAAGGTAAAATCGTCGAACAAGCAAAAATTGAAAATAATCTGGAATCGTTAAGTGTATATTTTTCGAATTATGAACGCCCTCATAAAATCCGAGTAGCTCTAGAAGTAGGAAGTAGCTCTTTATGGATATCGAGCAAACTCAAAAGTATGGGCTTCAATGTAATTGTAGCAAATGCTCGTAAGCTCCGAATGATATGGGACAGCACGAATAAGTGCGATGAAAAAGACGCTGAAAAAATAGCACGGGTAGCCCGAATGGATCCATCACTTTTGTACGGCATTCAACACCGAAGTATGGACTCCCAGCAAATGCTTACAGTGTTGCGTGCTCGTGAGCATTTTGTGAAGATGCGAACCCAAACGATGAATTCATTAAGGGGTATACTAAAGAGTTTAGGAGTTAGTGATCTCCCTAAGTGCGAAGCTAATCGTTTCAGTGAAAAGATGTATGAATATGTAAGTGATGATTTATTGCCAACTTTAGGTGAGATGCTATACGAATGTCAAGAACTGACTGATCGAATAGAGAGGTTGGATGATCGAATTGAACTGATTAGTGAAGAGTCTTGTCCCGAGGCTCAGCACCTGCGGCAGATTCCTGGAGTGGGACCAGTTACTGCCTTGGCATTTGTTTTAACTATTGATGATCCAACCCGTTTTAATAAGAGTCGTGATATAGGTGCTTTTTTAGGCCTAACTCCAAAGCGGGACCAATCGGGAGAAAAAGATAAACAACTAAGAATAACAAAGCATGGAGATAGGTACTTGAGATCATTACTGGTTATTTGTGCTCAACATATTTTTAGCGATAGATCCCCGGATTCTGATTTGAAGAGGTACGGACATCGAATTGCCTCACGAGGTGGTAGCGCGGGGAGAAAAAAAGCAAAAGTAGCCATAGCTAGGAAGCTAGCTGTTTTAATGCATCGACTTTGGGTCAGTGGCGATAATTATGAACCACTCCACAAACAGGCTTTAAAAAAAGCATCATGATTATCCACCAATCCAGCCAACCTCCCCAATATTTCTTATAATCACAATTAAGGAAGAAATTTAAAAAGAAAAGAGTTTATCAAATGTCTTATGCGATGACTGCGGAGCACCAGCTGAACGATAGGTTGGCCAGACCTTGTTGAAAGTTCGTTGCCAAGATTGCAGCATCAAATAGGATACAATCATGCATCGGACTAGGCAGTCCATAAAAGAATGCGAATGGAAGCAAGACAATTTGATGGCATTTGAAAACTGGTTTTCTCAATTCTCAGAAAAATATAACTTCTTGAATTCAACTCATAAGTGCAACACCCACTTTTTTTGTTAAATCAATTCCAGTTAGTTTCTGAAATACTTCATAAGGTGTTTTAAACTTCAAGCATTTTCGAGGTCTATTATTAAGCTTGTGAACAGCAATTTCAACCTCTGAAACATTAACTTTATCAAGAGGCATATTCTTAGGGAAATATTGACGTAGCAAACCATTGGCATTTTCATTCTGCCCTCGCTCCCATGAATGATATGGTTTAGCAAAATAGCTTTTACATTCCAAGATTTCAGAAATACTTTCATGTTTAGCAAATTCTTTCCCATTATCAAATGTTAGGGTATGAACTTGTTCTTTAATGGGTTTTAACAAATTAATGATGGCTTCACTAACTAAAGAAGCCTTTTTTTGAGAAACAGGCAGTGCTAATCGTACTTTTGATTTACGGTCATCCATTGTTACTATTGCGCCTTTATGAGCTTTCCCTATGATTGTATCAAGCTCCCAATCACCAACTCGTTCTCTTTTATTAGCCGCTTCAGGGCGCTGATCTATATCAACTCTGTTGGGAATGCCATTCCTACTGTGTTGGTTACCATATCGCTTACGGTAAGGTTTACCTTGATGTCGAAGCAATTTATACAATTCGCCTCCAGACTGCTTGTCTTTGAGAATGTATTGGTAAATGGTTTCATGATGAAGAGACACTGCCTTATCATCTTTTAATCGACCTACTATTTGTTCAGGGCTCCAATCCATTTCAAGATGTTCATTGATATAAGTCTTAATCTCAACGTTTAACTTAACTGCTTTCGCTTTCTCTTTTTGTCGCCTTTGAGCTAGTTCATTAGCCTGTTTATTACGATATCCACGTTGGCCTATATTACGATTAATCTCACGTGATAACGTACTTGTTGAACGACTGAGCTTTTTTGCTATTTTATTGAGTGATTCGCCTGCCTTTCGCTCTAACTCAAGGTAATGTCTTTCTTCAAGACTCAGGTGTTTATAGGACATGATAGTCTCCTCTGTGTTTAGTTTGGTCACTAATACAGATTACATCTGAGTCTTGTTTTACTCGATATCTTACATACTAGTGACTAACAGAAGTGTTGCACTTACTACTCGAATTCAGCCTTTAATGCAAACCGTAACTTGTAAATGCCTTCTCATGGAAGCTGGTGCTTGGCGTACCCAATGAGGAAGAATTAAGCAGGCGGGACGCCTGCTGAGTTTACTGGTTTTCTATTCTTAAACTTAATCCTGAATGGCGTTTAGTGACTTTTTTGCATGCTTGAAGCAAGGGGGCGTGATCGCTGTAGAGGGTGACCTTCTCTTTGGCGCGTGTTATACCGGTGTAGATGAGTTCTTTGCCGAGTAGGCGTTCGGATTTGTCAGATAGGAGTAGATAGACATTTTTATATTCAGATCCCTGAGATTTATGGATGGTCATGGCAAAGGCGGTTTCGTAATCGGGAAGCACAGAAGGCGGGAAAGCGCGGACTTCGCCATCGGCGTCGGTGAAATAGGCTTTGGGTAGTTGATCATCATCTTCTAGGATGACGCCGATATCGCCATTAAAGAGGCTGATGCCATAGTCATTGCGGGTAATCATAATAGCTCGTCCCAAATAGAGGGAATCATCCAAGCACTTAAAGATTTTTTTACTGATCATTTCATTGAGGTTTTCGGAACCGAAATAACCATTGCGCCCAGCGCAAAGAATGCGGAATTTATTGAGTGCTTCTAGGATTTGTTTGGCTTCCTTTGCAGTACTTTTTTGCACTAGATTTTTGTAATGATTAAAATCTTTTAACAATTCGTTTTTCAGTAGGTTTTCAACTTTTTCAGGAAGCTTGAGGAGTTCTATATCCTGATATTGATCAAAGTAGCCGAGGTCTTCCAGGGGGTGAGGATGGGGGCAGTCATTGACATCTCTTGCGAGATTGCCAATGCCCGAATCGGCGTCAAAACGGAAGCTATGCTCGAGTTTGACCATGATATCCTGAAGAGGGCTCGGGGCTTCTTCAACTTCAATATCGAGATGCTTGTTTAGCTTATTGAGCTGCTGATTAAAAGTCTGAGAAAAAGCATTGATGGATTCGCCGGAAGTTAGGTCGCCTAAGACATTGCCCGTTTCCACGGCTGCGAGCTGATCTTTATCACCAAGTAGAATGACGCGACAATCACTTTGCAGTGCATCGATAATAGAGCGAAAGAGGATGAGAGGAACCATAGAGCTTTCATCAATGAGCAAGATATCTGATGCGGTTTTATTTTGCGTATTGTGCTTAAATCCACCCCCGGGATTAAAGCCCAGGTAACGGTGGATAGTTTGGGCGCAGTCGGGGATTTTTGCTAGAGTACTCGGATCAAAGAGTGCGCTGCTTTCTTCGGAGTTAATAAAGTTTCGGATAGAGCCACCGAGGCGATCGGCGGCTTTGCCCGTGGGAGCGACCAAATCTATATTGGTTGAGGGGTTTTGTTCCAGAAGCAGGGCAAGGATTTTTCCCACTGTGGTGGTTTTACCTGTGCCCGGCCCGCCAGAAATGACGCAAAAGCGGCTGCGCAAGGCCATGAATGCGGCGATTTTCTGCCAATTAATTGCGCCGGTGTTTTTTACGGTGTTTTCAAAAACTTTGTTGACTTGCTCAGTGAGTTCGGAAGAAATTATTTCAGTTTGACCTGCAGTTTCTCTAATAAAATCAGCGACGGCTTTTTCGGCGCGGTAATACTTGTTGAGGTAGAGGAATTGATTGTCGAGGTCTAAAATGAGTGGTAGGGGATCGGCATCAGTGCCCATGACCCGATTGAACTTATTGAGGTCTGCCTCAGTGAGTTGAAAGGAAAGGACTTTGGCCTGATGCTTTTCTTCCTCATCGCTGTAGTCAAGTTTTATTTCCGACAGGGGTAAGACACTATGCTGTTGATTAGCGTAGTAGCTTAAACAAATGGCCAATTCTTCTAGGAGATTTTTGTTCTCTTCATTGAGGTCTGCTTGTTTTTCACAAATGAACTCACTAAAATGACGGTCAATATCGGAAAATATTTTGAGTTCTTTAAGCTTAGACATGGGCAGCTCCTGTGAGGATAAAGTCTTTAAGGTCATTGATTAAGTCAAGGGGGACGCGATCATAGTGCATGCCATAATTAGTGCCGTCTTTAAAGCCGCGGACAAAGGCATAGATGCATGCACCGAAATGGTTTTCATAATCATAGTCCTGCAAGTTGGACTCCAGGTAGAGGTGTAAGGCCAGGGAGTAGATGTGATACTGAAGAAAATAAAAATGCTCACGAACGGCTTTGTTGAGTTCTTCTTCATGGTAATATTCCGATTTTGATCCCAGGTAGTTGCTCTTCCAGTCGACGATATAGAACTTGCCATCATGCTGAAAAGTGAGGTCAATGGAACCATTTAGGTAACCTTCTTCCATATTATAATTCAGATTACTGAGGTCCTGGGCGTAGTCTTGCTTATCCGTTCCTTGGTAATGCTTGCTGAAAATTGCCTGGAGTTTGTGCAAGTTAATATCTTTTACTGGGTAATGAAATTCCAGTTCATCCATGCGTTGCTTGAAAGGGACGGCACTCAGAGAAAAATCACAGTTTTTAAGTTGGGTGCCCAGCACGGTGCGCAGCATATCTTTGCAGTCATTGATTCGTTGAGTAAAGAAGTCTTCGTGATCGGATCGATGGGGGCCGTGGAGGTAATACTTTTTGAGTTTGTCTGAGATGACTTCATCCCACTTTTCTTCACTCTGGAAATTGATGTGTTCAAAGATTTCGTGAATGCATGTTCCCGGCATAGCACCACGGGGGAAAGCAAAGAAGCCCTCGGGGTTTTCTTTTTCATCTTGATTACTAGGTTTGATGCGTTCGTCTTCGTCATTCAGGGGCGCTAGATCAGGAGTGAACTGAACTTTGGCATGGCTACGAATAAGCGCTGAATAACTGCCATCCATCCACAAGGGGAAACTCAGTTCAATTGCTTGAGGTTCTTTGAGTTCCTGCTGTTTTTTAGGCTTGTAGTGACAGCTGCTTAATTCTTTTACAGGGAGCAGTTCTTGAAAGCCAATATTGCTGTTTGAGCCCGCTAGCTTTTGTTCCCAAGCAGAGCGCCGTTCGCCAAGACTTAGGTAAGTAGGGTTTTGCTGAGCAATGTGCGAGCCTTTTAATGTTTCATTGACAAGGTACTCGAAAACGGAGGGGCTTTGATTACTGGAGGAATAGCCCGTTTTTGTTTTTCTTTGATTCGCTACATTCCCCCAGTAGAGGTAGCAGCGATTCGCGGAGCGAGTCATGGCCACATAGAGCAGGCGCAATTTGTCGCCGAGAATTTCACGGCGCCATAATTTTCTGTTTAATTCTCTTTTGGGGCTACTGGGATCTATGCTCAGCATTGCCTGACCATCTTCCTTGTGAAAGGCGAAGTCATTCGCTTTCTTTTTCTCACCATAAGCTTTTTCAGATGTTTCCATGTAGCTTTCCTCCCACATGAAGGGGCAGAAAACGATGGGGAATTCTAAGCCTTTGGATTTGTGGATGGTCATGAGTTTGACCGCATCTTCATCTGTTTCTAGGCGTTGCAGGTACTGCTCATCATCTTTATCTTTAGACTGCATTTTTTCTTTGATGAAGCGGAGTAGACCAGCGGGGCCGAGCCCTTTTGTTTGTTCTTCGGAATGGAGGATTTCCCGTAATTGAAAGAGATTGGCAATGTGTCTTTCGCCTTGATCTTTTTTCACTCCCTCGGTATAGAGATTATGCTTGTCAATAAATTTTTGCAGGCTGCGCAAAAAACCGTGGCGTTCCCATTCTTTTTTGTAATCTTTGAATTCGATGAGGTAATCAAAGCGTTGCTTATCATCAAGTGATTTAAGTTCTTTAGCGGTGAAATTAAAGAAACAGCTCAGCAGTAAAGGAGTGATGGTGGATTCTTTTGGATTGAGTATGACATCTAGAAAACACTCTAAGGCCTGTGCTTCTTCAGTATCAAAGATATTGCCCGATTTTGCGACGACCGCAGGTATACCCGCGCTGTTAAGTAGTTTTTTAATTTCTCTGGCTTGCTTGTTAATATTGACAAGCACACAGATGTCGCCGGGTTTAAGTGGCTCTCTTTCTTCTTGCCCAAAATAGGCCTTGCCATCTTGAGAAAGATTGAGAAGGTTTATAATGTCCTCACTGACGCGCTTTGTCATGAGCGGACGCATAGTTGTTTTTTTCTGTTCTGTCACTGGGTCAAGTTCGTCGGGGATGAGCCAGTGCAGTTGTAAAGCTTCATTGTGGCCTTCTATGATGAGTGGGGTCTTGTCAGCTTTTGCGCCGACGACTTCAAAAGTGATACCCGCTTTTCCGTCTTCCGGTGCATAGGCAAAGGCCTCGTTTTTGCCCTTGAAATCAAAGAAGCTATTGACGGCATCGACCATGCTTTGTTCAGAGCGGTAGTTGTCCTTTAAAGTGTAGGCCTCATCGGCATCATTTTTGGCATTGAGGTAGGCAAAGATATCAGCGCCGCGGAAGCGGTAGATACTCTGCTTGGGGTCGCCAATCATGTAGAAAGCATGCTTTTGTGAGTGCTGAGGATCACCAAAGAGGCTTTTGAAGATCTTATACTGAATGGGATCGGTATCTTGAAATTCATCTACTAATGCGACTTTGAATTTATTGCGGATGATTTGATGCAGTGGGCCATGCGCCCCCTCGTTTTGCAGCTCATCATGTAATTTGTTGATGAGGTCATCAAAAGTGAGGACGTTGAGTAGGTCCTTTTTCTTTTGGAAAGATGCTTGGAAATAAGCTGCAAATGCCGATTTGGAATAGAGGTGGAGTTCCTCTTTAATGAGCTTTTTTTCATCGTTGATTTGTTTGAGCTCTTCAGTTAATTCTTTGTATCCGAGCTCTGAGTCACACAAGCTTTGGCAGCCTCTGAAAAACTCATGATCAGGTCCGCCTTTCGCAGTGATGACTGATTGAGAGAATTTGGAAACTTTACTTTTAAAGCCTTTAGGGAATTTGGGTAATGCAGCCAGTAAACCTGAGATAGTGAGCTCTAATTTTGCGTTGTAATCGACGCCCTTTAGTCCATCCACTAAATCGCTGAGTTCATCTAGAAATTGATTGGACTTCGTTTGATTAATTAATTGGCTTTGCAGATTCTTTAATGGAGCTAGGTAGGTGATGATGTCTCTGTTTAAATCATTGCTGCGACTATCGAGTTTATTGAGTTGGGCAGCTTTAGCTAATGCTTGATCTCGGTTTATGGAGGCCGGAGGGATGAGTTGAATATACTTCGTCAGGTCTTTGAGGTGTGAATAATCCTTTTCTTTAAAGACTTGATCAACATAGCTTTCGGTCCTTATGAAATCATGGATGGCCTCCTCAACGATTTTCTTGTCATCTTGGATGAGTTCCATATCAAAGGTGGAATGACTCTCGAAGGCATTTTCCTTGAGCATGCGTTTACAAAAGCTATGTATAGTAAAGATGGCCGCCTGATCAAAATTAACCAAGGCAAGTTCAAGGAGATGTTTGATGTCTGAGCTAGTATAGAGATCTAGGATGCTCGAAATAGTGGGGTCATCTTTTTCTGCAGATCCGTGATGTTGACTGAGTGCTTGACTAAGGTTTGTGCGAATGCGGTCGCGCAGTTCTTTGGTGGCATCTTCAGTAAAAGTGACCACAAGGATTTCTGAAACCTGTTTGCCCTTGAGGATGAAATGTAGAAAGATATTGGAGATGGAATAGGTCTTTCCCGTCCCCGCACTTGCTTCGATGAGGGTGATACCGGAGTCGCTGATCTTTTCTTTTAAGTTGAGTTCTTTCATTTGTCCTTCGTCCTGCATTATTCCACTTCCTTGGTTTTCAGACTCTCAACAATATTGTAAACAGCCTCGAATGTAGCTGAAGCTGAATCATGGGGGAAATCTTTGCCAAAGCAGACTTTATTTTCAGCTTTAGTACTATCGGCAAAGGGGTTATTATAAGTGTCGTGTGGCCACTTGTCGGCGGCAGCCTGCATGGCTGTGTCATGGTCAGCGGGTGGCGTTTGCTGTCTTTTCTCAAAGTATTCCTGGTAACATTCAGGAAAGAAGTTCAAGGGTTTCCGCAAACCCTCTAAATACAAAGCTAGAATTTCTTCTAAAGCTTTTGAACTTTGAGTTGAGGGCGATAAGTCATGCACATGTTCTTCATTACAGAATTTCAGGTGAAGTTCGGGTCTTTTCTGAATTAAGGCTAAGTAGCTAATGAGTTTACTCATGTAATGTTTTTGCTTATCGGCCCCACAGTGGTAGCTCAGGTAGTTGGAGCTATAAATTTGTGATATGGAACAGTGGAGCTTAAGCTTGTCGGGGGAGGTGAATTTCAAAGTAAAATTTACTTGATCCTCTTCGTGTTCTTCAATGAAAGGCAGGATCTTTTGAGCTAAGTCATTTGATTTGCTGTAGACTTCATTAAAACACTCTTCACCTCTATCGGCATAGGGTAATAGACCATCGGCTAAGACCTGTGCACGGATATGGTTCTCTAATTCTTCTTCGGGAAGCTGTGAAGTGAGGATGTTTGTCAGGATTTGATCTTTCAGCTTCCATTTTTCAAGGCTATCGACTTGTTCGAAAGCTTCAGTTTCAGCTAACTCGCTAATTTCTTCTTTCCAGAGAGCGGTTCCCAATTGGTTTTTAAGGAAAGTTTTTGCGGGGCTCTTAAAGAAATTCGCTAGGTCATTGAGTTGAATATTTATGTAACCCTCGGAATCGCGAATACCTTTGGGGAGCTCAAGTTGATCAGGGCAAAACTCAAAATCACTTTGATCTTTTTGGTGAGCTAGGCTTTGGGCCGCTTGATAATGTAAGCGTGAGAATGATTTGACTTCACTTTGATCATAAAAATAATGGGGATTGAAAACATTGAGCTTGTGTTTTTGAACTTTAAAATCTGAGGTGATTTTGTTTAAATAATCAATGAATTCCGCGAGGATAACCGAGGGCGGAATTTCTTCATTATCCTTGTTGCTTTTCCCTATGTAGGATAAATAAAATTTGTCCCTAGCAGAAATCAGACTCTCGAGAAAGAGGTAGCGATCATCTAGGTTCATGGTACGATCGCCTTGTCGCCAATGACGACTCATGAGGTCAAAGCCCGTGCGTTGGCGATGGCGTGGGTAGGCGCCTTCGTTGAGGCCAATCATGCAGATGACTTTTACGGGGATGCTACGCATGGGCAGAAGTGAACAGAAAGTTATTCCTCTGGAAATAAATCCATGTGAACTATTTTGCTCCTGAAGCGAGGTCTCAAGTGCCTTGATGGCGACATCCGCTTCGAATACTTTATCTGGATCTAGGAACTCAGAATGCTCAGTCATTTTTTGCAGGCTTTGCAAAATGATATAGTACTCATTTTGGCTATCAGGGCTTTTGATGAAGCATTCTTCTAGTGATTTTGCGAAAAAGGCAGACCAATTTAAGAGGTTTAACTTTTCCTTTTCCAGAGTGCTGTGAATTTTAAAAAGTGCGTCGACTGCGGATTTGAATTTTCCGAGTAGTAGCCCATCGCCTGCTACGGGGTAGACAAGTGAATTTTCATAGATCAGAGTATCATCAAAAGCATAGCCAGAGAGGAGGCGATCTAAGCCAAACTTCCAGGAGTTCTGTTCAAATTCAGGTAATCCCCATTCCTTTCTTTGTTTTTCATCTTTAGCCCAGCGTATACGGGTTTCTTCCAACCAAGTTCGGATGGTTCCAATCGCATCAATCTCCAAATTAAAGGCCTCTAAAAATTCCGGACATTCAATGATCTCCAAGATATTATTGGCTGTTAAGCGTGTTTTATGAAGCTTTAGAACTTTGAGGAAACTTGTGACGAGGGGTCTGCTACTGACTTGTTGGTCAGAAATGGAAAATTCTATGGGGTTATCATCTGGGTGTGAAAAGACTCCGGAGATGTGGGGGGCATAATCCTGGATGTTGGGAGCCATGACAACAATATCTTGAGGACGTAGTTCTGGATCACTCTCCAAAACTTCGACTAAATAATCATGGAGAACCTCAAGCTCTCTCCGAGGGGAATGGCATGCGTTAATGCTAATGCTTTTATCGACTGCGAGTTTTGACTCAAATTCGAAACTCATATTTAGAATGCCATTCTGGATACGATGAAGAAGTTTATCTGAAGAAGTTTCTGTGTAGTCTTCTAGCGAATCAAAGTTGGTGTTTTCAATAAGTAAGTTGAGGAAATCGCGTCCCAGCAGTCCCATGGATTTTAGCAGGGAATGAGGGAGGTCAGGGACCTGATTTTCTTCTTCACGGAAAAATATCGAGTCTTTTAATCCCAGGGAAGGATTATTTTCAATGGGGATGCCGGAGAATTGGTCTTTTTTAACATCGCCCCAATACTCCTGGCAAGGATTGAAGTGGTAGAGTGTGACTTGGTGATTTTCGGAGAGCTTTTCAAAGAACGTGATAAAGACTGGTGGCATATTGGTGATGCCAAAGATAGAAATTTTATGAGGCAGTTCTAAGTCGGGGAGAGATTGGAAATCTGACTCAAAGAAATTATTCAGGGCGTTTTGAAAGGAGTTTTGTTCATCCTTGCAGAGAATTTGCCAAAGGTACTTCTGCCATTCTTCATTAGAACTGCCGAGTTCTTTGAAGTTTTGCTTAGCATTGAAACCCTTCTCCCAAGCATTTAACCAATCCTGACGGTAAATCATGTATTCATCTATGAGAGAAGAGAGTTGCTCTGCCAATTGGTAGCGCAGTGAGTTGTTCTTCTTCACGTAGTCATTGATAACGGTGAATCTTTCTTCAACTTGGGGTAGGGTATTGAAAATTCTCCACGTTAGAGATTCGCGATCCCAAATATCTTCTTTAGGGGAGTAGCCGCATTTAACTAGGATTCGGGAGATGAAAGTTCGAATGAAGGGGTAATCAATGCGCGTTGCAATGTTGTTTTTGTCAGCAATTTGTAAGTCCACCCATTTAGCCATGCCACGACTTTGGATGATGACTAAATCATTGGCTTTTGAAAAGAGTTGATCTGGTGAGCTTTTTTCATAAACTAGTGAGTCGGCTAGTCGCGCAGCCAGTGTTTCCAATCGGTTGCTGGCAAAAATTTTCATAGACGATTCCTCCTAGGTAAAAAGTCGGTACATTAACAAGTCAAAAATTTTACTCCTCTTATATCTGATACGCAATACAAAGAGAGTACTAGAAAAGGCTTTTCATGTATTTATCTGCTGATTGGAGATGAAAACTTATCAAATATCGTAGTGAATGAGTTGGGTAGGTGACGCTGCGCTGACGCAACAGAGTTGCAATTTTTAATTTTAAATTCTCAATTTTGAATTGCTGGATCAGCAGTTGAGTCATATAAACCACAGATCGATCAGATGAGACAGATGACGTAACAGAGTTGCTGAGGTGAAGCAAGAGAGTTGAAATTTTAAATTCTCAATTTTGAATTAAAGACAAGAGCAAGCTTGAAAAGACAAATCATCCTCATATAATAATATATGAGTAGTTTTTGTCTAAAGGTCTTGTTATGAAAGAAAAAGCAATTGATATATTCCGCCGTGAGGGTGGGACACTTAGAATGAGCGATGCACTGACGCTGGGGATCAATCGTGCTCAGCTTTATGCTCTACGTGATAGTGGGGAGCTTGAGTGTATTAGTCGTGGTCTTTACCGTCTTCGGGAACTACCCGAACCGTCAGACCTCGACCTCCTAACTGTAAGTTCTCGTTGTCCAGAAGGTGTCCTCTGTCTGATTTCCGCTCTGGCGTATCATGATATCACTACTCAAATTCCTCATAGTGTGTCCATAGCAGTTCTTCGAGGTAGTTGGCGTCCCAAGATTGATTTTCCTCCCGTGGATTATTATCAATTCTCAAAAAAAGCTTACGAAGCCGGAATTGAAACACATAAAATAGATGGAATGGATGTGAAGGTCTACTGTATGGAAAAAACTCTAGTAGACTGCTTTAAATACCGTAATAAAATAGGGCTGGATGTAGTTCTAGAGGCCCTGAAAATGTATAAATTTAAACGGAAGCTACAAGTTGATAAACTAATTGAGTATGCACAGCTTTGCCGTGTAGAAAAAGTAATAATGCCGTACCTGGAGGCCTCGCTATGAGCTCCAGCCAGTTTAAGAATACGGCGCACTCAGTGAAGCAGCGTCTATTGAATAAAGCTCGTGAAGAGAAACGTCCCTTTAATGAAATTTTACAGTACTATGCCATGGAGCGTTACCTCTATCGCTTGTCCTGCTCTGACTATGCGGATCGCTTTATTCTCAAAGGTGGCCTGATGCTGTACGTTTGGAATAGTCCGGTCACACGTCCAACTATGGATATTGATTTACTGGCGTATAGCTCAAACGAGCTAGAAGTACTGAAAGGGATTTTTCAAGAAGTCTGCCAAGTCAATTGTAAAGAAGATGGTTTGAGCTTTGCTGGTGAGCGGATGCAAGCTCTAAGAATTAAAGAAGACGCTGACTACGAAGGCGTGCGTCTGACCTTTTTTTCTTCGCTCGGTACTGCGAAGGTCCGTATGCAGATTGATGTGGGCTTTGGGGATGTTATTCATCCCGGTTTTATCACTGAAACATTGAGTCCCTTACTTAAACTTCCTGCGGCCTCTTTAGCCTGTTATCCTCGAGAGAGTGTCATTGCCGAAAAGCTACAAGCGATGATGGCTCTAGGTATGCTCAATAGCCGAATGAAGGATTTTTATGATATCTTCTTATTAGCTTCCAACTTTAGTTATGAAGGCTCAGTACTGGCAGAGGCTATTTCCAAAACACTACAACACAGAGAGACTGAAGCGGAAGTAGAATTAACCGCTTTTACTGAGGCTTTTACAGATGCTAAACAAGTTCAATGGACGGCCTTTCGACGCAAGCTCAAGCAGGAAGACCTTCCGGCGGATATCAAAGATATTATTAGCCTTATTAAACAATTTATCGGACCCGTGCTAGACGCATTGGTAAAGCAAAAAGATTTTAACGCCACGTGGCCGGTCAAAGGGCCCTGGGCATTTATTGAGAAATAAACTCGTCTGAGACACGCTGTTAATGATCTCGGTGATGATCAAAACTTTCTATAGCAAGTTGTCGACCTTGTTGCCGTAGTTTTTATGTAGAACGCAACAGAGTTGCTGAGGTGACGCAAGAGAGTTGCAATGTTTAATTTTAAATTCTCAATTTTGAATTGCTGGATCAGTAGTTGAGTCACATAAACCACAGATCGATCAGATGTGACAGATGAAGGAACAGAGTTGCAATGTTTAATTTTAAATTCTCAATTTTGAATTGGAACTTGTCAAGTCCTGAAAAATAGTTGTCACAATTTGTTGTTTTGTTGTTTTGTTGTTTTGTTATGCACATTGTCTGTCGTGAACAGTACTTGGGAATGAGTAACCCAAAGCGATGTGTGGACGGCAATTATTATACAAATAGATAGCTTGTTTAATAGCTGTTTTTGCGCTCTTTAGATCATTGAATGTATTTCTCAAATGGTACTCATATTTTAGGATCCCATTAACCCTTTCAGCTTTTGAGTTTTCATAACAATGATTTTCTTCTGTCATACTAATCAGAAGGTTTTTCTTTTTTAGAATATCGACATAGTCATAACAACAATACTGCGACCCCCTGTCAGAGTGATGGATCGGGTGAGAACCTTTAGGTAGATCTTTTAAAACCATTTTCAACGCCTTGATACATCCAACAGCTTCTAAGTTCTCTCCCACATTATAAGCAATGATTTTTCTAGAGTATGCATCAGTAATCAATGCTAAATAAACAAAGCTTTTTACTACTCTAATATAGGTGATATCGCATACCCAAACCTGGTTAGGAGATGTTAAATTCATATCTTTGATGAGGTTTCTATAAACTTTAAAACAATGCCTAGAATCGGTTGTGCGACAGTACTTCTTCTTTCTTTTGATTAATAGTCGCTCTTCACGAGCTATATCGAACAAGCGATCTCGTCCTACTTTTATAGAATTCTCTTTGAAGTCATCCGCTAATATATGATGTAGCTTTCGAACTCCGAGCTCTGACTGGATGCAGCGTTGTTCTTTGATCAGTTCGACTATAAGCTTTTGATCCACTTCTTTTTTAGTGCTAATTGATCTATGTTTATAGAAGTTTTGCCGACTCATTTTTAAATACTCACAGAGTTGCTTAACAGTGAAAGATTTGTTCATTTCTCTGACTCTCCAGACAGCTTCGCATCGACTTTTTTTTTGAATGCGACTTTATCTGACACACCGAACTTATCACACGCTATATCAAAGTAAGCTTTATTCATAACATCACTTATAGCTAGTTCAGTTACTGTTTTCTCTAACTCAGCAATATGCTTTTTAAGAGCTTTAATTTCATCAATATCATTTTCTGATTCCACTTTAATCACCTTTGGTAATAAGTCTGTTCTACCATACTTTTTGACCCAGCCTCTTACTGTACAAGAGCCTGATATCCCATAAGCTTGGCTAGCTTCTCCACAGCTTATAAATTTACCTTTGGAGATTTCGTTTACCACTTTTTGTTTAAATGATTCACTATATCTTATGTGCTGCTTCAGCGGAAATTAGACAGTTAGGCATTTTTTCTTAGCTGAGATTTGTTACATTACTGGCTTATGAAGCTTCTGCAAAGAACTCTAACCTACGAATTTTTGCCTCAGCGAGTTTTCTTTTTCTTTCTTGAATAATACTCACATCTTTACCAATAAGTTTATCGCTTGGAGTAATGAAGCCAATAGAACTATGAAGACGGGTGTTGTTATAGTACTCCACGTACTGCGTGACAACTCTTCTCGCATCCTCTACACTCAAGGGAACTTTTGGCCGGATTGAGCCCTCTTTCAAAGTGTAATGAAAACGTTCTAACTTTCCATTGCTCTGTGGATAATATGGAGAAGTTCTAACATGAGTGAGACCATGGATGGCAATGAATTTTTTGAATTCCTGCCCTGTATACTGAGAACCATTATCAGTAATAATCCTAGGTCTTGCTTCTGGAAACTTCTCCAAAGATCTTTTAACCACTATTTCGGCATCCTGCTCATCCATTGATTCTCGAATTTCCCAATGAAGTAAACAACGACTATAACCATCTAAGACGCCTATAAAGAAGTAAAACCTTTTATTGATCTTCACGTAAGATATATCAGTATGCCAGTGTTCATGAGCTTGTAGTGGTTGCTCAAATCCATTTCCTTTACTGGATTTCTTTGTGGTTTTAGTACGCATAAGCCCTACATCTGATAAAATACGATAAACAGAGGAGCAACTCATATACGCAATATCTTCATCAATCATCATATACGTCACAGCTCGGTAGCCTTCTTGATGATGAGACTGGTAATACTCAATGACAGTTCGTTTTTCATCTTCAGTAATCCAAAAATCCTTGGGTTGTTTACCATTATGTTGATTATCCTTGCCTTCTCGTATTTTCCATTGATAAAATTTACTAGGATGAAGGGCTAAGGTTTTGAGCATACTACGAAGACTGATTTGCGTACGCTCATGCCAACTATACAGGTATTGAACGACCTGATCTCGGATGTTTTTACTAACCCAGTTTCCATTTAGATCAGGCCACGTTTCTTTTTTAAGCTTATATTCTCCGCCACGAGTTCAGCGATAACATCATTTTTCTGTGAAGTAGTCGCTTGGAGTAGTGTATTTTCTTTTTCTACCTTCTTTAAATTACTATCGTTATCCTTGGTGAAGGCTCGAGAACCATTTTCAAAGAACTCTTTTTGCCAACGATAAAATAGCGTCGTTGTAATATTGAGTTCATCACAAATATCAGATACAGGAGTTCGCTCAAGTAGGTGTTTACGAATGGCGACAACTTTCTGGTCGGCACTAAAATAACGGCGTTTTTTAGACATAATTCATTTCCTTTTCGGAGGGTTACAATTTTAAAGTAACTCAACTAAGAAAAAAAGTGATGGGTCCTATTTCAACTGAAGCGTAACACTTATTGTATCTTTCATGGGTTGTTCCTGATTTAGATGACAACCTATATCAGGACAAGACACTAAGAACTAAGAACTAAGAACCAAGAACTAAGAACTAAGAACTAAGGTACTTTTTGTCCGGAAATGCCAAGCCGAGGGATGAAAGTGGGAGTGACTTTGGATATAAAAAAAGCCCCGATTAGAAAATCGGGGCTTGATGATTCTTAGTTTTGCGATTCTAGCAAATTAGTGATCGTCTTTTTTCTTCTTTTTGCTCTTAGTTTTTTTCTTTTTATTGCCAGCTGCTTTCTTTGGATTATCGAGATCCATGTCATCGTCCATATCTTTCATGAGCTTTTTGAGTTTCACTGTGAGCTCTTGAATTTTAGCGGCGTACTCAGGGTTTTTAGCGAGGTCATTCATCTCTTGGGGGTCTTTTGAGGTATTATAGAGACGGCTAACTTTGATGGTTGGGTAAACAATTAATTTGAAATCGCCTTCTTGAATCATGCGCTGCGTATGGGTGTACTTACCATAGATAGGGGCGTACTGAACTTTCTTTTTACCTTCAATAAGGGGCATAACTGAATTGAATTGTACATGCTCAGGTTTTGCGATCTTCGCAAGATCAAGGGTGGTAGCCATGGCATCTTGAAGGTAAATGGGCATGTTGAATTCTTGCTCAGCTTTAATGCCAGGGCCAGAGATGAAGAAGGGAACCTGCATGGAGTGATCATACATGCTTTGCTTACCAACGAGTCCGTGGTGACCAACTGAGAGGCCGTGGTCAGCAGTAAAGATGATGTAGGTATTATCAGCTTTGCCACTTTTTTCGAGGGCTTCAAAAACGCGACCAATTTCACGGTCCATATGTGTTGCGAGTGCGAAGTATTCCTGACGGTGAACTTTAACGGCAAACTCGGTACGAGGAGAGGGCATGAGGCGCTCGTCGCGAAGACCTGTTGGGTTGCAGCCCATTTCTTCGTCGTATGGGTAGTTACTTAGGAAGCTTTCGGGAACTTTGATTGAGTCGAGGGGGTACATGTCGATAAACTCTTTTGGAGCCTGACGAGGATCATGTGTAGCATTGAAGGCAATGTACATAAAGAAGGGCGTGTCATCTTTTGCGGCTTCATTGATGAAGTCTACACCATGATTTGCAGTAACTTCTGACCAGTGAGTTCCACCTTGCCAAAAACCACCATGAGCTGGATCCCAAGGCTTCCAGCCATTGAGATAGTCATCCATATCCTTGGGACGATTGTAGCCTGAGCCCTTGGGCATACCACCGCGAGGATCGCGAACGACGTCAAAGCGAGGGTTGCCAGGAACGTGCCATTTACCCGTCATGTAAGTTTTGTAACCATTGGCTTTCATGATTTCCGACCAATGGGGGAATTCATTAATGCCTTTTTGAGCCTTATTGACAAAGAGACCAGAGTTGAGCATGGCGCGACTAGCGACACAGACAGCTCCACCCCAAGCACCCATGTTATAGGCACGGTTAAAGCTAGCTCCAGAGGCCATCATTTTGTCGAGGTGGGGCGTTTTACAACTGTAGCGTTGCATGGCACCAATAGTGTCGAGACTCATGTCATCAGCAAAGATGAAGAGGAAGTTAGGTTTTTCGTTTTGAGCTTGCAGGCTCAAAATCATTAGGGCGGTACAGAGGCCAGCTAGAAATCGGCTCATTTTTTCTCCTTTTTGGATTTTTTCTTTTTCTTAGATGTTTCTTTGACTTTATGTTTTTCAACTTGATTGGGGTGACCTTGCTTGTGAAGCTTGCTGGGGAAAGTGGCTTTTTTATCCCAGGGATTAGTGCTTAGTTTCGCGTAGGTGGGGTCGGCATCGCTTTCTGGGAAAGTTTCGATGGCCAGGCTCAAGCGGTCGAGAACGGCTTTGTACTCTGGATTATTGATAAGGTTGTTTTGTTCAGCGGGGTCTTTTTCTAGATCAATGAGTTTTTCGGGCTTGCGGTCGGTGCTCACAAAAAGTTTGTAGCGAGCATCACGAACAACGCGATCACGGAAGTAGTAGACGTTCTCAACGCCAGCATCAGTCATGCGTGCGGGCTTAGATCCCATGGCCATAATCCAATCACGATCACTTTTTTCTTTGCCGAGGAAAACTGCTTTAGCCGATTTGCCATCGTAGGTGTATTGCGAGTTGAGTTGAGTTCCTGCGAAGTCCGCAAAAGTTTGATGCATATCGGTGAAATCGACAATAGCCTTAGTTGTTTTACCTTCGGGGATGAGTCCTGGGCAGCTAACAATGAAGGGAGTATTGACGCCATTCTCAGTGGTTTGAGTTTTACCACCTTTGACTTCACGGCCATTCATTTTGTTATTGATGCCACCGGAAGTGCCGTTATCACAAGTCCACACAATAATGGTATTTTCACGGATCTGGAGTTTTTCGAGTTGGTCAATGAGTTTACCGGTAAGTAGGTCAATATAGTGAACCATGGCTTTATGTTTAGCATATTTGTCTTTGACATCAGGTTCGAGGGGAGTGTGAACTAAGGGGCCGTGGGGTAATGTCATGGGGTAATAAATGAAAAAGGGCTTGTCTTTATTTTCGCTGATAAAGTCAAGGACAAACTGATTATAGATATCTGGACCAAATTCACCGGGATAAGTTTTGCTGCCTTCTTTGGTGTGAATGTAGGGATTCCAGTAACGTTGTGTACTAGTTTGTTCATGTTTTTTATCAGTGGAACCTTCGCAACCCGTCCACATGCAATAGTCATCAAAACCATGTTTGACCATAGCGTCGGGGTGAATGCGGAAGTCATTGAGTTGCCATTTACCTGCTACGGCAGTGGTGTAACCAGCAGATTTCATGGTGCGGGCAATAGATGGATTTGATTTCCAGTCATAATAACCAGCGCCCCAGCGTGGAGCATCCCAGTGATTAACCCAACCACTGCGATAGGGGTATTGGCCAGTCATGAAGGCGACCCGACTAGGGGTGCATTGTGGCATTGAATAAGCATTGTCAAATTTAATCCCTTGTGCTGCGAGTTGATCAATACGAGGGGTCTTTATATTTTCTCCCCCATAGCAATTGAGCCATTCTTTGCCTAAGTCATCGAGTAGGACAAAAATGATATTGGGCTTATCACTAGCTTCACGAGCTTGCAGTGTGAAACTGCCAATGAAAATAATGAGTAGTGAGCGCAGTAACATTACTTTTTCTCCTTTTTAGTTTTCTTATTTTTAGGCTTTTTTGCTTTCGCCGTCAAGGGAGAAGACCAGTTTTTTCCTAAGCGTTCAAGTGATTTTGTGCCATATTCGGCACCCTCGAAACTACTTTTAACTGAGTCGTGCCAAGCAATCATATCTTTTTTGAGTTGTTCTACGAGTTCGGGGTTATGAGCCGCGATATCAGATTTTTCTGAGGGATCAGTTTCGAGATTGTAGAGTTCATAAGTTTTTCCTCCATCATAGGAGACGAGTTTGTTTTCATTTTTGTGCCAGACGATGCGCGAGCTATACATGATGCCGATTTCTTTGTCTCTTTTAAAGTCTTCATTATTGATGATTGGCATTAGTGAACGACCATCCAGAGTGTAGGAAGGCTTAGGGTGTTTGATGTCTAAGGCATCGAGAATAGTGGGAAGGTAATCGGATGTGATACAGGGTTCAGTGATTTTTCGAGCTTCTTTGACTTTTGCGGGCCAGACCATGACTGCAGGGACGCGGACGCCACCTTCGTAGAGATCGCGTTTGCGACCACGGAAATGACCTGCGCTACCATTATCAGGGCGCTCTTTACTTTCGGGGCCATTATCGGAACAGAACCAAATCATGGTGTTATCGGCAATGCCTTTATCAGCAAGGTGTTTCCTAAGGCGACCAATTTGCTCATCCATAGCCGTGATGCAACCCGCGTAATTACGGAGGTGAATGGGATGATCTTTGTACATCTCCTGATGACGAGGGCCTGCAACACAGGGGAGGTGAGGCGTGTGGAACCAAACTACGGAGAGGAAAGGCTTTTCTTCAGAAATGGATTGATCGATAAAAGGCAAGACACGGTCCATGATCACACGGCTATCATCGCCTTTGAGGTTATCGTTTACTTTATTACCATCAATGTCCCAGTAAAAGGTTCCATAGGGCTTGCTTTCTTGTCCTTCTTTGACGTATTCCCAACCAAGGTGTTTATTTTCACCTTCTGAAAAAGAAGCGGGGTAAATCATGGGGTCGTAAGTCGGAATTTTTGATTCAGTCACAAAGGCATCGTCATAGCCGTGGAGTTTGGGAGGGTTGAAATCCTTTGTATTGCCAGGTTTACCGCGGTTGGCGTCTTTTTCAGTGTGAGTCAAGGTACCAAGGTGCCATTTGCCGAAGTGACCTGTTGCGTAACCTTGTTCCTTGAGGATTTCTGGGAGAACAAGTTCTTCAGGACGGAGAAAGCCCTGATTGGCAGTTGGAACACCGGTGCGATAGGGATTGCGGCCAGAGAGTACGCTGGCACGAGTAGGGGAACAGACACTGGAAGCTGAATAAAAGCGGTCGAGTTGCAAGCCTTCAGCGGCCATTTGGTCGAGGTGTGGAGTTTTGATGACGGGGCTACCATTGAAGCCAGTGTCTCCCCAGCCAAGGTCATCGGCCATGATGAGGATGACATTGGGTTTACTTGTGTCAGCAGAAATGAATGGGGAAAATAGAGTTGTTGCTGCAGCTAAAAGGAATGGTTTTGTCTTCATGTAGCACCTAATTTTTTATTCAGTTGATACTATATGCGCCTGTGCTTTTAGTCTTTGGATGTCAGAAGAGAAAAAAAATGCTTTTTTTTATAAAAAGTCTCGTTTTGATATCTTTTATGGGAGCAAAATTGTTCAGGACTATGCAGCTAAGCGTCAAAAATCATTTATACGCCGTTCCTTCAGAACGGAAATTCTTCTTAAACATAATTCCTATGGTTAAAGAGACTGTGTGAAAAACATTATCCACATACACTTACTTTAATAAGCTTATATATTATAGCATATAGAATTTTCAGTAACTGCTGTGAGGAATTTATGAGCTTTATAAAAAGAGTGTCACGCGATCAGGTTTTATTATTGCCGGACTGTCTTGATGATTATGTAGACGAAAACAATAAAGTTCGCTTTATAGATGAGTTTGTTAATGGTTTAGACTTGAGAGAATGTGGTTTTATTTATCCCAAAGAAAGAATCGATGGACGAGGTCGACCTGCTTATGATCCAGCCGATTTATTGAAACTGTTTATCTATGGCTATTCTTATGGAATTCGCAGTGGACGTAAACTCGAAAGGTCTTGTAAAGTGAACCTTGAGGTGATTTGGCTCATGGGTAAACTGAAGCCTGATTTTAAAACTATATGTGATTTTAGACTGAGTAATCGTAAGGCCTTTAAAAAGGTCAGTGCCCAATTCACTCTTTTGTGTAGTAAACTTAAGTTGATTTCTGGTGATTTTATAGCCGTTGATGGCACGAGTATCAAAGCCGTAAATAATATAAGTAAAAGCTGGACAAAAAATAAACTGAACTCGGCTCTTAATAAGTACGAACAAGAGGCAGAAAAATATCTAAAGGATTTAGAGGAACTGGATAAGTATCCATCTCCAAAAAAGGAAGATAAACAACAAAAACTAAAAAATTCACTGGTAATAAATCAGAAACTATCTCAAGAATTAACAAAAATCAAAAACCAACTAGAAGCGACGGGCAAAGAGAGCATTAGTTTTAATGACCCTGAAAGTCGCCCGATTAAAAAAGGACGAAAAAGTACAGTCGGTTATAATGTTCAACACGCTGTGGATGATAAAAACTACTTGATTGTCGCAGCTGAAGTAACATCGCAGGTTAATGATCTTGGTTCACTTTATTCAACTTTAAAAGCAACAAGTGATGTTATTGAAGAAGGAAAAGGAAGCAATGTCTTGGCAGATAAAGGTTATTTCAGCAATGAAGATATCAAAGCTTGTGAAGATAATGGCTATACCTGTTATGTTCCTGAACAGGGAGATCCTATGGAAGGTCGAGGCTTATATGGGAAAGACGACTTTATTTACGATAAGCATAATGACAGCTACATTTGTCCTGCGGGAAAAAGCCTTGCCAAATTTCAAAACAAGAAACGAGGAAGCAAACAATTTTGGATCTATAAAACGCCCGAAGCTTGTATCAACTGCTCCCTAAAAGCAAAATGTACAACATCAAAAAGCCGAAGTATTCAACGGTGGGAACACGAATACGTTTTAGAAAATGTTCGAAAAAGGATGAAAGCCAAACCAGGGGTAATGAAACGACGAGCTGCAATTGTTGAGCACCCATTTGGAACAATTAAAGAACATATTCTTACTGGTGGGTATAATCTAACTGGAAAAGAATCTGTACAGGCCGAGACTTCATTGGCACAACTTGTTTATAATTTGAACCGAGTTCTTAATATTATGAAGTTTTCAGAATTAATGTCCTTACTCAAGGATATACAGGGGGTTTTTCTAAAATATATTCACAATCACTTGTTAATCAGTCCTTATTTGAGTATGAAAGTGATGAAATTACTCCTCAGACGAAATAGTTATACAAACTCACTAATTATTCTAGTTTGATACAAAGGCAGATCTTTTTCACACAGTCTCTAAAACCATAGGCTGAGTTATGCTCAGTGCCTATGGCACAATCGTTTTACATCGACAATGGGGAGATCGCAAAGTGATTTTATGCGAGGACTTAAGGCATGAATCTTGTAAGATGTGCTGAGTCGATTACATTCGTTTTTTGATTGGAATTTATGAGAGCTTATTATGCGCGGCCCGAAAAAACTACAGGGACACAAAACTTTAGTGGAGCGAAAATCTACTGGAGCCCATTATACGCCGAGTCGTTTATCGGATTTTATGACGCAGCAGCTTCTCAAGTCTTGGCTAGGAGTCGATAAGCAGAGTTTAGTAAAGGTCTTAGATCCTGCTGTAGGTGATGGTCAATTGATTCATTCCCTACTCAAAGAGCTCATTAAAAAAGGCTTTATAAATATTCATGTCAGTGCTTATGATACTGACTTAGAAGCAATCAGGCATTGTAAACAAAGCCTCATAGCGATGTACCCCGAGGTGAAGTTTAGTTTTTTCAATGAGGACTTTTTAGAGGGTTTTCTCGCTAAAAAAAGAAAGAAAAAATACGATTTGATTATCAGTAACCCTCCCTATGTGAGATCTCAGGAATTGGGTGCTGAACTTTCTCGAGCTTTGGCAAATGAATTTAACTTGTCGGGTAGTTTGGATTTATCGCATGCGTTTATCTTGGCAATGGGGATGTCCCTAAAAAAGACGAGTAAATTTGCTGTACTTGTGAGTAATCGCTTGTTGAGTTTAAAGGGGGCTTGGGCACTACGTGAATACATGGTTGATAATTTTAAGGTAGATCATGTGTGGGATTTTGGCGATAGTAAGTTATTTCAGGCGGCTGTTTTACCTCTCGTGTTTGTGGCAGGTTTGGGGCGCATGAAGTCTGCTTGTCCCTTCACGACGATTTATGAAGACAAATCACATGATTCAAGCAAGCCTTTGGAAATGGATTTGTTTGAGGCGCTAGATAAAGATCAGGTCGTCAATTATCAAGGTATGACTTTGCGAATTACGCAAGGGGATTTAGACTTTGATCAAGGGGAGCATTCGCGTTGGGCGCAAAAAACGGCAATTAAAGATGGGTGGTTACAAGAGGTAGAGAAACATACTTTTTGTCGTTTTGGAGATATCAACAAGATTTCGGTAGGCATAAAAAGCACGGCAGATAAGGTTTTTATCAAACAAGATTGGTTAGCCATGGATGAAAATGAGCGACCAGAAGTCTTGAAGCCCTTGATTACTCATTATGAAGCAGCGCAATATATTGCCGAAGTCAATCCTGCATCATTAGTTTTATATACACATGAATACAGGGATGGGCATAAGCGAGTGATTGAACTGGAAACTTATCCCAAAACAAAAGCCTATTTAGAAGCTCATGCAAAAATTTTAAAAGCTCGAAAGTATTTACAGGAATCAAAGACTCGTCGTTGGTACGAGATTTGGGTGGCTCACGATCCAGAAAAATGGAAGCATGCCAAGATTGTCTTTCGGGACATTTCTGCCAAACCTTTGTTTTGGTTAGATAAATCTGGTGCCGTGGTGAATGGGGATTGTTATTGGTTGTCAAGTATGGGTTTGGAAAATTTGGATATGATTTATCTCGCTTTGGCGGTGGGGAACTCGCGTTTCATTGAGCAGTTTTATGATGCGAAGTTTAACAATAAACTTTATTCAGGTCGTCGTCGCTTTATTACGCAGTATGTGAAAGAGTTTCCTTTGCCCAATCCGCAGGGGGAAATCGCACGAGCAATTATTGACTTAGTTAAAAAGACTTATGATTTGGGAGTTTTTGATGATCGTGTTAAAGAACAAATTAATGATTTAGTCGATCAGGCCTTTGGCGTGTAGTATTGGGGCACAAAAAAAGCCTTGAATAAGTCAAGGCTTTGAAGTGGTGGGGGAAGGATTCGAACCTTCGAAGGCGTAGCCGGCAGATTTACAGTCTGCTCCCTTTGACCGCTCGGGAACCCCACCAGGGGTTTTGAAGTGCCTTATGTTAATTCAGAAAATATTTACTGCAACACTAAAATTGTGATTTTTTAAGTAAATTATTTTGAAATTGTAAAAATTACATTTTTTTCCGTTTTTCTGCTTAGGATACAACTAGAAAAAATACGACTAGTGTATAGTTTATGATAATTTTATACAATTTTTGTAATCTTTTTTATTTTTGGGGGCCAAAATGGCAAGTTCTAAGTTTTCCAACGATCTTTTGATCATTTACAAGATTTCTCAGTCTTTATTGAGGCACAAGAATGTCAATACTCTACTCAACGAGGTTTTAGATATCCTAGAAACTGAGATGGAAACAGAACGTGCCACTTTGACTTTATTTCACGTTAATGAAAATGCACTGATTATTGAGGCTTCAAAAGGCTTAAGCGCCCAAGAGAAAGCTCGTGGCCGATATTCCTTGGGTGAGGGTGTGACGGGTTTAGTGGGTCTTAATCGTCAAGCAATTGTCATACCAAATATTGCTGAAGAAGAAAGCTTTTTAGATAGAACGCGTGCGAGAAAACGCAATGATATCGGTTTTGTCTGTGTTCCCGTAATGCGCAATGATGAATTAATTGGCACGATTTCTGTGGATTTAGAAGCGACTCCGGATATTGACTGGGAGCGTAAAAAGCAACTTTTAGAGATTATTGCGAACTTACTTGCTGATGCCATTTTCCAGATCCGTGAAGGCATAGAAGAAAAAAATACTCTGAAGACAGAAAATAGCCGCTTACAAAAAGAATTGGGCAACCGTTATAATCCTAGTAATATGGTTGGTAACTCACGCGTTATGCAGAAAGTTTTTGAAAATATCAACCTCATGGGAAATAACCACGGATCAATTTTGATCATGGGTGAAAGTGGTGTTGGTAAAGAGTTGACTTCGCGTGCGATTCACTTTAGCGGTATCCGCAAGATGAGCACCTTCCTTTCCTTAAACTGTAGTGGTCTACCGATCAATATGGTTGAAAAAGAACTCTTTGGTGTTGAACGTGATGGTCGCTTGATTAAAGCTGGTATGCTTGAGAAAGCTCATGGTGGAACACTTTATATTGATGAGCTCACTGATACGTCAATGGAAATCCAGCATCAGTTAGAGGACTACTTACAAAATCAGACTTTTAAGAGAGTAGGTGGCACCGAGACTTTGAATTCCAATGTTCGTTTAATCGTTGGTACTTATAAAGATGTGGATGAAGCTATTGAAAGCGAAGAGATTTCTGAGAGCTTTTACTACCGTTTGAGCGTGAATACACTCGTGGTTCCACCACTTCGTGACCGCAAATCCGATATCACCCTTTTAGCCGATTACTTTTTAGACGAATTTAACCGTTCCTACGGTAAAAAAGTTGTTCGTATTTCAACACCGGCAATCAATATGATCATGGCCTACCACTGGCCTGGTAACGTTCTCGAATTAAAGAACTGTATTGAACGTGCAGTGCTTAGTACAGATGATGACGTAATTCACGGTTATAATTTACCACCCTCACTTCAAGCGGCTGGTTTAAATGAAGATGATCCCGATAATAATACGGTGACGGATTTACAGGCCTCATTAGAGACTTATGAAAGAGAGCTTTTAGTCGAAGCCCTAAAGCGTCATCGTGGTAATGCGGCCGCTGCAGCGCGTGCCTTAAATACGACACCTCGCGTCCTTAATTATAAGTTCAATAAGCTCAATATTAATCTCAAAGACTTTAAGAAGTCTTCGAGTAACCGTTTCTAATCAATGAAGGAACTGCGTGAGGGACTAAAAAAGTTCTTCTCCTTTGATACCTTCCTGGAAGGTCAAGATCAGGTAATAGAAAGAGTTTATCAGGGGGATGACATTTGTGTTGTCATGCCTACTGGTGCGGGTAAATCCCTTTGTTATCAGTTGCCGGCCTTAGTTAGACCCGGTTATACGGTGGTGATTTCTCCCTTGATTGCTTTGATGAAAGACCAAGTGGATGCGCTGAAAAATAAGGGTATTGTTGCCGAGTACATCAATAGTACCCAAAGCCAAAGCATGCAAAATGCCATTTTGATGCAAGCTCAACAGGGGATGATCAAATTACTTTATGTAGCGCCCGAAAGAATGCGTTCGCAAGCTTTTCGCGACTTGATTAGAGATTATCCTCCCGTAAGTCTAGTCGTCGATGAAGCTCACTGTATCTCGCAATGGGGGCACGATTTTCGTCCCGATTATACACGTTTAGGTGAAGCCGCTGAAAAACTGGGTATTAAACAAATTTGCGCCTTTACGGCGACGGCAACTCCGCGAGTTAGAGATGATATAAAGACACAATTGCGACGCCCGCAAATGGATGTGGTCGTCACCGGTTTTGCTCGTCCGAATTTGAGCTTGAGTATAGAAGATTGTTCAAAGAAAGATCAGAAATTAGAAAAGATCCGCGAGCACATGGAGGAACGCAAACCCACGATTATCTATTGCGCGACTCGCAAAGCTGTAGAAGAAGTGATGGATGGTTTATCGGTACGTGGTTATCATGGTGGGATGAGTGATAAAGATCGAAATGATGCGCAAGATTACTTTTTATATGACCCCAATCCCGTTTTAGCCGCGACTAATGCTTTTGGTATGGGCATTGACCGTGCAGATATTCGTCAGGTTATTCACTATAATTTCCCAGGAGCTATTGAAGCTTATTACCAAGAAGTTGGACGTGCAGGTCGCGATGGTGAACAATCGACTTGTGTTTTACTTTTTTCTTTTGCCGATCGCTACACACATGAATTTTTAATTGACCTCAATAATCCCGATGAATCCATTATAAAAAGTACTTGGGATACGCTGCGCAAGATGTGCCGTGATACGGGAGAAAACTATTTCGAGATGACCCTGAGTGAATTAGCTGAGGCTATTCCCAAAGCAAAAGGCGACCAACAACTTTCTGGCGTTATGAAAGAACTCGAGAAAAGTAATTATATTCGCCGTGGCTTTCGCCAAGAAAATACGGGTAAGATGGGCTTTGCTAAGAGTCGAGAAGAGCTTTTGGCTGACTTTCCAACGGCAAAAACACAGCGCGCTATCTTTATTCACCGCTTTATAGAACGCTATGGTGAAACGATTATGAATGGCGCGATGATCGATATTTCCTATTATCAAATGTGCTCGATCACCGGTTTAAAACCGGAACAAGTTAAGCGTGTGGTTAATGCCTTGAAAGGCGAGCAAATTCATTGGGAACCACCTTTTTCTGGTAGAAGTTTTGAAGTTTTATCACAAGAAGAACTAGAGATTGATTTCACTGGTTTACGCAAGAGACGTGAGTCGGAAATTGAACGCTTAGACGAAATGATTTCCTATGTTCACACTCGTGATTGCCGCCAGGATTACTTGATCAAATATTTTGGTGCAGATGATTCGACATGGCGTTGTGGGACTTGTGATCGTTGTCAACCATCTTCGGGAACGGGAGGTGAGTACCGCCGCTTAACTGAAGTCGAAACACGTCAAACTTTGCGTTTGATGGAAGCCGTCGATAACTTTAGTGGTTACTTGGGCTTATCTAAGATTGCGATGTTGGTAACGGGGAGTCGCGATGCCTCTATACTGGGGAGCCGACTTAAAGATTCCGATCATTATGGTTGCCTAGATATGCTTGATCAATCTCATGTCCGTGAACTTTTACAGAGCTTGGAAGGCAAGGGCTTAGTGAAAAGAACTAAAGACAAGTACCCCGTTCTCAAAGTGACGACCATGGGGCATGAGTTTATCGAAAGGCCTAAAGCACTTGAGCTTATGGTTCCCGGTAAAAAGCAAAGAATTAAACGTGAACCCTCTCGTGCCACAGCGGCACTTCAGCGCAAAAAGAAAGTGGAGGGTGGTGATCTGTATGAGGAAATGCGTCAATTACGCAATCAGCTTGCCAAGCGCGATGATGTGGAACCTTGGTTAGTTTTGAGCAATGCGGCACTAAAAGCCTTGGAAGATGAAAAGCCCAAAGATTTGGATGCTTTTAGAAAAATTAAGGGTGTGGGTGATTACCGTGCGGCTCGTTATGGAAAAGACTTTTTAGAGCTTATTGCTGGGAAATGATTTTGTTAAGTCACCTCGAGCACTAGATTAGCGCACAAATTAAAATGAGTAAATACATATGATTAAAATTGGTGACTACAATACTTTGCCCGTGGCACGCTTTGTGGACTTTGGAGCCTACTTGGGTAACATTGAAACAGTAGGCGAAGTCCTGCTTCCAAAACGCTATTTTCCGAAAGATTTAAAATTGGGTGACGAGATAGAAGTCTTTGTGTATACTGATTCTGAAGATAGAATAATTGCGACCACTGAAAAGCCCTTGGCGCGCATTGGCGAATGTGCTTTTCTGGAAGTCAAAGACGTTAATGATTTTGGAGCCTTTTTGGATTGGGGACTAAGTAAAGATCTTTTTGTTCCCTTTGCTCACCAGCCTTATAAGTTTAACCTTGGTCAAAAAGCTTTTGTTTACTTAAAATATGATGATGTGAGTCAGCGTGTGATTGGCACAGGTAAAGTGCGTAATCAACTGAAAAATGACGTGAGTCAACTAGAAGTTGGAGAAGCTTTCAAGGGAATTGTTTACGAAGAGCATGAATTGGGCTGGCGCATGGTTGTTGACCATAAATATCATGCCATGATCTTTAATAGTGATTTTACGGAGCAACCCGAAAAGGGAGACGTGCTCAACGTTTTCATTAAGGGAATACGCAATGATGGGAAACTGGATGTTACCTTATTTCCACCTCATTATGCAGTCCAAGATGATTTAGAATCTTTCATCATCAATCAGCTCAAAAATAATGACTCGTTTATGGCTTTGGATTCGAAATCTTCAGCTGAAATGGTTCAGGAAACTTTTGGCGTGAGTCGCAAAGTGTTTAAAAAAGCTTTGGGGGCTTTATACAAAAAGAAGTTGATTGATTTTGTTGATGGCGGTACAAAACTCAATTAAAAAATGAAGCTTCGTTTTGCAATATTGATATCCCTGATTGCGATAGTCGCAAGTTCATGGTTTTCCTTACAAAAACTTAGTTTAGATACCTCTGTCAATGCCATTATGGGGACAGACCATCGTAGTCGTGCGACTTATGAAAAGATGGATGAGGCCTTTAAAGAGCGCACAGTTGTTTTAGCCATATGTAAGATTGATGACCTCTTTTCTGATGCAGGGGTACGCAAACTTTATGCGATAAGTGAGAAGCTGAAGAATATGCCCGAACTCGTGGATATTCGCAGTTTAACTCATGCAGCTCGGCCCGTTAAACGAGGCAGTCATTTTGATATTCGCAAAAATATCCGCCTGGAAGTATTTCTGAATTTAGAGAAAAAAACTCCCGAGCAATGGGCCGAACTCAAAGATTTTATTTGTCATTATCCCATGACGCGCGATTTGATGATATCTGCCGATGGGCAATACACCATGGTTTTAGCTCGTCTTAAAAATAGTGAGATGAAACTCCAAGACAAAAAGCTTTTGTGGGATGAGTTACAATCAAATGTCAAAGAATTTGAAGATCAAGGCATTGCCATATCTTTTCTTAGTGAGCCGATACTCAGTGCAGAATTTTTTAATCTAACCAAGGATTTTGTCAGTCACACTTTATTGGCAGGCTTAGTACTGATCTTTATCATTATTCTCCTGAGTTTTAAGTCATTAAAAATATTGGCGTGGATGCTTGCTCTGGAGTTACTTGGAGCGATGATTTGTCCGGTGATTTTTTATTTAAATAACTGCGATCTGAATGTTTATACTTGCATACTCATCCCCCTAGTTCTTTCCTTACAGCTCACATTTTTAGTGCATTTTTTTGCGGTTTATCAGCAGGTGCAAAAGAAATCAAAAAGACCATGGACCTATGCCTTGAGTCGAGTTTTTAGGCCGTCTTGCATTGCTTTGCTCACTTCGTTCATTGCCTTCGGAAGTTTATTATTGAGTGAAGTACAAGTTTTAAAAGTTTTGGGGCAGTTGGGGCTGCAGTACTTGTTGCTCGTATTTGTTTTGAGTTTTGCTCCTTTTTATTTTGTATCACGCAATGAAAAAAGTGATGAAGATGAGCATTCAGATTGGCAGGATAAAGAGAGCTCACATCATTTTTTATCTAAGCCGATCATCAAAGGAAAGTATTTTTTATACTTGGGAGCAACGCTTTTGTTTACGATTAGTTTCTTTCTCTTTTCAGATTTAGAGACGGATATGCGAGCGCGTGAGTTTTTAACCCCTAAAAGTGAAACGCGAGAATCCTTGGAGCTAGTGAACGATCATTTTGGAGGCTTAAATATTTTTCAGCTGAAAGTGGTGAGTAAGAATAAAGGGGGGATTCAAAAGTATGAGAATGTGAAATACCTACATGATTTAAGAAATCGCGCGATGAAGATGCCGGGGGTTCGCAATGCCTATACTTACTCGCAGTTTTATACGACAATTCATCAGCTATTTTTAGGAGATAGTTTATCTCACGGAAACGTGTTTCCGCCCGAGGAGGCATTATTTACCTACAACTTAATTCTCAATAGTCAGCGCTTTCCCTTTAGAGATGTTTTACAAAATGATGAACTGACAGAGAGTTTATTTATTTTGAGAACTGATGATGTGAGATCACATGAATTTATTCAAATTGCTGAGGAGTTTATCAAAATATCTAAACAGAATTTGCCTGATGGCTTAGAGATTGTTGTTCCTAATGGCTTACAATCTATTTTGAAATCAGATCAAGAAATTTTGGAGACGCAGCTCGATAGTTTAATGCTGAGTTTATTGAGTATGCTGGTGCTTTTACTTGTCTTATGGCGCAGTGGCAAGTACGCAGTTTACGCTTTTTTGACTGCAGCGAGTGCGCTGTGTAGCTTGATTTTAGTTATGTATATCGCCGATATTAAGCTTAATTCTATTACGGTGATGAGTGGCACAATCCTCTTGGGCATTGTCGTTGATGATGCGATTCATTTTTTATCTTATTATCGCCATTCAATTGAGCAGGGGCATTCAGCGCAATCATCTTTAGCCAATTGCTTTCAAACAAAATTGAAGCCGATGATTTGTACCTCATTAATCTTGAGTGTGTGCTTTGCTTTGTTTTGTTTTTCTCCTTACCCACCGATGCGCGAATTTGGTTTAAGTGGGGCCTTGACCTTGCTGTGTGGGCTTGTTGCGAGTTGTTTGTTCTTACCTGCATTATTGAGTTTGAAAGAAAAACTTTAGGGCATCCAAAACTCATTTTCGAAGCCATTTCGAGATAGTATTGCGGTGCCCGATAAACTACTGACGTGTCCATCTAAGTATGCTAAATTGGCCGAGTTGTTATGTCTAGCTACACTTCCTGTACCCAAATTATATAGTGTATTGGCGTTCAAATTACTCCATATCCACCGCTGTGTATTGGCACTATCAATGAGGAATAAGGTAGATGAGGCATGATTACTTTGAATAGTGAATAGGTCGTCATGTGAATTCCACGGTGTGTCAGTACCATCATCCGTATAACGACCAAAACGAAAGTTTAAAGCGTAGTTACTTTCCCATACGTTTGTGAATGGAGTTCCTTGGGGGCAGTGATAAGAGGTGTTGCTATTTTGAGGGTTATAGGGTAGATAATTAAGGTTTGATAGTGTAACAGGCCATTGAGTGCTTGATAAGCCGGAATCGAGGTCAGCCGGAGCAAGGTAGTCGTTGTCATGGGCATAAGTCAATGAAGCCATACTAATTTGCTTAAGGTTGTTTTTACATACGGTCGATTGAGCCTTTTTTCGAGCTTTCCCTAAGGCAGGTAGAAGTAGGCTAGCCAAAATGCCTATGATGGCAATGACGACTAATAGCTCTATGAGAGTGAATTTCTTTTTCATTAATATTCCTGGCTATCATTAAACATATTCAAGAAAACAGGAGTGCCCAAGAATAGTGACAAATAAAATTATAATGATGAATAATTTATTAAATGGAAAATAAAGCTTTTTGTTTATTAGAATTTAAGACGGAATTAAGGCGTCCAGAAATCACTTCGGTAATTTGTTTCTGGAAGTAAAGTTGACCCGGCAATTGACTCAATATGACCATCGAGATAGGAGATGTTGAGCTTATCTTTATGACGGGCAATCTTTGAGTCTGAAGCGAGAGTGAAAATATTATTAGAGTTTATTTCAGAACTTTGAAGTATGCGGTTGTTGTTGTAACCATCGAGAAGTAACATAGTGACTGAGGCATGGCTACTTTCAAGACTAGACAGGTAATTGTAGCTTAAAGGTGATGGGTCATAAGATCCAAGATTGTCTCCTCGGACAAGACGGAAATTCATGGCATAGTTATTGTGCCAGTTTTCGGAAATTGAAAGACCATTAGGGCAATGATAAACAGGGTTTTCAATATCCGTGTTAAACTCTACATAATTTTTTTCCGATAGTGTTCGATGCCATTGTAAGTTTGACGCTGAATTCGACTTATTGTCAGTTGGGGCATAACTTTCGTTGTCCATACTGTAGCTGAAAATAGCTAAAGTAATTTGTTTAATATTATTTTTACATGAAGCTGCTTGAGCCGCTTTTCGTGCTTGCCCTAGTGCTGGGAGTAGCATGCTAGCAAGTATACCTATAATGGCAACAACAACGAGTAGCTCTATGAGAGAAAATTTTTTTTTCATTATCTGCACCTGTTTTACTTAATATATTATAAACAGGTGCAGATAAGTAGAGGTGACAAGAATATTAAAAAAAAATACTTTTTAAAGAATGGGCTTAAGTTCCTTGCCATTTTTATCTGTGGGGAATAAAGCACCTTCTGCTTTGAGTTGAGCATTCATCGCTTTGATTAAAGCACCAGCTTTTTCAGGGTTCTTTTGGGCGAGGTTATTGGTCTCGTAAGGATCCTCTTTCAAATGATAAAGCTCAATATTAGCTTTGCCGTTTTTGGGATTGTAATGATAGATGATTTTCCAATCTTGCGTGCGATAAGTCGTGTAATAACTACTGCGGTGTTCGTGAGGGAAATGCATGAGGAAAGTTTTTGGGTGAGCTGAGTCTTTTTGACCGGTCATGAGTTTTTTGAGAGATTTGCCATCGACGATATGGCTGTCTGGACTTGTGATATTCGCAAGTTCGAGAACAGTGGGGTAGATATCCATAATAGTTGCTATTTGTGTTTGGATGGCGTTTTGCGCAATGGGTAAAGATTTTTGGAATTTGTTCTCAGGGTTTACTTTTGCCCAAGCCGCTATAAATGGGATGCGCATGCCTCCTTCATAGTGTGTGCCTTTCTTTCCTTTAAGGGGGGCTGCACAAATGGTTTCATGCGTACCGCCAAGGGGAGCATCGGAACCATTATCTCCTAAGAAAATGATCAGAGTATCTTCCGCAATGTTTAAATCATTAAGTTTTGTCATGACATCGCCGAGGGATTTATCCATGCCTTCCACGAGAGTTGCAAAAGCTTGAGCATTTTTAGCTTTTCCACTATTCTTATAATTTTCAGCATAGCGAGGGTCTGAATTGAAAGGACTGTGGAGAGCGTAGTGAGACATGTGGAGGAAAAAGGGTTTTTTATCCTGTACTGATTTTTCAATTAAGGGAAGTGTTTCAAGCGTGAGTGCTTCAGTTAAAAAAGTTCCAGAGTCATAATATTTTTCTAAGTGAGGCACATTATGAGTTACAGGTTTTTTGCCATTTTTATATTTTGGGTGATTACCGTAGTGATCTTCTGAGTAATAGCTTTTTGGACGCCCCCAGCAAGCACCTCCGACATTGTATTGGAAACCAATCTTGAGTGGATCGTTGGCTGCTGCTTGTTTATTGCCAAAATGCGCTTTGCCAATATGGATAGTTGTGTAGCCCGCATCTGCAAATACTTTTGGTAAAACGGGAGAGCCAGGTTCGATACCAGTCCAATTCCAGCCTTGGGGACCAAAGTTTCCGCGGTTATTGCGTGAGGGATTAATCCAGGTAGTTGTATGATGGCGAGTGGCATTTTGTCCACTTATGATTGATGCGCGACTAGGTGAGCAAACACTTTGAGCGCAAAATTGATTAAAGCGGATTCCCTGACTAGCTAATTTTTCCATTGCGGGGGTTCGAAAAAACTTGTTGAGTTCTTGGATTTGTGGTGTTCCCTGTGAGTCAGTAATAAAGGGGACCGATGTGTCCATCATCCCCATGTCATCGACGAGGAAAATAATGACGTTGGGCCTATCCACAGCATGGCAAAATAAAGAAAGAATGGAAAGAGTAATAAAGCTAAGTTGTTTCAAAATGGGACTCCGATATTTTTTTTATAAATTATATACTAGACTGAAAATGAAAATCTTTACACTTGAAAGGATTTAATTCGTGTTTTAGCTAATTTAATTTAATTTAATTTAATTTAATTTAATTTAATTTAATTAAACCATGAGACTTTAAGATTTCATGGAAGAGAGGAGATACTTCTTGGTGAATAGCCTTGTTGGCGTAAGCAATCCAATTGACAGGAGAATGGGTATCCATAGGGGCATTTAAGGGATTCTCATCAATATCAGTAATGATGATTCCAGCTTCTTCGGCAATTAATAGCGCCGCCATATCATAGGGATGACAAATATGTCCTTTTCTTAAATGTTTCATACTCTTGTAAAGCGCAGGGCGGACATCTGCAATGAAGCGATCTTTTCCCATGAGTATTTCGTAGAGTTGACCTCCCGTTGAGATATACTGATCTTCGAAGTTGAGGATCTCGCCATCTTTTGCATCTGGATATAGGCCTGAGATCAGTTCCTCTTCAATTTGGGCGAGTTCAGTTCGACCAGGTGAAAAAAATCTTGCGATTTGCGCAAAACCACCCCGCAGGTGATTTTCAGTGGAAGGAGAAATTGTGAAAGGAGTTTTTTCATTGCTTAATAAATTTTTGCGATAAGCGCAAATACCTTCACTTTTGATGGCACTTAAACTATCGGCATAAATCATTTTGCTCGTGGGGATTTCCACCATGACTGCAGTTTTGATATCTCCTAAGCAAGTCTGTGGGCCTAGGTTTTTTGCGGCACCGGCAAGGAAGAAAGCAGAACGTTTATCATACATGAGGCCGCGCGTTCCATCGATGGGATCCATAATGATGCGAAGTGCGCAATCTTGATGACTGCGCTTATTGGGATATGAACTAATTTCATCGGTCCCAATACCCTCAGCAATTAAAACTATCCCACCAAATCGTTCGGCATGTTCTTCCAAAAACTCGACAATTACTTGTTCTGCATAATGATCAATTTGGTAAATAGTATCACTATTTGAAACCGTGTGGACACGACTGAGGTGCTGTGAATTAGTGGTGCATATTTTTGTGTGTGCATGGATGGCAATCGCTTCTCCAAGTTGAAGTAAAAATTTGTTAATTTCGGGCCAGTTCATGTGTAGTCTATAGGTAATTTACTTATTAATTTATAAAGATAGACCTATGGTCAGAATATACTAATGACAAGAACTGTAGCCTAGTATAGAATCAAAGGTTTGAGTGTAAATCTTATTTTGTCTTTAAAGACGACTTATATGAGTTATGAACTCTTGATATAAGAAATTAAAAATCTCAGCTAAAGTTTATTTAGTTTTTTTTATGAGTAGAAAAAAAACTCATAAAAATTCTAAATCCCAGTCATATCTCATCATGCGGTGTGTTATTTAGAAGAAAGTTGGCAATAAAAATAATATTGCTGTCAACTTTTTCTCTTAGATAGACATTAGATACTAAATGATGCTGTGGAACACGATTTCACGGTAATGCTGATTGATGATTAATAAGGTGTGATAATGATTGATAGACGTGATTTACTTAAACTTTCAGCCATGGGTATGGCGTTACCTAGCCAGATGTTGGCAGCCACTAAGAGTTATGGCCCAAGAGTTAAATTAAAGAAAAATGTAGTTTTAGTCTGCCTCGATTTAGGTTTATATGCAGGAAATCATAGAGAAGGTGGTGCGTCATGTAAATACATGACCCAATATTTTTCTGAGTTTAAAAATGATATGACCTTTTTACAGGGAATCTCGCAGCCAGGACTCGGTGGAGGTCATGAAGTGGAAGAGGGGACTTTTACTGGTTTAGCTTATAAAGATAGAAGTCATTATCCGGAGCGTCAGTACATTAGTCTAGATCAGCGCCTAGCCATGGGGTCAGTTCAAGAAACACGAAATAAACTCTTATATCATCAAGTCAATAAGGGCAAATTTGTCTCTTGGAATCAATTTGCTCAACCCATGCCCGCGACTCAAGGTTTGAATGCCTTTCACGAACAAATTTTTGGGGAAACTGATTTAAATAAACAAAAAGCTTACATAAAAAGAGAACGAGATATCCTTGAATCTCTAGCGCGTAATCTACGTCGCTACAGTAAGGGTAGACCGCAAGATGCAGACTTGAAAGCTTCAGTTGCTTATCAGATTGAAGTCCTCAATGAACGAGAAAAATGGTTGAAGGTTAAAAAACCTTATCTTAAAAAACAATTTTCTGAATCGGCAGAACAATCTCCTTTACCCAATTGTCATCATAATTACCGCTTGGTTTATGAAGCGCTAAAACATCAGCAATCTAAGATTGCTGTTTTGCAATTTGGTGGAGGCTTAACTCGTAACCTTCCGGGAATCACTCATGGCTACCATACTTTGAGTCATCATGGTGGTTATCCTGAAAGAATATATGAACTGGAAGTTATAGATGACAAAATATTAGGTGGTTTAAGAACTTTTATCAGAGATTTAAAAGAAGGTGACCTATTAGAAGATACCATCGTTCTATTTCACTGTGGTATGGCGGATGCCAGTAAACACACGAATAAAAATGGAGCAGCCTTCTTATTTGGTGGTGGTTTTAAACATAAGAATCATTTGCAGTGTGCTGAAGGGAAAGACGTCAAAATCACTAGTTCGCAATTGTTTTCTAGTGTTCTCAAACAGTCTGGTTTTAGAGATCTCACTTTTAATGGCAATACTGCTGTAATTCCAGAACTTTTTGGAGCTTAAAATGAGCGAAGAAGATATGGCACAAAATGAAGAGAACCTCATTCAAATGACTGCAGAGGATAAGGAACTCCTTAGACTTAAACTTGCAGAACTAGAGATTTTAGAAGATAAAGTCGCCAAAGGCGAATTATCAGAAGAAAATGCCTCAGGCCTAATGAGTCAGGTCTTGGATGAATTAAACCAAATTGAAGAACGTGTACTGAGTCAAAATGCGGTTTCAGCAGAAGAAGTCGTCGAGCTTGTCAAAGAACCCTTAGAAGTTGAAGAAATTGAAAGCATGCTCTGTGACAGTGGTAAAGTAGCCGAAGTAAAAGAGGAAGTTCCTGCTTCAAAAAGCTCTGAAGCGAATGAACTAGAAGGTTTAAAAGTTGTGAAATCTAGTCAAAACTTAAAGCCTTGGGATGATAAGCTTAAAAAAGAAAAATCAGAAGTTAAAATAAGCTTAAATGAAGACCTTAAGCCTATGTCTGAAAAATCAGATCTAGGGACTGAAGCATTAGCAGAGAACCACGGTGAAGCTAGAAAATTAGAAACGAAGCCCACAAAAAATAAGTCAGTCAATAAATCTAATTCAAAAAGTAAAGTTAAGACTGATGTAAAAAGAAAAAGTTCTAAAGCAGGTGCGAGGAAGAAAAAACTTAAAGTACCAACTAAAATCCCTCGAGCACAGCAAAAGAAAAAAATACCTGTTGGCTTAATTATTTTCATCGCCATTATTGGCGCAATAGGCTACAATTTTAAGCCTATTATGGAGTACGTTCAAAAACAACGTGATGAACTGGCAGAGCGCAATAGGCCGAAGCCAAAAGCAAAGCCAAAACCGAAGCCAAAAGCAAAGCCAAAAGCAAAGCCAAAGCCAAAAGTGGAAGTTAAGATAGAAGAAGAGCCTGAGGAAGTTGTCGAAGTAGTTGAAAACCTTTTTACGGGTGAATTAAAGCATTACAGCTTTAATCAGATCTTAAAAGATAAGTGTATTTCTTGTCATGGTGAAAAAGGTAAAGAAATTGAAGGTGACTTCAACATAGTAGCTTTAATGAATTCTAAATCATTAAATACTCGTGCGTGGGCAAAAGTTTATCGCAGTGTTAATAAAGGAGAAATGCCTCCGCAAGATGACCTTGATGCTAAAGAACTTGAAGAAGAAGAAAAAGAACTCGTCTTAAGTTCTATCAAACTTTTGCATGAAGGACTTAAGATAACTAACAATACTCGCGTACTTACACCATTTGAAATACAGAATACCATGGTGGACCTATTTGACTTTGATATGGGAAGTTATAATCCTTTTGACTCTCTACACACAGCTTATTCAAATAAAGAGTTTTATACCCATCAAAGGAAGGTTTTAAGTCCTTATTACTTAGCTCAGTATTATCATATTATGTATGATGTACTAAAAAGTTTTGTCGGCTTAAAACCTCAGGTAGAAAAACTTAATCTGAAACCGACCCTCAGTAGAAATGTCCATACATCCGTTAATGGGAAAAACTATTTAGATCTGCGTTGGAATTGGCAAAATAGAATAGATTTAGTGACTTATAAACATTTAGATGAAAAGAAAGTTACGGCTAAACAATCAAGGAAAGTCACAGCTGACGAAAATACAGCAGTGCAAGCCTTGATGTTGAAAAACAGTTTACCTCCGGGAACTTATACTTTGAGATTTCATGGTGAAGCGCTGAATATGGACTTATCAAAAGTCACTGAGAAAAAGTATGGTGAAAGTTTAGTTGATACCTTCAAGGAGTGGAAAGAGCGCATTGGTGAAAATACTTACGGCTTACCAATTAAGTTTTTTATTGCACCTCCTGGCGTGGGTGATGCTTATGCAAGTACGCAATATTTAGAAACAATTGAAGTTGCATCAGCAGGTGAATATGCTCTTGAGTTTACGCTTAAACGTCGTGCGGCTATTGGCTTCACTTTAGATGTGGATTACCCTAATGAAGCTAGTTTAGCAAGGGATTTAGCTTATCATAAATATGGTGAAGAGGCCGATCAAAAAGCTAGAGAAGAAATGGGACAGAAGTATTTTCGCACAATTAAGTATGACTTCCCCATGGTGCGTTTAAAACGAGTCAGTATCGAAGGACCATATGATGTTCAGGTGCACCCACTTTCATTTGACGAAGAACAGCGTAAAAAACATATAGGTGTTTCTCAAGTCGGAGACAAATTTAAGATTTTGCACAAATTGGCCGGTCTAAAGAATAATATAATCTATCAATATATGTTTAAGGACTTCCAAGTCGATAAGCTCGAATATGAGGATGCGTATAGAAATGCAATGATGATGTTCTTTTTATCACCGCAGTTTTTAGTTGTCGATAATACACCAAAGACGAAAGAGGAGTTAGTTCGTTTTAGTTCATATGCTTTATTGAAAAGTCCTCCGAATGAAGAGTATGTAAAAGTTTACGATCAGGCAAAAAAGACACGTAACCCACAACTTTTGAGTGATCACCTTAGAAAGCATCACCATTTCCGCCGTTTTATTACCCCCTTTACTTATCAGTGGTTAAAACTTGGCGAGATCAAAAATAACTTGCCTGATGAAGAAGCTTTTAGTACATATTATGCCAAGAACTTTGAGAATGCTTATAGAATTGAGGCAGAGTTATTTGTTCAAAAATTATTTAAAGATAATCGTCCGATTAAAGATTTAGTTTTAGCTGATTACGCCATGCTTAATCCAGATTTAGAAGATTTTTATAATGGCGTAGGTTGGGCGAAGCTTCGTGGTCGGGACAAACCTCCAGTAGTGTCTGAATCAGATTTCTCCATGAAAAAAATTAGTGATGAAAACCGCGGTGGTATTTTAAGTATGGGAGCCTTTTTGACAACGACAGGAAATGGTGTGGATCCCCTCCCTTTGAAAAGAGCTGCTTGGATATCTGAAAATATATTAGATTCACCTTTGCCGACACCTCCTGATGTAGATGTTGAACAATTTGAGGCGGATCATAATGCAAAAACTCTCAGAGAGCGTTTGGCTGTTCATGCACAAAACCCTGCGTGTAATAGTTGTCACAAGCGTATGGATTCACTGGCGATAATTATGGATCGTTTTGATTCAATTGGTGGTGAAAACAATCACTATGTAAATGATCCAGTAAAAATCAATGGGCAAAAGATTTCTAGCTTTGTGGAATTAAAGCAGTATTTGTCAAAATATGAAGCTGCAACTGCACGTGCTTTTAGTAAAAAATTGATTGCTTATATCTACGGTCGTGAAACAGGTGTTCAAGATGAGTCCAAGTTGGATGCAATACTTACTGAGTGTAAGGATGAGGGCTATAGAGTCGGTGATTTGTACACCGCGATTATCCGTCAGTACATTCTTTAGAATTTACAGAGAGTAGGGAATACTTTTTCCAAGTTTTATCGCAAGTTCTGAAGTGATGCAGGTGTAGACATAGATTTCTACACCTGCTTTTTGCGCTTTTCGCAAAGCTTTGCCGTATTCAGGATCAACGTGATCGGCAGGGCTAAAACTTTGGGGTTCATCGGACATGACAAGATAGAGCATGGCGGCACGGTCTCCTTGCTTTTTGATCTCCATCAGTTCATTTAAATGTTTGAGTCCTCTGGTCGTAACCGCGTCGGGGAAACAGCATTTTTCACCCTCTATATAACTGACGGATTTGACTTCGATAAAACATTTTTGATCTTTGTTTTCGACTAAAAAATCGATGCGAGATTGGCCGATTTTAAATTCGGGTCGCACTTTGGGGAAGTCGCTAAACTCAGCGATTGATTGATTTATCAAAGCTTCTTTGACCACTTGATTAGCGCGGCTCGTGTTAATGCAAACCCAATGACTCCCCGTATGAATGTATTCCCAAGTGTACTTGAGTTTTCTTTTTGGGTCATCGACAAATCTAATCAGGACATCTGACCCAGGTGTGCAACAAGTCGTCATTCGTCCTGAGTTGGCACAATGAGCACGAACAATGTCGCCATTTTCGAGTTCGATTTCAGAGAGGAAACGATTCCATCGACGAATGAGTTTTCCCGCAATCAAAGGGGATTCAAAGTTCATCTTTGCGAATGAAAAACAATAAATTGACGTTGGCCAGCATCATTAGGTAAAGTGAAAATAGGGCTAAGTTCTATGTCGAATTTATATTTCTTGGCTTCACGTAAAGTGAGTTTTTCTTCTTTCTTAATTGCCTCAGGAGTTTTGTAGAGCAGGATGCGACCTTTTGGTTTAAGAAATTGACGACATTCTTTAATGAGTTTGTCAGCAGTAGCAACCGCACGAGCCGTTACAATATCATACTGAGCTTTATGTTCTTCCTTAATGGCGAGTTCGCGGCCTCTAGCATGGATGGTTTTTAGATTGTCGAGTCCGAGTTCACTTGCGGCTTGAGCTACACATTTGACTTTAGTTCCTTCAGAATCTAAACCAGTAATATTCAAGTTTGGATTATAGGCTGAAAGTGGAATACAAGGGAAACCGCCGCCACAACCGAGGTCGAGTATTTTGAGACTCTCTGTCGCCAGTTCTGGGTAGAAGGCGACGGAACAGATACTATCAATTAAATGACGAATCTTAAAGTCTTCGGGAGAAGTAATTCTAGTGAGGTTATGGGTCTCATTAATAGCTGTGACAACTTGGTAGATTTCTTCAGCTTTTGCTGAAAAACCATCGGGTAACTTGACTTTAAGCTCCTGTAAGGGAGCATCGCTTTCTTGTAGGTTGATCATGCGCTGAGAGGTATGATGACAAGAATAATTGCGGTAAGCGCAAAAGCTGATGGCAGTAATTTGCGCCATTTTTCTTCAGCTTGGCATTTTTCTAAGGCTTTGCGAAACATCCATGGATGACCGACTAAAAACATTCCCGTAATTATAGCGACATATCCTGCGAAAGAGGCGAGCAAGCGGGCACTGGGGTCCGCGGCAAAAAGTTGGTTTAGGTATTGCGTACTTAGCAAACATAAGGCAAAACCCAGGCCACGAGTAAAGAGGTAATCCATGAATAAACAGGAGGCAATGGCCAAAGCTGGAACTGCGTAGGGAAGGATGCGGGCAATAGAAGTGAAATCTTCTTTTAAAAGTGTATAACCTTGGAGGCCTGCCCAAGCAAATGATGCGAGTGTTAAAACACTTCCGATAATACGTTCGCGGGGCATGCGTTTAGTTTTTTCATTTTTAGCACAAAAAAGTACGATGCCGGGTGCAATCAAGCAGAGAGCCATAAGTAGTGCAGTGATTTGCAGAGTCATTAAGTTTTCCTAGGTGATTTAGTAGCCACAATTTGCCCACATCAGTCTAAAAGACAAGTGAAAAATAAGAGATTCAGGATACATTGACGCTTTTATATAGCAAGTGCGATACAAAACGAGGAAGCAAATGACTACAGTAGCCGTAATTCCAGCACGATTCGGAAGTACACGTTTTCCAGGTAAACCTCTGGCCTTGATTGCAGGGCGCCCAATGATTCAGTGGACTTATGAAAAAGCGGCAGCATCCAAGCTTGATCGTGTTATAGTCGCCACAGATGACGAGAAAATTTTTAATTGTGTCAAAGAATTCGGCGGTGAAGTGGTGATGACTCGTAGTGATCATCCCACGGGGACAGATAGAATTGCAGAAGCTATAAAAGATATAGAATGTGATCTAATCATCAATTTACAGGGAGATGAACCTCTTTTACCAACAGCGGTTATTGATGAATTAGTAGAGCGTATGAAGAACTCGCCAGAAGTCAACATGGGTACTGTGGCTGTAAAGAAGTCTTTTGATGGTGAAGAATATACAAATCCGAATAATGTTAAAGTAGTTTTGGATAAGAATCAGCAAGCACTTTATTTTTCACGCTGCTCAATTCCTTTCAGTCGAAATACACCAGATCAAGATGCGAGTATTTACCTTCACTGGGGGATTTATGCTTATCGTCGTCAATTACTTTTTGACTTCATAACTTGGCCTCAAGGAACATTAGAAAAAATTGAATCACTTGAACAATTACGTGTTTTGGAACATGGTGAGAAAATACTTGTTGCAATAAGTGACCAAGAAAGTGTGGGGGTTGATGCTCCAGAAGATATTGCTAAAGTAGAAAAACTACTAAAGGAAGAAGTCTAATGAGATTTTTTTGTGTCTTGATGTTTATCATATTTTGTGCACATGCAGAAACGCAGTTAAAAATTAAGAATGCGCGTTACTCTGACATAGATGATACGGGCTTTAAGAAAATGGACTTAATTGCTGATGAAGCACGCCTCTTTGGTCAGGATATTAAACTGATAAATTACACCTTAAATATATACCAGAAGAAAGGGACTCCAGTATTAGTGAAAAGTCCGATGTGTTTTTATGATCAATCAACACAAAAAATTAAGTCCACAGAAAAAGTCAAAATCATTTTCAATGAAGGAAAAATTGATGGTGTCGGTTACGACGTTGCCGTAAATGAGCAGAATATTCGTATTCGTAGCCAAGTGAAAGCAGTTTTTAAAGTAAGTAAAGAAGAGAAAAAGAAATGAAACAATTTTTATTGATTTTATGTTTCGGTTTAGTGCTTCAAGCGCAAGAACTGAGTTTAGGTGAACCCTTAAAAACTAGTGAGCCTGAGCCTACAGAGCAGGAAGTTGAAAAGGCCAAAGAAACGGAAGAGAGCTCAGAAACTAAAACTGAAAAGGCTGATACTGAAAAATCATCAGACACTGAAGCTAAAAAAGATGAAGAAAAGAAAGTAGAGAAGAAAAAGGTTCCTTTGCGTATTAAATCTGAATCATCGAGTTATAACGGAAAAAAAGGCTTGGCCATTTTTAAGCGTAACGTCGTTGTAGAAGATGGTGATTTTTACTTAGAATGTGATGAAATGCACGTTTTTTATAGTAAGGCGACTAAAACAAAAAAAGGTGGGATAGAAAAAATTGTTGCAATCGACAATGTAAAAATTCGTCAATCTCCCAATACGGCAACTTCTGACAAGGCCGTTTACTTACTGACTGACCAAACGATTACCCTAACGGGCAATCCAGTTTTGATCGGTGAGGATGGCCAAAAAATGAAATCAGATCATTTCATTATTCACCGCGAAACTGAAACAATTGAATCTGGTCCTGTTACTATCGAGAGTGACGCTAGCTTAGAGAAGGCGAAGTAGTGGAATACATTATTAAAGCCGAAGGGCTCGTTAAAGAATATAAAAAGAAACGTGTGGTTAAAGGGGTTTCCTTTAACGTTGAAAAGGGTCAGATCGTTGGTTTACTTGGTCCTAATGGCGCCGGCAAAACGACTTCTTTTTACATGGTTGTGGGACTCGTTCGTCCAGAAGAAGGCAAAGTGCTTTTTAATGGCGAGAACGTGACCAAACTTCCCATGTACAAACGTGCTCGTATGGGCATGGGTTACCTAGCGCAAGAGCCGTCAGTTTTTAGACGTTTGACCGTGAAAGATAATATCATGGCAATCCTGGAAATGCTCAAATTAGATAAGGCTGAACGCCTTAAACGCATGCATAATTTAATTGATGAACTTGGCCTCGAAAAAGTGGCAGATCAAGCGGCAGTAACCCTGTCTGGTGGAGAACGCCGTCGTTTGGAAATTGCTCGTGCACTCGTAACTAACCCGAGCTTCTTGATGTTGGACGAACCTTTTGCAGGGGTCGATCCGATTGCTGTTAGTGAAGTACAAAAAATTATTCGCCGCCTTAAAGATCGCGGTATCTCGATTCTTATTACGGACCACTCAGTTCGTGACATGCTTTCTATTGTAGATTATGGCTACATCATGAACAAGGGGGAGCTTCTGTGTGAAGGCACAAGTGATTTCTTGGTGAACGATAAGAATGCTCGTGAAATCTACTTGGGTTCTGAATTCGAAATTTAATCTCGAATTTCTATTAAATACTCAATAGGTATTAGAAGCCGCTTAATCATTTAAGCGGCTTTTTTGTGACTAGGCTAAGATGTCTTTAACAACGTAACCATGCACATTGGTCAATCGTGCTTCAATACCATTGTGATAATAGGATAGGCGTTCATGGTCGAGTCCCATTAAATGAAGAATGGTGGCGTTAAAATCATAGACGTCAACGGGCTTGTCAGCACCTTTGAAGCCCCAGTTGTCACTGGAACCATGACTGTAGCCTTTTTTTACGCCTGCACCCGCCATAAAGCACGTAAAAGCACTTGGATTATGATCACGTCCGGAACCATTGGCCTGAAGAAAAGGCATACGACCAAATTCAGTGCACCAAACGACGAGTACATCATCGAGCATGCCACGATCTTTCATATCCTTAATCAAAGCAGCTGTAGGCTGGTCCATGATATCTGCTTGGGCTTGGTGAGTTTTTTTGATGTTTGAATGCGAGTCCCAGTTATTAATACCATTTGGCGTGTTGGCACCATTATATAGTTCAACAACGCGTACACCTTGTTCAAGTAAACGACGAGCTAAAATACAGTTGCGAGCATATTCGTTCTTCGTTTTATTAGAGCTATTAGCTCCATATTGTTCCAAAATATAATCTGGCTCGGCGTCGATATTAGAAACTTCTGGAATCGACATTTGCATGCGCCCAGCTAATTCATAAGTCGCTACACGAGCAGCTAGGTTAGAGTCATTAGGGAATTGCTCCATGTGTTTTTCGTTTAAAAACTTTAGGAGATCGTTGGTGTTTTTTTCCGATCCTTTGGTAATGGATTTTGGGAGGTTTAGATTTGCGGGAAGAGCAGATGCACTAAAATCAGTCCCTTGATAAGCTGCAGGTAAGAAGCCTGAACCCCAATTGTTTTTTGCTGAGCGAGGTTTACCACGAGGATCGTTGATGGCAACAAAAGCAGGTAAGTTTTGATTTTCTGTACCCAGTGCATAAGAAACCCAAGCGCCACGAGAGGGGTGACCTTCGACTGTGAAGCCAGTATTAAAGAAATTCTCGCCCTGAGGGTGGGCACTTGTACTGGTTTTCATGGAATGGAAAAAACAAAGGTCATCTGAGAGCTCACCTAAATGCGGGACTAAATCAGAAACCATTTTACCACTTTTACCACGGGGCTTAAAATCCCAAAATGGTTTGGCAATGTCACCTGTAGGACCTTCGAAGGTTACTGCGGGGATTCCTGGTGGCTTTTGGCCATGAAATTTCCAAAGGTCGGGTTTGTAGTCAAAAGTATCGACATGACTGACGCCGCCGGGACAATAAACTACTAGAACCTGTTTAGCTTTTGCGGGGAAATGTCCTGGTCTAGGTGCGTAGGGGTTTGCAGTGTCAATTTTTGGACGAATGGGACTTTTGCCAGAACCTGCTGCGAGCAACTGATCCTGCCCTAGTAGAGACATTAAGCCAAGTGAACCTAGAGCGCCACCAGTACTTTTAAGGAAATTACGACGATTTAGGAGATTGCGTCCTTGTGAGCTAATATTTAATGGATTCATTGATCTACCTCTATTGAATGAAAATAAATTCGTTACTATTGAGAAGAGCTCTAACCAAGATATTGAGCTTTTCTGTTTTTAATATTTTACGACTCATGGCGAGTTCAATTTCCGCGGGTTGACGGTTGTAAATCAACATGAAGACAGTTCTTATTGATTCATCAATATCTTTAGATTGAGCTTGATCCGCAATTAGATTACACTGATTGATCATAAATTGACTATTCATGAGGTTGAGTGCTTGTAATGGTGTTGTTGATTGTGGGCGCTTGGAAACAACTTGACCACAGTCAGGGAAATCAAATGCAGTGAACATGCGATCATCAACACCTCGCATACGTTCTTGATATAACATACGGCGCCAAGTTTTTTCACTATAATTATCTTCAACTTTCCACATGCCATAGCGTCTTTTCACATTGTGAATGCGATAAGAGGGGCCACCAATTTTGTTATTGAGTTTACCTGAGAGCTTCAAGATTGAATCTCGAATCACTTCGGCATCAGCTCTCTTTGGCGCAAAGCGCCAGAGTAAACGATTGCCTGCATCGAGTCGTAGCGCATCGACTTTGGGTTTGTTGTCTTGTTTAAATGCTCGTGATAAAACAAAAGTTCGAAGCATTTGTTTAGTAGACCAATTATTTCCGACAAATTCATTAGCAAGGAAATCTAAGAGCTCAGGGTGAGAAGGTTTAGTACCAGCATTACCAAAATCAGAGAGCGTAGAAACAATACCGTTACCGAAAGTGTGGTACCAAAGACGATTAACCATGACGCGAGCAGTCAGTGGGTTATCTTTGTTTGCTAACCATTTAGCGAATGTCAGTCTTCTTTCGGGGCCAGGTGTTTGGCTCGTCATATTGAGTGTAGGTGTGATTTCTGCAAGGCCATTAGGGGCGACTTCTGCACCAGGAGTATTTGGACTGCCGCGCTTTAGTACATGAGTTACGACGGGGTCGATAAAGCGTCCTAAGAACTCGTACTGAATACCATACTTGAGTTGTTTGGCGATGAGTTCGTTGAGTTCCTCCACATCTTTTTCAGTTTGAGTATTTTTTATAGCGAGATGCCATTTTCCATCATTTGTTTTGTACTCAATTTTATATTTCGCTAATTCAGTCATCCACTTTTCGGGAGTCAAGTAACTAGTATTTAATTTAGCTTTTCGATCTTTACTAAAAGAGATCGACTGCAGCTTTATAGCCTTATTAAACTCAATAAGAAGCTCAGGAGTTTCACCTTTATTTTTACCCTTGAAGGCAAAGAAATAACCTATTTCTCCATCGCGTAATAATTCAACATTGTTTTTATCACTCTCTAAGTTAGTGCTGAGCTTAGCCTGGGGCATATGGTTCTTGTAGTTTTGATCAAAAACTTCCATTTCGTCAAAGGCCATGTCGCCGTTTAGAGCTGTAATACGCAAGGCAGTGACATTGTTTCGTGGAATATGTGCTTCGTATCGGTCATTCCACATTTCTTTCCATGAATCAAGGGAAAGAGTTTTGCGGTGTTCGCGAATTAATTTTAAGTATTTAGCTTCAGCTTTGGCGGGATTAGTGTGCCCGGGCAATTCAGGTTTGCGTATGCCATACTCTAAGTCTTGGAAATTTGCGAGGATTGCATAATAATCACCTATTTTTATGGGGTCAAATTTGTGTGTGTGACAACGTGCGCATCCCAAGGTCATGCCCATCATTGAGGCACCCACCGTTTGTAGTGTTTGATCTAAACGATCGTAGCGAGCTTCGGCAATCGCAGATTCTTGTTGACCAACTGTTGCAGGAGGGACGTGTGGTCCCGCTACCATAAAACCAGTTGCTCTTGGATAGCCTGTTTTGTCGCCAGCAATTTGATCGACGATAAAATCTTTGTAGGGCTTATCCTCATTAAATGAACGCACGACATAGTCGCGATATTCCCAAGACCTATTGCGGTAAAGGTTCGATTCAGAGCCTGATGTTTCCGCCCAACGTATAGCATCTAACCAATGCTGAGCCCATCTTTCACCAAAATGAGGTGAAGCAAGTAGCTCTTCTACTTTGTTTTCGTATGCTTTGTTGGAGTCTTGAACCCATTGAGCTAGGAAAGTATCTTTTTCTTGCGGACTTGGCAAAATGCCTATGAGAACAGTGTGGAGTCGACGTAACAGTATCACGGGATCTGCTTGTTGGGAAAACTGAAGGTTTTTTTCTTTGAGTTTAGCGGCAAGGAAAGCGTCAACTGGATTGCTTTCACCAGGAGGGATGGAAGTCTTTTTGACTTGCTGTAATGACCAAAGTTTTTCTTTTTTAGCAATCTTTTTTTCGGGCATTAATGCCCCTTCTTTAATCCAAGTGGAAATGAGTGCAATTTGCTCGGCGGTTAAGGGGTCGCCTTTTGGAGGCATGATTTCATCGTCATCTGGATCTAAAGATATAAATTCAATGATGGTTGATTTCTCTGGATGACCGGGGTGTGCACCTGGCTCACCAAGGTCACCACCTTTGAGGATACTTTCGCGGCTATCGAGGCGTAAATCTGATTTCTGTTTCTCAGGACCATGACATTTGATGCAGTGTTTATCAAAGATGGGTTTGATTTGTGTATCAAAATCAACGGCGGCAAAACTCGAGCTCGCCATAAGTAAAAAGTAGGGGATGATTTTCATTGTTACTCCAGTAAATTGTCTTTGCTAAGGAAACCAAAGTGAACTTGTGGAAGTGACAAATTTCTTCTTAATTTTTAAAATAAAATCAAGATCCTAAAAAAATGATTTCTACAGTAGTCTAAAACGACCTTGTAAAACGTTGCTTTCAGCTTGGATTTCGTACTCAGAATCATGTTTTACTAATTCATCTTTGAGAAGCTTATTATTTAACCAGATCTCTAGGCGTTTACCTTGGAGACGAATGCGCCAAGTATTAGGGCTTCCTTCAAGTCCATTAGCAATAGCAAGCTTTGGAGAGATATGAATGGGGAACTGACTCTGTTTCGATGTGACTTCTAGTTCAAAATCCTTAGCATTCAATGAATTTGGAAAAGCCTGCCAAGCATTTCCATCTCGAAGTTGAAGGAGTTCTTTTTTTAAAGTAGATTTTATGTCTTTATATTCGGCTTTGTCAGCTAAATTTTTGGTCTCTAGGGGATCTTTAGGGTAGTGGAAAAGTTCTTCTTCTCCAGCAGAACTCAAAGTATAGCGAAAATCCTCTGATCGTACAGAGAAATGTGGACGCATGGCTCCTTCAAAAACTCTGTTCATACTATGGTCTTTACCCGGTAAAGCAGTAATAGCTACCTTAGGGCCTTTCCATTCTCCTTTTGGATCTTGTAAAAGTGTCTTTAGGCTATGTCCATCGAGAGGTGTATTACTTTTACCATGATTAGGTTCTTTCTTGAGTTTTAAGATATCAATAATTGTAGGGTAGATGTCAATATGAGAGACAGGCTTAGAACATTCTTGATCAGTAGTCATTCCTGGGGCACTGATAATAAAGGGTACCCGAGTAGCACCATCCCATAAACTTTGCTTATAAAGGAATTGCTTGTCCCCCATATGGAATCCATGATCAGAAGTGAAAATAATCATGGTATTATTCGCATAATCTGATTCCTCTAGTGCATCTAAAATGCTGCCAACTTGGTCATCAACAAAGGAGACACAAGCGAGGTAAGCTTGAATCCATTTTTTTAGAAGATCTTTTTCTTGCATAAGAAATTCGTAACGTTGGAAGCCATAGCGACTTTTGTTAGCAATAGAGGGCGCAAAATCACTTATATTTAGATTGTTTGGAACGACAATGGAATCAAGAGGAAAGCGATCAAAATATTCTTGGGGAGCATAGAGTGGGGTGTGAGTGCGAACTAAACCTGCGAATAAAGCAAAGTTTTTATCGTGTTTTTGATTCAGGATTTTCTTACAGTAATCGGCTGAAATTTCATCAGGCAGTAGGTCGCGATTATGGCCATCATTCATTGACCAAGGCGTCTTGCCTAGGAACCAACCTTTTTTACCATTTGCTAAATGAGACCAATCGGGAGCTTGTTCAAGGGGCCCGAAGGTTTGCTCCCATTTATAGCCAAGTTCCGGAAACTTTTTAAAGAGGTAGTCTTGATCGGAGTGATGTCCCATATAAGCATCGCCATTAATGGGATGTGGACCAAAATTTGTGCGAATGCCATAGGAATCAAAAGTCTTTTTTGGCATTCCTCCATGGTAAATTTTACCAGTCCCAAAGAGTTTATAATTATTATTTTTTAAATGATTAGGGAAATCAATACTTTCCCGTAGGACTTTGCGATCTTTAATTTTTTCAAACCAAAACATACCACTCGTTTGGGGATATAAACCGTAAAGCATACTCGCTCGCGAAGGGGCACAAATGGGGTCATTAGTGTGTGCATTAGTAAAGCTGACGCCTCTCTTGTCTAAACGATCGATATGGGGTGTTTTTATAACATTACCTAATGGACTTCCAATGGGAAGGTCATTAAGGTCATCGACAATAATGAAGAGTAAGTTTGGTCTATTATTTGCAGCAAAAGTATTTAGAATTATAAAAGATAGAAAGATAAATATTTTCATTTTAAGGCTCGATAAATTGATTGAGAGAAAGAGTTTTTTTGATGTAGATGGGATCTTTACCAATGGATAAATCCACGATCCCATTAACTTGATTGACAACAAAAGGATTACCATAGAGGTCCTCGCATTGTAGCGCAAGAGCAGATTTTATTTGTACTTTTAAGTCTTTATTTGCCCAGAGTACAGTCATGTTTTCTTTGTAGGTATTGATAACTAAGCCAGAAGTCGCTCTGTGTTGTTTTAGGCAGGTTTTAAAATCTAAATTCTTAATCGCAATTGCCGCCGCATAGTAGGGGGCTTTTAAGAATTCGGCATTTGGACCCACAAAACCGTGAAACCAACGACTACTCATTGTACCTTCTTGGAAAATGAAGTAAAAGAGTTTGTCCAAGCCATGAGCGAGAGATGTGTTTACCATTTGTACATAGAAACGAGCACATTCATGTTCTGAAACAAGTTTCTTTGCGACTTGCGCATTTTTGTATGGCGTGAATTTTTGGGAGTTCTCGTGCGGTGCAAACCAACCAAATTCTGTGGCCCAGAGTTCCATGTTTTGATTGAGTTTTGTCGTTTTAAGATCTTTTTTAATCCATTCAAACTGTTTTTGGACATTCGTTTCTTCTGGGCTTAAACGATCATCAGAATAGGGGTGGAATGAGATACCATTTAATTTTTTACTTTGTGTTCTTTTTAAACTTTTAAGCATGAATTCTGAAGAGGAAGTATCGTAGTGGGTCAAGCCAAAGCCAATGATTTTTGCATCAGGATTTTCTGAAGTAATATTTGCGGATGATGAGTCTATGATTTTGGCGAATTCTCCAGGACTACCGCGATAGAAAACACTTGTGTTGGGTTCATTCCATATTTCATAAGCATGAATACGCTTGCCATATGTTTGAGTGATTTTTTTTACATAGTTCCCAAAATCAGTATATTTATCATCAGCGGGTGGGTAGAGGCTATACTCCTTTGATAAGAGTGGCGCACTAGAGGCCCACTTCGGAGTTTTAACTCCTAAAATCACAATTGGAGTCATATTCAATTGTTCGTGATCGTCAATTATCGCTAAATTTCGATCCATGAAATTTTTATTCCAGTGATTTTGTGAAGGCTGATACGCTTTCCAGGAATTGTGAAAAGCACCACCTCTAGTCCAGGTGAAGCCTATTTTTGATGCCAGTTTTAATGACCTTTGGTAATTATTACCCCCCATGTGTAGACCAAATTTTGAGGCTCGCTTAAAGCTACTTTTTGGATTGCTTTGTATGAAGCCAAAAGCTTTTTTGTAGCTATCGACCAATTCATTATTCTTATAGATTTCGAGAACCAGTTTATGAGGGCCTAGTTTTTGCCCTCGATAATAAAAGTCTTTTAAGAAGTCATTTGTAACTTGGCCTGAACTCAGTTTAAAGTTTTGTACTTGACTATGTGTGATCTTGTCATGGGGATCCAATATTTTGACTTTGGCTTTTATTATTTGATTATTCTTGGAGTTGTTTTTGATGTAAGTCTTTAAATGTAGTTCTTGCCCCAATTCAAATAAGTTGTTCGTTTGCGGGATATGAGCACCAATTATCAGTTCTTTCTGAGCTGAGTAGTCTGCTGAATGGTCAATTTTAACACAGGCACCATCAAAAAATACTTTTTGCTTGCAGTTTTCGTTCTTGCCTTGGTATTCAAGGCCAAAGCTGTAGGCATTATTCATTCCGCGTGGGAGGCGTAAAGAGAAGCTATGACGTTTCCATAGCGGGCTTATGCGAATGTATTTACGTTCAATACTGGTTCCCGCATTGGCAATATTTTCTACCGATTGATAACGAACGACCATTTTGGCATTAATGATTTTGTCCGCACTCTTTACATCAAATGAGTAAGTAATAGGAGTTCGAGCTGGTATTTGAATGAACTCACTTTGGATTTTGAGTTGAGTATAATTTTGTTTATACTTTGGATTAACTGTTTTATGATCGATGACTAATGCGCGTTGGCCAGTAGGAGTTTTTGTAATTTGAGTCGAATAAGTCGATCGATCATTTAAACTCGAAAAGCTGACACCCCAGTCCTTCATACCGACCTCAAAACTGCCATTACTAAGCAAATTAGCTTGATTATTACTTAATGGCTTCGGATTGATTGTTGACTCGGGGAATTGTAGCTTAAAATTAATGCTTTTTTGATCTTTACAGGAAAGCAATAGTGAGAAGTTATTTTGCCAACGAGTACTAATGTATTTAACCGTTATTTTACTATCGTTGCCAGTTGTGATACGCAAGTTTTTATGTTTTGATAGGGAAGCAGTGAAGTTTGTGAAGGGGGTCTCGGTAATGAGTGTTTGCCATAATTTCTTAGACTCGCTTTCAAGAGCTGGATAATTTAGAGTTCTTCCATCAATACGAAAAGAATCACCAAAAAAGCTCTCTGGATTTAACTGAATAATAAAATGGCTCATTTTAAACTTAGGGCTTAAAAACTTGTATGAAATCTGTAGCTTGTCGCCTTCAATAAGGATTTTTCCTTGGAAGTTAATCTCGCTTTCTTTATGCTTGAATTGACTCTGAAAAGTCAAGCTATTATCATTCTTCTCAAGTTTGATTTTATCTGGGAGTCGGACTTGCTCACTTTTTCCATTTTGATCGATTATGAGGAAGCTACTACCTTTGATCAAAAGCTCAGAAAAATGCATGAGTTCTTTTAAATGTCCATTGGCTTTAAGAGACATAAAATCATTTTTTGATTCAATGTGACTTTGCTTACTTATCCATATTTCCTTTGGAATTGAGGACTGAGTTTGACTAAGTAAGTTAAAAGTAAAGAAAAAGGCCAAGAATAAAAACCTGGCTTTGTGTGTGGTTGTATGGATTAATGTTTTCATAAAAAGAAAACAAGCACACAACTTTTTAAGTGACAAATTTATAAAAAATAAATCACTTAAATTTAGAGAGTTTTTTATATTTCGGCTTTATACGATTATCCACTTAAGGATCTAATTTGATTGTGCCAAAGGCACTGAGCATAACTCAGGCTATGGTTTTAGAGACTGTGTGAAAAAGATCTGCCTTTGTATCAAACTAGAATAATTAGTGAGTTTGTATAACTATTTCGTCTGAGGAGTAATTTCATCACTTTCATACTCAAATAAGGACTGATTAACAAGTGATTGTGAATATATTTTAGAAAAACCCCCTGTATATCCTTGAGTAAGGACATTAATTCTGAAAACTTCATAATATTAAGAACTCGGTTCAAATTATAAACAAGTTGTGCCAATGAAGTCTCGGCCTGTACAGATTCTTTTCCAGTTAGATTATACCCACCAGTAAGAATATGTTCTTTAATTGTTCCAAATGGGTGCTCAACAATTGCAGCTCGTCGTTTCATTACCCCTGGTTTGGCTTTCATCCTTTTTCGAACATTTTCTAAAACGTATTCGTGTTCCCACCGTTGAATACTTCGGCTTTTTGATGTTGTACATTTTGCTTTTAGGGAGCAGTTGATACAAGCTTCGGGCGTTTTATAGATCCAAAATTGTTTGCTTCCTCGTTTCTTGTTTTGAAATTTGGCAAGGCTTTTTCCCGCAGGACAAATGTAGCTGTCATTATGCTTATCGTAAATAAAGTCGTCTTTCCCATATAAGCCTCGACCTTCCATAGGATCTCCCTGTTCAGGAACATAACAGGTATAGCCATTATCTTCACAAGCTTTGATATCTTCATTGCTGAAATAACCTTTATCTGCCAAGACATTGCTTCCTTTTCCTTCTTCAATAACATCACTTGTTGCTTTTAAAGTTGAATAAAGTGAACCAAGATCATTAACCTGCGATGTTACTTCAGCTGCGACAATCAAGTAGTTTTTATCATCCACAGCGTGTTGAACATTATAACCGACTGTACTTTTTCGTCCTTTTTTAATCGGGCGACTTTCAGGGTCATTAAAACTAATGCTCTCTTTGCCCGTCGCTTCTAGTTGGTTTTTGATTTTTGTTAATTCTTGAGATAGTTTCTGATTTATTACCAGTGAATTTTTTAGTTTTTGTTGTTTATCTTCCTTTTTTGGAGATGGATACTTATCCAGTTCCTCTAAATCCTTTAGATATTTTTCTGCCTCTTGTTCGTACTTATTAAGAGCCGAGTTCAGTTTATTTTTTGTCCAGCTTTTACTTATATTATTTACGGCTTTGATACTCGTGCCATCAACGGCTATAAAATCACCAGAAATCAACTTAAGTTTACTACACAAAAGAGTGAATTGGGCACTGACCTTTTTAAAGGCCTTACGATTACTCAGTCTAAAATCACATATAGTTTTAAAATCAGGCTTCAGTTTACCCATGAGCCAAATCACCTCAAGGTTCACTTTACAAGACCTTTCGAGTTTACGTCCACTGCGAATTCCATAAGAATAGCCATAGATAAACAGTTTCAATAAATCGGCTGGATCATAAGCAGGTCGACCTCGTCCATCGATTCTTTCTTTGGGATAAATAAAACCACATTCTCTCAAGTCTAAACCATTAACAAACTCATCTATAAAGCGAACTTTATTGTTTTCGTCTACATAATCATCAAGACAGTCCGGCAATAATAAAACCTGATCGCGTGACACTCTTTTTATAAAGCTCATAAATTCCTCACAGCAGTTACTGAAAATTCTATATGCTATAATATATAAGCTTATTAAAGTAAGTGTATGTGGATAATGTTTTTCACACAGTCTCTTTAACCATAGAAATTATATTAAAGAAGTTCAACCGTTCTGAAGGAACGGCGTAGTACGCCTATGCGTACACAACATCAGCGAGGTGAAAGACCTCGTCAGGGTTGGCCGTTAGCCCTGTAGTCGAAGCCAACTGCGTCGTTGTGAGACGGGGTGGGTAGTAGGGCCGAGATGAAATACCAGTCCGTAGGATGACGAACACGATTCGGCCGGTTAGGGTGTCGAGCCCGCTATGTCATGGCGAAGACCAGAGAGTGGGTGGAAGAGCTGCGTAGCCTGAGGGCGAAGTAAGCCAACTGCTCAAGCTGTACACGCTGAAGAAAGGCGGAAAGAAAAGCGATGTATAGACGCTGACAGGTGATTGGTGATGGAATGGTGTGAAGGTGTTGTGGATCAAGTAGGGAGACCTGTGTGGGCAGTACGGATGAATCCGCCACGCAGGAGTCAGAGCCCCCATAGTAGCGATGAAGGTGGTGAAAGCCACTGGAGCAAAGGGGGGCAGGAAGGTGAAACTGAGAAGAAAAGAGTAGAAGGAATGTAAGAATGTCAGAAATGGCTAAACAAATATTAGGACGAGATGAACGCTTTGTTGAAATACAAGCGTGGGCGTCACCTTCTGTCTGGACGGATCAGATGCTGAAAACTCTTCATAGAGGAGTTGAAAAAGGCAAGTGGTACAGCTTATCAGATAAGCTGATGCGTAAGAATAATATTATGGAGGCTTGGGAGAAAGTGTGTTCAAATAAGGGCAAACATGGAGTGGACATGGTATCAATCGAGCGCTACGAATCAGAGCTGGAGCATAATAATGCTAAGCTTCTCGAAGAACTGCAAGATGGAAGGTATGATCCCCGTGCAGTGCGCCGAGTGGAAATCCCAAAAGGTGATGGTCGAAAGACCAGACCTCTGGGAATACCCACAGTGCGTGATCGAGTAGTTCAAACAGCTCTGAAACATGTGATAGAGCCGATATTCGATATCGACTTCTCGCCCTACAGTTTTGGATTTCGTCCAAAGCTGGGTTGCAAGGATGCACTTAGACGAGTGAATGAATTGTTAAAGCAGGGCTATCTCTATGTTATGGATGCCGACATCCAAAGCTACTTCGATACTATACCACATGAGAAACTCATGAGTCGAGTCAAGGAAAAGATCATTGATGGTAAAATTCTTGATCTGATCGAACAATTCCTCAAAGCCAATATCTTTGATGGTCTCAAACATTGGGAACCTGAAGAAGGTACACCGCAGGGAGGAATTATCAGTCCTCTGTTAGCAAATATCTATCTTGATCCCTTTGATCACAAGATGACCGAGGCTGGATTCGAGATAGTGCGCTATGCAGACGATTTCCTGATCATGTGTAAAAGTAAAGAATCAGCCAAAAGGGCATTGCGCAAAACGCGAAGGTGGATGAAAGCCAATGGGCTGAAACTTCATCCAGAAAAAACGCGAATTGCCGACATGACAGAGAAGTGCGAGTACTTCGAGTTTCTCGGATACCATTTCGAGAGAACGCGAAATACACATCGCATTAAACGTTGGCCAAGGAAGCAGAGTCTGAAGAAATGCAAAGATGCCATACGCAAGAAAACGAGGAGAAGCAATAAGGACTCAATAGAGGACATAATTGCTTACCTTCGGCCAAATCTTGTCGGATGGTATCAATACTTCAAGCACTCCACTGTGTATGCAATGCGAGGGATAGATGAATTTACACGCAGAAGACTGCGCAGCATTATAGCCAAATATAATCGCAAGAGAGGTTCTCATCGCATGATTGATACTCGTAAATACAATAAAGCCTACTTTACAGATCTAGGCTTCTTTTCACTGGAAGAAGCCTGGAAACTGGAATTTCAGTCTCTTCGGAGTAAGCACTGACTGGAGAGCCGTATGCGGGAGAACCGCACGTACGGTTCGGAAGGAGGGGAGACTCCGCAAGGAGTCTTCCCTACCCTTATTAAATGAGCTTTCACGCTCAACTGTATAATCGTGTTACGGTCAATATAGAAAGGAAAGCTATCGCCGAAGACTAATCAGAGAGTCACAGAACTTTTATAGTGCGCTAATTTAGCGGCGATTTTTTTGCAGTTTAATCGTGATGCTAAATAGTAATTAAGGTTAGAATTATAGTTTACTTTGGAGGTTTTTTGGTGATTTAAACCTTGTTTTTTAAAAACCATAATCTGTAGGTTACTAATAATGATCTCGATTGAATGAGCAATTGCCTTATGGTAATTGATCATCAATTCATAATAGATTTTTTCTCTTTTGGTCATGTAAATAGGTGGGTATTTAATTTTCTCTGTACCCATATTTTTGATCTCATCAACATATAACTTAATAGATTGAGCTTGGATTAAAAGGGTAGAGTAATCTTGTGCAGACTTTACCCAACGCGCCAAGCTCCCTTTAAGACCATAACTGATTCCTTTCATAGATTTGTGAATTTGGGCGTACTTACTTTCCACATCTATTGTTAAACTTTCTAGGTTAAGGATTTCTTTATCAATTTTACGTCTTTGAGATTGTTTGATTTCTAATATGTAATTTGACTTTAATACTGTTGCCATTTTCCTGTCTCCATTAATATAAAAGCTATTGTCATAGGTGAATTTGTTCTTGTTAATGAGGTTTCATCCCCTTTATCAAAACATAAAAAAGACAAATCTATATTTTTTATTGAGTGGAGTACTATTAATCATTTTAAGCTCAGATTATCAATGGAATTAGTTTTACTAAGTCTAATATATTCATGATTAAGCTTTATTTCAAATAAAAATTAATCAAAAATTAACAATTGTAATTTCTTTGTAATTCTTTAAAAAGGGGTAACTTTTCAAAATGTTTAATACCTTGTAAAAGCGAGCCCTCCTTGGATTTAATAGAAGTAGATAATTTTGACTTAGAAAGTTTACAGGTTTACCGTCACCTTAGAGACAATGTTGTCACTGCCGATAACAGTTTTATTGCCGATAGTCCAAAGGTTGTGAATCTTTTGATTGATTCGGGAGCTCATGTAAAGAGCATATTAGCGACTAATGAATTTTATCTAAATGAGGAAGGGCGCTTAAGTAAACTTAAAGAGGTCACTTTTTATGTGGCAACTAAAGCGACAATGAAAAAAATCACTGGTTATAATATTCATCATGGTGTGATGATGCACGCTACTCGTCCTGAAGAACATGCAATTGATGAACTTGATGATCAGATCATCATGATCGCTGAGTTATCAAAGAATGATAATGTGGGTACGATTGCACGCAGTGCTGCAGCTTTAGGCGTTAAGTCATTTTTAGTCCCTTCGCAAGGGCCACACCCTTATGGTCGTCGAGCTCTACGAGTCTCAATGGGCTACATTAGCCAACTCAAGTTGGCTATATATGATGATTTACTCAAATGTATAGAAGATTTACAATCGAAGGGTTACAAAGTTATTGCGGCCGAAGCAAGTCCACAGGCAATTAACCTATCGACTTTGAATGTACCTAAGAAGTGGGTCTTACTCATGGGGCATGAAGGACTTGGTTTAAGCCAAGAAGTACAAGATGCCTGTGATTGTGTTGTAAAAATTGAAATGACTGAGAAGGTCAAAAGTTTTAACGTAGGGGTTGCGTCAGCAATTTTGATGTATCAATTGGTCCAACAAGGAAAAACTCTTACTTAATCTCCAGACTTTCCAAACCATCGAGTTTGGGAACATAAGTTACAGGACGAGAGTCGGTGGGAAGTTCACTTGAAATTTTAATACATGTTGAAAGCTTTAAATCAGTATAGGGTTTGAGGAGGACTACTCTTCCGAGAATTCTTTCGTGTTGGCGTTTTTGGTATAAGCTCGTTCCCAAGCTGAGAGTCGTGGGATTTAACAAAGAAACATGCTTCAAATCCTTGCGAGATATACTGAATATAGTGTCCTTCTGAGAAAGAATTAAGTCGGACTTATTCGCATAATTCAAGGCATTCATATCGCTAAGGTTTTTGTCTTTTTGCCATTTAGATAAATCACGTTCCTGATCTGTGTGCAAGGGGCTGACAGAGTTATAATTTGGGAAAACCTTGAGATCTTCTTCAGATTTGATTAGATAAGAAAATTGTGCTTCACGTATATCTTTATTGGGATTATTAATAATTTCCTGGAGACTTATTTCTTTCGTTTCTAAATCTATACTGAAGATGCTTTGTATGTACAAGATGCCTTCTGAAGTCTGCTCTTTAGAAAGACTAAAAATATGAAGTTCTTTATCTATTTTAAAAGAATGGGCATAGGGTTTTGAATGATATAGCTTGCCGTATTGTGCTAATTCAATGCCGTGGTCTTGACTAGCGGGGCCACTAGAAGCAAGGCCACACCTTTCAATGCTTAGACCTTGGATTTTAATTTGGGGTGCGACTTGGTAAGCCATGTCATCAAGGTGAATAGTGATTGTATCGCCTTCTTTAACGACACTCCAAGAATGCTCTTGGTAATCCCCACTTTGTTTCCAGTTTTCACCTTCGATGGGCATCTCATGGATTTGCGTACAGGAGCAAAGTAAAAGTAATACAGTATAGAGAACTAATGGTATTACTCTCTTCATTATCAGCCCTGTAAGCCTTCTATTTCATCGACTTCTTTTGGGCAAGAAATAGTTAGATTTTCATATGAGTCTTCTTGAATATGAATATTGTCTTCTATACGGATGCCAATTCCGCGCCATTTAGAATCAACACTTTGATCATCTTTAGGAATATAAATTCCCGGTTCTATAGTGATAACCATCCCATCTTTTAGGTGAGACTTTTTGCCTGTGTTGCGATAAGACATAGTTGATTCACTCACATCGTGTACATCTAGTCCTAGATGATGCCCAACGCCATGGGGTACGTAATCTCGGAACAACTTCTTTTCTACAGCTTCTTCATAATTCTCTTTTATAATACCCAAGTCACAGAGTTCTTTACAGCAGAGTTCTTGTGCAAGAATATTTAAATCAAATAGAGAAATATTCGTGTTTATATGAGCTAAAACCTGTTTCTGAACACGTAGAGTAGCTTCATATAGTTCTTTAGCTTGGGGACTGAATTTTCCCTTTGTGGGAAAAACTCGCGTTATGTCAGCTGCATAATTTAAGTAAGAACTTCCCGCATCGACCAAAACGCACTCGGAGTCTTGATACTCGCGATTATTAATCACATAGTGGAGACAAGTCGCATTAGCACCGGAAGCCACAATCGGCGGATAAGCCATATCAGCTTGCTGTTTCATGGCACAAAAATAACGAAATTCTGCCTCTAATTGACTTTCATTAGAATATTTAGGAGCGCACTGCATTAAATGTTTGTGTGCCATTGAAGAGACTTCAGCAGAACGCCTCATACAGCTTAAATCAAATTCATTTTTAATGATCCGCAGATCATGAATTTGACTTTTTAAACCAAGTTCACTGAGTGATTCGCTATAGGTTTCCAAAAGGATTTTTAATTCTTCTAGAAGTGGACTCAAAAAATTGGGGAAGAAGCAAAGAACCTTTCGTGCTCGTGTTAACTTAGGGATAAATTTAGCTAAGTCTTTGTTGGAATAAGACTCATTTGCTTGGAAAATTTCTATGGCACCCTCGATGCCAAAGCGAGGTCCATCCCATAGTTCCTTTAAAGGATCTTTTGGTAGGACAAAAAGGTGAAAACTATGGTCGCTTGCGTCCAAAACCATGATGGAGTCAGGTTCGGGGTAGGGGCATAAATAAGAGAAATCAGAGTCCTGACGAAAGGCGTAGTGAACATCTGAGTTCTTTTGGCGCAAAAAATTTCCTGGAATCACAAGGATTTCATCCTCGTAGAGCTCCAGGAGTTTTTTACGATTTTGAGCGCTAGCTCGAAGATGAGCTGAGCTAGGAATCATTACTTAATAAATTCAGCGTATTGTTCTGCAGTCATTAAACCTTCTAGGGCAGATGCATCCACACCAGTTAATTTAAAGATCCAGCCTTTTTCTTCAGCATCTTCATTAATGATTTCTGGTTCATCTTCTAAAACTTCGTTAACTTCAGAAATTGTTCCAGCAATGGGAGCATAAATATCTGAAGCAGCTTTTACTGATTCAACTACACTTACTGCTGCACCAGCTTCAACGCTTTCATCAGTTTCAGGTAATTCAACAAAAGTCACATCGCCTAATTCGGCCGCAGCGTGAATAGAAATACCAACAGTTGCAACATCGCCATCAAGGCTTACCCATTCGTGATCTTTAGAAAAGTGTTTCATATTATTCCGTATTATTTATTTTTAGTTTTTCTACTGTAACTCAAAAGTTTTGAGCTGCCATATGTGAATATAAAAAGAGGCTCGATTTTTTAGTCGAAAACAAAGTATAATTTATAAATAATAAGCAGCTATGACTAAATTCTTATTAAAGACAGATTATATTCACATAAATGAACATAGTCACAAGTGATAAATAAGGGACAGAAAAATGAGTAAATTTGGCGTACTTTTAGATATAGATGGTGTACTCTGTGATCAATTGGGATTGATGGCGGGAGCAAAAGAATTCGTCAATGCACTCGTTAAAAAGAACATCCCCTTTATGTGTCTTAGTAATAACTCCTTAAAAAAACGAACTGATATGTCTGAGCACCTTAGGAGTTTAGGCCTACCAGTTGACGTTGAACAGATCTACACAAGCGCAATGGCGACAGCGCGTTTTTTGGCTAAACAAACCAAAAACCCCAGGGTTTATGTTTTGGGGAGTGGGGGCCTGACGACAGCCTTGGAAAAAAACAATATTACTCCTGTGGATTCTCGTCCAGATTACGTCATTGTGGGAGAGGGGCGTGATTACACTTTAGAAATGCTGGATGTGGCAATTAAATTCCTCAAAGAGGGCGCTAGGCTTGTTACCGTTAATATGGATAATCAGCGTTCGACAGCCTTTGGCTTGCGTAGTGGTTGCGGTTCTATTGTAAAGCTACTGGAAGATGAAACCAATAAAAAGGCCCTAAACCTAGGTAAACCTAGTCCACTGATGCTCCGTTCAGCTCGCAAGCTTTTGGGCATGCGGGCATCCTTCACGGTGATGATTGGTGACCACATGGAAAACGATATCTATGGTGGGATTCAATTGGGTTATTATAGTATTATGGTTATGAGTGGTCGAGCTACTGCGGAAGAAATGAAAAACTATTCCTTTTTGCCAGATAAAGTTATCAATAGCCTAGATGATTTTTCCGTAGAGGAACTAGAAGAAATCATAAATGAAAAACCTATTGATGAAGATTATTTAATCACCTTTGGCTAGATAACGATATATTACGACACAAAAAAACACTTATGATTTTTCATAAGTGTTTTTTTTATAAATTCTATGTAGCTTTATTCTTCGGCAACTTTATAGCCAATACCACGAACCGTAACAATGTTGGATGCAAAATCACCAACCTTTCTTCTGATAGATAGGATGTGTACATCTACAGTTCTCTCTGTAATAATCACATCTTCGCCACGGATCTTTTCTAAGATTGCCTCACGAGAATAGACACGACCAGGATGTTTACAGAGGAAAAATAAAAGTTTGTATTCAACAGGCGTTAAGTTGAGTAACTGACCATCCAACTTGACCGAGAAGTCAGCTAAGTTCATCACTAAACCCTTGTGAGTTATCACATCATCACTACTAAAATCAGTATGGTCCAAATGAGCACGTCTGAAAGCAGCATTAATTTTAGCAACTAGGATCTTAGGATTAAATGGTTTTGTAATGTAATCATCTGCACCGAGTTCTAAACCTGTTAGCTGATGGTTTTCATCAGAACGCACAGATAACATAAAAATAGGTATACTTGAAGTAGAGATATGCTTTTTCAAAGCTTGGCAAACTTCTGTGCCATCAATATCATCTAACATTCCATCAAGAAGTATAAGGCTTGGATGTTCATTTTCAGCTATTTGTATAGCTTCTTTACCCTTAGAAGTTATTTTTACATCAAACCCTGCGTTGATGAGTGCATGTTTTATGAGCTCTTGTGTTACGAGTTCATCTTCTACTACTAAAATACTCTTCTTCATAGTGACCTTCTCCCTGATTCACTGAATAAACTATATTTTAACAATAAGGTGGGGTTTTAGTTTTTCGAGTAGAAAAAATAATAATTTCAAATGAATACTTAAATTTTAGACTCTTTCGTATTTTTAATATGAAGCTAAGTCATTTTAATAAACTTGTTATTTTCTAACAAGTAAGTCTAAGCCTATGATTGAATTAGATAATATTGGAGCTCGTATAGATCTTGGCAAGAAAAAAGCACTTACATTTCTGTAAGTGCTTGAATACCGAAGGTGGGACTTGAACCCATACGACCGAAGGCGGGGGATTTTGAATCACTATTCCATGTACTAAGTGCAACCGAAAATCGGAGTGATGCATCCGCTATTTTGGAGCTTTTTTGATCGTTTTTATCAATCTCAAATAATGATGATTTTCTTATTTAGTAATAATTAAAAAATATTTACATTATTTAGTGTTACGTTTTTGAGTTTGGTTCCTCTAGGAATAGAAAGTTTAATTCCAATTTTATAGAGGCCTTATGTTCAAGAAAACTTTATTCGCTTTGCTTAGCTGTTCCTTATTTCAAGTGATGGCGAGTCCATGGTACAATACCTACGATTTCGGACCTGTAGTTTCACAGGTAGTTTCCTATAAAGATGACCCGGTCATTTTACGCGGTCATGCCATCGAGTTTAATCAGGGGAAAAACAAAGTCACGGCTTATTACGACTCAGCTTCAATGAACTTTCGCTACCTGAGTGCAGGGTAGTGTCCCAAATTTTCTGTAAATTCTGCTATAGCTCTACTTTAAGAGTTATGAATAGCTTCCGAGACTTCGCGAGAATGGGAACTTTCTCGTCGGAGCGAAATTGAGGAAGTTGTTTGTAACTCGGGGTAAAGAAGATGCAGAGTGGTGTTGCACCAAAACAACCCACAAGGAATTATTATGCACCACTCTACACACGAGAACAGTAGTGTCTTATTAGAAATGATCCACCAAGTCACAGAAAACGGCGAAAGCGGAATGCTTGAAGCTATGAGAGTATTACTAAATGAAGCGATGAAAGTAGAGAGAAGTAATTCTCTTGATGCTGCTCCATATGAACGCAATGAAAATCGCTTAGGTTATGCTAATGGCTATAAAAACAAAACCGTAAACACTCGACTTGGAGCAATGAAGCTCAACATTCCTCAAGTCAGAGGTGAAATCGATTTTTATCCAAGTTCTTTAGAAAAAGGCTTACGAAGTGAGCGAGCTTTGATGACAGCTATGGCCGAGAGTTATATTCAGGGAACTTCGACAAGAAAAGTCACGAAACTTCTAGAGAAAATGTGTGGTCTTTCCGTGAGTAAATCACAGGTGTCACGAGTTGTATCTGAGCTAGATGAAAGCTTAGAAAAGTGGCGTAACCGTCCTTTAGGGAAATATCATTACCTTTTGGTGGATGCGAGATACGAAAAAGTTAGAGTAGATAAGACTGTTCGAGATTGTGCTTTGTTAATTGCTTATGGGATAGATGAATCAGGAAAACGCTCAGTTTTAGGTACAAGTGTCTCTTTAAGTGAAGCTGAGGTTCATTGGAGAAACTTTTTCCTATCATTGAATGCTCGAGGACTTCATGGTCTTAAGATGATCACGAGCGACAGTCATTCGGGACTGAAAGCCGCTTTAACAACTGTCTTTGGGTCAATCCCATGGCAGAGGTGTCAATTTCATTTACAGCAGAATGCGGGGGCTTATGTGCCTAAGAAAGCGATGCGTTCAGAAGTTGCACAAGACATTCGAGATATCTTTAATACCCCTTCAAAACAGGACGCCGAAAGACTTTTAAAGCTTACTTGCTTAAAGTATGAAAACAGTGCTTCTCAATTATCTGAATGGATGGAATCCGCACTTCCTGAAGGCTTTTCTGTATTTGATTTAGATCGTTCTTGTTGGACAAAACTGAGAACCACCAATATGATTGAAAGACAGAATCGAGAAATTCTAAGGCGAACTATAACCGTGTCTATTTTCCCAAATGAAGCTTCACTGCTTAGATTAGCGTCCGCTATTCTTATGGAATTAGATGAAACCTGGATAGCTACAAAAAGAGTTTATCTGTCTGTTTAACTAAAATTGGTCAACACCAATTTACAGAAACAACGGGACTCTATCGTTTTTCTTGAATCTACAACTGCTTTTTGATGTTTTAAATCTTCTAGCTTCTTGTCAATATTTTGTTGTTCTTCTTTTAACTTTTGTTTCTCCTCTTCAATGTTTATTTTCGGAGTTAGCAAGAAGATTACAATTGTAGTTAATATTATTGTTATGGTGAGTATATGTTTCATTTATTACCGACTAACGACTTAAATGAGCTGTATTTTCTATTTAAAATTTGATTCAAAACGAAAATATCAGTTCGATTTTTTGGTTAGCTATTCAATTGTTGGACTAACTACTTTATTGTTTATTTTTACAGTCTGACCTTCTATTAAAATTGAATCATTTTGTTTAAGCTCACCATAATTTTTACCATTTACTGATAACTTTTTATTTTTAATTTTTACTTCTATGTTTCCAACTTTAACACTAGAAGAGGAGTTGTTTCCTAAATTTATGTTGGTGTTACTTGTCGTTGATCCTTCAGTTTTTATAACTACTTCATGACCTCCTATTGTAACTCTAGTTTCTCCTTTAACTTCAAAATCACATCCTGTGAAAATAAGTATCATTAAAAATATGATTAATTTTTTCATTATAATTTCCTATATTTTTGTTAGCTAACGATCTAAATGAGCTGTATTTTCTATTTAAAATTTGATTCAAAACGAAAATATCAGTTCGATTTTTTGGTTAGAATTTGTCCATTTTGATTGTTGATAAGTAGCCAAATCAGGGATAAAACAGATGATTCGATCAATTGCTGATTCCGCATTTACTTATTGTGTTTTGAGTGATGATTTGCGTTTAAGTTTGGTGAATTGTTGACTCTGCATTTAGTCAGCTTAATTCTGTGATTCCAAGAATAAAGTGATTTGCTTTGTCAGTAACAATTTGTTCTAGATTTATTATTCCAATTTCCATTCTAACGTCTGAGTTTACCTGTTTTCGAGCCTAGGCGAGAATATCAGGTGCGACTCTTTGTTAGCCTTTTTCTATTCTTCAAATAATTGAATAGGTAAGACTTTTTGATAATGAATAAAATCTTTATCAGTTGTGTAAATCATTGCGTTTAATCTATATGATACAGAACAAATTAAATAATCTATATGTGAGCCCTGAATACCTTTCGCTCTACATAAATTATGGAAGTTTGCGGCTTTCTCGTAATCTTCATCGATGATTAATTCATTGGGGAAAAATGATAATTTTTCCTTTAATAAATTAAATTTCTTTATATCTGAATATCCTGATAAAACTTCTTGTTTTATTGGACCAATCATTATTAACCTTTGATCTTGGATTAATTCACTCAATGATTGGTTTATTTTTTGGTCTGGTTGTTTCCTTCTAAATGCTAAAGACCAAATAGAAGTATCTACAATTACTTTCATCTCTTTCGTGCTTTCTTGTAATCATAGTCTGAGTCTGGTTCCATTTGATTAAATAGATCAATTATTTCTAACTGTTTTCGTCTATTGACAAATTCTTTCAATGCGAGATTTACAGTTTCTTTTTTTGTTTTAAAATGACCAATTTCTTGTGCTTGTTCAAGAAGTCGATCATCGATTGCTAAATTTGTGGCCATGATGATAATCCTTGTTTTTGTTTTTACACATTAATTTACACAAAGATATGTAGTTTGTCAACTTTAATGGCTAACGACCTAAATTACCTGAATTCGAGGAACGAGAATTTCAGGTTCATTTTTTGGTTAGAGTTTCCCATAATATATATTTGGTATTTGTTTTATAATAATGAAATTTAGAATCCATATGACTAATAGAATAAATGAGGTTCTTCGTAGAAATCTGTAAAACTACCGCCTTCGTTCAAACCTTTGCTCCGGCATAAAGCCACTCGCAAGCTCGTTATTTATATGGATAAAGATTTGATCTTCAGTTGCTTTACTGGCGTAATACTTCGCCAGCGGGCAGAAACCAAAGGTTTCAAATACAAAAAACTGCTTGCACACCTCTCTTTAATCACTACAAAAAGGAGAAAACATGTCAAGCAGTCTACATCAACATACACACGGAATCATTGGATACGAGCACAAGCGCTTTGAATACAAAGGCAATGAACTGATTATTCATATATGTCGAAAAAAAAGACCTTTAACTGCTCCAAATGTAAAAGCGCCGATGTAACCGCAACTGCCACAGGTATTCGTTTTATAAAATCATTACCCGTGGGCACAAAAAAGACTTCGTTTTGTGTACAAATGCATAGAGTCCGTTGTCATGATTGTGATTCATATTTAATGGAGAAGCTTTCGTTCATTTCAAGTTCTAAAAGTAGAATCACAAAAGTATTAGAAAGGCATATCATAGAGCTACGAGCGCACATGTGTATTCAAAGTTTAGCTAAATATTTCAAGCTAAATTGGCATACAGTTAAAGCTGTTGAAAAAACATATTTAAGTAAGAAATACAGTAAAGTCCCGTTGAAACATATCAGTTCTATTGGTATCGATGAAATCCATATGGGAAAACGAATTGGCGACAAAGGCTATTTGACAATTGTCCGAGATCTAAAAAGCGGGGCTACGTTATTTGTAGGTAAAGGAAAAAAGGGAGAGTGCCTAGATGGTTTTATGAAAAAATTGAAATCCAGTAAAGCGAACATTGAGTTTGTCGCTGTGGATCTAGCTCCATCTTTTACAGCATGGATTAAGGTTAATTTGCCTCAGTCTATAATTGTTTATGATCACTTTCATGTCATCAAACTTATGAATGACAGGCTGAATAAAGTTCGAAGAAGAATTTCCAGAGAACTGGAAGATGAAGACAAGGGTGAAATCAAAGGCCTGAGATGGAAGTTTAACAGAAATAATGAAGACCTTGAAGAAACCGCTCAAGCTGAAATAAAACAATGTTGCAGCTTGTTTTCAGAGCTGGGTATTACATACGCTTTAAAAGAAGCGTTGAGAAGGATTTATCGTATCAAAGATTTAGTTTTCGTTGAAAATGCATTGCAATATTGGTGTGAAAAAGCTGACTGTAGTGGAGTCCCTGAACTAATTTCTATGGCAAAAACAATCCGCAAGCATGCCGCGGGAATTTTAGCTTTTTGGAAAACAAAAATAACGTCGGCCATTATGGAAGGGTTTAATAATAAAATCGGCTGGTTAACAAGGCAGGCATATGGTTACCGAGATGAAGAATATCTCATACTCAAAATCTTTGATTTGCCTAATCTCAAAACTAGCAAGACCCTGTGAATTTTACAGATATCTGCGAAGAGGCATAAATGATATATAGGTTGAGATAATTTTGATTTTTTTGTTTTTAATAAAATGAATAGAAATTACTGATGTCAACAAAATAATTAATGCTGTGTAATATCGCACCCATGCGGATTCATGAAAATAACGTACTCTTCGCCCATATTCAAAATAACCTGTTTTGTATAATTCCCATTCCATTATTATTGAGCAAGACATATACATGAAAAAGCATGTTAACAGTGAGGTAAGGATAAAATAAAGTATGGGGATTTTATTCATTTTTTATTTATACTCTAACGTTTAAGCTGAGGGAGATTGAGCCTTAGCGAAAATCTTCCTTCCGGCTTCTTGTTAGACTATTGTTTGATTCAATTTCTTTATATTTTCTTTCATTTATAGACCAAATAGATAATCCATATACTGATCCAATTATGAAGATTGCTAATAGATCAATAATTATTAACTCAAAGACACTATCTGGTAAATGTTTACTTTTGATAATGAAATTCATTATGATCGTAAGAGGTAATGTAAAATATAAAATTCCCTCAAAAAGAATACACTTCTGTAATCCTAATGGTAGTGTCCCAAATTTTCTGTAAATTCTGCTATAGCTCTACTTTAAGAGTTATGAATAGCTTCCGAGACTTCGCGAGAATGGGAACTTTCTCGTCGGAGCGAAATTGAGGAAGTTGTTTGTAACTCGGGGTAAAGAAGATGCAGAGTGGTGTTGCACCAAAACAACCCACAAGGAATTATTATGCACCACTCTACACACGAGAACAGTAGTGTCTTATTAGAAATGATCCACCAAGTCACAGAAAACGGCGAAAGCGGAATGCTTGAAGCTATGAGAGTATTACTAAATGAAGCGATGAAAGTAGAGAGAAGTAATTCTCTTGATGCTGCTCCATATGAACGCAATGAAAATCGCTTAGGTTATGCTAATGGCTATAAAAACAAAACCGTAAACACTCGACTTGGAGCAATGAAGCTCAACATTCCTCAAGTCAGAGGTGAAATCGATTTTTATCCAAGTTCTTTAGAAAAAGGCTTACGAAGTGAGCGAGCTTTGATGACAGCTATGGCCGAGAGTTATATTCAGGGAACTTCGACAAGAAAAGTCACGAAACTTCTAGAGAAAATGTGTGGTCTTTCCGTGAGTAAATCACAGGTGTCACGAGTTGTATCTGAGCTAGATGAAAGCTTAGAAAAGTGGCGTAACCGTCCTTTAGGGAAATATCATTACCTTTTGGTGGATGCGAGATACGAAAAAGTTAGAGTAGATAAGACTGTTCGAGATTGTGCTTTGTTAATTGCTTATGGGATAGATGAATCAGGAAAACGCTCAGTTTTAGGTACAAGTGTCTCTTTAAGTGAAGCTGAGGTTCATTGGAGAAACTTTTTCCTATCATTGAATGCTCGAGGACTTCATGGTCTTAAGATGATCACGAGCGACAGTCATTCGGGACTGAAAGCCGCTTTAACAACTGTCTTTGGGTCAATCCCATGGCAGAGGTGTCAATTTCATTTACAGCAGAATGCGGGGGCTTATGTGCCTAAGAAAGCGATGCGTTCAGAAGTTGCACAAGACATTCGAGATATCTTTAATACCCCTTCAAAACAGGACGCCGAAAGACTTTTAAAGCTTACTTGCTTAAAGTATGAAAACAGTGCTTCTCAATTATCTGAATGGATGGAATCCGCACTTCCTGAAGGCTTTTCTGTATTTGATTTAGATCGTTCTTGTTGGACAAAACTGAGAACCACCAATATGATTGAAAGACAGAATCGAGAAATTCTAAGGCGAACTAGAACCGTGTCTATTTTCCCAAATGAAGCTTCACTGCTTAGATTAGCGTCCGCTATTCTTATGGAATTAGATGAAAACTGGATAGCTACAAAAAGAGTTTATCTGTCTGTTTAACTAAAATTGGTCAACACCAATTTACAGAAACAACGGGACTCTATCAATAATGTCTGTTTTGAAAGTTTTAAAAAGAATAACTTTAATCGTGACGGCTTTGATATAAGTTCATATGAAATTCAGAAGCACTACATAAGAGATCCTGAGAAAACCATTTTAGGGGATTTTATTTCCGTTAATTGTGGCGGTTTTGCAATGAGCCCCAAAGTACTGGGATCTGATATGGGTGAGCTCATATCAGAATGTTCCGATCTTTTTGAAATAGAAATTGAAACAGTAGACGATCCATATTTTGCTATAGTTCCTAACTTAAGGTACAACTGTTTAGATCATGACAATTCACGAGTTCGTTACTTTCCTGGATCAAAAGATATTGCTCAAATATATGATTTTGCTTTTCATACTGAGCGCATTGGCAATAATTTCCTATTTAAATACCATTTTGGTGGAAATCAGACTTTGTCAGTTTATGACCCAGAAGACGAGGATTTTGATCAAAGCTTTTACTACCTCTACAAAAAAAATAACTTTACAGGTCTTCGTTTCATGGAGCTCTGGGACTCAGAAATCGGCCCCGTGAAAAAAGATTGGGTCACCACAATCTAGGATTAGGGAACAAGTATTTCTTAAGATTCCACTTCAGAAGCACTGCGCTTTTCCAAATATTTCTACTCTATTCAGCTACGTAGGGAGTTTCTTTTATGTCTTTTTGTTTTTTTAGGGATAGAGTCCCGTTGTTTCTGTAAATTGGTGTTGACCAATTTTAGTTAAACAGACAGATAAACTCTTTTTGTAGCTATCCAGGTTTCATCTAATTCCATAAGAATAGCGGACGCTAATCTAAGCAGTGAAGCTTCATTTGGGAAAATAGACACGGTTCTAGTTCGCCTTAGAATTTCTCGATTCTGTCTTTCAATCATATTGGTGGTTCTCAGTTTTGTCCAACAAGAACGATCTAAATCAAATACAGAAAAGCCTTCAGGAAGTGCGGATTCCATCCATTCAGATAATTGAGAAGCACTGTTTTCATACTTTAAGCAAGTAAGCTTTAAAAGTCTTTCGGCGTCCTGTTTTGAAGGGGTATTAAAGATATCTCGAATGTCTTGTGCAACTTCTGAACGCATCGCTTTCTTAGGCACATAAGCCCCCGCATTCTGCTGTAAATGAAATTGACACCTCTGCCATGGGATTGACCCAAAGACAGTTGTTAAAGCGGCTTTCAGTCCCGAATGACTGTCGCTCGTGATCATCTTAAGACCATGAAGTCCTCGAGCATTCAATGATAGGAAAAAGTTTCTCCAATGAACCTCAGCTTCACTTAAAGAGACACTTGTACCTAAAACTGAGCGTTTTCCTGATTCATCTATCCCATAAGCAATTAACAAAGCACAATCTCGAACAGTCTTATCTACTCTAACTTTTTCGTATCTCGCATCCACCAAAAGGTAATGATATTTCCCTAAAGGACGGTTACGCCACTTTTCTAAGCTTTCATCTAGCTCAGATACAACTCGTGACACCTGTGATTTACTCACGGAAAGACCACACATTTTCTCTAGAAGTTTCGTGACTTTTCTTGTCGAAGTTCCCTGAATATAACTCTCGGCCATAGCTGTCATCAAAGCTCGCTCACTTCGTAAGCCTTTTTCTAAAGAACTTGGATAAAAATCGATTTCACCTCTGACTTGAGGAATGTTGAGCTTCATTGCTCCAAGTCGAGTGTTTACGGTTTTGTTTTTATAGCCATTAGCATAACCTAAGCGATTTTCATTGCGTTCATATGGAGCAGCATCAAGAGAATTACTTCTCTCTACTTTCATCGCTTCATTTAGTAATACTCTCATAGCTTCAAGCATTCCGCTTTCGCCGTTTTCTGTGACTTGGTGGATCATTTCTAATAAGACACTACTGTTCTCGTGTGTAGAGTGGTGCATAATAATTCCTTGTGGGTTGTTTTGGTGCAACACCACTCTGCATCTTCTTTACCCCGAGTTACAAACAACTTCCTCAATTTCGCTCCGACGAGAAAGTTCCCATTCTCGCGAAGTCTCGGAAGCTATTCATAACTCTTAAAGTAGAGCTATAGCAGAATTTACAGAAAATTTGGGACACTACCTTTTTAGGCGGGAATTAAAGTCTTCTATGTAGTCTTTGTAGCGGGCGTCATCTTTCCAAAAACCTCTCTTGGGTTGAGGATTAACTTTTCCTTCAGGATAGTCTTTGCCATTTTGACTTTGTTCGATGGAGGCCTGAAGTGTTAAAAACTCTTTTTTCATTTTAGTGAAAACTTCCGGCTTCGAATTGGAGAGGTCATTGGCTTCAGAATGGTCATCAGCCAAGTTATAGAGCTCGAACTTACCCTTTTTAACGCTTAATAATTTGTAGTCATTGTCGATCAAGGCACCTTTTTTACCCATGGCGAAAGGGATGGCTTTTGTTCTTTTGGCATCAGAACCGAACATGAGGTCTTTTAAGCTTATACCATCGATTATATCTAACATGGAATCTTTAGGCAGATCCACGAGATCAGCAATAGTTGGAAAGATATCCATTGTAACGGCAGGGACCTGAGTCACGCGTGGCTTGATTTTTGCCGGCCATTCGATAATGCCAGGTACGCGAATACCGCCCTCAAAGAAGTCGCCTTTTTTTCCTCTGAGCCCACAGACACTTTCCGGTTTAACTTCAAGACCGCCATTATCACTGCAAAACCAGATGATGGTGTTGTCAGCAATGTTTAAGTCTCTTAAGCCTTTGCGGAGTGCGCCAACTGAACGGTCGAAAGCCACTAGCTCACCATGGAGACTTTGGGACATGGGATCGAGGTGGGCAAAAGCTTTTTTATCTTCGTTTTTAGCAATGAAAGGGTAGTGAGGGGAGCCATCCCAAATAACAGCTAAAAAAGGCTTTTTGTCTTTTGCGGCCTTCGCAATGAACTTGAGTGATTCGCGAACGATGACTTCTGAGGAATCACCTTTGAAATCCTCGAATTTACCATTGCGACTCATGTAGGGGTCGATATCAAAGAAGTTTGTCACTGTGAGCCAAGTTTCGAAACCGAATGCACCAGGACTCCAGAGATCATCGCCCAAAATCGGAATACCGGGTCCTCGAAGTGCGTTGAGGTGCCATTTGCCAAAGTGACCGGTAGCATAGCCAGCCTTTTTTAAAGCCGTAGCAATGGACTTCTCCTGTAAGCGCAGGGCATAACCATGAGTAGAAACCCCCGTGCGCATATTGGTGCGACCCGTTAAAACGCTGGCTCTGGTAGGGGAGCAAACCGGAGCTCCAGCATAGAAGCGATCAAAACGCAGGCCATTTTTTGCCATGGCATCAAGGTTTGGGGTTTTTAATACAGGGTGATTGTTGTACCCCACCTGACCCCAGCCTTGATCATCGGTCATAATCAAAATGATGCTGGGGCGATCATCTGCCTGTATTACAGTGGCTACTAAGAAAAATAGAAGAAGTCGTTTTAACATATGAATTCCCAATGATTTAAATTATTTGTGAAGGATGTCTGATCTTGGCTTTGTGATAAATAGCTTGTTTTGAGCTTATTTTTTTGTGTTTTTGTAAGCAATTTCCCCAAAAGTATCTACTTTGCTGGCAATTGACTCAGTCGCTCTTTCCGGATCGTAATTAGGATTGATTCTTGGTAAATGTGCATTTCTTGTCAGCAACCAATCCATTAACTTGCGCTCCATTTCCAGAGTTTTCTCAGGCATAGATTTGCTGAGGTCTTGAGTTTCGCTTAAGTCATCACGAAGATTATAGAGTTCCACTTTGGCTCCCGCCGTTATCACTTTTTCATTGGGGTCTTCCTGATAATCACCATAAAATTTGATGAGCTTGTAATCACCCATGCGGATTATAGTGCTCGGAGTATGAGCGTAGTGTGGGATGTAAACCGGCATGTGAATGCAGAAAAAGTCACGCTTAAATTCGCCACCCATGGTGAGCGGTAGAATGTCTACGCCATCAAGCGGGTAATTATTTGGTGCTTCAGTTTTGGCTATGCTTAAAAAAGTGGGGAAGAGGTCGGTGATGTGAATTGGTTCAGTGATGGTCTGGCCAGCTTTGATTTTGCCAGGCCAGTGCATGATAAAGGGAACACGAATGCCAGCTTCGTATTCAGAGCCCTTACCTCGACGAAGTGGAGCGTTGTCCCATACGCGGGAGAGTCCGCCATTATCTGACATGAAAATGACTACAGTTTCGCGCTCACTCTTCATGTCCTCAATACCTTGCATCAAAGTTCCAATGCTTTGATCTAGGTAATCAATCATGGCAAAGTAGTCTGCGATAGGCTTTTCTTTTTCTTTTCCACCCTTAGAGGCACTCTTATTGTAGCCCATATCAACATATTTCTGAATGATTGCCTTAGGTGCTTCAAGTCCCGTGTGAACCGTTCTATGTGCGAGGTACGCAAAAACTGGTTTGGATTGATCTTCTTTGAGGTAGTTGAGTACGCCGAGAGTTGAGCCCATGACCAGCTTTTTATCATCCTCAGCTCTTTCCGGCTTGATGGAATCAAAATCCCATTGTGCTAAATAATCATCCTTCATTTCAGGACGCAGACGCTTTTCATTGACGTCCACATGCCATTTGCCAATAACACCAACGCGATAACCCGTTTTTTTTAATTCGCGGCCGATATTCACTGCGTCATGAGCCAGCATACGATTGGATTCCGGCTGAATCATACGAGCATGGGGAAGTACGTGTTTCTCCAAGCAGACAGCTGTGTGATTTGTTCTTGCTGCTGATTGACCAGTTAAAAAGGCAAAACGGGCAGGGGAGCATTGGGACATTCCATAGGCATCGGTAAAACGGGCACCTTCTTTAGCTAATTTATCTAGGTGTGGAGTGTCGACATATTTATTGCCATAAGAACTGAGGCCATTCCAGCCGAGGTCATCGATGAGAACAAAGACGATGTTAGGGCGATTGTCAGCGATTAAGTTTGAACTCAATACTATGAAAAAGAAATGTAAGAAAACTTTCATTGGTGTCCTTTGTTTATAAAGTTTATAAAGGTACACACAAAAGATCAGGCTACTTTAGGACTTGCTAATTGGGTAAATGTGATTTTTGCTTAATCAAGGAGGTCAAACATTGTTCCATCAGGTGCAGTGCGACCTGCTGACCATGGAGTGGTGCCGTCAGTTACGGTGGCGTCTAGGTAAAGGAACTCCACATGACCATCAATAAAGAGGTAATTCATTTTGAGAAATTTGCCGTGCTTATTGGAGTAGTCATTGATGTCATCCATCATGTTAGCATAAATATCTTTAGGCTTAGTGACAGCTCCCTGGGCTCCGACCCATTTCCAGGGTTTAACTGCGGGGTCATTGTCAGCACCAATATCATCTGTTTCAAAAAGGCTAATACCCGTAGCAGGGTCATTAATGTCGGTGAATTTTAATGATCATGCACCATCAGATTCAGCACTGAATCCAGGGAAAACCCAGCCGTGAGAATTCGCTGCTCCGTCATTCCAGTGACCTTGATTAGCCGTGTATGAGCGCACTGACCTTCCGGCCCAGGCCCAGGATTTTGGGTCACTTGGGCAGCGATACAGTTGGTGAGCATCACCCCATTCTTCATAGTCATAACCAAAGCTATTCTCATCATCTTCTGAAATTTTTCTTCCGTCAACACCAGCTACGCCAAGTCTGTCGTCCCAAGGACGTTTAGTCTCATATTCAACGGGTAGTTTTGAGTTATAGTCATCGCTATATAAAACAAGAGAAATACCAATTTGCTTGAGCTTATTGGTACAAGCAGCTCGTTTAGCAGTCTCACGAGCACCTTTTAAAACGGGAAGGAGAAGTGAAGAGAGAATTCCGATTATAGCAATAACGACTAAAAGCTCGATGAGAGTAAATTTCAGTGAGATTTTTTTCATTAGTAGACCCTGAATCCGTGAGCTGATCTTAAAAAACAGCTTAAAAACAAGAAAACCTGTTGGTTTATAGTAATTTAAGTTACGACACCAAAATCACCCAACAGGTTTTCTCATGAATAAAGCATTTAAACTCGACACAGGCAATGATTCCCTTCACAGTATTGGCGGAATATTTTTAGGTGGCCAAGTCCTTCAACAAAGTGAAATTGACGATGAGTTCAATACAGATCACAAGGCCAATCATATCTTTCAAGATCTAGATATTTTCAAATCACAGGTGGGGTTACTGATTCAGGGGCGTGAACGCTTCACAGATATTAGTCAGTTTCGTGAAAACGAAGTCTTTATGAAATCACTTGGATTAAACAAAGTTCTATCCGAGGAACGTTTGCGTCAACGACTAGAAATCATGTCTTCTGAGCATGAAGTGCATTTAAAATCAGCGAATACAAACCTGCTCAAAAAACAGTGTATAGGTAATATATCAAAAGGGGGGATGAATTTTATTCCACTCGATATGGATGTATCACCCATGGATAACTCCGGTAGCCATAAAGAAAATGTGAGTTGGACATATAAAAATCATGACGGATTTTCTCCCATGTTTGCCTACCTTGGAACTGAGGGCTTTATGCTAAATAATGAGCTGCGTCCAGGTTCACAGCATGCACAAAAAGGGATGCCAGAGTTCTTAGATGACAGCTTTACTATGATCAAAAAATTAAAGCTTAAGCACCCCGTACTACTTCGTTTAGATTCCGCTCACGATGCTGAGGTTAATTTCGGACACCTTCCTGATGATCAATATTTTCTGATTAAACGGAACCTTAGAAAGGAATCTAAAGAACAGTGGCTATCCAACGCACGGCGTTTAGGGCGACAGCTTAAATCTCGAGATGGTAAGAGTGTCTTTGTCGGTGAACTCCATCACAAACATCCTGGAAACAATGAAGAACATAAAGTGGTTCCTGTTATTTTTAAAGTTACGGAACGACTCGAAGATCAAGATGGCAATCGACTTTTGATGCCAGAAATCGAAGTGGAGACCTATTGGACGAATTTACCTTTAGAAGCCGAGGATGTGATCGAACTTTATCACGATCATGGAACCAGTGAGCAGTTCCATAGCGAATTGAAGAGCGATATGAATGTAGAGCGTTTACCCTCAGGGAAATTTAAAGCGAATCAATTCTTTTTGCACTGCGCTATGCTCGCTTTTAATGTGCTCAGAGTCATTGGTAATCACCTTATCCATAATAAATCTTTGGCTCCAATTAAAATCAAAGCCCAACGACGCCGCCTACGGTGCGTGATACGTGACTTGATTTTAACCGCTTGTAAACACGTAAAGCACGCAGGAGATGAAACTCTCAAGTTTGGTCGACATAGCCCTTGGTTTAAGCTGTATCAAAAAATATCATTTAGCCTTTAATCCACTAATAAGAAGTTTATTGCAAAGCTCTTTTATTGAGTTTTGTGCTTTACTCTGTCCAAGTTGGGTGAATTGCCTTAGAAATTGCTATATTTACTATCCTTAGACACCTGATCACGAGCGATAGGCTTAAGAAATAAGGACATCTCACAATCTGGGATAAAAACGATCTAAGAATTACTCGACCAAACCATTATCTCATGAATCTCAAAACCTGATCACGGATTCAGGTAGACCTTATTTTTTATAAATAATCGAAAACAAAAATATTTTCTTATCAGTTTTTGATAAAAATCACTCAAATTGATTTTTTAGTCGTTTAATTTCATCGGTGAGACGCTTTTTAACGCGATTTTTGAGGATGTAGACGGTGTCGATTTTAATTTCTAACTCAGAACTGATTTTTTCGTTGCTTTGGCCTTTCATACTCATTTTAAAAACGTCAATGGCTTTACCGCTGAAAAATTGTTCGATGTTTGCCATGGCAAGGTTGGTGATGTATAGGCGCCATTCGCGCTCGGCCATCTCTTCGATTTCTGGTTTATCAATGGTGTTGAGGTGGGCAACTTGTTCGCGAGTCGCATCTTCTAAACGACGATTTTGACTGCTTTGTTTACGAAAAAAATCTACTGTTGTCGAATGAGTGATGACACCTAACCAAGTACGAAACTTTGATTTGTTTTTGCCATATTCAAAGTCGGGTAATTTTTTCCAAAGTTTTATAAGGACTTGTTGGAGTATGTCTTCGCAGTCTTTGTCATTAATGCCCATTTGGCGAATAACGACATATATATAATTTTTGTAGACCTCGACGAATTCGTTCCAAGCCGTTTCATCATCGGGGTTTTGAGCTCTTTGTATTAAAGTCAATCTAGTTTGATTCATAAGCTTCTCCTATAAAATTATAGTATATGAAATAAGTAGGTGATATACTAGACTTTAAACAAAAAAGAGTCGAAATTTTATTTAATTTCGACTCTGAACCCAATTGTATTATTTAGCTGCTTGTTTTTTATAGAGCTCTTTCATTTTCTTTTTATCAAAGTTATTTTTGGGGCTTTCTGGCTCATTATGAGTCGGAATATGGGCTTTTAGTTTTGCCATGATTTTAGCATATTCGGGGTTGTTTGCTAGATTGTTGTGTTCCATGGGATCATTTTTGTGATCGTAGAGTTCATCGCCACCTCTCCAGTTAATGTAGCTATAGCGACCATCGTATATACGGTGATTGCCTTCCAGCCAAGTCGTGAGCGTGGGTTGGTTCCATTTCATATCGGGTTTGTTGACGAGCTTCGCAAAGCTACGGCCATCATTTGTTGGATTGACGGGGATATTGCAGAGTTCCGATAAAGTTGGGTAGAGATCAATGAGGTTCACAACTCCATCGCACTGTTTTTTATTGGGTGTTACACCGGGAACTTTAATCATCAATGGGACGCGAGTGGATTCCTGCCAAAGTAGACATTTTCCAAAGCGTTTCTTTTCTCCTAAATGCCAGCCGTGATCTCCCCAAAGAACTACAATAGTATTTTCTGCGTAAGAGCTATTATTGAGGCCATCGAGCAGGTGTCCTAAGCAGTCATCCACAAAAGTGACGTTAGCCATGTAGGCTTGGATAGCATTTTTTGTGACACCATACTTTTCTGCACGACTCCAGCGTTTAGCATCTTCTCTAAAGCTCTGGCCATAGATGAATTTCCCTTCTGAAGTGATGATTTCTTCGTGGGGATTATCTTTAATCTCGGGAATTTCGATTTTATCTAGAGGGTACATGTCAAAATATTTTTGTGGGACAAACCAGGGTAGGTGTGGCTTGGAAAAACCCACAGCCATAAAGAAAGGCTTGTCAAAAGAGCGATTTTGGAATTGGTCGACGGCCCAATCAGCCGTCTTATAATCTTTCATCATTGTGGTGTCATTTTTGACCGTTGCTCCCCAATCAAACTCCAGTCCTTTACCTTGCATTTTTTTGCCGACTAAATCAAGTAGGCCATTAGCTGGTTTTTCTTTACTTAGGGAACCTAAACCACCTTTAATGACATGGTGTTCATCGAAGGCCCATTGGCCATGATCAATTTGAGTTTCAGTCGGGTGTTTATGAAAGATTTTTCCCGCGCTAAGGCTGTGGTAACCATGTTTGCTAAACCATTCTGGAATCGTTAAAAGATCTTTAGCTTTTGGAGCATTTTTAAGATTTGTCTCATTGCCATAAACACCAGTATTAAAGCAGTGTTTTCCCGTCATGATAGCAGAGCGAGCAGGGCCACAGACCGTAGAGGGGGAATGTGCCTTGTACATGGACATACCACCATTTGCGAAAAATTTGTCAAAATTAGGTGTTTTGACCGCGGGATTACCACCCATGGGACCAATCCAGTCATTAAGGTCATCTATGGCAATGAATAAGACATTCATGTTTTCTTTAGCGCTTATTCCAAAGCTACCCATGAGACAGAAACTTAAAATTAAAGTTTTTATGAAAGACATATTTTTTCCTATTTATTTACTTGTAGTCATTTACTTAAATTCGTGTGTATTTGTATATGAAACGGATTGAACAAAATGATCTATACATAGTTGGAAAATAATTTCACGGTTTTCTATAAGTAAGGAGTTAGTTCTATGAAGGCAATAAAAACGCCGAAGTTTAGCTTCGGTGTAGAGTGAAAAGTGAATTTGAAGTTTAGATTTTCTTTGAAGTCTTAGACTTCTTTTTCTCTAAGGTATTTCTCGGGCTTTCAGGCTCGTTGTGAGTGGGTAAATACTTTTTGAATTTAGCAATAATTTGAGCATACTCAGGGTTGTTTGCCAGATTATTGTGCTCAAGTGGGTCCGAATTGTGATCATAGAGTTCTTCAACGCCCTTTTTATAAGAAATGTAACGGTAGCGACCATCTGTTAAAGCATGGTTCATGTAGCCCATGGTACTTAGAGTTGGTTCGTTCCATGTCATTTCAGGATTAGCAATGAGTTTAGCAAAACTTCGTCCATCATTATTAGGGTTGGATGGTAGGCCGCATAACTCAATCAAAGTCGGGTACATATCTACTAAGTTAATGACACCATCACTTTTAACACCTTCATTAATTCCAGGGACTCGCACCATAAAGGGAACTCGTGCAGATTCTTCCCAAAGACCTGTTTTTCTATATTTAAGTTTTTCGCCCAAATACCAGCCGTGATCACCCCAAAGTATAACAATGGTATTGTCAGCGTATTTACTCTTTTCCAGTGCATCAAATACGACACCTAGGCAATCATCAGCATAAGTTACTGAAGCCATGTAAGCACGATTGAGCTCAGTGTGGGCATTGCTTTTGTCCACGGCTAACCATGTCGCGTCCGGGCCTTTGAAAAGGGCATTGCCGTTGGCATCAACAATATCGTCGTAATCATCTAGCTTTACCGGAGCGGGCTTTACCTTATCGAGTGGGTACATGTCAAAGTATTTTTGAGGAACAAAAAAGGGCAGGTGAGGGCGAGAGATCCCTAAAGCCATGAAGAAAGGTTTACCGTCAAAGTCGCGTTCAAGTTGCTCAGCAGCCCATTTTGCATTCATATAATCTTTCGTTTCTTCCAAAGGGGCTTTAGTTGCTCCCCATTGCATAGCACTTCCACCATATTTATGATCGGGGTGAGTGGCTGCTTTTTTCCATAGCATTCCACCTGCACCACCTTTAGTTTTACCTACTTCATGAAATGCCCAGTGACCTTCATCAAGACCCTCAGAAGTCATATGCTTATGAAAAATCTTACCAGTTGTAAGGGTGTGATATCCGCGATTGCCGAAGTATTCAGGTAGAGTTTCAAGGTCTTTTGCCTTTGCTGCTTTCTTGAGGTTATTGCTATTGCCGTAGACCCCCGTGTTATGGCAATGGCGGCCAGTTAACAAAGACGATCTGGAGGGGCCGCAAACTGTTGCTGAACAGTAGGCTTTACTCATAATAATTGATTTACCTGCAAAATTATCCAAATGAGGAGTTTTTACTTGTGGGTTTCCGCCCATGGGGCCAATCCAGTCATTGAGATCGTCGACAGCAATAAATAGCACGTTCATATTTTCTTTTGCACTAAGTCCAGTTGTAATAACAAGACATATGCCTACAAGAAATCTTTTAAAAAAAGACATAGGTATCCTTAGTTGTATAATTGATAATGTTGTTGAATTTAATCCTGGCAGTCGAAAAATGTTCCTCTAGCATCGTCTGTCGTTAGTACATCTACTCCACTGTCAGCAGCGAGGCTTTGTGCGTAATGAAAGCCGATATGCCCATCGGCGAAGAGGTAGTTTTGTGCGTAAGCTTTTACATGTTTAGTGGGATTAGCTTTTAAATGGTTCATATAACCCTGTATCCCAAGAGCTGCTTGACCATTGTAACCAAGAACAATAGTTTCATAATCATCATTAAGTTCTGACATGATTATAGCTGTGGATGGATCGTTAACTTCTGAAAGTCTCATAGACCATGGACCAGTTGTAATTCCATTCTCTGTCCACCAACCTAACATACTGACTCCACGCACACCCTTCCAGCCAGCTACATTTAAATCCATGCCTGCATTTATAGCATAGGAGCGATTGATTTTACCGTTGTCATTTGCATAGCCATTTTCAGGGCAGTGATAGAGTTTTATGGATTCTCCATAATCTTCGGTTTTATATCCCCCACCATTATCTAATGTCCTGTTTTGACCATCATAGCCAATGAGCAAGTCATCCCATGAATCCTGTACACTGGGGGCTGCGACGAAATAGTCTGAGTTGTCATCTGAATACATTAACAATGCAAAATTAATTGATTTTAGATTATTGAGACAAACCGCTGCTTTTGATTTAGATCTAGCTTTGCCTAAAGAGGGAAGTAAAAGAGATGATAAAATGCCAATAATGGCGATAACGACGAGTAGTTCTATGAGAGTGAATTTTTTCATAATCATTTTCCTATGCATAAACTTATGATAAATGAAACGCATCTCAAAAGCAAATCTATAAAAGAAAATGACATTGTTTTGTCTTAATTTTGACAATCGAAATATGTGCCATCGACATCAGTAGCTGAGAACATATCGACTCCACTGTCACCTGCGAGACTTTGAAGGTACATTAAAGAGACATGGCCATCGGCGAAGAGATAGTTTTGTGAATAGGCTTTGATATGTTTCGTGGGATTATATTGTACATGGGTCGAAATATCACTGCCGGTTGCTGCAGCTTTACCGTTGTAGCCTAATACAATGTCACCTAAATTTGAATCGAGTTCAGTCATCATGATGGCAGTAGCCGAATCGTTTATAGCGGATAATTTCATGGACCACTGGGCTAACACACTCGGACCAAGTGCATTTTCAGTCCACCAACCACTCATACTTATACCAGGCTGACCCCACCAAAGAACTGATTGATCTGCTCCACCGTTAATTGAGTAGGAACGGTTAATTTTGTCATTGCTGTTTTTATAGTCATTTTCGGGGCAATGATAACGTTTTATTGAATTTCCGTAATCTTCATATTTATAGCCCCCACCGCCATCTAAAGTTCGTTCTTGTCCATCGTAGCCAATGAGCAGGTCATCCCAGGGTGTGTTTACATTTGGTGCAGCAGGTACATGCCCTTCGTTATCATCTGCGTAGAGGAAGATAGCGTAGTTTAATGATTTTAAATTATTGAGGCAAACAACTGCTTTCGATTTTCCGCGAGCTTTACCAAGAGAGGGTAGAAGTAAAGAGGCTAAGATGCCAATAATGGCAATGACAACAAGTAATTCTATGAGTGTAAAACGCTTCATGATTTTTCCCATTAGATTCAATTATGATATATGAAACGGGGGGCGAAAGAAAGTCTATACACAAGTTTACTATTTTTTATTAATTTAATAAATTCAGATGGCAGAATACTTCTTCAGCAGATCTTATTTAGAGACTAATAATCCGTGTCAAAACAGGATTTTATTTATTAAGTATTTTTTCGATGGTAGGCTGGATGTTTTCAGCCATGATCATGAAGCCGTAGGAGTTGGGGTGAGTGCCATCTACGGTGGCCTCGTGGGCATGTTCTCCGAGGAGTGATTTACCATCTAAGAAATAAATATTTTTATCGCCGAACTTTTTCTTTTGGGTAACTAAAGATTTTTGAAAGTCACTGAGAGATTGGAGCTTTTCATATTTTACTTTATTGTGAATAGCGTCTGCAGGTAAAATTCTTGAAATAATAAGCAGGGGGATTGTGGGATGTTTTTCACGGATAATATCAATGAAATTTTCAAGCGTATTTTTTATGCCTTCATTAGCATTGGCTTCGTAATCGAGGATAATCATGGTTTTATCTTCGACTTCTTGAATCAATTTGGCGAGTTCGGGTTCGCCACGACCATTCCCAGAAAAGCCTAAGTTAATGAACTCATAATCGAGTCGACGGCTAAGTATATTTGTATAGGCAAGCCCTGGTCGAGCGGCACAGCCACCTTGAGTGATGGAAGTTCCGTAGACAAGTATTTTGCCTTTGTTTTTTCGGGGGAGGGGAGCTGTGATTTGACTGCCGGCTTTGATGCCGACTTCGAGAGATTTCACCCCATTATATAAAGGGAAATTAATGACAAAATTACGAAGTTTTGGGTTGCCCTTAAAAAGTTCACTGGTCACTTGTGTTTGATTGAGTTTAAAGCGACTCGTTTTTAAATAAAGTTGATGTCCTGGAGCACCCGAGTAAATATCAAAACCACTCTGACCCGTGGAAGGCATGTGATACATATTTGATTTATTGCTTAGTTTGGCACGGATAAGGATTTTGGAACTATCCGTTTGAAAGTGAGCCTGTCCTCCCGCTGTATGATAAGCTAAGTTTTCCACATGTATGCGAATGGGTTGGGAAGGGAACTTTGCTAGACGCTTAAATATTTGCTCATCTTTAAACCATGCAAAACCTTCGAGTTTAAATGGCGGGGATTTCACATCGTACCAAATAATACCATTTTCGTCGGCTTGAGCAATGGCCATCTTTTTGTCCATTTTCTCGATGTTAATTTCTTGTGAAATTAAACTGAAAGTAAGTAGGCTGAGTAAAGTGAAAAATCTCATTGTTATTGTGCTCGTTTAAGTTGATTTGATTATGCTATTTTTGTAATATAGCTTTCAGAGTCCAATTTGTTTTAAACTTTTTCCCATTTCTTCATTGAGGTCTTGCTGGCATTGCCAGTTTCTGTTTTGACCCTCTGCAAAAACCTTAATCCAGCCATCGTTTAATAAATCCTGTTCTGATGAATCGAGGAACTGACTTGCAAACTTTTGATGCGAATCCTGGGTACAGGCATAAGTTTTCCCCTTAGGGCATATCCAGCCATAAAAGTCGCTGTCGGGCTGATTGATCAGTTTTAAGACATAGAGCAAGAGGCCTAAACCTAAAATGAGCAGAAGTAAGCCGTAAAGAAACTGGAGTTTGAGGAGGAAACCAATACCAAAAAGAAAACAGTAGATAGATACACAGGATGAAAACCACAAGATAAGGCTATTCTTCAAAGTTCTTTTGTGGGGAATGGTTTCATTTAGACCTTTCCAAAAACCCAAAGGATGAATCTTCATGACAAAACTTTTGAGCTTTGTATCATCCACGGGGGGGGTGAAAAGAGTCACAGTAATTGAGACGAAAATACTGAATAAACTGATGCCAGTAATTAAGTATTCTCCGGGGATCCCCTTGCTGAAGTCCATGGAGTAGACGATGATGGCTGAAAGAGCTCCAGATATCATGCCACTTATTTCTGTCCAAGCATTCGTACGCCACCAAAACCAGCGCAATAAGTGGGGGGCTCCCATGCCGGCAACCATACCCATATAAAACTTCACAACTGAGTCAATGGAGCTGATTTGAGTGGCAATGGTAATCGAAATAGCTGAGATTCCCAAGACAGAAAAACGACTAATTTTGACGAGGTCTTTCTTCTCAGCTTTTGGGTTGATGAAGCGTTTATAAATATCATTGGCAATATAGGAGGCACCCCAGTTAATATGAGTATCTACGGTACTCATAAAGGCAGCCATGAGACTGAGGAAAACGAGGCCGAGCCAACCGGGACCCAAGATATCGCGCATCAGCATCGGGTAAGCCATCTCTCTATCACCTTCTAGGATTTGAGCAGAATTGGGGTCGTTAATGGGATAAACGACAATGGCAACTAGGCCAATGATAACCCAAGGCCAGGTGCGCAATGCGAAGTTCGCAAATGCGAACCATAGGGAACCCTTTTCAGCATCCGCAGGAGATTTTGCGGTGTACATGCGTTGGGCAAAGTAACCTGAGCCATCGACGGAGTCCTTATTCCACCAGATGAAGCCAATTGTCACAAGGAATACAGCGAGGGGCATAAGGGCATTATTGCCCGTGAAGGAAGGCATGAAGGAGGTGTAGTTTTGGTGAGTATCGGGGTAGATGGTTTCAATCTTTGTCCACATGGATTCCAAGCCTCCCACATGATCAATTGCGAAGTAGGCAAATGCGATGGCCGCAAAGACGGCTATGACAAACTGGAATAGGTCGGTAAAAATGACGCCACATATACCACCCGCAGAACTGTAAATAATGACGATGAGGGCAATAATTAAAATACTTAAGGTGTTGTTTAAATCTTTGAACATAAAAAAACTGGGCCAAACTGATTCTAGGAAACTAAAGGCATCGGCACCAATGATTTTGTCCCAGTGAATGAAGGGGCGGGTGATTTTTGCCATGGCCGCAAAGACCCAGCCGAGGACTAAAGAATTGACAAAAATACTACTGAAAAAAGCTTTAATAACTCTGAGTGCAGCGGCTTCTTTGCCACCATAACGCAACTCGGTTAGTTCAACATCAGTTAATACACCACTCTCACGCCATTTGCGGGCAAAGAAAAAGGTCATGAAGGTGGTGCCAATGGCCGCAGTCCACCAAAACCAGTTGCCGGCAATGCCGTATTTGGCAACTACTCCCGAAATCCATAGGGGGGTATCTGCAGCAAAAGTTGTTGCGACCATAGATGTTCCAATCCACCACCAAGGAAGGTTTCTTCCTGCGGCAAAATAAGAGTCTAAACCGCTTTCGTCAGCTTTTGCTTTCATCATGAAACCAGTGGCAAAGGCAAAAATGAGGTAGGCTATAATGAGAAGCCAATCAATTGTTTCGAACATAGAGGGGAGGTCCTTGTTACTCTGAGGGGTGAATGTAAGTTTTCTTTAGGGCTACCGCTAGTTTTTAGAAAGCTTAATTAACTTTTTCACTGGTTTTTAGCTGGGGGCTGGTTTTTTGATGACACTTTTTTGCTAGGGTCTCTAGGCGCGGAAAGATGCGATGACGCGCTTCTTTTGGCCCGAGTAATTCTTCTGTCCATAAATTACTTTGAAGCCCTAAAATTCCCTCGATTTTTGGAACTTCATAAGTCTTCATTTTTTCCACAGATAAAGTGGGCATCCAATCAGCTCCAGGAATGGGGTCATCCTTTGACTCTGGGTAGTCAAGATAGAAGTACTCATGGGGGCAAAGAATACTTTTCTTTCCCTGTTTTGAGGCTTCAATAGCCCCTTCTTCTCCACGCCATGACATGATGATTATATCTTCTTGTGGACATGATTCAAGCATTTCGTCCCAGCCGATAACACTACGGCCATGTGAACGAATGAGTTGGCAAATCGGACTGAGGATATGTGAGTAGAGCGATCTTTCAGAGGGGTAATTATTGTCACTTATGACTTTTTGGCATTTAGGGCAATTTTTCCATCGATCATCTTTTACTTCGTCGCCTCCTATGTGAATCCATGGAGAGGGAAATAAGTCGAGAACTGTCTCAAAGACATCGTTAAGGAATATAGCAGTTTCGCCAGATCCTGCACAGAGAACATCTTCAAAAATACCCCAAGTATTGGGGATACGTGTCTCGTGTCCAGGACAGGATAGACTCGGGTAAGCGTGGAGGGCTGCGCACACATGTCCAGGAATATCAATTTCAGGGACGATGACAATGTCGCGAGCCTCGGCATACTTTACTAAGTCGCGAATTTGTTCTTCAGTATAGAAGCCCCCGATAAAATGGTCACCATCAATTCTTGTCGAAGCTTTTTCGATTAATAAGGGACGTGCTTTTATTGGTAGGCGCCAGCCTTGATCGTCGGTTAAATGCCAGTGGAAACGGTTGAGTTTTAGGCGTGCCATTTGATCAAGAATTTCTTTTATGAATGAAATGGGCATGAAGTGACGTACGCAATCGAGCATGAAGCCGCGCCATTCATATGAATTGCAGTGCTGTTTGTTTGAAGACATGATTTATTCCTTGAAATTACTATGGATCATTTTAATTCATAAAATGAATTAAGTCAAGTCGGAGCTGAAGGCTAGTTTGTTTTTTCAGAAAATGAACTAAGTTAGTGATGCTTTTAAAATTTTGATTTGGATTGATGTAATAATGAGAATTAGTGATAAAAAACTAGTGGCTAATGCCGTGAGAATCTTGAATGAGTTGCACTTGGGAGGACCCCGAACACAAGTTGACCTATCTAAACAAACGCATTTAAAGCGAACTTCGATTTTTAATTTATTTGAAGTCATGAAAAATCAAGGACTTGTAAAAGTTTCCGATATGATAACTCCTGCCAAAGGTAGACCAAGTGTTTTATGGCAAGTTGATGGTCAAGGAGGTGAGTTTTTGTCAGTGTACTTCACTCAAAAAGGAAACCGCTATAGTTTTTATGACTTTAGTGGAGCTTTGCTCAAGGAGAGGGTTGAAGAAGCTTGTGAGACCATGGAAGAGTGCTTGCTTCAGTTGGAAGAGGTATGCAAGAAAAAATCGCTGCTCGGAATTGTGCTGTCTGTCAGTGGGATTGTCGATGGACAAAGTGGTGAAATTGTAGCTTCTACTGAATGGAATTTAAAATCTTATCCTCTACTTAGTAAAGTCCGTGAGATTCCTCAATTGAATGATTTATTAGTGGTTCTTGAAAATAATGCCCGCACAGCTCTATGGGGAGAGCGGGTGATCGGTAAAGCTCAGGGTACGCGAGACCTGATGTCTTTGTTTATTGAATCGGACAAAGGAAAAGGTCTATTAGGTCTTGGTTCTGCTTTGGTTTTAAAAGGCGAGTTATATCAAGGGATTTCTGGTCAGGCTGGGGAACTCGAACAATTTTATTATGGTTATTTAGAGAAAAATAACTTATCAAATATTTTTGAACTGAGCGAAGTTCAGATGAATGAGTTTGCGATTGATTTAGCTGAGAAATTTTCAAAATTAGTTAACTATTTGGTTCCCCAAAAAGTCATCGTTCAGTTTGAGGGGGACGTGTTGGCGGATAGTTTTTATACTTCCTTTGCCCGCGAAATCAATATGCAAAAAGCCTTCAAATACACGAGCGTAGAAGTGCTTCTCTCCGATCATCATGAAGAGTTAATCATGAGTGGTGCTGTTCACTTACTCATGGATCGTTATTTTGATTCAAGTCAGCAGTTTATTTCTCAACTTGAGAAGGTATGTCTGTAAAATTCTGACTTTGTCTAGCTTAAGCATATGGCTGTATTTTGAAGTGACTTATTTAAGTTAAAGCTCTAGAAGCATTTTTTGACTTAAAGTTTTAAAACCATTTTTTGTATAAAAATTGATGGCGTCTTGATTGGCACTCCAAACCACGAGCTGTAATTGCTGAAGCTTCTGGTTTTTACTCCACTCCTTTGCCTTCTTGAGTAGGACATTACCGATGCCTTGTTGACGGAATTTTTGATCAATAATTATACTATCAATCAAAGCAAATTCTTGCGCTCTAAAAAAATCTAATGCTGGGAGGCAAGATTTTTTTATGTTGAGAATCCCCACGGGAATATCATTTTTGAAAGCAAGGAAAAACTCGGCGTCAGCTTTTTCAATGTACCTCATTATATCACTTAAAGGTCTCGCCTTTGGAATAGTAGAGAAATATTTTGGGAGGATGTTTTCATGATGTTGATCACCTTGTTCAAACAATTGGCAAATTATCTCGTAATCAGATTCTTGAGCTACTCGTATGTGTAATTTTTTCATTAGTTAAGTGAGTGGAAGCTTATTGCTATTTTTGATAATAATTAATCCCTGCACGTTTATACTGCAGCTGAATAGATTTTAGTCGTGTCTTGAAATGCTTAATGTCTTTATTCTCTATTTGAGTCCAGGCGACCTCGGCAAGCGCCGCCATACGTGGGAAGGCCATGTACTCAACTTTATCCCAAGTGTGCATGTATTCAGACCAAAGTTGTGCCTGAGTTCCGAGTATGTGTTTCTTTTCTTTTTCAGTAAGGGACTGAGGGGTAGGGTTATAAGAATAAATTTCTTCAATCGGAGTGAAGCCACCAATAGCTTCATATTTCACGCCTTTTGCTAACTCCTCTTCAGCTGGAGCTTGGTAGTGATCGAAATAAGTGAAGTTAATGGGAGTCATGACAACATCGTGGCCTTCTTTTGCTGAAGCAATGCCACCTTTTTCCCCACGCCATGACATGACGGTGGCCTCCGAACTTAAGCCACCTTCACGAATTTCATCCCAACCAATGAGTTTGCGACCCTTGGATTTTAAAATACTTTCCAGTCTTTGGATGAAATAGGATTGTAGTTCATGGCTATCTTTGAGTTTGTTTTTTTTCATAAATTCTTTGGCAAAACTTGATTCTTCCCATTGGTCTTTTGGGGCTTCGTCACCTCCGATGTGAATGTATTTAGAGGGGAAGAGCTCACAGACTTCTTGCAAGACATCTTCAATCCATTTAAAAGTTTCTTCTTTTGGCGCGAGGATGTATGGGTAGACCCCCCAGCGGTTCATGACCTGAGGATTATAGTATTGGATATCTGTATTTCCCAGTTCTGGGTAGGATGCAATGGCGGCAGACATATGTCCAGGCATGTCTATTTCTGGAACAATGGTGATGTGAAGTTCTTGTGCATAGGCGACGATATCCTTGATTTCTTCTTGACTGTAGTAGCCACCGTATTGGCGGTTGTTATCACTTTTTCTTGTTCCGTAAGGGGGAGTAGATCTTCTCCATGCCCCAATTTGTGTGAGTTTTGGGTATTTTTTTATTTCAATTCTCCAGCCCTGGTCTTCCGTTAGATGCCAATGGAAGGTGTTGAGTTTGTGATAAGCCATCCAGCGGAGAAATTTCTTAATATCCTTGACTGGAAACATGTGGCGAGCAACATCAAGGTGCATCCCACGCCATTTAAATCTTGGCGAATCTTGGATTTCACAAGTAGGCAGATTCTCACCATGAGTTTGAATGAGTTGGATGAGACTTTGGATAGCATAAAATTTGCCTGTTTTTGAGCCAGTGATGAGTATTATATCCTCTTGTATATTCATCTGGTAGGACTCGTCTATTACAGTCTTTTTATGAGAGAGTTTTATAGAATTAGCGACTAGTGGTTCACGGGTTAACTTCAATTTATAACCCAATCTTTTTTCAATTTCCTCATTGAGTATTTTTATACTTTCGAGGTCTGTTTCTTGATAAACGATTTTAGTGTTGCTGTTTATCTTAAATTTTGAATTTAAGATTTTTATTGAATTTGGTTGTGGGATTATGTTTATTGAATCATACGCAAAAATTGATGAATAAGATAATATACAATAAAATACAATTTTATATAAGTTCATTTTAGGTCCATTATTTCGTTTTTAAAAGGAGTTGTATTTAATTTATAAACTGATTTAACGTAAAAAACAAGTAGGATAAACCCATTTAATTCCAAAAATGAATAAAATAAACAGGACTTGTGCTTGTTAAATCTTTCTTTGAGGTTTAATTGATTAAATAATACAAATTTTGAGGTGCTATGAAATATCTATATTACATATTCTTGCTGTTTTCTTTTCTCACATTTGCAGATAAGCAGGCATTGGATGCAGTAAGTTATTCTTTTGATAATGGTCTTGAACCTTGGCGTTCTTATGGTGACGGAGTCATTATTCATGAGAAAAATCTAGGCGGTGTAAGTCCGGGATCTGTAAAGATGTCATGCACAAAAAATAAGCAAGCGACGACTTACATCAAACAAAGCTTGTCAGAGGGGAAATACCTCGTCGAATTATCTCTGCGAGCCTATGGCGTCGAGAGTGGTCAATGGGGCCAGTCTATAATGATATTTTATGATAATGGATCAGGGACGGAATTTGTGACCAAGGACCTCAAAGGTACCTTTGAATGGAGTAAAATCAGCTTTACCGTGGAGGTGAAAGATAAGCCCTTAGTTCTGTGGGTGCGCCTCAAGTCGCTTGGGGTGATTTGGTTTGATGATGTAAAATTTTCCCCTGCCGAAAATGACAAGGCCTATACTTTCGTAAAAAGTAAAAAAGATTTTTTCAAAGTTCTTAAGCCTGGAAAAGGTAAGCGTTGTGAAGGCTGTTATCGTTATTTGCCCAGAGAGAGTGCCTATTGTGGGATTTGTGGGATGAGCTTTCCGAAGCAAGAAGCCAAACGAGTGAGAACAGATGAAGCTGAACTCCTTTTGGATTTCGAAGCAAGTGAAGAGGGGAAGAAAGCTCACTATATACGAGAATTTAATTCTGAGTTTTATACAGAAGGTAAATCTTCTGGGGTCATTAAGGCAGGTAAGTACAATAATTTGAATCTAGGTGAAATAAATCTTAAGGACTGGAGTGCCTATGATTATATTGCTTTAGATATTTATAACCCGACTGATATCATGCTCGATTTTTATCTCACCATCAATGATGGGTCCCATCGTGGATATTGGGATCAGTTGAATCATTTAACTCGCCTTTCTCCTGGTTGGAATAAACTCAAATTCAAAATTCGCACTTACGTAGGGGAAAGAGGTTCTGTTACCTATAAGCGTTACTTGAATTTAGCGAATATCAAAAAAGTTTGGTTTGCAACGGGGATTAAAGTTCCCAATAATGGTGAAGAACTCTATGTCGATAACGTTCGTTTACTTCCTGGTGTGGCTTTGGATAAATTTGAGGGTTTGCGAGCATTTGATTTTGTTCTTGAAAAGTTTAGGACACAAGAAGGTTTTACAGGTATACAAAGTCAGCATACTTACCATGATGATGTAGGCTTTGGTTTTGAAAAAGCCCGTATCACGCGTGAGTTGGATTCTAAATATGCGAGCCTTCTGGATAGGGATGGACTTTTTCTTACTGATGGTGCGTTTAGAGTTAATGTTCCCAATGGAGAATACCAAGTCATATTGAATGTCAATTCATTGGGTATGTGGTATGAGCATTTTTGGAAAAAAAGGCAGGTGCGAATTAATGGTGAACTTGTGCTCGATGAGAATTATGATGACTATCAGGGTTACTTGAAGCGCTTCTTACGTTTTGCTGATATTGAGCCCAGTCAGGATGATAATCCCTATGACCTTTATTTGAAAGAAATTTTTTCGCCTATTGAGAAAAGAGTTCAAGTGAAAGACGGAAAAATATTGATAGAGATTAAAGGTGATGATTACTCAATTTGCCTGAATTCACTAATTATTTATCCTGAGGCGAAAAAGACTCAAGGTAAAGCCTTTCTAGCTAAACTCTATGAACTACAGAAGAATGAGTTTTTGAGTGACAACCGCTTGATTCAAGCGGGTAAAGTTAAGGGGCAGGAAAACCTTGAGGCTAAGCATATAAAATCCGGCGTTTATTTTGAAGTAATTGATTACCCCTCAGAACGAATCGAGATTAATGAAATTCCAGCGATGCTTTCTGATACACTTGATTTAAAATCGGCTCTCAATGGGAATCCAGGCAAGATGTTAGCCTTGCGCTTATTGGATAAGAGTGAGCATATTGACCTTAGTGTATCCGGTCTGAAAAGTGAAGAGGGGCATACTATAAGCTCATCAGCAATTCACTTGCGTTACGGCATTAATCAGTATCAGAGTCAGTCATTCAATCATGAATCTTACGTATTGGCGCCCTTGTTTTTTCGAGATTTCCCAGAAAATGGCAGGACGCTTGAAAAGGACTTGACGAGAGTTTTGTATTACTCTGTGGACATGACCGACGTGAAACCAGGATTGTATACTGGCCATGTTTTAATGAAGAGACAAAATGGACAGCAAAAAATTAAAGTTAAGCTACAGGTTTTTCCATTTGAATTACCTGAAATGAATTTAGCTTCGGGTTATTTTGGACTCAACCCAGTGCCAGCACATAATTTACAAGTTGAGGGGATTAGTAAGTACAAGGATGAAAATATACGCAAGGCACTCAAAATTTTGAAGAAAAGAGGTTTCACTTCTTTCACCGAATTGCCCCCAGTACGTTTTTCTTCTAAAGATGGAATCTTAAATTTAAATTCTTATGAATTTGAAGATAGTTTAGTAGCTGCTCAAGAGTACGGTTTTAAAAAGATTTTCTCTTATGGAGGAGCTTTTATGGGCTCACTTAATTTAGATACTCAAGGCAATATTCATGGGATGCCTAAGGATGAATATCATAAACAAGCGGGAGAACTGTTAGCGGGCGTCATCAAAAAGTACCCTTCAATCGAAATTGTTCTTAATATTTCTGATGAAGCACACGGTTACTCACAAAAAGTAGAGCGCGATGTTAAACGCTTGAACTTGGTACAGGAATTTTATCCTTACTTAAAAACGGGAGGCTATACACATGAGATTAAAAAGGGTGCCTATGGAACAGAGATTAACTTTAGTACTTTTGATGAACTATCTTATTCAACGGCAAATAAAGAAAGTATACAGCATGCCGAATCTACAGGAAAGAAATGGGGTATGTATAATCAAGGAATTGCTTTAGAGGAATATAATAGAGAAGTCTTTGGGCAAGCCATGTTTACGCTACATAAAAAGGGTGCGGCACATATGATTCAATGGTACTTTAATGGGCATCAGAATTATCCTTATTATGATTTAGATGGTCGAGAAAATGATGCAATGATGGTTTATCCGAGAATGGATGGTGGACTTGATTACGGGATTAAATTTGAGCTCGCTACTCAGGGCGTGGAAGATTATAGACTATTACAGTTACTCGATTCTTTAGCGAAAGGAGCAAAAGGTGCAAAAGCACGTGAATGGCTAAATAAACATTATTACGATTATGATCCTGCGCCAGTGAAGTATTCGACGAAACAAATGAACTTTACCTATAAAAATGATGAGCTTCGTGAGCTCTTGTACAAGATGATTTTGGAATTAGTGAATCAATAAGGTTCTGGGGTCATTTTCGAAGTGTAGAATGCTTGTGGAAGCGAAATTCAAACCTAGAATTATATAAAACAATCTATTTAATTCAAAAAATGAATAAAGTGTATTGACAAGTTATATCAATGTGTATATACTTAGTGTATTAAGTAATTTATTTAGAACTGGAGAAGAAATGAAAAAATTCACCTTGATCGAAGTTTTAGTCGTCGTGGCTATTATTGGTATTCTGGCGAGCATGCTCCTCCCAGTGTTGAGTAAGGGTCGAGCTAAAGCTCGGCAAGCTGTCTGCACGAGTAACTTAAAACAGATGTATTATGCAACTTATTCCTATACAACAGATAACGATGGGGCTTATCCAGCGACGAGATTTCCTAATGTGGGTATTTATAGTAGGTCACTACATGACGGTATAGCGCAATACATTATGACTACCATAAGTACAGATCATAATCCAGCTTTGCAGGATTCATATGATAACGGTGGTGTTTTTACTTGTCCGAGTTTTGATGAAAGTGAATTAGCTGGGAGAGGTGTAGGAGCTACAGCTAGTCGAGTTGGATATTCAGGTTATGGGACTAATGTACATATTCAGAATAACTTAGAAAATGGTCAAGGTGAAGAACGCAGGATTTCTGATTTGAATGGGAATATGATAGCTCACACGGAAGGACAGTCGGAAGGTGTTTTTAATCTAAATATTTATCCCAATACTTATGGCGTCTATCCATGGCATGATAAGAATTCCACGGGTAATTATTTATACTTAGGCGGACACATTCAGCCCTCTAAAATAAATCATTTGTTGACTTGGCTGTCAGAGCCTTGGCTCGTTAATTAAATTCTTGGAGTTCAGAATTGGAACTCGTTTCTAATAATGTTTTAGAACATCTCCAAATAATCTGGAATTATCATCTCCTTCAAATGCCAGTGCGTAGTGCTGACTGCATCTTAGTGTTAGGTAGTAATGACTTAAGAGTAGCCGAATACGCAGCAGAACTCTACTTTAAGGGCTATGTGAATAAGATTATTTTTTCTGGAGCCCAGGGTAGATTGACGACAGGACAATTTAAGCAAACGGAAGCTGAAACTTTTGCGGAAATCGCAATTGCAAAGGGAGTACCCAAAGATTGTATCTTTCTGGAGAAAGAAGCCACAAATACAGGTGAAAATTTGCAATTCACACGAAGCTTGATAGAGAAGCATAACTTAGTAATAAAAAGTGCCATCCTAGTACAAAAACCCTATATGGAACGACGCACTTATGCAACGGCAAAAAAGCAATGGCCTGAGCTCGAATTCACGGTCTCATCACCTAAAATTAATTTAAAAGAATTTCTCAGCGGGTCCAATGATGCCGAAGAAGTGATCCATGCCATGATGGGTGACTTACAACGCATGGATGTTTATGCTCAGAAGGGCTTTCAAATACCTCAAGTGATTCCAGAAGAAGTTTGGGGATCATTTAATTGCCTTTGCCGAATGGGCTACACAAAGCACCTGATTAACTAAGGTCATTTAATGTATTAGTATTGCTGAGTACGCAACATGACGAGTGTACAGGCTTCTAAGACTTCTAGACCAGCATTGCTGAATTGTCTCATTATTTCATCATCTTCTGTACCGGGATTGAAGATAATTCTTTTTGCCTTACTAGCAATAAGCTCATTGACTATGGAAGCCAAGCGACTGGGACGTACGTAGAGGCTAATGGTATGGATTTTCTCCTGAATATCCTTGATGTCAGTGTAGACTTCGCGATCATCAACTTTGCGGCCTGTGGGGTTATAGAGTAGAGTTTTGTGGCCTGCTTCTTCCAAGGCATGCATTGCCATATTGGCGTAGCTTGAGCTACGTGGGCTCGCTCCTATGATGAGTGTATTTTTCAATTTGGTCTCCAAGTCTTCTTTGAGCATAGCTAGTTTTGTTTTTATGTACGACATTAGGTGGTTTTTAAGAAAAAAATATCTTGATAATAAGGGCCGAATTTTACTTTTTCATAAAGTTTATATCATCAGTCTTCATGAAAAATCATAAGGATCAATTTGAGTAATGTCAGATAAGCTCACTAGAATTACCCTCATACAACGATTGCAGGACGAAAACGACGAGATTAGTTGGCAAGAATTTGAAGAACTCTATAAAAGTTATATCTATCGCGTTACCCGTAATCTTTGCGAGTCTATTGGTAGCAGCAACCCCTACGCTTATTATTTAAGAGATAATCCAGCATATTTAGTTGGCAATAGAGTACGAAACCTGCCAGTTGGCACTTTGATTTGCTGTGAGTTGAGCTTCGAAGTAGGGCTCGAAAGAAAAGCACTTATCATTACCCCAGATGGGGTAGAAACTTGGCGAATAATCTGTTTTTACCTGGATGTCCTTAGAGAGGTCATGTTTTTGGTAGTTTTCGGTGCCACTTTTACCTTTATTATCGAAATCGAGTGCTAGGTAAGCTCCGGCCTTCCAATCGAAGTCGCTGTGGCGATTAATAAAGCCGGACTCGTCTAATGAGTAAGGGTGAGTGATTTCTCCAGTAAGGTCTACTGAGCTAGTGAAGAGCTGCTGCGTGGATGGTACTGGGAAAAAAGGATGAGGGAACCACTGGATAGGCAAGGGATCATTACCCAGTGAGGTAACTGAGGTTTTCGAATGAATGGTATTGCCTTCTAGCGAGACTTCGCAGGTGATTGCATAGGCCCAGTCCTGGAATGAGTGTTGAGAAGTCATGCTTATAGAATTCTCAGTTTGACTGACTTCCCAGTCCAGCCACTCAATGACTTGGCGATTGAAGCGAGGATCGAAGGGATGATCATCGATACTACGTACGACTGTCCCTACACCAATGACAGCTAACTTGTCGCCACTTTTGTTATCAGATACTTCCAGAGCTTTGACGAAGGTTTCAGGAGCACCTTGGCCATCAAAGGTGTCAGGTACTTGCGGGTAGCTGGGTCCTGAGAGTAGGGCCTTGCCGTCTTGGTTATAAATTTGGTAGATGTAGCCACCTGTACAGTAGCGAGAGCCTAAGAGCGCAAGGTCATTGATGGGGTCGACTACATCGACTGATAGAAATTTGTTTTTTAATTGGTACATTTTTTTCTACTTAAATTCATCGGGAAGTTTAACTATAGCACCTTTGTGAGCGCAGACGTGGGCGGCTAACTTAGAAGCGATAGCTTGTGCTGATGCAATGTCACCATCATTCAGGTAATGACTAATGAAGCAGGAAGTAAATGAATCGCCAGCTCCTACAGTATCAATGACATTACCAGGAATAGCTGCGTGTTTGAAGCATTGTTCTCCTTGATGGATTTCACTGCCATCAGCACCAAGAGTGAGTATGACTAATTCTAGATTGAAATGATCAATTAAAGCCTGAAGGGGTTTATCAAACATTTTTTCTAAAACGACTAGTTCTTCTTCATTGATTTTAAGGAAGTCGGAGATCTGTAGAGAGTTTTCAATGATTTCACGGTTATAAAACTTTTGGCGTAAGTTGAGGTCACAAAGAACTTTGGCAGTACTTTTTTTATTGGCGACTGATTGCTGGATAGTTTCGCGTGTTACCTGATTGCGTTGAGCCAGGGTACCAAAGAGGATTAAATCGGCTTGGGAACTTGCCTGTTTTAAATCCTCATCAAAGGGGACAAAATCCCAGGCGCTATTCACAACGATCTCATAGGAAGCGTTACCGTCTTCATCGAGGGTGATATTGACTGAACCCGTGGGGTAATCAACTTTAGAGGCAATTAAGTTAAAGTCTACATTCTTAATAGCCTCCAGGAGTTCTGCGCCCAGTTGATCCTTACCGATCGCACTGAACATGGAAGCATCAAGACCGAGCTGCTGAGCATAGCAAATAGCGTTGGCTGGGGCTCCACCCCAAACTTTTCCTGTTGGGAAGACGTCCCAGAGGACTTCTCCGATAGCAATTACTTTTTTCATTTTAGTACCTTCAATATTTCAAAGCATGCGCAAGTTGTATGATAATCAATTTTTGCTCCCGGTGAAGCAACGTTAGGATCTATGCATTCACCTTCACGGTTGAGTAGGCGTAGCCAGGGCTGATGTTTTTCGCGACTAAATTTCTCCCAGCAGTAAGACCAAAGGCGGTCGTAGTCCTGCCAGTAAGAGTCTTTGCTAGTAGCTTCTGCCAAGAGGGCTTGTGCGGCGAGGGTTTCGGCTTGTACCCAAAAGTACTTTTCGTCATCACAAATATCACCGTTTGGGCCAAAGCCGTAAAGTAAGCCTCCAAAATCATCATCCCAGCTTTGTTTCATGGCATGTTCATAGAGATACTCAGCTTGCTTAATTAACCAGTCCTGAGGAGAATGCTTATGAATCAAGAGTAAGAGCTTACTCCACTCGATAAAGTGACCGGGTTGATACCCCCAGGGACGATAGAGGTTTTTTGGGTCATCTTTATTGTAATCCCAATCCACATTCCAGTCCTGATCATAGTGTTCCCAAATGTAACCATCGGTGCCTTTGGTTTGACGGATGCAAATGTTTTCTGCAATTGTGATTGCACGTTTGAGGAACTTTTCATCTTGAGTAGCTTCAAAGGCGGAGATCATAGCTTCGCAGGCGTGCATGTTGGCGTTTTGACCGCGATAACTATCAGTTACAGCCCAGTCGGCACTAACTTGATCCGCATAGAGTCCATATTCTGTTTCCCACAGGCGCTCTTCCATTAAGTCAAAGACTTGATGAATTTTATCACTATAATCAGCCACATCTGATAAGTGAGCTTGCGAGTAGAGCAATAACATGAAAGCGAGGCCGTAGCAGTGGTTCGTAGCATCATCAACTTGATTATTAATGAGCGACCAGTTATAGCCCTGACCTTGCTCGTTCCAGTGCTTTTCTTCGATGAAATCGATGCCTCTTTTAGCAAGTGTTTGATGTTCTGGCTTAGAAAAGTATTTTCCACTCAAAGCAAAAACGAGACTGAGTCGTGCCGAAGAGACCAAGTGTTTTTGTTCGGGATGACTAACTTTACCTTCAGGGTCAAGAGTTTGAAAAAAACCACCGTCAGGATCGATTGCGTGATTTTGATAAAAATCGACGATACCGCTAATGTGCTGATCAATAAAATCTGTTGTTCTAAATGCATTCATTGAGTGAGTCCTTTATTTTTTAATTGTAGTAAATATAAGGTGTTTGTTTTCTCTTTCTTTTGTGATATTCTTATTTATATGGTATTTTTTAACTGGTATAATAAAGTTTATTTTGGTATAAAATGATTGTTTCGTGTCCATTGCTCTCTCTCCCGGAAATTGATCGTGCTGGTGAGTACCCATTGCTCAACTCCGGTTTTGATTTTACTTACAACCAGCAAAGCTATTCAATACATTTTTATGAGTATGATGGTATTATACGTTTGGGAAATGAAGAATACACCTTTCAATCAGGAGATGTTACCCTGGAAGCGCCTGAAGTGACTTATGCTTACTTGTCAGATCAACCCGGTCGACATTGGTGTATACATTTTTTCTGGAAGGGTTTGGGTGATACTTTCTCAGTCAACTGCTATCATAAATTAGGAACAGACAGTCTGCGTATTCTTGAACAGATAAAACTTATTAGCCGCTTGTTTAATACTTCGTCAGGTTCAGTGGATAAGCTAGAAGCTTCTTTTCGTTTACAAGCCTTGCTTCTATCACTGGCGCGACTCAGTCGTCCTAAAGACCATTCCAGAAGCAGTAGTAATTTTCACTGGGCAGAGTTGACTAAGCTCATTGATGACAACCTAAAAAATTATATAACGACAGCCTGGTTGGCGAAGAAGTTGAATATTACTTCTCCAACTTTAGCGAAAAAATTTAAAAAGCAATTTGGCTGTACGGTAGCTCAGTATGTCTTAAAAAAACGCATCGATACCGCTAAATCTCTATTAACAACAAGTAATATGACTATTAACGAAGTGGGTAGCTTGGTAGGAATTGAAGATCCGCAGTATTTCAATAAACAATTCAGGAAAATTGTGGGACAAAGTCCAAGCCTCTACCGTGATAAGAATAAGTCTTACTTAGTGGAACCTGATCGAGATATTGCCGTATTGGGTGGCAGTTGGATTAGTGAAAATAAGACTGGTGAAAATTGAGATGATTTTTATATGAATTAATTGGTGAACAACTAGCTAGAGGATCACTCATTAATTCTTTACTTGCTCAATTTTTGAAATCGCGCCAGACCCATTCGATGGCATGGGGCATGAATTGGTTCTTAGCTGGACCCATGCCATGCTTATTATCTTCACAGAAAAAGTACTGGTAATCATAGCCTTTAGCTTTGAGTACTTTAGCCATACTATGATTAGCTTCTACCCAATCATGCATGTCGTCGCGCATGACATTGGGATTTAGTAGATCGCGGTCACCAACAGCTAACCAAATGCGAATGTCTTTCTTGGGGCTATTGGGGATAAGACTTTTATGAAACTCCCAAGCACCACCGGGTGTTTCAGGGTTGTATGGCCATTGTTGGTTAACAAAAGTACCTGAAAAGCTGACTACGCGGCTGTAGAGGTCATTGCGGTACCAAGCCATTGCGAGAGCCGCAGAAGCACCCGAACTAACTCCCATAACGGCGCGAGCATCAGAATTTTTTGTCAATTTAACTCGATAGCGCTTTTCAACTTCAGGTAAAACATGAGACTCTATATATTCGGCTAAGAGGCCTGACATAGTGTCGTACTCTTTCCCACGCTGATGACCTTGAGCATCGCCACCACCATTAGCGACTCCAATAAGAATCATAGGAGGGATGCGCTTTTGAGCGATCAAATTATCACAAATAATATTAAGTCCCTTTAAATTGGCATTCATCGATTTCGTACTGTCGTGGACAATGGTAAAAGGATAGTCAGCTGTGAGGCTTTTTTGTGTTGGAATATAAACTGTGATGACTCTTTCGAAATCAATATCGTGGGTATCGACAATGAGTGTATTGGGATTGTTTGGGTCGGGAGTACCAAATACTTTTCTCGCAATACCCGGATTGTAGATAGAACCGTCTTTAGAAAAAAGTTTAAATTGGTGAATTTTCCCCTGTGGGACAGTATCATTTTTTTGGCTTTCTGGAGCTTTGCTATAAAGTGGGCTAGCGACATAATTCCCATTCTTATCAAGGATTTCTCTGAGTGATTTTACTTCACTTAATAAACTGAATGTCGGTGCTCCAGCATCTTTGTAAGATCGCGTGGGTGGAGAGGGACGTTTCTTTTTTTGAACTTTAACTTTTTTTGTTTTCTGCGGTGTTTTATTATCAGCAAAGCAGGGGGTGCTTAGAAGGGCAAAAGGGATGAGTAAACTTAAAAACTTCTTCATTCAGGTCTCGCTTGATTAAAGTTTAGATTAATTATCATACACCACAGTATGTCTAAAATGACTTTAGGTAAACAGCACCTTTTGTAATTCAAAGTATCATCTATGCTTTGAAGCTGGTAAAAGGATTTCCTGTATGAGAATTCTCGAAGCTGAAATTGTTTTTGTCAGTTCTTTAGCCTTTGATCAAAAGGCTATGCTCATCATGAATAAACTTACTGAACTAAGCTCAATTAATCTTCGTGCTTTTTATTGAGAAGTCGACCAGATCTATTGAGTACCTTTATTTGGTCAGAACTAAGTGCGTGATTGAAAATCGCTATTTCATCAAGACGTCCATTCCAGTGACCAGGATTACCATAGTCAGCTTTACCATCAGTTCCAGATACTTTGGTGCCGATACCAAGACCTTTAACATGTGGGTTTACTTTTAAACCATTAACACGAACTTTAGTAAGCTTTTTGCCGTTGCGATAGAGCGTGACAAATGTACCATCATGAACGAAAGCGACATGATGCCATAAATCCGTTGGAATAGGGATGTCTTCAGTAATGTGGTGCCGCTCGCCTTCAAGGTCCTGGATTTCTACATCTAGATGTCCTTCTTTATTTAAGCCGAAGTGAAATTGGCCATATTCAAAAGCGTCCCAATTCTTAAGAATTGTGGCCCATTCAGGGCGGCTGTGAGCATTGACCCAAGCCGTAACAGAGATTTCATTAAATTGTGCTTTTGGATAATTGGTAACGTGAATAAATGATTTGTGATTGACTCCTGCCAAACGCAGAGCATTACCACTTTTACCTCGTGCAAGAATGGTGGATTGATTCGTACGAATGTTTGCCCTGCCATCATTTTTATAGTTGGACCAATCCTTAAAAATATTGCCATCTTCGGTAACATCCATGGGTAAGTAGAGTACAGGGTTTAAAGATAAAATTTCTTTACTGTATTCAGACTCGGGTTCATTGAGGTTTCTGAGAAAGAAATCTCTTTTAAGGTCGATGCCAGCGGCAATTGTTTCTACGAATTTACTATTGTCAGCTAATTGATAGATAATTCGTAGTGCGTTCTCCGCATTAAGTAATTTTTCAGAGGGGTTATCTTGACCACCCCATTCTACGCGAACTTGCCCTTTATACACATGAGCTTCTACATATTCATTTTCTTTGACTATAACTGAAAACTCAGTGCCAAGATCAATAATTGAAGCACAAGGAGTAACTACGGTGAAACCTTGACCACTCTCAGGAACATTGGCTGAAAGTCGTCCTGACTGACAATGAAGGGTGTTTTCGGAATCAATGATAAAACGAGAGGGGGCTTCTATGATTGTGGAAACGCCATTGTTATAGGAAATTTCTAAAACACCACTTTTAAGTTCATAGGGGCCAGCGGGAAGCCAGGAACCAGGTTTAATTTCCTGGCCATCGAGTCCCCCATATTCAAATTTAGTACCTATGGTCTTGTTGACCTTGGCAATAGCTTCTCCTCTAAAAGGAGTCGTATTAATAATTTCTCCCTGAGTGCTAATCGGTTGCCTTTTTTGGTCTATAATAAACACGGCTATAAAAAGGGCTGCTAGTGAGGTGATGATGGAAAGGAAGGGGATAATTCGGTTTTTATTTACATCCTCATCTTCATCAAGTTTAGGCTTGAATGCACTTGGCTCAGGGCGTTCAAAAATTAGTGCATTACATTTTTCGGCGAGGATGCTGTGAGTCTGACAGAGCTCAAGATAGTGTAGTCGAGCCTCTTTAGATTTTTTGAGTTCAGTTTTAAGAACTTGAAAATCGTCATCAGAAATTGATTGTTCGAGCAGCTGATTGATAAGCTTGTGCACTTCATTTTTATCCATACTACTGTGAGGCACTTGCGGCGCTTCCTCTTGAATATTTCTTGTGGACGGACGTTCGAATATCAAAGCATTAAATTTTTCAGCTAGGATACTGTGTGACTGACAGAGCTCTATGTAGTGAAGGCGAGATTGTTTTGAGTTCCTTAATTCTTTTTTGAGAATTTGAAAATCGTCATCAGAAATTGATTGTTCGAGCAGCTGATTAATCAGCTTTTGTAATTCATCATTATTCATATGACTGACCTTTCAAAGTTTTAACGCATTGAGTTAAATTATTTCTTGCTCGAAAGAGGGCTTGGGCGATTGAGTTAGCTGTACTTTTCAGGTCTTCTGCGATTTGATTAACACTTTTTCCTATGGTATAACGCATTTTTATGAGGTCGCGCTGTCTATCAGGGAGTTGACTCATGCAACTATCAATTTTCCCCTTTTTAATATTGTAAAGTTCATCTGCTTCAGTGGACTCAGAAATAATTTCTTCAATCATTTCATCATCAAAGACAAGGCGATCGCGCATTTTTCGTTGGCGTTGAGCCATGACTTGAAAGTTGGCAATTCGAAAAGACCAAGCCTTGAAGTTGCTACCCATTTCAAATTCACCAGATTTTTTCCATAAAATTATATTGGTTTCCTGAAGTATATCATTGGCTCCATTGGGATCACCAGTAAGGCTCAAAATAAAAGCGTATAGTCTACCCTGAAAAGATGTCATCAATTCGATGAAATCTTCTGTTTGATCAATATCCATAATAAATCCTGTATGTTTGCCGTACTATACGATCTAAGGTCTTATATAAAAAACAGAACATTAGAACGAAAAGTGCTCATTATAACTTCTCTATATTAGCTCAATATGCAGAATAGGGACTTTATTACGGTATTTTGATGAAAAAAATATTTATTTCAATATTTTTTGTATACAAGAATCATGTCAAAGTCATTTTATTCTTGAGGATAAAGCGGTAAGACGGTAATGAATGAATTTGTGTATAGTGGTTTTTTCTCTGTAAACCTTAATTCAATTCACCAAAGGGGCGATTGAATTTGGATAGTTGCTGAGAGAGTGCTTTTTTTATTTTCTCAGCGACCTCAGGGTTGCTCTCAAATAGGTTGTTTTTTTCTTCAGGATCTTTATCAATACGGTAAAGTTGATCTTTCATGAAGTAATTTTTATTTTGTGCAGAGGAATAATAACCGAGATGAGAGTTTTTGACGAGATAAGGTACATCTAGGATATCGCCTTTGTAAGATGAGAATTGTCCGCCTTTGACAATTTGTTTGTGTACTTTATCCGTGTAGCGCACAGCGATGTATTTCCATTTTTGGCTTTTTATGGTTCTCGCATAACCAATTTCTCCATAAATAAAGTCATGTATTTCTTTCTCGCTGCCTTTGAGTATGGGCAGGATGCTTTTGCCATCGAGATTTAACTCTTTCGCAGGCTCAATCCCACAAATATCAAAGAGGGTGGGCGCTAAGTCAATGGATTGAATGAGTTGATTACTGACTCGACTTTGAGAGACCCCCTTTTTCCATTGAATAATCATGGGTATTTTTAGTCCTCCTTCGAAACAAGTGGCCTTTTGATATTTTTCGAAGCCATGATCACTCATGTAAACGATAATGGTATTATCCTCTATTTTATGTTCACGAAGTTTATTGAGTATGACGCCAATGCTATTGTCGAGCCAAGTATAGGCGGCAGTTCGGAGAGGATAGCCGGCTTTGAGTACTCTTTCCTTAGTTTTCTGCCTGTCTTCCATGATATCGAAACCTTCGGGTACAAAACCGGCACCAGTCATGCGAATATCAGCGTCCAAAGAAAAAGGGAATTCTTTGCCTTTCATAATGTCTGGGTCAGGACCGTGATGAGCAGTAGTGGAGTAATAGAGAAAGAAGGGCTTGTCTTTATTTTGATTGATGAAATTCGCTGCCGCATTTGCCGTCCATTCAACATTGTGAACATTGAGAGCATCATTCCAAAGTTCACGGGTATTGGCTAGGTAATAGGCATCGACATAATCAAAGCCATGCTTCTTCATCATGTCGCAGACGACACGATGATTGTGTTGCATTTTTTCGTTTACTTTAGGGTCTTTAGGGTCGTCTTGCTGTCCGTAGACTTTTAGACCGTGTTTTTCCCAAAGCTTAGTTCCGCCTGCACTAAAGTGTTCGGAAATATGTGACTTGCCCACGAAGCCAGTTGTGTAACCGTGTTTTTGTAGTTCTCCGGCAATGTTTCTTTTGTCATTTTCCAGAGAGACAAAATTCTCGATTCGCATAGCGGTGTTTTCTGGCATTCTTTTGAGGAAATGAGGGTCTTTACAATGAGAGGGATGACGACCCGTCAAAATGGCATAGCGGGCAGGGGAGCACACCGTACTGGCCGCGTTAGCATTAGTAAATTTCATACCGTTTTCAGCGAGGCTATCAATATTTGGGGTTAAAGAGTTACCTCCATAACAGCCAAGAGTCTTATAAAGTTGATCATCAGTAACTATAAAAATAATATTAGGTTTATCGGCATAAAGAAAAAAAGATATAAATAGGATGTAGAGAAAAGAGAGTTGTTTCATAGATAAATCTTTAATTTATTGAAAATCAGCTTTGGTTGAGATTTGGGAGTGTATAGAGGCGCCATGAGCAAAACTAAAACTTTGTATAGATCCATCGATGTATGAACCAAAACTACCTCCATCGTAGTAATATCCTACACCTGTATGCCCATTATAAAAATTGTTAGAAGAATATAAAATTGCCGCAGTAGTTTGATTTGCAGCTCCTCCCCCTGGAACAAGGAAAGGTTCTATTTTTCCCAAACCACTTAAATTATTAAAATTAGCCTGTTGGTCGTTTTGGAAATAACGATTCATAGAATAATCTCCTTCTCCAGCTGCGTTGTGAATAGTCTCATTTCGGTTCGCTCTTATGATTGGGCAGTTCATAAGAAGATTGTAGTTGGATTCGGCCATTTCAGTTGCAGCATTTGGATTAAGAGTAAATTGCTTGCCTGTCATATCTTCATAAATTAAACGTCGCCAATGAACAAAACCTGCAGCAATCGGGTATGGGTTGCTGATAGGATAGCAAATTGTGCCATCGTAGTTGTCAGCATACATTAAGACACCGGTATATAATTGTTTTAAATTATTTTTGGATACAATAGTTTTTGAAGTGTTTCTCGCTTTGCCAAGGACAGGTAAGAGCAGTGATGCGAGAATTCCAATAATTGCGATCACGACGAGTAATTCTATTAAAGTGAATTTTATAGCTCTTTTGCAGTTCATCTAGTACACCATACAATTAATATTCATTTGTAAGTATGTATTAAGTCATCCCAAAAACCTTAATCATTTTTAGATAAAATTTTAAATTTATATGAATTCTCGTTCTACTGAAAATCTTGATTATCATTCACTAAGTCTTGAATAAGTGCCCCTTGGCCAACGGTCATATAATTAACATGGCCTGCTAGGTAGAGTGCGAGGGATTTTCCATTGTATTCATAAGCTGGTCGGCTTTGACTCGTACCATATTCAGTATGTTTTAAATTTGTGGCGGAATGGGCAGACTTGGCGTTTGAAGATGTGCCTGGCATAATAAAAGGCTCAATCTTCCCCTCGAGATTGTTTAAGGTGAAATCATTTTGGTCCCTGCCAAAATACCTGTTGATATTGTAGCTTGATCGACCACTTGCATTGTGTTCAATAGGGTCACGTTCAGCGAGTAAAAGAGGGCAAAACATCATTGAATTATAAGAGCTACTAGCCATTTCATCTTGAGCGTCATTGTTATTTAATGAAAACATTCCAAATGAGCTTTCGTAGACCATTCTCGCCCAGAAGGTGTCATCACCATTATTTCTTGGATGTGAGTTGCTATCTGAGTTAAATAATATTTCATTGTTGTTGTCAGCATAGACCAATGTAGCCATATGAATCTGCTTTAAATTATTGATAGACAACGCTGCACGAGACGTTTTTCTCGCTTTACCTAATACGGGGAGTAATAATGATGCGAGGATTCCGATGATTGCAACTACGACGAGAACTTCAATTAAAGTGAATTTCTTTGTATTGTTTGTTGTCATTTTGTTAAACCTTTTATATACCTTTAATGGTATATATTGGTTTATATAAGAATATTACGCCTATTTATGTGCCAATGTTAAAAAAGTTAATCTTTTTTGAATGCTGATTGGAAAGTGTAATTACTAATTTTGCAGCTTTGATTAGATCTATTCTACTGAAAGTCGTTTCTGTCATTCACAATTTCGTTGATCGATGCACCTTGTGTCGCACTCATGAATTCAACATGGCCGCCTATGAATAAAGCAAGAGTTTTTCCATTGTAGGCATAAGCGGGGTAGCCATTATTGAGTTCGAGTCTGGAGCCTCTAAAATCTATATCGGCATGAGCATCGTTAGAAGCACTTGAGGCTGTACCAGGTATAATATAAGGTTCAATTTTTCCTGATAGGTTGTTTAAGGTAAAATCATTTTGATCTCTGCCAAAATATCTATTCATACTGTATCCTGAGTGCCCATGTTGACTACTGACAATTGGCGCGCGTTCACCTAGTAGGACTGGGCAATACATCATTTTTTTATATCTGGAATCATTATCCATTTCATCTCTTGCGGTAGCTGAATTAAAGGAAAACATTCCAAACATGCCTTCGTAAATCATTCTTGCCCAATTAGTACTTGCGGAATTGTTTCTCGGATGGGCATTACTGTCGGAGTTACATAATACGCCATTATTGTTATCAGCGTAAATCATTGAAGCGATAGATATTTGTTTTAAATTATTAATGGATAAGGCCGTTTGAGACGTTTTTCTAGCTTTACCTAATGCGGGGAGTAATAAGGATGCTAGTATTCCAATGATTGCGATCACGACAAGTAGTTCAACTAAAGTGAATTTGCTATGTTTTTTCATCTAAGTACATTCCTAAAATGAACCAATAATGGTATATTATATAATTGTTTTATTTATTCCGCAAGTTTTCTTTTCTATTTTGAGCCCTTTCTTTTGCGGACTTCGCAAAGAAAGAGCTCGATGAATTTTTGTATAATCAAGAAGCTTAAGACTTTTTCTCTTTTTTGTTTTTTCCCTTCTTAGGATTTTTCTTCTTCTTTTTATCAGTATCAGTAGAACCTTCCCACCTAACAATTGTTTTGCTGGCATTAGGTGGAGCCATTTCGTTAAGCCACTTCTCGTAGATCTTGGTGAGTTCAGCTGCTTTTTCAGGGTGAGCTTTGATAAGGTCTTTTGTTTCAGAGATATCATCGTCGATTTTATAAAGCTCAGACTTGCCCTTATAAAAAACTAGTTTCCAGTTGTTGAGTTGTATACCAGCTTTGCCATCACCATGATTCCAAAAGAAAGGACGATCTAGGTTGTCCTTTTTTCCTTTTACCACAGGAAGAATACTTTCACCGTCAATATCAGATAGAGCAGGAAGTTGAGCCGCATCTAATATTGTAGGGAGAATATCAAGTGAGATAATTGGGGATTGAGTCTCTTGGCCAGCTTTGATTTGTGCGGGCCAAGACATGAGGAAAGGAACTCGAATACCGCCGTCATAGATATCATGCTTTAGACCTCGAAGAGGAGTGTTGTCAGCGTCCATTGCTCCAGCACCACCATTATCAGATAAGTAAAAAATGATTGTGTTTTCGTAGATGTCATGCTTTTTAAGGGTTTTAACGATCTCGCCAACGCCGTGATCAAGGTGTTTGAGCATGCCAACTAAAATATCGCGGGTTTCACTGCCGGAAACAGGCTTTACATCTTCTTCCGGAGCCTGAGCGGGTGCGTGAACCGCATTGTAAGCAACATAGGCAAAGAATGGCTGATCTTTATTTTCTTCGATGAATTTCACGGTTTCTTCAGTGATACGCGTAGTGAGGTATCCTTTATCGTCAATGGCTTCGAGACCGCGAAAGATAGGGCCCCCAAATTTTCCGTCATAATCTTTTTCTAAACGGAAAAAGTCGCGTGCACCACGTCCCATGAAACCGTAGAAGTCATCGAAACCACGGTGAAGAGGGTGGTATTTCATTTCATGGCCAAGGTGCCATTTGCCAAAGGCCATAGATTTGTAGCCGGCGTCTTTGAGGTGATTAGGGATGAATTTTACACTTAGATCAGTGCCGTTACCACCTTCGCCAGCTGTGTAAATACCATAACGCTGCTGGTAACGACCTGTCATCAAACCAGAACGTGTGGTTGAGCAAACTGAACCAGAGGTATAACCCCGATGAAAGATGATACCTGATTTTGCCAGAGCATCGGTGTGCGGCGTGTTGATGTAGTCATCGTGCTCAGGATTGTAGCTCACATCAGCGTATCCTTGGTCATCTGAAACGATTAAAATGACATTGGGTTTAGAATTTGCCAAAGCTGCAAAGTTCACACAAAGCAGAGCAAGAAATATTTTTTCAAATGAATTTATCATTGTGATTTTTTCCTTATTTTCTATTCTTAAGTGATTTTGAGAAGAGCCAATCCCAGACCTTTTCACTTGTGTCGCATTGAGGGCTGGCTAGTTCTGTTTTATATCCTGATTGAGTATCGCCTTCGTAAGTATAGGCATATTCGTATGCAGCGTGTCCTACCTTACTGACTTCGGTGTACTTCATGTTGCCCTGAGCTTTTTTCATGGCGTCAAAAATGAGTCGGCTCTTACCTACGGGGATGGTTTGATCATCGTCACTATGAAAGGCCCAAACGGGGACATTTTTAAATTTTGAGTAATCGATGTTGTCGTACTTTGGATCAAGTTTTATGTGCCAGCCTTCTGGGAATCCCGCTCCTGCGCTAGGTATAGCCGCGGCAAAATATTCGGGGCGATTCCAAATACTGAGCCAGGTTCCTTGCCCACCAAGAGAATGACCAATGAGATAGATGCGATCTGCATCAATCGAGTATTCTTTTTTGAGTTCTTCGATAAGTTCAAGGCTTACAGCCAAAGGTCCTTTTTTACTGGGATCCCTGCGGTGTTTGAAGGTCCAATTGGAATTCATCTGTGGGGAAAGTACAAAGCAGGGATGTTTTCTACGAAGTTTTTCTTCACTTAAATAGATGTGCCAGTCTTTGAGGTTTTTGATATTATTTGTGCCTCTTCCACCGGCACCGTGAAGGCTTAGGATAAGTGGGTATGACTTCGAAGAATCGTAGTCAATAGGCTTCATGAGTCGGTAGGGCATGTAATCATACTTCCCCGGTTCATGAAGACCGCTATCGAAAAGGCCCTTTAACTTTTTTGGGACTTTATCTTTGTCTTTAGCTTCTGCCGGAGAGTAAATTAAAAATCCGAAAAGAAATAAGGAGTATATAATTGAGAGTAAAGTTTTAATCATGAATCATGTCTTTTTTTATCAATAAAATTCTTATAGAGTCAATAAGTAAGTTCGCGGAAATATTACGTTCTTACTTTTTAAATTCGGGAATTTCTTTGAGTTTACTCCTGAGTCTCGTCAAAACTTCTTTGTACTCAGGGTTGTCGACTTGATTAAAATGTTCGCCAGGATCGCGCTGGTGATCGTAGAGCGCTTCCTTTTGACCTCTCCAGTTGATCAAGCGGTAACGCTTAGTGCGAACTGAGCGGTCGGCATTTACATAAGAATAAGCATGCTCATCCCATTTTATTTTTTCACCTTTCATTAGGGGGAGTAGGCTGCGCCCCTCTGCAGTTTCTGGTGTAGGAACAGAACTTATTTCTGTGATAGTAGGTAAAACATCAAGGAACTGAACGATCTTATCGACTTTAGTGACCTTAGTTTTGAGTTTAGGGCTGCTGATCATGAGCGGAGCACGGCAGGAGCGTTCGAAGAGAAGAGTTTTGTTGAAATAATCTTTTTCACCGACCTGGTAACCATGGTCACTGATAAAAACTATGAGGGTGTTTTGACTTAAATTTAATTCATCGAGTTTGTCTAAAACAAGTCCAAGTTGTTCATCCATGTAGGAGATACTTGCGTAGTAAGAACGTACAAATTCCATACGTTTCTGAGTATCCATTTTATCGAAAGCTCTTTTGAAAACATCGTAATAGGCAATCATCGGAACTTCAGAGGCATTCTCAGGGGTTTCCGGCAGTTTAATGGATTCGAGTGGGTACATGTCAAAAAATCGCTTGGGAGCAAAGAAAGGATCGTGGGGGCGACTGAAGCCTACGCCGAGGAAAAAAGGTTTTTTATTCTCAGCAAGTCCTTCGAGGTGCTTGTTTGTCCAGCGCGCTGTTCTGGAATCAAATAAGATCTCTTCTTTTTCAGTTACAGAACGCCAAGTCATGAAGCCTAATTCGCCATCAGTGAGATTGCGGCCTTCGCCGATAGTTTGTCTTTCATCAAAGGCTGGGCGGTAAAAGCTGTACGGTTTTCCCTTGGGCTGGAGTTTTCCTGTTCTCAGGTTAGTGATACCAGTCCAGCTCTGAGGGTCTTCATGGTGAAAGATTTTACCTGTAGAGATCACTTCGTAACCTTGTTTTTTAAAAGCCTCTGGTAGGGTTGTGATATTTGGCGCTGTCTTACGTAGTTGATCAGCATTACTTAGGCAACCACTTGTACCAGGGTACATTCCGGAGAGAATGGAATTGCGACTAGGATTGCAGAGTGGGTATTGAGAATAGGCCTGTGAAAAGAGTACACTTTTGGAGCGCAACTTATCCAAGTTAGGTGTCTTAACTACGGGGTGTCCGTAAGAGGCTATGTCGACGTTGAGGTCGTCAGACATAATAAACAAGACGTTCATTTTATCTTCTTTAGCATGGAGTAAGAAACTGCTCAGAAGAATGGCACATGATAATAGTTTTTTCATTTACTTTACCTTAAATCCTTTGCTTGCCGCGAGGCTTTTGAGTTTAGAAACCAAAGCACTGCGCTCTGGGTTATTGATTTGATTGTTGAGTTCATAGGGATCATTTTTTAAATCGAAAAGGAGTAAGGTTTCTTTTGCGGGGTCCGCATTGATAAGTCTCCAGCGCTCGGTTCTAATGGTCCAACCCTTACGTACATCCACTTGGCTATAGCTTACAGGTTTTACAGGATTTGAGTTTCCGTGTATGGCAGCTTGTAGCGACTCACCTTCTAACTCATTAAGTTTTGGCAGATCGCACATGTCGATTAAAGTAGGGAAGAGGTCAATTAACTCAACGATTTTATCGTAGCTACGAAGCGTTTTTTTTGCGGGGTCCACAATGATAAGTGGGACTCTAGCGGAGGGCTCAAAGAGCATGTTTTTCCCCCAGGTGCGATGTTCACCTAAGTGGTAACCGTTATCACCAAATAAAACAACTATGGTGTTATCTTTTACTCCGGCGTCATCAAGAGCCATCATGATTTTTCCAACTTGAGCATCGACATAAGAAATGGATGCGTAGTAAGCGTGATTAAGTCCAATGCGTTGTTCTTCATTAATAGCTGCTTCGAGTTTTTTGCCGGAGGTATTTCTCGCCGTGGAAGGGAGTTCTTCATTAGCATATTTCTGCCAAGACTGATAAAGCTTATTGGGCTCGTAAAGGTCATAATACCTTTTGGGGATAATGAGAGGTCTATGAGGTTTTAGAAAACCCATGGCTAGAAAAAAAGGTTTATCTTTCTTCTTTTTGATCCATTTAGTGACCGAAAGAGTATTAGCCCCATCAGGGAGGTCTTCATCTTTACATGTCGGATTTCTCCACATGGCGTTCCAGTGAATATGTCCTGCATCCACAAGAATTTCTTCACCAGTGTTGGCTCTTTTACGACCTTCTGGACTAATTCCGCCATCAAGAATAAAATCCCAATCAGTTTTTTCGTTATTATCAACATGATTAAAAATTTTTCCTGCACGAGCAGTGACATAACCACTACTCTTAAAGTAAGAGGGGATAGATTTTATGCCTGGATTAGTTTCGTAGAGGGAAGGGCCATTTGAAACGATGCCAACGGTATTTGGACGAAGCCCAGTCATAAAAGATGATCGACTGGGGCCGCATACAGGGAATTGGCAAGCAGCCTTTGTAAAAACCGTGCCTCTTGCGGCAAGTTTGTCGATGTTGGGGCTGATGACATCTTTGTTTCCATAAGCGCCTAAATAGCAATTAAGGTCATCTGACACAATAAAAACAACATTGGGACGACTTTGTTCGCAAATGGCACTGAAAGCCATGAGTAATAATGTTGTGAGAGTAATGGTTAGTTTATTCATTCGCTTATTTGTCTGCATTTTGAAATTATGCCTCTATTAAAAGTTAATAACGTTGTATTGACTTTTATTATGCAGACAAAGACAAAAGCTTAATGAATTATTGCTGATTATTGTCTAATAACTCTTTGTTTATATAGCTTGGTAAAGTGTATATAATAAAAAATGCCGAGTTTTAATCGGCATTTTTTAAGCTGTTAAGCTATCGGCTTATGATAAACTTCAGTTCGATATTGTTTATAATACTGAAGGTAGGGTTACCATTTACTTTAAACTAATTGTTTGGTCTGAACCGCCAACAGTTACAGATTTAGAAATTACTTTACTAGGAGTATCAACTCCAGCTTTTAGAGTAAAGTTCTTTCCCTTTGGAAGTTTAAGAGCATAGTTTTTACCCTTAATTCTGAGAGTGTATAAAATTTCATTTGACTCGTTATCAATAAGCTGAATGACTGGGTTGTTTACATCGAAAGTTAAATTACCCGAAACTTCCCATGATAGGGGGCTGTAGTTATCGAATTGAGAAATAGTTTTTGGCCAGCCTGTGTACTGCTTTGCTGTAGGACTGCTTATATCTACGTTTCTTGGCCAGCATTCCATGGTAATATCACGACTCTTTGTATTAAAACGAACGATGCCAAAACCGGCAGCGCGAGTACTTAATTTGTTGCCAGAAGGCATTTTTTCTGGATTAGCTGCTGCAAAATTTGTGACCTTATTGGCAAAACCATCTAAATGATCGCCCGTGTAGCTTGGAGCTCCTGGTTTGCGATTTGCACCAGGCTCGAGTGGTTCCCACCAGCGTAAGTAAAGATTGGCAATTGAGGGAACGCAGAATGAGTAAATGGAATCACGGAACTCTTCAACACCATGATGGAAGATCGTTGCTAAGTGTTGGTCTCCAGCATAGTGAAAAGCAAAGCCTTTTCTTAAAGTTTCAAGTGCTCGGTTACGGCCAGTTTGGGGCCAGCCGTTTGAATCCATATCGGCATGTAGACGTCCTTTGGCAGAACCATGAATATGTGCACCACCGCAAAAAATAGTCGCGGAGAGGACAACTTTCATATTGGCATCTTTCCAGTTTTGAGTCCATTTATCTAAGAAATTGAGTTGTCGTTCACCTAATAATACTGCTCCTTTAACATCCACACTCGCTGGATCGTACTCAGGGTTGCGAATGTGGTCGGGACGTGGGCCTTGCTTTGGAACACGACCGGCAGGACCAGTTTTGAATTTTCTGTCTTCGATTATAGCGAAATCAATATTACCCCAATTGAGGTTCGTGAACCATACTCCAATTCCCTGGCCGATATTGCCTGGATCAACGGGATCTGGAAAGTGGCTGGTTTGCGCACGTTCGACCTCCTGAACATAGATACCAGGCTGTTTATAACCTCCATCAGCAGCTCCGCCGAGAGTAGAAACTTTACCACTTTCACCCCAGAGATTGGGTTGGCCTGCATCGTGGTCATCTGGTAAACATAAAGTTGGTCTGTCTTTTATGATCTCGCCGAAATCACGACCAAATTTTAACCATTCTGCATAGTGCTTGTAATGATCGTAGACTTGATCACCTGAGAAAAAGAGGACGTCTGCATCGACTTTTTTTACATTCTCAACTAAATCCTGTCTTGAGATATCTCCACCAAACATTGGGTGACTACTGTTTCCCGTAAATCCTGCAACAATAATTTCATTTTTGTCTTTTGGGTTTTTACGAATTGTCCCTTCATAAATAGCATCATTATCATAACGAACTCGGTAAGCTACAGTTTGACTATCATCCCAGTTTTCTACTCGAAATGGAGCTGTCCATCCTTTTTCAATCACTTGTGTCTTTGCGACCTCGGTCCACTTACCATCTTTTTTGATTTCTAAACTGGCATTGCGATTTGAGTATTCACTGAGTGGGTAAAGCTGTGCAGTAAGTTTTAAGGTATTGCTGTGAACAGTGTAAAGAGCAAAGCAAATTACATCTTTTTTTGCTACTTTTGGAACCACCGGCTTATATCTTCCGTTCTTCTTGTTCGCTAATGTATTATTTGAACATAATAACAAACCAAATGTTAGAATGGCCGTTTGCACGAATTTGTGTTTTATCATTTTTGTCTCTTCACTTTGTTTTTTTAAATTATGATTGATCTGCGTTTTTTTGTTTTTTAAACAGTAAAACTAAAAATAATGGAATCAGGTAATGAGGAGCTCGAGTAAGCGCTTCATGGAGAAATTGATCCGCTCCAAAATAATTCAGCTCCATTGACATCCCGGAGACGGGGCGAGCTAAAGCCGTTAGTAAGCCCCAAGCAGTCGCATAAATAGCACAGTACCAACGTGTCTTTGGAATCAAAATCCCAACGCAGACGATAAAATCTAAAATGCCAGCTATGCGTAAAAATGTAGTTGTCGTTTCATATTCAAAACCCAAAATGATTGTTGTCATACCATAAAATTGTGAGGGTGTCGGCCATAAGCCCATCGCGTAGCAACCGTGCCCGGCAAAGGTTGTGATAAATGCGATGATCGCAACAGTTAAAGTTACTTTATGCTTTATACCAAAATAGAGTGCAGAAGCCAAAAGGGCAGACATTAACATTTGTCCACCGTGTTCGACAAACATGGGAAGTTGACTATTAGCTTTTAAGTATTTTGCATACATCAAAACACTCATCATTAAGGTGCCTAAACACAATACTATTAGCTGTAGAGGTTTTTCTTTCCTAGCACTTAAAGCCATTATTGCACATATCAGGTAGCCCCAATACAATTGCGATAAAAGAGTTTGAAAAAGCCCGTCATTGGCACCTGTGCCTACGATTTCATCCCAATTATAACCAAGGGATTCAGCCCAAGCATAAGTAGTTTCATTCCATATGAGGACAGTATAAGGTCCTTCCCAGTAAAAGTGAACCCAAGCCCATGCTAAAAAACAGAGCAAAGTCCCTAAACGTAAGATACTGATGCCGCGACCTTCTACTGAAAAATTGAGTTTTTCTCGACTTGTAACATTTTTATCGGTACTGTTATAAAGAGAGTTTAAGGGTTTTGCAACACTTGAGAAAAAACTGCCTTTGACTGAATCCATAAATTCCTTTTTTACATCACTCATTCTAAATACTGATCATTTTAGTCTTCGCGAACAATTTAATATCTTGCGCCGCCAAAGTAAAAAATTATATAAACTATAAAAAATCAGTAATCTAAATACAAGTTTATGTGATTTTGTATTATTGGTTTTTTGCCATGTTTATGTGGCTTGTTAATATACAAAAAAAAGCTCGGGTCAATTAACCGGAGCTTTTTGCCTTTTAGGAAGTGATAGACGTTTTACAAGACCCAGGAATTACTACATAGAATGGGCTTGTTGTGTCAAAATTTATTTTTTCTTTTTGTCTTTCTTTTTATTATCTTCTTTGTTATCTTTCTTCTTTTTGCTCTTCTTTTTATTTTTAGTGGGCTTTGATCCATCACTTGGTCGTAAGTCTCTAATGCCATCGAGAATGATATCGAATTCACCTTTACCCAGAGTGTTGGAGCCGGGGATGAGTTCACCGTAGGGGCGGTCAGGGAAAGTTTTTAGTTGTTTGGTAAGTACAGCCTGCATTTCTTTGGCTTTAGGGGAGTACTCAGGGTTTAAAGCAAGGTTTTTCATCTCTTTTGGATCATTGCTTACATTGTAGAGTTGGTCATATTCCACGGCTTCAGGTTTCATGAAAGAGCGTCCAATACCACCTGAAAGTCCAAGAAGTCTTTTGGCATATTTGTCGGATTTTTTCATGGCATCTAGGTCTTCCTTAGTGTAGCGAATCGTGACGTAGTTCCAGTCTTTAGTTTTGATAGCGCGTGCTGGGCCATTTTCACAGTAAATATAGTCACGAAATTTTTGAGTGGGGTTTTGGAATAGACTCTTAAAACTAATGCCATCTAGGAGGTATTTTTCGGGGACTTTCGCACCGGTAATATCGAACCAAGTAGCAACGAAGTCAGTGCTTTGAACAAGTTCTTCACAGCGGACGTTCTTTTTTATGCCTGCAGGCCAGCTGATGATGCATGGAACTTCAGTACCTGCTCTGTGAAGCGATGCCTTGCCTTTGCTACCATGGTCGGCAACAAAACAGATGAGTGTGTTATCAGCGATGCCGAGCTTCTCTAGACGATCCATAAGGATGCCAAGAGCATCATCCATCCAAAGAATCCCACCTTTTTCGGCAGGATCTAAACCTATTGCTGCGACACGGCTACGTACGGTGTCACGGTTCATATTGCCAATAGGTTTTTTTATTCTGCCTTCACCAGTGATGAGCGGCTCGTCAAGGGATTTATCCCAGCCTTTAGGAGTGCCGTGAGAGAGTGTTGTACCGTAGTAGAGGAAAAAAGGTTTATCTTTATTTTCTGTTACAAATTCTAAAGCGGCTGCAGTAGTCCATTCAGGGTTATGAGCATTGAAAGGAGATTTTAGGTTGCCCATATAAACGTTTTTTGCCCAGTCAAAACCTCTTTCTTTTATGAGCTCGCGTCCATGTTTTTCACCTTTGTATTGTTGCTGGTTAACTTTTTCACTGTAAGGAGTGTTTTTTTCAGGCCCGATGGAGTGACCAGCTCCAACGTGATACTTGCCAACTAGACCAGTGACATAACCATTGTCCGACAGTATTTGCGCAACATTCATATTATCGGGCTCCAGTGCCATGTTGAAAGCAGGGAGGCCCTGTGTGCCTTTTGGGCATGCTTCCAAGTATTGTGAGGAGTAAGAGTTGCCGGGATAACGACCAGTCAAGCAAGTGTAGCGCGAAGGCGTGCAGACAGTGGAGGTCATGTGCATATTATCAAAAGTGATGCCGTTTTTTGCCAGAAGTTCCATACTCGGAGTTAGCCCTTTGGGACCTGTGTAAAGACTACAGTCATGTTTGTCGTAGTCATCGACAATGAAAAAAATGATGTTGGGGCGCTCACTCTTTGCGAAGATCGCAAGAGGAAAGAGCAATGCGAGTAATAGGGTCTTATACAAAATAGTCTCCTGGTTTAATTGATGAGTTATATGTTTTTAGATTTGAACGAAAGTGGATTTACTTTTTGACCCATTCATAAGAGTCACCTTTAAAGACGAGTTTGAGCTTCTTTTTAGATGTTCCAATGAGGGCAAATTCTTTTGGGCCATGAGTAATCATCTCTTCTTTGATAGCTTTGTATTCGGGATTGTCTGCAAGATTGTTCCACTCATGAAAATCTTTGCTAAGGTCATAGAGTTCTTCTCCGCCTTCTTTGTATTTGATATAGCGCCATTTTTCGTTTACAACTGTGTAGCTTTTTGGCTCCGTGTACGGAATGAAGATCGTTCTTTCAGGGCTTTTTGCGGGGTTCGCTAAAATACTTTTCAGTGATTCACCATCAAGGTCTTTGTCTGGAGTGATAGAGCAGAGATCCGTGAGCGTGGGGTACATATCGATCAAGCTGGAGGTGTAAGCAGTTTTTTGGCCTTTGGTAATTCCGGGGCCAGCCCAGATAAATGGGACATTGGTTGTGCGCTGCCACATGGTGTGTTTGCCCCAGTTGCCTTTTTCACCTTGGGCATAGCCATGATCTGACCAGAAGACGATAATTGTATTGTCTTTGTTTGGGCTGTTTTCTAGAGCGTTGAGTACTCGACCAAGATTTGAGTCGGCATAGGAAATTGCCGCGAGGTAACCTTGAATGGTTTCTTCAACGATACCTAGTTTAATGAGTTTGTCGTGGATGCCTGCTTTACGAGCACGTTTTTTCTTTTGTTCAGGTTCAGGAATGTCATCTAGGTCATCTTCTTTCCAGGGGCCATGCTTAATACTCTCGAGCGGATACATGTCAAAAAATCTTTGAGGTGCATAGTTGGGATAGTGGGGAGCGTATAAACCTAAGGCCATGAAAAAGGGTTTGTCGTGTTTTTTCTTGATGATTTTGCAGGCCCAATTTGTTCTAAGGGTATCGACGATTTCTTCTTCTTTTTCATTGGGGATAGCACCAACTTCCATGAAAGGTCTGCCTTTCCATTTTTTGTCGGCCTGATTGAACTTACTGGCAGGAACTTTTGCGGGGAGGGGAGCTTCGTACCCCCAGGTCTCTACGGGCCAGCCATTTTTTTTCTGATCTTCAGTTCTGAGGTAATATTCCGTCCAGCCTCTCGGATCAATGGAACCTACGGGATGATGGAAAAGTTTGCCTACTCCATAAGTATCGTAGCCGCCATTTTTGAAAGCCACTTGTAAAGGCATGTATTCGGGGTGGTTGTGAAAGTAAACTTGATCCGTATAACAGCCTGATGTTGTGGCGTTGCGGCCAGTGAAAATGGCTGTGCGCGATGGTGCGCAGTAAACACCCGCTGTATGCGCGTTGGTGAAAGTGACTCCCATATTAGCTAAGCGATCCAAATTAGGAGTCTTGGCCATTTTGGATCCCATTGGTCCAATCCAGTCATTCATGTCATCGACAGCAAAGAAAATGACATTGGGTTTTTCTACAGCTTGGAGGCCGCATAGGCATAATAAAGTGATTAAAATGAATCTCATAACATTCCTGTTGCTAAATATATCTTACTAGTTAATAAGGATTGAGTTCTTTATATTATGCTGCTGAAGGAGAAAAATGAATCTTTTATTTATAAACAGATTAGTATTTAAATGATATTATGAGCAAAATAGGCGGTGTTATGTTAAATGGTTCCGCCCTAGAGTTTGTGTAAAATTACAAACGCCAAAGAAGTGAAATGTATTAGCCTCACGGTGGACGTGAGCTAAAGTGTCATCCCAAAAACAGTTGTGCCTTTATGTATACAAGATAGGAAGGAATTTGGGTTTTATCTAAAAATTAAGCGTTGAGTAGCGTAATATTTATTGAGTATGGCTTATTGACTTTATAGATTTTAAAAAGCTAATTTAGGAATAGCCATGATTTTTCGAACTCTTATCATTTCATTCTCTTTAATCCTTAGCCTTGCGGCTAAGGTCGAACAGCCCAATTTCATCTTTATTATGACAGATGATCAGGGCTATGGGGATTTAGGCTGTTATGGTCACCCGACTATAAAAACTCCAAATATAGATAAAATGGCTGAAAAGGGAGTGCGTTTTACCGACTTTTATGCGAGGCATAAATGTTCACCAGCTCGAGCTTCACTTATGACTGGTGCCTTTAATTTTCGAGTAGGCGTGGGCTCTATTGTTTACCCAAACTCAACAACAGGTTTGATTAAAGAAGTGGTGACCATTCCTGAGATGCTCAAAAAGAAAGGCTACACTAGTGCTCTTATTGGTAAATGGCATTTGGGTCACACTGCGGGCTATCTTCCAAGAGATCAGGGTTTTGATTATTATTTCGGTGTTCCTGGCACTAACCATGGCGACGCAAAGACACACAAATTACCCGTCATTGATGGTTTTAAGCCTAGTGGAGATTTCACTATTGAAGATTATTGGGCCGACAAGGGTAAAGGCGTCCACGGGAATTCAACAATTCTTATGCGCAATGACAAAGTTATTGAATGGCCCACTGATATTACTCAGCTGACTAAGAGATATACTCACGATGCGGTGAGATACATTAAAGAAAATAAAGATAAACCATTTTTCCTTTACTTTGCTCATGGTACGCCTCACCATCCTTATACAGTAGACGCGGCATTTCGCGGAAAAAGTGCCCATGGACTTTATGGCGATATGATCGAGGAAATAGACTGGTCCGTTGGTGAAGTGATTAAGGCACTTAAAGAAAGTGGCATTGAGAAAAATACTATCATTGCTTTCACTTCTGATAATGGAGCGGATTCAAAACCCAATAAAGATCATGCCGAAAAGGGTTCAAACTTGCCTCTCAAAGGCTGGAAGGGGAGTTCAGAAGAAGGCGGCGTTCGCGTTCCTTTTGTAGTTAGTTGGCCGGGAACTTTACCGGAAGGGAAGAAAACTAATGAGATTGCTTCGCTTATGGATATCTTTCCTACTTATGCAGCACTTACAGGCATAGAGCCTAAAACTCCACAAAAAATTGATGGCAAAAATATCTTTCCTATTATGATGTGTGAGCCAGGTGTGAAGTCGCCGAATAAATACATTTATTATGCCGGAAATACGCCAAAAATAACTGGAGTTCGCAATCATCGCTTCAAATATTCTACTAAAACTTCCGGTCTTTACGATATGCACGCTGATATTGGCGAAACAAAAAATGTCGCGGATAAATATCCGGAAGTTTTACAGGAACTTCAAAAGGCGATGGAAGTATTTCAGAAAGATATCGATGAAAACTCAATGGAGGCTCCCTTTGATGAGGGGCAGGCGGCTTACGTAGAGATTAAGAACAAAAAAGAAAAATCCTCCAAGGATAAAAAAGAAAAAACTACTAGCAAGAAAGATAAATCTTCTAAAAAGAAGAATAAGAAATAGGGAAGATGATGAAGTATTATTTATTAACATTTTTTGCTTTTATAAGTTCTGCACTGTGTGCTGATAAGCCTAACTTTGTGGTTTTTCTGGCGGATGATACCGACAAATCTCAGGTCAGTTTATATGGCGCAGAAGTTTTAACTCCCAATCTCGATCGACTGGCTAAAGAAGGGATGCTTTTTAATCAAGCTTATGTGAGTTCCACAGTTTGTGTTCCATCGCGTTATACTTTCGTAACTGGTCGTCATCCGGGGCACTCAAAATATCCATCTTACTTAGCAGATTATCCAGAGAAAGGGCAGGGTTCACCAGAGTTTAATGTTGGCCTCGAAGTGGATGGTATGAACATTGGTAAAGTTCTTGCTGACAATGGTTATGTGACAGGTTGGACGGGTAAGTATCATATTGGTGGTGTGGATTTCAAAACTAAGCTTGGCGAAGCCAAAGGTCTTGATCCCACATTAGAAGAGTCTGATGAAGTGATGAAGGCTTTGGAAGAGGCTACTCGCAAACACGTGACGGAAAAACTCGGTTGGTCCTGGGCAAAGCATATGTACGAAGGAAACATGGTTAAAGGTTACAGTGAGCATAACCTAGAGTGGACTGTAGAAGCTGCTCTTGATTTCCTTGAAGAAAACAAAGAAAAACCCTTTTATCTTCATGTAACAACTACATTACTTCACGGCCCTGATCAATCATGGGAAGCGAGTTTCGATCACCCTGAAATTACTGGAGAAGGTCGTGTGACTCGTAAGTTAGACGCTGAGATGCCTTCTAGAGATACCATCGCCAAGCGTGTTAAAGAAGCCGGTTATGACCATGCTTTAGGTCTAACTTGGATGGACGACGGTATTGGTGCAATTTTGAATAAGCTCGATGAGCTCGGCATTGCAGACAACACTATTTTTATCTTTATTCCGGATCACGGATCCATTAAAAAGGCCTCGATGTTTAGTTTGGATGGCAGCAATGTTCCGATGGTTGTTCGCTACCCTAATGGTATCAAAGCTGGATCAGTTTCAGATTCCCTCGTTCAAAATATCGATTTTGTGCCGACCTTCTTTGATTATGCAGGTGTTACTCCATCAGAAGCTTATCATCTTGATGATGTTTCAATGCGCCCGGTGTTTGAGAACCCTGAAGCTAAAGTTCATGATAGCCTCTTTTTTCAACTTGGTAGTGCACGTGCAGTATTGAAAGGTGATTACAAGTACATCGCCAACCGTTACAATCAGGAGCGAATCGAAATAATTAAAGCTCAAAGTAAAGATAACCTGGCGGCAAAGATGACTTACACAGATGGTCATATTGGCGTAGGGACACGTGGAATGAAGTTCAATGCGGAATACGTGGAATATGACCAGCTTTACAAAGTTGCGGTGGATCTTAAGGAGAAAAACAACTTGGCAAAGAATCCTGAGTACGCTCAGAAAATGAAAGAGATGAAGGCTGAACTGACTAAGCACCTTGAGCCATTTAATCGTCCTTACGGTGAATTTATTGCAGGCCCCGGAGCGGTAGCACCTGGACAAATCGATGAGCAAATCGCTTCACTCAAGGCGCATATCTTAGCAGGTGGCTATGTGGGTAAGAAAAAGCCAAGTGACTCTAAGAATAAAGAAGCCTCTGCAAAGAAAAAGAATAAAAAGAAAAAATAATTTTTGGAGAAGCCACTTATGTTTAAACAATTATTTGCCGCTCTTTTTAGCCTTTTAGTAACATCAGTTGCAGCACAGGAAAAACCGAATTTCGTCATTGTTATAGCTGATGATGTGAGCTGGTCTAGTTTTGGCTGTACTGAGGCGGGTTTTTATACTCGAACGCCAAATATCGATAAGCTGGCAACTCAGGCGGTACGTTTTACTAATTTCCATGCTTCGGTAGCTCAGTGTGGACCTTTGCGTCACGAACTTTACACTGGAACGCTTCCTCCTACGAGTGGTGTTTACTCCAATGGCAGCAAGCCGAAGTCAGGTTTAAAAAGTGTCGTTAGTTTCATGGAGGATCTTGGGTATAATATTGCCATCACAGGTAAAGAGCACTTTAGCAACAGTACAACTTTTAAGAAAATCCCCGGTTTCACCGAAGGTGCCAATGATAAAAAACCAACTTGGGAACTTGATGGGGTAAAAGATTACATAGAAAAATCTCAGACTGAAAGTAAACCTTTTTGTGTCGTAATTGGTTCAGTTAATGCTCACCACCCATGGACAGTTGGTGATAAATCTAATTTTCCATTAGATAAAATTGTGATTCCACCTCACATGGCGGATACACCTTTAACTCGCGAGGCCTTGGCCATTCATGCAGCTGAAGTTGAAGTTCTTGACGAGCAAGTTGGTGCGACAATGAAACTTATCGATGATATGGATTTGACCGATAATACTGTACTGATCTTTTTGAGTGAGCAGGGTACAGCTATGCCAAATGGCAAGTGGTCAATTTACGATTATGGAACAAAAGCCCTATGTCTTGTTCGCTGGCCAGGAAAACTGCAAGCGGCAGTTACAGATGCTGTGGCTATGTATTGTGATATTGTGCCAACTATGGTGGATATGGCAGGTGGAGAGGCCCCCGCAGTAGACGGCAAAAGCTTTTACTCAGTGTTGAAAGGCGAGACTTCTGATCACCGTGATCATGCTTATCTGGTTCATCAAGCAGGAGGGTATACCCAAAGAGCTATCCGCACAAAAGAATATAAGCTTATTTGGAACCCAAAGCAGGATATTGATTACTACTTGGAAGTGATGATGGACCCTCAGCGCGCTAAGTCTAAGTTTTTTGCGAAGACATGGCAGGAATGGTTGTCAGTCGCTAAGACTGATTCTACAGCTCAGCTACAAGTCGATCGTGTCGTGAAGCACCCTGAATTTGAACTTTATAATATCAAAAATGACCCCTGGGAATTAAAGAATCTTGCGACTAATCCAGAGTATGCCGAAACTGTTAAGCAAATGCATGCACAGCTTAAAGCAGATATGGATAAAATGAATGATGAATTTTCTACAGTAGATCCCAAAGCAGCAAAAAAAGCGAAGAAATAGCAAGCTGGTGAAACTGAATCAAAAAAGAGTAAAAAGTCGAAAAAAAATAAGAAGGATAAAAAGACTAAGTAGTCTGATATCTAAATCATTAACTAAGGACCACGCCCGGTAAATAAGTGAAGGTCGAGAAGTTTTCATTAGGGCATGAGATACGGAGAAGAAAATTATGTTAAAAAAACTTTTAAGTGGAGCAGTGTTTGCAACACTTTTTTTATCTTCACTTGTTGCAGAAGAAAAGCCTAATTTCGTCATTGTATTGGCTGATGATGTAGCTTGGTCGAGCTTTGGTTGCAATAATGCAGGGATCTATACGGATACGCCAACGATAGATAAATTAGCGAAGGAAAGTGTTCGATTTAGCAATTTTCATGGTGCTGTGGCACAGTGTGGTCCGATACGTCATGAACTTTACACAGGCTTACTGCCACCCACCAGTGGTGTTTATACAAATGGCAACAAGCCGACTGGGGAATTTGATAACATTGCTAATTACCTGAGTAACTTAGGTTATAGAGTTGGTTTAGCAGGTAAGAGTCATTTCAAAAGAGTGACTGATTTTATAAGTATCCCAGGTTTTGCGAAGGATGCAAACCACGAAGAACCCACATGGGAGATGAGCGGAATAAAAGAGTTTCTAGAAACTTCTAAATCAGAAAATAAACCCTTTTGTATGGTTGTGGCTTCTGTACATGCTCACCATCCCTGGACCATAGGGGATTATAAATCTTACTTGGACAAGGTCGTTATACCTCCTCATATGGTAGATACTCCTGCGACTCGTGAATCTTTGGCAAGGCATATTGCTGAGGTCAAAGATTTAGATAATCAGCTTGCGGCTACAATGAAGATTATTGATGAAATGAACCTTGCCGATAACACAGTATTTATTTTTTTGAGTGAGCAGGGCACATCTTTGCCAAATGGGAAATGGTCAATTTATGACTATGGAACCAAAGGTCTCTGTCTAGTGCGTTGGCCGGGTCAATTAAAACCTGCTGTTACAGACGCGGTAGCTATGTACTGTGATGTATCAGCAACGTTGATCGATATTGCAGGTGGAGATGCTCCTAAGATTGATGGTAAAAGTTTTTATTCAGTATTAAAAGGCGAAACCTCAGAGCATCGCGACCACGCTTTTTTGGTTCATCAAGCTGGAGGTTTTACTCAAAGAGCGATCCGTGGAAAAGAATATAAGCTTATCTGGAGCCCTAAGCAGGATAATCCTTACTACGTAGACACAATCATGAACCCCTCGCGCAACGCTATCTTTGCTCAGGCCTGGAGAGAATGGTTGGATAAAGCTAAGACCGATTCTGATGCACAGATGAAAGCTAATCGCGTTCTGTTAAGTCCTGAATTCGAGCTTTACGATGTTTTAAATGATCCCTGGGAAATGAATAACTTAGCGAGAAATCCGGAATATGCAGAAATCCTCAAGCAGATGCATGAGGAGCTCAAAGCTGATATGAAGGAGCTCAATGACGAGTTTTCAACTATAGATCCCAAAGTGGCTAAAAAGGCCAAAAAAGCAAAGCAGAAAGAAGCTGGTCAAGATCCCAAGAAGAAAAAGGCTAGTAAGAAGAAAGAGCAGGAGACGGGGAAAGCTGACAAATCAGACAAAGAGGACAAAAAGAAAAAATGTGAAAAGAAGAAAGCTGAAAAGTAAAAAGGCCTAGTTCACTATGATTAAACTGAATCGACATTTTTTTAAATCCCTGGCGTGTCTCGTATTTTTCACGGGAGCCTTGAGCTTGCAGGCTGAAAGAAAGCCCAATATCCTTTTTTATCTTACCGATGATCTCGGCTATGGTGATATCGGCTGTTACGGAGCTGAAGGTCAGTACACACCAGCAATTGATCAATTGGCAAAAGAGGGTACGAAATTTTCCAGCTTCTACGTCCATCAGCGATGCAGCCCCAGTAGAGCATCATTCATGACGGGTTCTTATGCTCATCGAGTTGGTTTGCCACAAGTTATTTACAAACACAGAGAGGGCCCCATAGGTCTTAACCCTGCGGAAATTACACTTCCCGAGTTAATGAAAACGGCGGGGTATCACACAGCCCTCGTTGGCAAATGGCATTTGGGTGAGTGGGAACCTTTTCACCCCTTAAATCATGGCTATGATTACTTTTATGGCTTTCTCAAAATTATCGAGGGTTCAGAAAAACCATCACTCGTAGAAAATAGAAAAGAGCTCGCCAGTAAAGTTCAAAAGACCGAAGGGCAGGCACCGGGGATGGTGAAAGCAGCTATCAATTTTATGACGAAACACAAAGAGGATCCCTTCCTCCTGGTTTATTCAGATCCCATGCCTCATGCTCCTTATTTTCCTTCTGAGCAATTTAAGGGTACATCGAAACGCGGTAAGTACGGTGAAGTCATTCACGAAATCGACTGGCAGTTTAAGCATTTAATGAATGCCCTGGATGAATTGGGACTGAAGGAAGATACAATTGTTATTTTTACCTCAGATAACGGTCCCCCAGTTGAACGTCAGAAAAGCTATGACGTTGGTTTGAGCGGTCCCTTGAGAGATGGTAAATGGACTGATTTTGAGGGCGGTGTGCGCGTGCCATTTATTATTCGTTGGCCCGGAAAAGTACAGGTCGATGCCTCAAGTGATGCAATGATCGGCATTATTGATATGCTGCCAACTTTCTGCGAAATTGCAGGAGTTGATATTCCTAGCGATCGCGTGATAGATGGTGTTAATATTCTTCCACAGTTGCTTGGAGATAAAGAAAGCAAAGCTTTGCGTGATACGCAAATTGTCCCTGGCAAGACCATTATCCACAATGGCTGGAAATATTATGCGAAACAACAAAATCCCTACAATAACAAAAAACCTGAAGATTGGTATGGACTGCAAGCAGCCAAGGCGGGAGCTCTCTTTAATCTTAAAGAAGACATCGGAGAAACGACTGATGTATCTGCTCATCATCCCGAGATCGCCGAGTCTTTGAAGAAAAAAATGGATCAGTTCATGGCTGAATTTAATAAGAACTGCAGACCGGCCGGTGATGCTTCAAATCTTGCAGAGAAAAACTTCAAAATTGAACGTCTAGCGGGTAGCTCAGTTAAAGCTTCTGAGAAAGGTGCAAAGGGCACTAAGAAGAAAAAAGACAAAAAGACTAAAAAGAACAAAAAATAAACGCTAGCAGCTTTATTTACGATTTTATTCAAAAAATAGCATCAAAGAAACAATAATAAGTCCTGAATTAGTCTTACTTATCCATAGGAATATGAAAATAGACATGTCAGAACAAGTAGTGGATCAATGTTTTCTTCAGTTCATTAATTTTAGGCAATTTAAAGGATATATAAAGTGAAAGTTAGAATACGCTTAGTTCAAGTAATGATATTAGTGCTAGTTGCTATGCTTGCATTTTCGCCAGCAGTTTTGGCTAGGCAGAAGTTTGATACATCAAAACTTGAGTTCATAGATAACGGCATCATTAAGTTGGGGGTCAGTCCCGATCTTGGAGGAGCGATTACCTACATTTCCAAATCTAAAGGTGGCGAGAATATAATTAATAACTGGGACTGGGGACGTCAGATTCAGATGTCTTTTTTTTCTTACCCCGCACCTTACACAGAAAAGGGACGGGAGCCTAAGGATCATTGGAAACATATTGGCTGGAATCCCATTCAGGCTGGTGACGATTTTGGTAATGGCTCCAAGGTGACCGCATTTAAGAAGACAGGTAGTAGCATCTACGTAAAATGTACCCCCATGCAATGGCCACTGAACAATGTTCCTGGTGAGTGCAGCTATGAATGCTGGATCGAATTAAAGGGTAATACTGTTCAAGTTAAAGCCCGCTTGAATAATGCGCGATCCGATAAGACCAAATATAAAGCAAAGCATCAGGAACTTCCGGCGGTTTACACCAATGGCCCTTACTACCGACTCATGACCTACAGTGGATCAAAACCTTTTACTGGAGATAAGATTACTCAAATCCCCAAAAAGCAGGGCAAAGGCTTTCCCTGGACTTATTGGCTGGCTACCGAGAATTGGGCGGCTCTCGTAAATGACGATGATTGGGGACTGGGGATTTATAAGCCTAACAATTCCTATTTTATTGGTGGCTTCGCCGGTAAAGAAGGCAAAGGTGGTACGAATGATTCACCCACTGGCTATATTGCTCCAATACAGACTGAGATTCTTGACCACAATATTGTCTATACTTACAAGTACTCCTTGATTTTGGGTAACTTAAAAGAAATTCGCGATTACGCAGTTGAGCAGGGTAAAGATGCAAAAACTCCTGAGTGGGTATTTGCTAAAGACCGTCAGCACTGGCATTACCGTGCAGCGAATAATCAGGGAACTGATGCGGGTTGGCCCATCAAAGGCTTTATTGAACTCGATCTCTCGAAACAAGGCATGACTGCAGTGAGTCCACCGACTTTATGGCAGGCTGAAGAGGCTCCGAAGCTTTATATAGAAGCCGCGTTCAAAAGCAGTCAAAAAAAGGCAGATGTAGCGTGGAGTCACTACGATGGTAAAAATTATAAACCCAATTTTGCCCCGGGAAATCGCATGCATTTTGATATCAAGGGTGATGGCCAATTCCGTACTTATGAGGTGAAACTCTCCTCTGCCAAGAGTTACGAGGGAGCCATGAACTACCTTTTGCTTAAACCTAGTTTAAAGACGGAAAAGGGCGCATGGGTAAAGATTAAAAGTATTCGACTCGGTAAGTAATTTAAGAGAATCGGAAAATAAATTACTATTGACGATATTTATACTTATTGGCTACTGTTACCCACTCAATTAGGATTTCTTTCAGAAAGTTAGTTAAAATTTGATTAACATAAAAATATTAGCGTAATATAACAAAAAACCTCATATATACCATTAATGGTATATAAAATAAGGTTAAAGCATGATAAAAATAAGTAGGCTTAGATTCTCACTTGTAGAGTTACTCGTGGTGGTGGCAATAATTGCGATTTTAGTTTCAATATTATTACCTGTCTTGAGCAGAGCTAGAAAGCAGTCGCGGATTGTGCACTCAATGAATAATTTAAAGCAAATTCATGCGGCTGCATTTATGTATGCAGATAATAATGACCAATATTTTTGCAGGTCGAGTGAAGCTGACGATCAAAAATATGATTACCCACGCTACTATTATGAAAGTATGTCAGGTATTAAATTCAGTTCAGATAGGAATACGGCTAAAGAAGAAATGGCTGGTAGTTCATACGAAGATATGTTCTTCTGTCCTTTGCAGCGCTCTGTTCGTGGCCCAGCAAAGCATCATGGAAATGGTCGAACAGATTATGGAATGAATAAATACTTTAATAGAAAAGCTCGAGTAAAGCTGACTCGTCTAGCGGGAAAAGGAAAAATCGAACCGTTTATCGTTCCAGGAAACGCTATGAACTCGACTCAGACACAAAGTACTATAGGTAATACAAGTTATGATGCCTCATCAGCTGATCATGCCAATTATGATTATTTTGATAAAACTTTAGGACTGTATATCGATGGTAGTGTTAAACCTTTTACGATTGGCCATGGTGAATATATCAATCCTTGGTTTAAATCCAGAAATGATTTTGAATGAGCTCTGTATAAATCATGCTGTGCGAACTTCTCAAAATAAAGTAGATCGGTCAATATCAACGTATTGACCGATGATTACTTAGCTAGTTGCTGTGTCCCATAACTAAGTACCGGCCATAGAGCTTTCTAAACGAATTAAAAAGCCCTTAGCTATGAGATTAAATAGAGGGCGTGTATACGGCTTTGAGTTAATGACTTCCTACTTCCCATGTTACGCCCTTTCTGAGGGGGACCTTAAGAGAGATGTTTCCCTCGGGGTTCACTGTGTAGACCCAAAGTAGTATAGGTATTCAGGCTTCCTGTAAATTATTGAGATCGACTTCGCTATCAGTTGCGGAAATCGCAGAAAAATGTGGCTTTTCTGAACAAAATTATTTTGCTCGCCACTTTAAACAGCTTGTAGGGCAGAGTCCGACTCAATTTCGGAACAAGTATCAAGCGTAAAGTTTATAATTTAATTCTTAGGGTTTAGAAACTTTTTTCTTGTCGTATTTATCAAAGAAGTCATAGACCTCCGAAATCATCTTAGGATTACGAGTTATGGTACGAAAGTGATTTCCTCCCTTTATTTCTTTATAGTGCACATCCATATTTAAGGATTTCATATCTTCAACCCAACGGCGTACCCCACGAACAGGAACTAAAAAGTCTCGGTCTCCTGTAGTGACGAATACAGGGAGATGCTTTGCCCTCTCGAGATTTGTTGATTGTTTTTGAAATGCGGGGGCGAGACATGCCAATCCAGACCATTTGTTTGGGTGTTCAGAAGCTAAATATAGAGCACCTCCTCCCCCCATAGAATGTCCCATCAAAAAGATTCGATTTGAGTCAATCGAGAAATCTTTTTGTACAATTTTTAAAACGTTCATCACGTCCATCTCACTCAACTCCCCAAGATTCTCAGGATCGCCTGCTTTTCCAAATGCAAAGCCACTCTTGCCTTTGCCTCGACTGCCATACCACCCGCGGTCATTGTATCCGAAAGGAGCAGCAATTATATAGCCACGTTTTTCAGCTTCAGAAATAACACCGCTGTAATTGATGATTTGCTTTGGGTTACTGCGCAGGCCATGTAATAATATGATTAATGGAGAGACTTCGGAAGCATCGTAAGTTGTAGGGATATATAGAACGTAAGTTTGATCTTTGTTAGCTTCTTTGAAAAAGTAAGAGCGATTTAAAGCCTTACCTTTAGTCAATTTTACGGTGTTTTGAGCCTTATCTTCTTTTTCGAATCGTTCTCGTGAATTTGAATTACAAGCTAGTAACAACAGTGATAGTGATAGGACTAATAATTTTTTCATTGTATCTCATTTGGATTTTTTTTAGAAAAATTAACATAAAAAGCCCTCAGGTCAATTACTTGAGGGCTTTGAATATGTGTCGAAAATCTGATGTTTGATCTATGACAAATAGACTGACTTAATCCTGAGTCTATAAAGTCTCTAAATAAGAAATTTTTTAGATGTTGTTATCATCGCCTTTCTTATCTTTTTTGTTTTTCTTATCTTTTTTATTTTTCTTATCTTTCTTTTTGTCTTTCTTAGCTTTCTTTTCATCGCCAGCATCATCAGCAGCGAATTCATCTTCACTGAGGACCCCATTGGCATCTTGGTCGAGCTTATTAAAATTCTTTTTCAGCTTTTTATCATCGCCAGCATATTCATTAAGCGAAAGTTTTCCATCTTGATCAGTGTCTTTATCGGCAAAGGTCTCGGCAGTAGCTGACAAACTAAAGAGTAAGAATGCTAATAGGGCAATAATGGTTTTCATGTTTTTCCTTTTGTTGTTGGTTAAGTTATAAAATATGAATTCGGAGCACTTATTAAGGACTTGATTTAAACAAGTCCTTCTAAGTAAACTTATTGATTTGTAGTCATCAGGTTTATCCCACGTATAAACCAGGAGTCAGCAGCCTTGGTAAGGGTCATTACTTTAAGGTACTTAGCCTTGCTTGTTTTGAAGCTTAATGAGGAAATACCTTTTTTACTTTTGAGAATTCCAGCCTTGGTCCAGTTCTTGCCATTCAGCGAAAGTTGGACTTCATATTCTGCTGATTCATTAGTCATCATTTGAAGACCCTTGATTTCGGCTTCCCCCGGCAGTTGAATTTGAACGTAGTGACCTTTGACCATAGGCTTCATACTCGTCCAACGTTTATTAGCTTTTTTAAGCTTATCCAAAGAGTTTTTGTCATTGTTTACGTTGGCACTTAATTTCCATTTTTTGTGATTGTTTAGCAATGAAGGGTATCTATCATAAAGCGTGTCAAGAGTGAACATTTCTTTGTGTTTTTTAAGATCCTTACGAGTGGTTTGTACCTCTTTTGTGGTGACAATAGAAGCTTTGTTATTCCAGCTATGACGAATAAAACTCAAGACTTCAGCAATGTATTCATCTGAATTGTTATTTAGAGGCATCATGACGCCGTAGTCTTTTCCATCGATAGGACCTTTGAGACCATTCAAAGTAATTGCTGTAAGGCGCTGTATATCACCGAGTACACGGGGTGAGCCCACAAGAGGTGCACCTAAAAGAATTTCTCCAGCTTTCATGCCCATACCATCCTTTCCGTGACAGTTCTGGCAGAGTGCCTTGTAGTGAGCGGCGCCTTTTTCAATAGTTTCCGCATTGGCTGCCGAAAGTGCTTTACGGGCTAGTTTTTTCTCAGCCTCTTCTTTAGCTTGTTGAGCGTGATATTGCTCCATGCGACCAAGACCATAGTGTTTGTCTCTGTGCGTATCGTACAAAGTTTTGAGTAAGTCAGATTGACCAAGTGTTCTGAGTGAGTTTTTTATTTGTACGAGAACCTGACTGTTAGTTTCACTTTTAATTGGAATGAATCCAGCAATAGCAGATTTATCTTTTTTTAGGTAAGGTTCAGAGAGTCGAATAGCCGCTTCTCTAACGAGAGGGCTTGAGTCTTTTACTGCTTTTTTGAGGATGTCAAAATTAGTTTTTCCAAGACCGTCAATCGTCCATAAGGCATGTAGACGTGCCAATTCTGATTTTGAATTTATAGCCATATTCTGAAGTTTTGTGAGGACAGAGAGATCTTTTCTCACAATAATGAGCTTTTGAGCCTTTAATCTCCACCAGGCGTTTTTATGACTTAGGTGAGCGAGAAGTTGCTGGCTACTTTCATTGAGCATATTTGGCTTAGAAAAGCTTTTTTGACCTTCCTTAGTGACTCGGTAAAGACGGCCACGACCAATGTTTTTGTCCAGTTCATAAACGTCGTTGATACGGTAGATATACATGCCGGGACGTGCATAGGCAGCCTGTTGGATAATGCCGCGATACATATCGACAATGTAGAGATTACCATCGGGACCAGTGGCAAGGTTCACCGGACGAAAGTTTGGGTCTGTTGAACGGATAAATTCTTTTTTCGGGTAGGCGTTGTGGAGAATGCGCATGCCTCCTTTATTTTCAATTTTTGCTCGGCGGATGAGGCGGCCAACGGGTTCCGCTAGGAAAAAATCGTGTTTCAAATCGCTGTGAACACCACCGCGGTAGTATTCTGCACCAGAAGTCGCCGTGAAGTGATTGAGGGTGTTGTCTTCACGCATTCTTTTGAGTCCACCTTGTGAGTCAGGCATACTATCGATAGGCCAGAGCTCATAAAACTCTTTGGATTTTTCTCCTTCAAGTTCCATGCCGCCGTAAAGGTGTGGTTGCTGAAAATGCATGGTGGCTTTTTCGTTACCCGCGATAGCGGAAACAATTTGACCACTTTCAGTTTGTGAGAGCCCGAATTGTGAACCAAAGGCAGCTTTATATTCAAGCTCAGTAAAGGTTCCGTCTTTATAGCGATAACTTAGACCATAGGTAGCATTAATAGTGTTATCTAAATTCCACATGAAACCCTGGGGCTGGTGTTCCATATTTCCGCCCTGAGGTCCACCTTTGTAAAAGAGTTCTTTTTTATCAGCTACGCCATCGCCGTTAGTGTCTTCGTAGGCATATAGAGTCGTTGTATCAGTTTCACCAATGATGATTTTGCCATCAAGACAGAGCAACTTACGAGGAAGAATGAGGTCTTTGGCAAAAACTGTTTTCTTATCGTAAACGCCATCCCAGTCGCTATCTACGAGTTTGAGAACGGTACAGACGGGATCTTTTTCTCTACTTGCAGCAGCATCCTGCATGTAGGTTTGCATTTGTGCTACATAGAGGTTGCCATTACCATCCCAGGCGATGTGAACGGGTTCATTCAGGAACTTGTCTCCCGCACTGAGTTGAATATTATAGCCATCCTGAATTTCAAAAGTTTTCATAGACTCTTCTTCAGTCAAGGGAAGTGCTTTGGCAATATGCGGAGAACGAGGCTTTTTTGTTATGGGGCTGAAGTCACCTTGTAGATCGCCAAGGGTCATTTGGATGCCACTGAGTAGGTGCTGTAAAAAGTCTTTGTTATACCAAGTTTCGTCATTAAAACCTAGAGAGGTGTAAAAAATGTGACCTTTGCCCACTTCTTTTACCCAACTCACAGGGACATCGGCCAATTTGGAATGTGTTCCCGTAGTAAGCCTATCCCCGAAGTCTAATGCTAGAAGGATGCGCATTTTTGAACGATCAAAATCATTGAGGGCATAGATGCGGTCTTTGATTTTAAAGAGTTGATCAAAGTGCTTGGTACTTACTGAGCTTGGAGCTTCGTTGACAATGCTCCAGGTACCACTTTCATCCCAAGGGTAATTTTTACTTGCAGCACCAATGAATGAATGGAATTCGGAAGATTTACTTTCGATAGCCTCATCAGTAGCAATCAGTTTGCCACCTTCATTGATGTATTGCAGTACAGCTGATTTGCTTTTTTTACTTTTGAAAATATCATCAGCTATTTTTTGGCTGAGGAAAACACCATCGTATTTTTTTAAGGTGTTCAAGTCTAAATTGGAGAGGTCTGAACTGAAATCTACGGTGAAAGCTGATTTTTGTTCGCCTAGTTGCTGCAGGGCGTAGTGACTTAGGGGAGTGTTTTTACCCGAACTAAGTGCCAGTAGCTTGCGAGCTGATTTAACTTTTACTGCTTCACTTGATTGACTCGCTGCAATGACTTTGTCTTTTGTTTCTTGGTCGAGAGCTAATGAGCTTAGAGAAAGACTAAGACCAGTAAAGAGTAATAATGATCTAAAGTTTCTTTGTAGGTATTTACGTTTATCTTGCATTTGGAAACCTGCTTATATTCAAAATGTTCTTTCTTGTTTATAAGCATTAGGACTATGATATTATGCTCTTTAAGCTAAAAAATGTACTTTTTAGTAGGCTACTATGTTGGGGATTAGGGATAGAGTTCATTAATCTGTCATGGTTTTACCATGAGGGGCGTGGGTGATTGTATTCCTAGGGTTGACGAGACTGTGTGAAAAATATAAACATAGATCATATAAAGGGCTGAAGGCCCGATAGATTATAGCGTGCACCGTGAGGTGCATGTTGTCATACCTACTAACACAGAGGGCTGTAAGTCCGACACATACAAGATCTTGTGTCGGTGCGTTGCACCTTGTGCCCTTAGTTATATTTTACGTGCAGCTATCGCTGCGCGCTACTTTCTGTCGGTGCGTTGCACCTAAAAGTGTGTTTTTCACACAGCCACTGACACCCTAGGCTAATATATATCATGGCTGCGCCATGTAATTACTAATTCCGAAGGGATTCTACGTGTTAGTGTCAAGTGTGGATGTGTGGTGAAGATTGATAAAAAATGCTGTGCTTAATGGCAATAAAATGATCAAATTTATTGCTTTGAGCTGATTTCTTTAATTTTGATGTTTTTCCAGGCAATTTGGAAAGGACCGGTGCCTTTTTTGATGCCGTGAATCTGTAAGCCAATAAAACCGCTGGAGTTTGTCGAGTGGCGTTCTGCTGGGACGGTTGTTGTAATGACTTTATTACCATTAAGCCAAGTAGTGATTTGATCACCTAACGCGACTACACGGAAATGATTCCATTCGCCATCTTTTAAGAATTGATGGGGTTTACGTTGCTCTTTGGGAGTGAGCCATGTTTTCCAAGCCTGACCATAAATGTAGCCAGAACTATTTTTGGCATAATTGCGACCGCCTACTTCGATTTGAGGTCCACAAACGGAGCCATACTTCTGTGAGCCTTTTGGTTCTTGAGTTTTCGAACGGATTTGTACACCGGAATTCACTTCGTTATTAATGAGCTTAGTTTCAAATTCTAGTTCAAAGTCGGTGTAGTCCTTGTTTGAACACAAAAAGGTTGTTCCTAGGCCGCTTTTAGCGGTTCCGATAATGGCTCCGTCTTCAACTCGAAAGGAACCTTCTTTAGTTTTCTCAGTCCAACCATCGAGGTTTTTACCATTGAATAATTCAAGCCAATTACTTTCTTCAGCAATCAAAGTGCTGATTAGACTTAAGCTGAGAATAAATAATAATTTCATTTGTAGATCCTTAATTTTTTAAAGCTGGAACTTCCAGTGTTTCTTTTAAAGCTAATTAAAGTTCGCAGGACTTTTTAATATATATCAATAGTGTTAGGAAGGCTTTTTAAACAGTTGCGTTAAGGGTCGGCCCTTGTCGCCCACTGTGAATGGACGGCCATCGGGGGCCATGACAACGTGTTTAAGATTTAAACCAACTGCGTTTGCGATGGTCGCATTAAAGTCAGAAACTCGAACTTTTCCCGATACGACTCTTTGGCCCATTTCATCTGTTTTACCATATTTTTGACCACCAATAATCCCTCCGCCAGCTAGGAAGCTACTATAAGCAATGGGGAAGTGGTTACGTCCTGCGCGATCATTGAGCGTAGGATTACGGCCAAATTCGGTGTTGACTACAACTAAAGTTGACTCTAGAAGACCGCGTTCTTCTAGGTCCTTAATGAGTGCTGCCACACCTTGGTCAAGGCTATTTGCATATTCATCAAATTCATCATAAATCCCATAGTGAAAATCCCAGCCTTTATGGGCAAGCGAAATGAAGCGAACACCTTTTTCAACTAATCGTCTAGCTAAGATACAACTTTGTCCAAATTCTTCATTGCCATACATATCAAAGACTGAACTTTTTTCTTTGTTGATATTAAAGACTTCTAGATCTTTGCTGTGCATGAGTTTAATAGCATCGTAGTAGGTTTGTCTGTAGTCATCGATGAGTTGGTGTTTATGTTTTTCGGCAAAACCCGAATTGATAGAATTCATAAGACCTAGACGACGATGAAATAGATCCTGGTTAACATCTCTGGGACGTTTAATATTTTGAAGTCCTTGCTGGGGGTTACCTATTGGTAGCGCGGCATATTTACTGCCCATAAAACCAGAACCGAGACTGCTACTACGGCCAATTTTGACAAAAGGGGGTATTTCTCCTGAAGTTCGTGGGGCCATGCGTGCAATCCAGGCACCTAAGTCGGGGTGCAATGTGGTACCACGCTGTTCATAACCTGTGTTGAGTAGGTAATTGGCTTCTTTGTGGGCACCTTGAGTATTACTCATAGAATTGATAATTGCACAATGATGCATCTGTTTTGCCAGTTTTGGGAAATATTTACCGATACGAATCCCATCTGCAGAAGTTTTTATGGGTTCTGATGCTTTCATGGCATCTCGATTGGCTTCTTTGATGTCAAAGGAATCAACATGACTTAGTCCGCCATCAACATGTATATAAATAACGGATTTTGCAGTGGCTTTACTCGCGTCAAAAAGTTCTGAATTAGCTTGTGCAGTGGATGGCAGTAGACCAAGGCCAGCAGCACTTGTAGCTCCATTTTTTAATAATTGTCTTCTGGTAAATTGTGTTTTCTTATTCATTACATCTTACCTCTTTAATTTAAACTCAAATGAATTGAGCAAAGTCCAGTAAAAATCGTCAACCGTGAAGCCATTGGAAATGGCCTGTCTAAATACATTTAAGTCATGCTCATTAGGCTTGCGAGAAAGTAGAGAAATATAAATAAGCTTGAGCTGTTCTTCTTTGTCAGAGGTCTGTTGAATTAAATCATAGGTCGAGATTTTGTTGAAGCTGAATTGATCATCGTTTAATAATGCTAAAGCCTGGGGAATGTTGGCTTCTTTTTTATTGTCGTCAGTAACTTCGCGGGAAGATTGACCAAAGATGTGAAGCATAGAACCACTGCTTGCAGGGGACCTACCTTCTGAGGCTCGAGCTAGTTTTCTACTTTTACTGTATCTCCCAAAATTTTGATTTTCTTCAAGAGACTTTTCTATTTTTTTAATCTCAGATTTACTGTTTTTCATATATTCAGCTTTTTCAGCAACAGATTTCCTCGCGAGGTTTTCGTAAACATAATGAGCAATGACTTTATCTGGAACATCTAGTCCGGCATCAGGGGTTTTTGAACGGATTGCGATGAGTGAATCCCAAATTTGTTCAGAACTCAGACGGTTCATGATAGGGCCGCCGAAAAGATAATCGTTTGGAATTTGATCATGACTGGCACGCTGGTAGATTCGACTTTTATAAATGACCTTCATGAACATTTTTTGATCGTATTTTAGACCGTTCATGACTTTGATGAGGTACTTGCTTAAGTTAGGGTTTTTGCCAAACTCGTCTGGAGTGATGTCCAGATTTTCACCAATGAGTGGTGCACCCATGATACGGTGCCACAAGCGGTTGACAATGGTTTTTGTGAACATAGGGTTTTCAGGTGAGACAATCCATTTGGCAAAGTATTTACGGGAATTCACTTGGGTGTCTGTATTCTTTTTATCAAACTTAAATTTGTAGGGGCGATTAGCAGCACCATTACTTGAATCGTAATTTATTTTCACTTCGGGGGCAAAAGGAACACCAGCATGAACGATATCCTTAGGTTTGCCGTCGTCGTAATCATAATCGGCAGGAAGTCTGATTTTGCCCGTGCCACTATTATAAGTCCCAAAAAAGAGTGGACGTAAAGCGGTATCATTAATTTTGCCTTTGTTAGACTTACTAGATGATTGCTTCATGTGATTTTGTATTTTAGCTACTGTGTGGATGTCAACATTTTTAGCATTGGTCTCTGTACCATGAGTGAAAGCCGCAATTTTGTAGAAATCCATTTGCGACCAGTCATTGTAAGGGTGATCGTGGCATTGTGCACAAACCATACTCGTGGCAAGAAAAACTTGCATAGTACTGGCTACATTATCGAGGGGCATTCTATAGTCGCGTAAATAATAGCCTGCCGCGCCATTGCCAGGCTTGTAGAGCGGACCCTCTGCAGATACGAGTTCATAAACAAATTGATTGTAGGGTTTATTATCGGCAATACTCTTTTTTATCCAGTGGAGGTAGGGCCCACCATCGGATTTTTTCATCCATGTGGTGGCTCTGAGCGTATCCGCCCAGTAATTATAGAAATGACTGACATAGGCTGGCGAATCCATGAGTTTGTCAATAATGTCAGAGCGACGTGTTTTTACCGGCATCTTCATGAAATCTTGGTATTCCCAGTAGGTAGGGATCCGACCGGCAATGTCAAGGTAAATTCTTCTTACAAAGGTTTCGTCGTCCAGCGCAGGCATTGGCTTTTTGTTGTTAGCCTTGAGGCCTTGGAGAACGTATTTGTCAATAGTGTAGGCAATTTTAGTTTGTGTCTGCTTAGAAATAGCAAAGACTGGAGTTATAAAAGCTCCAGCTAAAAGACAAATGATGAGTTTTTTCACGAAGCACTCTCTTTGTTATCTTCTTTAATTTTTTCATTTTTCTCAGCTGCTTTTTTACTCTTCTTAGCAGTTTCCTGATCAAATTCCCCCATGGCAGATAGTGGAGGGAAAAGTTTGTCTACATTGACGGGTTCAACAGTCTCAGCGAGTTCAGTATTCGGTTTAGGTAAATAAGCTTTGGAGCTTTCTAGGTATTGATCAAGGTTTTTTTGAAGTTCCTGAACTTTTTCAGGCATTTGAGAGGCGAGGTTAACTTCTTCTGAAATATCATTTTTGAGGTTAAATAAATAAGGTTGACCAGGGATTTCATAGAATCGGAAGAGTTTGAAGTTACCCTTGATAATCATGGATTGAGGCGTGTTATTTCTATAGTGCGGGTAGTGAAAGTAGAGTGCTCTATTAGCTGGGAATGAATGGTCTTCAGCCTGGGTGAGAAGAGGGGCAATACTCTCGCCATCAATGTTTGGCATGTCTTCTGTGCTGCCTCCAGCGAGTTCATATAGAGTCGGAAGCATGTCGTAACCGATAATGTTTTCTGTACAGCGGCTTTTTGCTTCAATTCCTGGCCCCATGACCATGAATGGAACGCGGATGCCTCCTTCCCAAAGCGACCATTTACTGCCTCTAAGTATGCGTTTATCGTGAAGTAAACCTTTGCCATTATCGGAAGTAAAAATGACGTAAGTATTTTCCAAAATATTGAGCTCTGTGAGTTTGTCGATGATCATCCCAATAGATGTATCCATGTCGGTCACAGCAGAACCATGAGTAATAACTTCTTTTTTAAATTTTTTATCTTTGATAGCCTTAATGGCTGGGTCTTTTTCATAGATAGCTAATGTTTCTGGTAAACTCATTTGAGCAGAGTGCTCTGCATAGTGAGAAACTTGTATAAAGAAAGGTTTTTCTTTCTTACTTTGTTTCTCAATAAATTTTATGGAATCTTTTGTTATACTAAAGATTCGTTTCGGGTCATTGGGATCAGTGATATTTTTTGGAGAGCCTTCGTCATTACTTGTTTCGCCGGAGCTCACATCGTAGCCATGTTTTTCCGGCCCACCACCATAGATATGCCATTTGCCAATGTGCGCGGTAGCATAGCCTTGAGTTTTGAGATAAGTTCCGATTGTTGGATATTTAGTGTTGATGTTACCAAGAGGAGTGGGCTCAATGAGTAGGCATTTTTCATTTTTTTTAGTGATCGGGTACTCAACTTCTTTTGGTGACTTCTCACCAAATCCGCCATTGCCACTGAACAGTGTTTTTGCTGGGCTAACGCCACTTTGAATTGAGGATCTGGATGGGGCACACATTCCTGCAGCTGCATAGGCATTTGAAAAAGTCATGCCATTTTCTGCGATGCTAGCAATATGTGGAGTTCTTCTGTAAACCATTTTGGATGAGCTTTCACCTTCCATTTGCTCAACGGAAGTTCCAAACCAGGGCATGTCATCGACTAGGATGAAGATGAAATTAGGCTTTTCTTGAGCCATGAGACAAATTGAGCTAATGAGTAAATTAGTGAATAAAAGTTTAGAAAAAATATTCATGTTCATCCTGTGATTTCTTATGCCATTTGATGTATATAAGTATTCTGAAGTATTTATTACGGTTTTTTAGAAAGTTTTTTAGAAGATTCTATTTTGGCTAGCTAGTACTCAGCTGTTTTATAAAATATACCTGAACATTTATATAATCATAGATTTGCTTTTGAGGATTATTTTTTCCTTCTTTCTGAGCATTATTTAATGATTGGTTCAAGAATTTGACTGATAGTAAATTTTATCTGCTTAATTAAGTTATATTCATTCAAAAAGTGATCGTAAGCCCAAAGGCACGTACAGGCTAGGGCAGCTAAGGTGAAGCAAATTTTAAGCAAAGATGACTTTGCTTTGCGTTTAGGTTTTGACCTTGTCACTTTACGAGAGCCGACCTTTAATTTCTTTTTCTTGCTTCTAGCTTTTTCGTAGATGACTTCTTCTTGTTCTTCTTCTTTGAAGAGCTCGTCCCAAGCATTGTTTTTTTGAGCTCTAAGGTGTTTTTGAGAAGGCTTCTTATCAATATTTTGGGATAGATTTTTTTGAATAGTCTCTTGTTTTACCTTGTTAATCAGATCGTTTTGATTAACACCTAAATTCTGTGTGGATTTGAGTAGGGGTAATTCTTTAGCCTCGAGAGGGATGTCGTTTTCACTAGAGCGTTCTAAAGCCTGATCAGTGACCTGAGCTATTTCTTCCAGCAATTGATCAATTTCTTTTACGGTGGAAGTCTGATCAACTTTACCTTGTTGAATCAAGGCTTCTAATTCATTGACTTTATTGATTTTTGTTTGGATAAAATCTTTTTCTTCACGCGTTAAACGCAACTGTTGCTGATCAGTAGACATTATTATATATCAAGACTTTTTTAAGTTTATTTTAAGCTGAAATTAGGCGGTAATCTGAGGATTTAGAGAGTTGATTAAAACTCGACTTTGGCGAAGACTGGGAAGTGATCAGAGGGGGAAGGTTCACCTTCGATGTTCTTGATGATATCTGCCGATTTTACTTTGATTTTTTTCGAGACAAATACGTAATCGATCTTGCTGCCAGTTCTCTTTTCTTTAAAGGCATTAAAAGTTCCAACAACTTTTTCATCTGGATGTAAAACTCTGTAGCTATCTCTAAAACCATTTTCTTTGAGTTTTAAAATTGCCTTACTTTTTTCCCCGGCATTAAAGTCGCCCGTGATAAAGATGGGGGCATTAATTCCTTCAAATTTACTCATCATAAGTTTGACTGCATTGATATGAGATTCTTTTGATTTGTGATCCCAATGCGTATTGAAAACGTAAAAGGTTTTTCCTGAATTTTTTGCTTGGAATTTTGCCCAGGTACAAATTCTATAAAATTTATTTCCCCATGATGTACTCGGTTTATCCGGTGTATCTGAGAGCCAAAATGTACCATGATCTAGAACGGAATATTGATCTTTTTTGTAAAAGATGGCGCTGTATTCGTTATTACCTTCTGTTCCTCTCGGGATTCCTAAACTGGAATAGGAGGGCATATGCTTTTGCAGTGCCTGCATTTGAAAATCAAGGGCTTCCTGAACCCCCATAATATCCGGAGAATGTTTTTTGATGAGTCCATGAACGAGATGTTTTCTTTTGTCCCAATGATTTGCGCCATCTTTAGCTGTTCCGTAGCGAATATTAAATGACATTATATTCATTGACTCTTTTGCGCTTTCTGCAAAAGAGCTGAGGCTCAATAGGACAAAAAATGAAAATGTGAATCTCATTTTAGACCAATGAGTTGTTTTTGATTGAGAGTTTGCTCAGAGGCTTTTTGTTTGAGAACTTGCTCCGTTTTTTTGAGGATTTTTGAGTGCTCAGGGTTCTTCGCCAAGTTATTGTACTGATTTGGGTCTTTGTCCATGTTATAGAGCTCCACATCTTTGTCGCTGCCCCAGTGAGCATAAACCCAAGAGTCTTTACGGATAGCGCGACCCATAAGTTTACCGCGTTGGACAACGGTGTAAGCCTCGGATCTAACTTGGTGTGAAGTATCCTTAGTTACAGGAACCAGGCTTTTACCCTGGAGCTCGTGGCTGGGTTGAGGAAGTTGACAAAGGTCGACTAGAGTGGGGTAAACATCGATGAGTTCAGCTAGGCTATCCGTTTGCTTTCCAGCACCAGGGTTGCCAGGATAAACGATGCCAAAAGGAACGCGTGCACACTCTTCGAATAAAGTCACTTTGCCATACATGAAGTGCTCACCGATTTGAAAACCGTGGTCACTCATGAAAACAATCACCGTGTTATCCATTTGTCCACTTTCTTTGAGCGCATCCACGAGCACTTTAACCTGAGCATCCATAAAGCTGATACAGCCTAGGTAAGACTGGAGGTAATATTTGCGATTTTCGCGATCATTTACACCGAGTTTTCCTCGAAAAGCTTCATAGCGTTTAACACCGGCAATTTTGGGTCTATTGGACCAGTCATCCTCAGGGACGTCATCAAAGATGAGCTTGTCTTTCGGGTAGAGGTCTAAGTATTTTTTTGGTGCGTAAAATGGCGTGTGGGGTTTTACGATGCCACATGCCATAAAGAAGGGCTTATCACCAGCTGCATTAGTTTTAATCCACTGAGCTACTCTACGAGCGTTACGGCCATCGCCGTGTTGATCATCGCTAAGTTCTGTGCCGTAACCGAGTACAAGGTCCGCTTGATCCCTTACTTTATTTTTGTTATAATAAGCTTTGAAATCACCTGGTTTTCCTTCGCTTTCCCAACGCTTTTTCAATAAGAGGCGTTGGGGGTTTTCGGCGTTTTCAAAGGCTTCATATTCGTCCAAGCTAATGCCTTTTTCCATCATACCGAATTTACTGTGAAAGATCTTTCCAGCTGCGCCTGTCCAGTAGCCATTATTACGGAAGTGCTCAAGCATATTGTCAGCTTGTGGATTAACATCTCTAAGGTATTGAGTGTTATCGATAACGAGACTACTTTCTGGGTATAGACCAGATAAGAATGAAGCACGCGATGGACCGCAGACTGGATACTGGCAGTAAGCTTTGTTAAACTGTGTTCCCATTGAAAGTAACTTGTCGACGTTTGGCGTTACAGCTTGTGGATCACCGTAAGCTTTGATGTAATCATTTAAGTCGTCAGAAACAATCATTAAAACATTGAGTCGATCTTTTTGGGCTTTGATGACTTTTTTTGCTGGCGCATTTTGTAAAGAAAGATTATGGATTTTTGCCATGCCATCTTTCGATGAGATATTGATATGGTGCTTAGCGAACTCTTTGTCGAAGTTGACTTTGTCGAGTCTTACGTAATAAGTTTTCCAGGTTTGAGTGCCGCGGCATGAAATGATATCGACCGTACGTCGTTTCAAAGGATCAGACAGCATTTCGTAGAGTTTTTCTGAAGTAGAGTAAGTTATGGTAATTGTCGTTTTTTTATCATCGAAATAATCGAAGCTGAGCAGAGCATCTGAACCCTTAATAAAGGTATTGTCTTTGACTGATATGGTGAAGTTCTTAGATTGAAATGCACCTGGCTTAGAATCCAGTTTTTTGACTTGACCCTTTAAATCAAAGTCTTCAGCATAAACGAGTGCTGAAAAAAATACTAAGGTCGATAATAAGAGTTTCTTCATTTAAAACCTACTTGTTGAAATTAAAAAAGCCCAGAACTCAAACATATATAGGAGTTGGATCAAGAACCGGGCAAAATGTTTTCTTACTTAGTCTATATGATGAAATCAGCAGATATTACGCAAATCACATAAAATAGTTTAATCTTAATTGCTGAATTCGAGTAGTAAGTGCAACACCTCTGTTAGTCACTAGTATGTAAGATATCGAGTAAAACAAGACTCAGATGTAATCTGTATTAGTGACCAAACTAAACACAGAGGAGACTATCATGTCCTATAAACACCTGAGTCTTGAAGAAAGACATTACCTTGAGTTAGAGCGAAAGGCAGGCGAATCACTCAATAAAATAGCAAAAAAGCTCAGTCGTTCAACAAGTACGTTATCACGTGAGATTAATCGTAATATAGGCCAACGTGGATATCGTAATAAACAGGCTAATGAACTAGCTCAAAGGCGACAAAAAGAGAAAGCGAAAGCAGTTAAGTTAAACGTTGAGATTAAGACTTATATCAATGAACATCTTGAAATGGATTGGAGCCCTGAACAAATAGTAGGTCGATTAAAAGATGATAAGGCAGTGTCTCTTCATCATGAAACCATTTACCAATACATTCTCAAAGACAAGCAGTCTGGAGGCGAATTGTATAAATTGCTTCGACATCAAGGTAAACCTTACCGTAAGCGATATGGTAACCAACACAGTAGGAATGGCATTCCCAACAGAGTTGATATAGATCAGCGCCCTGAAGCGGCTAATAAAAGAGAACGAGTTGGTGATTGGGAGCTTGATACAATCATAGGGAAAGCTCATAAAGGCGCAATAGTAACAATGGATGACCGTAAATCAAAAGTACGATTAGCACTGCCTGTTTCTCAAAAAAAGGCTTCTTTAGTTAGTGAAGCCATCATTAATTTGTTAAAACCCATTAAAGAACAAGTTCATACCCTAACATTTGATAATGGGAAAGAATTTGCTAAACATGAAAGTATTTCTGAAATCTTGGAATGTAAAAGCTATTTTGCTAAACCATATCATTCATGGGAGCGAGGGCAGAATGAAAATGCCAATGGTTTGCTACGTCAATATTTCCCTAAGAATATGCCTCTTGATAAAGTTAATGTTTCAGAGGTTGAAATTGCTGTTCACAAGCTTAATAATAGACCTCGAAAATGCTTGAAGTTTAAAACACCTTATGAAGTATTTCAGAAACTAACTGGAATTGATTTAACAAAAAAAGTGGGTGTTGCACTTATGAGTTGAATTCAAGATTCATTAAATTTGGGCAAAGTTTATTTTTCTATGATTTGAACTACTGGAGGTAAATTATCTTAAGATTTTTGATCAAACTGCCCTCGGTTAATGTTACAATAGAAATTCCCCTCCTTGCCTTGTGCGGGAGACGGGGTGGTCTGTTCGCTTAGAAGAAAATTAAAGTTTCTTACTGAATAGTGTCCAAATTAAGTGTTAATTTGCGTATAGTATGAAAAATTCACTAAAAAAACTTTTAAGAAAAAGGTTTCTAAAAATCAGGGGGTACAACGATGAAATTAGATGTTTATAAAGTGATTATTAGTTCTTTGTTGGTCTTATCAAGTGTATTAATGGCAGATACGAATAAAACCCAAGCGGGCTTTAGAGGAGTTAAATACATTCCTGCACCTGGACTTACTCAGAAAACTGAGGTGTATAAAACAATTGCTAAACGCGAATTACAGATGCACTTCCATTTTCCTAAAGACTGGAAAGCAAGTGATAATCGTCCAGTTATGATCTTTTTCTTTGGTGGAGGCTGGAAGGGCGGTTCTACTCAACAATTCCTAATTCAGGCAGACTACTTTGCCTCACGGGGAATTGTTACGGCGCGTGCAGATTACAGAGTGAAAACTAAAGATGGTGTAAGTCCCAATCTATGTGTCGAGGATGCACGCAGCGCCGTACGCTGGCTTCGTGCAAATGCGGCTAAACTGGGGATTGATACAAATAAAGTCATTGCTGCCGGTGGTTCAGCGGGTGGACATTTGGCCTTTTGTACCTCTATCAAGCAGGGACTTGATGCTTCAAGTGACGACAAATCGATTTCCTGTATACCTCAGGTCATGGTACTTTATAACCCCGCACTTTTTAAATCGAGTTTTTCCAAGGCTCAAGAAAGAGTGGCACAGGGGCAAATGTCCATGGAGAGACTTAAGAAAATGTCACCGCTTGATCATGTAGATGCAAAGACACCACCGGCACTCATTCTCTTTGGTACAGCAGATAAACTTAAGGAAGGTGGTGATATCTATATGAAGATGGCGAATGAACTTGGCCTTCGTGCCGAGATGTATACCGCCGATAAACAGGGATACGGCTTCTTCAACAATCAGCCCTGGTTGGACAAAACCACCGAAGCCGTTGATAAATTCCTCGTTTCTCTGGCTTACATTGACGCTAAGAAGTAATTTTATTTCAGAGCGAGAGCTTTAGTAATTAAATTTCCTTTTTTGGAAAGTACTTACTTCTTTCCAGTTTATTGCTTCCCGGGTGGGGCAGGAATTGATTTTGGGAATATCGGGCCAGGCAAGACCTGGCAGCGCTTGGCCCAGACTTTCCAAATAGCAGCCATTTCTTCAACACGTTGAGGATGCTTTTTCGCAAGGTTATTCATTTCAACGCGGTCCTGTTCCATATCGTACAACTCCCAAGCTTCTTCTCGTAGTTTAACCAGCTTCCATTTTCCTTGGCGAACGGCTCGTGTGTTTTCATGGTCGAAGCATAAAGTACGTGGGGGTGCCTTCTCGCCTTTGAAGATCGGCATCAAGCTCAGTCCTTCCATTGGCAGGATCTTATTGCCGTTAAATTGTCTAGGGTAGTTCGCACCGCTGATATCCACACAAGTGGCCATGATGTCGGTGATATGAGCGGGCTGTCTATCGATTTCTCCAGATCGACGGATACCTTTGGGCCAATGGGCAATAAAGGGTGTTGATATGCCCCCTTCATGCACATAACGCTTATAAAAACTCAAGGGGGTATTACTGGCGCAAGCCCAACCGGTGCCATAGCCCATGTAAGTACCTGCTTGGCCCATGTTATCCAGTGCCTTGCCTGTGTTTAAAATGGGGACTTTGTTGAATTTGTTTTCTCCCGGGGGAATATCAAAACCAAAAGGTACATGTTCGCCTGAGGCGCCATTATCGGAAAAGAATAAAATCAGCGTATTATCCAATTCGCCGGCCTTTTCTAAGTCGTCAATCATTCGGCCGATATTTTGATCAATTGAATCGACCATGGCCGCATAAGTGGCCATACGTCTAGCCAAATCAATGCGACGCTCCTCATCCAGGCTATCCCATGCTGGTACGCGCGTATTGCTAAGACCTTGTGCATCCGATATTCGGTTGGGAAGAACGATACTTCTGGGTGTGAGTGGCCAATGCTTGCTCACTAGTCCCATTTTTTGCATACGTTGATAGCGTTGTTCGCGAATTTTATCCCAGCCTTTTTCGTAAGTCTTCTGGTACTTATCGATCAATTCCTTAGGGGCGTGCAAGGGGAAATGTGGTGCATTATATGCCATATAGAGAAAGCAGGGTTGCTTGCGCTCACGAGCTTCGGCGAGGAAATCAATCGCATGGTCTGTAATGGCATCTGTAGCATAAAAAGTGCCCGGTTTGTAAGAGCGCTTGTCTTCTCCCTCGGGTAGACGAATGAATGCTCCTTCGTCCCAGGAGTCTTCGCTGTGCGCACGCATGTTCTTGAAGCCGTAATAAGCATCCACACCTCGCGACATTGGTCCTGGCACATTGACATGCCACTTGCCGGAGACAGCGGTGAAGTAATTAGCTTCACGCAGCAGCTGGGGAACCATGACACAGTGGTCGGCTATCACACCGCGATACCCAGGGAAGCCACGATCAATTAGCATATTGCCAATGCCTGCCTGTTGGGGGTGCAGTCCAGTTAGCAAACTGACACGTGACGGGCAGCAACGGGCCGAATTGTAAAACTGCGTCATGCGCAAACCATCCTCGGCCAAGCTGTCCAAGTGAGGTGTTTCGATTTCACCGCCAAAGCTCCCCAGATCCGAATACCCCAGGTCGTCGACCATAATCACAATGATATTGGGCTGTTTGTTCTTAGCTTCAGTTTTGTGGCTTGCATTTTGTGTTGATTGGCAGCCGATTAGCGTTGTTAGCAAGGCAGCCGCAAAGATTAAACGGGATACATTTTTCAAGGGATTGTTTTTCACTTTTTCTCCTTATAAATCAATTAATTAGGAAAGTTAGATAATAAAAGAATGTCTTATGATGGGCTTGGGGTCTTTTGCGATCTATCTTTTAGTTTTCCCCATAGGGGTTTCAATATGGGCCAGAATAACAACACAGCGGATAGGATTAAGAAGGTCAAGCTGAGCGGGCTGGTGAACAAGGGCGTGATGTCTCCCCTATGAATACCAAGACCTGAGCGTAGTTTTGTTTCGGCGATGGGGGCTAATACGAATCCAATCACAAAGGGTCCCAATGGCACTCCCCAACGGTCCAAGAAATAGCCAAATACGCCAAAAGCGAACATCACCCAAACCGAGAAGAAACTGTTGCTGGTTGCGTAAGCACCTAGAATACACAGTACCGTAATCGGCGGTAAGACCCAGGCGCGATTAACAAACATCAGTTTGGCAATCCTTGCTGCCAGTAGGATCATCAGTACAAACATGATGATATTGGCGATAAAATAGGCCGACATCATGCCGTACACTAATTGTGGTTCCTGCTTAAACAGCAAGGGTCCTGGCGTGATGCCGTGGATCATCAATGCTCCAATCAGAATGGCGTCGATGACGCTTCCGGGAATGCCCATGGCGATCAGTGGAATCAAAGCACCGCCAACAGTGGCGTTGTTGGCTGCCTCTGAAGCGACGATGCCTTCTTCTGAGCCCTTGCCGAATTTCTCGGGTGTTTTAGACATTTTTTGAGCTGCCGAATAGGCCACGACCGAGCCGATGTTGGCACCAATGCCAGGCAGGATACCTATCCAGGTTCCGATGAGCGAGGAACGTATAAGGTTGACGGCTTGATCTTTCCAATCTTTCAGTTTCATAAATATGCCCGTCTTAGTCGCATTGGACGATACAGGCTTGCGGCCGATTTCCACGATATCCTTAAGTAATTGGCTAATACAATACACCCCTATTAATACCGGTAGCATGCCGAACCCACTGTTCATTTCAGTTACACCGAAGGTGAGTCGCGGGAAGCCCGTGGAGGGATCTGTGCCGGGAATTGCAACTACCATTCCGAGGAAGCCGGATAGCAGCCCTTTGAGCATTGAGCCCTGACTGACTGAGGCCATTAATACCAAGGCCATCATCACTAAGGAGAAGAGTTCGTATGGGCCAAATCGGCTGGCGAACTCAGATAAGGGTCGCGATAAGAGGACAAGGAAAATGAATGAGATTAGGCCGCCAACAAAGGAAGCCGTGATACTCAAGCCGAGTGCCCGGCCAGGTTGTCCACTCTGTGCCAAAGGATAACCATCCAGCGTGGTCATAACAGCCGCCGGTGTCCCCGGCATTCGCATTAGCGTAGCGGTAATGAGCCCACCACTTATCGCACCGACATAGATGCTAATCAATAATGTCAGTGCATTTGTCGGCTCCATCGTAAATGTTAAGGGGAGGCAGAGCGCAATCATCATGGCGCCGGTAATGCCAGGCAAAGCCCCTCCCACAATGCCCAGCAATACTCCGATAAACAGAAATAGTAAGGGCAGAAAAGAAAAGAGTTCGCCGGTGGCCTGTATCAGATCGTTCATTATGCAGCTCCTGTGGGTAAATCTAAAGTAAAGATCTCGGTGAATAAGTACTCACAGCCAAAGCCCATGATCAATGCCAATGCTAAAGCGACCCACAACTGAGTCTTATTGAATCGAAGCAATAGAGCAATTCCCAAAAAGACAAAGACTGAGCTCAAGACAGCAAAGCCACTGATGCGCAAAGCCAGGAGAATTGTATAAAGGATTGTCATAGCGAGATAGCCAAAGGCGAGCCATGGTCGCGGAATAAAGGAGGATGCTTCACTATCATCCTCAAGTTCAGTATTATTTTCGGCGTCAATTCGCTGGTGTCGCTTCTCCCGCAAGTGACTGATAATCACCATAAAGATCAGTAAACAGGTCGTTCCGATAATCAGTGAAGGAACGACAAAGCTACCGACGCCCACATTCATCTTCGGCGCGATTTCCTGCACTTGCTGCCAATTACTATTCAGGCGTGAAGTAAATTCATCTCCACGGAAAAAACTGGCATCGTAGGCTCTATTTATTAATTGTTCCTGGACCTCGGGGTCGTTCATTGCCTGCTCAAGGGCATTTGCCATGCCATCAATAGCCACTTGTGGCGTCGACTTTGGTGCAAACCACCAACTGCCAATAGAAAAGGTGAGGTCGTGCCCAAGTTCCTTTAATGTTGGGATCTCCGGTATGGATGGGTGTCGACTTGAACCTGTATAGGCCAATGGTCTCAGATCGTCCTTGAAACTCACATACTCAGAGGCACCGAAGACACTGACTGATACGTGTCCACCTTTGATTTGATCAAAATTAGCTGCACCGCCACCAATTTGAACGTAATTGAATGCGGCACCGGGACGAATTCCCTCAATTGATACGCCGGCCATATGATTGAGTGCTCCCTTGTTACAACCAAAGACAATTTCACCTGGCCGTTTAAGTGCATCATCGAGCAAGTCGTCAAGGGTCTGCCATGGCGCATCGCGTCCTACAGCTAAAACGAGGGAGAAGCTGGAGGCCTCTGCCACAGCTTCGAAATCTTCATGACCGAAATCAATGATTCCAGTCGCCTTGCCACCCATCATTGCTCGGTGTACAACTAGGAAATTATAACCATCTGGTGCCTCATGGAGTGCTTTCCTGCAGCCCGCAGAATAATGGCCACCAACATTGATCACCGCCATGCCGTGGGGCAGGGTGTCATTGTCCTGGAAAGACTTCTGCAGTACACGCACCAAGGTATCACTGCCACCGCCCGCCTTGAAGGGAACAATGACACGAACCGGACGCTGAGGCCACTCAGCATCTTGTCCATAGCTTACTGTCATGCACAAAGTGGCCAATATCATAAATATTGATCGTCCTATAAGGCGATCCGGTACCCTTAGAAAATATTTGATGAGTCTCATTTAATTAGTGACTCCTTCCATTGTTTCGACAAGTATAGAGTGTTTCGTGTCATCTAGGTAACAGTATCGATTCAGCCAAATACCATCTGGAGAATGATTCAGAGAAAGAGCGAGGCGTTCCGCGAAGTCGGATACCGGCCCATAAGTATGAACCATTGTGTGGATTTTGCTAGAGCGGGATCTTGCAGCCTGGATTTTGCGGATCTGTGCGGTGTAATCTACCTGATGCGGTTTTTCCGGTTGTGGGTAGGCATAATCAGCTAAGGACTTAAGCGGCTTATCGGTGAGATCCAGCCATCGATTAAGGCTAGCTGTTAAACGTTCTTCATTGAGATGAGGGTTCCATTGCATTAATTGTTTGCCATAATGATTCATAATCATTGGTAGATGCATGGTGTAAAGTTTCATACCAATGCCATCGGCAAGTTCATGGCACTGAGCAAAGTCGAAGCCGGTCAGACCGGAAAAAGGAGGTGGAAAGGCATGTAAGATGGCTTTTTTACCCTTCTTTTGCACGGATTCGCACAGGGCTTGATTGTATCGTGTCGCCAAATAGGCCTTCATGCGCTGCCATTGTTCAATAGTGTGCAGGTCGTCGGATAAGTCAAAAAGACTGTCTACATCCAAATCTGCGTTGGAGAGATTTTTCAGTCGCTGCCACAGTTTGTCAACGGTCTGTTGAACCTTGTCGAAGTCAAAACCCGCAGCTTCGGCAATCGGGCGTACTTGCGGATTAAAATCAGTGAATGTTGCATCCAGGTGGTAGCAGGGATATTCCGGCCAATCGAAACGAATTCCTGCCAGTTTTGGGTATTGTTCGATTAGATCACAACTTAGGGATTGAGTGTATTTCAATAATTCTGACGAAGCCAAAGAGCCGTTACGAGCCAGAGGCTTGTTAAGTGAACTGCCATCAGGTAACAAGGGGAGGTCGGCTGGCAACGGGTTACCATCTTGCACACGCAAAGCCGGTGGAATCGCTGCCATAATTTGAAAATACACTTCGATACCACGTTCGGCAGCAGCATCGATAAAATAATGCAGTAATGTGCCAGGTTCGGTTTCACAGGGCATGGGTTCATAAGCCAAACCCTCATATAGAGAAATGTTCGGTTTGAAGGATGGCGTTACGGTAAACCATACCTCATTCTTTCCCCACAATGGACGGTCCAGTAATCTAACTTTGCCACTACCGGCGTCAATAGGTGGTTCGCGGTAACCGCAACCTTCTTCAGCCTCATGCATGTAATACGGTGAGGTCGCAATTTGGCGAATGCCCGCTTCTTCACAACGATTAAGGATAGCCTCGATACCTTCACTTTGTATATATTCGGGCATTATGGTGATTCCATTGGTCTTCATGACTTGTCCTGATTGAATTGATTAAAAGGCAAAAATAGTTACGGGTACGCCGTCGGCTTTATCAAGCAGTAATGGCGCTACGACTAAAGAATCTATCGGTCCAGTAATTTCTGCTAATTTCATGTCTTCTACGATAAGAATCGGATGACCAGTGTAGTCGATAGAGAGAAATTCACGATGAGAAATAGTACCAATGTCAGGTTTCTGAAAACAGTTGAGTGATATAAAGTCAAAACCTATTGCTCGTAGTTGGGGAAAGTTTTCTCGTAGCCAAAGACCCACTTTATTATCGACTCCTGGATTGTGTTTCCAGTAGGCTTCCTCATAGCGAAACTTTTCAAAACCTGTTCTAATGATGAGGAAATCTGTTTTTTCAGAAATCTTACCTTCTAAATCTGCTATGGAAATGAGATATTCTTCCTGGCAGGGAAGGTCTAAAAGTTCAATACTGCTAAACTTCCAAAAATCCGCTGGGTAATCATTTAAAAGGGGGCCATTATCATCAAAGTGCTTGGGCAAATCGATATGAGTCCCGACATGATTGTTAAAAGATATTTTCAAAGAATTGGCCACTGCACCACTGCAAATACAGCTGGCATTTTCTATGCTTAAATTTTCTTTACGGTTCCCATATAAAGGGGTGTTTTTATTGAGGAAATGGCTGAGATATTTCATATTGTATGTGGCAAAGTATTAAAGGATTGATGAGTTGGACTTATCTCATCATATATCAATGTTGATAAGGGACAATGTTAGTTGTGTTATATAAATTGTTATATGTGATTTTTGTATATATGATATAAAGTAGATAATTACAATAATTGAGCTTAGTTAAAAATATTATATTTGTTATATATGATTATTTTATTTAGCTAAAAGTTTATTTGACTTTAGTAGAGGATTAATAAACCGTGTTCGAAAATATAGAGGCCTTCCGCAATGAAACATAAGAATACAGAACCTTTTTTTGTAAGACGCTTGTACCGACAAGAGTTTACGGGAGAGAATTCCCTGCCTAAACTTCGTTGCGGAATTCGCATCAGAGAAATAGGTCAGGAAGTTGCTGAAACTAGTGAGTATATCATCATGTACATGATCGATGGTTCTGGTGTTTACCAAACTTCATGTGGGCAGGAGATACCTTTTGAATCAGGAGATATCGTTCAACGTTTCCCAGCTCAAAGGCATAAGATCAGCTGGAATGAGCAAGCCCGAATGGCGGTTTTGGTTGTTCCGCATCAGGTCTTTGACTTGCTTAAAACCGTGAGTCAAAGCCCTGTTTTAAGTGATCCTATATTAAAAAATTATGGGGATGGCGAACGCTTTATTGCGACTTGTCTGAAAATCAAAAAAATGATGATGGAATATTCCGACGATAAGCTTTTGGAGATTTCTAATGAGATGCAAGCCTTTATTAGCCGAATCATTATGAATGCTGAGCAAAGTGATCCATTGATAAGTAAAGTTGATGCCTATCTTGACGAACATCAATCAGCAAAAATAAAGCTCGAAGACATAGCTAATTATTGTGCTATGAGTGTTTCCAGTTTTCGTTTTAAATTCACTGAAATCACCCACACCTCTCCCGGGCGCTATATAATCAATAAACGACTTGAGCGAGCGCGTGAATTACTTTTGAATTCTAAGCGGTCTGTATTAGAAATTTCTGCTGAATTATCTTATCCCGACGTGTCTGATTTTTGCCGACAATTCAAAAAGTTTATTGGCGTCACTCCTCTTCAATACCGAGCATTCCCTGATTGCTAAGCAGCCTGCAACTTTATTTCTTTCCCTTCTTTTTCCCCTTTGCCTTCAGCGCAGGAGCAGACGTTGATGCATACCAATCCTGCCATTGCTTTTTCATTGACTCAAGTTTCTCGGGAAAATCTTTAGCGAGATCATTGGTTTCGTTGCAATCTTGCTCCATATCGAATAAGCTCCATTTGGAACCACCTGCAACTGCTTTCCATTTTCCTTGGCGAACAGCCTTGCCAACTGACCATTGCCAGTAGATGTTTTTGTTGCGAACAGAGTTGAGGTCTCCTTTCAACTGTGGTAAAAAACTCACGCCAGCCATTGGCTTAACTTCTTGTCCTTTAAACTCTGCAGGGTATTGAGCGCCGGTAATATCAACAATAGTTGCCATGACATCAATGAAATGCCCAGTGAACTTTTTATTAATTGAGCCAGGCTTAGCGATGCCTTTTGGCCAATGAGCAATGAATGGTGTACATATACCCCCTTCGCGACTGCTGTTTTTATATGAAACGTAAGGGGTATTAGACACATTCGCCCAGTTTTTCCCCAGAGACGCCCAGTACTCGATAGTATGAATTTTATCCAGTGGAAAACCATCTTCTACAGTATTTCCTTTCTGAACACTTTTCTCAGCATTTTCTGCAGAATTACCATTGTCAGCAGCAAACATGATCAAGGTGTTGTTCAATTCACCCAACTCTTCGAGTTTAGTGATGAGTTCACCAATTTTCTGATCGACACGATCAATCATAGCGGCGTAAATAGCCATTTTTCGGGCTTCGATTTCTTTAGTTCTCTCATCCAGTGAATCCCAGGGTTTGTGAACCGCTTTTGAAACATCGGAATGAATAAGGCCCAATTGCTTTAATTTAGCAATTCGTGCAGAGCGAATGGCTTCGTAACCAACTTTGTAAGTGTCTTTATATTTTCCCACATCTTCCCACCAGGCCTGGAGTGGGTCATGCGGTGCAGTGTAGGACAAATAGAGAAAGAATGGCTTATCCTCATTTTTGTATTCCTCCAAGTAGTCAATGGCATACTTTGTGTAATAATCGGTTGAATAAAAGTCTTTTTCTTTTGGTGTGTAGGGCTTCAAAACTTTATCATCGATGGCCCAAAGGCGTTGGCCGTATTTTTTCTGAGAGGGTTTCACATCACCATCGCGAGTTAATCCGGGATTGAAATGATTAGTTGCACCATCTAAAAGACCAAAATAACGATCGAAACCACGGTCAAATAAAGACTCTCTTGAATGGTGTTTGCCCGATGCCAGAGTGCGGTACCCCACTGATTTTAAAACTTCAGCTAAAGTCACGGCATTAGAGAATTTTTCGAAATTTTGGGACATGCCACAGTCCTGAGCATATAGACCAGTAAGTAATGTCGCACGTGAAGGGAAACACTTTGAAGTGTTGTGCATTTGGGTAAAGCGCAGCCCGTTTTGAGCCAGGCGGTCGAGGTTTGGAGTTTTAACTTCGCCACCATAACATCCTATATCACTATAACCCATATCATCCACGAGAATGAAAATGATGTTTGGCTTTTTTGACTCGCCTAACAAAGTCGTAAAGCTAAACAGAAGACAGATTAATGTTGCAAAACCTTTCATATTTGATTCCTTTTTGATGTCATTTCTTATTACAAATACACAGTAAAAAAGAAATGACTCTTGTCTAAGAGTCACAAAGTCTTAAACTTAGACAAATTAGGCAATTTCCCCATTTAAAAAATTAAACTTTAAATGGGCTGAATAAACTGCTTAGCTTTTTACTTTTATGGTTTTGATTTCAAATGGATGAAAGTGAAGTTCGATTTGTCCATTTGTTGACGTCAATGAAGAGAGTTCGTCTTCCAGCATATTACATTCGTGAATTGCGGAGCCCGCAAAATTGAATTTAGCCTTGCAGCGAGTCGTCGAGCCTTCTGCTTCGTATATTCGCAGTACATAGCCACTCTCATCATCCGCCCACTTAAGGCTTTCAACAATAATATTACTTTCGCTGACTTCGCAAAACTTGTCGTTATAGTTATGTTCAATTGGGAGTAAGACTGGTGGATGGTTGAGTTCGTAAGCTGGACGGATAACGTTTTCGCTAGAGAGTTGACCCTCGTGGGGGAGTAGACTGTAAACCATGAAGTGCTGACCTTTATCACCTCTGGGGTCTGGGTGACCGCCACTCTTGACGAGGCTGAGTTTCACTCGTGAGCCGTTGGCGTCGATGGCGTATTTGCCATCGTTGAGGAAGGCAATGCCGAAACGAGTCTCTGAGATGTCGCTGTACTTGTGTTGAGAGAATTCAAAACACGCGCGATCGACCATGGAGTTGTTGTGCGTTGGGCGCTCAATATATCCAAAGGGGATTTCGCATTTGATGCTATTGGAGAATACGTCCAAATCAAAACTCGTTTGAAGGAGTTGATGCATTTCATTCCAGTCAACGAGTGTTTCGAAATCAATTCTTTCGGAGTTCTGATAGAAAACAATATCCTGAGTGATTTTGGAGTTTTGACCGATTTTAAATTCACTGCGAATACGGAGGTGAAGTTCGCCATTTTTGACGATCTCGGTAGAGATGTGCTCAGCGGAAGCCTCCATTTTTACTTGCTGATCAAAATCGATGTCCCAGCTATCCCAAAGGGCGGGGATATCTTCACCAATGAGGAATTCATTAAAGGCCTGGTTTTCTTTTGTTAAGCGACGCTGATGTTTAGTCGAAAAAATGTCTTTGATTTTACCATCTTTTGAAAGGGTGAATTCGTAGAAGGGGGTGGTAATTTTTTCAGCTATACTAAAGCTGCTTGAACCTTCCTTTGCGGACTCGGCAAGTTCGATAGTTCTTGAACTAAAAGCATCGGATGAGTTCTCAATTAAAAGTTGTTTTTGCCCCTTTACATCACAAAAGGACTCTGAGTTTACTCCAGTAGCGACAAGTTGAAGCTGATTCACGGGGATACTGAAGTAATCATTTCTTTTCCAATTGAGACTATTTAGTAAGGAGAATTCTCCTGCAGAATAAACAGCGGGGATTTGAGCCAGTTCTCTACAGGCCTCCATAGCTTGTTCGTATTGCTCTATGGCAAGGTCGTGAACTTCTGGAATGGAAGTTCCAGGTAGAATATCGTGAAATTGGTTGACAAGTAAAGTTTTCCATAAAGCATCTAAGCTATCTTGGGAAATACCACTTTGACCTGCAAGTCTTTGTTTTACGTTTAAGTAATCTAGCAGTCTAAGGGCCACTTCAAGTTTGCGGTTGTAGCGTTTGATTTTGTGCTGATGAGTAAGTGTGCCACGGTGAAGTTCTAGGTAAAGCTCGCCGCGATGTTCCGGTAGATTTGGGCAAGTCTCCACCATTTGATCCATGAATTTTGTCAAAGTCATATGTTGGGCTTTGGGTATGCCTTCCAGATCTTCGCAACGGCGAGCCATTTCCAACATTTCGTACATGGGGCCGCCACCGCCATCACCAAAGCCGTAAGCAATAAACCTCTTGTCCGCAATGTCTTTATGGCGAATACTAAATTTGTTGCCAGTGTATTTACCTTCTTCAAGTCCATTGAGGCGGCTGAGAAGAGTCTGAGGATCTGGCCAGCAATGGGTTTCATTGAAATGAGCTACAACTTCAGAGCCATCAATTCCTTGCCATTTAAAGCTGTCGTAAGGAAAGGTATTGGACTCATTCCAGGAAAGTTTTGTGGTTAAAAAGTACTTGAGTCCACAACCTTTTATTATCTGAGGCAGAGCGGCATTGTAACCAAAGGTATCCGGGAGCCAATAACTATCTGGTGTGTAGTTGAACTCATCTTTTAGGAACTTTATACCACGAGTAAATTGTCTGATCTGAGCTTCACCGCCAGTGATATTGCCATCGGCTTCCACATAGGAGGCACCATTGGGCTCCCAGCGACCTTCAGCGACTCGTTGTTTGATCTGCTGGAAGATTTGCGGGTAATTAGATTTTATATCTTCTAGGTGCAGTACTGAGCTCTGAAGAAACATATACTCGGGGTACTGATCCATGAGGTTGAGGGCGTTGGAAAAAGTGCGGGCACATTTGCGCTGAGTTTCCTGAGTAGTCCACAGCCATGCGGTATCCATATGGCTATGGCCAATGATACCGGCTATAGGAGCGCTCGGGCTATTTTTTTTGCTGAGTTCGGGTTCCATCACAGAGCATGCGGCTTCAAGGGTTTTTCGCAGAATAGGGGATTGAAGGTCTTCGGGTGCTTGTGAAACAAGTGCAAAGACTTTCTCTAGGCAGCTTGCTGTGGAGCCTTTACGGAAGCTTTCTTCGGGTAAGTGCTGAGTAATTTGTAAAAGCGTTTTGAGGTCAAAGACAAAATCTTTGATGAGTTCATCGCGCTCAAGGATAAAGCATGATTTAAAGGTGTGCTCGTACTCTTCGGTCGTAAAAGTCGTGAACTCACGTTCATCACCCGGGTGGCAGCCAATACAGGGATGACCAGCATAACATTCCAGTGCAATATCGATGCTTTGTCCCTCTTGGAATGAATCGCCAATATATAGAGTGTGGTGATAACCTCTTGCGCCGACTTCAAGTTCTTTGGAAATGATCCCTTTGGCTTGATCGTTTACCCAGAGCATGGTCTCGCGACCAGCTGTTTGTGGTTGAATGTAGAGCTTTTTCCCTGTCAAACCCTGGTCTACTTGGAGGCTGGTTTTGAACCAAGTGTTAGTCCATACCCCACCCCAGTTGTAGGGCAGTGAAATGTCCTTTTTGGTATCGTTTGGAACGCTGCGGAGGTGTTCCTCGCATTCGAATATATTAAAATTCTTGATTTCAAGGAGGGGATTAAAGATCTTTTCTTCGTAAACTTTTACGAGTCTTTCTATTTTTTGAAGTGTTTTTTGAGTAATGAGCATAATAGGACCCAGATTTATGTTATTAACTTATATGTATACATTTTAAGGACTACTTGCAAGTTAAATAGCTTATTTTAATTAAATATTACGTTGTTTTTCTGATTTGTATACCATCTTTTTATACAGTTAAAAATAAAAATGTCAACAAATATACCTTTTAAGGTATACTTTTTTTATATACGTCTTATTTGTATCTTTAAAAAATTAAAGGAGAATGACTAAATGCGCTTTGTGATACTTTTTCTTTGTGTCTTATTTTTGAATGCCTGTACTGCGGTTGAACGGGTGGACTCTTCCAGTTTAAAAGGGAAGGTGATGTGTGGGTATCAAGGTTGGTACCGAGCTCCTAGTGATGGATCAGGCTTGGCCTGGGTTCACTATAGGAATCAAAAGTCAATGTATTTTTGGCCTGGTGAAGCTGGTATAGATTATTGGCCAGATATGAGTGAGCTGGATGAAGATGAAAAATATAAGACTGCTTTTCGGTATAAAGATGGGGAAGCGGGCTATGTCTACAGTTCGCATCACCCGAAAACAACGGCGCGTCACTTTAAATGGATGAAAGACTATGGTATAGATGGTGTTTTTGTACAGCGATTTATTATGGAAACGACTATAAATGGCGACCAAGAGGCAATGCTCAGCGGTAAGGCTTATAATAAAGTTTTAGAGCATTGTCGTGCGGGAGCGAACCAATACGGAAGAACTTATGCGGTAATGTACGATCTTACGGCCATGCCAGATAACTACCTTGAGAAGTTCAAAGACGATTGGCGTTTTCTGGTTGATGAAATGAAAATAAGCCGAGATTCAGCGGATAAATCTTATCAGTATCATAGAGGGAAGCCAGTAATTGCACTGTGGGGAATAGGTATAGATGATGGTCGTGCTTATGGTTCTAAAGATGTAGCGGAACTCATTGAGTTTTTCAAAAATGATCCAAAATACGGTGGTAACACAGTTATGTTAGGAACGTCTACGGGATGGAGGACAGGTGAACGCGATGCTGGCGACATAAGTGAGTGGGAAAAAGTATATTCTGCAGCCGATATTATTTCCCCATGGACGGTTGGTCGCTTTGGAGGACAAGATGCAGCACGGCGCTATGCGGCAGATACCGCAAAGAAAGATAAGCAATGGTGCGATCAACGCAAATTAGAATTTATGCCAGTGGTTTTTCCCGGTTTTTGTTGGGCTAACCTAAAAAAGGGGCAACCCGAGGCTAATCCAGGTGCCTTTATTGATCGTGAAGGAGGTAAGTTCCTTTGGGCACAATATGAGGCATTGGTAAAGGAAACGGGAGCGACAATGGTCTATCAAGCAATGTTTGATGAGCTTGATGAGGGAACCCAAATTTATAAAATTGATAATAATCCACCTGAAAATGATATACCCTTTAAAACCTACGGAGATTTACCTTCGGATCACTATCTCTGGCTAGTAGGTGAAGCAACAAAAATGGTTCGTGGAGAAAAAGCTCATAGTAAAGAAATGCCCGTGCGCAGTTCACAAATTTTAAAAAATAAGGAATAATATTGTGGGATATTTTGGAACAATTGATTATATATTTATGGGGATATACGTCTGCGTACTCGTAGGCTTGGGCTTATACCTCAAAGGTAAAGCATCGGAAAGTATAGAAGACTACATTACGGGTGCAGGCAAGATTCCTTGGTGGGCAATGGGTATTTCTGGGATGGCGCAATTTTTAGACTTAACGGGAACGGCCCTCATAGTTTCCTTTCTTTTTATGCTCGGCCCACAGGGTTTATTTATTGAGTTCCGTGGCGGAGCTGTTTTGATCCTCGCTTTTATGATGCTCTGGGTTGGTAAATGGCACAGGCGTTCAGGATGTTTAACCGGTGCACAATGGAATATTTTTCGTTTCGGTGACTGTTGGGGCGGACGATTTGCTCAACTCATCAGTGTAGTAGCAGTCGTTTTGACAACTATAGGGATGTTGGCCTACCTCACTAAAGGTGTGGGAATTTTTCTATCTACTTTCTTACCATTTTCACCTGAGTACTGTGCTTATGGACTTATCTTTTTGGCAGCTGTCTATACGATGTTTTCGGGTTTTTATGGGGTGATATTTACAGACTTGTTTCAAGGTGGAATCATACTCGTCGCGGTGGTTTATATAAGTGTAAAAGCTTTTGCCCTTGTGGGAAGTTCTGAGGAAATCTCTGCGGTGGCGATGCAGGTGACAAATAATCCTGATTGGATGAGTGCGGTTCCCAAGTGGAACGCCAATATGCCCAAAGGTTATGAATCCTACAAACCCCTGATACCGCTGATGCTTTTCTACTTGTTCCGCAATGTTTTTCATGGAATTGGTAACATTGGTGACCCTAAATATTTTGGAGCAAAAAATGACCGTGAATGCGGTAAGCTCACAGCTTTATGGACCATAATGATGACGTTTCGTTGGCCGATGATGATGGGCATAGCAGTTCTAGGTTTATTTCTCGTAAAAGATTTATTTCCAGATATGTCGGTTCTCAGCCAAGCAGGGGAGCTCATCCATAGTCATTTTCCCGATGTAAAAGAGCAGGGCTGGGGTGGGTTGATTTCAGGAATTGCTAATAATCCTCAAAATTATTCACCAGAGCTCATTTCTCAACTTCAAGGACTTCTAGGGTCCGATCAATATGTGGAAAAATTAAGTCTTATTTCCTACGACGGTACGGTGAACCCGGAGAAGATTTTACCAGCAGTTCTCATATTAACGGTCACAGAAGGTCTACGTGGCATTGTCGTCTTAGCTTTAATTGCAGCCTCGATGTCAACATTTGATAGTACTGTGAATATGGCAACAGGTATGACGGTCAATGACCTTTATCGCAAATATTTTAGACCCGATGCACCAACTAAAGAATTGATTCGCGTAAGTTGGGTGACGGTAGCAATTTTAGTTGTTGGTGGTGTGATTTTCGCTAACTCCGTTTCAAGTATTCACGAAATTTGGGGTTGGTTGATGATGGGGCTAGGTGGTGCCTTTCTCGTTCCAAACTTACTTCGTCTCTACTGGTGGCGTTTTAATGGAACCGGTTCAGCAGTAGGTTCATTAGTGGGGATGACTGCGGCAGTAATTCAACGTATTATTTGGCCTGAGATGAACGAGTTTGAGCAATTGGGTTATTCGCTAGTGGCGGGCTTAATTGGTGGCATAATTGGTACCTATATGGATAAACCAACTGAACCTGAAGTTTTAAAAACCTTTTATATGAAAACTCGACCTTTCGGAGTCTGGGGACATTTAAAAAGAATGTTGCCTGAAGATGAACAAAAAAAAGTGAGTAAAGAGCATTTTTACGACCTTATTTCAGTGCCTTTTGCCTTGCTTTGGCAGGTGTCCATGTTCCTTGCTCCCATGCTCTTAGTATTACACCATTGGCCAGCTTTTTGGGGAACTATGGTCTTGTTTCTCATAGGTGGTACTGGTCTCTATTTCTTTTGGTGGAGCAAACTACCAGAAGTTAACTTTTATGAAGATGAGGACCCCAGTCTTTTAAATGATTCAGAGGAGACTGTAAGTGAAGCCACTCCTTAATCTGATTCTTATCATAAGCTTATGTGTATCGTGTAGTTTTCATGATCTTGGAACTTGGGATGATCGTATTGCGACTCTAGCAAAACCTGGGGATGATCTACAAAAAATACTCAATAGCGGTTATGATTTGCATTTGCAGTCCGGACAAGTTTACCATTTAGAGGAGGCTTTGAATTTTAAGAAAGATGGTCAAAGAATATTGACCCCTGGTGCCAAGACAATTGCGGATTACGCAATTTTACGCCCTGCAAATGACTCGGTTCAGCAATTAGTGAACGGCAATGCCTATGATCATATTCTTTTGAAAAATGTGCTTTTAGATGGTTATAGGCGCTTCTATTCAGGAGCAGTGAAAATTTATAAAGTTCCTCAATCACCATTGGCATTCTTCGGCGGAAATGGCGCCAACTATCAGACTGTGGAGAGTTGTCTATTTATGGATACTCGAACTTGGTCGACCCTAAAGATTCACGAAGGTGGAAATAATTGTAAAATTATCAACAACATCATTCTTGGCGCTGGAGTGGGTCCTCGTGGCAATGGTCGCGAAGCGAGGGAGAAACCCTTTGCATGGGGAGATGGCATTACTTGTGCAGCTAAAAATACTCTAATTGCCAATAACCTAATTCTTGATCCCACCGATGTAGGGGCGGTGCTTTTTGGTGCTGCTGGCAGTATAGTGCGAGACAATGTCATAGCGACGATTTCACGCGAGTCACTCGGTGGTATAAATTTGGTGGATCCATTGGCTTATTATAAAATGGATGAAGAAGGTCTACGTACTGATTATCGCGGTTCAAAGTTGATTAATAATTATGTGGATGCCTGGGGTGGCAGAATTCATATGGCTTTCCCCATGGGCGCAGGCATTTGGGTTCCCTCTAAAAAAGATAAAATTTTGCACGGTGCTGAAATTAGAGATAATACAGTGGCAGGTGGAGCCGCAGCCTATGGCTTTATAGCGCATAATGTGGAAAATTTCACGATTGTCGGCAATAAAAGTACTGCAAGTTATTCAGGTTTAGCCGATGGCCTTGGTGATCAGTTACCAGAAAAGCCTGGAGCATTTATTTTTGATGCAGAAACGGTGAAAGATTCAAAACTTCAAAAAGAGTTTAAGCCAGCAGAACGTCATGTCTTACATCTACTTCGTTGTAATCATGGTAAGACTAATAAAATTGGCTACAGAGTTTATCGCTATGGAGATGATGAAGTAGAGGCAGTGGTTAGGACGGCATATGAAGAAATGTTAGGGCGCAAACCCAATTTGCGTGAGTTGACAAAATATGTGAACATCCTGCAAAATGAATTGCTTAACTCAGATTGGCTCAGACGTGATTTGATGAATACAAAAGAATTCAAAAATCAGTTTCCAGGTATCTCTGAAAGTCGTTTACAGAATTTTCGTTGGGCCCTTTGGTTGACTTTGATTGATCATGCGCAAATGAACGGTGAGAAGGAAGCCATGGACCTTTATCATCAATTAAGAAAAGATCTCTTAAATTCAGAACTAAGATCAAAAATGACTTCGAGTATCAAAGAGAAAGCTTCAGAGAAAGTTCATTGAAAAGTTTAATTTTTATAAATCTCACTTATTAAATAAGACCAAAAAAGGTATTTTCGTTAAAATTGGTCTACTTAGTTCGTGTAAGTGAGCTTTGTCAGTGGTATACTAAATGGATTATCTAGGAGATTAGAATGTTACGAAATAAAGATATCATAGAGATGCTTAAAAAGCGTTTTGAAAAGGGTTATTACGCCATGAGTGGGATCCCTTCTGAGCGCGATTTGGCCGATGAATTGGGTGTGGCTCGAATGACGGCTCGTCGTGCCTTGACGAAGTTGGTGGAAGAAGGCTATTTAAATAGGAAGTCAACTGGGCGCCTAGAATTCAATGAAAAACTGATTGTAAAAAACAAACAAATTTGCTTCTTAGCACCAAGTGTAAGTTCAAGTGATGTCGCTCTTTGGCTTAAAGATTTGAGAGAAGCTGCACAGGAACTTTCTATCAATATTTGTCCAGTGTTTTACTCCAGTTGGGATGATATTGTTTTTCACAGTGCTTTAGAGGGCTTTGATGGTCTATTTTTTATTCCTCGTTCCGATAATGTACCCGCATGGATCGTTAAAAAACTCAAAAAGGCCAAGACGCGCTTAGTTGTTTTAGGTTACGATATGTCTAACCTGGGTTTTCCTTCTCTTAATATTTTCTCCAATATTTTTATATCTCAACTTCTCGATAGTCTCTTGACCGCAGGTCATCAAAAAGTTGACTGCTTTAATGTTCAGGCACATAATTCTACGATTAGTCGGAGAATTGATCATTGGGAGTTCTGGAAAAAAATGCATGGTGTCAAGGGTGATTTAATCGATATTAATGGTACAGAGGCTCATGAGGGCGTCGCCAGTCGTGATTTTATTTCCAAATTGATAAAAGATGGCGAATTTAAAAGTTCTGCTTTGTTTTGCCTAACAATGCCAGCTGCTATCGGTGCCTGTAGAGCTTTGCGAGACCATGGTATAGAAGTTGGAAAGGATGTCGCAGTTTGTGTGGCAGATGGCGAGCTTCAAGCGGAATTGCACTGCCCATCAATAAGCTCACTGGAGCGTCCGGATATGAAGCCTTACTTAAAAATTTGTATTGAGTGGCTTCTGGATTCTAAAAGTGACTGGAACGGTAACCTTTTATTCGAAGCATCGAATGTTCGCCTCCATAAAGGGGAATCCACTACTCCTTAATTTTGCTTGGGTTTTTCACTAGCGTGATTTTTAATGATCAATTGGCTCATATATCGATCTAAGAGACGATGATATTTTAATTACTCGAAATCATTTCTATCGAAAATATAAGAATCAATACTTGCTCCGTAGGTAACGCTCATAGTACCTACGTTGCCATTGATAAATAAAGCTATAGTTCGCGCACCATTTCCATAGTCATAATTAATATTTGTATTGTTTGTTTCATCTAGAGTGGATCTATGGATGAAGGGATTAGTATAGTGATTGATAGGACTTATCATGGGTTCTATTTTACCAGATGTCTGTGCTTCTGTTAGAGTATACGTATCGTAGAAATATTTATTTAGACCATAATCACTTCTTCCTGCTTGGTGAATATCATCAAATTCTAATGGACCTTTATTGGCCCGTTGAATGGGGCAGTACATTACGTCCACATAAGATGAATCCCACATTTGCTGTTTGGCATTTGGCCAGCTACTTCTATCAAATGTTATACCTGTCATTGCTTCGTAACTTTTAGAGCTCCAAAAAAGTTCGTTTGGCCAGCCTCCCGTATTAGTTGGTTCGGGTATGAAATTATCATTGTCATCAGCATAAATCATTAAACCTAAGTATATTTGTTTAAGGTTGTTTTTAGAAAGTGCTTCTCTACTTTGGTTTCTGGCTTTTCCTAAAGTAGGTAGAATCAAAGAGGCGAGTACTCCAATGATAGCAATGACAACTAGCAGTTCAATCAAGGTGAAATTCTTGTGTTTCATAGTTAACAACCCATAATTTAATATTTATTCACCGATAGATATCAAGTCATTTTAAGGACCTTAATCAGTAAATTACTTTTTTTCTATAATTTTCACTGCAGGAGGTAAATGGTTTAAAGCTTCTTGCTTGAATTGCCCAGGCTTAATTATTGCTACATTAACATCCCTAGTGGCTTCATGGGGATGTAAATCATAGATAGGTGTGGATCGGATATCCACACTTTCTACTTCCATACCTCTTATATGACTGAGGGAGTTGATTCCTGTATGCTGAAAGTCTAGGTAATTAATTTTGAGAAATCTCAAAAAACATAAGCTAGATGACCATGGGTCTTCATTGCTAAGGCGAATCAATTCTTTGCCTCTTAGTGTGAGTTTAACCTCTTCTAAATGATAATGTAAATTATTTACATCCCAATTTGGGTTCCATGTTTTAATGATTTGTTTGACGACAAAAGGACTCATGACAATGGGTTTTTTTACATCGTTCCGATAACAAACCGCTCGTTCCATGAATTGCTGCTTAAATTCCAAAAAGCGATCAGGTAGTTTATTGACAGCACGAAGGAAATCAACAAAATCATCGCCAGCTTCAAGTAAGCCATCAGGTCTTTTCGTTTTTTTATTAAATTTTTTGGCAATGCTTATGAGTTCAACGGGAGCTTTAATTTTATCTTTTATAATCGATTCAAAATCCTGCCTGATCATGTAGATCATGAACATTTCTTTATGGAAGTTTTGGGGATTATCCTGACGTTTATATATTTCCATTGCCTGTTTGGAAGATCGTTCAGGAGAACTGAAGTAAAGGGGGTAGAGCATAAGGTTTTTGGCAACTTTTAATTCTCTATCAGTGAGTTCCGTATTAAGTCTCTTTTCTTTGTGAACTGACTTTTTTAATTCTCTACCAGTGATTTCGAGTTTTTGAACGGATTCGGCCAGAGAGAGGTTTTTTTCTTTGAGGTTCATTAGGAAATAAGAGGAAAGCCCCAGGATTAGACAGAAGGCTGTAACAATCGTCCAACAGAGCTGAAGGTTGCGGCGGAAGAGTAGGTGTAACTCCTTGAAGAAACCAGCCTTTTCAGCAGTGGTGGCGAATCCTCCCATGTAATTACTTATTTCGTTTTTTAATTCTTCTACTTTTGAATAGCGCAGATTCGCCTTGTGCGACATGGCTTTGTTAATAACAGCAGAAATGCTTTGTGGGATTTTTTCTTTAGGTACATTGGAATAAAGGAATTTTAGTAAAGCTCCAAGACTGTAGATGTCAGTTTTTGTACCTAATAAAGCTCCAGGTTCGCTTTGTTCAGGGGCCATGAAACCCGGAGTTCCTCTCTTACTTTTACACTTTAATTTAGGTTCAATTTTTTGGCTAAGACCCCAGTCACTGATTAGAACTTCACCATGTGAACCAATCTGTATATTAGCTGGTTTGAGGTCTAGATGAATGATGCCTTCGGAGTGAGCATAAGATATAGCATCACAGATTTTTAGGAAGATCTCTAGATTTTGAGATGCATTGGATTCCTGTTTTTTGATGTAATCATTTAGAGTACTGTTCTGCATCAGTTCCATAGTAAAATATGGCGTATCTTCTTTCCTAATGCCAAAATCAAGGATCTTAATGATGTTGGGATGCTTGAATGACGCAGTTAGAAAAATTTCATTGATAAAACTTTCAGCTTCTCTTTCTGGTATCGCATCCTGTAGTTCGGCTAGCGCAACTTCTCTATTGAGTTGTGTATCATAAGCTGAATAGATGTTTTTTTGGCCACCTGAAGCGATTAGCTTAACATTGCTGTAACGCGCATCATCTCTTTTGGAGAGAGAGTTTTCTTCTTCCCAAATATCATGATCTTCATCCAGAAAATTACTGAGGGATTTTGGGAAGTCTTCAGTCACAGTTCTAGGTGCCTGCGGATGTTATCTATTTCTTTTTTAAAAGCTTTTTTTACTCGGCTACGAAGTACAAAAACGCTATCTTTTGTGAGCTCTAGTTCAGAGGCAATTGTCTCGCTATCTTTACCGTCAAGACTTAAAATAAAGACCTGAATGGAGCTTTCTGAAAAGGATTCGCGAAGTCGCTCAAACGCAAGTTTGGTAAGGTGTTTTTTCCATTCGTTTTCAATGATTTCTTCAAGGCTAGTAGACTTCATGTTGTCATCGAGCTCATGGTAGGCGCTTTCACGATTTTTTGTCGCCTTGAGCTGATTGAAATGCCTAGCGATTGTATTTCTAATGATGGTGCTCAGCCAAGTTCGGAAGCCCGCTTTTTCTTGCTGGTAAGTAGGGATAGATTTCCAGATTTTTAAAAGAATGATCTGTGATAAATCATCTTTTGTACTGGCGTCAACTCGATGTTTATTGAGAACCATGCCAATAAAGGGCTCATAGAATTTTACGAATTCTTCCCAAGTTTCAATATCCTCGGGTTCAGCCTTGGCTCTTTCAATTAAGGTGAGCTTAGTTTTCCATTGATCAGTCATTAAGAAACCTAGTACTTGGGATTAATAAAGAGAACAAAAATAAATAAATTTATGGGAAATTATTTTACTTTTACGCTATAATTTTAAATATTCCACTAGAGCTCATTAAGTTTTATAAGTTGACTCGATATATGTTGGCAAGCCGTATTTTTAAAAGGGAACAACATGATTAGTAAGCTCAAATTTCTAGTATTCTATTCTTTAATAAGTCTTAATCTTTTAGTCTTTGCCGATAAACCAAATATTGTTTTATATGTAGCGGACGATTTTGGACGAGCTAGTATAAATGCCCTTGGTGCTAAGCATGAGTTTGTGGAAACTCCCAATCTAAATAAACTAATAGAAAATGGGGTCAATTTCACAAATGCTTTCACGACGGCCTCAGTCTGTAGCCCCACGCGATATACGATGCTTACCGGACAGTATTCCTGGCGAACGAAGCTCAAGAAAGGGGTGGTTAATAATAGTGACCCATTGATCATATCCACAGAAACGCTAACTCTAGGAAAAATGCTCCAAGAGCAAGGCTATCGAACTGCTGCAGTGGGAAAATGGCATTTAGGTTATTTCTCAAAAAAATTTGATAATCTTTTAGGTGAAATTTTTCCAGGTCCAAATGATGTCGGCTTTGATTATCATTTTGGAGTACCGAATAACCTTGACGACCTTCATAAAGTTTACATTGAAAATAACAAAATTTATGGTTTGCGATCTAATAAAATTGAAGCCTGGGGAAAAAGTTTTTATGGTGGACAAGCCTACAAAGGTTATGATGCACCCCAGCGAGTTTGTGATGAGGTTATGGATTACACGGGAAATAAAGCTATTGAATGGATGAAAAAAGATAAGAAAAAACCATTTTTTCTTTATTATGCGGCGGCTGCCGTTCATCATCCGATCACGCCCTCTAAGCGTATGAAAGGGACAAGTGCTGTGGGGCTTTATGGCGACTTTATTCATGATGTCGATCATTCGGTGGGGCAATTTATGACTGTTCTTGAAGAAAATGGTCTTTTGGAAAATACGATATTTATTTTCACCAGTGATAATGGTGGTGATATTCCAACGAATAAGGATTGGCCTGAGTATAAAGCATATGAAATGGGCTTTCATTTCAATGGTCCTTTACGCGGTGATAAACATCAAATTTATGAGGGTGGCTTAAAGGTACCCTTCATTGTAAGTTGGCCTGCAAAAGTAGAAAAGGGCATAGAGTCTAAAGAGCTTGTGACCACCGCCGATTTCTTCAGCACTTTCTCGGAACTCATAACTGGAGCATTACCGAAGGCGTCAATCGCCGCTCCGGATAGCTTTAGTTTTGCCCATATACTTTTAAATACAGATGAAACAGAACAACGTCAATCAATTGTTCATCGCGATGCACAGGGTAGGCAGGCTTTCCGCAAAGGGAAATGGAAATTAGTCGACAATTATTTTCCTGAAAATGGCAATAAGAAAGGGGAAACTCGTGGGAATAAAATGCTTTTTGACCTAGAATCTGATCCATTGGAAAGTGTAAATCAAATAAAAAAATATCCAGAAGTTGCCATGGAACTTCAGAAAGAACTGCAGGAAATTCGCGATGCAAAAAGTAGTCGCACATTACAATAAATGCATAGTGAAATAGCATTCCTTTTGTTTTATAAACATGATTTGAGGTGTTGAATGAATGATTCCGAGAAAGAACTCGCTAAGGTATACTTGACTCGAGAAGAAAAAGATTATATCCAGGAAAAACTTGAATTAATTGAAAAAATTGAAGGTCAACTAAAGGCCAAGAATATATCAATTACTGAAGCTGAAATATGTCTTTCGGAGGCTATGCTTAAGATTGAAGGTCTTATGACAGAAGCCGCTAGGAGACAAAGTGAAGAATTGACTTCGAGTAAAAAGACGTTGTCCGTAAATCGAACGAGAAAATTAAAGAGTAAATCCAAGGCTAATAAAAGAAGAATTATGCGAACTAAGCAAAAATCATCATCAGGAAAGTTAGTATTATTTGGACTGATACTAGCTTTTAGCCTAGGTTTAAGCTTCAGTAAACTTCGCCTGAAAGCTAATGAATTGAACAATAGCACAGCTCAAGAGGATAAACCTCAACTTAGTTCAGTGTTAGTGAGTGAGATTGTTGATCCTCGCGATAGTTTTTTAAAATCCAGAGCTCCCAAAGTTGCAGCTTCAAGAATAATAATTGACCTTAAATCATTAAATAAATTAGAAAAAAAGAACTTCAATAAGCAAAAAGAGTTAGATGATATTCGGGCGAATTTGAAGCCTTACACAGGGCCACATTTTTCGGGTGTGGATTGTAATACTTTGGATAAAAAGGTGATGGCGGGTTACCAAGCTTGGTTTACGGCAAAGGGCGATGGTTCAGGCGATGACTGGTTTCATTATCGAGCTGGTAATGACATGAAGCCGGGGAAAATTACTATTGACCTTTGGCCCGATATGTCTGAAATGGATGATGACGAAAAATATGCTACACCTTTCAAACATTCGGATGGCAGTACGGCTTACCTATTTAGTTCTTATAATCCAAAGACAGTGGATCGTCACTTTGGATGGATGAAAGAACATGATTTAGATGGTGTATTCTTACAACGCTTTGGGGTTAATTTAAAGAATTCTAAGATGTATGATCGTCGAAATCAGATTATGAGCTTTGTTCAGGCAGCAGCGAATAAACACGGTAGAGCTTGGGCAACAATGTACGATCTTTCTGGTTTAAGAAAGGGAGATATACAAAAGTATCTCATTCCGGACTGGAAGGCACTCATTGATAATGCAAAAATTGATCACGATAAATCGTATATGTATCACAAAGGCAAACCTGTGATTGCGATTTGGGGCGTAGGCTTTGATGATGAGCGTGATTATAGCTTAGAGGAATGTGAGGAATTAATTGATTTCTTAAAGAACGATCCACGTTATGGTGGCAACACGATTATGTTAGGTATACCCTCATTTTGGAGAGATCAGCACAGGGATGCCGAAAAGCATGACAGATTACATGAGGTTTTATCTAAAGCTGATATTTTGAGCCCGTGGACTCCTGGACGTTACCGTACTCCGAAAGAAGCAAAGGAGCATGCGGAGCAATACGTTGCCAAGGATATAGCTTGGACTGAAGCGAAAGGACTCGATTTCATGCCAGTCGCATTTCCGGGCTTTAGTTGGCAGAATTTGATGCGACAAAAAGGAAAGCATGCTCCCTTGAATCATATACCTCGACTCAAAGGACAGTTCCTTTGGTCTCAAGCTTATCACTACAAAAAAGCTGGTGCTAAGATGCTCTACCTAGCAATGTTTGATGAAGTCGACGAAGGGACTGCTTTATTTAAATGCACCAATAATCCACCCGTCGGAGCCAGTAAATTTTCAGATTATGAAGGTTTGCCCAGCGATCATTACCTCTGGCTCAGTGGTCAAATCAAGCGAATGTACAAAGGTGAGCTAAAAGCTAAGCCCCAAATGGTAACTAGATAAGATTTATTACGATTAGCTATAAAGTGGGCAAAGCGCTCTAAGCGCCTGCTGAATATTAAATCCCTTAAAAGGAGATTTCGTGAGAGACAATCGTCTTGCTCTTATGTAAAATATTATGTCCTATTGTGGTCAATTGTAAAATCCAGTTATTTTTTCGCTTGAGGCGCTAGTTTATTCTGGTAAACTTTCATTTCTTGAGGGAGAAGTTTTAAGTTCTCTTCTTCAAATTGCCCAGGCGTAATAACTAGAGTATTTACTTTTAGAGCTTCATTGTGAGTGGGGAATTCTTGAATAGGTGTTGCTCGAATATCCAATCGTTGAATATGGAGGCCGTCTAGCTGTGTAAGAGATTCAACACCTGCCTGCCTCATGTCCAGGTTATTAATATTTAGTAAGTGCAAAAATGATTGTCCCGAAGAATAGGGGGATTCAACTTTGAGTATGCTTACAGCCTCACCTTTAAGGCGAAGATTCATATTCTTTGGATTGTAATAAAGATCCTTAAGAAGCCAGTCCGGATTCCAAGCTTGTATTAAACTCTTTAATCCATGGACTGGGACAGCCGATTCCTGGGTGACTGCGTTCCTGTAGGAAATAGCCCTTTCCGCGAATTCTTGTTTAAAGTCCTGATGTTCAAAAGCTAGTTTATTGACGAGTGTAAACAAATGATTAAAATCTTTATCTTCCTGAAGTAAACCATTCTCCCCCTTCTCTTTCTTTGCACAGATTTTGGCTATTCTCATCAGTGGGCCAGGGGCTTTGATTTTTTGTTTTAAGATTGATTGAAAATCTTGGCGAATCATGAGTGCCATAAAGAGGTCTTTATGGTGTTTTTTTGGATCTTTTTGACTCAAGTAAATATCAACTGCTTGTTTGGATGACTCTTGAGGTGAATTGAAATAAAGGGGGCCAGTCATGAGTTTTTTTGCTCTTTTAAGTTCAGACTTTAAAAAGAGATCGTTTATCTTAGCTTCTTTCTTAAGCTGCTGTTTAAGTTTACGACTCTCCTTTTTTGCCTTATCTAATGACTGAGTCAAGCTTTGCTTTTTGTTGTTGATATCAATGAAAGAATAAATGGCCACGCCCACAAGTATGGCAAAGATCATTAAAAGAAATGAACAGGCACTCTGATTTTCTTGGTAAAACTTAGCAAAGCCTTTAAAGAAACCGCTTTCTTGAGGTTCTATGTTTCGACTTTTTAGAAATTTTTCGATATCCCCCTCTAAGTCATTTATACTTTGGTAGCGGTTTTCTGCATTGTCGGACGAAGTTTTAGAGATGATTGAGCTTATGGCATCTGAGGGTGGGGTGTTTCGGTCTTTAGAATATAAGCTTTTTAGGATTGATCCGAGTTTGGCAATGTCTGAACTTGCATCAAGAGTCACTTCGCTGTCAGCGTTTTTACTTGTGTCAGAATCAGAACCTTCATTTAGTTCTTTAGTCTCAGTAGTTTTAGGTTCAGATAGTTTAATATTTTGTGCCCATTCCGTCACAATGACTTCACCATTGGCGGCTAAGACGATATTATCCGTACTCAGCTTTTCATGACTTAAGTTTAGTGCGTGGGCATGACTGATGAGGCCACAGATTTTTTTAAAGATTTCCAAATTCTTAATTTCAGAAGAGTCAGCACTTCGGATATAATCTTTTAAAGGTTTATTATCGCTTTGTTGAATGGTGAAATAGGGCTTGCCTTCTTTCCAAGTACCAAAGTCGAGGATTTGAAGTGTATTGGGGTGATTTAAAGATGTAGTAATGATAATTTCGTTGACGAAATCTAATTGATTCTGATTATCACCAATGGATTCAACCAGAGTAACACTACGTTTAAACTTATTGTCATAGGCAGAATAAGTGTTCTTATTATCGCAGGAAGAAACAAGATCAATTTTGCTGTAGCGTGAGCTTTCTTTCTCTGAGTTAGAGTTATCTGACTTCCATAACTTAAGTTCAGAATCATCATGAATGGTTTTTATAGCATCTTTTTTCTTTTCTGAACCCATATTCAATTCTCATGTTTTTATAAATGAAGCCTTTCAATCAGGATATTTGGCATCTAAGAATTTAGTGGCTATGACTTTAAAATGAAAACATTTATGCGGCTAAGAGGCCATGATTTATAGATTACTTTCATATATAATTATGATTGAGTTTATTTTTATTAAATAGCTTCTTGCTAAACGATGCTTTATAATTTTTCATGCGATTCAGGCATTAAACGGGGAAATGCTCCTTAATCACCTGGACAAGGATAGGTGAATTCTTGTGGATAAAACTCGAAAGGGAGAGCGTCCCTTTCGAAAGTAGAGAATTATGACCTTAATTATTTTTTGTTATGCTCCATGAGTGCTTTCTTAAGTTGAGCGGCAATTTCGGGGTAATCATTGATAAGATTTTTACTTTCACCTATATCATTACTGAGATCATAAAGGCTAGGTCCCTTAGTTTTTCGAGCAGTACTCTTGAGTTTAAAAGTTTCGACTTGATGATACTTCCAGTTTTTATGGCGCACTGCACGTGGGCTATAAAAAAAGTAGTCGTGCAGAGTTTTAAAGTTTGTAGGGTCTTCATAAAGTTCGAGGGCATTTTTACCATTGAGCAAATCCGCGTCTTGAGCAGTAGCGCCAGTGATTTCTGCTAGTGTGGGGAAGATATCCATGGAAAGCGTCATGGCATCTGATACGGAGCCTTTGGGGATTTTAGCAGGCCATCTTATGATGGCAGGAACCCTTTGACCACCCTCGAAACTCGTCATTTTCCCTTCGAAAAGGGGGAGTGCCGAACCACCATGTGTTTTCTTTACAAGCCACGGGCCATTATCACTCGTGTAGATAAAGAGAGTGTTTTTAGCAATGTTTTTTTCATTGAGATGATCGATGATTCTGCCCACGTTATAGTCAATCTCTTCAATAACATCTCCATAAATACCTCCAGCACTTTTACCTTCAAAATCTTTCGATACATACAGAGGTGTGTGTGGCATACTATGAGCTAGGTAGAGGAAGAAGGGCTTTTTATTCTCTATACTTTCATCAATGAATTGTAGACTTTCATCAGTGAAACGTTTTGTGATGGTTCTTTGATCGGCAGGAAATTCTACACACTCGTCATTACGCATGATAGGTACTTTGTCTTTCATACCCACGGGACGTTGTTTGTTTTTATCAAAAGCTTTTTTGAGTAGTTCTTGATTCATGCCTTCGAGGAAAAGGCAATCTTTTGAATATTTCATGCTGGAAGCAGGGAACATATCATTGCTGTAGGGAATGCCATAGTAAGAATCAAAACCTTGATTGGTGGGGAGAAATTCGAGTTCATCGCCCAAATGCCATTTACCGACTGCTTTTGTTGCGTAACCGACTGATTTGAGGAGTTCGGCAATGGTTTGATGCTCGGGGGCAAGGCCTTTGTGTCCGCGGTTGGGGAAAAAGACACCTGGAACACCGACGTTTTTTGGATAGCGACCAGTCAAAAGTGCTGCACGTGAAGCCGAGCATACAGGTGAAGCCACGTAATAACTCGTGAGTTTTAAACCTTCTTCGGCAAGTTGATCAATACGAGGACTTTTGATAGTTTCTGATCCATAGCATGAGAGGTCGTTGTATCCTTGGTCATCAGTTAAAATGATAATGACATTGGGTTTACTGCTGTCTACAGCCATTAAAAACTGTAAACTTATTAGAGTGAGTAGACTAAATAATTTCATGTTTACTTCTTCTTTTTATTTTTTGTTTTAACTAAAGAACGCTCGGTAGCAATAGGATCAGCATCTGAGAGAGTGCTGAGCTGAGTAATAAGCGCTTCTTTCATGTCTTGAATTAAGCTTTTGTATTCTGGGTTATCGATCTGATTTTTGAGTTCATGAGGGTCGAGTTTCCGATTGAAAAACTCGTACTCTGGTCGCTTGTTCAGTTGTTGGACTCGCTTTTTGTATATTGGGTCTTTTATGGAGAGCTCAAGCCAAGTCGAAGCTATGTCAACTTTGCCTTTTTTTGTTTTACTAAGATCATTTTCTAAAGCCGCGCTTAAGGTCGTATTTGATGTTATACCCGTGTGATTTGGATTGTAAATCAGTGAGTAGTCTTTATTGCGAATAACGCGAATAGGAAAAATTCGTTCGCGATTATCAATAATGTTACAGTTTGTAAATGCACCGTATACATAAGGACGGATTTCTGTCTCATCTCCTTGAATAGCTTTAAGAAAACTTAAACCATCAAAATCATCTTCTTTAGCATTGTAGTTTGCGGCCTCCGCAAGGGTAGGAGCAATATCGGACAAAGAGATGAGTTGATTGATTTGCTTACTTTTGGCTCCGGGCCAATGCGCTACCATGCCGGAATGAAGTCCTGTGTCGTAGCAGGTCCATTTACTGAAGGGGAATTGTGAGCCTTGCTCACTACAAACGATGAAAATGGTCTTGTCCAATAAATTCTTATCTTTTAAAAGATTTTCCACACGACCAACTAAGGAGTCAAAATTAGTGACCTCAGCATAATACTGAACCATGGCTTCGCGCATGGTGGGTGTGTCAATCCAGTAGGGAGGAACAGTAAGTTGATCAGCTGAATATTGAGATGGATCACCTGTAGTGAAGGGTGCATGAGAATCATCTGAGGCAATAAATAGGCAGAAAGGCTTTTGTTCTGTTCTAGCAGAATCGATGAATTTTGCGGACTCCGCAACTAGGTGATCATTGCCATCCTTACTTTTGGAGATGCCTTTTACATATTCAAAAGGGTATGCTTTGCTTGGGCCGACATGACTTTTACCTAGTAAAGCCACTCGATAGCCCATTGGCTTTAGGTAATGAGGTAGGCTTTTTGTTTCTGGAGTCGATTTTGAGTGATTTGCCAGAGTACCTGTTCTCCATGGAGAACGGCCGGAATAAAGTTCCTGGCGGAAAGGGGCACACATAGCTACTGTTGCATAGAGGTTCTCAAAAATAAGTCCTTCAGAAGCAATGCGGTCAATATTTGGAGTTTGGCAATCTTTGTTACCGTAAATGCCCCAACTATCACGATTCATGTCATCGGCAAGGATGAAAACGATATTGGTTTTTTGAGCGTAAAGTAGGGCCGAAAAAGATAGATATAAAACTAAAAAATGAAGTCTCATGAAAGGCCTAGGTTAAATTTTGTGTTATATAAATTACACTGCCAAAAACTTAAGCTTACATTTAATAAAAAGTTTTAGAGAATTTTTTCGAAATCAATTTCCATGAAGTCTTCGACATTGGGGATCCAAATGTTTTGAACAAAGTCGAGATGATCAGGGTGATTATTGTAGTATTCGTATTCTTTAGGGCTTTTGAATTTCATGAATAAACCAAATTCGAATTTATTTTTTGGACTGGTTTCACGGACAATTTTAAATTTGCTGACGGTCTCAATTTTTTTTAATTTGAGTGCTTTAGCAAAAAATTCTTCTCTGCTAAGAGGGGAATCAGTTTTGAGAGTAAAAACAACACCGTGGGTAATCATAGAATTTATCCAAAATAAAAAATTAAAAAATCTACATTTAGTTATACTACTTATAAGTAACGTATTTATAAGAACTTGGTAACAAGAAAATGAGATTATTTATCAAATAATTTTTGATGATAAAAATTAGAGCAAAGAGCTTTTTAGAAACTTTTTCGAGATACAAACTCTAGCTTAGGACTTTGATACTGGTTTCCATTCTACTTTCTTTAAAATGGAGCTACTTCGAAACTTGTGTTCACATAAAGCTTCTCAATATAAAACTCGTCATCAAGTTTTAGCTGACTATGACTCTTTTCATTTTTACATGATGTAAAACAGCTTAGAATTATTATTAGATACCATATTTTACTATTCACGGGACACACTCACAACTTAGTTATTAATCACTTAGATATTGTAAATGAATATGTGCCTTAGAGAAAGTTAATATTCTCTTGTCCATTCATTGATTAAATCAATGCTTAAGCGCGTGGCTTTTTTCTTTGGTAATTTGAATTGAGCTTTTTTTGACTAAGTGTAGATTGTGAAAATTAATGAGGAAAGATATGTCAAATCAAGGAACAACTGGAAACGTAATCGCCGCCGTATGTAGTTTTTTCATACCCGGCTTAGGGCAATTAGTTCAGGGGCGTTTAATTCCTGCAGCCATACATTTTGTCTTGTGTTCGCTACTTTGGGTCATTTTGATGGGCTGGATAGTTCACATCTACTCCATTTGGGACGCTGCGCGCTGGAAACCCAAAACTTAATCAAAGTATTCGTCGTTTGGATCAAAGGCGGGGACGGGGATATTGACAATTTTCATTTTTCCGATGGCGCGATGTCGGCAACCTGGTTTAATCAGAATTGTGGAGTCTTTACGTACAGGAATGAGCTCACCATCGAGTTCCATATGACCTTCACCCTCTAAAATGAGGTAGATTTCAGTCATTTTTTTGTGATAGTGAAGTTCGGAATCCTTTTTGATATCAACCATATGGATACTGGCAATTTTATCTGGATCATCGATAAACGCACGACGAGTTGTTCCACAAGGACAGTTGACGGTTTCGAGTTCATCAAAATGGCTGACACGATATTTTTTCATGCTTTTCTCTTAAGTCTGTTTAGGAAATAATACAGTCCGTTTAGTTTGCATGCAATTATTGCAATGAGTGTTATGTGACTATTATTTGCTCAATATGATTTTTGCGTAAAAATCTATATAATTGCGTATTTTGCAAATTGTGCTTGTGGATTTCTTTCTTTAGCTTAGATCAAACAATACAGGACTAAGCAATGAAAAAATTTATGGACGATAATTTTCTTCTCAACAATAGTGTTGCAGAAGATCTTTACCACAATCACGCGGCCAAGATGCCAATTATTGATTATCACAATCATTTACCCCCAGAAGATATTGCCAGCGATCGTTGTTTTGCGAACATGGCAGAAGCTACTTTAGAGGGAGATCACTACAAATGGCGTGGCATGCGCAGCAATGGTATTGAAGAAAAATTTATTACGGGCTCTGCAAAGCCGGAAGAAAAATGGCAAAAATGGGCCGAGACAATTCCCTACACAATGCGCAACCCACTTTATCACTGGCAACATTTGGAGTTGCAGAGGTATTTTGGTGTTAAAGATTTACTTAATGGCGATAACGCTCACAAAATCTACCAAAATTGCAATGAACAGTTAGGCCAACAATCCCATTCATGTCGCAATTTGCTTAGACAGCAAAATGTTGAGGTTTTATGTACAACAGATGATCCCACGGATAACTTGCAATTTCATCAAGTTTGTAGTGAAGAGATTAATGACTTCAAGGCATTACCAACTTTCCGTCCAGACAAAGCTTTGGCTCTGGATGATTTACAAGCTTGGAATGAATGGATTGATAAACTCGGAGAAATTGCCGATCAAGAAGTGAGAACTTTTGACAGTGCACTGCAAGTTCTTAAGGATCGACATAATTATTTCCATGAGCGAGGATGCAGGCTTTCAGACCATGGCTTACCTAGAGCTTACTACACAGAGTATTCTGCGAGTGACTTAGATGTGGCTTTCGCAAAAGCACGTGCTAAAACGGAACTCAGTGAACAAGAAAAAGAAGTACTCTGTACTGCCTTTATGCAGGAGTTCGCCCGTTGGAATGCGGAAAAAGATTGGGCAATGCAATTACATCTCGGCCCCATGCGTAATAATAGTACACGTCGCTTTGAGACAGTGGGTCGCGACGCGGGTTTTGATTCGATGAATGACTTGCCGATTGCGGAAAAACTTTCACGTTTTATGGATAGCTTAGATATAAAAAATGAACTTCCTAAAACGATTTTATATAACTTGAACCCCAAAGATAATGCCGTCTTAGGTACGATGATTGGCAACTTCCAAGATGGTGGTCAAGCAGGGAAAATTCAGTTCGGTTCTGGTTGGTGGTTTCTCGATCAGTTAGATGGAATGGAAAAGCAAATGAATGATCTCTCAAACTTTGGTTTGATTAGTAAGTTTGTGGGCATGTTGACGGATTCGCGTTCCTTTCTTTCATTCCCAAGGCATGAATATTTCCGCCGCCTCTTATGTGATTTGTTTGCCCGTGATGTAGAACAAGGGAAATTACCAGATGATCGTAAGTTCCTGGCACAATTGATTGAAGATATTTGTTATAATAACGCTAAAAATTATTTTAAATTTTAGGAGAGTACAATGAGTTTACAAGAAAAAATATGTGTAGTTACGGGTGCAGCTGGAGTGCTCTGTTCAGCTTTAGTGGAAGCTTTATTAGAAGAGGGCGCAAAAGTAGCTCTACTCGGTAGGACAGAAAGTAAGTTAATTGATCTAAAAAACCGATTGGCAGAAAAAGGCTACGAGCAAACTTTAGTAATCGCAGCAGACGTTCTTGATCGAAAGAGCTTAGAGGATGCAAAAGCTAAGATCAATAAGACTTGGGGTAAAGTTTACTTATTAGTCAATGGCGCCGGTGGAAATCACCCGAAGGCGACTGCTCCCGCAGAACAAATGAGCGATCAAACTGCCATGGCGGATAGTTTTTTTGGGCTCGATGCCGATGCCTATTCCCAAGTTTTTGACTTGAATTTCAAGGGTTCCTTTATTCCAGCACAAATTTTTGGCGAAGATATGATTGAATCAGGAGAAGGCAATATTATTAATATCTCTTCCATGTCAGCCTCTCGTCCACTGACAAAAGTGGGAGCATATTCAAATGCAAAGGCTGCCGTTGATAGCTTTACGCAATGGCTGTCGGTTCATTTGGCAGAGAAGAATATTCGCGTTAATGCCATAGCGCCAGGTTTCTTCGTATCTGATCAAAATCGCTTCCTCCTCTATGAAAAAGATGCTAAAACTTTAACTGCTCGAGGTCAAAAAATCTTCAATAATACTCCGATGCATGAATTTGGTGAGCCAGAAGATTTAAAAGGTTCTCTTAAGTTTTTAGCAGGGCCGGGGTCGCGCTTTATAACGGGCATTGTCTTGCCTGTTGATGGTGGCTTTTCAGCATTCTCTGGAGTCTAATATGGTCTATGTTGTCATGGGTGTTAGTGGTTGTGGTAAATCCACCATTGCCGATGGTTTAGCCAAAGCACTCGCAATTCCTTTTTATGATGGCGACGATTTTCATCCCCAATCAAACATTGATAAAATGTCCTCGGGACAAGCACTTAATGATGACGATCGTCAGCCTTGGCTCGATATTTTGGCCGTGAACATTCAATTATGGAATCGTGGAGATGGAGCTGTCTTGGCCTGTTCTGCTTTAAAAGAAAAATACCGAGACACACTATCAAAATTTGGCGATGTGACCTACATTTATCTAAAAGGAAGTCGTGAATTAATTCTCGATAGGATGAAGCAACGCAATCATTTTATGAAGCCAGAAATGCTTGATAGCCAATTTGAAACTTTAGAAGAACCTACGACAGCTATTGAAGTCGATATCAGTAAAAGTACAGTGGAAATAATTAATGAATTAAAGGAGTCTATCCATGCTAATTAATGATGGTTCAGCAGATCGAGTCATTAGCCGTGATGAACTTCACGCTCACTTAGATCAATTTATCAATACACATGTAAAGGATATTAAACGCCTCCTTTTACTCCCACCAGATCACACGCGTTTAAATTCTCGTGCCGGAGAAATCACTGCTTACCTCTATGAGAATTTAAAAGATCAGTGCGAAATTAACATCATGCCAGCGCTTGGAACCCATGTCCCCATGACCCCTGAACAGCTTCATTTGATGTTTGGCAAGGATATTCCATTGGAGGCCTACATGCCTCATGATTGGCGCAATGCCTTGGAAGTCTTAGGTGAATTATCTGCACAGAGAATCAATGAACTCTCAGAAGGAAAATTAAATTTCCCCATGGAAGTGGCAGTAAATAAAGAAGTTTTAAATGATTATGATCTTATTATTTCCATAGGTCAAATTGTTCCACATGAAGTCATTGGCATGGCAAATTACACGAAGAATGTGATGATTGGCGTTGGTGGTGGCGATACGATTAATAAATCTCATTACCTCGGAGCCGTTTATGGTATGGAACGGATTATGGGCGAGACCGATAGCCCCGTGCGTAGAGCGCTTAATGAGAGCTATGATCAGTATGTGCGTCCTAGAGTTAATTTAGAGTTTATTCTCACTGTGATTGGCAAAGAAGAAGATGAACTCGTTCTCCGTGGGCTTTATTCAGGTGAAAATGATGATGTTTTTGAAACGGCTTGTGAATTAAGCCGAGAAGTTAATTTAGATAAATTGCCTAAACCCATTCAGAAATGTGTGGTCTACCTCGATCCAGAAGAATTTAATTCTACTTGGCTAGGGAACAAAGCGGTATATCGCACTCGTAAAGCGATGGCAGATAATGGGCAGTTACTAGTTTTGGCACCTGATTTACATACCTTTGGTGAAGACCCGGAGATCGATCGCTTGATTCGTAAATACGGCTACCTAGGTACGGAACAGACTCTGAAGGATGTAGAAGAAAATCTAGAATTGGCCAATAATTTATCGGCTGCAGCACACCTCATCCACGGGACTTCTGATGGGCGTTTCAATATTACTTATTGCCCAGGCCCTAAAGTGACTGAAGAAGAAATCCTCATGGTGGGTTTTGATTACCAAGCCTATGAAGAGACTGTCAAAAAATATGACCCCACCAAACTGAAAGATGGCTGGAACATAGTGGATGGAGAAGAAATATTCTACATTTCTAATCCGGCTCTCGGTCTTTGGACGGTTTAAGTAAAGGGTGGCAGAGTTCGGTGTGTGAACCTTTGAGAACGTAGATTTTTGTATCCAGTAAAGATTTATATTCTGTAATGTAAAGCAAGCTTGAGGCTGTGTGGAAAACATTCTTTTGGGTGCATAGCACCGACATGGATTGGTATGTGGCGTGAGCCACAGGATATTCGTAAAAATGTCAATAAGGACTCATTTGTGAGTCTGCTAGAATGTAGCGTGCTCCGTAAGGGGCATGAAAATGGGGTCGGAATTAAGTGAGGGCCCGTGCTTGGGTCCGACAGATGCCGGGCTCACAGCCGTGAGCCCTGAATTTTATCAGGTTATTTTCCGTATGGCTCATGCCGCACGTTATTTTACATCGGTACTTTGTACCTCAAATAATATTTTTTACACAAGCTTTTAAACTTTAAAGAAAATGGCGCGCTTGCCGTGTTTTTTGATGAAGAGTTGATTCATTTGGTCGACAGATGAAAAGCCACTTTGGTGGGCAATTTGCGAGAGATTTAATGGGGCTGATTTTTTCAGTAATTGCATGGCCTTTTTTAAACGGCGCTCATCAATGAAGTGTTTTGGACTCTGTTGCAGTTCCTCTCGGAAAGCATACTCAAGCCAGCGCCGAGATCGCCCGAGGTAGTCACAGATCATTTTTACATTTAAGCTTTGAGTAAATTGTTCTTCAATAAAGCTCAGCGCTAATTTAATCTCTGGATGAGTGGGGGTGAAGATTTCGGTCGATTTGCGCGTTTGTATATTCACGGGTGGGATTAGTAATTCTTGTTGACAAGCTTCTCCACGCATGAGCATATCCAATGCCTTGGCCGCTTCAAAACCGACTTTTTTATCATCACGTTCAATACTAGAGAGAGGGGGAGAGGAAAACTCACAGCTCACGGTGTCGTTATTGGAACCGAGAATGGCAATGTCTTCAGGAACGCGTAAATGAAGTTCTTCACAAGCTTGAATTAGCATCTGAGCTCGGGGGTCATGAGCTGCTAGGATCGCACAGGGCTTGGGAAGCTCTTTGAGGAATTTTAAGACTTGATCATCATTGCTGAAAAAGTCGGCTCCGAAGGGAACTTCAAGAGCGTGGACGCCATGATGTCTTTGTTCAACTTGCTGTTGGAATCCCATATACATCATTTTAGAAAAATGAGTCGAGTTGAGACCAAAGAAGGCAAAGTTCGTAAAGCCACGTTCAAAAAAATGATCGGCAGCGAGTTTTCCCATGGAAAAGAAATCGGGACATACTCTGGGGTGCACCGATCGCAGTAGAGTTCCAGAAATATTGATCAGGGGAATAGCGAGTTTTTCTGCGAGAGCTAGGTCCTCTTGATTCCGCAACATGGCAATGACCCCATCGGCAGATTCGGGGGGTATATCGGAGAGTTTTAAGATATGGGTTTCGGGATTGGTGATGAGTTTCCAGTTTTCTTTTTCCTCATTACAGTAAGCACGAATGCCATAAGCTGTTTTTTCCCAATGGCTTGATCCCATGGGGAAGGCTAAGACGATTCGCTTTTTAATCATAAGAAACTCATTTTTTGCAAAATATACATAAAGATAGTTGTTTTTGCAAGTTGATCATATTTTTAGACAAATTAATCAAATGTTTAGTGGATTTCTACAAATGCTTTAATTGTTTAGGCAAGTTTGAGCGTGTATTTTTTGATCAAATTCAATAAAAATGATTAAAAATAGGCAAATTATGAAAATGAAGTCCTCACTCCTCCTCCTTGTAGGTTTAGCGTATTCTTGTGTCAGTACCCCACAAAAAGAAAGGCTGTATACGGATCCTGAATTTAAGGATTGTATGAATGTCTACAATGATGGTCAGTATGAATTAAAGGACGGGGTCGTTCATTTAACTTCGAAAAAGAATTTTTTCTTTCCTACCAAGAAACGTTACGCTGATTTTATCCTTGAGTATGAAGTGAAAATGCCAGATGTTGATGAGTACTCTAACTCAGGGCTCATTTTTAGAGCACAGATTAAGGAAGGTAAAACTGGCAAGTCAGTCATTGGCTATCAAGCAGAGGTAGATCCAAGTGAGCGAGCTTGGAGTGGCGGTCTCTATGATCAAGGCAGAAGAGGCTGGCTCTACCCCAAGCACGCTAAGCGTTCTAAGCCCGATGCCGATTTTAAAGGAAGTCAGCTTCCTGAGTGGACTGAAGAGAAAAAGAAAGTTTACAAGCACCTGGAATGGAATAAATACCGCGTTGAATGTCGTGGCTCTGATATCAAAATTTTCCTCAATGGAACACTGATGACTCATGTCATTGATACTAAAGATACAGAAGGCCATATCGCTATTCAACACCACGGAAGCAAAGTGTTTGCTAAGACAGGTGAAACCAAAAATATCATTCAATTTCGTAATATTGTGATTCAAGAACTGGAGCCAGCAAAATAATGAGCGACAAAATTAACACAGAAGTTCAAATGTTAGATGAAGCACATGCTGCAGGGCGTGGCGCGACAATTAAAACTTATATGAAGTTGTCTGGCCCAGGTTGGTTGCAATCGGCGATCACACTAGGTGGTGGTTCTTTGGCCAGTGCATTGTTTTTAGGTGTCATTGGTGGTGTGGAGTTCTTGTGGGTGCAGCTCGTTGCCATGGCCATGGGGGTGATCATGCTTTCAGCGATTTCTTACGTGACTTTGAGTACTGAGAAGTCTCCCTTTAAATCAATGAAAGAGAGTATAAATCCCGTTTTAGCTTGGGGTTGGTTATTGGCCTCACTAATGGCTAATATGATTTGGGTGCTGCCGCAGTACTCTCTTGCGTACTCCGCAATGACTCAAAATCTTTTCCCATCGATCCCAAATCCTGATAGTACAGGTACGAAATTAGTGATTACAGCGATCATTTTTGCTTTTTCAGCTTTTATTACAATGTGCTACGGTAAGCAGGGTAAAGGTATGAAGATCTATGAAAACGTACTCAAACTCATTGTTGCCGCTATCGTTTTATGTTTCATGATTGTAGCGGGTAAATTGATTGCGGCTGGCAATGTGGGTTTTGGTGAAATTCTTAAAGGCTTTATTCCAAACTTAAAGAAACTTGTTCAGCCTGCGTCAGAAATCCAAGCAGTGATCAATCAAATTGCGGATCCTGCAGCTCGTGAATTTTGGACTCAAAATGTCGTTCAAACTCAACGTGATATTATGGTCTCTGCGGCGGCGACTGCGGTGGGGATTAATATGACTTTCCTACTTCCCTTCTCAATGCTCAATAAAGGCTGGGGGAAAAAGCACCGTGGATTAGCCATTTTTGACTTGTCGACGGGCATGGTTATACCCTATGTCTTAGCAACTTCTTGTGTCGCTATCGCAGCTGCTGTGACCTTCCACGCTAAACCTTTTGAAGGCCTCACTGAACAAAAAGCAGGAATCGTGCAGATAGTCGAAGGTCACAAACAGGCACCTAAAGTTCAGGCAATGCTCGATAAGAGATCTAGCAATTTAAGTACTGAGCTAGATAATGATGAAGTCATTCTTGCTAGTATGCTTGTTAAGCGCGATACCAAAGAATTTCCCAAAGCACTAGAAGTTGCTGTGGGACCGAAAATGGCTCACATTATTTTTGGCTTCGGAGTTTTAGCCATGGCCTTATCTACAATTTCAATGTTGATGTTAATTAGTGGTTTTGTTGTCTGTGAAATGTTTGGCTTTGAGCATGGTGGAAAGGCGCATAAGCGCGGAACTTTTTTGGCAACAACTGGTGTACTATGGCCCTTTATTTGGGGCTCAGGATCAGGAACTTACCTCGCTATTGTTACATCTACCTTTGGTTATATCCTGCTGCCCGTGGCCTTCCTCGCATTCTTCATGATGATGAATTCCAAAAAGGTACTTGGAGATAATATACCAAAAGGCAAAAACCGTATTATTTGGAATGTCTTAACCGGTATCTCCTTACTCATCACAGGAGTAGCAGCTGGACATACGGCCTGGAATAAAAAAATGAATATTGGGGGCAGTGATGTTGCTTTCGGTAAGTATTTCCTAATTGGTTTTGTTATCCTAGTTATTATTGGTCAAATTTACACCATGAATAAACACAAAAAGGAAGCCGCATTAGAAGGGGCAACCGCGAGTGAGTAATATCATCTTCAGTCATGCGATTCAGCACCACTTTAATGAGGCTGCGATTGCGTCAATAATGGTTTTCGGCCTAGCAGTTTTATGTTTAACTAAATTTTCAGGTAGATCGAGTGAATAAATTCTTTTACATCTGTGTATTTGCGCTAATCGCAAATATCTCAGCAGAGAATAAGTACAATGTACTGATGATCTGCGTGGATGATTTAAGAAATTCACTGGGCTGTTATGGAAATCAGGATGTTATTAGTCCCAACTTCGATAAATTGGCATCTGAATCTCTGACTTTTGATCATCACTACGTACAGGTTCCCACTTGTGGGGCTTCGCGCTATGCTCTCCTGACAGGGCAGAGACCTCGGAATAAACAAAGTTTGGGCAATGGAGCGTTTAAACAGTTGAGTAAAACTCAGCTTGATGGTGCTCAGACCATTCCTGAAATGTTTAAACGTAGTTCATACTTGACTTCAGTCATTGGCAAAGTTTCTCACACAGCTGACGGGCGCCACTATGCTTATAATGGTAAAGGCGATGGCAGTGATGAGTTGCCCTTTGCCTGGGACTGGAAGAAAACTCCTTTTGGCGCCTGGAAAAGAGGCTGGGGCGTATTTTTTGCTTATGCCGATGGTAAGCACCGTGAAGACGGTTCTGGATATATGCCTCGCATGGAATTCAAAGATCTTAAGGATAATGAATTGCCGGATGGAATGAATGCAGATGAAGCCATTCGCCAACTCGAAGAACTCAAAGACAAGAGGTTCTTTTTGAGCTTAGGTTTTTTTAAGCCACATTTACCTTTCGTTGCACCCAAAAAATATTGGGATATGTACGAGGGTAAAGAAATTAAATTGGCTCCTTATAATAAAAAAGGTGATACCAAATACTGGCATAAAAGTGGTGAGTTTTATAAGTATCAAGGTGATAAAACTAAACCCTTGAGCCAAGAAGAGCAGATTAAATCCCGTCGAGCTTATTATGCTTGTGTGTCTTACGTTGACGCTCAACTGGGTAAAGTGATGGATAAACTTAAAGAACTTGGACTCGATAAAAATACTGTAGTGGTTCTCTGGTCTGATCATGGTTGGCATTTAGGTGATCATCAAATCTGGGGCAAACACAACCTGCATGAACAAGCTTTGAAATCTCCTTTAATGTTTCGTGTTCCTGGTACTCAGGCAAAAATGAGTTCCGCAGTGGTTGAAACGACTGATATTTATCCAACACTGATTGATCTTTGTCAACCTTCTTTTAGTCAAACGGAAAATAAACTCTCCGGGCAGAGTCTCGTGCCAATTTTTAATTCAGTTGATACTCTCGGCCGAGACTCAGCCCTTTCTTTTTGGGGTAAAGCGGTATCTCTAAGAAATAAAAATTATAGAATAATTGCCAGTAAAGGTAAAAACGGTGAGTATTCGAGCATTGAATTATATGACCACCAGAATGATCCGCTTGAGAGCTCAAATATTGCTTCTCAAAAACCGGAAATGGTCGACGAGCTTTTAAAGATTATTAAAAAAGAAAATAAACTCTAGGAATTATTATGAGTAAAGAAAACTTTGGAATCGCTATTATTGGCTGTGGAATGATTGCCAATTTTCACGCTAAGGCAATTGCCGCCATGGAAGGCGCCGAATTAGTCGCCTGTTTTGAAAGAAGTCCTGAGCGAGGGGCTCAATTTGGCGAGACATATGGCTGTAAAGCCTACACTGATTTAGATGAAATGCTTGCGGACTCCGCAGTTGATGTTGTTACGATTTGTACTCCTAGTGGCGCTCACATGGAACCGGCCATTGCTGCGGCAAAAGCAGGTAAGCATATCCTCGTTGAGAAGCCGGTAGATGTTAGCATAGATAAAATAGATGCGATGATTCAAGCTGCAGAAGAAAATGGCGTGCAAGTCGCTAGTATCCTGCCACGTCGATTCAATGGTGGTACCATTAAACTCAAAGAAGCAGTAGAATCGGGTCGTTTTGGTCAACTCAGTTTAATTGAGGCGGTTACGAAGTGGTATAGAACTCAAGAATATTATGACTCTGGTGCCTGGCGTGGGACTTGGGAATTGGACGGCGGTGGTGCACTCATGAATCAGTCTATTCATACGATTGATTTACTGCTTCACGTTGCTGGCGAAGTCGACTCAGTATGTGCTTTTGCTGACCTTCTCGCTCATAATAATATCGAAGTTGAAGATACTGCTGTGGCAATCCTCAATTTCAAAAATGGTGCCAAAGGAATTATTCAGGGCTCAACTGCCTGTTATTCAGAAGAGGGGCATGCTGCGGAAGTGAATATTTGTGGTGTCAATGGTTCTGCCTTCCTCAAAGATGATAAGTTTACTCATTGGGAATTCCGTGAGGAGCAGGATGGTGATAAAGAATTTATGAATGAATTTGGTTTCAATCCCGATGCGGGTGGTGCCGGAGCTGCAGATCCGTCTGCGATTGACTTCTCTTGGCATCAAAAAAACTTTGAAGCCGCTCTCAGTGCCATTCGCGAAGGTCGCAAAGTACCAGCCGATGCTTATGAAGGTCGCAAATCGGTAGAATTGATACAAGCGATTTATCAATCTGCGCTCAATGGTGGTGCCAAGGTGACTTTGCCTCTCGAGAAAGCTCCTGAACTTAGAAGTTTTAAATAAGGATATTGTATGTATTTAACAGGTTTTGCAGATGAAGCGGCACAGGATATTGCTACTCAAATAAAAGCGACAAAAGAACTTGGCTGGAATGCTATTGAGTCGAGAAATATTAATGGAAAAAATATTCACGATATCAGTGATGCTGACTTTGAAAAAGTGGTCGAGCTTTTGGATAAAGAAGGTGTTTATATCAATTGCTTCGGTTCAGCTGTAGCGAATTGGGCGAAAAACATCAAAGATGATTTTTCTATTACTCTTGAAGAAGTGGAGCGTGCCATTCCCCGTATGCAGCGCCTTGGAACTAAGATGATTCGTATCATGTCTTATGCTCGTTGTGAGGGTGAAGAGCAGTACAAAGAAGAACGCTTTAAACGTTTGACTGAAGTGGTTCGTTTATTCAAAGAAGCAGGTATTCAGCCCGTTCACGAAAACTGTATGAATTATGGAGGCATGAGTTGGAAGCATACCCATGAGCTTATGGAAAATGTGCCTGGTCTGAAGTTGATTTATGATACGGGCAATAGTCCTTTTATGAAAGATTATTCGAAAGGCGTTGATGTGTGGCAGGATAGCTGGGAGTTTTATTCTCAGATAAAAGAACATATTGCTTACATTCACATTAAAGATTCACTCAACCCTGTCGATGGGAAGCCCGAAAAATACACCCTTCCTGGCGAAGGGCAGGGCTATGTGAAAGAAATCTTGAAAGATTTACACGAGCGTAATTACGATGGTGGTATTTCGATCGAGCCTCACATGGCTACAGTTTTTCACGCTAAAGATAAGGATGGTATTGACTGGGATTGGAATTACAAAGTTTATGTCCAATACGGTCAGAAATTAATAGAACTTCTTGAAGGAATGAATTGGAAGTGGAATAAGTTCTCTACAAATAAGGAGCTAATTAATGAAGTTTAGTACATTTTTACTTTGCGGTTTTCTTTCAATGAATATTTTTGCTCAGAGTGGTGATAGAAAAGGGCATGTGATGACTGATCCCATTCCAGCAGATAAAATCCCCCCTGCGCCAGTTTTAGAAGTGTCTGATGCCATGAAAACAATTAAAGTTCAAAATGACTTTGCACTTGATTTAGTTGCGGGCGATAATTTGGTTATCAACCCAGTAACAATGGTTTTTGATCCCGATGGTCGTATGTGGGTTTGTGAAATGAATACGCTTATGCCTAATGTCGACGGGGAAAATGAGGAAGTATCAAAAAATAATATCGTCGTACTCGAAGATACAGATGGTGACGGCCAGCTTGATAAGCGTACAGTATTTCTTAATGATCTTATGCTTCCAAGAGCTATAAGTTTTGTTCCAGGAGGAATTCTTTATGCAGATCATACTCAGCTTTATTTTTGCGAAGTCTTACCCGGCTTAAAAGCTGGATTACAGGAAGTTGCCGACAAGGATTACGCTAAGGGAGGCTCTCTAGAGCACAAGCCCAATTCCATGCTCTATGCTCTTGATAATTGGTATTATAACTCTAAGTCATCAGACTCTTACAGAGCGCTGCCTTTAGATGCCAAGTTACCGCGCAATTCCAAAGAGATATATAAAAATAAATTCTTTAAATTAGTAAAGCGCAAAAGCGATAATCGTGGCCAGTGGGGACTCAGTATGGATGATTTCGGTCGCCTGTATCATAATGGTAACTCCTCACCAATAACAGGTGAGTACCTTCGCCCGAATTCACTGCTCAAAAATCCAGATTTTTCTGTGAAAGTTGGTTCAGCAAGAATTGGTGGGAATGGCGTGTATTCAGCACGTATAAATCCCGGTATTAACCGAGCTTATATGAAAGGTGTGCTTACAGCTGAAGGGAAATTAAAGAACTTTACAGCGGCGAGTGGTAGCACGGTGTATCGCGGTGATCAGTTTCCAGAAAAATACTATGGCATGGCAGTAACACCCGAACCTGCGGGAAATTTAATTTCTGCACGTTATATCATTGAAAAGCCAGGTTCTTTATCAGGTAAAGAAGTCTTTCCTAAATCGGAGATTTTGAATTCAATTGATGAACGTTTTCGCCCCGTAAACCTATTTACGGCTCCAGATGGTTCACTCTATATCCTCGATATTTATCATGGCATACTGCAACACAAAGTTTTTGTAACTACATACTTACGTAAGCAGATGTTGGCTCGTGGTTTAGATAAAGGCAATAATGACCGTGGGCGTATCTATCGTTTGCGCAGTACGCAAAAAGGACTTGGAAAGCAACCGAAATTATCGGGCTTATCTGCGGTCGAACTCGTAAACTATCTCAATCACCCCAATGGTTGGTGGCGCGACACCACACGTCAACAAATCGTCTTCAAAGGCGACAAGACGGCGGTGCCTGCAATTAATAAATTGATAGAAAAAGCAGGTGATTACCGTGGCGTGATTAATGCACTCTGGACTTTAGAAGGACTTGGTGCAGTGAACTTGCAAGCTGTCCGTGCAGGCCTCAAGCACGATCATGTCAAAGTTCGAGTCAATGCTTTGGCGGTATCAGAGTACCTATCTGATTCTGAAAAAAATACATTTAAAGCTGAACTTACTGAGTATACGAAGACCACTAATTATGAAGAAGCTTTACAAATTTTAATGCTTGGCTCGGATTTCTTTAGTGGACAAGATTATCAAGTCTTAGTTGATCTTGCCAATAAATTTCAGGGTAAAAAGTATATCAAAGAATCTTTGCTTAGTGGTCTAGGAAAAGACTATAAAAATTTTGCAGATTTCGCAAAACTACTTAAAGATAAAGGTACTCAAAAGACTTATGTCCAAGTAGGGAAAAAGAAAGTTCTGAGTAATTACAATAAACTCAATAAAAATGATAAGGCCTTATTTAATAAGGGTAAAGAACTCTACTTTGGCCATGCTAATTGTTTTGGCTGTCATGGACCTGATGCAGAAGGCTTGCCTAATATGGGGCCTCCACTTGTGAAGAGTGAGTGGGTCAACGATTCTAAAGAACGCCTAGCGAAAGTCATGTTGCACGGTCTTTATGGTCCCATCACGGTTAATAAGAAAAAGTACAATACTCCGATGCCGATGCCAGGTTTAGGGGCGAATCCCATGTTTAAAGATAAAGATCTCGCGGCAATCGCAACCTTTATCCGCAATCATTTTGGTAATAAATCCGGAGCCGTATCGGAATCTGTATTCAAAAAAGTTCGCAAGGATACTAGTTCTAGAAGTACGCCTTATGAAGTTAAGGAACTACAGTAATTAAAAAAGGAAAAAGCTGCTTTGAGTATAACTGATCAAGTCAAACAAAATCTTCGCAAAGAGATAAATTCAGGCTTATATCCTGGAGGAAGTCTGTTGCCTACACGTCATGAATTGATGGCAAAGTATAAGGTTTCGCGTGGGTCAATTGATAAAGTTATTAAGCAGCTGGTTTCAGAAGGTGTTTTAGAATCGCATCAGGGATCGGGGACTTATGTAAAGTCTCCCGATGACCAACAACATGTTTATATTATTTTGAACAATGATGTGGAATGTTTAGAAGCGAATAAGTTTAATGCGATTCTATCCATGATGTTGACGGAAATCAATGATTTGAACTATAGCATTCACTGTAGTTCAAATATTGAAGAGTATTTCTCCGAAATCATTCTTAACCCCAGTAGTCGTGTGATATGGAGTCGTCCTTCAATTCGTGCCCGTTATTACATTAAAAAATTGAAAGAGAGTCAGATTGCTCAGGTATTAATCAATCGTTCTGATCCTCATTTCAATTATTTTTCTACCGATTCATACGGCGCTATTGATACGGTAGTAACTAAAATAAAAAACCTTAATAGTGATCCTAGGTTAGCCATTTTGGTACCACCATTGAGTGAAGAAGAACCCTTTTTGGCAGTGAGAGAAATTTATTACCAAGAGAGTTTACATCACCATGGTCTTCAACTCTATCTTCATCAGAGAACAAAGAGTAAGAGCATTAAGGATGTGTTAGCGGTGTTGAGTTCGGTTTTCAAAGGTACAAATCTTGATTATCTCTTTGTTCCTGATCACGATATGCTACCTTACGTCTTAACTTATATGGCAGAGAAAGGTCATTCAGAAAGAGTAAAAATTATTACTTTTGATGGTGAATTAGACTCATTTTACAAAGGGTCAATGACCATACGTCAAGATTGGAAGTCTATGTTTGCACAAGCTATTCAATGGGCTTCTTCTAAAGAACTGACTGACAAGCAAGTTCTTGTGATGCCGGAAATTATTCTCTATTAATATGCGTAATTGACTCGGTAGGGAACCCACTTTTGAACAATCTTAGACTTGAAGCCATTGAGTTTCCATTTCATTAAGACCGTTTCTAGATCCTTTTGCAAAGCAAAGTTAGTTAAGCTAACTCCCCAAGCTAAATGCTCTTTTGACAAGTCCCAATATACGCCTGTAAGAGTTCGTTCTTCATTAGTGTTGGTATAAGACCAAATATAGGGAGCATCGTGAATGAAGCAGTCAATTTGTTTGGTTTTCAAAGCTTTGACGGCATCATCTATATTCGCGTAAGCTTTAACTTTTTCCTTTTTTAAATATTTTTTGGCGAGATCCTCGCCAGTGGTGTCGCCAATGACCCCCATCTTCATTCCAGAATTCACATAATAACCATTGCCAGGTTTGCGGAAACGCCCCATCTCACTAGTTCTAATGAGCATCATTTGACTGATCTCCATGTAGGGATCAGTAAACTTGACATATTTTTTTCTTTCTTCAGTAATCGACATGCCTGCCATGATGATATCGATTCGACGGCCGTTAAGGGCGGGAATTAAAGAAGAAAAGGGCATCTCAACGAATTCAATAGGGCGACCGAGTTCAATACTTAATGCTTCAGCTAAATCCGCTTCTACGCCTTGGTACTGACCATCCTTTTTGAAGATGATGGGGTAATAGTCTGCAGAAGTTCCCACTCGAATGGGGCGAGCTTCCGTCTTTGATGATTGGCAAGATGAAAGGAAAAGTGTAGATGAAAGAATAATGATCAGGGTTAAAAAGTGTTTCATGGTGAGCTCCTATTAATCTATTTATTCTAGTCTCAAGCCGTCAAATGTCATGGGGAGATGACTTAATTTCATCAAGTTCCTGGTGCTTTAGCATTTATTTAGATAATTCTTTCTAAAACTTGTCAATTCGAATGGGGTCATGGCTATTAATTAGATTGATATAAGCGCGCTTTCATAAGTGCAAATATAATTTTAAATAATGATTAGGATCAATATGAGTGATAAAATTACTTTTAAGGAAAAGTTTGGTTACGGCCTAGGCGATTTGGCATCAAACCTCTTTTGGATGCAGTTCGTTTGGTATTTAAATTATTTCTATACGGATGTATTTGGTTTGGCACCTGCTGTGCTCGCCACAATGATGTTTGTCACTCGTATTTGGGATAGTATTAATGATCCAGTCGTGGGCATTATTGCTGACCGCACAGAATCGCGCTGGGGTAAATTCCGACCTTATCTTCTTTTTGGAGCAATTCCTTTTGCGGTAGCGGGTATACTCATGTTTACAACTCCGAATTATTCTGCGGGTGGTAAACTGACATGGGCCTATATAACTTATGGCGCCATGGTATTGATCTACACAGTTGTAAATATTCCTTATTCTTCACTCATGGGAGTCGTTTCACCAGACCCTAAGGTGAGAACAAGCTTTTCTCAAATGCGATTTATCATGGCTTTCTCTGGTGGTATCATTGTTCAGGCCGCAACTTTGCCTTTAGTGGCTTCTTTCGGTAGTGGAGATACTTCAGTTATTGACGCTAAAATCCAAAGTCTGGAAAATAATAAACAAGTCATTGTTGTGACCGAGCAGGGAAGCGGAGCTTCACGCCTAGAAGCAACAGCGAAACTACCTGGTTATACTGAACCGAGTATAATGAAAAAGATTTTGATGAAAGTGGCAAACGTGCCAGATGCTCAAAATAAAAACCTATTTTATACGAGCAATAAGTCATTTTACATTAATAACGAAACCTACTTTTTAGAGTCTAAGATTTTACATAAAAATACTGAGGGTAAGTTGTTCCTTGATCCCGAGCTTAAAAATGAATACAAAACGGGTGATAATACAGAAGATTTTAATCAGATTAAATACTGTATGGATGGTTTTACAAAGACTATTATTCCAATTGAGACTGTCTTCAAAAAGAATAAGGATGAAATTTCAGATGAGATGATTCCAGTCGATATTACGGGAGCGGATGTTTCAGTAAAAGTTGTCAATGAACAAAATGGTTTCCAACTCTCCATGTGTGTTTTTGCCGTTGCAGCAGCCTTCATGTTCTTTGTAACCTTCGTTACAACGAAAGAGCGTGTTAAGCCACCTAAGACACAAGAAAAATCTAGCCTTGGTCAAGATATTGGTGATCTATTGAAAAATGTACCTTGGTTAATTCTTTTCGCTCTTGGTATCATCACTCTTTTCCACGTGTGCTTGAGGAACGGAACAATTATGTATTACTTCAAGTACGTTGTCGGCAATACGGATGTAGTTCCCTTATTCATGCTCTCTGGAACTTTAGCTAACCTCGTTTCACTATTAGGAGTGGGCTTTATTGAGAAATACTTAGGCAAGAAAAAAGGTTTTGCAGTACTTATCATATTGACTTCAGCGTTCACCTTCCTCTTTGGTTTTATTTCGCCAGAGAACACAACGATGCTCTTTATCGTGAATATACTTATTAACCTCATGTTTGGCCCTACTGCAGCACTCGTTTGGGCGATGTACACTGATGCTGCTGATTATTCTGAATGGAAAACAGGTCGCCGTGCAACTGGCTTAGTTATGTCTGCTTGTACAATGGCTCAAAAATTTGGTTACACTCTTGGTGGTGTTCTTGCCATGGCAACTCTAACTTGGATTGGTTTTCAAGCTAATGCAGTTCAAACTGAGCAAGCCAAAGATGGTATTGTCGGCATGGTGAGCTGGATGTCAGCACTTCCTTGTGTCTTTGGATTTGTACTAATTCTCTTTTACCCTCTCACGGAAGAGAAATTAAAAGAAATTGGTGAAGCACTTAAATCACGTCGTGAAGAAAGTGAAGCTGCAGAGGAAAAAGCTGAAGCTTAATTGATCCACAGATAAACGCAAAAAGGTCGAACTCACGAGTTCGGCCTTTTTTTATGTTTGTTGCCAAGCTGTGAAGAGTAGCACTAAGTTCGGCTAATAAGCTAGAGGCTAGGATTGCTATTCGTAAATTCTGCTCGAAGAGGAGGGTGAAGTGAATTGGATCTTATAAAAGGGGGATTAAGACCGTGTTACTTTGCGAGCACTCTTTTGGTTCATGGCAAAGGAGGAGCTGATAACTTCTTTTCTTTCAAAGCTAGAGGCACACCAACTGGGTTCGAGTTTTTGCATCATTACGGCGTGGTCGATTTCAATGTCTTTGGGGTCAAAATTTGCTTCGAAAAATTGTGAATTAAACTCGCGTATGTCTAAAGCTTGGCATGTCCATTGACCCTCAGCTAAAGATTGAAAGAAGCGTCCGGTTTTTTGGTTGATAGAATGCTGATGAATGAGTGATTCTTGGAAGAAGTTCCCTGCTTCACGAGCTGAGGAGAAAAAGGAATCTTTGGCAAATTGAGGTTCCATGCCAGCATGAAGGTATAAGTCGTGATCTTTGGCACGAGCTTTGAATTGGTAGGAGGAGAAGTGTTCGTCGGCCTCAAACTGTAAGTAATGACATTTTACTGGGTATAGGCTTTTTGATAGGAAGGCTGCTACTCGTGAGGAATTGTGTAAGGCTAGGATGAGTAAGCCATTTTTTGTTTCCTCCTCTTCGTCCCATTCAATGGCAACACTGTGCAGAACTATTTCATAGGGGAAACCCATTAAGTAGGCCGCAAGATCGTATTTCTGACAATTATAGTTTTTAATGGTTACGCCACCAAAAGCTCGGCCATTATGAATGCGAGCGCGAGTTCCTTCCGGTAATAGATGATCAAGCGCCTCAGGCTTAATACGGTAGTTGCATAAGGTTAATCGATCAGCCTGTTTGGTGAGTTTCCAAAGCGGCATAATTCAGCCTTAATTAGCACCAAGAATGAAAATGATAAGAATAATGACAAATGCTAGTACAATGCCACCAATCAGAAGGTAGCGATTAAAGTTACTGACTTCCGTTCTAGCATGCTTGGCATTTTCTATCGCCTGATTGAGGCTCATTTTTTTCTTGGAAGCGTTTTTCTTCGCTGTGTATTCATCAAGAACTTTTGTGGGGTCAAAACTTAAGTTGATAACTTGAGTATGTGAAGACTTGCCATCAATATCGTCGACCATGCCAAAGCTAGGTTCAGCAGCTTCTTCTTCCGGCTCTTGCTCTTCAAGCATTTCTTGAAAACTAAGGCTAAGACCTTCTTTGCGTGTGCCGTCAACGAATTCGTTGACAGAATTTTCAATGATTTCGAGGTCTTTGATTTTGCCGCTAGAGTAGGACTCTAAAAGGTTGTGGGAGTCATTGATAAAAATTTTGAAATGACAGCGTGAGCATTCATAATCAGTTTTTTTATGTTGTATTCTAACTACAGTGTCGCAGCGTGGGCAGGAAAGATTGAATAGATGTTTAGACATAGTCTTACAATTAATTATTAGTATTTAATTAAAATTAGGCATTTTGTAGGGGGATGCAATACGAAAAAGCACTAAGTTTCATGGTTTTTTATCAATAAAAATTTATACCGCAGGAAAATGGACTATTGTTGGCCAAAACAATAGGAATAAAAGTTGTATACAAGTACCAAACAATTAGTAGATGGCTTAGATAGCGAAGGGCGTTTAATTCGCATCAAAGAAGAAGTCGATCCTTATTTAGAAATGGCCTATATTCAGCGACGCGTTTATGAACGCGGTGGGGGAGCCGTATTATTTGAAAATGTGAAAGGTAGTCAGTTTGCCTGTGTCTCGAATTTGTTTGCGAGTATAGAACAGACCGAAAGTATTTTTCAGGGCCGTTGTGAGAAAGTTAAAGAACTTCTGTCTTATAAGGCGGACAAAGAAAAACTTAATGAATTAAAGAAGCGACCTTGGAAAGTTTTCCCACTATTAAAAGAATTGATCCATACTTTGCCTAAGAAAATTAAAGTAGCTCCGGTGATGGAGTGTGAAGCGAAACTCAGTGACTTACCTCAAATCGTCTGTTGGCAAGAAGATGGTGGTTCTTTTGTTACTTTACCACAGGTTTATAGTGAAGCGGTGGAAAATGCAGGCCCAATGAATTCGAATTTGGGGATGTATAGAATTCAGCTGGCAGGAAATGAATTTAAAAAAGATGAAGAAATTGGTCTGCATTACCAGATTCATCGCGGTATTGGCGTCCATCACGAATCTCACCGCAAAGCAAAGAAGCCTTTTCGCGTAGCTGTATTTGTAGGAGGCCCTCCCTCAATGACTTTTTCTGCAGTGATGCCACTTCCTGAGGGCCTTCCAGAAGTCGTTTTTTCAGGCTTATTACAAGGTCGTAGATGGCGCTATTCGAAGTACAAAGAATGGACTGTGGCAGCCGAAGCTGATTTTTGTATATTGGGAACCGTAGACGAAGATGATTTAAAACCAGAAGGGCCCTTTGGCGACCATCTAGGTTATTATAGCTTGACTCATAACTTACCCTATATGAAGGTAGAAAAAGTTTTTCACAGGAAAGATGCCATCTGGCCATTTACAGTAGTTGGGCGTCCTCCACAAGAAGATACTTCCTTTGGCGATGTGATTCACCATTTGACGGGAGAAGTATTGCCCTCCGAGTTGCCAGGTTTAAGAGAGTTGAATGCAGTTGATGAAGCGGGTGTGCACCCATTGTTATTAGCCACGGCGGAAGATCGCTATTTACCTTATTGTGATGATGGTGAACCTTATGAATTACATACAATTGCTCATGCGATTTTAGGCAAGGGGCAGCTTTCTCTTGCGAAGTATTTATTTCTTCTAGGCGATGGAGATCAAGTGGCACCCCATGTGCACGATTACGAAGAATTCTTTAAGTACGCATTAGAACGCCTGGATTTCTCTAGGGATTTACATTTTCATACATGTACGACAATGGATACGCTTGATTACTCTAGTACAGAGTTGAACAAGGGTTCTAAATTGGTGGCAATTGCTTGCGGGAACCCTAAACGAACTTTAGCTAAAGCGATTCCAGAAACTTTCAAAAGTCCTTTTGAAGGAGATGTACATTTTGTCATGGACGGAGTGCTTGCTTTAGATATTGGCAAATGGCAGAGTAGTGATCAAGCTCGAGAGGAAGGTGAACGCTTAGCTCGCGAATTAATCGCAGGAGAAGGCGTGGCAATGATTGTTTTGACAGAAGAGAGTGAGTTTTGTGCCCAATCAATAAGCAACTTCTTGTGGTTGACCTTTACCCGCTCTGATCCAGCTGCAGATGTCTATGGTTTGAATTCAGAGGTGATTGATAAGCATTGGTCTTGCGAAGCTCCGATGATTATTGATGCTCGTATAAAAAGTCATCATGCGCCTGTGCTAGAGGAAGATCCTGCGGTTGCTAAAAGAGCAGATGAAGTCTTGGGTAAATACCTTAAATAATCGAAATTTATAGACTGGAAATTTCTCGATTTTTCTTTCAGTAAAGATCGAGGAGAAAATTCGATGAAAAAAAGAGAAAACCAATAGGTTTTTGTATAGAGCGGTTTATTTTATTCAAATTTCATAAAATATACGAGACAAGCTTCCATGATAGATATCAAAAAATTTAGAGAAGACGCTGACTTCTTTAAGCAAAAATGGGCTGCTCGCGGCCTAGACGTTGACGTAAACGAAATCCTTGCCTGGGATACTGAATGGCGCGAAAGTACTGTTAAAGTCGAAGACTTAAAGTCTCAGAGAAACGTGGCTTCTAAGCAAATTGGTATCATGAAAAAGAATGGTGAAGATGCGACTTCTGCCATGGATGCGGTTCGCGATTTAGGTGAGCAGATTAAAGAGCTCGATTCAAAAGCCGCGGAACTTTCAAATAAAGTCAGCTCAAAACTTCTCTCTCTTCCCAACCCTCCATCAGAATTTACTCCAGTGGGAACGACTGAAGAAGATAATCCTGAAGTTCGTCGTTGGGGAACAAAAGCAGAATTTGATTTCACGCCCCAAGCACACTGGGACTTAGGACAAAAATTAGATATTTTAGATTTACCAAGAGCAGCCAAAATTTCTGGTTCAGGTTTTTACCTTTGGAAAGGTGCTGGAGCGCGTTTAGAGCGTGCTTTGATTAACTTTTTCTTGGATCAAAATACTGAGAATGGCTATAAGGAAACTTGGGTTCCTTTCGTGGTGAATCCAAAGGCTATGACTGGAACGGGTCAATTGCCTAAGTTCTCGGAAGAAATTTATCACGCCACTGAAGATAACCTTTACCTCGTGCCTACTGCAGAAGTTCCAGTAACGAATATTCACGCAGATGAAATTTTAGACGCGAAGGATTTACCTATTGCTTACACGGCTTACACGCCTTGTTTCCGTCGAGAGGCAGGTGCTGCAGGTAAAGATTCCAGAGGTATCCTTCGAGTACACCAATTTTCAAAAGTTGAAATGGTCAAATTTGTTGAGCCATCAACTTCTTATACTGAGTTAGAAATGTTATTAGCGGATGCTGAGCACCTCTTACAGCAACTCGGTCTTCATTATCGTGTCATTGAATTATGCTCGGGTGATTTAGGTTTCTCGGCAGCGCGTTGTTATGATATTGAAGTATGGGCCCCAGGTACTGATCGTTACCTAGAAGTTTCTTCATGTTCAAACTTTGAAGACTTTCAGTCACGCCGTTGTAAAATTCGCTACAAAGGAGACAAAGAGAAGAAAGCTGAACTTGTGCATACTCTCAATGGTTCTGGTTTAGCTCTCCCACGCTGCATTGTGGCTCTTATGGAAACTTATCAAAGAGCAGATGGTTCAATTGAAGTTCCCGACGTTCTGGTGCCTTACATGGGCGGTTTAACTGAGATTACTGCAGAGGGATAAGAAAGAGTGAATAAACATTCTGGAAATGACCCTTATAAAACGAGGGAAAGTTTAATTGAAAGAATTCAGAATGATAATACTACTGCGAGCAGTTGGGAAGACTTTTCCGATGCCTACCGTCGCTTCATTTACATAGCGCTTCGCAATAATGGTCTCAACCACCATGATTGCGAAGAAGTAGTTCAACGTGTGATGATAAAAGTTTGGGAGAAAATTGCCCGCTTTAAATACAATCCTGGTAGAGGAAAGTTCCGTTATTGGCTTTATCGAGTTTCGCGTAATGAAATGATTGATTTTGTGCGTTCTCAGCAAGCTTATGAAAAAAGGAATGCCGCACTTTTAGAACTCAGTCCAGAAATCGAAGAATCTGAATTGCGTAAGGCCGTCGATGGTGAGTGGAGAAATTATATTGCCAACATGGCCCTCGAGCGCATTAAAGAAGAATTCAAAAGTCATACGATTGAAAGCTTTTTAATGCATAGCAAGGGTATTGCACCAGATGAAATCGCTAAGAAGTTAGGGATGACAGTGAATAGTGTATACCTTTCAAAACGCCGAATTTTGGATCGCTTAAAAGAAGAAGTTCGCCGCTTGGAGAATGAGCTGGGTTGAGTTTTGTTCTCCAAAGTCATTAAAAGCTTTCATTTAAGTTAAAAAAAGCCTTATTTAACATAGAAAAAACATTAAAACTTAGTAAAATATTAAACCAACATTACAAACAACAAGGAAGACATTATGAACGTTGACCAGCACCTTAAAGTTGCCCAATGGCACATGGAACAAGCTAGACTTCACGCTACACAAGATCACGCATGTGGTTGCCCAATCTCTGACGAGTACCAAAGAATCATCGATATTATCGAAGAAGGTACAGAGATCAAAGAAGAAGTTACTTGCGATCTTAAATAAGTTTTAAACTTATTTGAATTCAAAAAGCTCGGTTTATACCGGGCTTTTTTTGTGTCTATAGGCTTTTAAAACGAGCGAAAAATTGCTTGGCATGTGGATTTAGAATAAGGTCGGCACTAGAGATTTTGTTTTGCTTTTTAAATTGAAAGTCTTGAGGGCAGTCACTTAGGCATGACTTGTCACTTATGGAAAGTTGAGTCAGTAGGCCTGCTTGGCATGAACGATTGAGTTCTAAGGCTAAGCGGCCCATTGTGAGGCGAGGATTTAATTCACAGATAGGTCGAAAATATAATTGTTTATTGTCTCGCCAAATGAAACCATCCAAGGCAAAGGGACCCGTAAAGTTCATTTCTTGCATAATTCGAGACCACTCTTGAGCGACTAAATGAAAGCCGTCTCGAATGAGGTGTTGACCACCGTGAAAAACAAAACTTTTGATTTCATTAGGCCATTGGTGATGAAAAGGGCCACAAGTATTTGCGGTGTTCGCGAAAGCTTTAGTTTCAATTTGAGTTAAGCCATGAAATTTTAATTTGCCCTCAGAATTTATTTCATACTGAGCTGAGAAATCGAGAAGTCGATCACGGTAGGGTTCAAATAAGATTCCCCCTTGTCGTTTTAAAGCTCCCTTTATCCATTTTAGATCATCATCTTCTAAGGCATCAATAAATACTCTTCTACATCCACGCCCGGTACTTGCGAGATCTTGCTTTAATAAAACATCATTGCTTTGTGATAAACGACTCAGATCATCTATGTCTGAAAAATAATGAGCGGCAGAAAAATCGAGGGCTAGGTTATCAGAACTTAATTTGGAGTAAACTTTAGCTTGGTATTTTTTTGAGTATAAATCCTTCCAAGGCTCCTTCCAATTACTAAGTTTAAAGGTACTTGATTGGGCTTGTTTAATAGAAGATGTTTTACGTTCTACAGTGGGGCTTTTGCCCCAAGCCTTGATGTGGCCGGGCTTGTGTTTACTCAGCAGTTGATCGATTTGAGAAAAGCAAAAGTTTTCGGGCAAGGGAAATTTGAGATTATAAAAAACTTCTAAAGTATTGATATCTATGGACTCATTGCTTAGCAGTATATCGTCTTTTTTGCAGAGAGGGATGAGAAGAGGAATTAAATCATTTTCGACAGTGGTATAACTCTTTGGCGCAGAGATTTTGTGAGATTCGAGTTCTGCTGCAGGATTAAAAATCCAAATATTAGGGCTTCGACCTCTACTGCTACTGTGTAGCTTGAATTTGAGTATAGTTTCTTTATCCATTTTAGCCGCTAAACGTCCATTCATGTCAAAGTATTGATTAGCTTTGGCACGATTGGGGTCAAGTGACTTAGGTAGGTGCTGGAGATAATAATCCCAGAAACTTGAATCGTGGTTCCATTTATTCATCCAATCGACACCAAATTGAACATGGCGAATCTCATCGTCATAAACTGTTTTTAGTATATCAGCAGTTTTTTTATCTCCCGCAGAGGAAAAGACTTCTCTATAGTGGTAGGTGAAATCCAAGTTGGCTTGCTCAAGGGTTAAGCTCATTCCGGCTAGATATGCTTGCGGAGATTCGACTTGTGATAAGCAATCCCAAAAGAAACTACTGAGGGGTAAGTCGCCCGGTTTACAGGAAAGCTCTCTCAAGCGCTTGAGGTAAAGGCGGCAATGTTTTTGTTCATCAATAATAGTTTGTACTAAGCCGCGCAGAAATGATTCGGGTACAGATTGATGGAACTTGAGGATGGCTTGAGCCATGAGTTCAATGGCAAGCAATTCGTGATTCATAAACATCAGTAAGAGCAAGCCACGATCTCGCTCCGAGTTGAGTTCACCTAAGTGCAATTTTTTACTTTCTTTTTTTCCAAAAGCATAAGCATCGGAGCGTTGTGGACTAGTGGGAAATGAATAGACTTTCTTTGAGGGAGAATAATCAATTTTGCCTGGATGTCGGAGTTTTTCTTCGATATCGGCTGATTCAAGAATGTTCTGGGCAAAATGATATAAATTCATGATTTTTGTCGGCATAAAAAATTAGTCAAAAAGGTAAACAGCCCCATATTATATTAAATGTAAAAATAGTGAAGTGGATATGTCAGAAAAGATTTCGATTGAAGGGGACACGGCTTTATTGGAAAAGCGTAAAGTAAAACGCCCAAGTCTATTTAAAGTTATATTGCACAACGACGATTATACTCCCATGGATTTTGTCGTTTACTTAATTGTAGAAGTATTTCATAAAACAGAAGATGAAGCGGCACAACTGATGCTGACTGTGCATGTCAAGGGCAAGGCGATTTGTGGTGTGTATCCCAAAGAAATTGCCGAAAGTAAAGTTGATAAAGCAATGAGTTTAGCAAAAAAAGAAGGTCACCCATTACTCTGTACAATGCAGAAAGAATAAAGTTTCCTTTTATTGAATTTTGGAAGATATTTTAGCGTAAGAACAAAGAGAGAAAAATGTATAGTAAAGAATTTCAAATCACCTTCATGTTGGCGTTTAAAACCGCTCAGCAATACCGTCACGAGTTTGTGTTACCCGAACATATTCTCTTTGCGCTCGTCCACGACCCTGAATCTCGCAATGTTTTAGAGGTTTGTGGAGCAGATATTAATCGACTTCGTGCAGACTTACTCGAATACTTTGAGAATGAGTTACCAGATCTTCCCGGCGACGAGGATTACCTGCCAGATGAATCATTAGCGCTTCAAAGAGTTATTAAACGAGCTTCCGATCATGCTATTTCTTCGGAGATTGAGACGATCAGTGGAATTCATATTCTCGTAGCTCTATTTAGTGAAGAGGATTCACACGCAGTTTTCTTCTTACAAAATCAGGATATAGATCGTTTTGACATCGTCACCTATCTATCCCATGGAGGAGACTCTGATGAAGAAGGTGACCTCATGTATGAGGATGAAGACGAAGATGATGATTTTGAAGATATCTTTGGTGAATCCGAGTCATCTAAAGGCAGTATGTTAGATCGCTACACAGTGAACTTGACTGAGCGTGCAAAAAATGGTGAATTAGATTCAATTATTGGCCGTAAAAATGAACTCAAACGCGTAGTGCAAACTCTCTGTCGCCGTCGAAAGAATAACCCCATTTTAGTTGGGGAACCCGGAGTAGGGAAAACAGCGGTGGTCGAAGGTTTAGCTCAATTAATTTGTTTGGGGAAAGTACCTGAACGTTTGCGTAATGCGCAAATTTTTGCTTTGGATCTAGGTTCATTAGTAGCAGGAACAAAGTTCCGTGGTGATTTTGAAGAACGCCTTAAAAACCTCGTTACTGATTTAAAAGCGCGTGATGGCGCGATACTTTTTATTGATGAATTACATACAATTGTCGGAGCAGGTTCAACGAGTGGTGGAACCATGGATGCCTCGAATCTATTGAAACCAGCTTTATCGAGTGGTGAAATTCGCTGTATTGGTGCGACGACATATGGAGAATTTAAAAATCACATTTTAAAAGACAGAGCATTAGCACGTCGATTCCAAAAAATAGATGTTAAAGAACCCAGTGTTAGTGAGACCGTTTCTATTTTGAAAGGGATTAAATCCTATTACGAAAAACACCACGAAGTGCAATATCCTGTGACAGCCTTGCAGTCTGCGGCGGAATTATCTAATCGCTTTATCAATGATCGTTTTTTACCTGACAAAGCAATTGATGTCCTAGACGAAGCAGGGGCCTCTTTGGCTTTGCTTCCAGCATCACAAAAAAGAAAAATGGTGAGTAAAAATGTGATTGAAGAAGTAATTGCGTCGATGGCAATGATTCCTTCAGCCAAAATAAACTCCAATGATAAACAGAAACTTTTAACTCTGGCAAAAGATTTGAAAAAGTTAGTCTTTGGTCAAGATAAAGCCGTTGAGGCCGTGGTTAAAGCCGTTAAAACAGCTCGATCTGGCTTGGGAGATGAAGACAAACCCTATGGTTCCTTTTTGTTCACTGGGCCGACTGGAGTTGGTAAAACTGAACTAGCCAAGCAATTATCGAGTCTGCTCGGTGTTAAGTTCCTTCGCTTTGATATGAGTGAATATAGTGAGAAACACAGCATTTCAAGACTTATTGGTTCGCCTCCTGGTTATGTTGGTTTTGAGCAAGGTGGCTTACTGACAGATGCAGTCACTAAAAATCCTTATAGTTTGGTTCTTTTAGACGAAATTGAAAAAGCGCACCAAGAAATATACAATATTCTTCTCCAGGTAATGGATCACGGTAAACTGACGGATAATAATGGTCATGAAGCTGACTTTCGCAATGTGATTATTATTATGACTTCAAATGTTGGTGCTAGAGAGTCTGCTGCTAAAATGATTGGTTTTGAGAATCTTGAAAACCTCAATGCTAGTGATGCGGCGGTGGAAAAATACTTTACCCCTGAGTTTAGAAATAGATTAGATGGAATTGTGCGTTTCAATCCTCTAACTCAAGAACTCATGCTCAAAGTTGTTGAGAAGTTTCTTGCAGCTCTCGAGCAAAAATTGAAAGCTAAAAAAATCACCATGAAAGTGAGTAATCGAGCTAAGAAATACTTGGCTCAAAAGGGCTTCGATCCAGTTATGGGAGCACGTCCTTTGGCAAGGTTGATTGATAATAAGATTAAGCATCAATTGACTGACTTGATTTTAGAAGAGAAAATATCTGAAGGGCACGAAGTCTTAGTCGACACGAATGCTGATAAAATCACGCTAAAGGTACGCGCTCTTGCTTAAGCAATGTCTTTAAATCGAGATTTTCTACGTTTAGCCATACCCAATGTTCTGAGTAACTTAGCTGTTCCCGCTTTAAGTTTAACGGATACAGCTTTGATGGGGCATATGCCTGATCCCGTCATGCTGGGAGCCGTGGCAATTTCTGGACAAATCTTTACTTGTCTGTATTGGAGTTTTGGCTTTTTGCGAATGGGAACAACCGGGCTGACTGCACAGGCACATGGTAGAGGTGATGGGGAAGATTTAGTTTTTTATCGAGCGATCTTAACAGCACTTAGCCTTTCACTTTTATTACTAATTTTTCAATACCCTTTAGCCAAAGTAGCTTTCGATTTATTGGACTTGGATATTGAATTAAGCGCTTATGCAAAAACATATTTTGATATCAGAATTTTTGCGGCTCCAGCAACTCTAATGCTCTATGTTTTTCATGGTTGGTTTTTGGGTATGCAAAACTCTTGGTTCCCTTTGGTTCTTACTTATCTCGGTAATTTTATCAACATAGTAATTAGTGTTTATTTAGTGCGCTACAAAAACATGGATGTCGCTGGAGTCGCATGGGGAACTCTATGTGCCCAGTATATCAATTTGTTTTTAAGTATTGTCTTAGCAAAGAAGTATTTTAAGTCATGGCCTAAAATGAATTGGCAAGAGATTTTTAAGTGGAGCGAGATAAAAGCATTTTTAAGTTTGAACCGAGATCTATTTATTCGTACGGGTTTCTTGTTGGCGGTCGTTTCATCTTTTACTTTTTTAAGCGAAAGGTTCGGTACGCTAACTTTGGGGGCTAATGCTATTTTATTGAGTTTAGCCGCATGTCTAGCTTATGTGGTAGATGGCTATGCTTTTGCGGCAGAAAGTTTATGTGGTAAACTTTATGGGAAGCAGGATTTGAGTCGTTTGAAAGCACTATATAAATTATCATTTACTTGGGGCTTGGGAAGTGGCTTAGTTTTTTTACTAATACTCTATTTTATGGGTGAAAGTATTTTGTCGATTTTTACTTCACAGGAGCTTATCATGAATGAAGCGAAACGTTATTTACCTTGGTTGTTGTTGGCGTGCATACTCAACCCAGTAGCGTTTGTTATTGATGGTATATTTATTGGCTTAGCGAAAGCCAAAGAGATGAGGAAGATAATGACACGCTGCTCACTGCTAATCTATCTTCCCTCTATTTATCTCTTTTGGTCCTTAGATAATCATGGCTTATGGCTAAGCATGAGCTTATTTATGCTAATGCGAAGCGCTTATATGGCCTATGAACTCAAGCAGTTCAAATGTGATTAATCTCTGTAGTAGATAGCGGAATTCTTCTCGTTTTCACGACATTCTACAGAATAAACTCTTACGCGACCTTGAGTCTGTTCTTGAACCCATGGATCTACATAGTCAAAGATGTACTTTGCTGAGCCTTCCATCCCGATGTTGGGAAGTACGCGTAAGCGACAGAGTCCTTTGCGATCCATTTCTTCAAAAAAAGCCATTTCGGGATCATCTTCATTAATGAGCAGAGTATGGTCAAATTTATCTTCTAGCCAAGCTTTAATATGTTTGAGTCCTCCAAAGTCCATAACCCAGCATTTGTCATCCAAGCCATCTGATTCAAAAACAAAATGAACTGATCTATCATAACCATGAACGAGTTGGCAGTCGCCATCATCACGCCATTGTCTATGGGCACAGGGGAGGTAGAAAAAACTCTTAGTTGAACGATACATAATTACTTCTTGTTAATTTGAGAGAAAAACTCTGCACGTGTGGCAGGGTTACGTTTGAATTTACCACCAATTTTAGATGTCGAAGTTCGTGAACTTGCATCTTGAACACCACGTGATTTAACACAATAATGTGTGGCGTCAATAACTACGGCAACATCTTGAGTATCGAGAATATAGCATAAGGTATGGAAAATTTGGTGAGTTAGTCTTTCTTGAACCTGCGGACGCCGGCTGAAGTAATCAACTATACGATTTATTTTACTAAGGCCAATAACTTTTTTGTTAGGTATGTATGAAATGTGAGCAAAGCCATCAATGACGACAAAGTGATGTTCGCAATTCGACATGACTTTTATGTCTGAAACTGTAACCATTTCATCATAAGCCATTTTATTTTCAATAGCAGTACATTTTGGGAAGTTGTCTGGGTTTAATCCTTGGAAAATTTCATTCACATACATTTTGGCAACACGAGAAGGGCTTTCCATGAGACTGTCATCATTCAAATCAAGTCCAAGGGTTTCCATGATTTCGCTAAAAAGGGATTCAATCTTTTTAACTTTCTCTTTATTGCTTAAAGTGTTGTTTATGAGAGGTGTGGATTGGCCTTTACTTGCTAAATAGGCTTCTACTTCATGGCCAAGACTTGTGTCTGTTTTACTAGTATCCAACATACGTTTATTCCTGAGTATTAATTATATTTCAGCTTAATATGTACTTAAAACGATTGTTTTCAAAAATAAGTCAAAAATTAACTTATTACTACCTTTTAGCTTAAATTGAAAACTGCCTTAGCATTTCTTGTGGTTAATTCGCTTAATTCTTCGGAATCCATATTGAGCAGTTGAGCGATTTTATCTCTAACATGAACGACGTAAGCAGGTTGATTGCGCTTGCCTCGCATTGGGACTGGCGCAAGGTAGGGTGAGTCTGTTTCAATGAGGATGCGGTCCTTAGGGACTCCTTCCAAACTTTTTCTTAATGACTCGGCATTTTTAAAAGTAACAATTCCAGAATAGGAAATATAGCCACCTGCATCAATAAACTCACCGACCCAGTTTTCGTCTCCCGTATAACAATGAAGAATGAAGTCTTGCTGGCCTTTGAGTGTATTTTTGATACAGGATAGAGTTTCAGGAAAAGCTTCACGGCTATGGATGATGGCTGGTTTTTTTAATTCGACAGATTTGTTTAGGAAGCTTTCGAAAATATTAACTTGTCTTTTTTGGATATTTTCATCCTTATCATAGTAAAAATCTAAGCCAATTTCACCTACGGCAACATTGTTTTCATTTTCATAATAAGTATCGAAATCGGAGACTTCTCCCGTGAAGTCTTTTACATATAAAGGGTGAACACCAGCAGAAAAGAACATATTTTCGTATTTTTGTGAAGTCTCAAGAGCTCGATCACATGATTCTGGATCACAGCCAATCAGCGTCATGTATTCTACGCCTGCGGCTCGGGCATTAGTGTAAATTTCTTGTGCATCATCCTCGGGGTCGAGATGAAAGTGGGTGTCAAACATTATTCAATCCAGGTAGTTATTTGAGAAGCTCTGAGTTTTGGGATTTGAATGATACGTGAATCTGAAGCGTTTTCAATGTGCTCAGGAAGAGTTTCTGCGTTGTAGGCAACTGAACTTTCAGCGGCATAACCAAGGGCAAAAATAGCCAAGATTTTATAGCCATTCTCAAGTTCGAATTGCTGTTTTATCTGCTCGGAATCGAACTGTGTAATAAAACACATCGATAATTTTTCAGTCATGGCCGCCAAGGACATGTTTTGGAAGGCTGTGCCAACATCAGCAAAGAGGCTAGGACTATCTCCTTCAGGGCCGCAACATATAATATAGGCAGATGGTGGAGCGAATTCCTCTTTATCTGTGTTACTACTCAAATTGACATAATCACTTATGTGACGACTTTTAACTTTGTTGAGAATAACTGAATAGCGCAAAACTTGACGATTAGCAATGGAGTGAGCAAATCTAGCAGCTTCCATGATTGGGAGAATTTGCTCCCTTTCAGGTGACTTGGGAAGGAATTTACGTGCGCTTCTTCGTCTATTAATTGCGGTAATTAATTCCATTTTATTTTTTCCATGGGTTTGAGATATATTCAGGCATGACAGATTGTAAGTAAACGCCTTCGTATGGGCACCAAAAATTGACTTTTAACTTTTCATCCTCACCGTATTCGATGAAAAACTTGATGTCTTCACTTTTGAGCTTGTCAATAATCGTTGGGGGTCCACTGACGACGGCATCAACATGAGGCAAGGGTGTGTCGAGAGTTTTTCCTTGGCTAAGGATAGAAAGTTTTTGGCGACGCATTGGTAGGACTTTGCTCGCGCTTTCAATATCGACGAGGACTTTGACTTTATCAAACTCACACTTCACGCCAGAGGGAAGGCTCAGGGATACTGAGCTTACAAAACTTTTATTGCGCGAGCTATCGATCAAGAAAGGTTTGGTAGTTAAATAGTTTATTGAATCTAAGCGTTTACTCGGGCCATTGATGAGTTTAGTTTTCGGTTCAATCTTCGGGTTGTCGATGAGACGGTATTTATCTGATATGGCATTATTGAATAATAATCTGACGGGTACTTCTTTTTCACGCATTTCATCGACTTCGACAATGATGGTTTGACTGACAATGTTTTCTATTTTCGTCATTCTTGGTATGCTGATATCTTCCTCGGTCAAAAGTAACTTTAAAGCACCGGGGCGAATACCTTCAGGTAGGACTAGACGTACGGCAATATCCTTACTTTCAAGAGATTGAAGAATTTTCTCTGGACCACGTAAAATGATGTTGGCAGTCGGGCGATTAGTTTGAGAAATAATAATATTACTATTAGGGTTAACCAAAACTATGGGAATGCCAGAGAAAGTTTGAACCTTACTGATTCTTTGGTTAACAATGAACCAAATAAGTAAAGCAAAAAAGATGGCAATTAATTTGCGCTGAAAATCTTTGGTAAACAAGTTAATGAATATTTCAGACTTCATCTTCTGACTCCTCTGATTGGCTCACAGCTTTTTTAAAACGTTCAACATTATCGGATACACTAAAGTTTTTATTTTCATTAGAGTTTAGTAAGAAATTATTTAAGTGACGTAAAAGTCTTTGTTCATCAACGCCTCGAGCTAAACGACCACGATAGGCAATGGAAATTCCACCAGTTTCTTCTGAAACAATAATGCACACACAATCGGTTTCTTCAGTTACACCCACTCCCGCACGGTGTCGGCTTCCAAGGCTTTTAATAATACCGTCATCTTGTGATAGAGGGAAAAAACATGCAGAAGCTTTTATTTTGTCACCAGAAATGACGACACCACCATCATGCAATGGAGTGTTGGGGTAGAAGATGGTGCAGAGTAATTCACGACTTAATTCAGCTTCAACTTCAACTCCAGATTCAATTAAAAAGCGCATTCCAATGTTTCTCTCTATGGCAATGAGGGCGCCGATTTTTCGTTCAGCTAAGTAATGCGCACTCTCGTTAATAATCTGAATAACTTCTTTTGTGCGGACATTATTGCTACTTTTTAAGCGTCCTTTTCCCAACTCAGCAAAGGCACGGCGAATTTCAGGCTGAAAAATAATGATGGCTAAGAATGCAACAAGAGTAGATATCTGTGCTGTAATCCAGCCTAGAACTGCTAGGTTAAAAACGGATGAAATTAACCACGAGACTAAGAAAATGAAGCCCGCACCGGCTAAAATCGGCGCCGCTCTAGTTCCTCTGATGAAAAGCAATACGGTATAGATAACAACTGACAAAAGGGCAATTTCAATGCCCATTTTCAAGCTAACTATCCATAAATTTTCATCAAAAAGAAAGTCCATTTCTCACCCAGTGTGTTCTTTTAAAATAAGCGCTTTTACATTTAGTGAACCCTTGTTGTAAAAATAAAGAATTGACTTCTATGTAAAAAATTTAAAATTTAATCAAACTTAGCTCATCTTAAAAAGAAAAGCTATCTACTTTGTCTTTATGGAGCTTGAAAAACAGCTAAAAACTCAACATTTCCCTTAGGGCCAGCCAAGGGAGAGTCTATTTGCTCCAAAAGCTTCCAGTTAAGTTCGGTTTCACAAAATGTACAAACCTTACTTAAAGCCTGTGATCGCAAGTTATTATCGCGTACAACTCCGTCTCCTACTAAATTCTTTGGCAATTCAAATTGTGGTTTTACTAAAATGAATGCTAAGGCATTTTTTTTGAGGCGACCGGCGGCAGCATGAAGTATTTTGGTGACGGAAATAAAGGAGACATCACAAGTCATTAAATCGATTTCTTCGGGAACCTCTTTTTTAGTGATGTTCTTGGCATTAAAATTCTCACGGCAGACCACTCGCTCATCACTTCTTAGTTTGTAGTGAAGTTGATTAGTGCCAGAATCAATTGTATAGACTTTTTGGGCACCAAAACTGAGCATTAAATCAGTGAAGCCACCTGTGGAAGCCCCCACATCCATTGCGATTTTGTGAGATAAGTCGGGGGCGAATTTCTGTAGAGATTTTTTTAACTTGAAGGCACCACGGCTCACGTAGGGAGAAGGGCGGTCCACACTCATAGTTGAATCAACAGGATATGTTTCTGTTGATTTCCGTACAATATGATCAGCGCGTGAGCGAACGAGGCCAAGAAGAATCATTTTTTTTGCTTCTTCAGCAGATTCCACTAAACCTTGCTCAATCAGAAGCTGATCAGCACGTTTTTTTTTGACTTTAGGCATTAGCCTTTAAGTTGACCGTTACCATCAATTATATACTTGTAGGTCGTCAACTCTTCTAAACCCATAGGGCCACGAGCGTGGAGCTTATCAGTACTAATACCAATTTCTGCACCCATACCAAACTCTGAACCATCAGTAAAGCGTGTGGACGAGTTCGAGTAGACGGCTGCGGAATCAATTTCCATTTGGAAGCGTCGGCAGGACTCTTTGTTAGTACTTACGATTGACTCACTATGGCCAGAGCTGTATTCATTGATGTAATAAATGGCTTCATCAAGTGAGTTCACTACAGTTGCAGCAATGATGTAATCTAAAAACTCTTCACCACGGTCACTTTCTTGCAAAATCGTTGATTCAGGAGCAAACTGGCGGAATTTTTCATCACCGCGAACTTCGCAATTGGCTTCTTGGAGAGCTTTGTGAACTTTTGGGATGAAGTCTGCTGCGATATCGGAATGAACAATGACGCCTTCGGCAGAGTTACAAACACTGGGTCTTTGGCATTTAGAGTTGACTACAATTTGTACAGCTAAGTCTTGGTCAGCTTCTTTGTCGACATAAACGTGACAAACACCTTTGTAGTTCTTGATGACAGGGATTGTACTTTCACGCATGACGGCTTCAATCAAACCTTCGCCACCACGAGGGATAATCAAGTGAATATACTTATTGAGTTTAAGCATGATGTTAACAGCTTCGCGATCAGTCCATGGAATAACCTGCATGAAATGCTCAGGCAGGCCATTTTCGACACCTGCTTGATAAAGTACTTTTACGATAGCTTTACTTGAACTTAGGGCCTCTCGACCGCCACGTAAAATAGAGGCGTTACCAGACTTTAAACAAAGGCCAGCAGCATCAGCAGTAACATTCGGACGTGCTTCATAGATAATACCGATAACTCCAATAGGAACCTTGATTTTCTCAATCACTAGGCCATTTGGGCGGTGAAAAGTTGATTCAATTCTGCCGACGGGATCAGTTAATGACGCTACGCCAATGAGTCCTTTTGCTATGTCTTCAACTCTTTCAGGCGTGAGTTTGAGTCGGTCTAAAAGGGATTCGCTCATGCCTGCATCACGACCATTTTGGAGGTCGATTTCATTGGCTTTCAAAATTTCTTCAGTATGTTCTTCGAGTGCGGCACCCATGGCTTCAAGGGCACGGTTTTTTACACGGCAACTAAGGATGGATAGTGCAAGAGATGCTTTCTTTGCACGCTTGCCCATGATCTCTAATTCTTCTTTATAATTCATTTTTGAGCTTCCTCTTTTAAAATCACTAAATTATCTCGGTGGATCGCTTCTGCATAATTGGCACTTCCACCTAGGATTTGGTCAATTTCTGATGATTGACATCCTTTTATTTTCTTGAGTTCCAAATTGGTATAATTACTTTGGCCACGAGCAATGACAGTGCTATTCGTATTCAAAATATTAACGACATCGCCTTTTTCAAATTCTCCACATATACTGATGAGGCCGCCAGGGAGTAAACTTTTTCCTCGGAGACAAAGTGCGTCTTCTGCACCAGAATCGACAACAATGCTACCTTGGGTTTCCGGGAAGAAACCGAGCCAGCGTTTGGATGAAGACATTTTGTCCATACTTGCGGGGAAGAGGGTACCAATATCCTTGCCTTGGGCGAGGTCTTCGAGAGATGAAAAGTCTTGACCATCAATAATCCACAAGCTTTCGCCAACTTGATTTAACATTGTGGCCGCATTGAGTTTGGTGTGCATGCCACCAGTAGAAAGTTGATTGCCGTCGGTGTCACCAGCAAGAGCTCGTATCTCGTCATTCATTTCTTCTACAATCGAAATACGGTAATCAGGTTGGCCCTTGTTATCTAGAGTGTGTAAACCATTAATGGAAGTCATGAGGACCGTGAGGTCTGATTTGGATAAAATACCTACTAAGGCAGCAAGTTCATCATTTTCACCAAAGCGAATTTCTTTAACAGTTAAAGAATCATTTTCGTTGATGATGGGTAAGATGCCTTTTCTTAGCATTGCGTTTATGCAATTGCTCAAATTCAAATGACGGTTGCGGTTGCGAACATCATCGGCCATCAATAGCAGTTGAGCACAGTGGAATTCGCGCTTGGCACAGGCTTGTTCGTAATAGCTCATCAGGCGGCTCTGACCAGCGGCTGCACAAACTTGTAATTCTGGGAGATGCTTAGGTCTTTGTGTTAATCCTAGTAAACTCATACCCGAAGCGATAGCCCCAGAGCTTACCAAAATCACTTCTTTACCTCTTTGACGAAGTTTGTGTAAAGCTTCAACCAGTTCTTCTATTCTTTGTGCCGATGGTACGCCACACTCATCAACGAGGAGGCGGCTGCCAACTTTAACGACGATTCTCTGTGAGGAACTGAATATTTTTTCTCTAGGTGTCATTTGCTCATATACTCAAATTTTAACTGGAACTTATAAACGGCGCAAATATAGTGGACTTATTAAAAAAAACTAATGAAAGTAAGTGTTGATGAATCCTTCTGCAGAACAGCAAAAAAACATCTTGGTTTGCGGACTTGGCAAAAGCGGTGTTTCTACTGCAAACCTAGCCCTGCATAAAGGTTATGAAGTAAGCTTGAGTGATGCTAATGAGCAAGTTCTTGAGCGTCAAGAAATTCAAGATCTCATTAAGCAGGGAGCGAGCTTTCTCTCATTGCCATTAAACAAGCCCACAGAATTTGATTCTTGTGTGATGAGTCCTGGGATTAGTCCCAAGAGCGAACTCTATCAGCAAGCCAGCAAAATATCTAAAGACATGATGGGAGAGTTGGATTTTGCCGCACAATTTATGTTGAACACTAAGTTTTTGGCGATAACGGGAACGAATGGTAAAACGACTTGTACTGAGATGGCAGAGCACGCGTTTAGAAAAATGGGAATAAGTGCAATGGCTTGTGGAAATATAGGTTTGCCCCTTGCGGAAATCGCACTAACTGAAGGTCACCCTGAGTATGCCTTAGTTGAAATTAGTTCATATCAGATAGACTTACTCAATTCGTTACATTTTTCAGCAGCAGTTATTTTGAATATTACTGAAGACCACATCGATCGCTACGGAAGCTTTGGGAAATACTTTGATTCAAAATTGAATATCGAAAACTTTTGTGAGGTCCTGATTACTCGAGATGATTTACCCACTAAAGAGCAAGCTTTACATTTTTCTGCAAGTAAGAAAACGGCAGATTTTGTCCTCTTGGATAATAAGTTTTATTATGAAGGCGATTATCTTGGGAGCGCTAATTTTTCCTTTCATGGTAAACATAACATGGAAAATGCCCTCGCTGTTTTAGCGCTGCTAAAGACGCAAGGTTTTGATATGAAACAGGCTTTGAATACACTAAGTGATTTCCGTTGCTCAGAGCATCGTTTAGAAGAAGTGAGTTCTCAGGATAAGGTACTTTATATAAATGATTCTAAATCCACTAACCCCGCATCTTTAATGGTGGCAATCGAGACTTTTGCAGATAAAAAGAAAAAAATTGTTTTAATCGCAGGCGGAAGAGATAAAAATATGGATTTATCAGTTGTTAATCCACTGATTTCTAAGTATGTTAGAGAAGTTTTTTCCTATGGTGAGTGTAAAGAGAAATTGAAAACTCTTTGGCAGGCATTATGTCCCACAAATTTATGTGAAAGTTTTGATGTGGCAGTACATAAAGCAATTCAATGTTCCAAAGAGGGCGACATCGTTTTACTTTCACCTGGGTGTTCAAGTCTTGATCTCTTTAAATCCTATGAGGAAAGAGGGCATCAGTTTAAAAGTTTAGTTCAAAAGGTAAATGAATGAATTTTAAAAAGTTTTTTGTGACTGGCGGATCAGTTTTAGGTCTCGTCGTGTTGAGTGGTTGCCAATCGAATAATTATAGCAATAGCCAAAACCCTTACTTGCTTAGACCACATGAAGATCTGCCTCCTGTTTCAGTAAATCCAAAAGAAGCTGCCCCAGAAGTGGATACGAGCCCAGTTATTGAAGAACCTACGGAAGAAGTTCAGGGAATCGGTATTGGCGATGCAGAAGTAAGTGAAATCGCAGTTGATGAACCACTTCAAGAAGAACCTATCGTTATTGAAGAGCCTTTAGAACCAGATACTGGAATTGTCGAAGTTCCTGCTGAGGACCAATACTATACAGTTGTTCGTGGTGATAGCATTTGGAAAGTAGCAACAATGTATGGTGTTTCACAAAAAGCATTAGTTGAAGCTAATGCTTTGGATATCAAAAAACCTCTCATTATTGGCAAAAAATTAAAGCTTCCTGCTGGTGCTTTAGCTGAAGCTGATCCCATGCTGATTGAAGAAGCAAGGAAAAAACAGGCAAAAAAGTCCTCCAAGACAGGCGCCGCCAAGACCGCGAAAGGCGGCACATACACCGTAAAAAAAGGCGATAACTTGTGGACGATCCCAAAGAAATTCTCTGTTAAACGCAGTGCTTTCATGGATGCTAATGGTTTTCATAAAGATTCAGTAATCTATGTTGGTCAGAAAGTAGTCATTCCTGGAAAGTCAGGAAATCTTGATTCATCTTCTAGTTCATCAAGTTCTTCGAATACTAGTACTGAATCATACTCAAGTGATGCTGTACCTTCAGGAGATACTTACACAGTTCAAAAAGGCGATAATCTTTGGACTATCCCTAAAAAGCTCAAAGTTAAACGTGCTGACTTTATGGCTGTAAATAATTTTGATTCATCAACTGTTTTACAGATCAACCAAAAAGTTAAGATTCCTGGCAGAGGAAATAACACCGTCAATGAAACGGCTGTAGCTGATAATAGCACTACAACTGAAGGCCTTTTTGAGTCAGCTCCTTCCGAGCCAGCAACAACTCCACTTAGCGAGCCAGCACAAGAACCAAGTGCAGAAGCACTAGCAAATGACCCAACAGCTTCAGTAACAGATGCAGCAACAACAGAGACTGCTCCTGCAGTAGCTCCTGCTGAACTTAGTCACAATACTTACACACTTGAAGTGAGTGATGGAGAAACTCTTGAAAGTATATCACTTATTTACTCTACGAGTCCAGAGGAAATCAAGAAGTATAATTCATCAGTAAAATCTAATGCGGATCTTAAACCAGGAATGAAGTTAACTCTTCCGTTTAAAGAATAGTTCGTAGATTTTTTATTTTAGGCAAGCTTAGGCTTGCCTTTTTTTTGTCGTCAAAATAACAGGATATATAACATGAAAAAGTTCTTTTTCCTCTCGCTTGCAGCACTATGTGCCAACGCAGCAGAGTATGAGGTTTTGGATGAAAACATTCGTAACCCTAAGCAGACAAGTTTAAATGGTTTTAAAGATACACCCATGCAACCAGCACCAAACGAAAAGTGGCATGTACATGATCCCGATAGAACTCAGCCTCCTGTAGCTGAGCCAAAATATGATGGTAAACCAGTACCTGCACCAAAAGATGCGACTATTTTGTTTGATGGTTCAAATCTAGATAATTGGAAAAACAAAAAGTGGGCACTTGTTGATGACGCCATGCAAGTGGTGCGTAAATCAGGTATGCAGACAAGTAAGGATAAATTTGGCGATATTCACCTTCATGTTGAATGGATGGTTCCTACAGGAATGAAAGGTTGGCATCAGCAACAGGGCAATAGTGGTGTTTTTCTTATGGGACGCTATGAAGTTCAAGTTTTAAACTGTTGGGCTAATCGTACTTATCCAGATGGGATGACTGGAGCTATATATGCTCAGCAACCACCTAAGTTTAATGTTTGTCGCAAACCAGGTGAGTGGAATTCCTATGATATACATTTCAAAGCGCCAGTTTTTGAAGGTAAAGAACTTAAAACACCAGCTTATATAACGGTGATCTTCAACGGAGTGAAGATCCATGATAATTACGAGATTAAGGGGTCAACTCACTATCGTAGGATAGCTTCTTACTCAGCTCATGGACCCAAGGATCATATCAAATTACAAGATCATGGTAATCCTAATATGTTTCGCAATATTTGGGTAGCACCACTCAAAATGAAATTAGGTAAGTAATTCAAATAAGGATTGCTTCGAAATGAAAAAAGCCTTTGCGAATTCCGCAAAGGCTTTTTTGTTCTGATAAGATGATTAGAAATGATTGATTTCTAAATAACTTCAGTGAACTAATCTTCGATTATGCCATATGGGCGTAATGCCTCAATAATCTCACTCTCGGGATCAGATGGGATAGGAATCTCGCGACCGACAATCTTTTCAGCAATACCCGTGTAAGTCTTCGATACAGACATCATTAAATCAACGGGGAGTTTATTATCAATGGCTAAAGCCTCACGTTCATCCATACGGTTTTTATTGAGTAAAATATCGGGGTCAGGGAAGTGATTGAGCAGAGCTTGACGGAAACCTTCTTTCGAATTCTCCAAGATTTTACCTTCGCGGTAAGCCGCCCCATCCCAAATGCGTGATGAATCAGGTGTGCCCACTTCGTCGATGTAGATAAGTTTTCTTTCGCCTTGAGCATTCTCTATGTAGCCAAATTCGAATTTTGTATCCACAAAGATTTGATCGATCTTAGCTAGAGCATCGGAAATAACTTTGAAGCCTTCTTTGAGAAGTTTTTCATAGAGGTCGACATCTTCAGCAGATTCAAAATTAAACTCTTCCAAATGATCAGTGATGTTCTTACGAGTGATGTTCACATCATCAACTGGTGGCACATCGTCTAAGCCGCGAATAATTCCTTTGGTTGAAGGAGTAATGATGAGTTCGGGAAGTTTCGTGTTGTTCTCTAGTCCTTCAGGAATGGGGAGTCCGCAAATTTCGCGAATGCCCTTAGCGTAGTCACGCCACATGCTACCAGTGATATACTGACGGCAAATAGCTTCGACGCGAAGTGGCTTGGCTTGTTGAACAATCCAAACGAGTGGGTGAGGGCAGTCGACAATGTGATTGCCAGCGAGGCCATTAGCTTCAAAGAGCTTAAACCAATGAAGAGCCACTGAATTAAGTGCTGCACCTTTACCAGGAATACCATTGAGGCCTTCTTCACCTTTCCAAATACAATCAAAAGCTGAAATACGATCGGAAATAACCATGACGGCTAAACGTGCATCGGCATTAACGGCGTAATTTTTTTCTTTAATAAGGCGTGCACTATCTTCCGCACTTAGCCAGTAAACAGAGCGGACTTTGCCCGAATGGACAGGACCATCAGTGCGAATAGGGAGTTTATCGTTAATTTCCAAGACTTTTGGAATCATATTTCATCCTTGCTTTATCGAATTATCATTATGCCGGAATATAGTGGGAAAAGTCAAGGGCGCAAAAAGACCGGCAGATTATTTATTTGGAAATCTACTGAAGTCCTTTTTTAGCTGGAATTTGCAAGGAAGAATAAAAATGAAATGTGGTTCGTGTGGACGTGCAGTTAGTTTAAAAGATGGCAGCTGTTATTACTGTCGTGAAGTTCCCCAAGCTTCAGAAGCGGAATTAAAATTAATGCTCTTAGATATGGAGCGTAAAGAAGCAGAGAATAAGTCAGGGGATGGGCTCTACAAATTCACTCGTGCTTTTTCTATTCTATTGGGACTGGGACTTGCAGGGATTGCCATATTAAATGTTTTTGATACCAAGTTTTTTATTTTTGTCTGTGCCCTCGTTTTTGTTTTTAATGCCTTCGTATTGGATAAAGATGATATGCGTACCACCATATTTTGTATTATGGTTTCAGGCGTTACTGCCGTGTACTCGATGTCTTTAGGGGTTGATTTTTTACGGGGTGATCAAAAGAATTTTAGTATCGCTTTTTTTGCGGTGTTTGTCAGTATTTGTGTTGCGCTCCCCGCAATTTTAATGATTTTTCATACAGAGATGGAGAAAAGGAAAAAGTGAGTCAGTTTTCTTTGCCTAAGAAAGGCAGTAAAATATTTTTTGCGGGTTTAGGTGGGATAGGCATGAGTGCTTTAGCTCAGTTTATTAATAGCCTGGGTTATCAAGTTGCGGGCAGTGATCGGGATATTAGCTCACCGAGTCAAGCGGACCTATTTGCGAAGCTCGCAAAGCAAGGTATTCAACATTTTGTCCAAGATGGTTCAGGAGTAAAAGCTTTTGCACCCGACCTCATAGTTTTCTCATCGGCTCTAGAAGATGATAATCCCGATTTCTTAGCAGCACCACAGACTTCACGTATGCATAGATCGCAAGCTATGGCCGCGGCTGTAGATCAAAGTGGGCTCAAAGCCATTGCAGTGGCAGGAAGCTGTGGGAAAACATCTGTCACGGCGTGGATTGCAGCGACTATGCGTGCCATGGGCAAAGCCCCCGTCATGATCAATGGCGGTTATTCTCCAGATTTAGAATCAGTAAGCTACCCAGGTAATTTTGGTGAGGGTGCTGATTACGTTATTTTTGAAGCTGATGAAAGCGATGGCTCATTAGTGAACTTCACTCCAGAAATATCACTTTTACTCAATATGGGAGACGACCATCATAGTAAAGATAAACTAGAAGTCATGTTCAAGACTTTCTTAGAAAATGCGAGCCATGCCGTCGTCAATTATGACTTAGCGTATTTGGCAGAAGACCATGCAAGTAAAAATACTTTTCTCTCTAATCAAGCTGATTTCAGCCTAAGTAAAGTCGAACATAATCAGCAGGGCGTCACGTTTTGTTTAAATGAAGAGCAAAGCTTTGTGCAAACGAGTCAATGGGGAGTTCATTCTGCTGATAATGCTCTTGCCGTTATCGCAAGTTTAGCCACATGTGGTTTTAGTTTAGAAGAAATAATTCCTGCGATGGCGGCTTTTTGCGGTGTTCGCAGACGCTTCGAACTTAAAGGTAGGATTCAGAATGTCCCTTTGTATGATGACTATGCTCATAACCCTCAAAAAATTGCCGCTTGCATTGCAGCCGCACAAGAGATTTACACAGGTCCGGTATTAGTCTTTTTTCAACCTCATGGCTATGGGCCTTTGGGTTTTATGGCAGAGGCACTGCAGCGCGAATTAGAGGGCGTTTTAAATTCTCAAGATAAGTTTGTTTTCCTTCCTGTTTTTTATGCAGGGGGAACGACCTCCTTTAAACCGACTTCCAAAGAAGTCTGTGAGTCTTATGCGAAAGCTGGTTTACGTGTCGATGAACTCGAACATCGCGATATGTGTCAAAACTACCTCGAAGAAGAAGCCAAACATTACTCATGTATTCTTATTGTCGGTGCACGTGATCCATCGATTCCACTTTGGAGTCTCAGTTTGACGGATGGAGCCTCATGATTGGCGGGGTGGGAACAGATATTTGCGCTCTCGAGCGTATAGAGAAATTATTGAGCGGACTCAAGCGTCAACATTTCCTCGATAGAACTTTTACTGACCGAGAATTAGATTTAGCACCAAATTCAAAAGCTGAAATAGCTTTTTATGCGGGGCGTTGGGCGGCAAAAGAGGCCTTGGCGAAAGCTTTGGGTACTGGATTTGGCGAATTTTGCCGCTGGCAAGAGATTTGCATTGATCGCAAAGATTCGGGTGCGCCAGAGATTAAATTGTCTGGCGTAACCGCTCAGACTGCTGATTCACTGGGACTTACAAATTTTCACCTCAGCATTAGCCACGAAAAGAGTCATGCAATCGCTTTTGTCATTGCAGAAAAACTTTAATTTTTTTTATTGTTTTTCTATTTACTCAACTTGTTTTCTAAGCAGGAATAGGCATCTTACTAACACAAAACGCGAGTGTAACTCAATGGTAGAGTATCTGCCTTCCAAGCAGAATGTTGTGAGTTCGAGTCTCATCACTCGCTCTTAAAAATCAACGGTTTATAGAATTATCTATAAACCGTTTTTTTGTGCTTGACCAAAAACCTTGACAACCCCTCCCTAAACCTTGCCCAAAACTAGTTTTTTAAAAAGCCTAATAATCTTGTGAAAAAACTCCAGAAGTTTTCTTCTATAACGTCGTTCAGAGACTTTTTATCCTTCAGATAATAAAGACGATTAGCATTAATATTTTTATCTTAGCGGTGTTTTGTTCGTTCCATATAGGCACAAAAAAGGCCACAATCAGGAAGTTGTGGCCCCATTTCTTAGAAAGAGAGTGAGGATGCTTTAGAAGAATCTAGATGAGCTTTTAAAGCGCATATCAAAGCGTAGCTAAACCATCAGTTCGATTCGTTGGTTATGGTTGTTTTTTTGATGCACTATTTTTTATAGAACAGTCTACTGTAGATACTATTATTCTGTAATTGGATAGTTCAGCTTTGCTTTCAAGATACGTTTTTAAATCTTCTAAGGTTTCGTGTGTTTTCGGTTCTAAAAATACCTTTTGATCTTTAAACCACATAACCCAATAAATACCAGATTTAGCTTGTAACTCATTGATGTAAATAGGGCTTACTGAATTACTCGCCTTTTGAAATGCTCATTCTCGTTAATGAGACTTATAAAACAATAAACGTGGGCGAATAGCTGCTTATAATACTGGCCGAAAAGTGACAAAAAGGCTAAAGCCTTATCCAAGTTCATCACCATGAATACTAAAGCAATAAGTGTTTCGGATGAAGTCCTGGTTTTCGTAAAGATTCGATCGAGTTTATAGCGTCTTTTGGCTACACCAAAACAGCCCTCTACTTCATTTCTTATAGCTTCATCCTGGCGTTGTATTTCCTTTTGTTCTTCACGTAAAATCGCATCTTTGGGAGGTCTTCCAAGACTGGGTCCACTTATCCTTATTCCGTGTTTTTTACAATACGCTCGATTTTCTTTAGTTCGGTAGATTTTATCAGCATGTGCTGATTCGGGATAATAACCGAAACGCTCTTTATATTTTTCAACTTGTGAAATTAGTTCGGTTCCTTCATTATAAGAATCAAAACTAATCGTATCGACAAAGGTCCAGCCATCGACGACACTGATAGATATTTTAGCTCCGAACTCTGTATGAGCTCCAGCTTTCCCGCGAACAATGGGACGAATATGTGGTTGGTGAATACTTACAATGCGATCATCAACACTTGTTACTTTATTATCATACATGTATTGCTGTTGTTGATAAAGTGTCCCGATCACCAGTAGTTCGCGGTATAAACTAGGTTTCAATAGCCCCAGATTGGCATGCTTTTTGAGTTCATTTATACTAGCGAGGTTCCTCCTTACACAATGAAGTTGTCTATTAATCACTTCACGCCTTTTCTTTTTCGATACACGTTTTTTTAGGACAACACTTAAAAAGATTTTTCTGCCGTCTTCACGATAAGTCCGAGGCTTGACCTTATCTTCGGTATTAAAGCGATGACGCCAAAGAATATCGATGATTTCTTCAGTTTTTTCGCGGGCTTTGTTTAGTAAACCAAGATCTGTTGGATAGTGAATATCAGCAGGGACACAACTAGCGTCAACAATTAAAGCACCCTTATTTGACGGAGGATCATTGTCTGAATCCTTATCGGAGTCTTCTTCTTTTGGACGTGTTGTTTTATGTAATAAATCATCAATATCTTTAATATCCTGAGCTCCAAAACGCTTTCGAAAATGAGTCATCATACTCGGATCAAAAGGTGATTCCTGCTTATATCTTTCAAACCCCAAGAAATATTGAAGGTAGGGGTTTTCAGAAATCATTTCTACAGTTTCTTCATCAGTTAAACTCAGCTTTACTTGAATGATCAGGGAACCAAATGCAGTTCTTGCAGGTAGAGCTTTGGGCCCAGTATGGCTGGTGAAATTTAGTGCATAAATTTCTTCTACATCTTTCCATGGTATTGTTGCCGCTAGCTTGACCCAGCGATTATTGATATTGAGTGTTCCGTCTAGAAAATAAGGTAGATTGGCCATTTTGGGCTCTGTGCCCGTATTTTTATACATCTTATGCAAACCTAATGATTGTTTTGAGGGGTTTTGTTTGCATGTAATATAGAATAATTACCACTTATCTCATTGACTATAAGTAATATATGACTTAATAAGTGAGCCCTAAATAGGTAACTGAGTTTCTATACCATGATCAATATTTCCATGTGCAAGCTTAAATTCTACTGGGAGAAACAAATCTTTGCTAGATTTTGTTGTATATGAAAATTGAAAATCTAAATCGCCTGAACCAATTGAAGGCTCACGACAACAATGGATTCCAGTACCTGAAATTAAAGATAGAATTCTCCAGTACAATGTAGGTTGAATATTTGGCTCTGTTTTTGGAGATTTAGGATGAGTAATACCACCTTTTTTTCTTTGTTCATTCCAGAATGGTTCTGTAAGACGTGTTCTACTAATTTCATCATTTATTGTTTCGATAACTTTTACTGTGTAATTAACCAAATCTTTTTGATTTTTGATTTTTGATTTTTGGTTTTGATAAATCAATTTTTTTATTCGGGAAAAAGTATTCTTGTAGTTTTTTGGTAAATGCCCCTTCATATGTAAAAAAGTACAACTGATGAAATACATCCTGAATCCGTGATCAGGTTTTGAGATTCATGAGATAATGGTTTGGTCGAGTAATTCTTAGATCGTTTTTATCCCAGATTGTGAGATGTCCTTATTTCTTAAGCCTATCGCTCGTGATCAGGTGTCTAAGGATAGTAAATATAGCAATTTCTAAGGCAATTCACCCAACTTGGACAGAGTAAAGCACAAAACTCAATAAAAGAGCTTTGCAATAAACTTCTTATTAGTGGATTAAAGGCTAAATGATATTTTTTGATACAGCTTAAACCAAGGGCTATGTCGACCAAACTTGAGAGTTTCATCTCCTGCGTGCTTTACGTGTTTACAAGCGGTTAAAATCAAGTCACGTATCACGCACCGTAGGCGGCGTCGTTGGGCTTTGATTTTAATTGGAGCCAAAGATTTATTATGGATAAGGTGATTACCAATGACTCTGAGCACATTAAAAGCGAGCATAGCGCAGTGCAAAAAGAATTGATTCGCTTTAAATTTCCCTGAGGGTAAACGCTCTACATTCATATCGCTCTTCAATTCGCTATGGAACTGCTCACTGGTTCCATGATCGTGATAAAGTTCGATCACATCCTCGGCTTCTAAAGGTAAATTCGTCCAATAGGTCTCCACTTCGATTTCTGGCATCAAAAGTCGATTGCCATCTTGATCTTCGAGTCGTTCCGTAACTTTAAAAATAACAGGAACCACTTTATGTTCTTCATTGTTTCCAGGATGTTTGTGATGGAGTTCACCGACAAAGACACTCTTACCATCTCGAGATTTAAGCTGTCGCCCTAAACGCCGTGCGTTGGATAGCCACTGTTCTTTAGATTCCTTTCTAAGGTTCCGTTTAATCAGAAAATATTGATCATCAGGAAGGTGTCCGAAATTAACCTCAGCATCGTGAGCGGAATCTAAACGAAGTAGTACGGGGTGCTTAAGCTTTAATTTTTTGATCATAGTAAAGCTGTCATCTAAGAACTCTGGCATCCCTTTTTGTACATGCTGTGAACCTGGACGCAGCTCATTATTTAGCATAAAGCCCTCAGTTCCAAGGTAGGCAAACATGGGAGAAAATCCGTCATGATTTTTATATGTCCAACTCACATTTTCTTTATGGCTACCGGAGTTATCCATGGGTTATACATCCATATCGAGTGGAATAAAATTCATCCCCCCTTTTGATATATTACCTATACACTGTTTTTTGAGCAGGTTTGTATTCGCTGATTTTAAATGCACTTCATGCTCAGAAGACATGATTTCTAGTCGTTGACGCAAACGTTCCTCGGATGGAACTTTGTTTAATCCAAGTGATTTCATAAAGACTTCGTTTTCACGAAACTGACTAATATCTGTGAAGCGTTCACGCCCCTGAATCAGTAACCCCACCTGTGATTTGAAAATATCTAGATCTTGAAAGATATGATTGGCCTTGTGATCTGTATTGAACTCATCGTCAATTTCACTTTGTTGAAGGACTTGGCCACCTAAAAATATTCCGCCAATACTGTGAAGGGAATCATTGCCTGTGTCGAGTTTAAATGCTTTATTCATGAGAAAACCTGTTGGGTGATTTTGGTGTCGTAACTTAAATTACTATAAACCAACAGGTTTTCTTGTTTTTAAGCTGTTTTTTAAGATCAGCTCACGGATTCAGGTACATATTGTTCATCTTGGTGTTTTCCATAGTCTTTTGAATATGTATCAAAATCAGTAGATTTTATAATAGGGTACTTTTTCCCTTTAGGTTTTAGGCATTTATTACATGCATCAATCAGCATTTGTTTTTCATCGGTTACTTTGTTGACATTATAACCGTCTATATATTCCATACCTTTATTCAGAGATATTTGTACTAAAACTTTTTTTGTTTTGCAATCATCTAAAATAAACTTTTTGTTTAACTCAATTTCTGTGTGTTTATGAGTAATAATGAATTTAGGTAACATTTGATCAATGTGTTTAATTAAAAAGTCATCTTCACAGTCATCCCATAAGAAATGATAAATTGGACTAACTGAAAGTAAGTCTGGCTTCATTGAGTACTTTAAATTACCACAAATAAAGGAACTACAATGAAGCCAAACAAAAGTAATCTATCAACCTTAAAACAGATCTGCCAATTAATCCCACCTCACATAGTTAATAAACTTGCTAAGAAGCATGGAATAAAGACTCGTAAATTCAGTTCGTGGAGTCACGTCGTAAGTTTATTGTATACTCAGCTCTCTCATGCTCTAAGTTTAAATGATGTATGTGATGGTTTGCATTATCACTCCAGTTCATTATTTCAGATTAGAGGTGCGACAGCACCAAAAAGAAACACTTTCTCAAATGCCAATCGAACACGAAATGCAGCAATGGCGGAAGATTTGTTTTGGGAAGTTTTAAAGTCACTGCAGTCTCAACTTCCTAGCTTTGGTTTAGATAAACAGAATTCAAACTTTCCACAACGTTTCAAAAGAGCCGTATATGCGGTTGATTCTACGACAATTCAATTAGTAGCTCATTGTTTGAATTGGGCCAAACATCGTCGCCGCAAAGCTGCGGCTAAATGTCATATGCAATTAAACCTTCAAACTTTTTTACCTTCCTATGCAATTGTTAAAGAAGCTAATACTCATGATTCAACAGAAGCCAAGGAGATGTGTGCTACCATTAAAGATGGTGAAATCGTTGTCTTCGATAAAGCTTATGTTGATTTCAAGCACCTTTTTCACCTTGATGCCCGAGGAGTCAATTGGGTGACTCGTTCTAAAGACAATATGACTTATGATATAATTGAGGAACGGCCCTCTAAAGGGGATATCATTTCAGATCAACTCATTAAACTGAATGGGGTGAATACCGAAAAACATTACCCCAAAGTCCTCCGATTAGTTACCACTAATGTTGAGGTTGATGGAAAAATGAAGACCCTGAAATTTCTAAGTAATAATTTACAGTGGGCACCAAGCTCTATCGCTTCTATTTATCAATCGCGATGGGGTATTGAAGTTTTCTTTAAACAACTAAAACAAAACTTGAAGCTAGCTGACTTCTTAGGTCATAATAAAAATGCAATTCAATGGCAAGTTTGGACGGCTCTACTTACGTATGTTTTACTAAGGTTTTTAGCTTTTAGATCTCAGTGGCCACATTCCTTTTCAAGAATTACGACTCTAATCCGAGGTGTTTTGTGGAGCTATTTCGATTTATCATCTCTTTTGAAAACTTGTGGGACAGCCAGTGATCCTCCAAAGATCAAAGCAGTTCCAGATCAAGCGTATTTACCTAACTTTGATAAAGCATTCTATGGGACAGCATGTGTTTAATTAAGCTCAGTTTTAGTAAAAACCGTTAAACCCCCTCTTTAGAAAAGAGAAGTTTCTAAGCTCAAAGGTTAAGCGGATAAGGCTATTTTAAAGATTTATGGGATGATTGTGAGTCATCTTCATTCTTATTTACATTTTTACCGTTTTCGGATAAATAAAAATCTATGCCACCTTTTATTCTTTTATCTCCACTTTCTAAGCCACTTCTTATTCCCAGCAGATTTTTAAATTTTTTATATGGAAGATGAAATGAGTATGTTGTGAATAAGCTATTTGGATCTTTAACTACTTGTTTGTAGCCATCAGTGGGAGAGGATATAACATTACATTGAAGATCTTTTATATCTCCGTCAGGAGCCTTGATCGTCAAATCCTTATTCGAGCTATTTAATTTTATATATTGCCAAGTCATTTTTTTTATTATTCCATAACGTCTAAGCTGAGGGAGATTGATCCTTAGCGAAAATCTCCCTTCCGGCTTCTTGTTAGCTATTTTTCTATTTTAAATTCTTTATTAAAATTCAGATCATTAAATGAGATTTTTTTGTTTTCGAAAATTAGATCATCAATTAAATTTTTGGGTTCTACAAAACAATAATTAGACCAGTTATCTAGATACTCTGTAATAGATTTAGATATAAAGATTCCATTGTTTTTCTTTAATGTTCCAAATCCGTCAAACCAATCATGAAAGTTGAATAGTATTTCACCAGTTTTTAAATCTAATATTATTGAGTCCCCATTACCTTCATATCTTAATGGTGACCAATTTTTCATTCTTTCAAGAATGTCATTCGCCTGATTTTTATACTGATCTTCAATACAGTTTTCATATGCATTGTTGATTATGAAAGCTACATATTCCTGAAATTCTGCGTACCCTTCTTGTATATCTGTTAATGAATCAAACTCCATGTTTCCACAATCGTTTCCGTGTTCCCAATATAAGGAAAATCCGTTACAATTTTCTATATAAAACGATTTGATGGATAGATGAACTTTTGGATAAAATTTATCAAAGAATTTATCTACTTCTGATTTCGGTAATGGTTTACTGATTTCCAATTCTATATCAATGTCTTTCTTCTTTAAGAATGATTCTATGTTTTTTAATAATTTCATTGTGTATATTTAGCTAACTCGGGGAATCAAGGGTTATGCATACCTTTCATTATAGCTAGACAGGCTCCGCATCAAAAGTGCTGAGGGCACCAATGTGAAAAAGGGGCTATGGTCAGTATGTATATAAAAACTCCTCTCCAGTTTCAGTATGTTTTAGGATAGTATTTTGCTGTCGTATTTACAAGGATCGAAGCGATGCGAAAGAGTTTAAAAACTTGATTAATAGGAGGATTAACTAATTATTGCTCACTGAGCAATAAGTTCCCGAAATTTTATTATGAACTTACCAAGGAGTGCGCCAAAATAATGAGGGAGTTTAGAGCGTAGTGTTTTGATGGGTGTTTTTTAAGACTTGTGAGCTTACACAAGAGTTGGATAGTGGCAAACAATTACCTAGAAATTATAGGGAGGCAAGAGCAGGCGTTCCAAAACTATTTAGCTAATGTCGGCTTAGTGAAAAGTGGTGGGGGTATTATTTTTGATTTTTGGCGGCGAGTTGGCCGCAGGCAGCGTCGATATCGCGACCTAATGAGTGGCGTCGTGTGACTTGGAAGTTTTGTTCTTGCAGGATGTCTTGAAAGGCAAACATTTTTTCTTCGCTGGAGCTCTTCCAATTGCCCATACCCATAGAGTCGTTATACGGGATAAGATTGATGATACAGTCAATGCCTTTTAAAAACTGAGCGAGCTCAAGGGCTTGTTCAGGGGAATCATTTAAGTCCTTGATGAGGAGGTACTGAATCATGAGATCGCCTGAGCTACTTTCTTGGGCCGAGAGCAAGGACTCTTTGATTTTCTCCATGGGGAAAGTTTTGTTGATGGGCATGAGGATGTTACGAACTTCGTCATTGGAGGCGTGCAGCGAAAGCGCTAAATTGACCTCGGGGAATGCCGCACGGAGCTTGCTGATGTTCTCGGTGATACCAATAGTGGAAACGGTAACGCGTTTGGAACTCAAACCCATGTAAGCAGAAGAAAGCATGATGTCGAGTGACTTTAAGACATTATCCGTATTGCGTAGAGGTTCACCCATACCCATGAATACGATATTGCGCACTTTGCGATCTTCTTCACGTAATATTTCACCTGCTAGCATGACTTGGCCAATGATTTCGCCTAAGCTAAGATTGCGTTTGAAGCCTAGTGTAGCAGTTGAGCAGAAGGTGCATTTTTCCGTACAACCAGCTTGCGACGATATGCACAGGGATGTACGACCAGTTCCAATGCGTAAAATAACGGTCTCGATATTCTGGCCATCTTCAGTTTGTAGAAGCAATTTTGTGGCTCCATCAATCTGAGAATCCTGGCGAGAAACTATTTTTAGTTTTGGGATATCGAAATGCTGGCGAACTTGATCGGCAAAATCACTTTGAGCAAAGGCTTCGTCAAGGCTATTGAATTCCCTAAAGAAAAGTCGTCTAAAACTGCGACGCTTTCGCAAGGGGAATTGATGTTTATTAAAAAAGCTTTCTAGCTCTTGGTGGTCGAACAGGCTAGGCATAACTAAGGATTGTCGCACAAGTGGGGTGTATATCTTCCCATTTGTCGATGGCTAAAGTCATGTGGCACCAGTCAGCAGGACTAAAAGCTAGGTAATCATTGTTTTTGTTGAGCTCTTCAGCGAGGTAGCTCACTCCGGGATTGTGTGCAACAATAATGGCACGCTTAACCGTATCAGGAATTTGGCTTAAGGCTTCGAGCAAACTATTGAGACTACCATTATAGATGGCTTGTGGTTGAACAAGAGGGCAGTCTGGCCAGTTTTGGCTGGCGAGATTATAGGTCTCGCTAGTTCGTGCTGCGGGACTCACGACAGCGTAATCGGGGAAAATGCCTTTGTCTTCAAAAACTTTGCCAACTTCAAGTGCTTCTTGGCGTCCCTTGTCTCGCAAAGGACGTTCAAAATCAGTAAGGGCCTCGCCGGCATGGGCGTGGCGCAGTATGATGAGTTCTAGCATTATTAGAAAGGTTGGAAGCCTTGGTTACGGCCACGGCGCATTTTTTGCTTTTGTGGTTTGGCTTGAGGAGGTGTTTCTAAATGCAATGAGTACCAACGTTCTGAGTAAGCTTTGTTTGAAAGTTTAGAAGCTTGGTTATTGCGTAAGATATCGAGGTTGCTTTTAGTAACGTCGTCGGCACATTTATCCAAACCTTTTGTAAGTAGTTCGAGCGCCATCTTGCTTTTGTCAGCTTTAACGAGCATCCAAGCGTAAGTATTGTAGAGGAAAGCTCCGGTAGTGCCCTTTGCACGTGAAGTTCCTTTTTTGAAGAGTTTAGCAATGCTTGAGCTTTCGATTTCTTTAGGGCTACTTGTTTTGGTGAAAGGTGTTTTCATCCATTCGCGAGCCATTCTCATTGCCACGAGTTGTGGATCAAAGAGCAGGATATCGCCTTCGAGCTCATCTGCCTTATTGAATTTTTTAAGGCTGAAGTAGAGTTGGTATTTGATTGTGCTGACTTGCTTTCTAGCGAGAATACTCCAAGAAAAGAGACTATCAGCAGCTTCGAGCATTTTGATTGATTCTTCAATGCCTTCTTGTTGCATGGCTTCAAGAGTTTTTTGAGCAGCAGCTTGGTTGAGTCCTGGCTTGCTCTGCATGGCATTCATTTTTTTACGTACTTTATCTTGCGTAGCCTGAATGTGGTCTTGGCTTGCATTGACGATGAGCATGAGTTTTGCGTTGACCTTGCGGTTAACGATAAAGTAAACAGCTAGAGCTGTGATGAGACCGGCAATACTTGTTCCCCAACTTGCGTCAGGTAAAAAGCTATAGGCAACACCAGCGATAATGCCTGCAATAAAAGCAATGACAAATGATTTCATGTGAGTCCTTAAAATTTAATGAAATATAAAAATGTTTTTGGAAAGTAACTCAAAAACTTAAAGCGTAAAGACGAATTAATAACTCTTCGTGGATTCTGCTTCAGTTAAAGGGCTTAACTTTGACTAATTCGCTTCAGTGCTTATACTCAATGCATGATTAATTTGAAGAGATTTATATGAAGTACGCAGGCAACTTTTTCTGTATGGCACAGGCGAAAAACTTAGTGATGAAATTTGCCGACTTGATGCCAGAGGTAGATTTTAATTTACAAGAAAACTCTGAGCCCAAAGACTATCACAAAATGTTGATTGAAGTCAAAGATGGACTGATAGATTTTTTTGTTTGGCCTCAGGAAGATTTTCCGGGATCAGTTAAGGAGCCTTACGATTACTTCATTCACGAAACTGCTGCCGTGGTGTTTTTGAAGGGCAATGATGAACTTACAAAACTGCGACAAGTTTTTACTTTTCCAGTGAGTTTTGTGGGAGCAGGGCCAGGTGAACCTGAGTGGATCACTGTCGAAGGCCTCAATTACTTAAAGAATTGCGATGTCTGTTTTTACGATGCCTTAGTGAATCCACAAATTCTCAATCATATTGGCCCCAATACCGAGAGAAAATACGTTGGTAAGCGTGGCGACTCAACTTCTTTTGATCAAGGTGAAATAAATGAGTTGATTTTTAATGCCGTTCGCGATGGTCGCAAAGTTTTGCGCCTCAAGGGTGGAGACGCAGGGATTTTGGGACGAATTCAGGATGAAGTTGATTTTCTTCAGGAATATGAGCTCTCTTGGACAATTAGCCCAGGGATTACCGCGGCTCAAGCTTTAGCACCCTGTACGGGCACTTATTTAACTTCACGAGGGGTTAGTGATCGAGTAATTTTAACCACAGCGCGCCAAGCGGGTGGTGGACTGAATCAACTGATGCACTTTGATCGTGCCACATTAGTGATCTACATGGGGATCCTTTCCATCAAAAAAATATGTTCTCAATTACTGGAAGCAGGTTATCCGGAAGATTTGCCAGCAATGCTCGCCATGAACTTGGGGCGTAGTGATTGTCAGGAATTACGTGGTCAACTCATTAACATTGCGGAGCTCGCAGAAAAGAATAATTTACGTCCCCCCGGCTTGATCGTTTTTGGTGATACTGCAGGGGTAAAAAGCTTCCCATCTTATTCACCCTTGTTGGGACGTCGCGTCATAGTTTGTGGCGATAATGAAGCATTATGGAAGCGTGAAGAAAAGTTTTTGCGATACTCAGGAGCCAAACCGATCTGCCTTGGTGATTTAAGCGCCTATAAAGCTAGTGAAATGAAGTTCCCTGAGTTTGATGATGTGATCTTTTTAGATTCGCGCTCAGTCTATGATTTCCATGGGATCCATAGTGAGCTTGAGGACGGCGTTAACTACACATGTCTAAACAAAGAAGTGGCCGTGAGTTTTGAATGCCTCTACAATCAAGTTGCCCAAGTTACTGAGGCGAAGGGCTTGGTTTCTGAATCTTTGCGTCAATTGATCTCTAGGGAATACCTTAATGCTCTTTCTGCTCAATGAAGAACTTAGTTTTCCTCCTGTAGATTACGCAGACGAAAATGGTCTTTTGGCCGTTGGAGGTGACTTACATCCAGAGCGATTAATCCTGGCTTATGAATCGGGGATTTTTCCTTGGCATGATGAGCCACCCATGTGGTATAGTCCCGATCCACGTATGGTACTCGATTTAGAAAATTATAAGCCATCAAAATCTTTACTTCGACGCATAAAGAAAGGCGAATTTGAAGTTAAATATGATCAGGCCTTCGGTGCTGTGATTCGTTCTTGTGCAGCTCTACGTGATGATACTTGGATATCAGAAGATTTTATAGAGTCCTATAATAAACTTCATGAAATGGGGATTGCCCACAGTATAGAAACTTATAAAGATGGCCAATTAGTAGGGGGCTTGTATGGACTTTCCATTGGTCAGGCTTTCTTTGGTGAGTCCATGTTCCACACAGTGACAGATGCTTCTAAAGTGGCATTTCATTATTTAGTGCGCCAATCGCAAAAGTGGAATTTTAATTTACTTGATTGCCAAATTAATAATGATCATTTACTGAGTCTTGGGGGGATCGATATTGCTCGTGAAGATTATATGGAGCAACTTAAAGAGGCTTTGGCTAAGCCTAAAAAAAATGAATCCTGGAAAAAGTACTCTCCCCAGGATATCTTTTTGTAAGCTCTTTTAAAAAAGACTAAAAATCAAAGGTTCCTGATTCTTAGCCCCTACCTAAACAAACGCGATCAATGGAGTTCGCATATGAGAGCATACTAAGTGTGTTTATTAATTAGGCAAGCCTAAACTTAACTAATTAACATAAGTTTATTTTAAATATGAATGGGACGATTTTCTGTCGCCATTAAAGCAGCTTCTTTAAAACATTCAGTATAAGTCGGGTGAGCATGGCAAACGCGACCAATATCTTCCGCAGAAGCACGGTATTCCATAGCTAAAACAGCCTCGGCAATCATATCGGCACAACGTGGGCCAATCATGTGTACGCCTAAGATTCTGTCCGTTTCAGCATCAGCAAGAACTTTAACAAATCCCTCGGATTCTTCAGATGCACGAGCACGACCTGAAGCACGGAAGGGGAATTTACCAGTTTTAAATTTAATACCAGCTTCTTTGAGTTGTTCCTCAGATTTACCTACGCTTGCCACTTCAGGCCAAGTATAAACAACACCTGGAATCAAATCGTGATCCATGTGAGGTTTTTCGCCATTCATGAATTCTACCGCACATACACCTTCTTCTTCAGCTTTGTGAGCGAGCATAGCACCGCCAATAACATCGCCAATAGCGAAAATATGCGAAGCAGAAGTTTGTCCGTGATTATTCACTGGGATGAATCCGCGTTCACCGACTTCAACGCCAGCAGCTTGAAGGTTGAGGCCATCTGTATAAGGTCGACGACCAACAGAAACGAGGGCGTGATCCGTTTCGAAAGAAAGTTCTTTGCCTTTCTTGTCTTCGGCAGTCACAGTGACTTTATCACCTTTGACAGTTGCACCAGTTACTTTGGTGGAGAGATGGAATTTGATACCGAGCTTTTTGAGTGAGCGTTGGAGTGTCTTGCCGAGTTCTTTATCCATGGGGGGAACAATGCGATCCATAAATTCAATAACAGTGACTTCTGTTCCAAGGCGAGCATAAACACTACCGAGTTCGAGACCAATAACACCACCGCCAATAACGACCATTGATTCAGGAAGCTTCTCAAGTGTGAGGGCTTCTGTAGAAGTGATGATACGCTTTTTGTCACAAGGCATGAAAGGTAGATCGACTGGTTTTGAACCAGTGGCAATAATGAACTTATCAGCTTGATATTGAGTTTCAGAACCGTCTTGTGCCGTAACTTTCACAGTGTTGGCATCAACAAATGACCCTAAGCCTTCGAGACGAGTGACTTGGTTTTTGCTGAAGAGGTAGTTGATACCTTCTGTGGTGTTATCCACAACATCAGTCTTTCTCTTGATCATTTGAGTGAAGTCAACTTTTAAGTCACCAGTTTGGATGCCGTGAACGGCAAATTTTTCTTTAGCTTGGTGAAAGTGCTCAGATGAATCGAGAAGAGCTTTTGAGGGGATACAGCCGACGTTTAAGCATGTGCCGCCAAGTGTTGAGTATTTTTCAACACAAGCAACTTTCATGCCCATTTGTGCACCACGAATAGCTGATACATAGCCACCAGGGCCACCGCCAATAACGATTAAATCAAATTTTTCCATGAGTCGATTATCCTAGAGTTCTAAAAGCATGCGAGTTGGGTCTTCGAGAAGAGTCTTGATCTTCACGAGGAAACGAACCGCATCAGAACCGTCAATAATACGGTGATCATAGCTCACTGCGAGGTACATGATAGGACGGATTTCTACTTGGCCGTTAACTGCCACGGGACGCTGAACAATATTGTGCATACCGAGGATGGCGCTTTGCGGGCGATTTAAAATGGGAGTAGAAAGCATAGAACCGAAAGTTCCGCCATTTGTGATAGTGAAAGTTCCACCCGTCATTTCTTCCGGAGTTAAATCCATGTCGCGACCCTTGAGTGCGAGTTCACGGATTTTTCTTTCGATACCACTGAAGTTTAATTGATCGCAGTCACGAATCACTGGAACCACAAGTCCCTTTGGAGTTGAAACGGCAATACCCATGTCAACGAAATCGTGATAGATGATAGAGTTGCCATCTACTTGAGCATTCATGATAGGGAATTCTTGTAGGGCAATCGCGGCAGCTTTTGTGAAGAAAGACATGAAACCTAGGCCGATTTCGTGCTTGTCTTTAAATTCGTCTTTGTGCTGTTTACGCAAGTCCATAACTGCAGACATGTCAACTTCATTAAAAGTTGAAAGAATGGCAGCTTCTTGTTGTGCATCAACAAGGCGCTGAGCAATTGTACGTCTGAGGCGAGACATTTTTTCTGTACGTATACCGCGAGCTTCTGTAGCAGCAACTGGAGCAGGTGCTGGAGCAGCTTTTGGAGCTGGGCTCGCGCCTTTCTTCGCAACATCTTGTACATTTGGAATAGAGCTTGGGATATTGAGAACTTTTTCGCGAGCTGCTAAATGTTGAATAACGTCTTCTTTAGTGATGCGACCATCTTTACCTGTAGCGGCAACGTCTTGTGCACTAATGTTATTTTCAGCAATCAATTTACGAGCCGCAGGAGAAGCCATGTCAATACTTGGAGCACTTGTAGTCTCTTCTTCGACTTCTTCTTCAACAGCTTCAGTGCTTGCAGAAGATGAACCTTCACCTTCTTCAATAATAGCAATAACATCGCCAACTTGAACTGTTTCGTCTTCTTCAACTTTAATGTGCAAAGTACCAGCTGCAGGAGCTGTAACCGTAAGTGAAGCTTTGTCAGTTTCGAGTTCTACCATAGGTTCATCAAGCTCGAGGTATTCACCATCTTCTTTGAACCAGCGAGCGATATCTGCTTCAGTAACTGATTCGCCAGCTGCGGGAACTATAATTTCAATACTCATTTTTCAAAAATCCTTGCTTATTTTTTGCTGCTGAGGCCATCGAAAGCCCCTTTAATAACTTTATCCTGGAAGGCGAGTTCACGCTTCATGAGGCCGTTTGCCGGACTCGCGCTCTTTTTACGCGAAACGAACTTGATGTCGTGACGTAAGTGATCCAAACGAGCTCTCATGAAATACCATCCACCCATGTTTTGTGGTTCTTCTTGAACCCAGTACCAATCTTTACAATGGCCATACTTCTTATGGAGTGCAGTATCTTGGTCTTTAGGAGTGGGGTAGAATTGTTCAACACGAACGATAGCGACGTTATCGTAGCCTTGTTCTTCTTTTTCGGCCAGGAGCTCATAGTAGATCTTGCCTGAGCAAAGAACTAGGCGTTCGATTTTTTTAGCGTCTTTTACAGAGTCGTCATCAATTGTTTCTTTGAATTCACCTTTAGTTAACTCACTCACAGGAGAGATAACTTTGGGATGACGCAAGAGACTCTTTGGAGTCATCACAATAAGAGGAAGTCTATATGTGGCTTTTAACTGACGTCTTAAGAGGTGGAAAAGGTTAGCAGGAGTTGTTGGGTTAGCAACAATCATGTTATTTTCAGCTGCGAGTAAGAGGAAACGTTCGAGACGAGCACTTGAGTGTTCTGGACCTTGGCCTTCATAGCCGTGAGGGAGGAAACAAGTGATACCGTTCATACGTTGCCATTTTGATTCGGCAGATGAAATGAATTGGTCAAAAATGGTTTGTGCGCCATTGGCGAAGTCACCAAACTGAGCTTCCCAAATAGTTAATGAACTAGGAAGTGTATGAGCGTAACCGTATTCGAAGCCTAAAACACCGTATTCAGAAAGGTGGGAGTTATAAGCTGTGTATTTAGCTTGGTCTTTATCGATAGAGTTTAGTGGAACGTATTCCATTTCATCTTTTTCATCGATAAGATAGGAGTGACGGTGGGAGAAAGTACCACGACGTGAATCCTGACCTGAAATTCTTACAGGGTGACCTTCGAGAAGCAAAGAGCCAAAGGCTAAATGCTCGGCAATACCCCAGTCAACCGTATCGCTATCAAAATAGAGGTGGCGACGTTGCTCAATGATTTTACGGAGTTTTCTGAGGATGTTGAAGTCTTCAGGAATATCTGTAATGCCTTTAGCGATCTTGTTAAGAGTCGTTTTCTTTACGCCTGTTTTTGGCGATTTCTCAAATTCTGCTTGAGTGGCTTTGCGAATACCGCTCCACTGTTTCTTGAGGAAGTTAACTTGAATAGTTTTATCCTGGAGTTCACGAGTCGTATCTAAAGCTTTTTGCAGTTGTGTATTAAAGTTTTTAACGATGCCGTCAGCTTCTTTTTCGATGATCTGACCACCATTAACTAGGCGCTTGATGTACATGTCGAGGACAGTGGGGTGCTTAGTTATGGCATTATAAAGAAGTGGCTGAGTGAAACGAGGCTCATCACCTTCGTTGTGACCATGACGACGGTAACCAAGGATATCGATGTAGACGTCGCAACCGAATTTTTGGCGGAGTTGAATTGCCGTAGTACAGGCATGAACAACTGCTTCAGGGTCATCGGCATTAACGTGGAAAACCGGAGAGTTGAGAACTTTAGCAATGTCTGTACAGTAAAGGCTTGAACGGCTTTCACGGTAGTTAGCTGTGAAACCAACTTGGTTGTTAAGTACAACGTGAATAGTACCACCAACGCCGTAACCGTCGAGGTTCGCCATGTTACAGGTTTCGTAGACAATACCTTGACCAGAGATAGCGGCATCACCATGAACGAGAATGGGGACAATCTTGTTGGGATCATTCTCGTAGAGCTCTTCAATCTTCGCACGAACGCGACCGAGAACAACTGGGTTAACAGCTTCGAGGTGGGAAGGGTTTGCTGCGAGAGAAAGGTGAAGTGGGTTACCATCTTCAGTAACTACGTCAGCTGAGTGACCCATGTGATATTTTACATCGCCATCACCGCCGACGTCGTCGGGAAGTGCATGGCCTTCAAATTCTTGGAAAAGGGCTTTGTATTCTTTTTCGAAAAGGTTCGCTAAAACATTGAGACGACCACGGTGAGCCATACCCATCACGAATTCTTGAACGCCTAAGCGTGCACCTTCGTTAAATAGTTCGGTCATTGCCGGAATGAAAGCCTCTAAACCTTCAAGAGAGAAACGTTTTTGACCAACGTATTTTACGCCGAGGAATTTCTCGAAACCCACACCTTGTGTGAGCTTCTTGAGGATACCCATTTTTTGTGTTTTATTGTAGTTGGGTTTGTTGGCGTTAGATTCCATACGCTCGTGTAACCACTGACGCATTTCTGAGCTTTGGCTATAGCGATATTCAACACCAATAGAAGCACAATAAGTGTCTTCGAGATGTGAGATAATATCTTTCAGTTTTGCACGACCCAAACGGATCTCATGACCGACGTCAAATTCTTCCTCTAAATCAGCATCACTTAGACCAAAATAATCTAGGGTTAAGTCAGCTTGGTGAAGACGCCTGGGACGAATCGGGTTTGTCTTTGAAATGAGGTGACCTCGAGATCTGTAAGCATTGATCAATTTCATGATCTTAACTTCTTTTTCTACATAAGAGGTGGCTTCGAGTGTTTCTTGCTTGTCTATACCTAGTTCATAACCTTGAAAAAACTGCTGCCAAGAAGCATCTACCGAATTGGGTTCGGTTTTGAACTTTTGGAGCATCATTTCAATGTACGCCGGATTGGCGTTGTCCGTGACGTTTGAGCTGCTCATGTGATTTAGTCTTTTTTGTTGTATTTATGTGGTATTAATTTATAAACTTGCTTATAATGGAACATGTATTTAAGAAATCAAAGAGATGTCATAAATTCTCGATAAAAAATGTAAATGTTTTCTAGCTTATAACAATATTGTAAAGACTTTTTTTCATAAAGGCCAAAAAATGAACAAAAATGTACAGTTTCAGGACTTGGGACTAAAGAAATCTATCCTCAGCTCGATATATACAGCTGGGTATAAAAAACCAACTCCCATCCAAAACAAATCCTTAAAGGTGATCCTACAGGGACAAGACGCCTTGGTGCGTGCAAAAACGGGAACGGGTAAGACAGCAGCGTTTGCTATTCCCGCATTACAGCATTTGCGCAGTGATATTCAGCATCCACAGGTATTGGTCCTGACACCTGGTCGTGAACTCTGTAAACAGATCTCACAAGAGTTTATTAAATTGGGTAAGGGCTTAGACAATTTTCGTGTGGCCGAAGTTACGGGAGGCTCAAAATTAGCGGGATTAAAAAAATCTTTGCGAGGAGCACAAGTTATCTCGGCAACTCCAGGACGTTTAGTCGATATCAAAGGGCAGGGCTTACTCAATAGTAATTGTATTAATATGTTAGTGATCGATGAAGCTGATCGTCTTTTTGATATGGGCTTCAGAGAAGCAGTGACAAGTATTCTTAAAGATTTGCCAAAATCGGTTCAAACGGTTTTGTGTTCAGCTACTTTTACTGACGACATAAAGAACTTTTCCAAAACTCTACTAAAGAAGCCCGTTATTATTGAGGATCGCTCTAATATTGGAGATAAAGAGCAGTTGGAGGAATGGGCGGTTTCAGTTTATCCTGAAAACCATTTGAAGCTTACAGAGAAACTCCTTAAAAAGCACAATAAAGATCAAGTCATTGTTTTTTGTAATCACAAAGAACGTGTAGATGAAGTCGCAGAAAAACTTGATGACTTAGGCTTAGATGTTCACCCCCTTCATTCAGGAATGGAGAAAAATGTACGGAATCAAGCACTCAAACTCTTTAGAGATAAAGAAGTGCGAATTCTCGTGGCAACAGATGTGGCGTCGCGGGGGATTGATATTCCTGGGCTCCCATTAGTTATCAATTACGACTTACCTTATGACTTTCCGGACTACGTGCACAGATCAGGGCGTACCGCTCGTGCAGGCAAGAGTGGTTTAGTGATTTCTTATTATAATGGCCGTAAAGAAAAAACTATTAAGTCTTTTGAGGAACGCACAGGTAGAGAAATGTTGCGTGTCAGCTTCAATCAAATTATGGATGAAAAGCAGGTTTCTAAAAAGCCTCTCACAACAAAAAAGAAAGAGGGTGTCCGCAAAAAAGCAAGTTTGAAAGATTGCTCACGCATTATCGTTTACGGCGGTAAAAAACAGGGGCTCAATAATGGCTTGCTGAAGAAGATACTAGCAAAAAACTGTGGTTTAAATGATGAAGATATTGGCTACATAGAAGTTAATGACAAGCATACATTGCTCGGTGTTTTACGAGAAAAGTCGAGTCGAGTGCTGACAACTCTACAAAAAACAAAGATTTCTGGCCATATCCTCAAGGTTGAATTGCGAAGAACGCAAAAACGTCGGTAGATTGATTTAATAAGATTAACGAGAGACTTATGAAAGAAAAGCTTATCTATTACCCCTTATTGCCCGATCTATCAGAGTTGGGCTCCGAACGTTCTAATTTCGTACGCCGTTGGATAGAGGAAGATCTTTTTGATGCAGGTCTAGTAACGGATGATGAATCCAAAGCTAATGCCTACTTGGTTGCTTGTGGTGACGGTGGTATGACTCGTGCGGCAAGAACGACTTTTGATAGCGGCAAAGTTTTGTTTGGTGTCAATTGTGGGACTTTGGGTTTCTTGATGAATCAAATTCAGGATCCACACGAAATCCCCATGTTCAAAGAAGAGTTGCATTTAGTGAGTGTAAAACTGATGAAAGGACATTTTATTAATCGCTCTGGCGATCAAGTGTCGTACCTAGCTTTTAATGACATTTTCTGTGGTGGCAATATTGCCGACTTTATTTCTTTTGAAATCACGGGAGAACTGAGCCATTTTCGCAATCGTACCGTGAAAGGCAATGGGGTTTTTGTCTCGAGTCCTCAGGGAACGACGGGCTTTGCTCTGAATGCACGTGGATCGTCGGCAGTTTTACCTTTAGATACACGTACTTGGTATGTGGGAGGCGTGGCAACGGGCCCGTACCCTTCTAGCGTTTGCTCACCACAAAAAATCACCATAAAATGTACTTCTCGTCGTAAAATTAATGCTTATGCAGACGGTTATGAGCAAGAAGCGAAAGAGATTGATCAAATTATCATTGAACCCACTGAGCACGAAGTGACTTTAGCCTTTCGTACAGGTGTCGACTTTGAAGCAAGACGACGTGAACTCGCAGAAGCAGTTGAACGTGGCTTAACGCATTAGAGGTCGCAGTGGAAGAAATTTACAAAGGCAAGTTTTTACACTACCGGAAGACGGGTAACTGGGAATGGGTGACTCGTCCCAATGACATTTCAGCTGCTGTGATTGCGGCCGTTACAGACAAAAAAGAATTAATACTGATTGAACAATTCCGTGTGCCGATGAATGCGCCTGTGATCGAACTCCCCGCTGGCTTGGTTGGCGACGACGGCTACGAAGGTGAGCAAAGCTATAAAGCTGCTCAACGCGAATTAGAAGAAGAAACGGGTTATTTAGCCAAAAATTTCAAAAAAGTAGTTCATGGTCCTGTATCAGCAGGGATGAGCGACGAGGCAAATGATCTTTACATTGCCTGGGACTTGGATAAAGTTTCTGAGGGAGGAGGAGTCGATGATGAAGAGATTATTACTCACTTGGTACCCTTTGAAGAGCTTCATTCATTTATCTCAAAAAAACAAGCAGAGGGTTGTGCTCTAGACTTAAAAGTCTTTGTGGGCGTTTATTTTTTACAAAAAGAAGGATTGATTTAAGATGGCATTTACACTAGAAATTGGCAAACAAGCAATTGAGTTCTCACTTCCTGCAACAGATGGAAAAACCTATTCACTCAATGATTTCAAAAAAGATTTTCTCGTGATCTTCTTTACTTGTAATCACTGTCCCTATGTTATTGGCTCAGATGAAAGTACCCGTAAGACTGCCGAAAGTTTTGCGGATATCGCAGACTTTGTTGGTATTAACTCAAACTCAGTCAATACATATGCCGAGGATTCATTTGATCATATGGTCACACGCATGGAAGAAAATAAATTCCCATGGACTTACCTGCATGACGAGAGTCAAGCTGTGGCAAAATCGTATGGAGCTTTGCGCACACCGCACTTTTATGTTTTCGATCAAGAACGCAAATTAGTTTATACTGGCCGTGCCGTCGATAAGCCTCGTGTAGGGCAAAGCCCCTCCATCTTTGACCTTGACCGTACACTAACAGAGCTTAAAGAAGGCCAAGCCGTTTCAACTCCTCAAACCAATCCCATTGGTTGCAATGTGAAATGGGATGGTAAAGATCACCACTGGATGCCCATCGAAGCCTGCGATTTAGTTTAGAACTTAAATGAAAAGTTTAGGTATCGAGATCAAGAGTAGTACTTGTGTTTTAGTCGTACTTGAATCGGCAGACGAAATCAAAGAAGCGACAAAGATTGAATTAGAAGACTCCTATGATTCAGTATGTGTGCAGAGTTTTTTTGAGCACTTAAAAGCATGGCTCGAGACTACGAATGCCGATGTGATTAGCATTAAAAAACGTCTTGAGAAGGGTAAGTTTGCGGGTGGGGCTAGTTCGTTTAAGATTGAAGGCTTGGTTCAGTTGGCTTCTTCGGTACCGGTTAAATTAGTTGCGGGCCCGGAACTGAATCGCTTAGCGAAGTCAGTCGATACTTTGCCCGCAATGAAAAAGTATCAAGAACAAGCTTATCTAGCTGCACTTTCTAATTTATAATTTAGACTTATGGGGTCATGCACATGAAAAAATTCCTTTTAATCCTCAGTATTTTGAGTTTTGCGATTTTCGCAGAAGAGAAAATCAATGCCAAGAAACCCAACGTGTATATGGGGAGGCAAATTGCTTACACAATGCATTCCTCTGCGGCGAATTGGCTGACGCGAACGAATCGTGAAAAAGAGGAGAGCGTGGAAGAAATGATTCGCGCTATCGAACTCAAATCAGGCATGATTGTGGGAGACGTGGGCTGTGGAAATGGTTACCACTCCTTAAAAATGGCCAAGTTAGTTGGTGAAAAAGGAAAAGTTTATTGCGTTGATATTCAGTCTGAAATGCTCAAGCTTCTTCAAGAGCGTGCCAAGAAAGCTGGGATTAAAAATTGCGTGTCAATTCTTGGCAAATATACGGATCCCATGCTGCCCAAAAATTCATTGGATTTAATTTTGTTGGTGGATGCCTATCACGAATTTACCGATCCAGAAGCAATGCTCAAAAAAATGCATGAGAGCCTCAAAGCCGATGGTGTTTTGGTACTCATAGAATTTCGTAAAGAAGATAAGAAAGTTCCCATCAAAGAAGATCACAAGATGAGCAAGGCTCAAATTCAGAAGGAACTGAGTGCAAATCAGTTCAAACTAGTTCGTTCCTACGACCAACTGCCTTGGCAGCACATGTTGATCTATGGAAAGAAGTAAACTCTTAAATTGCTTGATATTCTATAATAGAATTTAACTAAAGGTGTGAGTTCCATAAACTATTTTTTAAAATATAAGACATCTGCCATCTCAGTATAACTTCGTCTTATTTTAGGTATTCATCCTAGTAGCGTCATTATTCAGTAAGTGCTATATATTTAAAATATAGAAATAAGGAATAAGTAATTGTCAGATAAATTTCAAGTAAACAGAGAGTTCCTTGACTTTTATGATGAAGCACTGGATCCGTCTGAGAGTCTTCTTTATCAAGAAGTAAGTCAATGTGAAAAACGCTATAAATCTAGCGGGGATCTCGGTGAGGGAGGAATGAAAAAAATCTTTCTCGTTGAAGATAAGCTAACGGGAAGAAAAGTTGCAAAGGCTACTCTAAAAAAAACTTCTGATAGTCAGGCAGTTGAACGCTTTTTGCGCGAAGCGCGAATTAACGCCATGCTCGAGCACCCCAATATTGTTCCTATACATGATATGGGAATAGATAAAAATGGCGAAGCTTATTTCACCATGAAGGTCATTCAAGGTAAGACACTCAAAAAAATATTGGATGAAATTAAATCTAAGAGCCTTCAATTTGATCGAGCCTCACTGTTAGATATTTTTGTCAAGATCTGTGACGCGGTAGCCTACGCTCATTCTCAAGAAGTTGTTCATATGGATCTGAAACCAGAAAATATTCAAGTGAGTCAGTTTGGTGAGGTACTCGTTTGTGATTGGGGCTTAGCAAGGAATTTAAAAAAGCCCGATGATAAACTCATTTCTGCTGAACATGTAAAAGCATTTGTAACCATGGATGGACTGGTGCGTGGCACACCTGGTTACATGTCTCCTGAGCAAGCCGAGGGCGCCATTTCTAAGAGTGGTAAGCATTCCGATATTTATTCTTTGGGAGCGATACTGTACTCTATTTTAACTTTAGAGAGTCCGGGAACTGGAACGGTTGAGGAAGTTTTAGAGCAGACTAAAAAGGGAGAGATAATTTCCCCTGATAAAATAGAATCCACGGTGCCTAATGCTTTGCAAGCAGTATGCAATAAAGCAATGAGTTTAAATGCTGAAGGAAGATATGCCTGTGTAGAAGATTTAAAAGAAGATATATTGGCCTACCTTCATGGCTTTGCTACCAGTGCAGAAGGTTTGGGTTTAGCAGGTCAACTCAAGCTTTTAGTAAAACGAAACAAGTTGAGTTTTTCCTTAATAAGTCTGTTCACATCAGCCATCATTGTGATCACATTTTTATTCTTTGTATCTTTGAAGGAGCGTGAGGAACAAGCGCGTTTATCTGAAGCATCGGCACGAAAAGCTGAAAAAGAGGCTTTGGATAATTTGGAGAAATGGGAGAAATCTGAAGAGCTTAAGCAGTTGATTGCAGGTGAATCTTTGGATAATGTTCTTGGACTCGCTAGCGATGCTCTTCATACTTATGATTTTGACAAAGGCGTAGACCTCATAAAAACAGCTTTGAATCTAAATGAAAATTTAAATAGAGCTCACATAATAATGGGCTATTTTCAATTGAGCCTTTTTGAATTTAATGAAGCATTAAGCTCTTTCACAAAGGCTGATTTAAAGAATAACCACAAGGGTAAGATTGCTGCAAAAGTTTTTTTTGATAAATTTGCTGATAGGACTGAATTGAGTTTTGATGAAATAATTTGGGTAGTTCAACATTACGGATCTATCCCAATGAAGCAGATGATCAATGAGCATACTTTCAGCCCCAAACTAGATTTTTTATCACTGGAACAGAGAAGAGAGTACGCAAAAATAGTACTCAAAATTCAAAACCCTGATTTAAAGTATATTCATTTTGAGGGGGATAAATTTGATTGTGATTGGGAGAACTTAATAGATATAAATGCTCTCTATAAAACGGGGATTACTGAGCTTGATTTGAGCCTATCAAAAATTTCCAGTAATGTTATCGCCATAAAAGGTCTATCATTAAGGAAACTTGTTTGGCCTCGATCTGTTCCTGGAACATACTTTTATTATATTCAGAAGTGTGAGGAACTAGAGGAGCTTCATCTTCCACAAGAATACGTTGAAGAAGAACACCTAAAGCTGGTTCCGAAATCAGTAAAAATTATTTTTTATTAAAAAGTGTAAGAAAGAATAAATCGTCTCCGTTTGTACCTAAAAGACAAAGGGAATTTTTCTTATGCGTAGTTTAGCGATGTTGCTTGTTACTCTAAGTACATATGGGGCAGTGGATTTTGAAAAAGATATAAAACCAATTTTTGAAAAAAACTGTTATAAATGTCACGGAGAAAAAAAGCAGAAGGCCGGTGTGGCTCTTTATAAAAAGTACTTAGCCTTCCAAGAAGCGGATGCGGGTGAGCCAGTTATTATTCCTCATAATATGGAGAGTATTTTACTTGAAGTTATTGAGGAGGAAGATGAAGATTTTCGTATGCCTCCCAAAAAAGCTTTAGCGCACGCAGAGATAGAATTAATTAAAAAGTGGATCAAAGAAGGAGCTGTTTGGCCTTCTGATGAAAAGGCTCCGCCAGAAAAGCTACACTGGGCCTATATCAAACCTGAAAAAAAGCCCTTACCAAAGGTCAGCGATAAAGCTTGGACTAAAAACTTTATTGATTATCATGTGATGAATAAATTAGAGGCTGAAGGCTTAAAACCTGAAGAAAGAGCTTCGTCAGAAACTTTAATTAGACGTCTGAGTTTTGATTTAACTGGTCTTCCGCCAAGTTTAGCACTTCTCGATAAATACTCCAAAAATTTGAATGATCAAAATTATGAAAAGCTTGTAGATGAACTTTTATCTCAAAAGACTTTTGGAGAAAACTGGGCTCGCCATTGGCTTGATTTAGCTCGTTATGCGGATTCAAATGGCTATCAGCGCGATGGCTTTCAAACTTTATGGCCCTACAGGGATTGGGTAATAAAGGCCTTTAATGAGGATAAAACTTACGATCAGTTTACTATTGAGCAGTTAGCAGGTGATTTACTGGAAAATCCAAGTCAAGATCAGTTAATTGCAACGGGCTTCAATCGCTGCAATACTTTGAATCTTGAAGCTGGTACAGATATTGAAGAGGATCGAGTGAAGCAAGTGACAGAACGAGTCAATACAATGGGGACCGTGTGGCTAGGGAGTTCAGTGAGTTGTGCTCAATGCCATAATCACAAGTATGATCCCTTCACAATAAAAGAATATTATCAGTTTTATTCCTTCTTCAATAATACACCCATAGAAGCTGAAGAAGTGGATGAAAAAAGTTCAACATTGCGTTATGCAGGCAATGGGCTGATGTTGGATGTAGAGGGGGTAGACCCTAACTTCTATGAAAGCAGTAAACTTGAATTAAATAAGCTAGAAAAAAATTATCAGGGAAAGCTCAAGGAACTACAGAACAGTAAAAAGAATATAAAAATTAATGAAGCCCGAAAAATTCACCAGAAAAGTTTTAAGAAAAATGTGGTTTTAAATAATCTTTGGAAGCAAATTGAAGAGCATAGAAAGATAGTGGCCAAGCATACTCCAGTTTATGTGGAAGTGATGAAGGAAATGGATACTGCTCGCAATACCAGAATACTTCGCCGCGGAAATTTTTTAGATCCTGATCAGCAAGTTAAATCAGCAGTTCCTAAATTCCTCAACCCAATGCCAGCAGGCGCTCCTGAAAATCGACTTGGTTTGGCTCAGTGGCTGACGACTAAGGACAATCCTTTAACTGCACGTGTGGCAGTGAATCGCTTCTGGCGTGAATTTATGGGAACCGGAATTTATGAAAGTTTGGAAGATATAGGGCAGCAGGGCGAGATGCCTACGAACCATAACTTATTGGATGCTCTAGCTCTAGACTTTATGGAGAACAATTGGTCTATGAAAAAATTGATGAAACGAATAGTGATGTCATCGACATATCAGCAGAGCTCAGTTGTATCTGACGAAAAAAGAGCCAAAGACCCATTCAATCGTCTCTATGCTCGTGGTGCTTCCTGTCGTTTAACGGCTGAAGCTATCAGGGATAATGCCCTAGCCATCAGTTTAAAGCTTTCACCTAAAATGTATGGCCCAACAGTACGTCCAGTTCAACCCGATAACATTTGGCGTGTTACTGGAGGTGTAGATAATACATACAGGACGTCAAAAGGTGAAGACATGTACCGAAGAGGTCTCTATACAATTTGGAGACGCAGTGCTCATTACCCATCTTTTGCTAATTTTGATGCCCCTAACCGTTCTGCATGTACGGTTAAACGCTCTCGCAGTAATACGCCTATGCAAGCTCTAACTTTGATGAATGACCCCGTTTATGTGGATATTGCGCAGCATTTTGCTAAACGTATTCAATTATTGGCGAAAAGTGATAAGGAGAGGATTCAGAAAGCATTCCGCTTATGTACATCACGTCACGCCAGTGATGAAGAGCAGGAGATTATGCTTGACATACTCAACAATGGGGAAAGTAGCCAATACGATAAGTGGTTCACTCTGGCCACGACCTTACTGAATTTACACGAAACCATTAGCAGGGATTAATCAAATGAATAGACGAAACTTTTTAAGTGCAGGTGCTCTTTCTTTAGGAGCTTTATCATTCAACAATTCTTTGAGAGCTGATGCCCAATATGTTCCTGGAACACATTTCCCCGCCAAGGCCAAAAGAGTTATTTTCATGCATATGGTAGGAGGCCCCTCTCAGTTAGACCTTTTTGATTATAAGCCTGAACTCATTAAATATGATGATAAGCTTGCGCCGGATCACATGTTTAAAGGTAAGAGACTGGCGTTTATCAAAGGACATCCAAAACTTATGGGCACGCCTTATAAATTCGAGCAGTGCGGTCAAAGTGGTCAATGGATTTCTGATAGAATGCCCCATCTTAAAAAAGTTGCCGATGAGCTTTGTTTTGTGAAGAGCATGTGTACTGAAGATTTTAATCACGGTCCTGCACAGTTGGCTTTTCATACGGGCTTAAACCGTAATGGGAATCCAGGAATAGGTTCTTGGATGAGTTATGCCTTGGGAAGCGAAAATAAAAATCTTCCTCCCTATGTGGTTATGGTATCTGGTAAAATGCCAGGAGCTGGATCTGCACTATGGAATAATGCTTTTTTACCAAGTGTTCATCAGGGGGTTGAATTGCGTTCTACTGGTGACCCCATTCTCTTCTTGAATAATCCCAATGGTATGACAAAGGCTCATAGAAGTAAAATTATTGCTGGTATAAATCGCCTTAATCAGAAAAAATATGATCATGTAAGTGACCCGGAAATTTTAACGCGGATGGCTCAATATGATCTGGCCGAGAGAATGCAGTCTTCTGTTCCCGAAATAAGTGATTTAAGCACTGAACCGGAACATATCCGTAAAATGTATGGCAATAGTCAGTTTGCTCGTCATTGTTTACTTGCGCGTCGATTAGTCGAAAAAGGCGTGCGTTTCGTAGAACTTTTTAACGCTGATTGGGATCATCATTTAAATTTGGATAAACGTTTGGGGTCTAACTGTAAAGAAATTGATCAAGCTCAAACAGCTTTGATTATGGATCTAAAGCAGCGTGGTTTACTGGAAGATACTCTTGTGGTTTGGGCCGGGGAATTTGGCAGGACACCCTTAAAGGAAACTCGCGGCGGGAAAAATGAAAACGGCGGCCGCGATCACCATAAAGAAGCTTTTACCATCTGGATGGCCGGTGGCGGTGTTAAGAAAGGAACTAGTTATGGTGCGACAGATGAACTCGGTTATGATGTGGTCGATAAGAAGGCCCATGTTAGGGATTTACATGCCACCATGATGCACTTAATGGGATTGGACCATGAAAAGGTAAGCTTCAGATTTAAAGGTTTGGATCAGCGCTTGACGGGGGTCGAGGAATCTCATATAATGAAGGGTATTATTGCTTAAAACTGGATTCTTATGGCAGAACTTAATCAGACGCGCGAAAGTTTACTCTATCGTCTAAAGAACAGTAGGGACCAACTGTCTTGGAACGAGTTTTGCACAGCCTATGAAAGATATATTTATCTGATTGTACGAGGAATGAGTTTGGATCATCACGACGCTGAAGATTTGACTCAGGATGTTCTTTTAAAAGTTTATAAAAATATTGCTGATTACGAATACAGCCCAGAATCATCTAAGTTCCGAACATGGTTATCTAAAATCTGTCGTAATCAGGTTATCGATTATATTAGGAAAATTAATGCTGAAAGTAAACGTGTGGAAAACTATTACAAAAAAGCTGAGCAAATGACTTTGCCTGAAGTTGAGCAAATGGCAGAGGCTGAATGGAAAGCTCATGTTACAACAACGGCCTGGGAGAGTATTCAAAAAGGTTTTCGCGGTAGTGCAGCCGAATGCTTTAAACTTATGAATCAGGGCGTTGAAGTTGCGGAGATCGCCAATAAGCTCGAGATCTCAGAGAGTTCAGTTTATGTCTATAGCAAGCGTGTAAAAGATCGTTTGATTTCCGAAGTTCGCCGTTTAGAGCAATTATGGTCTTAATTCATCAGTAAACCAACGGTCACATCTACAGAAGAAGGTATTAAGGAAGGATTATGATTTTTCTTTTCATCGTCTGGATTTAACTTGGGAAAAATTCAATTAATTAGGTCCCCAAATGTCAGATATCATTTCTTTAATAAGTGCTGAATTAGCTATCAAAGTTAATCAAGTTAATAAAACACTTGAACTCCTAGAGTCGGGCGCAACCCTGCCATTTATTGCGCGCTACCGCAAAGAGATGACGGGCGGCTTAGACGAAGTGCAAATTGCGAGTATTCGTGATTTGAAATTGAGCTTTGATGAGCTCGATAAGCGACGTAAAGCCATGTTGAAATCGCTTGATGAAAGAGGCCTGCTCACAGGGGCCTTAGAAAGCAAGCTGCAAGAAACAACAAAGCTCAATATATTAGAGGATTTGTATTTACCTTACCGCCCCAAAAAGAAGACTAGAGCCTCACAAGCACGAGAGCAAGGTCTGGAAGGCTTAGCTAGGCAATTGATGCAACAAAATGGCGAACGCATTGATTTTCAGAAATATATTAATCGTCAGAAGCAAGTGAATAATCGCGATGAGGCTTTAGCAGGTGCACGCGATATTTTAGCGGAAGAAATTAGCGAAGATAGCAAAACTCGTGCGCAATTGCGTCAAGCCTTTGAAGATCATGCTCGATTGAGTTCTAAAGTCGTCAAAACAAAAATCGATGAAGCGCAAAAGTATCGCGATTATTTTGATTTGGACGAAAAATTGAGCCGCGTACCAGCGCACCGTTTATTGGCCATTTTACGAGGTGAACGCGATGGTTTTTTACGTGTAAAAATGCGACCAGATCAAGAGCGGACTTTGCGGATTGTTGAGCGTATTTTTGTCAAAGGGCGTGGTTTAGCTTCTAGCCAAGTTCAGTTAGCAGTAGAGGATTCTTATAAGCGTCTTTTACTTCCATCTTTAGAAAAGGAAATTCAAAAGAAAGCCCAAGAGAAAGCAGATGCTGAATCCATTCGAGTCTTTGTCGCCAATCTGCGTGAGTTATTGTTGGCTGCACCTTTGGGGCGCAAACGTATTTTAGCTTTTGACCCAGGTTTTCGAACAGGAGCTAAAGTAGTTTCTTTGGGGGCAGGGGGCGAACTTTTAAATTATTGTAATTTATTCCCCGTGAGAGGTTCAAAAGCCCAAGAACAAGAAGCCGCAGAGCAAACGTGTCATTTGATAAAGAAATATGAGCTAGAAGCCATTGCAGTTGGCAATGGCACGGCTGGCCGAGAAACTGAACTGTTCTTAAATGATTTAAATTTGAGCATCCCAGTAATTTCTGTTGACGAAAGTGGCGCTTCGATTTACTCAGCAAGTGAGAGTGCACGCAATGAATTTCCCGATCAGGACTTAACTGTTCGTGGAGCAGTTTCAATTGGACGTCGCCTACAAGACCCCTTAGCAGAATTGGTTAAACTTGATCCAAAAACTATTGGCGTCGGGCAATATCAGCACGACGTTGACCAAGTAGCCTTAAAAAAAGCTTTGGATGATCAAGTTTTATCATGTGTGAATGCCGTTGGAGTAGATCTCAATAGCGCTAGTGTGGAATTGCTCAGTTATGTCTCGGGAATAGGTCCAAAATTGGCGGAGTCAATTCTAACTTACCGTTCAGAGAAAGGTTCCTTTAAAAATCGCAATGAACTCAAAAAAGTACCTCGTTTAGGTGAGAAAGTCTTTGAACAAGCGGCAGGATTTTTACGAGTATATGATGGTAATCAAAACCTTGATGCAAGTGGGGTGCACCCCGAATCGTACCCCATTGTTAAAGCCATGGCGAAAGATTTATGCTGCTCTGTGAGTGAATTATTGAGTCAGCAAAATTTGCGCGATCAATTAGTGCTCGATAAATATATAAGTGCATCAGTCGGTTTGCCTACCCTTGAAGATATTAAGCAAGAGTTAGAGAAGCCGGGGCGAGATCCACGCCCAGCTTTTAGTGCCTTTAGTTTTTCGCAAGATATTCATGAGATAAGTGATCTTCATGTGGGAATGAAAGTCCCTGGTTTAGTCACCAATGTGACGAAATTTGGTGCCTTTGTGGATATTGGTGTGCATCAGGATGGCTTGATTCACATTAGTAAACTCAAGCATGGTTTTGTTTCGGACCCCGTAGAAGTGGTACGTGTACGCCAACAAGTGGAAGTAACTGTTTTGGAAGTGGACGCCAAAAGAAATAGGATTTCTTTATCGCTCATTGGCTGAGCTTCGTTCCTTGTCTTTTGGTTCGCTCTTTTGCGAGTCGATTATAAATCACTTGTCTCAGCTGAGAAGAAAAGTTTTCATCGAGTTCTATAGCATTGGCGGTTTCGCTAATGTAGCAGCAGCGCTTGAGAATATCGAAGGGGAGATCAGTAGGAATGCCTTCAAGTTGGTAAGCATAATAATCTGAGATGCCGTTGAGAATGATTTTTTTAGATGTTGGTATTTGGAAATCCCGAATTGTATTGAGATGGTTAACCATGCCCGTGGTGCAGTTACGGCCAATGGAATGATAAAACTGCGGTTTCTCATGAAGGCTATTAGCGGCTTTAAGGATATCGAGTAGGAAGAGTTTGGAGTGCTCTTTATTAAGGTTTATGGGGTAGAGGAAAGTTTGTTCTTTACGAACTTTAGTTCGAAGGGGGATCAGATCGCGTTCATCACCGATAACATAAATGAGTTCATATTGTTTAAACATGCCCTTTAAGGGGTGATAACTTTCGCCTTCTTCTTTGCGTACCTCGAGTGATATGGCAATGTTTTGTCCATTCTTGAAACGAAAGCTGAGAAAGGTGTGGCTTATCGTTCGGTAGTTATCCCAGTAAGAAATGAGTAGATCTGTTCCAAGAAGTTCATCGAGGTTAAATTGTCGATCTTTGTAGTGAGCTTCGACTTTATTTTCAAGATATTTAAAATGACGAAAATTTTTGATGGTGAGTAGATTATCGTATCGTTCAATTATCGGTAATTTTGCGACTTCCGCATCCCAATTGCGATCATTGGAGGCAGGGATAAAGCTAAACCAAAGCAGGAGCAAAAAACTTATTCCAGAGAAAATAGCAAGCCCTTTCCTAAAGCGCTTAGAGAGAAGCAAAAGGATTAAACTGCCGATAAGATAAGCAAAAATAGCGATTAAACGCAAGTACTCATGAAAAGTGAAGTGAATAATTAAAGAGGAGAGGGTCGCCAATACGGGCACGTAAAAGCCACAAATAGCAAAAAGTGATATGCGGAAAAAGGCGCGCTTGCTAGTTATGTTGTCGATGATTTTCATAGCATAAAATTATGTAGAGAAACTAGAAATGCCATGTTTAAAACTTTGAGAGAGTAAATAAATCAATAAAAGCTACACAAACTTGAATTTAACTGTTAATATCTAAGTTTGGTGGACATAAATATAGTAATCAAACTAATTGGATGAACAGTATGAAAATTTATTTAACACTCTTTTTCTTTTCTCTATCACTTTTGGCCGGAGACCTACGATTAGGCTCGCTCTTTCAAGACAATATGGTGGTTCAACGTGATCAGGATTTTGTGATTTGGGGCGAAGCAGCAGCCAATAAAAAAGTAAATATTGAAGTCGCGGGTCAAAAGGCTTCTATAAGTGTTTCGGAAAAAGGTGAATGGATGATCAAGCTGCCGGCACTTAAAGCTGAGGGAGAATTTTCCATTAAGGTAAATAGTGGCACAGAAAAAATCATTATCAAAAATGCTGTTCTTGGAGAAGTATGGATATGTTCCGGTCAATCCAACATGCAGATGGGCTATGGTGGTATTCCCGAAATTAAAAAAATGGCTGCTGAAGCAAAAAATATCCGTACTTTTAAAGTGAACAATACTGTTTCTTATAAAGAGGAAGATTATTGCCAAGGAAATTGGGCTTTATCTGCACCTGGAAGTGCCGTGGCAGCCTCGTTTGCAGTGAACCTTCAAAAAGAAATCAATTGTCCCGTGGGGATAATTTTAACTTGTTGGGGAAGTTCTTCGGTAGAAGGCTGGATGCCCATGGATATGGCGGAAAAACTTCCTCATTTCAAAAAGGAGCTCGAAGATTGCCGAGCAAATGATAAAGAGAAAATCAATGAGATTTTAGCCAAGAAAAAAATGACTGGCAAAGATAATATCTTTTTAAGAACTCGCCCTAACTTACTTTATAATGCCATGATGCACCCTCTAATCCCTTACTCACTCCGTGGCGTGGTGTGGTATCAAGGTGAAGCTAACACAAAGAGTGTGGAGGCTATGTTACAGTATGGTCAAACTTTACCCATGTGGTTTCAGCGTTACCGTCAGGCTTGGGCTAATGATGAACTGCAGTTGATGGCAGTGATGCTCCCAGGTTTTGGACGAAATTTCAGCAAAGGCAAAACATTAGATTCTCCTGATGCAATCACGTGGGCCTGGATGCGTGAATCGCAAATGAAAGTTTTAAAACTCGGTAATACATCAGTTGCCACAACAATTGATTTAGGTGACGAAAAGAATATTCACCCTAAAGATAAAGCACCGATCGGTGAACGTTTAGCTCTCATCGCGAGACGAGATGTTTTAGGGGAAGCTATTGTGGCAGAAGGACCCATTTTTAAATCACAGCAAATCAAAGGGTCAAATATTGAAGTGAGCTTTGAGAACGCTAAGGGAATGAAAACAAAAGATGGTGAGGCAATTAAAGCTTTTTGGATTTGCGATGATAGTAAAAATTGGCAGAATGCTAGCGCTAAAATTGTGGGAGATAAAATTGTTCTTAGCCACCCTGAAGTCAAGAAGCCACTCTATGTACGCTATGCATTTGCGGCCATGCCCAAGGTGAATTTAATAAATGAAGCGGGTTTGCCTGCACGTCCCTTTAGAACGGATTCATTCACTCCCTAGAAAATGGTTAAAAACTGACTTATTTAAACTTTGAACTAGGCCACATTGGATTATAGTTGTCGAAATCAATGAAATTATCAAAGGATTAAATTATGAGCCACCTCGCTAAACTATTGGAAAACAACCAGAATTGGGCCGCATCTATTACTGAAGAAAACGCTGACTTTTTTACGGAATCCGCAAAAGGTCAAAGTCCTGAGTACCTTTGGATTGGCTGTGCCGATAGTCGAGTCCCTGCCAATGTAGTTACATCTTTGGGTCCTGGCGAAATGTTTGTTCACCGCAACATTGCCAATGTTATGGTTAATACAGACCTCAATAGCCTTTCTGTTTTACAGTATGCGGTCGAAGTTCTAAAAGTTAAACACATCGTTGTATGTGGTCACTATGGCTGCGGTGGTGTTAAAGCCTCTATGGGCGAAGATCAATTTGGATTAATTGACAACTGGCTTCGTCACATTAAAGATGTAGCACGTCTTAACGAATCTGAACTCGAGGGTCTAAACGAAGACGAAAAATTTGATCGCCTTTGCGAACTCAATGTAAAAGAGCAGGTGATTAACGTTGCCAGTAACAACATTGTGAAAAATGCTTGGGCAGCAGGTCAAGAGGTTTCAGTTAATGGTGTGATCTACGATCTTAAAGATGGTCTTCTAAAAGATTTAGAGATTTCAATCGATAATTCAGATTATAAAAATAATTTCGAATAATTTATAAACCGAGTTCATAGAGTTGAATAATTTGTTCTTCACTCAGGACATGGTTGAAAATAGCAATTTCATCTAGGCTACCATCCCAATGACCAGGTGCTGTACTTGAGGCACCATGGTCTTGGTCTGAGATTTGTTACGCTTCAGTTGAAATAGGACACATCACTTTTTTTCTTAGTTGAGTTACTTTAAAATTGTAACCCTCCGAAAAGGAAATGAATTATGTCTAAAAAACGCCGTTATTTTAGTGCCGACCAGAAAGTTGTCGCCATTCGTAAACACCTACTTGAGCGAACTCCTGTATCTGATATTTGTGATGAACTCAATATTACAACGACGCTATTTTATCGTTGGCAAAAAGAGTTCTTTGAAAATGGTTCTCGAGCCTTCACCAAGGATAACGATAGTAATTTAAAGAAGGTAGAAAAAGAAAATACACTACTCCAAGCGACTACTTCACAGAAAAATGATGTTATCGCTGAACTCGTGGCGGAGAATATAAGCTTAAAAAAGAAACGTGGCCTGATCTAAATGGAAACTGGGTTAGTAAAAACATCCGAGATCAGGTCGTTCAATACCTGTATAGTTGGCATGAGCGTACGCAAATCAGTCTTCGTAGTATGCTCAAAACCTTAGCCCTTCATCCTAGTAAATTTTATCAATGGAAAATACGAGAAGGCAAGGATAATCAACATAATGGTAAACAACCCAAGGATTTTTGGATTACTGAAGATGAAAAACGAACTGTCATTGAGTATTACCAGTCTCATCATCAAGAAGGCTACCGAGCTGTGACGTATATGATGATTGATGAAGATATTGCGTATATGAGTTGCTCCTCTGTTTATCGTATTTTATCAGATGTAGGGCTTATGCGTACTAAAACCACAAAGAAATCCAGTAAAGGAAATGGATTTGAGCAACCACTACAAGCTCATGAACACTGGCATACTGATATATCTTACGTGAAGATCAATAAAAGGTTTTACTTCTTTATAGGCGTCTTAGATGGTTATAGTCGTTGTTTACTTCATTGGGAAATTCGAGAATCAATGGATGAGCAGGATGCCGAAATAGTGGTTAAAAGATCTTTGGAGAAGTTTCCAGAAGCAAGACCTAGGATTATTACTGATAATGGTTCTCAGTATACAGGGCAGGAATTCAAAAAATTCATTGCCATCCATGGTCTCACTCATGTTAGAACTTCTCCATATTATCCACAGAGCAATGGAAAGTTAGAACGTTTTCATTACACTTTGAAAGAGGGCTCAATCCGGCCAAAAGTTCCCTTGAGTGTAGAGGATGCGAGAAGAGTTGTCACGCAGTACGTGGAGTACTATAACAACACCCGTCTTCATAGTTCTATTGGCTTCATTACTCCAAGCGATAAACTTATTGGTAAAGATGTGAGTATTATTCAAGAAAGAAAAAGAAAACTCGCTGAGGCAAAAATTCGTAGGTTAGAGTTCTTTGCAGAAGCTTCATAAGCCAGTAATGTAACAAATCTCAGCTAAGAAAAAATGCCTAACTGTCTAATTTCCGCTGAAGCAGCACAGATTTTTGTTCCAATACCTAGTGACTTTAGTTTGCCTCTTAAGCTGAGTCCATTGACTTTCTTTGAGGATAAGAGTTTTCCATTTCTATAAAGATGAACTTCTGATCCATTGTGGACAAAAGCAACATGCTGCCATGAACCCGTGGGTAATTTAATATTTTCACGGATATGAACTTTTTCATAATCTTTAGTCATGATTTCTACATCAAGAAATCCCTTTTCGTTAAGACCAAAATGAAATTGCCCCCACTCTTTATTTCCCCAGTTTTTGATGATCGTTCCCCAGCTTGCTCTGCTTTTAGCGTAGACCCAAGCGGAAACGCTGAGTTCGCCTAAAGGACTTTTGGGGTAATCGGGAACATAGAGGAAACCCCTGTGATTCGCTCCGGATAAATGAAGGGCATTACCTGACTTGCCGGGTACCAAAAGGTTGTCTTTGTGAGCAATGTGATTAGCAGAGGCATCATTTTTGTAGCTTGACCAATCACTTAGGCTTGATCCATCCTTACTCATTTCCATGGGGAAGTAGGCGACAGGGCCTAAGCTTGTGATGAATTTTGAGTACTTGTTGTCAGGTTCTTTCAGGTTGCGGATAAAGAAGTCATTCCTCAAATCAATATCATTGATGGAAATGTTTTCTTTACCATGAGTTTCGTTTTCTTCGTATATAATACGTACGGCATTTTGAGCAAGTAGCTGGCGGTTTTTATTAGAGCCAATGATGCTGAGATCTACATTGACAGAACCTTTATAGACGTGAGCTTCGACAAATTCATTGGCTTTTATCCAGACAGAGAATTCTGTTCCCAAGTCTACGACATCGGCCACTGGAGATCTAACCGTAAAGTTTTTGGCCGTTTCGGGTGCATAAACTGAGATTTTTCCATTAGTACAAGTAATGAGTTTTTCGGAAATCATATTAAATTCTGCAGGTGCTTCAATAATAGCTTGTGCCCCATTGCCGTAATTGAGTTGAATGATCCCTTGATTGAGAATGTAAGCACCTTCTTTAAAGTTATCTCCTGCTTTTGGTTGTAGGCCTTGGCTATCCCCAAATTCAAATTGAGAACCGATGCTGGTGTCGAGTGTGGCTAAACTTACGCCACGATAGGGCAATTGAGGGGGGTTATTTTTTTTGGCTGCTTTTTGGGAAATGTTCGTAAAGATAAAAGCCACGATGAATAGAGCCGCCAGAGCACTCGTAATATTTATAATGACTTTCCATTTTTTAGTGCTCTTGGGTAAGTCATTATTTTGGGGAAGTTTAAAATCTTGATATTGATCTTTAAGCAGGGCGTGAGCTTCACATAAGTCGTAATAAAAGTGACGATTCTCAGTTGATTCATCCAAGAGTTTATTGAGTTCTTCAGCTTCACTTTTCGATAGTGTTTGCTCGAACATTAAGCCGCAGAGTTCTTCTAAACGTTGATTCATACTGATTCCTCGAGCAGATCTTTGACGCACTGACTGATATTCGTTCGCGCACGAAAAAGAACTTGGCGAATGGAATTGGCATTACTTTTAAGAGTTTCAGCAATGTTGACTATGCTAGTTCCTAGCCCATAACGCTGGTGAATAAGTTCACGTTGACGCTCGGGAAGTTTGGCAATGCATTGTTCGAGTTTCTTTTTCTTGAATTCATAATCTTCTTCACGTTCATTTTGTTCATGAATCATCTGTGAGATTATTTCATTATTAAAAACTAGGGGGTCGCGCATTTGTTTTTGGCGCCAAGCCATAACCTGAAAACTGGCGACACGAAATGACCAACTCTTAAAACTCGTGCCCAATTCAAATTCATGTGCCTTGCTCCACAGAATAAGGTTTGTTTCCTGAAGGATATCATTAGCCGCATCAGGATTGGCGACTAGGCTAAGAATTAATCCATAGAGGCGCCCCTGAAAGGAACTCATCAGTTCGACAAATTGATCTGTATTTGAATCAGGCATATTAAGGTCGTTAGTTATCAGTTGTTTGATGTGTTAATTCGGGTTTCTACTTACTTCTCGAGGAGTATTGCGCAGCCGAAACTGCGCAATTTGTTTTATTTTAATGTGTTGATGTATTCAAAGATAGCTTCGAATTGTTTTTCTGCATCATTGTTATAGTCTGGCAGGGGAGATTTACCCTGGTCGTCGGAATATTTGGGCATCTTGGTGTTGGGGACAATGTGAGCAGGGTTTAACATCCAGCGCATATAGAAATCTTTTCCAAGTCTATCGGCAGTGTATTTTAAATTAATACCTTTGACTTCAAAAGCAGCAATCGCTTTTTCTGCGCCAATATCATGACAAACAATGCAGCCAAAACCTCCAGTGCCTACGAGTTTTTTGCCGATAGCAATTTTCTCTTTATCTTGGCTTAAAGAATCTACCTTGGCGTGATTCACATGTTGAATGGCAAGGCTTTTGGCCATTAAATCAGCTCGTGCAGGGAAGGCTGGCATGCGCGCAAGAAGCCATTCACGACTATTGTAAGCCAAACTTCCATCTAAATACTTTTTAATGGTGTCTTCTTTGATTTTCTCGCCTACAAAGGTGAGTTGAGGACGACTTTGATCCAAGTGACCACGATCTTTGTAGTGGGTTTTTAGATCCTTAATGTCATTCGCATAAGTCTCCCATTTAGCATTCGCATTGTCCCGTGTGTGGCAAGCGTTACAATTGAGTGTTTTAAACTGACGTTCAGCAAATTCACTAATGCTATGGTTCTTGAGGGAATGAATTTTGTGTTGGAAGACTCGTTGAATGGATACAGTTTCGTTACGATTTCTCCCAAAATTTATTTTTGGCTTCCTAGATAAACAGCCCTTATTCTGACCTTTAATACTCTCAAAAGGAATAGCACTTAATTGACTGGGTTCATCTCCACCGTGGCAATCAATACAACCTTTTTGTTGAAAGAGCTTATGTCCGATTATTGAGTCTGCTTTGAAATCCGCAATTTTTCCTGCTTTAGCGCGATCAAGTAAAAAGCTAGTTAAGTCAGAAGCTTCTTCATCAGATAAATTGAAGTTGGGCATTTTAGTCCACTTATAGAGTTTTTCCGGAGATAGTAGGAATTCTTTAAGTGCTTGAGCTTTGAATTTATTACCTAAGTTACTCAGTAAGAGACGTTCACCTTTGGTGTTTGTTTCTTCTGGTCTCGTATGGCAAGAAATACAGCCTAAATCATAAAAGAGTTGTGAACCTCTTTTACTATCGCCAGTGACTTTTGCCGATAAATCTTTGTCGTTTTTTGTCGCTAAGAATTCGGCAATATGTTGCGCTTCTTTTTTGTTGACCAAGCTCGGCATATGTGAGTGTTTATTGAGTTTTTTTGGATTGGCAATCCATTCAGCCATCCAGTTTTTATGAAGCCGGCCACCAACATTTGCAAGTGAGGGTGAATCCATGTATAATTCAGGCATCATATCTTTATTGTCGCTCTTGTGGCAAGATACACAGCGAGCTTCTGTTATAGCATTGCGACCTTCGCGATAAGCTTTGAATTCTTCACTCGTTGGGCTCGAACTATAACGCAAGTTATTGGGGCTTATTGGCTCGAGAGGAAATTTATTCCCCTGCCACTTTAGGTTGAAGTAAGAATCTTTAGAGGTGTCTGATCTGAAACTTATTTTCAAATCATGAGCACCAGGATCTAGCTTTATAAAGTCAGATTTAATAGTTTCTCCATCTTTACTTGCATCAAAAATGACTTTGCCATTAAGTTCAAAGCGCAAAGCACCTTTGAGTTCTGTTTGGAAATAAACTTTTTCTTTCTCTGTGACGATGAGGTGGGCATTGTAAGTAGCCGTGAAGGGACCTGCGTTTAGGAAAGGACTTGCTAGCTCGCCTTTTTGCAACTGAATATTGATGAGTCGTGCTATTTTGTTATCGTATTCCCAATCATGCTTACCCTTCATTTCGATGGTGACGCCAGTTGGATAATTATTGATTTTATCCTTCAATTCTAAATCTTTGACTGAAACCATATCATTCACTTGAATGTCATCATCAGAAAGATTGTAGATAGTATTGATGATTTCTGAGCGTAAATCTTTACCTTTTGCTGTTTTGAGTTGATAAACCACTTTCATGTTGTCAGCGGGTTTCATATCATTTAATTTTAGAAAAACTGTTTTGCCATCACGCATGAGTTTTACCGCAGTTACATAAACTTTTTCTCCTTCTTGGTTGCGGGGGATTCCCACTCGCCCAGCACGTTTACTCTCTGTTTTTTTGAATTTATCTAACTCAGCTTGTGGTGTGTCAGTAGCAAAATGTGCTGAGCCGTATTGTTCACAATAGAGGTAGTTCCATCTTTGAACGGAAAAATTATTAACATTTTTAAGTGTTTCTGGATCGAGCATCTCATTAAAACTAAGGTATAAACCTTTTGTGGTTGCTTTCACTTCTAAGGGGCGAATCATTTTATTGCCTTTATAACGAACGCGATTGAGTGCTGTGCCACGACTCGCGTTGGTCTGCCAGCCCTTAAAGCCACTTATAATGGCATTGTCCCCATGTTTAGGGTTGAAGCGAATTCTCATCCCCGAAGACATGAGTCGTATAGGGAGTTCAACAACGCCACCTTGGAATTGGCCATTGACTTTTTCTTTAAAAACAGTGTAGGCCTTACTTTGACCATAGGATAAGTGAATAAGCTTGCCACCTAAATCACCCCAAGAATCTTTTGGGACCCAAATTTGTCCGCCACCTGAATTATCTTTATTCATGGGAAGGAAGCAGAGCGGCTTTTTGTATCCCTCAGATTCATTCTTGCCATTGCCAGGGTGAATTACGCCAGCAAAATCGCCTTTTTCAAGGTAGTTAATTTTACATGCAGGGACATAAGTGCCCTCATTTTCACCCGTAGTGGCAATAGTGCCCTCAGCGTTTATAGCCATACCACCTGGAGCTCGTAAACCACTCGCAAAAATTTCTGAATGCTGACCATCTTTACTAACTTTAAAAACGACGCCATGATTATCGTGTGTAGTATCAAAGCCACGTCCACCACCACGAACTGGAGCGGCTTTGGCGAAATAGAAATTTCCGGCATCATCAGTTTGAAGGTCAAAAGTGAACTCATGAAAGTTTTTAGTGATTTTACAATCATTATTAAAGTTTTCGTAGAAATCGGCTTCATCATCATTATTAAAGTCGTGGAGACGAGTGATTTGATCTTTACCATTGACGTAAACCACATCATCGACAATTCGTAAACCAAGCGTTTCGTTCATGCCAGCTGCATAGCGTTTCCATACGAGATCTTTTAAATCCTTGTTGAGGTTTGAAACGATCCAAACATCGCCATTCCATGTACAAAAAGCCGCTCGTTTACCATCTTTAAAATAATCAAAACCAGAGAAGCGAATTTTTGATTGATAGGGGTTGTTTTCTGGAACGGGAATTTGATCCACTGCAAAAATCTCGGATTCATAATCATTAACTTTCCCTTGAACAGTGATGGTTTTAGGCCAACGTCCCTTGGAGCCCTTAGTGAAGTTTTGTAAATCGAGTGTTGAGCTAGGCTTACTGATATTTTTCTTACTAAGACTAATGGAAAAGCTTAGTTGTTTTTGTCCGGCAGGAATGTGGATGAAATAAAGACCCTGGCCATTGTTTTGAATTTTGAATTTTGAACTCTCAAGATAGAGATTTTGACCTAATTTTGCCGATTTGTCATCAATGACTTTGAGCCACATTTCCTCATGATTTTGAGGAATAGTGAAATGGCGTACCAAGGTATTCTGATCAGCCATTTCAGGCATTTCGTAAACTAGAGTTTGTTTATCCCCCACAGTATATGTAAGGATGACTTTTTCATCGAAACGATAAGTGCCTTTGAAATGAGCATAGTTTTTAGGCAAAGGAGCATAATCATTTTTGCGCGGATCTTGCCACTTGCCTTTGTAGGCCCAAGCTAGACTCGGAGATGAGCTGAAAATTAGATTGCCATCAACTGAAGAGTTGCCACCATGACGGCCATCCCAAGGGGTTCCGTGGAATTTCATACGTTTATCTGTTAGGTAGCGCAGATTCATACTTCCGGCATCGTAGTAGGCCATGAAAGTTTTGTCTTTACTTCCTAATAAGATAGCCTTGGCGCGAACCATAGCCGGTTCATTTTTATAAGATACGACTTGAGAAATGGCTTGACTAAAATCATAGGTCTCATACCAATTAGCTGCTTGAACCGAGATCGCACACAGACCTAGGCTCGCTGTAAATTTGACTAAACTTTTTAGCATATTATTTGAACTCCAAAACTTTAATGTTTTTAAAGTAAACAACATCGTTGTGGTCTTGGAGTCCTAGGTGCCCCTTTTTATTTTGGGCAAAACCCTTCCAAGATTTAAATTTACTTTGAGCAACAAGTTCATTCCACTTATCAGAGCCGATAATGATATCGACTGTTTGAACTTCGTTTTGCCAGACCTTTAAATGACCTTTGTTGAGCAGAATGCGCACGTAGTTCCATTCACCAGCTTTTTTATGTGATTCAGCGGGTGAAGTGATCATATCATAAAGTGAACCCGAACGGTGGTTAGGTTTTTTTCTGTCGCTGTGCTTTTCGTTGTCGAGTATTTGGATCTCGGGGGCGTGAGAATAGATTCTTTTACCTTTTTCGTCAGCGAGGATGAAGATGCCACTATTTCCGGCTTCAGAGATTTTCCATTGTAAGCGAAAATCGAAGTTTTCATACTGCTTCTTAGTCATGATGTCGCCACCACCACGTCCAGTGAGCTTCATTACGCCATTTTCAACAATCCATTTTTCATTGACATCTTGTTTTTTGAAGTTTCGCCACTGATTCATGTCTTGACCATTAAACAAGAGCTCCCAACCTTCTTTGGCTTCGGCTTTGGATAATGTGTTGTCGGGTGTAGGTGCACTTGTACAAGAATTTATTAAAGCAGTTGCAGCAATGGAAAGGAAGGCGAGAAATTTCATGTAGTACTCCGTGTTTTTTTATATAGTTGCCCTCGTATATAAGTAGAAAACTCAAACGTTACGGTGGATTTATCAAAAAGAATAAAAAATTTTAAAGACGAATGCGAGCTTTTATTAGTAAGTAGACTTAGAAAGCCCCAAAAAATCACCTTTAACAAGCATTATTAATCATCGTGAAGCCATTTTGTTTAGCATTAAGGGAAAAGTAAATAAATTATTGCTTTGCCTTTTGTGCCGGTCCGGCATAAGCAGGAGATCTGTCTAAATACCTTTAATAAGTAGACAATCATTACATTTTCCGTATGTGGAAAAATTAGACGTTTAAAATATTTCACAAAAATTACTATAATGTAAATCAAATAACTAATAAATTACAAATATGTAATTAAAATAACAATCTTTCATTTTTTTGATTATTTTTTGTAGGAAATATTAGTTGATGTAATTTTTTATAAACTATTTATAAGGAGTGGTTTATGTTTTAAATATACGAAAATCGGTAAAATTATCAATAAAATTACATTTTTGTACCTAGCTTGAAACTTAGATACCTTTTAGTATTATGAGCCTACCTAAACAAGATCAATGAAGATCATTAACTAACTAGGAGTAAAATAATGAAAAAACTGATGTTTGCCTTTGTATGCTTTTTGGCTACAGGCATTTTTAGTGTTTCAGCCGGCACTGAGTTGGCACCAGCTGCTGAGGGTGTGACTCTCAAGAGCTTTCAAGAAAAAGTACAGGCTGATTTTAATGATCAAGCTGAGAAAGCAGAAGTTTCTGCATCAATAGAAGGTAGCAAAACAGTTACTGATGACGGCATTAGCGAAACTTACACAGGTGTGATTACTTATACTATCGCAGCTGATGGTGAAGGTAGCTTAAGTTTTGAGTCAGACGACAAGTTCTGGACTTCAAACGTCTTCATGATGTTTTGTGCGGTTCTCGTATTCATCATGCACTTGGGCTTCTGTTGTTTAGAAGTTGGTTTTTCGCGTGCGAAAAACTCGGTTAACATTATTTTCAAGAACTTCACAATTGTAGCGATTGCCACATTAGTTTACGGAGCAATAGGCTTCAATATCATGTACCCAGGTGATTTTAGTATTGGTTCATTCTTTGGTTTTGCAGGTCCTGGTATCGGCGGTACAGCTGGTGAAATGGGCATGACTTATAGCGATGGCTACACTTACTGGACTGACTTCCTTTTCCAAGCGATGTTCGCCGCTGCAACAGCTTCAATTGTTTCAGGTGCTGTATGTGAACGTATCAAAATTAACTCTTTCCTTATTTTCTGCACAATTTTCGCAGGTGTAATTTACCCAATCATCGGCTCTTGGGGCTGGGGTGGTGGTTTCCTAGGTGACTGGGGTTTCCATGACCTTGCAGGTTCTGGTTTAGTTCACGCTACTGGTGGTGCAGGTGCTCTTGCAGGTGCAATTGTTCTCGGTCCACGTATTGGTAAATATGTCAATGGTAAAACTTTTGCTATCATGGGTCACAACATGCCTGTCGCTGCGATTGGTGCTTTCCTTCTCTGGTTCGGATGGTTCGGTTTTAACGGCGGTTCACAACTTAATGGTGATCCAATGGGTACTTCTGGTATCATGGTTATGACTCTTCTCGCTTCTTGTGCAGGTGTTGTTGCAGCAATGATCCTTTCATGGATTCTTTCTGGTAAGCCTGACCTCTCAATGGTACTCAATGGTGCTCTTGCAGGTCTAGTAGGTATTACTGCAGGTGCTGACGTTGTTAGTCCTTTATATGCTGTAATTATTGGTGCAGTTGCAGGTCTTCTCGTAGTTATTGCTGTACTCGTACTCGATAAGCTTAAAATTGACGATCCCGTTGGTGCTATCCCAGTTCACTTAGTTTGTGGTTCTTGGGGTGTTGTTGCAACAGGTATTTTTGGTACAGCTGAAGGTTGTACAGTAGTCGGCCAGATTAAATCGATCCTCTGTATCGTAGTTTTCGCTTTCGTTTGTGCTTTTATCCTCTTTACAATCATCAAAGTGACTATCGGTCTCCGTGTAAGTGAAGAAGAAGAACTCGAAGGTCTTGACCTTGGCGAACATGGTATGGAAGCTTATAGTGGTTTCCAAATCTTCACCAATCAGTAATTTTAGGAGTATATAACAATGAAATTAATCGTAGCATATATTCAGCCACAAAGACTTAACGCTGTTAAGCAGGCTTTGTATTCAAAAGAAATTTCTCGTATGTCAATTACAAATGCTCTAGGTTGCGGCCAACAGGGTGGATTTCACGAAAACTATCGTGGAGTTGATGTAGAAGTAAACTTACGTAAAAAAGTACGTATCGAAGTAGCGATCAACGATAGTTATGTTGATAAAACTGTTGAAGCTATTATAGAAGGTGCTCGCACAGGTAAGATTGGTGATGGTAAAATCTTTATCTATCCAATCGAAGAATGCATCCGTATTCGTACCGGTGAAAAAGGCGAAGACGCTATCGGTGGCTAAGTTTTAACTTAGTTTATCTATTAATCCTCCAAGTTTCGACTTGGGGGATTTTTTTTAGTATTTTTTGATTAAAAAGATAAGCTGTATTTATATGATATGACATCATATAAATTCCTATGCTAGATAGTTAGAAGCCTTTATTTGAAATCATATTGGCTGCTTTCACCTAAGCTATCTTTATATGATATTGTTTAAAGGGTCGAGTATGTGAACGGTGTATGGTTAGTTTTCTCTACAAGGCTCTGTAGCTACTTATAATTTACCATTCTATTACTATTCTCAATAAAAGAGGGCAAGGAGCTGTTGTATCATATAGGGAGTGAGTTGACTATAGCTCTGTGGGTGATGTATATTATGGTCGTGCTTCAAACAAGTAATAAAAAAGCCTTTGCGGAGTCCGCAAAGGCTTTTTTTTTAAGATGTGGATGAAGTTATACGCGAGGTAAATCCCATTCAGCATCTTTTTGTGGTAAGTCAGAGTGACCCATGAGGAAACGATCCACTTGATGAGCCGCTTCACGACCTTCTGAAATAGCCCATACGATGAGGGACTGACCACGACGAACATCACCGGCAGCAAAAACGCCAGGTACGCTCGTCATATAAGATTTTTCATCGGCTTTTACGTTGCCGCGAGCATCGAGTTCAAGTCCGAGGTCACTAACCATTGTGTTAGTCTCTGGACCAGTGAAACCGAGTGCGAGAAGAGCGAGTTCACAAGGCCATTCTTTTTCTGTACCAGGAACTTCTTCGATTTTGAAACCGCCATTTTCGCGATTTACAGTAACTTCAGTGGTTACGAGACCTTTGAGTTTACCGTTTTCATCACCTACGAATCTTTTGGTAGAGATACTCCAGAAACGTTCAACACCTTCTTCATGAGAAGTTGATGTACGTAAACGCATTGGCCAGAAAGGCCAAGGCTGACCCGCAGGACGATCAGTCGTAGCTTTACCCATGAGTTCGAAGTTTGATACACTTGCAGCGCCGTGACGGATAGAAGTACCGATACAGTCAGAACCCGTATCACCACCACCAATTACGATGACGTTTTTATCTTTTGCAGTGAGGTTAGTGCCAAGTTTGTCTTCGCCATCACTAGCATTTCTGCGGTTTTGTTGGGGAAGGAATTCCATGGCTTGGTGAACGCCTTCTAAGTCAGCACCTTCGATAGGAAGAGCACGTCTTACAGTTGCGCCTGCACAAATAACAACGGCATCGAAATCTTTGAGTTTGTCACTTGGGTAAGTAACGCCAACATGAGCGCCAGTTATAAAAGTAATACCTTCTTCTTCCATGATTTTAACACGACGGTCAATAACCCATTTTTCCATTTTGAAATCTGGAATACCGTAGCGAAGAAGACCACCAATGCGATCGTCACGTTCGAGGACAGTTACTAAATGACCTGCGCGGTTAAGTTGTTGAGCTGCAGCGAGACCAGAAGGGCCAGAACCGATAACGGCAATTTTCTTGCCTGTACGCTCGGCGGGTGGCTCAGCTTTGATCCAGCCTTCAGCGAAACCTTTCTCAACGATGTTTTTCTCGATGTTTTCGATTGTGATCGCTGGTTGGTTAATAGTCATAACACAAGCTTCTTCACAAGGAGCTGGACAGAGACGACCAGTAAACTCAGGGAAGTTATTTGTGCTGTGAAGACGTGCTAGTGCATCTTTCCACTGACCCGTGTAAACGAGGTCATTAAAATCAGGGATTAAGTTCCCTAAAGGACAGCCCGAGTGACAGAAGGGGATACCGCAATCCATGCAGCGTGCGCCCTGAGTTTCGAGCTCTTCTTTTTTCATTGGCTCAGTGAATTCGTTGTAGTGGCCTACGCGTTCGTTTACGGGACGCTTAGCTTCTACTTGACGATCAAATTCTTTAAATCCAGTTTTTTTACCCATGATAATCTCCTATACCTGCGCCGCTTCTTCTTGTTCACGAGCAATTCGTTCGAGTGCGCGTTTGTAATCGTGAGGCATCACTTTAACAAATTGTTCGAGTGTCGCATCCCAGTTATTGAGGATGTCTTCGGCTACGGAACTATCTGTGTAACTAAAGTGATTTGTAATTAATTGTTTAAGTTCAGCCACATCCGCTTCAGTTTCTACTTTTTCGAAACCGATCATTTCCATGTTGCAGTTGAGATCTTTGAACTTGTTAGTTGGGTCGAGTACGTATGCAACACCACCACTCATGCCAGCTGCAAAGTTACGTCCAGTTTCACCGAGGATAACTGCAACGCCACCAGTCATGTATTCACAACCGTGGTCACCAACGCCTTCAACGACAGCTTTTGCACCAGAGTTACGAACGCAGAAACGTTCACCAGCAATACCATTGATGTAAGCTTCACCAGTAACAGCACCATAGAGTGTTACGTTACCAGTAATGATGTTGTCTTTAGCGACATAAGTTGATGTTTTAGCTGGTTTGATGATAAGTTTAGCACCAGACAAACCTTTACCGAGGTAATCGTTTGTTTCGCCTTCAACTCTCATTGTGAGACCTTTAGTTGAGAAGGCACCGAATGATTGACCTGCAGAACCATGGAAAGTCATGTCAACAGTATCTTCAGGAAGGCCTTCTTTACCGTGAACTTTAGAGATTTCGTTAGAAAGGATAGCACCAACTGATCTATCAGTATTACATGTATCAATCTCGAAGCTAACTTTTTCTTTCTTTTCGATAGCTACTTGAGCTTTCTCTAAAAGAGTGAAGTCGATAACTTCATCAAGTTCGTGATCTTGTACTTCAGTATTATAGAGTTTTGTACCTTCAGCAACTTCTGGTTTGTAGAGAATTTTGCTGTAGTCAAGACCTTGAGCCTTGTAGTGATCGATAGCTTTACGCATTTCGAGCTTCTCTGATTTACCAACCATTTCAGCAATAGTGCGGAAACCAAGTTCAGCCATGATTTGGCGAAGCTCTTCGGCAACAAAGCGCATGTAGTTAACTACGTGCTCGGGCTTACCTTTGAAACGCTTACGTAACTCAGGATCCTGAGTTGCGATACCCACAGGGCAAGTATTGAGGTGACAAACACGCATCATGATACAGCCAGAAGCAACGAGTGGAGCCGTTGCGAAACCAAATTCTTCTGCACCTAGAAGTGCGGCAATCGCAACATCGCGACCCGTTTTGAGCTGACCATCGCATTCGAGAACGATACGGTTACGTAAGTCATTCATAACGAGAGTTTGCTGAGCTTCTGCAATACCGAGTTCCCAAGGGAGACCACAGTGCTTGAGTGAAGTTAATGGTGAAGCACCTGTGCCGCCATCGAAACCAGAAACGAGGATAACGTCAGCTTTAGCTTTAGCAACACCAGCGGCAATCGTGCCTACGCCAACTTCAGAAACGAGCTTAACGTTAACGCGAGCTGCGCGGTTAGCATTTTTGAGGTCATAAATAAGTTGAGCCAAATCCTCGATTGAGTAAATATCGTGGTGAGGAGGAGGAGAAATAAGACCTACGTAAGGAGTTGAGTTACGGCATTCAGCAATCCATGGGAATACTTTTTCACCAGGAAGTTGACCACCTTCACCAGGCTTAGCACCCTGAGCCATTTTAATCTGAATTTCGTCAGCATTAGTGAGGTAGTGTGAAGTCACACCGAAACGGCCAGAAGCAACCTGCTTAATAGCAGAACGACGCCAGTCGCCATTTTCGTCTTTCTCGAAACGAGCTGGGTTTTCACCACCTTCACCAGAGTTAGATTTACCACCGATGCGGTTCATTGCGATTGCGAGGTTTTCGTGTGCTTCTGCAGAGATTGAACCGTAAGACATAGCACCAGTTTTGAAGCGCTTAACGATTTCAGTCCAAGGCTCAACTTCTTCAAGAGGAATTGGGTTTTGGTCTTTGAATTCCATAAGACCCCGGATAGTCATGAGACGCTCAGATTGATCATTGATCATTTTTGCGAATTGCTCATAAGACTGTGGTAAGTTGTCACGTACAGCTAGCTGTAAACGAGAAACTGTGTGAGGGTTGAACATGTGGCGTTCACCATTACGGCGCCACTGATAATCACCACCAACATTGACTTCAATTTTGCCTGCAGTTTCCTCAGTTGGGAAAGCTTGGTTGTGACGTTTGATTGTGTCTTTGTAAACTTCACTTAAGCCAGCACCCTCAATACGAGTTGCAGTATGAGTGAAGTAACGGTCTACGAAATCTTTTTTGAGACCAAGGATTTCGAAGATTTGAGCACCACGGTAAGAGTGAAGTGTCGAGATACCGATCTTAGTCATTACTTTCACTAGACCAGTACCAGCAGCTTTGATGTAGTTGGCTACAGCTTTGTCATGGTCAACAGTGAGCATGCCTTTACCAATCATTTCGTCGAGAACTTCGTAAGCCATGTAAGGGTTGATCGCACTTACGCCATATCCGAAGAGGGTAGCGAAGTGGTGAATTTCACGAGCTTCTGCAGTTTCAACAATGATACCACATCTTGAACGACGTCCGAAACGCGTTAGAGCGTGGTGGATAAATGATGAAGCGAGTAATACTGGGATAGCAGCGTTCTTTTTGTCAACACCACGATCCGAAAGGATGATAAGTGTTTTGCCTGCATCGACAGCATTGATGGCTTTGAGAATGATTTCGTTGAGCGCTTGCTCTAAACCATTAACGCCAGTGTTCGCTTTGAATAAGATAGGAATAGTAACCGCACGCAAATCATCTTGATCGAGTGAACGAAGTTTTTCTAATTCACCATTAGTGAGGAAAGGAGTTTCCACAGAAAGCTTTTTGCAGTGCTGACCACCTTGTTCAAATACATTGTGAGCAGAACCAATTGTGAGCTTAAGTGAAGTAACAACTTCTTCACGAATACCATCGAGTGGTGGGTTAGTTACCTGTGCGAAAAGTTGTTTGAAGTAATCAAAGATAAGACGCGGTTTATCTGAGAGTACAGCTAATGGAGTATCTGTACCCATTGAGCCGATAGCTTCTTTGCCCATTTCGCCCATTGCAGAAAGGATGATTTTTTCATCTTCTAAGCTGTAGCCGAAAACTTTCTTTCTCTCATTGAGGGGAGTTTCTTCAACTTTGTTTTCAAATTCTACAGCAGGGATTTGTTCGAAATGAATGAGGTTGTCTTTTACCCATTGACCATAAGGCTGTGAGTTAACAACGCGGTTTTTGATTTCTTCATCGCCAACGATACGACCTTCTTCCATATCAACGAGGAACATACGTCCTGGCTCAAGGCGACCATGGTAGTCAACATTTGCTGGATCAACATCAACAACGCCAATTTCTGAAGACATAATGACTAAGCCGTCTTTTGTTACTGTGTAACGCGAAGGACGAAGACCATTACGGTCGAGAATAGCGCCAATGCAGTGACCATCAGTGAAAGGGATTGATGCAGGACCATCCCATGGTTCCATGATGCAAGAAGCATATTCGTAGAAAGCTTTCTTTTCGTCGGACATATCTTGGTGTTTTTCCCAAGCTTCTGGTACGAGAGTCATCATCACTTCTGGAAGTGTGCGACCAGTGTTAACCATGAGTTCAACAGCATTGTCTAAACAAGCTGAGTCAGAACGGCCTTCGATAACGACAGGTTTGATTTTTTCAACGCGATCACCGAATAGTTCGCTCTCGAAAAGCTCTTGACGTGCACGCATGCGGTTTACATTACCACGAAGAGTATTGATTTCACCATTGTGGCACATGTAACGGAAGGGTTGTGCGAGGTCCCAAGTGGGGAAAGTATTAGTTGAGAAACGCTGGTGAACTAATGCCAAGTTAGTAACGAACTCTTCGTTCACTAAGTCAGGGTAGTAGTCAGACATATCTTCAGGCTTAATAAGACCTTTGTAAATAATAGTCGTCGTTGAGAAAGAAGGTAAGTAGAAGAAGTTTTTCTCGCACATGTCAGATTCACGAATCTCGTTTTCAACAGACTTGCGTGAGATATAGAGGCGGATGCCGAATTCTTGTTCACTGAGGTCTTCTTCGCCACGTCCAACAAATACTTGCATGACTTTAGGTTCAGTTTGCTTAGCAATTTTACCAAGAGCGTCAGTGTTTACGGGGACTTCACGCCAGCCGAGTAGGTTGAGGCCTTCTTCAGTTACGGCACGTTTAAATGCACCCATGCATTTGCGTCTTTGCTCATTGTCTTGTGGTAGGAAAACCATACCAACTGCATAGCGACCTTCTTCAGGGAGGAAAATTTCGTTTTTACGACAATCTTTTACAAAGAAATCGTGTGGGATTTTCATTAAGATACCAGCGCCATCACCAGTTTTTCCGTCAGCACTAACTGCACCGCGGTGAGTAAGGCGAACAAGGATTTCTAGGGCGTTGTGAATAATCTTATTGGATTTGCGGCCATTGAGGTCACAAATAAAACCGGCACCGCAGTTGTCTTTCTCCATGGAGGGAGAATACAAACCGAGTTCTTGTGTATTAAAACCAAGTTCTTTTTTGTCCATAGTTATAATCTTTCCATAATATGTTTTTAAAATAAATAGCTCGCTAAAATAAAGGTTGGCGCTTTTTTTGCAATAGCTGTTAAAAAATTAACAGCCTAAAACCATGTCATGTTTTAAAAGATGTTATCCTTCAGCTTGTTATGTAAGTGAATGGAGCTTAAAGTCTAGTGAAAATGTATGAAATCTGCTTATGAGAAAGTGTAAGAATTAGTCATAAAAAGGGACGTAAGTCAATTCGTCCATATCGGACTGGGCCAGGGCGGTGCCTGGGCTGTCTTCGCTGACATAGCAGAGTTCTTCAGTGTAGTTTTTGTTTTGAGGCTGAATAGTGATAGTCTCAAATTTATCCATATTGGCTAAGCTGTTTTGATTTTCTCTTAGTTTATGGAGAAAACGTGAGGTCTCGCGAAGTTCTTTAGTGTTTTCTATGTAGAGTTTTAGGCGTTTTTTCGCTCTGGTTATGGCAACGTAGAGTAGCCGTCTTTCCTCTTCAATGTTTTGTGAGTTTTGTAGAGGGATGGCCCCTTCGTTAACTGCCAAAATATGAACGTTTTGCCACTCTTTACCTTTTGCGGAGTGTATGGTGGAAAGTGTGAGTGCTTCGCCGTCATCCGATTTATCTACTTCCATGTTGAGAATGATGTCAGTATAAAAATCGTCCCAGTTTTGTGCTTTGCGCAACTCCTCTGAAATGGTGAAGATATCCTTGAGTTTCTTGCGGTTATCTTCTTTAGAGTTAAAGATTAATGGCTCGGCGAATCTAATCAATTCCTCTAGGTTGTTTTTGTTGATAGCCATGTTTTGGAAGCTCAAAAGTTCTTGAATAGAATCAATTGATTTTGTAGGAAATTTAATATCTTTTAAGGTCTTGCCATCATCGATTTGTAAGAGGGTTTTCTCTACGGTTTTTGGCCCGAGACCCGGGATGATTTCTAGGCATTGCATGAGCGCAAGTTTGTGAACTTTTTCACTAAAAGTGAAGGAGAGTAAAGCCGCAAATTTTTTAATGTGGCTTTTATCAGTGATTTTTTTACTGCCAAACTTCTTGTAGGGAATGCCTTGGCGAGTGAGTTCCATTTCTAGTCTTAGGCAGTGCAGTGTGGATCTATAGAGGATGGCTTGTTGATCAAATCTTACTCCCATAGAGCGCTGTAGATAGATCTCGCGACAAATTTCTTTTTCACTTGAGTTGTGATATGAACTGAAAAAAAGGTCGGGGTTTTCTCCTTGAGAATCAATGGCGGAGTGCAGTTTTTTCTGGATGATGCCCTTGGCGTCAATCATAGATTTATTGGCGAAGTCTAAGATTTGCTTTGTACTACGATAGTTTTCTTCCAGGGTTAAAGATTTGGCGCCGGGAAAATCGTTTGAGAATTGAGAGATTTGTTCGGGTAAGGCGCCGCGGAATGAATAGATGCTTTGGCAATCGTCGCCTACTGCCATGATGTTGGAATGGTTTTTGCAGAGCTTTTTGAGTATCTCAATCTGTAGTTTTGAGGTGTCTTGATATTCATCAACTAAAATATACTCACATTGCTGAGAGAGGCTAGTTTTGTGTCCTTGTAGGGCGTCTAGCCAAGTGCACAAAATATCATCGTAGTCGTATGCTTTGAGTTTGTTTTTGTGTCGGGTGTAGGAATCTTTGAGTTTAAGTACTGACTCACTATGGCTTAACCAATTGGGGAAATGCGTGGCAATTATTTTAAGTTCATCTTCCATGGTGTTGGTGCATAAGGAGAAGAAGCGCATGAATTCTCGTGGTGAATAGCTACTTATATTTTCGAAGTTTTTCTTTTTTAGTTCTTTGCGAATGAATTTTGCTTGTGAAGCATCGTCAAAGATACCGGACAGGTTATTGAGGATGCCAAGGTTTTTGAGATCGTTGAAAGCGATGGAGTGAAATGTCCCATTCATAACGAAGCAGTTTTTGTCGAGAATATTTTCAATTCGCTGCTTCATTTCATCAGCTGCTTTTCTCGTGAAGGTCAACATCAAGATTTTATGAGATTCGACACCTTGTTTGATGAGTTGCGCTACACGACTGCATAGAGTGTGAGTTTTACCTGTACCGGCACCAGCAAGTAAAAGTAGAGGACCCTTGTCGTGATCCGCGGCTTCTTGCTGTTTGCTATTGAGGTTCATGGTTTGTCTCACATAAATTATCTTTTATAAGCTAATATAAATATGCCTAAATGGTAGTTTTGTTTATGTTTAACTTGTCTTTATTGGTGGGATTTGTTACTTTTTTTGATTTTTAATAAAGTATTCATGTGAATTAATTGAAATTAGGCGATATTTGATCTTATAAGTATTGACGAGTTTATATATGGGGTTTTTCTAATGAATAAAATAATGATTGTCTTAGCTCTTATTTGTGGAGTGATGTTTTTGAGTAACCTTTCCAACAAGAAAGAGGCTTCGCCTGTTAAAGTAGGAGGGGGAGATAAGTACCCAATTTCGAAAATATACTCAAGTATTGTCGATAAGACCGGAGCGAGTGTGGCGAAGCATGGTTTGGAGAATCGAGGCTATATTCTCGTGTATTATTCAGCGTCTTGGTGTCCGCCGTGTAGGCAGTTTACACCTATCTTGAATAAGTATTATTTAGAGAACAGAAAGAAGCAAAATTTTGACGTCTTGCTTGTTTGCGCAGATCGTTCAGAGCAGGCGATGTTGTCTTATATGAAAAAGATGTCTTTTAATGCCATCGATTTTGATAAGATTAGATCATCAGGCTTAGGTCAATATTCTGGGCGGGGAATCCCGAATTTAACGGTGTTTGATAATTCTGGAAATGTCGTTTTGGATGGTCGTAAAATGCATGCGATGGAAGCTTTGGAGGCCTTTAAGAAACTTCCAAAAAAATCTGGTAAAGTTTCCTTACGTTAAGCTAGGATGAGGGTGCACTTAATTCCTTCGGGGGAAAAGCACAAATGACTACCATCGGGGTTTTTCATAACAGGAAACCCCTTCTTCTTAAGTTCGCTAATAGCCTCTTCTTTTACTGAAAGGATAATACCTTGTCCCTTGTATTTTGAGTTATCGTGAAGTCCTAGTTTGAAAGCCTCGTTACGCATTAGTGTGCGTGGATAATCGGCACGCATAGCATCACAGTTTGCACCTAGTTGAACCCAAAAGTTAATTGAATCAAGGTAGTATTTAGTCGACTGGCTAAGTTCTAGTATTTTTGTATCACAATTTCCTCTTGGGTATTGAGGGCTTTTTTCGCCTAAGAAAATATTAAGTCCATTGGGGTCGGTGAAAAAAAGTTCAGTTGAGCCATCGTCTTGGCTCGAACAATCAAAAATGATGCCTCGATCTTGATAGTGATTAAATACATCTTTATCATTGTGTGCTTCAATATAAACGCTGGGGATGTTTTGGCAGTGCTCTCTTAGTTCTATGCAGGCTTCGCCATCGGAAAAAAGATTTTCCTTTAGGGCAATTAAACCGAGGGCTCGATAGAATTGAGAGCTCTCCTTTAGGTCTTTTACCTGTGAAAGTATGTGAAATTTATGTAAGCGTAGGTCAGGTTTCATTGTGTAGATATAATTTGTTGCAGTATTCTATCTATGGAAAAATTTATATCAATTAGGAAGGCAAAGAAATGAGTCAAGCAAAGACAATTTACTTGAAGGATTATCAAGAACCAGATTATCTCATATCAAAAACAGAACTGAACGTAGAAATTTTTGAGGAATCAACACGAGTCTCTTCTCGTTTACACATCAAAAAGAATCATTCGGGAGAGCGCCGTGATCTTCGACTCAATGGAGAGAATTTGACTTTTATTTCGGTGAAATGTGTCGGTGAAGAAAGTATAGCCTATGACCTTTGCGATAAATTCTTGACTATTATCCCCAAGAGCGACAATTTTATTTTAGAAGTGGTCAATGAAATTGATCCGAAGACTAATAAGGCCCTCGAAGGCCTGTATCAATCGGGAGAGATTTATTGCACTCAAAATGAACCCGAAGGTTTTCGCAAGATTTGTTATTACTTGGATCGCTCAGATGTGATGTCAGTTTTTACCACTAGGATTGAAGCGGATAAAGTAGAATTCCCTCAGCTCTTATCAAATGGTAATTTAATTGAAGATGGTGAGTTACAGGATGGACGTCATTTTGCCGTCTGGGAAGATCCCTTCCCAAAACCTTGCTATCTCTTTGCTTTAGTTGCGGGTGACCTGGCAAAAGTTGAAGATGAATTTGTTACTAAGAGTGGACGTTCTATTGCTTTGGAAATCTTTGTAGATCACGGCAATGAAGATCGCTGTGAACATGCTTTAGAATCTTTGAAAAAGTCGATGAAATGGGACGAAGATCGCTTTGGTTTAGAGTACGATCTCGACTTATACATGATTGTAGCAGTAGATGCTTTTAATATGGGGGCAATGGAGAATAAGGGCTTAAACATCTTTAACTCGACTTGTGCTTTAGCTAATCCAGACACGGCTACAGATGCCAACTTTTTCCGTATCGAAGGCATTATTGCACACGAATATTTCCATAACTGGACGGGCAATCGCGTCACTTGTCGCGATTGGTTTCAGTTAACTTTGAAAGAAGGGCTAACTGTTTTTCGCGATCAAGAGTTTTCTGCTGATCATCATTCGCGTTCAGTTTGTCGTATCGAAGATGTGCGTGCTTTGCGAGATTCGCAATTTGTTGAAGATGCCGGGCCCAATGCTCACCCCATCAAACCATCATCGTATATGGAAATTAATAATTTCTATACCCCCACTGTTTATGAAAAAGGCGCAGAAGTTATTCGCATGATCCATACAATGATTGGCGAGCAGAATTTTCAGCTTGGTATGAAAAAGTATTTTGATTTGTTCGATGGTAAAGCTGTGACGACAGAAGATTTTGTACACTCAATGGAAGTTGCTTCAGGTCGTGATTTTAAGCAATTCAAGCGTTGGTATAGCCAATCTGGGACTCCAACAATTGAAGTGAAAACAAAGTTTGATGAAGGTGCAGATACTTTTACTTTGACTTTCACTCAGTATTTAAAAAACTCATCAGACGAAGCGTATCACTTACCCGTGAAGTTGGGCTTGCTTGATTCGAATGGTGATGAACTCGACTTAATCATGCAGGGTAAGAGTTATGGCACAGAGACGATTTTAGAACTCCACACAGAATCACAGAGTTTTGTTTTTGAGGGGCTTAAAGAAAAGCCAGTTCCATCTTTATTTAGATCTTTTTCGGCGCCAATTATTCTCGATATGGAAACCAAAAGAGAAGACTTAGCTTTCTTGCTCTCTTATGATTCAGATAGCTTTAATCGTTATGAAGCAGGGCAGCGTTTAGCCAAGTTAGAGATTGAGAGTCTTTGTGAAGCTTTAGCAGATAACAAAGTTGCCCAAGTTGATCACTTAGTAGTAGATGCTTTTAGCAAGCTGATACGATCATCCAATGCGGATGAAGCTTTTAAGGCTTTGGCCTTTAGTGTGCCTTCTCTAGTGAGCATAACTGAGCAGCAAAAAGAATTTTCACCTGTTTTAGCTCAAGAAGCTAGGAAAATATTATCTCATGCCTTAGCTGAAGCTAATGAAGATTATTTGGCAGAACACTTCAATAGGTACAATAAACCCGAAGAATATGTCTTTAATGCAGAAAGTATGGGTTTACGTAGTTTCAAAAACATGTGCCTTACTTACCTCTTGAAATTGGATAAGCCGCAATACGTTTCGCTAGCACAGGATCAATACGATTCTTCAGCGAATTTAACGGATCGTTTTGCAGCCTTATTGGCATTACTACAAACGCAATCTACAGCTCGAGAAGAAGCTCTAGAACACTTCTACGACCTATGGAAAGATGATGCCATAGTGATTAACAAATGGTTTGCTGCGCAAGCAGGTGCTAGTGTAGGTACAAGTGTGAAGTTGATTAAGGAACTTGAGAAAGTCGAAGCTTTTGATATTCAGAATCCCAATAAGGTTCGTTGCTTGTATGGCGCTTTTGCCGCAAACTTACCGGTTTTTCACAAAGAAGATGGTTCGGGCTACGAACTAATTGCAGATAAAATTATTGAATTAAATTCTTTTAATCCACAAATAGCCGCGGGTTTATCAAAAGCCTTTAAAAAGTATGGTGCCTTAAAGGGAGATCAAAGAAAGTTCATGAAGCAGGCACTGGAAAAGATTGTCGCAACAGAAGAGCTCTCTCCTGATGTGTACGAGATTGTGACGAAGACTTTAAAAGCGTAAAAGTAGGCTGTCCGAGTTTCTCTAATTAAATAAACAAATTTAGGTTAAGCAATGAAGTATGACTCATTAGGTAAGACGGGGATTTCCGTATCATCAATTGGCATAGGTGCTTGGCAGCTTGGCGGCCCTTTGATTTTGGATGGTGTGCATGATGGTCATCCAGACCCTGGCAAAGCCAATGTTATTAAATTAATTAAAGATCTAGGTGACCTAGGCGTTAACTTTATTGATACTGCAGAGCAATATAGCCATGGCGAAAGCGAACGCCGAGTTGGAGAAGCTATAAAAACTGATCGAGATGACTGGGTAATATCGACAAAGTTTGGCCATAAAGTGGGTGAGGGGAATAAACGACATATTGATACGTCACCTCAATCCATTATGCCTGCCTTAGAGGATTCATTGCGAAGGTTGCAAACGGACTATATAGATATCTATCACTACCATACAATTCCCGATATTGATTATTTGGATGAATCTGCGGAGATTTTGCAGAAAGCAAAAGATCAGGGGAAGATTCGTGCTTTGGGGATTTCGACAACAAAAGTGAGTATTGTAGAAGAGCTCATCAAACGAGACATGTTGGATGTTGTGCAATTCGTATCTTCAATTCTTTCGCCTGCAGAAGAAATGCAGAAACTTATTACTGAAAATAAGCTGGGGGGAATAAGTCGTGGCGTGATGGCTGGTGGTTGTTTGAGTGGTCGTTACTTCCATAGTCAACTTGAATGTAAAGAGGGAGATCGGCGATCTTGGGGGGATGAAGATTATTCTCGTTTTCAGGTTTTTGAAGACTTGATACCGCAGGGGATGACTATGGCCCAGTTGGCTTGTCGATTTATCCTGGATCAGGACGCGAGTCATACAATTATTTTGGGTGCGAAGAATTTAAGAGATTATAAAGTGGCCATTGAAGCAGTTGAAATGGGTTCATTATCAAGTGAGCTCAAAAATAACTTGCGCCAGACCTCACGTGAACTTGGCTTTATTTAAATTTATTCTAGGAAAGGAAAAAAAATGAAAGAATTAAGGGATGCAGACTGGAGCGATTATATCCGCTCAGGAGATAGAATTTTTTTCGGTTCTGGCGCGGCATGTCCACATAAATTAATTAAACGCTTTCTAGACCATTCAGATCAATTTAGCGATATTGAGCTAACGCATATACTTACTCTCGGTGGAGCACCATGGGCAGATGAAAAGTATAGTGATCGTTTACGAGTTAATTCATTTTTCTTGGGTCCAGGAACACGGGAAGCCGTGAGCCGCGGAGACGCTGATTATACACCATGTTTTTTATCGGAAATCCCAGGTCTTATGGAAGATAAGGTACACCCAATTGATGTAGCCTTTATTCAAGTTACCCCACCGGATGAACATGGCTTTTGTTCATTGGGAGTCTCTGTCGATATTGCATCTGCAGCTGCGAGAACCGCAAAATATGTAATAGCAGAAATAAACCCTCGTATGCCTAAAACTCTAGGACAGAGTTTTATACACATGTCCAAGATTACGGCCTATATGGATGTGAACTACCCGATATATGGCCACGCAGTTGCTGAGCTTGATGAAATAACTTTGAAGATAGGTAAATATTGTTCAATGCTCATAGACGATGGTTCAACTCTTCAGATGGGGATAGGTAAAATCCCTGATGCAGTTTTATCTTATTTAGGTGACCGTTCAGATCTTGGGATTCACTCAGAAATGTTTTCAGATGGTCTTTTGGAACTTTATAAAAATGGCAATATCACCAATGCAAAAAAGGCTATAAATCGCTTCAAAACAGTGACCTCGTTTTGTTTTGGTAGTGAAGAACTTTATGACTTTGTCCACGATAATCCGCATGTTGAATTTCATCCTAGTGAATACACTAACAATCCTGCGATTATCGCACAAAATCCCAAGGTAATTTCTATTAATAGTGCGATCCAAATTGATCTTAGTGGTCAAGTAGTTGCTGACTCAATCGGTAATCGCTTTTACAGTGGGATTGGCGGGCAAGTTGACTTCATTCGTGGAGCGGGAATGAGTAAGGGAGGCAAACCAGTTATAGCTTTACCCTCTACGGCGCAAGGTGGTGAAGTTTCTCGAATCGTACCGGTTTTATCAGCAGGGTCGGGGGTAGTGACAAGTCGCGGCGATGTGCATTACGTGGTGACTGAATATGGCATTGCAACCTTAAGAGGAAGAAGTGTGCGTGAACGAGCCCTAGAGCTCATTCAAGTGGCTCACCCCAAATTTCGCGATGAACTATTAGCCCAAATAAGAGAACATTATTGGGTGCCAGCCTACCATGCGAGCATGCCTCATAGTTTAAAAGAACTGAAATCCACAAAAATGAAGATATCAGGACGTAACTATAATTTAAGAGCTCTCCAGACTTCGGACCAAAGACGTTTACAAGAATTCTTCTATTCGCATTCAGAAAAAACATTGATGAACCGCTACCGCTCGGTTCCAAAGAAAATGGCAAGAGACCGTGCTTATAAATTGGTGAATATTGACCAGGAAAAAGACGCGGCAATTTGTTTGGTTCAGAGACAGGGACCCCGTGAAATTATTCGTGCTGTGGGGCGTTTTTATATGGAGAGTGAAAGTCGTGCAGAAATCTCTTTTGTTGTTGAAGATGGTTTGCAAGGTAAAGGACTAGGGTCCGTACTAATGGAAAATCTCATTCAAATAGCTAGGCAACGTCAGATAAAAGAACTCTGGGGATATGTGATTAATACAAATTATGCAATGCAACACCTCTTGGAGAAGTTTGGCTTTGCCCATCAAGAGGGCAGTGATTGCAGTGAATTTGAATATATGTTGAACTTAGATGCTGACTAAAAAATTCCCCTACAAAGAAGATTATTTCCAAGTTTTTTACCATATGGATTGCTTGGAGCATCAGGCATTTGTTGATCACCCAGAGCGACCGCAACGTTTGGCCTATGTTTTAAAGGCTTGCGAAGAGATTAATCAATCATGCTCAGTGAGTTTTCAGCAGGCACCTGCAGCAAAACTTAGAGACTTGAGTTTAGTTCATTCAAAAGACTACTTAAGGTCTTTTGAGTCTTGTGTTTTGAGTGGGAAATCGCAGTTCATGAGTGTGGATAATTATATTTGTGATGCAACAATTGAAGCGATTTTAGCCGCAGTGGGCCAAAGTTTTGCCTTGGCAGAGAGCCTTTGTGCAGGGCGCAGTGGTTTTGCCTTGATTCGACCCCCGGGGCATCATGCGGGCAAAGCCAAAGCCGAGGGCTTTTGCTTTGCTAACAATGTGGCACTTGCTGCGGAGAAGATTCGTGAAGAAGTGTCAGGGGCAAAAATTTTGATTGTTGATTTTGATGTCCATCATGGTAATGGCACGGATGCTTTATATCATGAAGACCCCAATACATTTTATTTTTCACTACATGGCAATCCCGAGCACATATATCCTCATAGCGGTTATGAAGATGAAAGAGGACAGGGGGAAGGCCTGGGCTCCGTGAGTAATAAACCTTTGCCTAATGGCTGTTCAGGTACTGAATGGTTTGCTTGTTTGCAAAGAAATCTGTCCGAGATTTGTGAGAACTTTGCCTTCGACTACCTTTTGGTGAGCGCGGGGTATGATGCCCATAAGGATGATCCTTTTTCCATAATGAAAGTTGAAGATGCCGATTATTTACGTGCCACAGAGTACCTGTATAAATTAGCAGAGCAACACTGCGATGGTAAAATCGGTTTTTTCTTAGAGGGAGGCTATTCCCTAGAAGTACTTTCACGCTTAATTCCCGGTTCAATTGAGCTGCTGGCAGACTTGACTTCTCAGCAGGCCTAATCTTTTAGTTTATCTATTTAAGTCACACACTCGCTGAACTTGATTATTGCAGGTGGAATCTTATCTTTTAAAACTAATAATTTAATGAGATTTAGCCATAATGAAGTACCCAGAATTGAAAAGGGAGCAACTCCACATTCTGCCTTTGTCAGAAAGAACTAATAAAGTTAAGATTGCCGAGAGTTATGTTCCGACAGATGCACAGGCAAGTAACTTGGGTGAGCATGGCTCAAAAGTAATCAATAACTTATTAAGGCGTGTTAAAGAAGCTAAGAAAAATGATAAGCCTGTCATGCTTGCTTTTGGGGCTCATTCAATTAAAAATGGTATGGGTCCCGTGTTGATCGACTTAATGGAACGAGGCTACTTAGATCATTTAGCTACTAATGGAGCGGGCGTCATCCACGACTGGGAGTTTGCTTTCCAGGGCCAGTCCAGTGAAGATGTGAAAGAATATGTTGATAAAGGCCAATTCGGAATTTGGCAAGAAACGGGCTATTACATTAACTTAGCGATCAACGTAGGTGCTTATGAGGGCAAGGGCTATGGCGAATCGGTGGGTGCCATGATTGAAAATGAAGGTCTTACGATACCGACAATTGATGAACTCAAGTCACGCATATTAGTCTTGTCTGAGCAAAATACTGAAGCCGTTGCGGCCGCCGCAGATTTACTAACTATCATTCAAAAGTTTGAATTAGAAGCAGGCTTTTTGTCAATTCCTCACCCCTATAAAAAGTATAGTGCTCAAGCCGCTGCTTATCGTCTAGGAGTACCTTTTACGAGTCATCCGATGATTGGCCATGATATTATTTATAATCATCCCATGAATCACGGGGCATCAATTGGCAGAACAGCACAGACGGATTTTTTGCGTTATGCGCATAATGTTTCACTTTTAGATGGCGGTGTTTACATGTCCATTGGTTCAGCAGTAATGAGTCCGATGGTTTTTGAAAAATCACTCTCCATGTCGCAGAACTTACATATTCAAAATGGTGAGCACATGGATGATCATTACATGGTGGTTGTCGACTTGGCGGAAAGTCAGTGGGATTGGGCTAATGATGGTGAACCACCTATGGACAACCCCGCTTACTATTTACGCTACTGTAAAAGTTTTAGTAGAATGGGAGGCACAATGGAATATGTTTGTGCAGATAACCGAGACTTCTTATTGCATTTATCTCAAGGACTTCTTTAATAAAAGAAACAATTTTTTAAACTTGGAATTTAATATGTTAAATCACGTTCGTCAGGCATTTAATGACCTCAATTCATGCCTCAATCAATTCATCAATGATGAAGAGAATTTTCAGAAAGTAGTCGAACTTGGCGAAGCCATGGCCGAAGCTTTTAGCAATGGTAAAAAGGTCCTTATTGCAGGTAATGGTGGTAGCCACTGTGATGCCTTGCACTTTGCGGAAGAATTCACTGGTCGCTTCCGTAAAGAACGCAAAGCCTTACCAGCAATTGCTCTAGGTGATGGCGCGCACATAACATGTACTGCCAATGATTATGGCTTTGAATATATTTTTTCTCGTATGGTGGAAGCTTATGGTCAAGAAGGCGATATTTTCATTGGTCTAAGTACTAGTGGTAATTCAGAAAATATTATCAAAGCAATGGATTCCTCGGAAGCATCAAAACTTATTACCGTTGGCCTTTTAGGTAAAAATGGTGGTAAACTCAAGGGACGCTGTGATTATGAATGGATTGTTCCTGGTATAACTTCTGATCGCATCCAAGAAATTCACATGGCAATTCTTCATATTTTAATTGAAGTCGTTGAACGCAAACTTTTCCCAGAAAACTACTAAGGCTGAATAATGAATAAATTAATTGACAATAACTTATTTGCACACGAGACTTTTTTGAGTCACAATCACGAATTTGACAATGCTCAAATCTTAGCTGTCACGGTTTTACTTGCATTAGGCATCATCGCCTATTTTTGTAAGAAGCAATCAGTTTAAGCTTTTTGTTAAATACATAGCCAAATAATCACTTATCTAAATTTTGCTAAGTGATTTTTATTTTTATGCTAAGGGATTAAAACTTTCGTGAATTGGAAATTAATACAGCTCATCTACATCAAAGAATTACGTGAATTTGTACGTGATACTCGAACCTTGATGTTAATGATTTTTATTCCTGCCTTTTTGTATCCAGGTTTGCTCTTAGTTACGGCACAAATGCGTTCCGTTCAAGAGAATAAACTTCAATCACAGACTTATACAGTTTTAGTGAAGGGAGATGATCGGCAAATCCTAGAAAAAATTGATAATGAAAACCTTACTTTCACGAAAGATGAAGAAGTTCCTAGTTTACTTTCTATAGAGTTTTCCAAGAACGAGCTCTCTGAAGAGCTTCCTAAAGTAGCAATTTCCTATGATAGCACCAATAGTCAATCACTTTATGTCTTAGATTTAGTTCAAGATGAATTGGAGAAAATTAATCGTCAGTTGCGAAAGGAAAACCTGGAGAAGATGGGGCTGGAGGAAAGCTTTCTGCGGCCCCTGCAAATTGATTTCATAAAAACAAATTCCGAGAAGCAAGAAGGGCGTTTTCTAGCAGGGAAAATCTTGCCAGGTTTGATCTTGATTATGCTCACGGTAGCGGCTGGTTTAATGGCACAAGAAATCACGGCGGGTGAACGAGAATCGGGAACTTTAGAAACGCTACTGTGTACACCGGCAAAATATGCCGAGATCGTCACGGGAAAATTATTTACTGTAACGACGATTGGCTTTTTCTCGGGCTTACTCAATGTGATTTTTATGGGGATAACTTTTAGTAACATAGGTTACCTCTTAGCAAAAAATACCACCGGAACAGAAATGGTACTTCCCGATACTTTCTTGCCCGACTTTGTTTCTATCCCGCTCATTTTAGCCGTTTTAGTGGCTTCCGCACTAACTTTGAGTGCTCTCATAGTCTTTATCACTTCATCGGCTTCAACTCGCCAAGAGGCTTCTCATTACCTAAGTCCCTTGCTAGTCCTCATGTTGCTACCCGTTATGTTCAGTACACAGCCAGGTGTCGAGAGTTCCTGGCAGTTTTCATTAGTACCAGGCCTCAACTTTTGTTTGATCATGCAGGACCTTTTTTTAGGTAAGTACTATTGGGATCAACTGTGCTTATTTTTCATTAGTAACTTTATCTTCTTGGCTTTCTTCGTACGCATGACCATCAACTTATTGCAGAGTGAATCTTATTGGAATAAGGGTGGGGGGATTAGCGCTGCTTTCAAATTAAAAGATAAGCAAGCCAATCAGCAGATAATTCCCGAAGAGGGCGCAATGATTTTTCTTACTTGCGCTGCACTCTTTCTATTATTGGGAACTCGCCTCCAGACTTGGAATGTGGCTTGGGGCTTGCCACTTTCTCAATTCCTTATCTTTGTTTTTATCCCGCTTTATTACCTTAAGAAAACACGTACAAAGTTTATAGATATTTTAAGCTTGCGTCCAGGTTCTCCCAAACTAGCTATTATTTTGGCTTTTTCAGTTCCGGCGATCATTGTTTTGGCCCAAGCGCTGAAACGTGCCTTGACCGCAGCTGGCTTCCCTTCAGAAGGAGATGAAGCTTCTCAAGTTGTGGTGGATATTGTTCAGAGTAATGGAGTGATAAATGCATTGCTAATCGTAGCCTTAACGCCGGCCATATGTGAAGAATTTCTATTTCGTGGAATCCTTCTAAATGCCAGTAAAGGCTGGAAGACTTTCTCTGCCATTGCGCTCAATGGTTTATTGTTTGGAGCCTTACATATGTCCATAGCCAATATGCCCGCTTTAAGCCTGATGGGGGCGTACATGGCTTATATTGTCTGGAAGAGCGGATCCATTTTCCATTCGGTTTTAGTTCACTTCATCAATAACTCATTAGCGGTTTTGTTAATTTATTATTCTACTGAAAAAATGATTAGCGAAGAAAAGTTTATGGCTATTATTGAACATCCGCTCTGTATGGGAGTGGCCTTTGTGTATTTATGTTTTGCCATGTTTTCCATAAAGAACTGCAAACGGGAGTCTTTCGATGCGTAAGTTCTTTTGCAGTGAGTTAAAGCAAGTTGGTGATTTGGTGAAAATTGATAAAACTGAGTCTCGTCATATTCTGCAAACCTTGCGTATGAAAGAGGGCGATGAATTACAGCTGATGAATGGTGAAGGTATTTTAGCCAATGCGGTAATCGCAAAAATTGAGGGACGTAACACCTTGTTATGCGAACTCAAAGATTTGACTCAAGCTCCACGTCCTAAATTGAAAATATCTTTGTTTGTCGCACCTCCTTCGAATGGAACTTTGGCCCTTATTTTAAAACAAGCTGTTGAGCTTGGAGTTGATAGTGTCTATCTCATGTCCTGTAAGTATTCGGTGAGTAAATCGAAAAAAGAAAAAAATGTTCACGCGGAATTAATTTCTGCAGCCAAGCAAAGTGGTAATCCCTATTTGCCTAAGGTGGTGTCGGGATTGACATTTAAAGAAGCCTTGAAACTCGCACCAGAGAATAATTTTTACGGTGCCGTACCAAGTGATGACTTTGTTTACCCCGAAAATACTCTTACGGAGGCAGGTGTGTGGATTGGTCCAGAAGGGGGCTTTTCTGACGATGAACTTGAGCAAGTTCAAAGCTTACCTGCCTGTCCGCTAGCAATTGGTCCTTATATTTTGCGCGTAGAAACTGCGGTTAATTCGGTCTGTTCTGTTTTAATGTCTAAGTATGGTCAAAGCTAATGGCAGTTTTTAGTTTAAATACAGCTGAACTCGATCTAGATGAATGGTTTAGTGAAATCGATCACGCTTGGCCTTTTTCTTTTGAACTTAGTGGTGATCTATGGGAGGCCTATACTGATCAGTTGGAAAACTTTTCACGTAAAGAACTCATTCATGGCGTGGTGAATCCACTGGAGGAAGCCAGCTTATCTTCACTAAATCAATTGAATGACGAACAGTTTGATGAATTTGTAAAAAGTTCCCTAGATTATTTTAACTACTTATCAAATCAAGGAATTAAATACGTTGTAGTCAAAGCATGCTTTAACGATCAGAAAACGCAAATCCACCATGATGTTCAGGCGAGAATAGTACGTTTTTTTAATGCTATTTTAGAGCAAGAAAATAAATTGACTTATTACTTTCCCGTATCGATCAATGCACTAGAGAATTCTCCCGAAATCTGCGATGATATCAATTATTTGTATAAACTCATCTCGAGCCCACGCATCAAGTTTCGCTTAACGATTCCCTTTCCCTATGATTTGAGCCAGTTTCCATCCCTCAATCGTTTGTTCGCTTTTGAAATCAAACAATTGCGTTTGCTCTTGCCCCTAGGTTTTAATTCAAAGCTTTTATTTGAAATGATTCGCCAATTAAAGGCTTTAAACTATTCAGGAAAAATGATCTTCAGTGCTGATGAGCCTAAATTAAGCAATATTGAATACCTCATAGAAGAAGTGGAAAGCTTGTACAAGAAATAGGCAAATCATTAAAGTTGTTTTTCAAAATCGTGACTATGTAAATTTCAGTGGCTAACTATATTGACGGCAATTTTATTTGGAGTCAAAAATGTTTGAAATTACTGAGTGGCAAAGAAGTGGTAAAAAAGCCGATCGTGCCCTTGTTATTATGATGCACGGCTATGGAGCTGATATGCATGATTTAGTGCCTTTATCATCGGTGTTTGGGCCAGGAGTGGTGACTTATAGCCTCAATGCACCGGGCTTGCTTCCTTCCCCAGAAGGAACCATTATGGGGCGTTCTTGGTTTAACTTAATCTCTAGTCCTTTTGGTATGGAGTACGATTTAGAAGATGTGGAAGATTCTTCTCAGGCAGTTAAGCAATTCCTTCAAGAAATTATTCCCAAAGAAAATGCACCAAAAGTCTACCTCTTAGGTTTTTCTCAGGGAGCTTGTTTAGTCCATCACTTACTTTTGCGTGAAGCGCAAATGATTGATGGTGGTATCGCACTTAGTGGTCGCTTTGTTGACGAAGTCTTTGAAGGCGATTTTAATTGGCAAGAAATCAACAAGAAAGATCTCTTTATGAGTCATGGTGAAAGTGACTTTGTTATCCCTTATGAGTCCGGCGAAAAGATTCGCGAGTTTTACATGAGCCATGAAAAAAGCTTTGATTTTGTCGACTTCCCAGGTGGTCACGATATACCAGTAAAAGTTTTTAAGGCCATGAAAAATTGGTTTGCACGGGTGAGTAAATGAAGAAAATCAATTTGATTGCAGCAGCAAAAATCTCTATCATGGATAGCTATGAGAATGCGATTATTCTCATATTCAAAAATGCGGAGCAGGGATTTAGTGGTTTGTGCGTCCAGGGTTCTTCTCTGAGTGAGCTCTTTCAAGGTCAAAGTGAACGTGAACCCTATGATGCTTGCCGTGAGTGGTTTAGTGAACAACAAGATGGTTTTTTAGAAGTTGAAACATTGAAGTTAGAAGACCCCCAAGTTCATCGAGCTTTGGAACGTTCTGAACAAATCCTAAAAGATAATTAGGTGTTTTAATTGCAGGCTGTTATAGACTCAATCTTGCCCGTATTTGCACTAATTATATTAGGCAAGCTATTGCAGTATTATCGCATTTTTAAAGAAGATTTCTTTAAGCAGGCGAATGATTTAGTTTATTACATGGCCTTGCCATCATTACTGTTTATATCCGCAGCAGGTGCCAATACTCAGCAAATTTTGAGTTCATTAAAATTCAGTGGGGTTTTAATTATTACGGCTTTATCTTGTGCGGCAATATCCCTGCTTGTAGGGAAATATATGAAGCTAAATCTTAGTGCAACTATGACAGGTGCACATGTTGCCTTTCGCGGCAATTTAGCTTATGCAGGCATGCCAGTGGTATTTTTACTGTTTACAAGTTTGGCCTACTCAGAAGCAGATTTAGCACGAGCCGTCGTCATGATCCTGCCTGTTATTATCTTTTACAATTTCCTTGGCCTTGTTTTGGCGATGCGTGGAGATGATGCGAAAGAGAAAATTAGTTTCTCAAAATTACTGCTTCAAATCTTTAAAAACCCACTTATTATTTCGAGTTTATTAGGCTTGGCTTTTGCCTGTCTCAAAATTCATTTACCCACTTTTGCCTACTCGACATTAAAGAGCTTAGGAGCAATGAGTTTTCCATTAGTTTTATTGGCCTTAGGTGCATCACTTTCCTTTACTCAAAGTAGAAAAATTCTAGCTGAAGCATTGAGTTTTAGTATAATAAAATGTGTTCTCTCACCTTTGATGGCAGCCTTGTTTTTATCTTTTATCCAAAGTTCGCAGGCAGATAAAAGTGCCTTGTTGATATATGCCGCATGCCCCAGTGCGGTGTCGTCTTATATCTTTACAGCAAAATATAATGGATGGCGTGATTTAAATTCTGCAGTCGTGGTCTTAAGTACATTGATTTCTCTACCAGTGATGGCCTTCTTAATCTATGTCTTATAAGGGCTTAAAATGAAAATAACGATAAAATCTGTTGATTATTCAAATAAAGAAATGAGGAATGATCTCATTTACCTACTGAATCATTATGCCTTAGATCCCATGGGTGGCGCTCAAGGACTCAGTGATTATGTGAAAGATAACTTACTGAACAAATTAGCAGCAATGAGTCATGCCTTTAGCTTTATTATTCACGATTACCCAGTTAAGAAAGAAAAACTTGATATAGCTTATTTTTAATAGCATATTAATTACATCTAACAAGGAGATGTATTATGTCTAAAAATAAAGTTCAGTTTCAAGTAGGGTTTAGTGCTCTAGAGTTTATTGATTATTTTGGTTCAGAAGAGCAGTGTGTTAAATATCTCGAAAATCTAAAATGGCCAAACGGCTTCAATTGCGAAGAATGTAGCCATAAAGAATGCTACCAGTATAAGTCGGGTTCTCGAACCATATATGAATGTAAATCCTGCAGAAAAAGCCATCGTTTAACAGCGGGAACTTTGTTCCACCGAACAAAAATTGAATTGCGAAAGTGGTTTTTAGCTATTCACCAAATCAGTCAATCTAAGAATAGTGTTTCAGCATTAGAACTACATCGTCATATAGATGTTAATTATAAAACTGCGTGGTTGATGAAACAAAAAATCATGCAAATGATGTATGAGGAAGACAACAAATACAGACTCAAAGGCATTGTAGAAATTGATGATGCTTACTTGGGTGGGAAACTTGAAGGAGGTAAACGGGGAAGAGGTTCAGAAAATAAATCTCCTTTTATCGCAGCTGTTGAAACTAACGAAAAACGCAATCCTATTTTTATAAAATTGACACCCGTTCACGATTTTACCTACGAAACGGTAAAACAATGGGCTCAAAAAAACCTTAAGAGAAACTGTTGTACTATTTCTGACGGACTTCGAGGTTTCAGTGCTTTAAAAGAAGTGAGCAATCACACCGTTTTAGTTACGAGTAAAGCAAAAAAGGAAGAAATTGAAAATACTTTCAAATGGGTGAATACCATTCTGAGTAATGTGAAAACGTCTATTTCTGGGACATTTCATTCACTAAAATTCGATAAGTATGGATTCAGGTATTTAGCTGACTTACAGTTTAGGTTAAATAGAAGATTCGATCTTAGAAAAATGTTTTTTGGGCTCATTTCAAAAGCTATGGCAAGTGAACAGAAACCTATTCAATACCTCAATTCTTCGCTAACTGGGTAATCGTGTTATTATTTATGTAGACGACCAGGCAGCGGGCTTAGTGAATTGTTTTGAAAGCTTATCGACTTTTACCGCAAAACCTTTAATTAATATTCACGACCTCATGGTCCATAGCGACTTTCGTGGATTAGGACTGAGTCAGAAACTCTTAGAGAGGGTAGAGGAAAGAGCTAAAGAAATGGGCTCTTGTAAAATTACTTTAGAAGTCTTGTCGGGCAATAAAGTAGCTTATCGAGCCTATGAAAAGTTTGGCTTCTCAGCTTATGAGCTCGACCCCAGTGTTGGCCAAGCCCTTTTTCTTGAGAAAAAACTATAAAGTGAATGTACCTTCACATGATTTAAGGAATTGGATTCCATTTCGAGCGATGTTCTCAGGGCCTTCGTCGTAGTTGAAGACTTCGATTGAAATCCATTTTGAGTAGTTGATTTTATTGAGGGCTTGGTAAATTGGAGCGTAATCTATTTCTCCAGTACCTGGACCGCGGAGATTGGGGTCATTGGCGTGGAAGTGCTCCAAATATTCTGCGGAATCCGCAATGATGTCCGCAATCGCTTTGTCTTCATAGGACATAGCCTTGACATCAAGATGAAGTCGACAGTTTGGAGAGTTGATTTCCTTAATCATTTTGATGGTTTCTGCGGCAGAAGTGAAAAAGTTTGTTTCCACATGACCAAGGGGTTCGATGGCAATGATACCACCTTCTTTTTCGGCTTCTTTTGCCATGAGTGCAATTGAATCGCGAGCTCTATCCCAGTATTCATTGTAATTTTCAACATCGGGAATATTACGACTCATGGGAGAGCCAAAAACGAGAACATCACCGTTCATTGCGGCATTTAACCTTACGAGATGTTTCAGAAAGCTTGTGGTGCGTTTGCGGACTTCGCAATCCGCACTTGAAATGTGCAATCCAACAGGCTTAGTCAGCAACCAATGAAGCCCCGCCACTTCTAAGTCATGATCTTTTGCGATCTTCGTAAAGCCCTTAGCCTCTGAAATAGTGAGTTCTTCTGGGTTCTTTTTAAGCGTAAAGGGAGCAATTTCTACCCCTTGGTAACCATGAGATGCTATATCCTTACATGTGTCCTCAAAAGTCCAGTTTTGATAAGTTTCGTTACAGATGGCATATTTCATTTTTGTGACCATGAGTTATAGAGCTTATTGATTGTCTTTTGATTGTTAGCTTCTCTGTGAAAAACAAAGCGATATTGAAAAGTCATTTGTTGACCTTTTTTAAGTGTGTGTGTACCATTCTTTGATTTGTCCCTAGTATAAGACCTTGCTCCAAAGGGATTGGCAGAGCAGAGCCCATAATCGCGGGCGTGCCAATGAGTAGGGGAGCGGAAATTTTTCGAACTTTCCATAATGCTAATAACCGATCCAGAGCTGTTTGCATAGCTTACCCAAAGAGCTTGTTTGCCCCAAACCTTTTTCCCTTCTATGCCATTGCTATTAAGGACGCTTGCGTGTCGATCTTTTACGCGGAAGGATGGATCCATACGAATGGCCATCATACCTTCTTTTGTGTCCCCAAAAACTAGATCTTGAGTATCAGCAATGAGCGTAATTTTGTAGTCGATGTAACGAGTTTTTGAATCTGCGGAGAAAGTGATTTCTGTTATATCACTGAGTACTTTTTTATCATTATGGAGCCAATGATTGTGTGCGAGAATTTTCTTGCCATCAGTCTGGAGATCGACAGTTCTGATGTATTTATCTTTCCCCGTTCGAGTATTCCAAAAGTCGATGTTATTCACTTTGCCAAAGGTGAAGTAAATCCCGGTATGCCAGGGGTGATCGGCGCTTTCTCCAGGAATATCTTTTTTGAAAGGGTAATGGCGAGTAAGGTTTTCCTGATTAGGGCCATTGACCGGATAGAGACAGGGTTTATTTGGTCCCTGAATGAATTCGGTGAAGAGTTTTCCATCAACTGTTACAGTTACTTTGTCTTTCGTTTTGTCGAGTTTTACTGTGGCAGGTTTTGCAGGTGTTGATGAGTCACTTTTGATTTCTTGAACTGGCGTTCCCGCTTGAAGGCGGTTGATTTTATAAACGACACGAGACTGATCTAATCCTGTAGCAAGAGAATTTTTAACATCAATTTGGAATAGACGTTTTGTTCTAAGTCCATTGGTATGAAGCAAAACGCTCTTTTTATCACTAGTAACAGTGACTTTTGTAATCACAATATTTTTTCGATCCATTGGTTTAGAACCGTATTTATGCGTTGAAGGGTAATGATAGGACTGAATCGCGTAGTTCGCTATGTTTTCGAGTAATGCTTTATCTTTCTCTTTGGTGAAAGTGACGAGGAAACCTTCTTTTTTAAGCTTCACGTTAAGGATAGAGTCAGGCGTTTCATCGTTAAAAGAAATGCGTTGAATTCCTTCAGATGGTTTACCCCATCCACGTACAGTTTGGCCTATATATAGCTCATCGCCTTTGGGACTGAAAACTAAACGGTTATTGCCCGTGCGTACTTTTTTCTCAGCAAACTTTATACAAGCACCTTGCATGACTCCATCTACTTCTTCAAACATGAGGCGAACGAGTCTTGGTCCGGCGATATCACCCACAAAGGCTTGACCTTTGAATGGACCGAATTGACCTTTGGTATCGAAAATGATTTCACCTGGGGAATTACAGATCATTCCCTGAGGAAGTTCGATAGCTGCAGGAGTGCGATCTTTTTCGTATTGATCCATGTTTTTCATGTAGTAGAAAAGAGGGTTGTCCGATACTTCTTTCACGAACTTTTCGTCCCAAACAAGGGCAGAAGGGTGACCGTAAAATTTATCTTTTTTCACGTGATAGATGGGAGACGTTCCGCGCCAGTCTCCTTGATTATCACCCGCAAAAATTTTACCATCGGGACTCATGCCCATACCATTATGCATGCGAAAGCCTTTTGCAAAAGGAGTCATCTTACCTTTAGCATCAATGTGCATGACCCAGCCCTTCCATTTTACAGCTGCATAGTTGCGACCACGACGGCCGTTATGCTTGTATTCACCCTGAGTATGATAGAAAGTTGGACCATTATGAGAGGCCGTACCTACTGCTATGTACCATCCTCCTTTTTTATCGGGAAGGATGTAATTGGTTTCGTGATAATTACCACTGAGGCCAAATTCATTTGAAATGAGCTCATAGGAATCTGCCACACCATCTTTATCGGTATCAGACACTTTTGTGAGCTCAGCCATTTGTGATACATACATTTCTGAATCGGAAATGACTTGAACACCACAGGGGTTGTGGAGTGAGTCATCACTAAAGTTGCGCCATTGGAAGCCATTGGGATCTTTTGCGGGTTTCGCAATCTGAATCCCTGAGCGACGTGTGACCACAACAAGTTCACCTGAGGGGTTAAACGCTAGAGCACCAATTTCCGGAGCAATTTCTAGAGGAGTCGTGATGGTGTCTACTTTGTAGCTGTCAGCTACAAGGCTAGTGGAAAGGGCAAAAACTGAGAGTAAGAACTTTTTCATTATTTGACTCCTTTGATAATAAGTGTAAAAGCTTTAGCCTCGGAAGAACTTAAATTTAATGTTCCGGTCTTTCCTGTGTTTGAAGTCATCCCTTTTGCTAATTGTAGGGTAATTGGACCACTGGAATCTGTGCGATATTCGCAAATAGCTTCACCTGAGTTTTTACCAGGAGTAATTTTCAAGCTGATATTTAAATCTCCAGATTTGTAGAGCATGATAGGAATAGCATTTTCTTTGCGATAACCCATAAACTGAACTTTGCCTGGAAAGAGATGTTCACCACTCGTCTTAAATTGGACCTTGCCCATAATATCTGGTATGTAGCCAAAGCCTCTGCGACCACCGCCAGTGCCTTTACCCCAGTATTTAGTCATATCCAAAAAATCTCCTGACCAAGTATAGAGCAGGCGACACTCAAGAGTATCGAAAGTGTAAGAGAGTTTTGGGCCAAAGTTTACTGTAATGGTGGAAGGGATTCCATTGATTGGCTTTTGCACTTTTTTTGGATCTTCTTTGCCTGACCCAGGGCTGTATTTATTGACATTGCCACCTTTGCCATGGTTGACAAATATTGAGTCATCAAGACCGTTTACGGGCATGTAAGTACGAATGAGATAAGGCTTTTCTAAAGTACCTGTTGGAAATGAACTTACAGTTGTTTTAACGACGACAAAACCATTCTTTAAGTTTTTGCCCATGATAGATTTTACATAATCACTAGCGTCAGAAATTTGTTGCTCATTGAGGATAGTTCCCCAGGCGGGCATCGCTTTAGCCAGTACACCTTCTCGGATGACTTTTTCGATTTCGACTTTTGAGCTGCCGTGAAGAATTTCTTTGTCAGTTAAGTTTGGTCCAACCAGACCTTGACCTTTATCTCCATGGCAGTTGGCACAAAATTGTGTAAAGACTTGCTGGCCGCGTTTTATATCGGCCGAAACTCCAGCTGCAAGAGCTAAAGTTAAAAAGCTGAAAATGGTTTTGTTCATAAAATTCCTTAGTTGATTGATTCAACTATGAAGGATCAAAACAAAAAAATCATGATTCATTTAACGAAAAAAACATTAGAAATGCGCATATTTAACGCATTTAATCCATATAAGCGCATTTTTTTGCTGTCAGATTATTTTTTAGTTCTTGTCAAAAATAATAAGTTCTTTTCGACTTCATAGGAAAACAATGAATAACAAAGAGTAGTTAAAAATGAAATTTAGTTCCCCAAAAGTCTTACTTACATTAATAGTTTTACCTGTACTCGCAAGTAGTCAATTTAAAGACCAAGCTAGTAAGCTTAATGATAGCCCTGGTGTTAAAATGATCAGTAGTACGATAGATAATAGGGCTCAAAATCTTATGTTAAATGGTCTTTGGGAAGTCGGGTCTCAAGGTAATTATAGTGCAGAAAGAATTGTTCCTGGTATAGTAAATGATCCGGCAAAAATTGACGAAAATTCAGTTTGGCTAAAAAGAGAAGTGAAATTGCCTTCGGGAAATTGGACAAAGGCTACTTTGAATTTGAAAGGTGCTCGTTTTAATCCGAAAGTTTATATCAATGGTGAATTAGTCTCTTCACAAAAAGGCGGAATGGCTCCGACTCGTCATTTACTGGACCATAAGGACATAAAGCCAGGGAATTCAGTGAAGCTTGAGATAGAGCTTGCTTCGCTAAAAGATATGTCAGAAGAAAATGCCTCTTACATTCCAAGGGCAGATCACTGGCGTAGCAATGTTTCTTCGATGATCTGGGATGATGTAGAGTTGTTTTTACATGGCAATACTGTGATTGAGCGCATGATTCCCTTCACGAACCTTCAGGATGATAAAGTTGATTTTCATATCTATGCTAAATCTTTAAGTAAAAATGGCACCCCGAATTTAGTTAAAGCAGAGTTACTCAAGGGCGAGCAAGTTATTTGTTCTGGTGAGGTAAGCTACAAATCGACCAGCGAAAAAAATATCGTATCGGTTCCTTTTAATGGGAAGATAAAACTTTGGTCACCAGAAGAACCCAACTTATATAAACTTAGAGTTTTTCTTTTAGATAATGAAAAAGTTGTGGATCAGCGCGAGTATAATTATGGAGCTAAAGAGTTTTCCATGGATGAATCGGGCTATCAATTTCGCTTAAATGGCAAGCCTTTTAAGGGACGTATGGTAAGTGTGGTATGGCCGCGCTGGGTTCGTAATAAAGAAGGCTATGATTTAGCATGGAATGAAGAATGGTTTAAGAAAAATATTGTTTTACGCATGAAGGACCTTGGCGCCAATATGCTTCGTTTTCACTTGGGGAATCCACCTGAAAAATTTATTGATATGTGTGATAAATACGGCTTGCTCGTTCAGTACGAATGGAGCTTCTTTCATGGCATGCCTGCCTCTGAAGAAAGCCTAGTTGAACAATGGACTGATTGGATTGACTTGGGGCTTGAGCACCCAAGCGTGGGTTTGATCCATCCCTACAACGAGACTTATGGAGATCAATTAAAAGTTGCTTGGTCAGCAATTGATAAAATTATTACGGATTATCCACCTTTAGTTTTAGAAGAACGCGATGTGATTCACGTTCATAAGTACTGGTGGAGCTTGTTTGAGAATGTGGGTATTTATTACGACTCACTTGATCAGTTTCCTCGAGCGATAATGGTTGATGAATTTGGAGGTAATTACCTGGATGCAAATTACGACGAGGGAAAATACTGGACGGTAAAAGATACTTTTCGTCGCTTCCTTGGAGCAGATCATACAAAGGAACTGAGAACTGAGCATCATACTTTAGCCAATGTGAAAATAGCTGAGTATTGGCGCCGTTTGGGTGCAGCAGGATATTCACCTTTTTGTGCCCTTGGTAGTCACGAAGATGGCAGTCATTGGTTTGAAGGGGATTTAAAAGAAGGGAATCCCAAGCCCGTTTGGAATGAGTTAGCCGTGGTTTATTCACCCCTTGCAGTGAGCATGAATCTGTGGGATCAAAATTTTACTCCGGGTCAGGAAATCGACCTGCCACTTCATTGGTTCAATGATACCGAAAAGGATCAAAATCTTGTTGCGCAAATAACGATTAAAGAAGGCGACTTTGTCATTTTATCCAAAGAGCTGAGATGCTCTGTGGGAGCTTTTTCTGATCTTGAAAAAAGTGTTCGCATAACTATGCCCAAGTCAAAGGGAAGTTATCGTCTTCAAGTAAGTCTTAAGAATACTCCAAAAGAAGTAAAGACCTCGGTTCACTCACGCTGGGATTTTAATGTTAGTGAAGCGGTCGTTCCCGAGTCAGTGAAAAGTAAAGTTCTAGCTATTCCGAGCTACGAAAAGGAACTCATTGATTTTGCTAGTAAAAATAAATTAAAAGTGGTGGATCCTAATCAGACTGATGAATTTGATGTCCTTCTTTTATCTAAAGAATCGTGGGCAAAAATAAAAGAAGACAAATCGGTACTGTTAACGAAAGTAAAAGAGCTTGTAGAGCAGGGGGAATCAGTTTTGATCTTGAATGCCGGACCATTGAACTTGGGACAGGGTTACCCCAAAGATGGAAGTTTAGGTAACCTTCAGGGAGGACATAAAGTCGACTATGCTCAAATCGATGAATTCGAGTTGTTGGATGAAGTGAAGGTTGCATTCAAAGAAATTGCGGAACCGGAAAGTCATATCCATGCCCATGAAGAGGGCAAGGCGCTTTGGTCTTATCTCAGAGCTGATCAAACCTGGTTATGGAATGGTTACAAAGGTGGACTCATTGTTCCCGCTGACTCAATGGATGTCATTGGCCAAGATAGAGAAGGCTTTCTAAAAATATGGAAGACCAGGGGGGCCGAAGAAGAATACCTAGAGACGAGCAAGACTTACAAAGGCTTTGAGCTGGAAGGCTTTTATGCTTTTTCTCATGAACCAGGGAAAGATGAAGAAGTCAAAAAGACACTGCGCGACAAGGTCGCTTTCATTGTCGAAGATGCGCCAGCTTTAGCCGGTTCAGTCAATCCTAAGGCCGCTATAAAAACTTATGATTTAACTGCTGAATTAGCTCAGCAAAAAACCAACTCATCCTTATCAATTAGGTCATTGGCTATAGCTGGTAAAGGCATGGTGAGAACTCCGGTTGTCAAAGTAGAGAGGGGCCAAGGTAAGCTGATCATTTCCCAGTTGCTAACAGCAGGACGTTTAGCTGATGGCCACTGCAGTGATGGTCTTTATGGTGTACGTCGTGACCCGGTTGCCGAGCAGGTGGTTTTAAACATGCTAAGTGAGCTTTAATTAACAAAGGAGATAGCTATGAAAAAACTTATCATTAAAATGACTCTATTGGCCTGTTGCCTTGTTTTGACTCTATCAGCTTTAGGTAGCTCCAAACAAAGCTCCTCGGAAATGCAGAAGAAAAAACCAAATATTCTCTTTTTATTAGCGGATGATCTTGGCTATGGGGAATTAGGCTGTTATGGCCAGAAAGAAATTCTGACTCCCCATCTTGATCAAATGGCTAAAGATGGAATTCGCTTTACTCAATTTTACGCAGGTGCACCCGTGTGTGCGCCTTCACGTGCAGTGTTGATGACTGGTAAGAAACTTTCGACCAACACCATTCGAGGTAATTACGGTTTAGTTGACGGCAAAAATATTGATCGTATCGCTTTAAAGATGGATGAAATGACCATTGCAGAACTCGTAAAAAAAGCAGATTACCAAACCGCTTTCTTTGGCAAATGGCACCTTGATTATCCCTATGATTTACGGACCTGGGCAAGAGGTCGTGGTTTTGATTATGCTGTTCAGGAACAATGGGATGCTAAAATTGATAAACTCAATATGTTCAAACCCAATATTGAGTATGTCAATGGCATGGAAAAGCTCATTGAGTTTGATTACAAGAAGTGGAACTGCAAAGATGAGCTGCGTACAGAATTAGCCCTGGATTATTTAAAATACCAAAAGAGAGCTGATCGACCCTTCTTTTTATTCATGTCTTTCCGTGCACCCCATGCACGTGAAGAACTTATAGGAAATACCACACTTTACGCCGATAAAGGCTGGCCAGAAAAAGAGCGGATCCATGCGGCAAAAATAACTTTGTTAGATCAGCAAGTAGGGCGATTACTCAAGCATCTGGAAGAGAGTGGTGAACTGGATAATACACTCGTTTTCTTTACCAGTGATAATGGCCCCCACATTGAGGGCGGACATGATCATGAATTCTTTCAAAGTAATGGCGTTTTAACTGGCCACAAGCGCGATGTTTATGAAGGTGGCATGCGCGTACCGACCATGGTTTATTGGAAAGGGAAATTAAACGGTGGGCTTGTGACTGATTATATGGGAAGTGCTCAGGATTTTATGCCAACAATTGCCGATATTGTTGGCTTAGAAGTTCCGGAGCAGTGCAATGGTGTCTCATTTTCACCCGTGTTGATGGGCAAGGAAGAGCCTCGATATGATTACCTTAATTGGGAATTTCACAGCATGGGAAAAAACCCAGATCATTTTCGTCAGGCAGTACGAATAGGTGACTTAAAAGCCCTTCGTTATGGTGTGGATTCTCCAATAAAAATCTTTGATTTAGCTCAGGATGAATCAGAAGAAAATGATATAGCATACCAGCATCCTGAATTAGTCAAAAGAGTTAAGGATATTTTTGAAAATGATCGCACTGCAAACTCAGCGTTTCCCTACCAAAAATAACACCGCCTGGTTAAGGAATGGCAATTCCTTACTGGGAGAACTCGAGAGGGACAGAGTTGTCAAGTCCTGAAAAATAGTTGTCACAATTTGTTGTTTTGTTATGCACATTGTCTGTCGTGAACAGTACTTGGGAATGAGTAACCCAAAGCGATGTGTGGACGGCAATTATTATACAAATAGATAGCTTGTTTAATAGCTGTTTTTGCGCTCTTTAGATCATTGAATGTATTTCTCAAATGGTACTCATATTTTAGGATCCCATTAACCCTTTCAGCTTTTGAGTTTTCATAACAATGATTTTCTTCTGTCATACTAATCAGAAGGTTTTTCTTTTTTAGAATATCGACATAGTCATAACAACAATACTGCGACCCCCTGTCAGAGTGATGGATCGGGTGAGAACCTTTAGGTAGATCTTTTAAAACCATTTTCAACGCCTTGATACATCCAACAGCTTCTAAGTTCTCTCCCACATTATAAGCAATGATTTTTCTAGAGTATGCATCAGTAATCAATGCTAAATAAACAAAGCTTTTTACTACTCTAATATAGGTGATATCGCATACCCAAACCTGGTTAGGAGATGTTAAATTCATATCTTTGATGAGGTTTCTATAAACTTTAAAACAATGCCTAGAATCGGTTGTGCGACAGTACTTCTTCTTTCTTTTGATTAATAGTCGCTCTTCACGAGCTATATCGAACAAGCGATCTCGTCCTACTTTTATAGAATTCTCTTTGAAGTCATCCGCTAATATATGATGTAGCTTTCGAACTCCGAGCTCTGACTGGATGCAGCGTTGTTCTTTGATCAGTTCGACTATAAGCTTTTGATCCACTTCTTTTTTAGTGCTAATTGATCTATGTTTATAGAAGTTTTGCCGACTCATTTTTAAATACTCACAGAGTTGCTTAACAGTGAAAGATTTGTTCATTTCTCTGACTCTCCAGACAGCTTCGCATCGACTTTTTTTTTGAATGCGACTTTATCTGACACACCGAACTTATCACACGCTATATCAAAGTAAGCTTTATTCATAACATCACTTATAGCTAGTTCAGTTACTGTTTTCTCTAACTCAGCAATATGCTTTTTAAGAGCTTTAATTTCATCAATATCATTTTCTGATTCCACTTTAATCACCTTTGGTAATAAGTCTGTTCTACCATACTTTTTGACCCAGCCTCTTACTGTACAAGAGCCTGATATCCCATAAGCTTGGCTAGCTTCTCCACAGCTTATAAATTTACCTTTGGAGATTTCGTTTACCACTTTTTGTTTAAATGATTCACTATATCTTATTGTATCTTTCATGGGTTGTTCCTGATTTAGATGACAACCTATATCAGGACAAGACAGTCCTTCTCGTATGCGAAGCACCATGTCCTTTAAACTAAACAATTAGTAAAAAAATTTACTTAATCAGTCAAATGAGCTGAGTTCATTTCGACCCTTTAAAAACAAAAAAACAAAGGATAAGAATGAACAAAATAATATTTGGCTTAATAAGATGAAGGAAATTACTTTTTTTGAACGTTTTGGCTACGGCCTCGGTGATTTGGCATCAAATTTATTTTGGATGCAGTTCGTATGGTTTTTAAATTACTTTTATACAGACGTTTTTGGTTTAGCTCCAGCAGTACTGGCAACCATGATCCTTGTGGTTCGTATCTGGGATAGTGCAAATGACCCTATCATTGGGATTATAGCCGACCGGACAAACACCAGGTGGGGTAAATTCCGTCCCTACCTTTTGTGGGGAGCTCTTCCCTTTGCCATAGTCGGTGGACTTACTTTTACGACGCCCAATCTTTCACCTGGTGGTAAGCTCATTTATGCCTACCTGACCTATGGATCCATGGTGTTGATTTATACCGTGGTGAACATCCCTTACTCATCGCTTATGGGAGTGGTTTCGCCTGATCCATCCGTGCGCACAAAATTTTCGCAAATGCGTTTCATTATGGCTTTCACTGGTGGCCTCATTGTTCAGGCAACAACTTTGCCAATGGTGGCGAGCTTTGGAGCTTCGGCAGAGGGGGTTGTTAAAACTGAGTTAATTGAGTCAAAAGTATTCATCACAGAGCAGTCTCAGGGCTCATCGCGACTTGAAGTGTCGACGCTCAGTCCTGACTACAAGGATCCCAATTTAGTACAAAAATTAGGTCTTCAATTTGGTTTGGTGAATGAAAAGGATTTGGGTAAGGCAACCAAGAAAAAAACCATTTATGTTAACACTCCAGAGTATTATCAAGAGGCCGGATTAAGTACTGGCCAGCAGAGTGGGGCTTTTGAAGATATTGCTTATTTAACTAGTGGGTTTGCGAGTCGGGAATTCGAACTCAAAGAAATTTTTAAAGACGTGGATTTAAGTGATAAAACAATCGAAGTTCAGGTCATCAATGAACAGAAAGGTTTTAGCACGACAATGACTCTCTTTGGCTTTGCTGCAGCCATACTCTTTGTTATCACCTTTGCCACAACAAGGGAGCGCGTTCAGCCTCCTCCCTCACAAAAAACCTCTCTTGGCCGCGATGTAAAGGATTTAATTTCTAATAAACCATGGCTGATATTATTTGCAGTGGGCATAATTTCCTTGTTTCATGTATGCTTGCGAAATGGAGCTATCATCTACTGGTGTAAGTATAACTTAGGCAATGAAAAAATAGGTCCTTTATTCATGCTTGCTGGTACCCTTGCGAACTTGGTGTCCATGTTTATTGTTTCTAAAATCGAGTTCACTTTGGGTAAAAAGAAGGGCTATATCCTTTGCATGCTGGGAACCTTTGTGCTGTCCGGTCTTTTTTATCTTGTTCCCGAAAGTAATACGGGTTTACTTATAACTGTTCACGTACTCATCAACCTCATGTTTGGTCCTACTGCAGCCTTAGTATGGGCGATGTATACCGATGCCGCTGATTATGGTGAGTGGAAGACGGGGCGTCGCGCTACGGGTCTTGTGATGTCGGCCTGCACCATGGCTCAAAAGTTTGGCTATACTTTTGGCGGAGCTCTTGGCTTGGCAGTACTTTCCTATGTTGGCTACAAGGCAAACTCATTACAGAGTGATGCAACACTTGCGGGGATTAAGGGCATGGTGAGCTGGATTTCGGCACTTCCCTGTGCTTTGGGCGTGGTCTTGATGGTGTTTTATCCACTCAATGAGGATTTACTCAAATCTATCGAAAATGACCTCGATGAACGCCGTCAGAACGATGCCTAAAGACAATTTGTCTATATCAGGATTTAGCAAATTAATTTATTTACAGGAGAGCCCATGAAAGGTTTTATTTATAAAACGGCAATATTGAGCATGGCAATGAGCTGTTTGTGTTCATTCAGTTCGTTAGCTAAGGAAAAAACAGCTCAATCCCCCAATATCATTTTCTTTATTGCTGATGATATGTACCCGGAAATGTTTAACTGTTTACCAGAAGGCAAGGGGAAAAACCTGACTCCCAATATTGATCGCCTTGCTCGAGAGGGGGTTTTCATGAGCAATCAACGCGTGGCTTCACCGGTGTGCACGCCTAGCCGTTACAATTGTTTAACTGGAAATTATGCGAGCCGGGCAATTAATAGAGGTTTTCTTGAGTCCACAAAAATTAATGAGGGGCAGGCAGTAGTGCAGTTCAATACGCACATTGTACCGGGAAAAGACAAAACCATGGGAACTTACTTTCAGCAATTGGGGTACAAAACGGGCTTTGTGGGAAAAAATCACGTGGTGGATAGTCCTTCACAAATCAACCCTGGAGATAAGCCAGATCTCCAGGCCGATCCAAAGGATCCAAAAGTAAAAGCCGGCCTGGAACACAGACATCAATTACTTCAAGAAGATATTAAAAATTGCGGTTTTGATTTTGCCGATAACCTCTATCACAACAATCCCACCTGGTTGGGCATTAAGGCCTTGGCAGTTCAAAATATGGATTGGGTTGCCGAGGGTGCTCTAAGGTTTTTGGAGATTTATAAAGACGAACCCGTTTTTCTTTATGTAGCCGCAACATTAACCCACACGCCATTGAATCCAGAGAATTCTTACGATGGTGATTCAAGAGTTACGGCTAAAGGGATTTTAGACCATAAGCTCGATGTCCTACCTTCACGAGCTAGCATTAAAGAGCGCATTAAAGAGGCTGGACTCCAGGGTGATGACGTAACGAACTTGCTATGGATGGATGACTCACTTGGTGCGATCTTAAATAAACTGGAGGAGACGGAAAAAATAGATAACACAATCATTGTATTCTTTAATGATCACGGTCTGCACAACAAGGGGACTTTGTACGAAGGTGGTTTGCAGTCAGAGTGCATTATTTGGCGCAGTGCCGGTTTTGAATGTGGTTCTACAAGTGACGCAGTGGTTTCTAATATTGATTTCTTAGCGACGCTCCTAGATTATGCAGGTCATGAAAACCCTAACGAACTTTCGGATGGCAGGAGTTTTAAGGCAGCGCTCGAGTGCGAAGCATATGAAAATCGCAAGAGCATGTACTATGAGCTGGGCTATGCCCGTGCCGTGGTCAAAGGTAAGTACAAATATATTAAATTGAACTACCCTGAATACGCAAAAAATGCTACGGCTCAAGAACGCAAGAAAATGCTTGATCGCTATAATAATTTAAGACGTTCTTTCGGGGGTGAAGCTATTAACTTAGATCCAACTTTGCCCTATGGGCATTTGGAACTTTTTCCCGGGGGCGGTGGTGCTGAAAATAAAACCTTTGGGAAAAAGCCGGGCTTTTTTGATCTTGAGCAACTCTATGATCTCGAGGCTGACGCAGGCGAACAAGTTAATTTGGTAAAAAATCCTGAGTATGCTCAAAAAATCCAGGAAATGCGCCGTGAGCTAAAGGCTCATTTGGACAAAGTTCCAGGTACTTTTGGGGAGCTAAAAAAGTAGCTACTTAGTAGCTAATGAAGGGAGCAGAGTGACTTATAGCTTATGCTCAAAGTTAAATCTCCATCCATTTTGTGCGATGAATACGAGCTGTTTATAGCAATTAATAGCCTGATAAGATATTTTAACTTAGATATTTTTTGTATAAAATGAAGCTTTCTTGTCAAAAATACCCCAGGCTAATCGACGTATTTTTAAACAAGAAAAATTAAAAGAAGAAACCATTTATGAAAGATTTAATTAAGGCCAGTTTGTTTGTTAGCTTGTTCCTCTTTTTGTCAGGCTGTGTAAAACCTAAAGATAAAGTTGGAAAAGTTGCCGTTGAAGAAAAGTCATTAATTAGCCAGCCAATGCCTGTTCTGCCAGATGCCTTTGTTTTTGACGTAACTGACAAGCGTTTCGGAGCTGTACCTAACGATGGTAAAGATGATACTCAAGCGATTCAAGCGGCTATTGATGCAGCAGCTGCTCTAGAGAAGTCGGAGAAGGGCAGGTATTACAAACAACAGGTGATCTACCTTCCGGAAGGAACTTACGATATCAGCGATACTTTGGCCTGCGTCATGAATAATGGTAATCCGGCTCATATCGGAAGATATGAAATACCTGGCTCCGAGGGCTTCCAATGGATTTGGGGTGACGGTATAGGTAAAACAATTTTGCGTCTGCGTTCAGCCAAGGAGATTGGCACATTTGGTTCAGAAAAGCAGCCTAAACCAGTTTTGCAGAGCTCGCGTTACTCTTATGACCGCAAGCAAAGCGGAAATAGTAAATTTCAGTTATGGGTAACGGACCTCTCCATTGAAGTACCGGATGATCAGCCCCATGCCGTAGGTTTGTCTTATGCCGTGGCTAATATGGGCGCTGTAAAGCGAGTTCATATCAAGGCAGAAGGCAATGGCGGTCACACGGGTTTGGCTCTAGTTCAGAATAACAACGGGCCGGGCATGGTCGAAGATGTCCGTGTTGATGGTTTTAGTACGGGAATGGACATCAATGATCCCTGCGGAGTTTGTTTTTACCTCAAGAATATTGAGTTAATGAATCAGAAGCCCAATGGTGTGGGCATGGTCTTGTCAGATAAAGTCACATCTATCGAAAACTTAACTATCGAGCAGAAACACGATTCTGTTACTGGCATACTCATGTGCGCAACACGCAGTGAGAGTATCTACGGTGGGGTAATTGCCCAACTGACTCTCTTGGATCCCAAATTTCATTATACTGGCAGTGCAAAAGCTTCTGTCCCTGCAGTGAAGATTGAAAAGGGTCACCTCTACATGCGTGGTGCGGACTTTAAGGGCTATGGTGATAAGCCGATTGTAGATCATGGTCGACTGCGTGCGGCTAGTAGCGAGGAATTGGTCTTGGTGCATGGTCATACAAAGGAAGAAAAAAGCAATGTTGTTGTTGCTCTAGACGGAGCGCCTGCTCAATCTTTAAACCTACCATTAAAACCGACTCCGGAAATTCCGGCTCTTGCCTGGGAGCGCTTAAAAGCTAAAGATTACACAACTGTTTCACAAAAGGATATCAAGGCTGGCGCACTTTCCATTTCCACCGAATGGGTGTTGGTTCAGCCATCGGGTACGGATGATACCGATTTACTGCAGGCAGCTCTGAACTCTGGTGCACGTTACGTCGGTCTTCTCAATGAAAAGGATTTTATCGTGAAGCAAACGCTGAAAGTGAATGGTCCAGAGTCTCCAGGAAATGTTGAGCTCATTTATGGTCACATGACTAATGTTATTTTTAACGGAGATATCAGTCGTAAAGCACCTTATACAAAAGCAAATGATTATGTAGGCATTCACCTGTACACAGGTCAGCATGATCAGCTTATTTTTAATGGCTTACAGTTGCTTTCCAGAAGTTCAGAGGGTAGTAACTGGAGAGCCGAGGACTTTACTGTATTTCAAAATGATGCCGCCTGTACTGTGGCTTTTGTAGATATCCGCGCAAAAGCTGGTCCCCGCGCTTACCGAAATGGTATAAGTGCAGAAGGTCAGGATGTCTTCTTCGACAACTGTGAGTTTGCCTATTTCAAAGCTTTCCCTCAGGAGTTAATGGTCTTCACTAAGCAATCGGTTTGGGGGCGCAATCTAAATGTCGAGATGCCCATCCTAGATCGTGAGTTTAACTTGCCTGGTTTAAATGGTGAAACACATAATTTCCTATCTGCCTCAAGAGTTCCCCGTATGGTGAATGATGGTGGTCACTTATTCACCATAGGGCAAAAGCTCGGTGAGCACGGCGGCACTTTCTGTCTGACTCGCAATGGTGGCCAAACAGAATTACTTGCCATCTACTTAAATGAAAAAACATCGCGCTACTTAGAACCAAGTAAAGAAGGGCCAATTCTCATAGTAGAGGGAGCCGATAGTGCCTGTAGTATGTCTGGTGCTGAGCGCACGAGAAATCACACCTTCCCTCATAAGAATGCTTTTGCTCGTTTGAAGTTTGATGGTAAGAATGAAGAATTGATTCCTGCTACGATTTTTCCAACAATGCAGAAGTACTCCGGCTACGATCCCTTTAAGGATGACGACGAGCAGCGCTACCTGAAAAAAATGACCCATCGCGTTTACGGCCTTTTCCGTGTGGACGGCAAGACGAAATTCAGTGCATCAAAAAACAATATCACAGCCAAATAAGAATGACTGTGCTCTTAGCCTTTCGATTCGACAACAATTCAAAAAAATAGGGTATGATGATGATAAATATAAAAACTTTAGTCTTGAGCTTTTGCGCTCTAGTATTTCACACAAGTATTTTGGCTTCTTCGGATAAGCCCAATGTATTATTCATAGCGGTAGATGATTTAGTTCCACGCCTGGGTGTGTATGGAGATAAGCTGGCTAAAAGCCCCCATATCGATCGCATGGCCGCCAGGGGAACGACTTTCCTCCACGCTCAATGTCAGTACCCTGTATGCGGTCCTTCCCGAGCTAGTATTATGAGTGGCCTTCGTCCGGAAAGTGCCGGCGTATTGGACCTAAAAACCAAATGGCGTGAGGCGAATCCTAACATTGTTTCTTTGCCTCAGTACCTTAAAGAACACGGATATTTTACAACTGGCACAGGAAAAATTTATGATTACCGTTGTGTAGATAATCTAGAGATCATGGATAAAGAATCCTGGAGTGAGGCTTTTTCCTTCAGGCCCGGTTTATCTTCTAAAGATGTGGAACAAATAGGTAAAGCCGAAGCCAACCAGAAGCGAAAAAATATTGAGGGCTACACCTACAAGTACAGCAAAGTAGCTGCGGCACCAATAAATAAACTTGTGGACTTCAGGGACTACCGTGTAGCACAAGAGGGTATTAAGCGCATGCGCGAAAGAGCGGCCGCTGATGAGCCCTTTTTCTTAGCCGTTGGTTTTGCCAAACCTCACCTACCTTTTTATGCACCTAAAAAATATTGGGACCTCTACAAGCGTGATCAATTCGAGATTCACCCCTTTCAAAAACAGGCGGCCGGTAATTCTGGGCGTGGCTATGGAAAGAGTAGTGAGTTACGGGTGTATGAGGGAATTCCAAAAGAAGGCGAAGCTACAGATTTTTCTCCGCAACTCCAGAAAGAGCTTATACATGGCTATTATGCCTGTGTTTCCTACATCGATTTTCTAGTTGGAATGCTCACCGATGAGTTGAAAAGGCTAAAGCTAGATGATAACACAATAATCATACTGTGGGGCGACCATGGCTTTCACCTAGGTGATCATGGCCAATGGGCCAAGAATACTTCCTTCGAACAGGCCGCACGAGCACCTTTAATTATTGTGGACCCACGTCAATCGAGCCCTGGAACTAAATCCAAATCTCCTGCAGAATTTACCGATGTATTTCCCACACTATGCGACCTAATTGGCCTTCCAAAACCGGACTTTTTACAGGGTGAAAGCCTAGCACCTGTACTTGAAGACCCAAAGGCTAAGCCGCGCGAAGGAGCCGTGACAATTCGTAAGGGATGGAAGGATATCGGATATTCGGTTCGCAACGAGCGTTATCGCTATATCGAATGGGTGCATACAGAGACGAAAAAGGTCATTGGTAGAGATTTGTTTGACTACCAAAAAGATCCAGATGAAACCCAAAATCAGGCCATGAATCCTGAATACACTAAAGTTCTTGAGGATATGACTAAGATTTTACACAATGATTCAGCTGGCCTAAAACTCCTCCAGGAATCACTAAAATTATATTTTTAGCGAAGGACTTTTCGCTTTACTTGTCAAAAAAGATACATCTTCAGCGAGCTTTTTTATAAATGAATATTTTTGATAAAAACTTAAAATCGAGTTCCATATTTCTCATGTTGAACTCCAAAGGAAACTATTAATGAACAAATGCTTATCACTAATTTCTGTCCTTGCCTTATTTTTGATCGCCAATTCATCATTTGCTGAGTCAAGTACTAAACCCAATGTACTATTCATCGCTATTGATGATCTACGTCCTGTACTGGGCTGTTATGGCGAATCACAAGTCATTTCACCAAATATTGATAAGTTGGCTTCTAGGTCGGTGCAATTTTCCAGGGCCTATTGCTCTGTACCAACTTGTGGAGCTTCGCGTGCAAGTGTCTTTACTGGACTGCAGCCAAGCGCTAAGCGCTTTGTCGATTATAAGACTTCAATTGATCAAGATGCACCCGATGTACCAACCTTGCCTCAAGTTTTTAAAGAAGCGGGTTACACAACTTTAAGCTTAGGTAAGATCTTCCACCACAAATATGATGCGGAAAAACGGAGCTGGAGTGAGAAAGCATGGCTCCCGGGAAATGAAAGGCTGGATGCGAATCTAGACATAACCTTGAAGAGGCTCACCAAAGCTAAGCGCGGCTTAATGTTTGAAGCTGCCGACGTGGGCGATGAAGACTATATCGACGGCAAAACAACGCTTAAAACCATACAGGCACTTCGCCGTTTAAAAAAGGATGGCAAACCTTTCTTTTTAGGCTGTGGGTTTAAAAAACCTCATATGCCTTTTTACGTACCTAAAAAATATTGGGACATGTATGATCCCAAGACTTTCAGCGTGGCGACCAACCTTTACCGACCAAAAGGTGCTCCCAAGTCTTTGAGATCTTCTAATGAGTTAACTGGTTATGTTTTAGATGAATACGATCTGAATTCCGAGGCCTGGCATCGTGCCATGATCCATGGCTATTACGCTTGTGTAAGTTATATCGATGCCCAAGTTGGCAAAATCATGCAGGAATTAGAAGATTTAGATCTGGCGGAAAATACCATAATTGTCTTTTGGGGAGATCACGGCTTTCATTTAGGTGAACACAATTTCTGGAGTAAACACAACACCATGGATATTTCCCTCAGAGTGCCCTTAATCGTTCATGCCCCGGGAAAGCTCCAGGGTGAAGCCAAAGCTTTAGTTTCTTCAGTTGATATTTATCCGACCCTGTGTGAGTTGGCAGGTCTGCCTTTGCCACAACACCTGCACGGTAAGAGTTTTGTTCCTGTGCTGGGTGACTTATCTAAAAGCACACAGGAATTCGTTTATGCTCGTTTTCGTAATGGTGATACGGCCATAAGCGATCGTTACGCCTATACAAGTTACAGCGACGGTTCCATGCTCTTTGACCATAAAATTGACCCCGATGAAAATGTCAATGTGGCATCTAAGCCTGAATATAAAGAAATCGTGAACAAGATGAAGGCTTATTTACAACAAAGTATGAGTCATTAATCCTCTGTAAAAAACTTAAAAAACCGGACTGAATCAACCATGAAAATTTTCTCTATACTATTCGCACTAGCATGCTTAAGTCTTGGTGCTGAACAAATACAAAACAAGCCCAACCTCATTGTTATTATGGCGGATGACCTGGGCTACAAGGATGTGGGGTATAATGGATGTACTGATATTCCGACTCCACATATCGATGCTTTAGCAAAAAGCGGTGTACAGTTTTCCAGTGGCTATTCAGCCTATTCGGTCTGTGGACCCAGCCGGGCAGGATTTATTACGGGGCGTTATCAACAGCGCTTTGGGTCTGAGCGCAATCCCCAGTATCGCCCTGAAGATCCCAATATGGGAGTTCCCAAAAGTGAGAAGACCATTGCCGAGGTGCTCAAGCCCCTGGGATACAGCTCGAAGATTATTGGTAAATGGCATCTTGGCGCCCATAAAGAGACCCACCATCCACTTAACCGTGGCTTCGATGAATTCTACGGGCATTTGGGCGGGAGTCATTATTACTTTCAGAAAGAGATGAAATTTAAAGACTCCTACAAGCTCACGAAAGATAAAGAAGAGATTCAGCAGATGAGAACCTGGATCCTGGATGATCACACCCCCGTGCAATTTGAAAAACATTTGACCGAAGAATTTACGGATCAGGCCTTAGATTTTATTGAACGCCATCAAGAAAAACCTTTCTTCCTCTTCATGTCCTACAATGCTCCACACACTCCATTACAGCCCGCAAAAAAAGACCTGGAGCGCGTTTCCCACATACAAGATAAACAACGCCAACTCTACGCGGGTTTAGTTGTGGGACTGGATGATGGCGTAGGTCAGATTATGAAAAAGCTTCGTGATTGTCAACTGGAAGAAAACACCCTGGTATTTTTTATGTCCGATAATGGCGGCAAAGAAAAATGGGGTGCTGATAACGGGATTTTACGTAAAGATAAAGGCTCTTCTTATGAGGGCGGTTGGCGCGTCCCCTTTCTCCTCAAGTGGAAAGGAGTTACCAGTCCTTCGATTTATGATCAGCCCGTTAACTCATTAGATGTACTGGCGACCATAGCCGACTTATCCGGTGCTGCGCTTGATCCCGAAAAGCCCCTCGATGGTGTCAATCTCATTCCTTACGTAACTGGAGCAAAGCAAGGCTCACCGCATAAGGCTATTTTTCTACGGGGTGGCGGTTCAGAAGGGAGTTACGCCGTGCGCATGGGCGATTATAAGCTCATTACCTATAATGGCGGTACTTGTCATCAGATGTTTAATTTGAAAGATGATATTAGCGAAGAAAAAAATATTATTAAGTCCTTTCCAGAACGCTTTACAGAGATTGACAATGTCCGCGCCGAATGGAGTAAGGGACTCATAGAGCCCGTTTATTTAGGCTTGGAGCATACTCAGAAGTTTAAAGAAAATAATAAAAAGAAATAAATCATGTCCAAAGAATTTCCGAAAAATTTTGTCTGGGGCTCAGCCACCGCGAGTTACCAAATTGAAGGCGCTAGTCGCGAAGGGGGCAGGGCGCCAAGTATTTGGGACGCTTTTTGCGATACCCCGGGAAAAGTTGAAGAGGGGCACAATGGCGATGTGGCCTGCGATCATTATCATCGCTTTGAAGAAGATGTAAAAATGATGCAAAGCTTAGGGCTAAAAGCCTACCGCTTCTCCATTGCCTGGCCCAGAATCCAGCCGGATGGCAAAGGTGAGGCCAATCAGCAAGCCATAGATTTTTATAATCGCCTCATCGATTGCCTGCTCGAGCATGGTATTGAACCTTGGGTGACTCTCTATCACTGGGATCTGCCTTTGTCATTACAGATCGAACACGATGGTTGGCTCAATAAAGACATGGTAAAATACTTTGAAAAATATGCTCGAATTTGCTTCGAGGCCTTTGGTGATCGGGTGAAAAATTGGATCACCCTCAATGAACCCTGGTGTTCAGCTGTTTTGGGTTATGGCATTGGCGCCCACGCTCCCGGCCGTGTCTCAGCTGATGAACCCTATATTGCCGCCCATCACCTGTTGCTCAGTCACGCCCGTGCCTACCGCATTTATAAAACTGAATTTGCCCATCAGGGCGGAACCATTGGCATCACCAATAATTGCGACTTCCGCTACCCGCTTACAGATTCCACTGAGGATCGAGCCGCAGCCGAGCGTAGCTTGGAGTTTTTCCTGGCCTGGTTTGCTGATCCCGTTTGGAAGGGTGATTATCCACAAGTTATGCGACAGCGCTTAGGTGAAAGACTGCCGCAATTCTCTCCAGATGAACGCAAAGAGATTCTGGGCTCTAGCGACTTCTTTGGCCTCAATCACTACAGTACAATGATGGCTTCTGAACCCAAAGAGGGCCAAGAACAAGTGAGCGATATAGCCGGCAATGGTGGTATGATTGATGACCAAAATGTCCACTTGAGCAATGACCCTGCTTGGCAAAAAACGCACATGGGCTGGAATATCGTTCCAGAGGGTTGCAGAGACCTCTTGAAATGGATTGATCAGCGTTATGATCATCCCATAATTTATATAACCGAAAATGGCTGTGCTTGTGATGAGCCGGACAAAGAATCGGCACTCAATGATGTGATGCGAAAAGACTTCTACGAATCCTATTTGCGGGGATCGCGAAATGCCATCGAGCAGGGCGTTGACCTGCGAGGTTATTTTGCCTGGTCACTCATGGATAACTTCGAGTGGTCATTCGGTTATAAGCGTCGCTTTGGAATGTGTTATGTAGACTACGAAAGCTTGGAGCGAACACCCAAGAGTTCAGCCCTGTGGTTTGCTGAAGCTATTAAGCAAAATGGTGAAAATATTTAACTCAATTAAGTCTAATTTCATCGTTAATCGGATGATTTTTACTTGCTTTGTTTTTTCCTTTACCCCCTTTTTTTCCTTTCGACCCTTTTTTTCCTTTACTAGATATAGATGGTTTATTGGGGTCGTAGTTTTGATTTGAAGTAGGTAATTGCGCATTCACTTCATCAAGGTATTTAATCATTCTTTGGTGCATTTGATCTGTCATTTCTGGTAAAATTGATGATAGATCATTTGATTCTGAAATGTCTTTTTTGATGTTAAAAAGAAACAGCCTTTCGCTTTCATAAAACTTCATGAGTTTATAATCTCCCCAAAATAAAGCTGTATGAGGAGTATCTCCTTGATAGTGAGGGAAGTGAAAAACCAGTTCTTCACGAGTACGGTGGATTTTTCCCTTGTTATTTGATGTAAGTACATCATTAAGCTTGCCACCTTCGATGTGCTTTGGAAGTTTTTTAATTCCAGCCCAATCACAAAAAGTTGGATACCAATCGTACCCGACTACTCTTTGATGACACCAGGACCCAGCTTTGATATGGGGCCCTTTAACGATCATTGGTGAACGAATACCACCTTCCCAAGCATCGCCTTTGCCTCCTCGTAATGGCCCCTTTTTTCCTCCAGAACCATTATCAGACATATAGATTATGTAGGTGTTTTTTGTGAGCTTAAGTCTTTCAAGAGAAGTTAAGAGAAGACCTATTCCAGAATCAAGATTTTCTGAAAGAGCAGCGCGTCCGATTTCTTTTTCATTCCCCTTTGGAACTAGGGTTTTATATTTTTCGATAGTCGATTGAAGGGCATTTTGGGGCGCATGCAAGGCATGAAATGATAGTTGGAGATAAAAGGGCTTTTGCTCACGCTGAGCTCTTTCCATAAAATTAATCGATCGCTTTACCATGCCAAAAATATCAACTGGATTATCCCCCGCATAATTAGCGGCATACTCATTGCCAATATCGCCATCATGCTCATCATAGCCATGTTTTGCAGGCCCACCTCCATTTATATGCCACTTACCAAAATGCGCCGTCAGGTAATTTTGAGATTGAAGGATCTCCCCTATAGTGACTTCAGATTCAGGAATATCTCTGATATTTACTGGAGGGATAAGTGGATAATTATTTTTTTCAGTTACTGACTTGGCGGCCTTAGTCCAATGTAGCGCAGCTGGCGATTTCCCTGTTTGGAGACTAATCCGAGTGGCTGCACAAACGGGTGATGGAGCATAGGCGGCAGAAAAACGCATGCCTTCATTAGCTAGTTTCGCTAAATTGGGAGTTTGAATATAAGCGTGCTTAGACTTGTCCATATTTGGATGCATGGCTATGGAAAGTCCATCCCACGCCTGGTCATCCGAGATAATGAAAATGATATTTGGCTTCTCTACGGCCGCGAGAGTCATGGAACAGAATGCCGTTAGCAATAAGGTTATCTTATTCATTGATTAAATTCCTTTATTTAAGTTTTTTAAGATATTCAATAAGTGCTGTGCGGTCATCCTTATTCAGAATCCCCTGAAAAGCCATTTTCGTACCTGGCACAACCTGCGTTGGTGCTTTCAAGAAATGATCTAGCTTGACTTCATCCCACGATGCGCCCTTAGCATAAGCCTGTATTGCCGATGAATATTCATAATTTTTCAAAGAGGCAATTTTTCGATCAAAAACCCCTGTTAGACTTGGTGCGAGAGTTTTATTGTGACAAGCTGAACACAGATTATAAAGTTTGGCACCTCGTTCAACAGTATTGAGTTTTTCCATTTGCTCTTGGTCCACAATATAATTTGACCGAATATCCATCATTTTAGCCAATTGATTGTCGCTCATCATCTTGCGGATTTGATGATAACAAGATGCTTCGATAAGACCACATTTAACTTCAATTAGTCCCAGCTCTTCAGATATTTTTTTATAAACTGAGGCATCAAAACTTCCTGGGCTATTGCGTAATTTATCCATCTCCAGGAGTAGCGCGTTTCGCTGCTTAATAAACTTTTCTATCCATGGCTGTAATTCGGCAACTGACTTATCCAATAGTTGACTTTGCTCATGGTTAAGTAGCTTACTAAAACTTTTTGAAATTTGACCTCGACTTGCTCCATGCCCACTCTTGTGACGAATAGAAACAAAACCAAAAAACTGCGCAGGTTGACCAAGGGGGATTACTTGATTGTCCTTCATGCTGCCCGTCAACCAAGTAAAGCATTTTGCAAAGAGATCTTCATATTGGGCGGCTTGTTCTCGACTTAAATTAGAACTTTTTTTGCCTTTATTATTATCTTGGGAATTTGCAAGATCTGGGTTTTTTCTAAAGTTTTTCATTTTTGCCCAATGACTTTCACTAAGGCTATCTTCCAATTTAGCAAAAGCCCGTGCCTCGATGAGTCCCGCTTTTCCATTGAGGTAGCCAAACTCTTTGGCTAAAGCATTTAATTCCTTTGTGTTGAAAACCTGGCCTGTGTAAAGATGATTTTCCAGATGCCGAAGAATTTTGCTGCGACAATCCCACCACAATTTCATGACTTCTGCTTCTTGCTCAACTGCATCGACCATTAAGGTTTTTTGTTTTTCTGTAGCAATGGCTTCAAAAGCTCTTCCTAAACTACCTCTTTTTGCCGCTCTTCCACTAGTATAACGCAAAGCAACAAAGCCAAAGAATTGAGCAGATTTACCAACTGATAATTTTTCATTATCAGCGGGTGAACCACTAAGCCAGGAAAAGGCTTTGGAGGCCATGGCCATACGGATCGTTTTAGCATCGCGTTCACCACTGTATTCTTCCTGAATCGATGCTCGCGTGTTTTTTTGTTTTTTATCTTTTCCTGAGATTTGTAAACTCCCCAAGATTACTAGAACTATGATGAAATATTTCATTTTACTTAAAACCTATTTTGTGATTATTATATATTATCTCAATCCACATGTAATGATTAATTCTTTCACGCGGATTGATTTATTTTTTAATTTTTGAGTCAAAAAAATTGCGCATTCAGCGACTCGTTTTAAAGATTTTTTTTTCATTAAAATGACGGAGATATATTTCATGACAAAACAATTTATTTTACAGAGTTTTCTCTGTTTGATTACTCTCGCTCCCAATGCTATAGCCGAGGCTAAAAAACCCAATTTTGTATGGCTGATCTCAGAAGATAATTCGGTTCATTATTCCAGTCTGTATTTCAAGACGGGGGCTCAAGCACCGAATATTGATAAGCTCGCCGAGCAGGGAGTTATCTTCAATAATGCTTTTTCCAATGCACCGGTTTGTTCGGTGGCACGCTCAACACTGGCACTGGGCTCTTACCCGCCGCGAATGGGTATTCAGCACCACCGTTCAGTAAGAGACACACGACTCCCCGAAGACGTAAAACCAATATATGCGGTCATGGCCGAAGCGGGTTATCACACTTCTTACGAAAGCAAAAATGATTATAACTTCACTTATAATGACAATTTTTGGATGTCCAGAAAAGATTGGAGAAAGCGCAAAGAAGCTCAGCCCTTTTTTCACAAGCAGCAACTCCAGCGTTCCCATGAATCCCACCTGCAAAGATTAAATAGAGAAAAAGATGCCCAAGGTGTTGTGGAAGAATTTGTCTCTCCCCGTCACCCCAATACCGCATTATTTCGCCAGGCCCATCGCGCTAATAACAAGATGATCAAAAGCATGCAGGAAGAAATTGCGGATGTCATCGCCATGCTCCAAGAAGATGGTGTTCTGGAAGATACCTTTGTGTTTTATTTTGGTGATCATGGTGGAGTCATGCCCGGGAGCAAGGGCTATTTATATGAAACGGGTCTTCACGTTCCATTTGTCGTGCGCATTCCCGAGAATTTTAAGCACTTAGTGGACCTTGAAAAAGGCACGCGCGTCGATGGCTTTATCGAGTTTGTAGATGTGGGCGCCACCGTAATGCACTTGGCAGGCATTAAGCCGCCATCAGGAATTGATGGCAAAGCCTTCATGGGACCGGGAATAAGTAAAGAGGATTTAGAAAATCGTGACGAAACCCTTGGCTTTGCTGATCGCTTTGATGAAAAATATGATTTAGTGCGCAGTTTGAGAAAAGGGGACTTAAAGTATAAGCGCAATTATCAACCCTTTAATTATGGTGGCTTGCACAATAACTACCGCTATAAAATGGCGGCTTACAGGGAATGGCGGGAACTCCATGAAAAGGGAGAACTAAATGAATTGCAAAGTCAATTTTATAAGTCCCGACCAGTGGAAGAACTCTACGATGTAGTAAAAGACCCTTATGAAACAAATAACTTAGCTTCCAACCCGCAATACGCTGAGCAGCTGCTTTGGATGCGGGAGCGTTTATCTGATCGCCTAAAAGAGATCTCTGATTTAAGTTTTTTCCCGGAGTCCATCATGGTTGATGGTGATTTAAAGGTTTTTGCTCAACTGGGCATAGAAAAGAAGGATGATATTGCTGAGCTCATTGATTTAGCTAACTTACAGCTAAGTTCTTTTGAAGAAGTTCAAGAGGATTTATTAGAGGCCTTAAATTCAACAACTCCCTGGTTTCGTTATTGGGCCTTGATCAATTGCAGTCGCTTTGGCAAGCAAGCTCACGCCTTTGTGGCGAAAGCAAAAGAATTAGCAGCTCATGATGAAGAGCTTTTAGTACGCGTTCGAGCAGCGGAGTTTTTGGCCATCATAAAGGCCCAAGATCCCGCCCAAGTCATCCTCGATGTTTTAGAGAAATCCACCAGCGAAACAGAGACTCTGCTAACACTCAATTCATTAGTGCTTTTGCGCGATGGTCATGGCTACAAGTTTGATGTGGAATTGGAGAAAATAAATGTCAAAAGCTACTTCACCTACAGGCGCATTGACTACCTCCTGGGTACAAATTTTGCCGCTAAAGCAAAAGCCTTAAAAAGAAAAGCTAAACAGAAGGAGAAAAAATGAAATTATTGATCTTCACTTTGGGGCTAATGTTCTTATCCATAGGGGCACAGGCCAATGAACAAAAGTTCAATATCATCTTATTGACTGTCGATGACATGAGTGCTGATTCAATTGGAGCCTTTGGCGCGCCAGTAAAAGGCACCACACCAAATATTGATAAGTTTGCCCAGGATTCTTTTCGCTTTAATTATGCCCACGTCCATGCCACAAGCTGTATCCCTTCGCGAAATGCCATTTCATCGGGGCGATACCTGTACAATAGCGGAGTAGAGGGCTTCTATGCTTTGCCAAAGGAGCAAGTCGTCTTTCAAACAATTCCCGATGTCCTTCGCAAGCAGGGTTACTTCACCATAATTCGCGGTAAGTCTAAGCATTCATATCCCTATCATCCTTATCCGGCTTTCGACTTGAATTACGATGTAATTTTGAAAGAGACAAAAGAAAATATCCGCAAGCCGGAGTCATTTTATCGCTACACAAAAATGGGCATAAAGGCGGCAATTAAAGCCAGGAAGCCCTTCTTTTTTTCTATGGATATTCATGATCCCCACACGGGTTACTACAACTGGGATAAAAAAGAATCTAGACTAGGCATGAACAAGGATGATCTGGATAATGTGCCAAGTAAGGTTTTTTCTGTAGATGAAATTGTCGTTCCTAATTTTTTACCAAAAACAGATTTGGTGAAGCAGGAATTGGCGGCGTATTACTCCACCGTTCGCCGCGCAGATGATTCATTTGGCCAAGTTATAAAAGCCTTAAAAGATACAGGAGTCTACGACAAAACTATCTTTATTTTTTTGTCAGATCACGGTATGCCCGAGCCCTTTGCCAAAACCGCAAATTATTACCATAGCTCAAGAACTCCCCTTATTGTGAGATGGCCGGGTGTCACAAAAGAGGGGGCAATTGATAAACAACACATGATTGGCACCATTGATATCTTTCCATCGATCTTAGATATGCTTGGTCTTGATCTAATCACGGGCCTGGATGGACGTTCTTTTGCTCCTGTTTTAAAGGGTGAGAAGCAAGAGGACCGTGACTATGTTTACACTATGTACGAGGAAAATGTTGGCGGTAATCGCCAGCCCACGCGCTCGATAATTTCAAGAGACTTCGCCTATATTTGCAACCTCTGGTCCGATGGCGAGAGAAAGTTCTCTACTGCTACAAAAGGTATGGCCGCCTACGAAGAAATGAGCCGTCTCGCAAAGAGTGATAAGTTTTGGAAACAACGCTTAAATATGCTCAACTTTAGAGTTCCGGAAGAACTCTATAACTACGAAAAAGACCCCGATGCCCTAGATAACTTAATCACCAAAAAAGAGTATGAAACCAAGCTCAATGAACTCAGGGGAATTATGGCTGAGTTTATGCAGAAAAGCCGTGACCCACTTCTAAAGCTCTTTGAAAATCGGGAAGATGCTAAAGCGATTTCAGCTCATTTGGAGAAAGTCACTAAGGAATCCGAGGAGAGAAGAACCCAAGCCATTTACTCCCGCAGCGGCAAGGCCAAAGACGACAAAAAGAATAAGACTGAGAAAGATAATTCAAGCAAGAAAGATAAAAGCGCCAAAAAAGCCAAGAAGACTCCAAAATAACTAGCAAAAGTTGCTTTAAGATACAAAAAGCCTTACCCAAATGAAAATGGGTAAGGCTTTTGTGTTTTAAGATGATTTAGAGTTCGAAGCCGAAGTAATTGGAGGCGTTGTTGTAGGAGATGTCATGGACCATATTTCCCAGGAGGGCGATATCGTTTGGTAGCAAGCCTTTTTTGACATCGTTGCCAAGTATATTGCATAGAATACGACGGAAGTAATCGTGGCGCGTATAACTCAGGAAGGAGCGCGAATCGGTGAGCATACCCACAAAGCGGGAGAGTAGGCCCAACTGAGAGAGTGATTCAATCTGACGAGTCATACCCTCCATTTGATCCAGGAACCACCAACCGGATCCCAGTTGCATTTTGCCTGCTACACTACCGTCCTGGAAGTTGCCGATCATTGTGGCTAGAACTTCATTATCCCGTGGGTTGAGGTTATAGAGAATTGTTTTGGCGAGCTGATTACTGGAGTCCAGGCGATCTAGTAGTTTAGCTAAAGGACGAGCCAAATCAAAGTCGCCGATGGAGTCAAAGCCGGTATCTGGCCCAAGGCTTTTGAAGAGGCGAGAATTATTATTGCGAATAGCGCCAAGGTGATACTGCTGAGCCCAGCCCTTTGCGGCATCCATGACCCCAAAGTGATAGAGCATAGCTGATTTAAATTTTAGGATTTTGAGCTCAGTGAGTTCTTTGCCACTGCGGATTTCATCGAAAATTATTGTGATTTCCTGATCAGTGTAATCCAGCGCGTAAGCCGTTTCGATGCCGTGATCAGATAAGCGACAGCCTACCTGATGGAAAAAATCATGCTGCTTATTGAGGGCGGTCATGTAGGAATCGAAGTTAGTGATGTCGGTATTGGAACGCTCCGCTAAAGCGTCGAGCCATTGATTAAATTCGCTTGCACTTTCAACTGCCATGCCCTTGTCTGGTCGCCAAGTTGGAAGTACTTGAATGTCAAAAGTGGGGTCGTTTTTAATGGCGACGTGATGCTCCAGGGAATCGATGGGGTCATCAGTTGTACAGACTAGTTTAACTCCGCTGCTTTTCATGAGTCCGCGAGTCGAGAAGCTTGTTTCGGACATGCGTTCTAAACTTAGATTCCAGACCTCATCTTCCGTTTTGGAAGAAAGCAGTTTTTCATAGCCAAAGTATTTCTTGAGCTCCAAATGCGTCCAGTGATAAAGTGGGTTGCGCAGGGTTGCTGGCACGGTTTCAGTCCAGGCACTGAATTTTTCGCGATCCGAGGCGTCGCCCGTACAGAGTCTTTCCGAAACGCCGTTACTACGCATGGCACGCCATTTGTAGTGATCGCCATAGAGCCAAACCTGGGTGATATTATCCCAGCGTTTATCCTCGGCAATTTCCTGAGGTGATAAGTGGCAGTGATAATCAATAATGGGCTGATTAGCCGCATAGTTATGATAAAGATTTTGAGCGACTTCTGTCTCCAAACAGAAGTTATCGTGAATAAATGAATTCATACTTAAGTATCCTTGTAAATTAAGATGTGAGGGGGCTAATCAACTAAGTTGAGTAAGCGTGGAAGCCAGAGTGTGATGGAGTCGATGTAGGTGACGCAAAGCAAAGCTGCGATCATCGCAATAAAGAAGGGGATCATGATGGGCGAGACTTTGGCAATTGAGGTTTTGCCAACTCCGCAACCAATGAAAAGACAGGTGCCCACTGGCGGCGTACAAAGTCCAATACACAAATTGACGATGAGCATGATGCCGAACTGAACTTCGTGCATGCCTAGAGCCGTGACTACGGGAAGAAAGATCGGGGTGAAGATCAATACCGCGGGAGTCATATCCATAAAAGTGCCCACAATCAGCAGCAGTAAATTAATGGTCAGCAAAATGACAATGGGATTATCTGAAAGAGCGATGAGCGCGGCACTGACCGTTTGGGGGATATTGGCCATGGTCATGATCCAGCTCATACCCGTGCTGGCACCAATGAGTAGCATGACAATGGCGGTGGTCACACCCGTTTCCAGCATGATTTGCGGCATCTGACTGAGCTTGATCTCGCGGTAAATGACAACTGATAAAATAAAGGCATAGACCACGGCAAAAGCGGCGGCCTCGGTCGCTGTGAAGATGCCTTTAAGAATACCGCCAATGACTATAACGATTAAAAACAAACTCAAGAAAGCGTGCTTAAAAGCCACGAAGATTTCTTTAATGGATGAGCGTGGTTCGGCTTTGTATTTCTTTTTTAGAGCGAAGTAGCCACAGACGAGCATGATAAAGAGGCCGGTTAAAACACCGGGGAGGATTCCCGCCATAAACATGGCGGCAATGGAAACCGAACCCGCCGCAACGGAATAGACGATCATAATATTGCTGGGGGGGATCATCAGGCCGGTTGTGGCTGCCGTGGTGGTCACCGCTACGTTAAATTCGCGATTGTAGCCCTTGCGATTCATCTCTGGAATCATAAAGCCACCCACCGATGAAACTGCGGCAGAAGCTGAGCCCGATATGGAGCCAAAGAGCATACAGGTCAAGGTATTGACGTAAGCTAAACCACCGGGGAGGAAGCCCACTAGCGTACCGGCAAAATCAATGAGTCGCCGTGCCATACCTCCTTTACCCATGAGGTGACCGGAAAAGACAAAGAAGGGGATCGCGAGTAGGGCAAAGGAGTTCACGCCGCTGACCATCTTGCCAGCTAATACGATAGAGGGATCGGAGCCCTCAACCAGGATAGCGGCAAAACTTGCCAGGGCAATGGAAACCGCAATGGGCACATTCATGATCAAGAGCAGGGCAAAAACCGTGACTAAAATAAAAGCGGTCATTTCCATTAGTTGAGCTCCTCGCCATCGGCTTCGTGTAGTTGACCTGCAGGAGTGATGATGGTCTCGTAGAGGTTTTCCAGTGTGAATAAAAGCATGAAGAAGCCCGAGATCGGCAGGGCCAAATATACGTAACCCATTTTCCAACCCAGAGCCGGAGTCATTTGCTCGAGTTTTAAGGATTCGGCTACGATGTAAGATCCGCCGTAAAGGAAGATGGAGACAGAAAATAAGAGTACGATGAAGTGGGAAATCAGAGTCATTAATTTGCGGGCATCGCAATGGAGCTTTCCGACAAAATAATCTACGCCCAAGTGACCTTTGGTGCCAAAGGCTAAAGCGCCACCCAGTAGGGAGACCCAAACCAGTAAAAAACGTGCCAGTTCCTCGGTCCACTTGGCTTGCTCGCCCATGACATAGCGGGTGAAGACGCCCCAAACCACGTCTAGGACTAAGGCTCCCACGGAGAAGATAAGCATGAGCTCGAGGATCTTAACTAGGAAAGATTTTCCTTTGATAATTAGCTTAATCATTTAGTCCACCTCATTAATTCTGTGGAGTAAGTCTTTAACTTTTGGGTTCTCGACCTGCTCGAGCATGGGGGCGACTTTGGCGGCAAAGGCCTGGACATCGACGTCGTAGATGGTTACGCCATGTTTCTTAGCTTCTTCCAGGGCCTCTAAAGTTTTTTGCGCCCACAGTTCTTTCTGGAACTCACGGGATTCATCGGCGGCTTGCTGAACCCATTCTTGAACATGCGGGGGCAGCTTTTGCCAAACTTTACTACTCATTAAGAGAATGTCCGGAACGCGACTATGACCGTCCAAGGATAAGTGTTTACAGATCTCGTAGTGCTTATTGGTAGTAAAGCTGGGTAAATTGTTTTCGGCGCCGTCTACTGTTCCCTGAGCTAAGGCCGAGTAGAGTTCGCCCCAGGCGATGGGGGTGGGGGAGCCACCCATGGCTTTCACCATGGCAATGGCAGTGGCATTATTTTGCACGCGGATTTTGACGCCCTTTAAATCATCGGGTTTTTGAATAGCTTTTTCTTTGGTGTAAAAATTTCGACTGCCACCATCGTAATAACAGAGCCCGCGCAAGTACTTGGATTCACCCTTTTGAAGTAGCTCCTGGCCGACTTCGCTATTGAGTACATTCCAGTAATGATCACGACTCTTAAAGACATAAGGCAAGCTAAAGACCTGCATCTCGGGGATGAAGTTCTCAATCGCTGCTGCCGCGGTTTTGGTCATCGCAAGGGAGCCGTTTTGGAGCTGTTCGAGGCATTGGGTTTCATTACCCAAAACACTACTGGGGTAGATGTCCACATCCACGCTGCCACCAGATAATTCAGCCAGGCGTTTTTTCATGTGTTCCATAGCTTGATGCACTGGATGGTTCACATCCAGGCTATGACCTAGTTTGAGGGTGATTTTTGCGCTATTACCCTTACCGGCTAAGGCGTCATTTAGGGCGTCTTGTTTTTGCATGCGCAGGAACATGGCAAAAGCGCTACTGGCGAGTAGGGCACCAAGTAAGAGACCCACGACGAAATAGGATTGATTTTTTTTCATAAGCTTTCTCTGAGATGATTTGAGTTGTTCGTATGAATGGGTCGAAAGCTAAAATTGTTTTTTGACTGCTGGTGAAAAACTAATGGGATAAGGACCAGGGCGGGGCTTTTTAGAAATAGTAAAAAATTCATTTCCTGAGAAAAAAATGCAGACCTGTCAAAAAAGCTCATTGGTTCTCGACTCGTTTATTGAACTCATTTACAAAACTTATTTGGAGCTTGTTATGCTATTTAAAAAAATATTTACTTTATCAATTTTCTACTGTGTTTTATTTCTGTCGCAATCCTGTACTGGACTGGCGAATGACCCCTGGGACAAAGCAGAAGAAATTTTAGCAAATATTCAAGAGCCTAGTTTCCCCGATCGTTCTTTTGATATACGTGAATTAGGGGCAAAAGGAGATGGGACGAGCAATGATTTACCTGCAATTATGTCCGCCATCACCATGTGCAATACAGCTGGCGGTGGAAGGGTGACCGTTCCAAAAGGAGTCTACTACCTTGAGGGCCCCATTCATTTTAAAAGCAATGTTGAACTTCATTTAGAAGAGGGGGCTAAGCTAAAGTTTAGTAAAAATTTAGATGACTATCTTCCTTTGGTGTACACGCGTTGGGAGGGTACGGAACTCTTTAATTACTCTTCATTAATCTATGCGAGTAGCTGTGAAAATATCGCTATTACAGGAAAAGGCACCATCGATGGTAACGCTCAGGGAGTTTATAAGGGCTGGTTTGAACTCCAGCGCCCGGATCAGGAAAGGCTCCGTACCATGGGTGATAAGGCAACACCCCTTGAGAAACGCATTTTCGGTAAGGGTCATTACCTGCGTCCTTCTTTCATTCAGTTCATCAATTGTGAGCGTATTAAGATAGAAGGTATCAAAATTATTGAGTCGCCATTCTGGATTATTCATCCCATTTATTCCAAGCATATTACCATTCGCAATATTCACGTGGAAAGCTTAAGGCTGCAAAATGATGGTGTGGATATTGACTCCTCCAGTTATGTGCTTATTGAAGATTCCACTTTCAGGACTGGTGACGATGCCGTGGCCATTAAATCGGGTCGCGATAGAGAAGGCCGTGAGCTAGCCAGACCGTCTGAGAATATTGTGATTCGCAATAACAACTGTCTCGAGGTGCACAATGGTATGGCCATTGGCAGCGAGATGTCTGGTTCAGTACGCAATGTTTACGTTGAGAATTGTAAGATCAAGAGTGGTCGCAACCTTATTTACTTCAAGTCAAACCTTGATCGTGGTGGACTTATCGAAAATGTTCATGTTCGCAACATCGATGTAGAAAAAGCGAGCGTGGCTTTAATACGTTTCCAGACCGATTACCACAGCTTTCGTGGTGGTCATCACCCGCCGATTTTCCGTAATTTCCACATAGAGAATATCACCTGTAAGGAAACCAAGACGGCAATTGAAGTTAAGGGTCATGTGGAGTCACCCATCAAGGGAGTTTTTATCCGCAATGTAAAAGTTGAAAGAGCCCAAAAAGCCTTGGATATCAACGCACATGATCAGGTTGACCTGCAAGAAGTAAGCATCAACGAAAAGAGCTACTAATCCCAGTCCAGAAAAGATAATTTATGACGCTTTACATGAAAAGCATATGGGTTTTACTCACACTTTTATTAGTATTAACAGTGCAACTCTCTGCAAAAGAAAAACCAAATATTGTGGTGATCTATGTCGATGATTTGGGCTATGGCGATTTGAGTTGCTACGGAGCTACAGAGATCAAAACTCCAGCTATCGATAAGTTGGCTGATCAGTGCTTGGTTTTTACTGATGGTCATTCATCCTCGGCGACATGTACGCCATCGCGTTATTCTTTATTAACGGGTAATTATGCCTTTCGAGGTAAAGCAGAAATCTTGCCGGGTGATGCGCCCTTGTTGATCTCTCCTGATAAAACCAACTTGGCAAAAATGCTGCAAAGTCAATCTTATAAAACTGCGGTGATTGGTAAGTGGCATTTGGGTTTGGGCAATGGCGATCTCGACTGGAATGGTAAAATTGCACCGGGACCACTCGAGATAGGTTTTGATTACAGTTTTTTGATTCCGGCGACAGGTGATCGCGTGCCCTGCGTGCTAGTTGAAGGTCATAAAGTTCTAAATCTCGACCCCATGGATCCCATCGAGGTTAGTTATGGAGCAAAGATTGGGCAAGATAAAACGGCCTTGGATTTCCCTAACTTGGTTAAATACACCGCTGATGAACAACACCGGAAAACATTGTCAATGGCGTGAGTCGCATCGGCTACATGACGGGTGGTCATTCAGCGCGTTGGAAAGATGAAACAATTCCCTATCAGATGCTGCACAAGGCTAGGACTTTTATTGATCAAAACCGAGATGAGCCCTTTTTTATCTATTTTTCCTTTCACGATATTCACGTGCCCTATATGGCCGATATTCGTTTTCAGGGTTCTTCAAAATTAGGTCCGCGCGGCGATGCCATTAAGCAAATGGATTATATCACTGGTCAGCTCATAGATCACTTGGAAAAACGTGCTTTGAAAGACAATACACTCATCGTCTTTTCAAGTGATAACGGCCCCGTAGTGAGTGATGGTTATTTTGATAAGAGCTATGAAATGCTGGGTAAACACAAGCCCGCCGGGAAACTACGTGGAGGTAAGTACAGTACTTTCGAGGCGGGAACTCGTGTGCCTTTTATCCTTTCCTGGACAAATCGTATCAAGCCCGGTAAAAGTGATGCCCTGGTGAATCAGTTAGATTTATACGCTTCTTTGGCGTCTTTGCTGGATTATCAATTAGAGCAGGGCGAAGCTCTGGATAGCCTGGATTTACTAGATACTTTTTTAGGTAAAAAATCCAATGGTCGTGACTTGATGCTTCGTGAATCCTGTGGTCATTTTTCTCTTAGGAAAGGGCAGCTCAAATACATTCCTCCCGCTCAAGAATCCAAGCCTTGGATCGAGGAAAATAAAAAGATCGAGGGAGGATTGAGTCCTGAGCCTCAACTCTATGATCTTTCCAAAGATCCGGGCGAGACCAATAACTTGGCTCAGCAGAAGCCCGAATTAGTGGCTGAACTGGAAAGAGACCTTAAGCGACTCATCCAGAAGCCCCAGCGCTGATTCATCTGGAGGATAGACAATTATTTTTGGGCAGTATGGCATTTATATAGGATCGCTCACTTTATTCGTTGAAAGACCAGCTACGCTGGGCTCACTGTAAGATCGCTCATTTCATTCGCTGAAAGACCGCTACGCTGGGAGAGGGATCACTGGGTGAGCTATTGAACGCCTTCGGCTTGATAGGACTTTAGGGGGTGGTATGCTTAGTTTGAAGCGATTTTTAATTATTCGATTCCCCGATTAGACGAATCCACGCTTAGACAGCAGGGGGGTTATTCAATTGTGTTGACAGTGCCATCGGGTTCGATGTAAGTGTAGCCGGGGAGCTTCCATTTATCAACGAAGTTATTTGAGTCGCCTTCAACGGTTATTTGCAGGTAATCATTGGTTTCGATATGGCCATCAAAATAGGTTATATTTGCCTTAGTTTGATCTTTGTGGCGGTAGGCTACTTGTCGATTCCAGCTATTTGCAGGGCTTTCATAATTACCTCCGATGTAATGACCAAATCTTGCTTTGGATTCAAGAATCGATTCTGATAGGGAATCACTCATAAATATTTTGTCTGATGGAGAATCGACCTGGTTGAATTTTATTCCCCCAAAAGGGTAATTTTTTTCCACCACTTGTCCGCTGGTATTCATGCCGTAGCTATAGCGAATGTCATAGGGACGGCCCTCTGCCGAGGTATTAGCTTCTGTGCGTGCATATTCGGCATTGGCGCAGATGAATTTCTCACTATAGAAGCGAAACCATCTCTGGTTGTCATTAGAACCGATATCCATGAGGTATTGACCATAGTTGCCCCATGCAGCCCAGGGTTGTGAATCTGTAACGCCGATATCAGCTCTGAATAGAGCCCAATCCTCGTTATCATCTGCGTAGAGAAGTGATGCCGTGTAGAGTGACTTTAAGGTGTTTTTACATGCTGCGGACTTCGCAGATTCCCGAGCGCCTTTTAGACTTGGGGCAAGCAGACTTACGAGAATGCCTATAATTGCAATAACGACGAGTAGTTCAATTAAAGTGAATTTATTAGAATTATTTTTCATTTTCAGCATTCTCCAAAGGCTTATTATATATAATAGTCGATGAGCATTCTATAAATTTGACTGATTTTGAAAAAAATGTAATTTTCTTTAATATTTTTATTGTTCTAGCTCAATACAGTTACACCTGAATCCGTGAGCTGATCTTAAAAAACAGCTTAAAAACAAGAAAACCTGTTGGTTTATAGTAATTTAAGTTACGACACCAAAATCACCCAACAGGTTTTCTCATGAATAAAGCATTTAAACTCGACACAGGCAATGATTCCCTTCACAGTATTGGCGGAATATTTTTAGGTGGCCAAGTCCTTCAACAAAGTGAAATTGACGATGAGTTCAATACAGATCACAAGGCCAATCATATCTTTCAAGATCTAGATATTTTCAAATCACAGGTGGGGTTACTGATTCAGGGGCGTGAACGCTTCACAGATATTAGTCAGTTTCGTGAAAACGAAGTCTTTATGAAATCACTTGGATTAAACAAAGTTCCATCCGAGGAACGTTTGCGTCAACGACTAGAAATCATGTCTTCTGAGCATGAAGTGCATTTAAAATCAGCGAATACAAACCTGCTCAAAAAACAGTGTATAGGTAATATATCAAAAGGGGGGATGAATTTTATTCCACTCGATATGGATGTATCACCCATGGATAACTCCGGTAGCCATAAAGAAAATGTGAGTTGGACATATAAAAATCATGACGGATTTTCTCCCATGTTTGCCTACCTTGGAACTGAGGGCTTTATGCTAAATAATGAGCTGCGTCCAGGTTCACAGCATGCACAAAAAGGGATGCCAGAGTTCTTAGATGACAGCTTTACTATGATCAAAAAATTAAAGCTTAAGCACCCCGTACTACTTCGTTTAGATTCCGCTCACGATGCTGAGGTTAATTTCGGACACCTTCCTGATGATCAATATTTTCTGATTAAACGGAACCTTAGAAAGGAATCTAAAGAACAGTGGCTATCCAACGCACGGCGTTTAGGGCGACAGCTTAAATCTCGAGATGGTAAGAGTGTCTTTGTCGGTGAACTCCATCACAAACATCCTGGAAACAATGAAGAACATAAAGTGGTTCCTGTTATTTTTAAAGTTACGGAACGACTCGAAGATCAAGATGGCAATCGACTTTTGATGCCAGAAATCGAAGTGGAGACCTATTGGACGAATTTACCTTTAGAAGCCGAGGATGTGATCGAACTTTATCACGATCATGGAACCAGTGAGCAGTTCCATAGCGAATTGAAGAGCGATATGAATGTAGAGCGTTTACCCTCAGGGAAATTTAAAGCGAATCAATTCTTTTTGCACTGCGCTATGCTCGCTTTTAATGTGCTCAGAGTCATTGGTAATCACCTTATCCATAATAAATCTTTGGCTCCAATTAAAATCAAAGCCCAACGACGCCGCCTACGGTGCGTGATACGTGACTTGATTTTAACCGCTTGTAAACACGTAAAGCACGCAGGAGATGAAACTCTCAAGTTTGGTCGACATAGCCCTTGGTTTAAGCTGTATCAAAAAATATCATTTAGCCTTTAATCCACTAATAAGAAGTTTATTGCAAAGCTCTTTTATTGAGTTTTGTGCTTTACTCTGTCCAAGTTGGGTGAATTGCCTTAGAAATTGCTATATTTACTATCCTTAGACACCTGATCACGAGCGATAGGCTTAAGAAATAAGGACATCTCACAATCTGGGATAAAAACGATCTAAGAATTACTCGACCAAACCATTATCTCATGAATCTCAAAACCTGATCACGGATTCAGGTTACAATAATTTTTGTTTTTTGTGTAGAGTTCAGTAAATGATTAACTTGGCTGTTCAGGGAACGATTGTCTTTGTACCGTTCTTAGATATATGGACATAGCCACTGAGAGTCCAATAATCTGTGGCATTCGAAGTGAGCTGAAGGTGATTGACTGGCCCGATGTGGCCATCGTAAAAAACTGTATTAGCTTGCTCTTTATGTCGATAGGCAACCTGTCTATTCCAGTTATTGGCGGGGTTTTCGTAATTACCTCCGAGGTACATGCCATATTCAGCGTTGTTTTGGATAATCGCCTCGGAAATGGAGTCACTAAATAGGATTTTGTTGGCAGGGTCATTTAGTTGAGTGAATTTTACACCAGCAAATTGACTGGCCTTATTAATGACCTGATTACTTGTATTCATACCGTATGAAAAACGTAATTCATAGGGACGACCCTCCACGAAATTAGTCTCTTGTGATCGAGCATAGTCTGCTTTAGGACAAAGAAATTTTTCATTGTAGTATCTATATCCATCGGGTTCTGAACCGGTATCCATTAGGTATTGGGCCAATCGGGAGTAGTCAGACCACCCCGGAGAATAATTATCATAGCCAGGCTGGCGGGCTTTAAAGATGGCGACGTCATTATTATCATCTGCGTACATCAACGAAGCTGTATGAAGTGATTTGAGTGTGCTTTTACATGTGGCTGTTTTTGCAGATTCACGCGCTGAGCTTAAGGCCGGCGCCAAAAGGCTGAAGAGAATACCAATAACTGCAATAACGACTAATAATTCAATAAGACTAAAATGTTTTTTTGTCATCGTTCTGTGCTCCAATTTATTTTCTAAGTACAAGTCGATGGGTACTTTAGATATTTGACTGCTTTTTATAAAAAAATTTAAAAAAGATTTTTTCTTATATTCAGTAAGTCAAATGGGGCTGCAGTTGAGCTAGTGGATATCCATTTGCTCAATTAGAACTTTAGCAGGTAATTTCTTTAGAACTCGATCAGAATATTGCTCTTTGTAGATAGTTATTTTCTTTAGATTTTTCATCTCAGTGAGGATGTCTATTTGGATTGGCTTTTTAAGTCGAAGGTCAATTTCTTCCAAGGGCACATTGGCTAAGTGAGCAAGTTCCCATTGGCCGAGATTGATATCTTTTAAATTGAGCTTGTGGACCTCCAGTCCTTGCAGTGCACGTATTTGGAAATCGATGAAGGTTTTGTATCCGGAGAGATCTAAAGAGTTTTTACCTGAATGAGTCTCGAACTTGATGAGAGATTTTCCCTTATAGCGATTTTTTTTACGCAGTGCCAGGTCATAGACATGAATCTTGTCTTTAAAACTGTATTTTTTTGAGTCTATGCATGTCTTGGCAAAGCGAATGGCATGGAGACTTGAATACAAAGATTTGATGAGCTCCAGGGAATCTGTGGTGTTTAATAGTTCATTATCGTCTTTTACGGGAGCGTATTTCACGCTCAGTTGATATAGTTTATTATTGGTATCTGAAATTTTTTCAAAGTAGTTTTTTGCCTCCTTGAAGCGATGAAGGGCAAAGTTTACTTCTGCTAAAAGCTTTTGGGTGTCGTAGTCATCTTTAGCGAGGCCTTCTGCAAAATTTAAGGTGTTGCGAGTTGCCTCCAACTCAAGGTTTTCGAGATTGAATAAAGCTAGATTATAGAGGTTAGGGATGGTATCATCTTTGAGCTTATTTAAATTCTTTTGCTCTTGAGTATAAAGATCTAATAATTTGATAGCTTTTTGCTCACTAATACGGAGGCTAATTACAAAGCCAATTGTTAGTATGAAAATGAAAGCCAAAGAAATACTCAAGGTCTTATGTCTTTTTACCAAGAGGCTTAGAGATTTGTATAAGCTGACATCTTCAGCTTCAGTCGCAAAGCCATTTAGGTAGGATCTGATGTCAGCACTTAACTCTGAAATATCCTGGTAGCGCTGGTTCGGATCCAAAGACATGGATTTTTGAATAACGGCTTCAATGGATTCTGGAATGACTCCTTTGTCACAGCGACTTGAGGGGGAGGGGATATTTCCGCTAATCGTTTTGGCAATGATTGTGTTGACACTAGAGCCAGGTATGGGAGATTTTCCGCTTGTTAGGGTGTATAAAATGCCACCGAGAGCATAGATGTCTGTACGTTTATCGAAATGAATATTTTCTATATTGATTTGTTCGGGAGCCATGTAGCCCGGCGTCCCTTTAATTTGATCATAGGGAGCTGGATTAAAGAGGTTGGAATTAATTTTTTCTCCGGCTTCTTCGAATAAGATCCATGCGAGACCCCAATCACATATAAGCTCTTCGCCAAATTCACCGATTTGAATGTTTTCAGGTTTTAGATCGAGGTGAACAATGTGTCGAGAATGAGCGTAGGCTATGCCATCACATATCCGCAAAAATAAGCTTAGTCTCTCATTGAGCGGCCATTTATCAAAGTCTTGTCCCTTATTTCGAATTATCTGCCCTAAGTTTTTTTTACCTGTTAACTTCATGGTGAAGTAGGGCTTATGGTTCTGATCATATCCAATGTCGTAAATGGGCATGATGTTGGGGTGTTCAAGGGAGGCGGTTAACAGGGCTTCTCTTATAAAATGTTGATTGGCTTCTTCGTTTAAATCGTTCTGGAGCTTAGCCATAGCGACATCGCGTTCGGTAGATTTGTCTTTGACTAGGAAAATGTTTTTCATTCCCCCCTGATTTAATTTTTTTGCTTTACCATAGCGTTCTTCATAAGTTAGAAAACTTTCGCCCTTAATTGACTTATCTTGCTTGAGAGACTCAAGACTTATGTCGTAGAGGTCGTCGAAATTTTGAAGTGAGGGGTCGTATAAGGCTTCAAGTTCTTTGCTAGTTGGTTTGGGCAAGTTACCTCTCTTAGCTTAAATGTTCTTCAAGACGTTTAATTTCTTCCCCAAGAGCTTTAACAACTCTTTGCCTGTAGACATAAACAGTGTTTAATGACAAGTCCAGTTCTTCTGCAATGACTTTGAAATCCTTGCCCTGATTGATCTCGCTAAAGACTTTCATAACAAGGCCAGAGAAGTTTTTGGAGATGTTCTCAGTTGCTTGAGCAACCATGAATTTTTTCCATTCCTGATCAGCAATTTCATCTATCTCAGGCTCACAGTAATCGAAGAGGGCTTCGGTCTTTGCATCTTTATTAGTTTGTGAGACGCGCTTTCTTATGTAGTCTTTTCCAGTACAGCTAGTTACAGTGCATAGCCAGCTACGAAATCTCTTGAAATTTGAGCAGTCCATTTCAGGCAGTTTCTTCCACAATTTGAGCATTACTTTTTGTGATACTTCCTCTGCATCATGATGCGATAGCTTCATTCTACGGCAAATAAAATATATGTACTTTTCATAGAAATGAGTGAATTCTTCCCAGGATTGATGGTCATCTTTTTTCTGTACTCTTTGTAATAGGGAGAGTCTGGTTTTGTAGATATCATCATCCATATTGTAGTTTATTCCTGATTAAAATTAAGCTGTATTAAAAAGACTAAAATCAGCAGTTCATATCATAAATGATAGTATTCAAAAAAAAAATATCTTCCTATGCTGTCAAAAAAAATCCAGAATTTACGACTGTTAAATAACTTTTTAAGATTTACCAAATGCTTTTCACAGGAGAATTAAAAATGAAATACTTAGCTTTATTATTAGTAGTAGCAATGTCGTTTATTCAGGCCTATGGCCAAAAGGTTTTATATATCACTCATGAGCCGGGTAAAAGTCATGAGTACACGCCTCAAAAAGAAATTTTTGTTAGCTTAGGCAAAGAAGCTGGGTGGAAACTTACTGTTTCAAGCGGGACGCATGATGATCAATTAATAAGATTAGAAGACCCACAACTTTGCGATGGTTATGATGTGGTGGTTTACAACTTTTGTTTTGCGAAGACACTCAATTTAAATGCAGCTTCAAATATTATAGATCAGACAAGAAATAAAGGTGTACCAGCGCTAGTCATCCATTGTGCCATGCACAGTTTTTGGGCAAGCTACAAGGGATCTCTTAAAAAGGGGGATAAATTTATCCAGGTTTCAGAATCAGGTGCAATGGCTGATGCCAAGGTCTATGAAGACTGGAAGAAGCAAAATCCTCATGAGGTCTTTCCCGTTTGGGGCGATTTTACGGGGGTGGCCTCCACTTCACATGGAGCCAAAGCAGCGATCAAAGTCACTAAGTGTTGTGCTCACGAGTCCACCACTAGTGTTCCCAAAGCGGGCTACACAACGGCAGAGATTGCTGAACTCTATAATAATTTCTATATCTTGGATTCAGTGAAGCCACTCTTAATAGGCACTCAGGTTGCGTATCCCAATGATATAGCTAGAAAACGCTTAATGGGTAAGAAGCTTACTGAAGCTGAGCTAGCAGTTCCCAAGCAAAAGTCTGAGGCGGTGGTTATGTGGCAGGTTCCTCAGGGTAAATCTGAATTAATTGGTTTGAGCCTTGGGCACGATATCTCAGAATGGCAGCAAATAGAGTTTCAAAACCTAATAAAAGATTCAGTTAAGTACTTATATAAAAATAATAAAAAGAGTAAGTAATGAAGTTTATAGCGAAAACACTATTTCTAAGTATAGCCGTATTTATGTCGGTGAATTTATGCGCAGAAAAGAATAAAAAAGTTGAGTGGCCATGGATCAAAAAGCACGAGGCGAAAACATATAAAAATATGCCTTACAGGTTATTGCGTCCCCTTAACTTTAAGAATAGTCAGCAATATCCCGTGATTATTTATTTGCACGGAGGTGGTGGTCGAGGCAATGACAATGTAACTCAGATGAACAAAACAATTTTGTACCTGAGTAAAGATGAAATCAGAAAACAATACCCGACTTATTTGCTGAGTCCGCAATCTAAATCTTTGTGGAATAAAGACCAGCTTCAGAAACTTAAGGAGATCATTAAAACCTTAAAAAACGTTGATAGGTCTCGAATTTATTTAATTGGTTATTCAATGGGTGGGCATGGAACTTTTCGCTTTCTCATGGAAGATCATAACTTCTTTGCTGCAGCCATTACAATCGCTGGTGCAGGCTTAAAAAATACAGAGCCCTTTATTGATACAGAACTTTTAAGTGATTTTCCAATTTGGTCTTTTCATGGAGAGAAGGATAACGTAAGTCCTTATGTAAAAAGCAAAGATTTATTCGAAGACTTCAAAAAATCTGGCGGTCTTATGAAGTTCACTACCTACAAGGGGCAGGGGCATAATGTTCCCAATGCATTTTTGAAGATCAAAGAAAATCAGGTCACTAACTTTAGCAGTGATAAATGTGATGGGGAAGAGGATTCTTTAAAGTGGCTTTTTAAGCACAAAAAAGCATCAAATTAATAGTTTTTTACAAAAGAAAAAATAGCTTCGCTGTCAAAAGCCAATCTTGACTTGCGACCAATAATAAACAATTAAAAAAAAGGATTTTATAAAGATGAAGAAATTAATTTCAGTTTTTGTTTTATGCATGCTTTCAATGAATATGATTGCTGAGGAAGCTAAAGTTCGGCTGCAACTCAGAAAAACTCTTGCAGAAGATACCCTGAGTCTTTCAAATTGTTCTGGTAAATCCATCGGTCTAAAAGACAGTTCCAGCTGGGGGGATACCCATCTATATGCAGGTAACCTTTATCTTAAAAAATTAAGCAATGAGTGGAATGAATTTAGTTTTTCTTTTACTCCAAATAAGGACGGTAAATTAAGAATAGTTTTACATTCTTTAGGAGACAGTGATACGGCTTTTGATTCATTTAGTTCTGATCAAATAGAGATTAGCAATGGAAGTTTTGAACTTGTATCTGCAAATGGTAAACCAAAACACATAATGAATACAGAGTCAGGTGCTGTGCTTAAAAATGCACAAGAGGCGCAAGCAGGAAATAATTTCATTAAACTCTCTAAAGAGGAGCGTTTTAGTTTTTTAGTAAATACTAAAGCTAACAAACCTGTCACAATATCTTTTTATGCAAAAAAAATAGTTAAAGTCAGTGTAGACATATAAAATTCTAATTAGCACTCATGATTTTTGAAAAATCATACAAAGATAAAATCAATTTGCGCAAAGTGATATCCTTTTGGTTGAAATGCGAATACTGAGGATTACTCTTTTTTATGAAACGTATTGCACTAGCTTTTCCCTTGGGGGTGGACCATTTAGCGGAGGTCGCCTTTGGCATACGTAGTTTTAAAGGAAGTGATCATTGGCAGTTCTTGTCAAATCCCGAGCGTCACCGTTTAGAAATTCGAGATTTAAAAAATTGGGATGGCGATGGTATAATTGCACAGATTAATACTGAAGAAGAAGCTGAAATCATCAAAAGTCTGAATATTCCTTGTGTCAATATTTCTGGAGTCTTAGAAAGCAGTCCGGTGAGTAGGGTGAGGGCAGATTACTATGGAATGGGAAAAAAAGCTGCTGAGTTCTTTTTGAAAAAAGGCTTTAAGAATTTTGCTTTTTATGGGATAAAATCGGTTTGGTATTCACGTGAAACTTTTCGGGCATATGCCGATGTACTTAATCAGTATGGCTATGAAGCCCAGTTGTATGAGGCTCCTTCGGGGGTTTCAGTGGATTGGAGTTTCACCAATGATGGTTTGGAGAAATTTCTAGTTGATTTACCTGAGCAAACGGCCTTGTTAGCAGCCCACGACCCTCGTGCAGTAGAGGTTTTACAAGTATGTTCAAAAATGAACATCAAAGTGCCTCAGAAAGTTTCTGTAATGGGGGTGAATAACGACGTGGTGAATTGTGAATTGATATCACCGAGCTTGAGTAGTGTAGCTAGAAATGGCAGGGAATTAGGACTGAAAGTTGCAGAGATTCTAGAAGACTTAATGAATGATAAAACGAGAGTCGAAGATATTGTCATCCCTAGTGGGGAGATTTTAGAACGCAATTCAACTGCCGTTTTGTCCATTTATAACCCTGAAATAGCTAAGGTAATTGAGTATATACGCCTCAATGTTATGCAGCAGGTAAACGTGGAAAGTGCGGCTAAACATATTGGTCGCTCAAGGCGTTGGTTAGAATACCACTTTAAAGAAGAACTCAGGCAGACTCCTTTGGAGTTTATTTCCTCTGTGCGAGCAGAAAAAGCCAAGGATCTCCTAGAATCTGATCCTTCTCAAAGAATTAGTGAAGCCGCCTTTAAATTAGGCTTCTCTTCATCAAATCAGCTCAATAAATACTTAGTAAAATTCTATGGCATGACGGCGAAAGAAATTCGCAATAATCAGCAAAACTAAGTTTCAATTAAATAGTCAGTAGAGTGTCGACTGGTTTACCACGATGCGCCACTTGGAAAGGGCGTTTAGAGGGGCTGAAGACTTTTTGTTGCCAAGGCATACCTAGAGCTTTTGCGATGGTCGCATTAAAGTCTGGTATTTTAACGGGGTCTTTCGCTACAGATCGACCATCTTCAGTGGTCATTCCGTATTTTTGACCACCACGTACAGGACCGCCGGCTAAAACACATGAAAAGGCTTTGGGGTAATGGTCACGACCATCATTGACGTTGATAATGGGCGTACGACCAAATTCAGTAGCCAGTACCACAAGGGTATCTTTTAACATGCCACTTTCAGCGAGGTCACTTAGTAGCGCACTGTAGGCTTGGTCGAGAGTTTTTGTATTGATAGAGACGCGGTCAAAATTGTTGCTGTGGGTATCCCAGCCACCGAGAGATACCTCAACAGTGCGAACACCTTTTTGTATCAAACGTTTAGCAAGTAAACAACCCATGCCAAAATTATTGTCGCCATAAATCGTTTTGTCTTTTTCTGTGACATCATCGAGTTTAAACGCAGCGAGGTCTGGGCTCGACATGAGGTCCATGGCTTCTTTGTAAGTTGAAACGGCTGATTTTGTACTATCAAGATCAAAGTTCTTCATAAATTGGGCATCCAATTTATTGGTCAAAGAAGTCAGACGGTGAAATTCTTCATCTTCAAAGTAAGGATTTTTTGCATTTTTTAAGCCAGCTTCAGGACTACTAATGGAAAGTGGAGCGTATTCTGGTTCGAAGAAACCACGATTACCGAAAGTACGGCTATTACCACCTACAAAAATGGAGCCCGGTAGAGTTTTATTAAGTTTGCCGTGAAATTTCTGAAACCAAGCACCAACACCAGGGTGTTGAATTGTCGAACGCATTTCATAGCTGGTGTGCATAAAGTAATTGCCTTGAGAGTGAGCTCCCGCTGTAGAAGTCATGGAATTGACTATGGCCATCTTATCAGTGTGCTCAGCTGTGAGAGGAAGAAATTCAGATATCTCCACACCTTTAGCGCGAGTTTTTATCGCTTTTACGGGTCCTTGGTTTTTATGAGTTCCCTTGTGATCAAAGGTATCCATATGAGACATGCCACCACCCATGTATAGGTAGATGAGGTGCTTAGCGGCGCCAGGAGTTTGTTTGAAGTCTAATGAAGAAGCAGTGGCGTTAAAGGGAAGATTGAAACCTACCAAGCTTGCTCCGGCAGTTTTAAGGAAATGTCGACGGTCCATGATAAGCTCCTATTGTATAAAGGTGAATTGTTTAGAGTTGAGTAATGCCCAAAGCACATTTTTTGTAGCTTCACTTTTACTTATTTTTGTTTCTTGGCCAAGAATGCTCCATTCATCAGTCGTGGGTTTGCGGCTAAAAAAGGCTTGATAGAGGATCTCAAAACTCTCTGGAGTACTATTACTTGCATGGAGTTTTCGTCCGAGTAGCGAATGGGGATTATTGAGCACTCGATAAACATGCCCATTCATTAGATTCAATGCCTGAGTGATTGTAGGTGAGCTATTGGCGTTTTGTATACTCAAGCGATCTGATTGCCCAAAGTCACGTAAAAAATGACCTCGTGGAGATGGGGATGAAAGTTCAGATGCTCGGTAAAAATGGGTTAGCATTTTTTCGAATTGCTTGAACTGTGATTGGTGTACCTTTAATTGATTCTTCGAAAGGTTCGCACTAGGCTCTTGTTTAATAAGTTGGAATTTATTTTTATTCCCTTTGTTGTTGTAGTTCATGCTATCCATCATTTGCATATCCATGCTACCAGAAGAACTCATTGCGAGGGTATTTTTTGTTTTCTCCTCAATACTTTTGGTGATTTCCCTCATATCTTTCTGATATTTTTTTATTGAATCAACATCTTGTTCTTTGCGTGCTTCAAGTGATTTTACACGAAGATCGCGGATCTCTTTATCCCTAGATGCAGTGTAGCTGGCAATATCCATAATTTTATTGACAAATAGCTCAGTATCCATGCCTTCGATAGAATTGTATTTAGCTCGAATGCTATTGACTAGAGCCTCATCGTTTTTTGAACTATTTAGGTAAATATCTGGATTTTCTATACTCAAAGTGATGAGTGAATCCCAAAGTTGCTCGGCAGTCATGCGACGTAGTATGGGACCACGAAAATCATACTTATCTTTTGTGCCAATTTGGCTTGCTGTAACTTTTGCTTGATAAGCATCGGTATTGAAAATGATGAATTGAAAAGCTTTGAGATTATAATCTAAATCTTTCATAAGTTGCTCGAGATAATCCATCAGTTCTTTGTTGCGAACATGGGTGAAGTCATTGATTTCATCGACAGGCGAGAACACGGCGACTCCAAAAGCTTTTTTCCACATGCGGTTAGCAATGACGCGAGTAAAAGTGGGGTTATTGGGCGAAGTGAGCCAGCGGGCAAAAGCTTCACGACGACTCTCACCTTCTTTAACGGTGATTTTATCTCCAAACATGGTAGCGGGTTTTACGATGTCTTTTGGTTTGGCATCATCATATTGGTAATCATGAGGGAGCTGAAGATTTTTTTCTTGGACACTAAGATTTGTGCTGCGCATTTTTCCAAATAGTGATTCAATCGTTTCTTTAGTTGAGTATTGAATGAGTTTCATATCGTTAGTAGCTTCCATACCTTTTCTTGAACGTCGAATATACTCATCACGACTAAGGCCTGAGCGCTCTATAAACCTAGCAGATTTTTTATTATTGATGAAATCTTGAAGTTGTTTCTCATTGTTAACAGGACGGATTTTATCACTTCCAGCTGCTTTAGCGAATTTTGCCTTGTTAAGAGCTGCAATATGACGTTTTAAACCACTGAGGTTTGAGTCCTTGTCATTGGGGAAGGTTCCACCTTTGTAGCCATAAGTGAAAGCGGCTGTTTGATAGAACTCCATTTGAGTCCAGTTATCAAAGGGGTGATCGTGGCACTGAGCACATTCGAGTCGAGTACCGAGGAAAACCCTGATGGTATTAGCCGTGTTATCCAAAGGCATGCCATTATCACGTAAATAATAGGACGCTGCAGGGTTTTCCCACACATTGCCATCGCTAGAGAGAAGTTCATAAACCATGTCATCGTAGCGTTTGTTATCGCGAAGAGATTTTTTAAGCCATTGACTATAAGCAGCGGTCATGACTCGTATGTTATTACCGCCATCATTCGTGATGCGCAAGATATCGGCCCAATAATTGAAGTTGTTAGAAACATAAGCTTCTGACATAAGTAGGTTTTTGATGAGTGCCTGACGTTTGTTGGGACTTTTGTTTTCAATAAACTGAGTACTTTCCTCAATGGAAGGAATGCGTCCAATGATGTCTAAATAGATTCGACGAACAAAAGTTGAGTCATCAGATTTTTTATTTAAACTAGTTTCGAGACCTGAATTAACTAAACTGTTAATTTTCGCAATGGCATCAGATGGATGCGTGGCTGAAAATATGAGAGAGGGCAGTAGAAAAAGTAAAGTTAGGTAAAGTTTCATGTAAAAGCTCCGTTTTGAAAGTTTACGAAAAGACTCTTATCTATCTTACAGCATTTTTTTCGAGAAAAAGAGTTTTTATAAAAAAATACTTACTTTGATAATAATCAAATTTAAGGATTCTTTAGAAATAAGAATAAACAGTGACTTTCTTTCTCCTAGAAAATTTGCACTCATAAAAATGAACTCCTAGACTTATATATAAAGAACTATTTGAGGATTTTTTATGCTTAGAGAAGAACTTATTTCTGAGAGTGCTTGGATCAATACACTCTTTGATTCATGCGTCGATTTATTACTGTGGAGCGGTGATTTAGTAGGGCTAACTTATTACGAAATTAATGTATGGTTTTTCTGCCTACTGTGGCCCTTATTCACTGTGGCTTTAATGCTAAGCTCATTATTGCTTTTTCTTAAACTTAAGAAAGTTCAGAAAGAATTTAAAAGGCAAGGATTAGCCTGCATGTAGAGGGTGTTTTTTATTGATTTCTGTTGCTATAAAAACCTTACGGGTATGCCTTTGGAAAGTTGTAAGACTCTAAAAAATAAACACATAGTAGATTATCCCAAAGAGAGCTTAGGGATTCTGGATAATTAAAGATAAAAAGCCCCAGTATAAAAACTGAGGCTTTTTACTTTTAGTAATAAAGTATTTTAAATTGTACAGGAGAATTCCTCGGCTAAACAAGAAGGGTAGATTTCTTCCTTGATGGCTTGTTTGAGTGAGTTTACAACGAGTTCTTTATCTTCTTTGTAGGTGACGCCAAACCATTGGCAGGAACTCTGTACCACTTCGCAATCTAATGCTTGACGAGATACCAGTTCATCGATGACGAAAGGCAAGTAAAACTCTGATTTAGGAACCTCAATTTTCTCTTTGAGAAAAGCGATGAAACTCTGTTCAAATTCGCGGATGATTGCTGGGTTTAAACACCACATATTCATCGAAGCAATAGCACTAGAGGCTAAATCATTACCATCTTCATCTAGAATACGGCCATCACTGGCGTGAATCCCATGAGTCTCAACAACTTTGACGAGTTGACTATCCTTCACTTCACTAATGCCTCTGGAAACAGTGCCGTGTTCAGAGAGCGTTTGATCCAGTTTAAAACCAATCATACCAGCCTTGAGTTCTTGAGTTTCGCCCCAAGAATCGAGCATTTTTGCAGCCATCACAAAGCTCTCTGGCCCATAGAAATCATCGGCATTAATGATGAGGAAGGGCTCGGTTACGACTTCCTTTATCGCGAGTAGGGCATGCCCAGTTCCCCATGGTTTAGTTCTTTCTGCGGGGAGCGCAAAACCAGCGGGTAATTCATTGAGTTCTTGGTAGCAGTAATCGACTTCTGCAAAAGCCGTAAATTTAGAACCGATTTTTTCTTCGAATTCTTGTGCAAAGTCACGACGAATGATGAAAACGATTTTTTGAAATCCTGCCCGAAGAGCATCAAAAATTGAGTATTCTAAAAGGGCTTCACCACAGGGACCTAATTGATCGATTTGTTTGAGGCCACCATAACGTGAACCCATTCCTGCTGCTAAAAGTACGAGAGTTTTTTTCATTTTTTATTCTCCAAATTTACCCATGTGGGCACATTGATTTTAGGAGGGCTTATAGAAGCCCCAATTATGATTTGTTATTATGATTAAGCAGATAAGGTCACCAATTGCTTTATTGGTGCTTCGCACACGAGGGAGCGCTGCCCCTCGTGCTCCCCGTAAGGACCTGCCGGCCCTTAACCCGCAAATAGGGTGCTTCGCACTCTCCTTACTGCATCAGGGAATTATGTAAACTTTATTTCACGAGTGCATTAAGTGAATTGAGGTTTTTTTTGATTTCACGTGCCATTTTAAATTGCACGCGTGCACGCTCAAGATTATGAGTCTCATGTTTTGTTTTAAAGTAAGTGTCGCCCATGAGATAATCGGTGAGGAAACGCAAACCCACTTCATAAGTGATCACAATAGCACTTACGCCTAAGTTTTGTTTTTCGACTTCATTTAAAGCGTCACCCGAAGTTTCGAGGTAACCCTTTAGAGAAGCCTCATACATTTCTTGGCAAAAGCTCACTTTATCTAAATCTTTTTCATCTTCGGCACCAATGCGTCCTGCCGTACGAATATAGTCACCAAAATCATAGAGAGCTGAACCCGTCATAAGCGTGTCTAAGTCAATGACACAAACGCCGACATGACTTTCATCATCAAGCATAACATTATTGAGTTTTGTGTCATTATGAGTCACACGTGCGGGAATGGCACCCGAGTTTAAAAGATCAGTAATTGCGGGAGCAAACTTACGTAGCTTTTTGGCTTGAGAGATTTCGTCTTCAGCAGAGTTAATGCGTTGTGGTATGCCTTCAATAACTGCTTGTTCAAAATTCTTGTAACGCTGGGGGGTATTATGAAAATCGGGAATGGTTTCAAAAAGTTCACCACCAGGTAAGTCTGCCAGCTCTAGCTGAAATAGACCAAAGGCTTTGGCGCCTTGATAGGCTTGCTCAGTCGATTCAATTATATCATAAGTAGCGGCGCCTTCGATAAAATTGTAGACTCTCCAGTAATTACCATTGGGATCTTGATGAAAAATTCCGCCATCATGTGATTTAATTAGGTACATAGGACTTTTGAAGGCGCTATTTTCTTTGGCACGTAGATGCTCTGTAACACGACTGATATTCTCCATCATTTTATCGGGACGTTTAAAAACCAAATGGTTAATGCGCTGCAAAATGAAACGAATTGCAGAGCCATCGTCATTTTGCATGTCAATTTTAAAGGTGTCGTTGATGTGACCTCCGCCATAGGGCTCGCCTTTAACAAATTCAGCTCCCGTTTGAAACTGTAAGATCACACTTTCATAATCATATTTACTCATTGTATACTCCAGAAATTATTTGTTTTGAATTGTTTGTTTAGGCTTTTTTGAGCCCCAAACTTTGAAGAGCAAGATCGTGGAGATCGCACTTAGGGCAAAAAGTGTAAGCATTAAAGTAGTCTTGCCGTAAATCCAATAACCGATAGCGAATAGCAAGCTATAAACGCCTGTACAACCTAAAATCATGCAGAGAATTCCCTTAGGTAGGCTATCTGCCTCATGGGTGAATTTAAGTTCGTGATTGGCATTTTTTGCATCCTCATGAACTTTACTCCAGCCGGGTCCATCAGGGTTAACTTGCTCAATAAATTTAAAGAGCGTTTTTTGCTCTGTTTGTGGAGCGACAAAAGCAGTGATGACCCATGCACTAGTGGTGATAAAAACTCCAATTAGAATTTGTAAGTTACTCCAGTCTAAACCGCCAAATACCTGGCTGATCTCTGCACCCGTTTCAGCTGAAATAACTTTGCTCAAGACAATGGCAGTTATAAAAGAAACGATCATCGCTACAATCTCGCAAAAGGCATTAATTCTCCACCAAAACCAACGCACGATGAGAAGCCCTCCAGTACCAGCACCCATCATAATAACGATGTTGAAGGCTTCTCCTGCACTATTGATTCCCATAGCAACAAATGCCGTAACAATCATCAGTACAACAGTAGAGATACGACCAACCCAAACCTGTTCTTTGGGTGATGAATCTGGTTTGATGAAACGCATGTAAATATCGTTAACAACATAGGATGAACCCCAGTTGAGGTGTGTTGAAATTGTCGACATATAAGCCGCAATGAGAGAAGTGAGTACGAGCCCCATCCAACCAGCAGGCAAGAAAGTTAACATGGCGGAATAAGCGGAGTCATCGGCAACCTTTTCAGCATTTGGAAAGGCTTCTTGTATACTAGCGAGGTCAGGAAAAACAATCATCGAACAAAGCGCGACAATGATCCACGGCCAAGGACGCAATGCGTAATGCGCAAAATTAAAGAAAAGAGTTGCGCTCACCGCATTTTTTTCATCTTTAGCTGCCAACATACGCTGAACTAAGTATCCACCACCACCAGGTTCAGCACCTGGGAAATAGGCGGCCCACCATTGCACGGCGAGAGGGATAATAAATAGCGAGATAAAAATAGTGCTGTCTGATGAAGGGAATATGTTGAGCTTTGAGCTCAATTCAGGATTACTATTGAAGTGTGCCATCATTCCCTGCATGCCACCAACGGCTTCGTGATCTAAGGCAAAGTAGGCCGCGCCCACAGAACCCACCATAGCAATGATAAAGAGTAAGAAGTCAGTTAAGAGAACACCTTTGAAACCGCCAAGTGCGGAAAACACTACTGTCACAACCGCTGAATAACCCAAAGTTTGCCAGGGCTTAAGACCGAGCATGATTTCGCCAATTTTAATTGCGGCCACAGAAACCATAGCCATAATGAGAATATTAAAAATAACCCCGAGATAAATGCCGCGGAAGGCACGTAAAAAGGCGGCTGGTTTTCCCGAATAACGCATCTCGTAAAATTCGACATCAGTAGTAACTCCTGAACGTCGCCATAGGCCAGCATAGACAAAGACCGTGAGCATGCCGGTGAGCAAGAAGGCCCACCACATCCAGTTAGAGGCAACACCATTTTTCCTAACAATGTCGGTAACGAAGTTGGGGGTATCCGTCGAGAAGGTTGTGGCAACCATGGAAAAACCTAAGAGCCACCAAGGCATTGAGCGTCCACCGAGAAAGAAATCTTCTTCAGACTTCCCCGCGGAACGTGAAGTATAAATCCCAATACCTATCGCAACTAGGAAGAAACCGATTATAAAGGACCAGTCTAAGGGAGTTAAAGTTATAGCTGTGAAAATTGAATTCATCATTGTTCCTTATTAAGCTCTATAGCCATTGGGGTTCATACTTTGCCACTTCCAGGCACTTTCTACCATGTCTTTGAGTTTGTACTGAGCTTTCCAGCCGAGTTCTTTGGCACTCTTTTGGGGATCGCCCATAACTTCACCAATATCACCTGCACGTCGTGGCCCAACTTCATAGGGGACTTCCTGTCCACAGGCTTGGCTGAAGGCAGTAATCATTTCTAAAACGGAATAGCCTTGCCCAGTTCCGATATTGTAAATGAAGCTACCAGTAGATTTTTCGAGTTTGTTGATAGATTTAACGTGAGCTTGAGCTAAATCAACGACATGAATGTAGTCGCGTACACCTGTACCATCATGAGTGTCCCAATCATTGCCAAAGACCATGACTTTTTCTCGTACACCTGCGGCGACTTGGCTGACAAAAGGGAGTAGGTTGGCGGGGTATTCGGGATCTTCACCAATGCGACCAGATTCGTGGGCTCCCACAGGATTGAAGTAACGTAAAATAACCACATTCCAATCATAGGCTTTAGCACTATCAAGCAGGATTTGCTCCATCATGAGTTTGGTGTGACCATAGGGATTGGTGCAGGAAGTCGGAGCACTTTCTTTTACAGGGATCTCAGCAGGGTCACCATAGACAGTTGCCGACGAACTGAAAACGATATTACTTACACCGTATTTTTGCATGGAACGATAGAGATTGAGTGAGCCAGAGATATTATTCTTATAATAATCCAAAGGCTTTTCTACAGATTCTCCAACAGATTTCAGGGCAGCAAAATGGATCACTGCATCAATATCTTTTTCTTGTTCAAAAACATTATTAAGTTCATCTTGATTGAGTAAGTCCGCTTGATAAAAACTGACTTTCTTGCTACTCAAGTCTTCGACGCGTTTAACACTTTCCATGCAGGAGTTAGAAAAATTATCTAACAAGACTAATTCATAGTCATCTTTTAATAGTTCAATATTGGTATGTGAGGCAATATAGCCAGCACCACCAGTAATCAGAATTTTTTTCATCGGTCTTTCCTTACTCAAGGTTAGAGAGCTTAGTAAAAACTAAGCCAAATTATTCGCACACAATGAATCATAATGATTTATAGCTAGCTTTACAATAATGGAAATTTGATATAGTGTATCATAATATTGACATAAGGAAGTTTTCATGAGACACAATGTTCCACCACCGCCATTGCGTGATATTACCGTTGGGCATTTTAGTTTGAACAAGGCTTACACCTGTTACCGCGAAGAGGGAACACAGGATTGGCAATTACTCATTCACCACAAAGGCAAAGGCGTTTTTCATCATCCCGATGGCGATTTATTCATGGAGGATCTAGAATGTGTCTTACTACCACCACGAGTGGCACATGATTATGGCATACCCGACTCTGAAGAAGGTTATTGGGCGGCTTATTGGGCTCATTTTATTCCACGTCCTCATTGGCTGACTTTCCTGCAATGGAGTGAAGTTAGGGATGGCTTATTTAATTTTAAAATCCCCAATCAAAAGCTTTATAAACTAATCATTAACTTAATTCAAGAAGCGGTTGAACTCGCAAAAGAAGAGATTGCTTTTTCGGAACAATTAGCCATGAATCGTTTAGAAGAGATTTTGATTCACATTGCTCGAGTTCAACAAGATTTAGAACATTCGGGGCTCGATCAACGCATAGTAGGAGCCGTGCGTTACATTCAAGAAAACTATTCACGCAGTATTAATTTAGCCATATTATCGGCACGAGCCAGTTTGTCGGAAGCGGCTTTTTGCCGACTCTTTAAAAAGGAAATGGGCAAAAGTCCGATCAACTACTTAGAGCACATTCGCATCACCCATGCCTGCCATTTTTTGAGTACCACGACTCATAGTATTAAAGACATAACTTTTATGCTTGGCTTTAGTTCCAAATCACATTTTTGTGCCCGCTTCAAAAAATACAATAATATGACCCCCCTCGAATATCGCCGCAATGCCTTGCCCCTAGATAATAGCTTGGAGGCATAGTTCATAGGGATTAGGACCGGTGAACTAATTAGATAACATGTCCTTTTGTCTTTGAATCCGTTCACGGGGGCGCCCCGCATCCCGCTGACAAGCGAGAAGTGCTTAAATATAAAGAGCCGCTAACTCATTCATTTTGGGATTTATAAACTAAAGTTTTACTACAAGCCTTATGTGTAAACTGAATTAGCTAAACTCATTTTTTGCGTATTCCGCAAATGGCTAAGCTGATCCTAGGCGTAGTAACTTTGATTGTATTTCAAATTTAGAACTTTTCTTGAAATGAATTTAAGATGTATATTGAGGTAAATAAAAAACAAAATTTCATGTCAGACAAGACAAAACGGTGAAGTAATGAGTTTAATTAGATAATTAAACGGATGAGATAAGCATGAAGAAAAATATTCATAATAGATACAGTTTTACACTCATAGAATTACTTATAGTCATTGCGATCATCGGGATTTTGGTAAGTATGCTTTTACCAGTGTTAGGGCGAGCGAGAAATGCTAGTCAATCAGCCGTTTGCCTCAATAATCAAAGGCAAATTGGCACTAGTTTTAATATGTTCACCGAGGATCATGAAGGAGCATTACCACCAGTGAGTTTTGAATGGGAGGCTTTGGCGCCTGAAATTGACCCGAACTTATCTCACCAAATGAGCATGTGGGATAACTTAATTTCTCAGTATATGAAAATAGATTTGACTCGCAATCAAATTCGCCAATTTGGGGTGGATAAAGCTGATTTAGTTTCTCGTTCAACTCAGGCATTTAGCTGTCCTTCAGATACAAGAGTAAGGGAAAACCCTGACCTTATTCCTCGTAGTTATAGTGTGATACTAGGAGTTTTTGTCTGGAGTGAATCAATAAAAATTTCGAATATTGCAAATGATAGTTTACTTATGTCTGAAGTTCCTTTTAGCCGCAATTATTTTGGCTCAAATGGGGCTGCTAGTACAAGTAATCCTGAACATCAGTCATTTGATGGCATTGTAGGACTTCACGGTAATTATAAATGGAATTACCTCTATTTTGATGGTTCGGCTGCTACCCGTCATGCCAATAGTGACATAGGAAATGGAACCCCCAATAATCCCGAAGGCGCTTGGAGCTCAATTGCAGGTGATTAAATTGCTGTAAAAGTTGTTATTAGAGTTTCGGTATTTTCCAAATACGAAAAAAGCTAGAGCGTAATGCTCTGGCTTTTGGTGAGACTAGAAAGGCTTTTTTAGATTAAAGCTGATAGAATTTGGCGGCGTTTGCGCCAAAAACTTTACTCTCTGCGGTATCAGAAAATTGACATGTGAAGTCGTGGGCAATCTTGTAGGTCTCAGAATAGCTCGCATTGAGGAGGCAAACGGGCCAATCGGAACCATACATAATACGATCTTCCCCAAAGGCATTAAAGATAACTTCCATGTAGGGAGTGAAATCTTCTTGTTCCCAGCCTGGATTAGTTTCAGTCACCATACCAGAGAGTTTGCAGTAAACATTAGCGTGCAGAGCGATTTCGTTCATGTCTTCCGCCCATTGATCAATTTGACCTTCACCAATTAAAGGCTTGGCAATATGATCGATAACTAAACGCATGTCGGGAAGTTCTTTAAGGAGTTGTTTGACCGCTTTTAAATGTTTTGGGAATACCAAAATATCGTAGCTATAACCTTTATCAGCGAGGAGCTTTACTCCACGAATAAAGTCGGGATCAAGCATAAACTCGGGTTCTTGACCTTGTAGAATTTCGCGGAAGCCGCAAAGCTTTTTATCGCCATCAAATTCTTCGAGAACTTCGGCGAGTTTCTCATCTTTCAAATCAACCCAGCCAACGACTCCAGCGACGTGGTCGTACTGCTTCGTGAAGTCGAGTAACCAACGAGTTTCTTCTAGAGTGCAGCGAGCCTGAACAGCCACAGAAGCATCGAGCTTGTGGGCTTCAAATTCAGTTTTTAGGTGAGGGGGTAAGAAATCACGGCGTAAAACCGCCATGGTATCATCGATCCAGTCGTACTCTTCTACAGAGTAATTCCAAAAGTGTTGGTGTGAGTCAATACGCATAAAAAGTCTCTTGCTAACTAAAAATTAAAGTGAAGTGCCGCGTTTCCAAGGAATGAAGTCATCTTGACCGAGTTGCTCTGATTTACTTAGGGTCGTACCTGAAGCAACTGCAATACAGTGCTCGAGTAGGTTCTGACCTGTTTCTTCGAGTGACTTGTCACCAGAAATAATGCAACCCGTATCGAAGTCAATGATGTCTGGCATTTTTTGAGCGACAGTTGAGTTAGATGATACTTTGATAACAGGAGTCACGGGGTTACCTGTAGGAGTCCCTAAACCAGTAGAAAAGAGAATGAGGTTACAACCAGCACCGGCTAAGGCCGTACAAGATTCCACGTCGTTCCCAGGAGTATTGAGTAGGTTTAGACCAGTTTTGTTGATATAACCCGGGTAATCTTGAACATCTTGAATAATGGCTGTGCCACCTTTTTTTGCAGCACCCGCAGATTTCATGGCATCAGTGATAAGGCCGTCTTTGATATTGCCCGGTGAAGGGTTGGTGGACATCGAAGTGCCATCAGCTTCTGCACGAGCTTCATAACGACGCATGAGGTCAATAAAGGTATTGGCAGTGTTTTCATCTTTGCAGCGCATGATCATTTCTTTTTCCACACCAAAGAGTTCGGGGAATTCAGAAAGAACGGCAGCACCGCCAAGTTTAACGATGAGGTCACTAACTTGACCAATAGCAGGATTAGATGAAATGCCCGAGAAACCATCGGAAGCACCGCATTCAACGCCAATGACTAATTTACTGAGTGGCGCATCTTGGCGTTTGTTTTCGTTAGCTTGAATAAGGCCAGCAAAAGTTGATTTGATTGCAGCAGAAATAAGTTCTTGCTCGGTACCAATTTTTTGCTGTTCATGGAAATAAATGGGTTTGTCACCAACATTTAATTGTTCCATATATGATTCGAGGAGGCCCATTTGAGTCTTTTGGCAGCCAAGACTGAGGATAGTTGCACCCGCAGTATTTGGGTGTTTAATGTAACCTGCTAGGAGTTTAGCTAGGACTTGTGAGTCTTCATTTGTTCCACCACAGCCCATGTTGTGAAAGAGGAATTTTAGACCATCGACATTTGGAAATAAGTTATTGGAACTCTGTGGATGAGAAGTTGAGGACTCAGCTGAGTTTAGAATATCATCGACGCTGGCACCATTTTTATATAGCTCAGTCAATTTGCGCAACTCATCTTGGTATGAACTATGATCAGTGAAACCTAGTTCGCGGTTAAAGACTTCGCGGAGAGTCATGAGATTATTATTTTCACAGAAAACTAAAGGAATAACTAACCAGTTATTGCGAGTGCCGACTTGGCCATCATTGCGGTGAAAGCCTTTGAAAGTTTGACCCTGGAATTTGCTAGCATCAGTTGGAGGCTCTTGGTAACCAGGCATCCAGTTACACATGTCGTCACTACTGTGTTCAGTATTTTGCGTGGTGATGGCTTCGCCCGCTTTGATGTGGCAAAGAGCACGTCCTACTGGAACACCATATTGAGTCATGATTGAATCTTTAGGGAAGTCACATAGGGCGAATTTGTGCTTGAGTTGAACATCCGTTAAAAGTGTAATGCTTTGATCACCATGTTCGATAACTTGTCCCTTCTCGAGGTTAACAAGTGCAACCGCAAGGTCATCTTTAGGATGGAGAATGAGAAAACTATGTTTAGCCATGTGAATTTTCCTACTTTAATCTTTGATAATTTCCAAAACAATACGAGGGTGGCCTATATAATACAAGACTTGATTAGGTAAGACTAAGAATATTAAACTTTTAAATGGTCGGATTTTATAAGTTTAGTTTATTTTTATTGCTTAGTTTCAAGTCTTTTTTAGATATAATCATTGAATCATGTAAAAATATACCTCATATAAAACACTCTTTCTTTTGTGAGTGACATCTTTATGTAAGCGCAAAAGGATAAGAAATGATAAGCATTTCACTCATCAATTACCTTGCTTTAGATAGGGATCATTTACAATAAAAAAGGGAGCCTTGTGAGCTCCCTTTTTAAAATATAGATCAGACTGTCTTAGTCATTGAGGTGTAATGAGCTATTGAGTTCGACCGTTTTTGGATTTGGACGACAGATAAGTTTACCTGAAACTGAATCTGTGTAGATAAGTAATTTATCTCTGCCACTGAGGTCGAGGCCTTTAACTACATTCTCGCCTTCAGCTACTAAGTCGCCATTGAGGTTGATGGGGTTAGCATTTTCATCATAGAGTGAAACTTTTGAGCTTGCCGTTACGTAAGTACCCGCACCAACAGTACAGCCGAAGCCAAGAGAAATACCTGTACCTGCATTGGCACCAAGAAGACATTTTGAACCGATAGCTACAACTTGCTTGCCACCGCCAGAGAGTGTGCCCATAATTGAAGCACCACCGCCAACATCAGAATCTTTGGAAACAAATACACCTGCAGAAACACGGCCTTCGATCATGGCATTGCCTTCTGTACCAGCATTGAAGTTTACGAAGCCTGCTTGCATAACGGTTGTACCTTCTCCGAGGTAAGCACCGAGGCGAATTTTTGATCCGTTACCAATGCGAACACCAGAAGGAACCGTGTAATTTGCCATGTAAGGGAATTTATCAACGTGGCTTACTGAGAGGGGCTGGATTGAAGCAAAAGTCTGAATGGTTAATTCTTGTACGTCTTCAGGGAAAACTGGGCCGTAGTTTGTCCAAGCTAAGTTAGGAAGTTTACCGAAGATGCTATCGAGACTAACACCATGTGGTTGAACAAGGCGTTGTGAGAGCATTTGCAGACGTAAGTAAGCATCCTCAGTACTTTCTACAGAACTATCAGTGAAGTTAGGGAGTACAGTGATGACGCGATCAGTAATTGAATAAATGTTATCATTCATCTCAAAATCAGCGAGCATGTTCGCTAAGCTGAGGTCATTGGAATTAGCTTCGACAAGTGCTTGAAGTTGTTCTTCAGAAAGAACCTTGCTATTGATGGCATCAGCATTTACACCAGTGATTTTTGCGATTTCCGCAAATTCTTCACTGTCGCTTGCTTTAATGAATGGGAAGAGGACGTCAAGGGTTTTTTCGTCATGGGCACGGCGCAAGCCAACACCCCAATAGATAGTACTCATATTTATCTCCGAATGGGTTTTATTAAGAATCGACGGCAATATAGATCGACCTCAGAGAAAAACATCCATGAATGAGAGCTTTCCTTTGGATAAATTTAGAGAGCGGAAAGCTGGCTTATATTCTGGGATAATAATTAGAAATTCAGATGAGTTTAATTGCGGAATTTTCTCCAATACCACTCTAGTGAAAAGAAGAGAAGAATGAGACTGAGGATATAGAAGTTATCCCATAGAGGCGTTTTTTTGACCTGTAATGAAACGGAGTTTACCCGTCCGCTTTGATTCATTTTGTTGAGCCAATCAGAGAATTTAGATCGTTCCACTTCGCTACCCTTAGTTTTTTCACTGAGTGCGGTCAGTAATTTTCTATTGGTGGTGATGTCTTTAAGTTCGTGGAATTCCGATTGGATATAAAGTTGTGCTGGGAGTGATTCCAAAAGTTCATCTTTCACCTTGCTTTTAGCTTTGTAGTTCAACAGACCATTGCTATCGAAGACTTTTTGGTAGGAGTAGGAGAGTTCTTGAGCCGACATGAGGTGAAGTTTTTCATCAAGGATCAAATTGATTTGAGCATCCTTAACTTTCTCGCCTTCTTCATTTTTAAGATTAGCAGTGAAGAAAACTTTTTCTTCTTGGGAGTAATTGAGCTTATTGCTCTTAACATTGAGCATGTCTTTTAAGTCATCTTCACGAGCACAGAGGTAGTAGACTAAGCGAGTCATCAACTCGTGATAAAAATCGCTTTTCTTGTTGAGGTTAAATTGCCAAAGTGCATTAGTTTGAATGACACCTAAGCGAGATTGTTTCCAGTTTCTTGTGATGATCAAAGGTGAGAGAGGGCTGCTAAGAATCACTTGGCTACCAGGGTGTGGTCGACTGGGGTAAGTAATGCCCGAGAGGGAGAATTCATTCAAATTAAAATCTTTTAGATTTTTGCTGATAAAATGACTTTCATCAATCGCGTCAAAGTCAATTTCTTGCTCAATCTGTGCTCCATTGGGAGAACTAGGTAATGAATCGGCAAAAGCTAAGTCCTGAGCTAGGTACTTATTAAGTTCAGTGCCACTGAAAATGAGTAAACCCTTTTTGTTCAAAGTAGCGACTTCATATAAGTCGTTAAAGAATGACTTTGCTAATAAGTTAGGATTGGGACGACATAAAATAAGCAAGTCAAAATCATCTAATGAATGAGCTGCCCAAAAGTCTTTCGCTTTTGAGCTTTGCAACAAAAAGGGAGAAGGACTAGTTAAAGTAAAGTGAGGGTTGCTTTCTAGCGTCCGTCGCAAAAATTTATAATCAGCGGATGGGGCGGTAGCCAAAAGTAAAACCTTCAGACCTTCTTCACGTACAAAGACTAAACGCTTTGCTTGATTATCCAAAGGGGTGATTTCGCTTTTTCGAGCCTGAGCCTTAATTTCGAGTAAGTTGTAAGAGGGCTTAAGCTTTTTAGCAGGGAGAATCATTTCGATCTCCTCAATGTCATGATTACTCTTTGCGATGAGGGATTGAGAAGCAAGGACGCGTCCATCGTGAATGAGCTCATAAATTTGTGCTTGTCCCTTGAGGCCTTTGATCTCCGTTTTGAACTTAATCTTCAGTTCTTGTTTTTCTTGAATGAATTCAGGACTTCTTAGCTGACTTATAGAGACATCGGAAAATTCACCTCGAAGTTCTTCTTTACCAAAGGGCACAAAATAGACATTGCTTTCATTTTGATTGATGGTGTAAATAACTTTTTCTAAATCTTGGCCATAATTGTGAATGCCGTCACTGAGTATCATGAAGGCACGTATTTTACTGTCTTCTTGTAAACAGCTCGCAATGGCATTGGAGATTGAGCTTGCGGACCCGTAATCGGCCGGTTCAGTATCGTGAAGCTTGAGATCAAAAAAGCGAACCTCTACATTGACGCGATCGAGTTTATCAATTTGATCTTGGTGTTTTTCCAATAGGGCTAAAGCATTTTTGTACCTTGAAGGAAATTCATCTTTTACTTCCATACTTTGAGATGAATCAATCAAAATATAAATACTCTGCTTAGAGCTAATAGTTTGCGAAACTTTCCAGGCAGGCTTAAGAGCACAAAAGAAAATGAGTAAAGTGGCCATTAAGCGAAAGATCAAATGTAGGGGGCGTTTGCCTTTTTCTTGTTTCCAAAGAGCCCACATAGTCCATAAATAAGCAGCGAAAACAATGAGCAAAATAGGTAGGGGAATGATCGGAGAAAAATTGGGCATTAGGCATTCTCCTTTCGTGTGAGTTTTAGCTCGACCAAATTAACTGCTAAAACGAGCAAGAGCAGCACAAGACTCATAAGTGAGCTGGAGATATGAAAACCTTTACTCTTTTTGTCTTCTTCAAGAGTCCTATTTTCTCCTGCTTCTAAGTAGGAGTTTATGCCATCTTGGCGATTGAGGTTCAAGGCATAAGTTTGTCCTGTACTGAGTTCATAGAAACCACTACTCAAGGTTTTGTTATAAAATTTTTCATTAGCAGCAATATCGTCTTTAATGCCCTCAGGGTTAATGATGCTCAAAGCTTTGTTTGAATCCAATTGAATTGAGTCACCAATCGTCAGGTTGAAGGGGTTAGAATTATCTTGACTCTCACATAATAGATGAATGAGGGGAGCAATGAAATTCGAGTTGATCAAACTTGGGCTCATACTAATTCCGCAAAAAATCAGTCGAGAGTTTCTGTAGTGGCTAGCGCTCACGAGTACTTGTTTATCAAAACTCATTAAGAAGTTTTGATGTGTTGCGGATTTATCCAGTAGAAAGGATTGAGGTAAAGTAATGTCAGCAAATTCATTATTAAAATCTTTGAGCTTTGGGTGCTGACTAAATAAGCGACTGATATCGCTTATTTTATATAAATTACTATTGAAAATGGGAAGGATTCGCGGACTCAAGCTTTGTGGGTCATCATCATCCATGGGCCATAAGATAATGGTTTTTCCCATTTGGGATAAAGTATCGACTTCATTCCAGTCTTCAGCTTTTAAATGATTTAGACCTGAAAAAAGGTAGATGTCGGCATCTGGCTTTAACTGATGAAGGGCGATTCGCTGAATATCGAAATAAGTATTTTCTTGAAGGGCCAATTGACAAACTAAGCCTGGACTTAGCTGGTCTTTAGCAGCTTGATCTATGATGTGAAGTTGCTTTCTAGGGGAAGACTTACCCACAAAATAAAAAGAATTGTCATCTTGGAATTCATCGTCTATGTCGAGTTTAAAGTGTAAATCAAAATTCTCTTTGCGAGGAATGTAATTAAATTTCAGACTCATGGAATTATTATTGCTCAAAGGAATGGTGCGAGTTTGAAGAAGTTCTTTGTTTTCATATAGGTGAACTTTTAAGCCTGCTAGAGGGGTGTCTCCGGTAAGGTTTACTTCAAAGCTTGTGCTTTGATCGAGTATGAAGGTGTCAGGGTATCTAATGGATTGAATGTAATTATTGAAGCGTCTTTTTTTGATACTATAGAGACTTACATTTGCTGCTGTATTGATCTCATTTTTCCAAGCATGGCTATTGAGGTCACTAATGCAGTGAAAGCGTGTGGCTTGCTCTTTATCATCCAACCTTTTGATGATTTGATGAAAATTAATAAGAGAATTACTGGGACTTAGGGAGTTGATTTCTTCAATAATGTCATCGTGAATGTAGGTAAAATCACTTTGGTAATTATTGACGCTCGCCAATTTTAATGAGCTTCCTTCGGGGAGTGATTTAATGATCTCTAAGGCTTGCGCTTTGGCTTCTTGCAATTGTTGTCCCTGTGCCGAATAATAGGAATTATCGATGATGATGACATGTTTTTTTTCAGATTGAGAGTTGAGACCTGGGACATAGGGTTGTGCTAAAAGCAGAACGGGTAGGGCAATGAGTAGAATTCTTAAGAATAGTAAGAGGGAGGATTTAATTTTGCGAGAAGAAGAACTCTCGATGAGAGCTTGCTCAATAAAATGAAAGGTAGGAATCGCAACAGTTTTTGGTTTCTGCTTTTGAAACAAATGAATCAAAATAGGTATAAGTATGGCTAATAAACCAAACAGTAATGAGGTGTGAATAAACTGCATAAAAGACTCCTTGCCTATTCTACATAATCCTAAACTGAGTACAAGCCAATTTATACAGAAGCGATCGCAAAGCTTACATTTTTTAAATAAGTTCCTAGACAGAAAAATTAAAAAAATTAGCCTTTGATAAGTAGAGGAATATATTTTCTAAATGTTGATTCGGAGATAATAAAATGAAAATTGCGATTCCTAAAGAAATTAAAAAACACGAATATCGCGTTGGTTTAGGTCCAGATGAAGCCGCAGCATTAATTGATGCAGGCCATGAACTTATGGTGGAAAGTAAAGCAGGCGCTGGGGCTGGCTATAACGACATTTTTTACGATCAAGCAGGATGTGTAATTTGCGATGATCGCAAAAAACTGCATGACTGGGCCGATATGATTATCAAGGTAAAAGAACCTCAAAAAGATGAAGTCGCACTCTATCACGAAAATCAAATTATTTTCACCTACTTACATTTAGCTGCAGATGAAGAACTCCTGCATGGTTTATTAGATAAGCGTGTCGAAGCCTTGGCTTACGAAACTTTACAAGTCGACGATGGCTCCTTACCATGTTTAAAACCCATGTCGCAAATTGCAGGGCGTTTAGCTGTTCAAGAGGGAGCTAAATATCTAGAAAAACCCAGTGGAGGACGCGGAGTACTGTTGAGCGGTGTTCCAGGCGTACAGGCTGGCAAAGTGCTCATTTTAGGGGCTGGTGTAGTTGGCATGAATGCCTTGAAAATTGCCGTGGGCATGGGCGCTCAAGTAACAATTATGGATATTAATGAAGGACCTTTAAGCAAAATTGATGAATTGTATGAGGGGCGTGTTCAAACACTCTTTGCGAGTCGTGAGAATATTCTTCGAGAACTACCCGAAATAGATTTACTCATTGGAGCCGTTTTGATCCCGGGGGGTAAAGCACCGGTACTTATCACTCGGGAGATGTTAAAGATGATGAAAACGAGTGCTTTAATTGTCGATGTAGCCGTTGATCAAGGTGGTTGTGTGGAGAGCTCAAGGCCGACAACGCATGAAGACCCCACTTATGTCGTTGATGGAATCCTTCATTATTGCGTCAGCAACATGCCTGGTGCAGTGGCTTTAACTTCGAGTCAAGCACTCTGGGCACAAACATTGCCCTATATTAAACTGATTGCTGATATGGGCTTAGAGAAAGCCCTAACATCTAGTACTGCACTTCAGCGAGCGCTAAATTTGAGCAAGGGCAAAATTATTCATCCAGCTTTAAAATTATAGGAATACGAATGATCCTTTTGCAAAAGTCCTGAATTAGAGTGATTAAAAAGTTCATCCAGGATAAATCTTAAGATCTCGCTCACATGTATCTCGAAATTGGATACATGTGAGTATAAACAAGCCAAAAATGGACGCAAGTTGATCATGACGTATAGTTTTATGTTAGTTGCTAAATAGTCTTGAAGAGTTGGTTTGCTGTTATTGCAATAATGCCAAACATTAGATGAGTCATGACTTTTGCATGTCCTCGTACTCTGATCATCCTACCACCATAGTTGTCTTTTAAGTTCGAAAAGACTCTTTCAACAGATGACCGCTGTTTGTACCGTTCTTTTTCAGGCGGGTCAAAAATCTTTTTCTCCCCAGTTTTTCTAGGATTGTGATCAATAATAGATTTATGTCCTAAAAGATGGCTGAATTTATGGATAGAAGGTGAATCATAGGCTGCATCCATTAAATCATATAAATTAGTTATGCGTTGTGCGCTAATCTGTGCTAAAGGGATTGCCGCTTGGCTGTCGTGTAAAGACGCTGAACTCAATAGGCCTGCGACTGGTATATCTCCATCAATACAATCTAAGTGAAGCTTGTAGCCTTTCCATGAAACTTTATAACCATTACTGTTTTTCTTTGTCCCTTTATTACAGTGCGTTGGGAGCTCTTTTAAGTTTTCTTCAAGTGACCGGTCGACCTGCTTTTCCACTACGGTTTTTTCTTTAATTCGGATCTCACCTTTTTTAGGCCGCCCTCGTTTCTTAGGGGCTTTAGGCTCAGCCCCTGGTTCAGACATGACTTTTTCTCTAGCTTCAATTGCTGAAGAATCTCTACTAATGTGCGGTACTAAGGTGTCTCCACAATGTTTTACCACTAAGAATTCATGGATTCTTTGGCAGAGCTGAGAGGCGGTGATTTCTGCAAATACTCTAGAAAAAGTACTTTCATGAGGAAGCTGTTTTGCAAATTCCCAACCACATAAACGACGTATCTTTGTACTTGATTTGAGAAAGTCTATAAAAGATCTTGTTGTATCGAAGTTATAAACGGATTTGGCTATGTAAGCTTTCACTATATTAAAATGATCTTTCGGAGGTCGCCCAAATCCACACCATTCAAATTCATGGCTGAACTGATCAAGCTCAGTTATTGTGCAGATGCGAACAAACTCTTTCTCTTTCTTAGTTAATTCTCCGCCTAAAAGTTCTTCTAAGCCTGGAAATAAATACTTTTCTATGGTATCCCATAAGCCGGGTAGATTCATGTTTTTTCTCTTTTTGTTTTGGTAACTATTGAGATAACATGTTTCTACTTTTATTCAGCTTGTTTTATGACTTTTGCAAAAGGCTCGAATGAAGTTTTAATTATTTCTATTTTGCTAGATTTTGAATACATAAAAAAAGCGAAGTCCGAGGACTTCGCTTTTTTAGATATGGGGATAAGACTTATTGTTCGATCAAGTGCTTATGTAGGTCTTCTATTTTTTCGCAACCGACTTGTTCCATAACTTGTTGGAGTTGTTTCTTAAGGATCTGCATGGCTTGATCGCCACCTTTTGCGCCCATCGCACATGCGCCAAACATAGGAGCACGTCCGAGGAAAGTGAAGTCAGCACCAGAGGCAATAGTGGAAGCCACATCAACACCTGAACGTATACCACCATCCATGAGTAGAGTAGTCTTTCCTTTGAGTGTCTTAGCCAATTTGTGAAGTGGCTTAATAGTCGATTCACCTGAGTCGAGTTGACGACCACCGTGATTCGAAACAATCATACCATCAACACCAAGAGCAATAGCCTTATTAGCATCTTCTTCGTTAACAATCCCTTTGATAACTAAGTTACCTTTCCATTTATCGCGGAGAGGTTTGATTTTAGCTTCAGTCAAACGACCCGAGAAAGTCTTGTTCATGAATAGACCGAGGTGCTTCATGTTGAGACCCTTTGGAATATAAGGCTTCATGGTTTGGAACTCAGGTTTACCCGCAAGTAATTGTTCCCAAACCCAACGTGGACTTCCCATCATTTGTAGAATGTTACGCATCGTCATGCGAGGTGGGATAGATAGACCGTTACGGATCTCTTTGGGGCGATACGCAAAAGTTGGTGTGTCCGCAAGGATGACTAAAGTTTTACAACCAGCGGCCCAAGCACGTTCGAGTAGCTTATCTCTAAGTTCGTCTTCGGCGGGGTGGTAGAGTTGGAACCAAAATTCGCCTTCAGTGATTTCGGCAATCGTTTCGATACTTGCCGTACCCACAGTACTTAAGCAGAAAGGTACATTGTGCTCTTTTGCGGCTTTCGCAAGAATTTCACATGACTTAGGCCACATTAAACCTTGGAGACCTACAGGAGCAATCCCAAAAGGAGCATCATAAGTTTTACCGAAAAGAGTGGTCGTTTGCGAGGCACCTTTAAAATCGCGTAAGTAGTGAGGTTGTAATTGAACCTCGCGAATTTCATTAGTGTTACGCGCTAGGTTGACTTCAGAAAAGCAACCTCCCGTTAGGTAGTCATAAGCAAAGCCCGGCATGCGTTTTTTTGCACGCTCAGCAAGCCATTCAATTGATGGGTATCTTGAGTCCATGATTACTCCTTATTTAACGGTGCACTTACGATCGAGGTGTGTGTATCCACCATCAGCGTAAAGAATTTGTCCCGTGGTGTGAGATGAACGAGTAGAACCGATGAAAACAGTTAGGTCTGCAAGTTCTGCCGTGGTAGTCATACGCTCACCAAGTGGGATCATATTAGAGATACGTTGCTCTTCAGCTTTTGGATCATCTAAAGTACTGAGCCAGTTTTCGTAAAGAGGTGTCATGCATTCAGCAGGAATAATAGAATTAACGCGAATATTCTTCATGCGGAATTCTAGGGCCCATTCACGAGTGAGGGCATTAAGTGCACCTTTTGCAGCAGCGTAGCCAGTAGCATTACCTTGACCCGTTTCAGCAACTTTTGAACCGATGTTGATGATGTTACCCTGCGATTTTTCCAAGTGTGGAAGTGCGTAGTGAACAAGCTCAAAAACGTGAATGAGGTTGTTGCTTAAAGATTGTTGAAATTTCTCGAGCGAATCGGTGATGTTACAGCCATCATTAATACCCGCGTTATTAACTAGGACATCAACAGTCCCAAATTTTTCAACCGTTTGTTTAATGATACTTTCGCAAAAACCAGGAGTCGTAAGGTCGCCTGGGATGTAAAGAACTTCAGTAGTTTCCTGTAGTTTGGCAATAGCTGCTTCTGTACCAGCAGAAGGACGACTAGGGATAACTAATTTTGCGCCTTCAGCAGCAAATGATTCAGAAATACCACCACCGATGCCACGAGCACCACCAGTTACGATAACAACTTTGTCTTTTAAATTGAGGTCCATGAATGACTCCTGTATAATAAATTGAATTTACTAGGCCTCAGTAAAGAGGCCTAGAATTATATTAAGCTTGATAAGCTTTAGCCGTTTGAGTAGAAGATCCTAGACCTTCAATACCGAGCTCCATTACATCGCCAGGCTTGATATATTGAGGAGGATTGAAACCAAGACCAACACCTGCAGGCGTTCCAGTAGAGATTACATCGCCAGGTTCAAGAGTCATGAACTCAGAAAGGTAAGAAACAACGTGCTGAACGTTAAAGATGAAGTTTTCAGTTGTACCGTCTTGCTTAGTTTCGCCATTAACTTTTAACCACATTTTGAGGCTGTTAGGATTAGCGATTTCGTCAGTTGTTGCGATGAATGGACCGAGAGGTGCGAAAGTGTCGCAGCTCTTACCTTTAACCCACTGACCACAACGCTCGAGTTGGTAAGCACGTTCAGAGTAATCGTTGTGTAGGCAGTAACCAGCTACATAGTTGAGTGAATCTTCTTTAGTAACGTAGGAAGCTCTTTTACCGATAACGATAGCGAGTTCAACTTCCCAGTCAGTTTTCTCACTGCCACGTGGGATGATTAAGTCATCGTTAGGGCCAACGAGTGCACTAGAAGCTTTGAAGAAAATTACTGGCTCAGCTGGAACTTCCATGCCGCCTTCTTCAGCGTGATCTTTGAAGTTGAGACCAACACAAATGATTTTACCAGGACGTTTAACAGTTGCACCTAAACGCACGTCAGCAGCTACACTTGGGCAATTTGAAAGATCAGCAGCTTCAAGTTTAGCAATGCCACCATTTTCAAAAAAATCTGGAGTGTAATCTTCTACGATAGAGCTTACATCGATGCGAGTTCCGTCTTCGAGTTGAAGACCTGGTTTTTCTGCGCCAAAAGCGCCAAAGCGAATTAGTTTCATAATTTAGTTCCTTGTATATGTATTAATATTATTTTTTGATTTTGATAAAGCCACCATCAACAGGGAAATCTGTAGCGGTGATAAAGGCTGCGTCGTCTGAAGCTAAAAAGAGTGCCATGTTTGCAATCTCTTCTGGCTGACCCATGCGTCCGATTGGCTGTGTAGCTGAAAGCTTTTTGAAGACTTCTTCTTCTTGACCTGGGTAGTTTTTGGCGATAAAACCATCGACAAATGGAGTGTGAACACGAGCAGGAGAAATTGAGTTACAACGAATACCCTGGTCAACATAGTCTGTAGCTACTGAAAGAGTCATTGTATAAGCAGCGCCTTTACTCATGCTGTAAGCAAAACGGTCTGGAATACCGATGCTAGAAGCAATGGATGCGAGGTTGATAATTGAACCACCACCATTTTCAAGCATTTGAGGAATGCCAGATTTTAGGCAGTTGAAAACACCTTTTACATTGACATTATAGATACGGTCGAGTTCTTCTTCAGTACAAGTTTCTAAGTTACCGACAGCAGCGATACCAGCGTTATTAACTAAGATGTCAACTAAGCCATGTTCGCTCTTGATTGAGTCAAAAATAGAAGCAATACCCGCAGAGTCAGAAACATCACATTTGTAAAATTGGACTTTACCGCCCTGTGCTTTGATGGCATCGACTGTTTCATTAGCTTGCTCTTCATTAAAGTCGAGGAGGGCAACGAGTGCACCCTCAGCTGCAAATTTTTCAGTGATCGCACGACCAATTCCAGAACCACCGCCTGTGACGACAGCGAGTTTATTGTCTAATTTACCCATGGATAATTTCCTTTGTTATATATTTACTTTTGATAGATGAATGTGTTTGAGTAGAAGCCTTGATGCCAAGTCAGCGTCTTGATTCTTTATGGCCTCAGTGATGGCAGCATGTTCATTGCAAAGAGTTTCTAGCATTTCCTGAGAGTCGTAAACTTTCATGCTGATTTCAACAAAAGCATGATAAAGAGATTCTAAAATTGTATAGAACAAGTTATTGCCGGATGCCTTAATGATACTTAAGTGAAAAGCATGATCAATACGGCCAAATTCTTCTAATGAATCAAATTTAGTTCTCATGTTCTCAACGTGAGACTCTAATGTTTGGACTAAGTCTTCGTTGCTTGTCTGACAAACCGTTTTGATGCAATCCACCTCTAGTAATTCTCGGAGTTGGATGATTTCGGAATAGAGTGGAGTATCCAAATTTAAGCTCGCCAATAAAGAAAGGGAGCGCTGTAGATTGGATGTGTCATTTCTAGAAATGTAGTTGCCACTACCAGGAATCGAATGAATGATTCCCTGTGACTTAAGTTGTTGTATAGCTTCGCGAACTACAGTACGACTAACTTTGAAAGATTCACACAAACGCGCTTCAGATGGTATCGGTTGGTCGGGAAGAAAGCGCTTATCTAAAATGCTTTTTTCAAGTTCTTTAGCAACTTGTACGCTAAGCTTTTCTTTTCCACTGACGGCTTTAAACATGTGATCTCTTGGTCAAATTATAATCTGTAATACATGTATTATAGATCTGTATGACAGATTATGCAAATGTTTTTTAATTTAATTTTTATCTCACGCTAAAATTCTATATATTAGAGTTTAGTAGGATGGTAGGAGAGGTGACTGTGAGTAGTCTATATCTTTTGGTAGAAATAAACTTCGTCTAGATTAAATCATGTATTCTAGGTTACTGCCATTGATACGTTCATGTAGTGCGTTTATGGCGTCTTCAGTATTGGGGTAAAAATTATCGAGACCGATGAGTTCATCGAGCTGAGTTTTTTCCATCATCTCTCTGGCTTCTGCAGGTAAGCCAGCAAAAATCAATTCAACTTTATGTGTCTTGAGCTGGTTAACTAAGTTTCTCAAACCCCATTCACCGGAAGCATCAATGCGATTTATTGATTGAGCTTCGACTAGCATAAAACGAACATTTTTACCCTGCGTCAAGGAGTTAATGATGGATTCTTCAAAGGCTTCGACACTGGCAAAAAATATGGCACATCGAAAGCGTAGCGCGGCAATATGTCTTGAACGAGTACGTAAATGAAGAGGGCAATTGTCACTCCAGTCATAGAGCTCAATACGAGGTTTCATGGTTCTATATAGGTAAGCGGCAATGGAAATGCCTGCGCCCCATAAGAAACCATCCATAATGGAGGGGGCAAAGCAGAGTGTGGCAACAAAAGTAAAAATGGCAACTAAGCCTTCACGACGCATGACTCGCCATGAAACGCGAATGGGCTCGAAGTCAATAAGCCCAAAAGTCGAACTGATAATCAGAGCTGAAAGGGTGGCTTTTGGCAGAAAGTAGAGTGCTGGAGTTAAAAAGAGTAGGACTAAAACTACGGTGATAACCGCAAAAATATTACTCATTCCCGTTCGAGCACCACTTGCTAAGTTGAGTGCTGAGCGAGTGAAAGAAGAACCAACAGGATAAGCCTGAGCAAAAGAACCCGCAATGGAACCAATACCTTGTCCAATCAGTTCTTGGTCTAAATTCATTGGTTGACGAGTCTTAAAACTAATGGCTTTGGAAATGGAAATGGTTTCCACGAAGCCAATTAAGGTAATCATAATTGATGCAGGGATGAGGGTAATAATAGTATCGAGCCACTGACCCTGACTATTTTGCGGGAAGCGCAAACTGGGAAAAGAACTGGGGATTTCACCGACGATGAGGGCTTCGTTGCTAACATCAAATTTCCAAAAAATGAAACATGAAGCAGCCACAATAACTAGAGGCCAGGGGACTTTTCGGTAGAGTTTTTTTAGATAAACAAGGCCAAGTAATGAGAGTACGCCCGTAATGGCACTGATAGTATGAATTTGATCAAGTTTATCAATGAAATTCGCCAAGCTCTTAATCAGTCCCATAAACTCTTGCTGGATAGCTACATCAGTAATACCCAACAATTTGGGTAATTGCGACAGGGCAATGACGATGGCAGCAGCATTTGTGAAGCCGGCCACCACTGGGTGAGAGAGTAAATTAACCAAGCTCGAAAGCTTAAAAATCCCCATGAGTAAGCGACATACCCCCACTGTCATGGAAAGAATAATGGCGAGTTCAATGTAACGGGCATCTCTGAACTCTGGAGGAATATCTTGAACGAGGGGAAATAGTACAGAAGCAGTAATAATACCTGTCATCGCAGTTGGACCACCAGAAATCTGTGCCATACTACCAAAGAGAGCCATGAGAGCTACGGGAATAATAGCAGCGTATAAGCCGTAACGTACGGGCAGACCGGCAAGTTCAGCGTAGGCCATGGATTGTGGAACAAGAAGCAATGCGACAGTGATACCGGCAACGAGATCATCTTTTAGATCGATTGATTTAATGGGGAACCAATTGCTGAAGGGAAATAAACGCTTTATCATCTCATCACTACTTATTAAGCTGAATTAAGTTAGATCTATTAGATATTAATACTCTATAAGTTCAAATCTGTTTATTAAACTTTTATGCAAAGTAGGGAGAACTTGAAGAAAGTCAATATTATTGCATGCAATAATATGGTTTATTGATCAGCACTAGTGATTTGTTGTGGCATTTTATTCATTTGTTTCAGTAAATTAAGCTGAGACTCTTGCGATTTCTTGGTGAGTAATTTGAGCTCATAGGCAAGGTGGAAGTATTCAGAATTTTTTGTGTAAAGTTGATTGAGTGCAATGAGGTCAGTTTTATCATCTAGTGCGGATTTTATTTCATCCAAAAGGTAGAGTTGCTCAAGTTTTAAACTTTGGATTTTTTCCTTGAACTCAAATTCTTTAAACATTTCGAGGTGACGTTTTTTATTAAGTCGTTCTTTTTCTAAATTTATAGTTTGTGACTTATTTAATTGCAGAAGGTTTTTGGGAAAGAGAGTAAGAAAGGCTGCTTCCTTATTAGCTTTTTCCTTTATGACCATACGACCAGCATAATTACTGGCAATGATTTTATCGTTTACATAGACCGCGTTTAGCAAAGGTGCACGCTTGTTGCAATCTAAATGAGCAACTTGCTTGTAGGCGGAATCATAAACGCGAATTTGGTGATCGTTTCCCGTGGAGCATAATTGTCCCTTTTCGTTATAGCTCAGGCTATTGACGGCGCCTTTATGAATCTTTAGCGTTTTTAAATTGCTAGCCTTTAATGGATCAAAAAACATAATGCTGGCATCATCACTCGCAGAAGCAAAAACTTTCGAGTCAGGGCGCCAAGCTAAAGCACTAATGCGACCTTTATGTTTGTAGAGTGTGTGTAACTTAGATAATTCTTTGGCATCCCAAATTATAAGTTGCCCATTGCGATCTCCGCTGACGATATACTTGCCATCTGGACTAAAGCGCAGAGCGGAAACCCACTCAGAATGAGCTTTTTCCTCTAGGAGAAGTTCTTTGTTTTCTAAGCTATAAACTTTAATTTTTTTATCATTAGAGCCGATGGCAAGTAGCTTCATGTCAGGACTCACATGCGCCACATGAATATCCATGCTCTCATGTTTAAGCGAGAAAATACGTCGACCACTTTTTATATCCCAAATAACACAAAAACCTTCATTACCAATATGACCACCTACGGCAATGATATATTGCCCATTTGAGCTGAAAGAGAGGCCATTTATACTGCCCTCAGGAAAATCTAAATAGCCCAGTAAATTTTGCGTTTGACTATTATAGAGCGCTACCTGCTTATACAAGCCAAAAGCAACAAGAGGAGAGAAGGGACTAAGAGCCATTGTTTTTGCGGGTCCAGGATAGCTGTATTCTTGCCATGAAAGAAGACTTAAATGATCCGGAAGAATGACTTCGCCTTTCTTTGTTTCAGTAGCTTTGAAAGCATCATTTTTCACAAAGAGCTTTTTTTTGCTATGACGATTTTCTAGCGCTCCAGCTAGAATCCAATTTTTTATCATTTCGATGTCATTTTTATTCATGCGAGCTCCCTTGGGAGGCATGCGAATATCACTGTCGTCTGTGGTGATACACTCAAAAAGGACTGAGTTTTCAGGATCACCTGCACTTACCACTTCACCTGCAGATGAACCAGCCATCGTTTGCAAGTAAGAACTTAGATCAAGACCACCTTTAGCTTTGTTGCTATTATGGCACTCACTACAGTCGGCCTTAAATATTTGACGTATATGTTCATCATATGTGATTTTCTGTGCATTGAGCGAACTGATGAAGAGGATCGTGAGGAGAGAACTGAAAAAATTAGCGTACAAAAATAAACTCCTTGGAATTTAAGATGGCCCAAAAAATATCTTGGTGAACATCGCGAAGTTTTTCTGGACTTGTGTATAATTCCTTAAGTTTTTCCATTTCTTGAGGACTAGCGGGACGGGATAGAGCTCGGATATACAAGGTATTAATAAACTTTTCTGGAGTCCATTTTTCATTAAGTGCTCGTTGGATAAAGGGACTGCCATTAATTTTACTATTAATCGTATTTCCATTCAACAACTCTAAGGATTGCGCTAAGTTGGGCTCCGTCATCGTTTCGCAGGCAATTGTGGGACTTTTGCGATTAACGCGACCGAAAGTATTGAGAAAAGTACTTCCAGAATTATTGACCATTAATTGTGTTGCTTTTGTGTCGATGTAGCTATTACTAAAATAATTTTTTGTTTCGGTAATTTGAGTGATGGCGTTGAGCAAAACTTCGGCTCGAATACGACGAATGGGAGCGCTAGCAAAATATTTCTCTAAATTACCTTTTGATTGAGTTTGGGCGCTCGAAAGACTGTAAGTATTTGATTTACAGATATCCTTTGCCAAAGGGATTAAATCAAAGTCATATTCAATAAATTTCTGACTGAGTGCATCAAGCAATTCTGGATTAGCGGCGGGATTACTGAGACGACGGTCATCCACGGGATGGATAATTCCACGCCCGAAGAAATGTTCCCACATACGATTCGAAAGGGTGGATGCGAAGTAAGGATTTTCTTTTGCCGTTAGCCAATTAGCTAAAGTTATGCGGCGATCCGTCTTTGTATCTTCGGGGGCATCTCCTCCAAGGAATTTGGGTTCCAAGGCTTTTTTATAAACGGGATGTTTGATGTCGCCAGAGTTTTTATTATAAATAATCTGAGCACGCGGGTCTTCGGCATTTTTTCTGCCTATATGAGCGAAAAACGAGGAGTATGAATAATAGTCGTCCATCGTCCAGCGATCAAAAGGGTGGTTATGGCATTGGGTGCACTGCAAGCGAATACCCATGAAAACTTGAGCGACGTTTTCGCTAATAATTTTATTGTCATTTTGAATTTGATAGAAATTGGCTGCGGGGTTCGCAAAGCTATTGCCTGATGCCGTAATCAATTGATGGACAATTTCGTTATACTTTTTTCCTTGTCGTAATTGTTCTCGAATCCATGAAGAATATAAGATGACATTCTTAAGGTCGTAATTATTATCTGTGCGTATTTGCAGTAATTCACTGAGTTTCATTGACCATAGGTCCATGAAATCTTCACTCAAAACTAAGCGGTCGACTAAGTTGTCGCGTTTGTTAGTATTGCTGTCGTCTATGAACTCCTGATATTCTTCTTCACTTGGTAAACGTCCACATAAATCCAAGTAAAGACGACGGACAAAGACTTGGTCACTACAAAGCTTGTTAGGCTGCATCCTTAGACGTTGCCACTTTTGATTACTAGCTTTATCAATGTAGTTCTTTTCGACTATGGGAATCAATTTTTCAACTTTATCAGGAATCACGATGCAGGTGCTAAGGGCATTAAGAGTTCCGTAGCGCACCATGAGGTGGGCCTCCCCAGGGATTTTTGTTTTGATGTAGGATTTATCCATTACTTCGGCTGAGCTCGAATCACTTGTAAAAAAAGCACACAGTTCCGTGACATCGCGATCCGTCCCATCTGAATAACTCACGCGAACGGATATTTTTTGTTGAGCATCTCCAAGCATGACAGATTGTTTCGGGAAGACCTCGAGTTTTATGGCTTTTTTGATATCTTTCTTATCGGCAAGTGCCCCTTCTTTTAGCCAAGCCAGAATCGTTTGATAATGTTTCGAGTCTTTATTTAAAAGTTGCCCACCGGTGTGCGGAACTGTTTTGACGGCTTTTTGTAGAAATAAACTATCTGCGGGAACTGCTAGATTAATGCGGCGACCCGAAAGATCATATTTGATACGTTTAAAATCTCCTACAGGATCGTAGCCAAAAAGTGAGAGGTGAAACTTTTCTTGACCTCGAGAGGCGCCGTGACAGCCTCCGCTATTACATCCTGCGCCAGTTAATATGGGGACGACATCTAAGGCAAAGCTCGTGCTTTCTTTTGCTTGTGTGTTTTTGACTTCTATGTGAATGTTTTTTTCTTTGTTTTGATAAGTTATTTTCACGGGGCTTATTCCCGTTTTTAACGGAATGAATTGCCCAGCTTCATACTTACATATACTTTTGTCGAGTATGTCAATTTTGACTTTGTCAGTTAGATCAATAGTGCTCAGGTCGCCACGGGTACCTTGAGCAATAAAAGCTTGAAAATCATCTTTGTGATCAAGGAAAATCTTTTCGGGCAAGACTGTGAGTTGCTCAATACTTTCGGCAAGGAGCTCCAATGACATTAAAATAAATAGGGATAAAAGAACTCTCATCTTTATTTCTTCTTTTTCGGTTTGGGAACATAGATAGTTCCATTAGTACGCAAACTTTGGTTGAGTTTATGCCCTTCATGAGTGAACTCAAAATAGACATAGGAATTGCGGTGATATCCATAACTGGCATTCTCATTTGCAGAAATTTTAAAGCTTAGTTTTTCATCAATTTTGTTAATCACAATATCTTCAGCAGTGACACCATTGGGAAGACCTTTGAGACTGGCCTTTATGGGGAAGTCGGGAGTTTTATGTACATTTATATCAATGGTGATTTCACGTTCTTTGCCGCGATGAAGAGAATACTGAAGCATTTTTAGATCAAAATAATGTTCGACAACTTTTCGTTCTTGAGCATCAGAACTCAGCGTAAAAACTTTGCCTTTGTCATAGCCTGTAGCATTGAAAACAAAAGGCCAATTCCCAAGTGGGGTACTGGATGATGCTTGTATGCTATAATCGACTTCGTTTTTATCCGCGGGGATTTTTATTTGATCCCTCATGGAAAGGCCCGCTAAGACGGACTTTGCTTTGATCGTGATTTCTCCTTTAAAACCCTCCTGGCGATGAATGCGGATTTTACTTGTGTGAGTGCCAAATCGAGGCATGGGACTAGTATTGGGGAGCACCTCTAGACTAAATGGTGAAGGAACGGTACTTGCATAAGCTAAAGTATTTCCTGAATAGTGTCGGTATTCTTTGTTATTGGGGCCCATGAGCATAATTAAACTCTCTTTGTATTCGCCCTTGCTAAGTTCTTTGTTACTTAGCTGAGCAGAAATATGTTGGGCTTGCAAAGGGCTATCCTTTTTAAGTGAATATAAGACCGGTATTTTAGTGCTTTTTTCAGGATGGCTTAAAACTTTATAAGTTAGTGCTGAAGGAAGATTTGAAAATTGATAGCTAATTGCGGAATCCGCATTTTCTCTATTTAAATCGAAGATTAGTAATTGATTGTTATTTGGACTTATATTGAGGAGTTGCCCCTGATGAGTTCTTTGTTGTGAAGGACTCAGACTTAATTTCAGTTGAGCTTCTTGGTAGTCCACTAAAATACGATAAACGGCAAGCGGAGAGAAGTTCTTGTTAAAGTCGCGGATTTTTATAAAGTAAGTTTCGTCTTTTTTAACTTTAGTAATGATTTTTGGATCAAGTGAGCCACTATCATCTTGCTTTTTGATGAGCTTTCCTTGACTGCTATAGAACTCCAAGAGTGCATCGATGGGAGAGCGCAACTGACGGGCGAGAACTTGAATTTCAATTTGTCCATCCTTGGGAGCTTTGAAACTAAACCAATCAACATCTTGTTTTTGATCCAAGCGACCATTCAGGGCGAGGGGAAAAGCATCGCAGCTAGTGGCTTTATCTCTTTCGTAACCTTTTTCTTGATCGAAAAAGTTTTTGTGTTTAGATACATGAAAAGAGATGTGGTGAATGGAGTCTTTATCAATGTAAACGGAATTGATTCCAGTTTGATTTTGTGGATCAATTTCTTTTTGTGCACTCGTACCATTTTGATATAGGCAAAGAACTTTTTGTTTTTGATTGAGTGGACCACCTGCGGGGAAAACTTGTACGCCATTAAATTTGGGAGATAGATGAAGTCTATAATTGCCACCACCAAAACGAAAATCATGTACTTGAACATAATATACGCCAGTGTAGGGCGCCGTGAAGCTAATCATTGGATCTTGCTTAAGAAGTAAGCAATCATCATTATAGGCAATTTGCTTTTTATCTTTATCAAAGATTTTAATTTGGCAATCAGTGAAAGTTAAAGCCAAGTCCATACAAGTCAGTGAAGCATTTAATGACTGCCCCTTTTTAAGTTCGAAACGGTAATGATCTATTTGTCGACCATTGAGTTGGCCATTTACAGTGCAGGGAATGCTGACTTCTTGAGCCTTATCAAAACTGAATATGTTGGACGCTTTTTTGTGTTCAGGAAAAGGAGCAATATGAATGTAACGCATGTTACTCAAGCCATCCTCACCAAGGATGCGAAAGGGGTGTAAACCGGTGGAGGCTTTTTTAGAGATTTTTAAGTGAAGCTTTAACTTATTCTTTTCTAATTCCATTTTTTCAAAATGGATGCCCGTTTTGTAGAATAAAATATCTTTGGCATGAGCCAAGTTTTTACCTTCTAATAAAAAATGAGCATCAGTACCTTTTTGAGCTCCGGCAGGGAATAGTTTCGAGACTTCAACTAAGGCAAAACTATTGATTTGAAAGGAAAGAAGTAGGAATAAGAACTTAAGCCAAGATGTCATTGATGACTTGACCTCCATAAACGAGACGCACGGGCCTTTCTCCTGGCGACATAATAGCTTTATCTGGATCGATACCCATTAAGGTGTAAACCGTTCTTGCGTAGTCCGCAACTTCTACGGGGTTGTCCTCTACAGTACTCGACGTGCTATCGGATTTACCATGTATATACCCACGCTTAATGCCGCCACCAGCCATGACCATACTGAAAACTTTTGGGTAATGATCACGTCCCGCAGTTTTGTTGATCTTCGGAGTGCGACCAAATTCAGAATTTAAAATCACTAAAGTAGAATCAAGCAAGCCACGTTGATCGAGGTCTTTGATCAGTGCTGCATAAGCTTGGTCGAGTGGGGGAAGGTGCTTGCGAATCCCGTCGCGTATTTTGTCGTGGTGATCCCAGCCACCTGCAGTGAGGGCTACATAACGAGAGCCGGCCTCGACTAAGCGTCGAGCAAGTAGTAGGCGCTGACCAGTTTGATTGCGACCATACCAATCTTTGGTTTTATTGCTTTCTTTACTTAAATCAAAAGCAGCCACTGCCGAAGCAGAGTTCATGAGTTTATATGATTCATCATTAAATGAATTCATGGCAGCAACTATTTCCGCCTCATGGTTAATTTCAGACATGTGATTGATATTCGCTAGAATATCTCTCCTGCGCTCAAATCGTTCTTTATCTAGCTTGCCGTGGCGCTGCAAGTTTTCAACTTTAAATTTACTGCTGGAGGGGTCTCCACCCGTGGAGAAAGGAGAATAAGCACTACTTAAAAAACCTCTTCCAGAATATTCGTTGAAGGCTTTCGGAATACAAATGTAGGGGGGGATAGCATTTCTTGTACCTAACTGCTGAGCAGTAATTGAACCTAAACTTGGATAGACCACGGCTGGATTGGGGCGATAACCCGTAAGCATATTATGAGTGCCACGTTCATGAGCGGCTTCGCCGTGAGTCATGCTGCGGATGACGCAAATCTTATCGGCTATTTGAGCCGTGTGGCGTAGGTTTTCACTAAAGCGTTCACCAGTGATTTTTGTAGTGATAGAACTAAAGGGACCACGATATTCAGAGGGGTTGTAGGGCTTGGGGTCAAAACTTTCTTGGGCGGAAAGACCCCCAGGAAGGTAAATGTGAATAACGGATTTGGCTTTTACACTACTTTCCTTGGCCATTAAACTTGGCATGGAAAGTGCACCACCCAGAGCGGCCCCAGTTCTAAAAAAACTTCTGCGATTTATCATGATGCACCATTGATCTTTATTAGTATAATTTAATATACGCAAAGTCAGGAAGCTTTCTTACATAAAAATTGTTCAGTTTGGATTTTTTTAAAGAAATGAGGCCTTTTTAACTCAAAAGCTCTTCAAACACATGAGTTTATACTTCAATTAAGGTTTCTTAGTTTTTTTCTTCTTTTTAGTTTTTTTATTGTTCTTTGGCCAAGGAGTAATGAGTGTTCTTTCGGCTTGTTCAGTCCAGAACTTAATCATGGATGCGAGTTTTTCAGGATTTTGTTTGGCTAAATTATTTACCTCACTACGATCTTCGGCCAAATTATAGAGTTCCCAAGGTACGTCATCCTGACCATGGCGACCCTTTGCGACGATTTTCCAATCTCCTATTCTTAAAGCACGGTTTCCTTCATGCTCCCATAGCAGGTAGGGACGTGTTTGACCTTGTCCATCAAAGATCGGTATTAGACTGATGCCTTCCATAGGACTAATATCTTCATCGTTGAATTCTTTCGGGTAGTCAGCTTTGGCTATTTCAACACAGGTGGCCATAATATCTATGAGGTGACTGGGTTGGTGACGTAATTGGTTTTTGCTTGTAATTCTCTTGGGCCAGTGAGCTATGAGTGGAGTAGAAATACCTCCTTCGTGAACATAGTGTTTGTACATGCGGAAGGGAGTGTTGGAGACATTGGCCCAGTTAAGACCATAGCCAATAGCGGTGTCAGCTGGGCCAGGCATCACGTGGCCACGGCGCATTGGGAACCCCTCGCGACTCTTTTGTGGGGTCATATCGTATTGCAACTCATCCTTTCCCATTGCACCAATATTCGCTTTGCGCTCAACACGGGGTCCCTTGGGGTCACGTCCGTAGGCTTCTTGACAGCCACCATTATCTTGCATGAAAAGAATGAGTGTATTTTCTAGTTGTCCATTGAGTTTTAAAGTATCAACAATATTGCCAATCCCGTGATCCATACGATCAACCATGGCGGCGTAAACTTCCATCTGAGCAGATTCCCATTCTTTATCTTCGACAGCATCCCAATTTCCGATTGTTGGAGTGTATTCAGCATTTGGAATAACCCCCAAATCTTTAGCCTTTTTATAACGAGCTTGACGAATGCTTTCATAACCTTGATCATATTTGCCTTCGTATTTGGCGATGTCCTCGGGCAAAGCGTGCAAGGGCCAATGAGCTGCAGTATAAGCGACGTACATGAAAAATGGTTTTTTTGAATCGTGCTCATTGATATATTTTATAGCGTTATCAGAAATGGCGTCTGTGTAGTAATATTCATTTGTTTGGTATTCGGTATCATTTTCGGGTGTAATATAGCGATTATCTCGTGTTAAAGAGTTGGGATCAAAAAAGCTACCAGCTCCGTGGATGGTTCCATAAAAACGGTCAAAGCCTCGATTGAGTGGCCAGTTATATTGAGATTCTTCTTTATCATTGAGAAGGTTTTTGGTTACGTGCCATTTGCCAACCATATAGTTAGTGTAGCCTGCAGGTTTTAAAACTTCTGCAATAGTGACGCTAGTTTTGTTTAAATCACCACGGTAGCCATTCTCACCTCTGTCACTCATCATATGGCCAATTCCTGCTTGGTGTGGATAAAGACCCGTTAACAAAGAGGCACGAGTAGGGCAACAACGTCCAGTGTTGTAAAATTGCGTAAATCGCAAACCTTCCTTAGCTAAATCATTGAGATTAGGTGTATTGATCTCGCCGCCATAACAGCCCAAGTCGGTGTAGCCCATGTCATCAGAAAGAATAACAATGATATTGGGGCGTTCATCAGCGCTTATGTAAAAACTAAATGTCAGTAGAAAAATGATTTGTCTTAGCATGTCGTACCTAAATATTAATTACAGAATTATAAAACTTTACACCGCAGAGTTGCGAATAGTGTCCCATTTCATTGTAAATCTCATGAAATCCCTCAAACTTTAAGTACCCAATAGAGAATTATATTTTCTGTCTATCAATAGGATTTACATAAGTGTTTTTTATTTGAGTAATTTTCAAATGTTTGATTTAAAGTCAAAAAAGACTAAAAAAAGATCTAATTAAGATTGAATATCAATTACAGTAAGCTAAACTTGTGATTAAATCTCAATAACAATAGGACAAACGCAATGCTCCAAAAATTCATTAAGTACTTCGCAATTTCTTGCGCACTAAGTGCTAGTGTCATGGCAGAAGAAGCTAAAGCAGCCCAAGCTTCTCCCGAAACAAATAAAGATAAAGAGGCTTCAGCTCCAAAAGCAGCAGAGGCAACAACTTCAGAAGCAGTAGAAAGTGAAAGAGTTATCGTCACGGGACAAATCATTCCCGAAGGTGGTCATTTAATCACAGGTAGTAGTAAAAGAATTGATAATGAAGATCTTCAAAAGCACTCCTACTCAGATATCAATCGCATTCTTTATCAAGTACCAGGTGTAAATCTTCGTGAAGAAGATGGTTATGGTCTCTTTCCAAATATCTCTATGCGTGGTGTAAACTCTCACCGTTCTGCAAAAATCACTTTGATGGAAGATGGTATTACGGCTGCTCCAGCTCCTTATTCAGCTCCAGATGCCTACTACGCACCAAACGCAGGTCGCATGGATAGTATCGAAGTTATTAAAGGTGCAGGTTCAGTACAATACGGACCTCATACAACTGGTGGTGTCGTTAACTATGTATCGACTCCAGTTCCTACTGACGGTGAAACTTTTTACTGGAAGCAGCTTTTTGGTTCTGATAATGACGTGAAAACTCATATGTACTGGGGCGATGTTTACGATTTAGAAGCAGGTAAATTAAGTCTTTTATTCGAAGGTTACTACCGTGAAAATGATGGTTTTCAAGATATACAACACAGCGATCGTAATACAGGTATTAATCACCAAATTGAGCCAATGCTCAAATTGCGCTTTGAGCCAAAAACTTCTCAATATCAATACTTAGAGTTAAAAGTTGCTTATACTGACATGGAAGGAAACCTTTCTTACAATGGTCTAAAGAGAGAGGATTTTAATAGTAATCCTAATGATCGTTACTGGGGTACTCAGTGGGATCACATGGATACGGAAGCCGTTCGTACTTATTTAAAGCATTACATCGAACTTAATAATGATATCAGCTTAACGAATACACTTTACTACAATCGCTTTAAGCGTAACTGGCATAAAATTAAAGGTGATCCTGGTACAGATGTTCTTCGTGGTACTGCCCCAGGAACTATTCGTTTGAAAAATAATAACCGTGATTACTATCAGGTTGGTTTACAGTCTGAAGTGGATTGGAACTTTGATACAGCTGGTATTGAACACGATCTAAAAATTGGTACACGTTTACATACGGATAAGTATGATGATTACTCTTGGTCTGAGTACATCGATACAGATGGTAATTATGGTGTAACTGGTAAAACAACAAATCCTAAAGGTTCAGACGGAAATAAAGATTACCACACTGATTCAGTGGCATTCTTCCTTTACGATTCCATGAAGTTAACTGATAAGTTAACCTTAACACCAGGTGTGCGTTTCGAGCATATTCGTTATGACTATAACAACGATACAGTAGGTAAAGAAGATGATGGTAAGTCAGATGTAGACATCTGGGCACCAAGTCTCGGTTTTGCTTATGACTTCAATGAAGAGTATCAACTCTTTGGTGGCGTTCACAAAGGTTTCTCTGTAGTTGGACCTCCCGATGCAGTTGTTGGTGCTAAATATGAATCATCCATCAACTATGAATTAGGTCTACGTTATAACCAAATTGATAGAAAATATGGTGCGGAAGCTGTTGTTTTCTTTAGTGAACTTGAGGATATTTACGATCCAGATTCACAAGCTTCTGGTGCCACTGAAAGTCGTACAATTGGTGATGGCGAAACTTACGGTTTAGAACTTTCTGCTTATGCTGATGCAGGCCGTATTAATAACTGGGGTTTCTCTAACCCATGGACATTTGCCTTCACATGGACTGAGTCAGAAGTGACAGATGTTAACGATAACCTAAGTGATACAGGTTCATTCTACGATGGTGTAAAAGATGGTTCAGACACACCTTACATTCCTGAGTTCCAATATAACATCGGTACAGGTCTTCATTTCTCAAGATGGGGTACAGACGTCAATCTTACTTTTGTTGACGAGATGTATGTTTCAGCTGAAAATAATACAAAAACGGATGCTCACGTAGTGGTCGACTGGTCAGCTTATTATAGCATTGATAAAAATGCTCGCGTACTTTTCAATGTCTACAATGTATTTGACGAAGAGTACGAAGCTGCTCACCACCCAACAGACATTCGCGGTGGTTCACCTCGTTTATTCTATGCTGGATTTGAATATAAATTCTAATTACATAGAAAAATAAAATAAAAAAGAGTCCATCAATTGGACTCTTTTTTTATGTCTATGTTTTAGGCTAAGAGATGTTTTTAGGCAAGGATTTCTTTGATGACTTTGGCTTTGTGTACGCCAGTGAGCTTACTATCAAGACCTTGGAATTTAACCGATAGGCGATGGTGATCAATTCCCAGTAAATGGAGAATCGTGGCGTGCATATCGCGGACATGAACGGGGTTCTCTGCAATTTCATATCCAAATTCATCAGTTTTACCGTAGTTCATCCCACCCTTGATACCGCCGCCGAGTACGACGTGGGTAAAGGCTGACATATGGTGATCTCGGCCAGTGCCCTGAGCCATGGGAGTTCGGCCAAATTCACCACCAAAGATAATGAGAGTGTCCTCTAGCATGCCTCGTTGATCAAGATCCGTAATCAACGCTGAAGTTGCCTGATCAGTGAGTTTAGCTGCATTGGGGAAAGCACCTTCTATATTTCCATGGTGATCCCAACCACGGTGGTAGAGCTGAATAAAACGCACTCCATTTTCAGCAAGTTTTCTAGCCATGAGACAATTTGAAGCGTAGGAGCCGTCACCAGGCTTACAGCCGTACATTTCTAAGGTGGCTTTACTTTCTTTAGATGAGTCAGTTAATTCCGGGACGGAAGTTTGCATTTTAAGTGCGAGCTCATATTGAGCTATACGAGTTTCAATTGCTGGATCATTTTTCTTTGTACGGAGGTGTTTATTAAGTTTTGCGATATTCTCAATAAGGCGAGATTGATGCTCAAGTGTAACTCCCTTGGGAGAGTTAACGTAATGTACAGCATCCCCCTTTGAGTTAAATTGTACTCCCTGAGTTTTACCCGGGAGGAAACCGTTACTCCATTGACGAGAAGAAATGGGCTGACCTTGGCCGCCACCTTGTGAAACAAGAACAACGTAACCAGGTAAGTCATTTGTTTGACTCCCTACAGCATAATTGACCCAAGAACCCATACTTGGGCGACCAGGCAAAATTGTTCCAGTGTTAAATACCGTATGAGCAGGGTCGTGATTAATCTGATCGGTATGCATGGAGTTTATGACGCACAGTTTATCGGCATGCTTGGCAAGGTGAGGGAACTTATCACTGATCTCGAGTCCTGATTTACCATGTTTTTGAAAGTCAAAGCGACCACCGAAGCATTTGAGTTTTGCACCTTGTAACTGAGCAAGTTGTTTACCTTTGGTCATGGATTCAGGCATGACTTTGCCGTCCATTTCTCTGAGTAGAGGTTTATTATCAAAGCTCTCTAATTGTGAGATGCCACCTGCCATACAGAGGTGTATAACGCGCTTTATTTTTGGATTGTAATTTGGAAAGCCAGGGACTAGGGCATCATGAGCATTGATGGGAAGAGCTGCACTTAAACCAAGAGCACCAGTAGTTTTGAAAAAAGATCTTCTATTCATAATAATCTCCTAGTATACCGTTATTGTTTCGTGAAGGTTAAGCATGATTCGAGCGACAGAGGTCCAAGCAGCTAGTTCCTTTTGATCAAGTTTTGAATCAACAGTTTTGAGCCCCGTACTTAAGAGCTCAGAAGCTTCTTTGGGTTTATTGCTATAATAAGCAATTTCACTATCGGCGATGTTTTGTAGTTGCAGTAATTCTGTATTGTCTGGAGTACGCCCAGTGGCTTTCTCGAACATCCAGTTCAGCCTCATGTTTTTATTCTCAAATAGGGTGATGGTACTTTGTGCAAAGTTTTTTGCGGCTTCCACAAAGCTCGGGTCATTGAGTAAGTTAAGGGCTTGTAGTGGAGTATTGGATACAGAACGCGCAGCGACACATTGTTCACGACTCGGAGCATCAAAAGCTTTTAACATGGGGTGGAGAAAAGTACGTTGGCGATGCATGTAAACACCTCGACGGTACTGTTGATCATTTTTATCTGCTTTATAAACTCGTCTTGGGAAATTAAGGTCTTTATAATAACCTACGGGTTGATAGGGCTTAACTGCATTCCCACCCTGATTATGTACGAGTAAAGAAGAGATTTCTAACAAGTTGTCACGTAGGAACTCAGCATCTAAACGGCGCGATTGTTGGCGCGCTAAGTAATCGTTAAAAGGATCTTGTTTTTTAAGTTCATCTTTGGCGTTACTACTTTGACGATAAGCACGGGAGCTAACAATAGATTTAATGGTGGCCTTTATATCCCAGTTACTCTTTAATTGAGTTGCTAAGTAGTCGAGTAATTCTGGATTCTCTGGAGCTTGACCTTGGGCACCGAGGTCGGTAACATCAGCAGCGAGACCACGACCAAAGAATTGTTTCCATAGACGATTTGCGAGGGCACGTGAAGTTAGTGGGTTATTGGATGAAGTAAGCCACTCAGCTAAATCAAGGCGTGTGGCGCGTCCTTCTTTATTGATTTTTCCTAAAAAACTGGGGACTGCGGGCTCGACGATTTCGCCACTATTATCTTGCCAATTCCCTTTTGGTAGGAGGCGCATAGGACGAGGTTTTACCGCGACGGTGATTTGACAGATTTCGCGAGTATTATTTTCGGTCGATTTAAGTTTGTTTTTAAGTTGGCCAACTTTTCCTTCATGAGTTCTGTACTCAGCATTGCTTAAATAGAGAAGAGTTTTTTTCTTTTCATTTACTTTGCCAGAACGTAAAGCTTTAAGGTGCTTACCCGTATAAAAACAGCCTGTGTAAGAAGATACCTTTACTTTAATCCCTGGGGCTTTTTCAAATTCAAGGTTAATTTGGTAGTCGCCTTCCAAATTATGGTGAGGAGTTATTACTAAAACCTGCATTTGTTTGTGGTTAGCCTTCCAGCCTTGAGGGTTTTTATGAATGAGGAAGTGGGGGTGATAGCCTCCGTGAGAATGGCTGGCATCTGCATTTTTAAAAGTGATAGCTTTGCCATCTTTAGTAACACTTAAAGCTTTGAGTTTAGGGATAGCTTTATCGGATTTAGGGAATTCAAATGCAATTTGTCCCGTGGCTTTATCAAATTTAACAGGCAGGGTGATTTTATTAGTGTCAATCTGTGCATCCGCATGCACCGTGAATAGAGTGTTAAGTTTTTCTTGTTCAGCAGAGTCAAATTTCATGGCATCATGGTGTTTTTTGACAATAGCCTCAGATTTGGCTAGATCTGCTTTTATCGGGTTTAAAGCAGCGTCGATTTCTGGTTGATTCAGCGTGATGTAAGGAGGGAAGGGGTCATTATTACTTAAACCACCGGGAGCAGAGGGGTTGCGATTGTAAACACCAACTTGCTGAATGTCTGAAAAGAAGGCCGCAAAAGAATAGAAATCTTTCGCAGTGAAGGGATCGTATTTATGGTCATGACATTCGGCACAAGCTAGAGTGCTGCCCATCCATGCAATTGAAGTCGTAGCTACGCGATCTTGGGCATATTTAGCAAGGTACTCGTTTTCTTGGGCACCACCTTCGCGACTCATCATGTTGAGGCGATTATAGGCAGAGGCAACTAATTGATCCTGTGTCGGATTTGGCAGTAAATCACCAGCTAATTGCTCTTTGGTGAATTGATCAAAAGGCATGTTTTGATTGAAAGCCTTAATCACATAATCACGGTAGGCTTCGACGTGTTGAATCTGATCGCCATGATAACCTACGGTGTCCGCATAGCGTACGAGATCGAGCCACATAACTGCCATTTTCTCCCCAAATGCGGGGGAAGCTAAGAATTGATCAATAAGTTTTTGCCAAGCATCAGGGGATTTGTCTTGAAGAAAAGCTTGGATCTCTTGAGGGCTCGCAGGCAATCCACGTAGATCAAAACTCAGACGACGAATCAAGGTACGTTTATCTGCTTCTGTATTAAATTCGAGCTTGTGTTCTTTGAGCTTCTTTTCAACCAGTTGGTCGATGTTAGCTTTGGGCGCTTTTATACTGGTGTAAGCCCAATGTGGTTCATATTCAGCTCCGCTTGCAATCCATTGGCGGATGATTTCTTTATCTTTTTTACTTAAAGGTTTGTGATGCTTATGTGGAGGCATGACTTCATCTTCATCATCCGAGATAATACGTTCCCAGACTAAACTTTCATCGGGTTTGCCTGGTATAATAGCGGGGTCAAGGATTTTCTTCTTGCCACTCTTACTCGTATAATGACGCTCAGTAGCAGCATTTTCAAATGTATGGAGTTGAAGTTTCCCCTTGATATCATGGGCATCTGGGCCATGGCAGGCATAACATTTGTCAGATAGGATGGGTAGGACATCTTTGTTAAAACTGATATCATGGGCCTGCCCCACAAGTGAGGATAGGATCAATGAGCTGAGAAAGATTTTCTTCATGAGAACTCCGTATTTTAAATTCTGATTACACTCTCTTTCCCAAATTAACTGCTTTGTTACATCAATGTTTCAAAAAATGTTAATAATAATAAAAAATGCAGATTAATTATATTTTTTGGTAACAAAAATGAAGTCTGGGGAAATAGTAGATAAAGATAAGGTGAGCTTATGAAAGATAATACAGAGTTTATACGGCAGTTTGCACCTGCGCAGCACCACCTGCACATGTACATTCGTTCATTAGTGCCCAACTTCAGTGATGCAGATGACCTCTTGCAGGAAGTTGCAGCGACTGCATGGACAAAGTTTGAAAGTTTTGATCCTCAAAAAGCGGAGTTTAAATCTTGGCTCTTCGGGATTGCCCGTAACAAAGCTTTACATTCTAAGAGACGCTTTCTGCGCACGCAAAACTTACTCAATGAAGTTCAGATGATTAATGCTGAGCAATTCTTTTTAAATGATAGCTCTATCAATAGTGATGAACGCCAAGATGCCTTAAGTGAATGTATTAATAACTTATCGGATGAACAGAAAAAACTCTTACTTGGCCGTTACCGTGATAAGAAAAAGAGTTATGAGTTAGCTGATTTATTCAAACGCAGTGCAGAGCAAGTACGTATCCAATTATTTCGTTTGAGAAAAGTTTTAAAAGTTTGTGTCGTGGAGAAAATTTCCATATGAAAGAGCTCGAATTACTTATTGATAAATGCCTGCATGGAGAAGCTACAAAAGATGAAGAAAAACACTTGCAAAAACTCATTTCCAAATCAGATGAAGCTTTTGAATTTTATCTTCAATCTATCCAACAACACAGTGACTTAAAGGAGTGGGCTGACAGCCAAGAAGAGGAACTTGTAAAAGTACATAAATTTCCTTTTTTACAGTGGAGCTTTGCGATAGCCGCACTTTTAATTACGGGCTTTGTCTTGTTTACATCCAATCAACAATCACCAGATATTATTTTGAAAATCCATTCAGTGAGCACGAATTTTAAATTAATTCGCCAAGGTGAAATGATCAGCAATATCCTTGCAATTAAGCAAGGAGATCAAATTCTTGTAGGAGAAGGTGGACAAGTTCGTTTAGATGTTCAAGAGCAAGATAGCCAGATTTTCTTAATGGAAAATAGTAGTGTAAACTTTGTCAACCGAGATTGTAACTACATCAACTTACAGCAAGGAGAGATTCGCGCTAAGTTAGAAAAGCAAAATTCACCCTTTATCATCAAAACGAATGAAGGTGAAGCAGAAATTATTGGCACAGAATTTTCATTATCAGACAAAGGTGAAACCCAGCTTTGGGTCTCTAGTGGGAAAGTGAAACTGAATCGAGGACAGCAGGATTCAGTACTTGTTGAAGCAGGTCAAAGAATTGACACCGAATCATTCCGAGTGGAAGAGAAAGATGGGGGACACATCATCCCCAATATCTTTCAGGGAGTTGAATTCTTTTATTATAAAAGTGACCTTCAAACTTTAACTCTTGAGACAGATATGGAATTGATTGACCATGGTGTGAGGAGTGACTTTAATTACTACAGCGGAGCTTATGATGGTTATGTACGTGCCGCCCCAACGCATCGAAGCTTTATGAGTGTAAATCCTTTTTTAATGGTGTTAAAAGCTCATTATTCTGTTCCTGAAGCCAGCGTCAAAACATTGCGAGTTAAGAGTTTGCGATCAGCGCATTTACGTGTGAATGAAAAACGTTATGACTTAGATAAAAAGGGACAAGTAGAAGTCCCCTTTAAGCAAGGCTTTAACCTTTTAGAACTCAGAACAATTGGCGGACAAGAAAAAGATTCTGGAGAAGTTTTAATTTCCCTAGAGGAAATAGACGCGGAAGGCCAAGTCTCCGCCATTCAGAGCAAAGATTTATTTTACACAAGTACTAAAGAAGTTCCGGATCTAAGTCAAGATGAAATGCAATCCGCTTTAACTTGTGATTTGCCCTTGCGCAAAGATTTTGTGGACCGTGCTAATGGCATAGAAGTATCAGTTAAAGGTGAGCCCATATTTGTCAACGACCCAGAGATGGGGGCGGTCTTGGAGCTGAATGGCAAATCGGATTTCCTGCAACACCTTAAGGCTGATGAACTTGGTTTGAATGGTCCTTATACAGTATCTTGCCGTGTTTATTTTGATGAATTGATGCCAAATAACCGCCCAGATGATGGCATATTTTCAACGGCTTATAAAAAACCCGTAGAAGGAAATTCTACGCTTGTACTCTTGATTAGAAGGGGGCATCCATATCAAGCGCATTTTGGTAACGATACAATTTCGAGTCAAGTTCTTAAAGAGAAACGCTGGTATGATTTAAGTTTTCGTTTTAACAAAGGAGTACAATCCATTTTCATCGATGGTGAATTAGTCACCAGTTCTCAGGGGCATGGTAACCTTTACTCAAAACAGGTATTACAGATTGGGACTTGGGGAGCTAACTTCATGAAAGGTCGCATTTGCGATGTTAAAGTCTTTAATCGACCTTTATCAATTAAGAATATATCAGGGCTATAGATCTAAAATCTTAAGTATCAGTCTTTAAAGGCCTCTTTTTTGGAGAAGGTTCTTGTTTAGCTTTACGAATATTGACCCAAGTGCCAAAGCTGAGGAGTATGAAACTAAAAGCAATATAATGCCAGCCGCTCATGCTCTGTATGTAAAATATCAGGTGTTTACTGAGTGGAGCTAATATAATTAAGGCAGCCGTTTTGTTGTCGATCTTTTTATAATAGATCAAGCTAGTAACAAGGCAGAATAGACTACCGCCGAAAGATAGGCTTGAAGGTAGAAAGAAGAGTGAGCCAGCAAGCATGAACATCAGTAATGAGTCAATGAATTTATCTTTAGTGCAAATGCGGTTGAGGCTAAGTAAAATAATTGCTAGAATAGTGAAGAAGGCTGACGACTCCGACCATTTAAAACTATGTAAAAATTCTTGTACAGGCATTTTGTCCAGTAAGTGATAACTCACTGTTAAGGCAAAGATAAGTAGGCCTAATAAATGTTTGCGGTAACATGACCAAGCGAGAATTGTTGCATAGGCCGCAAGTACGAAAATAACAGAACTACGGTAATGATGAAGTTTGAATAAGTCGAGATAAACGATGGTGGTGGAATAAAAGACAGCTACATAAGCCATGCTATCATAACGGTATTTTTTCCAAAGCAATAAGCAAGCTACGGCACTTAGGCTCAGTAAAGCATTAACTTGCATGATTTCATTAGAAAACTTCCAGTACAACTCTGAAAGGAATAATAGCAATGCAGGGCAGAGCGCTATGGCTAATCGAACTTGCTTGACTTTAATACAAAAATAATCGAGTAAATAAAAAGCACCGATGAAAATTAGAGGATAGAAATCTCTGATTGTATAGGCTATTGAGAAAATATAATCTAGTGCTAAGAAATTTAATAAATTGACGCAAGAAATGATCAAAAGGAAAAGTTTTTCGAGAGTGAAATTATTTTCAAGGAGAGGATTAAGCTGAGGTTTGAAGTTTAGAATAAGACAAATAAAAGCGGCGATCAATGAATAACGCCATGGCATGCTAGGGTCGAGGTTACTTTCTAATTGTAAGGCTAAATAACCTGGGAGCATGAAGTTGATGATCGAAAGTGCAATGATCCCGATTAATTCTATTCTAGAAAAATTGATTTGCCCATGCTTTTTGAGTAACCATAATTTGAGCAAGGAAAAAAGACTTAAGGCAGCTCCCAAACTCAAGCTTAATGGGGCATCATCTCCGGCGAGGGAATTAAGGATGATGCCACTGGCCATATAAAAAATTGCCAAGATAATAATCAGCGATGCGGTGCGAATTTTTTCTTTGATGAGAAGGAATATAAAACAAGCTATGAGTGCAATTTCATAAAGGTAAAGACTAGCAATACTTAAAACCTTTTCGAGGATTTGCTCTGTTAGTAAAATGGGAGACATAATCTGGTAAATACCCCAAATAATCGAAAGGGCGCTTAAACAATAAATACTACTCCCTCCATTTTGAAAAAGGTAGGTTTTGACTTTTTTCACAATCTCATCATTCATTTTGTTTCTCCTAGTTTATTTAACTATCATATACTATCATAAACTATCTAAATATGGTTCCGCAAGCTTTTTTATGATCTTTTTGATGAAATCTGAGTCAATAAAGCTCTTTTCTATGGGTTTTTATTAAAAACAGACTAAAGTTAATGAAAGCAAATGATAGTAGGAGAAAATTATGACTAGTCCTCGTTGGTACACCATTAAAGAAGCTGCCGAATACCTGAGTATTGGCGAACCTACCTTGTATCGTTGGATGCGTGACGGCAAAATTACAGTAAGGAAGATAGGCGATAATACGCGCTTCTTACAAGAAGATTTAGATTCTTGTATACAGGTGATTCCCAGTCAAAAAGATATCCAATTAGTCAAAAAAGTCTGTCCAGCTTGCCACAGTGATCAAATGTGCAAAGGCTCTTATCGAGGGACTGGCAAGCTCTATTTCTATCCAGAAAAATCCAAATTCTGGACCTTAAAAGACTCTAATATCCCCAACACTTCCTATATGTGTGAGAAGTGTGGGCACATAAGTTTTTTTGGTGATACAGAAAAACTCAAGGCATTAAAACCAAAGGACATAGATACTGAATCAAAAACTCTAGATAAATAGTCTTTGTCTATTTCATCCACATAGAAGTAATCTGTGGATGGACTAATTAAAGCTTATAAAGCGGATCCTTGTGATCCGCTTTTTTGGGTTTATTGAAAAATACACTTGCAGTTCGAATGATTACTTATTATAGTTTTTGATATTATATGATAGTATTTGATAAAACAATAGGGAGTTTCTTATGAAAAAATTATTCTGTGTCTTAGTCCTAGTTGCATTTCAACTTTATGCATGTGTAAATTCTACATACTCACGTTTAGATGAGAAGAGGATAACGAATGATTTAGCTTATATAGTTATGGGCCAGTTCGCTCATCGAAGCCCAGAGTTTTATCGCTTTCAAGCTAAGGAAGCTATAAGTATCTTGCTAAATGATGATAGCAACTTTTTTGCTCGGAATGATTTGGCGGTGGCCTATATAAAACTGGGGAATTATCGAAAGGCTGAAGATGAACTTAAGAAGAATGAAGAACTACATCCGGGGAAATATGAGACCGCTGCTAACTTTGGAGTTCTATACAAAAAGAAACAAGACTTTGCGAAAGCCGCAGAATACATAGAGAAATCACTCGAGATAAAATCTGAGGGGCACATGGGTTTAGGTGATTATTATCTGAAGATGTGTAAATCTTTGGCAAGTGATGATCCTACAGTTAACTTCCTTGGTGTGGCTTATGATGCAAAAGCACAAGAAAATGCGGAGATCGCTAATAAGGAATACCTCATTAGCCTAATAAAAAATGACTACATGTTTGCCGATGCATACCTTATTTTAGGTGATGTACTTTACCTAGAAGGCGATTACCAATTAGCCGCTTTAGCTTATGGGAGAGCTTATAACCTGGAAGGTTCGATGAACATTCACAGCAAGGTAAAATTATTACGTGAACAATGGTTAAAACATAAACAATCGGGCGAAGTTGTTGAAGATCGTCATAAATTATATCGCTCAATCGGGAGACCATCACAGCAAGCTCAAGTCTGGGTAGAAGAATTTAAAAGAGTTGATGCAGAACTCATTGAAAGAACTGGTGAAGCTAAAAGCATTGATAGCGTTCTTCAGGAAATGGAAAAGCAGGAGGTATATCGAGAACTCCCACTGACAGTTGGGATTTATAAAGGCTACAGACTAGATGCAGGTGCCATCTTCTTTGGGGCTTGGATAACAGTCATTGTCATTATCATTCTACTTATTATAAGACAGCGAATTAAGAAAAAGAGTAAAGCGCAAAAAAGTTTAAATGAGCAAGAACTTAATTAGTTAACACGACAGTTTTTGAGAAGAAATTTGTCTTGTTTAACTAAAAAAGCCCTTGCGGAGATCGCAAGGACTTTTTCTTGAGTAGGCGGTAGTTCTAAGCCATTATTTGATGGATGGGTTTGGTATGTTCTACACCAACAAGTTTTCTATCGAGGCCACCATAGAAGTAACTCAAGGCATTGGGATCGAGTCCCATGAGCTGGAGAATCGTTGCGTGCAAGCTATTAACGTGATATGGATTTTCTACGGCTTCGTTGCCGAGTTCATCGGTTTGACCTACAGAGACACCACCTTTTATACCGCCACCGGCCATCCACATGGTAAAGCCTTTAGCATTGTGATCACGTCCAGTACCTTTTGCGTACTCCGCAGTGGGTTGACGACCAAATTCACCGCCCCAAACGACGAGGGTTTCGTCCAGTAAACCACGCTGCTTAAGGTCTTTGAGTAGTGAAGCAATGGGAAGATCAGTTCTTCGGCAGTGATGCGTATGGTTTTTAACTAGGTCACCATGAGCATCCCAGTTGTCATCATTATGACCACCACCAGAGTAGAGTTGAACAAAGCGCACGCCTCGCTCGACCATTCTTCTAGCCATGAGGCATTTGGTCCCAAATTCTTGAGTGTAATTATCGTTGATACCATACATCTCTTTAGTCGCTTTACTCTCGCTTTGCCAGTCGACAGCTTCGGGGGCGTGTTTCTGCATATTAAAAGCGAGTTCATAAGACGCCACACGAGCTGAGAGATTTGTATTGTCAATACGGTCGGCTAAATGCTGCGAGTTATACTGTTTGAGTGTATCTAGCATGAGCCCTTGTTGATCACGCGTCATTCCCTTTTGTGGATTAAGGTCAAGGATGGGAGCACCCTTAGAGCGCATCATGGTTCCTTGATATGAAGCAGGCATGTAACCGGATGTCCAGTTTTTTGCACCACTAATGGGACCACCTTTTGAGTCGAGCATAACGACATAACCAGGAAGGTTTTGATTGACAGTGCCAAGACCATAATTCACCCAAGAACCCATTGTTGGGCTACCAGAGATGATTTGTCCCGAATTCATTTGCAGCATCGCCGAACCATGGATGGGAGAGTCGGCCTGCATCGATTTAATGAAGGCAATATCATCGACGTGTTTCGCTAAATGAGGGAATAACTCCGAAACCCATTGACCACTTTTTCCGTGTTGTTTGAAGTTCCACTTTGGTCCAACGACTCGGCCAGTGTTTTTGTGGCCGCCACGACCATGAGTTTTAACCGGAATAGTTTTTCCATCAAGTTTATAGAGTAGGGGCTTATAGTCAAAAGTATCAACTTGAGAAGGACCACCATACATAAAAAGAAAGATAACTGATTTTGCTTTTGGGGCAAACATGGGAGCTTTTTCTAGGAGGGGGTTTTGCCATGCTGAACCATCTGCTGCATGTGCAGTCGAATTTAAAAAACCATCTTTACTGAGCATGTCTGCTAGGGCTAATGAGGTGAAGCCAGCACCCATATCGCGGAGGAAATTTCTTCTATTCATAATCTGAGCTCCTTAGTCTAAGTAAATAAATTCATTGAGGTTAAGCATGATGAGGCAAAACTGTTGCCAGGCCTTATCATGATTCTGAGTACTTTTTGTAAAGTTCGAAATAAAGTCTTGGGCAATTTTAATTTCTTTGCTACTAGCCTCTGAAGATGTGATGAGTTGCCAAGCAAGTTGGATTCTTTTTGTTTCATCCGCACCAGCATCTTTTTTCAAACGTTGATAAAAGTCCTCGGCGGCTTCATTAATAAAATCCGAGTTGATCATACTCAGTGACTGCGTTGGTGTGGTTGTCTCAAAACGAACCGCACAAGAAGTATCTGTCGTAGCTCCGTCAAAACTCTCGATAACGGGAAGAATGAGTGAACGCTTAGTGAAAGTGTAGATGGATCGACGGTATTGGTGGTCGGGATTATTGGCGTAATTAACAGGCCAAGTAACTTTTGATTGCCCCGCTAAAACCTCTTTACTAATTTCGGGATAGACACTTGGACCACCATGTTTGTCCATCAACTTACCCGTTGCATCTAGGATTGAATCACGAACTTCTTCAGAGCTCAAGCGACGCATATTAAATCGCCAAAAAAGATCGTTGCGAGGGTCCTCTTCCAAAGCTTTATCATTAGCTTTTGAACTCATTTGATAGGTAGAACTCAGCATAATGAGCTTATGCATTTTCTTGAAACTCCAATCATTCTCTTTGAACTTTACCGAGAGGTAGTGAAGCAAGTCTTCATGAGTCGGACTATCACCTAGATTACCAAAGTCATTTGCACTTCGAACTATACCTCGCCCAAAATGAAATTGCCAAACGCGGTTCATCATGACTTTTGCTGTCATGGGGCTTTCCTTTACTAACCATTCAGCGAGAGCTTTTCGACGTCCGCTACTGGAATTTGTGGGGCTAATATTGGGTTTTTTCTCTGTGAGAATAGTTGGGAAATGTGGTTCAACTACTGCGCCTCTAGCATGAGCACTGCCACGTATGAGTAAGTGCGTTATGGGTGGACTTGGACCATGTTCTTTTACGGAGAGAACATATTCTGCTGGAGTGCGAAGCTTTAATTTAGTATTGAGTTGATTTTTGAGTTGATTATAGCGATCAAATTTCTTTTTACCGAGTAATTTAACTCCTTCGCTACGCATGACTTTTGCAAGGCTACTTGAATTTAAGCTTACATTCGGAAGTGAGAGATGTCTCTTTTTAAAACTGGGTCCGCTCCATTGAACCTTGAGGCCTAGACCATGAAGATTTTGGAAATATTCAAGTTTGATATCCTGTTCACCAGCCGTGAGCGATATACTCTGGCTATGGTCTTTAGATGCAAAATTATGAATACCATCAAACTCTAAGATTTTATTACCATTAATCGAAAGTCGAGCCCCGTCATCAGAGTTTAAGTAGAAAGCATAGAGGCCATCTTTCGGAACCTGTAATTTACCTTCAAAAACATAGCCAAAGGCAGTTTTACGGGAAGCTTTAGAAATGTCAAAGAAACCGTGTTCAAGTTGTCCTTCTTCCTCAGCTTTGATCATGTCGAAGTCGGGAAGCTTGGTCCAAGAAGATCGGTAGAACTTAAATTTTAAATTTTTAATATCAGGTTTCGCTATTAGACTGATTCGCGATAGCTCGTCCTCTATTTCACTTACTTCCTTTAATAAGGGGGCTCGTTTGGTATTGATCTTAGCGTTATAAGCGGTGATTTCCTGTTTGCGTTTATCGCTTATCACATTGCTTAAGATACTATTTTGGTGATTAGTCCGACTATATGGTTTAATATTGTGAAAAAAGGCGAGCATGCCATAATAATCTTTCATGGGGATGGGATCAATTTTGTGGGAATGACAGCGTGCACAGCCAACCGTCATGCCCATGAAAACTTCTGTCGTTGTTTTTAAGGTGTCGTCGTATTCGTCGTAGACAGATTGTAGTCGATCAGCAGGTTCGTCATCAAAGATGCCTAAGCGGTAGTAGCCTGTTGCGGTAATTGTCTCTCGTGTAGGCTTATCGAGTTCATCTCCAGCGAGTTGTTCCATGATCATTTGATCGTAGGGTTTATCTTTGTTAAAAGCATCAATAACCCACTGACGATATTGCCACGCTTGTGGTTTAGCACCATCGCGTTCATAACCGTTAGTTTCGGCATAGCGTACAAGATCTAACCAGTGACGACCCCATTTTTCACCATATTGTTTTGAGGCGAGAAGTTCATCGAGGACTTTTTCAAAGGCATTAGCCGATTTGTCGGCAAGGAAAGCCTTAACTTTTTCTTGAGAAGGAGCAAGGCCAATGAGGTCGTAATAAGCCCGGCGAATGAGTGTTTTTTTATCAGCTTTTGAAGCTGGGCTTAAACCTTTGTCTTCTAATTTTTTCAGAATAAAACTATCAATATTATTACTTAGCCATTTTTCGTTTTTAACTTTTGGAATGGTCGGCATTTTTTCGGGCTGATAAGCCCAAAACTTTTTAGTTTGCTCGTTCACTTCATTCTTTTTTACGAGCACGTGTTCCAGTTCATTTTTGTAAGGAGCACCACGGCGAATCCATTCAGTAAGAATTTCGATTTGAGAATCCTTGAGTTTTTTCTTAGGAGGCATTTGCATGTCTGCATCGAGGTGATTAATAAAATGCAATAAGCGTGATTGTGATGGGTTTTGAAGATTAACCGTGGGGCCCAAATCACCACCTTTCAATAGATCTGTACGTGAGGCTAACCAGAAATCAGATTTCATATGTTTTTCATCATGACCATGGCATTCGAAGCAATTCTTTTTGAGGATAGGGTGAACTTTTTCAGCAAAAAATTGCTCATCACTTTGTTTGGGACTTATGACTAATGAGTTTGAGACGCTATTGCCAAAACCAGCATAATCTTTGAATTGCCATACGAGTTCTTTATCACGAGTGATTTCAATAATTTGTGGATTATCGGGACCCGCATGACAGTTACCAATCACGTAGTTACCATTATCGAGGACTTGCAGTGTTGTGACCCAAGCCAAAGTGACACCAGGAATATCGTTTTGTTTTAAATGCCACATGATTTCCTTTTTTGGCGTGACTTCTATTACGGAGTGTCCATTGCCAGTGGCAATAAGGGTATTGCCATTTTTTAAGCGCAGGCAAGAAAAAGTTTTATTGCCCCAAGCTGTTGGCCCATGACCACCTTTTTTGGCTTTGCCAAAGAGGGGGATCTCGTATTCCCAAATGACTGAACCTTTTGAATCGTATTCGCGAATGAAACCATCATTCTCATGTGAAACTAGGTAGTTGCCATTAGCTAATTTACGTGCGAGTCGAGTATCAGAATGGGAGTTAGGCTTATTGACTTTGAGTTTGATTTCATGGTGGATGTTTCCTCGATGATCAACTTCGATGATACGTGCGGTACCGCTCTCAACAATCATCGTATGACCATTATCTAATCTTTGAAAGGCGTGAACTTCGACGCTTTTACCCTTGTTGCCATTCATGACTCCAGCATTATAAGTCCAAACAAGCTTGTTGCTTTTTGGGTCAACCTCAATAATTTTTTGCATGTTTGTTTGCGTCAAGATGTTACCATTTTCTAGATAATGAAGATCATGATAAGGACCAATTTTATACTGCCACTCAATCGTTCCTTTTTCATCGACAATGGCAATTTTACCCTTTCCGGCTGTGAGCACACGGTGCCCAATGCCGCGCATGACATTAGCTATCTGATCTTTGTTGAGTTTTTTACCACTGGAACTTTTATCGACCAATACCACATCTTTAGGCCATTTGGCGCCATCTTGGATCCATTGCTTTAGGATTTCGATTTGAATGATGTTTAAAGGCTCACCTTTGGGAGGCATGATATCATCATGATTGGGTTTGAGTGCGACTCTTTCTACTAAGAGACTATGCTCCCAATTACCGGGAATAATAGCTTCGCCTTCGTCGCCACCTTTAAGAGCTGCGGCCAAAGTATCAAGCCTCAATGAACCTTTGTCTTTTTTAGGCCCATGGCACTTAATGCATTGACTTTCTAAAATAGGCTTAACTTCCCTATGAAAGTCAACGGCAAATAGAGAGCTAGTGATGGTGGTGAAAGCGAGTAGTGAAGTCAGCTTCATGCTTAGGCATCTCCTTAAAATTTATAAAATATTAAAAGTTAAGCAATTATAGTACTAGTAATTTAAAAAATCAAACATAATTTTTAAAATATAAATAAAGTTCTATATATCAAATAATTGGTTTTTACATATGAAAAAATTTAAATGGGGGATTCTCGGTCCCGGACGAATTGCAGAGAAACTTGCGGAAGCTATACAACAAAGTGACAATGGGGAAGTTTATGCCATTGGTTCTAGAAGTTTAGATAAAGCTGCGAACTTCGCAAAACGTTTTGGTGCCAGTAAGTCTTATACTTCCTACGAAGAACTCTGTGCAGATGATAAACTCGATATTATTTATATTGCTACACCGCATAGCTTTCATTGTGAACATTCTTTACTAGCGATGAAGCATGGACGCAACGTTTTATGCGAAAAACCCTTTGCCCTAGATGCTGAAGAAGCAACAAAAATGATAACCTGTGCCAAAGAGAATAATGTCTTTCTCATGGAGGCCATGTGGAGCCGTTTACTTCCAGGTATGAAGAAAGTAAAGAACTTACTCGAACAAAATGCTATTGGATCCGTAAAGAAAATGACCGCGGATTTTTGTTTTACCTCGAGCCCGCAAGAGAAAGCGAGATTATTTGAGCCAAGTTTAGGTGGCGGAGCTTTATTAGATGTGGGGATTTACCCCTTGACTCTGGCTTGTAGTTTTTTTGGATTTCCAATTAAGTTCGAGGCAAAAGCGGACCTAACAGATAAAGGTGTTGATGCAACGAGTCATTACTATCTTGAATTTGCTAATGGCGCAAAAGCAGAATTATATTCAAGTATGGTACAAGAGAGTAAGGGCGAAGCAATTATTGAAGGTGAAGAAGGTCGTATCATCATTCATCCCAAAGCTTGGACTCTAAAGGAAGTAACATTAGAGAATGGCAAAGTAGAGACTTTTGATACCTCATATGAAGGAAGTGATTATTTACTTCAAGTCGAGGAAGTGCATAAATGCTTAAACAAAGGTATGAAAGAGAGCTCCATCAATTCTTTTGAGTGGACCCTAAGCATGATGCACCTCATGGATGACTTAAGAGAAAAAATGGCAGTCAATTACAAACTTAAAGAATAAATTTAAAAGGCAATAGTAAGACTTTTATAAAACTCAATTAGAGTAAGAATCTAGTTGTTTCTTACGGAGTATTTAAAGCTATAGTTTTTTGCTGGAATACAATACTCAGGTCGTGTATCGGGGCCGCAACTTCCAGTACCAACACCGCGGTGAATAAGATCTAAATTCAGCCAATAGTAATCTTCCCGCCCCTTTTTCTTTAAATCATGGCTATGGTAGGATCCGATGAGTTCTTCATCTGACCATGGACTTATACTGAATTCAAAATCACCTTTAAAATCATACGTCTCTTGGCCATCGCTTAAAGTAAGTTCCTTAACACCGGAACGGTTGCCATGGGCTTGAGGTAATATGTAGGGCACGTAGTGATCACTGACTGTGTTAGTGTAAAGAGAAAAGCGAGCTCCATAATCGCGATCCCTGTAGTTTTCATGGGGACCTAAACCGAGCCATTGAACGCTTTGGTATCTTTTTGGGATCTTATATTTAACTCCGATTCTAGCTAAACTAGGCAAATCTTCTGGGATGTTAAACTCATGACAAAATTGTAGCTTCGAATCAAGGGTTATTTTATGGCGAATCTCTTTGTCTTTTGCCAAATAGTTTCGATCTATAATTATTTTATTGTTTAGTTGAGAAATGTTTTCTGACTGAAGTTTGAGCTTATCTAGTTCAGCAGCTAGCCATTGTGAGCCAATTTTATGTTCCTGACCAGACCAGCCACGAATGGTATCGTTGTCGGTACAGGCTCTAAAGATATTGATTTCCGGAATAAGAATTTCTCTGCTTCCACAAATCACCTTCTTACCCTGAAGCACTAAGTCGAATTTAGGTCTTTCTTCTTTTTCTTTTAGATATTGGTCGGCTTTAATAAAAAACTGACTAAAGGTGATTTCGTGACCTGCTTCATGCCATGCACTCGCTTGACGATAAAAAAAATAAAAGTTAAGACTGATTTTAGCCTTGTCTGGAGCAGTGAATTCACTCAATGGAAGTGTATAATCTACGAATTCTTGAGCCTTGAGTTTTAATGAATCTTCAATTCCGCTTTGGACTTCAATTCCATTGACCTCTAGAGTCCAGCGCATGATGATATTGCTAAAGTCACTAAAGTATTGATCATTTTTAATACGGTAAGTTTTACGATTTATCTGTTCGACTAAAATCGGCTCGGCGCATTTTTTAAATTCGTACATGGCGGGTTTAGGTGTGCGATCAGGCCAGACTAAGCCATTGATACAAAAATCAAAATCATGGATTTTTTCACCATAATCCCCACCATAGGCCCAGTATTTTTCACCGTTCTCATCATGTTCGGCGAGTCCCTGATCAACCCAATCCCAGATGAAGCCACCTTGCAGTCCGTGGACTTCTCGAAAGGCTTTCCAGTAATCTTTGAGAGAGCCATTGGAGTTACCCATGGCGTGACTGTATTCACAGGGGATATAGGGGCGTGGGTCATTTTGACGATCTTTAGCCCAATCTACCATGCTCTCAATAGATGGATACATGGGTGGGAAAGTATCGGTGGCTATACCATGATTAGCTTGGTTTACAGGAGCACCTTGATTCCAATCTTCATGAATAGCTCCTTCACACTGGACTATGCGACTAGAATCCACAGATTTTAAATAAGAAATAGCCATGTCGTGATTGGGGCCATAGCCACTTTCATTACCGCTAGACCATTGAAATATACAAGCGTGGTTTTTATGACTATGGAACATGCGCATGACGCGGTTGAGAAATACAGCTGCGTATTGAGGATCGCGACAGATGGTATCGTAATCATTATGACTTTCCAAATTGGCTTCATCCATGACATAGAGGCCGTATTCATTACAAAGTTCATACCACAATTCAATTTGTGGATAATGAGCATTGCGCACAGCATTAAAATTAAACTGTTTGAGCAACTTAATATCTTTTATCATTGTTTCACGACTGACGACTTTCCCCGTATATTCATCATGTTCATGACGATTTACACCTTTGATGAGTACTGGCTGGCCATTGATCAGTAATTGTTGATTTTCAATTTCAATACGCTTAAAACCTATTCGAGTTTTTACGCAATCTATAAGTTTATCCTGTGTATCGCAAAGAGTAGTAATTACTGTGTATTGATAGGGCTTTTCAGCATTCCAAGGAATGATGGATTCTAAATCAGCTCCCAAAGTTAATATATGGTGATATATGATCTCACCTTGAGGGGTTTTATGAAATTTATGAGATGGTCTCGGTCTCACATAACAAGATCTTTCATCCGACCAAACTTCATTTTTTTTATTATCATAGAGCATGATTTTAACTATGTGTGGGTCGAGATTTCTTTGGCGACTAGCGAGACGAATATCACAAGTAAGTTTCCCTCCTATTAAATCTTCTTTGAGCTCGGCTTTAGCAAAGAGATCTTCCACATATTTGTCATTAGTCGAGTAGAGATAAACATCTCGAAAAATCCCTGCCATGCGCCAGTGATCTTGATCCTCAAGGTAGGAAATATCCGACCAACGAATCACTTTCACATAGAGATCATTATCACCTTCTTTTAGATAGTCACTTATATCGAACTCAACTGGAGTTCTTGAGCCCTTACTCATGCCAACTTCATGCCCATTGAGATATAGGTAAAACATAGTTTCGACACCAGCAAAATGGATGACAGTTCGACGATTGGGCCAAGGACTTTGAAATTTTCGGTGGTACATAGCCGTAGGATTTTGCTTTGGTACTTTTGGGTAGGATAAATCAAAGGGCATTTGTACATTGCTGTAGATCGGCAGGTCGTCAAAACCTTCTCTCGTCCAGCATGAAGGTACTTTTATTTGATCCCATTCATTTAAATTATAATGAGCTTCATTGGGACTATTAAAAAGCTTGAAATCCCAAATTCCATTTAAGCTATGGATATAAGGAGATTGTGATTTATCCAAGGCATTCTCAATGGAGTCAAAGGCGTAGAGTGGAGGACGGGGAGCTAGTGTATTTATAGAGACTAACTGCGGGTTTTCCCAATCATTAATTTTCATGTACTATCTTTAATTATTGCTATTTGGTATATATGATATACATTTATTTTAATTTAAGAATGAGCTTATTGGTAAAAATTATATGTTTTTTGGTAAAACGAACTTCATGACACATCGTTACTTTTCTGATGGTTCAGAGAGAGTCGGGATGGGGCAGTTATCTAAATACGATCACGTGGATTTTGAAGATTTAAAATGGCCTTGGTACGCGGTAGTTTTTATTATCAAAGGCAAGGGGGTTTATTTAGACCATAAAGGGCAGCAACATTCATTAAAGGCAGGCATGTATTTTCAGAGAATTCCACAGTTAATTCACAGCACCTACATAGATACTAGCGAAGATTGGCAAGAAATCTTTTTTGATTTCGGAGTCAAAACTTATGAAATGATGTTAGCTTGTCAGATAATTCAAGATAAGAACTTGACCGGTTTTTGCGAACTAAGCAAAAATTTAGTGGAGCAGCATTTTCAATTAACTCAAAAATTGCAAAGTTGTGAAAGTACACAAACAGCCAACTTATTACCCGAAATCATTTCTTTATTACAAGACTGTTTTGCGCAGAGCGCAAAAGAAAATACCTCCATCGTTCAAAAGGCGAGCTATTATTTGAGACAGAACTATTTGGTCACAGATAAAATACAATCCTTCTGTAGAGATGAAGCCGTCGGCTATGAGAGTCTACGTAAAAAGTTCAAAGAGGAAATGAACTGTACTCCACGACAATATCAACAGCTCTTTAGAATGGAAAAGGCCGTGGAGTTACTGAACCAAACTAATCTCAGTATTGAAGATATCTCTGATGAACTTAAGTACTGTAATGCCTTTGAATTTTCCAAACAATTTAAAAAGTTCCAGGGTATTTCTCCTAGTCAGTATAGGAATTAAGCGCCAAGTTTTTTAGAGATCTCAGTGGCGGCGTCAATACAGAGTTGACCTAACTTTGGGAAGTTCTTAATGGGAAGCCGGCTGGAGGGGCCCGTTAGCCAAATAGCGGCAATGGGTTGACGTTTTGAATTAAAAACCGGAGCCGCTATACAACGCATGCCTTCACGTTCTTCATCACAATCAACTCCATAAGCCTGAGTTTTGACTTTACTCAGTTCACTTTCGTAATCAGTGGCATTGCTAATGGTGTTTTTGGTGAATTGTTCGAAGCTCATAGCTTTAATGAAATGATCTTGTTCTCTTTGACTCATGTAAGCGAGCATAGCTTTACCTGGTGCTGCAGTATGGAGATCAAATTGGGTTCCAATATCAACAGTGAACTTGAAGCTATGGCGGGCAGGAGCTTGTTCTAAAACGACTCCTTTGGTATCAATAAGTGTTCCAAATAAAACAGTTTCCATACATTCATCTCTCAACTTTAGCATACTTGGCCAAGCATTTTCAACTAAGCTTTTTTCAGCTATTGTAGAATGTGAGATATTAGTCATTTTATTGGTGAGAATAAAAGCCTTGTTTATGGGGTCTCTTTCAAGAAAACCACGGTGCTCCATCGTGGCAGTAATGCGAAAGGCAGAATTTTTTGGTATATCGAGTACCTCAGAAATTTCCGACATCGTCAGACCTTTTGGATTGTCAGCAAGTAATTCCATGACTCGCAAAGCGCGGTCAAGGTTGGGGATGATATAAGAGTTCTTGATTTCTTTTTCTGCAGCCATGAGGATTTGTCTCGGTAATTTTAATTGCTTCAAGCTAGCATTAGTTTTTTTGATATATAGAACACGGGTTTAACTTTGCGTGAGTTTTTACTTGATTTTATAAGCACAAGCGTAAAAAACTAGGACTATTCATTCCCTCCTAATGTATTTAAAGGGAATGAATCTATTTGAGTACTAAAATTCTAGTTGACTTTATTGATGCTATCACGATTCAAAAAAGCTTTGATATTATCAGCTGCAATCTGAATTAAGCGTTCACGACATTCTTGCGCAGCCCAGGCAATATGGGGGGTAATGAAACAGTTTTTGGCTGAAAGTAGGGGATTATCTGGAGTAGGAGGTTCGGAGCTTAATACATCTAAGCCTGCCGCAGCTATGACTCCCGAATTCAATGCCTCTGCCAAGTCATTTTCATTGATGAGTGGACCTCGACCCGTGTTGATTAAAACGGCAGATTTTTTCATGAGATTTAATGATTTTGAGCTGATGATTTCTTGACTCTCTGGGCTTAGCGGGCAGTGAAGACTTATGATGTCACACTGACTAAAGAAATCTTCAAATGGCAAACGTGAAATAGAATCTTTTGCGGGTCGCGCAGATTTTAAAGCGACAACTTTCATACCAAAGGCTTGGGCAATAGTAGCCACATTTTTACCAATTGAACCTAGCCCAATAATACCAAGTGTTTTCCCTTGGAGTTCATTAAGCGTGCCATGTGTGTAAGAAAAATCTTGGCAATTTGCCCAAGCACCATCTTTAGCTGACTGGGAATGCTGAGATACTTTATTGAAAATATTGAGGATAAGAGCGATGGTATGCTGAGCGACAAAAGGCGTCGAATATGCAGGGATATTAGTAACTGTAATGCCTAATTTAGCAGCAGCTTCAAGATCAACAACATTAGTTCCTGTAGCTAAAACACCGATGTATTTTAAGTTTGGCAACTGTGTCATCAGTTCATCAGATATAATAACTTTATTTGTGAGTAAAGCCTCTGCATCCAGACTCCTTTCTAGAACTTCCTGTGGAGCCGTTCTAGGGTAAATACTAAGATCACATAATTGATTAATGGCATCCCAGTTGAGATCACCTGGGTTGGCTGTAAAGGCATCGAGTATAACTGTTTTCATGATTTTATCCTATTTCGTCTAAATTAATACTTTTCTTTTCTTGTAGACTCAGTTTTACGGCTTCGGTAAATTCCATGTATTCAATAGCCGTATCGAATGAAGTTAGCTTAATATCTTCTAATCCTCGAATTGCATTAATGAATTCTTCTTCCACTCGCCATACGGCAGTTGTAGGAGGATTGAATTTGTGCTCATATAATTTTTTATCTTCCTTCTTGCCTAATAGCAATTGATCATTTTTAAAATCGAGGTGCGCTGTTCCCTCTGCGCCGAATAGCCAAAGTGATTGTGGCTCATTTTCTAATGCACTGACAGAGGAAAACTGAAGATGAGTTTCGACTCCGCTTCGGAGTTTGGCTAGGATGTTTAGATGTTCAGGAATTTCAACTTTAAGCTCCTTTCCTTCAAAAACTTTAGTCGCACTAAAAATCTTTCCCGAAGCCATAAGCGATTTTGCAGTTCCCAACCAGCGACTCATACTTTCGTACAAAATCCCCATGAGCATGATATTGTCACCAGAAATCTCACGGTTTTCTCTCCAGTGCATGGGAGCGTCTTTTTCATAAAAAGTATTGAAGTTAAAACGACCGTTGACTGCTAGGAGATCACCAAAAAAGCCAGTTTTTAATAATCGAATGATTTCAGCATCATATTTGAATGTGAAGGGAGCAGGGACCACTTGGGTGATTTGCGATGGTCGCAAACGGGCTTCATGAAGCATGCTTTTTGCCTCGTTCAAACTGCGAGCCATGCGGGCTTCGCAAAGTACGTGTTTACCTGCTTTTAGAGCTTCGACAGTCAAACAGGCATGCATATCTGGCCAAGTACCGATCATAATCGCATCAATCTCTGGGTGATGAATGATGTCTTGCCAACTCTCAAATGCTTGGCGAATATTAAATTGTGAACAAACTTTCTGAGCAGATTCTAAACTACGGTTACAAATGGCAATGATTTCAACCTCATCAATAGCCTGAAACCCAGGGATATGTTTGAGGCGAGTATTCTCGCCAGCACCAATAATTCCAATGCGAACTTTCATTAGTGACTCTCCAATAAATTTAATTGAGTAATTAAGCACGAGAACAAGAGAATTATGGGAGTGTAAATAAAAAAGTGTAATTTTTTTTGTAAAAGTATGTAATGATTCCCCCGAAAATTAGAAATAGCTTTAGAGACAATAAAAAAACAAAGGAAATACAAAATGAAAATCAAAGCAATCTTAATCGCATGTGCAGTTTTTCTAACTTTCACAATGAGTGCCGCGGATAAAAACATTATTGATGCGACAGACAAAAACTTTGATGCCGAAGTGATTAAAAAGAAAGGTATTGTACTTGTTGATTTCCACGCAACTTGGTGCGGACCCTGTAAAAAACTTAGTCCTGAAATATCAAAACTCGCTGAGAAATATAAGGGTAAGGCATCGGTGGTAAAAGTTGATGTCGATAAAGCTCCAAAAGTCTCAGATAAATACAAGATTCAATACATTCCCCATGTGGTTTTGTTTAAGGATGGCAAAGTGGTAAAAGTCGTCGAAGGTCGCGATGCCAAAAGTATTGGTAAAGATATTGAATCAGCGATGAAATAAGCGTAATTCATTAAGTCCTTGAAAGTGCTCACTTATTGAGCACTTTTTTTGTGTTCGGATGGAATTGGAACTTCTAGAAATCAATCTATTTTGTCGCCATTAGAGAGCTTCACCCTCGGGTGATTTAGAATTATTTATTTTGGAAGACTTTATGGAACTTGAAATAGGTTCATTTGAACATCGTTTCAGTGGAATACAACGCTTGTATGGTAAATCCAATGCTGAGTATCTAAGACAGTCACATGTAATGGTGGTTGGCGTTGGTGGCGTTGGTTGCTGGGCAGTAGAAGCTTTGGCCCGTACGGGAATAGGGCAATTAACTTTAGTAGATTGGGATGATGTTTGTTTTTCTAATTCCAATCGACAATTACAAGCAATGACAGGTATGGCTGGACGAGCCAAAGTTGATATCTTGAAAGAGCGCATTGCTCTGATTAACCCCGATTGCCAAGTGCATGCCGTAAGAGATTTTTATACTGCTGACAATGCGGACGAGATTTTTGCACATGATTTTGATTTCGTCGTTGACGCCATTGATAGTCTAAGTCCAAAATGTCACCTCATTGCCGAATGCAGGAAACGCAATGTAGGTCTTGTCGTATCAGGCTCTGCGGGTGGTCGCCTAGATCCATCACGTATTGAAGTAGAAGATTTGTCTCGAACTAAATATGATCCACTATTGGCACGTGTGCGTAAGAAACTGAGAGGGGAGTACGGCTTCACTCGCTACGAAAAGAAAAAGTTTAAAGTAGAAGCTATCTATACGCAAGAACTCCCCGTTTTACCCGAAGCATGCGAAGTCAGTAGGGAAGAAAATGAGTCGAGAAATTTGGATTGTAGAAGTGGATATGGAACAGCTACATTTATTACGGGAGTTATGGGGTTTATGATGGCTGAACGTGCAGTTGCAGGAATTTTAAAGAAAATTAAGGATAGTTAAGATGTCATTTTTAAATCTTGAAGAAAAGACTTTTGTAGTTCTCGGTGTTGCTAATAAAAAATCAGTAGCATGGGCTATAGCTTCTGGCCTAGAAAGGGAGGGTGCCAAAGTGATTTATATTGTACGTTCAGAAAAACGCAAAGAAGAACTTTCCGCTCGTTTATTAAAGGATCGCGAAATCATTATTTGTGATGTTGAATACCAAGATCAAATTGACGCGGCTGCGGAACAAATTAAAGAACTCGCTCCCAATGGTTTAGATGGTTTTGTTCATTCAATTGCTTTCGCGAATTATTCAGAGGGCTTACAGCCTTTCCATTCAACAGTGAGAAAGGATTTTTTACAGGCAGTTGATATTTCATGCTTCTCTTTACTGGCTATGACCAAAGCACTCAAAGAGCAATTTAATGCGGATGCCGCAATTGTCACAGTATCAATTTCTACGACTCGTATGGCTTCGGAAAATTATGGCTACATGGGACCTGTAAAAGCGGCCCTAGATTCGTCAGTTGCTTTCCTCGCAAAATCATTGAGTGAAGATACGAATATTCGCGTCAATGCAGTAGGGGCATCACTTTTGAAAACATCTGCATCAGCGGGTATTCCCAATTACATCAACTCTTATCTCTTTGCGGAAAAAGTTATTCCTCGTAAAAAAGCCTTGCAAACCAAAGAAGCGGCTGATACAGCACTCTTTTTATTAAGCCCGCGTTCAAGTGGGATTAATGCTCAAACAATTGTGGTGGACGCTGGGATGAGCATCAATTATTTTGATCGAGATGTGATTAACGATTGCATGCGATAAGCATTCACAGACAAATCACATAAAAATCATCGTTCATCTTAGTAAAAATCTGAGTGAAGACATATTCACTATTGAACTAGGCTTTAGCTAAGTTAGCTTAAATAAAATATGATTAATACTTAGGAATTGTAATGAAAATAGCAATAATTGGTTTGGGTTATGTGGGCTTGCCTCTAGCCGTAGAGTTTGGTAAAAAATTTGATACAATAGGCTTTGATATAAGTGCTTCGAGAATAGCAGAACTAAATGAAGGAAAAGATAGTACCTTTGAAGTCGAAGATTCAGAATTTGAACTTGCCAATAAACTATCATTCACATCTAAAATTGAGGGACTGAAGGGCTTCGACTATTACATAGTAACTGTACCTACACCCATTGATTCGGCTAAGAAGCCCGACTTAAATCCTCTAATTGCCGCATCAAAAACAGTGGGGTCAGTAATCGATAAGGGTGCAACAGTCATTTACGAATCCACTGTTTACCCAGGTGCTAGTGAAGAAGTTTGCATCCCAATAGTTGAAGAAATTTCTGGACTTAAATTTAATCAAGATTTTTTTGCGGGTTATTCCCCTGAACGCATCAATCCAGGTGATAAACAGCACCGTTTGCCAAGTATTTTAAAAGTAACTTCTGGATCCACTCCCGAAGTGGCGGATAAAGTTGATCAACTTTATGCATCGATTATTACTGCAGGAACCCACAAAGCCTCTAGCATCAAAGTTGCTGAAGCCGCAAAAGTCATCGAGAATACTCAAAGAGACGTTAATATTGCCCTCGTCAATGAGTTATCACTCATCTTTAACCGTATTGGTATTGATACTTTAGAAGTCTTGGAAGCAGCGGGGACCAAGTGGAACTTCCTCCCCTTTAGACCGGGTTTAGTTGGTGGACATTGCATTAGTGTGGATCCATATTATTTAACTCATAAAGCCCAAGAACTTGGTTACCACCCAGAAATTATTTTAGCTGGTCGCCGTTTAAATGATAATATGGCTAATTTCGTCGCTCAAGAAGTGGTGAAGTTGATGATTAAGAAATCTCAGGCCGTGAGTGACGCTAAAGTTCTCATCTTGGGGATTACTTTTAAAGAAAACTGTCCTGACGTCCGTAACTCAGGAGCGGTTAAAGTTGTTGAAGAATTAGCTGAGTTTGGGTGCCAAGTCAATGTTTACGATCCTTGGGCGAATTCAGCAGAAGTGAAACACGAATACGATATTGATTTGATTGATAACTTAGATGATGATTATGATGCTGTGGTACTTACAGTGGGACACAGTGAATTCCAAGAATTAGATCTGTCATCCATTACTCATGAAACAAGTGTTATTTACGACATCAAGTACGCTCTTGATAAAAACAAGGTTGATGGCCGACTTTAATGGACGCTTCAAGTCACATAAAAAACTCACGTGTTTTAGTTACAGGCGGAGCCGGCTTTATCGGCTCTAACTTGGTGGACGCTCTTCTAAAGCAAGGCAACTATGTCCGCGTATTAGATGATTTTTCAACGGGTTTTGAAGAGAATTTGGTGGATCATTATGATTTTCAGCAAGAGCTCAGTAAAAACAATCATTTCGACTTAATCAGAGGAGATATTCGCGACGAATCGACTTGTGCAAAGGCTTGCCAAGGGATTGATTATGTCCTCCATCAAGCGGCTTTAGGTTCAGTTCCTCGATCCATCAATGATCCCATTAGAACCAATTCTGTAAATATTACTGGCTTTTTAAATATTTTGGTGGCAGCAAGAGATGCAAAAGTGAAACGCTTTGTCTATGCTGCGAGTTCTTCGACTTATGGCGATTCAAAAGAGCTACCAAAGCTAGAAGATAATATAGGTAAACCGCTTTCTCCCTATGCAGTAACTAAGTATGTCAACGAACTCTATGCTGATGTTTTTTACAAAACATATGGTTTAGAAACTGTCGGCCTACGTTATTTCAATGTTTATGGCCGTCGTCAAACTCCTAATGGAGCGTATGCGGCCGTCATTCCTTTATTCGTCGATTCTCTTATTAAACATAAGTCACCCCAGATTAATGGCGATGGTGCTACATCTAGGGACTTTACTTATATAGATAATGTTATCAAAATGAATCAATTAGCGGCTTTGACGCCTAAGTCGGAAGCGTTTGGACAAGTTTTCAATTGTGCTTGTGGCTCAAGTACTAGCCTCAATGAATTATTTAGCGTTCTTCGCAAAGAATTGAGTCACTTTGATCCTGAGATCGCAAACACCGAAGTAACTTATGGCCCAGAGCGAGTTGGTGATATTCGAGATTCTCTAGCAGATGTTAGTAAAGCCAAAAACCTACTTAATTACTCAGATGTAATTCATTTTGAGCAGGGCATAAAAGACTGCGTGCAGTGGTACTGGAATAACTTAAAATAACATCTTCTTCATTTATCAATTACAAAAAAGGCTATATGATAAATCATATAGCCTTTTTTACTTATGAAGTGAGAACCTTAGCTCTCGACTTCTGCATTGTGATAAACTTCTTGTACGTCATCACAGTCATCAAGCATATTGATGAACTTTTCAAAACGAGCAGCATCAGCAGCGGCTACGGCATGCATTGACTGAGGTTCAAAAGTAATTTCTTCAAGCTCAAATTTAATCTCTGGATTTTCTTCTGTTAAAGCCGTTTTAACTTTGTAGAATTCTGTGTGAGGAGCAAAAACTGTAACCATACCTTCTTCAACAGTAACGTCAGTCACATCAACGTCGGCCATCATCAGTGTTTCTAAAACAGCTTCGTCATCGTCGCCAGGGAAAGCAAAAATAGCTTGGTGCTCAAACATGTGTGCAACTGAACCAGGACCACCTAATTTACAATCACATTTAGTGAAGCAATTACGAACTTCAGAAATCGTGCGGTTGTTATTATCGGTAAGGCAATCGACAATCACCATACAACCACCAGGCCCATAACCCTCGTATCGAGCAGGTTGGTAATCTTCGCCACCGCCACCTTTGGCTTTTTTGAGGGCATTTTCAATAACGTGAGAAGGCACTGAACTTTTTTTAGCCTTGTCAATCAATCGACGAAGTAAAGGGTTGTTATCGGGGTCGACACTCGTGTTTTTTGCACAAACGTAAATTTCTTTACCAAATTTTGTATAAAGCTTAATTTTCATCGCCCCAGTTTTAGCCATGGAGTGCTTGCGGTTTTCGAAGGTTCTTCCCATAATAGATCTCTTGCTTGTATTTATATTCTACTTGAATCTAATTGGAGCTAGCTTTTTTGAAAGTGTCTCAAGCTCGAAAAAACTAGATATCGCCATGTTTTCTCGTAAAGAGAAAAAGAACGGAGCTGAATAAAGGTTATAGACTTGTTTAGAGCCTTATTAAGTTAAAGAAACAAGTTATACAGCCTTAATATATTTTTAGACCTTGAGGAAAACTCGACTTTTTTCTACACTGCATGAAAGCTTTTAAATTTTGGCAGTGATTAAGTCAATAGAAATTAATCAAACGGGGTTCTTATGAAAAAACTAATCTGTACGTCTATATTCTTGTATCAAAGCCTAACTATGGCACACGATGGTGGACATGAGCAATATCAACAGGAAAAAGATGAATCATTTGCGAGCTTGATTTTTGCCGCTTCATCTGGAAAAATTCAAAACAAAGTAGAGATCAAAAAAGATGCTTCCTACCTTTATATCGAAACCAATAGTATCCCCAGTCATAGCGCAGGTGTCGGTGGACGTAGTCCAAATACTATGCAAGAAACAAGTAAATCATATCGAGTTCCTGTAAATCCAAAAGCCAATAATGAACCAACTCAATCAAATCCCAATTCTTTTGGGGTGGCACTCAATGGGGTGCCATTTCGTCCCTCAACAGCAGAATTCTGGAATAATAACCGTGATTGGGTAGAGGAAGCTATTAGTAGTCGAGGCAAAAGGTTGCTAGGTCTCGATAATAATTATGGCCATGTCGATCATTCTGGTCTCTATCATTACCATGGCACGCCTACAGATTTTGTGCGAAGTCAGCAAAAAGCTACACGTCAACGCATGGCTTTAGTGGGCTATGCTGCAGATGGCTATCCGATATATAGTGAATACGCCTATAAAACGGCTGACAACCCTCGTTCAGGCTTAGTTAAAATGAAATCATCTTACCAGTTAAAGAAAGGGAAACGTCCTTCAGATGGGCCTTCAGGAAGATACGATGGGACTTATGCCAATGACTATGAATACGTGAAGGGAAGTGGTCATTTAGATGAATGTAATGGACGCTTCGGTGTTACTCCAGATTACCCCGATGGAACGTATTATTATATTATCACCAAGAGTTTCCCATTTGTGTCGCGTTATTGGAAAGGTACTCCAGATGATAGCTTCCTAGATCGTCGTGGCGGGAGAAATAATGGCGCAAATAATAATCAGCAAAGACAAGGTAATGAGGAAAGGAGAGGGCCAAGACAAAGTAATCAGGAGCAGGGGAGAGATCGCCGTCAAGGACCACCAAATCAAGATCGAGATTCAGATTTCCGCCCACCTCATCCACCGCCTCACCGTCGTAAAGACGGACCTCTAAAGGAAATTGAAATCCTATAACTTTATTATCTATGATTTTAATTGGGCACAAAAAAAGCGGGAATGAATCCCGCTTTTTTTATACTTGGCAAAGTAAATTATTTTTTACAGCACTTACCATCTTTACCGCAACACTCTTTGCCTTCTGCATGTGAATGATCGCCATCGTGACCACAGCTATTACAACCAACTGCCGCGAATAATAACACACCTAAAATCAAAAGTTTTTTCATGTGAAGCTCCTATAAATTTTATAAATATTGTGGATTACCACAGGATCAATAAAGTCACTAAATGGGTAAAAAGAAAGTTTTTCTTTTATTTTCTATGTAAATAGCAAATTATTAATGAAGTTTAAAAGACGGATATCAATGAACTAAAGACAATTAGTCTTCGGGATTTAAGATCAGTTCTAAACTAGCGATTCTACTTTCTGTTTGACTGATTTTGATTTCGATTTCTTGACGCTGTGCTGCAATACCCTCGAAACCTTTTCGCACTTCTAGTCCCTTGTTGGTACGCTCTAGTAACTCAGTTTCGAGTTCTGCAATATAAACTTTTGTTTTATCGACTACCGCTTGGATATATTCACCAATTTGTTTATTAACTTTAATCGTGCCTGCATCCACACCGCGTTTTTCTTGGTCGGCAATATTAGCGTCGAGTTTGGTTTTCTGATTGGAGAAGCGGATATAACGTTTTTTCTCGCGCACTAAACGACGAGTTAAAAAACCTTCACGTTGCATGATCTCAGTTAATTCATCTTTGACATCGTAGTACTGATCTTCAATTTTATCAGATTGTTTTTCCAGAGATTTTAAAAAGGATTTCTGTTCTTTTAGTTGAATCTTTGCGTCTTGTTGTTCAGGACTTAAGGACTGACAAGAAAAAAGCAATGCTAGTACAAAAATAGGCAATACTGATTTGAGAAACATGTGGGTTTAACCTTAGATGAAAATTTAATTTCGCCTACAATAGTGGAAGGCGTGCTTACGTCAACTGCAGATATCGTAGACCTGGCATACTTGAGCCATCTCTTTGACGTCATGAACCCTCATAATATGGGCGCCATGCTGAATACCAACACAAAGTGAGGCAGCTGTACCCCAGACTCGTTCCTGCGCATTACTTTCATTCAGGATATGACCGATGAAGGATTTTTGCGAGGTTCCAAGCAGGATGGGGCGCTTTAATGAATGAAACTCAGATAAGTTTTTCATCAGTTCAATATTTTGCTCTGCCGTTTTGCTAAAACCTATACCGGGGTCAATGATGACTTGTTGCTCACTTATACCAGCGAGTAAAATCATATCTAAACTTTGTTTCAATTCAGCTTTAACATCAGTAATTAAATCATCATAATCACAGAGCTTTTGCATGTTATCCGAAGTTCCACGCATATGCATAATGGCACAACCAGCATTGAGTTCTTTCGCGACTTTCGTCATTTCAGCATCTAGACGAAACCCACTGACGTCGTTAATAATATTTGCTCCAGCCAAAAGTGCCTGGCGAGCCACTTCAGCTTTCGTCGTATCTATACTTATGGCAACATCACTTTCTGCACGCAAGGCTTCAATTAATGGGATTGTCCTATTGAGTTCCTCTTCTAAGCTAACGCGCTCAGCTCCTGGACGAGTTGATTCACCACCAATATCAATTATGTCGGCACCATCCGATTCCATTTTTAATGAATGCTCGAGGGCTTTATCCAAAGAATAAAACTGACCGCCGTCTGAAAATGAATCGGGGGTAGAATTTAGGATCCCCATAATCAAAGTACGATCACCAAGAACTAGGTTTTTGTTGCGGCATTGCCAAGTATATCTCTTTCTTTTCATAAATTTAATCTTTTGCATGTTCATCTAAGCTTAAGCTGTGTCACTAAGCTTGTAAAAAAAAACTGATTTATTAGTTTCAATCTAGTTTATAAATACAAAAAACAAGGATAAACAATGAAAAACAGTAAATCTTACGCTTTGTTAAAAGAATTATCGGCGAATCCCTATGATTTGACCCAAGAAAAAGCCCTTGAGGGTCGTTTCGAATCATTAAAATCTAGCGCCGTTGGCATCGATTATGTTTATGCATGTCAAAGATTAAACGATGAAGTTGTGGATGGATTACAAGCTTTGGCAGACGAAACTGATGCGGTAAAGCAATTCTCTCGCATGATGGGCGGCGAAAACATGAACAAGATTGATGGCTTTGAATGCGAAGATCGCCAAGTACTTCACACCGCTATGCGTGATGTTTTTGATGATCTCCCTGAGGGCTTCCTTTCCGATCAAGATGCGGTCAATGGCGCAAAAGCTGAAATCGCTAAGCTTAAAACTTTTTGTGATGAACTCGAAAATGGTAGCATCGTTAATGCTAAAGGTGAAAAGTTCAACGAGATGATTCTAGTTGGTATTGGCGGTTCCGACTTAGGTCCTCGCGCAGTTTACCTCGCTTTAAAAGCTTATGCCGTAGAAGGCCGCAAAGTTCACTTCATTTCAAATGTTGACCCCGATGATGCTGCCGCCGTTTTAAAAGAAGCTGACTTAGAGCGTAGTCTCGTTTGTGTGATTTCAAAATCTGGTTCAACTCTCGAGACACTGACAAACGAAACACTTGTTGCCTCAAACTTTGAAGCTGCAGGTCTAAATCCCAAAGACCACTTTGTCTGTGTTACAGGTAAAGGTAGCCCCATGGACAATCCAGATAAGTACTTACGCTCATTCTATATGTTCGATTACGTTGGTGGTCGCTATAGTGTGACTTCAATGGTTGGTGCTGTAATGCTTTCTTTTGGTCTGGGTTACGACAACTTCATGGATTTCCTTCGCGGAGCTCGCAAAATTGACCTCAACTCACAAAATCGCGACGTTCGCAATAACCTCTCTCTACTCATGGCTCTCATTGGTATTTGGAATAGAAATTTCCTTGATCACGAGACTTTAGCTGTGCTTCCTTATTCTCAAGCACTCAGCCGTTTCGCTGCTCACCTTCAGCAGTGTGACATGGAGAGTAATGGTAAACGCGTCGACCGTCAGGGTGAAACAGTAGATTTTGCTACGGGTCCCATCGTTTGGGGTGAGCCAGGTACTAATGGTCAGCACGCTTTCTATCAATTAATTCACCAGAGTGAAACTGTTGTCCCCTGCGATTTCATTGGTTTTGCTAAGTCTCAGTACCAAAAAGATCTCGATGTGAAAGGGACTTCTTCGCAACAAAAACTTTTAGCTAACCTAATTGCTCAGTCAATTGGTTTAGCTACGGGCAAGACTTCTGATAATCCCAACAAAGTTTTCCCTGGTAACCGTCCAAATTCAATGTTATTTGCTGAGCAATTGACTCCAGAAATCATGGGAGCCTTACTGGCTCTTTATGAAAACAAGATTGCTTTCCAAGGTTTCATTTGGAATATAAATTCCTTCGACCAAGAGGGTGTTCAACTCGGTAAAGTACTTGCTAATGAGATTATCGACATCTTCACTGGCCAAGATGTAGAAGCTGAAAATGCTAAGCAATATTTAAAGACTTTGGGTCTCTAAAGCATTTAAATAAAGATCTTTATATGGCGTCACCTCTTGAGGTGGCGCTTTTTTGTTTAAACTAAATAGAAGTATTTTTTGTACTCTCTGTCAATTTTCGAAGGCCCTCAGTTATTAAATGAAGTAAGAAATCACATTTATTAGGATATTACTTCATGAACTTTTCAAAGAAACTTAACTCGCTTCTCCTTGGCTTAGCTTGTACGACTTCGTATGTGTTTGCAGAAAGCGCAAAACTCAGTGATAAAATTCGCGTCAATCAAGTCGGCTACTTTACGAGCGAAGAAAAAACCGCAGCGGTACAAGTGCCACTCAGTGTTTTTAAAACTTCAGAGCGCTGGGGACCAGGAGCCACTTTCGAAATTGTAAAAGTTGAGGGTGGACAAGAGAAAGCTGTTTTCAGTGGCAAGCTGATGCAAGCAAATTATTACCCCTTTTCAAAAGAAGCCATTCGCCTTGCTGACTTTAGTGACTTAAAAGAGCAGGGGACTTATTACCTTAAAATAGGGAATGAAAAATCCTTCTCTTTTGAAATTAATGATGCTCCCTATAGCGAATTAACTAAATCAGCTTTGAAAATGCTTTTCTATTTCCGTTGCTCTGGTGAGATCCCTAAAGCAAATGGCGGTAAATGGCATCGCCCTGCAGGCAAACCCGATACCGAAGTCTTCGTTCATGAGGATGCAGCTTGGACGGGTCAAAAAGCCGGGACAAAAATGTCGGCTCCGGGTGGTTGGTTTGATGCTGGTGACTATAACAAATACTCAGTAAATTCAGGTATAACGACTTTTGGTTTACTCTCGCTGTACGAAGCGCAGCCCAAGGTTTTTCCAGATGGATCCATGAATATTCCCGAGAGTGGCAATGGCGTCCCTGACATACTTGATGAAGCTTGGTGGAATATCAAGTGGTTTGAACAGATGCAAGACCCCACTGATGGCGGTGTTTATCACAAACTCAGCACCATGCAGTTTGCCCCTATTGATAAATTACCCCACCAGCATAATGCAAAACGCTGGATGATGGGTAAAACGACTTCAGCTACACTCAATTATGCCGCTACTATGGCCGTTGCTTCACGCATCTATGCAAAATACCCCAAACAATTCCCTGGTTTTGCTGAACGCGCCATGAAGAAATCAAAAATGGCCTATGCTTGGGCTCAAAAGAATTCTTGGGCACGCTTTGTACAGCCAAAGGCTTGCTCCACGGGTAAGTACGAAGATGAAAACTATTCTTTCACAGATGAATTTGCTTGGGCAGGAACAGAGATTTTTATCACTAGTGGTGAAAAATCATATTTAAAAAATGCCGGTATCCCACAATTAGATGTTCATTCACCCGTTTGGACTCATGTTCATGCGCTTCCTTATGTGTCCTTAATTAATAATGCAGACAAAGTCAAATCTCAGGTAGACATGAAACTCGTTGAGCAACGCATGACAGAATTTGTCGACTACCTCATTTTTGATGCCATGGAAGCAACTGGCGTAGCTTACCGCATGGGAAATAAACGCTACGAGTGGGGCAGCAATGGCTTTGTTGCCAATCAGGCAATGCTCGCCCTCATGTGCCACAAACTCACTGGTAAAAAGAAGTACCTAAACTTTGCTATCTCGCACATGGATTATTTATTGGGAAAAAACCCTCTCAACCATTGCTTCGTCACTTCTTTTGGTTCAAAATCAAGTATGAATGTACACAATCGACTCTGTATGTCCGATGGCATAGAAGAACCTATTCCGGGTATTCTTGTTGGTGGCCCCAATCCCTGGGAAATTATTTGGGACTTGGGCCCTGAAGCATACCCTTCAGTATTGCCTGCACTCGCTCACCTCGATGACAAACAATCTTTTTCAACTAATGAATCTGCCATCAACTGGAACGCCCCCCTGGTGTTTGTCAGCGGATACCTAGATTATGTTTTAAGTAAAGACTCAAAGTAAGGATAATCATGAAACTTTTATCAAAACTCGTTTTAAGCGCTATCGCACTGCCTACAGCTTTATTTGCTGTGGCTAACAAAAATCAAGATGTTCCTGCAGGTGATTCACGTCCCAATATCATCTTTTTCATTGCCGACGATATGTTGCCCATGCACTTTAACTGCCTGCCAGAGGGCAAGGGCAAAAACTACACGCCAAATTTAGATCGCTTGGCAAATGAAGGCATTGTTCTTAAGGAGCAACACGTTGTCTCTCCAGTTTGTACCCCAAGCCGTTATAATTGCTTAACAGGTAAGTATGCCAGCAGAGCCACAAACCCTTTCTTTAAGCAGGTTACTGCCGCTAATGATAACCAAACTGTTGTAGAATTTAATACTCACATAACGAAACAAGATCAGAGTTTACCTAAATATCTTCAGAAACTTGGTTACACGACATCTATGAGTGGTAAAAATCATGTTGTTCACGCACATGGACTCAAACGTCCAAAAGATTTTGATGGTAGTGCAAAAGATCCTAAAAATGTAGCTATCCTCAAAGCCAATCACGATCATGTGCAACAAGCCATGCGCGAAGCTGGTTTTGACCATGTGGGTAATGTTTATCACAATAATCCCGACTTTTTAGGTCTACACGAAGTCGCTGTGCAAAATATGGACTGGATCACTCAGAGTTCAGTGGATTTCCTCAAACAAAAGCGTGATAACCCCTTCTTCCTTTACCTCGCGACCACAATTCCTCACGCACCAGAGACCGCTAAACGTTCTTGGAATGCCAATCCACTGATTACTCCAATCGGTTATTTAGATAAGCCTTTAACTGTTCAGCCTGCTCGTAGTACTATTCCAAAAAGGCTCAAAGAGAAAGGTTTCCCTGTAAATAAAGACACCTGCAATATGCTATGGCTCGACGATTCACTTGGCGCATTATTCAAAACTCTAGAAGAACAGGGGAAATTAGATAACACTATTATTTTCTTCTTTAATGATCATGGTCAGAATTCAAAAGGTACTCTTTATCAAGGTGGCGTTCATAACCCTAGTATTGTTTGGAAAAAGGGTGGTTTTAAAGCAGGGCACAAACTCGATGCTTTAGTATCTAATGTCGATTTCGCCCCAACTATTGTTGACATGGCTGGTGGTAAATCCACAGACAAAGCTTTTGATGGCATCAGTTTTCTTCCCTACCTCAATAAAGAGAAAGATGCTCCCCAAGAGCGCGTTCTCTACCATGAACTTGGTTATGCTCGTGCCGTGCGCGTCGGTAATTGGAAATACCTAGCGGTTCGCTACCCCGCGAAATATGATAAAATGACTCTAGAAGAAAGAACTAAAGCACTAGAAGAATGGAATGCCGAGCGCCACCGCAAACATATTGAGATTGTCACAGAAGATCCCAAAGCACCTTTCAGTCACTTAACTGCACTTCCTGGTGGTGGTCATGCCGAATCAAGATCCACAGGTTCTTACCCAGCTTATTATGATCAAGATCAACTTTATAACTTAGAGCTTGATCCGCAAGAACAGAAAAACCTTGCTCAGAATCCCGAGTATCAGGCCAAACTTAAAGAGATGCAAAAAGTCCTCAAAGAGCTCACAACTGAATTGCCTGGCGACTTTAACCTCTAAAAAGGAATGATTATGAAGAAGTTTTTATTAATCACTAGCTTATTAGGATCTGTCTTCATGACTAGCTCCTGTCAGAGCACTACGAGTGATCATGAGTCTAAAAAAGTTCAGAAAGTCCGTGTAGAAGGCAATCAGCTCATCAATGCGGATGGCTCAAAAATGATCTACAAGGGCTTAGCACTTAATGACCCCGCCGTATTAACTAATGAAAAAGAATGGAATGAAGCTCACTTTGACCATATTGCCACTTGGGGAGCCAATGTGGTTCGCATTCCAGTTGCACCCAAAAACTGGCAAAAGCATGGTAAAGAATTTTACTTTGAAGCTTTCGACAATGCCGTCAAATGGTCAAAGGCACGCAATATCTCAATTATCATTGACTGGCATTCTATTGGCAACCTGAAAGAGAAGAAGTTTCAACGCGATGGCTACATCACCACTTTAGAGGAAACCCTAGAGTTTTGGAACCATATGTCCAAGCGTTACAAAGATGAACCCACAGTAGCTTTCTACGAAATCTTCAATGAACCAACTACTTTCTTTGGTAAGCTTGGAGAGATGACTTGGGATGAATGGCGTGCAATCGTCCAAATGATTGGTGCCACAATTCGCAATAATAATGATGACACAGTGATTATTGCTGGTGGGCTCAACTGGGCTTACGATTTAAGAGAGGCCAAAGAGAAACCTTTTTTACTCGATAATCTCGCCTATGCAGTTCATCCTTACCCTCAAAAATCAAAAGATGATAAGAATAGTTCCATGGAAGAAAAATGGGATAAGATGTGGGGTTTCATGTCAGAGAAATATCCCCTCGTGGCAACCGAGTTTGGCTTCATGTCAGAAGACGATAAAGGTGCTCATATTCCATGTATTGGAGATGAAGTCTGGGGCAAACGCCTCGTCAATTATTTCACTAAGCATAATGTGAGCTGGACGGTTTGGTGTTTCCATTGGTCTTGGACCCCATCCCTCATTGAACGCGATTATTCTCCTAGGGAAGGACAGGGCGTTTTCTTTAAAGATGTCATGTCCAATAAGATTACTTTCTTTGAAGAAGCTAAACCCACGGTTCAAGCTAAAAGCGAATAGTTCTTCACCAGGGCCTAGCCCTTAAGTTGCCTGGTCAAGGAAAGGCATTTCCTTGCTAGGGGTGCTCGAGGGGGACAGCGTCCCTCTCGTACCTAGATAACAAACTCTTCATATATAATCAGGGCCTAGCCCTCAAGTTGCCTGGTCAAGGAAAGGCATTTCCTTGCTAGGGGAGCTCGAGGGGGACAGCGTCCCTCTCGTACCTAGATAACAAGCTCTTCATATATAATCAGGGCCTAGCCCTTAAGTTGCCTGGTCAAGGAAAGGCATTTCCTTGCTAGGGGAGCTCGAGGGGGACAGCGTCCCTCTCGTACCTAGATAACAAGCTCATCATATATAATCATGGCATTGCCCTCACTTGCCAATTGAGTATGGCAAGCCTTACGAGGGTTGGCGCTGGCCCCGAATACATTTTAACTTAAAAGTTGATTACTTTTTTGACTAATTTCTCGATACCTGACCAAGCCTCAGCTGGACCTGTAGCTAACATATAAGCTGGGGTCGTTACGACGCGATTGGCTTCGTCCACAAGGATTTCATCAACTGCACAATTCTCATGAATGGCACCACAAGCTTCTATGGCATCTGCTGTGCCTTCATCATTGCCGATACTCACTAAGACATCTTCTTTGCCGAGAACTTTGGCAATTAATGCAGGCGCAATGCACATTGCCCCAATGACTTTGCGTTCTTGATAAAAGCCCAGGATTAAATCTTCCACTTGCTTATCGACCTGACAATCACTTCCCTTTAGGGCGAAATCACAAAGATTGAGTGCCACGCCAAAACCACCGGGGATAATTACAGCATCATAATCAGCGACTTTAGCGTCTTTCAGATCCAAGATATCGCCACGAGCAATACGTGCCGATTCTTCGAAAACATTTCTAGGCGTCGATAAGCTCTCATTATTTAAGTGATTCACATTTGCGCTTTGCGCAATATTCGGAGCCATACACTGATACTGAACTCCTGCTTGATCCAAAGCTAATAAAGTCAAAGTAGCTTCGTGGATTTCCGAACCATCAAAGACACCTGATCCCGCTAAAATAACTGCTATTTTCATCTAAAACCTCACTGATTTAATTGTTTGTAATAAATTAAAACCACTCAATAAAAACTGCCAGTTCCATAAAAGAATTCTTCTTCAAAAAACAAAAAAAGGCCTATTCATTGGAAGAGGCCTTAAATAGAATGAATAAAAGCTTACTTTACTAATTGACCATAGAGGTCGTAATCAGTCGCTTCTTCAATGTGAACAGTTAGGAACTGTTGATCGAGAATAGATTCATCTGCAGAGAAATGAACTAGGTTATCCACATCAGGAGCATCACCCTCAGTACGTGATAAAACGTAGTAGTCACCTTCCTCTTCCATAATCGCTTCGTCGAAACGCTCATCATTGGGATCAATATCAGTCTTTAAGAAAGCCTCATCAACGATTACACGTAGATTCTGCCCAGCAAAGCGCTGATTCTTTTCATAAGAAATTTCTTGCTGAATAGCCATGATCTGATCGCGACGTGCGGCTGAAGTTTCAGGATCGGCAAAATCTTCGAGGGATTTAGCGTGAGTATTTTCTTCATGTGAATAAGTGAATACACCCAAGCGGTCAAATTTTTGTTGCTTCACAAAGTCTAAGCACTCCTCAAATTCGGCTTCACCTTCTCCTGGATGACCAACGAGTAGGGTGGTACGCATCACTACGCCTGGCATTGCTTTGCGGAACTTATCGAGTAAAATCTCAGTACGCTTGCGAGTGATACCACGACGCATCGTTTTCAAGACATTATCAGCACCATGTTGTAGTGGCATGTCGATGTACTTGGCAATGTGCTTTGAATTAGCAAAAGTTTCGATCAGTTCATCAGTCACGGTTGTGGGGTAGAGGTAGAGCAAACGTACCCAGTACTCATCACAATCGAGCTGATCTAGGGCTTTGAGTAATTCCGCTGTACTAGAGCCATCTTTCAAATCCGAGCCATAACCAGTTGAATCCTGAGAAACGAGAATGATTTCGCGAACACCGCGATTGATCAGGGCTTGCGCTTCTTTGACAATCGACTGAATCGTACGACTGCGAAGTTTACCGCGGAAAGTTGGAATAGCACAAAAACTACACTTGTGATTACAACCTTCAGAAATCTTGATGTAGGCGTAATGCGAAGGCGTAACTAAAAGACGCGGTGTGTTTTCATCGTAGAGATAAACGGGTAAATCATCTTTTTGTATGGTATTCATCGTCGGCATTTTACGCAGTAAATTATCGACCATCTTACCAATGCTCGCCACATCATCGAGGCCTAAGAATAAATCCACATCGGGGTGATTTTTCTTTGTTTCTTCGGGACTACGTTGAGGAAGGCAACCAGCAACCACAACTTTGCGGTTCTTACGTTTTTTCTTCCAGGTAATCGCATCCATTATAGCCGCATTCGACTCCTGACGAGCACCTTCAATAAAACTACAAGTATTGACCACAAAGATGTCGGCATCATTTAAATCACCAGTGATCATCACGCCACTTTTTGCCATGCTGCCAAGCATCACTTCGGTATCCACAAGATTTTTTGCACAACCTAAACTACTGACGCAGATTTTTGCTGTTTTAGGCATAAGTTATTTCCTTTAAATTATTTTGCTGACAGAGTATTGATTTTATCAAAAAATACAAGCTCTCGAGCATCAATTGAAATGAATGAGATAATAAAATGAAAAATCTACAAGATCCACTGGCGCTGAGAATTGCATCGATTATGGGCTTTCTTTGCATACTCATTGGCGCTTTTGCTGCCCATGGCCTCAAATTAGAAATGCCTCAGCTCGATTGGTTTGAGAAAGCCAACCGTTATCACATGTTTAGTACTGGTCTCATGCTCTTTCTCGCCCTTTACAAGCATCGTATTAGCTTTTACCTCAATTTATTGGGTTGCCTCATCTTCTCTGGCTGCCTCTATGCCATGGCTATGGGGGCGCCAAAATTCTTGGGTGCGATTGTTCCCATTGGAGGCCTATGCATGATTTTTGCTTGGCTCAGCCTATTTATTAGTACTTTTAAAAAGAATTCAGAGAATACCATAAAAGAATAGGGAACTGGCACTAGCCTCTTGCTTATATGAGTTTATTTTTTCTCAATTGAAATTTTTAGGAAAGAAAATGTCCACTGCCGTTTTAAAGATTAGTTGCCCCGACCGCAAGGGAATTGTTGCCGAGGTTTGCCAGATTTTAGCCGATTGCTCCGCCAATATAATTGATGCTCAGCAGCACCGCGAAGACCTCGATAATCAATTTTTTATGTATGTGAAGTTCGATTGCTCAGAGATAAACTGCGAGCGCAGCATCCTTGAGACCCGACTCAAGGCGAAGTCAGAACTCATTGGTTTCGATTGGTCACTCAGTTTTAAAGATCAAAAAAAGCGCCTCGCTATCATGGTATCCAAATATGATCACTGCCTCTATGACTTGCTTCTCAAGCATAAATACGGTGAATTAGACGTCGATATTGCGCTCATTTTGAGTAATCACCCAGACTTACAGGCAACAGCAGAGCATTTTGGCGTCGCCTATCATCATATTCCTAGAAATAAAGATATTCGCGAAGCAGCAGACCAAGCGGCGGTAGATCTTTTTGCTAAGGAAAAAGTCGACTTTATTGCCATGGCACGTTATATGCAGATTCTAACTCCCATACTAATTCAAGCGTATCCCAATAAGATCATTAATGTTCACCACGGCTTTTTACCTGCCTTTAAAGGTGCAAAACCTTATCATCAGGCCTATGCCAAAGGAGTTAAACTCATTGGCTCAACGAGTCATTACGCCAATGAAGAACTCGATATGGGACCGATCATTGATCAAGTCACTGTGCCAGTTACTCACGCTCACTCAGCTGAAGACATGGTCCGTGCAGGGCGTGATATGGAAAACCGCGTTCTCGCTAATGCCGTCAAAGCTCACGCATCCGATCGTATCATCGTCTACAAAGGACGAACCATTATTTTCGATTAATCCAAGTTAAGCGACATAAGCCATCGTCAACACATACATTTACCATGTCGCATAATATATGTTATGTATAATCTAATGGGAATTAATTGGCTAACTGAGGATTTGTCTAATCGAAGAATCGACAATTTAAAATTGAGAATTAAAAATTGCGGGGAGCCCCCGCCGTATCCACAGTTACAACAATTAAGAATTAAAAATTATAACCCAGCGCCCTACTTTAGTGCAAAATTATGCACTAAATTTGGCTTGATACTTTTTGTATAAGGTACTTATAATTAGTTATATATAAATATTTTTATCGCGTCTCATACGAGCTTACCCAACACCTTAGCAAAGCTTTACCATTTTTGAGTTGGATTGCCTTATAACAATGATTAAAAAGCTGACCTCTTCTATGTTTATCAAACTGCTGATTATACCAAGCTGTGAATCGCTTTTGTAAATTACCCATAAAATCCCCCAAGTCATTTAGGCGCTTAGCAAATTTGCGGACTTCGCAAGTTCGAGCATCAGGAATTTCTTTAAGTGATTTATACTTCTTATACCGATAAGAAACTTCTTTTGAACTCAGTTTTGATTCCCGCTCCCTGCGGATCACGAAATGAGCATGAGTGCTCATTATACAGTAATTAATCACTTCTAATTCATAGATACTTTCAAGCCAAAAAAGTAAATCACGTAAATAAGTTTTATGCTTATGATCAAAGGCATAAGCCGAGTTACCCAGTGTATTATCCGGCACCTTGATAATGACATGATAGAAAACCACATCGCTTTCTAAATCATATTGGCGTTTCATCGTTCATCTCCTTTCAATTCAGAGATAATTAATACGCTATTTTTTATTAGTGCAAATTTATACGCTAAATTTAGCTTGATACTTTTTTTATAAATAAATAATAATAAATAAGATAAAAATATTTTTAACGCATCTCAGACAAGTTTACCCTAGGTCTGGACTAGAAGATGAGCGAATAAAAGCTTTCCACTCTTTTATTTTATCCATATAAAGCAGAAGCTTATTTTTATTGAGGCTTCGCACACGAGGGACTCTGTCCCTCGAGATCCCCGCAAGGAATTGCCATTTCTTGACCTGGCGATAAGTGCTTCGCAGGTCTTTTTCTGAGCTAACTGGTCAATCGAGTTTTTTAATAATTAGGTGGAGGGCGCTTTTGTGAAATTGGTCCTCGGCAGTTAAAAAATCAGCGGCAAATTCGTAATGACCTTTTGGAAGGTTTACGTCAAATTTAGCGGATTGTCTTTCGTTTAAAAGAAGCGTTTTTTCATAAAGTGGGATGGCAGTATTTGCGTTATCAAATTTGCCTTCACGTGCTTGTTGTATCCTTAATCTGGCTTTGGCGAATTTAGGACTCAAGCGGAGGTGGCTACCCTCAGGCCAGTGCCTCATGCTGATTTGATAAGCTCCGCTTTCATTTATTTGAATATTGTAATAACCCTTTGAATTAAGCTGTGAATGGGCGTGCTTCCATGTGTCGGTACAGGTTCCCATCCAATCAATTGCCGTGAATTGAGCTGGATTTGGAGCTTGACCGCCGGCCTCGAGCCATTGAATTTTCTGATGTCTCTTTATAGCTTCTTTATACCAATTGTTATAATCTTCATGCAGTTGTTGAGCTATTTCAGGGTGCTGACTGAAGATATTGTTTTTTTGCGTGGGATCTTCATGAATATTATATAGTTCAGTTGCGGAAAGCATGCGCCAGGGGCCTCGCATTACCGAGCAGTGATCCCACTTTTTACCTGATGGATCTTTCCAAACAACGACATATTGATTGATGATAGTGCGCTCAGGAATTTTTTTATTTTTATCGCGTAGCGTACTTACGATGGATATTCCATCGAAAGCTAAATTTTCAGTTTTGAGTTTACAGAAATCAATAAGAGTCGGCAAGATATCCTGAACAGTAGCAAGTTGCTTTATAACTTGCCCATGCATGAGCTTCCCAGCAGGCCAGCGAATAAAAAGTGGTACTTTATGGCCACCATCATAGGGGGAGATCTTTTTACCTCTCATACCTGCATTGTGAATTTGATAGGCCTGGTGACTTTGAGTGCCATTATCACTTAAGTAAATCAAGATGGTGTTTTTATGTAAATTTTGATCCTCTAGAAAAGTGTTGAGCCGACCCATGTTTTCATCTAAATTGGCAATCATTCCGTAAAAGTTTGCAGGAACTTCTTCCCCCTTATGAGACCTGTTTTTATAGGGCTTTGCGTACTTGTTGGCGACCTGATTCGGGAAGTGTGGAGTCGGCGTGGGGAGGAAGAGAAAAAAAGGCTTTCGTTCTTGATTTTGTTTTTTCATCCAGGACATGGCTGCATCAAAAAATATATCTGTGATATAGCCATCGTGTTTTATCCAGTTTCCATTCTTAAGAAGGTGAGGGTTGAAATAGCTGTCGTTCATTTTGTTGGCTATGAGTGGAATCATGGAGCCATTAAAACTTAAGACGTCATCAAAGCCGCGATCCTGAGGACGATAGGGATAAGTATCACCTAGGTGCCATTTACCAAACAAGGCTGTACGATAGCCATTTTGTTTAAAAAACTGGGGAGCCATAGGAAGATCTTTTCGCAAAGTTGTCATGCCCGATGCAACTCCCGTGGCACCATTGTAAAAGGCATCAACTCCCGTCAACAACATGCCACGCGTAGGTGTGCACATGGGGGCTACGTGAAATTGTGAAAAGGAAACTGATTCCTGGCAGAGTCGGTCAAGATTCGGGGTTTTTAAAATAGGGTTGCCGTAAACACTTAGGTCACCATAGCCCTGGTCATCGGCCAGGATAATGATGACATTGGGTTTAGTACCGCGTAAATCGTCGGCATTTATCCCTCCATACAAAAGGGTGAAAGCGAAAAGGCTTAGTAATCTCATAAAAATAACTCCTTAAAATAACTCCTTAAAATTTACTGGTACCTAATAAATACGCTTTGAAGGAAAAATGTTCACGTGTGAGGTGAAAAGTGGTGAATGAGTTAAATTAGTTTCGACCAAAAAACAAAAACTCAAAACACCACCCATTCATCATGCCTTCTATCACCAAAATATCAACAACATCCGAATGTCTCACCCCCCGTGCAGGCTTAGCTCCATTTGTAAATTTCCTTACTATAGATGAAGGAGGGACGCCTGCGATCCCAGGGACGAGCTTGGGAAGCGCCTGCGACTTGGATAGCGCACTTCGTGCTTGGGGGAGAAAGCTAACTTGAAGAGTGATCTTCTAAATTGTCTAACATTTTGTCAAAATCACTAACAAAAAGTCTATCTTGAATAATACGATACTTCTCAAATTCGCTTTCGGCATGAGTTCGCGCTATTTCTGCGCTTACCTTTCCTGCATCTTCCAAAACATCTCGATCGGTTGCTTCTATAAAGCGATTTAAACGCATTTCCCAGTCTTCCATCGTGAGAGGAATTTGGCGCAAAGCCATATCTTCAGCAATATCTAAATAGGCTGAAACTAAACGCTGAAGTTGGGCCATTTCATTTTCCTTAAGGTAGTTTTTTGCAATACTAACATCAAATTTTTGAATTTTACCATCAGGTGCATCTTTCCAATTAGATAAACCCATCTTGTCTTTCTGATGATTTGCTCTATCTAGAATCATTTCCGCGGCAGTGTGGCCATGGATCGCCCAATGTAATTTATTCTGAACGGTGGCAAAAAAGCGTTTGGTGGTTGGTGCTGTAAGATCATAATCAATAGCGGTAATGTAAATATCTGTAATCTTTTGATAAAATTTACGTTCACTTAGACGTATTTCACGAATACGTGCTAACTGTTCTTCAAAATACCTTTTCCCCAGAATGGTGCCATCATTTTTCAAACGCTCATCATCCATTGTAAAACCCTTAATGGTAAACTCTTGAATAATTTCCGTTGCCCATTTTCGAAACTGTACTGCACGCTCTGAATTAACTTTGTAACCCACCGCAATAACTGCCGAAAGCTTGTAATGATTTGTATTATAATTTTTACCATCAGTAGCAGTTATTCGAAATTTTCGAATAACTGAATTTTCTTCAAGTTCGCTATCAGCAAAAACTTTTTTAAGGTGATAATTAATTGTGTTGGTTTCTACACTGTAGAGTTCACCCATCATCTTTTGTGTTAACCAGATATTTTCATCTGCATAAACAGCTTCAACACCACTCTGTGCAGTTGAAGCAACAAAAGTTAGATATTCCGCAGCCGAAGAACGAATGAGTTTCTTCTTTTCATCATCAGACATAATTTAAATACTCTTTACACTAAGGTTTTAATAGTGAAAATTACACCTAAAAACAATTCTTTCCTTCTTATAAAAAGCTTAATCACAAATTATTAATTAAAGGGTGGCGCTGCGCTAAAAGATCGTTCGCGGGTTCACTGCAGGACGGAACGGAGTTCCTGAGTTGACGGCTGATGCCTGAGTTGACGGCTGACGCCTGAGTTGACGCTTCGCTGAGTTGACGCTTCGCTGAGTTGACGCTTCGCTGAGTTGACGGCTGATGCCTGAAGATCTGAGTTAATCAGTGAAATCTGTGGATGAAGTTTTATCCGCAATTGCCAAGTTGAGGCTTGGCGATCTCAGTTTTAGTCATCAGAGAATGATCTACCGAGTCTTGTCAGGCGATATTTTTGCGAACGACTATTGGGTTTATCTGGTGTGGTCATTTCTATGAGCCCTTGTAGCAAGGCTGGCTTTAGGTAAAGCTTATTAAAGTTATCACGGCCCTTGAGTTTAAGCTTCGACATAAGTTCCTTGCGACTCATGTCATTTTTACATAGTTTAAGGAGCTTTTTAACTTGCCCTGTAACTTGATACGTAACTTGTCCTGTTTCTTCAAGGAATTGTTGTATCGCTTCTTTTATGATTTTCAAAGTAAACTTTATAAAAGGTGCGCAATCCGCCAATTGCGTACTGTGATTAAGTGCTTGATAATATTCTTGCTGATGATCATAGATAATACTTTCTACGGGAATAAGTGAAAAAAAATCATGCCAGTGATTTAGGATCAAAGTTTGCCAAAGCCGTCCTATCCTACCATTACCATCATCAAAGGGGTGAATAAATTCAAACTCATAATGAAATACCGAAGCTTTAATGAGAGGATGGTCTTGTGATGTTTTCAACCATGAAAATAAGGATTTAATGAGAGGTGAGACTTGTTCGGCTGGTGGTGCGACGTGAATTATATCTTCCTTTCCCATAACGCCGACACCTTTGGAGCGATATTTACCGTAGGATTCAATTAAGCCTTGCATAAGTATTTTATGTGCCTTTAACAAATCTGACTCATTATTACAAGACCATTTACTCATAGATTCATAGACGTCTATCGCATTTTTGACTTCTTGGATTTCTTTCAGTGGTGCAAGCACCCTTTTGCCTTCTAAAATGGCGGTCACCTGTTCACAACTTAAAGCATTGCCTTCTATGGCTAAGGAACCTTGAATAGTTCGTACTTGATTCACTCGACGTAAACGCAAAGATGGACTCTGACTTTGGGCCCATTTTAGACCAGCAGTAAGTTCTGATACCTCGGCAACTAAATTCAGAATTTCTGCATCTATAGAAAAAGGTGGATTGTAAGACATTAACTTTTCACTCAAAATTATCTTGTCCTGTAACTTGTCCTTCAACTTGCATTGTTTCAAGTCTCGAAGTGTTTAATTATATTTAAAATCAACCAGGTGACAGATCGTTCGCGAAGGCTTTCAGCAATTTTTAATTTTGAATGATGAATTTTTAATTGAAGGAATTGAGAACGCTGCGCTGAGTGGACGCTGAAGCTGAGGTTACGGCTGACGCCTGAGTTGACGCTTCGCTGAGTTGACGCTTCGCTGAGTTGACGCTTCGCTGAGTTGACGCTTCGCTGAGTTGACGCTGCGCTGAGTGGACGCTGCGCTGAGTGGACGCTGCACTGAGTCGACGGCTGATGCCTGAAGATCTGAGTTAATCGGTGAAATCTGTGGATAGCTTAGGTAACAGGGGACAGTTGCAATTTTTAATTTTTAATTGGAACTAAGAATTAAGCAGGCGAGACGCCCGCGCTCCCATAGAAAATATAAATGCCAAGATAGTGCTTGGCGATCCCAGGTACATAGGGGTAATTTAGATTTGTAGTTTAGGGACGCTGTCCCCTTCCCTGCGAGGTTTGCCAGCCATCGACCGGCTGACGCCTGAGTTTTCGGAAAGGAGTTCCTGAGGTGACGGGATTGCCTCGTTAAAAAATAACTTCTACATGTCATGAGTCTGTCAAAATTCGATAAGTTAGCTACGTACCAATTGATAAGCGACGAATAAAATCTGCGCATATATCAAAAAAGGACGAAAATTCACTACCCCTTCGGCCATAAATGTATTACACTCAAGTATTACCTATGTGATCGATTCTGGAAACATAATTGGAATATTTTATGAAACGTTTTACGCTTATTGAGTTACTAGTAGTTGTGAGCATCATTGCTATCTTGGCCAGCCTACTATTGCCTGCTTTAGGAAAAGCTCGCAAAAGTACCCGCCTACTTCTATGTAAAAATAACCTCAAGCAGATTGGCACCTCGGTGATTATGTATGCCGATGACAATGAGAGTAAATTCCCTTTTGTTGATGGCTCTCTACTGGTCAGTAATAAAAGTCAGAATTACGCTTGGGTGGGAAGAAAGGGGACAAAGGGGAGCACACAAAACCTAGAAGTGACACAGAAGCCACTCAATGTTTACTTAGGGTATGATGTGGATGGCATTGAGGTAAAAATCGCCAATTGTCCTACCGCAGAGGGAGTGTCGAACGTGTATATTGACAAAGGATCTTATTACAGCGCATCGGCTTTTGTCAATTTAGTCTATGATCTGGATGGAAACTATGGCCTTGGGGCTCCGACAATCCAGGAAATTAACACACCAGTAAGTATGACTGTCTTCAGTGATAAGGATGCCTCGGTATACGCAAAGAACTCCACCAGTCAATGGGTTAAAACACTGCATAAACCCGGGGTGCCATCTTGGGCTTTTCTTTTTCTAGATGGACATGTTAATGAGCATCGATTAATCGAGAGTGAGGGCTGGGGATTTGAATCAGACAAAGTTAATTTCACAAATGAATTCCCAGATCCGGGCCCATAATATAGATGAGTATGGGCCTACTAATTGCTTTTTGAAGTGAGGGATAAAGTCATACGATTAAACAGTAAATTGTAGCATGCTGCCGTGAGCTGCATGTTTCATATTCACATCAAGCACAAAGGGCCGATTTTAGGGTCCGACACTATATGTCGGACTCACAAGTGAGCCCTTATTAACATTTTCACTAATACTCTGTGGCTCACGCCACAGGATATTTCATGTCGTTGCTTTGCAACTAAAAGAGTATTTTTTACACAGCCTCTAAAAGCATAGCTATGCTCAGTGCCTTTGGCACAATCAAATCACATCCTTAACTCGATAAAGGTTTAAAATCAACTCTGAGGATGAATTAGACTAAGGCTTTTAAGTTTGCGATTTCCGCATCGCGTTCAGCAAGCATTAATTGCAGCTGTTCAATTTCTTTTTTAAGGGCTAATTCACGAGGACTTAGTGTTTCTGAAGAAAGGGGCTCTTCATTCACTAATACGTCATTCTTAGGCTCAGTTGATGATTGATCTTCAATTGTATTTACGGGTTCAAGGCTTGAATCACTTGATTCATGAGAAATCACCTGGCCCTCTTCACCAGAACTTGAGTTTTGAGTAAGTTCTTTACTTCTCTCACTGGGCATAGCCACATCTAATACCGTCATGGTAACTTCAGGTAAATCATCCTGTTTATCGGCTTCTAAAGCTTCTTGCAATGCTTGAGCACGTTTTTCTTCGGCCTCAATCTTTTTCTTTTCGAGCTTTTTCTTGATTCTTACGACAGTTTTTTCAGGAACTCCAGTGCGTACTGCCACTGATTCATTGGGAGAAGTCTCGCCATTATTATCAAGATCTTCTATGACTAATTTTTCTGGCGTGTAAAAGCGGAATTTACCGATTCGTGCTGCTCTAGTCAAAAGTCCATTATCACAATCTACTCTATCCAAAAAGTCACTTTTAAGCCAACGACGACATTTAGGTTCTGCCATATAGGCTAGGAGCAAGTTAGTCTTGGAAGTATTGATAGCTGAAGCAGAAGCATGGCAGGCTTCTTTTATCATGCTTGCGGCTGATTCAATAGTCTCTAAATCTAATTCAAGTGATTCTAAATCAAAAGTATCGGAACAGAGCTCAAGAAGCAAGGGGTTGGGATCGATGATAACTTCGGGAACAATAACATGACTCATAGTGCAAGGCCTTAAAAATGATGGGTTTTGTAATGAAGACTTACTATAATTGAGCTTTATAAAACTGCCCTATTACAAAGTTTAAAAAAGACTTGTTTTGATCGGCCTACGGCCTGAGTTGACGCTTCGCTGAGTTGACGCTTCGCTGAGTTGACGGCTGAAGCCTGCGATTCTGGGAACAAAGAATATAAGTCGGCATAAATTATAATGATGGGCTAGATTTTAGCTCTTTATGATTTAAAATCTGAGCGCGAACCCTATTCCTCTTTCCCCGTTTGGGGGGAAAGTCATTGAGCCGACAGTTTAGGGTTCGCACTTAAACTCCCCCTAAATCTTCCTTAACTAGTCGCTAGCTTCCGGTTTTATTTATCCATTTCTCTGTAATTGCTTTCTCTAAGTCGATATCGTAGAGGTCAGCATTTATTATCGCTAGCGCAATGATATCGACCAATTCTTGCGTCATGCGATCTTTTGCATCGGCCGCATTTAATTTTTTTGTAGAAATGCCCTGCTCGATTAAGCGTGCTTCAGCAAATTGTCCGATTTCTTTGACTAAGTTAAGAGCGGCAAATTCTTTATCGACTTTTACCTTAAATTTATCTGCGTACCAATCGGCATTACGGCATATTTCTGAAATTAATTCATTTAAAGTCATAATTCTCTCCATTCAAATTTCTTGTATGGATGAACTTACTTGGATCTAAATAATTGCGCTATAGATCACAAGCTTTTTCTTTTAAATTCAGCTAGGCAACTTTGAGTAAATTTTTCTTTTTGATTAATTTGTGATGAAGCGTCTATAGAAAATTAATCTGAGCGTGTATTATGGGAAAACAAAATTTTAGGAGTCCTTATGAGATTAGTTATGATTGGCACAGGTTTTATTGCTAAACAATTTGCCGAAGATATGAAATACGCCCCTAACTGCCAGCTTCATGGTGTTGTTTCGCGTACAATTGAGAGTGCGAATCAATTTTGTGCGGATTATGCTCCCAGCGCAAAAGGTTTTACAGATTTAGATGCCGCCATGGAAGGTGCTGACGCGGTTTATATTGCGAGCCCCCACCCACTGCACAAAGAAACTGCTGAAAGAGCTATTTTAGCTGGCAAAGCAGTCTTATGCGAAAAACCTTTGACAATGAATCTAAAAGATTCTGAAGAACTTTATGCCTTTGCTAAAAAGCATGGTGTTTTATTAATGGAAGCAATGTGGACGGCTTTCTTCCCCGCAATCATTAAGCTCCAAGAACTCATTAAAGATGGTAAAATTGGCGATATTCGCAATGCGCAGGCTGATTTTCAGTTCTATTTAGAGTTTGATGCTAATCACCGTTTATTTAATCCTGAATTAGGTGGCGGCGCCCTACTCGACCTCGGTGTTTATCCACTTGTGGTTAGTCAATTTGTCTATGGAAACCAGTACCCTGAAAAGGTCACCAGTGAACTCATTCACGGGGCGAGTGATGTTGATGAGCAAGGCTCATTCACTTTTACTTACACAGATGGAAGTTTTTACCAAGGAGCCTTTGGTTTGCAGGCCATGGGTTCAAACGAAGCGAGAATTTATGGTTCTCAGGGAAGTATACGCATTCCACAGAACTTTTGGCATCCCGATAAATTAGAAATCACATACGCCAATGGTGATAAAGAGATCTTAAACTTTGAGCACCCTGGTATTGGGCTTCATTATGAACTCGTCTCTTTTGCTGAGACCTGGGAAAAGGGACTTATAGAAAATCCTATTATGACTCATTCGCATAGCTTGCAACGAGCGCGATTAGTTGAAGAGATTTTTTCTAAAGCTAAGAAATAAGTTTTAGAACTTCGATAAAAAAAGCCACCCTTTTTAGAGTGGCTTTTTTTATTTAATTACCTAATGACTTTAAGAAGCGAACTTCTGCTTGAGTCATGGGGCGCCAGGCACCTGGAGGTAATTTTCCTAAAGCAATACCAGCAATTTCGTAGCGTCGCAAACGTTTAACTTGTAAATCAAGCGATTGACAAATTTTGCGGATCTCGCGATTCTTACCTTCGTTTAGAGTGAAGTTAATCATGAAACCACCGGGGACCTGTTTCTTGATTTTTGCATCTAAGATACGGTAGTTGACGCCTTCGAAAGTGAGGCCATCACGAACTAAATAATCGAGTTTTTTCTGGCTGACACGACCTTTCACTGTGACGCGATACTTTTTCTCGAGTTCAAAAGATGGATGAGTCATGATTTTTGCCAAGTCACCATCATTGGTTAGGACGATGAGGCCCTCGGACGGTTTGTCCAAGCGACCAACTGTGTAGAGTCGTCCTTTATCTGGGAGTAAGTCAATGGCCTTTTTCTCAGCGTATGGATCATCATTGGTACAAACATAACCGATGGGTTTATTGAGTAAGTAGTAGAGCTTTTTCTCTAGGACTAAAACTTTTTTGCGGTAACGAACTTCATCGTTATCCACATCTACTTGAGTTGAGAGCTCGCTAACAAGGTGGTTATTAATACTAATAAGTCCTTCCTTCACGAGTTCTTCTGCTTTGCGTCGTGAACAGACGCCACAAGCGGCTATAAATTTAGCTATTCTCATTTATTATCCTTAAGAATTGACTCAGTAAGTGTGAGGAAGTCATTCATTTCTTGTTCACTGCCAATTGAAATACGAACGTAATTATCTATTCCAGCAGTATTAAAATAGCGAATTAAAAAGCCAGCCTCTTTAACTTTTTGAGTGAACTCTTCAGCATTGATGGGGGGTATGCAGAAGAGAAAGTTAGCTTCGGAAGGTTTAACATCAAAGCCTAATTCGCTTAAGCTCTTTGCCGTTTTTTCACGGGTTTCAATCACAACATTCGTATTGTTTTTGAAGTAGTCCTGATCGAGAAGTGCGGCTGCGGCTGCGGCTTGAGTTAGACCATTGACATTATAGGAATCGCGAACTTTGTGGAGGCCCATGATAATTTCTTTATTCGAGAAGGCTAAGCCCGCGCGAATTCCCGCTAAAGAGTAACTCTTTGATAAAGTGCGGGTGATAATGACATTGGGGAACTCATCAATCATATCGAAGCAATTATCTGAGCAGAAATCTGCATAGGCTTCATCGATCACGACAATACCATCATAAGTGGCTATGAAGCTTCTTAAACGATCTTTCTCAAAAGCATTGCCCGTGGGAGCATTGGGACGAGTGATAAAGAAGAGTTTTGAGCCTTTAGCTTTCTCAGATAAATTATCTGGCAGAGAAAAGTCTTCTTTGAGATCAACAGTTAAATGTTCTCCACCCTGAATATTCGCTAAAACGGGGTAAAGAGAATAAGATGGGTTGAGCCAGCCAACGGTATGGCCTTCGCCCACAAAGGAGCGGAAGAGAATCGTCAAAATATCATCTGAACCATTGCCAGCAATAATTTGATCTGCAGGGATATTGTAGACTTGTGAAGCAGCTTCACGAACGGGATCTGAATAAGGTGCAGGATACTTCCTAAGTTCTTCAAAGGGGTAGCTACGAATGGCTTCTACTACTTTTGGAGAAGGCGGAAAAGGATTCTCGTTAGTGTTTAACTTAACTAGTACACGTCCCTTAGGTTGTTCACCGGGGACGTAGCCTGTCATGGCCTCGATATCTGGGCGGAAATAGCTCACTTAGCGATCCCCGCAATCTTCAAGAAATTATTGAGCAAGTCGTGACCATGTTCAGTGAGGATGGATTCCGGGTGAAATTGAACTCCGTGCACAGGTAGAGTTTTGTGCATGACTCCTTGAACGACACCATCATCACTTTTCGCGGTGATTTCTAAGCATTCGGGTAATTCACCCAAAGCACAAAGTGAGTGATAACGCGTGGCATCATAAGGCGAAGGAATATCGGCAAATACCGATTGTCCCTTATGCTCTATGGGAGAAGTTTTGCCATGCATCAACATGGGTGCACGACCAACAGTCCCACCATAGACTTCAACGATCGACTGCATACCTAGGCAGACACCAAAGACGGGGACACCTTTGGCGGCAAAGTGCTCAATGGCTTCACAGGAGATCCCTGCTTCTTTAGGAGAGCAAGGTCCAGGAGAAATAATGAGTGCCTGGGGATTGAGTTCTTCTAATTCCGCAATAGTGACTTTATCATTGCGAATGACTTTGGGAAGATGACCCAATTCACCAAAGTACTGAACTAGATTCCACGTAAAGGAATCATAATTGTCGATCATTACTAACATAATTAGCCTCTAATTTTATCCATGAGGTAGTTCGCCAATTTATCAATGGCAACACGTTCTTGGCTCATACTATCGCGTTCACGTACTGTGACGCAATTATCTTCTAGTGAATCAAAGTCAAAAGTTAAGCAGAAAGGTGTACCAATTTCATCTTGGCGTCTGTAGCGCTTACCAATACTTTGAGCTTCATCGTATTCAGAACGGAAAAATGGTTTGAGTTTCGCGTGGAGTTCACGTGCACCCTCAGCCAGTTTTTTCGAGAGTGGTAAAATAGCCACTTGCACGGGAGCAATAATGGCTGGGAAGCGCATAACGACACGACCTTCAACTTCTTTACCATCTTTAGCTGTTTCTGCTTCATCTTCATCGTAGGCTTCGCAGAGAAGTGCGAGCATAAGGCGGTCAAGACCAACAGAAGTTTCGACTACTGTGGGAATGTACTTTTCATTACGAGCTTGATCAAAGTACTCTTGTTTTTGACCAGAGAATTCAGCGTGTTGGCTCAAGTCCCAAGTACCTCTGTGGTGGATTCCTTCGAGCTCACCCCAACCGAAGGGGAATTCAAACTCAATATCCATTGCAGCTTTTGCGTAGTGCGCAAGCTTATCGTGATCATGAGTTCTCATGCTTTCTGGCTTGAACTTAAGAACGTCGGAGTAAAAAGCTAAACGTTGGTCACGCCAGAAGTTGTACCAATCCATAGAATCATCAGAATGACAAAAGAATTCCATTTCCATCTGATTGAATTCGCGTGAACGGAAAGTGAAGTTACGTGGATTAATCTCGTTACGGAAAGCTTTACCCGTTTGAGCAATACCAAAGGGAAGCTTTTGACGTGTAGAGTTACAGATTGTTTGGAAGTTCACGAAGATGGGCTGACAAGTTTCGGCACGTAAGTAAGCTTTGTTTTCTTCACTGAAAACGGGACCAACATAAGTCTGCATCATCAAGTTGAATTGACGTGGTGGAGTCCAGTCACCGACTTTGTCAGTGGAAGGATCTATCACTTTCGCATCAAGTAAGACCGAATCAATATTTTCGCCCTCTTGGAGTTTTGTCTCAAAAGCTGCTTCAAGTTTACCAATGTCAGTTTCTGAACCCATGAGTTCTGCGACTTTCGCTAAAACTTCTTCACTCTGTTGCTCGAGAAGATTGTCGATTCTGTAGCGCTTCTTACTATCTTTATTGTCTACCATGATGTCGGCAAACTGGTCTACGTGGCCAGAAGCTTTCCAAACTTGTGGGTGACAAATGATGGTTGAATCTTGGCCAACAACGTTCTCGCGTTGTTCAACCATGTAATCCCACCAAGTCGCTTCAACTGCACGGCGCATTGCGGTGCCGTAGGGTCCATAATCCCAGAAGCCATTGAAGCCACCATAGAGTTCTGAACTTTGAAAAATTAAACCACGACGTTTACATAAATTTGTAATCTTTTCCAAGGTAACTTGAGAAGACATAAATTAATCCTATGAATTATTAAATTAAAAACTCGACAATAGAGCACTCAAATTCAATTTTACCTAATGGATTTACTGTGGAGAAGCGTTTTTTCTTGGGCATAAAAGCCGTACTTGGCTGAGCAAAGAAGTTGGGACAAAAAAAAGTCCCCAGCCACCGCTGGGGACCCACACTAAGTACAAACGCAAGATTGCATAACTCTCGTTACGCATTTTTAAGATATGTTGATAAAAATACAGAACCAAATTTTTTAAAGTGATTGTATGGATTTTGTTGCAAGTTTTTTGTTTTTAATGCTTTAAAGACTTTATCAACGGTGCTTGAGAAGCTTTTTAATGACTAATTGAAATTGCTTGATGAATAATTAGTCCTGTGCAGTATTTTACTGAGATATTTATTTAAGGAACAAAATGAAATATATCTTGATGTTATGCATCGGCCTGATTTGGGGCTCTCAATTCTTGCTTAATGATTTTATTCTGAAATCATTCTCTCCCCTTGGGCTCGCAGCTTTGCGCATGTTTTTTGGCTTTATCACTTTGAGTATTTTGATTTTCTTGATCCCAAAGGAACGCAAAAAGAAAGTTCACTTAGATAAAAAACTCCTCATTTTATTTATTGCACTTGGCGCTACGGACGCGGCCATCCCCTTTTATCTGATTGGCTATGGACAAACGCAATTGGATTCAGCCGTGGTCGCCATCATTTTGGGGATCATCCCCGTATTTACTGCGATCTTACAAAACTTAGTTGGCAAAGGAAAAAAATCTGGCAAGTGGGAATACGTCGGCATGGCAGTTGCCTTCATTGGCCTCTTTGTTTTAATTAATCCAAGTGCCGATAATTTCTCGGGCTCAATTTCGGGTTATGCCGCAATTCTGGGTGCCGCCTTTTGTTTTGCTTGGGCCTTCATGTTTATGGACCGCATTCCGAGTCGAATCTCCGCCCTGCATGCCTCACGTTTTATTTTAATGATCTATTCAATTCCCTTTCTTGCTTACTGGCTCTATGTAGAGGGCTTCAATCTACCTGCGGATTCGACTGCTTGGATCTGCTTATTTGTGCTCGGAATGTTTGCCTCGGGGATTGTTTACCTCTTTTATATCCAGTCGGTGCGCATCGCCGGCCCTACTTTTACTTCCTTTAGTAATTATTTAGTTCCATTAATTGGTACATTCTTGGGAGTCATCTTTTTAAACGAGAGTTTTAGTCTAAATATTGCCATAGCTTTGGTGCTGACGATCTTGGGCTTGCTCATTTGTAATCGCAAGTAATCGAGGTCGTTTCATTCCTAAACTTGTCATACTGCGCTAAATTCTAAGCACTTCTCTTGTTAAACAGGCTTTTATTTACAAGTTTTCGTGTATTTTATGTGAATTTTATTTTTAGGAACAAACCATGATTTTTGTGACCCATATGGAAACAACGCCAAATCCCAATGCGTTGAAGTACGTTTTAAACGAAACAATCCTTGAAGATGGCATCTGCCAATTTTCCACTCCCGAAGAAGCTACGGATGATTTAGCTCGTGCTTGTTTTGCCGTGGAGGGCGTTGTTAGCATCTTCTACAGAGATAATTACATTACGATTACCAAAAATGATTCTGCCGATTGGTTTGAAATTGAAATGGCGATCAAAGACGAAATCAATAATCGTGTCGAAGCTATTGAGTTTAAAGCCCAAGCGGTACCAGAAATTAATTTCGGGGATAAGCAGGCACTCGTTTTTGAGATTGACGACATTTTAGACGAAACAATTCGCCCTGGTCTCGCTATGGATGGCGGTGGAGTTGATATCATTGACTTATCTGACGAGATGATACTTAGCGTTCGTTACCAAGGCGCCTGTGGTTCTTGCCCTAGTTCGACAACAGGTACACTCATGGCGATAGAAAACATTCTTCAAGAACAATTCGATCCTCGCATCAAAGTTCAAATTGCAAATCATACTTATTAAATAAAGGAAGCTACTATGAATAAACCAGCAGCAAAACCAGCCTGCCCTAATTTCTCTTCCGGTCCTTGCGCTAAGCACCCCGGTTACTCTGTGGACAAACTCACACTCGACACACTTGGTCGTTCACACCGTTCTGCCGTGGGCAAAAGCACGCTCAAAAATGCTATTGAAAAATCAAAAGAGCTTTTAGGTCTTCCAGAAGGTTACCGTCTCGGTATTGTTCCTGCTTCTGATACAGGCGCCGTTGAAATGTTTCTTTGGTCAGCTCTTGGTGAGCGTCCAGTTGATGTTTGTTTCTGGGAATCATTCGGCCAAGGTTGGATGACTGATATTGTTAAGCAACTCAAACTCGAAAATGTAACTCAGTTCAAAGCTGAGTACGGTGAGCTTCCTGACCTTTCACAAACTAACCCAGATCACGATATTGTTTTCACTTGGAATGGTACAACTTCTGGCGTTCGTGTACCTAATGCTGATTGGATTTCTGACGACCGTAAAGGTTTAACTATTTGCGATGCAACTTCTGCTTGTTTCGCCATGGATATGCCTTGGGAAAAACTCGACGTTGTAACTTACTCTTGGCAGAAAGTTCTCGGTGGCGAAGGTGGACATGGTGTTCTTATCTTGAGTCCTCGAGCTGTTGAACGTCTTGAAAACTTTGATGCTGGTCGTCCACTTCCAAAAATCTTCCGTATGACTAAAGGCGGAGCACTTATCGAAGGTATCTTCACTGGTGCTACTATCAATACCCCTTCAATGCTTGCTGTTGCTGACTATGTTGACGCACTTAACTGGGCTGAAAGCGAAGGTGGCGTAGCTGGTTTAATCAAGCGCTCAGAAGCTAACGCTGCTGTTATTGCTAACTTTGTTGCTAAGCATGACTGGATTGATTTCCTTGCTAAGTCTGATGATATCAACTCTACAACTTCAGTTTGCTTAACTTTAAAACTTGAAGCTGATCAAGTTAAAGCCCTCATCAAGCTTCTCGCTGATGAAGATGCTGCCTATGATATCGGTGCTTACCGCGACGCTCCTTCAGGACTTCGTATCTGGTGTGGTGCTACAGTTGAAACATCTGACCTCGAAGCTCTCATGCCTTGGTTAGAATGGGCTTACAATGAAGTTAAATAAACTTTAGTTACAAGTCTTCAAAAGCCTCTGATTTATTCAGGGGCTTTTTTGTGCTCAATGAGTTTAAGTTATTACAAAAGTTTAGCTATATGAACGTTTTGAACGTTTTGGCTTGTTTTTCTCAATAAAGTCCATAAACTTAATCTATGAAAAAGTATCAGTACATAACTAATGGCATCTTATACCAAATCACTTGGTTTTTATGCATATTTTATCCAGATAAGTTCTATGCATGGATTGCTGCGGCCATAACTCTATCAACACATTTGCACTTTCAGAAGGAACGATTAAGAGAATTCATTATTATAATTATTGCTGCACTCATGGGTTATTCAATGGACCAATTGATGGATTTTTTGAACTTGCTAGATACTAGTGCTAAATCAAATAGCAGCACTTACCTCTTGATCATTTGGATAGTTTTCGCTTGTACATTTAGATCATCATTTAAGTTCATTCTAAAAACTTACCAACGCTCACTTGGCTTAGGTTTAATTGCTCCTGTATCCTACTTTTTAGCTCAGAAAATTGGTGTAGTGAAATATTCAGACCCTCTCTACCTAGCTATTATTAGCCACATGTTTTTGTACAGTTCTTTAATGTCATTCTTTTATCTAGTGAATAAAAAAATTAGTGCGACTAATGAATAAGTTTATATTATTTAGCTTTTGTTCTTTGCTTGTTTTGGCTAACGACCATCCTGACTTCAGTCGTTTCGATGTTTACAAAGACAAGACCTTTAAGTTCCTATTTTTCAAAGTTTATGATTTAAAAATCCTCACTCCAGACAAAGGTAAAGTTGATTACAAAAAAGCACATGTGTTTCACTACACCTATCACCGCGATATTGACTGCCAAGATTTACTTGAATCAACCTTAGAAGAGTGGGAACGCCTTCAACTCTGTAAAGAAGAGCATGCAATCAAATGGGCCGAGCAACTTAAGAAAATTTGGCCAGATATCCAGAAAGGAGAAACTCTAACGGCATATTTTGATGGTGTGAGCACATCCTATTATCACCAAGGTAAATATTTAGGAGAAATCAAAGGTACAATTTTTGCCCGCACTTTTTTCAATATTTGGCTAGATCCAAATAGTCGCATGACTGAACTTCACGAAGATTAAGAATAGATAAGCACATTCTCTTAGCGATGCTTTATTGTAGATTTATTCAGTCGGTTTTTCTTCTTTTTCGACTTTAGTTTTCGATAAATTCATCACCGCATTAAAAGTGCCCTCTACTACAAGTGCCATTTTTTGGTAATTGAGTCTATCCCAAGTGTCATTCGCTGTGTGATACTCTTTGTTTCGATAAAAAGCTGTATCAGTAATCATTACTGCTTGATGCCCCTTTGCCCAATAATTGCGATGATCGGAAAAATCAATTCCTGGAATTTGTACGGGTGCATTTATAGACTCCACATTTAATCCTTCTACAGCCATAAAGGAAGCTTTGACTTGCCCCGTATATTTCCCCTGATCCAACTTCCCAACAATAGCAATAAAGTTCCCTTTACTAGGATAGAGTAATTTAAATAGTGGTGTGGGGTAATCTTGAGAATTTTCTTCTTCCGAAAAGTAGCCGATCATTTCCAAAATAAGTACTGATTTAACCTCAATCCCTTCACGAGAAAGCTTGTTTGCATGGTGAGCACTGCCCATATCTTCGCTGGCAAAAAATGGCGGTTCCTCAAGACTGTAAGCCACTAATTCAATCTCGCAATCATAAGTCTTTTCCGCGTCAAGTAAATAGGCTAACTCTAATAAACCAGCTACACCCGAAGCATTATCATCTGCACCTGGAGTCATGTCATGCGAGTCGTAGTGCGCACCAATGACAATGCGTGGTCCTTTTCCTTCCCCAAAAAGACAGGAGACGTTAAAATACTCCTTGGATACAGTTTTGCCCTTCTCTTCTATATTCACTGAAAATTTTTGCATCTCGACTTTGCCTTTGGTAGTCTCGAAACGTTTTTGAATAGTTTTTCCCGTGGCCAAAAGCTGAACATGATCCCTGTAGGAACGAGGGTGAAAGCGCACGGAAAAAAGCTTAACTATTTCCTTCATGCGCTCGGGATCAACTTTTACTTTTGTCTCTAGTGGCACGGAAGCTTCTAGCCATGGCTTATGGAGAAAAGCCCAGATTGATGCTAAGCAAAGGATTAAAAGAAAAGCAATACTTAAAATTGATTTAGTAAACTTAAAAATTATAGATTTTAGAAATTTCATCTTAGTTTCCCATAAGAGCTTCAATTAAGGGGGTAAATTCAAACACAGTGATAAGCCACATGAGTTCCGATAATTCACAAGCAGCGCCGAGTGTATCTCCCGTACCACGATTGATATGTTTTTTTACATAACTTGCCCATAGAAAATTCATAAGAATAATGCACGCCAATAAAATCACTGCACTATTTAAGGGGTAAAAATAAGATAAAGTAAAAAACAAAACGAGCATGGCTAGCCAAGCGGATTTAGGGGTCCAAAAGGCATTGCCCAATCCTTTTTCTTGAGGACTTATTAAGATCATGTGTAAGTTCATGCTACAACGACCTACTAAAACCATGATAAATACTGTTAAGCAAACATCTGCTAAGGACAAATGCATTAAACGTTCGAGGTAGATGTATTTACTTCCCAAAATAAAAATAAGTGCTAAGACACCCATGACGCCAATTCTACTATCCTTCATGATCTCTAACTTTCGTTCACGGTCTCGGCTTGACCAAAAGGCATCGGCACAATCAGCGAGACCGTCTAAATGAAAGGCACGGGAAATTGCCACAGAAATAAAGAGAATGGCTAAAGCCGAAAATTGAGGGCTGAAAAAAGCTTGAAAAAGGCAGCAAGACAAGGCAAGTAAGCCCCCGAGTATCATGCCCACAACTGGGAAGTAATAAGCGCTCGCCTTAGTGCAGGCATTTTTATAAAGATCATAAGGAATGGGGATAATGCTTAAAGTCGAAAGAGCCATTAAAAAGTGTCTAAACATTAAGGGCCTCATCTAAGCTCATGCACTGACTTAAAATGGCACACACACTATCGATTAAAGGCAGGGCTAAAACAGCACCACTGCCCTCACCCAATCGCATCTGTAGGTCTAATAAGGCTGTTTTATCAAGTATCTTCAAAGCTTTTTTATGGGCTTGTTCATGACTTAAGTGACTAGCAATCATATAATCACGCACATTTGGATTAAAGGATTTTGCCATGATGGCGACCACTGCAGATAAAAAGCCATCTAGGAGAATGAGTTTTCCTTGTTCTGCAGCTCCCAAACAAATCCCAACAAGGGTCGCAAGTTCAAAACCACCTACTTGCCGAATTATTTCAAAAGCAGATTCAGCGGGGCTTAAGTTTTCAATAGAAAAACGATCCAAACTCTGCTGGATGACTTTTGTTTTATGTTTAATTCCCTCAGGATCCAATCCCGTACCCGCACCGACACATTCTTCAACACTTAAATTAGAGTTTTTTGCGAACATCGCAGCTGCTGAGGAGGTATTGCCAATCCCCATCTCGCCTAATAAAATCAATTGTGCGGAAGAGTTTCTTGCCATAGATATACCATTTTCTAAAGCTTCTTTACATTGCTCTGAGCTCATCGCAGCTACTAAAGAAAAGTCTTTCGTCCCTCCTCTAGCAATGACACGATTATGAATTTTCACACTACCAGGCTTTGGCTCATTGATTAAACCGCAATCCATTAAAGACAACTGACAGTTATGAGTCTCGCACAAAGCATTAATAACCGCACCACGATGACTCGCACAGGAAAGGATCTTATCACTGATTTGTGGATATTGACTAACTTTATTCATCGCAACACCATGATCTGCTGCACAAAGAAATAATTCGCGATGAGTGAAATTAGGGGTGAATGATTGACTGAAAGTCATTAATTTCACAGCTAAATCCCCCAACTCACCAAGCGCTCCTTTAGGAATCGCTAACTTTGCCAACTTATCTTCTGCGGACTTCGCAAAATTCTGATCAAGTTTTTCTATATGGGGTATATCAAACATCTTTTAATTCCAAAGCTAAACCACTCACCATGAGGATGGCGCGATCTGCGGACTTCGCAAGTAGTTGGTTGCAGCGCCCTGCGAGATCTCCAAATAAACGTGCTTGAGCATTCATTGGCATTATCCCTAAACCGGTTTCGTTGGAGACAATAAAAAAATGACATGTACTAGCGCGCATTGCATCGATTAACTCTTGGGTTTTTTGATTAATTATTTCCTCATTGAGTTCTTGCTTATTTTGTTCGGCTTCCCACATCAGGTTATTGATCCATAGGGTTATGCACTCGAGTAAAACACTGCCTTCTTTTATTGATTCAATTGCCTCTAGAATATCCAAGGGTTCTTCAATATTATTCCAATTGGAGGCTTCTCTTTGCTTCTTGTGAGACTCGATTCGTCTTTTCATCCCTTCGTCAAAAGCGGTAGCAGTTGCTAAATAATGATGCGGTCCTGGTGAAGATAAGCAGAGGCTTTCTGCTTTTGAACTTTTACCTGAACGACAACCACCAGTTATGAAAGTAATGCTTGCCATGATACCAACTCTTTTTGATTAAGTGAATTTAAAACTCCCAGTCCTCCAGGGAAAATCTCGATTGATGACAAGGAACCCATATCGACTTTGAAAGCAAGACTCTTATCATAAGGCAAACCTAAATAATGGCAAATAAGGTGACGAATGACACCGCCATGAGTCATGAGAAAAACATCTTGTTCTTGGGAGTTTATAAGTTCCGCTAAAGCTTCTATTCGTTTATGGAAAGCTTTTAGTTTTTCTCCTTGAGGGAAAGCGAACTCTTCTTGCCTTTGCCAATCGTCAGCTTCTTGGGGATAATTTTTTTCTATCTCACTATAAGTGAGTCCTTCCCAAGCTCCAAAGTCAACTTCTTTAGCAAGATCTAAATAATCTTCTGCTTTTAAGTTTAGGCACTCTAAGCTTTGCTGACAACGCAAAAGAGGACTCGAAAATATTTTCGTGCCCTCATGGATTTTTAGTGGCTTTGGCATGAGCTTTTTTAAAGCTAAGTCAGTGCTGCCGTAAAAGGCTCCCACTTTGCCTTGGTGGGCAAAGTGGCGAAACAGGTGAAGCTGCATTTATAGAATTAACGAATTACGAGGTTTGAGTTTTTGTCATGAGACATGATTTCCAAATCAATAGCGATTTCAACGGCCTCTTTTAGGTAAAGGTCGAGAAGAACTTCGTCGCGTCCATCCTGTGAAAAAGCTTCTAGACCTTCCGCTTCATCATCCTCTTCATCAGATTTTGGTTTTCTACCAGAAATACGGCGAAGAACTTCTTTGCGATCCTGATTTCTTTGGTAATGCTTTTTAAACTCATCAATGCGTTCTTCTTGATTGAGCGATATTTCCTTATCTTCATAACGCTCTCTATAGTAATCGAGCTCTTTTTGAAGTTCAGAGAAATCTGAACAAGTACTCACGCGTTTGTCTGAATTAGCTTTTAATTCAGGCAGTGCAGATCGTACTGAGACATCTTTATTAACGCGTGCACGTGGAATTGTATCGTATTTTAATGAATGACGTAAAGAGGCTTCTCCGCCATTTTCTTTATCGTAGAAGTGAGGTAAGATGATATCCGGAATAACACCCATCTTTTGGGTTGATCCGCCATTGATTCTGTAAAACTTGGCAATAGTGAATTTAAGCTCACCTGGTTTAAAACCTTTTTTGGCGAGCTCTTTCATTTGTTTAATGCGCTCTAAGTCGTAAACTTGTTGTACCGTTCCTTTACCGTGAGTGCGGTCAGCACTACCAATGACAACACCGCGCTCATAATCTTGGATTGCAGCTGCAAAAATCTCTGAGGCTGAAGCTGAGTGTTGGTTGACTAAAACTGTTAGTGGCCCACCGTAAACAACATCATCTGAGCGATCTTTTTGAACGTCGATTTCACCGCGATAATCTTTGACCTGAACTACAGGGCCCTCTTTGATAAAGAAACCAGTCATTTTGATAACTTCACTTAAGCTACCACCACCATTATCACGAAGGTCAAAAACGAGTGATTGCATCCCCTCTTTCTTGAGTTTGAGTATTTCATCTTTTACATCATTTGCACAGCTTTTTTTCGTCTGTGGGTGGAAGTAAAAAGAAGGTAAGTAGATGACACCAACTTTTTGCGTAGCTCCATCTCTCTCAACTTCAAACAATTTACTTCTTGCTGCAGCCGATTCCGATATATCAATTTTATCACGCTTAATGCTGAAGACATGACGTACACCATTAACGCCACCACGAAGAATATGTAAAGTAACTACCTTGCCCTTGGGGCCACGAATCATGCTAATAGTTTTAGACAGAGGCATATCAATGACATTGACAGGTTCTTTACCAGCTTGTTGAACTTCAATAATTCTGTCACCCTTTTTGAGTTGCTTGGCTTTATCTGCAGGCCCGCCAGAAATGATGCGAACGACTTTTGTGTAGCCATCTGTATTTCTAAGGGTTGCCCCAATACCATTGAGAGAAAGTTTCATCATAATCTCGAACTCTTCCATGCTCTTTGGGCCGAAATAAGTTGAATGAGGGTCAAAGCAACCAGTCATCATAGAGATGGCCATTTCAAAAAATTTATCTCTCTCCATTTCCAATAAGTTGGTCAAACGAAAAATAATTCTTCGACGAACTTGTTCTTCAGTTGAACCATTATCTTCATTAAGCGCGGCTTCTTCTTCCTCAGTTTTCTTCTCTTTATCTTCCATTTTCATTTTTTTAGCGAGGTTACCAATGTGCATATTAATGATTTCATTCTCAATATAGCGATCCCAAAGGTCGTTGAGTTCTTCTGGGCTGGTCTTCCATTCAGCTTCTTCTCTATCTAAGCTTAAGACGCCACCATGTTTAAGTTCCATTCCAGCAGCTAAACGCTTTTCTGCATAATCGAGTCTTTCCTGGACGCGTTGCTTGAAACGTTTGAAGTAGAGTTCAGCGAAAGATAAGTCACCTTGAAGGTACATATCATCGAGGAAGGGACGGTATTTGGAAAATTGATCGTAGTCTGATTTGAGAAAGATGCGTTTGCTATAGTCCATTCTCTTGAAAAATTCATCAAAAACTGCTTTACTCATCTCATCATCTAAGGGCTTTTTCTCATAGTGTAGGTGAGTCATTAACTGAGCAACGACACGAGTCACTTGGCGCTCTTTTTCTGAAGCAACAAAATCTTGCTCAGCAAAAAGACTGAAAGAAGTAAAAAATAATAGTAAGGCGCTTAAATGCTTTAAGTTCATATGTCATTCTCTTTAAGTTTTCTAATCTTTATAATGTATGTAGTTTTTAATTCGAATCAACGACACTCAAGACATATGTAAAAAAAACCTCCGATTTATTGGAGAATTACTCTTAGACAGCTATGTACTTGTACGAAGATAAGCTCTAGAGCAGAAATTTATATTTTTTTGTAAAATGGCCGTTGACTTAAAAGGAAGTCAATTTATTCTAAGCGCACCAAAAGGTTTTGCCCTTTTATCACCTGCTCGGGTGGCGGAATTGGCAGACGCGCACGGTTGAGGGCCGTGTGGAGAAATCCGTGTGGGTTCGACTCCCACTCCGAGTACTTAGAGGCTCAGATCAAAGTTTGATCTGAGCCTTTTTTAAATCTTATTTAAACAACTACTTTTTCTCTTTGTATACAAAAAATTTATTCTTCTGGATTCCGTACCGAGGCGTAAAAAAATGCTCTTGATTTGGCGTTGCAATATCTGGTCGAGTATTATCTAACAATTCATAACCTCCATTCTCAGTCTTAACCTCCAAGATCGCATGATACCCCATAGATTGACCTTTACGATAATAACCAACAACAATAGTTAGATCCTCTTCTTTCCACCCCAAATGAAGTAATGTAATTGCTTTTAAAAATGCTATATCTTCACAATCACCACCCACAGTAAGCGTTTCTAAGGGAAAACCCCACGCATCTGTTTTTTGATAATGCTTGTAATCACTTAGATATATTATGTGTTTATTAACTAAAAAATTCACCTTTTCTAATTGCTTGATTGGTTCCGCATTTTGTAAGTGCTTAATCATTCCACGCCACCAAACAAGCTCAGGTCGCTTTGAGGTTTCCAGATCTTTTTGTTCTAATAAAATGGAGTCTTGTGCATTTTGATAGCGGTGCTCCCATAGTTCTGAATGAGCTGGAACACGATCATAGTTCCAATTCTGAGACAAACTTGGTTCTGTAGTACATGAGACTATTAAGCTCATCAACAAGAGAGACAACTTTAAGTTAAAACTATTCATTTATGGTCCTAGGATTTTTTTGATTTATTAAAGATTGTAGATTCTTATAATTAATAATAGTACTAAGATTGCAGTTTGTAATAATGATTTGAATAAAATATAAATTTATCCACAAAAGGTGATTGACTAAAAACTAAAAGACTCTATTATGTGGCCGTTCTCAATGAGTCTGCTCATTTTGAACGAGACAAAATCTCTTAGGAGATGGTCTGTTATGCGCTCGGGTGGCGGAATTGGCAGACGCGCACGGTTGAGGGCCGTGTGGAGAAATCCGTGTGGGTTCGACTCCCACTCCGAGTACTTGAAAGAGCCGCAAAATTTTATTTTGCGGCTCTTTTTTTGTCCACTAGACTCAAGATTTCGATTATCTACTAAACGAATTGTGTTTAAATATGTTAATTCAATAGATCCCTATCGCGTAAATCCGTCTGAGTGCTACAAATAAGTCACTAATGGTCTTGAATCTATTTTTGAAGTCTACAAAATTTTAGTAAAACTGCTAGTATTAAGCTTACCAAAACTCAATAGCTTTATTGTACCGAGAATTATGAGATCTGTATTATAAATCATTGTATGAAATTTAAATATAGACACGGGATATATTATCAGTACCACAAAGAAAATCATTACATACGGCACCTTCGACATGTTTCATGAAGGTCATCTCAGATTATTAAAGCGAGCTAAAGCACTTGGCGATGAACTCATCGTTGGTGTTACAGATGAAAACTACGACCGCTCGCGTGGCAAATTAAATGTGATCGAAAGCACTGAGAAGCGCATGCAGATAATCGAAGCCTTAGACTTCGTAGACAAAGTCATCCTCGAAACACACAAGAAACAAAAAGCTGAAGACATGGTCAAGTATGGTATTGATATTTTTGCCATCGGCGATGACTGGGAAGGCACTTTTGATTACCTCAACGAATTTACTCAAGTTGTTTATTTGACCCGTACAGAGGGTATTTCCAGCACCCTACTAAGAAAAGATAACTTTGATATTATCAAATTGGGTATCGTTGGATTGGGTCGTGAAACTAAAGCCTTCATTGATGAAGCTAAGCATATCCCCAACTTAAAAATCAATCGCATTTACTCACCTGATGTCTCCGACTTAAAGCAAGTTATTAATGAAAATAACGGTATTGAGTATGGCCATGATAAATATGAAGAGTTTTTAGATTCTAGTATTTCAGCGGTTTACATCGACACAGCTTTAGAAGAACATTACCCATTAATTAAAAGGGCTCTTTTAGCCGACAAGCACGTCCTCTGCGAAAACCCCCTCGCCCTACACAAAAGCGAGCTTAGGGAACTCTTAAACTTAGCTAAAGAAAGAAAACTCCTGCTTTTGTCCGCCTTGAGAACAGCCTTTCTCCCAGCTTTCAATCAACTTTTAAGTGAACTCGAGGGTGGTTTAATTGGAGAAATCAAGGAAGTTAGAGCAACTAGGACTTCCTTATTCAAAGATAAAAGTTACCCAGATACTTTTATGGCTCAAGGAGCTACCAATATACTCTCTTCTTACCCATCACTACTGGTTAATAAAATCTTAGGTAAAAGTAAAGATATTACTTTTTTTGACCAAGGTACTGAAGCTTATGATGTATCTAATCTGATCATTAGTAAACATATTGGTGGCGCTATCGGCATCTCTAATGTTGCTACTGGGATTCAATCCGAAGGTGATGCGGTCATTTCGGGAACCGATGGTTATGTTTACATCCCTTCTCCTTGGTGGCTCACAAAAGAATTTCGAGTTAATCACGAGGAAGATCACAAGAGCCAAACATACAAATACGAATTTAATGGCTGTGGCTTACGTTACATGATCGCAGAATTCATTTCCTTGATTCAACGCGATGAACGCAAATCAAAAATGCTCTCGCCAAAGGATATGATTGGTATTAACCGCGTGCTTTTAGAATACAACGAGAGAAAATTAAAAGAATTAGGAAAGGCTTAAATGATTTACGAAGATTATGCCATTTTTACACCGGGACCGGTAAAAATGTCTGAAGAAATATTAGAGATTGGTGCCAAGCAATGTCCTTACTTTCGTAATAGTGCTTTTTCAGATGTTAGTTTTTATTGTGAAAGAGAGCTCATTAAAATGCTTAATGCCCCCGAAGGTTCAAAACTTGTCTTTCTAACTGCCTCAGGTACGGCGGGTATGGAAGCTGCAGTGATGAACCTACTCACTAAAAATGATAATGCTCTTGTCGTCAATGGTGGTGGTTTTGGATCACGTTTTGTGAATATATGTGCAACGCACGGCGTGCCTCATGCTGATTTTAAAGTTAAAAACACTAATTTGAGTGATATTGAAAACTTGGCACCTAAAGAAAATTTCTCGACTTTAATTGTCAACGCTCATGAAACCTCTGTTGGTCACCTCTATGACCTCGACGCCATGGGTGCTTACGCCAAAAAGAATGATTTGCTCTACATTGTTGATGCTATTTCTATGCTAGTGACTGACCACCTAGATATGCAAGCGTCGAACATCGACCTAGTGATCGCTAGCTCACAAAAGGGCTTGGCTCTTCCTCCTGGACTTACCATGGTCATTTTATCACCGCGAGCGATTGAGCGATTACAAGATATTCCTTCGCTATATTTCAATTTCAAAGATTACCTAAAAAACGGCGAGCGAGGTCAAACACCCTACACTCCTGCCGTGACCATCATGTTACAGCTTCAAGCAAGACTCGAACAAATTAATAGGCGTGGTGGTATAAGCCAAAGTATTGCTAAAGCCAAAGAAGTTGCTGATTACTTTAGGGCTAGCATAAAATCGCTACCTCTTAAAGAGTATTCACCCTACATGCCTAACGCTATGACTACCCTAACACCCACTGACGGTAAATCTGCTATGGATATAGTTAATGACTTGGAAGAAAAGTATAAAGTCATGGTTTGCCCCAATGGCGGTGCTGAACGCGACTTAATTTTCCGCGTATCTCACATGGGTGAAATGAGCAAGGAATACACCGACATACTCATTAATGCTCTGCTCGATTATTATGGAGTTAAAGCGCCTTAATGATTAAAGCCGATTTACTTCGTAAAGCTCAATTAATCATGCTCGATATGCTTATTGAGTTTGATGCCGTCTGTAAGCAACATGCTCTACAGTACTGGTTAGACTCAGGAACTTTATTGGGGGCGGTTCGTCACCAAGGTTTTATCCCTTGGGACGATGACATCGATATTTCTATGCCCCTAGAAGACTACTTAAAGTTTTTGGAGATTGGAGCGAACGAACTGTCGGACAAAATTTATTTGCAGGCTTCGCAAAGAGACCCCGATTTTAAATTTGATTACATAAAACTGCGATCAAACCAAGCCAGCATAGTTGAGTTTCACGAAAAGGATCAATCAGTCAATTATCACCAAGGTGTCTTTGTCGATATTTTCCCGATGTTAAACATGGATAAGACTGAAGAGAACTTAGACTTCTATAAAGAAAGCCTGAAACAAATAAGAGAGCTTTCCTCCATTAGCTTACATACGCCCAATGGTTTGGATAAACCTAAAGAAAGAGCTGAACTCGTCAAGGCTTTAAAACAAAAGCACTTGTCTTGGAAGCAATCAAATACAGTAGTTATCTATGGCGGAGAAATGCCTGACGTCGCTGCTTACTTTGATTTAGCAGAAGTTTTCCCACTTGGAACTTTATCCTTCGAAGGCATAAACTTCCCCGTCCCCAAGAATCCAAGTCATTATTTAGATGCGATATACAGTTTTGACTACAGGCAATTACCGCCCGAAAACCAACGCAAGATCCATGCCCATAGCATCACTTTGAGTAATGGAGAATTGCCCTAAAAGTTTCACATTTGTAAAAACTTTTCAATCTTCCCATTTTCAACTTTTAAAGAGTGCCCTAAATCTACTTTTAGGCCTCTTTTTTTTTGCTCAAATCATAGCGTAACTTGCCTTAGAATTTAGAGGCATTAAAATCTTCCATATGAATTTACTTTTTGCGAAAATCGCAAAACTATACGGAGATATAAAAATGTCTGAAACAAAACGCTATATGATTGGCATTGACTTGGGTACAACCAACTCAGCTTTGGCCTATGTAGATACCCAAGACCCTGACAAAAGTATTAAAATTTTAAAAATTCGCCAAATTATTGCTCCTGGCGAAATAGAAGCACTCGATTCTTTACCTTCATTCCTTTATTTACCCGATGAAAACAGCATTAACTCGGGCAAGTTTGACTTTGATGGTCAAGAAGACAACTCTTATTGCGTCGGTTCCTACGCTCGCAAAGTAGCCAGTGAACAGGCTTCCCGCGTCATTTCCTCAGCAAAATCCTGGCTCTGCAGTGCAGGACAGGATCCCACCAGTGATTTCCTGCCTGCGATTGATGATGCAGAAAAAAAGATTTCCCCTCTCGAGGCAATGACTTCTTACCTCAAGCACTTGAAGAATGCGTGGAATAGCCAAGTCGCTAGTGGCCCCGAAGAGTACATCGATAAGCAAGAAGTTGTACTTACGGTACCTGCCTCTTTCAATGCCTTAGCCAGAGAGCTCACAGTCATGGCTGCCGAAGCTTGCGGTATTTTTCCAAACCTCTTAGAAGAACCACAAGCGGCCTTCTATTCATGGATTAAAGAAAACGAAAGTAATTGGCGTGAAAAAGTAAGTGCGGATTCATCGGTACTCGTTGTCGATATTGGTGGTGGTACGACTGACTTCTCGCTCATTGGCGTCGATAATAAAGATGGCAATATGGAATTGCAGCGTTTGGCCGTGGGTAATCACTTACTCCTTGGTGGTGATAATATGGACTTCACCCTAGCTTACGCTATGCAGCAAAAATTAGGCAAGCGCCTCAACCCACGCCAATTTAGTTCACTTGTTCACCAATGTCGTCAAGCCAAAGAACGCATACTCGGTGAAGAGAGTCTAGAAAAGATTGATATCACTGTTTTGGGTACGGGCTCAAGCCTCATTGGAGGCAGTTTAAAAGCAGAACTCACCCAAGAAGAAGTCGATCAATTTATTATCCAAGCCTTTTTACCTGAATGTGATTTGAGTGATGAAGCCCAACGTCAACAACGCTCTGGCCTACGTTCTTTTGGCCTCAATTTTGAAAGTGATGCAGCTATTTCTCGTCACTTAGCCGAATTTCTCAAAAATAATAACAAGATGCCCAAAACAGTGCTTTTCAATGGTGGTGTAACAAAAGCCAAACAACTACGTCAGCGCGTCAGCTCAATCATTTCCTCCTGGAGTGGCGAAGAGATTGATGTTTTAGCGGATTCGAACCCCGACCTCGCAGTTGCCAAGGGGGCGGCTTGGTATGCTTTTGTTCGTCAAGGAAACTCTATCCGTATCAAAGCGGGTTCAGCCTTATCTTACTACGTAGGCTTAGAATCATCTATGCCTGCAATGCCTGGCTTTGCTCCGCCAGTTGATGCTATCTGTGTTATTCCTCAAGGTGCTGAAGATGGCACGAGTTTTGATATCCCCATCGATGACCTAGCTCTACTAGTAGGTGAAGATAGTCAGTTCCGCTTTTTCTGTACGAATTCACGTAGTGAATATGAATTGGGCAGCATTGTCCAAGATGCGGACTTAGTCTTAGATGAGTTACCTGCACTTCACAAAAATTTAAACCTCGAAGACGATGAGTCTCCTCGCCTAATTCCCATTAACATGAAAGCTATTTTCACCGAGATTGGCACCATACAAATTTGGGGTGAAGCCAAAGCTAATGAACAAAAATGGCGCTTGGAATTTGATTTAAGTGATGAAGGAAATCAGCAATAGAAATGACTAGTCGCTTTATTGTAGGTATTGACCTGGGCACAACCAATTGTGCCCTCTCCTATGTAGATTTAGAGAAGTCCTCTGAGCCTCAGCTCTTTGAAATTGAACAAGTAACCGCCTACGGCGAGAAGCATCAGCAATATAACTTGCCGAGCTTTCTCTACCGCTGTGAAGAAAATGAGCAGAGTCAATTAGCTTTAGCTTGGAATAAAAAGCCGAAGTTTGTCTGCGGTGAATACGCACGTCGCTTTGGCGGAGCTAAAGCAGACCGCTTTATTCATTCGGCGAAATCATGGCTAGTCCACAAAGCCGTTGATCGCGAGCAAGCCATTTTACCGTGGGGCATTGACGAAGAAGAGAAAATTAGCCCCCTCGCCGCTTCCTCTTTTTATCTTCAGCATTTGCGAGAAGCTTGGAATCAGCAATTCGGTCAACTGAAAGATAAAGAAGGTTCGCCCTGCTTACTTGAGGAACAAGATTTAGTTATCACTGTGCCCGCATCCTTTGATGAGGTCGCGCGCGAATTGAGTTTGAAAGCTGCTTTTGAAGCAGGCTTCAAAAAAGTCACCTTACTAGAAGAACCTCTGGCAGCCTTTTATTCTTGGTTACAGGTCAATCAAAATTGGCAAGAAAGCCTCAAAAAGGGTGAACGTGTCCTCATTGTTGATATTGGTGGCGGTACGAGTGACTTCTCGATGATTGAAGTCAGTGCCGATGAGTCACTGCGCAGAAATACCGTTGGCCCCCATTTGCTTTTGGGTGGCGACAACATTGATAGAACTATTGCTTTTGAAGCACAAAAACGCGCGAATCGAAAATTTAATCATAGGGAAATGAGTTCTTTAATTCAAGAAGCTCGTCGTGCCAAAGAAAAAGTCCTAAGCAATAATGAACTCAATGAGATCAACTTGTCCGTACACTCGGGTGGGAGCTCGCTACTCAAAGGCATGTCGCTCATTAAATTTCAAAGAAGTGAAATCATAGACATCATCCACCAAGGTTTCTTTCCTGAAATTGCGCTCGACGCAGAAGAGCCCGACCGCAAAGTCGGTTTAAGGACTTTAGACCTCCCCTATGAACGCGACCCATCTATAACGACTCACCTACTCTCCTTCCTAAGAAAAGATGCCCAAATTAGCGGTGAAGAATCCATAAAGTTCCCCGAGCATATTTTATTCAATGGTGGGACGATGATTCCACTAAGTTTCCGTGAGCGAATTGTTGCACAACTCAATGCTTGGTCAGGACAAAGCATCAATATATTAAACTCAAAAGGTCTCGATATAGCTGTCGCCCATGGTGCCAGCTCATATGGCCTGAGTAAAAGTGGCTTAGGCACGCAAGTTAAGGGAGGCATTGCGCGCTCCTACTTCCTACAAATAGCGAGTGAAGATGATCATAAATTCATCTGTATCATGCCACGTGATACTGAAGAACATAGCATTCAGAGCTGTGACAAAATCTTCACCCTAAAAACAAATTCAATTGTCAGTTTTCCCCTTTATAGTTCAGAAACACGACTCCAAGATAAAGCTGGAGATTTACTCGATAGTGATGTCGATGACATCTCGGTTCTATCTCCACTTAGCACCTCCATTTCACATGGTAAAAAAGTGCAAGATATTCGCGTAAAAATTAAAGCCTCTGTCAATGAGAGTAACTCTTTAGAAGTCTGGTTAGAAGCTATTGATACAGATCACAAATGGCAGCTGCGCTTTGATTTACGTCAGCTTCATGAACAAGAAACGAAAGAAGAAAGTCAAGAGACTGTCACTGTTAATGAAGACTTACTCGCCAAAGCTAGTGAATCAATCAAAAAAGCCTTCTCGAGTGCTGATGCAAAACTATTAAAATCTTTGATGAATCAAATCGAAGCTGACTTGGAATTAGCAAGAAAGCAATGGTCCCTCGTCTTATGCCGACGTTTAGCTGATCTACTTCTTGAGCTTGACTTGGATGAAATACGAAAAAAAGCGCTGACAGAAGCTCGCTTCTACAATATTTTAGGTTTTATGATGCGACCTGGATTCGGTGATTCTCACGATCAATTTCGCGTTAATAAGCTATGGCCCTCTTGGTTCAAAGGTGTGCAAAATCAAAACGACTTACAGAGCCAATGTGAATGGTGGACGCTATGGCGTCGCTGTGCAGGCGCCCTCAGTCGTGGTCGCCAAGAGCAAATGGCACATAAACTGGCCACTGAACTCACCTCTAAAAAGAATACCAACGCTCAACTCAATCGCGAGATTAAACGTTGCCTAGGTGCCTTAGAATTAAGCCCGATAAAATTTCGTCGTAAAATCCTCGGTGAGTTTAACGAACGAGCAACGCGCTTGGATGAAGTTGAACTCTGGATGATTGCTCGCATGGCGGCACGTCGCCCCATTTATGCTCCACTCGACCTTATTCTACCTGCGAAAAGCATTACTTCTTTAGCTACACTCATTATGCAGACTAACGCTAAGAAATTAACGAATATGCATTTTCTTTGTTTGAGTCGTATTATGAGTTTAACGGGTAATCCAGCTCTTGATGTGGCAGAAAAAAATCGTCAAGCAGCTATTAACTTTCTCAAAAAGAATCAAGCTCCAAAACATTTTTCTCAAGCCATCTTAGAAGTGATAGAAGAAAAAGTCGAAGACCAAAGCATTGTCCTAGGCGATAGTATTCCAATAGGTTTAAAGCTTCATAGCGATAGTTAAGTTAATTAGGCTTCAACTACGAATCATTTTATAACAGGAGACTCATATGAGCCTCTAGCTTTGTCGTTTTCTCTATAGGTACGAGTCTTCCCGTTAACATTAGCGTTAAAATGAACCGGAAATTTGGTATTAGTAAACGGTGAAGAGCGTTCGCTTATAATATTCATTCAAAATCACCCTAAGTCCCAGTTCCATATTCCTTGTAACACAGGGGCATTCTCAAATAACCTACCCCTTATCTACACCTATTCCCACGCCCCCACATAAGCCTCATACAGAAATACTGATATACAGAGATGATGAACTCATGTAATTATTTCACTTCATATATTTTTAGATGATGATATGATTATAAACTTTTTTAACATACTACAAAAACATGAGGTGAGTAAATATGAATAATAACGAATTATGGTCAGCAATTTATAGCCTTCATTATTTATTGGTCAACAAAATAAATCTAGAAAAGTACTATCAAGAATTATTTGAGCGACATTCAATTATTTTCAGCGTCTTAAATCTGTATAACCCTAAATCATTCGAAAAAAGTTCAGAATATTGTTTACCTTATGATAAAGAAAGGGATTTCACTCCTGAACCAGATTTTATAGCTCATAAAAAACACTCATCCACTTTGACGATAGTTGAACTCAAAACGCCTTTTATAAAACAAAGTACAACTGCAAGGAAAGATGGAAATAGATGTAAATTCACTGCAGCAGTATCAAGCTTCAGATCCCAAGCTACTGAATATTCTCAAACCATAAAAGAACGTGAATCAGCAAGAGATTATCTTAAGGGTCTATTTTCTTTAGAAAAAATCTCAGATGTTGATGTTATTCTTATAGCTGGCCTTGAAAGTGAAAATAAAACTTATGAAGTTGAGAAATTATTATCTGAATATAAAACACCTACTCAAATTGTTTACTTTGATACACTAATGAACATGCTTTTAAATAAGTACCACGAGTCCGCCAATACGCCTGTAGGTAAAAGAGGTTTAACTGCTACTTACGTTATCTCTTTAGATAGTATACAAAACCATGGAAAAAACGTAATCTCTGAGGCTAAATCCCAATCCGGTGACAGCTTAACTTTCGAATATGAAGATGGCTCAGTATCACTTATTTTTAAAGACTCATCTGGAAAAATTAATTATTTACAATCTGCGGTAAAAACAGATGAATTTTTTTATCTAAAATTAGAATTCTGTAATGATGAGGATGGGTTTTTCATGTCATTAGATGTGGACAACCACATTCAAGACCTAAGAATATCCAAATATCAGTTTAATTTTAATTATGACAATGACCAATTTGCCGTCGGAGCAAAACTTGATGGTAGTCAAGGTGCAGTTTTCACTTTAAAAACCTATGCATTTTGGGGTGAGATCACTCAATATGAGAGTAAATTGAACTATTTCTTAAAATGTAAAAAACTTATCGAAAATGATGACAAAGCGATACGATTTGAAAGTCAACATTTTATGTTTAAAGATTCAAAGGGTATGTATCAACCAGACAAATTAAAGCAGCCTACATTTATCCAACTCCCATGATTTTTGCATCTATGCCACTATCTGAAGGAATAATGACTGGGTTAATGGAGGCAGGTAATTTTAAAAAGCTGTCCCTTATTCTCATTAATCTTACAAGACGGGTATAGTTATAATATTCACATAAGTTGTTTTTTAAAGAAGTTCATCATAATTGGCTGAAGTTTTTTACTCTCACGAAAAAAGTAAGTATGATCACCTTGTGGATTAATATTTAGTTCTAAATTGTTAATCCCCAGAGATTTTGCTTTCTTAGCAAAGTTTTTGTAATGATAGGCGGGAACTAAGGCATCTTTATCACCATGAAATAAAAGGATGGGGACTTGATCCTTAGACATGAAATTTAAGGGTGAACACTTATGAACTAAAGTGCTATCTTTCTGTTGTTCGTCCGTAAGGATTTTTAACTTGCCTTTTTGCTCTTTAATTCTTGTATTAAAGTCGATTGGGCTCGAAATACCAACGGCGCAACGCACTCGTGAATCAAAAGAGCCATACTTACCTGAATCGTACCAAGCTTCCCCCTCAGACAAAGCTATTAACAGTGCTAGATGTGCCCCTGCACTATAACCGCATACACCTATGCGATTAATATCTATGGGATGATCTTTAGCTAGACTTTTAATAAAACGTAGGGCTTCTTTGGCATCTTGAACCTGCGCTGGGTAGTGAGCTTCTGATAACAAGCGATAAGAAATCGTCACTCCGACAAAGCCCGCTTTAGCGTAATTCAGCGCAAGGTACGCCATTTGATCCTTATCGCCTTTTGACCAGCCACCCCCATGAATGAAGATTACAACGGGGAGCTTTTCTTGCTTTCTGTCTTTTAGGTAAGCTAGGCCTATCTGATTGGCTCGAAGTACCTTTTCTTTGCGATAATTGTGTACTGTGTAATTGATTGAATCGGGGACTTTTATTTCTTTAGCGGGAGCTCTTCCCTCGGGCTGCTTTGCCGATATTAAAGTGTTACATAATAAAAAAAATAATACTGAACGAAATAAGTACATAAAACCACCTTAAAATTAATCTATAGTCAAAAGAACATGTCATTAACAAAAAAGTGACATTAGGTCTATTTGAAGGCCTTATTAAATGGCTTTAGATAAGGAGGTTTTAAGATTTTATAAGATGAAAAACTATGCTGAGCTATCTACCGTTCCCGGTGCTTTACCGTGATTTAGAAGCTTGTGCTTTAAAGCAATGAGTAGCTCTTTATCTTTACAGTTGCTGACAAGAGTGATCTTTTTGCCATTAGATTTTAAGCTAAGCACCCAAGACGTTGGTTTATCATTAGTTTTTGCACTCCAACTGATATCAAACTTGGCATCATCTCTTTGGCATTCAACAATCTTTGTTCCCAGGGGGTGAGTTTGTTTAACAATCAAGTTTTCTCCCTTGAGGGCGAATTCTCTTTTAATGAATGTTGCTGAGTAGAAAAAGGCTAATGTGATAAGAAAAAATATACCAACGACAAAAGTGACAAAGTACTCTTTATTGTAGATAGCGAAGCCCATGCCCGTGCCGATACCGCAGGTGAAGATAAAAGTAAGTAATGAGGTGCTGATTCTGCGCATTCTAGGCACGGTAATCAGTAGACCTTTACTCATTTCTTGCATATAGATTTTGTAAGTGGGTAAGGCGGCTTCCAAATCATAATTTGATTCAGCTAGTTTCTTTTCTTCAAAGATTTCTATGGGCTTATTTTGTGAATCTTCGGTAACAAAAACAGGAACCAAGAATTCTTCTTTAAAATCAACTCCAGGTGTCTCAGCAATGGCAGTTAATTCCCAGTACTTACTATCACCAGTTGATTGTGAGATTTTGCCACCACTTGGGATATCGAATTCAACTTCAATATTGGTACTGAAGTTGCTACCGCTATTATGTTTAGCTTTGATAGTTTTGCTATCTTCCCAAAGAACATCCCTATGTGTCGTCGAATTTTTCCCTGAACCAGTTCGGTATTTGTGAATGTTTTTGAGGGTAAGCTTAAAGCCATCCAAAGTTTGAACTTCCACAGGAACTTTAATTACTCCTTTACATTGCCCCCCTATTACACCGGGAAAGGTCTCCATATGGAAACTCACTTTGCCATACTTTTTACTTCTTATGAAGTGATAGATAAAGGTCCCAATTAAGCCAAAGGCAATTAATTGAAAGAGACCCACAATTCCATAGGCAAAGATTGGCACTTTTTTGTCTGAATTTAAAATCCCCATCCAAAAAGGCATCATAAAAAGGTTTACAAAAACTGCGACTGCAAATAAGCCCCACACTCCTGTTGAAGTCTTGGCTAAAATGACTGAATCTTGCCAATCCTTATTCCATTTCCATGGTTCATCAGGTGCTTGTTCTTCCAATAACTTTTCTTTTTTACGAGCTTTACTAGAAAAGAGGCCTGCAAACATTATGCCTCCACCAATTAGAGCAAATACGGAGCCAAATGGAATCATAAAAAGAAGCATACGAGTGCGATTTTTACGATCTAAAACGGCTTCTTGAGGATTACTTGGATTTACATAAGAAGGCACTGTTCTACCTTCGTCTAAAGCTTTGTTGAGCTTTGCATATAAGTTCTGATGATACTTAGAGACATTTCCCGTTGTCATATTGAAGCCAACTGTATCGCCTGTGTATTCTTTGCCTTTAAATACATAACGGTATTCCGCCACAACTTTTACAGAATCACCACGACCATCTAATTTTAATTGAGTCAAAGTAGCAGGTGTTTCTAACCACTCTTTCGCTTGATGGTTTTGATATACTGGTTTCAAAGCGAGTCCAATAACAAATATTCCCGCAGCAAAGAAGGGTAATCCAAAAATGGCTAAGAAAATAGATCCGAAAATATTACTTTTGCTTTTACTCACAAAGTCCTCCTAAACTTAGTTTTATACAATAGGCTTACTATACAGCAATTATGAGATAAGTTTATTCCCTTGTTCATTGACGCCCAACAAGTTGCGCATTTCGCATTCCACTGCAAAGGTAAATGCGCAGACCTGTAAAATATACAATAAGGGCATAAATAAAATACCGATCAGAGGAACCGAATACACCACGCAAAATAGCCACCCTAAGCGAGCTGAGTCTTTAAAGGGCATTTGGCATAAGTTGGGAATTTCTATTTCTTCTTCAGCATACACCATCACCACTGTAGCCATAATATCTTTACCCGAACTCCAAGCTACACCCAAGAGGAAAATGGGGTATCCAATAAAGGGAATCCAGCTCAAGCAGAAAAACAAGAGAGTCACCCCCAGAGTTCGAAGTGTGAGGCGTAAGCCCGTTTTAAGTAAACGCAGTAACCAACGTACACTAAAGGGTGTATTGGGACGGTTTCGACTGATTTTCATAACTGAGGCAATCATTTCATCTGTCCAATAAATCATAAAGAGGAACGCTAAACGAACGGAAAGGTATACAATAATGAGATAGCTAATGGCTAAAATGATCAAACCACCAAAGTCGCGAATCCACTGCTCTGGTGTACTGAGCCACGAAAGCCAATTGGGCCAATTGATATTGCCTTGGACCATTGCTTCTAAAGGTTCACGTCCAAAGGCTTGGAAGATAAAATAAAAGAGTACACAAAGCGAGACTGAAGCAAACAAACAAATGGTCACACCAAATGCGTACTTCGCAAATAATTGTTTATCCCGGGAAAATAATTTTAATCCTCCTTTCAGTAGACTCAAACTATTTTCTTTTGCTATCACTCTGCTTAGAGCAGATAAAATTAATTCTTTTTGTTGCTGATCTTGGGCTTGCCCACTAGGCTCCATTCGAGCTATCTCCAATTTTTAATCTCATGTAATCCGCTCCTAGCATCATAGCAAAGGGAAGCATGAAACTAAAAACGAGCAACAGTAGCACCCCTTTTAAGTAACGAAAGCTCAAATTCTTAAGCACTTTCTGTGATTGTTCGGCATTATTGAGTTCGAGGCTCGCAATCTCTCTTACTTTTTCGATTTGCTCTTCTATTGCCCAATGGCTGGTCAAATTCAAACGCAAGTCATTGCGGATTTGTGTGAGGTCGTCACGAACTTGGAGCACTTTGATTTTAATCTCATCTTCTTTGACGTCTAATTTCTTTTTATGTGAGCCTACAAAGTTCTTTAACACCATTAATTTACTCAAGTAGGAATCAACTAAATCACGGTTTTCTTTTTTATCCATTTGGGCGCCGAGTTCTTCCATATAAGTGTAAGTTTCATCTAACTTATTTTGCATGAGAGGTAAATTCTCTAAAGCTTTAGGACCATAAACAGGCTCAAAATCTTTTACGGCTGCCTTTTCTTCTTTGACTTCAATTAAGCCTTCTTGCTGATAAGCTTGGATAACGCCATTAATACGCTTTATCATTTCATCAATGTCTTTATTAAGAGTTGAAATTAGAAGTGATTTATACTCAATTAAATCTGCATCAATTAAACCCAGTTCACCAATTAAATCCTCCAACTCGGCTTCATCTCTATATGATTTGTAGAGTTGCTCTTTTCTATAAGCCACTTCTTGTTCACCGAACTGCAACATGAGTCCACTGAGATTCGTTTTTACTCGCTTGAGTTCTTGGTGAAGTTTCTCACTTTCATTGCCCAGGCTATGGCTGGGCGCATAAGAACTCACTTTAAGTTTACTTAAATAATCGGCAATTTCTAAAGCTGATAAAAACAGCCCACTTAAGAATACTAAGAAGCTAAGGATTTTTATATTTCTAATATAAAAGTTGAGCGTCGATAAATTCTTCATAGTCCTAAACTCCCCAACTTTAATTCCTTGACCTTCTCTTTCAGGCTATCATGATGACGTAATTTTTGCGCTTCTTGCAACCATTTAATTGCCTCTAATTCCAGACCTTTATTCTCAGCTTCTTGAGATTTAATGACAAGCTCTGCTTGTTTGAGGTAAATATTTAAAAGTTGCTTTTTCTTTGGGTCGAGCTCATTGGAGAAATCACTTTCTATCACTCGGATGGACTTTTCGGGTTCTAAAATTGAGTCATTAGCAAGTGCTCTGAATTTTTCATCCATTTTAGCACGAAGTTCCTCAGTACGCTTGAGTTCTTCGCGGCGACGCTGAACCTGATTGCTTCGATCCAACTTCATCTGAGCCGCTGAATCCATTTTTGCTATTTCTGCAGCCGTATACCAGCGATCTCCACGCTTGATTTTGCCTAAGGCCAATTGATCTTGGGAAAAGCCTTCCATTAAATTTGCTTCGACTAAGCTATTCATGGATTCTAAGCCATTTTTAAATTGTTCACGTACCTTAACTTTATTGAGTAAGTAGCCAAAACTACGACAAATATTACAAGGTATTTTGTAGACGCCACTACCATTACAAGTTTGACAAAAACCTGTGGCCTCACAAACGGGACAATCGGTGCTCACTTCTTCAAACTTTTGATCAATTTTCTCTAGGGTAATAATTTGTCCCTTGCGGCACTCAGCATTGCGACAAGTTTTGGTGCCATTACACTTTTTACAGGGGCGATCATTCTTAGCTGAGCCTTCACAAACTGAACATTCATCGCCAAATTGTTCTACATTACAGAAGTCCATCCATTTAACATCACCTATTTCCTGACCCAATTCATTAAGTAGAACATGGATTTTAGTTCCGTATTCCACTTTACCTTGCAGGTAAGCGCCCAAAGTAGCATAGGCGTAAGCCCCTGCTTTTAATTCTGAATTCTCCAAGGCCGTTGCACTCTTTAAAAAGGCACGATAGGATGCGTAGTTATCTGGGGCATTTCTGTAGAGTACCCAAGATGATTTGAATGCTAGGGCATTTTGATAATGACTAGTTTCATTTTCTTGGGAGAATAAGCTAAAAGAAAAAATCAGTAATAAGAGTAGGCGCATAAATTTCCAAAAGTTTATTTTTAAAACGATATACGCTACGCTTTATTGCCGTATAGGCAAAAATATTTAGAGATTAAGAATGAACTCAAGCGCAGAAAGGTCGCAATTTTTAACAGAATTAGGCGCTTCTGCACAAACAATTGGTTTTGCATGGAAGGCAAAGCCTTGACCTGATGCGTGAATCATCGGAAGGTCATTCGCTCCATCACCAACAGCTACGGTAAAAGCTGGGTCAATGCCTTCTTTTTCACATAGTTCTAATAGACTTTCTTTTTTAACTTGGCTATCGACGATACGACCAATGTGTTTACCTGTTAGAGCTTCGGGACCACATTCTAAAACATTGGCACGAACATAATCAAAACCAAAGCGCTCTTGAAGTGAGTCAGCGAAATAAGTAAAGCCCCCAGAAAAAACTGCTGTCTTCCATTCGCTCGCAACAAGTTTTGTCACGAGACTTTCCATACCTGGCATGAGGGGAAGTTCTTCTTTGAGTTCATCTAAGGCTTCTAATTTTAAACCATCCAAAAGACTTAAACGTTTTACAAAACTTCCAGAGAAATCTAATTCACCGCGCATAGCTGCTGCAGTAACTTCTTTTACCTGATCGCCTACACCAGCTTTAACTGCTAATTCATCGATGCATTCGCATTCAATGAGTGTTGAGTCCATATCGAAAGCGATGAAGCCTGTATTAGTCTTGAAATAATCCATTGGTAGGATGATGCCATCTGATTTTGAATTAGCCTGGAGCTTCGCAATTAAACGTTCCTTGATTACCTGAATCTGTACTTCTTCGAGTTCGAGGTGATAGATGAAACAGTTGTAGTAATCATGGTTTTTTTCTTCTGCTAAAGTGTAATCCATTTTTTCGGATTGGAAGAAGTACTCTACGGCTGATTTTGCCGAAGCTGAATCATTAAAAGGGGAAATCAAAAAGAAGTCATATTTCATAAGAATCTCGGTTTTTAAAATTTATTTCGCCTAGATTAACATGTTTACTTCATCAGTGAAGTGAGTTTATGCATTTTTATAAAATTTTGCCGAAGATGCTTTGGGTCTAGGCACAAAAAAAGGCCTCATAATGAGACCTTATTCCAATAACTGCACGCTACCTTAGGAAGGTGATTCATTGAACTCATAAGAACTCATTCTTCCAGTGCCATGTTTTATTAGGATTTTTTCTAGTAAGGCTTTCTTCAGGTCTCTACTCGCACTAGCAGTGGACAGGCTAGGGAATAATTTCAAATAGTCCGCTCGCACAAAGTTTCTATGATGAAAGTTATCTTTAGCAAGCTTAATTCGAGAAGTATAATCATGTGGTTTAAGTTCTGATTTCTCCTCATATTGATTAAGACTGTCGAGAATTTGAGTCAGCATAAATTCAATAAAAAAAGTTGATTCCCCTGCTTGATCACAAAGTTTCAGTACATGGTAGTATTGCGGTTGATTACTTTTAATGAGCGATTCTACGGGGAGGTATTCGAAAAGAGGAGATAATTCCATTAACTTAAGTGTTTGCCATAAACGCCCCATGCGTCCATTGCCGTCACTAAAGGGATGAATAAACTCTAGTTCATAATGAAGGACACAGCTTTGAATTAGTTTGTGATCAAGATCAGATCGAATATAAGCAAAGAGGTCATTTAATAAGCCGGGTACATTTTCGGCTGGTGGTGCAATATGGACAATATCATTACCTTTTTGTATTCCGACCCCACCACGACGAAATTTACCTGCATCATGAATGAGCTTAGACATGAGAATTTCATGTGCTTTGAGAAAATCTTCTACTTCTGTACAATTGAATGTGTTCAGTTGCTCATAAAGTTTGATTGCATTACTCACTTCCAAAATATCTTTTTGTGGACCTAAAATCAGCTTATCATCTATTAGAGCGGTGACCTGATCCAGGCTTAGTGTATTCCCTTCTATTGCTAAGGTAGAGTAAATTGTTTTTATTCGATTCTGACGGCGTAATTGCGGAGAAGTTTTTACACTGAGAGTCATACCTTCTAAACGCCCAAGTTGATGCATTACATCAGCAAGTATGCTTAATATAGTTGGTGTTATTTCATAAGGAGGTTTCATGAGATGACTATAAAGTCATTACTTGATAGTATCAAATGATACTATCATCTAGATTTTTTGATTATCTGTATACAAAGCTAGAAGGCTCTATGTAACTGTGAATGAAATTCATTGACTACAAGAATTATCTAGGCACAAAAAAAGGCCTCATGATGAGACCTTTTTTGAGTAATGAAAGAAAACTTACGGAGTGAACGTCGTAAATTCTTCTTCAATTGGATGAGCATCACTCTTCACTTCCCAAGAGGCATTGCCGTTGAGGAGGTTTTGTAAGTCGCCCATACCATATTTTTCTTTAACGTCTTCAGTCTGCTGAATAACAGCGTCATTGTAAACTGGACGTTCTACCTGACGGAAAATACCAATCGGAGAAGGAACATCCGCACCTTGAAGATCTGCTAAGATTTTAGCATAAGTTGGAGATGCTTGAGCCGTTTCGTGAGTTACGATATCTGCTTCATTTACATCAGCTACATTTTTAACTGCGAGCTCTAGGCCTTCAAAAACAAGGCATTTATCTTTCTCTTTACCAAAGATCAATTTTTCGCCATTCATAAGCTCAACTAAACGCTCACTACGGATTGTTCTTTCGAGAACATTGTCGTGGGCACCATCGTTAAAAATAACGCAATTCTGGTAGATCTCGATGAAAGATAAACCACGGTGATTACGAGCTTCAGAGAAGACGTGCTGCATGTGCTTAGGGTTTGTGTCGTAAGTACGAGCAACAAAAGTCGCACCTGCACTTAGAGCAAAAGATAAAGGATTGATAGGCTCATCAATAGAACCATAAGGAGTAGATTTAGTCACTGTGTCAACTTCAGAAGTTGGAGAGTATTGACCTTTAGTTAAACCATAAACCTTATTATTAAAGAGAAGTACAACCATGTTAACGTTACGGCGAATAGCATGTAAAAGGTGGTTGCCACCAATTGATAGGCCATCGCCATCACCCGTTACCAACCAGATATCTAAATCGGGATTAGCAACTTTTACACCCGTTGCTACAGAAGGAGCACGGCCGTGAATAGTGTGAAAACCATGAGTGTCCATGTAAATGGGGAAACGGCTTGAGCAACCGATACCTGAAATGACAACTTGTTGCTCTTTTGGACGACCGAGATCAGCCATTGTTTTTTGTACAGCAGCTAGAATGGCATAGTCACCACAGCCTGGGCACCATTTAACGAGCTTATCGGCTGTGAAATCTTTTTTAGTGTATTTTTTCTCAGACATAATTAAAGGTACTCACTAATACTGTTAACAAGTTCGGAAACGAGGAAAGGTTTACCCTCGATTTTACAAATTAATTCTGCGTCAATCGCAAATTCTGAACGAAGGATCTTGTGAAGCTGACCTAAGTTGATTTCCACAACGACAACTTTCTTAAAGCGAGACATGAGGGCTTCGAGATCATTGTGAAGAGGGTTTAAATGTGTTAGGTGGGTGTAGGAAAGCGTTTTATGCGTTTTGCGCAATTCTTTAATTGCGGCGCAAATACTACCATATGTACCGCCCCAGCCAATAACGAGAACGTCACCTGAATCTGGTCCCATAACTTCTAGTGAAGGTAAAGACTTAGCGATATTTTTGATTTTCTCTGCACGTTCTAAAGTCATCTTCTGGTGATTTTCACCATCGTAAGAAATATCACCTAGAGTATTGTGCTCTAGACCTGTGAGTGTGTGTTGCAGATCTGGCGTACCAGGAACAACCCATTTACGAGCGCCTTTTTCATCACGAGCAAAAACTTCGTAACCTTCCGCATCACCTTCGTAGAATTCCACGTCAACTTTATCGAGAGTTTTGATATCTGGAACTCTCCACAAGTCAGAGCTATTAGCAACAAAACCATCGGAAAGAACGATAACTGGAGTCATGTACTCGACTGCGATCCTAACAGCTTCACGAGCAGTGTAGAAACAATCTACAGGAGATTTTGGTGCAATAACTGGAACCGAAATCTCACCATTGTGACCGTACATCGCTAACATTAAGTCAGATTGCTCTGTCTTAGTTGGGAGACCGGTAGAAGGACCACCACGCTGAACATTAACAATCACTAAGGGAAGCTCAACCATCGCGGCTAGGCCAACAAACTCAGTCTTAAGACATAAGCCAGGACCAGAAGTTGCAGTTACACCAAGTGAACCTGCATAAGAAGCTCCTAGAGCAACACCAATCGAAGCGATTTCATCTTCCGCTTGAACTGTACGCACATCATAGTGCTTAAGTTTTGCTAATTCGTGTAAAATATCAGAAGCAGGAGTAATTGGGTAAGAACCGTAAACGAGCTTCAAGCCACTTGAGAACGTTGCTGTAGTTAAACCATATGCGAGGGCACTGTTACCCGTTACTTGACGGTAAGTTCCCGAAGGCATGTCGTTACTTTTAATTGTGTAACGATTATTAAAGAGTTCGATAGTTTCGCCATAAGCGTAACCCGCTTCAAGAGCAATCGTGTTGGCTTCAATTAAAATTGGCTTCTTAGCAAATTTCTTTTTGATCCAGTTTTTCGAGAACTCTAAAGAGCGATCATAAACCCAGTACATTAAACCAAGAGCAAAAAAGTTTTTACAACGTTTTTTGTCTGAAGCTTTTAAGTCAATTTCTTCGAGTGCTTTTTGCACTAAGCTCGTCATGCCAACTTCTACAACTTGATAAGTCTCGTGAAGTACCGTGTCATTTTCTAAGGGGTTACTTTCGATACCCGCTTTACGTAAATCAATGGCACCAAAGGAATCTGAGTTTACAACTAAAAGTCCGCCATGCTTGAGGTCTTTAACATTCATAATGAGTGCAGCAGGGTTCATTGCTACTAGAGCATCAGGGGCATCACCATGAGAAGTTACGGGATTTGAACTAAAATTAACTTGGAAGCCAGATACGCCCCCTACTGTACCAGCAGGAGCCCGAATCTCTGCGGGGAAGTCTGGAAATGTTACTACATCGTTACCAGAAACCGCTGATGTATCGGTAAATTGATTACCTGTCAACTGCATACCATCGCCGGAATCCCCAACGAAGCGTACAACTGCACTTTCAATTTCTAAAATATTTGTCTTATTATCTGACATATTAAAAAATCCTGCAAAATATATAAAATTCTAATTAAATGATTGCGCAGACAGTAACATGACTTCTATTCTTTATAAAGAAGTTTTATTAACAAATATTCATAAATTATTCTCTCTGACAAAGAAAGAATTGTCTAAGCATTTATAAAGTCAAAAGTTCACTATGGAATCCACTCAGTTAATTAAAGAAATTCTCTCGGCTAAAATCTATGATCTCGCCATAGAAACCCCTCTCAACAAAGCGCTTAAGTTATCTAAGTCACTCAATAATCAAATTTTCCTTAAGCGAGAAGATTTGCAATCTGTCTTTTCTTTTAAAATTCGCGGTGCCTATAACAAGTTGCGGAAACTCGACAAGAAATCTTTAGAACGCGGGGTCATAGCGGCATCTGCTGGCAACCATGCACAAGGTGTTGCGCAATCCGCCAAGCATTTAAATATACCTGCGACGATTGTTATGCCCACGACGACGCCACAAATCAAAATTGATTCCGTTGCGGAGAAAGGTGCTGAAGTGATTCTTCACGGCGATAACTTTGATCAAGCATGTGCCAAAGCTTTTGAAATTCGCGATGAACGCAATTTAAGTTTTATTCATCCCTATGATGATTGGGATGTTATTGCTGGGCAAGGGACGATTGGAGTGGAAATCCTAAAGCAACTGAACAATGAGCCTGACTATATTTTCATTCCTGTCGGAGGTGGAGGTATTGCTGCAGGAATTGCGAGCTTCGCAAAATACCTCAGTCCCAAAACAAAGATCATTACTGTAGAATGCGAGGATTCAGCTTGTTTTAAAGCAGCTTTTGAAAAAGGTGAACCAACTCAGCTTCAAGAAGTAGGCATATTTGCGGATGGGATTGCAGTCGGAAAGATAGGAAATAAAACTTTTGAAGTACTCAAAAGTAATGTAGATGAAGCGATCACAGTAAGTACTGATGAGATCTGTTCTTCTGTTAAAGATATATTTGAAGAAACGCGAGTCGTTGCTGAACCAGCTGGAGCAACCGCTTTAGCTGGAGTGATAAAATATATTAAAGACAAACAAATTGAAGACAAACAAATTGTCACCATCATAAGTGGTGCAAACACGAGCTTTGGTCGTTTGAGGCATATTTCTGAAAGAACTGAACTCGGCGCTGAAAAAGAAGCTCTTTTTGCCGTCTCTATCGAAGAAAAGAAAGGAAGTTTCCGTCATTTCTGCCAGCTCTTAGGTGGGTCGAGCATTACTGAATTCAATTATCGTTATAGTAAAGACGACAAGGCACAGATTTTCGTGGGAATTGAGCTGAAAAATGGCGACCAAAGTCGACTCGCAATTATTGATAACTTAAACAAATCCTCGATTGAGCATATTGATTTGAGTAACAATGAAATTGCTAAGCTTCACTTACGTCATATGCTTGGTGGTCAAAGCGAAGTAAAAAACGAACACTTCTACCGCGTTCAGTTCCCTGAAAAACCTGGCGCCCTACTTAAATTCCTCAATGATTTAGGTTCTGATTTTAACATCAGTTTATTTCATTATAGAAATCATGCGTCAGCACATGGCCGCGTGCTTTTAGGGATTCAACACGCCGATTCAGAGCTTATCGAAGCCAGACTTAAAGAAATTGCTTACCCTTTCTTTCCCGAGGATTCTAACCCTGCATGTAACTTATTTACTAGAAATTAATCTAATTCACCGTAAGAAAAGACTCAAAAGTTTAGATTTATCACCTTTGTCAATTAATGTTCTATAAGAACACCGATAGGAGCCGATGTGAAAATACTTGTTTATGTAATTCTTTTTTTTATACCCACAATGGTATTTTCTCAGGGTGAGCCAAAGGCCACCACGGATGATCGCCAACAGATTGATAGTAAACCTCAGGTCGAAAGCAAGCCTCAGGTCGAAGAGCTCAAGAACACTATAAGCACCGAAGAAAAAGCAAAGCTTAGATCACCTAGCATGAAAAAAACTCAATTAGAAGTGTTTTATGCTCAAGCGCTAAAGCTAAGAGCCATGACAAGTGAATTAAATGAGCAAATCACAAAATTTCAGCAACTAAACCTCGTCAACAACACTTCTAAAGAAGTCACTCGCAAAGCACTTCCCAAGATTGAAGAATCCATGATTCAGATCATAAAACTCTCAAAAGAAATTCATACATCTTACAAAAAAGAAAAACTTTATGCTCAGGAAAATAATCTTGATTTTAATAAGCAAGATTTGAAGTACCGAGAAATATTTCACAACTTAGGTAAATCTTTAAATGAAGCTCAAAATAGCCGTGACTTTTGTTTTAAGAACACGGGTGATATTAAAATTAGGTCTTTAAGTAATTTCAATGCGGATTCAATTATTAGGTTGCGTAAGGAAATCAAAGAACTAGGTACCGAGTTAAATTTCTATTACCTCACTGTCAATAAACGTTTTAAGAAATCAATTAGTGATTTGATTACTTCACCAATACCTTTATTAGCTCTCATACTTAAATCTTTATTATTGTTTTATCTCTTTCGTTCTTGGGTAAATTGGATTGACAAAAGAGAACAGAAACACCCTTCTTCGTATTTGTGGTATTCTCGGCGTTTAAGTGATCCACTAAAACATATACTTTTAGTCTATGTTTTTGCTTCACCATTTTATGCTGTATTCACTTACCCAGATATTAAAATCTACATAACGGTCTGTTACATCTACGTGTTTGCGAAACTTGCAATCCAAATATGTGATTCTGTTGCGTTTAGGCGAAACTTTATTTTCAACCAAGAAGATCACCCCGAATTACGTTTAAAATCATTACGGCTTATTATTTCTTACATTGCATTGGTTTATGTTTTTAATGGAATCAGCTATCACTTTCTCGTTGGTTGTTGGATAGTACAATCGTGGATGTATTGGTGTTTGGTTATTCTTTTCATTGCTTTAGTTTTCACCATACTAAAGTACTGGAAGGAGACTGTTTTATCGGCAATTGAAGACAGCAAAGACTCTAATTTGTTTCTCAAAAGAATCAAAAGTAGTAGTGATAGTAGATTAATTAAAGAGTTATCTGCTCTTTTAGGAGCTGTATATTTCTTCATCAAAGGAAGTCTACAATGGTTGTTGATCATTATATCTAGCATCGATTTTTTCCGCCCGATGATGAGTTCTTTCTTAACACTAAAAGCTATTAAACCAGAAGAAAAAAAATTGGATGGACTCATTCCATTGAATGACGAAGAGTATGTCAATATTGAAAAGCCAATGACTGTTGAAGAGTATGCAAAAGATGAGTTAGTTTATTTGGCTAATGAATCACATACGGGACTACATTTAGTTGTTGGAGAACAAGGCATAGGTAAAACTGTCTTCTTAAAACGTTTAATGGACCTAATAGAAACACAAACGCCAACTGTTCTCTATTCATGTTCCCGCAATAAGGCTAAAGAATTTATCAATGACATGAAGCAGCTTATGGAGGATAGAAACGACGCTAACAAAAGGACAATTATTATTGTAGATGACATCCATCTCCTACAGAAACCAATTATTGGTGGTGTCGATATTATCGATGAGTTTATAAAACTCGTTCGTAAGAGGCAAAACCATATTACTTGGTATTGTTCCATTAATATTGAAGCTTGGCAATTTTTAAAACGAGTCCGAGCAAAGAAAATTTTATTTGAGTCGATCACAAATTTACCTAAATGGGAAATGGATCAGCTGCAAGCCCTCATTTCTTCTCGAGTCAAACAAATTGGGAATAACATATCTTTTCAAAAACTCATTATCCCCAAACATTTAGATAGTCCACAGATAGACGGAAGAAGAAAAAAGGATTTGAGTTATTACAGGATACTCAATGAATATTCAGAGGGAAATCCAACTATTGCGATGTACTGTTTTAATATGTCAATATACAAAGAGGAGCAGTCTGAGGCTTTACAGGTCCGTTTATTTAATCCTCCCCCCTTAGCTAAATTAGAATCCATGCCTGCTTTGACATATTTCATTCTTCGAACCATTGCCCAAATGGGGAAAAGTAATCGTGAAGACCTAAAAATTTGTGCTGCAGAAAAGATACACCTTGTTGATGACTGCTTAAACTTACTCCTCTTTCATGGTTTCATAAAAGAAAACAATCAACTCTACTCCATAAGTACTAGGTGGTTTCGTCCCATCATTATCATACTTCAACGTCAACACCTTTTATCGAAATGATTACTATGAAGAAATATATTTTACATTGCCTACTTTTTGTACTCTCAGTACTTCTCCCCGGACAAGCTCAAGAACTAAGCACAAGCACAGGAAAAACGACCAAGCTTGAGCAAAGTGATTCGCATATTAGTTGGGATAAAACTGAAGAGTTAAGTGATAATGAAATTAAGCAAGATCCTGATGGGTTAACAAGTGATGCTATAAATGCCTTAGAATCTAAAGAGTCTTTTAGTAGAGACCAAGTGCAAGAACCGACTAAAGCCTTAAATGAATCATCTGAAATCCTTAAAAAAACTATTCAAGCAAGTGCTGATGATGGAGATGAATTAACCATAACAAAAATCACCCGTTTCGTTCGCGTTAGTGGAGTTATTTTCTCCATAACTCTAATAGTCGTTGTGGTTATGTTATTGCGCTTAATGCATCGCTTGGTTGAACGATTTAGTATTCAAATACCTCAGAAACGCATGCTCTTTCACAAAATCGAGACTATTGCACAATTCTTCATTTACGTAGGATTGGCGATTAGTATTTTCTTGTTGAGCTTTAGGATTAACGAGCAACTATTAAGTATTATAGGTGGTACGGTTGCCGTCTCATTTGGCTTTGCCATCAAAGATCTCATCGCCTCATTTATTGCTGGCTTAATGATTATGATTGATCGCCCTTTCCAAGTGGGTGATCGCATTACTTTTGATGGTCAATATGGAGATATTACTGCCATTGGTCTACGTTCAGTGCGCATGCAAACCTTATCGGATGATACTGTAACCATCCCCAACAATAAATTCTTAAGTGATGTTACTGTTTGTGGTAATTATGGTGAATTATCCATGCAAATGACAATAGATTTTTATATCGGCCTTGATCAAGACATTGAGAAAGCTTGCGAAATTGTTAATGAGGCGACCTCAAGTAGTCATTATATCTGTTTGCCAAAGCCGGTCGTTGTTTTGGTTAAACAAGTTATCATTGAAAGTTACATGGCTTACCGAGTGCGTGTAAAGGCCTATGTATTGGATATACAATATGAAGCTGCCTTCGAAACTGATTTGAACTTGCGGATTATGAAAGCTTTTAAAACACACGAGATACACCCTCCTTCAATTTTACACCGTAATAATTAAAATGAAAAACGAAGAGTATTACCAAAAAATAGATTCTACTTCTACGGCGCTTTTTGATGTGGCTTTGAGCCATAACAGCGACGAAAACCGCTACACGGAAATGAATGAAATTGACTCTGGTGCAAGTAAACAAATTTATAAAGTCCTAGATTTAAGTAGTGGCCGCACTGTTGCCTTAGCGCTTCCCAACAAAAACCTATCTAAAGAACAAATCAATAATTTTTTAGAAGAAGCCAGACTCAATGCCTCTCTACAGCACCCAAATATTATTCAAGTGTATAACTTAGGCTATCGCCAGGACGGGCAACCTTTCTTTACTATGAAATTGTGTAGCAATAAAAAACTAAGTGATTTATTTAAGCAGTCTAATAATAGTCTTTTTGATTTATTAGAGATTTTTCTTAAAGTATGTGAAGCCCTTTCCTATGCTCATAGCTTAGGAGCTATTCATCGAGATATTAAAGATGATAATATTCTTTTAGGAGAATTTGGTGAAGTTTTATTATGTGACTGGGGCTCAGCTCAAATACTTAAAGATTCGACTTTAGAACAGGAAGTCGGTCAACTAAGCCCGCCCATAAGTAAAGGAACCCTGGGCTTTATGTCCCCTGAACAAAAAGCTGGGGAAGCTCCAAGCATTGCTCAGGACATCTATTCCTTGGGTGCCCTATTATATAAAATGTTGACCAAAGAATCTCCCTCTGAGACAAATTCAAGCCCAAGAAATATTGACCCACAGGTTCCTTTAGGACTTGATGCCATATGTACAAAAGCCATGGCAAAAGATGCTCATAATCGCTATCATGATTGTGCGGCTCTTATAAAAGATGTAAAAGCATTTTTATCGGGTTTCGCACCTCAAGCAGAAGGTGCCTCTATTAATAAACAATTATGGTTATTTTTAATTCGCCATAAGACTTTGAGTCTATTTACACTATTCAGTTTGATGCTCATTAGCGGATTGTCTTTTTACTACATCATAGCTTTAAAAGAAAAAGAACAGCAAACCGCTTCGCAACGTGACCGTGCTGAACAGGCTTTAGAACTTTATGATATAGAAAAGTCGAGCCGTAAAAAAATTGCTGCCCTAGGCGCTGATTACTTTCTTCAACAAAGCTCACAACTCATTAGTGCTCACTCAAGTAAAATTGCTTTAGAGTTATTAGATTCCATCCCTACAAAAAGCTTAAATAAAAAGCAATTAAAAGAAATGAATATGCTCTATGGTAGAATTTATTTTTATCGCCAAGAGTTTCATAAATCTTTAATTTACTTGAGTAAGGGTGAAATCTATAAAGATAATGAACTTTTAAAACTAGCGCGAATTTTTTCAAAAAAGAAAGCTAATGATTCGGACTTATTAATTAGTGATGACACAGTAGAATTAATTGATCAACTCTATCAAATAGAAATCCATCAAGCTCATTGCTTGTTCAGAGAACAAGTCCTGCGCATCAGTGATTATAACGCTCAGGTCCCCATCATTAAAAAAATGATTCTGCTCAATAATACAATTGACGATATAAAAATAGATTTCAATATCATTGACGGCAAGCATTATATGGACCTCTCACACAACACAAATATGCGACGATGGGAACCCGTTAGAAAGATGAAGTTAAATTATTTAGACTTGTCATATTGCCCTATTAAAACACACTTTCACGTACTGAAAGGCATGCCCTTAGAAAGCATTAATTTAGCTTTCACAAAAGTTAGTGATTTTAGTTTCTTGTATACTTTAGGAAACTTAAAGACTTTAATAGTCGACAAAAAAATGTCTCAGAAAGTCCACTTGGCTGAAGTTCTAAAAGATTTAGAAAAGCAAAACATCAAAGTCATTATTCAAGAGCCTCAACCCCATTCTTGATCTAGACGCCTTATTTCTGCCGTTAAGCGCCTAAGAACACGTTCCTTATAAACCGAAACTTGATTGGGGCTAACTTCCATTAAGTCCGCAACTTCGGGACGTTTTTTTCCTTCTTGTAACAACTCAAAAATCTTGATGACTTTTTCTGAAAATAAAGGGCGGATATTTTCCATTGCTTTGAGAACTGCATATTTTTTCCAACTCTCTTCCGTTATACTCTCAATTTCAGGGTCGCTAATTGATTCATCGAAGTATTTACGATTGCGTTCACTTCTTCTTTGATGGCTACGAAAGAAATTTTTCACCTGATTTCCTGTAACCGTACATAACCATGCACGAAAACGACCATTTTTTTCATACTGAAACTCGGGTAATTTATCCCATAATTTCAATAGAATATCTTGAGTTAATTCCTCTGCTTCGTAATGAGCTACATTCATTTTACGGCAGACAGAATAAATAAAGGGGCGGTATGTCTCAACGAAATCTTCCCATGATTGTTCATCATGCTTATTTCGCACTTTTTCCAATAAGGTTAGGCTCGTTTTATCATTCATAGTTATTTATACATCGCTATCAAAATTTATAAAGTTAAAAAAATGCCCAAGATTATTAAATCTATCCGCTCATTCATCACATTATAATTTCTACTAAATTCATCTAGCTTTGTCAAAATCTCACAAAGTCCAGCGTAGTTAATAAAAAACTGAGAGATGAATGACTAAAAAACTAAAGTTTGATCAATTATTAGCTTATGGTGCTGGTGGCATCGTACCTATTGCCCTATTTAACATTACTGGCCAGCTCATGGGACTCATGGGAAATATTAGTTTGGGATTAAGCGCTATTCTCATGGGCTTCATTATGCTTATTCCACGTTTATGGGATGCCTTTTCAGATCCTGTCATGGGCTATATTTCAGATAATCATAAGTCACCCAAAGGGCGCCGACGCCCATTCATTTTATATGGTGGTATTGCCGTAGGTATCAGTTTCGTACTTATGTGGTGGGTTCCCCGTGGTGAAGAATTCCAGGGCATGTTCCCCTCAGACGCTGCATTTCAGTGGTTTCAGTTAGCTTACATTCTCGTCTTTTTACTCATTTTTTACACTTCATGCACAGTTTTCGAAATACCTCATGGTGCATTGGGCATGGAATTGAGTCACGACCCAGATGAACGCACACGCCTATTTTCTGCCAAGAGTTTTATGGGGAATTTATTTGCCATGGGAACACCTTGGCTTTTCTTTTTAGCTAATTTAGAGTTTTTCAAAGGTACAGGCAATGAAATTGATGGTATGCGCTATGTTTCTCTACTCGTTGCTTTGATCGTGATCCCTTTAACTTTTTGGTCATACAAGGCACTTAAAGAACCCAAAATCGTAAATAAGTCAAAGTCTCAACTCAAACTTGGTTTTTTTCAAGAATCCAAAAAAACTTGGCAAAACAAAACTTTTGTTAAGCTAATTTTTATTGTTTTTAGTTTAGCTATGGGCTTTAATTTTGTCGGTTTATTAGGGTATTACATTCCAATATATTATATATTTTCGGCAGATAAAGAAGCTGCTGGTGCCCTACTAGGTTTCAACGGCATGTTATGGGGCTTCACAGGTCTATTAGCAGTATTCCCATTAAATATGATTACTCATAAACTAGGGAAAAAATCAACTTTGTTTATTGCCATTATTATTATGATTTTTGCTCAAATCTCTAAAATATTCTGTTATAACCCAAACCATCCTTACTTAATAGTCATCCCCACCATTATTCTTTCCATAGGAATGTCTTTCTTTTTTACTTTAGGAGCTGCCATGGTGGGTGACGTTTGTGATGAAAACACAGTCAAAACAGGCCAAGCACATCAGGGAAGTTATTATTCCATTTATTGGTGGTTCATCAAGCTTGGGACGGCCTTTGCTAGTATCATCACTGGTTTTTTAATTAACTCCATTGATTTTGATGAAACTCAGATCCAAAAAGCGGAAGCCATAACTAAAAGCATTCGTGAAATCAAGACAGTTAAAGAGTTTGATGAAGACACTTTACTTAAAATTAAGAACACCATCAAGGCTTTCAAAACACACATACAAGAAAATGATTCAAAGAATAAAGATACACTAATAAAAGATCTAAATTTAATAGAAACTGGAATTAGTCAAAAATATAGTACCGAGCTTTATGAAAAACTCGAATTAACAAGTAAAAAGCTAGCTCAGCAATCCAGTCATACATTACTCTGGATGAGAGTCGTCGAAATTGCTTTGCCTATTATTCTATGTTTAATTTCCGCTTTTATTTGTCTAATCTACCCGCTCGGTAAAAAAGAAGTCCTCAAAATAAAAGCACAGTTAGACCAAGAACCTACAGAAGCTTAAGCACTCTCTAAAAAAACTAAATACCCTTCTCTAATCCACTTAGAACACAAGTGAATTTGACTCGATTTTTGTCCCACAAATCAGCCGTGTTTTTTATTTGAAATTATTTATCTAGAGGCAGTTTTTTTTCTTCTAGACCTGTCAAAACTCATTTTTATACGACGTAGTTGTTTTTAGAAAAATGGCTTAGGGCGCGATGATAAAAAGTGGTCAAAAACCCAAACAATCAAACCAAAAAAAATTGTAAAAATACTTAAGGAAAGTTGTCAATAAGGCAATCAAGCTTTCGTAGTTTTAGCAAACATCAATTAAGGAACTTTTATGAAAGACATCATATACAAATACGAAAACACTTTAGGCTTCAAAGAATTTCGCAATAACACTGGCATGCACTTCCGTATCCTCCAGGACGGCACACCTTACAGCATCGAAAACGACAACGTACTCGTTAACCTTTTCATGGGTAATATTTTTGATGAAGCGGTTAGCAATATCTACCTGCGCGTTTTCAAAAACGGTGAAATTCTTTCTACCCCTATGGTTTCAAAAAACTCTAAGTTTGCCATCGCAACTGATGATCGCGCTTATGTCCTCAAAGGTAGCTTCCAAGATATTGACTACTCACTAACTTTCCGTCTCGCAGAAAATACTGGGACATGGTTCTGGACTGCTGAAGCAGAAAACACTGGTTCTGATCTTGAAGTTGATTTCATCTACGTTCAAGACGCAGCTGTTGCGGCTAAAGGCGCTCCCCTCAATAACGAAGGTTACGTTTCTCACTACATCGATCAAAGCGTTCTCGGTGACAAAGCGACCGGCTACGTTCTATGTGCACGTCAGAACCTCAAGCAACACACTGGTTTCCCTTTCCTTATGTCAGGTGCTCTTGACGGAGCTGAAGGCTTCATTACAGACGGTATCGACTTCTTTGGTCTCAACTACAAAGAGAACGCTGAAATTGCAGCTCTTAAAGACGACACAATCCGCAGCATCCGTCGTCAGGGCGAATTCTCTTGCCACGTACTTCAGTCCAAGCGCGTAGCTCTCGCTTCTGGTGCTAAAGCAGAAAAAACTTTCTTCGCTTTCTTCGAAGTTAATCACGAAGCTACAAGTTCTGATGCTGACCTCGAAAAAGTTGAACTCGCTAAGTCTGAATTTGCTGCACTCCCAGCAATTTCGCTTCCCGAGCCTCAGACTACTGGCTACAACAACCTCTTCGGCGAAGGTAAGTTCTTCCAAACTGAAGACCTCAACGACGCTGAGCTCGAAAAATACTTTGCTGGCGAAAAGCGTAACCTCGAAGAAATCGAAGGTAAAACGGCTGCGTTCTTCTACGGTGACGATTCTAAGCACGTTGTTCTCAAGCACAAAGAAGTTCACTGCGAACGTCCTCATGGTCACATCGTACGTTCAGGCGAAGATCTCTTCCCTTCAGACGAAGCTATTGCCTCCACTTGCTGGATGGGTGGTGTTTTCAACTCACAAGTCACTTTCGGTAACACGTCTTTCAACAAAGCTATCGGTATCGTTCGTGGTTGGGTTAACTTCCAGCGTGCTTCCGGTCAGCGTATCTTTGTTAGAGATGGTGACAAAATCGAACAGCTTCGTTTACCTTCTGCTTTCGAAATCAGCCTCAATGCTTGTCGCTGGATCTACAAAGGCGCAGAAGAAACGATCATCGTTACAACTCAGTGTGCTATCTCTGACGCAGTTCTCGTTACTAACATCGAAGTTGAGTCTGGTAAAGAACTCGAGTTCATCGTTACTAACAACATCATTATGGGTGTTAACGAATACGCCAATGAAACTGTTGGTCGCGTTGATGACAAGCGTTTCACTTTCTTCCCAGGTCACGATTACTTCGGTAAGAACAAATACCCTAACAGCCGTTTCGACCTCTCTATCAAAGAAGGCCACGCAGCTGCTACTCTTAGCGGTGACGAAGTTCTCTTCCTCGACGGCGAAAACAAAAACTATCCTTACGCAACAATCAAAACTGCTGCAACAGGCAAGTTTGAGCTCGTTCTCACAGGTACAATTACTGACGACGTAAAAGCTGAAGCTAACGCTAAAAAATACACTGCAGCTGATTTCGATACTTCTGTTTTCAAAGTAGAAGCTGATGCATACTGGCGTTCACTCAATAACAATGCAAAATGCTCCGGCATCGAAAATAACTCAGTTTCCAAACTCAGCGAAATCATCCCTTGGCTCCAACACAACGCAATGATCCACTACACTAAGCCTTACGGTCTCGAACAGTACTCTGGTGCTGCATGGGGTAGCCGTGACGTTTGTCAGGGTCCAGTTGAACTTCTTCTCGCTTTTGGTAAAACTGAACCAGTTAAAAAAGTTGTTCTCGAAGTTTACAAACACCAGTACGAGCAAAACGGCGAATGGCCTCAGTGGTTCATGTTCGACAAATTCTACGACATCCAGCAGGCTCACGCTCACGGTGATATCATCGTATGGCCTCTCAAAGCTGTTTGTGATTACGTTGAATACTCCAACGACGTTTCTATCCTCGACGAAAAGATCCCTTACACCAACATCGAAGGTTTCGAATTCACTGATAAAGAAGAAACTCTCTTCGATCACATCAACAAAGAACTAGATCACATCCGCAATGCTTTCGTAGGTGACACTAAGCTTATTAGCTACGGCGACGGTGACTGGAATGACTCACTTCAGCCTCACAACCCTGAGATGAAAGAGAAGCTCGTTTCTGTATGGACAGTTGAACTCCTTTACCAAACTCTTACTCGTTACCAAGTTGTTTGCGAAAAAGCTGGTAAAACTGAACTCGCTGCTGAGCTCAAAGCGACTTGCGAACAAATGAAAGTTGATTTCAACAAGTACCTCGTAAAAGACGAGCTCACTGCCGGTTTCGCCTTCTTTAACTCTGAAGACGACGTAGATCTTCTCTTGCACCCAACTGACACAAAAACAGGTGTTAAGTACCGTCTTCTTCCTGCAATTCGCGGTATCATCTCCGAGATCTTCGAGCCAGAACAGGCTGAAGCTCACTACCAGATGATTCAAGACAAGCTACTTTTCGCTGACGGTGTTCACCTCATGGACCCACCACCCCAATACACGGGTGGTATCTCCAAGAACTTCCAACGTGCTGAAACAGCTACTTTTGTAGGCCGTGAAATCGGTAACCACTACGTTCACGCTCACCTCCGTTACATGGAAGCAATGGCTAAACTCGGTAAAGCTGAAGAGCTCTTAACTGCTATGGAAGTTGTTAACCCTGTAAATATCCAGGACAGCTTCGAGTCAGCTGAGATCCGTCAGTCTAACTGCTACTTCTCATCTTCTGATGCTGATTACAACGATCGTTACGAAGCTCAAGATACAGTAGAAGACCTCCGCGCTGGTAAAGTTAAATCCAAAGGCGGATGGAGAATCTATTCTTCAGGTCCTGGTATCTACGTAAACGTTCTTATCACACGTGTACTCGGTATTCGTCGTTTCTACGAAGATTTCGTTATCGACCCGGTTCTCCCTGAAAACCTCGACGGTCTTAACTTCAACTTCGACATCGACGGCAAGCCAGTTGTATTCAAATACAACAAGTCTGCTGACAAAAAGGTTGTTCTCAACGGTAAAGAACTCGAGCTCAATACTTCTAACGACAACCCCTATCGCGATGGCGGCCTCAAAACTAAATGGACGACTTTCCAGTCTCTCCTCAAAGGTGATAACAACCTTGTAGAAATTTATTCCTAAACATTAATTGTGATTAAGTATTTCTTACTAAGCCTTCTTTTTTGTTCTAGTTTACTAGGACTTGATCTTGTGGATTCTGGCACCGTTCATATGAATGGTGCTGAGGGTCACTCAGCCTTTTCTGAAAAAGAATCGAAACTGACCTACAAGTTGAAACATTTAGCGATCATAGGTAACTGGCATCGCTTAAAAGATATAAGCCGAAAAGATTTACTTCACTTTAAAATTACGGATCCTTCAAAAGCGAAGGATCTGCAGATTAACTTGGAGCTCAAAGGCGATGGTGGCGTACAGCATTTTCCTTTGAGTTCTGAAAGTCAAGACATCCTTATTCAATGGGATTTGCTTGGCAATTTAAACGAAATTGTCTTGTTAGTGAGCAATACAAATCAAGATACCGTTTCGGGAGAACTCGATTATAGTTTTGAACTTAAAGATTTTCCTGTCTTAGAAAAAAAAGAAAGTTTCTCCATAGCTGAATCTGGTGCATTAAATATCAACTCAGCCATTTCTATCCTTGAAGAAGACAGACTTAAATTTGCACTTGCACCTGGTGATATTTGTGGCGTATGGGCAAAAGGCTTTGAACTCCAAGATATGGATATTTTAGAGTTTAATTTATTTCCAGAACTGAACCCTAAATTACAATACTCTATTGAAATCAAAGGTGAACACAGTACAGAAATTGTCCAAGTACTAAGAACCTCCACACGCACTGTTCTTGATCATAATAAACTTGGAAAGATCAATGAACTCGTTCTCTTGATTGAAAATGCTAGTTCTCACCACCTCAGTGATCAGTTATCCTTCCAGTTACAAAGTACTAAAATGACTTTTTTGGAGAAGGTAAACCAAGACCAAATCCTCGCACTTCTACTTATACTCGTGTGTGCTTTAGTTTTTTCTCAATTTTTCACCAAAAGGTCTCTTATTAAAGTAAATAATTGGCATAGATCATTCGCGATTAGTTTATACCTTTGTTTAATCTTGCTTGTTTACTCTTTATCCAACACATCGAGTTTGGAGAGATCATTTTATCCGCTTCTCACCTTACTATGTGCGGTAAGTTTAAGTATTCTCATCAGCATTATTGCTAGCTCTAAATTACCGAGTCGTTGTGAAGTATTTACGCATTTCTCTATATTGGGAATTATCATCACTTTCATATCTACTTCACCCGTATGGTCAATGCCTAATTCTTTTAGCGACCTTCCCTATTCTGGTGGTTTTGGGACTATCCTATTTTTAACACTTTACTTTGGCGTCTGTTACTTAAGATCAATCAAGAAGTCATTGCCGCTAGTCAGTTTTTATGGTTTAGCTTTACTTCCTTGTTTTATTTCGCTATTACTTTTAATGCAAAACAATGCATTTTTAAACGAGCTTATTTCCTTAAAATTCATTAGTATTCAAGTCATTGCTGAAAACTTAGGCTTAATAACAAGTCGTTTTCTCATCCTCTTTTTCTTTGTCGAATTTATTTGCCAATTTTTTTCATTCATCATTAACAAGCATGCCTTATTCGACAAAAATGCTCATAAAAAACTGGCCTACTTATCTCTAGCTATCGTATTATCTCCTTACGTAGCCGACTTGGGATGTGCTCCATATCTCAGTGATTTACCTAGACTCATTCAAGCAGTTATAGCTGTCATCACTACTATCTTCTCTCAAGGTATGTTATGGGCTTTTGTCTTTATGATTACGGGTGTACTTCTCGATGCTATCAACGGTATAGGTCCTGCAGCACACACTATTCATGACCATGCTTTTAAAGGTCGCCATAATGGTCGTGTTTATTCCGGTGTACTCATGGCTATCCTACAACTCGTCGGCATTCTCTGTGAGTGGAACTTAAGTCGTCAACTTTTTGAATCATCTCCAATCATCAGCTTGAGTTTGCTTATGATTTTTGTTTTCCCTGCCATTAAAGTTATTATCGAAAGTTTTGACGGTAGTCACGGATTCTTTGCTCGTACAAAATCTGCTTATAAAGAAGGCCATCTCTTCACTCGAGGGGCACTAGTCGGTTTATCTTTAGGTCTTGCTATTCAATGGAACCTCAGTTCACAGCACACATTTTTACGAGCTCTTTTTGGTTTTGTTGCGGGAACGGCTATTTTTGCTGGGATTAATGCACTAAAAGAAAAGAGTGCTAAATCATTTCTCATTAACGCCCTACAAGGTGGTTTTATTGGTGCTGCCCTTGCCTTTTATTTTGATGCTGGTCAAGTGCCTGTCGTCGCTGAAAGATTCTTTAATTATAACACTTTCGCAACAAGTGCCCAAAACTATTCTTTTGATACACTTCTCTCCAAGTGGGGCCACGTTCAACTAGGAACTTATACTGGGGGATCAAAACTTTTCTTCAACCAAGCACTTAATGGTGTTATTGCTTGGGGTGTAGCTGCATGGCTCTTCGCCTTAAACCAATCCTTACTCAAAGCTATTTTTACTCGCAATAGTATTCACCTAAAACGCATTGTTTCTCAAGATGGTTTAACGGAACTTGCTGAAGGCACTATCCGAGTTTTACGTTGGGGTCTTTGGATGTCGCCAATCATTTTCACTTTCTTACGCCAAATGCCTGATCCCACTTGGTACAATCAGGATGGTGCTATCCATACCCTCTTTTGTATTGGTGCAAGCTTCACCATGACTGCCGAGCAATTTCATTCATGGTCACTGGAGATTTTTATGTGGATTATGGCATACGAGGCATTCCGAATTCTCATATGGCTTGATCACATGGGACTACGTGTTGCTACATTGGTCAATTTGAGTTTCATTGGTATGGATGACTTAGATAAAAAATTTGCTCGCTTTACTGGAAAAGAAGGTTCATCAGTAATTCCTGAAGGCGTAAAACGCTTCATGACTTGGGCACCTTTACTTATCCCTTACTACATACCTAGATCAGGTGCAGACTGGGATTATGCATGGAACAAAGCCCTATCAATCCAAGCTAACAATCAAAACTTTAACTCCCTTAAGCTGGCGATACTAGCAGGCGTATTTATAGCCGTATTACTAGTGATCCAAATCTATTTAACTATCCGTAAGAATAGAGAGAAATATGCACTACAGCTAAGCAAGCAAGAATTACACTTATCTTGTAAGAATGGTCATATAAGTAGTACAATGCATGGCCTAAGGTCAAATATACAAATAACACGTTCAGATAAGCTTAATGAGAACTCTCAAGTCTTCATTCTCCGTCATCAAAACAAAAGCTTTAACCTTTTTAAAGATGCCAAAGTAAGAAAAGAGATGGATAGTCTTATTTTTGATCTCGAAACGGCTGAGTTTAACGCGGAAGTCACAGTCACTATTCCCGTCAAGAGCGACCCAGTTTACTTTATAGATTTAAAAATTCAAAATCTTAAAAAAGCAGATGTAGAACTTATACTCTATCAAGAATGGAGTTTGGATAAGGCTAAGGAAGATCAAGTACGTGTTCAAGAAAAACGTGAATCACAGGAGATTCTCCTTTCTCCTGGGTCAAACGCACTTTATTGCCTACAACCAACTACTGGAATGATGGGCTTACTTGCCTCTCAGGCAGCTCCAGATGCTTATTTACGTCATCGTACTGACTTTAAAGAAACAAGTTTAATGAAAGAATTGCCCAAGACTCAACGCCACTGGCACCCAGATCCTGCCACTGGTCTCATTTTAAACTTCAGCTTAAATAATCAAGAACAGTATAAAAACCGTTTCATTATGGGCTGTGCTTTTTACGAAGATGAAGCCAAAAACTTTGTTAAATCTTATCTCTTACCTAACACTAGGAAATCTCTATGAAAAATTTACTCTCATTGGGGCTGTTAGCCTTAGTTTCAGCCTCCTGCACTAGTACAAAAACTTACTCTGAAAAGTTGCTAGATAACTCATTAAACTTTGTCGATGATAAACACGGCATGATAGATCCTCACTCTTCTTACCCTGTAGAGGGATGGAATCAAGATCCTGAGCGAGGTCTTTATTTGCGTAGTTTCACTCAGCTATCCGCAATTGGTGAGTACCTTGAGCTCTTAGCTAATATGTCGGCTGGTTATTGTGGGAATGACTACAGTCAGGAAGACTCACTTGAAAAACTCAATCACATCAGTGATACGCTTTTAGCTGACCAGGCCAATCCTGCTCTTTCTGCAAAAGGCTTATTAGTAAATTTCCTCGACTTAGGCAATGGTCATCGTGTCGGCCCACTTGGAGAAAAAATCAGTAAAGAAAAATTCAAAAAGAATCTTGAAGGCATCGATACCAACAAGCTTTGGGATGTCTTAATTGAAGCTAAGTGGATTAAACCCTCCAGTGATGGTACATGGGCAAATATTCTACGCTCAGACAAGTACGGTACTGAGCACTTTGAAGGTGAACTCACGCCTTACTTTGAACAAAGATATCAAATCATGGAAGTCCTTGATCAACGCGTAGTTAATATTGTTTTTGGTGACAACGTTAACTTAACGGCTTCTGTAGCTAAAGCCATTGGAGCATTACTTGATCCTAAACTGAGCAATAATGCTCAAGCTAATGGTATCCGTAGTAAACTGAAGATTTTCCTAAATAAGCAAAAAGAAGGATATGAGTCTCTCATTGATCCTCGTACACAATCTTTTTACTTTGCATGGGATGCAACTAATGATACATATACGGGATGGGAAGTTAATGGTGTTTTTCAAGAAGCGCATATGAACTCTTTCATTAATGAATTCCGTGCTCCTTGGACTTTTGTTGTCCTCTACTACGATCTAAATCCTGCGACGCTCGCAAATGCTGCCTTTAAGATTAAACCCTATCCTCATAGTTCTGGCAAAGATATTTACACTTTAGCAACTTGGGATGGCTCAGCTTTCCAATTTCTTGGCCTAACTAACTTTTTACGCGATCAAGATAATCCAGCTTGGCATAAGCTCATGACTATCGCAGCAAAAATTCATTTAGATTTCTCTAAACAGAATAACTTACCAGGCTTATTATCTGAATCCTATACTGGGAATAAAACTCAGTATACAGGACATGTTGGCTTACCGTCTAACTGTATATCTAGCGAACATCGCATAACTGATGCTGCATCACTTTATGCTTTAGGAGTCGCAAGCATTTACCAAGCTGAAGGTGTAGAAAAATTACTTGAACGCAATTGGCCAATCATCGAATCTCTCATGACGGATCATGGACCATGGGAAGGTTACAATACCACACAGAATAAAGTGATTGAATTTCAAACATCAGCACATACTCTTGCTCTTAGTTTAGGTTTATTAAAAACTGGTCCAACAAAGATGAAGCGTTTCTTGGATCACTATAAGCTCAACGATAAACTTGCTGAATTTTATCAAGCTGGCTCGCTCACTGAGATTGATAATATCACGAGTAATACACTACATTTTTCAGAAGCGAAAAACTTTAGTAATGGTCAATTAAGTATTCGTTATTCCGCTACTCAAGACGAAAAAGTGGTTCTAACTTTTATGAGAAAGGCAGATTCTAAATATGGAAAAATGGAAATGGATAACGAGATCTATTTGAATTTTAAAGCCACCGATTCAGGCATTCTAAACATCACTCTTCCTGCAGTACTAAGTCTACATGATATTAGCAGCATACAATTGGGCTCCAAGACTGAGCAAGTAAAAATAGAAAATTTAACTTATAAACCTTTTGCTTACGAACTTCAGACACCATAAGTTTGCCTATGAAAAAATTATTCAACTCCCTATTAGGTGAAGCGCCGAAAGCTGCTAAAAATGTCTTTGTTCAGCCAGCGACTCGTAATGTCTATGAAATACTTGGACGTAGTGCACATTTGAATGATGATGACTTTTTGGATATGGTAAGTCGAGCGAGTTTTGAATACTTCTGGCATGAAGCTTCACCAAAAACTGGTATAATTGCCGACAATTTAAATAAACCCGTCACTTATTCTACGGCTTCAATTGGCTTTGGCTTAAGTGCAATGGTGGTGGCAGCTGAACGTGGTTATAGAGATGCAAAAGAAGTTGAGCAGCGTACCGAGACTATGCTTCATTCTTTGACCCAAACTCAAACTAAAGGTGGCATGTTCTATCATTTTCTCGATGAAGATTCTCAGGTAACAACAGATGGCTATGAAACGGCCATATCAACTGTAGACACGGGTCTTTTGATTATGGGTGCTATTACTGCTGGAGAATACTTCGGTGGTAAATGCAAAGAGTATGCTGATCAAATTTTTGAAAAATGTAACTGGTCCGCTTTTACTGATCACGAACATAAGCAAGTCTTTATGGCTTGGGAACCAGATAGTAAAGATGAGCTTTCAGGTATAGGAAAATTTCATCCTGTCCGCTGGGATTACTTCAGTGATGAAAGCATTATTTGCTGTTTACTCGGCAATGCCAACCCCAACGAAGATTTTGCGCTCCCCGCAGATTACTTTTATCACTGGGCCAGAAATACAGGCCAATACCACCCCGCTACACCTGGATATAAATCCACAGACGAATTTGTCTACAGTTATAGCGGAGCATTATTCACCTATCAGTTTGCTCATATTTGGTTAGACTTTAAACAACTTGGAAAAGACCAACCTCGTCAACATCAGCTTGATCATGTTCCTGCTATCAATTGGTACAAGAACTCCCAAGATGCAACGGAAGCAGCTTGGTTAGTGGCCGTGGACAATTCTCAGGCATCCCGAACTTATGGTCCCTTTGGTTGGGGCTTTACGGCTCACACTTCAATTAATGGCTATAATGTCGGCGCCATACTTCCTCGAGGTGAACAAAACCAAGCTTTTACCCTCAATGGAGAAATTGCTCCCTACGGAGCAGGAACCTGTATTATGTTTGATCCTGAAAAGACTATAAAAACACTTCGCTATTATTACGGACTTCACGATGATAATGGTAAAGCTATTGTTTGGAATAATGAAGGTGAGACTCCCTACGGTTTTTATGATGCTTTTAATTTAGACTCTGGTTATGTTGCACAGCAATATCTAGGTATTGATTTGGGACCTATGCTATTGGCTATTGAAAACCATCGCTCTGGACTTATTCAGAAAACATTCATGAAAAATCAACACATCCAAAAAGCTCTGAAAAATATTGGTTTTGAAAAGATTTAAATCGCATCAAAAATTTAGTTCCCGTAAAAGACTCCTTAACCCACGTTTTATTAAGCTAAACAAGCATAAGAGTAAATAAAAAGACTAGACCGTATTTTATAGCTTTAAAGGTGATTGTATTTGTCAAATTAATATGTTAGTTTGAAATAATGAATGAAGAACAATTCCATACTCGTGAAACTCTTTTAGAGAAAATCCGCAATCGCCATGATGAAGCTTCGTGGGAAGATTTTGTGTTCTACTACCGTCAATACGTCTATATCATTTGCCGCGGAATGAATGTGAATCATCATGACTCGGAAGAAATAGTTCAAAAAGTTATGATGAAAGCATGGGATAAGCTCCCTGAATTCGAGTACGATAAAAAACGTCGCTTTCGCGGGTGGTTATGTATGGTCACTGGCAATACGGTAAAGGATTTTTTTAGGTCTTATAAACGTCGCCAAGATCGCAAAGAAAAAGCTGCCGATTATCAAGTTTGGAACCCAGAGCGAACAAGCGGTCCAGAAATCGAAGAATTTGCTGAAAAAGAATGGGAAAACTATATTAGCAACATGGCTCTCAATAATATAAAAGATAAATTCTCTGAAACAGTGATGAAATGCTTTATGGAAATCAATGAAGGAAAGACGGCAAAAGAATTTAGCGAAGAATCAGGGATGCCCTTAAATACCGTTTATGTTTACAACAAACGAGTGACTAATAAATTCCATGAAGAAATACGTCGTCTCTACTACGAACTCAGTTAATGAACGAAGAAAATCAAGATCTCTATAAGAATTTTAAGCCTTTAGGGAATCACTTTCAGGCCGCCTTTGAAGAAAAATCGTCGAAGGACACCCTATTCTATGATGAAATAAGTAATCTCCATGATCGCTATCAAAAAGAGAGTCTCATTGATCATGGTGGCATGAAACAAGTGTCCAGCTACTCTGATCGCTTCACCATGCGCGAAGTCGCTTTTGCTGAGCTATTAGATTCTGACAATCCCAGTAACATTGATCGCTTTATTCGCGAAGCTCGCTTAACTGCCTCTCTTCAACACCCCAGTATTATGCCGATTTATGATATGGGTTTAAATGATGATGGTGAACCTTTCTTCACTATGAAACTCTTCCAAGGCTTACGTTTGGATGAATGGCGTGAGAAAATTAATACTCGTGAAGCACAAGAAGAATCCTTTCAAGAAGCACTCCAAATCTTTGTTAAAGTGTGTCAAGCTATTTCCTATGCACATGCAAATGGTGTGATTCACCTAGACTTAAAGCCTGAAAACATTGGTGTGGGTGCCTATGGTGAAGTTCTTGTTTTTGATTGGGGCATAGCCAAAATCATTGACGATTTCGAAGATTTACCGACAGCAAGTTTACTCGATCCACAAGTTTATAATGATGCGACTCTAAATGGCGTCGTCAAGGGTTCACCTGGTTATTTGGCGCCTGAGCAAATTGATTCTAAATTCGGCACAAAAGATGAACGCACCGACGTTTATGCCTTGGGAGGCATTCTCTATTATATCCTTTCTGGATTGAAACCCATTAAATCCAATGACGATTTAATGGAATCATTAAACAAAACGATTAATGGTGAAATAATTTCGCCTTCGAAAAGAGTCGATTTCTCTATTCCCGAAAGTTTAGATGCCGTCGCGATGAAAGCTTTATCTCTTAAGCAAGAAGATCGTTACGAGAGTGTAGATGACTTATTAAGCGAAGTCAACTTATGGCTAAATGGCTTTGCTACACATGCGGAGAACGCGAGCTTTTCTCGTTCTCTAATGCTACTCATGAAAAGGCACAAAGATGTGACCTTCATCCTCAGTCTAATGACAATTATTGTTATTTACGGTATTTCCCAAATTATTATTAGCGAACGTAGAGCTGTAAAAAATGAGCAAGAAGCAATTGCGGCTCTTGAACTCTATAAAAACGAAAAAGAACAAACGAAACAACTGGGTAAAGAAGTTGCGCCCTATATGGTCAATGACCTTCTTAAGGAACTCTCTGAGAGTAGTACCTATGACTTTGATAAAGCTTTGCGAATAGCGCAAACAACTGTAGCTAGAGACCCTGATTTCCACGAAGCGCGTCTCGTTCTAGGGAGAACTTATTTCATACGCCAAGAATTCAAACTTGCGGCTGAAGAACTTAGTTTATTACCCCCAAGCTTACGCCAAAATACTAAGTTGTATGAACTTGCTAAAAAGTATTCCCGTTCAAAAAACGATGAAGATTTACTCGAAACTAAAGAGCTTTTAAATTTGATGAATGAGCTCAAACACATGCAAATGTCCTTCTTGATGGCGGGTTTTGCTGAACAGAAAGCTACTTCGGTAAAAGATAAAATAAGTATTGCCGAATACATGTTAAAGGTCACCAATAAATTGGCTGCTCCCAATATGAATTTGAAGATCAAGGTCTTGAATGATGATGTCTTAGATATTGATTTAAGTGACAACTTAAAGCTCAGTTCACTGTCTGGAATAAGGAATTTAAAAGTCAAAAAATTAAACATTTCCAATACCAGCATAAAAATAACTTTAGATTTAAGCCGCATGCCACTAGAGACATTAATAATAAAAAACTCCAAAGTCCCCGAGCTTCAAAGCTTAACTAAACTCAAGGGCCTTAAGAACTTAATCATTTCTAAAAAGGATTATTCCGATTTATCTAAACGTAACAAAATTAATGGTGTCAACATTATCAGAGAATAATTCTTAGCTCTAGCTGTCAAAAAAAACTATTTATCAGCGTAGTTTATTATAAATAAGGACAACTTTCATAACCTTTATGCTAAAGGTCTAAAATTAACTAAGAAGAAGCTGAGAAGTTTAAAAAATGAATAAGTACCAATGCCCACACTGTGCTGCTCCCTTTGAGGATGAATTAGATCTATCTGGAAGAAAAGTGCAATGTTATAAGTGTGGGGAAAAGTTCATTATATCTGCACCTTTAAAAAAGGCTGACACAAAATCGACTGACTCGGAAAGGCTTATAACGAGTCCTGAAAAACAAGAAACAATCACTCGCCAAGGAGGCCATAAAATCAAAATCATTTGCCTTCTCATTTTTTTTGCGATTTCCGCAACAAGCCTATTCATCTTTAAATATAAGAATGAAGTGACGGTAACTATAAATGATACTCAATCAAAAAGTTTGAGCACCAACAAAATGGATCCCGTCTTATACAAACAACTTATTGACACTTATAAGTTTTATGATTACATACGTTCAGACTCAGGTTTTTATCTCGATTCATATAACCGCAAATCTGGTCTTGAAGATAAACGTATTTCCTCTGCGAGTACGGGCATTGGTTTAGCTTCTTTAGCTATTGCTCATGAATTAAACATTGACTCACAGGCTGAAGAAAAGGTCATCAAAACCCTGAAAGCCTGCTTAAATAAATCTCCAAATATAAAGTTGGAACGAAATCTTAACGGCCTCTATCGTCATTGGTTTGATAAAGACACAGGTCAAACAATGTGGAATTCCGAGTTTTCTACAATTGATACCGCTCTCTTGGTTGCTGGTGCGACAATTTGCCGAAACACATTTACTGACAATCAGGTGATTCAACAACTCAGCCAGGAATTATGGTCTAGCATTAACTGGGAAAGTACTAGAATTGACCCTTATACTTTTTCTCTTACTCAATCAACTAATGGTAGAAACTCTGGTAAGACAAAAATATTTAATGAGTACCTACTCCTATCTGACTACGTTTCTTATGCTAATCAGGAACCTTACTTGAAAATCAATCCACAATGGACTAGGTCTAGTTACGGAAATAATGCTGTTTTGAGTGATCGCAAACATGCAAAACTTCCATTATTCACCTTTCAATTTCCTCTCTATTTGAGCCCCTACCGAATATCATCTGACATCTTTATTAAAGAAAGTCTTAAAGCAGCTGAAGTCGACCGTGATTGGTGGCAAAAACAATCTAAACAAAATGGTATATGGGGAAGTAGTGCTGGTACCGGATTAAAGGGCTACTCCGTTAATGCTACAGAAGAGAATCATGATATGATTGCACACCTACCCGCCATGTATGGCTTTGCTCCTTTTGATAAAGAAATGGCAGAAGAAGCCCTTATGTCGAGTAAACTGTATCCATCAGCGATTTTTAAATTAAATGAGATGCATATTCCTTGGCGCATAAGTTTTGAGGATAGAGCTTGGCAACCTCGAGCCGTCCAAGGCATTGATTTATCTCCTCTCCTCTTTGGCTTAGCCTCCATGCATCCCGAATTGGGCTTAGACTTTTTTAGACAAAAAACGAAGTTAAACTACAAATAAATTATATTAATTGTCAAGCAGACCTTTTACTTATCGTATTACTTTTAGAGATTCAATAATAAAAGGAACTATAATGAAAAAACTTCTAACACTTTGTGGACTAATCTTGTCTAACTTTATTAGTGCTCAAGATAAACCTAATATCCTCTTTATCTTTTCAGATGATCACTCAACTAATGCGATTGGTGCATATGGTTCCAAAATAAACACGACTCCTAATATTGATCGTATAGCAGATGAAGGTGCAGTTTTTGAAAAGAGCTTTTGTACAAACTCTATCTGTCAACCAAGTCGTGCATCCATCCTTTCTGGTGTTCATAGTCATATTAATGGCGTCACTTATAATGGTGCTCATTGGAATGGCAATCAAACCGTTTTTCCACGCGAGCTTAAAAAAGCTGGCTATCAAACCGCTTTAATTGGTAAGTGGCATATACATCCTAATCCTACTAATGAATTCGACTACTGGAAAGTATTGGTAGGTTCTGGTGGTCAAGGTGATTTTTACAATCCGGATTTCATGTCTATCGACAAGGGTCATGAAAAAATCATGGGTTACTCAACTGACGTTGTGACTGATGAATCCATTAAATGGCTTAATCAACGTGACCAAAACAAACCATTTTTAATGATGGTTCAATTTAAATCTCCTCATGTCCCACGTATTCCCCATCCACGATACATGAAAATGTACACTGAGGATGTGGCTGAACCTGAAACTCTTTATGATAATTATCAAAATCGCCTCAAAGGTGCCTCTACTGCTTGGATGGAGATCAATGGTCAAAATGAAGAAGTTCTTGCTTATTTTCCACCGAAAAATGCCACTGAACCCGTCAATAAGAAACAGCAAAAGCACCTCGATCGTATGACTCCTGAACAGCGCAAAGCTTTGTTAGATGCAATGGATGCGCAAAATAGTGAATACTATGAGTACAAAAAGTCAGGTGCTTTTAACGATCCCATCAAAGCACGTAAACTTAAATATCAATTCTTTATTAAAAACTATCTACGTTGCGTTCAGGCAATCGATGATAATGTGGGGCGCTTACTAACTTGGTTAGAAGACAATAATCTCGATGAAAACACTATCGTAATTTACAGTTCAGATCAAAGCTATTTCATTGGTGAGCATGGTTGGGCTGAAAAACGCTGGATGTATGAAGAAGCACTAAAAATGCCTTTCGTAATTCGCTGGCCCGGGAAAATTAAGCCACATAGTAAACCCCAGGCAATGATTCAAAATATTGATTATGCCCCAACTTTCCTCGATGCAGCTGGTGCTGATATCCCAGAGCGTTTTCAAGGAAAATCTTTACTCCCAATTTTTTCAGGTGAGAAAAAAGAAGTTCGCGATGCAATTTATTACCATTACTATCATCACGGAGCCCATAATGTCCCTCGCCATGAAGGTATTCGCACCGAACGCTATAAACTCATCAATTTCTATACTAATAAAGAATTTGAACTCTACGATCTAAAGAATGATCCAAATGAAGTTAATAGTGTCGCAAACAACCCTGAATATGTAGAAATCAAAAAGAAATTACTCAAACAGCTTAAAGCTCAACGCAAAGAGTTTGATGTTCCAGAGTCCACCTTTACTGCTCCATGGGTATACGGTAAATAATTCTTTTTAAGCACTGATTAACATTCAAAGGGTTCCAAGTTCAGCTTGGAACCCTTTTCTCATTCCACTATAAAATCTTCTTCTTACTACTGGTCAAAAAAATAATGAACTGTATAAAAAATGACATGAGTAATACATGGTAAGTAAGAAATCAACTGTAGTATTCTTGTTTAAGAATGATCATTTTAAATCTGTTAAATAAAAGATGAATCCCTATTATACTCTAGTCTTAAAGCTTTTATGCACATAGCTTAAGCCATAATAAAGAGAAGGAGTTTTCTTATGAGATTCATATACCTTTCAATTATTGCTAGTATCTACTTTGTGGCAACTTCCTGCGGTTGCCATTGCTCAACTTCCAGTAGCAAGTATTACAAAGACAAGGAACAACGCGAAAGACGCGCTGAACGTAAAGCCAATGCTCTAGAGCGTCAGAGACTTATTCAAGAATACACTCCTGAACATCGCTCTCCTTCTCCAGAATATTTACAGAAATATAATGATGCTAAAACCATTCACCACAATCGAAAAATGGATGACTTAAAACGACAAATGAAAGCAGAACAAGAGAATGATCTTTATTCTGGTCCATAAAGGCTTACTTGATCAATGTAAAACTAAAAAACCCTGAGTTGTACACTCAAGGCTTTTTTAATAAATTGTGGGATAGATTAACCGGGATAATTAATTAAATAGTGTGAATAAACAGCGGCTACATAACCGATTAAAATTACCCATGAATATTTTAGGTGAGCCATGAAAGTGTATTCTCCACGAGCTACTCCCATAAGTCCAACACCTGCGGCAGAACCCAAAGCTAAGACGGAGCCACCTACACCTGCCGTTAAGGTAATCATTAACCATTGGTAGTGGCTCATGGTGGGATCCATTTTTAAGACACCAAACATCATTGGGATATTATCAATAACCGCAGATAAGAGGCCTGCAATTACATTCGCCATGGTTTTATCTTCCGCTGCATACATAACTGATGCTAATTTGTCGATATAACCAATATAGGCTAAACCACCAATACAAAAGATTACTCCGAAGAAAAAGAATAAGGTATCAAACTCTGTTTTCTCAATGTATTTAAATACATTGATCTCTGGTTGACCATTATGTTTTTCACGATTTCTAACAATTTGTGTGTAGTTATAAATAAGAAGAAATGACATTCCTGTCATCATACCCAAAAATGGAGGCATGTGAAAAAGGTTATGCAAAGTTACTGATAAAGCTACGGTTACGAGAAAAAGTAAACTTACAGTTTTAGCACCATAGTAAACTTTGACTTCTTCTTTGAGTGGGTGTGGTTTTTCGTTCGGAACAAAGAAGTAAAGAATGGCTGCTGGTATAATGAAATTAACGACTGCAGGGAAAAACAAAGCAAAAAACTCAAAGAAAGTCACTTTCCCAGCCTGCCATACCATAAGCGTGGTAATATCGCCAAATGGTGAAAAGGCACCACCAGAGTTGGAAGCTACGACGATATTCACAAATGCAGGGATTAAGAATTTTTTATTACCGTCGGCCATACGTGATACAACTGTGCCCATGATTAAAGCTGTTGTTAGGTTATCTGCTATTGGTGAAAGGAAGAAAGAGATGATACCCGTAATCCAAAAAAGTTGACGGAAGCTATAGCCCTTTCCAACTAAGTAGGCTCGTAAGACTCGAAACACACCACGTTCTTCCATCGTTAAAATAAATGTCATAGCTACAAATAGAAAAAAGAACAGTTCCGCAAACTCTATAAGTAGATGCTTGATTTCTAAGTTATAATGATGAAAAGCTTCTTCACGTTCAGTTTTTATGACTTCTTCACCATGGCCATCTACATTGACTTCATCTAAGTTTTTTGACTCTTCATCTATTACGGAAGGAGCTGACTGACTTTGTTCTGTATTATTTGAGTCGATGAGTTGAACATGTTCGACTGCTTCTTTTTTAATGGGAGTATCATCAGTTTTAGTGTAGATAATCATTCCGACGATAATCCAAATTAAACCAGCAGCTAACATTACTGGCTTGGATTTTTTCATGTGAAGCATTTCTTCAAAAATCACACATGCATAGGATAGCACAAAAACGGCTAGTGCTAAATAGCCTAATGGGTGGTCTGTCGCATTAAGTCCCGAAGAACTCGCCAGCAAGAATGAGTCTATCATTTTTATACCTTAATAATTAATATATTTTCGTGGACTATAAAGCCATATATTTATGCGTCTTGCTTAAAAGTTTTTTTTTTACAATATTTTTGGAATACCCTACTTTTCATAGTTTTAAAGATTATGACAATCTTGTAAAAAAGCTCAAAAAATCAACATTTTTCATACATCAACACAGGGGACTACTAAGTTGGTATAAATCCTAACTGTGTTTCTTTTTTATATACAAAAATCCAATTATATAATTGTTAAAACTTTTGAAAACCTTTGTTTTTCAATCAGATTTAGTGAAAAAACAATTAATATGTAACAATTTATTAGTAGCGCTGAAGTAAACAATTGTTTAGTTCTGACTCAACTAGCATTGTAAAACATGTACCTATTGATGTTGCTATCTACATAGGTATTAATTAAATAAAAATATGTTAAGTAAAATGACCTCATTCGTAGAAATCATAAATTGCGATAAATCTGTCCAACAGGTTAATTGCCTTCCAATCACTCCTATCGGGAGAGATTCTACAAATGTCGTACAATTAACTGACCCTCTTTGCTCTAGGAACCATGCAGTAATCAATTATGTTGGTAAAGGTAATTACTACCTCATCGACATGGGAAGCCGAAATGGTGTCTATCTTAATAATCAAAGAGTAATCAGTCCAATACTACTTTCGGATCAAGATAAATTGATCATTGGTAATACTCAAATGGTTTTTCATAAACACCCTAATGCACCTAGTAGTGATATGGAAACTTATGACCATGGTGATGTTCCAGTAAGTGCAGAAATTCGCTCTGTGATTATATTGGTTGCAGATATACGTAATTTCACTAACATGTCAGAAAATCTGCCTATAGAAAGCCTAACTAAAGCCATGACCTACTGGTTTAAAGCGACAAGAAATATTATTGAGAGAAATTTTGGCGTAGTAGATAAATTCATTGGTGATTGCGTTCTTGCTAAGTGGGAATTAAAACACCCTGACCCTGCCGCAGTGCCTTTGATTTTAGATGCCGCATATGACATCCATCAACTGACTAAAACTCTACCAAAAATACACCCGGAAATCCCCAAAGATATAGACATTGGTTGTGGTATTAATATGGGTTCTGTTGCCATGAGTGAAAATACTATTTTAGGTGATGTCGTTAATACAGCTTTTCGTTTAGAGGAAGCCTCAAAAACTTTACATGGAAATATTGTTATGAATCATTCCTTTTCGTCTCTTTGTAATTCTGAGGCTTTTAAGAATGAATATAAAATTGCTGTTAAAGGTAAAACTCGTCGCTTAATGGTTTCTTCTATGTCTTTTGATGAGCTGCAAGTTTGGCTAAAGAAAAACCCCAACCCATTCCGACCTGTAAGCAAGTAGTTCGTATATTAGATAATATACGCAAGCCCTTAATGGTTTTTACTTATTAGAATGAACCAAAGTGATTAGATATATTTATGTAATATTTTTTTCATTTTTTCATAATTGTAATCTTTTTTTTATTTTTTACATTAAATAAAATAACTAAATTGTAAAACAACTGAAAGATTAAGCACCAAATCATAGACCTTGATAATAACATAAACACATTATAAAAAACATTTTATGACTATAAAATAAAATGTATAAAGATATTTTTAAGAAAAATAAATAGAACATTATTGTAATATCAATAATGATAGACCTATTGGATTTATAAAATTCAATCAAACCTTTATATAAAAATAAGGGTTAGCCTGTCATATACAGGTAAAATCTTACTAAGGTTAACAAAACTATGAACGATAAATTATTATACGATGCCGATAAATATCACGATAACTGTGGTGTTGGCTTTATTACTCGTAAAGATGGTAAGCAAAGCCACGATGTTTTACTAAAAGGTCACGAAGCCCTCTGTGTTATACCACACCGTGGAGGCATGAGCGCTGAAGGCATTGGCGATGGTGCGGGTGTCAACATTGACTTATCACTGAAGTTTTTCCAAAAAGTCCTCGAGAATGACTCAGTAGAACTTGGTGAATTTGCCGTCGGTAATTTCTTTTTCCCTGAAGATAGCACACAGGATAATGTAGCTCGTGAAATAATTGAAAGCACTTTCGAAAAACTAAACGTCCTTATCCTAAAATGGCGCGAAGTACCCGTTAATAAAAAAGCATTAAATGAAGCCGCAGCCAAAGCTCAGCTCCCCATTCATCAACTTATTTTTGCTAAGCCTGAATCATGCCGTGATCAACTGGAATTTGAAAACTTGATTGATGAAGCCTTAAATGAGATTGAATCGGCTGCTTATTCAAACAAAAAACTCCATGGTTTCTACCCTATTTCACTAAGTTCAAAAACGATTGTTTACAAGGGTCGTTTAAATTCAGGCGAAGTTGTCCCTTATTTCAAAGACCTCTCTGACCTAGATATGGAAATCCGTGTTTTCTTATTCCACACTCGTTTTTCCACAAACACAGCTCCTGCAACATTTATGGCACAGCCCTTTCGTCGCATGGCGCACAATGGCGAGTTAAATACCGACAAGAAAAACCGCCTTTCAGAAGATGCTATAGCCAAGCAAAAAAACAAAAAAGTGATTTTTCCTAAAGGTCAATCTGACTCAGCTCGCCTTGATCAAACTCTTCAACGCCGCGTGATTGAAGATAAAATGGATATAGCCACTGCGGTCCTCGCAATGATGCCCCCTGCTTGGGAAAATAAACAAGACATCGATCCGCTAATTAGAGATATGTATGAGTACTTCTCTTTATACGAAGAAAAAAATGATGGCCCCGCTGCCCTACTTTTTTCTGATGGCACAAAAGTTGGTGCACGTTTAGACCGCCTTGGCTTACGCCCACTTAGATCAATTGAAACAAACGAATATGTCTGTGTCATGTCTGAAGCTGGTCAAATAGACTTTCCCCCTGAAGAAGTCATTACCCGAGGCCGTATCGAAGCTGGTGGCATGCTTTATTTTGACCATGAAACTGGCAAATCTTATACTACAGAAAGTATAGAAAAGTCACTTGCGAGTCAAGAAGATTTCAAATCTTTACTAAAAAAGAAAAAAATTGATTTAGCAGATCTAGAAGCTGGTGAAATCGATCAAACACAACCAGAACTCGACACATATGAACGTGCCGTTGCTTATGGCATGAATCAAGAGTCATTCCGCTTCCTCCTGGACCCAATGATTCAGGGTGCTGCAGAGAAAATATCGGCTATGGGTTACGGCGTCTCCCTCAACGTCCTCAACGCAGATGAAGGTGGCATGTCGCGCTATTTCTCTCAACGATTTGCTCAGGTCACCAATCCTCCACTCGACTCAATTCGTGAAAAAGATGGCATGACCCTTCGTGTATCACTTGGTGCAAAGCCTAATTTTTCAGAATCGGATTCAAAACAAATCGTTATTCAAAACCCTTTTCTGACTGTTAATGAATTGTCCGCAATTCGTTCACAAAAAGACATTGCCACGTGTACTATCAGCTGTCTTTACACTCCTTCTAAAGATCCAAAAGAAAACGAAGCTAATTTAAACGCAGCCATCACTGAGCTCTGTAATGAGGTAGAATCTGCTGCTATCGCAAAAAATGGCATCATCATCCTTTCCGACAAGGGAATATCAAAATCAAAAGCGGCAATTCCTCTTTTGCTAGCCATTGCCTCTAGCAATCAACACCTCATCGAAAAAGGTCTGCGCTTTAACTCTTCCATAATCGCCGAAACTGGACAAATCGCATCCTCTCACGATGTTGCTACAGCCTTAGGTTTTGGTGCCTCTGCAATGTGCCCTCTAACAATACATGATCGCGCACTTACACTTATGCCCAAGGAGCTTGATAAAGCTCTAGCCAATTACAAAAAAGCCATTGCAAAATCGCTCATGAAAATCATGGGGAAATTTGGCCTTTGTACGGCAGAATCTTACATTGGTGGAGAAATATTCGAGTCAAACTACCTCAATACCAATGACCCACAACTCAAAGAACGCTTTCCTAATATCACCTCGCCTGTTGGTGGTGTAGGCTTTAGTAAAATTGCCGCTTCTGCTAGTGAATGGCATTACAAAGCTTTTGGCATCAAAGATGAAAATGACATCCCACACCTTGGGCTATTTAAAGAACGCCAAGGCGGTGCAGGCCATTCATTCGGCTTAGTTGCAGTTCGTGAATATATCAACATGACTGAAGAAGAAGTACTTTATTCAATTGATGAAGAACTTGAGGATATCTTTGAACGTTTTGAACTTAAAGAATCTTTCCCTGATGCCCTTTCGCAATTAAAACAGATATACAAAAGAATCGGCAAGGACATCATGCACGAAAGCGACCTGATCGCCGCTTTATCCAGCATATTCGAGAATGCAGAACTCTCCATGCACCAAGCAGCCATGCGTTCCATTGCCAGTGTCATGGACCGTAATTTAATCCGCGACACCGAAATCGCTGATTCACAAGATTACACTTCTGACATTGATGAATTCTTGTCAGAGTCAGATCAATCAGAAGATGATCCTCTTGGTCATCTAACTTATAAAAAATACGGCGAAAGACAACGCACTCCTGAAGAAATAGATTCACACCGTATTACCCAGGCCTACCGTCAATTTGCCCGCAATGTCTATACTGAACGAAAAGTTCGTCCAGCCGCTTTACGTGACATCATGTACTTCCCTGCGGATATCAACAAAGCCAAAGATGCCAGTAAATTCAAAGCGATTTTGAATAAACAGGCACTCAAAGGTAACAACTGCTTTAAAGTAAAAGGCTTATCTAATAAAGAAATTAGTTCAAATAGTTTTGAATTGAGTATGTCACTTAGCAGCGAGGAAAGACTACAGTGGTTAAAAGAGTATTTTGATGAGCGCTTTGCTTCTAAAGCTATCACTACAATAAAAGATGCTAGTATCATTGTTGAGACAGAGAACCCAGAAATCCTTAATTACCTCAAAAACATTCGCACCGCTAGTGATTCAATTGATAAGTCACAAGTACAAAAAGCCCATAAGATCACGGCAACCTTCTCTTCAGCTGCCATGTCGCACGGTGCTCTTGTTGCTGAAGCTCATGAAGCTGTATCTCAAGGTGCTAATATTGCGGGTGCTCTATCAAACTCTGGTGAAGGTGGCGAAAAAAGAGTTCGTTACAACACAATCAAAGCAAGCTCAATTAAACAGGTTGCCTCTGGTCGCTTTGGTGTATGGGCAGGCTATTTTGCAGATCCTTACCTAGAGCAAGTTGAGATCAAAATCGCCCAAGGTGCCAAACCCGGTGAAGGAGGTCAACTCCCCTCCTTTAAAGTCACTGTGATGATTGCATCAAGTCGTGGTGGCACACCTCAAATCGAATTGGTTTCCCCTCCTCCTCATCACGACACATACTCAATTGAAGATTTAGGTCAACTCATTCACGACTGTAAAGCTTCTCGTGCCAAAGTTATTGTTAAACTTGTGTCCTCTGAAGGCATTGGTACTATTGCTGTTGGCGTCGCCAAAGCTGGTGCAGATGTAATTAACGTTGCGGGTAATACTGGTGGCACAGGTGCAGCTGCAGTAACATCCCTCAAAAACACCGGTCGTTCAGCTGAACTCGGTATTGCAGAAGTTCACCAAGCTTTAGCTCTTAATGGTTTACGTGAAAAAGTTATTTTACGCTCGTCCAACGCTCACCAAACTGGTATAGACGTTATTAAATCTGCTATACTTGGGGCTGATTCATTTGAATTCGGCACATCTGCCTTGATGATGCTTAAATGTGTCATGGCTAAAAACTGTAATATCAAATGCCCTGCTGGTATCACAACTAACCCTGAACTCTTCCAAGGTGATGCTAGAGCACTGGCACAATACTTTCTTAATGTTGCACAAGAAGTACGTGAACTATTGGCCTATCTAGGTTATAAGAGTATTGATGAGATCCGTGGAAGAACCGAGCTACTTCACTTAGTTAATCACGATAAAATCATCGGCCAACTCGATTTTACAGCACTTTTGGCAGAAGTTGACGAACTGAAAATTGAAGATCCCGTTTACCTTGAAGCTGATTTCTCTATAGATGACAAAATCCTTGGTAAAGTCGAAAAAGATTTACTCTACGGCAAAGAAAAAGAACTCCTTCTAAAGGGATCTGAGTATAAACTCAATAACCGTCATAAATCTGTTGGCGGTCAACTCTCGGTTGATATAGAAAGAATCCTCAATCACCGTTTTAAAGATAGCGACTTTGATAATGCAGAAGCTGTTATTGAAAATGATACTGGCCGCCGTTACCTAGCTCCTTCAAGCTTAACCATTCAAACAAATGGTTCCGCTGGTCAATCCTACGGTGCACTTCTCAATAATGGTATGTTATTACAACATTTCGGCACATGTAATGATGGTGTTGGTAAACTTCAGTCGGGTGGTATCATCACTGTTAAATCACCTGGTGGTGGCTCATCTTTAGCAGGCGAAAATGTTCTCATCGGTAACTTTGCTCTATTTGGCGCTACTGGTGGACGTTGCTATATTAATGGTGAAGCAGGTGACCGTTTTGCTGTTCGCAACTCTGGTGCCATGGCAGTAGTCGAAGGCGTGGGTGATTTCTTCTGTGAATACATGACTTCGGGAACCATACTAAATCTTGGTACATTTGGTAAGGGCTGGGGCAATGGTATGTCTGGCGGCAACGCTTATCAGTATGATCCAAATAACAAGCTCCCCTTATTTTACAATCAGGACTCCGTTATCATTAAAAAATGTGATGGAAGTGACAGCTCTGAGGTTCATGAAAACATTATTAAGTACCTGCTGGAAGAACAAGTTAAATTCAATCACTCTGAAATAGCTGAGTCTATCCTCGCCAATTGGGAAGTCGAAAAAAATCATTTCTACTACGCAATTCCATTGGCTTTATATGAGACTCAAACTTGGGACTGCTTGCTTAAAAATACTTCACGTAAAGAAATGCTTGAAGAGCTGGCTAGTAATTATACTCATGTTCAACTCGAACAAATCAAAGATGCTTACAAAAATGAGACTCGTCTTTTCAAAGGTAAGACTCCAGCAATTGGCGATACTGATACGGCTTTAATCTTCCGCTTAATTTCTCGTTATTCGATTTTTTGCAAAGCTTCACGCATTACTTTAGATAAAATGAATAAATTTGATTTAGCACTCAAAGACGAAACTTTGGCTAAGTACATCAAAAATATCATTTTCACTGAAGATAAAGGACTCATGGAGCTCTTGCTGAAAGTATCTCGTGATGTTCTCTCCAAATTTGATGATGAACTTTTAGCTAAAAGCTTAGCCGACAAACGCGTTTATGATTACAAAAAAGCACTCTACTTACGCGATGTTTTGGAAAATAATTCACTTGGCTCCTACGCATGGATTATTGAACAAGACCTAAAAAATCAAGAAGCGATTACGGCACGCATGACTTTCTTAAAAGATTTTGCAGCGCAAATATCTTTGGCGCTAGTAAAAGACGCCCTCAATAAAGAAACTGGACTTCCACTCATCCCAGAGAATGTTCCTTTTAGTGAAGGTCAACTAAAATGGCTCAATGGCTACTTCAATGGTCTAAGTTTTGGTGTTGCGAGTTCAGAAGACTCATCACCAAAAGGTAAAGAACTTCATATCCTCTTTGGCACTCAAACAGGAAACTCTGAATCTCTCGCCAATGATTGCGCGGCATTAGCGACAAACTTTGGTATGCTTGCTCAAGTCCACGACATGGGCAATATATCGATCGATGATTTAAAGCTTATGGAACGAGTGATTATCATCACTTCAACTTATGGCGAAGGTGAACAACCTGATAATGCCCAAGCTCTATACACTGCTATGACTGCCGCAGATGCTCCCAGTCTTGAAGGCATGTTCTTTTCTATATGTTCATTAGGCGATAGTTCTTACGACCTTTTCTGTGAAGCAGGTAAGCAATGGGACGAAGTTTTGGAGAAGCAAGGAGCTAGTCGCGCATTCAAGCGCGTCGATTGTGATGTTGACTTTGAGGATCCATTTGAAGAATGGGCTCAGGAATCTCTTCCTGCCTTATCTGCTCTAGGCGATCAATCCGCTGGTGACCTCGTAGGTAATGCTAACACTAGCGTTAAAAAAGACGATAATGCCTTTGGTAAGAAAAAACCTTTCCCTGCTAAACTCATTAGAAAAGTTGTTTTAACTTCTGATGATTCCAGTAAAGAAGTAGTTCACTATGAAATTAGTCTCGATGGATCTGACTATGACTATAAAGCTGGTGATGCATTAAATGTAATTCCTGTTAATGAGGCGTCTCTAGTAGATGACATCATTGAAGTTCTTGCAGAAGATGCCGAAACTCTTGTTGATCTTGGTAAAGATGGTGAAATGAGCTTCCGTGAAGCTCTTCTTAATCATTTCGAAATCAAGACTCCTACAAAGGACCTCATTAAGCAAGTGGCTCAAAACTCTCAAGACAGTGATTTACTCAATATCATTGAAGATAAAGAAGCTTTAAGTAACTTCCTGTGGGGTCGTGACCTTATCGACTTCCTCGCTCACTACAAACACGGACTTAATGCTCAGAGTTTGATCTCTCTACTTAAAAAACTTCAGGCTCGCGCTTACTCAATTTCATCTAGTCCGAAAAAGCACCCTGGTGAAGTTCATTTAACCGTCGGAAGTGTCCGTTATACTAGTCACGGCCGTACTCGTCATGGCGTGGCATCCACATTCCTAGCCGATCGTGTAAAAGTAAACGAAACAGACATTCTTTGCTATATGCACGCAAACAAAGCTTTTGCTGTGCCTGAAGATGATAACTTACCTATGATAATGGTAGGCCCTGGTACTGGCATAGCTCCTTTCCGTGCTTTCTTAGAAGAGCGTGAAATGCGACAAGCAAGTGGTAAAAACTGGCTTTTCTTTGGTGATAGAAATGAAGCAAATGATTTCTTCTATAAAGATCAACTTAAGGAATTAAAAGAGAAAAATTACCTTGAAAAGTTATCTCTTGCTTTCTCTCGTGACCAAGAAGAAAAAATCTACGTTCAAGATCGCATGCGTGAAAATGGTGCAGAGCTCTTCCAATGGCTTGAAGACGGCGGTTATTTCTTTGTTTGTGGCGACGCCTATCGCATGGCTAAAGATGTAGACAAGGCACTTCATGAAATCATTTCTGAACATGGTAAAATGGATTCAGCAAGCGCTGTAGCTTATGTTGATAAAATGAAGTCCGACAAACGTTACGTTAGAGACGTTTACTAACTTACTTAATTATCCATAGAAAGGCTTTTGCGGATTCTGCAAAGGTCTTTCTATTGTGATTAATTGGGATATAAATCTCATATGTAAAGATATCACTTGGATATCTTCTTTTTATATACTTATTTTTCTAAAAGATGATTTAGGAAAATATGAAAAAGTCTATTCTACCAAGTAAAATATTTTTTCTCAGTACTTTGATATGGTTTTTCGCCTCCGCTTTATCTCAAGACAAGCAGCGAAGTCTATATTTAATTATAGCTTTAGTACACCTTTTGTTATGGATACTATTCACTTGGTATAACTTACGGCACAAAGATTAATCAAGTAACTCGGCCGCTAGCTTGGCGGCACCTTTAATCACCGCATCATCACCTAGTTCAGCAGCTAAGACTTTTACTTCTTCACCATTAATACCCATCGCTTTGTCACGCATCTCTTGACTTGAAATCCTTAGGAATGGTTCGGGAAGTGCTTCAATTAAGCCACCTCCAAGTATAATTGACTCTGGATTAAAGGTATTCGCTAAATTTGCCATAGCGACACCCAAGTAACGCGCGGAGTAATCAACTATTGCTTGTACATCTTCATCACCAGAATTATAACTACGGGCAATTAAGCCACTTTTTACTTTTTTAAGATTACCTTTAGCTTCAGCTATCACCATGGGGATACGTCCCCTAAGAGCAAAGGATAATATTTGTTGAGATAAGGCGGTCCTACTTGATATAGCCTCTATACACCCTCGCTGACCACACCCACAGAGAGGGCCATCTGGTTGTACCATTATGTGCCCAAACTCACCTGCTCCACCACGACTACCTCTGAAGAGTTTACCATCGATAACTATCGCTCCACCAATACCGGTCCCTGGAGATAGTGCCAAAACATTTTTCATGCCTTTAGCTGCGCCAAAATGAAGCTCACCATAAAGTCCCGCATTAACGTCATTTTCGATATGAACTGGAACATTAAAATCTTTGGATAATTTCTTTTGTAAAGGAAAATTCTTGAAGCCCAGGTTTGGCGTGTCGTAAACTAAACCTGTTTTAGGTTCTACTAGCCCTGGTGCACAACCACCTATAGCAGCTAAATCTGATGTATTTATACCCGCTTCATCACAGGCATCATTGATAACTGCACAAATAACTTTATAGACTGATTTCACGCCTAAATCTGCATTAGCTTTCATTTTCACACGAGAAAGAACGTTAAAGTCACTATCTAGAACTGCCGCAAGGACTTTCGTACCACCTAAGTCAAAACCTAAAATTTTCTTCATTCACTTCACCTAAAAATTAAACTTTGATCTATTTTAAATTATTTTCTCATATTCCACCAGTCTCAAAAATAATAAATAGTCCGCTAAAAGTGAATAATCATGATAAATTCAAGATTTATCAGAGCTTATTTGATAAATTTTTTATTAAGTTTTTTTTTTTTACACAGAGATTAATTTTGCTAATAAATTTTTAATATTTAAAAGGCTTGCTTTTAGTTTTTTTTTGTCATTGATTAAAATTACTAAGGCGCAGGTATGACAATTAAAAAGGAAAGATTTATGAAAACAAAAACATCTAGATACTCAGAGTTTATAGAAAACCACAACCACACAGATATATATATATTCCCCCGCTATTTAAGTAAATCTAAAACAACTCTTAGAACTTGGACTTTGTTTTCTTCTCCAAAAAAACTTTCGGATTTCTTTGATATTCAAGTCATTATGAATCAACACATAAATACTTTCATTGAAACTTCAGAAGACAATATCATTATTTCTGATCTAGGTTTTATTCATCCAAAAAGACTACTAAATAGTAGCATGATTGGCAGAAGTCATAAAGAATTTTTATATATTGACCATACTGATAAAGATAGTATTTGGATCATTTTCACTGAAAACATGAGCGTTCAGAAAGTGGCCTCAAATTTCACTGAATGGATAAATAATTCTCAAACTGAAAGTAGCTATGTTCAAGAACTACTACAATCTTTAGAAGATTGTACTTCTGGAATAAGAAAAAGAGTTAAGAGAAAACAATTCAGCTAATCACAGCTCTACAACTTCGCTTTTACCCACATTAATTCATTCCTTATTGATTCAGTAATACTCTCCGTAGCATTGGGAAGAACAAAATAAGTATATGTTTCCGTTTCAAAATGCTGACAGTGTTTTTTAGCCAGGTCGAAGAAATCTTTATTCAAATCTTTATTTGTTGATTGAAGCGCTCCATCTCCTTTGAAATGCAGAGGAATATGAAAATGACAACGCCACTCACCTTTGCTTGCATTAGAAAGAGCTTCCGGTAAATCTGCATAACTCTCAATAATACCACTCTCATTTAAAACTCGAGTCTGATGAAGGTATACAGGTTCAGAAAACGGTACAAGCTGGTTCTTATCTTCTTCATCACTGTAATATAAAATTGGTGCGGCTGAAATTTGGATTTTTGAAAGCTGAATACCGCAGTCAATATATTTTTGAATATTCTCAATTGGCGACTCAAACTGCAATGCTGAATGACATGTATCCAGGCACACACCCAAATAAGTCATTTCTTCTTTAGTACACTTATCTTTTAGCAAGTTAAAAAAATCAACTGTCTCGTCGCATGTCTCTAAATAACAATCAGGCTCTGGTTCAAAAGCTAATTCAATTTTTATACCTGTTTCTTCTTTTAAACTCATTAAGTATTGACTGCATTGGCGAATGAACTCTACAGACTGTTCAGGGAGTTCTTTGCCGTAAGTCACAGGAACTGTGCTCATTGAGCCATACTTATCAGGACATAAACTCGTTAAAACTCTAGCTGCTTTACAAGTGTAATCTAAACGTCTTTTATCACCCCAATCAGGATAATAGACTTTCTCTTTTACTGGGCTTTGATGAAAGTTGCCGTAAGGGAAAATATTTAAAGTAAATACATATAAATTATGATTTTTTAAACTCGCCTTTAACACGTCTAACTTACCTGAATCTTGAAGCTCTTCTACTACCTCAGCGCTAAGCCATAAGCCTAAGCCCATTTCTTGATTCTGACTCACAATGTTTTTTACTTTTAAACACTCATTAGTAAGCACTGAAAAAATCTTATCTAGATTATCTAAGGCAAATACATTTAGACAGAAGGAAAGGTGCTGCCCAGGGTTTATTTGCATACGCCTGCGAGTTCTTTTAATTGAATCAATGACTCCTTCACAAGATTTACAGGAAGTTCGTGTATATCAGTCATCTCACCTATGCGTGTAGGCATAGGAATCGTCAGACGTCCCCCTAAGTGCTCTTTAAACTCAGTAAGACCTCTGACTACTGCTAATTCACCCTTTTCATTTTTTTGCTCGAGAGCTGGATGCCAAATTGCGTAGCCCGTTTTTTGGAATGTACCAATAACGTCCAAACTTGTCTTCAGATCCACCATTCCTAAAAGAGATGCAATCAACATATCTAAACAAATACCGATTGCCACAGCTTCTCCATGTGAAATAGCATGATCAGTTAAGGCTTCAAGTTTATGTGCTGACCAATGACCAAAATCTAAGGGGCGTGATGACCCTTTTTCAAAAGGATCACCATTCTGACATATATGATCCATATGTAATTTTGCGGAACGTTTAATCAGATTTTCGATTACTAAAGGATCACCTGATTTAATTCCATCAGAGTTAACTTTTAAATAATCATAAAAATGTTCATCTTTAATCAAAGCAACTTTAAAGGCTTCAGCTATACCAGCTAAGCGATCTTTTTCACTTAAAGAACTGATAAACAAAGAATCATTAATCACTGCAGTTGCTGGAGCGAAAGTACCTAAGAGATTTTTTGAACCCAAGAAGTTTACCGCATTTTTAACTCCAACACCTGAGTCATCTTGAGCTAAAATTGTGGTTGGGATACGAACTTGTCTAACACCTCTATGGAATATAGCAGCGGCAAAACCTACCGCATCCAATACGGCACCTCCGCCAATTATAACGACGTATGAGTGACGGCATATTCCACCTTCAAGCATTGCTGAAATTAAATTTTCTACAATACTAAAATTATTTTTAATTTTTTCGCCCCCTGGAACAACATGAATTGGTAAGCAAGGGTTTATATTTTGAGGGTGCTCTTCGCACCAATGTTGAATGTCTTTTTTCAGTGTGGGAAATGATTTGTAAACATTTTCATCTATGAAAAACATAGCTTTGGCTGCTGTATCGCCAAATACATCTTTTAAGGTTTCATTGTCAGAACTAAAAACATTATGAGTGAAATGGACTTCATAAGTGTAATCAACCTGAAAGCTCTGTTTATACTTCATAGTTAAACTCTTTGATTTTTCTATAAACTTAATTGTATCCCTAAATACTAATTAACCTAAATATATACTTAAAGTAAATCATTTAAAAAACATTATTCCAATAATCACTTAGGAATATATACAATTTGATCATTTATATTGATTTAATATTATACACTCATCATATGTGTGATCAGGACATCCATATAGGATAATTTCGGCAACTTTTTGTTTAATTGCGCCAAGTTATACAGGATTGTACATTAGCTCATTGTTATTTTTTTAGCTAGTTTAACGCATAAAGGCAAGCTCAACATTAAAGCTAGACAAAGGTACCAATATTGCGGTGCAACACAAAGAGCTAAACAAAATTGTAGTGGTATTAGGTTTCTAATAAGTTTACCTATATATGGAGGAATGCTCTTTACAGGTAACATTTTATTTAAATCCTTTACTACCATGTATGTGGTGAATAAAATAAAGAGCCCTGAGATAATACTAAATAGTGCAAAAGAAGTGTAGAAAATCAAATAAATAATTGTGATCGCAACAACTAAGAGAGGGAATTTGCACCAAAAGGGTTTTGGTAAAGCTTTTGTTTCATTATGTGCAATCACACATACACCGTAGATATAAGCTCCTTCACATAAGGCCACTAAAAGAGCTGCGAAGTTGATGTTACTTATAGCTACAGCCCCTAATAGGATGTTCAGTGATCTACAAGCTCCCATTGTCACAAAACCCAAGTGAGGGATTTTTCTACTGGGGCCATCGTATAGATAGATAACTCCAATAAGGAGAATGGTAATCACAAATACACTCTGACTATAGAAATGACTTAAGATAACGGCCAAACTAAAGCAAGAAACTACAGCTACTTTTGCCCATTCAATTGCTATACGTCCTGAAGGTAAAACGCGATGTGAGCGAGCTTGCTTATCTTCTTCGTAGTCCATGATATCATTAAGAATCATGCCTCCACCATACAAAAGTAGTGATATTGACAGAACATATATATAGCTAGTTAGACTTAAGCTAGCTACACTGGACACAGCACACATCCCTAAAAGGATGTCACCTGGTACAGTAAATAGATTTGGGAGTCGCACGAGTTCGGCCCAATTTTTTAAAACATTCTTATTCATAAAGTTTAATTATTTCCTTTTGGGCCAATTTATATCCCATGGCTTAAGATAGTTTTCGTCAAGTGATTTAAGAAAGTTTTCATCCCCAAAACGATAACTTTCATGTCTTGGCGTCTGGATAAAGCTATATTGCTTTGATTTAAAGGTGAAGCGCATTGCATAAGCGTGCAGATAGCACCTATCTTCAGAATTTTTATTTTTCCCTGGATAATAAAGTGGGTCACCACAAATTGGCGAACCAATTGCCTTCAATGCAACACGAAGCTGATGCGTCTTACCAGTTTGAGGCTTCAATAAAAACAACCTCTCACCTACTCCAATTGAACAACTGAAAAATTGACTTACAGCCGGATTTATGCGGCTTTCGCAAAGTTTCCAAGCTCCCCTCCTCGACTTTTCCATATCACCAATAATCCAACCTTGCTTTTTCTTAGGTTTCCGATCACTAATAGCCAAGTAATATTTTTCAATTTCACGTTTAGCGAATAATTCATTTAGAGCTCTGCAAGCATCAATATTTTTCGCGATGAGTAACAAACCACTTGTCACCTTATCTAAACGATGAACGGGATATAAATCCCCATATGTATTTTTTAATAGCTGAAATAGTCCGGCTTCATTTCCTTCACTATGAAAATTATCTCCTGATTTTTTATTTATCAGTAAAAAATCTTGATTCTCTTCAAGAACCTCTGAAAGCTTATTCAACTAACCATCCCATTTCATCCCAAATACGCGGTAAACGTTTTGGGATTTGTTGATATTCACCTGCTTTAACCCAACGCGAGGATGGATCATGAAAATCCGAGCCCCCTGAGACCATAAGTCCAAACTTAGAACAAAGCTGAGAAAGCCGCTGAACAACACCCAAAGCTTGTGGACCACTCGATACTTCCGCACCATCACCACCAGCATCTCGAAACTGACGAAACAAGCCTCTTAATCCAGGTAGTGAGTATCCATACCTACCTGGGTGAGCGAGTACCGCTTTACCGCCGGCTTCATGAATCGCATCAATGGTTTTTTTCATACTTGGCCAAGGGCATTTTACATAAGCAGCACCACCCTTCAATAAATAGCGCCGAAAAGCTTCCGCTTTATCCGCGGCATAGCCCTTATTGACTAAAGCTTCCGCAAAGTGAGTTCTACCTGGAGAGGCTCCATCATCAAAGGAGCCTAATTCTTCTCGAACATCAATATTAAAGTGTTCTAATCTTGATAAAATTTGTTCCAGCCTGAGACGGCGTAAGTTTCGATTATTAGATAAAAAATCTTGTAGGGATGAACTCTTTAGATCTATATCCAAGCCCAATATATGTAATGACTTATCATTAAAGTCACTAGAAACTTCAACACCTGGGATAAATTGAAGATCTAAGTTCTTGGCTTGCTGAGCAGCTTCTTCACAGCCTGCTGTAGTATCGTGATCCGTTAATGACAATAATTTAACTTCTTTTTCATGCATCAAGTTTACTAAATCAACAGGAGACAACTTACCATCAGAAATATTCGAATGGCAATGCAAATCAACTGTTTGTCGTAAATTCAAATTTAAGCAGGCCCTATGATAAAATTACAGTCCGTACCGATGATGTTCTGAAGTTGTGTGAAGTGGTCCATAAATTCGTCATCACTGCGAAGTGCTTTATTTAATCTAGATAAGTCACTTTTTGGTGGATTTGGACAATAAAAAGAAAAAGAAAAAGCTGTTTTAGCAATTTGTTTATTTTCTATATTCATGATCTCATGTTGGCCTAAAAGAAACGAAATCCCATCAATACTTAAGTTTTCTTGATGAGCTACATCATCAAAGTCATCCGCAATTGATTTTAGTAATTCATCCCCCAACCAGTCCAGCAAACCTACATTAGAATGTTTATACAATGCTAATAATTTCCTAAGTTGCTTTTCCTCAACTTCGAAATCCATAAAGGTTTCATTATCATTTTTTATTAAACCATTATAAAAAACAGGAGAATTATTCCCTGAATAGTCATAAGCTTCATTCATTTTCAGAAGGAAGTTCATTAATTTTGCTTCGGGAACCCAATTAGAGTCTTGAGCAAAAATATAGAGTGCACAATCTTCATATTCCATCATTACATTCCTGAGTTAATATTTAACATTCGCTCATAAGCATCAAACTTATAGAAGTCAGGCCTACGAATATAATCTTCTATTAAATCGAAACGATCGGATCCCCAAAAGTTCATTCCGTCATTAATACGAAAGGTCGGCACACCAAAAACTTTTAAGTCGAGTGCTCGAGCCGTTGCTTGCTTAAGGACTTTCCTCCCATGATTTTTCTTGATAAATTCATAGATATCTAGCCATTCATTTTTCATCAGACCCAAATCTTTTAAAACGGTCTCTATGCCTTCGTCAGTGCTAATATCTTTTGATTCACTCCAACAGGCACGATTAAGTGCAATTGCCACTTCATATCTTTCTTTTATATCTTCAATACAGGATATAAAACGCAATGCTGACAATGTATTGAAAGGGTGTGCAGGTGGTCCTAAAAGTTTTACTCCCTGCCTTTGAGCTTGCATACAACAATCTCTAAGAGCCTCACCACGCTTAACTTCTATACCTGCGGGCCCAGGATTACCAGTCACTTGTAAGATTGAACCTAAAGCTACAGGGCTTAAAATTATTTCATTTCCATTCTTTAAACTTGATTGATCAAGGAGCTCTAGAGCCAAGAATGAATAGGGAGAAATAATATCATAAAAAACTTCGATTTTACTCATTAAATAATTCCTAAATTAATTAAGGCTGAAGATTTCAGTCATGCTTAAAAAGTCAAGCTTAAAGATATTTAATCCTAGAGACAATTTAGTGGCTTATGTAAATCAGAAGAAATCATAAGGTATAGCTAAGGTTTTTTAGTTTTTTTACTTAATTAATAAACTTTTCAATAATTCTCACTCAGTAATTGATAGATATAGTATTAGTTTAATAGAAATGCATTATTGAGGATGAAATATATGTGCAAGGATTTTTCAAAATTTGTCTTTACCATAAGTATGGGAGCCCATAAATGAGCCAGCAAGTAAACGAAAATGAATTTTCTCAAGAAATTGATTTACTTCAGTATGCGAAAGTCTTACTCCACTATTGGTGGATAATAGGTCCCATGTCTTTAATTGGCGCAGGTCTTATGATGGCCTACTCCATGACCCTCCCCAAAAAATACCGTGCTGAATGCCGTTTCGAAATTTTTGAAAACCAAGTCGTTCAAATCTCTGATAGAATCAAAGATGATTATTGGGTTGAAGACCCCATGGAAAAGCACATGCTCATGCTGCGGAGTTCTAAACTTAATACCCCTATTCAGGTATCTGTATTAGAAAAATTCCCAAAATTAAAGCAAATAAACTTAACCTCATTTAGTTTAAACTTAAATCCTGTTAAGGGCGCACAGTATGACATCATAGATATTTCTGTAGACTCATACGATAAAGAAGCTTCCTTGGAGTACTTAAAACAACTCATTCCTGCTTATGAAAAACTAAGGATTAGCAGTAATAGTGGTGAAGTCGAAGCTACTAAAAAAAGGCTTCAAAATGAGGTATCCTTATTGGACAAACAAATTGATGAAGTTGAAAAAGAAATCATTGACTTTAAAACTCGCAATAATTTTGTCTTTGTGTCAACAAAATCAGAATTTGATCAAAAATATATTGCCGAATTACTAGAAAAGGCAAACAAAAATCAATTTGCACTAGATATTTTAAAACCAGAACTCGCGAGATTAGATAAAAACCCCGAATTAGCCAATGAAGTATTTGATCAATTAATTGAAATAGTTACTGAAACTAACAATCGTTTTTCTATGAGCCAATCTGGGCTTGAACAAGATATTCAGCAATGGAAATCAAGACAACTTTCTAAATTCAGAATTGAAGCTCAATTGAAAATAATGCTGAAAAAATATAAATTATCGCATCCAAAGGTTGTATCATTTACAGATGAATTAGAAATAGTTGAAGTAGAACAAGAAGTTTATCGAAAAAACATTTTGAGTTCTCTTAAAGGAAAAATAAAAACTTTGGAAGCTCAAAATAAAAATTATTTATTAAGAGCTGACCAAATCGAAGATACTTTTGGACAAAATGCAGGAGTCATCTCCCAACTTGAAGCATTTGTTAATAAACAACAACGTTTAAGTGATTTAAGAGCTAGCCTACATGAATCCCTAGTCTCACTCTCTGGTAGTGGTGGTGACAAATACTTTACACGTATGCTTCGTGAACCCTTCATGTATGGTGGTCCTGTTTGGCCCCAACAATCTAAATACATCACCAAAGGTTTCCTAGTCTGTTTTTGTATATCTTCGGCTTTAATCCTTCTCAATTTCTTTCTTAAAGTTAAGCGTTATAACTTCTCACGAATTTCTCGAGAAAACAAACTTCCATGTCTAGCGACTATCCCTCACTTCCCTGCTAAACAAAGCAAGAAAAACCCCTTTTTCCTCAACGAGATTTCGAAAAGTTCCGTATTAGCTGAGTCGTATAGAAGCCTGCGACTTTTCATGGAAAAAAACATGCATGGAAAAATTGTCCTCTTTACTTCATTCGGCCCTAGTGAGGGAAAAACATCCACTTCTTTAAACACGGCCCTATGTTGTTCCTGGACTGATAAAAAAGTTTTACTTATTGATGGTGATTTTCGTCGCGTTACTCTACGAAAAGTTTTTACTAATGCAAAAACAGTAGGCTTAATGGATTACCTCAAAAAAGAGAATTCAAATATAGATGAGTACATATCCAAGAAAGCCGTGGGCAACTTAGATTATTTACCCGCGGGAACGTCGGATGAATACATAACTGAACTAATAGATGGTAAAAAAATCCAAGAACTCTTTAGTAAACTAAGGAGTATCTATGACTTAATAATTATTGACTCTGCGCCAGCAGTTAGGGTAATAGACACCGTCCACCTTGCAGAAATTGCTGACTCTACTGTAATCGTTGTACGCGCAGGAAAAACCCTCGCACCCAATGTATCTGCAACCGTTAAACGTTTACCAAAAGAAAAACTACTGGGCTTCGTCATCAATGGCTTCAAGAGCAAAGATATTAAATTTACAGGTGGCGACCAATCCTCACATGGTTACGGATATGGCTACACCTACAATTATAAAGATTACAACAAAGAATACTGATACATGAATGACATAATTAGTATGATTATCATAGGTGTAGTACAAGGCCTAACCGAGTTCCTACCCGTCTCGAGTTCTGGTCACTTAGTTATTTTTGGTGATATTTTAAATGTAGGAAATGATGGTATTGCCCTAGAGGTTTTTGTCCACTTTGGAACCTTAGTCGCTGTTTGCACCTGCTTTTATAAAGACATTTTAAAACTCATCAAGCAGCTCCCGAATATCCCAAGGCACATAGCCAATAAACTACCGAAGAATACAGATGAGGAGCAATACTGTTCATTAAATATCTTTATCTTAATCTCAATGCTTCCTGCTATGATTATTGGTCTATTCTTTAAAGATTACCTAGAGCAATATTACCACAATCTTTACCTGGTTTTTACTTGTTTGATCTTAACTGGCTTCATTCTTTTATCATTAAAGTGGTCTAAGAAAAGACAGAAAAAAGAATTCATGTCTACGAAAGACAGTTTTATAATCGGTCTTGCTCAAGCCTTTGCTATCTTACCTGGCATATCTCGTTCTGGAAGTACCATTGCACTTGCTGAGGCTCTTGGGATTAAATCAGAACTTGCAGCTAAATTTTCTTTTTTAATGTCTATACCAGTAATTGCTGGGATCACTATCTTAGAGGTAAAGGACCTGCTTAACGAAGCAATTTCACGTACAGAAATAGTTCATTACCTAATCGCAATGAGTAGCGCCGCTATATCGGGTTTTTTTGCCATCAAATTTCTAATGGCCCTAATTCGTAAACAGCGCTTGGAATACTTTGCATATTACTGTTTTGCCGTAGCTATTATTGGACTCTTATTGAATCTATAAATATGATTATTCTATCTATTATAATTCTTTCTTGTCTTATTATCCACCTTAGCGGAGGGGGTCTAATGATCGAGAGTTTATTTTTAACATCAATAATACTAAATTCTGGCGCCGTTTATCAAGCTTATCTAAATCATAAAAAACAGCGCCTATGTAATATCCCTATTGTGGCAACCACTATTTTATTATTGCTGTCTATAAGCTTTTTTTTTATCCCCTTATTTAATGAAAACCAAAATAACGCTAGTTACTATTATACCGCGCAAAATTTATTGCTCGAAGGAAGCCAATTAGGTTTTTTCAATCAACCTAATTTTTCATTTACTAACACTTTAAATCTAATCAAATCTCTTTCTATCCTAATCTTAATTTTAAATATCCTTCCTCTTGTCTATTTATGTGCATGCCTTAAACATCAACATAAAATATATTTAGCTTATGCAATAGCTATCATGGGAGTCTGTAACGTATTAGCTTTTATCTATCAAGTAAATATTCGTGATACCGCTGGAAATATTTGGTGGGTCTGGGATACTCAAACAGGAAAGAGCTCTGGCTCTTTTGTAAATCCAAATCACTTTGGCGCTTATTGCGCAGCTTTATTAGGTTTTCCCGTTTGTCAGTTTTTTGATCGCTTACAAAAACAAGATTATAGAAAACTCATAACTCCCCTTATCATGAGTTTTTTCCTGATGTTAGGAATCATGCTTTCCGCTTCCATGGGAGCATACCTTTTGGGCTTGATCTCTTTATTTCTTTCATATTTATTTAACTATAGAAAAAATAGTTCTAACCCATTAAAAACTTTTTTTATTATATTCATTATCCTAAGCTTTTCGACTCTCACTCCCTTTCAGCTTGAAGGAGAACTCAATGAAAGAGGTTTAAATGATAATGTTCGAAAAGAGCTTTTTGCTACAGTTCCAAGTGTGATAAAAAACTTTCCTCTCGGTGTTGGGCCTGGTGCTTATGGTGATATCTCGCCTTCATATACTGGCGCAATTAGTAGTACAAGTTTTTTTCATCATAGCGAAAACACTTATTTTAATATAATACAAGAGTTCGGGCTACTGTTTTTTGTTCTACTACTCATTCTGAATGGCTTTTATTTTAATAAAGTTATAGACAATATTAGAAAAAAGAAAATTAGTTCAAACCTCGCGGCTTTTTCTAGTGTTGCTTTAGTTGTTTTTATTTGTCATGCAAGCTATGACTATGGCTTTCATATTCCAATCTACGCCTTTCATATAGCTATCTTTTATGGATTAATGCTCACTAAAGGTAAAAGCTACAAGAAAGATTACCACTCAAAACAACACTTACTTCTAAGTAGCATTATTCTTTTTACTCCCCTCATACTAATAAGTACAACTTGCCTTATATGGAGCAACTTCAATTCTGAACTGACGGTTAAGAAAAAATTCCACAACAGCTCTAAATTAAATCTTGATCAACTTAGTCAAAATATAAGTTATGCGCCATCAGTCTGGCATCAATGGTATTTCCTAGGCTTACGCACACTACAAAGTGATCCAGAGGACTATTTACGAATGGATTTTGCCGAGAAATGTTTTCAAAAAGCCTCTCACTATGCCCCCATCAATAAAGATAGTTGGTATATGTTATTCATGCTTAGAGATCAATTAGGTTTAGATAAAAGTGCTCAAGAAGCTTACTTATTCTACTTTAAATTATTAAATCACGGAGAACGAAAACAGCACCAATCAGAAGCTATGGGTGTTCTGCAATTAAACTATGAGCAGTATGAAAAAATCAAACACCTAGAACACGCACCCATTGATTTTGAAATAGAAAATTTCAGAAAGATCTAAATTTATAATTTAGGATCTACCAAGATCTTTTCAGTCTGCAACGCAGAGTCACTCAAGCGTAGAAGAAGTCTCTCAGCGGCTTTAATTCCTATTTGTTTTGACTGAATATCAATCGACTCTGGCATCGGGTATAAACCCTCTAGATATGGTCTTTCTTGGTTGCAAGAAATTATTTGATACTCACTGGGATCCTCTCCCTTCTGCCTTAGTTCCCTATGAAAAATTGCCGTAACAGAATCTGATGGTAAAAATATTGCTCTTGCCCTATCTTTATTAGACAAAAAACGATCTATCATTTTCTTAAACTTAGAACGATCCACATCCTGCTCAGCAGATTCAGGCGCATCAGAAAGATCTTTATCCAAATACATATCTACCTTACCCCCAGATTTCTCAAAGAATTTAATGAATTCTTGCCCTCGGATATTAAATTCAGGGTGATTAGGAGATGGGTCAAAAAAAGCACAGTGTTTAACACCTTGTTTTAAAAAGTTTTCTGAAGCTAATCCTGCAACTTTTTTGTTGTTTGGCATGATTTGATCATAAGACATTTCAATTTCGTTACTCAAACAATAAACATAAACGATAGGCATGTCGGCAAAATATTCTTTAAATGAATCTTTTGGAAATTCACCCGTAACAATCATTCCATCTATACTTCGTCTATCTAATATATCCGGGATTTTCTTCTGATCTTGAACTGGTACGAGAACAGTAGAAATATCATTAGCTGAGAGGTGACTTCTTATTCCATGTAAAGTTTTTCCGATTACTGGATTATTGGCAAAGCTTTCTTCCATTCCCAACAATACTAATGCAATTTGTCCTGTATGAATCCCCGTGTGAGCACGACTTCTACGCCCTCTTTTACGTAGTGATGGAACTGCTGTATAACCTAATTCTTTTATAACTTTTTGAACTTTTTCTGATGTTTTCGCTAAGACTCGTGGATGATTATTAATCACTCGCGAAACTGTCATAGCAGAAACTCCCGCCACCTTTGCTACGTCCTGTAAACTCACTCTTTGATTCATAAAATTATTCCAATTCTTTATTAATTAACATAATTAATAAAGTGAAAATACATTTACAATCTCTTTTAATAACATAGTTAACATATATAATTTAACATGATTTCTACCATTTTGCTATTGATTTACTTTCAAACAGGTATTATGATGATATATAACCATACAAAAATAAGGAAAAATGAACATGAAGACTTACTTCCCAAACATTGAGAAAATCCAATTCGAAGGGCTTAAAAGCCACAATCCTCTTGCATTCCGTTACTATGATGAAAACAGAATTGTTGCTGGCAAAACTATGAAAGAACATTTACGCTTTGCCGTCTGTTACTGGCACACTTTTTGTGGTACGGGTGCAGATCCCTTCGGACCTGGTCCACAACAACTACCATGGTTAGATGCTTCTAACCCTATGGAACAAGCTTACCAAAAAATGGATGCTGCTTTTGAATTTTTCACCAAGTTAGGTGTTCCTTATTATTGTTTCCACGATCGCGACATGGCGCCAGAAGGCAATACTGTAGAAGAATCCGAAGCTAACCTTTGGGATTTAGTTAAAAAAGCCAAAGACAAACAGGATGAAACAGGAGTTAAACTTCTTTGGGGTACAGCTAACCTATTCTCTAATCCACGTTATATGAATGGCGGAGCAACTAACCCGAACTTTGATGTTGTTTGTCATGGTGCTGCACAAGTAAAAGCAGCTATAGATGCAACTAAGTTTCTCGGTGGTGAAAACTACGTTTTCTGGGGTGGTCGTGAAGGTTATGACTCACTTCTCAACACAAATATGAAGCGTGAGAAAGCTCACTTCGCTGAATTCCTCCGTCAATGTGTGAACTACGCTAAAGAAACAGGCTTCACAGGACAATTCCTCATTGAACCTAAGCCAATGGAACCAACGAAGCATCAATACGATGTGGATTCAGCTACCGTTATCGGCTTCTTACGTGAACACGGTTTACAAGATCACTTTAAAATTAACCACGAACCAAACCATGGTACACTAGCTGGACATGACCCTGCTCACGATATCCAAGTAGCTTCTGATGCTGGCATGCTCGGTTCTATTGATGCTAACCGTGGCGATCACCAAAATGGCTGGGACACTGACCAGTTCCCAACAAACCTCGATGGTGCTGTTGATATTATGAGAATTGTTCTCGCACAAGGTGGTCTAGCTCCTGGTGGATTGAATTTTGATGCTAAAACTCGTCGTAATTCAACTGACTTAGAAGATATTTTCTACGGTCACATTGGTGCTATGGATGCTTTTGCTCGTGCATTAGTTATTGCTGATGAAATGAACGCAGGTGATATCCCAAAAATGAAAACAGCTCGTTACACGTCATTTGACTCAGGTAAAGGTGCTGATTTTGAAGCGGGTAAATTAAGCTTAACTGATCTTCGCAATTTAGCTGCTGAAAAAGGTGAGCCTAAACAAATCTCCGGTCAGCAAGAACTATACGAAAATATCTATAATATCCACCTCGGTTAACAGATGATTAGTCTCGGCCTCGATTTAAGTACACAAAGTCTTTCTGCAGTGCTCATTGATAGTACTGCTGGAGAGATCATTCATGAGCATGCTATTAATTTTGCTGAAAGTTTCCCTGAGTTTGAAACCGAAAACGGTTTCATCAGGGGGCCTAAACAAGAATTTTATTCTTACCCACAGCTCTATTTAAAAGCTATTGATAAAATGATGCATGATTTACAAGAGTTTAATCCAAGAATTGAATCTATCTCAATTTCTGGTCATCAACATGCCTCAGTTTATCTAAATGCTTCACTACCCAAAATCTTGGCTGAGCTAAATCAATCTGATCAATTAAGCGAAGCTCTTACGCCTGCTTTTAGTCGTCCTATCGTCCCTATCTGGATGGACAATTCAACTACTGAAGAATGCCTAGAAATGGACAAGAATCTAAATGGCTCAGTCACTGAGCTGTCAGGTTCTTTATATTGTGAACGCTTCACTGCTGCACAAATACGCAAGTTCTACAAGAATTCGCCCGAAGCTTACACTGAAACTCAATACATTCACTTAATAAGTTCTTTTTGTGCATCCGTTTTCGCAGGAAAAAATGTTTCCATCGATAGTTCTGATGGGGCTGGCATGAATTTAATGAACTTAGCCACAAGTCAATGGGATGACAATCTATTAGAAGCATGTGCACCAAATTTAAAAGCAAAACTCCCAAATATTGAGCCCGCTTCAACTGTTGCTGCTAAAGCCTCTAACTACTTTGTAGAAAAATATTCTTTGAATCCTAACTGTGATATTTGTCTCTCTTCAGGCGATAACCCCAACAGCTTAATCGGTTGTGGTGCCACTGACCCCGGAACTGTTGTCATTAGCATGGGAACTTCGGATACATTTTTCGGCGCTATAGGCAATGAACCTATCGACACGAAGGGCATTGGCCATATTTTTGGCAACCCTGCAGGTGGCTTCATGAGCCTTATTTGTTTCAGAAATGGTTCTCTCAGTCGCGAAGCAGCCCTTAAATCAACTGGTTTAAATTGGCAAGAAGGCGAGAAATTAATTTCTGAAAACACTCCCTTTAAAGAAAGTAATTATCTTCCCTTTATCGTAGATGAAATGTACCCTTCATGTGCTGCTCAAATAAACGAAGAAAGCCTAAGTTCTTTTTTACCAACTAAAGCTTTAGTTGGTCTGATTGAAAGCCAAATACTCAACCTTCGTTTTTTTGCTGCGAAACACGCAAAAAACATAAACACTATTCGTTTAACTGGTGGGGCCTCACAGAATACGGCCATCGCTCAGATGATTGCCGATGTATTCCAAGCAAAGGTAGAACGCATTGAAATCAGTAATTCAGCAGCTCTTGGTTCTGCCATGCGCGCCGCTAATGCTTCAGGACAAGAGTCGTGGGATTCTTTGAATAAGAATTTTACAGCCGCAAAAAGTCAACTACTACCAAACTCGAGTAATGCATCAATTTACGAAGATAAGTTGAAAGCTTATGCCCATTTACTTCAAACTATTTAATTAATCTTACTCAGCAATGTCATCAACATTTTTCAATGATTGATGACATTGTATTTTCCTTTGGCCTCTTGAAAATCAATTAATTTTGATGCAAAATAATTATTATAGATAATTTCAAATGGCCATATCAAATGGATTACAAATTTTATTGTCACGTATGTGGCCTAAAGCTTTCAATAAATGAGCACCTCCGCGGTGCAGAAATCACTTGCCCAAAATGCAAATGTGATTTCCACGCTCCCGCACCAGACTATGCTAGCGGAACTTTCATTGGGGACTTTAAAATCGACGCTCTTATTGGCTCGGGAAGTTCTGCTGAGGTTTATTCATCAAAACACGAACTCATGAACCGCATTAGTGCGATAAAAATCATTAGACACGATCGCCTTAACCATGAAGAACATCAACGTTTTCGTCGTGAAATAGAACTCCTTTCTAGTTACCGCCACCCCAATTTTATTCACGTTTTCTATGCAGGAAAATTTAATGAGGACTACTATTTAGCGATGGATCGAATCAATGGTAAAACCTGCAAGAATCTCATTCAAGTTGGTGGCCCCTTAGAAGTTTCGGAAGCATTAACTTACGCACTGCAAATTGCTGAAGCTATGCAATATGCTTGGTCACAAAACTTGCTAATCCATCGCGACATAAAACCCTCCAACATCCTGGTCGATCAAAGTGAAAAGCAGGCGTATTTAACCGACTTAGGCATTGCTAAATGCTTAGAAGAGCCAAGTGACATAACTCAAAAAGACATGATCTTGGGTTCGCCTCACTTTATGAGTCCTGAACAAGCTGCAGGTAAAGAACTTGATCATAGGTGTGATATTTATGCCTTAGGTGCTACACTCTACCATTGTCTTTGTGGCTCTCCACCTTATGACGACTACAAGGCAATGGAAGTTTTAGTCAAAAAACTTGAAGAAGACGCTATTCCAATTGGACAGATCCAGCCAGGTTTGCCGTCAAGTGTTAGAAAAGCGGTGCACAAGCTCATGGCCTACGATATTGATGAGCGCCCTCAAACTTGGTCTGAAGTGATAAAAACACTACAATCCACCCTAAGTACTGTAGAGAATTTAAATATCCGACCAAGCTTTAATAAAAAGTTCACGAAAACGGCTACGATGAGAATTGATACTTTTTCATCACTTTAAACTTAAGTACGATTTTATGTTCCTCTCAATGGTGATAAATTCAGCGCCAATTAGAAAAAGGAACTCCCTTCATGAAAACTGCCCTCTTATCGCTTCTTGTCCTCCTACTCGCCTCATGCGGTAGTATGTATAAATCATCGGTAGCATCAAACTCAAATGATGTTATTTTTAGTGAAACCTTTGATCATAAAAACCTCGAAGATTATAAAGATAGTTTTTTTGTACTATCTGGAAATTATGTATTAGACGCACTAGGTGGTAGAAACGCTCTCACAAGTCGTTTTAATAACAATCGCGAAAACGCTTTATTATTTGGCCCAGAGAAACTCAGTAATTATAGTTTAGAAACTAGTTTCTTTTACAAATCAACTGCAAATAATACTGTTGCTGCAGGACTTGGTGGCGGTGGTATCGCCGGTTTTAAAATCCATCTCTACCCAACTGGTGATCAAATGGGCAAACTTCGTCTCATCTATAATGGCGTAATCTATGATGAAGTTGAAATGAAAATGCTTCCTGACACATGGTATAAAATTCGTCTTGATTTAAAAACTGTTGGAACGACTTCTACTCTCCAGTGTGTTGCCTATGAAGAAGGTAAGCATCCAAAAAGCTGGATGATTAGTGGCGATTTTCAAAACCTTGATTTAAAAGGACAAGTCAGTGTTTTGACTTACCCTGTACGCAGCATCCCTGTGTATATTGATGATATCATAATCAGAAAAAATGACTAAAGCTTATTTCTTAAACAAAGGAAAACTTTTTTACTCTGATAAAATCAGAGAAATACATAGCTGTAAAGATGTTAATCAAATCGAGCCATTTATAAATAAAGCTGAAGAATCAGTACAGAATGGCTTTCACACCCTAGGCTTTTTATCATATGAAGCTTCTTTAGCTTTTGATGAAAAACATAAAATTATCGAAAATAAACAGCTCCCTTTAGCTATGGCTTTGGTTTTTGATTCTATTCAAGAATTAGAAGAAAGCCCTTCCCCTAAACAAACACTCAATAAAGTTTCTGTATCGCCTTTAATTGATAAAGAGGAATACTGTGATGCTATCGAAAGAGCTCTTGATTACATCAAAAATGGCGACATCTACCAAGTCAACTATACTTTTCGCTGTGAGCTCGGATTAAATAACTCGCCAGAAGATTTTTTTCTTCACTTAATTAAGAATCACCCCGTACCCTATGCCGCTTATATCGAAACAGATGAATACCAAGTTATTTCACTTTCGCCGGAACTCTTTTTAAGTCGTCGTGACAATACTTTGACCACCAAGCCCATGAAAGGAACTTCGAAACGTGCGGGACGTTGGGATCAAGATGAGCAAAGACGAAAGGATTTAAGTGTTTGCCCCAAGGGCCGTGCAGAAAACATTATGATTGTTGACCTTATGCGCAATGACTTGTCAAGAATTTGCAACAAAGTCACCAGTAAAGATTTATTTACCGTTACTCGTTATCCTTCTTTACATCAAATGACTGGTACTGTACAAGGTGAACTCAAGGCCGACTTATCTCTCCACAATATTTTAGATGCGACCTATCCTCCAGGCTCAATTACCGGCGCACCAAAAATCCGTGCCATGGAAATTATTGAAGAATTAGAAAGTTCTCCTCGCGGAGTTTACACAGGCTCTATTTTCCACCTCAATCCCAATGGTGATTTTGACTTCAATGTTTGTATCCGCACAATTGAGTGCCACAAAGAACAAACACTTCTTGGTATCGGTAGTGGCATTGTTGCAGACTCTGGATCTGGGCCCGAATGGGACGAGTGTTTACTCAAAAGCTCATTTTTAAACTTCCCCCCACCTCCTTCTGAAGTTTTCACTAGTTTCCTCTGGTCTCGCACAGAAGGCTTTAATCATTTAGACAAGCATCTAAATCGTATCGATCAAAGCTGTCAATGGCTCCTACGTCCATTTGATGCACAAGCCTGCCGTGAAAGTTTATCCAAACTAAAACAACGCCTAGAAGAAGAAAAATTTGATTATGCTAAAGTGCGTATCTCGATTGATTTTGATGGTCAATATACAATCAATCACCAAGACTTAGCCAATCCCTTTTGGAAAGACCTAAAGGTTGCTATTTACACAGAAAGCCACATCAATTCTAAAGACCCCTACACTTACCATAAAACTGATCGACGCGATATTTATAACAAAGCTTTTGACTACGCCAAACAGAACAATTTAGATGAAGTCATCATCCTCAATGAACAAGGACATGTCTGCGAAGGCTCAATTAGTGCCATTATGATCATTGATAAAGATGGGCATAAAGTTGTTCCACGCCTAAAATCTGGCATTCTCCCAAGTATTTCGAGACAAGTTTTAATAGAAAACGAAGATATTATACAAAGAACCATAACTATCGAAGATCTACAAAATGCTCAATCTGTTGCTCTGGGTAATTCAGTTCGCAATTGGGGTACGGTTAAAACAATTCAGTAGTCGCTTTACATACAATTTCAAAATACACTTTATTTATCAGCAAGGAAGAATATGCAATTATACCAACGTCCAGAAATTCTTTTAGAAATACCTGAAAGCATTGAATTCCTTAGCGATATATTTTATAAAAATCACTCCACAAATATTCGTCAAAGTCTTCATTTGATGAAGCCAAAAGAACAAAATAAAAAACTTCCCTTAATCATCTACATTCATGGGGGTGCATGGAATCATGGCGACAAGGACCTGCAGGTTCCTCATCTAATTCCTTACGTCGAGTCAGGTGAGTACATAACTGTAGCACTAAATTATCGTTTTAGTCAGCATGCTCCATGGCCTGCTCAAATTGAGGACTGCACAGCTGCACTTAATCACCTTATCGAAAACGCCGATCTCTATGGGGTTGATAGCGATCGAATTGCAGTATGGGGATCTTCATCTGGAGCTCATTTGAGTCTTCATATGGTAAATGATTCACGCATACAAGCCACTGTGGCTTACTGTGCCCCATCGCACTTTCACCCGCTCTTAGATATACTGGAGGCCGAAGAGCACAGCCTTAAAAGTCACACCTTGCCGGATTCTCCAGTTATCCACCTCATTGGCTGCGATCCCGTGGAAGAGCCCTATAAATTACTTGATGCAAGCCCTTATGAACACCTAAGTGAAGAGGCCTGCCCTCTGCTACTCGCTCATGGGACAGAAGATGAAGCAGTCCCTTATGAACAATCCTTGGCTATAAAAGAAAAAAGTACCATACTAGGAGTTCCATGCCATCTCATCACAATGGATGGGCATGGACATAAATTTATTCATCCTAAGTTAGATAGCGAAGTCAAAAACTTCTTTGATTACCACTTATTAAAGCGTGGTAATCCACCAAAAGATTTGAGTATAAGTTAAAGATCCATTCCCGATACTTTAACCATAACAAAGTATTCTGCATCTTTAAGAATATCTGTGCCATCACTAGGAAAGATTTTATCATAGGCACTTGGTGGAATCTTAAAGCTCCCGCCTTCGGAAGTCACACATTCTAAGTATTGATTATTAAGCACATTCGCACGGCCATGCATCGTTTTTATTTGAAACTTAGGATCTTCAGGGTTTGTGCAACGCCCCTTTTCATCTTCCTCTTCTAGTTTACAAAAAACCACGCATAATTTGCGACCTTCTAAATAGTTTAATTCAACTGACATAATAAAAATCCTTATTTTTCTTGAAAGCTAACACCTCCAAGAGTTCTTTCCGCTCAAAAAGGTGTATATTTGCGAAATTTCACTAAGGAAAAGTAAAAATGAAGACCTCGGCCGTCACCATAAATCAAACGCCACTCGACTGGGAAGGAAACCTAAACCGAATCATATCCGCCATAAAGCAATCATCTGAAAGCGATTTTGTTTTGTTTCCCGAAATGGCTCTCACGGCATATGGCTGCGAAGATGTCTTTTTGAGCCCACACTTAAGAGAACGTAGCCTGCAAATCCTCGATGAATTGCTTCCCCACACCAAAGAGCAAATTGTTGCCATTGGTTTACCCCTCGAAATAAAAGGCAAACTTTACAATAGCGTTGCGGTCCTCGCAAATGAAAAAATCATTGGCTTTTACTGTAAAAAACACCTAGCTAATGATGGACTCCATTATGAAAAACGTTGGTTCGAACCATGGCCCGATCGCCATGTCGAGAAAGTTTATATAAATGGCGCCTCAATCCCTGTTGGCGACTGTATCTTCCAATTTAATAACTTGCGTTTTGGCTTTGAAATTTGTCAGGATGCCTGGGAAGAAACACGTTTCGATTCACACTTAAGTGAATTACAACTGGATATCATTTTTAATCCTAGCGCTTCTCATTTTGCCTTAGGAAAACAAAAGCTCCGAAAGCAATTAATAATTGACGGTGCAAAAAACTTTGATTGTCATTATTTTTATGCCAATCTCAATGGCAATGAAGCTGGCCGAGTCATTTACGATGGTGCCGTTTTTTATGCTCAGGCCAATGAACTAAACTATGAATCTAGCCGTCTGCATCTAGAAGAATTCCGTCTGCATCAATTTGATACTCAAATAGAAATTAAAGAGAAGTACACACAATCGCCCTGTATTGTTCACTTTTCACATAACTTTAAAAGATCCGATAATTCTCTCCCTCTTATTCAAACACCAGTAAAAACTGACTTAAATGCCCATGAAGAGTTTTTATTAGCAGAAACTTTAGGTTTATATGATTACATGCGTAAAAGCTGGAGCAAAGGCTTTATCCTCTCCCTCTCTGGTGGCGTCGACTCTGCTACATGCGCAGCTTTAGTTTATCATATGTGTGAACGCCTTATTAAAGAATTAGGTATTGATCAAACAAAATCATCCTTATTCTACATCCCTGGAATAGATGCTGTTAACTCGGCTAAAAGCCTCTGTAATCTATTATTGACATGCGTGTATCAAGCATCAAAAAATAGTGGTCCAGTAACTGAAAAAGCTGCCGCAGAGTTAGCTACGAGCATTGGCGCTAATTACCACTTCTTTAATATTGAACCCGTTTTGGATATATATCGTCAACTTAATGAAAGGGCTATGGATCGTAAGCTTTCTTGGGAAAGTGATGACCTAGCAATGCAAAACATTCAAGCCCGAGGTCGTGCACCTGGTGTTTGGATGATGGCCAACCTAAAAGGCGCCCTACTTTTAACTACCTCTAATCGCTCTGAAGCCGCCGTAGGTTACGCAACAATGGATGGCGATACTTGTGGTGGACTTTCCCCCTTGGCAGGTATTGGTAAAGTCTTTCTACGTGAGTTCCTTAAAGATATAGAAAAGAATCAACTCTGTGAACTGAGTCCTATAGCTCAACTTTCTTATGTCAATGCACAAGAACCAACGGCAGAACTGCGTCCCCCTGGTGAAGAACAAAAAGACGAAGAAGATTTAATGCCCTACGAAATTCTGGATCAAATACAAAAATTGGCTATTCGCGACCGCATGAGCCCAAAAGAGATTTTTGACGAACTCTGTAAAAACAATGACTCACAACAGTCTTTTGCTTTCCTTAAACGATTTTTTAGCTTATGGAGTCGCAATCAATGGAAGCGTGAACGCTATGCTCCTGCTTTTCACTTAGACGATGAAAGTTTAGATCCAAAAACCTGGTGTCGCTTCCCCATTTTATCTGGCGGTTTCAAGCTTGAACTACAAGAAATCGAAGAATGTCTGAACTGAGAACTCAATTTCTTTGTAAACGTTACAAGAAAGCATCCTTTACACACCATTTGCCGATTTTATTATATTTTTAGCCATTTTTTTCATATATAAACTTCTCATAGATGATTAGTGTTAATCATATTTTAAAATAAAATTTATTAGGGATGATTTATATGAAATACATACTGCTTATTCTTTTTTGCTCAGTATTATCAGCAGCCGAACCCATGTGGATTTGGAAACAAGGAAAAATACAAACTGAAAAAGCCGAGTTTCAAAGAATTATCAACTTAGCTAATAAACCAAAAAAAGCCTCTATAGTCATAACTTGTGACAATGGATTTATCTTATACCTCAACGACAAGAAACTTGCTAGCTCAAAAACCTGGCAGCAAGCGCAAACAGTAAACTTGACGCAACACCTGAAGAAAGGTAAAAATAAGTTCTTTATCCAGGCCGATAATGAAGGCAATATGGCGGGTTTAGTCTTTAGCCTCGAAATTGATGGTAAACAATATTCTTCTGACAAAAACTGGCAGGCACGTGCGCCAAAAGGTCAATGGTTAGCTGCTAACGAAGTCGCTAAATATGGCAAAGGTCCTTGGGGTAAAGTTCTTGATAAAGAAAAACCTAAAGCTGTCACTTCTACACCTAACATTATTTCTGTGACTACACTTCCTGGCTTTAAAGCTGAGAAAATTTATGATGTAGATGCTAAAACACAAGGTTCTTGGGTTGGTCTCTGCTCTGATGATAAAGGGCGACTCATTGCTTGTGATCAATATGGTGGAATCTTTCGAATCACTTTAAGTTCTGGAAAAGCTCAAGTCGAGAAACTCAATGTAAAAGTCAGTCATGCACATGGTGTACTTTATGCTTTTGGTAGCCTTTATGTTATCAATAATGAAAAAGACCCTAAGGGCCTTTACCGTCTGACGGATACAAATGGTGATGATCAATACGATAAAGAAGAATTTTTGATCCAATTCAAAACACGTGGTGAGCACGGAATCCATAGTGCGGTACTTTCACCCGATAAAAAATCCATCTACCTCATTGGTGGTAACAATACTGATCAACCTGATTATATAAATAAATACCGCATGGCAAAAAACTGGAGCGAAGATCATATCCTTCCTCGTATGGCTGATGGCCGTGGCCACAATCGTGGACGCCTAGCTCCAGGTGGACTTATCTTAAAAGTTTCACCTGACGGTAAAGACCGTGAACTCATTGCACATGGCTTCCGCAATCAATTTGATGCCGGTTTTACTCTTGAAGGTGAGCTATTCACCTATGATGCTGACATGGAATATGATATTGGCTCACCTTGGTATCGTCCATGCCGCGTCAATCACGTTGTATCAGGAGCAGACTACGGCTGGCGCCATGGTTCAGGTAAATGGCCTGAATACTACACCGACACGGTCCCAACAACAATTGATATTGGTCCAGGTAGTCCCACGGGCACTGTAATGGGCACTGGCGCAAAATTTCCCGAAAAATACCAACGTGCTTATTTTATCAATGACTGGACTTACGGAACTATGTACGCCATTCACCTTAATCAAGAAGGTGCGAGTTACACCGCTACAAAAGAACAATTCATCTCAGGAAAACCTCTCCCTCTTACAGATGTGATCATTCACAGCGATGGCAACATGTACTTTGCAGTAGGCGGACGCCTTACCGCATCAGCACTTTATAAAGTGACTTATACAGGTAAAGAGTCAACAAAAGCTGTAAAGCCTTTAAACTTAACTAAAGAAATTTTGTTGCGCAGACAACTCGAAGAACTGCACACCCTACCCGCTTCAAAAGCTATTGCTGACAAGGCTTGGCCCCACCTCTCTAATTCAGACCGCTTCATTCGTCACGCTGCTCGTGTCGCTATCGAGAGGCAAAATACTGCGGATTGGAAAAATAAATTTGAATCAGAAAGTAATTCTTGGGCAATCATCGAAGGTGCTTGTGCACTAGCTCGCATGGGCGAACAAAGCGATCAATCACTCATTCTGAAAAAGCTCAACCAAATCAATTATACTTCTTTAAAAGAAGATCAAAAACTCGCCGCAATTCGCTCTTATCAACTCGCATTCACTCGCTTAGGAAAGCCTAGCACCACTGATGCTCAACTTGTTATAAAAAACCTTAATCCTCATTACCCCTCAAAAAGCAATTTTGAGAATCGTGAACTCGTGCAAGTTCTTCTTTACCTCGATGCGCCGAATATTATTCCTCGCGCTGTTCGCGAAATGGTGAGTGCTACTGAAGAACAAAAGAAGATTCTTTCTGATGAAATTTTACAACGTAACGACCGTTATGCAGCCGCCGCAAAAAGAACCGAGCAGTTCCGCCCCAATACACAGCAGGTTTCTTTAGCTTTTTCACTTCGCTCAATAAAGAATGGCTGGACTGATGCGGACTACGCAACGTACTTCTCTTGGTTCCCAAAAGCTAAAACCTGGCAAGGGGGGAACAGTTTTGCACCATTTATTGAGAATACTCGCAAAGAGGCTCTCGCCAATATTGCGGACCCCGCAAAAAGATCAAAGTATGATAAAATCTCTAGTAAATCACTTGTTAAGCCTCGTGCTATCACACCACCTAAAGGCCCTGGCCAAGTCTGGACAGTTGAAACCGCCGTTGCTGCAGTCAAAGATAATCTTAAGGGACGTAATTTTAAGACTGGTGAAAATCTCTATCATGCAGTTGCCTGTGCGAGCTGTCACCGCTTTGCGGGTGAAGGCAGTGGTATTGGTCCTGACCTCACAGGTTCCTCCAGCCGCTACACACTTAAAGATATGATGGAAAACATAATCGAGCCCTCTAAGGTCATTTCTGATCAATATGGAAGTAAAGTCTTCAAAATGAAAGACGGTTCAGAACTTGTCGGACGTAAAGGTACAGAGGAAGATGGTTTACTTCACTTGATGACTAACCCCTACTCGGCTGAATACACAGCAGAAATCAAAGTCGCAGATATTAAGAGTGAAAAAGAATGGCACGTATCACCAATGCCACCAGCACTCATCTACTCACTCAACCCAGAAGAACTTAGTGACCTCATTGCCTACATATTCTCTGCAGGTAACCCTGAGCACGACTACTTCAAAGGTTCTGCTAGCTTAGAAGGTGCAACTAAGCTCTTTAATGGTAAAGATCTGTCTGGCTGGAAAGGTGATTCAAAACTCTGGAAAGTCGAAGATGGTGTCATCTATGGTAGCACTCATGGCAACAAGCTCAAAGCCAACTCTTTCCTCGTGTGGGAAGGTGGAGATGTTGAAGATTTTCACCTTAGCTTCGAAGGTCGCTTTGAAGGCAACAATTCAGGCATGATGTACCGTGCTTTCTGGAAAGACGAAAGCATTTTCCGTCTCAGTGGTTACCAATGTGATATGCACCCTAAACCTGAATTTTTAGCTATGCTTTATGGTGAGGGGCTCGGCAAGCGCGGTATCATTGCTAAGCGTGGACAAAAAGTTGAGATCGATGCTAATCAAAAAGTGAAAGTAACTGGAAATACTACTGCACCAGAAAAAATTGACGTAACTCAGTGGCAAACCTACGAAGTCATCTGCAAAGGTAACCGCATGATTCACAAAATTAATGGTAAAGTAACGGTTGATATCACCGATAATCACCCTGAACGTTTAGCTAAGGGTATGATTGGCATGCAGCTTCACGCCGGTGTACCCATGAAAGCCTGGTTCAAAAATATTCAACTTAAGAAGTTTTAACTAAGTAAATTTTGAGAACACTATTTGTTAGCTTTTAGCAAATAGTGTTTTTTTATGGAAGCAACAAAACTTTAATAATTTTGTTGAGTAGATATTTTTTTATAATAAATTCAGCACTTTATATTTTTACTAAGTCAATCAAGAGAAGTTCTGTAAGATTATAGACTTTGACTACGAATATATGATAAAGACATTTACGTCGGTCATCCTAATGTTGGGAAATAAATATGAGATTAAACTTATTAGTATTATTGATAGGCTTTTTCAGTTTAGAAGCAGCTGAAAAGCCCAACATCGTGCTCATTTTATCTGACGATCAAGCTTGGACAGATTACGGCTTCATGGGGCACGAACATATAAAAACCCCACATTTGGATAAGTTAGCCTCAGAATCTATTCTCTTTGAAAGAGGCTACGTAGCTTCTCCTTTATGTCGTCCTTCACTCGCTTCCATGATTACGGGACTTCAGCCCTTTGAACATGGCATTACCGGAAATGATGTTGACGGCAGAAACAAGCGAGCTGAATTAGATAAACCTGTTCAGAAAAAATTTAATCAGCTCCCTAGCTTTATTAGAATGCTTAAAAATCAGGGCTACCTCACTCACCAATCGGGAAAGTGGTGGGAAGGATCCTACAAAGACGGTGGCTTCACTCATGGTATGACACACGGTGACCCAAAGAGAAAAGGACGCCACGGTGATGTAGGCTTAAAAATTGGCCGAGAGGGAATGCAGCCAATCAAAGACTTTGTTGAATTAGCAAAAACTGAAAATAAACCTTTCTTCTTGTGGTATGCACCTTTTCTACCTCATACACCACACAACCCACCCCAAAGATTGCTAGATAAGTACACAAAAGTCACGGCTAAATTAGATGAAGCCAAGTACTTTGCTATGTGCGAATGGTTTGACGAAACCTGTGGTGAATTACTTTCTTTTCTAAAAGAAAAAGATGTTTATAAAAATACTTTAGTTCTCTACATCTGTGATAACGGCTGGGTCGCAAAGTCTGTGCCAAAAGGAAATCATAAAGAATCTATTCAAAAAGCTTTTGCAGCTCAATCTAAAGGTTCTCCCTATGATAATGGAATTCGCACTCCGATTATGATCTCCTGGCCTGGAAACATCACTCCACAACGATCTAATGACTTTGCCCATGCTATAGACATCTTCCCAACGCTTTCAAGTATTATTAATGTTCAAGCACCTGCGAATCTCACAGGCATAAACCTTCTTAATGAGAAGCAACGCTCTGAGCGAGACACTATTTTTGGTTGCACTAATTCAATTCACAATATGAACCCTAAAAACCCTGACGAAACGCTACAGTACTTATGGTGTATCAAGGGTAAGTGGAAACTCATCATTCGCCATCATGGACTCGATACAACCGAATATAAAAAAGTTCATGAATGGGATAAAACCCCTATCCACTTGTATGATTTGTCTAAAGACCCACAAGAATTAAAAAACCTTTCTGAGCAACACCCAGAAATCGTATCGGATTTAAAATCAAAAATTCAATCATGGCATCCAGTCAATCAATCCAATAGTCAAAGGAAATAATAATGAAACATGCACTCTTCATATTACTAAGCTCACTCTTCTGCCTTCAGGCAGCTGATAAACCAAATATTCTTCTGATTCTCTCGGATGATCAGGCTTGGACTGACTACAGCTTCATGGGACATGAACAGATTAAGACTCCGCATCTTGATAAGCTGGCTTCCGAATCCGTTTTATTTAAGCGCGCTTATGTACCAACTGCACTTTGCCGCCCTTCTTTGATGACTTTTGCCACAGGGAAATACGTTCACCAGCATGGCATTACGGGGAATGATCCCAAAGGTGATAGTCAGAACCCCAATGATCCGGACTTGCGCGAATCCTTAATCTCTAAAGTTGATCAGCACGATACTTTAGCAAAGCTACTTGGTGAACAGGGCTATCTCAGCCATCAAAGTGGCAAATGGTGGGAAGGTAATTACAAGCGTGGTGGTTTTACTCATGGTATGACGCGCGGTTATCCGCAAAAAGGCGGTCGTCACGGTGATGATGGTTTAAAAATTGGTCGTGAAGGTAATAAGCCTGTTACTGATTTTGTGGATATGGCAATTGAAAAGAAAAAGCCTTTCTTCCTCTGGTATGCTCCATTTATGCCTCACACTCCACATACACCACCAGAACGCATCCTCAAAAAATATAAAAAATATGACCTACCAGTTCCAGTTGCAAAATATTATGCTATGTGCGAATGGTTTGATGAGGCTTGTGGCGACTTAATTCAACACCTAGAAGACAAGGGTGTGAGAGACAACACCCTCATTGTCTATGTATGCGATAATGGCTGGATTCAAGACCCAAATAGGCTTAACAGGTACGATCAAAGATCTAAGCAAACTGCCTACGAAGGTGGAACACGTACTCCCATTTTCTTTTCTTGGCCCGATAAGCTAAAACCACAAGATCGCCCGGAACTTTGCACAAGCCTCGATATTTTCCCAACCATCGTAGCCGCGGCAGGTGCTCGTATGCCAAATAAGCTTCCTGGTTTAGATCTCAACTCTTACATGATCAATAAAAAAGCGATTCCACGCGATCATATTTTTGGCGAAGGCTTTGCTCACGACATTGTCGATATCAGTGATCATGAAAAAACCTTATTGTACCGCTGGGTGATCAAAGGCAATTATAAACTTTTACTCACTTACGATGGCAAAGTCAGCAAATATATATCGACTCACCCACGTACAGAGAAACGCCCTCAACTCTTCGACCTTTCTAAAGATCCTGCAGAGCACATTAACATCGCTAAAGATCACCCTGAAAAAGTTGCGGAGCTCGCAAAATTGATCAATGATTGGTACCCAGTGACAAAACGCAAAGTTTTAACCGAGTTTAAATAAGCACAAGCAATCATTTAAAGTCGTATATTTACCTCATGGATTCGACTAAAATCCATGAGTAACAATTCTCTGCAATAAAACGCGCTTGTAAATATAATAAAATCCGCATTTCGCATAAAAAATCAACCAAAATCACTATTGGAAGGTAAGATTCAGGATTTGCTTAGCATATACTATAAAAATGAATCAAGGAAAAAGACATGAAAAGCTATTTTATTATATTATTTATCTACCTATTTAGTTCACAAGCAGCAGAGAAGCCAAACATCCTTCTCATCCTCTCAGACGATCAGGCATGGACTGATTATGGTTTCATGGGACATGAACATATAAAGACACCTCATTTAGATAAACTTAGTTCTGAGTCCGTATTATTTAAACGTGCTTATGTTCCCACAGCACTGTGCCGTCCATCACTCATGACTCTGGCGACTGGCCGTTACTCCAGCGTGAACGGCGTGACGGGCAATAATCCAAAGGGAGATAGTAAAAACCCAAATAACCCCGACCTGAAAGCTTCTGTAATAGCTAATATCGATAGATTTGATACCATTGCAGAACTTCTGGTTGAACAAGGTTATTTAGCTCATCAGAGTGGTAAATGGTGGGAAGGCAATTATCAACGAGGAGGCTTCACTCATGGTATGACTGAAGGCTATCCTGCTCACAAGAAAGGCCGTCATGGTGATGAAGGCTTGAAAATTGGTCGTAAGGGAAATAAGCCCGTTACCGATTTCATGGATATGGCCATAAAAAAGAAAAAACCATTCTTTCTTTGGTATGCTCCTTTCATGCCCCACACACCGCATACACCACCTAAAGACATTCTCAAAAGATATCAAGATTATAACTTACCTCCAAGCATTGCCAAATATTATGCTATGTGTGAATGGTTTGATCAGGCCTGTGGAGATCTTATCCAATCCATAGAAGACAGAGGTATAAGAGATAACACCTTAATTGTCTATGTATGTGATAATGGCTGGATTCAAAATCCTCAAAAAAATGGTTATGAACCACGCTCAAAACGATCGCCCTTCGAAGGTGGAACGCGTACACCGATCTTTTTTTCGTGGCCGGCAAAATTTAAAGCTCAGGACCGTAAAGAACTCTGCTCAAGCATCGATATATTTCCAACGATCGTTTCTGCAGCAGGAGCACGTATGCCAAAAGACCTTCCAGGTCTCGACTTAAACTCATTCATGTCCGAGCAAAAAGAAATCCCTCGTGATCACATTTTTGGTGAAACATTTGCCCATGATATTGCTGACATTAGTGACTATGAAGCCAGTTTACTTTATCGCTGGGTAATTAAAGATAACTGGAAATTGCTCCTAACGTACGATGGTAAGACGGACAAAGGGAAACCCACATATGAAGATAAAGAGCAAAGGCCTCAGCTTTTTGACCTTTCCAATGATCCATCCGAAAAGAATAACCTCGCAAAAGATAATGCTGAAAAAGTTGCGGAACTCGCAAAATTGATCAATGATTGGTATCCAGTCAAAAAACGAAAAGTAATAACAGAGTTTAAATAATATTGAAATTGCCACTTCTCCATACTCTTAGTTTTTTAGCTATGTTTAATTTTGCTTTACTAGCTGATGTCAAGTCATCACTTGTAGCTGAAAACTATATTTCTGAACAAGATCCCATAGAGTTTAAGTGGCCAACTCATATTGCCTTTGGTCCTGGTGAACAGGAAATTATTTCTGATTTAAAGAATAATCGTATTGTCTACCGCAATAAAAAGGATGAACTCTTTAAGGTTTCTCCTCTACCACTTAAAGGGCTACATTCCGTAGCCTATAACCCCAAAGACAAACTCTATTATATAAACGACACTGAACATCATCGTATCGTCGCCGTTAAGGATCTCTCAAAAGCAGAAATACATGCGGAGACAAAGTCTATTGCAGGAGTTCAACTACAAAGACCGCACGACATTATTGTGGACTCTGAGAGTTCGTGGATTTATGCGATTAATCCCAATTCGGGGACGGTTTTTCGCTTTACTGCCATAGGCGAGAATGAAAGTGCTCTAAAAGTTCCCACTCATGCTTATTCCCGCTCCATAAGCTTAGTTAAGGGTAAACTTTATGCAATTGGCTCATCAAAGGGAAGAGTTGTTGAGATCGTCGATTGGGACAAAAAAGAATTTAAGATCTACGATAGTTTTGATCCATCAAAGCGTCAGGGAGCAGCTGGCTCGTGGGAACGCACCGGACTTGTCCTCAATGATGTGGAGTTTTTCGATGGCTATTGGTATGCCAGTAGTTATTTTTGTAAGCCTTACGCAGGCAAAACTGATTTCGATAAAAATAAACTTATTCGTTTTAAAACTTTAGAGGATTTTGTGAAAGGTGCTTGGGAAGATCTTAGTCACTTAATCCCAAGTGGTATAACCCCGTACTATTTTACCGTCAAAGACGACGCTCTTTATCTGGCGATTTTTCACCATGCTCCAAAGACCAAAGGTGACACAATCTATAAAATCATGAACAAAGGTATAAAGTGAAGAACATACTTAAGAAATCGGCTATTTTATTAAGCTCATTATTATATTTCAACAGCTTTGTTTTTGCTGACACAAATTCAAATAAAAAAGATATTGTCTTTATCGTCGTTGATGACCTCAATGATTGGATTGGAGTCATGGGCGGCCATCCCCAAAGTAAAACGCCAAACCTAGATGCCCTTGCTGCTCGTGGAACACTCTTTACCAATGCCCACTGCAATGCTCCCCAATGCGGACCCTCTCGACTTAGCTTTCTACAAGGCCTCTACCCAAAAAGCACAGGGAAGTACTTTAATAGCCCAAAGAAAATGCCTTTTTATAAAGATCAGCCACTCAAGGGTATTACATCTAAAAACCCACCTAAAAAGCCTTTCGATTTTCACAAGCACTTTATGAAACAAAACTACCGTGTGGTAAGTGGAGGAAAAGTTCAGCATGGTGGAGTAATCAAAAATATAGACGAATTTTTTCCACGACCAAAAGAAGTTGCGCACTTCACCGATGACAGAGTTAACCTCTGGGGTGAAGGCGGACCTCAAAACCTTAAGGATTCGGAAACGGGAGATTATAAAACCGCTCAGTGGGCCATAAAACAATGGAACACAAAGAGTGATAAACCTCTCTTGATGTCCGTGGGTTTCTACAGACCGCATCGTCCCTTTAATGTACCTGTTAAATACTTTAATAAGTTCCCCCTTGAATCTATTCAACTTCCTGTGCGTCCAGAATTTGACGACTTGGCTGACCTACCTGAATATGGCAAGGCATTGGCTCGTTCAAACGCCCATAAAGATCTCTTTGCACCTAGAACAGTACATGAACACATCCTTCACTTGGGTGGAGAAGATGAATGGAAATATATGATTCAGTCTTACCTTGCCTGTATCAATTATGTCGACACACAAATCGGTCTCTTTTTGGAAGCCCTTAAGAATAATCCACGTGGCAACGACACAGTGATTATCCTGACTGGTGATCATGGTTGGAATCTCGGCGAAAAAGAACACTGGTGCAAAGCTGCACTATGGCGAAATACGACGCGCGTCCCCTACATTGTTGTTGCTCCCAGAATAGCCAAGCCGGGATCAATCAATAATCAGCCTATCTCACATGTTGACATCTACCCCACTTTGTGTGATTTTGCCGGCGTCAACAAACCAAAGCATTTAGAAGGAACATCTATTCTCCCCTTATTGAAAGACCCCAATGCTAAGCGAGATGTGGCCTATTTGAGTTATGGTCCTGAAAATACTGCGGTGCAGTCCGAGAGATATAGATTAATTTCTTACGAGGATGGTAGTAACGAACTTTACGATCACCAAAAAGACCCACATGAATGGACCAACTTGAGTTCAAACCCTGAATATGCTCACATCAAAAAAAGCATGATTCAAAAAGTTAAAAACTTTGAATATAAATAAGAGAGATGCCAATGAAATACCTATTCCTAATATTAAGTCTTATGACTTTTGCGGTCACCGCAGCTGATAAACCTAATATTGTTTTCTTTTTAATTGATGACCAGCGCAACGACTTTCTAGGCTGCACGGGGCACCCAGTAGTAAAGACTCCAAACATCGATAAGCTCGCAGAAAATGGCACGCTTTTTGAAAATGCTTTCGTGACCACAGCGACTTGCTGGGTAAGTCGTGCTTCTATTCTCACGGGCATGTACATGCGCAAGCATCGCTTCACGGGAGGAATGATTCAGCCTAAATTCATCACAACTTCTTACCCAATGGGTTTGAAAAAGGCCGGTTATCAAATGGCTTATTTTGGTAAAACTCACTTCAGGCTGGATAAAAAACAACAAAAGATGATGTTTGATAAATTTATCCAGGTAGGAAGAAATCCCTTTCATAAAAAAATGCGCGATGGCTCACTTAAGCACGAAACCGATATTATTGCGGACCACGCAATCAATTTTATAAAAGATCAAAGTGTAGAAAAGCCCTTTTTTGTCAGCTTAAACTTTAACGCGACACATGCAGAAGATGGGGATAAGAAGGATCACTTTCCTTACCCTGAATCAGCAGCTCACCTCTATACAGGCATGACCATGCCTTTGCCTAAACTTCACGATCGCAAGATCTTTGAATCTCAGCCAGATTTTATGCAAAACTCTATGCATGCCGACCGCTATAAATGGCGTTGGGATACCCCAGAGAAATATCAGCACAACATGCGTAACTATCTACGTATGGCTTCAGGTATTGATTTTGCACTAGGAAGAGTTGTTGAGACTTTAAAAGATAAAAGCTTTTTAGATAACACAATCATCGTTTACTCTGCTGATAATGGCTACTACGCCGGAGATCGTGGTTTTGCTGGTAAATGGACTCATTACGAGCAATCACTACGTGTACCACTTATCATTTTCGATGGTCGCAATAAAAAAGGACAAAAAACGACGCAAATGGCTCTCAATATCGATCTTGGTGCAACTATGCTCGATTACGCAGGAGTGCCTACGCCGAAAGAATATAATGGTAAAAGTCTAAAGCCAATTATTGAGGGCGAAGCTGTAGATTGGCGTAATGACTTCATGGGCGAATTTTTCAGTAAACATACATCCATTCCAAAATGGGAAGGAATACGTGGAGAGCGTTATGTTTATGCATCCTATCCAGAGGAAGGATATGAATTCCTTCACGACCTGCAAAAAGACCCCAATCAACTACAAAACTTTGCCAAAAACCCGGAATATAAAGAGATCCTTAAAAAAATGCGTAAGCGCCTTAGAGAAACCGCCGATCCACTGGGGAAAACCTTTATCACTAAAAAATAGATATTTTAAATTAATCATTACCCATAAAGCGAGACAAAGTCCCTAATCACCTGAGGCTGTGTGAAAAATAAATACAGTTCACATTAGGGCTGCAAGCCCACAGAATATAGCATGCACCGTGAGGTGCATGAAAGTTGAATTAAAATAAAGCAAGGACCCAAACTTGGGTCCGAAACTCTATTCCGGACTCACATCCGCGAGCCCTCCATTTATTTTATTACGTCGTACGTGTGGCTCACACCACACGCTGCTTAATTCCGGTACTTTGTACCTCTAGGTAAACGTATGAATTATTCCCAAGTGGAGAGTTTGAGTCGCCATTTACTTATAATTTTCTTTATCCGCTCCTGCTGAGTTTTGTAGTAGAGGTTGGCAAAGACCAAAGAGCCACCTATCAGCAATATACAGCTACCCAGAATTGCCATACGTGTCCCCCTTTGGAGATCGATCAATACACGCGTAAATATCGACAAAATATCTATGAGCAAACCCGTAAAACCAAGAATTAAATAAAGACGAATTTTCCATAAAGATCCAAAAGCCATTGCTAAAAGGCAAAGGGTAATCAGCGTTAAATTATATGCTATGGACCGTGGTTCTGCTATTACCGCATAAAAAGCCGAAGTCGACACCATCATCAATAGAGTGACTAAACGAATCACGTTTCTCTTCTGGCTTGAAAGACTATTTTTCATCAATTGTAAGATCATTAAAACCCCAACTCCCGATGGAATAACATAAGTATGAAGAGTTCTCAATTCGAGCTTATTCCATAGAGTCATTGAGGTAAATGAGACATAACCTATCATGGCTATTAAGTGATAAGGAGATTCTCGATCATCTTTTCCGAGAAAAGAAAATATCAAACTATTCACACCGAGAATCATCAGAATATAATCTGTTCCCAATCCGTAATAAAAAGATTTCCCCAGAGCGATTATGGGCATGAGAAAAAGGACTCCCAAGAGAGGGTTTTTCATCTCTTTTTCAGTCTCATCAATAAAAGGTTTTAGCCCCGCAATTGTTAATGATACAAGTAAGCTACTCCACACATCGTATTCATTTCGCCATAAGTCTGTAGCCGTAAGCATTTGATGACGTAAAAAGGCCATAAAAATTAGTAGCGAATACGCCACCATATAATATGCTAATTGACTACGTTTTTTTCTGCCATTGAAATACCAAATGACAATGAGGCCCGCATAGGTAATCAAGAGCATTAAAAATTGCTTTTGAGTAAAAGCTTCACCCATAAAGATCACCAAGAGAACCGTCGTTAATCCACTAAGAAGCCAAAGTATACAGGAAGAGATTTTGGTCGATTCATGCTTATAAAAAAGGTAGACTAAATTTAAAACCTTATAACGCAAAGAAAGTAGTTCCTTAATTAAGCCTGATGATTGTCCCCCTAGATAGCGAATAGAACTTGCTGTTAAAAACAGGGCAAACAAAGTCGCTGGTAGAGCTTCTTTTTGTAAGTATAATGGCGAATGAAGTTCTTCATCATAAGCAGCTAAATACGCTAAATAAACGGGGACACACAAGTAAGTTAATGGTATGATTTTCTCTAAGCTGTGTTTAATATTTTCCCGTGAATAGGCGGTCAATAAACTTAAGAGCACCATTAGCACAACTGCTGCCAATGATTTAAAACTATATAGATCATGGTAAATAATATGCGGAATAAGCAAAGCTATAAATAATATGGCTACTGGCCAAGCTCGTTTACTTGGAACATTATTATATTTATAGAAGCTGACAAAGGTAAATATGGCCCAAATTGCTAAGAGTACATAAATAACATCGTCTGCCCGTAAGTAACTATCCATCAAAAAGCCTGAATGCATTGCGATTAGGATTTCTAAAAGTGTAACAATTGCAAAAAACTTTGATTTCCGCACATAAGCAAGATGAGCTACCACACTGGCCGCCAGCAGTAATACCGGTGCAAACAAATGACTCTGCCCCCAGGTATTTAGCAAAGCTATGCAAGCCATTATTTGAGTGAGGACAAATAAATAAATTGCCCAAGTCTTCCTCAATGAAAGCCATTGTTCTTCATCTAACTTAGACCATTGCATAAAATAGACCCTAAGTGGTGACTTTTGATAATTGAGTAGGATCCATATGTGCGCGTTAATCATTGCAAGATAAGATGCTCTTATTGGGTGATTAAAGGGACTGAAGCTAGGAGCCGAACTCAAAGTAAAAAAGAAGCCTAACACCAAAGCAAATCCTCCGTATAAAGGCATCTGAATGCGAGCACCCAAAGCATGTAAACGAAATAATAAGAGCCCATAAATTATTAAAATGGGCGCATTGCTGTGATAATAACTATTATCCATAACTATGTCAGGATAAAAGGTCATATGAACAACACCTTTAAAAATGTATAAGAGGAAAAGAACCAACAATAATAAAGCGGAAGAATTCCTATATACCTTGTGGTTCTTCCCCTGAGCGTAATACCACTCCGTCATGTAGTAGAAATAAATTGCTGGTAAACCAAAAGCTAATATTGCCGTTTGCGGACTGCGCATAAAGGGGATCATTAAAGTAAGACACCAAAAGCTCATACTGAGACCGAAATGATAAATCCCTTCAAAAATCTCTGTATATGCCTCTTCTCCATCTTGTGGTTTGCGTGAGGCACTTCGGAAATAAAGTGCCGCCAAGAAAGACATTGCACCCGAAATAAAGAAGCGGAATGAACTCACTTCATTCAAATTCGGGTGACTCATATAATTACCAATGAGAAAGACTAGAACTAAGAGAGATAAAACCAAAGCACTATGAGCCAGTAGTGATTTGATCGCTTTATTTGGATTGTATTTACGAACTAAACTCGTCATCAATAAAGTTAAGCCCAGAGCTAAACACAAGAGGTGTATCTCTGATAGGCCTTGTTCGTTCAAATAATTTTTTCCGAAACAACGAATTAAATGAACATTGGCTAACGCTAAAGTAATAACACAGAAAACCCCTACTTCGATGCGTTTCCAAGCCCACGCAATAAATGATAATGTTATCGCCCCAATGTAAGTAGCCACAATATATTCACTATTATTACGCCAATGCAGAACATGCAGTATTGCTGAAAATTCACAGATTAAAATCAGTGGCACATAAAGCACCGCCCCACTCACACTTTTAAAAGCTCTTAGTGAATATCCCGTATTCATCCAAGCGGATTTTTCTTTTTCTAAGTTCATGAGGCCATAGGATACTAAGCTAAATAATAAGGCGAATAATGACAAGTGCTTTGGATCAAAAATCAAGTCTAGCTGATCATGATGAAAATAGGAATAGAAGCTTATGAAGGAAAGTAATAAAAAGACTTTGGATTGATTTTCTAAATAAACTAAAATCAAAATACAGCTCGTCATTAGAATAAAAAACGCACTCAAATCAAGTACTTGCGCTAGATAAGGCAATGAGTATAAAGTAAAAGTTAAACTGAAGAGAGTCGCCATGATTAAAAAGGATTTAAACAAGGCTTTGTACTGATTGTAGAGCCCCTCGATGCGACTCACAAAAACATGAGCCAATAAGCAAATTAATGTGAAGTAAAGACTCGGCATTAGAAGCTCTTCAAAAGAATGACTATCCCAAGGACTTACACATGCACAAATGAGTAAATATAAATTAATGCCAAAATGTACTTTCTCTCGACTTTTCAAATACGATAAAAACTGACCAACTATGAAGAAAAATAAAGGGTATGTCATCCCGAAGGTATTTGAACCCACAAAAGTCACAATGAGCAGTACAGAACTTACGTGACTTAATCCCGCTAGAGTCGTACTTAAGGGTTGAATAAATAAGTCATCTATAAACTCATAAGAGTCACGAAGTTTAAGATTCAAGAAGTATGCCACTTGTAAGCTTAACAGGGTCCAGAAACATGGCTCTGTCCAATGGAATTCCCCTTCAAGCAAATCAAAAGTAAAGCACATACCTATGGCTAAATAGATCCAAGCCAAGTGAAAGAGCCAGGTGATTTTTTGTTTTCGGAAATAAAGATATAAAAAACAGGCACAAAGAGAACATATTATTAAGGCCACTGCGCCTTTCATACTCACGCCTCCACCCACCACTTCCTGACGAATCAGATTAAACGTGGCCGTTTTTACGAGTAAAAAACAGGCGGATCCAATTAAAGGCAAAGTAAACAAAGTATGATCATAGCGCCTTAAGGGGAAGTAAGAACTCATCATAAACTTATCACCCTCGCCTAAGTTCTTAAACTTTTGATTTTGCCTTAAGAAAAAAGCGACTGCGATCATAATTAAAGATGAAAATGCACTGCCCAGCCCTGAACCAAAACCTAGAGTATCAAAAGTGGCACGAAAATTTGCTTTTAATTCAGGGAATAAAATAACGGCTATAATGGCAGCCATAAAAGATGGGATCAGTGAGCGCGAAAGATAACTTGCCAGAACTAATACTGCCGTCATTAACAGCGGCCCTGAGTAATCCATAAAGCCCTTATACCATTCAGGATCCACAGGAACGTGACGTTCCATGAAAATCCGTATAAACATTACCACGACTGACAGGGAACCGTAGAACCACAAAACAGTAGATCTCGCTTCTTTGAGTAAATAAAAGGGAATATAGCGAATTGCAAGTAACCAAACTATGGATAAGCAGGCTAAGCCAAAAACCAAAGTATTACCCACCAGCGTCCCTGCTTCCATATCCACACAACCCATGTAAGGGAGGCTAAGTGCAAACACAAACATACTAAGATGAATCCACTTAAGCTGTTCGTCGCGGTAAGCACGAAACATGAACATTATTGCGGGAAATAAAAGGTAGAAAGAAGTAAGTAATAATGAATGCTGAATTTGTGCGTGCTTCACCATAGCTAAAATGACGACAGCTAGTAAAACCACTACTTGTGTATTGCTACAAGCCTTGGCAAAGCCATAAGATTTCTGCTGGCGAAACTGCAGGGTTAATAAGCTCAACACTAATACATTTATTAGACCGAGTGCGGGCATATATTGAGCTTTAAAACCAGTTAATCCACTAATGGCAAAGAAGCCGACACTCAGCAAAGTAACCGTAATGTAATAATGCACATGCCTCTGCCGGTGTTTTGATTGCAGGAACCAAATATACGAGGAAAGAAATAAACAAATAATTCGAAATATGGGATGATTAAAGCTCATAACTAAACCGACAACAATCAGTACATAACCCACAAAAGACTCATCTTCTTGTGATGATTTAAGTGATCCAACCAAGTCTCCACTACAGCGCTCAAGCATTAAGACTAAAGCACCCGCAATAAGGACTAAGGGTGCATAGGTATAAATCTCTGGCAAATAGCGGATATGACTGTGAACCCATAAGAAAACTTGAATAAAACTAGCGGCAATCATCAGGCTAAAGAACCAGATGATCCTACGCTCAAGTTGAAGCTTAAATTGCTTAATCCGCAAAGAAAAAGAATAAAATGAGTATGTCAGAAAAGCAAAACCAAAATAAAAACCAAAAGCCAAAATCAATAATAAAGTTTCGTTATTTTTCAGTCCAAAAGTTTCGGCTAATGGCGCTAAAATTACCAAGCTATTAATCGCTAAAAGCGTACGTGGGAGCACGGGACTTAGGTGCTTGGATACGGACATGCACCAACGACTTAGACCATACCAAGTTAAGCTCAGGTATATGGCGGCCATGACGGGAATGAGAAAGTGTTTATAACGCACCATGTCATCAGAAGACATCAAGGCAACTGTCATGAAATTTATTGGCAGTAATTGAATCGCGGCACCACGAAGAATGCTAGCTGAGTTCACAAAGTCTCTACTCTTACTCTCAATCCATTTCCCTAAATACGCTAAACCCATGGTAAATGAAGCCAATAAACCAGGCATCAGACTATAGCGAAAGAGCCAATGTTTATCCCAAGTAAAATAAGATAAAATCAAACTCCCCGCGACAAAAAGTAGTAAGCCCGCCATCATGAACCAGTTTTCGCTTATAAATGGCTTCATGTGTTCTTGCCACACGGACCTCTTAGAAAGCTTCTCAGTTTTCACTGCCTTTACTGCTGGTTTTCTAGGCTCTGGTTTTAAAGAATCAGACTTTTTAGGCTCGTGTTTTAATGACTCTGTTAAGGCGGCCTCTTTATCTCTCTTAGCTAAATAATCTTTTAAAATAATTTTTGGTTTAGCGCTGACTAGTTTGTCATCGTCATTGCCCAATTCGGGCCCTTGTTCTTCAGCATATTCAACACTTATAAGTGGATCTTCTTTAATCCCTAAGAGCAAATTGTACTCTGCACGAGGAATCTGTAGCTCAGTTTGATAACGTTGAATAATATTTTTACAATCGTACTGATCAGCCTCTTCTAAGCAAGATTCTTTTAGCAAATCAAGAAGTTTTTCACTTACTTCACCATGGTCCATACACCACATATATAGCAAACGAATCGGGAACTTTTTACTGAGGTGATTAATCCTGTCTACAAAACTTAAATACTCCCCTTCAAATTTATCCAAAAGGACTGGCCACTCAGTACGATTATAAGAATTAAGATCTCCAAATCTCATGGTTAGGAGTAAGGATAACTTAGATTTATCTTCTGTTTTCTGCCACAAAACTTTTAATAAACTTACAATATCAGAACTTGGCCACTTAAAAATAATCTCTAGCAGCTCCTGGGAAAGTTCCCCACCCTCACCTAAATAGACGATCAGTGCATCGAGAAATGCTTTGGGACTGCTAAGGACAAACGAACTTTCTTTTGACTTTATAGCCTCTAGCCCTTCTTCAAAATTACGCAGATAAGACTCTTGGCTTTGTTGCTTTAACTGACGTAATTCGAGTCGTAAATCATCACTAGCTTGATGCCATGCGTAGCCGACTAATCTCTCTATATCTAGACATGCTAAAAAGTGTTTATTCTCAGTGAAAAAATCGACTTTCTTTAAACTCTTTTGCTCGATATAAGTAAAAAGTATGGGGATTGATCGCTGCTTTTTTAGGAGGGAGAAGTAATCATTGAGTAATAGGCAGGCATCCTCCAGTTCACTATAAATACCTTGTTCTTGATTATTTTTAGGCATATCAAGAGGTAAGCCCTTGAGCTGTTCACTGAAGTATTTTTCATCTATTGCCGATATTTGATTTAATTCGTAAAACTTTTTGGCGTCTTCTAACTGACTCCCTTCGATTTGTCGACAGATATCTTGAAAAGCATCACCAGAAGTAGCTTTTAAAATTGATAAAACTTCGTCAAGATCTAATGACTCATTCGTAAACTTCTTTAATGCAGGGATAAGTTTATCATTAGAAACTTTACCCGACAACAAAAGATAGAGTAAACTCTCTAAAACCTGATTGTTCTTTTCTTGATCCTCCAAAATCACCCTCATCTACAAATTAAATATTAAGAAATTTATTATAAACCCTTAATATCCTTTGTAGATACAAAAATATCAATCAAATCCATAAGCCTAATCAATAATGGTAATTGAATCTTAACTTAATAAATCCGCTATCACTGAAGCATGATCAACACCAGTTAGTTTGTTGTCCAAGCCTTGGAAAGGATAAGTAAAGCGTTCATGATCAATACCTAAATTATGCAAAATGGTCGCGTTGAGGTCATTAACGCTTACTGCGTCCTCAACAATATTATAGGCATATTCATCTGTTTGACCATAAGATAAACCAGCTTTGAAACCTCCGCCGGCAACCCACATGGAAAAGCACTTGCCGTGGTGGTCCCGACCATTACCCAACTTACCCTGTGAGTAAACACTGCGACCAAATTCTCCTCCCCAAACAACCATGGTCTCATCTAATAAACCACGTTGTTTGAGATCCGTCACTAAGGCTGCCGAAGCCTGATCGGTGTCTTTGCACTGAGCCGTTAAATGTGGCATCAAACTACCATGCTGATCCCAACCGCGATGAAAGAGTTGTACCATGCGGATACCACGCTCAATCATACGACGCGCCATAAGGCAATTGTATGCATAGGTCCCTGGCTTACGAGCGTCTTCTCCATAGAGTTTAAAAGTTGATTCAGGTTCGGAACTTATATCGGCAATTTCTGGTGCTGACTCCTGCATGCGATAAGCCATTTCATACTGTTCAATTCGCGTTTGAACTTCTGGATCCTGAGATTGTTGATAATACATATGATTTAATGATTTTAAAGAATCTAACATATTCCGGCGACTTGGACGACTCACGCCTGCAGGATTTTTTAAATACAAAATAGGATCTCCAGCACTTCTCAATTGCACTCCTTGGTGTACCGACGGTAAAAAACCACTTCCCCATAGGCGAGAAAAAATCGGTTGTCCTGGTTTCTTACCATTCCCTTGAGAAAGGAGAATATTGTAGGCCGGCATATTTTTATTAGTACTACCCAAGCCATGACTCAACCAAGCTCCCAAGCTAGGTCTTCCAGGAATTTGTGATCCTGTATTGAGAAAGGTAATTCCAGGGTCGTGATTAATCGCCTCGGTATGCATTGATTTAATCACTGTTATATCATCAACAATTTTAGAAGTATAAGGTAAAAATTCACTCACCCAAGTACCCGATTGCCCGTGCTGTTTAAATTCTTTAATTGGTGCGCAAACAGGGAAATTCTTTTGTCCTGCAGTCATGCCCGTGACTCGTTGCCCACCTCTCACTGAATCGGGTAACTCAGTTCCGTGGAGTTTTTTCATTTCTGGGTGGTAATCAAACAGATCAATGTGTGAAGGCCCACCTGATTGACAAAGGTAAATGATTGACTTCGCCTTAGGTGCAAAGTGTGGCAAGGAGTTCTTATTCGACCCCGCTAAAAGAGTTTTTTCACTTCCTAGAGCACCTAGAGCTAAGGCCCCAGTTTTTACAAAGTTTCTACGATTAAATTTCATATTGCTCACCCTTAGTTACGCGTCATTGTTTCACTGAGATTTATCATCATGGAAGCCGATATAATCAAAGCTCCATGCTCGGGGTCACCCTGAGTACTTTTTAACTTAGCTAACTCCTCTTTATGCTCAGTATAAAATTTCAATTGCTGCTTATAGTTCTGTAATAATAAAGCTGTTTCTTGCGCTCTTGGCGGTCGTCCTGTACTTAAGGTAAATCCATAGGCTAGTTGCTCATCTACTACAGGAGTTTTTAGCTTCATGCGTTTAGCTAAATATCGCGCCGTCCCCATAAACTGAGGGTCATTGAGCATGACTAAAGACTGCAGTGGCGTATTCGTTTGTTGACGTCGCACAGTACAAACTTCTCTATTAGGAGCATCAAAAGCTGCCATCGCTGGATGGCCTGCCGTTCTTTTGATGGCCGTGTACATACTACGTCGTAAAGACTTCCCTTCATAGTAAGCTTGAGAACTAAAACCTCCGCCACCACCATGACCGAAGTGGCTTACTTGGGCCCAAAGCCCCGAGGGTTGAACAGGGTGTACACTTGGCCCCCCTACTTTCTGATTCATTAATCCCGAAATTTGTAAAGCATTATCTCTTACAAGTTCAGCTGACAGGCGGAAACTTGGTGCCCTGTGATGAAGACGATTATAAGGATCAATTTTTGCGGCTTTCGCATTATATTTTGAGATTTGCTGATAGGTTGCGGACATCACAATTTTCTTAATGAGGCGACGTATATCCCAATTATTATCACGAAAATCCAGGGCTAACACGTCAAGTAATTCCAAATGGGAGGGGTACTCACCTTGAGAACCGAAATCCTCACTTGTTTTGACAAGTCCCGTGCCAAAAATCATCTGCCAATAACGGTTAACCGCTACGCGTGCTGTCAAGGGGTTTTCTTTATCCAGGATCCATTGAGCTAGGCCTAAACGATTGCTTGGGTATTTATCATCAAAAGCAAGAATTTGTCCTAGCGCAGCTGGACTCACTTCTTCACCCAATTGGTCATATTGGCCACGTATACGGATATGGGTTTTCTTAGCTCTCCAATCCATCACCATGACAGATGTTTTTCCTGATTTAATCTGTTCGTCTAAGACATGAATTTCTTTATCTATATTTTTTACGCCCTTAATTGATTTAAAGCCCAAATAATTCTCTTGCTTTTTTATCTCAGCTTGAAGCTCTTTAAGTTCACTAATGCGTTCCTTATAATTTTTAAGCATCTCGTCCTTAGGAGTAAGTAATGAATTCACTCGAATAAATGGCTTAGAATTCCCCCCTCGCCCTGCTCCCATACCACTTTCTGATGAGTTGTTAAAAAACGCGTACATCGAGTAAAAATCTTTTTGCGAAATGGGATCAAATTTGTGGTCATGACACTGAGCACATTTAGTCGTCATGCCTAAAAAAGCTGTAGACACAGTATCGACTTTATCATTGTGATAAAAAGTAATGTACTCTTCCGGTAAAGTACCACCTTCGTGAGTATTCATACCATTGCGTAAAAAACCAGTAGCGACCACTCTTTGAATTTCTTCTTCACTCAACTGAGCTTGTTTCTCAAGCTTTAAAACCGTAGCCCAAGGTGTTGAGCCATAGGCTTTGTGCTCCGTCGCTTTAACCCATGATTTATTATCAAATTGAACATCCCATGATTTATCGCTCACCACATAATAATCATCGATTTTTAGAACAGCGACAAAACCACCTAAAGATGCCACATTTTCTGCATGAACTAAAATGTCATTCCAACCTTCCTTCAAGTGTTTGGTGATATCTGTGGATAAAGGTTTGCTCCATAAATCTGAGCCACCCAGTTTTTTACCGTTTAGAATAATAGTAAACTTGTCATCACAGGTCGCATCTAAGTGGGCTTCTTTGGGTAAGCTATCCAAATGAAAACGTTTCCTTAGATTAATTTTTTCGTTTTGCTTAACTTCCTTTTTCCAAATCCACGAGGTTTTTGGCATTTCATGAATGGGCTTCTTCACCAACAAATCACCTGCGACTTGCTCAGTCATAAATTCGTCGTAAGGCTTATTATCAATAAAGGCTTTAATGACCCAATCACGCCAGGCCCACATATCACGGTGATCATCAATGGAGTAACCATTTGTGTCGGCATAACGTGCCGTATCCAACCAGTCGAGAGCCAATCTTTCGGCATGAGCTGGGCTGGCTAAAATCTTATCCACTAATTTTTCATAAGCCTGCGATGAATTATCATTGAGGAATTCATTCACGGCCTCAAGACTTGGGGACATGCCCGTTAAATCCAAATAAAGGCGTCTAATTAAAGTTCTTTTATCCGCTTTATCCGCAGGACTTAAATCTTTCTTTTCTAACTCAGATAAAATGAAGCTATCAATCAGATTTTTCGGCCACTTATCATTTTTTACTTGAGGAGCAGAATGTTTTTGGGGCTTTTGAAATGCCCAGTGACCTTGATATTCAGCACCCTCCTCAATCCACTGCTTGATTATAGCAATTTCCTCTTTCTTCATTTCCTTTTTAATATCTGGTGGCGGCATGATGTCATCTTCATCATCACTGATCATACGTAAATAAACATGACTCGCCATAGCATCGCCTGGTTTGATAGCCGTTTTTCCCCTGCGCGTGCGATAAGCTCCAAGTTCGCCATCAGCTATATCTAGGCGCAACTTCTTTTCACGACTCTCTTCATCGGGTCCATGACAATGAAAGCAGTACTTAGACAAGATGGGGCGTACATCGCGGTTAAAGTTAACCTCAGCTGATATTGAGTTTGTGAATAGAAGAAGCAATAAAATTCTTTTCATATTAAGCCTGTTAAATTTGATAAAATATAAGATCAATAAAGGGCTTGTATGAATAAGGACTTGGACAAAGCTATTTTTTACTTGTATATTTTCGGCATATAAGGGCTTTTATGGACTACAACTTCTTCTCTCATGCTAAGCTGGATGATTTCATTCAGAACTTCTTCGATAATTCACCCGATATCTTTGCCTTTGCGAAAGATATCAATTTTAAATTCACGATGATGAATAAAACTCTTCTTAAACAGCTAAATCTAAGCTCAGAAAGTGAAGTTTTAGGCAAAACTGATTACGATTTTTTTCAGCGTAATCAAGCTGACTTATTCCTTAGGGAAGATAGAGAGTTATTTGATTCAGAAAAACCTATTTATAATAGAACTTGGGCCATTGATAATCGCCGGGGTGGAGTTGACTGGTATATATCTAGCAAATACCCCCTCTTTGATTCTCATCAAAACTGCATGGGTTTAGTGGGCATCATGCGCAACTCCAACCAAGCGGGAAGTTTCCTCTCGCCCTATCAAAAATTCACACCTATTTTTAATTATGTCAAAAAAAATATTACCCGCCAAATCGAAATTCAAGAACTTGCGGATCTCGCAAATTTATCTCTAAGTCAATTTGAGCGAAGTTTTAAAAGAACCATGAATATCACGCCTCTAAAATTCATTAATAAAATGCGTATTGATAAAGCCTGTGAACTTTTGATTCAAACTAACGATACCCTATCATCAATAGCCTACGATTGCGGCTTTTTTGATCATAGCCACTTCACAAAGAATTTTAAACGACTTAAAGATATGAGTCCGAGTCAATATCGCTCACAATATCATAAGCTCTAAAAGCTTATTGTGCTGCGGGGTACTCTCGCAAGCTTATCACTTTAAACTTATTATCCTTAAGATATTTCATGTATTTCTTAAAAAGCTCGGGCTCAGTATTCACCCAAGGGTGCTCAATATCCGGCACACCATGAAAGGTTAAAATCGGGATGTGTTTTTCATCAGCTTGATCGACGGCTTTTTTGAATTGTTCTAAAGTACAGTGGGGCTTGGCGTCAAAGGCTTGGGGTAAAAGCAATAGTTTATCTTTTCCTACTTGACTGGCACGATCCCCTCCCGCTCGGGCAAACTTATAATTCATCTCCTGCAAGACTTTCAAAGCTTTCGGATCAGTAACATAGCCAGGGTAACAAAATGAAATGGGTTTGGGTATCCCATGTTTTTTACACTTCTCTTCGATATGAGACAAAGATAAACGCAATTGCTCAGAAGAAAGTTTTTTAACATTGCGATGAGCCTTAGTATGATTGCCTATTTCAAAACCTTGATCATGAAGTTCTTTAATTTCACTCCAGGTCATATAGAGATCTTTGCGCTTGTGAAAGGAGAAGCCCTCGGTAATGAAAAAGGTGGCATTAAAGCCATGTTTTTTTAATAAAGGCGCAACAAAATCATAATGACTTTTGACTGAATCATCAAAAGTCAAAACCACAGTTTTATGATTTTCACTAGCCTTTATATAAATTCCAAACACCAGTAGTGTCAGCAGCAATCGAAAGTGATTTAAATTCATGACTTATGCTATGATATTATTGATCACATCGCAAGGATCAACACCAGTCAACTTTTGGTCTAAGCCCTGAAAAGGAACAGTTAAACGCGTATGATCAATTCCCAGCTGCCACAGCATGGTGGCGTGAAAGTCTGCAACAGAAACAGGATTCTCTACAACGTTGTAGGAAAAGTCATCAGTTTGTCCGTAGCTTAAACCTGCTTTTATTCCTCCACCTGCCATCCAAGCAGAGAAACAACGCGGGTGGTGATCGCGTCCATAATTATCGCGATTGAGTTTTCCTTGCCCATAAACCGTACGCCCAAATTCCCCCACAGAGACCACAAGTGTATCTTCGAGCATACCACGCTGCTTGAGATCTTGGATGAGTCCTGCTGAAGCTTGGTCGACATCATAACACTGACCTTTAATTTTTCCTGGCAAACCTGAATGGTGATCCCATCCACGGTGGAAGAGTTGAATGAATCGCACTCCTCTTTCTGCCATACGGCGTGCTAAAAGGCAGTTTCTAGCAAAAGAACCCTGCTTTTCGACTTCTGGTCCATAGAGTGCCATCGTGGCTTTAGATTCGTGGCTTAAATCGGTTAGTTCGGGCACTGACGATTGCATGCGAAACGCTAACTCTTGCTGGGCAATACTCGTTTGAATTTCTGGGTCGCCGATGATTCTATAGTCATTATCATTCAACTTCGATAGGCTATCCAGTGATGCACGACGGATTTCGGGACTAACTCCCTTAGGGTTTGATAAAAATAGTACAGGGTCACCGGCTGCTTGCAAAGCGGTTCCTTGGTATTTTGAAGGTAGAAAGCCATTACCCCACAAGCGACTATAGAGTGCCTGTACATTTCCTGTGCCGCCTGACCAAAAAGCTGAAGGCATGACGATAAAACCAGGTAAATCTTTATTCATTGATGGTAAACCATGACTAAGCCAAGAGCCCATACTGGGTTTCCCTGGCATTTCGTCACCCGTACAGAACATTGTCTTGCCTGGGTCGTGATTAATTGATTTGGTATGCATTGATTTAATAATACACATATCATCAACTTGTTTTGATAAGTGTGGCAATAACTCACTCATCCATGTTCCCGATTGTCCATGCTGTGAAAACTTGAATTTAGATGGCTGAATCAGCTGTTCCTTCCCCTTGGTCATCTGAGTAACTCTTTGCCCATTACTGACTGAAGGAGGAAGTTTGGTATTAAAAAGTTTATTAAGTTGAGGCTTGTAGTCAAATAAATCCAACTGACTTTGGCCACCCGCCATAAAGAGAAAAATAACCCTCTTAGCTTTAGCTTTATGATGAGTACCCAATTGCGCACCAGCTAATAATTGTGAATTAAACCCACCAAATGAGGTAGCACCTAAACCCAATGCACTCTGTTTGAGAAAATTGCGGCGTGATAATTTTTGTTTAAACATAGTCATCTCTCTATTCTCTCGTTTTCATTGTATCTAAGCTATACAGCGTATTAACCAGCATTGCCCAAGAAGCTAAATCGACCTCATTTGAGGCACTATTAATACCAAGCGATAAACAAGTTTCTTTCGCTTCTTTAGGCATTTTTTTGTATTTAGCTTTTAACGTATTGAGTAAGTCTAATAGGATTTTTTCTCGATACTCACTGAGCAACTGTGATGTTAATTGCTCATAAATTTTTTGAATACGTTCTGAATCACTTAATTGAGTATCCGCTAAAAGCTTTTGTGCTAAGAGTCCCTGCATCTTAAAGAATTCAGGTTCATTCATTAATAATAAGGCTTGCAAGGGAGTATTAGTTCTTTCTCTTCTAGCAATACAGGCTTCGCGTTCTGGTGCATTCATAATACTCATCTGGGGCGGTGGCATACCACGTTTCCAAAAAGTGTAAACACTTCTTCGACGAGTTGCTTCCCCAGTATCGGCTGTATAAGTCTTGGGATAAGAATATGGCATTGTTACGGCTTTCCATAAGCCATCAGGTTGAGCTGGCTTTACACTTCGTCCGTACATCTTATTCGATAGCAAACCACTATTAAACAAAATTTGATCGCGAATCATTTCTGAATCCATACGGAAACGCGAACCACGTGCTAAGAGTCGGTTCTCTGCGTCACTCTTAAATTCTTCTTGACTCGCCTTCGATGATTGGCGATACGTTTTTGATAAAACTATTTTTTTCATTAAGGCTTTCACATCCCAAGACGATTCTTCGAAAGACACTGTTAAATAATCGAGTAATTTGGGATGACTGGGGACTTCTCCTTGCGCACCAAAGTCTTCTGAAGTCTTCACTAAACCAACTCCAAAGAGCTGTTGCCAAAAACGATTGACTGCAATGCGAGCTGTTAAGGGATGATCATTCACCAACCAATTCGCTAGATCCATTCTCGAGGCAATGTCACCTTGCTTTTTCAAGGGCGGTAAAAAACCTGGTGTATTGCGTTCTACCACTTCACCTAATTTATCATACTCACCCCTGAGCAATATATGAGCTGGACGAATATCTTTGCGTTCTTTCATTATCATTGCAGCTCGACGATTATCTTCGGGTACAGTTTCAATTACTGACTTCCAAGGATCTACACCATGGGGATGCAATTGTACTGCAGAATGCCAATCAGCACCAGGAGTCTGTGCCAACCAAGAATCATCACTAATAACATGAAAGTTTTCACCACGTAAAAGCATAATAAAACCACCTAAGCCTCCGACGTTCCCCGCTTCCACAATAATCTCATTCTCACCCTCTTTGAGATAGGAGGCAACATCTTTTTTAACAGGCTTATGCCATTCCTTCGAATGAGCAACTTGCTGACCATTAATCTTCAGGCTGAAATCATTGTCACAAGTAGCTTGAAGCAAAGCTTTTTTGGGTTTTGATTTGAGTTTAAAAAGCTTTTTAAAGTTGGCTTTTTCAGTCTTAACTTTGGCCTGTTTCCAAATCCAGTAGGGATTAATTTCAGCCGCTGCACCCACACTTTCATCTTTTAAGTAAATATAGGGTTTCTGAAGACCTTTTTTAAAGTCCCCGCCCTTTCGACCTCCAGTTTCAGCTCCACCATCAAAGTTATTAAAAAAGGCATACAGCGAAAAGAAATCTTTTTGAGTAATGGGATCATATTTATGATCATGACAGACTGCACATTGAACTGTTAAGCCCATAAAAGCCGTGCCCACTGCCGTCACTCGATCAATTACATTGCGTGTCAAACTTTCTTCTGGTGGCGCTGTACCTTTATCAATAATTAAATGGAGGCGATTGAAGCCCGAAGCGACTAACTGATCTTGTGTCGGCTTTTCGTAAAGATCACCCGCCACTTGGTAACGAATGAAATCATCATAGGGCAAATTTTCATTGAAAGATTTAATCACCCAATCACGATAAGGAGTCATATCGCGGTAGTGATCGTGGTGGCGACCATTTGTATCGGCAAAGCGAACTAAATCTAGCCAATATTTGGTCATATGTTCACCATATTGTGGCTTGGCAATCAGGCGATCAACTAAGTTCTCATAAGCTTTATCACTGGAGTCACTAAGAAACTGTTTTATTTCTTCTCTTGTTGGAGGTAAACCAGTCAAATCAAAACTTAGGCGACGGATTAAAGTTCTTTTATCAGCTTCTTCAGAAGGGCTATGCTGATTCTTTTCTAAAATGGATAAAATATATTGATCAATTTCTCCATTACCCCAATTTTTATTACTTACCTTCGGTTGAACTTTCTTTGCTGGGACAAAAGCCCAAAAATCTTCATATTTCGCGCCCTCTTCAATCCACTGCTTAATAAGGGCTTTCTCTTTGTCGTTCAAAGGCTTTTTATGAGAATCAATAGGTGGCATAATATCGTCTTCGTCATCAGTAATGATGCGCTGCCAAACAGTACTCTTTTCAAGATCACCTGGTAAGATACCGTGCTTCCCCCTACGAACTCGATAAGCCCCATCATCTCCCTCTGCTATATCGAGACGAAGCTTTTTCTTACGATCATGTTTATCGGGACCATGACAATGAAAACAACGATCCGAGAGAATCGGTCGTATATCCTGATTAAAATTAATCTCTTTAGCGTGTACACAGGTGATGAGAGCGAAGATAAGTATTAAAAAACGATTCATTTAAAATCCTAGAAAATTCATTCATTGAAAGTATATACACCATGCTCATGCCTATAGCTTTATTCTTGTGCATTTTCGGCAGAAAATGTTGTTTTTATCACAAATCCTCATGATGTGCTTAGTAAATACCTTTTTCGCTACCTATAATTTTGGGTCAAAAGATCTTCAAAATGACTGAGTCGACATTGTGTAAACATTTCAAAAAACTTATTCGATGAAACCCCTTTAGCGAAGGGATAAATTATTTCCTTAGAGCTAATTAAGTCTCGACCGCATTTAAGATTAATTTGCTTTACAATTTCACTAATTTCTAAACTCTCACCCGGTAGATTATAGAGTTCATAATCATTCACAGGTTTATTAGATATCACTTCTTTGCAAAACTTTCCTACATCTCCACTGTAAGTAAAAGCATATTGACCACTAAAGGGAATTGTGTAGGCGTTCCCTGCTTTAGCTTCCTTCATAGCTATACTCAAACCAGCTGTCGAGCCCTCTTCTCCTCTACTGGGACCATATATAATTTGCGGTCTCAGCACAGTGCATTTAATTCCGTAACTATGGGCGTATGATTCACAGAGTTCTTCGCCGGCAAGTTTCGTTGAAGTGTAGAGGTTGAGAGCTTCAGTAGGAGAACTCTCATCTGGAAAGCTTCCGTCACTCGGCACTTTATAAACTGCCGCAGTACTGATAAAAACAAAATGCTCTAACTTGCCGTATTCACGTACGGCTTCCAAGACATTTGCCGTGCCATTAATATTCACTCTTACTGCTTGCACTGGATCAGTTTTACATTGCGAAGTTCGCAATGCCGCCGTATGTAAGACATGCGTCACTTCATACTTATGCAGTAATCGCAAAATTGAATCTTTATCTAAAATATCCCCCTGCTCATAAATCACTCCCTCAATTACTTTATGTGCTGACTTACCTCGTGAAACTGCAATAACTTTACACTTCTGCCGTTTCAACAAAGCTTTAGCAGTTTCTTCACCCACACAGCCTGACCCACCGATAATCATTACCTGCATCTATGTATCTCGCTTATCATTAATTATTCATAACTCTATTATCGTTTTGATTGCCTTTACTTACAAATAGAATGACAAATCAATTGATGAAAGGATAAAATAACCAAGCTCACCATAGTTTGCGGTCTAAACTACGGTATTGGATGGCTTCGGCAATGTGCTCGGCTTGGATAGCTTCGCTTGCTTCTAAATCGGCGATGGTTCGCGACACTCGCAAAATACGGTCGTAAGCTCTTGCTGATAAATCGAGACTAGATATTGCATTCTGCAGAAGTTCTCGACTTCCAGAATCTAATTCACAGAGCTCTTGGAGTTCTTTGGCGTTGAGACTCGCATTTGTACGACTATCACCAAAACGCTTATGCTGAAGTTCTCTCGCCTGCTCCACTCTCTCACGAATCGAGGCAGAGCTCTCGCCTTCCGCCTTCTTCATAAGCTCTTCCTGACTTAGTGGATTCACTTCCAAATGTAAATCGATGCGATCAAGAAGTGGCCCGGAAATTTTATTTCTATATCTTTGGATCTGCATTGAAGTGCAACGACACTCTTTCTGTGATGAGCCAAAAAATCCACAGGGGCATGGATTCATCGCAGAAATCAGAGTAAAATCAGCTGGAAAACGACATGAACCATTGGCTCGAGAAATTTCCACATCTCCTGATTCCATAGGTTGACGGAGAACTTCCAAAGTACTTCGTTTATACTCAGGCAGCTCATCTAAGAACAGTACTCCTCGATGTGCGAGACTCACTTCTCCTGGTCTCGGATTAGATGAACCACCTAATAAGCCCGCTTCAGATATTGTGTGATGTGGTGACCTATACGGTCTTTGTGTTATTAACGATTGTCCTGCTTCTAATGTTCCTGCAATTGAATGAATCTGTGTGACTTTAAGAGCTTCCTCTAAACTTAGTTTTGGCAGAATTGTCGGAAAAGATCGTGCCATTAGAGTTTTTCCGCAACCAGGTGGACCAATCATTAATAAGTTATGACTTCCACAGGCGGCTATCTCTAAACCTCGGCGCAAAGCAGTTTGCCCCTTGATATAGGCAAAGTCGACTAGTGAATGATTTTGTTCTTGAGAAAATAAAGCCTCTAAATTCGTTTGAACTGGTGATAGGTTTATTGTTCCTTGTAAAGATTGATAAACTTGCGATAGGTTCTTGACTGGAATGACTTTCACACCTTCGGCGATAGCAGCTTCTTTAGCATTATCTTCAGCTATATAAATTTGCTTATAATCCAACTCACGTGCATAAAGCGCCATGGCCAATGCGCCTTTCACAGAGCGTATATGACCATCTAAGCCCAACTCGCCGATAAATACCGTCTCATTGAGCGCTTCAAGTGGAAAATTTTCATCACAGCTCGCTATTAATGCCATGGCAATGGGGAGGTCTAGTGCAGAGCCAGATTTTTTTATTCCTGCAGGTGCTAATGAAATTGTGGTAGATCCCATGGGAAAGTGAAAACCCGACGCATTAATGGCTGATCTAACCCGCTCTCTACTCTCCCGTACAGTTGTATCGGGAACTCCTACAATACTTAAAAAATTGTCACTCCCTGCGGCATCATTTGTACTGACTTCGACTTCAACACGAAAGGGTTCTATGCCATTTAAAGCAATTGACCACGTTTTGGCTAATTTCATTCCATACTCCTCTGTACTTTTACAGAATAATATAGTGTATGAATGAGGGTAAAATCCAGTTTTTAAGTATTAATTCTCTAGGTCGTGCATCACTAATTGTAAATCTGACCAAGCTTCTTTCTTTTTAACTTTACCGTAAACGTTCTCTGAACGCATTAAAAATGCTGGCGAATAGGTTGGCATGATTTTTATGCCATCCCACTCCAACCACTTACCACGGCATTGATTAATACTCTCGAAATCAGAGATCTCTCTAATAATACTCGGGCTACATACGACACATGATTGAGGCTTCACATTTTTCATTTGCTGTAAAATTGCTGCAACTTGCTCTTTTAAATCGCTTGAACGTGGACAGCGATGAATTTTAGCAACATAAACATTCTCTAGATTAAGTTTCATGGCCAATAACATTTTCTTGAAGAACTCACCAGAGGGACCATCAAAAGGGTCTTGTAATTCTCCCTTTATTAGAGAGGAGTCCAAAACAAACATTACCTTAGCCTGCTTATCTTCGTGCTCATCATTAAATGACACAGTACACTTGTTACAGGACACAGCCGTTTTTCTTAACTCACTCAATGTTAAACCACTTAAATCAACTTGTGGCTGAGGAGTTGCTTCTGGGCTAAATTCCTCTTCTGGTTTTTGTACTGGAAGCTTACGAATGGGAGTTTCTTTCGGTTCTTTCACTTCTAGTTTTTCAAGGAGAACTGGTGGAGTGCTGTGTTGACTTAGTGTTTTTGTTTCTTCTTCGCTTTTATGTGCTTCAACGACAGGCTGATTTGCATTAGGGAATTCAATCGGAGTTTCATTCACATAATAAAAGAAGTCATTTAGTTGATCGTGAGAAAGTTCAAAATTTTTATCACCTAAACGTTGCTCATTTTGTAAAACTTCTTCAAGCGCTTCGATGATTTTCATACGCATCCACTAAGTTATGAGAAAGGCTTTCTCGATCATCTGTATTGCTATCAGAACTACTCTTCATGAAATAAGCCATAATAAGAACAAGTATTATCATAATGATAATAAACACTGCACTTATTGGAAAACTCTTGGGCTCCAAATTTTCATCGCCTAAATTACCTTCATCATTTGGATCAATTCCATATACTTTGTCCTGATCTTCTTCCATTGGAGTCACTGAGCTCGGGGGATGTAAACTTCTCTCTGATGCTAATAAACTCAGGTCAATTTCTTCAGTTTTTTTAGGAACTAAAGTATCGCTAGGACTTGGCGCGAATTCTTTTAATATTTCTTTACTGGGATTTAAGTCGACACGTTCAAAGTCTTTTATTAAATCATCTAATTTGGGGCGGTGTTCTGGATTCTTTTCCAACATAGAGAGTATCAAGCGATCCAAACTTTCTGGCACTCGATTATTAGAATCTCTAAGTGATTCAGGTTTTATATTTTTATGCGCCTCTAAAAGTTCATTCGTCGTCTGCATTTTATAAAAAGGTGCATGCGATGAAAATATTTCGTAAATAATACATCCCAATGAATATATATCTGAATTTACTGAGACCTTACGTTCAGTTATTACCTCTGGAGCAACATATTGAGCATTGTTAATAGGATTGAATCCTAAATCTTTTTTGGAAAGTTCTAGCGCAGCTGGCCAAGAAGTTTCGACATCATAAAATAAAATATTTTCATTGAGATAAGCTATCGTACTTGGCTTTAAGTTGGCCGCATTCAGATCTTTATCAGCTAAATCTTTATAAGCTCGAATGAGTTTTAAGCTAATTTCAAAACATTTATCTAAGCTTAGTGATTCTTTTTGTCTGTACCCCTTAAGGCTTGTTTTAATAAAGTCGTATTCAATACAGAACTGATTTTCATGTTCAAAGGAATCTTGGATTTTAAGCAAATGATCACTTTCAACTAATTGTTGTTTTTGAACACTAAGCTTTAATGCTTGCTGAGCATGCAGAGAGTCGCTAACTAAACTGTTAAATACTCTTAGTCGGCAAAGTTTCCCGTCTTTATTTAGGGCATTATAAGTGTCTGAAAATTCGTCATTGGCTTTTATAACTTGTAAAACATAAGAGCCAAAAGACTTTGGTACTGTAAAAGTGTAATTACAGGAGGAGCATGACTGCTGAGTTAAAGCTTTATTATAATCAAAAAACATCCTGTTTTCACAAGATGGACAAGCTGCTTTAATTTGCTCGGCACTCATGTACAATCCCCTCTTATATTAATGCTAGTAAAGCCGCTCCTAATACACCTGCTGAATCACCTAACTGGTGACAATAAACTTTTGGCTTTGCAACAGGACTATAAATATAGCGTCTCATTTCTTCTTCAAGACCTTCATAAACAGTACTCTGTAAAGATACACCTCCGCCTAAAACAAAATAGTCGGGATCCATAATATTTGTTAAATTCGCAAGGAATTTAGCTAAACGTTTCTTGTATTGCTTAATTATAGCTTGTGCCATAGGTTCTTGTGCTTCGGCCATTTCGAAGATCTTGCGCGCATCAGGGCGTTCAGCAATTTGAGAATACATTCTTGAAGAATATGCAGCTTCAATTGCCGTACCTGATAAATACTGCTCAGCGCAACCTGCTACACCACAGTGACAAGGTAAACCACCATCTAACTCTAATGCCATATGTCCAACTTCGAAGGCTGAACCAGATGCTCCTGCCACTAACTGGCCGTTGATAATGCAACCACCACCTAAACCAGTACCGAGGATAAGCCCTAAGCCATTTTGTTTCTTAACTGGTTTACCACTATCTTTTGCAAAGCTTATACCTGCGCCTGCAAGCACTTCTGCTAAAGCAAAGCAGTTAGCGTCATTGCTTACTTCAACTGGAATGGGCAACTTAAGTAAAATCTGTAAGTCATTTTCTAAATTCTTATCCAAAAAGATGCGCGTATTACCATTGGACATTGCTTTTCTTTTGGGATCAACAGAACCAGGTAGGCCTATGCCTATGCCTTTGATTTCTTCTAGGGAAATTGTCAACTCTTTGGATAGATCTTTTATAAGGTTAGAGATATTTTCAATGACAATTTGGTAGCCTTTGCTTCTCTCTGTAGGGATTCTTCTAGAACCTCTGTTTCTTAAAAAGAGAACTTCTCCAGCAATCTGAATTTCTTGCCAATGGTCATTATCTTGAGTTTCTTTGACAACTTCAAAAAATGCGGCTTCAACTTTTGTTCCGCCAATATCTAATCCACAAATAATCATGTTTAATCTACCCTAAAATTGATACACTAATAAATTTATTTTATACCGCGACTTAATTCGTCGCCTCTATCTTTTGCCGCTTGAAAGCCATCTCTAAGAACTTGTCTCAAATTATTTTTTTTGAAATTCTCTAAGGCGGCATAAGTCGTTCCATTTGGAGATGTCACCGCATTGCGTAACTCTTCCGGACTCCCCAATTTATCGCTGAGCATTTGTGATGCTCCTAAAAAAGTCTGAATCGTAAAAGCCAAGGCAACTTCATCAGTCAAACCACTTTCTTTTGCGGATTGCGCAAAAGTATCAATCATTTCAAATACATAAGCAGGTCCACTTCCACTCAGTGCAGTAATTGTATTGATGTCTTCTTCTGCAACTTGAGCTAAAATACCCGAACATTCAAAATATTTTGTCAATAAATCAAAATCTTCATTATTAACGCCATCAGCTGAACAGTACGCGACCGCACCTTTAGATACACACAAAGGTGTATTAGGCATGGTTCGAGTCACTTTATCACTACCCAACCATTCTTGTAGATTCTCTAAGGTTATACCTGCACAAATAGATACGAAGTATTGATCTTTCACCATTGGCTGTAAAGAACGACAAATTTGCTCAGCCATTTGAGGCTTAAACGCGAGAACAACCATTCGTGAGTTCATAGCATCTGAGTTGTTTTCACTAACAGGTATATCTGTTAACTTGTGAAAGTCATTGCGACTTTCATCTGGTGCTGTACCAATAATTTGATCGCTAGTCAATACACCATTAAGGCATATACCTTTTGCAATAGCACTGGCCATTTTGCCAGTACCAATAAATGATAAGTGCTTCATATATTCTACTTAATTAAGCAGACTTTCACGCTGCATTCTTTCTCTGAGTTTCTTGAGCGCTTGGTTTTGAATCTGACGAACACGCTCACGTGTTCTACCAATAGCTTGACTTACTTCTTCCAAAGTTTTTGGACGACCTGACAATAAACCAAAGCGTAATTCTAATACCAATTTTTCACGATCAGTTAAGTAGACAATAAACTTCATCATGGAGTTTATTGATTCTGCTTCACCAATGATATCTGAAGCGGTCTGAGAAGCTTTGTCGGCTACAATATCTTGAATTTCACCATCTTCACCATCTTGTAGTTTGGCTTGGAGTGAAATAGTTGATCCACCAACAGTACTGAGACCTGAAACTGTTCTCTTTGAAAACTCTAAATAGGTTGCAATCTCTTGATCAGTAGGCTCACGCATGAGCTTTTCTTTCAATTCAATGCGAGCATTTCGAATCTTGTTTATTTTACCTGCCGACTGGACAGGAATACGAATTGTACGGCTCTGATTAGCCAAACCACGGCGCATGGACTGTTTAATCCACCACGCTGCATAAGAAGAAAATTTTGCACCTTTAGCGGGGTCGAATTTTTCAACCGCACGCATCAATCCAATATTGCCTTCTGAAATAAGGTCAGATAAGGGCAAGCCGAGTCCTTTGAAATCATGTGCAATTTTCACAACAAGTCGAAGATTGGAAACGATTAGCTTTTCACGTGCTTTATCACTACCTAACTTAATATCAGCCGCTAAATCGACCTCTTCTTCTTTTGTTACTAGTGAATAATCACTAATATTATGCATATAATTACGAATGGCGTCGCTTTTTGAATCCATCTGCAATTTCCCGGATACTTAAATTTGTTAATGTTTACTTGTAAAATACAATAGCATATTTCACCCCTCACGTTCTGTGCGGAAATAAGCGTGCTATAGTAACGGACGTTCAATATAATACAAGCCTGATTTTTAGAAAACAAGCCCCTACTTAAAGTAAGTCATATTATAAGTCTCTATTCTCCATCAAAGACCAGTGAAATTGCTCCGAAGCGTGATGATTGATACCGGATAACTGAGTAAAGAGCTCTTTAGTTTTGGCGAGTTCAGAGATTTTTGAGTAAGCCTCATATCTCAACTCAAACACCTTAGAAATTTTATGAATTACTTTTTCAAAATCTGAACTCTTTAAATCTTCTGGCAAATCATCAAGTAAAGTTAGGGGCTTCCCCATATCCGGCGTGTTTTGAAACCATGAATTCAAAACGGCTTGCGGAGACGAATCTAAGAAACATTTTAAGTAATTTGCAATATGCTTTTGCTGACGTGCGCAAAAATGACTAATCGCTTGAGTTTTTGGTTTAACAAAAATTTCTTCTAATTCTTCCATAGTATCTGACATCTCGAGATGCTCTCTTCGACATTGCCGGATAATTTCTTTCGTTTGAGAAAAGGACATAATAAACTCCTGCTTAGGTTTCTAATGTAGTTAATTTATGACACAAAGTACAAAAAATGAAATTATTTTTTAACTTAAAGCCCTCTTTCCTATTCCTTTGCCGAGCTCGATGCTGTAGAATAAGAAAAACAAAAGGGAGATCACCTTGGATAAACTATTCAAAAACGTCATTAACATTTTCAACGAAGCCTGCAAAACAGCTGATATTGGCAAAACCATACACACCATTTTAAAACAACCTAAAAATGAACTCATTGTCAATTTCCCCGTTCGTATGGACTCCGGTGAAATGAAACTTTTTAAAGGCTACCGTATTCAGCACAATAATATCTTGGGACCCTACAAAGGAGGCTTTCGCTTTCATCCACAAGTGAATTTAGACGAAGTAAAGGGTCTCGCAATGCTAATGACCCTAAAATGTTCTTTGGCGGACCTACCTTTTGGTGGTGCCAAAGGCGGTGTGAAATTCAATCCAAAAGATCACTCCGAAAGTGAAATGGAAAGAATCACCCGACGATTCGTTCATGCTTTGGGAAATAACATAGGACCAAACTTTGATATACCCGCACCCGACATGGGTACGAGTGCTCAGACGATGAACTGGATGATGGACACCTACCTCAACACTTCTGGTTCACTCGAAAGACAATGCTTAAAAGGCGTAGTCACTGGCAAGTCTGTTAAAGTCGGCGGCACAAAAGGGCGCGCACAAGCCACGGGCTACGGTGTCGTCATGTGTATTGAAGAATGGGCCAAACAACACAATTATGATTTAAGCCAAAAAACCTTCATCATTCAGGGATTTGGCAAGGTTGGCTCATGGGCCGCCAAAAGACTCGATTCCCTAGGCGCCAAAGTCATTGCTGTAAATGACTGTGCCGGCACACTCTACATGAAAGACGGCATCCCCATACGTCAGCTCACTGAACACATTCAAAACAAAGGAAGCCTGGAAGACTTCATGGGTCAAGAATTACTAAGTCGCGAAGATTTCTTTTCCATGAAAGCTGATGTCATGATTCCCGCCGCTCTAGAAAACCAAATCGGTGAAGAAGAAGCTCGTATGGCCCAGGTTGAACTTATTGCTGAAGGCGCAAATGGCCCTATCAACAACAAAGCAGATGCCATTTTAGAAGAAAGGGGTATTGCTGTCATACCAGACATACTTGCTAACTCAGGTGGCGTTATCGTCTCCTATTTTGAATGGCTGCAAAACCGCTCAAATGATTACTGGCACGAGCACCACGTCTTAGAAAAACTCCATGACAAAATAACTCAAGCCTATCATATAGTTCACGACCTAAGTATCGAACTCAATGTCAGTAAAAGAGAAGCGGCCTATATACGAGCCTTAAAAAACATTGATGAAGTTTATACAGAGCGAGGAATATTCCCTTAGCGGTACAGTGAAATCTTAGCAGATTATCACAACACATCTAGCAAGGCTACTACCTGCTCTTCTGTGTGAAGACTTGACAAAGTCAAGCGTAGTCGAGCCGTTCCTTTCGGCACTGTTGGAGGTCTAATTGCCGGCACTAAAAAACCTTTATCCAATAAGTTTTTAGACTTCTCCAAAGCAAGTTTTTCCTCTCCCATGATAATCGCAACAATCGGGCCATCTCCATCCACAAGCTTATAAGCTTTGGCTTCTAATGAACACCTAAGCTTTCTAGACATATCCATGACGTATTTACGCTTTGCCTCATACTCTTTAGTACACATCAACTCCACCGCTTTCAAATTTGCCGCAACAACTCCTGGCGGCAGAGCCGTAGAAAAAATATAAGAACGACAAGTATTGAGTAAATAGTCTTTTATACTCTTACTCATACATGCATATGCGCCAAAGCTGCCAAAAGCTTTTGAGAAAGTCCCTAATAACAAGTCGACATCTTTTGCCCACTTACCTGTAGGTCCACAACCAGCCTCTCCATAGACACCCGCACCATGAGCATCATCTAGATATAAAAAAGCTTTATATTGCTTGGAAAGACCTATCAAATCATCCACCGGCGCCATATCACCATCCATACTAAAGACCGTTTCTGAAACAATGATTTTATTCTCCACCGACTCATAACGTTTCAACAAGTCATTCAAGGAGCTCATATCATTATGCTTAAAGCGCTGAAACTTCGCACCTGACAAACGAACACCATCAATAATAGATGCATGAACTAGGCGATCAACAAAAATCATAGTTCCTGAATCCGCTAGAGCCTGCAATAAACCTACATTTGCTTGAAAGCCACTATTAAACACAATAGAGGCTTCAGCCCCCTTCCAATCGCAAATAGCAGCCTCTAGATCAGCATGTAAAGGTAAAGTTCCACAAACTAAGCGAGATGCCGTAGACGACACACCATAACGCTGAGTAGCTTCTACAGAAGCTTGAATAAGCTGCTGATCTAAATGCATACCCAAATAACTATTCGAGGAAAAATTTATTATCCTCTTTCCTTCATAATCGTACTCCGCATCGTGAGTATGATAATAGACTTTAGCTTGTCTAAATAAATCTTTATCCTTTATACCCTGTATGAAATTTCCATACTTACTCTCATCATGCATCCTTAAATGCATCCAGTATTTTTGGCGGTTCACTTGGGTTAAAAGCCTTTGTTCTATGCTTTTTTCCTTGAGCATTCTGCAGAGATTCGGAGTATAGCGAATAATTTTTCAGTTCTTGTAGCTTTTTACCGAAGTGAATACGAAAGTCTTTGATATCACCTTCACTAAATTCTTCTTTTATCCTCTGTAATTTCCCAAAGGAAGGAATAGCTTCATTCGGCCACAAACGTAAATTCCTATGCACCAAACTTTTCCCATCTGTATAAGTTCTATTTATATTCAATGAACTTATAATCGTCGTTGACGTGCGAGCCATACTAGGTGCATTCTTCGTGTAATCGACAAAGTCACAAAACAGCGTCCAACTTGTAATTGACAAACGTGTTGCGTTATTATCTTCGGCTAACCCCATTTCAACCAAGCCTGCTAAAACAGGACGGATTCTTTTCTTAGGAATTTTTAAATTATTGGAAACTTCACTTATCAACTCCTGCATCGGCATACTTATATGCCCATCAGCATCCAAACTCCCATAAACAGCCATCAACAAACGAACCTGCATGATGACTTCAAAAGTACAATCTGCAACTATCATTGGATGCGCTATATCATCCATCTGACGCAAGCGCTTAAATAAAGAACTCATCATCCCCTGAAACCACGGAGGTAGTTTCTCTATTTGGCGTAAAAGGCAGTCATTGGAAATTTTTATACATTTTGTCTTAGTTGTTGTACTCACTGTAGCCGAACGTGTCTCCTCTGTAATAAGAGCCATTTCTCCAAATACATCACCTGGACCTAAATGTGTAAGGATATGTTTTTTGCCGTTTATTCGTTTATAAACTTCTACTTCTCCCTCCACAATCAAATAAGCATCGTTACCTAACTCGCCATGTTTAACGATAACCTGCCCCTTTTTATATTCTTTATTATTAGAAATAATTTGACCAGACATAAAGCCATCTAAAGCGGTGGAAAACTCTTCTACAGTCTGGAAACGCTCATCTTTTTTAGAGGCCATAGCCTTTTCAATAATCTCACACAACTCTACTGGAATTTGCTTTTCTAATGAAAGATCAACCACTGGTGTTAATTTGTTAAGCTCAGACCGCTCAATGGTATCAGTTAAACTAGAACCTTTAAATGGCTGCCTATGAGTAAACAAATGATATAGGGTTGCACCTAAGAGAAATATATCCGAAAGCTGATCAACATCATCAATATCACCACGAGCCTGTTCTGGTGACATGTAACCTGGGCTACCTTTAATAATACCATCCATTGTAAGCGAAGTATTTGTGGGATGGTACGGTGTCTCGCCGTCCTCCTCATCATACTCACGTTCTTCGTCACCTAAATATTTAGCTAAACCCCAATCCATCAGTAAAACTTCACCAAAGGAACCTACCATAATGTTTTCAGGCTTTATATCACGGTGAACCACGCCGTTAAAATGAGCGAAAGACACCGCATCGCAAACTTTTCGAAATATCGTAAGTAGAGTGAATTGGCTATAAAAGCTTAGGAACTCCTCTTCTCCACTCGACAAGAGCTTAATAACATCCGAGAGAGAGTCACCTTGAACATACTTCATTGTAAAGAAAACTTTGCCCTCTTCATCCACACCCAAACTGTGAACAGGAACAATATTGGGGTGCTCTAGTCGACCTGTAATCCTAGCTTCTTCAATAAACTGCAGAATCCTTTCGTCATCTTTAGCTATCTTATCTAGCATAACTTTGTAAGCTATATCACGATTTAATGGAATATCATATTTGCGATGAACTTCTCCCATTCCACCTATTTCTAATAGACCTCTATCTTCTAGGTCTTGCCCCTTTTTCAAAGCCTTAAGTTTTTCGACTAGATTATTAGCTTCATTTTCCATTGAATAAACTGTACCTATCCTATTAATCGTAGGCCTATACTCTACTTTACCACAAACAGCAATAAAAGTTTTTTTGAACTTAAATCACTTAAAAAACGAATAAACCTTTAGGATACTCCACTCCATAATCGCCATCGTGCTCATTAAACTTTATCTGCATATCTCCAAAAGCATTTTTTAGGTACGCTTCTTTAGGCATTGAGCGGTTATTTTTTTTGGTAAAGCCCTCGAATTGTAAAAGCCTATCAGGTTTATCAAAATTTAAACTCCCCGTCTTCCACATAACTTTAACTGGGCCTAAATATTTTTCTGAAATCCAAACTTTGGCGTACTCATCATTATCAGGGTCCGCTAACAAAAATACACGACATTTAATTCGAGCTAAACCAAGATGGTCAACTTCATATTCTTTCATCAAGTCCCAATACATAAATGACAAACTAAAATCCCCAGGCCGTAATTGCAGTAGATTGTACAATTCCTTCCCTTTCGACTCCAACTCCTTAGTCTCATGGACATCACCAAAGCTGTACGCAACTTTCATCACATCATCTTTCAATTTAGTCTTGACCACCAAACTCTCTTTTCGCATCAGGGCAACTAAAGTAAAAGGATACCTAGCTCTCTTCCCCTCTTTTGGTCGAGTATTAATATTGCCCTGCATCTTGATCCACGACTCACCAATCAAAGCCTTCCTAGCTAAGCTCATAAAATCTTCTGTGTTCATTTTTGATCGATCATCCTGAGCATATGAACTCAAAAAACACACAAAGCATAAAATAGATAAAAACTTAAACCTCATAAAAACTCCTACTAAACTTCTTTTTGCGCCCAATCCCTCAAGAGATCGCGCTTTATTTTTGCATTATGCCGTACATCCACAGGAAAACTCTCTTTGAATAAAAATTTATCTATATTCAAATTAGGTAATTTTTCTCCAAGCAAATCACTAAATTCTTTAATACTTACAGCTTGCTTTTCTTTACTCCCTAAGAGCTCTAAACAATTTGGCTCGACAATCAAAGCCGCTTTTTCTTCACCATAGGGAACCAAAGCACTGCGCTTAACACTCTCATGAAGATTCAAAACATTTTCAATCTTATCTGTACAAAGCAACTTATCTTTAATCTCAACTCTTTCATTTTTTCGGCCACAAAACCATAAATAACCTTGCTCATCAAAATAACCTAAGTCTCCCATCCTGTGCCAGACACGGTCTTCCTCATAGATTTTAGATTTCTTAGTACCTTCTTCATTATTGTAGTATTCATGAGTTGTAATAGGACCAGAGTTAACGATCTCGCCAACTTCGCCTGAACCCAAAACTAAATCACTTGACCACTTCTCTATGGCTTCATCACTTATTTTTATGATTTTCACATCGTACTCAGGAGACATAGGCTTACCTACACATGTTCCCTCACCTGCTTCGGAGCGCTCTGCACTAAAATTCAAAACCTCCGAACCTTTCATACTGGTTAAGGGCAAAGACTCCGTGGCTCCGTATGGAACAAAAATCTCTGCATCCTCATTTAAAATTGATCTTAGGTAGCGACGATGCAACTCCGGCTCAACCGAACACCCTGCCATTACTAAGCAACGCACAGAAGGCAAACTTTGATTATTTTCCTCACAATGATCTGCCATTACTTTCCAAAAAGCTGGTGAGCCAAAAGAGAAACTTACATTTTGCTCTTCCATAATTCGCAAGATTTTTACAGGATCGGCCGCCGCAGGCTTCGAGGTATCCATATCGGGAATCAGTGTTGGCATCCCCATACATACGGCAAAGAGTGCAAACAAAGGAAATACACTCATATCCATGTCGTTTACCGTCACTTCGTATTGCTCTTTAATTATATCCAGCTGAAAATTAAAGATTTTACATGTGTAAACGACACCTTTTGCTGGCCCTGTACTCCCACTGGTAAACAGCAACGCTGCTAGTTCGTCTTCTTCCATATGACAAGCAGGGTAGAACTTCTCTTTAAAGCTCACTGAGTTTAAATTCTTAACCCCAAAAAGAGGACAGAAACCCAAACTCCAGTTGATCTTAACCCCTTTAAAAGCATTAGAGTTAAACAATTTAAAAAGAAATACTGCCGGCAAAGCAACTAAAGCATCTGCTTTGGCCTGCTCAACACAATTAAGCAAATGCTTTTTTCCCATCCCTGGATCAATAAATACTGGCACTGCCCCAACTTTAAACAAAGCAAAAGTTAAGGCACACAAATCAGCCCCAGGCTTAACCCCCAGCAAGACTCGACTACCCTTTTTGATTCCAGAATCTGCAAAGGCACGTGCATATTTTGAACTTAACTCTTCTAGCTGCAAAAAAGTTAAGTGTTTATAAACCCCCGCTCCTGTAATTTTATCACGTTTACAGAGCTCAATAACAGCACGCTTATAGGGCTGCTGATCAACCTGCTGTTCTAAGCGACAAGCTACATTAGCGTTCTTCATGAAAAAGCTTTATTTGTTTCCGAATGCCGAAGTAATATGCTGTTTCCAGCGAGGGTTTTTAGAGCTAATATCTACGCTGTAAAGCTCGCCAGGAGAAGATGCAATTTCTTGCCCACCAGTAATCTCAGTCAACTTATTAGCAATCCAATTTTCAAGTTTCAAGACTGTGATTTTCTTACGTAAACGCCCCTGTTGGTCACGATTCAAAATGGCTGGGATTGTATTAGTAGTTACAATCTCATCAATTGACTCATCTGCCAATTTTTCACGACTTTCAGCTGATGAATGAAAATGCGTCACGCAAAAGATAATCCTTCTTGGCTTATATTGCTTTAATATACGGCAACACTTCACAATTGTTGTACCAGTTCGCACCATGTCATCAAAAACAATCACGTCTTTACCTTCAATATCTTCCATCCCGATATCAGAGTCTTCACTAGGCTCCATCTCAATAGCTCTTTCACCCGAACGAACCTTATCCATCTTTAGCATAGGAGGATTAATATGAGCCATCTCATCTTTAATCATCTGAACAAAAGGAACAGCTCCTTTATCTGGAGAACAGACAATTGTTTTTCCTGGGTCAACAATGCCGGAACTCGCTAAGTAGTGAGAGAATATATCGCAGGGAACATAGTTATGAAATGCACCATTCAATTCTTTTTGAAAGAGGTTTTGAGTAGAAAATGAGTGATTATGTATCGTAAAAACTTGATCAACACCTGCTAGAGAAAGTAACTGCGCGTAGAGTAAGGCAGTAAAAGGCTGACCATCAAATTTTTTCCTTAAATCCGCTCCACGATCTTCATTAAAAAAAGAATGCTCATGCCTAGGCCCACGGTCTTGACATGAGTAGAACAAATCCGGCTCCATCAAAATAACCTGCTCTGCGCCATTATCTTTTGCAGCTCTAGCAATAACTAAGTTACGCATCGACAATGAGTTCCTAGAGAAATTTAAAGACTGAGTTGAAACGATAACAACCGTCTTCCCCTTTAGGTAATAACCAATGTCTTCGAACGCATTTTCATCATTAATGAAACGTGGGCAAAACTCAGTATTTTGAAAATCTTTCAATGCTATAAGGTCTGAAACATCAACAATTTGGCCACAGAAATGTGCCACATCGATTGCAAATGGGTTGTCTGAAGTGTTACCGATTATAATCGTATTCATAATAATTGTAAGCCCTGTATGGATTGGATAATAAAATCCCGAAAAACTAAAGGTATATGGACTCTTTTCAAGACATGCTTTTTTAAAGTCACTGCTTTTTTAATTCTTTCAGGCATTAAAAAATACAACAATTAGTCTTGTTTTGAACTTAAAAATCTATAGACATCATCAACTTGAGTGATAGATTAGCGATCATTATTAACCAACAGAGTTTTTACCTGTCGTGCAACTAGTCAATTACATCGATCGCCAACGCATCATCTTCCTTGAAGCTACAGACATCAATTCCGCTCTTCAGGAAATGGTTGACGCATCTCGTAACAAGATTAATAAGCCTGCAAACTTCTTAGAAGCCTTAATCAACAGAGAAGAACTCATGAGTACAGGCTTTGGCTTTGGGATTGCTTACCCGCACGCTAAGACAGTTGACATCGATGAATTCTTTGTAACTATTGGCATCAGTAAATCAGGCATTGATTGGAAATCTTTCGATCAAAAAGACGCTCAGCTTATATTTATGATTGGCGGTCCCGACGGTCAACAAGATGTCTACCTAAAACTCTTAGCCGGATTATCTAGCTTTCTTAAAAATAGTCAACTTCACGACCAGCTCACTAATTTCTGTGAAGATATTGACTCATTCTATCAATTTATAGTAGAAAAACTCAAGCAGTAAAATGAATCAAAAACGTCCTCCCAGCGCCAAAAAATTTATTCGCAAGCAAAAATCTGATGCCGGCGATACAAAGCGTGGTCTAAAAGTCAGAAAACCAGGTTCTCAGTCCTCCTCTGTTAAAGACACAAAAACAGGGGGATTAAAAATCAAGGGTACTTCCAACCAAACGGGAGCTCTGAAAATCAAAAAAGCTGGGCAAGATTCAAGACCAGCTAGCAGCAAAACTTCTGGACTAAAAATCAAGAGCGCATCTAACCAAACGGGGGCTCTGAAAATCAAAAAAGCTGGGCAAGATTCGCAAGTCCCAGGAAATAAAACAACTGGTCTACGAATCAAGAGTGCTTCTAATCAAACAAACGCTACTGGACTTTCCATTAAAAACGGAAAAACTGCCTCACACATATTAAGGCGTAAAAAGAGTGGGAATGACACCGCCACACCTGAGGGACTTAATGTAAAACGTCCCGGTGGAAAAACACAAGGTGTTGGACTCAAAGTATCCGGTCGTAAAGACAAAGGCCAATTAGAAAAAATCCAAGCCAGCGTACTCAATAATAATGAAACAACTCCTGAGGCACAAAAGTTCCAACTCAAAGCCTCAGGGAACAACACTTTAAATGAGCAAGCTTTCCACGCTCACACACCAAGTAATGGCTTATTTGGCAATATTAAAGCCGCGGTAAAAAAGGAAGAGACTCCAGCGAAGCCACTTAAAAAAGCTGCACCAGTCCTTGATCCACTCTTATCAACACCTGATGCCCAAGCCACGACTCAAGAAACACCGGCTACTACTCCTGTAGCACCGACTACTACTCCTGTTTCTCCAGCTCCTGCTACAAGTACACCTAGTAACTATAATGATTATCAAGATAGTCAGGGGACTGCCTTTTGCTTAATTCCTGCAGGAAACTATGTCGTCGGCACTGATAACCGCCCTCACGAGGTCACAATCCCCTTTGGCATTGGCAAATTTCAAATCACAAAAGAACAATTTTTTCACTACCTTAATGAAACAGGTCAGAGTTTACCAGAAGAAGAACTCAACCAAATCAATGCCATCGCTCCTTACGCAACCTGCCCAATTGTAAACGTTAGTTGGAACGATGCAAAAAATTATTGTCGCTGGTTACGCAAAGTTACTGGTGAATACTACAACCTCCCAACTTCCTATGAATGGGAAGCTGCGGCCCGTGGAACATATGGTCTCCATTACCCTTGGGGTGAGCAAGCTCCTAGTTTAGAAATTGCCCTATTCAATGATGGTGTTAATGAACCTCTATCTTGCTCATCCGTTGATTATTATGCTCACAACAAAAGTCCTTACGGTGTTGTTGGCATGGTCGGCAATGCAATGGAATGGACCAACGACTCCTTTGATGACGAACGCGACCCACACATCCTCAAAGGCGGCTCATGGCGCTCGCCTATCGACTTCTGTAACACACACTCCAGTGTTGTTTCCTATCCACCAAGTCGACGCGAGGATTACTTTGGCTTCCGCATTATCCACGTTCCTGCTGAGTACTTTAAAGATTACTACATTGCCAATATGACCTAAAGATGGATTTGCCATTCAAAGATAAGACTCTCTTAGCATTTTTTAAATACCTAAAAACTGAAAAGAACTTTTCTATTCATACGCAAAAAGCCTACTTCTTTGACATAATTGAGTTCATCACTCAAACATGGGGCGACGAAGCCATTGAAGCTCAATCTTTAGCTTGGAACGCCATAGATAAGAATAAAGCAAAGAATTATATTTTTTCCTTACAGGAAAATGATACTTCGAAAAACACTCTACTCAGAAAGTGTTCATCACTCCGTAGTCTTTATAATTTTTTCTTGAAAGAAGAACTGCACAACAACAATCCATTTCAGGATATAAAAGCGGCAAAAAAAGACAAGACTTTACCACTCATCTTATCCCGTGAAGACATCTCCACGCTTTTAAGTTCTCCAAGCTCCTATTGGGCTCAAAAAAAAGGAAAAAACAACGATCTTCTCGCTGCACGAGACACCGCAATCTTGGAAATCATCTATAGCGGTGGCTTACGTATACAAGAAGCCTTAGACATATCTTTTGATCAAATTAACTTGGAAGAATCAACTCTGAGGATTTTAGGCAAAGGAAAAAAACAAAGAATTGCCTACCTAGGTGAACCTGCAAAAAAGGCTTTAGCAAACTATTCGTCTTGCCGTAAAAACGCCGAATTAAACTGGACTTCACAACAAGACCCCGTCTTTATCAACCTCAAAGACTTCAAAAAACTCAATGCCCGCTCCATTCAGCGCAATTTAAAAAACTACCTAGCTTTTTGTCAACTACCACCTGATATCACACCACACAAATTGAGACACTCTTTTGCGACTCATTTACTAGATGCAGGTGCTGACTTACGCTCTGTTCAAGAGCTTTTAGGCCACGAGAATCTCTCAACAACCCAAATCTATACCCATATTTCTACTGATCGCTTGCTAGAGGCTTACGACAAAGCTCATCCACACGCACAGACTTAGTTCACGCCATGATAGAGCTCTAATCTAGGACACTTATAAAGTTCCGAGCACAATGCGACATGCTTAACACCAATGCCTCTAAGCTCATTTATATTCTCTTTATTGATGCCTCCAATTGGATAAACTCGCTCTGCTTCAATCAGAGCAAACACATCCTCAATAAAACTAGGCCCTTTAGCACTTAGCCCCTTCTTTGTAGTGGTTTCAAACACCGTACCCACACCAACATAATCAATGCAGTTATTCTCTATCAAGATCTTTGCCTCATGAGCCTCTTCTAGTGACCTAACCGTCAAACCAATAAACGCATCTCTTCCTAAAACTTCTCGAGCCTCTACGACTGATGCATCACTTTGACCGAGGTGCACCCCTCCTAAATTTAAATCTTGACAAAGCTGAATATGATCATTCATAATAACTAAACAATCAGAATTTTGTTCTTTGATAAGCTCATTATACTTTTCTACTTGCTTAAAAAGCTCATCACCTGACAAGTTTTTAACACGTAGCTGAATGAGTTTTAAGTCTCTTGCCAAGCATTTTAAAATACTATAATCCGGGTCCAATTTTTGAGCCACTTCATGATCATAAATCCAATACGGTTCAACTGCTTTCAAAAGTGATTGATTCATAGTCCACTTAATTCCTCGAGAAATATTTTTTCTACTTGCCCCTAATGCATATAGGCATTAATATGAGCAAATTTTTTTTAATCTAAAGCTTTCTGGAAATATTACTCATGGATGAAAATTCAAATCTCTATAAAATCCGTCACTCAATGGCACATGTGCTGGCTCAAGCAGTACAAGAAGTGTACCCAAAAGTAAAACTTGGTTTCGGTCCTCCCATCGACACTGGCTTTTATTACGATTTTGATTTTAGCGAAGAAGAATTCGCAGAGAATAAGCTCAAAGAAATCGAAAAACGCATGAAAAAAATCATCGGTCGCAAACAGGAATTTCTCTACAGCGAAACTGATGTCGATGGTGCTGTCGCCAAACTTGAAGAACTCGGCGAGGGCGAATACAAAATCGAAAACGTTCGCAATCTTCACTCACGTGGCGTAGAAAAATTTTCTTTCTACCAAAACGGTGATTTCGCTGACCTCTGTGAAGGCCCTCACGTTCCAGATACTGGTGCACTTCCCGCAAAAGCTTTTAAACTAGACCGCGTTGCTGGCGCTTACTGGCTCGGTAGTGAAAAAAACAAACAACTCACACGCATTTATGCCCTTTGTTTTGAAACACCAGAAGAACTTCAAGGCTTTTTAGAAAGACGTCGTATTGCCGAGCAATTTGACCATAAGAAGCTGGGTAAAGAACTCGACATCTATCACATCGACGACATGGTTGGCAAAGGCCTCCCACTTTGGCTACCTAATGGCACTGTCATTCGTGACGAAGTAGAAAAATACGCCAATGAGATGGAATTCCGTTATGGCTACAAGCGTGTTTCCACACCTCATATCGCCAAAGAAGAACTCTACCTAACTTCTGGCCACTTGCCACATTACGCAGACTCCATGTTCCCTCCTATGGAAGTCAAAGAACACGACCATGATGAGTGTACAGAAAAGTTCTACCTCAAAGCAATGAACTGCCCTCATCACCATTTAATTTTTAAGAGCCGCCCTCACTCATACCGTGACCTTCCTTTGCGTTTAGCTGAATATGGTACTTGTTACCGCTATGAGCAATCAGGTGAACTCTCTGGTCTACTACGTGTACGATGCATGACGATGAATGACGCTCACATCTACATTAGCTTAGATCAATTCGAGTCTGAATTCCGTAGAACCATGGAAATGTATAAAGAGTTTTACGATACCTTCAAATTAACTCAATACAGTTTCCGACTTTCTGTTCGCGATGATTCAGAAAAATTTGTCGGTGATCCTGCTCTATGGGCTAAAGCAGAAGCTCTACTCGCAAAAGTAATGGATGAAATGGAAATTCCTTATTACATAGGCGAAGGCGAAGCCGCTTTCTACGGCCCAAAAATTGACATCCAATTCAAGAACCTCATGGGTCGTGAAGAAACTGTATCTACTATCCAAGTTGACTTCCAATCTGGCGATAAGTTTGATTTAAAATACGTTGATGCTGATGGGAACGATCAAATCCCAGTCATCATGCACCGTGCGCCTTTATCAACTCACGAGCGCTTCATTTCTTTCTTACTCGAATACTACGGTGGTGCCTTCCCAACTTGGTGTGCTCCAGTGCAAGTTTGCATGCTCCCAGTCCAGGATTCTTGCTTAGAATTCACCAATGCACTTGCAGATGAACTCACCCAAGATTTCTTTAGAGTCGAAGTAGATAACAGCAACAATACCTTCAACAAAAAGATTCGTACCAATACAAAACGTAAGATTCCTATCTTACTTATTATTGGTGAGCAAGAAGTTGCAGACCAAACTGTCACAGTAAGACGCTATGGCTCACGCGATCAAGTCACTATTTCACGTGATGAATTTGTCGCGACCTTTAAAGCAGAAGTAAAAGAAAGAAAAATGTTACGCGAGCCCATGGGTTCCATCATTTAAAACTTCCTTATTCTTGACTCAAGCCACTTTGATAAATCAAAGTGGCTTTTTTTTGTTAATCAAATAGCTATTTAATTTTCATTGCCTAAAAATTTGTTTTTTGATTTCTGCCGAATTATGTTTTTTATAGAGAGTCAATACTTTAAAAAAGGCATTAGTTATGAAGACTGCACAAGAATATATAGACACTTCTGTATCTACAGTTTCACAACTCTTGGAATTAGGCATTAAAAACTCCCCTAACGATACTTTACTTTCCGACTGGAATGGTAAATCATGGGATACCTTAACTTATCAAGAGTTTTACAATACAGCTCATGAAATCGCGTGTTCGCTACAAAGTCTAAACCTTGAACCACAAGCAAAAATTGCTTTATTCCTCAATAACAATTCTAACTTCTGCCTATACGATATAGCTATATCTTTGGCTGGCTTTGTATCTGTTCCACTTCATTTAACTTTTAACGATTCTTCAATTTCTTATGTCTTAGAACATAGTGACGCCTGTCTTTGCGTTGTAAATAACAGAGAACAATACCATCGTCTAAATGCTTTAAACTCTAATATACAATACCTAACTACAGATGCTGGCGAAGAAATAAGCGATGTTCTTCACGGCCCGAATTTAATAGAAAATTCACAAAAGGTAGAACTTCCTACATGCACCGGAGAATCTCCCTTAACAATTATCTACACATCGGGAACGACAGGCCAACCAAAAGGTGTCTTACTCGAACACAAAAATCTAATCCAACTCAACTCGATTATTGTCTCAGATCTTTCTAATTGCATCAAAAAACACGATAAAGAAATAAGCTTCCTTCCCCTAAGTCATATTTTTGCGAAGTCAGCAATTTATCGCTGGCTCTGGCATGGAACTAGCGTTTACTTTACTAACCCCGATCAAATCATGATGCATATTGCCATGGTTAAACCGCAGACTTTCTCTACAGTCCCACATCTTTTGGAGAAAATATACTTACACATTGCCAATGGTGCAGAAAACAACCCACAAGTTGACACGGACATATACAACAAAGCTTTTGAGTTTGCTCACGTTTATGACAAAAATAACCCTGAGCACCAAGTCATGCATCAAGCCTTCTCGCCCATATATCAAGCATGGCAAAATATTTTTGGTGGAGAACTCACTTTTATCTGTAGCGGTGGCGCTCATTTACGAACAGAACTCTGTCGCTTTTTAAATAATGTCGGCATTCCTATATTGGAAGGCTACGGTATGACTGAAGCTCCTGTTATTTCCGTAAATCCCTACATATCCCCCAAGCCTGGCACCGCGGGAAAAGCTTTCAGTCAAACGAAAATCAAAATCGCCAGAGATGGAGAAATCCTTGTCAGCGGACCTCAGATAATGGAAACTTATTATAAAGATCCAAACGCCACTTCCGAAGTGCTCAAAGAAGGATGGTTACATACTGGGGATATTGGTTATCTCGATGACGATGGCTACCTATTTATTACTGATCGCAAGAAAAATATCTTTAAGATGTCGACAGGTAAATTTGTCATCCCTACCCCTTTGGAAACAGCGCTTAAAGCAGACCCCTTCATTGCTCATGCTTTAGTCATTGGTGAAGACAAACGCTTTTGTTCAGCTCTTATTTTCCCTGAAATCACCCTGCTACCTCGCTTCGCTAAAAAACTCAAGCTCGATACGCTAGATGTTCATGCCATATGTAAAAGCCCTCAACTCAACGCCTATTTCCAGTGTCGAATTGACCAAGCTAATGAACAACTCCCCAAATGGTCTCAAATCAAAAAGTTTAAGATCATTCATGAAGAGCTCAGCCCCCTCAATGGTTTACTTACTGCGACCCTAAAAGTTAAAAGAAAAGCTGTCAAAATAAATTACGATCACATCATTCAAGAAATCTATCAAAAATAAGGAATCACTCTATGAGTAAAATTAAACACATAGCCGTACTAGGTGCGGGTGTTATGGGATCTCAAATTGCTGCGCACTTCGCAAACTGTGGTTTCTCTGTCGCCCTCTTAGATTTAACGAGTGCAGGAAATAGACCTTCTGCAATTAGTGAAAATGCCGTGAAAAAATTATTAAAGATCTCACCTTCACCACTTTTCTCTCCCCAAATCATTGAGAATATTTTCCCTGGCAATTTTGACGATCATCTACAACATCTCAATGAAGCCGATTTGATTATTGAAGCCGTAATTGAAGACTTAAGCATCAAGCAAAACTTATGGGCGCAAATATGCAAATACGCTAAACCCGAAGCCATCTTAGCTACCAACACTAGCGGTTTACCCTTAAAGGATATTGCTCGTGAATTCTCCAATAAATCACTCAATCGTTTTCTTGGCGTACACTTCTTCAATCCACCGCGTTATCAAAAACTCCTCGAATTAATTCCTGGACCAAAAACTCAAAAGGGACTTCTTGAAGAATTTGCGGAGTTCGCACGCTTACATTTAGGCAAAGGCATTGTCATCGCTAAAGACACGCCCAACTTTATAGGAAACCGCATTGGTTGCTATGCCATGCAAAAATCTATGATTCCCCTATTTGAAGATGGTTTCACTATTGAAGAAATAGATCTTCTCACTGGCCCATTGATGGGTAGACCTAAATCTGCGACTTTTAGAACCCTAGACCTCATTGGTGTAGACACCATACTATATGTTACCAGCAATCTTCATAGTGCCATTAAAAATGATGAATGCAGAAATGAATTCATGATGCCTACCGAGATCAAAAAAATGGTAAAACAAGGACAATTAGGAGCTAAAACTAAAAAGGGCTTTTACTCAAAAATCGGTGGAGAAATACGCTCTATAAATTTTGAAGATTACTCCTATCAGAGCCCTAAAGAATTTAACTTAGATAATATTAAGCTTTACAAAAAGATCCCCAACTTAGCAAAACGATTAGTAGCTCTTTACGATGACTCAGGTCGAGTCGGCGAATTCTATCGCAAATTCATCTTGGCATTACTTTCTTACTCCGCTCGACGCATTCCAGAAATCTGCCACAACCATCAAGATATTGATAAGGCCATGAAATGGGGTTGGGCTTGGGAAATGGGACCTTTTGAAATCTGGCAAGCCATTGGCTTCAAGAAAATATTAGACGATTTAAAAAGTTTATCTTATCCCATCCCCGAATGGATCAATCGCATCAACCCCGATGTGGGTTTCACAAGTTCAAAATCACCCTTTGTTGATCAATTCACCATAAAAGAAAAGCGCATGCGCCTCATCAAGGACTATAAAGATGCGCGTTTACTCAAGTGGAAACAAGGCATATGTCTTTTTGAATTCACTGGCAAAGCTAACACCATAAGTTCTCGAGTTCTCGATGGAATTATCGACGCGGTTAAACTAGTAGAAGATAACAACGACTTTAAAGGCATACTTATTGCTAATGATTCTAGCATGTTCTCTGCAGGAGCTAATTTAGCCGAAATGGCAGGGCATGTTCAAAATCGCGACTTTGCCCCCATCAATGATGTAGTCAACAAATTCCAGCAGATGAGTCAAGTGGTTCATTATTCATCAAAGCCCGTTATCCCCGTGGTCCAAGGACGTGCCCTGGGTGGTGCTTGCGAAATCATTATGGCCGCTCCACATGCGGTTCTTGCTCAAGAATCTTATATGGGCTTGGTAGAACTCGGTGTGGGACTCATCCCTGCAGGGGGTGGTACTATGCGTATGGCTAAGCTAGCAGCCCAAATGGCTGGCGAACAAAAAGCTTTTCTAGTCGAACCCTTCTTGCGACAAAATTGGTTGACAATTGCGATGGCAAAAGTTAGTGCCTCCGCGCTCGATGCTCAAAGCAAGCATTACTTGAATCCCAATGCCACCCTCGTCACTAATTCCGAAAGGCGACTACATGTAGCTGCTCAGGTCTTATTACAATTGAGTGAACTTCCCTACCGAGCACCACAAGCCAATCGCTTCCTAGCACTTGGTACCAATGCTTCTAGCACTTTCAAAGCGGGGGCATACAACATGCTACAAAGTAAGTTTATAAGCGAATACGATTATTTCCTCGCCTGTAAACTGGCTCATGTCATTTGTGGTGGTGACCTGACGCGAGCCTCCATGGTCGACGAACAGTATATCCTTGATTTAGAACGAGAAGTTTTCCTCTCCCTCTTAGGGGAGCCAAAAACCCTTGCTCGTATCGAAAGTATTTTAAAATTTAACCGCCCACTGCGAAACTAAGGAGCCTCTAATGAATAATGTTTACATAGCCAGCTCAGTTAGAACCCCCGTGGGAAAAGCTAACCGTGGAAGTCTTGCCCACATCCCCCCTGTTGATTACGCAACTGCAGTATTCAAAGGCGCCGTCGAAAAAGTCAATAACCTTGAACTAGAAGATATCGAGGATGTCATCCTTGGCTCAGCCACCCCTGAAGCCGAACAAGGTATGAATATGGCGATGCAAGTTGGGCAAGCTGCGGGGCTTGGAAACAAAATCACTGGTGTTACCATTAACCGCTTTTGTGCTTCAGGCTTACAATCCATTGCCATGGCGCATCAAGCCATTAGTTGCGGTCATGCCGACATCTTAGCTGCCGGTGGTTGTGAATCCATGAGTCTGCTAACTTTAGGTGGCAATAATTTTGTCGCGAACCCCAAGCTCAATGATATTTTCCCCGATGCTTACCTCAACATGGGAAACACTGCAGAGGCTGTGGCCAGCCAATACAAAGTATCGCGAACTAGCATGGATAAATTCTCTTTGCGTTCCCACGAAAAAGCACTAAATGCTATAGAGAAAGGCTACTTTAAAAATGAAATTATCCCCCTTGATCTAGAAGTGAATCAGTTCCAAAATGGCAAGTTACTTAATCGTAAATTTCGCTTTGCAGTAGATGAAGGACCACGAGCAGGCTCGAGCCTTGAAAGCTTAGCAAAACTTCCCGCCGTTTTTAGGGCTGGTGGATCCGTCACTGCTGCGAGTTCTTCTCAAATGTCAGATGGTGCCGCTTTTTCAATCTTGTTAAACGAAGACACATTGCAAGAAAGAGAATTGACTCCTCAAGCTCGACTTGTGGGTTTTGCTGTTGCTCCTGTAGCTGCTCGTCTTATGGGAATGGGTCCCGTAGCGGCCATACCAAAAGTCCTCAAACAAACGGGCTTGGACTTGAAGGACATTGAACTCATTGAGCTCAATGAAGCCTTTGCGTCACAATCCATTGCAGTTATTAATGAACTTGGTTTAAATCCTGATATCATCAATGTCAATGGTGGCGCTATAGCTTTGGGTCATCCCCTCGGCTGTACAGGTGCAAAACTTACTGCCACCTTACTTCACGAAATGGAACGCCGCTCACTTCGCTATGGCATGGTCACCATGTGTGTCGGAGGCGGTATGGGAGCCGCAGGTATCTTTGAGAATTTAAAACGATGAAACAAGGCCTACAAACAATACTTATTCAATAAATTAACTAGGGAGAATACAATGAATTACTTAGCCAATACCCCGCTCTATATATCAATCCCCATTTTTGTGATTGTTCTTTTAGTCTTGGCATATAAGAATCTCCCGGGCTTTATGTGGGCAATAGCTACGGCTATTTTTGTAGCAGGTTATTCCCTTTCTATTAGCCCATTAATAATCGTACTTGCGATCTTCGCAATTTTTATCATTCCAGCTATTCGCTGTGCTTTAATCTCCAAACCCATAATGAGCTTTTTGGGCAAAATCGGTTTACTTCCCGCTATTTCCCAAACCGAACGAGAAGCCATTGATGCTGGCACTGTTTGGGTAGAAAAAGAGTTCTTCTCTGGCAAGCCTGACTTCAAGCGTATCCTTGCTCAATCATACCCCTCATTAACTGCAGAAGAACAAGCCTTCATGGATGGCCCCGTTGAAGAACTCTGTAAAATGGTTAGCGACTATGATGTAGCTTGCCGTGGCGATCTCACTCCAGAAACTTGGGATTTCATTAAGAAATCGGGTTTCCTTTCGATGATTATTCCTAAAGAATATGGTGGACTCGCCTTCTCGGGCCTCGCCGTTAGTTCAGTCTGCTCTAAATTAGCTTCTCATTGCGGTCCCTTGAGTATCACCGTTATGGTTCCCAACTCTTTAGGACCTGGTGAATTACTTTCACATTTTGGTACTCAAGAACAAAAGGATTACTACTTACCTCGACTCGCTGACGGGCGCGAGATCCCCTGCTTTGGCCTCACTGAACCCATGGCGGGCTCAGATGCGGGATCCATTTCTTCTCATGCTGAAGTGTTCAAAAAAGAAGATGGTGAACTCTATCTTAGGTTCAATTTCAAAAAGCGCTATATCACCCTAGCTGCAGTCTCCACTGTCATTGGCCTAGCTTTCAAGTTGCGTGACCCGCAAAATCTACTTGGCAAAGAAAAAGAACTGGGCATCACCTGTGCTCTTATCCCCAGTGATGCTCCCGGCATTCGCTTGGGTCGTCGTCATGATCCCCTAGGCTCCTCATTTTTCAATTGTCCTATCAATGGCGAAAATGTTGAACTACCTTTAGAAAAGCATGTCATTGGCGGGCTTAGTGGTGTGGGCATTGGTTGGCGCATGCTCATGAACTGTCTTTCAGCCGGCCGTGCTGTTACCCTACCAGCAACATCTACTGGCACCAGTAAAATGTGTAACCGTGCAGTTGGCGCTTATGCAAAAGTTCGTAAACAATTTGGCATGTCAATTGGTCAGTTCGAAGGCATACAAGAAGCCATGTGCGAAGTTGGTGGCTACAACTATATGCTTGAAGCAGCCCGTATTTATACCTGCGGTGGCGTCGATAGCGGAGAGAAGCCTTCAGTCGTTTCTGCTTTAGCCAAATATCATTTCACTGAAACAGTGCGTAAATCTATTAATCACTCCATGGATATTAGTGGTGGTTCGGGGATTTCTCGAGGACCAAAAAATATTTTTGCTAATGCTTATACATCCACACCTATTGCGATTACAGTAGAAGGAGCCAATATTTTAACTCGTACGATGATTATCTTTGGTCAAGGACTCATTCGTTGTCATCCAACAGCTATGGATGAAGTCAATGCCATTGAAAATGGTGATGCGCAAGCCTTCGACAAAGCACTTTGGTCGCATATTTCATTTGTCGTTTCTAATGTCACTCGAGCAAAACTACTCACCCTTACACGTGGCTGGCTTAGCCCCGTCCCCTCTGGTCCCTTCAGTAAATACTTACGTCGAATTAACTGGGCATCTTCGCTCTTTGCGGTCTTCGCAGATATGGCCATGGGTTCTTATGGAGGTAACCTCAAACGCGCCGAACGTATAACCGGTCGTTTTGGTGATATGCTCTCCTGGATGTACTTCGCTTGTACCGTCATCAAACGTTATGAACACGAGGGCTGTAAAAAAGAAGATTTAGCACATGCCACTTGGGCCCTCGATCGTTGTATGGAGAATATGACTACTGCTTTTGATGGAATATTACAAAACATCGAAATCCCCCTGCTTAGTCCCATCCTCAAATACATTCATCGTCCCTTCTTTCGCCTTAATAGCTTTGGATCAGGCCCAGATGATAGAACCGGACAAAAAATTGCTTTGGCAATGATGACTCCCGGAGAACAGCGCGATCGTTTTTCATATGGCATGTACATTCCTAGCCTAGAGCGACCTGGTCTCGGAAAGCTCGAAGAAGCCTTTATCGATTTATGTAAATCCGATTCTCTCTTTGCAAAGATAAAAAAATCGGGAATCAAATCTAAACATCCAACATCAATGATTAAAGAAGGCCTTGCCAATAGCTCTATTTCCACTGAGGAAGCTCATTTCCTTGAAGAAACCATAGAGAAATGTGAAGCTGCTATTCAAGTCGACGAATTTGAATTAGCTGATTATGTAGGAACGCGTCACCCAACTGCATTAACTTAAATATCATTCACTGAATCACTTACTAAGATCATCTGCTACAACAAGCTCTTTTAAGTAAAAAATTATAGACTTTTGTATCAAAACCCAACTTGAAAGCCCCATGAAAATATGTATTGTCCTAGCTCAGTTCACTTGCCGAAGTGGCGGAATTGGCAGACGCAGGGGATTCAAAATCCCCCGCCCTCGGGCGTGTGGGTTCAAGTCCCACCTTCGGTACTAAGCTAAGCTTCAGTAACTTACACGAGTTACTGAGGCTTTTTGTTTATCCGCTAAACAGAGTTATGCACCCTGCTCTTATATCCAACACTAAAGAACAAAGTCCTTTAACAAAAAAAGTCCGCTACTAAGCCTGTCGTATTGGCCTATTCCTTAATTAAGCTCTTTCAAAGAGAGTTTTCTGTACCAAACGGGCTGGCCGTGGTATTGAACGCCAATACGACCATTATGAGGTAAATCCTTGAGAGCGGTTTTAAATTTATTTTTCGTACCATCTGGGTTTTTCTTTGCTGTGTCCCAGTCATTGATATTTAGATTCTGAACCTGGACTCCATTGAGTACTACCTTAATTTTTGGCCCTTTACAGGTTAAAACCATAGTATTCCATTCGCCATCGGGCTTAACCGCGATTTCGGAAGGTTCTTTAGCATCGTACAAAGAGCCCACAACATGCTTACCACTGTAGAGTCCTGGTGATGCCACCTGTATTTCAAAACCTTCCTGTACTGGGTTGTTTATATTTGTTCTAAAAAAGATCCCACTATTGCATTCTTCAGAAGTTTTGAACTCGACAGTGAGCTCGAAATCTGAGAAACTCTTTTTAGTCCAGATGATGTAGCCTGGTTTTTCCGATGGATAAAGTAAGCCGTCTTTTAATATCCATTTACTATTCATTTCAAGCTCGTCAGTACTTAATAAATTAATGGCTTCATTCTTGCCAAATGATGATAAGGATAGAAAGCTCAGTGCAATTAAAAATTGTATTTTAAGAAGTTTTTTCATATTAGGTTCCAAATATTTAAGATTGTAAAATAAAGTTTTTGTTGTGATTATTATTTTGCCAATGACTCCATGTAATCAATGACATCACTTAGTTGTTTTTTGCTCATATTCGGTGCCAAAGTCGGCATGATCGGCTGGTAGCCTTTAGCTACTTCTTCTGCTGGCTTAGTAATTGAGCGACGAAGGTAAGCGCGATCCGCGTGGACTTTTTGTTCCTGGCCATTTTTAATGACCGTTCTCATGCTTTTAGCCAAGCCTTTAAAAGTCGGCCCCACCAATTTAGACCCATCGAGACTATGACAAGACATGCAGAGTGCACGATAGACTTCTGCACCAGGGTGCTCGTTATTAGACGTGACAACATTTGAGATGAGCTGGACATGAGATGGTACCGATTTGGCAATCATCACTTTATTTTGAGGTATTTTATTGAGTGTGTAGTAAGCATCACCAGTAAAGATTTTGGCTCCAGATTTCGATGTAAAATTGTTCGCTAAACGCAAGTTAATGACATGCTTTTCTTTCATTCCAGCGATTTCAACAAAGACCTTCTTGAGATCTTGACTTGGTGTTACCGAAAGCACCTGTAATTGCTGTGCATCAATTTTGGGGCCTCCGTAATTACGAGTCGGTTTATAAGTCCACTGATTAATACGATAGAGGCTTTTAGTCCAGGCAATATTTTCTGCTATTGGTTCAGTGAATTCGATTTCGATTCCATTGCTCTTTGCGCGAATCGCAAGCATCTCGAAAATCGGTTTTTGATAGAGTTTTACACGCATTATACCATCATGCTTTAGACCATCTGTAGCCCAATTCCCCCCCATACCACAACCGCCTAAATATAAGTTATTATCTTTATCAAAAATCGTTCTATTAATTGACGATCTCAAGTTCTGAGTAAAACGAAAGGCTGCTGATTGATATTCACCATCAATTTTTTCAAAGAAAATTCTTTTTAGACCACCATGGTGAATGTCACCTATGAGTAGCTGATCCTTATAAATCCCATGGGGAACAAAAGAACCTTGAGTTGGTGAGTTAGCTATTTCATTTTGCTGCAACCAGGCGGCGGGTTGTGTGACTTCTTTATCCGCAAAGGCGTGTTTCGGCGAGTAAGTATGATTATAAAAAGCACCTTCTTTAATATGCATTATTTTATTTGCGGGTAAATAATCACCCTGATTATCTGCTACAAACATATCTCCTGCAGCGTTGCTCATTAAGCCATTTGGGGTGCGCAAACCAGCAAGAACAACTCGGTAATCTCCACTTTTTGGATCAACCTCGATAATTGTCCCACGATCATTTGTCTGCGGATTAGTCGTAACCCCACCAGGGTTGACTGCCACAGCTAGAGCAATATAAAATTTACCGTCTTTATAAAGTGGTCCAAAAGAAAATTCATGAAAGTTTGTAGTAACGTCCCATTTATTTGATATACAGACATACTCATCTGCCACACCATCTTTGTCGGTATCATCCAAGCGCGTCAATTCACTTTTTTGTAGAACATAAACTTGATCATCGACTACTTTTATCCCTAGAGCTTCATGTAAGCCCTCTGCATACTTAATGTATTTGTGCTCTTCTTGTGGTGCGAGAGGATTCTCTAGAATATAAACCCTTCCCTTGGCATCCCATAGAGAAATGGCTAAACGACCATCGGAAAAGAAATCAAATCCACTGACGCGAAATTTCGAAATATTTGGGCTAACATCTTGGTAATCAATGCTTGGATTAATACTGAGTAATTTTTCACCAAAGCCAGGAGAGCGATCAAATACATGGCTAGTGGCATTAACGGGATCTGCCATAATACCTGGTATTAGACTAAAGAGGCTTAATAAGATAGTTTTGTACATTATTTAACCTCCAAAGTAATGGAACCATTTTGGCTCACTTCAAATTTATTCAAGTTGATTTTCTCTCCCTTTTGGAGACCTGAGATAAGAAAATTACGGTGAAATCTCCCTTGCTTGAACTCGGGACTTTCGATAATTTTAATACTTGAAGCATCTGACCTAAGTATTTTACATGTCAGGGTTTTTCTCACTGGTGAATAAGAGACATATTGAGCTTCTTTCGCGCCTAGAGACCACACATCCTGAGTCTTACTTTCCACAATTATTTCACCATGTGAAATGGGTTGAGGACCATGTCCCCCCGAATTATACACGGCACCTACAAATTCAACACCAGGCTTTTTATCAGATGCCTGCCAATACTTCCAAAAGCTCCCCTTATGAGTGTCGTAGGCGATAAAATCCTTGCTAAACTGAAAAACTAGAATTCTTGCCCGTAAATCTAAATTACAGCGAAAAGCTCCTTCTTGAGCATAGACTTGGCTACTGATAGCCATGATCAAAAGTAGTAAATACTTCATAATTTCCTTTTAAGTTTTATTATAATGTTTGTGATTAATTTATTAGTAAATATGATGAGATAAATCAATAGCCCATAGCCGCTTCCATATACATTTTTTTAGCAGCTCTATCCGTCAATCCATAAGGTAAAAAGTATTTAATGACACTGCCATCAGTGACTAAGAGATTATAATTACCGGTGTTATCATGGAATTTGGAATCCCCTGCAAGTCCTCCTGATTGAGTAAATGCATCATAAACAAAGGGTTTGCGTGTTTTTTCCGACCATAATGTGTGATTATTGGGGTCGGCATGAAAACCTAAAGCATAGACTTGATCCAATGTTACTGGGTATCCAATATTGCGGGACATAAAACCCTGGTAGGATCTGTCTTTAAAATTCCATTTATTAGCAAGATAGTAATCCGAACTTTGATCTATTTCAGTGGCCGGACAGGCATAAACAGCTGACTCTCTTGGCCCTAAGTAGGGTTCTAAAAAGGGCGCGCCATCAGAGTGGATATTCACATTGGACCATTCATTTGGACTAGTATTTACATTGTATACGCTTAAGGTCATCCAATCAGGGCCCTGATCATTTGTAAAAACCATATTGTCATTGTCATCGGCAAAGAGTACTTGAGCCGTGTAAACTTGCTTCAAATTACTTTTGCAGACAGCAATTCTCGAAGTCATGCGTGCCTTGGAAAGGCTGGGCAGTAATAACGAACCCAAAATTCCGATAATGGCCACTACAACCAATAGTTCAATCAATGTGAATTTCTGTTTCATCTTTACCTCGTTAATAAAGTTTATTATTCTAATACTAAAAATATAAGAGGCACATGTTTAATCAGCGTAACAAATGACTAGAAAATTTTTGATTAAAAGTTAGGTGTTTTTACACGGACATCTGTGAAATTATTTAACTTGGCTGAGTTTATCATTGATAAGCATCGCCTTATCTTTAACGAAGAACTGAACTTCCAGTCAAGGGTTATTCCCTTCATTAATGTTGATAATTTTAATTTCATTATCACCATCGCTTGCCTGGCATGAATTATTTCTGATGGGAAGCTCTTTTAGTTTATTCCAGTTCAGGTCGTAAACACCTACAAATTCAACACCAGGCTTTTTATCAGATGCCTGCCAATACTTCCAAAAGCTCCCCTTATGAGTGTCGTAAGCGATAAAATCCTTACTAAACTGAAATACTAGAATCTTGCCGGTAAATCTAAATTACAGCAAAAAGCTCCTTCTTGAGCATAGACTTGGCTACTGATAGCCATGATCAAAAGTAGGAAATACTTCATGATTTCCTTTTAAGTTTTATGATAATGTTTGTGATTAATTTATTAGTATATATGATGAGCTAAATCAATAGCCCATAGCCGCTTCCATATACATTTTTTTAGCAGCTGTATCCGCCAAGCTATAAGGTAGATAGTATTTAACGACACTGCCATCAGTGACCAAGAGATTATAATTTCCGGTGTTATTATGGAATTTGGAATCTCCTGCAAGCCCTCCTGATTGAGAAAATGCATCAATAACAAAGGGCTTTCGCGTTTTTTCAGCCCATAGCCTTGTGTGTATACTAGCACTATCAAAACCTAAAGCATAGACTTGATCCCATTTAACTGGGTATCCACTATTCCTATCCATAAACCCCTCGTAGGACCTATCTTTAAAACCCCATTTATTAGTGGGATAGTAATCTGAAGTTTTATCTATTTCAGTAGCCGGGCAAGCATAAACCGCGGAATCACTTGGTCCTAAATAGGGTACTAAAAAAGGCGATCCATCTGAATGAATAAACTGTCCAGCGTATTTATTTTTAGGGAAACCATCAGAATCAAAATTTTTATTAAACTTCGTTAAAGTCATCCATTCAGGACCCTTGTTATTTGTAAAAACCATACCGTCATTGTCATCGGCAAAGAGTACTTGAGCCGTGTAAACTTGCTTCAAATTACTTTTGCAGACAGCAATTCTCGAAGTCATGCGTGCCTTGGAAAGGCTGGGCAGTAATAACGAACCCAAAATTCCGATAATGGCCACTACAACCAATAGTTCAATCAATGTGAATTTCTGTTTCATCTTTACCTAGTTAATAAAGTTTATTATTCTAATACTAAAAATATAAGAGGCGCATGTTTAATCAGCGTAACAATTAAACTATAAAAATTATAGGAATTATAATTCGCGAATTTTTATATTGCGGAACCAAACCTGATCGCCGTGATCCTGCAAACAAATAAATCCTTGCTTATTTTCTGAAAAACCGGGATACTTTTTGAACTTTGACCCCGCAATCAAGGCCTTCCATTCCGCACTCTCCACATCAAAATCGGCAGTCTTGACTCCATTTAGAAAAAACTGGTAATGACTGCCCTTTACAATGATATGCGCATCATTCCATTCCATTGCCTTATTAACGGCTCCCTCAGGAGCTGCAATTAAATCATAGCAGGACCCTGCTTTAGTCAATGGATTTTTTGCATTGGGATGTTTCTCATCATCGAGAATTTGCATTTCTACCCCCGACATCCAAGGGTATTTATCTCCTTCACTGGATCTTAGGAAAATCCCACTATTGCCACGCTCAGAAATCTTCCACTGTAATTTTAGTTCAAAGTCTTTAAAGGGCTGATTATAGACAATGTGCTTACCTCCCTTTTCTGTTAAGTGTATAGCACCATCTTCCACGATCCATTTTTCATTAATTTCCTGACTGTTATAATTTCTCCAGCCTTGTAAATCCTGGCCATTTAAGAGGCTCTGCCATTCATTATTTTGATTTGAGACACAGCCGGTCAATAGAACTATTAAACTGATTAAAATATACTTCATTTTTATTCCTATATGTACTAAAATATTGTTGAAAAAATTATTTGACTTGAGTGAGTTTCTCATTGATAAGCATCGCCTTATCTTTAACGAAGAACTGAACTTCTAGCCAGGGGTTATTGCCTTCATTATTATTGATGATCTTAATTTCATTATCACCATTGCTTGCCTGGTATGAATTGTTTTTGATGGGAAGCTCTTTTAGTTTGTTCCAGTTCAGATCGTAAACACTTACGGAATCACCTCCCTGATACCAGAGGTAATGTCCTGATTCAACTTCACCAAGAATAGTCATTTTTCCTTCACCAACCTGAATGACAGCATCTTTTAAAACTGACTCTTTCTCAGGTAAAAAACGCATATCTTCAATAAGTACAGATGTCTTAGATTTTGCTTCTACCTTATTAAAACCAATTGCAATGCTGGTAATGCTGTTTCCGCGCCAGCGTTTATAAGCATTTGTAAAAAACCAGCGGGCATCTACCCATGAAGCCTGTGGCGAAGGAATCTCGATATAGCGTTTACCTTTAAAATCTAAATGGACAATATAGTCTCTGGAGCCTTGTCCTTTGGTTCGAATCACTAAAATAGATCCACTGCCATCTCCATGCACAATCAGACCTAAGCCCCCTGCTTTGGTAATATCACTCTTTACAGGGTACCAGGAAAGGGAATCGTTTTTACTATTCACTTGATTGAGCGGTGTATCCGAATCATTAGCGCAAGAAATGCGAAGGCCATTGGCCTCTTCAGCAAAAGTCACAGGCCCCTTAATTCGTATTTTGTTTTTGGGGTTTTTCTCCATGGGGTCTGGCATAATACGATAAGTAATTTTTGTATTATTATCATTATTAACTTTTTGCTCTTCAATCACTACACCAGATGCTCCCTGAAATTTATCCAGCATATCATTAAATTTTTTATCTTGTTCACTCTCACCTTTTGACTGATTACGAGCAAAATCAACATTTCTTTTAAAGTCAGGCATAACGCGAATTATGAACTCCGGGCTCTGATTTTCATAGGGATTCGCCACCTTCATGCTTTGACCGGGACGTAGGTACTGATAGGGATATATCGTGCCATGCTCCTGATGATAAGTCCATCCACGATCGTTCTCTCCCTTCATCATTCTAAAAGGAACCACACTTAAAAAGCTACCCTCACCCTCGAAGCGAAAGAGTTCATCGATCAAAGAATAACGCGCTTCCCAAGGATTCTTATACCAGGAATTAAAGATACGCTCTCTAATGTGCGCAGGTAATTGGGAACCGTATTTACTCCATTGCTTAAAAACCTTGGCGTAGTGATCTATAAGGCCATGTTGATTAATAATTTCTGTTGTCACGTCGTGAAAACCCGCTTGCGCTGATACAGCGAGCTGACGCCCCGCTGCTGCATTGGCTGGAATTGCCCAAACATAGGCATAGGGACTACTCGCCGACCAATGACTTTGGTGTAAGCCTAGCTTCATATCCACAGCGTATGGAATGCCTTTTGGTCTTGTAGCTCTCCATGGATCTTCAGCCATTTTTACTGAGTTAAACATTCCTTCAATAAAGCCCCAAGTGAGTCCTGGTCCCGAGGTACTGCCATGCATGGGCGTTTTAATATGCTTATAGACTTCACCCATGAATTTGGTGTCGCCGTAATTGTACATCATTTCGTGAACCTCAAGTGCATCAAAATTGACAATACCTGCATTTATATCGTTATGAAATTCACCAAAATTCTTTGCCATTTCTTTCATTAACTTAGAGTCAGGGTCTGGTGCAAAAGCAATGCCATAAATTCTGTAGAGCCCACGAGCGGGAACATCAGCTTGATGATGAGTAGCAAGGGAATTGCCAAAACCACGCTTGCAGCCTTTCAAAGTCCAGGTCTTGTCACCATTATCTACAAATGATTTAAAAGTGATGAGCTCATTGCCTATTTGAATACATTTGCGACCAAAAATATTGTCCCAGCGATAGTTAGAATCAAATTCTGTTCTCTGCTCATTAGTTTCAGCCACTATGATTTCAGTGGCCTGTGAATTAATGTCTGCAGCAAGTTTGCCCTTCCACCAAGTCGCCAGTTGTGCATGGGGAATTTCGCCAAGGTACTCAGGGTGCTTTCCACCTAATGCATAACTTATACTTCTAAGAGTGAGCTGCATATCTTTATTTTTGAGCAATTGACCAAATGCCTCCATATCTTTGCGACCACCTGGAAAGATATCATGATTGACCTCAAGATTATCACGATCACTTGCCCAATAACGCCCTCCCCAGGAATTTAAATGCATATAAAGTTTTGAAATACCAAATTTATTTGCCAGCTGAGAAATTTCTTTCAAATCTTCCGGCTTACGAGGACCGATGATCATTTCACTTGTATGCTTTTTGCAAACTAATTTTATATAATCAGCAATCCACTGCTTGGCACGTTCCACAGTCCATTCGCCTTCAACTTTTGGGTGGGGCATATTTTCATTGGCCCACACTTTGTAAAGTACTTCATCTTCTTCGAGTCCTTCTTTTGACGCCCACAGAGCGATACTGCCAAGCGGCAAGTCATCAGAGCGCTGCAACACACCAAAAAACTTTGGATCATCCTTAAAACGACTGCTTTTTTTAGTGACGCTATCCAGTGGCATCCAAGTGGTATGTGCCAGTTTTCTCATGGTCAATACTGTGGCATTTTCCTTATCAAGATTTTTCATTGATATGAGCTTGAGAATGAAGTAATCACCCTTGTCAATTGTCTTAAAAGTAAAACTTGGTAATTCTCCAGCTGCGGGAGATAGAGTAATTTCTCCTTGATTGTATGAAGCATGCTTCAGTTCTACTGTCCGTCTTTTTCCATCTTTGAGGCCATAGACATGTTCAAGCAAGGTCACACTAAATAAAGGGCCTAGCTTATTGTATTGATTTAAGTTTTCACCATGAGACTGGACTTTTCTAAGTTTGCCATTTGAATCTATACTTATACTCAGTTGATCATTGCCAAAGTCAAAATTACTTAAACCCGAATTTAAATGTACGTCCGCAAAGAGAGTCAGACTTACAAAGACCGTGAGAAAAATTTTATAAACCATTTTTTACCTTTAATTTAATTAAGTTATTTGCTAAATTAAGAGGAAAGTGTTTAATAGCGTAACAGATGAACAAGTAATAATTCAAGCTTTCCATATAATCACTTAATAAAAAAGCCTCTTTTGAATTATAAAGCCTAGGCAAATTTGTATTTAAAAAATAAATGATATCTATTAGAGTATGAAAGATCAGTACAAAACACGCTTCACCCTCATACAGCGTATTCAGACAAAAGATCGTGATGACGCAACTTGGGAAGACTTTGTAGATTCCTACGAAAATTATATTTATGTGATTATTAAAAACTTTAAATTGAATCCATCTCTCTGCCAAGACCTATTGCAAAATGTCCTGCTTCAATTATGGAAGGATCTCCCCAAGTTTGAATACCGGCCAAATAAATGCCGCTTCCGCACCTGGTTGAGTGTTGTTACTAAAAATGTCGTTAGAACTTATCTAAAATCCAAAGCCGGTCGAAATGAAAAACAAAATATTGAATACTCGAGCGCCCTGCACTCCGTCGATAATATAAGTGATTCCGAAATAGAAGAAATCGCCGAAAAAGAGTGGAAGGTTTTTATTTTAGAGAAAGCCCTCGATAATTTAAGATCATCGATCTCAGAAAGAATCATGATAGTACTACAGGATTCTTTCAACAATACCCCAACAAAAACTACCGCAGAAAAGCTTGGTACGAAGGAAGCTTCCATAAGAGTCTACAGGCAGCGCGGTACGAATGCACTCAAAAAAGAAGTGCTCAGGCTCAATACTGAACTGGATATGTAATCACTCCGTTTATCAGCTCTCATTGTAAGCACAATTCAAAGACCTAATGTGCTCCTATCTAAGTGCATTATAAATTAAGAAATAAATCCTACCACCACCATTGGCCCCAGTTAGATACAGGGTTGACGTGACTGCCACTATGGTTATTATCGGGAATAAAGGGATAGGATTTAAAGCTTTTCCAACGACCACTGCCATCTAAATAGACCTGATTAGCACCCTCAGGCCATCCATTTTTTTTGTGACTAGTCGGTCCAAACTCAACATCTGCACCATTATGCTGTGCCGCTTGGTACATAATTTGACTAGACACTACAAGCTTTTCTGTAGGCCGATCATCACTTATTGTCTTGGGGAGATCTTCCCAGTTTTGCAAATATCCAGCTTCTACTTGCTGTCCATTACCGAGGTAAAACTTAACGGCTCTTATATCACCCTTTGATGAACCATGATCGGGATTGGTATGCCAATCCGTTTCAGGCCATGGAAAATCTGCACTCGAGCAATTAAAAATTTCAAATGCTCCAACATCCTCAAATTTGACGACTCCATTATCAAGATCATCTACAGAAGGCACTCCACTCATGTAGGGCATAAACATATCAGAGCGCCATAAATGAGGCTTTAATCCATTCGATGCCTCACTCCTGCCGTCCAAGGGTAGAACTCCATTATTATCATCTGCATAGAAAAAGGCCATCATAGCTAATTGGCGGTTATCCGATAAACAACTGGCTCTTCTCGCTTTTTCTCTGGCATGACTCAAACTTGGCAACAAGAGAGATGCCAAAATGCCGATTATGGCTATAACAACCAAAACCTCTATTAAGGTGAATTTTTGCTTTGATAAACTTCCTCGACTCTCTAAAATAACTCTCATTGCCAACGCCTCAAATAGATTTATAACTAATTCTGCAACAGGATATTATTAGAAATATATACTATTTTAAAAACCATAACCTTAACGATCCTCTCAATAAGTAGCATTATATGAACAAAAGAGAGGAGATCCGTATTTTGTCCTTACTAAATCAACTATTCCTTACACGTAAACCAACTATCATAGATGACTTGATGAATATCTGAGTCTTTTGCCAAAGCCTCATACATTTAATATCTCCACAGCTAAACAAGAGGAGTTAATAGCTATGACGTAACAAAAAGGAACTTTTCTTTTCAGAAATAATGATTCTCAGTCATTCCCCAGAACAAAAATATGGATCTAAAAAACATAAATCAAAAAAGATGAGCTACCTATCCCCAATGCTATTAAGTTTCTATAAACGTGGGACTCAACATAAAATGTTTAAAGTTTTTTTGAAGGGGAAGTTTGAGGGGGGAAACCTTTTTATTCACAAAAAGTGTCCCTCGCAAAGCTTACGCTATCGAGCTTGATTAAAGTATACTTTCAGCATTAACTACTAGCACTTTTTCTATATTATTGCCGAATGACTAGGGCTTACGGAACGTGATGTTTTTATCTAATTATCAAAGCGTCAAGAAATTAATTTTGAGTTTTTATGCAAGAGAATAAATAAGCTTTATGGAATTATAGTGCATGACCTATCCCTATAAATCGTTTTTTGAAAGAATAATTACGCCTACGGCTCGTAGTTTTTTATACAACTTCGCCTTGTCACAAATCATTCTTCCTTAAAAACGCAATTATTCAGCAAGCCCTAACTAAATAACTGTTTTTAGAACTTACCCACTCCGCCTCTATTTGGGTATAGAATTGAGGGTGTAATAGGCTTTCGATAGAAAAGCACCAACAACTTTGCCAAAGCTAGTCTGCGTTAAATCGAAGTAATAGACTCTAGAGGTATGGCCCGCAACTTTTTTATCGTCAATCCTGAAGCTTTTAAATTCTACCGCGCAAGTCTTTTTGTCAACACTCCACTTAATTGATGAAATCTTTTCTGCACGACCACCTTTCTCTGGGGATCCATAGTGGCGGGAATCTTCGTAATACCAAGAACTCACTTTTATAGGACCAAAATTTTGACTGTCTTGAGCTTTGGTGAAATGAATATCGAAGCCCTTGGCATTTACCTTTACAGTGTAGATCGCATTGGGTTGTTGACCATTAAAGGTGATCTTCTGTAGGCTACTTTCTGCACCACCTCTTGCTCTCCAACCTCGGCCAGTTTGACCAACCCATAGGCTCTTGTCTTTGGGGTTGAAAGTCAAACGCATCACTCCTGATGCCAACCTATTTGCAAAGGGAAGGACAACGCCTTGTTCAATGCCGTTGATGGTTTCAGTGGCAATACGATAGATGCAGGATTGAGTTTGATCACCAAGGAACATTTGGTCTTTAAATGGACCAAAAGCGCCTTTTGTGAGGTCCCAAGTTGGATTACCAGGGGCATTCATGACCTTATTATGAGGGAGTAAGATCATGGCGAGTTCACGATTGTCTTTAATCGCATCCCATTGAATCTCTGGACTTTTGAAAGTAAGCCCTGGGAGATCGACGAGGCCAGTAGGATTTCCGTAGAACTTCCCTTTTTCGACTTTGAAAACTTTTGAAGTACCGACGTATTCTCCTTGGTTTTCGGTATAAATGATTTCTTTATCAGGTGAGAGCGATAAACCTGCTGGACTTCTGAAGCCATTGGCAAAAGTAGAAAAATCACCATCTTTGTTGACGTAACACATCCAACCCTTTAGGCCTCCACCAGTACCCATAAAGTTACCACCGGCTTTGTAATTAGAGGGTAAGTTGTGTGTAAGGTTTAAGTTGTAGATGTAGCCACCTTTGTAGGGAATGGGGCCGTGTAGGTATTCGTGGTAATTACCACTGAAACGGAATTGATCAGAAATATTTTCGCGCTTGTCGGCCCAGTTATCCCCATCACTATCAATGAGGCGCGTGAGCCCTGGCTTTTCGCCAATGACTATAGAGTTTTCTGATTCGATGATCAAGTTGAGTGAATCGTAGTGACCTTCCGAGAAAAGAAACCACTTGTCATTAACAACTTTCCATACACCAGCAGTTCGGGTTGTTACAAAAGCAATATCCTTATTAAGAAACTCAATCCCCAGAGGCTCAAAGAGTTGTTTGCGACCGTGAATATCTTTAGGAACTTCAGCATTATGCAGTGTGTAGGCTTGGTCCATGCCGGCTTTTTTCTGCTCAGCATCATTGACTTTGGACCACTGAACTTTTTGTCCTTGGAGATTTTCTCCCGGGGCAGAATGCACTCCTGCAGTATGAATTTTTTTGAGCTTAACCTTGCGCTTAGCAGTGAAATTAATATTATCATGGGAGCCTGCAGGGATCGTCCATTTATTAGCCAAAATAGAACCCACGCTAGCCGTGAAATTGGTGAAGTTACTAGTGGGGATGCTAAGGCTTAGATCACGTTTGAGTTTGGCATTAAAAGTAGCTTTGATTGAGTTGTTTTTTAAGACCTCAAAGGTGAGCTCGAGTTGATTGCCTTCTACCTCATAGTTGAATTTTGGGAGCTTGCCTTTTGGTGTTTCCACAGATAGCAATTTGCTATCCATTTTGCGGACCTCTTCTAAATAATCACCCTCAAACTTTAGGTTCTTTGAGACGTAATGGGAATCGACTTTTGCGGATTCAGTAAAGGAACGATCAAGCAATTTACCATTTTTCAGATAGGGCGTAAAGAAGTCACTCGTTCCTTGCGTCCACAAGACGGCTTTATCACCGATTGAATTGCTCTTGCCGCGACCGTTCATCATGCCATTAATGCTCACAAAAGGACCATTCCAAATCATAGATATCCCCATTGTGCGCGGATCAAAGCTGAAGTTGAGGTTTCCAGGCAAACCAACAAAATAGGATCTTGCCGATGTCCCAGGAATGTCTGCCCTTTGCATACGAGGGCGATCTTGCACAATGACTGAACCACGATCTTTCCAGATATTGTATTCATCCTTGGGTTTATTAAGCCAGCTAACTTTAGGGCCAGCATTTTTTTCTTCATTGAGAGTGATAAGGTAGTGATATAAGGCTTCGATTTCACTATCTTTTAGCGTTTCAGGCGTGAAGGCCGGCATGATAGGTAGGAATGGTTTGTTACTATCTTTTTTATTAAGAGAGAGGTGTGCGGTAGGTTCACGTAGAGATTGGTAGAGGTAGGCTTTATCGGCAGGCAGATCGACAAAGTGTTTTTCGGCGCTTTCCATGACTTTTATACTTATGGGCTTCTTTTGAAAAACACCATAAATCTGAGGGCCAGTTTTAACGATTTGGTCATTTGTCGTAGTGTTATGGCACTCGATGCAGCCCTTGTTTAAGAAGACATCTTTACCCATGGCGACCATATCTATCATAGGTTCACCATTTTGTGCTAAGGGTTGTTGTTCATCTGGAGATAATTTCTTAGTTTTGATATGGCTGAGGTCAATTTCTTTAATAGTCATTTTGCGGATGACAATAGGACCGTGATCACCTTGAATCATGATGGGCCCCGTGGGAGCTTCGTCGTTGTATTTAGAAGAGCGAGTCGGCCCAACAGCATAGAGCTTCTCTTGAACTAACTGGCCATTAATTTTGACTTCTTTGAAGAAAGCCTGAGAGATTCTCCTGCCTGTTTCATCAAAACGGGGTGCTCGGAAAATAACGTCCATGGTTTGCCATTCACCCGGTTTTTTTGCGGCATTTACTTTTGCTGGAACACCGGCACCACGTTGTGGAGGCCAGCGTTGATAGAGACCACCCAAAACGTCAAAACCCCATTTATCTTTTCCATAGGAATCGAGGATCTGTATTTCGTAACGTCCCATGAAATAAACACCCGCATTAGATTTTTCAGCGAGCATGAACTCCAAGTGAAATTCAATGTCTTTGTACTGCTTCTTTGTGGCAATATTATTAGTCTTTCCTTTGCGCCCATTGATCATCATTCCTTCGCCTTCTTGAGTCACAATGAGTTTGCGACCCTCAGCTTTGGCATCAGCAATATTCTCCCATCCGCCAGGTTTAAAAAAAGCATCACGCAAAGTTTTTTCGGTGGATTCACTTGCAACTTGAGAGGATCTTTCACTCGTTTTAAGCTTGCCGAAGGCTAGATAATCAATATTCACACACTTATGAGTCGAGTGCTTCATTTGGACCGTGATTATGTTTTGACCTTCCTTTAGTGTGACGGGTATGAAGCTATCGCTCCAGACCTTCCAGTTACCAGTACTCGGAATGGACAAATCTTGGGTTTCACCATTCACCCCGAGGATAATTATAGCATTGCCAAAACCTGCGGAATAACGGAGTGTGATGTCCTGCTTGCCGGCTTTGCTGGCCTTTACTTTAAAAGTTAGAATACCCTTATTGTTCTTATGGAAACCAGCTACAAAGCCTTTGCCAGAAAAACCTAGATGGTTACTCATATGTGTGAGTTGGTCACTTTTTTCATTTTCTGCTTCATAAATCTTATCAGAGGGCGTAGTATATCCCATAGAACACAGGGACATTAATAAAAAATTTAAATTCAAAAAAAATTTAAGTGCTGAGGTTTGCATAGGCTGCCTTTGATTCGATAGAGATTTAATTGTGTAAAACTGTTTTTAGAAAAAATTTATATGATAATTATAATTAACAAATTATGTCATTTAGTAGTATAAGAGGAGATTTCAGAGCTGGCGTAACAAAAAACATCCATAAAGTGAGTACTATGATCTTCTTAGCTATCACTAGATTATTGTCACCTGTAAATCTTCACCCTAAAAAAGCGCAAACCACCTTACTGTTAACTGGCTAATCATGTAAAGGTTTACTTAAGCCTCCCTGTTATATACAAGCTTTTTTGGGGTATCAGAAAAATAAGCGCCGTTACGGCCGATGGTAATAATCGCGAATTTTGACCATAGCCATTACTATCCCTATTAGGTTGATAATAAAAAGTTCCGTCATAGCATTGCGATAAGGTAAACCAATAACGATTGGCTTGCATCAATTTCTGAAAGTTTTGTTTATCAACAAAAGCTCCCAAAGCAGTGTAACCCATACCTAATATGGGTGATGCATGGGTGTCTGGAAAGCTGAGTGGAAAATCACCGATCAATTTTGATTGTAATAAAGCGTGTTTTTTATATTCATTAGAGGAACTTGATGATAGGCTGTGAGCAATGGCACTCACTCCAGTCCGTCCCATGTCTGCGTACTTATTATGAGCTGAATGCTTATCTGCATACCATGTGTAACCATTATTACCCGTTCCACGATGTAGAAAATCAAAGGCCATTTTCAATCTATCTTGATCAACTTCGATCCCACAACGACTCATGAGTGTCAGTGCAAGTGCGCCTTTACCTGTAATCATTGCGATCGGCCCATAACCTTGATAACCCGGATTATGCCCCCATCCACCTTTCGCTTGCTCTTCTGTTGGATTTTTACGATTTGGATTACCCAATGGATCCCTTTTACTCACCTGAGAATAATCTGTATACTGAGATTTATATAAAAAATCATAGGTCAACTGAATTGCTGGAAGAATCTTGCGATCCCGAGTTTTTAAATAGTATTCACTCAATACAATCCCAGCAGTGACGTAATGCCAATTAATTAACCCTTCATTCCTGTTTTTATAATTCCTCACCGATTTTGCTTGTAGATACACGTTCTTTTTCACCGCCTTCATTGATTTGCGATCTCCGCTAGCCATCAAGGCGAGAGGACACCAAAGGTCATCTACTGGGTGACCAAATCCTCCATTAGGGAATTGATTTTTTATAATATAATCTAGAAGTTCTTTGATGATTTTTTTACTTTTTTTACAATTGACTGGATAGCTATCAGCATAAGCTCCATACTTAGTTGAAACTTTTAATCTCACCTGGATCGGCTTATTTTTCCGAAGAATATTTAATGTTAAATAACCCCTACTCTGAAAAGTCTGTGCTTTATCCAGCACATGAGCAAATTCTTCAATTGGACCTTGCGCTCCAAATTTATCCATTCCATAACCATTTAAATGATCTTTCTGAAAATTCTTGCCATTGACACCAACAATTAAATCATTCACATAAAGCTTTTTAGAAGCCGGTGATTTTGCAAAGACATACTTAACTTGAAGTGCCTTTAGGTTTACAGGGTCTAACTGAACTCTAATTCCAGTAACACCCAAATTATAGTACCATCCAGGCACCTCGGCATCGGGCCCTTTTTTTATCCGTGTATTCCATGGGTGACCATCATCTTTGTAATGAACCTGGGCCAAAAGAGTATTAAAATTCAAAAAAGAAATTATTAAACTTAAAATAAGGGATTTAGTCATTAATCTAGACAACTGATTTGTGGGGAATTTCATGGAGGTCATATCACTCTAATATTATATTCTTTTAAGAAGTAAGAGATGATTTTTCCACGGCGTAACAAATTCAAGGAATATTTACTTAGTTAATTATTGTTTGATAATAACTTCTAGACCTTTAGCGTATTTGAGAAAGGATGGATGTTGAGCCTCTTTAGCATTTACAGTTATTTTTTTTAAGTTTTTGTAATGTTTCAAAAAACCATAATCAGTCAGCCTGCAATAGCTGACATCAAGCTCTTCGAGTGGTAAATCCTTGAGAAGTGCCATTCTAAAATCCTTAATTCCACTTCCGGAAAGGTTCAAACCCGTAAGTGGCATGCTGCGAATTCCCACAACACTGTGAACATCTGGGTTATTGGATAAATCTAAGAAGTATTTCCCCTCTTTTTCAGTGAGTTTTATATTTAGATTTTCCACACTGTTATTTTTGACATGGATCATTTTCTCTACAGCCTTGATATGCTCATAAATATCTGAGTAATGAAGAATTTCATATTCATAAGAACTCCAAGCATGCTGTATATTGAATGCTTCCAATTCATCTAACAATTCAACAAAATCATCGCCTTTGAGCAAAACTTCATCAGAAGATTTTCTTTTTGCATATTTTCTCGCCATCATTCGCAAAAACTTATTATCTCGTTCCTTAGTTCCCTCTAACAAATCAAGGGATTTCTTATATTGCTGCCGATAAAATGCGACTCGTCCAAACAAGTCTCTAACCTGTATTTTCTGAGCTTGAGTAAATTCGCTTTCGGGTATTTCTTCAATAACCTTTTCCGCTTCTTCAAATGAGTGAAATACCACCATCTGTGTCGCTTGTTTGATGAAAAAATCAACCCCAAGATCACTGAGGTACTGCCGCTTTTCTTTTTCCTCTTGCGCTAAAGTTAAGGCCTTATTGGCTTTATCTCGTTCGTTTTTGAGAGAATCAACATAAGCTAATGATAAAATCAACATTAAAATTAAACTGGCTAATAAGCTGAAACTAATGGCTTTATTGCGCTTAATGAATAAAGAAAAGACCTTCCAAAGACCTTTCTCTTCAGCACTTGTTAGGTAGCCATTGCGGTAAGATAATATATCATCTTTCATAGCACCTACGGAATTATAGCGCTCCGCAGCTCTCAGGCTCATTGCCTTGAGACAAATGGATTCCAGAGCTTTGGGGATATTTTCTCTATGAACTGAAGGCTTGCAAAAATCACCCTCTAGGGTTTTAGCGATAACCGTATTAATTTCGCCTCGAAAAGGTTCTTTGTAAGAGAGGATAAAATATAAAATGACTCCCAGCGAGTAAACATCTGTGGGAATGCCTTTACGATCTTCTGTGCTTCCTGCCTGCTCTGGAGCCATGAAGCCAGGTGTTCCCTTAATATATCCATCAACAGTCAATTTATTCATATCTTCTTGATTGAGCGAATACTGTTCAAGAGAGCCAAATTCATCAGTAATTTCATCAGTACCATCAATCAATCTTGCTAAGCCCCAATCACAAAGCTGTACATCTCCAAAATTATCTATTCTTATATTCTCAGGTTTTAAATCGAGGTGTAAAACCCCATTGGAATGAGCGTAACTAGTGGCATCGCAAATTTTAATAAAGATATCAATCAACTCTGTTCGACCATACTCTGCTGAAGTTGCACTCTCATTTTTACGCAAAGAGCGAATGATATACGCCAAGGTTCGACCATGAACAAACTTCATTGCAAAAAAAGGTTCATCTTCATTAATACCTATATCATAAACAGGTACAATATTGGGGTGTTGAAGCAAGGCATTTATACGCGCTTCACGAAGAAAGTTTTCTGTTTGTCCTTTGGTCGAATTTCCTTTCAGTTTAGCAAAGGCAATCTGACGCTGAGTCATTTGGTCCTGCGCTTTAAAAATGGCTTTACTACCACCCTCTTCGTAAAAATCAAAGTCCGTGTAACGCTGATGACAGTCCAGTATAGAATCGAGAATCGAAGCTGAACAATCACCACCATTGATGACTTCATCAAAAAAGTCTTCTAAATTTTCACGTCTTTCGTTCAATGAGCCTCTTCCTTTTACTTGTCAGTTATCTAAAACTTAATCCTACAATCATTGTACAAACTTCATAAATCAAGCCCATACTTCACTTATCACCGATAAGCCGACCAGCCGAGATACAATTGATACCCCTCAGATCGGGTGAGATACGGCCTTAATTCCCCCTTAGTAAACATAGAATATATAAGATTATGCTCTGGGTTCATCTTACTTTTCACTCAAAAACTGCAGATAAGCAATAAGATCAGTGAATTGCTGGAGGCTTAGACCATCAGTTAAGTGGACAGACATCATATTGAGCCCCGGTTCGCGTTTCTCCACTTGTGATGTAGCAATCTTCTTTGGCACACCAGCGATATTGTGAAGAATGACTTCGCTCTTGGATTCTTTAACAATCGTACCCGTATGAACTGATCCGTCTTTTAAACTTAGGTTGACCCAACTTTTTGCTATGCTCGCACCTGGCTTAATGATAGATTCTACCAGAGCAGCTTTACTGAGGTGACTTAGTTTACTTAGATCCGGACCCTTTACCGTCATACCTGGAGCAGTATTATGACAACTGATACACCCTACGGTATTAATAATTTGCGCACCTTTCTTCGCATTACCTTTATTTTTGTCGATGTAGATAACAATATCTTCTATAGCAGAATCTGCGATTTTGGCATCACCAAACTTTTTGGGTTTAGCATCCGCAACTTTAACTTTGCCATCGAGATTACAGCGGTTTTTAACGATAGCCTTTTGGGCCACAGCTCTCTCACTTGCCGATAGAGAGGCTAAATGAAGTTTTATAATACTGGCAATACGCGCCGACTGTTCCCAATTACGTGGCTCAAAATATGGACCCGTCGGATCAGGGCGAGTACTCCACCAGCTACTGCCATCCCATTCAACATCTTTTTGCTGAAGTCGCATAAGAGTTGAAATGATATCCTTTTTGAGCTGAGAGTTCGCTTTATCATAAACTCGTTCAAGAGCGTCAATAACTTTTTTATGATGCATAAACTTCATAGTACTGAGTGCACTCTTCTGTAGTTTACTATCCGCGCTATTTAAAGCATCGATTACCGCATCATGGGCACCTAAGTTTAACAAAGCCTGACGTGCGACGTGAGGTACAATCATGTCAGGATTCGGATTTGAACACTTAGTCCCTGAATCAACGGGGCCCTCTATCTTTGCCTTTTCGCTGACCATAAATTTAAAGGATGCGCTACTACTCGCACCATTTGTTATCGTCCCTTGAGCATTGAAGGTCGTCGCACCTTTAGGGATATTATAAACAATATTGGATGTCGCATGGGTACCGATTCCCTTTAAAGTTTCACCTTTAAGATTCTCAAGTGCATTACCGAGACAATCTTTATTAACTAGAGTTTTACCCCAAGCACCTTTAGCCTCTTGCCATTTCACTTTGGTTAAATCAATTTCCTTACCATTTTTCAGGATAATAATTGGATTCACCCAGGCTGCATGATCGCCGGTATCCCAGTCAAGACTATCGATCGTGAGTGTAAGAGACTTAAACCCACTAATATCAAATTCTATATCGACAAGTGGATTATTGGGATCGACTTTGTCAGAGGTGAATTTACTGATCTGATCTGCATTTTCGTCTTTTGGGGCATCCTTTGACTCGGGTGCTAAGGCCATGACAACGAGTTCTTCAGCCGCTGCGGCATTATTCATTCTACCCAGTGCCACACTGGCAGCCACGCGAACGCGAGGATTCGAATCATTAAGATATTTCACCACAGCTTTTATATTAGCTGATTGATTAAAACTCTTGCGGTCTCCAAGCAGTCGAATCGCATGTTCTCGAAGTAGTGGATCTTCTGCAAGTTTTTCTAGTGCAGGAAAAGCTGAAGCTTTTGCTAACTGTGCCAAAGTATACACAGCGGCAACTCGTGCTTCGAGAGTATTTGCACTGTACGCTAACTTGAATAAATCATTGATCACGGAAGTATCATTTCTTCGCAAAATTTCCTGCTGAGCATAAATGCGTGCGGTCGCACTTTCAGAATTAATCAAGCCAAGCAAGTGATCTTTAGAAATTTTTGTTAAAGAAGGAAACTCCTTATACTGCCAGTCTGCAGGTACATAACGCTCTACGTAGCCCTTACTAGAACTACCTGTATAACCAGCACCTGCCCACGCTGCCACGTACATACGCCCAGAAGCATCTACGTCTAAATCTGCTACCTGAGGAACTTCTAGAAATTCTTTGGGTTTATTGGTGAAGCTTGGCCCGTCGGGAGTGACTTCGTGAATAATAATCTGGGAGCGACCCCAATCAGCCATTAAAGCTTTGTTATTATATTTTGCTGGCCAGGAAGGTTCCTGAAGAAAAAGTGCACCTGTGCCGGAACCACCACCATACATGCCAAGAGCCGGAATCATTTCATCGATAAAGTTTTTATAGAGACAAGGGTAGCCATATTCTCCCGATTGGATGTAATGAGTGAATCGAACCCACCAACCAACACCGTCGTTCGTGTTCTCTCTTGAAAAAACATTCATAAAAGGATCTATAGCCACGTCGTAGACATTTCTCGTTCCGTGAATAAACATTTCCAGTTCCGTACCATCGGGTCTGACGCGTGCTACACCGCCACCATAACATGTAAGCTTCTTGCCATCAGTTCCCTCCGCGTCAACAAAACCAAAATCTCCTACAGAAATATAAAGCCAGCCATCTATACCTAGACGCATATTATTTGTACAATGATCGGCACCACGATCCTGTATGAATTTCGGGTTACCAATGCCTTTAACTAAGACCTTCCCATGACTATCAGCCACACCATCGTCATTTGCATCTGTAAAGACAGATATGTCCTGACCATGGACTTTACCGTCTTTCTGAGTGCAGTGAAGAACAATTAATTTATTTCCAATGGAAATAATCCCACGTGGGTTATCAACGCTAACATAATGACTTATTTCTTCAGCAACACCATCATTATCATTATCCCTTAAACGTTTAATGGATCCCATATTAATCTTTTTACCCAATGAGCCCTGCAAGTCCAATCCAACAAAAACATCTCCATAAGGCGATGCTGCAATGACAGCAGGTGAAGGAGTTTGAGTTTCATTAGAGAAACGAGTTTTTTGCAGATCCGCGGCGATCCCACACATTGAAACTCCAAGCAATGCGGAGACGAAAAGTTTTTTCATAAAACACCTAGTTTGATTTTACATTCTATTAGAATTAAGCGTGAATTTTCCCGCACCGTAACAAGTTTTATAAAAAAACTTAGATCTTCGCAATGATTAATCCGCAAGCTGAATCCTTGAGCTATTACTTCGACAAGTATATAGATTGTCAGGGCTCACCTGTGAGTCCGATAGAATGTAGCATGCTCCCTTAGGAGCATGGATATGGGTTCGGAATTAAGCCTGGGCCCAAACTTGGGTCCGACACACTATGCCGGACTCACAGCCGCGAGCCCTCCATTCATTTTATTATCACCTACGTGTGGCTACACCACACGCTATTGTCTATCGGTGCGCTGCACCTGAAAAAGTGTTTTTCACACAGCCTCTGACGAACTAAGCTGATCTATAGCCTTTCTTCACAACTCGAAGGCCATCTAGTTCATCGCCGAATTGCTAGCTTCAAAGACAAAAAATAATATTTGTTTCCAATACTTGTTACGCTCGCTTGTGCCACGCTTCTTATAATACTAATGAAAAAAAATTGGATAAAATGACCATGAAAAAAACGGTATTGCTACTCGCATTTACACTCCTAGCTTTCTCAGAGGTCAATGCCACTGAAATAAAAACAGCAAATATGACGATGAAATTTGCGTCAGATGGCAAGCCAAATTCCCTCATCCACAAAGGCAAAGAATTACTCAATATTCGTAATCCAGGTAAAGGATTTGAGATCTGCGGTTTTGCGTTAAACTGGACTTCTCCAAGAAAATTCCATCTCGATAAACTAAGCTATGATGGAACCAACTTAATAGCAAAAAAAGGCAACATCAGCATAATGATGGAAGTCACAGAAAAGCATGGCGGACTTGTTTTTCGTGTAAAACGCGTACAAGGGCTTTCTAAGAAAAATCAGCTCTGGCTGAAATTTGGACTTAACTGTGATGCATCGCTTAAAGCAGTCCCTCTCGACTATGTTACGGAATGTGACAAGGGTAAGCAAGGTATAGAAGTATCCCTCCCCTGGTTATGGGAAAGAAGTGAAACTGTGCCAATGGGTAGCTTCGCACTGACTCCGAGCACACAAAGTATTAAATTGCCGAGCAAAGCAAAGTGGAGTGATCTCAAGGCAAAGTTGCTTAAAGATAAATGGTATAAAAAAGTACAAAAAGCTTTTACAGTAAAGCTGACTGCGTCCAATAATGAAGGTTCGTTGCAAAATCTCTTGGACCAAGACAAAGGCAATCGTTATACCACCGAATCCAACATGAAACCAGGCATGTGGCTTGTCATTGAATTCAGCGCAGCTTATCTCGTAAACACACTCATTCTCGATGCAGGAAAATCCGCTGGTGATTATCCTCGGGAGTACCGCATTTTTGTCAGTGAAGATGGTAAAAACTGGGGTGAAAGCATAAAAAAAGGGACAGGTCAAAAATTGACCAAAATTGAAGGTATCGATAAAAAAGCCAAATTTGTTAAGATTGAACAAACAGGTTCAAATAACGTTTGGTGGTCTATTCATGATTTAAAAATTAATGGCATCTCTTTAAGCAAGCCAAGTATGTTAGCCGCAGCATTAAGACCCAATAAAGTAGTAAAATCTAAGGCAGAACCCATTCGTATAGAAACAAGTAAGTACTCCCTGGAAATCAGCAATGATGGTCAATTCAAATCATTTAAGTATGGCGGAAAAGAGTTAATTAAAAAGAACAAGAATTTACCTGAATTCCAAGTCAGCGGATTTAATCATGAAAAAAGATCATTCGAAAAGTATCGACTTGGTAATGCCAAGTATAAAAACGGTAAACTATTTCTTAAAAATGGCCCATTTTCTGTGGTCTTTAAAGTAAAAGCAGAAGAGCATTACCTTGCATTTAAGATTTTGAAAACAAAAGGTTTCAATAGTAGCGATTTGACCATTTTCGGTTTCTTTGGTTTTCTTGAATCAGCTATCAATGTGTTTCCTCTCGATTACATGACTGATTGTGGAAAAAGCCACACGGGAGAAACTAACGTCAAGTGGAAATGGAAGTGGGCAAAAGGAAAAGATCTTCCCCGTGGTGGTTTCGCATTTATCCATGCTACAACAGATGACGAATACGATGAAGCGCTTCACCATATCTGGGTGAAGGAAAACCAGCCTCACCCCAAAATAAAAGGAGAGTGGACAGTTGAAAGATCAAAGCAATGGATGAAAGAATGGCAGGAAAAAAACATGGACCGGAGCCGATTTATTCTAACCGCCCATTCCATGGATGACCTCTTTTACCTTGCAGATAAGGCAGAACAACTCGATATGAAAGAGATCTACCTGCACACAGATACGTGGCGAGGAGAATACTGGCCCATCAAAAGAGGTTTTTTAACCGTAAACCCTAAAATATTCCCTAATGGAGAAAAAGATTTCCAACGTTTCTCAGGGTATTTAAAAGAAAAAAATATAGGTTTAACCATTCATACTCTTAGCTGCCCTATTGCCAATGAAGATCCGGACTATACCAAACCTACGATAGACCCCAGACTTGCAGATTGGGTCAAAGGCACACTGGCAAAACCGGCTTCAGCGACTGATAAAACTCTTTACTTTAAAGCACCTCCAGGCTCAGAATTACCAACCATTCATGGAGGAGTATTTGGCCCTGAGAGTATCCAGCCCTGGGACAATATTAATACCTTTCAAATTGCTGATGAGTTTGTAACAGTGGGGAGTTTTTCCGATACAGACACTGGTGTTTGGAAATTGAATAACTGCCAACGCGGTAGCATCAATACAAAAGCCTCTGCGCATAAGGCCGAGATAAAAGCAAGGGGCTTAATCAGGTCATACGGTATGGTCTTTATTCCCGGCAATGATACCGATATGGTCGAAGAGCTTGCCAAACGCTATGCAGAATTCTGCAACAAGAACGGTGTAACTCATTGCGAACAGGATGCAGCAGAAGTTCATACTGCAGAAAACGATTGGGGGTATCATAAATTTACCGAGTACGTCTATGAGAATCTTGAGCATATGGTGACCAGCAATAGCTCTAGTGGTCGTCCAATGCCCAGCCAAATGGAGTATAAATTTCGGAAATCCCGGAACGTTGTGAAGAACCGTCAAGGTTCAAAATTCGGCATGAACCTTCACTATATTGCTCGTGTGTCTACTGGGCCATATGACAATAGCCCAACGTGGTCTGGCGCTGCAGCTTCCGGTAAACGCACCTTCTCAATGGAAAAGAATGAGCCCATGTTCGGTATCACCCGTGACATTCTTTCCAGCCACGGCTTAACAGATACGTTTATAGAAAAACAGAATCATTGGAAGAAAGCAACTAAGCTACTAAGCGCTGATCAGAGCAAACGAATTCGAAGTAAGCGAGAAGTACTTTATGCCCAAACAGCTACCCATGAAATTTTCGATATCGACAAGACTGACCTCGGCTATGCAATAACTCCCAAACAATTGATGCGTCGGGAGGGAATTGAAACTCCATGGGCTCTTGGTTCAGAATTTGGCCCGGTCGCTCCCCGACAATACTTGCAATCCGGAGACACATTAAAACTCAATAATCCATATCCGGAGTCTGAACCAGAAGTCATTATTCGAGTGCTTTCGGCACTAGGAGATGGTCAAACTGATTCTCCTCAAAAAAGAAAAGAAATTAATGAAAAAGCAAATGATGCGATTGCCACCTATAATATCGGAGCCGGGCTACAAAAGAAACGGCACCCACTCGAAGGCGCGAAGCATATTTGGGTCGCTGGCGGTGAACCTAAACATGGTAACTGCTGGATGAGGAAAAAATTCACCCTAAAAGAGCAAGCCGTGTCAGGTTTTTTGTTTCTTCATGCCGATGATTCCGTGCAAGTTTATGTAAACGGACATCAAGTTGCCAATGTTAGTGGGTGGGATAAGGGACATATTGTGGACGTGCAGAAATACCTCAAAAAAGGGGATAATGTCCTTGCAGCCGAGGTAAGCAACGATCATGGCGGTGGTTGCTTTACTGGTGCTCTAACTATCGAGACCAGTAAAGAAGCTCTTAGTTTTCTCAGTGATAAGACCTGGTTGACCAGTTCAAAATCACAGAGAGAATGGAATCAAATCAAATTCGATGATTCAAATTGGAAAGGTGCCCATAGTTTTGGCACCTTTGGGAAGAGCCCCTGGCCCAGGGTGCATCTGAAACCGGTTTCTCCAAGTTACAAATTGCAGCCACAGGCTAAACAAATCAAGCAAGTTGGTGACTATCAATTTACGGACGTAGACAATGCTCTGCGCTTGCGTTATAGCAATCAAAGGTCCAAAGCCATAAAGAACGAAAAATTCCCAAGTTGGCGGGCAAGCGGAAGTATGCGTGGTGCACGTGGAATCGGTTTAACCGTAGAGGGAGACGGAAGCGGAGCCATACTGGTGGTACAGGTGTCTGCCGGGGGGCATCGCGATTACATTGTCCCCTTGGATTTTAAAGGAAAAAAAGATATCGTGATTCCCAGCGGTGAGGTATCGTGGAGTGATTTACGATGGGGCTTCCGCTTCAATACCAAACATATGAAATATGGCTCAGTTTCCCAGGTAAGTCTTGGCTTGGGAATGATTCCGAAAGAAACAAATGTTGATATTAAAGTATCCAATCTAAGATTGCTTGGGGAACTGGCAAGCGAACTTAAGAACCCAGTGATCAAAATTGGAAAAGGCAGTCTGCAGGTCAAGGGCAGCATTAAAACGGATCAATACCTTTGGTTTAATGGGGGATCAAGCGCTGGCGTCTATGACCTGAATTGGAATAAGATCAAAGATCTGCTAGTAGTAAAGAAAACCTTTGTTGCATCAAAAGGAAAAAATAGTGTTGCCATCAACGCTCAAAAACAAAAAAATTCACCCTGGCTTGAATGTCAGTTCATCGTCAAAGACAAAAAAATGTTAGTTATAGAAAAATAAGATCAAGCGGAAAATATAATGAGAATTACAGAAAAAATGACACGTAGTTCATTACTTGCGCTAATAGTCATGATGGTTCTTGGGCAGTTCTCGTTTGCCGAAGAAAAGAAGGAGGAAACTTCAAAAGTTAATAAGTTTCAGGTCGTCAACTCACATCTTTTACAAGAATACGTGAAGCGTTTTAATGCAGATGATGAGGAGCTGTACTCGAACATCAAAAATAAGGATGCCTTTGAATACCTTAAAAACAATATTCCGCTGTTTGAATGCCCGGATGAGGATTTTCAGCGAAACTGGTATTACCGCTGGTGGACCTTTCGTAAACATGTGAAGTATACGCCAGATGGTTATGTTGTTACCGAATTTCTACCCAAAGTAAATTGGTCGGGGAAGTATAATACCATCAGTTGTCCGGCGGGGCATCAATATTATGAAGGTCGCTGGCTTCATGACACTAAAATCCTGGATGACTACTCATCCTTCTGGTTGCGCAAGGGTGGAGAACCGAGACGCTACAGTTTCTGGATCGCCGACTCATTTTATAACCGTTACCTTGTGACTCCGAACAAGGACTTTGTTATCGGTTTTCTGGATGATTTAATTAAAAATTATCAGGCATGGGAAAATTCTCATAAAAAAGGCAAGGTGCTATTCGCTCAATCTGCAGACAGAGATGGCATGGAAATGGCAATTGGCGGCGACGGGTTCAGGCCGACGATCAACTCCTATATGTACGGTGATGCCCTTGCTATTGCTGAAATTGCCACGCTTGCTGGTAAAACTGATATCTCACAAGAATACAAGGCTAAAGCTTTAGAGATTAAGCATGAAGTTCAGGCGAAACTATGGGATAATGACGCAAAGTTCTTTAAAGTTATGCGACCTAATAAAAATCAATTGGAAAAAGTCCGTGAGCTTCACGGCTACACTCCGTGGTACTTCAATCTGCCGGATAAAAACAAGGGCTACGAAGCGGCCTGGGAGCAACTGATGGATGCCAAGGGATTTTACGCACCATATGGTCCAACCAGCGCAGAGCAACGTCATCCTGGATTTCAAATATCCTACAGGGGTCATGAATGTCAGTGGAATGGGCCGTCATGGCCATTTGCCACAGCTCAAACTTTAACAGCTCTCATCAACGTGCTGAATAATTACCCACAGAATGTAATATCGAAAGAGGACTACTTCGAAACCTTGAAGATCTACACCAAAAGCCACCAATTCAAGCGAGAAGACGGAGAGGTGGTTTCGTGGATTGACGAGAACCTGAATCCATACACAGGTGATTGGATCTCCAGAACAAGGTTAAAGCAATGGAAGAATGGAACCTGGGATAGAGGTAAAGGCGGCAAGGAACGCGGCAAGGATTATAATCACTCCACGTATAATGATTTGATCATCACCGGATTGGTGGGACTGCGTCCTCGTGCCGACGATGTGATAGAAGTAAACCCCTTGTTACCAGAGAATACGTGGGACTATTTCTGTTTGGATAAGGTCCGCTATCACGACCGAATCCTCACAATCATCTGGGATAAGACCGGAGAGAAGTATGGCAAAGGAAAAGGACTTTCCGTATATGCAAACGGCGTAAAAATCGCGGCAGCTCCAACACTGACAAAGCTTACGGGAACGCTTGAGGGTACCGCGGTTACTCCTTACGTGCAAAAAGCTCCCCTTGCTGGGGGAAACCGGGACGTGCAAAAAACTCCCGTTGCCGCGGATAAATCCACTCATTTGAAAGTGCTGGCGGTAAGAGCTTCGCATACATACACAAATGACACGACAAGCGTCATGATGCAAAGCAGTGTTCCCAATGGCTCAGGTGATCAGAGCATCAAACGATGGACCTCATGGCCGCAGACAGGCAAAAACCAGTGGGTAGAGTTGGATCTCGGCGACAAACCATCGGTTAAATCTCTGGCGGTATTCTGGTTTCAGGATGCTGGTGGTGTCAGAGTTCCTGCATCGTGGCATGTCGAAGCATCTGATGATCAGACCGGTCCATGGCTTGAAGTCCCCTCCTCTGCTGGTAAGTTCGGCGTTAAGAAGGACATCTATAATACAGTTCAGTTCGGAAGAACGCTAAAGTCTCGCTATGTACGCATCGTTATGACACCCAGCAAGGCTAAAGCACTCGGTATTTTATCAATAAAAGTAAATACGATTAAACCAGTAAAAAAATGACTTTTATTTCATATAAGTGATACGCTCGCATCATCCCCGCCTCTAGTTTTAGACAGAAATACACAACAGCACCTTCAGAACACTCTGCAGTGATGCTAAAATAAAAATAAGCTGAGGATATTAAATGAAAAAAATAACAATGTTGCTGATCATACTTTGTACAAGTATTGCGTGTGTAAGCAGTGAAGTTAAACCCATAAAAGTCTTGATGATCACAGGGGGTGGCTGGCATGATTATGAAAAACAAGCCCCTATATTAAAAGAGGCCATCGAAAGTCAGATTAATGCTGAAGTCACCATAAAGTGGACTTCTACCAAAGAACATCCACTTAGCCCCACTGAAAACAAACTTCCAGAAGTTTTCAAGGGTGACTTCTGCAAAGCTTATGATGTAGTTTTCCACAATCACTGCCAGGTCTTTTTTAAGGATGATGACGCCATTGATAAAGTGATAGATAATCACATCAAAAACAAAGTCGGTGTTATCATGACTCATGGCTCTTTCCATACTTGGTTTAAAACAAAACGTGAAGCATGGGATAAAATCTGCGGTCTTAACAGCGTTCGTCACCACCACAATTCCCCGCTTAAAATAGAAGTTACGGACAAAACTCACCCGGTCATGAAAGCTCTCGGCACCGATGGCTGGCAAACAGAAAAAGGCGAACTCTACGAAACAAGCCTTAAAAAAACGACTCAATCTCTAGCAACAGGAACCACTCTTACAGGCGCTAAACATACTGAGGAATGTATTTTTTCTCACACTAATTTGGGGATTAAAATGTTTGGTACCACACTAGGTCATGACACTTCAACTATGGAACAAGATGTCTACAAAAAAATGATGGCCTTGGGTATTCTTTGGGCGGCTAATAAGCTCGACAAAGATGGTAAAGTAAGTCCAGGATACCAAAAGAAAATAACTGTTTTAAAGTAAATAAGTAGAATCCGTGAGCTAAGCTTGTAATAATATCAGAGGATTTTGTTTTCAGAACTTTACAACTTTTTGCAGTATTACCCCCTGGCCTTAAAAAAGTTGTAAGTCAATGAAGTCAAAAGATCAAGAAGTTTAGCTTAGTATAGAACACGAATTTGGGAATTGGACAACCCAGATATAAATGAACTCAGCTTCAAGGAAACTGAGTTCATCTACCCTCCAAAATAAACACAAGTAACTTAAGGTGAATTCAATGAAATCAAGTCGTTTAAACTATAGAGTTTTAAGTGTACTAGCCTTGTTCATCTCAATGAACCTTTATGCACAATCATCTCAAACAAACCAAGATACTGAGCGCCCAAACATCGTCCTCATACTCTGTGACGATCTCGGTTATGGCGACCTGGCTTGCTATGGCCACAAACAAATAAAATCACCAAACCTCGATCAAATGGCTAAAGAAGGCATACGCTTTAACCATTTTTATTCAGCTGCACCCGTCTGCTCCGCATCTCGCGTTGGTCTATTAACGGGTCGCAGCCCGAATCGTGCTGGTGTCTACGACTGGATCCCCCATAGTTCAGAGAGTTCCAGCCCCCACATGCGCAAAAGTGAAATCACCTTTCCCCAATTATTACAGAAAGCTGGTTACGCAACGTGTTTATCGGGCAAATGGCATTGCAATGGAGCGCTAATAAACACAAATCAAGCTCAACCCCAAGACGCTGGCTTTGATTACTGGTTCGCCACACAAAACAATGCTGCGCCATCTCATAAGAATCCCGTTAATTTCATCCGAAATGGCGTAGAGCTTGGCCCCATAGAGGGTTTTAGCTGCCAAATCGTCACAAACGAGGCCATTAACTGGATGGAAGATCACGTCAAACAAAATGAAAAGCAGCCCTTTTTCATTTACCTTTCTTTTCATGAACCCCATGAACCCATTGCTTCTCCTCAAAAGATTGTCGACACTTACAAAGGAATTGCTAAAAATACCAAACAAGCTGAGTATTTCGCTAATGTAGAAAACCTCGACAAGGCTGTTGGCAGCTTGATGAATCAACTCAAAAAATTAAAAATAAATGACAATACCTTAGTCATTTTCACTTCAGATAATGGACCCGAAACGCTTAATCGTTATGACGCAGCGAGTCGGTCTTATGGTTCACCAGGTGAACTCAAGGGAATGAAACTCTGGACAAGCGAAGCTGGTTTTCGCGTACCGGCTATCATGCACTGGCCAGAAAAAATAGCTGCGGGTCAAATCAGCGACCAAGTCATTTCAGCCTTAGATTTCTTTCCAACTTTTTGTGATTTAGCACAGACATCTAAAGCTAAGTCATTAAATCTAGATGGCAGTAATTTCACCCCTGCTCTCCACAATAAAAAAATGACTCGCCATAAGCCCCTACTCTGGGTTTATTATGCCGCCCTTAATGAACGTCAAGTCGCCATGCGTCATGGCGATTGGAAGATCAGTGCAAAATTAAATCTTCCTAGGTACCATAATATCACTTCAAAAAACTTCCCCAAAGTCACAGCAGCAAGTTTATCTGATTACCAACTCTATAATCTCAGCAAAGACAAATCAGAGGCTAATGATCTTAGCAATCAAAATCCCAAAAAATCAGCTCAAATGATTAGTCTGCTCAAAATTCAATATCAGGAATTACTTGAGGATTCACACACATGGAAATAAGCAAATATCTATTCGAACATACGAAATCTAACTCACTTAATTAGGACTTTATATGAATTATATCTTAATCTTTTTTATCACAACTTTTGCGCTCTATGCACAAAATTACCCCTCCTTAATCGACTCTAACAAAAGTGACTATTTTCTTACTATAAGTTCAGTAAAAAAAATAGAGGCCGAAACTTTTAACAAAAAATCCCAAGGAATGAAAATTGAAAACTGCTCAGAAGGTGGAAAACATCTTGCATACATTAATAATGGTCATTGGATTATGTTCAAAGGGATAAATATCCCAGATGGTTTTAATCGTTTTACAGCTCGGGTCTCCTGCGGTAATTATCGTGGTGGAACCATTGAACTTCGAATTGGAAGTCAAACAGGTAAATTAATCGGCTCTTGCGCTGTTAAACCTACAGGAGATTGGACTAATTGGGAAACTGTCTCATGTGAAATCAAGGAGCTGAAAGGTACCGTAAATCTCTATCTTGTTTTTACTGGCAATGGCACCGGTATGTTTAATTTAAATTACTTTGGCTTTGAAATAGGTCCCACAAAAATCAAGAAAAGTCCGAAGCTTATATATATTTGAACTGAACATTTTGATATGTGCTCATAAGAAATTTTAATTTGTTACGCTTATTGATTTTTCACCGCTTAGTATTAATAACACAAGTATTAACTAGGTTGAATCCTATGAAAAAAACGTTTCTAAGCCTCATGCTTATCAGCTCTTCCTTACTTGCAAAAGACGTCGCCCCATCAGTTAATGAACTCATTGCAAGCGGAGATTCAGTTTTAACTGCCAACGATCATTACCGCACTTATGAAATCAAAGGCGGAGCTGCTGAATTCTCGTGCAATCACTTACGCCTTCGTATTGCCGCCAATACTAGACTTGTCTCCATTAAACATCTCCCAGACGGCAAAGAGCTTCTCAATACAAATTTTCCTAGCTTGGGTTTTCATCTCATTGGACGCAATGCTAAGCCCATTGCATTTGCTTCTCTACATAAGCTTGAGGGCAATAGCTATATGGTGGTCTCTAAACGCGGCTCACAGAAAGTTATTTTTTCGGTCATAGAATCAGAAGAGTATATTGCTTTTCGAATTAAATCCCTTGTGGGTATCCCCAAATCGTCCAACTACACTCTTGCTTTTGGAATCAATGGTGACCATCGCTTACGTCCCATGCCATTAGACTACATGACTTTTTTCAGTGGCATGGACCCATTAAACCGTAAATTCCCTGTCACATGGCCTGCACTCTGGATGGGTTCAGAAAACTACCTAGGTGAGCCTTTACCACGAGGTGGTTTTGCACTCTATTACGACGAAGGAGATGAAGCGGAGGACGAGATCTTCATTAATATCTGGGCCAATGAAAAATTGCCCCACCCAAAGGTTGAATACGATTGGGATATTGCAGGAGTTAAGCGATGGATGAAAGACTGGACCAACACTTTCTCTGATCGCAGTTCTTTTTGGTACTCACATGTCAAAGGTAGTGATGAATTTGAAAGGCTACTTCCCCACATCGATAAAATGGGGGTGCGCGAGGTTCATCTCTACCACTGGACATGGCACGACAGCGCTCATCACTGTCGGGTAAAAAAAGGAGGCTTCTTTGCCAATGGTCGCGAAGATCTAGTTAAGTTTGCTCAAACTTTAAACAAAAGAGATAAAAGCCTCTCGCTGCACTATAACTGGTGTGAAATCAATCAAAATGACCCTGTTTTTATTGGGACCTCTCCTCGAAAAGATCTAGCCGACTGGGGTAGTGGTACTCTAGCAAAGTCCATTGATGCAGATGAACAAACCATTTATTTTATCCCTGAAAAAGGACTTGAATTGCCAAGCAGAGAATGGCATGATCAGCCCGCACCCGCACTCAATCACTGGGTGCACTATAACTTTATTCATGTTAATGATGAAATTATCAAGTTTGAGCAGGCTTTGAATACCGAAGGCAAAGTATGGGTTTTACGCAATTGCACTCGGGGCTTCGGCTCAACAAACCCCGCAGACCACACAAAAGGGTATTCAGCTAAAGGTCTCTTGGCTAATTACGGCTCTCAGTTTATTCCCAAAACCCACAGTCCTCTTTTTTATGAAATGATCAATGAACAGGCTGACTTATGGAATGAAACCCAAATGACCAACATGAACTATGATGGCGCCAACCCTCATTACTGGAGCGGAGCCAAGGGTATTCAGATTAGACTTTGGCTTCAGGAAGCTTACAAAAGATTTGATCACCCCACCTATTATGATACCGGACACGGATGTCAACTTTGGGGGCACTTTGAACACTACATAAATGCTTTCAAAAAGGCTGAACCTGTGAGAATGGGCTTCCGTGGTGATATGGGCGTTCGCCCACGCACCGCCAGTATCTCTCGCGCTGCTGCCACAGTTGACGAAGCTCATTTACGCATGGCTCAGGTCGCATCTGTTAAGCATAGTGATTTTTCTATGCACCTACCCCTACACTACCCTGGTGACTGGGAGAAGTATGGCCGTTTCCAGGACTTGGTGGATCTTGTACGTGACTGGAAAGATATCAGCCCTAAATTAAGTAACTCGCAGCGGAAAAGAATTAGATCAACGATGGAACCACCCCTAAATCGCGGCTTCACATCCAAAATGGTGTGGTGCTTGAAAAAAGAAGATGGCAAAACAAAAATCTACCCTCAAAAAAACCCTCTGACGCGACGTAAAGGCGATGTAAAATGGGGCTGTCAGGGTGGAGAAGTTGGATGGGTAACTCCTCAGCAATACATTAAGTTCGGAGACAGCTTAGAACTTGAAAACCCTTTCCAAAAACAAGCACCTCAATTTACGCTACGCGTGATGTCCAAGGTGGACCCTAAAGACCATGAAAACATATCTCTTTTTGATCATTTTGAAGAAATTACCAATCCTACTGAAATGAAGTTAAGTCAAGTAGAAAATGGCTTAACCATCGACTTTAATAACCGTAATAAAAGTACCTTTAATGGCAAGGGTCACCCCATGCTAGCCACCTGGAAAAAGACACTTAACTTGCGCCAACACCGTGGCATCGGAATGACGGTAAAAGGTGACAATTCAGGTGCTATTCTATTAATTCGAAGTGGCACTAAGCGCGACTATGCCATTAAGATAGATTTTAAGGGAGAAAAATATATTGAGATCCCCAATGGAGAAGCCTACTGGGCTGGCAGTGATTGGGGAGGTCCTCATAGATGCGGAGTTGCAGCGGATAATTACATGCCTAAGCAAATGCAAATTGGCCTAGCTCACGTGCCTGCAAATACGAATGTCAATATTACGGTACACAACATAAAAGCACTTAAAGAGCACCTTGAAATCGTTCATAATCCTCGCATTGTTCTCAACGGTGGCAAAGGTAGCCTCACTGTGAAAGGTTCCATAAAAAGCGGTCAATACTTAGATTATCGTGGTGGAAAAACGGCGCAACAATACGATAAAAACTGGAACCTCATAACCAATTTACCTGTTGAAAAAGATTCATATCTCATCGAGCGCGGTTACCAGAAGTTCCAAGTTACTGCAGATAACACCCCAGATAAGATATGGTTGTCAACCCGTTTTCTCACCGAAGGCAAACCTATCATTGTGGAACATGACTAAGACCTAAGGAAGACTCATTTTCTTTTTCATGAATTAGCGTCAAAAGTTGTTACGCTTAATGATTTTTCACCGCTTAGTATTTATAACACAATTATTAACTAGGTTGAATTCTATGAAAAAAACGTTTCTAAGCCTCATGCTTATCAGCTCTTCCTTAATGGCTGAGCAAGTCACTTCTCTTTATCAGCAAGTAAAAGCACTCAGCCCTGTAGAAAGCATGAAGACTATCCAAGTCCCCGAGGGCTACAAGCTACAAGTTGTCGCCTCTGAGCCCATGATCACCGAGCCGGTTGACTGCGTATGGGATGCCAATGGCGACATGTATGTGATTGAGATGAAAACCTACATGCAAGATGCCAATGCGACTGGTCAGTTTGACAAGACGAGTCGCGTTATGAAATTGACTGACACAGATGGCGATGGCACAATGGATATGTCTTCCGTTTTTATTGACGGCTTAATGCTTCCCCGCATGATCCTCCCCCTTGATGATCGCATTCTTGTGTGCGAAACCAACACTTTCGATATCTACTCCTACCGCGATACCAATGGCGATGGGAAATCCGACGAGAAAAAAATATGGTTCAAGGGTGGACGTCGGGGTGGAAATATGGAGCACCAAGCCAGTGGCTTGATATGGAATATGGATAATTGGATTTACACTACTAAAAGTAAATTCAGCCTTAAAATCGTCGATGGCAAAGTCCAAAAAGCTTATCGTGGAAATCTAAAGGGCCAATGGGGATTAGGTCATGATGATGACGGCAATCTTGCCATCGGTGCTGCGGGTTATGAAAAAAGTTTTGAACATTTCCAAAACCCTGTCCTTTATTCAAATAGCAAGTTTCCCAATGAACTGGAAAAGGATTTTAATAAAGTCTGGCCCATCGATAATATTCCCGACACTCAAGGAGGTCATAGAAGACTAAGAAAAGACAATACGCTCAATAATGTCACTGCCGCCTGTGGACAAACTGTCTATCGCGGAGAGCTCATGCCTGAGTTTTATGGAAACTACCTCCTTGCAGAACCTGTGGGTCGCCTGATTCGCATGGCAAAAGTCGATACCTCACTTGCTTTCAAACAAATGCGTAACGCTTACCCCAATTCAGAATTTATTCGCTCCACAGATGCTAATTTTCGCCCCGTCAATTTAAAAACGGGCCCAGATGGAGCCCTCTATATCGTGGATATGTACCGTGGTATCATTCAGGAAGCTAACTGGACAAAAAAAGGTTCCTACCTACGTGGAGTTATCGATAAATATGGACTCGCTAAAAATATCCAGATGGGCCGTATTTATCGCTTAATACCAAAAGACTACTCAGCCAAATTTACTCGCCCCGATATCTTGAATAAAAGCTCCGAGGATATCATCCCCCTACTCGCAAAGAAAAATGGCTGGATGAGGAGCACCGCTAGGAAGGTACTCATACTTCGCAATGACAAGAGTATTGCCCCTCAGCTCAAAAGGGCTTTGTCAGAATCAAAAAATACTCAAGAAAAAATCGAACTCCTCTGGACTCTTGAGGGACTTCAAGCTTTGGATCCTAATTTTCTTGTCACACAAATGTCTTCAAATGATGAACGCCTTGCGGTTCACGCCATGCGAGCTTCTGAGCCTTGGCTCAAAGAAGCCAATAAAGATATCTTAGCTAGCTTTAAAAGCATTATAAACAATTCTCAATCTAACTCGATACTCACGCAAGCTTTCTTGAGTCTCAAAGACTCAAGCGCCAAGCAAAGTCTTCAAGAATTCTTCGCCAAACATCATCAAAATGATGCACTTAAACATCATTTTAGTCAATGGAATAAATACAAGGAAAACAAGCGTAAACAACAAGAACAGTTAGACTCTCTGGCTGGTAAGGGCCCCATCTTTCAAAAGATTATGATTGCGGGTGACAAGCATTATAAATCATTGTGTTTCGCCTGTCATGGTGCTAACGGCGAAGGCACCCCAATGGCTGGCACTGACACCATGCTCGCCCCGCCTTTTAAAGGCTCAAAAAGAGTTCTTGGCAACAAAGATAAGTTGATAAAAATAGCTCTTCACGGTCTCATGGGGCCCGTAGACGGCAAAACTTACCCAGGCGCCATGGAGTCACTTGCTTCCCACGATGATAAGTACATTTCTGAGGTTTTGACTTACATTCGCAATTCATGGGGAAATTCAGCTAAATTAATTTCCCCGCAAGATGTAAAGCATACTCGAAAACACAATAAAAAACGTAAAACACCATGGACTTTGAAGGAACTTAAATAAGAGAATTTATCCTATTCATCTTAGGCCAAGCAGTCCTACTTAACTAGCTCTATAAAACTCAACCAGAAAAAAGGCTTATGCAACTAAAAAATATATTAAACTTAGTCCTAATCTTTAGTAGCAGCCTGTTATTAAAAGCAGATGACCTTTCTGAACTGAGGGGCCAAAAGCTCTATGAAACCATCTGTTTTTCTTGCCATGGCAATAAACTAGAAGGAGCCACGGGGCCTAATTTAAAGGATTACGAATGGCTTCACGGCAGTTCAAAAAGTGATATCATTAAAAGTATCACCAATGGATTCCCAGAAAAAGGTATGCTAGCTTTTGGCGCACTATATAAGCAAGAGCAGATAAATGATCTAGTTAATTTCATCCTTTCTAGACAACAAGGCCTAAGAAACGTTGAATACAAAATCTTCCACGATATTCAGCTTAATGACAAGTTCGAGTGGGACAAACATAAAGCAGACAAACAAAGATCATTAAAACCGCCTCATTTCAACCCTAACCTCCCTGAGGTTAATCAATTTGCCATTTCTTTCAAGGGTCAACTTTTAATCCCCAAACACTTAGCTGGTGATTTCATACTTTCTGGTATAAGAAAGCAATATAGAGGCATAGCGCTCTATATTGATGGAGACAAGATTCCTTTTCCAACAAATAAAGATAGAGCCATCAAAATTCCTTTAAACCTCAGAGCGGGTACCCATGATATTCGACTTGAGTACATTAAGGATTTCAAGAGTACTGTCTTTTTTCTTGATCTAGTTGGCAAAGAAACGATTCCCTTGACGTCTGAATCCTACCGAAGGTCGATCACGAGTAGCCATATTCCAAAAGCAGAAAATGCATTTTTGATTAATCGCAAAAGAATTACTGCTGCACCTCCTGGCTCCATCATCGTTAATCACATGGATAAGATAAGTTATGCCATTGACCCAAAGACTTCGGACATCAAAGCTATGTGGCTTGGGAAATCATTAGATATAGGCCCCAATATTTATGCTCGTGGGCAACACTTTGCACAGCCTATTGGCACACATTTATTTTCTGCAGAGCAATCCATAAACTTATTTATTAACGGAAAAGCAGCTGAACTCAAATATATTGGATATTCAGACAAGCCCCTACCTAAATTCATCTTTAAATCATCTGAAGGTGAAATATCACTCCAAAGTAAAATTGAAAATAATGCCCTCAAGTTGAGCTACAGTATAAAATCAAATCATGCCTTAGACATCAACTTAAAAATCCCCCAAGAACTCAATACAAAACTATCAAAAGGTAAAACAAAAAACGGTCTCTTCACTCCTGAATCACCACAAGACTTTTTTATCTCTATCCCTATCAAGGAGCTTAAGTAATGCAAAAATTTATCTTTTTAGGCTTAATCATACTGACGCAGTTTTTATTGGCAAACCCCAAAGGTTATAGCATAGAAACTATTACCACACCCAAGGATGTTTACTTTCATATTGCAGGTCTTGATATAGATAAACAAGGTCGCGTTTACTGTGCCACTAGATACGGCGATGTATGGATCTTGGATAAGGGAAAATGGATTCAATTTGCCAAAGGTTTACAAGAACCCTGTGGTTTAGTGATCGATGATGACGGCTCTGTTGTGGTGACTCAGAAACCAGAGATGACTCGCTTGGTCGATTCTGATCAAGATGGTGTAGCCGACCTCTACCTAAACCTTTCCCATGAATGGGGCTTTCATAACAACTACCACGAATTTAACTTTGGTGGTATAAAAGATAAGCAAGGCAACTTTATAGGCTCACTCAACCTTGCGGCCGGTCCCAAAGTTCCCGGACTGAAGCTAAGCGCCATGTCCACTGAGGGTGGCTACCGTGGCTGGGCATACAAGGTGAGCCCCGAAGGAAAATTCACCCCTATTGCCTCTGGTTTAAGATCCCCAGCTGGCTTGGGAAAAAATCCGCAAGGAGAACTCTTTTTTACTGATAACCAGGGTGATTATCTGGCAAGCTCTACTCTGAATCAACTTGAACCTGGAAAATTTTACGGCCACCCAATTTCACTACTGGATAAACCTGAGTACAACATGACTACTCTTAAAAACATGGATGATCAGGAATTCGATAAAATGAGAACCCTGCCCATTGTATGGATCCCCCAAGAAGAAATCGCCAATTCACCGGGCAATCCCGAGTGGAATGCCACAAAAGGCAAATTTGGTCCCTTTGAGAATCAATTTTTTATCGGTGATCAATCACGCTCAAATATTTTTCGCGTTTCACTGCAAAAGGTTGCTGGTCGTTACCAGGGAGCTGTTATTGATTTTATGTCTGGATTTCAGTGCGGTAATATTCGCTTAAAATTTGATCTAGAGGGTAATTTATGGGCTGGACAGACGAGTCGCGGCTGGGCCTCTCGTGGATCGCGTCCCTACGGCTTACAAAAAGTTGTTTGGGACCAAAAAACTATCCCCTTTGAAATCCTCGATGTAAAGTTGCAAAAAGAGTCTTTCAAAATTTACTTCACACAAAAAATAAATCCCCAAGATGCCAAGAAAATCAAAATATCACGTTGGTGGTACGAATACAGCCGTATGTATGGCGCACCTAAATCTGAACTTGAAGAACTCACTCCACAAGCAATTAAAATTAGCGCCGATGGAATGAGCATGACTATTTCTTGTGCCTTGATGAAAGAACGTGTTTACTGTTTCGATTTCAGCGAACTCAACAATGACAAACTAGCGAATAAAAAAGCTTATTACACAATTATAAACCTCATCGAATAACAGAATCTTTTACATATAGGGACTTAAAAAACATCACTAAGATTTAAACTATACACTGAGTAAACACTTGCCATTAGAAGTAATTTCATCCTAACTGATATTTGAAATATCTAAATAAAATACCCAAGATCTAAAAGAGAAAACCTATGTGTCCTTCATTAAAATTCTTTCAGAAATCATACATTATGATGGCCGTGTTAATGAGCCTAAACACGTCATATCTATGTGCACAAAAAAGTCCAAACAGGACGCTTCATCCCCCCAATCTAATCATCATCTTTACCGACGATCAAGGTTACGAGGACCTGGGGTGCTTTGGTGCTCCAAAAATTAAGACTCCTCATATCGACCGCATGGCGAAAGAAGGCATGCGCTTTACCGATTTCTATGTAGCTAATTCAGTCTGCTCACCTTCACGCGCCGCGCTTCTAACAGGCTGCTATCCGGATCGTGTCGGAATTTCCAATGTGCTCTTTCCTCGCCATAAAGAAGGCCTTAATCCTGCAGAAACAACTATTGCGGATGTGCTCAAGGCCAAGGGCTACGCCACGATGTGCGTGGGTAAATGGCATATCGGGCACAAACCTGATTTTCTTCCCACTCGCCACGGTTTTCACTCCTATTATGGCATACCCTACAGCAATGATATGGATCTAGATCGTAGCGCCACATTTGCTAATGATATTATCTTTCGTGAAGGTCAAAGCAGAGAAAACCTTAAAACGAAGAAAGATTGGGTTCCACTGATGCGCAACGAAGAGGTCATTTAATACCCAGTGGATCAAACCACTCTCACCCAGCGCTACACCAAAGAGTCGGTAGCATTTATTAAAGCAAATAAGGATAAGCCCTTTTTCCTCTACCTAGCGCACACTATGCCTCACATCCCCCTATTCGCTTCTCCCGCTTTCAGGGGTAAAAGTGCAGGAGGCCCCTACGGTGATACAATTGAAGAGGTCGACTGGAGTGTAGGCGAAGTTCTGAAAGCGCTCAAGGATGAAGGTATAGATGAAAACACCATCGTTATCTTCACCTCTGACAATGGACCGTGGAGCCTCAGTGGTGGCCGTGGGGGGAGTGCCCACCCTCTCAGTGGGCATAAATTTGGAACCTTAGAAGGCGGGCAACGAGTTCCCTGTGTTATGCGTTGGCCAGACCGTATTCCCGCAGGTAAGACCTGTAGCGAGATTGCTTCCACTATCGATATCTTACCCACCATGGCGCATATTACGGATTCGCCACTACCTGAAAAAAAGATCGACGGCAAAAATATACTTAAGCTCATGACTGCTGAACCAGGCGCCAAGAGTCCACACGACTATTTCTACTACTATAGAAGAGGTAAGCTGGAAGCCACACGATCAGTTAAATGGAAGCTGCGTATCGTCAAGGGCATACCATTTCTTTACAATCTCGAAGAAGACATCAGCGAAAAGCAAAGCAAAGCCGCAGCTTTTCCGGAAATTGTCAAGCGACTTCAAAAAGCCATGAGCGACTTCGATGCCGAACTCAAGAGTAATGCCCGTCCGGCGGGAAGAATCGGTCCTCAATTGGCTTCGAATAAAAATGGAAAAACACAAAAACTTGTCGCAAAACTCGATTGGTCTAATGTCAAGCTAGGTGCTGTCTACACGTCAGACAGCGCACCTCATGTCATAAAAAAAGCCTTCAAAATAAGTGGCGAAGTGGATGTCCCTGCAAGTGCCAAACAAATTATCGTAGCTCATGGTGGAAGCGCAGTCGGTTACTCTCTTTATCTTGACGATGGCGAGCTGGTGTTTGCCCTTGCAACAGGCAAGAAACACCTTGAGCACCTCAAAGTGCCCATTCGCACAAAAAGATTTACCTTTTCCGCAGGACTAGATGATAAGGGTCACCTGTTTATACAGCACGGTGACAAGGAGCTAGTGCGCTCACATACGAACGGACATTGGATAAACAAGTGGCCTGCCGAAGACCTGAGCGTAGGCTTCGATTATGGTAATCCGGTAGACCCCAAGTCGCCTAAAGGAAAATTCAAGGGTAAGCTGCTAAAGTTGGAAGTGAAATGATTTCAACTCCAAGCAAGGAAGTCAATAAAAGATAACGAGACCGATTGCAAGTAAATGGTCAGGGCGAAAAATTAAAAACGCTAAACGAATGCTTGCAGAAACGGGGTCCCGTGTTCACTCGTCGTCAACTGGCCGGGTGTTATCTCTCCGAAGCTTGAATCCAAATAACTACTTGAGTTCTCCGACATCATACCCACATTTTGTGAAGTTACCGGAGCCCCCTTGCCCGAAAACTATCCGGGCGACGGAGTGAGTTTGTGGCCGGTGTTATCAGGAAAAGGTGGACTCTACATTCTAGCGGACTCACAGGTGAGCCCTGATCATTTTTACCTCGAACAACGGCCCCTGGCTTGGGCTGATTCCAACTGCTTATCGTCTCATTATGTGAGGGTACATGGATTTATAATCGTAAAAAATAATGTTACAGTGATCTCTAAAAGATTTCAGCATGTCAGACAAATCTTTTAAAAAAGTGTTACGCCCTCCTCGATTACTCCTCTTGTGTTTTAGATAGTCAACAGACCACACACAATTTAACCATTGCTTTATTCTCTCATTCATGATACTTAAGCAATTCTAAAAGAGGTAGTTACAATTTTATGCAACAGGCTAATGGACAGAATTACTTTTGTGACACCAATTATCATATTACTTTAAAGAAAGTTGTTGATAGAGATCCTAATGAGGAACGAGATTTAACCGAAAAGAAGCACTCACATAATTTTCATGAGTTAGTCATCATTCTTAGTGGAGATGGTGTTCACTGGGTCGAAGGCATTGAGTTTCCCGTCACGGCAGGAGATGTCCTACTCATTCAGGGTAATCAAGAGCATTATTTCAAAGAGCTTAATGAACTCATTTTTTATAATGTCATGTTCAAAGTCGATGAACTCAAACTGCCCATTGATGAATTGAAAAAAATCCCTGGCTACCATGCCATGTTCATTCTATCTCCTAAATCCAATCTAAAACAGAAATATGAGAATATGCTCCACCTTTCTCGCAAACCCTTAGCCTATGTTCAAACAATTTTGGACGGAATGATTGTCGAAGCTCAGCATAAAAGCCAAGGCTTTGAGGCAAGTCTTTATTTTAAACTTATTGAACTCATTGTTTATCTTTCTCGTCAATACGCTCACATGGATACTGGTGCTCGCGGTCAATCATTGCAAAGGGTCACGGAAGTCATAGGAGAAATGGAACGCAATTACCAAAAGCAATGGAAATTAGCTGAATTAGCCAAAATCGCTTGTATGTCTGAAGGTAATCTCATGCGTATTTTCAAAGAAGCTACTGAGCAATCTCCGATTGACTATCTCATTCATTTACGCATTCAAAAAGCCATGGGCCTTTTAAGAAGTACTAATATGCAAATCACCGAAATCGCCTATCACATCGGCTTTAATGACAGTAACTATTTCACTAGACATTTTAAAAAAATTAACGCTCAATCACCGCGACAATATAGGCAAAAGCACAAGTAAAATCAAGCTTAAACACTCGCTTTTTTTTTCTAAGTCAAACTTTGATTTGAGGCCAAAAAAACACCCTTTTTTACTATGTTTATATAATGCTGTTTTTTGAGAGAATCGTTAAGGTTATCACTTACATTTTGGCCTATTTTTAGTTAACAATAATTAACAGGTAGATCTTATGAAGAAAAAAAAATTTACGCTTACAGAGCTCATGTGCGTTGTCGCCGTTATTTGCATTCTCGCATCCTTATTATTTCCGACGTTCAGGCGCGCGAGATACCAAGCGAAATTATCAGACTGCGCGAATAGATTTAAGTCGTGGGGACTATTTCTTCATAACTATAGTAGCGATAATAAAAATAGATACCCGAGCGCATCTGCTATGGAAGGTGGATATGTAAACTGGGACGGAAACTTCCGCGGAAAAATGATTCCTTACACTGGGGATGGAGCAGCATTGAATTACATGTTCAATGACCCTCTTGCACCAAAAGATCGAAATTATACAAGCTCTGGAGATATGAACCAGGATCGAGCATCTGCTCCTTTAAGCATATGGGCTGGTAATACCATCGGGCCAGCCCCCAAAAAAACAACTCAGACCTGGCCGAATGGCGAGACAGTATTGGCAGGGGATTATAATCAAAATCTGACTAACCTCGGAGGGCACAAAACGCGAAACTCAATGGAAAATAAAGAGTTACATGAGAACGGATACTGGGCAAAAAGCCTTTGGACAGGTCTCACTGGAGAAGCGTTCACAGGTGAAGTCGACCATAACTACCTCTTCTCGGATGGTTCCGTTAAAACATATAAAAGAATTACGTGGATGGATAAACGAATGACGTTTCATCCTTATGTTTTCGGCTCACACTTTTTCCCGGCGAAGAGATAAATATTATGAAGTCATTTTTACACTTAGATAAAACAGAAAAGCTACGCGTTGGGGATATACCTCAAAGGGTATATGAGCAAGATGAGAGTGTTATTTTAGAGATCCCATTTAATGAATATACAGTAAAAAAAATTTCTGGTAATACTTGCCTTTTTAGAAACGAGGCAACTCAGCCAGTCATACAATTATTACGCGTGAGTGCCTATGGCCACGACTGCCTAAGAATATCTCTTTCTTCTACTCAAAGTATGAGTGACTCTTCCGACATGCTAAACCCGTCGACAATGGCTGACAAAATAAAGCTGTCAGTCGTAGAGAACTCTACCGGATTCGAAATCATAGATAGTCACCAAAACATTCGTGCCAAAATCAATTGCAAGCCGATTGCCACCAAACATTGGAGCGACTTACTTCCTGCAAGAGAAAAATCACTGGAAATTGAGTGGTTTCCTGACGGTAAAGTAGCTGTCCCCTTTAAATCTTATGATATGTTTGCTCATGGCTCAAGCGATTCACTCCCTCTTGCTTATGTTGAGAAAAACGATAAAATCATACGTACTATCTATTCCTTAGAGGCTCGGCATAATGAGTGTTTTGTCGGCACCGGCGAACGCTTTTCCAAAATGGATTTAGCTGGGCGAACGATCACCTTAGAAAACACCGATGGCTTAGGTGTTAACTCCCACAGGACTTATAAAAACATTCCATTTTACATGTCCAATCGCCCCTATGGGCTATTTGTCAACACAAGTTCTAAAACTCACTTATCTTTAGCCGATATCTCAACCCGTTCCGCACAGGGTTTAATTGAAGATAGTGAACTCGATTTATTTATTATTGGTGGTGGAAACCTCAAAAACATCCTTCGCAATTACTGCAGCATAACTGGATTCTCTCCAGACTTACCCCTTTGGAGTTATGGTATATGGATGAGCCGAATGAGTTATTTTTCAGCAGATGAAATCTCCACAATCGGCCAACGTTTACGTAAAGAGGACTTCCCCTGTGATGTCCTACACATCGACACTGGGTGGTTTGAGAAAGACTGGGTTTGTGAATGGAAATTCAGCGCAGAGCGTTTCCCAAACCCAAGCCAGTTTATTAAAGACCTAAAAGATCAGGGTTATCGTGTCACACTATGGCAAACACCTGATATTTCTTCAAAAAGTGACCTGGCTCCTCTTGCACAAGAAAAAGGATATGTCCCTCAATTAAACGATACTGGAGAATCCGGCTCGGATTTCTCAATGCAGGATCTCGTCGGTCAAATAGATTTCAGCAATCCCGAGGCTTGTAAGTGGTATAAGAACGAACTCTTAAAACCTTTACTGGAAATGGGTACTGCAGCGATAAAAACAGATTTTGGCGAAAATATCATCATGGATGCTGATTACCATTCTATTCCCGCCGAAAAATTGCGCAATCTCTATGCCCTGCTTTACCAAAAAAATGCTTTTGAAGCCACTCAGGAAGTCTATGGTGAGGGCCAATCCTTAGTTTGGGCTAGGGCCGGCTGGGCCGGATCTCAGCGTTATCCGCTTCATTGGGGCGGCGACGCAGAAAGTTCATGGGAAGGGTTGGCAGGCTCACTCAGAGGTGGATTACATTTGGGTTTATCAGGCTTTATTTATTGGTCTCATGATGTTCCTGGCTTTCACGGCGCCCCTGATTTCATGAATACCTGGCCTTCAGATAATTTATATGTCCGTTGGACGCAATTTGGGGTCTTTTCTTCTCATTTCCGCTACCACGGAACTACACCTCGTGAGCCCTATGAGTTCCCGGCCGTCTCCAATATTGTTCGTGACTGGTGGAAATTGCGCTATGCATTGATTCCCTACATAAACGAACAGGCCAAACAATCGACTCAAAACGGCTTACCTCTACTTCGTGCTCTCATTTTAGAAAACGAACAGGACCCTACTTGCTGGTATATTGACGATCAATATATGTTTGGTGACGATTTCTTAGTCGCCCCCATAATGAATGATCAAGGAAAACGTGACATCTACTTACCAGCTGGTGAATGGATTAATTTTTGGACAGGCGAAAAACTTCCTGGTCAGCAATGGCTTCTAAATCAACAATACTCACTCCACCAAATCCCGCTCTTCGTAAAACGAGGCGCCTGTATTTCGGTTTATCAGCACGCAGTATCATGTACTGACGAGATGAAACCTGAAATGATTACAAAAACTATAGTCGAGGAAGGTTTCCAAGGCTTGACGACTTGTTCTACGCTCTGGGAAAAATCCCCTTATCAAATTCAAGATAAGAAGGTGATTGATTATGTCTAAAGAATACTCCAAGGCCAGCAGTCCTAATACCTTACGAAAGCAAGATGATTTATCGGGTATGGGAGAATTTACGGATCATATGATCATTTATGGAACTATAAGTCTGGTCAGTGTTATTTACGTCAATGGTCTTCATTTCAGCGTCGCTATGCTTGGCATGGCGGCCATCTGGTTCTACCCCTTGACTCACAAGCGATGTGCGGAAATCAACGGCAAGATTCTCCGAATGGCGAAGCAACTTCATAATGGATAAACTACAACACATACTCGCTTCCCTCGATGGCAATATGAGTCCGGTTCTGCGATGGTACGATCAAAATTGCCTGAAGCAAGAAACCACGGCTGAAGCCGATCAAAACGTCTCCTTTGGCGGAGCCCAATGGCAGTCTGTGGTAAAAGTCTCAGAAAACAAAGTGGGCGAAACCGGGTATTTGGATTTGGAAGTGAGCTTCAAAGTACTCTCCGGGAATATCGATTCTGCCGGGGTCGGCCTTGCCTTTGAGTTTGCCGGCTGGCAGGACGACAATTACACTCTGCTTCCCTCTGCAGTCTACAATGGCAATAATTTCGATACTTATGACACCCCCTACCCTCCCATGTGGAAGGATAAATCACAGTTTCGACCTGATATGCCGACCACCACGACCACTGTCCCCCAATTGAGCAAGATTTCCGGGCGCATTGAGCAGACCACTGGTGATACATCCGTTCCCTGTATGGGTTTTTACTCCCCTTCAAAGAAGCAGGGATTTTTACTCTTTTCCGAGCAGGGTTCCCGCTTCGGCAACCATGGCCTTACGGTAGAGCGTTGCGGAGAGGGCTCCTGCCGATTTCTTTTGACCGCTCCGTCAGTGCGCGAGTTTTACCATAATCACTGCAAAGAGGCAACCCCAAGTGACGACCGAGCTGTCGCCTGGTCAGCAGGTGACGAAATCACTCTCAAACTGGTGATAGCAGCTTTTGAAGCACCCCAACTGCAGGTATTATTCGACCGCTTTTGCGACCTTCGCAAGTGCTCACTCTATAGCTCCGAACCCCGCTGTAAACTTCCCTATAGCGCGGGTTGGAAAATGATCGAAGAGAAATACAACCGCGACAACTGGGTCGACGAAGACGGTTATTACAAATTGGCACCTAACTTCCATACCACCTTTGAGACCGCAAATAAACCGCTCTGCTTTCTCTGGCAGATTGGCTGGGTAGGAGGCGGTATAATGTCGCTGCCAATGCTGGCACAGGGTAATGCCGAGACCCGTGCCCGAGCCATGCGCAATCTGCAAATGATCTTTGATAAAACACAAGCTGCCTCAGGATTCTTTATGGGTCTAGGCGACGGTAAACAGTTTTACAGCGACGGAGTAGACACGCCTTACAATCACAACTTGCACATGGTGCGCAAAAGCGGTGACTGGCTCTACTTTGGTATCAAGCAACTCGATCTGCTCCAGAAACAGGGAGTAGAAGTACCCGAATCCTGGAACAAGGCTCTCAAAAAACTCGCCGATGCCTTTGTCCGTTTATGGGAACAATCTGGTCAGTTTGGTCAATGGGTCGATGTTGAGACCGGAGAACTGCTCATTGGCGGTTCTGCATCCGGAGGAATTGTTCCAGGCGCACTGGTACTTGCTTCTGAGTTTTTTAATGACAACACGTATCTGCAGGTAGCCGAAGCTTCTGCAAGAAAGTATTACCAAGAATTTTCCCTCAAGGGGATCACCACAGGCGGTCCGGGAGAAATTTTATCTGCTCCGGATTCTGAAGCAGCGTTTGCTTTGGTGGAGTCTTTTGTGGCTCTTTTGGAGAAAACCGGATCTGCGGAATGGGCTCAAGCCGCCAAAGAGATGGTTCGTCAAGCTGCCACCTGGGTGGTTTCCTACGATTATAGCTTCCCTACCGACTCATCACTTGGACTGGATGATGCCCGCAGTACCGGCGCGGTATGGGCCAACATTCAAAATAAACACGGTGCACCGGGTATCTGCACTTTTTCAGGGGATTCTCTCTTCAGGCTTTGGAGATTGACTGGCGATGAAGTAGCACTCGATCTCATAAAAGATATTGCTCATGGAATTCCTCAGTACCTGTCCCGTGCTGATCGTCCATTAAGCTCACACATGCAGCCCGGCTGGATGTGTGAACGGGTGAATCTCAGTGACTGGGAAGGGTCCGATGGCGTCGGTGGCTCACTGTTCGGATCCAGCAGTTGGCCAGAGACGGCGTTTATGCTGACTACTTTGGAAATACCGGGAATCTACGTTCAGCCCGACACCGGCCACGTCACCGTTTTTGACAATATCGAACTCGAGTCGCTTGAGCACGAGGGATCAAAAATCACCCTCAACCTTTACAACCCCACAGCCTTTGATGCTAAGGTCAAGATTCTTGTAGAATCCGCCCGCAATTCGAAAGATGCCCTGACGCTTAATGCCAACCAAAGTTGGCAAGTAGTGTCCATTGCCAAGGGTGCACGCGTACAACTGAATTCAGATACTTTAAATACAATCATAGAAAATAAACATGACAAATAAATCAACATCCAATAACTTAGCCCCATTATCATTTACGGAAAAACTTGGCTATGGCCTTGGTGATATGGCGTCCAATTTTTACATCACCTTTTTCAATATTTTTCTCCTCTATTATTATGTAGATGTTTGGGGAATATCTCCAGGAGATGCAGCCACCATGTTCTTGGTGACAAAAATCATTGATGCCATAAGTGACCCCGCCATGGGTATTATTGCCGATAGGGTCAATACCAGATGGGGGAAATACCGCCCTTTTCTTATAGGGGTGTCTCTTCCCTATGCTCTCTTGGGCTACTTGCTCTTCCTCGGGCCAGATTTGTCTGAATCGGGAAAACTGATCTTTGCTTACGTAAGCTACTCCTTGCTCATGTTGGCTTTTACGGCGATTAATGTGCCTTATTCTGCTTTATTGGCCGTCATTTCACCACTCTCAGAGGAGCGCACAAAGGCTACCCAGTTTCGCTTTGTGTGTGCTGCCTTAGGAACATTGATCGTTGGCGCCAGCGCAAAACCGCTAGTCACCTTTTTTGGTGGCGGGGATGAGCTCTTGGGCTTTCGTTTAACGATTATTCTCTTTGCTGTTTTGTCGGTGGCTTTGTTCATTTTTACATTTGCCGTGACCAAAGAGCGAATTCAAACTCCAAAGAGTAACTCAAGTATAAAAAGTGACCTTAGTATACTTACTAAAAACATCTCCTGGATCATTTTGGCCATCTGTTCGATCTTGTCGATCGTCGGTTTAGTGGCCAGAATTGCTTCAACTGCTTTTTTTACAAAATACAATATGGGCTTAGGTGATGAAATAGTCCTATGGTGGATGGACGCTACCACACTGATTATCTCAGCGGGCTTTGTGGGGCAGCTTTTTGGCGCACTTTTAACCCCTAGCATACTCAAGATATGTGATAAAAAGCAACTCATGATTTTTGCCAATGTCCTATTTGGAATCACCATCATCGGCACCGCTTTCATTCCGGTTGACAGTTACCCTGCGATATTGACTTTTTATACGCTGGGAATGTTTGCCTTCGGACTGATCATTACCTTGCTTTTTGTAATGTATACCGATTGTTCCGAATATGGCGAATGGATTTCTGGTCGAAATATTGCTGCCTTGACTGTTTCGGCCTCTTTATTTGCCATAAAATTTGGCGCGGCGGCTGGCAGTGCGATTCCTGGATACATCCTTGAATTTGTCGGCTTTGTCAACAATCAAGCTCAGAGCCAGGAGACGCTTGAGGGTATCAATGTCATGTGGAACATCGTACCGGCGGGATTCTTCTTTTTAGCAGCCATACTCATGCTCTTTTATAAGCTCGATCGCAAAACGATGCTAAAAATTGAACATGATTTACTAGAGCGACGAAAATAGATGGCGATAACAAACTATGAGCTTCACCCGAATGAAATGATTTCAGCAGCATTCAATAAAAATCTAAAAAAAGGATATAACATGATCAACCAAAAAATTAAGACATTGCTCACGGTAGCAGCATTGGCCTTTGCCGGCCAGTTGTTCGCCGGTGAAGTATTCTACGTCGCCCCGGACGGAAAAGACACAAACCCGGGAACCCTAAAGAGCCCCTTTGCCACCATAACCCAAGCCCGGGATGCGGTGAGAAAGGTCAATAAAGATTCAAAAGAATCCGTAGTCGTCAACATACGAGGTGGCGTGTACCACATCAAAGAGAGCATCCTGTTTGATCAGCGCGACAGCGGCCCAGACGGCCAGTATATCACGTACCGAAATTACAAGAATGAAAAACCTGTCATCATTGGTGGGGTGCCCGTAACGAACTGGAAACCGTATAAAGACGGCATTATGAAAGCCAAGATTGGTAAAGATATTGAGTTTTGGTCTCTACTTGTCGATGGGAAGCTTGCCTCAATCGCCAAAGAAAACAAATGGAAGCAGCCTAAGTCGATCCGCAACGTCCAAGCCTACTATCAAGGCGACTGGATGTCTGAATACCTTAAAATCAAGTTGAATGGCAATAATAAACCTGTACATGATCATCCCAAAAGTGGATACAGCGGAAGTTTAAGACACTACCGTGGCGATGTTGAGTTTATCAATACACCTGGAGAATGGGCGGTAAATTCTGACGCCGGATATCTCTACTACTATCCCAAAAACAAAAAAGAACTTGATGCTGTTATCCGACCAACGGTCATGAGCGTCTTTACGTTCAAGGGTGAAAGTGGCAAGCAAGCAGTCAGCAACATAAAAATCCAGGGACTGGAAATACTCTTTACTGACTTTATTGCCAGCATGCCCTGTTACAGTGGAACAAAAATTGATGGGTATGCACGTCATAATGCCGACTACCCGGAAACGCTTCGTACGTCGCTTATCCTGATGGAAAACGCCAAGAATATTCACGTTCTTGACTGCGATCTCCATGATGCACCACTCCACGCAGTCTCTATGTATGGATGGGCACAGAACAACACGGTATCCGGCTGCAAAATGACAAACCTCGGCTACAGCGGAGTCTACCTCGCCGGCCTGCTGCTTCATAAAGACAACACCGAAGTGATCAATAAAGCCAACATCATCAGCAATAATGAAATCTCTAATATCATGGCAACCGTGAATCACGCAACAGGTGTGCAGGTTTATCAGAGCGCTGAGAATATTATCGAACACAACCTCATTCATCAGTCACGACGTTATGGGATATCACTGAAAGGAGCCCGTTATGGCGTACGGGGTTCTGTGGGCTTGGGACACGTGAGGTTTTCTGATTGGGACAAATATATACACTCCAACAAAAACATCTTTCGTTACAACTACATGTATGACCTTGGCGCCGATTCTGCCGATGGCGGGGGTATCGAATGTTGGGGAGGAGGCCGTGGTAATATAGTTGACAGCAACATCATCATAAACGCTTACACTGGAAAACCCAAGACTGGATGGCGCGGACATAGTATCTTCCTGGACGATGCTTCTGATTACTGGACAATCAAGAATAATATTGTCTATGACACGAAGGTACCAGCAGTCAATGCTCAGCTCATGTCAAAAGGTGTCGATAATCTGATTTATAACAATGTATTTGATGCAAGTTTGTCTCAACACGGAGCAGCTAACCTCGACCCCTATATTGAACCGGCGAAGAAGCTGTTCTTCTATAACAATATCCTCTACAGCGATCATGGACAAAGAGTTCACGGTAATGGAGCTGTGCATGGTGACGGAGCAGACCGCAAGGTCTTCCGCTTTGGAAATACCAGATCCCTTGGCGAGATGGACTACAACATCTACTTTAACAAGCAGGGCAAATTTAACTTTCCAAAAGGGGGAAGTTCACTCAGCAAGTGGCAGAATGCGGAAAAGGCAAAAAATGTCGACCAAAACAGTAAGATTACGGACCCGAATTTTGTCAACGCCAAAGACCGTGATTACCGTCTAAAAGAGAGCTCTCCAGCTTTGGCGATGGGGATAAAATCCATTGATACCAGTAAAATCGGTCTGCTCAAAAGTTTCCCGTTTACACCAAAGAATGGCAAACTGCACCGTATTTTCCTAAAGGGCAAGGGTAGTGATATATACCTGGAAGCTAAGTCCGGTGACACACTACAGACAAGCCTAACTGGCAAGACAGAAAAATCTTATGAGGCCGATCTCTCATCTGCCAAGGTCACCTACACCAGCAGTGACCCTGCCATCGCTTCAATTGACAGCAAAGGATTGGTTGCACTGAAGGGCACCGGACGGGTTGTCCTGACCGCAACAGCTTCGAGCAATGGCATTGAAAAAAGCGACGACCTGGTGATCTATTCGGGAATCAAAAGTCCTCATGCTTCCGGTGCTGCGATACAGGAAGAAATGCTTGAGAGATTCAACTCTGGTGAGGTTGTCGTTGGGGCGGAATCTTATAGTAAAAAATCCAACGGAATGAGTATTCAAGGCAATGGTCTAGGTGGAGAAGCTATCGGACATATCAGCAACGGTCACTGGATTATGTATGAGGGCATGGCGTTTCCTGAGGGAATAACAAAGTGTACGGTTCGGGCGACAAGCGGAACCAATGGTGGTACCATTGAGCTGAGGCTAGGTAGCGAAAGCGGCAAACTGCTTGGATCCTGTCGCGTCCCAAATACTGGTGGATGGGGTAACTGGACAACATTTACCTGCGAGGTAGAAGGCCTGAGCGGCAAGCAGGACCTCTACCTGGTCTTTACCGGGCAAGGTGACGGCTTGTTTAACCTGGATTGGTTTGAGTTTAATAAGAAAATTGAGTGGAAGAAATAGTCCGCTGTTAAAAAGTAAGCAGCAGCGATCATAAATATTCAAAAATTAATAAAAGGATACTATGTTCACCCAAAAAATAACAACCATGCTCACGCTAGCAGCACTGGCCTTTGGCGGCCAGTTGTTCGCCGCGGAAGGTGCTGCGGAAAAGCCGAACGTCATGTTTATCTTTGCAGATGATCAAACCTATGAATCGATTGGTGCCTACGGACAATTGAATATTAAAACGCCGAATCTTGACCGTTTGGTGAAACGTGGTGTATCATTCACCCATACCTATAATATGGGAGCTTGGGGCGGAGCAGTATGTGTTGCCAGCCGCGCCATGCTCAACTCGGGCCGATTTGTCAACCGTGCTGAGCAAGGTGTCAAACAATACCCGCACTGGTCTGAAATCATGAATGGCGCCGGCTATACCACGTATATGACAGGTAAATGGCACGTTCCAGGTAAGCCGCGCTTTAATGTAACGAAAAATGTACGTGGTGGAATGCCGAACCAGGCTGACGTACGCTATAGGCGCACCTTTAAGCCTGAGCTCTATGAGAGCGAATGGCTACCGTGGGACGAAAGACACGGGGGATTCTGGGCAGGAGGAACCCACTGGACCCAGGTGGTGGCCGATGATACCCTTGAGTTCTTTGACAAGGTCAAGAATGATGACAAGCCCTTCTTCATGTACCTTGCCTTTAACGCGCCACATGATCCGCGTCAGGCTCCCAAAGAGTATGTGGATATGTACCCGCTTGATTCGATTAAAATTCCGAAAAACTATCTGCCTGAGTACCCGTATGCAGCAGAGATTTGCGGGAAAAAACTACGAGACGAGATTCTGGCACCCTATCCTCGAACGGAGTATGCGGTAAAGCGCAACCGTCAGGAGTATTATGCATCAATCACCTATATGGATCACCATATCGGGCGTATGCTGGATGCTTTGGAAGCGAGTGGAAAAGCAGATAATACCTACATTATCTTTACTGCGGACCACGGTCTGGCTGCAGGACATCACGGTCTTATGGGCAAGCAGAGTATGTATGAACACTCTATGCGTCCTCCGTTTATTGTTGTCGGGCCGGGAATAAAACCAAATTCCAAAATTGATACGCCTATCTACCTTCAGGATGCTATGGCCACAGCAATTGAGCTTGCCGGTGCCGAAAAACCGGCACATGTGGAATTCAAAAGTCTGATGCCTTTGATCAAGGGAGAGAAGACGGTTCAGTACGATAGAATTTACGGGAAGTACATGAATACTCAGCGCATGATTCTAAAGGATGACTGGAAACTTATCTTCTATCCAAATGCGGCAAAGAAAATGCGGCTGTTCAACATCAAGAACGATCCGGCTGAGATGAATGATTTAATCGATAACCCTGAGTACGCCACAAAGATTAAGGAATTAAAGAGCGAATTTGTTGAACTTCAGAAAGAGATGGGAGATCCACTCGATGTTGGTAAGCTCGGCAAACTGGTTACTTGGGAGTCACAACACAAAGAATACGCTGACAAATTGACGAGCCATTGGGCTGCTAATAAAGGGCATAAGACAGCGCACAAAGCGCCCGGCCGGAGTGAGTTTGCGGGTAACCCGATCATTAGGATGAAGGACAACCCGAATTTCATCTATACCCCGGATCCCGCGGCGGAAGTCTTCAACGGTAAGGTGTATGTCTACTGTTCCCGCGACGTGAAAGGGGCAAAAGGTTTCGGTACGATGCAGGACTACTCCGTCCTCGAGAGTCCGGACCTCAAGACCTGGATCAACCACGGCGTGGTGCTGCGCCCACGAACAGATAAGGGGTTCGAGTACGCCAAAGGACAGATGAATGCACCGGATGTTGCATACAAAGACGGCTGGTATTATTATTACTTCCCTTATGACAAAACCCATATTGGGGTAGCGAAAAGCAAAACACCTATTGGACCTTGGCAAAGTGCGGCAAGTGACAAGATCACAACGATCTTTGACCCTACTGTCTTCGTTGACGACGACGGCCAGGCCTATATTTATGGCAACGACCACAAGGTGGATAACGGCGACAAGGGCTGGCATATCATGGGAGCCAAGCTCAAAGACAATATGATCGAACTCGACGGGCCCTGGCAGCGCCTTTCCAAAGAGACCGTCAACGAGGCGGTCACGATTTTCAAGCGAAACGGCATCTACTATTTCATGGCGCGCAAGGGAAGTAACACAGATTACTGGATGGCGGACACCCCCTTGCCGTTTCCAGGCAATCCGAAGAACCCGAAGACACCGACTCACTCCAGCCCGGAAGGCTATGCCCGCCATCGTGGCATCCTGGCTTCCGCTGCGCCGCAGGCGCCGAATCACACCTCTGCAATCGAGTTCCGGGGCAAATGGTACTTCTTTTACCATCGTGGCGATGTCAACAATGGGAGCTTTCATCGCCGTTCCGCATGCTTCGATGAGATGCATTTCAACGAAGACGGCACCATCAAGAAGGTCGTCTACACCATCAAGATAAAATAGATCAAAGGAATACTATGAACACACCAAAAGTCAGAATTATCCTCACCGTAGCTGTTCTGGCCATTGCCGGCCAGTTGTTTGCCGCCGAAACATTCGACGTCGCCCCGGACGGAAACGCGGCGGAGTCTACGTGGGTAATGCGGTATAATAAGCCAGCCGAAAATACCATGCATGGGTGGGAGAAGTATTCCCTGCCGCTCGGAAACGGTCATTTCGGTGTGAACGTTTTTGGTGGTGTTACAGAGGAGCGACTGCAGTTTACCGATAAATCCCTGTGGGCCGACAGGGGATATGATTCCTGGAAAAGGCGTTGTTTGACAAGTTTCGCCGATATTATGTTGATCTCTAATCTCGATATGGGCGGTCCTAAAGCTATTACCGCCAGTGCCTCCAATCCTAAGGAAGTACCGAAGAACCTATTGGATAATAATCCAGGAACAAAATGGTTTACCGAAGTGGGGCGTGGTCCTCACTGGATTCGTATTGTCCTGCACGATGCCCAGGCCCAGGCCTTACCGGAGTACTCATTTACGTCCGCTAATGATTCCCCAGACCGGGACCCCTTGAACTGGAAAGTGAAAGCATCCAATGATGGCAAGAATTGGACTGTTATTGATGCCAGGTCCGGAATAGATTTCCCTCGTAGGCATCAGAAAATGTCATTTAAGACCTCAAGTAAGGATATTTATAAGCACTTCTTGTTTGAACTGGAGAATAACAAAGGCGCTACGTGTCAGTTAGCTGATATTGGCGGCTTTGTCGGCATTGGCGAATCTAAAGCGGTAGAGGACTACGAACGAACCCTCGACCTGAACGAGGCTGTTGCAGGTGTATCCTACCGAGTCGGCAAAATTAAATATCAGCGTGAAATGTTCGCTTCCTATCCGGATCGGGTATTTGTATTGCGCGAGACAGCATCTGAAAAAGGGAGTGTCAATTTTACCGTCAAGGCAAAGCTACCATTTCTTAGTAGCTCACGCACAGGGAAAGTGGAGGTGTCAGAGAACAGAATTCTTTTCAAAGGAGAAATGAAAACATTCGGACTCCTGTATGAAGGCCAATGTGAGGTGGTGGCAACGGGGGGACATGTGCGCACTTTGCCGGATGGCATTGAGATAAAGAACGCAGATGAGGTTAGCCTGATAGTCTCTATCGGCACAAATTATAAAATGGAATCATCGGTGTTCTCAAATGAGAATTATGGTCAGAAACTTAAGGGGTTTCCGCATCCGCATGAGGAGCTTACAAAGGTGCTGGATGCCGCATGCAAAAAGACCTGGCCTCAGCTTCGCGATGTACATCGGAAGGACTATCGAGAACTGTTTTCGCGTGTCGCCCTGAAGCTTGATGAATCGCAGGCTCAGGAAAAGGTTCCGACAGATGTGCTTATGGAGCAGTACAAGAAGACCCCCCAAAACCCCTATCTTGAAGCTTTGTATTTTCATTATGGCCGTTATCTTTTGATCGCCTCATCGCGTCTGGGCTGTCTGCCCGCGAACCTTCAGGGAACCTGGAATGCTCATCAATTTGCGCCATGGACCGGTGGTTATTGGGCGAATATCAACCTGCAAATGAACTACTGGCCGGCATTTAATACAAATCTTCGCGAAACCTATGGTCCATTCATGGATTTTTTTGAGGCCGGGCTGGAAGCCCGGAGCCGGATGGCAGTGGAGCTTGTAAAAAAGCATAACCCTAAAGCCCTGGCCGACGACTGCGGAATGATGGCGGGCACAGGGAACTCCCCCTATCACTGTGGTGGAATAGGAAATACGTCAGGGTTTGGAACGGGCCCTTTTATTATTCAAAACATGTGGGAATACTATGCGTTTACACAGGACAAGGATATACTAAAACGTATCTGGCCGTTTTTGCGGGCTTCCAGTCTGTTTACATCGAAGGTCGTGCAAAACATTCCCGGTTATGGTGAGCTCCTGCTATGTACACCATCCTATTCACCTGAGAATCATCTGAAATCTCCTCAGCCAGGGAGTACGTATGACCAGTCGTTGATTTACGAGGGACACTTACTCACCATAAAAGCGGCTGCCTTACTTGGGATTTCAGATGACCCCTTGATTGATGAAATCAAGCGGCAGTTACCGTTGTTGGACCCTATTCAGATCGGTGCTTCCGGTCAGATCAAGGAGTTTAGAAAGGAGACGGTGTATGGGGAGTTTGGCCACGAAAAGAATCATCGGCACATTTCACAGCTGGTGGGGTTGTTTCCGGGTGGACTGATTAACAACACGACGCCCGAATGGCTGGCTGCTGCACGGGTATCGCTCAATATGCGCGGCGACAAGAGCACAGGCTGGGCCATGGCGCATCGGTTGAATACCTGGGCGCGCATTCAAGATGGAGAGCGAACCTACAAACTGCTTAATACTCTGCTCTCACGTGGAACCATGCCCAACCTGTGGGACACGCATCCGCCATTCCAGATCGACGGCAATTTTGGCGGTACAGCAGGCATTGCAGAGATGCTGATCCAGAGTCATTCCGGATACATCCAATTGCTCCCCGCCTGCCCGAAGGCTTGGTCCAGTGGTCATTTTTCTGGACTATGCGCCCGTGGGGGATTCGAGGTTACGGCGCGCTGGACAGATGAGGAGGTAAGCGAGGTGAAGATTCATTCACTCGCCGGAAAACCCTGCAGAGTCAAACTACCTGAACCTGCAATGTGGCAGATCAGCACCTCTGGACAATCCGTTAAGAAAGCCGTCAATGAGGGAGTTATTGAATTTAAGACCATGGAAGGCGCGATTTACGTGCTGAGCAAACCTTGAAAATCAAAAAAGAAAAATTTAATAGTAAGGATATAACATGATAACCCAAAAAATAACAACCATGCTCACGGTAGCTGTACTGGCCTTTGCCGGCCAGTTGTTCGCCGCGGAAGGTGCTGCGGAAAAGCCGAACGTCATGTTTATCTTTGCAGATGATCAAACCTATGAATCGATTGGTGCCTACGGACAATTGAATATTAAAACGCCGAATCTTGACCGTTTGGTGAAACGTGGTGTATCATTCACCCATACCTATAATATGGGAGCTTGGGGCGGAGCAGTATGTGTTGCCAGCCGCGCCATGCTCAACTCGGGCCGATTTGTCAACCGTGCTGAGCAAGGTGTCAAACAATACCCGCACTGGTCTGAAATCATGAATGGCGCCGGCTATACCACGTATATGACAGGTAAATGGCACGTTCCAGGTAAGCCGCGCTTTAATGTAACGAAAAATGTACGTGGTGGAATGCCGAACCAGGCTGACGTACGCTATAGGCGCACCTTTAAGCCTGAGCTCTATGAGAGCGAATGGCTACCGTGGGACGAAAGACACGGGGGATTCTGGACAGGAGGAACCCACTGGACCCAGGTGGTGGCCGATGATACCCTTAAGTTCTTTGACAAGGTCAAGAATGATGACAAGCCCTTCTTCATGTACCTTGCCTTTAACGCGCCACATGATCCGCGTCAGGCTCCCAAAGAGTATGTGGATATGTACCCGCTTGATTCGATTAAAATTCCGAAAAATTATCTGCCTGAGTACCCGTATGCAGCAGAGATTTGCGGGAAAAAACTACGAGACGAGATTCTGGCACCCTATCCTCGAACGGAGTATGCGGTAAAGCGCAACCGTCAGGAGTATTATGCATCAATCACCTATATGGATCACCATATCGGGCGTATGCTGGATGCTTTGGAAGCGAGTGGAAAAGCAGATAATACCTACATTATCTTTACTGCTGACCACGGTCTGGCTGCAGGACATCACGGTCTTATGGGTAAGCAGAGTATGTACGAGCACTCTATGCGTCCTCCATTTATTGTTGTTGGACCAGGAATAAAACCAAATTCTAAAATTGATACGCCAATCTACCTTCAGGATGCCATGGCTACAGCAATTGAGCTTGCCGGTGCCGAAAAACCGGCACATGTGGAATTCAAAAGTCTGATGCCTTTGATCAAGGGAGAGAAGACGGTTCAGTACGATAGAATTTACGGAAAGTACATGAACACTCAGCGTATGATTCTAAAGGATGACTGGAAACTTATTTTCTATCCAACTGCGGCAAAGAAAATGCGCCTGTTCAACATCAAGAACGATCCGGCTGAGATGAATGACTTAATCGATAACCCTGAGTACGCCACAAAGATAAAGGAATTAAAGAGCGAATTTGCTGAACTTAAGAAAGAGATGGGAGATCCTCTCTCTGATGATAAGCTGGTTCGATGGGAAGATAAACACAATAAGGGGCGTAAGGTTGTAGCACCAAAGCCAACAAGACCAAGACTTGATGCGTCGGTCAGTGCCAGTGCAAACACTGAAGGCAATCACAGCCCAAAGACCTTGGTGGACGGGAACTACGGCACAAAATATTACCATGGCAAGGTCACATTCCCGGCGTCGTTTGTTTTCTCATTGAAAGGGTCCTCAATGGCAGCAACAACATACACCATTGTCAGTGCCAACGACATGCCTGAGCGCGACCCAAAGTCGTGGGAACTTTTGGGCTCAAATGATGGTAAAAAATGGACGTCGCTGGACAAACGTACGGATGAGGAATTTTCCTCCCGCCTTCAAGCGCGTGATTTCACCATAGCCACCAGCCAGTCATTCAGCAATTACAAACTTGTGGTTACAGAATCTGTGAAAAAGTCCTCTGGTCTTCAATTCGCCGAGATACATCTGGGCACAAAGTAGGCAGCAACAATCAAGAAAAGAAAAAGGATATAACATGATAACCCAAAAAATAAAAACCATGCTCACGGTAGCTGCACTCGCTTTTTCTGGAGCTGTATTCGCCTTTGAGTCTGAAAAAAAGGTTCAAAAAGCCGATGATCTTAAACTTTGGTATTCAAGTCCTGCCAAGAAATGGGAACAAGAGGCCTTGCCATTGGGCAATGGTCGTATTGGTGCCATGTTCTTTGGCGGAGTAGAAAGCGAACAATTCAACATCAATGAAAAGAGCCTCTGGTCAGGCGGACCGGGATCCATGGAAAATTATCACTACGGCAATACTGCGGGCCCTGGGGGGCATGTTGCCAGTCTCGAAACGGTGCGCAAAAAAATCAACGCCAAAGACTGGGATGGTGCCAGGGAGGCTATGCACGCACTGCGAGGAACACAACAAAATATGGGTGCGTACCAGACCCTGGGAAACTTTTACCTCGATTTTGGAGGGACTACGCAAGTTGCCACTAGTTCCGAAAATGCTCCAAAGGAGACTGGTGCCATGCTATTGGATAATAATCCAAACACAAAATGGTTTACCGGAGCTGAGAATAACGCCCCTTTTTGGGTGCAGGTTAATTTGACTGAGGCCCGAGCCTTGCCGGAGTATTCTTTTACATCCGCGAACGACTCGCCAGACCGAGATCCAGCTAACTGGACAGTGAAAGCATCGAATGATGGCAAAAGTTGGGCTGTTATTGATACCAGGTCTGGAATCGATTTTCCTCACAGGAAGCAGGAGCTGTCATTCACGACCTCGAGTAAGAAAGCTTATATGCATTATCGGTTTGAGATGGAGAATAACAAAGGCACTGAGATGCAGTTGGCTGATATTGGTGGCTTTAAATCTCCTGATAGCGGTAAAGGTGGCATAAGTCATTACTGCAGAAAACTTGATCTCGCACAAGGAACGGGTGGTGTGCGCTATACCAAGGGCGGCATCAACTACAGCCGCGAGTATTTTGTCAGCTATCCTGACAATGTTTTCGTGATCCATTTGAAGGCGGATAAGCCTGGCTCTATTTCCTTTAAAACCCGTTTTGACTTTGCTCACAAGGTAAGCTCTTCGGTCAAAGAGGGTGTGGTCACATCTTCAGGCACGTTAAAGAACAAGCTCCAGCACGAGACTCAGTATAAAGTGCTGGCTAGCGGTGGAACGACGACCGAACATGGCGAAGGCATCGAGGTGGCAGGTGCTGATTCTGCAACGATCATCCTGACCGCAGGGACTTCTTACGTTGATGTCTACCCGGATTATCAGGGGGAGCATCCACATGATAGAGTGACAAAGACGCTAGCCGCTGCCACTGCAAAAGGTCGCCAATTGCTCAAAGCAACGCACCAGAAAGACTACAAGTCATTGTTTGATCGCGTTCGTCTGAATCTCGATCAAAAACCCCAATCCAAACCAACGAATGAGCAGAGAGCATCCTACAACGGGGATAATCGCGCCCTTGAAAGGTTGTTCTTCCAGTACGGTCGATACCTGCTGATCAGCTCATCCCGTAAAGGGACGCTGCCTGCCAATTTGCAGGGTATCTGGAACAATAGTAACAATCCCCCTTGGACTTCAGGCTACTGGTATAACATCAACCTCCAGATGAATTATTGGCCGGCTGAGATGACGAACTTAGGTGAATGTCACCTGCCGCTTTTTGATTTCATGAACGCTCAACTGGTACCTGGCAGAAAGACCGCGGCTCAGTTTGGTGCCAAAGGTTTTATCGCGGGGCATGGACAGAGTATTTGGGGTAAGACCGGGCTTAGTCATTATTTTAATGCCTTCTGGGCACCTGCAGGCGCGGCGTGGAATTGTCAGCATATCTGGCAGCATTACACCTTCAACCAAGACAAGAAATTCCTGAAGGAGCTTGGCTATCCGATCATGAAAGAGGCCTGCCTGTTCTGGGTCGATTTTCTGGTCACCGATCCGCGGGATGGCAAGCTCGTTTCCTCGCCATCATTTTCACCTGAACACGGTAGGCATAGCGCCGGCTCCAGTATGGACCAGCAAATTGTATTGGAACTGTTTGAAAACACCATTGCAGCAACCGAGGTGTTAGGGGTTGATGCCGCCTTTCGGGATACTCTGAAAGCGAAGCTGGCTAAACTGGATCCCGGACTGCGGATCGGCCATTGGGGGCAATTGCAGGAGTGGAAAGAAGATTGGGATAACCGAGGTAATAAACATAGACACGTTTCGCATTTATTCGCATTACATCCTGGCAGACAGATTTCTCCAGCGCTGACACCTAAATATGCAGAGGCAGCAAGAATATCTCTCAACGCTCGTGGAGATGGCGGAACAGGCTGGAGTAAAGCTTGGAAAATTAATTTCTGGGCCCGCTTGGCCGATGGCGACAGGTCACATAGGCTCCTCTCAGAACTGATGAAGCATAGTGTGATGGCTAATTTGTTTGACACGCATCCGCCATTTCAAATTGACGGAAACTTCGGTGCGACCTCAGGAGTGACTGAGATGCTTCTCCAATCACACATGGGTGAGGTGCACATGCTTCCAGCTTTGCCTTCCAAATGGCCCAAAGGCAGTGTGAAGGGCTTGAAAGCTCAGGGAAATTTTGAAGTGGATATAGCATGGGATGAGGGGAAGTTGACTTCTGCGACGGTAAGATCTCTTTCCGGCCTGAAACCCGTGCTGCGGATAGCGGGTGTTGCCGTCGGCTCTGACGACAAAAGAATCACGTGCACGGGTGTGAAATAGCTCCTTGAGTCGCTCGGGAAAAAACCAGTCAAAGTACGGGTAGAAAAACTAAAAAAGAATATAACATGATAACCCAAAAAATAACAACCATGCTCACGGTAGCTGTACTGGCCTTTGCCGGCCAGTTGTTCGCGGCGGAAACTGCAGCAAAGACCCCCAACGTGATACTGATTTTCACCGATGATATGGGGTATGCCGATGCAGGATGCTATGGGGCGCAAGATATCAGTACACCCAACCTCGACCGCATGGCTGCTGAAGGTGTTCGGTTTACCGATTTTTATTCGGCAAATGCAGTATGCTCACCTTCGCGTGCTGCGATGTTAACCGGACGTTATCCGACCCGCTGTAATGTACCCAAAGTGCTATTCCCGCGTGACTCCCATGGTTTTCCCTCAAAAGAGGTGACCATTGCAGAAATTCTTAAGAAGGCCAGTTATGCGACGGCTTGTATCGGGAAATGGCACTTGGGGCACAAGCCTGAGTTTCTTCCTACTCGCCAGGGCTTTGATTACTACTTGGGGATTCCCTACAGCAACGATATGTGGATTGATAAAACAGCACCCCTGGCATCTGACCTGAAGCTCAACGGAGGAGCTACGGTGGATAAAATCAGATCTGGCGCCTATTCGAAGAAGGGCGGTGGCTTAACAAGTCCCCATGAGAAATTTCAGTTGCCTCTTATGCTCAATGAAGAGGTGATTGAGTTTCCGGTGATTCAGACGACCCTGACTCAGCGTTATACCGATGAAGCCATAAAATTTATCAAAACCAATGCAAATGATAATAAGCCGTTTTTTGTCTATCTGCCGCACGCGATGCCCCACATCCCCCTTGCAGCGAGCAACGCATTCCGTGGCAAGAGCAAGCAGGGCTTCTATGGTGATACCATTGAGGAACTGGATTTCAATGTCGGGCGTCTGCTGACAACATTGAAAGAACTGAATATTGACGACAATACCCTGGTCATTTTCACCTCGGACAACGGCCCCTGGCTTGGTTTGGGGGAGCTGAGTGGAAGAGCCAAGCCCCTGAAGGGTGGAAAATTTTCAACTCATGAGGGTGGTCAACGTGTACCGATGATCATGCGCTGGCCCGGGAAGGTGGCTGCCGGTAGAGAATGTTCCCAGGTCGCTTCCATGTTGGATCTGTTCCCAACGATTGCAACACTGGCGGGTCAGCCACTGCCGAACGACAGAGTGATCGATGGGCAAAACATTTGGCCACTCCTTGCCCTTGAAGAAGGAGAGGTACCTGAGAAAGACTTCTTTTATGTATATGGCTGGGATGTACAGGCCGTTCGCAGTGGCAAATGGAAGCTGCAGGAGTTCCTCGGTGGAGGCGCTTATGGCTTAAAGAGGAAGGCGGGAAGCAAAGGAGCATTGTACGATTTAGAGTCTGATCCAGGAGAAAAAAAGAATGTCGCAGACAAGTATCCTGAAGTCTTCAAACGCCTCGAGGGTCTCATTACCGAAAAGCAAAAGGAGATTGGTACTGGCATTAAGCCCGGAGGCACCAAAGCGGAAGTTGCCGCAAAACTCGTCTGGTCGAAGATCAAGACGGGTGATGTTTATGCATCAAAGAGTGCACCTGCAGTAGTGAAAAAGGCGTTCAAAATCAGCGGAGAAATGGAAGTTGCTGCCGAGGCGAAGCAAGTTGTTCTGGCCCATGGTGGAACCGCAGTCGGTTACTCTCTCTATCTCAACGGCAAAGAGCTGGTGTTTGCCGTTGCGACAGGCAAGAATCACCTTGAGCGCGTCAAAACTCCAGCTCCAGCAGGGAAATTCAGCTTTGAGACGGGGTTGGATGATAAAGGGCACCTGTTTGTGCAGGTTGGCGACAACGAGACCGTGAGCTCTCAAACAGGCGGCCATTGGATAAGCAAGTGGCCTGCCGAAGACTTGAGTATTGGTTTCGATTATGGCAACCCCGTAGACCCCAAGGCTCCAAAAGGAGAATTCCGAGGCAATCTGGTAAAGTTTGAAGTGAAATGATTTCAGCAGCGATCGAAAAAAAATTAATAAAAGGATATAACATGATCACCCCAAAAATAAAAAACATACTCATGGCAACTGCAGTTGCGTTAGCTTGTATAAGTCCGCTAGCGGCTAAAGAAAGCAAAGAAGACTTTGATGCTAGAATGCAGTGGTTTGATGAGGCTAAGTTTGGGCTCTTCATTCACTGGGGTTCCTACTCAACACTGGCAGGATCCTGGAATGGTAAACAGATCGATGGTTACGCCGAGTGGATTCAAGCTGGTGCAGACATTCCTAAAGCGGAATACTCTGAGGTTGCTAAGCGATTCAATCCTTCAAAATTTAATGCCGAGGAGTGGATCAAAACGGCCAAGCAGGCCGGCATGAAGTACATGGTCATCACGACCAAGCACCACGATGGCTTCTGTTTATGGGATTCCAAGTACACCGAGTACGATATCAAAGATGCGGCCGGTGTTGAAAAAGACCTGCTGGGGGAGCTCAGTGCGGCATGCAAAAAACACGGTATAAAGTTTGGCACTTACTACTCCATCATCGATTGGCATCACCCAACTCAGAAACCAGCTAGCGGTGATTTTTGGAAAAAATGGGGTAATCCTGATTGGGCCGGGCCCAATGCTAAGGAAGAGTATGTTCAATATATGAAGAATCAACTCAAGGAGTTGGTCGACCGCTACGATACTCAGATCTTCTGGTTTGATGGGGATTGGTGGAAGAACTGGAGTATGGCCGACGGTGAGGACCTGTATGCTTACCTCCGCGAGATCCAGCCTACAGCTATTATCAATAACCGAGTTAGTAAACGCAACAGTTCGAAAATCGACTTCGGAACCCCTGAGCAATTCACACCTGGCACAAAACTTGATTATTACTGGGAAGCCTGCTGGACCATCAATCACTCGTGGGGATACAAAGAACACGATAAAAACTGGAAGACGACCAAACAGCTCGTGCAAAAGCTGGTAGATATCAACTCTAAAGGTGGTGCCTTGTTACTCAATATTGGCCCGACGACCGAGGGTGAGTTTCCTCCAGGATGCCTTGACCGATTAGCGGGAATGGGCGACTGGCTCAAGACCCATAGTGAGGCGATTTATAAAACGAATTTTGCAGACATCCCTCTTCAAGACTGGGGGCGTGTGCTTCAAAAAGGCGATACGATTTATCTACACGTTTTCGATTGGCCAGCAGATGGCAAGCTAACGGTGGCCGGTTTAAATGCAGACGTTCAAGAGCTAATGCTCATGAATTCTGAGGAAAAAGTGAGTGCAGAGAACAAGGACAAGTCTTTGCTGATTCGTATACCCGCTAAAGGTAGCAACGAGTATAGCTCAGTCATTAAACTTGTGGCAGCTCCGGGGTCGATCAAAACCTTCGAGTTGCCAGATGCAAGTGTGCCATTGAAAGAGGGCGATCTATTGTTAAGTGCTAAAAAAGCTGAAATCACGGGTTCTGGCACACTCAAATATGAGGGTAAAAACAAGAACCTGGGTTACTGGTCCTCGGAAGACAATGTCGCCACTTGGAAGCAAGAGGTGGTGATCCCTGGTCAGTACAGGGTCTTACTAATTTGTGCATCCCCCAAAGGAGGCAGTCAGTTTGTCTTGGAAGCTGCTGAGCAGAAGCTTACGGGCACAGTGAATCAAACCGGTGCTTGGGAAAAGTATCAGGAGCTGAATGCTGGAGTTTTGAATTTACCAGAGATCACCAATTACACATTCAGTCTCAAGATGACCGAAAAAAAGAGCGAGGCTTTGTTCAATTTGAAGGCTGTCATTTTACGACCTATCAATAAATAATGAGAAAATTTACCCGCGAAGCTATTCATTTTATCAAAAGAAAAAAAGATATATAACATGATAACCCAAAAAATAAAAAACATCCTCACGGTAGCTGCCCTGGCCTTTGCCGGCCAGTTGTCAGCCGCGGAAGGTGCTGCGGAAAAGCCGAACGTCATGTTTATCTTTGCAGATGATCAGACCTATGAATCGATTGGTGCGTACGGACAATTGAATATTAAAACGCCCAATCTTGACCGTTTGGTTAACCGTGGGGTATCGTTTACCCACACCTATAATATGGGATCTCGGAGCGCCGCGGTATGTGTTGCCAGTCGCGCCATGCTCAACTCGGGCCAATTTGTCCACCGGGCCGATCAAGGTGTCAAACAGTATCCACACTGGTCTGAAATTATGAAGGGTGCCGGATATAAAACCTATATCACTGGAAAATGGCACGTCAATTGTCCCGGCAAACCGCGTTTTGACGTACTGAAGGATGTGCGTGGCAGTATGCCGAATCAGGCTGCCGCACGCTATAGGCGCACTTTTAATCCTGAGCTCTATGAGAGCGAATGGCTGCCATGGGACAAAAAACACGGGGGATTCTGGGCAGGGAAAACCCATTGGACTCAGGTGGTGGCCGATAATACTCTTACGTTCTTTGAACAGGTCAAGAATGATGACAAGCCCTTCTTCATGTATCTGGCCTTTAACGCGCCGCATGACCCGCGTCAGGCTCCAAAAGAGTATGTGGATATGTACCCGCTTGATTCGATCAAGGTTCCGAAAAACTATCTGCCTGAATATCCATACGCCAACGCGATCTGCGGGAAAAATCTACGTGACGAGAGATTGGCTCCTTACCCGCGTACAGAATACGCTGTCAAACGCAACCGTCAGGAGTACTACGCATCAATTACCTATATGGATCACCATATCGGGCGTATGCTGGATGCACTGGAAGCGAGTGGAAAAGCGGATAATACCTACATCATCTTTACTGCTGACCACGGTCTGGCTGCAGGCCATCACGGTCTTATGGGCAAGCAGAGTATGTATGAACACTCGATGCGTCCTCCATTTATTGTTGTTGGACCAGGGATAAAACCAAATTCTAAAATTGATACGCCAATCTACCTTCAGGATGCCATGGCAACGGCTATTGAGATTGCCGGTGCCGAAAAACCGGCACATGTGGAATTCAAAAGTCTGATGCCTTTGATCAAGGGAGAGAAGAAGGTTCAATATGACAGAATTTACGGCAGTTACCAAAACACTCAGCGTATGATTCTGAAGGATGACTGGAAACTTATTTTCTATCCAACTGCGGCAAAGAAAATGCGCCTGTTCAACATCAAGAACGATCCGGCTGAGATGAATGACTTAATAGATAACCCTGAGTACGCCACAAAGATAAAGGAATTAAAGAGCGAATTTGCCGAACTTCAGCAAGAGATGGGAGATAATTTAAACGTCGATAAACTCGGTAAGCCTGTTACCTACAAATCTCATCATAAAGTTGACAATCCGAAACCGACAAGCCGCCGACTGGATGCGTCGGTCAGTGCCAGTGCAAACACTGAAGGCAAACACAGCCCAAAGACACTGGTGGACGGGGACTACGGCACAAAATATTACCATGACAATGTCACATTCCCGGCCTCCTTTGTTTTCTCATTGAAAGGGTCCTCAATGGCAGCAACAACATACACCATTGTCAGTGCCAACGATATGCCTGAGCGCGATCCAAAGTCGTGGGAACTTTTGGGCTCAAATGATGGTAAAAAATGGACGTCGCTGGACAAACGTACGGATGAGAAATTTTCCTCCCGCCATCAAGCGCGTGATTTCACCATAGCCACCAGCCAGTCATTCAGCAAGTACAAACTTGTGGTTACAGAATCTGTGAAAAAGTCCTCTGGTCTTCAATTCGCCGAGATACATCTGGGCACAAAGTAGGCAGCAACAATCGAGAAAAGAAAAAGGATATAACATGAACACACTAAAAATAAAAACCATCCTCACGGTAGCTGCCCTGGCCTTTGCCGGTCAGTTGTTCGCCGCGGATGCGGCCAATGACCCTGCCCAAGAACAAAAGTTTCTACCTGAGAAAAATGGCGTTCTTAGAGAAGTCTGGGAAAAAGTTAATGGCGCCAAGGTGGAAGATCTTACTCAATCAGCAAAGTACAAGGAAATCGCAGATCGAGTCAAGATTGTCGAGAGTGTTGAATTAAATTCCGGCGCGAGTAGTTACGGAGCTCGTTTTACAGCATTAATAACAGTGCCAGAAACAGGGAAATATACCTTCTATGCTGCAGCGGATGATTGCGGTGAACTTTGGCTTAGCAGTGACGACACTTCCAAAAATCTAAAACTTATAGCAAGTGTGTCGAGATGGACGCATCGCAATCAGTTTAAAAACCACGCATCCCAAAAGTCGAAAGAAATTCGTCTTGAAAAAGGCCGGAAATATTTAATTAGAGGGCTGCAGAAGCAAAGCAGTGGTGGCGGTCATTTTTCCGCAGGATGGTCAGGACCCAAGCTTAAGCTAGGGGTTATTAAAGGTGAATATTTAACAGTTCCTAAACTGAACGAGGTACAAATAGCAAAGATTAAGGAGACTGAATTTAAGGAGGGGGAAGCAGCAAGAGTGCTTGAGGAGAATGCGAGGATTGTGTCCCTGTTTGATCATGCGGATCAGGAGTGGCTTAAAAAATCACCTAAATCTGCCATACCTATATATAAGACAATTTTGGAAACACTGCCTGAACGATATAAAATGCAAATGCTCAGGTCTTTAATCATCATGCGCATAGCTAAGGCTCAACTGGCGTCACGTGATAACGATGCCTGCCTGAAGACATTAGCTCTTCTTGATAAGATGGACTATGTTCCTGAACACCATGCACTGGCAGCCAAAGAGATGAAGGTAGTCATTAGCGGCAAGCCGAATCCGGGATTACAAAGAACCCCAATACCGACTATTGGCAAAGTACGGTCAAGCATTTATGTCAGTGCTTCAGCTGGCCCTGGTGGAGCTGGCTCCAAAGCTAAACCATTTTCATCCATAGAAAGTGCTATAAAACGAGCAAGACAACTACGTAAGTCTCCAGGTAACGGCTCGATTGAAATCGTTCTAGCTTCTGGACGCTATCTTATAAAAGAGACGATGAAACTGACAAAAGATGACTCTGGGACGGCTGAAAGTCCATTGATCATTAGATCAGAACATCCTGACAACCCGGCGGAATTGACAGGTGGAACTGTTTTGAAGAATTGGGAAAAAGTTACAGACAAGTCTATTCTTGAGCGTCTTCCAGATGGCGTGAAGGAAAAAGTACTTGTTTGTGATTTGAAAGCTCATGGGATAAAAGATATGGGCGAACTCGTCTTTGGTGGATTTCAAAGTTCACGGGCATCTCTTACGCCTCGTTCCGATCATCGTTTTAAGACCTTTCCTGTTCCGGAACTATTTCTCAATAACAATGTGCAAATGATGGCACGCTGGCCGAATGAGAAAGAAACAACTTTCTTTTTGAATAGAGTTCCCGAGAAAAAGGAAGCTCGTAGTGAACAATGGGCTAAAGAAAAGGATCTATGGATACACGGATATATTGCTTGGAGCTGGGCAGATGTTTATGAAAAAGTAGCGGATATTGAAGCCAATGGAAAAATCAATCTTGCTCCACCAATTAATATCTCTGGAGTTAAAATGATTGATGGTCCTCATTCGCTAGGTCATGTGATTAATGCTTTGTGTGAGATTGATCTGCCAGGAGAATGGCACCTAGACTCAAAGAATAGCAGAATTTACTTTTTGCCCCCAGAAGGTTTCGATCCCAAAACATGTATCATCTCATCATTCAATACTCCTTTAGTTGCTGACAACTGTTCCTTTCTCCAGTTGCGTGATCTTAAACTCAATTTTATTCGTGGAGATGCTCTGTCCATGACGAACTGTTCTGACCTACTGATCAGCGGGGTAGATATTCAGAACTGTTCCGGACTGGGCATAAAGATCATGGGAGGAGTACGACACATGTTGCACTCATGCCGTATAAACAGCACGGGACGCGGTGCCATTGACCTTTTATGTGGTGACTGGCAGAAACTTATTCCGGCAAATTCAATTGTTGAGAACTGCCATCTCTCCAACCTGTCACGCATTGATCGCACGTATACGCCAGCTCTTCTACTTGAAGGGATGGGTATTAAAGTGCGACATAACTCGTTTACCGATATTCCAAGTAGTGCGATTCGCTTGGAAGCATGTGATGCTTTGATCGAATTGAATTATTTCTTCAATTGCGTTTACGAATCCGGAGATCAAGGTGCAATCGATATGTGGGCAAATCCACTCTACCGGGGCAACATCATCCGTTGGAATGATTTTGACCGCATCATCAACGAGTCATCGCATATGGGAGCGGCCGCAGTTCGTTTCGATGATGCAATCTGTGGTTTCATGATTTCTGAGAACGTTTTCCGTAAGGGGTCTCATAAAGGCTTCGGTGCTGTTCAGAATAACAGAGGAACTGATAACTATACGGAAGGAAATATATTTATCGACTGGCATAGTGCATTTAGTTGGAGTGGAGGTATTCTGGTCGGTGAAGAGTGGGGGAGTTACATTCGTGGGCATGCTCGTTCAAGACAAATGTTGAAAGAGACCGATTGGCAGTCAGAAGCCTGGAAGAGTAAATATCCGATGGTTAAAGACCTTATGAACGGTGATGATAATCTGTGCTACTTGATTGGTAATCAGATTTTCGCTCCTAGCCGTCTGGGAGGACATAAACATGCATTTTCCTTTGCCAATAAAATAGAGAAAAAGAAAGTTAATGCAGATTCCTTGGAATCAATAAAGCCTCTCCTTCTTCCCTGGAATTTCATTCCATTAGATAAAATCGGATCGTATTCAGGTCGTTGAATCACAACAAAAAAAATGAAATCAAAGGGAATCCGCAGGGGACTGGTCTTTTGTGGAGCCCCTTTAGGATTCTCGGTGAACGGGGACGGTGCTGTATTACCGCTCTGTTTTTTATAAAGAGCATTCTTTATAGATAACAAAAACGAGTTGAAATCAAGTGTCAACAAAATCATATCTAACACTATTAGTAGTCGGGCTATTAACACTGTCGGCATCAGCAGCTGAGCAAAGCAAAGATTTGGCTCAATCCAGGCCGAATATTATCTATATTTTGTCGGACGAGGGAGTGTGTTTTGAGCAATGCTTTGCCAATCCGCTGTGTACGCCCTTTCAACTCGACGCGAATGCCGGAGCTACCTCAGGCTTAGTAGAAATGCTTCTGCAATCCAACGTGGGTGAGCTGCACATGTGCCCTGCCCTACCTTCGAAATTACCAAAAGGCAGAGTGAAGGACTTGAAAGATCAAGGCAATTTTGACGTAGATATCACATGGAATAAGGGCAAGCTGTGCTCAGCTACGGTGAACTCTCTTCTCCGCCTGAAGCCCGTATTGCAGATTGCGGATTGCGGATTGCGGGTGTTTCCATTTGTGTAGAATACAGATAAGCTTTGCTGTGGAGAAATAATCCGCGGTCAAGTCAATAAAACTATAGGCTCCACTCTATAAATAAAATTTTTCTTCTTCTAAGTTTTACTTATCCTAGCATTAGCGGTATTACAGCAACATTTCTTTTTTATTCTCAAAAAGCCTCTTCTCACCCTGTTTATATAATGCTGTTTTTTGAGAGGATTGTTAAGGTTATTACTTTGATTTTGACTTATCTTTTAATTAATCTCTCAAATTGTCAGGAAGTTCTCATGAAGTCACAATCCTATGCGATCCACCCTAAAGTAATATTGATTCACATCAGTGTAAGAGATGCCTATGCTAAATGCTGTGGGGCTAAAAATAGCAAGCGCCCTAAGCTTAGGCCAAACGACAAGAGTCTTATATTTAGAAAGATATCTAAACCGAAAACTAAAGGAGCAATTTCATGCAAGATTTCTTTTTAAGAAAAAAAGGTCATTTTGTAAAATCAAAATTTACTTTAATTGAGGTTCTTGTGGTGGTAGCCATTATTGGAATATTGGCATCAATCCTGTTGCCGGTATTTAGTCAATCGAGAGCTAAGGCCCGTTATGCAAACTGGCTTGGATTCAGCAATAATATACGAATCGACCAACAGAACCTTGCACATCACAGAATGTTATCAGGCGGTGACTCGACTGTCCTTAGCAATGAGGCTGAAGGAACCGGAATCGATAAGTACGATCCGGAGGTTTTTGATGGAAAAGCGGTTAATGGTCTGTTGAGGGACACTGGACGTTGGCCTGGGAAAGTGGCTATTTACAATCCTCCTGGGAACGATGGTCGCATCGAGTTGGGAGCTCAATCTGTTTCGATAACTGAATCGATTACACTGATTGCCTGGGTAAAGTGGGTTGACTGGCCAGAAATTTGGACAGGAATCATTACAAAAGGCGACCATACTTGGCGTTTAGCGCGAAAAGGAGACACTGATACAGTGGCTTTCAGCCTAAATGGTCCAAGCGGTGATGCTGATCTGCAAGCATCCACATCCGTGGCTGATGGTCAATGGCATATGGTGGCTGGCACCTATGATGGGACAACAGCAAAGGTTTTTGTAGATGGTAAACTAGAAAATAGTAGAGCAAGAAGTGGAGCAATTAGGTATGATTACCAACCGATATGGATTGGCGGAAACTCCGAGCGGCCAGGCAGAGAGTGGAATGGTTGGATCGATGAGGTAGCCATATATTCACGAGCACTTTCTGATCAGGAAATTGAAAATTGGTATGACATGGGAAGACCCTAAGGTGATATTGTTCGCTTTATTCTTCAGCTCATGCAAGATGATGGTGGATATTTTTTTTAATGTTTGATTCTAAAACTGGATTGACTGCATTCAAACAAAAGCTGGAGATTAGTGATCCCATTGAGTTGAGCCAAATTTGTATAAGCTATCCATAAGTTGGCTTTGAAATAATCCTGTAGTGATTTTGTTTTCAGAACTTTACAACTTTATGCAGGAACACTCCCCTAGGTCTTTTGAAAAAAGCTGTAAGTCAATGAAGCTGATAGATCAAGGCAATTTTGACGTAGTTATCACATGGGATAAGCGCAGGCTGTGCTCAGCTACGGCGAACTCTCCTCTCCCCCTGAAGCCCGTATTGTGGATTGAGGCTGTTTCCATTTGTGGAGAATGCAGATCAGCTTTGCTGTGGAGAAATAAACCGCGGTCAAGTCAATAAAACTATAGGATCCACTCTATAAAAAAAAATTTTCTTCGTCTAAGTTTTACTTATCCTAGCATTAGCGGTATTACAGCAACATTTCTTTTTTATTCTCAAAAAGCCTCTTCTCACCCTGTTTATATAATGCTGTTTTTTGAGAGGATTGTTAAGGTTATTACTTTCATTTTGACATATCTTTTAGGTATTCTCACAAATTCCCAGGAAGTTCTCATGAAGTCACAATCCTATGCGATACACCCTAAAGTAATATTGATTCACATCAGTGTAAGAAATGCCTATGCTAAATGCTGTGGAGCTAAAAATAGCAAGAGCCCCAAGCTCAGGCCAAACGACAAGAGTCTTATATGAAAAACATACTAATTATCATTCTGACTTTTGTTATTACATTATCACTTCAGGCATCTTCAGAAGAGTTATTTAAATGTGTTCGCTGTAACGGATTGGGCATTCTTAAATCATCATTAAAAGGTGGTCAAGACCTTAAATGTACTTCTTGCAGAGGGGAAGGAATGGCGCCAAAATCAAAAAAAGAAAAAGCTAATCCAATTAAAAATGGCGAGCAAATCATTAGTTGCTATGAATGTAAGGGAAAGGGCATCATTAAATCTACCCTCAAAGATTCTACAGCTCGTACATGTACTCAATGTAATGGTGTAGGAAAACTGCAGAGAAGAGCCTGTAAGAACCCACACATTGAATACACTTCCTGCCCTGAATGTTTAGGCCTATCCACAAGTCAGTCATCCTTTAAGGGGGCAGGTCCGACTCCCTGTAAGCGCTGTAAGGGAAAGGGTAGTGTTGATAAAAAATCAGTGAAAGACACATCTCATTATATCACCTGTGAAAAGTGCAAAGGCAAGAAAAGACTTACCTCAAAAATGAAGGGAATGGGAACTCGTACATGCCTCAGATGTAATGGTAAGGGAAAAGTAAAACCAAAAGTAAAGGCAGTTAAAAAGGTACCCATCAATCAGACTCGAGATCCTAGGCTTCCGACTGTGAATCTTACTGTAAAATGGAATGGTAAAATTTACAAAAAACTCTCTTCCACTGTTGTGTCTGTTACTTCTCAAGATGCCGTAATTATCGTCCCCAACGGCAAAAAGCTTACTGTGCGCTTACATAAAGATTACATCGAGGCTGCAATTAAAGGTGCCGCGGACTATAAAATGAGAAAAATTAAGTAATTACGCAAAATTATTCAAATATATATTACCATATTCCCGGCCCAACATTAAAACCTTCGATACCTAAACTCCAGCGTCTTGTTTTCTTACGAAACCTACTGGAAACTGGGGTTTCTGGGAAGAGATGTCCTGCGATGTAAGCGGCCTGAGCGGCAAGCAGGATCTCTATCTAGTCTTTACCGGACAAGGGGGCGGCATGTTCAATATTGACTGGTTTGTATTTGATAAGAAAGTTGAGTGGAAGAAATAGTCCACATCTGAATAGCAGATAAACGCTGGTCCACAAAATAACTCAATTAGCAAGAGATTGCATGTAAAAAAGGGATCAATTAAGAAAAGCCCTGAATTGATATACATTTAAATATAAAGCTCAAAGCTGTTTTTTAAGTATTTTAAAAAATTAATAGCTTTGTGAAATCTAATTTGTTACACAGACTAAGTTTAGTGCTCTTATATTATTAATATTAAATATATCACGGCTTTTTTATGAACAAAAAATTTCTAAGCTTCATACTTTTGGGCTCTTCCTTAATGGCGGAACCAGTAGTTTCTCTTTATGAGCAAGTCAAAGCACTCAGCCCTACAGAGAGCATGAAGACTATTCAAGTCCCCGAGGGTTATAAACTACAAGTTGTTGCCTCTGAGCCCATGATCACCGAACCCGTTGACTGCGTATGGGATGCCAATGGCGACATGTATGTCATTGAGATGAAAACCTACATGCAGGATGCAGATGGCAAAGGTCAATATAACAAAACTAGCCGCGTCATGAAATTGACTGATTTAGATGGCGATGGCACCATGGATAAGTCCTCCGTTTTTATTGACGGTTTAGTGCTCCCCCGCATGATTCTTCCATTGGATGACCGAATTCTTGTATGCGAAACCAATACATTCGATATCTACGCCTACCGCGACACCAATGGCGATGGTTCTGCAGATGAAAAAACAATATGGTTTAAGGGGGGGCGCCGCGGCGGTAATTTAGAGCACCAGGCAAGCGGCTTAATTTGGAATATTGACAACTGGATTTATACGACTAAAAGCGACTTCAGTCTAAAAATTGTCGATGGTAAAGTCCAAAAAGCTTTCCGTGGAAACCTAAAGGGACAATGGGGTTTGGGACATGATGATGATGGTAATCTTGCCATCGGTGCTGCGGGTCCTGAAAAAAGTTTCGAATATTTTCAAGCTCCAGTACACTATTCAAATTACAGATTCCCCAATGAACTGGAAAAGGACTTTAATAAAGTCTGGCCCATCGATAACATTCCCGACACTCAAGGTGGTCAGAGAAGACTAAGAGAAGATAATACGCTCAATCATGTCACCGCTGCCTGTGGGCAAACTGTCTATCGCGGAGAACTCATGCCGGAGTTTTACGGCAACTACCTCCTTGCAGAACCTGTGGGTCGCCTAATTCGCATGACAAAAGTCGATACCTCACTTGGTTTCAAACAAATGCGCAATGTCTTCCCCAATTCAGAGTTCATTCGATCCACAGATGCTAATTTCCGCCCCGTAAACTTAAAAACTGGCCCCGATGGTGCTCTGTATATCGTGGATATGTACCGAGGTATTATCCAGGAAGGTAACTGGACAAAAAAAGGCTCTTACCTCCGTAACATTATAGATCAATATGGACTCGCAAAAAACATTCAGATGGGACGAATTTATCGCCTAATACCAGAGGATTACTCAGCTAAATTTGCTCGCCCCGAGATCTTGAAAAAAAGCTCTGAAGAGATCATCCCGCTGCTTGCCATGAAAAATGGCTGGATGAGAAGTACCGCTAGAAAGATACTCATCCTTCGCAATGACAAAAGTATTGTCCCCCTCCTCAAAAAAGCTTTATCTAAATCTACTAATACCCAAGAGACAATTGAAATCCTCTGGACTCTTGAAGGACTACAAGCTTTGGATAAAGATTTTATTCTTACTCAGATAAAATCCAGCGATGAACGTCTTGCTATTCACGCAATCAGAAGTTCAGAATCCTTAATCGAAGAAGCTGACAAAGATATCTTGAGTGAATTAAAAAATATTATTAAAAATGCCCAGTCCAAGCCAGTTCTTACTCAAGTCTTTTTAAGCCTTAAAGACTCAAATTCCCATGAAAACCTCAAAGAATTCATCGCCAAATATGAACAAGATGAAATACTAAAACATCATCTAGCTCAATGGCGCAAAGATAAAGATGAAAAGCGCAAAAAACAAGAACAGTTAGACGCTCTTGCCGGCAAGGGACCCATCTTTCAAAAGATCATGACTGCGGGCGACAAGCACTATAAATCATTGTGTTTTGTCTGCCACGGCTCAAATGGCGAAGGCACCCCAATGGCTGGCACTGACACCATGCTCGCACCGCCTTTAAAAGGCTCAAAAAGAGTTCTTGGCAACAAAGATAAATTAATCAAAATAGCCCTTCACGGCCTCATGGGCCCTATAGATGGCAAGACCTACCCAGGAGCCATGGAGTCACTTGCTTCCCACGATGATAAGTACATTTCTGAGGTTTTGACTTACATTCGCAATTCATGGGGTAATTCAGCTAAATTAATTTCCCCGCAAGATGTAAAGCACACTCGAAAACACAATAAAAAACGTAAAATGCCATGGACCTTGGCCGAACTTAAATAAAGTATTGCTCTAGGTAAATCAGACTCAAATCTATTAAAAATTTAAGTCAGTGCTAATAAAAAACATAATGCTTCCAACTTAACAAAGTGAAAGATAAAAATAACTTTTAAACTTAAAAAAATGGGATCAATATGATCAAGAAAATCCACAGTCATCCCATAAGAAATGATAAATTGGACTAACTGAAAGTAAGTCTGGCTTCATTGAGTACTTTAAATTACCACAAATAAAGGAACTACAATGAAGCCAAACAAAAGTAATCTATCAACCTTAAAACAGATCTGCCAATTAATCCCACCTCACATAGTTAATAAACTTGCTAAGAAGCATGGAATAAAGACTCGTAAATTCAGTTCGTGGAGTCACGTCGTAAGTTTATTGTATACTCAGCTCTCTCATGCTCTAAGTTTAAATGATGTATGTGATGGTTTGCATTATCACTCCAGTTCATTATTTCAGATTAGAGGTGCGACAGCACCAAAAAGAAACACTTTCTCAAATGCCAATCGAACACGAAATGCAGCAATGGCGGAAGATTTGTTTTGGGAAGTTTTAAAGTCACTGCAGTCTCAACTTCCTAGCTTTGGTTTAGATAAACAGAATTCAAACTTTCCACAACGTTTCAAAAGAGCCGTATATGCGGTTGATTCTACGACAATTAAATTAGTAGCTCATTGTTTGAATTGGGCCAAACATCGTCGCCGCAAAGCTGCGGCTAAATGTCATATGCAATTAAACCTTCAAACTTTTTTACCTTCCTATGCAATTGTTAAAGAAGCTAATACTCATGATTCAACAGAAGCCAAGGAGATGTGTGCTACCATTAAAGATGGTGAAATCGTTGTCTTCGATAAAGCTTATGTTGATTTCAAGCACCTTTTTCACCTTGATGCCCGAGGAGTCAATTGGGTGACTCGTTCTAAAGACAATATGACTTATGATATAATTGAGGAACGGCCCTCTAAAGGGGATATCATTTCAGATCAACTCATTAAACTGAATGGGGTGAATACCGAAAAACATTACCCCAAAGTCCTCCGATTAGTTACCACTAATGTTGAGGTTGATGGAAAAATGAAGACCCTGAAATTTCTAAGTAATAATTTACAGTGGGCACCAAGCTCTATCGCTTCTATTTATCAATCGCGATGGGGTATTGAAGTTTTCTTTAAACAACTAAAACAAAACTTGAAGCTAGCTGACTTCTTAGGTCATAATAAAAATGCAATTCAATGGCAAGTTTGGACGGCTCTACTTACGTATGTTTTACTAAGGTTTTTAGCTTTTAGATCTCAGTGGCCACATTCCTTTTCAAGAATTACGACTCTAATCCGAGGTGTTTTGTGGAGCTATTTCGATTTATCATCTCTTTTGAAAACTTGTGGGACAGCCAGTGATCCTCCAAAGATCAAAGCAGTTCCAGATCAAGCGTATTTACCTAACTTTGATAAAGCATTCTATGGGACAGCATGTGTTTAATTAAGCTCAGTTTTAGTAAAAACCGTTAAACCCCCTCTTTAGAAAAGAGAAGTTTCTAAGCTCAAAGGTTAAGCGGATAAGGCTATTTTAAAGATTTATGGGATGATTGTGAACAAAATGTATTAATTTTTGAATCAACATTTTGTTGGTTTTGTAGTAACTTTGATTTCAAATATCCCATTGGCAATGGAACCTTACAAACAACTGAAGAAATGGAAAGAATATTCAAAAAATTATTACCGATTCCTCAATCAGAAATAGATAGATTCAACAAACAATTTAAAAAGAAAAAGTAGAACCAGAAAATGAACCTGAAATTCTCGTTCCTCAAATTCAGGTAAGCTTAGACGTTAGATCAGAATGAAATAAAAAATTGAATTCTCAAAAACAACACGTACATTAAAGCGTACGTATAATAAGGAGATTTTAAAATGACTACAATGTCCGTAACAAAAGCAAGAACTAACCTTTATAAACTTGTTGATGCAGTTCATGAATCACATGACCCAATTCATATAACAGGAAAAAGACATTCAGCAGTTCTTATTTCAGAAGAAGATTGGGGGTCAATTCAAGAAACACTCATGCTTACATCAATTGCAGGTATGACTGATTCTATTAAAGAAGGATTAGCCACTTCAGTCGAAGACTGTAGTGAGGATCTTGATTGGTGAGCTGGAAAATAGTATATACAAAACATGCTCAAAAAGACGCCAAGAAAGTTTCTAGCTCTGGACTCAAAAACAAAGTTGTAAAGCTTATTGAAACAATCAAAGACAATCCATATCAAACTCCCCCACCCTACGAAAAATTAATCGGGGATTTAAGTGGTGCATATTCAAGAAGAATTAATATTCAACACCGATTAGTATATGAAGTAATTGAGGATCAAAAAACGATCAAAGTCCTAAGAATGTGGACTCATTACGAATAAGACAAATGTATAACTACAGAGAGCTATTTATTAAAATAAGCAGAATTCAAGTGAATTCGGCTTGTGTTATTTTAATACTCATCAGTTATTATTCTGTCAGCCAGGAATCCCACAAAGTTTCACGAACATCACCGGTTGTCCAGGCATCGAAAAGGGGGTAAGTCGTTTGCATAAAACTCATATACTGAACTGACCCATCTACCATAGACCAATTGAGTTTATAATCATCATGAAGCCAAAAGCTGGGATTATTTTGCTATCCTGCATAGTCTTCAATATCCATATCAGTATTCGATGCTGTACCAAGGACCTGCTCTCTGCCTTCCCCCACTAATATTGAGTTATTATTCACTTCATTTAGCGTCAAACTTCTCCCATCAGTTTTATTTTCCTCCCAAGGAGCCATCCAGCCTCTTTTTTTGCCCTTCACATCTCCGTTATTCTTTAATTGATACCTACTAGGAGAATATGAGCTCACAGTTAAATTTGTATAAATATCACTTGGTACAAATTCCGGGCAGGCAAAAACTGGATAACTCGTCACCTGGTTTTTTCCATCCACTATACCGAAGTTTCTGTTCTGTATTTGAGTTTCAGTCAAATTTAAATTGAGATATGCAGATATACGATCAGCCCAACTGATATTCCCTATGGAGTCTCCAGATGTATTAATCGGAAATTGACTATCTGAATCATCTGTGTACATATAGAGGGCTACAGCAATCTGCTTCTGATTATTAACACAGATCGCTTTTTTTGCTTTCTTACGGGCTTTGCCTAAAGACGGTAAAAGTAAAGAGGCCAAAATGCCAATAATGGCAACAACGACAAGTAGTTCAATCAAAGTGAATTTTTTCATACGTTTATCTTACCCATTTATACATAAACACAAGGCTCACAAGCACCAGTGGACACGCTCATAGAAAAAAATATATGTTTTAAGTGATACAGATGTAAGATCTTGGATAAAAAATAGATGAATTTTTATCTCAAATAGCTCATTTAATATATGAAATTATTTCCTCTGAAACATTTCTGATTTCACTACCGCGACAATAAGGTCTCTAAAGTTCTTTTTACTTCTCGCAATGCCCGTTACCTTATGTTGTTCGAAAGAACGAACTTCACGCCCTAGACCATAAGTGAGCAATTTTGTCGTTAAGGCATTGGCAAAAACATCCTGCTTGGACATCAGGATTTTCTTAAAATCCACTATATCATCAAAGCGTTTACCACTCGACATTCTCCCAGAAGCATCAACTGGCATAAGCTGCATTTTCTTACGGTTTTCATTATAGTTATCGCGCCAGCGCCCTACATGGTCATAGTTCTCTAGGGCAAAACCCGGAGGGTCAATTTTGTCGTGGCAGGAAGCACAGTTTTTGTCCGTCGTATGTTGGATTAAAAGCTGACGAACAGTTTTTGCCCCTCGTATATCAGGCTCGATTGCAGGAACTCCAGGTGGTTCTTTTAAGTGTTCTCCAAAAATATTTTCTACCACCCAAGCACCTCGAATGACGGGCATAGTATCAATACCATCAGCCGTTGCGGTAAGCAAACTCATTTGTCCTAGAAGCCCACCTCTTCGTGGGTCTGACAATTTTACTTTTTTATAGCTATTATACTTAAATGATGAAGCATCTTTTCGACCATAAAAAGTCGCCAAGCCACGATTCATAAAAGTGTAATCCGAATTTAAAAAATTGTTTATTTTCCCATTGCTATACAGCAAATCTTTAACAAAATGAAGTGTTTCTTGACGCCCGGCATGCTCCAAATCATTGACGTAATAATCCACATTCAGCTTGCGATCGGGTGGCATTGTACCAAGTTTATTGAGTTGTAACCAACCATCCGAGAAATTATTAATGAAGCCCTCAATCTTAGGACTTTTCATCATACGTATAACTTGCTTTTCTAATACGCTTGGGTGACGTAATTTCCCGGCTTTCGCATAAGCCATCAACTCTTTATCGGGCATGGATGACCAAAGGAAGTAAGAAAGGCGATTGGCTAAAGAGTAATCATTTAAGCGCCCCTCATTTTCCTGTAAGTAAAAGAATTGTGGTGAAGATAAGACTGCAACTAAACCGGCCTTGAGACTTTCCTCTTTCGTGAAACCACTCGATAATAGGCGTTTCATCATTGCTTTTATTGCTAGGGTATCTTCGGACTTAATCGATCGCCTAAAAGCCATGTTCGCAAAAGAATCAATCGCTGTATTGATATTGATCTCGTTTAAAGTCTTTTTAGCAAATAGATTTTTATGTGATGCAATCGGCCATTCATCATAAAAAGGGCCCTCAATTTTGTACTCAAATACTCGAACGACTGGGCCATGATCTCTCATCACGTCCTGACCACCTAGGAAACCACCAAAAGCCCCTTTCCTACCCTTAAAGAATTTCTTAAATTTCTTGCGGTCAATTTTCCCTTTTGCAGGCTTGAAGAACGGGATCGAGTTGGGAAAACCAATTTTTGCTGTGTAACCTTTATCGATCCAATACTTACCAGAAACCTCCATGACTTTTTCATCTTTTAGTTCAAATTCTTGTGCGGTTCTATCGGAAGCCGTGAAGTAATTGGAGTCACCCGTTCGTGGATCCGTCAAAACAATAGAAGCTCTGAGTAACTGATCCTTTGGAACGGAAAAGGCCTTGGGATTCAGGTCGTGCTTACGATTACGTGCCTGAACTTTTGCTGTAACCTTGTAATAGCCGGATTCAGGGACGCCACTGAGCTGATCTGGATGAAACGCATAGGAACGTTGCTCCACAAGGTCTATAAACTTATCTTTCCCTAAAACCCTTGCGGCTTTCAAGACATTATTACTTTTTGAATAGGGAGGGCGGAAAGTATTTGTGACCACTTCTGGCTTATCTCCAAAGTAGACAGCCTTATTGATGGCCTCTTCTGCGGCTTCTATATACGCTTCTAAATGAAATGCCGACACCTGAAGGGCTTCGCCATTATTCTTAAAATTTTCTTTACGCTCATCTGTTGGGAAATTTCTACTTAAATTGAGCAGTGAAGTATCTATCTTTAATAAGTCACCAATGGTGCGATTGTACTCATCATTATTAAGTCGACGCAAATGAGTATAGGTCGCCTTCTTCATGTCTTCTTTGCCAGCGATCATCTGCGCCTGAATCCAAGCCATAATATTTTTTCGCTCTTGATCACTCGGCTGATTTTCCTCTTCTGGAGGCATCTCACCCTCTTTGATTTGATCATAAATATCATGCCACATCTCTAGGGTATCTGCATTGGTATGAAAGCCATTAAGCAGTTCTAGGTTTATCTCCCCTTTGTCCTTGCTGTTGTTATGGCAATCGAGACAGTATTGAGTTAAAAAGGGTTTCACTTTCTCATCTACCCCTGTAATCACAGGTGGCCCTACCGGTTCAGGTTTCAAGAAAGGTACGGTAGATTCGATCACTTGTTCTACATAGGGACCCTCTTCAATAATCTCCTGGTCATCCTGCTTTACTTCCTCAGGCTTATCTACATCCAATTCAGGGTAGGATTTTTCTCCCTCTAATCCAACCTCTGTTTGTGAAGAAGCTTTTTCAGCAATTCTTTGACCGCCATTTATGGCCGCCTCTAAATCATCTTTAAAAATAAAGACTGCTGAAACAATAAGAATAGCAAAAACACCTAGAACGACGAAAATCCCATTTCCACTTTTCTGCTTGGGTCGCATTCGCCTTTTTGTGGAACTTCGTTGTTTGCTATTAGTTCCCCGCATCGTTTTTTTACGTGAAGGCTTACGCTGTGGACTTTCTTCAAGTGGGGTAAATTCTGTGGCTTCCTGAACCTCTGGTTCTTGTACAGATGGCATTGGTACTGTGATAGCATTCGTACATTGAGGGCATTGAATCTCTTTACCTGCGACATTTGAATCGCAAGCTAGTTTTTGTTCACAATGCGGGCAGAAAAACTTCACTTCCATTTTTCCAGCTCCAGTCTTTGACGATTAAACAAGCCCATTTTAGGCCATACCAAAGCTATTGATAGTTCCGGTACTATTTGAGAAGCGATCAATCTCCAAACCCAAAGACTGTAAAATTGTCAAATAAAGATTACACAAAGGCGTTTTCTTTCCTGGCTCTGTTGAATAGATTTTATGTTCACCATGATTAAACCCACCTCCAGCCACAATGACTGGGAGACACTCATTACTATGGGGTGAACCATCACTCATGCCGCTACCAAATAATACCACAGTGTCATCTAATATTTGACTCTCTTTGAGCTTGCCAATAAAATCTGCCAAGCTTTTCATTAGGAAGCTATCAACCTTTTTAAGGTCCGCTACTATTTCAGGACTCTTACCGTGGTGTGAACAACCGTGATAACCACGATTAGCTACTCCGATCCCACTTAAGTCAATTCCAAAGGGAACGTGAAAAACTGTCGATCTGGTCGAGTCAGTTACTAAAGCTAAATGAAGGAGTTCAAAAAAGATTTCAAACAACTCATCCTGACTACCAGCTGTATTATTAAAATCACCGACCTGAGGCTTGTCTTTTGTAATCCAAGTCCTACGGAGCTGAATTTTTTGTTCCAACTCACGAATAGAAGTGAAATACTGATCCATTTTTTGTTGATCTGCACGACCTAACTTGGCATTCATCGTTTTAGACTGTACCAAAACGGCATCTAAAATACTTTTGCGAATATCGGTTTTACGTAAATTTTGTTGAATTTGTTCAGGACTATCCTGTTTAAACAACTTATTAAAAAGAATCAGAGGATCTTCGATATTGGGAACTGCGATTCCATTTTTCGTCCATGTGGTCGTATTCATTAAACCCAAGCGATTTTTCTCTGATGGGCATACCGCAAATGAGTGAAAGCGCGTTTTGTGACCAAAGTGATCAGCAAACTTTTGATCTAGGCTAATATTCTTTTCAGGGTATAAAATATTTGACGCCGCGTCTTCCAATTTCACTCCACTCAAAAAAGTGTGTATGGCCTTGTGCCCACCTCTTAAACCATGGTCTAAATTTTTAAAAATCGTGATATCTTTTTTGTGGACTTCCAAGGCTTGAGTTGTTTCAGTCAATTGATAATTCTTCCCGCCTTTCTCAGGGAAAAATGCCGGTGGATAAACGCCTAAAGGTCCACAGAAGCCTACGAAACGTCTGATTTTTTCAGGTTTTTTAACATCCGCGAACATTTCCAAGTTAGGCAGTGCAAGTGCCACACCAGCACCTTTCAGTAATGTTCTTCTATTCATTCTAAGACTCACGATAAATATTCATCCTATAATTATATGCCGCACAAAAAAACTTCCCAAGTCATTGATTATGCATATCTATGACTCACAAGTCCTACCTCACATCAAGTCATGAGTAAGATAAAGGATTAAAACACGTGATTATCATAAGTAAATATACTCCACCCTCAAGGCATATTTATGGATCATCAAAACATGTATTTCACTTCATACACAAAGCGTTCAAAAGTTTTGGGACACGAATTAAAAAACATCTTTAATTTATTCATAGATGGCTTGGGGTAAACTATTAATCGAGCAACAGTATTTTTTAATTTATTTCACTTTTAAGGGGAAAAACAGAACTTATACATGATAAGCGAACCATCATATCCAAGCATTTTTGTAAATAACTTGTGTCCCAGTGCCAACTTATTTGTGGTGTAGAACTATATCAATACATACTATAAATCAATAAGGAGACTCACTGTGAAAACCTTAGTAATGTTCTTAATCGCTACTAGCACTCTTGTTTTTACTTCTACCATAAAAGCAAAAGAAAAAACGAATGTAATCATTACAGACTGTTGATAAACCCCCGTTTTTGTAACGGGGGTTTTCTTTTTGTACAGAAAAGCAAATATTTTATAATTTCAACAAAAGGTTCTTACAGTATGTAGAAATGTCTTGCAGGAGCTTGTTGGTGTTTTCTTGAGTGAAATTCTGCGTTCATCAAGAAATGCAGTGCTCCTTTACGAAGCGATAGCAATTTTCTTCATATTTTGGCATGCGGCGGCTAAAAGACACTGCTCTTGAACCTGCTGAATTCGAGTAGTAAGTGCAACACCTCTGTTAGTCACTAGTATGTAAGATATCGAGTAAAACAAGACTCAGATGTAATCTGTATTAGTGACCAAACTAAACACAGAGGAGACTATCATGTCCTATAAACACCTGAGTCTTGAAGAAAGACATTACCTTGAGTTAGAGCGAAAGGCAGGCGAATCACTCAATAAAATAGCAAAAAAGCTCAGTCGTTCAACAAGTACGTTATCACGTGAGATTAATCGTAATATAGGCCAACGTGGATATCGTAATAAACAGGCTAATGAACTAGCTCAAAGGCGACAAAAAGAGAAAGCGAAAGCAGTTAAGTTAAACGTTGAGATTAAGACTTATATCAATGAACATCTTGAAATGGATTGGAGCCCTGAACAAATAGTAGGTCGATTAAAAGATGATAAGGCAGTGTCTCTTCATCATGAAACCATTTACCAATACATTCTCAAAGACAAGCAGTCTGGAGGCGAATTGTATAAATTGCTTCGACATCAAGGTAAACCTTACCGTAAGCGATATGGTAACCAACACAGTAGGAATGGCATTCCCAACAGAGTTGATATAGATCAGCGCCCTGAAGCGGCTAATAAAAGAGAACGAGTTGGTGATTGGGAGCTTGATACAATCATAGGGAAAGCTCATAAAGGCGCAATAGTAACAATGGATGACCGTAAATCAAAAGTACGATTAGCACTGCCTGTTTCTCAAAAAAAGGCTTCTTTAGTTAGTGAAGCCATCATTAATTTGTTAAAACCCATTAAAGAACAAGTTCATACCCTAACATTTGATAATGGGAAAGAATTTGCTAAACATGAAAGTATTTCTGAAATCTTGGAATGTAAAAGCTATTTTGCTAAACCATATCATTCATGGGAGCGAGGGCAGAATGAAAATGCCAATGGTTTGCTACGTCAATATTTCCCTAAGAATATGCCTCTTGATAAAGTTAATGTTTCAGAGGTTGAAATTGCTGTTCACAAGCTTAATAATAGACCTCGAAAATGCTTGAAGTTTAAAACACCTTATGAAGTATTTCAGAAACTAACTGGAATTGATTTAACAAAAAAAGTGGGTGTTGCACTTATGAGTTGAATTCAAGCCTTTTTAATTCCACGCAATTTCGCATAACGGTGACCGTGTAATTGCTTTGAGTCAGCGAAACTCCTCTCCACGGTTTCCTGCCTTCGTTTATATAGGATTTTACCTTCTGGTGTGAGTCGGTTTTTCTTGATGCACTCTTTTTGATCCTCCCAGATATGTCGTGTGACGATCTTTGTGTGATTCGCACTTTTTGTACACTGGCTTCGCAATGAGCAGTTGGTGCAGGTTTTAGGGTTTGAAGCATATTCGCGGAAGCCTTCGCGAGTGGTTGTTCGATAAGGAAGTACCTGCTCTGCCGGGCAGGTATAGCTATTGTCTGTAGAGTTGTAAATGAACTGACTTTTCCGGAAATAACCTTTAATATGGTTCGGGCGTCGATAGCTTATCACACCGAAAATATCTCGATCCACAAGTCCTTTGCAGATTCCCGCGGTGAAATAACCGGCATCTAAACCAACAGCTTCGACATTAAAATTAAACCGTTCAAGTTGGTGATCCAAGCGCTTGAGATACGGGATACTGTCGTGAACATTTCCCGCGGTGACAAAACTGTCAGTGATAATATTAAACTTCCCATCGACAGTCCTGTGATCTAGATAGAAAAAGCCTTTGGGTTTACCATCCCTGACCATATAACCACTGTCTGGATCAGTGGTGCTGATCTTCGTTTCTTTAATCACCGGGCTACTATCTTTTTTTTTGAGAGGCTTCTTATCATTTTGAGCTCGATCTTTCGCGATATCTTTATTGAGAACATCTAAATAATCTCGAGTCGACTTCTCAACGTCTTGCTTATCAAATTTATTCTTATTGGCATTAGCCTTTAAGTGAGTAGAGTCGGTATAAAGGTGCTTTCCATCGACAAGCTTACGCTCCATAGCTAAGAGAACGATCTCATCGAATATTTCTTGATAAACATTGCTCTCTTGAAAACGACGGCGACGGTTTTGGCTGATGGTTGAGTGGTGCGGAATTTTATCCTGTAAGTTATAACCAAGAAACCAGCGATAAGCCATATTCATTTCTATCTCACGAATGAGTTGACGCTCGCTGCGAATACCAAATAGATATCCAATAAAAAGCATCTTAAAAAGAACGACTGGATCAACGCCGGGACGACCATTTGTTGGGCAATAGAGGTGTGCCACCTTGTGGTGAATGAATTCAAAATCGACAATGGAGTCGATCTTCCGCAAAAGGTGGTCTTGCGGAACTAATTGCTCAAGGCAAACGAATTCAAACTCGGACTGTTTTGACTGTTTTTTAATCATTAGTCAATATAATTTAACCAATAAAAAAGTCCTCCACACGGGAGGACTTTGTCAACAGTCTGGAATGTAATCATTATTTTATTTGATGACATGGGTTATTCTGACCCTCAATACATGGGTGGTGAAGCCCAAATGCCTCACATCTCAAGACTGGCTGATGAAGGTGTCACTTTTCTAAATTGTATGAATAATGCTAAATGCGCACCCACTCGATGTGCACTCATGTCGGGAATGAACTCTAAACGACTGGGCATCCAAGGTGAAGCAGGTGGAGACTTTATCGAAAACAACGCTGCGTGCATTGCTGAAGTACTTGGTGACTCAGGTTACACAACAATACTCTCTGGCAAATGGCATATTCGTACAGAACCACTGGAGGCGGGTTTCCAATATCGTTTCGGTGAACGCTACAGGGCCTCATATTTTAAGGACTCAGTGAAGCAATTAATGCATCAGGATCAATCCATTGATAAAAGTAGCCTGCCAGATGACTGGTACAGCACTATTGCCTACACTGATCATGCTATCAAAACGATCAAAGAAGAAGCCATTGATAAAGACAAGCCCTTCTTTTTATACTATTCAGTCCATACGCCTCATTTTGATTTTCACGCGCCAAAGAAATATGTTGATAAATACAAGGGTCGCTATGATGCAGGACTCAGTGAAATGAGTAATCAAAGATATAATAAAATGGTGGATAAAGGTATTATTGATCCGGCGACTTGGAAGCTCCCTCCACTTTCACATGATGGCGAACAATCCAAGCCCTTTAAATGGGAAGGTTTTAATAGTAAAGAACAAAGGTTATTTACTCGTAAGTTAGAAGTGATTGCGGGCATGCTCGATGTAGCAGATGAACAAGTAGGTAGAATTATAACTATGCTCAAAGAAACGAAGCAGTATGAAAATACGCTGATATTTTTTCTTTCTGACAATGGTGCCTGTGCAGTGCGTGGTAAGTATGGAAATACCAAGATCAATGACATGAAAATGGAAGAAATCGCTCAACTAGGTGTCCCTCCTTTTGCCCATGCAGGAGATAGTGGCTCAGCAGTCGCTGCTTTTCAAAACACTCCATTACGAGGTGCCAAGCAATCTTTATGGGGAGGAGGAATGCGTACTTCAATGATCGTTAACTGGCCTGGAAACATGGCAAGTTCAAGCACCGATACTTACATTCGGGAACCGGTGCAAATAATGGGCATAGCCCCAACTATTTATGCGGCTACAGGTACAAACTACCCTGCAAATATTGGTGAACGTAAACTCAATCCAATGGATGGCTCCAATATCTTAACTCTACTCAAAGGTCATTCTAGAGTGAATCGTGATTTCGTCTTTTCTTATAAGAATTATAGAATGGCACGAAAAGACAAATGGAAACTTGTTGGTTCAGTGAAGGACTCGAAAAAATACCCTGATGGCCACTGGCAGCTTTTTGATCTTGAAAATGATCCTGCAGAAATGACTGACCTCTCGGCAAACATGCCAGAAATAACTAATGAACTACGCCAAAAAGCCATGGAGCTACACAATCAATACCCCACTTTAGAAAGGAAAAAAATGAAGAAGAATAAAAAGCCTAAAAAAGACAAAAAGCCTAAAGGGAAAAACTAAAGCCGTTTCTATAGCTGCTTGAGCGACATAAATGAACAACTCATATTTTCCCGTAAATTATTGTTGTTAGTTTACTTCCTTAGTCACATATCTCATCAGCCATCTGTGTAAGAGTATTAATCACTTAATTTGAACAAAGAGAAGCATATGAAAAAAACTATTACAGCTTTATTTCTACTACTGAGCGGTGCAAGTTTCGCCAGTGAACGACCAAATATTGTTTGGATGTTTTCAGATGATCACGCATTCCAAGCTATTGGTGCTTATGGCGGCAGATTTGAAAACCTCAATTTAACTCCAAATATCGATCGCATTGCTAAAGGTGGAATGACCTTTGAGAGAGCCTATGTGGGAAACTCTATTTGTGCACCTAGTCGAGCGACTCTATTGACGGGCAAGCATAGTCATATCAATGGACAGACAAGTAATGGTGGTTCATTTGATCACGATCAGCAGCAATTTCAGAAGATCCTTCAAAAAGAAGGCTATCAGACCGCGATGATTGGAAAAATTCATTTGAAAGGTGCTATGCAGGGCTTTGATTACTGGGAAGTGCTACCCGGTCAGGGAAAATACTGGAATCCAGAGTTTATCACTGCAAATGGAAAAACAACTTACAAGGATGAGCATTCCACTGATGTGATTACCAAACGAGCTATGAACTGGCTAAAGAATGATCCTGATCAAGAAAAGCCTTTCATGCTTATGGTTCATTACAAAGCTCCACACAGAGCTTGGCAACCCACCACACGTTGGAAAGAAAAATTTAAGGCAATGACTTTCCCTGAGCCAGATACACTTTTTGATAACTATCAAGGGCGTGGGACTGCCGCTAATAAACAAGACATGTCGATTGACATAACCATGCGCATGAGTCGTGATGTAAAAGCAAAACTTCCTGAACGTACCCAAGAATTGAATAAAATTGATGAGAATGATAAAAAAGCCTTAATCAGCCTCAAGTATCAGTGGTATATGCGTGACTACCTTGCCTGTATTGCCGGTGTGGATGAAAATATTGGTTTCTTACTCGAATATCTGAAAGAAACCGGATTAGACAAAAACACAATTGTCATGTATTCAGCTGATCAAGGGTTCTATTTAGGTGAACACGGTTGGTTTGATAAACGTTTCATGTATGAAGAATCTTACCGCACGCCTCTTCTCGCTCATTGGCCGGGAGTCACTGCAGCCGGATCACGTAATTCCGATCTCGTTCAAAACATTGATTTCGCTGAGACCTTCCTAGATCTTGCAGGCATTGAAGCCCCAAAGGATATGCAAGGCGAGAGCTTAGTTCCCCTGCTCAAAGGCAAGACTCCTGCAGATTGGCGCAGCCACCTCTATTACCATTACTATGAATACCCAGCAGTCCACAGTGTACGACGTCACGAAGGTGTATCAGGCAAGCGCTTTAAACTTATTCGCTACTACGGCATAGATGTTCCAAATGGCGAAGAATGGGAATTCTTTGATCTAAAAAATGACCCCAAAGAAATGACCAGTCAGTACGACAACCCGGAATACGCTGCTGAGATCGCAAAACTCAAAAAAGAACTCGCCAAGCTTCGTGCTCAATACAAAGTCGTAGACATCCCCCAAAAAGAACGTAAGAAATAGAATTCAATAATTAGTTGGCTGATGATTGGTGAACTGTGAATTTGACTAATCGGGGAATTGATAATTATCGATTCTCCAGTTTCTATTTTCAATTGACAAAAGCATGTAGTCCACGCTTCAGAGGCTGTGTGAAAAACAAGCTTTCATGGTGAAGCCTCTTAAATTTTGTATACCACAATGATCGTGGTCTACCTTTATTATATTTCAGCTCTATAGGCTTTGTGCAAAGGCGTATTAACCCATTTATAGCGACATTTTTGAAGTATAGTCCCGTCCTGTAGCCAAGGATTGTAATCAAGTCATCAAATTTCATAATGTTTAAAACTCGCTTCAAGTTGTAAGCCAAATGTGCAAGAGAACATTCAGCCTGAACCATTTCCTTACCGCGAACTAAAAAACCATTGCTAAGAAACTGAGTTTTGATAGTCCCATATGGATGCTCCACTGTTCCTTTACGTGTTGCCATCATTTCTTTGTTTTCGAGAATTCTTTTTGTTGCTCGCTCTTGATATTGTTCATGTTCCCAGCGTGATAGCACCCGTTGTTTTGCTTTTGTACAGCGGAGTTTTAAAGGACAATTTCCACAGGCACTCTTATGGGTATATTGATGGAATCGTTTTCCTCGTTGCTCAGTAGTCCGGATTTTCTTTAAGGTTATTTTATTGGGACAGAGATATGTATCTTCTTTGGAGTTGTAAAGAAAAGCGCCTTTAACATATAGACCTTGTTGGACATTCGATGACTTTTTAACTGTCGGTAAATAAGGAATCATCCCCATATCTTCACAATCTTTCAAATCATCTAAAGTATAGTAACCAGAGTCCGCAGTAAGGTCACATAGTTCTTGCAATTCCAAGAGATTTTTTGTTTCTTGAGCCATGGGAGTGAGAAGCCCTAAATCGTTAATTCTATCGGTGACTTCACAACAAACGATGAGTTTATGTAAACTGTCTACGGAAGTTTGGACGTTATAACCCACGCATGATTTACCCTGTTTACTTATTGTTTTACTGTCTGGGTCAGTCAAGGAAAGGTGACTCTTAGAAGATTTATCCAAGACACTTTTAATTTCATTTAGTTGAATTTCCTTTGTCTGTTCATAATCAAGCTTGTGCTTAAGGGCTTCTTTTCGTTGTCCTGACTCTGGAGCTGGATCATCATCTAATCCCTCAAGGTCATTAAGGTACTGCTCAATCAGAACTTCAGTTTGTTTTAAATTCTTCTCCAGCTTTTTTGAACTCCAACTTTTAGAAATATTATTTGACGCTTTAATTATTGTTCCATCTACTGCAATGGTTTCACCCGCAATGAGCTTTAGCTTCTGACATAACAAAGTGAATTTAGTCGTTGCTTGCTTAAAGGCTTTGCGGTTATTTTTGCGAAAATCGCAGATAGTTTTAAAGTCTGGCTTCAAGCGCTTAAGCAACCAAATGACTTCGAGATTAATATGGCAGTTTTTCTCAAGTTTACGGCCAGAACGAATACCATTGAAATAACCATAAATAAAAAGCTTCAATAAATCAGCAGGGTCATAAGCTGCTCGACCTCGTCCAAGAGGATCTTCTTTTGGAAATACAAAACCACATTCCATTAAATTGAGAGAGTCAACAAACTGATCAATTATACGAACTTCACTATTTGAATCAATATAATCGATCCTTTTGCAAAAGTCCTGAATTAGAGTGATTAAAAAGTTCATCCAGGATAAATCTTAAGATCTCGCTCACATGTATCTCGAAATTGGATACATGTGAGTATAAACAAGCCAAAAATGGACGCAAGTTGATCATGACGTATAGTTTTATGTTAGTTGCTAAATAGTCTTGAAGAGTTGGTTTGCTGTTATTGCAATAATGCCAAACATTAGATGAGTCATGACTTTTGCATGTCCTCGTACTCTGATCATCCTACCACCATAGTTGTCTTTTAAGTTCGAAAAGACTCTTTCAACAGATGACCGCTGTTTGTACCGTTCTTTTTCAGGCGGGTCAAAAATCTTTTTCTCCCCAGTTTTTCTAGGATTGTGATCAATAATAGATTTATGTCCTAAAAGATGGCTGAATTTATGGATAGAAGGTGAATCATAGGCTGCATCCATTAAATCATATAAATTAGTTATGCGTTGTGCGCTAATCTGTGCTAAAGGGATTGCCGCTTGGCTGTCGTGTAAAGACGCTGAACTCAATAGGCCTGCGACTGGTATATCTCCATCAATACAATCTAAGTGAAGCTTGTAGCCTTTCCATGAAACTTTATAACCATTACTGTTTTTCTTTGTCCCTTTATTACAGTGCGTTGGGAGCTCTTTTAAGTTTTCTTCAAGTGACCGGTCGACCTGCTTTTCCACTACGGTTTTTTCTTTAATTCGGATCTCACCTTTTTTAGGCCGCCCTCGTTTCTTAGGGGCTTTAGGCTCAGCCCCTGGTTCAGACATGACTTTTTCTCTAGCTTCAATTGCTGAAGAATCTCTACTAATGTGCGGTACTAAGGTGTCTCCACAATGTTTTACCACTAAGAATTCATGGATTCTTTGGCAGAGCTGAGAGGCGGTGATTTCTGCAAATACTCTAGAAAAAGTACTTTCATGAGGAAGCTGTTTTGCAAATTCCCAACCACATAAACGACGTATCTTTGTACTTGATTTGAGAAAGTCTATAAAAGATCTTGTTGTATCGAAGTTATAAACGGATTTGGCTATGTAAGCTTTCACTATATTAAAATGATCTTTCGGAGGTCGCCCAAATCCACACCATTCAAATTCATGGCTGAACTGATCAAGCTCAGTTATTGTGCAGATGCGAACAAACTCTTTCTCTTTCTTAGTTAATTCTCCGCCTAAAAGTTCTTCTAAGCCTGGAAATAAATACTTTTCTATGGTATCCCATAAGCCGGGTAGATTCATGTTTTTTCTCTTTTTGTTTTGGTAACTATTGAGATAACATGTTTCTACTTTTATTCAGCTTGTTTTATGACTTTTGCAAAAGGCTCAATCATCTAAACATTGAGGAAAGAAAATACTTTCTCTCCGATCATCACCTTGTATCAAGTTCATTTTGTTCTCCTAATTAATACTAATATAAAATACCATGTATATATTAGTATTAAAGTTGTGTTTGTTTTTCACACAGCCTCCAAAGCGTGGACTACATACCTTTTACTCACTCTTCGGAAGCTTACCAATTTTAGCACTTGGAGTTGTGTCGGCTTCGATGTCGCCTAAGGCAAATTGAATGCCTGTGACCATGTGCTGAAGTGCGATGGGATTTTCGTAAGTAGACTGGTTATGCCCAAGATTGGTGTAAAAAACATTTGAGTTCTTATAAGTTTTCACCCAAGATACGGGGTAATCATTATCTTTGCGCTTCATCTTGTCGCGTTTCATTCCGGGAGCAAAGACATCCAGACTTACGAGGACACGCAGCTTATCGCGAGTAAAGTGTGAATCATCTTTATACTGATAGATTTCATCGTTGATTTTATAGCTCTGAGGAATCATATCCGAACAAGGGTGGTCAGGACATTCGTTGTACAGAGTCACAGTTTCTTTTGCCCACCAGGGGTGGCCGTCGAACAAGCCACCCATGGCTTCTTTATAGTTGGCCCAATCAGAGTGACAGTCGGTGGCAGCATGAATGCCTATCAAGCCTTTTTTCGATTCAAAAAACTTCTCAAAGGCAGCTCGATGCTGAGGTGATGCGATAGCATTGTGAGTCGCATTGATAATCATGATGCCATCAAATTGTGCTAGCGATTCATCGGTAAAAACGGCTTCGTCTTCAGTATGAACAAGCTCATAAGCCCCCGTTTGTTCTCCGACTGCCGCCAGCATTTTTGTGCCAAATTCAATTGAGCCATGACGAAAGCCCGTGGTATGTGAATAAGCAAGTAACTTTCTTTTCTTTTTGGGTTTTACGATATGAAGTTTGTGAATCATTTTTTCATAATCATGAGCATACTCAATCATCTTGGCCTGGGCCAGTAATTCACTTCCTTGTGCTCTGAGTTTGTAGTGCTTAACTTTATCAGTTTCTTTGAGGGGCTTCGCCTGTTTCATAAAAGCCTGTCCCCTCTTTTTTAATTCCGCAACCGATTCTTCAGCCTGAAGACTAAACATACTTAAGCAAATAGAAATGGTAAGAATTAATTTAAACATATGATCTTCCTTAAGGATTAACTTTAATCAAGCGAACAAATGAAAGCGGAGCTGCACCTTCAATGATTATTTGCTGACCTTTAAGTTCTGATTTGTTAATGAAATAGGTGACGGTCTTTAAATCGTTTGATCCTTTTAGAATAACTTTGCTTTTATTGAAACCCTTTAAATAAATTTCGCCATTTGCGTGATCAAAGTAAGATATTTTTACGGCTATTTTTTCACCACATTTTGCCAGCCAAGCACTGTCAATATTGAAGATCAGCTGATCGGCTTTACGAGCAATTAAGTCATAACTGCGATCTTTTGGCGTCATCCATTGATGTACTCCATGAGGGATTTTTACGAGAGCTTCACTCTTGGAAACAGCCGTATTTCTTTGTTTTAAACCCCTCTCAAAATTTTTCACTGGTAAAAATTCTTTACCTTTAATACTCTCCGAAAAATAATCCTGTTTATAATTTCTGAATCCCCAAGTCTTGATATAACTTTCGCGAAGTGCACACCAAACATCCGGACTATCTTCAATTGATTTACCCATGCTTTGACCGACCCAAACCAACTGCTCAGGAATAAGACTGAAATGATTGTAGAGCAGATAATTACTTCTCATTTGCAGAGCACGCAAATTGGAGGTGAAGTAACGGTAAGAGAAGGAATCCGTATTCTTGCCAAAGCGGAAGCCTCTTTTGGCGCTAGCCCAGCTTTCTTCATATTCCTCATTCTCATCACCATTAAAGCGCCCATCAACTGCAAAACTATCTTCATCCACATCAAGATAAAAATCTTTATCTAAACGCTGACCAGTTTCTTCGCTGGGAAGATGGTAGAGATACATCTCTACAAAGCCTCGACGCAGACCAAAGCCTTTCTTGACCCCAAGCTTGGACCAACCACCCATAAAGACTTTACTTTCATGTCCTTTAAAGGCTTGGGCCCAGGCATTGATACGCTCAATGACATGTGGGACTTTATCTGGATCTTTTCCATGAGGCCCAATGCCCTCATCTCCATAACTTGGTGAAGCATAACCAAAGAAGGCGCCAACTAAGTTAGGATTTTGGACAATTTTACTTTTGCCCATGGCATTAATGAAGCGCAAGTATCTGGAATGAAATTCCGGGTGATCTACTTGGTAGTTAGTAACTTTTGCATCTTTGTGCTCTTCGCGATGGGGAATCTTATATTTTTTAAGCCAATCGGGAGCAAAAACCGTCGCCGAAAATAATGGCCTGTAAACCACCTTATAGCCTCTTTCTGCGGCTTCATTAATTTTTTGATTGAGCAAGTCAAAGTTGTACTGACCCTCAACCGGCTCCATATCTTTCCATTTTAGCCATAGAGCTAAAACCGGTGTGACTGGAGCCTTGATTTCTTTCAGTGCTTTGTCAGTATTATAATTTAAACGATTTAGTCTTGCGATACACAAACGGCCATTGGGTGATGGTTTGACATGAGAAGGTAAGGACCAATCCCAACCACTACTTATATGATCTCCTTCTAACCATTCAGCTGCCCTCATCTCCGTCACTGGAGTCTTTTCATACTTGGGCCAGTATTTATAAGCTCCAGGACTTTGTGGGAGAGGAGCAGAAGCTACTTCCGTTAGGACCACCTTGGAAGCAGAAGCTACTTCTGCTTTTGTTTCTACTTTTTGATCTACTTTCGTGTTATTATCACAAGAAAATAAAGCTAAAGCTAAAGTTGCTGTAAAAGTGAGTAGCTTCATGATTTTCCTTTAATTACTTAGATGCTACAGATGTGGAATCTTGAACTTTTTCATACCAAGGTAAACGCTCAAGCGGTACATTGATAGTCACTTTTGTCGGACCAACTACAGTTGAACCATCATCACCTTTCCATGTACCTCTTGGAAAAACAACTTCTCTAGAACGAGCGCCTTGAGCCAATACCGGGGCGACCATAATCTTATCACCTAGGATGAACTGATCCTGAATCTTTTCATAATCGCCTTCAGGGAAGAGGTACTCTAGAGATTTAACAATTGGTTCACCCGTTTTAGCTGATTTCTTAGCCATGGCTAAAATATCCTGCCCTAATTTAGAGTGAAGTTTTGCCATATCTTTACAAATTTTTGCATTTTCAGGACTTAACACTCTCCATGGTGCCGCTGAAAACTGCATCATGGGCATAAGTGCACTACACTGCGCTGAACGAACAACGAGTTCCTCGTCAATACTGTCAGTTTTCAGGAATGATTGATACTCTCCGCCACCAATCATGTCCGGACAAGTAAAAGCATAGCCCATTAGACCCTGAGCAATAATACCGGGAATCAACTGTTGCATATCACCCCAATTATGCTTTTTATCACGAAGACGCTGAGCTAGTGGGCGTCCGGCAAGCTTCCAAGAAGCACGGTATTCGTTGAGAGGGTAATGAAGACCGAGTTCAGAAAAGTAAATCGTGTGATCATTAGCGTGTGTATGATTTTTAGATACCACGCCCTTCTTATAAAAACGCGCATCACCTGCATCAAATTTAAAGCCATCAACACCATACTCTTCTACAAGGTGGTCGAGCTGATCTTTAAACCAATCCATCGCCTTAGGGTTACTTAAATCAAGGCAAGCACTCGCACCATTCCACCAGCGTACAATAGCTGGTTTATTAGATGTATTTGCCCAGAGAATATTTTGCGTTTTCCCCGGGTCACGGAGGAGTAAATCTTCTTGGGCAAGGTAGCGATAAGTTGCGCTATCTGCAGTCACAAAAGGACACACCCACATCATAACTTTAAAGCCCATTTTATGGAGTTTTTCAATCATGCCTTTTGGATCTTTAAAACGCTTGGCGGAAAACTCCCAGACGCCATAATTTTCCTGCCAGTTATCATCGATCATCAACACGCCTGGTGGGTAGCCCTGATCAATGAGTTTTTGAGCGTATTCGAGAATATCTTCTTCATTCTGGTCATACATGAGCTCAATCCAAGTGTTATACTGAGGCTCAGTGAAAAGTAGTTCATCTGGAATCTTACCGTCAGTAGGAAAGAAATTTTTAGATGAATACTCATATGCATCTTTTAGAGTATCACCTGCATCACCCCATTTGATCTCAGAAAATTGAGAACTAACTACGAGCTTACCACTCTTATATTCGTACTTCATGGGCTCTTCGCACCAAACGTAACGCCCAGTATTAGATACTAACAAAGGCTGAGCTTGGTTACCGTAGTTATTACCAAGTAAATCTCTCGTATAATTCGTTTCTTCAAGGTATGGCATTTTGTGACCATCAACACTTAAACCGCCCCACCAGGCTTCGCCTTTTTCGAGGGGGATTTCAACTTTATACTCTTTGTCTTTTGCTTGTGCTGCCACTGCTCCGAGAGCAGCTAATGTAAATAGTAATTTTTTCATTTTTTATTAACTCCAGTTGTTTGGGAAATTAACCGCAAACAAAAAGGAGATCTTTACAAGTCATTGGTGTTTTTTGTTTAATTTTTTTAGATTAGTATCGCTGCGCTCAAGGTGGCGCCTGCGGTTTAAGGTGGGAAGGTAAGATCTAATTGAGAATTCGATAGTGTAATGAAACCACGGATGGACACTGATAAACACAGAAGTTTTAATTAATCTGGTGATAAGGCTACGTATCGGAACGCGAAGACCCTGCTTCGCATTAATGTTTCTCCCACACGCTAAAGAGGCTGTGTGAAAAACAAGCTTTCATGGTGAAGCCTCTTAAATTTTGTATACCACAATGATCGTGGTCTACCTTTATTATATTTCAGCTCTATAGGCTTTGTGCAAAGGCGTATTAACCCATTTATAGCGACATTTTTGAAGTATAGTCCCGTCCTGTAGCCAAGGATTGTAATCAAGTCATCAAATTTCATAATGTTTAAAACTCGCTTCAAGTTGTAAGCCAAATGTGCAAGAGAACATTCAGCCTGAACCATTTCCTTACCGCGAACTAAAAAACCATTGCTAAGAAACTGAGTTTTGATAGTCCCATATGGATGCTCCACTGTTCCTTTACGTGTTGCCATCATTTCTTTGTTTTCGAGAATTCTTTTTGTTGCTCGCTCTTGATATTGTTCATGTTCCCAGCGTGATAGCACCCGTTGTTTTGCTTTTGTACAGCGGAGTTTTAAAGGACAATTTCCACAGGCACTCTTATGGGTATATTGATGGAATCGTTTTCCTCGTTGCTCAGTAGTCCGGATTTTCTTTAAGGTTATTTTATTGGGACAGAGATATGTATCTTCTTTGGAGTTGTAAAGAAAAGCGCCTTTACCATATAGACCTTGTTGGACATTCGATGACTTTTTAACTGTCGGTAAATAAGGAATCATCCCCATATCTTCACAATCTTTCAAATCATCTAAAGTATAGTAACCAGAGTCCGCAGTAAGGTCACATAGTTCTTGCAATTCCAAGAGATTTTTTGTTTCTTGAGCCATGGGAGTGAGAAGCCCTAAATCGTTAATTCTATCGGTGACTTCACAACAAACGATGAGTTTATGTAAACTGTCTACGGAAGTTTGGACGTTATAACCCACGCATGATTTACCCTGTTTACTTATTGTTTTACTGTCTGGGTCAGTCAAGGAAAGGTGACTCTTAGAAGATTTATCCAAGACACTTTTAATTTCATTTAGTTGAATTTCCTTTGTCTGTTCATAATCAAGCTTGTGCTTAAGGGCTTCTTTTCGTTGTCCTGACTCTGGAGCTGGATCATCATCTAATCCCTCAAGGTCATTAAGGTACTGCTCAATCAGAACTTCAGTTTGTTTTAAATTCTTCTCCAGCTTTTTTGAACTCCAACTTTTAGAAATATTATTTGACGCTTTAATTATTGTTCCATCTACTGCAATGGTTTCACCCGCAATGAGCTTTAGCTTCTGACATAACAAGGTGAATTTAGTCGTTGCTTGCTTAAAGGCTTTGCGGTTATTTTTGCGAAAATCGCAGATAGTTTTAAAGTCTGGCTTCAAGCGCTTAAGCAACCAAATGACTTCGAGATTAATATGGCAGTTTTTCTCAAGTTTACGGCCAGAACGAATACCATTGAAATAACCATAAATAAAAAGCTTCAATAAATCAGCAGGGTCATAAGCTGCTCGACCTCGTCCAAGAGGATCTTCTTTTGGAAATACAAAACCACATTCCATTAAATTGAGAGAGTCAACAAACTGATCAATTATACGAACTTCACTATTTGAATCAATATAATCATCTAAACATTGAGGAAAGAAAATACTTTCTCTCCGATCATCACCTTGTATCAAGTTCATTTTGTTCTCCTAATTAATACTAATATAAAATACCATGTATATATTAGTATTAAAGTTGTGTTTGTTTTTCACACAGCCTCTCAAGCGTGCGCGACTAAACTTCTCTATTTCTCGCACAGAGCCGTTGAAACGCTGTGTTTAAAAAAAGTCGAAGGTCAAATTGGCTGTTGGCTATTTTTTTAATCACTACAGCCTCGGAATACATGAAAAATAACCTGCTGAATCTGTGTGTAGTACCTCATCTTTATCCGCATTTGCCAAGATAGTATGAGAAGGCAGCCCTCGGCAAAGTCCACTTGCTAGCAGACCTTGCCTGACATTAATTAAGTTACGACCAAAATTAACGGAGAACTGCCATGTCTAAAACTACTATCACTGTACCTGAAATAACAATTGGAATGGATCTTGGAAATCAAAAACACGATATTTGTGTTTTAAATTCTGAAGGTAAAATCGTCGAACAAGCAAAAATTGAAAATAATCTGGAATCGTTAAGTGTATATTTTTCGAATTATGAACGCCCTCATAAAATCCGAGTAGCTCTAGAAGTAGGAAGTAGCTCTTTATGGATATCGAGTAAACTCAAAAGTATGGGCTTCAATGTAATTGTAGCAAATGCTCGTAAGCTCCGAATGATATGGGACAGCACGAATAAGTGCGATGAAAAAGACGCTGAAAAGATAGCACGGGTAGCCCGAATGGATCCATCACTTTTGTACGGCATTCAACACCGAAGTATGGACTCCCAGCAAATGCTTACAGTGTTGCGTGCTCGTGAGCATTTTGTGAAGATGCGAACCCAAACGATGAATTCATTAAGGGGTATACTAAAGAGTTTAGGAGTTAGTGATCTCCCTAAGTGCGAAGCTAATCGTTTCAGTGAAAAGATGTATGAATATGTAAGTGATGATTTATTGCCAACTTTAGGTGAGATGCTATACGAATGTCAAGAACTGACTGATCGAATAGAGAGGTTGGATGATCGAATTGAACTGATTAGTGAAGAGTCTTGTCCCGAGGCTCAGCACCTGCGGCAGATTCCTGGAGTGGGACCAGTTACTGCCTTGGCATTTGTTTTAACTATTGATGATCCAACCCGTTTTAATAAGAGTCGTGATATAGGTGCTTTTTTAGGCCTAACTCCAAAGCGGGACCAATCGGGAGAAAAAGATAAACAACTAAGAATAACAAAGCATGGAGATAGGTACTTGAGATCATTACTGGTTATTTGTGCTCAACATATTTTTAGCGATAGATCCCCGGATTCTGATTTGAAGAGGTACGGACATCGAATTGCCTCACGAGGTGGTGGCGCGGGGAGAAAAAAAGCAAAAGTAGCCATAGCTAGGAAGCTAGCTGTTTTAATGCATCGACTTTGGGTCAGTGGCGATAATTATGAACCACTCCACAAACAGGCTTTAAAAAAAGCATCATGATTATCCACCAATCCAGCCAACCTCCCCAATATTTCTTATAATCACAATTAAGGAAGAAATTTAAAAAGAAAAGAGTTTATCAAATGTCTTATGCGATGACTGCGGAGCACCAGCAGAATGATAGGTTTGCCAGACCTTGTTGAAAGTTCGTTGCCAAGATTGCAGCATCAAATAGGATACAATCATGCATCGGACTAGGCAGTCCATAAAAGAATGCGAATGGAAGCAAGACAATTTGATGGCATTTGAAAACTGGTTTTCTCAATTCTCAGAAAAATATAACTTTAATGCAAACCGTAACTTGCAAATGCCTTCTCATGGAAGCTGGTGCTTGGCGTACCCAGGTTTGTTGATAAGATTAGCCAATTCAACCGTTAAACTATTAATTAACTCACCACAGATATACACTGATTAGACCAGATGAGCTGGAGTTTGAAGTAGTGAGTACGGCCCAAAGGGCCTGAAGTGGTGAGTGACTTTAGCGCTTTGCGCGTACTTCAGCATTCTATGCGTACTTTGAGCCGAAGGCGATACCTTAAGCCCTAGGCGATACCCTGAGGACGAAGTCAGATACTTTGAGCGAAGCGATTCCTTGAGAACGAAGTCCGATTCTTTGAGCGAGGCAAGACTTACTTCTTTTTCTTCTTAGTTTTTTTATTTTTAGTTTTAGTTTTAGTTTTAGTTTTAGTTTTAGTTGCTGATAACTCTAAATCGAGCGTATCTGCAATAGCCATCTGCATGCGTGGTACATAGCCCCCTGCTTTACAAGCAAGCGCTTGTTTAGCCAAAGGTCTGCCCTCCTCTCCCATCCAATCCACGACATTGAGTGCAAACATGAGTGCGGGAGATTGTTTCTCAATGATTTCACCAATAGTGGCATAGCATTTCTCTGCTTCACCAATCTTCAAAAGTGTCCAAGCAGCCATAATGCGTATGTGATCTGATTCGTCATTCAAAGCGTCAATCAACTGTTCACGCGCAGGCTTAGCACCTTCACCTAAAAGCAACAAACCCGTTGCTCCCCAATAGCGAAGCTCAGGAGATTTATCCTCCAGCAACTTAATTAGCATTTCTATGTTCGCGGAGTCCTTTGCCAATGCCACATCAATGGCATCGAGACAGGCTGAATGCTTAAATTGTTGCGGGTTACGCACTAAGTCATACATGGTCGTCTTATATTTTTCTGCTAAACGTACCATTTCATATTCAGGAAGAAGTCCCGCATCATAATACTTTTCCTGCGCATTTCGCAAAGCCTTACGCATCTGTACTGCTACTTCTTTAAACTCTGGGTGATTAATGAGGTTATTGATATTATCTGAGTCCGAGCTCGTATCGTAAAGTTCTTCGATATGTGTCTTGTGCTTAAAAAATCGGCTGGTAATTTCATCAGTGTTTCCAGCCTTGTGTTCTGCAATCCAGGATTGCGTAGCTGGCATTTTCCACAAGTAGTTTAACATCGCTCCACGAGGTGCAAAGGGCATGTAATTTCTTATATAAGTAAAGCGACCATTGCGAACTGATCGTTCGTTATCCACACGTTCATCCATGCGCCCACGGAAACTGAAATGATATTCTTGCTCGTTCTCTTTATCTTTTCCTAAGAACACCCGTCCCTGCATGGATTTTGGGATCTCCGAGCCCGTAATGCTCAACCAGGTTTTGGGCATATCTACAAAGCTCACAAGCTCTTTAATACGTGCTCCCGGCTTATCCGCTGGCCACAAATGCTTATATTTCTCAGGTATACGAATAATTAAAGGCGCATGAATCCCACTTTCAAATAGGAAGCGCTTACTGCGTGGTAACACACCGCCGTGATCTGAACAGTAGATAACAATTGTATCATCTGCTAAGCCATCCTCTTCCAAAAGTTTCAAGGTGTAACCAATTTCCGCATCCATCAAAGAAATCTGATCGTGATACTTAGCGTAATTCTGTCTCATAATCGGGGTATCAGGATGATATTTTGCTAGCGTCACCTTAGCAGGATCATGCTTATAGCCCTTAAGACCCTGTGCTTTACTTTCATGACTCGTCATCGTGTTGATCACACAAAAAAATGGTTGATCCTTCTTGCGCAAACGCCAAAAATGAAAAGTGCTGCGAACATCCTTATTTTCTTTTTTCGATTGAAAATCCCAAATCTTTTTAGTCGTGCGACCCTTTGATCCAAGGTTATAATCTGTTTTAAAACCATTTGCCGTGAAATACCCAGTCTTTTGCAGGACTTGTGGGTACAACTTAATCTTATCATAGGGGATACTATGGGAACTTCGCATGGGATGAGTCCCCATGGACACCGCATTTACACCGGTCAACCAAGTACAGCGTGATGGTGCGCAAACAGGAGCATTAGCAAAGGCATTCTCATAAAGAAAACCCTCAGCCGCTAGTTTATCTAGGTTGGGAGTCTTCGCATTTTCATTTCCATAACAGCCCAACCAAGAGGCATTATTATCTTCACTTGTCAGCCATAAAATATTCGGGCGTTTTAAATCAGATGCCTGACAAATAAGAGTATAAATACTAAGTACACAGGCAATTAAAACTTTACTCAAGATTTTATAGTGCTTCATTTATTTCCTCTTCAATTCCTGCTACATAAACAAATTTATTTGCCTTCAAGCTAGGTTTAATCACCAATAATTACACCTACTTCAAGTACCCCTCGTATGTTTTGTACACAGGGTGTTATCTCATATCACCTAATGAAATATTATTTTGGGACAAAGCATGAAAAATAAGCGTTAAAGAAAAAATGAAGGTTTTGTTTATTACTTCTGACAAGTGCTATCAATACGGAGAGGAAATAATGCAAATTTTGCTAGATCAAGGATTGGCAAGGCCTTACTAAGAGAGCACGAGGGGGACAGAGTCCCTCCTCGTGTGCCAAGTAAAACCTGAATTGTCTTTAATGGATGATGAATCTAATTATTGAAAAGAAACGCTAATGACTTCATTGGAATTTGGACGCAACTTTTTCCGTGACCATAAGTTAGCTTTGTCGACTCCAGCTTTTACTGTGTAAGTTCCCTGACTATACACGGGGGCACTAAATTCATGACCTTGTATACGGCGTGTGTAAAGGATTTCACCAGTGGATTCCTCAATCAGCTGCACAACTGGATTTGGAGTATCAAATTTTAGTTTGCTTAAGTAGCCAATTGCTTTTCTACCATCATTTTCTTCCATTTTGAACTCAATGGGCCAACCAGGGAACTGCTCTGAATCACCTTTGCTAACATCGCTAAAACGAGGCCAGCATTCAAAGGTAACCTGGTTGTTAGATTTATTAAAACGAATGAGTCCATAACCATCGGCACGTGACGTCCTGTTTTTCTGAAGTTCTTCTTTTGTTGCATATTTTGGGTTAGCGTAAGCCAGCATGGTCATTTTGTTACCTAAGCCATCCAAGTAATCTCCTGTCCAAGGGAGTGGGCCATCTATTTTTTTCCCACCACCAGCGGATTCACTCTCAGGCCACCACCAACGACCATACTTAGTGTTAACAATAGCTGGATTAGTGAAAGCATAAGGTCCATCTCGGAAGTCATCTATACCATGTTGTACTGATACACCAAGATGTTGATCCCCACAAAGGTGCGTAGCTAGACCACGACGAATTTCCACGAGAGCTTTATTACGCCCTGTTTGAGGCCAGGCATTTGAATCTAAATCAGCTAGTAAACGATTATCTAGTTGACCATGTTTGTGCACTGCACCAGTAAAAGCCGTAGCAGAAAGAACGGCCTTCATTTGAGAATTAGTCCAATCTTGTCCCCAATTATGCAGAAAATTTAGCTGACGTTCACCGAGAAGTTTTAAACCTGGTAAATCTACTGATTTGCGATCATAGCTTGGATCATTGATGTGATCTGGACGCGGCCCCATATTAGGAATAGTTCCTTTGGGGCCCGTTTTAAATTTACGATCTTCAATAATCGCAAAATCGATACCACCCACATTTAGGTCTGTGTAATAAACTCCAATCCCCTGAGCAATAGGAGTCGGATCATAAGCGTCAGGTAGATTAAAGGTTTGCTGACGTTCCACCATCTTGACATATTCCGCAGGAAAGTAGTAACCTCCTGAACTGCCATCCATTGCATCTGCGACCGCTCCGGCCTCGCCCCAAAAGTTTGCTTGACCAATATCATGATCATCGGGAATCATCACTGTGGGACGATTTTTTAAAACATCGGCAAACTGTACCCCAAACTGAAGAAAGGCGTAGGTATGTTCTTGGTGATTATAGCTTTGATCACCTGCAAAAAAGAGTAGGTCTGGATCATGATAAGTTAAATTTTCGATATACTCAGTTCGTTGATAAGGCGTTTCATCCTTCGGTGAATTACAGGATAATGAAGCCACAACAATCTCTTGTTTATGCTTGGGGTCTTTACGGAAAGTTCCTTCAAAACTGGATAGCTCACCTAATTTCACACGGTAGTCCACCGTTTTTGAATTATCCCAATTTTCAATACGAAAGTGAGCACTCCAACCTGGGTAGAGAACTGCTTGACTCGCAATTTTCTTCCATTTACCCTTATCTCTTATTTCCAAATCGATTTGTCGAGGTTCATTAGGCAAAAGAGGAAAGCATTGAACAGTTAGTTTTAAGACACCATGATCACTCGCGTAAAACGCAAATCCAATTGCCTTAGATCGTTCGCGCTCGGCAATGAATTTCTGGTGCATATTTTTTGCTTTTGTTTTCCACCACTTCCCCGTAGTAAGAGTTTCCAGTACAACGGCACGTTCACCATCCCCGAAAGGTCTTGGATTGTAGTCGATTTGATCTGCAGCTAAACTACTGAATATGCTTAAGCCCCAGCTCAATAAAAATGACTTTTTTAACATGAAGAATCCTCTATTAATATATTTTAAAAAATGACTTCGCTAGAGATTTCTAGCGAGCTCCCAGACTGCATACCTGTGCTAATCATCTATACTCCTTTGCACTGCTAGCCAACAGACCGAAAAAAGCTTTATATTTTTTCCACTTCGATAAGGTGGAAAGTTACGTCAACTCCTGAGATTTTTTTGATAATAAAATCATGTTCATCCTGATTCTCATTAGCCTTAGGGATATAAGTAAACTCAGCTTTTTTCCATTCACCAGAATTACGGCATCGGATCGTTTGTAGATCTTTCCCAGCTTGATTCACCGTCCACTGCGCTTGCCCCTTATCTAGGTAAGTAATAGTCAGCTTCATCTTTTTTGCGGACTTCGCAAATTGCTCATTGATTTTAAAAAACATCTTTCCCCCCTTGTCTCCAAAAGAACGGGCAAAGCGACCGTAAATTGATTCATCCACACTCCACCAGGGCTGACTCGTTTCATCGGCATCGAGCTGGTACACAAAGCGTTCATAATTCCCAGGCATAATCTTCCACCCAGCATCATTAATGCCCTTGCGGTTACGATTAGCCATTCCGCCTAAGCTCGCAGCTTTAGGATCTTCCATTTGGGCTCCATAAGCCGCATACTTCTTGACGATATCCTTGTAACGCTTTAGGTCCACGCGCATGGCGCCCTTCCCTGAACCATAGCTTTGCTGAGGAAACTCTTGGATATTCGCAGCATCTAAGCCTTTGCGGAGGGCGCAAAATCCCTTGGTCGATTTTTGCGGATTCCGCATGGGTGCATACTCATTAAAGAACTGAAATGCCGGTGAGTTTTTCGAATCCTGCAAAACATTCTGCGGGATGTTCCAAATATCCAGATTCATGTGTAGGGAAAAAAGGCCTGACCAATAAAGAACGGTGGGGATATCGTGTTTTGACCAATTCATCGTGTAGAGCTCGCCATCCATTTCACCGCGCGAAAAAAGGTTTGGGTTGACAGCTCTTTTCTCCTGCCAAAGATCATAACGTTGCTGATTATCACTGACGTGATAACCGTGGCTGGACATGCCCATTTTTAAACCAAAATCACCCAGATTATTCTTTAACCACTGATCAGATTTACTGGTGTTGGCATCGGAATTAACCGCAATCAACAAAGGCCTTCTAGATTTCTCCTGAAAGATCTGTTTCATCTTCCCCCAGACCATGATACGAAAATCGTCCCATTGTTCACGGCTAACAGCATACTTTTTGTCTAAAGGCTTGCCTTTGTAGCCCCAACCATCACCCGTTGATCCTTCACAACTCTGGACAAAGAGTATGCGCTTGTGCAAATGATCCGGAAGTTGATCAATATATTCACCCCAAGCAGATAAAAGCTTAAAATACCTTTTCTGATAGAGCGCATCAAAATAATATGGGAAGTAATTCTGATTAGTCGCATGACCTAGGGCATTAACTTTTCGGTCAGTGAAGACTTTCGGCACGCCTATTTCATAGACCCACTCAGGCGTACCTGGAGCCACCCAAATCATGATGTGCACATAATAATCATTCGCATGAGCTTTTTTCAGAAGTTCACCAAATTGCTCATCAAACTTGTATTCCCCATCCCTTGGCTCAAGTTTCTTCCAGCCCAAAATTACCGCGACACCTCTAAGGTCCGGAGTGAGTTCCCTGTTGGCTTTGTGTGGCTTCCAATTGGCCCAAGAATAAATTCCTGCGGCTTGCTCATTAAAGGGCTTAGTTGGCTCTGCCTGTAGTCCTAAGCAAAAGAACATTAAGCCCGAAAGGATTTTCTTTAGCATTATTTAATTTCCTCTTTTCATCTCTATAAAGTATACATAGATGAATTAAATTTTTTCTTCTACTTTAATTTAGCGATTTTTTAAAGGCCAAAGTTTAGATTCACTTCGTTCTGTATCCAAAATCTTGGTGATTTTGGCTCTTAATTGATGATGATTTTTGGCTAGATCGTTCTGTTCAGAAATATCTTTTGAAAGATCATAGAGCACTACGGGGGTATTAGGGCCGTGACGTAAAGCTTTCCATTTGCCCATGCGAAGTGCCTGCTCGGTGTAGCCGCGCTCATGGAACTCCCAGTAGAGGTAGTCATGCTCTTTTTGTTTTTGCTTAAGCAAACTTGGCAAGAAAGAAATACCATCGATATCACTTGGGCTATCTACCTTTGCGATATCCGCAAAAGTAGGTAGTACATCCCAAAAAGCAGAGATATGATTAGAGTGACTTCCCGCTTTGATTTTCGCTGGCCAACGTACCATAAATGGGACTCGAATACCACCCTCAGTTAAATCTCTTTTATAACCGCTAAAGTCACCATTGGAATCAAAAAAATCTGGATCTGCTCCACCCTCTTTGTGTGGGCCATTATCCGAGGAAAACATAATGATGGTATTATCATCAATACCGAGTTCTTGCAACTTATCAAAAAGCTCCCCCACTCGTTGATCTAAACGTGTGATCATAGCGGCGAATGCAGCTCGTGGATGATTTTGACTCGCATAGACGCCAAAGGGATTTGCCGTTCCATCTCCCCCCTGCTTGCCCATCACAAAAGGCGTTTCTTGCCATTTGCCTTTGAACTTATTGAGTGAATCTTCTGGTACTAAAAGCTCGGCATGTGGAGTCACAAAAGCCCAAAAAAGGAAAAATGGTTTATCTTTATTTTCTTCTACAAATTCAATCCCTTTTTCAGCGAATTTATCCGAGATATAAAGCCCCCTAGCACCATTTTTATTCTCTGGTATCATTACTTTTTCACCATTTTTGTAAATGTACTCAGGGTAATAGTGATGAGCATGAGCTTGATTTAAAAAACCATAGGAATAATCAAAGCCCTTTTTGCGAGGTTCGCCTGTCGTTCCATCCATACCCATACCCCACTTGCCCACGAGTCCCGTGCGGTAACCCGCAGATTTCATCACTTCAGCTAAACTTAGATCCTCTGGTCGTAGAGGTAACTCACCGCCAAAGCCATGAGGTCCCACTTCGTAATTACCTCTAACTAGACCGTGGCCAGTATGTTTACCCGTCATCAAAGCTGCACGTGAAGGTGCACAAACGGTAGATCCTGCGTAATGATCCGAAAAGATCATGCCCTCTTTGCCAATGCGGTCAATATTCGGGGTAGAAAACTTTTTTTGTCCATACAGACTTAAATCTGCATAGCCTAGGTCATCAACCAATAAATATATGATATTGGGCTTATCTGCTGCATAGCTCCCGCAAATAAAAATCAGTAAGGTATAGATATATTTCGTCATTAGATTTTCGCTTGTTTCTTAGTGATTTTCTTGAGTTCTTGAAGCATTTCTTCAATCATTTTTTTGTACTCAGGATTCTTGAGCATATCATTTTCTTCTTGGGGGTCGTCTTCTAAATTATAGAGTGCAAAGGGCTTGTCGTTAAGTGACTTGTTTTTCATATCCCAGTGAACACAGAGCTTCCACTTACCTTTACGGATCATGCGCGCTTCCGGATCTTTGGAAGCCCCTTTTTTGGGCTTGCGAATTCGCGCCTCAATTTTCCCTTGAGAATACATATATTCACGCGTTGATTTACTATCTCCCTGAAGCTGAGAAAGAAAGCTAATGGAGTCTTGACCACATCCACCCTGCTGAATAGCTTGTCCCGTCAATTCAGCGAGTGTGCCGTATATATCTTGCTGGCCAATCAGATTATTGTTGACTGAACCTGGCTCAATAATCGAACCTTCTTTTGTTCCATCGCCCCAAGCTGCTATAAATGGAACGCGGTGACCACCTTCCCAAATTGAGCCTTTATAACCAGAATAAAGACCACTTGAATCCTGTCCAAAAGGGAGTGCACCTGGTGATGCTCCATTATCTGCTGTAAAAACAAAAAGTGTATTTTTAAGTTCTCCACGTTTCTCTAAATCTTCCATGAGTAAACGAATGGTTACATCGGTTTCATAGACAAAATCACCATAGGAACAAAAGTTATAATTGCCCTTCATTTCAGGGTGGCGTTCGGCGGTAATCCCTGCAACTTTTATACCATTTATTTCTTTAGCTGCTGTATTCGGACCATGAATACTCTGCGTACAGAAATATAAAAAGAAGGGCTTATCTTGATTTTCTTTATAGTGATTATCGATAAAACCCAAAGCCTTATTGGCAAGAACTGGTCCTACCTGTAAAAAATCCCAATAAGGCATTCCCACCTGATAGTAACCACGATGAGTTGTTTGACCCTTTTCTGCCCTCGTCCAACGACCTTCTTGTAAAACAAGATCTTCCTGATCACCCACTAATACGTCGTTCTCAAAGTGCGCATAAGGTGATTCCTGAATACCATTGGGGAGAATAAAGGAATAATCAAAACCCAAGTCCAAGGGTCCCATTTTAAATGGACGGCTGAAATCCAGTTTTTTATAATCTTTTTCATCCATGGCTAAATTATCTGATCCGCGCTCGTAGAAGGTTCCACCAATATGAAATTTTCCCAGCATTGCCGTATTATACCCAGCTTGCTGCATAAGCTTACCAAGTGTGATTTTTTGATCTTCTAGGATCTGACTCTTGGTACTGTAGTTCCAAACTCCGCGGGGATTCAGCCCACGTTGTACATAGTTACCTGTAAGAATACTGTAGCGCGTCGGAGCACAAGTAGATGCGGTTGTATGGTGATCAGTAAAACGCATACCACGAGCAGCCAAGGCATCAATTGCAGGAGTATAAAATTTTGACTCTTGGTTATAACAATTCACATCTCCTATACCGTAATCATCTGAATTGATGATAATGACATTAGGTTTTTCATTTGCATTGACCGCTGAGGCCATAAGTAGTAAAGTTAAAAACTTCTTTATCATAAATAATTTCCCTATAAATTTTTCAATACTTACACCATTAAACGATAGTAATTGGGACTTCCTTTACAGGCTTTTATGTAATTATATTCATTTAATTGCTAAGCTAATCAAATTGCACTTCCCCCAGCTTGAACTAAAGGAAATATTTCACCAGCCTGTAAAGATGCCGCATCCTACTTGCGTTTAATTTAAAAAAACTAACTGGATGCCTCTATGATCAAATTATTCATATCACTTTTCTTACTTGCTCAACTTAGTCTCATGGCTAAGCCCTCAAATATCGTATTTTTCCTCGTTGATGACCTAGGATGGAAGGATCTAAATTGCTATGGTGCTGAACTCTACGAGACTCCAAATATCGACCAACTCTGTGCCGATGGGATGAAATTCGAACGCGCCTATACCACTGCCCCCATCTGTTCACCCGCCCGTGCCTCGCTTATGACTGGTACACACCCCATGAAACAAAAAATGTGGAATCACCTGCATATTCTCCCTCCAAATGTTGGTAAAATTTTACCTGCGTATCTTAAGGAGCAAAACTATCAAACTTGGCATATTGGCAAATGGCACCTTGGTAAGCCAGAAGACAAAACTTTGCCTCACGAAGTTGGCTTCGACAAAAATATTGCCGGCACGCAAGCCTGGGAGCCCGGTTCCTTTCATTGGCCCTACCGTTTCCCGAAAAAGACTCAAAAAAATATCCCGCCGGATTCCGCAAATTTCAATAGCCTAAAATCCGGTAAAGAAGGTGAGTACATTACTGATCGCCTAACTGACGAAGCTCTAAAGCTCATTGATAAACGCGACCCAAACAAACCTATTTTCATGAACTTCTGGTACTACACAGTTCATAATGTTTATATCACTAAGCCTCGCAAACAGGGTAAAGCCGAACTCGTAAATAAGTATAGCAAAAAAATTAAAGATATGGGCATAGCCCCCAGCTTCCGCCTCGACCCTAAAACGGGGAAAAAACTAGTTACTAGCGAAAATAATCCCGCTTATGCCGCCATGATTCAAAGCCTCGATGAATCAGTGGGCCGAGTAGTGAATAAACTTAAGGAAATTGGCGAATACGAAAACACTCTTTTTATCTTCCTATCGGATAATGGTTCCACTACTGACGACGTCCCCTGCGCGCCATTTAATGGCGGCAAGAACTCGACTTACGAAGCCGGCGTTCGTATACCTGCAATCATTACCTGGCCTGGCAAAGTTAAAGCTGGTTCAGTGAGTCAGGAAATCATCTCCATTGCCGATGTTTTTAATACTATTGTTGAAGCTAGTGGGGCCACACTCCCCAAAGACTTCAATGGCGACGGCATCTCGCTTATGCCTGTACTCAAAGGTAAAAAGCTCGACACGGATCGCCAGCTCGTTTGGTATTTCCCAGATTCTAGAGAACATTGGGGTCAGCGTGCCAATGCCGCTATTTTCGACACCAAGTCCGGCCTAAAATACATCATGTATTTCAATGGTGACGAAGATGAACTCTACAACATCAGCAATGACAAGGAAGAAATGAAAAATATCCTGTCTCAAAACCCTGAAAAAGCAGAGGAACTCAAAAAAGCCCTCATGACTAAATTGACCGAGACCTACTCTACCCTTCCTCCACCCCCAGAAAAATATAAATCCATCGTAGAAAAACGTCTTAAGATAAGTTCAGTCAACAATTCGAAAGTAGCGAGTCATTAATTGGTGAACTGTGGATTTGTCTAATCGAGAAATCCACAATTATCTATTGATTAATTTAGCCAGTTGATCCAATGAACACAGAGATATATTTAAGATTGTATTACATACATTAAATCAATTTAGAAGCAATAATTGTTATTTTCGCAATTGGATATTCTCACGCAGAGATACTAAGCAGCAGAGTTGGGGGATTTTTGTATTGGTTCTGAGTTTAATAAAACCACAGATTAACATCTGATGTACACAGATTGTTCTAAACGTACCTGAAGGATTGACTACGTAGCTTCACACTTTGAGTGAAGCAATACTTAAATATAAATGAAGTCATCCGTCTTTTTGGATTTAGGCGGGGACTTGGGTTTAGGAGATTCTTTAGATTTAGATGTTTTCTGCTCTACTTTATTTTGTTCGTCAACTTTCTTGTTTGCACCTATAATGATTGATTCAACATGAAAGTTATCGATTCCATTAAGCGCTAAAAAGTCTTTAAGTTTTTTCCCATTTAACTTAATTTCAAAAATAGAAAAACCGTACTGAGTGCCACGTTTAACCAAATCAAAATTGATATATTGAACTTTCTTTGCTTCTTTAAGTTTTATTAAATCTTTTTTAGAGTCGGTTTTATCTTTTTGAACGTGAACTAGAGACCATTTCTTTTTATCTTCACTAGTCTTAATTTTGTAGTGCTTTGCATAAGAGGCCTCCCAATGTATTTCTATAGATTCAATGAGTAATGCTTTGGGAAGTACTATCTTCAATTCCTGATGATCTTCAAATTTTGAACTCCAACGACTTTTCATGCTACCATCAAGGACATTTCCACCTTTAAAGGTCGGTATAGGTCTCTCCATTGAAGTTACTTTTACAATCGTTGTATCGACTGAAAATAACTGGGAACAGAGCAGCGTACACAAAAGAAAAAATTGTTTCAAAATTCACCTATTTTTGGATTACACATTTAGTATGCAATAATTTAGGTGACAAAACAAGTTTCGATAGTTTTTTTGATGAAGATCAGCCGGATCCGGAGTTTTAAGTTGCGAGTACGGCCTAAAGGCCTAAAGGCCTGAAGTTAATAGCTGGTGGCTTTTTACTTCAGCGCTTTGCGCGTACTTTTTACTTCAGCGCTTTGCGCGTACTTTTTACTTCAGCGCTATGCGCGTACTTTTTACTTCTTTTTCTTCTTCGCCGTTTTATTACCATTAAATTTATTTATGGGAGACATAGGCTCGTTGGTCTTTGGAACGAAAGCCTGCAAGCTCTTTTTAATGGATGCAAACTCGGGGTTACGGGCCTGATTGGTCCATTCCATGGGATCAGTTTTATGGTCATAGAGTTCTTCTCCACCCTTATAATTGATGTAACTATAGCGACCATCATAGATGCGATGGTTACCCATGCCATAGGTCGTCAAGGTTGGTTTATTCCATTTCATATCCGGATTGCGAATCAAATCAGCAAAGCTACGTCCATCATTTTCTGAATAGGGAGGCAAACCACATAAATCTGCAAGTGTTGGGTACATATCAATGAGATTAACCACACCATTACAGCGCTTACTCTTTGGCGTCACTCCAGGCACTTTAATCATCATCGGTACACGAGCCGATTCTTGCCAAAGCAAGGTTTTACCATAGCGCTGTTTTTCCCCTAGATGCCAACCATGATCTCCCCAGAGAATAACAATCGTGTTGTCTGCGTATTTACTTTTATTTAAGCCTTCCAACAAAACACCCAGACAGTCATCGACGAAGGATACATTTGCCATATAAGCCTGTACAACTTCTTTGTGCTTATCAGCTTTTTCAAAACGCTCCCAAGTGGTGCTTAAGTGATATAAGGGCTTCCCTTTATCGCTAACAATATCATCGCGATCATTGGCGAGAGTTTTAGGAAGTTGAATTTTGTCAAGGGGATACATGTCGAAGTATTTTTGCGGAACATACCAAGGCAAATGTGGCTTGCTTATCCCCAAGGCCATGAAGAAGGGCTTACCATCGAAATCACGAGTATTGAACTGCTCTGATGCCCATTTCACCGTGTTGTAATCTTTCATCTTTGTTTCATCATTACCGACCGTTGGTCCCCAATCGAATCCGGTTCTATGATAGCCTTTTTCATGGTCTAGGGGTTTGATGCCGTTTGCAGGTCGCTGCTTATTAATGGGTGCTGCATAACCACTAGCTGGGTGCCACTCATCAAAGGCCCATTGGCCTTCATCAAGTTTATCTGCTGTTCCATGCTTATGGAAGATCTTACCCTTTGATAGTGAGTGATAGCCATGCTGACTGAAATATTCAGGAATAGTCAGGACGTCTTTCATCTTTGGTGCATCTTTAAGGTTGGTTGTATTGCCGTACACACCGGTTTTGTAGCAGTGTTTACCCGTAAGGAGCGAGGAACGCGATGGCCCGCAAACGGTTGATGAACAATGGGCATCAAACATCACCATGCCTCCATTGGCATTAAACTTATCAAAATTCGGTGTTTTGATTTGAGGATTGCCTTCAAAGCAGCCTATCCAATCATTGAGGTCATCAATGGCAATAAAAAGCACATTCATATCTTTAGTAGATTTGGCCTGCAGCGCTCCAGTAGTACACAAAGTAAAAAGTAGCATTATTACTGACATATTGAGAAGTTGTTTGTTCATAGCTAATCCTTTAAGCAATCTATTATCATAATTTTAAAGTTTAAACGAATCAAGTACAGCCATCTATACAGATCAAGTTTTAATTCACGTTTTAAATTTCAAACTTCGTCATCAAGGTTAGAAGATAGCCGACTTCGTCTTCAAGGTTGCGCCTTCGGCTTAAAGTATCGCTACGCTCAAGGTATATTCAGGGTAATTGAGAATTCGATAATGTAATGAAAACACGGATTAACACAGAAATTTAATTAATCTGGTGATAAGACTACGTATTGAACCGCGAAGCCCCTGCTTCGCATTAATGTTTCTCCCTCACGCTAAAGAGGCTGTGTGAAAAACAAGCTTTCATGGTGAAGCCTCTTAAATTTTGTATACCACAATGATCGTGGTCTACCTTTATTATATTTCAGCTCTATAGGCTTTGTGCAAAGGCGTATTAACCCATTTATAGCGACATTTTTGAAGTATAGTCCCGTCCTGTAGCCAAGGATTGTAATCAAGTCATCAAATTTCATAATGTTTAAAACTCGCTTCAAGTTGTAAGCCAAATGTGCAAGAGAACATTCAGCCTGAACCATTTCCTTACCGCGAACTAAAAAACCATTGCTAAGAAACTGAGTTTTGATAGTCCCATATGGATGCTCCACTGTTCCTTTACGTGTTGCCATCATTTCTTTGTTTTCGAGAATTCTTTTTGTTGCTCGCTCTTGATATTGTTCATGTTCCCAGCGTGATAGCACCCGTTGTTTTGCTTTTGTACAGCGGAGTTTTAAAGGACAATTTCCACAGGCACTCTTATGGGTATATTGATGGAATCGTTTTCCTCGTTGCTCAGTAGTCCGGATTTTCTTTAAGGTTATTTTATTGGGACAGAGATATGTATCTTCTTTGGAGTTGTAAAGAAAAGCGCCTTTACCATATAGACCTTGTTGGACATTCGATGACTTTTTAACTGTCGGTAAATAAGGAATCATCCCCATATCTTCACAATCTTTCAAATCATCTAAAGTATAGTAACCAGAGTCCGCAGTAAGGTCACATAGTTCTTGCAATTCCAAGAGATTTTTTGTTTCTTGAGCCATGGGAGTGAGAAGCCCTAAATCGTTAATTCTATCGGTGACTTCACAACAAACGATGAGTTTATGTAAACTGTCTACGGAAGTTTGGACGTTATAACCCACGCATGATTTACCCTGTTTACTTATTGTTTTACTGTCTGGGTCAGTCAAGGAAAGGTGACTCTTAGAAGATTTATCCAAGACACTTTTAATTTCATTTAGTTGAATTTCCTTTGTCTGTTCATAATCAAGCTTGTGCTTAAGGGCTTCTTTTCGTTGTCCTGACTCTGGAGCTGGATCATCATCTAATCCCTCAAGGTCATTAAGGTACTGCTCAATCAGAACTTCAGTTTGTTTTAAATTCTTCTCCAGCTTCTTTGAACTCCAACTTTTAGAAATATTATTTGACGCTTTAATTATTGTTCCATCTACTGCAATGGTTTCACCCGCAATGAGCTTTAGCTTCTGACATAACAAGGTGAATTTAGTCGTTGCTTGCTTAAAGGCTTTGCGGTTATTTTTGCGAAAATCGCAGATAGTTTTAAAGTCTGGCTTCAAGCGCTTAAGCAACCAAATGACTTCGAGATTAATATGGCAGTTTTTCTCAAGTTTACGGCCAGAACGAATACCATTGAAATAACCATAAATAAAAAGCTTCAATAAATCAGCAGGGTCATAAGCTGCTCGACCTCGTCCAAGAGGATCTTCTTTTGGAAATACAAAACCACATTCCATTAAATTGAGAGAGTCAACAAACTGATCAATTATACGAACTTCACTATTTGAATCAATATAATCATCTAAACATTGAGGAAAGAAAATACTTTCTCTCCGATCATCACCTTGTATCAAGTTCATTTTGTTCTCCTAATTAATACTAATATAAAATACCATGTATATATTAGTATTAAAGTTGTGTTTGTTTTTCACACAGCCTCTCAAGCGTGGACTACATACCTTGAGCGAAGCGATACCTTGAGGACGTAGTCCGATACTTTGAGCGAAGCGATACCTTGAGGACGTAGTTCGATACCTTGAGCGAAGCGATACCTAAGTGAGCAAAGCGAACGCAACCTTGAGCGAAGCGATACCTAAGTGAGCAGCGCGAACGCTTACTGCTTCTTCTTATCCTTCGCTGGATCAAACTTTGGATTTGGCGTTGGCATCTGTGCCTCAACACTGATTCGCCATTCTTTTAAGTCTTTAAGTAACTCGGCAGCTTTTTCAGGCAGCTTTTCAGCGAGGTTATTTTTCTCTGATTGATCATTTCTCAAATTATAGAGCTCCAGAGATCCATCTTCAAAAAACTCAATGAGTTTGTAGTCACCTTTGCGAATAGCTCCATATGGATTGGTCTTATGATAATGAGGGTAGTGCCAATAAAGTGCGCGCTCTGTTATCTTTCCCGTACGATGAAGTAAAGGCTTCAAACTCACACCATCTTCGTGCTCTTCAGGTTTCAGATCCAGACCAGCCAAATCCAGAATTGTTGGATAAAAATCCGTAGCAATTACAGGAACACTGGAAGTTCCCGCTTCAATACGCGGACCTTTAATAAAAAATGGCTCACGAACACCACCTTCGTGGGAAAGTGCTTTCGCTCCTTTTAATCCTCCGCAGTAATTTGTTCCAACTGCACCATTATCACCCGTAAAAATTACGATTGTATTATCTGCAATCCCTAATTCATCCAGTTTATTTAAAACCCGCCCAACGCTTTCATCTAAACTCTGAACCATAGCAGCGTAAACAGGGTTTCTATGTTTATATTTACCTGATTTCCATTTAGCCTTATATTTTTCCACCAAGTCCGACTTAGCCTGCAGGGGCCCGTGTACAGTGTAGTATGAAAAATAGAGTAAGAAGGGATTGTCTTGATTTTTTTCTATAAATTCAACAGCGTAATCAGTTAAGCGATCCGTGAGATAATCGCCCTCTTTACTGGTCATATTTGGCATATCAAAAGGGTGAAAATACTTACCACGTCCTTTAGGCTGTCCCCATTCACGTCCTCCAATATTTTGATCAAAACCATGAGACTCCGGAAAATGATCTTTCATTAACTCTTCATCCTTTATTGGTAAGAGGTGCCATTTACCAATAAAACTCGTTGCGTAACCAGCCTCTTTTAAAGCTTCTGGGAGGAGGATGCGTTCGTGCTCCATCTTCATATTCCAATCGGGCACACTAAGTTTTGCATAGGGTCTCTTGTGACCAGCTATCCAATCCGTCAGCTTGGTACGTCCCGGATATGCTCCAGTTAAAATTGCCGCACGGCTGGGAGAACAAACCGTACAGGCTGCGTAGCCATCAGTAAAAGCCATACTGCTTTTGGCGAGCTGATCAATATTTGGCGTTTCGTGAAAATCGCTCCCCATACTTGATAGTGCTCCCCAGCCAAAATCATCAACTAAAAAGAATACAACATTTGGCTTACCTGATTCCGCAAATACAGAATTTATTGATATCAATACCAAGCATACAAAGGGAAATATTTTAAAAGTCATTTTGCTTCTCCTATTTGTCGAGACCAAGCTGATCAGGGTTGAGCTTAGTATATTTTTCAACGCGTTTATTCCACGAAAGCCCTTTGGGGTTCAAAGGTAAGACATTGTTTTGCTCTCCCCAGGCATGCCATTTCCCCTCTAAACTCATCACTTTTTCAGGATTACTTTTGGCTAGGTTTTTATGTTCAAATGGATCTTCGCTAATATTATATAACTCCCATGACACGTTGTTGTTCATGCGTACCAACTTCCAATCACCGGAAATGATGGCACAGGAAGTTTGGTGTTCAAAGAAAAAGTCGCGTGTTATTTTTTTGTCATTATTGATATTGGGAAGCAGACTCACACCGTCGACTGATGCTATTTCTTCTCCATTGAAACTTTTAGGATAATCTACATCAGCTAATTCCAGGCAAGTGGGAAGCAGATCTGTGATGTGGGTAAATTCAGATCGGACACCCTTGCCTTTCAGTTTATGAGAACCATGAAAAATCAGTGGTGAACTGATACCACCCATATGAGTCTTTGCTTTATAGGATCTAAATGGCGTATTACTCAAATCAGCTGCCAGTTGAGATATTTGCCCACCCTCATTTGTTGCACCATTATCACTCAAAAAGATAAAGCATGTGTTTTCAATTTGACCACGGTTTTTGAGCTCCTGTATGAGTTCTCCAATACCATCATCCATTATCTCAATCATCGCCGCATAAGTCGCCATTTCTTTTATCCAGCTCTCTTTCATCTTATCACTTAAAGATTCCCAATTCGGACGAGCTTTGCCTTTATATTCAGCTACTTCAGATGAAAGTGTTTGATTGGAGTCGATTAAACCCAAGCCCTTCATTCGCTCAAAGCGTTCTTGTATCAGTCGATCATATCCAACTTTGTAGCGCTCTCGACATAATTCTACTCTTTCTTTAGGAGCTTGAAGCGGACGATGGGGTGCGTAGTGTGCCAAATAAAGAAAAAAAGGCTTGGCAGCATCATGGTTTTCAATGAACTCCAAAGCGTTTTCTGTTATGGCATCAGTGTAATAATAATCTTTATCATAATGGCTTATTAGTTTATCGTTTTTATAAAGTGATTTGGGTTTATAAAAATTTCCGCCTCCACTCATCGTCCCATAAAATTTATCAAAGCCCCTTTCTAATGGATAACTCCCATTTGGTTTGCTACCCTTAGGTTTCCAGCCCCCATCTACACTCACATGCCACTTGCCGGACATATAAGTTGAGTAGCCCTCTGTTTTTAAAATTTCTGCAATTGTAGGGACTTTGCTGCTGATTTGACCGCGGTACCCGGGACGATATTCGTCCACCGCAGTCATCCAACCAAGCCCCACGGCATGCTGATGTCGCCCAGTCAGTAAAGACGCTCGACTTGGGCAACAACGACCAGTATTTTTAAAATTCCTGAATTTTACACCTCCCTCTGCTAAAGAATCAATATGAGGGGTTTTTACCTCTCCTCCATAACAACCCAGGTCTGAATAACCCATATCATCAAACATGATTAATACTATGTTTGGTTTTTGACTTTGTGCAAAAACAAATCCCAAAGACAATAATGAGATGATCAGAAAATATATACGACTCATAGCTTCTCCTTAAAAGTGAACACTGTTATTAAATGACTACTACTTATTAATAATATCTAAACGCAAGACAAAGTCCTTTCTATACAGAGCATTTTTAAACTCTGTTAGTTATGGGGATCTAAAAAGGATACAATATTGTACATAATATGAAATTCAAAAAAGTTGCCTATTTTTTAGTGTTAGGGGTCAGAAACTTAATTTGCAGTCGATGAATAGTTAATATTAAAAAACAAGTTCAGGTATAAATATGAAATTTTCATTGTTAGCTAAATTCATGGCCTTCACAGCACTAAGTCATTTATGTATTGCGCAGTCCGCAAACCGTATTAACCCGGATCCGGATGCTACACCACTCAGCCCACAGGAATCACACAAGCTGATCAAAGTTCCAGAAGGATTTCAGATTGATCTAGTTGCCGCCGAGCCCATGGTGAACGAACCCATCGCCATGGCATGGGGTGGTGACGGCGCCCTCTACGTCGTGGAACTGCGTGGTTATATGCAAGATGCGGATCACACCGGAGCTCAGGACCCTGTTGGCCAGGTTGTTCGTTTAGTTGATACCAATGGCGACGGCATCATGGATAAGCAAAGTGTATTTGTCGATAAACTCGTTGAACCAAGAACAATTGCTGCCGTAAAGGGAGGCATGCTCATTGGTGCACCACCAGAAATCTTCTTTTGTCAGGATACAACTGGCGACGGAGTTGCCGATGTTCGCAAATCAATTTATGATAAATTTGCCAAGCGCAGCGGTAATGTGGAACATAAAATCAATGGTCTCATGTGGGGTCTTGATAATTATATGTACAACGCCAAAAGTGCTGAAAAATTCACTTATACGCCGGACAAAGATGGCGGAAAAATCACTAGTCATCGCTCTGTTTTCAGAGGTCAGTGGGGAATTACTCAGGATAGTGAAGGCAACCTTTATTCCACAGGCAACACCAATCCCTGGTATGGCGAACAATTCCGACTGGATTATTTAGAACCGGCAGGACTTTCCAATGCGAATTTCCTTAAGGGTTTAGAAATGGTTGAATCCAACTTTAAAGAAGTATACCCGATTGTCGGCACTCCCGATGTCCAAGGTGGCAAAGGCGCAATTCGCCCGGAAAATAATACACTAAAAAACTTCACTGCTATTGGCGGTCAACTCATTTTTCGAGGCGACAAGCTCGGTGAAGAAATGAAAGAAAGTTACTGGATCCCCGAGCCTGTTGGCCGCTTAGTTAGGCATGCTAAGTTTGTGGAAGATGAGCAAGGTAACCGCAGACTCACAAATCCAAATAAAGATCAAAAAGTTGAATTCATTGCTTCAACTGATGCAAACTTTAGACCTGTCCACGCTTACACCGGTCCTGACGGATGCCTCTATATCGTTGATATGTATCGCGGTATTATCCAGGACGGCAATTGGGTAAAACCGGGTTCATACTTACGCAATGAAGTAGAACGCAGGAAGCTGCAAAACAATATTCAGCGCGGACGTATTTACCGTATCAGCAAAAAAGGTCTCAAACCCGGTGCCGTACCCAAACTCGATGAATTCTCTAGTACACAGCTCGTTGAAGCTTTGGCTCACCCCAATGGCTGGTGGCGTGATGAAGCTCAAAAACGCCTAGTTCTTGCCCAGGATACATCTGTTGTCGCAAGTTTGAAAGAAATGGTCTTAAACAGTACATCGCATTATGGTCGACTCCACGCCATGTGGACCCTCCATGGCTTAGGACAGTGGAATGCGGAGCTCGCAAAACAAGCCATTAAGGACAAGCACATATCTGTTCAAGTTAATGCCGTCCGAGCCAGTGAATCACTGATGCAAAAAGACACGACTTTCATTGAGGAGATCGGCAAGTTAGATAACTCCAAGCCAAAACTTGCCAAGCAAATCGTCCTCTCCCTCGGTCTTTGTAATTCATTAAAAGATATTGCTCAGGAAAACCGCGAAGCAGCGAGCCATCTCATCAGTCAAACCATTATGAAACATCTCGATAACAGAGTTTTAGCGGCCTGTACTATGACCGCAATGAAAGATAAAGAAGAATTAGTTTTGAAAAACCTTTTGGCGCAGAATCCAGATGTAAAACATGCCAAAGAATGGATTAACGGCATGACGAGAATGATCCTAATATCCAAGAATAAGCAACGTGCTTTACGATACTTAGACTCGATTCTAGCAAATGACAAAAAGTACCAACCCGCAATGATTCAGGCTATGGAAAAAGCCCTTCCACTTACCCGAAAAGGAGAAATCGATTACACCAAGCACGAAGCCTATAAGTTCACCGAAAAGCCTGCCGCAATCACAAAGATTGAAGCCCTAGCTAAAAATCACAAAGCCCTAAATGCATTCATCAACGAAGCTTTGTATTGGTATACCTGGCCTGGTCAGCCCGGCTACGACAAGCCACGTCTTGCCGTACTTAAAGGTAAAGATAAACAACGCTTCGATAAAGGAAAAATCATTTACGATAGTCTTTGTTATGCCTGCCATGGTAAAGATGGCATGGGGATTACCGGAACCGATGGTAAAAGCCTGCTCGCCCCTGCACTAGTAAACAACCCCAGAGTTAAGGGACACCAAAATACCCTGATCAAAATTTTACTTCATGGAATGACGGGACCCATTGATGGCAAAACCTATAGTGGACTCATGGCACCCATGGGATCCAATGATGACGAATGGATGAGTTCTATCACAACTTACATTCGCAATGAATGGGGAAATGGCGCCTCAGCTATTCAAGCTCGACAAATTCAAAAAATTCGCAGTTCCTATGGTAGCCGGAGCAAACCATGGACTCAGAAAGAGCTCGAATAAGTTAAGCTAATTTCACTCACAAATTACGCTTAATTTAATTGTGAATGAAGTAGATTAAGGAAACGTGTAAATGATGAAGTGGATTTATATAGGGATGATTTTTTTATCCATCCTGAATCCGTGATCAGGTTTTGAGATTCATGAGATAATGGTTTGGTCGAGTAATTCTTAGATCGTTTTTATCCCAGATTGTGAGATGTCCTTATTTCTTAAGCCTATCGCTCGTGATCAGGTGTCTAAGGATAGTAAATATAGCAATTTCTAAGGCAATTCACCCAACTTGGACAGAGTAAAGCACAAAACTCAATAAAAGAGCTTTGCAATAAACTTCTTATTAGTGGATTAAAGGCTAAATGATATTTTTTGATACAGCTTAAACCAAGGGCTATGTCGACCAAACTTGAGAGTTTCATCTCCTGCGTGCTTTACGTGTTTACAAGCGGTTAAAATCAAGTCACGTATCACGCACCGTAGGCGGCGTCGTTGGGCTTTGATTTTAATTGGAGCCAAAGATTTATTATGGATAAGGTGATTACCAATGACTCTGAGCACATTAAAAGCGAGCATAGCGCAGTGCAAAAAGAATTGATTCGCTTTAAATTTCCCTGAGGGTAAACGCTCTACATTCATATCGCTCTTCAATTCGCTATGGAACTGCTCACTGGTTCCATGATCGTGATAAAGTTCGATCACATCCTCGGCTTCTAAAGGTAAATTCGTCCAATAGGTCTCCACTTCGATTTCTGGCATCAAAAGTCGATTGCCATCTTGATCTTCGAGTCGTTCCGTAACTTTAAAAATAACAGGAACCACTTTATGTTCTTCATTGTTTCCAGGATGTTTGTGATGGAGTTCACCGACAAAGACACTCTTACCATCTCGAGATTTAAGCTGTCGCCCTAAACGCCGTGCGTTGGATAGCCACTGTTCTTTAGATTCCTTTCTAAGGTTCCGTTTAATCAGAAAATATTGATCATCAGGAAGGTGTCCGAAATTAACCTCAGCATCGTGAGCGGAATCTAAACGAAGTAGTACGGGGTGCTTAAGCTTTAATTTTTTGATCATAGTAAAGCTGTCATCTAAGAACTCTGGCATCCCTTTTTGTGCATGCTGTGAACCTGGACGCAGCTCATTATTTAGCATAAAGCCCTCAGTTCCAAGGTAGGCAAACATGGGAGAAAATCCGTCATGATTTTTATATGTCCAACTCACATTTTCTTTATGGCTACCGGAGTTATCCATGGGTGATACATCCATATCGAGTGGAATAAAATTCATCCCCCCTTTTGATATATTACCTATACACTGTTTTTTGAGCAGGTTTGTATTCGCTGATTTTAAATGCACTTCATGCTCAGAAGACATGATTTCTAGTCGTTGACGCAAACGTTCCTCGGATGGAACTTTGTTTAATCCAAGTGATTTCATAAAGACTTCGTTTTCACGAAACTGACTAATATCTGTGAAGCGTTCACGCCTCTGAATCAGTAACCCCACCTGTGATTTGAAAATATCTAGATCTTGAAAGATATGATTGGCCTTGTGATCTGTATTGAACTCATCGTCAATTTCACTTTGTTGAAGGACTTGGCCACCTAAAAATATTCCGCCAATACTGTGAAGGGAATCATTGCCTGTGTCGAGTTTAAATGCTTTATTCATGAGAAAACCTGTTGGGTGATTTTGGTGTCGTAACTTAAATTACTATAAACCAACAGGTTTTCTTGTTTTTAAGCTGTTTTTTAAGATCAGCTCACGGATTCAGGTCCATGCCTATTTTAGCTGAGCAATTTGTTTATTTATCATCCAAAGGTGATAAAAAAATAGAAGTCTATCAGCTTCTAGAAAATGGAGAATTAACCTTTAAACAAAGTGCGATGAGCAAAGCTGCGCCAGGTAACTCGGTCATGGCTCCCAATAAAAAATTCTTATACGTTTCAGTTAAGGATAAGAAAAATTGTGGAATTGAAACTTTTCAAATTAATGATGATGGAACTTTAAAAAGCGTCGCGTATGCAAAGACACCATATTTTTGTGGTTTTCTTGCTATAGATCGTCATGGTCAATACCTTTTTGCTTCACATTATTCAGATGGTAGAGTGACGTCTTATCAATTAGAAAATCACTTATACAAAGGTCAAGTTCTTGATGATCTTAAAACAGATGATCGAGCCCACTCAATCGGAATCGATAAAACAGGATCTTTTGTCTACGCGCCTCACACTTCTCCTAATAAAATTTATCAATTTAGTTTTAAGAATGAGCGTTTAAGCTTTTTATCACCGAAGGCTAGTATGGGGCCCCATACAGATAAGCAATATCATGAACCTCGTCATTTTGTTTTTCATCCTTTTAAAAACCTACTTTATAGTTCAAATGAAAAAGGTGGTGGGATTTCCCTTTGGAGTCGGTCTAAAACAGGTCAACTTAATTTAGTCCAAACCGTATCCACTCTACCTGAAAAAAGCGATCGACGCTTTAGTGCTTCGGATATCCGCCATAAGTGCTGATGCGCGCTTTATCTACATTGCAGAAAGAGACTACACCGACGAAAATATTCAGTCGCGAAAAGATTGCATCGTAGCTTATCAACTCGATTCAGAATCGGGCTCTTTGATTAGTCGCATCGGCACATTTAGTGTCGGCAGTAAGCCGCGTTGCATAACAATAGATAAAGAAAACAAATTCGTACTTTGTTCTGCAGTTAATTCAAATACCCTAAGTATTTTCAAAATGAATAACTCCACAGGAACTTTGTCCATTTTAAAAACTTACGATGTAGCTTCTAAACCAATGTGGATTAATTGCTTAAAAAAATAAGCCCACTTAATCATTCAACTATGATGGGTTTCACATTGGTGGGTCCAGCATTAAACCCCTGCGATTTTGATAAATATAATTTCGGAACTTCTTTAAATTCTGACAAAAACTTAAAATATTTTATCGGTGTGTGGGCTAAATTAAGTTCTTTTAAGTCTAACTCCACAATAGGCTGAAACCCTAATAAGCCACTATGACTTAAATCTAAATATTTTAAATCCAAAGTGCGTAATATTGAACGATAGGGGAAAAATTTGCCGCCCATATTTTTAAGCGTATGGAGCTTGGAGTTGCCAGAAAGATCTAAACGATTGCCATCTTGACTTTGAATGAAATTAAAATTGAAATTCTTCTCATCAAGTTCTGGGTTTAACATAAGTAGGTAGCCCTTTACCAATTCGCTATGTTCTTGCAAAGAAGGGTTGACTTTATGATCATAAACCAACATATAATGCTTTAACCACGAACGATTATCCGGTAAGGTCCGAACAAGCTCTAAAAACTGTTTATTTGTCAAACGTTTCTCATCGTTGGGTTTAATCTGGGCATAATCATTTGCTATACGAATGAGATCATAGATATGGGGCGTATGAGTCGAACATTTTCTAAATTCCCCATTAGCTTTGTTAAATTCATGTCTTACCAAATGAATAAAACCTTTCTCGGCAATCGCATTATAGTCATTAGGGTTCTTTTGAATTGCCAATTCAGTCAAAGCCAGTGCCATATCAAAGTCTAACTGGCGACTAGAGCTAATCGCCGTGCCTACTAATAAGCGATTAAAGTGATCTTCGATATTACTAGAACTCCCCAAGTTCTCTTTGAAATTTTCAAGTGATTCATCAAAGTCAGCAATAATACTTTCGCGACCTCTCTTTTCTTTTTCATATAGAACCAACGCAGTCTCAGCCTTATTTCTCGCTACAATTGCCTCCGCTTCGCTCTCCCTTAAGGCTTGGATAAACAAAGATGTTCCAAGCAAACTAAAAATTAGGAAACCAAAAATAAGTTGACAACGAATGCGATTGCGATGGTAAACGAGTTTTAGCAATTTTAAAAATCCTGCCTCTTCTGCTTGGGTTGCATAGCCCCTTAAAAAGGACTGAATCTCCCCTTTTAAGCTTTCCACAGAATCATAGCGTTCTTCTGGCTTTAGTTGACAAGCTTTATAAAAAACCGCTTTTAAACTATCCGGTATATATTTATCCTTTGGAAAATCTCGAAGTTCACCCTGTCGAGTGTTGACCAATAATTCTTCAATTGATTCACCTTGGACATGCATTTCCGCGGTTAATATAGAGTAAAGTAAAGCACCTAAAGAATAAATATCTGTGGCTGAGGTTTTGACTCCTTTAGTTTCAGCTTGTTCGGGCGCCATAAAGCCTGGACTTCCTTTTAGAGTCCCGACTTGAGTCATATCATTGAGTAAATCCATATCTAGACTGTTATCATCAGAGAATAAATCCTCACTCAAGGAATCATTGAGAATTTTGGCTAAGCCCCAGTCAATTAAAAGGACCTGCCCATATTCACCTACATTAATATTCTCCGGTTTAACATCTAAATGCAGGACATTTTTAGAATGGGCGAAAGCTACTGCATCACATACCTTGACGAAAATATCTAGTAATTGTGCCAAGCCAGATTTGCACTCAACTGATCTATGATGGTCTTTTAATAAGTCCTTAAGGGTCTGACCCTTCAAGAGTTCCATAGTGAAAAAAGGCTTTTCGTCGTCATCTAATTCAATATCATACACAGGGATGATGTTTGGGTGTTCCAACCCTGCACATATGCGCGCTTCTCGCAAAAAGCGTTCTTCATTTTCTTTAGAATCTTTGAGTGGCCGCGCCAAGGCAATATGGCGATCGGAACGAGGGTCATAGGCTTTAAAAATTCTCTTTTCCCCGCCTCGATCAATTTCGACTTCATCCAAGTAGTTCAAATTATTTTTCAGAGATGAGCAAAGAGGAAAAACCACGGCTTCATCAATCTCACTATCATCTGCATCATACAAGGAAGATAAATCATGATCTAAATCATCTACTAAAGTCTGTATATTTTTGGGCATAGGCTCTCATTTAGTTTCATCTATAATATACGAAGTCTTAAAGCTAATCTTGCGGATGATTTAATAAAAATAATCACTTTTGAGTGTATAGAAGTCCAATTTCCAGACGTTTGTTAGTGAAACTATTAAAAACAAATAGCACTAAGGGAATTTTATGAAACTAATCACAAAAAAATTTATTTTAACGGCAGGGGCTCTACTCCTTGCATCCTGCCAAAGCTCTAAACAGCAAGAGCTCGCTCAAACTCCACCGATGGGGTGGAATAGCTTTGATAGTTATGGTGTATATATCCCTCAAGAAGCCGCCATGGCTAACCTTGAAGACTTTGCCAAAAAACTTAAGCCACATGGCTACGAATACTTCGTTATCGACAATGGCTGGTTTGGCGAATACAAATTAAAGCCAGGCACCAACTTACCTAACGAAAAACATGCTCACGACATAGCGATCAACGAATATGGTCACTTCCTACCTTCTGAAACTTATTTCAAAGATGGCCTCAAGCCAGTTATCGACCGCTGTCATGAACTCGGAATTAAATTTGGCATTCACCTCATGCGTGGTATTCCAAGAAAAGCCTACGACCTCAATCTTCCAATCAAAGGAACCAATTACACCGCTCGCGATATAGCCAATACCGACCCCAAAGAAAATTGTACTTGGTGTAAGTATAATTACGCAGTTGACATGTCCAAACCTGGTGCTCAGGAATGGTACGACGGACTCATGCAACACATGGCTGATATGGGCGTAGATATGATTAAGTACGACGATATTGTTCCTCACCCGGACGAAGTTGCGGCCGTCGCAAAAGCTATTAAGAAAACAGGTCGCCCAATGCTTCTCTCCCTCTCACCGGGTAATAATGCACCGCAAAACGAAGAAGCCGTAAAATCCTTCAAAATGGGTAATATGCTGCGCGTAACTGCGGATATCTGGGATGAACAAAAAGGTCTTGATCAATGCTTCGAAGCCTGGCGTAAATGGTCTGGGTACTCTGAACCTGGTTTCTGGATTGATATGGACATGATTCCTTTCGGTCAACTTCAATTAATGTCTCCCGAACCCAAAGTAAAAGAAAAGAATCAAAAAGCTGTTCGTCTTGCGGGTCACGGCTACAAGCGTTGGTCTCAGTTCACTTCTGAACAAATGTACACTTTCATGACCATGCGTGCCCTTTCGGCATCTCCCTTGATGATGGGTGGTGATCTACCAACTCTCGATGAATTTTCTCTCAAACTCATCACTAATAAAGACATGCTTGCTTGTAACCAAAATGGTGTTCAAGGCACACTTGAATTCGAAGGTAGCGAGATGGAAACATGGGTCACTCCAAACAAATCTGACGAGAGCAAAGGCTGGGTTGGCATTTTTAATCGCGGTGAAAAAACGCGTAAAATCAAGCTCAGTAAGCATTACTTAGGCTTAGATAGTCTTGATGGCCTTAGCCTCCGCGATATTTGGGGCGAGAAAATGCTAAAGGAAGGCGACTGGGTAACTATTCCTGCTAATGCTTGCCTCTTCGTAGCTTATGGTAAGCAAAAATGATTAACTACTTCTTCAGTTTTCTTCTCATGCTGGGCTTTTGCACCATGGCCTCTGAGAAGCCAAACATCATCTACATCCTTGCAGATGATCTTGGGATTGGTGATCTAGGAACTTATGGCCAAAAGATCATCAAAACCCCTCACCTAGATCAAATGGCTGCCGAGGGCATGAAGTTTCATCAACACTACTCGGGTTCGACAGTTTGCGCGCCCTCTAGATCTGTTCTACTTACAGGCAAAACATCAGGTTACGCACAAATTCGTGCCAATTCTCCCAACGGCAAATACGAGTTTGGTCAAACGCCTTTAGCTGCCGGAACTCAGAGTATTCCTACCATGCTTAAAAATGCGGGTTACGCAACAGGTGTATTTGGTAAATGGGGGCTTGGTTACACACATAATAGTGGTAATCCCGCGCTCCATGGCGTCGATGAATTCTACGGCTTCAAATGCCAAAAGCACGCGCATCACTACTACCCCGACTTCCTTTGGAAAAATGATAAAAAAGTAATGCTCAAAGGCAAAGTTTATGCTCATGACATTATTCATCGCGAAGCCGAAGATTTTGTCCGTAAGCACGCTAAAAACAAGCAACCTTTCTTCCTTTACCTAGCGGAAATCATTCCCCACGCTGACCTCGATGTCCCCGCGGATTCCATGGCTCAGTATGATGGTAAAATCAAAGAAACAAAAACTTTTAAAGGTAACAAATTCTACTACCCTCAAGAAAAGCCAAGAACGGCGTTTGCAGGCATGGTGACTCGCATGGACAAAGACATTGGTGTTCTTATGGATTTACTCAAAGAACTTGGTATTGATGATAATACAATTGTTATGTTTTCTTCCGATAATGGTTCACATATCGAAGGCGGTGCTGATCCCGAGTTCTTTGGTTCTAATGGGGTTTTCACAGGTCACAAACGCGATTTTTATGAAGGGGGTATTCGCACACCATTTATCGTGCGCTGGCCCGGAAAAATTAAAGCTGGCACTGAATCCAATCATATCTCAGCTTTCTGGGATATCCTTCCTACTTTTGCGGACATCGCAGATGCCAAAGCACCTGCTGATATCAATGGCATTTCAATGACACCAACACTTTTCGCCAAAGGTTCTCAGCCGGCTCACCGTAGCCTCTATTGGGAAATCGACCTTCACGAAAGTAAGCGTGCGCTGCGCATGGGTGACTGGAAGCTCATCAAACTCTTCATCAATAATCCCGATAAGAAGAAAACTCTACTCTTCAACCTCAAAAAAGATCCTGCAGAGCAAAACAACCTCGCTCAACAGTACCCCGAGATCGTTCAGAAGCTCGAAAAAGAAATGGATGCCAGTCGTACTCCCTCAACTGAATTCCCCCTCTTTTCAAAGAAATAATTTTTCGCAAGAAATAGCACACATCAAAAAGCCCGTGAACCTTCACGGGCTTTTTTTATTCTTTGATGAAATCTTCTTGGGGGATTACCAAGCGGTAACGCTTGTCACGAATCCAGTTCTCATATCGCGGATCTTTTTCCCAAGCCTTATAAGTATCTTCTACTTTACTTGGTAAGTGCTCAGAGATAATGCTTTTGCCGTCTTGTTTGAGTGAAATTTTTCCCTTACCCCCACCATCTTTATTAAAAGTGAGTTCCCAAACTTTCCCTTCATCTTCGATGCGGACCCCGTAAGAATTACTTTCTTCAAGTAATTTGACTTGAGCAAGTTTTTCAGGCTCATCTGGAAAAGTCTGTAAAACATGGAGGAAGAAAGTTTCTTTTTCCTCATTTTTATCGCGTATATCTATACGCCAAGAATTTTTCCATTCTTCCTCATCTTGTTTCGTGAAGTGTCCCCGACTGATATCCTCACCGCGAACGGTATGATAATTCTTACCATCAACCCAACATTCTTTGCCTTTGCCGCCAATAAGTTCTGTACTTGACTCTTTCGGCAATAAAGTTGTCCCTGCAAGCCAACCTAAGGGGGATTTATTACTATAAGCTGCTTTGGGTCGGAATGCCTTCCATTTAAAATCTTTGCCATTAATCTCAGGCTTTTCCATGGGGTGAATATGCCAGGTCTTTTTAAATTCCTTCTTATTACTGACGACACGATCAAAGACCACGAATATCCCCGGTTTTAAAAAGACAAATTCACGGGTGAAAGCTTCGAGTTTATGAGCTGAATAGGACTCAGTCGCATCTCCTAGAGTGTAGGTGTATTCAGGGCTAGAACGAAAAGCTCGAATAAAGCCATTCTGCTTATAAATATTAGTGGCTTTCTCTTCTTTCCAAGGGTGTAAATTGGGGTCTAGCTCAAGAACGTGCTGACCAAGCTGGCCTCCATCATTTGATTCTACTTTACCCGCCGTATGCGTAGGCACGTTAACTCGTGCATATTGACTATAAAAGTTTTCTAAGGGTTCGTCGGGGTCATAAACTGTAATCAAATTATGCGCAATGGTACGACGTCGATAATTATCCCATTCATAACCGTAATGCGCCGTTTTACCCCTTGGCCAGCCATCCGTAGCTAAGTAGCCATTGCGATAGATGAAGAAATTATTATTATCTAAATCATCGGGTTTCCCGGAAGCAATTCTACCGCAGTGAAAAAAGCCAAATGCGGCATCATCTTGCCAACTCGATCTCATACTTACTAAGCCCATCCCCTCGTGATAGGCATCTTCTGGAAACTTCTCTGGAGATACTGTCTCCACTTCTTGTTCATGATATAAAATAATACGCCAAAAAATCCCCGTCTGCGCCAAACGATCGATATCCTTTTCGCGTAAATTCTCTAAACTCAAATTCACAAAAAAAATCCTATACGCGCCATATCCCCAAATCTGATTTCTCGACAAGGGTTGCTGCCACCACCACTGAGAAAGACCTTCATTCAAACGTTTGGCCAAAATCAAAGGATTATCCCAATCGTTGTAATCATTGCCTTGACCAAATGCTGTATAACTATCTGGAATAATGCGAAAATTTTTGTGATCTTTAAAGCCTGGAAGTGTGTGATATAAATACCAAGCCCCTTGGGATCGAATCAAGGGATTGTCAAAAGTATCTTCCCCAGTTGCATTTAACCACATCTCAGCAAAACGTGGAATATATTTTCTCCAGCAACGGCACTCGAAACTTCTATGCCAACCACCCCAACGCTGAGCAATTGTGTTCCCCACTCTAAAATTCCTGTCTAGGTAAGCATCTCGTTCCTTTTGAAAACGTTTTTTAAGCATCTCCATATCCACACCTTCATCCCCCCAGACCGCTAGGGTCGATGAGCCTTCATTACAGATCTGGTGAATCCCCATGACATCTGGCTTATAGGGGTTACTCACATGCATGGCTAATAATTTTTGCGCTAAAAAAGCCTGATCTTTCTTATCCAGACCATTATAAATTAAGTCATAGGTGTACTTCATTTCATAGGTGGGCTTAAGAAACTGAAGTTCATGATTGGAGGCCTCCATCAAACGGCGCTTCGCTTCTTCTAAGTAAGACTTATCATTTTCAATTTGATACAAGAAGCCATATATGGTCATATCTTCTTTAGATGACTTTGAGCCCACATGTCTATCTGCCCAGGACTTCATCGCTTGGTATACACTTGCATAAGGTTCTTTTTTACACTTTTCCCGAATCCACTCCAAATCTGCTTCCCTAAACAACAATCGTGGGTGTTGAGGATGAATTTTCGTTTCTGCCGCTAAGGTCGACATCAGCAAGCCACACACTAGGAATAGTATTTTTTTCACTTTCCTAAATCCATTTTACTATTATAAATCCACTGCGCCGACATCTGGACTTCCGTCCTCGGGATCACCAGCATTTTTCAATTTCTGGTTTTGTGGGCGAAAGCCTTCGCGAAGATAGTTTAACAAATCCTGAACCTTGCGAGTCCCAGTAGGCATCATTTGATTCATCGCATCAACCATAGTGCCATCTCCTTTAAGGGAACTTGACCAAGTATATGGGGTCCTAAAGGGGTCGACAAAGACGGGGTCAATATCATCGATATCATGTTTCCCAATATCGAGATCTCCCACGAGTTTTAGGTCATTATAACCTTTGCCCGTTTTGCCCTGAACATAATTACTGCCTTTTCTAAGGCGATAGCCGACATTATAATCACAATCTTGAGCTCGAACTGCCCCCTTGACCCCCAAGTGAAAATCGTGAACTTTGATGCCATCATACTTTTCACTACCGACAAAAAGATTAGATTTTACATAAGTTAGTGCTCCTTTCACTGTGGGATTCGTCTCTCCGATACAGACGCCCCCCGATCCACTGGAAAAAGCGGTGTTTCTTTTAAGGATGACAGTGCTATTGGTCGTCCCAAAAATTCCACTTGTCAGATTTGCAGATAAATTTCTAGCCTTATTCGGCCCCAAACTATTGGGCATCATGATACATTTCTCAATGATGAATTTATTATCTTCAACACTTCCGTAGTCAGCGCTCCCGGTCATGGGGCCATCTCCTTCTGGACCAAAACTAAAGTCATTGGGACCCGTAAACCAGAAAATACATCCACTGAGTTTGGCAATGCCCGTTTTTCCCGCAACATGCATAAAGTGGGGATTATTGTGGCTTTGATAATCTTGAATAAAGATACAGTCTTTGAAGGTCTCGCCATAAGCTAACCTGATACCACCCTTGCTATATTTCTCGGGCCAACGAACTAAATTCCGTTCAAAACTCTTGAGGTCACCCTCATGCCATTTCCCTTGATAACGGACGATACCCTTCCTGAAAATAGAGTCTTCTATACTGTAGCCGAAGCACATTGACAAGGAAACTAATTCATCGAAATCACAAAATCGGATGGTACAATCGGATCCCGCTTTGGCAGAGGTCCTGAATAAAGCTTTCGCTCGACCGACATCTTTTTCACTGAGGGGAAGTGAGTCCTGCCATTTTGTGTACTCGATATTCAATTTAATTTTTGCCAGTGCTCGTGGTTCAATCCTTCCCGATTTTTCGAAAAGAGAATGCAAGATTCTAAGGACCATACCATCTTTCTGGGAGTATTGCCATGCAGGTTCTTTATCATTACCCAGCCCATAAAAATGCGCGTATTCCGCATCAATACTGCCCCCTTTTACTGGAAAGCGATAAAATGAGCCACCCTGCTGTTTTTTCACACGATGGCCATCTGTAATGAAAGCTCGATTGAGGGGAACGCTAGAAATTTTGGCTAATTGATTTTTTCTGCCACGAAGAATAAGTTTGCCTAAACCTTCTTTTGTCGGTGAAAGACATAAGGGGTAAGAAATTTCATCACCTGCCCCCTCAGCATTTATTTGAAAATCCGTATTTTCGGCTAAAACTAAAGATCCATGGACAAATACGCCACCTCTGGAAAGCAAAGTTGAGCTTTTTTTAAGCTCGAGTTTCCCTGTATCTTGGATAATTATAGCGGCTTCCGCATCTACCGTCTTAGGAGAATGCCCGATTTCCTTTTTGCCGTGAACTTCCACATGATGATTGATAATAATTTGGTCACCAAGCTTCGGTATGGAACTCGAATCCCAAGTTGATTTATCCCCCCACTTCCCATCACTTTGGCTGGTGATGAGCTCAGCCTGTAGGTTCAAGCTAATGAACCCGAGTGCGGGCAAGAAGAAGCCAAGAATTTTTTGTTTTATGCCGAAGTATCTCATAATAATTCCAGTATATATGATTTGACTTGTTTGCGAAAGAGCTGATTCTTTTTATTCATAAATGACATATAATGTGGGCCTTTTATTAAGTTCATTACTTTCGCTATAGTGAGCACTCAGCAACCAGTCTTTCGAGTCGCCATATAACCAAAATCCGTGATTAGCAATATCACCCTTAAGCCATTTCCTTGTCACTTCAGTCATATCCCAAACATTGGTCTGGCCCTGCCCTGGACCATGAGCCGCATAAATGGGCAATGAGTCAGGGTTTTCGCCATCCCAATTTCTACCACTGTAGTTATTCCAATACTTATGTTTCGCGAACTGAAAAGCATTGGCTTCATCTTCCACCCATGGACGGTTACAGAGTTCCACAACCCAAAGATTGGGGTTTAAGTGAGAACGTGAGGGCTCAAATCGAGACGTTCTACACACCAACAAAGAAGCATGATGAATTTTACTTTCCTTGGGGAGATGAGATAAATCGACCCTCATTAATGCCGACCTATGTCTCATAAACATTTCATACATGGGAGCTTTGCCATGATTCACCAAGCCTGAGTACATCAGCATACTCTCGGGCTCATGGCAGGTAATATAGGTATCATCCCAACCCTCGTAGCTTTTGTTCATGTCCGCACGATCAAAAGCCTTTTGCCCATTTCTCAGAATGGCTAATTTCGCCTTGGGGTATTCTTTTACAATTTCATTATATTTCTCAATAAATGAGGCTTCCACTTCTTCAACTGAACGCTCATATGGTTTTTCCCACTTGCCTTTGACGCGCTCTGCTAAGTCCGCAAAATCTTTTACTTTGCTATTCATTCCCATAAGCTCAAATAATTCTCCTCGTGTGGGGATGTATTCATTGAGCTGAGATAAGGGAATATCCTTGGCCTTTGGAAGGTCTTTTGAGAGGCGAATATTATCAATAAAAATGGATTCCCCTTGCTGCGCATCATATAAAGCGATTTCAAAACGAATGACTGCGCCGTATTTAGGACGAAACTGATGATCACGCTTGTGGTTTAAAAGAGCCACCATAGTATGATGTCCTTTTTTCATAAGGGCGGCTCTTTCAAAGCGCCCCATGTATCCATCCCAGCCATTATCCCGGGTACTTTTCTCCTGAAGTGCCCTGAAGACCACTAGGGAATCCCTTTCTAAAAAGACATCGGCACAGAGTGTTTTGTACTGACTCCAATCTGCAATCGCAATCTTTTCCGTGTAAACACTAGGCAAGTGTCCTTCAGGGAAAGTCAATTTTAAACTTTTTGATCCACTTGTTAGATGTTGATCAGAGGTCTCGATTGTGACTTTCCCTTCACTATATCCTTTCAAATTTTGATTCAACCAAGAATGACTAATATCACTCTCAAAGTCAAATAGGATCTCTGAATGTGCTAGATCAATGATTTCACCTGAATGTAATGAGGTGCTGCCCATGCAAAGCAAGAATAAGTAGGAAAGCCTAGCTAAGAGTGAGGAGGCCGACCCCTGCCGTTTCTTCTCTATATCAGAAAAATCATGACTAAATCCATTCGCACTGTATTGACTTACAAACGCACTATCATGTAATTCTTTTATCATCAAGATCAGCTTATTCATGGCACTGTGGATTAATGAAGGTCAATTACTTAAGTCGAAGCTTATAAAGCTCGCTCTCTTTCCAGTCACTTAGAAATTGAATCAAGTAGCCTTTATCTGTTTTCATTGACAAATAGTCCTTACCGGCAAGGAGTATCTTCTCGTTCAAACTTATTTTTGGCTCGCCCCCAGCACCTGTACAGAGTAATACTGGCTTGCTGTCTTGACGCTGTACTGAAAATTCCGCACCTTGCTGCAAGTTCACGAGATAGACGCCGTCTTTGCGATCAAAAGATAAATCTTCTTGTGGATTTAGGTAAGGATTCGCATAAATTGCGCCCACTTCTTTCTTGCGTATATTGGGTAATAATTTACTATTTTCAGCACCAAGTTGCATTAAATAATGCTGGTGAATTTCTTCACCCTTTTTTCGACTAATCTTAAAGTCTCCACCAAAATACTGACGCTTAAAACCTATCCAACTATGAAGTCGCGATGTACCCTTGATTTCGTTCTCTGGCGAAGGAGCCAACAAAATACTTGCTCGCGAATAATCCCTGTAGGGTTCGGGAGTCGTTTTATCCCAGTAAGTAAAACAAAATTTCGATTCATCCTTGCTCCAAGAAGTAGGGTTAGTATTATTATCCCCTCGCAGCCAACCATAAATCGTTTCATGAGAACCTATATCATAGGTTCCTGATTTTAGAGGATCTCTACCACCAATTTGCTGGCCAATAGTCAATTCAGTCTCGGTATTGTCCAAGATCAACCAGCTATTCCATTTAGGTTGCTGTAAGACCATATTTTTTAAACTTCCTGGTTTCCAATTAGCCTCTGAATTACGAAGTTTATTCTTCCCACTGACTTCTACAGTTCCTTTCTCTTTCGAGCCGTACGCATAATGCTGGGGATCGCCCAAACTAATTGTTGCGTGACGCCAGGTAGTTAATGTATAATCATTTAAAAAGATCATCGTATTATGTATATAAATGCGGCCCGTAGGATAAATCACGTAACGGGTTTTTAATTTAAAATCCTTAGTCACGGTTGAAGATAACATGGTAAAATAAGTCGCTTCAACAATCACTCGTCGTGCATTATTCTCGATGATTTTAAAATTGCGCGGTTCATCTTTAAAGCGCGTACCTGCCAAACCAATATGGGCAATAACATCATGGGGATTAATGACCTGATTAAATAAAGCCCCTTGAAAACCATTGGCTGCTTCACCCAAATCTCTGCGAGTTAGGTTACTTTTGGCCTCAGGGTCAAGATGTAGGTCGTACCACTCGGACAAGCCATAATTCATGGAACGTACAAATCCTAGACGAAATTCTCCTTGCGCTTCAATCATAAATTTATGACTAGCTTTGCCCTCATCAATATGCCAAGTTCGCAAATCGGGAACATTACTTGCTGTACTAGATAAGCTCAGCCATAAGCAAGCCAAAATGATGCTGTAAATTTTTTTAGTCATAATTCAATCCTTAAATTTATTAAATCTATCTATCTTAAAGCTTTAAAAACGACGCCAATCATCAAATAAAAGATGACTACTGCTCCTATCTTTACAGTTGCCCAGTTAACAATGAAAACCAAGTATCATCATCGCAGAGCGATGTCACTTTAAATAGCCCCACATGTAATGTGGGGGGTAGTGCGAGGGCCAAAAAATTGTGTGCCTTCTATGAGAAGGCATAGTGTATATTTCTCCCTTCGTTTGCCTTAGGGCTTTGCCCTAAGCTATTTAAAGTTTAATGGTTTCACCATAATTTATATATACTGTAAATGTATATACATCGTTAAGTCGCTAATCGTGATTATCTTCTCATTGTATTTGTTCGTATTTCAGTTCATGCTTGAGTAAAATTAGACGAATAGTTTTCGACCAAATCTCATAACCCCTTTTATTGTAATGAAGTTTATCCTTTATAAAAACATCACTCTTTATCTCATCGTCTTCCATCATTTGACTAAAGGTATCAATAAAAAATAACTGCTCGTTCGAAGCACAAGTCTTTTTAAATAAGTCATTAACTTCTCTAGTTTTATCTAAAAAAGACTTACGGGCAATACTAGGCTTTACAGAAAGGAGATAAATCCTTAAGTTTTCATCCGATTTCAAGAGTTTATTTTTCAATTCCAGAAACTTATTATGAATTTGCTCTGGAGAAACCCCCGCAGCTAAATCATTATCACCTTCATAAATAACAACAGCTCTAGCTTTGTGCTTTATAATTAGCTCATCTGAATAATGATAGAGGTCATTCATGTTACTCCCACCGAAACCTCGATGAATAAGCTTAAGTGGCTTGAGATCTGCATGAATTGTGTTCCACATGCGGATGGTGGAACTACCTGTAACCACAATAGCTCCCTTAGGAGGATTACTTTCTTTTTCTAATTTTCCAAAAGCTTTAATGCTCTCCTCGAATCTTAATGGAGAGGGATATTCTGCTAGTTCAGCAAAAGCTAAATTGCTCATACTAAGCAAAATTAATATCATGAGTATTTTCTTCATTTTTTCCTTTATATTTTTAAAATTCATAGTTCATGTAAAAAGTACAAACAAGGGACTTGACTGAGCTCCCTAAATAGAAATCACAGCTCTTTTCTTTGGCTTCTTATGTCCTTGATTAATTTTTTCGACTGACTTATTCTTTGAAACTTCTACTGCTTCACTCTTGACAGATCTTACTCCAGATAGATTTACGGCTCCCAAGTCTTTTAATTCTCCATTATAGTTTCCCGAGGCTTTAAAATTTAGATTCTGCGGTCTCCAACCTTCGCGAATATGCGCTAATAGATCGGTTATTTTGTTGGTACAAGACAGTTGATCCATAACGGAATTAATATTGGCCTGATCTCCTTGGCTCAAAGCCCAAGTGTAAGGGGTGCGAGTCATATTCGCAAAATCCGGGTTCACATCATCTATATCATACTCTCCAAGTGTAGGAGTGCCTGAAAACTTCAAGTTTACATAGCCTTTGGCTGAACTCAAATCACCCTGAGCTATATCCCAAGATGCATTATGGGAAGTATTTTCATATGTAATCACATCGACTTCAGTATGACCTAAATTTTTAATCTTATAGCCATCGCCATTTCTTCCTACAAAAATATTATTGCGAATTTGTTTTATGCGTCCGACTTCACAAGGATTTGTCTCTCCTAAATTAATCCCTCCCGTATTGCCATTAAAAATCGTATTATTTAAAACTTCTATACTTGAGTTAGATGATTTTGATAAAACTGTCAACAAGGTACATGAGAGATTATTTTTATGATCCAAACCATTAGTATTGGGCAGCACAATATTATTTTTAATTGTGAATACATTTTCTTCACGCGTGCCTTCTTTAGCAGCTCCCACCATTAAGCCATCGCCTTCAAGAGTTTTTGAACTACTTTTAGGGGCAATAAACCAAAAAACCGATCCCGACACACTACCCTTTCCACTACCTAAACCCACGCCAATAAAATGAGGGTTCCAACTATTAGAGTTTTTGACAAACACACAATCTTCTATCTTATTGCCATAAGAAATCGACATCTCAATGCCATCCACCATGGATTGAATAAAATTCCCCTTAAAGGACTTCCACTTGGGGCACCAATGAGAGTAGGTTTGAATGCCCTCGCGAAAGACATTTCCCTCTAGGACAAAGTCGGCCGCATTAAAAAAACCAATTTTTTTATCAAAATCACAATTAATTATACTCCCCTCACTACCGAACGCCGAGGGGACTTCGAGAATGTGCCACAGCTCATACTGCTTGCGTTCTGACTTAGGTTTTTCAACTGAGTTCGTCCATTTACAACGTAAAAATTCTTGTTTAGCTCCCTTGGGCAATCCATAACGATGTTTGATTTGTGCACATTTATCAAAAGTGCAATCCGTAAATATCAAGCCTTCTGAGTCAGCACTCACCCAAGTTTCAATCGCCTTGTAATTCGGCTGAGCTCCTAAACTGACAAAATCACAATAAGCAGCAACAATACTTCCTCCACCATTACTTTTACCATCACTTATATATGCCGACGCCGACCCTTCTTTGACAAAAACGCGACAACGAGAATCTATACTTCCATTCACTCTTAAAACCCCTGATGAATAAATATCTAAAGTTCCCGCACTGGCAAAATCCAATTCTAGCTGGGCTCCCTGTTCTAATATCAATTCTCCATGAAGCTTAGACGAAGACTTTAAAGTCAGCTGCACGCCACTAGATACTGTGAGGCTAGCACCACTCTTTATTTCAAGACTTGAATACTCTGTATTTTTGTTGAGGTACTCAGTTGATTCCACAATCTCCCATGCCCCTACATTTAAACAAATCACAAGCCAAGTCACAAGGAAGATGGCGTGTTTTTTACTTGCCTTTATCATAATAAATCACCTTATATTATTTCTTTACCCTACTTTTATTCACAAAAAGAATTAAATCAAGTCACCAAACTAATAAATTGTATTATTTTACAATATAAATAATTATTTAAGATGGGAATATAATATTTTATTGATTGATTCACGATCAAACATACTGAGATTGATTTCGTATAAAACAACTATATCTAAAAAATCTCGCTGACCTGGATTCCATTGAGCCAGGTATTTTCCACTCTTAAATCATGAGATAGAAGAAGCATATCTGCCGCCATGCCCTTTTTTAAACAGCCTTTCTCCAAACCCATGTGTCGCGCTGGGTACAGGGAACTCATGCGCAGCAGTTCACTGAGCTCCATCTCAGTATTATTAAAACAATTTCTCACAGCCGAACACATGTCTAAATTAGAGCCTGCAAGCTCACCCGTTGATGAGCGTAATTCATTACCCTGCCTAAAAATCTTCTTATTAAAAAAGTTTAATTCAGTTTCTTCTGAGCCTAAAAATGACATGCAGTCTGTGACTAAATAAAGTTTTCCAGGAGCTTTAATTTTTGCCGCAAGCTCAAAGGACTTATAATGCACATGGATACCATCCATGATAATACCACAGGCAGCTTTTTCACTTAATAAGGCCGATCCCACCAGACCAGGATCCCGAGAATTTAGTGGGGACATCGCATTGTATAAATGAGTAAAACCATCGGCTCCTGCATCTAAAAGTTCCTCGACTTGTTCATAATTAGCTGCACTATGACCAATATTAACTTTAAGGCCCATTTTCACCAAACGTCGAACATCATCTAGAGTGACAGTTTCCGGTGCAACAGTTAACAAGATAGCTCCTAGATCTTTTCTCTCGTAAATCTTCCATTCTTCATCTGAAATAGAACGAATGTGTTCTTCAGAGTGGGCTCCCTTTTTAGCTTTCGATATCTGTGGACCTTCAAAGTGAATTCCTGCAATCCCTAAGAGTTTTTCTGATATAGCTTCGGCCACTGCATCAGCAGCTTTTAGCATCACCTCGCTACTATCACTCACAATTGTCGGCAAGATCGAGGTACTACCATAAGATGCATGAGTTTTCACCATTGTTTTAAGGCTTGCCAAATTGGGACTGTGATTAAAGAGAACTCCTCCTCCGCCATTGACTTGTAAGTCCACAAAGCCAGGAACCAAAAAGCCTTTAATTATATCAGCACCATGACTAGGCTTCTTTTCTAACTTTTTGATAAGGCCATTTTCAATAGAGACATGCATATTCTTATGCATTTCATCTCCATCAAAGAAGTTTTCTACAAATATGGTTTCCACAAATCTACCCTTTTCTTAATGAGACTAAACACTCAACTGCCCACTTGCTGTATCCGTATTGTAGAGCTTCAATTTTTTAGGGTTCACATCAACGATGGGAAGTTGTTTATTGTTCTTCCATTTTCCTCTAGTGAAATCAGGTACATCAACTGAAGTTGAGCGCCGTTTAACTGATTCAATACTCAAGGGGTACAGGCTCGTCCATGTCGCCGCATCATAGACATTTTGATCCAAAGGCAAGCCATTTTTCAAACAGTAAATCAAGCGGTAATCCATCATGAAGTCCATGCCACCATGTCCACCTACTTTTTTAGCTACATCGCCTAAAGTTTTGATAAGTGGGTGACGGTATTTTGCCTCCAACTCCTTTTTTTCTTCTTTATCCAAGAATTCATGCGCTTTATGATAGTCAAGTAAAGCGTACTCTTCTCGTGGATATTTTCTCACCATACCACGATTCCCCTGCAGCATGTGTATTCGACTGTAAGGACGTGGACTACTGACATCGTGCTGAATCATCACTGTTTGACCTTTGACTGTTTTCAACACAGAGGTATTCATGTCTCCTCTAAAATTTATGTTCAGCATATCCTTTCTACCTTTCTTACGAGCAAAGGAACTAAAAGCCGCTTCCTGAGACGACATTGACACGAGATATTCAAAGCGATTACCACGATTGATATCCAAGCATTGTGCTACAGGCCCCAAACCATGTGTTGGATAGAGGTTACCATGGATACCAACATTTTCTTTAGTACGCCAGCCTCCACTATTTTCACTACTGGAGCCCATCATTGACTCGCTCAAACAATGAATATAAGCTCCCTCTGCATGAGTGAGCTCACCAAAAACTCCCTGCCGCACCATATTTAATGACGTCAGTTCAAAAAAGTCATAACAGCAATTTTCCAGCATCATGCAGTGTTTCTGTGTTTTCTCCGATGTTTCCACCAATTCCCACATCTCATCAATTGTTTTACCTGCCGGGACTTCAGTTGCGGCATGAACACCACTCTCCATTGCGTAAACTGAAATTGGTGTGTGATAATCCCAAGATGTGACACAATACATCAAATCTATTCCCATGTCGCAAATGCTCTTATAGTCTTCGGGCCCACTGAAAAATTCTTTGGCTTCTTTTAGACCTGCATTTCTTAAAAGCGTATTGGCTTTTTTTACTTTAGCTTCTTCCAAATCGCTAAAGGCCACTATTTCTAGATCGGCAATCTTCATTAACCTCTGTACCGCGCCATATCCGCGATTTCCTAGCCCCACTACGGCGACTCTAACTTTTTCTATTTTCGGAGCTGCAAAGTCACACATATTATGAGGACTCATACTTGTAGCTTGTGTAGAGCATGAATTCAGTAATTGACTCCCGCTTGCAAAAGCAGATAACTTAACAAATTCTCTTCTATTAATGAATGTCGACACAGTAAAAAACCTCTATTTAGTTCATTTAATGAATTAAACAATATAAGAAAAACTAAAACTTACAAGTTTTCATGTATAAATATTTTGAAAACTAAATAAAAAATACATCTTAATGAACAAAAAAAATCGAGCTACAGAAATATGTATGTGGTGTCATTGACATATTCCTGTAGCGCATAAAACATGGCCTAGGGGGAAACCATAATTTTCCTAAACACACTAAAGCTTTTCTATAAGGTATTCACCTGCATTAAGACGAAGATTAAGAGAATTAACTGTTTTGGCGAAAGTCATCGTTTCCCAGCGATAAGCTACTTTCTTAAAAACACGATACTGCGCTTCCGGATTCCTTAACTTTAAACTCATTTGATTCATGCGGTTTGAATGGAGTTTCATCACTTCTTCACCGGTATGGAGCTCTTTCCAATGAGGATTTACATATTCGCGATCTGGATAAACAGTTAAACGAATTATATTCCCCTGCTCTTCGAGTATGTATAATCCATTCCCACTGTAGTTAACGAATTCTGAATTCCCTAAACCAAATATTTTTGTTGGCCATTCATCTTTCGGTACGAGTGCGGATTCTAGATTATTGCTATAAGTTAGTACACCATCTTTATACGAGGCTGAAAGCTTATCACTAAAGGAAAAAAGTACATTAGCCTCTTTGTGCCCTTTATTGCTATCAGTTTTGTATACACCACCTCGTACTTCCTGTTTAAAGACTTCACCAGCCACCATAAATGATGCTGTTTTGGATGGCATAGATTTGAGATTAAACACGTGCGAGCCACCCTGATGAGTGATGTAGGAAGTCAAACCATAGGTCCACTGAGCTGCAACCTGAACTCCAAGTGCGCGAAACACCTTTGCCATGGCAGGATACATATAGCCCGTCTGATTAAACATTGTCTCATATTCATAAACGACTTTTGCCTTTTTTTTGAATCGCTCATCTTTAACCCAACCAAGATAGTCCCATTCATCAAAACACTGCTGAAGGTAGGGAAGATAATTATTTTCATCGAGACATTTAGGGTATTTCCAAAAAGGTGCCTTTAAATCATCCTGCCCGGGGTAATTACAAAAGGAAACGCCATCCACTTTTGAATCGGCAATAGCCTGGAAGACATCTTTATGGTTGCGAATCATTTTAGGCCAATTGCTATTCCAGATAACAGGAATTTTCAGCCCTTCCTCTCGAAAGAGCTCCACCATTTCATTGAGATACTTTAAGGTTGCTTTGTACCTGTAATCACTGAAGTTTTTTTTGCTTTGCCCTGGGTTCTTTTGTAGCCATTTTTCATACCAAACAAAGGCAGGCTCATTAATCGGCTCAACCAGGCCTAGGGATGTGTGCTCCTTATACAAGAGCCCATTATATGGATTGCGGCGATTCAGTAGCTGACGCACATTATTTTTCCCCGCATTAATCAAATGATCTTCAAACATCCAGTCTTCGCGAGGCGCTTTGATGTAAGAGTCCTTAGGCCCTAGGTGCTGACTGCCTTCGTGAGCTAAGTGATTGAGAAAAGTAAGATAGACATAAACGCCGCGCTTTTCAGATTCAGCCATTGTATAATCAAGAATATCTAGCCAAATCGTCTCGACTAAGTTACCTTTTTCATCAGAATAATCCGCCGGATCGAGATGAATACGAATAAGTTCAGAACCAATGAGTTGCACTTCATCAAAACTTTCATCTGTAACACTTTTTAAGTCTTCCACACGTAAGGGCATAAGCAAGTTTTGGTTCTCCATTCGAGCGGCATGCTCAAAACTTAAACTTGGCTGAAAATTTACTCCCCATAGATTAACCTCTTTGCCATCGGCATAATAGAGTACGCCGTCTTTTGCCGTAATCGGCTGCAATCCTGCAATAAGTGAGAAGTTAAGAACAAACAATAAAGTAAAAAGATATTTCATATAATATTTTCCAAATACACTGAAGTTAAACTGTACCGCGACGCTCTTCCAATTCCTTGCGAACTTGGTAGGCACTTTCTTCGCTAATATTGTAAAGTTTTAAGCAAAACATTGCTAAGACTGGTGCGGCAACTGAAGCGCCTACAAAAAATATGCGTAGAGTTGTCATTGTCCCCTCTGGTTGATCTGCCCCTAAGGCCTCATCAAATCCGCTGAAATGAAGTGCTATACCCGAAACCAAAAAAGTGAATGATGTACCAAACTTTGTAATCCAGGTAAATACTGAACTGATGATGCCTTCACGACGTTCGCCAAATTTGTGCTCATCCCAATCACAGAGGTCGGCAATCATAGAAGGAACGATGACTCCCAATGAAACCCACACTGGACCATTTAGAACGGCATCTAAAAGAAGTAGGTAAGGATGCTCTGGCGTAAAGATAAACCATTTTGAAACACCTCCCAAAGCCGTTAATAGCAAGACATAAAACATTGCTTTACGCTTACCAAATTTAATTGCCAACCAGCGCAAAATAAAAATACCTGCAAAACCGACAATCGCAAAACCTGTACCATTCCAGGCATTGAGTACTAAACCACCGGCTACATCGCCAGACTTTACGTGATAAATTACAATGTACATGGCAATACTCCCTGCAATCGTCCCACAAAAATTCAGTGCAAAAACTATCCCTACTAAGCCCATCATAGGTTTGGATGATGCTGCTTGACCAATTGCTTTAAAAAAGCCTATTTCATTATTTTCTTTTTGTGCCACTTCATAAAAACGTTCTTTACCATAGATAGCAGGAAGTAATCCCAAGCCTAAAAAGACAAAAACACTTAGGCCCACAGCAATCCATCGAGCTCCAACTAAGGGGTTTTCAAAGCCACTCCAATTAGTTGCAGGAACATACCAATTCACGCATAAATTCCCAATATTATAAAACAAGGCCAAATAGAACATCAATCTAGTTCTCTCATGATAATCTGGTGTTTGTTCATACACTAAAGCATTATAAGGGACCGAATAAACTGTGAACGCAGTAAAAAAGAGCACACTGCCAATAGTTAACCACCAAAAAGTACCTGTTTCTCCCATGCTTTCGGGTACCATCCAAATAGACAAAAAGCATAAGGCAACGGCTATTGCTCCCACAAAGACAAAGGGACGACGGCGACCATATTTAGATTTATAGCGATCTGATACACGCCCCATAATAGGGTCTGTAAATGCATCCCAAATACGCGGAATAGTCATGGCTAATCCAAACAAGGCGGGGTTTAAACCGAGGAAAATCTGGAAAATTGGTTGCGCCATATACTGAACCACTAGGCCACCGTTCTGGATGGGAAAACCACCGGCACCCACTGCGAGCTTTTGCTTTAAAGGAACAATGTCCTTAGGATCTGTTATATGTGAATCACTCATACTAACTCATTCTCCTTAAAGCCGAGCAAAAGGACACCTTTTGACGGTAAACTTACATTAAAAACTTCACCTTTAGCTACTGACTTTAACTCCTCAGTATCCATAAATTCCACTATTCCGTCAACATGAACCATAAGTTTTACATCTCTTTGACTAAAATCATTAATAAACATATGCAAATCTCCTTTTTTAGAATCAAGTACGCTGTGACGAAGTGATCTTAAGTTCTGATTGGCAAAACTTAAACTTGGTAATAAATCATCCATATCGAGCATGATCAGCATTTCCTTAAGTAAGGCTGGATCCTGGTTCACAAAATACTTTTGGAAAAAACAGGTTCCTATTGTAATAACGCGCCCCTGACCAAAAGAATGACATAAGCCAGCCGGATCACCATCTTCCCATGTCGCAAAAACTTGAGTACCTTCAGTTGGAACAAAATCATTTCTCATAAAGAAAGCTTCGTAGTAGGAATTTTGTCCCTGAATTAAAGTCTTTTCTCTGAAGCAAGTCTGATCAGTTTTTTTAGCTCCAATGAGTTTTTCCAATTCAAAAACTTGTTCACGAAGCATCCAGCCGTTCTGATCTTTACTGGCGAAAGCGCCATCGACAATAAGAGTACCCCCATGCTCAACATATTGATGCAGTTCAGCAATGAGTGACTTATCTTCTACGCAGGTCACGTTGGGACAAATCAACAAGGGACTCTGTTTTGGATCAAGACTTTTCACTTTTGCCTCATTGACAAAACCCGCCTCAATCCCCAAATCATCCAATAGAGTCCAAGCTCCACAAAGTGCATCATCCGCCGAATCCTGTGAACGGGGATTTTCAACGGGGCCTTCTTCTGCGAGGTACGCAAAAGTTCTACTTGGAGTACTATGTAAAATGTGTGCGCATGGTGTTTTAGCCTGACTATTTTCAAACCATTCATTGTGTTGAATAAGCTTTTCACAAACTTCTGTGGTAACTTTACTGCGCTTTGTTTCTCCACCGGCCGGTCCCATCAAACGCCATTCACCTGCTTCCGCGCCATCATTGCGATCATTAAAACACCAGAATACCAAAGCATCTGCACCTGTACCGATTCCCGTCCACAGCCAGACTCGAAAATCATCCCCTGTAGGAGTATCGTAAATCAAACCCGAATCAATTGCCGGACCAGCCTGAAGTTCACTCAACCAGAACTGCTGACCTTTACTGGCACTGCGCATTAAAATTGTCGACATGGCAATTGCCTGGGGCCAAGCTTTTCTCTCAAAACGGGTAAAATGCCAAACCGGGTGAGCACTGCATCCGAGAAAGTCCACAACTTTGCCTTCCTCCCAAACCTCTTGTCCCGTTTTAGTATAATTACTAACTAATGCGTGCGGGTTAACGTGAATCGGATGATTCGGGTCATTAGATCGTATACGCTCAGTAATGACTTTCATCCAGTACAGGAGCTGTGAACGATTGAAGCGCGCCCAATCCAGTTGTTCAATGTGCGGGGCCCAAAAATCATTTAACTCACCCTCGTGAATTTGTACTTCATCAAAACTCTCAAATTGATGATATGAAAGGCGGTTGTACTCTTCAATACTTCCATGATAAGAACTCAAAAAATCACGATATTGCGTTTGCCATTTCTTTTCTGGAACCAGTTCCAAACTTGCTTCATTCCATATAATCCAAGAATCAAGACCCGGGTGATTAGCATAACGTAAAACACAGCGATCCACATAATCCATTGCCCTATCCGTGAATTTCTTATCCGTTAAATCATCAATCCCTTGCAAGGAACGAACTCGTCTCATCCAACCTGGCGAGGTCAATGCCCAAAGAGTCGGTACTACTCCCATGTCATTCTTAGCTGCTTGATCAAAGACCGCATCAAACACATCCCAAGTCCAGTGCCCTTCGCGGGATTCAACTAAATCCCATAACATGAATAAACGAATAACTCGCAAACCTACGGTGTTCATTTGATCAACCCATTCACGGGCCTGTTCCGGACTATCTCCACGATTTATAAATAATTGGGATCCTATTCTAGGTAAGCTCATATCGCACCTCATCTTAAATGTTAATCATTTCCTTAATTAAAGCAAGAGAGCAAACTTGTCAACCTTATTGGTGAAATAAATAAACATTTATTATTAAATGTTAACCATTTTATTATCGTGAAACTTTTACTCTGCTTACCTTGTTGTTACGTTTATTTGATTTCTTTTATTCGAATATTCCGAAAGCGCACGTCATTACCATATCCATGATCTTGCAAAGCAATGTAACCCTTTAGTGGCTTCTTCCCTGTGTTTGGATTTTTAGAAAAGTCATGATCAATAATTTTTTCACCATCAAGTATGTAAAGAATATGGCGCCCTTTTAAACTCAATTGTGCCTTAAACCAATACCCTGCAGGCTTCGACATGTTTTTACTCGGTGCAACAGTTTTTATAACTCCTCCATGATCGTGATGGGAAAGTTTACCCTTCTTATTTAAAGAATCGAGGATTTGCACTTCCATACCACTTTTTGTTGCATCCTTCATGTCCGCTACGCGAAAATAAAGACCACTATTTCCTCCTTTGGGATAGCTGTATTCAAATTCAATAGTGAAGTCTGAGAACTGCTTCTTCGTGTAAAGGTATGAACTGTACCGCTCCCAACCACTCTCACCCTTTCTAGGTTGGATAAGCAAAGTCTCATTTTTATCTACCTGCCAATTACCCGTGCTTTTCTGCCATTGATTTAAATCTGTCCCATCAAACAAAACTAACCATTTATCTTCTGATTGTAGTGATAGAACAAGCAATATTACTGTACAAATAACTTTCATAATCATACCTCTGTATTTTCAAAACTTTTTAAAAGATCTATTGTTAAATTCACACCTTCAATATCAGAATATTTATCGCCTTCATACTCTATACCAAAGTAAGATGAATATCCTTGTGAAAGAACAATTTGCATCATTTTATGATAATCTATATTGATTTCATTTCCTTCATTATCGAAGTCAAAACTCTTAGCACTCACACTCTTGGCCCAAGGCATCATCTCCTTTACTCCTTTATACTTATCATAATCATCAAAATTACCAAAATCAGGTAGAGTTCCACAATTCTCTAAATGAACTCCCTGCATTACCTGACTTAGCCAAGCACCATTCGATGAAAGTCCCCCATGGTTTTCTACTAAGATATTCAAGTCAAAATCGTCGGCTTTTTGACTTAGCTCCCGCAAACCATCAACGGAATATTGACATTGCTCTTCAAAACTTCCTTCCGACTCCGCATTAACTCTTATAGAATGGCAAGATAATTTACTGGCAAGCTCTAACCATATGAGGTGATTTTCCACCGCTTTTTCACGTTTAATTCTATCTGGATCTCCTAAACGTCCAAGGCCATCACACATAATTAAAAGACTCTTAACCCCATTGTCATCGCACCTTTGTTTCAGTTCTCTTACATATGAATTTGTTGTCTGTTTAAAAAAGATATTGACGTATTCAAGTGCTGATAAATCAAAATGATCACGAGTAAAAGCTGGAAAATCTAAATTTTCTAGAGCTCCACTTTGAAAACGTTTATGCAAAGACCATTGCGCAAGTGATATCTTAATAATACTCATTTTTTGACTCCATTATATTAAATATATTACATAATAATAAGCAAATAGCGATCTTACAAGTAAATGTTAAACATTTAAATAAAATTGGTTGACATAGTGATTTTTTCGTGTTATAAATATTAAAAATAAGAAATATTCGGCATCAGACTCTTTGGATTTGTTTTTCTTAAGGAGAGCCACTTAATTTAAAAAATGGAATTGAGCATAATGATAAAAAATAGAACCCGCTTAAAGTTCACTCTCATCGAGTTGCTCGTGGTTATTGCCATAATTGGCATACTGGCATCTCTTCTTCTACCTACATTAGGTAAAGCTCGTCAAAAAAGTCGAGCGTCTATTTGCATCAACAATCTCAAAACATTGAATACAATGTACCTACTCTACGCAGATGATAACACAGGACACTTTCCTGCAGCGACAGATACGACTGTAGGTAATACTGATAGAAAAATCCTAAGCTATGGCAATAGTCAGCTCAGTGCGCCCTACCGATATGAAGATATTGGAAATCGCTTATCTTTTTTTAACTGCCCTGAAGAAGACAAATATTATGAAGGTATTGCGGCAAACACAAGTAACATTCGTCGTTCATATTCATTTATGAGAGCCAAGGACCCATCCTTAGGCAACAATACTTGGGAGCGCGGAGTCACATTAAATGGTTGGGCTGTTGAAAATAATAATGAAACACCATGGTCGATGAGGTTTTCTGAAGTTAATAGCCCTAACTCAGCTATCTACAAAGTGGAGATCGACCCTGACAATTTAACAGGAAACTCGACTGTAGGACTCAATAGTCTTCATTATGCTACTTTAGATAACATTAGAGATAGCTTACTTGGGACACCAAAAAAACATACAAAAACTTACGCCACAAACTACTTGTTTGTAGATGGCCACATTGAGTTGAGAAACCTCATTTCCCTCGCCGGGAACTCCGGACTAGACATGTGGAGCACAGGCGTCACTCAGAATACTCTTTTTGACTGCCAAGACTAAGATACATTCAAACAAGCTAAAATTAAAACATAGGATAATTATGCATAAACTTAAACTTCTTGCATCCCTACTACTTACATTCATAACTTTTAACTCCTTTGCGGAAGGAGCAGAAAAACCCAACATCCTCATGCTTTGTGTTGACGATATGAATGACTGGGTGGGATTTCTGGATGGTCACCCCCAGGCACTCACCCCAAACATGGACAAGCTAGCTGCTAATGGCGTAAACTTCACTAACGCACACTGCACTTCGCCGGGATGTTCTCCGAGTAGGAATGCCCTCATGTTTGGCATAGAGCCCCACAACTCAGGTCTCTACCCTTTCTACGATATAGTTGAAATTACCACAGGTGAACTCGACCGTCTCACTCCCATGCCACTGCATTTCAAAAATAATGGCTATGAAACCGTGGGTATCACCAAAGTGTACCACAACCCTGACAACGCCTACATGCAGGATGTTCAATGGGACGACTACAAATCCTTTGGTGACTCAAAACTAAAACTCATCAAGGATTACGGCTATTACCCCGAACCCTACCAAAAGCGTCTTGTAGCCTGCCCTGCGGAAAACCCCAAGGAAGATTTTCGCGACTTCAAAACTGCGAAGTACGCAAAGAAATTCCTTGAGAAAAAGCATTACAAGCCCTTTTTCCTTTCAGTAGGTTTTATTCTTCCTCACACGCCCTTTATCACTCCAAAAGAAAACTACGACCGCTTTAACTTCCCCATTCAGCCCCCAAAAATCAAGGCTAATGATCTGACAGATATCCCCATTGCCGGTCAAAGTAATGCCCAACTCTATGTCGAAATTCCTATGGCTCGTGACAATGCCTGGGAAAAAGTTCGACGCGGTTATTTAGCCAGCATTAACTTTACTGACGATAATGTCGGAATGGTCATGAATGCCCTCGAGAAAAGTGAGTACGCAGATAACACCATCGTTATCCTGTGGTCTGATCACGGCTTCCACCTGGGTGAAAAGCGCTCTTTTAGTAAATTTTCTCTCTGGGAAGAAGCTACACGCACTCCCTTTATCATTTGGGATAGACGCCGCAAAGGCAATGGCCAGAAATGTCATGAGCCAGTAGGACTCATCAATGTTTACAAAACCCTCTGCGACTTAGCAGGAATCGGCACACCATCCTACGTTGACGGCATTAGCCTTCGTCCCTGGCTCGATAATCCATCCAAGGAAAAAATATCTCCGGCTATGACTACCTGGGGCCGTGGTAACTACACCCTGAGAACAAAAAAGTGGCGCTACACTCGTTATTTCGACGGCACTGAAGAGCTCTACAATAAAACTCAGGACAGCAATGAATGGACCAACCTCGCTGACAACCCAGAGTACGCTTCGCTCAAAAAAGAGTTTGCCGATAAATGGCTTCCGAAAAAAGAAGCTCCGCAAATCAAAACCGGTATCAAACTCTACAACGTAGCCGATGCCGACCGTCCCGAGCGCGTTATCCAAAGCTATAAAAAACACTACAAAACCTTCCAAAGTGAAGGGCTTCAGCCACCTTTGGATTAAGGTGTCACTCCGCTCAAGGTGGCGCCTAGCGGCTCAAGGTAGCGTTCACGTTGCTCACTTAGGTATCGGACTGCGTCCTCAAGGTGGCGCTTCGCTCAAAGTGGAAAGTCCCTGGATAAGGGTAGGGAAAGCTCCTTGCGGAGCCTCCCCTCCTTCCGAACCGTACGTGCGGATCTCCCGCATACGGCTCTCCGGTCAATGCTTACTCCGAAGAGACTGAGATTCCAGTAACCAGGCCTCTTCCAGTGAAAAGAACCCTAGTTCTACAAAGTATTTCTTGGTATATTTCTTGTTATCGATAATCCGATGAGTACCTCTCTTACGGTTGTACTTAGCGATGATACTGCGCAACCTTCTTCGAAAGAAAGCATCAACTTCGAGCATGGTCCAACGATTGGAATGCTTGAAGTACTCATACCAACCTTTGAGACTAGGCCTGAGGGCTTTAATAATTTCTTCTATGGATTGCCAATGACAACGCCTCGTACGCTTGCGTATAGTATCCTTAATTTTAGCCATACTCTGTTTTCGGGGCCACCTATTTATTCTGCCCGTCCTTTTCGAACGCTCAAAGTGATAACCTAGAAATTCAAAGTACTCATCTTGCTGATTCATGTCGGCAATTCGGGTTTTATCGGGGTGAAGATTCAGACCATGGGCCTTCATCCAACGCTTTATCTTGCGCAAGCCCCGTTTAGCCGATTTTGCATTATCGCACATCACCAGAAAGTCATCCGCATACCTCACTATTTCAAAACCAGCGTCTCTCATCCTATGGTCGAATTCATCGAGATAAATATTGGCGAGCAGTGGGCTAATTACGCCTCCTTGCGGAGTCCCTTTCTCGGGTTCCCACTCCTTGATTCCGTCGAATATCCCCGCTTTGAGGAAAGCTTCTATAAGGTCAAGGACCTTGCCATCACTTATTTTCTCTTTGACTCGTGCCATGAGTTTGTCGTGCGGTATCATATCAAAGTAACTTTGAATGTCCGCATCAACGACATAGAGCTGTCCTTGCGTAAGTAGATGATGAACCCGCCTAAGCGCGTCTTTACATCCCCGTTGCGGACGAAAACCAAAACTCTGTGCAGAAAATTCCGCATCATATATCGGTTCAATAACATTCTTGAGCGCAGTCTGAACAACTCTATCTCGCACGGTTGGTATTCCCAATGCACGCGTTTTACCGTCGGCTTTTGGGATCTCTACCCTGCGAACGCATTGCGGAAGGTAAGTCCCCGCCTGTAATTGCTTCATCAATTGTTCAGTATTGTGCTCTAACTCTGATTCATAACGATCCAAGCTCACCATATCCACCCCGTGACTCCCGCCGTTTGCACGAACAGATTCCCAGGCTTCTACAAGGTTCACTTCTCGCGCTACTTTATCTATTAAGCTATACCATTTCCTACCTTCAACTCTTGTTTCAAGAGTTCCCAGCATCTGATCTGTCCAGACTGAAGTTGAGGCCCACGCACGAATCTCTTCGGTGCGCCCTAACTGCTCCCATGAATGTTTAGTCGTCTCTGACAATTGTTTCATTCCTTCATTCTTTTCTTCTCAGTTTCATCTTCCTACTCTCCTTCGCTCTGACGGCTTTCACCGCCTTCTTTACTACTATGAGAGCTCTGACTTCTGCATGCCTTATTGCACTGCACATGCAGATCTCCCTGATTAACGTCACACAACCTTCACGGCATTCCGTCTCCAACCACCCTATAGACTTCCTCTACTGCTTTGCTACTCGCTGATATTCAGCATAGAGGATTTTCAGAACTACCTTTTTTTTTTTCTTTCTGTTCCAAGCTTCGCCAAGCGCACGCAGGCTCGCCAGTACTATAAAGCCGAATCGAGTTCGTCATCCTACGGACTGCTGTTTCGTCTTGCCTTGCTCTCCACCCCGCCTCACGACAACGCAGTTAGGTTCGACTACAACATAATCAGCCTTTGTTGATGAGGACTTTCACCTCATTGATTGTGTGCGCTCTCAGGCGCACGAGCACAGGCGTCCCGCCTGCTTAATTCTTAGCCCAAATTAAAAATTAAAAATTTTAGTATCTCAGACGAGCTTACCTTTTTATAGGAATCCGACTTTCTTGAATACTCGAAAGCCCTGCATGAATCTCATTAAGGTCGTCATGGTTTTTCTACTCAAAGCACAAAACTTGTTACATTACCAAGAAATTCATTTTAGTTTATAAAAAATTGATTTAAATTGTCCGCCAGTTAAGCTAGCTCATCTTTATGCGGGCGGTGTGAAAAATTAAGATTATAAAACTAAAGATAGTTTGGGAAAATGGAATCTATTGTAGCTATTGTTGGCTTTCTTGGGGCCGGGAAAACAACTTTACTTAAGCACCTTACTATGAGCTATAGTAAAGCAGGTTGGAATCCATTTATTATTCTAAATGATTACGAAAATGCCTTTGTTGACCTTCAGCAGTTTAGCGGTCAAATTGAGCCTCAGTGGATTCGAGCCCTTAATGGTAGTTGCGTATGCTGCAGTGGTATTAATGAATTGAGAGAATTTGTAAATTGCATTCCAGCTCGCGACCAAGGCATTACACTTATTGAAGCTAATGGAACTTCTGATGCCTGTGCCTTGATGGGTTTTCTTGGAGTTGGGATTGCAGAACGCTTCCTCCCACCTGTTCAACTCTCGGTGGTGGATGTCAAAAACTGGCAGCTTAGAGGAGAACATAATGAACTTGAAGCTAACCAGGTACAGGTCTCTTCTCTTATTGTACTTACACACATGGATGAAGCTTCTGAGGATAGATGCGAGGAGGTTATTAATCAAGTCAATAAGCTTAATCCGACTGCAAAGATTCTTTCACTAAATGAGTTGGATATTTCACTTTTGCCTCAACTTATGCCATCACATAATGAGGCCCAAAAGCTTGATCACAAAAAAGCTCACTGGGCGTCATGCTCGTCAGATCTTCCAGACCTTCCTGATAAAGAATGTGTTGAAGATATTTGTAATGCCCTGCCGAATAGTATTCTCCGCGTCAAAGGTTGTTGTAAAATAGCTCAGCAATATATCAATTTTGAGCGTTGCCCTGATGGTACTGTTTATATCAAGCCCTCAACTAGTAAACCTCTAACCGGCCCAAAACTTTTAACGGTTGGGCCAGGCAGTAAACCTGAACTTCTCAAATCAGTCATTACAACTAGTCTCGAAAAAGCTAAGTTTCGTACCGTAAAGTGAAGCTTTATTTTAGTAAATAGGTATTAATAGTCATATTTTAGAACCCAGAGATTAGTCAGCTAATTGGTGTGATTTAAGAATTAAAATCTGGCTAAGACTGATTAGCTTCTACTTTTAGTGGCTCAGTCATGTTTTTGAGCGATGTCATCGATTTGCTTTTTAAGCTGATTTGTCTTTTCAAGCTTGCTCTTGTCTTTAATTCAAAATTGAGAATTTAAAATTAAACATTGCACTACCACCTGCTTCCTGCTTCCTGCTTCCTCAGCGCAAGCACTTCCCTGGGCTTTTCTGAGTGCACTTACAACTAGAATTCGAGATTAATTAACGAATTTCTGAAACCATGCTGGTCGCCTCTGCTCCAATACTTCTAGATAGGTCTTTTCATTATATGGAGTTCTCGTTTTCCAACAACTGTACATGATACGAATCCATTTGTACGCCAAAGCTCTAAGTATTGTGAAGTGAGGTATGTTTAGAGCTTTCTTATGATAATAAAATTCATGTGCCCATATTGATGACCTTATGGAATTATTGGCAAACTCAACAAAACTAAGTTGAGTGAACCTGTCGCATAAAAAACGTCTTCGGACAATATTCATTTTCCCACTCTGAATTGTCACAGGAGCTATTTCACTGATTTTAAGAGCCTCATTTACAGACTGAAATTTTTCTCGATCGTTTCCAAAGAAGGCCATAAGACGTGGTCCGATACTAGGACCTGCTCCTGGAAATGATTGGAATATTTCATGATCTTCATTTTCCCTATAAGCTTGCTCAATTTTTTCGTCATAAGCTTTAATAACCTTATTTAAACTCCGGATTCTGTGGCAGAATTGTTGTATCTCAAATATGTAGTAATCCACCTCATCTTCATCATTAACAACAATAACAGAAGCGCGTAATATTTGAACCCTCACTTTTGTTTTTGTATGGCTTGTACTGCGTTTGTTAAAGAATTTAGTAATGCCGATTTGATGAGCATTAATGATATCCTGCGGGCTTGGATATTTATCCAAAAAATCTAGAAACATGTCTGCATATAAATGATTCCCCACGACTTTGAGTGCATTTGGATAATAGATCTTCAACAATGCAGTGAGTTGATTAGTTAAACGAGTTCTATCATTTACTAAATCACGCCTTTTTGTATTCAGTCGCTTCAGTTTTCCTTTTGAAAAAGATTCGTCTACTCTTTTAACTTTATCAGGGTGTTTTAAGTATAGTTCAAGTAATGATTTGGTATCTGCTCGGTCACTTTTCGCGCCACTAAGATGGAATGTTTTAGCAAACTTCGAAGAAGTGGTCGGGTGAACTGTATAGACATCAAATTCACTAATGGATATCAATAAATTCATCAGTGCAGATTGGCAGCTTTCGATGACAACCGCGATGGGATCATTAACAGATTCAAGTATGAGTTCATTAAAGAATTTTTTGAGCGTAAGTAAATCACTACTGATAACTTTACATTCTTCTTCACAATCCCGAAGGATTCGTAGATCATGCTTTTGATCAGCCCAGTCAATCGCAATAATAACTGAGTATTCAGATGGCTTTTTAGTTCTTGTATAATACATTTTTACTCCTTAGGAATATATAGATTTAAAAGTCAGCGTGCGAAATTCCTATAGCATTCGTGGTGGAAGCTTTCTGAGTATTCGTCTTGCTGATAATCATTCCCGGTCGAAGTGCCCAGAAAGTCTTTCAAAGACAGGAGCGCCAATTCGTACCGAGAATAATTAAATTTATATGTTCCTTTTTTAATTCTAAAATTTCTCCCCCAGACCCCCTCATTATATTTATCTATTTAATTACTTGGACTACTATAGGAGCGCAGGCGTCCCGCCTGCTTAATTCTTAACCCACATTAAAAATTCAAAATTGAGAATTTAAAATTAAAAATTGCAACTCTGTTGCTCAGACTGTTGATAAACCCCCGTTTTTGTAACAGGGGTTTTCTTTTTGTACAGAAAAGCAAATATTTTATAATTTCAACAAAAGGTTCTTACAGTATGTAGAAATGTCTTGCAGGAGCTTGTTGGTGTTTTCTTGAGTGAAATTCTGCGTTCATCAAGAAATGCAGTGCTCCTTTACGAAGCGATAGCAATTTTCTTCATATTTTGGCATGCGGCGGCTAAAAGACACTGCTCTTGAACCTTTTTAATTCCACGCAATTTCGCATAACGGTGACCGTGTAATTGCTTTGAGTCAGCGAAACTCCTCTCCACGGTTTCCTGCCTTCGTTTATATAGGATTTTACCTTCTGGTGTGAGTCGGTTTTTCTTGATGCACTCTTTTTGATCCTCCCAGATATGTCGTGTGACGATCTTTGTGTGATTCGCACTTTTTGTACACTGGCTTCGCAATGAGCAGTTGGTGCAGGTTTTAGGGTTTGAAGCATATTCGCGGAAGCCTTCGCGAGTGGTTGTTCGATAAGGAAGTACCTGCTCTGCCGGGCAGGTATAGCTATTGTCTGTAGAGTTGTAAATGAACTGACTTTTCCGGAAATAACCTTTAATATGGTTCGGGCGTCGATAGCTTATCACACCGAAAATATCTCGATCCACAAGTCCTTTGCAGATTCCCGCGGTGAAATAACCGGCATCTAAACCAACAGCTTCGACATTAAAATTAAACCGTTCAAGTTGGTGATCCAAGCGCTTGAGATACGGGATACTGTCGTGAACATTTCCCGCGGTGACAAAACTGTCAGTGATAATATTAAACTTCCCATCGACAGTCCTGTGATCTAGATAGAAAAAGCCTTTGGGTTTACCATCCCTGACCATATAACCACTGTCTGGATCAGTGGTGCTGATCTTCGTTTCTTTAATCACCGGGCTACTATCTTTTTTTTTGAGAGGCTTCTTATCATTTTGAGCTCGATCTTTCGCGATATCTTTATTGAGAACATCTAAATAATCTCGAGTCGACTTCTCAACGTCTTGCTTATCAAATTTATTCTTATTGGCATTAGCCTTTAAGTGAGTAGAGTCGGTATAAAGGTGCTTTCCATCGACAAGCTTACGCTCCATAGCTAAGAGAACGATCTCATCGAATATTTCTTGATAAACATTGCTCTCTTGAAAACGACGGCGACGGTTTTGGCTGATGGTTGAGTGGTGCGGAATTTTATCCTGTAAGTTATAACCAAGAAACCAGCGATAAGCCATATTCATTTCTATCTCACGAATGAGTTGACGCTCGCTGCGAATACCAAATAGATATCCAATAAAAAGCATCTTAAAAAGAACGACTGGATCAACGCCGGGACGACCATTTGTTGGGCAATAGAGGTGTGCCACCTTGTGGTGAATGAATTCAAAATCGACAATGGAGTCGATCTTCCGCAAAAGGTGGTCTTGCGGAACTAATTGCTCAAGGCAAACGAATTCAAACTCGGACTGTTTTGACTGTTTTTTAATCATTAGTCAATATAATTTAACCAATAAAAAAGTCCTCCACACGGGAGGACTTTGTCAACAGTCTGTGCAACTCTGTTGCTTCATCTTTCTCATCTGATCGATCTGTGCTTTATATGACTCAACTACTGATCCAACAATTCAAAATTGTGCTGCTTCAGCGGAAATTAGACAGTTAGGCATTTTTTCTTAGCTGAGATTTGTTACATTACTGGCTTATGAAGCTTCTGCAAAGAACTCTAACCTACGAATTTTTGCCTCAGCGAGTTTTCTTTTTCTTTCTTGAATAATACTCACATCTTTACCAATAACCTGAATCCGTGAGCTGATCTTAAAAAACAGCTTAAAAACAAGAAAACCTGTTGGTTTATAGTAATTTAAGTTACGACACCAAAATCACCCAACAGGTTTTCTCATGAATAAAGCATTTAAACTCGACACAGGCAATGATTCCCTTCACAGTATTGGCGGAATATTTTTAGGTGGCCAAGTCCTTCAACAAAGTGAAATTGACGATGAGTTCAATACAGATCACAAGGCCAATCATATCTTTCAAGATCTAGATATTTTCAAATCACAGGTGGGGTTACTGATTCAGGGGCGTGAACGCTTCACAGATATTAGTCAGTTTCGTGAAAACGAAGTCTTTATGAAATCACTTGGATTAAACAAAGTTCCATCCGAGGAACGTTTGCGTCAACGACTAGAAATCATGTCTTCTGAGCATGAAGTGCATTTAAAATCAGCGAATACAAACCTGCTCAAAAAACAGTGTATAGGTAATATATCAAAAGGGGGGATGAATTTTATTCCACTCGATATGGATGTATCACCCATGGATAACTCCGGTAGCCATAAAGAAAATGTGAGTTGGACATATAAAAATCATGACGGATTTTCTCCCATGTTTGCCTACCTTGGAACTGAGGGCTTTATGCTAAATAATGAGCTGCGTCCAGGTTCACAGCATGCACAAAAAGGGATGCCAGAGTTCTTAGATGACAGCTTTACTATGATCAAAAAATTAAAGCTTAAGCACCCCGTACTACTTCGTTTAGATTCCGCTCACGATGCTGAGGTTAATTTCGGACACCTTCCTGATGATCAATATTTTCTGATTAAACGGAACCTTAGAAAGGAATCTAAAGAACAGTGGCTATCCAACGCACGGCGTTTAGGGCGACAGCTTAAATCTCGAGATGGTAAGAGTGTCTTTGTCGGTGAACTCCATCACAAACATCCTGGAAACAATGAAGAACATAAAGTGGTTCCTGTTATTTTTAAAGTTACGGAACGACTCGAAGATCAAGATGGCAATCGACTTTTGATGCCAGAAATCGAAGTGGAGACCTATTGGACGAATTTACCTTTAGAAGCCGAGGATGTGATCGAACTTTATCACGATCATGGAACCAGTGAGCAGTTCCATAGCGAATTGAAGAGCGATATGAATGTAGAGCGTTTACCCTCAGGGAAATTTAAAGCGAATCAATTCTTTTTGCACTGCGCTATGCTCGCTTTTAATGTGCTCAGAGTCATTGGTAATCACCTTATCCATAATAAATCCTTGGCTCCAATTAAAATCAAAGCCCAACGACGCCGCCTACGGTGCGTGATACGTGACTTGATTTTAACCGCTTGTAAACACGTAAAGCACGCAGGAGATGAAACTCTCAAGTTTGGTCGACATAGCCCTTGGTTTAAGCTGTATCAAAAAATATCATTTAGCCTTTAATCCACTAATAAGAAGTTTATTGCAAAGCTCTTTTATTGAGTTTTGTGCTTTACTCTGTCCAAGTTGGGTGAATTGCCTTAGAAATTGCTATATTTACTATCCTTAGACACCTGATCACGAGCGATAGGCTTAAGAAATAAGGACATCTCACAATCTGGGATAAAAACGATCTAAGAATTACTCGACCAAACCATTATCTCATGAATCTCAAAACCTGATCACGGATTCAGGAATAAGTTTATCGCTTGGAGTAATGAAGCCAGTAATGTAACAAATCTCAGCTAAGAAAAAATGCCTAACTGTCTAATTTCCGCTGAAGCAGCACAGTTCAAAGTCCTGCTAACCATGAAGTTTAGTCCGAAATTTCCAAGCTGGGTATCGCAATACGGGCGGATAAAAGAGCCCAGATATAGTGCTCCCATTTAAGAAGTCGTGTAAATTAGATAGTATATAAACACGGAGTATCACATGAAACGACGCCAATGGAAACCAGAAGAGAAACTTAAAATCGTTATGGAAGGGCTTAGAGCTGACTGCACTGTCAGCGAGCTTTGCAACCGCCACCAGATAACTCAAACGCAGTACTACCAGTGGAGAGACAAGCTTCTGTCTGATGGTTCAAAGGTATTTGCTCATGGTGGTGTAGATAAAACTGAAGAACGTTTAAAAAGTGAAGTAAATAAGCTTAAAACTATTATTGGTGATTTGACTGTGGAACTAAAAAAAAACGAATTCTGAAAAGGAAACGAACTTTGAGTGCTGCTAATCAGGATTTATTAGTGAAGATCAAAAAGATGAAGAATGAACACCCTTCCTGGGGTTATAGAAGAGTTTGGGCATATCTAAAATTTCGTAAAAATATTAATGTGAATAAGAAACGCATTCATAGAATCATGAAACTAGAAAACCTTTTAGTTCCGCCCAACCTTAAGCTTAAATCAAAGAGAACTCCTACTCGGAGCAAACCTAGGACCATTGAGCCTAATTCGATTTGGGGTACGGATATGACTAAAATTTTAATTCCAAACTCGGGCTGGGTGTACCTTCATGTTTTAATTGACTGGGGTAGCAAGAAAATCATTGGTCATTCATTGGAATCAACAAGTCGTACGGATGATTGGTTAAGTGCTCTCCATATGGGGATAAACAATCAATTTCCTAATGGGATTAAAGAAGCTAATCCTTATTTGCAATTGGTTTCAGACAATGGTTGTCAGCCTACTTCAAAACGTTTTATTTCAGAGTGTAAATCTCTAGGTATTCAGCAGATTTTCACTTCCTATAATAACCCTAAAGGAAATGCGGATACTGAAAGAGTTATCCGAACCATTAAGGAGGATTTAGTTTGGCCTCGAGAATGGAAGGACATTTATGAGCTGAAAGAAGAACTTACTAAATGGATTCAAAATTATAATGAGGACTTCCCTCATTCATCTTTGGGCTACATGACCCCATACGATTATGAAGCTTGGTTCAATGCGAGCCTAGTTGCATGATTACCTTAAAACAACAAGTTGCGACTCTTAACTCGCACTACGTAATGTTACCCCTTGAAAAAGGGGGGCATTACACAGATAGTACTTGATGCTTATAGGGGATACGGGATAATTTTGATTTTTAGTTTTGGGACGCTGTCCCCTTCCCTGCGAGGCTTGTCAGCCATCGACCGGCGGGGTGATGGGGCCCTCCGCGGGCGGATTAAAGAGCCCAGCTGAAGTTTGAAGATCCCAGGGGCTAATTCTATGCGCGGGGTGTGTTATCTAGGAGGTTAAAAGGTCGGAATTATGTTACATAAGTCAGACAAATAATATATGCATACCCACACAAAGCCAAATAAACTAAAATGATTTATTATATAAATCCAAGAAAATTAACACCTTACGCCTCATTAGACAACTCTAGAATTGGACATGCTTTATCGTTTTCATCTATAATCATAAAGATCTAGAACTATGCTGAAAAAATTATTGTTATTTGTCTCATTACTAGTAGTAAGCTCTGCTAGTTTTTATTTTATTCAAAAGAAATTTAGCCCAAAAGAGGTTAAGGTTTCACTCACTTATGAAGATCACATAAATAATTTTAATCGTTTTAAAGAATCGGGTCATTATCATCAAGCCTACAAGGCTATTGTAAAGGCGGTGTCACTGAAACCCAAAGATAAATCTTTACTGTGGGAAACGAGTTCAATTGCACAAACCCTATCAAAAAGAAGTGATAGTGTTGCCTATGCAGAAAAGGCCTGGGAAAACGGCCTGAAGAATAGAGAAGTTCTATTGAGAATCTATAGTCTAAATAAACTCAAGATTCAATCCAACTACGGGGAACAAGAAAGGCTAATTCAAATGGCCAATGAACTCGAAGATCCCGTGAAAAAAGTCTTAACTCACGGTGACTTACTCATTCAGTTTAAACAACTTGACAAAGCTTGGGATTTATGGGAATATTTTTTCAAAGATTTTCCAAATGCAAAAGTGGCACAAAGAATTGCCAATTGCTATATCATAAAAAATGACTACCAGGGCGCCATAGAGTTTTTAGCTCAATGTTATCGCAATGGAATCCTGGAAGAAAAAGGACTTGTAAGTTATTGCCGACTCTACATGATTGCAGGTCGTTATGATGCTGCAGAGTCTGTACTTGTGGAATCTAGAATGCGATACCCGCAATCAGCAAATGTTTTGATTGAGGGTGCCTATGCAAAATTTTTGATGAATCAGTATGACGAAAGTTTAAAAATTTTAAGTCAAATTGATACGCTGAATTTAGAGAATGATGATAATTTAATGATTAATCGTCGCCTACTTGCGGGCAATATTTATTTTGCCCAAAAGAATTTTATTGAGCTAGCGAGTTTGCTTGACAAGTTGAAGTCTGATGATCCTAGATTGGAAGGTGAAAGTTTACTTTATCAGATTTGTACAAAGCCCCAAATGGATTCAGCTTTGACGGAAGAAAAAATTAAGCGTCTTTTACCTAAGACAGCCTTGAGTCGCTTGTTATTAATTCAATATTATCATTCTAGGGCTGAAGATAAGAAGCTGATTGACTTAGCCAATGGCTTGAGTGATCCCGTGCTGAAGTCGAGTCCATTATTAACGTCACTTTGGGCAAGTTCATTAATCAAAGAGAGTCAGCACGTCCTTGCGGAACAAATAATCAAAAGACAATTTAGAAAGGGAGTATACAGCAAAGCTTTCTTCGATCAGCTAGCTTCTATATATGCGCTAAATAATAAGAATGATACCCTACTTCGACTTGCGGAACTTAAAGTTAAGTATTTTCCCAAAGATAAGAAATCTGTTAATGATTTAATGACTTTGTATCTCCAGAAAAAAGATTTTGAAAAAGCAGAAGAATTATTAAAGTTGCATGAGAGTCCATTTTTTACTCTACAGGAAATGAGTCTATATGAAGCTTTTATTCATCAAAGGCACGAGGTCATTTTAAAGGATTTGAAGGAAGGTAAACTAGGTAGTAAAAGAACTGAAAGTCTGAGTTTTTTATTGCTGCAAAATATTGAACTAAAAGATATAAATGAAGAGGCTAAACAATTCTGGGTCAAGCAGGGCACGAATGGTCTGAGTCTGGCCTATCGTTATTTGTACGAAGGTAATACTAATGAGGCTTATGAATTATTTGATCAACTTAAGCAGAATAAAGATTTTGAGGATGAGGCTAAGCTTGGTATTTGCCTAATTCATTTACATAAAAATGAACTTGCTTTAGCACGAAAGCACTATGAAGAATTATTGAATAAAGAGCTTGTTTCTGTTAATTTTGAGATCTTAAAAATCAACTTCGAACTCATCGATAAAAGAGGCAAAGAGGCACTAGCTTTAATTGCTCAACTACCACTTCACTACCGTTCTCATAAACAAATAACACTGCTAAATATAAAAGCATTAATGCTTGAGGGTAAATGGAAGCAAGCAATCATCCTCTTTGAACACCAAGCGGACCTATGTTCCATGCGAAGAGAAAAAATACTATTAGCCGAGTGTTATATTGGCTTGGGACAATACGAATTCGCTAATGAATATATTCAAGATCATGACCTGCTCGAAAATAGTTCTTCTTTAATCTGTTATTTTTCAGTTAAAGAGGCTTTGAAGAAGCAAGACCTAAATAAGGCGAAAAAGCTTTTGCTGGTGAATCAAGATATAGCTAAAGACACAAAAATGGTTCTCGCTGAGGTAGCGGTTCAACTATATGAAAAAAAATATGACTCCGTAGTCGAATCCTTGGATGAATACAAAACAAACAATGCTTCCGCATTTTACTATTGGGCTGAAGCTCAGATACACTTGGGGAATTTTGATTTACTTGAAAAGCAGTTTCATACGAGTAAAAAACATGCCAACGATATTCTTCGACTCGCCCTACTCTGTGAATCAACTGATTTATTTAGTGAGGCTGCCAAATTATATGAATTCCACCTACCATTCAGTAAACAAAAGGCTGAAATACACAATAATATTGCATGGAATTTATTTCTGGACGGCCAGTATGAAGCTGCTCTGATAAGTGCTAAAGAAGCACATGATCTATCTCCCTATGATTACAGAATACTGCATACTTATACATCTATTTTAAACGCCAATGAATTGTATGAAAAAACGGTAAAGATTTTGGCCCCTAAAAATTCGATTGATTTAGCTAATAAAGATCCAAAAACACTTTACAACTTAGCTGAAAGTTATCGCCATTTAAAACGCAATCAGGAAGCACTATTTAGCTATAGGGCTTGCCTAAAAAGTGTTCAAGAAGGCTTTGGGCAAGTGAGTTCTGAATCGATGCAAAAAATAGAGACTTATATAGCTCAAATCGAAGGGGTGCATTGAATGACTAGGAAGAAACAAGTTGTTGGTGCCTTGTCATCTGGTGCCTTAATGTATTTGCTACTAAGCATATGCGAGCCTATACTTAACTTTCCTCTCCGTCAATTCTCCAGTAATTTTTCTTATGCGTTCCTGCAATTATTCATTGAGGATATAAGCCTTAGTGGGACGATAATTAGCTCACATGGAATAAAGTTTGATGTAGTCCCTGCTTGCAGTGGCTCTTCCACTTTGAAGTACATCTTAACTTTTGGTACAATTTTATGCGTTATGTCGCGTAAAATTTGTTTAAAGAATTGCTTCTATTATTTACTCACTCTCGTATTAATGGCACTCTGCTTTAATTCCCTCAGAATTTCTACTCTAATTATCTTGGGAATTTATAATGATGCGCCCATTGAAGGTGCTTTACATAGTGTTGTGGGCTTGATCTGGTTTTTTGTTAGCATGATGAGCATTCACTTTTTTATGGGTCTCAAAGAGCTTAGTAGTAATGATACTCAAGAGAAAAAACAGGGCTTTAGAAAGGAACTTGTGATTGCACTGTGCTATTTGACGTTATTTTATCCTTTTTTCTCTGATACTCTTGATGCTTGGTTAGATTCACCTTTAGATAAATTTTCATGGGTATTCTTTATTTTGGCTCTCTATTTAGTAAGGCTTACGTCAAAAAACTTGACTTACAAATCCTCGTTCATCAATGGGGGGCTGATTGCTTTTAACCATGTTCAAGTCATGATTATTACGGCATTATTTTTTGATATGAACACCTTGTGGATGATGGCATTTTTATTCTTGCTATCCGCGTACTTAATCCAGTACAAAGGCTTAAAGAACCTTTACTTATTCATTCCTGCATTTGTTGTTTTATCTTGTGCTTTTCCTGCGAGTACTTATGTAATAGCGACCTACATGCCTTTGGGGTCTAGTTATCAGGTTGATCCATTAGTGATAAAATTATTAATCTCGGTATTGATGTTTGCTATTTATTATTCTATTCGACCTAAAGAAAAAGTGGATGTGCCTAGGTTTGAAGCTTTGAGTCGAATTAAACATTCTTACTTATTGATTGTCATTTACGCGGCTTTTAGTCTTGTTTTAACAAGTGAAAAATCTGAATTCAAACAAGCTTACCCCAGCTATGTCATTGGGCCATGGACGGGAGAGAAACGTGATGTCCCTGCTTATTTAATTAATTTTTTTGAGAATGGTAATGTTATCTGTCGAAATTATACATCAGGTAATAAAGATGTTCAGCTCATGGTCTCTGTCCACAGTAGTGAACGTCATAGTATGCATTCCCCAGAGTACTGCCTGAAAGGGGCTAATTGGGATATAGTTGACTCCGAAATTCGCCAGTTCCCAAAAGGACATCAAGTCAAGTTGGTGAGAGCTGAAAAAGGGAAAGAAAAGTATTATTACGCGTATTGGTTTTCTCAAAATGGAGAATTTTATACGGATATGCTCAAGGTTCTCAAAGAAGATATCAATTTACGCTTGCGTGGCCAACAGGGTCATTGGGTATTAAGCCGAGTTAAAGCCCAAGATAAAGAGCAAATAATCAACTTCTTAAAATATTTTATGGCAGAAAAATCAAATAATGAATTAGCACTCAACAAAACACTGATAGATAAAGGAGTTCAACAATGAGAAATGGAAAGAAATCACTAACTAAAGCTCTTTGTATAGTATTGATGTACTTTATACAAAACACCTATGCAGATGCTAGCCTATCCCCTTATCAAGCGAGTGAACGACCATTTGGGCTAGACATTGTTGGCGAAGTCTACATCGCTGCATCTGACGAGGCTTCAGTTGATTTTCAAAATAATTATCTCCCAGAAATCAATCAAATTGTTCAGAATAATCTAGGCGAGAGAATGAGTCTAAATAATGAGACTCTGGATAGTATTGCTCTAGACCCCAACAAATTAAATTTAAGCTATGATGCAGATCTAAGAGTGTATTTCGTTGGTGAGGGAGCTGGTTATCATAATACACTGGGTTTTAATACTGAAGCTGGAGGTATTCAAACTGGAAACCCACAATTAATTTTTCCCGACGCTAGCGTGAGCAGTGATTACCTTAATCCCGATAATCCGGTTAATAGGAATAACAATACTCCATTAGCTCAAGGTGATTTTGTTGAGCTAGGAACTTTTAGCGAAGGTACAGAACTGGACTTTTTCCTTATTGCTAATGGTGCCAATGGCGGTTCCTATGTTTATTCAACTGATGAGAGCGTAAATCCCGATGGTATTCAGCATGTAGTTAGCTTTGCAATAGAAAATTCTTCCTATTTATTTTTGGGTTTTGAAGATCTTTATAATGGTGGTGACAGGGATTACAATGATCTACTTTTTGCGGTAGATATCGGAACAATGAATGTGAATCAACTAATTGAGACTTCAGCTTTGGTCCCTGAGCCTGAGGAAGTCCTGCTGACAATAATATTCGCTCTCTGTCTTTTAAAATATTTGAAAGGCTCTCAACACATAAACAATAATAAACTACTCAATATTGAGTAATTTTGGAGAAGGAAAAATGAAAATAAAACACAAGCTAGGAATCTTAAGTTTATCCCTATGCTTCAACGCTTTCTTATATGCAGAAGGAAGTTTATCCCCATATCAATCGACTGACCGTCCCTTTGGTTTGGATATTGTTGGTGAAGTCTACACAGCAGCATCTGATGATGACTCAATTGATTTCCAAAACAATTATCTACCAGAAATACAGCAAATTGTCCAAAATAATTTAGCTTCTGGAGTTGCCTTGAGTACAGAAACCGTATCGAGTTTAGCTCTAGATTCTACGAAATTAGATTTAGCCTACGACTCTGATTTACGCGTTTATTTTGTTGGCGAAGGTGCTGGTTATCACAATACCCTTGGGTTCAACACTGAGGGGCCTGGAATTAGTGATGGCAACCCACAATTGATATTTCCCGACGCAAGTAGACGTTCTGGTTCCACTAGTGAAAACTACCCAGTGAATACCGGAGATTTTGTAGAGCTTGGTACCTTTAGTGCTGGGACCAGTCTTGATTTCTTTTTAATTGCTAATGGTGCCAATGGCGGATCCAATGTTTTCTCTACAGATACTGATGCAAATGGAGATGGTTTACAGCATGTTGTCAGTTTTGCGGTACAAGATTCGGCATATTTATTTTTGGGTTTTGAAGATATTTATGGTGGTGGCGACCGAGATTATGACGACCTTCTTTTTGCAGTGGACATTGGATTGGCTAATGTACAAGAGTTAATAGAAACATCGGCTTTAGTTCCTGAACCTGAAGAGTTTTTATTGATGATCATTGTTGGCCTATTCTGTTTAAAATATTTTAATAATCAGAATCGTTTATCTAAAGTTTAATAGGTACTCGAATACATGTTAATAATATTTTTCCCGCAATAGATCTCAGCAATTTTTAATTTTTAATGGTGAATTTTAAATTTTTAATTTGGGCTAAGAATTAAGGTGTTGTTTATCGGGAAATGCCAAGCTGTAGCTTGGCGTACCCAGGAGAACTCTTTGCTGAGATTACGCAACAGAGTTGCAATGTTTAATTTTTAATTAGGGCTTGGAACTTCGGAATCTTTTGTTTTTCTTGCTTGGATGAATGAATAAATTCCACAGATCAAAAGAATTGAGTTAAGAATAAAAAAAGTACCCTGGATTTGTACGGCAAGTAAGCGCTCAATCTCTTGTCCATTGAGCCAAGCAAGCATTTTACCAAATCCCTTGAAAGTCCCGCCTAGACTCACGAGTACGAGAAACATGATGCCGTGCAACATGTGTTTATTCAAACTTGGTTTTTTAATGGCAATTATTGAAAATATAAAGAATAAGATACCAAAAAAAGATGGGATAAGCGCAGTAACACTCGCTTTACCAGAAGCAAAGTAACCACCCACTCCCATTATTATGTAAATCAAAGAAAAAATTAAAGTTGTCTTAGCCATGGTTTCCGTCCTCTTAAAATAATTTGCTTTTGCTTAACCTGTCATGTGTTCCTCCAATATGAAGAATCCCATTACAATTATTTGAATGTTATATTCCACATGATTAGATAATCAAATTTCTTTAGAGCGCTATAATTCGACCCATTTTTATTTCATGAGTGTATGAGTTAAAACAAATCTCACAAAATGAACGTTTTGAATGTTTTTTGTTTGTTTTTAAGTATGAGTCAAACATACTTAAACTAAAAATTTAGTGAGACAAAAAAATGAATGAATTTACATATGCTTATGATGAGATTATAGATTTACTGGAGTCATATGATGTGAAAAATTACGCTCGGACGAGAAATTTTTTAGATGGTGATGTGTCCTACCTATCCCCCTACATTTCTCGTGGTGTTATTAGCACACGCAGTGTTTATGATTCTCTAATGAAGCGTTACAGCTTAGAAAAGGTAGAAAAGTTTGTGCAAGAGTTGGCTTGGCGAGATTATTGGCAGAGCCAATGGAATTATCATGGAACAAAGATAAATAGGGATTTAAACTTCAATCAAGAAGCGACTAAGCAGGATGGTATGCCGGCCAGTTTAATGGAGGCTCGCAGTAGTATTGGAGTCTTTAACGAGGCTATAAAAGATCTGTACAATGTAGGATACATGCACAATCATATGCGGATGTATGTAGCCATGAGTATCTGTAATATAGCTTCTTATCATTGGTATGAGCCTGCTCGATGGATGTATTATCATTTATTGGATGGTGATTGGGCTTCTAATGCTTTGAGTTGGCAGTGGGTAGCCGCTTGCTTAAATGGAAGAAAATATATTGCAAACCAAGAGAACATAAATAAGTATTGTCGAGTCGATGAAGGCGATAACTTTTTAGATAAAACTTATAGAGATTTAACGCGCTATGATGAGGTCGAAGAACTGCAGGAATTGAGTACGGTTGATTTGAAGTGGAAGCCAATATCTGGTGACAATCCTAATGCTCTTAAGCATGATGATAGCTTGATCTATAACTATTATAACTTGGATCCCAAGTGGCGCTCTGGGCAAGTGGCTAATCGGATCTTGCTCATTGAGCCCAAGGTATTTGAAGCTTATCCCGTTTCGGAAAGAGTGATGAGGTTTTTTATGAACTTGAGTAAAAATATTGATGATCTCATTATCTTTGTGGGTGATTTTGCCGAACTCAAAAAATTATGCCGTGGTGAGATTTATTATCGTCAGCATCCATTAAACAATTATGTTGGTGTGGAAGACAAACGCGAAAGCTTGTCCTCCCTAGAAGGAAATTATTCATCTTTCTTTAAATTCTGGAAACAATGTAAGAGACAGCTGCTTGAAGAAAGAAATTAACGTAGTTTGGCTAAAGAGAGACCTGCGCTTAAATGATCACGCTTGCTTAGCTGCAGCGGAATTGATGCAGGCCCCCTATTTATTGCTCTACTGTTTTGAGCCGGATTTGATACGAGCCCCAGATCTGTCTGATCGTCACCTCCACTTTATCAAAGTTTCGCTATTGGAAATGCAAGCCAAACTGAAGCCTTTCAATCGTCCTGTTTTCATAGTGAATTGCTCGGCTCTGGAGGCTTTTGAAAGAATTGCTTCAGAATACAAAATTAAAAATATCCTGGCTTATCAGGAACATGGTACGCAAAGAACTTGGCGTCGTGATCGCAGTATTTTAGATTTTTGCAAACGCCAAGGCCTTGATTTACTCGAGGCCGAAACTAGTGCTATAAAACGGGGTATTCAAAACCGAGATAACTGGGATAAAGCTTGGTTTTCTTGGCATCAGGAAAGCTTGATTGAAAATAGCTACAGCTCAAGTGATTTTGAATTTGATGAAGGTTTATTTAAGCCTATAGAAGATTTTTTTGAGCGCATAAAGGGAAATCCTAAAGAAATGCAGATCCCCGGAGAAGATGCGGCTCACCTCTATTTAAGCAATTTCTTGTCAGAGCGAGGGAAAAATTACCAAAAGCATATTTCTAAACCGGGCCTGAGCCGAAAGTATTGTGGTCGCATATCGCCCTACTTGGCATGGGGAAATATTAGTTCTAAACAAGTGTATCAAAAGGTGAAAGAATCCAAAGCTTATGAGTGTCACAAAAGGGCCTATAGTGCTTTTTTAACTCGAGTGAAATGGCGTAGTCATTTCATACAAAAATTTGAGGTGGAATGCTCTTATGAATTTTTATGCTTAAACCAAGCTTACGAATTAATGCGTACTGATTATAATGCAGAATTTATTCAGGCCTGGAAAAAAGGCCGCACGGGTTATCCCTTGGTTGATGCTTGTATGCGATGCCTCGAAAAAACCGGATGGATCAATTTTCGTATGCGAGCCATGCTGACGAGTTTTTTCTGCCATCATTTAGCACAAGATTGGCGGGATGGAGTCTACCATTTGGCTAAACTATTTTTGGATTATGAACCCGGCATTCATTTCACTCAATTTCAAATGCAGGCAGGAACCACTGGGATCAATACGGTGAGAATCTATAATCCCGTCAAGCAATCGATGGATCATGATCCCGATGGTGATTTTATTCGTCAATGGCTGCCTGAACTTGTGGAACTCAATAAAGAGGAAATTCATGAACCTTGGAAAATTGAGCCTATGGAAGTCCAAATGAAGGGGTATAAACTCTTTCAATCCTACCCCAAACCCATAATTGACTTAAAACTGACTTATCGTGCTGCTAGGGATCGCATCTGGGGTCTGCGAAAGAACCCTTTAGTTCAAGAGGAAAGAAAAAGAATTTTGAATACTCACACGCGTTGACTGATACTGAACTATAGATTTGCCAGGTGGAGTATCGTTCGCGAACTCACTGCAGGACGGCCTGCGGCCTAAAGATCGCTCATAACATTCGCTGGCAGATCGTTCGCCGGGCTCACGGCAGGACGGAACGGAGTTCCTGAGTTGACGCTGCGCTTAGTTTAGGGCTGATGCCTGAGTTGACGCTGCGCTGAGGAAAAGGGAAATAGGTGGCAGGTGCAATTTTTAAATTCTCAATTTTGAATTGGAACTAAGAACTAATCAATGAGGTAAATGTCTGTACGTCTAGGTACTAATATTATTGGGATTATGTTTTTTTCGATAATGTTTTATTGAAGCTTCGTATGAGCTTAACTTGACCATAAAAAATTAATAAAAGGCTGAAGCTCTCTAAAGATTTCAGTAATTTGCTTTGTGCATTATAACTAAGCTTAGCAATAAAATCACCTTTATAAATAAAAATTATTTTGAGAGAAATAAATAAGAACAACACACTGTAGGCTACCATCAAATACTTATTAAATTGATGTTTAGAGTTCTTTGAAAAATGATAAACCACAAGGATAATCATCGTCATCATTACGATCATGGCCACTGTTAAAATGTGATATTTGTAACTTCTTAATTCAAAAGTATTCAGTAAATAACCCGCGTAATCATTGACTAAAACTTGTATATCTAATTGTTTGTTGAGTCCTAAAAATAGCAGTAAGTAAATAGCTAATTTATGGCTAAATAAAGACTGCTTGGAATATAGCTTTTTAAGATTTTTATAGCTATAAATAGTTATAAAAAAGCAGGTGAAGTAGGCAAAGGTTATTAACCAGCTCCACATATCAGGGTCACCTACATCTAGCCTCCATTTAAAATTTATGGCTGTTAAAGTCACCTCCTCCATCAAAACATATCAACACGATTATTCTGACATTGACAATACCTACTTGATGGGTGAAAGAGTTTTTTTATAAAGCCTAAAATTGGATGGTAGCCAGAGTAGATCCATTGATCATTACATAAAGAACAATCTTTCGCTAAGATCGCTTTAGGCCTAGTTTTAACTTTGCTATCATCATTATTGATAAACACTACGCTTGTATGATCTAATTTCATTACTTCACCCCCTTAGAATGTTCTTGAACGAAGTAAGCCAAGCTTGAAAGCTAAATAAGAAATCTTGTTCATTACAGGATTTTTTTTATGTTTTTTGCTATCCATAACAAAGCTGGAACTTACAATCATTGTTTCACTTAATTTCATTTGTCTATCTCCTTATTATTAATTGAAAGGAGTAAAGAAGATCGCGTGCTAAACCACATAAAAAAATTCACAAACTATTTATAATAAGTATATTACGGATCTTTGTAGGAGTGAATTTATTCTCTTAATCAGATATAAATGTGAGAATCCATACCATTTCTAAACTTATGTATGGTATTGGTACACTCCCCCCTAGAAAACAGTATAGGGACGGAACTGAGTTTCTGATTTGACGCTGCGCTGAGCTAACAGGATACAAGTCGAAGGTGATGCCTGCTGGGACTCCCCAGTATTTTTAATTGTAACGATGAATTTTTAGTTGTAGGGCCGGTGCTTGAGTAGATTGAATAATCTGATCAAAGAGATGAGACAAATTCTCGGTTGGCAAAACTCTCGTCTTTGTTAATCAAGGTGGAAAATATTAGCGTTTAACAAAAAACTTGAAAGAGTTTTAAGCATTAATGATTATTGAACCATTTTTTAAAACAACTGCCTATTCTATTGCATAGAAGAAAGAGTATTAAAAACGACTTAACAAAATCTTAATATACTTTTTATCAAAGACTTATAACTACATCTCCCATTAAAATCTTAACTAAAAATTCACATTGATCCATCTGAACTTTAAATGAACCAATAACTCACTTGTGACTGAAAAACTTAAAACATATGTTTTATATATGAGGATAAACTATGAAAGAAAAACTACTAAAAGTGAAACCAAATAAATGGAGGTTTATAATGAAATATCTTATTGGGGCATTGTTAATTATATTGGTTAATGGTTGTGTTACACAAAATACGCCAGGTGAGCTTTTGGTAATCGACTATAATGACAATGAGCACAGGCACCTTTTAAATTCCTTGGACTACGAAAAAATTAAAATACTTGAAGATGAAATTAATGACAGATGTAAACGTGGCAATAGTCTTAATTACTATTTAGAGTCTGTCACTCTTGATATCTATGATAAATCAAAGTTTAAATTAAAAAAAATTAGTACCGAAATTAATTCATACAAAGAAATTTCTTTTAATGAAATTAACGACTCAATTAACCTCTTAGTTTCTGAATACAAACAATATGATGAGCTTAATTATTCTAAAGCTTTAAATAGGTTTAGGTATAATCTGAATAATTATAATAGGAGTGATGAAATTATGATATTTAATATCAATAAGAACTCTTTATATGGCAACACAGATAGCAATAATGCTTATTGTGTGATGGAAGCTTTTGATGATATAAATCATAATGTTTTACTAATTGAAATCACGCAAAATACACAAAAAAAATATTGGGTTCATTACAAAAATCTTTTTGATAACATCATGTGTAAAAGAAATCTTTCATACTCATCTTCTGGTTGGCTTAAATTAAGTTCTAAGCCATTTAAACAAACGGAATTTTATACACAAGCTCCTTAAAAAGCCTAAATTCAAACGTCCATATTAAAAAACAACTAAAAACATCATAAAATATCTTTAAAAAATAGGAAAATATTCCTTTTAGAGTACATCTTATTAACTTAATACAGTTTTTATACAGAAATGTTTGACAAGAACATTTGGTCATGACTGTTTATTTATTTATTTAAGGTTTAGTTTATATGGATTTTGATGGAAGGGTTATTTTAAAGGGAGAAACGATAAAAGCACTCCGTTTAAAACAATGCTTAAGTCGTGATATGTTCTCTTCTAAGAGTCAAGAAATGGGGTGTTACCTTTCAGTATCAACACTAAAGAGAGCGGAAGCAGGTAATAAAATATATTATCGCACTGCTCAAGATATTGCGTCAATCCTAAAAGTCAGTATAGATGAACTAAAAAACAGCTCACTAAGCAGCACCAACCCAGATAAGAAAACACCTCCCTTGAGTAGAGATGAACAAATACACCGTGCTTGTTCAAGTATTTTTCGTGTCAAAGACGAAAAAAGAGGGAGTGTCATTTTCGTGCAAGGTGAACCGGGAATAGGAAAAACTCACTTTATTAGTAAACTGATTGGCTATGCCGAAAAGTATAATTTCATCAACTTCACTCTCCCCATATATGATGGCGTTACTAGCAAGAGACAATTACTGCAAGATTTAGTTCGTGAATTTATTGAAATAATAAATTCCAAGCATGCAGCTAACTCACACTATCCCCAATGCACAAACCTTAATTATAGCCAAAATTCAATGAGGATATATCCAGACTGTTTAGAGTATTTTTCATTGAATACTGGCTTAGATAAAAAAACAAAAAAAACACTTTTTACACTTTTTGGTCAAAATACAGACATTGATAAGTCTAGAAAATATAAAGAAACAATAATAAATGAAATTGAGTTGGTTTTCACCTTAATCAAACAGATCGATCGACCTATAAATATTGTTCTTGAGGATATACACTGGGCCTCTAGTGAAATAATAAGCACAATCCAAAGTTTCACTCATGAAATCAGACTTTATCCATTAATACTCACACTTTCGAGTCGCTTGATTCAAAGTCCCTTGTATCAAATCTGGAATAACACAGTATTAAATACTCCTTTGGAGCTTTTTAACCTCTCTCCACTAAATAAACATGAACTAATCAAAGTTGGTAGTAATACACTCTCAGTTCCTAGTGCGGTTCAAGATAAATATATAAAATTGTCTAATGGCAACCCACTATTTTTTAGATATTTATTAGACATGGGATTCAAGTACAAAGATAATTCTCTTCCGCAATCATTAACATCTCTCGTTCGACAACAGTTATCTAAACTAGATGAACAAGCTGTGAATTTTTTATTTTATGCATCCGCCTTGGGGCATGAGTTCAAGCTGAGTGATGTGGAACAAATAAGCCAAATAGCCAATTTAGATTTATCTAAGCTCATTCAATACAACTTCTTCATCTCTAAAGATTCATCAAATTATGAATTTAAGCATGACTTAATAAGGCAAAGTATATATCAAAATATACCAGAAGAAATCAAAATTGAAATTCATGAATCTGCGGCATCATTCTATAAAGAGTTAGACCAAGCTAAACTCACCCTACATTTGAGAAAAGCTAATCAAACTCAAAAAGCTCTTCATGAAATCAAAAAACATGCCAGAATTCTTTATGAAAAACAGGACTACTGTGAGGCACTTAATCAGATTGATATTGCTTTAGCTCTTCCAGATAATTCTCAGTTGTATGCCCTATACTATATGAAGGGCGTCTTATTAAAAATGCTTGACCTTCCGGCCAAAGCTACACAATATTTAGAAAAAGCTTTACACACAACTGAGCTTTCTGAAAATAAACTTCAAATATATATGGAACTAACAGAAATTTATGCGGTAAATCAACGCTTCGAACTATCTTTCAATTACCTAACTAAAGCTAAAGAACTTGTTACTGATACACTAAGCCCGGAGGATAAAAATAGTATTGATAAATATCAATTTTACCTCAAGCAATGTACTCATTCTTTAAACACCGTACCAAAACAAATCAACTACCAAGAATCCAAAGCCTTCAAAACTAGCATTCAAAACTTCAATGAAGTCAAAAGACCGGACACAAAGAGCACATTAGAAAAACAACACAAGGTCGCATTTCTACATTCTGCAAGTGGTATTTTAAAAGAACATGAAGAAGGTGTAATCAAATCTTACATCGTGGCTTTTGATGAAATTAATAAAAATGGTGGTTTACTGGATCATAAAATCACATACGAGATCTTTGATGGTCAATCAAATGAATATGTTTTTGCAGAGCAAGCGAAAAACATAGTTAAGAATCATAATATCACTTCTGTATTTGGGTGTTCTACGTCTTCAACTCGTAAACAAGTAAAACCTATTATTGAACAAAGTAACAAGCTTCTTATTTATCCATTTCATTACGAAGGCTTGGAGTCATCAAAAAACATTATTTACACAGGCCCAACCTCCAACCTTCAAGCTTTACCAATCATTGATTGGCTCTTTGATAAAATAAAGCCGCATTCATTTTATTTTGTGGGCTCCGATTACATATATCCTGTCGTAACTAATGAGATATTAAAAGAAGCTATTACAGTTCATGATAGTGTTTTATTAGGCGAAGATTATCTAGCCATTGGCAGTACTGATTTCCATAGATGTATTGAACAAATACAAGATAAAAAACCTGAGGTAATCATATTAACTTTAGCCTCTGTAGAAAGTAATAAAGCCTTTTTAAAACAATATCATGAATCAAACATGAATCAAAACAATAATACTATAATTATCTCTCTCGTTCTATCTGATAATGAGATCAATCACATCCCCTTAGAACATTGCGAAGGCTTATATGGTATTTTCACTTATTTCCAAAATAACGATGAGTATAGTAATAATGATTTTCTACAAGAATTTAAACTGAAATATGGCAAACAGCAAAGAGTTGCTGGTTATATGGAGTCCGCCTATGTTGGCGTTCAACTTTGGGCCAAAGCTATACAAAAATGTCAATCCTTTGAAGCTCATAAAATAGCCGAAGCCATCAAGGGCCTATCTTATTATGGTCCAGGCGGCATTGCGTATATAGATGAAGACAATCAACATATTTGGAGACATTCACATATTGCTCAAGTTGGCAAAGATGGACTATTTCATATTTTATGGTCTTCTGATCAGCCTATTGCCCCTACCCCCTACCCCCTATCTAGATCTAAAGAAGATTGGTCTAGGTTTCTTGAGAGTTCAAAAACTCGCTGGAATGGAGGCTGGGGTATATAATTTCAGAACAAGCTAAACTCTAATGAGTTTTTGTTAGTTTCAGTAGCTAACCAAAATTTTGAACGAGTTCTTATAAACTTTTTTGATGAACTAGTAATATGTAAATTTCTAATCGCGACTTTAACACTGTCGGGCATAATAGATTGCTTTACACCTCTCATAGGCATAATCAAACCCATATACGACATAGCCCTTGTCGTAGTCGCTACAACAACTGCATCATACATACGTTTTTCACCACTTTCAAAAGTTACCAAGGGCTTGTTAAACTATTTCTATATGAAATGTTTTTAACTCTTGTATTAAATTTTACAGCTTTAGATTTTTCCAAAGAATTAATATTCTCGCCATTAATTTCAATTGAATGGGTATAAAATGCATTAGGAAGTACCTCCACCCCAGAAGGAAACATTTGCTGATTCTCCTCCCACTGCATTAGGATAATTCGAGCTAATTCTAACATATTAACTGGATAGAGCGAACCAAAGTCCCCAAACCCTACTCCCAAAGCTCCAAAATCTTCAGTTCCCCAATCAGTCATAACATCGGAAACAGCTTTAAAAAAACTACAACCTTTATATTTATCAATAAATTCGACTTGCCACACACGGGTGAGTTCTAATAAGTCTTTTTTATTTGGCAATTGCAGTCATTCAGCAAAAGGTTTATACAAGATTCCCTTTAAATAATTAAGCCATATCCCGAAATCTTTAGCAATTTCACCAAATGAACCGGGGGCTTCTTGCCCAGATTCCCAGTCATATGATTTATTATCTTAAAAGAACTTTGTTCTTACTGTTCCAGGATCAGGGAAACTTAAAGCAGACTTCAAATCATTTACACAAGACCAAAAAGTTTTTTGTGAAAGTGGAATTCTCATCGCTCCTAATTCAGCGAACACATCTGACAGTGAACCATCTCTGTTTGTAAAACGTTTGGACCAGCATCGCCCTCCTATCCTGTTTCCCGCTTCTATTACCTCAACATCGATTCCGCATTTCTTTAATTCGTACGCTGCGCACATACCGCCAACACCAGCGCCGATCACTGCAACTTTTTTAGATTTTACTTTTGAGATACATGTTTGGCTAAGTTTTTTTTCCAATAAGCTTTGTGAAATCAAATAAATTATCAATAAATGGCCAAGCTACAAAATCTTCTTTAATTTGGGGTGCAGGAAATAAATCTTCAATAGTTGGCAAAAAGCCACTATTTTTGAACATGTTTTCAACTTTCATTCTTACTACTCCTTATTGTTAATGGCACAACATTTACAACATTCTCATAGAGCCCATATTTTTTTTATTTGGTTGAAAAAAGAGAATAACTAGAATAATTACTCTTTAAAATTATCCCTATCAACAAGAGGAATAGCTCATTTAAAGTTCAGTTTAAGATCGAGTAATTAATAAACTGAGCTCTAAGTAAGCCTTTCCATATTTTGAGAATCAATAAATAAAAACCTATCTTATAAATGTACTTTTAATAAATTAAGGTTTTGATAAGATGAATTTAAAAAGTAAAAATCAAATAACTGTTAATGTAGATGTAAGCTGGACTGAATTTTCAACTCTTAATAATCAAACATCATATTTCTTTAATCAACAACTTAAGAAGTTAACAGGGGATGATTACATAGTCCTATCAAAATCGACAAATATAAAAAAACCAACTATAAAAAAATTTAGATGTTATAAATATATAAATAAAAAGATTAAGTTCTTCCTCGTAGAAATATCCGAAAGTATAAGAGGAATCATTCAAGTTTTAACGACAAAACCCCTAAAAATTCACGGTGATTTAGCCGTCGGTAATGAATTGTGTAAACTATCACTTAGTATTTTTAGGAAATTCATTAAAAGTACTAACTGCGTTAAATACTTTCCTCTTGGTTACAGATTGGATAAACAAGGAGAGGGCCTGAAACTCTCTGTTTCTTGTGTTGCTATTATGACAAACATGAGAAATAAGGCTATTCCACTAAAACTTAGTTTATTGCAAAGCCCAGATAAAAAGCTGCACTTTCAACAAGTTGACCGTCTCTAAGACAACTGACCTCTATCTGAACCATCTCTGTTATTGTAGCTGAAAGACAAAAACAATATCTTATTAAGGAGATAGAAGATACCAAATATTATGAGGAGATAGATGATGGATAACGCTATAATGACTGGTTACATGAATGAGTCGAGTCACCACAAATGCAATTTTACTCAAATGGCCGAACATGCTTATGATGCTCTAATTTTTTCAACTCAGATATACATTTTAGGTATGTAAGTATGTCTCAAGAATTTCTTAAAAATCATCTCCGAACTAAACTCATATCTACAGATATAGAAAAAGTAAAATCATTTGGAGCACGACGTATCTTCATTACATTAGGTTCACATGAAAATTCCTTTAAACCCAAAGGTGAACCCGAAGTTATTGATCATGACATTCTTAAATTTCTCTACCACTATGATTTCGATGGCATTAATTTTGGTGACGAAATGAATGTAAACACAAAGTCTTTTATTGGTAAGCTGCGTAATGAGGATATGAAAGCGGCTCATCATCGCCCATCGAAGCTCTTCAATTATAGTCATTTAAAAACGAAAGTAGCCTAAGGAGGAGACGATGAAAACTGCCGTTATATTTTGTGATAAAATTTCAGAAAGAAATTTAAGTCAATCCATAAAAAAAATATTACGTATACAAACAAAGTCTACTTTTTTTCATTACCCAACAATTTTTTTTCTACAAAATTTGAAAATTGAAATATTCAAAAATTACGGCGGTGAAGATATTGATGGTCAATACTATAAATGGTATATAGATATTTCATCTAACACCACTGACCCTGAAGATTTCAAAAAGAACATAAATGAATTAGATAAGAATTTAAAATCTAGATGTAAAACCTGGATTGACTGGGATTATTACGTGAATTTAGATTAAATTTAGACTTATAATCCAATAGTTAGAATATTTATTAGACCTATGGCTGATTTTAAGGAAAGATGTTACAGCTAAAAGATGATTTGTAGGGCTCACTAAAGAATGAAACGGAGTTGTTGATTATCTGACTTAATCTTTGTAATCTGTGGATAGCTTAGGTCTTTGTTTCCTGCTGTAGATGAAGTGTTGTCCGCAATTGCCAATTACTGGGTATTGCCATACGGGCGAACATAAAGAGCCAAGCTGAAGCTTGGCGGTCTCAGCAACTCATTCAGTTGGCGGTAGGCCTGCGCTCCCAAAGTAAAAGATATAGGGCGACGTGAACACTCATAAAAGAAAAGACGTGAATTACTGATTATCAGCAATTCACGCCTTTAAATGGAGGCGGGGGGAATCGAACCCCCGTCCTGAGTAAAGTACTACAGGAGCGTCTACATGTGTAGTTTACCTTTGTTTCTTGACCTCCTCACCTGTCGGAAAACAAAACCAGTGAAGCGGCAATCTGCAGTGAAGTCTTACTTCTCCCCCCTGAAGATCAGGTTTGAAGCCAGCCTAATAAGTTTGGGCCTGTCGTCACTCTATTAGGCGTCGAGTGGGAAAGGCAGCGGGCTTATCTTATGCCGCTAATGCGTAATCAGTATCGTTAGCATTTATGTTTTGGACGGCTTTTTACGAGGCCAACCGGCCAACCTCGACATGCAACTCAAGAGTGACCCTAACAGTCGAAACCGGGCGCCCCCATGAGTACTCTACTATAGGTGACTTGAAGGGGAATTCAATAAGCTCTTCACAAAATAACAGCCTCGATAAATCAGTTCGTAGTTCACCTTGTTCACTGCAGAACGGAACGGAGTTCCTGAGGTGGCGCTGACGCTTAGGTTTCAGGTGGCAGCTAAAAGATCGTTCGCGGGTCTCACTGCAGAATGGCCTGGCTTATAATTTTGAATGATGAATTTTTAATTAAAGCTAGGGATTAAATAAGCAGGCGGGACGCCTACTATCACATAGAAACTAAAAATGCGAAGCTGATGCTTGGTGAGCCCAGGGGATAAGAAATGTAGGTGGCCACAAGCGCTTAGGGGCTATGTCTCACTTTATGAGTCAAAGCATATATTATAAATGAAGTTTACTTGGAGTATTTCTGCTCTATGTCGTCATAAAGCATGGTATTCTCTTCCATCTTCACTGGTTTATTAGCCACCATGGCATTACCAACATCGCCTTTTAGTTTTATTTTGAACGCATAGGCATATTTACATGGTTTTTCTTTTGGACTTTGAATCACTAGGGCTTCGGGAGTTTGTTCATAACTGAGTTCACCCTTATGACCAAGAAGTTCTACACTTGCGATCTCGGCATTTGGAATCATCTGTTTCCCCAGTGATCGGATATCGAACTTATCATCACACCAATCTAAGAAAACCGCATACATATCGTCACCTTTTTTTGTGAAGCGTATTTCACCTTGCTTATTGGGTGCACGGTAATCCCAGTATACGACCCCTTTTTCAGGTTTATACATAAATGTATTCAGTGGGCCTTCTGTAGGAATCACCCACTCACGCGTACCATAGATAGCCTCTCCATTGATGCGCATCCACTTACCTATTTCTGCACAAATCTCCTTTTCTTTTTGAGGAATTTCACCTGATGCTTTAGGGGTCAATGACATGAGATAATAACCACCACGTGCAGTAACATCGATAATTGCGTCCACATGATAATCAGGACCAAATTTATAAGTTTTATTTTCGATATAAGACCAAGGGTAACTGATAGCTTTGTCAATTAAAAATGAGCCCGTGGTATAAGGAGGCATATCGCGACCACCCTCATAACATTTTATACCCACCCCTTGAGGGAAATTAAAAAAACCGCTCCCAGGAAGTTTGTTAAATACTGCTAAATCCTTGCCCTGCTCTTCGCCCATTTTATAGTAATGATTCATGAAGTTCACATGACTTGCTTCGGTGCAATGTTCTTGAGGAGATAAACCGTCGAACCAAAGACTGTCGGGTTGATATTTATCAATAACTTCTCGTACCTTTTTAAGCCATAAATCATCAAATTGTGCGGCCTTTGCCGTTCCCCATTTTGGAAAATACCAAGAATCATATTTAGGATTAAAGATATCGAGTTTAGATTTTTCTTCTTCAGTAAAATCGGACTCTTCTAAATAGGAAGTTGCATAGCCAAAACTGCGCGCATGATGGAAGGATGCGAAGGTCTTGAAATCTTCCTCTTTTGCCGCTTCTACAAACTCACCAAAGATATCGCGTTTGGGTCCCATTTTCCCAACATTCCAAGGTACAACTTCACTATCCCACATGAGGAAACCATCGTGGTGAACAATTCCTAGTCCACCAAATTTTGCCCCCGCATCTTTCATGATTTCAACGTATTCTGCACCATTAAAATCTTGGCATTTAAACAAGTCAGTAAAATTTGAGTAGCCAAATTCGGTGGGTTCGCCAAAACGTTGCTTATGAAAGGAACTGACCCCCTTTTTATACGCTTTACTTTTTTTCTTGTTACTAACTTCATCTTTATACATATAACGCACATATGTGTTACTGGCGTCACGATTAGCTGGTATGGAGAATAGACCCCAATGCGTGTATATCCCAAATTTGGCGTCCTTTAACCATTCGGGATCCTGTTTATGGCGTAAGTCCTCCCATGCTTCACGGTATTTTTTATCGGGAATACGGAAATGAGGTTTATTAAATTTTTGCCCTTCCATTTCTGCTACTCGTTTCTGAGCATCTTCTCCCAATGCTGTTCTATTGAGGTCTGGGTAAAGTTTAAAGTCGCTTTTCCCTGCGCCACAAATGCTCACGACAAGACCGAGGTTTAAACAAATTTTATGTGTGAATTTCATGATTTTTTCCTAATTAATTTTAAAACTGAAGGCAAAGTCACAGGGTTTTTGAGAAGGGAAGTGAATTTTAAGTCCTTCACTTGTGCGTGTGAATTGAATTTCTTCATCAGAACCGAGCATTTTTACTGAAGTAATTTTTTCTGGGAAATGTGGTGAATTAGTTTTTAAGTTTTTCACGAGAATCTCACCCGATTTTGGCCATCCTAGGGTCATGACAAAAAGGTCTTTGCCATCCTTGCTCTGTGTAAAGCGAATCTGTTGTGGAGAGGTCTTCATGTACTTGTACCAAAAGCCTTTACGCTTAGCAATATATTGATAGGCATTAAGCTTCACGTCGCCCTCGGCAGGAATTGCCCAGCGACGAGTGGAGTAGATGGCCTCACCATTAATTTTTAACCAAGCTCCAATTTCACGACAAATCTGCTTTTCTTCAGCGGGAATTTCTCCATTGCCTTTAGGAGTAAGTGAAAGAAAAAAAACTCCTCCACGAGCGACAATATCGACTAAGCTACGTACATGGTATTCACTAGTTAGGTTATAGTTTTTATCTTTCACCCAAGACCAAGGGTAGCTAATGGCGCGATCCCAAAGCCAGTAACCGGCATTATCAGGTGGCATATTTCTTCCATTTTCATAACAGCGAATACCGACGCCTTGAGGGAAATTGAAACGCGTAACCCCACTCTTATCACTGCCAGGTAATTTATTGCAAATAGTTACTTGCTTGCCCTGCTCTGCAGCTTTTTTAAAATAGAATTTAAGGAAATCTACTACATGATGTTCTGGAGAGTTGGGCTTGTCAATAGCGACACCATCAAACCAAATCATGTCCGGAGTATATTTATCCATAACTTCAATGATCTTGTCGTGCCATTCTTGTGCGAATTGTTCTACTGGATATTTGTGGGCAGGAAAAAAGAAATCTTTAAATTCATCTTGGTTGATATCGTAAGCAGCATTATTTAAAATAGTTTCGAGTTGATCTTCTTTGCCTTTAACACGTAGTGATTTGAGTGCGTAATCATATGACCTCGCATGGTGAAAAGTTGCACAAGTTTTGAAATCTTTAGTATCGGCAGCTTTCATAAACTCACCGAAAAGATCGCGCTTAGGTCCTGTCTTCCCTGCATTCCAACGCCCCACATCGGAATCCCACATTAGGTAACCCTCGTGGTGAACAACACCTAAGCCACCAAATTTTGCTCCAGCTTCCATCATTAGATCCACATATTCTACGGCATCGTATTTTTCGCAAGTGAAAGATTTAACTAAATCTGTATAGCCAAACTCTTCTGCAGGACCATACTTCTGACGGTGAAAATCATAATGAGTCAAGTTGTTTGTTTTGGAAATTGCTTTGCGATCTTTCGGATTATAGATGTGTTGTATGTAAGTATTACCGTCAAACTCAGCCTGAGAGTACAGACCCCAATGGGTATAGATACCAAACTTCGCATCAATCATCCATTCTGGAATCTCTTTGGAAGCAATCTCGGCCCAGTCATTTTCAAAGCCTTTACCAGGACGCTTAAACATAGGGATCTTATACTGACCTGAAAAACTTTTGACGTAAGCTGCTTCTTGCTTATCTAATTGACACCCCACCTCGGGGTCGGCGTGTACGGGACGGTCATCCCCTGCTGCCCCAAAAAGCGCTGATGTCGAGAGCATTAATGTTAAGAATGATTTTGTTAAAGTCTTCATTATTTTCCTTGGATAAATTGATCTTTCCAAATCAAACAAAGTAAACAAAGCATTCTTTGTGGTACTGAAGAAATCTTTCCCTCAAACAGATCTAAAATATTGTATTTTTTACTTATTTATGAAATTTCTATTTACTCAAACAGCCTCTCTATTTTTGCAAATTCCTCAAAACCATGCTAAAAAATTATATTGATAGCTAATATTATTCTATGCATCTGGGGGAAAGAGATTAAAGCACCTTTAACTCAATTCCGTGAAGAGCCAAAAAAGCCCCTAGCATAAGCTAAGGGCTTTTTAAAGTAAACTAAGTTAAAACTTAGCCGCCTATGGCATCTGTACCTTTCTCACCGGTACGAATACGGATGCATTCTTCGATGGGGTAGATAAAGATTTTACCGTCACCAATCTTACCACTGCGAGCAGCTTCGATAATAGTTTCTACAGTGGAATCCACAAAAGAATCATTAACGGCAATTTCTATTCTTACTTTCTTGCGTAAGTTTACTTCAATTTCAACTCCACGGTAATTCTCTGTATAACCGCCTTGTTGTCCAGCGCCAAGAGCATTGGTAATTGACATACGAGAAATTTCTTTTGAATACAAAGCCTGTTTAACTGCATTGAGTTTTTGTGGCTGAATATATGCTACGATTAATTTCATTGTTATATACTCCTAAATTACTGGTTAGTAAAGATTTGGAAACCGCTATAAGCTTCCATACCATGTTCGCCAAGGTCAAGACCTTCGAGTTCTTCTTCTTCACTTACACGGAGACCGATAGTCACTTTGATGATTGTAAAGATGATAAAAGCACAAACAAAAGCGAAAACTACTATGCAGAGGATCGATTTAATCTGGCCGAGTACTGTGCAACCTTCAGCTGTACCAAAAATACCTGTTGCAACAACACCCCAAGAACCACAAACCAAGTGAACTGGGACTGCACCAACGGGATCGTCAATTTTAAGCTTGTCGAGTGCGATAACAGCAACAACTACGAGAAGACCTGCAACTGCACCAATGATTACAGCATATAAAGGACTAACAACATCAGCACCAGCAGTGATACCTACTAGACCTGCAAGAGCACCATTGAGAACCATAGAAAGGTCAGGCTTACCAGAAAGAATCCATGAAAGGATCATTGCTGCAACAACACCTGCAGTAGAAGCGAGTAGAGTCATAACCATGATACCAGAAGTACCCATTGGATCACCATTAAGTTGTGAACCGCCGTTAAAACCGAACCATCCGAACCAGAGAAGGAAAGCACCAATAGCAGCGATGGGCATGTTGTGACCCATGATAGCAAAAGTTTTGCCATTGACATATTTACCGATACGTGGACCGAGAACAATTGCACCTGCAAGAGCACCTGCACCACCAGTAGCGTGAACTAAACCAGAACCTGCAAGGTCATGGAAACCCCAGTCACCTAGGAAACCACCACCCCAGCCCCAAGAGCCGATGATTGGGTAAATTACACCTGCGAAAATTGTGCAGAAAATAAGGAAAGAGTTAATTTTGATACGCTCACATACAGCACCTGAAACAATTGAAGCTGTTGCAGCGGCAAACATCGCTTGGAAAAGGAAGTCAGTCCAGTAAGTGTAGCCATCGCTATAAGTCATGCCCATTTCACCAGCTGTACCGCCGAGACCAGGACCTGCAAAACCGAAGAATGAACCAATGCTAAAATCGCCTGGGTACATGATATTGAAACCAATCGCTCCGTAAATTAATGTGGCAATCGCGACAATTGTGAAGTTCTTGAAAATAATGTTAACCGAGTTTTTCGCACGTGAAAAACCAACTTCTAAACAACAGAAGCCCAAGTGCATGATGAATACGAGAACCGCACAAAACATCATGAAGACGTTTGAAGTCCAGAACTTGTCGTCTGACTCAAAACTTAAGCTACCTTCACCATCAGCTGCGATCGTATAAGTAATCACACCTGTGTAAGTTTCGCTAATGCCATCATCGGTAACTGTTTTGCTACCTTCTACTGATGCAGAAGTTTCTTCTTTTGTCTCTAGTTCATCCCAAGAGGCTTTAACACTCCCCTTAAAACTCTCTAACGTGATACCTTCACCGCTTACCGCGAGTTCCGTACCAGCTTGAGAGGAAAAAACGCCCAAAGTCATAAGACATAAGAGGCTGATTATTAGTTTATTCATAGCTTAGATTCCTAAGTAGTTATTTTTTGTTTAGGTGAAGTGAAGATACATAAAAAGATTGAAAAATCAACAACCCACTAAAAACGTAAAATATAAATAAAAAGATACATAAAGTGTAATAAATATAACTTAAGTAATTGAAAATCAATGGCTTATATTATATTTTTATCTAGATATAAAAAATCAAAAAAAAACTAAAGCAAGAAACAACAGTTCAATTATTTACATTTTTGTAATCTATTTTGGGGTAAATTCCATTTTTTGGCATATTAGAAACTCATTGAATCTAAGGAGTAACAAGTCCATATTCGCATCCTACCCCGACCAAAAGTAAACAAAATTCTTTTAAAGACATAAAAAAAATGGCTATAATAAGCTTAGACGATTGACTTCATACAAAAAATATACGATAATTTGAGGGACAAATTGGGTAGGATAATAATTGGGATAAAATGCAAGAAGATTTTAAAAAAATAGAAAAATCGAATGAAGAAGCTCTGGTAGACGCCAAGAGCCTCATCGAATCTGACTACAAATATAAAATTGTAAAAATGCTTGCTAAAGGTGGCATGGCTTATGTATTCCACGCCATTGACACCAATTGCCAACGTTCAGTCGCCTTAAAAATGATGATTGAAGATAACAATAAAGAAGATGAACTTGTACGTCGCTTTATCGAAGAAGCTCAAATCACCTCTCAACTCGATCACCCTTCCATAGTCCCCATATACGAATTTAGTCGTGCTCCTAATGGACAGCCCTTTTATGTAATGAAGATGATCAAGGGGGAAACCCTTGAAAAGATTATTAACGAATTAAGAAACGGCAACACGACTTATGTTAAGAAATACCCTCTTCTACGACTAGTTGATATCTTTATCAAAGTCTGTGACGCTATCGGTTTTGCGGCATCCAAAAATGTTGTGCACCGGGATTTAAAGCCTGATAATATCATGATTGGGCAATATGGTGAAGTCTTTGTCATGGATTGGGGCATATCTAAAGTTTGCAATCTCATGGAAACTAAAGAACTGATGCGAAGTAAACTCCCCACCGAACTAGACGACTCTTTTATCCGTACCTTAAGTGCTTATAGTGAAGTCAACGTCTCTTCTACCTTTCATGGTCAAATCCTTGGCAGCCCCATCTATATGGCTCCAGAACAAACTTGTCTTGATTATGAGATTGATCCTCGTGCTGATATTTACGCACTTGGAGGCATCCTGTATGCATTATTAACTCTTCAAGCCCCCCACCCAAGCACCAAGCTCAAAGAGATCTTTCAAGATAAAATCAAAGGCAATATTATTCCGGCCTCAAAACGCGTTAAGTCTTTGAGTAAGAAAAAAGATCTCAATGTTCCTAGCTCTCTTGAATCTGTGGTTCAAAAAGCCATGGCAGTAAATCCGGAAAAACGTTATCAAAAAGCAAGTCATTTAAAACATGACTTGGAAAACTGGATCAATGGTTATGCAACTGATGCTGAAGGCGCTAGCCAAGTACGCTTGCTTAAATTACTCTTCATTCGACACCAAAGATTAGGCATAGTCATTTCTCTTTTACTGATTTCTATTATTGTGTTCATTTTTCAGATCAACACGAAACTCAAAATTGCTCAATTAGATCAAGAAGCTGCCTTGATCCAAACAGATTCAAGAAACCTCTATACCTTAAAACAAAAAGCACAGCAACGTAAATTACGCAATCGTTTAAGTATGAGCAAAGAAATTGTTCCCTATATTGATGATCATATCAAATATTTAGTTCAAGAGGACCAGTTTGAACGAGCTATTCTTCTCAGTAAAAAACTCATTATTTTAGAAGACAACTTAGAAAATAATATAAAATTGATTAAACTTTATATCTTAGCTACAAATTTCGATAAGGCACATTCTGAAATTGAACGTGCTCTCCAAGATTATCCGAACGAAACTCAATTACTCAATCTCTTAAATGAAATCAAATAAGTATGCTGACTGTTAAAAACTTGTCCTATTCGATTGATAACAAAAACATACTTAAAGATATTAACTTCAACTTAGAGAAAAATTCTATCACTTGTATTTTAGGTCCAAATGGTGCAGGTAAAACAACTTTGCTAAAGCAAATTTGCGGGCTTAGCAAACTTAAACATGAGTCTATATATATAAATAATAAAGACATAAGTTTAATGAATGAGACCCAACGAGCAAGTGAGATTGCTTATGTTCCGCAAAAATCATCTTCTCTACCCGCTTTTTCTGTTAAAGAATTCATCCAACAAGCTTCTTACTCACATACAGCGGAACAAAAAATCCCTTGTTTAGATGAAATTTTAAAGACCTGTGAATTAGAATCTATCGATCAACAAGATATTTCCACTCTTAGTGGCGGTGAGATGCAGCGCTGCCTCTTTGCATCGGCACTCTATCAAGCCAGTCCAATTATTTTATTGGATGAAGTCACTGCAGGGCTTGATCCTGCACATCATGATTCACTATGTCAATTGATTCACAAAACTAGAACTTCTCATGAGCTAACTTACCTATGGGTTACACATGATATTAATAGTGCCTTAAATTATGCCGACAGAATTTTAATTTTAAAAAACTCTGAACTCATTTTTGATGATAAACCCACTCTTCTAGAAGATGCTCATTTTCTTTCACAAGTCTTTGATAAACAATTCAAAGTACTCAAAGATGATCAAGGCAAAAAATACTTAATCTAAAATTAAGACTCACTTGATTAAATGGCTTGTGACGCTAATATTCGCCCATCCTGAGCTTTTCCTGCTTAAATGAACAGGGGAATCCCGTGAAATTCGGGAACGGACGCGCCACTGTGAGCCTTATTAAGGTAAGTCAGAGCACCTCGGTATGATTGTCTTCGCGAAACAAGACTTGAAAATGGTAAAGCTCAAAAGAAAAAAATTGTTCACGAATGTTCTGCCTCGTTCTACCCCTTCGTATAACGCTGGTTATTCGTACATTTTTTTTAGCAAGACCAAAATAACACATGAATTACAAACATTATTTTATAAGCCTATTTCTAGGCGGCGCCCTCTTTGCGCAGGACGCCAATCTTTCAGATTCACAAAAGCCTTCAAATAAAGAAGAAATTTCTGAAAAAGAAACTCCAAACGAGATCAAAAGCTCGCAAGAAAGCCTTCCAAATGAAACTCACTTCATTACCGCAAGTCGTAATGAAAGAGCTCCCGAAACACTCGCTGCTAATGTCACTATCATTGGCCCAGAAAAAATTGCTCAAAGCAATGCTCGCAATGTAGCTGAACTCGTGAAATACGAAGCAGGTGTTGATGTTAAGAAAAAACTCAACACGCCAAGCTCATACCGTATTGACGTGCGTGGTTTTGGAGAAGTTGCATCAGCTAACACTCTAGTTTTAGTTGATGGTCGAAAAATAAACATGCCTGACCTAAGTGGTATGAATCTTGATACTATCCCCCTTAATCGTGTTGAAAAAGTAGAAGTTTATCGTGGCGGTCGTTCAGTCCTCTATGGAGACAATGCAACTGGTGGCGTCATTAACATAATAACTAGAAAAGAAAGTAAAAAAGCAAACACTCTTACTTTAAATGCAGAAGTCGGCTCATACGAATACTATAGATTAGGTGCAAGTTTAGAAGGTTTTGCAGAGGACCTACAGTATGCAATTGATAGTAGTTATACTGAAAGCGACGGCTACCATGACAATAGTGCTTATCGTACAAAAACAGTGGGCTTCAGTGTTTTATCAACTGAATTCGAGAACCTAGAGTTAGCTATTTCTGGTGGAAAAAGCGAATCTCACTTTGATATCCCCGGCCCAAGAAATGGCCAACGTGATAGCGCTTCATATGACGGCTATTATGGGGACTTAAAAGAAGAGTACTTAACAATTACACCCAAATGGTGGATCACTAACGATGTCGATATCGAACTTCAAATGAACTATAGAGAAGCAGAATTTGATTACACCTACCCTGCTGCATGGGGACCATCTCCAGACACTTATACATCAAAAGACCTAAGTCTCTCACCAAAACTTACGATTCGTGAGAAATGGAATGGTATCAATAATACTTTCATTGTTGGCCTCGACCATCGTTATAGTAAAATGGAAGATTTTGGCCCAGATAAAATCAGACGTTCAACAGGTGCTTACATCTATAATACAAGTGCATTTTTAGACGAAACTTTATTTTTAGATTTGGGTTATAGACGTGAAGCTGTTCGTATGAATCTTAATAATGGTAACAATTACGACACGAATGACCTTGATGCCTTCAGTGCTGGACTTACCTACAATTATGCTCCAAACAGTAAAATATTTGCCTCTTACGATCGTTCATTTAGAACTCAGCGTGTCGATGAAGGCGGAGGCTTAGCTTTCGACGAAGCCCTTGATCCTCAAATCTCTAAAACTTGGCAAACGGGTATTCAGCATCAGTTCAACGAAAAATGGGCTGGTGATTTAACTCTATTTCATATAGAATCTGATAATGAAATTTTTTATGATACAACTCTACCAGGTATTATCTTCTCAGGTCAAAACACATCTTATGGTGAAACAACTCGTGTAGGTTTTGAACTTGGTTCTAGCTACTTACTTACTGAAAACTTATCTCTTTATGCAAACTACACCTACATGGACGCAGAACTTGGTAAGGATAGTTCAAGTAATAACGCCAATGACGGGAACACTATCCCTGGTGTAGCGGAGCAATTTGCCAATTTTGGTTTTTCTTGGGACTTCATTGAAAGTTGGAACCTCAACATGAATGCTCATTGGAATGATGATCAATACGCTGAATCCGATTATGCAAACAGTTCTGATAAACAGGATAGTTTCATAACTGTAGACGCTAGAGTTACCTATACATGGAACTGGCTTTCGGTTTATGGTGGAATTAACAACCTATTTGATGAAGAATATAATGAATTCACATCTGCCACTAGTGAATATACAGCTCCAGATCGTAACTTTGTTACTGGCTTTGTAATCACTCACGAATTCTAAGAAAGGTAAATGATGATGTCGCTGAATAAATTCATATGCTTAACACTATTTTTAGCTTTAAGTTGCTTTGCTGAAAAACCAGTTAATGTTCAGCGCATCATCTCGCTAGCTCCTTCAATTACCGATACCCTATATACCCTTGGACTCGAGAGTAAATTAGTGGGGATTACTAATTACTGCCCTACCCCTCCTTCAGGTAAAAAAATCACTCTTGTCGGCAGTATGAACCCCGCACTTGAAGGCCTAGTCGTTTTAAAACCAGATCTCGTCATTACTCTTCACAGTGATAAAAAAACTATTAACAACCTGAATAAATCGGGAATCAAAACCTTAAACATCCACAATGATTCTCTTGAGAAAATCTATCAATCCTACATTAAAATCGGCGAACTCTGTGGAGCTGATGAAGCTGCTCAAAAACTCGTAGATCAAACAAAAGAAAATTTTGCTGAGCTCGCAAAGCTCCATCAAGGTAAGTCACAAAAATCATTAGTCCTCATTTCTAGACTCAGTACCACCCCAGGTAAGCTTGCTCCTTGGGTAGCGAGTAACAAAAGTTTTTATGGCGAAATACTAGCAGGCCTCAATTCTCCATCTGCAGTTCAAAATGAAAAATGCTTTTACCAAATCCCCGCCGAAGAACTCATTTTATCTAATCCCGATTTAATTATTATTCTCACCCCTAGGGAACTTAGCGAAGAACAACAAGTACAAGAAATAAAAGCCTGGCAACAAGTCCCCACCCTGAGCGCTGTTCGCGAGAAGAAAATCTTTTTTATTGGCAATTCCCACATCATGATTCCCGGACCTAAAATCTCTCGAAGCATGAACGATTTTAGTCAAATTTTACAAAAAGCCTCTCATGAAAAATAAGCTTCCCTTTCTCCTTAGCCTTGTGGCACTTATTCTGTGCCCTTTATATGGGTTTAGCGAGATTGAGCTAGCTAATATTTTTGACCCCGGTCACCAGCAGCACTTTATATTTTGGCAGTTTCGCGTACCTCGCATTTTACTATGCTGGGTCTGTGGTGCAGGGCTGGCTATCGGTGGCATGTCCTTTCAGGCACTTTTTCGCAATGAACTTGCGAGTCCATTTACTCTAGGGGTCTCTGGTGGCGCTGCATTGGGTGTCGCCATCATGACTATGGTCGAAATTCAGATCATTAATGATAATAGCTCCGTCTTCTACTCTTTAGCCGCTTTCTTGGGTAGCCTCATTGCTATTGCATTCATCTTACTTTTCCATCGGTTACGCCCTAGAGCTCCCATCGGTGACCTCCTACTTGCAGGCGTAGCTATTTCTTTTGTCTTTAATAGCCTTATTCTTTTCATTCAATACATGGCCAATCCCGACGATATAACGAGCTTGGTTTACTGGATGATGGGTGGCATGCAAATCGTCGGCTACAAACCTTTGCTGTATATTGCCCCCCTTGTTTTACCCGCCATGTTTATCATTTATTCATTGCGTAATGAGCTCGACTTGCTCTTTACTTGTGAACAATTAGCCGCCAGTCGCGGAGTTCAAGTACGCAAATGCCAAGGTCGTATTTTCTTAGCTGTCTCATTGATGTGCGCAGGCTTAGTTTCTCTTTGTGGCCCCATCGGTTTTGTAGGCCTTGTTGTTCCACACATCGGACGGAGAATTTATGGTCCGAGTCACAAGAAGCTCTTTTGGCAAAGTCTTTTCCTAGGTGCCTCTTTCCTCTGTTTCTGTGATTTACTCTGTCGCGTACTCCCCAAACAAGGAGAGCTCCCCATCGGTATTATGACCGCACTCATTGGAACTCCATTTTTCATTTATATAATCTTCAAAAAATAAGCTCAATCCAGCGCTCATAAATTTGATTTATAAAGCCTATCCACATACTTTCTCTCTGTCTATAAAAAAAGGAGATTATTATGAATACACTCGAAGCTATCCGCAGTCGCCGTTCCGTTAAACACTACGATCCTAATCACAAAATGAGCGATGAAGAAATTAAACAAATCTTTGAGCTCGCTCGTCTATCTCCCTCTGCTTTTAACTTACAACATTGGCGTTTTGTTAACGTTAATGATCCAGAACTCCGCAAAGAAATCCGTGCAGTCGCATGGGATCAAGCACAAGTTACCGACTCATCACTTTTTATCGTCCTTTGTGCTGACACTCAAACTTGGCAGAAAAACCCCGCCGCTTTATGGACGGGTGCACCGCAAGCTGTGCAAGACATCCTCGTTCCCGCGATCGACGGTTATTATCGCGATAAGCCTTCTGTTCAACGTGACGAAGGACTTCGTTCCTGTGGTATTGCTGCTCAGACCATCATGCTAGCTGCCAAAGAAATGGGTTATGATTCATGCCCAATGGATGGCTTTGATTTTGATGCCGTGGCTCAACTCATCAATTTACCCGAAGATCATATTATCACCATGTGTATTGCCATAGGCAAAGGCACTCAAGATGCTTGGCCGAGACCTGGTAGTTTTGATTATGAGCAAGTCGTTATTGAAAACCGTTTCTAAAGCTCTTATCTAAAACTAGCATTAAACACAAGAGTTTGGAGTGCCATAATGCTACCAAACTCTGTGCCAGCACTGCTCAAAGTGACACAGCAAAAAAACTACAGGCTAAACATAAATCACATAAGCTACTAATAATTAAAACCTTAAGATCAAGACAAGATCACTGGCATTCAGTCTTTTCTATAATGGCAAATTAAATAAAAGGATAACATTATGGATATTAACAAATTCACCGAAAAGTCCCGTGAAGCTTTAAATGAAGCTAAAAATTTGGCGACTGAAATGCATCATCAACAACTCGATCTTGAACATTTTATTTTAGCCCTACTTGATCAAGAAAGAAGTTTGAGCGCTAGAATCATTGATCGTTGTGATAGTTCTTCACAGGAATTTATTCAAGAACTAAAGAAAGCGCTCGATTCAAAAGGCAAACTCGATCAGCCGAGCGAAGTCTACTTTTCTTCTCGCTTTACACCTTTTGTCAGCAAAGCTGAAAAAGAAGCTAAGAAAATGGATGATAGTTACTTAAGCGCAGAACACTTCTTACTTGCTTCTACTCATGAAGGGAATAATAGCGATATTGGTCAACTCTTCAAACAATTTAATCTCAATCATAAAAAAATAAGTGAGGCCTGCATGAGCATTCGCGGTGGACAAAAATGCGATTCTCCCAATCCGGAAAATACTTATGAAGCCCTAGAGAAATATGGCTCAGACTTAGTCGAATTAGCACGCAGTGGCAAATTAGATCCCGTTATCGGTCGCGACACAGAGATTCGCTCAATTGTCCGAATTCTTTCTCGTAAAACAAAAAATAATCCCATTCTCATCGGTGAACCTGGTGTGGGTAAAACCGCCATTGTCGAAGGACTTGCACAACGTATCGTACGTGGCGATGTCCCCGATGGGCTGAAAGATAAAACAATTTTTTCTTTAGACATGACCGCACTCATGGCTGGAGCTAAATTCCGTGGTGACTTTGAAGAAAGACTCAAAGCCGTTCTCAAAGAAATCAAAAATGCTGAAGGTCGCATCATTCTCTTCATCGATGAGATTCACACCATTGTGGGAGCTGGTAAAACAGAGGGTTCCTCAGATGCGGGTAACATGCTCAAACCCATGCTAGCTCGTGGTGAACTCTACTGTATTGGCGCAACGACCCTTGACGAACATCGCAAATACATTGAAAAAGATGCTGCTCTTGAACGCCGTTTCCAACCAGTCATGGTGGATGCTCCTAATGTAGAAGATACCATTTCTATCCTGCGTGGTCTCAAAGAACGTTTCGAAGTTCACCATGGGGTCAAAATTGCGGACACCGCATTAGTTGCCGCAGCGATGCTTTCCGATCGTTATATTTCCGACCGCTTTTTACCGGACAAAGCTATTGACCTCATGGACGAAGCCTGTGCCTCTATTCGTACCGAGATTGATTCCATGCCCGCTGAACTCGATGAAATCACGCGACGAATCATGCGCCTCGAGATTGAAGAAGTCGCACTCAAAAAAGAAAAAGATCGCGCTTCTAAAGAACGTCTTGTTCAACTTCGTAAAGAACTTGCCGACCTCAAGGAAAGCTCTTCCTCCATGCGAGCTCAATGGCAAAAAGAAAAAGAGGCCATCCAAGCTGTTAGCAATAAACGTGAACAGCTAGATGAATTACGCACGGAGTTTCAGAATGTGCAGAATAGTCAAGACTTTGAACGACTCGCGCAAATTCAGTACAATGATATTCCTCAGCTCGAAGCTGAAATTAAAGAGCTCGAAGAAGCGGCCGCCAAAGTTCAAGAAAATGCTCTTATCCACGAACGAGTCGAAGAAGACGAAATCGCCGATGTCGTCGCTCGTTGGACTGGCATACCTGTGACGCGTCTCGTCGAAGGAGAAAAGCAAAAACTACTCAAGCTCGATGAAACTCTTCACGAAAAAGTCATTGGGCAAGATGAAGCGGTTCAAGCTGTAGCCGATGCCGTCATTCGTGCTCGAGCTGGTATCAAAGACCCTCGACGCCCTGTTGGCAGTTTTATTTTCCTCGGCCCTACTGGTGTCGGTAAAACTGAACTGGCAAAAACTTTAGCCTACTCACTCTTTGATTCAGAAGAACTCATTCGCATTGATATGAGTGAATACATGGAGAAACATGCCGTATCACGCCTGGTCGGGGCGCCTCCCGGTTACGTTGGTTATGAGGAAGGCGGTTACTTAACAGAAGCCGTTCGTCGCAAGCCTTATTCTGTCGTGCTGTTTGATGAGATTGAAAAAGCGCACCCAGATGTTTTTAACATCCTCTTGCAGCTTCTCGATGATGGCCGCTTAACTGACTCACGTGGACGTACTGTAGACTTCCGCAATACCGTCATTATCCTAACATCAAATATTGGCTCTGAGCATTTGCTGAAAATCCAAGGTGAAGATGAAGCACAAGATAAAGAAGCGCGCAATGAAGTGATGACTCAACTTCGATCCTCCTTCCGTCCCGAGTTCCTTAACCGAATTGATGAGATCGTGCTCTTCAAGCAATTGCAGAAATCTGAGATCCTCAAAATCGTTTCTCTCTTGACTCAAGACCTCAGCCATCGACTGAAGGATCAAGGAGTCGACTTGAGTATTTCTGATGAAGCTAAAGCTTTTATTGGCGAACAGGGCTACGACCCCGTTTACGGAGCTCGCCCCCTCAAACGTTACCTCCAACGTCAATTGGAAACTATGATTGCCCGAACTCTCTTGTCAGGCGAACTCGAGGATGATAAATCCATCCATATCGAATTAAAGGATGGTGAGCTTAAACTTCATTAAGCCCTATTAGGGATAGCGTCAGTAAAAATATTTTTACTGGCGCTACTTTTTTGTCCTATGAATTTCACTAAATCAAATAAGTTAGCTTATAAATGATATTAAATCTCAATTTATTTTGTAAGCTTTTTTAAGCAGGCTATTATAGATTTATCAATGTTCTTCTAGAACTTGTTTGTTTATCTTATGGTGTTGAAAGGGAGACTTCGTGTCTCCCTTTTTTTATCCTTAAAACATGACTGATTTTAAAATTGAGAATATATCTCATTTAGTATAGAATATTCCTCTTTTTAGACTAAATTCTCGGGAATTTATTAGCTGATTATATACGGAACTCACATGAAACAACTTTGGCTTATTTTAGCTTGTCTGCCCAGTTTACTTTTGACTGCAAAAGACCTCTCTCAAAAAGACATGCTAGAACTCATCAAAAAAACAAATGAACTTGAGTTACAAGTTCAAAATGAAGAACTTAAATGGAAAGAAGAAAAGCAAGTTTTAAACTTACAAGTCGAGCTTCTGAAGAAACAAGCACTTGCAGCTAAAAGTGATAAATCCACTAAAGAAGACTTAGTGAAAAAACTCAAGGAAAGTTTAGCTCAATCCAAAAACACACAGGCTCTTTTAGAAAAAAATATTAAGCAGTACAAAGCAACTCTAAAAAAGCACAAGCAAGAACTCCTTGAGAAATGGCACCCACAATTGCCCCAAGCTTTACAAAACCTTTTAGAAAGTGAACATGAAGCCCTGAGTAAAGATCATGCACTTATTCAAAGTTTTGAAGATATTCAAGTCTACACACAAAGCTACTTAGAGCTACAAACTAAAGTTCATTTACTTGTTGAGACACACATGATTGACGGCAAAGAATGGCAAGTCTCCTGTCTTTACATTGGTACCGCTCAGGGCTACTTCATCAACAAAGACAAATCACTCTGTGGAACTTTAAATTTTTCCAATAATAAATGGGCGGCAAAGTCTGATTTAAACATGCTGACTGAAATTGATTCTGCCTTTGCACAATTTAACCGTGATGGTCGCCCTGAACTCGTGAAGTTAAAACTGGGAGACAAATAATGAAAAAAGTTATTCTCGTTCTAGTTTTATTCTTGTGCAATACTTATGCGGTGGATTTACAAAAAGCCTCTGAACAATTACAGAGCAAATACTTAGAAGCCAACAAAACTCTAAGTTCACTACAGGAAGATATTTTTTCTCAGCGCCAAACTCTACTCTCAGATATTGATGCGGCAAAAAATGAATTGAACGCTTTGGCCGTCCAAAGTTTAGATGAAGAAATCAAAGCCTTGCAAGATGAACTAAGCAATTCGATCTTGGCGATCGAAGAACTCGAAAATGAGACCGAACTTTTCCAAGATGGCCTCTTAGAAAATCGTCGTCAATTCGAAAGTCTTTTGTCTCAGGGAGAAATCGAAGAAGTCGAGGAAGCTCTTCAAAGCTGGGATCAGTCACTCGAGAAAAAATCATTCCAAGAAGCTCTCGTTCAAAGTCTTGAACTAAGTCAGTCAATTATGTCGAAAGGTTTTGAGATTCATTTAAGCAAAGCCAAAGTTGCTGATGATAAAGGCCTTATTAAAGAAGCTGAAGTTTTGGCCATTGGACGCGCTAAAAATTACTACCGTTTAGATCAGCTCAGTGGCATTGGTACACACAAGAGCGACTCCATCTATCCGCAAATAACTGCCATTGAATCATCTAAGCACGCTTTTGATGATTTTGCCCAAAATGGAACTTGTTCTTTAAATTTGGATTTTAGTAATGGCTTAGTTTTCAAAGACTCTGCCAAAAAGAAAACAATCCAGGATCACCTTAAAGCTGGTGGTATCATGGTCTACCCCCTACTGCTTCTCGGCGCTATCTGTATTCTTATTGCCCTCTATAAATTCGTTCAACTCTTCAGTATCCGCAGTCAGTATGACGACAAAGTCATCAAGTTGATCATACTACTGAAAGAGGGTAAGAAAGAAGAAGCCGAAGCCTACGTGAGCACACTTAAAAAACCCATTCGCGCCTTGCTTTCCGAAGCACTTAAATACAAAGACGCTCCCCGTGAAGACCTCGAAGAATTACTCAACGAAACTATTCTTAGCGAACTTCCACGCCTCGACCGCCTCATGCATATCTTATCAGTTTCTGCAGGTGCAGCTCCTCTTATGGGATTACTCGGCACAGTGATGGGCATTATTAAAACTTTTGAAATGATTGGCATCTACGGCACTGCCGATACTAATCAACTTTCCCTAGGAATTTCTGAAGCATTAGTAACGACTGAAGTTGGACTTATCGTTGCCATCCCTACTCTCATTACTTATTCCCTGCTCAACCGTCGCTTACGCAGCATTGTTTCCAATCTTGAAAAAGCTAGTCTTAGCTTCATCAATGGTCTCCGCGCATAATGACTTACTGGCAAACAGTTATAGACATGTGGTCTGAGGCCGGTTGGTTTGCCTTAGCCCTGTGGTTTTTGTCTTTTGTTTCTTGGATCTACCTACTGAAGCTTCACCAAAAGCTCACACGCACTTGGTTTAATACGAGTAAACTGAGTAAAGACATTACTCACTTATTATTGGATGGTAAAAGCAAACACGATATCCGTACTTGGCTTTGTAATAAAAAAGGCGTCGTTCCACATATTATCAATTACGTGCTCGCAAGTAAAGACCATCGTAAAATTACCCTCAAAGAACGCTATGAAGAAGCGAGTATCACTGAGGTCACAAGTATTCACAAAGAATTTGGAGTCCTCAATTCCCTAGTCAAATCCGCGCCCCTACTCGGTTTACTTGGAACTGTGGCAGGCATGATCCAAACCTTTGCAGCCCTCAGCCAATCTGGTGATATCACCTTAGTCTCCCAAGGAATCTCGAAGGCTTTGCTAACAACGCAACTTGGCTTGCTGATTGCTTTGCCTGGTGTTTTTGCTTCTGCTTACCTCAAACGAAAGTTTTTGCGTTTGTCCATGGAATTGGAACGCCTCATATACCACATAGCTAAATTGGGCGACAGCACTGATGAGGTCAAAGCATGAAGCGCCTTTACTCCAGACTCAAAATGGATGACGACACTCAAAACGTCGACATGACCCCACTCATTGATATGGTTTTCATCCTACTCATTTTCTTTATTGTGACTTCGGTCTTTGCCAAAGACAAAGGCATGGATATCGAACGTCCCTCACAACAATCTGCAGGCAAGGTTGCCAAAGAAAATATTATGATTGCACTTACTAAAGAAGGCAAGCTACGTGCCGATGGCCGTGACATCTCCTTTAATAGCCTGCGCTCCTATGTAGCAAAGAAAATTAACTCAAAAGATCAAGCCGTGGTCATTATGGCCGACATCGATGCCGACGTGGGTGACTTAGCCGATATCATGGATGAATGTCGTTTAGCTGGCGCCAAAAAAATCAGCCTCGCAACGGAGACTGAATAATGGTCAACAATAGTGAAGTCCTCATTTACCGCAGCTCAAAGTCATCTTATAAACAAGCGTGGATGAACTGCCTCTTTGCGATCGTGTTTGGCTCTGCTTTTTTTCTTATCTTACCCCTAATGAACAAATCTCCCGAAGTCCTCAAAAAAGACATAAAGATTAGAGAAATCCCACAAATCACTAAAAAGAAAAAAGCCAAAAAGTTAAATCAGAAATTAGATAATCCTAAGGAAGTCAAAAAGGAACTTAAAAAAGTCCCGACTCCGCCTAAGCCACTGCCCGTAAAAGCCATCAACATGAAAGTTGATTTGCCACCGATTTCCTTTGCAAGCGAAGTCCAACTGAGTAAAATGACTTTAAGTCAAAATTTTGAGACTGACTTTGCTATTGAAGCTGCTAGCCCTCCCCTTGTACAAGCAAGTTCAAATGCTAGTGCTGAGACTGCTGTCGACTACTCTGGCATTTTTGAAATTAATGAAGTCGATCAACAAGCGCGCCGTCTCAAATTTGTGCAACCCCTCTATCCCCGTCGCGCCATGCAAAGGGGTCTAACGGGAACTCTGAGTGTAGAAGTTTTAATCACCAAAGATGGCCAAGTTTCCACCTACAAGATTTTAAAATCCCCTCACCGAGGGGTTTTCGATAAAGCCTGCATTAAAGCTCTGCTTGCAGATAATTATAAAGCCGCCACAAAAAATGGCCGCTCCGTCAGTTCAAAAAGAATTATAAATTACGATTTTAGGTTAAAATAATGAAGTACCTTCTCTACTTCCTCAGTTTCACTCTCTTGGCACTTGAGCCCACGGTTCCTCGTGAGCAAAAAAACCAATACCAAGAAGTCATTGCATTAATTTCCAAAGACCCTGACAAAGCTCTTGTCGAACTTGGGGATATGGATGCTCAACGCTCAGCCATTTTTGACTATCTCGAGGGTAGTATTTACCTTGATAAAAAAGATCAAAGCAAAGCACTCATTCAATTTTCTCAAGCCGTAAAAAAGCTTCCCGAATTTACTCGTGCACACAAAGCCCTCGCTTTCCTCTACTTGGAACAAAACAAACACGAACAAGCACTTAAACACCTCTCTTTAGTCATTAGCCTAGGAAGTGGCGACGCAAGTACTTGGAAGAACCTTGCCTATGTCCACATGAGTCTAAAAAACTGGCAAGCGGCTTGGTTCGCCTTTGAAAACGTACGCCTTTTTGAACCAAAGAACCCTCAGCTCAAAAAGTATTTCCTCGACATCCGCATGCACCAGGAAAACTACCAAGAAGCACAATTGCTTGCGAAAGAAATAATTGAAGAAAAACCACAAGATCGCAATACTTGGCTCACCTACATTTCTTGCCTCAATCAACTCGACAAGCAGGAAGAGGCTTTAGCCAACTTTATTTTATTCGAGCAACTCTTTGAGCTCAATGACTCAGAAAAATCAAATCTTGCGGGACTCTATTACTCGCAAGAAAATTACTTGGCCGCTGCAAAGTATTTTGGACAAGTTTCAGGTGAACTCGAAGTCGGTGCGAAACTTAAACAGGCCTATGCCTTGATGAATATTCAAAAATTTGCGGAGGCCGCAAATATTCTTGCTAAACTCCGAGATATTGAATTCAATAACAAAGAGTCTTATTTCCAAGTCTACGCTCAAGTCCAAATGAATTTAGGTAAAAACAAAGAAGCTCTTAAACTCTATCAAGAGGCACTCAAGTACAATGCTAATAGTGGACTCACACTCATGGCGATTGCACAAGTCGCCGACCAAGAGGCGGACTATGAGCTCGCAATTGATTTTTATACTCGTAGTCTGAAACACAAAGATTTAATGATAAATGCACTTTTGCGAAGAGCGCGAATCTACCTGATCCAGGAGAAATGGTCACTTGCCGAGCAAGATGCCAAAGCCGTCATTAATTCACAGGCCAACAAAAACTCCAAAGCCTTTGCTCAAAACATTCTTGATAGTATCCAACGTTAAATTAATGAAGTGAGTTTAGAAGCTAGTGCTAAACTATGACTTTCACTTCGTAATAATGATTTCGAAAATCACTTCAAAAAAGAAGTCTTAATTTTTATTCAATATGTAAAATAACTTATAAAGCCCTTCTTAAGAAGAGCTATACAAATGGATACGCCTAAAACTATTTTAAGTTTATCGCGATTTTAGCAGCTAAACTTAAGAACTCAGTTAGATTTTTCTGCGTAGCTTCTTTATTATTACTTTCAGATGCGAGGTGAACTTCCTCTAAAACAACAGCAGCTTTTTTGGCAATTTCTTTCTGCTCAGCAGTGAGGTTTTCTGAAAAATACGCAATAGCTTTTTCTGTTGAGTAGGTGATCATATGAATATCGTGAAGTTCTGCTGCATCAAATTTGTTTTTTGATTTAAGCTTCTCAACTGTTTCATTAAAAACTTTTATAGCATTATCCATAGAGCTAATATCTGCAATCTTTAAGTGCTGAACAGGCTTTTTTGCATCTTCTACAGATGGTGCCACTGATTCTTTTACTTCAGCAGGAACTACAGGTGCTTTTACTTCTTCTTGCTTACAGGACATAAATGTCGCTACTAGGAGTGTGGAGATAAATAATTTTTTCATTGATTTTCCCTGGTCTTCATATGTTTTGTATCCAAAAAGAGTAATACTACCTGAAATATTATTCAATCCTGAAACTTTATCTCAATTTCATTTTTTGCTACTTTTTGATTTGAACATACAGCATCTTCTTAGAGTCTTTTTATAAGTGTATTTTGAATGAAGATCAGTGAAATGAATAGATTTTAGTAAAGCTCATAAATCATACCACCAGACTCAGAAAAAGGTATGTTTTAATCAGATTTTAACTAAATGCACTATTCATAATAAGCTGATAAGACTAAAGTCCCAAAAACAATTAAGGAATATATTATGTCTACAAAAATAGCTATCAATGGTTTTGGTCGTATGGGTCGCCTTGCTTTTCGCGAAGCTTTTGATCGTGATGAGCTCAACATCGTTCACATCAATGAATTACATGGCAACGCCGAATGCGCCGCTCACTTACTCGAGTTCGATTCTGTTCATGGTCGCTGGGATCGTAATATCAGCTTCACGGAAAACTCGATCATTGTCAATGGTAAAGAAATTAGCTTTTCTAATGCGAGTTCACCTTCTGACTATGATTGGTCCGCCAAACAAATAGATATCATTTTAGAGTGTACTGGCGTACACAAAACAGTCGCAAGCCTTCAGCCCTACTTTGACATGGGCGTTAAAAAAGTTGTTGTTTCAGCTCCCATCAAAGAAGAAGGGGCACTCAATATTGTTTATGGTATTAATGATGAACTCTATGATGGAAGTCAAAATATTGTGACAGCTGCTTCTTGCACGACCAATTGCTTAGCTCCTGTTGTTAAAGTTATTAATGAAAAGTTCGGTATCAAACACGGTTGTATGACGACTATTCACGACATCACTAATACTCAAACTATTATTGATGCTCCGCACAAAGATCTACGTCGTGCTCGTGCCTGTGGAGAATCTTTAATTCCCACCACCACTGGTTCAGCTACGGCTATAACAGTGATTTATCCAGAACTTAAAGGCAAACTCAATGGCTTGGCAGTACGCGTTCCCCTTCTCAATGGCTCTTTGACAGATTGTGTATTTGAACTTAATCGCCCTACCACGAAAGAAGAAGTCAACCAGTTTTTCAAAGAAGCTTCAGAAAGCTACCTCAAAGGCATTTTAGGCTATGAAGAGAAACCACTCGTTTCAGTTGATTACAAAGACGAAAAGCGTTCTTCGGTAATCGATGCTCTCTCAACAATGGTCATCAACGAAACTCAAGTGAAAATTCTAGCTTGGTACGATAATGAGATAGGTTATATCAACCGCATGGTTGACCTACTCAATAAAGTGGAAAAGTCGCTTTAAGCTTATCCTCATGAAAAATATAAAAGATTACTGCATTGTCACAGCCGCTTACTGGAGTTTCATGCTCACAGATGGTGCGCTGCGCATGCTCTGTCTTTTATACTTCCATAGCCAGGGCTTCTCTCCAGTCGAACTGGCTTTCATGTTTTTGCTTTATGAACTCTGCGGAGTTTTAACTAACCTATTTGGCGGTTGGTATGCACAAAGAAAAGGCTTACGTCAAAGTTTGATTAGTGGTTTATGCTTACAAGTCTTTGCCCTATCAGCTCTTTCTCAATTAAGTGACAATTGGAAACCCGCTCTCTCCTTGGCCTTTGTCATGGGAGCACAAGCTTTTGCGGGAGTCGCAAAAGACCTCACCAAAATGAGTTCAAAAACTGCTGTGAAATTCCTTGTTCCAGACGATTCCTCCAAGCTCTTCAAATGGACCGCTGTTTTAACCGGGTCAAAAAATGCCGTTAAAGGATTGGGCTTCTTCTTTGGTGCCTTCCTTTTACAAAACTGGGGCTTTAGCAAATCTTTACTGATTATGGCTGCGGGAATCGCAGTGATCTTAATAATGGTCTTGTGGAAATTAAAAGGCGACCTTGGACAAGTAAAAAGTAAAGACCGCCTCAAGGACTTCTTTAATCAAGGACGTAAAATCAATCTTTTGGCTGCTGCCCGTGTTTTCCTCTTTGGTGCGCGAGATATTTGGTTTGTGGTCGCTGTACCCGTTTTCTTTCACGAATACCTTCATTGGTCCTTCACTCAGGTGGGCACCTTTCACGCACTTTGGGTCATCGCCTATGGTGCCGTTCAATCTTCTGCCCCAAAAATCCTCAAAACTGCCGATGGTTCTGCCGGTGATAATAATAAAGCTTTCTTACTATCACTGACCCTTTGCGCTTCTATGGCCCTCATTATTGTGGCCTCCGCCAGCTATGGCTACACGTCCATTGTGCTTGTGGGTGGCTTAATGCTATTCGGTTTTTTCTTTGCACTTAACTCTTCCTTTCACTCCTACCTTATCTTATCTTTTTCAAACTCAGACAAAGCCGCTATGAGCGTTGGCTTCTATTATATGGCGAATGCCATAGGGCGACTCTTCGGTACTTTACTCTCTGGTATTCTCTACCAAGTCGGAGGACTCATAGCCTGCTTAATCGGCTCACTTATCTTCCTTATCAGTACCAGCGTCATTAGTAAAAAACTTCAATTTGAAAAATAGGCCCGTATTAACTTAAAAAGTCGGCTTGAATAGATAATAAACTTCTCTATTTTTATTGATAATGAATTATCAATATCAATTTTTCTAGGAATAAATCTCACTATGTTCAAAAAACTCGATGCCGATTTAATTGGTAGTATTGCTTCTGTCGTCTGCTTAATCCACTGTTTATTCATGCCGTGGGTTCTTATGTTTTCAGGTGCTTGGTTAAGCCAATACTTCAGTCATCCACTCTTCCATCACTTAATGCTTATTGTTGCTTTGTTGATAGGTGTACCAGTCTTTCTTCGATCATATTTTAGGTACAACTCAAAGCTAGTACTTTTTTTGGGAGTTCTAGGTCTGAGTTTAACGAGTTACGGCACTTTTATTGATGACGCCTGTTGCCCTCATGAATTAGAAGTAAAAACACCTACTACAGACTGTACGGATTGTGACTCAATCATTCACTCATCCGAGACAGATTTGGAACTACACTCTCTCGATATAGATTTCACCAATACTGAAACTGATTTCAAAGCCGTACCATGGGGTGTCGCTTTTATTTTATTTGCACATATTTTAAACTTTAAACATAGAAAAAAATGCAAAATTCGATGTTGTGCTAAGCCGCTCAGTTAAAACCAGCTACTATATTAATTTTTCATAAAACTTATATTTTCTCTCAGCTAAGTTGAAACAATTGCCCTGCTTGCGCTATTGTATGTGAAAAATAATTTGAGGGAAAAAGCATGTTTAAAAAATTCTTAATCAGTGGCTTACTTAGCTTGAGTAGCCTATTTGCAGAACAAAGTCAAATTTCTAAATACTCAGCTAATATTAAAGAATATAGTTCTGAAACTAGATCGAAATTAAAAGATATTGAAGAGAGTAAAAATTACTCACTTCGTATTGGACAAGCAATTGACCAAAAGACTTTTGCAAAAATCTGCTCAGACATAAAATGGATTTCTGATTTAAGTACTGAGTATGGCAACAAGAACCTCAACTCTTTTGCCCCCCTCGCAAAGCTAAAGAACTTACGTCAATTCGAAGCGATTAGTTGGACACAGTCAGAAGAAACATCCATTGACCTAAGTCCTTTTGAAAATCTAACTGAAATCGAAGTTTTAAATTTTTATGCCACCCGTATTAACAACACTGCCAGTCTAAAAAACCTTACGAAGCTCAGGAAGCTCAGCCTCTACATGAGTGAAGTCAATGATATAAGTTTTCTTGAAAACTTGACTAACTTAGAGGAATTAGACCTATACGGTTTCAAACATACTTTCAAGGATTATGCCCCCCTCAAGAATCTTGTCACAATCAAAAAACTCAACACCTACATGAATACTCAAGCTAGCAACGAGAATATGCAGGTCTTTGCCAATTTAACGGCCTTAGAAGAATTCAGTTCTAGCAATAATAAGCTCATCACTCATGTGAACTTCCTGAAAAACGCTACACAATTAGTAAAACTTAAACTCAAGTGGTGTCGTAAACTGCAAGATATTGAAGCTTTAAAAAACTGTCAAAAAATCAAAAATATCGATCTCACAGATAGCTTAATTACGAGTATTACTGTTTTACAAAATAAGATCCACTTAGAAGATCTCGATATATCTGGTACTAAAGTTACTGATTTAAGTCCGCTTAAATCTTGTAAACAATTGCAGTCCTTAGATATCTCTGATACGGCCATAAAGGATCTTTCAGCACTGGCTTTCTGTCCTAATTTAAAAAGTTTAAACCTCAGCAAAACTAATATTCAAGATTTATCTCCTTTACATAAGAGCAAATCTTTGCGTCACATAAGTTATAGTCTCAAGATTCCTGATGAAGAAATCTCTATACTTAAGAAATTTTTACCGGACTGTAAATTTCGCATTAATAACTAAAAATGGGGCAGACTACGAGTCTTATTGCTCATCGTGGCGCGAGTGCAGATGCTAAAGAAAACACCCTAGAGGCCTTTAACTTAGCTTTCGAACAAGGTGCAGATGGCATTGAAGGAGATTTCCTACTCACTCGCGATCGCAAAATCATTGCCTTTCATGACCTCAACACCAAACGATTACTCGGGAAAGATCTAGCCACGAAATCTCTTGCTCTAGATGAAATACGCCAATTCAGCCCCTACTACATCCCCGAACTCCACGAGACTCTTGATATACTGCCGCAAGGCAAGCAAATCTTTATTGAATTAAAGTGTGGTCGTCAAGTTGAGCAAGAGCTTATCGAAACTTTTCGAAGCTCGCAAATTCTTCTAGACCAGGTCACAGTCATTTCTTTTCGACTTCCAACACTCATTCGCCTCAGAAAACTCTGCCCAGAAATCAAGATTTTATGGATCCGTCACTTTCGTTTAAGTAAAGGACGGATCTCTCCGGATTTAAAAGAAACTCGCGCAGTCATTGAAAAACATAAATTTAATGGCATCAGTTCAAACGCAACTCACATAAACAAAGAATTTATAAACGAATTTAAAGACCTAGAAATCAATTGCTGGACAGTTGACTCAGCTGAACGTTACCATGAACTCGAACAACTTGGCTGTCACTCCATCTCCACTAATTGTCCAGGCTTCATACGAAAAGGTTTAAAGGAATTAAAAAATGAGCTCAGATTTTGAAAAGCGCCTCATACGCCTCGAAAGTCTAGTTAGCATGCAAGATGATATGATTGAAACTCTGAATGAAGTTATTACCCGTCAACACATGGATTTACAAGCACTACAAAGGGAACTTAAAAACATGCAGGAAACGATAGAACAAGAGCCCATCGACATGAATCAAAGGCCGCCTCACTACTGAAGCTTCTCGAGCCCCAGCAGTTCACGCATCATATCTAGATCCATTTCATCTAATTTATACTCCATGGCCAAAGTCGTACGGCGACGTAAAACGTCTTCCAGTTCATGCACCTGTTCTTCTTTTCCCATGTAGACAAATTCAGCTTTAATATATCCACTTCCTGGATGAACTTCATTCATTAAATTGGGATCGTCTTTTAGAAGATCTAAAATCTTCAGAGCCTCTTTCCCGTAACGTCTCCACAAATGATCTGCAAGTAAACTTAGCCCATCAAAGTAGCTTGGTAAATTCAGTTTCTTAGCAGCCTCGAGAAAATCATCTTTATCAGTACTTTCGCCATACCAAACACCCTTGCGATACTGAGTTTTTAACAAGTCACAAATGGCCTCCCCCACTTCTTCTCCGACATTGAGGCAATCAGTAATTTTCCCTCCGACAATCGTCAATGACTTTCTATCTTTGTCTAACTCTATTTTATGCTTGCGAGTCAGCTTTATCCAATCTTCCCCCTGATCATCTCCTTCGACTATCAAGGTGCGTACACCACAACGTTCGGCAATTATATCTTTAAGACTGAGGTCTTTATATTCATTTAAATAAGAGTTAATATTATCCAAAATAAACTGACGATCGCCCTGACTCACTTCACATTCGTGACTGGCGACACGGGTATCGGTGGTCCCTATACAACTACGGTTTCCCATCGGCAAGACGAAGAACAAACGTCCATCTTTAGAAAAAAAGGTTAAAACGCGGTCGGATGGGCCTATTTTCGGCACAATTAAATGCACCCCTTTGGAAAAGGCGACTTGATTACTTACGGGAACATCTTCGCTCAAGGATTTCAATTGCGGCCCACAGGCATTCACCAGAGCTCGCGCTCGGATTTGACGTTTTTGCTGAGTTCGCAAATCTAATAAATCCACTTCCCAAAAACCATTTTTGTAAAGGGTTTTTTCTACTCTTGTGTAGTTATAACACTCCGCTCCTCTTTTTTGAGAATCACGAATGAATTGATAGACAAATCGAGCATCATTATCTGGTAAATAAGCATCGGCATAAGATACCGCACCATTCAACCCCTCTTGCTTCAATAAAGGCGCTTCATGTCGGACTTGCTTGGCTTTGACATAGCGAGGTTTAAAAGTTTGACATCCCCCCATCAACCAATAAAACCAGGCTCCTGCATAAATGAGCTTGGATGAGTAAGGGTTACCTTTGTAAAAACTGGTAAAGTAAGCGATTTCACGCACTCTGTCGGGGTAAGATTTCAGCAGGCGATTGCGAGATTCGCAAAGTGCTCGCACCAAAGTGAATTCTGCTGATTGGAGATATTTTATTCCTCCCCAAATCATATTTGAGGAAGCCTGGCTTGTCATCGAAGCGTAGTCATTTTGTTCTATGAGAGCAACTTTCAGGTTTTGATAGGATAAATTCGCAACACTCGTGGCGCCATTTATCCCTCCCCCAACTACAATAACATCATATTCGTTCACTGATATAAAATCCATAATTTAAATTCAATATATGACCTCTGAATTCAAAAATAAATAATTTAAATTGGCTTAGGCTAAAAATTAGGGCAAAGACTTTTTAAGTTTCTACTTTTTCCCTTAAGTTTCCTCATTTTTATTGACATTTTTTATTTTTTAGCTAAATCACAAAATTGATAATCAGCTAGCTCGTCTTAACTTATACACATAATAATTTAGGAGCTAAAAATGACCGAAGTTGTACCAGTCCCCATCCTTAGTAATTTGACGATTCATAATATTGACCAAATTCTTCACCGCGATCTCATTGCCAACAGCAATGATAATAGAGCCCTTGTCTCTTATGGCTTTAAGCAAAATGGGGAAACTCACTTCATCGGTCGAAGAGAAGCACTCGAGAATAACTGGTCGCTTGATTTTGTCGAAGGCCTAGCTATGCAAGCTTTAGATAAACACGAAGAACCTGAATGGGAACCGGTCGAGGTCAAGTACCAAGGTGCTACTCACACGCTACTCAAAAGAGAAGGTGACGACCTAACGGCTAGTAGTATTCTTCGCAAAAAGCTCCTCGTAGAAATCCAACAGCATTTCGGCACTAAATCAGTCGGCTTCGCCGTTCCTAATCGCAATACGATTATTGCTGCCGCTGTGCCTGAAGCCCTCCTCATTTACCTCAATGATTGTTACCATGCTTCGGATGCCCAAGGCTACGAAAAAGTTTCTAACATGGTTTATTTAGTTCGCAATGGCAATGTTCTAGCCGCAGCCCCCATGCCTGCTGATGTCCCAGCTCCTCAGCCTATTGCTTCTCAGACAAAGGCAACTCAATCTGGTATCGATACTGGAACTTCTTCTAACATGAAGAAACCAAAGCGCCCTACTCGATCACTTAAAGCAGGTAAATCCAAACTCAATGCTCGTCGTGCTGGAAGTGCCTCTAAAGCGGGCAATGCTTCCACTCCACCCGTGGAAGAAGCCGCACCAGCAGCAAGTGCCGCACCAGCACCGACCGCAGCCAAAAAAAATGCGCGCACCTGGTGCTCGTAAAAAAATCAGCATCAAGAAAAAGCGCTAATGACTTTGCGAGTCCACATCGGCACTCGCAATCAAGCTAAAGTCCAAGCACTTAGTGAAGAACTCACTAATCAAGGAATAGATGCTTCTGTCATTTCTATTGATGTCGAATCTGGAGTTAAAAAACAGCCTCGCAGTTTAGAAGAGAGCTTTTCTGGTGCAATCAATAGAGCTAAAGCAGCCTATCAAAACGATAGCGATTTTTCCATTGGAATTGAAGATGGCTGTTATCATATTGATAAAAAACTTCTCAACATTTGCTGTGTATGCCTATGGGATGGTCAAAATAGCTTATTCGCTAGTTCTTCATCTTTTCAATTACCCTCCGACGTGCAGGCAATAATAGAAAATGAGCACCTTGAACTATCAGAAGCATTAGTCAAAGCAGGCTTATGTACAAATCCTAACATAGGTTCTCTTGGTGGCGCAATTAGTGTAATTAGCAAAGGTCAGCTCATTAGAAAAAACTATACTCGCCAAGCTTTACTCAACCTTTTTAGCAGCTGGAAACTCCAAAATGATTTATCTTGATAACGCGGCATCAACTCCCCTTTTGTCCGAAATCAAAAAGTTTTATTTCGATGCTATCGAACGCTATTATGCCAACCCTCATGCAGGACACGCACTTTCTAGAGAATGCCTACGTCTAGCCGACAAAGCCAGAGGACAAATACTCCAAGCATCAAAAGCCGACAAGAATGATTACACCGTCATTTTCACTAGTGGAGGAACTGAAGCCAATAACTTAGCCTTACTGGGAAGTGAATTTAAAGAGGGTGATGAACTAATTACTTGTGAAGCTGAGCACCCCTCTATTTTAAATGTTTTTAAAGAAATAGAGAAGCAACCTGTCAAAATTCATTACATCCCCTTAGATCACACTGGCGCACCAGATCTAGATATTTTAGAAAAAACTATTAATTCCAAAACTCGTCTAATTTCCCTCACCCTTCTTCACAATGAGACGGGCGGTCTCTTGGATATCGATCGCTTAAGTGAACTCACCTACGGAAGTGGTATTCACGTACATATAGATGCAGTCCAAGGTTTTGGTAAAACACCTTTAGATATCGATGATTGGGGCATAAGCTCACTATCTTTTGCAGGACATAAATTTCATGGTCCAAATAGTAGCGGGGCTTTAATCGTCCACAAAAAACACCTTCCAAAAGCCAGGATATTTGGTGGGGGACAACAAGATGGCTTACGGTCGGGCACACTTGACGCTGCCGCCGTGGCGGCACTGGGTTTTAGTGCTCAATTTAACGCAAAAGAAAAAACTAAGCAAAGTAATAAAATTAAAGCCCTGAATCAACTTTGTCGCAATAAACTCAAAGAACTCAAAACGCAGGATCAAAATTGTCCTGTAGAAATCATTTCATGTGAAAGCGCCTCCCCCTATATCCTTTTAGCGAATTTTAAAAATATGCAGGGAGCCATTTTAATGCGAGCCCTCTCAAGTAAAAACATTATCGTCGGCACGGGTAGTGCTTGTTCTGCAGATAGTAAACAAATTAGCCCCGCACTCAAAAGCCTAGGTTTAAACGATCAAAATGGTTTTGGCGTTTTACGCATTAGCTTTGCTTGGCAAAATTCAGAAGACGATATCAAAGATTTCATTAATCAATTACAAGAGCTTATACTGAATTACTAATCAATAGAGACTCCCATGAAAAAACTTGCCCACGTCGCTGTCTGTAATAGTACTGCAGAAAGCTTTAAAACAATCAGCCACCAGCTTGATCACAGTCTTATCAACCTCTATCTCTGTAAAGATTTCACTCAATTAGAGGATATTGACGCAGAACATCATCTATCTCTCGTAATTATTGATCACTCACAAGCCGCTTCTCAGCAAAGTTTTTTTCTTGAGAAAGTTGCCAGTTTAAATACTCAAAATACCTTAATATTGTTACCTGCATTTAATCCTGAAGAAATACAAGACTATTACAGCCTTAACTGCTCAGACCTCCTTTACCCTCCTATATGCAAGGAAGAACTCTCATCTCGAGTTCAATGTTTGATAGCGCAAGATGAAGTTAATCGCGACCTAGAAAATGCATTACGTATAAAATCAGAGTTTTCCGCCACCATGAGTCACGAAATTCGCACTCCTCTCAATGGAATTATTGGCATCCTCAATATCCTGCAAGAAACCAATCTCAATAAACGCCAGGCTGAGCTCGTTAATATTATTTCTCATTCATCAGAGGCTCTACTCAACCTAGTCAACAACATTCTGGATTTTGCCAAGCTCGAAGGTAAGCAGTTAACCTTGCGGCCTGAACCTTTTTCACTTTTTTCACTCTGCCTGCAAGTGATCGATTTAGCTAAAACGAGCTGTAATAATGATAAATTAGAGCTCTACCTTGATGCCCCCGAAGAACTTGAAAAACTCGTGCTTATGGGTGATAAAAACCGTTTGCGCCAAATCATCTCTAACCTCGTCTCAAATGCGGTCAAATTCACCGACCAAGGCTATATTAAATTAAAACTCGACCTCATCGAAAAAAATGATAAAAAAGCCAAAGTCACTATTTCTGTGGCCGACACCGGTATCGGCATTAGTTCCGAAGAAAATGACCTAATTTTCTCAAAATTCACTCAAGTAGATAACTCACATTCACGACAAAATGAAGGTACGGGACTTGGCATCCCTATTTCAGAAATGATTTTGCAGTGCATGAATTCAAACCTTGAGCTTAACTCTCAACCTGGCGCTGGTTCTACTTTTAGCTTCACCATTACTTTGCCCGTCACCAAAAAGCCTTCAGAAAAAACTAAAACTCGTGCTCCCGCTCTACCACCTCTTCGCGTACTCATTGCCGAAGACAACCATGTTAATCAACGTGTCATGTATTCATACTTAAACTCAGATGAAACACACTATATAAAAACTGCGGATAATGGTTTTGAAGTGATTGAATTCCTCGAGTCAGATAAGTTTGATCTAATCCTTATGGATATTCAAATGCCCGGACTCGATGGCATTCAAACAACTGAACTTATACGAAAATCTGATGAAGATTATAAAAACATTCCCATTATTGCGGTCACCGCAAATGCTATGGAAGGCGACCGTGAACGCTACCTCGAATTAGGGATGAACGCCTATTTACCTAAACCTTACTCTAAAGAACTCCTCTTAAAAACGGTCAGCAAACTCCTCAATTCTCCCTCCCAATTAAGCATCGACAAAGACCCCACCAATACCCCTCTAGAATTAATTGACTCTAAAATGTTACTAGACATCCACCAAACACTCGGTTCCGAAGGCTTCCATAAATTGATAGAAATATATTTAATAGAAGTACAAGAAATGCTTCGCAATATCAAAACAGCAAAAAAAGACCGCGACCAAGAAAACTTTATGCGTTACACGCATAAGTATGCGGGTGGTGCGGCTAGTTTAGGTTTTAATACGATTAGAGAAATTGCCAAAACAATGGAAGCGCGCACAAGAAAAGGGAATTTTGATTCTGCTCTTGATCTCTACGATAGCCTTGAACTCAATCACCAAAATACTCTCTTAGCACTCAATCAGTTTGTTTTTGAATAAAGTACTGATTTGACTGAGTTTTTATCTCGAGTTAAAATTCCAAAAACGTAAAAAACTTAACTCAACCAACTATTTTCGATTATTTCTCAAGCTTTTGATTTTGACGATTGTTTTTCTCTAAAATGAATTTATTATTATCGGGTTATTTTTACGTACTTATTACGTCATAAATGTTTATTTGTTAACTGTAAATTTTGAGATCCTCATGTCGACTTTTTTCGAAGACTACTACAAGCATGTTGCTGAGCGTGAAGCTCAAGGCATCCCTCCCCTCGCACTAAGTAAATCACAAGCTGAAGAGCTAGTAAGCCTCCTCCAAAATATCCCTAGTGGTAAAGGTGAAGAACTTCTTGACCTCCTTACTAATCGCATTAACCCTGGTGTGGACCCTGCAGCTCACGTAAAAGCTGATTTCCTCGTTGGTGTTGTCAAAGGTGCTAACACATGTGAAGTTATCTCAAAAGCTGATGCTGTAAAACTTCTTGGTACAATGGTTGGTGGTTATAACCTCCAAGGTCTTATCGACGTTGTCGCTAGCGAAGATGCAGAGCTTGCACCTCTTGCTGCTGAATCTCTCAAAAACATGGTTCTCGCAGTTAACTGCTTCGAAGATGTGAACGTACTCGCTGAAGGCGGTAACGCTACAGCTAAGGAAGTCGTAACTTCATGGGCAAATGCTGAATGGTTCACTAATGCTGAAGACATTCCTGCAGAAATCAAAACAGTTATTTATAAAGTAGATGGCGAAATCAATACAGATGATTTCTCTCCTGCTAAATTCGCCTTCACTCGTGCGGATATTCCACTTCACTCAACTTGCATGGGCGGTAGCCTCTTCCCAGAAGGTCCTGCGGAAATCGCAAAACTCGAAGAAAAAGGTCTTCCTGTTTCTTTCGTTGGTGATGTTGTAGGTACAGGTTCTTCACGTAAGTCAGCTTGTAACTCACTTCTCTGGCACATTGGCGACGACATCCCCTTCATTCCAAATAAGCGTCGTGGTGGTGTAATTATAGGTGGCATCATTGCTCCAATTTTCTTCAACACTGCAGAAGACTCTGGTGCACTCCCCATCCAAACTGATGTAAGTGCACTTTCTACTGGTCAAGTGATCACAGTTAAACCTCTCGAAGGTAAAATCCTTGCAGAAGATGGTTCTGTAATCACTTCTTTCGAAGTTAAGCCTAACACTATCCTCGACGAATTCCGTGCAGGTGGACGTGTACCACTTATTATTGGTAAACAGCTCACAGAGAAAGCTCGTGGCGTACTCGGACTTAGTTCAATTGAAGAAAGCGGTCTTTTTGTCAACCCTGACAATCCAGCTCCAGCAGCGGGTCAAGGTTATTCACTCGCACAGAAAATGGTCGGTAAAGCTTGTGGCGTAGAAGGTATCCTTCCTGGTACAGCTTGTCTTCCAAAAATGACGACTGTTGGTTCACAAGATACTACGGGTCCAATGACTGCGTCAGAAATGACTGAACTCGCTTGTTTAAAGTTCAACGCTGACCTCGTTATGCAGTCTTTCTGTCACACTGCGGCTTACCCTAAGCCTACTGACGTAAATACTCACGCAACACTCCCTGACTACATCTCCAACCGCGGCGGCGTTTCTCTTGCTCCTGGTGATGGCGTTATTCACTCATGGCTCAACCGCCTTCTCGTACCTGACACAGTCGGTACTGGTGGTGATTCTCACACGCGTTTCCCTCTCGGCATTTCTTTCCCTGCAGGTTCTGGTCTCGTAGCTTTTGCTGCAGCACTTGGCGTTATGCCACTCGATATGCCTGAATCAGTACTCGTACGTTTCAAAGGAGAACTTCAGCCTGGTGTTACTCTTCGCGATGTGGTTAACATGATTCCTTACCAAGCTATCCAAGAGGGTCACCTCACTGTTGCAAAGCAAGGTAAAGTTAATATTTTCTCTGGCCGTGTTCTCGAAATCGAAGGTCTTCCAGATCTTAAAGTTGAACAAGCATTTGAATTAACTGATGCTGCTGCAGAGCGTTCTGCCGCTGCCGCAACAATCAAACTCAACCGTGAGCCAATAGAAGAATACCTCAACTCAAACATTACGCTCATGGAAGCTATGATTGAGGGTGGTTATAAAGATCCTGATACACTTCGCAAGCGTATTGCTGATGTGAAAGATTGGATTGCTAATGGCGAGCTCATGGAAGCTGATGCTAACGCTGAGTACGCTGCTGTAATCGAAATCGACCTCAATGCAATGACTGAGCCTATCGTAGCATGCCCTAACGATCCAGATGACGTTAAAAAGATCTCTGACGTTGCTGGTAACAAAATCGACGAAGTCTTTATCGGTTCTTGTATGACTAACATCGGTCACTTCCGTGCCGCTGCCACTGTACTTGAAGGCGAAGGTCAAGTTGAGCCCCGCCTATGGGTTTGCCCTCCAACAAAAATGGATGCAGAGCAACTCACTAAAGAAGGCTACTATTCAAAATTCTCAGCTGCTGGTGCTCGTATCGAAATGCCAGGTTGTTCACTCTGTATGGGTAACCAGGCTCGTGTACAAGACAATGCTCACGTATTCTCAACTTCTACACGTAACTTCAACAACCGCCTCGGTGATGGCGCACAAGTTTACCTCGGTTCTGCGGAACTCGCAGCCGCAGTTTCACTCTTGGGCCACATTCCTACTCCAAAGGAATACCAAGACATTGTGACACCAAAGCTTGAAGGTAAAGATGATGCAATTTATCAATACCTCAACTTCCACCTCCTCGAGGATGGTTTAACAGTTTAATCAGACTCTAAACTGATTCAAAAGGCCGATCACTATGATCGGCCTTTTTTATTCACTTATCAGTAATCAGATTCAAGTATTTCATTAAACTTATCTACTCGCTCTCCATCAGCTCTTCGGGGTTTTTGGGGTTTTTGGGGATAATTTTTTCTCCTTTTAATTTAAGGTTCCTCCAACTTTTGAGAGGGAAGATGTGAAATTTTAAATCCGTACCGACTTCATAAAAAAAAAACGAAAAAATCAATTCTACAAAAATCTTAAAATGACCTATCTCCGATAAGCTCTCATTTTTTCCTTATGACTATTCACACTGTGAAAGAGTGGTAAAAACTCTTGAGTACTCAATTAATCCAATTGTATAAATTCTATAACTTGTTAATTTTAAGTACGGTTGTTGGAGGGCTACCAAACTTGACAGCAAGCCATTGTTAAATGATGCCAAAATCTGGCACGAAATTCGGAGGGATTTAATTTGAAGAAACTTTTATTAGGAGGCACACTCGCTGCTTCCATCTTACTCAGTTCATGCAAAGACAATGAACAAGTAAACAAGGCAGATAACACTGTCAAAGAAACAGAAAAAAGTATCCAAACAGATAATAGCCAATTCAATTTAGCTATGCAAAATGTCGATACAGGCGGATCATTCCTCATGTATGAAGAGCAAGATAATGCTATGTACGAAGGAATTCGCGACTTCATTCTATCGACGGATGACTTTAAACAAGATCCATCGAAACAAGCTATTGTCAACAAAATCTATCAAGGACTTGATGATTATGGAATGTTTGATAGTAAAGCCTATGCCTTAAGTAACAAGAAGCAAGACAATGGTTACGCAGTCAAGTTTTATATGATGACTAAAGATGGTTACGAAACTAAGCCAGCGGCACAATTAGCAGGTGGTGCAAATGCCACACTCGAATCACTTAAGTATATAGATTCTGATTCTGATTTAGTGGTTGCCGGCCGCTTTAATCCAGGCGTGCTCTATGACTTTATTCTTAAAACGTCTCAATCCATTCCTGAGGCAGCTGAGTTCACTCAACAAGTTCAATCAGTCCCCGCTATGTTGAATATGATGGAAATTGATTTTGAAAAACTTAAACTGGCCCTCGATACAGAGATGGCTCTAGCCATTTCTTTTGAAGAAGGAAAGCAAATTGCTCTTCCTGGCTTAGAAGCTCCTTCACTCAAAATCAAACTACTTATTGGTAACAAGAGTGGCTATCTTGCAGAACTCCTCAATAAGATGGTTCTGAAAAAGGGTCTTGAGGCTAAAAAAATCACCAGTGCAGAGAAAAATGGTTGGACAACTTATGCTTCTGCAGACAAGCTCCCTATCGACAAAAGTCCTACTCTTGCCATCAATGATCAATGGATCATGTTGAGCTCAGATAGTGACTGGCTCATTCCCAAAACTGACTTTAATCAAAAAGCTGCTGACATGAGTTCTACTAAGCTTACTGAATCAAGTTACTCTGGAAACTCCTTCGGCTTTCTCAACACTCAGTCAACACTCAACTGGGCAGAAAAACTCATCCCAAATATTCCCGATCAAGATGCCCAAAAATCCATTTCTATGATTGTCAGTAAAATGCAAGAGAAACAATTGAGTAATTTTTGGTTTGCGAGTACGATTAAACCTGGAGCGGTTTCCTTAAATGGTCAATCAGCCTTTGCCGTATCTCCTACACAGTTACAGGCTGCCTATGTAGGCGTCGTAGCTGCCATGGTTCTTCCTGCACTAGGTAAAGCCCGAGCCAAAGCCGTACAAAAGAGAGACATTAACAACCTTAAACAAATGGGTATTTTTATCTTAATGTATTTTTCTGATGGTTCGGAAAGCGTCATCCCTGACGACTTAAATAAATTAGAATTCGAAATGTCCTTGTTTGCTTCTAAAGATCACCCCAACCCGACTCTTGAACAAGTCATTGCAGACGAAACTGATTACCGTATCCTCTTTAAACCTGGCCTGCATATCAATGACTTTGAAGATCCTGATATTGCGATGATCGCAACACGCCCAGGTATGCAAAAAGATGGCTCAATTCTTGTTTTGTTTGGTGATGGCCATGTCGAACGCGTCCCTAACATTCGAACTCAGGAACAATTTAATGAGTGGTTGAAGGCTCACTCTATTAAAACTGATAATTAAGTCGAACTAGACTCATTAAGTCATAGAAAAAGGGAGCTCAAAGGGCTCCCTTTTTTATTATTTACAAAAAGCTTACAGCTTGGCACCTCAAGATCAACTATCCTTTATTCCCCTAGATCATTAGTCCCGAAATCAAAACTTAATACCTTGTTTGATGTGATATGATTATATAACAAGCTTTCATCATATCATGATGAAAATTGTAAGGCTTTTGTAAATCTTGGGGGGGGGGAAGTCTTACACTCCGGCGAAATAGAGTGAGGAGATCATCATGGTATTAGTGATTTCTCCTGAAAAAATGGCTTGGCGAACGGCTTCGGGAGTCATTTCTAAGACTTCTATATCTTCACCGGGGTCTAAGTTGCGCTCGGCGCCGAGGGAAACATCTTTGGCAATCATTGTGTAACACCAATTATCTTGCATGGAAGAATTCGGGCGAACTTTTCCTGCCAAGCTATATTCCGAACAGGTTCCTCCCGTCTCTTCTTGCAGCTCTCTTAGACCTGCGATTAAAACTTCCTCTCCTTTTTCAATCGCACCACCTGGCAATTCCAGTTCGTATTCTTGACTACCGTGACGGTACTGGCGGATCATGACAATATTGCCTTCTTTCGTGAAGGGAACAATTGTAACCCAATCGGGAAAGTGAAACACGTAATAATCCCCTTCGTGTCCATTCCTTGGATTAATACATTTATTTTTCTGTAATTTCATAAAACCGGCTTCAAAAACCAGGTCCGAACTTTTCTGTTCCCATTTGTGCATAAAATATCCCTATCTATTAAGTAAGATAAAAATAAGTTAATGACTGGAAAGCGTCAAACTCTCAGTTAGTTTGAAGTATCAAACAAATGGGATGTAAATCATGTCTACGAATGAAATCTTTGATAATTTAGTGACCGCAGCACAAAACTTTTGTGATTGGGCTGAAAACGAACCTACTGATACTGAAAATGAAGCACGTATTGGCTTGCAGAACATGTCACTACTCTATGCTGCACTTTTGGGCTTAGCTGGACTCGATTTACCTGATGAAGAAGATTTCCATTCTGAGAAGCGCATTCCCATTGATCAATGGCGTAATGTTTATGATCGTTTTGACTCGCTCCCAGTCACCTCATATGTTGATGTCATTAATCCACTGCAAAGTGATGACGAACTCATTCGAACAGATATACAAGAGGAATTGGCCGACATCTATCAAGATGTGGCGGAAGGGCTCGAACTTTATAGATCTGGTTTGAAGAATGATGGCCTTTGGCACTGGAGGCTAACTTTTGAATATCATTGGGGTCGACGCCTTTTATCGGTAATGAATACCCTGCACGCCTACTTTGAAGACAAAGCTGACTGGGAAGTTTTTTCTAGCGCAAAAAAGTAGATCAGAGAAATCTTCTATAGACTGGGCTCTTATAAGGTAGCTACCTCATACCTTCACTAAAGAGAAGATAGCTTTTTAGAACTACTCCACGCCCTTGACGATGGACTTTAGTCTATTCGCCGTTCCTGCAGAACGGAATGAAACAACTAAACTAATGATCTATGGTTAAAACCATAATCTGAATTATGCTCAGTGCCGTTGACACAGCAACTTTTTTTCTCCAAAAACATACTTGAATAGTAATAAAATACTTTTTTTTGAGCTCAAATAATAAAAAATTTAATTTTTTTTGTAAAAGCTTGTAAGGATTTTCTTTTTTCTCTGAATTGTCTATAGAACATTAAAACTAACGGAGAAACAAAATGGTTGCCAACGCATTGGATAACTACCTAAAAAACCTGAGTGATTACGATCTCATTGATAGTGATCAAGAAATTGTGCTCGCAAACAAAATTGCTAATGGTGATGAATCTGCCATTCAAGAACTAACCCTCGCTAATTTGAGATTGGTTGTTACGATTGCTAAACAATTCATGAATCGCGGTGTTGCACTTGCAGAACTCATCGCAGAAGGCAATCATGGTTTAGTCAAAGCCGCTCAACGTTTCAGACCCGGACATGGCGCAAAATTCGCTTCCTATGCCGCTTGGTGGATCAAACAAAATATTCGCAGAGCTATTCGCGACGACAAAAGAATTGTCAGAGTTCCAGTTCAATCTTTGCTTCGCATGCAAAAAATCAAAAATGCTCGCCTTAAAATCAAACAGAATACGGGTAAAACTGATGATCACCAAGTTGCTAAAGAAGTGGGAATAAGCCCAAAGCTTGTCAGATCTACTAGTCTTCACGTCGATACTTCTTCATTCTCCATTAATGAACAAATTAATCAAGATGGTAAAGCGACTGAAAAAGGCGAACTCTTACCTGATTCTCATTCGCCCAACCCTGGTGAAGTAATGGAATTTCACGATGGTTACAAAACCTTGATGGAAATTGTACGACAAGAACTTAGTGAGCGTGAATACAGCATTTTATCTGCACGCTTCGGTCTTGAAGATGGAGAGGCAAAAACTCTAGCTGAAACAAGCGAATTAGTCGGACTCACGTCAGAGCGTGTTCGCCAATTACAACAAGAGGCCCTTAGACGCCTACGTTGTAAGCTTGCACCACACGAGTTACAAGGGCTCATTAACCGCCCTGCTGCTTAAGAGCTCTTTATCCTCTTCAACGTAAAACTCGTACTTATCTACTGCCCCAATAGACTATCTATTGGGGTTTTTTGTTTTGTGCCTGTAGAGTGCTAAATTGTAGAAAATTAAATTTATGGAAACTCAATGAAAACTTTATTTATCGACCCCTTTTCTGGTGTAGCTGGCGACATGTTTTCCGCAGCTTTATTAGGTCTACTAAGTCCGCAAAAACAAGAAGAAATTTTTTCTTATCTCCCCGACTTAAATGGCTATCAAACCAGCTTAGAAGCCACGATGAAAAATGGTATAAGTTCATTTTCATTTAAAGTTTTAGACCCCCATAAAAATGAGTTTGTGGACAATCAGCATGTCGATCTGCACTCACACGATCACTCACACGATCACTCACACGATCACTCACACGATCACTCACACGATCACTCACACGATCACTCACACGATCACTCACACGATCACTCACACGATCACTCACACGATCACTCACACGACGATTCGCGAACTCCCAAAAAAATCATTGCTCTTATCGAATCATCTCCCATGCCTGAGGGTGCCAAGAAGCTCGCTATTGAAGCTTTCACTCATTTAGCGAATGCTGAAGCTCGTATACATGGCAAAACTTTTGATAGTGTTCATTTCCACGAAGTGGGTGCAATAGATGCGATTGCCGACATCTGCACTGCATGTGCAGCTTTTTATGAACTGCATGTCGATAACTGTAGTTCCACACCCATTGCAGTTGGCAGTGGCACGATGAAAATGGCTCATGGTATTTTACCCATCCCCGCTCCGGCAACTTCACTTCTCCTAGAAGGCTTTCCCATTTTTGCGGGCCCTGCAAAGTTTGAACTCACAACCCCTACTGGCGCAGCACTAATAAAGACTTTTTGTTCTGATTTTAGTGGCGTTTTCAAGGGTTCAATTAATAAAGTCTCCTATGGGGCAGGCAAAAAAACCTTTGCGAGTCACGCAAACGTACTCAAAGTCATGCTTTTGGAAAATGACAACAAGCAAGCCAGTGATTTGGTCACTGTTCTCACTTCAAATATCGATGATATGAGTCCTGAAATTCTGGCACAGGTCTTTGATAAAATCATGCAAGAAGGCGCCTTAGATGCTTGCTTAGTTCCAATTCAAATGAAGAAGTCTCGTGCTGCGAGCCAGATACAAGTTATTTGCCAAGTCAGTGATACGAATAAATTTGCCGATATAATTTTACGAGAAACGACTAGCTTTGGCTTGAGGATTCGCGAAGAAAAACGCCTCATTCTCGAACGTCGAATAGAAACTATTGAAAGCCCTTGGGGAGAGCTAAATATCAAGCTTGGTATACACAAGGGAAAAGTTATCAAAGCGAGTGCTGAATTTGAAGATATGAAAGCCATTGCTCTACAGCAGGACATAGCACTTATCGATGTCCATAGAAAGTGCGAAGCCTTGTGCCAAAACTACTTAGATAGTTTATAATTTATTTTTATAATCTAAGTACGAAAAATCACGTAAAAGGACATTGTCTCGCTGTTTATCTCTTAAATAAATAGCGGGATGCCTAACGCCATTAAAAAAATGTGTTTTCACCATGGTGTAATGGCTCATATCATCTAACAATAAACGCTGACCAACTTCTAGACGCTCATCAAAGGAATATTTGCCAATGCAATCTCCTGCTAAACAGGAAGTTCCACCCAATAAATACGTAAAAGCTTTAATCCCTGCTTCATCTGCATCTCTGATATCTGGACGATAAGGCATTTCGAGTACATCTGGCATGTGGCAAGTTGCCGATATATCCAAAATAGCGTGATTTGTTCCTGCGGATTCAAAAGTCTCTAAAACCGTACAGAGTAAAGAACCCGTGTTAATTGCCACGGCTTCTCCTGGCTCTAAATAAACTTGTAGGTCATACTTGTTTTTAAAATCATTTATTAGTTTAATCAGCAAGTCAGTATCATATCCTTCTTGAGTAATATGATGCCCACCACCTAAGTTAAGCCATTTGAGCTGTGGAAGATATGATTTGAATTTATCTTCAAATACTTCCAGAGTTCTCGCCAAAGCATCGGCTCCTTTTTGACAAAGAGTATGCATATGGAAACCCGAGATAGCTGAACAATCTAAATCACCTAAGTCAGATAATTTTGCCCCCAAACGCGAAGATTGAGAACAAGGGTTATAAAGTTCGACTTCCGTTTCTGAATGTTCTGGATTAATGCGCAGACCTATCTCTTTATTGCCAACTGAATCTTTGTATCGTTCAATTTGTTGAACAGAATTGAAAATAATATGATTAGAGATGTGACTGATTTCTTGGATTTCATCAGCGCTATATGCAGGTGAATAAGTATGCACTTCGAGACCAAATTCTTCACGAGCTAATTGTGCTTCCCATAAAGAAGATGCACAACAACCGTCCAAGTATTGTTTGATTAATGGAAAAGTTTTATAATTGGCAAAGCCCTTGAGAGCTAACAAAATTTTGCAATTCGTTTGATCTTTAATTTCTTTGAGGATTTTTAAATTACGCTCAAGCGCTAGCTCATCAATGATATAAGCTGGTGACTCAGGAAAATCCTTGAGCTTCATATCTTCCAAGTAAGGACGATGGACAAAAATATCTTGGTAGTAAGTCATCTTTTTATTTAAAGTAATTTATCCATTCCCTCATTAAGGTAATAGGACTTTATTTTATTCTTTTTTAAAACTAAATGCGCTTTGCGAGAACGCTCGCCATATTGACATAGGCTACAATAAAGCTTGTTTTCATCGAGTTCAGCAATGCGGTTTTTCAGTTCACTCAAAGGGATATGCTGGCTTTCGTAGGGAATCGGAAATAAAGACTTTTCAGCATTTTCACGAATATCTAAAAGCTCAACATTTTCTTGCTCATAAATCTTTTTAAACTCATCTAAATCTAAGGACCTTTTATCTTCTAAATCACAATGTTCTTCATGGGTCATGAGTGATTTTATACTTGCTTTATCACTGCATAATTGACAATTTGCGGACTTCGCTAATTTATAGCTACTGAACTGGCTATTCAGCATATCATAAGTAACAAATTTTCCGGAAGCACTTTCTCCCACATCTGCCAGGACTTTCAAGCATTCAACTGCCTGAAGTGTGCCTAAAACGCCCACCAAAGCACCTAGTACTCCAGCTTCAGAACAATTCGCAGTAATACCTGCCTCAGGCTCTTGGGGAAATAAACAGCGATAACATGGAGCTTCTTCATTTTGATTAAACACCGATAATTGCCCACTATAACGAGAAACTGCCGCAAAAATCAGTGGTTTTTTATAGAGGTAACTCGCATCATTACAGAGGTATCTAGTAGAAAAATTATCAGAACCATCGACTAAAACATCGTGTTTAGCTAAAAGTTCTGCGGCATTCTTTTGATCAAAGCGCTCACAAATACTGGTCACTTTTATGAAAGGATTTAACTGTCGCATTTTCGCTGCTAAAAGCTCTGCTTTCGGTAAACCTAAATCATCACTTTCAAAAGCGACTTGTCGCTGCAAGTTCGAATTTTCGACTAAATCAAAATCAACTATGGTGATCTGCCCCACTCCTGCGGCGGCCAAATAAAGCCCCACAGGGCAACCCAAGCCCCCTGCTCCAATTAAGAGCACAGAACTCTCTTTGAGTTTGTTTTGAGCTTCTTCTCCAAAGCCATCTAAGAGTAGATGACGACTATAGCGTAATTTTTCTTCTTCAGTTAGCATTTTCTACCGTGGTTTATTATGCGCCTATTTTACTCTCATGAGTGATTTGAACAAGTCAGTAGCTTAAAGCATAAGAAATAATATTAGTAAATAAGCGAATGGCAGATTCAGTATCAAGTCCACCAAAGTCGTGAGCACCGCCGCCAATTGAACTACTTAAATCATAGGGAGAAAGCACCAAAACGTAGCGTTGCGAGAGTCGCAAACCCTTGAGGAACTGACTCTGTCCCTTTGCCTTCCCCAACAAAGTTAGGTCTTGGGAATATGGCTCTTTGTAGAGTACGTGATCAAGTGGGACATTTGTCAGTTTCTCTTGAGGAAAGAGTTCTAAAATGAGTTCTTCGACTGATTCACTAAAAGCGGGTTTCGAGCAGGTATTTTCACAAAAAATGAAGCCCCCATTTTCCAAATAATATTTTAGATTGGCCTTTTCTTCTGTACTCAGCTTTAGTACTTTTGAACCTGAAAAAGAAATAAAGGGATACTGCTGCATGGCTTTTAAATCACGTAAATCCACTTCTTTGGCTTTGTTGCGGGAAGGAAAGTTCATAGATTGACGGAAATACGCTTGCATCAATTCTAAACCTTGAGATTTTTTCTGTAGGGATTGAACTCCCGAGTAAGCGAGGTAAGCCAACTGCATACCATCCTGATCATCTTTTTCATCCAGATTAATGCCTTTGTTTTTCACTTCTTTTTTGACTTCTAATTGCCTTTGGACTAAGCGACCTAAAAGAGGTTTTTCTCCCATCGCAAAACGAGCTAAATTAGCTAAAGTTAAGCGATTGATTTTGTGAACTTTCTTGGCTTCATACTGAATAGAAAAATCATCTTCCAATAAGAAGACTTTATGTTTTAAACAATGAGAACTTAAGACTTTTAAAGGCACATATTGATCACGTAAATCATAATACATTTGACGTAGCTCATGCTCACCAGGCAAATCCTCAAAGACGGCCGTTGGATAGATTTTTCTTAACTCTTGTAGGGCGCCATCTTCAAATGCTTGACTCGCCAATGCAGGTGCAATAAGGAGTGTGCCACCATCATCAAGAAACTTTTTTAACACTTGATTTTCTTCATCAGTCAAACGAGTGACATTGTAACCAGACCAATACAATATGGGCAATTTCCCCAAGGATGTATTTTGAGAACTCAAAGAAACTTTTTCCCAATCCACTTTTGTCTCTAGTAAATTCGTCAAATCTTTCATCATATTTCGACAGTCACTGCGACGTAAATCCGAGTTGTTTTTTGCAAAATTAGGGGTGAGTTTACCCATCAAAAGTGGCGTATTACCCTTTGCTAAAAAGAGTAAGGGGAAAAAAGCTTCACTATGAGTACGAAAACGAAATTGATTGCGAATCATACTCGTGGCGCCATAACGATACCAATCGACTCCCGCTATATAACGACGGTCAAAGAATATCCCTACTCGTTCTAGGCCATAACTTGTGTAACCATCAGAAAAAATACTTTGGGGAGACGTTTTAAGTGTGACTTCTAGTCTTTGCATCGATTTTTGAATCTTGGGGTTCGAAAGGTATTTACCAATAAAACGCGGTCCTTTTTTAACTTCTAAAGATTCTTCTAATTCTTCACCACATATGCTCAAAGAAGAGAGGCCCGCAGCCGTCATACTCGGAGTTACTGAGCGACTAGAAACATAACCCCAGCCTCCGTCTTTGTTTTGTTGATTTATATAATGATTTCGAGAACGCTCGAAAACCACGGCGGGAATTTTAACTCCTGCAGAACGTGCCGCATGCAAGCCCAACAAAGCAAATTGAGTGACCGAATTATCTCCTGGGCCGTTTCCCGTATAATTCCAAGTTCCATTATTTGCCTGTGTTCTAATTAAGACTTGTGCCTGCTTATTGATCTCGGTTTTATAGCGAACCTTGTCCACTTCTGCCAAGAGCATAATGTAAACAGAGAGGTCATAGATACGTGACGGTGGCGCATCTAAAAGCGCCTTGAGAGCTTTCTTCATGACTGGGTCACTGGCTTTAACACCGGCATAGGACAAGGCTAAAGCATTGATAGCCGTATAACCCTTGCCTCTACCAATATGACCATTGGGTAGCTGATCTGACTTGATCTGATTGATCAATAAATTAATTGATTGCGCCAAGTCTCGATCTGTTACTGCAAATAAAGCTTGCAAGGAAATAAAAAGACTTAGTAAAAAATGCTTAAACATGAAAGAGGCTCCATTAACTTAAGCAAAGTAATGTCTATGAAGATATTTAGCAAAGTGATAAGAGCTTTTCCATAAGATCAAGACAAAAAAAAGCGGCTGAGAATTAACTCAGCCGCTAAAAGATCTAGTAGAAAATCTTAGAGTTCTACACCTGGGATAGGCTCACCCTCTGGGTCGTCATGAACGTTATCGTCACCGTCTTCAAGCATTACAGGTTTGTAGCCACCTTGGGTTTTGAAGTAAAAAGCAATCAAACCAAAACAAATGAGCATCACTAAAGGAAATGCTAATGCAGTAGTTTGAAGAGCTCCACGACCAGCATTATCAACAGCTACTGCAAACTCTTTATCTTTACCTGCAGTCACCGCAGCAGTCTCAGCTTTTGCCTTGTCAATACCAGTGTACTTGGCAGAGAAGAAATTTTTCTCAGATTGAGCAGACTCGTAAATAACCGTATCAACTTTTTTCACTTCTTTAGCTAAATTACTATCATAAAATGCACCCATGATTGGTGTACCAATAATACCGACTGAAAGAAGCCCAATTGCTGACACCGTATTAAGTGTTAATGCGCCGCCTTTAGGGAAACGCTCTGACACTAACCCTAATACTGTTGGCCAGTAAAAAGTTTGACCAATAGCATAGAGAACAAATGCTGCAAAAACAACGCCACCAGAAACTTTAGAAAGCATAATCAAACCACACATTGAGAAGAAGGAACTAATCATCAATACGATAGGAGGGTTAAATCTGTGAAGAAGTGTACCCGCAAAGAAACGTAAAAACATCATAATGAATGCAGATAACGCAATCGCCCAACCTGCCCATTCACCCATTACTGGAGTCATAAGTTCTTTAATCCAAGCGTCAGTACCTAGTTCAGTTGTCGCCAAGGGAATCATTAGTAAGCATAAGAAGAAAAATAATGGTTTACCGATGCTTTTAGTGTAAGCACCAAAGGCCGCAGAAAAAACAAGGCCAAAACCAAGGCTCCACCAAATTAGATTTTCTGGATTAGTTGCAGTAAATACTTTATAGAGTTCGAAAAACAATAATGTTCCTGCAATCAACACACCTAAAAAGCCAACGTCTTGTAACATGGTTTTATAAGTAACATTTGCACGTACACGCTCATCAATTGGGAATTTAGCTTTAAGAAACATCACACCATAAATAGCTACGGGGAGCAACATCCACCATGAATGAGTTCTCCATGCCAAGCCACTAGAACCTTCAACAACAGCAACTCCTGCAGCTGATTCGGCAACCCCTACGGGTAAGATGAACAAGCAAGCAACCACAATACCGGCAGGCCATGCCGCGTGAAGTATGTTGAGCTTTGTTGATTTGTCATTGGTGTACATAGAAGAACACGCTGGGTTAATTACAGCTTCAACAATACCATGGCCTAAACCCGCCATGAAACAACCCCATTTTAAGAACTCAGGGGTATTGGCCATAGCACACATAACTACTGATATCGCTTGTAAAATAAATGCTAAATACATAGATGGCTTATAACCAACTTTGTCTACAATAAGACTAAATAAAATCATTGTAACCGCAATTGGCCATAAGGAATAACCAAATATAACACCAGCTTCTTGACCACTTATACCAAATTCTTTTTGCCAGTTACCCATTGTCATTACTCGGAAAGTAAAACCAACACCACAAGCTAATAGGGCTAAAAAAGATGCCCAAAACACCGTGGACTTCTCGGACTCAGTGAGCCCCGACTTACATGTTACATCACTCATATAAACACTCCGTTAATTTTTATTATAAGATTTTTAAAATTCTAAGATCTGAAAAAATCAATGCTTACAATAAATTCAAATCATTATTTATATTGTATGATTACGTCAAATTTTATGTTAAAACCACCATAAGCAATTGTTTGAACTCAGTCAAATCAAAACTCGCCAAGTTAATCTTTAATAATCATTTTAGAAAGGGTTTTTAATTATCATCTAATAAGGATTCATGAAAAATTCATCATAAATCAAACGCACTGAGCTTCATAGCCTTTTAGAAAGTCAATAAAGCACTTAAAGTAAAGAAACGTTTGATTAAAAGGATCCGTCATGTACAACCCTTTAGAATTCACTGTAGAAAACCTTTCTACCGAATTAAAAACCTGGTTAGATCTCGACAATCCTGAACATCAGGCAAAAATCATCAAGGCTCTTTCCGCCCTCTATAACGTCAATGGTGGACGGCTCATTATCGGCTTTTGCGACGACAACTGTCGCCCTGACCTAGAACGCAGACCCGATGGGGACATCCGCGAAATTTATTCAATTGACTTTGTCCTTCTTTTACTCCACCGTTATTGCTCCTCTGCTTTCCCTGTCACTTTAAATTTCTGGAAAAAAGATGGTCTCGAGTACCCCGTCTTCAACGTAGGCTCAGGTGTAAAGAAAATTATTGGTATCCGCAGGCCCTTAATGATGGGTGATAAAATGCTCATTCAACAAAACGTTGCTTATGTACGAGCTTTTAAGGCGGGCAAGTTTGAAACTAAGATGGCCGAGTACGAAGAAATGAATTTCATGATGGAAATCTGTATTGATAATCGCGAGGCCAATATAGCAAGATTTATGCGCCGTCACTTCGATGACCTGATGCAACAATTCACCGCACTCAACAATGTGAGCGAAGGCATTGACCTTTATAACCCTTTCCAGAATTTCGTCCTCAATTCTCGCCAACGTTTTTTGTATAATGCCGGCCCCAAGCTTAATCGTAAGTTTGCCTACTTAGAGGCCTCGGTCAATTTGAACCACAAATGCATTGGGCAAAGTTTAGACGGACGCTTTTTGGAGCGTTTCCTAGGGGCAAATCGCAACCTAAGTGGCTGGCCCTTTTGGTTGGATGTGCGTCAAGAAGGCAGTACAATCGAGCCCTATGATAACTGTTTTGAGGGCTACATTTGTCGCCTATTTAAGGAAGACACCATTCATGAACAAAAGAGCCACTTAGATTTCTGGCGTGCGAGTCCCGAAGGCTACTTCTACCACAAGCGAGTCTTGAACTCCGACCTCTATTTCCATAAAGAACGCTGCATGGATCCAGTAAGTCTGATAACTCGCATTTGCGAAATCATTGATGCTAGCATTAACTTTGCACGAGTCTTCTATATCCCCGACGATAAGAGTGCCAATATTGAAATCGTCCTCAGTGGTATGAAAGGCCGCAAACTCGAATCCTGGACTGACTACGACTATCACCTTCCTCTTGGCAGCCCCTGTGAATCGGACCAAATCACTTTAGATATTTGCATCCCTGTCCACACTTCTTTAAAGACTGTAAGTGTATTAATTTACAATCATATCAAAGAAGTCTTTTCGCACTTTCCTGGCGCTCGTTTGGATAACAAACTCATCAATGATATTATCCAACAAATTCGTGGTCGTAATTAGTCCACAAGCTCAATCATCTCATCCACTTTAAAAGAACTTAAAGTTCTTCTATCTGCCTATTGGTTTTTAGACTTCTTATGATAGATTTCCCGACATTTTTTTAAAATTTATAAACGAGAATCATTTATGTCTGAAATCATTAAAGATTACGACCACCTAGCCATCGAGAGTAAATGGCAAAAATTCTGGCTCGAAAACAAAACTTTTAAAGTCGAAAAAGACGAAACCAAAGCAAAGTTTTATGCTTTGGACATGTTCCCCTACCCCTCAGGATCTGGTCTTCACGTCGGTCACCCAGAAGGCTACACGGCTTCGGATATCATCTGTCGCTACAAACGTCAAAAAGGCTTCAATGTGCTTCACCCCATGGGCTGGGACGCCTTCGGACTTCCCGCTGAACAATATGCCATGAAGACGGGTGTTCACCCTTCGATTACGACTGAGAAAAACGTCGATAACTTCCGTCGTCAAATACAGGAACTCGGCTTTTCTTATGACTGGGATCGCGAAATTAATACGACTGATGAGAAATATTATAAATGGACTCAATGGATCTTCCTTCAGCTCTACAAAAAAGGCCTTGCAAAAATCGATAATGTCGACGTCAACTGGTGTCCTGCGACGCGCACTGTATTAGCCAACGAAGAAGTTAATAACGGCATGGATGAAAAAGGCAATGCGGTTGAACGCAAACCGATGAAACAATGGGTTTTCAAAATCACCGAATACGCCGAACAGCTCCTAGAAGGTCTTGATGATCTCGATTGGCCTGAAGGCATCAAAGAAATGCAGCGTAACTGGATAGGTAAATCTATTGGAGCCGAAGTCGACTTCACCGTTGATGGCCACGATGAAAAAATTCGCGTTTATACAACACGTCCAGACACACTCTTCGGAGCAACTTATATGGTTCTCGCTCCTGAACATGATCTCGTCTCTCAAATTACTACGACTGACAAAAAAGACGAAATCGAAGCCTATGTTACTAGAGCTCGCAATATGTCGGAACAAGACCGTTCAGAGAATAAGGAAAAAACTGGAGTTCACACGGGAGCATATGCGATCAATCCCGTTAATGGCGAAAAACTTCCCATCTGGATATCTGACTACGTCCTTTCAAGCTATGGCACGGGTGCCATTATGTCTGTACCTGCACATGATGAACGTGACTTCGAATTTGCCCAAGCCTTTGAACTCCCCATCAAATGTATCATCTCGCCAAACCTTAAAGAAGCTAAATACGAAGGTGTGGATGTTGAAGCAGCACTTGCTGGTAAAGCTTGTTGGACGGGCAATGGCGAACTCATTAATTCCGCTAATGAAGATGGCTTAGATCTTAATGGCTTGGAAGTTAAAGATTCCAAGCGCAAAGCCACTGATTGGCTCGTAAGCAAGGGCCTTGGCGAAGAAAAAACCAACTACCGTTTACGTGACTGGATTTTCTCACGTCAGCGTTACTGGGGCGAGCCCTTCCCAATTGTTCACATGGAAGACGGTTCCATTAAAACTCTTGAAAATGAACTTCCCGTACGACTTCCTGAAATGGAAAACATCCACCCTTCTTCTACTGGTGAATCTCCTTTAGCCAACGCCACTGAATGGCTTGATTACACTTGTCCTGAAACGGGCATGAAAGGTCGTCGTGAAACTAACACCATGCCACAATGGGCGGGTTCGTGTTGGTATTACCTACGTTATATTGATGCAGGTAATAGCGAAGCAGCTTTTGATCCTGAGATTGAAAAATACTGGATGCCTGTCGATCTTTATATCGGTGGTGCTGAGCACGCCGTCCTTCACCTTCTCTATGCTCGTTTTTGGCATAAAGTCCTCTATGATCTAGGCATTGTCTCTGTCAAAGAACCTTTCCAGAAACTCTTTAACCAAGGTATGATCCTCGCTGTTTCTTATAAGAATAAAGCTGGTTTTTGGGTTGGTACGGATCTTGTTGTTGATGAAAAAGGCGAACCCGTCCCCTCTAACATGGAACTCGATTCAACTAAAAAGTACTTCCATAAAGACACTGGTGAAGAGCTCGAGCAAATGGCAGGTAAAATGTCTAAATCTCTCTCAAATGTCGTCAACCCCGATGATATTGTTAAAGAATTTGGTGCTGACTCACTCCGCCTCTACGAAATGTTCATGGGTGCCCTAGCGGACTCTAAACTTTGGATTACTAGCAGTATCAATGGCATCAATAAATTCTTGACGCGCTGCCATAAACTTGTTGTTAATGAAGAAGGTCAACTCAATTCAAATATTACTGACGATGCCGAACTCAGCGAAGAGTCACGTCGCACACTTCACGCCACAATCAAAAAAGTTGGCGAAGACATCGAAAGCTTTGGCTTTAACACAGCGATTTCACAAATGATGATTTTCATCAACGAATTTAGTAAACTAAAATCTATTCCAAAGTCAGCCATTGAAGATTTTGTTACCATACTCTCTCCATTTGCACCTCACCTTGCTGAAGAACTTTGGGAGAAACTCGGACATAATGAAACGATTGCTTATGTTAAGTGGCCGGAGTTCAATGAAGATTACCTCAAACTCTCTGAGGTAGAAATCTTGATTCAAGTTCTTGGTAAGCCAGTTAAAAAAATTATGGTAGCCGCTGACTGCGATGCAAAGCAACTTGAAGCTATTGCCTTGGAAGATACTGATGTTAAATCACGTATTGAAGGTAAAACTGTTCGCAAAGTTATTGCGGTACCTGGCCGATTAGTTAATATCGTCGCCACATAAAGCCTCATACACTTCAATAATCAGGTCATAAGTTTTCAGCTTATGACCTTTTTTTGTGTTTTATTTTCTATTCACTGTTAATCTAGGCGAAGTTGCAGCATAAATATAAGATATCAATTAACGGAGTTTGTCATGATAAAAGTATTTCTATTAAGTTTATTCACCCTCAACAGCGCTCTCTTTGCCCACGGTTTTGATGAATGGTACCAAGAGCTCGATGAAAAACAAAAAGCCCTTGTGAGTAAAGACTTTGATTCTGCTGAGCGAACTCAATGGCACTATGTCCCCATGAAAGAACGAAAGGGCTTAGCGATTTCCGCAATGACTCAAGAGCAGAGTGACGAAATGTTTCATATCATGGCTCATGTGCTCTCTGATCAAGGAATTAAAAAAGTTAAAGCTGTGATCGAAATGGAAAAAATCCTCCGTGAAGTCGAAGGCGATCATCGTGACCCAAAGAAATTTTATTTCACCCTCTTTGGCAAAGTTAATCAGGGTAAGTGGGGCTTCAGTTTTGAAGGTCACCACATTTCAGTCAATTTTACTTTTAATGACAAGACCTTAATCAGCGGCACCCCCCTGTTTTTTGGTGCGAATCCCGCAAAAATTTTTAAGAACTCGAGCTCAAGCCTACGAGAAGGTGAACGCCCTCTCGCTTTTGCGGAAGACGCAGCCTTTGATTTAGTTAAATCTTTTGATCCCTCACAAAAAGCCTTAGCTCATAAAGAAAAAATCACCATGCGTGACATGAAGGAAGGCAAAAAAGCTAGCCCAGGTGAGTATGATAAAGATGGCATTAACTGGAAGCAACTGAAGTCACAACAACAAAAGGATTTGATGACTCTGATTCGCAAAGCCTATATTGATGACTTACAGGAAATTTATGCCAATCAAGTATGGAAGGAAATTGAAGCCGACAAGGAGAACATGCGCTTCACTTATTATGGTGGAACTAACTTACAGGAGCCTCACCATTACCAAATCATTGGTAATGATTTAGTGATCCTCTTATTTAATACACAAAACGGCACGCAAAAAACTAAAGTGAATCACGTTCACCAAATCTGGAGAAGTCGCAAAGCTGATTTTGGTGGTAAATAATTACTCAAAATCTCGATTCAAGATGAGCTTGGCCTCTGAATTTTTGAGGCCATAAACAATCGCGTTTTGCTGATGTTTTTTTGCTAATAAAACAGCTTCTTCAAGACTTATATTCAAGACGAAAAAGCTATTCTCTATGGGCCAGTCGGAATCTTTCCCACGTCCCAAGCCATGAAAAAAGTCATAGTCTAAAAGGTCTTGCTCTAAGCTTTGATTTCTGGCCTCATTCTCCATAGGATTCAAGAGTTTGGAATAGGGATTGTGTGCTGTAATAAAAGCCCAAGATTCAACTTTGCGTTTCTCGCAAAAGGCCCTCAAATCCTCAGAACATTGATCAATTTTAATACAGAGATCAAACTCAGGCACTAAATAATCTGTTTGCTTGTAAGCTTTTATTAAGTCATTCATCAGTAAAGCTTTTCTTTCAGCTCTTTGATTTTATCTCTCAGTTCTGCAGCACGCTCAAATTCTAATGCTTCAGCAGCTTTAATCATTTCATTTTTCAAATCACGCAAAAGCTCTTCACTAATATCCTCTTCACGCAACTCGACGACACTTTCTTTTTTATTCTTTCGTTTTCCAGGAGCTGAGCCACCACCCGAGAAAAGGCTTTCTTGTTCTTTGCGAATAATTGTCTTGGGCTCAATACCATTTTCTTCATTGAATTTTATTTGTTTCTCGCGACGCTTACCGGTCTCATCTAGGAATCTTTGCATACTTCCAGTTATTTTATCCGCATAGAGTATGCAACAACCATTGGCATTCCTTGCCGCTCGACCTGAAATCTGTAGAAGCGCTGTTGTTGAACGCAAGAACCCCTCTTTATCGGCATCTAAAACGGCCACTAAAGATACCTCGGGCAAATCCATGCCTTCTCGCAAGAGATTGATACCTATAACGACATCAATTTCTCCCGATCTCAATTCACGCAGAATCTCAATCCTTTCAATCGTATCAATTCCAGAATGAATATAAGTACATTTTACACCCAAATCTTGTAAGTAATCACTCAAGTCTTCCGATGTCTTCTTAGTCAAACAAGTGACGATTACACGTTCTTTCCTTGCGGCACGATCCCTTATCTCCGCTAACAAATCATCCACCTGTCCCGTAAGGGGACGAATTTCTACTACTGGGTCAAGAAGCCCTGTCGGGCGAACAACTAACTCCACCACTTCCTGACTTTTATCTATTTCATAATTTGTGGGAGTTGCCGACACAAAAATAGTTTGTCCCATTTTCGCTTCAAACTCTTCAAATTTCATAGGGCGATTATCTAAGGCTGAAGGAAGTCGAAAGCCATGGTCGACCAAACTCGACTTACGGCTTTTATCACCATTATACATCGCTCTAAACTGCGGAATGGTTACATGGCTTTCATCGACAATCGTAAGGTAATCATCCGGAAAGAAATCTATTAAGGTAAATGGACGCGAACCAATCGGCCTCCCAGTCACATAGCGCGAATAGTTTTCTATCCCTTGGCAATACCCCAACTCGGCAATCATTTCCATATCGTAATTAGTTCTTTGATAAATGCGTTGGGCCTCTACTAACTTGCCTTCATTTTCGAACTTAGAGACTTGCTCATCTAATTCTTCCAAAACTTGGGGAACCATTTTTTCTAAACGATCTTTTGAGGTAGCAAAATGTGATGCGGGGAAAATCAAAGTATTTTCCATACTCTCTATCACCGAATGATTGAGTTCATCACGCAGCGTAATTTCATCAATCTCATCACCAAAAAACTCAATGCGAATATAATCATCCTTGTAAGATGGAAAAATATTAATCACATCGCCACTGACCGAAAATTCACCTCGACTCGGCGCAGTATCGTTGCGTTCATAACGACTGTCAATCAACAAGTGGATGAGTTCATCCCGGTCCATTTCATCACCAACTGCGAGCTTCACACTCATTCGTGTCAGCATTTCGGGATCCCCTAAGCCATAAATACACGAAACGGACGCTATCACAATGACATCTCGTCTCTCAAGTAAGGAACAAGTTGCCGACAAGCGAAACTTCTCTATCTCATCATTTACAGAGCTATCTTTAGCAATGTAAGTATCTGTTTGCGGTATGTAGGCTTCGGGCTGATAATAATCAAAATACGAAACAAAGTATTCGACTCGATTTTTTGGGAAAAAATGTTTAAATTCACTAAAGAGCTGCGCTGCTAAAGTTTTGTTCTGTGCCAATACCAAAACGGGGCGCCCCGCCTTCGCCAAAAGTTGAGCTGCCGTAAAGGTTTTTCCTGAGCCAGTCACCCCCAAAAGAGTCTGAAATTGCTGTCCAGATTCAAGCCCTGCTAAAAGTTTTTCTATTGCTTCCGGCTGGTCACCTGCAGGTTCAAAATCAGACTGTAATTGAAAGGGGATTTCCATACTATTTTTTTAAGCTCTGCCACATCCAGTATACAATTAAGTAATCCACTCCAGTAAAAGTCTTTGTTCCTTTGGAGTTGAAATTACCATCCAAACGCAATTGATTGTGTTTCCATTCTATTGATTCTAAGGGGCGTGCATAGACAGGGACGAATTCCCTTGACTCATTCTGTGCTTTTAATTTAACATACCTACCTAATTTATGATCTCTATTCATTGAGCCAAAGGTAGGAAATTGACGTAGATCTAATGGAAAGCTTTCTAAGCTTTGTTTAACCACTCCACTAACTTCTTCTAAATCATAGAGCTCCATCTTCACTCCTATCAACTGACTGAAAGGGTTATTTTGCCCCTTGTAAAATTTTTCTAAATTTTGAAAAGTCTTCTTATAAAAACTCGAGCCTGATGCATTATAGCCATTGTATGTTTTCAGGTAGTTCAGCCAAGAACTTGAGTGCGTCGGAAATTCCAAGCCAAAACTTCTATATGTCTGGCGCTGCACAAAATACGGATAAGAAAGGTTGAGCAACTGTAAATAAATCAACTCTAATTCAGCACGTAATTCTCCGCCAAAACAACGACGACCTAAATCTATCATCGAAATCAACGACAAACGACGATTATTATAAACCTGCCAGGCATTAGGGCTCAAATCACTATAAGGAACTTCCTGGTCGTGTTGATCATGCAAAGTAAAATTGTTCTTCATGAAATGTCTAAAAATAACTTCTAAATGCTGTCGGATTTCTTCTCTTAATTGCGGGACTTTATCATAAACAATTTGATAAGCAAAAAATAACTGTACATAAACATTTTCATGACATTCGTTATTTAAAATCTGCGTTCTTTCGTCATCATATTTAACTTTAACAGGTAAGTAGCCATCCATACCATTAGCTGCATCAACTTGGATGAAACTATTAAAAAGCTTTTTGATAAACTCCAAATCTTTTTCATCACGTGTGACATCATATTTAAAGGCCATTGCTGCTAATAATTGGCAATTTAAGTCAACTCGTAGTTCTTGCTTTCCACTTTCAGTGTAAACCTTGGGAATCATTGCCAGACCAGCAGGCAACCTTTGCTTAATATTAGTTTCGAAATACGCTGCTTTTTCTTCTAAGTTATGGCTTTCAGCTTCTTTCTTTAAACGAACTTGCCGTTCGAGGAATTGATCTTGTTCTGATTTCAACTGCTTCGCTTCATATTGATCTACGGGATCAATAACTTGACAGGCTGAAAAGAAAAAGGATAAGAGGATAAGGTAACGCATAAATGGGCTCGCTTTTTTCTTAATATATTATGAGTTTATTGTAATTCGGAAGATTCTTGTTCTAAAGTTTTATTTTTAGCTCGATCCAGAACTTTGCGAATCTCTTTGGCTACTTCAATTTTATACTTTTTATCTGCAATATTATTTGTATCTGCCGCGTCTTTCATAATTTGAATGGCCGTCTCCAACTCTTCCTTTGTGAGTTCTTGCTTAAGCTCATCCGTCTCACCATTTTTAACGCTGACGATATCCATTATCTTCGTATTTGATTGAGTGAAATATTCTATTTTTTCATTGATCAGGCCCCAACGGTAACGACTCAAGTGCTTTAGCATCTCATCTTTTTCTTCTTGGCTCAAGTCTGCCTTGCTCAGATATGTATTCTCAAAAAAGTGTAAGGCCAAAGCTGGTAATAAACCACTCTCACTAAAGCTTTGTAGCATGGCACTGAATTGCGCTTCGCTGATTTCACCTTTCTTAACTTCTTCAGTAATTTCATCTAGGATAAGCATGAGCTCCTTTTTATCCTCTTCCGACAATTCAGTTTTGCTAATCAAGGTTTCGGCAATTGATTGGGCAACTTCGGCTGTGATACTTTTTATATTATTCACCACATACCAGGTAGTGAGGCCTCCTAAAATAATAAAACCTAAGCAGCCTATGCCTAAAAATTTTAATAGGCCATTTGATTTTTCTTCTTGTTTTTCCATAGTCTAGTCTCCTATTGACGTTTAATTAAAAACTGATTCTATTACCCTTTTTTACAACTCTCTTTCGAATAAAAATATTTTAAGTTAACCTATGTATGACTATCTAATTTTAGGCAATGGCTATTGTGGCTCTCGTTTAATCAAAAAAATAAAAAATGCTCGTATAACTAGCCGCATCCCAGAATCCTCCGAACAGATCTATTTTGACTTAAACGATAAGGATTCTTGGAGTAGCTTACCTGAGGCAAAAATCGTCATCTGGACTTTTGCCTGCAAAAACCAAGAAAATGAACTTCTCTTTTATGAATACTTGCTAAAGAAATCTCAGCAAATCATCATCTATTCAACTTCATCAGTCTACAAACATGAATTTGATAATCAAGTGATCACTGAATCCACCCCACTCAAACTTGATAATCCACGACTTATTGCCGAAGAAAGGCTTCGAAAATTAGGCGCCAACATCTTCACTTTGAGTGGGATTTTTGGTCCCCAACGCGATCCAAAAAACTGGCTTCTAAAAGGCCTAATAAAAAACCCTCAAAAAACAGTCAATCTCATTCATGTGGATGACATCATTACACTTACGCTGGAGCTGGCGGATCTATCTCTAAGTTCGCGTAGAATAAACTTATGTAGTGGCGTCAGTGACTCTTGGTCGAAATTGGCAGCGCACTATGCTTACCGTTTTCCTGATGAACTAAAAGAAGATACAATTCTGCGCAAAACCGTAAAAAGTGAAGTATTAGAGACTTTATTAGGAAAAAATCATTCTTTTTTACGAGCCACCGACTTTTCTAGCTTGAGTTGATCTTGCGTAGCTGAAAAAACTATGTAAACTTTATTACAACTACGTGGAGTGTTTTTTGAGACATATTTTATTCTCTCTTTTATTAATTTATACAACTTGTTTTGCACAAGACCAAACTGAGGCCTACAAGGTTCCTGTGAGTAAAAGCATCAAAATTGATGGCTCTATTCAAGACTGGAAATCTATACCTTATTTGAGCAAAAATTTTGGTATAAATCTCAAACCTCCATATACCGATATCATGTCCATCAAAATGGCCATGGATCAAGAACACATTTACCTACTCCTCAACACAAAAAACCATGTTGGCGCCATTAAAGACGAAGCCTTTTTAAAAATCCTTTTTGATGTAGACAACAATAAAGCAACTGGTTCAGATGAAAACCTGCGTTTAAACAAGTACGTTAAAGCACCTGGTTTTGAATACGCTATACCAGTAAAACTCAATAATAAAGCCGTGCCTTATTATGACATTTACAATATCAGCAAAAAGGGCACTGCACCCAAAAAAGTTGTTTCTTATTCCGCCGACAGTATCATGAATGCCTCCAAAGGTAATTACATGGAGATTGCCATCCCCTTCGCGAAAATTCTTAAAGACGAACATACAATCTCGAGAATTATTTTTTCTGAAGTCGGGCAAGAGAGTAATTGGAAGGATGCTAAATCATATCTCAATATGAACATTGATTTCTCAGACCGTAACAAAAAAGAGGTAATGAGCGTTGAAGAAAAAGTAGCCCTACAAGAAAAATTAGAGAGTAGTTTTTCAGTCGCATGGATAATCGTCCTTGGTTTGGGACTTTCCCTTTTCTGGCCTGCTATTGCGATCTGTAAAAAAGCTGGTTTCTCAAGCTCTTTAGCTGCAGTCTGTATCATTCCTGTTCTTGGACCTTTTATTTTTATGTGGATAATTTGTTTTAATAATTGGAAACTCCACTCCAGTTTCTGTGCACAAGAGGGAGAAAACTAATGAGTACTTTATTAAATATTGAAACATTTTATGCTTCAAGCTCAATAGACCTCATACCTGTCAATCCCGCTCAATGGTCTCCTTGGCTAATCTTAATCGGCCTCACATTGAGCATCTTTATCCTTTCTTCGATTGCCTGCAAAAAAACGGGCTTGCACACTTCCAAAGCCACCATTTGCCTTATACCTATTATAGGCCCCTTTATTTTCTTTTGGGTATTAGCCTTCTCAAATTGGCCGATCCACGACAAACTTCCTTCACCAGAAGAACTCGAAAGTAAATAAAGAGCAACTCTCCCCTTCTATTTTCATTATAGACACTACTAAGCAATGCATAGTGGTGTTCACTGGCGTCTATACGAGATCAAGCACTCATTAATCACTCTATAAAAAATACACTTAGACACGAGTCAAACTAAGTCTTTTACACCAATAAGCCTACTTAAAGACTAGAAGAAAAATGTTTAAATTACCAAAAAATACAATTTTTTATATGTGAAATGATTTGACCTAAGATATTTCACATGATATATAAAGCTATTATAAATCATTAGCCAAGGAAGAATAACATGAACTTAACTCACAATCGCCGTAACTTTATGAAAGGCTCTGCTGCCTTACTCACTTCTTCAATTGCTACTCAATCTGCCTTTGCTGACACCGCAGCAAAGACAAAAAAACTTAAAGTTGCATTAATTGGCTGTGGCGGTCGTGGCTCAGGAGCAGCTAGCCAAATCCTTAAGGTTGATAACAATATTCAATTAGTAGCTTTAGCTGATCTTTTCCCCGACAAAGTGGCTGCCGCTCAAAAACGCTTCTCACGCTTAGGTGATAAAGTACAATTAAGTGATGATACCTGCTTTTCAGGTTTTGATGCCTACAAAAAAGTCATGGCCATGCCTGAAGTTGATATTGTACTTCTTGCAAGCCCCCCACACTTTCGCCCTATTCATATGGAAGCAGCCGTTGATGCTGGAAAACACATTTTTGCTGAAAAACCACTAGCTTGCGACCCTGCAGGTTTAAAAAGAGCTGCCGAAGCCATTCGTAAATGTGAAGAAAAAGGCTTGTACTTCTTATGCGGTTTCTGTTATCGTTTCGACGGCCCCAAAGTCGAAACCATGAAACAAATTAAAGAAGGTATTATTGGTGACATCATCAACATTCAAACTTCTTACAATGCGGGAGGCCTCTGGCACCGTGGTCGCAAGGAAGATTGGTCTGATATGGAATGGCAAATGAGAAACTGGCTCTACTTCACTTGGTTATCTGGTGACCATATTGTGGAACAAGCTATTCATAGTATCGATAAAATGCAATGGTTAGCTGGCGATGGCGATATTAAATCCGTGCTTTCATTCGGAGGTCGTCAATCAAGAACAGATGCAAAATTTGGTAATGTATATGATCATTTTTCAGTAAACTACGAATTCCAGAATGGCATAACCGGTAATTTCACTTGCCGTCAACAGGGGGGCACAGATCGTTATGTAGGTGACGTCGCCTATGGTACCAAAGGAAAAGTGGACTTTCAACGCGGTAGAATCTACAACTCCAAAGGTGAGCAAATTTGGGCCGTCAAAGGAAAATTTGAACAGATGCACCAGCATGAACAACGCGTTTTAGTTGAGCACCTACGTGCAGGTAAATATTTCAACAATGGCGAAGAATCCATCAAAAGTTGTGGCTTAGGAATCTTAGGTCGTATGTCAGGTTACACAGGGAAGAAACTTACTTGGGATCACCTCATGAAATCTAAAGAGGATTTAAGTCCTAGTGCCTACACATTAGACACGCCTATTTCTGTTGCACCAGTGGCTCAACCTGGCATCACAAAGTTTGTGTAACCCAAGATGAAAAAGTCAAGTTTACTGCTCTCAATCCTATTAGTCTGTTTTTCAGTTTCGGCTGATAAACTCGAGATCAAGTTTGCCCTCAAATACGGCATGATCAAAGAAAAAGGCTCCGTACAAGAAAAGTTTCAGCTTGTTAAAGATTTAGGTTACGATGGCATAGAAGTCAACGCCCCCTCTGGTAAGCGCGAGGCCTTCAAAGCCGCAAGTGAAGCTACTGGCCTCCCCATCCATGGTGTCGTTTGTAGTACCCACTGGAAACTTCTGCTATCGGATCCAAATCCCGAAACTCGTGCCAAAGGACTTGAAGGCTTTAAACAAGCTATTCGCGATGCAAAATTTTATGGCGCTAGCTCCGTCCTCTTAGTTCCTGGCAAAGTAAAAAAAGGTACTACTTACGAGGAATGCTGGCAACGCAGTATTGTTGAAGTCAAAAAAGCACTCCCCTTAGCCAAAGAGTTAAATATCAATATCCTCTTAGAGAACGTTTGGAATGACTTCTTAACGACTCCTGAAGAGACGCTTCGATACATTAATGAGCTCAACTCTGACTTAGTTGGATCATATTTTGACATCGGCAATACAGTTCGCTACAACCCACCCGCTTCTTGGGCCCCTGTTCTTGGCAACAAGATCATGAAACTAGATGTAAAGCCTTATATTATTCAGCCTGAAGGTGGCAATGTCTGGAAGGGTTTTCAAGCAAAAATTGGTCAAGATAGTAATGACTGGCCAGCGGTTTGTAAATCCTTGAAAGCTATCAATTATTCAGGTTGGGCCACAGCAGAAGTCGGTGGTGGCAATAAGGATCGCCTTGCAGAAATCCTAAAAAATATGAGAACCGTATTTTCACACTAAGATATGCGTCGCTCTTCTTTTTATCTTACTGTCTTAATCCTGCTCATATGTAATGCTTGTATCAGTCAAAAACCCAAACATAGTCTCAGAGTATGTTCTTATAACATACGCCATGGCGAAGGTATGGATGGCAAAATCGACATTAAACGAATAGCGGATTTACTCAGAAAAAGTGGCGCTGAACTCATTGCTCTGCAAGAAGTTGATAAAAACTGTGCTCGAAGTGAAAATAGAGATATCGCCCAAGAACTCGCTAACCTTCTCGGCATGCATTATCATTTTGAAAAATTCATGAACTATGATGGTGGCGAATATGGTATGGCCATTTTATCAAAGTTTCCGATCCTCGAATCCATTAGGCATGACTTGCCCAAAGGAAGCGAGCCGCGATGTGCCATTGAAGTTCAACTTATCACTCCCTACACATCACAAATGATTTCTTTTGTCAATATTCACAACGAATGGAATAGGAATAAAATAAGACTAGCGCAAACCCAAATCCTAAATGACAAACTTAAATCAAATCGAGCTACTATCTTAGCAGGTGATTTCAATGGTGATCAAGCAGATCCTGCACTCATTCATTTAAAGGCTAATCACTGGTCGATTTTACAAAAGAGCCCCAACAAAACTTGGCCCAGTGATCAACCCGAAACTGAAATTGATTTCATCATGACCCGTCATTTACCTAGTCATACGGTCGATCATTATGTTATTGAAGAAAGTATAATATCTGATCACCGCCCTATCTTTGCTGAGTTTGAATTCTCTGAAAATTAATATTTTCTATTTTTAGTACACAAGATTCTCTCATTATTGCGAATACATACTTTAAGATGAATCCAGACCAAGGAAACTGTGAATATTTTTCTTACATTAATCTGTTGTTTACTGACACACTCACTTACCTCTTCTGAGCTCAATGAATATAATTTCAAGAAAGAGCTCATGGGTTGTGATTTCCGTCTTAAAATCTATAGCTCAGATCCTAGCCAAGCTCAAAAAGCAGCGCAAAAAGCCTTTCAAAGAATAGATCAATTAGAAAAGATATGTAGCGATTACTTGAGCGATAGTGAATTAAATCGTTTGAGCCAAACTCATATGCAATGGACTCCCGTTAGTAGCGATCTTTGGAAAATTTTAGCTTATTCACAAAAAATTTCACAGCAAACTCACGGAGCTTTCGATGTGACTTGTGGCCCATTATCTATCCAATGGCGCATTGCTCGCTATAGAAATAAGTTACCTGAACCCGCATCAATCGAAAAAGCTTTAAAGCGTTGTTCATACAAAAAACTTGAACTCAACTCAGACAAGCAAACCGTACGCTTGAATACGGCTCACATGAAACTTGATTTAGGCGCTATCGCCAAAGGCTATGCCGCTGATGCAGCGATGAAAACCCTTAATCGTGAGGGTATCAAACACGCCATGATAGACGCATCTGGAGACTTACTCATGAGTGCACACCCCACTTCCACTTGGAAAATATTTATCAATGATAAAAACAGTTCGAACTCTGCTTCTTTTATCCGACTCAAACAAGGCGCCGTCGCTACCTCAGGAAGTGCGCTGCAGAACTTAAAGAAAAACGATAAAACTTACTCACATATTATTGATCCTCGAACTGGCCAAGCCATCACCCATCATCAACGCATTACCATGATAGCACCCACTGCAATGGAAGCCGACGCACTTGCATCCGCTTTATCCGTAATGAAATCTGCTGATTCTATTAACTTTTCAAAGAAAAACCCTCAAAACTCTGTAATGATCAAGACTCAAGACAGTATAATTAAATCTGATAACTTTCCACTCATTCATTAAAGGACCCTAGTATGAACTTTCTCACAAAGTGTGTTAGTACAAGCTTAGTTTTATCAAGCTATGTATCTGCAGTTGATTTCAAAAAAGACATTCAGCCAATTTTTGAAAAACATTGTATGACTTGTCACAATAAAAACCTTGGTGCTGGCGGACTCATTATCACTGATAAGGCAAGCGCTTTTGCCAAAGGTAAACACGGGGTTAGAATCACCGCAGGTGATGCCAGTAAAAGCTCTATTTATAACTTGGCCATTTTACCCGCCAATGATCCAAAAATGCCGATGCCAACAACTCTCAGTAAAAAAGAATCTGAAACACTCAAAACGTGGATTGACCAAGGGGCGAATTGGCCAGAAGAAAAACAAAGTTCTGGCGAATTCGTCAAAACTCTTTCTTCTGCGAGTGGTGAAAGAGAAATCATTATGGCAACACAGCTTTACAAAGCTCTAGGCTTTGAAGCTCAAGCTGGGAAAGCACCTAAAGTCGAAACTTCTTACACAGTAAACAAAGGAGCTGAAAACGAATTTACCATGATGCCTATCCCTGGAGGAAAGTATCAACGTGGATCAGATCAAGAAGATGAATCTCCCCTTAAAGAAATTGAGATCTCACCTTTTTGGATGGGTAAACACGAAGTCACTTGGGCAGAATATGAAGCTTGGCAATTCGACCTCGATATTGAACGTCGAACACCAGAAAATTTCACCATGAATGAGCTCGATAAAAATGCCGACATCGTCTCTCGTCCAACCGGACCTTACTTAGATATGAGTTTTGGCATGGGCAAAGAAAAACGTCCTGTCATTTGCATGACGCAATTAGCTGCCAAAGCTTATTGCATGTGGCTCAGTGCAAAAACTGGCCACTTCTACCGTTTACCAACTGAAGCTGAGTGGGAATATGCTTGCCGCGCAGGAAGTAAAACAGCTTATGGTTTTGGCGATGATGCCGATAAACTTGGTGACTACGCGTGGTTTGCGGACAACGCAAATGAATCATATCAGCCCATCGGACAGAAAAAAGCTAATGCTTGGGGATTACACGACATGCATGGTAATGTTTCGGAATGGGTTCTCGATAGCTTTGATCCAGAATTTTATGCAAATGGCCCCAAGAAAGACCCCGTAAATTTAGCCCCAAACACTCCCTTAGAAAACCCATTTGAAGAAACTGAATTTTGGCCAAACAAAATTTATGAACGCGTGGTTCGTGGTGGTTCTTATTTAAATGATGCAAGTGAACTACGCTCCGCTAAACGCTTCATATCTAACCCCGAATGGAAAGTGCAAGATCCGCAAATTCCAAAGTCGGTTTGGTATCATACTGATGCCGTGTGGGTTGGTTTCCGTGTTGTGAGATCAGGTACAGTTCCTAAGCTGGAAGATCTGCATAAATACTGGCCTACAGACGAGGAAATCAAAGCTATCCCCAAACGTGGCGAATAATTCTTAGTAGGAATCTATTAAATACTCTGAGCTTAAATTAGCTCAGAGTATTCACATACTTTTCACAAATAATTCTCATTCTCATCAAAGTTTTTCATTCAGTAAAACTTAAACTGATTAAAACTAATCAGGAGAATGAAATATGAACAAAACAAAATCCCTTTCAGCCATCATCTGTGGAATAGTCCTAGCAAGCGGAATCACAGGTGCAGGATATTTTATTGGTCAAACCATGTATAATGCGAAAGTTGCATTAAATACAGCTGAAGCCAAAGGCTTAGCTGAACGCAGAGTGAAAGCTAACTTAGTGAGCTGGACACTAAGTTTTTCTGTGAACTCCAGTCATAAAACGGAACTCCCCCTGCTCTATAAACGAGCTGAAGAAATTCAGAAAATGATCCAAAAAACATTAATAAAACACGGTTTCGACAAAGGTGAAATTGAGCTCGGGGTCATCGACTACCATCACAAAGTCCTTCGTAACAAAGAACAAAAGCTCCTTTCCGAAAACCATATCCTAAATTCTTCTATCCATATAGATTCACAAAAAGTTGACCTCATCAAAGCAGCTCGAACAGAATTGAATAAACTCATTGCTCAAGGTATAGATTTAAATAATCAGGCTCCCAAGTATTACTATACAAATTTAAATAAAATTAAACCTGAGATGTTAAAAGAAGCCACTCAAAATGCTCGAATTGCTGCGGGTGAATTCGCCTCTCATGCCGGAGTTAAAGTTGGTGGTATTCGAAATGCCCGTCAAGGCAACTTTTATGTACGTGATGCAGGCAGTGAGTATGGCGATAGTAATAAATTAGAAAAAGACGTTCGCGTCGTCACCACCATAACATTTTATTTAGACAAATGAGAAAGCATAAATGGCGACTCATTATCTATGTCTCGCTCATTTCTTTCGGTTTAGTTTATATTTATGGTCGTTCTCTATGGAGTCCTATAAAGCTAAAACTACTCGGAAAGAAAACACTTGAAGAAGTCTGCCAAGACTTAGAAGTAAAACATGGTATTTTTTGGCATGACATATATAGGGCTTACTGAATTACTCGCCTTTTGAAATGCTCATTCTCGTTAATGAGACTTATAAAACAATAAACGTGCGCGAATAGCTGCTTATAATACTGGCCGAAAAGTGACAAAAAGGCTAAAGCCTTATCCAAGTTCATCACCATGAATACTAAAGCAATAAGTGTTTCGGATGAAGTCCTGGTTTTCGTAAAGATTCGATCGAGTTTATAGCGTCTTTTGGCTACACCAAAACAGCCCTCTACTTCATTTCTTATAGCTTCATCCTGGCGTTGTATTTCCTTTTGTTCTTCACGTAAAATCGCATCTTTGGGAGGTCTTCCAAGACTGGGTCCACTTATCCTTATTCCGTGTTTTTTACAATACGCTCGATTTTCTTTAGTTCGGTAGATTTTATCAGCATGTGCTGATTCGGGATAATAACCGAAACGCTCTTTATATTTTTCAACTTGTGAAATTAGTTCGGTTCCTTCATTATAAGAATCAAAACTAATCGTATCGACAAAGGTCCAGCCATCGACGACACTGATAGATATTTTAGCTCCGAACTCTGTATGAGCTCCAGCTTTCCCGCGAACAATGGGACGAATATGTGGTTGGTGAATACTTACAATGCGATCATCAACACTTGTTACTTTATTATCATACATGTATTGCTGTTGTTGATAAAGTGTCCCGATCACCAGTAGTTCGCGGTATAAACTAGGTTTCAATAGCCCCAGATCGGCATGCTTTTTGAGTTCATTTATACTAGCGAGGTTCCTCCTTACACAATGAAGTTGTCTATTAATCACTTCACGCCTTTTCTTTTTCGATACACGTTTTTTTAGGACAACACTTAAAAAGATTTTTCTGCCGTCTTCACGATAAGTCCGAGGCTTGACCTTATCTTCGGTATTAAAGTGATGACGCCAAAGAATATCGATGATTTCTTCAGTTTTTTCGCGGGCTTTGTTTAGTAAACCAAGATCTGTTGGATAGTGAATATCAGCAGGGACACAACTAGCGTCAACAATTAAAGCACCCTTATTTGACGGAGGATCATTGTCTGAATCCTTATCGGAGTCTTCTTCTTTTGGACGTGTTGTTTTATGTAATAAATCATCAATATCTTTAATATCCTGAGCTCCAAAACGCTTTCGAAAATGAGTCATCATACTCGGATCAAAAGGTGATTCCTGCTTATATCTTTCAAACCCCAAGAAATATTGAAGGTAGGGGTTTTCAGAAATCATTTCTACAGTTTCTTCATCAGTTAAACTCAGCTTTACTTGAATGATCAGGGAACCAAATGCAGTTCTTGCAGGTAGAGCTTTGGGCCCAGTATGGCTGGTGAAATTTAGTGCATAAATTTCTTCTACATCTTTCCATGGTATTGTTGCCGCTAGCTTGACCCAGCGATTATTGATATTGAGTGTTCCGTCTAGAAAATAAGGTAGATTGGCCATTTTGGGCTCTGTGCCCGTATTTTTATACATCTTATGCAAACCTAATGATTGTTTTGAGGGGTTTTGTTTGCATGTAATATAGCATAATTACCACTTATCTCATTGACTATAAGTAATATATGACTTAATAAGTGAGCCCTATATAAAGGTAAAGAAGTAGACGAAACTGAGTCTTCTTTATATTTGATTGCCTTAAAGCAAGAACGACGATTAGAACTGTGGGCAAAAACTCCAAACAAAGCTATTCACCTTATCAATTTCCCTTTTACTGGTTCCAGTGGTCAATTAGGCCCAAAACTACGCGAAGGTGATGGTCAAATCCCTGAGGGTATTTACAAAATCACTTCCTTAAATCCAAACAGTGCTTATCACCTATCACTAAAAATAAATTACCCTAATAACTTTGATCAAAAAAGCGCCAAAACTGATGGCCGTACTAATCTAGGTTCAAATATTTTCATTCATGGCAATTCGCTTAGTATTGGTTGCATTCCAATTGGTGATGAAAATATAGAAAAACTCTTTTTTCTCGTTCATAAAGTGGGTTTAGCGAACACAAAGCTAATTATTGCTCCCAATAATATACGAATAGAGAAAAATCCCTATAAAGTCGAGATGAAGCCTTGGATAAAGCACAAATATCAACGGCTGCACAATGAATTAAAGCCCTTTAATAACACTCCATGGCAATGAACTTAATCCCTTTTATACAAGCGCTTAATATTTCTTGAGGCCCTTATTTATACTCATTTTAATGAATCCCCATTACAATAATGTTATTTTTTTTCGCAAAGGCCATTTTTTAAGACTTTTGATAGTCTAATTACTTGACAGTATTAATTACACTTTTACAGTATCGGACATAAAAATTGAAAAGTTTACAATTTTGTAATTTAACCTAAACAAGAAAAAATGAGGCTACACACAATGAGTGGTTCTATCTCTAGACAAAATGCCATCCAGGCAGTTATCGACGGTACTTACGTCGAGCCAATGAACTATATCGACAATCCTGTAACTGAGTTCTATGGTTGCAATGTTTTCACTGACGAAGTAATGAAAGCTCGTCTTCCTAAAAACACTTACAAATCAGTTAAAGCTACTATTGAAGCTGGTTCTGATCTTGATCTTAACGCTGCAGACGTTGTTGCTACAGCTATGAAAGACTGGGCACTTGAAAAAGGCGCAACTCACTTCACTCACGTTTTCTACCCTCTCACTGGTTCTTCAGCTGAAAAGCACGACTCTTTCCTTTCTCCTGATGGCGAAGGCAAGTGTATCACTGAGTTCTCTGGTAAACTCCTCGTTCAAGGTGAGCCTGATGCATCATCTTTCCCTAACGGTGGTATCCGTGACACTTTCGAAGCACGTGGTTACACTGCTTGGGACGTAACTTCTCCTGCATACATCCTCGAATCAGACAATGGTACAACTCTTTGTATCCCTACTTGTTTCGTTTCTTGGACTGGTGAAGCACTCGATAAGAAGACTCCAGTTCTACGTTCAATGCAGGCTGTTGACAAAGCAGCTCAAAAAGTTCTTAAGCTTCTCGGTAACCAAGAAGTAAGCAAAGTAACTTCTTTCGCTGGTCCTGAGCAAGAGTACTTCCTCGTTGACACTAACTTCTTCTACGCACGCCCTGACCTTATCTCTGCTGACCGTACCGTTTTCGGTGCTGCTCCAGTTAAAGGTCAAGAGTTCGACGATCACTACTTCGGTGCAGTTCCTGCACGTGTTCTTAACTTCATGATGGAAGTTGAGCAAGAAGCTTTCAAACTGGCTATCCCAGTAAAAACTCGTCACAACGAAGTTGCTCCTGGTCAGTTCGAAATCGCTCCTGTATACGAAACTGCTAACGTTGCTACTGATCACCAGCAGCTCCTCGTTCACATCATTAAAGCTACTGCTAAAAAGCACGGCATGACTGCTATCTTCCACGAGAAGCCTTTCGCAGGTCTTAATGGTTCTGGTAAGCACCTCAACTGGTCACTTGGTAACTCTACACAGGGTAACCTCCTCGATCCAGGCAAAACTCCTCACGATAACCTTCAGTTCATCACTTTCTGTGCTGCTGTTATTTCTTCTGTAGAGAAAAACCAGGGTTTACTCCGTGCTGTTATTGCTTCTGCTTCTAACGATCACCGTCTTGGTGCTAACGAAGCTCCTCCTGCAATTCTCTCTATCTTCCTCGGTGACCAACTCGCTGACGTTTTTGCTCAAATCCAGAGCGCTGGTAAAGCGACTACATCTATCGATGGTGGTATCATGAACCTAGGTGTTGATTCAATGCCACAGCTTCCACGTGATGCTGGTGACCGTAACCGTACTTCACCTTTCGCTTTCACTGGTAACCGTTTCGAGTTCCGTGCTGTTGGCTCACTCCAATCAATCGCTGGTCCTTTAGTTGCACTCAACACAATGATGGCTGATGCTCTTACTTCTATCGGTGATTCACTCGAAGCTAAAATTTCTGGTGGTTCTTCAATCGAAGATGCAGTTTTCGCAACTGTAAAAGAAGTTATGGACGAGTCTGGTCAAATTGTCTTTAATGGCAATGGTTACTCTGATGAGTGGCAAGTTGAAGCTGCTAAGCGCGGACTTAAAAACCTTAAGACTTCTGCTGAAGCACTTCCTGAGCTTACTTCTGCTGAAAACATCGCTATGTTCGAGAAACAAGGCGTTCTTTCTAAAGTTGAACTCGAATCACGTCAAAACATCTATCAAGAGCAATATGTTGCTAAGGTTAACGTTGAAGCTAACCTCACTGAGCGTATGGCTGAAACTCAAATCCTTCCTGCTGCAGTTCGTTACCAAACTGAACTCGCAGAAAACATCGCTTCTCTCTCAGCAGCTGGTGTAGAAGGCGACAAGTCAGCTCTCCAAGCTATCACTGGTCAAATTGCAGCTCTTAGCTCTACAATAGCTAATCTTAAGACTCTCCGCAGCAAGCACATAGAAGATGCAACTGAAGAGTGCGTATACTACTCAGGTACACTTCTTCCTGCAATGCTCGAAGTACGTGCAGCTGCTGATGCTCTTGAAGTATCTGTTGCTGACGACCTATGGCCTCTCCCTAACTACACAGAGATGCTTTTCATCAAATAATCTAAGATTATCTGATTGATCGAAAGGCCGGCTTTTTAGCCGGTCTTTTTTTGTGCATAAATTAAAAAACATACTAGATATACACTAGATCTATTTGATATTGTTATTTTTACATCTTATGGTAAATAAAAAAGGAGACTACGATGAAATTATTTTTAGCATTAGCCATTAGTCACTTCATGCTATTTGGCTCCAACCAAGGACTTCACCTGTTTGACGGTAAAAAATTAAGCTCACTACAAGCTGATAAGTTTACACAAAGTGGAAGTAGTCTGAAGGGCCTTGGCAATTTACTTATTGAGAGCAATGAAGCTGCAGTACAAATTGATATCATGATACAGGCAGTAAAGGCAGACACCCATTTGAAAGTCGATGGAGAACTTGTTAAAAATCTTAACTTAGTCAAAAGTGAGTCTCAACACCTCAGTTTCACCTATCGTCGATTAAAAGACGAACAAAGATCAATTCGCCTCTCCGGCCAAAAAAGTCAATATTTTGGTGAAGGTGCAAAGTTTAACCCTAGCTACTTTGAAGGATCCTTAGTTCAAGATCAAGAAGACACAAAATTCATCACCCTCAACTTTGATCATCCCGTCATCATTCACCGCATGCGTATTATACCATTGAATAAATTTAGCATAAAAGAATTCTTTCTCATGTCTCCTGAGACCGAGCAAAAGTTCTACACTCATACTGATGAACTCTATAAAAATCAATGTTTTGAATGTCATGGTGAAAAAATGACCATACACGTCAAAGGTACTTTCCGGCCAGTAAAGCGTTCGCTTGCGAGTCATGCTCAACTATATAAATACATTAAACAACATCGTGATCTGAAAGACCCCACGATCCATAGTTTAGCCTGGTATATCAATAAGAAGATCTTTAAGACCCACCATAAAAGCCTCTATCGCACTTACAGCACAGCACAATGGAAAAAACTGCCTGAATCTTTATATAGCGTAGAAGAGTTTTTAGAGAAAAAAGAAGCGGCCAGCCAACTCCACTACACCCTAAATGCAGAGCAAGGTACTCTCGTCAATCAAGGTGAAGCACGATTCATCAATGGTGCGCTAGAATTTTGGAATGATCCTCAAACTTGGATTAAATGGCAAATCGAACTCAAACATCCTGGATTTGTGGATGTAAGTATCGAACAAGCTTTCCCAGATGAACAGCTTGCAGAATATAGTATAAATATTGGTGCCGAAGAACTCCAAGCCAAAGTTGTCCAAACCGAAAGTTGGGGAAGCTTCAAAAAAATAGAGCTCGGAAAAATCTATATAAATGAGCCAGGTACTTATACCATCACCCTAGTCCCTAAGAATAAACCTGGCGTGGCCGTTATGAATCTACGCAATCTAAAAATCAGTGGTCTCCCTGTTTTTAAGCTCACCACAGATACACATAAGACCGTTTTTCATTACACAGCTAATTCTGAAAAAAACTATGCGAGCAAAATAGTATCAGCTCCTGAAAAAGCCCATGATTTAACAAACTCCATAAAAAAAGAAGTTCATCCGCCGTCAAGTTTACAAAACTCTGACATATCAAGTATTACACCAATAGACAAGCCCCAAGAAGCCCCTAATAATAAACAATCAACAGAAATTCACGACGTAGAAAAAGTTACTAAAAAATCAGAATTTATATACATCTAATGTAAAGATTTATTTTAGTCGGTGTAAACAATAGTAAACCGTTTAAGGAGATAGAATATGCAAAGAAGAGACTTCCTCAAATCAACACTAGCAGCAAGCGCAGCCTCGATGAGCCTCGCTTCTTGTAATTCTATACAAAAAACAACTCGTCCCAGTCAATCATGGCAATCAGGACGAAGTTCTTGGCCCATCTGTCTCGACACTGCCACCCTATCAGGAAAAATTTCACTCGAAGAAAAAGTTGAACTCGCTGCCGCTGCTGGATTTGATGCAATTGAACCTTGGGATCGCGAATTAAAAGCTCATGAAGAATCTGGAAAAAGCCTCAAAGATCTCAATCGAAAAATCAAAGATCTCGGTTTATTTGTTCCCAGTGTCATTGGAGTCTGGGGCTCATTAGCTCCAGATAAACAAACTTTTGAAAATGAACGTGATCAACACCGTGAGCGCTTACGCATGATTAGTGATGTTGGTGCCTCTCACGCTCAAATCATCCCCAAATTTGACCGTACAGAGTCACTAAATCACTATAATGCCGCATGGGCCTATGCAGAAGTCTGTAAAATGGCTAAAGACTATCATTTAGATCCCGGAATCATTTTTCTTAATTTTGTCCCTGGTTTAGAGAAACTCGCTGATGCCGTTCATATTGCGCTACTCTCTGGTGTTGAAAAATCACAAGTTATCCCAGATACCTTTCACATGTTTCTAACGGGTGAATCACCCGTTGGACTTGAACGCCTTAATCCAGAAATGATTACTATTTTTCAATTTGCCGATGCGGCCAAAAGTTTAAAACCGAGCAATGCCAAAGGCCTTGATAAACATCGTGTTCTTCCTGGAGACGGACAAATTGACCTAGTATCTTACCTCAAGCCACTCAAGGATATAAATTATAAAGGCTGTATCTCACTAGAACTCTATAATCCAGAGTATCGTAAACGTGAACCCAAAGCCTTTCTTGCCGAAGCCATCGAAAAAACACGCGCAGTCTTAGAAAAAGTCTAAAAAGTAAAAATCTCTACACGAGAACTGTTATATCTTTACTTGACCTTACGTACTACTAGTACAACTAACTAAGGATAGACGATGAATAAACTGATTACTTTACTTTTCTTTGTGAGCACTTTGACTTTGGGTGCTCAAAACAAATTCACGCCGTGGAAAGAACTTTATAAACCACATACGCATGAAACTATGCCCTACAGGCTAATGTCCCCTATAAGTATGGATTCCGGCAAGAAATACCCCGTCATTGTTTCACTCCATGGTGCGGGAGGCAAAGGTACTGACAACAAGCGTCAACTCAAAGCTTGGAATCAACAACTCGCTGAAGATCAAATTAGAAAAGATTACCCTGCTTATGTTTTAGCGCCTCAATCACCAGGCTTGTGGGACATTCAAATGTTAGACCTCATCAAAGAAGTAATTGCTGCACTTCCCAATGCCGATTTGGATCGCATTTATATTTTGGGCCATTCAATGGGTGGGCACGGGACTTTTATTTATATCCAAGCGGACCCCACCTATTTTGCGGCTGCAGCACCCTCTGCGGGAACTGGTTTAAAATCTACCGCCGACTTTATAAAAGCAAAAATCATCAAAGATATTCCGGTTTGGGCTAGTCATGGTGATCAAGATCGAGTTTGTCCTTATGATCGAATTGTCAAAGTTCTTGAGGAAATGAAGCAGCTTAATGGCAATTTTAAACTGACTTCTTGGAAAGGTGGTAATCATGGCGTTTCTGACCGCTTTATTCATGGCCATTCCAGCGGGATGACAGAGCTTAGTGGTCCACGCTGTGATCCAGAGAGTCAGTTCATGACTTGGCTCTTTAATCAAAAAAAGAAGTAAAGCCTTTAAATTTTGTTTCCAAACTTATTTTCCTATTACGGGAAGCTGTACTTCCCAATAGCGATTTTCTTGCGGAACCATTGGACTATTGTAGCCCAATAAACGCGCTTCACCATCTAGTTGCCATTGCTGATTTTTGAGTAAATAAGCTTTCATCTCCTCAATGGCATCAGATATTTTTTCCTTAGACTGACTTCCACGGATGCCTAAACTTAAGTAAGTTTTTGCAGGCATGTCATAGACATTAACTCCATTGCCTCTATCTCCTAATTCGCCTATTTCTTTATTAGCGTAGATGAAAGCCATATTCTCACGTGATTGATCTTTATCATCTAGGGTCATTTCCACTGGAGAAGTCATTCCAATGCCAGATTTTTGGATATGAAAAAACAACTTCATGAATGTACTATTTTGCCCCCCTGACTCTGCCCTTGCCATACGATATTCCGGATAATTTTTCACTACTAATTCACCCAGTGGACCAGGTTTAGGAAAGCCCTTAGGCATTTTAGATTCTATAATGGGTTTAAAATTGCTCATCATTTTTTCTTTTTGTTTTTCATTATTTATTTCCCCATAGACTTTGTCCAACAGCTTGCGAAGTACCCAAGCATTTTTACCTGCCTTATGATTATTTTGAGTATTCTTTAAACTATTTTTTATTGATGATTTGAGTTCAGCTTCAATTAAATTATCGTCCCATAAAACCAAAGATTCCAGTGCCAAACTATAGACATCTACGCAAGCTTGATGCTGTCCGTGGTTGTAGAGTGGAACTCCTTTATTTATTGCCGACTCAATGATTTGAGTCATTTTCTCAGCATTATTCAAACTTGCTGCAGGTAATAAAACACGATCTATAATGTGTATTATTCCGTTTGAAGCACTTATATCATTTGCAATTAATTTAGCTTTATTTACGTACAACTGACCACCTTTAATGTAAGCTTTTAAGGTTTCGCCATTAAGTGATATTAGCTCTTTGTTAATGACATCTTTAGCTTCAAACTTTGCAGGAATTATGTGTAATTTAAGAATGGCAATTAACTTTTTCTTATTCTCTGTTTTTAATAAGTCCTCAACTGTGCCTTCTGGTAATTTCCCAAAAGCTTCGTCATTGGGGGCAAATATTGTTAGAGGCCCTGCTCCTTGAAGCGCAGAACTCAAGCCAGCTTCCTGTGCAGCTGCTAGTAGTATTTTGAATTTCCCTGAATCCCTTGCCACATCAAGGATATCATTGCCTGTTAATACATGTGTGCTCATTAATGTTAAAAATAATAGTGTCAATATTTTCATGATTGGTATCCTAGTTTATTAAAACGTTCAAAACGTTCATTGCTTAAATCTTCTTCCAATGAATAAATAAAAAAATTCTTTGTAGAATTTTTTTATAATCTTTTTGGTATTACTTGCATGAAAAAAGGATTATTATGTACAAGCTATACAGGCAAATCAAACTTAAGGTAAGTAAAGATGAGTGTTGGGATTTTTTTTCTGCACCAGAGAACCTCAAAATCATCACACCCGATTACATGGGTTTCGATATCATTGAAGGGGGAGGCACAGAAATGTATCAAGGACAAATAATTGCTTACACTGTTAGTCCCCTCCTAAATATAAAGGTTAATTGGGTAACAGAAATCACTCATGTTCGAGAAGGTGAATTTTTCGTTGATGAACAACGATTTGGTCCATATAAATTTTGGCATCACAAACATTTTTTTAAATCAATACCTGGTGGAACTTTGTGTATAGATGAAATTCATTATTTGCCTCCCTTTAAATTAATAGCACCAATGATCAACAAGTTGTCGATTCAATCCAAACTTAAAGAAATTTTTGATTACCGCGAAAAAGTACTTATTGAACGTTTTGGCAAAATAGATTAGTTAATTTTCAGTGCCTACAACTTTGCTCATTCACCAAAATAATTATCTAGTTTCAGCACCTTCATACGCTAATTTTGCAAAATAAAATATTTTTTTATTCAGTATAAACCATTTAAAATAAGTATTTAAGAAAAGAAAATGTTCATGTGATCAAATTTAGAAAGTATAATTTAATTTGTTTTTTTTGTAAAAGCGAAAGTTATTTAATCTATTCAATAACAAAGGATTACAAATTATGAAAAACTACAATCAATACCCTAAGAAGTATGTCGCATACGAAGTTAATCGCATTTCTTGTGATTTTGAAACTGAAGAAGATTTTCTCAAAGCACTCGAAGATCTTGAGAATAAAGGACTCGACAAAAGCAAATTTTATATCCTACATGGTGCTGAGGGAGTAAAAGCTTTTGATCCGACTGGTGTTGAACATGGTTTCTGGCCCATGATATCAAGAAAAATACACAAGATCATCAGTGAGGCAGAGGAAAAAGCGATTGATCAATTGACTGCAGACCTTGAGCAAGGAATGATACATTTAAGTGTACCTGCAAAAAAATTAAAAGTCAGAGATCTCGTGCATCACGTTATGGATGACCACCACGGGCACAACACCAAATATACAGATCGTTTTTACGTAGAAGAATATCGAGTAGCACAATAGTCATAGGACACCTTTGAATATGTCTGACAATATTCTCATTGCTGGTTCAAGAAGCGAAATTGCCAAAGCTTTAATAAGTAAATTTGAGGTGGAAGGCTTTTCGGTTTGGACTATGAGCCGTGCTCATCAGCAAAGAGATCAACACTTTGTTGTAGACCTATTTGATGAGTCACAAAATGAAAATTTTGTGCAAGAATTAAGTAAAATGAACTTAAACTTATCGGGTATAATTAATTGTTGTGGGATTTTGCACAATGAAAACAATATGCCTGAAAAACAAGTCGGTGATATAGATCTAGCTTGGCTTCAAGAAAGTCTGCGTGTTAACTTATTTACTCACATTCAACTAGCAAAATTAATCGATACACAAATAAGCGGTAATCGTTTCTTCTGGGTTTCTCTCTCCGCTATGGTAGGTAGTATCAATGATAATCATTTAGGCGGGTGGTACTCATATAGAATGAGTAAATCTGCCTTAAATATGTTCGTGAAAGGTCTATCCATAGAATGGAAACGAAAAAATAGAGAAAACTGTGTTATCGCCCTGCATCCAGGTACAACAGATTCCCCAATGTCTAAACCATTTAAAGTAAGACCTGACAAACTTTACTCTGCGGAGCAAAGTGCTGAAAGGATTTATAATGTCATTGCGAATCTAGATACTGAACAAAATGGATCCTTTTTAAATTGGAATGGAGATACCATCCCTTGGTGAATCAACGCCCTTATTTGTTCGTAACTATAAAACATGATTCATTATTTTGCATATTTAAATATGAATACTTGCTTTTATATAAATGTGGCTTTTTGTGATTGATACTTATTCATTAATCACACAATCATTTATTTAGGTAGTTAACTTGAAGAAAACCCCAAAAAGCCTCAAACCTCTTTTGGAAGATGGTATAATCGATAAAGTTATTCGCCCCATTATGAGCGGTAAAGAAGCTAAAGTTTACCTTGTCGAAGTAAATGATGAGTATCGCTGTGCCAAAGTTTATAAAGATGTGCACCAAAGAAGTTTTCAGAATTCATCTATTTATCGCGAGGGTCGCAAAGAGCGCAATTCTCGTAAAGCCCGCGCCATGGCAAAGCGATCTAATTACGGAAGAAAAGAAGAAGAGAATTCATGGCAAAACGCCGAAGTTCATGCCCTCAATCGTTTAGCTGATGCGGGCGTTAGAGTTCCCATAACTTACGGTTGCTTTGATGGCGTTTTACTCATGGATCTCGTCAGTGATGAACATGGTAATATTGCACCAAGATTGAGTGAAGTGGAAATGAATGCGGAGATCGCAGCAGAGTTTCATCAAATACTTTTGACTGAGCTCGTACGCATGTTGTGTGCGGGCTTGGTGCATGGTGACCTATCAGAGTACAATATCCTCGTCGACGAACATGGACCTGTCATCATTGATTTGCCCCAAGCAGTTGATGCCTCTGCAAATAACAATGCAAAAATGATCTTTGAACGCGACGTCAATAATTTACGACTCTTTTTTGGTGCGCATGTACCCGAAATTTTGGAGACTCAATATGGCCCCGAGATCTGGGAGATTTATGAAAGCGGTGAACTTAGACCCGAGACAATTTTGAGTGGGAAATTTACTGCTGACGAAAAACTCGCTAATGTTGATGAAGTTCTTGAGGAAATTGAAGTCGCTAGAGAAGAGGCCGAAGCGGCTCGACTTTACGCAGCTAGTAGAGCTTAAAACCAAAAAAGGCCTCGACAGTATGATTGTCAGAGGCCTCATAAAATGTAATGAGTTAGACTTATTTTCTATCTAAATGATTGATTACTAGAAGAGCTAAATCACGCTTTGTTTTTGGCAGCTCTCCAGAAATATTTCTTTCAAATAAATCGTCATTTTTTAGGGTCTCTTTTACTTTCCCAGATTTAGCGAAAGTCACTGCTGGAGTAATGAGTTTAAGCTGTACTTTTGACGTTGTCGCCGCAATCACACAACTACCTCGAAGTTCAGCCGTCTGTAAATGGGCTAATGTCATATCCTGCGAAACCACACTTGCCTTAATCAACACATAGTTGACTTGCTCTGTAGTCATCAGCTTTTTTAATTGCTTATAGAGATCCGCTATATCAGCAGTACGAGAAGTACTCTTTGCTAATTTTAGGCTTCCTTGTGCAATCAAATCAAGTTTATCTGATTTATCATTTTTGATGAGTACGTAAGTTATTTCTTTAGCCGCCGGGCGTATTGAAAGTATTGTCATGATTATAAGTCCCTTTGGGCAAATTATTTATTTAGCTCAAGGCTAATTAATTATAGATGCCACCAGTATACAAAAGACATTTAAAATAACAAAGCCAAAGACAGATTTAAAGCATTTTATTAAATTCGCATCCAATCGATTTCAAATTTCGTTCCTTTGGGAGCATTAAATTCGAGTTTGAGGTCTTTAATGATTCCAGACCAATTTTCACTGAGCTTAAATTGCTTGTCATCGAACTTATTAGCCCCTGAAAGCTTGGTAGTTGAAATAAGCTTGCCATTGGCATAAAACTTAATCTCAGCAGGCTGGTTTGAACGTAGTCTTATCTGTAAATGACCTTGATTGCGGCTCGTATCAACTTTTAATCCACTACGAGTGATTGTTGCTTTCTCGGCTTTTAACTCGAAATCTAAAAAGCCCTGACGCCCTGCAATATTTTCTTGCTCACCCTCAGCTTTCCAGCCTTCTGTTTGCCAACCACCACAATCAAATTCGAATTGTAGCTTGCCATCATTAGCATCACGATTGTTATATTTTTCCCAGAGGTCTGATAAACCGTCACCATCTGAATCGGTACGCACGCGTTCATATTCTTCATTGACACCTTTAAATCGTCCATTACCGTTCATCACAAGCTCAATATCTGGTTCCTGCCCTGCTCCAAGGTCTCCTTTGGCAAGCCACGATTCTAGAATCTGGCAATGTTCCTCGAGCACAGATTTATATTCAGGAAGTTTTGCTAAGTTATTCACTTGAGCCGGGTCAAGGCTAATATCATAGAGTTCCTCAGCTGGGCGTTCACCAAAATAAATTTCTGCTAACTTTGGATCCAGGCTTCCTTTGGCATATTCACTTCGCATGAATTTAAGGTAGTCTTTATTATCGCGATATTGTGGCTGTAGAAAAACTCTATCCAACTTATAATTGCGTGTGTAGCGATACTTGTCTGTTCGTATCGTGCGAACGCGATCAATCGTGTGGTCACAACGGTCGCGACCTGAGCCAACGAATGAGCGTTCTTTAAAATCCGGAGCAAATAAATTTTGTCCTTCAATCCATTCGGGATATTCAATTCCTCCCCATGTTAAAGTCGTTGCAGAGACATCCAATATACTCACTAAATCATTTCTAGTGCCTTGCTTTGGCACCCATTTTTCCGGACCTATGATGACAAGAGGTACGTGCAAACCTGCTTCAGTTGGCATTTGTTTGTGACGAATCAAATTATTAGCGCCGTGGTCAGAGAAATACACAACTATCGTCTTATCCATTAAACCGTCTTTCTTAAGTTCCGAAAGGATGAGGCCAATACGATCGTCATCGGAGCGAATTGTATCGCAATGCTGAGCCACGATTTCGCGATACATTTGATTCTGAGGATAATCTGCAGGAACAGTCACACTGGCAGGATCAGTTCTTCTGTCCTCAGGGAATTTCGTGGTATTAGTCTTTCCTCCCTTGAGCTGAATCTGCCCAAAGAAAGGCTTGTCTTTCGGCATCTCTCGCCAGGGCATAGAGCTTTGTTTTCCATTAACTTTGATATATGTACTCGAAGGATAGGTAAAATTGTAATCATCCTTGCCCTGATTAAAAGTAGCATAACCTGCTTCCTGAAATAGCTGAGGAAGTAATTTCATTCCTTCTGGAAGTGGCAAACCCGCTTTACCCCTGCGGGAGCGATGCTCATGACCGCCAAAGCGAAATTGATTGGCACCAACGATCACAGCTGAACGACAAGATGAACAAACGGGAGCAGGTACAAAAGCTCGATTAAAAAGTACTCCATCACTAGCCATTTTATCAATGATGGGAGTTTTGCCCTTTTGAGGAGCATAATCATAAGAGCCCATCCAGGGAGAAGTGTCTTCTTGAAATAGCCAAAGAATATTCGGTTTATTCTGAGCGTAAATATTAAAACTCAAAAATACAGTAATCAGCAAGGTCATTAAAATTTTATTCATCGTATCTCTTTTGGTATCTCATTATTGTTTCATAAAGCTTATTCACTGGAAACTTGATAATCTTTCGGATTATTTATGTAAATAACACACTAAATAGAACTATCTGACAAAAAAAGCGTATTTTTGTATATAAAGTAAGTATTTGCGCAAATTTAACCTTTTTTTCGTGATTTGATTGAGGCAATAGCCATTTCTATCCTATATGATCTTAAAACAAATATTTTTTAAGGTCTCATATGAAGTACTATTTTCTCTTATTTAGCTTAGTCTCTAGTCTAATTGCCATAGAGAAACCCAATATAATTTTCATCCTCGTTGATGATATGGGCTACTCAGACTTGGGCTGCTATGGAGGCGAAATAAGTACCCCAAATATTGATTCCCTAGCGCAAAATGGTTTGCGCTATACTCAAATGTATAATACGGCTAAATGCTTTCCTTCTCGTGCTTGTTTGCTCACAGGCATCTACGCTCAGCAATCTGGCATGGATAAAAAACATGCAAAGATGCTGAATTCCGCCACCCTTGGCGAAGTTCTCAAAACAGCGGGCTACAGAACTTTTGCTTCGGGAAAACATCACGGCACTGAAAATCTCTATGATCGTGGTTTTGATCACTATTATGGTTTGCGAGATGGCGGCTGTAATATGTGGAACCCCGGTAAGAAGCGCGAAGGTGAACCCGCACCTGGAAACAAAGGACGTGATCGTTATTGGTGTGATGATGAACAAACTGTCACAAACTACACTCCGGAAGATCGAAATTTTCACGTAACTGATGCCTTCACTAACAAAGCTCTTGACTGGATGGACGAAAAAGAACTCGATTCTCAGCCCTTCTTCCTTTACCTTTCATACACTGCGCCCCACTACCCTCTCCACGCCTGGCCGGAAGATATAGCAAAGTACAAAGGCAAATATGATGAGGGCTACGAAGCCATTCGTGAAGCACGCTACAAACGCATGCTTAAACTGGGAATCATTGATCCAGAAAAAAGTCCTTTGGCAAAATGGCCTGACCGTCAATGGTCTAGCCTCAAGGGAGTTGAACTCGAAAAAGAAAAGCTAAGAATGGAAATTTACGCCGCTATGCTTGAGCACGTAGATCGCAGTGTCGGCAAAGTTATTGCCAAGCTGAAATCTCAGGGCAAGTTTGAAAATACCCTCATCATGTTTGCTTCAGATAATGGTGCCTGCGCGGAAGGAAGTGGCGCCAAACGCAAATCAACTAAGATCGAAGACTTTGGGAAAGTCGCCAGTTTCGAAACCGTTGGCAAAGCTTGGGCGACAGTTCAAAACACCCCACTCCGCAACTGGAAAAACTATTCTCACGAAGGTGGAATTCGCACGCCTTTTATCGCTCATTGGCCCAACAAAATATCTAAGCCCGGCTCATTTAATCGTGAACCTGTTCATTTCATCGATATTATGAGTACTTATGTTGAGTTAACAGGTGCAAACTATCCATCAAAAGTCACCCCCATGCAAGGAGCAAGTCTTGCCCCCACTTTTTCAGCTCAAGTACTTAATAGAGCCAAGCCACTTTTTTGGCAATGGTCAAAGGGAGGTGGCGTTCGTGATAAAAATTGGAAAGCCGTGTTCTGGGGAAAGAAATGGGAATTATTTGATATGTCTAAAGATCAAAACGAGTCCAATGACCTCGCGTCTCAATACCCCGAAAAACTTCAAGCTCTTAAAAAATCTTATAATACCTGGTACAGCCAGACCAAATCACAAGGAAAGTAATATGAAAAAATTCGCACTCGCCCTACTAGCTCTCAGCTCATCTCTTTTGGCATTAGAAAATGCCGGTCAAAAATGGGTAGAAAAAACGGAGAAATCTTACTGGACAAGTCAAGATCAACTCATCATCGGTGAAAATGCCGACAAGAAAAACTCCGTTCTTTGGACAAAGAAAAACTTCAAAGATTATGAGCTCATCATTAAATTCAAAACTGATTCAAAAGATTATGACTCAGGTGTTTTCCTTCGAGGTAATAGCCACCAAGTACAAATCGGCGTTTCTCGCTCACTCAAAAAAGATCTAACTGCCTGCATCTATGCTCCATCTGATAAAAAGGGGAAGTATCCTGCTGCCAGTAATCAAATTAAAGAATTACATAAACTCGGTGAATGGAATGAGATGAAAATCATCGTCAAAGGTAAAAACATGCAGGTATTCCTCAATGGTACTCAAACAGTGAACTATGATGGTGTGAAAATTAAGGATCAAGGTCCCATCGGCCTACAGCTTCACTCTGGCGTTCACCAAAAAATGGAATTTGAAATTCTTTCTCTCAAAGAATTTTAATCCGGGATCGCAGACGACTCGCCTGCATATCACCCTCGAACCGCGCAGCTCCTGCTGCGCACAAACTCTTCTCCCTCACGCTAAAAGCGTGTGTGAAGTAAATAGCTAAAAACAGCATTTTTCTGCTCAACTCTTTATTCTAAAAAAGAAAAAATAATGAAAACTTTATTGCTTATTCTCATTATCCTATCAATTAATATTGAGGCAAAATGGCCAGATTCAATTATTGATATCACATACGCGAGCTCAATGGATAATAGTCTGCAGCCAATGAAGCTATATTCCGCTAAAGGGAATAAAGAACGCCCTCTACTGCTTGCTCTTCATAGTTGGTCAGGTGATTACAAGCAAACAGGCTGGCAAATAGAAGCAGTACAATGGTGTTTAGAGAATAATTGGCACTTTATTCACCCAAACTTTCGGGGTCCAAATAACAACTCTGAGGCATGCGCCTCTGACAAAGCTGTGCAAGATATAATTGATGCAGTTCAATACATGCAAAAAAACTATCAAGTGGATAATAAACGGATATACCTCATAGGTTCATCTGGAGGTGGACATATGGCCTTGATCATGGCTGGGCGTCACCCTGAAATATGGGCGGGCGTTTCTGCCTGGGTACCAATCTCTGATCTTAACCAATGGTGGAATGAATGTAATAACACTCGGTATGACAAATATGCTCGTCATATAGAAAAAGTTCTTGACGCAAAGCCCACTAAAAATCAATTAGCAATAACACAGGCAAAACGACGTTCTCCAATCACTTACTTAGATAAAGCACGCGAAGTCAATATTGATATAAGTGCTGGTATAAGTGACGGCCGTAAAGGAGGTAGTGTTCCCTTCTGTCACACTTTAAATGCTTTTAACGCAATTGTTGAACCAAAACACAAAATCCCCAATAATCTGATTACAGAATTCTACAAAACCCAAATCCCTCCAAATACATTAGTTTTTAAAGGTGAAGATCCGCTATTTGGTAAAAAAAAGGTTTTATCTCGAAAATTCACTCAACACACTAGGGTTAATATCTTTGATGGTGGTCATCAAATTATTACACACGCGGCTCTAAATTGGTTGAAAGCGCAAAGAAAAGGAAACTCTGCTGTCTGGAAACCATTAAAAATCTCTAAAACATCTGCCACTCAAAACAGTCATCAGTCGGGGCTATAAAGCTATGAAAAAATCACTCTATTTCTTACTTCTATCTCTAGCTTATTCATCCATATCTGCAGCTGATAAAAGAGCCAACATCCTCTACATCTTTACTGACGATCAAACTCATCGTTCAGTATCCTGCTATGATGAGGCTCATGATTGGGTGCAAACACCAAATATCGATAAATTAGCTACTTCGGGAATGCGGTTTACTTCTTGCTACACGGGAACTTGGTGTCAGCCATCGCGTGCCAGTAAGCTTACTGGCCTACTTCAACATTCCTTGGATTCTATTCAGATTACTGACTACCCCATGGCATCTTATGACCCAGACAAACTCCCCTTTTTTCCTTCTGTTTTTCGTCAGCAGGGTTACGAAACTGCGTGCATAGGCAAATGGCATTTAGGTGAAGATCTGGGCCATGGTCGCGATTGGGATTACTCCGTTATTTGGGACCGTGGTGGACCAAAGCAGAATAAATATGCATACTTCAATAATTCTCTCGTACGCACTAATGGTGGTGAACGTAAGTCGCTTGGGGGCTACACAACTGACCGTTTTACTGAAATCGCCGTGGACTATATCAAAAAACCTAAAGATAAGCCCTGGTATCTGTGGCTTTGCTACCCTGGTGTTCATGGTCCTTATACCCCGGCTGAGCGTCACAAAGATTTTTACAAGGACGTAAGTGTTGAAATTCCTTCAGACATCTTTGGTCCACGCCCCACAAAACCACAGCATTTAAAAAACATGACACGCTGGAAAAAAGATAAAAATGGCCAACCCGCAAACTTCAGTAAGTCAGTTATCAAATACAACAACGCCGTAAAATCTCTTGATGAAGCGGTGGGAACTTTGATGAAGACTCTGGAAGAAAGTGGCCAACTGGAAAACACTATCGTGATTTTTACTTCTGATCAAGGTTTTGCTTGGGGGCAGCATGGATCCAAGGAGAAGTGGCTCCCCTACGATGCTAATATTGTGGCCCCACTCATTATCAAAGCCCCGAATTTAACGACTGCGGGGACTGTGAGCAAAGAACCCGTAAGTGGCGTCGACATCACTACCACCATTCACGATCTCGCTGGAATCAAATCGCAATGGAAAATGCACGGCCGCAGTCTTATGCCTCTACTTAAAGAGCCTAAGTCTTCGCTGAATTCTCCCATGCTAATGATCAATACCACTCATGTTTATGGCGATAAAATTAATGCTGAGCTAAAAGCGAAAAACTACGATGCTTTTAAACGCAAAGGACTCTATGCCTGGATGATGATGCGCGACGGCAAGTATAAATACATCCGTCACTTTAAGGATAATGTTATTGAAGAAATCTATGACCTCGAGAAAGATCCCAAAGAACTCAATAACCTCGCGGTCAATCCCGAATACAAAACTATACTCAAGAAGCTACGCGCCAAAACTATCGAAGAATTTCATAAACAAGATGGTGACTTCGTCGATTTACTTCCCGAGCCTAAAGAGTTCTGATTAGGGCTACATCGCCAAATAATTAGAGAAAATTTACTTCTTTCTAAAAGTGAAATCTGGGAGTTTTATATTGATGCCACCCTGTAGCGCTGATTCATGAGCCAAAATACCCACACAAGTAATATTCGCTGATTCTCGTGCATTTGGGTATGAGTCTTCACCAGTGAGTAACATACTGACAAATTGATGTACTAAATGTGGGTGTGAACCGCCATGACCAGCTCCTTGTGTAAAGGAAAGGTGCTCATCACCATCATTATTGTATACTCCATGACTAGTAAAACTTTGAATCTCTTTTGGTAAGTAATGGGCAAAATCGGGACATTCTATTTTTTCAGGAATTTCAGGCTCTGGTTTTTTTGCTGTATGTAAAACCAATCCCTCATCTTCAATCAAAGGCCATTCAACCGATTTCTTAGAACCATAAACTTCAATACTTTCGCGATACTGGCGAGCCGTATCAAAAAGTGAACGGTAAACATGAGCCGAGAGGTCGGAATCTTTAAATTTTATGTGGCAAGATTCTACTGCGAAAGGTGAATTATATTCTTTGATAAGTTCTTCGCGAATTGTTCCCGACCCAAAGCATGAAACTTCATCTGCTTCTGCTCGGGTTAAGCCCAAAACAGGTCCCACACAATGAGTCGCGTAATGCATGGGGGGTAGTCCGGGCCAGTAATTGGGCCAACCGTCCATATCTTGCTGATGTGTAGCTTTAAGAAATTGAATTTTCCCTAGCTCACCTTTATCATAAAGTTCTTTCATGTAGAGGAATTCGCGGGCATAAACAACGGTTTCCATCATCATGTATTTAAGCTTTTTTTCTTCTGTTAAACGAACAATCTCTCGACATTCTTCTACAGATGTTGCCATCGGCACAGTACAAGCCACATGCTTACCTGCCTTTAGAGCTTTTATGGACTGTTCACCATGATTGGGAATCGGAGTATTAATGTGAACTGCATCAACCTCTGGATCTTCGAGTAGTTCTTCATAGGAAGTATAGCGCTTTTTTATACCAAATTGATCGCCAACTTCATTTAATTTTTCTTCGGAACGTTGACAGATTGCTGCCAATTCTACACCTGCATATCTTTGATAGATGGGAATAAATTCCGCACCAAAACCCAAACCAACAATGGCTACTTTTACTGTATCTTTCATTATATAAGACCTTTCGCAATTAAACATATTTCTCATATGAACTGAAGACTGAACACTTCAATTCACTGATATGGTCTTAACAATAAAATTCATTTATTAAATCATATTGGTAGGCTAAGCTTTTTTTTAGTAAAAAAACGTCAAATTTAATCAAAGCCTATAGGACTGAAAAGATTCCTATTGTTCAACTCTACGCAGCATGAGCAGACGAAAATCCATCACTTCGCCAGCTACTATTTTAAGGGCCTGCATTTCTATTTTTTGTGCTCCTTGATTTAATTCAATTTGTCCCAAGTTGAGACGCTTAAAGTTTTTGACATATGATTCAGCTCTCTTGCTACGGTCCTGATTCATTCCAAAGAGGGGTGGATCATGGGCTTCTATGATTTTACCTTTAATGGAATTTTTTCCAAAACTAATTTTAAACTCAGAACCCTCTGAGCCTTTTGGGCATGTGTAGTAAATCTCAAGTTCATAAGTCCCTGGTTCTTGGACATAAGCATCAAAAATTATGCGATCGTCCAAAGATGTCCAATTAGTAAAAAAGCTACAATTCGGCCAACGGTTAGATCGTTTTATCCCCCCATGGGCATGACCATCTCGCGCCGGGATTTGAGTCCATTCAAAATTTTCGTGACAGATAAGAAAGGGACGTTGATCCTTTGCGGGCAATTGCTCCGATACTTCTTGTAGTAAGCCATTTAAATGTGATTGAAGTCTTGCTTGGGTTTCTGGTAATTGCTTTGATAGATCATTTTTTTGTTGCCTGTCTTTCCGCATATCATAAAGTTTACCTTGCGTATCCAAACGATAATTTTGAGATCGTAAACTCGACTTTCCCTTCCAGTAAGCCAAAAGCATGCGATCCTCGTCCCATTCTCTTTTCTTATCAATCAATAAGGAACTGAAATCTAAGCCATCTAATTGCTTTTTTCCCTGAAATTCGACGCCTGCCAAAGAACTTAAAGTGGCTAGTAAATCAATAGCTCCAGTGACTTCCTTGATTCTTTGTTGTGGTTTGATTTTTCGCGGCCATCGCATATGTAAAGGTGAGCGTACCCCTCCTTCATCTGTACTTCCTTTTTTACCCTTCATGTTGCCATTCCAGCGAAGACTATTGGGTCCATTATCACTAAAATATAAAACGATTGTATTTTCTGCGATATTCAAATCGTCAAGTTTGTTGAGGACGCGCCCCACATTCCAGTCAATATTTTCACACATGGCAAGAGCAGCTTTTACAAAATCTTCACCATGTCCGGATTTCTTGTTGAAGCTATTCTTCATACTCAATTTTTTGGAACTGAATTTGTCCCAAAAACGACTCGGAACCTGCATCGGAGTGTGAGGGGTATTATAAGGCAGGTAGACAAAAAAAGGCTTCTCTTTATTGGCTTCCATGAAAGCCATCGCACGTTCAGTAAAGTCATCGACACAAAAACCCTCGCCCTTAACTATTTTGCCATTGTGTTCAAGCATGGGAGAATAATAATTCCCCCAATGACCGGAACAAAAGCCATAGAACTCATCGAACCCTCGTCCATTTGGGTGATAAGGATACTGCATCCCACTATGCCACTTCCCAAATGCCGCTGTTGCATAAGCTGCTTGACGAAAAACATCTGCGATTGTTTGCTCATCCAGATTAAAGCGTTCGCCTCCTTCTGATGTACTTTGAACGCCACTTCTAAAGGCATAACGCCCTGTGAGAAACTCGGCCCGCGTCGGTGAACAAACTGGCTGAACATAAAAGTTTTCAAACAAGGCACCATCTTGAGCGAGGGAATCTATATGGGGTGTTGAAATATCTTTATTACCATTAATGCTCAGATCTCCCCAGCCCTGATCATCACTTAGAAAGACAATGATATTGGGCTTTGCGGAGTCCGCATAAACACTTGCTAAAAAGAAGATGAATACAATGATTTTTTTCATATTAATTAATGGGCTGATTTATCCCGCTTTCTTTTTTTCAATGGCTTATCTAAGCTCTTTAGGTAGGCTACTAAATCGCGAATTTCTTCCCCTTTGAGCAACAAATGCATCGGTGGCATGGGTGATACGGGTGGCATCATCGTGTTGATATCTTTGCGCTTATGCTTTATCACTTTTCCATCAGCTCCCTTAATCTTGACTTCTTTGTCATTTTCTCCCATGTAAGTACCGCTATGGACTTTTCCATCATTAGTCTTTAAGCTCGCAATACCAAAGCCTGGCGCTACGGCCGCACCCGGATCTACAATAGCTTCTAATAAATAGCGACGATCATACATTTTTCCCATGAGGCTCAAGTCGGGGCCTACATCTGCTCCCATGCCATTGACTTTGTGGCAACGCAAACATTGTGCTGCGCCGTGATTGAAAAATATATCGCGACCTCGATCGACATTGCCACCTTCTATTGCATAAGAGAATTTTTGCGTGGTATTCGCACTCGCCATTTTTGCATCATATGATTCCAAGAGCTTTTTAAACTCAGGGGATTTTTTTGCACGTGCTGAATTTAAAATTTCCAGCATGACGGAAGGATCACCCTGCTCATTGATTATCTTATTGAGCTGAGCTAATAAAAGCTTATCATTGGCTGAGTTACTTGCCATTAAACTATAAGCTAACTGACGTTCCGCCGTAGAAGCCGCTTGGCTTATTCTTGCAGCTGCTTTTTGAGCCTTTGAAACATCGACTTTATTTAATAGTCGCAAAGAACTTAATCTGATTGCCTCACTTTTATCTTTAAGTAAGTTCTCCAATTGAAGAGATGTCAATTCATTGCGTTGTACTAATGTGTCTAAAGCTCCCAAACGAACTTCATCGATCAATTTATTATTATTTAATTGAACTAACAAAATCTCGGAATTTATAGGGAAATCACAACTTATTGCCAAACGATTGATTTGAGCTAAAACTTTGCCCTCTGCACTTTTAAAGAGTTTGCTTAAATATGTATGAAGAAGATTTTTTATTTCTGTACGTTCATTTTTATAGTCTCGCGGTAAACCCGTCGTATTATCCAATGGAGCCTTGTCATTCCAAGCCTGTAAAGTAGCAATTGCTTCTTGAATCATATCACTGGATAGATCTTCACGACAAGCATATTTAAGCAGGCGTTCGGCAGATTTTTCATCTCCTAAATAAAAATTGGCATTCATCACTCGTAAGTGCATAAGCTCGTCCACTTTATTCTCTGGCTTAGGCAAACTTACTAAAAGCTGCGCCAAAGCTTCTTGGGCTCCGCCTTCGATGACTCGATCGTTAATCGCACGTATTGCTTCGTAAGAAATTTTAGAATCTGTATCACTTAAAAATACTTTAATGTTCGGGTTGAGGTTTTTCCTCATGGCCAAAAGTACCATCATCCGCACTGCGGAAGATTTATCTGTGGCGTACTGCGCATATGCCTTAGAATTCTTCAGCCCCGCTAGCCCCATCATTAAACCATGTTGAAGAAAACGATCCTCTGCTGCATTCCTTCTTTGCGCTTCAATTATTGCGGGGATCGCAGACTCATCTGCAATTCTACCAAGACCAATCCCCGCGTACATGGCGACTCGAGCATGAGAATCATTAAGAGCTTTAACTAAGACTTGGACTGCTGAAGGGTCACGATGGTCCCCCAGTACACGTGCCGACTGAATTCGGACCTGATCATCTTTGTCTTCTAATAATAATGATTGAAGCGGCTTTAAGAGCTTTAAGTTTTTACGCGCTACCATCCCTAGACCCCATACGCCATGAACGCGTTGTAACTGCGGTGCAGAGCTATCTTTTGCGGCTTTCGCAAAAAATGTGGCCGCATTATCACGCTTAGCTAATTCAAATTGAGCTCGTAAGCGAATTTGCTGGTGATCACGAGCGAGTAAATCGTAGAGTTCTAAAGCAGTTAATTTCGTGAAGTCACTGGTCAGGATTTTTTGATTTTCTTTAACTTCAGTTTTATTAGTTTCAGCAGGTAAATCGAGAACAAAAACATTACCTTCATTACGATTGAGGTAACCGCCATTATTGAACTCAGAAATATACATTTTGCCATCGGGGCCGAAGTCGAGATCTACGAGATTGGAGCCCGTGAAAAATTCTTCTAAATTTTTCATTATAAAGCCTGCTCCTTTTTCCTCCACATCAAACATCGATATGCGAGTCTTTGGTGAACCACCCTTAAAAATGTTGACGAAAAATTTATTGTTAAATTTTTCTCCAAATGAATTAGAAGGATTAAATAAAAAACCTGATGGTCCACCAGAAATTTGACCTATGGTCGGCATTACATACGCAGGTTGATTTTCTTCATTAGCGTAAAATAAACGCTCGCTTATCCATGCACTGTTCAACGATCTTTTTTCTGCATAATCATAAGATCGAAACTGAAGTTTTGAGGCAAATGCCAAAAGATTTTGATGACCTGCGTGCCAACCCGAGTCACCACCCTCAATGAGGTAGTTGATGCGCTCTAGATCACCTTTATCAGAATCATTGTCAGCGGTAAAAAGATTGCCAAAATCATCGAAAACTAATTCTTGCGGATTGCGCAAACGATCGTAAAACACTTCCATATTCGAACCATCGGGATCACAGCGAAAAACTGCCCCCTCATTAGGTCCATGAAATTTCTTGCCCTCTTTTGTTGTGAAGCTGAAGCCACGATCGCCAATTGACCAATAGAGTTTTCCATCGGGGCCCCAAGCTAAACCATGCATATCATGACCAGAATAGCTCATACGTATGCCAAAACCATCTTGTAGAGATGTTCTTTTATCTGAAAGGCCATCTCCGTTACTATCCTCCATCATCCATAGATGAGGAATATTGGTGTAATAGACTTTGCCATCGCGCTCGATGATACCTAAACCTGGCCCATCGAGAATATCATTAAAACCATCAGCGTAAACTCGCGCGCTGTCCGCCCGACCATCGCCGTTCTTATCCTCGAGAACTTTGATCACATCTTGCTTTGCTGTGTAATGTGATTCTGGAAACTTATCGTAATGCTTTTTATACATCGTCAAACGATCTTCATTTGACTGAATGAGTATATCATCTAAAAGCATATAGGGACGGTGGCGGATATCATCCACACCAAAACGCCAGCGATGAATTTCGGTCACAAAGAGGCGACCTCGCGAGTCGAAAGCGATGGCCATGGGATTCGTAATCTGCGACTTATCTGCCCATAATTTGGCTTCAAAGCCTGCGGGCATCTTGAAGTTTTTTATTTTTTGAGCTTCTGCTTTTTCATAGTCCTGAGGACTTTTTGAATATAAACTCAGACTACAAAAAATTAAACATGAAGAAAGCCAAAGAGATCTTTTTGGAAATTTCAGCATAGTTTCACCTATGCTGAGTATTTAGTGCTGAATTCGGCTCTGATTTTCAAGAGCAAGTCACGTGTGGCTTTTATCCCTTCAATTTCACCGAGAGTCTTACCCTCGTATTCTACTCCTACGTGACCGCGATACCCCGCATCTAAAACTAACTTCATAATACGGCGATAATCCGTGTGTATTTCATTTCCATTAGCATCAAAATCATGACTCTTGGCACTAACTCCTTTCGCATAAGGCATAAGCAATTCAACCCCTTTATAGCGATCGTATTCTTTGAAGTTACCAAAATCCGGTAAAGTACCACAGTTTTTCATATTAACTTTTTTCATCACGCCGGCAAGCCATTCTCCATCAGAAGAGAGCCCACCATGATTTTCTACAATAACGTTAATATTGTGCTTAGATGCAAATTCGGATAAGGAAGCTAAACCATCGGCCGCGCGCCCCATTTGCTCTTCATAAGTACCATTTGAGCGAGCATTGACGCGAATAGAATGGCATTCTAGGTATTTTGCCGCTTCTACCCATGCAAAGTGTTTTTCTACAGCCATTTTACGCTTTTTCTCATTAGCATCACCAAGTTGACCTAAGCCATCGCACATGATCAACAAACTCTTTACTCCATTATCATCACAACGCTGCTTAAGGCCGCGCAAATAGGACTCATCTGTACTTTGGAAAAATTTGTTGACGTACTCAACTGCATTGATCCCAAAAGTTTTTTTAGTAAATTCAGGAAATTGTAAATTGTTTAATTCTTTGGCTTTTAGTTTTCTGTGAAGCGACCACTGTGCCAAGGAAATATCAAAAAGTGGTTTTTGCTCTTGGCTTGCACATGAAGCTGTGAAAAGTGAACCTGCGGTCAAAGCACCCGCACCTTTGAAAAAATTTCTGCGATTAAACATATGATATTCCTTTTTTATTTTACTCGTTTACCCTCTTTCGCTTCCCAAGAATAAAATGCGACAGCTTTATTAATCTTTTCTAAAATAATAGATACGATTACTTAAAAGAAGTTTTTAAAGTGACTATAAAAGTACTACAGGCTTGATTATGCAGATGTTACTTTTTTTTTAAATAAAATGACTAAAATATCCTCGAGAAAGTCTTAGACTAAAATGTCTTCAATCATCCCAGTGCTATCACCAAAGGATTTTTGCTTGAGTCCATTAGCATTGAGCAGTGTAAGCCATAGGTTATTAAGAGGAGTACCATTGGGCATGATTTTATGCTCACCTAATTTGAGTATGTTCTTATTACCCGCCACAAGTACTGGACAGTTCGTAAGAGTATGAGAGGTAGAGATATTCGAGCCATAGACTAATGTAGTTGAATCAAATAGGCTCACACCATTCACATCTTTGACCTGCTTCATACGATCCATTAAATAGGCCAAAAGCTCACTCTGCTTTTCATCACGAAGTTTAGAAACTGCTAGGCGGTCGCCCTGCCCGTAATGACTCATATTATGGGAGGTAATACCAACATCTAAACTTTGTAAAAGGCTTTCTACTGGTTGGCGATAAGTAATCACTCGCGTTGAGTCCGTTTGTAAAGCCGCTACTAAAAGGTCATACATTATCTTAATTTCATCATAGCCCTTTAAGCCTTTTTGCGGTTCTTGCAAAGGTGCTTTGGGTTTTGCTTTACCCAACCAAGCTTGTTCTTTACTCAGCTGAAGTTCTATTTCGCGTACGGAATCGAAGTATTCATTTAATTTATCTTTATCTTCTGAATTAAGTTTTTTACTCACTGTTTTAGCATCAGATAAAATGGCATCTAATGAGCTTCCCCTCTTGGAAATCAGTTCTTGCTTTTCTGCAATGGACATTCCCTCATTACCAAAAAGTTTATTGTAAACCAAGACCGGGTTCTGCATTCCCGCCATGGGTTTACCACTTCTATTCCAAGACATTGAAAGCCCTGGTCCATGTCCCGAGCTACTTGCCTTAGCACAATCAAATTGTAAAGATGAAAAACGATTATTAGCTCCCCAGGCTTGAGCTGCTATTTGGTCACAAGAAATGGTATTACTAAAACTTTGCCCTGGAACTGCGTAGCGATTTGCTCCTGTTAAAAACATGGTGCTACCCCAATGCCCCTGTTTATTAAATTGATGCTCAGTACCAAGTATTAAGCTAAAATCTTTTTTGTGACGGGCTAAGGGTTTAAGTCCTTCTGACAGTTCATAGTCCGCGCCCCTTTGCTTACTATTTGGATACCAAGACTGTTTCGTTACGCCCCAGCCAAAAGAAAGGAAAAGCATTTTGTTATTTTGATGATCTTTTTTCACATCACCCTGAAGGGAGTTCATATATGGCAAGGCTAAAGTCGTCCCTAAACCCTTTAGAAAATATCTTCTATCCATTATTTACCTCTACTTCTTTGTTTGAAATTCTTTAGATTGTACTATTCCATGAATAAGACTGCGCATACTGAAGTTGTCTTTCTTCATTCTCAGATGTAAGTCATCCATTAAGGCTCGATCAGAAAATGCTATGGGTCGCCCTAAGCTATAAGATAATAAACTACTGATGAGTCCATAATTAAAGTCATCGGCTCGTTCATAAATAATTGCGCGCAGTTCCTCATAGCTTGCAAATGAGGGTCCCTTGTAGAGAGATCCCGCAGGATTAATCGCGATCTTCTTTTTGCTGTAATTATCTTCGGCGCGCCAACGTCCCGTTGCATCAAAATTCTCTAGACCTAAACCTATGGGATCAATTTTTTTATGGCAATGTGAGCATTGAGGCTCTTCTTGATGCACTTTGAGTATTTCTCGAACCGTTAAATCTTTCCCTTCCAAGCGACTGAGTTGCGGTACATTGGCAGGTGCTGGTGGCGGTGGGTTGTTGAGTAATTTTCTTAAGACCCACACTCCTCTTTCCACTGGTGAGGTATGTTGACCATCGGAGCCCATTGCGGATATCGCAGCCATAGCTAAGAGGCCTCCACGAACCGAGTCCTTCGGCAAATCAACCTTTCTAAATTCGTCGCCAATAACATTTCCCATACCATAATGCCTTGCCATCATGCCGTTTAAAATGGCAAAATTGGATTGAATTAAATTCTTAGTGCTCAAATCATTATCGACAATATATTTCACTGTTTGATACACTTCTTCGGCGGCGTTATCTCTTAAAGTTTCATCATAATTGGGGTACTTTTTAGGATCGAACTGAAATAAGTAAAGACGCTCCATATCAAGCCATTGATATACAAAGGATTGATAGAGATTTTTAGATTTAGAATTGGCCAGCATGCGATCGACCTCAGTTCTTAAAACCTCAGCTTTGAGTTGCCCTTTATTAGCTAATGAAACCAAGTGCTCATCTGGCGGGAAACTCCATAAAAAATAGGCTAAACGATTGGCCAGTTCTCTTTGTGACAAAGGTTTTTTCTCATTATCTACGCTCGCTTCAGACAGGTATAAAAAACTAGGTGATGATAAAATAATCGCCAAGGGCTCAATAAGTGCCTCCTGACTATTTTTGCCTAACTGCATTTCTTTATTGTATATATTGATGAGCTTATCAATAAAAGTTTCGTTGGCCTGTTCACCTCGAAAGGCCTCATACGCAAAAGCTTCGAGAAAAACTTTCAATTCTTCCTCAGGTAATTTTGATTGGCTTGCTTCAAGGATTTTTTGTACTTGCGTCGTTTGATTAAACTCCAAGGGGCCTTCCCACTCTACCCAATCAACCCAAACTGCATGACCTGGTCCAGAGTAATTCTTGCTTTTGTCTATACGACTTTTAGCAAATTTAGCGCGTGCTGTACCCTCATTCGATTTTTCTGATAGTACTACCCGTCGACTACCTTCTTTCACTTCAATTAATGCTTCGATAATTTGTGGATCATCTGTTGAGGCCGTTATATGAAAACTATCTACCCTCTTCAAACCATCATCAGTCATTATATTAAGATCCATAAATGATCTTTCGGGGTCTGCATTTTCAGTTTTTGCGACACGCGCTCTTAGCTTATACATCCCCTCTGGTGCCCAAATAGTTTTCATTTTATGAGGATTATTTTTTTGCTTAACTTGAGTTTTTAAATCCACCGCAAGTTGAGGAATGGGTCGAAAGAGAGCAAGTAAAAAACCCTGCTCGCTTAATGGATCATTTAAATATCTTTCGAATGCAGGAAAAAAACGTTTGTAATCATTGCTAATAATTTGTGTAGCTCGTAGATCTTTTATACCAAAGTCACTGGGCTTCGCTTCTTGGTTTGTGCGATTTCGAAAAGCTTGAACGCTCTTGTATTCATTCAACAATTTCTCTCTTTGTTTCTTGATAAAAGCATTTTTCTTCTCCACTTGATAACGCTGTTGAGTGATTTTTTGTGGCTGACTTCTTCGAAAAGTTTTTTCTAATGCTCCGCGAGCTATAGATAAATATTGAACTAACTGATCGGGGGACATGAAGAGTCCTCCGCCATCCGTATCAAAACTTTCCGCTGAGCGATCATCCGGCAGGTTACCCACTTCAACTTTCACCCCTAAGAGAGACTCTATAGTATTGGCATACTCATTGCGATTAAGGCGACGCATAATGACTTTTCCACCCGAATCACTGAGTTCAGTCCTCGCTTCAACGAGTTTATGTGATAATTGACTTAAAAAATCTAATTTCTCAGCCGCTGGTGGCTCAGGTTCTTCTTCTGGTGGCATCTCTCCTGATTGTACCGCATCAAGAATCGCTTGCCATTGATCTGCTTCCTCAAGATTACTGATTTTTAGCGAAATATTATCTAAACGAACTTTCCCTTTTTGCTTCTTTTCGTTATGGCAATCAAGGCAATGGGCCTTAAAAAAACTTTGATAGTCATGGAGCTTATCTGCTTGGATATAAACAGATAATAAAATGAATAAAGTAAAGGCTTTCAATGACATACGATTCTCGACAAAATGATTTAGCTAAAAAGAGAACACTCAGTAAAACAAAAAGTGACTAATTCTTCCCAAGAATAGCTTAACTGAGTATGTGCTTTATACGGGCATTCGCCCCCTATTCTTACAGCTGATTTGTATTCTTTCACTAAACTTAAGCTTTAGATCTACCTTTTCTAAATACCATTCTCGCTTAATTGAAGACTCGAGTTATATGAGATCATGGATGAGAATTAACGTGAGAATCTTAAATATATATCAAGCCATCATTTTTGTTGGCTTTAAAAATTGAACTTTGAAGCACTATATCGATCATCCTTCGCGTTTAATCTCAATTGCTGATATAGGAAAGGTCGCCCCCGTAAACATTGCCGAGTTTGAGTTTCAGATTTGTGTAATGCTCGAAGCTGTACTTAATGAGTATGGAATTTTTCCCTTTGCGGAGTGGGATTTTTAATGACGTCGCTTGGTTCTTTTCCGTATTGATAATGGTGTCAGATAGAATTTTGCCATTGTGCCAAATACGCAGGTTATTGAATGCTGTTCTACGTCTTTCAGGCTTGATGTGCAAATAGGCGTTGGAAGATGAAGTGGAGTCAAATTCTTTACGCAGGTACATGAAGCCTTCGTAATCTTTGCCATTATCTTTCTGAGGCTCAAATTTAAGTTCTGTCTCGTTAGAGAGTTTAAAGCTCGATTTACTGAAATTTTCTTCGGGCTTTTGCAGAAGTTCTACATTACTCTCTTCCAGCTTAACTGGTCCTAATTGTGACCAGTCTTGATCGGCAAAAAGCTCCAAGGACATAGTCTTACGCAAATTCACTGGCACACGCGCTTTACTCATAAGGCTTTGATATTTTTTCAGATCCTTACCAGCATTCTCACCATATTTACTTAGAATTGCCTCGAGAAGATGTTCGTTATTCGGATCACTAGCCAATATTTCTGTGCATAATTCAAATAAATCACTGGAGCCCTTAAGCGCTATATATTCTCTGAGCATTTCATCGGCTCGCCAGCGATTAACTGGGTTAGATCTCAGGTTGAGTAACAAAGAATTCTCATCCCAATTGTACATTGTCTCCAGGGAATCAAAGGTGATTTTCTGAACCCGAATCCTGTTACCTTTAGGGAACCAGCTCTTCAGTCTATTGGGGCCATAAAAGTTAAATAGGCTTTCGTGTGCATTCTTCCAATTACTTTCTTTAAGTCCCGACTGAGCCTTGCCCTCTTTATCAATTACTGCAGTTAAATTGCCCTTGTGGAACAACGCCATAGAGCCTAAGGCCGGTTTAAATCTTCTTGGGCTATCTAATTCCAGTCGATCCAATTCTTTAAGCTGATCGCCAAAGAAGCCCATTGGGAGAACGACTCGGCCGTCTGATGCAGAAAATTGTAGGCTACCGCTTAAATCCAAGGTAACGTCTCCCCTACCAGCTAGTTTAGCCCTCGTCGGCTGTATATAGGGATTTTCATTAGAGTTAAAATCGAAGACAACAAAAGATAGCCCCCGTTCATAGTTTTTGAGGCCATGTTTATCGGCAAGGGCTTTACAGTGAGAGTAAGCCTTACGAAGGTCATCATCGGTAAAATCAAAAGCTTTTAATGACTTCAAGTATTCAATAAAGAGAACTGATAAAATGTTATGCGCCTGAACTGATTTGTTATGCTTAGCCAACAGTTTTTCAAGATAAGTGACATTGGACGGCACAGAGTGGTGAGTCCTACGAGCTTTGATAAATTGTGATAAACTGTTTCCATCTGCCAACAGTTCTGTTGCTTCAGCATAGAGCTTCTCAAACTTTGCATAACGTTCGGCATCCATACACTCATAGGATCTGGCTGAGTATGTATTCTCACGATAGGAAGTATTGGGCTGATAAGTTGACCCAAAGCGCATGGAGCCCACTTTATTACCTTGATCAAGCAATGACAGTTCAAAGCTTATAACTCCATCAAAAGCGTTATTAAGGGCGTCAGGCTTTTCTACTTTTAATTCCATGTACTCATATCCATCTGCAGAGAAGTAGTGCTTAAAAGATTCTTTTAGTTTATCGCCAAGCATGTGCCCAATATTGTTGCCTTTCTCGGTAAACTCCGCAAAGAAGGCATCGTGAAAGCGATGACTATTGAGAGATACGCCCAGGTGATTAACAAACTTTTCATGGCCTTTCATTCGCAACTGAAGATGAATGTATTTTGAACTGTCACTGAGACGGTATTCTACCTGAGGCATTGGATAAGAACTTTTTCCATGCCAGAACTTTTTATCAACTTTTTGCCAAAAAAGTGAATCGATTTTTGCTGGACTGTAGGCAATAGTTTCATTGCTCAGCTTTAAAGAATTATAGAGGTAAGCATTACCATTATGCACTTTTATTAAGCTATGGTCAGTGAGAATCGTTTTTTCAGTTTGAGAGCCATCAATTGACTGCCGTGAAATTAACTCAGCTGAATTGAGGTCGTAAACATTTCGCATTTTACTGCTACAAACGATGAGTAGATCTCCCACTTCACGGCACCAGCCGATCACTTTTTTACCTTTAGTGAGGTGATCATCGAAGACCTTTATTTTATCCGTAAAGCGCTCCAACTTCATGAGCCCGCGATTTGAAGCATAATAATAATCGTTGCCCTGACCATAAATGGATCCCTTGTTGCCGAGGAGATGAAAATTATGCTTTTTAAAACTGCCATTACTTAAATCAATGAGCTCACCATAATTTTCCGCAGCATATTTCTCACATAAACGCCAAGACCTATGTGGGGTATAGCCCATTTTCTTTTGATGCATTTTTAATTGTTTAAAATCAAAAACGTGAAGGGCTCCATGACTTAACCAACCCTGTGCAAAAGAATTACCCTGGAGTTGATCTCCCATGCGATAAGCTTTATCTAGTGTTTTTAATTCAGTTAGCTTATCAGTAATTTCGTAAACTTTATTTTTGTGGGAATGATTCTGCGGGAAAGTCAATAAGCGATTCCCCAAAACGACAAAGTCACGAGCGTATAATTGGAATTCCTTAATCAGCTTTTTCGATTTAAAATTAAGCTGCTTTAAAGATCCATTGGAGGAAAGAATATAGAGATGATCATCAGACCACCGAGCCGCGTTGATTATTTCGCCATTACTTGCTTTATAAGTGAATTCAGATTGAAGTGTGTAGGCATCCATAATCTCAACTGAACCAGAACTGTAATTTAATATTTTAGAACCTTTGAGCTGAAAGTTTGGCAGGCGCTTTTGCCATAGAAGTCTGGAAGGTGAATATTCACCATTCACAAGAGTCGCTTCTTTGATAAGAATGTAATCAGACAAGTATTGAATCAGGGAATAAGCTGAATTATCGAGAGAATGGGCAAATGGACGCTCTTTGAAATAAATATCCGTGAGTGGGAAAGTCATCAAACCGTCATTAGAGAAGAACTTTAAATCAACATCATCTGCTTTTTCAAAAGCGATATTTTTTGGCTGCGCTTCGTCATCAATTGTTGAAGGCAATTGATCATCAGAAGCTAAAAGAAAGGCATTTGTTTCTGTATAGAGTAAGAACTTATCCTTGTGAGACTCGATCGCCGAGGGGGATATATTGAGAAGTTTGCGAGCAATGAGCTCTTTCTTTTTTAGATCAAAACTTACAAGGCCACGTTTAACTGGTAGGAAGAGCTTATTGTTTTTGATTACACCCTCACCTCTAACAGAAAGGTTACCAAGGTTTTGCTGCCACATCACACTCCCAGTACTTAAAGAAAGTGACTTGAGAGTATGCTGCCCTCTTCTATTTAAACGAGAAAATATAATTTCATCAGCATCTCGCGAGTGAATATATGTTGGTAAATCAAGAGGGTTTTTCCACAAGATTTTTCCAGTTTCAGGATCTAAGGCATACCAGGACATAGTGGCATTATCGAAGTGAATCAATTTGCCTTTTATAATTCCAATATAAGGTGATGCTGTTCTGGCAGGGTTTGTCCAGTCGAAGGAGTCACCCTCATGGTTTTTGCGAGTTTTGTAGGTATATGAACGAACCCACTCAATTCGCTTTTCATAGGCATTGACTTTTACAACTAAGCCAGAACCTGAATAAAGATAAATGGATTCGCGGTCATCGCAAAAATTATCATATTGAAGTAAGCTTCTAAAAATGTCGTAACGACCTTCCTCTTGGAATGGATCACGGATTTTTGCCAGAGCTTTTACCGACTCAAGCTCACCACTTTGAAGGTCAATAAAAGCGACCGCAAATACTGGGGCAGCCTGACGATCCCTTTCAACAAGTAGGATTATTTGACTGCCCATTTTTGAATAAGGTATGCTGCAGGGCTCCCAGTTTTTGAAGGATTGCAAATAGCTACTATCCCATTGCAGCTCACCCTGCAAGTTTCTCTTTTGGAGAGCAAAGGTCTTACTTGCGCCATTGTAGTTTAAATTATAATAAGACTTATTGATAAGCGTTCCTTTAAAGGATCTAGGAGCGTTTTGAATGCGCGTATCCGCCGGTGTAAATGAATAGGTGCTCCAGAGTTGCTGACCTTTTGAATCAGAGACTTCTGTACCCATGGGACTTGAGGAGAACCATTTATCGCTATTGTAAATGACTTTACATTGAGAACGATTGATAAAGTACTGGTCCCAGTCGTACTGTGAGGTCCGTCCATCGATGGTACTTTTTAGATCTGTACTGAGTGGAATTTTACTTATTAGGCTTCCTGGCCCCTTTGAACTACTTGCTTTGGGAAATGACTTGGTGGCTAATTCTTTTAGCTGAATACTTTGCCCTTTAAACTGAACGCTACTTCCCAAAAGATCATTAGAAAATTCATGGCGAAGTTTTTCCGGTGTTTCCAAAGTACCTTCAATGATAAGTAAATAGGCAGCTGCCTGTTTTGCGTAGTCCGCATATTGAATTAAACGCCCAGCATACGCTCTTGCAATGGAAAGATCACCACGATTGTAGTATTCCTGCATCAAAAGTACTTCTGCTTCGGGGAAAGAAGCAAGCCCCGATGTTTCTCTCAAATAATCCTGTAGTTTATCGATGTCAAAATTTTCTATGGCTTTAGCAACGCGACTGTCGTAACGTTCTTTTAAGTAGGCTGAAAACTTTTCGGCAAAGTCAGGATTTGCGGTCAGCTTTTGCTGAAAATAAGTCTTAAGTGAATAAAGCTGATGATCACTGCTAAATAACTTATCTTGGTGCTCACGAATCGTTTTGTAAACTTGAGCTAAAGTATCGCGATCGGCTTTTTGCTTAAAGAGGCGATCAAGATCATTTACATAGACTTCTACTTCTGGATCAGCTGTAAAACGCGGACGTACCCCTGAATCATCCTGAGATTCGAGTAAAGCATATTCAATATTTTTCTTTGTTGAGCTATTTTTTTTCTCAGCGACTTTATCGAAAAGTAAAAACATTTCATGGGCTGATTTAGTATCGCCTTGCATGAGTAAAAACTCAGCGATCCCATAAAGATTATTACCCCAGCTATATCCACTATTAGCTTTATATTTTTTTGCATACAGATTGAAGAAATGAACGATTTCTTTGCCTCTTCCTTCAATTGCCAGAACATCAAAATAGCTTTTGGTGTGGGGGTGATTAATATAAATCATCAAATCCACTAATTTTTGAGTATCAATTTTACTCATCGCCTGAGCCATGACGCGCGGATCAATTCCGAGATGAAAGAAGTGTCTAATACGGCCTTGAGAAACTTTCTTGTAATCCAAAGTAAGGATTTGATTTAAACCGTGGACCTGAGCATCTATCAAGCCTGTATTCCTCAAAGCTAATTGAATCCCAAGCCATTCCTCTAAATCCTCATCTTTAATTTCATTAAATTTATTTAGGTACTTATAAAAACCCTCGATAACTTTATCTGTATAGGGAACCGTTCTTAAATGTGGTATGTGATGATCTTTGGTGATAGAAATAAACACCAGGTCATTACGCCCCTTTCTGAGTGACAAAGTCTGGTAGGGAGACTCACGATGATACAACATACCATTTTCATGTTGGGCAAGACTTTTGCCATTCAAATATGTTTTAAAGAGTTTTCCATATTGGATTTTAGCCAAGATCTTCATGTCTTTAGGAACCGTGGTACTGTAGCGATATACCGCATAATCTCTTCCCTGATGGTGAACACCTTGTTTAAAAGATGCCGACTTCTCAAGTGTTTTTACTCCTTTATCCTGAACAAATTTGATACTTCCAACAGGTGATTTAAAAGGGAAAGCTACCGCGCTATTCTTTTCAAAAGACTTTTGTAATTCCTGAGATAAAGAATTGTTATGAGCTGCATCAATCACTAATTCCGGAGCTAGTTCAGCAATACTTTCTTGCCAATTTGCAGCAAAAGCTGCGAAGCTAAGCAAACATATTAAACTAAAAAACTTCATTATTGAACCCCAATAAATTGCGGATTCAGCAAAATAAAATAATCACCGGCCGAACCACCTTTGCCGTAATCGAGAAGAACACGGATTTCCCCCTGGCGTACAGCTACAAATAGATCCGAATGAAACTCAGAAGAAGATATAGCTTTTTTAAGAAGACTCGTGCCATTTTGACTTATACTTAAATGCACGTGCCCATTATGGCTCAATGGATCAAAAGTCGTTGAAAAAAGCAAGGCACGCGTCCCTGCTCTTGGAGTAATCACAAATTCAGTTCTGGAATGCATAGAAATAAAATTAGTCGTTGAAAAACCCTGATCTAAAATTTGGGAGTTTGTACAAGACTTATTAAAATTTAATTCTCTGCACTGATCAATAAATGCCGTGTACTTGATCTCTTTAATATCTTCAGAACTTATTGAAACATGGTTCTTCGCTAACTGGATAATTTCAACTGTAGGATAATCTATGATACCAAAAACTGTTTCAATCTGAATCGTTTCAGAACTTTGCTTCACAAGCTTACCATAGATAATTTCTCGTGATGTAGTGTAAAAAACATATTCTGATGAAGACTTGGTTATTTTTTGTATATGAAGTGAATTCAGTAGAGCCTTCTTGTGGCGTTTCTTAGATGGCTTGTTTTGGCCAATGCTGGATTTAGTAAAGTACGCCGCTTCGCCAGGATAATGAAAATCATTTAAAGTGTAAAAACCAGGTTCAGCTTGATTGAAATAATGAGCTCCCTGAAATGATATCGAGCTAATTAGACTTAGGCTTAGTTTTTTTTCTTCTCCACGATAATCAATAAGCAAGGCTTTTTCATCATTAAGTAGTTTTGTACTCTGCGCCTTTATCATACTGCCATCCGTAAAGATGATGTACTCACCTTCATTTGAAATTAATGGGCGGTCGAAAGCTACTTTGAGAAGCTCAGCTAAATTCAGCTTTTTGTTATCAATACTGAACCCACTTGCTGACCAGGCAATATTCCCTTCTTGCTTTTTGCCGTCATTGAATAAAACGGAATCAGCAAAAAGACTGAAACTAAATAAAAGGCTAAGTACTAGGTTCTTCATTACTTTTGATACACCGGTATATACTGATACGGCAGACTAGCCCCGAGAATACAAAAAGCTGTCTGATAGTAAGAGCCCCACTCACCCTTGCTCTTCTGTTCACGAATAAGATATTTTTCCAACATTTTTGCCCATTCACGATAGGAGTTTCCACCTTCAAAATAAGAAGCAACAGACGCGTAGTAAAGGAAATAAGGTATATGCCCTACTTTTTGTTTTTTGGGATCATTTTTCATAATCTTTAAAAGTGCTCCCACGGTATCGGAAGTATATTTCTTTTCATTCTCTCCACAAATAAACATAATGCATGTACCAGCAGCACTGGATCCGTAGTTATTCTTACTAATTTTTGTCGATGAATAACCATACATCTTCTGAGTCTCATTAAAACGGGTTTTAATCAATGAAAGGGCTTTTTGAATAGTTTTTTGCGGTACATAAATACCTGCGTCCTGAGCTGATTTGAGGGCAATAATCTGCATAACCATCACTGAGGTATCACCATCTTCGGGCACTGATTTGTATCCCCAACCACCTTTTTTTCCCTGTACTTCAAGAATGAGTTTCACCGCATTGCGTAGAACTTTGCCAATTTTTTCATTACGGCTTTGTCCCCAAGCCTCTGAAAGCATCAGTGTCGCCAGAGCATGACCATACATAACCGCCGCCTGCTTTTCCTGATTCGAATACTGAATGAGACCATTTGGCTTGGCCTGATCAACAACCCAGTTGACGCCCTTGCCAATAACATGACCGTATTCCCCTTCGCCTGGTAAATTACCCATGGACATAAAAGCCATAAGGCAAAGGGATGTTTCACCAACATTGCGACCATGATTACCATTCCAGGAACCATCATCCTGCTGTGATGCCGCTAGGAATTTAAGGCCTTTATTAAGGCTCTTACTGAGTTCAGCTGAAATGGGCACTGTGGTCTCGCGTGCTGTTAGAGAAAGGCTAAAACAGCTAAAAAGGAGAAGAAAACAAACAAGTTTGTTTTTCATAGTGAGATGGGCTCTGCCCCTCTCACACTCTCCCTGCAAGGATTTGCAAATCCTTGACCAGTCGGAAACTTTTACTAAATCAACTGACGTTAATTTAGTGGATTGAGTATGTCTGATCATTTTTGCCTCGCAATGGCTTCGTAGTATTGTTTAACAAGCTGACGGTACTGTTGCGGAGCCTGCTCGAGTTTGCCCTGCATTTTTTGACCTTCAAAGCTCTCAAACTCCTTTTCCCAAGCCTTTTTCTTTTCATAGGAAGCAGTTTTAAATTGATTCTGCATCGATTCGGATCCTCCACCAGTTTGAGACTTACCAGGTTTGCCACCTTTGCCACCCTGCCCCGGCTTATCGCCTTTCCCTGCGGTCATACTAGACGAAGATGCATTTCCTTCGCCATCCTGATCTTGTTGTGCAAGGTCCTTATCGCCTGATTCAGAAGATTGACCATTGCCTTCCTGTTGCTCCAACATTTTAATTTTATTTTTACTGGAAGCCGTCTGGGTGCTCTGTGCTGAACCGCCTTGTTTACCAGCTTTATCACCCTGTTTACTTTCTTTTGTAGGATCAGTTTCTCCCGTGCCACTCTGCTCATTTGGCTTTAATGTTAAGGCCATCGCTTTCTCATATTCATCTTTCGCAGCTTCTAGGTCACCTTCAGCGAGCTTCTCTCCTGCTTTTTCAAGAGCCTCTTGAACATCTTCGTTTTCTGAGTTCTCTCCAGCCTGACTAAGTTCTTCTTGATTCGCTAGTGCATCATCAAAACTCTCGCTTTCTTCTGGAGCACCATCTGAATCAGCCTCTAAATCCTCGAGCTGAGCAATTTGATTTTCTATTGAGTCAGCCAATTCCTTCATTTCAGGGCTGATACCATCTTCACTTTCTGCTGGATCTTCGCCAGATTGCGGGTCATTGGTAGAAGCTTGAGCTTTTTCACTCATCTCTTTAAGTTTTTCTAAAAGAGCTTCCTGTTCCTGTGCCGCTTCAGCTAAATCACCATCTTGAATTTTTTCAGCAATATCGTCTGATTTCTCATTGATTTCCTGCATTTTCTGCTGATTTAAGGGGTCTGCACCGGAGTGATTTTCTTCAGCATCATCTTCCTGATCCTGTTCTTCCTCACTTTCACCACCAGATTCCTGGGATTCATTCTGTTCCTGCTCTTCTGCTTGCTGATCCTCCTCTTTCTCTTCTTGCTGATTTCCCTCTTTTTGTTGATCTTTATCTTCTTGTTTTTCTTGTTGATCTTTTTGTTCTTGCGGGTCCTGATCTTTTTCGTCTTCTTGCTCTTCTTTAGAGCCTTTATCCTTTTGTTTAAGCTCCTCGAATTTCTCTAGATATTTCTCAAGCTGTTCGGCTTGGTCACTTATTTCCTTTTGCTGATCAGCGAGTTTCTCGAGCTCCTCCTGAGACATGTCTTCATTAGAAGCTTCTTGAGTTTGCTCATTGAGATTCTCCATCTGATCAATTAACTCATCGAGTTTTGCTTGTGCCTTTTCATGCTCGGCCTCACGTATAGCCTTTTCAAGAATTGTTTCGTAGGAAACAATCGCTTTTTTCTGCTCAGCAGACGCGTTCTTAAGGTATTCTTCTTTGCGATCAGAGTTATCCAAGGCCAACATTATATTCTGCACAGCTGATTGCAGTGACTGAGACCCTGCCTTGTCGGCTTCTTCCAATACCATATCAACCACCTCAATCATCGACTCTTCTATCACCCCCGACAAGAGCATTTGGTTTCTGATTTCAGTAAGATTTTTCTTGATGGTCAAAGTACTGCGCTTAAGTTGACGAGTTTTCGCCATATGCTGACGCATTTCTTTGATTTTTGCGTCGTCCGCAAAAGTAGAAGTCAGTAAAAATAAAGTTATTGATAGAGTGAATTCTTTTCTCATTATTTATCTCCTAATCTATCCATTTTTCGGTTCACATCATTGAGCTTCAGTAAAATATCTTCGACAGGTTCAACTGAGTTTAGGAACTCATCTGCAAGACGCCCTTTAAGTTCTTCCTGAGAAATAATCGGAATGAGTATATCCTGAGAAAAGCTCGTCTGTGGTTCTGGTGCATTATCCGTAACCTGAATTCGTACTTTTAAATTTCGGCCTGCCTCAACTTCTATGGAACGATTATCCCAAAGCTCTTTGAGAGAAAAAGTCTTATCATTAATATCGGCATATGATTTCCAAACTTTAAATTCATCAAAATCCAAATCCTGGTCGTACTCACTATCAATTACAGTGTAGAGAACTTTGACTGAAGCTATTTGGTAATCGTCTTCAAATTCAGCTTCCAAAGGCATACGACTAATCGGAGACAACTCTCTCAGGGCAGATGGTTCAATAAGTCTGACTCGTGGTGCTTTGTCTACTTTGACACGCAAGCTGAATTCCGGAATCCCCTTACTTTCCAGTGAGTCCTGATCCAACAATTGGAAAGTGTACTTCATTTTTGTTTCAGCATTTAAACTAAAATTCCACTGACTGCCAGCTCCTTGAACCTTAGGTAGTACGACTTCATCAATTTTGGGAATGAGTTTAAATTCATTCAATTCTTTACTAGTTTTAAGAGAGAAATTCAGTTTTGAACCAAAAGGCACCTGCAGGTTACCTGATTCTTCTGTGTAAGCTTTTATACCTGTATAAGCAGGTGGGATAACCTCAACTTTCAGCTCGGCAATTGCCGGACGTTTTTTGATGGGTAGATCGTAAGCTTGACTGGAATAATCACCTATTTTGAAACGCATGGAAAGATTTTCCATTTGTGCGGGAATCGCAAATTGATAAACTCCCTTTTCTTCAGACTGATCCACATCATATTCAGCCTTGCTTTCAGAGCTATAAACCGTGATGTACCCTGAAGCTGGAAGTTCACCAGTCATTTTTATGCTCATAGATGTTTCTTCACCCGCAATGGCATATTCAGGCAAGTTAATCTCTTCGAATTGAGTGGAAGTCGGGTAAGCCAATTGTGAATAAAAACGCTGGAGGTAAATTGGAAAGGACTGTGGTGCTATGATACTCATAAGTATTATGCCCGCTAAAGAAATAACAAAAACTTTAAGTACTTTCTTTAGGGCTTCAGTATCGATCACCTCAGAAAAATTATAATCTCCATACATATCAAAAGTCTGATCCATCATTCCATCCACCAAGTCAGCTGAAACCATTTTTCCGGGTTTATTTTTGCTAAACTGCAGAGTTGAAATTAAGCGACTGCGAAATTGCGGAAACTTTTTCTCGACTAAAAGAGAGACTTCTTCTCGGCTGTAAGGACTCGTGTAATTCAACCAGTATTTAGTCTTTAGGTAATAAAGCAGACATCCTATTCCAGAAAGTAACACAATGATTCTAAAAGCCATTGGAAAATCACCAAAGCGATCCAGAATAAAAAAGGCAACTAAGCCAAATAGGAAATAAGCCGCCCCCTCAAAAACAGCTTTAATCAAAACTTGCTGGCGAAGCTTTTTACTTAGACTTTCGAGTTCGACATTGAGTTGATCAAGAGCTTGACTCATGGCAAATTCTCCTTTTTTCTCAGCAGCCACTCAGTAGCTGTCAGTAAACTTATCAATAAAATGAATAAAAAGTTATCCCAAAGGCTGCGTTCTAAAATAACGCTACGAGTTCTCGGTTTCTCAAGCATGAGCTCGGGAATTTTGTTCAAATCAGCGATTTCGATAAATTGACCCGCAGAGAGCTTCGCAAGTTCAGTGAGGCCAGTTTTATCCATGGAAACACGTTCAAATTCAAGCTGTGATTTACTGATGCTCAAACGGTGCTTTTCATCATCAATTTGAAGATCCCAGGTACCTTCAGGCAAAACGACCTGACCGGCGTAATTACCCTTGCTACCTGAATGGGCCAATTTAAAGTTTTTCTCTTCACCACTCTCGAGTTCTATTGCCGTGACTTCTACTGATTTTTCATCACCACTTCGCAATGCATTGCCAACAATTTTAACTGAGACAGGAATTTTTTCACCAGCAGAAAAATCGCGTTTCGAAGTTTGGAAATGCACGCCTTTACTTGTTCCAAGAAGGTGATTGAGGCCCATGTGGTGAATTGTCTGTGACCAAAAGCGGTCCGTGTAGAGTGACCCAACTTTGTAACGCCAGCGCCAGACAGAATTAAAACCGAGGAAGAGAACCTGGCCATCACCAAAGCGGTGGTAAGACATGAGTGGAATCGCTCCGAACTCATTTTTCACACTTCCGTGCTTAACTAGAGCTGTAGCACCAGGCTTAAGGCGATTTATACCCTTGTAATACCAGTGCTGACTAGGAAGCTTTTGCCAAACTTTAACGTTATCCTCCGCAAGAGGCACAAGGCGAGTAATAATACTATCACGGCCCTCAGGAGTTAAATCCAGTTTAAAGGGACGAGTTCGGCTACGTTCAGTGTCCAGATCATCACTCTCCTGAACTTTACTGATTGTAACAGGAAGCATCTCTTCAATTGGCGTACCAACGTAAGACGATGGAGTTCCACTGGAAGCACTAATCATGAGTAGTGAACCACCCTGTTTTGCCACAAAATCCTGGAGTTTATTCATGTCATCAAAACTGAAGTAATCGCGTTCAAGGTTATTAATGATGATGATATCTGTTTCTTCGAGTTCATCGATGGGAAATGCATCCAGGAACTGATCGTCACGCGAACTACGACTGCTATCACCCGTGCGAATAAATACTTTTGTTTTAAAACGCTTATCGCCATCGAGCATGCCTTTGAGGTAACGGTATTCCCAGCTCGGATTTTGCACGGCAAGAAGAACTCGGATTTCAGAATCAATAACTTTAATTTGCTTGTTTTGAATATTGTTATCTACGAAAAACTCATCGGGATACTGCTCAACTTCCACTGAGAAATTGAAGTCGCCTTTCTGATTCGGCTGAATGACAAAACTTTCGCTAAAACGGCCATTGCGGAATTCAACGTTTTTGGACTTCACTATTTTGGGTCCAAGTTTGAGTTGCACAGGAAGAATTCCTTCTTCAATACCACTGGCGGAGAAATTGACTTTAACTTCGACTTCATCATCAATGAACAACAAGTCATCCATGACAATTTTTTCGATACGGACGTCGATATTCTCTGGCATGCCAATGCCTACGGGGAACAAGCGTATGTCACGAATTTTGAGTTCAGCCGCCATTTCCTGAGGTGAGCTTCCTTTGTTGTGAACACCATCAGTAAAGATGATCATGTCGGCAAGTGGAAGACCCCGCAGGCTTTGTTCCACATAACGAACCGCTGAACTTAGCGATGTTGCTTCACCTTCAGCCTTCGGCAGTTCAATAATTTCATCAGCTATTTTCAACTGGCGAGTCTGCTGATCAAAAAGATAAAGTTTTACACTGTATTTATCCTGCAACTTATTAATCAGGTCGAGATCTTCATTATTTAAAATGGCCTTAACAAGATCGATTCTTTTAAACTTGGAAACTTCCTCTTTGCTGACTCCGCAAACTTCTGCCATATCGCGCAGGTAATCATCACTGCTTTTACTTTCAATAATGCTCATACTGCTAGAAACATCGATGAGAACCGGCAAAACAGTTCTGCTATTTTCCAGTGTATCCATTTTTATTGTTGGCTGAAGAAGGAGGAGAAGAAGTACAAATCCTATAGCAAAACGCGTTAAGGAAATAATAGCTCGAAGCTTTTTATTCATGCGTGGGCTTTCTTTGAGGTAGCTTATAAAAGCATAAACAAGGATGCCCGCTGTAAAGAGAACAAATAGCCAGGAAGGTAATCCACCTGCAAGAGTGAGCTCGTATGAGCTAATGCTTTCCGTGTTTTCATTAGCATAAAATAATTTGAGTAGGCTTTTCAACTTGCGGCCCTCCGACTAATAATCAGTCCCAAAATATTTTCTCCGAGCCAACATAGGATAGCCAGGATCAAAAAGAATTTAGATAAGTCTGTGCCGTGAGCAGAACCAACTGAACCCAGTTGATTATCACCTGAAATAACGGTAATTTCTGGATAGGTATTTTGCAACTGCTCTATACTCATAGAAGCTACAGCGCTTTCCTCTTCATCAAGGTTTACAGAAATAAAGTCCTGCTGACTGCTTCCACTTTCCTGAAGCTTATAAGTCCCTGCCAGCTTAAATTCCGGTATATTGAGGAATGATCTCTGATCTTTAAGTTCAACATTGTAAGTCTCTTTAAGTTGATCGGGAGTGCTAAGATCAAAAGTACTTCTGCTTTTATCATCACTGAGTTCTTTATAAAAAGATTCACCCACGCGACGCTCAATGATTCTGTGCTCATCTTTAATGAGCTGAGCACTCAACTGACGACAGAGTGGTAGAAAATAAGGTCGAGTCGCAAAGTTATTCCATTCGAGATCCATTCCGGAGGCGAAGACGATGATTTTACCGTTTTTATAATCAAATGAGGAAATAAGACTGAGGTTCTCCTCCTCTTCTCTTTTAAGCTCCATGAAAGACTGACCATTACCATCAACTTTACTCATGCCAAATGTTTGCTTGATCTTAAAGCTTTCCAAAGAATCTATAGAGTCAGCAAAACTCCAAAGTTCGCTCTGCTCATTACTAATGATCGTAGGAAGAAAATCCCCGCCCTGCTTCATTTTGAAGTTTTGTTCAAATAAAGGCCAGCTAATAAGTCCACCTGCTACGAATGTATCGTTAAAGTTTTCGACATCAGTACTTGCTCCCAAATTCACTAAAACGCCGCCACCTTCAGCTATGTATTGCTGAACGGAATCAAACTCAGAAGCAGTTATCGCCTGAAGGTCATCGAGTATGATGAAGGCGTATTCATTTAAATCTTCCGTTTCCAATACCTGAGCATCTTGCCATTCAAATTCGTAAAGTGCCTTTTCTGAACTTGATCCACCTGGATAAGGATTCAGTGCAAAATCAAAGAACAAGCTCTTTTTTTCATAAACTGACTCGGGAATAAAGTTCTGAACGACGAGAACTTTTAATTTCTCCGTTGCATAAAAATGACTGTAGCTGCGATTATCTTTTAGATTGATATCCGCAGCAATTTCAGCGCTGATCTTATGAAATCCTGCCTGCTGGACACGACATTTAAAATTAACTGTAATAGCCTGCCCAGCAGGCACATTAGTACTAATACTTTCATATAATTCATCATTGAGGTGAAATTTCACTTCCACATCTTCGGCATCCTCCATACCATGATTTCTTATATCAACAGTAAACCAGGAATCTTCATTGAGCTTAGCCGCATCCTGCAAAGCACGGAAATTGCCTACTGATAAGTTTTCCTGTTTTTCATCACCAACATGAACAAAGACCAAGTTGGATTTCCCCTGGAGCTCTTTCAGCATTTCATTTAATACTGCTGAAGGCTCTTCCCATTGAGTCTTTTGAAAATCTGACACAAAGTAAATACTTGGCGGCAGAGAACTTTGATCCTTTAAAAAGTCGAGACAGGCACGTGTAGAAGCCTGTGCATCTCCCCCGAAATCTCCCACCTTAATTTGCTTTAAGGTTTCTGTCACGAGGCTTTTGTCATTAGAAAAATTAGCTATCAAACTTCTAGGGCTGGAGCTATTAATCAAGAGCGCCTTAGCTGTATCATCTGATGTATTGAGTTTATTAGCGACCTCCACTGCACGGTCAAAGCGGCTTTGGCTACCAGTTTTACTCGCCATAGAAAAACTATCATCTATAGAAATCAGCTTGGGTTCATTATTGTCTGAACTCACTAAATTTGTAACTGGGCGGGCCAGTGCAAGAATTAAAAATAAGATAAGCAGAGTTCTTAGTAGAAGAAGTAAAAGATCTTCCATTTTAAAACGCTTCTTCTGTTCCTGAACCGCATCCATAAGGAAATCTATTGCGGCCCATTCCAGCTCAATCACCTTATTTTTGCGCAGCAAGTGAATGATCACCGGCACAGAAATTAGAGGCAGAGCCCAGAGTAAAAAAGGATTAATAAAGGACATAAATCATCTTTCCATATGAGTCATTCTTGAACTGAGGTATGACATGAGAAGTTCTTCTAGTGGCTGACCGGTATTGGCAGTCACATATTCACAGCGATTTTTTTCACACACTCCCATAATCTCTCTACGGTGAGCTTTGAATTTTTCCATGTAGAGCTTACGAACGCGTTGTGCATCGAGCTTAACTTCTCCACCACTTTCAAGACCTTTGAATTTTACCATGCCCTGCAAGTTAAAATCGCATTCCATGGGATCCATTACGTGAAAAAGCACTAATTCATGGTGGTCAAAACGCAAGCGCGATAAGCCGTCGTTAAGTTCTTCAGGCTTTAGCAGGCAGTCGGAGATGATGACGACAATTTGCCTTCTACCAATACGCTGAGCAAAACCCATGAGACTCGCACCCATGGCGGTCTTCTTGGCGGGAACACGTTTTTCAATGAGATCACTAATTTTGTAGACCATCTGCATGGCATTACTCGCTGGCATATAATCGACGATTTTATCATTAAAAACGCCTATACCTACGCTATCGCGTGCATTAGTGATTAAGTAAGATAAGGAAACTGCGAGATAAGCTGCATAATCCAATTTGGATTGATCATCTGATTTAAAGCGCATGGACTCTGAGGCATCCAAAAAGATCTGAGAAATAAGGTTAGTTTCCGCCTCATACTGCTTACAGAAGTATTTATCTCTTTTGTAGTACACATTCCAGTCAATATGCTTGGGGTCATCACCAGGCATGTATTCGCGGTGGCCAGCGAACTCCACAGAGAAACCATGAAAGGGAGATTTATGAGCACCGGCAATATTGCCTTCTACGATGCTCTTGGGGTCGATATTATACGCCCCTACCCTTGAGATAACTCTTGGATTCAGGTATTTAGCTAAAGCCTTCATCAATTAAGCGTTTTGAGGAATAGTTTCCAAAAGGTGATTAACTATGTCTTCGGCACTAATCCCCTCTGCCATAGCCGCAAAGTTTGGTGCAATACGGTGACGAAGTACAGGGACCGCCACTGCCGCAACATCTTCAGTTGAAACATGGTAATTGCCGTTGAGTATCGCACGGGATTTTGCCGCAGAAATCAAGGAAAGCGAAGCACGAGGTCCCGCCCCGAACGCCATCCATTTACGAACAAAATCAGTCGCTTCCGGTTTCTTATGACGAGTTGCACGTACAAGGTTGATCGCATAGCGCAAAACATGTTCGGATACGGGTGCTTTTTTAATCACTTGCTGATAACGCAAAATATCTTCACCACTCACTGCAGATTCAATATCTTCAAAGGCACCAGAAGTCACCATACGGACGATATCCATTTCTTCTTGATCCTCTGGGTAATCGACGAAAAGGTTAAAGAGGAAACGGTCCTGTTGGGCTTCCGGAAGTGGGTAAGTACCTTCTTGATCAATGGGGTTTTGCGTGGCAATAACAAAGAAAGGCTTAGAGAGTGGATAAACTTTACCACCAACGGAAACTTGCTTTTCCTGCATCGCTTCGAGAAGAGCTGCCTGAGTTTTTGGAGGAGTACGGTTAATCTCATCTGCAAGAATAATATTTGAAAAGATCGGACCCGCCATGAACTTAAACATGCGCTCCTTAGTCACGGGATCATCCTGAATCACTTCCGTTCCCACGATATCTGAAGGCATCAAATCTGGAGTAAATTGAATACGTTTAAAATCAAGATCCAGTGCTTCACACAATGAAGTCACAAGTAAAGTTTTTGCTAATCCAGGAACACCAACGAGTAAAACGTGACCACCGGCAAAAATTGAAATAAGTAGATTGCTAACCACTTCTTCCTGACCCACAATCTTTTTATGAATCTCTTTTTTCATACGGGCATAAGCCTGACCAATTTCAGCGACCATTTCCACATCGTTACTTTGTGTTTCTAAAACTTCACTCATAACTTTTTCCTTGATTGTTTAGTTTAAAATATATACTATATACGAACTAGATTACTTTTTATTGTGCGTCCTGCAATAGAATTTTGATTTTTTTTCGTAAAACAACACTTTTTCATCAATCTCAAACACAATCTAATGATTCATTAAGTATTATAACAGAGACTAATGCCCATAGTTTAACAAAATTTAGTATAAAGCCTATAAAAAGTTAAAGCCTATCTCGTTTTCTATCTGTTTACTTACTTCTTCTGATAGATACGTACGTAGTCGACAATAAAATGAGCTGGGAACTCCTTTTCAATAGGCGTGCCACCATTATCTCCACCAAGAGCCATATTGAGGATAAAGTGATGTTCGCTTTGGAAAGGGTTTTTAGGTCCCCAGTTCATAGGATTTATCGTCTTAGAAAGGTCTGTCTTATTCAATAAGACATCATCGACATAAATTTTAATGTAGTTTTCATCCCAATCCATTCGCCATACGTGGAAGTGATCTTCCCAGCCTTGACCGAAACTATTTAAACTCTTTTTGGCAGCATTCCATTCGCCGTGCCAGCGTTTTCTTGTTCCCCATACTGTATTGGCAAGAATTTTGCCTTTGTAGTATTCCATTAAATCTATTTCGCCACTGCTTGGCCATTGACCTATATCACCAACTGTCCAAATGGCTGGCCAGGTTCCGCTCTTTGCATCTACTTTTGCACGGATTTCAAAGCGTCCATACTTCCAGCTATGTAGACCATTAGTCACAATGGAACTTGATGTATATTCAATATTTTTACGCTGTTGTCTCCAATCACCACCTCTTTTAAAAGTCGGATTTGGCTTAACTTCTTTTCGAGCTTCAATCACAAGCATACCATCTTTACAAACAGCATTGTCTTTTTGGTACCACTGGAGCTCCCTATTACGCGAGAAACCCTCTTCAAACTTCCAATTATCAGGATTAGGTGGACCATCCACATTAAACTCATCGGCCCATACTAGTTCGTACCCTGACATATCAGCAAATGGATTTGATTTCACCATATCAGGCGTCCAAACCTTAGGCTCAGGGATATCGTACAATTGACGAGGCCCTTTCTCTAGACAAACATTATCTAGGTAAAACTCATGTCCTCCGGCTACACCGCCACCCCAGCTAAACTGAAGTAACTTGGTAATATTTTTTGTATCAACACCTGCTTTTGCGAGGTCCGCAACTGGGATTTCTATGCGCTGCCAAAGGTTATTAGGCTTGAAACCGAGTTCACTGAGCTCTTTAGCATACCATTTTTTTGAACTTTCTATAATTACCTTGAAGCTATCCCAGTATTTGGCATCAGCTGATTTCACATAAAAAACTAAGCGATCATACGCTGAGTAATCTACCGATTTACCCTTCTTCATTTCTAGAACCCAACGACTCCAACCATGGTTCAAAGTAAATTTATAAGAGTACTTACCCTCAACTTTGTCGTCATTAACTATATCAAGTTTAGCAGACTGTTTCCATTGACCTTTTGGTTTCCAGGCAAAACAACTTGAATCACTGTGTTTTTCGTTGCCACAATGCTTATTGATTGTTGTTGGCTTTTCACTAAAGTAATGAACCCCTGTTACTTTTGAATCTGCGGCGTTCGCAAATAAAGCCAGAGAAGCTATGGCCATGACCAAAAACTTATTCATATGAAACCTTTGTATTATAATTAATAAATTGAGTAAAAGATTGAATCTATTTAAGATATACGCAGGCAAAAAAGAACCTTAACAAACCTAAAATAAAAACTATTGGTTAACCATGTTTTTATTTTTGACTCCTCCATTCAATAGGCGAGTGGCTGAACCATCAAAATGAACTGTATTTGCACTTTGTCTAGGGTGACGAAAATCTATTGCCCCGCGTGTGTAATAAGTTCCACCTTGTGCAGGAATAGCTTTGTAGCCCATCAAAAGCTCTGGGTCTGCGTTCGCTGCAGGTTGAGGCGATGGATTATCAATAACCCCTTCGCCCTCCGCGGCGCTAGTAAAGCCACCAGCACCAGAATGTGGAGTTACGCCCTCCCAGCCCTGCGCTGTATCGTAAATAGAAGCCAAAACTGCGGGCTTAAGTATTTCACTAATATTGACGTAATCCTCAGTCGCTTCACTTACATTTACATTATCTATCCAAGGTGACCGCCCCGAAGAGTCGGGGTAAGGATTGACATAATAAGCTAGACTTTTAGTGATTTTTTCACCAGTAGTCATATGTGTAAAAATTGTCTGATCTGGGCAGCTAAAAATGGGCGCAACTAAATGATCGTTTCCATTATAGCTCATATATTCTCCTAGAAACTGATGCCAACGAGCATTGTTAAAGCCCATGTTTCGATCAGGGTGCGATGCGTCGTAAGTAATAAGGCGACTTGGTATATTGCCATCATGATCGTCTAAATGTAAGGAGGTGTACACCCCAAACTGCCTTAAATTATTTAAACAACTCGCGCTTTTTGCTTGTTTTCGAGCGGTTTTTAGACTTGGAAGTAAAAGAGAAGCTAAGATACCAATGATGGCAACAACGACCAAAATTTCAATCAAACTAACATAGCGTGTTTTTTTCTTCATCATTTCTTCCTTCTGCAGTTTCTAGTTCATCCATACAGAAATACGCAGGAAAAAGTCAAACTTAACAGAAAGTTTAACTTTTCCTTAAAATAAATGATAAATCCTAAAATTTAAAATATTTTTTATCTGGTGACATTTTTATTCAGAGCCCCCCCCTTCAAGCTTAAATCATCTAATACTAGGTTCCTTACTGATTAATCATATTTTCATTTCGGATCCCACCGTTGCGAAGAACAGTCGCAGAACCATCAAACATAACTGCGCTTACCGTGTCTCCTGGATGACGAAAGTCGATGCCACTCTGATCATAATGTAACCCATCTTGCTGAGGAATTTCTTTATAGCCTACCATATCATCAGGATGAGCATTTAAATTAGGACGAGTTGGATTTTCCCAAATGCCGAAAGCATTAGCTTTACTGATAAAACTACCACCTCCAGAGTTTTCCGAACGACCATTATTCGACTGAGCGGTATCATATATGCTTGCATATACACTTGGGTTGTAGAGTTGACTGAATTTTGTGTAACGCTCTCTTTTTGCAAATGGAGCCCCTACATCTCTAATTTGGGCATTATCAGACCATGGCTTAATATAACGCGAATTACCGGTTACAGCATCTGGATTGTCGTGCTTCCATGCAAATGGGTTAGCCCAATATGTTAAGGGATTGTTGATTGGTGTACCATCATTTTTTACATCTGCAATTGTTCTAGAAGGACAATGATAAACTTCATTTTCCAGTAAAGAGCCAGTAACATTTTCTAAATAACTGCCTATAAAGTCGTGCCAAAACCAATTATTATTTACTTTTTCACCCTTCCAATGAGCGTTATTATAAGTAAGGTTATTTGAGGGTATTCGGCCACCATGATCAGCTGCATATGCGGCTGTCAGTATTCCTTGATTTTTTAAGTTCGACAAACATTGCGCACGTTTTGCTTCTTCTCTAGCTCTTGACAAATTAGGCAATAGCAATGACAACAAAATAGCTAGTATAGAAATAGCTACCAGAATTTCTATTAAACTTACAAATCGTTTCTTCATCGTAATATCCTTTGTGATTTCTAATTCACATCAGATATACGCAAAGAATTTACGCTCTTAACAAAACATTATAAAAAATTGATTTATTTAATAATTATTTTTATTTCTGCAGGAAGCAATCTAAAATCTTGCTCAGAATAAACATTTTTGCTTAAAACCAGTGTGTCTAATTTTTTCATGGTTTTTATAGGAGATAAGTCTTTTACTTTAGTATTGCTTATATCTAAGTACTCAATATTAGTTCCGCCTATTGACCAAAGATTATAAACGGAAGAATTGGCTAAATGTAATTCTTTAATGATCAATGAATCTATAACGCAAACAGCTTTTGATAATAGAGTCCCCCGCTGATCCAATTCGTAGGGCTCCACTTCAAATCGCTTAAAGCCCTGCCCTGATATTTTCAAAACCTGAGATTTCTCATCATAATCAAACTGGCCTTGCTTCCAATCTTTATTTATAGCTTCTAGAATGGTTTTCACTGCGAAAGAATGATCTTTTTGCGAAGGTCGCATAGCTCCGTCATACTTGAGAATTTTTACCGCATCGGCCAGATTGTTATTTTTTTCTATCAAATATTTCAACAAAGTCAGAAGGCTATCAATTTTTAATAAATCAATATTTTGATCATATTTCAATTGGCTAATCAGTTCAACTAGACCATAATCACGACTTCTTTTCATGTAGGTGTTCTCAAAATCTCTAAAATTTTGAGAAAGAAAATGGATATGGTTTTTCTGCATATCTGCCCATTCAGCAGCACGTTGATTACCTTCTAATGTCATTAGTAATTTTTCTGAATCCCGAACAGCCGAAACTGGAGATTTAAAAATATGATAATCGGTGAATTCAAAAATTTTCATAATGGTTTCCCGATCTTTGCCCAGTAAAGCGGTGGCCAAATCTTTCTCCATAATCATGGAATCTCGCTCATTAGCCATCATTCGTCGATTCAATTCAGCTCTATCTCTTTCAGTAGCCAGATTTTTATTGGTTTTTTCCTGCTGGAGAATAAACCAAATAGTTAGTGTAATAATTAGAAAAACCGAACTAACTGAAATAAGACATAAGTTTTTATTTCTTTTGTAAAACAAGCGTATTTCTGTACTTACTCCTGCATGTTCAGCCTCTGTTGAACGCCCACTAAGGTACTTTTGTACCTCCTTCTTTAAATCATCTACAGAAGAATAGCGATCAATCGGGTTTAAAGACATTGCCTTCATCACCACCGCAGCTAAGCTTATAGGCGGCTGCCAACTCAAATTCAAGTCTCTAGGTCTAATTACATTTCCTTGTACAGTCATTCTGAGCATATCCTCCATTTCGCCATCGAAAGCCTCTTTGGATGTAATTATTTTGTATAAAATAGCTCCTAGAGAGTAGATATCTGTCTGGAAATTCTTTTCGTAATCAAGAGTAATTTGCTCAGGTGCCATGTAGCCCGGAGTACCAACAACTTTTCCAGTTAAAGTAACATTATTGAGTAAGTCGGGATTAAATAGAAGTTGATCGTATTCAATATCTTTATCTCCAATAATTTTACCCAAGCCCCAATCACATACAATAACTTCACCAAACTGACCTAGCTGAATATTATCTGGTTTTAAATCTAAGTGAATGACATTTTTAGAATGTGCATAAGAAATGGCGTCACAAATTTTTATAAAACTCTCAAGTAAGTTCTCAAATTCTGAAGTACCAGGTCTGTGACAGTTAGGTCTGTCTTTCATGAATTTTGATAGATTATCACCTACCTTGAGTTCCATGGTAAAAAAGGGAACATCATCTTCCCCTACTCCAATATCGTAGACACTGATGATATTTGGATGTTCTAATAGTGCAGTTAAACGGGCTTCTCGAATGAAGGGATCATGGACTTCTTCTGGTGTGTCTGGTCTTAATTTCGCATAAGCCACATATCTATTTAACTTGCGATCAAAAACCTTATAAACTGATTTCATGCCACCCTGAGCAATTTCATAAAAACTGCTATACTGCTTTTCTATTGTAGCTAAATCGTAAAAAAGTGGCCGGGTACTTTGATCATTTAGTTCATGCTGATCTTCTAAAACTTCAGCATAAATATCATTAAATTTATAAGTTAATTTTAGCGTATCATCCCGCTCCACAAACTAAAACTCCAAGTTATTGATCAATTTTTTGACTTCACTCGTGAACTTTGATTTAACTCGTGAAGATAATACATAGACTGATTCTTTTGTCAGCCCCAGTTTTTCTGCAATCTCTCCCGAACTCATACCTTCCTGACTCAGCTTAAAAACCTCCAAGGCATTACCCGTAAATAACTTTTGTATATTTTCATAGGCAATAGTACATAGGTATGCGCGCCATTCATTTTCGAAGATCTCTTCCAATTCAGATTCGGAATAAGTAGTAAAGTTATTTTCTAATTCTGCTGATTCGACACCAACTAAGTCTGGTCTAACTGATTTTTTCCTAAAAAAGCTAATGACTGTATTTTTGGTAATTAAACTTATCCAAGTTCTGAATTTACTTTTTGATTTATCATAAGTTTTTAGTCCCTTCCATAATTTAACAAGTACGTCCTGAACAAGGTCATCCATATCATCGCGACTACGCACATTCATTTTCTGTAGAATATGATAAATGAAAGCCTTGTAAAAACTAATGAATTCTTCCCAGGCATCATGATCATCATCATTTTGTGCCCGGATTAAAAGAGTCTGTCTTGTTAAATATTTATCTTCGCTCATAAAAAATCACTGTTTAACTTTGTAGAGTATAAAACTTTACTCAGTGAATAACCAGTGATTTTAACACTTGATAAAAAAAATCTTTAAAGAAATTATAATTCCGCTAACTTCTTTTCTGCAACTTTAGAAGGTTGCCAAAACCAGCCTTTATTATCCCAACATTGGGCATATTTTACATCCTTAAATAAAGTTGCATAAGCTTTTTTAGCGCCGACTTTATCGCCCACTTTCTCCAAAGTCGTTGCCTTGATAAATAGGCTTACTCCAACATCATTCAAAATAGCGTATTTATTGACTTCTTTACGTGAACCTTTAGGTAAGGAGCTAAGTTGAGACTGGATTTGTTTAGCTCTTTTTAAATACATTTCCACACATTTATCACTGTAAGCGATTGCTTCCGCATAGTCACCTTTATTTTGGGCTGCCCAAGCCTTATCTACAAGTACATAGGATTTCCCACCAGATACTTTAGGTATATTCTTAAGAGCAGTTAAAGCCTTTTTCTGTTGAAGCTCTTGCTGCTTTTTTTCTTTTGCTAAACCAAGAGCATTTTTCTGATAAACACGTACATAATCAATTTCATAGCGTGAGGGAAATGTCGTTTGGCTCACATCACCACCACGATTGCCACCTAAGGCAAGGTTGAGTAATAGATACTGAGGCTGACGGAAAGGATTTTTAGGCCCCCATTTTGTTGTTGCGTTATTGGTATTATCTACGTTGATTTCATTGAGTAAACGTCCATCCATATAGAGTTTTATACTATGCTGATCCCAATCCATTCTCCAGTAATGGAATTCATTATCCCAATCAGTACCACCAAATTCTGACATAGGTCGTTTACTTTCATCCCATTTTGCCGCCCAACGATTTTTGGTTCCCCAACAAGCATTGGCTAAAATACTGCCATGATAATATTCCAAGAGATCTATTTCACCATTGCTTGGCCATTCGCCCTCTGTACCCAAAAACCAAATTGCCGGCCAGAGTCCCTCTTCTGTTTTTATCTTTGCACGTACTTCAAAGCGTCCATAAAGCCAGCTTTTGCGGTCTTGAGTCGTTACACAAGCCGATGTGTAGTCTATATTTTTGCGACTTTCGCGCCAGCTACTACTTCCCGCTTTATAAGTTGGGTTGGGTCGCGTCTCTTTTCGGCCTTCGATAATAAGTTTGCCATCTTCGCAAAAGGCATTATCAGCTTGGTACCACTGCAATTCTTCATTGCGTTTAAAGCCTTCTTCATGAGTCCAGCTTTTAGGGTTTAAGTCTCCGTCCTGATTAAATTCATCATTCCAAACGAGATCATAGCCTTCGTATTGAGGGATGTTTTGTGCACTAATTGTACTTGCCGATACAAACGCAAGCATAGCTGAAACAAGAAGTTTTTTCATGTTTTCTCCATTATAATTTATTTGATTTTGAAATTAGTCGTTGGGATCGTAAGACCAAATACCCTTCGGGTTCGTTTGGTCCCCAGTTCCAATTGTTGCGTAGGGGTTCATAGTTTGCACATGTCCATCAACAAACAAATAATTGAGTTTCTTTAAATGTAGGTCTAAAGCCCCTACATTATCAGGGTATGAGTGACCAGAACTTTGATCACTAACTCCATAATAAGGAATATTCATTTGAGCCTGAAGTGCACCATTATCACGCCATAAATGCCTAAGTTCTGCACGTCCATGTGTACTTCCCTGTTGACAGTTATTCGCACGATTATTTGGAGCATCAGTCACAGTAAAACAACCAGCCGCACCATCAATCTCAGATATTTTTGCTTGACCTTCCACAGCATTTTGGACATTCCCGCTGGCTTCGTAACGATAAACAATTGCTTTATCCCAAAGGTTATTAGTCGTCCCCAAAACTCGTTGATTGGTTGCATAACTCTGAGCTGCAGTCCCTGCCTGCTCTGTACCCCAACGGTCAGATGGACAAATAAAAGCGTCTATCGCCCTTTCATCATCATACTGGTTAAGGTAGTGGAGTTTATCATCCCAGGAATTGAGATCACCTCCGAGGTAGGGATTCAGTAAATCATCCCAACTCACACCAAGACCTCCATAATCACTACCGTCCGGCTTCACCACCCAACTACAATAAATAAGATAGCCATCATTATCAGCTGTGTAATTATACATGGCTATACCGATCTGTTTTTGATTGCTGACGCAAACAGCTATGCGGGCAGTTTCGCGGGCTTTCTTCAAAGCAGGTAAAAGCAGAGAGGCTAAAATTGCGATAATCGCAACTACCACTAAAATCTCTACGAGGGTTATTTTCTTTATTTTTATTGTATTCATAAGCCAACCTGATCTTATTTTAATCTATTTTAGTCGCCATATCAAGCGTGTTTAATTACTTATTAAATCAGAACTGAAATGACCTGACTTAACAAATTCTTTTAAAAAAAATAGATTTTTTTTTCAGGTGAATAAAAAATCAATTTATTTTATCAAAAAGTGTTGGATAAGTCTCTTTGATTTTGTTTTTATGAATAGTGAACAGAATTAACTTTAAAAACTCATATCATTTGGAGAAAATAAAGAATGAATAAAATCTTTACCCTTTTGTATCTATTAATACTCAATAGTGCTATAGCCTCACCCAACCTCATTATTATCTTAACTGATGACCAAGGCTACCAAGATATCGGTTTTAATGGCTGCGAGGACATCCCCACTCAATACATTGATTCAATTGCTAAAAATGGTGTCAACTGTGTAGATGCGCATGTATCCTACCCAGTCTGTGGGCCCAGCCGTGCTGGTTTACTTACGGGTCGCTACCAAGACCGCTTTGGTTTCACGACCAACCCTACGGTGAACCCAGAAAACCCAATCGCTGGACTTCCTCTAGAAGAAAAAAACATAGCCGAGGTCCTCAAGCAAGCAGGATATTCCAGTGCTATCATAGGTAAGTGGCACATGGGAACTCACCCCATACACCACCCACTCAACAGAGGCTTCGATCATTTTTTTGGCTTCTTAAGTGGAGGCCATGATTACTTTCCTGCCAAATATAATCTAAAAGACCTTAGCGAGGTCAAACGCATTTGGGATTGGTACCGTACTCACCTCATCAGAGATCGTGAGCGTATTCAAGTGTCTAAAGGGTATTTAACCGATATTCTAACAGATGCCGCTGTAGCTTTCATCGATAAAAAGGCAGTAGAGAAAAAGCCTTTCATGCTCTATCTATCTTACAATGCCCCACACACTCCCCTGCAAGCTTCAGATAAATACCTTAAACGTTTTTCACATATTAAAGATTCTAAGCGTCGCACATACGCCGCCATGGTGAGCGCAGTTGACGATGGCGTGGGTCGTGTTATTAAGAGTCTTAAAAAACATAAGATTGAAGAAGATACTTTAGTCTTTTTCCTTTCCGACAATGGTGGACCGCTAAAAGGCCCCATGCCCTTCACCGATAATGGTCCTTTTTCAAAAGGCAAAGGTTCACTTCATGAAGGCGGAACACGCGTTCCCTTTGCGGTTCAATGGAAAGGCACAATTCCTGCAGGACAAATTTATAAAAAGCCAATGAGTTCCCTCGATATCCTAGCAAGCATAACTGCCTTGAACAATCTTAAGCCTCACCCAAAACGCCCCCTTGATGGCGTTAATATCATCCCTTATTTAACAGGGGAAAAGAACTCTGCTCCACATGATAAACTCTTTTGGAGAAAACTTACGAACCAAGGCTTTAGTTTGCGTCAGGGAAAATATAAGATTCTATTAGATAATGGGCGCCGCGATAACAGCTATAAACTCTACGACTTAGCCAAAGATCCAGGCGAGTATAAAGACATAAAAAACAAACACCCAGAACTCGCTGAAAGCATGTTTAAGGAATGGGAAAAATGGGAGAAAGAACTTAAAAACTGCATCTTTCCAACTCTTGAAGAAGTTTGGTGGAAACGATAAAACTTACTGTTCAAAGACTTTTATCGAGTCAGGAACAACACTGAGTTGTTCTTGACTGAAAGCGCCCTTCGAAACACGTAAAACTTCTAACTTATCAAAGTTTTTCAAAGCACTTAAATCTTGCACTTCACTTTGACAAATATTCAATTCTTTCAATTTCAAACCTTCTAACAAGTCTAAATTCTTAAAAGAGCTCTTACTCAAGTCTAAGGTATGAAAACTCAAACCATAAGTCACAAATATACGGCGATCCGGTGAAGGACCCGTTTGATGGAGTTGCTTACTTTCTACCGCCAATCGAACAAGGCCTTTGCCGGAAAGCTTTAGAGATTTTTCCTTCTCATTATAGATCATAAGTGGCTGAGTCCATGCAGGGTTAATTTTTTCTAGCATAAACTTTGCTAAAACCGCTCGTTCATCAGCATCTTTTCTTTTAACAGAATCATAAAGAAGAATTTTGAGCGCATCGGCCATGCGGTACTTGTTGTCCAGTACATCTTTAAGTAAATCCTGTAAAGCTGCAAGTTCGAGAATTTCCCCAGCTTGGCTAGCTTGAGTATAACGTAAAGCTAACGCATGAAGTTCAGGGTCGTTGTTACTAATTTCAAACAAGGCTTTTGCCTCTCGAAATTCCTGCTTCAAGAAATGCACGTAAGCCAACTGCATTGTTGCCCAAGCATACTCACTATCCAAAGGTTCAATTTTTTCTAATAATTCCTGGGCATGACTTAAATAAACTTCTGGATTATGAAAAACCATTCTATCGGTGAGGTTATAAATTTTCACCACATCGACACTACGTTTATCTACTAAGGCTTTTACTAAACTTCGTTCATTCTCTGTTTGTTTTAGAGCTGTTTGAGCTATTTTTTTTTCGCGTTCAGCTATTTTTTTTTCGCGTTCAGCTATTTGTCGACTCTGTTCAACCCGTTCACTTTCTTCTTTTAGTTCAGTATTTTTCTTCTGTAGCTGCAAAGTAAACATGAGCGTGCCAATAATTAATATACATAAAAACAAAGACGTTAAGGCACATAAAGTCTTGTTCCTTTTCCAAAATAATTTCAGTTCTTTTAAGGGACCTGCCTTTTCTGCATGCGTCGAACGACCTGCCAAATAATTGTGCACTTCATTTTTAAGCTCCTCCACTGACTGATAACGTGCTTCAGCTGAAGTCGACATAGCTTTTAAAGCGACTGCGTTTAAACTTTCTGGAACCAGCCATAAGTCACTACGTAGGGAAGGCTCAAGAAAATCTCCCACAAGAGTTCTACTAAGAATATCCTGAACGCCTCCAGCAAAGGCAGGCTTCCCACACAAAATATAGTAGAGCACACAGCCTAGAGAAAAAATATCTGTTTGTTTCGTTTTTTCCTCTCCTCGTATTTGTTCGGGCGCCATATAACCGGGCGTACCCTTTATCTCACCACTCAAGGTCATATTATTGAGTAGGTCTGGGTTAAATAAGAGTTGGTCAAATTCAGCACTATCTTCTTCACCAATCACCTTTCCCAATCCCCAATCGCATACTTTCACTTCACCAAACTGACCCATTTGAACATTGTCGGGTTTGATATCGAGATGTAAAACATTTTTCGCATGGGCATAAGAAATCGCATCACAAACACGGAGAAAGGATTCTAATAAATGATTAAGTGAAGTACCTGATGAGTCTAGATGTGTGTTACTGACAATCTCACTTAAGTTCTTTCCCACTTTAAGTTCCATAGTAAAAAACGGCATATCTTCGTCATCGATACCAATATTATATACAGAAATAATCCCCGGGTGTTCAAGCAAGGCCGTTAAACGAGCTTCACGTATAAAAGAATCGTGCGCTGCACGAGGCATATTTTTTTGAAGTCGAGCAAGAGCGACATAGCGCTTAAGTTTGTTATCAAAAACTTTAAAGATGCGCTTCATGCCACCTTCGGCAATCTGCTCATCCCCGTCATATTGAACGTCTACTTGTTTGAGTTCATCACAAACTGGTCGCTCACTTTGCAAGTCGTCTTCGCCATCTTCCATAAGGTCGTATAGGCTTTCAAGGCCGTAAACTAAATCAAGTTTTTCTTCATTAGGCAAAGTTAAATTTCCATTTCGTGAATCAAACGTTTCATTTCTGCAACAAATTTTGATTTTACTCTCGATATTAGAACATAGGCTGATTCTTTTTTGATGCCAAGTTCTTCCGCAATCTTATCTCCAGGCACTTCTTTTTGACTCATCAAAAAAGCCTCTACTGCCACACCTGAAAAAAGTTTTTTAATATTTTCTAAAGCCATGGTACTGACATAAGCTCGCCATTCATTTTCAATCATGCGCTCCAGTTCACCATCACCGTATGAGTTAACCTTAAGTTGCATATCCTGGTACTCACCCATTTGGTCTTGGCGCTTGTTCTGACGTTGTTGCTTATCCAAATAGTTCAAAACCGTGTTGCGGGTGACTTGGCTCAACCAAGAACGGAACTTGCAGTCCTGCTTTTCATAATTTTTAAGGCTCTCCCATAAACGCAAAAGGACGACCTGAACTAGGTCGTCAAAATCATTCAAACTGATACTCATTTTGTGAAGGATATGATAAATAAAGCGCCGATAAAACTCCACAAAATCTTCCCAAGCTTGGTGGTCGTCCGGATTTTTGGCTCTCATTAATAATGTCTGACTAGTAGTGTAACGATCTTCTGACATAGGCACGCCCTTCTTCTTGATTATCTTTAAGTATAAATCACCCTACTTTAAAACTCCAGAAATTTGGCCAGGCTTTTTCTAAAAAAACCTGGCTAAAACTCTTAGAGTTCGGCGATTTTCTTTTTCGCTGCTTTGTGTACACTCCAAGTGCCGTTTTTATCACTGACAATTGCTGCAGGGTACTTTTCAATAATTTGTTTATAGAGTCCCTTTGCCTTCTCTTTTTCGCCTTGCTGAGTACATGACTGAGCTTGAATAAGCATGCAGGTCGCCACAAAGTTAACCGCTTGTGACTGCTCATTTTCAAAATTACCCGCTATAATCGCCGCTTGGTGCTTATCAGCTTTTTTCGCGTACAATTCAATACACTTATTTGTGTAAGCTAAAACTTCCGCATGATCTTTCTTTACAAAAGCTTCCCAAGCTTTTGTCGTCAGTGCCCAGTCAGCCTTATTACTAAAATCAGCTGCATTAAGTTGTGTGAGAAAAAGCGCTAGAGTTAAGATAAAATATTTGTTCATCATCAATCCTTTGTTGTTTTTTTAAGGTTGATTAATAAAACCAAGCCGGCTGACAAGAACTTAACACAGTGAATAATTTTATTATCTATCAGATAAAAGCAAGGGTCTGTTTGATGCTCAACAAAACACTCCAAAATAAAATAAAATAAAAAAGGACTTGATATAAAAGTATACTAGTATTATAATAGACTATTGATAGTTAAACTAGGTCGCTAATAATGATTAATACGAAAAGAAAAAACCTCAGCCTAATTGAAGTCCTTGTGGTTATTGCCATTATCGGAATTCTTGCTTCCCTCCTCCTACCCACACTTGCTAGAGCTCGTGAATCTGCACGAGATGCCACTTGTAAGAACAATTTAAAGCAATGGGGAGTTCTCTCTTACATTTTTTCAGATGACAATGATGGCGGCATCACCCCATCATACGATCATACTTGGACTGCTTGGGATGGGGTCTTCAAAAGGGATTATAGCGACACCTATTCAGCAGGTATGAATAACTGTCCAACTTTTGCCGAATTTAATGGCAATGAACGCAGCTACAGCTCTAACAAACCGATAATGAAACATCAAGTTGATACTGGTGGAGTCGATGGTGATGGTAATCGTTGGTATGGGTCTTTACTTAAATACTCTGAATTATCACATCCTTCTGATGCTATTATGCTCATCGATGCTAAAAACTGGAATGATTATGGCACTTCCTACCCCTTCCTCGATTCTCCTGGTTGGGCTTGGGCCGGTATGTGGGGTAACCTCGATCCCGATACGGCAAGTGTAGGACCAGAAGACTACCACCCTCCTTTTGTCGACATCGAACAATTTACCGGTCCACGCTTTAGACATTTGGGAGATAAAAAAGCTAATACCCTCATAACAGATGGTCACGTTGCTGGCTTTGAAGTTCACCGTATCCAAGGGAAAAATACCGCTAATTACAATTAATCAAAAAGCTTTATTAGCTCCAGTTTACTAAGAATATCTTTTATCTGAAAAAATCTAAAACCTATAAAAACCCTGTTTAGCGAATGCATTTTACTCACTTGCATTATCCTAAATAGTTACGCAGTTGATAGCTCTAAACACATTCTCATTTTCTCGAATTGCGAGTTTTCGACAGGACACAATTGAGTTCGGAAAGCACTTATAAACATGTCAAAAGAGAAAGCTATAGTGATGGAATTTTCCTACAAAAGATTTAAAAGCCTAATAAGTTTTATTATTCTCCAATTTGCTTTTATTCATGAAGCTAAGTAGACTTTAGCAAATTAAGGAGAAATCATGTGCGGTCGTTATGCTGTCACTCCCTCTGCTGAGGAACTAGCAGAAGAACTTCAAGCTGCTTGGGATCGGCCCAACCCTACTGGACCAGTATATAATGCCTGTCCGGGATCGTGGATGCCTGTCATGACGAGCAATAGTTACTCTTGGAAATTAATAGCAAAGCGCTGGGGCTTAATTCCACCATGGGAAGCCAATGAAGTCCCTGGTTTTATTAATGCTCGAGTCGAATCAATTCATGAGAAAGCGGCTTTCAAATCCTATCTTAAACGCCAGCCCTGCCTTATCCCTGCAAGTGGCTACTACGAATGGTTGACTCAAGGTAAAAGTAAAATACCTTTCTATTTACATAGGCCTGGCGAAACATTACTTATGGCAGGGATTTGGAATAATATCACGCTTGCAAATGGTTCTGAAATCGAAAGCTTTGCCATTATCACTCGTCCAGCTGATAAAAATATAGACTTTATTCATCACCGCATGCCGCTAATCTATTCGTTAGACAAGGCAGATTCATGGTTAAATGGATCCATGGATCGTGAAGATTATATTGGAAGATCAATTCATAGACTTGAGTATTACCAAGTTGGCCCAGAAGTTGGAAAACCTGATAATAATTTTCCTTCGCTCATCGAACCGTCAGATAATCCAATGGGCTATCAGGTCGATTTATTTTAATGAAAAGAAATTTACCAGGTCAGAGTAAAGTTACCCGCTTTTAAACCATACGGTCTTACTGATTTTACATGACCATCGGCAAATGCCGCATTTGTAAAAGAGTTACCTACATGTGGATAACGGATTCCCGATGGTGCGCCAGGCCCACCTTCATCACACTCAGAAACATAAATTCATTGTTCTTTATCTAATTAATTAGGATCATCTCTTCACTCTGATAATTAGGAAGTAAATAATATGGGAAATCAACTACTTACCAAAAAAGGCCCGCCTTAGCGAGCCTTTGAGAGTAGTGATGGATCTATTAAATAGAAGTTTCGAACTCTAGTTCAACAAGAGTTTTCTTTGCGGCTCCCGCAGGGGACCAAAACCAACCTTTTGCATCCCAGCATTGAGCGTACTTCAGGTCATCAACTAGAGTTTTAAAAGCTTTTTTAGCGCCTGCTTTATCACCTTTTTTCTGTAGTGCTTGGCCTTTAATAAAAAGGCAAGTTCCCACATCATTTAGAGCCCAGTACTTGGACACTTCTTCCTGTGATCCCGTGGGAAGTGCAGTAAGGCCCGCCTGCATTTCTTTAGCTTTAGTGAGATACATTTCAATACATTTATCAGTATAAGCTTTCACCATGGCGTGATCTCCTGCATTGAGAGCTTCCCAAGCTTTCGAAGTGAGAGTTGAAGAGCTATGGTCACCAAAATCTTGTGCTGAACCCATGCTAAATGTTGCGAAGATCGCCAATACTGTCATCATTACTTTTTTCATATTATGCTCCTGTTTTTTATTTTACTTTGAATGGGATATTTGCAGTCGCCGCGCCACCTTTGCCATCACGAATTGTGAGGAACAAACGATAGGCACCGGGCTTTGATGGACTGCGAAAAACACCATCACGTTGACCATTGACTAGTGTTAAATCAGGATGAGATGTGGGGTCTGGTTCCTTATCTCCACCAACACTTTGAACTTTACTTTCTTCTGTAACTAGCCAGTCATAAGTCAATTCATCGCCATTGCGATCAATCGCATCGACACGTGCCACATAAGTGCGCTTAGGCTCAATGACTTTTTGATCAAAATCAGCCGAAATTTTGACAATATTCGGACAACGATTTTTAGGCCACTCACCCGTCCAAGCCTTGGTCATCGCATCAACTTGAGGTAATTTTTCCATTGTCGGTAAACACATGCCAAACCAAGTAGAAGTTTTTTCCTGTTTCCAGCCCCAAAGGAAAGCGAACGTTCCCAAGCACATTTCTTTACCTTCATTAATATCATAGACGAGTTTATGTGATGAATAATAAGTTTTTGATTTCTCAGTACTATTGGGTTCAATCGGTGCCCCCCAAGACGTCTTGGGAACTTCCCAAAAACCCATAACACCGAACTCTGTGACTGCAAAAGGCTTCTTCCAACCATGAGCTTTTAAAGCTTCACCTGTTCCGGCTGCTGAACCATAAGCATTCACCCCTAATACATCTATACTAGAATAGTGTTGCATGATGCTTTTTACTTTCCCTGCACCTGAGCCCGCAATCACGGTCATGACTGGATGATGGGGGTCTTCCTCTTTAATGATTTGAGCTAAAATTTCCAGTTCTTTAATCACTGCAGGATTGGGATTTTGTTTGACGGGATCTTCCATTTCATTACCCAAGCCCCACATGGCAATGGCAGGATGGTTTTTCCATTTGCGCACTGACTGACGCACGTGCTCACGCTGTTTTTTGAGCTGCTCTGGATCATTATAATCAAAGTGATGACGTTCATGACCAATCCACAAACCAGGAACTACGTGAATGCCCAAACGCCACGCTCGGTCAATATAACGCTCACCACCAGCCACTTTATCTTCAAGTGAACCAATTCCCCAGGTACGGGTAAAATTACCTCCAGCCAGTTTAAATTGCTCTAGCATGCCAGGCTGTAAAACACCGCCAGCACCACGAATAGGAGTTTCTACATCATTAATATAAACGCGCCAATTCCCTTCAGATGTTTTCTTTAATTCAACTTTCGAGGGCTTGTTTGGGATCTCACCAGTTTTGAGTTCTACTTGATCAATGATGGACTGAAGTGGGTTGGCAGAACTAAGTGTAGAAAAAATCATAAGAACACAGGCTAAAACTTTATATTTCATAACTATCCTAATTTTTATTATAAATAAACATACTAGTACTATACTGGTATTTCAAGCATTCTACCCTGAAAATATTATAATATATCTATCTTTAGAGTAAATCGAAATTTTAAGCCTCATTCAAGTTCTTTGAAAAGCTGAACTGAGGCATCATTACTCATACTAATTTACGCATAAGTAATGGGTAGTGTAGAGGGTGGAATGACTTAAACTGAAGCAAGCTCAGTTTCGGTCAGAATTGCGCCATTGGAATGAATCAAATCACTGTACCAATAGCCAGAATCTTTTATTATTCTCTTCCCTGTTTGGTAATCTATATAAGTTAAACCAAAACGCTGAGTATAACCTTCGCCCCACTCAAAATTATCCATTAAGGACCAATGCATATATCCACTTACGGGAATGCCATCCTTTATTGCCTTTTGTAAATGGCTAAGGTATGCTTGGGTGTAGGCGATGCGATTGAGGTCGTGAACTGCACCATCGTCACTAATTTGATCATTTTGTGAAAAACCATTTTCAGTGATCATAATTTCTTTACCGTAACGCTCATATAAAAAGCGAGGTCCCCAGTACAAAAGTTCTGGCGTTACTTTCCAATCAAAAGCAGTCTTGGGAATATTGGGATCTTCTGGGCATAAAACCCAAGAGTCACCATCTGCTTTGACTTCATCGCCCATGTAGAAATTGGTCGCCAAAAAATCCATCTCTGTAGAAATAATTTCCATATCCCCCTCTGCAATTTCAGGTATATTTTCGCCAAAATCTTGCCAAGCTTGCTCGGGATAAGTCCCTAAATAAATGGGGTCATACCACCAGGAAGTCCAAAAACCATGATCGCCATCGACGTGAAACGAGGCCTTACGAGCGGCCTCTATATCTGCGGCACTTTCACTTGCAGGTAGCTTGAAGAGCCCCATGGGAGCGCAAGCAATTTTGATTTTAGTCGATATTTCTCGCATCGCAAGACTTGCCTTGCCATGTGCTAAAAGTGCGTGATGACCCGCTTGTAAACATTCTTTAAGTGGTAACTCTAAACCCGGGGCATGAACACCCGCAGAATGACCTAAGAAGATAAAACACTGCGGTTCATTGAGCGTTATCCACTTTTCAACTCGATCGCCAAAAGCCTCGACACAGATTTTTGCGTAATTCGCAAAATCATCTGCTATACTACGATTTAACCACCCCCCTTTCATAAAGAGTGCTTTGGGCAAATCCCAATGATAGAGCGTTATGATAGGTTCGATTTCCACCGCAATGAGTTTATCGATCAAGTGACTATAAAAATCCAAACCAGCCTGATTAACTTCTCCTGTTCCAGCTGCTAAAATTCGTGGCCAGCTTATTGAGAGACGATAGGCTTTGATACCTATGGTTTTCATCAATTGAATATCTTCATCGATACGGTGATAATGATCACAGGCGCGCTTACCATCATGGGCTTCTTTTATTGCACCTGGTTTACGACAAAACATATCCCAGATTGATTCGCCTTTGCCATCTTCATTATAAGCACCCTCAATTTGATAAGCGGCAGTCGCAGCTCCCCACAAAAAATCCTTTGGAAAACTCATCATTACTTCTCTAAGCTAAATTGAGTATAGAGATTTGATTTACTATTGGGCCCAACCCACAAGTCAAAATCACCCGCATCAACTTGGTATTGATTATCCCAATTGTAGTAGCCCAAGTCCTCACTTGAAAGAGAGAACTGAACACTACGACTCTCTCCCGCCTGCAAATCCACCTTCTTAAAGGCCTTCAATTCTTTCACTGGCCTTGCCGTTTGAGCGACTAAATCGCGAACATAGAGCTGGACAATTTCACTGCAGTCATGGGAGCCCGTATTCTCCACGGTAATTTCGACTTGGAGGCATTCAGAAATTTTTATATTCGGTTCAAGAATCTTTAAATCCTTATACTCAACTTGTGAATAATTAAGCCCGTAACCAAAGGGGTATAAGGCTTCATTTGTTTGATCGATATAATTTGATTTATAGGCCTCTGCGAATTGTGTTATACCCTCTCCTAAAACTGGTCGTCCCGTATTTCGATGATTATAATTCAAGGGAACCTGCCCTACTGAACGAGGGAAAGTACAAGTCAAACGACCACTAGGATTGAAGTCACCTGCTAAGATTTCGGCAATTGCGTCTCCAGCATAAGTTCCACCATGCCAAGCTAACAAAATTGCATCACAATAAAGTTCAGCTTCAGTCAAGATTAATGGACGTCCACTTAAAAGTATCGCAATAACTTCGTTACCAGATTCTTTCAGTGCCTTAAGTAGCTCCAATTGAGCCGATGGGATACCTGGTTCACTTCTAGAATGAGCTTCACCGCTCATGCAGGCCTGCTCACCAATAATTATCACGACTTTCTCACATTGCTTTGCAATATCAAGAGCTTTAGCCCTATCTTGAGCATCATTATAGATTACCGCACTTCCGGAAAATTTTCGGTTAATGGCTTCTTGAATTGAGTCGGTATTTTCAGGCTCACCCAAAAAACTCCAAGTTCCCAAAAGGCTAGCTCTATCAGCTGCCAATTCTCCTAAGAGAGCAATCGACTCGGGTTGCTTATTGAGTGGCAAAATGTTTTTATCATTTTTAAGTAAAACTGCAGATTCGAGTGCAGTTTGCAAGGCGAGCTTCGCGTCATCTCGATTGCTAACCGTTTTATTTTGCTCTGAAATGAGTTCTTGTTTAAGTTGCAGGATACGCATCAGCGAAGCGTTGATTAGAGCCTCATCAACTCGTCCTTCAAGGACTAATTCTTCGAGATGTAGGCTATAGGCATTTGACATCATATCCACATCAATCCCCGCTTGAATCGCCAAGTAAGCTGCCTCTTTTAAATTCTCTGCCACGCCGTGTTCCACGAGTTCAAGTATGGCATTATAATCACTTATAATCACACCATCGAAACCCCATTCTTGACGTAAGATTTTATAGAGTAAGGGATGAATTGAAGCAGGTATACCATTTAAATCTTGGAATGCCATCATCAAAGTTTTACAACCCGCATCAATAGCCTCTTTAAAAGGCGGTAGGTAGACCTCTCTCAACATGCGTTCCGATACCTGAGCACTATTGTAATCGCGCCCCCCTTCTGCGGCTCCATAAGCTGCAAAGTGTTTTACACAGGCAGCTACTGAACCCGATTTCTGAATACCTTCGACCCATGCACGAGAAAACACTGTGTTAAGGTAAGTGTCTTCTCCTGCGGATTCCGCAATTCGGCCCCAACGTAAATCGCGTGATATATCGACCATAGGAGCAAAAATCCAATCTGTTGAATCGGCTGCAGATTCTTGCGCTGAATGATAGGCAACTTGCTCTACTAGTTCGGGGTTCCAAGTTGAAGAACAGGCCAAGGGAATGGGATAAATTGTTTTGTAGCCATGAATCACATCCGTACTGACTAATAATGGAATCTCTGAGCATTGACTCGCTAACTTTTTTTGCTGACTGCTACGCTCGATGTCTTCGTCATTGATGATGATCACTGAACCGACGTCCCCAGCCATGATCTTTTCTTCTATATTTTCATGACTCACAATGAGCTGATTCATTTGGCCAATTTTCTCTTTCAAGCTCATTTGAGCAATTATAGCTTGTAGTTCGCATTCGCTCTTCAGCAAAAAACTCATACTAGACCTCGTTGATTATTAAAGTATACTAGTATAGTAATAGATGAATTGATTTATTGCAAGTTCATTTATCTGCTTATCAAAAAAAATGCTCTCCCCATTACGGAGAGAGCATTTTTTAAAACTCTATGATAAGATAATTTTTTCTTGAAGAACAACTCTTAATAATAACTAATTTACTATAGGCTCAATCAAAGAAGGAACTTCATGTTCTTCTCCAAATATTTTTCTAAAGTACTCACTGAAACGCGTTGAATACATGTAGGTTAATCGATCACTTCGGTAAGGCTGATCACTTATTTTGACCGGAGGCTTCAATGAAAGGCAAACTTTTTCATGGCGTTTTAAAGTAACCCTAACCTCGCCGACTTCAGAAGCTATTTTTGTACTTTGTAAACCCGCTTGCACCCTTGCTGCAAATTTGCCGTTAATATAAATGTCTCCGGCTTCTTGCAGGATGCTTACGACTTCTATGTAATCCTCTAATGATTCTGGTCCCATAGTTTCTTTAGTATAAATTTTCATATCGAATTTGGGCTTTACATCATGCTTATACTTTTTGTAAAACACCGATAATGACTCTTCGATTTTTTTATTATTTTTTCTCCATTGCTTACGGTAGTACTCCATCAAAACCATGGGGGCAAAATTATGATTAAGTTCTGGTGCAATATGGTGCCCTTCGGGAAAATCATTCCAAGTAGCCAAACTAATCCAGTCCAAATCTTGCTCGATCGCAAAATCAAAAAGTTGCCTATACAAAGCTGATAAACCACAGTTCTGATAATGCCTTTCAAGCTCGTTTAGGGAGGCTGATTTTAGCTCATTATAGTGCAACATCCCATGACCTTTTGAACGATTCTTCCAATACAATTTACTGGTGTAATAATCGGGGTAAACAGTCAGGCAAAAGTCACGTTTTTCTCTACGGCAGAGTGCGGCCGTTTTACGAAAATTATCGAAATGCTTTGTACTATCAGTCCAAGTCCAAACACCCGGGAAGTATTCCAGTGCTTTTTTAGTTAAGGCTAAATTAGCGGGAAAACGCAAGTCATACATAAAGGCGATTTGTACACCTAGTTTATCGGCAAGCTTATCATGCGCTTTAGCCACGGCTTCAATGCGCTCTGGGTATTGATCTATTGACCAAGCTTTGCCCTGCATCACATCTGCTAAAGCATCGTTATTCCATAGATAGAATATAATTCTACCATCAGGAGTTTTCAGCCATGCATCATATTGATTTACCGTCTTTAAAAGCTCTTTAATTGATTTCGACCAGCGGGCAATTTGTTCATCTTCATTACCCTGATTGGCATTAGATAAACACAAAGTGAATTTAAAGTTCGGATAATGCTTAGCTCCCATCTCAAAAAAAGTAGATATCACTTTATTATAGTTTTTCATGAAGCCTGCATGGTTCACCTCCGGATAATAAAAATGAAAAGCTTCAAGCCCGGCCACATGCGCAGCTCGCAAATCCTGTAGCACCACTTCCTGCAAGCTTCGCTCGCCACGTTCATATAAAAACATATCCATGGGGGCGACTTGATTTAAGCCTCCAAATTTAGAAAACTCACCATCAGCAAAATACCAAGATTTATTACGACTTAAACCACCTGGGCGAGCACCAAAATCATAGTCAACATCACCCGTCATGAAATGCGCTACCAAAGTCTTTTTATTAGTCATCGGCAAATCTAATAAGTCCTTCTTGGATAGCTGCTTTACAGGAAGTTTTCTTTCTTGCTGTAAAGTTTCATCCGCCACCGCCGCACTATTCTTAGGGTTCTGTGACTGCTGACAAGAAAGGCATATCAGAAGGATTAAAATGAAATATAAGTAGCGCATCATCTTAACTTTAAATATTTAATGCTTTATTATTGCGAAATTTAGCCATGAGTTCGTAGGCGTCATTTAAAACTTCGCGATCGGTTTTACGTATTTGTTTGAGGCGAAAAGCATTTAAATTGGATTGCGCCTCAGCCCAACTATCGTATTCGGCTCTATAGCGGTAATCGTTTTTTATAGTGCTCAGCATATAGTATTCAATTTCATTATCAACTAAGTAGAAACGCTTGAGGTCCTGTGCACTTTTTTTATTTTTCAGTACTTTCCATTCATCATAGATCATTTTGAATTTTGCGTCATTTTCAGCCACTGCAGCCCATAAAAGCAAAGCTTCTTTGTGCTTTTCGATAGCGAGATCCTGACTCAACTTGTAGACGTGCTTATTTGCTGCCAAAGTTTTCACAACGGTATGTTTCGCTTTTTTGTAGGGATTTAAATCCACATCAGCCATGAGACTTAAACTCATAAATATTAATAAAAATAAAAACTTCATTTTGTTCCTTTACTTGTTTATCTTCAGATGAACAAAGCCATTTGTTCACCCATTAATATTGATTACGCAAAGAAAATCATGAACTGACAAAAAACTTTAAAAAACGTTTCATTTTTTACTAAGTAAACGCAACTCTTTTACAACTAAAGGAATAGCAGGTTCTACAATCCCATGACCATAACCGTCCAATTCTAAAATCTTCGTCTTAGAGTGCCCCACCACTTTCATCATTCTATACATGTAAGCATTTTCTTCATACCTTCCTAACATCTCTAATTCTCTATCACCAGTAATCAAAACTAAGGGCGGAGCATCTTTGCGTACGTGAAAAAGTGGTGCCATTTCATCGATTATTGGCTGCTTACCTGAGATGCCCATTTCTTTGCGCACTGTAAAATGGGTAATCGTATGACCACTCAGAGGCATGAGTCCCGCAATTAGGTCTGCGTCAACTTGATGCTTTTTTAGCCAAGATTTATCCATTCCAATCATGCTTGCCAAGTATCCCCCCGCCGAATGACCCGAAAGAAATATTTTGTGTTTTGAACCGCCAAACTTTTCGATATTTTTAAAACTCCAGGCAACTGCAGCTGCAGCATCCTCTAAACATTGACGAACTTTAACTTTGGGACTCAAACGATAATTCACTGCAATCACCGCTAGCCCTTGCTTCAGCAAGCCCTCTGGAATACTTTTTTTACCTCCTGTTAAGCCCCCACCATGAAACCATACTACCGTTGAAAACATTTGTTTCTTCGTGGGGTAATATAGATCTAAAACACATCGACTTTTCATGTAGCTATCTGAAACGGATTTCCCGTAATAAGGTATGTTTGTTATATTTTCATATTCTGTGGCACTCACTTGGCTCAATAACAAGCTTATAAAGACAAAAATTATTTTCATTCGATTTCCTATTTTATTAAAACAAAAAAGCCCGTACAAGACAGGCTAAATTTAATTATTTAAGTGTTAGATCAGTCGTTTGCAAAACGAGTAAACATCCCTTGGTTATACGTGGTATGAACGCGACTTTTGACACTTCCATCTATTAATAAATAATTGGGACGACCAAAATGAAAAGCATCTAAACGTTCTGTCCAATCACTCATATAATTCCAATAAGCCCAAGTCATATCAGAACGTGACCAGCCGTGTGCATAATTGATACTTTCCCAAAGTTCAGTTAACAAAAGTGTATCTGGCGCGATTTCATTATAGCGAATATTATTATAAGTTGCCATTCGTGTGACGCCATTACATTCACTATCGTCTTTGGGAGTAGAACTTCCTTCAAATGTAATAGATGTGCCCGTATTCATTGAGTAACTGCGCGTCTTTCTATCATTGCTTCTTACAATTTCATCTTGCATACATGCGAAGCTAGTATCACTCATCCCATAATCTTCATTGAGTTGTTTGGAATAACTCAGACTCCCATTAAGAGCTGCCGTCACCACGCAGCTATCATTGTCGTCACTATAGATGTACATGCTGATGCCAATTTGTTTCATATTATTGACACAAACACTTGCCTGAGCAGACTTACGTGCTTTCCCAAAAGCAGGGAGAATGAAAGATGCCAAAACTCCTATAATTGCTATCACAACAAGCAGTTCTATTAAAGTAAATTTTTTCATGGCTAGCCTCATTAGTCTTAATTAAAGTATATGTTCATACTTTTTAATACGCAAGGAAAAATCATAACTGACAAATTTTAAGGATTTTTTCATTTTATTTTATAAATCACTTGTGGCAGAGTGCTTTCTACTACTTGGATTTGACTCTCATCAATGACTAAAACTTTTAGTTTTTCTAGAATCCCAAAGCCTTTCATATTCGTGATACGCGTGTCGGCAATAATAATTTCTTCTAAATTCGGCATTGCGGAAAATTGATAAGAATCATTGCTACTCGTTGAACTAATATCCAGTTTTTTCAGACTCTTAATCTTTAAGTTTCCCGCTCCTAAAATACCCGTTTGGCTTAAAGAGAGTTCTTCTAAATTGTCACATTCATTTAAACTTTCTGGGTAAATGATCCCACTATTTTTAAGACTTAGTTTAATGGGATTTAGTAAGTGTACTGGGCCTGGGTTTTTAACCCCACGTTCATTTTCAAGAAGGACTTCTGTTCCCCCATCAATAAGTTTAACTTGCACTTTAGGCAAATGAGCTAATCCGCGATTTTCTACTTTTAAACACCAACGATAAACTTGGACTTTTTCCTCCAAACTCAATTTAGAATTCAAAAGATTAAGTAAAAAGTATTCACTAAAGGGATAATCTAGATGAGTAATAATTTCATCCATATACTCCAATAAAGGCAGGACTTCTAAATCTTTTATTGACTTCACTAAATCCACCGCCTTGCTATGTTTCATTTTTGCGAAGGCCGCAATCGCTTCTTCCCACTTCATTTCCGCTAGCTTCTGACGCCCTTGAAAATAGAGGACTCCAGAATTATCAGGATCGAATTGTTTGGCAACACTGAAGGCTTTATTCATGCTTTTAAAATCCTTACGTGCCACACTATTGTAGGCAATCATTAGCTGGCGTTTGGACTCTAATTTTAGCAACTTCAGTCGCGCCAATTCTTTTTCCTGTAAGTTCACATTAAGTTTATTAACCTCATCACGAGCTGCCAAGGCTTTTTCCTTTTCCTTTATCGCCAACTGACGGCTTTCTTCTAAGCTAAAAATAAAGATAATAAGCGTAATGGTAAATAAAGTAAGCGAGCTCATGAGTAGGTGGGCAAATCCCTTATTCCTCAAATAGAGTAGCTTTAAAACCCTCAAGGGAGATGCATTCTCGGCCGCTGTTGCATAACCACGCATATAAAGTTTTAAATCTTCCAGAAAATCCAACATAGTCTGATAGCGCTCTTTGGGCTTAGGAGACAATCCCTTATTACAAATAGCCACTAAACTTGCCGGTAAAAAGGTTGAACCCGATTTATCGGGACAAGTCACGCGACGCTCATTGGTAGATCTTGGTTGTCTCGCCTTTTCACCTGTCAAAATTTCATATAAAATTGCTGCTAAAGAGTAGATATCATTCGAACTATGTGGTGCTTGCTTCTCAAATCTCTCGGGTGCAATATAGGCTGGAGTTCCTTTTATCTGTTCCCCACTGCCCTTGCGAATGTATTTGAGAACTTTATGTAAATCTTTATCTAAGAAAGATTCATCTTCTGGACCTAGTTCACCACCTAATTCGGCTATGCCCCAGTCGCAAACAACGACCTCACCAAAATGCCCTATCCTTATATTTGCCGGTTTTAAATCTAAGTGGACAACGCCTAAAGAATGCGCATAATTCACACCCTCACATATTTTGATGAATACGTCCACCATATTGACCAGAGCATAATCGCGCTCCAATACCCTATCCATATCTTCACCAAGAACTTCTTTCATGGTGAAAAAAGGAATTCCGTCAGAACTTAGGCCCACATCGTATACCGGCATAATGTTTGGGTGTTGAAGAAAAGAAGTAATGCGACCTTCCCTGACAAAGAGTTCATTGAGATCATCTGACTTGGGCTTAACCATGATTAATTCACGATCAGTATGGCTATCCAAGCAGCGATAAACATACTTCATCCCTCCCTCAGCAATTTGCTCGGCGTTTCTGTAACGATCACCACAGGATTCTAGCTCTTCCATCAAAGTATGGTTTTTATCCATCACGCGTTCCGTTTGCTCATAAATCTCTTCTAAAAGATTTAAATCCATGATGCTTCACTCCTAAAATGGTCGCGGTTTGAATGAGAACTTGCAGTTTAAGCAAGCTTCGTTTAATATATGAGAGTACTTATTTCTAAACAAGGAAAAGATAGTGTCTGATCGCTACAACACTCGTGAAACCCTGCTCCTCAAACTCAAGAATAGTCATGACGACAAGGCTTGGCAAGAGTTTAATAATATTTACCAAGGTTTTATTTGGTCCATTCTTATTAAAATGCAGATCCCGCAAGCTGATCAAGGTGATCTTGTTCAAGATGTGCTCATCAAGGCCTGGAAAGCTCTTCCTGAATTTGATTATGATCGCGAGCGTGGAAAATTTCGTTCCTGGCTAAGCTTGGTTACTAGTAATGCGGCTCGTTCCTATTTTAGAGTTCACAATCGTCATTCCGCCCTCTTTGTCAATGAAGATTCAGATCATAAAGTCGATGCTGAAATCGAAAAAATTAGTCTTGTTGAATGGAAAAAATTCATTGCCGAAAAAGCTTGGGCCAATGTCAGCCCTCAGATTAACGATACTCTACGCCAATGTTTTGAATTAATTTCCAAGGGAATTGACATGCATGAAGTCGCCGATCAACTTTCCATCCCCTATAATACCGTCTGCGTCTACAAAAAACGCGTCATCAATAAAATTGCCAAAGAAATTGCTGAACTAGAAGAACAGATTGGCTGATATTCCTCTACACACATAGACTTCTAATAATTATACATATTTTTTGCTTTCATTTGCGTCATTTCTTGAGCTGCCACATGCCCATCTGCGAAAAGTAAATTGGCTTTTTTATCCCCAACATGACGAAAGCGTAAGCCAGTGGTCACGTCAGTCACATCATCATACATTTGCAGGATATCGTTAGGATCGTAGAGATGCTGCTCTGTTACATAAGCCCAAGGTTGTTCAATAAATGGGTACGAAGTATTTGTTGGTGCCCACCACATACCCGCATCTCCAATAGTCACTGCTGACGAAGCTTGCGATAAGTCATTAATCTTCAAACGAAATTCAGGTGACACGAAATCCGTATGCTTAAAAATATTTTTATTGGAAGCATAGTTAAGAGAAACAACACCTTTGGGGTGACTTACCGATGGGCATAACTTGTAGGCTGAATTGTTAACTCCATTCATGTAGGAATATAAAGTCACGTACCAATATTCACGATCCGTGGTAAATGAAGCAGGTAAATAATCCTTTTCATCATCTGTGTACATAACTGTAGCAAATCCGAATTGCTTAAGATTATTCTTACAAGATGCTGAACGCGCATGTTCACGTGCTTTACTTAAAACAGGTAATAATAATGAAACCAAAATACCTATGATGGCAACTACCACCAACAATTCGATTAAAGTGAATTTTTTCAGTTTCATTTTTTAAGCTCTAAATTTCAAATACCACTAACACCATACTAGTATTATTTTATGAAGTCAAGTATATATACATTATATAAGTCACTGATTTAGTTTAAAATGTCTTACCTAATAATTGTAAATATTTTTTGCTTTCATTTGTGACATTCTTTTGCCTTCTACATGACCGTCAACACAAAGAATATTGGTATTTCTATTTTCATTGTGCCTAAATCTAATAAAAAGCTCTGGCTCAGTATCGTCATAGAGTGTTAGGAAATCTTCTGAAGAAAAGTTCCACATCCCATCAAGATACACTCCTACTGGGCCTCGGATGAAAGGATATGCTGCCGTCGAACCATTAAAAACTCCATTAGCATCTGCTAAAGTTAAGCTATCACTGGGATGAGTCACTTTGGTCAACTTTAAGCGAAATTCATCAGCTGAAAAATTAGTATGCTTTAAAATTGCATTATTAGAGGCATAATCCAAAGCTCCACTCTTTTTTCTTTCGTGAGTAACCGAAGGACAAGTATTAATTATCATTCCACTTTCATAGATATCTGAGACATCGGATTGATCATAATTCATATAAGAATGCAACTGAGCATACCAGTATTGACGACTATTATTAAAAGAAGCTGGTAAGTAAGAGCGATTATCAGCACTATACATCGCTATCCCTACGCCCCATTGCTTCAAATTACTTTTACATGAAGCGTCGCGCGCAGATTCCCGGGCTCGCGATAACACGGGAATCAAAAGAGATAACAAAATGCCAATAACAGCAATCACTACCATCAACTCAAGTAAGGTAAAAGTTTGACTTAATTTTCTTTCTTTATACATGAGAACAACCCTATTTTTATTAAATTAGATCTATATCTATACTAGTATATTAAATTGATTCAATCCAATTCTCTTCTCATTTACATTAAAAAATCTTTAAGTCCCTGGTTCCCATAAATAAGTCAGCCTAAAAAGGCAAGAAAAAGCCCCGTAAATCTATGACTTACGGGGCTTGAATTTTCTAAATCTATTTACAGTGTTTCACGACAAATAAGTGAGGGTGGCATCAGGGTCACACAACGAGGAATTTCTGGCTTCTCAATGCGCTCGAACAAACGTTTGGCAATGATGCGTCCCATGGCTTCTTTATCAATAGAAACTGTACTGAGTGCAGGATTAACCAAAGCTGCCCAGTTGATATCGTCAAAGCCCACCAAAGACACCTTATCTGTGAAGTCATCACCAAGCTTTTCTTTGAGGAATCGACTCGCACCAAAGGCCATTTCGTCATTCATACAAAAAACGCCATCTGGCATATCCGCCGACAAACGTTCCATCGCCTCATAACCACCATTAATTTGATAGTCTGAGTACTCTACTCTCACAGATTCAAGGGGAATATTATGCGCTTTTAATGCGGACCAAACTCCATCCAAGCGTTCATCTGTAGTGGACTGCTCTTTGTCACCTGCAATAACGGCAAGTTTTTTACAGCCTTTTTCAATCAAAGCATTAAAGGCAACAAAGCCACCTTCGCGGTTATCTGCTTGTACGACATCTGCTTTAAGACCGTGAAAATGATAATCGACTACAATTGATGGAGGACCATCTTTTATCAACTGTTCAAGGAATAACTGTGGTACTGGCCCCATGTATATGACCCCAGACAAATTAGCTCCGTGAATCATTTTTAGAATTTCTTTACGTTCACGACTTCCGGGAGCTGGGAGTAAAATAAAATTGGCATCGTGACGTCCAATTTCGGAGCGAATCCCCTCCAAAACCGACATGTGATAGGGGCCTGTTGAACCCGGAATTAACACATTCGAGATTAAGCCAATGTTCATTATTCCCGATTCATTAGTCTCCACTACATTAGAATTGCCGCTAAATTCGGAAACAAAGGTACCTTGAGCAGGTACAGAATATAATAAGCCAGCATCAGCCAATTCTTGTAAAGATCTACGAACGGTAATCTTATTCAGTTTATAGCGCAGCGATAAATCATCCATGGAGGGCAAACGCTCGCCAGGAAGGTATTTACCTTCTTCAATTTCCTTTCGAATAATATCTGCAAACTGTTTGTATAAAAATGTTTTTTTCCCGCGCCCACGCGCCAACTTATTATCTTTACTCATCGTTTGATCCCATGTTGATTTTTTTTAAGTTACATGAGTAAAATAATCATTCCAGTACTGGTATATATTTGTACCCTACAAAAAAGTCAACTAGTATGCTTTTTTAAGAAAAAGACGACAAATGTCTCCAAGAACTAGGACTGTCCCCGACGCTTTTCCAAACTTTCGCGAATTTCATGAGCTTTTTCTTCTGTGATTTTATATGAAGCCACAGCCCAGATGGCAAGCACTGTTGCTAATAAGGGAATTCCAACATCAAAAACACGTAGTAAGAAAAGCGCTTGTGAGCTTTGACTATTGCCCAATTCAATGTCAAAGCCACTTAAGTTTAAAAGATACCCTGAAAGGGCCAATGCCGCCGCTAAACCTAATTTAATTACCCACCAAAATATAGAACCAAACATCCCCTCACGACGTTCATGTGATTGCAATTCATCCAAGTCGCAAACATCCGCTACCATGGAGTTGATCAAAGTGAATAAAGACCCCATACCAAAAGCTACCAATGGTGCTGGAATAAACATCAGCCACGGCATCGTTTTTGAATAACAGAACCAACGTAAAACATAACCTAAAGCTGATAAACCCATGCAGATGAAAAAGGCTTTACGCTTACCTACTTTAGTGGATAAATAAGTTGCAAAAATAATGATAGCATAGGTTGCTGCGGTCGTTATCATACCCACTATGCCCATATAATAGCCCCCACGTTTCATATCGCCTTCAAATAAATAGTAAGTCGCTATATAAGTTTGAAAGCTATTAATTAGCATGAAACTGTTAAAGATAAGGAAAGTCGCTATACATAATTTGAGGAAAGGCTTAAATTTGAGCGTCGCTCCAAAGCCTTTAAAAAAGCCTCCCATGACTTGTAGCATTCCCTCCGAAGTCTCTTTGACTTCAAGCTTGACTTGTCTTTCTTTTAGAAAAATTGCTGGAATGAGTCCTAATACAATTGTTATTGAACCAATAATCAAACCTAGGCTTGCTGCGGCATCCGCCATACTATCAAACCAGCGATCATTTTTCATAAACGCAAAAAACCACGGCGTTGCAAAGTAAACCAGATTTCCTGCCACACTTGTAAAGCCCATGAGGCGAGTCCGCTCATGGTAATCCGGGGTCATTTCATAACCTAGAGCCACCAAAGGCGTCGCAAAAACAGTATAGGCCGCATAAAAAATAACAGAACCAATCAAAAAGTACCACCAGACATAGTCCAGACCTTTGTCTACAGGAAGCTTCCAAAGAAGCATAAAAAATAAACCAGTTAGAATGGCTCCAATAAACATAAAGGGACGGCGACGGCCCCACTTTGAACGATGATTATCGGAAATGAAACCAATCAAAGGATCAGTAAATGCATCAAATAATCGTGGCAAAGCGGCTAATAAACCTGCCTTAAAGGGATCCATACCCAAGCCTAAGTTAAAAACGATCATCATCGCCCCTATGGCTGTACCCAATAAATTATTGACTATAATCCCACTGCTGTAAATGAATTTGTTTTCTAAACTAATTCTATCTTCTGCTTTCGTTGTGTAGTGGCTTGCCTCAGTCACAGATTTTACGCTCTTGTCATTTTCATCAATTGTACATTCCATAACATAAAAACCTATAGTTTATTTTAAACTAGGTTAGTACCAGTATGTTTTTATTCAAGGTCTTTTTATTATGCTCTAAGAAATAAATATAACATAGATCTAAAATCAATACTGCTTAATTTACACTTTCACTCATAAATAGGGCTTTATTTAATAAACGATATCTTACGAGCTAGGATTAGGCAACAATTTTGTATATAAAGATGTGTAAACTTCAAATTATCATTATTGTTTTGTACACTAGATAGACTCCGACAGAAAAAATAGTATTATCGTGTTTTCTCTGTTTTATATGGCTGTGGATCCCATTTAGGTATCCAGATTTCTTTATTTAATTTCCATCCTTTCGCAGTCAGTATTTTTTTATTTTGAGCTGCTTTTTCTTTTCCACCTAGATACATTTGAGTCCTCCATTCGAGGCAGTGAGCCAAATATTGTTCAGTAAATAATTTTAAGACTTCCTCTTCAACAAATGGATCTTTAACTCGATTTCTTCTCCAGTCATCAAGTTCCTCTTTAAGTTTTTTTAAGATAGCTGCTTTTTCTGGATCATTAACTAAATTAATTAATTCTCCAGGATCTGACTGTAGATCATACAACTCATAGACACCTGGCTGAGTCGTTCTTTTACGCAAATCTTGCGCTTCTTTAGTACTTGTAAAAACATCATTGATTTTATGGTTTATTCCATGCTTACCTAAACGTTTCATCCCCTGCTCTGCCAGTAAGTTATATATCAATTTATAGCGACCGTCATTAATCGTTCTTGCCGGCCACAATAAGTCTTCACTTGTCGTATGTGAGTTATAGGCAGAATACAGAAACCTCCTATGTCCCATCGGCTGATCACCAGTCAGAATAGGAATAATTGATTTGCCTGGTAAATATTCATCTATTGGCAGTTTCGCTAAGTCGAGAAAAGTAGGCATGAGATCTACAAAAGATACCAAGGCATTACTACGAGTGCCTTTCTTTACATAATTAGGCCACTTAACAATAAAGGGAACTCGTAAACCAAATTCATAAGAACTGGTTTTACCTCGAAACAAATCTGAAGGACCATGATCTGAAGAAAAAATGACGATGGTGTTTTCTGTATGTCCAAATTTTTCTAATAATGCAAGAATTTCTTTTACAAAAAAATCCACGCGCTGAATTGCTCCATAATACTCAGCCAAGTTTTGTCGCGCTTTTGAATTCATTCTTACTTTCCCCCAATGGAGTAAAGCCTTCACTTTATCTGCATCTATAGGATGAAAACCAAAACGCGTTTTAAATCCTCTAATAGGTTCGAATTTTGGGGCCCATTGCGTGTGGGTATCATTTGTCTGTGCTTGAAAATAAAACTTTTCCCCAGGCGATAAATTTTCCAAAAAGTGCTGAAAACCATCTATGCAATTCGACACTTGATAGCTTCCGGGATCTTTACCTAAAGCATTTTTATTATATTTATACTGACGATCAAAAGGAACAGCCGAAGCAGGTTCTACTCCTGTTTTATAACTTATCCCCGTGGCGTAACCTGCTTTTTTAAGCGCTTGTATAAAAGTTGGCACTCCTTCTCTAAAGTGAAATCCATGTGTCTGATCAAATGCCCACATCCCATTTTGGTGGGGATACAAGCCGGTAAAAAGACTTGCTCGAGATGGCGCACAGGAGGGTGCCGTAACATTAACTCGCTCAAAAACCATTCCCTGAGAAGCCAGTTGACTTAAGGCTGGGGTCGCTTGAGTCATATCTCCATATACGGGAATTTCACAGCCCATATCTTCCATATGAATAAACAAAATATTGGGACGTTCTAGGTCTCGTGACAACCCATAAGACGACAACAAGATAGATATCATTAAGCAATACTTAAGTTTCATTATGACCTCAATTGCTCAACTGCTAAATAATTTATCGATGACTTTATCAAAAAGAATTTTTTCATTGCTCCATAAACCATTTTAAGATCTTATCATCTGAGTTTATTGCTGGGGAAATATTGTGCCCCATCCCCTCCAGTAGTGTGAATTTTGGTTTTGCTCCTAGGCTTTCAATCTCATTGAGCAAGCTTTCAATTTTGCGATAATCGCAAACGCCATCTTTTGAACCATGAAAAGCCCATATCGGTACATTCACAAAATTCTTCGCCTCCACTGGAAGCTCACTTTTCGGGCTTTCTGCTCCACCTGCAGCTCTAGGAACCACACCAGCAAATAATTCGGGGTACTTATTGGCCCACATGAAGGTTCCTGCGCCTCCCATACTATGACCCGTAAGGAAAACGCGTTTAGCATCAATATTATACTTAGTCACGACAAACTTAAGAAGCTGAGTCAGGTCATCCGGATTCCAACCATTGGCGATACCATCCGCTTTCTGAAATACAGGTATTAGTAAATTAAAAGGATATTTCCCTTTGCTTATCAAGGAAGCCGTCGGATTAGACATATGTCTTACTGTAGGACCATTGTGAGCGCCTCCACCATGAAGGTAGATTATAAGAGGCCCTTTCCCCTCTTGATTAAGCTGCTTGAAGAAAACGAATTCATTGCGAAGAGTTTTTGTCGCTTCATCCAAAGAACTGGGCATCGTCACCACTTCTCCCTTCAAGAAAGTCTCATCTACTTTAACTTTTGGTGTACGCTTATTTTCCGTTTGGCTAGTTTTCTTTCGCGATTTGCGCTCTTCTTCAAAATGCGCTCGCACGGCTTCATGCTCGCCTTTTGATAAGCGGCCATCACCATCTTTATCAAATTTCTCTAAAATTTCCTGACGCTTATTCTCGGAATTCTGGGCATAAAGATTGACTGAAAATAAACTTAGTAAAAGCATTGATAAAATATATTTCATTTAGAACTCCTGATTTTGCTGATTACATACAATACGAAAGCAATTTAATAGATCTAACAGCTTAAAGATCATTTAATTCATACACTGAAGTCAATGTCGTGATTGGATAATAAGCTGTCATATATGGACATTGATGCGCCCTACTCTCCCCCTTATTTTTTACATAATTATAAAAAGTGTCGAGGTAGCATGACTCAGAATCCCCCTAGAGAATTTATTATTAATGAACACGAAGGACAGATAAAGTCACTCAAACGCAAAAACGACCCCTTTGAGACGGAATTTATCCGCCCCGGAAATAGCCTAGGTTCATTAAATATAAGCTACAAACAAAATGAAAACTCGATAGATTGTGACGAAAAAGGGACTCAGGATTTACATGTCAGTAGTTGCTTTTCACAGAGTGGCCCCTTCTTAGATTGGGATATTCACTTAAAAAACAATAGTCATTCTACTTTAGAAATTGGCACCCTAGAAACCCCTTTTAAATTCAACGAAGAGTACACGCGCAATCCCAAAGAATCATTTGAAGGACGCGTCTTCAAACACAGTCAAATTGCTGGGCATAATTCATTTATTTTTTGGCTCCCCGTGGGCGGCCTTGGTTCGCACCTACTGATGACTCCAAAAGAAGAGACACATCTCGAGTTTTTTGAAGCTAAAAATGGCATCTATGCGAGTGGTGGAGCGCTCTATAGTGCCTTCATTCATTCCAAAACTCATACAGAGAAGATAAAAGGAACTTGGCGACAAGAAAACTCGAGTAAACTGATTCCCGCCCAAGAAACAGTCAGCTATAGCTTTCGTTTTCAGTGGTGTGATAATTACGCTGACATTCGTGAAAAAATTTATCAGAGTGGAGGCATCGACATTCGCGTTGCACCAGGAATGGTGATTCCACGAGATAATAAAGTCAAAATAGCCTTGCGATCACAAAAAGATATTTTACAAATCATTGCCGAATTTACCGATCATACTGAGATCACAAAACTTAGTAAACGCGGTGATTACGACATTTATGAACTTCAATTCGAAAAGCTAGGCGAGAATAAGCTCATCCTCGAATATGGAACTAATCAAGAGAGTCTCTTAGAATTTTTCATCACCGAAGATCTAGAAACACTCATAAAAAAACGTGCCTCTTTTATCACAAACTCCCAACAGCACATCGCCCCCGATAAATGGTACGATGGCTTATACAGTTTATGGGACGCCAGTGCCGAAGTGGGCAAACAATTACTGGGACCAGATAATCCAGGTAGTCAACATCCTTATTGTGTGAGTGGTTCCGATGACCCCTCCAATAGTAAGTGCATCTACCTAGCCGAAAAGAATGTTGCTTATCCAGATGCTCAAGAAATTGCCTCTCTCGAGTACTTTATCAAAAATTTCGTTTGGGGGAAGCATCAGCGTAGCGATCAAGAAGACCCCTACCCCTACGGCATATACGGTTCCGATAGCTGGATCAATAATCGCAATTCACAAAATGATTTAATCGAAGAATCCACGAGTCGTCCTCAAGAAGGCGGTAGTCAGTGTCGCATGTGGCGTAGCTTTGATTACACCACCTACTTCGCCCTTTATTACAATATGTACCTCATTGCTCAACAGAACCCGGAACTCACTAAATATTTAAGTGCTAATGACTACCTTGAACGTGCTTACGGTACCGCAAAAGCCTATTTTGAAGTTCCTTATAACATTATGATGACCGGTGGTTGGGCACATGAAGGTTGGACCGACTGGGCCTATACTTTGGGAAACTTTCACGAGAAATACCTCTTGCCCCTTATAACTAGTTTAAGAGAAGAAGGCTTTTCAGACAAGGCCGATTATTTAGAAGGAGAGTGGGAGAAAAAAGTCAAGTACTTCCTCTATGACGATGACTACCCCTTTGTTTCCGAAATGCCGGTCGATTCCACCGCATATGAATCCAGTTACGCTATCGGTAAATATGCCCTGACAAATACGCTGGAAGCCGATAATAATCTATGGCAACACAAAAATACTGGGCAATGGTTTTCTCACCCCATTATTGATGAAGAAAAACACAAAGATTACCTTCATCGTCAACTGATGGCCAATCTCGCATGCCGTGGTGTATTGGAGAGCTCTTATTATCATTATGGCAGTGACTTCCGTGCCGTAGGAACATCGAATTATACCATGAGTTATATGTCGCAAATGGGAGGCTGGGCCATTATGGATCAAGGACTCTATTTTGAAGAAAATAAGTTTGACCTCATTCAACTCGGCTACGCTTCGCTACTTTGCTCCTGGGGATTAGTTAATAGTGGTACAGATAAAAGTAATTATGGCTATTGGTATGGTGGAAAAAACAACGATGGTTCTGTCGCTTGGGGCTTCATGCCTCAGATGCAGGGCTCAGAATGGAACTCGGCTTGTGATAACATGTCTCGTGGTCCTTGGGCGGTCTGTGGTGAAATTGATCACGGTTTGTGCGCCGGCGTCGAAGCCGCCGCATGTATTGCCGTTGACGACCCTATTTTCGGGCCCTTGGCTTATGGCGGAGATCTCCAAACAAGAGATAATGAACTGCAAGCCATACCACTCGATGGTGTTCGCAGGCAATTTCATTACATTAGTCAGACGAGCGCCTTGCACCTAAACCTGAAGAGCGAGGGCTTCAAAAAAGGTTCCTTTATCACTTGGAATAAAGAACTTAGCCTACTTAGCTTTACAATAGAAAAACGCTCTCAACAAGCACAAGAAATTAAATTAGAACTACAAGGTTTACACTCTGGTGAGTACGAATTACTTGTCGGCAAAAACTCAAATCAAAAATTCACTGCAAGTAAAGACACTCTAAACACTCTGAGCTTAAATGCAGAAGGAGATTTTACCGAAATCAAAATCCGCAAAATCTCCCCTTAAGTCTAGTGTTAATGTTTTATCAGTAATAAACCAAAAACAATAAGGCTATTTATAAGTAAGGGTTCACGCCCCCTACTTTAAAACTTACTTCTTGTAACCAGGTGCTGGCTTACCATCTTTATCGAGTTTCCCCGCGCTCCAAAGTACTGCATAAGCCATCATTTTCTTATAGACTTCCTGCTCCATAGTGGAGTTATGGTGACCGAGTGTAGTACCAAACATTTTTAAACCACCTTCTGTGTGAGAAAAAACGCAATCCTCAGTTTGAGTTTTCCCCTTGAGCGTAGTGCCTTTTGCTAAAGATTGAGTTCCTGTATTCAATTTTGTTTGATAAAGCTCACCCTCTTTAGTTTCCCAACCATCTACGCCAAGTGCTTTCATCACAGGGTGATTTTTGTCTGTCACTTCTACTTTTATCGGAGATTTGTGGTAATGACGAATACTATTCACACCGCAAATTCGGTCCCATGCTTGACGCTTGGTTCTAAACCAAGTGTGAAAGGAACCGTGAGTCATGATAACACCAACTTTATTTTTGATGTGATTATCAATAACTTTGTCAATGGCATCATCATCTTCAAACTTTACCTGGCAATGATTGTGGAAAACCACATCATAACCTTTGCAAAAGTCCCCTTTAAAGACTTCTGGCAATTTATTCTCTGCTGGCTTTACTGGGTGCTCATCCGTTGAAGTCCACTTAATTGTTACTTCCGCATTTACTTGACTCTCAATTGTCTTCTTAAGAAGAGGTGCCTGGGTTTTGTAATCATGCCAACCACCACCGGTGATCATAAGAACTTTGATGGGTTTTGGTTCAGCTGCAAAACTTGCGAATGTCGCAAAACAGATTAAAGCTAGTAAATGTAGTCTTTTCATTATTTCTTCCTTATCTTTTATATCACCAAAAGTCTTGGCTCAATAATATTTATTCATTGTAACTTAAGATTAAGTCACCAGTAAAATTCTAAGTGACCCAAACTTTGTGGACCTCTTTAAAGTTTACTATTGCACCCCATTAAATTCTCAACACTTAAATAAATAATTTTTATCTTCTTACCACACGAACACAAAATAACAATTATGTAATAAATTATTAAATATTTACATTATCGTTTGAATAATAATTTTTATGTAACATTATTGGAAATATAATTTTACAATTGCAGGTAGAAAAATGTTAAAAAAATCTCAAACTGAAATGTCAGTACTCGTCACTCCAGAAATGGCCAACTTCAATGGCAACATGCATGGTGGTGACCTACTTAAACTCCTTGACCGCGTTGCGTATACTTGTGCGACTCGTTACTGTGGCAAATACGCCGTCACACTTTCCGTCGACCAAGTGACATTTAAACAATCTATTAAAATAGGTGAACTTCTTACTTTCCTGGCCTCAGTTAATTACACCGGCCGCACCTCCATGGAAATTGGCGTTAAGGTCATTGCCGAGGATCTTCATCAGCAAAGTATTCGTCATACTAACACCTGTTATTTCACTATGGTTGCCGTTGACGAAAAAAGTAAAGCTGTGGAAGTCCCAAAATTCAAGCCAGAATCTGCCAAAGAAATGGAACGATTTCAATTAGCTGAACAACGTCGCGAACGTCGCATGCTTCAGAATAAAGTTGATGCGATGATAAAAAGCAAAGAGAGCTAATTAAATCCCCGAGCCAAGCTTGAAAAGAGCTAGTTTTGGACTAATAAAGGGCTGATAAAAAACTTAGCTCTAAGGTAATTTTGTGGACAAAAAAATCTCACTCACAGGTATCAAACCGACCGGAACTCCTCACTTTGGAAACTTCTTCGGCGCTATCAATCCCGCTTTGGAATTGGCAGAAAAATATCAAGCTCGTTATTTCATAGCTGATTATCATGCCTTAAACACGGTAAAGAACCCTCAAGAGATGCTTGACCACACCTATGAAGTTGCCGCGACTTGGCTCGCCTGCGGACTTGATCCAGAACAAGCTTTGATTTACCGTCAATCCGATGTTCCAGAAACACATGAATTGGCGACATTTCTCATGGCTTTCACCGCTAAGGGCATGATGAATAAAGCTCATGCCTACAAGGCAAAAGTTCAAGATAACCAAGCTGCTGGTAAAGACACTGATTCAGGTGTTAACATGGGACTGTATACCTACCCCGTTTTAATGGCTGCAGATATTCTACTTTACGATACAAACATTGTCCCTGTTGGACGCGACCAAAAACAACATGTTGAGATTACTGCGGATATCGCACAATCAATCAACCACAATTATGGTGAAGAAATTTTGGTTATCCCAGAGGCTATTATATCTGAGAGCTGTGACATCATCACTGGTACGGATGGTCGTAAAATGAGTAAGAGTTATAACAACACCATTCCTCTTTTTCAAAACCCTAAGAAAATGCGCAAGCAAATCATGAAGGTCACGACCAATTCTCAGGAAATCGAAGAAGAAAAAGATCCCGAGAGCTGCAATGTTTTTTCCCTCTACAAACTCTTTGCAGACCAAGCTGAGCAAGATGCCCTGGCAGCTCGTTACCGCGCTGGTGGCTTAGGCTGGGGTCACGCTAAACAGGAACTCTACGAAGCTGTGGAACGCAAATTTGCTCCCATGCGCGAAAAGTACGACGCCCTCATCGAAGACCGTGAAGCTCTAGATAAGATCCTTCAAGAAGGTGCTGAAAAAGCTCGTGAAATTGCCTCGGCAACTGTGACACGCATCCGCAAAGCAGCCGGTTTCCCCTGCTAACTTTACAAGAACACATTTGAGTGTATCTTCCCGAAAATTAAATAGATAGAGAAATTTTATGAAACTCGAAGTGCTTAAAAGCAAAATCCACAAAGCCGTGGTTACCCAAGCAGATCTCAATTACGAGGGCAGCTTAGGTATCGACCAAGACATCATGGATAAAGTAGGTCTTTTACCTTACGAAAAAATCTTGGTGAGCAACCTCAACAATGGCCAACGCCTAGAAACTTATGTCATCCCATCTGAACGTGGTTCTCGCTCCTTTTTACTCAATGGTTCAGCTGCACGTCTCGGTGCTGTTGGCGACCGCATCATCATCATGAACTTCGCTTATTTTGATGCTGAAGATATCAAAAAGGGTCACAAGCCAACTGTTGCCGTTTTGAATGAAGTTAACGAGATTGAATTACTCAAGTAATGAATGCTCTGCTAAATAAGCTGGAAGCTAAATTTGGTCACCTCGTTATTGCTGACCTCACAAAGAAACTTTTGATTTTAAAAGTTATCGTATTTGCATCTATCCAGCTCATTTTTAATGGCAACCCCAACACTTATGCCTCGACACTCGAGCGCATCCAAGTTGCCAATATTCATATTGTCGGCGACCTCATTGGCGCTCTTTGCACTCCTCCAGTGCAAACCATGCAGGGATGGAATATTATTTGGCTTTTCTTCGCGCTCTCCATCTTTCTGATGGCAGGCCGAGGCCTTGAGCAAATCTGGGGGAAATTTCGCTATAATCTCTACATCCTTTTTTACGCCCTGCTCTATCTCGCCATTTTCACTGGCATTCGATTCTACTCAAAAGCAGCACCTTTTCCAGAAGACTTACTCTATGCAGGTGTTTTTATGGCTTTTGCAACAAAGTTCCCCGATGTGGAAATCACTTTAATGTTTATCATCCCAGTTAAAATCAAGTACCTTGGTTTTATCTCTGGTTTCTTTGTTGCCTTCATGGCTTTTTCTGCTTTAAATTCTCCACAACTAAGCCCCTTTGCTGCTCGTGCAGTGGCTCTCATTTATGCGATCCCGCTCATTCATTACGCCTCATTTGTTCTCCCCTATTTGTACGGAGATGCAAGCTTACGCAAACGTCGTAAAGAATTTCAAAAAAGCGTGGACCCCAATCAGGGGCGCCCCACTTTCCATAAATGCACAACTTGTGGCATGACGGAACACGATGATCCCCATATGATTTTTCGCGTCGGTGATGATGGTCAAGATTACTGCGACAAGCATATTTAGCTTTCAGCTTTTAGGTTTCACGTTTCAATAAAATTGACTGGCACTAGATTAAGCCATGTCCGATTTAAGCCAATACCTCAACCCCGAAGTCGTCAATGCCGTTGAACGCCTAGATTTGCAGGCTCGCTGTATTGCCGAAGCCTACTTAACTGGACGTCACCGCTCTGCACAACATGGTTTTTCAACACAGTTCAGTCAGCATCGCCCCTATATAAAAGGCGACCCCATCAAAGATATTGATTGGAAAGTCTATGCACGATCTGACAAGTACCACATCAAAAAGTTCGAAGCTGAAACCAATATTGAATGCACTTTTCTAGTCGATATCTCAGAATCAATGAACTACAAAAGCCACGCCTTGAGCAAACTCGAATATGCCACTTGCCTGTGCGCGGCTTTAAGCCTAATCCTCACTCAACAACAAGATAGCCCTGGACTGATTACCTTTGATGATGATGTACGTCATTTCATCAAGCCGAAATCAGGTCAAAAACAACTCATGCAGATCATCCACACATTGGGAAGCCAGGAAGAATCTAAAGCGAGCGATTTCAGTACAGCACTGCCCAATGCCGCCTCCATGCTCGGCCACAAAGGTTTACTCGTTTGCTTTAGCGACCTCTTGGGTGATAGTGATAAAGCTTTAGAAACCCTCCAAACTTTGAGTTATGGAAAACACGATATTATGCTTTTCCACATTCTTGATCCAGAAGAAATTGAGCTTAAAGAAAGCGAACTCTCTCGCTTCAATGATAGTGAAAATCCCGATTCACAAGTAGTCGCCAATCCGGACTCAATTCGCCAAGTTTATCAAAAACTCATCCAAGATTTTATAAGTAAAATTAAAGAGCAATGCCAAGAGAGTAAGATCACTTGCTGCTTCATCAATACTGCCGATCCTTTTGACCTTGCCATCCATGATTTCATGGGTCAACGTCGCGCAATGATGTGAATCCCTCACCCCCTGCCAAATATATGTGTTTTTTAACGGCTTTTATAGTGCATAGCGCCCTATACTACTTGACGCTATTTATTGTGATTTTATCTTAGGCTCTTTCAAGTTTTAACCTCAATTTTAATGGATCTCTATGTTTTCATCACTCAACAACTCTTTCTCCAAAAACAAAAATCTTTTTGTGATCGTTTTTGGCCTTCTTACTCTCTCTTTTATTCTCACCCTAAGTGATGTAAGTATTACAGATTTAGGCAGCGGACCAAGAGCGGGTGCCGTGGGAGCCATTGATGGTGACCTTATCGAAAGAGACGCCTACGACCAACTCGCTGAAAAAGAAAGCATCATCATCAGTTTAGAGCGTAAAGCCATTATTGAACTGAACAATAGCAACAGCGCCCACATCGAAGCCGTCTTATCTCAAACTGCGATCGACAGAAAGATCCAAAAGGATATCGCAGCAGGCACTTATACTGCTAAAGAAATCGACACTGAAGCCATGCGCAAATTTGCTGATGAAAACAAACTCACTCCAGAAATGATCAAAATTGTCCGCACTCGTCTTGGTGTTGGAGGTCAAGAACTTGATGAAGCAATCAAAACAATTCTTACTCGTCGCAACTACTTCGAAAGTTTTGAAGATCGTGTGACTGTTGATGAAGCTCAAGTAAAAGCCAAAGCCCAACAGCAAAACAGCACCATCACATTGCAAGCAAAAACTTTATCTGCTACTGAAGCCATGGATGAGAAATTAGTCACTTACTTCAAAGAGAATCAAGATAAGTTCACTTTCGACGACACCCTAGCCGCTCAAGTTGTTCGCTTTGCAAAAAGTCCCGAAGGTAAAACTGCTGCTGAAGCTTTTGCACAAGCAGTTGCTAAAGTAAAAGCAAGTAATTTTGCGGCTGTCGCAAAAAGTAAAAAACTTGACGTCATCACACTCCCAAAAACTCGCGTATCAAACATCAACGCTGGTCAACTCATTGAAAATGACTTTGCTCTCAGTACAGCCATCATTGAGCTTAGCTCAGAAAAACCTTTTAGTCAGGTAATCGAAGGAAGCCAGCACAATTACGTTGCGGTTCTCACTGCTAAAGGTGGCGTATTGCCTTTCGCACAAGTACGTGAACAAGTTATTGAAGCTTACTTTGGTCCAGAACCTCTACAAGCTTTCTACAATAACGAAGACAACAAACGTCAATTCCTCATTCCACGCAGCCTTCAACTCAGCCTTGTCAGCTTAAGCCCAAGTACTCTCTACTCTGAGGTCGCTGTAAGCGAGGAAGAAATTAAAGCTGATTACGATAAAAATATTGCTGAATACAAAGCTGCTCAAATCAAAAGCACTGAATACTCCATTACTGCTAAAGATGACAAATCACTTGCTGCTGCAGAAACTGCTTTAAAAGCGATCAAAGTCCTAGTTGATAGCCAAGCCAAAAACTTAGCTGAAGAATTAAAAAAGAATACTGACATTAAAAGCTCTAGTACTGAGTGGGTAAAAGAAGACGATAACAACAAAGCTCTTTTTGCCTTAAACAAAGGTAAATCAACTGATATTATCGCTAAAGAGCTTGTCTTCTCATTCACAATAGTTAATGACAAACGTGCAGAAACTCCTTATGCAGAAGCTAGCAAAGCTATCAGCTCTAGCATCACTCATGCAAAAGCTAGCACTAAAGCGAGACTTGCAGCTGAAAAACTACAATCATTCATTTCAAGCAACCGCGCCAATGAAAACTTCTTCAACCTCTTCCTTGCGGAAGCTGCAAAAGGAAAATTCACCGAGCGTAAACTAAGACCTCTTACTCCACAATCTGGAAGTCAGCAAAACATGCAGCTCGCTATGCAACTCCTTCAACAAGGCTACACTCCTCCAGGCGGATTCTCTCAAGAAGCCTTTGCACAAGTTGGACAAATGCTTTCAGCTCTCTCTGCAACTCGCCCTTTAAGTGATCCTTCTGTTACGCAAAATGGCGATATCCAATACCTATTAGTAGAAAGAGAAACACCTTCAAGTTATGTCTCATTCGAAAATGCTAAATCAAGTATCGCTATTCAAGTTGCTAATGCCGAAGGTAAAGTCCTTGCCAAAGCTAAAGCCGATGCACTTAAATTAGAACTCGAGAAAGCCGAAGATATGGCCGTCTTCTTTAAATCAAATTCTTTTGATGCTGAACAAACTCTTAGCCCTGAAAACAAAGCTCAATTCACTGGCCTACTCAGCGATGAAGTTCTTGAAAAAGACAGCGCCTACATTACTGCTAGCGGTAACAACAGCATTTTGGCATACATCAAAAAGATTGAAGCTGGTAGCGAAGACAAAGTTAAAAAAAGCTTTGAGACACTTATGGAAACTGAAAAATCTCGCTTGGCTTACGAAAAAGTAAACGAGGTCTTTAAATCTATTCAAGACTCAGTTACAGTCACTAGCAAGTAGTAAAAATGCCACAAAAAAAGCCAAGTGGCGCACTCTCACCTCCCGTCATTCAAAGACTGAGTGAATACCTTTTGATCCTTGAGCAATTTATTGTTCAAGAACAAGAAGTTGTATCGAGTCGCGCCTTGGCTACTGTTTACGGCAACAACTCAAGTCAAGTTCGCCACGACATTTTTCAGATCGAACACAAAGGTAGCCAGAGCCATGGCTACTTATGCTCTGAATTAATTAAAGACATTCGCATTGCCCTCAACCTTCAGAACGAAACAAGACTTTGCATCATTGGCATGGGCAACTTAGGTCGCGCCATAACTGCCCATGTACCTTTTGATCGTTATGGCATGAAGCTCACGGCAACCTTTGATGTTGACCCGAGCGTGATTGGCCAAGAAGTTGGCGGCGTAAAAGTTTTCGACTCAGATAAAATGATGGATATAATTAAAGAACAAAATATCACCATGGCGGCACTCTGCGTGCCCGCAGCTCGTGCACAAAAAACTTGCGATCAAATTATCCATGCAGGTGTCAAAGGTATCTTAAATTACTCTCGCATACGCCTCAAAGTCCCTGAGAACGTCTCTGTACACTACGAACAAATCATTTGTTCTTTTATGCAACTTTCCTATAAGTGCTCTTTGTAAATCACTTGTAAATGTACCCTAAGGCTTTTTATTGAAAAAAAGCCCAAACAGAGATATACAAATATGTACACTACAAATGCCATAGTCAATAATATTCACGGTATCCACTGCCGACCTAGCTCAGCGATCGTAAAAGGCGCCAAGTCATTTGAAGCTAGCATCACGGTTGAAGCTAATGGTGAGAGCGCTAGTCTTAATAATATACTAGAATTAATCTCTCTTGGTCTTCCCCAAGGAGCTACGGTAAGTATTTCAGCTGATGGGCCAGACGAAGAAGCGGCGGCTCAGAAAATCGTTGAATTATTTGAAGAAATATACGATTACCCAGATAAATAATCAGCTTTTCCACTGATTGAGTTTATTCTCGATAAACTCGACACAGTTCTCATGAACTTCTTTTTGATTCTTCGAATCAATATCCATGCCTTCTCCAAAGCTAAAACGAACTGTAGAAGATCTAGTAATGGGACCGTAGTCTGAAACAATTTTTCCTCGTCCCCAGAAACTAGTATCCAATGCAAACGGCTGAATCTTCACTCCTGCACGGCGAGCAAGTTTGCAGCCTATGCTATTAAATTCATCGGGGATGAATTCCACTCCACGCGTCTTCTGCGGGAAGATAATGACACTCGTTCCATTTTTCAGCATCTCCCCACCTTGCTTCAAAAGAGTTTTAAGGTCTTGAATGGGATTATTTCTCGTCATCGGAATACAGCTCATACCCTGCATGATATGACCAAAAACTGGATAAGTCATTAAGCTTTCTTTAATAACAAAAATTGAGGGGCCTGCTTTTTGCATAACATAGGCCAAAGTCACTGTTTCCAATGAACTCATGTGATTAGCCACATATACTCGAGGCTCATTCGCCAAGTTATCAAGGCCATCAATTTCTACACGACCTCCGCAATCTTCCACTGCCTTCAGTACGCGTTGGCAATGCTTTGCGAGCTCCGCAAAATCATACTTCCCTGCTTGGCAAATTTTCGAGAAATCGTTAATAGGCTTAAAAGCTTTGCTATAAAAATATAGATTCCCAAGCCTAAGGATCTTATCCATAAGTTTGCGAGATGATCCTTCAGTTTTATAAGAATCACCCTGAATTGCTTCTTCAGGTAGAGACAATGTGACACCAGTTATATTTATCTTCGTATTGACCTAATTGAATCTCTTGCATACGTGCATAAAGTTCTTGAAAGCGAGGGTGAATCCCTTCTTTCGCAGGCTTATAAGTCACACCTGCTTTATCGATATGGCTAATAGGCGTTACCACCACAGCTGTACCACAGGCCGCAATCCCATCAAAGTCAGTAATCTCATCAAAATCTACATTGCGTTTTTCAACAGCCATTCCCATCTCTTCCGCTAGGGTCATAAGCGACATATTAGTAATACTTGGTAAAACGGCAGATGAACTAGGAGTCACGTAAGAATTGTCTTTAATTCCAATAAAATTTGAAGTCCCAAATTCATCGATGTATTTATGTTCTTTTGCATCTAAGTAAAGATTTATAGGATAGCCTTGATCACTCGCCATAATACCAGGCAACATCGCCGTCGCATAGTTACCAGCAGCTTTCACATTGCCAGTTCCCATGGGAGCCGCACGATCAAAATCTTCCATCACTAAAGCGGGAACAGACTGCAAGCCACCCTTGTAATAAGAACCCACGGGAACAACCAATAAAATAAAAGTGTACTCATCAGAAGGCTGAACACCCATGCGAGGCCCTGTCCCGATCAATAAAGGACGCATGTACATTGAAGCACCATGACCGTAGGGAGGTAAGAAATCAATATTTGATTGAAGAACCTTGTCTACCGCATCAAGAAAGATCTCAGTAGGAACTGGCTCCATACACAAACGTTCTGCAGAACGCTGAAGACGTTTAGCATTTTCTTCTGGACGAAAAACCCTTACTTGACCATCTTCACCACGATAAGCTTTAAGTCCTTCAAATGCTGCCTGACCATAATGAAGACATGTGGCCGCTACATGCATTTTGAGATAGGGTTCTTCTACATATTGACAATCTGACCATTGGCCATCTTTAAAAGTATATTGAACGTAACATTTCGTCTGAAAGTATGAAAATTTGAGATTGTTCCAATCGATGGTGCTCATTGTATATCCTGTTATTTTTTCTCTGCACTCATTTTACTCGCAGTATTCAACGCGACAAGCATTGCTCGAGCTTTATTGCGAGTTTCTTCGTATTCAAAGTCGGGATCCGAGTCTGCCACAACTCCCGCACCTGCTTGAACATAAACTTTACCTGCTTTCAAAACCGCAGTCCGTATGGCAATACAAGAATCCACATTGCCATTAAAAGAGAAATATGTTACTGCACCAGCATAAGCACCACGACGATCAGGCTCTAATTCGGCAATAATTTCCATCGCACGGATCTTGGGTGCTCCACTCACTGTTCCAGCCGGGAAAGTGGAACTCATAACCGAACCAGGTCCAAAGTCTTTTTGTAGTTCACCCTGAACTTCGGAAACAATATGTAAAACGTGACTATACTTTTCAATGATCATTAATTGAGAAATATCTACCGACCCCGTCTCAACTATTCTACCTACGTCATTTCGAGCTAAGTCGACTAACATAATGTGTTCGGCTCGTTCTTTAGGATCAGCCAGTAGATCTGCAGACAAAGCATCATCTTCTGCTTTATTAGCTCCACGTTTACGCGTCCCTGCAATGGGACGTACAGTCACTAAGCCATCTTGGGCTTTTGCGTGAACTTCTGGACTAGCTCCCACTAGTGAGAAATCATCGCCTAAATGCAAACAAAACATATAAGGAGAAGGGTTAATCATGCGTAGTGTTCTCATCAAATCGAGAGGCTCAGGGTCCACATCCGCCTCAAAGCGCTGTGAAAGCACCACCTGAATAACATCTCCGGAGCGAATATATTCTTTGGCTTTTAGTACTTTATCACAAAAGTCTGCACGGGTCATATTTGAACTAGCTTCGAGGGGCTCTGTAGAGAGGTTCAAGGCTAGAGGCCTCACGATGCGTTCTTGCCCGAGTTTATCTACGATTTGAGCAATATTTTTTAAAGCTTTTTGGTAGCCATCTCGCAAATCATCTTTGCGTAAATCGACATGACTTATCACTTGAATTCTTTGCTTTAAGCGATCAAAAGAAACAATAGTTTCGTAAATACCAAACAAAGCATCTGGCGTTCCGAATTCAGCCTTATCTTTACAATTAACACGAGGCTCAATTTCTTGAATTGTCTCATAAGATGCATAGCCAACGGCACCGCCACTAAATGGCGCCAAGCCTTCTAATTGCACCTGATCGTATCGCTTGAGGTAATCTTCTAAAAACTGAAAAGTATCTTTCTTTGTTTCAATACGCTCTTCTTTTTCACCAGTCAACTCAATCAAATCACCACTACGACTAATAAGAGCAATGGGATCAACCCCCATAAATGAGTAACGGCCGATGCTTTCACCACCGTCAGCACTCTCCAATAGAAAGGCATAAGGCTTTTTCTTACCAGACTTGTCGTAGGCAATTTTACTGAATGCCGATATAGGCGTTTCTAAATCAGCAAGTAATTCTGTGTATACGGGAATCAAACTTCCCTGCTTTGCTAAATCCTGTAGTTCATCCTTCGTAGGATGAATATTTGCTAAAAGGCTTTCTTCTAAAAAATCTTCCATGTCTGCTCTATCTTTTCGCCGTCAATTTCTAATATATTTGCTTTTCTACCCATCGTTAAAGAACCTGCACAAATCTCTCTGGATCCACTTATTTCTTCCCGTAAAAAAGCTTGATGAATATGTCCGCACAAATTTATGTCAATCGCCCCACTTTGCAATAGCTCATGGACTTTCTCTCCATCAACAAGAAGCTTATGTTCTGGCAAAGATTCACCCTCGGCATTTAGAAGCGGGTAATGACCAATGGCAATCTTAATTTTCTGCTTATCTTGCTCAGTCCATTCAAGTAGTTTTTCATGCGTTTCGGGATCGAAATATCCACTTGACAGCTGAATAGGTCTAGGTACTGCATGATTACTTAAGTAAAAAACGACATTGCCATCCTCTATGCGCAAAGGAAAATTATTTACCGCACCTTTTGTGAGCCATGAAATAAAGTCTTTCATTGCCGAGGATGATTTTTGACAATCTATGTAATTGTCGTGATTGCCTGGCACCGCCAAAATTTTCACACCTTCAATATCATGCAAGTCCTGAAGACGTTTTTTCACCATCTCAAATTCTCTAGCTGAACCAGTCGAAGTGAAGTCACCCGAAATAATGACATAATCAAATTTTTCTTGCTTAACAAAAGCAGTCAATAAATCTAGACGATTCCAGTCAACTGTCTTTTTACGGCGAAACACATAATTACTCCCCCCGAATAGACGTTTGCTAAAAAAAGATGAGGGAGCTGGAAAAGCCCCCTCATGTATATCCGAAAAATGTATAATCTTCATCAGATAACTAATAAAACCAAAGCTAAAATTAAAGTTGCAGCCATACAAGCAATTGATAAAAATTTAAGTTTACCATGACCTGACGTGTCTGTGTATGACTTTAATTCTTCTGGACTCAAAGCCACTGCTCCTGCACGAGCACGGGCACGCGTTTCACCCGCCACAGGACGATGGGCTACACGACCACCACCTTCAACATTTCTACGGCGAGATGAATTCGTTCTTAAATGCAAACCTTTTTTAGTGGAGCTCGTATTTGTGCTAATTGCTTTGCGTGTCTTTTCAATTTCTTTACTCAACTCCTGCATACTCTGGAAACGATCTTCAGGCTGTTTCTCCATCATGCGCTCAAGTAACTTACTGACTTGGGGAGGAATCGAGCTATCTATTTCATGAGCTGGACGCAAAGGCTCTTGTAAGTGCTTCCTAGCGATCTCCGTAACAGAAGCACCGCCAAAAGCGAATTCACCCGTCACAAAATGGTAAAGCGTGGCACCCAAAGAATATATATCACCACGAAAATCCATTTCAGAACCTATCAATTGTTCTGGGCTTATATACTGCGGTGTTCCCATGATAGAGTCTTCATCATCTGTAGACTCTAGCTTATCATTGGCAAACCTTGAAAGACCCAAGTCCATCAATTTGGCCAAGTCATCAACAACCATGATGTTATCTGGTTTAATATCGCGGTGAACTAATTTCTGCTGTGCCCAAGCATACGCAAGAGCATCAGAGACCTGCTTAGTTACATTTAAGGCCGTATCGACAGTGATCTTCTTTTCCACATCTAAAATTTCTTTGAGTGTCTGACCATTAACCAACTCCATCGCTAGGTAATAAACGCCGCCATCGGCTTGACCGACTGCATAAGCTTGAACAATGTTTTGATGATGAAGCTTAGCTGATGCACGAGCTTCGCGTACGAAGTCAATAACTGCATCTTGGCTTTGATTTTCTAAAGCTAAAATTTTGAGCGCAACATAGCGGTCTAAGCTTATTTGAAGGGCTCTAAATACGACACCCATACCACCTTGACCAATTTTTTTCTCAATAATATAGTCATCAATCACTACACCCGGAGCAAAACGTTCTGCAGGAACTAAAAAGGCTTCAGAGCAGTGACCACACTGAAGGTATTCACCAAGATCTGCTTCATCTACGGCATTAACTCCAAAACAATTTTCGCACTGTACCTTCATCGTCCTATCTCCTGGTTTTTTTCAGCCATATTTTTTTAGAATCTTCTTCTTTTGTTCCACCCACAATCAAATTCCTGCCGTCGAGAACTAAACAAACATGGGCATTTTCTTCTGTTGCTAAACTATTACTCTTACAGCGCAGCACCCAAAACTGGCGCACGGCCTCTAACCACTGAGTTTTTTCTTTCACACTCTGAGAAAAAAATGGTCTACCTAAATAAACATAAAGAATTCGAGCTGAATCTTTTTTCTTTGCTCCTAAACGAACAACCGCACTGCCCGATCCACGACGAGCTTGGAAATTCAACCAGTCACCAACTTCTTTCACTGCATGAACCAATCTTTCCGGAGTCTCTTCTATTGTGGGATCAAAAAAGCCAGACTCAGTTGCCGGATCTTTCTTAAAATAACCTTGTCTTTCTTCCGCCGCGACAATTTTACGTGCTTTGATTTTAGCAAACTGATCACCAAAAAACATTTCTTTACTCTGATCAGAAAGTTTACTTGCGCTGACCGACATTTTACCATTGTATGGTTCAATCTTTTCTAAATCCAGGCTACTTGTACCAACCTTCGTCACATAACAATAAAGTTTGCGACCATCTTTCATGCGAATCTGAACTCTTTTATTGAGGGGAGGCTTCTTGACTTTCGCCTTTAATTCAGTATAAATTTCCTCATATCGAGCATTTTTTAGCTTCTCTTCATCGGCTTCTTCAACTTCTTCAGCGGTCAAATTATCATTAATCGTCGCCTGAAAAACCTCTTTGGGCTTAACTTCTTCTTTTTTAATTTCTTCTTTAACTGGCTTTGGCTTCTCTTTTTTAACGGGAGCCTTCTTCACTTCTTCTTTTGGTTCTTCTTTAGGAGCTTCTATAGACTTTTTTGGACGTAACCAACCTTGAAAAGGTCCTGTAATGTCTGACACAATAGCACCAAAAGTAATCAAAGTAACTATCACATACGATAGCATACCACCTGATTTTTTTACTTTTTTGGGTGAGTGAGTATTGGCTCGACTATTTGCACGAGAACTTGTCTTAGGTCTTTCTTTTATACTACGAGCACCAGTAGTACCCGAGCCCCCCTTAGTACTCATTTTCATTTTGGTTCTAGAACTACCTGATGTCCCCTTATCCTTCCTATTCACGAAGTTTTCCCCTAGACCCTAGCGTCCAACCTGTAAACGTAAGGCCAAACGCTCTGGCAAGCCCGCTTCATAAATCTTTTTCTGCGTCGTTTCAATATCGTACTCAACGCGATGTAGAGTCACGACTCTTTCATCAGTATCAAAAGAACAGAAAGATGCACGGTTGTCGCCATCTCTAGGCTGACCAACAGAACCAACATTAATCAAGTACTTATGATTTGGATTTAAGCGAATCTGTTCATAACGACCTGCTTGAATAACACCCTTGGCACCGCCGATTTGCTCGTAAGCAAAAGGCACATGTGAGTGGCCGATAAAACAGTAAGGCAATCTTTGGTAAGAGAAAGAGTTCTCTGCGTAGTATTTATCGAATATGTAACCCCAAGCTTCAGGACTATCGAGAGTCGCATGAACAATTGTCGTCTTTAACTGCCATAAATTCTTAGTCATCGGCAAAGAATATAACCATTGACGATCATCAAGAGTCAATTGCTCGCGAGTCCATTGAACTGCCTGAGCAGCTTGTGGATTAAAGCCTATAAGTTCAGTCTCTTGCGAAACATATTCATCGTGATTACCCTTAATCACAGCAATAGGTTGAAGCTCGTCTCGAACAATATCAATCACTTCTTTAGGATTAGCGTTGTATCCAACTATATCGCCTAGGCAAATATATTTTTGAATCCCCAACCTCTTCCCTTCTTCAACAACCGCGCGCACAGCCTCTAAATTTGAGTGCAAATCGGAAATAATACCGTATAACATGACAACCTACTAATAGTTTAAAACGTTTTAATTAAAATATAGACTCAAACTAGACCTCCATAAGTCTTAGTTCAAATCTTTTCCACTTAAGTAGTCTGCAAAATCGAGTTTATATGAAGATAATTGTCCCGATTCATAACAAAATTCGCCAAAAAAGGTCTTATTTGATAATACATGAGGCAAAAAGTATTTATCTCCCTCCCATAAATTCAAGGACAGGATCTCGTCTTTCCTCTTCCACGCAAGTCGCCCTTCATCACAATCAGTCAAGTCACCTTGAGGTCCATAAGCCCTAAATATAAAAACTGACCAATCATTACCCTGCTTATCGAACTCCGGAAAAGTTATATGCCCTGCAAAATCAAAATATTCTGCTGTCAAACCAGACTCTTCTTTAAGCTCGCGAATGGCGCAACTTTTAATTGATTCCCCAAGCTCAACTTTACCCCCTAAACCATTCCATTTCCCAACGTGTATATCACCTTTTTTTTTCACTCTCTCGAGCATAAGGACTTGCTCACCATCCATCAAATAAATTAAGGTTGCCTCAATTCGCTTCTTCATTTTTTCATTCTCAAATTTGTTACATTAAACAAAGCGATTATATTACTCGCCATTAACTATTCAACCTAAGCCAAGGAAGCACTCCAAATGGAAACAGGAAAACCAGCACCAAATTTTGCACTTAAAGATCAAGACGGCACATCGCACACATTAGCAGATTACGCCAACAAATACTTGGTCATCTACTTTTACCCAAAAGATAACACCCCAGGCTGCACTAAAGAATCTTGCACTTTTCGCGATAATATCGATGAGTTCACAAATGCCAACTGTTCAGTCCTCGGAGTCTCTGCGGACTCAGCAGCAAGCCACGAAAAATTCATTGCTAAGCACAACTTAAACTTCCCCCTTCTAGTAGATGAAGAGAAAGAAATGCTACAAGCCTATGGCGCTTGGGGCGAAAAAAATAATTATGGCAAAAAGTACATGGGCATCATTCGTTCAACTGCCATCATTGGCCCTGACGGAACCTTACTCAAACACTGGAAGACTGTTCGCGGTGCCGAAGATCATCCCCTGAAAGTACTTGAAGCCCTCAAAGAGCTCCAGGCTCAGTAAATTAAGGATTTATAATGAGCGAAAAAGAACGCCTAAACAACCTCACACTTCTCAGTAAAAACGAAAAAAATTATTTTGACTCCCCAGAAGATGCTCCCCTCGAAGTTTTCGACAATCTTTACGCCGGAAGAGATTACAAAATCACTTTTAATTGCCCTGAATTCACAGCACTCTGCCCCGTTACTGGACAGCCAGATTTTGGTAAAATAACTATCACTTATATTGCCGACAAAAAATGCGTCGAATCCAAGTCACTAAAAATGTACCTCTTTGCCTTCCGCAATCACAATAGTTTTCACGAAGAAGTAGTTAATAGAATATTAGAAGACATTGTCAAGGTTTGCGACCCTCGCGAAATCACTGTTTTTGGCGAATTCATGCCACGCGGTGGCATTAGTCTTGATATTGAAGCTACACACAAAAAAGAGTCATGAAAGATATCCGAGAGATCCTCACTCTAAGCGAGGATTACTTGGCTAAACACAAAATCGCATCTCCGAAAGTTAATGCTGAGTGGATCATCTCCGATTCACTCAATATTAAACGCTTGGATTTATACCTGCAGCACGATCGCCCCTTGAATGAAGGGGAATTAAGCGCTGTCCGAGAGCGCCTACAGCGATGCGCCGCACATGAGCCCGTGCAGTACATCTGTGGAAGCACTAGTTTTTATGGTTTAGAGATCTTTGTGGGTCCCGGGGTTCTAATCCCTCGTCCAGAAACTGAGTGCCTAATAGACACAGCAGTTAAACTCATAAACGAAGGACAAAAACTCCTAGATCTCTGCACTGGCTCCGCCTGCATCCCCATTGCTATCCAAGAGCAGAAAAAGCAGACACTGAATATTGTGGCATGTGATATAGAAAAAGCCGCCTTATCCTATGCAGAAAAAAACATAGACCATAACAAAAGTCAAAACATCGATTTAATCGAATGCGACTTATTTTCTAGCATTCCCAAAGACATTAAATTTGATCTAATCACTTCCAATCCACCCTACGTCAGTGAAAACGAAAGAAAAGAAATGGGATTAGACGTTTTAAAACACGAACCTGCTAGCGCCTTATTCGCCGACGACGACGGCATGGCCATCATTATAGAAATCGCCCAGCAATCTCCAGCATACATGGATACTGATGCTCACATCCTCATGGAGATCGGGGCACAACAGGGCCCTAAATGCCTGGATTTATTTAAATCTTTAAACTACAGAAATGTAGAAATATTAAAAGACTACAGCTCAAGAGATCGCATTCTCAAAGCTCAGAGGCCATTATGAAAATTCTTGTCGCCGGCAGCAGCGGCTTCATTGGCCAAGCTTTATTAGTTGAACTAAGCAAACAAGAGCACCAAGTCTCCCGTCTTGTACGCCGTCCGACACAATCTCAAGAAGAAATTCAATGGGATCCTACTTCGGGAAAACTCGACCCCAAACAGATTGAAGGCTTTGATGCCATCATTCATCTTGGAGGCGCAGGCGTTGCCGATAAAATTTGGACAAAAAAATATAAAGACCTCATTCTAAAGAGTCGTACAGAAAGTACAAAAACACTCTGCCAAGCCATTGCTTTATGTCAAACAAAACCAAAGGTTTTTATCTGTTCGTCGGGAGTTAATTACTATGGCTCTCAGTCACAAGAAACTCTCACTGAAAAATCTCCTATCGGGAAGAGCTTCTTGGCTCATGTTTGCGAGCAATGGGAAAAAGCCTCCGAAAAGCTTGACCACTTGAGCGTAAGACGAGTTTTACTGCGCACGGGAGTTGTCCTCGATCCCAGTGGAGGTATGCTTGCAAAAACTATGCCCGTATTCAAAATGGGCTTAGGTGGTAACATCGGCATGGGGCAACGCCACTTCCCTTGGATCTCTTTAGCGGACAGCATAAAAGTTATCACGCATTGCCTTGAAGACAATAGCCTACAAGGAGCTGTAAACATGACTGCGCCAGAGATTATAACCAATCAAAAATTCACCCGTACTCTAGCAAAGCACTTAAAGAGACCGAGTGTTTTCCCTGTCCCCACATTGATTTTTAAATTACTCCCAAAAGAAATGGCGGACGACCTCTTCCTATGCGACTTAAAAGTACAGCCTAAAAAACTCATCAATAGTTCTTTCGTATTCACTCATCCAAATATTAATTCATTATTAAAAGCTCCAAGTTAAATGCTATTTACACACAAAGAAAAAGCTCCAGTTAAATTATTTCAGGAAGGTGAATTCACTGCTCAAGATCACTCACCTGTCTTACACGTATGCAATGAAGATGGAGTAGAGCCAAAGAAAATGATCTCGGCTCTTAAGTCAATTCTTCATCCACAGACTGAGTGGTATTTAGCTTATGGACCCGACGCAATTCTATGGAGTCAACACGCAGAAATTTTACAAATAGCTGAAATCGAAAAAGATGTCGACTCCGAATACAACTTCTGCTCACTCGCTTATGATGAAGATTCTCAATTAAGCCTTGCCATACACAAACTAATTTCTTTAAGTTCACATATCGACAATAACCAAGTCTACAAACACTACAATATTGTTACGGACTCCCTTGAAGAAAGCAAGCGTTGCTTAGAGTCATTCGGCTTTACTAGCAAGTCCTAAGTCATTTAAAGCCTATTTTTTAAGCTTTTATCGACTCAGATCCATTGCCTTGACTTTATAAAAGATCTAAACTTATTCTATTAATAGGAATGAGAAGAATTCACAGGGCTTAAATGTTTCAAATATTTACAATTGCTAAACAGACACTAAGAGCCCATTTACGTTCAAAAGCTCTACTGACCATCATCCCCGTTTTGCTTTGCTTAATCTGGATCCTCACTGCTGACACTTCTGGAGATGGCACCCTCAAAAGTACTTTTTTAGTTCGCCTCGAGTACTCCATCAATATGGCTGTCCTACTCTGTGCCCTCATTACTCTCTGGTTAAGCGCCTACAATTTATCTTCTCAAGAAGTTGAATCACACCAAATCCAACTCATGCTCACTCGACCTGTGCGAACATCGCATATTTGGATTGGAAAATTTTTAGGCACACTCTGCATATCTGCTTCTTTACTTGCCCTTAGCTTCTGCTACATAACTTGGCATATTTCGAATGATTACAACAAACTCAAACATGAATACATCCAAAGTTCAGATCGCGTCATTGCTTGGTTCTATGAAAACTATCCCGATGGCAAAGTCAAAGATAGGCAGCTTGGCGAGATGGCTATGCAACACTTCCGCCTCTACTACTCGATTGCAGAACCAAAAGAGCAACTCACTAAAGATGACTTTAAAGAGGTCGATACTCTAGGACTCAACAAGGCCAATATATTTACAAACCTTAGCTTCGCACTGAATAACATGCAGAAATTAGTGGCTCTTAAAACGGAACTACTCACAGCAAGAATTCACCATGACGGCAAACCATCATTTAGGCAAGCCTCTGCAGAAGAAGTCTTTAATCGACGCCTTTCAAAAGGCTTAGCGAAAGAAAACATGCGCGACAACATGCTCCCCCTCATCCGAGACGAATTAGCGCGCTCTGAAGGACGTATTGATCAAGGCGATTCAAAAGAATGGACTTTCTCGGGTCTAGACACGGATCAACAGAAAAACATTTTCTTGAAAATGAGGTTATTTTATGGCATGGACTTAAATAGCCTTAGTAAAACTGGTAACATCAACATTTTCATCTCCATGTGGGAACCCAATAAAAAGATATGGAGTGACCCCTACCAGTGGCAAGGACGTGGTGCTCGCTATTACCACCTTCCCATACGATCTGATTTTATTTCCAAAGATGGTACAGCAAAAATAAAGATCACTAATGCCGAACGCGGAAAAAACATGACCAATGCTGTTTTGATTAGAAAAAACGAAGGCCCCTTCATCGTTATGGGCCAATACTCCTTCATTCAATCGATGACACAAACCTTTCTCCTATATAGCGGATTGCTCGCCACTTTCACCGCAGTGGGCTGTAGCTTTGGCTTCCTCTTTTCATCAAGCATGGCCATCCTCTTAGCTGGAACTTATTTCATTTTAGGATCTATCCTCAACTCATTTATTGCAAGTGCCGCCCCACCTAGCCTTTTCGAACAAATCATTTATTACTTTCACCTCGGCATCTCAAAAATAGTTGCTGGCTTTGGAGATTTCCACAGCGGCGAATATCTTGCGAGAGGTCAAATCCTCAGCTATTTTGAAGCTTTTAAAGTCTTAAGTATTGAAGTATTTGTAAAAATAACTGCCCTCTTGCTTATCACTGTCCAGTGCATTAAACGAAAAGAATTTGGGAAAGTCGCTAGAAAATGAGTAAAAAAACCTACCCAGTCTGCCTGCTAATCATGGCCTTTGCTTTATTCATGGCTCATATCTCCATCAGCCGACTCAGTGATCTTCGCCAAGAACATAAACTGAATGATGAAGTCATCCTAAAAGACGCACCACCCGAAATCGTTTTCACGACCGTCGCTTTAGGCAGCTTCCGTGGACTCATGGCAAACTGGCTATGGATCCGAAACATTAAGAACCAAGAAGAACTTCGCTTTCACGAGTCCTATCAGATCGCGAAACTCATCACTGTACTACAGCCACGCTACACCACTGCTGTTAACCACCTCGCCTGGAACATGGCCTATAATATCTCTGTTACCGTTGAAGACCCCGCAGAAAGATGGCATTGGGTGCAGCGAGGAATTTCTCTCATTCGTGACGAGGCTATGCAATACAATAATAACGACCCCGAACTCTATCATGAGTTGGGCTGGCTTTTCAGTCATAAAATTGACAAAAACCTCGATGATGCCAATCGCTATTACAAAATCCAATGGGCCATAGAAATGCAACGCATCTATGGAAAAAAACCCGATTGGCAAGCGATGAACTCAATCTATATAAACCCCTTAATTTTGGGCGATAAGCTAGAAAAAGCTGGCGTTCAACAAGCGACACGCTACTTATTAAATCAGGATTTAGCCAAGCTTTTAGCGGACATCGCAAATGATCAAGAACTCCCTCCCCAACTAGCTAAAGTTCTTACTGAAGAGCAAGTCGAAATACTCGTTCAATATGCAAAAACAACCAAGCAAGCCCCCCTGGAATTCGCCACCCTTCAGCTTGCCCTCAAAGACATCACCCTTTTCAAAGATCACTTCATGAAGCTCAACGAAAACTTGAGTGATTGGAGTAAAGTGGAAGCATTTTATCGCCGCTCAGGTAAACTCCCCAAAGCATTTGCCGAGACCTTTAATCACCTGCAGCCCAAAACACGTTCAATCACGCTCGATTTGATCACTACTTTTCTACGTCGTCGTTGGTCGGAATTGCACTACCGCATCATACCTGAAATTGCCCTAGAAGTCGAAAAAGAAATAAGTCCTGATCTCGATTGGCACTTACCACAAGCACATGCCATTTATTGGGCTTGGCGAGGCAAACAATCCGGCCATACAGAGCTTTCGGTTAAATGTGAGCGTATGATTGTCCAAAGCCTCTACTCGGCCTTCCAGGGCGGTAAACTGCTAGAATATCGTGATGGGGATAAACTCTCTATTGATTGGACTAACAATTTAAAACTAGCAGATGTAGTTCGCCGACTCAATCTAGAGGCCATTGAAAAAACAAGATCGAGTTCCTTCAAATCAGGTTATGGCAACTTCCTAAAAGAAGCTATTCTTGCCTTGTACATGAGAGGCGATAAGAAAAAATCGACCGAGTACCTAAAAGAATTAGTTGAGTTCCAAAACATAAAAAATGCCCCCGATATTGACAGCTTTGTTAGTAAGATGTTTTTAGAATTATATGAAAGCTCTGATGAAAACGAGGTCCTCTACGGCATTCACAACTTGTTGCAACGCTCCATGACTCTCCTACTCTATGGACCTGAATTTGAAGAGAGTTCAACACAATTTTTAAACATGGCAAAAACGCTTCATGAAAACTACCAGATTAAAATGAAAAAGTTTAGTGAAGGTCGACAGATCCCCACTTTTAAACGAATTTTGGTTGCGAGCCGTAAAAACTTTGAACAGCGCTTCCCGCAATATAAAGACAAAATACAAAAAATGATTGATTCTCAAAAATGATGGAATTGCAGCCGATTGCTCATATCAATTGTCAATCTAACGAACTATATGAACTCCCAAGCCAAGGCTCTCTCAGAGAATTAGAAGCTGAAATTGTATTCAATGAAGATATGTCTCAAGCCATTCAAGATCTCAAGGGCATTGATCGTTTATGGTTAATTTTCCACTTCCATTTAAGCGCAGGTTGGAAAAGGAAAGTCTTTCCCCCAAGAGGAGATAAAAAAATTTCGGTCTTTGCAACCCGTAGTCCACACCGTCCTAACCCCTTAGGCTTATCTTGTGTAAAACTTTTAAAAGTTGAGCACAACTCACTTAAGATCAGTGGCCACGATCTCGTGGATCAAACTCCCATTTTTGATATTAAACCCTACATCCCTTACGCTGATTCATTTGAAGAATCCGCCATTGGCTGGTTGAACAAAGTCGAAAGCCATCAGCATTTTGATATAATCTGGAAGCCTATTGCTCAGCAACAAATAAGCTGGCTCGAACAGAATTCGCAGTGGCAAATCAAACGGTTAGCTAGCCAAATCCTCTCCATGGGCGTTCGCCTTGGCCGAGATCGAATAAGTCAGCTAGATGAAGAAAACTATGAGCTCGCCTGCAAGAGCTGGCGTTTGCGTTTTCAGCAAAAGGGCCAAGCTATTCATATCGATAAGATCTACTCGGGTTACGATGCGGAATCATTAGCGAGCGATATTGATTCACGTTGGCAAGACATGGGGGAACACCGTGAATTCGAGAAAAAGTTCAATCACTCTTAAATATTATTGCAGACAGTTAACAAATCCTCAAATTAATTCTCAATTCAGCTGCAAATCAATTGAGCGCATCAAAAAGAACTTCAACTGGATGCAAAGCCTTGCGTTTACTTAAATCTTTAACTTGGTGACGACAACTCGTCCCGGAAGCCACTAAGATTACATCTGCATGCATACCCTCAATATGGGGCAGTAAAGTTAAATTAGCTATTTTTTCAGACATCTCTTCATGTTCTTTTTCATAAGCAAAGGAACCCGCCATCCCACAACAACCTGAGTCAATTAATTTAACGCTATAGTTTTTGGGAATACTCAAAGCCTTAACTAAACTCTCTGATTTAGCTAAAGATTTTTGAAAGCAATGCACATGCACATCTATTCTTTGCTCTTTATTATTAAACAAGTTTTGATCAACACTCGAACTGATTTTCGCAAAAAACTCATCTATTAAATAAGTGTTTTCAGCCAAGCTTCTAGCCTCTTTCTGTAAATCTCCTCTTAGGATATCTATATACTCATCTCTAAAACACAACAAAGTCGATGGCTCCAGACCAATCAAAGGGGTCTTTTCATCCACCAAACGAGAAAAAACCTGTACATTTCTTTCGGCACACTGGCGGCCATAGTCTAAAACTCCCTTAGAAAAGGCGGCACGTCCACTCTCCGCATGATCCGGACATATCACGACATAACCCAAGTTATTCAGTAATTTGACTGCTTTTATTGCGAGCTCACTTTCATACAAAGCACTGAACTCATCAAGGAATAAATAAACTTTCCTCCCATAAGCTTGCTGCACATGATTCCTGAACCACTTAGAGAAACTTTGCCTTGCTAAACTTGGCATTTGTCGCTTGTTCGATAAGCCTAATAAATCCTTCACAACTTTCTGCTGACTAAGAAAGTTATACAGTCTTGGTGTATAAGACCCTAAATTCGCTAGTTTTGCGGAATAGGCAATTAAACGCGAACGTAAGCCTAAGCCTTTAACTTTTTGGTATTGATACAAAAATTCGGACTTTAATTTAGCCATGTCAACATTTGATGGACACTCAGATTTACAGGCTTTACAAGAAAGGCAGCTATCTAAGACCTCTTTGATTTCTTCGTGTTCAAACTCACTTTCCTTAAATGGCTTCCTCAAATATTCCCGCAAGATATTTGCACGTGCACGCGTGGTAAACTGCTCCTGCTTCTCGGCCATATAGGATGGGCACATGGTACCACCCATTGACGATGACTTGCGACAATCTCCAGAACCATTGCAAAATTCTGCTGCACGCACATAGCCTTGTTCATGAGTAAAGTCATAAACTGTATCAAATTCAGGCGTTGTCACTCCAGCTTCAAAACGCAAGGATTCATCCATGGGAGAAGTGTGCACTATTTTATTGGGGTTAAATACCCCTTGTGGATCAAAAACCTGCTTCACTTTTTCTAATAAACTATACACCTCTTGGCCGAGCATGGATTTAATAAACTCACCACGCAAACGCCCGTCTCCATGCTCCCCACTCAAGGAACCTCGATATTTTTTCAGCAAAGTCACCACATCCTCAGCTATTGCCCTAAACTGCTCGTGCCCTTCTTGTGTTTTCAAATCAATTATCGGCCGTAAATGCAATTCCCCCGAGCCCGCATGAGCATAATGAACACAGTATAAACCATGCTTATCAAGTACTTCGTTGAACTCTTTTATGTATTCGGGCAAATCCTCTACACGTACGCAAGTATCTTCAATTACTGGTACTGCCTTGGCATCACCAGGCACATTGGAGAGTAACCCTAAGCCTGCACTTCTCAAAGCCCAGACCTTGGCTATATCAGCCTGGTCGACAAGTGACACATGATATGCCAAACCAAGTTCTTCGAACTCAGTCAATAAAGCTTCTTGCTTTGCCTCTAAGTCTTCAAGTGAGTCGGCATCGAGTTCTATCATTAGAATGGCTTCGGGATCACCCTCAACAAAAAACCTCAAGCCCTTATACAAGCGATTTCCATCGGTACACTCCAGAATATAACGATCCATGAGTTCCACTGCCATAGGTCCATGCTTCAAAGTCAAAACATTGGCTTCCAAAGCCTTATTAATTGAATCAAAATGCGGACATAGCAAAACACGATGTTTGGGAGGAAGCTTCTCTATCTTCAAGCGTATTTCAGTAGCAAAAAATAGCGTACCTTCCGAACCAGCAATTAACGTAGCCAAATTGAAAACTTCCCCTTGGGAATTAAAGGGCTTCATATTTGCTAAAAGATCTAAACAATAACCCGTATTGCGCCTGTGTATTTCGGGATGAGGATAGGCTTCAATAATTGCCTGTGAATTATCTTTCAAAAGAGCAAAAACCTCTCTGTAAATCTCCCCTTCTAAGCCATCAAGTTTTAGCTTTTGATCTAATTCTTTTTCTGTGAGTTCGGAGAATTCGACTTCGGAGCCATCGCTCAAAAAGCCTTTTACTGAAATCAATTTATCTCTAACGCTTCCATAACGCAGTGAGTTTTGCCCACAGGAGTTATTCCCTAGCATACCGCCGAGCATCGCTCGATTGGCAGTAGATGTTATTGGCCCAAATAGATAGCCCAGTTCTGCTAATTCTTTATTGAGTTCGTTACGCACCACACCTGGCTGAACTCGCACATACTCCTTATCGGTATCGACTTCCAGAACACCCGTGAAATATTTCGATACGTCGACAATAATCCCTGATCCAACTACCTGACCTGCAAGCGAAGTGCCTGCTGTTCTAGGAATCAAGCTGAGTTCATTTTCTTTAGCAAAGCTAATAAGCTTTTGAATATCACTCTTAGTTTTCGGGAAACTCACTGCCAAGGGCATCTCTTTATACGCTGAGGCATCTGTTGCATAAAGCGTTCTAAGCATTTCATCCCAAAAAAGTTCACCACTTAAGGATTCTTGTAATTTTGCTAACACTTAAAAATAACCTCAATAAAATTCACTTCAAAATAGCTAAGATCGATCAAACAACAACTTAAAAACCTTCAAAGAGTCAATAATGTGATAAATGGATGACCAATTTAAGCCATGAGTGTTATATCCTATGTTTTAGCATCGTAGTGTAATAAACAACGATACCAAAAGGACGACTATGAAGTACCCACACGCCACTTATCAATTCCTACTCTGCTTATTCTCAATCGGATGCTCTTTACTACAAGCAGATAATAGCAATGGTTTAGCTCCTGAAGTTACCGATCTCAATGCTAAAGACATTTCTTATACCTTGGAAAAGAAAATCCCCTATTTAAAAAACGCTTTTGTCTCCACACAGCCACAGGACATAGATGATGGTATAAAGGTTGGCAAACTCGGCGCCGACGGCAGAGACGTAGATGACATTTTAAGTTTCATAGAAGAAATCAAAAACAACAAGCACAATAATACTGATAGCCTACTCATCGCATATAAGGGCGAATTATTACTCGAGTCCTATTATAAACGCGGTCGCAGCAATTACCCACATTATCAAATGTCTATCACAAAATCATACACGACAATGGCAATCGGTAGAGCCATCCAACTCAGCCACCTCAAAATGTCGGACCTCCAACGCCCTGTCATTAGCTTTCTAAAAGACATTGATCGAAGCAAGATAACTGCTGGCACAGAGACCATTACTCTACACGAAGCCATGCACATGCGTTCAGGTATTCGAGTCGATAAAACAAAAGCACAAAAAGTAGTGCAAAATCAGCCCAATAAACTAAAGGGGCAAGGACAAATCCAAACATATATGGAGCTCAGTTCACCAATTACAAAAGAGAGTAAAACTTTCAAATATCAGGGTTCCGATCCTTCTATGGCCATGCAAGTTTTAGAAGCCGTCGTGCCAGGCTCTGCTAAAGACTTCATTCAAAAAGAACTTCTCGCTCCCATGGGAATCGTCAATTATGGCTGGCAAGATGATGTCAGTGGCCTACCAAAATCTGCTGCAGGTTCTAGTTGGCGCTCAAGAGATATGCTAAAAATGGGTTTACTGATCATGCAAAAGGGGCAGTGGCAAGGTAAACAACATCTACCGAAAGACTTTGTCGAAGTCGCCATTAGTCCTATCGACATAAATGAGCACCGTACTTACGGCTATTTTTGGTGGGGACATCAAGCAAAAGTTCACAAGAAAAACTACCACTGCATTTCAGGGCGAGGTGCTGGCGGACAATTCATCCTCATGTTCCCAAAAGTTGACTTAATTATTGTCAGTACCGCTCATAACAAGGGCATGGGAACTATGCTCACGACAGCACCCGAAAGAATCATCCCTTCATTTATTAAATAAATACAAAAAAAAGTCTCTGTAAAATTACAGAGACTTAGAAAAGTAATGAGTTATTAAAGTCTATTTAGACTTTTTTTCTTTCTTTTCTTCTGGTGCTTCTTCACCTTCTTTTACTTTGTAAACACCCTTCTGTGCCAAAGCATTGAAAATGACAGTCATTTTCTTGTAACTATCAAGAAAACCTTCGTGAGACATAATCAACTGCTCAACTTCCTGAGCTTTTTTGCCACCTTCAGCATCTTTGTCTAACTCGTAACGGAACAAATCCATACGTACGTTTCCAGAAATAGAAGCGACATTAGAAATACCATCTACATAATTCACGCTCATAATATATTCTCCTTATTATTTTTTTGTGTTAAGATTAGTTTTGTCATCATTGGAATAACCAATAACTCGTTGAGATAAGTCTCCCATAAAAAAGCCTAAGCGTGCAAAAGCAACCACTTCCTCATACAATGCAGATATATAGGCTGTTTCTGAGCCATATGCATCCGCTTGTGTGTTTAAAACATCAAATAAGCTTCGACTAGATTTATCATATTGCTCAACATAGCCATCTGCGGTATATTGTGCTAATTCTTTCTGCTCAGCCAAAATTTCAACATTTCTTTTGAGTTTAGCTAATTCTATCCAAGAATCTTCAACATTTTCAAAAATCTGCCTTCTAACTGCATCTTTAGTACTACTTGAAGCATATAGTCTACTAATTGATGCTTGGTAATTACGCTTATCTTGAAAACCATTAAATAAATTCCAATTAGCTGTAAGCAATAAACTATAGTTTTCACTTTCTAGGTCACGACCATTTTGATAACGGTCATATGCAGCCGAACCTTCTAAAGCTACTTCTGGTGCAAACCTAGACTTAGCACCCTGTATACCTGCACGGGCTTCCGTTATTTGGCTATCAGCTCTTAATAAAGCTGGATGTTTTTCAGAAATGCTAAAAGCTTCAAAAAGAGTCTTTTCGATGGTGAAATTATCGAGGCTTACATCTAATAAATTGTCTACTGGGTTTTCACCTACTAATTGGCGGTAGGCCACTTTAGCTTGCTTTAACTGATTTTTAGATTGAACAATACCATTTTCTGCTCGAAGCAATCGCGATTGGGCTTGAGCTAAAGATACTTTTGTCTCGCGTTTTAAATCAAAACGCTTTTTAACCTTTTCATACAAATCTTTATGTCGTTTATAATTATCTTCGGAAAGTGTTAAAAGCTTAGATTGTTTTAGAATTTCAACATATGAGGCAATAACTGAAAAAAATATACCTTCTTTAGTTTCATCGAAACTATAACGAGACTGAGAAAAACGTTCATGATTTTGATCAATTACACTATCGCGTAAACCACCATCAAAAAGAACTTGACGAATATCCGCTTGATAAAGTTCTAAAGTTTCATGATTGGTACTTTTAGAAGTACCCGTACTCATAAGTTTATCAGTATTTTTTTCTGGTCCAATATTAGCTCTTACGTTTACAGATGGCAACCAAGCTCCTTTAGAGGACTCATAGGAATATCTACTAGCATCCACAGAGTACTTTTGACTTTTCAACTCCGGATGAGTTGAATAGGCTTTATATAAAGCATACTGCAAAGAGTTTTTTTGATAAACTGAAGCCCCCTCCAGCTTTGGTTTTTGAGCCCATAAGAAAGGCGAGAGACTTAAAAGTAATAGTTGTTGACGAATCATTTTCATCGTTCTGTAAATACCGTACTTTGTGCGTTATAAATTGGGGAGATAAAATAGTTCAAAACTGAGCGTTTTCCTGTTAAAATATCTAATTGGGCCGTCATCCCTGGAATAACTTTGTTATTTTCATTCATTAAAAAGTTTTTTTCAGTTTCTACCAGTACCTTATAGAAAGGAGCACCCGTTGATTCGTCGGTATGAGTATCTGCAGATATGTGTACTAATTCACCGTTTAAGCCCCCATAAACTGAATAATCATAAGCTGTAATTTTAATAATAACGGGCATACCAGTTCTTAAGAAAGCAACTTCTTGCGGGGATACCATACCTTCAACGATAAGTTTATCATCATCTGGGATAATCTCTAAAATGGGTTGACCAGGACTAACAACACCGCCTTCGTTTCTTTGAAAAACCTCATTAATCACACCATCAACAGGAGAAGTAATTCTTGTGCGTTGAACAGTGTCTTCCAAGGATGATATCTTTTCTTTTAGTGCTGACAATCTAGATTCATAATCAGCAATATTTACAGCAATTTCATTAAACCAATTAGCCTCAAATTGACTAAGTGCTGAATTACTATCCACCAAGAGGCCTTCCAATTTAACTTTACTTTGTTTACGACTCTCTATACTCATAGTGATATCACGTAAGCGAGTTGATTCCAAAGACTGCAAAGCACCTTCCATGTCCATAACTTGTCTTTCTAGTCGTAAAACTTCAACCATGGACGCAGCACCATTCTTTTCTAGGTCTTTTGTTTGTTCGAGTTCTTTTCGTAAAATATCTTGATTTGATTTAATAGATTTCTTTTGAGCCTCATAAATCTCTTGACGAGTTTCAAAGAGGCGTTGCTCAAGTTCTACCATAGCTTTATCTGCATCACTAGTAAAAGCACTATAATCCGGCTTGACTTGATTCATCTCCGCCCGTAAACGCGTCAAAGATAAACTTTGTTCCAAAACTTCTATTCGTAGGTGATTTATTTTCACTTCATAGCCCTCTTTTAGAGAGAGGTATTGTTGTTGCCTAGAATAAAATAAATTACTTTGTGTTGTCGTGACTAATTTATTACTTTGAAGTTCTGGACTAAAAGTAATTTTTGGCGACTTATTATATTCTGCATAAAGTCGAGTTAAGTTAGACTTTATATAAGCACGCTCTGCTTCCATTTCCTTAAATGCCGAGAGGTATTTACTATTATCGAGTTTCACTAAGAGCTCACCATGCTTAACTGCTTGCCCTTCTTTAGCATTCATTTTGGAAATAATTCCTCCTTCCAAGTTTTGAATTACTTGAATTTCTTTAGAAGGAACGGCTTTACCCATACCCCGAGTTATAATTTCAATCTCAGAAAAATGCGACCAAAGAATGATAAAAATCACGAACAAACCCATTGAACCTAATATCAAATAGGGAAGTTTCTTATTTTTATGCATAATCGCAGCATTAAGATCTGAAATGAATTTCTCGTCGCCAGACTGCAATTTATTGATTTCGTTCTTATCCATTATTTCTTCCCCTTATTCTGCAAAACTTCGAGAACTTTATCTCGTGGACCATCAGCAATCATAAGACCTTTATCTAAGACAATGATTCTGTCTACCAATTGCAATTCACGCATTTTATGGGTACTAAGAATTAATGTCTTATCCTTAGTGAACTCTTTCATTTTAGTTAAAAATTCTGCTTCTGCGCCAGTATCTAAAGAGGAAGTCGGTTCATCCATTAAGATTATAGGAGGATTCTTTGCTACGGCCTGTGCAATGGCCACCAATTGACGCTGACCACCTGATAAGTGTGAACCGCCTTCACCTACTGGGAGATCTAATCCCATAGGCTGAGAATTAAGTAATTTATCTAGTCCAGAAATTTTAACGACTTCATCTAATTCTTCATGGGATAAATGAGGATTAGCATAAAAAAGGTTATCTCTTACCGAACCGTCAAAGAGTTTTGCTTCCTGTGAAATACATGACATAGATTCACGTAAATCCGCTGAATCAACCTGGCGACAATCTGTGCCATCCACTAAAATCTTACCTTCAGTACTTGTATATAAGCCCAAGATCAATCTTAAGAGTGTACTTTTACCGGAGCTAACATTACCAATTATCCCCACTTTTTCACCCTTATTAATTTTAAAGCTTATATTATCCAAAGCTCTGAAAATTTGATTGGGGTAAGAAAAACCGACTTTCTCTAATACGACTTCGCCGTTGATATCTGGACGACTTAATAGTGAGCTGTCCGGATCGCGTTCTTCAGGCAAGCGCATAAAGTTATCTACATTTTTGTAAGCTTTGCGAACATATTGATAACGAACAAGTAAGTTAATCCCTGTCACTAATGGCCCCAAAGCTCTACCACCCAAAATAACAACGGCAACTAATTGACCCATGGTCATGTTTTCATCACGAATAAGATAGAAGCCACCAATTACAACAAAAATGGAAACCATATTTTGAATAATGGAAGAAATTGACAATGTCACTGAACTGGCGAATTTACTTTTTCTAGAAGTTTCGGAAAGCACCCCAGTGTCTTGTTCCCATTTATACTGAAAAATTGATTGCGCATTCATCATGCGAATAATATCGAGATTATTAACAACTTCAACGAGTCGTCCTTGACGGCGAGAGCCCTCATCCATGGATTTTCCAACAAGCATTTTTTGCAAGGGTTGTGCGAGAACATTGACTACTAAAAGCACTAATGCACAAGCCACTAAAACCAAAGTCAACTTACCTGCAATCAAATAGATGAAGAACAAAATACACAGAGCAAAAGGAAGATCAATCAAAGCAGTCAGAGTCATAGAGGTCATGAAATCACGAATAGATTCAAAATCTTTAACTACGCTGGCAAAATGTCCTGCTGATGGTGGCTTGTGCGTCATATTTACACGCATAAGTTTTTCATGTATTTTAGAAGACAAAATAACTTCAACTCTTTGTGTAATTCTATCGAGAGTTGCAGAACGTACTGTTTTAAAAATAAAGTCGAAAACAAAGGCTCCAATAACAACTGCACTGAGCATCCACAAAGTTGACTCGGCATTATTTGGTAAAACCCTATCATAGACCGTCATGATAAATATCGATGAATTCAAGGCAAATAAGTTAATGAATACAGATGCCACTAATGCCCAAGCATACATGCTTCTATACTTGTATAGGGTCGCAAAAAACCAATTTTCCTTCTCGGTTCGTGCTTCACTTTCTTGAAGGTCTTGCACAAGAATAGCAAAACCTGAAGAAAGTTCAGTAAGCTCACTTGCGTTTAATTGGCGTTCACAATTATCTTTTACATCAAAAATCGTATAGAGCTCACTTTCATAGCTTTCTAAAATAAAAGCTGACTTATCCTTACAAATAATTATTAAAGGAAACAAGGAAGTCGAAAGTGATTCTGGCCCTCTTCTTACGACTTCTGATTTAAAACCTGCTCTTATCGCTGCTCTTTTAAAACTCACAATATTAAGCTGGCCATCCTGTAAAGGAAGACCATCTTTTAAGGCATTTTCCGAATACAATCTAGATCGTCGTTTCGCCAACAAGGATAAACATGAAGCTAGGTAATCAAAATCATTAACACTCATTAATCTGTCTCTATAAATTTAATATGCGCAAAGTATAGCATATGCTCAAAGGCTTACAATTTTCTGCAATAAAAAGTCTTAGTATTTAGGGCTTACTGAATTACTCGCCTTTTGAAATGCTCATTCTCGTTAATGAGACTTATAAAACAATAAACGTGCGCGAATAGCTGCTTATAATACTGGCCGAAAAGTGACAAAAAGGCTAAAGCCTTATCCAAGTTCATCACCATGAATACTAAAGCAATAAGTGTTTCGGATGAAGTCCTGGTTTTCGTAAAGATTCGATCGAGTTTATAGCGTCTTTTGGCTACACCAAAACAGCCCTCTACTTCATTTCTTATAGCTTCATCCTGGCGTTGTATTTCCTTTTGTTCTTCACGTAAAATCGCATCTTTGGGAGGTCTTCCAAGACTGGGTCCACTTATCCTTATTCCGTGTTTTTTACAATACGCTCGATTTTCTTTAGTTCGGTAGATTTTATCAGCATGTGCTGATTCGGGATAATAACCGAAACGCTCTTTATATTTTTCAACTTGTGAAATTAGTTCGGTTCCTTCATTATAAGAATCAAAACTAATCGTATCGACAAAGGTCCAGCCATCGACGACACTGATAGATATTTTAGCTCCGAACTCTGTATGAGCTCCAGCTTTCCCGCGAACAATGGGACGAATATGTGGTTGGTGAATACTTACAATGCGATCATCAACACTTGTTACTTTATTATCATACATGTATTGCTGTTGTTGATAAAGTGTCCCGATCACCAGTAGTTCGCGGTATAAACTAGGTTTCAATAGCCCCAGATCGGCATGCTTTTTGAGTTCATTTATACTAGCGAGGTTCCTCCTTACACAATGAAGTTGTCTATTAATCACTTCACGCCTTTTCTTTTTCGATACACGTTTTTTTAGGACAACACTTAAAAAGATTTTTCTGCCGTCTTCACGATAAGTCCGAGGCTTGACCTTATCTTCGGTATTAAAGCGATGACGCCAAAGAATATCGATGATTTCTTCAGTTTTTTCGCGGGCTTTGTTTAGTAAACCAAGATCTGTTGGATAGTGAATATCAGCAGGGACACAACTAGCGTCAACAATTAAAGCACCCTTATTTGACGGAGGATCATTGTCTGAATCCTTATCGGAGTCTTCTTCTTTTGGACGTGTTGTTTTATGTAATAAATCATCAATATCTTTAATATCCTGAGCTCCAAAACGCTTTCGAAAATGAGTCATCATACTCGGATCAAAAGGTGATTCCTGCTTATATCTTTCAAACCCCAAGAAATATTGAAGGTAGGGGTTTTCAGAAATCATTTCTACAGTTTCTTCATCAGTTAAACTCAGCTTTACTTGAATGATCAGGGAACCAAATGCAGTTCTTGCAGGTAGAGCTTTGGGCCCAGTATGGCTGGTGAAATTTAGTGCATAAATTTCTTCTACATCTTTCCATGGTATTGTTGCCGCTAGCTTGACCCAGCGATTATTGATATTGAGTGTTCCGTCTAGAAAAGTAAGCGTCAATTAAGCTCAGTTATTTGGTAGGAGTCAGCTTAAAAAAGTCTCTTTTTTCCAGTTTTGTGGGAGTAGTTCACTTAGTTTATCTTTTGGATGGTCAGTAATTCGTCTGAGTGCGTCCTCTAAATATTCTTTTGGATTGAGGTGAAGCTTGCGGCAAGTCTGAACTAAAGAAATGATATTAGCCGCAGCTTGACCACCTTTTTCACTCCCGAAAAAGAGCCAGTTTTTCCTGCCAATCGTAAGGGGGCGAATTGCTCGTTCACTCACATTATTATCAATACGGGCATCCGGGTATTTGAGAAAAGTTTTAAAAGCCTCTTGGCGTTTGAGTATATACTCCATCGCGGTCTTAAGTTTACCTTTAGGTTCACATGCTTTGTAGTAATGGTCTTGGATATGTTTTAGGAGATCATTCACAAAAGATTTTGTTTTATCATCGCGGAATTTTTGACGTTGTTGCGAGCTATCAAGAGTCCATGCATCTTGCTCAAGCGCAAAGAGCTTATCCATCAAAATGAGCACCTGTTTACAGAATACATTTGGATTCGGTGTATCAAAAAACTTACGTCTAGCATGAGCCCAACAAGCCTGCCAATCGATACCGTCGAGCTTATCCATTTTTTCGTAAGCAGCAAAGGCATCCGCGTGAAAAACTCCTTGGAAGTCTTTCATACGATCTAAAGTATGGGAATGTGAGCGGTCTTTGGTAAACTCGAACCAAACTAGAGGTGGATCTGGACCATCGCCACCAACATAAACCCAAATCCGACCTTCTTGAAGTTTTCCTTTGCCCTTGGTCTGAAGTTTAACCGGACTATCATCAGTAAAAACTCTTGATGAGTTTAGGATCTGATCTCGCAACAAATCTCCTAGAGGCTGTAGAGTCTCTCCTAGCTTAAGAACCCATTTGGAAAGTGTCTGCCGGGCAATCACAAGTCCATCGCGTTGGAGTTGTTCTTCTATGCGATAAAGAGGGAGGTGGTCAGCATATTTCGAGATGAGTATATGTGATAATAGACTCACATCTGCTCGACAGCCGCTTATGGGATGGCTGGGTACTGGCGCGGAGATGATCCCCGCTTTTGAGTTGTTTGGGATATTATATTTACGAATATGAGTCTCTATAATTTTATAACGACCATGAACGTAAACAAGTTTTTCTGATATATCGAATCCCATGAACTTTAGTTCAACACCAGTTATGGGATCGGTTTTTTCATCATCAGGCAAATCAATGATTTTGATTTCGCGTTCAGCATTATCAGGGAAACTGAAATGAGTAAAGGGTTTACGTTTTTTCTTCTTTTGTATGGTATTGACTTTGGATGGTTCATCCCTTACCGGTGAATTTGGCTCTCCAAGCCCCTTAAGGTATTCAGCCAGTACAGGAAAAGTATCTGAGTTATCAAAGACTACTGTTTCTTTTTTTCGACCATAAAGTTGCGCTTTCAGATAGGCGTTTTCTTCTTCTAAAAAAACAACTTTTTTGGTGAGATTTTCAACAGTTTTTATCATCAAATACTATAGTGTAAAAGCATGGTTTTACTACTGAAAAACTCTACTATTTGAGCTTAAAGTAGGCTCCTTTGCAGCAGTGAATCATTAATAGGAATTCCCGAAAACTAAGCTCAGTTTTAGCTTCGGATATATCGCTAAAAGTTCCGCGTTCCAACTGTTTATTAAAAATGCAAAAACCACCCTCATCCCAGTAGAGACCTTTCAGTAAGTTACGGCGTCGATTTACGAAAAGGTAGACATCTCCTGCGAAGAGTTTTTCTAGATCACTTAGCGCAGTTAAGCCATTAAAGCCTTTGCGGAGGTTCACGGGTTCGGGATGAAGTTTTAACTTACGGTCTTTAAAATATTCTAACATAGTATCTCCTGGGGTTAGCCAAGAGCCTACTTCAAGAACTGATCCTCGGGACATGGTTCAAATTGCCCCTTACCTAGAAAATAAGGTAGATTGGCCATTTTGGGCTCTGTGCCCGTATTTTTATACATCTTATGCAAACCTAATGATTGTTTTGAGGGGTTTTGTTTGCATGTAATATAGCATAATTACCACTTATCTCATTGACTATAAGTAATATATGACTTAATAAGTGAGCCCTATTTACTTACAAATTATGACCTTAAACATCGTTTATATTGACTCAAAGATCTATTCGCAAACTGGCTGAGCAATAACTAAAGCACTCACTTCAAATACTATATTTTCAATAAAAGAATCATCCATCTAACGATTCATGGTCATATATTATTATGTGAATGCTTAATTATAGCTTTCACACATCTAAACGATGGACTTTCAAACACTCTCAAAAGCCATATAAATGATTGATAAGTGTACTTAAATAAAGGCACACAATAACAAAGCTAGGTTTAAATATTAAACCTAGCCCGTAAAATCATGACTTGCCTTTTCAGTTAAGGTGATTGCTCTATACAATTCCTGTAAAAGTGTAAACACCTTCAGTCAAGGAAAGATTAGCACCAGCTGAACCTTCAACATCTAAGTCAATGCCATCCTTTGACCAAATATCACCTGAACTATTAGTCCATCCAGTGAGATCTATAGAAGATTTTGCAACACCTAAAATAGATGTATCAGATAAAAAACTATCTGCATCAACTTTAACACTTTTACCTAGATCTATGTTTTCAAAACCAGTAACTTGTGCGTCTTCTAAAAGAGATGTCATAATGATAAGTTTATCACCAAGATCTCCACCTCCATCTACAAGGCCCGTAAAACTCTTTGCCTTAGAGGAAAGTTCAATTTCATCACTCCCCTCACCTGCAAAAATTGAACCAGAGAAAGAAGCCACAGCCAGAAGTAAATCATCATCACCTGAACCAAGATCAACATCACCACTCATTAATTTACCTGCAAGGTTGACTTCATCTAAACCAGAGCCAAATGTAATATCACCTTCCATATTTGAAATTTTACTTTTCAGGAGGTCATTATCTCCATCACCAAAAGAAATATTACCCGTTACATCCTTTAAGGATAATAAATGAGCTATATCATCCCCTTCGCCAAAGTCGACACTACTAGCATAATTTGATAATTTGGCTGTAATTTCATCATTGCCACCACCAGTATTAAAAGAAGCTGTATTTAGACCCGTTTTGACATTAATAATGACTTCATCATCGCCTTCACCTGTATCAAGATCAGTTTCAAAACTTGTTACCTTTAGATTAAGGTAATCATCACCTCCACCTAAATCTATACTACCCTGAGCTGCTTTAGTTTTTAATTTAAGGACATCATCGCCAAGTCCGGCATCAATCATACCTGTAAAGGTGGGGACAGAAACACTAATCACATCATCGCCTTCACCACCTAGCACCTGTGCATCGGTACCAAACTGTTTTGCTGAAATTTTAATATTATCTGCACCAATGCCACCATCCACGGTACCCCAAAGGTTACCTTTTAATTGAATCGTGTCATCTCCTGCATCACCGTTGACAGTTGCATCATATTGATTTTTTACAGAAAGTTTAATAAGATCATTGCCTTCGCCACCATTAACTTCGCCTCCGAAGCCATCTAAAGCTTTAAGAGATATCTTATCTAAACCATCGCCACCATTAACAGTCCCAGTAAAATCTCCTTTAGAACTGATGGTAATTTTATCAGCACCCGACTCACCATTCACGGTGCCATCAACCCATTCGCCTTTCACAGCGATTTTATCATCACCAGCTCCTGTGTTAACAATACCTGAAAAATCTCGTAAAGACAATGCAACACTATCATTATTATCATAGAGATTAATAGACTCTTCAAAGCTCTGCATTTTGATTTTTACTTTATCAACTCCGCCCAGAGTACCCTGAATACTTTTTTGAAAAGAGCCTACAATATCATCTTTAATAGAGACTGACACATTTGCATTTTCATACAGACCTAGATCACTAATCTTACTCTGAAATTCATCAAGATCGTAAGTTGTGATTTTTGTTTTATAATTATTAGCCATTTTATATCTTCTCCGTAATTAGGCTGTTATAGCCGCAAAAGTTAATGTACCACCAGCATAGCTGATGAAATCAGTCGCAGGATCAATTGATATTGTACTTGTACCTAGGGTGAAAGTATCGATGACTGCGTCATTATAATCATTGGCTGCATCTTCAGTCCACAGACTTAAATCAATACTAGAACCTTCTGCACCATCAATAGTGAGATTGGCACCGTCTATTGCAATATTACCAGCATCCAAACTAACACCATCTTGGAGTATAATACTTGTAACATCATTAGTAATTGTACCTGTTAGTGATGATCCTTCTTGGAAGATAACTGTTTCAGTATTGTCGATCGTGCCTGCAAAAGCACCTGAAGTAATACTTATTGTGTCAGCACCTGCACCTAAATCAACGACTAAATCCTCACTTATTTCACCGAAAAGCTCAAGTGATTCAGCTGTAGCCACTCCAAGAGCGCCCCCTTGTATAGAGGTTGTCGCACCATCTACGGTTAAACTATTGCTTGTATTTGCACCAAGAATTAAGGTCTCTATATCAATGATAAGCATATCATCAGCAACCGTGGCGAAAGACACAGACTCAGTACCCGCTGCTGTACCTACTATTTGCTCAACACCTGTTGCTGTTAGGTTTGTCAGTGCAGTATCTCTAAGTAGCTGAACGTTCTCAAAGTTTTGAATAGTCGGTGCACCGCCGTCACCGATGATAATAGTATCAAAGTCATTGGCATTTTCACCACCATCAGCAATACCAGTATATCCTTGGCCAACAAAAACAGTATCATCACCTTCATTGGCATTGATGTCAATACCAAGACCATTTATATCATCATCAGTTCGATCCGTACCATCACCATTTGCAGTGAAGATGTCATCTCCACCGCCAAGTGTAATTGTCCCACTAGTCAGAGCATTGTCACCTACATCTAATGTATCTCCTTCATCTAGTGCTGCAATCAGTCCACCAGACAGGTCAATATTGTAAGTCACTGCTAAGTTCTCAACTGTGCTTAAGGTAAGGACTTCTGTTGCAGGGTCATTACCACCTAAACCCTCAACGTCAATTTCCATAACACCACCAACAATTCCTCCATTCAATTCACGAATGGATATAGTATTGTCGGTATTATTGTCAAGTAATAGGTTTTCGACATCCCAAATTGAACCATTAAATTCAATTTGATCTACGTCACCGCGGAGATCATTATCAAAGATCATCGTCTCTGCGCCCGCAGCCGTACCAAAAACTTTTGCGACATAATCATTATCATAGCCATCGTTCATGATATTACCTGCCAAGTTAACAGTTTCATCAAGAGCTCCACCATTAATGATAACACCATCGTTATCCCACCTAATAGTACCGCCTCCTGCGCCTTCTTTAGCAAAGTCAACAACTTCCCAGCCGTCAGCTTGGAAAACATATGCACCATTAATGTCAATAGTTTCGCCAATACCAGAATCTTGAAGAATCATGACTAAGCCAGTTTCTTCGTCAAAAATCATATCATCAAAACCATCGTTTAAATTAGCATCTAAATGATCTATATTTAATGAACGATCTGTAAAGGTGACATCTAATCTATCACCTTCTCCACCTGCAATAAATACATACTCAGGAGAAGTACCGACTCCTAAACCTAAGGCCTCAACTTCTGCACGGTCACTACCATCCATAATTACGTTACCTGCTAGGCTGGCAGTTAATGCATCTGCAAATGTAGTTACAAAACCATCGCCACCCACATCATCAGCATCAACTAATCCTGAGTCAGTACCACCATCATGCTGAATTGGATCAAGAGAAGTTATCGTATTTGTACCTTCGATATAAAGGTTTTCAACGTTACGTATTTGTGATGTCTGAGAAATACTCTCAGCATTGATGACTAAGACATCATCAGTATAATTATTATTAAATGTATCAACTACACGGTCAATACCATCACCAATGTACGTATCCTCAGTATTCTGAGATTGACCACGAAGGTCAATCACTTCAGTTGTCATACCTGCATCATAGTTAATGTAAACAAAATCAACGCCTTCATCGCCATTAATTTGCTCAGCTGAGTCATCATGTGTGAATTTATCTAACTTCTTCGACCAAACTTCCCCTAAATCATCAGTCACACCTGTACCTAAATTGATATTTTCAAAATGACTTAGGCGTCCCTCATATTCATTGAAGAGACTCAATTTAGTTATTGCTGAATCACCACCATTTCCTACGCCAGAGATGGAAGTTATATTATCATTGAATACAAAGTTTGTTGTATTAGCTGCAAGTTCTAAATTTGTGATATCACTTATCGAACCAATAAATTGATTTGTTAAGGTCAAGTTACTATCTAAAGCCACGAGGGGGTCAAGTGCTTTAGTTGCGTATTGACCAGTTGTGAATTCTGCATCAAAACGTAGATCTGGCATAATACCAACAATGGTAGTGAGGAATTCATCATTCGTAATTGTATAATTACCATCAATGTTGAGGTTCTCAAAATTACTTATTTCGATGCTATCAGTAACAGATGCAAGGTTAGGATCATTATAGAGACTTACAGTTTCGTCTTCTGCGTCAGAACCCTCAATAAGCTCTAGGCCACCACCCCAAGTCGTCAAGACTGAATCATCTTGTAACTTAACTGTTCCGATGTCACGAATGGCACCGACGTATTGTTGGGCAAATTCGAGATAAGAACCACCAGAACCAAAGATCCACTCGAGTTGATCGTCGAAGCTAATGTAGTTTTCAGCTCCATTGAGTGTTAATATCTCAATATCAGTCAAGTTACCAAAAGAAATATCTCCTGTGATTTCATCTCTACTACCAAAATTATTAATAAGAGTCAAGTCATCTTCAAAACCAATATTAACACCATCAGTTTGGCCCGTCACAGAAACGAGATCTATATCAGCATCCAATGAATACGTACTATCGAGTATCCTTTCATATTCTACGGCTTCAATCCCCGACAATGTACCGGTAAAGTTATCATCAAAAATAATGGTTTGGTGATTATCATCAGAGAATAATTCAATCACAGAATCATCATTTTGGAAGAGGTAGGTAATAGTTGTATCATCTCCGTCATGATTCCAAAGGTCTTCACCAAAGAGACCAATACGCTCAATACCTACATAACTATTAAATGCAAAACCTGTAGCGTAACCTAAGCCACTGTCAATTGAGGCGTATTGATCAACAATCAATGTATCTATACCTGCGCCACCGTTAATATCACCAGTGTAAGCCACTGAAGTTTCTAAACCGCCAATGAAATCTGGATCAACAGCATCAAGTATACCATCATTATCTTCGTCACCATCGGCAGCATTGTCAATCCGTAAAGAGTCATCGCCTTCACCAAGGTTAATATCGCCACCATCAAAGCCGGTAATATCTAAAGTTTCATCACCAATTGCAGAATTTATGGTAATAAAATTTGGACCGACTGTATCAGTATCAACCAGTGTAAGGTTTGCACCATTGGCAAGTGTTACTGTATCGAGGTCAATCGATTCAACTTCAGCTTCTGAACTGATGCCCATAGTTAATTCTTTAAGGTTTGTGGATGTAAACTGATTGAAAGAATTTTCAGCTAGTACAAGGTGATTGAGGTCGTCCACTGTAGCTCCTGCGACACTGAATACATCGCCACTTTCAAATATAACTTCACCATTGGCAGGTCCAGTACCTTCGATTGAACCAATACTATCAAAGCCCTCTGGAACGGTTAAACTAAAATCTGCATCAGTAGATATAATGGTGATTGCATCTCCAGACACAACACCTTCAAAATTCTCAATACCTACACCAACACCGATATCAACATAATCAGAAACATCGTCAATTGAGATGAGAATATCGTTATCACCACCACCTCCATCTAAAGTGGTAGTTGCATTTATAAGACCAGTTAGTACACCAGTACCTAAAGTCACCAAATCATCATCATCTCCAGCATCCAGAGCACCATCATAATTCTGTCCAAGCGTGATCGTATCTTCACCAGAGCCACCGGCAATGGTCACAGTCACATCGTCACCCAATTCAAGAGAGTCATCACCGGCGCCAAGGTCAATACCCGTTGCAACAATAGGAACAAAGTTAAGAGGATCAGAGCCTACTTCTGGACCATCTCCATCACCAGCATCCAAATCCGTATCGGCATCTCCATCAACATAATCTGCAATGCCATCACCACCTGTGATGATATCGTCACCATCGAACATTTCTACAGATATTCTCTGACCGTCACTAATCACGAGTTGATCTTGAACCACAGTCATACCTGTAATCACACCATCCATAGTTATACTCGTACCGACAGAGAAGGTATAAGTTTGATCAGATGGATCATAAGAATTACCCGTACTATTTGGATCTACGAGTAATGTAAGAGTCACATCACCACGAGTGAAAATATGTTCTGTCCCATCGACATAATCATTATTTTCGTCTTCAGTCCAAGTACTTAAATCAAGAACGCCACCAATTTCACCGCTAATCGTTGCGTCACTAAGAACATTAGCCTGCATCTGTACCGTAAAGGTAATGGTCTCTGCGCCACTAATTGTTCCTGTGTAGTTATCTACCTGAAGGTTAAGCGTGTCCTCACCATCACCTAGGTCAATATCTAAAGTATTGTAAACAAGTGCACCCAATTCATTTAAAGTTAAGACCTCATCACCGGCACCAGTTGTGTCAATATCAGTCAAGGCACTCTCACCAGCGAGTGTGCCACTATCATCTTGAAGGGTGATGCTATTAACAGAATTTTCTGATAAAGTCAATCTTTCTAAATGATTAATGGCGACATTAGTTAAGGAACTATCTACAGTTAAATGATCAATCTCGATGCCATCTGAAGCATTAACTTCTGTTAGGGCAGAAGCTGCACTTAGCTCTATAGCCAAACCATCTGCGCCAAAATTTAGTGTTTCCAAACTTCCATCGTCAATTAATGAACCATCATTCATTACTGTGAGCTCTTCCACACCAGAAATATTGAGAACCGCATTATTACTAACGGTAAGAGACTGAACATCTGCATCACCAGTGATAGTTGTAAGGTCCGCACTAGCGTCAACAAGCTGAGTGATACTATTTCCTACAATATTAACTGTTTCAATTTGATCAATATTCAGAATACCAGAGTCCGCAACATTAACTGTCAACTCTTCAGAGCCAGCCGCTCCCGTCACAAGACTAAGTGCACTTGCATCACTTATTGTGACAGATTCATCGGCGTCTGCCAGTGTGACATTGGTTAAAATATTGACACTGTTATCGATAATATTAGAGCTACCAGTTTCTGAATCAAGAGTTATGTCTGCTATATCTGTAAGTGCAATTTGCTGATCATTATTACCAGATAAAACCACTGTGTGACCATCGAGACCCATGAGGTCCCCTTCAATGCTCATCAAATCACCTGTATTATCAATTGTCAGAGACGCCAATGCAACCGTTGCGTTAATCGCTACTCGTTCAAGTCTGCTATTACCTTCTTCATCGGTGATGGTCAAGATTGTCGATCCGTCACCAACTACTGTAAGCTCTTCAAGCTCTGAAACATCAATTTCTTCAACTGCCGTATCTAAAATAACGGCTTCAGTACCAACACCACTATCACCAGTAATTGTATTAATTGCACCAGCATTAGAAAGTGTGATCTGAGCATCACGACCCAAGACAAGGTTTTCAAGAGTACTAAGTACTGAGTTATCAGTTACTGTATTAGTCACGCCATAATTACCACCAAGTAGAGTAAGTGATTCAAGCTCATTGACGCTTATATTAGCATTATGGTCTTGAATCGTTAAAGACTCATCTCCAAAAGAGTTACCTGAAACGTCCTGGAGGTTAGAGCCATTCTCTACAATTACGCTACTTCCTTGACCAATTGTGAGCGTATTTAGCTCACCATTATCACTTAATGTTGCACTATTCTCGATTGTGAGTTCAAATAGATCGCTAATTGAGATTTCTGCATCAGCAGTATTGCCCTCGATTTCCAAGACCTCATTGGTGATGCCACCTACAACTGTACTTAAAGCACTTGCATTTGTTACTATTGTCGTTCCAGCTGCGATATCATTGAGACTTAAAGTTTGTAAATTCTCATCAGCGTTAATTTCTGCTGCAGTATCAATCTCTAAACTTTCAATGTCACTAACAGTCAGATCAGTATTACCTTCCAAAATCAGCGATTCACTAGTACCTGCATGACCAACCGCATTTGTTAAAGAGCCCGCATTAACTACAGTTACATCAATATCTGCAGCAAGATTAATCTCTTCTAAATCGGCATCAGCAACATCATCTGTAATTGTAGCACTATTAGCCACAGTTAGTGATTCCAGTTCGTCGATAGATAAGTCGTCGTTCCCACTAATCACCAGTTCTTCATAATCCGTATCAGTACCACTAACCGATGCTAATACGCCTTCATCTGTAATAGTTACTTTATTACCGTCGGCAATATTTAATGTGTTCACACCTTTTGTGTTTAAATTTGCATTATTTATATCAACAGTCAGTACATCTAAGCCCGTGCCTAGGTTGATCTCCAAACCATCTAGAGCCGTACCACTAAGGGCTAGATTCTCATCTCCACTAGCAGAGTTAACTTTCAAAAGGTCATTATCAATTAGCAAACTATTATCAGAACCGGAAGCTAAGGTAATCTCTTCAATATCTTCTAGTTCAGCATTTAAATTGCCTGCGGTAATAATAACGGATTCTGTGAGTTCTTTAGCTTCTTCACCTTCGCCTTCACTTTCTTCTTTACCAACAATTTCTTGAACACTAGTCGCCGCAAACTGAGCATCTTCTACTCCAGCTTCTAATTGAACTTTTTCAACATTTAGAATACTTCCACTTTCGAAATTATCCGTAAGTACCACCGTATCAAAGTCGTCTCCGCCATCAATTGTACCATTGAATTTCAAGCCTGCTTCAATTGTATCATCACCTTCTAGTGTATTGACTTCTAGAGAATTCGAAGAACCCGAAAGGGTGATTTTATCTGGGTCACCATTTGTAGTGATATCGGCAATATTACCATCGACTTCAACCGTATTAACCGTGCCTAGAAGAGCGAGATTTTCGATATTTGACACAGACCCATCAAAATTATTTTCCATAGTTGCTGTTTGAACAACAGTTTTGGTACCTACAAGCTCTTCAATATCAGAACCCTCTAGAGAAAAGACGTCATCAGTAGTGACAGTAACTTTTTCAAAACCAGTCACTGCTGCACCAACATCGATGTTGCCTTTAAAGGTAATTTCGTCTTGGAGCTCTTCTCCTTCTTCGTTTTTACCCGCTGCTCCACCATCGACCGATCCAGTGTAAGTGCCATCGATAGAAACTATATCAGTACCACCACCAGTAGAAATATCTGCAGCTTGTACATCAATAGTTATCTTATCATCACCAGCACCCGTATTGATTAGACCAGTAACTGTATCGGCATTCAGGACATTGTCCCCACTTCCAAGGCTAACTGCCCCGTCAATAGTTTCAGCATTAATCGTGTCAGCTCCATCGCCTGCACTTATGTCAATATCTATTGAATCTACAGTGAGTTTATTATATCCGGCGCCTAAACTAATAGTGTCAATGTCAGCACCAGAATCAAAGATATCATCTACAGTTACTGTATCGGCATCTTTACCAAGGCTTATGCTACCTGTTATAGTATCTGCTGTGAGAACATTGGCACCATTATCAAGATCTATATCACCAGTGTGTGATGTCAAGGTCACTGTATCAACGTCACCACCAGCATCAATAGTACCTACACTCGTACCTTTAATGTCGAGTTTATTATCTCCAGCACCTAGATCTATATCCGTTGTGTCCAACACACCATCAACAACACCTGTGTATGTACCTTTAATCAAGATTGTATCATCACCTGATCCAGCATCTACATCACCCAATATTGTTGTGGCTGTCAGACTGTCATTATCAGCACCTAAATCAACGTCGCCATCTATCGTATCGACCACATTAATTGTATCCGCTCCAGTACTTGCTGAGATATCGCCAGTTAAGTTTTCAGCTGTAAAGCTATCCGCACCTTCACCTAAAGTGATTTCTGACGTAGCTGTAAGATCACCAGAAACTGTAATTGTATCATTACCTGCACTGCCATCAATTGTACCATCGAAGTCACCTGTAATAGCAACAGAATCGTTTCCTGTACCTAATTCGACAGATACATTTTTGGCACCTTCTTTAATGGTAATAGTATCATTGCCAACTCCCGCATCAACTATGAGTTCAGTTCCAGAAGCAAACCCAAATTCATCTACGTTTAACAAGGCATCTATTTCAATTGTATCGTCGCCTTCACCAGCGTCAATGGCGCCCATGTTATTTTTACCAACAGAAATAGTATCTGCTCCAACCTCTGCAAAAATATCACCCGAGTTACGATCATCAACAGTAATGCTATCATCACCACCACCACCTTTGATTATACCTACATGATCATCGTCAGCAGTAATTGTGTCATTATCTAAACCACCATCAATTTCACCAAGATGACCATCATCAACGGTAATCGTATCAGCGCCTCCTTCACCATAGATATCGACATCAGAATTATCCATCGCTTCGCCGTTAAATGTGTCGTCACCTGTTCCCAGGTTAATTTCCCCTGTGAAGCTTTTGTTATCACCAGGGCCAGATACTGTATCATTGCCATCACCAGCATTAACAGTAATAAAGCCATTAGCATTTTCTGCAATAGTAAATGTATCTGAATCTTCACCAGTATCTATAGTAGCAAAGCCTTTAACACCCCCTCCTACTGTGACGACATTGGCACCATCACCTAAATCAACATTCAGGTTTTGCCCTGTTTCATTGAAGTGAAGTCTTACTGTCTCGGCTAAGTGGGCATCCCCGTTTGAGAGCTGATAGTCAACGAAGACATCATTCCCCATGTCATGATCACCGTTACGCAATGATAGAATGTTAGACGAGCCTGCACCAAGGTTAATCTGCTCTACATCAAATAGAGAGGCATTTAAGCCTTCACCATCTTCACCAATTGTAAAAGTGTCATCATTATCTGTACCAATTACTTTGGCAACATGGTCATTCTCTAGTCCATCATCGAAACTGTAGAAAGTGTAATCTGTATCGCCGCTAATAAAATCAGTATCGAGATTATATTGATCTGGATTATTCATATCGATCACGATGTTACCATCGGCAACAAAGACGTAATTATCAGTATCATCTTTATTGGTAAAGCCTTCACCGATACCAGAATCTTGAACTTGGAAAATCACATTGTGTTCTTCGTTGTAGAAGAAGTCATCAATACCATCGTTAAAGACATTGTAGGCACCAGTTATGAGGTTAACTAATTCATCTAGATCGGACCCGTGCTCAAACACATCAAGTTCTAAACCTGCACCACCATCAATCTTAATAATTCCATTGACATCTGCAGAATCAATATCATAGACTGACCATTCATTATAACCGACATAAGTCAAATCCGCAGGATTGGTGTTAAAGTCATGTTGGAAGGCGGCAAAATCTAATTCACCTTCAATATCCAAGTAAATATCTTCGGCATTTTTGATAACACTCTGCGGATCTAGACCACCTGCTTTTAATACAATACGGTCATTTTCAAGGTAGCCAGCATCAAAGTTATTATTCATGAGATCAATTTCATTGATCGCAATTTCTGAATCACCGTAATCAATTGCCACAAAATCATTGTGATTATCACCATGAATAAATTCAAGTGAACCATCATGTTTAAAGACGTGACGAGTACCATATGTTAATAAGTCATTTTCTAACTCAGCGATGTAGTCATCCTGTGTCGCAAAATCAAACTCAGATTTTAAGTAGAGATTATCCGTAGCTACACCAAATTTTCCTATGATCTCACTTTGTAAAACATTTATGTAGGCATCGCGATCGATATAATCATCATATCCAGGAAGTGTACCACCTGCATTAGTGATTTCGTCTTCCATATCATCGAGGTATAAATCATAATCAATATAGTCTGTACTTGTTGAATCAAGAACTGTATTGTAATCGACTGACAAGGCTGGATCAATAGCTACAGCATCCCAATATTCTTCAACTGTTAAACCAGTCGTTCCATCGCCGTACTGAACTGCTAAGGCAGAAAAATACTCTTCATCAGAAGCAAAGTCATCGCGGTTGACATGCAAAGGCTTATCTACTGCATTAAATAAACCATAATTTGAGTCCAATACAGATTGCACCATATCTTCAAGAGTTTCCTCATAGAGGACATTATCAAAATAACGCGGGTCAGCTTCGTCTAAATCAGCACCCAGTCCTTCTAAAGCTAAGATATAAGCATCTGTATCTAGGATCTCTTTATTGATGACTGCTTCAGCATTGTTGTTTGAATAATCATAAACAAATTTCGGTAAGAGCACTTCGCTGAAAGCGAGAACATCTAAGTTGTTAATCTCGGAGAAAATCGCGTCGTCTTGGTAAGCTTCATGGTCAGTAAGTAAGGTCGCACCAGTAAAAGTCGATGCACCACCTGAACCACCATTACCAGAGATTTCAGTTACATTATTAACTTCAACTATATTTAAGCTAGTACCTTGTGCAAGATGTAGGGACCCCATATTACTTGCACTACCAATATACTCGTTAGAGAGTGTAACACCCGATGCCTCACCTACAAAAAAATCATAATCAGCATAGTCGTACACATCTGACAAACCGAATTCATAGCCATTACTCAAGGCATCAATATTTGACAAGAACTCATCATTATCAATAGAAAAAGCGCCTTCAATATAAAGGTTTTCTAGGTTTGTAAGACGTATAGACATGCCAGAATCACCAAGAGCTGATGCATCATAGAGACCTATAGACTCATCATCTGCTGAAGTTGCATTAATCTCTGAAATTGCTCCACCCCAAGTACGAAGTAAGGAGCCACTCGTTTCTAAATTTAGAGTGGCAATATCTTTAATAACACCCACATACTCGTATTTAAGAGTTAATTCGTTTGAGCCCGTGCCTGCTAAATATTCAACATCAGCATCATGAATGAGGAAATTTTCATCACCAAGCAAGCTAACAAATTCAACATTTGAAACTTCACCCCAAACATCAACACCTTCTGTATCAACATCATCACTACCAAAGTTATTAATTAAAGTCAAGTCGTCTTCCAAGCCGAATCGACCGTCGATACCCTCAACTTCTGTTAAAAACTCATCTTGATCGATTGTGTAAGTTCTTTCATTACCTTCAAAAATAACCTTATCAATTGCCTCTAATACACCATTATAATTATCATTGAGGATAAAGGTTTCAAAACCATCTTCTGAACCAAAGATTCGTACAACGCTATCTAAATTATCAAAGCGAAATCCATCTTCAGATGTTCCAAATAGGCCGAAGACTTCAAAATTAGTATAATCAAAATTCAACTGTGATCCAGCGTCATCAACAATGAGTGTATCTTCACCATCACCACCTCGAAGAACTCCGGAAAATTGACGACTTGTCTCTGTGACAGGAATTAGGTTATCTGCACCTGAACCTGAGTCACTATCAGCAGGAACTATCACCCCTTCAAAAGTTATCGGCTGGCCGAACTTATCTAAGCCATCATCATCTATGCCATCGCCGTCCCTGTCTTGATCGTCAGCATCTTTGATCCCATCGTTATCCAAATCATTATCTATTACGTTATCAACTCTTACAGTATCATCACCAGAACCCAAATCTACAGTAACTTCCGTTGAACCAGTAAGATCTAATATCTCATCCCCAACACTCCCGTTGATAGTTACTAGCGTATCATTAAAATCCGTAATAGACAGATCTGAACCAGATGCCATATTCACAGTACTTAAAGTGTGCACAAGTGCATCAGACGTACTATTTTCGCCAAGAGTCAAGGTTTCTAAACCACTAGATACAAATTCATTATCGGACTCTGCGGCAAGAGTTAAATTTTCCAAGTCAGTCACTTGAGCACGTGCATCATTCACATCATCAACTAGATCGGCATTTGTTAACACCACTGTTTCTTGTTGTGTTATATCATCTGCTGCTGTGATTTTACTTACTAGATTGATAATCTCAGGTGTCACTAATGTCTGTCCCGCACCTACGATAATTTCATTTGCAACTACACTATTTTCAAAGTCAGCTAAATCAATATCCTCCCCAGTCTGGCCATTAATTATAGCGTTTGAGCCTAACTCACCTTCGACAATAATCGTATTACTACCTTCAGTATCGTTAATAGTACCATTAAAGTTAGAGCCTAGAATATATGTATCATCACCAAAGCCACCTTCTAATGTACCAGTTGCGTTATCGCCTACGGAAATAATATCGTTACCATCTCTACCTGCAACTGAACCTTTAAACTCATTACCCAATATTACTCTATCATCATCACCACCCATATCGATATCACTAGTAATGTTATCGTCTCCAGTAACAATATCATCACCACCTTTCATCTCAACACTTGCGTGAGCTTCTGATTCCAAGTGGATGTAATTATTCTCATCATTACCTTCGAAGCTATCAACGCCAACCCCTATTGTAACATCGGGGTTACCATCAACTTCATCACCTGTATCACCTGTATCACCTGTACCACCTGTACCACCTGTACCACCTGTGTCGCCTGTGTCGCCTGTATCATCAGGAAGATCATCATCACGATTAGTGACAGCGCCATCGGCAATTTGGAAATTCTTGATATTCGTTACATAAATATTTGAATTAGGTTCATTTTCTAAGATAACTGTTTCATCTCCACTAGAACCATGTATAGCTATCAAATGTTCGTCGTTATCAATACTCACAACGGTATTAGCAGATACATAGAGCGTTTCAATAAACTCAATACGCCCATCAAAGTCACTACTTAACTTTAAACTCTCCTCTCCATCCTCGGTACCAGAAATGAAACTTAAGTCGCCATTAATATCTTGTATTTCATTTTCAGTATCAGCACCTAATGTAATTTGTTCCAGCTCATTAACTTGACCTATAAAGGCTGAAGTCAGAACAATAGATTCATCCCCAGATTCGCCTTGAATATTCTCTAAAGCTTCGTCATTGACAATTGAGTACTCTCCATTTTTTGCTAAGCCTATACCTTCTAGATCACTTATTGAATGCAAGTAATCAAGTGATTCATAGGAAAACTCTAAAAACTCCGAACCTGCACCGCCCTGAATACTTGTTAAATGCTCATCAAAAAACTTCAACTCATTAATTGTGTCGTCTGCTAAAATTATTGTTTCAATATCGACAACACGTCCTGAAAATGCAGAAGTAAAGGTAATACTCTGATCGCCAAAACTACCCGCTACAAAATTCACATCATCTTCATTATCAATAACTGTTGACTGATCAACAACTTCAACACTAATACCATCAAAACCTTGATGAGTTCCAGTAAAGTTTTCTCCTTGAATCAATGAATTATCACCTTCTCCACCAATAATAGTCCCAGAGAAATTATCACCCACAACAATCTGATCGTCGCCCGCACCCGCATAGATAACGCCTGAGAAATTATCGCCTACAAAAATAGTATCTGATCCCTCACCGCCATACACAGCACCATCAAAATCATCTGACACTGTAATAACATCGTCACCATCACCTGTATTAACTATTACATCTTGACCATTAATTGTAATACTATCGTCGGCTGAACCTGTATAGATCTGCACACCTGCAGAATTGCTTGCATCAATTGTTTGAGAAAACCCATTTTCGTCCACAAGAATAAGCTCTTCAACATTGCTTAGGTAAATATTACCTAGAACATCCCCATTCACTATGTGCACAGAGTCCACACCCCAACCGCCATCAATTTCTACACTGTCAGTTAAGCCGCCTGCCAAAATCAACAAGTCATCTCCGTAGTCTAAGCTAATTGATTCAGGGCCACCTTCTCCTACAAAACGAAAAACATCATCACCTTTACTACCAAAGACATCACCCGTATTCATACTCAAAAGAACATCAACACCATTTATTCCTCTTGTAGAAACAGCATAAATATCCTCAGCAGCACTCAAAGCAAGCTTGGACTCCTCAACAACAATTAGCTGAGCATTGTATTCAGTCTCTTTAGCAAGCTGTTCTTCTTGATTATTTTGCGCAATTGCTGTACTCAATTCTTCCTCAATTTGCAACAAAAGCTCTTGCTGAGAACTATAATCTGACTGCGCATTCATCAACAACAACTGAGCTTCTTCTGGTGTATAAACCGTCCCAGCCCCTTCACCGCTAGACATCTCAGCCGCTCGTTCTTGATAATTATCAAATGTATTTTGAATTTTATCAGAATTGAAGTCCACCTTTTCCACATCATTAATACGTACGCCACCCTTTAAAGAGCCCTGAACTTCTACAGTGTCGAAACCGCCACCACCATCGATATCACCACTGAAATTCGATCCCCAAATAGTAATATCATCATCACCATCACTCGTTTCAATCTTACCAAAGAATGAAGTTGATGAAGTCAAAATATCAAGATTATCATCTCCTGAACCCGTATTAATAACACCTGAGAAAAAATCACCTTTTACAACGACGTCATCACTTCCTTCGCCTGTATCAAAAAAGCCGTAACTACGTGCCCCATCAATCAACAGGCTATCATCGTCTTCGCCTGTAGTAACAGTACCGTTAAAGTCATTCCCTTTGATTTGAACAAAATCTTCACCCGCACCCGTATTAATCTCTGCATCTTGTGTGAAAACTGAACCAGAGACAACAACAAAATCACCGCCATTGCCTGTATTAACTTGACCCGAAAAATTATTCCCTTTCAAATTAACCGTATCCGTGCCATCACCCGTTGAAATCAAGCCAGCAAACTGCTCATCTGAAACATTAACCTCATCACGACCACCGTTGGTTGTAATTGAACCAGAAAAGTTGGGTGCTTCAACATTAATAATATCGTTTAAGTCACTTGTCTCAATGTCACCTACATAGGAATCTGCTTTGATTGTGAGATTCGCATTGTCAATAGCGCCTACTGTTACGTTTTGGTTTGGATCTTCAATTGTTTCTTTTACTTCAGCCATGTGCCAGGATTCCTGAGTTAATTTAAATTATTATAAACACATTAAATTACTAAGCTAGAAACCCTTGTCAATTCTTTTACCAAAGCCACTAGGATAAAAAAGTCGGTATTTCTTGCTAATTAATTACTTTCTTCATCAAAAACATGCAGTGGATTATCAATTAACCTAAATTTAATACATATTTCGGCTTTTGTTTATAACACCTGTTTCTTATTTAAAACAAACCTCGGTTTGAGTTTAAAATAGTCGTTTAAATACACATCATTTCATATACTAATATGTATAAATATATAAATATGAAGACTCAAGAGAGTTTAAAACAGTGGTTTTTACCATTTTTTATGGTCATTCCCCTACAGAAACAAAAAAACCGTTTGACTAGATATTAGCAATACTTATGATTGCCAGATAACTTACAATTATCAGCTTCACACAAACCCAGAAAACACACATTTTATACAATGTGTTTTAAGCACACAAAAAACAGCACATGACACTAATGTAACTCATACGAGGGCAAATCTACATTTCACTTGTAGTTATGCTTAAGGATAGAAGTCTTTTTACGAAAGACTTAAAACAAACTGAGTAAAAGTTGGAACGTATCATCTCAACAGTATACACAACTATAATACTGCATACATAAACCACTCGCACCCCCCCCAGGCCTAAAACAACCTTAGGAGGTGTACAAACAAGAAATTGAAGGAGTTTTCACATCTACATAACGATCAGATTATCATGATCTTGGGCGCAGTGACTTGGACACCCGAACTGAAGGCAAGGGTGATAGTCCACAGCACAAGCCGAAGGTAAAATTATTGTGAATAAGTCGACTTAATCTATCGCTCAGACAACCCCCCTCGATTCATTAAATAAAGATATAAAAGAACAATAAAGCTACTAATATTCCCTACCAAGACAAGCAGTGGATACAAACATATTGTGGGCCAAGTACTTTAATATGTAAACAAGGGTCGTAGTGCTAACTGAGATAAGTGTAAAAGGTATAATTAATTAGCTTGTTTTCCCGAAAAAAGATAAACCCAGACTTCTTCATTAGCCTTATTCTTTCCTAGTAATTTACAATTATTACGTTTAAGGTATTTATGCATACCTTCTTCTTTGAGTTTTACATTTTCCGTAGTAATCAATATCCCTCGAGCCTTGGTATTTGGAGATATTTTTTTGAGAAAATTACACGTCATCGTAAATACTGTGTGCGCTAAATGCCATCCTCTGTCAGACGGCTGAATAAACATCCGAAATATATGATATAGCTCGCCTTTATACTTGCTCATGTATACTGTTGACAAACCAACTACTAGATCGTCTTTCACTACAACTATCAAGGCTTGATTAGAACGTTTTTCGACATCAAAACTTAGCATTGATGCTTCCCGCCAATTCCCTGCTTGGCTCAAAGAACACAAAGTCAGTTTTGCATTCACAACATATCAAGGCGCTCGCCTCTTCACTGTCGGAACTGGCGAAAATGGTCGATTAAAAGTTATTCATCGCTTTTTTAGTAGAGTCATGGGCTTATGTGCAAATAAAAAACAAGATTCACTTTATTTGAGTTCACTATGGCAGATTTGGCGGCTAGATGACATTCTTGCTAAAAACAAAATAACGAAGGATGGTTTCGACGCCATCTATCGCCCCAGCCAAAGCTGGACTACAGGTGATTTAGATATTCATGACATGCACCTCGGTGATGATGGACAACTCTACTTTATCAACTGTCTTTATGGATGTTTAGCAACACTTAGTGAAGGCGACAGCTTTAAACCACTATGGAAACCACCTTTTATATCACGTCTAGTTCCAGAAGATCGTTGCCACTTAAATGGACTCGCAATGCGCGATGGCAAACCTAAATACGTCACCTGTATAAGTGATACTGATATTAATGATGGCTGGCGCGAACATCGCCGAAACGGCGGCATGGTTATTGACATAGATACAAACGAAGTTGTTTGCACAGGCCTATCTATGCCTCATTCCCCACGTTGGTACAGAGATACGCTTTACCTTCACAATTCAGGCACTGGTGAATTTGGCTATGTAAATTTCGAGAAAAAAGAATTTGTTGCCCTCTGCTTTTGCCCTGGATACCTTAGGGGTCTTACTTTTGTTGGCGACTTTGCTGTGGCTGGATTATCAGAGCCACGCCACAATAAACTCTTTACGGGCTTGGATCTTGATGATAAATTAAAAGAACATATAGTACAAGCACGTTGCGGTCTTCAAGTGATCGACCTTAGAGATGGCTCCTTGCCTCACCGACTCAATATAGGTGGATTAATTTCAGAACTCTACGACGTCGTCGCACTCCCCAATCGTAGCGCACCTTATGTTATCGGCACCCATGAAGGCGAGGTTCACAGAGCTATCACTATTAATAATAGACGGCTTTGAAGAATAATTTTTACTTTGACACAAAACTAATTACACGTAAAGCACAAGCTAGGACTGAGTCCGCTAACTTTACGCGTAATAGTCAAATTGGAAGCCTAGTAACTAAGGATAACATTATAGTTCCAAAGCTTACTTTTAGGCTGTGTATTTTTGCGATGCACGCAAATTACCGGAACTAGTCGAGTAAAAGACTCGCTTTATTTGGCACTTATAAATTATCCACTTGTGATTTCTACTTCTCTAGCCGCTCTTGGATCAAGCGAAGTAAAGCAGCTTTTATCAGCTCCAAATGCTTTAAACAAACGTGCTCCTGCCCAAGTTCTTCCGCGAGTATATTCATACAAGCATTTGCCTCAAACAACAAGAGGCCTCCGTCTGGGTAGAGATAACAATCTATGCCAAAAACATCTAAGCCTAGCCTAGTCGATATTTCTCTGATCCTCTCACTAATTTTGGGCTTGACCTCAGCCTCAAAAGACTCAATTATCCCCTGCTCTTTCTGCTGTAATTCTGGCCGTAAATACACAGCTTCTTTTGTCCCCTCTCCTGTGCACCAGGTGCTAGAGAAATATACGTGTTTAATATAAACCTCTCCATCAATAACAATGAGGCGTATTTTTTCATAGAAACCCTCTTCTGAACGAGTCTCTATAAATTCGATAAGATGGTAATCGCTGCCATCGTAAAAAGTTAAAGGTACTTGATCAAGTTCTTCCGCATCTTTTAGCAAGATCATATCTTCATTATAGTGAATACCTACAGGACGTAGAATTAGCGGAAAAGTTATAGCTGAATCCTTAATGGCTCCATCCAATTGAATACGTGAATTAAAAGCTACACGTGTGACCCTAGGAATGATTAAGCCTGACAAACCAGTAAGAACAGACGCGACATGCTCACGCGTATTGATAAGCACTGATTGAGGCTTATTAATACAAGCTAGACCCTTAAGCTCCTGTAACTTCACAAGCTTTCGCAAGCTAATTTTATGAGTTTCCTCATTGGCAATTTGATTAAAAATTAGCGAAACCTTCGCAAAACGAGATTCGAATTGCTGACTTAAGCTAGTATCAAGAAATAATCTCAACTTCTCAAAATCAGGGGATTCAAGTAAACTATACACACCACAACTACCCTCTACTTGATAATTAAGTGTACAACCATCTCTTGCGACAGAGTTCACTTTCACCTTGCCACTATCATTTATACCTGAAATAAAAAGTACACGTGGACCTACTTTATTAATCATTAAATATCGGTCCATTTACGTACAAGGTTATCGTATGATTTTTTCACTAGCGCGTAAGCACCATTTTCATCATTATCGTTATCCATCTGTAAAATTGCTCTAGAGAGGTCTTGAATAATATTTCTCTGACTCAAGTCGCGGATTCGACTCTGAATCCATAAAACTGCCACTCTACGTACACCCGATGTAACAGGGCAAACGCGGTGAAGAGTGCCCGATGGATAGACTAGTACATCGCCCACTTCGCCCTTGATTTTTACATTTCCAAATTCAGTTTTAATTTCCAGCTCCCCACCCTCGTAATCATCGTTGAGAAAAATTGTACAGGAAAGGTCTGTACGAATGATCTCCCCTTGATTAAGCAAGGGTGCATCGCAATGAAAACCATAAGTCATGCCCTCGCTATAACGTGCAATAATTGGCACGGTAATTTTTGCGGGAGCCGCCGCTAAATTAAAATTTTGACTAGTATAAAGTGGCGCTCTGATAAGACGAACAATATTTTTGCCGAGTTCGCAATTCAAATCTGCCTGCAAGTTATTTTTTATATCTTTCACCTTGCCCGTAGCAGTCACTTTACCACTGACATACTTCAATTCATCGGCAAGTTTTGCGATTTCAGCAAAAGTCTCTTGCGTATATATATTTTTAATGATTTGAGACATATTTTAAAAATTAGGTTTCAGGTTTCTAGTTTCAAGGAATAAAGCTTTTGCATCTAAACAATAAGAGCCCCGTAAACGGAGCTCTTATTGATTTAAGAAAGCTTAGCTTTCTTATTTAGTTTCGACCTATGCGAATGTGTAAGTTGTGAAACCACCATCCCATGCGCCATCTGTTAGATCAAGAGTCACAGTACCAGCACCATTTGTAATGATCTCTGTCGCGGCATCAATTCCTGCGCCGCCAACTTGCGTCCAGCCAGTAGCATCGAGAGTCGATCCAATAGCACCATCAACATCAATGGTAACTGAGCCAGTACTTTGGCCAATAACATCTGCATCTAGATCAATTGTAAGACCACCATTACCGAGGTCAAATTTCTCGAAGCCAGAAAGCTCTGCTACACCACTAAGCACATCATAGTTAAGCTGAATAACATCGCCAGATCCATCACCACCATCTATTGTACCTTGGAAGGCAGCAACAGCATCATCAAGATCGACAATCACTTTATCGTCACCATCACCCATATCGAGATGAAAATCAACGTCATCACTATCTGCGTGAATAATGGCAAAATCACCACCCGTTTCATCAGATAGGTTATGGCAAAAGCCTTGAACGTTGTGAACTCGTTCCAGTCACCTTAGATCTGGTTCATCAGCAAGATATAGACGCTTTCATTGCTAAAGAGAAAAAACGTAAGAGAAATATAAAGAAAACAGTTCGACTTTTTAACCAAGCTTATGATCAAGGTGGCGTTCTCACAAACGCTGATGTCGGAGCTATGATTGGTGTATCCGCTTCGACCATATCTTCTTACGTTAGAGAGCATGAAAAAGAACATAAAATTGCTGTACCTCGAAGAGGAAATATCCATGATCTCGGACCAACATTGACGCACAAAAGAATCATTTGTGTGAAACATTATCAAGAAGGAAAGTCCATTGAGCAGACAGCTCGGGAAACAAATCACTCGGTAGCTGCTGTAACTAGATACACAAATGATTTCAAGAGGGTACTTACCTGCCTAAAAGAAGGCTGGGACTTTATGAAAGTTTCTTCTGCCACAGGACTATCTCACTCTTTGGTGAAAGAATATATCAATTTGATAAAAAATAATGGAGAACCACAAGAAGAAAATTAATTTAAGACTAAACTAATTTTACGGGCATGTTCCCTACAGGGTATAGACCCTTATTTGTCAATATTAACTATATCATCACCTTCAGATGCATCAATTGAACCAGAAAATTCTCTTCCTTTGATAATAATAGTATCATTACCAATACCCCCTACTACCTCTATAGTCGAGAATTTTGATTTCACTGTAATCGTGTCATCACCTGCCCCACCGGTTACTGAACCACTCGCACCAATTGTACCACCATCTACAATTTTACTGGAAACATTTATAATATCTTCGCCTGCTCCACCATCTACTGTACCGTTAAAGAATTTGCCTTTAACATTTATCTCATCAGCGCCGTCACCACCTGTCACGTCACCAGTAAAATCTGTACCTTTGACATCAACTCTGTCGTCGCCAGTCCCGGCATCCACATCACCCTCAAACGACTCACCTTTAACACTGATTCTATCTTCTCCAGCACCAGCATCCACAGCACCTTCAAAATTATCGCCCTTAATATCGATTTTATCATCGCCGGCACCAGTATTAATTATACCTGAGAAGCCATCACCTTTAATACTAACCTTATCCTCTCCAGCACCCGTAGTCAATGAAGCACTAGACAGGTCACCCTTGATATCGATTTTATTCTTTCCACCTCCTAAATCAATATCCCCACTAAATGACGACCCTTTAACACTCAACTTATCAGCATCACCACCTGTAACTAAATCCATATCAACTGTATCGGCGTCAACTTTCACCGAGTTCGAACCTCCACCAAGATTAGCGTCTACTTCCGTATTAACCGCAGTACTCTTTACAGTTAGCTTATCTGCTTCGGCACCTGTATCTAATGTGAAATCAGCGCCTTGACCTTCGATTGTGACTGAATTTTTATCTTCGCCTAAATCTACTTGCCCCTGGAAAGAACCCCCCTCTACCTTTAAACTGTCTTTCCCTAGAGAACCATCAATGTTACTATTGTAACCATCTACTTCTACGGTAATGGCAGATGAGTCGTATCCATCTAATTCTACATCCACATCTACATTCGTATCTACAATATACTTTCCCTTTGGCATAACAGACTTCCTTAGTTACTTTATAATATAAAAATGCCTCTTCGCACTTATCTGTAAAAGTTCACAAAATCTGCCGAGTTTTTAGATTAGGCAAATCAAATATTTTGAGTATGAGATATTCTTCATCTCGGTAACCATATGCCTGCCTTGTTAACCAGCCGATTTTATTATTAAATCCTTCCATAATGGCCGACGTTATTTTTGTTTTCCAAAAAGCTAAAATCCCCGTGGCATGCTTGCGGATTGTTTTTGCCATAGAAATTAGTTCAGGAACTTCACTGCAGTCAGCTTTTTCACACCAATATTGCAATGCATTTTCAACGAAAACCAAATCTTTGATACGATAAATCCTTCTCAACGCTTCTTTTAAAGCGTATGTAATACCCAGCTCTGAAAACAAGCTGCAACATTGTTTTATTTCAGCTTGAGCGGTTTCTTCAAGGTCTTCATTATTTCTGTTAAACTTCCATCTCAGGCCTTTGATTTCACCCCTGTCTTCATCTTCCAGTTCTCTGGAAATTCTTCTTCGAACTTTATTCAGCCTCTCATTCATAAGTTTGATGACATGAAAGTGATCATAAACAATTATAGAATGAGGTAAATTAGCCTTAATCCATGCTGTAAAAGATGGAGCTAGATCCACAGCGACAAACTCAATGTTCGCTTTACTGGATTTTAGTTTTTTCATAAAACCATCTAGGCACTCCCCCTTTTTTCCTTTGCCTACAAATAACGTAGCCCCACTTTTTAGATCTCGGACAATTGTCAAATAGCCTTTGTCGCCAATTCGTTTTCCCATATGGATTTCATCGATACCAATAGAACTGATATGTTTCAACGGGACTTTACTGTATTTCTTACTCAGATATGTTTTTTCAACCGCTTTAACTGTATGCCAATTTAGCTTGAAATATTTAGCTAAACTTTGAATACACATGTGCGCTCGTAGCTCTATGATATGCCTTTCTAATACTTTTGTGATTCTACTTTTAGAACTTGAAATGAACGAAAGCTTCTCCATTAAATATGAATCACAATCATGACAACGGACTCTATGCATTTGTACACAAAACAAAGTCTTTTTTGTGCCCACGGGTAATGATTTTATAAAACGAATACCTGTGGCAGTTGCGGTCACATCGGCACTGTTGCATTTGGAACAGTTAAAGGTCTTTTTTTTCGACATATATGAATAATCAGTTCATTGCCTTTGTATTCAAAGCGCTTGTGCTCGTATCCAATAATTCCGTGTGTATGTTGATGTAGACTGCTTGACATGTTTTCTCCTTTTTGTAGTAATTAAAGAGAGATGTGCAAGCAGTTTTTTGTATTTGAAACCTTTGGTTTCTGCCCGCTGGCGAAGCATTACGCCAGTAAAGCAACTGAAGATCAAATCTTTATCCGTATAAATAACGAGCTTGCGAGTGGCTTTATGCCGGAGCAAAGGTTTGAACGAAGGCGGTAGTTTTACAGATTTCTACGAAGAACCATAAAAATTCATAATAACCCCCACTCTATTTAGAATAAGGTTTTTAGGCAATAGTAAAGGTCAAAATACTGCCATAATTAATTGTTTCTTAATATTGGTAGCTGTTTAAATTAAATGATGAAATCTATTTAAAATAAACACTTGAATGACATGTAACCACTACTCCATCTTTTCTGTAAATTTTCCGATTTACCTTTTCAGCAACTCTGTCGAACTTCCATTTAAAAAGCCCTGTGAATTTAAAATTACCCACAAAAGCTATAAACGCTTATCTTACAAAATTAGCGATAAGCAAATTAACCGATATCAAGCAACAAATAAATAACCTTCTCAAGAGAGTTCAAGGCAATGTTTTATATTGTAGAAGTAAGACATCCTTCACTTAGTGAAGCTTCTGAATCGCTCGGATCAAGTCGACATTCTTTAAGAGCGTAGAAAAAGAGATATGTTAAAGGCTCCAAATTAATTACGTTGGAACAAGAAAATCACTTATTAAAACGACAACTAGAACGAGCTAGCAATGAGCGATAAATCTTAAAAAAAGGCTGTGCTACTTCTCTGGATCAGGTTAGTAATGAAATGTCAATTCATTAAGAGCCTTCGCCATTACTACAGGGCTGCTCTACATTGTGAATGTCTTACAACTAAGCAGAAGTTCTTATTATAATCGGAGATCAAAGAAGCCAAGCTTAAAACTAAATTCTTTAGCTAAGCCATTAGGCAACAACAAAATAAACACTAGATTGATTTGTGACTAATAAAATGGATCAACACATGCGAAAAAAAATCAAAAAACTATTTCAACTAAGCCAAATCAAAAAACTCGAAAACGAGCCAAAGGTTTTTTGTATTTCCATGCAAAGAACTGGAACTACTTCAACAGGTCAATTCTTTCGTGACAATGGAATGAGATGTATAGGCTGGGGTGGTGACAGAGATAACAAATGGTCGCGATCTTGGTATAAAAATAACTATCAAGAAATTTTCAACTCTATTGATTTTCGTACAGCAAATGCCTACGAAGACTCTCCTTGGTGGCTACCCGAATTCTATAAAGTCCTTGACAAGGAGTTCCCCCAATCACGTTTCATATTACTGGAAAGAGATGCCGACAAATGGTTCAATTCAATGAAAAGCCACTCAGCAGGTAACACTCCAGGAGCCATGGCTATTCATTCAAAGGCTTATCGTAGGGAAGATGAATTTACAAAACTCAAAAAACAAGGTTTAATTTCTAAAGAAGACGAATATCGCATAGATGGTGACAAGGCTATGAAAGTGGAGGATTCTCACCGGCAACATTATATCCAATGCTACTTAGACCATATACAGGGAGTAATCGAGTACTTCAAAAATGAACCGATAAAACTATTTCATGGCCAACTTGAAGACTCGGGCGTATGGAAGAAAATGGGTGACTTTTTAGGTTTTGACATAGCAGATAACTACCAAGCCGTGAAAAATGTGACTGCAACTTCAAAAAGACGGCAGGGATTCAAAAAAAACAGTAACTAGGATCGATATGAGAAATTTTCAAAATCCTTCTCATACCTTTTGTAAATCAACTTTTTCATTTCACTACTTAACTCAAAAGCTTGCTTACCAGTTGGATTGAAGTGCGGAATATCCGGTAAAGAAAAACGATCCTGCAGGATAGACCAGTCATTATTCAAATTCTCGAGCTTCCCAATAAAGTCAGGAGTTGGTTTATCCTGATCACAGAGAAACCATGACTGAGACCTAAAATGCCTATCTGCTTCATGATCTGGAATATCCACCACTTTGTTTAAAAAAGTTTCAAAATCATCAGTACTTTTAATACCACAATAACCAAAATAGTCATCATCATCAGGCTTGTTTTTAACTTTGTTTTTGTAACATGAGATAATCCTAGCATAAGGATCCCTAACAAAAGAAAATATGTAAAAGTCTCTATACTTCTGCTGAATCTTCTTTAAAGACAAGTGCTCTGATATCTCATCTGTAAGTAAGTTTACTTTGGGCTTATCAAAAATTGTCGAGTCCTGATTGGTGTAAACACTTAACATAGCTCTATTCAATGATCGAGATGCGACTTTAGGTATTTCAATAAAGGCTAGTTCTAACCGCTCAATAGATAATATTTTTGGCTTTGCTCTTCTGATTTTTCGATACTTTTTTAAATTTATAAGCTTATTCACTTAGTATTCTCCCACTATAAATATTTTTCTAAAGGGCTACCTTTAAGATCATCTACAACTTCATTTATGATTTCACCAGGCAAACCACTTTTCCAATTATCATCTGAGCTTTTTGTTCGATAAACAGAATAAGCATCCTCATTACTTTTATTTTTAGAGTTTTCTATAAAGTCTAGCGTTTGCTCATATAATTTTATATGGAAAAAATCAAACAACTGAGAAACACTTACCTCTGTGTCTCTTACAAGATCCGAATATTTCAATAGATATACACGATCTGAAAACATCTTTTTAAGCTTTATAAATAGAAAAGCGGCTTCTTTCCATTTATAATAACCATGGTACTCTTCTGCTAAACCTAGATTTTTTTTAGCTGCCGCCCTCCATTCCTCGTCAATTTTCCAACCTAAATCACCTCTAAATTCTCTAGGAGCTTTAAGCCAAGAACTTATTACGGCCAAAGGATTCCGTATAATTAAACAAACTTGAAGTTCAGGATCAGTATTTAAAAGGTGCTCTATAATATTATGATAACGGACTTCCTTATAAACGATATGATTTAACTGACTTTTCTCAAAGTTCGGAAGTTTACTATCTTTCCTCGTATCAAGCTGATTCGTAAAGGAGTCCGTACAAAACCTTAAACGATTAAAAAAATCATTAATCTGCTCAACTGTGGAGTTCTCATTCAAATACGCCTTATGAGCATATGAGAATAGAGGCTGATAAAGGTATTTTACATTAGGAGAACTATTAAAAATCTCACCCAACCACGTTGTACCTGAACGAGGCACACCGTGTATAGCGATTTTATTATTTTTCACTGCCCAACCTCTAAGTCTATTTGTTTTAACATCTCACTGACTTTTGCATTGTTGCAAAACATTAACACGTCAATAATAGACAGGTTAGGCACAAATCCACTTTGTCCTTGACAATATTCATAAGGCATGGTTTTTATAAATCTAAGATCTACACCCTGCGCCAGAAAAACTTCACGATTATATAACTCTTTTCCTCCGGAAGCATTAACATAAACATCAGCTTTACTCTTAATACAAAGGTCAAGGATTTTTTGTTGACCACGTAAGCCTTGATCATTTTGAAGTTCAGAAGCATATGAAAACTTAGTGTTTACACCTAGGTATCGACAAATATTTTTTAAACCCTCACCTAAAAACAAGCTCATATTTTTTTCATCATTTCCTATAATATCGGTCACTAAATCAATCACATCTTTATAATTTGGGGCTGATTTATAAGACAGCTCCAATGTCTTAATAAATTTTTTCAGCCATTGATCTTTAGTTTCAGATATATTAACCTCATATATAAGGTCATTCTGACTGACTTTGTGCAGCGGCAAGGAAAACAAATGCGCTTTGCCACCGCTCAAGATATTATTTCTATTAATCCATCCACGTTTGATAAAGTTTACATTATCAAACAACACAAACTCATCTACGCTGTTTATAAGCTGAAAATACCCCATATACGGGAACAGATATGGCTGCATTACTGCAAGTTTTTTCATCTTAGTATAAAACTCCAGCTTTTTTCATCATTTTGGCTATTGGCCTAATTAAAACTAAGGAAAACTTTTCAATCCAACTTAAACTTGCACATTTTCTCTTTGCCCTTAAGAGGTCCTGATAGCAATAGAGTTTAATTTTCCAATTTAAATCCTTACGCATTAACTTATTATTGCGATATTGTTTAAGTTCATACTTTGTTTTCCACCAAGATTCTCCTTTTGAATGGCTAATGCTCGAAGGATGCTCACGGTAATACAGCAAAGACTCCTCATATAGGTAAAGTTTAATTCCCTGGCGTGTTAAGTTAATTAGGGTCGTCAAATCTCCCGCATTACGAGCACCAACTCTTCCTCCTGCTTTTATGATAGTTTCTCGATGAAAAAAAGTTGTAGGTCCATTAGCCTCCATACCTGTCAACATCATTTGATATTGAAGATCTGCATTTGCTTCAGCAAATTTTCGACTAGTGCTTCGTCCAGGAAATGCTTCAGTAACATTATCATAAAAACATAAGCGATTAGTAAAAACAAATTTAATCTCCTCGAAAGATTCGGCAAAGTCATAAAGTTTTTTAATGGCTCCCGCAACCAAAATATCATCTCCCTCAAGTGTTCTTAAATACTTTCCTTTAGAGCTATTTAATACAAAATTTGAATTATTTTTTGCACCTAGGTTTTTTTCCTGATCTACAAATGTACACGACGTAAATTTACTCTCATGTTCTGCAAGCCAAACTTCAATAAGTTCGGATGTTCTATCTGTTGAACAATCATTAGAAATAAAAAGCTCAATGTTTATTGAATCATCTAGTTGCTCCAAACAACTATTGAGTGCTTCCTGAATAAACAACTCTGCATTATAAACAATCACACCAATTGTGACATCTATTTGACTCATCCTAGCCTCTTAATTATATCAACAATCTTCTCTACTATTGCCAATTCCAAGTCAGGAAAGATTGGCAAACACAATATTTGCTGAGCATATTTATTGGCCATTGGAAGTAAGTCTTTGTGTGAAGAAGGAAGATTTTTGTAAGGAGGGAAGCTACTAATTAATGGATAAAAATATTTTCTCGCATGAATTTGATTTACTTTTAAAAGATCATACAAGCCATCTCTAGTCATTGAGAAGTCATGTTCAACAAGCACAGGAAAATACCCATAATTACTTTCTACGCCTTCCATTTCGGTAAAAACTCTTAAACCATTAACTTGTGACAATAGGCCTCTGTACCTTTCAGCTATAGATTTTCTATGATTAATTTGTTTATCGACTTTTTCTAACTGCATCAAACCAAAGGCCGCCTGGACTTCGTTCATCTTACCATTACCGGCTATGTTAGGAGTACTTTCTTCATTTTGAATACCAAAATTCTTCAGCTGATCAACGCGAGTTTTCGTTTCTAGGTCATGGGAAACAATAGCTCCACCCTCCAGTGTACTAAAGACTTTTGTTGCATGAAAACTCAACATGGACAAATCCCCCTCCAGTAAAATTGACTTACCATCTTTTTTGACTGCGAAAGCATGGGCCGCATCATATATAACACGTAGCTTATACTTTTTTGCAATTCTCTCTATAGCTTCTGTATCGCAAGGGTGACCATACACATGAACAGGCATTATTGCGGTCGTTTTATCAGTTATAAGCTCTTCAATTTTGCCCACATCAATATTAAGCGTCTTACTGTCTATATCACAAAAGACTGGAGTACAACCATGCAGACTAATTGCATGCGCTGTAGCAACAAAGGTAAAAGGTGTTGTGATCACTTCTCCTTTTATACAAAGACAATTTAAAGATGTCTGTAATGCTGCCATTCCGTTGCAAAATAAACTTACATAAGGAACTTTTAAATATTGCGCTAACTCACCCTCAAGTTTCTGGTGCATAGGTCCATTATTGGTCAACCATTTATTTTCCCATATCTCTTCCAAGTAGGGTAAAAAGTCCTTCAAAGGCGGTAAGTACGGCTGAGTTACAAAAGTAGTATTACTCATTCCATCCACCAATAAGAGCTTTCAAATAATCCCCGTAACTCGTTTTTTCTAACTTTTGAGCTGTCACTAAAACTTCTTCAGCACTTAACCAACCTTTACGGTAAGCTATCTCTTCCAAGCAACAAACTTTCAAACCCTGACGATGCTCTATAGTCTGAATAAACTGACCTGCATCCAATAAGCTATCGTGCGTCCCTGTATCTAACCACGCAAAACCACGACCTAAACGCACTACATTGAGCAAGCCTTTTTTAAGGTACTCTTGATTGATCGTTGTGATTTCCAATTCACCTCGATCTGATGGCTGAATTGTTTTTGCTATTCTCACCACATCATTATCATAAAAATAAAGTCCCGTAACCGCAAAGTTAGACTTTGGTTTTTCAGGCTTTTCTTCTAGGCTGATCGCTTTTCCTTCTTCGTTGACTTCAACTACACCAAATGCATGCGCATCTCTAACCCAATAAGAGAATACTGTTGCGCCGAGTTTGTTATCTCGAGCCTTAGTAAGTTTAATAGGGAAATCAGCCCCATAGAATATATTATCTCCCAGTACGAGTGCCACTGAATCACTTCCAATAAAGTCCTCACCAATAATAAAAGCTTGCGCCAAACCTTCAGGTTTAGTTTGTATTGCGTATTCTAATTTGATCCCATAATCTCCACCATCACCTAATACACGCTTGAAGGCATCTTGGTCTTCAGGTGTAGTAATAATTAAAATCTCACGAATCCCTGATAACATCAAAACTGACAAAGGATAATAGATCATCGGTTTATCATACACGGGTAAAAGCTGCTTTGACACTCCCCTAGTAATTGGATGCAATCTGGTGCCTGAGCCACCTGCTAAAACTATCCCTTTCATAAAAAGCCTTTTTGAAATAATAAATTAATGAAAATATAGCTTCAATCTTTGAATCTTACATTCACTAAATTAAGAATGAAGGCTTTAAATCACTTCCATCATGCGAAACAATACTTAGATTAAAAATAGCTACATCTAAACAAACGCTCGAATCAAGAAAAGCTCACACGAAAAAATATAACCCTCAATTACTTAGTACCCAAACGCTCCATTTGATAAGAGCCATCTAGAACATTTTTACACCAAGAATCTTTATTGGCTAAGTACCATTCAACTGTCTTGCGAATACCTGATTCAAAAGTTTCTTTTGGAGTCCAGCCTAGATCACACTCAATTTTACTTGCGTCAATCGCATAACGTAGGTCGTGACCTGGACGATCTTTTACATAAGTGATCTGGCTCTCATACTCAACTCCATCTTCACGAGGGGACAACTCGTCTAGTATAGAGCAAATGGTTTTCACAACTTCAATATTTTGCTTCTCATTGTGACCACCAATATTATAAGTCTCACCCTTAGCACCTTCTTTTGCCACGAGACAGAGAGCTCGAGCATGGTCATCAACATAAAGCCAATCGCGGACTTGCTTCCCATCACCATAGACAGGCAAGTCTTTTTTTGCTAAAGCATTCAAAGTTACTAATGGAATCAATTTTTCTGGGAAGTGGTAAGGACCATAATTATTTGAGCAGTTTGTGACAACTACTGGCAAGCCATAGGTACGATTCCAAGCACGTACCAAATGATCTGAAGATGCTTTAGATGCTGAATAAGGTGAACTTGGAGCATAAGGAGTATCTTCTCTAAAAAGATCTTCCGGCCCTTCCAAATCACCATAGACTTCATCTGTTGAGATATGATGGAAGCGGAAAGCTTCCGCACGCTGTTGCATAATTGGATCTGAAGATTTTTTTAAAAATTCCCAGTAGGATCGCGACACTTCAAGAAGTGTATACGTACCAATAATATTAGTTTGCATAAATTCACCCGGTCCATCAATGGAGCGATCAACATGTGATTCAGCAGCTAGATGCATGACTATATCTGGCTGAAATGATTCAAATACATTCTCTACTGCTTCGCGATCACAAATATCAACTTGAGCGAAGTGATAGCGATCAGAGGTCTCAACCGATACTAATGATTCTAAATTCCCTGCATAAGTCAATTTATCGAGGTTAAAAACTTCATCTTCTGTATTTTCAATCAAGTTCCTAATCACTGCAGAACCAATGAAACCTGCACCTCCAGTAACAAGAATCTTCATATCTATACCTCTATATATTAAACTTTTAAAATCACTACTAAAACTTGAGTTTCATGACTGCTTTTTGGGCGTGGAGGCGATTTTCGGCTTGATCCCAAATGATGGAATGAGGTCCGTCAATGACTTCGGCGCTAACTTCTTTATCGCGGTAAGCGGGAAGGCAATGCATGACTTTAACGTCGGACTTGGCAACTGAGAGTAGATCCATATTGACTTGATAAGGTGCGAAGCTCGCGAGGCGATCTTTGGCTTCTTCTTCGAAACCCATGCTCACCCAAACATCCGTGTAGATATAATCCACATCTTTAGCGGCTGCTTTAGCATCCGTGGTCACTTTGATATTGCTTGGATTGCCAATGGAATCTAAAAACTCTTGCGGTGGCAAGTAGCCCTCTGGTCCACCAAGGGTGAGTTCCATACCAGTTAAATGAGCCGCATAAATCCATGAAAGTGCCATGTTAGAGGCGCAGTCACCCATGAAGGCAATTTTGACGCCTTCTAATTTCCCACTCGTGGCTTCAATTAGCTGCATATCAGCTAAAAGCTGGCAGGGGTGAAAAGTATCTGTCAAGGCATTAATCACTGGAATTGTACAAGCATCCGCAAAAGCTTTGATATCTTCGTGCTCATGACCGCGAATCACGATACCATCGAGATAACGACTGAGAACTTTTGCAGTATCCACAAATGATTCGCCACGACCGAGCTGAAGGCTATTTTGATCCATGTACATGGGGTAGCCACCAAGCTGATTCACACCCGTTTCAAAAGATACGCGTGTACGCGTCGAGTTTTTCAAAAAGATAAGGCCAATAGTTTTACCAGAGAGTGCAGTATTATCCAAAGTGCGATCTTCACGATACTTATGTGCTAGATCTAAAACTTCTCTTAATTCCTCTTTTGTGAGGTCTAATAAATTCATCAAGTCTTTAGCCATGATTCAACTCCTGGAAAATTTCACTTATAATTTGAATTGCCTGATCCACTTCGGCATCAGTAATATTGAGCATTGGTAAGAGGCGAACTGTTTTTGTTCCTGCAGTTAAGAGCACAAGGCCTTTATCAGTCGCTTTCGCCAAAACATCGGCAGTTGGAATCTCGACATCAATACCAATCATCAAGCCCAAGCCACGCACATCAGAAATGAAGTCATACTGATCTTTCATTTCATTGAAGGCCTGCATAAACTTAGCACCCTGCTTTTGGCAGTTCTCTAAAACATTTTCTTGTTCAAAAACATCAAAAACAGCTAAACCCGCAGCACAAGCCAGAGGTGTTCCACCAAAAGTAGTAGCGTGAGTGCCAGGAACGAGAATGCCTTCATACTGCTTTTGAACTTCAAAAGCTCCAATCGGCATACCATTGCCCAAAGCTTTCGCCATGGACATAACATCGGGTTCAACTCCAAAGTTTTGGTAACCAAACATCTTACCCGTACGACCAAGCCCCGTTTGAACTTCGTCACACATCATCAAAATGCCTTCTTGGTCACAAAGCTCACGAACTGCTTTGATAAATGCTGGCTCAGCAGGCTTTACACCACCCTCACCTAAAACTGTTTCAAGCATAATCGCTGCTGTCTTATCAGTGACTTTTTCTTTAATTGCTTCAATGTCACCATAAGGAACGTGATGAAAGCCCTGAAGGTCGGGACCAAAGCCTACTCTATACTGAGCACGTCCAGTCGCAGCAAGGGCTGCTAAGGTACGACCGTGGAAAGAATCTTCCATACAAATAATTTCATGACGTTCTTTCTCAGAACCCCATTTACGGGCAAACTTAATCATGCCCTCATTAGCTTCTGCACCACTATTGGCAAAAAAGACTTTACCACCAAAACTTGCCTTCGAAATTTTTTCGGCGAGTAAAGGTGCATTAGCGGTCATAAAGATATTCGACACGTGTAAGAGTTGATTTGCTTGATCCGCAATAGCTTTAGCTACTACTGGGTGAGCGTGACCAACATTACATACGCTTATTCCAGAAGAGCAGTCTAGGTATTTCTTACCCGTCTCGTCCCAAAGGTAAGAACCCTCACCTTTTTCAAATAAAATCGAGGGCTTATAAGTCCCCAAGATATACTCTTCGTATTTTTCTCTAATTGTCATGACTTTCTCCTAGTCAGCTAAAATCTCTGTTCCAACACCACTATCAGTAAAAATCTCAAGCAAAAGTGAGTGTTGCATACGACCATCAATCATGTGGACTTTTTTGGTCCCAACTTTCAAAGCCTCTACAGCACTGAGAATTTTGGGCAACATGCCACCAGAAATGGTTCCGTCGGCAATGTACTCTTCAACTTCGTGCACTTTAATCGTGTTGATTAGGGTGTTTTCATCCGAAGGATCACTTAAAAGCCCCGGAACATCGGAAAGATAAACGAGCTTGCGCGCTTTGATGGATTCTGCGATCTTCGCAGCCGCAATATCGGCATTGATGTTATAAGTGTGACCTGCGGAATCTTTTGCGAGGGGCGCAATCACGGGGATCACACCCGCTTCAATAATGTCGTGAATGTATTCAGCATCAACTTCACTGACATTGCCCACAAAACCTACATCCACATCTTCGCCAGATTCAGGGTCTTTCACAAAAAGCTTTTCAGCTTTGAGAATATCTTTGCCTGAAACACGCTGCGCTTTGCCTTTATGCTTAGCTAAAAGTTCGAGTAAGTGGCTATTGACTTCGTTATGTAAAACATCATCCACAACATCAATAGTGACGCTACAAGTATGGCGCATGCCACCTGTGCGCTTCACTTCCAAACCCATGGTTTCCAGTTTTGCTGAAATCGCTTTACCTCCACCATGAACAATCACGGGTCTCATGCCAATGCACTCCATGAGCACAACGTCGCGTAAAACCGCTTCGATAATTTCGGGTTTTTCCATGGCACTACCGCCGAATTTCACCACGACTATTTCGTCGCGAAATTCTTGGATATAAGGGAGCGCCTCCATGAGAAGTGCTGCTTTTTCTATTGTCTTTTCCATAAGATCTATCCTATAAAAGGCCGGCTTTTTCATCAAAGCCAAAAACTATATTCATATTTTGTACTGCTTGTCCCGCCGCGCCTTTCGTTAAGTTATCAATCGCGGAACTCAAAATCACATTGCCCGTATGCGCATCTGTCGCACAGGCAATTTCACAGTAGTTGGTCAAAGTCACATTCTTAGTGTCTGCTAAACGTCCTGCAGGTAAAACTCGCACGAAGGGAGCATCAGCATAATACTCATTCCACGTTTCACGGATTTGATCGGCTGTCACACCTTGCTTAAGCTTAGCAATGATCGAAGAATGAATCCCACGATTAGTTGGTACTAAGTGAGGGATAAAATTAATCGCTACCTCATCAACACCTGCGGCTTCCGCAAGTTCTTGTTCAATTTCGGGGAGGTGACGGTGACCCACGATTCCATAAGGACGCACACTCTCGTTGCATTCGGGAAATATAAAGGGCAAATCAACTTTGCGGCCAGCACCACTGACGCCAGACATTGAACTACAAACAATACCTTCGCTAGAAATCAAACCGGCTTTTAATAAGGGAATCAAAGGCAGTGCAATACTCGTGGGGTAACAACCTGGGCAAGCGACGAGATCAGCATTTTTAATCGCTTCTTTTCTGCGCTCAGGAGCACCATAGACGGCTTTCTTCAATAATTCGGGAGCCGGATGTACCGCATTGTAATACTCGAGGTACTTTTCGGTTGATTTGAGACGGAAGTCAGCTGATATATCGATGACTTTGACGTCCTTCTCTACTAAGGGAATGGCAAATTCTGCCGCTACGCCATGTGGCAAGGCTAAAAAGGCCACATCTGCGCTTTCCGCAATTTCATCAATTGACGGAGAAGAAAAGTTTAAATCGAGTCCTGTAAAACGAGGAAAAACATCTCCCACTGGTCGGCCGGCATATTGGCGTGAAGTAACGCACACGATATCCACTTGAGCGTGCCTAAAAAGCAACCTCAATAATTCTTCACCGCTATATCCGCTGGCACCTACAATAGCTGCCTTAATTTTACCGACCTGATGATCGCTCATTTTATAAACCTTAATTTAAACTTATCTGATAAAAACAAAAAGAGCCCCAAAGCGAAAGCTCGGGGCTCCATGAAGGATGAACTTCGCTTAACGCTTAGAGAACTGGAAGCGTTTACGTGCGCCAGGCTGACCTGGTTTCTGACGTTCTTTAACACGAGCATTACGAGTCAAGAGACCGCTTTGCTTGAGTACTGAACGTGAATCTTCATCATAGGCAAGAATTGCACGAGCAATACCGTGGCGTAATGCACCGGCTTGACCTACTTTACCACCACCATTAACGTTGATAAGGAGGTCGAATTGACCTTCTGTACCCGTTACTTGGATAGGCTGAGATAAGTAGTTGCGCAATTGTTCTTGCGGGAAATAATCTTCGAGCTTTTTCTTATTTACAGTGATAACGCCACTGCCTTTTGTGAGCTTAACACGAGCCACAGCACTTTTACGACGTCCTGTGCCCCAAATTTCTTCTTTAGACATATCTAGACTCTCTTAGTTTGCTTTAACGGGCTTTTGAGCCTCGTGTGGGTGTTCTGCTCCAGTGTATACGTGAAGCTTCTTGAAAAGACTACGACCTAAACGACCGTCGTCCAACATGCCTTTAACAGCCCAAAGAACTAAACGAGTAGCATCTTTTGCTCTTACTTCTTCTGGAGTCGTAACAGTTTGACCACCAACCCAGCCAGTGTGGCCGATGTAAGTTTTTTCTGTTTCTTTTCTACCAGTAAGTTTTACTTTGTCTGCGTTGATAACGATAACGTTAGCACCACAATCCATGTGAGGTGTATATGTAGGCTGATCTTTGCCGCGTAATGCGTCAGCGATTCTAACAGCCAGTCTACCAAGCACTTGCTCTTCGGCATCAAACACAAGCCATTTGCGCTCAAATTCTGAGGCTTTTGGAAGGTAAGTTTTCATTGTATCTTGTATCCAGTTGTTTTTTAATTATTTATAGCGTAATTCAGCGAGGCTAAAAAACGGGAACACAACCATAATTTGATTCCCCTGCTTGTCAACTCTTCTTGCTCAATTAAGCTCTTTTATTTTAGAGTCCAATAAAATCAGTATTTTTTACTTGGGACTTAAAGCTTGTCCGGCATACTTAATACCTTCCCAACCCGATTTCATGAATTGGCGGATATTGGGGTGATCTTCACCATCGGGATAAGTCAAAACGTCTGCGCGGTAATAAATACCAAAGAGAGCCAAAGTTTCATCTTTACTTAAGTCGTGCATTTGAGCGAAAGCAAAAACTTTGCACGAACCATTATTTTCACCAGAACAATTAACTAATTCACCGTTTTCGAATGTGGTCTCAGTAAAATCATAGTTACCTTCAATAACTTTCATCGTTTCTGCGAACTCAATTTTTTTTGGACGACTTTTAACTTTGTCTAAAAACCCTTCAAGTTTCATCTTAGTTCCTTAATATTCATTTTACTCAGCTTCACTAGCTGTGATTTAACAGATTTTTCATAATACTTAGGCTTTCATTTTAAACAACTTAAATGATCACTTTTTTCGCTTGTATAAAGAAAGCTCAATTTTATAATGGTTGAATATTATAATTTATTGACAAGAGAAGCTGAAAATGAGCCCAGAAGAATACATAAAAAACGAATGTGATAAATTCTTAAGCCTTTGCAAAGAAATTAACTACGACGCAGAGTGGAATTTCATCCTAGAAGAAATTTGCCAACTCGACGATGCACGCGACCAAGCCATCAAAGAAAAATGGCCCGAAGGCACCCCTCCCGAGCTAGAAAACAGTATCGCTATTCAATGGGGAGCAGTCTTTAGTCGTATGCTCGCCAATTCATACATATCCAAATGGAGTGTCGACCCACAGACAAAAACGCCGACCGTCACCATCAAATGCGGACAAGTTGCGACTCAAGTTCAAGCTATGCTCTTAGGAGCTCAAGCCTTTAATGGCGGGACTCTATTTGCGGATCTCGCAAATGAACTCGTCGCTCACCTTAGCACCCAAGGCGCTGAAGAAGTTTCGAACTAATTGGGGTTTGGATGTTGAATGCTGGAACTAGCAATTAGTCGAGGACTTTGCCGAGGCCGCAATCTTTTAACATCTGCCTCCAATCGCGCCCCTCAGAAAAAATACTTTTTAGTGATCGCGAACCTCGAGTCTTCGCGAGTTTCTCCCCTTCTCCATCTTTGAGAATGGGGCAATGACCAAATTGGGGTTCATCCCAGCCGAAGCTGCGATAGATCAACAATTGCCGTGCGGTTGATAGGAGCAAATCCTCACCGCGCACCACCTCGCTAATTTTCATGTCGTGATCATCGACAACGACTGAAAGTTCATAACTCGCCATGCCATCGCGTCGCCAAACGATAAAATCGCCGAAGTCTATACCTGCCTCAAATGTAATTTCTTTTTGCAACTCTTGATCATAAAAGCTGAGCTTTAAACCATCGGGAACGCGAAAGCGCCAATTGATTGACCAAGGATCTTCAGGTATTTGATCACATGAATCACGTAGTTCTTTTGGAAATAGCGCCTCACCATGAGCTAGATCAAAACCATGCTCACGTAATTGACGACGAGAAACTGGGCAGGGGTAAACCAAGTTTAAATCACGTAGCTTTAGAATTATTTCTTTATATCTTGCTGTTTTTTCACTCTGAACATAAGGTCCAAAATCACCACCAAGATCGGGCCCCTCCTCCCAAGTGATGCCCAAAGCTTTCAGGGCCTCGATTGAAGAATCAACGAATTCTTGCTTACATCGTAAACGATCAACATCTTCTATACGTAAAATTAGTGTTCCGTTTTTCTCACGAATACTTTGCTGAACTCGCAAAAAACTAGCCGCATGCCCCAGGTGCAATTCCCCTGATGGCGTTGGTGCTAATCTTCCCCGTGCTTTCATCTCTTAGAGATAAGTATTTTTAAAGCGAATATAATTTTCTGCTGACTTTTCTAGCCATTGCAATTCAGCCTCATTGAGAGGACGCGCTTTCTTCGCTGGTGATCCTAAATAAAGATATCCAGATTCTAGCTGAGCATTTTGTGTAACTAGCGCACCTGCCCCTACCATTACGCGCTCTTCTAAGACCGCACCATCCATGATAATCGCACCCATACCGATAAAACAGAAATCCCCCACATGACAACCATGCAAAGTCACACGATGCCCCACAGTGACATTATCACCTATGATCAATGGATAACCATTTGGATTGGCTTCATTTTTATGAGTTACATGCAAAACTGAAGCATCTTGAATATTTGTTCCAGTCCCAATGCGAATCGAGTTCACATCCCCGCGAATCACGGTCGTGGGCCAAATGCTCGCATCATCACCAATGACAACATCACCAATAATAACTGCAGTCTCATCGACTAAAACATCTTTGCCGATTTGGGGTACAATCCCCTGATATTCACGAATACTAGACATAAGGCCAACCCTGTTCTAAATCAACGCGAGAGACCTTAACTTTCTCCGCATCAATCACTGCTCGCAACTCGGCAGCCGCCTGCTCGGGCTTATGATTTATAAGCATGTAATCATATTCTGACCAAGCCTCTAATTCGCCCTTAGCATTAGCCAATCGTTTATTTAAAGATTCTTCATCCTCCGTACCACGGCCACGTAAGCGGCTCTCTAAATCCTTGTAGGATGGCGGAGCAAAAAAGACAAAAACACTTGCTGAATCTAAATCCGCATCATTTTCACAAGCTTTGCGAATGAGGCGCTGGCCCTGAACATCAATATCAATCAAAACTGATTTTCCTTGCTGAACTTGATCCAAAACCGCTGATTTCAAAGTTCCGTAATAATTCCCGTGCACTTCAGCATATTCTAAAAGATCACCCTCCGCAATGCGTTTCTCAAATTCTTTTCGACTGAGGAAGTGGTAATCCACTCCATCTTGCTCTCCAGCTCGAGGCTGACGCGTCGTACAACTAACGGAGAAACTCAAATTCTGATCTTCTTTGAGTAAGATATGGCACACCGTAGACTTGCCTGCGCCACTAGGGCCCGACATAATAATAGCTACACCCTGACTCATTTATATTCTCCTGAGGCAATACATTCTTCTGCTTCTTTTCGTACGCGAGCATCTGCGTCTAAAATTTCTTTTAAATCCGAACCTGGGTATTCATCTGCCTTATCGAGAAACTTTTCAATTAAAGACCAGATAGCCGAAAAGCGGATGCGTTCATTTAAAAATGCATGTACGGCGACTTCATTCACTGCGTTGAGTATAGCTGGTGCCGCTCCTCCCATATTCATAGCTCTATGCGCAAAACGCAAAGAAGGGAAACGTGCGTGATCTGGCCCTTCGAAAGTTAAACTCATGGCCTTGGTAAAATCCATTGGTTTTAAACTACTGGAAAAACGTTCGGGATAAGTCATCGCAAACTGAATGGGAAAAACCATATCGTTTTCACTCATTTGCGCTAAAATTGTATTATCAGTAAACTCCACCATTGAATGCACAATAGATTGCGGATGAATAACCACGTCAACTTGATCAGGCTCTAAGTCAAATAACCAACGTGCCTCAATAACTTCCAGGGCCTTGTTCATCAAACTCGCTGAGTCAATAGAAATCTTTCTTCCCATCTCCCAAGTTGGATGTTTTAAGGCATCGTCGACTCCCACTGTACAAAAGCCCTCTTCTCTTCGGAGGAAGGGCCCACCACTACAAGTTAAAATGACACGACGAACTTCATTGAGCTTTTTACCATCTAAACACTGATAAATCGCACTGTGTTCACTATCGACAGGGAGGATATTCGAACCACTCTGATGAGCAGCCTCCATGATAACTTCTCCTGCTGCCACTAAAATCTCTTTACTTGCCAAAGCAATTGTCTTACCCAATTTCACAGCTTCATAGACTGGAAGCAGAGCACTCGTCCCAACAATCCCACAAAGTACTAAGTCCACTTCTGGCAAGGTACACATTTTTATAAGTGCCTGTTCACCGTGAAGAGTTTCAGAATTGTTTACCGCTTTACTAAAGTTTTCGTAATCCGATTCATTTGATACGGAAGCATAGGGAACATTAAACTCATTTGCGATATCCGCAGTCTCCTGCCAACGACTACCACCTGCAATACCGACAATCTCAAATTGTTCGGGCAAATGACGCACCACCTTTAGCGTACTCTGACCTATCGAGCCCGTAACACCAAGGATTACAATTTTTTTCTTTGCCATTTTTTAAAGTACCGCTACCTGAAGATAGAGGTAATATAGGGGAGCAACTAAAATTAGACTATCCAAAACATCCAGAACTCCACCCATTCCTGGGATTGTATTGCCAGAATCTTTGACATTCGCTGTTCTTTTGAAAATTGATTCACAGACATCGCCAATAAAACCTAGGCTTGCGGCAATGATACCCATACCCACTGCCACATAAGGGGTAATCACATCTTTACCGTGAAACATCAAGTGCTCAGAAAGCTGCTTTTCTAAAACTAACGCGACGACAACAGAGAGCACCATACCGCCAATAAAGCCTTCCCAACTCTTGCCAGGACTTAGACGCGGTGCGATTTTATGGTTTTTACCACCACTTAGCTTATGAGTTGTCATACCAGTACAATAGGCACCAATATCAGAACATTTAGTGACAAGCACCATATAGACAAGTAAGTAGCGACCACTCATGCCGATTCCTTCGCCAAAATAAATGCGTAGCAAAAAGCTCAAGCTCCAAACGATGTAAAAGAAACCCGCTAAAGAAATTAACTGACGTTTAAGCCCCTCTTTTAAATCCTCTTCTTGCATGGCCCGAACAAAACCACTGATGACCACAAAACTCATGAGCAATTCGATGATCACACCCTGAAAATGCTCTCCGCCTTTACCCAAAATTGCTGGGACACTAATCCCCAAAACTAACAAGGCGGCTGCGGACATACCTGGTCGCTTATAGCCAGGAATACCAATCTTGTCGGTCATATCAAAAAATTCTCGCATTCCACCTAAAAGCATAATCATTGCTAAAAGCGTGAATACTACTGCGCCGGCCACTCCCTGCAATACGAGTGAGCTCGTCACTAAGGCAATGAGTACAATTCCAGAAATAAGTCTATATTTAAACATTAACGACCACCAAATCGACGCTGTCTTCCATTAAAATCTTCCAATGCCTTATCTAAGAGTTCGGGACCAAAGTCGGGCCAAAATTCAGGCATACACACAAATTCACTATAGGAGATCTGCCACAAAAGAAAATTACTTATGCGCATTTCACCACTTGTTCTAATTAAAAGTTCGGGGTCGGGCATTCCAGCTGAGTCTAAATAAGATTCGAAAACTTCCTCAGTTAGCTCATCAGATTTCACACCTGCATCCATCATGCGACGGCAGCTTCTAACCAATTCGTCACGACCACCATAATTGAGTGCCAAATTGAAAACTATCTGATCATTATCTTTGGTCGTCTCGCGCAGATGCTCGAGCTTCCGACATACCTGCTCCGGTAGTGCTTGCACATCGCCCACAGTTGACAGTTTAATACCTTTCTCCATAAAGTCCGGCAAGTACTTAGTCAGAGCTTCACCCAAAAGCATCATCAAGGCCGAGACCTCTTCTTCTGAACGCTTCCAGTTTTCTGTACTAAAAGTGTAAAGGGTTAAATACTTAACCCCTTTTTTCAGACAAGCATCAACAGTTCTGAGAACTGCAGACACGCCTTCTGTATGCCCCTGTACACGATCAAGGCCGCGTTCCGCGGCCCATCGTCCATTGCCATCCATAATGATGGCAATGTGCTTGGGTACGCTTATTTCCATACCCAAGTTAAATTAATCTTGGCGAACTTTAAATGTTTCCGCACGGTCAGGGCCGACAGAAACAATCTTCACAGGTGCACCCACGAGTTCTTCAACACGCTTGAGGTAGCGCTGTGCGTTCACAGGAAGATCAGACCACTCACGGCAGTGGTTAGTAGGCTCTTGCCAACCTGCTAGTGTTTCGTACACTGGCTTCACATTATCGAGGTCTTCGATATCTGCAGGAACTTCTTTGATTGTTTTACCATCGAGTTCATAAGCTGTACAAATTTTGATTTCTTCGAAAGTATCGAGGACATCCATTTTTGTCACTGTAAGCTCAGTGATACCATTAGTCATAACCGCATAACTAGTTGCTACTGCATCTAACCAACCTGCACGACGTGGACGACCAGTCGTTGCACCAAATTCATGACCAATACGCTGAATATCTTCACCAGTCTTATCGAAGAGCTCTGTAGGGAATGGACCTGAACCAACACGAGTTGTGTAAGCTTTCAAAACACCGATCACTCGTTGAATATGCATGGGAGCAATACCAACACCACTACAAGCTCCGCCTACACCAGTGTTTGAGCTTGTTACGAAGGGGTAAGTTCCGTGGTCAATATCGAGCCATACGCCCTGAGCACCTTCAAGAAGAACGTTGCGATTTTCGCGAACCGCTTTGTTTAAAGATACTGCTGTATCTTTAACGAAAGGAGCTAAACGAGCCGCTGCTGCTGAAGCTTCTTTAAGTTCTGCTTCTACATCTAAAGCTGGAGCGCCATTAGCTACTAAGATCTTATTAGCTGCTTCACAGTTTTGACGGAAAAGACGAGCAAACTTCTCTGGCTTAAGCATATCTGAACCACGAAGGCCAATACGATTTACTTTGTCAGCATATGCTGGGCCAATACCACGCTTAGTTGTACCAATGAGGTCATCGCCCAAAGCGCCTTCTCTCATCGCATCAATTGCACAGTGGTAAGAGAACACCAAATGAACGCGTGAACTGATCTCAAAACGATCGGAAATATCAATACCTTGATCAAGTAAGCCATCGAACTCCACCAATAATTGTACTGGGTTCATAACAACACCATTGCCAATTACGCAAGTAGTACGCTCACTATGAATACCTGAAGGAATCAAGTGGAGAACATATTTCTTACCACCAACAATTACGGTATGTCCTGCATTATTACCACCTTGGTAACGAGCTACCACATCGGCATCTCCTGCTAGCACATCAATTATTTTACCTTTGCCTTCGTCACCCCATTGGGCTCCGATTAATACTGAAACTGGCATTTAATTTTCCTAGTTAATTATCTTAAAAATATTACAAACTCGCAAACATACATCGCTTATTCAAGACTGACAAACCAATAATTTTTCTTAGATCGACTTTTCTCAAACACAGCTCAAACACAGCTAAAAAGACAAACAAAACTGTACATTTTACGATTCTTCATCTTTAAATAAAAACTTTACTGAAAAAAGCTCTTGAGCCCATGTTTAAACTCATTTACTTATGCGCATCATGGAACTATCTTATAAACAACTTTAAGGAGATTAGCTTGCCTCGGATTTTATTAGTTGATGACGAACCCACTGTTCTAAAACTCACAAAAATGATTTTAGAAAGACAAAATTTCGAAATCACCGCCTTCGACTCTCCCATCACAGCACTGGAGTCCATTGACCCCAATGACTTTGACCTCATCATCTCCGATTTAGTCATGCCGAAAATGAATGGTATTGAATTCCTCAAAGAAATTCGCCTACAAGTCCCCAAGAGCAAGGCTATCATTATCTCCGCCTCAACCAACATGGCTCAACTCGAAGAAGACTCAAATGAGAACACCTTCTTCTTGAGTAAACCCTTTAAATTCGACGATCTTGTTGAACTCATAAACTCTATATTATAATTTCATGCACAACGCCACTAAGCTTCTACGAGAACTCGTAGCTATCCCCTCTGTTAATTCTTTTGGTCAACAAACCAGCGACCCCATCTATAGTGAAGCCAGCCTAGTCGATTTCTTATGCGACAAATTAGGCAAGCTTGGTTTTTCTATAAAAATCTACAATCAAAACCCCCTGCATCCTTCCTTTGTCGCCTATCTCGACTTAGGCAAAGAAGAAACAGTTGCCTTCGACGCTCACCTCGACACTGTATCACACCTAGAAATGAGCATAGATCCTTTTGATCCAAAAATAAACAATGATCAACTTTATGGTCGAGGTTCATGCGACACTAAATCCAATATGGCAATCTATGTCAGTGCCGTTGAAGACCTGCTTAAATGCAAAAGCCAAATCACCAAAAACATTCTCATTATTGGCTGTAGTGATGAAGAATTTTCTTTTGGCGGAATTGCGGAAGTCGCAAAGGAAGGCATCAGCGCAGACTTCGCCATCATCGGTGAACCGACCGAGCTTCAAGCGCTCCACGCCCACAAAGGTGTCCTACGTTTCAACATCTCCACTGAGGGTTTAGCCTGCCATTCATCAACCCCTGAACTGGGTCGCAATGCGATCTACGACATCTCAAGAATTTCATTACTCCTTGAGCAATATCATCAAAAAATCCAAGCTAAGAAACACCCCATCTTGGGATCTCCGAGCCTAAGCGTCGGCCTCATTAAGGGTGGAACAACGGTCAACACCGTGCCCCCCTCCGCATCAATCGAAATTGATCGCCGACTCATCCCAGGGGAAAACCCCGATGAGATTATCCAAGAAATCCAAACTTTAGTTTCTACTATTCCTGGTGCCAAACTCTCCACCCCTCACGTTTGCTCAAAAGGCTTTCACATAGAACAAAACAGTTCCGTTGCCGACAAACTGGGCCATGCATGCTCATGTCACAATCATCAACTGCTATTCACTCACGCCGCCTTTGGAACACACGCTCCCTTCTATAGCGAGAGCTCAATACCTTCACTCGTCTTTGGCCCTGGCTCCATTAACAAAGCTCATTCTAAAGACGAATTCGTTCCCCTTGGAGAATTAGAAAAAGCTTACGACATCATTAAAACGATTCTCACGAAATGAACCAAGACGAATTTATTACAAGAGCAAAAGCGATCCTCGAGCAGGCGGGTACGGAATTCGATTGCTACCACGAAGCCACGCTCACAGGAGCTGCTAATCAAGAGCTCTATGCTCAACTCTATTACGCAAAAGATGATCGTTACATGGCCTTCACCTACACACCGGAGATCGCCCCGTGTCAAGATGTTTTGAAACTGGGAGAACTCTGCATCCGTGAGAAGGTGATTGATATGTACCCAAAAGACAAAGGTCTATCTTATGTGAAGGCCAAAGCCTACATCGGCATCAAAACTGCCAATGGCTTGCGCGCCTTATTATCACCTGAGCCCATTTCTTCTTGCACAAAACAATTGAATCTTCTCAAAAACCAATAATTTTATAACAACTTTTTATATAACAAAAAAACAAAAGCGAGTCTTATGAAAAAACTAAGTATCCTCATTACGCTATTTCTCAGCATCAATCTTTTTGCGGAGTCTGCAAACCCAATTGTCGAAGTCAAGACGAGCATGGGTGATTTCGAAATTGAACTCTTCCCTAAAGCCGCGCCAGAAACTGTAAAGAACTTCATCGAATTAGCCGAAGGAAAAAAAGAATTCAAGGATCCTGCTAGCGGAGAGATGGTCACTCGCCCTTATTACGATGGACTCATTTTTCACCGTGTCATCAAAGGTTTTATGATTCAGGGTGGCTGCCCCTTAGGCAATGGTACGGGAAGTCCCGGCTATAAATTCAAGGATGAGATTAATGCCGACAAACTTGGCCTCGATAAGGAACTCGCTTTCCCTAAAGGTCAGCCTAACCAAAAACTTGGCCCCCAACGCGCCATGCAAGGAGCCATCATGCCTGTCTACGCAAAACTAGGCATCAATTCTAAAGAGACCTTCGAAGCAAAACAAACTGAGTTCATGGCCATCATTGAAAAAATGAGCCTCAAAGAAGCTTACTCAAACATGGGCTACAAATACGACGACAAACTCGAAAGTATCAAAGCCACTAAAGGTTGCTTAGCTATGGCGAACTCAGGCCCTAACACAAACGGCTCACAATTTTTCATCAACTTAGGCGACACTCCCCACCTTGATGGTAAACATACTGTATTTGGTAAAGTTATTAATGGTGAAGCCATTATTGAGCAAATTGGTTCCACAAAAGTTGGTCAAGGAAGTAAACCAGAAAGCGAAATCAAAATTATTTCCATTCGTGTGAAGAAATAGATTTCACTCACTCCACTCTCGATGCCTGCTAACGCAGGCATTTTTTTTGTAAGGATCTTAAAACGCAGTCCAGGCTAGTAAAAATACTTTTGATTACTTTTGCAGCTTATCAGAAAACAGCGCCATATCACGCTCAAAGTCTTTAAACTTAAGCTCAACGCGTTTTTGTAGCAGCTGCTTATCCTCTTCATTTAAAAAGGCATACTTCACACTATTGAAGACGTAGGTTTTAATTTTTTTATAAGACGGCTTATAGCGACTCGTTAACAAGAGATACTCATTACAGAGGTTATTTCTAGACACCCCTGAGTCATCCGTTGAGATCACCATCGGCACATCGTAAGCATCATAAATTAAATAGGGATGTTCTTGGTCTTTCACCCCTAAAATAAACTCATTGCTTGTCAGGTTAATCTCGACTACTGACTTATTTTTTATTTTCTCCAAGGTCGCCAATGAATCTTCCTCATAGGGGATATCTACACCATGGCCAATACGCTGAGCCCCGGCAATATCTATGGCTTCCTTGATGTGGAATTTTAAGTTCTTAGGTCTGACCATGCCACAAGTGAGTTCACCTGCATGCAGGGCTCGTTTAACATCGGGGTATTTCGATTTCAAATAATTATACATTTGCATATGCAAAGTATAATCCTGCAATGCTACATTATTATTTTCTGGCGCTACAATGTTCACGCCTACTAAATTGCGATTGTTTTCACAGGCAATATAAGCAGCTAATAGTTCACAAAAAACCTGAAGGGGATCGTTGACTCGAACTGCGTAAGTTTGGTAGCGCATCATGAAGTCTTCATCATCGATTCCGCGATGGTTTTTTTCAAGATTATTGGTAAAGCCATCTATCACGGCTAAGAAATCAATATTTTTCAAAAGCTTATTTTCCACTTCCACAAAAATGGCATTCGCAGCTTCCTGAGTTTTTGCGGAACGCAAGGAAGCAATCAAGGCCTCAATTTCTAAATTCGAATAATAATTTTTTGAGCTCACCCCAACATTGCTGATCATCGTCTCGATGTAAGAAACATTTTCTTTTATGGCTCTCTCTTTTAGAATCGCCAAACCCAATGCATGATTTAAGGGCGAGATCTCTTTAAAGTATGAAAAGCTGTAGAAAAAATTACTATCTGGGGGCACTTGCTCATGGCAGTGGTTATCATAATCTTTATTGGACCAAAGCGTGAGTAACTTGCGATACAAAATATCATTCTTACGCAAGTCGGGAATCGTCAAAACCGAATCATTACTTTGAGTGACTTCATTAGGCCAGATCTTCAATGTTTTAACATCAATGCCCCATTGCTTTTCCTCCAACCACTCAAGATAGGTTTCTACATAGATACTTCCTGAGTAATGGTGATGTAAATCACCGCCCTTGGGCATTTGCGTAAGAAATAAATTAAGCTTGGCTATCTCAGGCTTTTCACCTTTGAAAAAACTAGTATAGAGTGCTGCGGTTTTCTGTTCATTACTGGAAGGCTCTAAGGCCACTAAGCAAAAAGACCAAAGCATCGTTAAAATGCAGTAGCCATATATTTTTTTATTCATCTGAAGTTCCCAAAAGATTAAAATTGACATCAATCAAGATGAACAATCTTAAGGTTTTTTACAAAGGATTTGTGTTAAAAGCCAATGAAATCAGGCATTTAAAAACCCTCTATCAAAAGCTAAATAGAGAATGATTCCCCACAACCACATGTATTAGAGGCATTAGGATTCACAAATATAAAACCTTTACCCTCTAAACTATCATCGTAATCCAACACAATACCTTTGAGATAAACGGCTGACTTGGGATCTAAAAGAACTTCAAAGCCCTCGAAATTCAAAATATTATCGCGTTCCTTCTGCTCATCAAAAGTAATTGAATAAGACAAACCAGAACAACCACCGCCTTTTACACCTAAGCGCAAACCTTTGCCAGCTTCTTCTTTCTTAATTAACTCTAAAACATGCTCTTTTGCTTTCTCAGTCAGTTCGATCAAATCTTTCATAGTTCTTCTCCTATAACTGCTACTTCGATATCGGGATCAAATTCCGCTTTTAAAGTCGATTTAATGGCCATCAAAGTCCCTGTTGTTGAGCTCGCACAACTATTGCATGCGCCCTCGTACATAACTCTTAAGATTTTTGATTCAAGATCATAGCCCAAAACCATTAGGTCACCGCCATCTCCTTGTAAACTTGGACGAACGGTGCGATCTAAAATATCTTCAATCTGACGGACTTCTGGACTTAGTTTGGCACGGCGCTCATCTTCGTCTTCACCTACTTGGAACTCGGGATCATGCTTATCTATGCCATCCTGCAACAAAGCAATCACAGCATCTTCCAACTCTTCCCAGTACATATCTCCGTTTTGAGTCACAGTGATCACATTTTCAAAAAAGTGCACCTGTGCAATGCACTCAATGGCAAATAAACTCGCGGCCAAATCATTGTTGTGGCAATCTTCTTTTTTGGAGTAAGAAACACGCCCCTTAGTAATCACATCTACATTGAGAATAAACTTAACCGCATTGGGGTTAGGCGTAGGCTGTGTAAAATATTTTAAATCCATTTTATTATTCCGTCGAAATAGTATTATCTACAGCCTTTAGGGCTGCGTTAAAAGTTTGCCAAGACAAAACTGCACACTTAACTCGCGAAGGGAATTGGCTAATTCCTGCGAAAGCCGCAATCTCACCTTGAGGATCCTGTTTTTCTCCAGAAGCCATTTTCATAAATTCGTCAAATTGAGCCATAGCTTCATCAAGGCTCTTACCTATTAAAGCAGTGGTCATTATCGAAGCTGATGCCTGTGACACGGCACAGCCCTTGCCTGTGAATTGAATCGCTTTAACAAGATCATCCTCTACCTGCATATACACCTTAACTTCATCACCACAAAGGGGGTTAAAGCCCTCTGCATGGTGACTACAGTCTTCAATCACACCATAATTGCGAGGGTCGCGATTGTGTTTTAAGACGGTCTGCTGATAGAGTTGGTTCTTCACGCAAAGATCTCCTGAACTTTTTCAAGTGCCTTTGCTAATTGATCCACTTCTTCCTTAGTGTTATAAATCGCGAAGGATGCCCTCGCTGTCGCCACAATACCAAATGATTCCATAAGTGGCTGCGCACAGTGATGCCCCGTTCTAATAGCCACGCCTGAACGATCGACAATAGTACCGATATCGTGGGGGTGAATATCTTTCATTGTGAAAGAAACGGCTCCCGATTTATTTTTTGCGGTTCCAATAATTTTTAAACCAGGGATTTTCTCAAGCTTTTCGTGAGCATAAGCAATCAACTCTTCTTCGCGGGCTTCGACTTCTTGCCAATTAAAACTTTGCAAATAATCAACAGCCGCACCCAAGCCAATAACTCCGGCAATATTTGGAGTACCAGCTTCAAATTTATAAGGCGCCACATTATAAACTGTCTTATCAAAACTAACGGAGAGTATCATATCGCCACCGCCATTGACAGGAGGCATTTTTTCTAAATACTCTGCCTTACCGTAAAGAACGCCAACACCCGTGGGGCCGTACATTTTATGAGCTGAAAAAACCATGAAAGTACAGTTGAGTTTTTGAACATCTACGGGCATATGAGCAATAGCTTGAGCCGCATCCACTAGTACAGGAACACCCAATTCATTCGCCTTATCGCAAATTTCCTGCATGGGATTAATCGTACCAAGGACGTTGGAAACATACATGATGGAGATAAACTTAGTCTTTTCACTGATCAAATTGTAAAAACTCTCCATATCCAAAGAGCCATCTTCGAGAACGGGAACAACTTTAATCACAATGCCTTTTTCCTCGCGCAACATCTGCCAAGGCACAATATTGGAATGATGCTCCATGGCACTAATAATCACTTCATCACCAGCATTGAGTTCACTGCGACCATAGCTCTGCACGACTAAATTAATACCTGCAGTTGTACCACTGGTAAAGACGATATTATCCGTACTTTCAGCATTAATAAGTTTTTGAACTTTTTCACGGCTAGCTTCATAGGCTTCTGTAGCGCGTTCACTTAACCAGTGAATACCACGGTGAATATTGGAACACTCTTCTTTATAATGCTTTTCGATTTCACCTACCACCTGATTTGGTTTTAGGGTTGTCGCACCATTATCGAGATAAGCCAAAGTCTTTTTGTGAACTTGCCTTTCTAAAATCGGAAAATCCGCGCGAATTTTTTCGATATCTAGCATGTAAGAATATCCTCGCCATCGAAATAATTATCAAAAATCACATCGAGTTTTGGCTTTAAAATTGCTGGAGCTTTATCAATGATTTCGTGCATAAAACCCTTGATAAGCATCTGAATCGCTTCCTCACGAGAGATACAACGAGTCTGCAAGTAAAACAACTCGGCATCACTCAATTGTCCAATAGCAGCACCATGAGCGGCTTTTACATCATCTGCATAAACATCGAGTTCTGGCTTGGCATCCACTCGTGCTTTCCTACTTAAAAGTAGGTTGCGACTCATTTGTGATGCGTTTGTGAGCTGAGCGTCACGAGCGATATTGACGATACCATTAAAAACGCCACGTGAATTATCATCCAAAACGCCTTTATAAAGTTGGTTCGATTCACACTCAGGTACATTGTGGCGAATAATTCCACGATTGTCGGCGTGCATTTCACCTTTGGTGGTGAACAATCCGAGTAAGTCCGTCTCCGCATGCTTACCATTGAGTTCCACATCCATGAAATGACGACTTAAAGCTGCACCGGAAGAAAAGACCGATGAATTGAACTTAGCATCAGCACCTACACGAGCTCTTAAAGCTGAGACATTAACTGAACTTTCGCTCTCATCTTGTAAGCGGCTGTAAGTCAAAACTGAGCGTTCTTGCAGAACGATATCAGTCATCACATTATTAATGTGCTTAACTTCGCCTTCTTGATTGACACAACTCTCGATGACTGTCGCAAGTGCACCGTCTTCTAAGTAAATGAGGTGACGAGAAAAATTGACGGCGCTTTGCTCTGCACTACTGAAATTTAAAATATGAATCGGAGTTTCACTGTATGCGCCTTTAGCAACCTTTATAAAGGCACCATCGCGAAATGAGCTTTTGTTGAGAGTCTCAAAAACATCTTCTTGCTCGTCGACTTCATACTCGAGTATATTTTGAACATCGTGGGCTAAGTCATTCTTTAAAGCCTGCGATACGGGCAAAACAGAAAAGCCTCTTGGAAGTTCAGACGGAATTAGTGAGAGCTCTTCAGAAAAAGCACCATTAATAAATACGAGTTCAATACTACCTTCAAGTCGATGAGCTTTTAACTGATCTTCATTGACTTGAGTATTACTAGCGCTTTGATAAGTGAGCTCAAGAACGCCACGCAAAGGCGTGTACTTCCAACGCTCATTAGCACGACCAGGAAACTCTAATTCAGATACTTTCACAGCATGGCTTTTGCGAAACTCGCTAAGCCAAGTTCCCGATTCTGAATTGATCAGCTCTTGGTTAAGAAATTCTTTGGGTAACTGGGTCATAATCGCCTACTTGACCAACCAGTCATAACCTTTTTCTTCAACTTCTAAAGCGAGCTCAGGTCCACCAGTTTTCACAATTCTACCTTCTGCCAAAACGTGAACATAGTCAGGCTTAACATAATCGAGTAAACGTTGGTAATGAGTCACTAAAATTGTTGAACTATTCTTGCTACGTAGCGTATTAATTCCTTCCGCAACGATTTTCATGGAGTCAACATCAAGTCCAGAATCCGTTTCATCGAGAAGCTTTAAACGAGGATTCAAAATAGCCATCTGCAAAATCTCGTTACGCTTTTTCTCGCCACCAGAGAAATCTACATTCACTGGGCGATCAAGAAAACCACGCTTAATTTTGAGATTATCCATCTTTTCACGGACATAATCGACAAATTTTTCGTCTTCCATTTCTGCAACGCCCTGGTGACGGCAAATTGCATTGAAAGAAGCTTTCAAGAAAGCAAAGTTAGATACGCCGGGAACTTCTACGGGGTACTGAAAACTAAGGAATACACCCTCGCGAGCAATATCCTCTGGCTCCATGTCAGTTAGGTCTTTCTCTTTGAAGTTAACTTCGTAGCTAATGCTACCGTCAGTCACTTCATAATCTGGGTGACCAGCAATGATTTTTGACAAAGTACTTTTACCCGCGCCATTTGGGCCCATGATAGCATGAACTTCACCTTCTTTCACTTCAAAATCAAGGCCTTTTAAGATGGCTTTGTCAGCTACTTTGGCATGTAAGTTTTTAATTTTTAACATTCGAATTATCCTTTTTTAAATCTATCCAATTGAGTTTTCAAGTTTCATTTCTAGCAGCTTCACTGCTTCAACCGAGAACTCTAATGGGAGCTCTTTGAAAACTTCTTTACAAAAACCATTTACGAGTAAGTGAATTGCCTCTTCCATATCAATACCACGAGAGAGCAAGTAAAAAATTTGGTCAGCACTAATTTTCGATGTCGAAGCCTCATGCTCCAAGACCGCTGTATTATTCTGCACTTCCAAATAGGGGAACGTACTCGCACTACATTTATCACCAACTAACATTGAGTCACACTGTGAGTAATTTCTTGCGCCCTCAGCACCTGGCATGATTTTCACTAAGCCCCGGTAACAATTGCGTGAATCATCAGCAGAAATACCTTTCGAAATAATCGTCGACTTAGTGTTCTTACCAATGTGAATCATTTTAGTACCGGTGTCGGCCTGCATCTTATTATTTGTAAGAGCCACAGAATAAAACTCGCCAGTGGAATTATCACCCTTGAGGATCACTGAAGGGTACTTCCAAGTAATTGCCGAACCAGCTTCAACCTGCGTCCAAGAAATAAAAGAATTGTCTCCCTTACAAATACCGCGCTTGGTTACAAAGTTATAAATACCACCCACACCATTCTCATCACCTGCATACCAGTTTTGCACTGTTGAGTACTTCACCGTTGCATTTTCTTCGGCGACAATCTCGACCACCGCAGCGTGCAATTGATTTTCATCGCGTTGAGGAGCCGTACATCCCTCTAGGTAATTGACGTAACTACCCTCTTCTGCAATAATCAGAGTTCTCTCAAACTGCCCAGTCTCGGCTGCATTGATACGGAAATAAGTCGATAGGTCCATGGGACATGTCACACCCTTGGGGATGTAGCAAAAACTACCATCGGTGAAAACAGCTGAATTGAGTGCTGCATAAAAATTATCTCCCACGGGAACAACTGAAGCCATATGTTTTTTCACGAGCTCGGGGTGATCTTTTATCGCTTCGGATATAGAACAAAAGATAACGCCATGTTCAGCCAAAGTTTCTTGGTGAGTAGTTCCCACTGAAACTGAGTCAAAAACTGCATCCACTGCCACACCCGTCAAGCGCTTTTGCTCTGACAAAGGAATACCAAGTTTTTCAAAGGTCTTCAATAATTCGGGGTCAACCTCATCCAAGCTTTCATGCTTTTCAGCTTGCTTAGGAGCCGAATAATAAACGATATCCTGAAAATCAATTTCGGGATAATCTAAATCTGCCCACACGGGCTCAAGCATTTTTTTCCAACGAGCAAAGGCTTTCAAGCGAAAATCAAGCATCCATTCTGGTTCTTCTTTTCTTGCAGAAATGATCCTAACCACGTCTTCATTTAAGCCTTTGGGTATTGAATCAACTTCAATATCAGTAACAAAACCGAATTTTTCTTGACTCAAAGCACTCGTAAAAACTTCATTTTCACTCATGACATAATTCCTTGATTTGGGGCTGAGTTTCACGACCTTGTAGAAGTTCCAAGACCGTCATGTCAGCGAAAAATTTTCTTAATAGCTCATTGAGCCTAGTAATGGGATCCACTATGTTACAGGAAGAGATCATATCGCATTTACATGCATCAATGACGCAATTTGCCAAAGAAATATCTCCCGAAATCGATTCAATTAAGTCTAAGAGTTTGAGTTCACTTAGGTCTTCTTGAATTAAGTAGCCACCATGAGCTCCTTTAATCGACTTTAAAATTCCTGCAGAAGCCATTTTTTGCATAGCTCGTGAAGTCACGTCAAAGGGCGCACCATACAGTTCGCATATTTCTTTCACGGTACTCATCTCGCCTTCATTCACATTTTGCATGTGCTGAAGAGCAATAATTGCATATTCCACTTTTTTGTTCAATTTAAACATAGAAAATCCATTTATATTTATGCCCGCATATCTATCACTAAAATTTGCACTGTCAATACAAATACGTTTTTTTTACCCGTATTTAAAATAAGCTCAAGTCAGAGCACTTTTCAAGCACCCATTATAAATACGGGAATAATTGTCTTATTTATATCAAACTCGTCATAAAAAAATTAAAATACACGCACCTTAATCCCTCCATCAAAACACAAAGACAATCATTTGCCTTGATCGCTAAAGACTCTATCTTAAACTCACCACACGGAGGGCATAAAGCGTCCATATATCTACCCTTCCAACCTCCGTATGATCTTCGCCCCCTCCTCCACCTAGGTAAATTTAAAAAACATGGCACTTCGGCTGGACCGGCATGTACAAAGACCCATTCACAGGTCTTTACCACACTCACTACAGGGATTACGAAAATCAAAGGACAGGCCTTAGAAGAAAATCAAAGGACAGGCCTTAGAAAGAAAATCAAAGGACAGGCCTTAGAAAAGGGCTGATCGAAAAGAGTCTCAAATGGGGGTTCTTTTTCTGTGTTTAGGGGGTCAAATCTGATGCAAATTTCCGATTTTTTCTTTTAGTCGCTGATGGATCAAAAAATCAGACTGAGTTCTTAACCGAAGTCGTACAAATGCAGCTAAAAGAAAAACGACTCAATCAAGACGGTTTAAAAGTCGTCCTGATTAAGTCGAATGTATTGGGGGTAATTTGAGGGCTAAATTCAGCCCGATTTCCTTCGAGGCTTGAGGGAATAAATATCATTCCACTCAGATTCAGTATAAGGCTCATGAATTCTCTTCCATTTCATCTTAGCTGAGAACTTGGAGAGTTTCTCCCTAACGAAGGCCTCAGAGCCAATGACGAGACATTTAGTGAAGAATCGACACTTGTGAATAAAGAGATCGTCCCAGGCCAACTCCTCAGATAAATTCACTTCCCTGAAGAATTCGGCTAAAGTTTGCGAATCAGCATTCTTATAACGACGTAAGCCAAGCATATAAGCTCTAAAAACCTCCCTAAAATGCCTTTGTTTGTCTCTAGCGTCTTCCGCCTCGATGTTACGACAAAAGAGATCAAAGAAGCCGTGATCTGAATTCCCAACTGAACCACCAGCGAGACGATCAGCATAACCACAGAAAAAGAAATTTTGGGGATCTCTGACAATTCCAGCACGAACTGGATTCAAAGAGATATAAGCCATGACCCGAAGCAGTGAATCTGACTGAGCCGAAACCTCAATCATTTCCGAGTCAAACCTTTGACCAAATAAACGTCCCCAAGATGAATGCTCTCGGTTAAACCATTGAACAAATCTTTGCTCAAAATTTCCAATCACAAAAGAAATATCGTGAATTTTCTCCCTGAAATCATCCCTCTGAGCAGAATTCATAAACTCGATTTCTTCGTTATGCTTATAAAGCCGATAACGCTGTAATAATTCTAAATCATCCATCTCAGAATTGGGTGGAATCTTAATCAAAAGATGAAAATGATTATCCATAAAGACATAATCAATTACCTGATAACTGAGCTTTGCAGAGCCCGCAAAAAGTAGCTCCTTGAGCTTATACTTTTCCTGATCCCGAAATAACATGCGACCACCAGCAATGCGATTAGTCACAAGATAATAAACTGCCTGATCCGAACAACTTTCCTTAATACGATTATGAGCCATAACTTTCTCCTTTCCAGTGTACAAAGAATATAGAACACTTCGGGACTCAAAGCAATCGAGCTGAATCATCGATAATAAACTAGAGCACGAAGAACAACTTTGTTACTCGTCGTATTCAAGATAAACTGAGTATCAGTTATAAAAGTTCACAACTGTATAGATCATCAGCAAAAAAAGAAAGAACACTGTGAAATAAACCCACTGAACCACCCATGGTCTCTCTCGATGCTCAGGGAGAAGACTTTTTTTGTGATTTATGACGTCAGACATATCCACACCAGACTTTTCGTCCTTTTTTTTAAACATAAGTTTTCAATCTCTTTTGGATTTAGGGGTGATTCGAGTACTATAGGGGCATTGAATTAATTTAAAATACCTGAATTTTTATGAAAAACTTAATTTACACACTTTCTGCAATCATTGTTTTACTTATCGTAATATCTCCAAAACTTTTCACTTCAAAAGATCAAATTACCGTCTACAAAGAAAAGGAACACAGCCTCGAGACTCCTGGAGCCAGTGCTAAACCTGCGCCACGAGCTCCCTTTATGATGAATCAAGCAAAGGACGAAAATGGTGGATTAATTGCGATCATCGCAAATACTCAAGAGTACACTTGGTTTGTTAAAGTCATCGGCCCATACAAATCTGTGAAAGCTCAAGTTGATAATCTTGACTTGGTTGCCAAGACTTTAGATCTTTCTCATGGTGATCACCTCCACTACGATATCCCAAAGGATTGGACAAAGAAGCAAGCCTCTTCCATGCGTGTTGCGAGTTTCGATGCTCCAGGCGGAGTCGACATCTCTTTCTCCAAACTTCCCGCTGGTCAAAACCTTAAGGCCAATGTCGTTCGCTGGAAAAAACAAATTGGTTTAAGTGGTGACCCTACTGAGGAAGAACTTAGTGAAATAAAAGACAATTGGTACAAAGTCACTCTTTTCAATGAAGACCGTAAAGACCTTACTGCTAGTAAGAAAGCGGCTCCATCCACAAATCCACACGCTAGCGCACCATTTGCATCAGGCGCTATGCCTAGCGTTTCTGCCAATGCCAATGCAATCATGGCGGCTATCATCGAAAGACCCGATGCGACTTGGTTCCTAAAACTCATCGGACCAGATCAAGAAATCCGCGACCAAGCCAACAACATAATTTCAGTTATTAGCTCCCATAGCTTTGATGAATCTGGCAAACTTCAATATCCCGTCCCAAGTGACTGGAAAGAAGTCCCCTCTTCTTCCAGTATGCGCATTGCTTCCTATAAAACTGGAGAAGTTGACATCAGCCTTATTAAACTTGGACCTAAACAAAATATTGAAGCCAATGTCAATCGCTGGAAAGGTCAAATCGGTTTAAGCTCAGCGACTAAGCAAGAAAATGAAATCAAGAGTTTCAATATTCACGGCAATAGCATCCACATCGTCAAATTAATTAATGACGCAAAACCCGCCCCTACAGAAGCTCCAAGCACAACAGAAGAAAAACCTGCAAATCCACATGGCGATAAAAAACTGGAGAGTTTAGATCTAAAGCCCAATGATAAATGGACACAAACTGACAAACAAAATGCCATGTCTCTGGGTAAGTACCAATTAAAAATTGCCGATAGCTCATACGAGCTGAGCATAACTCAAATGCAAGGTCCCATGCCCATGAAACAAGTTTATAACATGTGGTTTGATCAAATGGGACTTAAAGGTAAAAACCCTTCTGATTATATAGAAAAAATCAAGAGTGCTGACGACAAAGAACTCGACTTAATTAAAATCAGCAATGACAAAGACATCCTCATCTCCGCTTCCTTTCAAGGTACGAGCAAAATCTTTTTCAAGCTCCAAGGGCCTGCCGCAGAAGCTGAGCAAGCTCTAATTGAATTTAAAAATCTAATTACTAGTGCGAGGTTCAAATAATGGAAAAACTTTTTAAGACTCTAGCGTCACTAAAATTCACTATAACGCTCTTTTCCCTCTCCATGTTCCTCGTACTCGCGGGAACGCTCGCTCAAATGGACGCTGGAATCTGGACCGTCGTAGACGAAATCTTCCGTTCCTACATCACCAAAATTGAACTCAAACTCTTTTTTCCTCGTGCTTGGGATATCGGCTTCCTCAGTAAAGCTTACATCTACATGCCTGGTGGCTTCCTTATTGGGGCCGGCTTATTTATCAACTTGAGTTCAGCTTACCTAGTACGCTTTAAACTTGTGAAGAATAAAAAGCACCTCGCTATTGGCGCCGTTTTTACGGTCATTTCATTGCTCTTCACTCTCGCCATTGTTAAAGGTTATTTCCACGAAGAAGTTTCCTCAACTGTTGGTGCCGCCTATATGCGAGTCGTCTATCGCTTAGCACAAGGCCTTATTCCCTCCATCTTCATGTATGTGGCCTGTTGGTTTCTTTATGGTCAGAAAAAAGCTGCTGTTGTCCTGATCCACTTTTCAGTATTCCTCCTACTCATTGCAGAGCTAGTCACTAAGATTGATGCTGTAGAATCTACTATGGTCATCCCAGAGGGCCAAAGCACTTCTTACCTCGACAATAACATTCACTACGAACTCGCCGTCATCGAAAAGCTTGAAGGCGACGATAATCAGACCACTGCTATCCCCATGTCAATGTTCAATTCTGCAGGCGATGTCATTGATCACGAATCATTACCTTTCACTATTGAGACTATCAAATTCTTTAAAAACTCAGAAATGAGTACCCAACCTGCACCAACAGAAGGTGCCACAGCTGGTAACGGCCTGACTCATCACATCTACGAAAGTGAAGTTAGCGATGGCCTAGGAAGCTCAAAAGACGTACCCGCCGGCCTCTTTAAATTCACTTCACGTGATGGTAAAGATTTAGGCACACGCGCTTTCTCACTTTATTTTTACGCCAACTTCACTAGCCGCAATCTTCCGAATCGTTTTGAAGAAATGGAAGTCAATGGCAAAAAATACCGCCTCATGCTTCGAAACAAACGCTCTTACTTGAAAGGTAATAGTGAGAACACTGCGAAAATCAGCCTCATTGATTTTAGTTTCGATCGCTACATGGGAACTAATACGCCGCGTAACTACTCCAGCTTAATCCGCCTTGAAGATCCTGAAAACAACATTGACCGCGAAGTTAAAATCTGGATGAACAACCCCCTTCGTTTCGATGGCAAAACTTTCTATCAACAGAGTTTTAGTCAAGACGAATCTACCACGGTCCTTCAAGTTGTTCGCAACAGCGGCTGGATGCTCCCCTACATCTCTTGCACCATGGCGGCATGGGGCATGATGATTCACTTCTTGCTCATCCTCGTGAAGTTCATGAAAAACTTTTTCAATCGTGAATCTGCACCAACTGGTTTCAAAGCCTGGCAATTTGCCATCTCAGGTCTCTTGATCCTAGGTTTATTCATGGCTTTATCTCGCAGCACAAAAACAAAAGAAGTTGATGAGAGCAAAGAATTCAACCTAGAGAAAGCTGCCACGATTCCAATGGTCTACAAAGGCCGAACTAAACCACTCCACACTGTTGCCCAGAACTTCTTGGTCTTTTTAAGTGAGAGCGCAACTTTCAAAGTAGAAGTAAAAGACGGCGACAAAGAAGTCGAGGAAAAAGACAAAGTCTTTGAAAAGCGCCCTCCTGCACAATTCTTCTTTGAAGTTATTTCGGCAAAACCCGCTGCTTACGAACACCGCGTTTTCCGCATTACTCACCCTCAGCTCATTGAAAAGCTCGGCCTCGATCAAAATCGTCATCGCTTCCGCTATGCACTTGTGGAATTTGCCGACAAAATCAAAGATCTCCAAGGCGACATGGAGAAACTTCGCAACTTAAAAGCTGGCGAACGCGACTCCTACCAAACGGCTCTCGTTGATTTTGAACGCCGTATTCAAACCTTCCACCTCATGTCTAACGCCTTCTCTACGAGTTTTGCGAACAACGCACAAGGTATCGCACAGTACCATGCAATGAATAAAAACATCCTAAAATTCAATCCGCCACTCGTCATTAAGAATAGCGAAAAGAACGACTGGGATACTTTAGCTCACTCTATTTCTTCTAGCTTGTCTCTAGGCCAAGGCCTAAAAGACAACACGGAACAATTGGCCGTTGCTCTTTACTATTTTTACGACGACAAATATAAAGAATTTAATGAAGCAATTGATAAGTTCTTGACTATCAATAAAGAAATTCGCCAAACTCGTCTCACTGCCATTAAGGCAGAACTCGAAGAAAGCAAGAAAGAATTCATTGCCACAGAAGCCAATAAAGACTTGGGCAAAAACGAAAAGAGCACCAAGCTTACTGAACTCAGTTCGCAAGAGCACCGCCTCGAAGGGGAATTACAAGTTTGGGAAACGGCTGAAAGCAAAACCAACTTTGAAATCACTTTCAACAAAATCAATCCCTTTGGTCTCTACCATTGGTATGGGCTTGCTTTCATCCTTTGTGCCTTCTCTTGGCTCTTCCGCAAACCTTGGATCAACCGCTGCAACCTCCATTTCTTAACTGTACTTGCAGTCCTACACACTTGGGGACTTGTTGCCCGCGTTTACATCTCTGACTATCCGCCGATTACCAACCTCTACTCAACTGCCATTTTCATTGGCTGGATGATTGTCGTCTCCGCGCTCATCATTGAAGCTCTCTTCAAACGAGGTATTGGTAACATCATTGCGGCCGTTTGTGGTTTTATCACCTTGAACATTGCTGACAAACTCTCCCTCGACGGTGATACTATGCAAATGATGCAAGCCGTTCTCGATACTAAATTCTTCCTCATGACCCACGTTATCACTATCAACATGGGCTATGCCGCCACTTATATTGCGGCTATGGCGGGGATCCTCTCACTCGTGTACTCACTCTTTAAAGCTGAGAAAGATAATAAAGAACTCTTCAAAATCCTCAACTCGACTATTTACGGAACGATTGCTTTTGCCATCTTCTTTAGCTTCATCGGAACGATTCTTGGTGGACTTTGGGCCGATGACTCATGGGGTCGCTTCTGGGGCTGGGACCCGAAAGAAAATGGCGCTTTACTCATCGTTATTTGGTGCGCCATTATCTTACACGCTAAAATGGCTGGCATTGCTAGATCGCGCGGTATCGCCCTTCTCTCAATTTTTGGTGGTTCGGTCACGACATGGTCGTGGTTTGGTGTTAACCAACTCTCGATTGGCTTGCATAGTTATGGCTTCACTAGCCAAGCTGCTTTCTACGTCATGCTTGCCGTCATTATCTTTACCGGCCTTAGCCTCATCGGTTTATTGCCATTTTTCCAATGGAACAAGGGTAAAAAAGCCTCTAAATCAAAATAACTTACTTTTTTAAGGTGATTGAGCTCCAATAACTTTGACAAGTTTTTGTCTTGAGTAACTTTAGAAAACACATTTTTAAAAAACTGGAGATATATCTAATTGCGTTTAATTAACTCGCCGGGCTCTGACTCATTATCTGGCAAAGAAGTTCGCCTACTCGATAGCAAAGGCCAAGAAATTGCTATTGTTCCTTTTTCTGTAGCAGTCACTAATGCAAATTCAGAAGGTCTTGACCTTGTTGAATTAGCCCCTGATGCTAAACCACCTGTTGTCCGTATTATGGACTATGGTAAATTCATTTACGAAAAAAAGAAGCAACAGAAAGATGCTCGTAAAAAGCAAATGAATAACAATCAGGTTAAAGAACTTAAATTTCACGTCAATATTCACGACCACGATTTCCAGACTAAACTTAAGCACGCTAGCGAATTCATCGCTAAAGGCTATAAACTCAAGATCACTCTACAGTTTCGCGCCCGTGAAATGGCTCACCCAGAACTCGGTGATGCACTCATGGAAAGAATCATCGAAACTCTTGGTGAAACAGTGAGTATTGAGGCTAAACCAAAGCTCATGGGACGTAATATGTCCATGCAATTATCCCCAGGTACAAAAAAAGCTTAATTATTTAAAAATAATTGCTTGTGGATAAATAATTCCACACTATTTTACCGCTCAATTTTTCGGTCTGCATACGGCTGGCATCTGCCGTATCAGCCATTTTACGTACAACTCTAATATCAAGGAGAAAACGATGCCCAAACAAAAGACTCGCAAATGCGTGGCCAAACGTCTCAAGCAGACTTCTACTGGCAAATACATTCGTTGTCGCGCTGGTAAGCGCCACATCCTCACTAAAAAATCTCCAAAGAGAAAGGCTAGACTCGGTACTTCTACAGTTCTTAAAGACTGTGAACTCAATGCTGTTAAAGCTGCCCTTCCCTACGGCCTCAAATAATTAAGGAGATTTATCAATGAGAGCAACTAATTCCCCAGCTTCAAGAGCTAGAAGAAAACGCATCCTTAAGGCTGCAAAAGGTTTTTACGGCTGCGCATCTAAGCGTATCAGAAACGCAATGGACGCCGTCGACAAAGCAAATCAACACGCCTATGTAGGCCGTAAGCAAAAGAAACGTCAGTACCGTCAACTTTGGACTACTCGTATCAACGCTGCTTGCCGTCAACAGGACAGCAACTACTCAAGCTTCATCGATGGTCTTAAAAAGCTCAACATCGAGCTTAACAGAAAAGTCCTCGCTGACATGGCTGTTAACGACCGTGCTGCTTTTAATGCACTAGTTGAACAAGCTAAAGCTGCTATAGCTAAGTAAGCTATAATTAAGTTTTAAAAAAGGCGGGATTTTTCCCGCCTTTTTTTCTTTACCCATTAGGAGAATCGAACCTTGGAAAAAATCACCCTTCCGAAAATCAGCTCTATTCAGGGCACCGTTAAACTTCCCGGCTCAAAGAGCATTTCCAACCGTAGCCTACTCCTCGCCGCCCTTGGCGAAGGCAAAATCACTTTAGAGAACATCCTTTCCAGTAATGATGTGGATCGCATGTTCGAAGCTTTACAGACGCTTAATATCCCTTGCAGCCGCGACTTAGAGGAACTCACCGTAGAACTCCAAGGCTGTGCCGGCTCACTACCCGACGGCGATTTTAACTTATATCTAGAGAACGCTGGCACTGCAGTACGCAGTATGACCGCAGCTATTTGTGCGAGTAAAGGCAATTACGTCATTGATGGTAACGCACGTATGCGCGAACGTCCTATTAGCGACCTCGTTGAAGCCCTGCAAAAATTAGACATCGATATTTCCTACGAGTTCAACACCAAATGCCCTCCCCTCAACATCAAGGCCAACGGTATCAAAGGTGGACTCACAAGCGTTAATGGTTCAGTTTCTAGTCAATACATCACGGCACTTCTTCTCGCTTCCCCTCTAGCAGAAAATGATGTCACGATCAACATCGATGGCGACCTCACTTCCAAGCCTTATGTCGACATGACTATTGGTCTCATGAATAAGTTTGGCGTTGAAGTGACTAACGACAACTACCAAACATTCACTGTGCCAGCTCCACAGAAGTACATCAACCCCAGCAAATTCATCGTTGAAGGTGATGCGGGTTCCGCTTCATACTTTTTAGGTGCAGCAGCCATCAACGGCTCTGTCCGCGTCTATGGTTGCGGTAAAGATAGTATCCAAGGCGAATCTGGCTTTGCAGGCGTCATGGGCCAAATGGGTGCTGACGTTACCTATGGCGACAACTTCATCGAAGTGAGCTCCACTGGCAAGCTCAAAGGCATCGATATTGACATGAACACGATGACTGACACGGGTATGACTTTAGCCGTTGTTGCGATGTTCGCAGAAGGCACTACAACTATTCGCAACATTGCCAACTGGCAGGTTAAAGAAACTGAGCGCATCACTGCCGTAGCTACAGAGCTTAAACGCGCAGGTGCCACTGTTGAAGAAGGTCCTGATTACTTAGTGATCAATCCTCCAGAGAAAATCTTAAATTGCGAAATCGAGACTTACGATGATCACCGCATGGCCATGGCTTTCGCCATACTCAGCCTCGGTACAGAGATCACTATTCTCGATCCTTTATGCTGTAAGAAAACTTTCCCCAACTACTTTAATGTACGAGAAGGTCTAGTTCAAAAGTAGACTTCAAATTCAAAATACAGTCTTAGCTAAAGAGAGTGATCTCTTTAGCTATTTTTTTGTTTTAATCACTTGTTGATTAAAATTTAGTCTTTTTTACTTGCTTTTCCTCCTCACAGGAAGTTTTTTGATTGTATAGCAATGAAAGGGTCTTTATTTTAAAGTAAACATTTAGCAAGAGATTTACTGTATGGAAGTGTCAAATAAAAATATTTTAGTGATCGATGATAATCCAGTCGTTCTAGAAATCCTAAAAGACTGTCTCAACAAAGAAGGTTACACTGTGAGAACTGCTGATGATGGCTTAGAAGCTGTAAATTTAGTAGATGGATTTGTACCGGACGGTATAATTACGGATATTGTCATGCCCAACATGGAAGGTCTAGAAACCATTACCAAAATGCGCCAACTCTTCCCAGAGGTAAAGATCATTGCTATCACGGGAAAAATTTACTCTTCTGGCTTTGATAACTTAGAGACTGCCAAGGTATTTGGGGCAGACGCGACAGTGCGAAAACCCTTCTCATGTAAAGATGTTATTTGCGAGCTCGATAAGCTTTTAACCTAGTCCCTCAATGACACCAACTCATTAAGCCGCTTTTTAACAAGCGGCTTTTTTAGGCCTCCATCAAACCGTGACGCATCAGGATCTGAGGTTTTATATCATTGCGATCTAATTTATCTAAAGTCTTTGAAACAATGTCGTAGACCAAGCTATAGTCATTCGTGTCCTCTGATATATGACCAATATACAAGTCTTTCAATCCTGGATGCATTAAACGCTCTAAAAGCTCCATTGCTTGCTCATTACTCAAATGGCCATGGCGACTCATGATTCGTTGAATTGTACGCCAAGGACGGCCACAATTCATCAACATCTCTTGATCATAATTACATTCAAGCACCAAGACTTCGCTGCCTTGAACTTGATTGATCACCAACTCTGTAACGCTTCCCAAATCAGTTAAAACAGAAATCTTGCGACCTTCGCATTCAACTTTATACGCCACTGTATTCACCGCATCATGAGGAACCGAGAAGGGCTGAAAACACATTCCATCTAAAAAGATCTCTTGACCGTTTTCAAAAATGACGCATTTTTTGCCCATGCGATTTTTTTGCTTAAGCATCAAAGCCGTATCATGATTTGCGTAAACCGCAATATCTAATTTATCTGCACAGATTCGTACACCTGAAGCGTGATCAGCATGCTCATGAGTTACAAAAATCCCTTTGAGTTTAGCGAGATCTTTACCCAAAGCCTGCATTTTTTCACAAAGCTTTTTAAAACTCAAGCCACAATCAATGATGTAAGCCGAGCTATCGTTTTCAATTAGGGTACAATTGCCTTTTGAGCCACTGGCCAAAGAAGTAAGTTCAAACATTTACTTGCGACGGTGGCGAGCTAAGAATTTTTCTAAGCGATCGAAAGCGCGCTGCAAATCCTCTTCATAGGGAAGGAACACAACTCGGAAAGCCGCCGAACGTTCATAGTTAAAACCCGAACCATGGACAAACAAAACGTGTTCTTCTTCCAAGAAGCGTAAAACAAAGTCTTCATCATTATCAAATTTGTACATATCTAAGTCAAGTTCAGCAAAGAGATACAGAGCGCCGCCAGCATTAACTACTGACACACCTTCTATGGCATTGAGTCGTCTATAACACAAGTCACGCTGTCTCTTCAGTCGTCCTTCACCTGAACACAAATCAAAAATGGATTGGTAACCACCCAAAGCAGTCTGCACTGCCCACTGAGCAGGCACATTCGAACACAAGCGCATTGAAGCGAGTAAATCTAATCCCTCAATGTATGACTCAGCCGCATCAACCGCACCAGTGAGATACATCCAACCGCAGCGAAAACCACAAGCTCGGTAAGATTTTGAAAGACCATTAAAACTGACAATCAAAATATCCTCTGCCAAAGTCGCCATGGGAATAAATTCTTTGTCATCATATAGAACTTTCGAATAAATTTCATCAGAGAAAATGATTAAATTATGTCTTCGTGCAATATCAACGATTCCTTCAAGGATTTCACGAGAGTAAACCGCGCCTGTTGGGTTATTTGGATTGATCACCACTATCCCACGAGTTTTCTCTGTAATACTTGCTTCCATCGCCTCTAAGTCAGGCATCCAATCATTGCTAGAATCACATGGGTAATAAACTGCTTGGCCTCCAGAGATCTTCACGGCCGCACTCCACAAGGGATAATCGGGCGAAGGCAGCAAGACTTCATCATCTAAATTAAGTAAACCTTCCATCGCCATGAGAATGAGTTCGCTCACACCATTGCCAAGATAAACGCGATCAATATCGAGCCCCTTAACACCCTGGTTTTGCGTATCTACCACTATCGCTTCACGTGCTGAATAAATCCCCTTCGACGCACAATAGGCGGCCGATTTTTCTAGATTGCGAATCAAGGCCATATTCATAGTATCGGGAACCTTGAAGCCAAAAACTCCTGGGTTACCAATATTGAGCTCAAGGACATTAACACCATCTAAACGAAGGCGTTCAGATGCCTTCGCTACGCGCCCACGAATCTCATATCTTACTGATTCTAAATGCGAGGATTTATCAATTTTTTTCATATTTAACCTTTGTCAGAGAGTACGTAATCATTCCCGGATGCATAATTAATCGCTCTTGGGTGGGGACGCGAACTACCACTCTCTTGTATCACTTCATTAGCTTTTTGCCTTGCACCTATATATGAATTTTCAATATTTTCCACTTTAGTTGCCAATTCCGGCTCATATAAATCTTCTGGCTTGACCATATGTAAACTCTGAGTTGGGAATGCAAAAGAAACTCCTAAACGATTGGCTAAGCGAATGATATCCAAAAACAAGCGCTGACGTTCACGCAATTCGATCGCCCAATCACTCACATCTAAAAAGCAATAAAGCAAGATATCTAACGAGGAAGAATTAAATTGATTTAGGTAGACGTGATAGTAATCTTTCCTTGTTGCCGGGTGCTGACGAATAACCTCGCGAATCCCCTCACAAAACGCCTCAATCTTCTCTGGAGGCGTATCGTAAGTAATACTCAAAGTGGTTTTTATTCGACGATATGAGCGACGTCCAAAGTTATCGACATTGGCACGAATCAAATTGGCATTAGGCACATTGACTAAGGAGCAATAAAAGGTGCGAACTCGTGTCGAACGCAAACCAATGGACTCCACCGTACCTTCCACATTATTAATCACCACCCAATCCCCCACTTCAAAGGGACGGTCAAAAAGCAAAGTAATTGAACCGAAAACATTCTCGACTGTATCTTTTGCGGCAAGCGCAAGGGCGACACCACCAATACCTAAACCGGCTATTATACTCGTGACATTGACTCCCATATTGCTTGCCACAAAAGAGAAACCGACAAAATAAAGAATAAAGCGGAAGACTTTATGCACCATGGGAATGAGAACGTCATCAACCTTGGTTTCTGTTCCTTTAGCTTTGTCGTAAAAGACATTCATCAATAAATCGAGGATCTTGGAAATCACCATGATGCCCGCAATTAAAGCCAGAATAAAAGCGACTTTGCGACTCTTGAGCAAGACATCAGAAGGTTCGGCCACATAGGGAATCAATAAATAAAAGGACATCGACATCGAAAATAGACCAAGAGCCTTATTACTCTTCTTACTGGCGACTAGCCTACCGTGACGTTCATATTTTTTGATAATTGTTTGACGTAAAATCTTCGTCAAAATCCATTGGAGTGCAAAACCAAAAAATAGCACAACGACAATATAGAGCCACTGCATTTTTCTGAGCATCAAAATAATTCCACTCAATTCATCTGGAAGTACTTCAGCTAAATCATTGACATTCTTTTGACCAAAATGATCGCGAATCAAATTTTTTGATGTGGATGAAGTGATGAGCCAATCACCGCGATCTAAAACGAAATTAATTTCGCCCAGAGATGAATTATAGGTTCGCAATACATCGACATCATATGATGATGCCTCCATCGTACTCAAAGGGTTAGCCTGCATAAACACCGCAAAATTCTCTAAGGCAAAAATCGATTGCTCAGGTAAATTGCCATCCTTATACTGAAAATTTTCCTTGCCACGGATAATACACTGCAGTGCCTCACTATAATCTTTTTCCAAAATACTTTTCACATAGTAATCAACCGTTTTCTCAGGAGTAGAAAACTTAAAGGCCGCTTTGTATATATCATCAAATTGACGACTTGCGGAAGGAGCAAACTTCCAACCATCCTTGGCCTCTAGCATGTAGATTGCCGTTTCATTAATAGGATAATAAATAACTGGTCCTTCCACCGTAGCTTCAATAGCATGCTGCTGAATACGTTTGAGAACTTGGGCGAACTTGGCCAAATCTAAGTCGGCACTAGGCTCCATAAAAAAGCGATCAATTTGATTTCGTTGCGCCTTGGCATCAATCATCGTCACAACAGAATCTAAAACTCGATCTGAGGCGTGCTCAGCTTTCACAAAAAAGCTTAGACATAGTATTAATAAAGTAAAAAATCTCATGCATTCTCCTAATAAAAATTATTTCAAAAATAACTCATAAGAAGCAAAGAGCCATTAGAGCTCGAAAAGACTTACATGATTTCTTGTGATAAATGAGTCGGCTTAGTCAAAGTTTTAGAGATTTGAAGCTCTCTACAGCCTCCAGCCCACTCCGATACTTGGACCTCCGCCCACGCGGATTTTACCATCTCTAAAATATAAATGCGTCCCTAAGCCAAAACTCGTTTTAGGATATTTATTATACCTTGGGGATTTGTAAGGAACTGGACGGTGATAAGCCCGACGATAGACATAGGGATACGGATAACCGTAATTATAACGATTATTATTACTATTATAAATATCCACCTTTGTATCTTTATTTTCACGTTTAAACAAACGAGCCACTAAGTCGGCGGGATCTTCTTTTGCTCCAGCTTTAGAACTATTTAAAACATTGCCCCTACGATCTATCTTATCCCAGTTTTGACCATTTTTCACAAAGGCGACCCCAGAGTTTGTAAACTCAGTAGCATCTTCATACTCAGCTGCAACAGCTACTTGACCACTCAAATCCATAAAGCCAAACAAGCCATTTTGTTTAAAGCGCATCATCTCACCTTTTGGAGAGTCAATTTTTTCGGCGAACGCCTGAACTACGATTGCTGGACTATGATCTATCAAGCCCCAGCCCTTATCAGTTTTAAATGCGACAAACTGCTTATTCAACTCATGTACCAAGCTGAAACCTGAACTGAGGATAAAATTACCTTTGGCGTCAGATGCATACCATAGATCCCCCTTCTTCAACAAAAATAGTTTATCGCCAAACTTTTTAATACTCCCATAAATAGCTGGAAAAACCAAACTCCCTTCCACATTGTTCACCATTCCCACACCTGTCTTACTTTTGAAGTAGGTACGACTACCTAATGATCGTGGCTCTTCTAGAGCTTGTGGCTCAACTATTATGACTCCCTTATCGTCAATAAAACCCCAACCAGCCTCAGTCCTAACGGGGGCTAATTTTTTAACAAAAGAACGCCATTCCAAAAATTGCTCTTTCACAACTACCTTACCCTCATCATCCTTAAAGCCCCATAAACGCTCACCGCGAAAAGGCTCCAAAGCAAAACTAGACAAGGCAAGTAGACAAGTGGCTAGTGAAATTATTTTTTGAAAAAACATAAACGCTCTCATTTTGTCATTTATTAAACTTAGAGCCATTATCCAAATAAACAAAATTTATGATGATCCTCCATAAACGGCCACGACTCTCTAATCGAACAAAACCAAGCATCTTTTGCTAGATACTAGACTAAATAATGACTTCACAAGTCCTTATTAAAGACAAAAAAGCCCACTCATTATTAGTGAGTGGGCTTTTTGTAAATTAGATTAAGTACTAAAGCTTTTCAGCAATGTAAGCTTCTAATTTATCTAAGTCTGCTGCAAAACCGCGAATACCCTGAGCCAATTTTTCTACTGCCATTGGGTCAGAATTGTGTAACCAACGGAAACTTTGCTCATTGAGCTCAATTTTCTCATCTGTACATTTTGATGCCGCCGTTTCTTCCGAAAGGTGAGTAGGCAGATCTTCATTGCGTTCTTCGAGTTCCTTGAGAAGCTTCGGCGCAATTGTCAATAAGTCACATCCTGCTAGAGCCATTACTTCATCAGCCGTACGGAAAGAAGCTCCCATCACAACTGTTTCATAGCCAAACTTCTTGTAGTAATTATAAATGCGACGAACTGAGATCACACCTGGATCTTCTTCAGGACCATACTCCAAACCAGTATCTTTCATGTACCAGTCACGAATACGACCAACAAAAGGAGAAATAAGGTAAACACCTGCTTCAGCACAAGCAACAGCTTGAGCAAAACTGAAGAGTAAAGTCATGTTACAACGAACGCCCTCTTTACGGAGGATCTCAGCGGCTTTTACACCTTCCCAAGTAGTTGCAATCTTAATTAAAATGCGATCTTTTGAAATACCCGCTTCTTCATATAGAGCAATGAGTTCGCGCGCTTTATCAACTGTTCCCTGCATGTCGTAGGACAAACGAGCATCAACTTCAGTCGAAACAAAACGTGGAACAATTTTTAAAATTTCGAGACCAAAATTGACTGAAAGTTTGTCCATTGCCAAATCGAGCTGAGCTTCTTTATCACTTCCTTTGGACTTACCATAAGCAATTGCATCATCTACTAAAGAAGCATACTGTGGCATTTGTGATGCCGCATAAATTAGAGAAGGGTTAGTTGTTGCATCAGTCGGCAAATAAGTTTTCATTGCTTCAAAATCACCTGTATCGGCAACTACTGTTGTTTTTGATTTTAAACTGTCTAAAACACTCATATTTATTTTCCTATTCGTTTTTCATTTAAATCTTAGTAAATCTACCTAGTTATTCTGACAAGAATAATGCCCTTTACAAGAGCGATAAGTCCTAGAATATGCCCTATTTATGGAATTTTAAAAATACAGCAGTCAAATTTTAACATTTTTTATAACATAAAATATAACTCCGCATTTTTCTGAACTTAATTCACTCCCCTTCTTCTATACCAAAATAGAGAATTTGTAGGCAGGTCAAAGCTTTAATTTGATGAGATTCGCCCGCCTCTACCCAAAACACATCATCACTTTTCACCAAATAATCTTCGCCATCAACCGTAACTTCGGCCTCACCACTTAAAACGTAAAAGACTTCATGCATGTCATGATGCACATGCTCCTCCACTTCTTGACCCGCTTCAAAGAATGCCCGAGAAAAATTCGTTAATGCCGGCATATCACCTTTATGCAAAAATCGTTGACGTTTTACATCACTTTTATGAGCTACATTTTCGAGCTGCAAGTCATTAAAATTACTTATTTTCAAACAAGTCCTCCGCAACATATGAATTTATTTCAATTGGCAAGCCCTACATTAAGGCCTAATAGAGACAAAGCTCTATTTCCCAGCTTCTTTTACCTTCAAAAAAGCACAATAAGAGCTCAGTGCTAGAGATTTCTTTTTTATTCTCTTCAGAAGATTTCATCTTCAGCCTAAAAACTATGACTCGCTATCTTAATTTTCTTATTGAAAATAAGCACTTTTGCAGTCTATTTCTGTGCTTTTATTATTAATTAAATCCAAGGTACATATCATGGCATTTACAGTAGACACAGTTGTTAGTGAAATCACTTCAAAAATGGACAAGGCCATTGCCCACTTCCAATCTCAACTCGACGCTTACAGCACAGGCAAGGCCACTCCTGCACTCGTGCAAGACATTATGGTCGATGCTTACGGCACAAAAATGCGCCTTAAAGAAACTGCTGGTATCAGTACTCCTGACGCTCGTACAATTGCTATCCAGCCTTATGATGCGACTATTCTTCCCGACATCGAGAAAGCCCTTATGATGGCTAATATCGGCATCACTCCCATGAACGATGGTCAACTTATCCGCCTCCCTATTCCTGAACTCACCGAAGATCGTCGTAAAGACATGGTTAAAGACCTCAAGAGCAAAGGCGAAAATCACAAAATCGAGATTCGTAATATTCGTCGTGAAGGTAATGACTACCTCAAAAAAGCTCTTAAAGACAACGAGCTTTCAGAAGATCATCAAAAAGGTCTTATTACTGACATCCAAGATCTCACTAATAAAAAAATTGACACTATCAACGACATGAGTGCTGCCAAAGAAAAGGATTTAATGACCGTATAAGTCATTTCGAAATAATGAGAAAACTTACTTTCCTTAACACCATGTCTCGTGAAGCCGAGCCTTTTACCCCCATCAACGAGGGTGAAGCTCGACTCTACACATGTGGCCCCACAGTCTATAATTATGCTCACATTGGCAATTTCCGTGCCTATGTTTTCGAGGACCTTCTACGTCGCGTCCTCAAGCTCAACGACTACAAAGTGACTCAAGTCATGAACCTCACTGATGTGGATGACAAAACGATTCGCGATTCACAAAAAGCTGGCATGAGCCTCAATGACTTTACTGCCATTTATAAAAAAGCATTTTTTGAAGATTTAAAAAAGCTGAACGTTGAGCCCGCTGAACACTACCCAGCTGCGACTGATCATATTCCTCACATGATCGAAATGATTCAAACTCTTGTCGACAAAGGCTACGCATACTTAGCTGATGACAAATGTGTTTATTACTCCATCGACAAATTTGAGCATTATGGCTGCCTAGCAAAAATTGACCGCGAGAATCAAATGTCTGGCACACGAGTCAAAACAGATGAATACGAAAAAGAATCTGTCTCAGACTTTGCCCTTTGGAAAGCTTGGGATGAAGCTGATGGCGACGTAAAATGGGAAAGCCCTTGGGGCCTCGGTCGTCCTGGCTGGCATATTGAATGTTCCGCTATGGCCAAAGCCACTCTTGGAGATCATTTCGACATGCACACTGGTGGTGTCGATAACATGTTCCCACACCACGAAGATGAAATTGCACAAAGTGAAGCAGCTAACGGCTGTAAATTTGTCAATTACTGGATGCACTGTGCTCACCTTCGTATCAACAATGCCAAAATGTCCAAATCTCTTGGCAATTTCTACACCCTTCCACAGCTTATCGAAAAAGGTTGGAGCGGCGAAGAAATCCGCTACATGCTCATTAGTACGCACTACCGTGCAAGCCTAAATTTCCTTGTCGAAACTGGTGCCGAAAAATCCGAGAGCTTAAGTAATGCGAGAGCCGCAATTAGTCGCCTGCAGAACTTCATTGAACGTATCCAGGATAAAACTGATGGCGAACTCAGTTCAGAACTATCTGAACTCTGCGCAAAAGCTCAAGATGATTTCCTCGACGCACTCAATGATGACCTCAATATCTCTGGTGCTCTGGGCAAAATGTTTGACTTCATTCGCGAAGGCAACCGCATACTCGACTCCAACGAAACGGTTAATCACGACGCATTAATCAACACACTCAAATATTTCAACCGCATACTCGATGTCATGAATTTCGATCTTGGCAATGATGTTCCCGCAGAGATTTTAGCTCTTGCCGAAGAACGCCAACAAGCACGTGCCGACAAAAACTGGGGCCGCTCCGACGAGATACGCGATCAATTAAAAGCTCAAGGCTGGGTCATAGAAGACACTCCCGCTGGGCCAAAAGTTAAAAAAGGATAATTCATGAAAGTTTTAGTAATTGGCGGCGGTGGTCGCGAGCACGCTATTGCGTGGAAAATGACTCAAGATCCAGAAGTCAGCAAAGTTTATTGCGCTCCTGGCAACCCCGGCATGAAAGGTATTGAATGCATTAATATCTCAGATCACCACGAACTTGCGGACTTCGCAAAAGAAAATGATATTGCTCTCACAATGGTGGGTCCAGAAGTCCCCCTCTGCGAAGGCATCGTCAATATTTTCCGCGATAAAGGCCTCGACGTTTTTGGCCCAGATAAAGATGCAGCTCAACTCGAAGGCTCAAAAACTTATGCCAACATCTTTATGGATAAGTACGAGATCCCTACAGCTGCGAGCGGTACTTTCGACAATGAAGCCGATGCTTTGACTTACCTCGAAAAACAAGGTGCTCCTATTGTCATTAAAGCTGATGGCCTTGCTGCTGGTAAAGGCGTTACTGTTGCCGACACCATGGATCAAGCGGTAGCCGCTGTAAAAGATTGCTTTGATGGCGCTTTTGGTTCTGCTGGTGCTCGTGTCGTTATCGAAGAATGCCTCATTGGTGAAGAAGCTTCAATTTTTGCTTTCCTCGATGGCGAAACAATTAAATTTGTCGCTTCCGCTCAAGATCACAAACGCGCTTACGAAGGTGACAAAGGACCAAACACTGGTGGCATGGGCACTTACTCTCCCGCTCCAGTTGTTGATGCTGACATGGAACAATACATCAAGGACGAGATCCTTACTAAATTCCTCAAAGGTGTACAAGCAGAAGGACTCGACTTCCGCGGCATCGTTTTTATTGGTCTCATGATTGACGAAGAGGGCCCCAAGGTTCTCGAATTCAATGTTCGCTTTGGTGACCCCGAGACACAATCTGTTCTCATCCGCATGGAAAGCAGCCTCGCTGATGCCCTACTCAAAACAGCTCAAGGCAAACTCGCCGAAGTTGATATGAAGTTCTCTGATGACCAAGCTCTTTGCGTGGTTATGGCTTCTGGTGGCTACCCTGCCTCCTATGAAAAAGGGCACGAAATCACTGGTATTGAAGCTGCCGAAGAAAATGGCGCCATTGTTTTCCACGCTGGTACTTCTATGCAAGATGGCAAGCTCGTTAACACTGGTGGTCGTGTACTTGGCATAACTGCTCGTGCTGCCGACATTGTCACGGCTCGTGAAAAAGCTTATGAAGCTACAAAGAAAATCAACTGGAAAGATGCTTTCTACCGCAATGATATTGCCTGGCGTGCACTCGAACGCCTAAAGTAAAAGGATAGAAACCAATGCAAAAAATCACCTTTGCGTTCATCGCAATCTTTTGTTTTGGTTTTTTCCAATCAGCTCGGGGACAAGAGCCCCGAGCTATTATTTTATTTAGCGTAGAAAATTTTGGCCCCGGTGACCTTGATCAAAACCGCCTTCTGCTCCCCAACCTTAAGCAACTCAAAGAGCAATCGGCCCGCTATAATTCTTTCTACTCGAGTTCGTCACAAAGATCAACGGCCGCACTCTCGATTTACACTGGCCAAGATAGCGGTCAACTGCCTCTAAGATATAAAGGCGAAAGCTCCACTGCTTTGGCGGAAAACACTCCCCTCTTAACAAGCGAACTCCGCAAACTAGGCTACCAAACTAGCTTTATTGGTACTTGGCCCTACGGCGACGACGCGAATTATTCTCCTACTAAAATGGGCTTTGAATTTTTCAGTGGTCAGATCAACCCCGACAGCACTCAGGATCAACGTTTCCCAAAATCATTATTGATGGCCAACGAGCTTATTGAAATCGATAATCCCGACATCCCTCAGCACCACACTTTTGCTCCCGGTACAGAAATTGATAATCCTCAATCGTACAAAAAATTTCGTGGTACAAGCTACGCACCAAAAATCCTACAAGAAGCCACCATTGATTTTATCAAACAAAAAGTCCTCGACAAAAATAAATTTTTCATGCACTACGCACACAGTGGCCTACAGCCAGGACTTAATGCCCAGAAAGAAGACTATGAAAGTTTTCTTGGAAAAATCCCCGACATCCCCTACTCTGGTCAAAAAGGTTTCTTACCCCTCTACGCTCCACGCGCTAATCAGCTAGCACTTCTGCAAGAAATTGATCGTCACCTAGGAGAGATAATTGACTTACTGAAAAAGGAAAAGCTTTTTGAAGAAACGCTCTTTATTTTCACTTCTCTCAACGCTGCCTCCGATGCTGGCGGACGAGATTTATCATTCTTTAATTCCCTGCAAGACCGCAAAGGTATGCGTGGAACCTATTATGAAGGTGGCTTGATCGTCCCCTTCCTAGCTCATTGGCCGAAAATATTAACCCCCGGAAGTAGTAACGAAGATCTCTGTACTCAAACGAGTATTTATACGAGCATCCTCTCCGTCGCCAAAAAGGAGAATAAACCTTTATTCCTCCCCAAGAATGAACTCTACTGGGAAGATCAAGCTTATCGTGCCATACGCAAAGATTCTCTAAAGCTCATCCAAAAGCAATCCTTGCTCACACCCGCATCGATTCAACTATTTGATCTAAGTACAGATCCCAAGGAAGAAAAGAATATCGCAGAAGAAAAAGCCGAAGAACTTAAAGCCTTATTACAGGCTGCCGATGCTCGCCATATCGTACACCCCACTTCACCCTCTTTATTCGACCCTAAAGTCGAAACTCCCCCGGCAGAATAAAACTTATTCAACTATAGATAAGAAGACAATAAAGCTTCACAATTAGAGGCATGAGTCATGGCGATTAGATGTCCTCCATCTAAAATCTTATGTGCTTCATTTGGGCAAGAAATCACCAAATCTTTTGCGCCATGAATTCTAAGTAGTTTTTTAGAATTCCCTAAATAGCCCTTCCAAGTTGGAATCAATTGGCACATCATTTTGATAAACTGGGGATCACTCTCAGAAAACATTTTTAATAGAGTCACATCATACTTACCCGTCAGTAATTGAATGATTTTGATCGGAGCGTAATCGCTCAGCACACTCAGTTTTAACAAGAAGCTATTGACTTCCGTCACATCAATCGCACTTCCCAGTAAAACCACTTTTGGGTTATTAAGGATCTTATCAATTTCTATAGCTACAATGCCACCTAGGGATGATCCCCCAACGATATCATCTGGACCTATATCATAGTACTCAATAATTTTTTCAGCTACTGCCCTTAAACTGCTCTCACCATTAAATTCGGGCCAATCCAAAAACGATAAGAGCTCGATTGATTCCAAGCTCCATACATTTTTCTATTGGCGCCCATTCCCGGTAAGAAATAGACCATTTTTATCCAGTCTAAGTAGGACTTATGCTTTAGCTTTTGCGGCTTCCGCAAAAACTTCTACCGCTTTCACAAAGCGTTCAGCGTACTTAACTTGATTTTCTTCCTGTTCAGCTTGGAGCTCAACAAAAACTCGCAGACTATACGTCCATAAAAGCTGCTTGGCTCTTTTGGAGTTCACGGGTGGTAACTTTTCTTCATCATTAGTACTTGCGGTCATCGCAAAAGCTAAGCCTTTGATCGCATTCTTTAAATCAAATTCAGCTTCGTCTTCATACTGAACGGGCTGACGAGAAAGTTTTTCCATTTCTTGACAAGCGCGATTAATGCGATTCACTCGCTTATCGGCAGGGCTAAATTCTTTGAGATCGACGGAGTATTCACTTGTACCGGCAATTAAATCTTTGAGCAAGCCAATATATTTATCGTCTGCCTCATCGTATTTTTCACCTTTGTACTCAGCCAATTTTTCGTCAATCATGGCGTAGAGCTTATCGTCTTCTTTGCGGTGACCACGATTTAAATCCGATAAGGAAGTACGCGTAAAGTGGACAAATGATTCCGCTGAACGAACACCTTCTTTTTCTTGGAGCTGAGCTGCCAATTCAAAGGCTTGATCGACAAAAGCCTTACGTTCTGCATCAGCTTTATCCAAGCCTTCATGCAAACGGTTTTTCTGAGCGTTGACCACTTCAAAAACGGCATTGCAAGAAGTATTAAACTTATCCCATAAGGCTTTCTCTGCTTTATAACCTGCGAAGCCAATTTCTTTCCATTTAGAACGCAAATCTAACACTGTTTGACGAGCATTAGTCGCCTTATCCAAGTTTTCAGCGAGCTGACTTACTTGATCAAGGAGTTGTTTTTTAGCTTCTTCAGCTTTTTCCATAACTTTGTGTGCTTCATCGTAAAAAGCTTGGCTTTTGCCATTGAATTCTTCCCATACCTGATCAGCGACTTCACGACGCACTGGACCAGACTCTTTCCAACGCCTCTGCAGCTCTTTAACTTTTTTCATGGTCTCACTCATATTCGACCATTCTTTAAGCGTTTCATTGAGCTCTGCAATCAAAGATTTTTTCACTTCTAAGTTGGCATCACGCCGCTTATCTTCTTCTTCATTGAATTCTTTCCATTTTGCGAAAGTTGCATCCGCTAAAGTTTCGAACTCAGTTTTAATCTTTTCAAAGCGACTCTTTGGGAGCGGACGTAGGGCCTGCCATTGTTGACGGAAATCTTTTAATTTATTGAAGAGCTTACCATCTGCAGGAAGACTCAACCATTCACGTGCTTGATCGAATAAATCCTCGACCTTGCTCTCATTATCCATTTCTAGGAAAGCATCGCCTTCATGTGACTCTTCGACGAGTTTGTAGTACTTATCCTCGGCTTTTCTCAAAGCATCAGAAATTTTTCTTTTATCACTTAAGTTCTTACTTAAATCCAAAACTTCTTTACGCGCTGACTTAACCCTATCTGTGTTCGACTTGGAAGCCTCTTCGCATTCTTCAATGCGTTTAATCAGCTCATCAATACGAGCACGTTGCTGAGTTTCAGCTTCGGCTGCTTGATCACAAAAACTTTGATAATCATTTAAAACTTTGTTGTAGCTCTCAGTGGCTTCATGGCTTGCGTAGGCCGCAATCTTTTTCCACTCTTCCTTCATGTGATGCAATTTTGAAGGTAAGATCTTTTTATTTTCATACCAATCTTTCAATTTGCCCATCACATCTTCAATTTTTTCGCCAGCTTTTTCTTTGTCTTCTTCGGCTTGAGCTAGTTTTTGCAAAGCTTTTTTGACCTGTTTACAAGCATCATTCCATTTGTGCTGCCATTCTTTTGCGAGCTCAGCATCATCTAAATCAGCTAATGCCTTCCACTCTTCTTGTAGCGCATCTAAAGCCTCAAAATCAGCAACTTCGTCTTCTGACAATTTATTGTACAGGGCCTCGCGCTGAGCTACTGCAGCTTGCTGAGTTTTTTCTTGCTCTAACTTTACTGCATTCTCTTGACGCCAGGCCTCCAAGCCTTCGGAGCAAACTTGATGGTACTTACGGTATTGCTCACATAAATCTTCATCTGTAATAGTTAAGGCTTCCCAACTCTTACAGGCTTTAGAAAACTCATCCTCTAAATCAGCCCATTTCCCCAACATCTCCATAGCGTGTAAAGACTTGATGATATTTTTTGCTTTATGTGAGTTATGATCAAAGTTGTCTTTCTCAATTTCTTTTTTCTCGGGAAACTTTTCGCGCAAATGACGCTTGGCGTAATTTCGAACATTGCCAATCAAAGCATGTTGAGCCACGTATTCGAGCTCGAGTTTAGCTTCCAATCGTTCTACCGCTAAACGGCCTAGCTTAGCGCTATCCACACAGGCCGCATGTTTTATATGATCTTGATCAGAAATTAGTGCGAGTGATTTTTCAGCCCATACTTCTCCGTGACACGCACGAATGAGTTTGAGTCTTTCTTTATCTGTCAAAGATTGCAAGAAATTCTCCTCACAATCACTCTCACGCCCTTTGATAAGATCTTCAAGAATCAAGTCTTTGAGTCTTTGCTTTGCAATCGCTTTAGCCGTATCTGTCGATTTTTCCGCTATAGTTTTTAAGCATTCTTTATCTTTGTATGAATTTATGGCATTGCGAACGGCAATTTCATCTTCTTCTTTTTCTAAACTCTCTAGAATAAATTCCACATCCGACATTTTTTCAGCCACGGAGTGATGTGAATGACCCGGTGTAATCACACTTTCTTTCTTACGTAAAAAATCAAAAATACCCATAAACAAACCCTGTATATAGAATAAAAAAATCCGCCCTAAAATACTTTAGGCCGGAATAAATAAATATTAAAAGCTACTTCTTTGCGCGCGCTTTATATGAACAAAGATACTTAGCTGCTGCCGCAGGAGTTTTACTTCCCAAGAGCTTTTCAACTTTCTTGGGGTAACGTACAAAACTCGCCAAGTGCTGGAGCAAAGGCATGTGCGCGACTGGCGCAAAAGAAGGAATCGAAATTAAGAAAATGATCGAAACTTCATCTCCTTCTTCATTAAATTTTATTGGCTCATCTAAAACGCCAACGGCTAGACCTAAACGGGTCACGTCGCGAGAGCGTGCGTGAGGCACTGCTACACCACCACCAATGGCAGTGGTAATTTGAGCTTCGCGCTTGAGAACGCGATTATTGAATGTTTCAGCATCCGTTACAATGCCACTATCAACGAGTGGTTGCATCGTTTCGCGAATCGCTTCTTTATAGCAAGTCGTACTAATATTGATAACGCAATGACCTGCGGGGAGGAGTCGTGTTAAATCCATTTTAGTTTTCCCAATTATATGCGCTTAAATACAAATAAACCTGGCAGCTTGGGCATACGGGTTCTTCTTTACCCGAATTCATGCGATTGAGGGTCCCTTGAGGAATTACCATATTGCAGGCTCTACAACGACCATCGACTTCTTTAGTGATACCCACACCATTTCTTCTAAAACGATCAAAGTGTTTTAAAGTACGCTCGGGCACATCACTTTTTAGAGCGTCAATTTTCTCAGACAATTCCTGAGCTTCTTTTTCTTCTCCATGCAAGGCTTGACTCTCTTTGAGAACCAATTCAAGTTCTTGTATTTTTAAAAGTGTTGTATATGGACCACGGGTCATAAGTTATTCTCTGTTGATCTAGTTAAAATTATATTAAGTTCAATGTAGGCACTCCCCTAAAAATCTCAAGTATTTTAAGTACAAAGCAATGATTTTAACTGATTTTTAGCCTGCAATTTATTTTTCCTTTATCTATCTTGCTCTCCTAGAAGATTTTAGCATCCATAAAGAAGAGTTCCAAATCCTCTCTAACAAGCTTTTTTTTCCATTTTTCATCTATAAAGCTTGGAAATCCCCCACTTTTCAGTGTCCTATAGGATTCTAATTTTAAATCAACACAATTTCTCATGGCTTCTGACTCCCCTGCAAACAACGATCTCCCATGGGCCGATGACTGGCCCGGCATTCAAGGTTTTTCATCTTCTTTCCCCCGCTCATTTCCCTCCATGATCAGAAGATTGGGCCCCGCAGCGCTAAAAATCACCCTCTTCAAAGCCGAAGCTAAAATGATCTCACTCACGATTGCTGGACGTTATGTTTGTCGCTGGTCGTGGATCGATAAAAAATGGCAACAATCCTGCACCTGTCAGCCTGGAAAATCTTTCTGTTTGCATTCATACATCCTCGTTAATCAAGTCGATAAATTGCTCGGTAAAAAATTTGCAGTCCCTGACTTCCGTAAAAAAACTCCCGTCTTGCCTAAGGCAGCACAAAATCGCTACCAAGCTCCTTTACCAAAAAACAATTCGGCACGTCCCACCGCCCCTGTAGCTAAAAAGTTTGAAAAATGGAAACTTACTGTAGAAATAGAAAGAAATTATAGTGACTCTCAAGCCGCTATCCGTTTCTACCAAGACTTCTCTAATGATCGCCAACTCTGCGTCATGCAAAACCTCTACAATTTCTCAGCTCAATGTTATAATAAACGTGGCATTGCTACAGAAATGGAGCCTCTAGATGCTCGCTTTTTAGCTTGGCTCTTTAATCAAGTTAAACCCTATCACATCTACCGCAGCCAAGAAAAACTGCTCAAGATCACGCGTAAAAAACTCGATGAATGGCTCGATACTTGGAAAGAGCACCCAGGGCGTTTTATTGATCGCCTCACTGGTGATGCCGTTTTAAGCCATTGTGAATTTCGTGCCTTTATTGAACCCGAGATCAACGACAAAAAAGTCCGCCTTCACTGCCTTATTGGCCCTAATCGCGAACAAGCCAGAGCTTTTCATCATTACGTCGGTAAGTTCAAAGATCGCGAAACCCTTGCACTCGGTGCAGGCAACATCCCCTTTCAATGCCCTGTCCCCATGAAGGTTCTTCTGCATTGCTTTAAAAGTTCAAAAGTCCCCACCATCCCCTTGGATCAAGCCTGTAAGTTCCTACCTGAATTACTCCAAGGGCACACCGAAGTTTTATCCGGTGATTTTGTCAGTCAAGAAGGACAAAAGGAAGCCCCTCTCAAAGCTCGTCTTGAGCAGCAGCGCATCATTGTTTCCCAAGAAATTAGTGGCAGTAATCTGCAAATAAAAAATTCTAAGTTCATTGTCAAAGGCAAATTGCCCAACAAACAATTCCCAGAACTCAAAACTAAGCTTAATGGCGAAGCCATAAATGCCGACGAATTTGCTATTACCCTCAACCAAAACAAGCTCGAGCAATTCCTTGAATTTTGGCCACTCTCAGGAACTCTTGATAAACAGCTCCAAAAACTTCAAGAACCACAAAGCATTCACAAACAATTTTCAATCATCGATAATAGCGATGGTAGCCAAAGACTAGAAGTTCACTGGAGTATTTCAGGACAAAGTATTAGCTCACGCGACTTAGAACAAGCGAGCCATAGCTCTGGAAGTTTTTTCCGTAGCTCTAATGGCGATTGGTTCAACTTAGACAAAGAACATCTCAACTCACATACTCAACTCTTGGAAGAATACGGTATATCTCCTGCCGGCAGCCCTCGCATTCACCCACTCAATATCGCTCGCTTACCCCTTGATGACTTACCCGTAAGTCCCAACTCAAAAGATGCTTTACAAAGCATTATCCAAAGATACCAAAGCCATGAAGCGCCTCCCGCAAAAGTCAATTGCGAACTGCGCAATTACCAGCTCGAAGGCTACCAGTTCTTAAGCTCTCTAGCTCAAAGTCAATGCGGCGCTTTATTAGCGGATGACATGGGCTTGGGTAAAACTGTACAAACTCTAGCTAGCATGAGTCACTCACAAGCCGCTAATTTAATCGTCTGTCCTTCATCATTACTCGATAACTGGCAAAAAGAAGCTCAGAAATTTACGCCTCATCTCGACACACATATTATTCGAGGCAATTTAGATAAACGCTCCGAGATCTACGATAATTTCGACCAGAAAAAAGGTCTCTTTATCATTTCTTACTCATTAGTTCGCAATGATTTGAACACCCTAAAGAAACTCAAATTTGAGCATATTGTACTCGATGAAGCCCAGCAGATTAAAAATTCTGATTCACAAGTTTCTCGTGCCGTTCGACAACTCAAATCTAAACGACGTTTTGCCCTCAGTGGTACCCCCATTGAAAATTCGGCCGATGACCTCTGGTCTATTATGGAATTCCTCAACCCGGGCCTCAATGGCTCAAAAGAAGATTTCCGACTCCTCTGCCAAGGCGACTCAGCCTCTCTCGTCATCAAACGCCTCAAGCCCTTCATGTTGCGCCGCACCAAGAAAATGGCGGCTCCGGAATTACCACCTAAAACTTTTATCCCTCTCGACATTCCTATGTCAGATGTTCAAGTCGACCTTTATCAAAGAGAAATGCGTCAGGCTCGTCAGTCACTCAAAGCGGGCAATGCCATGAATGTACTCGCTTCTCTAACTCGATTACGTCAATTATCCTGTCATTCGGCATTTGGCTCCCCCGAAGAATACAAACCAGATCCCGAGCTTCCCCTAGTGCAACGCTCACCTAAAGCCGCGGCCTTTATTGAAAAAGCCAAGGATCTCATGGCCGAAGGGCATAGTTGCCTATTCTTCTCACAATTTACTGGCATCCTCAAAGAGATCGAAAAAGAATTGCACCAAGAAAAGATCAAAACACACATGATCACTGGTGAAACCGCTAGCCAAAAACGCTCAAAAATTGTTGATGATTTTACCGAGAGTCCCGAACCATCTGTGTTCTTACTCTCACTCAAAGCTGCTGGCACGGGCCTTAACCTCACACGAGCCTCTTATGTCTTCATTTTTGACCCTTGGTGGAACCCTGCCGCAGAGAACCAAGCTATTGACCGAAGCCATCGTATTGGCCAAGACAACCCAGTGATCATCTATCGCATGATTAGTACTGACTCTGTTGAAGAAAAGGTAGCCGCACTACAGGCTGAAAAGCAGAAGCTCTTTGACGAAATTATTGAACAAGATGAGTTCAAATCTAGTAGTAAATTGCAGATGAGTGACTTAGCTAGCTTACTCAATTAGATTTTGCTCTCAGTGGTCAGAGGTCAGTCGTCAGTGGTCAGTGGTCAGTGGTCAGTGGTCAGTGTCTTGTGTCTTGTCCTGATATAGGTTGTCATCTAAATCAGGAACAACCCATGAAAGATACAATAAGATATAGTGAATCATTTAAACAAAAAGTGGTAAACGAAATCTCCAAAGGTAAATTTATAAGCTGTGGAGAAGCTAGCCAAGCTTATGGGATATCAGGCTCTTGTACAGTAAGAGGCTGGGTCAAAAAGTATGGTAGAACAGACTTATTACCAAAGGTGATTAAAGTGGAATCAGAAAATGATATTGATGAAATTAAAGCTCTTAAAAAGCATATTGCTGAGTTAGAGAAAACAGTAACTGAACTAGCTATAAGTGATGTTATGAATAAAGCTTACTTTGATATAGCGTGTGATAAGTTCGGTGTGTCAGATAAAGTCGCATTCAAAAAAAAAGTCGATGCGAAGCTGTCTGGAGAGTCAGAGAAATGAACAAATCTTTCACTGTTAAGCAACTCTGTGAGTATTTAAAAATGAGTCGGCAAAACTTCTATAAACATAGATCAATTAGCACTAAAAAAGAAGTGGATCAAAAGCTTATAGTCGAACTGATCAAAGAACAACGCTGCATCCAGTCAGAGCTCGGAGTTCGAAAGCTACATCATATATTAGCGGATGACTTCAAAGAGAATTCTATAAAAGTAGGACGAGATCGCTTGTTCGATATAGCTCGTGAAGAGCGACTATTAATCAAAAGAAAGAAGAAGTACTGTCGCACAACCGATTCTAGGCATTGTTTTAAAGTTTATAGAAACCTCATCAAAGATATGAATTTAACATCTCCTAACCAGGTTTGGGTATGCGATATCACCTATATTAGAGTAGTAAAAAGCTTTGTTTATTTAGCATTGATTACTGATGCATACTCTAGAAAAATCATTGCTTATAATGTGGGAGAGAACTTAGAAGCTGTTGGATGTATCAAGGCGTTGAAAATGGCTTTAAAAGATCTACCTAAAGGTTCTCACCCGATCCATCACTCTGACAGGGGGTCGCAGTATTGTTGTTATGACTATGTCGATATTCTAAAAAAGAAAAACCTTCTGATTAGTATGACAGAAGAAAATCATTGTTATGAAAACTCAAAAGCTGAAAGGGTTAATGGGATCCTAAAATATGAGTACCATTTGAGAAATACATTCAATGATCTAAAGAGCGCAAAAACAGCTATTAAACAAGCTATCTATTTGTATAATAATTGCCGTCCACACATCGCTTTGGGTTACTCATTCCCAAGTACTGTTCACGACAGACAATGTGCATAACAAAACAACAAATTGTGACAACTATTTTTCAGGACTTGACAACTGTTTCCTCTTTGCTCTTTCCTCTTTCCTCTTTCCTCTTTCCTAAAGCAAACACCCCCAACGCAAAAAAGACCAGAGAATATCTGGTCTTTAAAAAATCTACAACAGGAGATTATTTTTTACGGAAAACGATACGAGCCTTAGTCAAATCGTAAGGCGACATCTCAATAGATACTGTATCGCCAGCAAGAATACGGATATTAAACATTCTCATCTTACCTTTTACGTGGGCAGTAACTTGGTGACCACCTTCTAGCTCTACTCTATATAGGCCATTGGAAAGTAATTCTTTCACTACGCCGTCTGCTTTAATCGTCTCTTCAGACACTAAGTATCTCCTGTAAATTCTAATTTTAGTTCGAGGCCTAAGCCTTTAAAGGCCAGTAAAGTAACGCAATACGAAAATTTTGCGAGTTTTCTCTTTCACTTTTATTACTGAAACTCAAGTTTTTAGAAAAATTATGCTCTAGATTCTACTCATCATCTTTCGGTTTATATCCACCGCGCTTCATTGAACCAAAAGATTGGCGCACACGATTCACTTCATTTTTGAATTCTTCATCGACTTTTTTCCACGTTCGAAAACTTAAAGTAGATACGTAGGCTTTATCACAAGCCATGCGCTGTGAACAACCCATCTTTAAATACTTGAGTACCAATTCTTTTTTGTTTTCTTTTTTACGTGCATCATCATCTCCCACTACCAAAGCTTTATACTTTGTGTTAAACACGGGGTCCGTCTGACGCCAGCTACGGATTTTCACTAAATCAACACCAACAACTTTCGATGCTAAAGTTTTGTCGCGAGTTCGACGTAGCTCGTCTAAAAATTTTAATTTTTGTCGCTCAGATGTCTTATCCTTACCACGACCTTTTTGCTTATCCATGATTTTAACCTCAATGCTTTTAATCATTTTTCTCTAAAAGCTTTGAAGATAAAGCTAGAGCATTTTCCGCACTTTATCACCCTCTCAGATTTTTTCCATAAAGGATCTGATGTGACTATATCACGCTATGTACAAGAATTTGATTACAAGTAAATGATTCACACCGACCCTTATTGATAATGAATTATCAATAATATTCAAAAAATGATTTGCCTTATGATGGAACGTACGTAATGTTAAGCTTATTGATAATGAGTTATCAATATCAATAGTAACTAACTCTATATACAAAAAAGGTAATAACATGAAAAAGAAATTAAAAAACAACTTTACTCTCGTAGAGATTGCTGTCGTACTCGTCGTACTTGTCGCCTTAGCTGGACTAGTAGTTCCCAAAGCTCTTGGTTATGCTCAACGCTCACATGGCACAACAGGCGCTGCTAACATGGCACAACTTGAATCTAATATAAACAGATATGAAGCCGAGAACTTTGCTTTTCCAGACCGCTGGGACAGCTTAATTGACGAAGCTGATGCTATAGTTCCTGGTGGCGACACTCCGTTCAACCCTGTCGCAGCATCTACTATTGATGCCGAACTTGTTGATAAGCTTGCTGACGTAGGCATTACAACTGTATATGATTTTGTGGCTGCTCAGGGCTATTCCACATTTGGCGGTGCACAAACTGCAGAACCGATTGTTGGTGCATCTGTTCTTGCCCAAGTAGACACTGGTGCCGTCAGCATCTCAGCTATCTTGGGTAATAATTGGAACGATGCTGATACTTATGTAGCTTTTGGCATTGGCGAAAACCTCTCTGCTATTGGCAAAACTATGGTATCAGCTCCTTACGACTTCCCTGAAGGTGCTGAAAAACCAGAAGATAACTACAGAAGATTTATCGCAATCTTTAATGTTAGTGGTGAAAAAGCTAAGCTAGCTGGTGTCGTTGCCAATGATGATGGCAATATCACTAATATTCAAGATCACATCAACGAGTACTACGAAGCTACTGAGTAATTTCCTTTAGTTTGATTTAGAACAAGAACTCCCTTTTGGTGATTCAAAGGGGAGTTTTTCCCTTGTTATACCCCTCACCCTTCAAGTTTAATAAGCTTGATACACTCTCCGGATCTAATGCAAAATTTATGAACAAAAAAGCTTTTACCCTTTTAGAAATGTCAGTCGTTTTACTGATTATAGTCATAGTCGCCTCCGTCGGGGTTTCTGTGGCTTCTCCTATTTTAGAACAAAGCATAGGAACACAGTACAAAAAAAACGTACTGGCAATGGCGTCAGCTATTGTAGGTGATAATTCTATTCGCGATTACGATGGTAGTGCCATTGCCAATGGTTACCTAAACGATATGGGCTCTTTCCCCATCAATATCGAAGACCTTTGGGAAGCTCCAAATGATTCAAGTAAGCTTTATCGTAAAGAGGAATTCTCTATTAATGGAGTGAGTGGTCATTTATATGGTGGCTGGAATGGCCCCTACTACGAAGCGATCAATGAAAACCTGCTCAACAACCTCATCTTAGAAAGAGGTGATTATGACTCCACCAGTATTACTGATTCAAATTCTGATAATGATGATATAAAACTCTACGCCAAGGGATATTCTGACTCAGAATTTTTTGAGTACGGAGAGCTGAATTTCTCTGCGAGAACCATTTCACTTTCAGGGATTCCAGCGGCTTTTACTGCTAAAGTCACCATGGTTTATTTTAATGATGGACTACTTCAAATTGCAGAGCAGAATATCACCAATAGTGAAGATACATCTGTCGATCTCCCAAAAGGACTTTGCGCTTTTTATGCCCAATTAATAATTGACCACGAAATTCTAGAGACTTTAAACAGCCCTCCTCTTAGCCCAAATGATGGCAACACCTATTTAATTGCATCTAGTGGTGCAAGTGGAGGTTTCAGTGGTAAAGAGAATAATATCGCTACTTGGAATGGCAGTACTTACGACTTCGCCAGCCCCGATGAACTGGACAGTCTCTACGATGCCGACACAAATAAATACTACCTCTATGAAGATAGTTCTTGGGAAGAGAAACAAGTTGATGGTACATCAACAGCAAGAATTATCAAAACAATAAAAAACGACATTTTACTGGAACTGGAATAAGCATGACAAAATACCTACTACTCCATATTTCAGATCAATTATATTTTCTTAACTTCAGTGCAAAACATCAAGAAATACAAAAGTTTGAGATTCAAGATGAAGACCACGAAGATACTGCTCAATTATTAGAGGGTTTTTGTTCACAGCTCAGCTCCAATTTTGAAGTTTATTTTTTTTCTGACACGCTAACTCTTCATACGCTAGATTTAAGCAAACAAACACCGACTACAAATAAAGCCCTCATAGAACAGTTTCTCTTATTTGAATTAGAGAACGTGGTTGATTTACTTCCCGACAGTCCCGTACTGAAATTCTATAATGAAGTAGGCCATACTTATCACTGTCTACTTACAGAGGAAAGCTTTATTAATGAATTAAAAAATGTATGCCAAGAAGCAGACGGTACACTTGCCTATTTAGGTCATCCAGCAGGTTTATTATCTGGGAGCCATGCAAATACTGGTGTTGAGATCTATGAACATACGGTTCATTGCCATAGTTCAAAACTAAAAAAGTCTTACCACTTCAGTAGTTCACTCCCCACTGAATATCAGCCTATCCAGCAGTATTTAGTTAAAAAATCAATCAAAAACCCGATCATCTACAACTTAGCAAATATAGATATCATTCCTCTAGAGGGAAAAATCTCTACAGTCAATTTCGATGAAATAAAAACAAAAGATTTAATCAAAACATTAAAAATTAAATTGAGAACTAGCCCTGTCCTCAACTTTAAAACTCAGCCAAAAGATCTTAAAAAAAATTTAGTTCTATTAATATCTTCATTACTTTCTCTGTGCTTGTTCACATACTCTTTATTTTCCAACTATGAAAGTAATCAAACACTGGAAAATCAGATCAATAAAAACAAAATCAAAGCCAGTAATTTACAAGCTGAAAAAGCAAGGCTTAAAAGTCAAATAGAGAAAATCCCCAAACTTGAACAAGACCTAGCAAAATTAAACCATCAAGAGATCATTCTGAATAATGTTAACTTTTGGCCAAACCTACTCGAACGTGTGGCTGAATCTTTGGATGATTCTTCACAATTAACAGATGTATATAGCTCACAAAAAGACTTCGTCATTCTTCAGGGCATCACTCTTAATGTCTTGAAAATCCAAGAGTTCACCAAAGAACTTGAAACCGATGATAGTTTAAGCATCACTGTTTCGGAAAAAGCAATTAGCCAAGAGTTAATCAACAATCATAAAATCTGGAGATTTAAAATCAGCCTTAGGAGGAAGTCGTGAAAAAGAATCTGCTCAAAGCACTTATTCCCCCTGTGATTTTTTATATTTTGTATATCAACCTCAACTTCTTTGTCTTAAATTCCGAAGCTAGAGAATCCTACCTCAACAAAAAACTAAATAAATCCGACAGGGACCTCGAAGAATTAAAATCAGAGATCAACACTCTAAAAAAAGATCCTCAGCAACAGCTCTACTACGAGCTGATGAAAAGACTTCGTGAATTAAAAAAGCATGGTGAAATCCAAAAAGAAAGCAAGCTACAAAAGCTAAATATTTATCGCCTTTTTCAAGATAATCAGCTCAGTTTATATTCCGAAAAATTAGTGAAAAACAAGTCAATCAATGAGGAGTTAAATAAACTAACACAGTTCACTTTGTCTGGTAATTACCTTCGGCTCATAGACATGCTTCGAGCTTGTGCAGGGAGTCAATATATTCCTGTCAATTTCTCTTTAAAGGCAGAAGAAAATGCGCCTACAAAATACACTATTTCTATTTGGAAACAAGAATGAATAAATTTGAAGCCTTATTGGCTAAATGTATTGAGGTCAGTGCGTCTGACCTCCATATAAAATCTGACCAAAGCCCCAGGTTTCGCCTTCAGGGCAAACTCGTACCTCTCGCTGATAGCTTCGGAATTTCCGAAGAGTCCATTTTTGATGGTTTGAAAAAATTTATCGAAGCTCAGAAACTCGAAAAAATCAGTCAACGGGGTTCTATTGATGGCGCTTTTATCTTTAATTCGAAGCGTTTTAGATTCAACCTTTTTAAACAGTCAAACTCACTCAGTATTTCTTTGAGGTTACTTTCTGACAAGGTAAATGAATTAAAAAACCTAGGGGTACCTGAAGTTCTCTACAAAGTCTGCGACATGAAAAATGGCCTCGTCATTGTGAGTGGCTCAACAGGCTCAGGTAAATCGACGACTCTATCCGCATTAGTGGAAAGAATAAACTCTGAACAAAATAGGCATATAATCACCATTGAGGAACCTATTGAGTATATATATGAAAGTAAGATGTCTCTTGTTAACCAACGAGAAGTAGGCGTAGATACACCTAACTTTCATGCCGCATTAGTCGACTCTTTACGACAAGATCCCGACGTTATTTTAATTGGTGAAATACGCGAAATTGATACTATTAAGACGGCTATAGCGGCCGCTGAAACGGGCCATTTAGTTTTTGCAACGGTGCACTCCGAAGACACCACAAGTGCCATCGAACGTTTAATTTCTGTCTTCCCTGCCGATGAACAAGATTCCGTGAGGCGGCAATTATCCCTAAGTCTTAGAGCTATCATCTCACAAAGTTTAGTCATTGCAGACGGCAAAAAAGCCCAAAAAGGCACCCGTGTACCTATTTGTGAAATCCTATTTGCGAACAACGCAATCAAGAACCAAATCGCAACAGGTAAAACGAGACAAATTTATTCATCGATTGAAATGGCCCAACAGGAAGGGATGCAAACATTTGAAAAGCATCTCTCAGAACTTTTTAAAAAAAGTATCTTAAGTCGCGATACGGTCATGCTCTTAGCAAATAAACAAGACTCCTTAGTCTTTCAATAAAGTCTACGAATCATGATCGATTTAAATAAAATAAATTTCAATCCTGCTCTCGTTGCGATGCTTCCATCCAATATAGCTTTAAAGAAATTATTGCTCCCCTGCTCTGAAATAAATGGCATCGTCCATGTGTTAGCTGCTGAACCAGCAAATCAGCAAGCCAGTGATCTTGAAAGGTATTTTGGTAAAGAAGTCAAACTAGAAAAAGCAGATTCGGGAGAACTCAAAGAAAAAATAAAATTACATTATAGAGCTTCAAATAAAGTGAGCTTTGATAATGATCAAAACGAACTTATCCGATTGACAGATGAAATAATTTTTGCTGCCATAAGTAAATCAGCTTCAGACATCCACATTAATCCCAAGGAAGACAAAGTCTTGATCCGTTTGCGCATCAGTGGTCAACTAGAAACATACAAAACTATTCCTACACATTCCTATATCGGTTTGATTTCACGTATTAAAATTTTAGCTGAAATGAATATTGCTGAAAAACGCTCTCCACAAGATGGCAAACTCAGCTACAAAGTCCCTGGCACTCAACAAAAAGTCGATATACGTGCGGCCTCTATACCTTCTATTAACGGTGAAAAAATTACTCTTCGCTTATTAGGAGTCAACTCAGATGCACTCACCCTTGATAAAATCGGTATGTCCAAACAGCATTTGGCTATTTATCAAAAAGAAATTCAGCGTGATAATGGTATGATTTTAATCAATGGTGCTACGGGTTCAGGTAAATCCACTAGTCTCTATGCCTCCCTAAGACATATCCTAAAAAATAAGGATGTCAATATTATAAGTGTTGAGGACCCAGTCGAATACCAAGTCGACAATGTCATCCAAGTCAATGTGAATGAATCTGATAAAGTAAGCTTCCCATCGGCATTAAAAAGCATACTCAGGCACGATCCTGATGTCATCATGGTAGGAGAAATTAGAGATAGCGAAACAGCCGGAATAGCTATTAAATCCAGTTTAACGGGTCACCTAGTGCTATCGAGTCTTCACGCAAATTCAGCTTCAGCTGCAGTCGTTAGATTAGCCGACATAGGTGTAGAGCCCTACATGATTGCTTCTACCTTACGGGTGAGCATTGCTCAAAAGCTCGTCAAAAAACTATGCTCAAATTGCTCTGAGACCACGACTCTGACTGAGCAAGAAGCTCTACTGATTAACCGCAAGGATTTAATAGGTACAAGCATTGCTAGAAAAAAAGGCTGTCTCTATTGCGGAGGATCGGGGTATTTAGGAAGAATGCCAGTGCTTGAAGTGATACAAATAAACAATGGTTTCAAAGCCCTCATTCACTCTGAATTTAATGACGACAAACTGAGAAAAGAAATGCAGCACCAGGGTATTCCTACGCTTATCGATGACGCCATTACTAAAATGCAGCACGGATTAATTGACTTTAAAGAGTGTTATAAAATTGTGAGTACGATTTAAGATGATTGAATTTGATTATAGTGCTCTAGACTCTTTTGGTGAAGATCAAGAAGGGAGGCTAGAAGCAGAGAACCTTTTGGAAGCTTCCAAGATTTTAAAAGAACGAAAGTGGATTGTACGATCCTTAGAGGAGGCGAAATACGAAATTTCTCTACTCAGCTACTTAAACCCCATGACATATATCCTTAAGAGTCGAGATTTTGAAGTAGCTTTTGCTCAGCTTTCTACTTTGATGAGCTCTGGCGTCAATCTCTCATCAGCATTAAAGACAATGTCAACTATTTCTCTTAAACAGGCGGGAAGAAACTTGTGGCAAGACGTTTATACACAAGTTCAAACTGGTAAAAGCTTATCCGAATCATTAAAAAGTCATCCAAAAATCAAAAAATCTATGTTTGCCAATCTAATAAAAATTGGTGAAGAAACGGGGGAACTCGACCGCTTGTTGATGACCATTGCTTTAGGCATGGAAAGAAACCGTATCATTAAAAGTAAAATTCTCACTGCTCTTTTATACCCTATGTTTGTCTTCGTCATCGCTCTATCTGCAGCGGGCGTAGCTGTATTTTATCTCATCCCCAAATTAAAAGTGATGATTGCTGCCATGGGACGAGACCTACACCCTGCGACTCAAGCGCTCATTGATTTTGCCGATTTCTTAGAGAAATATTCCATATATTTTTTATTATTATTCTTTATTTCAGCTATAATTTTTATTTGTACCTACATCAATAAAAATGGTCGGATTTTTCTAGATCGAATAACACTAAAAATCCCCATCATTGGTAACATGTTTCGCATTTATTTTTCTGCTGAATTTGCCCGGAATTTTGCCCTCCTTATAGGTAGTGGAGTTAAACTCACAGAATCCCTACAGCATTGTGCTGGAACTATTTGGAACACCTATCTAAAAGGTGTCCTAAGACGTGCGAGGAACAACATTATAAACGGTGCTCCTCTTACAGAAACTATTTCCTGTCGACATGCTTTCAGTCCCCTGCTTATAAGTATGGCTAGCGTCGGTGAGAAAACAGGTTCGATTGACAAGCTCTTGGAAGATCAAGCAAAATATCATTATGAAATCTTAGATAAATATATCAATCAATTCAGTTCTTTGATCAGCTTCGTAATGATCCTCCTAGTAGCGGGAACTATAGCCTTCGTTTTCGCCGCAATCTTATTAACTTACTTCTCTTAAAATCATGAAATATATATATATTTACTTACTGATGACGGCTTCCTTATTTGCTAATGACCCCACCGTAATTCGAGGCAAACTAAAAAAACTCCTTATTCTACCTCAACATCAGCAAGCCACTTCGCTAGAACAGCAAAAAAAATCCCTACAAAAGCTGTCAAAAGTTGAAAACCTGAAACCAACAGAACATCATAAGAACCTTCAACTGTTAAACTTCAAAGCTTTTTATTCTAATGATGTAATCAATCGACTTATGGTTGAACTTGAAGGTAAAATCATCTTCCTAGAAGCTCAAAAACAAATAACTGTTAATGGCGAAACATATATACTCGATTGCTGTGATGATTGTCACGCTCAATTCATCCATTTGAGTTCTAAGAAAAAATTAACCTTTAACTACCGTCCATAACATGAAAAAAACATTTACCTTATTTCTTTTACTCCTTACTTTTCTTAATGCAGAAGAAATGGAAAATATAAAAATTATAGATATCCAAGATAGCTCACTACCCTCAATCATCCGACTTATTGCTGAAAATAACGATATAAATATCGTGCCCTCTATCAAAGCTAGAAATACTAAAGTCAGTGCCTACTTAAAAAATATTCACCCCATTGTCGCACTTGAAGAAATTTGCAGCTCTCACAATTTATGGCTCAAAAAAGACCCTGTGAAAAATATTTACCGAATTTACTCCCTCGATGAATATAAAAAAAGTGTACTCAAATTCTCTGAAGAAATCAAAGTTTACGATCTTAAATACCCCAATAGTAAAACCATTTCAAAATCTATTTTTGAGCTTTTCCCCTCACGAGTACTCTATTATGAATCGGATAGTGAAGACCTGGACGATGAAGTTGACGAAATTGAGACGAGACTCGAGAAGCTCTTAATTTTTGAAGAACGCCAAAATACCTCCGACACAGGTAACTTAGCCAGTGCCATAAGTTCTGCTCGGAATAATAACAGCAGAAACAACGATGACAATGAAAACGACAGTGACGACAATTCTTCTAATGGCGGGCCCATCTCCATAAAACTCCCAGAAAATGACGATCACGAAAAATTTGACTTAACTGCAGAAACTATCCATCAAATTAATACCGCTGCAAGCATTGAAGAAATACGCAATATCATCAGTAGTCAAGACCTTTTCAAAAATTCCAGAATCTATATCTCATCTATAATCAATAAAAACCAAATGATTATTAGAACTGGTGATAGAGAAGCTATGACTAAAATAGATAAACTCATAGCAAAATTGGACACCCCAAATCCTATGGTTTTTCTTGAAATGAAAGTGCTTGCCGTCAGACTGGATGATAACTTTGAATCCGCTTTTGACATTGCCTACAACGATGGAACAACTGGGATTTCACTCGACCCTGGTCTTATTCAACAAGCAGGTGCTTTCACCTACTCATATATTGATGATAAATTCACTGCAGCACTCACTTTACTTGAAGAAGATTCAAAAATCAGAACCTTAGCAACACCAGTTATATTAACGCTTAATAGAGAAGTCAGTAAATTCTTTAATGGTAATGCCGATGTCCCCATACTAACTAATTTTGATGGTGCAACAGGAACTACTGTAACTGGTGATGGCACAGTAGTTTCAAACGTTCCAACTCCTCAATACGATAACCGCGATATAGGCACTACCCTAAAAGTCTCGCCCACCATCAATGCTGATAGAACGGTCCAACTACAAATTTCATCTATTGAATCAGAAATTGATACAAGTAGTGCAAATGTTCTTATTGCAGATGGCGATACTTATATAACCCAAGCAGTTGACACTGAAAAAAGGAGATCATTTACAGGTACTGTTCTAGCAAACGATGGAAAAATGATAGCTGTTGGCGGAATCATTAAAGAAACTGAAGTAGAGATAGAATCCGGAGTCCCCATCTTGAAGGATATCCCTGTACTCGATTATATCTTTGCCAATAAAAAAACAGTTAAGCAGAGGGAAGAAATTCTTCTTCTTATCAAACCCTACATTATATACAGTGAAGAAGATCATAAAAAACTCAGTGAAGACCTTCTTCAACGTGTCAGTCAGCACCCCAATGCAGAAGGTCAAAAAGATAAACTCAAGCTCTTACAAAGTGACGATCTAGAGAAAAATTAATTCCTCCGTGACATTCATCACAGATGTAGCATATCAATCTCTCTACCTCTACTAAAGCCAAACTTAATTTGTCGTATAAAATAAAAGATGGTGTCTTGAATACGAAGTTATTTAAGCTTATATTTAATAGTTATTATAACTACTGAATATCTACTTCTCATGAAAACTCGTCCACTCTTATTACATACCGTCAATGCCGGCTTCCCCTCTCCTGCAGATGATTTTATCGAGATGCAACTCAACATCCATGACCACCTCATCACACATCCATGTGCGAGTTTTTTCTTGCGCGTTGGTGGCGATTCCATGAAAGGCGCGGGGATTTTCAGTGGAGATATCCTAGTCGTTGACCGTTCTCTCCAAGCTCAAAATCGCGATATTGTCATTGCTCTTCTCGAAGGTGAATTCACCGTCAAACAATTACAGCTCACCCCCAAGGAAAAACCCCGCTTAGTCCCCGCTAATCGCCATTACCAAACTATAGAATGCGAAGATCTAGAAATATGGGGAGTCGTCACTGGTGTCGTCCGCAAATACAAATAGTTTAATTGCCTTAGCTGACTGCAACAATTTTTATGCTTCCTGTGAACGCTGCTTCAATCCAAGCCTCCTTGGCAAAGCCATTGTCATCCTATCCAATAATGATGGCTGTGTTATTGCTCGTTCCGCAGAAGCCAAAGCACTCGGCATCAAAATGGGTGTGCCTTTTTTTGAAATACGCCAACTCGTCCAAGAATATGGTGTCTTTGCCTACTCCTCTAATTTCCCCCTCTATGGCGACCTCTCAGCTCGCGTCATGCACCTTTTAGAATCTCATGCAAAAGAAATCGAAATCTATTCAATTGATGAAGCCTTCTTCACTTTGCCTCCCTTAGATTCTCCCCTCACTTATTGTCATGCTATCCGCAAACAAGTCAGGCAATGTACCGGCGTCCCTATTTCTATTGGTTTAGCCAAGACCAAAACCTTAGCCAAAGTCGCTGCTGCCCAAGCTAAAAAATCCTCAGGTGCCTTTTTGCTTGAAACTTCTAATCAAGAGCAAGTCTTACGCCATCAGCCTATCCAGGATGTTTGGGGCATTGGACGTCGTCTAACAAAGCGCTTAATGGGCTACGGCATTCATTATGCCTGGGATTTATATTCTTGTGATGATCAATGGCTTCTCAAACGTTTTGGCGTTTGCGTACTGCGTACGTGCCATGAATTACGAGGAATTCCTAGCTTAGTTCTAGAGAGCCAACAAAACCCCAAGCAAAGTATTCGTGTATCGCGGACTTTCCCAAAAATTGTGACCACGCTTTCGGCACTCTTACAAGAATTAAGTTTTTTTGCTGAACGAGCCTGCCAAAAACTCCGTCAAGAACAAGAGAAGGCACTCTATATCGATGTTTTCATTGAGGGTCCCTACCCAACAAGAAAACATTCCTCACTGCGTTGCTACCTCGATGAACCATCGGATTATACGCCCGATTTTCTTGCTGCCACAGAAGAGGCTGGACGACGGCTTTTTTCTCGTCAGGAAATACGAAAAGCAGGTGTCACATTACATCGTTTCTCTTCTAAAGAGGCTTGGCAACAAGAATTCTTTTCTAAGCCTCGCGATCATCATAAACAAAACACTCTCATGCAAGAGTTCGATGCTATCAATCAAAAATTTGGGCAAGGAAGCCTACGATTCCTCAGCTCAGGAAAACGAGAATTCCCACGCGGCACTCGCCTCTCTCCACGCTACACCACCTCCTGGAACGACCTCGCATTAGTCAAATAGTCTCAACTATCCGTGCGTGAGGACTCCGAGTGAATCCGCTAGAATATAGCTTGCTCCGTAAGGAGCATAAAAATGGGTTCGAATTAATCTAGGGCCCAAACTTGGGTCCGACACTTTATGCTGGACTCACATCCGCGAGGTATTGCCATACGGGCGGATAAAAACTGTTCCCCCGTACGTGTGGCTCACGCCGTACGCTTCCATGAGAAGGCATTTACAAGTTACGGTTTGCGTTAAAGTTATATATTTTTTAGAAGAGAACTGAGGGATAGCTGAATTAAAAAGAGCCGGGGCCTTGGTATTCGTAGACTGCGAAGAGGGATTGGTCTTTGGGGTTTTGGAAAACGATGGTGCGGCCCTCTAGGTTCATGGTATCGAGGGTCAGTGGGGTTTCCTGATATTGCCCGTTGATTGATTTAATGAAGGTGTGCTGTTCTTCTTCTGTATCGAAGTACTCTTCCACATCGTCGGAATACCAGATGCCCATAAAGGGCAAAATATCGCCATCTGACATAAACCATGGGCCTTCGCCATCATACGGTGGTGTACGGCTAAGTTTGTCCAAAATCTTATCATTTAAGCCGTCCTGAAAGTCTTCGTCTATGTAATGAATGACTTTTAGTTTACCATCAGCGATAGCTTTTAAGCTTACGTAGAAAAAATTGTCGCTTGCATGATTTTTTTCTACCAAGTTTTTGAGCTCTTCCAAGCTTAAATCGAGTTTGTAAGATTCATCATAGTCAGAAAGTTTTGGACGTAGGCAAATGCCTTTCTCACCCGTGAGGTCGCAAACCGCATTTGGAACAGGGTTCCAGCCAAGGTAATCTAAATCAGCCTGGAAGTAATTAAGCTTTATTTAAGTTATTCCTCAAAGGCTTCGTCAAAGCGCCCTTGTTCGATGAGTTGTTGTTTTAACTTGCTACTCGCTTCACCACCATAATAGCCCACATCCCAATAATACGGCCCATCTAAATCCAGTAATAAGTCATTTTTTTCGAGAAGCCTAAACATATTTTGTGTAATAAAAATCCCCCCATCATGATCACAGAAAATATCCAGGCCTTCTATTTTTTGAATGAAATTTGGATTAATTGACTTGGGAATTGGCTGCTTAAATTTATCCCAAAGATGCTCTCTAAAAACATTCTTGCCTTCACAGAATTCTTGATCAAATATGGCCCAATATACTGATCGACTTGGCTTTATTTCTCCAGTCAGATTTTTCACCTGAACCGGTTTAAAACTTACACCTGTTAATTCGTGCTCTTCAACGAAATGGATGAATTTCTTTTTTACTAAAAGGTAATATTGACCAAAATTCGAGTTATCACCTGCTAAAACATTAACTTGCCAATTTTTGAAGTTTCCAAGCATTTTCTTCTCCATTATTAAATCATTATTTATGATTTCAACATGGTTTTCATTTGAATCATACTCCGTAGCGCCATATAGACTAATATAAGCAGCTGAATATTTATCGAGTTCGTCAAAATCTAATTGCGATGATACATAAAAATAATTTTCACTTTCATGTTTATCACTAGAGAAGTGTAATTTTTTAAAAACCTCAACTAAGCTGTTTAAATCTGTTAGATCATAAATTGTTTTAAAAAACACCCCATCGTTGGGCAAATCCATAACTTTAAAGGATTTATTAATATCCTGAACTAGCTCATTAATTTGAGTTTTAAATTTTACATTGAAATTTGCATCAATACAATACTTCAACCTCATTAGTAAATCTCCAATGTAATATCACCAAGTGTGTCAGGTATATTGGTTTTAGTCCGTAATTTCTCCTCAATTTGATCCATGAATGTAATATAATGCTCTAATGAATTATCCGTTTCTGCAAACTCTCTATAAGATCTTTTCATCGCTATAACCATGTACTAATTCTTTTTTTCTTGGGTATAATAGGTGGTATCCAAAAAATTACGTAACTGCTTTTGTTTACCTTTATCGTAAGGAATATATTTGCTTAAAATTTTATGGAAAGCTTTACGGTCAGCTTCTGGCATAATTATACAAGGTAAGTAAATGATTTCTATTTAACAGCCTCATCCGCCCGTGCGGCAGCACAAAAAAAAGCACTGAATAATAAATTATTCAGTGCTTCGAAAAAAAAGGCTGGCAACGACCTGCTCTCCCACAGTCTTAACTGCAGTACCATCGGCGCTGGAGGTCTTAACTACCGAGTTCGGGATGGGATCGGGTGTGGCTCCTCCGCTGTGGTTACCAGCCGGAAAATGTTGGGAAGAAAACTTAGTTGTGAAAGATAAGATCGCAAGACCTAACTTAGTAGAGTTAGTTACTTGTGTGCTTATTATCTTTTTTAGGTGGCATCGAGCTGATGACAACTAAAAAAGAGGTGGACAAGCCTCACGGCTGATTAGTACTGGTCAACTGAACATATTGCTATGCTTACATCTCCAGCCTATCGAACAGGTAGTCTTCCTGTAGCCTTTAGAGGATAAATCCTGGGATATCTCATCTTTAGGGGGGCTTGGCGCTTAGATGCTTTCAGCGCTTATCCTTTCGCGACTTAGCTACCCAGCAATGCACCTGGCGGTACAACTGGAACACCAGAGGTCACTCATTCCCGGTCCTCTCGTACTAGGGAATGCTCCTATCAAATATCCTACGCCCGCAGAGGATAAGGACCGAACTGTCTCACGACGTTCTGAACCCAGCTCGCGTACCACTTTAACCGGCGAACAGCCGGACCCTTGGGACCTTCTTCAGCCCCAGGATGTGATGAGCCGACATCGAGGTGCCAAACCGCACCGTCGCTATGGACGCTTGGGTGCGATAAGCCTGTTATCCCCAGAGTACCTTTTATCCGATGAGCAACGGCGATACCACTTTCCACCGCTGGATCACTAGGTCCTGCTTTCGCAACTGCTCCACCTGTCGGTGTTACAGTAAAGCCTACTTCTACCCTTACGCTCTACGTATGATTGCCGACCATACTGAGTAGACCTTCGAGCTCCTCCGTTACATTTTAGGAGGAAACCGCCCCAGTCAAACTGACCCTCTGAAACTGTCCCCCATCCGGATTCACGGACGTGGGGTTAGATGCCCAGACAGATAAGGGTGGTATTTCACTGACGACTCACAAACGCCTGACGACGCAAGTTCACAGTCTCCCACTTATGCTACACATATCTGCCCGAACAACAATATCAGATTACAGTAAAGGTTCATGGGGTCTTTCCGTCCATCTGCGGGTATCCGGCATTTTCACCGGAACTACAATTTCACCGAGATCCACGTTGAGACAGTGTCTGGATCGTTACACGATTCGTGCAGGTCGGAACTTACCCGACAAGGAATTTCGCTACCTTAGGACCGTTATAGTTACGGCCGACATTCACCAGGGCTTCATTTCGAAGCTTTGCCCGAAGGCTAACCTCTCCATTTGACCTTTTGGCATTGGTCACGTGTCACACCCTATACTTCCTCTTTCGAGTTTGCAGAGTGCTATGTTTTTGCTAAACAGTCGCCCAGACCTCTTAACTGCGACCCCCCTGAGGGGGCACCCCTTCTCCCGAAGTTACGGGGCTAATTTGCCGAGTTCCTTAACGTGGTTTCTCTCGCGCACCTTAGTCTACTCGACCTTCCTACCTGTGTCGGTTTTAGTACGGATAACTAAGCTTCAAACGCTTAGAAGCTTTTCTTGGCAGCATGGTTCCATGTTAGACGGTTCCACCCGAGGGTTTCTTCGCCCCATCACAGTTGGTTCTTATGTAAAGCGGATTTTCCTACTCTACGAATTGCCTGCTTGGTATGACTAATCCATCAGTCATTAACATTTTCCTTCCGCGTCCCTTCATCACTAAACTTAGCTAGTACAGGAATATTAACCTGTTGTCCATCGACTACGCCGTTGGGCCTCGCCTTAGGGTCCGACTAACCCTGGGGGGACGAACCTTGCCCAGGAAACCTTCGGATTTCGGTGACCAGGATTCTCACCTGGTTTTTCGTTACTTATGTCTGCATTCTCACTTCTATGCGGTCCACCTGTTGTTTCCATCAAGCTTCACTCCTGCATAGAACGCTCTCCTACCCCCAGCAAGCTGGGTCGCGTCTTCGGCAATGGGCTTTAGTCCCGATTATTTTCGGCGCAGAATCACTCGATCAGTGAGCTATTACGCACTCTTTAAATGGTGGCTGCCTCTAAGCCAACATCCTGATTGTCCAAGCAACTCCACATCCTTAATTCCACTTAGCCCATCTTGGGGGCCTTAGACGGCGATCTGGGCTGTTTCCCTTTTGTCTATGCGGCTTGTCCCACATAGACTGACTCCTGAGCTCATAAATTTACGGTATTCGGAGTTTGATATTTGTTGGTACCCCGGTAAGGGCCCGCGAAAAATCAGTAGCTCTACCCCCGTAAAGAAGCACTCAAGGCTAGCCCTAAAGCTATTTCGGAGAGAACCAGCTATCACTGAGTTTGATTGGCCTTTCACCCCTATCCACAAGTCATCCAAGCGTTTTTCAGCACGCAATGGTTCGGTCCTCCACCCGATGTTACTCGGGCTTCAACCTGCTCATGGATAGATCACTCAGTTTCGGGTCTACTGCATACGACTTAAATCGCACTATTCGTACTCGCTTTCGCTTCGGCTCCGTTTAATAACTTAACCTTGCCGTATACAGTAAGTCGCAGACTCATTATGCAAAAGGCATGCGGTACATCATATAAAGATGACCCACACTTTGTAGATGTATGATTTCAGGTTCTATTTCACTCCCCTTACGGGGTTCTTTTCGCCTTTCCCTCACGGTACTGGTTCACTATCGGTCACTAACGAGTATTTAGCCTTGGAAGGTGGCCCTCCCTGATTCAGACCGGGTTTCACGTGTCCGGCCCTACTTGGGATACCCGCTATATATTAAAGAAATTTCATCTACGGGACTATCACCCTCTGTGGTTCGATTTTCCAAACGATTCTACTATTTCTTCAATACAATGTTGCAGGTCCCGCAACCCCTAAAAGCATGCTTTTAGGTTTAGGCTCTTGCGCGTTCGCTCGCCGCTACTAGCGCAATCTCGGTTGATTTCTTTTCCTCTAGGTACTGAGATGTTTCACTTCCCTAGGTTCGCCTCCCTGACCTATTTATTCAGTCAGGGATAACTGGACATAACTCCAGCTGGGTTTCCCCATTCGGATACCCCCGGATCAAAGCTTTTTTGCAGCTCCCCGAGGATTTTCGCAGCTTAACGCGTCCTTCATCGCCTGTTAGTGCCAAGGCATCCATCATACACCCTTACTAGCTTGTCCACCAAAAATATTAAAAATAATATCTTCAGCGACACACCTAATTCTTACTAAGTCTTTCTTTGTCTTGTATTCTTTTGGTTTGCGATCTTGGTATAAATTGTTTTTTGGTTTGTTCTTTCAATTATAAATAATTAAAAGACCTCAATTATACTTTGACTCTTTCATTCTATTGTTTTCTTCCTTTCAAAGATCTTATATCGAAGTGGCGTTCTCGCCGCTTGATATTTGAATTATACGATAGTAACGGGGTAATAAGTCTTGTAAAAAAGTACTCTAATCAAGAAGTAAATCTTGAGTCGAGGTTAGTCTTTTTCATTCCTTAAAAAGGAGGTGATCCAGCCGCTGGTTCCCCAACGGCTACCTTGTTACGACTTCATCCCAGTCACTAAGCCCACCTTCGGCGTCTGCCTCCTGCAAGCAGGTTGGCGCAACGACTTCGGGTGAACTCAGCTCCCATGATGTGACGGGCGGTGTGTACAAGGCCCGGGAACGTATTCAATGAGCCGTAGCTGATGCCCATTTACTAGCGATTCCATCTTCATGGAGTCGAGTTGCAGACTCCAATCCGTACTGAGACCGGTTTTGGGGATTCGCTTCCTATCACTAGGTCGCTGCCCTTTGTACCGGCCATTGTAGCACGTGTGCAGCCCCGGGTGTAAGGGCCATACTGACTTGACGTCGTCCACACCTTCCTCCCGCTTAACACGGGCAGTCTCCTTAAGGTTCTCAGCATTACCTGTTAGCAAGTAAGGATATGGGTTGCGCTCGTTGCCGGACTTAACCGAACACTTCACAGCACGAGCTGACGACAGCCATGCAGCACCTGTTTTTGCGCCCCGAAGGGAATTCGACTTTCACCGAACGTCGCTCAATGTCAAACCCGGGTAAGGTTCTTCGCGTTGCCTCGAATTAAGCCACGTGCTCCACCGCTTGTGCGGGCCCCCGTCAATTCCTTTGAGTTTTAGTCTTGCGACCGTACTTCCCAGGCGGTACACTTATCGCGTTAGCTTAGACACTGATCCGACTAACCAGACCAACATCGAGTGTACAACGTTTACTGCTAAGACTACAAGGGTATCTAATCCTTTTCGCTACCTTAGCCTTCGTCCATGAGTGTCAGTATTGTGCCAGTAAGCTGCCTTCGCCTTTGGTCTTCCTTGTGATATCTACGCATTCCACCGCTACACCACAAATTCCGCTTACCTCTCACATACTCTAGTCTACCAGTTTCAAATGCAGGTTCAGTGTTAAGCACTGAAATTTCACATCTGACTTAGTAAACCACCTGCGGACCCTTTACGCCCAGTAATTCCGAATAATGCTCGCCACCTACGTATTACCGCGGCTGCTGGCACGTAGTTAGCCGTGGCTTCCTCTGGGGGTACCATCATCGTTTTTCCCCCCTGACAGATCTTTACAACCCGAAGGCCGTCTTCGATCACGCGGCATTGCTCCGTCACGCTTTCGCGCATTGCGGAAGATTCTCGACTGCAGCCTCCCGCAGGAGTCTGGGCAGTGTCTCAGTCCCAGTGTGGGTGATCGTCCTCTCAGACCACCTAGCCGTCATAGCCTTGGTAAGCTTTTACCTTACCAACTAGCATAATGGCACGCGAACTCATCCCTAAGCGTAACCTTTAAATATTAGATCATGCGATCTTATATTCACATCCGGTTTTAGCAGTCGTTTCCAACTGTTGTTCCAAACTTAGGGGCAGATTATTCACGCGTTACTCACCCTTTCGCCACTTTCCATTCACCGAAGTGAATTTCTCGTTCAACTTGCATGCCTAATCCATGCCGCCAGCATTCATTCTGAGCCAGGATCAAACTCTCCAATCAATTGATTGTGTTTGTATCCGACTTAATTACTTAAAATATTTCTATTGAGTTTTCTCTCGAAAAAATTAACTCTTAAACCATCTCTGATTTAGGAGCCCGTTACTATCATATAATTCAACTATCAAACATCTTCTTTTTCTTGCTCGTAAAGCGCGCTTTCGGCTTCGTTTTGTCCCCGTCGTTTCTGACGAGGCCCTTAGGTTATCCCCAGTTCTTTTTTCCGCAAACCGCTTTTGAATCTTTTCTTAACTTTTTCTTGATTTTAGCGCTTCAGCTAAGCTCTCAATTAGGTGCTTTTGTTGATTAGCAATAACTTAGGTAGATTAGAAGTTTTTCATTTTTTTACTCAAGTTTCGCTAGTCCTGCTCAGTTTATCTCAGGCTAAGCTCATTTCACGGTAGATTTGATTATCCTAAGCTCAAAAAATTGCGCAATCTTCTGTCTTCTGTCTTCTGTCTTCTGTCTTCTGTCTTCTGTCTTCTGTCTTCTGTCTTCTGTCTTCTGTCTTCTGTCTTCTGTCTTCTGTCTTCTGGCTTCTGGATTCTGGCTTCTGGCTTCTGGCTTCTGGCTTCTGGATTCTGGATTCTGGATTCTGGATTTGTACACCTTGTCAAAAATCAGTTGCCACTACTATATATATGCAAAGTTTGTCAAGAACATTAATGCTCATGCGTACTTGATCATAAACTTGTTCAATCTCATAAAGAGCTAAAAGTAACAGGAATAATTTACACGAGTAAAGTATATAACTTAGAGGTGACACGAAAAGAAGACAAACTGATTTAATGCAGTGTCGCATTCTAATCTTGAGCAATTATAATCAGATCATTCAATATTATTAACATATACGGAGAAATACATGAGAGAACTTAGTAGAACTAAGATTGTTTCAACTTTAGGCCCAACTACAAAAGGCCGTCTCAAAGAACTTATCAACGAAGGTGTAGACGTTTTTCGCCTTAACTTTTCCCACGGTTCTCACGAAGAACATGCAGAAAGAATCCAAGAAGTTATTAGCGCTGCGACTGAGCTTAAGCGTACAGTAGGTATCCTTGGCGACTTACAAGGACCAAAGATCCGTTGCGGTAAAATCATTGAAGGCGGCATTCAACTTGAAGCGGGACAAGAACTCATCATCACAACTGATGAGATCCTAGGTGAAGGAAGTCGTATTTCTACTGTTTTCCAAGCATTACCTCAGGAAGTAAAAGTTGGCGACCCCATCCTCATGGATGATGGTCTACTCGAAGCTGTTGTAGAAAGAGTAGAAGGCAATGAAGTTTTTTGTAAAATGCTCGTTGCGGGCAAACTCACTTCTAACAAAGGCATCAACCTTCCTGAAACTGATATCAAGAGCCCTGCCTTAACTGAAAAAGACGAAAGAGATCTTAAGTTCATTATCGAACACCCTGAGATTGATTTTGTTGCACTTTCCTTCGTACGTAAAGGCGAAGACCTTGACATCATCCATGCTGCTATGGATCAAATTGGTAAAAGAAAGCCAGTTATTTCTAAAATCGAAAAGCCTTCTGCACTCGTTGACATAGATGCCATCATCGAAAAATCTGATGCTCTCATGGTTGCACGTGGTGATCTCGGTGTAGAAATCCCCTCAGAAAAGGTTCCCGTTGCACAAAAAACAATGATTCGCAAATGTATTGAACAAGGCAAGCCCTGTATTGTTGCGACTCAAATGCTCGACTCAATGATCCGCAACCCACGCCCAACTCGTGCCGAAGCTTCTGATGTAGCGAACGCAGTACTTGATGGTGCATCTGCAGTTATGCTTTCTGGTGAAACTGCAAGTGGTTCTTACCCTGTCGAAGCTGTTCAAATGATGACTAAAATCATCCGTGAAACAGAAAAGAACTTCATGACTAAACCTGGCATGTGGGGTTATGAGCAACCTGAAAGTCGCAATGATGTAGATGCACTTTGTAAATCGATTGTCGATCTTTCCGAGACTCTTAACGTAAAAGGGATCATCTGTATCACTAACACAGGTAGAACTGCGCTAAGAATTGCACGTTTCCGTCCAGCATGTCCGATCTTTGCTTTCGCATCTCATGAAAATAATGTTTTGAGAAAACTTTCACTTCCTAAAGCAGTGGTGCCAATGCCTCTCAAAGACTTAACTTATGATGAAAGCACTCTCACACAAATGGAAGAAGCTCTTGACCGCCACCCATTCCTCGATAATGGCGACCAAGTGATTTTAGCTGCAGCCCTACCATTCGATAAGTCTAGTAACACTAACCTTATCAAACTTCACACAATTGGTAAAGACAGCATGCTTTTAAGTAAAAAGAGCAACTAAGCCCTTTTTCTAAAAGTTTTCCTAACAAAAAATCTCTAGTGATATTCACTAGAGATTTTTTTGTTTAAATAATCTAGACCAAGACTATATTGAGCCACAACATAAGATGGAAGTCAAAGGTAAACATAATGGGTACAGAGAGCTGGAAAGATAAAATCCACGAAATTATATATGAGGCCGATACGCCTGCAGGGAAACTTTTTGACTTAGCATTGATTGCTAGTATCATCCTCTCTGTCTTCGCAATTATGCTCGACAGTATACCATCGATCAACGCCCTTCACGGCTCCTTACTCTACAAAATTGAATGGGCTTTTACCATCACCTTTACCATTGAGTACATCTTACGAATCATCTCCATTAAACGCCCGGCCTCATACATTTTTAGTTTTCTGGGCATCATTGACCTACTCTCCATCATTCCAACTTATCTCGGCCTCTTGATCACTGGCCAGGGACACTATTTAGCTATTGTGAGGTTATTAAGGGTCTTACGAATTTTTCGCATCCTTAAGCTTGCTCAATATCTGAAGGAGGCCAGTATTTTAATCACTGCACTACATGCGAGTAAAAGGAAAATATTCGTTTTCTTCTGCACCGTAATCGTACTGGTCACGATACTTGGATCGATCATGTACATTGTAGAGAGCCCGACCAATCCGGTGTTCAAAAGCATTCCTCATAGCATATATTGGGCAATCGTTACAATTACAACTGTTGGATATGGTGACATGGCACCTGTAACAGGCCTAGGTCGTTTTATTGCTGCTATCGTCATGTTGCTCGGCTATGCCATCATTGCTGTTCCAAGCGGAATTGTCACCTCTGAGTTGACACTAGCCGTTAAAAATCAATTCATGAACACAAAACACTGCCCTAACTGTGCTCATGATTCACATGAAAACGACGCTATTCACTGTAAAATCTGTGGCCATAACTTGTGAATAAACTCCTAGTTATTGGCTCTGTTTGGCCTGAGCCTAGCTCCTCTGCTGCAGGACGCAGAATGCTTCAAATCATTGATTTATTCCAAGACATGAATTACCAAGTGACTTTTGCGAGTCACGCAAACCCTAGTGATAATGCTATTCATTTCCCCGATTACTCTATCGGAGAAAAACAGATAGAGCTTAACTCCCAAACTTTCAATACTTTCATTGAAGAGCTAAAACCAGATATCGTTCTATTTGATCGCTTCATGACTGAAGAACAGTACTCATGGAGAGTTCACGATAGCTGTCCGCAAGCCATAAAGATCCTAGATACGGAAGATCTTCATTGCCTACGCTATGCAAGGGAAGAAGCCTTTAAGCAAGGACTTGAGTTTAATTTAAATTCTTTACGTGAATCAGAAGCTAGCCTAAGAGAGATCTCGGCGATAATGCGATGTGATTTAACTCTAATGATTTCCGAATATGAAATGGAAGTTTTACGTGACATTTTTAATGTGCCCGACCAGATCATTCATTACTTACCCTTTTTAATTAAAGAGAGAAGTGAAGTCTCTGCACAAACATACGCACAGCGCAGTGATTTCGTTAGTATCGGCAACTTCTTACATAAGCCAAACTGGGATTCTGTTAGGAATTTAAAAGAAAATATTTGGCCCCTCATTCGTCAGGAGCTTCCCGATGCTAAAATGAAAATTTATGGAGCTTACTGTCCTCCGAAAGCCAAACAACTACACAATGAAAGCGAGGGTTTTTTGGTCCTAGGCAAAGTACCGGATGCAAAAGCTGTCATGGAATCCGCAAGAATTTGCCTTGCCCCACTCCGCTTTGGAGCCGGCCTGAAAGGAAAACTCCTCGAAGCAATGGAATGTGGAACTCCGAGTATCACTAGTAAGATTGGGGCTGAAGGAATGAATGGCACTTGCGCATGGTCTGGAGCTATCTATGATACTCCAGGTGACTTTGCTACGAGTGCTGTTGAAGTTTATGCTGATCAATCACTGTGGGAAGAAAAACAGAAACTCGGATACGAAATCTTAGAAAATAGGTTTCAAAAAGATCTCTTCGCTGAAAACTTCTATCGCACTATTAAAGAAATCGGGAATCAACTAGAACAACATAGATCCGCTAACTTCCTCGGGAAAGTCCTTAATTACAATAACCATCGCAGCACAAAGTTCATGAGTAAATGGATTGAGGAAAAAAATCAGTCTAAGACTAAGGCATGAGAGCTCACGTGACCCCCACGAGAAACTTTGAAAAACAAAAAACTATTACCTTTTGTTTCTGCTGAACCCAATAAGCTACCACGACTAGTCAGCTTCACCGTTCCACTAGGAACAATAGCTAAATGATAATTTTTAGGAATAGCAGACCATGTACGCACATCAGCTTGAGTTGAGGCCGCCTGAAGCAGGCCGACAAAAAAAGCCGTCGTATGACCTTTTGCTCGACCAATTTGATATTGAACGATAGTTTTAATCGCCATTGACACAAGCGCTTTCGTAAGAATCCCCGGTAGTGAACGACTGTATTCCGCATGAATAATTTTATCCATATCAGATACCAAATCAACGTTTTCTCCATTGACCACAAACTGATTATAGGCAGCAGGTATATCTTGTAATTTTGGTATAGCAATACTTACTATAGATAGGTTATCCATTTCTCGAATGAGCCCTGAAAATATCCCCACAGGAAAATCAAGACGCCATTCAACTCTCCTAGGCATTTGACCATTTTCAATCAGAACCCAAGTCCAAGCATCTTGAGTAGATAAATCTTTTTGAAGGTGCTTCGAATGAGTCATTGCCAAGAGTCGGTTTTGCGTCTGTCGCAAACGTTCAGAATCCCCAATATCCCCCTTATGCTTCAAGTAGATAACTTCTATTAGATTAACTAAAGGATTAACGTAATCCGCATAGGCTTCTATTCCGCTCATCCTTTGTAACTCAGGCCTTTTCATGACTTTTGAAACGTCAATACCAAAACCTTTTTTACGGGCCTCTTCTTCCTGTTCTTGAATTTCTTTCGCATAAAAATCAGCTGCTCGTCGCTGCCGGTCATAGGCTCTATTCAACTCGACACGAGCTAAATCCCAATTCTGTAAAAACATAAAATTTAGCGCTTTATAGGTATTGATCAGGATACCGTCATAGACCTCACCTTTGTAAGCAACCGCATTGTCATTGACTAAGACTGTCGCTAGTGTACTCATTTTATCCGAAGCATTACTCTTGCTACGAGCTGCTATGTACATATCTTCAGCTTTATCAAAAAGCTCATTACTCTCTTTATATTCTCCAGCTGCGTTAGTGGCAGCGGCGGCTTGCAGAGTCCATAAAAGGTCTTTCTTTTCCTTTAATGCATAATCTTTAGCATCCAGATATTCCCCGCTAGACATCTTATCATCGAATTTATCTAACTTACTAGACATACACCCCGTTAAGACAAACAGGGCACTAATAAAATATAAAAGAGTTTTCATACAAAAATTAAGAGCTGTGTAACACACAGCTCTTTAAAGACCCTACCAAGTTGCTGATTTACCGCTACCACGTTTACCCATAGTAACTTCATCTTCCCAAATAGCTAAGCCCGTTTTGAGGTCCGTCATCATCAATGTGAAATAATATTCAACCTGTTGGTCGCCATTATCCAACCTAATGTTACGTTGAAAAATCTTACCTGCTAAACTCAAGTCGGGAGCAACCAGTTGTCCCTGTTCCTGTACAGTTTCCTGATTAAACTCAGCTGATTCACGAAGTTTCCTAGCTTCAATATTCAAGGCGTCTTGTTGAGTTCCAACTGCAGTTGTCATTATACATCTACCTGAGTTCAATAAATCTCTACGGATTTTTGCCGTCAGTTGAGACGTATCAATTCTTTGCATGGTATCATTTTTTATTGTGCTCAAAGCAACGACAAAACGAGATCCGTCAGCTTTATTCAATGCATTTGAATTAAGCATCGATTTTATCATTGTATCTGCTGCTTTCGTGAAGTCACGATGATCCAAAGCCATAACGGCATCAGCTCTATCATCATTCATATCGATATTTTTGGTATCTGGCCCACAAGAAGCTAACATTAAACCTACTAAAACAAGTACTGAAAATTTCATCTTTCTATCCTTTTTAATTTTACACTTCTCCATAGTAGTCCACTCCCAAATTGAAAACAAGTAAATTAGCTATTTACACAATAGAAAAACAGTAGAAATACTCAGTATTTTAATCTTTTCAAAATTGACTCCACCAATTATAGTCTTTGATCATAAATTAAATTAGAAGCCATTCTCCATGCTAAGAAACCTCTACATAAAAAACATAGCCTTAGTTGAACAACAAAACATCGATTTTGAACAGGGCCTGAATATCATCACTGGTGAAACAGGCGCAGGTAAATCTGTGATCATGGGGTCTATGAAGCTTTTAATGGGTCAACGAGCAGAAAAAAGCATCATCCGTAGTGGAGAAAAAAAAGCAGAGTTGAGTGCCATTCTGTCTATACCGACAAATATCCAGGACGAAATCCATTCTATTTTAAGCGATCAAGAAATTGAAATCGAAGATGAGCAAGAAATCCTGCTCCGAAGAGTCATTTCCCACGGCAGCAGTCGAAACTTCATCAACTCAACACCAGTACCTCTACAAATCCTCAAGAAAATTGGTGAAAAATTTATCGATATTTTTTCAGCTGGAGAACAACACAGCCTAGCAGATAGTGCACAACAACTCTCTATACTTGATAGATTCATGGGTAATAAAAAAGAAATTATCGCAACTAAAGAAGCGTACTTAGAGTGGCAAGCACTCGAGAAACAACTACATGAAATGTCTCAGCAATTCCCTTCTAAAGGCGAGCTGGAGATTTTGCGCTATCAGCAAAATGAGATTCTTGAAGCCAAGCTCAATGCCGAAGAAGAAAGTGAACTTTATGAAAAGTATTCGAATGCTGCGTCAGGCCAAGAACGACTTGAACTTACTCAACGACTAAGTCTCTCTTTAGATAATGACGATAATTCAGGCACCATCAACTCATTACGCCTCACTTTACAATCTGCACAAGACTTAGCCCGCTTAGACTCTAATGAAGCAAGTGAATTCGCCGAAAGGATCGAGTCCTTACTAGCAGAGCTCTGTGACATTCACATGGATTTTGAAAACTACTCTAACAAAATCGTCTTAGACCCCCAGGAATTGCAGTTCTTAGAAGATAGGATGCAAACCTACAACTTGATAAAACGCAAGTACGGAACAGAGCTCGAAGAAGTCCTCAATTACCTAAAGGAAATCTCCGACAAAATTAATCTTGCCGATAATTTTGACAGTGAATACCAGAAGCTCGAACAAGAGATAGAAACCATAAAAGCTAATTACTATAAACTGGCAAAGAAACTTAGTTCCTCTCGAGCAAGCGCGGCAAAGAAATTAGCCAAAGACATTTCTCTAGAACTACAAGAACTAGAATTCCTCAACTCAGAATTTGATATTCAAATAAAAGAAAATAAAGCCAGCTCAAAGGGCATCGACTTGATCGAATTCAGGTTTTCCCCAAACAAAGGTGAACCAGCGAAACTTTTAAGTGACATTGCTTCCAGTGGCGAAATTTCCCGCGTTATGTTGGCCGTCAAAAGCATCTTAGCTAAAGTCGATTCAATCCCCATGCTTATTTTCGATGAAATCGATGCGAACATTGGAGGAATCACTGCATCCAAAGTAGCTCATAAACTCAAGAAACTAGGTCAAAACAGGCAGTTATTTTGTGTAACACACCTCCCCCAAGTTGCTGCTGCAGGAGACAACCATTTTCTGGTAAGTAAAACGGAGCTTAACGAGCGTAGTATTAGTAAAATAATGCCTTTGAGCCACGCAGAAAAAACTCAAGAAATCGGCCGAATGCTTGGCGGAAAAAGTAGCGGAGCTCTGGTTTTTGATCACGCAAAAGAACTCCAATCTTCTTTCCAAAACTAAAGCTTACTCCCTAGCTCAAGTCTAAAATTATTTTCTAAATTAAATTGATTTTTGCTAGAGAGAGCTATTGTGTTCGGATGAACTAGAATGAGAAAATATGATTAAGATACTATCCATACAAGAATACAATCGTGAGCTAATTACAAAAGAAATTAAAGCTCAACTCGACGACTGTGATTTTTTTTCTCATATCTCCAAGGATAAATCCATCCTGCTGAAACCCAATTTTGTCATGCCTTCCCCAAAAGAAGACCCCTCTTGCACACACCCTGATTTTTACATGGCTGTTGCTGACATATTCCTTCAAAAAGGCCATCGCGTTGGCATAGGCGAATCTCCCGCTTTTGGATCCTGCACGAAAGCTCTCAAAACTCATGAAGTTTACGATGAAGTTATGCAAAAAGATATTGAGATCGTCGAATTTTCCAATAATCAAAGTTATGAAGGAATTAAGAATAGTTCTTACGCGAAACTCAGTATTTGTAAACAAATTGATGAATGGGACTTACTTGTAAACCTACCAAAGTTAAAAGTGCACCAACAAATGCACTTCACGGGAGCCTGCAAGAACCTTTATGGTTGTGTCGCCGGAAAAAAGAAAATCCTACTTCATAATATCTGTAAAAATGAGCCCGTGAAATTTGCTGAAATGATTTTAGCGAATGCCAAACAAGCACAAGCCATACTTCATATTGCCGATGGCGTACAAGCCATGCATGTCAAAGGCCCACGTGGTGGCGAAGCGCACCCCTTTGGCAAAGTCATTATTAGCGATAACCCGTTACAATTAGATTATGTTTTTGCAGAGATGGCAAACTTCACACACAAAGAGACTCCCTTATTTGCGGCCTTACCTAATACCGTTTTCGAACAAGTTAAAGAAGCGTACTCCGAAGCTATTCAGAGTGATAATTTTAGCTATGCACAAAACTTCACTCATAGTTACTTAAATGACATTAGTTTTAGTCCGCCAAAACTTATTCGGTCCGGCATAAGATCCTTAAAGTTTAAACTCTCAGGGAAAATCTAATAATGAAAACCCTCCTCATCAGATTTCTTTTGTTTGCGAGCTTAGCAATTTGCTGTTCTTGTTCCTGGATTGACCAAAAGTTAGCGCAATCAAATGGCGAGTATTATCAAACTTTCAGTTGTACTAAGGAAGTTGCCTTGTTATCGACAAAGCAAATTATCGAAGAAATGGATTATTCTGGAGTCATCGTCAATGAAGATGGCCACTACGCGGAAGTCTGGTTTAAAATCAACAAAGAACAGCGTGCCAGAGTACGCTTTACACAGCATTATTTTTGGGACACCATAATCTCTTACTACGTCAGCCCTGATGGTAGCAAGGAGTTATCTGATGAATTTTACACAAAACTCCATGAAAAAATTTTTGGTAAAGGAAGCGAAGAATCATGACACAAAACTGGTTGTTAGAACTCGAGAAAATCATGGTTCAATTACGTGCACCTGATGGTTGCCCTTGGGACCGAGAACAAGATCATAATACCTTAAAAAAATATTTGATTGAAGAGTGCTCAGAAGTTCTTGATGCTATTGACAACAAAGACCCCGAAGAATTAAAAGACGAGCTCGGCGACTTGCTCATGAACATTTTTTTCCATGCCCAAATCGCTCAAGAAAATAATGAATTTAACATTCATGATGTAGCCCGAAATATTTCTGAAAAAATGATCCGACGTCACCCCCATGTCTTTGCAGATGAAAACGCAGAACATTCTGAAGATGTCGATCGCATTTGGCAAGAAGTCAAAGAAAAAGAAAAGGGCAAAAAAGATTCAATTTTAGATGGAGTCCCAAAACACCTTCCCAATTTGCGAAAGGCGCAAACCATTCAAAAACGTGCAGCAAAAGTCGGTTTTGACTGGGAAGATTGGCGGGGTAGTTTTGATAAAATCTATGAAGAGTTAGATGAGCTCAAAGTAGAAATAGAACAAAATAATTTAACGAAAGCCAAAGAAGAGTTTGGCGACCTCATGTTCTCAATGGCCAATTTAGCAAGAAGCTTAAAATTTGAGGCCGACGAAGCGCTTCAATATGCCAATAACAAATTTGATAAGCGCTTCCGACAGGTGGAAAAACAAGTTAAGCAATCAGATAAAGAATGGCAAGAATACAGTTTGGAAGAACTCGATTCGATTTGGAATCGAATAAAGGAAAATAATGTTTAGTGATCCCACAATAGCCGATCTATTTACACGTAATCAACTAGGAAGTTTTAGACAACTTTGGGACAATAAAACAGATTGGTTTGAAGCACCCAATGAAGGAAAGAATAAAAACTCCTGGAGTGGTGTATCAAAAATCACTCTTGAGGGACAAGACTTCTTTATAAAGAAGCAAAAAAACTATAAAAAAGCTAACTTACTTCATCCCTTTGGAGAAAACTTAGCACATAAAGAATTTAAAAATATCACTTTATTTAAAAAGTTTAAGATCCCCAGTTTAGATGTCGCTTTCTTTGGAATGGAGAAATCTAAAGGCAATCACTACGCCATTTTGATTACAAAATCTCTCTCGAGCTATCTGCCTTTAAGTGTTATTGAAAAGAACTTGAGTTCCAAAGAACTAAGCCAGCACCAAAAAAGAGAGATTATTATTCACTGTGCCAAGCTCATTTCCCTAACTCATGAGAAGAAAATTAAAATCCAAAGCCTTTATTCCAAACATGTTTTCGTTCACAAATCATTAGTGAAGAAAGATTATCAAGGATCTAAAGATCTACCCTGTAAATTCATTGATTTAGAGCGTGCTAGAATCAGTTATTTCGACAAGGACAGCTCTTTAAAGGACATTGAAATTTTTGACCGTCGTACAAAAAACTGGAGTCAAACTGATAGACTTTGCTTTTTAATCACTTATTTGGGCGCAAAAAAAGTCACGCAAAAAGTGCGTGACTACATAAAACAATTAAAGGCTATTCAGAAGTAATTATTACTTGAGCTCTGCCAAGACTGCTTCAGCTGCAGCTACCGGGTCATCTGCTTTCATTATTGGGCGCCCTACAACTATGTAGTCTGCACCTAAGTCTGCAGCTTGTCTGGGAGTCATAATTCTTTTTTGATCATCCACTGCACTGCCTTTAGGGCGAATTCCTGGAACAACAACTTTAAACTCTGATCCATAAGTTTTTTTGAGGTCTTCAATTTCCCACGCAGAACAAACAACACCATCGGCTCCTGCATTTTTTGCCAAGCCCGCAAAACGTAAAACGGCGTCTGCAGGAGTCCCTGCAATCTGCAACTCATCTAAAACTGACTGACCACTACTCGTCAAGACAGTCACGGCAATAAGCTCTGCTGTTGGGAAGTTTGGTCTATTTTTTTCTACTGCTACACGAATCATTTCACTTCCACCTGTTGCGTGAAAGTTCACCATATCAGCACCTATTGACAAGGCTGACTTAACCGCCTGAGCTACTGTATTTGGAATATCATGAAACTTTAAATCCAAAAAGACTTTAAAACCACGCTGCTTTAACATACTTACAATGGCAGGTCCTTCTGCGGTAAATAATTGCTTACCGACTTTAAACCATTCAACCTTACCTCCCAATTTGTCAACAGCGAGTTCTGCATCAGCTAAAGAATCAACATCTAGCGCTACAATCAATTTAGTCATTACTTTGTTCTCTTCTATAAATTATTTTCAAGGCTCTAACAATGAGTATTATTGGAAATATTGCTCCAATTAACATAATGATTGGAAACTTTGCTACTAAGGTCAAATCACCTACGAGAAGTAAACCATTGAGTCCATTCTGCAAACTCATCAGTAAATAAATCAAAATCAGTACAAAGGCTGCGGGTATCATTTCTAGTGCTTTAGCTAAAACTCGTGATTCACTAGCTAAATGATCTTCGTTAAGTGAGCTAAAGTTCTCTGCCATTCCCCTGCAAAAAGTTGCTAAGAGTCGACCGATTCCAATGCCCGCAAGACAATTCATAACTAAAAAGTAAAGATCACCTGAATAGTCACTATAAAATTTTGAAAAAGGAATTAAAAAGGCACATCCCAGCCACAATAAAAATGGGTAGCCAGATTCTTTGTTATGGGATAGATAAATTTTTGAGGAAATTGCCTGTAAAAGAAAAACAGTTAGCAGGATGTACATGGAATAAGAATTGAAATAAATCGCCTCAATTGACGTCGCACAAAGAATCACCAAAACAATTAAAGTGCTTTGAAGATAGATTACTAAGTGATTTTTATTGTTATCCACGGCTCGAGATTCTTTCTTTTTGATTTTTCAGAGTTATCTTAAGAGTATTACTAATCCACATTAGACACACAAAAAAATAAGCCAAGTGATTTAAATGAATTTCTTCATAGTCAAAGATAAAAATACCGAACTGGGACCTTATCCTGAAGAGGTTCTAATTGATATGGCCAAAAGTGGCGATGTTCTTGCGACAACTCTGATCCGCAACTCTTTAATGAAAAGAACACAAGAAGCGAAAAAACTCCCATTTTTAAAAGAATTTTTAAAAGAGGAAGAAAGTGGCTCTACTGACGAAAAGATCGTCATGAAGCCTCTGAATCGTACTGAAAAATCCATAAGACTTGCCTGTAAAAAACATAGACTCACTGCTTTTGTGATTGACCTTGCTTTCATTTACGGAATCATTTATTGTCTTTCTTTCTTTTTAAATGAACAACTCTCATCTCTTAATTTAAGTCGAGATACTGCCCAAGCTTCCGAAGCTTATGGCTCAACTGCAGCCATGCTCTTTGCTGGCATTTATTTCATCTTTGTTCTGTACTACACAATCAACATCGGTTTTTTTGCACAAACTCCAGGCCAACGTTGCTACGGAATCATGGCAGTTAGCTCCGAAAATGAACCTGTGATGCTACAGAAATCATTCTTCTATTCCTTTTATTTTATTTTATTACTTCCCATCGAACCTTTTGTTGTTTACATCACCAATAAAAGTCTACATGAAATTTTGTCGGGAACCAAAATAGTCAATGTAAGGTTCGGCTAAGTAAAAAATGTTCTTTTCCATCCTCTCGCGCTACATCATGCGCAGTATGCTACTCCCCTTCATATGCTGTATTTGCGGCTTTATTTTCGTCTTTTTCATTGCCAATGTCCAAGACGATTTATCTGATATGCTCAAACTAGATAGTACCACAGATATTATAAGCTATTACTTCTTGCTCATTCCCGATAAATTCACCTATATTGCACCCATGTCGCTATTGCTTGCAACCATATATTGCTTCTCAAGCCTTAATCGTAATCACGAAATTATTGCCATGAGAAGTGCAGGACTCTCGCTCACAAAATTAAGTGCCCCTATTTATGTATTTTCTATTTTAGTTGGCATCGGCTTATATGTATCTAGCCAGTATATCGAACCCTACTGTAGACTCAAAACCTTTGAATTAAGCACTCGAGCCGATTCGATGGATAAAAACCATGACTTCCACGTTTTCACGGCTATCGACAATAATTCAACTAGAAAGTGGGCTCTTAGCTCCGATGAAGATAAAAACTTCACGGGGATACAACTCTTAGAGTACGATGAAAATAATTTTTTAACTAGAGAAATCGAAGCTCTTTCAGGCCAATTCAGCAAAGAGCTTGGCTGGCAATTTGAAGAAGTGAGTATTGCTGAATTCTCTCCAGAACGCCGTATCAAAAAGATCGAAAAACACGAATCCTATTCTCGTCCAGACATCAAAGATGACCCCATTTTACTGAGTAATATTGATGAATTGAAAGGCACGCCATCCATTGCGCAAATTAAACGCGAACTCAACTCAGGCCGTCCTGTCGACAAAAAGCGACAAGCTTTCCTAGAGACACGACAGTACTCTTTAATATTCACACCATTTTCATGTCTTATAGGCGTACTTCTTGGTATTCCTTTAGCCACTAGCAACCAACGCTCCGCTGGAATGAGCTCTGCATCTCGCGCTATTGGTATCATGCTTATTTTTTATATCATTAATAGCCTTTTCACTAACCTCGGGCGCAATGATATTCTTCCTCCATTCATTGCCGCAAGTCTTGCTACTGTTATATTTGTTAGCTTAGGACTCGCAGCCAGCTTAAAGGATTAAACATGAGTAAAAAGAGTAACTTAAGCAAAGAACAACTTAAGCTAGCGAAAGATTTAAAGGTGAAATTAGTTGAACAACAACTCAGCGTTCAATTAAAAACGTCTAAGAAGTCGAGTAATAAAACTATTTTTATTCTCGCAGCCTTACTCCTTGTCGTTCTCGCACTAGCCTTATCTTTCTTAGATGGCAGCTCAAAAGTCGCCCAAGTCCAACAGATAGATAAAAGTAAGCTAATTTCATATACGAACAAAGCTAATTTCACCCCACCTTATTCCCAGCTCCCAAAAGACCTTAAGGCATCTGAGGAATACACTTCCGTTCAGCCTCCACTTAATTCATCGGAAATGCCCGAAACACTCATTCTTCAACGTGAATGCATCATTAAATACGGCCTACCTCTTGAAGTCGAAAATGAATTTGGTATGAAATTTCGCCTTATACCTCCTGGCCAATTCTTAATGGGCAGCCCCAAAAATGAGGCCGACCGCACTCACACCGAACTCTTACATGAAAGCGAAATAAAATACCCTTTTTACCTACAAAAATTTGAAACAAGTCAAAACACTTGGTTCACGGTAACGGGCAATAAACCTGCAAAAGAAGTTAAACTTAACTTCCCCATTCAGGACGTCAGTTTCAATGATTGCCTCAGGTTCTTCCAAGAACTCAATACAAAACTGGACCTTCCTCAACATAGTTACACCCTACCTTCTGAAAAAGAATGGGAGTACGCCACGCGAGCAGGATCTCATACACCATGGCATTTTGGCAATGACACAAGTCTAGCACCAGCCTACGTCATCTCTAAATACAATGCTGATCCTCGCTATGAAAAAGGTTATTTATTACCCAACGCCTTTGGCCTTTTTAATACTCACGGCAATATGCAGGAATTTACTCGCTCACCTTTTTTCATCTATCAATGCGATAAAGATCAATATGCCCATTCTTGGGATTTTAAAATTTACGATGGCGACCACCCAGAAGACATCAATTTACCTCGTAATAACTTTAATGTAGAGACTAGAACTACTGGTCGCCAAACAGGGCTTTATTTTCATGATGCCAATAACGATGGTCTTTGGACTAATAGCGAGTTTATTTGGTCCGCAAAAGACCCACTAGACCCCACCTACAAAAAAGATCGAGACACTTTAATATGGAGAGGTGATCAAGACAGAGAAAGAGACCTCAATCAATTTGATGGGCTACGTGGAATCACGGGTAATTTGTACTACCATGACAAGAATAAAGACTTTTCTTGGAGTCCTGGAGAAGAAATCTGGGGCTATAATGAATGGAAACGCTATAAAAGCGGCTACCAAATTGTTCGCGGTGGTGCATGGCCTCTAGAATTAAAGTTTTCTAGGTCCGCAATGCGCTTTACCCATTCTAATAACGACACAGGCTCTTATTTGGGCATGAGAGCCTCTCGTCCATTATTCACCTTAAAAGAACTCCCGCTTGAACAGCAATCTAAAAATCGCGAAGCTTGGGATGCCTTCTATAAGTCTACAGATCCAACTGATAAAAACGCAGAGTGATATAAACACTCGCAGCAATCAAAGAAACAATAGTTACTGGCACGCCGTAAACTAAGAAATCTTTAAATGAGATTTTATGGCCATTTTTCTCTGCTATACCAATTGTACACATATTAGCTGCCGCACCTACTGCAGAACCATTACCACCCAAACACACGCCTAATGCCAATGCCCACCAAAGTAATTCTTCATGAAGACGAACTTCGAAAAACTCATGCGTTGACATAAATTGCCCAATAATGATAACCGCAGCCGCAGTGAATGAAACATTATTCATAATGGCTGCACACACACCTCCTACCCACATTATCGTCAAAATTATTGCTAAAGGGTGCCATCCATCCATATATACCAATAATTTCCCTAGCTCATTCATTAGGCCAGCTTTTTCGGCTCCTTTTACTAAAACAAATAAGCCCATGAAGAAAAATAAAGTTCCCCACTCAATTTTCTCCAAGGCATGATCTACGTTATCACAACAAAGTATAAGGCCACAAGTGGCCCCGGCCATTGCCACCACAGAAGGCTCGAGATGCAACATCCCATGGAGTAAAAAGCCAATCAGAGTACAAATCATTATAACTCCACCCTTGCGCAATTTATCCTTATCCGTTATGGCTTCTTTCTCATTAAAAGCCATGATACGAGCTCTTTTTTCAATCGTCACTTTCATTTTATCCTTATAATAAAACCACAATACAAACATATAAATGAGTAAGGCCACAACGATAAAGGGAGATAAATTAATCATAAATGCACTAAATGATAAACCCGCGTAGGAGCCAATGATTAAGTTGGGTGGATCACCAATCAAAGTTGCCGACCCACCTATATTAGATGCCATCGTCTCGCATAATAGAAATGGAATGGGAGGAACCTCCAATTCTGCCGCGACCACCAAAGTCACAGGGGCAATCAGCAAGATTGTCGTCACATTATCCAAAAATGCAGATAAAATCGCCGTCGCAAAAACTAAAAGTAAAAGCGTATTTAAAGGGGACCCTTTGGCTATTTTTGCCGATTTAATGGCAACGTACTGAAATAGACCCGTCTCACTTAAAATATTCACTAAAACCATCATACCAGCCAAAGTGAAAATCACGTCAAAATTTATATTTTGTGCAAATGAATCTAGCTGCGAGACCAAAGGCTCCGTGTGCTGAACAGTCTGCTCCACATATTGACCATCACTATCTAACTGTGGATCGCCATGCTGGCCATGACTTGGTCCTTCAAGAATAAAGAGAAGCATGAGCATTGCGCCGCCCATGGCAGCAGCACTTTTATGTACTTTTTCGCTAGCAATTACAATATATGTCCCGATGAATATCAGAGTTCCTAACCAGAACATTTATGACCTCAATAAATTGTTTATTAGTTCATGCTTAGTAATCACACCTTCTAAGCGCCTTGACTCATCTACCACATAAAGGCAATTAACTTTATCCTTTATGAATCGAATCACTATATCCATCAAAGCAGTCTCTCGCTTACACACATTCGGCTCATGATCAATGAATTTATTAACAGGAGTCTTATCTTCATTTTTCAAGATTTTATCAAAAGGCTCAAACTCAGGTAAGAAGTTAAGGTTATCCATCATCTTAATATAATCTGGCACTGAGCCCTCTAAGATTGAATCTATATTAAAGTCCCCTATTAAGCGCCCTTCACCATCAACTATCGGTATGTGGAGTCGTTTAGTTTGGGCTAAAACATCTATGGCAGATTTCAACATTCCTGACTCGGGCATACACTCCATAGATTCACCCATAATGTCTTCAGCTTTAATGCTGTGGTTAATCTCCACCTGCTCATCTTGAAATAGTGAGATTACTTCATTAGCTGTGTTACAACCAGCTAGTTTGTCACTTTTGCCTGGATTCGCAAAGTATCGCGCTAATGCCTTTAGAATTAATAAATAGATTTTTGAAGTTTCTTTCGAAACTAAGAACATGATAATAATTTTACTCTTCTCGAGGTCATGTTCTTGCAATTGGATCCCTTCTTTGTGAATCCCTAACACAAGATGTAAGTCATTAACACCTGCGGAACGTGTATGTGGAATTGCGAAACCCGCATCATAGGGCATTTCCACCAATTTTTCATGTTCCAAAATATCTTTTAAAATCTCACGTGGCTCTGATACATCTTTACATTGGCCTTTCAATGCTTCTAGCATTTCTAAATAAACCATTTCATGACTATCAGACTTAAGATCACATAAAATCAATTTTGGATTAAGTAAATCTGCAAAATTCATATTGTCACTCACCTTAATTTGGTAAGCAATTTATACCCTGATATTTTCAAATAAAAGCTTATATCTCACGAAGACAGGCCAAAGTCAAGGATTAAGTCTAAATAAATATCCCTGGCCAGAAAAAAAGTGCACAAAACAAAACACTTAACAGTAAGGCAATACACTCAATCAAGAATCGTTTCTTAGCCAAACACACGCCTGTAATCAATTGAAACAGAACAACAAATGGCATAACAATCATACTAACCATCATAATTACACCCAAATGTTCAAAGGCTAAAAACACTGACCACTGTTCGTTTTCAAGGATTTCAGTCGGCACAAAATATATAACAAACAAGGCATAGATGACTGAACTCACAAGCATACTAGCGGAAAACAGTGTCGCACTATAAATGCAACTCATAAACTTGGGCCGAGGTCGAGAATCCTCCTCTATAACTACTGGCGTTTCCTCATTTGTCATCAGTCAATAACTCAACAAAAAATGGTGCGACTTTCCTCGGAGACAAGAGCTCTGCCTGCAGTGCTTCGTATGCTTTTAAGAATTGCTTATCTGAAGGATCTTTCGACTCCACAGTTTCATAATTGGACACCTGCTCCCTTAAGGCTTTTATTTCATCAGAATTCAAATCCACCTCAATATCAGGTTCTAAGCCTCGATCGTGAATCACATAACCACCTGGAGTAAAATACTTGGCAATTGTAAAGCGAATACTTCCACCATTAGTCAATTGACTAATAACTTGAACCGATCCCTTACCATAAGTTTTTTTCCCAACCAATACACAACGTTTATAATCCCTAAGGCAGGATGCTGTCACTTCAGAAGCAGAAGCACTATCCTCATTCACTAAAATAACCAAAGGAATATCATCCCTTGCCTCGTCAGTTTGATCGAGAAGATCCTCTCTGTCAGCATTTCTACCTTCTTTGTAGGCCACTAAAGATCCATATTCTAGAAAGGTTGAACAAATATCTACCGCGGAATTCAAGTAACCTCCCCCGTTAAATCTCAGGTCAATAATCAAGCCTTTCATTCCTGCTTCATTCATCTTTTTCATATGTGTGTTAAATTCACCCGCAGTTGTTGCGCCAAACTGCGATATATAAATATAACCTATTTCATTGTCTAGCATTTTTGACATCTTTATAGTTGGCACAGAAACATAACCACGTTCAAGCACTAAGCTTAACTCTTCTTCATCTCTGATAACGGCAATCTCAAGCTCAGAACCCGGCTTACCTTTAAGTTCACCAACAACACCTCTGCTATCTAGACCGATAAGACTTACATCATTAGCTCTAATAATATAATCCCCTCCATTGACACCAGCTTTTTCAGCAGGTGAGTCTTCATAAACTTTGCGTACAAAAACACCCTCATCCTCGACACGAAATAGAACTCCAACCCCAGCAAATTTGCCTTTCAGGTCTTCTTCTTGCTCTTTATTCTGTGATGGTGTGTAATACGTTGAATAGGGATCTAAGTTCTTCAACATCCCTTTAAGTGCTCCCTTAGTGAGATTATCATTATCCACTTTAGCTTCATCTACATAAGAACTTTTTAATTTATCACTCGCCTCTTCTAACAAGTAAAAATTATCACTAAAACGCGGGTTCTTATTCTGTTTATTTTTATAAAAAAATAAAGCAAAAACTAAATTCAAGAACATTACAACAACTATAAATTTTTTGGCCATAACTACTTCTCAAAACCATAATCTTCGATTAACACACTTTGCTCAGCCGCATCTGACGCCAGCTCATCGGCTCGATCATTTAATTCATGACCGCTATGGCCTTTCACCCACTCAAAATTGACTTCGTGTTTATCCAGCAGATCTAGTAAGTCTCCCCATAAATCAGCATTTTTCGCAGGCTTTTTACTGGCAAGAACCCAGCCACGAGCCTTCCATTTCCATGGGTGACCACCTTTAATGTTATCGACAATGTATTTACTATCACTAAGAACTTTGACTCGGCATGTTTCTTTCAAAGCCTGTAAACCTTTAATAACCGCCAACATTTCCATCCTATTATTGGTAGTCAACCTAAAACCTTCGGCAAACTCTTTACGGTGTTGATTATAAATTAAAATTGTTCCATAGCCACCTGGACCAGGATTACCTTTACAAGCCCCGTCTGTCACGAGTAAAATCTCTTTTTTCATGAGATAAAGTCACCACGGCGAGCCATAATCAACTCACGTGCAAGCGATCTAAAGGATTCTAAAATTTCCTTTAATTCTTCTTTCTCTCTCCACGCCAAGCCTATCTCAGCTTCTGCAAAAAAATCAGTATTCAAAGCTACTAAGCCATGACTCTCTAAAAGAAATTTTGGCGGTGTAATCATGAAACCTGCACCTAAACCCAATTGAATATATTTAAGTGCCGTTGAAATTGTATTTGTCAAAGCCCCATAGACGGGAGCGCAACCATGCTTTTTCATTTCTTGTTTAAGTAGATTCATACTAAAACTATCTTCTTGCAATGCTACCCAATTCATTGAGTCTAAGCATTGCTCAGACCACTGAAAGCTCTCCACCAAAGGACTATCTTTTTTAACAATCACTCTATAGGGGATCGTCAATAATGTTTCATAATTAAATTTTTTACTGCGCGGTAAAGGCTCAGAAGAAATGACAACGTCTAAATCACCACTAATTAATTCACGATAGGGAGAACGCCCTTCAATTTCATTAATAACTGGCATCAAACGAGGGAATTCAGACATTAAATTTGGAAGGATTTGAGGAATGTAATGCTCCGCAATTAAGGAAGCACAACCCAAACGTAAGCGTTGTTTATCTAGGTCTCGTAATTCATCTTCTATAGTCGCCAACTTCTCCATAAAAGGAGCCACAACTGCGATTAATACTCGGCCCGCATCAGTCAAGCAAAAGGGGCGTCGTTCAAATAGCTTCACCCCTAGATGTTTTTCCAAGCTAACAATCTGTTGACTAATAGCTGGTTGCTGAATAGCGTAGGGCATGACTTTAACTGCATTAGAAATACCTTCCGCTTCGGCCACATAATAAAAAAGCTCTAAATGATGTAAGTTAATATTCATTAATTAATCTCTCCATGTAACTCTCGACCTTGAAATAATAAACAGGCTAAAGAAGAGAAGAAACAAATCATCGTAAACATATAAATAAAAGACCACAGAACATAAGCTCCAGGAATATCAATTTTGATTGCTAGGGCTTCCGCTTGCCAAAAGGATTGCCAGTTTGGTAAGATCAAATACATCATACGCGCTAAAATATGGTTCTTCACGGATTTGCGTGATTTGCAATAATTAGTAAAAAAGTCGTTCTCATGATTAAGTTTGATTTACCACAATTAAACAAAATAAAGAGAACGACTTATGTTAACAGATAACTTCCTTTCAAATTTTTGGCAAGGTTTCGCAGTTGAAGATTTTTATATAGATAGAGATAAACTTAGAGTTAAGCTTATCCCTCATAAAACGGCTTGCTGCGGACGTTGTGGCCTCATGGGCAATTCTATTCATGATATAAGCGAACGTAAGGTACGTGATTTATCATGTTTCGAATATAAAACATATCTAATAATACAAGTACGTAGAGTTAACTGCTTAGTATGTGGAGTAAGAACTGAGCACATACCGTGGCTAGCACCTTATTCTAGGGTGACAAAACGATTGAAGAATTATACTGAAGCTTTGTGCCGCATTCTTCCCATAAGTCATGTCTCGAACCTTTTAGGATTACATTGGACAACGGTAAAGGATATTGATAAGGGCCGTTTAATTCGTGAAGTTACAGAGCCAGATTATAGTAGAATCAGGCAGCTTGTAATGGATGAATTCGCTCTACACAAAGGTCATCGTTACGCAACTGTGATTGCTGATGCAAATACACAGCAGGTTCTATGGATTGGAGAAGGGAGGTCCAGGAAAAATATTCGACCTTTCTTTGAAGAACTCGGTGAGTACTGTCAGAATATTGAAGCAGTCGCAATGGATATGAATACATCTTTTGATTTGGAAGTGAAAGAACACTGTCCACACGCCGAGGTCGTTTATGATCTTTTTCATGTAATAGCAAAATATGGGCGTGAAGTTATTGATCGAGTTCGTGTAGATCGAGCTAATGAGTTGAAAGAGGACAACAAAGCGAGAAAAGTAGTCAAGCAAGGACGCTGGTTATTACTGAAAAATAACTCTAATCTTCGCGGTTCTCAAGAAATTAAACTTCAAGAATTACTACAAGCCAATAAGCCTCTCGCTGTTGTTTACATGATGAAGCAGGCCTTAAAAAATATATGGTTTTGTCCTACAGTTAAAGAAGCCTTTAATAACTGGAGGTATTGGTTTAAGCAAGTGAAAGAATCGGGAATAAAACCTCTTGAAAATTTTGCGAGAAAATTAAGACCCTACGTACGAGGCATTTTAGCATCCTCTAAGTTTCCATTAAACACAAGTGTTCTTGAAGGTATGAATAATAAAATCAAAGTAATCAAAAGAATGGCATACGGTTACAGAGATAGTACATACTTTTTCTTGAAAATTAGGGACGCCTTTCCCGGAAAACCGTGAAGAACCTAAAATATTGCCCTTATCTGCTGCAATACCGAAAAAATAATCTGCAGTGGCTCCACCTAAGAAAACTAAAAAAATCATGATAAAAGTCCCTGTAACTCGAAGGCGAGTCATAAGAGTCACCGACAAGCTCCCCATCAAGGCAAGACCAAAACTAAGGATCATAAAACCGATGGCAACTTGACCATTCAAACCCTCTTCGCCTTTAGAGTGCCCAGGCAGAAACTGCGCAATGACAGTGGCTATAAGCAAACTAACAAACAGCATGAACATGCTGGACTGGCAGAAATTTGATCCTTTCAAATAATTGCGTAAGGCCGCGGCTAAATAAGGAATAACTAAACTCGCACAAATAAGTAAGGCGTAAATCCCCCACTCCAATCGAAATTGGTCACCCGCACAACGTAAGGAAATTAACAATTCCATTGAGCTACAAAGGGCATAAAATACCATGACGCATATGACGCCACAGAGTTTCCCTAAAACATATTCGCTACGACTAACCGGCTTAGAGAAAATAAACCCAGCCGTTCCTTGAGAGATTTCTCTTCCCATGACTCGGTCAGCACTAAACACAGATAAAATTAAGCCACCCAGCAAAATGGTCGCCATAAAATTATCTACGATCATGCGGAATTGCTCTCTAAAAACAAAAAGCGCTGTTACGGGCAGAACAATATTAATGAGTGCTGTAACAAAAAAAATCACTATTACAGCAGGATCTCTAAGGCTTTCTAAAAAAGCTCCACGAGCAATGTGGAAAATATTGTGCAAATGAAATTACTTCTTGGGTAAAACGATTTGCGGTTCACGAGCTTGTTGTGTCCCAACATTAGCTCCACCTCTTGCAAGACGATCAAGCTCAGCTTGATACTTGGCTGCTAAGCCACTGATACCAAAAAGCTCTTCACATTGTGTTGCAATAATCTTCCAATCTTTATCTGTAAGTGCGTAAGTCTGTATACTTGGATTGAGAACTTCGCGATAATGCTTAGGAATAAATTTCTCTTCCCCTAAAAGAACAACTTGCTTGGGATGTGCGAAGTTCACAAAATTATGAAACTCAGAAGCCGAAACTTTTAGAGGTTTTTGTGGTGGCACATCTTTTCTTTGTGCGGCGACAAACAAAACTTCTTTTGCATCTGGGCTAGTAATAAAAATAACGGGCTGCTTTGTGTGAAACTGCAATAAATCTGCTAGGAGACGTGAATGGAGTGAATAACCTGTAACAATCAATGTACTTACATCACCCACTTTATTTTCGATTGCAGCCTCAGCTTGAGGACGAACAACAAACAATAACGTAAAAACGAACAAAGCCGAAACTTTTAATAAATTCCTCATGAAAAATCGAACCTTAAATTTAATCTTTATTTTCCCTGCCTACTTGAGGCAAATGCAATTACAATATAGTATTGATCCCTATAAATAAAATCTGAAAACAAGCTCCACCAAGGTCTGTATGAAAAAATTCTTTGAAATCCCTCCCAATGGCAAAGCCCGAACAGCAATTTTTATCAGTGGCTCTGGCACCAACGCCATTAAAATCCTCGAATTTTGGCAGAACGATCCCGAAAAATGCCATTTCATTCCTTCATGCATCGTCACCGATAGACCCGAACGCTGTAACGCAAGAGACATCGCGCAGCAATTCAACATACCTATTATAGAGCATGATATTTTCAGCTTCTACAAATCTAAAGGACTCAAAAGCATTTCCCTTGCTAGTGAGGCTGGACGAGAGGCTCGCGCCGAATGGACCCAGGGTTTGATCCAGAAGCTAGAAAACTACCCATTAGAATTTGCGATCTTCGCGGGCTTCATCCCCTTGTGTAATATCACGGAAAAGCTACCTTGCCTAAACGTTCACCCTGGCGACCTCACTGTTCTAGACAAAAATAACCAACGCCTTTTAGTTGGCCTCCATGCCATCCCCATCGAACTAGCTGTAATTAACGATATCGATCACATGCGCACCACAGTCATTGTCGCGAGTGCCTATAGTAGCTCAGGCGCGGGCATGGATGAAGGCGCTATCATCGGACTCTCACCAGAAGTCGATATTGACTTTCAAAAACAAGAAAGTAGCTACTACAAAGACATCTACAATCAACGTCAAGGCAAAGTCAACGACCAACTCCGAGACATGGCCAACGAAAACCAAGAAGCCCTTAAAGTTGATGGTGATTGGATTGTATTCCCTCCATCAGTCAATGATTTCGCCTCTGGACGCTTTGCTATCGATGAAAAAGGTCAACTCCACCTTGATACCAATGGCAATTATCTTCCCATTGAATATATTGAGTACAGTCAAAACCAAAAGGAAATTGTTTTCTCAGAATGAATATAGCTAACAAAATCACCGTCAGTCGATTTGGTCTAACCCTAATCTTTGTCGTCTTGGCCCAATTTGATCAAAACGCCTTTTTTAGGTGCTCTGCTTTAATTGTCGCTATCGCTGCGGCACTATCCGATTTTTTAGATGGTTACTTAGCAAGAAAACACAAACTCATCACTGATTTTGGCAAGTTGATGGATCCTTTAGCTGATAAAATCTTAGTGGCTGCCGCCTTTTTCGTCTTATGCAAAAAAAGCATCATTCCAGATTGGTTTGCCATCATCATTGTCACTAGGGAATTCGCAGTCACTGGCCTGCGCCAAATCGCCGCAAGCAACAACATTATTATACAAGCAGATAAGTTTGGGAAAATTAAAACAATTCTTCAATTCACATATTTGGGGATTGTCGCCCTCTTTTGGACAATCAAAGGCAACACTCAGGTAATCGAGCACAAAAACTTAGCACTATTTATAAACATATTGATGCTAGCCACTGCATACATCACTTTAACATCTGGCTACAGGTACTTTGCCAACAACAAAAAACTATTTAATAAAAATATTTAGGGAGCTTCTGTGAAATTCTTTTACTTATCATTCTTTTTTGTTTTTCTTCTTCAAGCACAAGATCAAACAATACTCTCTAATCAAGAGATACTCACACAAGCAAGAGATATAGCAGCCAACGCCCTCAAAGAAGAGATCACTATAGAAAAAGTAGCCGCACAAAATAAGATTGCTTGGCCTGCACCTGAAGCACAAAGCATTGCGGACACAGAAAAGTTAGTAGTTGCTGCCGCCGAAAAAGAGTACGCACGCAAACACGATGCAAAAACTTCCTCAGACTTCCAAAAAGAAGCACAAGAATACTACGCTCCCTACAAAAAAGGAACAAAGATCACGATTTACAAAACCAAAGCACTTGGCAGCAACCCAAGAGTCGAAGGTAAGTTTTACGGAATTGACTCCTATGGGCTCATCAAAATTGGTAGCTTACGAGTCCCCGTTATCGACATCAGCAAACGAGATGTCGCTCGTTTCTTCCCCGAAAAAGCCACTCAACTCATCAAAAACTACGCCAATGGCCTGGAACACGATTATAACTTCAAAAAGAAAAACCAAATAACCGCAATTAAAGATACCATTCGTAAAGACATTTATTTAAAGCACGGAATCTCACTATACCGTAACAAATGGATGCCCACTAAAACTCTAGCCGAGGGCTTACGCAAACAAGCAATCCAAATTGCCCTCCCAGTCAAGCGCAAAGAAATCGCAGCAGGTATCTACAAAGAAAATGGCTATGTCCTCACCGCAAACAAATGGAAGCACCCAAAAATCAATTTCAATCCTAGCGACTTCGACTATAGCCCCAACGAGCTTTCGATTGTAGATCTAGAAAACTTAATGTCATCAAAAAACATCAGCATCTCCAACTCACCTTTGGCCAAGCACCCTGGCGCAAAATACTACGACTTTGAATTTTAAGAGAGAAATAAATTGAGCAAACGAATTCTAATCACAGGTATCAGCGGACAAATCGGCACAAACCTAGCTTACAACCTTATCGCCAAGGGCTATGAGGTTTTCGGGATTGACAAACGCAAAAACACTTGGACCGATGATTTATACACTATACACCAAGACCTTGCTAGCCGTTACGACAACTTTGAAAATGGCTTGGGTTGCCTTGATTACGGAAAAGTTGACTTAGTCATTCACCTTGCCGCCAATGCGAAAGTCCACGAGCTCGTTGAGTATCCCACTCGCGCTCTAGACAACTTTATGATGACTTTCAACATGATCGAATATTGCCGCAACAATAATGTTCCTATCATTTATTCTTCTACTCGTGAAGTCTACGGCGATATTCAACGCTACGTAACTAACGAGGCCGACGCCAGTTTCCACACAACTGAGAGTCCTTACTCAGCGAGCAAAATCTCTGGTGAAGCCTTCCTTTATTCCTACTCAAAATGCTACGACATCCCCTACATTTGCTATCGCTTTAGCAATGTCTACGGCAGATATGATAATGACATTGAACGAATGGAACGAGTCATACCCCTCTTTTATAATAAAATAAAGAAAGGCGAGCCCATAACGATCTATGGCGAAGACAAAGTACTCGACTTCACTTATGTCGATGATTGCGTGGCGGGAATCTCTTCTGGTGTAGATAAAATTTTGACTAGAGAAGTCACCAACAAAACCTTTAACCTAGCTTTTGGCTCAGGCAACCCTCTACGCACTGTTGCAGATGTCTTCCAAGAAGAACTTGGAGTCAAAGCCGACTTAAGTTTTGAGCCCTCAAGAGTTGGCGAAGTCACCCACTACGTCGCCGATATCTCTAGTGCTAAAAAGTATTTAGGATATGAACCTCAAACTCATTTAGTTGATGGCCTCAGAAAAGCCGCTGCTTGGTACGCCTCACAGGAATCATAATGTCAAAATTGACCCCTGAAGAAATCGAGGCGTGGATTGAGCAGGTTCACAATGGCCCCTGCTGCTCAGACCAAGATGATAGTTGCCCAAGCGAAACTAAGAACGAAGCTCCGCAAAAATAAGTTCTTTCATTATATCTGCGGACTTCGCAAGTAAATCATTACTCGTATTTAAAGGCGGCAAAAAATAAACCGTATTACCTAAAGGCCTTAGTAACAAGCCCTTTTTCACTGCCTTCTTGTATAACTCATAGCCACAACGATTTTTATTTAAACCCTGAAGACTTACATCTAGATCTGCCGCGGCAACAAAACCACAACTTCTCACATTTAATAAAGCTCCAGTCTCTTTAGCTACATCTTCAAAGAGCTCATGCATATAAGCTGAATCCTTTGCGACTCTCGCAAAAACCTGCTCCTTATCATAATAGTCAATTGCTGCCACTGCAGCTGCAGCTGAAATCGCATTCCCTGTGTAAGTATTGGAATGCATAAATGCTCGCCCACTATCATACTCATCATAGAAGCCATCAAAAATTTCATTAGTCGTCAACACACAACTCATGGGAGTAAAACCCGCGGTCATACTTTTTGAAAAAACCGAAAAATCAGGAAGTGCATTGGCGAATTCACAAGCCCGAGCTCTCCCCAATCTACCAATACCTGTCAGAATCTCATCTGCAATCAAATGAATCCCACGCTCAGCGGTCCAATCACGCAAAGCTTTAATAAAGCTCGGATGATAAAACAACATACCGCCAGCGCCCTGTAAGACAGGCTCAATTACTATGCCCGCTAGCTCATCCTGATATTGCTCAAGAGGCTTTAATAATTCTGAAAAATCTTCTTCCCCTAACTCCTCTACACGTCCAGTAACATAGGGAATATCTAAAACCTTTTTAACTTCAGGCATTAAAGCCGCATAAGGCGCAGAGTATAAACCACAGTCACCTAATGCAAGTGTAAGAATGGTTTCACCGTGATAAGCGTTCTGTAAAGACATAAACTTTTTGCGCTGCTCTTGACCATTTTGTTGCTGATACTGCAAGGACATCTTAACCGCCACTTCAACGCCATCTGAACCACTATCTGCAAAGAAGATTTTATCATAGCCAGGATTCAAAGCAATCATTTTTTCACACAAGTTCACAATGAGTTCATTGGAAGTATTGGCTAAAATCACATGCTCAAATTTTTCCATTTGATCTTTAACTGATTTTTGAATATCAGGATGGCCGTGACCTAAACTTTTACACCACCAAGAACTGATGATATCGATCAAGTCACCATCATGAGCAGTCTTCAGTAAAGAACCCTTCGCAGAAGTTATTTCCATTGGAGGAAAACTCTCATAATCCTTCATTTGAGCACAAGGGTGCCATAAATGCTTTAAATCTCTTTTCTGTAAATCACTTAAACTCATTTTCTGCCTTTCTCACTGGTGCAAAGGAACAACGGTGAAGCGGACATGGTCCATACTTCTTTAAAGCTTCCATGTGCAACTTGGTTCCATATCCCATATGCTTTTCAAAACCATACTCGGGATATTTTTCTGAATACTCCGTCATTAAATCATCACGGAACTCTTTTGCTAAAATACTGGCCGCGGCAATTGATACGGATCGCGAATCGCCTTTGACAATGCTTCGATTACCCTGCTTAAAGCCTGGTACGGGTAAGCCATCAATTAAAAGAAAATCTGGTTCACTCGTCATGGCTTCAACTGCTTGGCGCATTGCCAAATGACTTGCTTGTAAAATATTAATTTCGTCGATCTTCTGCGCCTCTACTATACCTAAGGCGTACTTAATTCCGCTCATTTCACGCAGTTGATCATATATGAGTCGACGCTTCTTGCGACTCAATTTTTTTGAATCATCCACCCCTTCAGGTAAAACGACTCCTTCCCCAATTATACAACAGGCTGCCACTACTGGACCAGCCAAAGGCCCTCTGCCGACTTCGTCAACACCCCCTATAGCCTTAAAACCAAGAAGCCGGTAATGCTCTTCAAAAAAGAACATATCCGGCTCCGGCATGGTAAATAATTCGTCCAAGGACTTAAGCTACTACTTAGCTTCCTTGATACGTGCAGATTTACCAATTTTCTCTCTGAGGTAGTAAAGCTTAGAACGACGAACGCGTCCTTTTCTTTCTACTGTAAGAGAATCAAGGTTTGGTGAGTTGAAAGGGAAAGTTCTTTCTACACCTTGGCCAGCTGTCACACGACGAAGTGTGAAAGTCTTGCTATTACCACTATTTTTAATAGCGATAACACTACCTTGGAATGCCTGTAAACGGCTGTTAGCGCCGTCAACAATACGATATTGAACTTTCAAAGTATCGCCTACGTTGAAAGCAGGAAGATCAGTACGCTCGTTTTCGCGAGCAATTTGTTGCATCTTATTCACTTTATTTCTCCTTTAATAAATCAGGTCGGCGAGTGAGTGTCTTCTTGTAGGATTGCTCACTACGCCATTCTTTAATTTTTTTATGGTTTCCAGATAAGAGAACTTCTGGAACACGCATGTGTCTAAATTCTTCGGGTCTTGTGTACTGTGGATGTTCCAACAGTCCATCCTCTTGGTTAAAGGATTCGTCTACTGCCGATTCACTGCAACCTAGGGCTCCTGGAATCAAACGGATGACGGCATCGCTTATAACCATTGCGGCAAGATTTCCGTTGCTGAGTATGTAATCCCCAATAGATATTTCTCTATCGACAATTCCGTCCAAAACTCGCTGATCAACTCCTTCGTAGTGACCGCAAAGAAGAATCAAATGCTCTTCTTCTACAAGTTCTTCAGCTAAGCGTTGATTAAACACTTCGCCACTTGGACTCATGTAGATAACTTTACTTGTGGGCGTTTTTAAATCTTCAACAGCTCTAAAAATCGTTTCACAAGACATTATCATTCCCGGGCCACCTCCGTAGGGGCGATCATCCACTCTACGATGCTTATCTATGCTATACTCACGTAGGTTGTGGATCGAAATTTTTACCAAATCACTTTCAACTGCCCGCCCGATAATGGAACTCGACATCGGCTCAGTAAAAACTTCCGGAAATAGGCTAATGATATCTATATGAAGTATGGGAATTAATCCTCTATTTCAACGCTTACTCTACGGCTACCACGAACGCCAGCTCCGCTGACTAGGGCACGTAAAGCTTGAATATTCTTACCAGCTTTGCCAATAATTTTACCGATATCAGATTGGTTACATTTTACAGTAATCTGAAATCCTTTATCGTTGTTTTCGCCGCGAACCTGAACTGCTTGAGGTTCATCAACCATACGAACAACCATGAATTTCACCAATTGTACCAAATCTTCATCTCCGCCTACAGGCTGAGGGTAAAAATCACCAGCATTAGATGAGTCAAGACCTAAAAGTTTTTTTAGAAAACCTAGCATTACTCAGCCGCCTCAGCAGCCTCTTCTACTTGTTCTGCTACTTCTTCTTTAACTTCAGCTTTTGGCTCTTCACTCTTTTTCTGGCCTTTCAGACCGCGAGTAGCTTCGCCAGTTTTTGCTCTTCTAATAATGTCTGCAACTGTAGAGCTCGGCTGAGCACCACGAGCGATCCAGTATTCTGCTCTTTCAACATTAACTACTTCTTCGTCTCTAAGCGGTGCATAGTGACCTAGTTTCTCGATGTATGCGCCATCACGTCTTACACGTGCATCTGCAACTACAATTCTGTAACTGGGGGCATTCTTTTTACCCGTTCTTGTCAGTCTGATTTTGACCATATGTATTTTCCTTGTTTAGCTTTCTGCTGTTATTTTTTAGAGACCTACCTCAACTTTCATTAAAAGTAAAGAATTATCAGCCTCTATTAACCCCTAAGGATTTCGGAGACGGGTAAAGTAACCGAAGATGCAAAAAGAGCAAATAGCTTTAAGTCTTTTGTTCCACACAAGTCTATATTTATAAGCCCCTAATAATAACTCACTTAAACCACCATACGCTTATCTGCATTTTTATCATCTCATAAACACCCTCCACCACTTCACAAGATCACATGAATTTCACCGTAAAAAAACAAGCTTTTTTTCTGCTTAATCTATACAAAGACCTGTGGGATAGAGTAAATTATTTTTATTCGATATAAATAAAGAAGAATCAAATCATGTCAGTTAAAATCTACCAATACAAACGCTGTGGAACTTGCGTTAAAGCCATTAAATTCCTAGAAGCTAATAATCTGAGCTACGACTCCATACCCATCCGCGAACAGGCCCCTAGCAAAGATGAACTCCTAAAGATGCTCGATGCTTATGATGGCAACATCAAAAAACTCTTCAACACCTCTGGACAAGACTACCGCGCTCTTGGTTTGGGAAAAAAACTTGCCTACCTCACATTGGACGAACAGCTTGAGCTACTCATGGGGAACGGCAACCTCGTTAAACGCCCCTTCGTTTTACATGGCGACAAAGCTATAGTTGGTTTCAAAGAAGAAATATGGCAAGAATTCTTTTCCTTATAAATCCCAGAGACTTTATTTCTAAAAATTTTATCTAAAGGTTCATTATGATTGTTGTAACTGGTGGCGCAGGCTTTATTGGCAGCGCACTTATATGGGCATTAAATTGTCGCAATCGCTCAAATATTCTCATCGTCGATCATTTGGGTGAATCCGAAAAGTGGCGCAACCTTGTTCCACTCAGTTACATTGACTACATAGAGAAAGACTCTTTTCTCCAAGCTATGAGTAGCGATGCTTTACCCGACAACATCACCTCAGTCATTCATCTCGGTGCCTGTACCGACCCCTTGGAGCAAAACAAGTCTTATTTGACTGAGAGTAACTTTAAGTTTTCTCAGGCACTCGCGAGCTATTGTTTAAATAAACATATTCGCTTCATTTATGCGTCTTCCGCAATCACCTACGGTAAAGGACAAGCTTCCCTCAACGATAGTGAAGAGAAAATTGAAGCTCTGCGCCCTACCACGCCACTCGCTTACTCAAAGCAGATGTTTGATATGTGGGCTCATAAGAATCAAATTCTCAACCGCATCAGTGGCCTCAAGTTCTCACATGTCTTTGGACCTAATGAATACCACAAAACTGAAGCACCGAGCCTAATTACCAATAATTTTAACGCCATTGATCACGGCCAAAATGTTTACTGCGCTGAAGATGAAGACAAAGATTATGTCATCGACTTAATTTATGTAAAAGATGCGGTCGAGATCCTCTTGTTTTTAATGGACAACCCTGAACTCAATGGCCTTTACAACGCTGGCACGGGCACATCATTCTCTCTAAGCCAAATCTCAAAGCTTTGCCTCAAAGCTTGCGGTAAAGATGAACACCTACTCGATCCTGAAATTGACTTAGCCCATCACTACAAAGTCCTACCCGCTAGCCTTAACATGGACCGTCTCAAGAAAACTGGTTTCCGCCACAACTACCGCTCACTCGAGCGTGCCCTTGCGGATTACCACAACAATTACTTCTATAAGCAAATCCGTTTTGGCGAAGAGTAATTAACTCGGCGCCAAACTCAGCCAAATACTAATTGAAATTGGTGAGACAATAAATGAGGTCACAGAGACGCAAGCTACAGTACGGACGTTGCCTCCAAAATGTTTTGCCAATACAATTGTCAAAAAAGCTGCTGGCATTGCCGCCTGCACATACATAATCTTTTTTAAGTCCGCATCCAAGGGAATCATTGCGATGAAGACAAACCAAATGGCTGGCAATAAAATTTGACGATTGAGCAGACCTAAGCCCAACAGCTTTACAACACGTGAAGTCTTTCCTTCAAACAAGCCTTCTTTAATGAGTTCACTCAAAGTTGCTCCCACTAAAATCAAGCCAATCGGTATCGCCGTTTGCCCCACCGCTTTTGTGGCATCGGCAAAGAAATCTGGTATATATCTGTACATCCCAGAAAATAAGACGATCAAAGAAAACATAACCGTAATAAAAGGCATATTTAATATTTGACTCAATGATTTTCGATCAAAACTTCCTCGCAAAGTTGAGCATGCTATTGTCCACATAGCAATTTCCACTCCGACATTATGCATCAGTAAGGGACCTATTAGATCTTCATTGGGAAACAATGTCACAATAACTGGGATAGCAACAAAACCATAGTTTTGGACACCACAAGCAGCCACAAAACTTCTTATGTTTTCTGAATCACGTAAATCCTTGCCGCGCAAAAAGATTTTTGCAAAAACAAAGCTCACGATAAAACTCAAGCTCACAAAAGAAAAGCCCATAATCGGCGCCATAAAAACCATATTTGAACTTAAAAAGTCTTCATTTTGAGTAATCGAAGAAAAAATCAATGCGGGCATAAGAATCTTGATAAGCAAATTCGTCAGACTTGAGCTATGCCCCTGTTTGATCACCTCTTTTCGATGAGCAATAAAACCCGCAGCAGAAATCACTACAACTAAAAGCGATGCGTGGATCGCAGGACTCAATTGCCGTCCTCTATCTGAGATAAGACCAACTCGAGCTCATTAGATTTTTCTTCCCATTCACTTTCAGCCGATTCTTTCTCTTGAGATATCTCATCCAAACGATTATTCATCACCTGAACGCGATCTGCAGGGGGATCTTGATAAAATTCTTCGACTAAGCCGGCTTCCTCTGCCTCTAAATCCGCAATCAATTGCTCCAAAACTTGCGTCCGTTTCTCTAAGGGACCACGCTTTTTCTTAAGCAACTTACGTTCTTCCGCATCTTTGCGGCGTTGCTCTTTGCGATTGAGCCCCGAAGACTCCTGAACCTGAGCCTTTTCTTGCTTGACTTCGAGCTCAACTTCATCTTTAATTTTAGACATGTAGTAGTCATAATCACCATGAAATTTCCTAAAGCCACTGGGCGTCACCTCAAAGATCGTATCTGCCACACCACGTATGAACTCAATATCATGACTCACAAAACATACTGTTCCAGGAAACTCTTTGAGTGAATCCTGTAATGACTCAACTGCCTGAATATCCAAGTGAGTTGTGGGCTCATCCAGTAACAAGAGGTTTTGCGGAGCTAGCAATAACTTAAGTAAAGACAAGCGAATTTTTTCACCGCCGGAAAGTACTCCCGTCAGCTTAAAGACATCATCACCATTAAAACCAAAGCTACCGAGCAATTGTCGACAACGTCCTTCACTTGTATCCGCTGCAAAAGACTTACACTGCTCAATAAGATTGAGGGAATTATTAAAGTTTTCCGTTAATTCCTGTGCGTGATAACCAATTGTTGTCTTGTGACCAAAACTAACTTTCCCCTCTTCAATGGGAAGCTTATTCGCTAGGATCTTCAATAGAGTCGATTTACCCATACCATTAGAACCCACAACAGCAATTTTCTCACCATCTTGTATCGCCATAGATAGGTTTTGATAAATGTAGCGTTCACCATCATAAGTTTTGCTCATATCTTCGAGCTCTACTGGAACGGGGCTTCCTGGAGGGGGGGTGCCCAAACGCAAATCAACGCTAGACACCTTCACCATCGTTTCCACACTCTCGAGCTTTTCGAGCTGTTTCATTCGGCTCTTAGCTTGTGTCGCTTTACTTGCTTTTGCTTTAAAACGGTTCACAAAACCTTCAAGTTTTTCTTTTTTACGTTCAAGTTTTTCGGACTCTAACTCCAAACGATCCATGCGTTCATCGCGAACTTTTTTATACTGATCATAGTTACCTGGGTAACGAGTCACTTGCCCACCATAAACTTCGTAAGTCACGTCTGTTAACTCATTCAGTAAGTAACGGTCGTGCGAGATCAAAAGCAATGTACCTCGAAAATTTACCATGAATTCTCGTAGCCATTCTACCGCTGGTACGTCCAGGTAGTTCGTCGGCTCATCCAGTAAAAGGAGGTCGGGATCGGAAATCACCACGCGCACCAATTCCGCACGCATCTGCCAACCACCTGAGAATTCGCAGATGGGCTTTTCTAGCTCTTCATCACTAAAACCTAAACCAGATAGACAGGTTCGCGCCGCTGTTTCAATTAGGTAACCACCACCGGCTTCAAACTCGTGCTGCAAATCACCTATCTGACTTAATAATTTTTCTTGGTCGGCTGCCTGAGAAAAGCCTTGTTCCAATTCAATGATTTTCTCTTGTATCGCATCCAAATCAGGACGCGCCTTACAGGCAAACTCCAAAAGAGGCAAGTGTTTCAATTCATCGGGAATATTCTGTCTCAACCAACCTATGCGAATATTTTTGCGTAATTTCACATCACCTTTGTCAGAGCTCTCTTGACCCGTAAGGATACGGAAAATCGTACTCTTACCTGCCCCATTGGGGCCAACTAAACCAGCACGCTCACCAGGGTGAACGTGAAAACTCGTATCATCCAAGACCATGCGCCCAGCATAGGCTTTACGAATATTATCGAAACGAAACATAAAAAATTCTTTTAGGCTTTATTAAATTTCTTCAGCCAGACGCTGCTCAGCATCTATGGCAAGAATTTTATCCATAACATCACCAAACTTACCCGCCATTACATCTGGTAAATTATAGAGTGTCACGCCAAAACGGTGATCCGTAATTCGACTTTGTGGATAATTGTAAGTACGAATACGCTCGGAACGATCGCCAGTACCAATTTGGCCACGACGTTCATCAGACATCTTTTGCTTTTCTTCACGAATTTTTTCATCGAGTAACTTCGAACGCAATAATTGCATCGCAATATCTTTATTTAAATGCTGAGATCTCTCTTGCTGAGAGTAACAAGCTATACCCGACGGCACGTGAGTAACACGAACGGCAGAGTCAGTTGTATTTACACACTGACCACCCGCACCACTTGAACGATAGGTATCGATTTTCAAATCTTTGGGATCTAAATGGAAGTCAACTTCTTCCGCTTCTGGAAGAACCGCCACTGTGACTGTTGAAGTATGAACTCGTCCCTGTGTCTCGGTCTTTGGAATTCTTTGCACTCGGTGAACGCCACTCTCGAAGTTCAACTCACGAAAAACATCTTCGCCTTTAACGCTAAATACTGTTGCTTTCAAACCACCTAAATCACTCGGCGTATATTCAAGGACATCAACTTTCCATCCCTTACTACCACTATAGATTTGATACATGCGCATTAATTCTTCCGCAAATAGTGCAGCTTCATCACCACCCGCCGCAGGGCGAATTTCTACAATACAGTTACGTGAATCATTGGGATCCGGTGGAACAATCAAGATCATCAATTTTTTCTCTAATTCAGGAAGTTCTTCCTCTAAACTAGAAAGATCCAAACGAATCATTTCTTTTAATTCTTCGTCGGATTCGGCACTTAGCATTTCTTTATTTTCTTGAAGTTCAGATTTAACCGCTTCTAAACGATCGTAACACTGAACCAATGCCGACAAACGCTGGTGCTCTTTACTCAAATCTTGGAAGCGATCCTTATCTTCAAAAACCGAGGGATCAGACAATTCACTTTCGACCTGCTTGAAGCGCATTCTCAAGCGCTCAACACGTTCACTAATATCAATCATTTTTAACCTAAAATTATTCTTTAATTCGTGAGAATTAAAACCCCCTTTGAAACTTTGCAAGCCGAGAGCTCAAAGTCCTCATCCTTTGCTTGCTCATAAAAGACAAAAGCCCCTCAGTTTCAAGACTAAGGGGCTTCATCGAATTTAATTTTCTTATTGATAAAATTCTGAATGTAAACGACGTTGAAGTTTGAGTTCTGCCGTTAAGTAATCAAATACTTCCTGTGGGGTGTCTGCCCATATAAAAAGATCTAAATCCTTTTCACAAATCACACCTGCTTCCACCAAGTAATCAAAATTCACCATATTGCTCCAAAACTCTTTTCCGTATAGAACAATAGGAATAGTCTTGGTCGTTTTCCCCGTTTGTATCAGAGTCAGAATTTCAAAGAACTCATCGAAGGTACCAAAGCCACCTGGAAAAACGACAATTGCTTTGGCTAAATAAGTGAACCAAAACTTACGAATAAAAAAGTAATTGAACTCAAAGTTTAACTCAGGACTAATGTAAGGATTTGGTTCTTGCTCAAACGGCAATGCAATATTCAAACCTATTGATTGGCCATCCTTAACTCGAGATGCACCCAGATTTGCTGCTTCCATAATCCCTGGACCACCACCAGAGCAAATGTAATAACCAAAATCATTATCAATCGACCATTTCGTCAACATCTCCGCCAGCTCAGCACCCTCTTCATAGTAACGTGACATTTTGACAGCTGCTTTAGCTTTTTTAATTTTGCCTTCATCACCAGTGAGTTCAGCACGCTCTAACATGATGCCTGCATCTTCATTAGACAACAAACGCGCCGACCCAAAGAAAGCAATACTATCTCTGACTTGGTTTTTAGAGAATCGTCTTTTTGGCTCTATCATTTCTGACATTATTCGCAAAAGTCGACCATCCGAAGAATTGATAAAATCCATATTCTCATAAGCCTTAACTGGCTTTTTACCGCGACCGTGTAAACCCATAATAAATCTCCTATTTGTCTTTGTGGTTATATTTAAACTTATGCACCACGCGACGAAAGGCAAATTTTTGCTCACCGCAACCGCCCGTCGATGGCTGGCAAGCCTTGCTGGGAAGAGGACAGCGTCCCTAAATTACTGACCTTCTCATAAGTCTTTACCAATGATTTATAAACTCATCCTAGTTCTTTAATCATTCAAAGTTGCTCTTAGGTCCTCTTTGCGTCTTCGCGAGAAATATTATGATTTTGAATTTGGACTTATCTGAGTCAATCCGTTGAACCTGTGGATAGCTGGATTTTTATTTCCTAAGCGACACTTCCTTGCTGAATAAAACAAAAACTCACGCAGAGGCGCTAAGGCGCTAAGTTTTAAAAACATTAGTTGCTAGGGATACGCAGGTACAGGTTTCAGCTTGCAGGAAAAAGTATCCTCATCCGCCTCACCTTGGTGATCGTAGGCGTCTCGCCTGCCTCATCTCACCTAAGAGTAGCTCCTCCTTACCGCCCGCGGTGGCAACCGCAACCCGCTGTTAAGCGACACACTCTAGTTCTTTAATCATTCAAAATTTAAAGTTAAGAATTTAAAATTCATCTCCCTTCTCTCTTTGCGCCTTGGCGTGAAAAATTATGATTTTGAATTTGGATTTATATGAGTCAATCCGTGGGATCTGTAGATAGCTGGATTTTTATTCCCTAAGCGACACTTCCTTGCTGAATAAAACAAAAACTCACGCAGAGGCGCCAAGGCGCAAAGTTTTAAAAACATTAATTCCTAGGGGCTCGTATATCTCAGATTTCAGCTCACAGCACAAAAGCTCTTTAATCATTCAAAATTGCTCTTAGACTCTCTTGGCGACTTCGCGAGAAATATCGGCTTTTTATCCTGTTTTGAGAATCCACATGGCAGAGTAAAAAACCTTTCTCTAGACCCCTGGCTGTCTAATCATTCAAAATTTAAAATTAAGAATTTAAAATTCACTCCTCCCCCTCACTTTGTCTTTTGCATAAGTCGCAAAGTCCCGCTCTATTAAAATATTGATATTTACTTGGAGGTAGGAGTCACTCACACATATTAGCCTTCCCCTAAGTCAGCAAGTGCGTATAACACATTTTTCATCAAAACAAATGATTTGTAATCTCATTCAGGGTAATCTGAGATAATGGCGTGAATATTCGACTCAGTTGACGCAATCATACACCTTGAATTTCACAAATAAGACAACTAATTAAATAACTACACATCAGTGGCATCATAAATGAAAACAACAAAAACAATCAACCCAACCATAAATGGCGACCCGATCACACGCTCCACTCAGATCGTATAATACCATGTTATGTTGTAAATAATTATGAAAAAAAATAATATATTTGACGAGGTTCTAACAAACTCAGAACTCATAAACGTCACCAGTGATTTTGGAGAAATCTTGTTAGATAAGAATCTATCTGATGGAGTTTTAAAAGACATTCCAATTTTGGGGACATTTATTAAAACTTATAACATTGGAACATCTATTAAAGATCACCTTTTTATAAAAAAAATGTGTTCTTTTTTAAATGAGTTTTCAAATATATCGATCAATGAACGTTATAAAGAAATTTCACAAATTAATCATTCAGAAAAATATAAAATTTCTGTTGGAGAGAAAATTTTATATATACTAGATAGATGTGAAGATCATGAAAAAGCTGAATTAACAGGCTATTTATTCCTCAAGTTTTTACAGGAACACATTAACTATGAACAGTTTTTAAAAATGGTTAGTGTTATTGAACGGTTATCAATAAATGAACTTCATGAATTTATAAAAAAAGATATAGAAGATTTTGAATATTCAAGTTTAGGTATAACAGAGTCATACGTAGAAGAAGTTACAGTAGAAGATCAAGATGATTGGAAAGCATCAACAAAATATGTTGTAAATGGAGGAGAAATGAAATCAACTTTAACAGATCTTGGAACAAAATCACATTCAATATTGAAAGAAAAGTTATAAACATAACAATAAGTCGCACCTGAAATTCTCGTTCCTCGAATTCATGTAAACTCAGACGTTAGAATAAAATTGAAATAACAACGTTGTGACGTTATAGTGCTATATATACAATACTAAAAACGGGGGCAATTATGTCTACATTAACTAAAAGAGCTACAGTGTATTTTAATCCAGCGGTTCATAATGTTTTAAGAACTAAAGCTCATCTATCCCACAGATCTATTTCTGAAGTGATTAACGAAGCTTTACTGCATGAACTTGCTGAAGATGCAGAAGATTTAAAAGCATTTGAAGAAAGAGCTAATGAGGAAACCGTTTCATATGAAGACGTCTTAGCTGAGTTAAATTTAAATGTCTAATTACAAAATTGAGTTTAAAAAATCCGCAGTAAAAGAATTAAAAAAAATAAACAAATCTGAAGCAAAAAAAATCATGTTGAAAGTCAATGAACTTTCTACAGATCCTAGACCTTTTAATAGTATAAAACTAACTAATGAAGATAAATTCCGAATCAGGCTTGGTGACTACAGAGTATTATATGAAATCATAGACGAAATACTAGTTGTGAATGTAGTCAAAATAAAGCATAGAAAAGAAGTCTACAGAAAAAACTAACATGGCACTGAAGTAGCAATTCTCGCTAAGGCTCGAAGTCTACTTGCTTTAGTCGCTATAGCAAAAATAAGAATCTATTATGAATATGATTTATTAAATAACTGAATTATATTAAATAAATAAGAAATTAGGATTCACCAAAATGACAGCAGTTAATAAATCTGAAATATTGAATGCAGTTCAAGGATTACCTGAAGAGACTAGCATTGAAGAAGCGATAGAGAGACTCTATCTAGTCTCTAAAATTAAAACAGGTATTCAGCAAGCTGAATCTGGGGAATTATTAAGTCATGATGAGGTTAAAGGTAAATTCTCTAAATGGTTAGAATAATTCGATGGACTGAGCAATCAGCCAAGGATCTTGAATTAATATTTGATTTTATCTCTAGAGACTCCGAGCATTATGCGACTCTCGTCATTAAAGAAATATTCAAAACAACTGAGAGACTAGAAAGTTTCCCTGAGTCAGGAAGAGTTGTACCTGAATTTAATGTAAAAACTGTTAGAGAAATAATTTTAGGCAATTATCGAATTATCTACAGACTAAACAAAGATGCTGTAGAGATATTAACTATTCATCATTCATCGCAATTATTTAGATCTCGTTTAAGCGATTTTGAATAAAAAAAGCTATACGCAAGAGTCGCAGTGAATGCTCGAGAATCACGAAAGTCAGATAAAAGGACTTGAGTAGATTCATTCCTTAGCTATAAATAAACTATGAAATTTTTACACGCACATTGGAACAACTTAATTTTGGCCTCGTACAAAATCGATCCCAAATCACTTGAAGCATTCATACCATTTGGCACGGAATTGGATTTTCATGATGGAGACTGTTATGTGAGCTTAGTGGCTTTCATGTTCCATGACACAAGAATATGTAACTTAGCTATTCCAGGACATATAAATTTTGAAGAAGTAAATCTAAGGTTTTATGTCAGACCCAAATATGATCCTACAAAAAGATCGGTGGTTTTCATAAAAGAAATTGTCCCAAAAAAAGCAATTGAAGTCATTGCTAATTCGCTATTTTACGAAAATTATTTCACCACCAAAATGGATCATCATTTCAACGGGAATGATTATTCTTATTCATGGTTAAATAAGGGTGTAGATAATTCCATTAAAGTCACCAGTACAGATAATTTTTATATCCCAAAAGCGGGCAGTATTCAAGAATTTATCACAGAACATTATTGGGGATATACCAAGGCAAATACAAATACTTTAGAATATGAAGTGAAACATGATCAATGGGAAGTCTGTGATATAAATTCATATGAAGTCAATGTTGATTTCGAGAAAAATTATGGATCAATATTTGGAATTTTAAACGATAAGAAAGCAGACAATATATGTTTCTCAAAAGGGTCATATATTGAAGTGAATTATGGAAAGAAAATAAGAACTTAAGTCGACACTAGAGCAGAATTTTTCGTTTTACTCCAGCCTACTTAATTTCGAGTCATCAAAATCACATGAGTAAAAAACAAACAATCATCTTGCTAATAACATCCCTATTAATAGTGAATACTTTGATAGTATTATTAACTATTAATCACGCCAAATCAAAAATCAGCAAACACACTGAATCGCCTTTAGGTTTAAGTGGGATCACGATAACGAGAAATTTTCACTTGGGAATAAATTTTAAAGAGAATAATAACTACTCATTATGGGAGTACGTTTATACAATCCCCGAAGGCGCTGTGTACACAAGACCTAATGGCTCTGACTTATTAATTCGATCTGACGTAGGTAAATAATATTGTATTCAACAGTTAATTGGGGGCATTATAGACGTGGATCTAAAGTGATTTAGACCAATTCAAGTAATTTTCATCTCATAAAACCTTGAACTAAATTGATATAAAAGAAGTTTTTTTTAACTTCTTTTTTTAACTCCTGAGCTAACGTCTTTCAGCCATTCTTCATAGGTTTTGAGCATTGACTTCACGCGATTGGGTTCAGATTTAATCAGATTATGTTCTTCTGATTTATCCTGAGCTAAATTATACAGTTCTAAGTCACCTTTTTTGGTCTTCAGCAACTTCCATTCACCATCTCTGACGGCAAACTCCTTCGCTTTGCGCCAAAAGAGCTGACGTTGCGCTAGAGCTTCTCCTTTTAGTAAGAGACCACTTAAATCAAGCCCATCAAATTCAACTTTGCTTGGCTGATTATTCAGACTCAAAAAGGTCGGCATAAAATCCATTGTCATTGTGGGAGCATCCATAAGTTGGCCTGATTTTATTTTACCTGGCCACTTTACGATAGCGGGAACGCGATGTCCACCTTCATAGAAAGTCCCCTTTGTTGCTCGATAGGGTTTGTTGGAGGAACCATAAGTTCCAGTGCCGCCATTATCTGAACAAAAGATGATCAAAGTATTTTTTTCTAAGCCCTGATTTTTAAGATAACTGAGCAGGCGGCCAATTTCAGCATCCAGGTACTCCATCATTTCTTTGTAAGCACGATCTTTATCTTCCACTGCTCCTAAAATGGGCTCCGGATTACCGGGCGTTCTGTAGGCACCATCATTGGGTCCCTGATAGGGATAGTGAGGTGCACCATGAGAGAGGTAAAGGAAGAAGGGTTTATCTGAAGTTTCCTTGATAAAATCAATACTGTAATCGGTGATGATTTTTGTTAGATAGCCCTCTTCTTTTACTTTTTCATCTCTGACCCACCAGTCTTCATGCCCAACCTGATCGATGTGACTGAAGAAATCTATATTGCCACTGACAAAGCCCTTAAATTTATCAAAACCCTGATGAACTGGGCTAAAAGAAGGCTGATAACCCAAGTGCCATTTGCCAAACATCGCCGTTCGATAACCACTCTCTTTCAGCGCTTCCGCCATGGTCCACTCACTTAAATCCAGCCCCGTATGACGATGACCAACAGCGGTCACCACTCCCTCAATTCCCGAGCGGTTTTGATACCTGCCCGTCATTAATGCTGCACGCGTCGGCGAGCATACGGCACCATTGGAATGGAAGTCGGTGAGTAGAACACCATCTTTTGCCATTTGATCTAGGACTGGAGTTTTAAAAGTTGGGTGACCCGTACAACCCAGCTCACCATAGCCCATATCATCGGCCATGATTAAAATAATATTCGGTCGTTCGATGGCTTGTAGGCCAAGCACCATAAAAAAGCTTAATAATAGTCTCATCATTTAATCCATTACCCGTATAGCTCCGGAACTACGATATAGTACCGTGCCTTCTTTATTTTCAATTTTTTTGTGTTTTTCAGATTTTAAAAACATGCCTAAAGGAATGTCAATTACTGCCTTGTATTCTTCCACTGGCAGAATCAAAACATCGTAGTGCAAAGTATATTCAACCTCTTCGTAATGATCAAAACTCAAATCAAAAATACATTTATTTTTAAGGTTAAAATAGACGTAATCCGCTCCCGGTGAGCGATCAAAAATAGCCATAGCTGATTGAGAAATATGTTTATCTCTCGCAACTTCCTTGCCGTTTTTTAGAAGACGGACATTATCGACTTGGGCCATGGCGTAACCACGACGATGAAAAATCTCAAAACGCGGAGATTTATTTTTCACAAAGGCAGTTACATCTTGACTCATTCTTACTTTTTTGTGGAACTTCACTTCGTCGGAATCCCATCCACCTATGTACTTACCCTTGAAAGCCTGGCGAATACTCGACCACTTATCTTTTAATTTTGGGAATTTAAGCAAACTTTTCTCTAGGGCCAATTTTAATTTAGATCTGACCTCAGCTGTTTTTTTATTATCTTCATGTGGATAAATAGGATTTAATTCTTCAGGGTCATTTTCTAAATCAATCAAATAATTGTCTGGATAAAACTTATAATCTTTATCACGTACATAGAGTGAGGCATTATCAATTCTCATGCTCACAGATGGGTAAAAGGCCAACTGGTAGGACTTAATCGTTTCGCGCCCCTGTAAATCACCTAGGAAACTGACGCCATGATTATCGTACTTTGCGGGAACATCCATTTTTGCGCTCTCCGCAAGTGTAGGTAACATATCGGTAAAGTCGACCAAGCGATCACATACCCCGGTAGATTGAGCTCCTAATCTAGCAATGAGAGGCACCCAGTTGGAATCGCGTTTATTCCCCATACTCTTGCCACCGTAAACTTGCTCGCCATTCCTTAGCGTATTCATTAGTCCAGGGTAAGTTCCATTGTCAGCCGTAAAAATAATGAGTGTATTATCGTATTGACCTTGCGCTTTTAAATGATCAATAACTTTACCCACCAACTTGTCCGTATAAGCTACCATATCTCGAAAATTACTGTCCCAATCTCGGCACTCAAGATTGCGACTATCCGGTGTGGGGACAAAAGGAAAGTGAGCTAAAACCATGGGGTAATAAGCAAGGAAAGGCTTGTCACTCTTTTGACTTATAAATTCCAGTAAATGCTGATTAATAATATCTGGCCCATAAGCCTTCTCAGGATATTTTTTGAGCTCATCATTGACCGTAAGGGTCGGTTCCCAAAAACGACTTTTCCCTAGAGATTTGTCTTCCAAATAATTGTGCAGGCAATGTTCATCGAAACCAAAATCTTCGACACTGCCCTTATCAGAACTCAACTGCCATTTACCAAAAACACCCGTTCGGTAGCCTTGCTCCTTGAGTAGGTGAGCAAAAGTGAGGCTACCTTTATCGAGCCTACCAAATTGAGTGTAATTGGCAAAAGTATGCTGACCCGTCATGATTTTCACTCGGGATGGAGTGCAAATGGGGGTCGACTCACAATTATTAAAAACAACTGCCTCCTGAGCAAAACGGCTCAGCTGAGGTGTTAAGTTTTCTTGTGACCCATAAGTGTTATAAAATCCTCTACCGGTATCATCCACCATGATGAGTAGAATATTAGGCGACTGTTTAGCTGAAACACAAAAACATAGCGCCATCAAGGCCAAACACAGCTTCTTCATTATTTAATCCCGTCGACCTTAACATTCGTTTCTACTTTGCGAGGAAGTTTCGCTGAGAGCTCGGCAAAACCCTCGGGAAGAAATGGTGTCTCGCCAGTATTCTTCTGCCGCTTACCAGGATTACTGCGCCCCTCATCAATATATTTTTGCATGAGAGCAGTCAGTCTGTCGACAATATGCGGGAACTTGGCATAAAGATTGACCGTCTCCGCCGGATCGGACTTTAGATTATATAGTTGAATAACTGGAAGCCCATGAGCTTTAGCCATATCTGGCGTTAAATCACTCTTGGGCCAACCGCCCGAAGCCGCACAAAAAATCAACTTCCAATCACCCTGACGAATGGCAAAAGAACCATTAATAGAGTGGTGTACAGTTGCGGGTCTCGCAAATTCATAGGGCTTACCATGAAGCAAAGGAAGTGTGGAATAAGAATCCTCTCCTGCATTATCAGGAAGCTTTTTCCCGAGAATATCCGCGAGTGTTGCTAGCATATCCGTCGTACAAATCGTCTGATCCGATACTGAGCCCGCTTTCACACCGCCATTGGGCCAGCTGACGATATAGGGAACTCGGTGCCCACCCTCATAGATATCTGCCTTACGACCGCGATAGCCGTTACTGGGAAAATGTCCCGCATTATTAATTTCTGTGATGTCCGCACGAGGTGAGGTTCCATTGTCTGTAGTAAATACCAACATAGTCTTATCATAAATGCCCTGCTCTTTTAATACCTTAATTAGCTCTCCCATATGATGATCAATCTGCAGAACGAAATCAGCATATTCGTTGATACCGCTTTTTCCTAAAAAGTCTTTTGTTGGCAGGATGGGCGTGTGGGGTGACGGCAGTGGAAGATAAAGGAAAAAAGGTTTATCAGCTTTTGCGTTCTTCGCAATAAATTTATTGGCTCTTCTAAAAAAGTTTGGTGTGCAGTCCACGATATCAAAATCAGCTGACATGGGGCCACCACGCCAAAGACGTTTGCCCTCTTCACCTTCGCGTTCGGTCATTTCTAAATTCGTAACTTTGCCATTTTCGACATAAAGATATGGAGGAATGTCTAATGAACTTGGAATCGCGTAATAATAATCAAAGCCATGGACATCTGGACCATTTTTCACGCCTTTGACGTAATCGATCTTGGTTCCAGGTGTATAACCCCAATATAAGGGGTCGATCTCAACGCTATCAGGATGAAAAGCGAAATCCCAGCCGAGGTGCCATTTGCCGATCATACCGGTGTTATACGCATTGTCTTTTAAAAATGAAGCCAGAGTCATTCTCCCCGGCTTGATGAGTGATGGCGAAGTCCCGCCAATCACACTCTTCTTTAAATGAGTTCGCCAGGAATAACGCCCGGTCAAAATCCCATAACGGGTGGGCGTACAAACCGATGAATTCGTGTGCGCATCGGTAAACATCATTCCACTTGCCGCCAAGGAGTCTATATTGGGAGTATGAATTTTAGAAGAGGGATTGAAACAACTCACATCTCCCTGTCCCATATCATCCATGAGTACATATATCACATTGGGCTTTTCCGCTGCGAAAAGTCCACAAACTAAACCGAAAGTCAGCGCTAAAACACTATTAATTTTCATTATCTTTTCCTTTAATACAAATAAGTTCTTTCATAGTATGAGCATATAATTTCCCTTCGGAATATGAGAAGGAACTCAAAGTCCAGGTTTTTCCTGCTTCTCCTAAATCATTAACAGCCACAAGTGCTTCACCGTTTTTAAAAGGTTTTGTTGTATCAATTACGTAGACCGTACCTGTTACAACAGGAATAATTAAATGCTTACCAACTAAAATGGGGCTTGCAGAGCTAATATGCCCAAAACCAGAACCATTATGGCCTTTATTACCAACATGAAGATTATTTTGATTCACGGGGTCATTTTTTATTTTTTTCAGTTCATGGATATATATATCTTCAGATGCAGAGTTTTTACCTGGTATAAGCTGACCCGGCAACTCTAAATACTCCAGCTTGCCTGTTTCCATATTTACTTTACCCAAATAAGGTGCACTATGCGATAGGAAGTAATGAGCATCCCCGACGAGGATATTGGTAAAGTAAGTTAAAGCTTTTCCTTTCTTACCCTTAATCGTCACTTGCTCGCTAGCTTGCCCTTTCTTATGCACCTGGACATCATTCAGTAAATCAATTTTCTTAAAAAGCTCACCGGATTCAGTATGATAAATCTGATGTTCCGCACCAACAAATAAAGGAACATATTTTTCATTCCAACACAAATTTGCTGACGTCATAATTCCCTTCAAAGGCTTTTGCCAAATTACTTGCCCCTCTTTGCCGGACTCCAAACTCATCAGGTTAAAACCATAGGGAGTTTCAACTGGTGCATGACCTCCACCGCGTACTTGCAGCAGTGCTTGCGCTCCGTTTTCTCGTTTTCCTACCATAGGATTACAATGAATTACAGTTCCATTTTCTTCTCGCCAAAGTACTTCACCAGTATTTTTATCGAGGCCATGAATGTAAGTCCAAAAACCTTTGTCATTGGCATATTTATTTTTGACTTTCGAATCCTTCCTAACTCCATTGATGAATTCTTTCTTCTTCTCAGCAATTTCTACATAGAGAATTGTATCGCCCACAAAGCTAGGTTCCGCCTGACGATTGGCGTGCATATAACGGGGAACAAAATCTCTTTTCCAAATTTCGTTCCCATCCAGATCAAAGCAGGCCATTTGCCCACAGCGATTAAAGAACCATACCTTTTCACCATCGCATAAAGGTGAAAAAACCGTACCGTCCGAAAAGCCATTCGCCAAATCTATGGCAATGGCCCCGGGCATTTCTTTCTGCCAGAGGATTTTCCCCGACTCAGCATCTAGACAAAGGGCAATAATATCCTTCACCTGCCCCTTTTGATCTTCCGATTCAATTGGTTTATGAACGGTCGTAAATAACTTATCTCCCCAAACTGTTACTGCGGCCTGCCCAGCCTCTGGCATGGGTGTACGCCATTTAATATTTTCATTGCGTACGGCACTCCACTCTATTGGAGCCTGGCCTTCTACCTGGTAATCCCCATTGGGGCCCGAAGCCTGTGGCCAGTTTTGCGCAAGTGTACTTAGTCCTAAACTAAGAAAAACAACAACTTTACTAAAGCTCATATATCAATCCATATTTTTATATCGTAACTAGTGGTACTCCACAAAATAGTAAATCTTGAGGCCAGTCAGATTTTATTTCATTTTTAAAATAAACTAACTAAAAAAATATGGTCTAGTGATTCTTCGCCATTCGTCTTTTAAGAATAAAAAAATGCCACTAATCAAAGAAATCATGCTCCTCATTGGCGCTTTAAAACCACGAGAGACTGACTTTATCCAAGAAGATGTTAAAGCCGTTGATATGCCCCCCCTGGAAGCACGGTAAAGCAGTAGGCATAATACTCACTATTATGGTGGGACTAATTTACGTCACATTTGCGGACTTTTCAGCACTCAAGAAAGATCATAACATAGTGCCTCCAGTAGCTGCAGATCCACTCACTTCACAAGTTGATATCTAAGTCAGCTTTACTGGATTAAAAGAAAAAAGCCTCAGAACTAAGTTCTGAGGCTTTTTAGTACTCGAGGCCGGACTTGAACCGGCACGCCGTGAAGCAACGGATTTTAAGTCCGTCGTGTCTGCCAATTCCACCACTCGAGCATTTGGCATCTAAGTCATCATAAGATGAATTAGTGAGCTGAACATAGCTAGCTTTTACATGGCTTCAAGCCAATAATATTGAGGAAAAGAATTTTTTACTAAGGTTTTTTATTTTTTTATAAAAACTTTGAGAAAGGAGTGCTTTTTTAGCAGAAAATTGAGCTAAAAAATTAGGATTGCTTAGCTTCCAATTCTTCCCAACGAGCATAGGCTTGGTCGAGTTTTTCTCTTAGGGCTTCAAGTTCATTAGTACGTTCCTGAATAATCTCGGCTTCTTGCTGAAAAAAACTGGGTTCGTGCATAGCGTTCTCTATTTCAGAGATTCCTTCATCTAATTGCATAACTAGATCCTCCATACCCTCGAGCTCACGCTCTTCTTTCCAAGTCAGTTTTTTTGTCGCTTTTTTGGGGGCTTCAACTTTTTCTTCGACTTCTTTAACGGGGACAACTACCTGGCTCGCTCGCTCATCGCGTTCTGCCTTTTTCTCAAGGTAATAATCGTAGTCGCCATCTTGATAATAAACTTGGCCATTACCTTCAAAACCAAGAATCCCATTACAGACACGGTTAACAAACCATCTATCGTGAGAAACGAGTAGGAGCGTACCCTTCCAAGCTACTAAAGCTTCTTCTAACACCTGTAGCGTTGATAAGTCTAAATCATTGGTGGGTTCATCCAGTATCAAAAGGTTACAGGGCTTACGCAATAAACGTGCCAATAAGAGGCGATTGCGCTCACCGCCAGAAAGCTTACTGACTTTGGTATTGATGCGATCATCGGTGAAGAGGAAGCGCCTTAAATAAGAACGAGTCGTTAAAGTGATGTCTCCTAAACGAACCGATTCTGCGCCTTCCGCAACTTCTTTAAAAACAGTATTTTCTTCATTAAGTTGGCTACGACTTTGGTCAACATAATTATAATCTAGGCTTGCCCCGCGAATAATTGTTCCTGAATCAGGCTCTTCTTGATCGATAATCATTTTGAGTAAAGTTGTTTTCCCCATGCCATTACCACCCATAAGGGCAATGCGACTTCCGGGCTCGAGCTCAAAACTTAAATCTTTGAACAACTGCTTATCACCGAAGCTTTTGCTCACATGCTCTAAACTAATACTGACATTGCCAATAACTTTGGCTGGGGGTAAAACTAATTCAGCATCAGCTTGAATCGAATAATTTTCTTTGTCATTGAGTTCATTGAAGCGATCAACTCGACTCTGAGATTTTGTCGTACGTGCCTTAGGGCTTCGACGTACCCATTCTAATTCTTTTTTCAAAAATTGATGGCGTTTATTATCAGCTCGTAGTAAGGCTTCATCGCGAGCCGCACTTTGCTCTAAGTATACCGAGTAATTACCCGGGAAAAAGTCAGCTTGGCCTTCACGCAGCTCAAGAATTCGATTGCAGACGCTATCTAAGAAGCAGCGATCGTGAGTAACCATAATCAATGCACCTGAATAAGTCTCTAACCATTTTTCGAGCCACTCTACCGCATCTGAGTCCAAGTGGTTAGTTGGTTCATCTAAAATCAGTAAGTCGGGTTTGGAAACGAGAACTTTTGCCAAATTAATACGACGTTTTTCACCACCAGAAAGCTCTTTACAAGAAGTCTCTGGACTCGGGCAAGATAAGCGCGAAATCAATTCCAAAATATAGGCGTCCAAATCCCAGGCATCCAAAGCCGTAATCTGATCTTGAATACGAAACATTTCATCAGAATCGTGATCACCACTTTCGTATTGCTTAAGAAGTTCGTATATGTAGCCAGCACCCTCACGGATGTTTTCGATTACAGTCAAATCTGGGTTTATATCAAAATCTTGCGAGAGGTAGGAAACTTTTAAACCTTTACTAAAACGAATTTCAGAAACCTCAAAGGGTTCCAACTTCTTGGACAAAATCTTTAGGAGTGTTGATTTACCCGTACCATTGCGGCCAATTAAACCGACACGATCTTTATTGTGAATTGTAAAAGATACGTGATCGAGTAACATTCTATGCCCTATGGCATAAGTTAAATCAATCGCATCTAATAATGGGATTCCACGTTCTTTCATTTAGATAAATCGCGAAGCTTGCTAACGAAATCTTTGATCCCGATTGGCTTACAAATCAAGTCGTGAACATCACCAACTTTTGCACGTGTTTCTTCATCGGCATAAGCAGTTAAGACAATGATCTTAATCCCTTTGAACTGCTCATCTTTTCGCAGCTGATCAATAAATTCATAACCATTCATCTGAGGCATATGTAAATCGAGTAAAATAATATTTGGCTTCCATGAACCCGTAATCAGTGCGGCTTCAATACCATTGACGGCTTCTTTAACTTCAAAATTTCCTGCCAGCTCGAGAGTCTCTAAAGAAAATTGGCGAAAATCCTGATCATCATCAACGACTAAAACACGACTGAGTTCAAGTTTACTCTCTGCGACACCTTCCAATTGAATTCCGCGTTTTTGAGCGAAGGCGTGAATGTCTTCCATCTCAAAACGACGATGACCGCCAGGAGTTAAAAATGACTTGAGTTCACCTTTTTCAACCCAGTTAATAACACTAGTGCGAGCAAAGCCTAACAAGTCTGCAGCTTCATTGGTTGTCAGAGCATGTTTTTTCATAGATACACATGGGGAATAAGGTTTTAATGGGGTGGCTAACCGGACTTGAACCGGCGACAGCCGGAATCACAATCCGGTGCTCTACCAACTGAGCTATAGCCACCATAAAAAAGGTGGGGTGGCTAACCGGACTTGAACCGGCGACAGCCGGAATCACAATCCGGTGCTCTACCAACTGAGCTATAGCCACCACCTAATAGGCCTGAATAGTACATGCACAGATAAAAAATGCAAAACCAATTTTTAGTGATTTTTTTACTTTTTTAATAAAGGATCGTCAATTCCACATTCTTTGAATGCCAAGGCACGTTCTGCACAAGAGGGGCAAACCTCACAGGGAACTTCTCCACCGCGATAACAAGTCCAAGTTTGAGCGTAATCGATACCGAGTGCCAAGCCAATCTTGGCGACGTGACCTTTGCTCATATTAACAAAAGGCGCCTCAACTCTTACGCCTGTGCGACGATTGAGAGAAAACACATCATTCATGCGCGCTAAAAAGTCTTCTGTACAATCCCAATAACCATATTCATCTTGGGCTTGAGCTCCGTAGTAGAGCTGACGACAATCACGACTTTCTGCAAATGATGCCGCGATAGATAAAAGCATCATATTGCGATTAGGAACATACGTTACTGGCTGATCTAAATCATTTTCTGAAATATCTTTTAAATCGGGGACATCGACTCCTCCTTTAACTAAGGCAGAACTCGAACCCAAGAAATCACCCATATAAGAAATATCGAGAACATTATGCTCTTTCACTTCATCAAGACTATCACACTGAGCTTTTGCCACGAGCAATTCACGAGAATGCTTTTGTCCATAATCAAAGGACAAGGCGTAAACTTCATCGTAACCTAAACTTTTAATAACATGATGTAATAAGGTGGTCGAATCGAGACCACCAGATATTAATACAGCTGCTTTCTTCATTATTAGTGTGCTTGTACCCTTCTTAGCTGGGATAGGTCAGAAACACCTTCAAATACTTTCCAAACACCATCCTGCATCAGTGTACGCATGCCATCTTCTACTGCTTGAGTTTTCAGTTCTGCCACAGGGGAAGCTTTTGCCACTAATTTCTTTAAGGCTGGAGTCGCTTCCATGAGTTCGTGAATACCGACACGACCTCTATAACCTGTTTCACTACATTTATCGCAACCACGAGCTTCCATAATTTCATGTGTATCAAAGTCATAACCGAGCTCATCAATAAATTCCTCTCCATAGAAATGGATAAGCTTTTCTAAATATTCTTCATCAGGTTTTACTGGCTGCTTACAATTGCCACAAAGTGTACGCATTAAACGCTGGGCAAGTACACCAACTAAGGCATCGGCAAAGTTCATTGGATCTAAACCAATATCTAGGAGACGAATAACAGTCTCAGGTGCCGAGTTGGTGTGAAGTGTGGAGAATACCAAGTGACCAGTGAGCGATGCTTCAACACCCGCTTCTGCCGTTTCAGCATCTCGCATTTCACCAATGAGAATAATATCGGGGTCACATCGTAAGAATGCACGTAAAGCAATGGCGAAGGTCAAACCTTTACGAGGTTGCATCTGAACCTGTTGCAAGCCCGCCTGAGTAATCTCCACCGGGTCTTCCGCAGTCAAAATCTTGCGCTCTTCATCATTTAGAGTACCTAAAACCGCGTGAAGAGTTGTTGTTTTACCAGAACCCGTCGGACCTACCACCAGCATAATACCGTGGGGGTTTTTAAGTAGATCAATAAGAGTACTTTCATTTTTCTTAGAGAGCATCAATTTGTCAAACGGTAAAGGTTCACCCTGTGCCAAAATACGTAAAACTGCCGATTCACCATTTACCACTGGCAAAGTCGCGACACGAAGTTCAAGAGTTGAGCCTTGGAAACGCAAGCCCATCTTACCATCCTGAGGCTTTCTTTTTTCAGCGATATCCAGATTGGATAAAATCTTAATACGAGATAAAACCGCACCCATTAGCTGTGCAGGGATATCGAAAACTTTTCGGCAAACACCGTCAATACGGAAACGAACTTCACCAGGGCGCTTACCTTTATGTGGCTCAATATGGATATCCGAACAGCCATCCATTGTCGCTCTAACAATAATTTTATTTACGAGCTGAATGATCTTGGATTCTTCTTTCGAGTCAAGAATATCACCGTCATCTTCATCCGCTAACTCATCTGAGGCAACTGAAGTTGTCTCCCCTTCCATGATATCATCGAGCTGACCAAAAGCTTTTAAACGCTCTTCTTCCTTGGAACTCAAGCCTAAATACTGATCAATATCTTCTCTAAAGGCAACGTGGAAATCGTAATAAACTGCTTTGACAATGTTTTGAATTTCCATTATCAACTCTTCATTGGCTGGGTCAGCCATTAAGACAACGGCGTGTTCGCCATCATTCATAATCGGAACCCAGCTATTACTTGCTAAAAACCCAACATTCAAGTTCTCAATTAAGGATGGATCCAACTCAAAGCTAGGATCAAAGGGGTGGTAGGGAACTTGATAAAAATCCGATAGTGCATTACCTAAGTCGGCGGCATTAACACTAAATTTATTCTTTAAGACAGATGCTAGTGGAGTACCTTCGTCATTGGCAATTTCTTCGGCTTCTTCAAAAGTTTCTACACTAATCACACCTGCTTCAACTAATTGGTCAAAAGCACCACGACTACTTTTCAATTCATAGCGGAAGTTCTCTGAAACAACTTTTGCAAATTCTACAGTACGGAAGTAAGTCTCATCCGGGAAAGCACCGCCATCAATATTATTGATAACTTGGAAAACACCGTAGAGTTTATCCTTGTGGATAATTGGCACCATGATCATCGCTTCCGACATGTAACCCGAAGATCTATCATACGCATCATCAAATCGAAGGTCGGGGTGTACACTTTCTAGATATTCTGAATCATAGGCATCATCGACCATCAAAGCTTGACGTGTCATGGCCACATAACCAGCTAAAGATGATGGTGATGTATAAAGACGAATTTCGTCTACAGAATCTGAAGAAGTCCTGTACCAAGAAACAATCTCTTTATCATTTTCATCTTTTTGGAAAATCGTGAATCTTTCAGCACCAAATATATCTAATAAGTCGGCTTCAATTTCCCAAAGTGTATCTTCAAGCTTATCAGCTTCTTGTAATCGTTCGACAACTTCTTTGAAACGCAACTCGAGTTCTTCGTTAGTATCCATAAGTTTACCTTAATCTAAATTTCAATTTAAGATAATATTTCACTAGCTCGGAATCTTTACAACTCCCAAAAGCCGACTTCATAAACACAAAATCCGATTTTATAGCGTTTCCTTGAGAGCTCATTCGTTTATACTTCGATCAAGTTGTTTTTATGGATCTAGAGCTGATCCTTTTTCAACACTTCCGCTTGCTGCTTAAGAATCTTTGCATAAGACGCCATATCCATCTCTTGAATAATGACAAACGGTGAGACAATCAAAGTCAGGAAACGAAGCTTATCTTTCCTCCATTGCTCAACTTGGTAGCCGTCAGGACGAAAAACCCGGCCAGTCTCAATGGCTTTGCCAATTATTTCAGTGTCATTACTAGCAATAGCTTCGGCCAGCGAAAAAATATCGCCACCTTCCTCAACCGCAAAAAGCATATCCCGGATGAAAGAGTCATGAAGATCTGCCCATTCACACCAATCGGCTTCTTTTAATAATTTTTCATTCATAATGATTCGTCTCCTGTATAAAATAAAAAAAAGTGAAACACTTTACACAGCGTTTCACTTCCTCATACGTCTTTACAAAAAAAAACGAAGTTTATTTCACTTCAAATGAAAGAAATATATCATCCCTTAAACGGCGCGCTTCATTAAGTGACTTCGTCTTTAATGAGCGTCTAATACGTTTTTTTGTCACAGCCGTTGGATAAACAGTGTAATGGATAAACCATGTACCATTGTTATTCCACAAGTGATGATTGTCATTCGCTTCATCTGTTCTAATAGCTAATTCAGCTTCTATCATAATTGACTTCCTTAAAGTATTACAAACAGTTTCAATTAATCGACAGTAAACTTTTTCTTTTATTGCACTGCCAATTTCAACGCTAACTTAAACATCTTAGTATATTTAAGAAGTACTTTTCATAGTACTTTTATATTTTTTCATATAATCAGCACTAATGTCATAAAAAAACTACGATATACAAGAAGTGGCACCACCCCTTTTTACGTATTTCGTAAAATGAGTTTTTATAAATCTGGTGAAATTCATTTTTTTTGGCTTATTTCAAAAAAAACACCATCTAATTTTATAAAAAATAGATATTTTATTATAGATTCAATTAAATTTTTAAAAAACAGAGATCATTCAAATCATAATTCGTAAAGAAGGCACAACAATAATGACAAGACATAAAATAAGCATAATCTATTGCCCTGGATGTAGATGGCTCACTAGAGCTTCATGGATCAGCCAGGAATTATTGATTACTTTTGAAAAAGAAATCAGCGAAGTCTCCCTCTGTCCCTCCGAAAAAGCCGGGACTTTTCAAGTTTTCGTAAATAACAGACTTATTCATTGCCGAAAACAACAGAATGGCTTTCCTGAACTTAAGATCTTGAAACAAGAAATACGTAATCTTATATGTCCACAAAAAGATCTAGGCCATTCCGACCAGCAAAATAAATAAAGCTTATTAACTTAAGCAGATTGCGCAGGAACAATTACAAAGTAGATTAGTCGGCGCAACCGGTTGACGGTCGCTATGGCTCGCCATAGAGGAAAGTCCAGACACCGCAGAGCAGGATGTCCTTTTGCAAAGAAGGATACTGTGACCCATAAAGTCACAGGAAGGAAAGTGCCACAGAAATGATACCGCCTCATTCGTGAGGTAAGGGTGAAATGGTGAAGTAAGAGCTCACCGTGCTTTTAGCGAGAGCGGAGCAGCATGGCAAACCCCGTCCGGTGCAAGATCAAATAGGGAACAAAGATGCGGCTCGTATCGTGATTCTTTATTGAATTATAGTTCCGGGTTCTGATCGCATAGTCAAATGACCGTCCATTTGCGATTTTCGCAAAAGACAGGATCTGGCTTACAGCCGGTTGCACTTTTTTAACTTTAGTTGTGAGTTACACATCATTATGAGTCAAGAATCACAAGGCCAACTCTTCCTACTTGCCACCCCCATCGGCAACTTAGATGACATGAGTTTCAGAGCAGTCAAAACCTTGCAAAAAGCGGACCTCATCGCTGCGGAAGACACCAGACGTGCAGGCATACTACTCAAACATTTTGATATTAAGTGTAAAACAACCTCTTATCACATGCATAATGAAAAAGAAAAAACTTCTTACCTCATCAGGCAGGTGAAAGAAGGCAAAAAAGTTGTTGTTTTATCTGACGCTGGCACCCCCGTGATTTCAGATCCAGGTTTTCTCGTCGTACGCGATGCCGTTGAAGAAGGTATTGAACCCGATATTATTCCAGGTGTCTCGGCCCTTACTTTTGCAGCTGTTGCCTGCGCCTTCCCACTTGACTCATTTACATTTGCTGGATTTCTGCCGGCAAAATCAGGAAAGAGAAAATCTCTCCTAGAAAAGTACTTAAGCCATGGGCTATGTACGTTTTTCTATGAATCACCGTTTAAAATCGATAAACTATTGGCTGACATTAATAATGTCTGTGGCCCCAACACGCCGGTAGCCTTAACACGTGAGGCGACTAAACTTTACGAAGAAACGATTCGTGGCTCTGTGAGTGAACTCATCGAGCTAGGGAAAGAAAAAAAGTGGCGAGGCGAATTTGTCGTAGCTGTAAATATGAGAGAAGCGGATAATATTGTTGTAGACGAACCAAAGAAAAATAAAAAAAACTATGATCGATTTAGCACAAATAAAACAGAAAATCCAGCAAACCTTCTCCCCCCTCTTCCTTGAAATTGATGATGAAAGCCAAGCTCACGCGGGACATAGCGGCGCAGTCATTGGTGAGATCACCCATCTACGTATAACAATCTGCTCAGAGTATTTTAACGAACTTAGCAAGATTAAACAACATCGTTCGATAAACGAATGCTTAAAAGATGAGCTTAATTCAGGTTTACATGCCCTCGCTTTAAAAACCTACAACACGCAGCAATGGGAGAAAGTAAATCATGGATGACTACGAATGGAAAAAAACCGCAATCACTACTGTTCTAGTGCTTTTAATTTTGGCAGGATTAGTTTACGGTATGCTTAAAATCGTTTGAATATGCCCCTTCTTCCCCTTCAAGTTTGTGCCGGAATCATTATAGATAAGAATAAGTTTTTACTCTGTCAAAGAAAGGAAGAAAAACACAAAGGTGCTTGGGAATTCCCAGGAGGAAAAGTCGAAGCTAAGGAAAGCCATCAAGAAGCTTTAAAACGTGAGCTCAAAGAGGAGTTAGGGATTAGCTGCGAAATAGGACCACACTTTCAATCAATCCTGTTTAAATACGAAAAGAATAAACAACTAAACCTTCATTGCTATATAATAAATAGTTTTAGTGGTGAAATTCATTGCCACACCCATACTCAAGCAGTTTGGATCACCGCAGAAGAAGCTCCTTTTTATAAACTGTTACCTGCAGACTTACCAGTTATGGAGAAACTCATTAGACAAAAAAAGAGCCGGTGAATACACCGACTCTAAATAAAGCTAGATAAATTTACGCTATTGAGCGAAATTACTCTGCTGCTGCAGGCTCAGCTTTTTCCTCTTTCTTTACAGGAGATAAACCTTTCGCACGGTTCTCAACTGCTTCGTCCAAAGTAAAACCACCAGACATCCAGTTTTTAGCTGCATCTGCGCTAAATTTACTTTCATTCCAAGCAATGATAGTTTCTGAATCTGTAATTTTAAGCGCTTTCCACTCACCATACTTCTCTGGAGTAATAGCATTATCTGTATACTCATTAGCTAGGGCTGCTTCAACACCTTGAGCTTTCCAGGCTGCAATTGTTTCTTCGGACATATTGTCCCAAGTCGCTTTACTCGCACACGCACTCATGAAAAGTGCAATTAATAAAACTGAAATGATTTTTTTCATTTTATATTCCTCTTATGTTTAATGACACAATGTCGTTTAAAAATATAAAGGCTCGAATTCATTTGTGAAATACTTAGTCATTCTTTTCTGTGACTTTGTAAGGTTAATTCTTCTTTGTGATTTCTTTCAATATATAAGACCAAAGTTTATCTCGTAACTGTAAGGCTTTAGCTACAGCAACTTGAGCTTCCATTTCTTTTTGAGGTGTATCACAAAAATACTTATAAAGCTTCTCAGAAGCCGGCCCATGATCTCCACCATCAACTTCGATATGCCTCTGAAGGTAATAATGAAATAGACTCCAATCATCTGGACATTCACCATCCAACTCAGAAACCAAAGATGAGAACATATCCGGAATCAAAGATTCACGTCCTTTTGCGAATACCGCACAAAGTTCATGATCTTTTCCTTTAAAGATGAGTTCAAAACTGAAATCTAAAAATTCACGTAAAGGCCCTGGTAAATATTCATTAAGTGAAAACAGGTTTTCACCCTTCTGTAAATTTAGCATGTAGTTATTATGTAATGAGATATCTGCCCCACACTGCTCCATAGCCTTTAGATAGAGTTCATAATGAGAACAATAGGAGTTTGTTGTAGGATCTGTATCTGTTTCTTCTTCTAATATCACCTCATTAATCAACCTTCTTAACTCAGGTGATTTATGGGGCATCCATGGGAACTCAGGCGGAGAACAGATTTGTTGGATTTTTTTTGCTAAACTCTGGAAATCCCAAACACAGAATACATGATACTGCATAAATACTCGAATCCCCTGCGCAGACCAAACCTCTTTATATAAACTATGCTCTGATAGCTTTTTATTCATTTCTAAAATCATCGGACTCATCTTTTATTTTTTGCCTAAGTGTATTCATTACTAAGGATTTAGCAAGTTATAAAAAGAGCAATTAATCGAAAAATTGCGCCCTGCTATATATGTACGAAATATAATCCATCTGAAAACAACAATAACAGCCCACAAATAACCCTTTGCGAGCAAAAAAAAAAGAGAGTCCGAAGACTCTCTTTTTTATAAATAACTGAAAAGGATCAGATTATTTACCGGACATAACACCGTGAGTTCTGAAAGCACGAGTAAGTGCGAATTCACCGAGTTTGTGACCAACCATATTGTCAGTTACATATACGGGAATAAACTCTTTACCATTGTGCACTTCGAAATTCAAACCTACGAAAGTAGGAAGAATCATAGAACGGCGCGACCAAGTTTTGATCACTTTGTGATCACCTGATGCAATAGCTTTTTCAACTTTTGCAGTTAGGTGTGCATCAACAAATGGACCTTTTTTAATTGAACGTGGCATAGCTTATTTCTTCCTTTTTTCGATAATGAATTTAGAAGAGTTCTTACGAGGATTACGAGTTTTGTAACCTTTCGAAAGTTGACCCCAAGGTGATACTGGGTGAGAACCACCAGAAGTACGACCTTCACCACCACCCATTGGGTGATCGACCGGGTTCATAGCAACACCGCGAACGTGAGGACGCTTACCTTGGAAACGCTTCTTACCAGCTTTACCAATCTTAGCTTTACGGTGATCTACGTTACCGACAACGCCGATAGTAGCCATGCAGTTAAGATTTACGAGACGAACTTCACCAGAAGGAAGTTTGATCTGTGCAAAGTCAGTTTCTTTAGAACGCAAGATAGCCTGTTGGCCAGCTGAACGAACCATAACTGCACCTTTACCAGGCTCAAGCTCGAGGTTGTGAATGATAACACCCACTGGGATATCTTTTATTTTAAGCGCGTTACCAGGCTTAAACTCAGCTTTTTCACCACTCATAACTGTGTCGCCTTTTTCAAGACCTACAGGTGCGAGGATGTAGCGCTTCTCACCATCTGCATAGTGAAGAAGTGCGATATTCGCAGTACGGTTAGGATCGTATTCGATCTCTGCAACTTTAGCAGGAATATCTACTTTGTTACGTTTGAAGTCGATAGTACGGAACTTACGCTTAACACCACCACCGCGGAAACGAGTAGTAATACGACCAGCGTTATTACGACCACCAGTACTCTTCTTACCTTTAGTAAGTGATTTCTCTGAATTTGAACGAGTAATAGTCTCGTCAATTACAGTCACCATATTACGGAGAGAAGGAGTTGTTGGTTTATATGTTTTAATAGCCATGTGTCACTGTCTCCTAGTAGAGGTTAATAATCTCACCAGATTTGAGAGTCACGATAGCTTTCTTCCAGTTGGCTTTTTTACCAGCCATGGCAGTGCGCTGACGCTTCTTCTTACCAGTGTAGTTCATAGTGTTGACAGATTGTACTTTCACATTAAAGATCTGCTGAATTGCAGTTGCAATCTCGATCTTATTAGCAGTTTTGGCCACTTTGAAAGTGTACTTGTTTTGATCTTCCATTGCAGCGGAAGATTTCTCAGTGAGAACAACAGTTTTAATTACTTTATAATTGCTCATCTTAAGCCTCCGCAGAAATACGCTGACCAAGTTGCTCGAGAGCAGCTTTGGTGATGATTACTTTCTTACCAGAAAGGATATCGTAAGCATTAACTTCTGAAGCCGTCATAACAAGAGAAACATTATTGAAAGACTTTGCAGTATTTTCAAGGTTCTCGATGTTCACAGCAAGGTCATCGCTAAGGATGATTACCGGACGATCAGCAGCATTAACGCTTTCGAGGAAAGCAACAGCAGTTTTAGTTGAAGGTTTGTCGAATGCGAATGAGTCAACAACGATAAGTTCTTCGGCTTGGATGCGCTCAGCGAGTGCACGACGTACAGCTAAACGACGAACTTTTTTGTTAACATTCTTAGCATAAGAACGCGGCTTAGGACCGAAAGCTACACCACCACCAGTCCAGATGGGAGAGCGGCTAGAGCCTGCACGAGCGTTACCAGTACCTTTTTGACGCCAAGGCTTCTTACCGCCACCACGCTTTTCAGAGCGAGTTTTAGTATTAGCACTACCAGAACGGAGGCTAGCGAGGAAAGCTACAACAGATTCGTGTACAGCTTGTTCACCTTTTTCGAATTCAAGCCACTTGGAATTGATTTCTAATTCACCGGAAGCTTGACCCTTTGAGTCTACAGTATTTACTTTAGTCATGATTCAATACTCCGATTACTTCTTGATTGCTTTCTTAACAACGACAACGCCGCCATTAAAACCAGGAACCGCACCTTTAACCATAAGGATGTTTTCTTCAGGACGAACCTGAATAACTTTGAGTCCTTGTGAAGTACGCTGAACACTACCCATGTGACCAGGCATTTTTTTGCCTTTGAAAACACGGCCAGGCCAGTTACACATACCGATAGAACCACCCTTACGTTCCCAGTCACCACCGTGAGATGCACGACCGCCACCGAAGTTCCAACGTTTTACAACGCCCTGGAAACCACGACCTTTAGTCGTACCGATAACATCAACGTATGCAATCTCGCTGAATTCTTCGACAGTGAGAACTGAACCAACTTCTTTATCAGAATCAGCTTCGAGGCGGATTTCTTTGATAAGAGCAGGAGGATTCTCTTGGTTGTTAGATTTAGCAAGATGTCCGAGAACAGCTTTAGAGACATTCTTAGCGCGCTTAGAACCGAAACCGATTTGAAGTGCAGAGTAAGAATCTTTTTCGTTAGTTTTAACGTCGAGTACTGGGCAAGGACCAGCTTCAATAACTGTAACAGGAACGAGGCGACCTTTGTCGTCGTATACCTGAGTCATACCCAATTTTTTACCAATAATACCAGTCATAACAAACTCCTATTATATCTTAACTGCGATGTCTACACCAGCGGGGAGATTGAGCTTCTTGAGCTCGTCAACGCATTTGGGTGTAGGCTCCACAATGTCAAGAAGACGCTTGTGAGTTCTGATTTCGAATTGATCCATTGCCTTTTTGTTCACGTGGGGAGAGCGGTTTACAGTGAAACGCTCAACTCTTGTGGGCAGAGGAATAGGACCGGCAACACGAGCACCAGCACGTTTTACAGTCTTGACGATATCTGAAGCAGATGTATCAAGCACGGCGTGGTCGTAAGATTGCAATCTTATTCTAATGGTTTGCTTAGCCATATGTTTTTACCTTACTTATTAAGTTAAGTTATTATTATTTAATTTTCTGCTACCTCAGTGAAGTGCGAAAGCTCAATCGACGCAGATGCGCGACCTTTAGTGAGCGAACGCAAGTCCGTGGTGTAACGGAAAAGCTTTGCTAGTGGAACGTGAGCGGAAACTTTCGAGAAGTTACCAACACTTTCCATGTTGAGTACTGAACCTCTTCGAGATGAAATATCGCCAATGACATCGCCTGTATTTTCTTCAGGTGTATCAATTTCCAGTTTCATCATCGGTTCGAGTTTAACAAGTTGCGCCTTGAGTGCTGCATTGCGCAGGGCAATTGAAGCCGCGGCTTTGAAAGCAATGTCGCTTGAGTCAGTCGAATGATGAGCTGCTCCGACGATAGAAACTTTCGTGTCCGTCAAGGGGTAACCGTGTTCAACACCGGTTCGAGAAGATTCGTTTATACCCTCAATTATAGAATTTTCAAACTCTTCGGGGATAATTCCCTTAGAAAGTTTATTGTCGAGCACAAAACCTTTGCCTCTTTCGAGCGGTTCAACTTTGAGTGAAACTTCAGCAAAAAGGTTGCCATTGGGAGTTTCACGAACAAAGGTCTCGGTAAAGTCAGCGGCGTTAACCACTGCTTCACGATATGAAACCTGAGGGTTACCAGTATTTGCATTTACTTTGAACTCACGAATCAGACGATCTGCAATGATCTCTAAGTGAAGTTCACCCATACCGGAAATAAGCGTTTGAGCCGTCTCTTCATTGAAGGAAATATTAAAAGTAGGATCCTCGTCTGAAAGTGCTTTCAATGCGAGCTCTAATTTATCTTTTTCAGAACTTGACTTAGGTTCAATTACCATTGAAATCACTGTGTCTGGGAAAGTCATTTCCTCGAGCACACAAGGGAAATCTTTTGTGGAGAGCGTATCACCAGTGGTACAAAAACGTGCGCCCACGATTGCAACGATATCACCTGCTTGCGCAGATTTAATATCTTCTTGTGAGTTAGCATGCATCTGCAGGAGGCGAGAAACTTTTTCATTCTTGTTATTACGGAAGTTCTCAACCTTATCACCTTTTGAAAGAACACCTGAATAAATTCTTGCATAAGTGATACGACCTACGTAAGCATCAGTCATGATCTTGAAAACAAGTGCTACCAAAGGACCTTTAGGGTCAGCTGAAACAATTACAGTTTCATCTTTCTTTGGGTTTAAAGCTTCTTTATCAGGCAGCTCATTAGGAGCTGGCAAGATTGCTAAAACTGTATCTAGGAGATTTTGAACACCTTTGTTCTTGAAGGCTGTACCACAAAGCACTGGGACAACTTCATTCTTAATTGTATGCTCGCGAAGAACTGAAATAATGAGCTCTTCTGGAATCTCTTGTTCTTCTAAGTAGAGTTCTGCAATATCATCGCTAAACTCAGAAAGTGAATCAATCATTTCAGCACGTGCTGACTCAGCATCATCTGCGAGTTCCGCAGGAATATCTGCTTCAACGACTTCTTCGCCTTTGTCACCATTATAGGTGAAGGCTTTCATTTTGATTAAATCTATAATTCCTGAAAATTCCGCTTCAGCACCGATTGGCAACTGAATAGGTACGGCATTAGCTTCTAGCTTTTCGCGAAGTTCGCTAACTACGTTTGCGAAGTCCGCACCAATGCGGTCCATTTTATTTACAAAAGCGATTGTGGGCACGTTATATTTACGTGCTTGACGCCAAACAGTCTCAGACTGTGGCTGGACAGCTCCTACTGCGCAATATACTGCAACAGCACCGTCCAAAACGCGAAGAGCACGTTCAACTTCTACAGTGAAGTCAACGTGCCCAGGGGTGTCGATAATATTGATCTTGTGATCATTCCAAAAGCAGGTAGTGGCGGCCGAGGTAATTGTAATTCCGCGCTCTTGTTCCTGCTGCATCCAGTCCATGGTAGTGTTACCATCGTGGACTTCACCGATTTTATAATTCTTACCGGTGTAAAAGAGTACTCTCTCTGTGGTGGTCGTCTTACCAGCATCAATGTGAGCCATGATGCCGATATTTCGAACCTTGGAAAGAGAGTTAATACTACTTGACTTAGTGCCGCTCATAAAAAACTCACTGTTCTAAGGTTCGATCTATAGGCTACAGACTACCAGCGGTAGTGAGCAAAAGCTTTGTTAGCTGCTGCCATGCGGTGAACTTCATCTTTCTTTTTAACAGCACTACCAGTGTTGTTGAAAGCATCGATGATTTCAGACGCAAGTGCTTGATCCATTGGCTTACCCTTTTTGTTTTGGGCAAACGTGATCATCCAGCGCATAGCTAGTGATACTTGACGGTCAGGAGCAACTTCTACAGGTACTTGGTAGTTAGCACCACCAACACGGCGGCTTTTTACCATTACTTGTGGCTTGATGTTTTCGATTGCAGCGAAGAAAACTTCGATTGCATCAGAATCTTTAACTTTTGAAGTTACAGTAGCGAGAGCTTTGTATACAACTGCTTGAGCAGTAGATTTTTTACCGTCTTGCATCACCATGTTGATGAGGCGAGAAAGAAGTTCACTATTGTACTTTGCGTCAGGAGTTACTGGACGCTTAGGTGCGCGATTTTTTCTCATTAATCTTATCCTTTCTTAGGCTTCTTAGCGCCATATTTAGAACGACCTTGACCACGTTTGTCTACACCGAGACAGTCAAGAGCACCACGAACTACGTGATAACGTACACCTGGAAGGTCACGAACACGACCACCGCGAACAAGTACAACACTGTGCTCTTGGAGGTTGTGGCCTTCACCACCGATATATGCAGAAACTTCTTCACCATTAGTGAGACGTACACGAGCTACTTTACGTAAAGCCGAGTTAGGCTTCTTAGGCGTTCTGGTCATAACCTGAACGCAAACTCCCCTACGCTGAGGGCAGTTATCAAGAGCGCGTGAAGTACTTTTAGTAACTTTACGTTTACGCCCTTTTCTTACAAGTTGGTTAATAGTAGGCATTAACAATTCCTTAATTCGTATTTAAACTTATTTTTCAAAAAAAAGTTCGATAGGTTAGCGTAGGAGTCGGCTTTTGCAAGCCGACTCCCATAATTAATTAGTCGAGGCTGAGCATCTCGTTTGTTGACTGTAAAAGGCTGAACTCATCTTGGTCATCTTCATCAATATCAGCTACGATTTCAACTTGACCAGTTTTAACAACTTTGATGTCGCGAGCTTGCTCAATACCAGTACCTGCTGGAATGAGGTGACCCATGATAACGTTTTCTTTAAAGCCCTCTAAAGTATCTACTTTACCGAGAGTTGCTGCATCAGTTAAGATACGAGTTGTATCCTGGAAGGATGCGGCAGAAATGAAACTATCGGTTTCGAGAGATGCTTTGGTAACACCGAGTAATACCGGTACACCTTCAGCAGGCTGTCCACCTTCGGCAAGAACGCGTTCGTTCTCTTTTTCGAAAGCTTTTTTGTCAACCTGTTCACCAGCGAGGAAAGCAGTACTTCCAGAATCAGCAATACGGATTTTTCTAAGCATTTGACGAACGACAATTTCAACGTGTTTGTCATTGATCTCTACACCTTGAGCACGGTATACATCTTGAACTTCGTTAACGAGGTATTCCTGAAGTTCTTGAGCACCACATACCTCAAGCATATCTTGTAATACAACAGAACCATCAGTGATAGTGGAACCTTTGCGTACAAATTCACCATTGTGAACGATGATACGTTTAGTAGTAGGAATCAATACAGATTCTGAAAGGTTATTCTCTGGATCGTTAATAGTAAGCTGCTGCTTACCTTTACTCACGCGACCAAATTCGATGTAACCATCGATACTTGCGATAATCGCAGGATTCTTAGGAAGACGAGCTTCAAAGATTTCTGCAACACGTGGTAAACCACCAGTAATATCTTTCGTTTTAGCAGATTGACGAGGAATCTTAGCAAGTACTTCACCAGCTACAACTTCAAAACCTTCTTCAACGATAATGTGTGCACCGTTAGGCATTGAGTAGTGGGCAAGCATATTGCCTTCTTCGTCAACAATAGATAATTGTGGGTGAAGGTCATCACGGTGTTCAAGAACAACGTTTTCTTCTTCACCAGAAGCTGCGTTAATTTCGCGCTTCAGAGTTACACCATCAACTAGGTCAATGAAGTGTACGCGACCTTTAGTCTCTGTGATAATCGGTACGTTGTAGGGGTCCCACTGAGCGATCATTTCGTCAACTTTAACAGTTTCACCCTCTTTCTTGAATACTTGCGTACCAGGGACGAGTTGGTGCTCTTCTTCGTAAACGCCATTAGCGTTAACAATTGCGAGTTTACCATTTTTATTCACTACAACTTGGCTACCATCTTCTTGGCCAACTAAACGTGCGTCAATATATGTAACTGTACCAATAGACTTAGGCTTAATCATTGGCTGTTTATAGGCAGTCGAAGCTGTACCACCAACGTGGAAAGTACGCATAGTAAGCTGTGTACCAGGCTCACCAATTGATTGAGCAGCAATGATACCGACAGCATCACCTTTTTGAGCAATTTTGTTACTCGCGAGGAGGATACCGTAGCAGTTTGAACAAACACCACGATCAGATTCACAAGTCAGTACTGAGCGAATTTTAACGTCTTCAATACCGCGATCTTCAAGGGCTTTAGCGATGTGCTTATCAATAACTTCACCTGAGCGAACGAGGTAAGCATCCATATCACCTTCAGCGAGCGGATCGTGAATATCGTCAACTGATACGCGACCAACAATACGATCAAAGAGAGAAACCTTAACTTCATCACCTACGCGAATTGCTGAAACCTGAATACCTTTTGCGGTACCACAATCGTGTTCGTAAATAACAACATCTTGAGATACGTCAACAAGCTTACGAGTCATATAACCCGAGTCAGCAGTTTTAAGTGCAGTATCGGCAAGACCTTTACGAGCACCGTGAGAAGAGATGAAGTATTCTAGTACAGTTAAACCTTCACGGAAACTTGAAAGAATTGGACGTTCAATAATTTCGCCTGATGGCTTAGCCATAAGACCACGCATACCTGCTAGCTGACGGATTTGGTCTTTAGAACCACGAGCGCCAGAATCCATCATTGCGAAAACAGAGTTGATTTCGTCTTGACCATTATTCAGTTCGATAGTTTGGAAAAGTTTCTTTGCAACTTGCGAGTTACAGTGTGTCCAGATATCAATAATCTTGTTATAACGTTCGTTATTAGTGATAACACCTTTCTTATACTGCTGACGTACTTCTTCAACTTCGCCCATAGCTTCATCAACCATACCTTGCTTTTCGCCAGGGATAATCATGTCGTCAGTCGCTACTGAGAAACCAGATTGAGTTGCATATTTGAAACCAGCTTTTTTGAGTTCGTCAATAACTTCAACAGTTTTTGCACGGCCAATGATTTCGAATGCGTCATTAATAATGTCAGAAAGTGTCTTTTTAGTCACAGTCTTATTGAGGAAACCGAGTTCGTCTGCCCAGATCTGGTGGAAAATTGCACGACCAGGAGTTGTGATAAGGAATTTAAGATCCTTGTTACCCCAAGTAGTTTCTTTACCGTAGTCAGGATTTTTGAACTTGATGATTTCTTGTAATTTGATATTACCTTTTTCAAGTGCCCAAAGAACGTCACTAAATTTTTCGAAATATCTAACAGTTCTCATGTCAGCGAGGAACTCGTCAAAGATTCTCTTTTCTTTTTTAGTGTGTTTTGGAGCAGCATAGTAAGCTTTTGCCGTCTCATCAAAAGTTCTGAGATGCGTTGCACGCATTTCTTCAGCTTTAGATAAGTAAGAAACGTAGTAACAACCAAGAGTCATATCTTGTGTTGGAGTACAGAGCGGCTTACCATTTGCAGGTGATAGAATATTGTTAGGCGAAAGAAGCAAGAGTTTACACTCGAGCTGAGCTTCGTTTGATAAAGGAACGTGAACAGCCATTTGGTCACCATCGAAGTCGGCATTATATGCAGTACAAACGAGTGGGTGAATACGAAGTGCTTTACCTTCAATCAACACAGGGTCAAAAGCCTGAATAGAAAGTCTGTGAAGAGTAGGAGCACGGTTAAGCATGACTGGGTGACCTTTAGTCACCGATTCAAGTACATCCCATACTTCAGGAGCACCGCGCTCGATCATCTTCTTAGCAGCACGAACTGTGTGAGCAACGCCGTTATCTTTAAGCTTACGGATAATGAAAGGCTCGAAAAGAACCATCGCCATTTGCTTAGGAATACCGCACTGGTGAAGTTTAAGCTCAGGGCCAACAACAATTACAGAACGACCAGAGTAGTCAACACGCTTACCAAGTAAGTTCTGACGGAAACGACCCTGCTTACCTTTGAGCATATCAGAGAGTGATTTAAGCTGACGGTTAGAAGCACCTGTTACAGCACGACCATGACGACCATTATCAAGGAGTGAGTCAACCGCTTCCTGCAACATACGTTTCTCGTTACGGACGATAACATCCGGAGTACGCAAGTGAAGAAGGTTTTTCAAACGGTTGTTACGGTTGATAACACGACGGTAAAGGTCATTTAAATCAGAAGTCGCAAAACGACCACCATCGAGTGGCACGAGAGGACGTAAATCTGGTGGAATTACTGGGAGAGTCTCAATAATCATCCATTCAGGACGAGAATTATTAGCAATGAAACCTTCCATAAGACGCATACGCTTAGCAATCTTCTTGTGATTAGCTTTTGAACGAGTCGCAGCCATTTCACCTTTAAGTTGCTCAAGAAGATCTTCTGGCACGATTTGTGAAAGAAGTTCTTTAACTGCAGATGCACCCATAGAAGCTTCAAAATCATCGCCATAGAGCTCTTTACTTTCACGGTATTCCGCGTCAGTAAGAATCTGCTTAGGGAGAAGTGGAGTATCGCCTGGGTTAGTTACAATGTAATCCTCGTAATAAATAATTTTTTCGAGGTTACGTGCAGTCATATCAAGAACCATACCGAGACGTGAAGGCATACATTTGAAGAACCAAATGTGTGTTACAGGCACAGCGAGATCGATGTGACCCATACGCTCACGACGAACGCGAGCTTTTGTTACTTCAACGCCACAACGGTCACAGATAATGCCTTTGTGTTTAATACGTTTAAATTTACCGCATGAGCATTCCCAGTCCTTAGTTGGACCAAAAATTTTCTCACAGAACAAACCACCCTTTTCAGGTTTGAAAGTTCTGTAGTTAATTGTCTCAGGGTTTTTTACTTCGCCTTTACTCCAGGAAGTAATGGTGTCCGGATTGGCCAAGTTAATTGTCACTTGGGAGAAGTTTGTTCCACCACGTGATCCGGCATCAGCGAATAATTTTCTACGAATGTCGTTTTCCATATTATTTCCTATTCCTTTCTAAGACGAATATCAAGACAGAGACTCATCATCTCTTTCATCAATACATTAAATGATTCCGGCAAGCCGGCTACTAAAGTGTTGTCACCGCGAACAATTGACTCATAGATACGAGTTCTACCTTCAACGTCATCGGATTTAACTGTGAGCATTTCCTGAAGTGTATAAGCGGCACCATAAGCTTCGAGTGCCCATACTTCCATTTCACCGAAACGCTGACCACCGTGTTGAGCTTTACCACCAAGAGGCTGTTGTGTAACCAATGAGTAAGGACCAACCGCACGTGCGTGAATTTTGTTAACGACAAGGTGATCAAGTTTAAGCATGTAGATCATACCAACTGTGATACGCTGATCAAATGAGTTACCAGTACGACCATCATAAAGACGAGCCTTACCGTCGCGATCATAGCCAACTTCTTCTAACATGTCGTTGATTTTTGACTCTGGGCAACCATCGAATACAGGAGTAGCAATTTTGATACCCATGCGGTTTGCTGCCATACCCAAGTGAGTCTCGAGAATCTGACCAACGTTCATACGTGATGGTACACCGAGTGGGTTAAGGATAATATCAACAACTGTACCGTCTTTCATGAATGGCATGTCTGACTTTGGTACGATATTAGAGATAATACCTTTGTTACCGTGACGGCCAGCCATTTTATCACCAACAGAAATCTTACGCTTAGAAGCGATATAAACTTTCACTGATTTGATTACGCCGCGCTCTTGACCATTTTCGTCATCGAGTTGATCGATTTTTTCGGAATTACGAAGACGAATATCGTTGAGACGTGGTTTGAAGTTGTCCATAACTTCATCGATTTGCGATTTAGCTGGAGAATCAATCATTGTGTAGTTATCGTGCTGAGCAGAAAGTTTTCTAAGAAGTACTTTCGTGATTTTACGATTTGCTGGAACAATAATAGTTTCTTTACCATCTTTAGATACTATGTCGTTTGAAAGCTTAGAACCTAGGAGGATAGCACCGAGTTTTTCAGCGAGGTCTTCGAGGAATTCGTTGTACTGAACTTTGTATTCAGCATCGATTTCTTTACGCTTACGCTTGAGGTCACTCTTAGTTACTGCAGCTTTAGTTGGATCGATTTTGCGATCTACGCGAATATCCATTACAATACCAGAAGTACTAGAAGGAACATAAAGCGACGAATCTTTTACATCAGCAGCTTTGTCACCGAAAATTGCGCGGAGAAGACGTTCTTCTGGAGCAAGTTCAGTTTCAGACTTAGGAGTGATTTTACCAACAAGGATATCACCAGGGCCAACTTCAGAACCAAGACGGATTACACCTTCTGGACCGAGGTTACGAAGTGCTTCTTCACCAACATTTGGTGTGTCGCGAGTAATTTCTTCTGGACCTAATTTAGTATCACGTGCTTGGATGCTTGCTTCTGCAATGTGAATTGAAGTGAAGACGTCATCTTGAACAAGGCGTTCAGAGATAATAATCGCATCCTCAAAGTTATAACCACACCAAGGCATGAATGCTACGAGTACATTTTGACCGAGAGCAAGCTCACCGTTATCAGTACCGAAACCATCTGCAATTACATCGCCAGCTTTAACTACATCGCCAGCTTTAACAAGTGGCTTCTGGTTCATGCAAGTAGATGAGTTTGATCTCATGAACTTATAAAGTGGGTAGATGTTCTCAGGTTTTAAATCTTCTTCATCTTTAAGAACACCGTCTTTTGTGATAATGATCTTATCAGAAACAGAACTTGCTACAATGCCATCAATTTGTGATGTAAGTACCGCTCTGGAACCTTTAGCAACGAGTGCTTCCATACCTGTACCAACAAGTGGTGAATCAGGCTTGAGAAGTGGTACAGCTTGACGTTGCATGTTCGAACCCATCAGTGCGCGGTTCGCATCATCGTGTTCAATAAAGGGAATACAACCTGTTGCAGGAGAAATCAACTGTTTAGGACTAACGTCCATGTGAGTCACTGTATCTTTTTCAGATTCAACCGAGTCACCTTCAGTACGAGCAAGAACATATTCTTCTGCAAGAGTCTTGTCGTCATTAAGAACTGTGTTTGCCTGAGCTACAACGAAATCTTCTTCAATATCACCTGTAACGTATTCAATCTCTTCAGTTACTTTACCGTCAATAACTTTACGGTAAGGTGTCTCGATGAAACCGTAGGGGTTGATTTTTGCGTAACACGCAAGTGAAGAAATAAGACCAATATTTGGACCCTCTGGAGTCTCAATAGGACAGATTCTACCATAGTGTGATGAGTGAACATCTCGAACTTCAAAACCAGCACGCTCACGACTTAAACCACCTGGGCCTAAGGCTGAAAGACGACGCTTAGCAGTAAGTTCTGCGAGTGGGTTTGTTTGATCCATGAACTGAGAAAGTTGTGAACGACCAAAGAAATCGCGGACTACACTTTGGAGTGCTTTTGGATTGATAAGCTTAGACGGCATAATTGTCGTGCTGTTCTTATCATAAAGAGTCATACGCTCACGAATAAGACGCTCTGTGCGGCTAAGACCTGAACGGAATTGATTTTGCACCAACTCGCCAACAGTACGCACACGACGACTACCCAAATGATCAATATCATCAACTCTACCATGAGTGTTTTTGATTTTCATTAGAGTAATAGTTGCTGCTACCATGTCTGATGGAGTTAAAGTACGCTCATCAGTTGGCAAAGGTAAATCTTTTGATTTAAACTGATCACCATCAAAAGCATTACGTAAACGTTGCTGAATCTTGTAACGACCAACTTTACCTAAATCGTAAGATTTGAGGTCGAAGAATAAACGGTTGAGTAAACCCTGAGCATTTTCAATACTTGCAGGATCACCAGGACGCATTTTTTTGTAGATGTACTTAAGTGCATCTTCACGATTAGTTGTTGGGTCTTTTTCAAGATTCGTAATGAAAGTTGTACCGAGTTCAGCAGTATCAACGATATCTAGCTTTTTAACGCCAGCATCTTTTACGAGGTCTAAGATTGAAGACGAAAGTGGCTCTAAAGTTTTAGCAATTAGAGTACCAGATTCATCTGTAATGTCATCGACAAGAATTTTTTCTGCTAGAGTGCTTTCGTCTTTTGCGAGCGATGCAACTGTTACGTTTTGTACGCCATACACACAATCTAGAAGATCGTAGTTACTTTCGCTATACACAGCGCGTAGGAAAGTACTGATTAGGAATTTACGACGTCTACGACGACGATCCATGAAAATATAAATTAGGTCGTGGTTATCATACTGGACTTCCATCCAAGAACCGCGATCTGGAATAATTCTGAAAGAATAAAGAGTTTTGTTACTTGTAGATTTACCTGCTTCAAAGCAGATGCCAGGCGTTCTATGAAGCTGACTAATGATTACACGTTCTGCGCCATTAATGATGAAAGTTGCGCGGGGCGTCATTACGGGGATATCACCCATAAATACGCGTTCTTCAAAAAGTTCGGATTTACCGTTTTCATCTTTAATTTCTAATTCGAATGTAACGTGAAGTCCAGCTTGGTAGCTTTCGCCATCCTTTAGGCAATCATACATGTTTACATTTGGGATGCCAATTTCATATTTGACAAAATTTAAAATACAGTTTTCATCGAAGCTCTTAATTGGGAAAATTTCGCTGAAAGCCTCTTGGAGACCTCTTTTTTCGCGACTTTCCGGATTAGTCGTTTCCTGTAAAAATTCTTTGAATGATTCAAGCTGAACAGAAATCAAATCTGGAGTATCGATAACTTCTTCAAGTTTTCCAAAGTTTTGACGAATTGCCATAAGTTGTAACCTTGCACGGGCTTAAAGGATTAAAATAAGAAAAGTAGGAACCGGATTAGACCGGTCCCTACTGTGAGTTTTTTATGCTATATGTAAACTTAAATTATTTAAGTTCAACAGTTGCACCTGCTTCCTCAAGATCTTTTTTGATTTTGTCAGCTTCATCTTTAGCTGCAGCTTCTTTAAGAGTCTTAGGAGCACCTTCAACTAGATCTTTTGCGTCTTTAAGACCAAGACCAGTTGCAGCGCGTACAACTTTAATTACAGCGATTTTCTTGTCAGCAGGGTATGCTGCAAGTACTACGTCAAACTCAGTCTTTTCTTCTGCAGCTTCTGCAGGAGCAGCACCAGCACCAGCTGCTGCAACAGCAACAGGAGCAGCTGCAGATACGCCGAGGCGATCTTCAAGAGCTTTAACGAGGTTAGTAAGTTCGAGTACTGTCATTCCTTCGATAGAAGAAACGAGAGCTTCATGTGCTTCTGATAATACAACTTCAGACATTTTATTAATCCTTTATTTATTTTTTTCGACAATTGCGTTAAGAACGTATACAATACTAGCTGCTTTCTGATCAAGAACTCTAACAAGGCTTGTAGGCACTTGATTAAGAAGACCGAGCAATTGAGCACGGGCTTGATCTTTAGTGAGCATATCCGCTACTGATAGGGATGTGTCTGCATCTAATACTTCACCATCTACAAAAGCTGCCTTGAATGATACGGCTTCGTTGTCTTTAGCAAACTTTTTGATAGTTTTGGCTACATCAGCGGGTTCTCCTGAACCACATACGATTGCTGTGCCACCAGTTAGTTCTAAATTAGTAAGTTCACTGTAAGGTTTTCCTTCAGCGGCTTTCTTAATGAGCGTATTTTTATGAACCTGGAGAGTTGCTTCACTTCCTTTTAACTCAATCTTGAGTTCTTCGAGTTGTGAAACATTAAGTCCCATATACGAGATAAGAAAGAAATTATTAGACTCATCCAAAATAGTTTGGATATGGTCAACTAGAATAGTTTTTTCTTGTCTCATGGTTACGCTAAGTCCTTAAGATCAATTTTTAGACCAGGGCTCATTGTGCTACTTACACTGCAGCTTACTACGTAAGTGCCTTTTGTAGCTGATGGGCGAGCTTTAACGATTGCGTCAACAATTGCTTGTGCATTTTCAGTAAGCTTTTCTGCATCGAAGGAAAGTTTTCCAACGAGAACGTGAGTAGCTCCACCTTTGTCTGCACGGTACTCAACACGACCACCTTTAGATGCTTTAACAGCTGCAGCTACATCATCTGTAACTGTACCCGTCTTAGGATTCGGCATTAAACCACGTGGGCCTAAAACACGACCTAAAGTACGTACTTTACTCATTGCTGCAGGAGTAGCAATAAGAACGTCAAAGTCTAACCAACCATCTTTAATTTTCGCAACCATATCGTCGAAACCAGCATAGTCAGCACCAGCAGCTTTTGCTTCGTCTGCGCTATTACCGTCTGCGATAACTACAACTGTTACGTTTTTACCAGTACCGTTAGGAAGCGAAAGAGCTCCACGAACGTTCTGTTCTGGTTGTCTGGTATCAATACCCAATTTGAAAGCGATATCAACTGATTCATCAAATTTTACAGCTGGAAGTGATTTGAGAGTCTCAAATGCTTCTTTAAAGTTGTAAGCTTTGTTGATATCTACTTTTTCGAGTCTTGCATTATAAAGTTTTGAACGCTTCATGATACAACCTCCACACCCATGCTGCGGCAAGTGCCTTCTAGCATTCTAATGGCTGCTTCTTCTGTGTTAGCTTTCATATCTTTCTTCTTGATCTCGTAGATTTCTTTGAGTTGATCTACAGAGATTTTTCCTACAAATCCAGTGCCAGGTTTTTGTGAACCGGAAGCTAAGCCAGCGTACTTTTTAATAAGTACAGGAGCGGGAGGCGATTTGGTGATGAATGTGAAAGAACGATCTTGAAAAACTGTAATCACAACAGGAATAATCATTCCTGCTTCGCTCTGAGTTTGAGCGTTAAATGCTTTACAGAATTCCATAATGTTCACACCCTGTGCACCAAGCGCAGGTCCCACTGGCGGAGCCGGGTTCGCCTTACCAGCTGGAATTTGGAGTCTTATGTATCCTTTTACTTTTTTAGCCATATCCTTCCCTTAACAGATAATAAATTGACTAATGGACCTAGTCGAAGTCATTTTTTTCTACTTGATCATATTCAACTTCTACTGGAGTTGAACGACCAAATATTACAACAGATACCTGAAGCTTGCCGCGCTCGATATCAACTTCAGTAACGGTCCCTTCGAAGCTTTCGAATGGACCTTCCTTAATTTTGATGATCTCACCAACAGTGTATTCAATTTTCGGCTTAGCCACATCTTCGGTTTTCTCAAGCTGACGCTTGATATCTTGTATCTCTTCATCAGAAAGAGCTACTGGATTATCTCCACCTAGGAAGTTTATAATGCCGTATGTATCTTTGACAAAATGCCAGACATCTTCTTTCATAATCCCGTTTTCGTCAATTAGGTCAACATTGACAAATAGGTAACCGGGATAGAACTTTCTATTTTGGGTAATTTTCTTACCCTGGCGCACTGTAGTAACTTTCTCGGTTGGAAGTAAAACCTCTAAGACTGAATCTTGCATTGAATCTTGTTCAATACGACGTTCCAAGTCTTGACGAGCTTTATTTTCTTTTCCAGAGAGAGCTTGCAGTGTATACCATTGACCGAGCTTTTCCATTTTTTATATGATTCCTTTATTACCTAAGTTACCGATGAAAAAGACGGTTTAGATTGATTCAATAAGCGTCTGAAGAATCTGATCAGCAAACTGAACAAATATTGCGAGCAAAATACATGTAATAAGAACCAGGATGCTAGATTGAACTAACTCTGACTTACCAGGCCATGAACAGCGCTTGAGCTCTTCAACGACGTCGATTGTATACTTACTTACTTTTCTAATTGGATTAGACATTTTATTCCTCAGATTAACTTAAAAAAACTGGCAAGAGAGACAGGGTTCGAACCTGCGACCCTCGGTTTTGGAGACCGATGCTCTACCAGCTGAGCTACTCTCCTGCAGTTTTGATTTTTACTTGGTCTCTCTATACAGTGTGTGTCTGCGTACTTTGGGATTAAACTTCTTCTTCTCAAGACGACCAGGAGTATTGGTCTTGTTCTTAGTAGTTGAGTAAGTTCTCTCGCCAGTTTCAGTACACTGTAGAGTTACAATTTCGCGTGCCATTGTATACCGACCTATTCGATGATTTTTGTAACAGCACCTGCGCCAACAGTTCTACCACCTTCACGGATAGCGAAACGAAGCTGCTCTTCCATAGCGATAGGCTGGATGAGCTCAGCTGTAATTGTGAGGTCATCACCAGGCATAACCATGTCGCGACCTTCTTCGAGATTGATAACACCTGTTACGTCAGTTGTTCTGAAGTAGAACTGAGGACGGTAACCAGCGAAGAAAGGCTTATGACGGCCACCCTCGTCTTTAGAGAGGATATATACTTGACCTTCGAATTTTGTGTGAGGAGTCACTGAACCAGGCTTACAAAGGATCTGACCGCGCTGTACATCTTCTTTCTTGATACCACGAAGAAGTGCACCAACGTTTTCACCTGCACGACCTTCGTCGAGAAGCTTACGGAACATTTCGATACCAGTAATAGTAGTTTGAGTAGTGTCAGCAAGACCAACGATGTCAGCAGTGTCATTCACTTTGATGATACCACGCTCTACACGGCCAGTAACAACAGTACCACGACCTTCAATTGAGAACACGTCTTCAATTGGCATAAGGAAAGGCTTGTCAGCAGCGCGCTCTGGCTCTTGGATGTATTCATCAACAGCAGCCATTAGGTCCATGATGCATTTTGCGTCATCAGAAGTTGAGTCAGCAGACTCAAGTGCTTTAAGAGCAGAACCAGGAATTACTGGGAGATCATCACCAGGGAATTTGTACTCAGAAAGAAGTTCACGAACTTCCATTTCTACGAGCTCAAGCATCTCTTCGTCGTAATCAACTTGGTCAGCTTTGTTAACGAATACTACGATGTAAGGTACACCAACCTGACGTGCAAGAAGGATGTGCTCACGAGTCTGAGCCATAGGACCATCTGTTGCAGCGATTACTAGGATAGCGCCGTCCATTTGTGCGGCACCAGTGATCATGTTTTTAACATAGTCAGCGTGACCTGGACAGTCAACGTGTGCATAGTGACGGTTTGCAGTTTCGTACTCAACGTGAGAAGTGTTGATAGTGATACCACGAGCCTTCTCTTCTGGAGCGTTATCGATAGCTGCGTAATCCTTAGCTTCACCACCACCTGCGTGAGCAAGGACAGTGCAGATAGCAGCAGTTAAAGTTGTTTTACCATGGTCAACGTGACCAATTGTACCAATATTAAGGTGTGGCTTTGTTCTTTCGAATGTTTCTTTAGCCATTATAAGTTTTCCTTACCTAATGTTTTTTTCAAGTGGAGCCTTCGAGCGGATTTGAACCGCCGACCTCATCCTTACCAAGGATGCGCTCTACCAACTGAGCTACGAAGGCTTATTGAGCGAACCAATAATACTTGATTGCAAATTTTTTGCAAACGGTCCACTCAATTTATATATTAATTTATTTTACTTATCTGAATCAAGGCCTTCTAAAGCTGAATCAAAGATGTCACCAACGCCACCGAAGTTACCCTGTGTCTCAGTTTGCTGAACAGGAACTCTAACTGGCTTAGATCTTAGACTTAAGCCGATACGGCGCTCGTCCTGATCAATCTTAATAACCTTTGCTTCAACTTCTTGACCAACGCTGATTACATCTTTTACTTTCTCTACTTTGCTATCGCTAAGTTGAGTAATGTGAATCAAGCCATCAATCTGATTGTCAAGTTCAACAAAAGCACCGTATGCAGTAATTTTAGTTACGATACCTTTAGTAGTTGAATTGATCTGGAATACAGATTCAATATCATCCCAAGGATCAGAACCAAGTTGCTTGATACCAAGAGAGATGCGCTGTTCGTTAGGATCGATATCGAGAACTTTTGCCTCAACTTCGTCACCCTTCTTAAGAACTTCAGCTGGATTATTAACTTTCTTAGTCCAAGACATATCAGAGATATGAATCATACCATCGATATCGTCTTTAATTTCAACAAACGCACCGTAAGTAGTGAGGTTGCGAACTTTACCTTTAACAATTGAACCAATTGGGTAATCCTTTGCGATTACTTCCCAAGGGTTATCTTGTGTCTGACGGAGACCAAGTGAAATTTTTCTTGTATCTTCTTGGATGTCCAAGATGATAGCTTCTACTTCTTCACCAATCATTAGAACATCACTAGCGCGAGTAATACGCTTAGTCCAACTCATCTCACTAACGTGGATAAGACCTTCGATACCATCTTCTAACTCGATGAATGCGCCGTAAGGCATGATGTTAACAACTTTACCAGAGATCTTTTTACCGAGTGGGTAACGACCAGCGATATCTTTCCATGGATCTGAGCTCTTCTGCTTAAGACCTAAAGAAACACGCTTCTTCTCTTCGTCGATGTCAAGGATCATTACTTCAGTTGTGTCGCCAATAGCGAGCATCTCTGATGGGTGAGCAATACGACCCCAGCTCATATCAGTGATATGAAGAAGGCCATCCATTCCGTTTAAGTCAACGAAAGCACCGAAGTCTGTAATGTTTTTAACTGTACCAGGAAGAATATCACCAATTTTGATCACTTTAAGAAGTGCATCTTTTTGCTCTTCACGTGCTTCTTCAAGAAGTTCACGACGTGAAATAATGATGTTATTTTTATCTTGGTTAATCTTAAGTACTTTAAATTCGTACTCTTGATTGAGGAAATCATCTAAATTGCGAACTGGACCAATATCGATATGTGAACCTGGGAGGAAAGCCTCTACACCAACATCAACAATTAAACCACCTTTAACACGGTACTTAACTAGACCTTTAATAAGGTCACCTTCGTTAGTATTCTCGAGGAGGTTAGACCAAGCTTTCTCAAGCTCTGCACGGGCAACAGAAATTTCTGGCATGCTATTTTCATCTTCTAGAGCTTCGAGATACACCTCTAGCTCGTCACCTACTTTTAAAGCATCCCAGTCTTTAAACTCGTCTGAAGGAACAAAACCTTCTGCTTTATAGTTGATGTCAATTAATGCACCATTATCTCTCTTATCAACGACTACGCCTTTGATAAGTTTACCTTCTTGGTAATTTTTAGTGCTAGTCTCTACTGAGCCAAACAATTCTTCCATGCTTGGCATATTATCAATGTTTATGAATTCCATATACGATTCTCGAAGATCAAAACTTACTAACCTTCGTTGGGTTTAATAGTTAACAATATCTCTTAATACCGGAGTATCCGGCAAAAGGACGGGAAAAATACATAAGTTTACTTGTTGTTCAAGTGATTTTCTTAAAAAATCTTTATTTTCAAGGATTTATATTTTTCCTCAAACAGTATATTGAGCTACAATTAACAATCTTGGAGTGTCTATGAAACTTACCCCCTACCCCAAAAATTTCGAAGGAAGCTGGATTTGGGAATCTGACGCATCAAATAAGTGCGTCTTAAGCTACGAGTTTTATTTAAAGCAAATACCAATGTCGGCTGACTTCTGGTTTGCTGCAGGAGAATTTGCACATATCTACGTTAACGGCATGCACCTCACTTATGGCCCACACGCTGGCAACGGCGATTTATATAGTATTAACTACCTAGACATAACTTTCTTACTCCAATCAGGACGTAACAACATCACTGTACTTGCCAGTGCCCCAGACCTATCCCTCTACAGTCGCCCAAAAATGCCAAAGGGTTTCTGGGCCCAAATACTCATCGATGAGAATGAACACTTTGCCACCGGACCCGACTGGAAAGCAGGCCCCGCCGAACACATTATTGACGCCGCTCCACGCCGATCTTCAGGCGCCCTTCCCGTGCAATCATTCGACCTCCGCGCTCACAATCTACAAGAGTTCTTTTCTGGCAAATCCGACATTAACCATCAAGCTTTACTACTCCACAAAGCCGAAGCTAGTCAATTCAATCCATTTAGTCAAAATCTACGAGAAAGTTCCTCCACCCCATTTCCTAAAATCCGTGCACTCGGCCTCTACGATCAAGTCCTCCCCTCTATGCACGTTGACTTCACATCGATTTACACCAAACCAGGCGCCTACGTCGCTACTTCCTACTTCTATATTGAAGAAGAAGTCAAAACCGAGATCCTCACCTTTTCTGATAGTGCTTTCAAGATCTTCGTAAACGGCTTCCTTATCAATGAACAAGGAACACAAACCTTTATCAACGACGCGGACCCCAGCTGGCACCAAGAAATGTCCTCCATGGAACGTGGCGACCTACACCCCATGTGTGCCGCCACTCTTAAACAAGGCTGGAATTCACTACGCATCCTCTCTTATTGTGATCAACACAGTCAACGCCTAGCACTTAACTTCATTAGCCTCTCTTTAGGTGAAGCAATACCCCATATACAAAGGGACGAAAACTCTGAACGCGGTCATTTATTAGCCGGCCCTCTCAACATCCCTTTCACTAATCTAGCTGGCTCATTAAATTTCAACCTCTTAGATTTCACTCCTGCGCCACTTAACTCCTTTTCTGATATCTCAATATTTCTACAAGCCTGCACCTACAAGGCTGAATCTTTTATTGAAGACGGCTCAAAAACAATTACCCTTGCTCCAAACCAATACCTTTGCTACGATTTAGAACAAATTCGCTCAGGCTGCGTCAAGCTCTCTATCGACACGCCACAAGATAGCGATATCTTTTTAGTTTTTGCAGAGAGCTTCAACGACGGCATCCCACGCTCTCTACACCCACTCCACGGCCGTAGAGCAGTGCATGTGAAGCTAAAGGCTGGCAGAAATAACTGGGAAGATTTCTTTCCTGTCGGCCTACGCTATGTATTCATTTTATCAGCCGCCAATTTTGACATCAACATAAACGACGTCCAATTACTTGCTTTACAAAAAGCAGAATCCACAGGCACTAATTTCGAAGGCCCCGACACAAACATAAATGAAGTCTGGAAGCGCTCGTTAAGTACGCTAAATTCATGCTCAGAATATAGCTACATGGATTCACCAACCGGAAGACGAGCTCAATTCCTTCGTGACTCTGCACTACAATCCATTTATTCCATGACCGCAACCGGACAATACGAACAGGCCAAAACCTCACTTATAGAATTTTCACGAGGACAATACGAGACCGGAGAGCTACCCTCTGTTTACCCGAGCTCCTACTTATACACCGTCGGTGAATCCAGCATGTACTGGGTAATATGGCTACAACAATACCTACTCCACACAAACGACACCGAAACAGCCGAAATACTTCTACCTACTTTAAAGGAAATCGTTAACTACTACTGCTTTTTCGAAAACGAAGACAAACTACTTACAGGCAGCGTCGCCATCCTTTCTTCACAAATCCCTGACGACGCCCCAATGACACCCAACACCATATTCACTTCATTCAATTGCCTATACCTCAGGATGCTCTCTGCCACATCTTGGGTCTACTCATTCCTTGAACTTAAAGAAGACCAAGAGAAAACCCAAGAAAAAATGCTATTCATAAGCAAGAAACTTCGCTCACTTTGCTGGAATAAAGACAAGCATCTTTTCGCGGACTGGAGCTCCAATGGTCAACTTAGCAATACATACTCTGCAGAATGCAACTTCTTAGCAATGAACGCTGGCATCATCCCAAGCAGCTCGATTAATGACTTCTTAGTGCAAGCCACCATTCAAGAAGCTCCTTTCCTTAAACTCGAGTTTTTACACGACAAATCACCCTACCTCTTCGACATCGTCACCCAAGCAGCCACTAATATCAACCTAAGATCTTGGGCTTACGATCTCATCAAATACTACTGGGGCTCGATGGTAGACAAGGAATTGAGCACCTGGCCGGAATTCTATGATCCAGATCTAGATTTCTCAAAAGAAAACACCAGCCTCTGCCATGCCATTGGCTCTGGTCCAGCACAGTTTTTCATCAATGAAGTTGCCGGAATTCGCCCTGCCGCACCAGGATACGAACAAATTTACTTCAATCCGATCATCGATAAACAAGACTGGGCTCGCGCTCGTATAAAAACTATCCACGGACACATAAAAGTTGAGTGGCTCAAAAACCCTGAAGGCGGGATAGACGTTACTATTGAATCAGCATATCCTGTTGACATGATCCCACAACTCAAACAGGAAATTGCCGATAATTCATCTTTTCACCTCAGTGAGAATATAAGTATTATTGGCAGAAATTAGGATCTAGCATATTCTTATCCAATAAAGTAACAATAAGTACTTGCAAGGAATTGACTCTGCACTATATTCAGCACTCTTTTGTCAGAAGACAGTCCCGATTTAACTGTAACTAGACTAAATATAATTTTTTAAGGAATTTTAAGATGTACGCAATTATTGAGACAGGCGGTAAACAATACACCGTTCGTGAAGGTGATGTCATCCGCGTAGAACGCCTCAAAGCTGAAGGCGCTGCATATACTTTCGATAAAGTTCTCGCCATCGGCGGAGACGACGCTAAATTTGGAACACCATTAGTTGATGGCGCAAGCGTAAACGCTGAAGTTGTTGATGAAGCTAAAGGTAAAAAACTTATCGTCTTTAAGAAGAAACGTCGTAAAAGATATAAGAAGACTCAAGGTCACCGTCAGTGGTTTACAGAAGTGAAAATCACTGGTATCAACGCCTAAGGCATTGAACCTTGCTAAAAAAGCCGTGTTTACTTAGGTAAACTCGGCTTTTTTGTTTTTAAACTTAAGCTCTAAGCGGTAATTTTTACATATCATTATTTTTTACAATTACCTTAGGAGTAAAAACCATGCCTACGTCAAAACTAAACTCTGTACTCGTAACGGGTGTTCAGGAAGGCGCCTCTGACTGGCACATACGTGAGAACAGCCCCATTGCACTTCGAGTCCATGGCGGCCTTTACGAAATTTCTGACGGATTCGTACCCGACTATGAATTCCTTAGTTCTGCCATTGTTGAAATCGCTGGTCAGAAAGTCCTAGACCTCTATCTTGAAACAGGTGATGCCGATTTCGCTTTTGACGAAGATAATGCTGGACGCTTCCGTGCCAACATCCACCGCCAACGTGGCCTCCTCTCCATGACCTTTCGTCACGTAAAAAGTGATGTGCCCCCTCTTGAAGCCCTAGGCCTCCCCGAAATCATTTTAAAAATTGCCGAATACGAACGAGGTATCATACTCGTAACGGGTACGACTGGCTCAGGTAAATCGACAACAATGGCCTGTATGCTCGAACACATGAACACCAATATGAATCGTCACATCATAACTGTTGAAGACCCCATCGAATACAACTTCAAAGACAAAAACTGCATCTTTGAACAAAGGGAAGTTGGTATTGACACAGTCTCATTCGAAGCCGCTTTAAAATACGCTTTGCGCCAAGACCCAGACGTAATTGTTGTTGGTGAGATGCGAGACGTCACCTCAATTGAATCCGCTCTTCATGCCGCCGATACTGGCCACATGGTTATATCCACATTACACACAGCCAACGCTGGCCAATCAATCAACCGCTTACTTGACACCTTCCCTGCCACTGCACGTGAAGCCCTGCGTAAATCTCTCGCAGAAAATGTTGCCGCTATTGTCTGCCAACGCCTTGTCCCCCGCGCCTCAGGCCGAGGAATGATCCCTTGTAATGAAGTCATGATAAACACTGCCTTCATCAAAAAACTCATCCTCGACGATAAAGTAGACCAAATTTCTGGTGCCATCTCTAAAGGTAGTGAATATGGCATGTTTACATTTGACCAACGCCTTCTACAACTCGTCAACTCTGGCGATATCACCGAAGAAGCTGCCATGGGATTCGCAAACAACCCAGAAGCACTGCAAATGAACCTCAAAGGCATTTTCCTTTCTGCGGATTAAAAAGCCTGCTTAAGACATTTGAACAACTCTTTGACTGTCGCCAAGTATGATGAACAGATTCATTAAAGCCATGAATTGGGAACTCATATTTAGCGACAAGATCAAACGATTAGCCTACACTCATTATGTATAAGTGCTTTATCCATTATAAGTGATTGACCATTTCATATTTAGGAGCTAATTATCTGCCACAAATAACAAACTTCCTAGGTTCAAAATGATAAGCGAAATAGAATTTCTCCGAAATCAAAATCACCAAGCTCGCGAAAGAGCGATCATCAACTTTAAGTTGGTGATTTTTTCAATTGTTTTCATCACCTTTTTCATCCTTAATAAAGGGAAATATGTAGGCGCTGACTCCAACATGAATGAACGTTTTTTGTTGGGTCTATGGCTACTATATCCCGTCTATCTATTTGTATTCAAAAAAATTGCCATGAAAAAATACGCCCTTAACTGTGCCTCCTGCGACACGCCAATCTCCCTCATTGCATCTTATAAAAAATCGGAAGACTTAAATCAACTCAAGACAGAACAATGCGGTCATTGCAAAACAACATTAGATTTAGAGAACCTTAAGCCTAAAAACACTTAAGCTTTCGACACGCCTCTAATTCAAAAATTTTCAAAGCTAACAAGACCCCTTTAAAGTTAGCTCATAAGTTAATTTGATATTTCTAACAAGAAAAACCATAGCTAAATCTCTTCTCCCTCATTTTAGCACTGGACATATATTGATTATCTAAGATCTTAAAGAACCTATGCAGGAGTTAATAATTAGTCACAGGAGAGCCACTATGGAACAGAGCAATATATACGAAGCACCGCAAACCGAACTTGAAGTCGATATATCTGAAGAAGAGTTTCAGCTAGCCCCGCAAGGCAAGCGTTTTCTCACCCTGATTCTAGACACCGTTTTTTATCTTATCTATTCAGTTATGTTTGGAGCTATCCTTGGGGTAATACTCGCAATGACCGACTCCATGCAAGTACTCGAGACCATTTCTCAACCCATACCGAACTTCTTATTCGGCCTTTTCCTTGTCACTTCATATTATTTCCCACAAGAAATACTTTTAGGTAAAACTGTTGGCAAAATGATTTTAGGAACCAAAGTCGTAGATTTAGAAGGCAATAAACCAAAAGCAGGAACCATCCTGCTTAGAACCTTTTGCCGCTTCATCCCCTTTGAATCCTTCAGCTTTCTCTATGCCGACGGAACAAAAGGCTGGCATGACCGCCTATCAAAAACAAAGGTTGTTCTAACGCGCTAAACTAGAAGTTTTTTTCATAAAGCCCAATCATTAAGTGATTGGGCTTTTTACGTTCTGGAAATTCACAAATTGATGATCCTTACCCCTAGGGCAAAGACTCCCGTTTTTCTTTTGTTTACACAGAAAGCTTAAAGTATTTTAAAATTTCTCAAAATAAGAGTCAAGAATCAACTACTCTGTCGTATTAAAGGATATGATAGACCCCCAAAGAACGAGGCTTTAATGAAAATTTAAATATCTTTCTGTCATAAATAAATAAGGCACTACAATAATTATAGAGAGTTCACACATAAAGAAATAGAATTTTTTCTGTTATCAAGTGTCAGTTTTTCTCATTGGCCTGTGTATATATAAAAAACTCAAGGATAAAAGGAAGTATCAACTAAGACTGCTATATCACTAAAAAACATACTGATGCTCATAAAACTTCAAGCATTAGCCATATCACAAAAGCTAAAATTTCGTAATATAATGAATACTTTCGCTATTCACTAAGCGTAACACAAAAAGAATTATGACTCACGAACGACAATTTACTGCTAAGTAAACGCCAAATTATTAGTTTTAGCTGAAAGGTTTTGTAAGTCATCGCTAATAAGTAAAAACAACTTTAGGATTAAACATAAATGTCAGAAGATTTTGAAGATGATAATTACACTGGGGTTCTCTCCCAAGAGGAATTACTCAGGATACAAGAAGAATATAGAAAAACGAAACTTAAAGAAACTTTAATTGGTCCCGTTATTTCTACCTTCTGTCACATCTTACTTATTTTGTTAGCTTCTTTGTTCAAAGGCGAAACAAAAGCAAGTAATGCCAATGTTGAAGTCACACAAAAGATGGAAGAGATTGTTGAAGAACCACCACCTCCACCACCTCCACCGCCTCCGCCACCAGAGCCGGATATGGAAACCGAGACCGAAACCGTCAACCCAGAAGTCACCGAAACAATCGAAGTAGAAGATGTCTCGACCGAAATTGAAGAGATCAGTGACGAGCCACCTGCAGCAGACATTATGGATGACATGGAATTGATTTCTGACGTCAAACCCTCAACTTCACCACTCCAATCAGCTAAAATGTTTAGTGCTCGCTCACCAAATGCCAAAGCTACCGCCATACGCAAATATGGTGGCTCAGCTGTTGCTCAACAATCACTTGGCAAAGCCCTCGATTGGCTAGCGAAAAACCAAAACCCCGATGGAACCTGGGGAAATGGCCACCCCCACTCCATGACCAGCTTAGCGATCTTAACTTATCTCGCTCATGGTGAAACAGGTAAATCCAAGCGCTATGGTTCAGTTGTCTCAAAAGGCATAACGAACCTCGCAAAATGGGGAAATAGCACCAGCTCATTCCCTTTAGGAAACGCAAAGGAGCGAAATGTCTATGAACACGCTCTTGTTGCCTATGCATTATCAGAAGCTTATGCGATGACTGGTAATTTCAACTTAAAAACGCCTATGAATAACACCATTAGATTCATCTGCAATAACCAACATGAAAATGGCGCCTTCATGTATGGATATAAAACCAGAGGTGATTCAAACTTCTCTAATGCCTGCTGGAACTGGCAGTCAATGAAAGCAGCAAAAGTAGCTGGTTGCGATGTACCCGAACTCCCCGCAGCCATTGAAAAATCAGTAGCACACATGAAAAAATCGGCTACGTCAACAGGTTTCTACTATCGCTTAGAAAACAAAGGGAAACGAGACCCCTCGATGCGTGCCGTAGGCGTTCTCTGTATGCAGCTTTTAGGAGCTCAAGATGACCCTGCATGTCGCAGGCTTGGCGATCTCATTGTCAAAGAGGATATAAACCTCCTCAGATGGGAGGAACATGGCAAGCATAGTGCTCCTGCTGGATTCTACCTCTACTGGATGTATTACGCAACTCAAGCTGTTTTTCAACGCGGGGGCAGTGATTGGAATAAATGGAATAAAATTTTCCAAAAACAACTCATTGAAAATCAACATCCTGATGGTTATTGGTTGAGCCCTGCTACAAAAGGTATTGAAACCGACCGTAACGCCATGCGCGAGATTGATAACAAAGTTTATTCCACCACACTTTGCGCACTGCAGCTCACAGTCTATTACCGCTACCTCCCATCTTCGGTGATCAAAAAATCATCTGGGAATAAAAAGGCCGCTACGCCTAAGAAAGCTGCCGGAGAAGAGGATATAGATATTTTTTAATTTTTTCCTGTTAACTTTAGGCTTATGTCGGCAAAGGTTTTTCGATCAAATTAATATTCAATTATCGTGCCGTTAGCTAACCTCCCTAGCTGGGCTTATTGTATGTAAAAAATACTTTGCATGCAATAATTCCGTTTTACAACAAAAAACTCCCTTGATTCCCCTTATGTGTCATACATAAGTTATTGACAAAGAGCGATTGACATTTAGTGTTGGGTGCGACTTTAGAAATACAATTTAATTAAGGAACTAGACCATGCGTGTAACTGTTAATGGTTCCATGGGAAAAATGGGAGCGACTGTCGTTGATTTCGTTAAGGCGAAAGACGATCTAACTCTTGCTGGAAGTATCGATATGGGCGACTCGCTCGCCGACTCGCTCGCTTCTAACCCAGCTGATGTAGTGGTAGATTTCACTCGCCCCGAAGTCAGAATGGAAACTGTACGCACCATACTTTTTGGCGGAGCAGCTGCCGTAGTTGGAACCACTGGTTTCACCCCAGATGACTTAGAGCAAATTAAAGCTTGGATCAAAGAAACAGGAAAAGGATGCTTCATCGCTCCCAATTTTATTATTGGCAATGTACTCATGCAACAGTTTGCCCAAAAGGCAGCTGAGTACTATGACTATGCTGAAATTATTGAGTACCACCACGAAAACAAAGTGGACTTCCCTTCGGGGACTGCTGTAAAAACCGCGGAACTCATGTGCGAGAATAACAAAACATTCAACCCAAAAACTAATGACCAAGTAGCTAATGTAGAAGGTGCTCGTGGCGGCGATTTTGAAGGCATTAAACTTCACGCTGTTCGTATGCCTGGCTTTGTTGCGTCCCAAGAAGTTATCCTCGGTGCCCCAGGCCAGTATCTCACTATTCGTCACGATAGTATTGAACGCACTAGTTACATGCCTGGCGTCTACATGGCAGCCAAGCACATAAAAGACCGTGCAGAACTGGTCTATGGTCTAGAACACATACTTTAAATAAAAAACAGGAAACTAACATGTCTAAAATTATCTATACGATAACTGATGAAGCGCCGGCTTTAGCGACGCACTCCCTACTCCCTATTATCCAAGCCTACACTGGCAAAGCTGGTGTTGAAGTTGAAACTCGCGACATTTCTCTATCTGGCCGCGTTCTTGCCAACTTCCCAGAGAAGCTCACTGCTGATCAAAAAATTAGTGATGCTCTTGCAGAACTCGGTGACCTCGCAAAAACTCCTGAAGCTAATATCATTAAGCTTCCCAATATCTCCGCATCAATCCCTCAGCTCAAAGCAACAATCGCTGAGCTTCAGGGTCAAGGCTACGATATCCCAGACTTCCCAGAAGAACCAGCAAATGACGAAGAAGCTGCTATTAAAGCTCGTTACGCAAAAGTTCTCGGTTCGGCAGTAAATCCTGTTTTACGTGAAGGTAACTCTGACCGTCGTGCTCCAAAAGCTGTTAAAAACTATGCCAAAGCTAACCCTCACCGCATGGGTGCTTGGTCAGCTGATTCAAAATCACACGTTGCAAGTATGAGTGAAAAAGATTTCTATGGCAGTGAGACTTCAACAACTATACCAGCTGCGACTAGCGCAAAAATCGTTTTCAACGGCGCTGATGGTTCAGAAACTATTTTAAAAGATGGTCTTGGACTTCAAGAAGGCGAAATCCTCGACTCCTCAGTTATGAACATGGCTGCACTTCAGTCTTTTGTAGCAAAAGAAATTGCCGATGCGAAAGAGCAGGGCATTCTCTTTTCACTTCACATGAAAGCTACTATGATGAAAGTTTCTGATCCGATCATTTTCGGTGCCGTTGTAGAAGTTTTCTACAAAGACGTTTTTGCTAAGTATGGCGAACTCTTCGCTGAACTAGGCGTTGATACAAAGAATGGTCTTGGCGACGTTTATGCGAAAATCGCAGGCCACGCTCAAGAAGCTGAAGTTAAAGCGGCAATTGAAGCTGTTTACGCTGACTCACCTGCACTTGCCATGGTTGATTCTGATCGCGGTATCACAAACCTCCACGTTCCTTCAGACGTGATCATCGACGCTTCAATGCCCGCAATGATCCGTACTTCTGGTCAAATGTGGAATGCCGAAGGCAATGCACAAGACGCAAAAGCCGTTATTCCTGATCGTTGTTACGCTGGTGTCTACCAAGCAACTATTGATTTCTGTAAAAAGAATGGCGCTTTCGACCCTACTACTATGGGTAGTGTTCCTAACGTTGGTCTCATGGCTCAAAAAGCAGAAGAGTATGGCTCACACGACAAGACTTTCCAAATGGCTGCAGCTGGTACTGTTTCAGCAATTGATGCTGATGGCACAGTTCTTCTCGAGCAAACTGTTGAAGCTGGCGACATCTTCCGCATGTGCCAGGTAAAAGATGCACCTATCCGCGACTGGGTAAAACTCGCTGTTAACCGTGCTCGTGCAACAGGTTCACCTGCTATCTTCTGGCTCGACGAAAATCGTGCTCACGATGCTCAACTCATCCAGAAGGTTGAAGCTTACCTCGGCGATCACGACACAAACGGTCTCACTATTAAAATTCTTGCTCCTGTTCAAGCTACTGAGTACACACTCGAAAGAACTAAAGCTGGCGAAGATACAATTTCAGTAACTGGTAACGTTCTCCGTGACTACCTTACTGACCTTTTCCCAATCCTCGAGCTCGGTACTTCTGCAAAAATGCTCTCTATCGTTCCTCTCATGAATGGTGGTGGCCTCTTCGAAACTGGTGCTGGTGGCTCTGCTCCTAAGCACGTTCAACAATTCGAAAAAGAAAACCATTTGCGTTGGGACTCACTTGGTGAATTTCTTGCAACTGCAGTTTCTCTCGAGCACCTAGCAGCTAACTTTGATAACGCTAAAGCACAAGTTCTCGCAGAGACTCTCGATGCAGCAACCTCTAAGTTCCTCCTTAACGATAAGTCTCCTTCACGTAAAGTGAATGAACTCGACAATCGTGGCAGTCACTTCTACCTCGCTCTTTATTGGGCTCAAGAACTTGCTGCTCAAGACAAGGACGCAGAACTTAAGTCTCAGTTTGCGGCCCTCGCAAGTGATCTCGCAGACAAAGAAGAAACGATTGTGAGTGAACTTAATAATGCCCAAGGTGTAGCTATGGATATCGGCGGCTACTTTAAGCCAAATGATGCTAAAGCTTCTGAAGCCATGCGCCCAAGCGCAACACTCAACGCTGCACTCGCTAGCCTCTAGAGCTTAATTCGCTTCAATAAAAAGCCCCGTGAATTTTATTCATGGGGCTTTTTTATATCCTAGAGAGATAAGTTGAGCATCTTTAGGATTCTTCATACTAGTAGATCCTATTAAAGTGATCTCCCCTCTATTTACTTCTTTGTCGAGAAAGGCGTAAGAAAAAGTCGCGAACCTGCATAAGCGGGGGGCGTTTATTAGGGTTTACATTCAACAAGAGTTTAATAAAACTCGGCAATTTAGTATCTTTAAAATTTTCGATATAAGCTTCTCGTTCGGCATTCACTTCTGATGGATCAAGTTCTTGGAATACCTCTTGACCACTAAAAAGCTTAGCCGCAAGAATACCTAATGAATACACTACAGAAGCTTCATTGCGCTCGCCTCCTCCAATAATTTCAGGTGCCAAATATGGACAAGGTAATGGAGTTCCCAATTGCGAACAAAGCGCCTCTCTCAAGCCATAATCGCAGATCTCAACATTACCCTCACTATTTAAACAAACGTCCGAAGGCAAAACATCTCCAAAAACATTTCTTTTGCTTAAGGCGATCAACATAACTGTTGTTTGATCCAGAATAGTTGCGAGCTCATTTTTTGAAGTCTCTTCATTATTATCTAAATAGAGTTGCATCTGATAAGGTGCTTGAGGTCTCGATAAATAATAAGCCATGTCATCCACCTGAAAATACTTAGGTTTTACATAGCCCACTAAGTTCATTTGCGAATAGGCTCGAACAAGATTCACAATTTCATCAAGATCATACACTTGAGACCCTGACTTTTCGTAGACAAGGGTTTCACCATAGAAATCATTTTCTTTATTGTATGCTCGAAAAATATTAAGCTTAGGAAGCTTCAAAACGTGTTTATCGTAAATAAATTCTTCAGTCCCAACAGGAACACGAAAACTCGATCGACATTCGCTACAAGTCACCTTCTCAAACATCGAGCGAAAGCTAAATATACTCGTTTCTTTACAGGAGGGACAAAGCATATTGGCATGGTGTTCTACAGCCTCTTCTTCTAATGAATCCAACTCTGTCAAAAGAGTATCTTGATCAATAAGTTCACCATCCAAACGACTGGTTTCACTCGTATTAGTCGGCTCACAATTTGGCAGATTTAAATTTGCTTCAAAAGCACTTTTCAGGCTCTCTAACACTATTGATTTTTGTTGGGTCATCACCAAAAATTTTCTCCGTATCTTGGTATATATCTAATGTAAAACATCCCCACAAAACCATGATCCTTAGTAATATATAACCAAAAGAATTCACAGCTGATACGTTTTTTGCTAATTTTTTAAAATCATTTACTGAAATAGTTAAAATTGAACTGAAATAACTAGATCGAACTTGGACCAAGAACTAGACCTTAAGTCACAAGACTTCTCACTTAATGATTTCGACTTTTGAGCATATCTTCTTTTCTTATGTACAGAACTAAGCAAGTTGTTTGAATGTTTCCTACTTGAACTGGAAAAAAAACAATAGTTCTTTAGAATAGGTAGATTAATTTTTAGGCCCAAATTAGATAGCTAGCTAAGGCCCCACAACTTACAAAAGCTTGAGCCGATTTTTGAGCTCGAGAACAAAGAAGGATTTTTTGATGAAGTACAGAAGTACACGTGGTCAAACTGATGAGCTCCCATTCATGGATGCCATCCTCACCGGCCAAGCTCCTGACGGTGGTTTATTCTTACCCACTGAGCTTCCCGATTTCTCAGATAAACTCGATAACTGGAGAGACCTCAGCTATACCGAACTCGCGTTCGAAATTATGTCAGTTTTCGCTAACGACATCCCAGAAAATGACCTTAAAGAAATTATCGAAAAAGCTTATAGTTCATTTCGTCATGAAGATGTGAGTCCTCTCGCACCTGCAGGCAAAAACTTGATATTAGAGCTCTTTCACGGGCCAACACTTGCTTTCAAGGATATTGCTCTGCAGTTTTTAGGCCGCCTCTTTGATTATATTTTAGAAAAGCGTGACTTAAAACTTAATGTCCTCGCCGCAACTTCTGGCGATACGGGTAGTGCGGCCATTTACGGGCTCAAAGACTCTGAACGCGTTCACGTCTTTGTGATGCACCCGCACAATCGCACTAGTAAAATCCAAGCTATGCAAATGTGCACAGTCAATCAGAAAAACATCCACAACATTGCCGTTGAAGGTAGTTTTGACGATTGCCAGGGAATGATGAAGGATATCTTCAATCAACTCGACTTTAAAAAGCAACATGACCTAGGTGCTGTGAACTCAGTAAACTGGGGTCGCTTGCTCGCCCAAACTGTTTATTACTTCTATGCTTATTTCCGTGCGACTGAAAGTAATCAAGACAAATTAAGCTTCTCTATTCCTACAGGTAATTTTGGCGACATTTTTGCTGGTTACCTAGCTGCAAAAATGGGACTCCCAATCAAAAAGCTTTATTTAGCTACAAATGAAAATGATGTTCTTTGCCGTGCATTTGATACAGGCATTTACAAGAAAGGAACTGTACACCACAGCGTAAGTCCCTCAATGGACATACAGCTTGCCAGTAACTTTGAACGTTACCTTTTCTATAGTTGTGGTCAAGATGCTAATAAACTTAGAGAACTCATGGAAGAGTTCAAAGCGAATGGTGAGCTACACTACGACATCAGCTGTGACCTCATTGAAGCCAAACGCTGTGACACAGACTCAACTCTAGCGACCATCAAAAAGTATAGCCACGAAAATGATTATGTCTTAGACCCGCACACGGCGACAGGCGTTTATGTAGCAGACTTACTGGCACCAGATGAACAAATTGTTTGTCTCGCAACTGCTCACTCAGGAAAATTCCCTGAATCAATAAAGCTTGCCTGTGGTGAAGCTCTTGGCAATCACCCCATTTTAGATGCACTCAGCGAGGATGACATGAAATATCAAGTAGCTGATGCACACACCGAAACAATTAAATCAATCATCGTAAAAACCCTCGAGGAAGCATAGATGAAAGAAATCAAAATTGGCCTCCTGGGCTTAGGCACAGTGGCAAGTGGACTTGTTAACGCCATTGCCGACACAAAAGATCTTCTCGCGAAAAGAAATAATTACTCACTCAGCATTGCTGGAATTGCAGTTCGTTACCTCAATGCGACACGCGCCTGCGAAGTCGATAGCTCAATCCTAACAACTGATACTTTCTCAGTCGTCAATAATCCCGATGTTGATATTGTCCTCGAGTTAATTGGTGGAACCACTTTAGCTTATGATCTCGTTAAAAAAGCCCTCGAGAATGGTAAAGCAGTCGTTTCAGCCAATAAAGCTCTGATAGCAGCACATGGCGAAGAACTCTTTCAATTAGCTGAACAAAATAACACCGCCATCTTTTTTGAAGCAGCAGTGGCAGGTGGCATCCCCATTATCAAAGCCCTTAAAGAAAGCCTTGCAGGTAATCACGTCACCTCTATCTCTGGTATCCTCAATGGTACATGTAACTACATCCTCACTCAAATGCAGGAAAATGACCAATCTTTTGATGACGCCCTTCAAGGTGCCACTGACCTTGGTTATGCTGAAGCCGATCCCTCACTCGATATTGATGGCGACGACACTGCTCAAAAGACTGCGATCCTCGCAAGTTTAGCTTATGGCACTTGGTTTGGTACTGATGCTATTGATATTAAAGGTATTCGCGGAATCAGTCTAAGCGACATCCAATATGCCAAAGAATCTGGCTATAGCATTAAACTTCTTGGCTCCTATACTCTCAACGAAAAAGGTGCTGTTGCTCTTTCAACGGAATGTACACTTGTTCGCGAAGATAGTATGCTTGGCAATGTAAAAGGTGCATTTAATGCAGTCGAGCTCGAAGGAGATTTACTCGGTCCTGGAATGCTTTACGGTCAAGGTGCTGGTCAAAAACCAACTGCAAGTTCAGTCTTTGCCGATCTAATTGAAGCCGCTAGCCAATTCTGCAATGACACTCTTGGCCAGCAGCAAAAAATGATTTTCCGTGACAAAGCTGCTTTCATCTCACAAGAAGAACAAAGCTCACCCTTTTATCTTAGATTAATGCTTGAAGATTGCCCTGCTGTTTTCGGTAAAGTTGCCCTCATTTTGGGGAACTATGGCATTTCCATGGATTCAGTAAATCAAAAATCAGAAGCTAGCGCTGATGGAGTAAAACCCGTTGTCATTCAAACTCATGAAGTCTCTGTAGAAGCCATGAATCAAGCTGTAGCGGAAATCCAAGCATCTGAATATGTCCACGAACAAGTTGTACTCTATCCAATTAAAGCTTAGAAATTCTTAGAATCAGCTTTCGCATAAGCGAAAGCTGATCTAGCAAGCCTTAAAAATCCATGCAAAAGATTTGATTCGAGAGGCTAATCGAATTATTATTAGTTCAAACTTAGAAGTGAAATCTACATGAACCTAACACACAAATTCATATTACTACTCTGTAGCTTGATGATTAGCTTTGTCGGTGCGATGCCCGCAAATGCGATAATTTGTGTCTCTGATTCAGGTAAGATCAAGCTCGAACTTGGCTTTAATGGTTCCTGTGATTGTGAAGAGGAAAGCAGTGAACACATAGAGCACAATACCTGCGAAGATAGCGCATGTTCCTTTGTAGAAATTAAATCTGATGATTGTTCAGACTCAGAAATTGAGTCTTTTGAATCTGACCTACGTAGTCACTCCCTCGACTTCTCTTCTTATAAAACACTCAGTCTCTTTGACTTCAATTTAGACACTCACACCTATCCTCTTATCACAAAAAAAGCGTTTTGGCCTCTATCAAAACCTAGTCTCCCTCCTCCGCAATTGCGGACTATAGCTATTACTCAGCTACTTATTTAATCCCCTTTAATCTATTAAGCTTTTTTAGCTTAAACATCATTGTATTCACCTTAAACTTTGGTGAGTTAATCCATCAATATGCAAGATTAATCGGTATTAATTATGAAAAAAAACCTATTCTTCTCAGTGGTGCTAATAACTTTCGTTTCATGTCAAAGTTACAAGCCCATAGAACTAGAACCCCAAGAAATTTTAAATGAAATAGAAGCTCAGCGTTCCCGTAAGATTGAGCAAGAAACGTTCACTTTTGCTGAAGCCGCAAAAGCCATGAATCAAAATAATTTGCGCCTTCAGCAAATCCGTCAAAAATACCAAGGACTTCAAGAAGTCGCCAACATAAAAACACCTTGGGCCAATCCCACAATTACTGCGGGACCCGCAAAAGGTTCACGTCTAGAAGAGACTACTTCTAGCTCTACACAAGGTTTTGTGGGAATAGCCTTTAATATTCCTTTAGGTCCACGTTTACGTCGTAATGATGAACTCAATGAACTCAGTGCCCTCGCTGCTTTTAACGAACAAGTTTTGAGTCACCGCGAACTCTATTTCAGTTTACGAGAATCATATATCTCCTTTGCTTTATCACAAAAATCTATTCAACTTCACAAGGATATTGAAGCGACATTAACAACTACTCAAAAGGCAACAAAAAAACTCTTTGAATTAGGTTCAACTAGCAAGCTGAGCCTTACTGAAGTCAAACTTCAACAAGGTGAACTAAAGCTCGATAAGTTTGACCAAATGAGTCAGTCAAAACAATCTTTAGCCGACTTATCTTCATTACTCGTGATTGATGAAAAGCTCTTAGAGCAAGTCCAACTCGAAACAATTCAGCTCCCCGAAGAGAAAGTTAAATTTGACTCCCTCAAAGAAAAGTTCATCCTCAATAATCCCGATTTAGCTCGTGCTGAAATGGATTTTCACCTTGCCGACGCAACACTACGTCTTGAATTAGCTAAACAATATCCCGACCTAAGCGTAGGCTTTGATGCTGAGCAAGAAGTTGGAGAGCGCAAACGCACTTACTCTGTACCTTTCTCCATAGAGCTCCCTATTTTTGATCGCAATCAGCAAAGCATTGTAATTGCTCAGAGTGAACGTGAACAGCAACTATTAAATTATAAAGAAGTCTTGAACGCAAAAATAACTGAGCTCAAAAAAACTTATACACAACAACTCTTAAATCAACGAAAGTTAAAAATCATGCGTGAGGTCCTCATGCCTCTCTCAAAATCCAACTTAGAAGATGCCAAACGCGCCTTAGAATTGGGAACTATAGATGCCTTGCGTTACATGGACATGATTAAGGACCACCAAGAACTACTCCTGCAAGAAGTCCAGTTAGAGATCAATACGTGGGTAAAAACTATCCAAGTGGAAAAACTCTGTGGCATCCCCCTTAAAGAAACGACAAACGCTAATATCGACACACTCAAAATCAAGAAAATGGAACTTCAAAAATGAAACAGATCATAATCATTTTTATCTTTGCAGGCATCTTTTTTTCCTGCGATAACAAAACCACTCTACCCAAGAACCACCAAGCTCATAAAAACCACGACGGTCACAATCATGACGATCACGGCGGACATGACGATGCTACATGTAATGATGATCATGACGAACACGGCGGACATGACGATCACGGCAGTCATAAGGATGTTACATGTGACGATGACCATGGCGCCACTGAAGAGAGCCAAGAAATCTCTGAACAAGCCCTGAAAAATATGAAAGTTACAATTGAGGAGATTGATTCCAGTACTTATACAATTTTCAGTCCTATCCCAGCTTTCGTGAGTGATCACCCGCTTAATACTCGACCTATTTACGCTCCACTCGCAGGTCGCATAAAAAGCTTTACTCTTGAACCAGGCCAAGTTATTGAATCTAACTCCGTTTTACTCGAAATCATTCGCGACCCCATTAAGCGCCCTCAACTTAACTTAGTTCAAGATATACTGCGCCCCGCATCAGAGGAATACCATACTTCAATCGCCGCCTTGCGTTCTTCTGTCCGTAATTTGAAAGTTCTTAATAGTGAACTTAACAGATTAAAGGACTTTAAAACCGAAAGCGAGGGACTTTCCATTGTACCACAAAAAGACCTCATTGAACTTCGCTACGAAATCTCTAAATCAACACAAGAACTCGAGAACAATAGAGCCAAGCTCAAACTTCACGGATTAAGTGCCTCTGAAATTCAAAAAATTGAACAGGGTAAAGAACTAGTCCAAAGTCCAAGGCTTTGGCTCAATGCTTTAAAACAGAATAATATTTGGACTAAGTCCTCTGAGAACATCTTTTCACTCATGACTAAAGAGCAACAAAAAAACCGTTGGGTTATTGCGAGTATTGGTGAACTCTCTGCCGAAGAAATTGTCGACAAAAACTTGGTCGATTTTTTCACAAAAAATACAAGCGCATTGAAATCTTTTCTAGAAATTGCTAGCCTGCTTCAACAAGGTCATAGTTTGACCGATGTAGAAAACCTTTATGCTTTAGGTGCCCTGGAAAGCATTATAAAAATAAAGGCTCCTATAAATAAAAATTCATGGGATTTAAAGGAAATCAATATTAAAGCTGGTCAAGTAGTCGCTCGTGGCGATGTGCTGTTTACACTTCTTGACCCCAGTAAAATGTTACTGACTGCAGAACCCACGGGCTCTGAATATGGACTCATCAACAATGCTATTCAAAAACAATTCTTAATTGATGCCACTCCATTAATTAAGAATAGTTCTATCGAATTGAAAGATCTAAAAATATCTAAGATCACAGGTCAAGAACAAGGTCGAACTCTCGTATTGCTCCCTAGTGAAAATAGTATTTTGAGTGAACATAGTGTGAATGGCACGAAGTATCGTAACTGGAATTTACGCAAGGGATTAAAGTACACCTTGAAAGTACCAGTCAAAAAACTTGAAGACGTCATTGTTTTACCCTCAAAAGCCATCATTGACCACAGCTCCGATAAAGTTGTCTTTGTAAGAGAGAATGAAAAATTCATCCGCCGAAAAGTCATTGTCGTTTATCAAAACAATGATGTTGCTGTCATTGGCGAAGGCTCGGAACTTCTTCCTGAGGAAGCTATGGTTACTAATGGAGCTTTTGCTCTACAGTTGGCCTTGATAGCCGGGACTCCCCAAGCAGTTGATCCACATGCCGGGCATAACCACTAAGGGATAATCATTATGCTTAATAATATCATTTCCTTTTCCCTAAAAAACAGGCTTTTAGTCATCGGCTTAGCTTTAGTCATTTCACTGGTTGGTTTTTTTCTTGCCAAAGAAATGCCTGTCGATGTACTACCTGATCTCAACCGACCCACTATCGTTATCATGACAGAAGCTCATGCAATGATCCCAGAGGATGTGGAGCAGTTGGTCACTTTGCCTCTTGAACAGATTCTAAATGGAGCGACTGGTGTAGAAAATGTCATGTCGACTTCTGGCCTCGGCCTTTCAGTTATCAAGATTCAATTTGCTTGGGGCACCGATATTTATCGAAATCGTCAGATTGTGATGGAAAAACTTCCTTTGGCAAAAGCGCGCTTACCTGAAGGAATTGAACCTGTCATGGCCCCGGTTTCATCAATCATGGGACAAATACAGATCATTGGGGTCAATAGTAAAAGTGGTAAGTTCTCCCCTTCTGATATTCGCTCCCTAGCCGAATACCAAATCAAATATGACCTACTCTCTATTCCTGGTGTCTCCAAAGTAATTATAGGTGGAGGCTCGGCCAAGCAACTTCAAGCTATTATTGATGCTGATAAACTCCGTAGCTTTGGAGTGAGTATTCAGCAAATCGAAGCAGCGATTAAGAAAAACAATGGCAACAGCAGTGGCGCATTTATTAATCTTGGTAGCAAAGCTCCCGCCATCACTGTGCGTGGTTTAATCCAAAGTAAAGAAGATCTAGAAAAAGTCGTCGTCAAAGCTGATAATTTGCGACCCGTTCTTCTAAAAGATGTAGCCAAAGTTCAATTTGGTCCTTCTTCGATAAAAATAGGAGAAGCAGGTATCAATGGCTCACCTGGCATTTTAATGGTTATTATGAAACAGCCTGGGTACGATACAGTTCAACTCACGAAACAAGTTGAAGAACGTTTACAAAGCCTCTCATCTAGCTTAGATAGTGACCTTGAAATTAATACGGAATTATTCAAGCAATCTATTTTTATTGAGCGTGCTATTGATAATGTTATGGAGGCCGTTAGAGATGGTGGATTCATGGTCATTATCATTCTCTTCATTTTCCTCATGAACTGGAGAATAACCTTCATCACTTTGACGGCTATACCACTTTCGATGGCCTTAACCGTAATCGTCTTCTCCATTTTTGATGTCTCCATCAACACTATGACTCTTGGCGGGATTGCCGTTGCCATCGGAGCCTTAGTTGACGATGCCATTGTCGATGTAGAAAATGTTTTTAAACGTTTAAAAGAGAACTTCCAAAAAGAGGCTAACTTACGTGAGAATGTTTTAGTCGTCATATTCAAAGCCTCATCCGAAGTGCGCAAGCCTATTGTAATTGGTACCCTGCTAGTCATGGTTGTGTACTTCCCACTCTTTTTCTTAACTGGAATGGAAGGCAAGCTCTTTACTCCCATTGGTGTTTCTTACATCATCTCGGTACTCGCATCTTTATTTGTTTCTTTAACCGTCACTCCCGTCTTGTGTTATTTTTTATTGCCCAATTCACTGTCGAAGAACCCGCACAAAGAAACTTTTGTCGTTCGAAATTTAAAAGTCTTTGTCGCCAAAATCATTGTACTAAGTGTGAAGCATGCCAAAGCTGTTTTAGTCGTGCTCGTCATTGCCTTAGGAATCAGCATCAGTCTTTTATTGACTCGCGGCACACAGTTCCTACCTCCATTTAATGAAGGCGTGGCTCAAGTCAACTTAGTTCTTCCTCCTGATACCGGATTAGAAACTTCCAATGCATATGGATTGCGCCTAGAAAATTTATTGACAAAAATTCAAGGCATCAAAAATGTAACTCGACGAACGGGCCGCTCCGAAGGTGATGAACATGCTGAAGGAGTCAATACTTCTGAAGTCATACTGAGTTTTGATCCGGAGACTGAACGTAGCCCAGAAGAGATCATTGCTGAAGTCAGAGAAGAAGTCGATGCAGAATTTCCTGGTGTGGCCTACTCTATTGACCAACCCCTGGCTCACTTGTTATCCGCTATGCTTTCTGGTGTCAAAGCTCAAGTCGCCGTCAAAATCTACGGCCCAGACCTCAATATACTAAGATCCCTTGCCAAAGATGCGGAACAGGCTCTTAGTCCTATCAATGGTGTTAAAGACCTCATTGTTGAACCGCAAGTCTTGATCCCAAACATTTCGATTACACCGAAACGAGATCGCTTAGCTTTACACAGCCTTTCTGTCGAAGATCTTGGAAAAACAGTTGAGCTCGCCTTAGGTGGAGAAACTATATCTCGATTCATTCAAGGGCAATTCACTTATCCTATTACACTTGGTTTAAAAGAAGAGAACCGCAAATCATTAGATGACATTCGCAATCTTTATGTCCACAAGGCAAATGGTGCGCTCATCCGCCTCTCAGACCTCGCCGACGTAAGTCAAACTTTGAGTTCAAATAATATTAAACACGAAAACGTGGGACGTCGCATTATTGTTCAACATAATGTCGCAGGCCGATCTTTAGGTGAGGTGGTACACGATGTTGATTTAGCTTTAAATCCTATTCGTGAACGCATGGCAGATTTACAGGGCTATTCCTTAAAAATCAGCGGTCAGTTTGAAGCGCAAAGAAAAGCGACCAAGCGCATTCTATTACTGAGTATTGTATCTCTCTTGTGCATGGTTTTGATTCTGTATATGCACTTCAAATCAATCAATTTAAGTTTGCAGGTTATGATCAGTATACCCATGGCGTTTATTGGTGCCGTCGCCTATATAGTTTTGAGTCAACAAACCCTATCTGTCGCTACTTTAGTTGGCCTTATCTCTCTTGGTGGTATCGCTGCCCGCAACGCCATCTTACTCCTCGATCACTACATATACCTCCATCGTAAAGAAAAGGTCAAGTTCACCCCTGAACTCATAATTAAAGCGGGTCAAGAACGCATGGTTCCTGTGATCATGACGGCTTTAACGAGTGGCATTGCTCTAATCCCCTTGGCTCTAGCTCCTGGGCAACCAGGGAAAGAAATCCTCTATCCCGTCGCCACCGTCATCATTGGCGGACTCATTTCTAGTACAATTTTAGAATTCATCGTCAGCCCAGCTGCCTTCTGGTTATTTGGTAAAAAAGCAGCAGAAAGCAGAAAAACCCCAGAACAAATCAATTTAAACTAAGCACATAAAGGAAATACATATGAAAAAATTACTGACAGGTCTTATGACCCTTGCGACTATCGCAAATACTTCTTTTGCAGAAGATTCACACAAAGGACATGATCATAGCAAACATGCTGATCATGGCCATGGCGATCACGAGCCACACCCAGGTCATGGTGGAGAAGTGCTGAAGGTCGGAACATCTGCCTTACTTTGGTATGCTCACATGGAAAAAACTGGTAAGTTTAAAATTGTTCTTTTTAATGCCGATGGAAAGTCACCAAAGCTCATTGAGAAAGTCCCACGTTTAAATCTAGCACTAAAATCGGGTCGCAAGCAACTTAAATTTCTTGCCACGAATGCCGATTCAGAAGGAAAAACATCTACTTTTGAACTACAGGACGATTTACTCAAAGCTCATATTCACGGTCAAATTTCAATTAAAGTTGATGGCAAATCATACATGCTAAACCTTATTGATCACTGAACTCAGTGTTTATAAAACCCATAAGTTAACACTTGTGGGTTTTATTTTTTATCTGCATGAAACGCAAAGCGTTTCACTGTTCCACCATCGTGCTCGACTTCCTCATCAAACATAATCAAAGGTCTAATCCACAGAGCTCCTTCTCCGTACATGGGGCGGTAAATGACAAATTCTTCTTCCGTTTCGCTATGTTTAGCCACATCCACAAGCTCATAAAAATTGCCTTTGTAATGGCGATAAATACCTTTTTTCATCTTAAACCTTTAGTTTACAATTAATTTCCCCCAAGATAAGTTAATGATTTAAGCTAAGCAAGACTCGAATTATTGTAAGTCCCACAAGATGCTTCATATTTAAGGAATTCATTATCAATCAGCCTAAAGAGAAGTACATGCTTAAATATTTCAATTTTATTTTGCTCTTGTTTTTATGGAGCTGTTTTCACGATACAAGAACTGATATTCATTCAATCTCCAAAGATGTTTACACGCTGTCGTCAAGCCAAGGTCAACAAATCCTCAAGCGTAGTGACTCCTCACTCTACACAAAGACTAAAAAGTTCTGGGAACCACAAAGAAAAAATTATTGTGGAGTATGCTCCTTAACGATTGCTGGCAACACACTCAATAACACTAAAACCATTAACCAAGACAACTTTTTTGAGCATAAAGTTGCTGAAGAAGTTATTAGTCCTGCCATGGTCTCGCGCATGGGGATGACTCTAAGAGAATTAAAAGAAGCTAGTCAACGTATCCTACCTAAATTCCATATTGAAGCTTTTTATGCTCACCATGCCGGTTTAGATCTTTTCCGTCAACAAATCAAAAGCCTCACCCAAGACACACAAATTATCGTCAACTTTTCACGTCAATCACTGAGTGGCGATGGTATGCGCTCGGGACATTTTTCTCTTCTTACTTCCTATGACCCAGAAACAGGACGCGTTCTAATTTTAGAAGTTCAAGGAAGTCGTGAATCCTTTTGGGTTCAAGATAAAGACCTTTATTATGCCATGCTAGCCGAAGACCCCGTGAGTAAAATCCCACGTGGATGGCTTCGATTAACAAAGGAGTAGAACATGCCCTCTTATTTATTATATTTCATTCTTTTTTGCTCTTCTCTAGTCATTGCGGATCCCATTATCCGTATCCCTCAAATTGACTTAAAAAACACTTCTGTTGTCCGCTCAAAAAACGTCATGATTGTCTGTCAGGATGATAAAGCAGCTCAAATCGGTTTAGAAATTATTGAAGCTGGTGGAAATGCAGCCGATGCTGGTGTTGCGATTGCCTACGCACTGGCTGTCACACAACCCAAAGCCGGCAATATTGGTGGTGGTGGTTTTGCTCTCTATTATGATGCTGAAAGTAAAAAAACGACCGCCATTGACTTTCGTGAACGTGCTCCTTCTGCAGTAAAAAAAGAAGACTTCTTAAAAGCTGATGGGACTGTAGATAAAGATGCTCTGCGTTTTTCGCCTAAAGCGTGCGCCGTCCCAGGTACTCTGGCTGGCATAGAATATATCAATAAAAAATTTGGCATGCTCAAGCATAAAACTGTCATTGAGCCTGCTATTTTTCTAGCTGAGGATGGCTTTGAAATCTCCGCAGGACTTGCCTATGACCTCCAAACTAAGCAAGAATTTCTTGAGAAAAATGCAGAAGCCAAACGGATTTTTTATCCCGAAGGCAAAACCTTGCAAAAAGGTGATATTCTCGTGCAGGAAGATTTAGCGAAAACTCTGAAACGCTTAAAAAAATATGGACCCAGTTATTTTTACAATAGTCACCTTGGTAAAGAATTTGTCAATTGGCACAAAGAAAACGGTGGTCTCATAAGCCAAACTGACCTTAAAAAATACAAGGTAATTGAGCGCGAACCGGTCTTCGGCAAATACAAAGATCTCAAAATTGCATCTATGCCCGCTCCCAGCTCTGGCGGAATGCACTTAATTCAAATGCTCAATATTTTAGAAAATCATGATCTCAAAAATATGCCAAAAGATCAATACCTTCACTTATTGGCTGAAACAATGAAGCTCGCATATGCGGATCGCAGTCACTACCCCGGCGATCCTGATTTTAATTATATCCCCCAAAAAGAAATCACTTCAAAAAAGTATGCCAAAAAATTAAACCGTAAGATCAATTTAGAGCGTGCACGTCCTGCAAATGAAATTTCCCATGGCAAGTTTTTCTTCAAAGAGAGTAATGACACAACTCATTTCTCGGTTAGCGATCGACAAGGAAACGTCCTCAGTTTCACCTACACTATCAACTATAGCTTTGGTAGTGGCATCATTATCCCTGGCCTTGGTTTTTTCTTAAATAACGAAATGGATGACTTTGCTATTTTAGAAGGAGTCCCCAATTCTTATGGTTTACTCGGAGCCAAAGCCAACTTCGTAAAAAGCAATAAACGCCCATTGAGTTCAATGACTCCCACTATTGTGTTTAAGAAAGATGAACCCTTCCTATGTACCGGAAGCCCTGGTGGAAGCCGGATCATTAGTACTGTTTTACAAGTACTACTCAACATTGTCGAGTTTAACATGGACCTAAGAGAAGCCACTTTACGTCCAAGAATCCATCATCAATGGCTACCGGATCAACTTGAGTTCGAAACTGGCCTCGACGAAGAAGTTGTCGAGAGTCTCCAGAAAAAAGGCCATACTACAAAAGAAGTTTTCCCCTTTGGCTGTGCTGAAACTATTATGATGCGCTACGACGGTAAACACGGCTTTGCTGATCCTAGAAGAATTGATGGTAAAGCATTAGGTAAATAATGAGTCCCCAGCTTCAAGAAATATTTAGCGAAATGCAGGTTGCTCAAAAAAGTGGGAAACTCACTATCTTTCGCCTTAGCGTTTTGAGTCAGTTATTAAAAATCCCAAAAGGGGAAGTCACTACTTATGCTAAACTCGCCAAATCAATCAACTGCCGATCTTCTCAAGCCATTGGACAAGCTTTAAAAGCAAACCCTTGGGCCCCACTTGCTCCTTGTCACCGAGTCATTAAAAGCGATCGCAGTATTGGAGGTTTTTTCGGTCAACGCAGTGGCGATCAAATCACTAAAAAAATCAAGCTTTTAAAAGCAGAAGGTGTGACATTTGATAATGGAGGCAAACTCATTGCAGCTATCACAATTTATAATTTTGACTAGGAGAAATCATGACTCAAAGTAATGAACAGAAATTAAGTACTGACATGGCTCTTTTATTGGCGCGAATCACCTTTGGCGGAGCTATGCTCTGGGCCCATGGTTGGCCAAAGCTCGCTAATTTCAGTACAATTAGTGAAAAGTTCCCTTCTTTATTTGGACTTAGCTCAAGTACATGCCTTGGACTTGCGATCTTTGCCGAAGTCTTTTGTGCTATTTTGTTGATCCTCGGACTTACTAGTCGCTTTGCATTGTCCCAATTAATAGTCACCATGTCTGTAGGAGTCTATGTCAATCTATTTATTTTTCAGCGACAACTTTTTGACAGCCCAGGTAAACCCAGCGCAGAGCTTGCTTTCATCTATCTTATGGTTTTTGTAATTCTCATGATTCTTGGACCTGGAAGAGTTTCGTTGGACGCGGTCATCTCTGAGAAACGTGCTCAAAAGAAATCATCCAGTAAAAAGAAAGAAAACACCAGCTCCAAAAAAAAGTAGATTAATTACATTCATTCTTCGAACTTAATTTCTACTATATCAATTTTGAGATCTCAAAGTTATCCAGAAAAGACTTGCTTTTAAATTCTTCCTGTAATAATCTAAGTAGATGATTTTGGAGAAGATATGCGGCTTGTAGGAATTTTATTAATATGTTTCTTAGGCTTTTCAGCCCATGCTGAAAAGTTGAAAATTTATATTGATGCTGATTTCTCAAATTACTATGAATCAAGTCGTTCCATTGAAGTTGGCATACTATCCTCATTACATATTAACAAGCATAAACTATCTAATAATACTATTGAAGTCATTCGCCTCGATCATCGAGGAAATAATCGGCGTAGTCTCAAAAATCTGAAAATTGCCGCTGCGGAACCCAATACACTGGCTGTTTTTTGTGGGATGCATTCACCTCCAGTGCTTGCCAATCAAAAATTCATCAATGACAACAAAATTCTATTACTAAACCCTTGGGCGGCTGCAGCGCCTATCACTCGCAGCCAGTCCGATGAGAATTATATTTTTCGCCTTTCTTTAGATGATTCCACTGTTGGAAAATTTCTTATTCAAAGTGTAGCGAACGTTCACTCTGCCAAGAAACCCTACTTTCTGTTAGAGGATACTGCATGGGGGAAAAATAATTGGAAAACACTTTCTGCAGCTACTAATCAATTAAACATTGGAAATTCTGGCGTTTCATGGTTCAAATGGAACCTCTCGGATCATGCGATTAACGAAATACTTTTAAACCTAAAACAATCTGATGCTGATAGTATCATTCTAGTTGGTAATGCCAATGAAAGTTCTAAAATAGTCAATGCCATTAGTGAAAGCAAACTAAATTTACCCATTGTTTCTCATTGGGGAATTACTGGAGGTGACTTTTATAAATCACTTACTCCAAAAGCGCAAAATTACCCCTTATTATTCATTCAATCATCTTTTGATCTATCAAAAAATATTAATAACAAAACTCTTCAAAACTGTGCAAAATTATTCCCAAATGATTTTGATGGAACTTACATTAAGGCTCCCAGTGGTTTTGTTCATGCCTACGATTTAACTTCGCTCTTACTTGAAGCTGGGAAAGACCAACTCGACAAACGCCGTGTCGACCTTCGTGAAGCCATTAAAATCCAACTCGAACAAATGAACTCTCCCGTTCATGGTTTATTAAAAAAATATCAAGCGCCATTCTCTCCCTACACCATTAACACTCCCTTTAGTCACGAAGCATTAAGGATTTCAGATTATCGCTTAGCTTTTTACAATGAAAAGGGGCAAATTAATCATAGGAACACCCCTCATGATTAAGCCTCTATCAGCTTATAAAACAAGTATTAGTGTCATGATATTTATAGGTATTATTGTCATGATTTCCACAGCTTATATAATCAGTAATAAGCTAACTAACTATAGTCATCAAAGCTTTAAGAGTATGGCTGATATTCGCAGCCAACAGTTGCAAAAAGAAATAACGACATACTTGATTCAACACACAAAGCTACTTCATGACCTCGCTGAACTACAAGTATTTTCTCAAGCAGTCCTACAACCAGAACAAAGTGCCGAAGAGGCCCATAGTCTGATGAACTCTTGGAAACTCCTCGGCGAAACATACCCGCTCTATTTAGTCGATTTTGAAGGACAGTTAATTCGCAGCAGTAAAAATGCTAACAAAGTTTTTGTCATTAGCCCGACTATTAAGGCTATACTCAGAGAGGAACTTGATCATAATATTGATTTAATTAAACAGGAACCTAACCCTCGTGTTCGTTTAAGTGCTGCGGTTAAACACAATGGTAATACAGAAGGAGCTCTTATTAGCGAACTACCACTAATTGAAGTCTATCAAAACATGGCTGCCTTACTAGGCCAAAATGAAGGTCTTCAGATCTTTCATAATAACGATGAATTAACATATATTGGTCCAAATATCCCTAAAGCTTTTGAACAACGTATCGAATTAGGTAAAGGTTTTTGGGCAAATATTTATTTTGACTATGGACCCTTCATAAAAACTCGTAATCAGGCCTTAGCTCACTATTTACTCATTGCTTTTATCGGAAGTGTCATTATTTCTACCATTGGTTTTCTTCTGATAAATTATTTATTTGTAAAGCCGCTGAGTTGCCTAGAGGCACATATTAGTCAATGCCAACTCAAGCCGACTAAAAAAGCCAAGCAAGAAGTTTTTGTTCAGGAGTTTTATAATTTAAAAATTCTTTTTGATCAACTCACTTCAGTCTTACAAAACCGTTCAAAACACTTAGAGAACCTGAATTCTGAAATGGAACAACTCGTTCACTTAAGAACTAAAGAACTCACTTGTAAAATTCATGAATTACAAAAAATGAGCCAATTCAAATCTCAATTTTTTGCCAATATGAGTCATGATATTAGAACTCCTATGAATGCAATTCATGGCTATGCTGAGTTACTTCGCGAACTCGACCTTGATGAAGATGCGAAAAATTATTCTAATTCTATATATCACTCCACAAAAAGCTTGCTTATGATTATTAATGAAGTCCTAGATTTCGCCAAAATCATTGAAGAAAAGAGTGAGCTCAACCTTCGTGTTTTCAATTTCAATGAATTATTAAAAAGCCTCGAAAAGTTATACACGCGTTCATGTGAGGAAAAATCTTTGAAATTAAAATTCAACTTACTCGATAAGTCTAATATATGGGTTAAAGGCGACAAAGATCGCATTCGACAAGTCTTAGTCAACCTCATCAGTAATTCAATTAAATTCACATCTAAAGGCTCGGTAGAAATAATCTGTACATCTCATGACAAAAATGACAAAACTCTCATCAATGTAAAAGTAAAAGATTCAGGGAAAGGAATTTCCAAAACTCACTTAGGTACTCTTTTGAGTAAACGCAAGGAAAAAACACAATCTACACAGAATAACTACGGTTTAGGTCTAGGAATTTGTCAAGACTTACTCCAACAAATGGATTCTCAACTCACCATTCAGTCGGAAGAAAATGCAGGTTGCACATGTGAGTTTGATTTGGCACTAGAAAAAATTATTCAACCAGTTGTTGCTGCAGAAAAACCAATAGATTTCAGTAGCTTAGGCTTCAAACCAAACATCCTAGTAGTTGATGATAACCGTATCAATCTTGAACTGGTAAAGGATTGCTTAAAAGATTTACCTTTGAACTGCCATTTGAAAAATAGTGGACAAGCAGCCTTAGATTTCATTCAATCAAATGAAACTGATTTGATCTTGATGGATTGCCAAATGCCTCAAATGGACGGTTTTGAAGCCACGGATAAATTAAGGTCTCAGGGGGTCGACATCCCCATTATTGCCTTTAGCGCAAATGCCTTTCAAGATAACATTGATGAATGTTATAAAGTCGGCATGAATGACTACATCGTAAAACCATTTGATAAACATACTTTTTTAACTAAAATATTTGAATGGCTGAATGAGAAGAAGCTTTCTTCTTAAATATTTTACTTGGGATACAACATCGCCTGACGTAATTCATGCACTTTGCTTTCAATACCTAAGACTTCTAAAATCCCTGCAACAAAGTCAAAGCTTGTTCCTGCCCCGCGCGAAGTCACTACTTTGCCATCAATCACTACATTCTTCTCAAGGTAATATTTTGAATCAAATTCACTTTCCATTGATGGGTGACTTGTAAGCAATCTCCCATCTAGAGAACCTGCTTGTTTTAAAGCTATAGGAGCCGCACAGATAGCTGCTTGCAGCTTCCCCTTACAGGCAATGATAAATTCTTGAACTAAGGTGTCATCACGCAGTACAAAAGATCCAGGCAAACCTCCTGGCAAAACAACCCCATCATAGTCAGCTGCTTTCACTGCACTTAAAAGTTTATCCACCGCAACTTCAATTCCATGCGATCCTGTAATTGACAGTGCACCTACTCCTAACATATCCACTGTAACTTGCGCTCTTCGCAAAATATCTACGACACTAATAGCTTCAATTTCTTCGAAGCCTTCTGCAAATATCACCGCTAATTTTGACATTTTCTTCTCCTTAATCAATACCAAAAAAGGCAGTGAAATAAATCACTGCCTAATTATTCTAAATGAGCTATGAACTAAAGGTAAGATTCAACCTTAGAAACTAGGTCATCTTCACGCTGAGCTGCACCCATGAGAGTGTCTTGGAGCTCGCCGTCCTTGAAAATCATGATAGTGGGAATTGAGTTAACGCCGAATTTTACTGCGCTTGCATTAGCTTCGTCAGTATTAACTTTAGCTACTTTTGCCTTTCCATCAAGACGACCTGCAACTTTGTCAATAACAGGTGCAAGCATACGACAAGGACCACACCAGGGAGCCCAGAAATCTACGAGCGTCACACCCTCTGATACAGTTGATTCGAAAGAGTTATCATCTAGATTAAGTACTTGATCTGATGCCATGGTTAATCTCCTTATTTTAGAGTTTATAATTAAGATGGTGAAATCTATTCCTCTAAATTGGGAAATCCATCTTAAACAAAACTTTTCGCTAAGCTAATTTTTTTGGTGATTCAAAGATGCCAAACGAATACGCTCTGCTGGAACTGCCAATTGCATCAGCAAGTACTCACAAAAATCATCTGGGTAATTTAATTCACCAAGGGCCTTTTCCATACAAAGCAACCAAGCGTTGCCTTCTGTAGAAGTGATTTTCAAATGAGCGTGGGCTCTCGGGATAGCGATAGAACCGTATTTTTCTGTATAAAGACGAGGGCCACCCATCCACCCACTCAAGAAACAGTAAAGCTTATCTTCACTCACACTTAAATCGTCTGGGTGCATATTACGAATGATCTTAGCCTCATCAAGCTCGCACATCTGACGATAAAATTCGACGACTAATTTTCTTAAGCCTGTGGATTCACCCACTGCTCTATAAGTCGCATCACCTTGACCGTACTTAGAGTGTTGAATCTCCATCTATGATTGCTTAGTTAATGTACTCTTATCTGTATGCTCGAATTTACGGCCGTAAATATCTAAAAAAGTTGTTTGTGCATAAGACAAAGAATTTTCGCTTAAACTTAAGTCAATTTCAAAAGCTTCAGTTTTTGCTTTCTCTAACATGAATTTTGACTGTAAAATAGAATAGGCAGAGTCATCAAGTTCTGCTTTCACCTTGAACTTAACACCATCATTCTCTTCATAAGTACCATTGGCGAGAACGCAAACTCCACGAGGGATCGCAATCGAAAACATAACTTCATCAGTTCCCTTATCCCACATCCAATACCCCGTCTGATTGTGGTATATTTTACCATCATTCTTTCGAGTCACAACTTGGTGATAATGGAGCACCACTAAGTCCTGTTCTTCAGCATTATCCACATCTCCGACCGGACTGAAGGTAATCTTTTCATAAAATTCTGTCGTTTTATCTCCTTGAGGTTTTGGCGCTCTATCTACACCTGACTCACCTTCCCAAACACCAATAAAATTTGTTAATGGTCCGTAATCGACTTCTTGCTTAGTCATAATCATCTCCTTATTTTTCTTTCAAAATAAAAGCCCTGCCCTTTTTCTCAATTCGAGATCTGTAAAAGTCCGTATAAATGTCTAAAGTAAAATAAAAAACAAAGCTTATTATGATAGACATATGCGTCAACTGGTTTAAACCAGCCTTTAAGAATGATCAAGAACAAATTCTCTCCCGAGCAAAAGAAGCAGGTGTCACACATTTATTTTCTACGGGCTCTACTTTAGAAAATAGTATTCAGTCCGCTGAACTAGCTAAAGAATTACCGGAAGTTTTCTCGGCCACAGCCGGCATCCACCCTCATTACGCATCCACCTGGGATCAAAGCTGTAAAAATTCTCTCGAAAAACTTATTCAACTTCCTCAAGTTCGAGCTGTTGGTGAATGTGGTCTAGATTTCAATCGAAATTTCTCCACTCCAGAAGAACAGCTTCATGCTTTCCAAGAACAAATTGATCTGGCCATCAAATATCAAAAACCTCTATTCATGCATCAACGCGATGCCCATGAAGCTTTTATCGAATGCCTCAAGAGTAAAAGGAATCAGCTGACTAAAGGAGTTGTCCATTGCTTTACGGGAACCGAAAACGAGTTAAACGATTACCTAGAACTCGACCTGCATATCGGTCTAACCGGATGGATTTGCGATGAACGCAGAGGCTTTCACATGCATGAATTCATTACGCAAATACCCTTAAATCGCTTAATGATTGAAACAGATGCTCCGTATTTGGTTCCACGCACCATGAAACCGCGCCCTTCACGTAATGAACCCGCCTTTCTTCCTCATATTGTTCATCAACTTAGTGAAATTTACCAACTTCCATTTGCTGAAATCGCCAAACAAACAGAGAAAACAAGTAAAAGCTTTTATGACTTAGCATAAGACAGAAAAAGCCTCAACTCGTATTGAGTAGAGGCTTTCCTAAATCAAACTAAACGAAAGGTATTAGAACTTGTAAACAAGGTCCAACTGAGCAAGATCGCGCTTGTTATCTTCGTCTTGAGAATTGATTCTCTCTGTCATGTAGTACTTACCTTGAAGAGTCAAGTTTTTCGTGAGCTTGTACTTAGCTGCAATAACGTGACCTTCGTAACCGGCACCACCAATGTAATCAGAGTCCATAATCATAGATGGAACTGCATTCTCTTCCATATGACGCCAGTCATAGCTAAGAGAAAAATTACCTAAGACGACTCTTGAACCAATCATGTAGGCGATTTCTTCGTCATCCGCTTTGTTGTTGTAAGAATACTGACCATAAGGAACAACTTGAACATCACCCACATTGAGGTATACATCTGCAACAACATCGATGAGTTGTACTTCGTGGTCATCGACCTCGATGAAATCACCATCGGAAGCACTATTATCATAGTCTGTATTGTTGTAGTGGTAGTAAGCAACCGCAGCTTTAAATAGCTCAGTTTTCATACCCACTTGAGCTGCATAAAGCATTGTATCGTTTTCATTACGTCCACTGTTATTTTGTTGTACAGTGAAAGCACCCGCAGTTGCAAATACTGTCCCCATATCAACTTGGTAAGCAATACCAGTAGGTCTGTAGTCGCCATCAAAGAATGCTTTTGAAGTAAAGAATGGGTTTTTCATTTTACCGAGAATTACCGTTTGCTTTCCATCTTGTAAATCCCAGCTATGCTTGGCATAAGCATAATCTAAACGCAGATCACCAGTATCCCATGTTCCTTCATCACCGTAGGTATCGTTCGTTGAACTTCCACCAGCATCTCCAGTAGCAACACCAATGCCGATATCCCATCCTTCAGAAGTCTTCCATTCAGCACCAATACGTACGCGCTCACGGAAACGATCACGAGAACCGCCACCCTTCCCTTTCTTGTTGTCTTCCGATTGGTAGCGAAGTCTTAAATCACCTTTCACTTTGAGGCCTTCAACATGGCTACTTAAAGAGAGCAATGAAGACTGCTTGCTAACTTCTGATTTAATTTCATCTTTGATATATTTGTGAATAGCTTCATTGTGAACTGATTCCACGTCTTTAATCTGCTGGCGCATAGCCTGCATCTCTTGCTGCTGCTTAATATAAGCATTCTTGAGCTCTTCTAATTGAGCTGACACATCATCAGCCGCTGTGGCTGAAAGCGCTGCCGTCATAAGAGACGCAGCAACGATCTTTTTTACTAACATAATGATATTACCTTGTTTTGTTTACGTTTGTACAGATGCACATTTTTCCTGTATGCCTTAGATAATAAAGCGACCATGTTAAATCAGCTTTGTGCTTTTGTTAAACTCTTGTTAATTTTTGAAATTATTAAAAATAAAACTTGTCCAACATAGTCTACAGCTCTTTTATTACACAAGGAAATGGAAAGATGGAAAGGAAAAAGATCTTGTGTGCAAGCATTTTACACTCATTGAATTAATGACTTCACTGACAGTCATATCAATAATCACTTCACTTATATTGCCAAGTATTAGTCAAACACGTCAACAGGCCTATCAAAGTTCCTGTAAAAACAATCTTAAAAATATTGCTATCGTCAACTCAATTTACACCGATGATCACAAAGGTTTAGTCATCCCTGCCGATTTTGGAAATAGTAATGAGGGAAGGTTACATCACTGGGCAAACTTCATCACCCACATAGGTATGGATGAAAAGATCCTTCAATGCTCATCTTTAGATAAAGACGAATATTTTGATCCCTCGGGCCATGATCCCCAAACTGGGAATATCTATACTAAAGCATCGTACATTATGAATATTATCCCCAGCGATGCCTGGAACTCTTCTCCCATTACCATAGAAGGCATGGGCTGGTGCTACGATCCTGAAACACCAATAAATATAAATGATGTTAGTCGACCTTCGAATACAATATATATCACTGATGTCATTGCTGAATTAAGCAATTCTCATATTGGCATTAACGCTTTCTCAAAAAGTGATTGGGGAGAATTACTATTACCTCCTCTAGGCAATGTACGTAGAGTGGGTATTCAGCACGACGGAAATTATAATGCCATTTTTGGCGACGGTAGTGTTAGAACGATCGAACGGTCTAGTCCTGAACAATGGAATACTCAACAGTAGTTATTTTTTCGTAGAGTTCTTCGGATAAAGCTGTCGAAATGCAGTCATACCCGTCATCAAACGATGGGGGTAATCCCAGTAAAAATAATCTTGTCCCTGTTTATAAGGCCAGCGCTTGGCGCGCTCCCTGGGTGATTCCCCAAAACGAAACAAAATATCTTCTGATAGGAGAGGTTTTAATTTCTTAGCCAATACTTGCTGGCGCACACAAAAATCATGTGGCATTGATGGCAAAAGAATTTCCGCCTTTTTAATATCATCTGCAAGGTACACATGATCATGCCAAATTTCAGCTGCTTTTCCTTCTGTTAGATCATTCCAATGAAAGTCAGGTAAAAACTTTTGATATAAGGGGTCCACTAAATAGTCACGCCCCTCATAGGTGATTTGACAAATTGTATGCTTTGATATCCCCGTGTCTTCCTCAATAAAGTAGATTATATACACATCTGCACCTAGCTGGTAAGCTAGTTCACACATTGCCCAGCTTTGACGGTCACAAACGCCAAAACCGCGTTGCCATATTTGCATAGGAAAAGCTGCCCTATCTGGACCATCCCCTTTGGCTTTCACCTGTATATTGACCAAATTATACAATGCCTTTATGGGATCCTCTCCCTCTTTTAGCTTAGACTTAACTTCCTCACTCAATCTTTTAAACAGCAGACTTTGAGCCCAATAAAAGTAATCCAAATCATTAAACTTAGGATCTTCATAAAAAGCCTTACCTAAAGAAAACTCTTCAAATAAATTCAAGTACGTCGGTTCCTTGACTTCAAAATCTGTGGCCAAATAAATTGAATTTAGAGTGAGTAAAGCCTGCTCTCTTTTACCGAGTAAGACTTGTTCATAAAACTTTTGTAGCTTTACACTTTCTTCATCACCTGCTGCTTCTTCATTTACATCTGCATTTGTTTTGGGCAATTCGCTACTGACTTCTTCTTGCTTGCACGACACAAACATAACAAATACTAATATATATATCAATGATTTTTTCATTAAGGGAATTCCTTGAGATGCCTTTTCAATTGCTCTATGGGTAAGCCCATGATATTTTCATATTCCCCATCAAAGGACTCAATAATCAAATCCCCACTCTCATCTATATTATATCCTCCTGCTTTATCCAAAGGATTAACTAAAGAATAATATTGATTAACAACTGTCTCGGTAAAATCTTTAAACTTCACTTGACTTAATCCCGTAAACTGATCAATGCGATCACCACAAGATAGGCAAACAGCTGTGTAGACTTCATGTGTTTCTCCCGACAAATTCAACAAGCCTTTTTTTGCTTCGTTTAAACTTTTAGGCTTCCCCATCAGCTGTCCTTTAAAACACACCACCGTATCGGCCGCAATAATCAACTCATCTTTATACTGACTTGCTATTGCTTGAGCTTTAAGTTTTGCATTAAATGCAGCTGTCTCGACAGGCTCCCCCTCAGATAACTCATCAACATCCGCTGCGACGATTTCAATATCAAAACCCGCTTTTCTAAGAATATCTGCACGACGCGGTGAAGATGATGCTAAAATGATTTTTTTTCTTTCCACTAAAAAGTCCTTAACTTATCAAAACTATAATTAAATCATCAAAATTGGGTAAAACACTTAGAATTTTTCATACAAAATTGTAAAAGCAATCAATTCATTTACATAAACGGATGAGGGGATTGAAATTCATTAAACTCAGAGTATATAAGATGCTGTAAAATAGGTTTATGTCTAGCTTCAAGCAGTGTCATAAACAGCTAAAAACTTTTAAAAAATAGTAATAGGGTCAAATATGAAAAATATTGGCAAGGAAAAAGCCCTTCAGATGCTCGAACAAATGATTCGTGTGCGTCGTTTTGAAGAAGGCTGCCTTAAATCCTACCAGCAGAAGTTCATCACAGGTTTCTGCCATACATATATCGGTCAAGAAGCTGTTGCAGTTGGCGCCATGGCGCACCTCACTCCAACCGATGCATACATCACTTCCTACCGTTGCCACGCCCAAGGCCTCATCGGCGGACTGACTTCAAGAGAAGTTATGGCGGAAATGTTTGGCAAAATCACTGGTTGCGTTCGCGGTAAAGGTGGTTCAATGCACGTTTTCTCAAAGAAAAATAACTACCTTGGCGGTCACGGTATCGTTGGCGGACAAATCCCCATCGGACTCGGCGCTGCTTTTGCTCTGAAATATGAAGAAAAGGAAGGCGTTGCTCTTACTTTCTTTGGCGATGGTGCATCCATGCAAGGAACTTTCCACGAAAGCTTAAACCTCGCATCTCTCTGGGATGTTCCGGTGATTTTCATCTGCGAAAACAACCAATACGGCATGGGCACGGCCAATGATCGCGCCCTAGCTAATCCACAAGTATCTGACTTCGCAGCTGCCTACAAAATGAAAGGTTACGAAGTCGACGGCATGAACCTTGAGTCATCCTACAAAGCTTTTGGCGAAATCATTGCCGATTGCAAAAAGAACAGTCGTCCTGCACTCGTAAACGTTACAACTTACCGCTACCAAGGCCACTCAGTTTCTGATGCCGGCCTCTACCGTACTAAAGACGAAGTTAAGTGCTGGAAAGAAAAAGATCCCATCAACAGCTTCTATAAATCTATGGAAGAACAGGGTTGGATTGACGAAGAAGGTTACAAAGCACTCGACAAAGAAATGAAAGCGGAAGTAAAAGACGCTCTCGAATTCGCTAAAGAATCTCCATGGCCTCCAATGGACGAACTCACTAACCACGTTTACGCTTGAGGTAAAACATGCCAATTACTGAATTTAGACAAGCTTTAAATCAAGCTCTCGAAGAAGAAATGATCCGTGATGAAAAAGTTTACATCATGGGTGAAGAAGTTGCCGAATACAATGGTGCTTACAAAGTAACGAAAGGTTTACTCGACAAATTTGGCGAGAAACGTGTTCGCGACACTCCAATTACTGAAGCTGGCTTCACTGGCCTCGGCATTGGTTCTGCCATGATGGGTTTACGCCCTGTCGTAGAATACATGAGCTGGAACTTTTCTCTTGTCGCCATTGACCAAATCATCTCGAATGCAGCCAAGATGTACTACATGACGGGCGGACAATTTTCTGTGCCAATCGTCATGCGTGGCGCCTCTGGTGCGGCCGCTCAAGTTTCTTGCCAGCACTCACACAATCTCGAAAGTTTTTATGCTCATATCCCCGGTCTCATTGTTATGGCGCCATCAACTCCTTATGATGCAAAAGGCTTACTCAAAGCAGCCATTCGCAATGACAACCCCGTCATTTTCCTCGAAAATGAAATGCTTTATGGCGACATGGGCGAAGTTCCTGAAGAGGAATACCTCATCGAAATCGGCAAAGGCGACATCAAACGCGAAGGTACTGACGTAACAATCTGTGCTCACCTCCGTCAAGTCGGCTTTGCACTTGAAGCTGCAGAGATCTTAGCTAAAGAAGGCATTAGTGCTGAAGTTGTTGATCCCCGTACAATCAAGCCTCTCGACATTGATCTCATCGCTGACTCAGTTCGCAAAACTAAGCGTCTTGTTGTTGCCGAAGAAGGCCACAAATTCTGTGGATTTGGCTCGGAAGTATCCGCACTCATTCACGAGATGTGCTTCGACGACTTAGATCACCCCGTTATTCGAGTAAGCCAGGGCGAAAACCCACTTCCTTACGCGAAAAATATTGAAGCAGCTTCACTTCCTGATGTCCAAGACATCGTTGCCGCTGCAAAAAAATCACTTTATAAATAGGAGTAAGACATGTCTACTATCATGATTACCCTCCCTAGCTTAAGCCCGACAATGACTGAAGGCACCATTGCAGAATGGAAAGTTAAGCCAGGCGACGAAATCGAATCTGGTCAGGTTATTGCGAGTATCGCAACTGACAAATCTACTGTTGACTATGAATCCCTCGAAGAAGGTTTCCTCCGTGAAATCATCCTCGAAGCTGGTGGCGCTGGTCCTGTAGGTAAAGTTATTGCTGTCTTTACTGAAGAAGCTGACGAAGATTACTCAGCGGACCTTGAAGCTGCACTTGCCGAAGAAACTGCTGCAGAACCCGAAGAAGAAGCTCAAGAAGAATCTTCAGACACAACAACTGCAAGCTCTGCGCCAAAAGCTCCTGTGAGTGGCGGTGCTGTCACAGCAACAATTGTTCCTGTTTCTGCTCCCCCTGCTGAAATCCCTGGCGTCGGCTCACTTAGTCCTTCTGCTCAAGATATCAAAGTATCTCCTGCAGCTCGTAAACTCGCTGAAGCTAAGCGCATCAATCTCGCAGCTGTAAAACCTGCAACTACTGGTGATCGCATTGTCCTCAATGACATCGAAACACTTCCTAATGGCTATGGTGCATCTGAAGCTCAGAGTGGCTCTGGATTAGTCGGTTACGTTAACCGTGCTAGTGAATCACTTACTGATATTCCACTCACACAGATGCGTCAAGCAATTGCTAACCGCATGGTTCAGGCTTCTGCTGGTGTTCCGGTCATCTATCTCACCACTAAGATCGAGATGGATCGCCTCATGGATCTACGCGCTCAAATCAATTCAATGGAAGGCGTGCGTATCTCTATCAATGACTTCATTGTTAAAGCCTGTGGCCTCTCACTCGCTAAGTTTCCCGCTATGAACGGAGCTTTCCAAGGCGACAAAATTGTTCAATTCAATGACGTGGATATTTCTGTTGCTGTTTCCATCCCAGATGGTCTCATCACTCCAATTGTCCGCTCAGCTGACAGCAAAGGTCTCGCATCAATTTCTAAAGATGTTAAATCACTCGTTGGCAAAGCACGCTCAAACAGCTTGAGCCCAGAAGAATACCAAGGCGGTTCTTTCACAATCTCAAATCTTGGTATGTTTGGTGCGGTCGATAGCTTCACAGCTATACTCAACCCACCTCAGTCTGCGATCCTCGCAGTAGCCGGAACTCAAGAAGAACTCAAACTCGTCAACGGCGAAGTTAAATCTGCTAAAGTTTGTAAAATGACTATCACTTGCGATCACCGCGTTATTGATGGTGCTCTTGCAGCTGAATTCATGAATGCCTTGAAAGACTATCTTGAAACCCCAGCCAAACTCATCGTTTAAGGAGATCCAAATGTCTGAAAAATTTGACGTAGTTATCATCGGTGCAGGACCTGGCGGTTATGTTGCTGCCATTAAAGCAGGCCAAGCAGGACTCAAAGTTGCCTGTATCGACAAAGCTGAACTCGGCGGCATTTGCTTAAACTGGGGCTGCATTCCTACAAAAGCATTCTTAAAATCTGCTGAAGTTTTCCAATCAATGAAGCACGCAGAAGACTTTGGTCTTTCCTGCTCAAATGCAAAAGCTAGTCTCGAAGCCATTGTTAAACGCTCGCGCGGCGTTTCCAGCACAATGGTAAGTGGCATTGAATTTCTTTTCAAGAAAAACAAAGTTACACACATTAAAGGCACTGCTGAAATTATTGCTTCCAACCTTATCCAAGTCACTGATGAAGAAGGTTCACGCCACATCGAAACTGACAAAGTGATTGTATCTACTGGTGCTTCTCCAGTTAAGATCCCAATCTTCCCTGTCGATGGCGAAAACATCATCACTTACCGCCAAGCTCTAGAGCAAACTAAGCAACCTAAAAAAATGCTTGTTATTGGTGCTGGTGCAATTGGTGTAGAATTCTCTTATTTCTTTAATGCAATCGGCACAGAAATTCACTTAGTGGAAATGGCTGATCAGCTTCTCCCGGTAGAAGATGCGGACTCCGCAAAAGTTCTAGAAGCTGAATTCAAGAAACAAGGTATCAACGCTTACACTAAGACGAAAACTAAGTCACTTGAAGTTATCAAAAAAGGTAAAGTTAAAGCTATCCTTGAAACTGCCAAAGGCAAAGAAATTGAACTAGAAGTAGATCGCGTTCTCGTTGCCGTTGGCATGAGTGCAAATACCTCCGGCCTTGGTCTTGAAGGCGCTGGTGTAAAACTCGATGAACGTGGCAATATTCTCGTTAACGAATTCCAACAGACTTCTAACGAAAACATCTACGCCATCGGTGACTGCGCTGGCCGTCAAATGCTCGCACACAAAGCTTCTGCCGAAGGCGAAGTCGCTGTCGATCATATTGCTGGCAAAGCTAAACACGGTGTTGACTACGGCCAAATTCCTGGCTGTACTTACTGCCAACCACAAGTTGCTGGCGTTGGACTTACTGAAAAAGCGGCTAAAGCTGCGGGCAAAGATATCAAGATCGGTCGCTTCCCTTTCACTGCATCGGGTAAAGCTCACGGTGTTGGTCACCCTGAAGGCATGGTTAAACTCATCTTCGAAGCAAGTACAGATCAATTGCTTGGTGCTCACATTGTTGGCTACGACGCCACCGAAATGATTGCTGAACTCGGACTCGCTATGAAGCTCGAAGCTACTTGGGAAGAAATTGCTCACACTGTACATGCTCACCCAACTCTTTCCGAAGCGGTTATGGAGTGCGCCATGGATTCACAAGGCAAAGCCATCCACATCTAGACTTATTATACAGTCTTCAAAAAAGCCTCTCCTCACCGAGAGGCTTTTTTATTACCCAGACAATAAAAATTTGCTTAAACTCCGAATGGGCTGTATACTTAGCTAAGTAAACAGACTAAGTTCTCTAAATATGAATGTAAATATACACGAGGCAAAAACTCAGCTCTCAAAGTTACTAAAACTTTGTGAACAAGGTAAGGAAATCATCATTGCCAGAAAAGGCGAACCTATTGCCAAACTCAGCCCTCTCAAAAACAGTAGATCCTTGGGATTTTTCGAATGTGACGTCCAGATGGAGCATTTCGACGACCCAATCCCAGGAATGGATGATTATCTTGTAGCCGAAGAACAAAATGAATATCCTTCTTGATACTCATGCTTTCATTTGGTTCGGCACGAATCGTATGGACAAATTAAGTGAACTTGCAATCACATCTTTTTTAGATCTAAATAATGAAATCTATTTAAGCAAAGCAAGTATATGGGAGATGGCAATAAAAATCAATATTGGCAAACTACACTTACAAAAACCTTTAGAATCATTGATTTCATCCGCTATCAAAAATAATATCAAAATTCTCGACATCGAACTGAATTACATTTTAAACTATCAAAATTTAAAACTTCATCACAATGACCCCTTTGATAGATTAATCATTTCATCGGCCTCTTCAGAAAAAATGAAAATCATTTCCTGCGATGAAAAATTTTTACTTTACAAAGAAGTCGATATTATTTGGTGATTATTTTCACTAAGATTTATCAAACAAATCAACTTTTTCTATTGAAGCTTGTGTCAAACTTAAGTATAATAAGCGAACTCGAATTCTACAGGAATAAAACACGCTTTTTATGCTCAGCCTTAAGCAAATCAAATCAGTTACTTTTAACTCAGCAAAAAATGCTGCTTCGGACCCCTTTTACTTAGTCCTACAGATTGGCTCCCTTTTAGTCATGCTCGTGCTTGCCTGCCTACCCAGTCTCAGCGAAGCTTCCCATGTTCGCTTCGTTCGTGACCAATGCCTTAGCTTCGTTTTTATTGCTGGCTGTCTTGGGGTCGTTTTCTCAACAATCAAAACTGTCACTGACGACATCCAACGCGGTGCGGGTGACATCATGATGAGCCGCCCCATTTCTGCCAACACTTTTTTACTTGGCAAACTCTGCGGCCTAATCTTCTCGCAATTTTTATTCTTTATTTCTCTCTCAGCTGCTTATCTTTGGATTAGCGAAATCGTTCACTATAGCGCCGACATCCTTTACTCGAGTCTGGCTTTATACGTGATTGCTGTTATTGCGGGCCCCGCCATTGGCGCCTTTCGCCAAGCTTTCTTCAATAAGAGCTTCCCCTTTTTTACCTCTCTAGCCATTCCTGCAGCCATGGTAATTGGTTTAATTCTACGACTTGTATTTGGATACCCTGGCGACATGGATTTCCTCGGCCTCCAAGCCCTGCTCCTACTCTTTTTTGCAACCCTCGCATTCTCTGGGATCCTACTTCCTAGCGCCGTACGCTTTGACACCCCCATTGTTCTTCTCTCCGGAGCTCTCATTTTTTTCTTAGGCCTCTTCAGTGCCTACGCAATAGAAAGCATCATCCCCTACGAAAAACTCAAAACTCTTAGCCTCAGCGTCGTTCCGAACTGGCAGAATTACTGGATCCTAGATCACTTAGCCCTCAAAGGCAAAATCAATATTCAGTACATTTTATCCTGCTTAAGCCAATCCCTCCTGCTTTGTGGCCTTTACCTTTGCTTAGCCATAGGTATTTTTGAGAAACGCGAAATTAATGGAAATAGCTAATGACCTATAAACGCCAACAAAAACTTGCTCTTTTCTCCGCACTTGGCAGCTTCTTTCTCCTCAGTGTTGTTGCTTTGCTTATCAATAAGTCACCTGAAGATTCTTTTGGACCCGTATTTCAAACAGGTCTCGCATTACTTTCGACTGCACTCATCTCATTCTTGGCTTACTTTCACGCCGGATCTTGCTCACGAGCGGAGATAGAGAAGCAAGATTTAGAGAACCGCCCCGTAGAAGACAATATTTTCTCTGATGACGAAGAAGAATTTACTGGACCCCAGCAAAAAAACTTGGAGTCATTCCGCAAGCTCATCATCCCACTCTTCCTAATCATCATTTCTGCTATTGAGTTCACTGGCGCCATTTATTTTTTCAATTTAACTGTCCCAGAAAACCTCAAACTCCCTGAACAAGGCTCTAACCCCTTTTTACTCAATAGCTTTTTGCTCTTTGGCTTAGCTTTCATTTTCTTTGCCACAGGCAAATACCTTGCGGGCGTTGCCTACGGAGAAAAAGCCAGCCTCATACGTCCATCATCTGGGCGACTTTTATTCCTCTCTTTTGCTTGCTTAGTTGCGGGATCCGCATCACTACTAGCCAACTACAATCACCTCCAGTGGATTGACCATGCTAACAAAACTTTAGCTATCGTCATTTTCATCCTAGCCTTTGAACGCCTCTTACTGTGGGTGCTCGATATGTATAGACCTCGCGAAGCCAACGAAGATGAATCCCCTGTATATGAGAGCCGCCTCTTATCAATCTTCAGTCGCCCAAGCGGCTTCATCGGCAACCTTTCCGATGTCATGGAGTACCAATTCGGCTTCCGCATATCCGAAGAAATCATCAAAGGCTTCCTCTTCAAAATTCTCATCCCTTTTGCCAGTCTACAAATCATTTTACTAATCCTATTTTCCTCTTTAAGTTACGTAGCCCCAGGGCAAACAGCCATCATTAGTGGTTCAGGAAAAACTGAGACTCGCACCTCAGGCCTACACTTCACACTTCCCTATCCCCTATCCTCAGTTGAGAGATTCGAAACTTCAAAAATCCATCAACTCAACTTCACCATGGGTCCCGATATCCGTAGCGATAAAGAAAAAGCAAAACGCGCCTTCCTCGAAGACAAATCTTGGAGCAATACAGATTATCAAGCTAGCGTCTTCTTAACAGGAGGACAGGGTTCTAACACTACAGGTTTGGTAGTTCTCAATGCCCAAATCAATTACAAAATCAATTCGAAAAAAGTATTGCACTGGGCTCAATTCGAAAACCCTCAAGAACAGCTCAAAACCATGGCTAGCAGGGCACTAACACGCACTTTATTAGATAGAAACTTCTCTGCACTCTATAAACTTTCTAGAACTGAACTCGCACAAGAACTGCAAGCGGCGATTCTCAAAACCATGAATAATAGTAATAGCCCATTAGGAGTTGATATCATCAGCATTGAGGTATTGAATTTCCAACCGCATCCAGCTATTGCTGAAGCTTGGAACCAGAAACTCGACGCCCAAGAAAAGGCACGTCTCGAACTCGACAAGGCCAAAACCTACGCTCAGACCTCTGAATTCAGTGCCATTAGTGAAGAAAGTGACATCATTAATAAATCCACGTCCAAATTTTTAATGAGCGAGGCCCTCAGTAAAGCGGATAGTGAAATTTTTGAAACACGCCTTGCTGCCTTTAGAAAATACAAAGATCTTTACACACAATTTGAATACATCGAAGTCCTCACTAAACACCTTAGCGGAGTTCGCAAAGTCGTGTTCACTAAAGAACAAAAGAAAATTGCTGACCTCGATTTAAAAAAACCGCAACCCAATATCCTCGACATCACGGAGTAAACTCATGAAAACATCCTCAAAAACTCCTCTTATTCTCTCCCTCATCATATGCCTTGTTATGCTTGTCGCTATGTGCTCTTACAGCGTTGGGCAAAGCGAAGCGGCAGTCATTACTGCTATGGGAAAACAAGAGCTCGAAAACAAGCCCGGATTACACTTCAAACTACCATGGCCCATGGCCAAGACCAGCATCATCAACACCAAGCGACAAATCTTTTCCGGCTCTGCAAGAGACATCCCCACAAGTGATGACATCCTACTCTCCTCTCAAGTTGCCGCCACTTGGAGAGTCACTGACCCATTGGCTTTCCGCAACTCATTGGGCAGTCTCACCGAAGCCAAAAGCACTCTCAAGTCCCTCATTGAAACTAATCAGGAAAGTACTCTTCGTTCGAAAACACGCCAAGAATTATTCTCAACCAAAGGCATGAGCTCAAGTGAAAAAGAACTTCTTCAAGCGCTTAACAACAAAACTCAAAGTAACTATGGTATCACTTTTGACTTTGTCGGAATCACCAGTTTCAATATCCCTGCCAGTAACTCAGAAAGCATTTTAGCCAGAATGAAAGAAGAGCGTAATAAAGAAGCCTCACTCATACTTTCTAAAGCAGAGTCTGAGGCTAAAGTTATGCGCGATCAGGCTGACACTAAAAAAGCTAAACTCCTTGCATCTGCAGAAGCTGAAGCCCGCCGCAAGAGAGGCACTAGTCTAGTCAGTATCACCGAGCAATATGAAAAACATCTAGAATATAGCGACTTCATCCTTTTCCTTAAAAAACTAGATGCCCTTGGAGAGGTCTCTCGTTACGACACCACCCTTTTCATCGATCCCAACACTCCTATCTACGATGTCTTAAAAGCACCACAAAAAGCTGAGTCTAAATAGAATGTCCGAAGAAAACACAGAGAAAGGAGGCCTATCCTCCCTGCAAGATGCCTTAAAGACAACTTTTATCTTTATTCGCATCACGATGTTTTTACTCGTCATCGGCTTCATTTTTAGTGGGGTCGAAAGTATTGATAAAAATGAAAAGGCTGTGGTCTTGCAGTTTGGCAAGCTCAAATCAACCACAGAAAATAACTCCAGCTTTGTCTTTGCTTGGCCCTACCCCTTTGATTCCGTCATTAAAATTAAGACATCGAGTTCACGTAGTATCAAATCAAATACTTTCAGCCCAGAAATAAATGAAGCTGATAAAATCATTCAAAGTACACCTAACAAAGCCCTCATTCCCGGCAAAGATGGCTACTTGCTCACGGCTGACATGAATATCCTGCACTGTGAATCCACTTTGCGCTACACGATCAATGACTTGCCCAAGTACCTTTTTGATAATGAGGACCTAGAAAAACTACTACATCAACTCTTAGACAACGCTCTTTTAAAGACCGTTTCAGTACGTAACATCACTGAAGCTCGCAAGCAAAAAGACCTTTCACAAAGTACACTATCACTCATTAATAAACGCATTACCGAAATGCACCTCGGCATCGAAATCCTCTCACTCGAACTCAAACCCTCCTTCCCTCTACAAATTAGAAAGGAGACCAACGCCTTGAGCCAAGCTTCCAACCAAGCCTCCAAACTCATTAACGAAGCCGAAACTTATGCTAGTCAAACAATCAACCAAGGAGAAAGCCAAGCGGCTAACATCGTGTCCAAAGCTGATATTGACACAACTGGACTTGAAGCCAGATCGGATGCGCTGCTCAAAACTTTTCTCGAACTCAAGAGCCTCTATGATAAAGCTCCTGAAATGACCCGAGAATTATTACTCCGAGAAAAAATAGCCTCGATAATGCCCGACCTCGAAGCGGTTTACTTCACGAATCCAAATGATACGGAATTACGACTATCTATGCCTCGCCGTCCACTCCAGAAAAAAGGGGAGCTCAAGAAATAATCATGTCTAAAAAAGAAAATTCATCTTACCGCTACCTCATCTGGGCAGGTGCAGGCTTACTTTTCATCATCAATGCGCAAGTTTTCCGTTATTTCGTGCAAGACCAACTCTTTTTAGCTTCTCTCAGTGGGCTCATTGCCACGATCATTATGCTTATCCCTTTGGTAGCAACTGTCTTCAAAGACTTTAAAGCTGGCGATCGAAAAATGCATGAGCTCGCGATCATTGCGGTCCTCGCAAGCTGTGTGGGCTCTGAAGACTTCACTACTCCGGCAGCCATCGCCTTCTTTTTACTTATTTCCCTCGTCATTGAAAACAAAACGGCCTCAGGCGTCAAAGCTTCTCTCGAAAAATTAGCCAAACTCGTACCAGGCAAAGCGATGCGCTTGGATAAAGAGGGCAAAGTCACTGAAGTTGAACCAACTGAACTGAGCGAAGGCGACATCATTCGCATCCCCCCTGGCGAGAACATTCTTGCTGACGGTGATATCACAAAAGGTAAAAGTTCCATCAATGAAGCCAACATTTCAGGTGAATCACTTCCCGTTGATAAACAAGAAGGCGACGCCGTTTTTGCGGGTACAGTCAACCTCAATGGTCTTTTAGAAATTCGCGTTACTCGTGCAGGTAAAGACACCACCATTGGCAAAGTACGTGAACTTATCATGAATGCTGAGCAAACTAAACTCCCCTTTGTCCGTATGATCGATGAATACGTGCGCTTTTATGTCCCCATTATCCTCACTGCTACTGCTCTTATCCTTTACTTTAACCCACATGCGAGCGACACCCTCATGCGAGTAACTGCTGCTTTAGTTATCGCCTGTCCCGTCGCTCTTATTTTGGCTACACCTACGGCTATTGTAGCTTCACTCTCAGCTGCTGCACGTTCAGGCATCCTCATCAAAGATATCAATCATATCGAATCTATGGCTCGCGCCGATGCTTTCATGTTCGACAAAACGGGTACACTCACTTCGGGAACACTTTCTGTAGAGCTCGTCGCTCCCCTTCAAGAAGGCGATGAAATCTCACTCATAAAAGCCGCCGCTATTGCGGAGTCCGCAAGCTCACACCCCGTTGCACGTGCGGTTAGACGTTTTGCGGAAGACGCAGGTTTTGAAGAAGTTCACCCCGATCACCTCCACGAAGAACCCGGCCGCGGTATGCGTGCCGAATGGGATGGTCACACTATTCTTGCCGGTAATCTAAAATGGATGGAAGATAATAATATCAACACCGAATACTTCGATGCTGCCCTGGATGATATTGCCCTAAGCATGAGTTTGCTTTATATCAGTATTGATGGTATTCCCACTGGATGGCTCGGTCTCTCAGACTCTTTACGCCCTGATTCAGCCGACACTTTAGAGGATCTCAGAAATCGCGGCATTCGCTACCTAGGTATTGTTTCAGGTGATCGTCAATCAGTAGTTGATCACGTAGGATCGAAACTTGCCCTCAATGGGCGCAATGGTGGATGTTCCCCAGAAGACAAAGTTAAACATTTAACAGCCCTTAAGGAAAAAGGCTACCATGTCGTTTTCGTGGGTGATGGTGTTAATGATGGCCCTGCCCTCGCAACTGCCGACATAGGTATTGCCATGGGTGCCGCTGGTAGTGACATTGCCGTGGAGTCCGCCTCTATTGCTTTGATGAATAATAACCTCAACCGCTTGCCGTTCCTTACACAACTTTCTCGCGCCATGCGCTCAGTCGTTTTACAAAACCTTGCCCTCGGTATTTTTATTATTTTGGGAGGCATGATCCTCGCCGCCATGGGTATGTTGCAACCCGTTATTGCGGCAGCATTTCAGGTTGTTGGCTCACTTGCTGTGGTTATGAATTCAGCACGTCTCGTACGCCAAGGTGAAAATTTATCTGGAGATAGCCATGAGTAATGAAGATTTTCTAATCAAGGGTGCAGGCTTACAAAAGACTTTTAAAGATTTTTGGGGGCGCCCCAAAGTTAAAGCCATTCAAAATATTGATATCACTGTTCCAAAGGGAAGTATCTTTGGCTTACTCGGCCCTAATGGTGCCGGCAAATCAACCCTTCTAAAAATCATCCTTGGCCATCTCTACCCCACAGCAGGCCGTATCCAAGTTTTAGGCAAAGACCCACGCGATGTCAGTATTAAACAAAAAATGGGCTACTTACCTGAGCGCTCCTACCTTTACAAAAATTTGACTGCTACTGAAACCTTGCATTATTTTGGTGAGATCTTAGGACTCGACAAAAAGCAAATTAAAACTCGCACAGAACAACTTCTCGAGATGGTAGGCTTAAAAAATGCCATCCATCGTCAAGTTGGACAATTCTCTCATGGCATGACTAGACGCATGGGCTTAGCGCAAGCCCTTCTCAACGATCCCGAACTCCTCATTCTCGATGAACCCACCGCGGGCCTCGACCCCGTAGGCTGCCGTGAAGTCAAAGACCTCATCCTCACTCTTGGCCAGCGTGGCAAAACTGTTTTACTTACAAGCCACCTGCTCGCAGATGTCGAAGACGTCGCCGATGATCTACTAATGATTTTTGGTGGTACCGTTCAATCCAGTGGTAAAGCAAATCAGCTCCTCCAGGATCAAGATAAAACTCGTCTTGAATTCCCCAATGTAAGTAAAGCAACTCTTCAAAAAACTTTGGCTTCATTAAAGTCAGAACTGCCGAGTGCCAGCATCAATATCACATCACCCAATCAAAGCCTCGAAGATTATTTCCTTAACCTCGTCCGTACGTCTACTGCTAAAGGTGATTCAACTTCAGGTGCAGCCGCAGGCTCAGGTGTAGCAGAGTACCTAAGGGATGAAGAGGAAACACAGGGGTCAGGAGTCAGAAGTCAGGAGTCAGGTGAAGCAATTGATAATGATGAATTTTCAATTTTAAATGAAACACAGACTGATTCAAAAGAACAAAAAGCTGAATCACAAATCCCACAAGAAAATGTAGAAAAAATTGATCTAGCTAATAATTCAGAATTAAACATTAAAAATTCAAAATTAGAAAAGCCTGGGAGCACCGAATTCCATTCGGATCACAAGACAACTCAAGAAAATACAGGCGGGACGCCTGCGCTCCCAGCCAAAGACAAGACCAAAAAACCTGCCAACTGCCAACTGCCAACTGCCAACTCAGGTTCAAGTGCAGGGGCGACTAAAAGCCATTCAGAATTAAACATTCAAAATTCAAAATTGTCTGAGCCCAAAAAACAAATAAAAAACACTTCCGCTCAGACTAAACTCCCTCCCGTCCCTAAGTTAAACCTCAGCGAAAACGAGCAAATCTCCATCAAAATGAAAAAAATAAATAAGTATATTCATCGCGCATGAAAAAAACTTTAACAGTTTGTAAACTCTGTTTGCGTTTGTTATTGAGAAATGGCAGTATCAAAGGACTAGCTGCCCTGATCATCGCCATTAGCCTCTTTGCTTTTTTTTCAACAAAACACAATGGTGTTTTAATTGATGAACTCAAGGTACGTGTTCTCTACTCATTCAGTATCACTTACACCTTCCTGAGTATTGCCGTCATTGCCTTAACCTGCTTCACCATACGTCGACAAATCGATTCGCGAAATATCCATCAACTCTGCTCACTCCCCTTGAGTCGACTTAACATCTGGCTAGGCCAAGCCCTTGCCCTTTTTCTCATTGCCTTCTCCCTACTTTCGATTTTGTACCTAAGTATTATCGGTGCTTCTTATTTCTACCAAAAAGATTTCTCAATTGAAGAAAAGAATACCCTCTACGAACAAGCCCAAACTCCAATAAAAGAAGTTAAACCTGAATTCCTCAGTGATTACGATCTTATTATAAAAGCAGTTAAGGAGCGGGGCGGCAAACTGCAAGCGGGCATGCCTCCCGAAATATGGAATGCCATTCACCTAAAAGTCATCAATGAGGCTCAAAATATTTCTAGCCAAAAATTTAAAATCTATGAATTCAACTTTGGTATGCGCCCAAACATAGAATTTTTCACTTTCTATTTCCGTCCCTTTTTTAGCGGTAAAAAAGCTAATTTTCAAATTGACATCCTTCCCGAAGTAAATGCTCCCGCAAACTTTTCACTCAAGGATGAAAGTTCTCAAGCAAGGAAAACCTACCTCGAAATCCCCAGTTCGGCCATACCGCCCAATGGGCAGTTCTTTATCAAAATTACTAACCTACATAATGGCACTGTGAAAATACAGCGAAGCAATGGTATTCATTGTTTTTACTCAAGTTCAAACTATAAAAATAATTTATATAAAGCCTTTCTTTCTCATAACCTTCACCTCTCGGTATTTATTCTTTTGGGCATGACTTGTGGTACCGCCCTAACTTTTGCGACTGCAACTTTTACAAGCTTTGCTCTTTTCCTCATTTCACTTTCACATATGTTTTTTGAAAATATTGCTAAGGACATGCTATTTATATATGAACCTCCCATGAGCACCATCATTGCCTCCAAAACGATTGAAATTTTATTATGGCTCGCTAAAGGTCTTCAAGCTCCACCAGTAATTGAAAACCTCGCATACCATCGCCTTATTGAGAACGAAACTCTGTGGGGCAATTGGTTACCTGCTACAATCATATACGGTATTATTGTCAGTATCTTAGGCATCTACCTCTTTAATAAAAAAGAACTTTCCATTTTAGAGGTTTAAATGAAGAAATTTTTCTCACTCATCTTTCTTTTTGGACTTTTTTTCAATCAAACTTACTTGGAAAGGAAACAAAATGAACAAGAAATGGTCATCCTCAATGAGGACCTCCCCCCCACTCTTGCTCTTACAAGTATAGCTCTAGGGCCTCTCAAAGGAGTCATAAGCTCTGGCCTCTTATGGCGCGCCATGGAAAAAGAAGATAAAAAAGAATATATGGAATCATATCAACTTTCCCGTATGATAACCGCTATACAGCCGCGCTACCCTTCCATTTGGACTTTCCAGGGTTTCACCCTATCTTTCAATGTCGCAGCCTCCTACACTCGTCCCGAGGAACGTTGGCAATGGATTTTACGAGGTATAGAACTCATGCGTGATGATGGCTTAAAGTACAATCCAGATAATGCTGAAATTCGTCACGAAATCATGCGCACCATCAGTCATAAAATTCAACAATCTGATCAAAATTCATTATTCATGAAAAATGAATGGACAAAATTAATGCTAAATTATTTTGATGATGGTGATTATTCTGAATTACAACGTTTACGTAAAGCTGCTAGCTCATTAGCCGAATTAAAAACGCGCCCCTACCTCGACCAACTTGCTGAAGTCGCAAAAACTAATGGTATAAACCTTTACGATTTTAAAGAAAATCCGCCACAACTAAATATCAATTATGTTGGCTACCTTTTTGGAGGCAAAGCACCTGCTGAAGAACAGATGCCCACAGTCACTTCAGCTGTTACTAATTTGTATTACTATTATAAAAGAAATAAAATTGAGCAGGACCTTAAATTTGATATTTTACGCATGATTGAAATTGATGAAGAACTTGGTCCCTTTGATTGGCGCTCTCATATTGCCACAGCTCTGTACTGGGGATCTGAAGATATTTTTCAAGATTACATAACAGGAAATATCAACTACACAAGTATGTCGGTTGGATTAATGATTGATAATTTTTACGAAGGAAAAATTATCTACAATCAAGAAAATGATTCATTTATTCGTACGACAAATATCCAAGCCCTACCCACTATCCACCATTACTATGACAAGCTACTAATATCAAAACCTGACCGCAAAACACGTAAATCTCATGATACTTTTATCACACGTGCCATAGGCATCTGCTATAATATGAACCAGGCACAGGCCTCACGTGAATTATTTTCAATTTATAAAAGTTTTAGTGGACAGCCAGATTTAACTTTCGAAGAATTCATCTTGGGTTCTATGCTTAAAACTTTAAAATCGAGCACCTTTAAGGAAACACGTGCACTTATAGAATCGCTATTAGTTAAAAGTTATAAATCTGCAGAGGCTCTCAATCATGAAATGTCCATGGGCTTACGAAATAGAGCTATGCTAATGTATCGACTTTATCAAAAAGAGTATGGGAATTCCTCTGCTAAACTTCCAAAATTCACAGATATAGAAAAGTCGGCAAAAATTAGTCTATATGGTAAGGACACTAAAAAACTTGATAGCTTGGAAACTTTCTTAAAAGCGACAACTCAACAAAAGGTGACAAAAGTTTCTACCGATTGTGCCATTATTGAAGTAGATAAGAATGATTAAGACTGAATCACAAGTCCCACATAAAATCACCCTCACTTTACTTGTCTCTATTTCTGGACTTTTATTTCTTCAATTCCCCTTAGCCTTAATTTCACCTTATGGTTCAGAAATGGGCGATAAAGTTCATTCTTTTGAGTTTTTCACCTCATCTGCATGTGCCTTATTGAGCCTCTCATACTTAGTCTTGTACCCACCAAAGAATAAAAAAATACAGATTTTCTTAGTAAGCTCCTTCTTACTAATTTGCCTTTCCTCCTATCTTAATGGCTCCCAACTCCTGCCATCCTTGCATCTTTTCTCCTATTTCATTTGTCCCATAGCACTTTGTTCTGCTTTTAAGCAATCACCAAGATTCCCTTTGTGGATTCCACTTTGCTTTTTAGTAATCATTAATACCTTCACCTGCTTTTTCTTTAATCAGAAAGTAGGGATTCACGGTAACCAAAATTGGCTTAGTGCCGTTATTGCCAGCTCTTCTATTTACTTAAGCGCTTACACTATTGCCCTGCTTAAAAAAGCAGACTCGAAAAATAGAAAACTCATCCTCAGTCTTACTATAATCTTCATACTTAGCATTTGTATTTTAATTCTTTACAAAACCCAAACCCGCGCACTTATCCCTGCCTTTGCATTTTTTATCTTTTACTTCCTACTGTGTCGCTTTCCAAAACAGCGTCTTCAACTTTGCTTTTTATCCCTTTTATCATTCTTCGCTCTGTTTTTTACTTTTCAGGATAAACTTCAGCGCCTCAGCCTCAAAGACATCCGCCTACCCCTACTTAAAGACACAGCTAAGATGATCAGCGATGCTCCTATTCTGGGTCATGGCCCAGGACAGTTCATTACAAAGTTTTCGAATTACCCCAGCGATGAGCTGAACATCCGCCTCGATAGTGCTCCTATTTATGAGCACCCCCACAATGAAATTTTTCATATGGCAAGTCAGGGAGGCATTCCATTAACACTTCTATTTCTAGCTCTCTTGATATTAATCTTGTTCACTTCGCTTAAAGAAAAGCGATTCTCACTCCCTTTAGGTCTATGCCTAATCTTATTCACTCTAGGTCTCCTAGATAAAACCCTGCATCATGGAGCATCACTACTCCTATTTTTCATATTCCTTGCTCAAAGTATCAAAGAGTTCATTGCCATAAAACAAACATCAAGTAGATCGATAAAAAAGTGGCAGTTCCTTTTAGCTTTTGCATTACTGACTGGCTTCCTTTTCCCTCTCAGTCAAAAAACACTCGCCTCCTGGCATTTCAAAAAAGCAGATGATCATTCACATACTGCCGAACCCGAAAAACTTCAACAAGCATTATACCACTTACAAAAAGCTCATGAGTTAGATCCCCAGGAAATATCTTACGCCTATCACTGTGCACGCTTAGAGATCCATCTGGGTAAACTCCACGAGGCATGGAATAAATTAGAGCCCATAGTTAATTCCTACCCCTATTACAACATGACACTCCATGAGCAAGGTAAATTATTCGAGAAACTCGCTTATCAACAAAATGATGAAGCTAGCCGTAAGCACGTACTCAAACAAGCTTATATAAGTTATGAAAGTAGTTGCCTAAATCGCTCTTGGGACCTGAAGCGTTACCCCACAATCATTTCCCTATCACAAAAATATTTCCCAGAATCTGAACAAAAATATAAAACTTTGGCCTTAGAGCGCTTACGCGAAAAACAGCACTACAGAGATCAATACCACACAAAGACCTCTATCCTCTTGAATCATTATCTCCAAGCATGTGAAAATAACAATGATCACGAAATAAAACAGACACTCCAGACCTTAATTAACGGCTTCAAACTACCCAAGGACCCCCACTGGCAAAAATTTTATTTAGATTCGCTTAAGTAATAAGGTGACGGTCTACGACCTGAGTTGACGCTTCGCTGAGTTGGCGCGGTGCTGAGTTGACGGCCGAGGGCCTAACAGGACGCTTCGCTAAGTTAACGGTCTGCGACCTGAGTTAACGGCCGGGAGCCTGAGTTGACGCCTTCCTCCACCATCTCCCTCTCAGTTAATTAGTGCTAATCCGTGGATAACTATTTTATCTTTAAAAAAATGACTACCACAGATAAAACAGATCATTTATTTTCGTCCCTAGTACCTTGCCCCATTCACAATTCACAATTCACAATCATCCCTTCTGCTCTCCTCGATTTCCCGCCACGTAGCTTTTCTTGTTCTGCAGCTCACCTAGTGAGTGATCTGCAGGGAGCCTGCGAACGATCTTGCAGCGTAGCGATCTTTAAACTTCACTCTATGCCTTCCCGTCTACTCAGTGTCTTAATACTTTTCTTTATAATTCAAAATTAAAAATTATTTCTCCCATATCTGTCCTATCTGCTCGATCCGTGGTTCCCCCCTTCTCTTCTTTTCTCATTCAAAATTCAAAATCATCCCCAACCTCCTGCCTGCTCGATCCCTGGTTCACCTCTTCTCATTCAAAATTATCCCAACTTCTGCCCCCTTTTCACCCTTAAAACAAAGAAAACTTAACTTTTTTTAAAAAAAAGATATTTAGCCCCTTGCGCTGAGCCTTTTTTTTTCCTAGAATGGAAATGTCCTAAATAATCCAAAACATAAAAAGGAAAAAACAAAATGAAAAAATTCACTCTTATCGAACTCCTCGTTGTTGTTGCCATCATCGGTATTCTTGCAGCCATGATCCTTCCAGCTCTTGGTACTGCACGTGATAAAGCACAGCAAAAAACTTGTACTAACAACCTCAAGCAAATTGGTACAGCTATGATCATGTACTTCTCAGATGGTTCAGAAACCAACATTCCAACTTTCACCACATATTTCCAAGAGAGCGCAACTGCTGGCTCACCAGGCTTACTTTGGGAGCTTGAATATGGTGCTCTATCTTGTAACGCTAAGCGTAATACAGCCCAAGCTGCAACAGCTAAAATCTATTCCATCTGCACAGATGTTAGCGCGAACACTTTTGCCGCTGTAGAAGACCCTCAAACTCGTATTGCAACAGACGCATCTGCGAACGGCACTTCAGATTACCATAAATCTGGCGGTAAAGCAAATGTACTTGCTGGTGATGGCCACGTGGAAGCTGCTACTGATCGCATCGGTCAACTTGCTGGCGAACTCTAATTCTAAACTAATTTAGAACTTAAGTTTTAAAAAGCTTGTCTCTTCGGAGGCAGGCTTTTTTTATCTTCGGACTAACCTCTTCCTCTGAGCACTACTTATTGAAATTCAGGGGTAATCAGCGGAAATAAGTGGTTCCAATCTGACATCTCAGAAAGCTTTATTGAGACTAAACCCATAAATTATCACTTATGAAAGCGGTGATCAATGCGTAAAGCAGCCTTCAATACTAAATCAATAGGGTTTATTAATTTTTAATTAATAAGATGAGGAGACCATTGACAATGGCCTACATCTTTAGTAAAATCAACCTATGAAAAATATAAAATTTACACTTATAGAACTCCTTGTAGTCGTTGCTATTATTGGCATCCTAGCCTCCATGATTTTACCTAATTTGGCAAAAGCTCGTGATAAAGCTAAACAAACAAACTGTAAGAGTAACATCAGGAATCTAGGCAATTCTTTCCGCATCTATTTTTCTGATAGCCCTGATGACGTTATGCCTTTTGTTAACGCCAAAACAGAAATTAATTCAAGTCACTTATGGACCACCACCATCGGGTTTGAGAATCAATTTTTATCTTGCCCAGCAAGTAAAGAAGGCAACGACTCTGATAGTTTCCATAATATAACTACTGGAAACAATTGGCAATGGGGAGATATTTTAACAGATGACAACACAATCTTAATCGAAGATGCTGATGTTCATAAATTTGGTAAAGAAGTTAACAAGCTCTACCCAGATGGTCATGTTGAATCTGGTGAAGCTAGCCCATAAGTTTGCACAGCATGAATTGTTGTATAATAGCTGTAACTAATATTTCATATGATATACAAAGTCCTTTATCAAAGTAACATTTTTTTCAGAAAATAAACTCCTCCTACTGTAGTACTAAATTGCGTATTGCGATATTGATCAATTATTAGAAAGGGGACTATTAAGCATCCTGTATTCCTAGGTGTTTTACATGAAAATATCTTATATCTATCTAGATCTTGTATTTATATACCTTATCATACTAGCAGAGCAACAATAAGGCTTCTATAATAGCATATTCTTATGTCGATCATTAATCTCTGCTAGGTAAAATCTTTCATGAAGACTGCTATCATCCTTCCATGTTACAATGAAGAAGTCGCTATTGTTCAAGTTATACAGGACTTTCAAAAACAGCTTCCACATGCAACAATTTATGTTATAGACAATAACTCTAGTGATAAGACCGCCGAATTATCGCATCACGCAGGGGCTCAAGTTATTTTTGAAAAAAATAAGGGAAAAGGTAATGCTGTCCGTCGCGCCTTTGCTGAAATTGAAAGCGACATATACGTCATGGCTGACGGTGACGGGACTTATGAAAGCTCTGCTGTAAATAAAATGATCGACCACTTACTTAAGGATCAACTTGACATGGTTGTTGGTATACGTATGAGCCAAGGACAGTCAGCATACCGAATAGGACACCAATTTGGCAACAAATTATTTAACAGTATTGTCAGAAATATTTTTGGTAATGGTTTCAAAGACATATTTTCAGGTTACCGAGTCATGTCACGCCGCTTTGTCAAAACTTTCCCTGCTATTTCTAAAGAATTTGAAATTGAAACTGAGCTGTCCGTCCACTCACTTCAATTACGTCTACCAACTCAAGAAATTGAAACTAAATATGGTGCAAGACCCGAAGGATCGCATTCTAAGCTAAATACTTACACAGATGCATGTAAAATCCTCTTGAAAATCATTCAATTTACTCGAATTCATCGTCCATTATTTTTTTATGGAAGTTTTAGTCTACTTTTAAGTATAGTTTCAATCATTTTAGGTATACCAATTATCATAGATTTTCTACAAACAGGCTTGGTCCCAAGACTCCCTACTGCCGTTCTTGCAAGTGGCTTGATGATCATATCCTTCATTTTCTTGGTCTGTGGCTTAATTCTCGATGCTGTTAAAGAAGCTGCTGGAGAAAATAAACGATTAAAATACCTTGAGCATAAAGCTTTAAATATCCACATAGAATGATCATACGACAATTTAGCAAATTCATTATTGTTGGTGCTATTGGTTTTTTGATTGATGCAACTATCCTACAAATTTTCCTTAAGTTTCTAGGCCCATATTATGCTAGACTACTTTCTTTTTTTATTGCTGTCTTAGGTACATGGAGTTTGAACCGCTTATACGTCTTTAAAAAGAAAAAAAATACCCGAAATGAAGCCTGTGCTTATCTCTCTGTACAGAGCACTGGTTTTGTCATCAATTTGGCTATATATTCATTCTTTATCTACAAGGAATTACTTCCATTTTTTGCACTCGCCATTGCATCAGCCTCGGCCTTAATCTGGAACTTTCTAGGAGCTAAATATCTTGTTTTTAAGGAAGGAAAATGAAAGATAAACTAAGCTTTAAACCCATGATATACAGCAGTTTATTTCTCAATATTATTTATATTTACTTAATTCCTGGCACTAACATATGCTTTGAACCTGACACTCCGGGATATCTTAATTTTCATGCGATACGCTCGAGCGGCTACCCCATATTTCTGAACTTCCTGCAATTATTCAGTGAAAACTATAAATTCTATGCGGCTGTACAAATCCTTTTAAGTACATTCGCCTCCCTCTATTTGAGCCATGAAGTATTCCAATGGACAAAAAGCTTAAAGTGGTCTTGGCTTATTTGGACATGTTTCATACTCAATCCCATTATGTATTTGATGAATATTAAAATCTTAACGGAGAGTTTATACATCACTTTATCTATTATTATCATTAGTGGATCGATGAAATATGTTCGGCGTGGCTATGCTTGGCCATATTTAGCACTAATATCCTCTTGTGTAGCATTATCTATAAGCGTTCGTCCTGCAGGGTATTTTTACATAATTAGCATAATTATTTTAGTTTTACTATATCAACCAAAGATCAAGCTCTTATCTTATGAAAAAGTATTAGCACTAACTGTACCAGTTCTTCTGATATTATTCACGAGCTCGATAATTTATAAGTCCTATCACCATAAAAAACTAAGTCTCCTGCCTGCCCACCTATTTGGACGCGGCTTAACTTTAATGCAAGAGAGTGATATTGTGACACTGCCTCCAACACTTAAAGACAAAGCTCCTGTAATAATCGAATTAAATAATAAAATTAACGCTTTAGATGGATTTAACATTCGCCACCTTGCTCGAACTCGGACTGAAGTAATGTACCAACACCAAATCAACCATAAACTCAATGATGAACAACGCTTCAAAGTTGGCAAAGAACTTATAAGAAACCATAAAATGGCATATTGTAAAATAACAGCTTTACATTTCTTTCACCTGTGGACAGGTTTTGAAGTCTTTTCCATTAATGAATCAAACTCTTTTTGGGAACAAAGTAAAAATTGGAAAAAGCCCGATTTTATTGATCAATATCGCTGGAATGATACTTTAGTAAAAAAACGGCGAACTTTTCCATTATCTTTCTTGCGTTGGTCACTATTAGTTTTACTCATTTCAGTTTTAATTGCTCCGCTATTAGCTTTTTTTCAAATCCTAAAAAAAACCGGTAAAAAGAACAATTACTTTCTCCTTGCCGGCTTTTTTTCATCCTGCTGTATTGGTCACAGTATAATTATATCTATGATTGGTATAGCTACACTGCGATACACTTTAATTCTTACCCCCTTTCTCATTATAAATCTTTTTTGCCTCATTTATCCTCTAGTTACTAAAACAAATAATTACCTTTCCACTGACCACAGTGACAAGACTAATAAAGAAAATAACAATGAACTATGATCAGCACGACTTTCACAATGTTCATCCATAAGCCTCTCAACGCTTGAAATATTAAAGTACTCTTTGATAAATGGACTGTTTAGTAGCACCTCATGCATAGGCTCCCGCCACTCAGAACGTAACCAACGGGCAACCGGCATGCCGAACCCCATTTTGGTGCGATAAAAGATATCGCGTGGAAGCCAATCTACGAAGGTATCACAAAGGATGCGTTTACGTACACCGCCCCCTTGCTTGAAATGAAAGGGGATCGCCCGTGAAAATTCAAGTATTTCCGGGTCTAAAAAGGGACTGCGAACTTCCAGTGAATTTGCCATAGAAGCGCGATCGACTTTGACGAGGATATCGTCGGCCATATATGTCTTGCAATCCAGTTCCATGAGCCTATGTGCCAATAAGCCATCGCCGCGAAAATAGCGACTCAGAACAGCCTCCGACGAATCAATCACTGATCCCACGGGGGCTTTTAGCAGGTCGTTTTTAAGATCTGGCGAGCAACGAGAAATTAATCTACGATACTGACCCAAACCAGAATAAGGAGCTAAGTCACAAAGGCGATGTAGCTTTCCACTGACGGTGCGCTCTTCAAGTCTTGGTGGTAAAAACTTCTTCAAGAGACTCGCCCCAAACTTCCTCAACCCTGGAGGCAACGCATTTAAGCGCCGCAAACTATGCATGCGCTGATAGGTTTGATAACCACCAAAGAGTTCATCGGCCCCATCTCCACTCAAACATACGGTCACCTGTTCACGAGCGAAAGCACAAAGTAAATATGTAGGAATCATAGAGACATCAGCAAAGGGTTCTTCGAATTCTCGAACAATTTTTGCAAATTGATCAAAGCTATCTGCTTTAACTTCAAGAAAATGGTGATCGGTATTGAGGTGTTTTGAAACTTTTAAGGCATAATCCCGTTCATCAAATTTCTTTTCAGGGAACCCAATTGAAAAAGTTTTAATTTTACGTCCCTCATGTGCTGCCGCAGCCGCGACCAAACTTGAATCTACCCCACCGGACAAAAATACCCCCAGTGGTACATCGGCCACTAAACGGCGCTCTACTGAACGGCTAAAAAGTTGTCTCATCTCATCACAGGCTTCCTCATAAGAACCTGAATAGGTCTCATTCAGTGTGTAATCCCAATATGTACCAAAGCATAATTCTTCCTTAGCCCAGCGCATCCACTGACCAGCGGGGAGTTTTTTTATTCCCTTATAGATGGAATCGGGTTGGGGTACATAGGCAAACTCAAGAAAATGACTTAGGCTGGTGTCATCAAGTGAATCATCAACCCAGGACAAGCATTTCAATGCGCGCGGTCCGGACGCAAAGGCGAATTTATTACCTGCTCGAGCGTAAAATAAAGGTTTTTGGCCCATGCGATCTCGTGCCATAAAAATCTCTCCCGAGTCAAGGTGAACAATTGCGAATGCAAACATTCCATTGAGCTCCTTTACACATTCAGCACCTTTTTCTTCATATAGATGGAGAATCACTTCTGAATCACTCGAAGTTGAGAAACTGTGACCGCCTTGCTGGAGTTCCTGACGTATACGCTCGAAATCATAGATCTCTCCATTGCATACCAATGCCAAACTACGGTCTTCATTATAGATAGGCTGGGCACCGCCCTCTAAATCGATGATCGATAAACGGGTGTGAACCAGACCGACGGGGGCTTCATGATGAAAGCCGCGTCCATCAGGACCGCGGTGAAGTATAGCCTCGGCCATCGCCTCCAGCTGTTGCGGGTCTACACCTGAGGCAGAGTACATGCCGGCAATTCCGCACATAACTAAACTAAGTCCTCATAATGCTTGAGGTAGGCATCGGCTATCCCCTGCCAGGAGCGTTGCTTGACCCAGAAATTTGCTTTCTTCTGCAGATCGCCAAGTGAGTTTTTATTCTCAATTATCGAAATCAGCGCCTGCCTCCAATTCTCTGCAAAATTCGGCCTGACCAGCATGAACGGGTCGCTTTCCTCATAACCCGAATTCTCTGAGGCCAACACCGGTACCCCGGCCGCCATGCACTCCAAAACGACATTCGCCTGTCCTTCCCAGCGAGATGGCAGCGCCATCACATCTGCCTTAGCCAAGTGCTGAGTAACTTCATTTCGTTGTAAGCCCGGCAACCAGGTGACTTTTCCCTCTAAAGAGTATTTCGCAATTAACTCTTTTAACTGCGCTTCGTGCTCAGGATCGGGATTATCACCGATAAAAGTCCAATGCCATTTTAATGAGTGAGGCAGCTGCCCGAGGGCCTCGAGTAAGATATCGAGTCCTTTTTGCTCTACTTTTCGGGCGATGCAAATACCGCGCAGTAGGTTGTCTGAAAACCTCTGAGCTGAACGAGCTTGATCGTAATCCACCAAACTTATTCCATTGCCGATATAAAAGCATTTTTGGGGATCGAAGAGAAGTTCCTGCACGGCGAAATTGCGAATCGCAGGCGAGACACAGAAAACACGATTGATGCGCTGCTGCAGGCGGCGATCGAGCACTTTATGCGACTCGCGCGGCTCGAGTACACGGATCCCGCAACAGAGGGGGATTTTTGCCGGCACCATGAGACGCGAAATAAAATTCGCGTGAAAGAGCCAGGAGTGGACCAGATCAGGCTGAAACTGACGAATCAATTTCTTCAAGCCAAACATTTTTACCAGACTCGTTAGTGAGTTCACCTCGAGGCAATAAACTGGTATTTGCGCCTGGCGCAATTTCTCCGCCACCGCGCCATCGCCGCCAAAGAGGCAGGCCACCTGAAGCTCATGGCCGCACTTTTTGAGTTCACAAGCGGTCTGAAAGAGGGAATTTTCAGCCCCTCCCTCATAGAGCTCTGTAATTAAATAAAAGATTTTCATTTAAACGCAACAAACCTTAACTCTGTGGAAATACCTAATAATCTAAATACAAACTGGATTAAAGACATTATTCCCCGACTCTCGGACCTACCAAAATCTCTAAGGCAAACTATTTTACTAAAACCTGAATTTTGTAAAACCTGCCTTATATGCTTTTTAGTGAAAAATTGTAAATGTGTTTCATCACCATAACACATATCTTCTTTCTCTAAACCTTCTAAAAAAACTTTATAAGACTTCCTATTTGGAACAGTAACAAATAACATTCCATTAGGTTTTAGTGAGTTGTATATATCATCACATAAACTTTGTGGATTCTCTACGTGTTCTAAGCACTGAAGTAAGGTAATTACATCGTATAATTGATCATCTCCTTTTAAATCATTCGAATGTGCTCCCTTAAAAATAAGTGATGGCATTCTCCTTTTAAGAGATTCAATCGCATCGTTAGATTGCTCAAGAGCAAAAAGCTGAGTTTTAGGTGACTGCTTACTAAAAGACATCAAAAACCCACCTGTTCCACAGCCTATATCAAGGAGAGATGTAATGTCTTTCGCAAAGGCTTTCACAACGGAAATTACTAAGCCTTTAAATGTGCGTTCTTTATCATTAATCCATTGTTCAATTCGCGGGTCTGTACTAGAGCTGTAATATCGTTTTTTATAATGTTCTTTTAATGCCTTACTAGAGTATGAATTGGTATAGACAAATTCGCAGGCCTGGCATTTTACTATTACACGATGATCCAAAACCTTAAAATCTTGATAGGTGGAACATTCACATAAAGGGCATAAGCGTGTCATTTTTCACCATCCAATTCAAACTCTTTCTGGGTTAAAAATTCAATAACTGCACCTTTACTTATCAAAACCTGAAAACGATCAAAGAAAGCATGCGCAAAGGAATAACCGTAGCCAATAAATGGAGTTCTTAAATAAGTAGTATCAAAGCCTGGGAGAGCCCCCATTAAATATTGAAATGTTGTGGGAGAGAAAAAATTTAAATGCTCAAAATAAGCTGTGGCACCATTATATTTCTTTCCTAGTAAACGCTTAATTTGTGAAGCCAATGACTCCAATTCATTGGGAACTTCAACACATAGATACCCACCGGGCTTTACATAAGAAGCGAGGGCGATTAAAAAAGCTTTTGGGTCCGATACATGCTCAAGCACATGATGACAATGAACCAAATCAAAGCTGGCGCGGCTATGACCAGGTAAATCTGCAGTGCAAATATCGACAGGGAAAATTCGTTCATCCGTCGATTGACCATTCAATTCCGTCCCGCAGGCCTGCCAGCCATTATCATTGGCAAATTGAATAAGTTGTCCTGAACCACACCCCACATCTAACAAGCGTGGTTCAGGCCCATATAATTTGGCTATATTTTTTACCCGCTTCATCATGCGCTCATTTATCGTATCTGTCCCTGCCGTGTAATCTCCGTAAACTAAACCCAACTTATTCATATCCACATCTTTACTCGATTGATTAGGCAATTGAACACGAAAGGCAAATCCACAGCTCTTACAAGACTTAAGCTCATGCTCACCTTCAGTAGAAAGGAATGAGTTTAAAACTATAATCGCAGTTTCGACCTCCGAACCACAAAGAGGACAGTCGATTGTATTTTCATTCACGATATATCACTTCATTACACAGCTTCAAATATTCGGCTTGGATATGCTCAATGGCAAATTTAGTACGCGCATAATCAGATATTTTTTGGCTGTAGTTCTCATCATCCTTCTTTTTCATGGCGGCATTTATTGCATTCAAATATTCAAGCTCATCGTAAGATTCAACGATATATCCATACTCTCCCTTTTGAAGGATCTCAGGGATCACAGCATTACAATTTGTCGTCACTACTGGAGTCCCCGTGGCTATCGTCTCTATGAGGACATTCCCAAAGGTTTCATAATAGGCACAGTGGAGAAGCAGATCAGCATGACGCATATAAGCTGCTAAATCATTTTTCCACCCCAGCAAATGGACAGTCTCATCCAGATTCAACTCACTTATTAAGTCCTCCAAAACGGGACGATTTTCACCTTCCCCAAGAAAGAATAGCTGGACTTCAGGGTAAGTTTCTTTAATTTTTGGAAAAAGTCTAATGAGAAACTCTTGATTCTTTTGGCAAACATCAAGGCGCCCAATATTGATAAATCGCATTGGGGCTTTCATGAAAATCTCTTCTAGAGTAAGCCCTAGTTCTGTCTCGCCAACTCTATTAAATACTTCTTTATCAATACCATTGTAGATAACATCAAAATCTCTCTTTATGTTAAATTCACTGCTCAAATAACTTTCCATCGAATGCGAGAGAAGAACTACACGGCTGGCTCTTTTATACACATAAGAAATTAACAACTTCATAAGGTATTGCTTATTGTTCGCCATTTGATTATTATCAAAAAACTCTTTGCAAAGCGTTTGTTCTGTACAACAGAATTTGCATTGAGATCCCGCTAAACGCCAGGCTATATATGAGGTCACATTATTTAGGTCTATAAAAGAAAAGACGAGATCAAAAGATCTTTCTTTCAAAACCTTCCTGAGAATAAAAATCCTATTAAAAAAGCGTTTGATTTTAAATAAAATTGAATGCTCAGCAGAAATATCTCCTTTCAAATCTATGATTTCAACCTCTGAAGGAATCTCATAATTAATTCTCGCTTCATGCAAGATCAAGCTTATTTGAAAACGCTTCACTAACACAGGTAATAATAAGGACACGGCTCGTTCACAGCCTCCTCCCTGCATTGAAGGTAAAACTACTGCTATTTTTTTCATGTTTCGTCAATTTCCTGCATCATGATCGTAAAATAATTCTCAACACTATGGTACTTCCTATAGGCCTCAGCTTTTATAGCTAGCCTATTCTCAAGTGCTTCATAGTTCTCGATTAATTTACAAGTTGCTTGTGCAATTCCTATTGCACTATATTCATTGAATGATTCACCTTCTCCGAATTCATGCAACTGAGCTTCTAGCCAGGTGTTTGCAGGGACAACAATAGCCTTTGCAGAAGCAATCGCTTCGCAACAAATACCCGACGTGCCACTTTTATATTGATTACCAACATAGGGTAAGAGAACGATATCCGCTCGCGCTAAAAGATCTTCATAAGCTTCACTAGAAAGAGCCTTATCATGAATGCTTACTTGGGAAATTGACTCTAATTTATCCACTTCTTTTCTAATCGGACAATTTGCCCCCCCCGAGAAATTACCTGCTTGAATTTCAAAGCCTATATTTTGTTTGCTATTCTTTAGTATATAACTAATGGCATCAGATAATAAACAAAAACCTTTTTCTAAGCGAGCATTACCCAAATAAACAATATTCAGGGAATTAAGATCTCGTCGTGGTGATTCAGACCAATGCGTATGTGGTATTGGTAAAACTCTTAGGGATAAATTAGTGATCAATTCATATTCAGCTTTTAAGAAGTAACTATCCGTAAAAAGATACACATTTTTGTCGAGACCGAATTGAGAAATCATCTTCAGAGCTTTTTTATAATAGCGAGTCGTAGGATTGAATTTGTCCCCGTCTTTAAGAGCAAAGTGAAAAACCACTACCACCTTTGGACGCTTTTCATACTTAATTCCTATCAGCCAATGGCAGATAGCTTTTACGGTATTATGGACTGCTGTTGGAAAAATTATTAATGTGTCCGAATCAACTTCATTTTGTTGACTTAATTCTTCGAGTTCAATTGCTGTTTGTTTGGCAAGTGTATGATACTTATAAAAGCGACGTAACTTTCGAGGAATGGAATCGGGTAGAGTGGGATCGAACCAGAACCTCTCACTAAAATGAGGTCGAGCTCCCACTTGATTTTGAATCTCTGCGCTTACATTTTTATTGGCCAAAACCTCTACGCATGAAGAACGACGTAAATACTCCCATAAAGCATTAGTATACTCAAAAAAATGGCCTGAAAAATTTTCTAGACTATTTTCTGCGATTATAATATTGTTAATCTTCATATATTATATTCGAACCACGAGATTCAAAGTTAAAGGATACCATTTGCAAATCTTGGCAAGCTTGCTTCACACTTTCTTCTTTACCTTCAGGTACATACATGAGTAAAAAACCCCCTCCTCCGGCACCGAGCAATTTACCACCTAGAGCACCTGCCTGACAAGCCTTGTCATAATACTCGTCAATCAGAAGATTAGTGATTTTTGAAGAACATTGCTTTTTGAGTACCCACCCTTGATGGAGTAATGACCCAAATTCATCAAGATTTCTATTTTCATCTTCAAGAATTCCTAAGCCTTTATCCACTAAAGTCATCATTTCTTGTAAAACATCATCCATTTCTTTTTCTTGAGTTCGTTTGATCTGTTCATCTAAAACATCATCTGCATAACGCTGAATACCCGTATAAAACATCAATAAACGCGAGTTCAACTTAGCTTTTCTTTGCTCCGTCATTTGGACTACTTGAACTTCACAAGTTCCATCTTTATTAAACACAGTTTTATTAAACCCACCAAATGCCGCTGCACATTGATCCTGATTACCGACTCGTTCACCAATTAATTCCTGCTCAACATGAATAGATTTCATCGCCAAAGTCACAGCGTCGCGAGGATCTTGCTTCATCGTATAAAGTGCATTGAGTAGACCGACGGTGAAACTAGATGAAGATCCTAGCCCTGTACGCGCAGGAAGGTCACTCATAATATGAATTTCTAACCCTTGATCCATACCTAGATATTTTAAACATTCACGAACTGCAGGATGTTCTAAGTCATCAATATCAATAACTTTTTCAACATTACCATAATGAACACCAAGCTTATGTTCGAAAAACCTCGTTAAAGTATTCACCGTCACATACACATATTTATCAATAGTAGTTGACAATGTCGCGCCACCATGACGCTTGAAATAAGGTGGATAATCAGTTCCTCCACCAAGAAAACTGATACGTAAAGGGGTTTGTGAAATAATCATGAATCAGCCATATTATTAAAGATTGTGTCTTTATGATCAATGAACCAATCAATGGTCATATTTAGCCCATCTCGTAATGAAGTTCTTTGAAAATCTGGAATGGTCTCATCTAATTTTCTTGTATCCAGAAACTTAGATTTTGCACCAACATATTTACTTGTATCAAATTGGATATCATCAAAATCGTAACCAACCTTATCACAAATTAATGATGCAAACTCACGTATACTATGCTCCGCACCAGCTCCAATGTTAATGAGTTGATTGTCACACTGATTCATCAATTGGCACATCGCACGAATGTAGTCTCCCACATATACTAACTCGCGTTTTTGATGGCCATCTCCCCACAGCGTCACTGTTTCGCCATAGAGTTTTCCACGAATGATTTTTCGAATTAAATCGAAAATAAAATGCATTTGTCGACCATCTGTGTGATATCCAGGCCCATATAACGTTGAAGGAACAAAGCACATATACCTCAAGCCATATTGTTTATTTAAGGCTTTAAGTCCACTGTAGAGCATGCGCTTTGTCATCGCATAAGTATATAAACTATCAATCGGCTCTCCAGCCATATAATATTTTTCTTCAAGAGGAAAGTCAGGGGAATAAGCGCAACTCGTACCCATACAAGTTAAACGAGCTTGTGGTTGTGCTCCTTGCCACCAAGCCAAAATATTAGTATTGATTCTCTGGTTTATTAACCATTGCTCTCCTGGGTGATATAAGCAAAAATCACCTGCCTGTGTCCATGCCGCTAAATGAATGATTTCATCATATGTTGTTTCTGAAAATTTATCGAGTCTCTGCTCGTGACTTAAATCACAATCTTTTGAACCAACTGCAGTAATTTCATGTCCCTTAGTTCGTAAGGCGGCGACTAAATGCTGTCCTAAATACCCCGTTGCTCCAGTGATAAAGTATTTCATTATAATTCCTCAGGATCAACAGGAAAGAAAAACTCGATCCCCTGATCAATAAGATTTTGATTATTTTTAAGGATTTCTTTCTTAAAGTTCCACGCTAAGACATAATAAACATCTGGGTGAACTAAGTGTTCATCTTCCATAACAATGGGGATATGCATCCCCGGCGAATAAAGCCCATCTCGAAGTTTATTTTTTTCAGTTAGGCAATCAAGTAAATCCGTGTTAACACCAAAAAAGTTCAGCATTGTATTACCTTTTACCGGGGCGCCAAGACCAAAGATTTTCTTCCCTTCCGCTTTACGACTTCTTAAGAAAGCTAAGTTTTCCTGTTTCATCGCCTGAATGCGACGATTAAAATCTTTATACGTTTTAATAGAATTAAAATCACATTCTTCTTCTTCTTGAACCATAGCTTGATAACGCTCTGTCTTTGGGCGATTTGATTCCGTATGAGACACAAAAGCCATTACTGAGCCTCCATGAATAGGCGCTAAATAAGCATCAAAAATATCGAGCCCATGGCGATTAAGTAAAGTTTTTAGAGTTTTAAGGCTATAATACAAAAGATGCTCATGATAGATTTGATCAAAGGCACAATTCTCTACAATTGATTTCATGTAGAGAAATTGTACTATGAGCACACCGTCCTCATTAAGATTAAATTTTACTGCTTTAACAACTGAGTGTAACTCTTCTAAGTGAAAGAAAACTCCAGAGGCATTGATGATATCAAATTTTTTACCCATCTCTTTCGCTGTCTCTAGATTATAAAAAGCATTTATCGTCTTGAGACCTCGCTCATTCGCAATCGTGGCGGTCCCCACAGAGCTTTCGACCCCGAGGATATCGAAACCGAGTTTTTTATAATGTTGTAACTGTGTTCCATCATTTGAACCGATATCAAGCACTGATTTCTCATCTTTATTCTCACAAAAACGATCATTAGCTTCAATCGCCATTTTCTTGAAATGATCACTCAATGACTTGGTGATTCCCGAAAGGTATGTGTGGTCGCCAAACATGACCTCTTTAGGGACTGTATAATCCAGCTGAGCCGTTGTACACTGATGGCAATAAACCACATTTAAAGGGTAGGAAGGTTCTTTGCCCACTTGTTCAGGAGTCAAAAAATCATTACACCAAGGTTGAATACCCAAATCAATAACGGGTTCCATATTGACAGAATCACACACTCGACACTTGAAACTCATAAAGCCTCCAATTGATTACATAATCTTTTGATTTTAGTTTAATAACTATATAGATCTTTATTCATTGATAATAACTCATAAACCATTGAAAAAACTTTCTAACACCATCATTCAAACTAGTTTGAGGTTTAAATTTTATTATCTTTTCTAAATGCGATGTGTCTGCATAAGTGCGATAGACATCACCAGCCTGCATATCTAAAAATTCTTTTTTAGCCTCATACCCAAAGCATTGTTCAAGTTCATTAATAAAATCTAATAATTTTGTTGGCGCACCCCGCCCTACATTAAATACTTCATATCCTGCAGGGGCATTATTCATTAATTTAATTACACATTCGACAACATCATCGATGTAAGTAAAGTCTCTACTCAAATCACCATTATTAAACACCTTTATACTCTTATGTTCTTTCATGGCATTAGCAAAAATCATCATAGCCATATCAGGTCGCCCCATGGGTCCATAAACTGTAAAAAAACGCATCGCCGTACATTTTAGTTTATATAAATTTACGTATGATGCCGCCATAAGTTCATTAGCTTTTTTAGTCGCAGCATAATATGAAACAGGGTTGTCTAACTTGGCCTTTGTAGAAAAAGGTACTTTACAATCATTTCCATAAACGGAAGAGCTTGAAGCAAAAAGTAAATGATCAACTTTATAATTTCGACAACACTCTAAAATATTAGCGAAACCAAGTAAATTAGATTCAGTATAAACCTTCGGGTTCTCAATGGAATATCTAACACCTGCTTGTGCTGCCAAATGTATTACTTTGGAAAAATTATATGATTGAAAAACCAGCTCTAATTGTTGGTCATCAGCTATATCAAGCTTAAAAAAATCAAAATTATCATGGTCCGCCAGCATTTCTAATCGGTGCTTTTTAAGATCCACAGAGTAATAATCATTCAAGTTATCAACTCCAACAACTTGATGCCCTTGATCTAAAAGGCGTTTTGCTACAAAAGACCCTATGAACCCAGCTACCCCTGTAACTAAAAAAACAGACATAATATCAAACTAATCTCGTAAATTATTAAAAAATTGACCTGCTCTATCATATGATTCCGGTGTGCCAATATCTATAAAAGGCCCAGAGGTTTTAAAGGCATGTAAGTTACTCATATTAGGAAATACCTCTTTCTCTAAAGAGATATTAACCTCTTGTGGCAAGGATTCGATTGTCGTTTTATTTAGTAAATAAATCCCTGCATTGATAAAACCAACTCCACTTCCCTGCCCCTTTTCCTCAAATGATTTCACTCTATCACATGTGCTTAGTTCAACAAAACCATAACGCGATACATCTTCAACTTCAGTAATAACCAAAGAATCAACCCTACCTCTTAAATGGTAAGACTCAAGAAATTTATTATAGTCAAGACTACAAAAAGAATCGCCATTCATAACTAAAACAGTTTCACTTTTAAAATAAGGTAAAGCTAAGCGGATAGCTCCACCTGTTCCCATAGGCTTACCTTCATGGCAATACTCAATACTAATACCTTTTAAACTCACACCTAAATCTTTAATTAAATCCGCCATGTAGCCCGTCGATATCACAAAGTGCCGGAAACCAAAACCGTATAGATAAGTTAAAAGATGTTCTAGGAAAGGCTTACCATCTACATCAGCCATAACTTTAGGTCGATCAGAAACGACAGACCTTAAGCGTGTCCCTAAACCTCCTGCAAGAATGAGAACTGAGGGTTTTACAGGATCAGACATTGCCATACTGATTATTTTTAATGATTCTATAAGCCTTTAATAGCTCCTCAATACCATCATCCAAGGAATAAACTGGCTTCCACCCTGTCGATTCTATTCTTTCATTACTAACAATGTAATCACGTTTATCAGGATCCTGCCCGATTTCAGATTCTAAATAAACAAAATCAGGGACATATTTTTGGATCTTCTCGCAAAGCTCTCTCTTTGAAAGATTCGCATCAGATAGCCCCACATTATAGGGGAGTCCTTTCATCGATTCATAGTTCTCTATTCCATGTAAGAAAACTCTTGCAACGTCACGTATATGTATATAATTGCGTTTAAAGTCAGCCTCGAACAGAATAACCGCTTTGTCATTTACTGCACGATAAACAAAGTCATTAACTAAAAGGTCGGTTCTCATTCGTGCGCCAGCACCAAACACCGTTGCCAAGCGAAAACTTATAGCATTTCCTTTTTCAAGCACGGATGCTTCCGCCTCAACTTTTGTCGTTCCGTATAAAGAGATTGGTCTCAAGGGAGACTCTTCCGTACAGAACTTACCTTTTTCACCAATACCATATCCAGAGTTAGTTATAGGTAATAATAATTTCTGATCTTTCGATCTTAATTTATTAACCATGATGACTGCATCACGATTTAAGCTTTCTGTAGTCCAAGGATCCTGCTTACAAAGGGGGGCTCCAACTAATGCTGCCAGGGGAATGATAATATCATGATCTTTAAGCAATTCACTAATCAACCGCTCATCACGCGCATCCCCACGTACAAAGTTAAAGTTGGGGTTAATACACACATTCATCAATGAATTTTGCCTATATTGTAAGTTGTCTAAGACCGTAACGGCATAACCCTGCTCTAAAAAATACGGTACCATAATCGAACCCAAGTACCCTGCTCCGCCGGTAATTAATACTCTCTTCATAACATCCCTTATTCAATTATTGTTTATTAGGTTTCATAGAAAGCTTCCACTTATCATAAAAAATACAAATTTTAATGTAATGCTTCATATAAAGCCAGCATATGTCTTTAATGATTACTAACGTAAGAAAATCCCAAAACTTTGGCCTAATAATTAAAAAAAGGAGAAAAGCACCCCCTAAATTATTAAAGGCCTTACATCTTACGAAATCTTCGTATAATAAATCTTTTTTTAGTCTTACCATAAGAAATTCAAAAACGTCACAGAGTTCACTCCAAGGCTTCTTCCCGGAATACGTTTCGGTCGAGGTCCTCATAACCGCTCCTACTTCTACTATATACAAAAAGCCTTCTTTAAGAGCAATATTCAAGTTTAAATACCAATCGCAATACCACTTCAATTCGAGGTGATAGCCTCCAAATTGATCCACAGCACTTTTTCTTAGAATAGATGTATGCCCTGGAAGAATTTTTCCTTTGAGTTTTCTACATACATCTCCACACGAAATGTAGGCACTCTGATCAGCAAAACCTAACGATGAACTAACTTTTCGGCCACTTTCTTCATCTTCAAAAACTGCCTCCGCACAGACAAGTAAAGCATTTGGATTTTGAGTTAATTGCTCTGAAACTTTCTTAAAAAAATCTGGCAACACATAATCATCAGATGCGGCACCGTAGATATAATCACCCTCTGCCAGAGAGTTCAATTCTTCTAATCTAGATACAATACCTTTATTACATCCATCATAATAATACTTAATTTTAGGGCTTAAATCAGTATATTTGGCAATGATTTCCCTGCTATTATCGGTGGATCCATCATCAATGATAATAAACTCATATATATAATCGATTTGATCACAAATTGCTTTCAGAGCTCTTTCTAAAAAATTTTCATAATTATAGTTACTCATTATAACTGAAATTTTTGGTAACATTCACATCTCTATTTATTAAACAACTGAATAATTATTTCTAGTTGGTCACTTTACCATGCCATTGAGTACAACAAACCTTCCATACTTTAAAAACGAAAGGCAATAACAAAACATTAATTATACAATAACAAATTGACATTATAAAAACATCTCCAAATAAACCGGATAAAAAGCATGCTAGCCCCATTAATACTGCGCCGATAATTGACAAAGCCAGCAGGGGTTCTTTTTTATGAGCTCGTAAATAAACTGAAAAAGGCCATCCAATCGACATAAACACGAAGCCGCAAGTAAAGAGCACGAGGGATGGCAGGCTTAAAAACCTGGATCCCAGGCGTTCCAGCAACTCAAAATCGGCAGAGAGGTACTTCACTCCGGCGACCGCCAGAACAAATAATGCTGAACTGCTTAGAAGGACTAAAATAAAAACTTTGTAGACCCTAAAAAAAAGCTCATCAAGTTTATCAAACTCTCTGAGCGCGATAAATTTGCCGAACTCCGGGATCTTGACGTTCACCCAAATTGCCACCATGGAAGTCAGCATATTTATTAAGTTCAAGGTGAGGCCCAGCTGACCGGCCGTGACGGGTCCAAAAAATTTAAAGGCTATCGGATTCAACAAAGAAAACACCACGAATCCACAGAGGGAACTCACCCCTATACGCCATTGCATGGGTCCAATATCTTTTTTCCAATCCAGGCAGGTTCCGGTGGGTTTCTCAGTGAAAATCCAAAAAAAATGCCTCTCTTTAAAAATCAAACACCATAAGATAATTACATTGCAGCCAACGTAAGTAATCACGGCCCATAAACCGCCACCACAGAGAATAACAACCCAGGATGCCGCCCGGCTAATTAGCGCATCAATAAAGCGTATGCGATAAACTTCCGCCAATTTACCGCAGCCCTCTAATAAGGCCATTGCAGGAATCGTTAAGATCTCGAGGCCACAAAGCAGGGAAAGTACGAACCAGGGCGATTTCCAATCAATGCCATAGTCAACACCATGAAAAAACAAAAACCCCAGGCAGATCAAAGCTAAAACATAAATGATTGAGCCCCAAGCAAACCAGCAAAAAACGTATCTTCCCAGACTAATTAAGCGAGAATGTGCATCTTTATCTCCTTTTACATGACCATCATCGTCATAAGATAAGCGACTCCACTCATGACTTGCAAACTGTATAGTTACATTACCAAGTCCAAGTTCTATAAAAACTTTAAATGCCAGTATACTAAAAAACGTATAATAAAAGCCCTGTAATTCTGGTGAGAAATAACTGACAATTAACGCTATGGTCAGTGGGCCTGATAATAGCAACCATAACTTATTGCTAAGACCATACATTACCGCCCTGTCAACTTCTGCTCTAGACAACAAGCCTTTAATCAATTCTTTCAACTATTTGTAATTTCTTTTACGAGTTCATTTAAGCTTAAGGGCTTATTACCAATCCGGCCAACTTGGCAGGCGGCGGCTACTGAACCTAAATAAGCTGCCTGCCAAATATCCACCCCAGCTGCCATTACTAAAGAACAACAAGTCAATAAAGAATCTCCTGCTCCAGCATTATCTTTGGGTGAGGTATTCATCGCTGGTACTTTATCAGTCTTTAAACCAAAGTTATCTTCACTCTTAGATTGTACTAAAACCCCCTCTCGACCTAAAGTTAATAAAACATTTTCTGCTTTAGATATTGTTCGTAGTTTCTCCGCTAAAACCACCAAACCTGAATTACTATCCTTAACAGCTAAGCGAGCTTCACGCTCTGTTGGTGTAATCAAATTCATATTATGAAAACGAGATATATCACCAATTTGTGATGAAGATTGGCTATCTGCCACCATCATGACATCGTGATCAAGACATAACTTTGATATCTGGTCAACTAATGTCTGTGGCAAACAACCATAATTAAAATCAGAAAAAATTAATAACTTCAATTCCTTTATATGCTCTTCAATATAGGAGTAAATTTGCTCTTGAATTTCCTTTGGAATATCGTGTTGCTTTAAATGATTGACTCGTAGCAAAGTTTTTGAATCTGCACGAAAGCGTTGCTTCAGAGTTGTAGGCCTAGATTCATCAGTAAATAGCTGACTATCGACGCCGTACTCTTCTAATAATTCTTCAAGTTTTTTCGAAGTTGGATCACTTCCCACAACTGATAAAAAGGTTACTTTTGCACCTAAACCTTTAGCATGGGCAGCGACTATTCCTGCTCCCCCTAAAAACACTTGATTTGATAGTGGACTCACTACGATTGTAGGGTCTTCCTGAGACATCCCTAAAGGTTCACAACTTATATATTCATCAAGAATAATATCTCCTATAACGAGTGCAGGTACATTCGCAATCTTAGTTAATGATTCTAAAAGATCAGTATGGGAAAATTCATGTCTCTTTAAATACTTTTCTGGCAATTTAATGGAACTGAAATCAGCCTCTAAAAATTCATTGCGAATTAAATCTAAGGATGTAAATCTGGTTTCACCTGATGAAAAAACTAATTTTCCCCCATAACTAGAGACTATTGATTCTTCAATATTGAGGTTTTGCTCGTGCTCTTTACCCTTAACCACGACATCGGGTTGCAAAGACAAAATAACCTGATCTAAGCTACCTTGAATAATAAAAGCTTCATCTACCCAACTAATGGCTCGCACCCCTTCAAGCCTCAAATCCTCTGGGATATGAGCTCCTTCTGATTGGTCATTATTAACTCCAACTATTAGCTTTTCACCACAATCTGCCGCAAATTTAAGTAAGCGTTGATGACCTGGATGTAAAATATTAAAGTTACCCGACACGAAAACAAGCTTTTCGGCTTGATTTCGTTCCCTAAGTAATTTCCCCATATCGTTCAATTTACATATCCATATCAATTAAGCATCTACCAGCCACTTTACCCGAGCGCATATCCGCCATGGCCTGATTGATGTCATCAAGCCTGTATTCGTTAGTAATCAAAGGCTCTAAAGAGTATTTCCCTGCCTTAAAAAGCTGAATGAATTTAGGTATATCAGACTCTGGCTCACAGCCACCTCCACAAGAGCCTTTAAGATTTTTCCCAAAATGAAGAGGTAGAGTGTAGACTTGAGCTTTATCCCCTTTTTTCGGAACACCAACTAAAACAGTCGTTCCAGAATTTTTAGTCAGCTCATAACACAACTCTATAATGGTAGGTTTACCTGTATTATCTACAGTGACATCTGCACCCTGTGGGAGAATTTTTTGTAACTCTTCTTGAACATCTGTCTTTGTACTATTAATAACAAAATCTGCGCCCAATTCCTTGGCTAAATCGAGTCGCGTATCAAATAAATCAATAGCAATGATCGGATAAGCCGAACTCATGCTAGCTGCCTGAATCATATTAAGGCCCACCCCTCCAGCACCAAAGATAATGATCGACTGACCTAGTGTCAGTTTCGCATCATTCGTTACCACACCAAAGCCTGTAGTCACCGCGCATCCATATAGCGCGGCCAACTTCATATCGAAATCATCTGGTATAGGAGTTAATCTATTTTCCGATACCACTGAATATTCGCTGAATGTCGTCACCCAGCCTGAATTGACCACTTTCCCATTCCAATTATACTTTGGCAAAGGGGCTTCAATTCCCGAAGCTTTACGCCAATGTAAAACTACTTTATCACCGACTTTAACACGTGTAACTTCAGGTCCTACCTCGATGACTTCACCTGAACCTTCGTGTCCGAGCAGGTGAGGCAAAAATTTATCCGGCCCCTTGACTCCATCAATTTCGCCCAGTTGCGAGCCACAAATCCCGCTGTAATGAATTTTCACTAAAACCTGACCATAGGCGAGTGATTCTGGGCATGTTACCTCATCGATGACCAATTCTTTCCCTTGCTGTACTAAGATCGCAGCTTTAAACTTCATTTTAAAATCTCCGTTTCATTTCTCACAAAAGGTCCTGTCGTAATTTCATGTATAACGGCATATTCAGTTACCAACTCCAAGTTATGCCATAAATCACTATTTAAGCGGTAAAAACATGGATAACCACTTCCATTTTGACCCAAGGTTATTTGTTTTAACACTTTTTTATCTTCAGTATAAAAATTAACCTTTACTATCCCCTCATAGATAAAAAACGATTCGGATTTATTTCGATGTTTATGAATAGGTATTTCGGTGCTTTTATGGAAGGCTATTACCATTTCCTGAACCACATCCTGTTCAGATTGATGCAAACAATATCTAAAACGTTTTAATTGACTCTTATAGGCTTCTTCTTTGAGAACCTCTATATCTTGCGGAGACAAAATAACAAAAGGGTCATTCCCATCAAAGGAAAACCAGCCATCATGTTTCTTTAAAGAATTCAATCACCGACTCCGTTATATACTCTAGTTGTTCTTTGCTTACTGTCTCATTAACTGGTAACGCCAGTTTGCTTCGTGTCAATTTCATAGCATTTTCGTACTCGCCTATCACCTTAGAATATGCTGGCTCATTGGTTAGTACCGGATGATACACTTTACTCTCTATATTTCGGTCTTGAAGAAAGCTTTGTAATTCATCTCTTTTTTCTATTAAAACTGTAAAGGTATAGTAAACATCACTCGCCCCCTCATCATCATAAGGACAAATACAATATTCATGTAACGCGTTTCTTAAAAATTCCGCATTAGCTCTTCGTTGGTTGATTATTTGATCCACGAGCTTCAACTTCTCAATCAGCAAGGCGGCCTGCAGGGTATCCGGCTTGCAATTTGAGCTCACCTCAATGCAAGATTTCTGTTGGTGAACACCATTGTACCTTAATGCTTCAAGGTGATCAGCCCATTTGTCGTTATTTGTAACTATGACACCCATTTCACCAAAAGCTCCTAAGATTTTCATCGGATTTAAACTAATGCATCCGATCGGTGCAAGAGTCCCTGCAATCTTTTCATCTTGTTTTGCACCAAATGCTTGAGAAGCATCTTCTATCACCTCCAAACCATATGCCTGAGCAATTGACAGAATCTTGCTCATCTTAGCAATTTTCCCCCCATAGTGCACTGGAATCACTGCCTTAGTTCTTGCCGTTATCAGCTTCTCCATTGACTTTGGAGATATATTAAAATCATCTTCCACATCAGCAACTACAACATCAGCTCCGTTAAGCCTAACTGCGTTTGCTGTTGCAACAAAACTCATAGCGGGAATTATAACTTCATCGCCAGGACCTATGCCGAGTAACTTTAAGGTTAAAAAAAGAGCATCCGTTCCAGAACTCACAGCTACAGCACGTTTTGTCTTGCAATAAATTGCTATATCACTTTCAAATTGTGATACTTCCGGCCCCATTACTAGACGACCATGGCGAAATACTCGCTCACAAACTCCAAGATAGTTTTGTAATTGCTCTTCATCGTGGATACTTAAATCTAAGAATGGAACTTTCATTTATCTTCCAAGGGAACCGTTGCAACCATAAAGTAGTACCACGCCATTTTATGATAACCGGTATGAACGATCTCATCATTCATGGAAAAAGGCAAGACCCGACCAAAATATTTCTCCATCAAATCCCTAAGCTCCTGTTGATCATAGCATTTTATATGAGAAACTTGACTTATCCGACTTTGATATTGGTAAGAATAAAGGCTGGGAGAACCGATAATTACCATACCACCTGGCTTTAGATGCTTAGTCATTTGCTTCACAAACGCCTCCCCCATTTCCGGTGTAAAGTGTTCTATCACATCTAAAGAAACTAATACATCAAACTTTTGATCTTCCGAAAATTCAAAAAAATCTTCACGAATAAAATTCACATTAGAACGTTTGTTTAAACGTTCTGCTTCATCAAGCTCATACTGTTTGACGTCCAGCCCGGTTACTTGGCCTGCATGCTGCCCCATAAAAATTGACCCCAAGCCGGAACCACAACCAACCTCGAGTACATGATCTTTTTTACTCACTAGGCGGGCGACAAACTTGTACCGGGCCAGGCGAATGAGTAATCTCAATAAATCTTCCTGAACAAATTGACCATATTCTGGCGACAGGGTCACTTCACCATATTTATTATACATATCGGCCAGGAGTTTTTTGTATTCCATTTCATTTTCATGATATTTACCTACATCCATTCTATCTCACCTTTTTTTTTATCTTCAAACTTAATTCATAGACCTCACCATCGACGATCACCTCGGCTTTCGTACCTGGAGAAAAATCATGGGCTAAAACCCAGTTAATAACTTCCTCCAAATCTAAAAACTTCGCTCCCCCTGCACGTACACGATCTGTATTAGTCTGATTTCTTTTATAAGAAGAAATTTCCCCTATTTGTCTTTGTGGTTGGATCTCTTCCATATAAATGCTCTCCCAACTTGCCTGGAAAAGAGAGATCAATTCCCGTTTTAACCTTTCGTGGTAAGCTTTCCCTGTTTCGGGAAATTTATAATCAACTTTTCGCTGACAATAAACGTCACCTCCATCCACGACTTGTGTCATTTCAATAATTGATACTCCGCCTGGTGATTGAGTCCGAATGGTCCAAGCTGCATTATCATTTCCCCTGCAGAAAGGAACTAGACTGGGGTGTACATTCAGGCTATGCATAGCTTTTGACAGTATTGAATCAGACAAAATATGTGATGACCATAAATTTACCAACCAATTATATTGGCCACAATCACGTACAATTTCATCTTGTAGTTTCTCATTATAAAACTTTGTCTTAATATCATGCTTTGCAGCAAAGTCATAGATATCTGTATCAGATTCCGCCACTACCAAAAGTTCAATGCTTCCTACTGTTTCGTAAATATTCTTTACACAGGCGAAACCTACATCTTTTGACGCAAAAACTAATAAATCTTTCATACTATCATTATTCAAAATAAATAAAAGAGGCATCACCAGTGTAACCTGTATGCTTAAACCACCAATCCCATTCTGCTGGTGTACAAAACATTTCACAGGTCAACTGCCAATACATAAGGTTTACTTTTTCTGCCTCATTGCGATACGCTTCTACGCAAATATACTTAGCGCCCTTGCCGACTCGCTCAATCTCCTTCATTGCTTTATAAAAATCCTGAACATAGAGGTTGTGCAGGGCATTAATTGATATCACTAAATCAAAGCTATTATCTTCAAAAGGTAATTCGGCTGCATCGCATACCTGCATGCGATCACGTACTTCTTCCTTACCATGCTCAATGGCGTATTCTGAAATATCTATTCCTGTCACTTCAACGCCAGGCACGACTTTAGTGAAGTCAAAGAGTAGGAATCCTTTTCCGCAGCCAACATCAAGAATCTTATCTCCGGGCTTGATGCCATAGTGCTCCACCATTGCACGAGCCACTTTTTCCCAGCGTCCATCATAATTATATCCGCCATAACCCGTGGTACGATCACCATCCCAATAATCATAGGCAAACTTTTTTGCAAGCTCTGCCACTTCCTCTTTGGGGCGCTCAAGTACACGAGCGATATAATCTCTTTTGGTTGATTTGTGAACTAATGAAATGAAATCGACTTCTGACATACTTACTCCAAATGTTTTTTATAATAATCTTTGGCCTTATTAAGCTGGCCATTAAAGTGATCAAAACCAGCCTTACCGGCAAATTTTCTTCTTTCTTTTTCTTCCTGTAGAAAACTATTGAGTATAATACAGCACCATTTAATACGGCAGAACGGCATTAATATTTCAACATAGTTTTTCATTTCTGTGTAGCTGGGGAACGCCGATGACACCCCCTCGGTAAACCTCGATAAATATTTCTCATCTACGGGGTTTTGTGGCTGACAGAAAAAATCGCAAATGAACTTCACCGGATCATCCCAACCCGCATACTCAAAATCAAAAAAGTAAAACTCCCCATCTTTCTCAATGGCATTATGAAAGCCAAAATCCGATGGGCTTAAGCAAAGGTTGTTGTCGCCTAGGATCTTTGCCGAAAGCTTTATACGACTCTTCAAGAGATTGAACTTATCACGTAATTTCACTGTGAAGTTCTTCAACTCTGCATTCAATTCGGCTGATTCAAAACGCTTGAGGCGATGCTCAATATTATCGACGAATTGCTGAGGTGAACGCGATGTATCTGCTGCATCGGCCAGTTTTATGCCCTTATTTTTTGCACAATTTATTTCCAGAAAAAAATCTAGACACTGCTGAATTTCAGGCCACTTAACTTGACCCATAAGTTTTGAACCGGAAATAAATTCAAAAAGTGCCCTATCTCGCAAATGATCTTTTTTTAATAATTTTGGAACTTGCTTAGATCCCACTTCATGAAGAAACTCATAAAAATGGATTTCACGATCAAAACGGCTCTTGTCTCCTGCTTTCCCAGGGTAATAATTTTTCAAAAAATATTGCTTAGCTCCATATTTAAAGGAAGCCACACTATTATTCGCACCATCTTTTACAGGTTTCAGCTCGACTAAACCTTGGTCTATGGCCTCAAATGGTGCTAAGAACATCATTGCTTTCTCTTAAAGAACTCTTCAATTTCTCGCCACTCTGTGAAACGCTCACCATCATAATCAATGAGGCCATTAAAGAGCAAAGGGGAAACCTGAGTTGGAAAGCCGGTATGATTTAACACCATCACTAAATCATCAATAAAATAATCGCACGCTTTGCTCTCAATTGTAGCCAGCTTTTCTTCTATGGTTTCGCAAAATGTGTATTCTATATCTCCTATATGAGGCACTAACTGCGACTTGATCCATTGACTTGCTTGTGCATGGAGATCATAACGGGGCCCTTTAAAAGGTTTTTTTGTCTTATGACTAATAATACAATAATCTATTTTATTATCCTTGAACATCTTTAGACAAGAAAAAAAGCCTTTGTACACAGATGCTAGTTCAAGCCTTGCACCATAGACATATCCCTGTAATTTAGTCCAGAGATCTTCTTGCCCCTGTGAGCATAAATATTCTTTTACTGCTACTTTCGATTCACCCGTTTCTACCGGAATAAATCCTTTTTCCAAGGCGGCATGATAAAAGACTCCCGTATAATTAATAATTGTGTTGTCGAGATCAATTCCAACCTTCATGATAGACGATCCAATACTCGCTTGATAATCTGATTGGCTTCTAAACCTGCTTGAACTCGCGCATTCTGCTGACCGCCACTATAGGAATAGAATTGATCGCCGGTATGAACTTTTAGATATTTTTTCACATCTAAACCTTTATCATGTACCACATCTAAGATTGCCGAGGAGAGACCACCTACACCATGTTCCTCTATGGAAATAACTAAATCAAACTTTTCAAATGCCTCTTCCAAGTACCCTTCATCAAGCGGTTTCACTGAAAAACAGCTCACCAGCTCTGTAGACAAATTTTGTTCCGCCAGTAAATCTAAACAATCATAAGCCACGGGCAAAATATTACCTGTGCTAACTAAACAAATTTTTTCACCCTTTTTATGTCTATGCATTTTTCCTGCTGTCAGCAAGGGAATCTCTTCGTTATAAACGGGTTCATTCTTTTTCCCTAGCCTAATATATACGGGCTCATTGAGCCTTAACGCTTCCCGCAGACACGCTCGTACCTCCATAGCATCTCCCGGGCAAAAGACGTTCATATTAGGTAAATTCTTCATAAAGGCAATTTCGTCCAAGGATTGATGGGTCGCACCCAAGGAAGCATAGGATAGACCGCCACCCACTCCAACAATAATCACGGGCACATTATTATAACAAACATCAATTTTGATTTGTTCATAACAGCGCGCTGTGTTAAAGGGAGTGATTGTATAAGTCACCGGCCTCATTCCAGAAAGTGCGAGTCCAGCGGCCACGCCTGTCATATTGGCTTCTGCAATACCACAATTAAAAAAGCGCTCTCCAAATTTTTCTTTGTAAGAGTCAAACATTCTGTTCCCAATATCCCCTGATAAAAATACGAGGTTTTCGTGAAGGCCCGCTTGTTCTAGTAACTCTGCTGCAAATGCATTCCTCACAAGCCTAGCTCCTTTGTTCCTTGCGCTACTTCTTCCTCAGAAGGAATACGGTAATGCCAATTGTTGTCATCTTCTGCAAATGAAATCCCAGCTCCTTTCGTTGTATCGGCAATAAAGGCCGTGGGTTTATCATTATCAAATTTAGTTTGTAGACCTTCTAATATCGATCTAATTGAGTTGCCATTAACCCGACAGACATTCCAACCAAAAGCTTTAAACTTTTCACACAGACATTCCAAATGAAGGACATCACAGGAACGATCTGTCGCCTGCCATTTATTAAAATCTACAAAAACGGTGAGATTCCCCAACTTATGCCCCGCCGCAAACATTGCTCCTTCCCAAATAGTCCCCTCATTGCATTCTCCATCTCCTAAAATAACGTAGGTGTGATAAGATTCATTTTTGATTTTAGCCGCTAGCGCCATTCCATTTGCTACGGGTAAGCCATGCCCTAGTGTCCCGGTCGCCACTTCCACCCCTGGGACACAATTTCGACTCGGGTGCTCCTCCAGTCTTGATCCTGGTTTACCATGCGTATCTAAGGCTTCATCAGGAAAAAAAACATATTTCGATAGTACCGTATATAGTGCCGATGCCGCATGCCCTTTACTTAAAATAAAACGGTCTCGCTGATCCCAAAGTGGTTCATCACTGCGATACTTCATCTGCTCACCATAAAGAACCACTAGTAAATCTACACAAGACATTGAACTAGCCAGGTGAGGAATACGGTTACGATGCGAGACTTCTAAAATCCTGCCTCTAACCTCAGCGGCAGTCCTCTCTAAGACTTTTACCTTATCCATTTAATAGCTCTCCAAATTCTTTGTTTGCTTTCTCATAGCTCTCGGGCGTGCCTATATCACGATGGTAAACATCATTGTGCCATTCCAGTATGCGCCCCATATAATGTGGAATCACTTCCGTACTGAAATCGATCTCCTCCTTACCAAGGCTCCTTAAAAATCCCATAACGCTCTCATCGAGAATATAAACTGCAGCGTTGGCGCGGTTACCCGGTGGGTTCGCCACTTTCTCATGAAACTCGACGACGATATTATTTTCATCTAGTTCGAGAATGCCACAGCTCTCAGGAGTATCTGTCGCAAAGCTCATCATAGTGATATGGCAATCTGATGGACGATTCTCATGTGCACTCATAAAGGCATCTACATCAAAATGCGAAAGATTATCGGCATGCACTAACATGATTGAATCATTGGCAAAAAAATCTTTATTTGCTAGTAGAGTCCCACCAGTACCTAGTAGTACCTCTTCGTGAAAGACTTTCACTTCATAGTCCGATTGGTCTAAAAAATTATAAACTTTTTCGTACAAATAGTGGGTATTGACCAAAATATCGCTAATACCCGCAGCCGTGAGGTCATGCAACCAATAATCAAGTAAGGGCTTCCCACAGATAGGCATCAAGACTTTCGGTGTGTGATCTGTGTAAGGCTTTAAGCGCGTCCCAAAGCCTGCTGCTAGCAATAGAGCTTTCATTAAATATTGAGCTTTTTCATCGTCCTAATATTGTAGCAGTTATCATTATCAATCAATTTCCCAGATTGATATGCCTCGATAATTTCCTCGATAGCGTATGCTACATTATATTTTGGTTTAAATCCTGTAGCAAGTAATTTATCAGAGTTCAAACGGTAAGAGCGGGGATCATTTGATTCAGTTACTACAATTTCAGAAGGTATTTTTTCATTTGCTCGTTCAGCTATCTCTAAAATCGAAATATTTTCAAAACCAGCATTATACACTCCAGCAGTTTCAGGGCCTTTGCCTAAAAAATAAATAAACACATCAGTGATATCCTGAATATGAATATTGGGACGAGTTTGATCCCCTCCAAAAACTGTAATACGTTGATTTACACATGCTTGCATCGTCAGCATGTTCACAGCAACATCTAGACGTGTCCTTGGAGAATAACCGCAGACCGTTGCGGGACGAATCATGTGGACCGTAATTTGATCTTGGTAGCTCATAAATACTCGTTCCGCAATCATTTTAGTTTTATTGTAGTCTGATAGGGGAACCAAACTCAAGTCTTCTGTCACTTGATCTTCTTCCTTAAGACCATACACACTACCACTACTAGAATGAAGGATCTGTTTAACACCTAATTCAATAGCTCTCTCTGTCATCTTCATGGCTGTAAGTACATTAACTTCCCATGAAAGTTTAGAGTTTAAATCACCACAAGGATCGTTGGCGATATTAGCCAAATTAATAATGACATCGACTCCTGTCATCGGTAAATTATCTACATCTTGCACGTCCATTTCTATAACATTAAGTTTGTCATGCTTTTGCAACACATTTCCAAACCACATTATGTCGACAACGATAACTTCATGGCCTTGATCCAATAATTTAGGGACTAACACGCTTCCAATGTAACCGCAGCCACCTGTAACTAAAATTTTCATAATAACTTCTATTCCTTATGGATATAATTTTGTGGTAATTTTTTTAATGTTTCTAAGTTATTCTTGACCCATTCAATAGTTTTATCTATTCCTTCATTTAAAGTGACCTGAGCACTCCACCCCAAGTTACTTTTCGCCTTGGCATTATCCAACAGATAAAAACCATCTTTGCCCAGGCGATCACCAACAACTTCAACACATTCGTTGAAATCGGCTCCCAAGCGGTTACAGATCAACTCGACTAACTCTCGAATTGACACTGCATGATCAGTTGAAAAGTGATATATTTCACCAGCATTTGGTTCCTGAGCAACTTTAAGGGTTCCTGCTGAAACATCATCGATATGAATAAAAGATCGCACCGAAGTTCCTCCACCGTGAAGCTGAAGTTTCTCCCCTGTTAATATACACATTATTGTACGTGGGATAATACGATATAACTGTTGACCCGCGCCATAAACATTTGCAGACCGAGTAAAGGAAACCGGGAACTTATAAGCATTATAAAAGCTCCGCAAGCTCATATCTGCAGCTGCGCGTGAAACGGCATAAGGTGTGCTGGGATTCATTGCATGATTTTCGCTAACATAACCTTCGCAACTTCCATAGACTTCTGGAGTTGAAACGTGGACATATTTTTTTAAAAAATCTAACTTCCTTAAGCGGTCATGAAACAACACATTTGACAATGTATTCGTCTTAAACCAGTGACCTGGGTTTTCCCAACTTTGTGCAACCATGCCTTGCGCAGCAAAATTCACAACATAATCTGGTTTAAAATCATTTAACGTATCAATAAGTTCATTCAAGTGATGGTTTAGATCACGTTGATAAAAAACGGTATTGTTTATATTGTTCTTATACGGCAGGAAAACTGGGTGTGCTTCCTCTGAACGACTTAAGCCAATAACTTCACAACTTTGCTTCAAGCAGTAATCAATGAAATTAGATCCTGAAAATGAATTACTTCCAATGACTGCGATTTTTTCAAACATCTTTTAAACTCTCATTTAATTTTTGCATTAACATATGGCCTACAATTGTTTGGCAATCTTCAGAAATCTGCATATCATTAACATCAAAATGAATGGGAATATCTACAAGCGCTTTGCAAATCCCCCCATCAAAACCTAGTATACCACAAGTCTTAAGGCCCGTTTCTTTTGCGGCTTTAATAGCGTTAATTAGATTCTGTGAATTTCCACTACCAGACAAAACAATCAATAGATCTCCCGCCTGCGCTAAACTTTTAATTTGGTTTGAATAAATATTCTCATAACCAGTATCATTTGCTAAGCATGTCAACACAGCTGAATTACTAGAAAGAGCATTAACATTAAGTCCTTTTACTGGGCATACACCATAAATAAAATCATTAGCGATATGCATAGCATTGGCTGAACTACCACCATTGCCACAGATAAAGACTTGACTACGTTTATGCCATGCTTGTTCTAACTCCACATACAGTTGATTCAAAAAATTAGTGTCACACGCATCTAACACTTCTGCCAGCACTTTCATGTACTCTTTATAAGAATTCATTTTATATCTTAAAAGCCTTAGGTAAATTTTTAATTAAATAATCTGCCACTGCAAAAGAGCTTGTAAACCCTGGAGAAACGGTATTTAGAACATGCATAGTATTTTCTGTTGACTTAATAATGAAATCCATCTCCAATCGCTGTTCTTTTTTATTAAATAACTGTGTTCTGATCCCCACTTTATCACACTTTTCTAAATCGTAAGTACGTAAATTAGGTGCCAATACTTGCGCTGCTTTTATAAACTCACTCTTGAAGAATTGCAGAGCTTCATTATGTGCATATACTCTAAAGCCTTGAATATTATTTAGATACTGTCTACTAATAATACTCAACGATTTAAATGATTCACTAAAACTAAAACCATTCAAACCTTGATAATTTAATCTCCCAAAAGCGGGAACTGCTGATGGCCCAAAATAAATATTTCCCTGAATATCTTTAACAGAATGAATCCCCAAAAATGGCACATTCAGATCTGGAACTGGGTATATCAGCCCATTAAACTTAAGCTCACAAGCCTTGGAGAGCTTATAATAATTCCCCTTAAAAGGCAACATCTCATAATCATTAACTAACCCAAAGGGGTAAGCAACTTTATCGACTGAAAAACCGCTTGTGTTAAATAAAAAACCATATTTATATTTATTTCCACCCACAGATTCTACTGTAGATTTATCTGGATCTACTACTTGAACTTCGCTATTGCAAAAAATCATCACCCCATTTGAGCTTAATTTTGCACTCAGCTCCTCTAGGACCTTTTTAGGATTAACTACTGACGTATTTGGGGAATAAAGTGCAGTATCAAATTGAGCATTAGCTTCAGGTTCAATTTTTGCCAATTCGCATCCATTAATCAACTCAACTTCTGCTCCATTATTTTTACCGCGTTCACATAAAACATCTAGATAATCAATATCTTCAGCTACCTTTGGGATAATAACTTTACCTATTGCTTCACATGGAACCTTATTTTCTTCACAGAATTGCTTCATCTGCTTGGCTCCATCGGCGCAAAAACGAGCTTTCAGACTTTCTTCAGGATAATAAATACCCGAGTGAAGCACCCCACTATTCCTGCCACTACTGTGCAATCCAAGCTGACTTTCTTTTTCTAAAAGTATAATCTTTGCATCTGGAAACTTAAGATTCAATTTGTACGCCAAAGTCAAACCTATTATTCCAGCACCCACAATTAAATAATCACAATTAACCATAAAACCTAATCAAAGCTCCTTAACAACACTCGGCACTATGAAACGCCATAATACACATTTAGTTAAATATCCAGTAAAAGGATTCATTTGCTTCTAAACCTCTTGGTAAATACTTATTTTGCGTCGGCTGTACGGGGTCATACATACACACCAAAATCTTATCAGATAATTGACTATTAAAACTCTTCAAAGAATAAACTTGATGTCCAAGAAATCTTTCATGCTCATCATCGTAAACTGACTTTAATTCCATACCCCATTCTTTGACACCAAGATAAACGATCTCGGCGAGATCCCCTGCACCAAGGAATGAGACTTCTTTTACTCCGGATTCGGCAAGGTCGCGACAAACCTGAGAACTCAACTTGCGTGCTTCATGGTAGAAATACATAGAGAAATTTAAGAAGCCCATAGTTAGGCGAGCTTTCTCGGCTATACCTTTGGGTGTTAGGAAGTAATCCCAGCGCCGCGAGTGAACTTTCTTGATGTGAAGTAAGCCGCGCCCTGCCATCTTCTTTAACACTTCATGCGCCAACTTAATACTACAGCCAAGTTTTTCGGCTGCAATTCGATTGCTCAAACAGGGAGTTTCTTCCACGTGTTTAAGGATTTCGAGTTCTTGGAGTTCTTTTTTTTCTATCATCATTTTTAAAGGAAGCCTATTGAGTTAGCTCAAAAAATGAACTAAGATAGGAGCTAGACAGGCTCCGCATCAAAACTGTCTTTCTTGGACACAGCATTGATTATCGTTTCTTTTGGTAAAGATAATTAAAAAAACGATACTAATCAAGAGCTAACAAGAATAATCCCTGAAATAAAATGTCTTTGCACCACTAATCTTCACTGATAGACACTAATTGAGAACGAGCTGAGTACAGATAAGTAATTCTTAATCGGAACGAAGGCTGGAGGGGCAATTGTGAATTTTGAAGAAAAAGATCAAACCACGAAGTACACGGAAATACACGGAAGAGTTGGCGATAATTTTAAATTGTGAATTCTAAATTTTGAATGAAGAAAAGAATGTCATCCACGAGGGTTTTAACCCGAAATAAAATAGAGTGCGGCGTGAGCCACACGTCAGTATGAATATTAATGTGAGGGCTCACTTGTGAGTCCGAAATGTCGTATGTCGGATCCAAATTTGGACCCTTGGTTAATTTAAATATTATAATCATCCACCTCACGGTGGACGCTCTTGTCTATCGGTACTTCGTAACTACAAAATCAAATCAAGCAAGACTTTAGCACAATTTATAAATAGAAGGACAAAGATAAATGGAGTTTTTCCAGAGCATCAAAAATCTTGATCTAATTCATTGCCGGATTAATAGCGCTTATTTTGGAGTGAAATTAATCTTGAAGCCAAATTTTGAGCCGATTTTATTAAGCGTTTTGAGTGTTGGGTTGGACTTATCATTTTCCAGTAAACTGAGTGCATTGACTGTTAAACCAAAGAGCATCGCAAAATCTTTCTGATTAAGGCCTATACTTTTGCGCATAGTTTTTATTGCTTCACCAATCTCACAGCGATTATTAATTAAATCATTCTGGAGGTCGTCAATGATTGCCTTTCGATCTTTTGGCATTTTTAGAGCTCCTCTAATTTTTTCATTTCACTTTCAATTATTGCTAGGCGTCTCTCAATGATAAATTCATCCACATGACTAGCTCTCAAGATTTGCATCAAATCTCTTAAAGCCTTTACAAAGCCTCTGAATTCATCCGTAATACTTACAACATAAATTGAAAGTTTTTGGACAATACAGCCCCAAGAAGGTTTTCCACTCACTTCATGCCCAAACCAAATCGAGCGACGCATAAAAATATCATTGGGGTCATAAAACATGGGCGCAAAATCATAAAGTGCTGAGAGCCGAACTTCACCGTCCTTCTTGATCATAGCTGAATTTCTTCCGTGATTATCAGGATTGCCTAATAAAATATTGAGTACATCACGTTTCAAAAACTCTAAAACGTCCTCACTCGGTGAGGTCGAGTACTTGGCAATCATTTCACAGAAGAGGAAATTATCAGACATCTGTCCCCGCTGACTTATTCCTGCGATAGAATAGAGAGACTCTAGGCCATAGTAATAAACTTCCCCCTCTTTCACTTCACGATCAAAACGAGAAATAAAAAGCGCACCTTCCTTAAAGTAGAGCTCTTCGCCCACATTTAATCCTAAACAACGAGCTACCTCATAATAAGCGGCCTCGTTTTTCAAGACATCAAAATCGGCTTGGCTTTTGCCTCGCGGAAATTTAACAATGTAATGTTGTTGGATTTTATCCACGGGAACCAGACCTGAATCAACGTAAAAACGCCCCTCAAAATCTTTCAGAACTAAAAACTTCGGAGCATCGCCTTGAACATCCGTGGCACCATCAATTTGAACCCCACACAGCTTTGCATAATTAAGAAAATTTTCGTTTTTTTTAATTATATCCTCTTCTGAAAAAGCTATAATTTGTTGATCAGCAATACTGCTAAGAAAATCTTTTGTCAATTCTCCACTTATACGCAAATTTCCAATGGGATTCCATGCACCAACTTGAAGTAAGAAGTCATCATCACCACGCCCATATTTCTCAAGTAAAAACCGCTTACCATTACCCGAAGGCATTAAATCCAAGATGAATGCAGGCCAGTCTTCAAATTTATAAAATTCAAAACTACAATCTAAAGACAAACTTAGACGATTTTCAGCGCTATTATCGATATATTCAAAAACATAGTCCATATCATATTCTAGCAATACGGCATGATCAGTTTTTTCGATATTTGCCATAAGCCTATACTTTTGTTGTGCATTGTCAAAAATGTAAACTTCGTAAATCATAAGATACTAATATAATGGGTTAAATAATATCGACATATATAATTATATACTAATATTTTAGTATATCAAGAACATAGAATTTTGGAAGAGCGATTTTCAATTCTAAATTTTTAATGGAAACAAAGAAAAACTAAAGAATGGAACCACGGAGTGCACGGAAATACACGGAAGAGTTGGCGAAGATTTTAAATTGTGAATTCTAAATTTTGAATGAAGAAAAGAATGTGATCCACGAATTTAATAGATTAACACGAAGAAATACATACGCACTAAGTGCGTTAACTTACTTCAGCTTTTTAGACGTGGTTTGATAAACAAAGTAAGCGGTATTGGAGAGCCAAAGCAGCTTTTGCTTGGGTGTCATTTTTTTAAAGTCTGTGTGACCATCAAAATCTTTCTCAGAGCATTTTTTTAATATGTCTTGCTTATTCATTGATCAATCTCTTAAGTTCTAATATATCTCTTTGATCCTTATCACGAACAGGCTTAACTTCTTCTTTCATCTTAATCAAGGCTCGAATATCAACTACCTTCAGAACCTCATTAGCAGTGATTTCATATTCATCAGAAGTCTCAATTAAACAATCGTATAAATCTTCAAGAAACACATCAATTTGCTTAAATGGGTTATCTATATCAATAAAAGTGAAAACGACGGCATTCTTTTCTTTAATTAAGAGCTCTCTTATTTCGTGATTCAGTAAAGACTCAGGCGAAATTGGTGCACGAGGCTGCATACTTAAATCATTCATGATACCGAGAAATTTTTGGACATTTGCTCTATCAAAATTGAGTGCAATATCAATATCCATTGTCAAACGTTCCACGCCGTGTAAAACCGCCGCTACTCCACCGCATACGACAAAATCTATTTTCGCTCGACACAAGCCAGTTAAAATCTCTAAAATGTATTCTTTGGAATTCATAGAGATAAAATATAACTACTAAAGTAAAAAGAAAGATTAATTAACAAAACATGAGTCGAATAACTTAGCCAAAGAGGGCAACTTTGGATTTTGGATTAAATATAGAACAAAAAAATCCCCAAGCATGAAGTGAGCTCCTCTACAAAGAGCGTTAACTCCGAAGCAGCTTTTAAAATAGATTTTTGCAAAAGAACTTTTATTTTTTGACTTATGGCGTATTTTTGCGAACTTATAACAAACACTAGATAATCAGGACAAGTATACAATGGCTAATATTGAAGCTAAACATGCTGACAACATCCCAGGTGCTTTTTACTGCACGGATCCGGATGATGATAATGGAGAAGGTTGCATCGCTTGCGGCCTCTGCTACGGAGCTGCCCCAGAATTTTTCCAAGAAGATGATGCAGGCAACGCTTATATCTTCAAACAACCAGAATCGGATGACGAAGTTGCACTCTGCCAAGAACAACTGGAAGATTGCCCCGTTGACTCAATCGGTAACGATGGTTAATTCAACTCATCGTTGAATTAAAAAAGCTCGCTTTTCGGCGGGCTTTTTTTGTGCTTTTTAAATATGAACTTTTATTAAAGGACACATGTTTCAGGTAAAAGGCAAGAGGTAAATGAAGTATCAAGATCGCTACACTGTAGATCGTTCGCAAGCTCACTGCAGATCGCTCACTTCATGAGCTGAAGAAAAAGCTAAAATTATAGTACCTAAAGCACCGAACACAGAGAGCAAACAACTCAGCGCGGAGCGCGTTAGGCCGAAGGCCGCATTCTCAGCGCGGAGCGCGTTAGGCCGAAGGCCGCATTCTCAGCGCGGAGCGCGTTAGGCCGAAGGCCGCATTCTCAGCGCGGAGCGCGTTAGGCCGAAGGCCGCATTCTCAGCGCGGAGCGCGTTAGGCCGAAGGCCGCATTCTCAGCGCGGAGCGCGTTAGGCCGAAGGCCGCATTCTCAGCGCGTAGCGCGTTAGGCCGAAGGCCGGTTTCTCAGCGCGTAGCGCGTTAGGCCGAAGGCCGGTTTCTCAGCGCGTAGCGCGTTAGGCCGAAGGCCGGTTTCTCAGCGCGTAGCGCGTTAGGCCGAAGGCTGGTTTCTCAGCGCGAAGCGCGTTAACTCAGGCCGAAGGCCGCATTCTCAGCGCGAAGCGCGTTAACTCAGGCCGAAGGCCGCATTCTCAGCGCGAAGCGCGTTAACTATTTATCTGAGCGGCCGTATTTATCTTCAAGACGAATAATATCATCCTCTCCGAGGTATTCACCTGACTGAATCTCGATAATATCTAATTCAACTTTACCAGGATTTTCGAGATAGTGAACCGTACCTTTAGGGATATAAACTGATTCATTTTCGTGAAGAAAAATTTCCTTATCGCCTACCAGAACTTTGGCTGTACCACAGACAACGACCCAGTGCTCCGCACGATGATGATGTAATTGTGTCGAGAGCTTTGCCCCCTGTTTTACAACAATCCTCTTAACTTTATACCGAGCTCCCTCGTCTATTGTCGTATAATTACCCCACGGTCTATGAACCGTACTATGTAGATCGAGCTCTTCTCTGCCCTTTAACTTAATCAACAACTGCTTAATAGAATCAATTTTGGAGCGGTCAGCAATAAGCAAAGCGCTTGGTGTGTCAATAATAATCAAATTCTCCACTCCGAGAGTCGTGATTAAGCGTGAATCACCTTGGATATAAGAGTTTTTTGTATCGACGCAAACGGCATCCGTTGAAGCCGTCAATGCATTGCCATCACCATCTACACTAGCATCCTTATACACGGATTCCCATGAACCGAGATCATTCCATCCCGCATCTAAACTAACCACAGCTGAATTTGTCGTGTTTTCCATGACAGCATAATCAATTGATTCAGAGGGGCAAGCACTAAAAAGTTTTTCATTGAGACGAATAAAGTTTAAATCTTGTGCTGAAGCTTCGTATGCCAAACGACTCGCCTCATAGAGTTCGGGTCGGAATTTTTCGAGCTCACTCAAATAAGTAGAAGCCTTGAAAACGAACATCCCACTATTCCACAGGTAATCTCCGCTTGCCAAGTATGATTTAGCCGTTTCCAAGTCAGGCTTTTCTCTAAATTCATTTATGGAATAAGTGCCATCTCCAAGAGCTTCACCTTGTTGAATGTAGCCATAGCCCGTCTCAGGATGAGAGGCAACAATCCCAAAAGTAACTAATTTGCCTTGTTCAGCCAAAGCAACTGCTTTATCAATGGCTTGATGAAAAACTGGAATATTTTTAATATCATGATCAGCAGCTAAAACTAGCAACAAAGCATCTTCCGATGATTTCAGCGCATGAAAAGCTGATGCCGCAATAGCAGGAGCCGTATTTCGCCCCACAGGCTCTAGAATTAAGCCTTGAGATTTAAGGTTGATTTGACGTAATTGTTCTTCAGCCAAAAAACGGTGTTCATCATTGCAAAGCAAAATGGGCTTATCTAAACTCGCCAAGCCCTCCAGGCGCTGAAGCGTCAACTGCAGCATACTTTCTTCAGCCTCCAAAAGAGGTAAAAATTGCTTGGGGTACATTGATCTAGACATGGGCCAGAGACGCGTTCCAGAACCACCTGCTAAAATAACGGGAACTAAATTGTGATTATTTGATTTATTCATGACACTCCTTTGGATTTTTAATATCCTAATTGATCTAAGCCAAATACGCAAGTTTAAGTCTTAAGAAGCGACTAAAAAATCATTGTATTTCCATCAGAATCGTACGACAAAAAAGATTACTCATCTTGAGTACATAAAACACAAACTAAATGAAACAGCCATAATTCAATAAAGTTGACCGCAATCTAATCATAAGTTCACATCAGAATTATTGTATCCCGTCATTAAGCAAATATTATCTTCTAAGCAATTATCAATAAAGGAATCCAACATGCTTTTCAATCGACTCATCTGCTTTTCTTCAATTCTTTTTTTAGCCCTTGGATGCTCAAATAGCAACAAGCCTACTGAACTTGAGACAACTAAGCCAAATAAAGAACAGCACATTCACCATCACACACATACTCCTCACCATGGAATTGAGGCTAAACTATATTCTAAAAAACAATTCGCGGGCATTATTGAATTAAAGCTGCACGACGACAAAGGCGACCTTGAACTTTGGTTAACAAATCACGACTCCGCTCACTCGCCACTCGATTTAGCTCTAGACACAAAAATCACAGTTACCTTCATTTATTTGAATAAGAAAGAAGTTCAACTTCAAGTTAGAAACACAAAGAATAATGAAGATGAAGATGGCATAGGCAATATAAGAAAAGGAAAAACTAATTACTTTATTTTTCCTGGAGACAGAAAAGAAGATAGCAGCTTTTTAATTGGCAAAGATTTTTCTGCCCAAGTTCAACTTAACTTCACTCATGAAGGTCAAGTTTATCAAAGTAATACATTTGAGTTAAAACCTCACGTCCATTAAAATGGCCGCAAGCTATTCAGCACTAAGATCTTTTCGCTGCAGCTTTTAATAAGCGATCCATAATGGCTGCGGCTAGATCTTCACCCTCGAGTTCATAAACATAAATCACATCAAGGCCTAAAGAATCGAGGCGATGTAAGGCAGAAAATAGCTTGTGAGCAATCGTTTTAAAATCTTTATCATCGCGGCTTAGAACTTCTACTTCATCGGCATCAATGACTGCGGCCCCAATTTGTAAAAAACCCACACTCTTTGATTGTGACTCTAGTGGCTGCTCACCTTTCTTTAAAACAATTAATTTTGTATTCGGCGCATAATGGCTAGCGAGTTGGCCTGGTGCCAATGGTCTTTCAAGAACTGCTTTACCGAATTTCACTTCGGCAGTCACACGGCGAATATCCTCGGCACTAATTCCGCCTTGTCGCAATAACACAGCTTCACCCTGGCTGCAGTCAACAATTGTCGACTCAATCCCCCAATCACATTCGCCACCATCTAAGACAATCTCGACTTCTTCTCCCAACTGGGCATTAACATGCTCCGCAGTCGTCGGAGACAAATAGCCAAAGGGATTGGCACTTGGTGCTGCAACAGGTATCTTAGCTGTACTTAAGAGTGCTAGAGCCAAAGGGTGTGCTGGCATGCGAATGGCAACAGTATCCATCCCAGATGTAATCAAATCTGGAATAATCTCTTTTTTCTTAAAAACAAGAGTTAAAGGCCCTGGCCAGTAAGCTTCAGCTAAATCCAAAGCCACTTTCGGAATCTCTTGAACTAAATCATTCAGTTGACCCATCTCTGCTATGTGAACAATGAGCGGATCATATTTGGGACGTTTTTTAGCTTGGAAAATTTTTTCACAAGCCTGTGGCGAGAGAGCATTTGCGCCAAGACCATAGACAGTCTCTGTTGCAAAAGCTACTAAGTTATCATTGTTTAAATGCTCAGCAGCTTTTTTTATATTCTCCTCTGTACCACGGAAAATCGCCATGAATCTTAAGCTTTATCCTCAGCTTCCATCTTGGCTGCTTTTTCGAGAACCATTTCATCCATGCCTTTTTTGTAGGCAATCATTTTTTCGCGATACTCTGGAAATTTACCACCAAGCATCTGGACTGCTAAGAGACCTGCATTTTTGGCATTATTGATTGCGACACTCGCAACGGGAACTCCGCCGGGCATTTGGACGATAGAGAGCAATGAATCAAGGCCTTGTAAATTTGAGCTGCGCACTGGCACACCAACAACTGGGAGAGGAGAAATAGCCGCTACCATACCTGGCAAGTGAGCTGCACCACCTGCACCCGCAATAATCACTTCTAAACCACGCTCAAGGGCTGATTCTGAGTATTTATAGAGCTTATCTGGCGTTCTGTGTGCTGAAACAATGGTGATTTCATATGGCACATCAAATTCTTTCATGATTTCGCGTGCAGCATCCATAACTGGCAGATCTGAATCACTACCCATGATAATTCCAACAAGTGGCTTCGACATAATTTACTCCGAGATAACTTTTAAATTTTTCTTAACGATCAAAGCCTTTTCTAAGGCCTCTTCTAAACTTTCTGAAGTCACAGTCACGTGCCCCATTTTGCGAAATCCGCGAGTCTCTGCTTTTCCGTACATATGCAATGAAACTCCGGGGATGTGAAGACAAACTTCTAAGCCATCCAAAATAGGCTCTCCATTGTGACCCGGCTCACCCAAAAGGTTATACATCACACATGGGCGCATTTGATCGGGTGAACCTAGAGGCAAACCCGCCACTGCGCGTATATGCTGTTCATATTGACTCGTCACACAAGCTTCAATTGTGTAGTGACCCGAATTATGCGGACGTGGTGCGACTTCATTAACGAAGACATCTCCAGCTTTGTCAACAAACATCTCAACGCCGTAAATCCCTACGCCACCGAGTGCTTCAATTGTCTTTTCAGCTAATTCGCGCGCTTTCTTTTCAAGTTCTTGAGAAATTCTTGCTGGCACAATACAGAGATCGAGAATATTGGAACGATCATCAAAAGTCATTTCAGTCACTGGATAGGAGATAATCTCTCCATCAATTCCTCGCGCCACCATAAGGCCGAGCTCCATCTCAAGATCGACCATCTTCTCGAGCATACAATCCCCAGACAACTTTTCTGCAAGAGCATCTTCATTTTTCATGACCAAGACACCCTTCCCATCATAACCACCCTTACGAGTTTTCTGAACTAAGGGGAAACCAAAATTTGCGAAGTCCGCATCTTCTTTGAGCTCGATAAACGCCGGAGTACTCAAACCCGCTTCTTCTATACATTGCTTTTGCAGAAGCTTATCTTGTATCACTGACAAGACACGAGGATCCGGATGGATTTCATGACCTTCGTCAGAAAGCTCTATTAAAGTTTTTGTATCCACATGCTCAAGATCATAGGTGCAGACATCACATGCCTCAACGATTTTCCTCAAACTCTCTGAATCATTCCAAGAACCGATAATTTGTGAATCAGCTACTTGCGCTGCAGGAGAATTCTCTCCTGGATCTAGCACAATAACATGAAAGCCCATCTTTTTGGCTGCTTGAGTCATCATACGACCAAGTTGACCGCCACCAATGATACCAATTGTTTTCATATTCATTTCTCAACATTAAATTTTTTGCTCCAAAATAATGGACTTTCTCTTTTCTTCAAAAGTGTAAACGATTTAGCTGAAAAGTTTTTCTATCAATGAGTAAGGCAAGAACTCACACAAACTCCATTTATTAAAAATTTCTCTTGGGATTTTCGTATTTTTTTTGTGGACAAATCATTTTTGACAACCATCTTGGCGCAAATAATCCCAGGAAGATATTTTAATGAGCAAAAACCATCATCGCGGCGGCCTACCATGGCTTTTCAACCCCTTTGAAATAAAATTCAGTGCCTACTCGGGCTCTGGAAAAACCACTTTAATTTGTCGATTAATCAACGAAATGCACCAAGATTATGATATTGCTTATGCAAAATCAGATGCTCATCGTTTTGAAATGGATAAACCACGCAAAGACACACACCAAGCACAAATGGCTGGTGCTCAAGCCGTCGTTATTAACAATCCAGAAGCGCGCGCTAAACTAGAAAAACGCCCTGCTAATGAAATCTGGCGAAGCCTCAATCTCCTTGAATACGACATCGTTTTTGTCGAGGGCTACAAAAACCACACTCAATCGCCCCGCATCCTGCTCGTCAACGACAAGATGCTCGAAGAAATTGCCGATAAAGACCTAGAAAACGTCATCGCTTTTACTGGCCCAGCGAGTGAACGTCCTAGTGGCCTACCTACCGAAATTCCCTATTTCCATCGCGACAATATTGCTGCCATCAAAGAACTCATCCTCAAAACTTTTGCTTCCCGAGTCCCAAAAACTAAAGGCTTAGTCCTTATTGGTGGCCAAAGTCGCCGCATGGGCAAAGATAAGGCGAACATGAAGTTTACTGAGAAATCTATGGCACGCCAGGCCTATGACTTACTAAAGGAAAAATGTGACGAGGTTTACCTCTCCGTGCGCGATGAGCAACAGAGCCTTCCAGAAGACTGTCAGGGACTCCCCATCATTACAGATCAACTCAGAGACATGGGCCCTACCGGCGGTATTTTGTCTGCCTTTAAGCAAGACTCTTCCAGTGCCTGGACGGTAATGGGATGTGACCTCCCCTTAGTTACTTCTGAAACTCTCGAAAAACTTTACGAAGGTAGAAATTCTCAGCGCTATGCAACTTGCTTTAAATCTAAATCAGACAGCATGCCCGAACCTCTTCTGGCAATTTATGAACCCAAGGCTCAAAATCGTTTTTATCAATTCCTTGCCACCAACCGTTTATGCCCAAGAAAAGTTTTGCTCAATTCATCTATAGAACTTTTGGAACAAGGCGAGTATAATTACCTAGACAATGCTAATACTCCGGAAGACGTCGAACGCATCCAAGAACAATTACTTAGAGATTAAGATGAACACTTATCACCTTCAATACTTCAGCCTACTCGGGGACTTTACAAAAAAGAGTTGCGAAACTCTGACTAGTAAAGCGAGTACCCCCTCAGAGCTTTATGCTGAAATTGAAGCCCTCTATTCATTTTCTCACGGCAAAGATAATTTCCGAGTTGCCATCAATGATGAATTCGGCGAATGGAATAGTGTCTTAAACGATGGCGATAATATTGTCTTCATCCCACCAGTGGCAGGTGGTTAAATGTCCAACTTCTTGATCTCAGCAAAAGCAATTGAAGATATTGACATCGTAGAAAAAGTCTCTACTCGTCAGTCAGGTGGCTACGTTATTTTTGATGGACGTGTTCGCGACCACAATGAAAATCGCGATGTGACTCATTTACAGTATCAAGCTTACGAAGCTCTAGCAGTTAAAGAAGGCGAACGCATTATTGCAGAGGCCTTTGAAAAATTTAATATTCATAAAGTTTTTTGCGTACATCGCACTGGTGATCTTCAGATTGGAGACTCAGCAGTCAGGCTAATTGTCAGCGCCAAGCATCGTGGCACAGCCTTTGATGCTTGCGAGTTCATTATAGACGAACTCAAAATTCGCGTTCCGATTTGGAAAAACGAGCATTACACTGACGGCTCTAGCGGTTGGGTGGAATGTCACGAATGCTCAAAACATGCCCATCATCACAAGGAGTCATAAATGTCAGAATTTTCACATGTCGATAAAGAAGGCAAAGTCAATATGGTTGATGTCGGTGACAAAAGCATACAAAAACGCGTTGCCATAGCTAGTGGCCACATAAGCCTAAATAGCGAAACCTTGACTAAGATTAAAGATAACTCGATGAAAAAAGGTGATGTTTTAACCACGGCTAGAATAGCAGGTATTCAAGCTGCTAAGCAGTGCTCCGACCTGATCCCTCTCTGTCACACCCTACTTCTTAATAAAGTATCTGTAGACACAAAGCTCACTGAAGATGGCGTTAAAGTTGAAGCCCTAGCACGCTGCAATGGCCAAACCGGTGTAGAAATGGAAGCTCTAACGGCAGTTTCTATAGCCCTACTCACTATTTATGATATGTGCAAAGCCGTTGACAAAGAGATGATCATTTCTGAGGTCCAGCTTCTCGAAAAAACTAAAGAAGATCTTTAATCAGCTAAAAGATAAAAACATCTTCAACTTTTCTACATCCTCAACTAAGTGAGCCCAATTCTGATAGCGATCGTCGTAATCGCGCTGCATCATTTTTGCTAAGATTTTTGAAAACTCAGGGCTCACATCCTTATTGACTTCATGCGCACAGGGAACTTTACCATGGAGCACTAAATCAATCACTTCTTCTGCATTTTCACTATGGAAGGGGAATTGCCCCGTCACTAAATGAAAACAAGTGGCTCCCAAAGAATAAATATCTGTCCTATAGTCTGGGTTGCTTTCTCCACTTACTATTACGGGACATATATACTCAGGTGTGCCAAAAGTAATATCTGTATCATTTTCAATTGGATGATTATAAATGTGCGCTAAACCCCAGTCAATCAATACAATTTTATCATCTTCTGTCGCCATAATATTGGCAGGCTTAATATCGCGATGAATCGCTCCAAACTTTCTCCAGACGTGATCTAACAAATCTGCCAAACGAATAATCAAATCCAGAACATAAATTTGATCTAAAACTACCTTTCGTAACAAGAGGGTATCCAAACCTTCTCCCTCGACATAATTCATGGCTAAATAATAATAATTATGATGCTCATTAAAGCCCGCAAGTCGAGGTAGGCATTCATGCTCAAAGTGATCCATGATATAAGCCTCTTGCTCAAAAAGCCTAAAAGCATATTGACTATCTATATCAGTATTGAGAATTTTTAAGGCTACTACTCGTTCCGTTTTTAGGGAATGCCCATAATAAACTTCCCCCATGGCACCTTTCGCTAACCAACCATCGATTAAATAAGGACCAACTTGTTCACCTGCATGAAAAGATGGAGCTGGGCAAATAACTCCCGTTTTACAATAAGGACAAACCATCCCGTAGCCATAATTTTCTTGCGAAACACGCAGTTTGTGAAGACAGGAATCGCAATGGAATGGCATAAAAAGACCAACTGCTTTCTCTATCGGTGAGGCTCTATTATAGGACTTCTTTTTTATTTTCATTCAATTTCCCAGCTTTTGTACGAAGCTTAATATGGCTTGAGACTTTGCAATCATCAATATGAATTGTATTTTCGGGGCTGATTAGTGATCAAATTTAACATAAATTAGACATTCAATTCTTAACTTTAATTAATTGTACAAATTTTAAGTGACTATGGATAATCGAGACACAGAAACACAAGATGAAATTGATGTTGCTTCCGCCTTCATCAAACCTCTAAAAAATGAAATCGCAAAAGTCATCTCTGGACAAGAAAAACTAATAGACCGACTCATCATAGGCCTCATCAGCTCTGGCCACTTATTAGTCGAAGGCGTCCCTGGCTTAGCAAAGACCCTTACAATTAACACTCTAGCTCAAGCTATCACCGCCGATGCTAGCCGCTTACAGTTCACTCCGGACCTGCTCCCCGCAGATATAGTGGGCACCTCTATTTACGATCCACGCGAACATAGCTTCTCAGTCAAGAAAGGCCCCATCTTTGCCAACCTCGTACTGGCCGACGAAATCAACCGTGCCCCTGCAAAAGTTCAGTCAGCTCTACTTGAATGTATGCAAGAAAAGCAAGTCACAATCGGTAACGAAAGTTTTCAACTCCCCGAAACTTTCATGGTAATGGCGACTCAAAATCCACTTGACCAAGAAGGCACCTACCCCCTTCCTGAAGCGCAAATGGACCGTTTCATGATGAAAGTCCTCGTCGATTACCCAGATCGCCATAACGAACTTAACATACTCAAAAACATGGCCACACCAAAAGTTTCTATAAAAGCTGAAGCTGTTTGCAGCACCGATGATATCCTCCGCGCGCGCAACATGCTGGACAAAGTTTTTATCGATGAGAGCTTACAGGAATATATAGTCGATATCATCATGGCTACTCGCCCTGGAATGAGCGACCAACTTTCCCAGCGTCAGCAACAGGCGAATCTAAAATCACTCCCCGACTTAGTCGCATGTGGTGCTTCTCCTCGAGCCACTCTGAGCCTGACCTTAGCAGCAAAGACCCATGCTTTTTGCCAGGGCCGCAATTACATCCTCCCCGATGATATCCTTGCCTTAGCTCCCGACGTGCTTCGCCATCGTATTATCCCTTCTTACGAAGCTGAAGCCGAAGGCCTTAGTAGTGACAAATTAATTCAACTCATCCTCAGCGAACTGCGCGCACCCTAGGCATGCTTAATCCACGGGAACTCATTTCCGCCGTTAAAAAACTGGAAATCAAAACGCGAAAAAACGTTGATGAGCTCACTGGCGGCGCTTACCACTCGGTCTTCAAAGGTCGAGGCATGGAATTTTGCGATGTTCGCGAATATTCCCCTGGGGACGATGTACGTACCATTGACTGGAATGTCACTGCACGTGCGGGCCATCCTTATGTCAAACAATTTACTGAAGAGCGCGAACTCACTATCAATCTTTTAGTGGACATTTCTGCCTCTGCTGATTTTGGTGGCAATAAAACACGTATGCAAAATGCCATTGAAATCGCCATGCTTATTGCTTTTAGCGCCATTCGCAATCGCGATCGCGTGGGACTCATGCTTCATAGTGACGAAGAAGAATTACACTTGCGCGCCAAACGCGGTAAGCAACACATCCTGCGCCTAGCTAGAGAACTCATTGTCCACCAAAGGAAAAGTCGCAAGACAAACATCAAACAGCTACTTGATCGCTTGATGCAAACCCAGAAGAAAAAATCTGTCGTATTCCTCATCTCAGATCTCATGGACAGCAATTATGAAAAGAGTTTGCGTGCAGTCGGAAAAAAACACGACCTCATTGTCGTAAATATTCTTGACGAATTTGAAATTAATATTCCGAAGCGCCTTCCTCCTTTGCTAATGCAAGATGCTGAATCTGGCCTGCTCGACTTCTTTAAGCCCAATGCAAAAATTCATACTTCGGCACAACAGTTTATTGAGCGCAATAAAAGGATTTGTATCGAAGCAGGTGCGGACTGGATGCTCTTAAAAAACACTAGTGACCCGACTACTGAATTAATGAAATTTTTCGGCCGTAGGAATCAGCGCAAATGAAAAAGCTTGGACTCCTCTCCCTCATTAGCTGTTCTGTTGTCTTGCTCACAGCTTCACTCTTTTATTGGATTAGGTGGCAATCGCGCTTTCAAGCCAAAGTCATCTCAAGCACAAGCGATAAAACATCTTATTTTATTGGAGAAAACATTCGTATTAAAAGTGAGATCAATCTTCCCATACAATGCTATTACGATGTAGAAAACTATGAGCTTGAAGAAGGCCTAAAAGAACATGAGACGGGCACCTCTTTCATACGTGATTCTATCAATAAAGTAAGTCTAAATGAAAGCTTGTTTGCCATTAAGCCAGGCACTTACAAAAACCTTCAACGCACCATTATAATCAACAGTGCCCAAGGCAGTCAAAAGCTCACCATAAATTATCCCGAGTTCAAAATCAGCGCACGTGAACTAGATCTCCAATCACAAGCCAAAAGTTTTGCGGAAATCACTTTGGAGCCCAAACAAAAAGGCCTATCTGTTGCTATCACACTTAGCATCATCATTGCTTTAAGTTTGATCTTCACTTTAGCATTTCTCAAAAAACTTCCCGCAAAAACACTTTCTGCAAAAGAAGCTTTTATTCAAGCGATGCAAAAAATCTTGCTCTATGACGAAAATTCCACCAGTGCACCCTTGGTCTCCGTCCAAGACCACACCCGTTCACTGCTTGCTCATCGCTACGACGAAAACTTTCTTCATGCCCCCATCGAAACACTCCCCTGGGATAAACTTAGTGAAAACGACACCCAAATGCTGCGATCTTATTTGGATCGTATTTTCACAGCACGTTTTCATCAAGAAAAAATTCCCAAAGACGAATTCCAGGACATGGTCAAGAAGCTCATTACTTGGGCTCAAAACATAAAAGACGAGGGTGAAAAATGAGTTTTCAGTACCCATGGCTCCTACTTTTACTCATTGTCCTCATACCTTTATTTTGGAGACAACTTCGACTTAAGCCACCTGCCGTCAAAGTTTCATCACTCCCACATTTTACCGGAAAACACGGCAGTGAACACCGGCCTTTTTCCCGTTTTCTCATCCCCATTTTCTTTGAGTTCTTAGCTCTCACACTAATGATCATTGCCTTTGCCCGTCCTCGCACAGGAGAAGAAAACTCTTATAGCTATAAAGATGGCGTCGATATCGTTTTTTCCTTAGACATCTCTGGCAGTATGAGTTCATACGACCAACCTGATAACATCCCCAAAGATCGACGCGCCGTTGCAGAGGCCATCAATAACAATGAACTCCACCCGCGTTTGCACTATGCAAAAAAAGCTATTTCAGATTTCATTGACAAACGTAAATCTGATCGCCTTGGCCTCGTCGTGTTTGGAGCCGAAGCCTACAGTGTCTGCCCCCCCACTAACGACCATGAATACCTCCAAGCTCGACTCAAAGAAATCAGCACAGAATATTTAGGGGATTACAATCGTCAGACCAATATCACCGCAGCCATAAGCGGCGGTCTAGCTCGACTCAGAAAATCCGCTGCGCCGAAAAAAATCATCATTCTTGTCACTGATGGCAGTCACACCGCAAGCACTGACTTAACACCACGAATGGCTGCCAAAGCCGCAGAAAAATCCGATGCGATCATTTACACCATTGGCGTTGGCAATGAATTGGCCTGGACTGTTGAAAACTTCTTTGGCTCATCTCGTTTAAATGCCAGCAACTCCGACTTTGACGAGGAACTTTTGAAGGAAATTGCCAAAAAAACTGGCGGCCTATACTTCTCTGTGCGACAAGCCGACCAAATGGAGGAAGTCTTAAAGAAAATTGACGCCTTAGAGAAAGTAGAACTCAAACATTTTCACAACATCAAATACGCCGAGCACTTTGCCCCCTTTATTTGGGCCTCGCTTGTTTGTTTAGTTATTGCCACCTTCTTATCTCATTCCCTATTCATGAGGTATCCATAATGATCCACTTTAAAAACCTTGAGCTATCCACTTATTTAATTGCCATTTTAGTTTTTGTATTGCTATGTTTAATTTTTGGTAATAGTCACCGCCGCAAAGTCATTAAGCTCCTGAAAAAAGACTATGGTTTTGATTTAGTTAAAATGAGTCTTTTATCACAGTCTCGTCGCCGCATTCGCTATGTCTTGTTATTGCTAAGCACGGCCATTTTATGCTTTTGCCTACTTCGCCCCCAAGGTAAAGAAGTTGCTCAAGAAAAAGAGAGCTCAAGCCGATCAATTTTATTTTTAGTGGATATCTCTAAGAGTATGAACGTAAAAGACATGAATGAACAAAGCCGTTTAGAGTATTCCAAATGGTGGGCCAAAAAATTAATGAACGACATACCTGGCGATCGCTTTGGCTTAATCACTTTCTCGAAGATTGCCAATATCGAATGCCCTTTGACGTCTGATCCCGAAATGGTTTTACTCTACCTCTCTGATCTCAATAGCTCTTTACTTCCAGGTGGTGGAACTAACATAGCTGCAGCCTTAGACCATGCGCAAAAGCAGTTCAAAGAAAATGAACGCGACAGTCGAGTCGTCGTCCTCTTGAGTGATGGTGAAACTGATGGCGATAAATGGCGCGAATCCTTAGATGCACTTCAAAAGAAAAAGATCCCTGTCAATGTCATTGGCCTCGGTGATCCCGATCGTAAAGGTTTAGTACTCGATGAAAAGGGCCATCCCATTCGCAATTCAAAAGGCAATTATGTCATGAGCCTAAGTGACACGAGCACTCTTAAACAAATCGCAGATGAAACTGGGGGGACTTATATCCCTTGGGATCCAGAAGCTCCTCTTGAATCCGGTCACAGCACGATTGAAAGCCTCATTAGAGAACTCGAATTTGACGAAAGCAAAAAAGAGCAAGTTAAAGTTCGTGAAGAACTCTACTTCTTTTTCCTTCCCCTAGCCATTTTACTGCTTTGCATTCGTCTTTGTTTATCTGAAACCAAAAACGCCTCTGAATCAGGAAAACTGCTGCTGTTCATTATCTTCTTTAGTTTCAACATGAACCTTGATGCGCAAGCCCAGCTCCCGCAAATTGCTCCCACTCCAGCACCACAAGTGGATCCAGAAGCGATAAAGCAAGAAATCCTTAGACTTGAAACAGAAATCCAAGACCCCATCATTGAACTCCAATCCTATAAGCGCGCCCTAAAAATAGAAGAGCAATTCCAAGAGCACCCTAACATTATTGCTGAACATGTTGAAAAGCATTACCAAAGTGCGGCAAAACACCCCGAACTCCACTTAGCGGCTACCGCAAACCTGCTTGCTTTTCGTCACCGCAAGGCTATGCAAGGCGAACCCGCACAACAAAGTCAAGCATTAGAAAAGGTCATCGATGATTACATCGACCTAATCTCACAATACCCAGACAGCTCTCAAGTACAGGAGAATTTAGACCTAGCTATCCAACAAAAGCAAAAACTAGATCAGCAGAATAAAGATCAGCAGAATAAAGATCAGCAGAATAAAGATCAGCAGAATAAAGATCAGCAGAATAAAGATCAGCAGAATAAAGATCAGCAGAATAAAGATCAGCAGAATAAAGATCAGCAGAATAAAGATCAGCAGAATAAAGATCAGCAGAATAAAGATCAGCAGAATAAAGATCAGCAGAATAAAGATCAGCAGAATAAAGATCAGCAGAATAAAGATCAGCAGAATAAAGATCAGCAGAATAAAGATCAGCAGAATAAAGATCAAAAAGTTGACCCTAACGAACAAGGCGCTAATGACAAAGAGCAAAGTAAACAAAAGCAAGAACAGCCCGCAAAAATGACGCAGGATGAAGCCAACGCTGCTTTCCAAGACGAGCTCAAACGTCAGCAACAATTACGTGACCTCATACGCCGCAATCGCGAACAGCGCAATAAAAGGCAATACTTTAATCCAGAACAGGACAAGTAAGAATGAAAGCACTCACTTTAATCTTAGTCTTTTTCACCTGTCTTCTCTCGGCAGAGATTCGCCATCAGTACACCCTACCTAATAATACTGATGAACTGGGCCAACTTTATATCAATAGTAATGAAGATTTAGGGACTCCCACTCTCCCTAAACTCGATGGCTTACTATGGGGAAGTCCTTCTATTTCAAGGCAGACACAAATCATCAATGGTAGACGCTCAGATTCCAGTAGCCTTCGAGTACCTTTCAAAGTCCTCAAAACTGGTAAGTTTATCATCCCTTCATTTAAGCTTGGAAGTCATACCATTCCCGCAATAGATTTTAAAGTCGAAGCCAGCCCTTATGACGAAGCTTACTTCATCAAAACGAACATTGATAAAGAGAGTGAATCACTCTATCCCGGCCAGCACTTTCGCATTAAAGTGGACATTTATATTGATACAAACTACGCCTCTCAAGGGGACTTTATCACACCTGAACTCAGCTCAAAAGGGCTGAAATTTCGTAGTTTTGCCAACCGTAGTACTCATAACCAACACATTGAAGATGTTGAACAAAAAGAAGTAGAGATCAAAGGAAAGACATTTCATCGCATCAGCTTAAGTTATGTGGCCAGCTCACTGATTAATGGTGAATACGATCTAACAGTTGATCATAATATCCGACTCATCAAGCGCTCGGGCACCCCTGGAGCCAATCGTGCCGTCGTGCTCCAGCGCCAAAGTAAGTTAGCAAAGATCAAAATTAAGCCTTTGCCTCCTGCACCACTAGACTCCATCAATACCAGCTTGGTTGGTGAGTGGAAATTGAGTACTTCTTTAGACAAAAAAGAAAGTAAAGTGGGAACTCCCTTCACCTTGAAGTTCACTTTTAGGGGCAATGATGGCGACCCTGAGCGCTTCAACATAAGCCAACAAAGCTTTAAATATTTTCGCCTTTTGAGCGAAGATCGCAAAATTAAAGATGAATCACTCGACAACTTATCGGCGACAAAAACTTTTGTACTCGCCGCTCTTGGTAGCGATGTAAAAATCCCAGAAATTAAATTTGCTACTTTCAACCCTATAAAAGAGCAATACGACATCCACAAAGCTGAGTTACCTGCCATCAAATTCATCGGTAATAAGTTTACAGAAAAAAAAGCTCCTCCCATAAGACCAAGGAATACTAAGGACAAAGAAAGCGCCCCAAAAGAAGTGCTACTCGATAAGGAAGTTAAACTTCCACTAGTTAGCAATCTGCACCCCATTCTCTTTGTCCTAGCAAGCTTATTGAGCTTAGCCTATTTCCTCAAAAGCTATACACACATCCAACTGAGTCCTCGTGCGCAAAACCAAAAGAAAATCCGCCAAATTCGACGACTCCTAAAAAAAGCTTCCCCCGAAAAAACTCAAATGATCTACAAAGATCACCTCATCCCACTTCTCAAGAAAATCTATTCACTTCCCTTAGGTGATAGTAACTCACAACTCATAGAGAAGATCTCTAAGAATGATCTACAAAAGATTTTATTAGATTATGAAAACCAACGCTTTCAGGCTGATAGTAGCAAGAAGATCAGCGGCAAAAACCTCAGTCGCGCTCTCAAAGGCCTCAGCTTTCTTTTCATCTTCTCTTTCTCTTTAAGCAATCAAGCTCAAGACCAAAACTTAAAAATGAGTCAAGAATATATCCAGTTACTTGAAAGCGAACCAGAAAGTATCCAACACACTTTAAACGCCGCTTTTGCACTCAAGGAAGAAAAACAGTACGCTTTAGCTTATGCATATTGCCAAAAACTCTCACGAATGGCTCCTCGCTTAGAAAAACATAAAGCATTAGAGCAAGCACTTTGTAAAACGCTCAAAATCAAAGTGACCTCACCTCCTCTTCTTCGTCCTGATGAACTATGGTCCATTGCCATTACTTTGTGGATCATAGCTTTCACGATACTTTGCGTTTTTCGCAAATGTCCAAAAGCTATCACTTTTACACTTTTATTCGTTGCTTTACTCAGCACTATTTATTCCTATCAACTGAAGCGAACTTATTGGCATAGTCATCAGTATCTTGTCATTAATAAAGACGTCAAAGCCTATGCACAGGTCAATAGCAAGAGTAGCGAAAGATCACTTCCTAAACTAGCCATGTACGAGGCACTAGCGTTTAGTTCGCAGCGAATACTTGTCAAAAACGAGACGAGCAAAATATGGGTAGATCGCCAAGACCTATTTAGAATTTGGTAGAGCCTAATTACAGCAGAGCTAGAAAATTTTAAGAGCTAGGTCATTGTGACTTTTTGATATAAAACACAAAGCCTTATGACTAGCCCTGCCAAAAACATCTATTTCCTCAAACTTCAAGAGTTCTATTTACCTCTCGCTGAATTGGAAAGCCAAAGCTTTTTTGGCTTTGAAATCTCCAGCGATCAACGCTTCGTTTTCAGCAATGAACAAGTCGACATCAGCGATTCGGCTTTCTTCGATTGGGGTGGAGAGATCATTATCCAAGAAAGTAATTTCGAGGCTTACCTCGAGGCACTCAAAAATGCCCAGGTTCAAGTTTGCGATGCCCGCATCGAAACCCCCTCTGCAGGTAAGCACCCAAAAATCAAAAAAGATGTTCTTTTCGAAGTCCTAGAATACATAGAAGGCACCTTTAATTTAAGCCAACCCAAAGAGCGCTACGCTATTTGCCGCGATCACGAGAATTGGTATTTTGTCAAAATTTTCACCGAGAAATTGAACCGCATGTTCGAACATAGTAAAAAACCTGCGACCTTTTCATCTGCTCTTAATTCAATCAGTGCTCGCGTTGCCATTAACATCCTTAAAAGTGCTGGCCCAGAATTCTTAGATTGTGGCTGCGGATCAGGCAGCCTCACCCTAGAAGCTTGTTACTCAGGGCTTAAGACCACCGCTATTGATCGATCAGCGCAAGCCATTTCTATGACTAGCGAAAACTTAAAGCACTTCAATTACAGCGCTGAAGTCCACAACAAAGAACTAAAAGATTGGACTAGCAAGCATGATTCAGCCGTCATTGACTTCCCCTATGGATTTTCTTGTACAAGAGATGAAGAAGATGAACTGCAAAATTTAAGTTTGCTCTTTCCACTTGTTTATCAGAGTGTATTTTTCTCATCAACCGATTTACGTCCACAAATGGAGGCAATCGGTTACCAGATTGTTAATCATAAAGTTATGAAGTACCCGAATGTCACTAGACACATCATCCACGCCATCGCCGGAAGAACCTAGCTTTTCTATAGAAGCCATAGGTTTTATCAATAGCGATCTCAAAGAAAAGTTTGGCACCCCGCGTCAGCCGGGACTCTGTCCTTCTGTGGTCAGTAGCATTATCCTAGAAAACTCAGCCTTTAATCGCGAAGCGATAACAGGTCTTGAAAACTGCTCTCACTTGTGGATACTCGCTTGGTTCCATAAAAACAAAGACATGAAAGCGCGATCATTGGTACGTCCTCCTCGATTAGGCGGTAATACTAAAGTAGGCGTTTTCTCGACTCGTTCCCCCTATCGCCCCAATCCCATCAGTATCTCTGCTTGCTCCCTCAAGGGCATTGTTATCAAAAAAAATAAGATCCATATCGAGATCAACGGTTGTGATTTAGTTCATGGCACACCCGTTATTGATATAAAACCCTACATACCCTATGCAGATGCTATTGATGAAAGTTCTGCTGGCTGGGCCGATGAAGACTGGCCTATTCTCGAAGTCTCTTACTCGGCTCAGGCTCGAGCTATTTTAGACAAAAACCAAATTGAAGATGGGCTCACAGAAATCCTCTGCCAAGACCCTCGTCCTGCCTACCAAAAGAAAAACGAAGGGAAGGTTTACACTTTCCAGTTCAGGGATTTTGATATATCTTTTGAAACAATTAATGAAACTCATATTCGCGTCGCAAAAATAACTCCACTGAAGGTTAAAAATGAAAAATAAACTCAGATTTGCATTCCTAATTTGCTCAAGCTTATTTTACTTCTCATGCCAAACCAATCCCATGACGGGACGGAGCCAGATGGTTCTTTATTCCAGTGACAAAATGCTCAACCTTTCCGAAGAGCAGTATGCAAAAGTCTTGAAAGAATCCAAAATTTCGAAAAGTGCACAGGAAAAAGAACGCCTGCAGCGCGTCGGCAAAAGAATTTCCAAAGCCGTGGATGATTACTTAAAAGAAAATCGACTGGAAAACAACTTCAAATGGGAATTTAATCTCATCGACGATAAACAGGTTAACGCATGGTGTATGCCCGGCGGGAAAATTGCTTTCTACACTGGCATTTTACCCGTCACAAAAGATGATGATGGCATGGCAGTCGTTATGGGCCATGAGATTGCCCACGCCGTAGCTGAACACGGTAATGAACGCATGAGTCAAGCGATGCTTATTAACGGCGGTTTGATGGCCGCCGCCATTGGCCTTGAGACTTCCGATGCCGTTGATGACGATATTGGCAAAGCCATCCTCATCGGTGCGGGTGGTTTAGCCAGTGTGGGAGTTGCCTTACCAAATTCACGTACACAAGAGCTCGAAGCGGATTATATGGGGCTCGTTTTCATGGCCAAAGCTGGCTACAATCCCGAGCGTGCGATCACTTTCTGGCAGGACATGTCGAAAGCCGGAAAAGGCAAAAAACCACCAGAATTTTTATCCACACACCCAGAAGATAATCGTCGCATTGACGAGATCAAAAAGTATCTCCCAAAAGCAATGTATTACTACAGGCAGACGCCTCAATACCAAGAACTCGAAAGAAAAAAGTTACTTCCAAATCAGTAAATACAAAAAGTCTTTTTTCCTATCCATCATTGCAAAAAAACTTTCTTAAAGTACTAAGAGGGAGAACATTTTTGAATTTAAATTTAGGAACCTTGCTATGTCTAATTTAGCTTGCGGTATTGTCGGACTACCAAATGTCGGCAAATCAACTCTTTTCAATGCGATTACTCGTGCTGGCGCAGAAGCTGCCAACTACCCTTTTTGTACTATTGAACCTAACGTGGGCATTGTACCCGTACCCGATAAGCGCGTTGATGATCTGGCGGAAATTGTTAAGCCCAATAAAATCCAGTATGCCACTATCGAATTTGTTGATATTGCTGGACTTGTTCGCGGAGCATCTTCTGGAGAGGGTCGCGGTAATCAGTTCTTAGAAAACATTCAACATACAGATGCCATCGTACAAGTCGTTCGCTGCTTTGACAACGATGACGTTGTTCACGTCGACGGAAAAGTTGATCCCATTTCTGATATCGAAACTATCAACCTCGAACTCGCTCTTGCTGACCTAGAAAAGGTTAATCGCAATATTGAACGTCTCGGCAAAAAAGTTCGCAGTGGCGATAAAGACGCTGTAAAAACAGTTGAAGTTCTCCAAAAAATTCAGCCAGCACTCAATGAGGGTAAAGCTATTCGCTCTGTCGACTTAAACGATGACGAAAAAAAGCTTATCAAGCACTACATGTTCATCACTGTGAAAGAGATGATCTATTGCTGTAATGTGTCAGAAGACGATCTTCCTGAAATGGAAAACGAATACGTTCAACAAGTGCGTAATTACGCAACAGCGGAAAACGCTGGTGTCGTTACTATCTGTGCTCAAATTGAACAAGAAATTGCTCAATTAGACAAAGAAGAAGCTGCAGAATTTTTAACTGATGTGGGACTTACTGAATCAGGTCTCGATAAACTCATCCACAAGAGTTTCCAAACTTTAGGTTTGAGCACCTACTTAACTGCCGGTGAAATTGAAGTTCGCGCTTGGACTATCCCCATGAATTGTCCAGCACCACAAGCTGCTGCGGTCATTCACACTGATTTTGAAAAAGGATTTATTAGAGCAGAAGTTATCGCCTTTGATGATGTTATTGAACACGGTGGTCGCCAAGGCGCTAAAGAAGCAGGTAAAGTTCGCGTCGAAGGTAAAGATTACCTCGTTCAAGATGGCGATGTCATCCTCTTTCTAACAAACACAAAATAAACTGACTTCAAGAATTTAGAAAGCATCATTTTACAAAAAAAAATGATGCTTTTTATTTTTAATGAAAAAATACTAGCATTTATTACAAATAAAAAAATAATGAATTTTGTTTAGGGATTCAATTTCCCCCCTAGATGCTTTACAAGAAACTATATATAATAGTCTTACATAAATTTCAGGAGTGCCAATGAATATCTACACCATTTTTGCCGCGAGCAATACCATTACTATAGCTTTGTCTGTTATAGCTCTACTCGTTTTACTCGTTTTAGCTTTTTTCCTCTTCTCATTCTTTAATCTCTATATACAAGCCTGGTCATCTGGCGCTTACATCAGCCCAGTGAATCTCGTCATGATGAGATTAAGAAGTATCAATCCTAAACTCATCACCATGGCCTATATTCAATCACGCCGTGCACACCTTGAAGGAATCACTGTCGATAAATTGGAAACTCACTACCTATCTGGTGGCGACGTCATAAATGTTGTCAATTCTCTGATCGCAGCTAATAATGCTGGCATTAAAATTGACTACAAAAAAGCTTGTGCAATTGACCTTGCAGGCCGCGATGTTTTCGAAGCTGTAAAAATGTCTGTTATGCCAAAAGTTATTGACTGTCCTGACCCTGCCTTTGGTCGTACCACAATTGACGCCGTTGCCAAAGACGGTATCCAACTTCGAGTCAAAGCTCGTGTCACAGTGAAAGCGAGCATTGAGAAACTCATTGGTGGCGCTGTAGAAGACACAATTATTGCACGTGTTGGTGAAGGTATTGTGACCACAATCGGTTCGGCAGCCAGTCACAAACTGGTACTAGAGAATCCTGACTCAATTTCAAAAACCGTACTCAGCAAAGGCTTAGATAGCGGAACTGCTTTTGAAATCTTATCAATTGACATTGCCGACATTGACGTCGGAGAAAACATTGGTGCTCGTCTACAAGCTGACCAAGCTGAAGCCGACAAGCGTGTTGCCCAAGCTCAAGCTGAAATGCGTCGTGCCGCTGCCGTAGCACTCGAACAAGAAATGATTGCAAAAGTACAAGAGATGCAAGCGAAAGTTGTCGAAGCTGAAGCTCAAGTTCCGGTTGCAATGTCCGCAGCTATGCGCGATGGCAACCTAGGTATTCTTGATTACTATCGCTTAGAGAACCTCAAAGCCGACACAACTATGCGTGAAATGATCGCCAAAGACGACGAAAGCGCGGAGTAATAATTATGGACGGCATTGTTGGTCTTATTATTTTTGCAGTCATAAGTTTTGTTTATAACAAAATGACGCAGAACCAAGATGCCAAACGCGCAGAAGATACCGACCTATCCGAATGGTTAGAAGAGGTTGAAAGCGCGCCACAAAACACCCCTCCAACACCACCAAATCCGCCTGAAACAAAAAAGAAAAGTACCGTAAGTGTTCCAAAAACAGAAAATATCAAAAAAAAGGTTCTTCGTAGAAATCTGTAAAACTACCGCCTTCGTTCAAACCTTTGCTCCGGCATAAAGCCACTCGCAAGCTCGTTATTTATACGGATAAAGATTTGATCTTCAGTTGCTTTACTGGCGTAATGCTTCGCCAGCGGGCAGAAACCAAAGGTTTCAAATACAAAAAACTGCTTGCACATCTCTCTTTAATTACTACAAAAAGGAGAAAACATGTCAAGCAGTCTACATCAACATACACACGGAATTATTGGATACGAGCACAAGCGCTTTGAATACAAAGGCAATGAACTGATTATTCATATATGTCGAAAAAAAAGACCTTTAACTGTTCCAAATGCAACAGTGCCGATGTGACCGCAACTGCCACAGGTATTCGTTTTATAAAATCATTACCCGTGGGCACAAAAAAGACTTTGTTTTGTGTACAAATGCATAGAGTCCGTTGTCATGATTGTGATTCATATTTAATGGAGAAGCTTTCGTTCATTTCAAGTTCTAAAAGTAGAATCACAAAAGTATTAGAAAGGCATATCATAGAGCTACGAGCGCACATGTGTATTCAAAGTTTAGCTAAATATTTCAAGCTAAATTGGCATACAGTTAAAGCGGTTGAAAAAACATATCTGAGTAAGAAATACAGTAAAGTCCCGTTGAAACATATCAGTTCTATTGGTATCGATGAAATCCATATGGGAAAACGAATTGGCGACAAAGGCTATTTGACAATTGTCCGAGATCTAAAAAGTGGGGCTACGTTATTTGTAGGCAAAGGAAAAAAGGGGGAGTGCCTAGATGGTTTTATGAAAAAACTAAAATCCAGTAAAGCGAACATTGAGTTTGTCGCTGTGGATCTAGCTCCATCTTTTACAGCATGGATTAAGGCTAATTTACCTCATTCTATAATTGTTTATGATCACTTTCATGTCATCAAACTTATGAATGAGAGGCTGAATAAAGTTCGAAGAAGAATTTCCAGAGAACTGGAAGATGAAGACAGGGGTGAAATCAAAGGCCTGAGATGGAAGTTTAACAGAAATAATGAAGACCTTGAAGAAACCGCTCAAGCTGAAATAAAACAATGTTGCAGCTTGTTTTCAGAGCTGGGTATTACATACGCTTTAAAAGAAGCGTTGAGAAGGATTTATCGTATCAAAGATTTGGTTTTCGTTGAAAATGCATTGCAATATTGGTGTGAAAAAGCTGACTGCAGTGAAGTTCCTGAACTAATTTCTATGGCAAAAACAATCCGCAAGCATGCCACGGGGATTTTAGCTTTTTGGAAAACAAAAATAACGTCGGCCATTATGGAAGGATTTAATAATAAAATCGGCTGGTTAACAAGGCAGGCATATGGTTACCGAGATGAAGAATATCTCATACTCAAAATATTTGATTTGCCTAATCTAAAAACTCGGCAGATTTTGTGAACTTTTACAGATAAGTGCGAAGAGGCAAAAAAAATATACCTTTAGAAAATAATCAGACTCCCCTGCCAGTTTTTGAAAATAATATAAACAACCTTACAGACACATACAGAACTGTTCATAAAGAAAATCTACAAACATTTAAACATCAGGATCTTACAAAACCCAAAAGGAAGAAGAGACATAGTCTCAACTGCAAAAACAAGAAAACTCTCCGCCAAGCATATATTTTAAATACTGTTTTAAGCAAAGCTAAATCGTATGAGCCTTAATATTAACACAAAAATAGCATTGACAAAAAAAAGACTTCTTTTAGATTAGGCGTCAAAATTTTCAAAACATCACAAATAGCGTAAGGAATTACCCATTGAAGACCATATTCCCTAAGGGCATCGACAAAATCAAACCTGTTATTTTTTTAACAGCTGGTTTAACTATTGTCACTATTGCACTCATAGTTAACTTCTACTTTACGGACAAAAACCTAAGTGTTGGTTACCGTCCAGAACAGCCCATCCCATTTTCACACAAACTGCACGCAGGCGAAATGGGCATGGATTGCCGTTACTGCCACATCAATGTGGAAAAATCCCCGCACGCATCAGTTCCTCACTCTGACATCTGCTGGAATTGCCACAGCAAAGTAAAAACTGATAGCCCCAAGCTTGAACTTTTAGCTAGTATTCAGAAAGACACTATTGTCAAAAAGAATATCGTCGATCACAAGTTCGACAAAAAAGCACCGAAGGTCATTGAAGAGCTAGTAGAGAACAGCAAAAAAGGTGCTGCTATTCCTTGGATCAAAATTCACAAACTTCCAGAATATGCATACTTCGATCACTCAGTACACATCCGCGCAGGCGTTAGTTGTGTTGAATGCCACGGTCGCATCGACCAAATGGAAGTTGTTAAACAAGTCAACTCACTCAGCATGGGATGGTGCCTTGATTGTCACAAGGACCACGAAAAACACATCCGCCCTGATAGCGTCAAAATAACTGACCTAGCATGGACATGGGAAAACTCCAATCTCGACAAAGAGGCTGAGCTGAAAAAAATCAAAGAAACGAAAAACCTCAACCCTCCAATTATGGGATGCAGCGCATGTCACAGATAGAATCCAATCGAGGAAAACATTACTGGCGCAGTTTAGATGAACTCGCCGAGAGCCCTGAATTTAAAGAACACTTGGAAAGAGAATTTCCGGAAGGTGCATCCGAGCTAGGATCCTTCAGTCGTCGTGGTTTTATGAAAATCATGGCTGCCAGCATGACTCTTGCTGGCGCTGGCGGACTCACAAGCTGCAGAAGACCTGAAGAAAAAATCCTCCCCTACGCAAGTGCACCAGAGGGTTTAATCCCAGGCAAAGCAAGATTCTATGCCTCAGCAATTCCACGCACAAGTGGCTCACTCGGTATTTTGGTAAAAAGTCACGAAGGTCGCCCTACTAAGATCGACGGCCTCCCTGGTCATCCTGCCAGCAATGGAAAAACTGACAAACATGCACAAGCTGATCTCCTCAGTCTTTATGACCCCTTCCGCCTTCAATATGTTAAGTATGTAGAGAATGGTAAAGTTCTTAATGGCGCTGACGAAGAACAAGGAATGACTCCTGTTTATAGAAAGCATATTAAAGATAGTTGGACGAAACTTGGCGAAGAACTCGCTAAACTCGACGACAAACTTAGCAAGAACAAAGGCGAAGGTTTCGCGATCCTCTCTCCAGCAGTTACATCTGCAAGTGAAGAATCAGTTCGTACAGAACTCAGCAAAAAATACTCAAATGCGAAATTCTTTAATTGGGAAGTACTCAATGAAGATAACGCAACTCACGCACTCAAAGTATTAACTGGCAAAAAAGCTAACGACATCCAAGCTAACTACAGCTTAACTGATGCAAAAGCAATTGTATCAGTAAATGCTGACTTCATGATGTCAGGTCGCGATTCACTCAGACTCTCAAAAGAGTTTGCTGATGCACGTCGCGTTTACGTTAAAAAAGGCGACCAAGATGCTCTAAACAAAACTGACATCAACCGTCTTTACACTGTAGAAGCCAACTTCTCTGTTACTGGATCTAACTCAGATCACCGCTACCGCCTTGCGGAAAGCGCAACATTCGAATTCATGGTCGCTTTAAGTAAAGAGCTCAGCAAACACATCAAACTCGATGCCTCTATCACAAACTTCATCGAAGGTTTTGTAAGCAAGTACGATTTTGCTAAAGATGCATTAACTACTTCGAAAACTGGTTCAGAATTCATCTCTGCAATTGCGAGTGATTTAGCTGCACTTAAAAAAGCTGGTAAGAACTCAGCAATTTTAGTTGGCGATGACCAAAGCTCTGCAGTTCAAATCTTAGGGTTACTCCTAAACGATGCACTCGGCAACCAAGGTAAAACAATCACATTTAGTGAGCGCTCTGCAAAAGTAAGTGATCACACTATTGAACAACTCAGCTCAATGATTTCTGAAAGCAAGATCGCTGACCTACTTATCCTTGGCGGCAACCCTGCTTATGATGCACCAGCTGATCTTAAATTTGCTGAGAAAATTGCTTCAATCAACACAATTCATTTAACATCTCATTTCAACGAAACTTCCATTGCTTCAAAAGTAGCTGTTCCAAAAGCTCACTTCCTTGAATACTGGGGTGACACTCGATCTGCAGATGGTACTGCTAATATCATTCAGCCACTCATTGCTCCACTTTTTGGTGCTGTAAGTGATGCCGAACTTTTAGCAAAGCTCATTCAGAGTAAGCAAACCAAGGGTATCGAACTTGTAAAAGCTACGTATAAGCTCGAAGGTCCAGCTTGGGAAAAAGCCGTTCACGACAGCACACTCCCTAACACTGCTTACAAAACAAGCACAGTAAAGTTCACAGCTAACAAAGCGATTGCGAACCTAGAAGCAGTTGAAGTATATAAGAATGGTTTCGAACTCGTTTTCAAATCAGACTACAGCCTTCTAGATGGTAGCTACAACAACAATGGTTGGATGCAAGAGTTCCCTGACCCCATCACTAAACTTACTTGGGATAACGCGGCTCTAATTAGCTACAAAACTGCTAGTGACCTTGGCGTTCAAAATGGCGACTATCTCAACATCAACGGAAAAAAGATTCCATCATGGATCGTTCCTGGTATTGCAGACAAAACCGCTGTCCTTAGCTTAGGTTACGGAAGAAGCACAACTGGACCTGTTGGTACTGGCACTGGTTTCAATGCTTATGAACTAAGAAACGCTAACTCACTTACTTGGACTAAAGCTGACATCTCTAAGGCATCTGGAAACTACGAGCTTGCATCTACTCAGGATCACTGGGCAATGGAAGGCCGTGAGTTAGTTAAAGATGACAACATCACAGACTTTAAACAAAACATTGCGATCTTTGATAACAAATTTGATCCAAACGGCGAATCTATCATCGCTGATAGAGCTGAGTGGAACAAAGAAGGTTCATATCAATGGGCTATGGTTGTCGACCTCAATGCTTGTAATGGTTGCGGTACTTGTACTATTTCATGCCAAGCTGAAAACAATATTTCAGTTGTTGGTAAAGAGCGGGTGCTTAAGGGTCGTGAGATGCATTGGATTCGCATGGACCGTTACTTCTTCAGTGGCTACGATACTGCGAAAGGCGCATTCATGCCTGATCAACTTAGAAGCGACTACGACGAGAAAGACTTACAAGTTGAAGGTGCTTATCACCAACCAATCCCATGTATGCACTGTGAAAAAGCTCCTTGCGAACTCGTTTGCCCAGTAGCTGCTACAGTTCACAATGAGGAAGGCTTGAACGACATGGCTTACAACCGTTGTATTGGTACACGTTACTGCGGTAACAACTGCCCTTACAAAGTAAGACGTTTCAATTTCTTCCAATACCAAGAAAATTTCAAAGACAAGCGCTATGAAGTACAAAAAATGGTTCACAACCCCAACGTAACAGTTCGTTCACGTGGTGTGATGGAAAAATGTACTTACTGTGTTCAGCGTATCAACGAAGCAAAAATTGATGCTAAAGTTGACAACGGTGGCAAGCTTGAAACTGACTCATTCACTGCAGCATGTGCTCAATCATGCCCAACTGAAGCTATAACTTTTGGCGATCAGAACAACGCTGAATCAAAAGTTAGCCAGATGCAAGATGAGACAAGAAACTACGTTCTCCTCCCCGAGCTTAATGCACGTCCACGTACGAGCTTCCTCGGTAGACTTAAAAACAGAAATTCTGAACTAGGATAATCAGGTTTAATTATGATTGATATGACTCTAGATCCTAACGCTGATAATCCCGCACAAAGAACTCCTCTAGTTCAAGGTGGTATGGGGTTCAAAGATGTTTCACACGCAGTTTGTGATATCTCTGAGCGTAAAACACCAAAAATTTGGTTCCTTTGCTTGGCAGCTGCTTTAAGTACGCTCGGCCTACTCAAAACATCAATCCTTTACCTCATCTGGGAAGGAACTGGTATTTGGGGCTTAAATAACCCAACATACTGGGGCTGGGCAATTGTTAACTTCGTATTCTGGGTTGGTATCGGCCACGCGGGTACACTTATTTCAGCAATTCTCTTCCTGCTTCGTCAAGATTGGCGTACGGGTGTGAACCGTTTCGCAGAAGCCATGACTCTTATGGCCGTAGCCTGCGCTGGTGTTTTCCCAGGTATTCACATTGGTCGTGTATGGGCAGCTTACTGGCTTTTCCCAATTCCGAACCAAATGACTCTGTGGCCTAACTTCCACTCACCGCTATTGTGGGACGTATTTGCCGTTTCAACTTATGCTACGGTATCACTTCTTTTCTGGTACGTTGGTCTTATTCCTGACCTTGCGACTATGCGTGACCGTGCAAAAACTAAGTACCGCAAAATTGCTTATGGTGTTCTTTCACTTGGTTGGACTGGTGCGAACAAGCACTGGCAGCGCTACGAGAAAGCTTATGCGATCCTCGCAGCACTAGCAACTCCACTCGTACTTTCAGTACACACAATCGTATCATTTGACTTCACTGTATCAAACCTTCCAGGCTGGCACACGACGATCTTCCCTCCCTACTTTGTAGCCGGTGCGGTATTCTCTGGTTTTGCCATGGTAATCACTTTGATGACTGTTGTGAGACATATCTACAAACTTGAAAACCTCATCACTATTCGCCACCTAGAAAATATGTGTAAGATCATTCTTCTAACTGGTACACTTGTAGGTTACGCTTACGCAATGGAATTCTTCATCGCTTGGTACTCTGGAGTTGAGTTTGAATCATATGCTTTCATCAACCGTGCTTTTGGTCAATATGGCTGGGCTTACTTCATTATGATTGGCTGTAACGTTATTTCACCACAGTTCTTCTGGTTCAAATGGTGTCGTACTAATGTTGTCTTCATGTTCATAATCTCAATTTTCGTAAACATCGGTATGTGGTTCGAGCGTTTCGTTATTACTATGACGCTCAATAATGACTTCTTACCTTCTAGCTGGGATTACTATTCTCCAACAATCTGGGACGTCAGTACATTTGTTGGTAGTTTTGGTCTTTTCTTCACACTACTCTTATTGTTCCTCCGCTTCTTACCTATCGTTGCAATTTCTGAAGTTAAGAATTGCATCCCAGAAGCTGATCCACATCATGGAGATCACCACTAATGTCTACTCAAGAAAAAGAATGGGGCCTCATTACTGAGTTCAAAAGCGCTAAAGATATTTATCACGCTGCTGAAAAGCTCCGCGACTCAGGCTTCAAAAAATTCGAATGCTACACACCTTTCCCAATTCACGGAATGGATGATGCCATGGGCATCAAAGCAACTAAACTTCCTTGGTTAATCCTCGCTTGCGGTTTAACTGGCTTAGCAACTGCAACCGGCTTACAGGTCATCACAAATGCTGATCTCTATCCCATGATCATTGGTGGTAAACCAAATGGTGTTGGTAGTCTCGTTGCTTTCCTTCCAGTTATGTTTGAACTTTCAGTCCTTTTCTCTGCTTTTGGTGCAGTTTTCGGAATGATCGGCATCAACGGCTTACCAAAACTTTATAACCCGGTATTCAAACACGAAGCCTTCAAGAAGGTAACTGACGATGGATTTTTCATCAGCGTTAGTGTTGATGACCCCAAGTATAACACTCAAAAAACAACTGAATTTTTAGAGAAAATCGGAGGCAAAGATGTCACTGTCATCAATGATTAAGCCACTTACACTCAGCTTAAGTATCGGTGCTTTATTCCTCGCTTCCTGTAAACCAGGTGCGGAATCTGCAAAACCACCAATCCACCCAAATCCAAACATGGATAAGCAAGAAAAATACCTTGCACTTTCAGAGAGCCCTTTCTTTGAAGACGGTCGTACTATGCGCCCAATCGTAGAAGAAACTGTTCCTTATGGTGAACTCGTACAAGACCCAGTCATTCGCGACGGTAAAACTGCTAGTGGTGACTTTGTAACGACTGCGCCTGACTACAAATCTACTGGATGGACGAAATCTTACGCAGAGTACCTCAAACGCGGGCAAGAGCGCTATGAAATCTATTGTACTCCTTGCCACGGTTCAACTGGTGACGGTCAAGGTATGGTAGCAAAGCGCGGCTTCACTGGCGTAGCGAACCTATTGCTCCCTGATTACGCAAAACTTTCTGATGGCTTACTCTATTCAGCAATCAAAAACGGAAGTAGAAGTAAAATCATGCTTCCTTACGCAGTTCAAATTCCAAATCTCTCAGATCGCTGGGCAATTGTTGAATACATGCGTGTTCTTCAAAAAGCAGCAGCAACTGAAGAATATAAATCATTAAGTTCCAAAGAGGCGAAATAATGGGACACGGTAAAAACTTCGACGAAAAAACAGTAGTCGCTCCTGGTGCTAAATGGAACAAAGCTATTGCTATTTTTGGCTTAGCTGGCATTGCATTAATTGCAATCGCTTGTTTCACACAGCCTAACAAAGCTCAGTTCATGCACTCGTACTTAACGAGCTTCATGCTTTTCTTATCCATCACTTTGGGTGCTCTTGGTTTCACCATGATCAACCACATAACACGTGCGGGTTGGTCTGTAACTATTCGCCGTGTCCAAGAAGGCTTCATGAAAAACATTTGGTTAATGGCTTTGCTTTTCTTGCCTATCCTATTTTTCGCTAATGAAATTTTCTCATGGGCAGATAGCCGTGACGGTAAAACTTTAGAAGCTGAATTGAAATTAGATACTTATCATTTCACAGATGCACATCACGGTCACGACGATCACGCTGAAGAAGTACACGATAATCATAGCCAAGACGATAAAGTTGCCGCTCCTAAAGAAGTAATCAAAAAAGAACTTGTAGCTCCAAAAGATAAAATTGGTGGTCATCCCGAAAAGAATCGTGTAAGACAAACTCAAGAAATTTCTGAAGCTCAAGATGCTGCTGAAGCACATATTGAAGGTGAAGAAGAAGAGGAAGCTCATTCTGAAGGTGCTCACGATGCACATGATGCTCACCATGCTGAAGGCGGTCGTTTTGACTTAGCACATGGACGTCATCGCGCTCACTTGGAACACTCACTTCACGTGAAGCATTCTTACTTGAATCAGAGTTCCTTTACACAACGTGCTATCATCTACTTCATCATTTGGATTGCGCTCGCTTTCTTCATGTTCAAGAAATCAACTTCACAAGATGCGGACGGTAACCCACAAACAACTATTCTTATGGGTAAAGCTTCAGCTCCTGGCCTTATGCTTTATGCTCTCTCATTAACTTTCGCTTCATTCGACTGGATGATGAGTCTAGATTATGCTTGGTTCTCGACTATCTATGGTGTTATTTATTTCGCAGGTGGCATCATGTGTATGCACGCTGCAACCGTTCTTGCTGTACGTGTTCTTCAATCAAAAGGCTACCTTCAAGGGGCAGTTGATCAAGAGCACTACCATGACCTTGGTAAGCTCATGTGGGCATTCATGATTTTCTGGACCTACACGGCTCTTTCTCAGTACCTCATTATTTGGTATGCTGACATCCCGGAAGAAACTATCTGGTTCCTCAACCGCTATAAAGAAGGTTGGCTCCCAGTAACCTATATTGTTATTGCCAGTCACTTCCTCATTCCTTTCGCTTTCTTCATGTCTCGTCACATGAAGCGTAACAAGAATATCTGCGCTTTCTTTGCAGCTTGGTTAATCATTGCGGAATTCATCTACATCTACTGGCAGGTTATGCCTACGGTGACTTTCCCAATTACCACACCTTTCAGCCCAAGCATTGCTGATGCACTTATTTTCCTCGGCATGGCTGGACTTTATGTTGCTGCTTTCCTCCTCAATCTCAAGAACCAAAACTTGATTCCAGTTCGCGATCCGCGTTTAAAAGAATCAGTTAACTTTGTTAATCTCTAAGGGGTCATTATGAGTCACGAAAGTCAATATCCACTCAAAAATGAAGTTGATGAACCAGCAATCAACGCTGTTTATGTCATCCTAATCGTTACTGCAGTTTTCATCGCTATTTCAATTATCGGCCTACGCTCCTATGAGAGCATGATCGCCGAGAAGAATCGCGAAGCAAGAGAACAAGCTCCTACAGTTGAACTCAACGAAATGCGTGAAGCTAATCAAGCAAAAATGACTATCATTGATAAAGTTTTAGCTGAACAGGGTAAAACTAAGTAATGAAACAATTCTTCACCATACTTTTCATCTGTTTTTTTGCGCTAAGTCTTAGCGCAGAAATTGATGGACCTCGCGTTGGCGTTTCTACTAATGTAGACAAAGACCCTGAGGCACTAAAAGGTGTTGGTGTAGAAGAGAATTTTGGTGCTCACTTAAATCTTGATCTCATGGTAACTAATGAGGCTGGCAAGCAAGTAGCATTGGGAACTTACTTTAAAAAAGGCCGCCCAGTAGTTATCAACATGGTTTACTACTCCTGTGGCGGCACTTGTAATGCTTTACTAACTGGTTCCTTCATGGTTCTCAATGAACTCGAATGGAAACCAGGTGAACACTTTGAAATGCTTAACATTTCTTTTGAACCTAAAGAAAACCACATCTTGGCACAAGCCAAGAAAGATAACTATCTTAAACAATATGGCATCGATGGCAATGGTATTCATTTCCTCACAACAAGCCAAGAAGTTGCTGATGAGATCACCAAGACTTTAGGCTTTAAATACAAATGGGTTCCCAGTAAAGAAAACCCTGATCAAGGTGATTATTCTCACCCTTCAGTTTCACATGTTCTAACTGAAGAAGGAAAAATATCACGTTATTTATATGGAATTTCTTTCCCTGCTCGCGACTATAAGTTCGCAATTACTGAAGCTGGAGAAGGCAAAATTGGTTCTTTCGCAGAACGAGTACTTGTTTTTTGCTTTCAGTATGATAAAGAACGGGGAAAATATGTTAGAAACGCCATGCGAGTCATGAGTCTTGGCGGATTATTAACACTCATCATTTTAGGCACTTTTTTAGGTGTACTATGGAAATCAGAATTTTTTAAGAAAAATACACAAACGGAAAAACTATGAAATTAGATAATATATTCAGATACTCTGAAGCTGCCTCTGCTCACGCGAAGGAAGTCGATAGTGTCGGATCGCTGATCAACTGGCTATCAGTTGTCTTTTTCGTCCTCATCATCGGATTGATGCTTTACTTCATGATCCGCTATCGTCGACGCAGTGAAAATGAAAAGACACCACACATCTCGCACAACCTCATTCTCGAGATTGCTTGGTCTGTTATTCCCCTAGCTATTATTTTAGTTTTCTTTGTTCGTGGTTACAAAACTTTTATCAATGTAATGCAACCAGCTCCCTATGCTCAATCAGAAGACATTTATGTAACTGGTAGCATGTGGAAATGGGATTTCGAATACACCAATGGTGGTGCAGTTTCTTCACAAGACTCCGTTAAACTTAGTCCACTCAAAATAGCTAAAGCACAAAGAAAAGCATTACAAAAAAAATCTACTCCTGAACAGGGCGATGATCAAAAAATTGTAGCTTTAGATAAGAGAATCACTGAATTAGAAAGTGATCCAAAGTTTAATAATCTTAGTTACTTTAGTAAAAATCAGGATTTATTTAGCAAAGACGGCAAATCTATTTTAAGTCCAAAGGTTTTGACCGTTCCTATTAATACACCTATTCGATTAGTAGTCACCTCAAAAGATGTTCTACACTCATTTGCGATTCCCGCAATGCGTGTAAAAAGAGATGCCGTTCCGGGTCAAAAGAGAGAGTTTATGTTCACTCCTATTAAAGAGGGTGTGTACTACTACACTTGTAATGAAATGTGTGGTACTGACCACGCTTTCATGGTCGGTTGGATGAACGTTGTTTCTAAAGAAGAATATGCAAAATTCAAAGAGTCAATCAAACCAAAAGAAGGTGGAACTCCTGCTGAAATTGGCGAACGCCTCTGGGAAAGAAACTGTAAATCATGTCACGCTATCGATCCTAAGGCACCAAAAGGGATTGGTCCAAACTGGTGGAACCTCTGGGGTAGTGAAAGAACTTTTACTGATGGAACTAAAGCTATAGCAGATCACCAATACCTTAGTGACTCTATTAATGATCCAGCTAAACAAATTGTACCTGGCTACGCTGTTCCAATGCCTGCACAGGGTTTAAATGAAGTTCAAATTAAGAACCTCATAGAATTTATTAAAACATTATCAGACAAGCCTTCAGAAGAGAAATCTGAAGAAGCTGCGAAATAGGAGTCTATAATGAGTACAACTACACAAAACGACGTCAATTTTTACCAGGCCAAAAAAGGCATTATGTCTTGGGTCTACACTATCGACCACAAACGCATTGGTATCATGTACCTTATTGCATCTTCACTAGCGCTTTTCGCTGGTGGTGCATTTGCTCTTATGATCCGTGCTCAGCTGGCGACACCAGGTGGTATGCTTCCAATGACTCCGGAATACAAAGACACATATAACATGTGGTTCACACTTCACGGTGTGATCATGGTATTCCTCTTCATTATTCCTGCGATTCCCGCAGCTCTAGGTAACTTCATCCTCCCGCTCATGGTTGGGGCCAAGGATGTAGCCTTCCCGAAAATGAACCTTGCGAGTTTTTACCTTTACGTAATCGGTGCAGCTATCGCGCTTTATGGTATTGTTGGTGGCGAAAGCCCATTAACAACTGGTTGGACTTTCTACCTACCTTATTCTAAAGAAACGGCAGGTGCGGTTATCACCATGACCTTTGCCGCCTTTGTCTTAGGTTTCTCCTCCATATTTACTGGTATCAACTTTATTGTAACGATTCACAAACTACGTGCTCCTGGAATGAGCTGGTATAAAATGCCTCTTTTATTATGGGCTCTTTATGCAACTTCTATCCTTCAGGTTCTTGCTACTCCAGTTCTTGGTATCACTCTCCTTCTTCTCATCGCAGAAAGAACTCTCCAAGTTGGTATTTTCGATCCAGCCTTAGGTGGTGACCCAGTACTTTTCCAGCACTTCTTCTGGTTCTACTCTCACCCTGCTGTATATATCATGATCCTACCTGGCATGGGTATTATCTCTGAAGTTATCTCTTGTTTCTCAAGAAAAGTCATCTTCGGTTATAAAGCTATTGCTAACTCTTCAATCGCTATTGCGGTAATCTCTTTCTTAGTATGGGGTCACCACATGTTCCTTTCAGGTCAATCAGTATACGCTGGCTTAGTCTTCTCTTTCTTGACTTTCCTCGTTGCGATTCCTTCTGCGATTAAAGTATTTAACTGGGTTGCAACTCTGCACAGAGGTTCAATTACTTTTGAAACGCCCATGTGCTACGCTCTTTCTTTCCTATTCCTTTTCACCATCGGTGGCTTAACTGGCTTACCTCTTGCAACTCTTTCAACTGACATTGTTCTACACGATACTTACTATGTAGTTGCTCACTTCCACTATGTAATGTTTGGTGGTACAGTAATTGCCTTCTTCTCTGGTCTTCACTTCTACTGGCCAAAAATGGTTGGTAAAATGTACAATGAAACAGTCGGTAAAATTGCATGTATTATTGTTTTCATCGGTTTTAACGTAACTTTCTTCTCTCAGTTCTTCCTCGGTTACACTGGTATGCCACGTCGTTACTTTACATATGATTCAAGTAATGAACTCTGGAGCCAAATGCATGGTTTCAGTTCTATCGGCGCCTTCATTCTTGGTTTTGGTGTTCTCATCCTTTTTGCTAACCTTATTGCTTCACTCTTCAGTGACCGTAAGGCTCCTAACAATCCTTGGGGTGCGACAACTATGGACTGGGAAACTCAGTCACCACCTGTCCTCGAAAACTTCTCTGAGGATGTTCCCGTAATGAAAAAAGCTCCCTACGAGTACGAATAATAAAGGACTATAAGATGAGCTCTAAGGTAGATACAAATAAATTTATCCCTCGTTTCGTTTCGCATCACTTTTCGAATGCGGATCAAGAATTCGAATCATGCAAACTTGGCATGTGGTTATTTCTCCTCACGGAATTCATGCTCTTTGGCGGCATTTTTGTTGCCTATGTAGTTTTCCGTACTTGGTACCCAGAAACATTTGAAAGTGGCGCAGAAAAGCTCGACTGGAAAATGGGTGCTGTGAATACAGTTATTCTGATTACTTCTTCGGTGACGATGGCCGTTGCAATAAGAGAAGTTCAACTCAACCGCAAAGGTAGAGCTCTCGCTCTACTTCTCTTCACAGTTCTTTGTGGCATGGGCTTCCTAGTGGTGAAATACTTCGAGTATAACCACAAATTTGAACTCGGTATTTTCCCTGGTGATTTCTTCTCCTTCATGGGTGATCACATGAGTAATGAGCATCTCTATTTCAGTATTTACTTCATGGCAACTGCAACTCACGTACTTCACGTGATCCTCGGTCTTCTTGCGATCCTTTGGGTTTCTTGGAGAACTGCAAAAGGTGAATTCTACGAAGCTTATTACACACCAGTTGAAATGGTTGGCCTATACTGGCACTTGGTCGACTTGATCTGGATTTTCCTCTTCCCATTACTTTATCTTACTAAATAAGGATACGAATTATGAGCGACCATCACGGACCCGAAAGTGACCATCACCCGCACGTACTTCCTATGACTATGTACATTGCGGTTGGCACAGCCCTTTTTGTCCTTACTGCACTCACTGTATGGACGGCTAAGTTCATGCCTGAAATGATTTTTCACTTCACGAAAATGCAAGTTACTCCCACAATCGCAATCATCATTGCTTTGATCATTGCCTTCACTAAAGCTGCTTTAGTTTGTGGTTTCTTTATGCATTTACATTATGATAAGCCTTTAAATAGAGCGACTTTCCTTTCAGGGATTTTCTTCTTATCTCTATTTTTCCTTTTCACTTTAGCTGACACCTTAACTCGCGATGATAAAGTTTATCTTCGTGAAGGCATGCCAGAGAGTTTCAAAACTTTAACTGAAATCCCTCACAAGCCACACATGGTTAAAGCTATGGCTGGCTATTGTCACCACGGTGTAAAAACAGATGACAAAGTTCATCCTTGTCACTACTGCACAACTGGTCATGAAGATTTCAAAGAATCTGACACTACAGTTGAAGCTACACCTGAGGCTAAAGCAGCCGAATAATTATCAGTGACAGATAATCTTACAGATAAAGCAGGGGAGCAATCGCTCCCCTCTTCTGCTTATAAACGTGGCACAGGCTTAAAACTTATTTTTGCCCTCATCGCAATCTCTGCTTTAACCCCAATAATCACTATTGCCATCAATAGAGTGAATCCCGCAAAATTCACTACTGTGCAAGCACCCACTCCTGACCAAACCTTAGTTCAGGTCACATGGATGGATGAACCTCGTGTCGATTTACAGCACGTTTTAATTTTTCCTTATGCTCCACCTTCTGACGAAATTAATATTACTACCGGTCATGACGTTGCCTCACCAAGTGGTTTCTTAGGCTTTTTCATTCGCCCAAGAGTTATTTATTATAACAATATTGAATTAACTCACCATCAACGTAAAGGTAAAAAACATAAGAAGCTCATGCGCTTTTGGTTTTTACTCACCTTACATGATGAGCGCGGTCAATATGGCAAAGCATTCCCCATCATCCCCCCCGCTGACCTCTATGATCAATGGCAGAGTAAGGATAAACTTGCAGAAACTGAATTATGGAAATCATTCCTAGAACCTGAATTAGCTAAATTCAGAGAGCGCGTTAGCAAGGGACACATTGATAAATCTCGTCCCGTAAACACCTCAAAGATGTACTAAGTCCATACTTAGACTCAACGACCTTCCCCTTTAGAATTTGCATCTCTTGATTAATTGAGTTAGACTCAATGGATTAATTAAACGGAGTTTTTATGAAAAAGCGCAATCTTTCACTTACCGAGATGCTTATCGTCGTCGGCATTATTATACTTTTATTTACTATTGGTGTTCCCGCAGTCATCAAAGGCATGCAGCGTGGCGAACTTACTGAATGCAAAGGAAATTTAAGCCAACTAGCCAAAGCGGTTGCTGTCTACGTAAAAGATAATAAAAATTACTTCCCCTATCAAGAAGGCAATGCATGGGTTGCTAATGCAAATGACCCCATTTCTGAATATATTGGTGGTAGTTATGACAATGCTAATACATGCCCCAGTAACCCCGATGAAGATGAGTCCTATCGTGCATCTGCTACATCCTCCATCACTACCGATTTAAATACTGATGGTAACAAAGGCTTAAAATCTTCAAAAGTTAAACGTCCCGCAACGATGAGTCTTTTTGTTTCTAAAGAAGTTTATAATCAAGGATCGATCACAGAACAGTGGCACGAAAAGGATAACACTTACCCTTTCGTAAATGTTGGAGGTTCAGTTATATCACTCACTTTCACAAGTGCTGACTTATCTAATGCAAACAAAGCGAATCGCTATGATTTCAAAAATGACTAATACTTACTAATCATTTATTAATGAAAGGCTCCTATCTTGGAGCCTTTTTTGTTTATTGCTGTCATCGTTAAGCTTTCTCATTCGTATGACTAAGTAAACCATACAAAGGAACTCATCAATGAAACTTTTCTTCACCTTAATTTATCTCAGTAGTTTTGCGATATTCGCAAATTCTCAACCAAATATCATTTTAATTTTTGCTGATGATATGGGCTACGAAGACGTTGGCTATCACGGTAACAAACGCATCCTTACACCACATATTGATTCAATTGCCAAAGAAGGCGTGCAATTTAGTCAAGGCTACGTCAGCGCCTCTGTATGCGGGCCTTCAAGAGCAGGACTTCTTACCGGTGTTTATCAACAGCGCTTTGGCTGTGGCGAAAACCCCAATGGTTCTGGTTATCCCAACAACATGAAATACCCTATGGCAGGTCTGCCCAAAAGTCAATCGATGATTTCCGAAGAACTGAAGGCCTTAGGCTATACCAATGGCATGATTGGTAAATGGCATATGGGCTTTGACATGAGTTTGCGTCCCAATCAGCGGGGTTATGATTTCTTTTATGGCTTCATCAATGGCTCACACGATTATACCGAATGGACACAAGAATTTGCTCAGAGCAAATCTCGTTGGCCAATCTTTCGCAATGAAGAAATGGAACCCGCTAATAAGGCTACCTATCTGCCCGTGTTTAAAGAGAAAGGTGTAAAAGTTGTCGACAAGAATTATTTGACTGACCTATTCACTGATGAAGCTGTCAGCTTTATTGATCGCAATGTAGAAAAGCCCTTCTTCCTCTACCTGGCTTATAATGCCGTTCACCACCCGTGGCAAACAACTCAACATGCCCTCGACAAAACCAATCACCTAAAAGATGATAAGAATTATCATGTTTTTGCCTCCATGGTTTATGCAATGGATGAAGGCATTGGTAAAATCATGAAAAAACTCGATGACAAAGGAATTGCAGATAATACCATCCTTATATTTTTAACTGATAATGGCTCACCACAAGGCCAAGGAATTGATCATGCTAAAAAAGATCCCAATCGTCATCGTGGTGGCTTCACTATGTCATCTACAGGTATTTTCCATGGTTATAAAGGTGACACTTATGAAGGAGGAATCCGAGTTCCTTTCTGTATGAAGTGGCCTGGAAAAATTACCCCCAACACAAAATATGAACTCCCCGTCTCATCTTTAGACCTTCAACCAACTTTAGTTAAAGCTGCTGGAGGCAATAACCAAAAACCACTCAAAGGCTTTGAATACGATGGTGTCGACATCCTTCCTTACATTAATGGCAAGAAAGGAGACAAGGCGCCACATCGCACACTCTTCTGGCGTCGCGATACCGACTATGCCATTCGCAAAGGAGATTGGAAATTGCAGTGGAACGATGCCCATGGTCCGCTAACTATAACTTTGTTTAATATTAAGGATGATCCTGCAGAGCGAAAAAACCTCGTGAAACAGCACCCAGAACTTGCTCAACAACTACAGAACGAATTTGATGCTTGGGATAATAACTTACCTGATAATGAATGGTGGGGTGGCCCATGGAATCGATTAAGACATATGAATACAGAAGAAGTTAATGTCGCAAAATTCAATCAGAATCCACCAACAGCTCAAACGGCTAGAAGAAAGGTACGTAAATAAGTTAGCTCCCCTCAATGATTCCAAAGCTTATGATCAGTTCTTGATTTATTAACTGAGCAAAAAGTGCTCAATTAATAAATCACTTAACTTTCCTAGTTCATTTTCAGAATTATTGTCTACTTAAAATTTAAGCGAGACTATGCAAGAACTTTGGAATAGTATTAATAACTGGCTCAGCGAGCACATCCTAACGATCACTATAGCCCAGATCACTGGGCTATTAGTTGTTTATGGCGATCTCTTATCTAGAAAAATGAGTAAACTGCTGCGCAGGCAATCTTTTTTCCTTCGCCTGAGCGGCTTTATTGGCATAAATGCCTTTTTAATTGGTTTCCTCACAATCTTTTGTGCCAAACTGATTTCATTGCTCTATTTGCGTATTCCGCAAAACTATTTATTACTGACAATCTTTTCTGGCTTTGTTCTAGTTGGCATCATTGCCGAACGCCATAAACATCTTTAACTTAAAATAAATGAAGTTGCATTACACGTAGATTATAATAATTGTACTTCAATAAAACGAAACTAAGGACGATTTTGAATAAGTTATTTTCTGATTTTGAGACCATTTGGAATATGGATTTACCCGTTGTCGAAGAACCTAACCAACGCCGTGGCGGCTGGAGTGGAGTCTACATCTACGACCATCAAAATGAAGATAAGAGCATCGAAAGGTTTTTCGTTAAAAGACAAGAAAATCACTACAAAAAAACCTTACTAAACCCCATCAAAGGGCGTTTAACTTTTGACTTAGAGTATATAAACATCCAAAAATTTCAGTCTAGGAATGTCCCCGTTGTTGAAGCAGTTTTTTTCGAACAACGTAAATCCCAAGGTAAAGACCAAGCCATTTTAATCACCAAAGACCTAAAGGGTTACACTCCATTAGAAGACCTGCTTAAAAGTTCATCAGAAAGCGAATTTGATGCACTTCTATCTAAAAGTGGGGAACTCATTCGCAAAATGCATGATGCTGGTTTAGTCCATCGCTGCCTGCACCCCAAACACCTTTTCTTAAAAAAAGTTGGCTCAAGTTATGAGGGTGCTTTCATTGACTTAGAAAAAGTGCGCGAGGCTTCATTTAACTCAAATTCCAAACGCGATGACTTAAGGCGCCTACTCAAATTGAGAAACATTGACCGTACAAGTTTAATTACTCCCCTAGTGAAAGGCTATGACCTAGCGACTGATGCAAGTAAGAAATTAGCAGATTATCTCTTAAAGAATCCCTGACTTATTTCCACGCCATCATACAAGAGAAGTTCAGCCAATTAGCAATGATTGCTGATCCCGCAAACCCTGCTTCTCCAAGAGCTTTTTTATGCCAGGTATGTGAGTCAGGTACTAAGACATTCTCTAATGCTTTGCGCTTGTTGGCAATTTCACTATCTGCATAGCCATTGAACTGTTTGTACTCATCATATAATTTTGTCACTAAATCATCGAGTTTATCAGGTAAATCTGTCGCTATTTTCTCAGAAAATACAAAGACTCCGCCCTCAGGAAGCGCATCGGCAATTTTCTTTAGAATCGCCGGACGTTCTTCTCTTGGGATAAATTGCAGAGTGAAATTCATAATGACTACAGAGGCATCACTCAAATCGGCTTGCTGAGCATTTTCTTGTTTGAGAATAAAATTATCGTAAGCCGCCACTTTATCTTTTGCCTTCGCCAACATATCGGGAGAAGGGTCACAGCCCACTAGTTCAAGCTTTTTATTCCCGCGATATTTATTCACTTCCAATAAAGTACTCGCCGTTGAACAGCCTAAATCGTAAACTCGGGTCCCCTCAATTGCGGCATCCGCAGCAAAGCGAGCACACAAACGCGTAATCTCTGGGTACATAGGCACTGAACGAGTCACCATATCATCAAAGACATCTGCAACTTCTTTATTAAATCGAAAACCGCCTTTTGCAGCCGGTTTTAAAAAAACTTCATCTTGCATTAAGTCGTCCAATTTGCATCAAAAACAAAACTTGCAGGCCCCGACATATAGACAAGACTATCACGACCTTCCCATTCAATTTTCAGATCGCCTCCTTTTAAAGAAACTGTCATGGGACTCTTTGCAATGCCATGTAAAATACTCGCTACGCCCACCGCACATGCTCCAGAGCCACAAGCTAAAGTTTCTCCAGAACCCCTTTCCCAAACTCGCATTTTCACATGATGATCATCAATGACTTTAACAAATTCTATATTGGCACGGTTTTTGAACACTTCATGATGCTCGAACAAAGGACCAATTTTTTTTAAGTCCAATAAATCGACTTCATCGACATAGGTCACAGCATGAGGATTGCCTATAGAGACCCCCGTCATTGGAAAAGTAAATTGCTCCGCACTCAAAGGAGTACCAAATAGAGGCTGTTCACTATTTATACCCACATCTTCAATTTTCGTAGAAGGTATAGCAACCGCGATGCGCACATCACCTGAATCTAAAACTCTTGCAGTCGAAAGCCCCGTCATCGTTTCGATTTTCACTTCATCGCTTTCGACTAAATTTTCTCTCTTTGCATATACCGTTGCACAGCGAAGCGCATTACCACACATTTCCACTTTAGAGCCATCCGCATTGAGGATATCCATACGTAAATCGGCTTCGTTCGATTTTGCAGGACCTAAAATAATAAACTGATCTGCACCCACTGCAAAACGCCGAGTGCACATTGTTCTTGCCAAGGAAGATAAATCTGTAGGCAGAGTCTCCTTGAAGCTATTAACAACTATGAAGTCATTACCACAGCCATGCATTTTTGTAAACGAAAATGAACTCATCATTATTTTCCTATTAAATTTTTTCTTATTTTCATCTAAACTTAAGCCCGAAAGAGATATTTTCAAAAGCGGGAATATACTATAGAAATTTTGCAAACTTATTACGGAGTCCTTCATGCTTTTTTCTTCCCTTTTTTGTGCAGCAGAGACCGCACAAAACTCTAGCAGTTTCAAAGAGATCCTTTCACAAGGAGGATTTGTCCTACTCGTTCTTGTTGCCTTATCCCTTTTCCTCATTGCGCTTGTTGCACTCTTATTCATGACTTTGCGTGAACAAGTTTTAATCCCCAACAATTTCATCAATGAAGCCGCCACTCTAACTGAAAAAGGCGACATGGAAGCGCTCTCACAACTCTGCAAAGGTTCACAAAGCCCCGCTGGAGCCATCATTGGAGCTGCAGCTGAACAAATGCATGCCGACACTGACTCAAGCTATGATATGATTAAAGATGCCGCTGAAAGTGAAGGTTCTCATCAGATTGGTATCATTCATCACAAACTTTCTTACGTGAGTGACATTGCTAAAATTGCTCCCATGATTGGACTACTCGGTACTGTACTCGGTATGATGCAAGCATTCTCGGGTTTAAAACAAGATTTTGGTGCCGTTAAACCAATTGCTTTAGCAGATGGTATTGCTCAAGCTATGGTGACAACCGCCGCCGGCCTCATTGTTGGTTTAATCGCTATGTTTTGTCATTCTCTACTGCGCCAACGCGCTGGTCACCTTACAGATATTCTTGAACAAAAAAGTGCTAGAGTTTTACGCCGCTTCATGAAAAAGGCTTAGAATATGAAATTCAAAAGACCTTCAGCAAGCGATAATGAAGGGCCGCAACTAGCCCCAATGATCGACATTTTCTTTTTGACTTTAATCTTTTTTATGGTTGCCTCAGTCTATTCACAATTCGAACGGAACATTTCTATTATTGTCCCAAAGGCCGCCTCTGGCGAAGACAATGCTCGCTACCCTGGAGAAGTTATTATCAACGTTGATAAAGAGGGGAAGTTCACCATTAATAATAGCGAAAAAAGCCTAGAAGAGATCGATACCATTTTAGCTGATATTGCTTCTTACTATACTGGCCAACCAGTGATCATACGTTGTGATGGACAAGCTGCCTTCTCAAATTACGTGCAGATTTTTGACCTTTGCAAAAGCCATTCCATCGAAAATGTGCGCATTGCCACTCTTGGAGAAGATCAATGAGAAAAATCCTACTAGGCTTGTTCTTTACAAGTCTTTGTGCATTTTCTCAAAATGACTTAAAGCAACAATGGAGTTTTGCTGAAGGGCTCTATAAACGTGGTTTTTATGAAGATGCCCTACAAGAGTACCAGAGTTTACTTACTAATTCTGGTAGCCAACTTGAAAAAAATGCGCTCTTACGAATCATTACTTGCTGTGAACAAACTAAGCAAGATCCAGAAAAGTATATTGATCTTTATATCGAGGTAGAAAAAGATCCGAATTTACGCGTTGTCGTCCAACTAAAAAAAGCCGCCTTACTGATTCAAAAAAAAGAATACGCCAAGGCTGAGCAACTTTACAAAGAAATCATTGCCACAAAAACGAATTATCAAGAACACACTTTATACGAGTACGGCCGACTCCTGCTTGAACAAGGAAAAAACCAAGAAGCCATAAACACTTTCCTAGCGTTAAGTAAGAAAGGTAAAGCTGAGGACAAAGAGGTCAGAATTTACGCTCACTATGCCTTAGCGTCTCTGTATTTGGGGCAAGAAGATTTCCCTTTAGCTGAGCAGCACCTCAATTCTTTAATTGAAATGAGCAAAGAACACCCATTAAAAATCCAAGCTTTTGTTTTACTCATCAAAATATTAGCCACTCAAGAACGAGATCTTGAACTAATTGCTGCCTATAAAAAGCTTGAGAAACACCAAGCATCGATCCAAGAATTAAATCCACTAACTATCCAATATGCACTAGCACTCATTCGTCAAAATAAATATGATCAGGCTCGTGGAGCCATCGCTTCCATCAAAAAACCTACAAGCCAAGAGCTACCTTGGGTGCATTATTCTTCCGGGATTTGTTATTACCAATTAGGCTTTTACCAAGAAGCTATCACTTCTTTTTCTCAGTGTCTTGAATCAGAAAGCTTTAAACAAGCCACCCAAGCCTCCGCCTACCTAATTTACAGTCAAATCCAACTCAAAAAGCTAGATAAAGCCCTAGAAATGAGCCAGGCTTTTGACAAAAAATATCCAAATTCATCACTCAGAGCTGAACTCCATTATAAAAACAGCTTATTAGCTCTAGAACAAAACAAAAAGACTATTGCGATAAGTGAACTCCAGGCGGCGCTCAACACCTACCTTCCTGCATGGCAACACGTAAAGAACGCCCACCAACTCTTAGCTCAAACACTTGCTCAAGAAAAACGCTTTTGCGAAAGTGCTGAAGTGTGGCAAAAACTAGCTAGCCTCTCTACTGCTGACGAAAAGAGCCACGCTTCATTTAAATCCGTTGAAAACTACTTATTAGCTAAAGAGTTCCAGCACGCTGAAGAAGTCTTAGTCAGAACTCAACCTAGCCCAAATCTGAAGTTTAAAAAAGCTACTCTAGGAGTCGAAATTAAAATAAGTCAAAAAGAATGGGACACAGTTCACGAGACTATATTACTTACTCTTGAAGACTTTACTGAAGCGGAAGATCAAGGCTTGCTATACATGCTCCAAGGTAGATCCTTTTATTTACAGAACCGCCTAAAGGAAGCTACCATTTCCTTAGAAAAATCAGCTAAGCTCATCACACACCCAACAACTCTAGGTCAAACCCTAAATTTATTGGCCAACTCTTATCAACTCCAAGATTTAAAAAGTGAAGCTGCATTGATCTACAAATCTATTTTCACAAAAAATCTCAACCTTGAACTCAACTGGTCCGATAATCAGAAAGAAGATATATGTCGCTTATTAGAATTAGAGAACCATTTAAAAACTAGTCTTCTTGCATCTGAAAGCATAAATCACGACCCTACTTTTTATTCACTGCAAAGAGCCCGTATCTACCTGCGCCTCGAAGATTACGAATCATGTAAAACCGCTCTGAACGACATTGCCGTGGATCAATTAGACGAAAAAAACCTATGTGCTTACTCTTCCATAGAAACACTTCTACTGATAAAACTAGGCAAAATGGACAAAGCTAATCGCACCCTCGAAACTATCAAAAAAATCAATCAGTGGCACCCTGGCGACTTCCCTCTCTACCTCTACACAAAAGCTCTCCACCTATATCTCCAAGGCGATTATGAGCAAAGTTGGAAGAGTGCCAACCGTGCTTATATATTGTTTAATGATTGGCAATTCTCCTCACACAGCCTCTTTCTCGCCATACAATCTACCCAGAAGCTAAAACGTTCTGAAGATGCCGAAAAACTACTTAAAGAACTCAAAAAACGCTTTCCCGCCTACATAAAAAGGCCAAATGTCGCAAATTTTATCTCAAAAAACCTTGCTAAGCATTAGCTTTTGGCATTTTTTATTGAAGAACATACAAAACGATCTATATTTGCTCATATCTTATAAATAATTTCATTTGACGAAAAAGGTTATTATGGCAACACCTAAAATTATTGTCCTATCAGAAATAATGCGTGGCAAAAACTTTGAGCTCACAGGCGACCTCTATACAATTGGTCGTACTGATGAAAGAGAAATATGTATTCCCGACGGAACAATCAGCTCATACCATGCTGAGATTGAACGCAATGGTGAAATCTACACTGCTCGCGACAAAGGTAGCACTAACGGCACTCGCATTAATGGTATCAGAATCACTGAGCAAATCCTTAACAATAGTGACATACTACAAGTTGGTGGTATCGAGCTCTTGTTCGACTGCGAAGAAAAAGGGAACACCACTGCTATAACAACTCAAACTGCCATTAGCTTGGATGATATAGGCGGAGCCTTTGATCCTAGCGAACTTAAAAATATATCTGGAGGCATTAATGCTTCCACATCCGGAAAAGGTACTAGCAAAGTCATTATTGGCATCATCGCTGCACTTGTCGTCGTACTCGGCGTCGTTATCTTCTTCCTCGTCAAAAAGCTAGCTTAAGGAACACTGATGCCCGAAAAGGACCAAGGAGGGCCTAATCGCCCCCCGAACAATGGAGAAAATGAACCAAAAAAAGGTATGGCTGGCTGGCTATGGATCGTAATCTTAGTATCTATCCCTTTACTACTCATTTATCAAAACGATAAAAAAGAAGTCGGAAACTCAATTCAAGAATCTAAATTCTATCAACTACTTGAAACTGACAAAGTAAAAGAAGTTGTTGTTCATTACGACAAAGGGATGAGTCGGGCAGTCGACTTTGAAGTTACATTAAAAGAAGACGGCAAGACAGTAACTGCAGAGAATAAATCTCGTACCGTTAATATCTTAATTGCTGAGCCCGCAATTGAAGCTCTAAGAAAATATAACATCCCGTACGAAAACAAGAAAAAGAACGCCATGTTTGGCGAGATTGTCAGTTTCATACTGCCACTCATCATCATTGTCGCCCTCTTTTATTTCTTATTTGCCCGTCAACTTAAAAGTGCTGGTCGCGGTGCTATGCAATTTGGTAAAAGCAAAGCTAAAATGTTTGCCCCTAATGCTGAACAAGTTACTTTCTCTGATGTTGCTGGTGTTTCTGAAGCCCGCGAAGAAGTGGAAGAAATCGTTGATTTCCTTAAAGATCCTGCAAAATACCGTAATTTGGGCGGACGCCTACCAAAAGGTTGTTTAATGGTAGGCCCTCCAGGCACAGGTAAAACTCTACTGGCACGAGCCATTGCTGGCGAAGCTGGCGTTCCTTTCTTCTCTATGAGTGGTTCTGACTTTGTTGAAATGTTTGTTGGCGTAGGTGCCAGCCGTGTTCGTGACCTCTTTGAACAAGCCAAAAAACATCAGCCATGTATTCTATTTATTGATGAAATTGATGCAGTCGGTCGTGCACGTAATTCAAGTGGTACAGGCGGTGGACATGATGAACGTGAGCAAACTCTTAATGCACTGCTTGTTGAAATGGATGGCTTTGAGAACCAGAACGGTGTTATCTTAATTGCTGCCACTAACCGTGCAGATGTACTCGACAAAGCCTTATTACGACCTGGACGTTTTGATCGCCGTATCAATGTTGACCTCCCCGACTTAGGTGGTCGCTTAGAAATCCTTAAAGTTCACGCCAAAAAAGTTAAACTCGGCAAAAATGTCAACCTCAAGCTCATTGCTCGTGGCACACCTGGTTTTTCTGGTGCTGACTTAGCAAATGTTATTAATGAAGGTGCTCTAATTGCTGCACGTCTTGGTAAAAAATCGATTGAACACAATGACATGGAAGAAGCTCGCGATAAAGTTCGCTGGGGTAAAGAAAGAAAATCCATGAAAATGTCCGAGCGCGAACTACGCTTAACGGCTTATCATGAGGCTGGCCACACCTTAGTAAGCCTACATGCCGGCAGCATGAATAAACTCCACAAAGTAACCATCATGCCCAGAGGCAACGCATACTTAGGTGCTACAATGTATTTCCCTGAAGACAACCGATACACGACAACTCGTACGGAACTTCTTGCTGAAATCGCAACTACTATGGGTGGCCAAATTGCTGAAAAACTCACTTTTGGTGACATTACAAATGGAGCTTCCGGCGACATCCGTCAAGCCACTAACATTGCTCGCCGAATGGTACGTGATTGGGGCATGGGTGAAATGGGCTTCATTTATTACAGTAGTGGTGACGGTGAATATTCAATGAAAAATGATTATTCTGAAGAAGTTGGCAAAAGCTTAGATGTTGAAGTCAGAAAAATAATTGACGAACAATATCAAGTGGCCACAGACATCTTAGTAGAAAACCAAGATCAACTTAAACTTCTTTCTGAAACTCTCCTCGAACGCGAGACTATGAGTGCCAATGAAGTTTACGAACTACTAGACTTACAGCACATGATGGAGGCTGACGAAGAAGAATTCGACAAAAAACTCGAACAATCTTTGGCTAAAGAAAACATCAATGACTTACTTGATGATGCTCCCCAGAGTCCAGAAAGTGAGGACACTCCGAAGATTTCAGAAACTGATACAGCAGCTCAGGATGATGAAACCTCTGAGGCTTCAGAAGAAAAAGCTGAAGACCCAGACTCTGAAAATAAAGCATAGCTAACTACACAAAGAGGCTTTATTAAGCAAGAATTAAATTTTTATGAAGTTCTTGCTTTTTTACCTAACTTGGTATTGACTATATAAAGTCTCGCTTAATATTGCACAGCCAATTTTAACTGAGGAAAAACCTTGAATCGACAAATAAAAGTTACTGTATCAAACGAATATGGACTGCACGCTCGCCCTGCAGCTATGATCGTGCGTGCTCTTGGAGGCTTTGAAAGCGAGGTTCTACTCAAGACTGAGTCCGAAGAAGCTAATTGTCGCAATATCCTTGATCTAATGTCTTTGGCTGCCGCTTGCGGTCAGGAACTTGATGTACAAGCCAATGGCCCAGACTCTGAAGATGCCATTAATAAAATAAAAGACTTGTTCGAATCTAAATTTGGCGAATGAAATCCAAAGCTAAAAAGCTCTTAATCATACTTCCCCTTAGTGCATGTGCCATTTTGGGGATTTTTTTTGTGTATGTAAATTCAGAAACATTCAGCCGAAAACATATACTCCCTGTAATTGAAGAAAAGACTCAATTCACTATTGAAGCTGACTCTATCGAACTCTCCCTCCTAAAAGGAAAAATCTCCTTAAAAGGCATTAATGCCTACTCTGGACCCAATACAATTAAAGCAGCAGAATTCACCGTATCGGTCGATATATTTGCCTGCTTAAAAGAGAACTATAAAGTTCACAATATCACTCTCAATAGTGCCAAGATAAACTTGGCATACGATGCTACGGGTAAACTCAAGTCGGACCCCACAAAAATCAAAACTTTAAAGCTTGAGAAAGTAAGCAAAAAAAAGACGTCTACTAACAAGCCCAAACAACAACCAATCCAAGAACTATTTCTTAAAGAGTTATTTTCACTTCCTCAACAAATAAACAAAAAAATCAAACCAATTGATTTGCCATCATTTCATCTTGATACCTTAAGCATTAGCGAAAGTACAATTTCAATTAAAAAAGATAACCGTTATGGAAAATCTGCGCTTCAAGAATTCGATATTGAATCATTTGCAATAAATAACTTAGGACCAGCTCAAAACTTCGATATCTCTCTTAATGGATCCTATCTTCATGAGGATATCAACAAACAGAAATTCGAATGTAAAAATATCAAACTACTGAGTTCAGGGAATTTTAATCCCGAGCTTACAAATGCATCAACAGAAAGTAAACTTAGCATATCAGAGATCAGCAGTAGTAAAATTAAAAACATTAATAACTTAAGTTTGGAGATGAAAGTCATCAGCGAGCTTAAGCAAGGCGTACTCAAACTCAATGAAATTTACATTGTATGTAAAGATGAAAATGTACGGCACTCCGAGCTTAATTTAAATGCTGAAGTCAAGCCAACAGAAATCAACACCGAACTCAAGATAAAAAAACTGGATTCCTCATTGCTCAACATAACTTTGAGCCTTGCACCAAAATCGAAAACTTTAACACGCTGGCTCTCCTATAATAAGCAGGCTGGACACAAAACAGGCTTCACCAATACAGATATAAAAGGTGAATTTTCTTTCAAAATCAATCAAGAACAGCTCCTAAGTCAAGGCCAACTCAATGTAAGTAATATCCCCATGACTAGAAGTAAAAAGAAGCAACTATTAAAAGATGAAGTAAGTGCAAATATCACTCTAGACCTTGATGCCTCTGAAAGTGGCCTTCGTGCTTTAAATTTAAAGCTCAAGGCTTCTGACATACAAGGACATACTTTCCTACATCTAGATTCTAATGTTAATAAGCAGACTATAAATGGAGATCTACAGGCGTCAAAACTAGATCTCAGCCTCTTTAACAGCTTCCTGAAGAAAGAAGAAGAATTACATGGGCAACTCAATTCTAAGCTTACATTAAAGCAAAAAGATGAAAGCTATTTAGGCACCGTTTTTCTTTCTAGCACTAAACTTCAACACGCAAAAATTCCACAAGAACTTAATGGTTCCTTAAGCTTTGCATTTAATAACAAAGCACTTAAAACCATACTAACTGATTTCAATCTTTCTATTGACGATAAAGCTCTGGGGAAAGTAGATTTAGACGCAAAAACATTGAGTATTGATAGTCGTGATAAATTTACTGAGAACACTCTTACTTCCCCTCTAATGAAAATCGAAGCTAAGATCTTAAAATCTCCAACACAACACAGTTTCCCTAAACAAAGCATCATTATTGATTTAAAAGATTTTATATTCACGCAAAGCCAAGAAAGACTAGCTTCAAACTCGCAATTCTCGATAAAGGGTACACGATTCAAAGATTTTAACGATATATCTTCAGATGGAGCCTTCGACTTTAATACCGACCTACTAGGCCAAGTCCACGCTTTATCAATGAGCAATGTAAGCATATCAAACCACAATAAAGCCCTATTAAAATTCAACTCTCTTGATATACATCATCAGATCCTAAGTGACACTCAGAAGACTACGGTTCGTATCCCAAAACTAAACCTTCCAGATATTCAAGAAATTGCCACACTCCTCAACAACACCCCACCTAAATTCAAACAACAAGCACTTAGTTCCGAAGTCAAAATTGATCTGAGCCAAAACTCAAAACTCAATTTACTGAACTCTCGCATTGAACTCCCCTCTCTACAGTTAATGAAAATGTCCCCACTTGCTATAGCAACAAACATAAATCATGACAAGAATGCACTCACTATCAAGAATTTTAGTTTCGTTCAAGGTCCGCATGTACTAAACCTCAACGCTTCATACAGCAAGGATTTATACGAAATATCTAATTTCAATGGCACGCTTGATTTAGCTTACATTGATTCCATCATCAAAAATCTGAATCCAAATTTTAGTAATCATTTTGAAGGTCTTGCCACTTTCAACAACACTAAATTTAAAAGCTCTGGTTCAACGCCTGAAGAAGTCTTTACTAAACTTGAAAATGGCAATATTGACTGGCAAATAAGCAACCTTAAACTCGACCTTAAAAAAGAAGAAAAAACTTTCATTAGTAAAAACCTTGGCTTCAAACCTGAGGATCTACATTTTGATCAAGGCGAATTAAAAATGGATTTTTCACCTCAACAAATCAAACTCCAAAAGCTCAAACTCATGGGAGAAAAAGGGGGCTGTGATATACATGGTAAAATCTATCAGAAAAACAAGCAACTTAACTCACAATTTTTCACCTGGGCATCCTTCATAGGATCAGATTATCTACATTTAATTCCTCCGCAAACGATCTTAGACAACATCAATGAACTTGATGACTTCTTAGATTATAACAAAGATAAGAAATGGTATGAATTTGATGACTTTATCGAACTTTTATCTAGTGCTGAAGACGGTAAGTTCAGTACTCTTTTTACTAAGATTCAATTCAATTCAGAAAGTAAATTTGGCCCTTATATTGACTACCTAGAATCCGCTAAAAACCTCAGTGAAGGCAAACTCAATAAACAATCGGCAAAAAGCGTCTTAGACATCTTCAAGCAACGCGAAGAAGAACGACAATTAGAACGCGAAAAACAGGGCAAAAAGAAGAAAGACTCTAAAACAAAAAAAGTTTTAGACCTGCTTGATGGACTCTTTTAAAGAGATTTAATCAGCTTCTCTAAATAATGCTCTTTCAAGCCCCATACGGCCTTTAAGGACTCAATCCTATCCCATACACCGGAATCAAGCTTTCTGTCATGCTTCTCAGCAATAATAAGTAAATTTTTGGGCGTATGCTCAGTGGATATAAATTCCATAATCTTTGTTTTATAACCGCTAGCCTCTAAGTATAGTGCTCGCAAACTATCAGTAACGATCTCGGCTTCTCTTTCCATAAGTATGCCGTGACGCGTTATGTCTTTTAAAGCACCAGTGGTTTGCAGTGATTTTCTCACTTGTTGATGACAACATGGAGCACAGACAATTACTTTGGCTTCAGATTTAATCCCTTGATAAATCGCATCGTCTGTCGCTGTATCACATGCGTGAAGGGCTATAAGAACATCGAGCTTTTCAATTTCCCATTGCCCTATATAACCCGATTCGAACTTCAAATTATCAAAATTTGCCTTGTTCGCTATTTCATTACAAAAGTCAACTAATTTAGGACGTAGCTCGACTCCCACAACTTTTGGATTCATCGATAGTGAACTTAAGTAGTCATATAAAGCGAAAGTTAGATAGCCCTTACCGCAACCCATATCCGCTATTACAGGCTCGGTATATTTATTGGATAAAACATGCCCCATAATTTCAACGAACTTATTGATTTGGCGAAATTTATCCTCACGATTACGCTTAACTTTCCCATCTGCTACTATGTCTAAAGCTTGTAAATAATAGTTATTCTTCAGATCAATCAATCGCTTCTTGGTTTTATCATGCTTAGCTGAATTCGTCTTCTGTTCTGTCTTATTAGAATCCTTGCGCTTAATCTTTCCCTTCCCAGATTTATCGATTGTCAAAAAAACATCTCGCTCTGTACTCATCAGGTCCGCTTTATAAAACTGATCTTTCAGTAGTTTTTCCACATTCTCTAAACCTTCCGCAATTGAGAAATTCTTGGTAAGATCATTAGTCGGGTAGCGATAAACAAATGAAAGCATTTGCTGATCTCGCAAAATAATTGATTTCACAAAAACAGATTTGAGCTCTGCTTTCTTATCTCGTTTCATACTCAAACTTAACTTAGAAAGTGTTTCGACATCTAGCTGAGCGCTTAAATCATCAATAAACTCAGTGATTTTATCCATCAAAACACCAACTTTTCAGTGAAAAATTTCTTGATATCATCGGGCCAATTTCTTAAGAAGCGAGCCTTGTCTTTTTTATAAGCTTTTTCAAAACTAGTTCCACATTTGTGAAAAATACTGGAATCTAAATCGATGATTTGAAGTTTCCCATCGGGATTCACAATGAAATTAGTCGCCTTACAATCACCATGGGAAAAACGTCCCTGCTTCATTGCATCAAAAAAAGATTGAACCTCGGAAAGTACTTTTTCAGCCATACTCAAATCCTGGACGTAATCAGATAACAAATCACCTTCCGCCATACGAGTCACTAACCAATCGCGCCTTTTCACACCTTCCTTACGTATGAGCAAAGCGACTGATTCTGGTGTACTCAGAAAATTATCGCGCATTGCAAAGCTATGAGACCAACAAGTCTTTGAGCGTCCCGCACGTAAAACGTCCATTTTTCCCTTTAAACCTTTTCGAGGATTATAGCGCTTAATCACCATGGGTTCATCATTGATCTCAATCTGATAAACGGTACAAGTATTACCACTTTTTAACATTTTTGCAGAGCCATCTTCCAATGCTTGATCGGGAGCTTTCAGAAAGTCTTGTAGATCCCCACTATCCCACTTTTTATTTATATAAAAAGTATCCGTTTTTTTACTGCGCACACTTACCGCAGTACAATTCCTTTGCACTTTGAGTAATAAGCGTTCGACGCGCCACCGGCGTCTTTCGTGAAACACCTTAGCAAATTGCTCTTCTTGAACTGGAATTGCATAAGCACTTAAGATTTCCTCGTTTGATAAGGGGCAGTAAAAACCTGCTTGTGCGCACATGAGTGCCAAGTTTTCTAAATGTTTTAATTGAGATTTCGATTTTTTAACACCATCACCATCTAGGCAAGCAATTTGCCCTTCCACAATAATAAAGTTGCCAAAATGTATATCCGTCTGCATTATCCCAGATTTGTGATAATGCGATAATTGTACAACGAGTTTCTGGAGTAATGCATTCTTGTCGGAATCTTCCTCTTGCCATAAATCCAAAAGACTCTGACCTTCGATTTTCTCCGTAATTATATAAAAAGCCTTACCGTACAGCTCCCAGTCATCAGGTAAAAGCGCACCTTCTATCGTCCCATCTTGAATAAGATTTGGTCCTAAAAAATTATTGTTTGCTAAAAGCGCTAAACCTTCCTTTTCACGGCTAAAATAACGCTCCGCATTCTTACCATAAAAAAACTTTACAAAGACTTCTTTCTGTGAATGCTGGGCACGACAAACGTAGCGCTTACCGGGAAGCACTCTCACTTCCTCCAGTAAGTCTAAAGAAAGAGACTCAATAAAGAATTTGTCCATTACTTAGCTAAGAAACAATCAATTTCTTCTTTCAACTTAGGAATGATTTCATCGTAGGTAAAGGCACCAACTTCCTCACCACCACGTTTCATATTCACATGTCTTGGGCCACACCACAAGCCAACATCGGCATCATCCGTTTCACCTGGGCCATTGACTCGACATCCCATTACCGCAATCGTCATTGGCTTATCTTTGGGAAGTGCCTCAGTAAATTCTTGGACTTTTTCAGCGAGCTGAATAAATTTTTCATTCTCGACACGAGAACAGCTTGGACAAGAAATAATATTAAAGCCATCTTGCACATACTCTTGATTCCAAAAGTGACCGGCTAAAACATCTTCCACAATTTTGTGTCCAACGCGAATTTCTTCATCTTTCTTTGCAAAAGGCAGAGTTAAACTCACGCGTAAAGTTGATCCAATACCATCTTTTAATAAGGGCTCAAAAGCTTCGCGACTTTTAACGACACCCGCTGGTGGCATCCCTGCTTCAGTCACGCCCAAATGCAAGGGTACCTCAGGCTTTTCAGCATAAAATTTGCGATTGACGCGAAGGACTGTCTTTGGATCAGAGTCCTTTAAGGATACACAGTAACGAGTGAAACCCAAGCTATCTAACAAATTGGCATGATAGAGGGCGCTCGCAACAATTGCCTCTTCTTTATCATCGTACTTTTCTAAAAAATCAGGCGCCACAGAACCACAATTCACTCCGACGCGCATCGCGCAATCATGTTCCTTAGCCACATCCACTAACCACGCCACTTTTTCTTCTATTGTCTTAGAAGGCTGCAGATGATGTAAGTGTCCAGGATTATAACGGAATTTAGCCACAAATGGAGCTACTTCAGCAGCTAAAAGATAGTTCTCTTGTAAATCCACTGAAAGCTCAACCTTACTGCGCTCTCGAATCCACTTCAGTGCCTCAACATCTTTCTTGTTGTCCACTGCCACACGCACAATGCCTGCACCTGCTTTTTCCAATAATAAAACTTGTTCGAGCGTCGCTTCCAAATCTTGTGTACGCGTCGCGGCCATAGATTGAATCAGGACCGGGTGACCTTCTCCTATGGTATGACTTCCAATTTTAACTTCTCGTATTGCCATCTGTATTCTCCTACTTAACACTCACGCAATAAAGCGTAAAAGCGGTCTTCAAATTCGTTAAATCTACCAAAATTCTGTAGTTCTCTACCTAATTCATTAATCTTTGCTTTATTGCCTCGCGCCTCATAAAAGCGGTCCTCGATATAGCTGTCTTGTTCACGACCTATTTGCTCTTTGGCATTGATCTGATGGGATTGAAATGTTTGAAAGTTCACTGGAGCAGAGCGCTGCATGTAGGATTGCATGAATTTGAGTAAGGAAACTTCCCACATTTCATCCACTCCCTGAATCACCACATTAATCATTGAATCTTTTTCAGCGACTTCAACAACTTTGCTGATCGCCGTCTCCAAGCCCTCGTGAATTTCACTCTCGGAAATCTCTTCTTTGCGAATCTGTAGACCATATTGAATCACATTCAATAATTCACCATGGCCTTTTAGCCAATCCGCATATTCACTTGCTTTCTGACCAAAGCCTTCAAGTACTTTTTGAGCAAATTGACTAGCGCTCATAATTAATGGCTTCTCTGTTAAAACAACGCCTTCGCGAACTTTGCACAAGCTGTCATTTGTCGGGCAAACTATGCGATATTTAATCTTTGTTTGTCCAAAGGTTTCCAAGACTTTCTCGGGCTCTAAAATAATACGAGTCTGATTAACCGCATACCAAATATTGTCATCAAACTTCATCTTTCATCTCAAACAATTTGTCATAGGCATAAACTGAGCTGCTGTGACCATCTGACCATATAACTGAAACGGCATAATTCCCCATGGGGCGAATGCTTTCTGGCTTAACGTTTGCTGGCACAGATTTTTCATCTAATAGCTTTTCGCCAGTGAATTCATGGCGACATGCTGCACAATGACAAGACAAACGCAATTCTCTTGGCTCAAAAACTAATTCTTGCTCACCTTGACTTAGAACGACACCACGATCTTCGATAAACTCAACTTTAGGCTTATCCTTTGCCATGAATTTAATACGACTAATTTCGCGTGCCACTGATGAGGCTATGTCGCTATAGTAGCGCGCCAATTGACCATTTGGCTCTGCTAGAACTGGAGGAATCCCCGTGTCACCCGCGTTACTCAAGTCGACATCTATGGGCAACTCAAATGCATGACGGAAACCATACATATCTACCAATTTCTTCAGAGCCCCCTGGCCGTAGGGTCGGTGCTTCTCATCACAATTACCACAAGTAAAGTAAGACATGTTTTCAACGACAGCCACGCTTGGGACTTGAAGTTGATCAAACATCTTGATGCCTTTAATCACATCGATGAAACTTAGGTTTTGAGGTGTGGTCACAATGACTGCTGCCGTAAAGGGCAAAGACTGTAATAAGGTGAGCTGAATATCACCTGTGCCGGGCGGGAAGTCGACAATTAAATAATCCAGTTCTTCCCAATCACAACCACCGCCTATCTGGCCTATGACTTGACTCACCATCGGACCACGCATAATAGCCGCTTCTTGATCTGTATTGAGAAAGCCAAAAGACATTAACTTAACACCTTCGTATTCCAAAGGAAGCAACATGCCTCCACCCTGGTAAATGTCGGTGTCTTCAGGCGAAACCATCACCGGTAAACTGGGGCCATAAATATCCGCATCTAAAATACCAACTTTAGCACCTGTACGTTTAAGTGAGTACGCGAGGTTAACTGCTGTGGTTGATTTACCCACGCCACCCTTACAACTTGTGACTGCAACTATGTTCTTTACCTTGGCAACGCCTTTTGCGCGATTCGCATTAATATCCTTCTGTGGCTGTGCTGTCATTGTAATATTGACTTCAGTCACCCAAGATAGGCTCTCAACTAAAGCGGTTGCACGACTGCGAAACTCTTCTTTGACTGGACAAGCTGGAGTGGTCAACTCAATAGAGAAATCCACTTGACCTGAGTCGGTTATTTCCAAATCTTTAATAAAGCCTAAACTCACGATATCTTTGCCCAAATCAGGATCGATAATCACGGACAAAACTTCTAAAACGGCTTCTTCTTTATTCATCTTATTTTTTGAACTCAACTTTATAAATTTAATAAGCTCAAAGATAGGTTAAAGTCCCTTCATGTCAACATGTTTTCCATAGCTCTAAAGGACTCTACGCAAGTAGAAACTTTAGCTAACTAAGACAAATCAATTTCAACTTCAGATTGCTCAGGTAAATCTTTGATTTTCTCATGGATATCACCCATCAAACTCAGGTAATCTTCAATATTATAAATCTTCAAATTATGTGCTTTTTCATCACCACCAAAGACTAAGGGTTGCTTGTAACCATAGCATTTACCCGCATTCAATCGCTTGCCAATTTTTCGGTATTTGGCAACAGCTTCGGCATATAGCTTTTCAGTCAAGAAGTCAACATCGGTCAAGAGCGCTTGAAACTCCTCACCATTTTTTGCCACAAGAATCAGTTCACCAGCGGTAACATCAAGTAAAGAAACCGTCGCATCATCTGCCTGAACAAAAACATCCCCCATTGCAGTAAAAAGAACTGGCAGATCATTCGTCAGCCATGACCAAGAATTTAAAATCTCCTCTCTTTCTACATCCCCTTGCGGAGTGCATAACAATTCATTCAAACTCAATTCCATAACTACACCTTTTCTTTGCTCAAAGGAAGCTGCACTCGAAATACACTTCCCTTTCCTTGTTCACTTATAACTGTTATATCACCACCATGCAGGCGGGCAATTTGCCGCGAGAGGTGCAAACCTAGGCCTGCTCCACGGTCTTTCTGAAAAGTTTCTCCTTGATGAAATTCCATAAATATATTGCGCTGATCTGCGAGAGAAATACCCACGCCATCGTCTTCTATCTCAACAAAAGCTAAATCTCCTTTGCGCAACACACGTAACTCTAGTTTGCCTCCTTGCTTGCTAAATTTAATCGCGTTGCTAATTAGATTCACTAAAACTTGGCGAAAACGAATTTCATGGATTTCACAAATCATGACTTCATCATCAAAAATTGTCGACACCTTCAAACCGCCTTTTTCAGCCTCAATCTTGACGCTCTCTAGAACTTCTTCGCAAAAGGGTTTTAATTCTTTAGGCTCTAACTTCAACTCCAAAGACCCTGCTTCAGCTTTGGCTTGATCCACCAGATCGTTGACTAAGTCCAAAAGATTTTGAGCATTGCTCATAATCCTTTGCAAACTCGCTTCTTGCTTAACGGTTATATCACCATGCATCCCTTCTAACATCAACTCAGAGAAACTACTAATTGCAGCTAGCGGAGATCGCAATTCGTGCCCTAGATGCCGAATAAAGCGCGTCTTTGAAACTACTGATTCCTTCAACTGCTTAGCATCGTGCTCTAATTGTTCACGATTTTCTTCCGTACGTCGATGTAGAATTTCTAATTTACGGATCATGATATTAAAATCTCGTTTCAACTGAGTTAATTCATCACTACGCTCTTCGTCGATCGGTAAACTATAAGTGAAATTCTCTTTGCGAACTTCGCGCATTGCCTCTGCCATCTCGTCTAAAGGCTTTCGCACTGACCGAATAAGAAAAATAAGCAGCGCCCCAAAGCCAAGAAAAAATGTAAGAAAACCTAAAAACCTTTTTTCCCCTGCTAATAATAGGGATTCAATTTTCTGCCCCTCTTGCTCCACATGTGATTCAACATAGGATAACATTTTATTGTGAACAATATCGGAAATACTATTTTTCTTTTCGGAAACACTTTTTTGAATTAAAAAAAACTCTTCAGAAGCATCATCAAAAGCCTGCTGTTCTTTCAATGTTAAAACTAAAAATTCATACTCTTGAATATCGCCTTTAATTGAACTCGGAACCCCTTCAAATGAACCCTCTTCAGCCCATCTCTTCTCAAAGTTTTTCAAATCGTGATACTCTTTTAATCCCCCATTATCGGCTACTCCACTCTTCAGAACTTCCAACTCACTGTATTGCATATACAGAAACAAGGATCCTAGAGCAAGGTAGACAATGAGAACAAAGTTTTTTAATAATTTAAAACTCATTTTCTAAGCTCACTTACAGATATACTTAGAGCCTCTGACTGAGGACTATTTAGATCTTTGGACAAAGACAAACTAAACTCGCTCATTAAATTTAAGTCATCATCATTGCCCGTGTTTAACAACCTTGAAAAAACAAGACGCCATTCACCATTAAGATATTTAGTACTGACTTTCACATCTGCTCGACTCGCAGAGGCTTCTTGTGATAAGTAACGGTTGCGATTCTGATGTAAAGTATCTAAATTTAAGTTCAACTTCCAAGGGCCTTTTCCTACATCAGGGGAATATTTTTCATCCATAAAAAAACCATCATCTGCAAAACCCCATTGAGTACGATTCACCCCCCAAAACCATAGATCCTGAACCTTTTTATCTTTTTGCGAAAAGCGCAATGCCAAGCTATCCTCAAGTTGTTTGCCCACGACAAACTTTTCATCTTTGAGAACCCAAGGACGATGCTTTAAATTGGGCTCTTTTTGCGGAATTCGCACACGTACATACAAACGCTCCCCGTCCACAGCGACTTGTACTTTCAAAGGCTTTTCATAGCCCACTACTTTTGTCTCTGTAGCTGAAACTTTGCTCCAGTCCACACCATCAAAGCTTTGCACTTTTAACTCTGCTGAACTTAGGACGGAGATAAATAAGAGTAAATTTAAAAGTAATAAGCCTAGAAACCTCATTTCTGGAGTTCCTCTAAACACTGACTCACCGTTAAGTCTACCCCTGGAATCCGCCAATCAGGCTGTAATTCTGCCAATGGGCCTAAGACGAAATCCCGTTGGCACATGCGGGGGTGAGGCACTATGAGATTTGGGAGCTCGTAACTTTCCTCCTCTATAAGCAAAACATCTAAGTCCAAAAATCGCGATTCATTAAGCAAACCCGTACGCTGTCTTCCCGCCTCTTTCTCAATCTGAAGACAAAGTTCTAACAAGCTAATAGCATCACCTTCCCAGTAGGCAATCGCTACAGAATTCAAGTAAACTTCTGAACCTTTAGGGCAATCAACGGGCTCACTTTCGAGCACTTGCGCCATTCGCAAATCCCTTAAACCTTCTTCTTGCAAGCGCCCCAAGGCAAAATCAAAATAACTCGAACGATCCCCCAAGTTTGAGCCCAAGGCTATAGCTACTTTTTTCTTCATTTCTTAAAACCTAAAATTATCATCAAGAAGTATAAACCCAGCTCGACTATTTAACCAACTTGATCGACTTTATATCACTTAAATCAATAGAGGGCGTCACTATAATTAAATGGCTACGCAGCAAGATGATGATAAACTAGCTCAACTCTATAAACAAGGCTTTTTATGATTTCTCGATTTCGTCTCTTGCGCATCCCTCTCTTTTTTATTCTTATATTGAATATGCAAAGCTTCGCGGCGGTACCTACTCTAGGTGGCATGCAGTTTTGGAATGACATTTCAGTCGCTGGCAAATACAAGATTCAGCAAAATGTAATTACTGGGCATTGCCGAGTACTCAAAGATAATTACTTGCGCTACCATTGGGGAAGTGAAGAGTTTTGCCGCACCAAACTTACTCTCTTAGCGCCCTACATCCACCCCAAACAGTTTTTCCTCATCCACGGACTTGGTCGAAGTCATCATTCCATGGCAAAATTACAGGATAAACTCGAAGCCAAAGGCCACCTTGTCCATAACCTAGAATACTCAAGCATGCTCAACAAGCCCGACAACTTAGCCACACGAATCGAACAAATCATAAGCGAACATCCCTCTAGCCAGAACTACATTATCACCCATAGTTTTGGCGGCATTCTTCTTAGAAAATGTAAGGCTTCTACTCCCATTGACCGCGCTATTCTTTTAGCAGCCCCTAACCAAGGCTCGACAATTTGTGAAACACTCCAAAGCTTAAATATCAATTTCTTATTAGGCCCCTCAGGCTCTCAACTCTACCCTTCTAGCGAACTCATGAAAAACTTAGCTAATCCACAATGCGAATTTATAACAATTGCTGGCAATCGCCCTCCAAAACTCAGTAATTGGCCCTTAGGTTTTTTCTTCAATGAAAATAGTGATGGTATCGTTTGCGAAAGTCGCACACGATTAGTCGGGGCCAAGGCTCACCATAAACTTGATGCAAGTCACACTTTCATCATGAACCACGACAAAAGTTTTGACCTAATACAAAAATTTCTTGAGCTCAAATAAAGTCCTAAGGAACTATGTCATAAATTTCGCTAGTATTGAAGCGTTCCAAACTTGTATTCTATAGACTCTGTTTAATCTTAGGCGAAATCAATCCTCCACTAAAACTAAGGAATACAAACATGTACGAAAAATCACTTATCATCATCAAGCCTGACGGCGTTCAGCGTGGCTTAGTTGGCAGTATCATCACTCGTTTTGAGAATGCTGGCCTCAAGATTCACGGAATGAAATTTGTTCAACCCACACAAGAAATGGCTCGCGCACACTACTCTGAGCACGTTGACAAAGGTTTCTACCCCACAGTAGAAGAATATATCCTCTCTGGTCCCGTTCTCGTTTTTGCTCTTGGTGGCATTAACGCAGTTAAGAAAATTCGTTTAATGGTTGGTGCAACTGAGCCTGCTTCTTCAGCTCCTGGTACAATTCGTGGTGACTTTGCTCACCAATCTTACCCAGCTCCTGGCGAGCCTGATGACAAGCCTATCCGCAACCTCATCCACGCTTCTGGTTCTTCAGAAGAAGCTCTAACTGAAGTTAAACTTTGGTTCACTGATGACGAAATCATTGAATACGGAAAAATCACTGACGAGCTTCTCGCTTTTTAAGTGAAGCAGGGCTCATGAGAGCCCTTTTTCTATGAGTTTAAGAGATTTTACAGAGAAGGCAGAAAACTATTTACTTTCCATTATTAATGGGAATAAGCTAGGCTTTGGTCCTTCTCTGATAAAATCCAACCTTTTTGTTTTATCTAAAGTCTTTCGTTCAATCGTTAAGTCTCGACATTTCCTTTATGATAAACGAATTTTTCGCGACCGCACTTTAGGTTGCTTAGTTGTCTCTATTGGCAATCTGACTACTGGTGGAACCGGTAAAACTCCCGTCACCGAAATTTTTGCTCGCACCCTCACTGAGAAAGGCCGTCGCGTCGCCATTTTATCTCGTGGTTACCGCAGTAAGAGCAAGCCTTTAAAAACTAAACTTCTCGATAAGTTTCGCGGCAAAAAAACCGTCAGTCCCCCCAGAATTGTATCCGAAGGAAAAAACGAAGTTTTACTCGGTCCCCACATGGCTGGCGATGAACCCTATATGCTTGCTTGCAATGTCCCGGAAGCGATTGTCCTTACCGATCCTGACCGCGTCAAAAGTGGACGCTTTGCCATCCGCAATTATCAAGCCGACACCCTTTTAATGGATGATGGTTTCCAACAGCTTCGACTCAAACCCCGCATTAACATTTTACTTATCGATAGCACCAACCCATTCTCCAATCACTTTTTACTCCCACGTGGACTTTTACGTGAACCCATCAAAAACATGCGTCGTGCGCATTTTATTTTCCTCACAAAAGCCAATGGTGGCAATCACTTACGCCACCTAAAAAAATTCATCCGCAAGCACAATACTAAAGCGGAGATCATTGAATGCACACACAGGCCCAAATATTTAAAGAGCCTCATTTCGCAAGAGCAATCTCTTTTAGCTGAACTCAAAGGCAAAAAAATCGCTGCGATCTCCGCAATTGCCGTACCCCAAAGTTTTGAGGATTTTCTTACAGGTTTTGGCGCCGAAATCGTCTACAAAGAACGCTACGCGGATCACCACATGTACTACCAAGATGAAGTAGAAACTTTTGTTAAAAATTCTGAAGCCGCAGGTGCCGAGCTCATTGTCACTACAGAAAAGGACGCCGTCCGCTTCCCTGAAATCAAAAACTCCTCCATTGACATTACCTATTTAAGAGTTGAGATCGACATCCTCAGTGGCGAAGAAAGCTTCAATGAGTGCATCAGCCGTATTTGCTTTTCTTAAATTCCCTCGCATCTTGCAGGTATGAATAATCAAAAACTCACTCAAGCACGTGCGCGTAGTTACTGCGAAGCTATTGCCCAAATCTTTTATGAAGTTCGCGAATCTCGCAATCCTTTAGACCAAGAACTTCGTCGTTTTTTCCGTAACAATAAAAAGTACGGTTCACGTGATCGTCGCTTTATTTCCGAATCTCTCTACAGCCTTTATCGTTGGTTTGGTTGGGTAAAAGATATTTTACCTGAACAAGCCCCAGCTATCCCCAGTGAAAACAAAAAGTTTTGTTCTGCGATCACCGCAGTTCTCTGCTTAGATAATCTCCACCGTGAACCCGTTGCTGAATACATTTCACAATTAGCTGGCGTCAACACTCAACAAGTCCCTAAAGAAAAACTTGATGATAAACGTCTATGGATGGGTAAACACTTTGGCTTAAAGAAACTCAACAACTCCGACTTGGTTCCAGCTTGGTTTGTGGATGAATTACCTAAAGATTTTAATTTAGAAGAACTCATTATCGACCTACAAAAGCGTCCACCCATGTGGATTCGTTTACAGGGACCACAGAACAAAAATAATACTTTACGAGAGCTCAAAGAAAGAGATTTTGATATATACCCTCATGCGATCATGAAAAAAGCTATCAAAATTGTTAATCCACGAGTTAATCTCTACGAACTCAAAAGCTTTCGCGATGGTCAATTTGAAGTTCAAGACCTCGCTAGTCAAAGTCTTGGCTTTGCCTGCAATGCTCAAAGCGGACAACGTTGGTGGGATGTTTGCGCAGGAGCTGGCGGAAAAACACTCTTACTTGCAGACCACATGGAGAGCAAGGGCGGAATCACTTCCACTGATATTCGCGAATGGAAACTCGATGACTTAAAGAAACGCGCCAAACGTGCCCGCTTCTCTAATATCACGACCAAGAATTTAAAGAAAACACGCTCAGCATCAAAAAAGCGTCCCTATGATGGCGTCCTTGTCGATGCCCCCTGCTCTTGCACAGGAACTTGGCGTCGCAACCCTGATGCTCGATGGAGTAGCACTGCCGAGGACTGTGAAGAACTGGCTAAAATCCAAACTGATATTTTAGAAAAATCAGCTCCTGGAGTGAAAGCGGGCGGTGTTCTCGTCTACGCAACCTGTAGTTTTAGTGTTCGTGAAAACGAAGAAATTGTTGAAAACTTTCTCAAAAACCATCCCGACTTTTCTTTAGAGGATTTTCCACATCCTTTGACTCTGAAGTCTACAGGTGGTATCTTACGCATATCGCCTTCACCAGAAGATTGTGACGCCATGTTTGCAGCACGTTTTCGGAGAAAAATTTAAAGGAACAAATTATGAAAAAATTACTCATTTTACTTCTCGCAAGCCTACTTTTATTTTCATGCTCTGAAGAAAAAACCAGAGCCTCTAGCCCAAAACTAAGTGATGCTCAGGCAGCTAGTCTCAAGAAAAATCTTAGTTGGGAAAACTACCACAAATTTTGTGGGGAACAAAATCTTAATGCCGCAGCTAACTTCGAGAAAATCAAAGGTACTGTCGTACGATGGAAAGGTGAATTCGCTATGACAACTAACCCGGTCAACAAGACTAGTGCCGTCGCTCCAGAAATTAAAATTAAACTTCCGGGTGGCAAAGGGGTTATTTCCGACTTAACTATGCGCAGTCGTAAAGAACATATGAAGATTGCTGAAAAACTTAAGCGTGGCGATGAAGTCTTAATACAAGGAAAAATCATGTATCGCGGCGAAGGGCTTGGCGATCACGTTTTGCAATTAGACAAATTTAAGTACCTCCCCCCAAAAGAGCCCAAGAAAATCGTTCGTTAATTTTTCCCTTTCTTGCGAAAGTCCCATGGCGCCATGGGGTTTGAATCTTTCCATAAGCCTAGCTTTAATTGCTGGGCTTTTTTCATTTCGTCCTCATAAAGCTCTGTCACACCTTTATAACGGTAGGCCCATGCCCAACCCTCTTGCACCATTTCTTTATTAATATTGCGATCGCCTATATAAAGCGTCACCAAAAAACGCTCATATTTATCACTCTCGTGTACAATGACTTTAAATTTTTCTTTACTGACTTTCGCAAGCAAAGCCGACCTCGATTTTTTCGAAAAAGCCTGAGTTCTTTCAGGTGCATCAATCCCCTTGAGGCGAAGAGCTTTGCCATCATATTTACCACCCTTGACAAAAACTGTATCGCCATCGGGTATAAAACCCGCCCTCGCAAAGAAATTAATTTGCTTTTGTTCCTCGCCAGAACAAATTGCCAGAAAGGCAAAAATGATTATTAAGTAAGGCATTTTATTCCTTTTTCCGTCCTTTTAATCTTATAAATTGAACTTAGCTTGTAGGAAGTCAATCTTTATGGGGAATTACACATGAAATTATTTTTAGCCATCTGCCTGTTGGTAACACAACTCAGCGCTAAGCAAGCAGATATAAACATCTTAAACGAGCTCCAAGGTACTGTTAATTCCATTGCTGATAAAAGTAGCAAAGCTTTCCTTTACATGGAAATCTCTCACATTAACAAGGGCAAAACTCAAGCCATCCCCATTACCGGTCTATTAATGGATAAGAAAGGGCACCTTGCGACTCTTTACCTCGATCAAAAACGCTTTGTCAGCTGTAGCGTGTGGATTGATGAGCAGGAGTACAAAGCATCTTATTTATATTCAGACAAGTTCAAGGGCTTCACTATTTTAAAACTCGACTCTGAAGCTCCCATTGATAAACTCACCCCCGCCGTATTTGGCGATCCGACCCTACTAAAAAATGGCGAATTCCTCGTTTCAGTCACTCCCACAAATGCCGATTTCGGACAAGTCCCTTTTGTTAATCTTTGTTCAGTCGCAGGCACCCTTGAAAGTAATCGCGACCTAATTTACGTCAATGGCATTAGCAATCACCGCGCCGCGGGAAGTTCTCCTGTAGGCATGCCTTTCCTCAATTTAGACGGGAAAGTCGTAGGTATTTATGTTGGCAATGGAGTTATCATGTCTGATAGCTTTGAGAAAGGTTGCCGTAAGCTCTTGGAGAAAGTCGAAAAAGGCGAGGATCTCAATGACCCCTCCGATGTCCCATGGGATGGTTTTAGCTACAAAGTCATCAACCAAGATTTTTCCGAAGCTATGAATGTTAGTCAGCAAAGTATTTTAGTAACTCGCGTTATCGATGAGTCCCCCGCAGCTGAAGCGGGCTTACGAGCTGGCGATATTATTACTTCCATTGATAACAAACCCTTCACACGTAAAGGACGCCCCATTTTATCTCAGGCCCGTAAACTACTTGATGCTGAAATTGGCCGTGAATGTCCGATTACATTTGAACGAAATGGCAAAGAAAAAACTGGTGTGATAAAATTCATCAAAAAACCAAGTCCGGATAGTATTTCTGTCGATGAGTTGGGCCTTACCATCAACGACATCACGCCTTTGGACTTCTACTCTTATCGACTACACAGAAAATCTGGTGTATTAGTTTCCGCAATTGAAAAAGGCAGTCCTGCAGCTACGTCTACTTATTTTGGTCGCCCACTCATCAGCCCTGGAGACATCATTTTAGAAATTGATCACCAAACGATTTCGAACATACATGACCTACGAAAAATTATCAATGAAATCCGCTTATCTAAAAAGAGTGAAGTCCTCATCAAACTCCTCGATGGTAGCGTTTCCAAATTCGTCTCTCTCAATACAGCAATCGGACAAAAAACGAAAAAGGCTGACAAATGAAAAAAATCCTCCTCTGCTTATTACTACTCTCTCATGGCCTTTTAGCTCTTAGCCAAGGCGAAGCGCTATTTGATAAAGTCGATGCCTGTGTTGTCTCGATCCAACATGAAAATGCTGGTGGTAGTGGCTTTATCATCTCAGAAGATGGTTACATCCTTACCAATGGTCATGTGATTTCTTTAATGGACCGTGAAAACCCTAAAGATGTTGCCAAAAGAATTACTGTCGTTCTTCACGATGAATCAAAGTACCAAGCTCAAGTTATTGGTTTCTCTTTAGATCCTGATGTGGCTCTTATTAAAATCAAACCTAAAGACAAACTCAGTATTGCCAGTTTAGCAGATTCTAAAACGACCCGTACGGGACAAGAATGTTATGCCTTTGGAGCTCCCCTAGGACTCAAGAGAACTTTAACTAAAGGGATTATTTCAAACACAGCTCAAACTAGCATTGGCACATTTACAAAAGTCATCCAAACTGACGCGGCCATTAATCCCGGCAATAGTGGTGGCCCACTCTTCAATATTGATGGTGAGGTTATTGGAATCAATACTTATGCGAAAAGTGGCTCTGGCTTGGGCTTTTCTATACCTATTAATTTTGCGAAAACACTTGTTCAACACTTCAAAGAGTATGGTTATTTTAAGCGTGCAGAAACTCCTCTCATTTTCACTAAGGCAATGACAGAGGAACTCGCCCGTGTATTGAAGTCACCACGTGGGCTTTTTATTGATTTTGTTGCGCCTAATTCACCTGCTGAAAAAGCTGGCTTTAAAGCGGGCGATATCATTGTTGCTATGAACGGGGAAGAGGTTGACGGCTCAAGCGAAGAAGCTTTCTTTGATTTTAATTGGGACTTTGTTACCCAAAGAGTCGGCGATGACACGAGTCTTAGCGTGCAACGTCGTCAAAATGATGGCTCGTATAAAAAAATCACTATTACATGCCAATTAGTAGAAGATGATCCCATGCCTGCAAGTGGTTACCAGATTGGCGAACTCCTAGAGATCAACTACCCCGAAGTTGGCATGGCTGTACAACGTGTAACTCAATACGTTCAATACATCTATAATTTCCCCCATATGAATGGTGTACGAATTGCCGGTTTAACAAAAAATAAAACGGCTGCAAAAGCAGGCTTATACCGCAATGATTTCATAACTGAGCTCAATGGAACTAAAATCAAAAACGATCAGAACTTTAAAGACCTCATGGATGCTAAACTCATAAAGCAAACGAAATTTTTAATCTTCAAAGTCAAGCGTGGAAACGATACCCTTAGTATTCCACTTCGAGTTCATTATCCCCTCAAAAAACGAAAAATACTTCTCGTGCATAACAATGATGAATATCATAAAGAACTCATTCGCCGCATCCAACTTTCAGGTGCTGAGACCACTTCAGTTTCAATGATAAACCAGGCCATTACCGAAAAAGAATGGGATGGCATCATAATTTCCTCACAGCAAACTGCCCCTATACCTGGGATTGAAGTTCTTCTGACAAAAGCCGCTGAAAACAAAACTCTTCTTGGTTTAGTTGGCAATGCGCCTGTGCAGCTCACTCAAGCACCAGATTTTTATAAAACTAAAAAGTTTACCATGGATAAAGAGAAATCTGACATCGCTCTGAAAGCAGACTTATTTTACACTGGTAAAGACAATGAAATTGATGGTAAATTGATAAGTACTAATGCCTTTGATAATCAATCTATCCGACAATTCATTGCCACTTTCCGGGCGATGGCCTCGCAAGCAAAGTAAGTCACCTTTAACGCGGAGTTTCCACTCCACATCACTTCAGTTTAAATATGAAAATTGTAAAAAATCCAGTTCTTCGAAATCTACTCAAGTTAGCTGGATTTATATGCATTGGCCTAGGAATTGCAGGGATTCCTCTTCCAGGCTTGCCTACCACCCCCTTTTTAATTCTCGCGGCATTCTGCTTTTCTAAGAGTTGCGAGACTAGTTATAACAAAATCCTAAATCACCCAAAATTTGGTCCTCCCATAAAAGACTACTTGGAGGGGAAAGGCATTCCTCGTAAAATCAAAATTATTGCGATTGTCTGCATGTGGACTTTTCTGACTTTTAGCTTCGCAAAACTTCAGCAACCCTACCTTAGACTCATCCTCATTGCCTCCGGCGCCTACGGGTCTTGGTTCATACTTAAAGAGCCCGATGCACCTAGTAAAAAGAAATAATTGATTACAAATCGTTTGTTTTTAGCTCTTTCATTTTATTGGTAAACGCTAAACGCATTTTATCTAATGCAACTTTGTATTCTGGATTGCTGACTAGATTGAAAAATTGATTAGGGTCTTTGTTTAAATCAAATAGCTCTTCATTTGGACGAGGTCCTTTATATTTCATATATGACCAGCGTTTTCCTTGAATGACCCAGCCCTTATTATTAGCAGAAAAAATGGCATCGCGAACTTCTGTTTGCGGACTTTGCAAAAGTTTTGAAATATCCTTACCTTGAAGGCGTTCGGGAATATCTAAACCACACATTTTTGCCGTAGTGGGAAACAAGTCCAGTAATTCGACTAAGGAATCACTACGCGCAGCTTTTCCTTGTGGAACAGAGATAATTAGAGGCACGCGTATAGACTCATCTTTTAAACTTACTTTTGCCCAAAAATCGTGTTCTCCTAAGTGATAACCATGATCACTCGTAAAAATAACTATTGTCTCATCAGCTTGTCCCGAATCCTCTAAGGCTTGTAAAACTTTTCCTACTTGAGCATCCATGAAACTTACAGAGGCATAATAAGCGCTAACGGCTTTTTTCTGCTGCTCAATAGACATCTTCATGTTTTTACTGGTTTTGTAATTAATACCTTTCTTGGGGATGTCTTCCCAGTCGCCTTCCATTTTCTTTGGTAAAACAATTTCCTGCCAAGGATAATCTTTGTAATACTCTTTGGGAGCTACAAAAGGAACATGTGGACGGACAAATCCCACACCCAAGAAAAATGGCTTATCCAAGTTTTTATATGAATGAATAAGTTCGCAGGCTTTTTGGGCGGCTTTCCCATCCGAATGAACTAAATCATCACCTTCAGCCTCAACTCTTACGAAGGTATTCCCACCGACAACGGGACGTGTACCATCTGGATTTCCTTCAAGAGTTTCCCCTACACCTGAAGCTTTCCATTCAGGGCCCTGACAATTATATTTTTCCGTCCAAGAGCGTGGATCATCTGAACCATCGGAACCCAACTCAATTCCTTTTGGAACGGGCATGTGAAATATTTTACTCACTCGAGCCGTATGGTATCCCTGGTTTTTAAAGTACTCAGCCCAAGTCTCACGGTCACCAATGGCTTTTCGACCACTAACGTATCCAAACACCCCCGTTGCATCTGGGTAGTAACCCGACATAAAAGACGCACGTGAAGGCCCACAGTAAGTCGCTTGGCAATAGACCCTGGTAAACAAGGTTCCTTTTTGCGCTAAACGATCAATATTTGGTGTTTTACAAATTTTATTGCCATAGGAAGCTATAGTCGTCGCACTAAGGTCATCCGAGATAATAAAAAGTACATTTGTTGTTTTCAAAAGAAAACAAAAAAGAACTAAAAAATAAGCTGGAAATTAATAACTTCATATCTAATAAATACAATTTAAAGCCTTTCTTGTCAAGGAATATAATAACAAAAGAGCATTGGTTATATAACCAATGCTCTTAACCAATTTAGTAATCCTGTGATTTGAACTTTAGAAACGATCTAAATTCATAACTTTAGTCCATGCATTCACAAAATCATCAACAAATTTTTCTTTGTAGTCATCACTAGCATAAACTTCTGCGATTGCTCGCAGCTGTGAGTTCGAACCAAAAATAAGGTCTACAGAACTAGCGGTCCATTTCAAAGCTCCTGATGAACGATCGTATCCATTATAGATTTGTTCGCCTTTTTCAGCCTTTTGCCACTTGGTGTTTATATCCATTAAATTAACAAAGTAGTGATTGTTTAAAACTCCTGGAGTAGTTGTTAGAACACCTAGGTTTGGATCACTAGCATTTGCCTCTAGAACCCTTAGACCGCCAATCAACACAGTCATTTCAGGCGCTGATAATGACAATAAATTAGCTTTATCAACTAAATACTCTGGAGCTGGACGATTCATCTTAATTCCTGAAAAGTTTCTAAAACCATCTATCTTTGGCTCTAAGTAAGCAAAAGACTCAACATCAGTCATCTCCTGAGTCGCATCGGCTCTACCTGCTGTAAAAGGAACTTCAATAGTAAAGCCTGCTTTTTCAGCAGCCCGCTCAATAGCAAGAGATCCTCCTAGCACAATTAAATCAGCTAGCGAAACTTTTTTATCATCACTTTGAGATACATTAAAGTCATTTTTAACTTTCTTCAAAGTATCAATAACTTTACTTATATTCTGAGTTTTATTAATCTCCCAGTTACTTTGAGGTAATAAAGCAATACGCGCGCCATTGGCTCCACCACGCATGTCAGAGGCTCTATAAGTGGAGGCAGATGCCCAAGCCGTTTGCACTAGTTCAGCATTTGATAAACCTGTCTTACTAATACTCTCTTTCAAAGACTTAATATCGCTTGAATTCACCACACTGTAATCAACTGATGGAATCGGATCTTGCCATAACTGTGCTTCTGGCACTTCAGAACCTAACAGTCGAGCATGGGGCCCCATATCTCTATGAGTAAGTTTGTACCAAGCTTTGGCAAAGGCTTCATCAAAAGCTTTTGGATTTTTATGAAACTTTTCCGAGACCTTTCGATATGCAGGGTCCTTTATAAGAGCAAGGTCAGTAGTAAACATCATTGGGGCATGTCTTTTACCTTTGATATGTGCATCAGGCACAATATTATCTCCCGTATTCCCTACGGGTTTCCATTGTTTTGCACCTGCTGGACTTTGAGTCAACTCCCACTCAAAGGCAAAAAGATTAGAAAAATACATATGCGACCATTGTGCGGGCGTTGCTGTCCAAGCACCTTCTAAACCACTGGTTATGGTATCTTCTGCATTACCTTTACCATGTGAATTGATCCAACCAAACCCCTGTGCTTCTAGAGGTGCTGCTTCTGGCTCTGGACTAACGTTACCTTTGGGGCTCGCTGCCCCATGAGCTTTACCAAGAGTATGCCCGCCAGCTATAAGTGCGACCGTCTCTTCATCATTCATACCCATTCTTCCAAATGTCAAGCGAATATCTTTCGCAGCCAATAAGGGGTCAGGATTCCCGTTAGGCCCCTCTGGATTCACATAAATAAGTCCCATTTCAGCAGCTGCTAAGGGTTCTTCTAAGTTACCATCATCTGAGTAACGTTTCGACGTTAACCATTCCTGTTCTGGTCCCCAATAAACATCTTCCTGTGGCTCCCACACATCCTCTCTACCTCCAGCAAAGCCAAATGTTTGAAAACCAGTCGATTCTAATGCCACATTACCCGTCAGAATCATTAGGTCGGCCCAGGATATTTTATTCCCGTATTTTTGCTTAATAGGCCAAAGAAGGCGACGTGCTTTATCTAGATTGCCATTATCCGGCCAGCTGTTTAAAGGTGCAAAACGTAAAGTCCCATCTCCTGAACCACCTCTACCATCATGACTCCTATAGGTACCTGCACTATGCCAAGCCATTCGAATGAAAAAGGGTCCATAATGCCCATAATCCGCAGGCCACCAATCTTGAGAGTCCGTCATTAAAGCCAGAAGATCTTTTTTAATTTCTTCTATATCGAGTTTTTCAAATTCTTCTGCATAATTAAAGTCTTCTCCTAGTGGATTGCCTTTTACATTATTTTGATGAAGAATCTTTAGATTCAATTGATTTGGCCACCAATCATCAAGAGCCATATAAGATGAAGAAACTGGAGTTGCATCACTACTTGCGCTCTTTCCAGTGAATGGACATTTCCCACCTGATTGTGAAGACTCTGAACTGTGATGTGAACTAGAACTACATGCAGTTAGCAGTGCTGCACAAGAGGCTGTAAATACCCATTTTGCAATTCTTCTCTTCATAAATGAATGAACAAATTTAGTTTCATACACCTTCATACGATTTCTCCTAATATATAGATTATACTATTTATTTGTAATATTGTATCACCTCAAGTATTTGATGATACATAAACCTATTCGACGGAGGTCTTGAAAGCTAATAAATGAAACTTATAAACAATAATAAGTTTTATTTATTAAAAAAATATTTTGTAAGAAAATGAGCTTCTTTCTCTAAAGAATAAAATTAATCTTATTTTAAGTATACCTTAAGTTAAATAGTTACAATTTACGGCCTTGACCAATAACTTGAGTAAATTCACGAATACTTAAAGGCGTTTATACCAACTATCTACGAGCTCTTCTAATTGAGGTTCGAGCTGAGAGCTATTTTCAGCAAAGTAACTTTCTTCAATTAATTTTATATTGGCTTCTAATTCTGGATCAGATGATAAGTCATGCTTTGAATTTTTAATTTGATTGAGGAAAGCAATCGCTGAAACCGCACTAATATGCTGCGGTCGTTCAAACTCAATGACTCTTTCAAGTTCTTCGGAACTGACAAAACTCTTGGATATTTTAAGGATGATCACTAAACACAATAGAACTAGTAATGTTGAGATCACATAAAAACTTGGTGACTTAGCGGCTTTCGCTTTCAAATATTCCTCTTTATTGGCAGCTACGATATCGGCGTCCTGATATTTTTTATATTCTAGCTGAATATCATCTACCTTAAGTTCGGGAAAGATAAACTTTGTCATTTCCCCTTGCCAGTCAAGCGGTACATCCAAAGATAATTCTGAAGACACAATGGTACGATCATCTTTCTGTTCATAACGAGTCACCAAGGGTTCAATTATTTCGGCACTCAACTTTAAGCCATAAGTTTCTGGTATTATCAATAGTTCTTTTATATCTGGTAATAAACCCTCTCCAGTCATCTGAATTTCCAGCGACAGCTTGCCTTCATGAGCTCCACGACTATCGAGTATAAGTTCTAACTTGGCATTTTTGTAAGGTCGCAATTGATACTCTGGCGACTTACTCGACAGTCTTATGATGTTTGACTTTACAGGAAGCACGACCTGACCTTGCCCATCGTTGAAATCCATTTCTATGATAATCTCTGGCAATTTATCAACTGAGGCATCTTTGGAGCGTAAGGTTAAATACGCTAAAGGAGTCTCCTGCCAATGTTTCCGGGACAAACTCATTGGCTGGGGACGATCTACAATCCAAGTAATACTTCCCAATTCAAATTTAGTTTGCAGGCCCTTGTTTATTTGATCCGTCAATTTCTTACGGTAATTGACAACCCCTCTACCATTAATATTTACCGATCCCATCGCATATTTATCAAAGCCTCCAGATTCCCGACTGAGTTCCTTGCTATGCTGAAGACTTAGATAAACACCAAATTCATTATTGTGACCTACTGAACTCGAACCATCTAATTTTATATTGAGTTTAACTTCTGTGAGTAAATCTTCGTAAAATTGAAGCTGGGAAGTAATCTTGCTAAGCGATGGGTGATCGCCCATGATAAATTTGGCCGCCGACATGAAAGGAAGCTTTACATGAGGCTGTAATTGAGGCCAGGTTTTACTCAGCCATTCTCCAAACATATTAATATGGCGATCGCGCCATTGCTCATCCATTGAAAATAATTGTTGCCGGAGCTCATCTAATTGCATATCTGAAACAGATGAACTCATTTCCAAACCCTGCAAATTACTCGCACCTAAAATAATGCTGAACCACTGTGTATAAGGATTTATGGTGTATTCAGATTGTCTTGATTTTAGTTGGCTCTCGTAGAGTCTTGCGCAATCTCTAAAGCCCTGAAAAGCTTTATTCCTTAATTCACTATATTCTTCTGGAGTGCATAGTTTGTTATTATTTTTATATTCCGCGAAGTCATATGAAGCTGAAGCCAGACTGACTGTTAATTGTATATCATCTTTACTAATTTTTAAGCGATCAGTCAGTAAATTGATCACTGCTTGATAAGCATTAAGAGCTTCTTGCTGAGCTTCAGATTCACTGCGATTGGTTTGATACTGCAACTGAATTCTTTGGCGATTTTTATCATCGACCCAATCTCTTTGAACTAAGGCTAATAAATGGCGACAGAGAACCAGCAAAGTTTTGTCATCTAATTGATCTAAATCTTGAAACACTAAGCGTACATCATCTTCACTAATGACTTCAGCTTGGCTGAAACATGCAACAAATGCCGCAACTTGAGCGGCAGGGTCAGTTTTAATCCCAGCTTTGAAAACTTTGCCAAACATTGCCTGACAATCTTTTAAATTTTTGATTTGGCGCAAGCGTGTCAATGGGATGCCCTTGGGCTCTGTCCTAAACATTTGACCGCGGACTTGCATGGTTCTAGACATGTTATTTCTATTGGGATTAACCGTCCGTGCCCACTCAGTAAAAACTTCATTACAGATTCTACCAATAGTTTGAGGATATGAGTCTTTAAAACTTAATAAACGATCGAAAGCACTTTCTGAGTACACTCCTTGTTTTAATTGCGAAATGGCTTCTTGGAATGAAAATAATTCTTGTTCAGCATGACCTAAAGCACTCAAAGTTTTTCCTGATGGAACATTTTTAACAAGAGTAGAAAACGCTACATATTTAGGCGCACGTTTAGCATTGTTGCGATTATTGACTGGTGCCCTAGATTCCTTATTTCGTTCAAGTAAGCTATGAGCGTATTCCAATTGCCAATGTCGCAAAGCTGTACGAGAAAGTCCTGCATCTAGATCGACTGAGGACAAATGATTAAGTACCCTCATATTGCTCGCCAAATCAATGCTTCTTTGAGTGTAGTTTTTTGACTTTTGAATCGTTGCAATCTTACCATCAAAATGCTTTTTGAGTGTTTCTAATAAAGCCTCATTGGCAAAAATTGATTTAAACCATTTATCCATAAAGTCTTTATCTGCAGAACTACAATGATCGGCAATATTTTTGACAAGAACCACTTTATCATCAATTGGAAAGTCTTTTTCTTGTAAAGTGAAACAGAGCTCTAAATAACTTTTGCTATTGATCGATTTGAGCAAGGCTAACCACGGTTGAGCCTTCTTGAGGCTCGTAATCTTTTTAAGTTCATCCATTTCTGGCATGAGCTGCATCGCTTTCTCTCTTTGACCAAAGCTCGAATAAAAACTCATATAAAGAAAGGTTTTACTTAAGTCTAATTTTTCAGCTTTCGCTCTATTATCAATCACTCTGTATAAGCTATCTTCTGGCGCCCCTGCATTGGCGCTTTTCTTCACTAAGCTAATCAATTTATTCATTTGGCTCGCATCGCCATAGACCATAATTTCTACAAATCCTTCTACATCCAGAGCACTAAATAAAACAGGATCTTTACCTAAGAGTTCCAAGAGTTTATTATAAGTATCTTCGTAAACAATTTTTTTAGTAAAGCCATCACCTTTAGCAAAGTCCCGCAACTTCTGATTGATATCATTGATGACTTCACTTTGACGATTAATCACAGTGATCTCTGCAACTTCACCGCTATTGATGGGAAGCATGGCGCTGACTTTATTAATAAAAGTTTGAGCCGTGGTATTCCGTTCGGCGCCTAAACGTCCTAAAAGTGTCTGACCATTGGGCGCTATCAGTACATAACTTGGATACCCCTTGATTTGAAAACTTTTTTTGAGCTGATCATTTTGTTCAACAAACTTGCTTGGCACTAAGCTTTTATTTTGAGGAAAATCTATATACGCCAAACTCAATTCTCTTTTAGCAAAGGCAGACCATGCTGCATCTGAAAACACCGCTTTATCCATGAGCTTACACCAACCGCACCAATCACTACCCGTGAAGTTGATAAATAAAACTTTTTTATTATCCTTGGCGTATTTTTTTGCCGCGGAATAATCCATTGTCCATTGCCCTGCTTGCACACCTTCTGTCAGAACCTCTGCACTGCACAGGCTCCAACAAGAAAATAAGATTGCTAAAATTACTTTATACATTTTGTCTCCTTAATAAAATTATGACCCGCTACCTTCCGGTCTTTCGCCTAAACCTGAACCTCGGGCATCTTCTTGACCTTCACCTTCTCCAAGGCCTTCTCCAGACCCCTCGCCTTGACCCTGGCCTGCTTGTTGACCCACTGCACCACGGCCTGCTCCGACACCTTGTGAACCACGACCAGAATCCTTTTCGGGTAAAGCCTCTAAGTTCAAAGTTTTCCTATCCATTCGCCCCATGGCAATCGCCGCTTGCAAATTATATAACTGCACGTGATTCGATGGAGAACCTTCAGCTAAAAAACGCAAATGTTGACGAGCGCTCTCTAGTTCCTGCTTCCAATATTGTTTTGCCACACCCTCGCGACGCATATGCCATGCCGTATAATAAAGACTATGTCCCAAAGATGCTCTGACTTTATTCTTTTCTTCCTGGTTTAATTGAATCTCTTTATCATAAATCATTTCCATCAAGGACTCAACTTCTTCGGTCGCTTTTACTATCTGTTTATTATTTAGATAGATTTTTGATTTAGCTAAACGCAAAGCCGCTAATTCTTTATCTAAGTCTTGCTTTTCTATAAGATCCAAAGCTTTATCATAAATTGTTAAAGCCTCTTGCCATTCACCTTTTTCATTTGCCAGATCCGCTTCTTGTTTCAGTTCCGCAATGCGATCTTGCAAAAGATATTTTTGTCCTTCTCCATAATGAAAATAGGCCCAAAACACTGGTAAACTCAACCACAAAAATAAGATATACTTTTTCATCAAGTCGTACTCCTAGATGCGTATAAGTCTCGGAGCTTATTAGTTTTTTCTTTGTGATCTAAAGCAAATTTGATGAGAATATATGGAAGCAAAGCTAAGATCAAACTCCCTAAGAAACAGGCTAACAAAGCCCATTCTCGCAGAGTAAAACCTTTAGTACCATCTTCATGCTCACCTGCTAAGTCCCCCAATACTTGAGTTGATAAATGTTTTTGATTCACATCTTGGTATTGACCTCTCAAACGCTTGGCTATACGCTTCAAGCTCAAAGTATCTTGCCTCGATTGGTGACCGTCAATAAATAAACCTTGCGAGCTTCCAACTCCGGCTACTAAAAATTCTTTGAGTGAATTTGGTGCCTCGGGCATACCAATCTCAGAGGTAGAATCGCCATCCGAGATTAATAAAAAGGTGCAAGAATTCGGACGCCAAGGTTTGGCGACTTCAAAAGCCTTTTCAACTCCCTTTAAAAGATCTGTTTTACCGGGAGTAAAAGCTTGATCCATTGGTAGGTCAAGAATATTGGCAATCACTGCTTCGTCAGAGCTATCAATTAAAACTGGCAAGGCATCAGTGAACGTCGCCACCACTGAATATTTAACATGGGGATCTTTAATGCGTTCCATCATTGATTCTAATACTTCTCGTGCACGAACTTTGCGCTGTAAATCCCCAGCGACTCCCGCATCTTTTAAATACATACTTGGGGAGACATCCAAAATAATTAAGACATGCTCAACTTTTTCAGCTGGGATTTCTTCTTCCAAAATTTCATCACCTAATGCCACTTGCTGATAATCCATCAAAACGAGCAAGCCCCAAGTTAAACTGACAAAGGCTAAGCTTCGTACAAGGGGTACAAAGGCGGTCCATTTTCGAGCTTTAGCTTCAGGCCCAAAACTTAAACTAGCTAGACGTTTAATTCTTTTAGTATGAATCCATTCAGCTGTAAAACAGATTAATCCCACTAGTATTGCAATCATTGTACTTACCATGGGTTGTACCTCAAACCAAAAAGAGTCAAAAGGTAAATGCTGACTAGGCTCAATCCTGCCAATGAGAAAGGCTTGTAATAATCTTCTTCTTTTGCCTCACGTTTAGCAAATTTAGCTTTTTCCATTTTATCAATAAAGCGAAAAGTTTCGTCTAAAGCTTTGGGATTATTGACACCAAATACTTGTCCCCCTGTAATCGAAGCCAATGCATTCATTTCTGGACTACCATTTCCAGAACCAATGTAAATGCAATAGACGACAATTTTGTTATTACGCAGTTCTTGTGCCATATCCACTGTAGCGCTAGGACTATTGCTCACACCATCGGACAATAATATAATCATGCGATCGCCCTCTTCTTGTTGCATGAGTTGTTGCTGACATCCCTTCAGAGCTTTAGCTATATTGGTTCCACCAAACCATTTACTCATCCTATCTGGAGCCAAAAATGGCGTTGCCAAAGCAATGGCAGAAGTATCCTTAGTGACGGGCACCCAATTAATGTATTCTGATCCAAAAACTGTCAAGCCAAAGGCATCTCCGCTGCGATACTCTGTAAAATTTTTCACTGCTGACATCGCAACTTCATAGCGGTTTTTCCCTCCAAAGTTTGCGCGCATCGAACCCGATGAGTCCAGGCAAATTTGAATATTGGAAATTATTTTTTCATCTTCTGGCTTCCCTTTGATCTTCGGACCCGCCAAGAGACAAATAACAACAAGCAGAATCAAACTTGGAAATAAGCCGGCAAAATCACAAAAAAACTTTATGTATTTTTGATTTTTAGTCTTTCCTCCATCCATCGGTAAAGTGATAGAATGCCCCTTGCTTAAAAAAACTTGGAACATCAAGATTAATGGTAAGATACCCAACAAAAACCATATGCTCGATGAAAAGTGTATCGTTTCCAAATTCATGCTCGGACCTCAGCAAAATGATGGATTTGATTTAGTAAGCTCTGCATGTTTATTTTTTCATTGGCATGCAAAGCTTTTTCCAAACTTAAAATTAGATTTGCGATTTCCGCATCTGCTTTTAAATGTTCAAATACTTCTGCACCAGATAAATCTTGAAGCTTTAATTGCTCACGACAAAACTGAATGCAGCTCAGTTCGACTTCTTGCCATAGTTCCTTATTTGATTGACCTTGATTTAATTTCTCTAAACGAGATAAGAGGTATTGAGCTAAAGTGAGCTCAATTTGTTGTTCATTTACAATTATTGGTTTTTTCTTTTTAATGAAAATAATCAAAATTAGCCCCAAGAACCAAATGCCTATTAAAAGCTTTGTCGTTAATTGATACCACGAGGACAATTCAATTTCATTTTGTTTATAACCTCTTAGCTCTCCATTAAAACCTTCTGCTAAAACTGTCTCAAACTCCATCAACACGGGGTCAAAATTTTTAATCGTTGTTTTTTGCGGTGGTCGCAAAAAATCCAGTAAGTTGTACGAACCAGGAGCATTGGCAATGACCTCAAAGTCATACTCAAAATTTCCTCCATGTTCTTCAATTGAAAGTAAGCGTAAATCGAGATCACCTTCATCCGCTAAAAACTTTAAGTTCCAGTCCTTGCTTGGCAAAATGATTTTTTTATTATGTGCTACACCAAGTTCTAGGGCACAAATTGTGTTCGCTAAAACAAAAAGACAGATGAATAGAAATTTCATAAACGACTCTTGCCTAAAACATCACGATGCTTTAAAAAATGGCGTAATTTCGACATCATGGCTTCATTTGTTTTCAGTAATAAATTATCAATCCCTGCTCTAGTCAGTTCATCTTGATAATTTGAGCCTGCAAACCAAGCTTTTTTCCCATGACTGATAAATGCATGGCCAGATTCCGCTTCTTGCGCACGAAAAATGCCGCCACCTATCTCACCCTCTTCTGCCGGATCTCGCATCAATAAAACCGCACAATCATGTTCTTGATTAGCGAGCTTTAATGCCGACATGGCATCTGCATCATGAAGATCTGAAATAACGAGCAACAAACTTTTACTCTTCAAAGATGGTAACAAGCGCCTTAAACTTGTCGATAAAGATGTGCTTTCTGCCAAATTATAGCGTCGCAAGCTATGTGCCCATTGCATCACAACGCTTTTCGATAAGCTCGGCTGAAAATGTAAATCGCGCTCCTTAGCCCCACAGCCCATAAGCCCTACTGGACTCATACGATTCTGCGCCACTAAAGCTAAACTCGAAGCAATTTGCACGGCCCAAGCATACTTACTCATTCTTAAGGAACTTACACACATTGATGCCGATGTATCCAAAATGATGTACATGGGCATTTGTTTAGGCGCTTCATATTCTTTAACAAATACTTTTCCCGTTCGTGCTGTGACGCGCCAATCAATTGATTTGACTGAATCACCTGGGCTGTATTGGCGAGATTGAACAAAATCTATCCCCCCCCCTAAAAAGGGTGAGCTATCCGCACCATAGGCCAAACTATCCGCTAAACGTTTAACTGCTAAAGCAAATTGTTTCTCATCGAGATGATCATTGGGTGTTGATGCGGAGTTCAATAAATTACCCTAGTTGATTTAAACTCTGCTGCAAGACTTCTCGTCCACTATGCCCTTCCGCCAAAGCTTCATAAGTTAGACGTATCCTATGCAGAACCACATCTTCTGCTAAAGCAAAAAGATCTTCAGGGATAACGTAATCACGTTCATGAATAAAAGCGCGAGCCCGCGCGGCTTGTACTAAAGCTAAACCTGCACGTGGACTTGCGCCCATTTCAATTAGGGGATTATCGCGCGTTTTTCTCACGAGTTGTAAGCAATGCTGAGTAAAAACTTCACTTACATGAACGCCTTGGATCATTTCCATAACCTTCACTAAATCTTCCAAGCCGCCAACTGACTTATCTTCAATGAGATCAAAAGCACTCTGAGGAACGGCTCCTCCTTTGTCATTTTTGCTTAGCCCCAAGCCGAGTTGCTGAGTCAAAATATTGAATTCATCTGCCTCTTTTGGGTAGCCTAGACGATGCATCATCATAAAGCGGTCTAATTGAGCCTCGGGAAGTTCAAAGGTTCCACTTTGCTCAACTGGATTTTGAGTCGCGATTACTAAAAATGGTGATGGCAATTTAAAGTTTTCTTTACCTATAGTCACTTTCCGCTCCTGCATACATTCAAGTAGTGCTCCCTGAACTTTTGGCGCGGCACGGTTGATTTCATCGGCGAGTAACAAATTGGTGAAAACTGGACCTTTGTTAACGTAAAAACTCCCTTTACTTTGATCTAAAATTTCGCTGCCTAATATATCTGAAGGCAACATATCAATCGTAAACTGCACTCGACTAAATTCTAAATCGACAGCTTTCGCCACTGTATTGACTAATAGCGTTTTTGCTAAACCTGGCAAACCTTCCAGGAGTAAGTGCCCTCCTGTAAACAAGGCAATCAATACACGTTCCACCACTTCATCTTGACCGATGACCACTTTGCCTACTTGACTTCTTACTCTCTGTATAAAATCTATTGCTTCTGACTTATCACTCAAAACACACTCCCTAACTAAATTTCACCCGTAAACTAATAAACTGAAAGTCTTTGTTTAATAGGCACTTTCGACGCTGGCTTTTCAAGTCTAATACAAGTTCAGAGCTGAGCTTTTGCGCTAGGAGGCTTTAGTTAAGGTACAAAAATGCAACTTTCGTGATAAAAGTGTCAATTATACAGAATTACTGGAAATTCAACTAATAAGGATTTTATATTTCTCAGCGCAAAATACATAAGGACTGATCATGAAAAAATTTACTCTCATTGAATTATTAGTTGTGATCGCCATCATTGGCATCCTAGCCAGTTTATTATTGCCCGTTTTAGGAAAGGCAAGAAAAACAGCTAAGTTGGGGGTATGTAAATCTCAGCTAAAACAGATCGGTGCAACTACCTATATGTATGCAGATGACAATAATGATTTCATCCCGCCTGCACCTGCTGGAGTCACTAATTTAAGCTGGGACGATCAGCTCGCGACTTATGACCAGAGAAACTTAAGTGATGCAGTAATTGCAGGAACTCAGGGTATTAGCACAACGGATATGTCCGACTCAAATATTTATCTTTGCCCATCTGATGAAATCTCATCTTCTGATGCGACAAAAGTCCGTAGATCCTATTCATTTAATAATGGCGCACATTTGGGGACTGATGACTGGGGGCTCAACCGTAATTTCAATAACCCTGACCCTTTTAAATTTAACGAAGTAAATTCACCTGCTGATTGCCTAATGACAAGTGAATGGAGTCATGCCGGAAGTTATCTAGGTAAAACTTGGTACAGCGTAATCGGCAAAACAAGCGATATCGACACTGACATGACATCTCCACATGAAGATACCAAATTTAACGTCCTCTATGTCGATGGGCACGTCGATACTCGATTAAAATACCACCTCCAAGCCAACACTTATCAAATTTTTATGAATAAGCAATAAGCTCAATGAGAATTTAAAGCCTCGGGCACCATAAAAAAGAGCTGTATTGAAAAATACAGTTCTTCTTTATTCTCTGTTTCTTAGTACTACTTTTTCAATAGTACATAACGAGATACACCATTAACTTTAATAAGTAGCAAAGCTCTTTCTGGGTTCAATGATAAAGCTTCGTTATATTGCTTCATATTTGTCACAGAACGACGATTAACTTGAGCAATAACCATACCCGATCTCAAACCAGCATCTTCAGCAATTGAGTCTGCTTTAACATTCGTGATCACTAAGCCCTCTGGCAGATCAGAACCAAATTTCTTTGCCTCTACACTAGAAGATTCTTCAACTATAAGGCCATATTTTTCGGTCTTCGCCAAAACTTTTTCTCGTGAGCCAACAGTAATCTTCATAGATTTTTCTTTGTCTTCACGAATGATTTTTAAAGCGATTTTATCACCTGGTTTTTCCATAGCAATATTATTTCTGAATTCAGCTAAATTTTTAATCGCTTTACCTTTGAGTTCAATAATCACATCACCTGATTTCAGTCCTGCTTCTTCAGCTGGCGAACTTGGGCTTACTTGAGAAATAAGAATCCCTGACTTCACGCCAAAACTTTCCGCTAATTCAGAGGTTAATTCCTGCATGTAAATACCTATGAAACCACGAGTCACAGCACCATCGGCAATGAGTTGTTCAGTAATATTCTTCACCATGTTTATAGGTATGGCAAAACCGATGCCCATATAGCCACCACTACGACTGAAGATTGCTGTATTAATTCCTACAGCTTTACCATCTAAATCAACTAGAGGTCCACCAGAATTACCTGGGTTAATGGCTGCATCAGTCTGTATGAAGTTTTCATAATCCGTTATACCTACGCTATTTCTACCTTTAGCGGAAACAATGCCTGCCGTAACCGTAGAAGACAGGCCAAATGGATTACCAATAGCCATTACCCACTCACCGATATCTAACTTACTAGAATCTCCTAATTCTAAGACGGGCAAATCTTTTGCAGCTACTTTAACAACGGCAACATCAGACTTGGGGTCCTTACCAATAATTTTGGCTTCCAATTCACGACCATCATTTAAAGTCACTTTAATATGATCGGCTTCCCCAATAACATGATTATTAGTTAAGACATAACCATCTTTGGAAATAATAAAACCGGAACCTTGGCCAACTTCTTCACGCTTTTTTTTCCGTGGCTGCTCATCTTGTTGATTTCTTTCAGGCTGCTGACCAAAGAAACGACGCAAGAATTCATCTTGCATATTATTTCGTCCACCACGACGGTCCACGTCTTTTTCAACACGTATTTGTACAACTGCGGGCGAAACTTTTTTCGCGACATGCGCAAAGGCTCGGCTAGTTTGTTTTAATTGAGTAATTTCATTTTTTACATCTGCATCAGCTAAAACTGGACTTGAAAGTAAGGCCATAGCTGTGAAACAAAGAAATTTTTTCATGCTATCTCCATGGATTGAGTAATAATTTGAGCTAGCTCAAAAGAGCATGAGCTAGCAATTGATAAATTAAGATGTTCCATTTTTTTGATTTTTCATAACTAAGCAACTTCAATCTTGATTTTTGAGGGTGATTTTTTTGCTATTTTAGGTAAATCTAGCTTTAAAACACCATGATCGAGTTTTGCGTTAATCTTTTCAACATCAATTGTTTCTCCTAATTCATATCGCGATTCATAGATCTTTTCACGGTAAGTTTCAGGATGACTTGGATCACCAATTGTTTGCTTAGCATGTACACTTAGAATATTGGCTTCAACATCGACGTCTAAATTAGATTCATTAACTCCAGGTAAATCAAAATAGAGATAGAAAGCTTTCTCGAAATCAATAATATCGACTAATGGTTGGATTTTCGTTTTCATTATGCGGCTCCTTTAGTTTGAATGGTAATTTTTTTACTACTTTGTGTAGCTTCGCGAGGAAGATTTACTGTGAGGATCCCATCTTTATACTGCGCGTTCACTTTTTCCTCATCTATTTTAAAAGGTAGAACAAAACTTCTTTCAAAAGCACCATGTGGCCTCTCGCTTCTTAGTAAATTCTGTTTGGCTTTAACCAGCTGTTCACGCTCACCTTTTAAGGTTAAAGTGTCATCTTTATAATTGAGTTCAACTTTATCGGGATTTACTCCTGGTAATTCAAAGTGAAGTATCAATTCATTCTCACTTTTATGAGTGTGAACTCGCGGCCCAGTCTCGATTTCATTTTGGTGGATAAAATGATTAAAGTTATTAAAAATTTTATCTAGTGAAGACCATGGGTCCATTAAGCTTTTTCTATTTTGCATTGTGTTGCTCCTTATTTTTGTTTAAGTTGAACACATCACAAAAAACTCAATGCACGAAGCCCCTAAGTGATCAACAAACACAAGCCAACAAACAACTTACAACTTTTTATATTTAAATAGAACAAATCTTATACTGTCACACTGACGCAAAGCTGACGCTCTTTTAGTGATATTTTGACACAAGAACGATTTTCTCCTATTCAAATTAGACTAGATTATATAAAACAAAATATTTAAGGTAGAATCATGAGTAGCGATGTATTTAAAATCATATCTAAAAGAAGAACAGTAAAACCTAGCAACTTCTCCGAACAAGCCATTCCACCTAGCGTTTTAACTGAAATATTAGAAAGCGCCAACTGGGCACCAAACCATGGGCGTACCGAGCCTTGGCGTCTCACCGTTTATTGCGGAGAAGGCAAAAATAGGTTTCATGCTTTACTGAAAGAAGTCTTTGACTTAAATCCTGATGTATACCCGCCGGAAAAACTTATTAAGTGGCAAAGTAATGCCCTGGCAGCACAAGTCATTATTGCGGTCGGCATGAAAAGAACTGAAGGTTGTAAGATCCCTGCGATTGAAGAACTTTGTGCTGTAGCTTCTGCTACTCAAAATATGTTAATCACAGCTGAAGCTCATGGTATTTGTTCATACTGGGGATCATCTATTAGCCACCTCTCTGAAACACCCAAAGCTTTAGGCCTGGACGGTGCCGAAGATAAAGTCATTGGCTTTATCCATTTAGGTTACCCTGCGGAAGAAGTTCATGATGGGCTTCGCAAATCTTCTGTTGAAGAAAAGGTAACTTGGATCAAAGAGTGAAAATATTCATTAGTGGTGTTAGTAGTGGCATTGGCCTTGCTCTAGCTAAAAAATATTTAGACCAAGGTGCTGACGTTTATGGATTGAGTCGCCGCCCTTGTCCCGATAGTAGAGTAAAATGGATTTGCTGTGATCTTAAAGATCTCGACTCTATCAAGGGGTCTCTAAATGAACTTCTAAGTCATAATGCAAATATTGACTTAGCCATTCTCAATGCTGGAGTTCTGGGGACTATCCAAGATTTATCTGCAGCAAAGCTAGAAGAGCTTAAAGCTATGATAGATATTAATCTTTGGGCAAATAAAGAATTGATTGATTATATTTGCGGTGAAAGAACTTGCTCTCAAGTCATCACCCTTTCATCTGGTGCCGCAGTAAATGGTAATCGCGGCTGGAGTGGCTACTCGCTATCAAAAGCCGCTCTCAATATGATGACGAGTCTCTATTCTAAAGAATTTCAAAATACCCACTTCTGCGCCTTCGCTCCAGGCTTGGTAGACACCGCTATGCAAGATCAACTCTGCTCAATCACAGAAACCGATAACTTCACATCCTTACAACGCATTCAAAATGCCAGAGGTACAGAAAACATGCCTACAGCCGATGAACTTGCTGATAAACTACCAAATATCTTTAAGAAATTACTCGAATATACATCAGGTTCTTTTATTGATATTCGTAAAATGAATTAATTACTTCGTTCTAAAGAGCTTCAAAGAACGTATAACTATCAAATCATCGGTCTCAAATTCAAACTCCAAAGATTTGAGTTTCTCAGACGGTAAAGACAAAGTGATGTAGTTAAGGCCTTTGTAGGGGCGAAGCACACCCTGGAAAGTCGTTTTTCTATTCTTAAGCCCATCTTCTAGATGACGTACTTTTAGGTAAACAGTTTTGTCATCCTCTAAACCAACCGATGACCAAAAAAGCAGGCGCACATAATCTGATTGACTTGCCTGCTCAAAACTAAGAGAAAATGCAGTATCGGCATCAAATGATTTATTAATATTTAACACCTCATTTTGAGATAAGTTCTTTCCATCCCATTTAGCTTTTGCAGAAATGTCTTTACCCATTAAAAATGAATTATACTGAGTCACCATAAATGAGTTTTGTTCGCCAACGCCATGCCATAAGGCTTTTGAGTCACGGCTCACAGTAAGCACTTTCCCAGAGTCCAGACCTTCGATATCGATCTCATTAATTGACATCAAATAAGGTAATTTAATTTTAAAGTCACCTTGGCCTGAAGCTTTAAAGCTTGCATTAGCTGACTTTGAGTTGAGCAACACCTTCACGGCTTCATTCAATTTTTTACTACTGAGCTTTATTTGATTAGCGTAGACACGATAATTAAACTTTTTATATAAGCCATTGGCTGCAAAATCTTCACTATTAAAGAAGTCATTCATGGAAGAATATTTTTTTATTAGCTTAGTGATATTTAATTGCTTATCAGAAAGGCTAATAATTTGTTGTGGATGTAGTTCAAATGGATAAAAGCTAAATTCATGACCATCTATTGTAACAGTAAAAACACTTCCTGATTCCCCAGTACGTATTTCGAGTTTTTTAGGCTCGGTCATACCAGCCAGTTGCAAGTCAATCTTTTGAACATCTTTACTTTTCAAATAAGCTAAAGCTTCATCGTAAAGTTGATTGAGCTCTGAAACCTGCTCCCTCAATACCTTCGCATTCACACCAAACAAATCTTTTTCTAAAGATTGCATATCTTTAATAGAATCAATTGGATTCTCTTTGATTAAAGATTTGACAAAATCTCTTCCTACACCAGAGCCTGATGATAAAGGCCTTCGTACAAAATTACTGGATGGTTCATTAGAAAGACCTAGATTATCTAATTGAATGTAATCTGACCCCTCAACGTTATTACCATCAATTAAAAGACGGTGGCTGATTTTCTCAAAATTATCAAGGTTCATAATAGCAACAGCTTTTTGATCTTCATTATAGGGCAAAATAGATTCAACGTTCGTCGCCCCATTTTTTAAAAGATATAGCTTTATGCTGTCTCCCTTATAATCTTTCTGAAAATGCAGGAATTTTTTATTTAAAAGAAAAGCAGGGCTGTAAACTCTAAACTTAGAATTATTATAACTATCATCCACTTTCGTATGGAATAAATCATAGCTTCTAAACTTGGCTGATTTAATGAAAGTAGGGTTTAGTTCCTCGCTTCTATAAATAGCTCTACGAGATACAGGAGAATGAACAAGCCAGCCTTCTTTATTCGTATCAAAATCAGAAATATTTGTGTAACCCCGCTTATTGAGTACGAGTTCATCAACAGGAATTTCTCTTACTTCAAAGTCATCCTCTATCTGAGCTTCAACTTTTGTTTTGGAATCGCTAATGACATTCTTTAATGCTTTTTCATTAACTTGAGCTTCATTAATTTCTTGAGCAGGATTATTGGCTTCTTCTGCCGCCCCTTGCTGCGCAAGTACGTCATCTTTCTCATCGGCCCCCATAAAATAAACCACGAGTAAAATAATCACCATCAACACCGTTGCTACACCTGATCCTATCAGAATTAGGTTTTGCTTCTTACTAGGATCAGTTTGAGGCTTAATATTTCGCTTTGAACCCTCCTCTAAATTTTTTGAAGATGCCGCGCGTTGCGCTGCACGTCGAGTATCAGCTTTACGGAAGTTCACATTCTTACGTTTAAAAGAATTTGAGTTTAGTTTAACTGATTTACGACGGACTTCTTTTGCCATTCCTTCTGTAGAAATACGCATATCACGTAGGGTATCTGTCTCTTCGAGCTGGCCCGAGTAAACCTGTAAAAAGTAATTCCTAGCTGGAATTGAAGCCTTTAAGACTTCTTGTTTATAAGCCTCTACATCAAATGGGACATAGCAAAAATCGACCGTTTGCTTTTCCGCATCATAAATTACATAACTCGATTTAAGACTTCCATCACGTGGATCTCCAGTTGAGCCCGCATTAACTAAATAACGAAAACCCTCTTGTACCTGAAACTTGATGGGGTCACATTTTTTAACTTCACCGCGCCTAATATCACATTGGAAATAGCCCGGCAAATGAGTATGGCCTACAAACATCAATGGTGATTTAGTCGAACTAAAAGACTCCAAACTATCTTCTGCCTGATATATATAACCAAAACGACCAGGAACCGCCAATTCGGCATGAGCACACTCAAAACCTGGGCCTTCCATTCTCAGAGACATGTTAGCAAATAAATCGACCGCTTGTTCACTCATTTGTTGACGGGTCCACTCAATGATATGCTTTGCATGATCATTGAAGAGGTCGGAATCCAAACGATTGCCGATAACAGCATCGTGATTACCTAAGATAAATCCGTCACAATTCTCATAAGTACTCTCGAGTACTCGTACAGGCGAGGGGCCATAACCCACCACATCGCCTAAACATAGAATGCTATCAACACCACGCTTGCGTATATCTTTTAAAGTAACATCCCACGACTGCCAGTTAGCGTGAATATCTGTTACAATAGCGTAGCGCATCCCCTAATCACCTAGTCCGCAGTTATGCTCAAACCACAAGGATAGGATCCTAGTACTTTTACGTACAAGCAGTGTTTATTGAGTTCATTGATAAGGCTTAGAACTCGCTCGTCGGTTCTATGCCCATTGAAATCCACAAAGAATAAATAATCCCCCTGACGAGTTTTGGCAGGGCGTGATTCAATCATGCTCATATTCACACCTTGTGCTCCAAAAGCTGCTAAACATTCCATCAATGCTCCTACTTTGTCTTTCAAAGCAAAAACAATAGAAGTTTTATCATCCCCAGTTGGCTTCGGGTTTTGGCGAGCAATCACTAAAAAACGTGTGACGTTGCGAGAGTTATCTTCAATAGAACCATCTAAAATATTAAGTCCATTTGCCTCTGCTGCGAGACAACTCGCTACTGCTGCTGCATGATCATCTAGAGCCGCGCGTTTTGCTGCTTCCGCAGTAGAACGAACTTCTACTTGGGGAACTAAAGGGAAATTATTATGAAGGTAAAGACGACATTGAGCTAGCGCTTGTGGATGCGAGTAAATGACTCGTACATTTTCTTTTGCACAGCGTGCCATCAAATTCTGATGGGCAGCTAAGTGAATTTCTGCACAAATGCTAACTTCTGCTTGGTTGAACATATCTAAGGTATAAGTTACTGCTCCTTCGGTGGAGTTTTCAATTGGCACCACACCGTAATCAGCTTTACCTCTGTCCACAGCTTCAAAAACATCTGCAATACTATTTTTTGCGAGGTACGCAACGCTTCTACCAAATTTTGAAAGTGCCGCTTGATGTGAAAAAGTATTTTCTGGTCCTAGAAAGGCAATTTTAACTGGTGATTCTAATGCGATGGCACCAGACATAATCTCACGATAAATCGCTCTCAAAGTCTCATTTTTCAAGGGGCCATCATTAATGGTCTCTAACTTTTCAAGAAGGGCTTTTTCTCTTTCTGGCACATAAATCTCACTCGAATTTGCGTGCTTCCACTCCCCTACTTGGCGCACATATGAATAACGTTCGTTAATCATCGCCACAATACTACGGTCTAAACGATCAATCTCAGATCGTAACTCACTCAAATCTTTCTTCATAAATTCTTTTTATATATACATTATAATGATCCTAATAAAGTTCAGAAACTTGAGCCTTCAAACCTAAAAGTGCAATTTCAGCTCCGCACCTGTAAAACTTAAGAGTTTTTGGCTTCACCTAGATGAACTTTACTTCAATTGTAGATATATTGTTGCTCACTTTGTCAAAAAGGAAATTGAATGACTTGTAAAATCCACCTCGTTAGCGGAAACGATGAAGCGCGAATTAAACTCAAAGCAAAAGAATTAGTTGAAACCCTAAGTGGTGGCACAACTGACCCTTTTGCTCTAGAAGTTATTACTCGTCAAGAAACTGAAACTGCAGACGAGACGCTAAAGCGCCTAATCTTATCCTATATGTCCCCTCCTTTTTTTGGTGAAAAGACCATGTGGCTAGATGACTTCCCAGCTTTTAAGCAAGAGAATGCCACTTCAAAATCTGCAATTGCCACTGAAATCCGCAATCTCGTTGAACTTCTAAGCAAAAACGCTGCTGAAAACATCAATCTAGTTATCAGTGGTAATGATTGCGATAAACGCAAAGCACTGTATAAATGCTGCTCAAAAATTGGCGAAGTTCACCTTTTCAATAAACCCGAAAAAAAGAACCGTAATTGGCAAGTAGAGATGAATAATATCGTCCAGACACAAGCCAAAGAAATGCAAATATCCATCCACCCTCAAGCACTAGACTATCTCGTCACATGCTTAGGAAACGATACGCAGAGAGTTAAACCAACCCTTGAAACATTATGGTGCTATAGCAACGGCCAAAACCCCATAAATTTATCGCAAGTTCAGAACGTTATCAGCGGCAATGAAGCCGCTGATGCTTGGATCTATTCAAACGCCTTATCTAAGCGAGATTTAGAATCGGCTCTCAGCTCACTCAACATCCTTCTTAGTCGTGAAAAAGATCCAGAAGCTTTAGTTTCTAGACTACTTATGCAAGGCTCCACGCTATTTCATAATTTCGTCCAATCCAAATTAATTATGCAAGTCTTGAAACTGAAGAATAGCAGTCAGCTCGAAAGTGCTTTGAAGTCCCTAGATGAAAGTACTATAAAGGATTACAAAACAAAATATCCCATCATTACTTATCACCCCTATCGCCTCAAACTCATTGTTGAAGATTCGAAACGTTATTCAAATAAGGAAACCTTGAATGCGATGGATTTACTCAACACTGCGATGCAAAAATTATTCCAAAACAGCAGCTCCAAGCGACTCATACTAGAGAGTTTAACTCACCGTATAATTTCCAAATCAATTAGCTAAGAACTACCTTGCATCTTTAATTAGTTCTAAAAGGAGCTTCCTAAGCTCTTCAATTCTTGATTTTATTCTTCTGTTCCTATAAACTATTAGAAGAATATGAAAACTTGGGAATGATCTATGGGATTTAAGAATAACCATCAACACAGCAACGACCCCGTACTCCGTCGTGGTAAAACTACCAAAATGCCGGACGCCCCTCCTTCTGTAAGTTTCAATCAATCCATGAATAAAGAGGTTAATCCGCAGGACTTGCCTCCACACCATGAAGTCGTTATGTCGGTTAACGGCGATACTCTTAGCGTACCCACTTTGACGATTATCGAAGCTTTACCCAAAGAATACCTTCATCAAAATTGGCACAATCAATTGGAAAGTGCGGAGCCAACCACCGCATTTAATAAGGACGATGTCCTCAATGTTCTCAAACAGGGGGCTTTTAAAATTACCGTTGGTCCACTTGCCTGCCTCTTGCCCAATACTCTCGTAACCTCAGAAGGCTATCATTCTACAGACGTAACCGAACTGCCTTTAGACGAACTCTTGGAAGTCATCCCAAAAAATTGGCTTATCAATCCATATCAATCTTGTGCACTCGAAGATACTATTGCCGATATGGATAACCCCTTTGACTTAGAACACCCCACTGCTCAAGAGGAAGAAACTCCTAAGATCAATGTACTACAACGTCAAGATGACAACAAACTATCTAAGCCTACTGTTCTTCCTAAACCCCCGACAAATAACGATCCCGACATGGCAATCACTCAGGAAATGGAATTACCAAAATCACCTGATTTCATCAGTTCATCTCAAGCTCAATGCCCAGAAACTGCTCAGTTTTCAGTAAGTGATTTTTGGGACAAAGAAAAAGGGGAAGCCGCCAAGCCACAAGCTATTAAGCAAAATCCTGCTTTCTCCACACAACCTGAGCAGAATAAATTAAGGCGCAAAACTAGTTCGATTTTTGACATTCAAGAAACGGAGCAAGATACTTTAGTTGTTGAAGTGGATGAATCTGAACCTAATCAAATTGAGGAAGTCACAGAGTGTCTGACCCCTAAAACCAATGATAAATCTTCAAGAAATCAGAAAACTGATTTTGATCTATCGACACCGAACCCTAATGATGCCGTAGAACTTATATTAGAAGACCCTAAGCAGACCGTCTGCATGTACACTCGTCCCCCAGGAGACATCGTCATTTATGCTCAATGCATCTCATTCACCGCAGAGTACATCTTAGGTAAAATCGATACAAACTCTCATGAATTTCAAGCAGAAGACTTTTTAGAAATCACTCAACAGGACCTACTCGATTTAATCAAGGAGGGTTCTTGCAAGATTCCACAAGCTAAAATCCACAGTTTTCTGAACCTTCCAAATGGAAGTCAAAAAGTAGGCGATTTAGAACTGCCTTTAAGCGATATCTTAACACTCATACCTACTGATTGGTATGTCCAAGATCAAGTTCAAGAACTTGACAATATTCTTCTTGAAATGGATAATGTTTTTACCGAGGAACAAATAGAAGAACTGGCTCAGTCAGCCAACATGGAACCCCAACTAGAAAGTATTGAAGACGAAGTTGAAGAAGAAAGCAATACTACTGTTGACGAAATAAGTGTTGTTGAAGAACCCCTACACGAGAAAATCAGCACATCTATACAAGATGATGAAACACGCGTATACTCCTCTGAGGAAGAAGGCGGTTTAATGGATGATCTTATTGGAGCAAATTCATCTATCATGAGTTTCCTCCAAGGAAGCGACACCGAAGATGAAGAACTTAACCCCCATGACACCGCCGTACTTGAGGAAGATAAAAGTGGCTTAAGTAATGATATCAAGACACACAAAACTATTCATATTGGCTTAAGTAAGGCTGATGAGATTAAAGAAGCTCCTCCCATACAGGAATCACTTGTTAAGGAAAACACATCTCTCGATTTCGTCAACCTTGAGGTAGAAGATGATGTAGTTGGAAAAAAAGCTGGAAAAGGTAGACAAAATCCACATTTCCGTAAACCTCCTAAGCCAAAAACTGTGGCATCCAATGAATACGACATGGAGCTACATAACCTCATCGAAAATCGTGAGCAATCACTCAACCCCCATGCTATCCCCAACGCTACGCCACCCGAACGCAAAGCCACAAAAAAGTCAAATCATCCACATGTCCAAGAATCATCATCTGTAGCGCCAAACGGGATCCGCATCAACCAATGCTCACTTGAAGAATTATTACTTATCTGTGATGAAAGCTTAGCCAAAAAAGTTTTAGACGCCCGTACTGAACCATACCCTAGCCTCGAGAGCCTAAAGCACCAAGCCGAACTCAGTGACGATGAATATCAGACTCTCACTGGCTTGAGCCCTAAAGAATACCACATTCAAAAAGAAACATATTTATTCTCGATTGCGGGTGAGACTAATGACGCCACCGTAAATACTTTTATTAAGCAATTGAAAGACAAGTGTGAGTTTGATTTCATTATGCTCTCGACTTTAGATGGCTTAAATATCACTGACTGCGGCACGACAAATAGTATCGACAAAGAAGAGTTGGCTGCTTACATACCTAAACTCATCTCCACGAAAAAAGAATTTCTCGAAAACACCAACATCCATCAAGCCGACGACTTCTCATTCTATTTGGGTGATAGTTGCCTATCAGTTAGTATTGCAGGTAATGTATTCTTCACCTGCATCCATAGCTCTCCATGGCCAAATACAAATCAACTTAAATTCCTACATGGTCTACGTGATTTAGTAGCTTGGTACTTCTCTTATCGCCTAATTCTATAGAGCTGCAGAATTTTTAATCTCCAGGTAACAATTCACTAATTTTGTGTGAAGCTGAGTTGGAGACACATCTAAAGTGATAATTTGATTACCCTGCATGGATTCGAGAGCTTTTTTTCTACCACGGAGAAATTGGTTCAGTGCTGTGTAAGTAAGTGCCTCTTTGAAATCTTTAATATCTGCTTGCTCTTGTTCAGCAAAAACTTCTTCTCGTAATGCGACAAAAACCACTAAGTGCGATTTCCGCAAGGCTTTCAAAGACTCCAACATTTCAGGATCTTGTTGATCTCTCATGTTGGTCAAAACAATAATCAAGGCTCGCTTCTTTAGGACTTTCTTCAATTCTTGCACCGCGGCAGCCGAATCACCCTCCATCGTACTGGGGTGTAAATCATAAAGACCCGTTAGGAAGCGGTTCACATTATTAACCGATTTTTTGACAGGTAAAAAGCGTCGCTGTTCTTTTGTCCCATAGGTCATCATACCAACGGCATCGCCTTGCCTTGAAGCCACATAAGTCAACAAAAGCATCGCGTTAAGGGTGTGGTCAAAATGAGATAATTGACCATCCATCGATCGCATGCGACGACCGCAATCTAACATGAAAAAGATTTGTTGATCCTGCTCAGCCTGGTACTGACGCGAGATCACTTTCTGCATACGTGCAGTGGCTTTCCAATCAATACTCCCTAAACGATCACCTTTGCGGAATTCGCGCAATTGTAAAAAGTCTGTACCTGAACCTCTTTGACGTTTTTTCATGATACCTAGCTGAGCGAGGCGTTGCTCTGCTGCTAAAACTCCATAGCGAATGACTTCTGCATAGTTTGGATAAATTCGTACAGAGTTGCTGGCATTGATTTTGAAGTAGCGATTCCAAAAACCTAAAAGAGAGTTAAAACGCAACTCACAATGTTTGAATTCATAATCCCCTCTTTGTTGAGGTGTGATTGCATAATCTAATTCAATTTCTTGCCCTGGATCTAGACTTACTTTAAATGGAAAACCCTTCACCTCATGTTCTGTGGGATAATGATCTATTAAATCAAAATCAAACCTTTGAGTGGAACGGTTTTTCAAAGCCAACTTCACTTTACTTGCAACCCCCAAAGGCATCGTATGTGCCACTTTGCGTTCAAACTCGATCAAGGGCTGACGCCACAGGCTCAATAAATCAAAAACAAAAATTAAGATTATAAAGGCACAGGCGCTGAGCATCAACCATTTTAAATCTGGATAAAACAGTTGGCCAACACTAAAAGCACAAGCGACAGATAGGACAAAAAGTAATCTATATGCCGGTCTGAAGCTCTTTATTTTCACAAACGTGGAGCCTCAACTTTATCTAACATATCTTCTAAAACCTGATCGTGACTAAAACCTTCTATTTCCATCTCAGGTGATAAAGTGATACGATGACGTAATACGGGTAGCGCCATTTCTTTAACATCGGCAGGAACAACAAAGTTTCTCCCAGAAATCAAAGCCATCGCACGTGCAATACGAATCAAAGCTAAAGCACCCCTCGTCCCTGCACCAACTGAAATCCCCGACCAATTACGTGTTTGACGTACAATTGCTACGGCGTATTCAACCACTTGCTCATCAACAGTGACTTCAGAAGTTTTTTTACGAAGCTCTTCCGCCTCATCATTGCTGATAACATTTTCAACTAAGCTCACATCAAGCTTTTCTCGGCTTTGTCCTTTTGTCACCAATTTAACTAATTCTAATTCATCACTCTCCTCAGGGTAATCTACACTCACCTTAATTAGAAAACGGTCCAACTGAGCTTCGGGCAGAGGGTAGGTTCCTTCTTGTTCCAGAGGGTTCTGAGTTGCCAAAACCATAAATGGTGGTTTAACACTATGAGATTCACCCTCAATCGTAACCTGACTCTCCTGCATAACCTCTAGTAAAGCGGATTGAGTCTTAGCAGGCGCACGGTTGATTTCGTCAGCTAACAATAAATTACAAAAAACAGGTCCCTTGCGAATGACAAACTCTTGGTTTTTCATGTTAAACATCGCATGACCCATGACGTCTGCTGGCATTAAATCTGGTGTAAATTGAACTCTCGCAAAATCACCTGAAAAAGTTTGAGAAATGGCTTTCACCAAAAGCGTTTTACCTAAACCTGGGACACCCTCAATCAAAACGTGGCCTGCCGCTAGAAATGCGGCTAAAACTTGGTCAACAATCTTATCTTGACCAATAACTACTTTACGAACCTGATCACGAATGCGAAGAATTTGACTCATCTCCATTGCTAAAGAAGCCTCCTCTTCAACACTGCTTTCTTCCTGGATTTCGCTATCATTCTCTGTATTGAGGTCTATCACCGCATCTGGTACTTGTTCGTCCTTATTTATATCTTCGTCCATTACAAAGAGTCCTTTATTTTTTTAAGAATCATTACTATTTTATAAAACTGCTCCGGCGTCTTGTAAGTCTCTGTCATTGACAAGAAAACATCTTGACTTTCTAAAGCACATAAATTGCCAAGATATTGTGTCTGCTCGGAGGATGAAAAACGATTGGTTTGAGGATGTCGCATTTTTAAAAGTTCTTGAATATTCAAGCGTAACTCTTCGACTAAAAGGTGACCCTGCTTGGCTCGCCATTGATACTCCCCACTCACCTTGATGTGCTCCATAATTTTTCGTGAATTAACACTTTTATCCAGTGCCAAGGGACCAAAACGTTTGGATACCATAAGCAACCATGCAACAATCACAGATATAAGTAAGATCAAGGTAATTCTAGCGCGAGTCTTTATCCAAGACCACACTCCCATATATTCTGGTCGAGTAGCGAGTACCATATTTTTTTCGCGATCAAAAAGACTAAAAAAGAACACCGCGTTATCCTGATCTCGCAAGTTACGATTATCAAAAGCTCGTAGAGAGTTGAAGAAATAAATTTTGCCTTTGCCCATTGATTTCACTGCATACAGCAGCTTCCCATCATCACTTCTATATTCCTCTGAGTAGCCACTAAGCTCACAAGAAAAGGCATTCAACATTTGTACTGTGTGATCACCCAGTTTATGATTGAACTGTTTACCATTTTCCCCCTCGATACTCTTGAGCCCAAATAGGCGCTCATGCATAGGAGAGAAGTCCACTTCAAAATCATTTCTACTACGAGTACTCCCAGTTATTAGGACTCCCCCTTGATTTAACCACTCCTCTAAATCACTGAACAGGCTAATATCTGTAGGAATGTACTCAAGGGGAACAAACACGATTTCGTCCCTTGAAAACTGCCCCCAGCTTGAAAGGTTAACCTCAGAATCTGTGTGATTCATCAGACGTTCGGATAAGCGTTGCAAAGCGAGGTAAGGTTTGATTTTAGCTTCCCCTTGGAAACCTACATATTCCCTACTCTCGACTTCCTCGGTATTGGAAATAAACCAATAAATCAGGTAAATAATCACCGCAAACAAAAGACCGAGGGCAACTTTTAAGAACTTGCTCATGATTGCACCTCAATCTCGCTTTCAAACAAAGTAACCCAACGATTACACAAGTCTTCACATAAAGAGTTCTCGGGTAAATCATGTGCGTAAGCCACTCTTAACCATGTATTGGTTACGTCTTTGAAGTAAGATTTTTTCTCACTTTGGCCAAAAGATTCAACGCGACGCAAACAATCCAATTCAGTATCAGAAGAACGCAACTTCAGGCCCGCCTCAAGAAGTTGAAAGACACTGCCTCGATACAACAAACTAATGGCTCCTCGTATATCACCTTCTTGCAACATAGCTCTGACATCACTCGCAATATCATCGGGCAAGGTCTCTTCGCTTACATCCAAGCCCATAAATTTCACCACCTCGCTTTTAGTTCGAGGACTCACTCTAGCGAGCTTTCGTTCTTCCATGACAATAACGACAATTTTCCATATAAGCCAAATCAGTGCACCTGCCATCATACAAATAAAGAGGACTTTGAAAAAGCCCGCCATTGATATCCAATCAAAATTACTTTCTTCACGATCTTCTTGTTCGCTATCGCGAAATAACCAATCAAACATACTGGAATCTATATCTTTAAATTGACGTTTTTTAACATCCTTATATTCGTTAAACTCTTCCTCTGCCATGATGGTTTCAAGTTCGCGATCGACTTCACTCGATTGAGCATGAACAGGTGCAGGACAAAGAAAAAAGAAAGCGAGTAGTAAGAAAGAAATGATCTTATTTCCCAAAAGGTTTTTCTCTTGTAGACGTTCCGCGAGGCTACGAAACTGTAATTCAATATCCCAACCCTCTAAAACCATTCGGCGGCATATATAAAGTGTGAAACCTCCAGCAACATAAAAGGGACGAATCAAAATCATCGCGAAAGCTGTCACGACATAAACAAAAAAGGACAACCAGGTAGGCAACTGCTCTAACCAATACACGAAGCTATCTAAATCGAGGATTTTACTGGGAATATCACCTTTCACTTCTACGGGGATAAAAAGGTAGCAAACGGTTAATAAACCCGCAGCAACCAACTGCTCGATATGTAAATACATCACCCCATTCCATGCGCAGTTGCTACTCGTACTAGATCCTGACAGAACTTGAACACGCTTCTTACGCTGCTTCCCCTTCAAGCCTTCTAGTTGCCAAATGGGCATTAAAAAGGAACGCGAAAAAGTGAAGCGCCACATAAAGTGCAAACTGAAAAAACCTTTTTTCAGCTCCTTGGGGAATTCTTTTAAACTCTGCTTAGTGCTTGGTGTTTCACCAAAGATAATGCGACTCAAATCAAAAATAATCACGCGTTCAAAGATCGGCAGAAAAAACCAAAAGGCGAAAAAGCCCCAGAAGGGGTGGTTTTTGAATAGTAAAAACATCAATAAAGTATAAGGCACGGTAAGCGCTAACCAGGGCTTATAGATCGATAGCAAATTTTTCTTGAGCAAAGAACGACCTAAGTCGAAGGCTTCCCAATTATTTCTTGGTCGTAAAGCAATCTGTAAATTATTCAGATCCACGGCGGCGCCCCATAAACAAGAAGTACAATATCATTCCTAACCACATACAAGCGGCCACCCAGTATTTAACATTGACTGGAATCAAGGGTGAAGATGACCAGAAAGCCTCGATAAAAGCTGCCAAAAAAGTCATAAATGCCGTTCCCCACAAGAGAGTCATTGCATCTGCCGCACAATCTTTTAGCGATTGTAAACGACTCTTCAGTCCTGGCATTATAAAAGAGAAACCCAACTTCATCCCACAAGCTCCAGAAAAAACCGCTGCAGTCAATTCGGGCGCACTATGTCCACAAACAAAAGGCCAAAAAGTTTCACCGTAGCCGACATGAGTAATGTGTCCGGCCACGCCGCCAATAGCCACGCCATTGTAAATCATAAAGAAAATAGAACCCACACCTGCAAACAAACCTCCAGCAAAACAACGGAAATCTATTCCAACGTTGTTGAGGATATAGTACCCCCACATCATAAAATCTTGACTTGCAGGGCGAACTTCTTCAAAATGACCATTAGCAGGATCATAGCTTTCTTCCATTTGTGATAACATCTCGCTTGGCAAAAGCATATGTGCCAAGTCGGGATAATACTGAATTAGTAGCGCGATGCTCACGAGGGGCAAATAAAATAAGACATGCGAGAACAAAATGAGTTTCCATTCTTTACGCACCATACGAGGAAAATCTCTTTGGAAATAACGTATGATTTTCATCTCTGCGCCACCACGTCGACCATATAAGCGCTGATGTCCCGAGGCTACTAATTCTTCTAAATACTGAATTAGGATAGGGCTGTAATTTCTTCCTCGTGCGACGGCAAGTTGCCTACATAAACTGCGATACATCGCGGGAAAATTGTCATTTAATTCATCATCTCGTTTTATTTTCTTCTTAAATAGATCTTCTAGAAGCTTCCAAAAATCGCGATTCTTGTCTTCAAAAACTCTTTGTTTCATGAATCTTTCACTCCCTCGCCACCTGCTAGCCCCAGTGAATAAGCATAGAGTTTTTTTACAGCTACAGCACCTTTTTCTCCATGCATTTCCTCTAAAATCTCCGCGAGTTCAACCTGACGTTGTTTACTCAATAAGTGATAACGCTCACCAAATGCAATAAAACTTTTCTGTTCTTCCGGATTCAAAGGCACCGGAGGTAATAAAGGTTCTACTTCTGGCAGGAATACTTTTGATCTCTGACTGTCTGCATAAACTACAATCGTATCTGCCGCTAAATCGCCTAAGCGGCGATTACGACTATCTGCGAACATCGCAATAAATTCGAGCCCCCAAACACTCGCAAACACATCTGCTACCCGAAGAAAATTACGAATCATTGATGCGCGCCAACCGACCGGCGTTCCATTGCCGTGTAAGACGCGAATTTTCATAATACTCTTGCCCGGAGTCATCCCTCCACGCATAACTTCAAATAAGACAGGGTAAAACCACCAAAGAATAAAGATTGCAACTAAAAAAAGTCCCTGTGAAGCATCACCAAACACACCTAAAATGATCGCGAGAATTATAAAAATAATTACTCTAAAAATCAGATCTAGTAAAAACGCCGTCATTCGTATTGGCAGGCTCGCCAAACGCATACTCAAGTTGACGCCTTCGGGTGTTTCCACCCAAAAAATCGTGTCTATTTTATCTCCCATAAAACCCATCTTCTTTTGACTTCATTTAAGCTAAAGAGTTTTTAAAGTAATGCAAAGCAGGAATAATGAATTTGGATATTAATCCCTCGTCAAAATGAAAAATGCTTTAAGTACTCAACACAATTAATAGAAAGCGCATAAGTTAAGCCACTTAAAGACTCTGACTTCTCCACTCATAAGACTTGCATACAATTAAAGACCGCTCATATTTAAAGCATGTAGGAGATATAAGTGAATTTACAATCAATCCCAGAATTTACCCGAGACACCAAGCGTTTTCGTGAGGTCATAACTGTATTCATCAAATATGGCTTAATTGATTGGATCGAGAATTATGAACCCGAGTTCATGAAGAACCTACGCCAAAAAATCCACTCACACCCCAACCTTGAAAACATGAGCCATGCTTGTCGTTTGCGCTTAGCCTTCACAGAACTCGGCCCCACATTTATTAAACTTGGTCAAATCCTGAGTACAAGAGAAGATTTGATTGGCGAACAACTCGCTGCTGAACTCAAGTTATTACAAGATTCCACAAACCCTGACAAAGCAGAACAAGTTCGCGAAACACTAGAAAACGAACTTGGTAAAAAAGTTGAGGAACTCTATGCCGAATTTGATTTCGAGGCTTTTGCTTCCGCTTCAGTCGGTCAAGCTCATTTTGCAAAACTCTTTGACGGCACTGATGTCGTAGTTAAAATTCAACACCAAGGAATAGAAGAAAAAGTTCTTAAAGACCTCAGCGTTTTTTCGAAAATCCTTCAACTAGCTGAAAAATATGACTCGAGCTTAGCTTCTTACCAACCCTGTAAAATCTTAGAGGACTTCAAGAAGAGTTTATTTCGAGAAATGAATTTCGAAAAAGAACTACAAAACATGAATAAGATCGGTAAAAAATTTGCCGATGACAAAAGCGTCCACATACCCCACACTTACAAAGATCTATCATCGAAAAAAGTCATTACGATGGAACGCCTCTATGGAAAAAGCGTGTCTGAACTAAAAACTTTCCATCACTTGCCCGTAAGTCCTGCGGAAATCGCAAAAAATGGCGCCATTTTATTTTTAAATATGATCCTTCGCGATGGGGTTTATCATGCTGACCCTCACGCAGGTAACATCTGGATTCTCAATGATGGCCGCATTGGTCTTCTCGATTTCGGCCTAATCGGAATTATTGACGAAGAATATCGCGAAATGATTGAAGATGTAGGCTTTGCCGCACTCGATCAAGATGCTCAATTAATCACTGATTATGTTTTGCGAATCGGCAAATGCCAAGACAAGCTTAAGCGCGATGAACTCCAAGCTGACATCACCGAATTCCTATATGAATTTCAGGTTGAAAACTTAGAAGATATCGATTTTAGTGGTGCCCTTAAAGAAGTTTCTCGGATCATCAGGACCTACAAAATAATTTTACCTAGCAACATCTCCTTGCTGATCAAAACTCTCATTATGCTCGAGGGCACATCGCGTTCCCTAGATCGCAATTTCAACTTCATCCCACTCATAAAATCTTTTCAAATCCAAAGATTAAAAGCTCGACACTCGCCAATCCGTACTTACAAAAAGCTGAAGAAGAAATACAAAGAGTGGGATCGTCTCATCGAAATGATGCCACGCGAACTTCTTCACTTAGTGGAGAACATGAAAGCAGGCTCTTTCGACGTTAAACTCGAGCACCGAAAACTTGACGCCGTGATAAATCGCCTCGTCTATGGCATTATAATTGCCGCCCTTTTCATTGGATCCTCCCAACTCATTGGCCAACGAATTCCTCCAATGGTCTTTGAAATCTCGATCCTTGGCTTTATGGGTTATATCACTTCTTTTGTCCTCACCATCAAACTCCTCCTTTCCATCCGTAAATCTGGCGATCTTAACGGCAAATAAGCTTTGACTTATGCTTCAGTCTCTTTAGATTGAATCGTCAATTTGGATAACCCTTTATGCCTAGCGAAAATACCACTATCAAAAGTTCCATTCATCCCTCGACAAAAGCCTTTATTGCTTTTATTTCTGGTCTGATGGTTAACCTTTGTTTCGAACCCTTCAACTTGCATTTTCTTGCTTGGTTCGCACTTATACCTCTCTACTTCCTGGGTATACGTCGACATGACCGTGGAACTTTTTATCTAGGTTGTGCTTGGGGATTCGGCTACTTCCTAGGAACTTTCTATTTCCTCTACCCCATTTTTTTACTCTGCCCTTTATTAGTTGCACTTATTTGGACTCCTATACCAGGAATTTGGCTGTACCTCATTTGTAAAATCAGGCACTACCTCTTATTCCCTGACCCCACGCAAGAACATTGTGCGGCTCCCGCATACAAGCGTATTCTCAGTTTATCCTCCAGTTTCATTCTACTCATATCTGCCGCTTCTTTATGGTCCTTCTTTGAATGGGTGCGCACCTGGCTATTCACTGGTCTACCCTGGAACAGTCTTGAAGTTAGCCAAGTCTACCAACTCCATTTCCTCAAAAATGCTTCATTTATTGGCGCCAATGGCTTGGCCTTTTTAATTGCTTTAATTAACATGAGCCTTGCTGTCCTACTAGAAGTAATTCTCACTCATAAGAAAGCTCAACAACAAGACCTGCCTCAGAGACTCCCTAAGCTCAAGAATTATTATTGCTTACCTATTTTATGCCTCATTATTTTGCTATCTTCAACAATCATTGCCGATAAGCTACAAGTAAAAAACACTCCCGACTCTAGTATCCGCGTGGCCATGATACAGGGGAATTTCAAGCCTTATTTCAAAGCCCTCAGCTACGAGGAATATCAATTCCACCACCAAACTTACAAGAATTTGACTGAGGCGGCTATACTGCAAAAACCCGACCTCATCATATGGCCAGAAACCCCCATGCCCTCTAGCTTTCAACGAGACCCCGCCTTCCCTGAACTCATCCGCTACCTCAGTAAGAAATCTCAAGCCAACATCTTATTTGGAACTGGGATGACTGATACAGACCCCTTAAACCCTGAACAGAAAAAATATTATAACTCCGCTCTGATCAGTGACCCACAAGGAGATATCATAGCTCGTTATGATAAGATCCACACAGTCCCATACGGAGAGTATCTACCAGGCCGTTATTTAATGAGCGCAGAACTCCACGAAAAGCTAAACAAATTTCGCCAAATGGGACCAAGCCTCAGCCATGGTACAGAGCACTCAGTATACCCCCTTGCTAAGGAAAGTCGCATCGGTATTAACATATGTTTCGATGATGTTTTTGAGGATATTTCTCGAGGATTTGCTCATAATGGCGCCAATATTCTTTGCACGATCACCAACGACTCTTGGTTTGGAGAAACGGCTGGTGGAGCACAACATTCAGCTCATAGTATTTTTCGAGCTGTTGAAAATGCACTCCCCTTCCTTCGTTGCGGTAACACATGCGAAACTATGTTGGTTTCTCCTACAGGAAAAGTCGAGCAACTTTTACTCAACCCAGAAAATGGTTCTCGCTTCACTCGCGGAGTACTTTTTACGGAGTTGAATTTCTGTAAAAATCCCAAAGCCACTTTCTATAAGCGATTCCCCTACCTCACCCCTTTTATCCTTAGCCTATTATCATTTGTAAGCCTTAGCTTTTTAGTCATTCAATCCCTAAAACGCAAAAAACTACTCGCAGGTAAGGCTCATGACTGCAACAAATGAATCAAATCACCTAATTGATTCCACTCATTTTCACACCTAAGTCATTCATTTATAATCACTATCATATTTCAATAGAATAGGCTTAGAACTTGCTTTTTTCTTGACAAATCCACATATTCGAGTACAATCCTCCCCAAATAGACAGGATATATAAATGAAAAATTATGATGTAATCGTTATTGGCGGTGGTCACGCAGGTATAGAAGCCTCTTTAGCTTCGGCTAGAATGGGCGCAGAGACTCTGTTAATAACGCAAAATTTAGATCACATCGGACAAATGAGCTGCAATCCCGCAATCGGTGGCATCGCTAAAGGTCATGTGGTTCGTGAAATAGATGCCATGGGTGGTGAAATGGGCCAAAATACCGATGCCTCAGCTCTCCAGTTTCGCATGCTTAATGCCTCACGTGGACCTGCCGTTTGGTCACCTCGTGCTCAATGCGACAAAGTCCTTTATCAACGACGTATGAAGCAGCAATTAGAAAAAACAGAAAAGCTTCACACACACCAAGCGGAAGGTCTTTCTTTTGTCACTGAGAAAGGAAAAATAATCGCTGTTCAAACTCAGTTTGGAGATAAATTTGAAGCTAAAGCTTTCGTCCTATGCTGTGGTACTTTCATGCGCGGACTCATGCACTTTGGCCCGCAACAACTTCCAGGTGGAAGAACTGGTGACACTGCCGCTGATGCCATTTCTGATTCATTAAAAAATGATCTCGGCTTAGAACTCATGCGCCTTAAAACGGGCACTCCCCCTCGCGTCTTAGCTAAAACCATTGACTTTGAAAAACTAGAACGCCAAGATGGTGAATTCGGCGAATTTTCTTACTGGCCTCGTGAAAAAGAATATGAAACAATTGATCGTGGCAGCATTCCTCAAATGCCTTGCTACATCGGTCGTACGAGTGCCGAAACAAAGAAAGTTATTGCTGATAATTTACACCTTTCTCCAATGTATAATGGTTCGATTGATGCCATCGGCACGCGCTATTGCCCCTCGATTGAAGATAAAATCCATCGCTTTGGCGATAAAGAATCACATCAAATTTTCCTTGAGCCCGAAGGGGTTTTTACCGAGGAATATTATCTCAATGGAATTTCAACTTCTTTACCAGTACAAATTCAAAATAAAATTGTACACAGTATCCCCGGCTTAGAAAAAGCCGAAATTGCACGTTATGCCTATGCGGTGGAGTACGACGTTGTCTCACCCCACCAGACACAAAATTCATTAGCTCTAAAGCCATGGCCTAATCTATTTGTCGCAGGACAGATTAATGGTACTAGCGGTTACGAAGAAGCTGCTGGCCAAGGCCTCATTGCAGGTGCCAATGCTGCAGGTTTAGTCGCGGGGAAAGAACCTCTTATTTTAGAGCGAGACCAAGCTTACATTGGCGTTATGATTGATGATTTAGTAACAAAAGATATTTCTGAGCCTTATCGCCTCTTCACTTCACGTGCTGAATACCGTCTTTTACTTAGACAGGATAATGCCGATAGACGACTTTCTAAAATCGCCTATGAATATGGCCTCCTGCCTTACGAAAAATTTAAAATCGCTCAAGACAAAGAAAAGTTAATTAACGATGAGATTGAACGCCTCAAAAATGAGCGCAGCCACGGAAAAAGCTTATGGGAACATTTGAGTTCGCATAAAAATACTTATGATTCCGTTGTGGGCGAAAGCCATCTTCCTGAAAACGTCAAAGAACAAGTTCAAATCGATGCGAGATACGAATGTTATATACAAAGGGAAAAGCAGCAAGTTGAGCGTCAAAAACGCTTAGCTAAAAACCCTATCCCTGAAGATCTCGATTATCTCACCATCACAGGTCTTGGTAATGAAGCGAAAAATAAATTGAGTCGCTACCGCCCCGTAGATCTTGGTCAAGCAGCTCGTATTGACGGTGTAACTCCAGCGGAGATTGGCTTGATACAAGTTCACATCAAACGCCTAGAAGAAAGCAAGAAACTATAAGCTTAAATAAAAAAAGCGAAGCAATGAATTGCTTCGCTTTTTTTTTGAAAGTATTTCTAACTATTGCTGTAAATCTTCGTCGACGAATTCATCTCCAGATGCGAAGTATTTATCTTCATCAACAATGATACCAGATGGGTTACACCCCATTTCATCAATGCGTGTTGCGGCCGCTAAATCTGAACCAATTGAGGGCTTTGAGTATACGACCGTGGAGCTAGGATCAACAACTTTCTTTGGTGCTACTGGAATTGCATCATCTTTATGAACAATATCTTTGTCGAAATCTTCAAGTTCTTCTTCTACCTTGAACTTAGGTTTTTTCACAACAAAGAAATAAGCTAAGACACCTATGATAAGAAGAAGGACGACACCGCCTATTGCCAAGATGGTAAGTAAGGACATGCCCTTATCAACTTTATAAGTCTTACCTTGGAAGGCCTGTGCTTGACCAACGGCTACCACTTTCTTTTTCTTTTGTATCTTTTTAACTGCTTTTAAATCTCTTAGTGTCGGCTCTTCAACTTTCTCACCCATATCAGGTGCGTGCTCACGTGCCAAGTCATCAACATATCCAGATCCATCAAAAGGCATCTCTGGACTTACATTTTGAGCGAAAGCCGTGCTCACGACAAAAAAGAATAAAAATATTTTAAAAAGTGTGTTTTTCATACATAACCGTAATTTTTCACTCAATGTAATTGAAGATCATATAAAAACAATCATTTGCCTTTATAATCACTCATTTTTTAAACGGGAAAAAGCGAATCTCCATTCAATTAAATAAAAAGCTGATCGTTCTCCTCCTCTATCACCCTTTTTATGAGTTATAGAACTTAAAACTTTGTCTTTGTAGAATTGACGAAGCATGAGTCTTGCAAAATCATTTTCTAATTTTCGAACTCCACAGCTATGAACTAAGTCGACCTGCATCTCATCGTTCTCAACTTGAATACGTAACAATGATGGCTGAATGAGTTTCTCTTCTTCAATATCTGTAAATAAGAGCTTGAGGACCTCGTCATCATAGTAGATATTTTCAATTGGTTTTTCATTGACAAATATCAACAATTCTCTTGAAGCTTGTTTAAGTTCGAGTTCGGGAAGAGTTTCTTGTAAGTCAGGCAAAGGCCATTCGGCTCTTATTTGTGATTCTAAATTTAAACTAAGAGAGTTTTGTGCTGCAGGAAAATCTTCTTCCAGGTAGAAATCAGCTTCGGCAATTTCCATATTAGGTAACTCTAAAGAAGGAAGGGCAATTTCTTGATTGAGCCAAGTCGCAAAACCTTCTTCCAAATCTGGCATATACATGACGCGAGGGTCCTCATCTCGCTCCTCTACACCTTCTGTACTTTTATCGATTAAATATAACTTCTCATCAGTGGTTTCTTTATCAAAACTGGGTGTTTCCAATGAGTCTTGAAAATTAAAGAAAAAAAAGGGGCTAATAAACAAAGCCATCACGAGTAAACTAAACGCAGAAACTTTGAAGGACTTACTAGACTTACTCACTCTTCAAGACTTCTTTCTCAAGATTGTTAGTAACTAAATTCACTTCAATATTCATATGCCTCACAATATCTAACACCGTAATGACATGTTCATAGGGAACGGCTTTATCGGCTTTCAAGGAAAGTACTGGTCGACGCTGTATCGAACGCCCTTGAGTTTCAACACTTAAAGTTTTCGCTTGAACCACTTCTACAAGCTCCTCTTCTAAATTCTCCCAAGCCACTGGCTTATTATTAAAGTAAGGTAAGTACTTACCTTCGTGATCGACAATGGCAACAGACAATTTATCTGTTGCTACAAGTACAGAACTGCTCGAGCTAGGCATTGTCGCCTTCAATCCTTGCTGGAAATCCAGCGAAGTTGATACAAGAAAACAAAATAGAATTAAACTAAATACAGAAAGGATTCCCGTTGTTGAAACAGGTTTACTTCTATATTCTAACTTAGTTTCAAAACGCATTAATTCAGTTCTCTATCATCACTTATAAATTCACCACTTCGAATGAAGTACATCATTTCATAAGCCGTTTTCTCCATATCACGAAGGATTGAACGAATTCTAGAAAGATAAACATTGTAAACCATATAGGCTACAAAAGACACTGTCATTCCACTTGCTGCTGCAACCAAAGCACCACCTACATAAGGAGCTAAATTCGATAAGTTTACAAAACTACCTTCAAGGCCAATCTGGCGAAAAGCCTCAATCAATTTCGCAACCGTACCCAAAAGCCCTAAGACGCCGCAACCTTGAGCTAAAGTGGCTAAAACATCCATACGTTTCTCTAAAAGAAATTGTTCATTTCTTGCTGCTTCTTGAATGGCACCCTCCAAAATAACTGGCTCATCTTTCCTGTGGAGTATGGAGACGCGAATGATTTGCGAAATGGCCCCTGGAGTATCATCACAATGACTTACACATTCAATCACATTTCCCTTTTTTAAATTGGAGCATATACCCTGCATAAAATCGGTACGGTCAATATCTGTACTGTGAAAATAATAAAAACGCTCTACTGCGAGCACGACAATTATAATTGCCAAAACCATAATTAACCAAACGAAAGGCCCACCCTGTTTAGTTAAATTCAATACAAAATCAATCATCTAAAGTATCCCAAAATTAATGCTATCAAAGTTTAGCCCCGTGACTAGGCTTTTCAATCTACTTAAGCCTTCAGAGCCGGAAATTGACCAAGTTCAAAACGACTTTTAATTTCTTCTACAAACAAGGGTAAATACTCATCATAAGTACAGGAATTATGCGGAGTCAGCAAAATCTGCTCATGATTATACAAAGCTGAATCTATTGCTAAGGGTTCATTATAAGTCACATCCAAACCTGCAAATGATTTTGGATTTCTCTCTAAAAAGTCAATTAGCTCATCTTCATTAACTACTGTGCCTCGCCCAAAGTTATAAAAGTGCGCCCCATTTTTCAAAGAACTGAAAAATTTTCTACCGAGCATGCGGTCATTTTCTTTTATTCCTGGAAGCAAAGATAAAACATGATCAAACTCACTGAGTCGTTCATAAGCTTCATCCATCTTGATGACTGAATGACTTGCATCGCCAATTCCACTACGATTGGCACCCCAAACTTCCATTCCAAATTTTTGAGCTAGATCGGCACAATATTTAGCGATATTGCCATAAGCCAAAATTAATAACTTTTGTTTTTTGAGCAAGCGACGCCCCGTACAAGCATTACGATCCCAAATCTTTTGCTTCTGTAACTCTAGCTGACGAGGGAATTGATTATTAAAATATAGAAGCATGGCCAAAAATGACTCGGCAATCATTGGTCCGTGAAAACTAGAAAACTCCACACGCACTCGACCTGAAGGATCTTCTGCGATCCAATCTCGCCCTGCCGCTGGAGTCAAAACTAAATTTAGCTTTTTTGCGTTCGCATACAGACCCTGCGAAAAACTCCAACACAAAACACATTCTGCTTGCGGTAATAAAGATAAAAACTCGTCCTTGCTCTTCACAAGAACACATTCCTCTTCACCAAACAACTTTAATAAAGGCTCGAAATGTTCTCGACGTCCCGAAAATGAATGGACCTGGCTATATAAGTTAATGAGTAGCTTCATAGAGGCTTTTGTCTATTAAATGTCTTTACCTAATAGATCTTGAATAATATCCGCAGCCCCACGAGCAATCAACTTTTGGGCAATTTCGGTTCCTCTTCCAGTAAGATCTTTAAGATCACCTGACATATCTTCACGGTAATATTCTTTACCATGAGGAGAAGCCACAAAAGCTCTGAGCTGATATTTGTCACCTTCTATAGTTGCAAAACAGCCCGCAGGAACCTGGCATGAGCCACCAATAGCTAAATTGAACTCACGCTCAACTTTCACTCTCTTGGAGGTCGCATCGTCATTTAACTTATTGAGTAAAAAACACAAGTCCTCATCATCTTCGCGGCACTCAATCCCCACGGCGCCTTGTCCAGGGCTTGGAATAAATTTATCCGGATCCAAACTCGAAGCAATACGGTCTCCAAATTCTAAACGGATCAAACCTGCCGCAGCAAGAATAATTGCATCATACTGACCCGCATCTAGCTTAGCCAAACGAGTATTGACATTGCCCCTCAAAAGCTCCGTTTTAATCGGATACTGTCTATATAATTGGCTCGCACGTCTGAGTGAACTGGTCCCCACGACTGCACCTTCAGGAAGTTCATCTAAAGATTTATATTTATTGGAAACAAAGGCATCGCGTGGATCTTCTCTGTCGAGAATTGCCTGTAAAATCAAGCCCTCTGGCAATTCAGCAGGAACATCTTTCATTGAATGGACAGCTAAATCAGCTTCTCCATCCATCATCGCTTGCTCAATCTCTTTTACAAAAAGACCTTTACCACCAATTTTAGCTAGTGAAACATCAAGGATTTTATCTCCCTGGGTTTTAATGATTTTTAACTCAATATCTAAGCTGGGATCCAGTTCCAACAAACGACTTTTTACATGCTCAGCCTGCCATAGTGCCAGCTGAGATCCACGAGTGGCAATTCTCAATTTCAATTTGGACTCCAAATCTTATAAATTAAATAAATCTTTGAAAACTTTTACTAAGCGCGATGAATCATCGCGCTTCACTTCATCTCTCAAAGTAATAATAGGATCGTGTAATAATTTATTGACGATCTGATGCAAACTCTTATTGATTGCATCTTTATCTGAATCACTTAAATGACTCAACTTACGAAATAATTTTTCTTGTTCATCATCTTTAATACCGTGCAAACGTTCACGGAATGAGTTAATCAATGGACCCACAGATGACAAGGCTTGCTCTTCACGAAATTCTTTGAGTTTAGTTTCAACAATTTCTTCCGCTCGACCAAAAGCTCGACCACGTTTTTTGCGGTTCTCTTCTGCAATTTTATTAAGGTCATCAATATTGTACACAAAAACGTCGGTCAGATCATTAATTTTAGGATCAATATCTCTAGGAACTGCAATATCAATTAAAAACATCGGTTCACGGCGTTTTGACATCGCACCCTTAATTAAGTCCTTCTCTAAAACGTAGCTTGGTGATCCAGTTGAAGACAAAATGATATCGGCATCCCACACAGCATCCTCTAATTGATCTAGGGAAAATGCTTTACCTTTAAATTTATCAGCGAGTTTTTCCGCATTTTCTACACTGCGGTTGGCTACCATAATTTGATCCACGCCAGCTTCGAAGAAGTGCACCCCTGCTAACTCACACATTTCGCCTGCACCAATTAAAAGAACTTTTTTACCCGATAGATGATCAAAAATATTTTTCGATAACTGCACCGCAATTGATGCAACCGACACAGAACCTTTACCAATTTCTGTATCACGGCGTACTTGACGAGCACACTTGAGCATTTGTTGATAAATATGTGCAAAATTTGCCGTCGCATAATTTTGTTCAAAGCTCAATTCAAAGGCACTCTTTACCTGCCCTAAAATCTGTACTTCGCCCACGACAAGTGAATCTAAACCTGAGGCTACTCTAAAGAGATGCTCCAAAGCCTCATAATCGTTATATCGATAAAAGAAACTCTCGAAATCGCTCTCCTGTAAGGACCCCACTTCCATCAAATATTTTTCTAGAATTGATTGTTCACCATTAAAGATAAACTCCGTGCGATTACAGGTAGAAATCAAAACGAATTCACTCAAACTATCGCAACAATAAGACAGAATTTCTTTTAATTTATCCGCACCAAAAGATAAGCGCTCACGCAATTCTACGGGGGCACTTTTATGGTTTAGACCTATAATTGAAATAAAAGGTGAGGTCATTTCACCACCTCAGTCAAAGCTGATGCTTCACTTGGTCCAAAGGTGCTAATACAGCCGTAAAAAATAATGAACGCTAAAAACAATATACTGACTGCTCTAGCCAAGTTACGGCAGGTCATTTTTTTGGTGTTATACATGGCGAATAGAACTGTGTAAAATAGCCACAAGACACTTCCCCAAATCACTTTGAGCTCGTTAAAACCTTCCGAATCTTTTTTAAAATAATAAATAACTGCAAAAGCAATCCCTACAGTCATGGCAGACCATCCGCGATTGAAAGAAACACTAAAGACCTGCTGCAAGCGATCTAAAGAAGGCAACTCCTGATCTAAGGCCATTTCATTATGATTTTTCAGTGCTCGCAATTTGATGAGGTAAGTAATGCTTTGGGCAAAAGTAAAGAAGAAAATTGCGAAGGCTGCAATCAATAAAGCTTGGTGCATAATCAGAAAAAATTGTCCATCATAAGTCGTTTTTGTGAGAAGGCTTGTCCCATCGTTAAAGACAACAAAAGTCATCAAGACCAAGACTATCGGCATAAAAGCCGTTCCCAAAAGACGATTTTTCGTTTTGTATGCCGTGTAATAATAAATCACAGCCATCAACCAATTCGTCAATAATAAATTATCTATTTCCGCGTTCAACACTTGTGTGATAAGTAAAATTGTGAGACCTAAAAATCCTAAAAGTGAACTCAAAGTCCCAAAGACAAAGCTCTTCTTATCTCTTCTTAGTGCATGGGTACAGAAACCCGTCACCGAAAGCATAAAAAGTGCGTAAACACTGAAAAAAAGTACATTAGTCATATTTTGTTCTCAAATAATTCCTTACTTGTTCAGCACAAGTTTGTCCCGAAACAATACAGTCATTCATGGAGACACCATACAGTGAAGTCCCAGTAATAAAAATTGATTTCTCTCGTAATGCACTTTGAATATATTCCACTTTTTTGTGATGCCCCAATTCATACATTGGAATAGCTCGTTTCCAGGGAATCACTTCAAAAAAGTCCATCTCATCACTTATGCCTAACTTTTCTTTAAGCTCAGCTTCCACTATTTGTTTTAACTCAGCTTCATCTAAATCAAGTAAATCAGGTTCACGAGCTCCCCCAAACATCACACGTAGAGTTGTGCCTTCTGCGTGATTTTCAGGAAAGATTTGTGAAGAAAACAAAACACCCAAAACACGTGATTTCTCAGTGCTTGGAACTAAAAAGCCAAAACCTCGTGGTATATCTAAAGTTTTGCGAAAGCCGCAAACCGCTACACCTACAGGCGTATAAGGAACATTTACCAAATTTTCTGCTAAGCCAGGCATTGTAGCAGTCAAAATCTCACTGCTTCGATCTGCGGGAGTCGCAAAGACAACCGCGTCAAATTCGTGCTGCTTGCCATCAAAACAAAGGATCGGCTTCTCATCTTCTACATTGATTGTCGTTATTTGAGTGTTACAGCGTACTTTCAAACGTTCGCTCAATGCTTTTGGCAAAGCCTTCATGCCACCTCGCAAACTACACAGGCGACCGCGCTTGCGTTTAGCAGGTGCTAAGCCCTTCTCAACTTTCTCTTTGTAAGCAGCTTTCATTCCCTTAATTACTGAGCCATGCTTTCTCTGCGCATCAAAAACAGCAGGAAAAGCTGATCTCATCGAGAGTTTTTTTGGATCCGCCGCAAACACTCCTGCCACAAATGGATCTGCTATTTTCATAGCAAATTCTTCGGTAAACTGCTGACTCACGAAGTCATAAAGACTTTCATCTTCTGATGTCCGTGGTTTCTTAAGCACATCACCAAAGAGACTTAGCTTTGTCTTCAAACTCAATTCACCCCAAGTCATCATTGAGACCGGACCTTCCGGGATCCGTTTCAAAGAGTCGCCCATCCACAAATAACGCTTTGCTGCATCTGTGTTGGCAAACAAAACATCAAGACCAAGCTCTTCGCAGAGTTCAAAAATCTCTCTGCGGCTTGACAGGAAGCCATTAGGCCCCATCTCATGAGGGAACTCGGCATCTCTATTACTCAGGATTTTACCTCCTGCAGAAGACTCTTCTTCATAGACAGTTATCTCAGCATCAGGCAATTCTTTGCCCAAAAAATACGCCGTCGCAAGACCACTAAGTCCTGCGCCAACAACTGCTATGCGACTAGTCTTATCCGACATAAATTAGCCTTCTTCTTCGACTAAACCTTTGTGTAAGGACTTTAGTGCTTTTTCATAGTCTTGGCGCTCGATAACAAACTGCATATTAACTTGGCGCATGCATTGATTGACCGCCAGAATATTGATTTGATTTTGTGCTAAATCTTCTGCTGAACGAGAGAGAAAACCTGGCTTATTCATATTGCTACCAATCGCCGACACTATCGCCACTTCTTTAATGCTGACTTCTGCACCACTAAAGTTCGATTTAAGGTCAAGAATAAATTGTTCTTTCACATCTTTTTCAGGCAAGAAATGAGTAATCGTATTCGCATTGGTATTCTTTGCCGTATAACTAACTCTATGCTTGGCAAAAACACCCATAATTCTGTAATCGTAACCGCTCTCGCCCACCATATCTGGATCATGCACTTCAATTGCCAAAATATCATCGCGACCCGTAACCATTTCTACTCGAGGAAAATCACTGCGGAAGTCCGTATCAATCAAAGTGCCTGGGTGCTCAGGCTCAAAAGCATTTGTAACACGGATCGGGATATTTAAGTTTTCCATTTCTTTTGAAGCTTTTGGGTGAATAGCTTCCATACCTAAGTCTGCCAATTGATCCGCAACATCAAAGTTTGTGCGGCCAATAATTTCAACTTTATCAAGCCCCATTAGATTTGGGTCACCTGATGATAAGTGGAATTCTTTGTGAATCACACCTTCACGTGCGCCTGTAACACAGGCAATTTTAGAGAAAGTGATTTCGCTGTAACCACGATCAAAAGTGTGCATCAAGCCTTCTTTACACTTGGTATATCCAGTCGCAACACAAATATTGTTGGCGTAATCCACGCCCTCAAACTCTTTCTCTATTTTCTCTGCAAAGGGTTTAGCTTCATTATCTTTCCAACCAGTGAGGTCGATCAAGAGAGCATTGATCCCACGGTTATTGAGGATGTTCACTGAGTTCCACGCTGAATGAGCTTCACCAACTGAACTTAAAAGTTCACGTGCAGCCATTAAGAATTCATCGATATGAAAATGACCATATGAACAAATACGGCAAATATCTCTTAAGCAATTGCGAATACCTTCGACACGTTGGTCGACATAATTATTAGCCGCATCCAAGTCGAGACCTGCCGATGTCATTTCTGCGTTAATATCTTTCATTTGCTGAGTCACTTTATCTAGTGATGTTTCCCATCTCTGGTCACTATCTTTAAAATATTGATAGACTCCCGGCTCGCCCGTTTTCTTATGTTCGAGAAGAGCGTTAGTGATCCCGCCGTATGCGCTTACGACAAAGACGCGATTGTAAATTTCGTCTTCTTTGCGAGTTCCTAAAATGACATTGTCTACAATCTCGCCAAAACGAGACATCGATGTGCCACCAATTTTTTCAACTGTATGTTTAGACATTGATTAATCCTTACTTAATATATTTTTAAATTTTTCTACGACCTGACTGATATCGTCAAGTACTTCACAGCCCGTTGCTTTTAGACGGTCGATATGTTGATGACCTTTTGCAATCAACAAACATTGCATCCCCACTTCTTGAGCTACTTCATAATCGTGTATAGTATCGCCAATGAGCACACACTCTTCAGCTTTTAGTTCGCTTAACTGTACGGCGGAATGTGCTAAATCAACTTTCCCATGCGCTTTAAAATCTTCGACTCCGTGAACCGATTCAAAATGATCCCAAAGTTGGTATTTTTTGACCAAAGTTTCTAGTAAACCTTTTTCGCATGCCGACAAAATAGATTGTTTATAACCTAAGTTTTGCAAGGCCAAAATAACTTCTCCAACTTCGCTGTGTAATTCCGCGAAATCACCAAAAGATTGATTGTAGGCCCCGATCCAGTCGATCGACATCTGTCCATAGTCGGCATCCTTTAAATCAATGCCAATTTTCTTGTAAAAGTCTATAACGGGAAAACCAAATTCGCTGAGGTACATTTCACGATCTAACAACTTATCATGTCTTTCCTTTAAGAATTTCCCAGTCACATGTACACAGAGATCCACATCATTTAATAAGGTACCGTTCCAGTCCCAAAAAATATGTTTTACATGCTTCATAAAATCTTTTGTTCAGATTAGTTATTAGTCTATTTTGGCGAAAAATTAATATGCCTTAAATAGTAAATACTTAAAGCCCAATAGGAATATGTTAATTCTATAGCTTTTCAAGCCAATTGTGAAGCATATTAAAATTAATCAAAAACTACTGAATAACAGCCGATTATAGCCAAAATCACTAGGAAAAACATGGCTTTAATTTTGGTAAAACTTTACAAATCAACTCTCACAACACATATTAGCGCCTATTTTTGAATCTTATAACACTATTTCGGAACGCAATTATGGACATTCATTTTATTACAAACTGCGAAATTGAACCAGAAGTTGACTGCTTAATTATCCCCGCTTGGGAAAATGAGGTACACGTCGCCATCAACAGTTCTCTTATTGCAGTAGAAGACCAAACTTCGCTCAACCTCATTAACGATCGTGGCAATATGTCGGGCAAAGACCTTTTCTATCTCCCCACACCCATGAGTGCCTACCGTGGCATCCTCATTTTAGGCTTAGGTAAAAAGGAAGGCGATTTAAGCCATAAATTCCGCAATGCTACAGGGAAAGCTGTTGGTCTATTACAGAAATATAAAAAGCATCACCTACTTCTTGAGCTTGAACACACACCTGATCTTCAGACTCGTCATTTCGTCGCGGCCTTAAACTTAGCGCAATACGAACATACTGCATTTAAGACCAAAGCTTCTGAAACAGTAAAAGTTGATAACCTTTGTGTGCACATCTGCCCGAGCAAAGAAATCACTATCGAACAAGGAAAAGCCAATCGCGCCCAAACTTTTACCGAATGCGCTAACTTTGCTCGCGATTTAGGCAATGCTCCAGGCAATGCCCTAACACCAAAAATTCTCGCTGACAAAGCACGTGAACTCGCCAAAGTAACAGAGTCTGAAATTGAAGTTCTCGGCGAAAAAGAAATGAAAAAACTCGGCATGGGTGCGCTCCTTTCTGTTTCAGCGGGTTCATCAGAAGAAGCTCAACTTATCACTCTTAAGCACACACACCCTAGCGCCAACAAAACTGTTGCTATTGTTGGTAAAGGCGTCACTTTCGATTCTGGTGGCATTAGCCTCAAACCCGGCAAAGGCATGCAGGAAATGAAGTATGACATGTGTGGTGCTGCTGCCGTCTTAGGCGCTTTTAAAGCCATCTGCGAATGCAATGCTGCCATCAATGTGATCTGTGTTGTCCCTAGTTCAGAAAACCTCGTTAATGGTGAAGCGACAAAACCTGGTGATATTGTGACTGCCTACAACGGCAAAACTGTAGAGATCTACAACACCGATGCTGAAGGCCGTCTACTTTTATGCGATGCCATGGCTTACACAGCAGAGACTCACAAGCCAGATATCATGGTTGATGTGGCCACTCTTACAGGTGCCTGCATTGTAGCTCTGGGCCATGAAATGTCTGCGATCATCACTGAAGACGAAGACCTAAAAAGCGAGCTCATCGAAGCTGGTTCTCAAGTCCATGAACGACTCTGGCCACTACCAATCAATGATGATTATAAAGCTCTGTTAAAAGGCAACGATGCCGACCTCTGTAATATTGGCCCTGCCTATGCGGGCACTGTTACGGCTGCCTGTTTCCTTTCTAATTTCACCGGCGATACGCGCTGGGCTCACCTCGATATTGCAGGTACAGCATGGGGAATGAAAGGCTGCTCATATATTAACGAAAACCTTGCCAGTGGCTTCGGAACTCGACTTCTCGCCAAATGGCTCATGAATATCTCAGAATGACCCCCACAAGTAAAGAAAATCAAAAAAAAGCAAGTGTATACACCCTCGGATGCCGACTCAACCAGTCGGAATCATCCGTCATGGAACAAGGACTAAAAGAACAAGGTTTTGAACTCGTTGACTTCAAGGGAGAATCAAATCTCGCTATCGTCAACACTTGCACTGTTACCGCTCGTGCCGATTCGGACTGTCGCAATGTGATCCGTTCATACATCCGTAGAAACCCCGACGCCTTTGTAGCCGTCGTTGGTTGCTATTCCCAAATGGGTTATAAAACTTTAGCCGAAATTGAGGGTGTTGACCTCATTATCGGTAACCAAGATAAAATGTCGGTACTCGATTACGTCAAAATGGGCAAAAACGAAAAGCCACTAATTATTCGTGATCGCATTGTCAAAGAAGATTTTACAATTGACACCATGGGCCAATCGGACTCAAAGACTCGCGCCAACTTAAAGATTCAAGATGGCTGCGACTTCATGTGCACCTTCTGTATCATCCCTATGGCACGCGGACGTTCGCGCTCTAGAGACATGGATAACCTCTTGGAAGAAGCTCGCACTCTAATTGGACAAGGTTTTCGCGAAATTGTCATCACCGGTGTCAATGTTGCGACTTACGATTCTCAAGGTCGAACTTTTCTCGATGTGATTGATCGCCTAAATGAACTCGAAGGAATTGAACGCATTCGAATCAGTTCCATTGAGCCCACTACCATTCCAGAGAAAATCTTTGATTACATGGCTGATCCTGAGCATGCTCTAGTTCCTTACCTTCATATTCCACTCCAGAGTGGATCTGATAAAGTTTTAAAAATAATGAAACGTCGTTATGAGCGTCAAGAATTCCTAGATTTTATTACAATGGCATCTGAACGCGTACCCGATTTGTGTATTGGCACAGATGTTATGGTGGGAATGTGTGGTGAAGATGAACAAGAATTTGAATCGACCTGTGACTTTTTGATTAAATCACCCGTGAATTATTTTCACGTTTTCACTTTCTCTGAACGCGAAGGTACTCCAGCAGTAAAAATGGATGAGAAAGTGTCTCCTAAGGAAAAATCTCATCGTTCTTCTGTACTGAGAGCTATTAGTGAGAGAAAACGCCTCAAATTCTACAATGAGTATATCGGCAGAGAATTTGATGTGCTTTTTGAATCTGGCCATGATGGTTTGTGGACGGGCTACACCGAGAACTTCATTCGAGTTTCGGTTGAATACCCTGGAAACTTGAGCCGACATATTCGTCGTGTTAAAATCACTCATATAGTTGCTGATTTCGCAATGGCAGAATTAGTCGATGAATAAACCTTTGCAGGATAAACTGCTTCAAGTTAAAGAAGAACTCCAAAGCCTCGACAACATCGCTATTGCCTATTCTGGTGGTGTCGACTCGAGTCTTTTGGCAGCCTTGGCATACGAATTTATGCCTGCTGACAAAGTCGAACTCATTATCGCCGATTCACCATCTATCCCCCGCTCTGAACTCAATGAAGCCAAAGCTTTAGCCGAGGAAAGAAAGTGGCAATTAACAATTCTCTACACGAACGAAATTGATAATAAAGACTATCAAGCCAACTCGGGAGACAGGTGTTATTATTGCAAATCGGAACTGTTTTCAGAAATGTCAAAATACGCCAGTGAAAAGAATATCCGCACCCTTGCTTATGGCGCCATTTTAGATGACCTTAGCGATCATCGTCCAGGTGCAAAAGCGGCTGAAGAACATGCGGTGATTGCCCCTTTACAGATTTTGAGCAAAGATGAAATTCGTGAGCTCTCCAAGGAGCGAAATTTACCAACGGCTTCACGCGCCTCATTTGCTTGCCTTGCTTCTCGACTTCCACGTGGCGAAAAAGTCACTGTTCAAAAACTCTCTCAAATCGAAATGGCTGAAGAAATTCTCAAAGAGCAAAACTTCTATCAATACCGAGCTCGCCATCACGGCGACCTCTTGAGAATTGAAGTTGAAGAAACAGCCATCGAGCGCTTTTTTGACAAAGATTTCCGCTTACAACTCTTGAGCCAACTCAAAAAAATTGGCTATCGACACATCACTTTGGATCTTGCCGGCTACCGGACAGGATCAACCCATTAATTAGGATATAAAAATATGAACCAACTCATCGGCAACCTCGATAAAATGAAAACTACCTGTCCAGAAGATGGTGGCTTAATTGAATACTCTCTGACCATGAATGGAGAAGCACGTCTGCCTCTTAATTCTCTCATTGGCAAAAAAGTTTCTTGGTCTTATCAAGGTCAAATCAATTGTATCCATTGCGGTGCTCGCACCAAAAAAGCCGTTGGACAAGGTTCATGTTGGCCCTGCTTTAATAATTTAGCTTGTAATGATCTATGTATCATGAAACCTGAAACATGCCATTACTCCAAAGGGACTTGCCGTCAACCAAAATGGGCCGAGACACACTGCATGACTGACCAAGCGCTTTACCTAGCTCGCTCATCTGGAGTAAAAATTGGCATTACTCGCGGAGGCAATCATTTGACACGCTGGGCTGACCAAGGCGCTTCAGAAGCTTTGGTGCTCGGTCTTTTCCCTAGTCGTTTAGATGTGGGCATTGCTGAAAAAGCCATTAGTTCTAGCGGTATCTCTGACCGTACTGGATGGCAAAAAATGTTGAAAAATGATATTGCTGACACAGAATTTGCTCCCATCATTGAGCAGATCAAAGAGATATTAACTGATGAACAAAAACAATATTTACTAGACACTCCAAAACGAATTGAATTAGAGTACCCCCATGCGCAGTGGCCGACAAAAGTTAAATCATTAAAGCTTGATAAGGTACCGATCTACACCGCCACACTCATGGCCATCAAAGGGCAGTACCTTATTTTTGACACAAATGAAGTCTTTAATGTTCGTGCTCATTCTGGCTACCACATCGCTTTTTCATGGGAAGACTAAAGTTCGAGGACGACTCGAACTAAAGTCTTTCATCACAGAAGTTTAATCTATAACTTCATAGCTAGCTATGTAGACGATTTGTCTACGGTTTTCACCCTGCTTAACTTTCACCCTCATACTAACTTGTTCAGCAAGGACTGTCTCAAGTTCGGAATGAGGTTTTTTGAGTAACATAAATTCCTCACCTTTTTCATCAATGAACAGGGTACCATAAGGGACTTTTTTAAATTTCCCTTTAAGCTCTAGCTTTGTTAGTTCTACTTTATCTTCTTTGGCAAAAGTCAACGTAGTCATACTTAAGCAAAACAACATCATCAAAACCTTTCTCATCTCTATCTTCCTTTTATAGATATTCTCACTCAAATTATTTTGAGTTACTCTATTTATCGCTATGAAAATAATAATGTGACAAAGAAGCCGTTCTCCCTTAATTATTTTTGTCAAAACCCATCAGAAATCATTCCTATACTCCTCCTATTCGTTTTAGAACCCCTATATTAAATCACTCGTGAAAAATCTAGGTCAGTCTTTTATGGATGATAAAAAATCAAATGAATTACCCAAAATGATCCCTCATCTAATGGATCATTTTGATGCTGCCTTCAATGAAAACGAGCAAGAGTACCTACGCCTACTTGAAGAACTCGAGATCGGCGATGAACGCTACGAAGTTCAAAACACGGTCAACGAAGGTGGCATGAAATACATTGTAGAAACCTACGATGAATTGACCAAAAGAAGTATTGCCAAAGCTATAATGAAAGACACCGCCGATCAGGAAGCGGTGAAAAACTTTATTCGCGAAGCCCGTATTACCGCATCTCTTGAGCACCCAAATATTGTCCCGGTTCACGACTTGGGTATTGAGAATGAGGCAGAACCTTTTTTCACCATGAAATTGTTGCATGGTGAAAATTTACAGAATATCCTAGACCAGCTCAAAGACGAGAATCCCGAATACAAAAAGAACTACCCGAATACGGAACTCTTAGAAATATTTTTAAAAGTCTGTGATGCCGTGGCTTTCGCTCATTCAAAAGCGGTTTTACACCTCGATCTCAAACCGGCTAATATTCAAGTTAATGAGTTTGGTGAAGTACTACTCTGTGACTGGGGCTTGGCACGCAAACTCCAAGATGATGACCATGAAGTCGATGACGACATTGATCTACAAAACCTTCACACAGATTCAATTGAACTTACTCAAGATGGCGTTTTAAAAGGTAGTCCAGGCTATATGGCTCCAGAGCAAATCACTTCGAGCTATGGGGGGCGCTCAGCACAAACAGATATCTATTGCCTAGGTGCCATACTCTATTCTATATTAACTCTAGAAAACCCTCTTTCTGGCAATTTAAAAACTATCATTCAAAAAACTTTGAATGGCACTATCGTGCCTCCTATAGAGCGTAAACCTAACTTGGAAATAAGTAAAAGTTTAAATGCGGTCGTTATTAAAGCAATGGCAACGAAAACAGAAGAACGGTATGCGAATGTAGATGAACTCGCAAATGAAGTCAAAGCCTTCATCCAGGGCTTTGCTACCGAAGCCGAACATGCAGGTTTTTTTACTTTGCTCAAATTACTCTTTAAGCGACATAAAGAGCTTTGCGTATTAATTTTCTCATCTTTTCTTATCATCATTGTGATAACCGCTAGCTTTATGGATAGCCTCAAAAATGAACGTGAGGCGGCCATTGCCGCAGAGGGACAAGCTCGACTATCTCAAAAAGTTGAAAAAGAAGCTCGGACACATGCGGAGGCAGCACAGTTCAAGGCTGAAGCTGCTGATGCTCGCAGTATGAATATTCGTCAACAAACAGCTATTCATCTGCTAGACTTTGCCCGCAATGAATATAAAAAAGCCAGCTATCAACATGCTTTGGAATTGGTTGAAAAATCGCTCCTTTCAGACCCCAATTACATGGAAGCTCGCTACTTTCATGCGATCTATCTCTTTGGTTTTCACAAATTTTCTCAAGCGATGAGTGAGCTCGATAAATACCAAGGCCCATTCAAGACAGATTGGTTACGCTCTCTTTGCTTGATGAGTCAAAAAGAAAATTACGAAGACTTTATTAGTTCAGAAACTTTTTTTATCATTCTTAAAAGACTTAAGAACCTCACACAACATCAGAAAACATATCACCACTTTCTCTCCTTAGCAACTTATGTATATCCCGAGGAACAACGCTGGGTGTTTGCTGAACGTTACCTAAAATCTATGTGTGTTACTAACTTCACTTTTGACCTTCAAGAGAAACTAAATGGGACATACAGCCTTTCACTTGCAAATAACAAAGGTCTTCACAGTATCTTAGCTTTAAATAATTTACCGATTTCTGAACTCGATGCCTCGAACACCGATATAGATGATATAAGCCCCATAGCAAATATGCCCATTGAAAAACTCAATATTAGTTCAACACATGTCTATTCTCTACTTCCACTAGAGGGTAAAGCTATTAAAGAAATTAACATATGGAAAACAAATATTCGAAACCTTAAACATATCACTGATGCACCTCTCGAGGTCATTCATCTCAACAACAAATGGTCCGATCTCAATTACATAAAAGACATTAAAAGTCTGCGCACGGTCTACTTATCTCGTTACACATTCAATGAAAAGGTTTTAGCCAAAATAAAAGCTCAAAAAAAAGAGGATATTGAACTCATTTTTGTCGATTAGCTGTCACCTCTTCCTTTTGAGTAACTATTTATTTGAGACAAAGCCACAAGTAAGGATTTTCCATGACTAAATATTCCCAACTCTTTTTATTCCTTTTTACACTCAGTATTTTTGCTAGTAAACCGAATATTTTTTTTATCTTTTCCGATGACCATGCTACTCAAGCTATTAGTGCCTACGGCTCAAAAATAAATTCAACACCCAATATCGACCGCATTGCCAATGAAGGAATTCGATTCGATCGCTGCCTCGTTACCAATGCAATCTGTGGTCCCAGTCGAGCCACCATCCTCACAGGAAAATACTCTCACCTTAATGGCTTTTATAAAAATGATATGTATTTCAACGGTGACCAAGTCACCTTTCCTAAACTTCTTCGTAAAGCAGGCTACCAAACTGCGGTTATCGGAAAATGGCATCTAGCTACATTGCCGACAGGTTTTGATCACTTTGAAGTGATCACTGGCTATGGTGGTCAAGGGAAATATTATCACCCAATTATGAACAAAAATGGTAAACCAACAAATTATCGTGCTTACACAACCGAGATTATTACAGAGCTGAATATGGACTGGCTAAAAAACCAACGCGACCCAACAAAACCTTTCATGCTCATGATGCAACACAAAGCACCTCACCGCGCTTGGCTCCCCTCTGCAAAGTATATGAATGCCTTCAAAGACAAAAAATTCCCAGAGCCTAGTAATCTTCATACAAATTATAAAGGCAAAGCCAGCCACGTTAAAAAACAGGATATGATGATCAAAGACTCTATGAATCCTGGTGATCTCAAGCTCACCCCACCGAAGTACCTAGATGGTGCGGATCTCGCAAACTGGCACGAAGCCTACGATGATGAGAATGCGGCCTTCGCAAAAGCTAAACTTAGTGGTAAAGCATTGCGTTCTTGGAATTACCAACGCTATATCCGCGACTACGTTCGCTGCGTACAATCTATTGATGATTCCATTGGTGAAGTCCTCGCTTACCTCGACGAAAGTGGTTTAGCAGAAAATACTTTAGTCATTTATTCTTCTGATCAGGGTTTTTTCCTTGGTGAGCATGGTTGGTTCGATAAGCGCTTCATGTATGAAGAAGCTCTCCGCACACCACTTGTCATGCGCTGGCCCGGCAAAATCAAAGCGGGATCAAGTAATTCACTCATTGTATCGAACCTTGACTTTGCACAAACTTTTCTCGATGTCGCTGGAGTTACGGCACCCGATGAGATGCAAGGCGCTAGCCTATTGCCTCTCATGCGTGATAAAAAACCTAAGAACTGGCGATCATCTTTTTATTACCATTACTATGGCTATCCCGATTGGCATCTCGTTCAAAAACATTGCGGTGTCACTGATGGTCGTTATAAACTCATTCACTTTTACACGACTGATGAATGGGAACTTTACGATATGGAAAAGGACCCTAGAGAAAATCAAAATCGCGCATCAGACCCAGAGTTTAAAAGTATTTTGGATACAATGCGCAAGAAATTAACTCACCAGCGAATACAACTAAAAGTACCTTCCGACCAAGAACTTATTGAAAAATTTAAAAACTTGGAAAAAGAAAATTCTTACCTAAAATGGGGAGTAAAGAAAAAATGAACCGACGCTCACTTTTAGCTTGTTTAGCCGCAGGGCTTTCTAGCCCATCATGCCTTAGCCATCAAACTAAAAAGGCGTCCACATACCCGTTTAAGAAATCTTTTTGTTTCTGGCCATATAGAAATGTTTGGTCAATTGACAAAATGATCCAAGTAGCGAAAGAACTTGACTGCGACGGTATAGAGCTCGTTGACCCAAAGCATTGGTCAAAGCTGAAAGATAATGGCCTAGAGTGCTCCATGAGCACCTCTCACCCATTTTTAAAAGGAATGAATCATCCAAAATTTCACGATGCCAACATTCAAAAACTTAAAGAACGTATCGACCTTTGCGAAAAATATGATTTCCCTTCAGTCATAAGCTTTGTCGGTTATCATGACAGCTCTTCCGTAGGTGGTGGTAAAATAAGTCCCAGAGAAGGTATCAAAAACTGCATTAAAGCCTATGAAAAGATTTTGCCTTACGCAGAGAAAAAAGGCGTCGTTCTACAAATGGAAGTTCTCAATTCTCGCGTTAGTGAAAAAATGAAAGGCCACCCAGGCTTTGCGGGAGATAGAGTTGAGTACTGTGGAGAAATCATTCGTCATTTTAATTCTCCCAATTTTAAACTGCTTTTTGATATCTATCATGTCCAAGTTATGCAAGGGGACCTAATTACTCGGATTGATCAAAATATGGATATCATCGGACATATCCACACAGCGGGATGTCCTGGCAGAAATGAATTAGGAGATAATCAAGAAATCAATTACCCCGCCGTTATACAGGCCCTATACGACAATGATTATCGTGGATATGTTACCCATGAATTCATCCCCACAAAAGATCCACTTCTAGGTCTTCAAGAGGCCTTTGAAATTTGCACGCCTCGCACTCATTGAGTATAGAGGCAAGTACTTAGCCTCTTTTTATTACCACCACTGCACTTCGCGCCGGTAAGTGATTAAAATCTGGAAAACTTCCCGATGGATTTGTCGCGGGATGCTGAACAGAGATAAAAAGTTCCTTAGCATTTTTCATGAAGTATGGACCCGTAAATTCAGCCGCTTTAGGGGGAGTAGCAAAACGTTTAGATACCGCTCCACCTTCGGACTTTTGACAATGCCATAAGCCATCTGTAAAACCTGGAAAACTATAACCATCAGAGCAGACCCACAATTCCCCATTTTGATCAAAGGCGCCATTATCTGGATAGACGAAGCAACCTTGCAGAGTCGTAGACTTAGAGAATGTCGAATTACTAGGATCTCCACTAAATTTTCCACAAACCACAAAAAAGTTCCATTTGCCTTCTTTCCCCTGATCATTCAATTCAATAATGTGGCCCGCACCTCCTTCCACCTTATTAGCCGCATTTAGCTTTTCAGAACTACGGCCTCGATTTCCCGTCATAAAAAAGAATACATTGCCCGTTTCGGGGTGAATATCTATATCTTCTGGGCGGTCCATTGGAGTGGCTTCCAATAAATCGGCTGCTTTTCTCGAATCAATTTGAACATCTGCTTGCGATTGGAAGCCATTTTTTTCATTTAAAGGACCTTGACCATAAAGCATGGGAAGCCATTGCATACTGCCATTCTCTGCGAACTTCGCAACGTGTAAAACACCGTTCTCAAGTAAGCTTTTATTATATTTGCGATCGCCTTCCTTATACTTCTTTTCAGAAACAAATTTATAAATGTACTCAAAACCTTGATCATCACTCGTGTACACTTCCACATGGCCATCATTGCGAACTCGGACTTTGGCACATTCGTGGCGACAACGACCCAGCATGGAGTGTTTTTTCATCGGCTCATTTGGTTTTTTAGGATCTATCTCAACGACTAAACCAAAATGTAAGGCCGACTGAGAGTCACTATCTAAATCAAAACGCGAGTCAATAGTTGCAAAAAAATTGCCCTTGTTCTTCATGCCAAAACGTTTAAAATTCTCTTCTTCTTTATGACCGTTAATCTGACCTGAAAAATAGCCTTGTACATTTTCTTCAGCAGTTAAGTAAGTCCCCCAAGGCGTATAACCCCCGGCACAATTACCAAAAGTTCCTGCAGAAACGATGCCATCAGGACTCGCCTTTGATTTCATTCTCTCATGACCAGCTGCTGGTCCAGTAATCACAGCTTTAGTATCGGGAGTGATACGACGATTGTAGGGTGAAGAGGTATTGACCTGCCAATCACCAGCAGCATCACGTTTCACAGCCGCAATCGAAACACCCACAGAATGATAGGCTGCTTTTTTTCGTTCACTTTTATCTGGGTACTGACCCTGTTCAGGAAATTCATTATTAATACAAATGATAGCATTCTGATCATCTTCTTCAAAAACGTGGATAAAATCACAAGCCCCACCAAAACGGTTCTGCTGTTCTTGTGCACTTAATTTTTTTGGATCGTAATCTTCGAGACCAGCTTTTAAGGGATCTCCAAAGGCACATAAGTTCTTGTAAACAAAACCTTGCGCTAAACGCAAACCCGAGGCCTGACGCGCAGGCAACTCTTCAAAATCGGTAAAACCTTTAGGAGTTTCTTCCTTCCCAGAAACTTCTAAACTCACGGCTCCTATACCCGCCATACCCAACTTCATAAAGTGGCGGCGGCTCATCTCTTGCATCGATATGACTTGACTCTTGTTAACTCTTTCTTGGCTCATAAAACATCCTAATTAACTACTCTCATTACTAGACAATACACCTATTAATCTTTCTCGTTTATTTAAATCAGTTCAGTTCCAGTTAAATATAAACAATTATTTTTTAGTTTTTTCACTTCTCCGTGAAAGAAAGTATTAAAAACTCCCGAATTAGTAGTTAAGCACCACAAAAACTTATTTAAAATAACGGAGACACAAAATGAAAAAATTCCTAACAATAATGATCAGCATGGGCTTCATCCTTTCTTCTTCAGCTTTCGATGCGAACGGTAAAGCTGACCAAGAAGGCAAAGAAAAAAAGGGTAAATGCGAAAACTGCAAGAAAGGCAAAGGAGGCGAACGTGGAAAACGCGGTGGCCATGGCCCAGATCGCGAAGCCATGAAAGAAAAAATGAAAGACATGTCAGAATCAGAGCGTGAGGCTTTTAAAAAAGAAATGCGTGAAAAACACGAAGCCAGAAAAATGCAACATGGCCCCATGAAAGAAAAATGGGAAAGCATGTCAGAATCTGAACGCGAAGAATTTAAAGCTAAAATGAAAGATCGTCACAAAGAGCGCAAGCACGTCATGGAAAGTATGACTGAAGAAGAGCGTACAATGGTGAAGAAAGCCTTCGAAGCTAAAAAAGAATCCATGAGAGAGCAAATGAAAAATCTCCCAGAAGAAGAACGTCAAGCTTTCAAAGATGAAATGCGTAAAAAGCATGAAGCTTTCCGTCAGGAAATGGAAGGTAAATCCATCGAAGAAAAGAAAGCTTATATCTTATCTAAGGCTCAAGCTTCTAATTAAATCATAGTAGATTGTCCTCGAGCTCCTCGTCACGCAAGTGGCGGGGAGTTTTTCGTTTATCAACATCTCTTTACAGCATGATTTAAATCCATCTTATTCACCGATCTCATCCTCCAAAAATTGGGTTTACACTTTCCGTAACATATATTTGCATAAATCGTAAAAATCAGGAGAGCCCAGATGAATAATGCCAGTACAGAACTCAAGCACTTCATGTCAGGCCTGCGCAAACGCAACCCTGGCGAAGCAGAGTTCCATCAGGCTGTTGAAGAAGTTGCCATGAGCCTCATGCCTTTCATCCTTGATCATGAAAAATATTACAAAGCACGCATCTTAGAACGACTCACTGAACCCGATCGAATCATTATTTTTAGAGTCTGTTGGGAAGATGATTTAGGCAATTTACGCGTTAATCGTGGTTACAGAGTTCAATTCAGCAACTGTATCGGGCCATATAAAGGTGGCTTACGCTTTCACCCTTCGGTAAGTTTGAGTATCCTCAAGTTTCTGGGATTTGAGCAAATTTTTAAAAATAGTCTCACCACTCTGCCTCTAGGTGGAGGTAAAGGTGGTGCCAACTTCAATCCCAAAGGTAAATCAGATCGTGAAGTTATGCGCTTTTGCCAATCATTCATGACTGAGCTAACCCGACATATTGGGGCAGATATTGATATCCCTGCAGGTGACATCGGCGTAGGAGCACGTGAAATCGGCTATTTATACGGACAATTTAAACGATTGAACAATCGCCACACGGGTGCTATCACTGGCAAAGGCTTTGATTACGGCGGTTCGCTTATGCGCCCAGAAGCAACGGGTTATGGCTGTGTTTATATGATGCGTGAAGCTCTTTCTCATGAAGGTGATGACTTGGAAAATAAATCTTGTCTTGTCTCCGGATCTGGTAACGTGGCTCAATTTTGTGCAGAAAAACTCATTCAACTTGGAGCCAGAGTTTTAACTATGTCAGATTCAGGGGGCACAATCTATGACCCTGATGGTATTAATGAAGACAAGTTGATGTGGATCAAAGAACTCAAAAATTCTCGCCGGGGTCGAATTGTGGAATACGCAAAACAATTCCCCTCCGCGGAATACTTAGAGGGGAAACGTCCTTGGGCAATCCCTGCTAATTTGGCTTTCCCATGTGCGACACAAAATGAGATTGAGGCCGATGATGCCAAAGCACTTATTAGCAATTCTTGCCGTGCCGTCTGTGAGGGTGCTAACATGCCTTCAACTAAAGAGGCTATTGACCTCCTTCAGGCAGCTAAAGTCACTTTTGTCCCCGGCAAAGCCGCCAATGCAGGCGGGGTGGCTGTTTCTGGTTTAGAGATGACACAAAACTCGATGCGTATCCATTGGAGTGCTGAAGAAGTGGATCAACGTTTACTAGGAATTATGCAAAATATTCATCGCAAATGTGTGAAGTATGGCAATGATGGGGATTATATTGATTACGTCAAAGGTGCTAACGTGGCGGCTTTCTCAAAAATAGCTGACACCATGCTTGCCTATGGAGTTATTTAAGTTTTTTAAAAAATTGTCATTAAACTCTGTTGAGGTTGTTTTGTTTCCAAGTAGTAAATGATAAACACATTTTTATTAAAACTAATTGGAGAAACCATGAAAAAACTTATCCTTCTAACTTTAGCTCTCATGAGTGTATCAAGCTTAGCGGAAGCAAAAAAAATCCTTTATTTCACACATGAGCCTGGCAGGTGGCATAAATATGCCCCTCAAAAAGAAGTCTTCATCAAAGTTGCCAAAGAAGCTGGATGGGAACTTTCGGTTTCAACAGGTGATCACGATCCACAAATCCTTAAACTTCGCGACCCTAAGCTCACTGAAGGTTATGATGCAGTGGTTTACAACTTCTGTTTCGCAAAATCAGAAGACTTAGAAGCTGCCGCCAACGTCATTGCTCAAACTAAAGAAAAAGGCGTGCCAGCTATGGTTATTCACTGTTCAATGCATAGTTTTTGGGCAACTTTCAAAGGCAAAGAACAAGGCAAAGCGACTATTAAAAATGGTCTCAAAGAGAAATGGGAAAAAGCTCACCCTGGTAAAGAATTTCCAATTTGGGGTGATTTCACTGGCGTAGCTTCTACTAAGCATGGCCCTAAAGCTCCTATTAAAGTAGAAAAATGCTGTGATCACGATGCGACTAAATCTCTTAAGGCAGAGGGATACACGACAACTAGCGCCGAACTTTACAATAACTTTTATGTAACTAAAGATGTAAAGCCTCTTCTAAATGGAGTTCAAACTTACAAACACAAGAAAACCAAAAAAGATGTTACTGACAAGGCTATAGTTATGTGGGAAGTTCCACAGGGTAAAAGCAAAGTTATTGGTCTTTCTCTCGGTCACGATATCGGTGAGTGGAATCAGCCTGAGTTCCAAGGCCTTCTCAAAGACGCGGTTAATTATTTAGCAAAATAGTTTTATAAACTTGTTGCGAACCGGCCCAAGGGCCGGTTTTTTTGCGTATATAGAAAAAAATCACTTACTTTAGCAAAAGATTTTGACTAATCAGCTAATACTCTAGTGTTATCATTATTGACAAACTTAACTAAACAAGGACTCTCATGAAAGTCTCACTAAACTTCCTTCTCTGGACCACCTTTGTCAGCGAAGACCAATTCTACCTCTTTGAAGAACTCAAAAATATGGGCTATGATGGCGTCGAAATCCCCGTCATGGACGGCGACTATGATCATTATCGCAAAATGAAATCTGAGCTTGATCGCCTTGGACTCATGGCTTCAGCGTCAACTTTTGTGGCTCCCGATGAAGATCCCATGTCGAGTGACCTAGAAGTACGTGCCAAGGGCCTCGCTAAACTTAAAGATAATATTGATAAAGCGGAAATTCTTGGTGCAAAAACTCTTATTGGCCCCGTTTACGCAGCTCATAAGCAATTCGAATTAGAGGATTCTATTGAAGAATCGTTCAAACGTTCCGCCGCATTACTAAAAGAAGCTTGCCAATATGCAGCGCCAAAAGGTATTCATATTGGTGTAGAGTTCCTCAATCGCTTCGAGATTATTTTGCTCAACTGCTCCAAGGATTCTATGGACTACTGTAAATTAGTTGACGAACCTAACATTGGCATCCTCTATGATACGCATCACGCGCACATCGAAGAATATTCTATCCAAGGCGCTTTTGAAGAAAGTGGTACTTATTTCAATCACCTACACTTTTCAGAAAGTCACCGTGGTATTCTTGGTGAAGGTTTAGTTGATTGGGAAGCTACTCGTAAGGCAGTCAAAAGTCTACAGAATTATAATGGCAATATTGTAATTGAAGCCTTTGCCGATGACGTAGAAGGTTTACGTGAAGGGGCTAATCGTTGGCGCCCTCTCTTTGGTGATAAGCTTGAGCTCGCTAAAAAATCCCTCGATTTTACCCGCGAACTCATCAAGTAAATAAATTACTTAGACAAAAAAAGGGCTGAATCAAAATGATTAAGCCCTTTTTTATAGAGTAAATAAAATACTACTTTTTGACATAGTAAGCTTTGCTACAACCTTTAGCATACACACTGCCATTCATAAAGATGTAAAGAATTTTTTCAAAATTTAAGCTCTTATTTTTTTTGCATATCCAAATGATATTCTCACGAGTAGTAAAAAGTAAACTTTTTGTTCCATAGGCAAATAATATCCTTGTTTTCTCATGTATGAAATCATAAGTTTGAGTAGCCCTAGAATCAAGGAGTCAGACATGAAAAACGAATTGGGTTTCAACCCAAAAAATATCTACCGAAACCTCTCTTATGAAGAAATTAGAGAGCATGAAATCAACAATTCTGAAGGACAAGTCACTAGTTTAGGTGCCTACACAGTTGATACGGGAAAATTCACCGGACGTTCACCCAAAGATAAATTTTTTACTCCAACAGATGATTTATGGGTGGGTCCAGTAAACCAAGAGGTTTCATTATCTACTTGGGAAACACTCAAAGAACGGGCTCTCGCTCATTACGAAGGGAAAGATATCTATCTTAGTGATTGTTATGCAGGCGCCGTTGACAACAGTAATAGACTACAAGTTAGAATTATTTCTGAAATTGCTTGGCAAGCTCACTTCTGTAAGAACATGTTCATTCGTCCCAGCGAGGAAGAGCTCGATAAGTTCGACCCAGAATTCACGATTATCAATGCCTGTAAAATCACCGCAGAAGATTATCAGGATTTAGGTTTGAACTCACCTGTCTTTGTCATTTTTAATTTAAAAGAAAAAATGGCCATCATTGGCGGAACTTGGTATGGCGGAGAGATGAAAAAAGGGATTTTCTCTGTTATGCATTACCTCCTCCCTAAAAAAGGCGTTCTCTCTATGCATTGCTCTGCCAACATGGATAAAGAAGGCCACACAGCACTATTTTTTGGACTCTCTGGCACAGGAAAAACCACCTTATCCACAGACCCCAAACGGCAACTTATTGGCGATGATGAACATGGCTGGGATGACGAAGGCATCTTTAACTTCGAGGGTGGATGCTACGCAAAGGCTATTCGCTTAAACCCGGAGTTCGAACCCGATATCTACGCTGCTATTCGAGAAAACGCACTTCTTGAAAATGTTGTTCTAAAGAAAGATAATAGTGTCGACTTTGATGATGATTCAAAAACCAAAAATACACGCGTTTCTTACCCTATTGAGCATATCGAAAACCGTGTCCGCCCAGTAAGTCGAGGAAATCATCCTGAAGTCATTATCTACCTTTGTTGTGATGCTTTCGGCGTGGTTCCGCCTATCTCACGTTTAAATCGTGAACAAGCTATGGAATATTTCATATCCGGTTACACCGCAAAAGTTGCTGGAACGGAGTTAGGTATCAACGAACCAAAACCCGATTTCTCTCCCTGTTTTGGTGGCCCCTTTCTCACCTTACATCCACGTCGTTATGCGGAGCTCTTGGGAGAAAAGCTTGATCTTCACAATTCTCGCGTTTACTTAGTGAACACGGGATGGATTGGTGGCCCCTATGGTGTGGGAGAACGAATCAGTCTACCGCTAACTAGAAAAATAATTGATTCCATTTTGGATGGCTCAATTGAAAAGCATGGTTATTTTACCGATCAATCATTTGGTCTCGAAATCCCTAATGCAATTGAAGGCATTCCAAATGAAGTTATTCACCCTGAATTAGCTTGGGATAATGTCCAACACTATAGGGAAGAAGCGGCTAAATTGGCCCAACTGTTTAAAGACAACCATGACAAATATTAAAAGCTGTTTAATAAAATTAGAAAACGCAGAACTTCAGCTCAAACAACAGAAACTTCTTGAAAACTTTTCATGGGAATTAAAGACCCATGAAAACTGGACTTTTATTGGCCCCAATGGAGCCGGTAAATCATTGCTTGCCGGCCTCCTCAGTCAAAGGTACAAAAGCCTAGGAGTTCAATTTTTACTTGATCCGAAAAAAATACAGGAAGTTTCTTTCTCCACAGTTCAAGAAAGCTTAGATTACGAAGCTTGGAATGATGACTCCGAGTTCATCGAGGGTGGTTTTGATAAAGGTCGCTCAGTTAAAGAATTCATTTGTGAAGGTGGCTACACCATCGCCGAACACTTAATTCTTCAGTTTAATCTGCAAAAATTTCTCGATACGGGAATTAAATTTATCTCCAATGGGGAAATGCGAAAGGCGCATATTTTACGTGCTTTAGTGCGAGATCCGCAAGTACTTATCCTCGATGGAATCTATGAAGGCCTAGATAAACAGTCCAAAGCACAAATCAGCCAAATCATTGAAGAGCTCTCTCAATCTATCCAAATCATTAATTGTGTTCAAGATAGTGAACAAATTCCCGAAAGCTCTACGCACTTATTATGCTTGGATCAATGCAAAGTCATCCAATCTGGACCGCGATCTCGAGTTCAAAACTCTCGAGAATTTGAACGCCTCTTTAAAGAACCTCCCCCTATTCCTCAACAACTCCCGGCTTCTTATTCTTGCCCCGAAATCATTGAAAAAGGCAGTGAAATTATTCGCATGAGAGATCTGTCGGTGAAATATGGTGAGAAAGTTGTCATCGATCAACTTACTTGGTCTGTAAAAGCTGGTGAACATTGGTGTATTTCTGGCCCCAATGGTGCGGGTAAGACAACTCTTCTATCTCTAATTTCCGCAGACAATCCGCAGGGCTATGGCAAAGACTTTTATTTATTTGGTCGTAAACGAGGCAGTGGAGAATCCATTTGGGATATCAAAAAAAGAATCGGCATCGTCACGACCGAATTACAATTAGAATACCATCAGAATATTTTTGCTCTCGACGTGGTTGTGTCTGGTTTTTTTGATTCCATAGGTCTCTATCGCGAAGCGGATGCGAGCCATATTCAAATTGCCCGCGACTGGTTAAAAACTTTAGGACTCAGTCAATTAGAATCCATTTCATTTGAGAAGCTATCCTATGGTGAAAGACGAAGTGTCCTTTTAGCTCGAGCAATGGTGAAATCTCCCAACATCCTTATTTTAGACGAACCATGCCAGGGCTTAGACAAGAGGAATCGTACTGCTTTAATGAATACCGTTGCCTTCCTTGCTAAGGAAACTGACATGACCATCCTCTATGTTTCTCATAAAGCTGAGGCCCAACTTGATTTCATTAAATCTCACCTCGAATTCATCCCAGAAGACAATCCAGCCTACTCTTTTTCTATCAGCCATAAAGTTTAATCTTAATCGTGCTGTATTCTTTGAGGACAAATGCTAATTTAATTGATAAATTTTGATATACTTAAATAGAAGTCACATTCATGGGTAACGAGCTTAAAGAAGAACATAATTGGCGCACGGGAGAAATGCGTAAATTAGGCTGGAAAGAACGTCAGCGCGAACAATCGCTCATCGACTTCTTCGGCTCGAACTTTGGACCTGCTGAAGCTTCGCACCTCATCCGCAATAACTCAGCCCCGATACAAGGCTCACTCAATTCAATTGTTAACAAAATTGAAAAGAAACTCCACAATCCCGCCCGCATACTTCAGGAAGAATGGGACCAATATGTTACCGGCCCACTAGTAGAACACTCTCGCCCTAAATTCCTCCGTCCAGATGGAGCCATGATTATTGAAGGCGATAACTCAACTTACACCTATTCGCTCAGAAGCTATTATTCCCGTGAGCTCCTAATGCGTTTACAACAAAGATTTCCTGGTCAGATTAAGAGCATTATTTTTGTGACCGCAAAAACTTAAAGGTAGTTAAATGACCAAAAAAGATCGCCCTTCTTGGGATCAATACTTTATGAATATAGCCCACGTGGCAGCTGAACGCAGTAGCTGTTCGCGTCGACATGTAGCCGCCGTTATCGTGAAAGACAAGCGCGTTATTTCCACAGGTTATAACGGAACGCCTCGCGGTGTTAAAAACTGCGATGATGGAGGCTGCCCGCGCTGTAATTCCGATGTCGCCTCTGGCCACGGTCTTGATGAATGCTTATGTTGTCATGCCGAAGAGAACTCCATAGTTCAGGCTGCATGTCACGGCATTTCCATTAACGATGCCTCTATTTACACCACTTACTCCCCCTGCTTACTCTGCGCTAAAATGATTATCAACGCAGGTATTAAAGAAGTCATTTTTCACCAACGCTATAGCATTGACTCAACTTCTTCACAACTCTTAAATGAAGCAGGGGTAACTCTGCGACCCGTCGAATAATTTTAGGATTAAACTCATGTCTTACAATATCCCCATACGCCCACGTAGAAATCGCATTAACGCTTCCATGAGAAGCCTCGTTCAAGAAAATCACGTATCGGTCAACGACCTCATCATGCCTCTTTTTGTCATCGAAGGTGAAGGCCACAAAATTGAAGTCCCTTCAATGCCAAACATTTACCGCTTCTCACTAGATACTCTTGCTCAAGAAGTCTCTGAATTATGGGATTTAGGCATCAAAGCTGTAGCTCTGTTTCCTGCTATTGACGATTCCTTGAAGGATTCAATTGCCACAGAATCACTCAATCCTGAAGGCTTATTTCAACGCGCTATTAAAACCGTCAAAAGTACTTGCCCAGACATGCTCACCATTTGCGACGTTGCTATGGATCCTTATAGCTCAGATGGCCACGATGGTTTTGTAGAAAACTCCGAAATCATTAACGATAAAACCCTGCCCATTCTCGCAAAAATGGCCGTCGCACAAGCACAAGCTGGCGCTGATATTATTGCTCCCTCCGACATGATGGATGGTCGAGTCAGTGTGATCCGCGAAGCCTTGGACCAAGCAGGCTACTCTAATGTGGGCATTCTTGCCTACACCGCCAAATATGCCTCAGCCTTTTACGGCCCCTTCCGCGATGCCCTTGATTCTGCTCCAAAAGCTGGAGATAAGAAAACTTACCAGATGAATCCGGCAAATACTCGCGAAGCCCTTCGTGAAGCTGAATTAGACACTGCGGAAGGCGCTGATATGATCATGGTTAAACCTGGTCTCGCTTATCTAGATGTGGTCCAAACTCTAGCACAAAACTCTCAATTACCGATTGCTGTCTACAATGTTTCAGGTGAATACGCCATGCTACAAGCTGCTGCTGAAAAGGGCTGGTTAGATTATCGCAGTACTGTTTGCGAAACTCTGATGTCATTCAAACGTGCGGGTGCTGATATAATTCTTAGCTATCATGCTAAAGAATTTGCTAGCTGGCAAAAAGAAGCATAGCTTTGTCATATCAATCGTATAATTTTTAAGGTAAATCCATGTCAGTCCCCATTAGCGAAATCATTACTCGTTTCAACAACGATTTAGAGACCACAAGACAAAAAGGTCATCCCGAGCCTACCGCCATGACACTCTCCACAGTCAACGCGCAAGGCTTCCCCTCTTCTCGAGTTGTTTTACTCAAAGCCTTTGATGAAAAAGGCTTCGTATTTTATACCAATCTCACAAGTCGCAAAGCACAAGAAATCCAAGCAAATCCACAAGTATGCCTAAACTTCATGTGGCATAATATTTCTAAACAAATTCGCATTGAGGGTCATGCTACTCAAGTTAGCGACGAAGAGGCCGATGCTTATTTTGCGACGCGGCCTAAGCAGAGTCAAATTGGTGCTTGGGCCAGTAAACAATCGAGTGAAATTGAAAATAAAATGGACTTTGAAAAACGCATTGCTAAATACGGCCTAAAGTTTGCGACCTCGAAAGTTCCACGCCCTGATTTCTGGTCAGGATTTCGCATTACTCCAAGCAAAATAGAGTTTTGGCAAAAACGTGATTTCCGTCTTCATGAACGTCAAGTTTTCACTCCAGAGAATTCACAAGAATGGAATGAAGTTCGCCTTTACCCTTAAGAACTAGGACCCACTATGCCCGACAGCCCTCATTTATATATTTTAGAGCACCATAAATTTCAGCTCTTAAAAATATTAGATGAGGGTGAATATCATTTAGTCGCTTTAGTGAAAAACTTAGATGGGGTTAATCTTGAGCTCCAACTCTACCTTCGCAATGAAATCAATGGTGACATGCTTGATCGTTTTGATAAAAAATTTAATCAAGAACATCATTTTAAAAGCTCTTTCACCTTAGCTCATGCGGCCTACGCAAAACACGATAAGTATTCCATCGTTTGCTACCGACAGCTAGATAGCCAAGCTCTTGTACCGCAATTTGGTTTCTCACAACACGAACATAATCCCAAAGATTTTGAGGCCCTTTTTTCAGCACTCGAGAATACTCAGAGTGAATTAGAAAAAGAAAGTTCACTAACGCCATTGATCCCTGCCTTAAGGGTCATTAAACACTCACATGAACTTTCTATTAAACTTCGCACACCTGGTGCTAGTCCCGTCCATCAGCTAATCATAAGTCAAAATGATGCCGATTTACTTGATCTTTGCCCCTCAATGAAACTAAGCCCAAGTGAACAATTTTTCTTTTTTCGCAACCGCCTTTTTCTCTTTCTTGTCTGTGGTAAAGCTAAACCCGTAGAATACAAAGCATTGCATCCACTCTCACTGCAGATGCAAAAGTTATTTAAAGCTATTCAGACTGACCCCATCAATTGCGATCTCACTCTATCAAGTATTCAAGCGGAATATTTACGCACCATAAAACGCCGCAAAATCATTAAAATTAGCCTCTCCATTTTTGTGAGTTTATTTATCATTGCCTTTATTTTCAAAGATAAATTTTTAAACTCAGCTTGGCTCGGCGAGATTTATGACCCCATCAACCTTCAGCCTCAAAAATCTACTACTACGCAAAAAAATGCTCCTAGGAATTACGATGAAAGTGCCTTGAAAAATGAACAACAAGCGATTGTAAATTTAGCCGAACTCGGCTTTGCGGAAAGGGCAAAACGACGTCAACAACTTTCTCGTTCCTTCTATCAAAAAGACGCCGATTTTCAAAGCTTCACTTTTGAACTAGAAAATAATTTAAGTGAGATTTTTTCAAAAGCATACAGGCAATACGAAGATGCTTTAGAAAATCATGAGTACGACCGTGCAGAAAAGATTGTCAACAACCTCAATGAGCACTTCCCCGAACATAATAAAAAACGCGAATTCAAAAACTTCTTAGCTTCTGTCACCTTTAAAAAAGGTCAACTCAAACAAAAAGCAGCCAAAGAAAAAATATTAAAAGAACGTGATCTCCCTGCCTTAAGAGACATAAAATCAGAATATAAAAACCGTTTAATTAAGCCGTTAAAAACTTTAAAAGCTATACATGATTTAGCTAAAGTACAGGAAGACAAAACTGAGAATGCCGACTTGCGCCAACTATTAAGGTGTGAGCAAATTTATTCTAAAGCTGAATATCAATTGTTTTATGACTGTATCAAACAACAAAACTTAACAAGTGCCACCGCATTTTTAGCAAGGTATTTCCCTCAATATAAAACAGTCAAAAAAATAAATCCCTACGGTTTCGACCTCGATGATGGCTCCCAAACTTCCTACACCTTTTTCAATGAACTGCAGTTAGCAGACTACTTTGTTTCTGGTATTAAAGATAGTAAAAGGAAAAGCCTCAACATGGCGTTGTACTGCCACAAATATAATCTTGACGAGCTCTTTCCAGTATTTAATGAACAAGTGAAAGATCCAAAGGATAGGAAATTACTGGAATTTATCCTACGGAGCGTCAAAGTACGTGAATCACTTATGAAGCAAAGTTCCGTGGAGAATTAATGAGCGCCCATTTACTAATAATTGAAGGTCCTGAGCCTGGCCTAACCGTAGCACTAAATGAAGGAATTCAATTCATTGGTCGCGATAGCAGTACTGACATTTGTATTCCACACCCCTCGATCTCTAAAATACATGCTTCTTTAGACTTACGAAATAATGAGCTCAGCCTCTCGGACTGTGATAGTACTAATGGCATCAAAGTCAATGGCGAAAAACATAAGCAAATTAAAATTGAAGATCAAGATAGTTTTTTAATTGGCGATATCCTCATTCGTTTTATAAGTGGTTCTGATATCAAAAATACCCTCACCGACTTCTCCAACCGCATCCCCATTTTACGCAGTGAAATAAAAAAGTTAATTGTGGGGCAGGACGATGTCGTTTCACAAATCTTAGCTGGTATTTTTGGCGGCGGTCACTGCCTGCTCACTGGTGTTCCTGGCTTAGCAAAAACGATTACTGTGAACTCCATTTCAAAAGTCTTAAACCTTGACTTCAAACGCATTCAATTTACTCCAGACCTGATGCCTAGTGACATTACTGGCACTACTATTTTGGATGAAGATGAACATGGTAAACGTTCCTTTAAATTTGTTAAAGGACCTATTTTCACTCAACTGCTCCTAGCGGACGAAATAAACCGTACGCCTCCAAAGACGCAGGCTGCTTTACTCGAAGCTATGCAAGAAAAGCAAGTCACGGTTGGTGAACATACTATGGAGCTCCCCGCTCCCTTCATTGTTATGGCGACAAGAAACCCTGTCGAACAAGAAGGAACCTATATTTTACCCGAAGCTCAACTCGACCGTTTCATGTTCAATATTAACATTGATTATCCAACGCCAACGGAAGAAGAGGAAATCCTCAGAAGAACATGTTCTCCGAACTCCTATCACCTCAAGCAAATTTTCCAGGCCAGTGATATCATTCGTTTCCGCAAAGCCATTGAGCGAATCGAGACTTCACCCTTGGTCATCTCTTATGTTACCGCACTAACAAGAGCAACTAGGCCAGGTACAAAAGATTGCCCTGAGGAATTGAATGAACTCATCGAATATGGTGCAGGTCCACGTGCAGGGCAATACTTAATTCGTGGTGCAAAAGCCTTTGCCGCCATGGAAGGACGTAGCTTCACAAGCTGTGAAGATATCAAAAAATGTGCCATCCCCGTTTTACGCCATAGAATTTCACCTAGTTTTAAAGCACAAGCCTCAAGGATTAGTGAAGACGACTTAGTTCGTAAGTTATTAGACCTGATCCCAGAGCCTGAAATCCCTCAATTTGTTTAAGCTTATATGCAGGTTGCCTTAAAATCTATTTTTCTAAGTAGTTTTATATTCTTTACAACGCAAACATTTGCTCAAGTAAAAAACATTAAACTTAGTGACTTAAACAGCTCTTTACTCCCTGAAGTTTGCCTTGAATATGATGGAGAGAAATACTCTAAGAAACAAAGCCTTAATATTCTAAAGCAATACCTGCTTTATTACTCTGGTGCGCCAAGTGATGCAATCACTGTAAAGAACTTCACGCGTTCATCACTCGAGCAATACTTTGCCTTCAAAGCCTTATACGAAATAAGTCGTAATGCGGGGTGTGCAGCCAATTTAGATGAAGCTCGCAAATTCTACGACTCTTATTCGAGTCGCCTGAGCCCATCTAAGCTTATTGAGGAATTAAGCCTACTTAAACTCAGTAAAGAAGAAATAATTCGCTTAATATACGAAAAGCAAAGCGTGCAAAATTATCGTAAAAAACTATTCCAAGAGCAGCTAATTGGTGAGGCAGAAGCCATGCTCTATTATCACGAGAATACAAAAAAATTCATTCAAAGTGCGGGCATCAAATTTAAGGCATATAAATTGGAGAATCCTATTTCTTCTTTAGAGATCCAATCATTTAACTCCCTACTGGCACAAGGCTTGAGCACTGAGAAAATTTTACAGCAAAAAAAGTATCCTCATAGCACTTTGAAAGATCAATTCATCAGTACTGAAATCTCTCAGAAATCTAAGTTTTACCCGCTATTAAATGCCAAGCTACATCAACTTCAATTAGTCGAGACCAGCACCGATTCGATCCTCTGCTTACCTATTGAGAAAATAGAAAGCTACCAACTTCCTTTCGATCAAGTCAAAGAAAAAATCATTAACTCTCTCAAACGGCATAGGGTTAACAAGCGCCTTAAAAATGAGATAGCGCAACATTTAGAGTTAAAAAAATTCAAGCTTTTGATCAAACTATAACATCCTAAAAACGCAATTCCATTTTGCGTAGTTGCTCATCCGTTGCCCATAGTAATTCATGCGGATCAAAGTCTTGGTAGATCGTGGGCTTAACTATCTCAAAATAAGGTGATACGTCAAAGTCCCGCGGAGCAAACAAGCTGTGGTGCCGAATGTTATACAATTCACTGCAATCTTCTTCTGATTCCTCATCCTCACAAGCTTTTAAACGCTCAGGTAAAATTGGATATTTAACCGACTGAAAAGCCATGGCAATCAGCGATGAACATATGGCACGCGTTGGATCACCACTTCCTAAAGCTAATAATTGCCGACGCCATTTTGTTGGTACGGGAGGTGGGTGTAAAAAATAGCGTGCCAAATCAAAGATATTCTTCAAATCATATTGATAGCCCAAACGATCAATGAGAAATTGTTTTAGATCCACTAATTCATCTGGCGTAATGCCAACGGGGCGACAAATACGCGTATGAAATGATGTGTACTGACTTATGGGTACTGCTCTAACCCCTTCTATTACGTCTGCTTCTATAAGAACAGCCTTTTCCTCACCCTCAGCTTCTAAACCACAATCACCAACGTATATCGCTGAATGTGACCATGTGGATTGCGTGATGTATTTAATGGCCGAACTAAAACGGCTACTTCCTTCAACTAATAGGACATCTCCAGGCTTTAAAGTCTCCGCTAAAAGCTTGGGGTCGCAAGTAGCAATGTGTTTACCGCCTCGTCTTTCTTGAGCTAAATAGCCGGCAATTGATTCGCCTGTTTTTTGTAATATACCCATGAAGTAACCCTATAGTTATGACCCTAATAACAATAAAGCTCCTACAAAACTAATTAGCAATAATTTCTTAAAGCTCTTTTAAAGAGCTTTATAAATAGACACAAAAAAAGCCCTCGGAAGGGCTTTTTTCGAAATCTGAAGGAAAAAATTATTTTTCTAGAACTTCCACAATTTCTGATCTTACTTTATCAGTGATGAGGTTACCTAAATGGCCACCTTCTTCGAAAACAGTCGCACGATCGCCGAAAGTAGATTTAATCCATTCCACACTGCCTTCTTCATTCAAGAAGTCATTTTGGTTGGTGAATACATAAACACGATCATTAGATTTGAGTTTTTCGGTAAGAGACTTGAGACTAACTTCTTTAGCCACCTGCTCTTCTGTGAGACCAGTTTCTTGAAGCGTGGGCATCACAAAGTGTGTGTAGTAATCTTCCCATGAGTACTGACTCAAGGTATCGTACAAACCATTTTTAGGAGTGAACTCATTATTCGCCATGATTTCTTCTTGGTAAGCACTAATAAAGAGCATATCGCGAAGTGTCTTACGGAAACTTAGGCCAATGAGATAATTAGCTTCTGCATCCGTGAATGGCATATCTTGATTGTGTTGGATTTTCTCACCGTTAGCAAGAATTGCTGCTACTTTTGTTAATGTTCCAAGAACAAATTTTTCTCTCTCCTCTTGTGTCTCTAAAGCAAGTGGTGCGTTGTAAGATTTATCGAGTTGCTTCAGACCATAAATAAGATCAATCGGAGAATCAATAGCAATGTACTTATTGAATTTCAAAGTGTCTTCTTCAGATTCATTACCTGCTAAGTTAAGTAAGTAGTACGCACCTAAAGAGACGCCCATAACTGATCTATCACCAAATTGACCTTGATAGTTTTTCTCTAGATCAGCATCAATAGCCGTCATGAATTTTTTAATATTAGCTACATCTTTAGGAGTATATCCCGGATAGACTGCATCTTTTGATTTGAGCACTGGCTCAAAATTCATTAAGTTAGAAAAAGTAACTACATTATAACCCTTGAGGTAGGCCATTTCTGCTAAGAACATCGGTTGACCTGAACTTCTGTGTGAACCTAAACCTGGGATGACGTACATTAGTGGCGCAGGCTTATCTTGAAGCCAGTAATTATAGCCAATTTTTTCACCCGTACTTTCAACTACAAGCTCACCTTCTTCTTTCCAATCGTCAAAATCTTGTGTACGTGGTTGTAAGTATACAGCTCTCAATGTTTGTGTCGCAGGAGTATCTTCGCTAGAAAAACTTAAGGGATCCGTGCTATAACGACGCGTTACTGAGTAAATCAGACGACGTATATCGTAGGGATCATAATTAGTTTCAACAAGAGAACGGTAAGCATCTGTAAAGAATGTTGCTCTGTTAAAAAGAAGAAAGTAGTTCAATAACTTGGTGTTATCATTATATACCAATGGGTTCATAAAGTAATCCCCCACTCTACCAACTAGATCACGATCTGAACTAGGTCCCAATAAAGGAATGTAGAGATAGAAATTATTTTCCCAACCCCATTTTGCAAATGTTTTACCGGTATCTTGCTTAGCTGCTTTTAAGTTATACTTATCTGCTGCCACATCACGAAAACCAAGAATACCGATTGTAGTATTAAGAATAAAACGATCTGTTGTTCTTCCTAATCCATCCCAATCTCCTTGGAGTAAATTATTGATGAAATTTCTTGGAAAGAGAATATTTTCAAAAAAGTTATTTATACCTGTACGACCACCTTCAGGTACTACATAACGGTACCCATCTGATGCAGGCTCTACTATGTAGTTCATGAGCTTATCATCTACATAGAAACTAACTCGGTTAGCACGTTCAATTGGGTCAGGAGTTAATTCCACACCAGGAACAATTTCACCTTCAGGCAAAGGTTTTTCCCATTCACTATATTGTGAACTACAAGATTGAAACAGTAAAGCGGCTAAGCTAAACAGGGGCAATAACTTTTTCATAGACAAACTCCTCAAATAAATAAAATGTTAGTCAAATTTAACTGTGCTAATTTTGAAGTCCATATTTTCTAGCTCGAAAGAAAGCATTTATTACTATCTTTACTGGAGTTTTAGCGAGGAACCACCTCGTAAAGCCGTGTTGTTACTAAATAAGCATATTTTAAAGGCCAACGTTTCACTTCATGACCTCGTCCCCAAGAATCCGAATATAGAACCTCTTTTGTCTTGGCATTATAACCAACTATCATGCGCATATGTCCGCCCCAAGTCCCTTCGCGAACACCCTTCTCTGGAAAGGCACCCACCATCATCGACCACGCTAACATACGTCCACGGTCAATACGTTTAATAATTTCTTTTTCAAACTTTGCCATATTGCGATCTTTATCGGTGATCTCTTTTGCCATTGAACGGATCTCCCCAGGACTTAAAAAATAGGGATTACTTTTACTGAAAAAACTGACTTTTATATCGCGAATACTCAGAGCTATTCGACCTTTTTTCACTGCATCCATAGCCTTACTGGGACTCGTTCCACCATCACTACTTGAATGCGCTACCATGGCGAGTTCATGCATACTCACATCTACGCCATAATGTTGCCCAATCCTCGTCAAAGTTGCGGGAACACAATAACCTTTATCGCCTTGATCAATCATTGGGATTTTTGTTATATACACGTCACCCGTTGCCGTTTTTTCTAGAAAAGCTTTTGTTTTTGCTTCAGAGTTAACCCGGTCACTTGTTGCGTAATTACGCATAACTAAACTTAGGTAATTCGCTTCTTTTTTCTTTTTATCAAACCCCACGAGCAATCTGACTTCATGTTTCTGGCCGATCATAAAGCTATAAGCCAAACCACGAGTCGCCCCATCCTTTGCAAATCTTTTTGGCTTTACACCAAAGTAGGCACTCAATTTCTGTAAGACATCAAGATACATTTTTTCAAAAGCATCTACACTCATCTTCTCTTGATCGCCTTTATTGTACAGCCAGCTATCTAAGCGTACTAACTTGCCTGTTGCAGTGAAGTAGGCCAAAGATTCATAGGCTGAAAAACCTACGACAGTTGATTTTTTTGAAATCGCTACTCGTTGATTTTCTCCTTCCCACTGAAAATCACCATGCTTTTCGACAAATTGTGACGCCGATACATTCACAGTTTCTTTACTCTTGAAGAGCGATTCAATTTCCGCGGCCTTCGCAACGCTCAACAACAAAATACATAAACTTAAAATAATTTTCATTTCATCCTCCTAATTGATGAATTACCACTTCGGGTGGGCAGTTAAAGCGAATTGGCGAGTTTGATGAACCCGTCCCCCTATGAGTGTAGCCCTGCATTTGCTGATATTCAAACTTTCCACTCGCATGTTTTCTCGCACATCGTGCACCCCAATAAACTAAGCCGACAATAGGAAAACATACTTGACCGCCATGGGTGTGACCACATAGATAAAAATCTACTTTCTCTCGTGATGCCTGGGCAATAATTTCAGGACTATGCGCAAGTAAGAGAGTGAAGTCATTCTCTTTTCTTTTAGAAAGAGCTAAGCCCAGGTCATCTGTCTTATAGTAATGCGGATCATCGACTCCACCTATAAAAAAACCAGGACTATATTCAAAACCAGAGTTTAACAAAACTTCTATTCCCAAAGCCTCTAAACTCTCTAGAGTTTGGCTGCAATCATGATTACCCGGTACTGCTAAAACTCGACTGCGTTTTAATAAATACTTTGCTAAATCAAAAGTAGGCTCTAAACACTTCGCATCATAAACACCTTTATCATAGCGAAAATCACCCGTCCATACCACCAGGTCAAACTCGAGTTCATCTAACTTCTTCAATAAGTTTTCAAGTAAGCCAGGCACACCATCTAAGTGAGTATCACTTAAATGCAAAAGGCGCATCCCCTCTGCCTCTTTGGGTAGATTAGGAAAGCGCCAATTGTATTTGCGGACTTGAAGATCGAGAGCATTTTTCAGGCCTCTTGAGCTTATCCCGGTCAATTTAACAAACTGAGAAATCAAACGTTTCTTTAATGAATCACCTGACTTTGCCTGTTTAACTTCTCGTAACTTTCGAGCTCCAAGACTGCTTTGGTCCATTTAGGAATTTTTACTCACTTTGTAGTCTTTATCACCTTTGGACTCCACTTCAATTGAGAAGAAAACTTTCTCTGAAGGAGGAATGGGATCTTGAGCAGAACCAACAGCTTCGAGTGCATCAATGACTTCGAGACCTTCAACTACTTGACCGAAAACGCTGTAACCACCATCTAAGAATGGCGTCGCACCAAAGCAGACAAAGAACTGACTACCATTAGTATTTGGACCTGCGTTTGCCATAGAAAGAATACCACGAGCATCGTGCTTAGCTTCTGGATGATGTTCGTTATCAAAAGTATAACCTGGACCACCAGTACCTGGTGAACCTGCTTCGACACCCTTCTTAGTATTTGGGCAACCGCCCTGAGCCATGAAGCCTTTTAAAATGCGGTGAAAACGAAGGTCTTTGTAAAAGCCCGATTCGGCTAATTCAATCATATTTGCTACTGTATTTGGAGCTTTATCTTCAAAAAGCTCTGCAATCATTGTACCCTTATCGGTGATGATTTTTACACGAGGATTGGACATAATCTATTCCTTAATTTTTTCTTACTTTGTAGGGGTGATCGTTCTTTTGAATCAAAGTGATTGTTAAAGTCACTTTCTCTTTTAGTGGGAAACCATCGCGTGGTGCACCAACGGCTTCAATTCTATCTAAAACATCTAAACCTTGAATCACACGACCAAAAACATTATAACTGCCATTCAAAAAACTCGATTCTTTAAAAAGAATAAAAAACTGACTACCATTTGTGTGAGGTCCTGAATTTGCCATGGACAAAATCCCTTTTTGCGAATGGCGCAACTGAGGGTGAGTTTCATTATTGAAGGAGTATCCAGGACCACCAGTACCAGGTCTTTTACGAGTCTTGTCATCTTTACGAGAATGAGGACATCCACCTTGAGCCATAAAGCCTTTTATAACGCGGTGAAAATACATGTCTTTGTAAAAACCTTCATCAACTAAGCTCACAAAGTTAGCCACTGTGTTGGGAGCTTTATCTTCATAGAGTTCTGCAATCATAACACCTTTTGAGGTAGTGATTTTTACCACGGGGTGTTCATAGGGCTTGGCTGCTTCTTTTGTGACTGCGGACTTTTTCTCTTGAGTCGCTTCCTCATCTTGGTTACTTTGACAAGAAAAGATAAAAGCGGACAAAACGATTAATTTTAGAATTTTATTCATTATTTCCACCCCACTGGAATTCTTGGATAATTATTAACTAGTGAATCAACGCCATCTTCATCAATTAATTCCCCCTTCCCATTGAAGACTAATAAACTAGGTGTTGAAACGATCTTAAACTTTGAAGTCAAAGTTTTACTACGCTTATCGGTCACCATATAAAAATCATTCCCATACTTACTCATTTCATTACGAAACTCTTCAGTATTTGGGCCCGAATTTACCACAACTACACTCAAACGATAATCGAACTTAATCGCCATATCGCTTAAAAGGCTCTCAAACTCTGGGGATTGGGGGTTATTAACTGAAGTAAAATAAATCGCTAATGCTCTATCTTGTAAATGACGTAAGTCTGCGACATCGCCATCACAATAAGTCACACCATCGGGAAACATGTTTTGTAATTGTGAAGATAATTTTTTCTCTTCATGATTATGAATATCTGTCGAACACGAGATGAACGACAAAACCAATACTGTGAAAAGTAGAATTCTCATTTGCTATCCTTAAATAAAAACTGCCGCAAATAAATATGCGGCAGTCAAATTAATTAAAGTGTGTCAGCCACTTCCACGTAATCGAAGACTTCGATTTGATCGCCGACCTCAAAGTCATTGAAGTTATCCAAAAGGATACCGCACTCAACACCATTTGCGACTTCTTTAACATTGTCACGGAAACGACGTAAAGACTTGATAGTACCTGTATAGATAAGGTCTTCACCACGGTGAACACGACAGTGAGCCCCAAGCTTAACTTTACCATCACGAACAACCGAACCACAAATTTTACCTTGGTGAGCAACAAATACTTGAAGGATTTCCGCTTTACCAACTGCTTGTTCTTTGTGAGTTTTATCGAGTAAGCCCGTCATTGCTTCGCGCGCTTCATCAATCAATTCATAAATTAATGAATAGAGTTTGATCTCTACTTTTGCTTGCTTCGCAACTTTATTGATACCTGGATTAACACGTGAGTGGAAACCAATGATCTCTGCGCCCGCTGCTGCAGCCTGCTGAACATCTGCATTAGTAATTGAACCAACAGCATTAGTAATGACTTCTAGGTTAATCTTTTCAGATTCAATCATTCTTAGTTCAGATTCAATTGCTTCACCAGTACCACGAGTGTCAGATTTAATAAGTACTTTGTAAACTTTCTTCTCTTCTTCACTTACTTGACTCAATAAGTCCTCTAAAGAAGTAACACGTGGCTTCACAAGTTTTTGCTGACGCAATGCATGTACACGCTCATCCGCAAAAGATTTTGCTTCACGTTCGTTCTTACAAGTCAAACCTTTAGCACCTACTTCAGGAGGGCCATTTAAGCCGAGTAATTTAACTGCGTCAGAAGGACCGACTTTCTTAAGTCTTTTTCCATTAGTATCAACTAAAGCTTTCACTTTACCATAGAACTCACCGCAAAGAACAACATCACCCGCTTTAAGCGTGCCATTTTTCACAACAACATTTGCCGTTGCTCCCATACCTTGCTCAAGTTCCGATTCAATCACAACAAAACTACCTGGCAATTTAGGATTACCTTGAAGTTCGTGTACTTCTGCTTCTAAATGGATACGTTCGATAAGCTCATCAAGTCCGTCGCCAGTTTTAGCTGAAATCTTGACCACACCATAGTCACCGCCCCATTCTTCTGTAAGAATACCAAGGTTTTGCAATTCAGTAAGTACACGATCAGGATTAGCTGTAGGCAAATCCATTTTATTGATCGCAATAATCAATGGACGCTCAGATTCCATAATGATTTTTAAAGCTTCTTTTGTTTGCGCATTCACGCCGTCATCGGCTGCTACAATCAAAATACAGATATCAGTTACATCTGCACCACGCTGTCTCATAGCCGAGAAAGCTGAGTGACCAGGTGTATCAAGGAAAGTAACCTTCATACCATTGCGCTCTACCATACTCGCACCTGTGTGCTGAGTAATCGCACCAGCTTCACCAGCAACGACATTAGTATTTCTAAGTGCATCTAACAAAGAAGTTTTACCGTGGTCAACGTGACCCATAACCGCAACAATTGGCGGACGAGAAACGCGATCAGCTTCTTTATCTTCAGGCTGCTCAGGATCAGAAAGCTTGATAACTGGTTTTGCTTCTTCTTTCTTTTCTCTCTTATCCACAACGAGCTTTAAGCCACGTGATTTGAGAAGAGCTTCACATTTATCTGCTGCAATGGATTGCGTAATTGACGCAAAAACACGCATTTTCATGAGTTCGCTAACAACCACATTAGCTTTTTCACCAATCGCTTCAGCTACATCTTTTACAATGAAAGGAGGCTTCATGTGGATCTCGTTAGGATCGCGGTGCTCCATTTCATCTTTGTGTTCTTCAACAATTTCGATGTACTCATCATCAAGAACAGTTTCTAGAGTGAGGTCATCAAAACCTTGTTCAGCCAAAAAGCTAATAACGCTCTCTGGAGCTAAATGTAAGCGACGCGCTACCGCTAGGGTACACTTTTCGTCTAATATAACTTCTGTCTTCTTAAGTGTAACTTTGCCGCCCTTTTTACGAGGAGCACCTTTACCGCGACCGCCACCTGGACGACCACCTTGGGGTCTTTGTCTTTGATTTGCCATAATTTACTTAACCTCCTATTGGAGTCTTGATTTTGCGTATTCAATAATTTCAGCTGCTTGGTCAACACTAATTCCTACTTCAACCAAATCATCTGTCGACGCTTCTGAAACACCTTCGAAAGATAGGTAACCAGCATCGATCATCATACGTGCTGTTGCTTCTTCCATACTAGGGAATTTCATCATTGTCTGGAAAGCTTCCTGGATATGTTCATCGAAAGTAATCTCGGTATCGTAAACATATTTCTCTACTTCAATATCCCAATCCATAAGCTCTTCTGTGAGACGAATGTTTTCGCCATCACGGCCTACAATCGATCTGTATGATTCTTCACTCACGAGAAGTTTGATCAAACGACCATCGTCATCAATCTCAACTTCTTCAATTGGGTTAGGCTTAAATGCTTCGCGAACGTATTCTTCCACATCTTCACTGAAGCCAATAATATCGAGCTTTTCGTTGTTGAGCTCTTGGCAGATAGTTTTTACACGAGAACCGCGAATACCAATACAAGCACCCACTGGATCAAGAGAGTCAGAAGCCACTGCGATTTTTGTACGGAAACCAGCTTTACGAGCTACACCCTTAATTTCTACTAAACCATTGGTGATCTCAGTAACTTCACGCTCAAAGAGTCGAGTAACTAACTTTGCGTCAGTTCTAGAGAGAACAATACTTGGTCCAGATTTACGAGGATCAATTTCTTTGAGTAAGGCTGTGATGTGATCGCCATTATCAAAACGTTCACGTGGTACTCGATCCATCTTACCTAAGCCACCTTGAGCACGACCGAAGTCAACGATAAGCTCGTTCTTCTCAAAGTGACGCACTGTACCAGAAATGAGTTCGCCGACCATGTCGGAGTACTCTTCAACAACGCGATCTTTCTCAAAAGTACGAAGACGCTGCATAATAGCTTGACGCGTATTTTGAGCCGCAATACGACTCATCTGATCCTGCTGAAGTGTCCATTTTACGATGTCGCCTATAGCGATTTCGTCGCCATACTCTTTTTGAGCTGAGGCCAAATCAATTTCGTTTCTCTTATCAAAAACTTCTTCAACTACAGTTACATCAGCGATGATTGTTACGTCGCCTGTACGGCGGTTGATCTCAACTTTGATCTCAGACTCTTCCTCAACCTCTTTCTCGTAGACCGATGCCATAGCATCTTCAATGAGGTCAAAAAGGATTGCCTTATCGATGGATTTTTCCTGTTCCAGGTATTCAACCATTGCAACAAGTTCACTATTCATATTCCATATTCCTAACATTCAATTATTAAAATCTAAGCATACAAAAAGGGGGTTAAAAAACCCCCTTGCGTAATACAGGTTTAAAAAACTAGTAAGTACGTTAATCTAAAAGGACTTTTTTGCAAACTCCTATAATATGTAAGGCAAGCTCTTTTATTAAGTAATCTAGAACTTTTTCAACATGATACTACAAGACCGACAAATTAACGATTTTTACGCACCTCAAGTCACGCTTTGGAAATTAGAAAATCAAGCAAGCTTAAACTTTGCTGATGAACTCAAAAACCTAAGTGAACAAAAACTCATTATCGCCTTTGACCGTTACACCTGGGCCGAACTTAGTAGCGGACAGATGCCTGCACAATTAATCCCAAGTCATTGCGCCGACTTCATCACTGTAACCGATGAGCAAGCCCCCTTACTTAAATCGCTCAAAAAATTTGCCCAAATTGTAGATCAAACCCCACTCAGTGAGGCTTCAAAAAAACGCCTTCAAAAACCATTAGATGACAACTGTTTTGAAGCAGATTTCAAAAACTCTTCCTACCTGATTCTCGACGAACAAAACGAACTTCATCCATGTACCGATCCCTATGAATTTGAAGAGCAAATAAAAGCTTGCTTTTTCGCTCCTTCTTCACAACTCATTGGCGAGCTTCATATTCGTATCATAGACAAAGAAAAAATCCAGATTGAAACCGGCCCAAAACTCCGCTGCTAAGTAAATCATTATGCCTAAATTAGCCCTCTTACAAAGCCGCGATTACGGCTCACCTGAAATCAACAAAGCGCAACACCTCCAACTTATTGCGGATGCCGCAAAAGAAGGAGCCCACATCATCTGTACTCAAGAACTATTCTTGAGTAACTACTTTTGTCGTGAGCAAAACACCGACAACTTCGCCTACGCAAAGAAAATTGACGATACCTTCTTGGAAGACTTCCAAGAAATCGCCAAATCACAAGAAGTCGTTCTCGCCCTATCCTTTTTCGAAGAAGCTCTAAACGGCGTCTATTATAACAGCACTGTGCTCATCGATGCCGACGGCAGCTATCTTGGCAAATACCGAAAACTCCACATCCCCCAAGACCCCTATTTTGAAGAAAAATTCTACTTCACTCCCGGCGACCTCGGCGTACCTGTTTTCGAAACAAAATATGGCAAAATATCTGTTATCATCTGCTGGGATCAATGGTTCCCCGAAACCTCACGCCTAGCTTGCCTAGCAGGAGCTGAGATCATCCTTGTCCCAACCGCCATTGGTTGGCTACCAGATGAAAAAGAAGAACTCGGCCAAGCACAATCTCACGCATGGCACCAAGTACAAGCAGGCCATGCCGTTGCCAACGCCTGCTACTACGCCGCCGTCAATCGCATTGGAACTGAAAAGCCAATCGAATTCTGGGGTCAATCCTTCATTAGCGATTTCTATGGACAAAGCATTGCTAAAGCAAGCATAGACAAAGAAGAGATACTCTTAGCGGATATCGACCTTGACAAACTTCGCGAACATCGCCAAATTTGGCCATTCTTACGCGACCGTCGCATCGATGCCTATGATCAACTCAAATTGCGTTGTATCGAAAAATGAGAATGCCCGCAGAATGGCATCCGCAATCCGCCATCTACCTCGCCTGGCCAAGTTCGCCAGAAATCTGGCCTCATTCAAGACCTCAAGTTTTTCTTGGCTTTGCTGACTTCATTTATGCACTCTCGAACTACACCAAAGTTAAACTCTTGTGCGCGAAAGCTTTCCAAAAACAAGCCATGGAATATTTGGACAGCTGCAAAAATCTCGAGCTCATCGACATAGAAACTGACGATATCTGGTGCCGTGATTTTGGCCCCATTTTTGTCAAAACTCCCAATGGAAAAGTAGAAATCATTAACTGGAAATTCAATGCTTGGGGAGGAAAATTTGCGGACTTCGCAAAAGACAATGCCGTCGCAAAAAAACTCTCTCGATTAACTTCACAGCAATGCCACGACAGCAATTTTATTTTTGAGGGTGGCGCTATCGATGTCAATGGCGAAGGCTTAGGGGTAACTACCAAGAGCGTCCTCTACAACACCAATCGCAACGCAGACCATGAACACCAAGAATTAACAAACGCCATCCACAAATATTTTGGACTCGACGATTTCATTATCTTAGAGGATGGCCTTATCAACGACGATACCGACGGGCATATCGATAACATCACGCGCTTTTTCTCACCAAACGGAGTTTTGACCTGCACTTGCGATCATCGCAACCCCAACTTTAGTCAACTCAACAAAAACCTTGAACAACTCAAAAACTTCCGCCTCCCTAGTGGAAAAGCTCTCGACATCGTCGAACTGCCTCTACCTGAGCCCATTTTCTACGAGGGCGAGATCCTTCCTGCCTCCTACGCTAACTTCCTAATCTCAAACGAAGCCGTATTCGTACCTGCCTTTTCCCAAGAGAAAAGTGATCTACGCGCCCAAGAAATCATCCAAGCTTGCTTTCCGAACAAGACAATCATTCCAATAGATTGCCGTTTATTCCTACTTGAAGGCGGTGCTCTGCACTGCCTCAGCCAGCAGGAAATCAGCACTTAAGAAGCATTCTATTTTTGCCTCGATTCAGACCTATAAATCACTTGTATTTAAGGGCATGCGCACTACTTTCCACACTTTCTTAATTTTAACTACCTGGAATAACGACAATGGATAAAATCGGTGTCTTGGATTTTGGCGGGCAATACGCTCACCTTATTGCCAACCGCGTACGTCGAATGGGTGTTTACTCAGAAATCGTTTCCCCTACTGCTGAGCTCAGTTCCCTCAGTTCATATAAGGGTCTCATTTTTTCTGGCGGCCCTTCAAGTGTTTATGCTGACAACTCTCCTGCTTTTAACAAAGATATACTCAATTTCAATGGACCTATCTTAGGCATTTGCTACGGCCATCAACTCATCTGCCAAACTCTCGGTGGTCAAGTTAAGCCAGGCGAAGTCAAAGAATACGGCATTGCGCGAGTCGCAAAATCTTTCGAATCGCCCCTTTATGAGGGGCTCTCTGACTCAGAAGTTATGTGGATGAGTCACGGCGATTCCGTTGCAGATATACCAGAAGGCTTCCAAATCACCGCCTCAACTCCTGACTGCCCAGTAGCATCAGTTCAAAACCTCGAGAAGAAAATTTTTGGTTTACAATTCCACCCAGAGGTCACCCACTCTGAAAATGGTCTTACACTAATGAAAAACTTCCTCAAACAATGTGATTGCAGTTTCGAATGGGACATCAAAGCCTTCATGCAGCAGAGCATTGATAACATTCGTCATGAATTTGCTGGTAAAAAAGTCTTTCTCCTCGTAAGTGGTGGCGTCGATTCTAACGTCGCTTTCGCACTGCTCAACAAAGCCCTTGGCGATGAAAATGTTTATGGCCTTCACGTTGATAATGGTCTCATGCGTAAAGATGAATCTGCTTGGGTTAAAGAAGAACTCAAACAAGCTGGCTTTTCAAACTTCCACGTGGTAGATGCTGGCGATACTTTCCTCAAAAATCTTGCGGGCGTTAGTGAACCCCAAGCTAAGCGTGTTATCATTGGCGATACTTTCCTCGATGTGAAATGTGAAGCGGTTGAAGCCTCTGATCTCGTTGATGACAGCTGGCTCCTAGGCCAAGGTACGATCTACCCAGACACAATTGAATCTGGTGGGACAGAAAACTCACACCTCATCAAAACTCACCACAATCGCGTTGACCGCATTCAAGAGCTCATTAATCAAGGTAAAGTCATTGAGCCCCTTGCTGAACTTTATAAAGATGAAGTCCGCGAGCTCGGCGAACTACTTGGCCTCCCACACAAACTCGTTTGGCGCCATCCATTCCCTGGACCTGGGCTTGGTGTACGTCTCCTCTGTTCAGACACAGAAGGAAGCGAAGATTACTCAGAAGCCGAAGGGCGTATCAATACTTTCCTAGAGAAATACAATGTTGCTGGTCGCATCCTTCCAGTTAAATCTGTTGGTGTTCAAGGCGATGCTCGTACTTACGCTCACCCATGCCTCATCAGTGGTGAAGCTGACTGGGAAACTCTCGAAGAAATTTCAACTTCACTAACTAACCGCTTCCCTGAAGTCAACCGCGTTATCTATAATGCTGGTGGTGACGATTGGAGTGGTGAGATCTTACTCCATAAATGCGACACTAATAAATCTCGCCTAGATCGTTTACGCGAAGCAGATCAAGTAGTGACCGACTACCTTTTCGACAAAGGTCTCTACGAAGATATTTGGCAAATGCCTGTGGCTTTACTTCCTGTTGGTCGCACTCTCAATGGTGAATCACTCGTTCTACGCCCCATCAATTCTACCGAAGCGATGACCGCAAGCTTTTCGCGCATTCCGCAAAATCAACTCACTGAAATGATTAGCGAAATCCGCAAAAAAGCTGAGCTTGAAGGTGTTTTTTACGATGTAACTAACAAGCCTCCAGGAACTATTGAGTGGGAATAAACATCGCCCCTCTTTAGACAAAAAAAGCAGCTTCTTCGGGCTGCTTTTTTTATGTTCCAATCCTAGCTAAAAAGTGCTACTGACGTAAGTATTTGTCTAAACCCACCATAAAGCGGCGCAACAACTGACTTTGTACCTGCATGTAATTGCGATGCTTTGGCGCACGAAAAAAGGCACTCAATTCTGACTTAGAAATGGGCATCCCCGCTAAGTCTAAAATGGCCAACATATCCACATCCTTTAACTCAAAGGCAATACGTAGCTTGCGAAGAATCATATTATTATCAAAATCCATTTTTTTCTTTGGCCCACCACCTTCCTGTGGCCCACGCTTCCACAATATGACTCCATCCAAAAAAGCCGCGCAATCCTTTGCTGAGCATTCTTCATAGCCTTCTTCATCTTCACGCTTTAAATACTTATCTAACTTATCCATAGATAAGGCCCCGCCTCCTTTCGTCACTAAATCAATAATGGCTTCATTATTAATATTTAGCGTAAAGCGCAATCGTCGTAAAATATCGTTATGGGTCATAGCAATTTCCTGATTAATTGCCCTCAGCCTAAAGCCTCTAAAGCTATCTTCCACATTGCAAATCAAAAAAAATGCTTAAAGAAACCTTATAACTTGCTTAAATTCATTGGCTCGCATGAAGACAAAACTTGTTTAAAAAAAACTAAAGCCGTATTTTAAAGCACTAAATATTTAGGGATAAAAAATTGATGAAAATGACATCCCTCAAAACACTAGCTCAGGAAAAAGGTGGTTAATTGATATTAATTTCACCACGAAATTGGAACCATTCGACAAAAACAAATTTAAACTTAATGATATTGAATTAATAAAGTGAGGAAACATATGCAGTTCTATAAATCTCTTTTACCTACAGTAGCGCTAAGCCTCTTAGCATCCTGCTCGAGCACGACTCCACCAAAAATGAAAATGACCACAAAAACTCCTGCTGGGATTATCACACCCGACCATATGGAAACTCAAATTGGAACTCTTGAATCAGTTGATGGTGTCCCCACAAAAGAAACTGTTCAGAAAATATATGATAACCTAGATTTCCACCGAGGCGTAGATGCCTTCCTTAGTGGCATCCAAGTTGCCTCAATGTCAGCCATGCGCCAAGGCCACCTAGATATTGGACCCGCCAATACAACCGTACAAATTTTTGAAGACCTTATGGATTCAAAAGCTTTTTGGCTCACTCCAAATACGACTTCGATTTACAACTCTATGTGGTTGGAATTAAAAGATGAACCCATGGTTATTGAAACGCCACCAGATGTCCTAGGGATCATCGACGATCACTGGTTTAAGTATGTAGCTGACTTCGGACGCCTCGGTCCTGATAAAGGCAAAGGAGGCAAATTCCTTGTCATTCCTCCAGGATATGACGGTAAGATACCCGACGGTTACCATATAGTTAAAACTAATACTTACGGAAACTGGGTGATTTGGCGTGGTTTCCAAGTCGATGGCTCCACCAAACCAGCCGTGGAAATGACCAAGAAAACATTCCGTGTTTATCCACTTTCACAAAAGAATAATCCACCAAAAATGAATTTTGTAAATATGTCGGGAAAATACACCAACACGACTCACCGTATGGACTTTGATATCTACCATGAAATCGATAAAGTTGTTCAAGCTGAACCCAGCCATGGACAAAATCCTGAGATTCTTGGCCAATTTGCCTCCATCGGTATCGTCAAAGGCAAAGCCTTCAATCCCGATGAGCGCATGACAAACTTATTAACTGAAGCTGCTAAAGTCGGCTCTGTAACGGCACGAACTTTAATCTCTCAACCTCGTGACAAAGGCTTCCTCCTATTCCCTGGTAAGAGCAAGTGCTGGACCAACCCCTTCGTCGGTGGTAGCCATGAGTTTTTAGTTGATGGTGCCCACCTTCTCGAAGCACGTGCTGCTTTCCACTTTTACGCCACTGGCATTACTCCTGCTATGGCTGCTGTGATCATCGGAAAAGGCTCAAAGTATGCTGTTGCCTACCTTGATTCAGATGGCAATGCTTTTGACGGAAACAAAACTTACAAAGTACACGTCCCACCAAACCCTCCCATGAAAGATTTTTGGGCCTTCACGCTCTATGATAATCAAACTCGCTCCATGCTACAAACGGATCAGCAATTCCCCGGTTTAGATAATAACAAAAAAGGTATTATCAAGAACTCGGATGGATCATACGATATCTATATCGGTCCCAAAGCTCCTAAAGGTAAGGAGAATAACTGGATTCAAACCGTCCCAGGCAAAGGCTGGAATATGCTTTTCCGCCTCTATGGTCCTCTTGAGCCTTGGTTTGAAAAGAAGTGGTACCCTGGTGAGCCCACTCTTGTAGAATAAAGCTTGCTTTTGCAGCCTCTCCTGTTTACATTACACGAAACAGGAGAGATTTATGAAAACGATCGTTCAATTACCCCATACTGAAAAAAGAAGTAAAAACTCAAGCCTTCTTATCATCACTTTAGTATTATTACTGCTTCTAAGTCTTTTACCTTTTTACTACTACCTTACGCGAGCCACTTACTAAATAAGAACCCTAAACGTAGCAAGTGTTTCAGCTCTTTGTAAATTAACGCAAGATAGCAACGTAGTAGTAAAAACAACTTAGGATCACTAATGAGCGAAGATAAGCCACAGCACATGACCCGCGCCACGCTCTTGGAACGTGTGCGCCTGCAGCACGACGAAAAGTCTTGGGAAGAATTTGTCTTTTATTACCGTCATTTTATTTACATTATTGCTAGGCGCCTCAACATTGCTCATCACGACGCAGAAGAAATTACTCAATCTGTACTCCTAAAATTATGGAATAAACTTCCCGAATTCGATTACGATAAGACCTCACGCTTTCGCTCTTGGCTCTATTTAGTCACCAAAAATACCGTCCGTGATTTTTGCCGAAAGCAAAGTCGCAGTAAAGAATTACAAGATAAAGCGGGCAACTCTGAACTCTGGGACTTAGGCAATCAAATCAGCGAACATCAAATCGAAGAAATTGCCGAAAAGGAATGGGAAAACTACATCTATAATATGGCGCTCGATAATATATCCCCCCATTTTTCTGAAAAGATCATCACCATCTTCAAACGCTTAGCATCGGGATCCTTACCCAAAGCATTAGGCGAAGAACTCGACATCCCCGCCAATACCATTGCGGTATACAAAAAACGGGTTATGACCAAGCTGAAAGACGAAGTTTCTCGTCTTAAGAGAGAGTTGAGCTAAAACTTGAATGCCTGGTCAAGGACTGGCACGTCCTTGCTAGGGGATCTCGAGGCGGACAGCGGCCCTCTCGTGTGCAAAGCACCCCCACTTAATCTCTAAACCATCTGCCGGATCAAAGGCTGGCAAGTCTTTGCGGGGTTTGGGGCAGAGCCCCATATTATTACAACTTTATCTTGCCTCCGGCAGCCGAGGTTCCCTCGGGGCCAGACTGAAAAATGTAGAAATCAGCTTAAATAGCATTCATCCTCATCTTACTTCTTACGCTTCTTGTCCTTACCGTGCTCGCCACCCTTTCTTCCACGGTAACCTGCGTTGTACTTACAGTTATTGGGATTCCAACCAAAGAGTTGGGGCGCATTATTGGCCTGCCATGCATCATGTTTTTTCTGCATATCCTGAGCTTTCTCAGGGTATTGAGTGACGAGGTTATTTGATTCATAAGGATCTTTCTCCACATTAAAGAGATATGTTTTGCCACCTTGTTTAACTAGCTTCCATTTTGCATCACGAATTGCCACATTAGCATTATTCGCCCAGTAAAGGTTGCGCTCTTCTAAGTCTGATTGATTCTTTAAGTAGGGAAGTAAATTGAGCCCATCTAATTTGTATTCTTGCTTAATTTCAATACCCGCAGCCGCAAAAATTGTATGCGCCAAATCAATAGAGTGAACCGGAGCCTCGAGTGCCTCTTCGTGCGCAGGGATTTTGGCTTTCCACTGAATCGCATAGGGCACGTGTAAACCGCCATCAAATACCGTGTTTTTTTCACCTCGATACGAACCATTGTAGGAATGATTCCCTTTTAACTTACCGCCATTATCGGAAGTAAAGATTATGATCGTATTCTCTTCGAGCCCTTCTTTGCGAAGCTTTTCTAAGACTAAGCCTATATTATCATCCATCGATTTGAGCATGGCTAAACATAGGCTACGAAGCTCAGGTTTGATATGCTTAAACTGATTCGTGTAAGACTCAGGAGCTTGAAGTGGACCATGCACTGCGTTGAATGATAGATAAAGAAAAAATGGCTCATCCTTGTGACGATCTATGAATTCAACTGCTTCACGACCAAAAGCTTCCGTCATGTACTCGCCACTATTATCTACGCGTTTATTACCGCGATGAACTGCACCCCATTCTTCGACTGTGTGATTCTCTCCCTTAAGCACCCAGTTATTTATCGCTCCATTATTAAAGCCATAAAACTCCTGAAAACCACGATTATAAGGCCAAAATTTATGCTGATCACCATCGTGCCACTTACCCACCATACCCGTTGCATAACCTTCTTCTACCAAGATCTCAGGGATTAATTTTTGAGTTAAGGGCAAGCCAGCTTCTACATCTTTATTTAATGTAAAGGGGCCAATATTGTCGTAGTACCCAAAACGTTGCTGATAACGTCCCGACAACAAGCCCGCACGTGATGGTCCGCAGACCGGTGCTGCTGAATAGCCATTTTGAAACCATGCCCCATTATGTGCAATTGAATCAATATGCGGTGTCGTAGTTTCTTTCAAAGTTCCGTGATAGCTCACATCACCATAGCCCAAATCATCCGCCAAAATCACAATTATATTGGGTTTAGCTGCCTGAATAGTTAATGACGCAAACACAAAACAGATGCACTGTAAAGCAAACTTTCTCATGAGATCTTATCCTTAGTAAAATTATCTTTCCATACACTACGTTATCAATAATCATTATATGACGATCAAATAAGTTTTTATATAAATTACTTAATATTCAGTTCATAGATTAAAGCTAGCGTAAATAAAATGAGCGATCTAATTACTTTTGATGAGTGTCATGCCATTCGTCGTAAAGTTTTTTGACTTGCTGAAGTTTTTCGGGCATTGATTTTGCTAAATCATTTTTTTCATAGGGATCTTCTGCAAGATTGAAAAGTTTTATATTCGCTTTTTTTACAAAGTCCTTATTGGCTCCCTCTTGGTCATTATAGGTGATTTTCCAATCGCCGTGACGTACAGCAAAATCCTCTAGTCCACTATGACGGTGCCAGAACAAACTCTCATGCGGACGTTCAGCTTTTTCACCATTCACATAAGGTATAAGGTTTTTCCCGCTGAACTGATCGCTACTGTATCCCAAACCCGCAGCACTTAAAAAAGTTGGCGCAAGATCGTAGGCAATAACTGGGTGACTATACTTCATGCCCGCTTCAATACCTTTAGGCCAGCTCATGCAGAAAGGAACGCGAATACCACCTTCATACGTATCGCCTTTATAGCCACGAAGATTATGACTTTGCGACATGCTGTATTTACCTTCATTTGGCTTTTTGTTGCCAATCTTGGGACTTCCATTATCCGTCGTAAAAACAATGATTGTATTTTCATCTAGACCCAAGTCCTTGAGCTTATTCTTAATTCTACCCACTCCATCGTCCATGGCCAAAACCATCGCTAAGAACAATCGACGATATTCCGGCACTGACTCGGGGATTCTCTCTAGGTATTCATCGGGAACCTGCCAGGGTGAGTGAACCGAATTATAAGCCACGTACATAAAGAAAGGCTGCTCTTTATTTTCGTCGATAAAATCTACAGCATAATCAGTTATCTTTATGGTCAGGTAATCACCTTCTTTGTAATCCACAATATCTTGATTGAAGTAGATAGGAGCATAGCCCTTTTTCTTTTTATTGAGCTTCTTGTCGGCTCGATAATAATCATGCGCTCCAAAATGGAAACCATAAAAAGTATCGAAACCACGGGCATTGGGGAACTGACCCTTTTGACTCCCCAAATGCCATTTACCAAAAGCTCCCGCTCTATATCCCGCAGGCTTGAGAAGTTCAGCTAAATTTTTCTGGCTTTTGGGGATTCCCTTATCGGCATCACCGTTAGTCACCACGCCAAAAAGTTGCTGATAACGTCCGGTCATAATCCCTGCACGAGAGGGGCCACAAACCGATGCAGCCGCATAGCCCTGCTCGAACCATACACCTTCCTTGGCGATTGAATCAATGGCGGGGGTCTGAGCATCTTTGACTCCGTGATAGCCCACGTCACCCCAGCCCATGTCATCGGCAAAAATAAGAATGATATTGGGCTTAGAGGCTGCTGCCAGACTGAAAACTAGAAAGAATATGATCAGTAAGTACTTCATTATTTTTTCTTCTTGTTATTTTTCTTTTTCTTTGGTGGTGCTTTTTGATCAGAAACTTGCTTAACAGGCAAATTCATTCCACGCAATTCATAATACTGATTCATCAATTTTCCTCGCTCCGCCAATTGACCTTCATTCATCTCGCTCACGGCGATAGCATTCTTCTCATCTGAATCTTTTTCCAAATCAAAAAAGTCGCCATTGTTATAAATTTTATATTTACCATTATGGATAGCATCACGAGCACCTAAGGGATCTCGCCCCGATTTCCAGTAATGACAGAAAACAAATTCACGAGAATTTTTCTCATCGTTCTTTAGACGAGAAGCAAAGGAAACTCCATCACTGGGGAATTCTTTTTCTACTCCAGCAAGCTCTGCGAAAGTCGCAAAGAAATCTGAGAAATCGATAAGGTCATCTAAGCGATGCTGATCATAAATTTTATTATACTTAGGCCACTCCATCACACAAGGAACCCCCGTACCATCACGAAGCATAAGGTTTTTACGCCCAGGGACGACACCATAAGTCGTATTTGTGATTGGCCCCTCCTGAATACCTTTTGAACTTTTTGGCGATTGCTCGCCAGCCTCAACAATGATTTCCTCATAATCTCCCCAACCTTTTAAGGAGACAATACGACGCATATCTTCATTTGTCTTAGTCACAGGTACAGGGTAACCAGAACCATTGTCACCAGTAAATATCAATAAAGTATTTTCCCGCTGGCCACTCTCTTCTAAAGCTTTTACCACATTGCCAACGAGGTGATCGATATACTCAATATTATCCTTGAAAAAATGCACTTCAGAGACCTTGGCACCACTCTTATCCCCATCTTTGGAATGTGGTGTAGGCCCCCAAGGAGAATGCGGTAGAATCATCGGGTAGTAAAGGAAAAAAGGCTTATCTTTTTCACGCTTAATAAAATTACAGGCATACTCATTCACCATGTCGGGGCCATAGAAATGACAACTTGGCTGATAGTATTTGCCATTGGCAATTACATTTGCTGTTCTCCAATAACGCTCCCTACCTTGTATCAAAGGTTTATCTTGAGGATTTTTGGGTTTCACCCCATTAGTTAAGCAATATTCATCCCAACCAAAATTTTTAAGTTGATCATGATCTCCGCCAAGCTGCCACTTACCTGTGATACAGGTGGCATAACCCGCTTTTTGTAAAGCATTGCCAAAGGTCACTTCACTTGTTGGTAGTAAGCCAAACTGGCGATAATTACGGAAGCCATATTTGCCGGTCATAATTTTCACTCTCGAAGGGGTACAAATAGGCAGTGAATAGCAATGATCAAAAGTTAAACCTTCAGAGCCAATCTTATCGAGCACGGGAGTTTTGTAATCCAGTCCACCATGAGCCCCAAGTGTTTCTTTCCCCATATCATCCGCCATGATCAGCACTATATTGGGTCGCTCTTCTGCACCTAGACAAATACTAAGTGCCAAAAATATTACAAAGTAAAAATTTCTCATAAAATCGTCCTATTATTCGTTAAACCAAAGGTAATTTCCTGCTGACCCCTTGTCTCCAGGAATAACGTAAGTGTTCGCTATATGCCCATCAGAAAACTGTAAGACCCATCGCGTATCACCCAATTCAGTATGATTATAAAATTGCTCTTTCGTAGCGCGATTGGCATTTGGAATTGTCCAAATACCGCCCAACTCACCATGTAAAACTAGTTTAGATGGATTGATGATATCAGTGATTTTCAAAGAGGGTGAGTCCCCATCGGAACTATCCACCATCGCGGCATCTTTATTACGGTAATAAGATGAGCCCCATTTGGCATATTCTTCCGTCCCTTCAGAAGGACATTTTGCTACAGGCATTTCACCAGTTTCACTCACTTTCTGCAAATACTGATTCAATGGGCGCATGGCTACCGTGATAGAAGTATTTTGTGTTCCCGCTTTGCCAAACCAATTACTGCCGCGTCGAGTATTTCCACTCGCAGATGCATGATATATTTTATCAGAAGGATGGTACTGCTCATTGTCATCAAAATACATAAATAGAGCCGTCCCATGATTTTTCTGATTATTTATACATTGAGCTCGGCGTGCACTCTCGCGAGCTTTACCTAATGTCGGCAAAAGCAATGATGCTAAAACCCCAATAATCGCCACCACCACTAGAATTTCTATAAGCGTGAACTTTTTCATTTTGTGTCCTCAGTTTTTCTTTATATTCAGTCATACGAGAGCTGAATAAAGAGGATGACAGGATTTATTGAATTATTTCTAATTTGATATTTTGGGGAACATTAGGCAAGTTTGCCTTCATGCCTTTGCTTATTAAAACCTTTTCCAGAGACGGAATTTTAAACAGCGTATTCCAGTCACTAAAATTAGTTCGCGATAAATTGATTTCTATGAGGGGACTTTTGCCTAGTTCATGTATTTTAAGTTCACGATTACGACTTAAATTCAGATGCGTCACAGGCAAGAAGCTCAATATATCAATATTGCGCAAGCCCTTATTATCGGACAGGTCCACATGAAACTCATCCCCTTTCACTTCGCAATTAAATTTAAATTCTTTACCACCATTTTTCATTCTCAAGAGAAGTCCTGCCAAAAGAACCTGATCTTCTAGTTCAAAAGATTCGATATTGGCAGTAATCGCACTGACAACATCATACTTCGAGCTTTCCCTTTTCGCCAATTCTTTATAATCTGTAAGTGTTAATTCATTACCTAATTTGAGATCTCGATTTTGAAAAAAAGTTTCTAAGTCACGCACCCCTTGGTGTTCAGGCTCTGAAGAAGATTTTGCTAACGATCGCCTAGATTCCGCTAAATCACTCCGAATAAAATCTATCCTTGCCTTAGTATCCCAAGCATGATCAAATTTGGGGTCTGCTTCTACCGCTAAGGCAATCATTTCTTCCGCCGTTTCAAAATCGTTTCTTTTAAGTGCTCCAGAGGCCAAGCCCACCAAACGTGGAGCGGCTTCCTTACCAAAAATTTCTTTTTGCTTCTGCTCTTTTTGATAAAGAGAGAGGGCTTCCACCGCGACTTGTTTTTCTTGACTCAAACGAAGGGTAAAAAGGAGGGCTACTACAATAAAAACACCCGTAAAAACACTCGCCACTTTATGGCGCAAAACAAATAATTTGAGCGCACCTAATAAACCCACTTCTTCCGCACTAGTAGCAAATCCTCCCAACCATTTAAAGAGATCATCTCTAAATTCTTGTACTGTCGAATAACGCTCATCTTGTTCCAGACCCAAAGCTTTTAAACTTACCGCCTCTAAGCTAGATGGAACCATGGATTTGAATTGACTAGGAGCCTTACGTTTACCATCAAGGGTGATTTGTAAACTTTCTCTCACCGTTTCAGCTTTATTAGGGACTTCAAAACAAAGCATTTCATAGAGGATGGCACCGAGAGCATAGACATCTGTCCTTTGATCTTTCTCCCCTCTCTTGGGCTCAATCTGCTCAGGAGCCATATAACCCGGCGTCCCTTTAACGACGCCACTCAAGGTTTCTGTGTTAAAGTTTTCTGGAAGTAAATCTTCTTCAAGGTCATAATCCGCATCGCCGAGAGTTTTTGCTAAACCCCAATCACAAATTAAAACTTCACCAAAGTCGCCAATGCGAATATTATCGGGTTTGAGATCCAAGTGAATAACCCCACGGGAATGAGCGAAGGCCATGGCATCACAAATTTTAATCATTATATCAACTATGCGTGGCAACAATGATTTATAGTCGCTCTCTTTTGCGAAGTCCGCAATGAGCTCAGTAAGGTTCCTCCCACCAAGTTTTTTCATGGTAAAATAAGGCTCGCCCGATTCACCATAACCCATATCATAAAGAGGCACAATATTGGGATGTTCAAGCCTTGCCGTTAATCGCGCTTCCTTGAAAAAATGCTCCATGAGATCGGGATCCTCACTCCCTTTAAGACTTGCCATGGCGACATGACGACCAGTGATTTTATCGACTGAATCAACGATATTTTTCATACCCCCCTCACCAATTGGATCGCCATTCTCATAACGTTTTGCGATTTCCGCAATTTCGTCACAGAGGGGGTAGACGTCGGCTATGGTTTCATCCATTTCCAAAACTCCAGACGCCAAATCTGGAATCATCTCATCAAATATAGTTTTAGAATCTTCAGTCATACTTGCCTTAAATAAAAATGGGTAAACTCGCGCTTACCCATTCTAATTAGTTTCTTTTTACTTTGCCAGTTTTTCACTGTAAATACTAGTCTTGAATCCAACTCTCAGATTGATAACTATTTTTTCTTTTGCTTTGGGCTTTTAGCTTTTTTCTTTTTATCATCCTTCGCTTTACCACTGCGGGAATACACAGCATTGCGCTTGCGAGTATTTGATTCCGCGTCCACTTTTGCTAAATGATCTTGAATAAGCGACTCATTATCCCTTTCCTTAAATAATTTTAACAAAGGATCTCCGGTATGCTCCATCGATTTTGCGAGTGTAGCACGCAATTCCTTTATTTTTTCTGCATACTCTGGGTTTTTACTCAAGTCTTTTAAAGCATGGGGATCCACATGATAATTATAGAGTTCCTCGGACTGACGATGATTATACATATTTAGCCTTTTCTGCCAATGAATATCTCCCTCTGCGGCTAAGCGTGCCATCTCTTTGTAAGCGAGTGTTCCTTTTGTTGCTGAGGCAAATTTGCGCTCACCATCCGACCAAAGGTTGTAGATGTAACCATATTCCTTAGTGATAATTGATCGAGTCGGCTGGCGATTTCCACCCACATTCTCCTCATACATAGTCACCACATAATCGCGCGCCCCCTGCTTTTCACCCTTGAGAATTGAGGCGAAAGAACGCCCATCTAAGCCCTTTTCTTGCTCTATCCCCAAGATCTCTAACACCGAAGGAAAAATATCTACAGATCCAATCATGTGATCATTATCCACTGAACCCGCTTTTGTTCGACCCGGCCAACGCACAGTTAAAGGTGTATGCGAGCCATTATAATAATTCGTCGTTTTACCAAAGGGCTCGGGGATACCATGATCGGAGAGGAAAACGATGATTGTCTCATCATAGACGCCACTATCTTTAAGCGCCTGAATAACATTGCCGATAGAGTCATCCGCACGACGGACCGTAGAATAATAGGCCGCCATTTCGAGGCGAACTTTATCGGTTTGTGGCAAAAAAGCTGGAATCACAATTTCTTCAGGTTTGAAAATACGACTCGGGGCATTGCTTTGATCCTCTTTATTTAAGCCTGGAGTCAATTGCTTTTTGATCAGCCGATAGAGTCCCGTTGTTTCTGTAAATTGGTGTTGACCAATTTTAGTTAAACAGACAGATAAACTCTTTTTGTAGCTATCCAGGTTTCATCTAATTCCATAAGAATAGCGGACGCTAATCTAAGCAGTGAAGCTTCATTTGGGAAAATAGACACGGTTCTAGTTCGCCTTAGAATTTCTCGATTCTGTCTTTCAATCATATTGGTGGTTCTCAGTTTTGTCCAACAAGAACGATCTAAATCAAATACAGAAAAGCCTTCAGGAAGTGCGGATTCCATCCATTCAGATAATTGAGAAGCACTGTTTTCATACTTTAAGCAAGTAAGCTTTAAAAGTCTTTCGGCGTCCTGTTTTGAAGGGGTATTAAAGATATCTCGAATGTCTTGTGCAACTTCTGAACGCATCGCTTTCTTAGGCACATAAGCCCCCGCATTCTGCTGTAAATGAAATTGACACCTCTGCCATGGGATTGACCCAAAGACAGTTGTTAAAGCGGCTTTCAGTCCCGAATGACTGTCGCTCGTGATCATCTTAAGACCATGAAGTCCTCGAGCATTCAATGATAGGAAAAAGTTTCTCCAATGAACCTCAGCTTCACTTAAAGAGACACTTGTACCTAAAACTGAGCGTTTTCCTGATTCATCTATCCCATAAGCAATTAACAAAGCACAATCTCGAACAGTCTTATCTACTCTAACTTTTTCGTATCTCGCATCCACCAAAAGGTAATGATATTTCCCTAAAGGACGGTTACGCCACTTTTCTAAGCTTTCATCTAGCTCAGATACAACTCGTGACACCTGTGATTTACTCACGGAAAGACCACACATTTTCTCTAGAAGTTTCGTGACTTTTCTTGTCGAAGTTCCCTGAATATAACTCTCGGCCATAGCTGTCATCAAAGCTCGCTCACTTCGTAAGCCTTTTTCTAAAGAACTTGGATAAAAATCGATTTCACCTCTGACTTGAGGAATGTTGAGCTTCATTGCTCCAAGTCGAGTGTTTACGGTTTTGTTTTTATAGCCATTAGCATAACCTAAGCGATTTTCATTGCGTTCATATGGAGCAGCATCAAGAGAATTACTTCTCTCTACTTTCATCGCTTCATTTAGTAATACTCTCATAGCTTCAAGCATTCCGCTTTCGCCGTTTTCTGTGACTTGGTGGATCATTTCTAATAAGACACTACTGTTCTCGTGTGTAGAGTGGTGCATAATAATTCCTTGTGGGTTGTTTTGGTGCAACACCACTCTGCATCTTCTTTACCCCGAGTTACAAACAACTTCCTCAATTTCGCTCCGACGAGAAAGTTCCCATTCTCGCGAAGTCTCGGAAGCTATTCATAACTCTTAAAGTAGAGCTATAGCAGAATTTACAGAAAATTTGGGACACTACCGATCAGCCCATAATAAGGAGTGTGCGGATCGTGGATATCCATTGAATAGAAAAAGGGCTTTCCCGCTTTCTTCGCTGCTTCCACACCTTTCTTTGTATAATCATAGAAGGTCTTAGGCTGACGAATATTAAGTTTTTTGGCTTTCAATTCATCATCGAAAATGATGTCAAAAGCTCGTTTGTAAGGCACGTAAGGGTAAGAGTGATGTGCCTTGCCGCGAATCATAGTGAAATAACCATTATCCTGAAGAACTTCGGGCAAAGTCCTAAAAGTAACCTCATCCTCCGGCAGCTGATAGAAACCCTCTAGGCCACTATTGTAGAGATATTTACCACTACTGATAATATTACGTGACGGAATGCAACTAGTCGCATGCACATGAGCATAATTAAAGCGCATCGCATCCGCGGCAAAGGCATCAAATTGTGGTGAAGTCCCTTCTACTGGACAAGCAAACGCTCCCAGTGAATCCGCATTCATATCGTCCACAGTCAATAGAACGACATTCATTTTCTTCTGAGCGGCTAGGCTCAAAGTCACAACCAAAAAACTAATTATCCACTTCATCTTATTTCCTTATACTTACCTGGTCAGACATTGTCTGGGACCCTGTATTTCTTATTATAATTCAAAGCCTCTTTACTAAAGCCTTGTCAATTTCTAAGTAATACGCAAGCTTAATGTAAGGAATGACAAAAAGTCCTTAAATTTGATTCTTGATCATTTTTATCTTTTGCGATTAGATATGGAATGAGGATTTTCGTTCTTATCATTTTAACCTTCAATCGTTTTTCAAAGTCAAGTCTTGTAACTTTTGCGTCAATTCAGGACTTTCCTTGTAAATATTTTTAATCGATAAAGCGCTATTACTATTTTTATAATGATCGTATAATTCTATCCCCATCAGTTCTTCAGCTTTAGGAACGTGTTTATAATCCCCGCGCCACCAATGATGATAGCGATACCCCTCACGATGAAAAATACTTACACCCGAAACTTTATCTTTGCTTTCTCCACCAGTTCGAGGGAGAACTGTTCGTACATAGTCGCGGTGCGCAACATTGGGATCTTTTAAACTTCTCATAAAACTACGGCCATCGATATTTTTTGGTGTAGGCAGGGAACACAAGTCTGTGAGCGTGGGAAATATATCTACCAAGCCAACGACAGCCTTACTAGTCACCCGTGAGCTTTGTCCTGGGTAGTGAATCAAAAGTGGCACTACTGAGTCTTTCTCATGGAGAGTATTTTTGGCCCAGCGATCATATTCTCCCAGTTTATAGCCATGATCAGAGGTGAAAACAATAATAGTATTGTCGTAAAGATTTGCCGCTTTTAACCCTGTAATGACTTCACCCACCAGAAAGTCAATATAAGTAACGCAGGCTGAATACGCATGAACGATCTCCAACTTCTTTTCCATAGGTAAATTATAGGCATCGAACTGGGCTGTATCCGGATGAACTTTTAATAAACTATTTACTCCTGACAAAGAATACTCTTCCAATATATCATTGGGTTTCGGCACCTCAGTTAATTTTATCTCTTCTGCTTCATACTGATCCCAAAACTGCTCAGGACATGAAAAGGGTGAGTGAGGTTTTTTGAATCCAAGTGCCATAAAAAAAGGTTTTGTCGACCCCTTATTCTCATAAGACTTGAGCCAATTGATAGCATTTTTCACGAGGACGCCATCTTTGTGCTTGAAGGGATCTTCTTCAGATATCTCAGCTATCAAAGTTTGTGTTTTTTTGACATTTACCTGTTTTATTTTTACCTTTTCTCCGTCATGCCCTGAATTAGCTAAAATCTCATCGAAATCAATATCCACTTCTTGTACATTGTTATGATAGAGCTTTCCTCCACCTACACTTAGGTAATTATGCGATTTGAAGTAAGCAGGCATCGTCATGAGTGACATTGCCTGAGCCTTTGCGTGAACTTTTGAGTTCTTCCCAGCCTGATTAAAAGTTATCCCCGTTTTATCGGGGTATTTACTCAGCATCATTGATGCCCGAGAGGGTCCGCAAAGCGGGTATTGACAATAAGCCCTATCAAATAAAGTGGATGTCTCTGCCAATTTATTAAGTTCGGGGGTCTTTATTTCATTGTGCCCATAAAGGCTCACCTGCTTCATTAAATCATCGGCAATGATGAATAATACATTAGGTTTCGAAGACACATTAAGCAGAACCACGAAATATATTAAAAATATTAATTTAAGCTTCATAAATCTTAACTCCTAATCGTTACTATCGCGAGTCCACATGCCCTTGGGAGAATCGACATCACCAGTGCCGGCAGTCGAATACAAAGAAAGATTTTGAACATGTCCATCAACAAATCCATAGACGAATTTATTCGCCCCGTGGAGGCCGTATTTTCCTCCTGCATATTGTTGAGAGGGCTTGCGAATCCTCGTTCCTGAAGTAATACGCCCAAGGCGATTAGATGACATAGGATATTCTGTTGTTAAAATAACTCCAGATGCCTGCTCGATATCTGTAAAACCGACTTGCTTTTCCATGAGTTCTTCCTCATCATCTACCCGAAAAGAAACTCCATCAAAATAACTTGGACCACAATTTCTCGAGTATGTTTTTCGCAAATAACTATTATTAACTAAATCATCTTCGGGACATAAAAAATATCTATTAGAACCCTCTGGTACAGCCCCTATTGCAAGACCATTATCATTTTTTAAGGAATGAGCTAGTTCTCTACCAAGGTAATCACCTAAAACATCATCAAATGTGTAATTATTATCATTTCTAGCCGCATAAAGAATGTAGCCTTCATTATCATCAGACCAGAGTTGATCCCCAAGGTACACTTGCTTCAAATTATTAACGCAGCTAGCTGTTCTTGCTTGAGACCTTGCCTTCTTTAGAGTTGGTAAAATTATCGAAACTAGAATTCCAATAATAGCCACCACTACCAGTAGTTCTATCAAAGAAAATGTTTTTTTAGCTCTCATAATGCTCTCTTTTTTACCAACTCATTACTTCACCGTAAATGTAATATGACAATAATTAGAGAATTTTTTTATTTTTTTTTCGATTTTTTTTTATTATAACTGGCCGCTAGGTTTTTTACACACAAATTGGCTATTTGCGAAGCCATGATTTAGTCTCTAGGAGATAGGTAAATTTGCATTGCTTAAAACAAACTGACTAATTTGATTCCCTCCATTTCGGAATTGTTGCTTCCCATTCCTTATAGAGCTTCACCATCTCTTGAAGTTTTTCAGGATTGCTTTGCGCTAGATTGCGCTCCTCTTTAGAATCATTCGCTAAGTTATAGAGTTCTGGTTCCAAGAAAAGTTCATCTGCTCGCTCTGCGTAAGTCACACCACGTCCCTTCACGTGTTTAATCCCTAATTTATTTAGGAGTGCCTTTTGTTTTTTCTTATCTGATTGCCACACCAGCTTCCAATCTCCGACTCGCGCCGAACGCCAAGACCCATTGCGCCAAAAGTGTGCCTCTCGTTGATTTTTTGCGGGATTCGCAATAACGGAAAGTATATCTTGCCCATCATAAACCCGATCATTTGGTAGTTCTACTTTTGCGAGAGCCGCAAAAGTTGGCAATAAATCGAGGGTAGATACCACACCATCGTATTTCGCATCAGCTTCAATCCCCTTTGGCCAGCGCATAGCAAATGGCACACGAATCCCGCCTTCATAAAAGGTGGCTTTATTACCCTTAAAAGTTCGATTATAATCTTTTTTACCGCCATTATCATTACTAAAAACAACGAGCGTGTTGTCAGAGATCCTGGCCTCATCAAGAGCATCTAAAATCATCTGTACCGAAGCATCGAGAGCGGCTATGACGCCATCGTGGGCCGTTCCATCTTTAGGAATGTATTTGTTGGGTACTGTATCTGGTGCGTGCACATTATACGGAGCAAAATACATAAAGAAAGGACCGTCTTTATTCGCCTTAATCCAATGAGCAGCTTCATTCGCAAAGTGATCGGTCAAATACCCCTCAACTCTTACCGGTTCACCATTGCGGACCACATCGAGAATGGGTTTTTCATCGGCGGAGACAGGGGTGAGTTCTTTACCTTTTTTTGCTGCTTGAACCTGACTCTTAAACTGATAAAAGCCACAGGAACCACGATAGCCAAACCAATGATCAAAACCACGCGCATTGGGCTGAAATTCTTCACTCGAACCCAAGTGCCATTTACCTATGGCACAGGTCTTATACCCACCCTTTTTCATCAAAGCCGGAATCATTATCTCCGAAGTTTTCACCCCATAGCCAACTTTCTTACGAGATTCCGTTCCACCCGGCAGGGTTTCTAAATCAAAACGCGCCTGATATCTACCTGTCAATAAACCCGCACGGCTCGGCGCACAAGTCGCATGACTCGCATAGCCATTAGGAAAATGAACTCCCTCACTGAAAATTGAATCAATTGCTGGGGTCTTAGCCTTGGTCATCACTGAGCCAGTCACGCCTAGTGCACCATAATGCATATCATCGGCAAAAATCAGGATAATATTGGGCCTATCTACGGCCCCCGCAAAAAATGAAATAAATACTAATGAGATTAACTGCTTCATAAAGTTCCTTCGCTTGTTTCTCAGTAATACGCAAGCTAAAAACACTCTATGACATCAGGTATACATTAAAGAAACTATTTATGAACTTTCAAGCCTTTAAAAACTGGGTCAATCAGTTCGGAGTCCCATTGATCTAAGGCCTTTTTGAGGTACTGAACGGTTTCGGGATGTTTTTGAGCGATATCATGCTTTTCTGAAATATCATTTTCTAAATTATAGAGCTCCATTTCTTTACCACGTCCAGGAATCACTAACTTAAAATCTCCTTGCCTAATCACGTAAGCTCCTTGATCGAACTTTCTCAAATAAATACTTTTATGGGGAGCCTTCGCGTTAGTCTTATTCAAATAGGGCAAGAGATTGACTCCATCCAATTTATTTTTAGTTGGCGATTGACTCAAGGCATTAATTGTTGCAAAAATATCCAAAGAACTCACTGCCTCTGGGTATTTCACTCCACTGGGAAGTGACCCGGGCAATGAAACGAGAAAGGGCACTCGAAAACCACCTTCATAGGGCGAACTTTTCGCTCCTCTTAGATCGCCATTATAAGAAAAGTTTTTGTTTTCAGGGCCACCATTATCAGACAGAAAAAAGATAAGAGTTTTTTCTTTCAGATTGAGCTCTTCGATCTTATGCATCAATCGACCCACACCATCATCCATTGCACTAACCATAGCGGCATAAGTTCTACGTTTTATATTTTTGATCTGTTTAAATCGATCGATATATTCTTGTGGAGCCTGCAAGGGACCATGTGGTGCATTGTAGGAAAGGAACAAGAAAAATGGCTCTGATTTATTTTTTTCTACAAACTGTATCGCTTCATCAGAAAATTCGTGAGTTAGATATTTTTCGGTCTTTTCTTGCTGATAATTGCGATTGATTAAAGTGACATAGCTCTCGGGTTCACTCTTTGCTTCAAGATCAGTTTTATTTCCGATGTCACTCGGAAAATATTTATGCCCACCCCCCAAATGTCCATAAAATTCATCAAAGCCTCGTCTCAAAGGGTGAAATTGTTCATGCGCACCGAGATGCCATTTGCCTATGACGCCACATTTATAACCCACTTGAGAAAGTGACTCCGCAATTGTCATTTCATCTAAAGGCACACCTGCTAGTGGATCATTGACGTCATACTTTGGATTGCGTTCAAAGCCAAATCTTTGCTGATAGCGCCCCACCATAAAACCCGCCCTACTAGGACCACAAACTGAATAAGTTGTATAGGCATTAGTACACACTACACCACTTGCTGCCAAAGCATCTAAATGTGGCGTTGCAATATGCTTACTGCCATTGAACCCCACGTCGGCATAGCCTAGGTCATCCGCCATAATAACAATTAGGTTCGGTTTTTGCACTTCTGCAGCCAAGGTGCAGGAAAGTAAAAGAAGTAATAAATATTTCATGTAAGTCATCCTTATATAAATTTACCTCCTCATTACTTCATCGAGAACTTAATCTGACAAGATTAGCAATTTTTTTATAACTAAATCTCCGCCAGCAATCAACTATTGCACAATTGTAGCCATTATACATAAAAAGATTTCAAAGGATAATGACATGAAACCATTCAAACAACTTTTCACCATACTCACTGCATCTATCATCATGACCATAGTCAGTTCATGTAGCAGTGTAAATGCACCCAAAAATAGTCCCGTTGCTAAAAATGGCTGGATTCAGGTTCGGGGCAACAAGCTCATGAATGAGCATGGCGAACAAATCCAACTCCGCGGCGTGGCGACTCACGGCCTGCAGTGGTACGGCGATTTCTATAAAGATGGTAATGCGATTAAACAGGCCGCTGTGACATGGGGGGTTGATGTCGTTCGCCTTTCCGTTTATGTCTATGAAGGCGGTTACCTAGACAATAAAGAATTAAACCCTGCTGATTTCGACGTGATGATCGAATCGATCATTGATAGCTGTATCGAAAATGGCGTCTACGTCATTTTAGACTGGCACATCCATCATCCGGGCGATCCCAACTTCTATCTAAAAGATGCCAAAAAATTCTTTGCTTACTACACTCAAAAATACGGTGAGTACCCCAACCTAATCTGGGAAATTGCCAATGAGCCCAACGAGTTTGGTAAGACTTATAAAGACCCCAAGAAAAGAATCACCTGGCCAGAAGTTAAAGCCTATGCAGATGAAATTATTCCGCTTGTCAGAAAAGAGGCTCCCAAGTCACTTGTTCTTATGGGAACACCCGACTGGTCTTCTTTCGGTATTGCCAAAGGTAAAGATGTGAACATCGTTATCAATGATCCCATTAAAGATCACAACACGGCTTATGTTTTTCACTTCTACGCGGGTGGTCATAAATTCCCCGAAAAATTGGATTACATTGCCTCAAAAGTCCCCGTTTTCATTACGGAATGGGCCGCTTGTTCCTGGGATTTAGGCAGTCCAAACGACATGGAGTCTACAGAGAAATGGCTTGAGGTCATCAATAAACACAAGATCTCATGGACTTACTGGAACTATGCTCCAGGAACTTCATCCTATAGTATGTTCTCTAGTCGTGAGACGACTGACGAGGCCCTCGACCCTAAAGGCGATAACATCACTGAAACAGGAAAACTAGTCTATAAATTACTGCACGATAAAGAATAAAATTCTTAATGAGTAAGATGGGTGCGAAGTACCCAATTCGCCGGGTTAAGGGCCGGCAGGTCCTTACGGGGAGCTCGAGGGGCAGAGCTCCCTCGTGTGCGAAGCACACATAGAAACAAGTGAGGGCGTCATCTACCTAATCGTGATAAGTACTTAACTGACAAAACTCATTGCGTTCCTTAAAAACAGAAAAACACCAAGTTTACGAAGCTAATGTGTATAAAAAAAACATCTAGCTCCGTATCTAAGATTAAATCATCAACACAAGGTACGCTAATGAAAAAACTACCCCTACTTTTTTTTATACTGACGACAGGCTTTTTATCTTCACAATCACTCAATGCGCAAGTACGTGTTGCCGCTTATAATGTATTATATGGACTTTCGGGGAGCCCTGAGCAAATCGGTGCCATGTTCAAGCCTTATAATTTGGACATGATTGGCTTTAATGAAGTCCCGGATGGGGACTGGACTGCCCGTGTGGGTAAAGTTTTAGGCATGAAATATGTTTATGTGGGAAAAATCTCATCCGCCAATCATAAGGATAAATATAAATCCATTCTCAGTCGCACTCCATTAAAGAATCAAAATGAAGTTCCTCTACAAGGTGAGCGTTCATGGAACCCTGCTTCTGCCGTTTACGCCGACACTGAAATACGTGGCGTCAAATTAAGGCTATATTCACTGCATGTCTGTCAGGCACAAAACTTAAAAAGTCATATCGATATGCTTCGTGAAAAATACCTAAGTAAAGAAAAAAAGAAAAACATTATTGTCTTGGGTGATTTTAACGACAAGCTCGAGAGTCCAGCACTCACACGCTTGCAGCAAGCTGGTTTCCAAGCTTGCTGGACAGACTTAAACATGAATCTTGAGAAAGCATTTACTTGGAACCCCAATAATCCTAAATCCGGTTTAAAGGAAGGTGTGATTGATCATATTTTTTATAAATCAGACAGTGCCAAAGCCACCAAAGCAGAAATTATTGAATTAAATCCTCCCCTATCTGACCACAAGCCCGTGTGGGCAGAAATTAATTTCAAAGTTAGTAAAAAGTAATTCCTTAGAACAACTGAATAATAGCCAATAGGCGGATTTATAAAGCTTCGGGAATATCCACAGATCCCCCAGATTGGCACAGAGCTAAATTAGCATTGTTAAAATCTGAGTAAATCGTGATCATCTGTGGATGAATATGTTTAATTAAGTCCGAAGTGGAAACCATCTTTTCCATCAGGGCCTTTGACGGCTTTGCTGAAAGATCTTTGCTCACCGAAGCTGAGGACTTCGCCCGCTTTAGTTTTGATTCGAATCTGGCCCTTGCTATCAGCTGTAAGATCGCCTTGCACTGAACTCTTGAGACTTGGCACTCCATGGACAATCAACTCTCCTTCACGGGATGCTTCAATTTTCACTGCCGTCAGTTTTCCATCTCTACGACTGGCGCTTAAGGTGTAGCCCCCCTCTGCTTTTAAATTCTGGAAAGTCACATCTGCCCATTTACTGGGAACGCCCGTGAAGAACTTGAGCTCATCCACTTTCCAGTCCTGAGAACTACACTGGAAAAGCATTTCGTGTATGGATGCTGCTGCGGAAATAGGCGTTTCGATAACTGGGCCAGATTCAATGTACATGGTATTGGCCGAGCCATAGGTATCCAAAAGAATTTGCATTTGCTCATAGGCCTTATCTCCCTGTCCGAGCATGGAGTACATAGATGCTGCACCGGTACGACTATAGCCTTTGTAGGACCAATTATTGATAATGGGTAGGTTTATCCAGTAATCGACTGCTTTTTGCGCCAACTTGTACTTATCAGGATCATTGAGATTCATTTGCTTGATGGGGTAGAGCCCTACTAAATGGGAGTAATGACGATGAGCTTTTTCGAGCTTCACGCCTTGGCCAATCATTATCCCACTCTCATCTTCCAATAAAACTGGCGCTAGTTTTTCAAGAGCACTTTTGTACTTGCTAATTTGCGGATCCTGCAAATTTTGATTTTCTTCAATAAAAATAATCGTACGCAGAGCCCAGCGTAGGAACTCGAGGTTATAGGTTGTGTCTTCAACTTTTGGGAAAATGCGATTCATTTCGTATTCGGGAGAAATATCCTTAGGTGTATGCAAAACACCATTTTCATCTTCACGACAATTGTGCAGAACAAAATTAGCACCGCGTTTGAGCATGGGATAAAACTTCTCTACCATGCGTTTGTCATCGGGATAAACGCGTAGAAAATGCCAATAATTGTGCAGTGTCCAAAGAAAATTACCGTATTCCCAACTAAATCCACCTGGTGTATATGGGCTAATAGCACGCGCATGTGTTGCCGAGTCCGCTTTATGGTTTTTTGCCGCTTCTATGAATAAATGGGGATTATTATCAATAAAGGCAAAAAGCGTATCGCCAATTTCTTTTTGATTAGCCACTGCCATAGGAAGGTAGGTTAATTGAACATTGAGATTCGCCCAAATTTTTGGCCAATTTGTCGCTCTAAACCAAGGCCCCATAAGATCAATGGGAAGCTTGCCCTGATGGGTTGCTGCCGCGACTTTGTAGAGCTGCCATTTATAGTAAGCTTCAAGCTTTTTGTCGGGTAGAGAAATATTGGATCTCTGGAAATATGCATTCCACCACTTTGCGTTAATCGCAAAATAATGTGCATAAGGTTTCTGTAGTGATTTCTGCAATTTTTTTACATTTTCTTCGGCCCATTTTTGCTGTTCCGCAGCTTTCAAATTTTCTCTCGTATAATCCGTACGCCATGCCAATAGATATTGCTGTTCTGCTACTTTCTTGAACTCCCAAGTCAGTGAATAGGCCTTGCCTTGCTTCAAAGGAACCAAGCGGGATTGAATAGCATTTATTGCTCTATTGATTTCAGCTTTTGGCTTCAGTTTATTGATAGTCTGTTTTATCGCATCGGCATACTTGGGGTTACTGTAATCAAGAATTGTATGAGTTGGCTTACCCGTCACTGCCTTGATCTCGTTCCTCAATTTAGCCGTGGTAATTGCTGGAATGGAAAAAAGATTTATTTTAATATCTTCATCACCAAGGACAGTGAATTTTACAAGATTTAAATTTTTGCCCGACACTGTCAGAGCAGAAAACTTCACAGAGCCTTTAGCCGTTTTTACTAGCCCATGAGCTTCCCCCTTAGTCATGGATAAACTCATATTAAAAGCTGTGCGTTTCCCCTTGGTTTGCAGGACAAACTTACCTATCGGCAAACGTCCCTGATCATCATAAATTCGCGTATCACCCACGTCAAAATGGAGGCTCTCCTCGGGTCGCGCCCAGATCATTGTCCCCTGCTCACCATTGCCGAGAATCGCCCCCTCAATATAGGAGCTAGGAACTTTGCTCCACTTCATGTCGAAGTTGGAATTATCCGCTAAAAGATTTAGGGAAAGGAAAGACAAAAATGCCAAAATATATTTCATAGTGATTACTCAATTAGTTATTCTTTAATTAACTAATTGCCTCCCAAACACCAGAGTTGATCGGCTTTAATGTTTTTTTGTGAACTATTGTTTTACTCGAATCCAAAAATAATGAGGTAAACTATTTTTCCCCGCGAGTATTGCATATTTTTGCATGTAAGAAACATGGCCATCAGCCCACAGATTATTAATTCCACCTCGATGACGATCGCCCACATCCGCATCAGATCCGAATAAGCCAATGGGTAGCGTAAATTTGTCAGTGTAAGTGTCCGTATCAGTTCCATCCGCTATAACTTGAGTTTCAGATGGGACATCCAATTCAGTAATATTCCCTATCGTATTAAAGTAACCACCTAGCTGACGAATATTGTAGCCATGTCCTGTTTTTTGATTATTTTTGAACTCATATAGAGGACAATAAAAAGCATCAGACAAAGTCGTTTGGTTCATCGTTTTACCTGTAGTATTTTGTATGTATTGAGCCAAAGGCCAACGCCACCCGTGAAAGCTACTGCCACCACTAGAAGCACCATCACTCTCAATAAAATAACCGTCATTATCATCTACATACATCTGCATGGCAAAGCCCTGTTGCTTCAAATTAGAAACACAAACGGCCTCACGACTACGTTCCCGAGTTTTTCCCAAAACCGGCAAAAGTAGCGAAGCCAAAATACCAATGATAGCTAGCACTACTAGTAGTTCGATTAATGTGAATTTATTTATCATTTTTTTACCTAAGTAAATTAATTTATATGTAGTTAGAACCGACCATAAAGGAAACTTGACTCAATTATGAACTATTTTTCCACTAACCAATAATAAGTGACATCTCCATTTCCTCCAGATAATAATGAAACCTGAGATTCACTAGATATATGGCCATCAACCCACTGAATATTACTTTTATATTCATGCCTTCCTAATGAGACATTATCAATTCCCCATGGATTATAAGGGGGAAGTAACATATTGTCGACATATGTATAATCAGTTGTGGAATCTCCTAACATTAAGGTATCACTTGCATTCGTAATTTCTGTCAACTTAGCGGGACGAACTATACCACCAAAAGGAGCTCCTCCTAATTCAATAGAACTATACGCGATTCCTTGTCGGCTATTGTTCTGATTTAAATATTCTGGGCACGCAAAAACCTGAGTGTATTGATGATTCCACCATGTAGAACTACTCGTATCATTCACATATTGAGCCAGTTGCCATTTCCAAGTATGCCAGCCACTTTGCATTCCATTATAGTGAATGAAATAACCGTCCGCATCACCTTGGTACATAAACATTGCCGTACCCAATTGCTTGGTATTGCTTTTACAGACTGTACTTTGACTCCTTTTCCTAGCTTTACCTAAAGCTGGTAATAAAAAAGAGGCTAAGATTCCGATGATAGCCACTACAACCAAGAGCTCTATTAATGTGAATTTTCTTTTCATTATGCCACCTACGTTTATTAACTTATAGCTAGTTAGAACCGATACAAAAGTAGACTTGACTGCTATTTTAAAATTAATTGCTTTAAAAACAGCTTTGTTATTTTTACTCCTAAGTGTTAACATAAGCTAAACAAATCTCTTAAGTAATAAGCATGGATAAATACAACACCAGACAAACACTCATAGCCAAAATTCGTGAGCAACACAATGATCAATCTTGGGAAGAGTTCACGGATTTATATAAGGCATATATTTATAGTGTCTTGATTCGCATGGGTGTACAAGAGTCTGACCGAGATGATCTCGTGCAAAAATCGCTCATCGAAATTTGGAAAAGTTTACCCCGTTTTGAATATGTCCCTGGTCAAGGAAAATTTCGCAACTGGATCTACACCGTCACAAAAAATCAATGTCTCGGTCACTTCAGAACTCATAAACGTTATCAAAATAAAATCCAAAAAGCCAGTGAGCAAGGAGCTCTAGAAACTGACTCGAACCAGGGTTCGGAGGACATCGAAGATGTTGAGTGGAAAAAGCACATTTTTACTCTGGCATGGGAACGCATTGAGCCCGAACTCTCGGACTCGTACAAACAAGTTTTTATGCTCTTTAGCCAAGGTAAAAATGTTACAGAAATTAGTAGCGAACTCGATCTTCAGAAAAATAGTGTCCACGTTTATCGTCAGCGTGTCCTTAAGCGTTTAAACCGTGAAATACGCTTCCTAGATGATGAACTCGCATAAATCACATGATTGATTTCGACGAATCGTTTAAAAAGATGGCTTTTGAACAGGCCTTCACCGATAAATCCGATGAGCTCTTGGAGAAAATCAGCGATGCTAAACATCGCTATAAGGATGGAGAGGAAATTGGCTCTGGAGGCATGAAAAAAATTGTCAGCTCCTTTGATTCATTTACCGATCGTGAGCTCGCTCGCGCCTACCCTTTAAGTGATGAAACTAAAGTGGATAACTTCATTAGTGAAGTGCGCATCTCAGCTAAATTAGAGCATCCCAATATTATTCCACTCTATGACATCGGTGTTGAAGAGGGGCAAATATTTTTTACTATGAAAAAGCTGAGCGGTCACAACCTCTATGAACTTATCAAAAAATCCAACAGGACTTTATCTCTCAATGATAAACTCGAGATCTTCCTTAAAGTTTGTGATGCTCTCTCATTTGCCCACTCAAAAAATATCCTCCATCTAGATATCAAACCCTCAAATATACAAGTCGATGATTTTGGTCAAGTACTCGTTTGTGACTGGGGCTTGGCTCGGGACTTAAGTGATAATGACACCATTTCAGAAGATTTATCCACTCAGGAAATGTCTCCCAAAGTGCTCAATCTAAGCTACAATAATAAAATCAAGGGAACCCCAGGTTATATGGCTCCGGAACAAATTAGTCGACGCTTTGGTTCTCGTAGTCAAGGTACAGATGTCTTCAGTTTAGGTGCCTTGCTTTATTTCTTACTCACAGAGAAAGAGCCTTTTAGTGGATCAAATGTAGATATACTTCTAAAACAGACAATCAATGGAGATTTCATCGCGCCAATCAAACGCGCGACGAAAAGTCATATCTCCAGTGCTCTCAATGCCGTCGTCATGAAAGCCATGAGAAACAAACGTTCTGAACGCTATGCGAGTGTGAAAAAACTTTCCGATGATATCCGTTCTTACCTACAGGGCTTTGCGACGTCAGCAGAAGAAGCAGGTTTTTTAAAAGAAGTTAAACTTCTCATTATCCGCAATAAAGTTCCCTTTGTCCTCAGTATTTCAGCACTGATCATCACTATGTTACTCACGACTTTTTTCATTCACAAACTACAAGACGAAAAGCAAATTGCACAAGCCGCACAGGCACATGCAGAAGCTATGGCACTAAAATCACTGGAATCCGAAAATGTCGCCCTCAGTGCTCAGAGAGAAACAGAAGCCTCCCGTCTCAAAGCACTGGAATTAATTGAGGATCTTCAGACAGAAAAACAGTTTAGTTCTGAGTTAAAGATTAAAGCCGCAGATGAACTGATGACAAAAGCTTTTATCAACTTTCGGAAAAATAAAAATTACCTCAACGCAACTGCAACCGTTCGTATGGTACTACAACTCAACCCTTCTCACCAGGAAGCCCTATATCATGCTGCTCTCATGGAAATGGGTGCCTTTCAAATGCACAATACCCTTGCTTACCTCAAGCAATATAAAGGCTCTAACGATGTGAAGTGGATTCGTGATAACTGCCTCAAATTTGTCGATGCTAGTGGTCGATTGAAGAAATATACCTGGAAAGAGACACTTGCTTTGACCCAAGAGCTTCTTTATTCCGGCTATGATCCCGATAAAACTTATGTCGCTTGGCATATTAACTCTAGCATAGCCCAAAAATTCTCCATAGAAACCAGTATTAAATATGCTCGTGAATCCATGTCAAAGAGAAATCAGGGGCAAAGCTTTAAATTAGATGCAGCAAAGCTAGAAGACGATACTTATAAAGTTTCCTTAGCAGGTAGCAGTTGTGCCCCTTACGAAGAGATCCGTCACTGGCCAATTTCTGACTTGAACATGAGCTGGACAAATTTTAGAAACCTCAGCATCCTCTGGGGATCCCCCCTTAAAAAGCTCAACATCTCCTTTACACCCGTGAACCATTTGAATGAAATCTGGGATCTAAATATCGAAGAACTCAATATTAGAGGAACCAAAATAGGTAATTATGAGGCCGTTTATAAATATCCCCTGAGAAAGTTAATCATCAATGAGTTTTGTTCCTCACTTCACCGTTTGAACGATATCAAAACACTCAAAGAATTAAGCTTACCCCGCGGTGTTTACTCACAAGATAAAATCAGTAAACTCAATAAAAACATCAAAATTACTTACTATAATCATGGCAGTTAAATCACATAAATATAAAAATCAAGGATTCTTCGGAATCGGTATCATGAACAATGTCAATGGCCTCAATATTGGTACTCTCTGGCGTAGCGCCTACATCATGGGGGCGAGTTATATCTTCACCATAGATAAAAAATACAAAAGCCAAATGAGTGACGTTACCAAGACCTGGAAAAAGATCCCTCTTTATCACTACAAAAATTTTGATGAATTCTATGATAATCAGCCCACGGCCACACGCATTATTGCCGTCGAACTAGATGAAAAAGCCACCATGCTTGCGGACTTTGAACACCCCAACCAAGCCTGTTACCTACTCGGAAATGAACAAGCAGGCCTCTCGCAAAAAGTTCTCAAACGCTGCCATGGAATTGTCCAACTCCCGGGGAACTTCAGCCTCAACGTCGCCGTTGCTGGCTCCATCCTCATGTACGATCGCATCGCCAAACTGGGTGGTGAATTACCGCAATAACAATAAAAGCTTGTTCGCCCTCTACGAGGGTGTTGTCTGTAAGCTCTTTAATAAAATATACCTTTTAAAATCCAGCGGTGAAGGTGCTGTATATGATTAGCTCTGGATGTAGAACAACATACTGTATTGCGGTCGTCGGAGACGGCCAATTCACTTTATCACTTAACTGTCAACTATTAGACCTGAGCGGACCTTAATATAGAAAAACAAGGACTTCCACATGCGTTTTCTACTTATCATCCTCTTCTTTGCTCCGCTTCTCTCGGCCGACATCCTTATCAAAGACCCAGAGTTCAAAAAACACAAAACTGAATGGTGGATGGGAATTGGTCAAGAATACAAAGATTATAAGTATTCATTCAAGCGAAAAATCTTTAAAACTGAACTCAATCATTCCTCTTCACCGCCTTACTTTTCCTTTGCAACCTTCGTCGAGCCTGTCGCTGGGGAAATCTACAAGTTCTCTATTGATATGAAATGTGCTGGTGAAGGCATGGTCTATATGCACACGGTGAACACCGTCCAAGGACTCGATAAAAAAACTCGTGCTGCGGAAGTCGCAAAACGCCAAATGCAAGTAAATCTTGGCTTGCGATTCAAACTAACGTCCTTTGAAAAAGATTGGACGCGTTACACCTGCTACTTCACTGCCAAAGAAAACCCCTATTCCGTTCAGAACGACTGCTTCCACATCATGCTCGGTTCCTACATGGGAAAAATCGAAATGAAAAACCCCCTCTTTGAGCAGGTCGATAAACTACCCGATGGCATAAAGGAAAATGTAATTTCCACCAGTTCGCTTAAATAATTATTTAGTAAAAGAATTTTCTTAGCTTAACTTATAATCATTATAAGTATTTAGGCTAAAACATGAATTCTATCCTTTTTGACTCACAAGAAATCACTCCCAGTAAAGTCGTCTGCATTGGCAGGAACTATGTGGATCATATCAAAGAACTCAATAATGAAATGCCGTCGAGCCCCGTCATTTTTGTAAAACCCAACTCTGCCATTTCTGATCATATCCTTTTAAAGGATGATGATCTACATTACGAAGGTGAAATATGCTTCTTAATTCAAAAGGGGAATATCACTGGGGTCGGTCTGGGGCTCGATCTCACCAAACGCAAGTTGCAATCAGAGCTCAAAGCTAAACAGCTTCCCTGGGAACGTGCCAAGGCTTTCGATAATTCAGCAATTTTTTCTGAATTTATCCACTTTGATAAAAGTCCCGAAAAACTCACTTTGGAAATTAGAAAAAATGGTGAAGTCATTCAATCTGGCGGAGTGGAACTCATGATCTATAAACCACAGGAAATTCTGGAAGAAATCAAAACTTTCATGACTTTGGAAGACGGCGATATCATTATGACAGGAACACCGAAGGGTGTCGGAAAGATATCAGAAGGAGATGCATTTGAAGGCAAGCTTTATAATGATACAGAGCTCATACTAAGAGCGACCTGGCCAATGGTATTAAAAGAGAATAATTCAACCACAGAAAGTCACTGAAAAAAACAGAAACCTTCCGTATAATTAATTCATCCACAGATGACCCTGATTGACTCAGACTCCTATACCATATTTTGTGAAATCTCGTGGATAATATTTACTCGGATTCAGACTAGAGGTCAGCCAATAATTGATACCTCAAAAAAGGTCGGCGATGGCTGCCAACTACTTTGAATTCCCTAAGATAAATTCTACGGCTTCGTCAATTTTTTCGATTTTGAAGTGATGACCCTTAAGCTTGGATTCACCTGTTAACATGAACCTGAGCTTCACCGCCAGCGGCACGGTATTTCGTCACCAAAACATCGCTATTCTCTGCGTTGGGAACAATCATATCATCTTTGTGGATTACAAAGAACAGTGGAACTTTGGCTTTTGCGATCTTCGCAATATCATCGATGGGATTCCTCTTCAATTCATTAGTTCTTCTTCACTCATTTCTTAGACATTTTGGGCTTTAGTCCAATCTCCTTTTGAGCCATCACTCAGACCTTTGGCTGGCTTTAAGTTCTTCAGCTAAGATGCAAAATGTGAAAAATAAGATCAGTAAAAAGCGCATTGGATTCCCTTGTGTATTGATTAGTAATAAGTGTATGACCACCTACCTAGTAAAATTAACAGGAATCAACAAAAAAAGCTTCATAAAATTTATGTAACTAAAGTTCTAATCATTCTATAACTGGGTCACCATGTTGAGTACTCCAAGAAGCATTCGTGCCCGTATTACCTCCCGTCTCTACTCCATTACCTGGTTCACTGTAACCTAGAATATTCCACTGCGCACTCATATCAAAAAAGGGTAAAGCATTCATTGCTTCTACATGTCCATCTAAAAAAGCAATATTGAGTTTAGCCTTATGCCGAGCATAAATTTGCCCTGCCCGAGCAATGACTTCCGTATGGGTCGTGTAATCAATATCCGTTATCGTTCCTAGTTCAGATGCAGAAGGGATAAAAGCCGATAGCTTCACCCCATCATAAGCCCCTGAAAAGCCATAGGAATACTGATAACGGTGCTTATCATCTGCATCTGCGTGATCATGACTCGGGCACATTTGAACTTCATCAGAGGGTAAGTAATCCCATATGCGTACTTTATAAGAGCCCCAAGACTTACTTCCAGATGCCACCTTAGCGGCATCTAAATCATGGGTGTCGTAAAATATTCCCGAATCATAGCGATCCCAAGTACGAGGAGTTCCTCCCTCGGCCGGATCTTCGGATTTCTTGTGATAGGCCCTGCGAGGCCAAAATTCGTTGTCATTATCGCCTGTAAACATCATTGCACCGGTCATATGTTGCTTAATATTATTGACACATTGAATGGTGCGGGCGGACTCGCGCGCTTTGCTTAAAGCCGGCATGAATAAAGATGCTAAAATACCTATAATTGCAACGACAACTAAGACCTCTATTAAACTGAATTTTTTATTTAATACACTCATTTTGAGCCACTTTGTTTTTCTTAACGATATCAAAAAAACAGGATAAAATTTACAAAGTGACAAAAACAAAGGCGCTTAATTAGATAAGCCTGTGAAACCTACATAGTTTGTTAAAGAAAAGGGCCTTTGGTCCGACAGACTTTAGTGTGTGGTGATAGCCACACTAAGGTGACCTCTCAACTAATAGGCCTCACACATGTGAGTCCGAAATAATCTGTCGGACTCACATGCATGAGCCCTTGTTTTCTTTTATTCTCTCACCATATACCTTAGGGGGTACGCTATTTTATACTGGTGCAAAGCACCGACATTATTAACTGATAGTATGCGTAGCCCGATGGCCTGATTCTAAAATTAGATCTAAAACTTGAAAACAAAAAAGGCAGTAACCTAAATTGTTATACCACTAACATAAACATGAGATTGCCATAAAAATGTACATCAGTAAAAAATATCATTGTGGAATTGACTTGCACAAATCGATGTCTTACATCTGCATAGTGGACAAAGAAGAAAATATCTATGAGCACAGAAAAATCAAAAAAAATGACTTCAGTTATATATAAAAAATCTTACGATATACTATCATTGACAGCTAAAGTGAATTTTTCTTATGTTTACAGGTTCTCAAATAATTTGAGCGCATTGTCTATATCTTTTTCCTGAGTAAAAGTACCCACACCCAAGCGTAGACTTCTTTTGGCTAAGTCATCACTTAAGCCCAAGGCTTTTAATACATAGCTCCCTTGCTTTTGTCCTGAGCTGCAGGCCGAACTATTGGAATAAGCGATCTCGTCTAATTCCATTTCCAAATCATCTACTTCGACGTTTGGGAATGTCAGGTTTAAATTACCCAAGAGGCGATTTTCTTTGGGTCCATTGAGCTGAACATCGGGGCAATGTTTGCGAATGCCGCAAAGTAATTTCTCCGTCAATACAGCAATTTCTTTGCGGTGAGACTTATTTTTTGCGATCTCCGCAGCGGCACCTAAGCCCACAACTGCAGCGACATTTACCGTCCCCGAACGCAAGCCATCTTCTTGTCCTCCTCCAGGCATCAAAACTTCTAATTTCTCCTTGGCACGCGTGCAACAATACAAAGCGCCCACACCCTTAGGCCCATTAAATTTATGCGCTGACAAAGACAAATAATCCACATGCTCAAGTTCTAGATCAAGTTTGCCCACCGCTTGAGCCGCATCAGTATGAAATAGTACCGAATTTTCACGACATAAACGTGCGATTTCGGCAATGGGATTAATACTCCCCACTTCATTATTTGCATACATCAGGCTCACTAAACGCGTCTCGGGACGCAAAGCTTGCTCAACTTGCTCGGCACTTATGCAACCCTCTGAATCAGCTTCTAAAATGGTGACTTGGGCACCCAATTGCTGAGCTCGTTCAAAAGCACCTAAAACGCATTTATGCTCAACATTGGAAGTAATGATATGGCATTGATCTATTTCTCCGCGAAATAAACAATGCAAAACGACACCCTGAATAACTAAATGATTGCTCTCTGTTGCACCAGAAGTAAAATAGATCTCATCAATCTTTACATTTAATAAGGATGCCACTTTACCTCGAGCCCACGTAATAGCGTCTTTTGCCTTCCAACCAAAAGCGTGATTACTAGCAGCATTGCCGAATTCCTCTTCTAAAAAAGGTTTCATACGCTCTTTCACCCTTGGATCCAAGGGGGTCGTGGCATTGTTATCGAGGTAAATCATCATTTTCCACTTTCTAAGTTTTAAAATCCCCTTAACTTATGCGTAGTTCATTGCCACGCAAGGCCAAACTGATATCTCAAAGGAATTCCCATGCACGAAAAGTGGATGCAACTCGCAATTGATAATGCCCTAAAAGCTTGGGGCCATACTTCTCCCAACCCACATGTCGGGGCCGTCATCGTCAAAGATGGTGAAGTCATTGCCGATGGCTGGCACAAAAAAGCTGGCACTCATCACGCTGAAAAAGATGCCATTGCCAAAGCTCGTGAAGCTGGTCGTGAAGACGAGCTCTATGGTTCCACCATTTACGTCACTTTGGAGCCCTGCTGCACTTATGGCCGTACCGAACCCTGTACCGAATGGATCATGGAAGCTGGTATCTCGAAGGTCGTTTATGGCTGCACCGATACGAATCCAGAGCACGCCGGACGAGGATTTAATTACCTCCTGCAAGCAGGCGTAGAAATCGAAGGCCCCATCTTAGAAGAAGAATGCCTAGAAATTAATCGCTTCTTCTTTAAATGGATCGATGAACAAAAGCCCTATGTCATTCTCAAAATGGCACAAACACTCGATGGCAAAATTGCTACCGAGAGTGGTCAATCCCAATGGATCACTGGTCCCGAAGCTCGTTTTGAAGTTCAAAAACTACGTCAAGGATGTGATGCCATCATGGTGGGAGCCGAAACCATTCGCCAAGATAATCCTTCTCTTAATGTCCGTGAAATAGAAAACCCTCGACACCCACTGCCTTTTATCTGGACACGGAATAAACTCGAGGGCGATTACAAAGTCCTCTCCCAAGATAACAAAGCCGAATTTTGTCATGCACAGAGTGAAGAAGAATGGAATGCCTTCCTTGAAGAAATTGGCTCACGAGAAATCACTTCCCTACTTCTAGAAGGCGGTGGATGGCTCGCATCTTCCGCCCTTTCAGCTGGCATTGTGGACGAAGTTCAATTCTTCATCGCTCCCAAAATTCTTGGCGGTGAGTCCAGCCGTAGTTCCGTAAGTGGTCCCAATCCACTTTCCCTTGACGAAGCCATTGATTTGGACTCCGTGAAAACAAAAGTTTGCGGCAAGGATATTCTCGTCATCGCCAAGCCAAAGTATAAATAACTTTCATTAAGTTTTAGTCTGGCTTCGGGGGCTCCCCGACCGCCGGAGGCAAGGATACATAAGTCCTATGTAAATTCCCCCTCCCCACTAATGCCTAACCTAACTAGGGCTTTTAGGGAGTGAAACTAAAACCACACCAATAATGACTAGGCTCGCTCCAATAATTCTCTTTAAATCAATTGACCGTACTTCAGTTCCGAAAGCGCCGAAATGATCCAGTAAAATCGAAAGAATAATCTGACCACACAAGGCCGCCATCACCACATTGGCCACGCCTACTTTAGGTACTGAAAGAATCACTGAAGTTACAAAAACTGCTCCCAAGGCGCCACCAATTAAAATCGTTTTGGGGGCCGCAAAAACTTTCGATGGATTCGGTAAGCCCGCCTTTAGCAAAACACTCGCCATCAATAAAACAATGATCCCAATGCTAAAGGAAACAATCGCCGCATGCAGCGGATGATCCAAGTACTTGCCTAAAGCTGAGTTAACAGAGCCTTGCAGAGCAATGAGGCTGCCCACAAAAAACATAAAAATGATAATACCTAACTGATTCACAAAAAAGTCCTTTTCTATTTCTTCATACTACATGGAGAGCTCAACACATCAAGGAACTGCCACACAGGCAAATAAAAAATATTAATCCGTAGATCTAGTCTTGCAGATCCACTCAGATAAAAAACTTAGTTCCTTGGCGACTTGCCAAGAGATAAAAACATATCAGAAAAGCATTAAGCTATAATTGATTCCGCAAATAATTTTTCTCGCGAAGACGCAAAGGAAGTGATCCAAATATTATTGAACTAGAGCCTCTACGTAAAGCTCAGATGTAAACTCCGCATTCCATGTACTTTTTGCAGCTAAGATGAAAGAAAGCATCCACAGGAGTTCCTAACTCAGATAAAAAACTTGCTTGGCGACTTGGCGAGCAATAATTATTGCACTACGCACTAAGTACTTAAATACTTTTTTTATCTTTCGTGAAAGTTTCTCTTCTCTTCTTGCGATTTAGTTTGTAAGCTTTCTAAATTAACATCGGAGTAAATAATGAAAAAAATTCTAGTTTTATTAATCATTTTCGGAATGACTTTCCACCTCAGTGCAGCTAAAAAAGGCGGCGGTAAAAAGGGCGGAAGCAGCAAAAAAACGACGAGTTCGAAAACCACCAAATCAAAAAAATCTTCTAGCAAAGAAAAGTCGACAAAAGAGAAAGCAAGTAAAGAAAAATCTACCAAAGAGAAATCCACGGATAAAGCCGCCAAGGAAAAATCCACCGACAAGAGTGCTGAAAAAACGACTAAGCACGCCGAAAAAACTGGGCACGAACATGAAAAAGGCGATGGCATTGCCCACCACAACGAAAAAACTGGTCATGATCATGAGAAGGGTTTTCACCTAGAGAAACATAACGAAAAAACGGGTCACGATCACGAGAATCACGCCGATAAAAAAGCCGACCACCAAGAAGCCAAGAACACAAATGGGCAGGAGAAAATGGCAAATGCTCAAACAGGTATAAAAGAAACGAAAGGCAGAGATCGTCTCACTAAAGAAGAACGCCGTGAGCGTTGGTTAGAGAGACAAGAAGAACGTCGCGAGGAAAAAGCCGAAACTAAAAAAGAAGATACTCTTTCTAAATAAGATTTATTTTACTATCGAATGATAGAGCCACTGAGGGCCAATTTTTTTGAAATGTGATTTTTCACGATGTTCAAAGATTTGGCCTTCATTTGCGTAAGTCGCAATAAACTCCACTTCGCCCACTGAATCGTTTTTGGCGACCTTAATTAAACGTGTCGGCTATCCCACCTCCGCTTGCCCATAGGGCACATAGCCATGGAGTCAGTTGATTTCTTGAGTATTCTGGCTAATCCATGCTGAAAAAACTTCGTCTGAAATCTTACTGGATGCTAACTCCATAAAAACCTTATAGACATCTTCATCACTAGCATTTAAGTGAAAATTATTGGACACTAGAAAATATTCACAGAGCACTAAGGCGACACGTTTATTGCCATCAACAAATGGGTGCTTTTTACAAAAGCCAATTGCATAAGCGGCAGCTAATTGCGGGATAGTGGGGGCCTCGTATAAGAAAAGGTTTTTAGCCTTATTTAAGGCTGAAAGAAACATCCCTTTATCGCGAACTCCAGGTAATCCACCATGCTCAAGTAATTGTTCTTTATGAATGTATATAACTAAGCGTTCACTTAGCCACTTTGGCTCAATCATTCACCAAGCTTCTTAAGCACGTTGCGGCGCTTTTTCATAATTTGATCTGCCAAATCCATTTCTTGTCCAAAATCTGGATCATAAGGACTGAGCTCGATTCCATTTTGTGTTTCAATCAAGAAGAGTTCGTCACCATTTTCTACTCGAAGGCGCTGCAAAAATTCTTTAGGAAAAACCATACCTGTAGAATTTCCTACTTTTCTTAATTTCAAACTTGTCGTCATTTACAAACCTCTTATGTTATTACATAAATAATAACACAAATTGTCTGCAATTGCAAACACTTCATCTTAAAATCTTTGCGAAGATCAGCCTAAGCTCGCTTAGGCAATTATCGAATGATAGAGCCACTGAGGGCCATTTTTTTTGAAATGTGATTTTTCACGATGTTCAAAGATTTGGCCTTCATTTGCGTAAGTCGCAAGAAACTCCACTTCACCTTCCGTATCGCTCTTCTCTCCCTTGCTCTTTGAAAGAATTTTGAGTTCCAACCACTGACAGTTTTGAAAAGTGTCCAAGATCTCCTGACGATCATTGGGGCCCGATAAATTCTGATGCTGAGTTCGCAAAAGGTAATCCACATTATGTTTCACAAAGGCGCAATAACGCGAACGCATTAATTGTTCTGCCGATTCGGGGTAGGCACCCTGATGATAAAGCCAACAGCAACTCTCATAAATTTGACCACTTCCGCATGGGCACATAATAATCTCTCATAAATTCTTAACTCATTGCAATCTAAACGAAACTCCACTTTTCGCGAGTGATTAAAGAGATTTCCTCAAGAATTCACAAAGTTCATCTAGCTTTCACATAAAGTTCACATTTCTCACTTTTAGTAATTGATATGTTGAAGTTGGGCGAAGCCTTGAGTCGCCTGGTCAAGGAAAGGCATTTCCTTGCTGGGGAGCTCGAGGGGACAGAGTCCCTCTCGAAGATCATATAAAAGATTTTAAAAATAAGCAATGAGGACGCCATGAGTGATGAACCGAACTACCTAAATCAATTCCCCAAATTATTGAATTTTCTCAAGGATTCATTAATACTCAAAATTGCGATAATCGCCATCATTATTTCGCTCCTCTATATCCCCAAATCCCTCATCTTAGAACTCATTGCCGAACGAGAACAACGCAGTGAAGAAGTTATCAATACTATCCACCAAAAATGGGGGGGGTCTCAAAGTATCAATGGCCCTATCCTAAGCATTCCCTTTGAATCCGAGAAAGGCATTCAGTACCTACATCTCAATCCCGAGGAACTCGATATTCAGGGGCAGATTCATCCCGAAGAACGTAAAAAATCCATTTTCAGCACCATCGTTTACAAGAGTGAAGTCGACTACAGCTTCACTTATGATCTGCAAGCACTCAAAGAGATCAGCCCTGCGCAAAAACTCCTCTTCGACAAAGCTATTCTCAGTTTTGGGATCAGTGACCTCAAGGGACTCAGCCGAAGCATCACACTCAATTTTGATGACAAACAAATTAATGCTCGTCCGAGCATCCCAGTAAATAATGGCTTAAAAGACGGCTTTCATTTTCCCCTTGCTTTGGATCCCCAACAAGCCCTTTTGAATATGAACACCAACTTACAATTTAATGGGAGTCAGCAATTGAGTTTCACGCCTAATGGACGGAAAACAATCGTGCAATTGCAATCATCTTGGCCTCACCCTGGCTTTGAGGGCAAGTACTTACCTGACTCATATGAAATCAGTGATCATGGATTTGATTCCCATTGGGAGATCCATGATTTACAACGTAATTTCATCAGTTCTTGGCGTGATCATGAACAAAGTATGAGTGCTGAACATTGTACCGTAAGACTCATTCAAATCAATGGTAGCTACAGCCAAGTTCACCGCTTGGTTAAGTATACCTTGCTATTTTTATGCTTCACTTTTGCCGCCATCTTTATATGCGAGCGCCTGAGCCAGCAAGTCATTCATCCTCTGCAGTACATTCTTTTTGGCTTTGCCTCACTGATGTTTTACGTACTCCTGCTCTCCATCTCCGAGCACATCAGCTTCATGTATGCTTACTTAATTGCCTCGTGCACTTCGACCCTGATGATCAGTTTCTACTCATTAAGCATATTGAGTAACTGGAAAAACTCCCTCAGTATTGCCCTGACAACGGGAGCTCTTTATGCCTACTTATATGGCACCATTCAACTCGAGGACTACGCCCTACTCATGGGAAGCATCGGTTTAATCATCACCCTTGCGGTCGTCATGTACTTCACCAGAGATTTAAAGTCATACAAAAGAGCGGAGATTGAAGCATGAAAGAGCCCATAAAATTTAGTTCCGAGGCTTTAAGGCGCCTCCATGAATTTATTACATCGCATGAACTCTGTCGCGATGAAGCCCGCCAAGCTGATTTACGGAATATCATTGAGGCTCTATTGGAGCCCTCTAGTGAAGAGATCTCACTCGAAGCCCTAGAAGTTGCGCTCACCAAAGTTAGTCAGGATATGGCTTTATCATTGGACATGAAATCGGGGAAAATGATTTATTCTGATCCGCAAAAAACTAAACCTGATGCAAAGAGAACCAAGGCCTCATTAGGACCCGGCGACTTCACTTCTGGCAAGACTTGTTACTATATTTTCTTCACCGTGCTCTTACCCCTCGCCGCCATTATTATTGAACTAATTTACCGCCCTTTTAGCGATAGTTTTTTTGATCCCTTGCCCGACTTCCTTCATGTTATTCTTTGTTCACTTCCTCCGCTGAATAATCTCATTGTTTACCTTCAATTAAAAAGCAAAAAAGCTTATAATCCCAAAATTATCACTCTGCAAAATGCAGCTTTAGCAGCCTCATTTTATTATTGCCTCTACTTTGTCCCTCTCTCACCATTGAGTGCCTTGGCAATTCTTTTTATGGGCATGGGATTTTTGAGCCTTTCGCCACTCTTTAGCTTCTCTGGAGTTTACCGCCTGCGAAAACGTTATTATCAAATGCACCAAATCAAGTCCTCCAAACTCAGCGCTTTTCTCAAGGCCATTGCCCTTCTTCTTGTGCTCCTAATCATCAGTAAAACCTCTACGGCAATCACCGAATATGGCATTAGCCAATACCTCAAGGCGACTAATCCTAAGGAAGAAGCCCAAGCAGCTTCCTTCATCCGAAGTTGGGGTTCAAGTGAACATATTCTCAAAAAAGCACAACGTGGCTTTGGATCTGGCACTGCGGCCGTCGGCGATTTTCCCGTCAATAATCACATTCCAAAAATCGTGCTCCAGAAACTCTATTTCCAGGTCACGGGAGAAATGGTCCATCAAATCAAAAAGATCTCTGTAATGGGACGAAGTCATAGTCGTGAAATGAGCCGTCGCTGGCGTCGAGATAACGACATCGGTGACCAAGAAATTGGCGCAAAACAAGATGTACTCTTCCTCGTCAGTTCTCAATTCGATAGTAAACTCGATGCGGATCCCGCAATTGCTTATAGCGAATGGATCATGGAATTCGAAAATCAACACCAATTTCAAAATCGCGAAGCTCGCATGGAAATCCTACTCCCAGATCAAGCCGTGCTCAGTCGGCTCACACTTTGGGTCAATGGAGAAGAACGCGAAGCGGCCTTTGCAAAAAATTCAAAAGTCATTAGTGCTTATAAAAATATTGTCAGGCAAAACCGCGATCCCGTACTCGTGACCTGGAGTGCCAAAAACCGTATTTTTGTGGAATGCTTTCCCGTGCTTCCTCAAGAGCGCATGAAAATTCGACTGGGAATCACTAGCCCCATGCCCTTGAGTCAAGACAAAAAGAAAGCATACTTTTATCCTCCGCAAATCCTGGCTTCCAATTTTCATTTAGCTAAGAACTTAAATCATGATATCTGGCTAGAAGCCAAGCAGAGTATTTCTAGCCCCACAATCAAAAACTTGAGTTTAGAGCAGAGTCAAAAGCAAGATTTTTCTCTACGTGGAAAACTCAGTCATACGCAAATGACGCAGCTATTTCGCGCCGAGTTACCCCGACGTGACATCGATCAATTTTGGGGCTTAGATCATCACGACGAGAGTAAAATCATCCGCTCAACAATCCATTATGACTCCCCTTTCCCAAGAGAAAAATTCCTCGTCCTCATCGATGCTTCATCAAGTATGAGTAAAGAAAAAGACACTCTGATCCCCAGCTTAAAAAAACTTCTCAAGCATCCCAATTTTCGCATTTTCCTTGCCGAAGATGAGCTCACAGAAATCAAAAGTATTGAACAATTTATCGACTTTGATTTCGAAGGGGGACGCGACAATCTTTATGCCCTCGATCAAGTCATAGAACTCACGGATCAGCATCACTCCATTATTTGGTTGCACGGTCCCCAACCCTACCAATTGAGTACCAGTAAAAAGCTAAATCAATACCAAAAACGACGCGGTCTCGTCCCCATCTATAACTTTCAATTTAGCGAGGGTGCCAACAAAGTTTTGCAAGAAATAAAAAACTCTCCTCATTACTCAAATTTAGCTGCTAGCAATCGCACTGAACTCATCGATTTATTTGATCGTATGCTCAATCCGACTCAATGGCCTCACTTCAAACGTGAGTATGTCGATGCCGAATCCTTCAACAAAAATGAGTATCAGGCATCTTCTCACCTCTGTCGACTCATGGTAGCGGACGAAGCCCTGCAATGTTATTTCTCGGATCAATCAAATTATGATGTCATGGCCGCAAAAGCCGCCCGTTATCAATTGGTCACGCCCCTCTCTGGTGCGGTTGTTCTGGAGACCCAAGCTCAGTATGATGCCGCCGGACTTGAACCCGTTGATTCCGCATCCGTGCCAAGCGTACCCGAACCCGAGACTTGGGCCTTAATCATTATACTCTGCCTATTGCTCATCTATTATTCCTACACTAAAAAAGCTAGCCTGCTGAAACAGTATTAATGAAACTCTCTCATGCCATTTTGCTTTGCTTACTCGCCAATTGGCCCAGTTTGTTGTGGTTATTCCATCGCTTTCAAGAAAGCGATGGTCACTGCCTCTTCGCCTTGCTCATCTTAGTTTTTTTCTGCCTCAGAGAAAAGACCGCCAATTTACGACTTAATCAGCAGAGCCTGAAGCTGAGTCTAGCCTTGAATTTACTCAGCCTCATTGCCTTATTTTATGGCCTCCCTGCTATTGCCATCAGCTTTATCCTCATCATTAATCTCAACCTCTTTATTTCTTGCATCTTCAAGCAAACTTGGCATTGGCCAAGCCTTGCTCTTTTAGCCTTAACTTTACCCATCATGGCCAGCGTGCAGTTTTTCTTGGGCTACCCATTGCGTTTATTCGCAACTCAAGCAAGTGCACTCATCTTAAAAATTGGTGGTATACACGTTTCTGCACATGGCACTGTCTTGGAATGGCAAGGTCGACAAACTATTGTCGATGCCCCTTGTAGCGGCATCAATATTTTGTGGGCTGGACTACTACTGATCAGTATAATTTCTATTCATGAAAAACTTGCTAGCAAAGAATTCTTTCGCTTCTTTAGCCTTGGTTTTCTCATCATTATTGCCGCCAATATCATCCGCAATACCGCCTTATTTTACTTGGAAAATACCCCACTTGAGCTCCCGCACTTCGCCCACAATGCTTTAGGACTCTTTATCTTTGCCCTCTTCGCATTCAGTTTAATCTACCTACAAAAAAGGATGAGTCATGCAAAAAATCTATCTTAGTCTCTGCCTCTTCATTGCCCTCATCAGCTCTGGGTATCAGCCTCCCCATTGCATGCCTGCAGAAGATTTTGATTGGCCCCAAGAACTCGAAGGTAAGGCATTACAAGAAATTCCCATGGGCGAACAAGACAAAGTTTTTCTACGCCATTTCCCTGGGAAAGTCGGGCGTTTTCACGATGGCGAAAAGGAATATATCCTGCGCTACGTCACTCGCCCCAGTCGTAAATTGCATTCCGCTTCAGTTTGCCTCAAATCCAATGGCGCAAAAGTCACCTATTTGCCCCTCCAAAAAGATATACAAGGTCGTTTATGGTCGCAATTCAATGCTCATTGGAAAGGCAAATTTTATCTCGTTTCAGAGATCATTATTGATAGCGAAGATAAAACACTTAGCGATGCCTCCTCTTGGTATTGGAAAGCTTTATTCAAACAAACACAAGGTCCTTGGCTCTCCATTACAAAAATCCAAGAAATTCCTGCTAGCAAAAGCTAAAGCCGAGGCTGTATCACTTGGTAAAAAATTTAAAACACTTATTTTCTAAAGAAGGAGTACAATATGGCAAAAATTTTAATAGTTGAAGACGAACCCTCCATTGCGGATAATATTCGCATGGCACTCGATATAGAAGGCTTCCAACATTGCTGGGCCTCAACTTTGGCAAAAGCAGAAGAATTCTTAGCACAAGGAGCCATCAATCTCATCATCCTCGATATTGGCCTCCCCGATGGCAATGGCTTTGATTTTTGTCGCCAATTGCGCACTTCGCAAAATATCCCCGTCATCATGCTCACGGCTCGTTCAGATGACGTGGACCGCATTGTCGGCCTCGAAATTGGTGCCGATGATTATGTGACCAAACCCTTTAGTCCCCGCGAACTCGCCGCCCGAATCAAAAGTGTTTTGCGAAGAACGCAAAATTCTTTTGATTGCGAAATCCAAGCTCAAACTTGCCAAAAACTAAAAATTGACTCACAGAGTTTTTCCGCTTATTATGGCGAAGATAAGCTGACTTTATCTGCTCATGAATTTCATTTGATCGAGGCCTTAGCAGCTCAACCCGGACGCGTTTTTAGCCGTCGCCAATTACTCGAACGTGCTTGGCAAGACCCTAATTCTGCCATGGAACGCACTGTCGATGCTCACGTTAAAAGCCTGCGCGCCAAACTGAAAAAAACTATTGGCAAAGACCTCATCATTACTCATCGTGGCTTCGGCTACTCCTTAGAGGATCCTCAATGACGCGACTCACCATTAAGCAACGCATCATTTTGACTTTCGGAATTATTTCCGCCCTCGCTATTTATCTTTTTACCGATTCACTCAATACCAATTCTCGCCGTCACTACCTAGAAGCTAGTGAAGAACTCATGTACGATCAAGTTTTCACCCTGCGTTCCTTCATCTATGCCCTGCGAACTGAAGATGACCCCATGGCGCTCTCGGCTCTGAAAACTAGCTTCGCACAAAAAGACTCCATCTTAAAACAAACTCCTAAAGCAAAAATCTATGCCATTGAAAAATGGGGTACCGATACCCAACTCTACCTCACTGACAAAGATGGAGATATCACCTACCATAGTCAATCACCAGGTGAACTAGGAAAATCTTATAATCATTGGCGCAATATCAGTTTAGCTCTAGCTGGTGACTATGGCGCACGCTCCACGCGCTCCGACAAGGACGATCCATCCACTTCCGTACTACACGTCACTTTGCCCATTTACGATGATCAGCAAAGACTTTCGGGCACCATCACCCTCGTCAAACCCGTCAAGCGCCTCAGTCTTTACCTCAATTTGGCACGTAAAAAGATTGTCCGCACCGCCTTCTTAACCCTGGCTCTTTTGATTCTACTGTGCTTTTACTTTACTCGACGGATTGTGCGACCCATTGAGGCCTTAACTGAATTTGCCGACGAAATCGGCATGGGCCAACGCCCCAATTTGCCTGCCACGCCCTATGGCGAGATCAAGATCCTCGCCAACACCATGCAAGAAATGCTCAAAAAGCTCGATGGTACGGCCTATGTCGAAAGCTATATGCAAACCTTGAGCCACGAACTCAAAAGTCCCCTAGCTGCGATGCATGGTGCTCTCGAATTACTGGATGAAGCCAGCCCCGAGCAAGCCGCAAAACTCTGCTCCAACTTGCGCAAAGAAACCACACGTATGAATAAGATGATCGAAAATATTCTTTTCCTAAGTCGCCTCGAAAACCAAGCACAAGACATGGAGAGAAACGAAATCGACCTCTGTGCCCTCGCTAAACATATCCTCGCAGAGAGTCGTGAACGCTACCCACATCATCAATTCCGTTATCGCAACACTATTTCCAAAGCCCCCGTGCTAGGAAATGATTTCTTGCTCCAAGTGGCCATCAATAACCTCGTCAAAAACGCCGTAGAATTCTCCCCAGAGGAAAGCATAATCGAAATAAGTGCCACCAAAAATGCCCATCAATTCGAACTCACCATTACCGATCCTGGGCAAGGCATCCCCGATTATGCCTTAGATAAAATTTTTGATCGCTTCTATTCACTTCCCCGCCCCAATAATGGCCGCAAGAGCTCCGGTCTCGGGCTCGCCATTGTCCGTGAAATCCTCTCCCATCACCACGGCGATATCACCATCACTTCCAAAGGTGATCAACTAGGAACCCAAATACAAATCTCACTCCCCATTGCTCGTTAAGCTGCCTGAATTAATTCCCCACATTCGTTTAATAAGGGCATACGCCCGAAAGAATGTAATGTCCACCATGAGGTGGATGACACAAGCCAATATGCCTCACTAAGGCCCCGTTTGGGTCTGATACTTTATGCCGGACTCACCAGCGTGCCCTGCTTAATACTTAACGTTTATCCTGTGGCTCACGCCACAGGATAGTTTATATCGGGCTAAAGCCCTGCAATGAGGTCTTACTTATTTAACAAAAATAAGGTACCTTTAGCTGCTATATACCAAAAAATCCTTCATCCCCCCTCTTACAGCCATTTTTGTCCGGAATAGATATGCACTCTCAAGCTTATTTATATGATGAATCGTCGTTATTAGACATTTATATGTCGTTTATGGATAAATAAAATCAGTGAAAAATTTGTTAGAATACCTCGAGCCATTCGATTTACATACAGATGCATTACAACAACTTGCACTTTAGGATAGTTCATGAATAGAAAAAAAATCACACTTATTGAAATGGCGCTTGTCATGGCCATCATAGCCATACTTCTCAGCTTATTGTTACCCTCATTAGCTAAAGCTAGAGCCACTGCTAGGTTAGCAGCTTGCTCTAGTCAACAAAAACAAATCGGCATTGCCTTTGCTCTCTATCATGATGATAATGAACGTCGCTACCCTATATACGGTAGTAGTACTGATGAGCAAGTTTCCTGGGATGATCAGTTAGGGGATTACGATGGCAGAGAAATTACTCAAGAAGAAAAAGAATATTTGAACTTCAGAACAAGTGATCCGCGTTATAATAACGATCTCTACTTATGCCCTGCCAATATCCAAGAACGTGACGTTGGTGTACTTAAATCATACACCATTAATGATGAACATACTAAAACCGATGTCACACATGACAAAGCCGTTCGCGGTATAGCTGGCTGGGCTGGGCCATCTGACGCCAAGTTTGGCTGGTCAATTAAATATACCAAGATCGCTCGCCCCAGTAATTTTATCGTACTCACTGAAGCGCAGAGTTACGGAAATCTCCTTGGCTTTGCCGGAGGCTTGAGCGTAAGTGGTGGCGGTGATTTCAGTAAATCTTATTCGCCAGTAAACTTACCAGTACATAGTCGAGATAGGGGTGGAGTTAAAGGCTTTTACGTACATGGTACAAAAAGCTTCAAGCTTAATGTCCTACACGGGGATGGTCATGTTTCTTTCAGATCTATTCCCGATAGTCTTGGGGAGAACTCGGCTAACTTTTACGAGGGGACTTGGACCACTAGTGGCGACCTCATTGAATCCGACTGGAACTCTCTTTACTAAAACCACACACCTAGGTAAAAGCCCTGATCATTTCGGGGCTTTATTTATTAAACTCAATTAATTATAACTTTTTTCCTCTCCACAATGTTAGATCAGACTTTTTTTTACGATAGTATAACATGAATTCAATCATCATTTGTAGTAATAAAAAAAGCAGGCCCTCACTATGAAGTTTAAACGCAGTTTACTGATCCCATTTTTTTTAATTTTTGCGATCTTCGCAAACGCACAGGAAAAAACTACTAAAAAGAAAGTAAAGAAAGCGCCTAAGCCACCTAAAGTTCTGGTACCTCCTAGTGCTGAAGAATTGGGAAAAGTCGAAGATGCTATAATGGCAGTTAAAGCTCAAACTCCAAAGCAGCAAAGAAAAATCCTTGTCTATAGTCAAAGCCACGGCTTTAAGCATAACTCTCGCCTCATCGGAGAAGAAATGCTCAAACTTATTGAAGAAAAACTGAAGATTTTTACAGTGACAATTAATAACAATCCCGAAGAATGGACTGACGAATACCTAAAAGACTTCGATGCCATCTGTATTCTCAATGCCACTGGGCTCGAACATGCCTTTAGAAAAGATGAAAATAAAAAAGCCTTCATCAACTTCGTTGAAAACGGTGGTGGTCTTTTTGGCATCCATGCAGCCACTGATGGCGGTAAGGATAAGTGGCCCGAGTACTCAGAAATGTGGGGTGGCCATTTTGATTGTCATCCATGGGGTAAAACAGGTACTTGGAAGATTGACGTTTGCGATCACAGCAACCCAATTAACAAATGCTTCCAAGGTGAAAACTTTGCCATCAAAGACGAACTTTACCTCCACAAGGGTCCTTACAAAGAAGGTGGCTTCAATACACTTACTCGAATCGATGTAAATGAAAAAGTAAATACTCACAACCCTAGTGGTAGCATCAAAACTGTCCCCGGCGAAAAAGATTCCAATGGAAAAAGAGGACCAAGAGTCGACCTCGATCTAAGTCGTGAGTACCCGACCTCCTGGAACAAAAAATTTGGCGAGGGTCGCATTTTTTATACAACTTTTGGACATAATGAATCCACTTATTGGAATCCAAAAATCGTTGAACATTACATCTCTGGCTTGCAGTACACCCTAGGTGACCTGGAAGCAGATGACACTCCTAAACCCCTCAAATAAAAGGTGAGTAAATGAAACTTTCAAAACTTATCACTCCCCTCCTCATGACCAGTTCATTTTCAGCCATGGCAGACCTAGGCAGCGTGAGTCGCGATAATATCATAAAAGATCCCGTCCCCGTTCACTTAGAAGCGCAGGAATCTTTAAAACAAATCGAAGTCCCCAGCAACTATAAAATTGAACTCGTCGCCTCTGAACCCATGGTTGAAGAACCGGTGTGCATGGCCTGGGGATCTGACGGTGAACTCTATGTTGCAGAGATGTTAACCTATATGCTTAATCTAGATGCCACTGACGAAAAAACACCCAGATCACGAGTCATTAAATTGGTCGACAGCAACGGCGATGGCAAAATGGATAAAAGAACGGTATATCTCGATAACTTGACCTTGCCGAGAGCCATACTGGTTTTGGATAAAAAAGTAGTCATCGGTGAGCCGCCGAATTTATGGATTTGTGAAGACACAAATGGCGATGGCGTAGCAGACAAAAAAGAAAAAATGAATATCGAATTTGGTCGCCTAGAAAGAAATGTTGAACACGATATAAATGGCTTGCAATGGACTTTAGACAACTGGATCTACTGTTCTAAATCATCCCTACGCTTTCGCTACAAAGATGGTAAACTCATTGAAGGTAAAGTTCCTTTCCGTGGTCAATGGGGCCACACAACAAATAACCGTGGAGAACGCTTCAATACAACCAATACGGTTCCGGTAATTTCTGATATCGTCAAATCTCATTATTTACAAGATAGTCAATTTGCTCGTAAGCATCCACATATTTTCAGTTCGGCTCGAGAAAGTAAAAAATATTTAGAAGTTTTTCCTGTGTGCGGTACGCTCGACACTCAAGGAGGTCGCGGCATCAATCGTGTTGAAGAAGCTACCCTGCATAAATTCACTGCCGTTTGTGGTCAAACTTTTTTTAGGGGTGACCGCTTAGGCAAAGAACTGGAAAACACTTACTGGGCCTGTGAGCCGGTAGGTCGTCTGATTCGTGCCTCTAAAGTCGAATACAAAAATGGCTATCAGTACGTAGAAAATATCTTAGAAAAAGAAGAGGCAGAGTTCATTGCCTCACGCGACCCTTTATTCCGTCCCGTCAATGCTTATACCGCTCCAGATGGAACTCTTTGGTTCGCTGATATGTACCGCGGCATTATTCAGCAAGGTAACTGGACACGCGAAGGCTCCTACCTTAGAAAGGAAATTGAACGAAGAGGGCTGGATAAATTCACTGGCAAAGGTCGTATTTATCGCTTAGTCAACAAAAACATAAAGCCTAGTCAACTCCCAAAATTCTCCCAAGCATCAACGGCGGAACTTATTGTAGCACTTTCGAATCCTAATGGCTGGTGGCGAGATGAGGCTCAAAAACTTCTCATTCTTAGAAATGCGCCAGATGCTATTTCTTTACTCAAGAAAAACCTCAAACGCTGTCGAAATGAATTTGGCCGAGTTCACAGTATTTGGGCCTTAGAAGGTCTAGACGCTTGGACGCCAGAATTAGCCCTTACGATGATGAATGACTCTAGTGAAGATGTTCGCTTATCCGCACTGCGTGCTTGCGATTCCTTAATCCCAGAGGCAAGTCCTAAATTTGTTCATCAACTCACTCAGGCATCTGGAAATGACACCATTGCAGTGACTGTTCAGAAACTCATGACCTTGAGCTTAGCCCAAACAAAAGAAGACATAGTCGAGCAGGTTTTAAATACAATTGCTAAAAACTTTCAGGACGAAGTTGTTTCTAAATCCGTGTTGATCACTCTAACGCCCAACGAAGCCTTCACGCTCTTGACGAAAATTAGTAATGATCCAAAGTTCAACTCCTCTATCCAATTACTTCCCCAGTACTTGAGTCTCTATGTAATGAGCGAGGGCAAAGCCAAAGGTGCCGAAGACTACCTCAACTTATTGGCTAAATCCAAAGGCGCATTCGCACAATCTATGATCAAGGGATTAAGTGTTGGCAACTCCCACATCGGCACAAAAATGAGACCCGTTAATCTGCCTTTGATTAAACTCAAACAGAAACCAGAATCTCTCGCTACAATTGAAAATTCTGGGCTAAGTAGCTTGGAATTGTCCCCTCTCACGACTTGCCTAACCTGGCCTGGAGAAGCCAAATTCGCCAATAGCGCGGCGCTTCGTCCCCTCAAGGCTGATGAATTAAAACTTTATGAGATGGGACAAAACATCTACAGAAGTGTTTGCATTGGCTGTCATGGCGCTGATGCCAAAGGTTTAAGTATCCCTGGGGGCACTCAAACTATGGCTCCACCCTTAGCTGGCTCAGCAAGAATTAATGATAAGAGTCCTCGTGCTTTTGTAGAAATCCTCCTCAAAGGTTTAACTGGTCCCATTGACGGTAAAACTTACCCAGGCCCCATGGCTGCCATGGGAAATAATGATGACGAATGGGTAGCTGCCATCTCAACATATGTACGTCGTTCCTTTGGCAATACTGGGGAACCCGTCACTATTGCGGAAACCGCAAAAATCAGAGGCTGGTCAAAACGTAGAACTAAACCCTACACCATTGAAGAACTCAGTTTAACAAAGCCACCTAAGCCCAAAAATAAGAAAAAGTAAGCCACCTTTTTCCTAATAAATAAGCGGAGAACTTTCATGAATAAAAAAACATTCACCATAATTGAACTCTTAGTGGTCATTGCAATTATAGCCATTCTTTTCACCCTGCTTGTTCCAAGCTTAAAAAAAGCGAGACAAGTATCAAGAACTGCAGTCTGCATGAACCAGCAAAAGCAAATCGGCTTTGCGTTTATCCTATATCAGGGAGATAACAATGGATACTTTCCAGCAGGAAAAGATGAGAATGATAATGTTTCATGGGATGATCTTTTAGGAGTTTATGATGGTCGTAACTTAACTGAAGCGGATATGTTAGCCAGTAGCTTTCAGCAAGATGATAATTTAAACAAAGCTTATGAGCTCTACCAATGTCCCGCAAATATACAATATTTTGATGAAAAACGCGTCCTTAAATCTTACAGTGTAGCTAGACACTACAGCAATGACCTTTCAGTTCTTGGTGTGATGGCTTTTACCAATCATGACTCAGATGCTAGTACCCCTAAGGTAGCTTAGTCTCTTAAGGTCACAGACATAAACAAACCTTCACGCTTCATCAGCATGACTGAATTTCAAAATCAATGGAACCAACTTGGTAATGGTGGCACTCAGGGAACTTTCTCTCTAGGCTACATCACCGAGAAATATGGCCCTACTAATGCAGATAGTACCCACGGACTGCTTGGTGGAATTAAAGGGTTTTTCCCACATGACCCAAAAAGCTATAAGCTTAATTACCTACATGGCGACGGACATGTCAGCCCTCAGTCCTTTCCCAGTACTTTGAGTCATCCAGAAAGGTTTTTTGATGGTAATAACTACCCGAATCAATACATCATCTATACTGCGTGGAACGCAGTTGAAGACTAGTTGATAAATTTATACTCATGAAGACACAAAGTGCCATTCAGAAGTGCCATTGCTTTGACTAAAAAAGAATGAGAATTTTGATCAAATCACGAGATGTTCACAAAGAATAGAAAAAAATATGGTGATAACAGATGAAAAATATTTTTACAGTAGCGTTAGTTGCCACTGCACTTTCTGGGGTAATAGCTGCGGAAGCCAGGAAAGGACCGGATAGCAGCCTCATCAAGGCGGACTATACATTGTACGTCTCACCCGACGGAAAGACTTCTGCGAACGGGAGCAAAGCATCACCATTTGGAAGTTTGCAGGACGCCTTGGTGAAGGTTGGGAAACTTGGAGAAGACAAGAAGACTGGACGAATTATTCTCCGGGCGGGAACCTATAATTTTGAACGTAGTATTTCCCTGAACAAGGTATCGAATCTTCAGATCATGGCGTGCCCTGGAGAAGAGGTCTACTTCTCCGGAGGAGTAAAGGTCACTAGCGAGAACTTGAAGCCGGTTTCCGATCCTCAGGTATTGAAACGGCTATCGGAGAGCAGTCGAGACAAAGTCGTTTCGATCGATCTATCCAAGTTTGGTATCACCGCTAAATCATGGAAAAAAAGGTTTCGAGGTTACGCCGGATGGCCGGAGGTATTTGTCGGCGGCAAGCCTTTTCAGCTCTCAAGGTGGCCAAATAACGGGTACGCCAAGGTAGGGCAAGTACTGGACATGGGGGGGATGGTAAGCAGCAGAACTGGCGATAAAGAATTAGAGAACGACAACGTGGGTACGTTTAAGTATGTCGAAAACAGACCCGAGGTTTGGGATGACAGCGAAGGCATATACTTAAACGCTTACTTTGCTGAGAAGTGGTTTGATGAAATCGTTCGGGTACGTAAGATTGATACGGAAAATAAAACAATCACGATGGACTCAAATACCCAGTATGGCCTTAAGGGCATGACCGGGGGATTCTACTACGCGATCAACCTGATTGAGGAGCTTGATCAGCCGAGCGAGTACGTAGTCGATTATAAATGCAACAAACTTTTCATCTATTTGCCTGCATCTGAAAGAAAAGAACTGATCATCCCCACACTGAGCGCCCCATTCATTAAAATTGAGAACTCAAAAAATATCGTGATTAAGGGAATAAGCTTTGATTATGGCAAGGCTACTTTCGTAGATATCCAGAATTCTACCGAGGTGGTTTTAGATGATTGTCTCATGCGCTTTGGTGCAAGTCATGCAATCAGCATCAGCGGTGGCAGGAAGTGCGGTGTGAATGCATGCGAACTGTCTATGTTTGGCGGTAGCGGAGTCCTTATTGCTGGAGGAGACCGCAAAACGCTGAAAACTGCCGATCATTATGTCCGAAACTCCACGATCCACCACTTCGGCAGGTTGAATAAAACGTACAACCCCGCGGTGCGTTGCACTGGCGTGGGGCTGACTGCTGAGCATAATCACATTCATGATGCTCCGCACGCAGCCATTCTTTTCAGAGGGAATGATATTCATATCATGTACAATAGAATCGAGCGGGTTTGTCTGGATACCTCGGATGCTGGCGCGATCTATTGCGGCCGGGACTGGACTTATGGCGGGAACCTCATTCATGGAAATTATATCAAAGACCTTGGTGGGTCTAAAAAGCTGCACAACCAAGCCATTTATATGGATGATATGTCATCGGGGGTAACCATTACCAACAATATCAGTGAGACTGAAACCGGTTTCCTGCTTGGTGGCGGCAGAAACCTTACGGTAAAAGGCAACCTTTTCATTAATGCATATAATAGATCGATTCGATTCGATTCACGCGGAACAGGCTGGGCGCTCAAAAAGCGTCCATGGTTAAAGAAGCCAAATGGTATTATGTGGAAGCGCCTTGCTGCGGTTCCCTATAAAGAAGAGCCTTGGAAAAGCCGCTTTCCGTATTTGCTTACGCTAAAGCAGGATGCTCCAAATGAGCCTCGCCATAATGTAGTTGTCGACAATGTTCTGGTGAACTCTCGAAAGTGGCAGATTGATGACAATGTCACAAAGCACGGAACAGTTCAAAATAATGAAGTCATTAAGACTAAGGAAGACCTAATCGAGATAGTGAACGGTGTGGTTAAATCTAAAAGTGATAAGACAAAGCACCTTGATGGCATGAAAATCGGTCCAGATATAAAAAGGAGAACATTATGAAAAAACTAACATTTATCACAATCTTAATTTTATGTGTAACATCAATATTTGCTGATAGTTCCAAGCCAAATATCGTTCTCATTTTCACTGATGACCAGGGTTGAGGCGACATTGGTAGCTTTGGGCTTAAGCATGGCAAAACTCCGCACCTAGACCGAATGTCTTACGAAGGAATAAAGTTTACCGAGTTCTACGTAAACTGTGCCCAATGCTCCGGTTCCCGCGCCGCACTTATGACCGGCTGCCACTATCAACGCATCAGTATGCCAAAAGTTTCATGGCCAAACGAAAGCGGAGGTATTCATCCTTCAGAGACAACGATAGCCGAGATGCTAAAGGCTGAAGGCTACGCAACAGCCTGTATCGGTAAATGGCATCTTGGACACCGCAAGGGATACCTCCCGATCGATCAGGGTTTTGACTATTACTATGGTCTCCCCTACAGCAATGATATGACCTATGACACTCATTTGGCTAAGGCCGAAGACATCCTTCTTCGTGAAGGATGGACAAAGGAGAAGCTCGATAACTATAGCAAGAAGAATAACAAGAACAAAGTACCGCTGATGCGTGACAGGGAAGTTATTGAATTTCCCGTTAACCAAAAGACCTTGACCAAGCGCTATACAGAGGAAACAATAAAATTTATTCGTAAGCACAAAGATGAGCCGTTCTTCGTCTACCTGCCACACAGCATGCCTCACAACCCTATTGCGGTATCAAAAGATTTTGAGCCCGACCTGACCAATAGTAAGAACGAACTAAAAGACCTCTATGCTAAAGTTATGGAGGAGATCGACTGGTCTGCTGGTGAAATACTCAAGACATTAAAGGAGCTTGGACTGGATGAGAATACGCTAGTGATCTTCACAAGTGATAACGGCCCAAACCGTGGTTCAACTGGTGGCCTGCGTGGCATGAAAGGAACTCCTTATGAAGGTGGAATTCGCGTACCGTGTATCATGCGATGGCCCAAATCTATCCCGGCCGGTAAAACCTGTAACGAGATGGCAACAACTTTGGATATCCTGCCAACTGTTGCCGGAATAGTAGGAGGTAAAGTTCCGACTGATCGCAAGATCGACGGTAAGGATATACTTCCGTTGATGAAAGCTCTACCAAACGCGAAGACACCATATGATAACTATGTTCTCCTCTACAACGAGGGCTGCGTACGCAGTGGAAAGTGGAAATATTACCCTTTTAATGCTGCCGAAGCAAAAAAGAGACCGCTCAAGAAAAGTGACCCCCGAAGTAAGGCTCCTGTACAACTCTACGAGCTCTCAGCGGATGTTTCAGAAAAAGTCAATCTGGCTGAAGAATACCCTGAGGTTGTTGCCCAACTCCAGAAGGCCTATGATGAGCTCAAATCTGATATCGAGAAAAACGCTCGGCCAAGAGGTGAATAAGGCAATCCTGTATAATTAATTAGTACTTAGAGCTGGGGTACAGAATTCTTAATATTCAAAAGATTACATGGACAGCTGTACCCACAACAGACATATGTTGCTTTAACCATAATGGCGGCTATTACGGAGACCGCGAAAATGATAGTTTGATCAAAACTTAAAACGTTTACTATCGTAAATTGGCTAAGTTTAAGCATAAAAAATACCAATTAAAAAGTAAATCTCTTTGTCTCCCCTTTCATCTCTTTGTGGTGAGGATTTGGAAGGGGAGACATTTTTTGCTAGGTTCTGAAAAGAATGAATCTTATTCAAATTTTATAAACCTTCACTTTTTTACAGAGTCTTTGGAAAGTAAAGGTACTGTAACTTTCTTGGCCCAATCTTGCCATAGCTTTATAGCTCCCTGACGCTGAGATGAATTTGCAGCTGCATTATAGCCAAACCTGCCTTTCCCATCTGTACCTTTCACAAGAATCATATGAGCATATCCGCGCACTCCCTGATCTGAATCATCTAGAAGCTTGATTAGTGTCTCTACGACCTCCCGGTCGTCATACATGTTCCCTAAGGTCATCATTTCATATGTCTTCGATAATGCCGTAATCAACTGAAACCTTATGTACTGACTTAGAGATCTATCTAAAACTGAATTTATCAAAATTTCTTTGGCATTGAACTGACGCCATTTTACATAACGTCCCAAAACATGGCAGGCATTAAACCTGAAATCCTTACTCCACACCGAATCTTTATCCGTAATAATTTCTCCAAGTTTTTCGATAAAAGCGGCTCCATAAATCGTCGAATAAGCGCTCGTTAAAGCAGCTATTCTAACCTTCTCATTTTTGGAGTCAAAAGCCTTAATCAGCGCCTCACCCGCAAGAGGCCCACCAATACGAGCGGCTTCTTTAATGTATTTTTGAGCTTTAACAAGATCCATCTCACTTATATTTGCCTTCATGAAATGTAGTCTACCCAATTCAACTTTATTAAGTGGAATGATTTTATTTCGCGTAGCATGAATCCTGCTAAAAACGTCATCATTGACGAGCATATTAACAGGCTCTCCTTGGAAAACTCCTGCGTGGTTTACATCTTTAAGTTCGCGGTAAATATAACTAATTCCTTTACTCGCCAATTCATCAGTGTAACAACGTGAAAGATTTACGTCAATTACATAGTCACTACTACCATGAACGTGGTAAAACTCAGGAAAATAGTCCAATATAATAATTTTATTTTGAATACCGTATTTTAGTAAATGATTCCTAAATGACTTATCCAAAAAGCTCATATCATAATCAAATCTTTTCCCTGTCCATTCACCATTGACTACACCGTCTTTCCATTTTAGTTTGACCCAATCTTGTTTTGGATACCCTCCAAGGGACGTTTTAGTCCAATCTGAACTATAGGCACCTGCATATGCAGTGACAGAAGCAAAATCTTTTAGATTATCCCATATAAAACGTGTAACCATGAAACCACCTCTAGACCAACCCATTATGTGTACTCGACGCGGATCAATTGGGTAGTTTTTCATAGCCCACTGAAAGACTTTATATGATGGCTCATGGTCAGCAACTTCCCAATCTCCTAAATATTCTTTATAGGCTTGGGGACCGCTCGATTTCAGTCCAATAATGACATATTCATCTAGGACTTTCTGTCGTTCCAAAAATGTTTTTGTTGGCCAATTAATCATCGAGCTTTCGTTTCCACCATGTGGATGAAAAACAAGTATGAGGCCAAGTATTTTTCCCCTCGGAAGTTTCATGGGTACTCGAGCCGTGAACTTCATACTCAAATCATTATTAAATGTAAGCGTGTCACTAAAGGTACCTGTTAATAACGAAGGTTCTTTACCGTATATAGCTCTTGAGAAGTCAGTTAGAAAAAACAAAAAAATCAAAACCTGAACATAATTTTTGTGTATCATCATAACTAAATCCTTAAAAATAAACTTATTAAAACTTATACCTTAATAAATTATAGCGCTCAATTCAATCTCTATAAATAAATCAACTGCCGGGCTTAATTCTAAGTATTGCGGAAACCGCAAAAATTAGAGGCTGGTCAAAACGTAGAACTAAACCCTACACCATTGAAGAACTCAGCTTAACAAAACCACCTAAGCCCAAAAAAAAGAAATAAATTTGGCTTATTAACTGTGGAAAAGAAGATTTGTTTAAGCTTGCTTATTTAGGACCGTTCGATGTGGATAAGGGATTTCGATGTCGTTTTCCCTAAAACTCAAGAGCACGTATTTGTTTAAGTCTCGGGAGACTTCTAAAGCTTTGCCAAAGTCTTCCGTCCAAAAGTCAGCTCTTAATAAAATGCCCGATTCACCTAGCTCTGAAACAAAAACATTCACTTTAGGTGGAATCGTGCCATCGGCTTGAGGCTCTTGTAAGCTCAGCACCTCATCTCGATTTTCGAGATAATCCTTAATGATTTTCATGGCTAATTCAAAGTCAGATTCATAGGCTACTGAAACTTTGAAGTTGTAGCGAATCTTTTCATCTGAAATATCGAAATTCACCACTGCATTGGCACTAATCACTGAATTCGGAATAAGAATACGGCGGTTATTGATGTCTGCTAAGACCGTGTGACGCATGGTGATATCCTCGACTTTTCCGCGTGTTTGTGGATCCAATTCGAGGAAATCCCCCACTCGAAAGGGTTTAAACATAATGATGAAAATGCCACTGACGATGTTCGACATTGCCTCTTTACCCGCGAAGCCAACTGCCGCAGCAATAATACCTGCCGAAGCAAAGATGGTTGTTCCTAAACCCGACAAGCCCGGAGTTCTTTTAAAAATGATTGCAAAGGCAACCATGTAGATGACAAAACTCACCCCATTTCTAATGAAATAGTAATTTGTTGATTCAATTTTTAGCGTTTTCACTCCACGGTCAATTAAAGCCGTAAAGCCACGCTTACATAAATGTGAAAGCAGGCATGCTAAAAATAAAATAATCGGGATGTGAACATATTCAGCCATAAGTGCATTAAACCTTCATTACAGTTTCAATTCTCTTTCTATATAGAACAAACTATACTGCGCCTAATTTTATTATCGTAATAAAATCCCGCTATTTGTGTTTGGTCTTACTAAATGAAAGAGTTCATGACGTCAAATGGGGCTTACATAGGCTCTGCGAAGAGCGCAAAACATGATCCCCTTTGTTTTTAGCAAATAAAAGAACACCTGAATCACTAGAAAAGAGGATAGATTTTACCAGATTATTTAATACTTAAGTGACTTATAACAAATACTTTAAACTTACACGACCACCATCTTAACACTAGGTTAACATAAGTTTAATTGGTCTTAAACCAATCGACTTTTGATAAAGTTTTCAAATCCAGTAAACTGTGAGCATCATAAACAAAAACTAACTAATACAAAATACAGGAACGAATATGAAACTCCTTAAAAAAACAATCGCTTTCACAGCGGCTGCTATCACAATGGCGACTGCCACTGCTTCAACTGTTGACAAGAACCTTAAAGAATATCAGCCGGTTAGCTCACTCTCCGGCAAAATCAACTCAGTTGGTTCTGACACACTTAACAATATGATGGCTCTCTGGAGCGAAAGCTTCCAGCGCAAATACCCAAACGTAAAATTTGAAGTTGAAGGCAAAGGTTCTTCTACTGCACCTCCAGCATTGACTCAAGGTCTTTCTCAGCTCGCTCCCATGAGCCGCGCTATGAAGTCTTCTGAAATGGATGCCTTCGAAAAGAAATATGGCTACAAGCCAGTTGCAGTTGGTGCCGCTATCGACGCACTCGCAGTTTTCGTTCACAAAGACAACCCCATCAAAGGCTTAAACTTCAAGCAAATTGACGGTCTTTTCTCTTCTACTTATAAGTTCGGTGGTTCTAACATCACAACTTGGGGCCAGCTTGGTCTTGACGGTAACTGGGGAAACACGCCAGTCTCAATGTACGGCCGTAACTCTGCTTCCGGTACTTACGGTTTCTTCAAGAAAACAGCTCTCAAAAAAGGCGACTACAAAGCTACAGTTAAAGAGATGCCTGGTTCAAGCTCTGTTGTTAGCTCTATCGCTAAAGAACTCAGCGGTATTGGTTACTCTGGTATCGGTTACAAAACTTCAGAAGTACGTGTTCTTCCCCTCGCTAAAGAAGGAAGTAAATACTACGATGCCACACTTGACAACTGTCTCTCTGGCAAGTATCCTCTCGCCCGCACTCTATTCATCTACGTTAACAAAAAGCCCGGTCAGAAACTGGATAAAATCACTCTCGAATTCCTAAAGTTCGTACTTTCAAAAGAAGGTCAGGAAATCGTAGCTAAAGATGGTTACTATCCTTTGCCTGCTAAAGCTGCTGAGCAATTCCTTAAGCAGCTCCAGTAAGCACCTGACAAACTGAATTAACGGGAGATGAGCACCTTCGGGTTCTCATCTCTTGTTGCAAAAAGAAGGTAAAGAAAAAGAACATGTCCGATTTGATGCGCTCATCAAAAAAGACCCTACTCATTGACAAGTTCATGAACGGGGCAATTAAATTCTGCGGCATAGGTATTATTGCCGCCGTTATGTGCCTATTACTATATATTGTCTACGAAGTCTATCCTCTAAGTAAAAGTGCTAAAGTCACAGCAGTTAAAACACTTAAACTCGATACTCCGAACATTCTCTCTTTCGCCATCGACGAATGGTCTTCAGCTCCGGCAGTTATCAACGCCGAAGAACTTACTTTCCTCAAACTCAAAGACGACTCAGTCTCCGGTTCACATAAATTAAAAGATTTCCTAAGTCTTTCGGAAGGCGAAACCGTTACTGCGGCAACCTACAATCAATCAAAACAACAGTTTATTGTCGGAACCAGTAAAGGTAACTTTTACATTATCGCGCTCAACTTCTCCCGTGAAGAACAAAACGGCGAATGGGTTGCTACTCCCTCTCCCGAGGCACTCGGCCCCTTCGATTTTGGTATTGAAGGCAAAATCACACAAATCTCCTACGGCGCTCAAGAAGAGCAAAAACTTTGTTCCGCACTCATAGAAAAAGACGGTAAAAACTCAACACATATCGCATACCTCTCTCAGAGCATGGACCTATTCGGAAATGCGGGCGATCTTGAAATCGAAGACTCTTACCAACTTGACTACCCCGGTACAATGAGTCGTCTTCTCGTATCTAACCAGGCAGACCGTGTTGCTATCACTAACACAAAGGGTGACCTAATCATTTTCACCTGCAATGGCGGTGATCCTGAGCTCGTTCAAACTAAAAGCCTTGGAGAAAGCGAAAATAAACTCGTGGCGCCTATACTTGGTGATCAATCACTCATCACAATTGATGCCAAAGGTACAGTTGCGGGTCTCACCTATTACAAGGAAAACCCAAAAACTCCTCTCCTCTTTCATCAAACTAAGCACGAACTGGAATCAATGCCTATGGGAGAAGACTTCTCCTACAGCGGCAGTGTTCGTAACAAAAGCTTCCTAATAAGCTCCAACAAAACCCTAAGACTCTACAACTTCACCACAGAGCACAAACGTTGGGAACACACTCTTGAAAACAATATTAAAAGCAGTTTCATCTCACAAAAATACGACAACATTTTCGTTATAGATGATCAGTCAGTTCTTCACCAGTTCGATCTGAATGACCCCCACCCGGAAGCAAGCTGGAAGACCTTCTTCGGTAAAATACATTATGAAGGCGCACCTGAAGCGGAGTACAAATGGGAATCAACAGGCGGTACTGACGAAGCTGAAATGAAACTTTCTATGATGCCCTTAGTTTACGGTTCATTAAAAGCTACTTTCTACGCCATGCTTTTTGCTATGCCTTTGGCACTCCTTGCCGCTCTTTATACTTCGCAATTCCTCCACCCCGACCTAAAAAAGATCGTCAAACCTGCCATGGAAATCATGGCCTCATTACCTTCAGTAATTATCGGTTTCTTTGGCGCTATCTGGTTAGCTCCTCGTTTGGAGGACACTTTCCCTTCAGTCATCATGTGCATAATAACCATACCACTTGTCACACTACTTTTTGCTAAATTTCAATCGAGCCTAGCACATGGCCATAGTTTTAAATCGCGTCCCGGACACGAATTCTTCTGGCTTGCTCCCATCATGGTTATAGGTGCCATCCTGGGATGGAAAATGGGGCCGGGTCTTGAGAACATCCTCTTTGACGGTAGCTTCAAAAGCTGGTGGCACCACAGCGCCAATATGAAATATGAATCTAAAAATGCTATTGTCGTTGGTTTCTCCATGGGCTTTGCAGTTATTCCAATCATTTTCACAATTGCTGAAGACGCTCTCTCCAATGTCCCCAAAAACCTCACTTCAGGCTCACTCGCCTTGGGTGCGAGTCGCTGGCAAACAGCCACTAAGGTTGTTCTCCCCACAGCCTCTGCTGGTATCTTCTCAGCTTGTATGATCGGTCTAGGTCGTGCGGTTGGCGAAACGATGATTGTTCTCTTTTGCTGCGGTGGTACGCCCATAATGGAAGCCAATCCCTTCAACGGTATGCGTACTCTAGCAGTTAACCTAGCAACAGAAATGCCGGAAGCACCAAAAGACGGAACCCTTTTCAGAGCACTCTTTATGGGCGCCCTACTTCTCTTCCTTATGACTTTCATTATTAACACAGTAGCGGAAATCATGCGTCAGCGCCTCCGTGACAAGTACAAGGTTTAATCTAAATGAATAAACAAACTACTGTAGGCGAAAGCCGCGTATGGATAACCGCCTTGGGTCTTGCCCTAGGTTTGGCCATGACTATCATTATCCTTGGTCTAATCACCTTCTACGGCATGCGGGTTTTCTGGCCCAAAAACGTTGTAACCGTATCCGTTCCCCAGGAACTCGCCATCCAGGACACTGGTGGTAAATCGAGCAATCGTTACCTTGGTATCGAAATGAAACGCGTCGAGAAAAAAGTCCCCGGAAAAAGTGAAGAAAAAGCGCCTGTTTCTGTTCAATTCTACACGGCAAACCGCCATGCTTACGGAGGTTCCTTTGTTTTCGTTCTTGAAGAACAACTAACAATTGAAAACGAGCTCAACAAAAATGTTATGCTTATCGAGCGTGAAACAGACTCCCGCGCCATGGTTCTACCTGTAAAGCTGATCATTGACGACAAAGAATACCTCCCTGAATCACCTGAGTTCAACTCAGCTCTTGAGAAAGCCCTCGATTACGTTAATGATAAACGTGATCAAGGTCGCGATATTCAAGACGAACTACACGATCTTGATATTGAACTTAAAGACTACCAACTTGATCTTTTCGTTAAAAAACGCGATGGCCTTGACACCAGCCTCGAGGAAAAAGAAATTGCCCGTATTCAAAAGCTGGCAGATGAGTACTCTGCGGCAAAAAATAAATTACTTGAAGAACAAAATAAAGATACACTGGTGGTAAAAATCAGTGAGTCTGGCATGAGCTACGACTTAAGTGTTGGTAATATCATTCGCTACAACTTCCCTAACCGTCTAAGCACTGGTGGAAAATTTGCTCTCTTTTGTGACAATATCTGGGAATACGTTAGTTCATGGCCACGTGAGGCCAACACTGAAGGTGGTATCTTTCCCGCTATCATCGGTACATTGGTCATGACACTGATTATGTGTATTCCCGTTACTTTCTTCGGTGTTATTGCGGCAATTTACTTACACGAATACGCCAAAGACAACCTTCTCACTCGCGCAGTTCGCATTGCCATAAATAACCTCGCTGGTGTTCCCTCTATCGTTTTCGGTGCCTTCGGCTTAGGTTTCCTGATCTATACTGTTGGCGTGGGAATTGATGACTTTTTCTTCTCTGACTGGAAAGCCGCCACCAACGAACCCGTTTTCGGTACAGGTGGTCTTATTTGGGCCTCACTTACACTAGCACTCATGACCTTGCCAGTTGTTATTGTATCCACAGAAGAAGCTCTAGCTTCGGTTCCAAACGGACTTCGTGAAGGAGCTATGGGCTGTGGTGCGACTAAGTGGCAAAGTATTTGGACTATTATCCTGCCTTCCTCTATGCCGGGAATTATTACTGGTATGATCTTAGCCATGGCTCGTGGTGCTGGTGAGGTTGCCCCACTCATGCTTGTGGGTGTAATTAAAGTGGTTCACGCCCTACCGATTGATATGACGGCACCCTTTATCCATCTTGATCAAAAATTCATGCACTTGGGCTTCCACATCTACGACTTGGGTTTCCAGTCACCTGACTCAGAAGCAGCTAAACCCATGGTTTACGCTACTACCCTTTTCCTTATCCTCACGGTTACCTCACTTAACCTCGCAGGTATCATTATTCGTCAGCGTCTCCGTAAAAAGTACGCAACTGGCGCTTTCTAAAAGTTATAAGTTTTTAAAATCACAGGTACAAATATGAGTAACGATAAACTGATTCAGATCAAAAACTTCGACTTCCTCTACGGAACGAATCAAGTTCTCTTTGACGTCAACATGGATATTCCCGAAAAGCAAGTTGTTGCATACATCGGTCCTTCTGGTTGTGGTAAATCCACACTTCTTCGTAACATGAACCGTATGAATGACCTTGTTGAAGGCATTTCTCACCGCGGCGATATCACTATAAGTGACAAGAGTATTTATAGTAAAGATACTGACGTCATTGGCCTTCGTCGTCGTGTCGGTATGGTTTTCCAGCACTCCAATCCCTTCCCCAAATCAATTTACGAAAACGTCGTTTACGGTCTGCGTATTGCCGGTCGCAATAATAAAGCTGAACTTGACGAGATTGTTGAGCGCAGTTTGAAATCTGCGGCTCTTTGGGAAGAAGTTAAAGACCGTCTCGACAAAAATGCCCTAGGTCTATCTGGTGGTCAAAAACAGCGTCTTTGTATTGCTCGTACGATTGCCTGCCAACCTGAAATCATCTTGATGGATGAACCCTGTTCAGCACTCGACCCCCTAGCCACTACAAAAATCGAGGAACTCATCCACGAACTTAAAAAAGATTTTACTATCGTTATCGTAACTCACAACATGCACCAAGCCGCCCGTGTTTCCGATAAAACGGCATTCTTCTACATGGGTAAGCTCATTGAATTCGATCAAACTGAAAATATTTTCTCTAATCCCAGCAATAAGCAAACCGAAGACTACATCAGTGGTCGTTTCGGATAATTACTAAGGAGTCATTTTATGAAAACTCATATGGAACGCGAAGTTACCATCCTCAAAAATCGCCTCTTAGAGCTTGCGGGTGATGTCAATTCTAGCTTAAACATGACTTATAAAGCCCTTGTGGATCAAGATAAGGGTTTAGCTAATCAAGTTATTAAACACGATGATGCTATCGACGAAGAAGAAATCAACATTGAAGAGGATTGCCTTAAAATTTTAGCACTCTATCAACCAGTCGCCTCTGATTTACGTGAAGTCATTAGTATCCTTAAAATAAACAATGACCTCGAACGCATTGGTGATCTATCAGTCAATATCTGTCGCTACCTCAAAAAAATCATAAAGGCAGGCCCTGTAGAAGTACCAGAACTCTTCAATGAAATGTTCCCCAAGGTTCTTCACATGATGAACCTTACTATTGACTGCTGTTACAATGATAATATCGCAACTGTCATCGAAGTCTGTAACCTCGACCTCGAAGTTGATAAGCTCAATAAAGAACTCATCACACAGCTTACTGATCGCATCAGTAAAAACGATGGTAACTTAACTCAGCTCATGTTCTTTTTTTCAATGACAAGAACCTTAGAACGTACCGCGGATTACTTCACAAATATCTGTGAGGATATATATTATAAAGTGTCGGGCTCAATTGTACGTCACAACCCTGACTTAATGGTAGTGGACGAAGAGGAAGATTAATTTTGGGGTCCAAATCCATACTTGTTGTAGATGACGAAAAAGACATTCGTGAACTCCTTCAATTTACTCTAGGTAAAGAAGGTTACGATGTGATCTGCACAGGCAACGGCAATGATGCCATTAGTATGGTGGAAAAGCATGCACCCAATCTCGTCATTCTTGATGGTATGCTACCTGGAATGGATGGTAATGACATTTGTTATAAACTCAAAAATGACAAAAGTACAATGCACATCCCCGTTATCATGTTATCGGCTCGAAGCGATGAAACCGACCAAATTATTGGCCTGCGCTTAGGTGCCGATGACTACATTCCTAAACCCTTTAGTCCGAAAATTTTAATTGCTAAAGTCAGTGCCATCTTACGTCGATCTGAAAAAATTCGTCAAGATGATAATCAAGATGAGATCATTAGTCATTCGGGCATCATTATGAACCGTGCCGATTTCTCCGCCACTCTCAATGATGAGACCATGCAACTGACGACGGTAGAATATAACCTCCTCTATTTTCTCTGTCGCAAACCCGGCCGTGTCTACACACGCGAGCGCATTCTCGAAGAGATACGGGGCGATGATGTGATTATCACGGGGCGTACGGTGGATGTTCACATCCTTGCCTTACGTCGTAAACTCGGTGATCAAGCAGAACTTATCGAAACAATTCGTGGCGTCGGTTATAGAATCAAAGCCTAATGTTTAATAAAAGCACTGTATTGACTTGGAGCACTTGGCGCCTTGCATTTATAAGCTTCAGCCTCTTGTTTATTTTCTTTTATGCTTTTTACTTAAGAGAAAATAAAAAAGAAATCAACTATGTTGATCCCATGCTGAACCATGCGGCAAAGTTAGTTCTCAATAGTCAAATCAGCGAATCCCCTCTGTCGAGTGACGAAATCATTAGCACACTCGCCAAAGAACATGATGCCTTTGTTTATGTTGTTAATAATCATGGGCTCATGCTTCATTCCAGTATCCCTTCCATACACCAATTCTCGGATATTAACACTTTAGATAAACTTACCTTAAATCCAGATACCTTTGTATACACCAATACCGATTATAGCACTGGCAAACACTTTATTCGTTGCTACTTACCTTACCTCAGCCCCGAACTCCCGACTGAACCAACTTTCTTAATTATTGATAAGGCTCTGCAATTAGATAACCCTTACCTAAAATCCCTAGTACCTGCGCTTTGGAAAGCACTTATCATAAGCTCAATTATTCTCATTTTTTATGTGTGGATTATTGCTGCCCCCATTGCCGTTCAGGTACAGGCTATCCAAGATGGTTTCATTGATGAAAATGGCGATTCCCACCCCAATTACACTGGTATTGTGGAGTTGATGAAAATCCGACAAACCCAAGATTCCTTTTTACGTCACGCGAAAGAAAATCATGAACAATTAAACACCGAGATCCAACACTGGGAAGGGTTTTTCAATACTATTCCTGCAGGTCTCATTCTCGTCGATCACGAAAATAGCATCATCAATGCTAATGAGCGCAGCTTCAAGCTCTTTCACGTTAAAGCCCTCTCAAAACCCAAAGGCGCTTTTTTGATGGCGGCCTACAAAAATTCTGACTTGAGTCGTCTCTCAAATGATTTCATCAAATCCGAAGATGAATTCTCTGAAACGGAAATCCAGGTCATTCGCCAAGGCGAAGAACTCAATCTAAATGTGAAACTCGTGCGAATTTCGCTCAATCAACATGAGGAAGAGAATGGCCTAATCATTGTTATCAATGATATAACGAGAATTCGCCAACTCGAAAAACTTCGAAAAGATTTTGTCTCGAATGTTTCCCACGAACTAAAAACGCCTATCACCGTAACACTCGGCTTCTTAGAAGCCTTTGAAGAAAGCTTAGATGACCCCGACCAAGCGCGTTATTTCTTTAATATCATTCAAAGAAACACCCATCGCCTCAATAACATCATCCAAGATCTCCTAACCTTATCACGCTTGGAAACTCAAGAGAAAATCAAACGCTTTGGCTATGAGAAAAAAGATATTTTAAATACCCTCAATAACACCATTGACTTGGTCTCCGAAGAAATTAAAGAGCGCAATGTGGATTTAGAAACCGATATCTTTGCTCATGAAGTAAAGCTAAATCACGGTCTTATTGAACTCGCCATACGCAATCTATTGGAAAATGCGATTCGTTATTGTGATCCCGAGAATGCCAAAGTTAAGCTTACGATGACTCGCAAGGACAAAGAGCTGAGAATTAAAGTTTCTGATAATGGGCCGGGCATACCAAATCAATTTCATGAACGCATTTTCCAGCGCTTCTTTCGCATTGATGAATCACGTGATCGCAATACCGGTGGTTCGGGTCTAGGCTTATCTATTGTGAAGCATATTATCCAATTGCACCAAGGCTCAATTGTCGTTGATTCCACTCTTGGCCAAGGCACTTCCTTTACCTTAGTCATCCCTAAGTAAGTTACGTAATTTCCAGATCGTCTCTTTACAGAATACGCAAAATTATTCAAAATTCATCCGCTAAATACAGCGCTTATAAAAACCTGATCCAAAAGAATTTCGTAATTATATTTTTGTTAAAGCCTGATCAAAGTCGGCGATAATATCATCAATATTTTCAATCCCTACTGAAACGCGGACGAAATCAGGCTTGATACCAATTGTTAATAGATTCTCTTCACTCAATTGCTGATGAGTCGTCGAAGCCGGATGTATTACTAAAGTGCGCGAGTCTCCCACATTAGCCAAATGATAGGCCATCTCTACTGAATCAATAAAAGTTTTTGCCGCCTCTATGCCTCCTTTTATACCGAAGCCAAAGACAGAACCAAAATGACCTTTTGAGAAATATTTTTTTGCTTGCTGATGGGAAGGGTGATTATCCAAGCCAGTGAAGTTAACCCAACTCACTTTCTCGTGATTTACTAAATACTCAGCCAATTTAATAGCATTCTCGGCATGCCTTTCCAATCTCAAAGGCAAAGTCTCCAAGCCCTGAATGAGCTGAAAAGAATTATAGGGACTGGGGCACATGCCTATATTGCGCATCCCTTCTACACGCGCCTTTATAATGTAAGCCACATTTCCCATACCTGGCACATCACCAAGAGCTTCCCAATACACTAGACCATGATAGCTTTTGTCTGGCGTAGTAAAGTCCATATACCTACCCTGTCCCCAATTAAAATTGCCACTATCGATAATCAGCCCCCCAATGCTGGTGCCATGACCGCCGATCCACTTCGTACAGGAATACACAGAAATATCAACACCGTATTCAAAAGGCTTAAAAAAGACTGGAGCAAAAGTATTATCCACCATAAAGGCTATGCCACTTTGATGTGCGCATTCCGCAATTTTCTCAAAATCAATCACATCACCCTGAGGATTGCCAATGGATTCGGCAAAGACAAGCTTGGTGTTTTCTTTAATCGAAGCCTGAATATTCTCTGGACTTAAATCTTCTAAAAAAGTCACTTCAATTCCAAACTTCTTGAATGTATGGCGGAAAAGCGTTTCAGTACCTCCATATAGAGAGGCAGATGAGATTATATGATCACCTGCAGAGGCTAAAGTTGTCACCGCGAGGAAAATAGCCGACATACCACTCGCACAGGCCAAAGCAGCCGTTCCTCCTTCTATATCCGCCATTCTCTTTTCGAACACATCCGTTGTAGGATTCATGAGGCGAGTATAAATATTGCCGAACTCACTCAAAGAAAATAAATTCGCTGCATGCTCGCTAGAATTAAAGGCATAACTCGAAGTCTGATAAATAGGTACGGTTACTGCATTTGTACTTGGGTCGAATTTAAAAGAACTATGGAGAGCTTTACTTTGGTCTTGCATCTAATTATCCTCATTAATTTTAAACTTCAAACTCTACTTCCCGGAGAAAAAGCTTGCAAATTAAAGGGAAATGTTTCGCTATATAATTCAAAAAATGTGCTACACAAATCCAAGTACAAATTTAAGCACTAAAAAAGGTCAAAACCGAAGTTTTGACCTTAGTAGTGGAAGAGGGACTTGAACCCACGACAGGCGGATTATGATTCCGCTGCTCTACCAACTGAGCTATTCCACCATGAGTTTTAAGAGTGGCGAGGTTGACGAGACTTGAACTCGCAACCTCTGGCGTGACAGGCCAGCGCTCTAACCAATTGAGCTACAACCCCACTCGAAAAAAGTTGCTATATGAAATGCTTGAAGTGGCGAGGTTGACGAGACTTGAACTCGCAACCTCTGGCGTGACAGGCCAGCGCTCTAACCAATTGAGCTACAACCCCGCTTCAAACATTTCGTTTAGCGTGCTTAGAGAATACACAAACTTTGTTCATATGCAAACGTCTTCACAGAAAAAATTAAAAGATTTTTTTTGAGTAGACTTATCGAGCCCAACGCGGGTCTAAAACAAGGGTACTTTCTCCTTGAAGCAAAGTCAGATATTGGAAGAACTTATGAATTTCATGGGTCAATTTTGGCTGATGAATTTTCATATTGAGCATCAGTTCCGTGAGCCATTCAGAATTCAATGATTTTTTCATCATTGGCTCATAACTCACGAATTCATCCTCTTTTTCTTGGGGGCGAAAGCTCTCCATAAGCATTTCTTCAAAAGTTAATTGCTTGGGGAAAGTTTCTAAACTATAGCGTTTGAGCCCTGCTTGCTTCTTAGCTTCATTAATTGCCTCACGCAAACCGCCAATCTTATCCACGAGGCCAAGCTCTTTGGCTTGTAGCCCCGTGTAAACACGTCCACCTGCCATAGCTTCCAGGTCACCCGTGAGTTTACTTTTACGTCCTTGATTAATACGATCCTTAAACACCGCATAAACGTGATTCATGGATTCGGTAATTTTATTTCTCTGCTCTTCGTTAAAAAAGCTTGTGGAGCTATTGATATCGCTATATTTACCAATCTTGAACTCGTGAGTGCTAATACCGATCTTGTCGAGCATTTTTGACATCACTAGCTTCCCACCTAAAACACCTATTGAACCTGTGATCGTTGCGGACTCCGCAAATATTGGCTCACCAAAGACCGCCGAGTAATAACCGCCACTAGCGGCAACATTGCCCATGGAGACCACGAATGTTTTTCCCGTTTTCTTAAATTCTTCAGTTGCCTGACAAATCATCTCACTCGCCAGAGCCGAACCCCCAGGAGAGTTAATGCGCAAGACCATCGCTTTCACTTGATCATTTTGCGAAGCTCGCATAATATAACGACGCAATTGTTCACCCATACGAGCATCAATAGTGCCATCTAAATTCACGAGCGCCAAAATATCGTTATTAGATTTCTTTTTGGGCGCACTCAATTTTTGAAAAAAAGATAGAGCATCCATCATATTATTAATTTTTGGTGGCTCAAAACTTTTTGGCATACCATAATTTAATTTAAAATCAGCTTTAGCATGAGTGCCTTTTAAGCGCTTCACGAATTCATTGTGATACTCGAGCTTATCTACCAACTTGTGCTCGAGTGCTTGCTGACTCAAAAATAAACCCTCGTCAATTAACGCATGGTATGCCGCTTGATCTTTTCGTCCGCCCTTGGCGCATTCTTTGGTGACTTCAAGAAAAAGCCCTTCGCCTAAATCTTTTTGTTGCTTTGCGGCCTCCGCACTAGGAGCCGTTAAATAAAAGGGTTCGCCTGCACTCTTGTAATCACCTATGTGAATAATATCCGCTTCTAGTCCCAACTTATCGAGCAAGCCTTTGAAGTAGAGCTGTTGCATGGCCAAGCCGCGAAAACTGACATCTCCCTCAGGGAATAAACTTATTTTTGTGCTTTGTGCTAGAGGCAAAGTCGATTCATCTAAGTTAAAGGCATAGAGGTAAACTTCTTTACCCGCTTTTTTAATCTCGTGAATACGGCGTAATAATTCTTGCTTTTGTGCCATGCCCAAACGCATGCCCTCGGAGTAAAGCACCACGGCTTTCACTTCCTCCTTACTGACACAATAATTTAAGCAAGAAAGGATCTGCATAAAATTGAGCGGACGAACTTTCTCGGGGTCGAGGATTTCATTGATCCCCGGCTCTGGCAAAGTCTCACCCATCACATGACCTAGGCGGTAAACTGCAATTAAATCTTTGGAAAAAGCCGGAACGCAGAAGAACAATAGCGCTAATAAAAATCTCATAATACACCTCAAAATTATAGTCTAAATTCAAATGAAAATAATACTAATAAGAGGGAATTACAAGGTTCAGGCCACTGCACATGAAGCAGAGCGTTTACTAATCCAAAGAAAAGCCTTGGTCCACATTCCCATAGCGATGATAATCAATACTCAAGGACTGAGAATGGAAATAATTCACTAACTCCAGACGCCCTTCCGAATAAACGGGCATGGGCTGCAAATGAATGAATTTCTCGGCAGCTTCATCCTGACAAATTTTTGGAAGCTGATGAATAACACGAATGCGACCCATATCACCTACTTGGAATAGCTGACTTAAATTGCCTTCTTCTAATAAACACAGTTCAAAAGCAAATGTTTTTTGCAGTTCGCTTAATTCCAAACTCTCCATGCTTGCGGATGTCGCAAAAACTACGACTTGCTTGACTCGCGCCACTCGCAGCGCAGTCAAAATCTGGCAAAGCTCAAGGCGAGTATCATTTTCTTGGACGATAAAATGAAGTCGCTCGAGGGGGCGGTAACGCAATATATTCGCCTGCCCAAGGAGCTCTTGATAATCGTGAGGCTGACTAAACTCATCTTCATAAGCTCGTTCATATGATTTTATTGAATGTAAGCATATGCACCAATCATCTCTACTTAGATATTTCTCCAAGCCTGACCTCAGTTCAGGCTGAAGGACTGAGTCAGCAGCCGACGAAGGGCTTATTGTTTCGCTAATCCGGCAAAACTGCAGGAGGTAATTTGGCCCACCCGCTTTGAGACCTCTACCAAAAGCGGAATTCTTATAGCCCCCAAACGCTTGGCGTTGCACCATGGCACCAGTTATACCACGACAAACATAGGCATTGCCCACTTCAATTTTGGCTAAAAATAATTTCTGCTCCCTTTCATCAAGACTATGAATACCCCCTGTTAATCCATAAGTGCTGCTGTTCAAAAGCTCAATAGCATCTTCCAGTTTATCGTAAGACATGATTGATAAAATGGGACCAAAAAATTCTGTCCTAAAGCTCTCGGAATTGGCTTGGATCCCCAGCTTTATCCCCGGAGACATTAAATGGGGATTTTGAGGATCTATATGAGGTTCAAGCAACCAAGTTTCGCCTTTTTCCAAATGAGTCATCGCACGAAGTAATTTGCCTCGAGGCTCTTTGATAAGAGGCGTTATAAAGGATTGAAAATTCCGAGCTAAGCCCACAAACCGTGACTGAGCCGCATCTTTCAAAGTCTCAAGAAATTTTTCGTCTCGATAAAGAGATTCATGCACAAGTACCACGGAACAGGCCGAACATTTTTGCCCAGCATAAGCAAAAGCCGAATCAACTAAGTGTTTTATCGCTAGATCACGATCACTCAATTCAGTGATGATCATCGCATTTTTACCCCCAGTCTCCGCCATCAAATTCAGCGTGGGGCGCATTTTCATAAAGGTCTGCGCCGTCTCAGTCGCTCCCGTAAGCACGAGCCCATTTAAACGATCATCTTTCACTAGAGCTGAGCCCACAGGCTCATCCTCGCAAGTTAGGAACTGCAATTCTTTAGTACTAAAGCCTGCCTGATGAAAAATTTTCACTAATTCATAAGCCACAAAAACGCTCTCGGGGGCGGGCTTATAAATACAAGTATTGCCAGTGACTAGTGCTGCCGCAATTCCTCCAGTAGAAATCGCCAAGGGAAAATTCCAGGGCGAACAAACTAAAACCGTTCCTAAACCACTCCAAGATAAGTTCTTCAATTTTTGCCAAGTAAGCATTGAGCGTGCGTAGTATTCACAAAAATCTATGGCTTCAGATACTTCTGCATCCGCTTCCCTTGCACTTTTGCCCACTTCGCACATCATCAATGCCGTGAATTTAAAACGATTTTCGCGGAGCTTTTGAGCCACCAGTAATAATCTCTCAGATCTTTGTAGCCAATCATCATTATTGATACGCTGGTACTCTGTTACCGCAGTCTGTAAACACATTTCGACCTGCTGCAAATCTGCTAAGCTATATTGATAGAAGGCTTGTCCTGTGTCTGGCATAAGCCCCAATTGCTTCCTTGCTCCGAAAACTTCCTCACCCCCAATGATGAGGGGCAAGCTTTTCAAGCTAGTTTTAGAATTTAGCTCGCTCTCTAAATCTGCATAGGCCTTTTCCAAGTGCTCCACATTTTCACGCAAGATAAAGTCGCTATTCATCTCATTGACAAATGAATCTTGTACGGAGCTTTTTTTAAGTTCGGGAATCTGATTTCTTCGCGAAGTAGATGAAATCAGATCAAGTTTGTTGAGGCCCTGAAGAAAATATTGGCCTTGTTGCTCAAAAGAGGCCTCATCTTCGTGGAGTTTAAAGGAGTGTCGCAGAAAATTTTCCTCAGCACTTTGTTCATCCAAACGTCGAATGAGGTAGGCAATCGCATTATTGAATTCAGTTTCACGCGCAACGGGACAATAAAGCACCGTTTTCCGACTCAATTGTTGAATGATCTGGTGAATATGTGGCGCCATCCCTTCTAGCATTTCAAATTCACAGTACTGCTCTACGGCATTTTCATGCATTAATAAAAAAGCATAAGCAAGTTCAAATAGGTTATGTGAGGCAATACCGATATTTAAAGCCACTGCATTTTCCTTTTTTAAGGCGAACTCAAGCATTTTTTTGTAATGCGCATCTACTGATAGCTTGTCCTCAAAAGGAGCCGCCACACTACTGCCGTGCGAGGCCTCCAATTTTTCCATTGCCAAATTCGCTCCTTTGACGATACGCAATTTTAAGGGCACCCCACCCCCTTCAATGCGCTGCTTGGCAAAGGCAATTAAATCTAGCAGCAAATCATAGGAATCTGGTAAATAAGCCTGAAGGACTATCCCTGCTCGTAAAGACCAAAATTCCTCTTCATTTAAAACTGTTTTAAAGACTTCGCAGGTCATATCTACATCGCGATATTCCTCCATATCCAAATTTATAAAACAGGCTGACCCATTTAGGACGTATTTTTGTGCAGCTCGATAAAGTCGCCGCAAACGCTCGGCTAGAATCTCTAAACTCTGCTCTCTTGAGAGGGTATTGATTTGCGAATACAGAGTCGATATTTTTATCGACATATAATTAATTTTTTGTGCTTTTAAATCCGCTAGATAAGTTTGCATACGCCTTTCTGCTTCTTGCTCACCTAAGATCGCTTCTCCAAGGCGATTGACATTGCTTTTCACCCCCTGCTTTGCCCTTGAGTTTAGATGTCCATAAAGACGCTGATCTTCTCCTGGAAAAATAACTTTTGCGGTCTTTTTGCGGAGGATATTTTTTATGAGAGGAATGAGCCTTACTTGAATAAATAAAGGGCTCAAACGAAAGATATTGATTTGAAATTGAGTCCATAAATCTAAAAATTTCGGCGTCCCATATTTAGCTAATAAATAACTTATTTGCTGGGCAATTCGCAGCGCATTCTCGCTGCGAAAACATTGATCATGCATGGCCGTACTAAAAGACTTCCCTGCTTGATCATCAAACATTTTTGCCAACTCCGTATCGCGCTGCTTTTCATCGGCTTTTTGAACTTGATGAGCCGCTCTGAGGATGAGTTTAGCTAAATGAATGGCTTCGTGACCACGCTCTAAAGTATTTAATTGGCGCTTAGCTTCTAAGGCCCGCAAAAACTCGCGGATTTCTTTAATGACTTGAGACATTTTTTCACCCGATGAATTCAAAACTCTTAGTTAATAAATACCCTAAAGCTAGGAAAGGGAATCCTAAGGCCACACAATAATTTTCTCTTTAAGCAGAACTTGATGTATATTAAAGACAACGGCAGGAGTTCAATTCTTATGAAAAAACAAAGAATTCTTATGTGTCCTCCAGATTATTTTGGAGTGGATTACGAAATAAATCCTTGGATGAAAGGGCAAATCGGCTTGGTTAACAAAGGCCTAGCTCGTCAGCAATGGGACAGGCTATATGAGCAACTCGCTGAACAACTGGATATTCATTGCCTCGCTCCCCAAGAAAATATGCCCGATTTAGTTTTTACCGCTAATGGTGGCTTGAGCCTTGGCACTAAAGTCCTGCTCTCCCGCTTTCGCATGCAGGAACGCCAAGTCGAAGAAAAGATTTTTCAAGAGACATTTTGCCAGCTCAATTATGAAGTCATTGACTATGGTTCCGCATGCAGTTTTGAAGGAGAAGGTGATGCCTTATTCCAAGCTAATGAGCGCCTCTTGTGGACCGGTTATGGCGTGCGCTCCGGTCTAGAAGTTCAAAAGTCTATCCTCCAAGACCTAGAAGTCGACGTCGTTCCACTGCGATTAATCGACCCCCGATTCTATCATCTGGACACCTGTTTTGCTCCGCTCGAGGGAGGTGAAGTCATCTACTTTCCTAATGCTTTCGATTCATACTCTATAAATGAAATTGAACGCCGTATCCCTCCCAAAAAACGTATTTTGGTGAGTGAAGAGGATGCCTGTCAATTCAGCTGTAACCTCTTCAATGTGAACAGACTTATTTTCACCAATGCCATGAGTCTGACTCTGCAAAAAGATCTCGAGGCTAGAGGCTACCAAATCAAGCTATGCCCAGTAAGTGAATTCATGAAAGCGGGTGGCGGTGTAAAATGCCTCACCATGAAACTCGAGCAAGAAAGCATTGTGCGAGCTCCGCAAAAAGAAAGTTTATCATCTCCCATCCGCAGCGAGACACTAAAATTCTCTGGGCATTTACTCGATTCGGGGCAACTGGCGGATAGCTTAAATTTTATCGAACTCAATGGGCTCAGCTTCAACTTATCCAACTTTACTCCGGCCCTACGTCAGGATCAAAAATCTCATGCCGAGCTCAAACTCTGCTCCCCCGATTCCACACGTCTAGAAAATACCCGGAAAGCTTTGATTGATCGCGGTTGGGAATGCACCGAAGATCGAGAGGAAGCCATGTTTTTCCCTGCACCCAAAGATGGCGTCGCACCAGAAGGTTTTTACACCACCAGTATTTACCCCACGCAAGTCTATATAAATTCTAAAAATCTACACCTGCAAAATCGCCGTATGGATGGAGTCATAGTCTTTAATCCAGCTCAGCAAAGTATTACTTGCAAGATTATCCGTGATCTTGATCAAGGCGATTTGGTTTTAATTGGTGAAAAGGGACTCCAGGTTGAGTCGCCTCAACAAAGCGATGATGCCGAGGCTTTTAGCTTTATGAGCAGTTCAGTTTCTAGCGAGCGCCGTGCCGAAGGTCAAATCAAAGAAATTGCTCAAGAGATCAGGAAAATCAAAACCGCAGGCGGAAAAATAGCCGTGGTTGCAGGTCCCGTCGTCGTCCACACGGGGGCAGCTAATTACCTTGAAAAAATGATCCGTGCTGATTTCATCGACGTTTTGTTAAGTGGTAATGCCCTCGCGGTTCACGATATTGAATATCAATTATTCGAGACTTCCCTCGGTGTTGATCTACAAAGAGGTTCTCCAGTTGCAGGAGGCCACCAACATCATTTACGAGCCATCAATCGAGTCCGTTTAGCTGGCTCTATTGAAGCAGCTGTCCATCAAGGTCTCATAAAAGCAGGGATCATGCACGCCTGTGTGCAACACGGGGTCAATTATGTCTTGGCAGGATCCATCCGCGATGATGGCCCACTTCCCGATACAATTATGGATTTGCTCGTCGCTCAAGAACGTTACTCCGAAGCCATCAAAGATTGTCAGATGATTCTGATGCTCTCCTCCATGCTGCATTCCATCGGCGTCGGCAATATGACTCCCTCTGGAGTGCAACTCATTTGTGTAGATATTAACCCCGCGGTGGTCAGTAAACTGTGCGATCGTGGCAGTCTTGAAGCACGGGGAATTGTCACCGATGTTGGCCTTTTTTTGCAGTTCCTCAGTTCTGAATTAAATATTTAAACCATTCATTTCTAGCAGTTTTTGTCGCCAGTTTTTTAACTTGAAAGCTCAACTTTTCCCCTTATACTCAAGCCATCTCAAACAAAAGGAATTATTATGAGCACAGACCAAGAAAAATTGTCTGCTATGATTGGCCGTCAAATTTTTGATAATCTCAAGGGCCAAGGCCTTGCAGATGAACTCGATTTCAAAGCACTCGGAGCTAGCCTCCTCGAAGCTTCTGAAGGTAAAGAAAGCCCTTTCACTGCGGCTGACGAACAAGCTATTTTCGGTGCACTCCAAGAGCGCATGCAAGCTAAACAAGCTGAGCAATCTAAAGAACTCGCTGCTGCGGGCCAAGAATTTCTTGCTGAAAACGCTAAAAAAGATGGCATCATCACAACTGCAAGTGGTCTTCAGTACCGCGTTGTTAAAAGTGGCGAAGGGAAAACTCCTTCAGCTTCATGCACAGTGGAAACTCACTACGAAGGTCGCCTTACAAATGGTGAAGTTTTCGATAGCTCATACCAACGTGGCGAAACCGTTTCATTCCCAGTGAATGGCGTTATCCAAGGCTGGCAGGAAGCTCTTCAGCTCATGAAAGCTGGTGACAAATGGGAACTTTTCATCCCTTACGAACTCGCATACGGTACAGCTGGTAGCCCGCCTAAAATCGGTCCTTGCGAAACTTTAGTTTTTGACATCGAGCTTATTGCTGTAAAGTAATCTCCGTCACATAACTACTAAGAGCGTCGTTCCTTGAACGACGCTCTTTTTTTTGCTCCACTTCCCTTTTAACTTTTTTGATTTCAGCTTATGACCCATTAAGTTTCTAGCTATTAACGAATCACCTAACTATGTCGACTAAAAAAGAGATTTCTAGCTTATGGATAAAACAAAAAATTTAGGCCTCTTTGAAAGGTATCTCAGCGTATGGGTCGGCCTCGGCATAGTTGTCGGGATTTTACTTGGCCGCTTCATGGGGGACGAAATCAAGCCTTTGGGTGAGCTAAGTTATGCAAAGGTCAATATTCCCATCGCCATATTAATTTGGTTTATGATCTACCCAATGATGGTACAAATTGATTTTAGTTCTATCAAAAATGCGGGCAAAAAACCAAAAGGTCTGATTCTAACTTTATTTATTAACTGGGGGCTCAAGCCCTTTTCTATGGCCTTTTTTGCATGGCTGTTTTTTGATAATATTTTTAAAGGCTTTTTGAACCCTGAACAAGCTCAGGAGTATTTTGCAGGCGCCGTTTTATTAGGTGCGGCCCCTTGTACCGCGATGGTTTTTGTGTGGTCCTACTTAACTGATGGGGACCCTTCTTATACTTTGGTACAAGTATCGGTAAATGACCTCATTTTACTTATTGCATTCATTCCTATAGTTAAGTTTTTGCTGGGGGTAAATCAAGTAGAAATCCCCATGGATACTTTAACTATGAGTGTCATTATTTTTGTACTAGTTCCACTCATTACAGGTTTTCTTTCCAACCGGATTTTGATAAAAAAATATGGGGAAACATGGTTTAAAGATACCTTTTTAAAGAAACTCAAACCATTCTCAATTATCGCCCTCATCATGACTCTAGTTCTTCTCTTTGCTTTTCAGGGCAACAAGATTGTTGAGTCTCCTTTAAGTATCCTCATCATTGCTATTCCCTTGACTATCCAAACCTATTTTATCTTTTTCACCTCTTGGTTCATCGGTAAAAAACTCAAACTTGAACATTGTATTCTCTCGCCTGCAGCCATGATTGGTGCTAGTAACTTCTTTGAACTCGCTGTGGCCGTGGCGATCGCCCTCTTCGGCCTCAATTCTGGAGCTGCTCTTGCCACAGTGGTGGGCGTCCTCATAGAGGTCCCCATTATGCTCAGCCTAGTCAAAATTGCTAATAAGTGGAAGTTTACACAAGCCTCATAAGAAAAACTTCTCTACAAAGCAAGTTTCTTTCCGTACAGTAGAATTTGTGACTCCTCTACTGTAAATTTAATTCACAACATACTTATCGAGGTTCGACATGATTCACCATATTTCTCTCCCCACAATTAATCCCCAGCGAACTGTTGAGATCCTGCAAAAAATCTTTTCGGGTAAGATCACTGATTTTTCTCCGACGCCGAATGCCTTCATATTATGGTTTGGCGATGACTTTGGTTCGGCTTTAGAAATTTACCCTGCGGAAACAACGCTTCGTCCTGGCGATGCTTCTAAGCCTTGTCATTTCCAACATGACAACACCGAAAGATTCAATGCGGTCCACGCGGCAATCTCTTGCCAGCTCTCGACTCCAGAGATTTTAGCCATTGCCAAAGAAAATGATTGGCATGCCGCCGAGTTCCGTCGCGGTTCTTTCCGAGTCGTAGAATTTTGGATTGATAATCACTTCATGCTCGAGCTCCTTACACCAGGGATGAGCGAGGAATACTTACAAATGGCTAATAAACATAAAGATACATAAAGGTCTATTCAGTTTATCTGCCTGCATAAGCTGATACAGGCGAATGTGGGATTCAGCTCCCTGTAGAAAAACTTTGTTTTTTTTGTAAAAAGTCATTTGATCAAAATAAAACTATGTGTATTATCAATGCCACACAACGCGAGTGTAGCTCAATGGTAGAGCATCACCTTGCCAAGGTGAATGTTGTGAGTTCGAGTCTCATCACTCGCTCTTCAAGCCCGAAACTTAGGTTTCGGGCTTTTTTTATTCCCACATGCCCTTTGCTTGATTTAAAGTATTTTTAATTCACATTTTGAGTCATTATAATAGGCATCAAAATAATCAGTCTATAGAACTTATGCTTATCAACTCGCTCATCATTATCATTGCCTTATGCTTAGGCGCCTACTTGGCGTTTTCCCCCAAGCTTAAGAAATCTTCTTCATGGCAAGCCATGGTCACCCCCTTGGCATCGATCATGGGAAGTGGATTCTTGGTCAGTGCCCCTCTTCTCGGTGGCGTCGTTGGAGTGAATGCAGTCTTTTGTATGGCCATACTCTTGGTTATTGCCTATGGTGTCGGCAGTGTGATGCGTTATAATATTTTAAATTTCGAACCCATCGAAAATGAGACTGGCCACCCCCAGCAAATTGCCTTTTTATCTCGTATCATTTTAGCTGGGGCCTATTTCATTTCCGTGACCTATTACCTGCAATTACTCGCGGCTTTCTTACTTAAATCTTTTGGGATTACCCACCCGCTCATGGCCAATTGGATCACCACGGCTTTGCTATTAACGATTGGGTTCATTGGCATTTGGCGAGGACTCGGTATGCTCGAAAAAATGGAGAAGTACGCCGTAGCGCTCAATTTAGGCATGATTGGTTCACTTTTATTCGCCCTAGCTTACTACAATATCAAATTGGCTTCACAAGGTTCTTGGGCTCTACCAGAAATTTCCTCTTCAATTAATTCCAATGACATCCGCATCCTCCTCGGGCTCCTAATTGTTGTTCAAGGATTTGAGACTTCGCGTTACTTGGGCGATCAGCACAGTCCTGCTGAGCGAGTCAAAACGATGCGATATGCGCAAATTACGGCTAGTATCATCTATGTTCTATTCATCTCTTTAGCCACCGTACTATTTCACAAAGATATGGGAGCCGATGTAACCGCCATCATCGAAATCACCACGCCAGTGGCAGTGGTATTGCCCACCTTGCTCGTGATCGCAGCTATCGGTAGTCAGTTTAGTGCCGCCGTAGCTGATAATGCCGGAGCTGGCGGTCTAATAGGCGAAATCACTCATCATCGAGTTCCTCTTTCTTATGCCTATGCCTTCATTCTGCTGATCACCATTGTGCTAACTTGGGAAACCAATGTCAATTTGATCATTGTCTATGCCTCACGGGCCTTTGCATTGTTTTATTTACTACAGAGTTGTTTAGCGACGCTCTTAGCTAAAAAGAACAAAGAGTCCAAGAAAGCCCTGATGTTTGCGGGATTAGCAGCTATCTGCGCCTTAGTATTTTTAATTGGTGCCCCCGCTGAATAAGACTTATTTCTTGAAATGATGAGTCTCTGAGCGGCTTTATTTCTCCAAGCTCAAATTTACACTTGATAAACCCTGCTTAATCCCATACTATTAAGCAGATAATTTTACCTAAGCTTTTGGAGACCCCTATGAAAAACATTATTATTCTCAGTGCCCTACTCTTTAGTTTCATCAGTACTGCCGCTGAACCCGTGAAAATCTGGATCAGTTCTGTACAAGATAAGCAGTACTACGAAGAGATGGTTGCCCGCTACAAAAAAATTGATCCCAATTTTAGCGCCGAAATCTCTGCTTTCGGCTTCATGGAAATGCCGGATAAACTCAGCGTCGCCATGAAAACCGGAATTGGCACTCCCGATATCGTTCAATTAGACGAAATCGTTTATAGCATGTTCCTCCGTGGTCCTGCGCCTTTCCTCGACCTCGCTGATCGCGTTAAAAAAGCTGATATCGCCAAGGACTTCCACCCTCAGCGCCTCGACCTATTCAGTCAAGGCCAAGCCATCTATGGCCTACCCCAATCCATTAGTGCCTATGTCATTTTCTATCGCAAAGACCTCTTCGAAGAATTTGGCATCTCTGCAGACGACATCCAAACTTGGGATGACTTCCAAACTTTAGGTGCCGATCTCGCAGCGGAAGGTCAGAAATTCATTCCTTTAGACCCAAGCTATTTTGAAGTTTTACTCCGTCAGCGTGGCGGTCGTCTCTTCGACAAAAAAGGCAATGCTTTTCCTGACTTTGACCTAGCTGTCGACACACTCGAGATCCTCGCCAAGATGCAAAAAGATAAAATCGGTGGCCTTCCTGACCGCGGAACTATTTTTGATCCTGTTTTCTTTTCTGGTGACGTAGAGAATAACGAGGTCCTCGCCATTATTGGTGCTGATTGGTATGGTCTCGATATGATTCAATCATTTTGCCCCTCACTCGAAGGGAAATGGGGCATTGCCACACTTCCAGCTTGGACTGACAAGAAAACGAAAAAAGCTTATAAATCAGCGACTTTTGCCGGTCAAGGACTGATGATTTATAAAGGCAGTAAAAACGTTGATAAATCATGGGGTTTCATGGAATGGGTTATGACTGATAAGGAAGCCAACGTGGCTCGCTTTGTCAATCGCAATAGTTTCCCGGCCTACAAGCCAGCGTGGACCGATGCACGCTTACTCGCCACTAATTCTTATTTTGCTAATGAGTCATTGGGAGCCACAATTCTCAGTGTGTCGTCAGAACTTCCCAAGATTAATATGAATGCCAAGCGTGGCATGGCCGTTTTTCTCATGCGTGAAAAATACTTTGCTTCTGTTCTCATGGGTTATCAGACTGCAGAAGAAGCTTTAAAAGAACTCAAAGGTGCACTCGATAGCGGTGCTTCTATGGGTGGCGGTAAAGGTCCTGATGATAAAGGCCCTCAAGATAAGTAATCTTTAGTCCCGCATTGCACAAAGCCCATTCACCCTATAATAGCAGCACAGCCGTGCTGCTATTTCCTTTTTTTATCTTTCTCGTCCTCTTCTGGCTCATCCCTTTATGCCAGGGCTTAATGATGAGTTTCACTTCTGATCCTAGCCTCAGCAATCAGCAAATGAGTGATGAGAGCTTTATTGGTTTAGCGCACTACTATGACTTAATCAAAGATCCGACTTATCACAAAGCTCTAAAAAACACCACCGTATACACACTTGGGGCAATTGGCATTATCATCCCTTTCTCCTTTTTTCTCGCTCATTTACTCCTGGCCTGCCACAAGCTCTTGCGCCCCGTATTTAGTTTTATTCTCATTGTTCCAGGCATCACCCCTCCCATAGTTCTCTCCATTCTATTTTTACTCTTTTTTCACGGAGAAAATGGCATTCTCAATCAATTTATTGCCGCCCCGCTCATTGCCCTACTCAAGTCTTTAAATTCTCCTTGGGCCGAATCCTTGCCCGATTATATCAACTGGCAAAAAGACCCGCGCTTCATTATGTTTGCGCTCATTTTCCAATCCGTGTGGCGTTGGACCGGCTTTATCACTTTATTTTTCCTCTGTTCTTTGCAAGCCATTCCCAAAAACTTGGAAGAAGCCATCGAACTCGAGGGCGCTAGTTTTTTTAAGAGACTCATTCACTTGCGTATCCCCTCTTGCTCTCATGTTATCTTGTTTGCCATAATTTATTTAATGGTGGATTCCATTGCGATGTTTGCGGGCTCCTATCGTTTGCTCGGAGGCTCCGGTGGTACTGATGATGCTGGCTTATTGCTCATTTCCTACGTCTATCAAACCGGCTTCACTTTTCAACAATTTAACCGTGCTGCAGCCATTAGTATGTCAGTCGTACCCTTTCTCGCTTCCTTAATTTGGTTGCTCTTTTGGCGACAAAAAAAGGATGAGCTACAATGAGTTGGAAAAGACACAAGCGCGCCAAAAGCTACTTATCCGCCATGATCCTTACGTGCGTTGCATTGGTATTCATCTACCCCTTTATTTGGATGTTTTTCTCGAGCTTCAAAACGAATCAAGAGATCTATCAATCCAGTCAATTACTCCCCCAGAGCAAGAGTTTTATCCAAGCTCGGCAAGTCGCCATACAAGATGATAAGAAAGTCAAAAACCGCGCTCAATCATTTCGCGAAAAACGCAAAATTCGTGCTCAAATCAAAGAGCTCGAGGCCCTACAGCAAAGGTCCCCCAAGCCTGAACAGGCACAAGCCCTCAGGGATCTTGAACAAGACTTAATAACACTTGATCAAGTCGCTCAGACACCAAGGAAAAATAAGGTCCCTGTTCAAGAAGAAGAATCATTTTGGTCGATTATTAGCAATCTAGATTTTCAGTACTTCGATATTTTGCTCAAATCGAATTCGCGTCATTTAGAAAAGCTAGAAAGGAAAATCCAGGCAGAGACTAATGAGCAAGAAAAAGCTCGCTATCAAGCGGAATACGATCATCTCGCTCAATACCAATACTTCGACTTTCGCAAAGTCTTTACGAATTCACTCCTAGTGGCTTTATTGCACTGCTTTGGTGCCGTTACTTTGAGTGCCACAGCGGGATATGTCTTTGCCAAAATTGACTTCAAGGGCAAGAAATTTTTCTTCACTTTAGCCATCTTAGTTATTCTCATCCCCAAGCAATCCTTGATTCTACCGCTCTTTGAATGGATCAACTTCATTGGCCTCAGTAACTCTCACGCGGGAATTGTTTTACCAGGGGCCCTCAATGCCATCGGCTTGCTCTTTTTTACACAAATTTGGAAACAAGTCCCCGATGACCTCTTAGATATCTGCCGTCTCGAGGGCGCTAGTGAACTCAGAACTTTTGTCCACGCTCTCCCGCTCATTAGTTCAGCTTTACTTAGCTTTGCCCTCTTGGATTTCATCATGTCTTGGAATGAGCATCTCCTCCCCCTCATCGTGCTTCAGAGCCCCGACAAACAAACCTTACCTTTAGCCCTTAGTCAACTCATGGGTGCAAGTTTAGGCGAACCCCTCGCCGTCATCATGGCTGGTGCAACCTTCACCATCTTGCCAACCCTCACCCTCTTTGCCCTACTCTACCGCCGCATCAAATCTTCTTTAGCCGACCTGCATTTGCATTAAAACTCAGCTTTCAGGTTTCAGGCTGGGGGATAAAAAAGCTTTTAAAGTCTTTTGAAATTCCTGTCTTTCAGAGAGGTCATTATGCCCAGAATTTTTGATGACTGCTACTTGCGATTTCACTTTTGCGAAGGCCGCAATTAGCTTTTGCGAATGAGACATGGGGATGACTTCATCATTGTCGGCTAGGAGTATGAGTGTGGGAATTTCCAATGCGGGCACGCGATCGACGGAAGGGTATTTCTCCGTCAATAAAATTGACATGGGGTAAATGGGAAAACGTCTCTGGGCAATGCTTTGAATACTATCATATGGGGTGATCAAAACCATTTTATCGACTTGGCGATGATAGGCTAAATAAGTGGTCACTCCTGTGCCCAAGCTACGTCCAATGACAGATAAATTTTGATGATTTGCGGACACCGCATCATGTAAAGCTAAGGCATCTTTGTAAAATGACTTTTCACTAGGACTTCCCGTACTCGCGCCATAACCTCGGTACTCCATTAAATAAATCGTATGCTCAGGGAATTGTAGAAATAATTCATAGGCTCGCGCCACCACACTCTCACCATTGCCACCAAAGTAAATGATAGCCTTTTCTTTATCTCGATTGACGTGCAGGATAGAAATTTCCACATCACCATCTCGCAAGACCAAGTCAAAAAAGCTATGCTCAACTTTCTTGACGGGGTAATAAATGAGACTCGTTTGAAAACAGTAAAGAAGTAAACCCACCAGAAAATAGAGCGCGATGTAAACAGTAATTCGTCTTTTTGTCGTTTTTTTCAATTTGATTACCTCACCTAAGTCGCAATTCTCAAGAATATACGTCCTTAATTTTTAATTTGACCTTTTCCAATTAAAATTCTTTCCTTATCTTATCACAATTGGATAATTATGGGATATAGAAAGATGAAAGAGGAAAATAAAGAGTTAATCATCCGTTTGGTATTGGGGATAATCTTAGGTGTTTTAGCCTTTAACTTTCAGTTCACACGCTTCATCTTTTCCTACCTCACTATACTCATCCACGAACTCGGTCACTCTATTTTTGGTTGGATATACGGCTATCCCTCGATTCCCGCTTTTGACTTCACCTATGGTGGAGGCGTCGCTATGTATATGCAGAGAAAAATTGAGATTATTTATCTTACTTACGCTGTGCTCATCTATGGGATTTATTACCTAAGAAAAAATATCATTCCTCTCATCTGTAATATAGGATTTCTCATTCTGTTTATTTTTACTAGTAGAAACGAAGGGGCAGATATCATGCGTGTCTACATGGGTCATGGTACTGAAATTGCCTTTGCCGCCATTTTTCTCTACCGTGGCTTAACAGGTAGTCAGTCAGTTAACAACATTGAAAGCTGCCTATATATTGCCTGTGCTTTTTTTATCTTTAATCAAAATATAGATTTTGCCTATAGCCTAAGAAATGACGCGGCTTTTCTTGCTAATTATATGCAAGGGAAAGGAGATCTTACTCATGATTTTCATGTTCTTTGTCTTGAGCATTTTCAAGCAAAAAAAATTAAAGATATTGCTTTCTTTCATTACTTTGCCACAGGATTTAGCATCCTCATTGCAGCTGGTTTTGCAGCCTTACGCGCTTATTTACTCGAAAAAGAATTTGATGAAGAAGAAGAATAATTTTCCGCTCTCAGTCAATTAACAGTTTTGAGACGTTGAGCATTTGCTTATGTGATTTATCTTGCTCGGTGTCATCTACTTAATGGAGTTAAAAATGAACAACCGTAGAACCTTTATCAAATCAGCACTCGTAGCTTCCGGAACTGCCCTCTTGGCATCCTGTGAATCTAATGAAGAGCCCGAGGATTTTTACAAAGACGAAGACCCTTTTGCCTACTCAGAAAACTCAAGCTTTTTAACCAAGCCCGAAAAAGGTTTTGATTACTACGGCTTCAATGGCGAAGATTACGATGGTCAAAAACGCAGTGAAACAGCGATGGATAAACATAAGCCCATCATAAAAATTGCCGGTAACAAAAAAGAGTTTATCATCAGCTTTGGTAGTAATGATAAAGTCCACCCTCACAAAAATGGTCACTACTGGACATGGGTCGAAATTACTGATCGCCTCAATAATGTTCATACGGTTGCTTTTCCTGAACCTGCAAAATACGACGAATTCTATGGCGATGAGGGTACGGAATTCCGTGCTTATATTCAAACTCCTGAGCCCCTAGATGGTTGGGTTCGCGTTCGCGCTTGCTGTAAGCCCCATGGCATTTTCGTCAACTACGCAAAAATTGAGGATTAATGGAGAAGTTTCGTCCATTATTATCTGAAAATTCAGACTTTCTCTCCGAAGAACCCTTGGGAGAAAGTGTCTTGGATACAGATGCTCGTCCCATTAGGGTCTGGCAACCCAAGCACCCCGTGGTTGTATTGGGTCGCTCACAAAAAGCCCACAAAGAAATCCATTTGGACAACACCAAAAAAGACGCCATCCCAGTTTTTAAACGCATGGGTGGCGGTGGTTGCGTCGTTTTAGATGAGGGCTGTGCTTGCGTGGCCATTCGCTATGAACGAGAAAAAGAGCTCAATATCGACCGTTACCTGCGTCATAGCTCCAAAGCCATCCAAGCTTTTCTCTATGAAACTTATGGTCTGGCGACAGAAATTCGTGAAAACTACGACCTCTCATATCAGGGGAAAAAGTTCCTAGGAGCATCGCTCTACATGCCTCGTGAGTGGAGTGTTTACTCTTGCGTGATTTTACTACAAAATGATTCCATGGAAAAAATTGTTAAGTACCTAACGCCACCTTCAAAACAGCCTGCTTACCGCGAAGACCGCAAACACGAAGATTTTTTATCGCCATTGGAAAATCATATCGATTTTACTATTGCCGATTTCATCAGTGATCTAGAGACTTTTCTCTATGAAAAAAAGTGGTACCTTGGTCCCCAAGACGAAGATTAATTAGGAGCTCGCCGTGAAAGTTTTATCTGTACTCAGCCTCGTTTTATTTTTTTGCTCATGCCAAACAAATTCAAAACGCCTCCCTCCTGATGTTATTGATAAAAAAATCCCTACCATTGCCGTACTCGAATTTGGCGATAAGAGCCATTTCCGTTATCGCTGGAATGTGGGAGAGGGCATACGCGACTCACTAATTGATGAACTCGTACAATCCAAACGCTATAAAGTTCTCACCCGTGAAAATATTGATGCCGTCATTGGCGAGCTCAATATTCAGCAAGACAAGCTCTTTCGACCCGAAGGCAAAGTAGCACGTGGGCGCCTTAAAAATGTTCAGTACCTACTCAAAGGTTCAGTAACGGACTTTGCACATGTCGCAAAAACTGGTGCCTCCGCCTTTTTTAGCAACTGGGGACTGTCTACTAGTACCCACATTGCCGTAGTCACAGTCACACTCTATATCATCGAGGTTGAGAGTGGCGAAATTATTGCTTCTAAGCAAGTTGAGGGTAAGGCACATGCCACTTCTCTTGATGTTGCCGGGCAGTATAAAAACATGAGTTTTGGCAGTGGCTCTTTTTATCGAACCCCCCTGGGGAAGGCCTGTAAAGAACTTATGCAAGAAGCACTTATAGAAATAAATAAAACGATTGCCGACAAAAAATGGTACCCACGAGTTATTCGCTCCGAAGGCGATAAGTTAATTATTTCTGGCGGTGAAAATCGTGCCATCGAATTGGGGAGTGAGTACTCGGCCTTTTTTCAAGGCTCACCCCTCATAGATCCCGAAACGGGAGATATTTTAGGCTACTCAGATAGCCAACTCATTGGACGCATTAAAGTTACTGAAGTAAAAGAAAAATTTAGCTACGCAAAGATCGTCAGCGGAAGCTTTAAACAAGGGCAAATTCTACGGAAAGTCATCCCCGAAGTCCCCGCAAAGAAGTAATTAGCGACCATGACAGGGGCTTCTCCTGCTTAATTTTTAAAGAAATTACCACTTTTTAGTGTCATTAGCTCTATTTAGCTCTACTTCCGCTAGCCCTTTTCGTGTAAAATTTTTGACAAAGAGTAAATTTTGTCAAAGTATTAGGACATTGTCATGTGTGGGATAGCGGGCTTCCTTAGTAAAGGTGGAATAAGTATTGAAGATAAAGATGCTCTGGGTGAAATGGTCACCCAGCTCGATCACCGTGGTCCCGATGCAGAGGGCACTTGGTTTGATGACCATATGGCCTTAGGTCATACCCGCCTCTCCATCATTGAATTAAGCCCTGCAGGGGCTCAACCCATGCATAGTGCCTGTGGCCGTTATGTTATTTCTTTCAATGGTGAAATCTTTAACTCAGATGAAATTCGTGGGAAAATTAAGACACCTTACCCCTATCAGGGGAATTCTGATACAGAAACAATATTAGCCGCTATTAGTTACTGGGGTGTTGAAGAAGCACTAACCCATTTTAACGGCATGTTTGTCGCAGCTGTATGGGACCGCGCTAATCACGAGCTCAAGTTATTCCGTGATCACCTCGGAAAAAAACCCTTGTTTTACGCTTTTTCTCATCATCACTTTCTGTTTGCCTCTGAACTCAAAAGCCTCAAAAAGGCTCCGAGTTTCAACGCCGAAGTCGCCCACGATGCCCTGCATATGTATATGCAATTTGGCTACGTACCCGCACCTTACTCGATCTTCAAAAATTGCTATAAATTACGTCCTGGTCACATCCTTTCTTTTTCACTCAAAAGCTTCACTGTAAAAAATATTAAAGCTTGGTGGGACCCCCATAAAATTGTCGTTAATGAACCTTCAACACTCAGTTTTGCCGAAAACGTGGAAAAGACTGAGAGCCTTTTGGAAGAAAGTATTCGTCTACGCCTCAATGCCGACGTTCCTGTGGGAGCTTTCCTCTCTGGCGGCATTGACTCTTCACTCGTTTGTGCGATGGCCGCAAAAATTCATCCGCAAGCCCTCAAAACTTTCTCCATTGGCTTTGATGAGAGCCAGTACAATGAAACTGCGCAGGCGGAAGCAACTGCTAAAGCGATTGGTGCCGATCACACGACTTTCATGGTTCAAGCCAAAGATGCCCTAGAACTCATTCCGCGACTCCCGCACATCTGTGATGAACCCTTTGCCGATTCCTCGATTTTGCCCACCACCCTCATTTCACAACTCGCTCGCAAACAAGTTACTGTTGCCATTGGTGGTGATGGTGGCGATGAAGTCTTCTGTGGATATGAGCGTTATTTATGGGGAGAAAGGATTCTTGAGATGCGCAAGAAGTATCCCGATTTTGTCAATAAAGCTATCTGTCATGGAGTCGATTTTTTACGACCTTCAAGTTTGAATCAGCTCGCGACGATGGCCTATAAATTCAAAGGTAAAAAAGCGCCTCACCTCTTTGCCGATAAAGCGGCTAAATTTGCCAAGGCTCTACGTCGCAATAAACCTAGAAAGCTTTATCGCGATCTCCATTCGCTATGGCATCACCCCAGTGATATTGTAGCTAACGGTCAAGATGGTATTCACCTCTTTTCTGATGAAGATGAATGGCCCGATTTTCTCAACCCCATTCGTCAATTTATGTTTGCCGACTTAATGATGTACCTCAGTGATGATATTTTACAAAAGGCCGATCGTGCTTCCATGTCCACAAGCCTAGAATTACGCTCTCCCCTACTCGATCATCGCATTGTCGAACATTCTTGGACAATGAATATGGATAGCTTGATTGGTCCTGAGAAAAACATGAAAAAACGCGTGCTTAAATCACTCCTAGGGCGTCACTTGCCTGATTATGATTTAGAGAGTCCTAAGCAAGGCTTTGCCATCCCCATTGCCGAATGGTTGCGTGGTGAACTCAAAGATTGGGCCCAGGACCTGATTCATAGCTCCGCTAGCTTTGACTTTTTCTACCATCAAGAATTACAAGAGACTTTTAAGCAGCACCTCAATAAGAGTGCGAATCATCAGCACAAATTATGGGCCGCCCTCATGTTCATTCAATGGCATCAGGATTTGAAAAAATCATAATAAGTTCGTAGTACAAGCTTTAGCCTGAATGTTTCTCCCACACGATAAAGAGGCTGTGTGAAAAACAAGCTTTCATGGTGAAGCCTCTTAAATTTTGTATACCACAATGATCGTGGTCTACCTTTATTATATTTCAGCTCTATAGGCTTTGTGCAAAGGCGTATTAACCCATTTATAGCGACATTTTTGAAGTATAGTCCCGTCCTGTAGCCAAGGATTGTAATCAAGTCATCAAATTTCATAATGTTTAAAACTCGCTTCAAGTTGTAAGCCAAATGTGCAAGAGAACATTCAGCCTGAACCATTTCCTTACCGCGAACTAAAAAACCATTGCTAAGAAACTGAGTTTTGATAGTCCCATATGGATGCTCCACTGTTCCTTTACGTGTTGCCATCATTTCTTTGTTTTCGAGAATTCTTTTTGTTGCTCGCTCTTGATATTGTTCATGTTCCCAGCGTGATAGCACCCGTTGTTTTGCTTTTGTACAGCGGAGTTTTAAAGGACAATTTCCACAGGCACTCTTATGGGTATATTGATGGAATCGTTTTCCTCGTTGCTCAGTAGTCCGGATTTTCTTTAAGGTTATTTTATTGGGACAGAGATATGTATCTTCTTTGGAGTTGTAAAGAAAAGCGCCTTTACCATATAGACCTTGTTGGACATTCGATGACTTTTTAACTGTCGGTAAATAAGGAATCATCCCCATATCTTCACAATCTTTCAAATCATCTAAAGTATAGTAACCAGAGTCCGCAGTAAGGTCACATAGTTCTTGCAATTCCAAGAGATTTTTTGTTTCTTGAGCCATGGGAGTGAGAAGCCCTAAATCGTTAATTCTATCGGTGACTTCACAACAAACGATGAGTTTATGTAAACTGTCTACGGAAGTTTGGACGTTATAACCCACGCATGATTTACCCTGTTTACTTATTGTTTTACTGTCTGGGTCAGTCAAGGAAAGGTGACTCTTAGAAGATTTATCCAAGACACTTTTAATTTCATTTAGTTGAATTTCCTTTGTCTGTTCATAATCAAGCTTGTGCTTAAGGGCTTCTTTTCGTTGTCCTGACTCTGGAGCTGGATCATCATCTAATCCCTCAAGGTCATTAAGGTACTGCTCAATCAGAACTTCAGTTTGTTTTAAATTCTTCTCCAGCTTTTTTGAACTCCAACTTTTAGAAATATTATTTGACGCTTTAATTATTGTTCCATCTACTGCAATGGTTTCACCCGCAATGAGCTTTAGCTTCTGACATAACAAGGTGAATTTAGTCGTTGCTTGCTTAAAGGCTTTGCGGTTATTTTTGCGAAAATCGCAGATAGTTTTAAAGTCTGGCTTCAAGCGCTTAAGCAACCAAATGACTTCGAGATTAATATGGCAGTTTTTCTCAAGTTTACGGCCAGAACGAATACCATTGAAATAACCATAAATAAAAAGCTTCAATAAATCAGCAGGGTCATAAGCTGCTCGACCTCGTCCAAGAGGATCTTCTTTTGGAAATACAAAACCACATTCCATTAAATTGAGAGAGTCAACAAACTGATCAATTATACGAACTTCACTATTTGAATCAATATAATCATCTAAACATTGAGGAAAGAAAATACTTTCTCTCCGATCATCACCTTGTATCAAGTTCATTTTGTTCTCCTAATTAATACTAATATAAAATACCATGTATATATTAGTATTAAAGTTGTGTTTGTTTTTCACACAGCCTCTAAATCGTGAACTACATACGAGAAAGAAATATGTCACTAAATAAGCTAATCTTCTAGTGTGATGTAGGAGATGTATTCCACAACATTTTTTAGTTGCTGATCACTGAGAGGAGTCACAATAGCCCGCATTGCCTGACCATCGCTATCGAGCTCGTGGTAGCCCCTTCGTCCCGATTTATAATTGCGCAATTGACTCAAGAGGTACCAATCTTCTAAAATGGCTAAACTTGCCGTTTTGAATTGCTTCAAGCCTTCTGCTTGCTCACCATGACAGCTGATGCATTGGCTTTGGTAGATCTGCTGACCACTTTTGATATCGCCCTTGACTGTACGCAGATAATTCCTAGGTTTTAATCGTGCCATTAGTGCTACCGCCTCGTCGACTTCAGTGGCATCTAAGTCCTTAATAGCCGTCGCCATTAACTCACCCTGATGATCATATTTATGCGCACCGCGCTGACCCGATTTGAATTTACTAATTTGCCTCAGCATGTAGTCTTCTTGAAGGCCATCCAAAATTGGCCCACGCTGCATTTCCTTATTATCATGGCAGAGCATGCATTGATTCAAAGTCGCTTGCGCCTGAGGACTGGGTGGAACCTGACGCTGACAGGAGACTAAGAAACTTACTAAGAGGATGAAAGTAAAAAGCTGGGTATTCATTGGCGGAAAAGTTTTTGTATACAGTGAATCATCAAAAGCCTTTTAACAAAGAGTTTACTTTTGTCACCGAAGGAAAATCGTTAAATAAAAAGCCGTGCTTTTCAAAATAGGGGTGGGATTCGACTTCTTCTTTAAAACTCGAGGAACGCACTAAGCTGCGGTCAATGCCAATGAGTAGCTGGCAATCGGGCTTAGTGTGAAGCTGATCCAAACGGCGACGTAGGGCGCCGGCATGCCAACGGTGAAAAAGTTCCATGTGTACCCGTTTTGCGTCCTTCGCAAAACTGAGGTCGGGAAAAATAATTTCCTGCTTACCCTCTTCGCCCATTTCCACAAAAGGGGTGTCCCCCACGATTTGCCAGTCTTTTGCCTTGTCTGCAAAGCTTTTGTGGAAAAGACGTATTTCCTCGGGGACATAGGCAGAAAAGTTTTTGTAGTGACTCTTTAAACCCTCTTTGTGCGAGAGTTTAAGGACTTTATTTTTGAAACGTGGCAAGTCGATTTTTGCCTCGAATTGCCAATTCGCACAATCCACAAAGGCGGGAATAAAATTGGCTAATTGAAGTCCATATTTACGCGTGTTTTCAAATAGGCTTAAGGGACCATCGATAGTGATTTTCAAAGCGCCCTTTGTCTTACTCTCGATACGAGCTAAGAGTCGGAAAAACTTCAAGTATTTAAAGATTTTGCGTAAGTCAGCCGCTTCTACTTTTTTTAAATTCAGGCTCAAATCACCCGCAAATAACATGTGATACTGAACTTGGGCCAAGTTATAGCGGTGTAAGAGATCGACTGGACGTAGGCTCTTAAATTTGAGCAAGAGATCACTATGGGGCAAATCTCCGTACAAGTCCTCGTGAACAAGGGCTTGCAGATCATTGGGTACTTGCCGCTCTAGATGTTCACGAAAGCCATCAAAATCATATTTGTTTGCTTCTTTTAAATGCTGAGCACTCAAATCAAAAATTTGCTCACGAGCCGAGGCAAAGTCCACTTCTAGGCATTGTGTAAATTCGCAGCGATCGAGACAGAGGCGATTGAGCCCACGCGCAATCAAGGGCGTTGAAAAGCTATTGATAAGAATGGATGATTCCTCTTCCAATTCCTGACGATTTTTCCCTTCTCCGTGAGCATAAATTGTAACTAAATCTTGCGCCAAATCAAGTAAGGCTTGCTGATCAGTTTTTATGGAATGGGGATATATGCGATCTTTGCGTCGAGAAAATTTAACGAGATCCTTCGTAAGCACTGTGCTGTCTCCTCCGTTCTGATACGTTAAATTCACTCGTGTTGCGACTTATTAATTCGTAGAGTACCGCTTGTTTACCTTGCGATTTACGCAAAATTCGCCCCAGTCGCTGAACGTGTTCACGAGTGCTTCCACTACCAGAAACGACAATGCCCACACTAGCTTCTGGTACATCGACGCCCTCATTTAGTACTTTGGAAGTGGCTAAGATGGGATGTTGCCCCGAACGAAAACGCTCGAGCATTTTTTTGCGCTCTGCCGATTTGGTATGATGCGTCAAAACGGGTAGTAAAAAACGACGGCCAATTTCATAGGCAGTATCATTATCTGCGGTGAAAATTAAAACTCGTTCTCCGCAATGATCTTTAAAGATTTGCCAGATTTGGCGAAATTTGGCACGGCCGCAATTAGCGATTTTTTTCTGTGCATAGAAGGCTTTTAAAGCTCGACGCCCTTCGTCACTACGGGCACAAGCCATAATAAAGCGTGCCCAGCCATCGCCATTAGAGAAACTAATTCCGCAGCGTTTGAGAAAATCTAAATAAATTTGACGTTCTTCGTGATAAAGAAATTCTTCATCTTCATCTAAATCAAGCTCAACTCGACGCGTCTCATAGGGGGATAAAATTTCGCCTTTGAGTTCGCCAATTTCCATTCTAAAACAGAGTGGGCCCGTTAATCCGCCATATTCGCTTAAGCCCGTGTGACTACGCTCTGGTGTAGCAGTTAAGCCCATGCGGAAGGGTGCCAGTGACATCAAGGCGGCTTGGCGCATGCGATCTCCAGGCAAATGATGACATTCATCAAAAATCAATAAGCCAAAGCGATCTCCGAGCCATTCCATCATTAGAAGTGCCGAATCATAGGTACTCACGGTAATAGGCTGAACGTCTTTTTCACCACCGCCAAGCATTCCCACTGTACAGCCGAAGGCTTCATTGAGACCGCGTTGCCACTGATGCATTAAATCAATCGTGGGAACCAAAATCAAGCTCGGTCTTTGGCAATGCTGAATACCCATGAAGGCTAAGAATGATTTGCCTGCACCCGTGGGCAAAACAACTAAGCCGCGACAATTGACTTTGCGCCAAGCCTCGAAAGCAGAAGCTTGGTGAGCTCGTGGGCTCATACCATTTTGTAAGACAAAATTTTGTTTTTCATAGTCTTTAGCTTCATCAACAAAAGGGACTTTAGCACGGTGCAAAGCCATGACAATTTTTGCATAATTCATGGCTAATGCTCGGTAAGTCCGCACACGTTCATCGTAAGTTAGCAAGCCCTTTAAGAGCTCTAGGTGTTCATCCCCCAGTCGATCGACTAAAATTGTTCCTGCATCAAAGCTGAGAACAATAGCTTGTTCATCACTCATTCATTAATCGTTATCTTCATCCAAGGTAATTCGACGACCTAGGCCTTTGACGCTCACTTTTTTGGCGTTAGAGAGGTAAAGTTTACCGCCCTTAATGCCCTCTGCAGTGACATAGGCCGTCACGTAAACATTATCCGTACCGTAAGCCGTGCGTTCGAATTCTCCTTTTGGCTTGTCTCGACGATTTTTGGTCATGGATTCTTTCTTAGTCTTTTTACTCTCGGATTTCCAAGTTTTTAACTTGTCGTTTAAATCACTCCAATTAGCGAGGTCGACATTGTAGAGAGGGATTTGCATGATGATCAAATCCGAATCAAGCGTCATCATATAGTTGCGACTGCTACCCGTTCCCATATTCTGAATATAACCATTAATTTTAAATTCCTTACCTTTATATTTCTCAATCTCGCTGCGGTTATAATTGCGCAACTTTTGCTGTAAGACATAAGCGGGAACTCCACCAGTTCCCCACTCGGGAAACAAGGGTGGGGGCGCATCGGAAATTTTTACAGTATTGCCTTCAAAAGTATACTGAAGGTTCAAGTTCTCCATCATGTGCTCAAGGATATCACGAATAGATTTGTTGGCTAAAGTATAAGTTTCTTTCTCTGGGCGAGGTAAAACACTCTTATAGAAAACCGCTCCATTGGTCGCTTTCATTTCGCCCAAATGCGATAAGCGCATACCCTCGTACTCAAAGCTAACTCCCAACCAATACATAGCGTGGATCATTTCGTTGAGTGCGCTAATGGCTGAAACCTCTGAATAGGCAATGGTCATTTTGTGATTTTGTAGGAGTGATTTAAAATCGTCTTCTTCTATATCTCCGCCAGCATCTTCACTGCCACTGATGCGTCTATGTTCCGCATCCTCTTTGCGTTGGCGTTCGGCCTCTAAAGCTAATTGAGCGGCTTCGGCTTCGACATCATAAATTTCTGGCGAGCCAGCTACTTTAAATAGGTGTGCTAAATTCAAATTAAAACCCGAGCCACGGGCATCATCCATGACTAAGTGAACTGACTCATCTAACTGAGTATATTTCTCCGCCATTTGTGCATAAATATAGAGAAATTCACGCATCTCTTTATCATTTTTTAATTCTAGAGATCGAGCCAATAGTTTTTCTGCAAAATATTTAGTCGTGTCTCGTCCTTTTACTGAGAGTGGCTTGCCAAAGACCAGTGACTTTTTGATACTTTGGGAGACTCCTAAGTCGGGTCGCATAAAGTGCACAAAGGCCAAAAGACTCTGTAAATCTTTCGCATTTGGATTGGTATTAGCCTTATGATAAGCGAGTTGCACACCGTAGTGATAAATTTTGTCCTCCAGCTCAGAACGAAATTTTATCGTCCCAGCAGAAACACTTTGCACAAAAATACATGATATTAGTAGGCAAAAGATTTTTTTCATAAACTTCCCAGTATTATTTTAAGAGCAGAAATATATATCGGACAGGCTAAAATTTCTGTACCGATTGAATGAGGAGAGGTACAAAAATGTCTATTGACTGCCACGCATACCCCTTGGAACGGGTTTTCTGGTCATTTATTGCTGGGCTTATGATTTTTATCTCCTGGCATGAAGCTAGTCTTTTGGTTCAATTGAGCCTCTTGCTCATTTTTCTCTGCTTTTTTTTATGGAAGCGTTTATATGCGCAGATATTTTTCCTACTTCTTGGCTCCTTATGGGGGCATTTTTTTCAAGAGCGAGAGCCAAGTAATTTCAAGGCTATGGGAGGAAAGCTGACTGCAAAAGTCTGCGATAGCCAAATCATTAATGGACATACTAAGAGGCAAAGTATTGAACTACAGGTGAGTTCATTCATCAATCACCAAAAACATCATTTAAAGGATTTTAAAGTACTCTTTCAAAAACCCCGCGATCGGGCTTTTCACTTTAATGATCAAATCATCGCTTACGGTTCTTTAGTTCCTCTACGCAGTCAGCTATCTTCCGAACAGGCCTATATAAATCATTTGCATTCCAAGGGGATTTATTGGAAATTCATCCCCTCTTCTCCAGATGAGATACAGATTGAAAGTGCACCATCCCTACAAAAATCTTGTCTTATTTTACGTGATAAGCTACTCAGTCGACTAGAGAAACATTTAGATCATGAAGGCAATTACCAAGTTTTGACCGCAATGTTATTTGGACTCAAACAGGAACTCAATAGTACCCAAAAAGATACCTTGCGACGTTCAGGGTTAATGCATATTTTTGCCGTGTCGGGTCTGCATGTGGGCATTGTTGCTTTCATTCTGCTGTATACCCTACGCTTGTTTTTTATTCCTGTGTGGTGGCGCTTATCACTGTTGCCAATCTTACTCATTCCCTATTTGGTTATGACTGGCATTCCTGCTTCCGCTATGCGGGCTTGGATTATGATTAGCATTTGGTCCATTGGCTTGTGTTTAAAGAAAAATAGCATCAGCCTCAATAGTCTGTATTGTGCTGGTTTTATCATTTTACTGATTAATCCCAATCAAATTTTACTCGCTGGCTTTCAATTTTCTTTTCTCGTCATTTTTGCCTTGCTCATGAGTATAAAAAATCTAGATGAGTTTTGTCGTATCCTCGATGAAAAAATTTATTGGGGTGCACGATTCTCCTTCCACAAGCACCATATAAAAAACAAAGTGATCAAGGCCTTTGGGATTACTCTGGTGGCATATTTGAGTTCTTTGGGAATGAATATTTATCTCTCGGCCAATAGCAATCCCTTCTCTTTGGCAGTTAATCTCCTATGCATTTTCTTGGCGGCCCCCTTAATAACAAGTGCACTGATTTGCTGTTTATTTCCCTTCCTCACTCCCCTACTCGATACCTTCACATCATTTTTTGCGGGCCTCGCAAGTTTAAGTGCTCAATTCTCTTTAAAACTGGGGAGCTTATCCGGCATTAATTGTGCCCTGTATTCTCTGGCTTTTTTATTCATTTTACGACTCAGAATAAAAATGAAGCGGCAAATTTATGCCCTTAGCCTCCTCATTCTAAGCCTGATTATTTTACTGCAATTTAAAGTCCGGGATGAAGAGCTTATTATTTTTCGTTCCGCGGGGCAAGAACAAGTCTCTATCGCTATTTTTGATAAAGGGGATTCCCTTCTAATCAATTGTAGCGATTTCCAGGCATCCAGCTTTTTTACGAAAGAACTCGACCAACGCGCGCTCAAGAAAATTGATTTAGTCATTTGCGATAATCGCAAAAGTTCGTCCTTAGGAGCCCTGAGTTTAATTAATAAGCAGAGGCTCCATTCCATTAGCTTTCTAAAAGCCCGTTCTCGTCCGACGCAGTTTCAACAATACCTCCACCAACAAAGTTTTGAGCTAAATTGCCCGCTTTATTATGATCCTCCGCTCCAGAGTAAAGTGCAAAAAATTGATGATAGCAGTTTCCAATGGCGACAATTTCTTATTCACATTGATAATAATGATTTAGGTCGTGTAAACATTCGAATTCACAAGGGTGCCCAAGTAATTGAGCGCAGTTTAGTGATGAGTAACTACCCACAAATTGAACGCATTCCACTCCAATAAAAAAGGCAGGTACCATAGCACCTGCCTTAATTTAACTAGCGAGTTTGTTGCGATAAAAGTTCATCACTGCCCCTACGGCAGTAGTTTACCGCCCCTATGGCAATAGTTAATTGCGCTTTTCAGCGTAGTGGAACATGGCATCGATACAACGACGCGAACCATCGATATCCTCTTGACTCAGGTGGATCTCGTTCTGAGCTTTAGGATTCTTTAAGCATTCCAAAACATTCTCGAGTGTGTTGGCCTTCATGTATTTACATACTGAACAAGAACCAACAAAATTCTTCTCTGGCATCTCGACTTGAAGTCGAGCTGAAAGTCCGCATTCCGTGAGCATGAGGAAATCATCTGCAGCCGAAGTCTCCATAAATTTGAGAAGCTGAGCGGTTGAACCAACGAAGTCAGAGTGATGTAAAACACCTGGGCTACACTCGGGGTGAGCCAAAACTTTTACGCCATCAAATTCACCGCGAATATAATCAATCATATCCGGATCGTATTCTTCGTGAACATAACAAACGCCATCCCAGAGTTTAATATCTTTTTCAACGCCACGACGCTTCATTTCGTCGATGATATTGAGGCCCATTAATTTATCGGGCACAAAGAAAATCTTGTCTGTTGGTAGGTCTTCAATAATATTGTAGACATTGCCGGATGTCACACATACATCGCACTGAGCTTTGACATCTGCAGTGGTATTGATGTAGCAAACAAAGGTATAATCTGGGTTTTCTTGCTTGAGTTTACGTACGTCCGCACCAGTGATGGAGTCGGCTAAACTGCAGCCATTTAGGGCCGCAGGTACGTAGACATTTTTCTCGGGGTTGAGGATTTTTGCGGTCTCCGCCATGAATTTTACGGCGACAAAAATAATATTGTCTGCACCACTCTCGAGGGCATTGCGACTAAGCTGGTAGGAATCACCTGTGTAGTCGGACACTCCGTAGACAATCTCTGGATTGACGTAGGAGTGAGCGAGAATCACTGTGTTCGTTTCTTTTTTGAGACGGTTAATCTCATTAATCATAGGAGCGATCTTGTCGCAGTACTCTTCTGTGTAGCTACAGGTAGAACCCGCAACCGTCACATTTTTGAGTTTCTCATGCAGTTGATCTGATGTTATCATGTTACTCTCTTAGTAGGGTTTTATATCCCAAATTTCTTCTGCGTATTGTTTAATTGTGCGGTCGGATGAAAAGCCGCCCATATTTGCAATGTTGAGAATAGCACGTTTTGCCCAATCGTCTTCCTTAATGAAATCATTAGACACAAGTTCTTGGGAATCAGAATAGCTTTCGAAATCAGCCGCCAATTTATAGTGATCTCCACCAATGGTGAGTGAGTCAACTAAAGGACGGAAGAGCTCGGGATCCTCTGGACAGAAAAACCCTGAAGAAATCAGATCGAGGGCATTTTTCAAGTGTGAACCCTGAGGCATGTAATCATGGGGATTATAACCATTTTGATTGAGGCTAGTTACCCCATCAACATCGAGTCCAAAAATGTAGATATTATCATCGCCTACTGCGTCTTTAATTTCGACATTGGCACCGTCAAGAGTACCGATAGTTAAAGCTCCATTGAGTGCAAATTTCATATTGCCCGTACCAGAAGCTTCTTTACCTGCAGTAGAGATTTGCTCCGAAAGATCCGTTGCTGGCACCAATACTTCAGCCATACTAACGCTGTAGTTGGGAAGAAAAAGCACTTTGAGGAACTTGTTAACTTCTGGGTCATTATTGACAATTGCCGACACTGAATTCACCATCTTGATAATGAGCTTGGCCATGTAATAACCCGGAGCTGCTTTACCGGCAATAATGATTGTACGCGGCGTGTAATGTCCCTTGGGATTAGCCTTGATTTTTTGATACAAATGAATCGCATGCAGAATATTGAGGAGCTGGCGTTTGTACTCGTGAAGTCGTTTCACCTGGATATCGAAAATCGAATTCACATCGAGTTCGTCGCCAGTGAGATTTTTGACGTATTCAGCCAAGCGAATTTTGTTGTTCTTCTTAATCTTGGAAATTTCTTTGCGGAAGGCCTTATCTTTGGCAAAAGGAATGAGTTTTTGCAATTCATCAAGATCCGTCACCCACTTATCACCAATCTTTGAAGTGATCAATTCAGAGAGTTCTGGGTTACATTTGCGCAACCAGCGACGAGGCGTGATACCATTAGTTTTATTATTAAATTTCTCAGGGTAGAGGTCATAGAATTCTCTCACTAAATCGTGCTTCAAAAGCTCCGTGTGCATTGCTGCAACACCATTAACCGAGAAGCTCCCAACGATCGCTAGATAAGCCATGCGCACCATTTTTTCTCCACCCTCTTGGATGATGGACATATCGCGTTGGCGATCGTTATCCCCAGGATATTTTTGCGCTACTTCACGCAAGAAGTGATAATTGATCTCGTAAATAATCTGCATGTGACGCGGGAGGAGATTCTCTATTAAATCTACAGACCATTTCTCTAGTGCTTCGGCAAGTAAAGTGTGATTTGTGTAGGCAAAAACCTGACGCGAGATGCCCCATGCTTCATCCCAAGTTAAGCCTTCATCATCCATGAGTAGGCGCATAAGCTCTGGCACTGCAATGGCTGGGTGAGTATCATTCAGCTGACAGACAGCTTTCTTGGGAAGATCACTCATGGGCAGGCCGAGCTCTTTGAAATCTTCAATCATATCTGCGAGGGTCGCAGATGCGAGGAAGTACTGCTGCTTCAAGCGCAATTCTTTACCCTCGTAGTTATTATCATTGGGATAAAGAACTTTGGTAATGTTTTCGGTAAGTGACTTTTGAATATTGGCGTTAATGAAATCACCTTGGTTAAAATCTGTGAGGTTGAAACCAAAGATGGAACGAGCTGACCAAAGACGCAAAGTATTAACTGTGCCCATAGAGAACCCCGGGATCGGTGTGTCGTAAGGCATTGCCAAGACATCTTCCGTGTCTACCCAAGTGCACCACTGCTTACCATCGTGATCTTTGTAGCACTCGACATGACCATAAAATTTAACGACGCGCTTGCGCTCTGGGCGAACCACTTCCCATGGATTACCAAAACGCAACCAGTTATCTGGCTCTTCTAATTGATGACCATGATCGATTTTTTGACGGAAAATACCATAATCATAACGAATACCTGAGCCAAAACCTGGTAGATCTAAGCTAGCAATAGAATCGAGGAAGCAAGCAGCTAAGCGACCAAGGCCGCCATTACCGAGTCCTGCATCCATTTCTTCATCGAGTAAGTCTTCGAGTTCAACGCCAAGTTCTTTGAGAGCACTATCAGCTTGGTCAAAAAAACCACAGTTGATTAAACTATTACCAAGAGTACGGCCCATGAGGAATTCGAGTGAGATGTAATACATTCTCTTGGGGGCATCTGCACTAGACAATTTATGATTCGTTTTTTTCCACGCTTCGACCTGAAGGTCGCGCACAGTATAAGCTAGAGCCATATAAAGATCGTGCTTATTGCATTCTGACAAATCTTTTGCAAGAGTCATATCCACACGTTTTTGGAAAGCTTCTTTAAATTTTTTAACGGCAGTTTTTGTTACTTTGCTAGCCATAATCAGGTATCCTCGTCTTTTGTCTAAATTTTCACCGACTTTAAGATAGAGGACTCTGAAAATAAATACAAAACTCAGAAGCTTTGCTGTGACACTGAAATGGGTTAATTTCTAATGAAGTTAATGATGACTCACAACACTAAGTGAATTCACTTAAAGTTATACCTGCTCAAGCACCGCAACTCTTTGCGAGTTCCGCACCAAGGTATGAGTTTTACTCATAACCCTAAAAAAGCTACTATGTACTTATTTAAGCCTTGATTCTGAGCCCATTGCTTTAGGTCTTCTGCTAAAGAAGCCATGAAAGTCTGCCCTGTTTGAGGCAAGTGAATTTTATAACAGTGGAGTGCCTGACGTTTATGTGTGGTGCAAGGTGGATCACAGTACCATTCTTCACCTACAAGTGGATGACCTAAGTGACTCAAATGAATACGAATCTGATGTGTACGCCCGGTGAATATCTTTGCTTTGATGAGGCTAAAATCGTTTGCACTTCCTAAAGCTTCAAATTGACTATGAGCTGTTTTTCCCTCGGGATGAATACCTAAATTGCGCTCATCAAGTTTGCCTATGCGACTACGCTCTTCACATTTTCCCCAAGTTGGAATACCATGAACAAGTGCAAGGTATTGTTTGTCGGCTTGAGTTTGCTCTAGCAGCCCTTTATAATATTTGACGAGTTTCTTCTCCGTGACAAACAAGTTCACGCCACTCGTATCAGCATCGAGTTGGTGAACGGCCCAAACCATAGAGCCGTGACGTTGTATTAGCCAATACTGGAGACAATCGTCATCATCGAGCTGTCTCCCCGTTGAAGGAAGGTCATAGGGTTTGTCGACAACTAATAGACCATCTTTTTCATATATGATACGCTGTTCAAGATCAGTGATCATTATATAAAAACCCTACTCTTTGTTGACCATCCAGGGAGAAAAACCGGCGATAAAGCCAATGAAACTATCAAGATGCTGCTCAGGGAAGTTGTAGTCTTGGTGATTTTTTAACACTTTTAAAAAGCAGGCTAACCACACATCACGAGAGTTCATATCAATGGGGAAAGGGAAATGACGGCGTCGTAACATGGGGTTGCCATAACGCTGATGATAAAGCGGTGGACCACCACAAAGGCCCACAAAAAAGCAGGCGGATTTGTCGGCTGCTTCTGCTAATTCATCTGCCTCCGTCGGGAACATGTCTTTAATTTCGGACTTGGCAAATTCATCGTAAACATCGTGAAGTAAGCGAAACATATTTTCTTCGCCCATGAGCTGATAAATTTCGGGATTGGGGGGATCGACTTGTGGGGGGCCATTCATTTTTATTACCTTGATTTTTTACTGAAATTAATTGATCGATAAAAAAAGACAAGTCAGTTTTTTCTCTTCAAAGTATAGCGATTACTAGAACATAGTTTTGAGCAGTATTTGACTTCTGACCAATTTTTCGCCCACTTTTTACGCCATGTAAAGGGGCGATTACAGACAGGGCAAATTTTCTGAGGCAGATCAGTTTTTTTCATTTTTTTTAAACTCTTCAATTAATTTTAATGACTCCTCAAGAGAATTGAGCTGATTGATCTGCCAAAAGTGAGGTAAATATTGTAGGTACTGTTGTTGCATAAAACGTGGATCAATAAGGACTAATATACCCTTATCAGATTCCGTACGAATTAATCTTCCCGCAGTTTGAATGAGACGAGTGATTCCTGGAATTAAAAAATTAAACAGAAATGCATCAAAACCATCATTGGATAATCTGTGATTTAATTGTTTCATTTTAAACGATGGTTGGGCCATACCTGTACCAATAATTATACAGGATTTTAGAGCTTCACCTTTGAAGTCAATTCCCTCGGCAAATGCTCCTCCTAAAATAGCTAAACCTAACACAGGGATTTTGTCAGTAAAAAAACCTTTTAAAAAGAATTCTCTTGATTCTTCAGACTTTTCTTGATAGATACATGGCACTTGATTATACAAAACCTCTTTTGCCATTTCTAAATATTTATATGATGGAAAATAAACTATATGCTTACCTGGATATGCTTTGTATATTTGTAAGATACTTTCACATAAAATCCCTAAACTTGAATGACGGTTTTGCCAGCGAGTATCTATGTAATTCAAGGCTAGGCTTAGCTGATTTTCTCGCGGGAAAACAGGAGGTAACTTATAAAACTTTGCTTGCTGTAATGCAAGGCTTTTCTGATAATAAAACTCAGGGCTGAGAGTGGCAGAAAATACACAAAGTGAATTAAGCGTTTTCCACTTCGAAGCTAGATGTCGATGAACTTGAGAGCAGCATAAGTATAGCTTCAGTTTAGGGTTGCGCGACAAATGATACTTGTCTATGTAAAAAATGTCTTCTTGCGTACTACTTTCATAAACTTTCAAGAAGCTATAAAGGTCCTTAAGCTCATTTTGAAGTTCATCTTTACTTTCAAGGCCGGGAAGATTTTGTTGATCCTTTTCCAATTCTTGTGAACAGGATTCTAAGAAATTACTTATTAATTGGGGTACAAATTCAAACGTCGCCAAATGCTCTCCTAAAGACAGTTCATCGAATTTTCTTTGAATTGAAATAACTATTTTACGACATGCGGATTTAGCTTTTTTTGTCTTGAGCAATTTACTGATTTTTTCTAAAAAAGCCGTATCTAAACTTACTGAAAACATACTCCTAACCCTTTCCAAAAGGTTATGACCTTCATCTATCAAAAGGTCTATCTTGAATTTTCTAAATAAGCAAAACTTACCATGGGGTCAAAAAAATAATTAAAATCTGCAATAATAATTTTCTGCCATGGCATCATTTCGAGTGATAATTCAAAGGGGCATACTTGAAATTGATGCGCAATTTTACTAAGTCCATGCTGATCTAACAGGCCAAGGTCGAGTGCAGCTAAGCGAGCCTGAGGTAAGCGATCGAAGTAGCCTTTTTTGACTTCCTCCTCGGAACAAGTAGAAACCTTGTCTCTAGCGGAAATTTGAAGACAAGAGAAATTATCTTTTGTAATTTGTTTGAGTGCATCTATTGCGCTTTGTTGAGCAGTGGTTTTTGCCGATAAATAGAGAATTTGCCGAGACTTCTTTTTTCCCAAGGCCTTACAAGCGGGGAATAAGGTACTCAAACTTTTTCCCGTTCCTGTGGGCGCTTCGAACATAAGTTGCTTACCATCGCGAATATTACGATAAACTTCCTTGGCAATTTCACGTTGTGAGGGGCGAAATTCCACATGGGGAAAAGATACAGAATTCAGTTCGTTCAAATAGGCTTTTTCACACTCTTTATACTTTGAATAAAATTCTAAATAAATTTTGAGATATTGATTAATTTCATTTAAAAGCTCGATTGATGAGAAGCTATGAAAGCGTTTATTTTCCGAAGCTTCTTCTAAGTGGTAGTAATTAACGACTGTGGTAACTTTTTGACGATCTTGCCAAAGCATATATGCATACACTTTTGCCTGAGCTAAATCACATGAAAATTTATGTTGGGGGATATCGAGATTATAAGTTGTTTTAATTTCTTCTACAATAAAGTTTTTTTGATTAACTAGATCAGCTCGACCATGGAGTGTGACAGAATACGGTTGGAATTCAAAAGTATGCTTCAAAGTTAATTCTTTGTCCCAATCCTCAGACCTTAAAGATTGCACATGTTGGTGCCCTTTTATACCCTCCAAATGCGTAGGGTTTTTCTGATACCTTTGCACTAAATCACCCTTTCGAGCTGCAAAATTAACAAGATCTCGAACTGAGATTTTTATCTTAATTCCAGGAGACATTTACCACTCTCGCTTTAATTTTATTCTCTTCAAAAAACTTCAACCAAGTATTTTGATGTTTTTGTAAACGATCGCCAGGCGCTTTTATTTCAATTAATTCGACGCCACCTTGATGTGGAAAATAGATGAGATCTGGAAAACCTTTTTTCTTATTTCTTAGATCTTTGAGTAGTTCTATAAAAATACTTTTAATTTGTTCTTGATTAAAGTTCTCAAGTGCTAGCCTAAGGTAATCTTTGTTAATCGCACCCCAATTAACAAAGGGGTTGCTCAAACCAAATTTTGATTGGTAAACTTTTTCTGCTTTAGCCCATGTAAAAGGTTTTTCCATAAGCTCCGTAATTTGTGTTTTACGATTTTCATAAAAATCAGGTTCATATAAATCATGAGGACGATGTTGAAATGGGTGACTAAAAGCACCGGGTACATTAGCAAAAATCACTTGCCAAAAAAACAATCCAAATAATGCGTTAGCCCACAAGTTTTCGGCATGATAACAGTGACCAAATTGAGTGTAATATTCACATGCAGCACGTTCTACTGATAAGTCAGTTTTATCGAGCTCTAAGAGCTCTGTAGGTGGTATATATACTTGAAGTTTATCATAGGTTTTAGACAGGAATTTTGAATTCTTACTCAAAAAAAATTGCGCAAATTCCTTTTCCTGATCATTTTTCGAGAAATCCAACATTTGCAAACATTTAGTTTCTAGTTGATCATACTTTTTGAGGGTTCCAAGAACTCTTGCTTGACGTTCTCCTGAACGTTTACTCAAGGAATAAATTTCCAAAGCTTCTTCAAAAAACTTTTGTCGTTCCAATTGCCGAGCAAATGAAAAATGAAATTTATCCAAGCGCCTTTTCAAGACAGCATTAGTACTTTTTATAATTGAATAATTATTGAAAAATTCTAATGCTTTATGACGATCATATTCAGCAATCACCGAGTAAAAGTTTAAAAACTCTTCAAGTTCACTAATAGAATTTATAAAGCCATGACTTAGATCATATTTTTCGTATCGGTAAATTCCAAGATCATTTAGAATAAACTCGCTTAGATCTTGATGAAGGTTTCCAAAATATAGTAGGTTAAAAACCTTAAAATCTTTCTTTATTTTAAGGACTTTTTCAGGAATATCAGAGATAGTCATTAGCATAGCTTCCTCTAACTCAAATCGCGATAATTTTGAATTAAATTCTCTGGGAAAAAGTATTCTTAATTCCGCCTTTGAGAAGAGCTTAATTTTTTCTGTGACCGTAGAATCCCAAGAAATGAAATTAAAAAGCTCCAATTCACTGAGGCAATCAATCAAGTTGGGAATCTCTGAATAAGAAATTTTCTCAAGACGAAAGCATGTTCCCTTGCGCATTAAAAACCTGACATAGAGAGCCTTTGCATTACGACTAAGCAAACAAAAAGAATTATGATCCTCTAAGTCTGAGGGCCTCAAAATACTTTTATGATTATCAAAAACATGATCAATTAGCTGGGTAAAGTTATCCAGATAATAAAAGTTAGGTAATTGTACATTCTGCATATTATAAAATGAGCCAAAGTAAGAAAAAAAAAGTCTTATATCTTAAAAACTCGTAGCTATTTTTGTCTCATAACTGAATCTATGATTTCGATCCATCTCTAACTGAATCTATGTATTTTTTCATCTCGAATATCAGAGCTTTTGACTATATCGAAATATTACTCAAGTCAATAAACATGGCGGGAATGACGCCGACATTATCAACATGCACTTCTTTGTCCTTAGTATTTTGAATACTTACTGTAACCTGAGCATTCTTCGGACTTGTGAAGGGAACTATCACTAAACGCCAGCCCTTCTTCATAGCGAATGAACTACTATGTTTAGCGCTTATTTTCTCTGCTTTGGAATTGAGGACTGAAAAGAGTGTATCAGATAATTCACCATGCCTGACATAGGCACTGAAGTAGTATTTTGTATTGGGTTTGAGCGTTTTTATCGTCTGTTTTATACCTGACTCGGATTTTTCGAGTGTTACACTAACTCCATGTATTGAATCACGTTCAGCGGCACCTGGGTTTTTATTAAAACCCGGATGAAGCTTATACCTCACAGGCTTTGCATTGATCGGCAACCAATTTTTTTCATTTTTTGAGAAACCGCCATTGATAATATGATTGCGATTATGAATATGATCTGCGTTTTGGTAATGCACTTTTCGTGGTGGCTTCTTAAAGTCGTGCCCTGCTTTAAAAAGTGCTTGTGAATAATCTAAAGCTCCAATATTCATCTTTCGAGAACTCGCTATACCATCAATTGCTGTGCCTTTTGATATAATTGACTCTTGAATCAATGGCTACTTCACGAGTTGTAGGGTCTCGGTATTTAAAAAATCGCCAATAGTAGCCTTATGATTCTTATAATTACTCACTAGGGGGACTTCTTCTTTAACCAAAATTTCGGTACTATGACCTCTTCGTTTTGTTTCTTTTAAAGCAACATTATTCACTAACATAGTTCCCCATTGATCTCTCTGACGTTCCCAGGGGCCATAGAGGTTATTGATCATGCCCGCAAAAGTATTATTAAAAATCATAATATTATTTGAGGGGCGGTTCAAACGAAGTGAGGTGGGCACATTCCAGCTGATATTATCATGCACAATAAAGTTCTGGCAAAAATTATCGAAATACATGGCATTTGTATTGTTTTCTTCGCCTCCCGTATCACGTAAGATATTGTAGCGGATTATGGTGTTTTGCCCATCTTGACCACCGAGATGTATACAACCTGTATCATGAGTCATGAGTCCCATATGAGAGATGTCGTTATGTTGAATGAGGTTTTCTTGACCAGCGAGTTTCATGCTGGAACGCCCCGCTCGACTTAGGGTATTATGACTGATTAAATTTCGATCGCCATTAAGTTCAATACCTCGACCATTGGCACCAAAATAATTAAAATCATGAATATAACAATTCACCACCTGATTGTCGTCACCCTGTACTTTTATACCTCCATCGAGTGAATACGACAATTCACTGTTGCTGATGCTATTATGACGACCTGAAAGCGTTATTCCTGAGATAGGATAAAACATTGATTTTATGTATGCCGTATGGGTAGGGTGAAGCAAGGTGATCTTTGAAAAGTGACAATGCTCTATGTTTTGCGTACGTACTGCAGTAGCAAAGAGTTTTATCCCCTCAAAATTGATATGTTTTTTATTGTGAAAATCTATGCCGTATAGGCGCTTTTTAGTTTCAATTTTAAGTTGATTTGGGTCCTTTCCTCGCGGGGGCATGAAATAGATTTCTTGAGCCTTGCGATCATAATACCACTCCCCCGGACTATCTAATAAAGCTCGCTTTCCTGATATGTAGAACTCACCACCCTTTTTACTCGCAGGTGAGTGAATTTCGCCAAACCAAAAGCCTTTGAGCTCGGGAATAGCTATTGCCTTTTCTTTTTGATTATATCCCGTCACCACGCGTGTCCAAGCAGACCAACGCGAACCCGCCACGGACCAAAGAGTGGCACCCTTAAGATCTTTTGAATTGAATTGGTCGGGAAAAGATTGATTTTTTATCTGCGTATTAGTACTCCCCTCTTCTATTTGTGCTCCATCAGCAGTCATCAATTTTCCATCTCGATCATTTGGCCAGCGAGCCAAAATCATCATTTTACCCTGACAAAATAGCTGGTTTTCATTTCCTAAATCCCAATCCATTTTAGTTTTCCAACTGCCATCACTCAGGGGCTGCCAGTTCTGTAAAATTTGATTGCCCGAAATAACAACTTCACCATCTCCTAGAGCTTTAAAACTTATGGGCTTCGACTCGATCCCTGAGTTACGGGGAGATAGAATTTCTCTATAAACCCCTTGGCCTATAAGTACGGTATCGCCAGCTTTGGCAATTTTAGCCGCCTGCTGTATTGACTGAAATGGAGATCTTTGACTGCCCTCATTGCTATCTTTCCCAGTCTGGGCTACGTAATATGTCTTAGCTTGATCAAGCGGACCTTTGCTTGCACTAATGGCATGAGTCGAAAAATAGCATAAAACTACGAGACAGAGACTTAAGGATTGGATGATTTTCATGAGCGCTCCTGATTAATTGCATTGATGATTTATATCAAGCTTAAGCGCAGACAAAGATCCTTTGTTACAAAATTAGCTAAGCGATTAATTACTTAATTTTGGTCGAAGCTCATCGGCAATTTCACGAAAGATTTCTGCTTTAGGAGAAGTTTTACGCCAAAAGAGTGCGATATCTCTGTGCGGTGCGGGAGTCGCAAAAGGGATGTATTGAATTTTTCCCACAATCTTCTTCAGCACATTTTGGCATGAGTGTAAGTCCCAGACCTGAAGACCTTTCTTCCCTTCCTATGTATTATTGATAATGAATTATCAATAATGATTTGACTATTCGTCAAGACGGGTTTTGTTATTGATAATGAATTATCAATAACAACTGCAAGCATATTACTTTGAGGAATAATAAAAATGAAAAAATTACCTGTAACGGTTTTATCCGGATTTTTAGGTTCCGGTAAAACGACTTTACTGAATCACATTTTAAATAACAAAGAAGGGCTCAAAGTTGCACTCATTGTCAACGATATGTCCGAGATTAATATAGATGCTCAGCTAATCAAAAATAATGGTGATACGCTTTCTCAGAAAGATGAAAAGCTCGTTGAAATGTCAAATGGCTGTATCTGTTGCACGCTGCGGGAAGACCTCCTGGAGGAGGTTCAACACTTGGCCAAAGAAAATCGCTTTGATTACCTCATTATCGAGTCCACAGGAATTTCTGAGCCTATGCCAGTGGCAGAAACTTTTGACTTTGAAGACGAAAGTGGTTTCTCTCTTAAGGACATAGCCCAGTTAGACACAATGGTGACGGTTGTAGATAGTTATAATTTTTCCAAAGACTTCAAATCTATCGATATTCTCACCGATCGCGATGAATTTCTTAATGAAGACGATCAACGCCCTATTTCCGCTTTATTGGTTGATCAAATTGAGTTCGCCAACGTGATCATTTTAAATAAAGTCAATGACTGTTCTGAAGAACAAATATTTCAAAATGAACAGATTATCCGCTCTCTCAATTCCGATGCAAAAATAATTAAAACTAACTACAGCAAAGTTGAACTTAAAGAGATTATCCATACAGGACTCTTTGATTTTGAAAAAGCCTCAAAATCACCACTATGGTTGAAAACGCTCATTGGTGAAGAGGATAGTGAATCGGACGAATATAATATTTCATCCTTCTGCTACACAGCTAAACGTCCTTTCCATCCGCAAAGATTCTTTGATCTAGTCAATGATAAATTGAGTGGAATCATTCGTTCAAAAGGCTCCTTTTGGTTGGCTAATGTCAACGATTATGCCATAAGCGTACAGCAAGCTGGCGAATTGCTGAGTTATAATGTTGAGGGAAAATGGTTGGCCGCCGTTATCAAAGAAGAACCCGAGCTTGCTGGCGAATATTCAGACTACATGAAAGAAACTTTCGAAGGCCCCTATGGCGACCGCAAACAGGAAATTGTTTTTATCGGAATTGAACTCGATAAAGAGACCGTCACTCAAAAACTTAATTCATGCCTGTTAAATGATGATGAGTTTACAAAGGGTCCAAAATATTGGGAAACTTTCAAGAGTCCGTTCAATCTAGAAATGATCACTAGTGAAGAAGAACGAGTTGAACTGGCAACTACGGAATAATTAAAAGGAAAATACTCACATGATAAAAACAATTGATACTTGGTCGAAGGGTTATGAAATTCTTCATGATACGGTGAAATTTTCAAAAAAAAATATCACAGAAGTAACTAGTAAAGCTACCTTCAATAAGGAAGCATATGCCCCTGTGAACCCCACAGATCGGACAGATCGGACAGATCGGACAGATCAGAGTTACCGCTATACAGCTCGTAGTGCCAATGAAGTAAATGCTTTTGCTATTAATACATTTTTGAGCTTAGGTTATAATGACTTTTCAAGCTGTCATCAATTAAAGGTGCTAGCTGAAACAATGTTTGAAAGGTTTAAAACTAATTATCTGAAATGCCGTATGGATCTAATCTATTCCGATAGTTGTCGTAAATTTCATATCGACAGCCTTCACATGCGGTCTATTACCACCTTAATTGGTCCTGGAACTGAATATAAGTTGACTAAAAATAACTGTGAAGTCCATCATGTGAAAACAGGTGATACAATCCTACTCAAAGGTTCATTGTATCCAGGAAAGAGATCTAAGGTTCTACACCGCTCACCTCAAATTTCAAAACTAGGTATCCATCGACTAGTATTTGTTATGGACTACTAAATTTAATCTAATTACAAAACCAACTTTAGCTAAAGTCATATAATTAGTTCTTTAGGACGCTCTTTAATTCATCGGCAATTTCACGAAAAATTTCTGCTTTAGGAGAAGTTTTACGCCAAAAGAGTGCGATATCTCTTTGCGGTGCTGGAGCCGTAAAAGGGATGTATTGGATTTTTCCACTATCATCTTCAGCACATTTTGGCATGAGTGTAAGTCCCAGACCTGCGGCCACCATTTGGCGAAGGGTTTCTAGACTACTCGCTCGGAAGTCATTTCTTTCTTGCAGGTGGTTCAAACTACAAAATTCTAATGCTTGATCACGGAAGCAATGACCTTCGTCTAAGAGCATTAATTCTCGCCCCTTGAGATCTTGATTAGATAATTCTGAAGGAAGTTTTTCGGAGTAATTTGCGGGAGCCGCAAAAAGAAATTCCTCGGAAAAAATAAATTCTGAGTCCAGAGATTTATCCTCATGAGGTAAAGCAATAAAAGCGGCATCAACTTTCCCCTGCTTTAGCATCGCTAAGAGCTGCTCTGTCTTTTCTTCTTTGATAAAAAACTTCATTTCAGGATAGGAATGATTGAGTTCATCCAAAACTTGTGGGAAGAGGTAAGGTGCCAAAGTGGGGAAAGCTCCCAAGATCAATTGTCCTTGGTAGGGGTCGGCAAATGATTTGGCGCAAGTGCGAAAATCGCAAACTTGCTGTAAAATCAATTCGGCTCTTTGTAAAAGCGTTTCCCCCTCTGAACTCAAAACGACTTGTTTATTTGAGCGTTCAAAAAGACAAACACCGAGCTCCGCCTCCAGTTTTTTAATCTGGATTGAGAGCGCGGGCTGACTCACCCCGGCAAGTATTGATGCTTGCCCGAAGTGTTTTTCTTTTGCGAGAATCGCAAAGTACTCTAAGTCCTTGATGGTCATTTAGGCCTCATCAAGATTTTTCTGAAGATCCTGTAAAGCCGTTCTCAGACCTTCTTCAACCACAGGATGATAGAAGGGAAGTTCGAGAATTTGATCTACAGTAAGTTCTTGTTGAACAACCCAAGAAATAAGGTGGCCAAGATGTTCAGCTGATGGTCCAAAAATTTGCGCTCCTCGCAAACGTCTATCACCCTTTTCGGCGTAGAGGTGCATGAGCCCTTTATTTTTTGCCATTACTCGCGAGCGCCCCTGCCCTTCAAAACTTACACGACCAATCACTAAATCCTTGAAGCTTTTATAACCTTGCCCTATAGAAGCTATTTCTGGTTCAGAGAAAACGATACCCAAATGAGTGCGACGATGGCCGGGATCTACTTTCGGGTAAGTCCCGGCATTCTTCCCGGCAATTTTACCTTCATCCGAAGCTTCGTGGAGCAGTGGAATATCATCATTCGCATCTCCCGCAATGAAGAAGTGGCTCTCACCACATTGCATCGTGCGGTTATTATAGATGGGTGTTCCACGCTCATTAACTTGCACGCTAGTATTCTCTAATTTCAAACGATCGGTATTGCTGACTCGGCCGGAAGCCGTCAGAATGAAATCGAAGCTTTCTTCAATTTTTCCTTGCTCTTTATGATCGTATTCGATGACCGCCTGACCATTTTCTTTGCGCACAGAATGAATTGTTGCCTTAGTATCGGTATAAAATTCTTCGGCAAAGGTTTTGGTAGCGTATTCGCGGATCTCGGGATCTTGAATACCACCAATGGAACCACTTCGTCCAAAGAGTCGAACATCGGCACCCAAACGACTCAAGGCCTGACCTAGTTCAAGACCAATAACACCTGGACCAAACACGGCTACTTTTTTCGGTATGCTTTTTATCTCAAAAATATGATCACTACTTAAAACTAGATCTTCCGCACCGTCGAGTAAAGGCATGTGTCGAGGGCGAGAACCTACGGCTAAAACAAATTTGTCTGCGGTCAATTGACGTCCACCAGAGAGTTGTACTGTATGGTCATCGATAAATTCAGCGTACTCGCGTATGAGCTCTTCTTGCGGAACATTATCAATCCCTTCCATAACAAAGCCCACAAAGCGATCCCGTTCGAAGCGTACACGCTCTAAAACAGCTTGATCATTGACCACGGGGTCTTGAGTTTCGATTCCGAATACTCGTGCTTTCTTAACGCCATAATTTGCGTTAGCCGCAGAAATAAGCAGCTTACTGGGCATGCAGCCCACACGAGCACAAGTTGTTCCTAGGGGCCCTCCATCAATGAGCACAACTTTTGTAGCCCCATTGGCTTTAGCTGCACGGCGAGCATTGAGCCCAGCTGTTCCTGCTCCAATTATAATCACATCATAATGACTCATCTTTTTCTCCTTTAAAAAACTCCCTGCCTTAGCAGGGAGTCAATAATGTATTACTTACTAATTTAGGTATTTAACGAGTTCATCTGCACCACCAATGACTTGGCCGTCGATGAAAACTTGCGGTGTAGTGGCATTGCCACTTACTGCTTTAAGAGTTGTAAGGCTCATACCACCCTGCCCTAGTTTAATTTCTTCGTAAGGCATGCCCTGCTCTTCAAGAACTTCACGTGCTCGTTGACAGTGACTGCAGCCTGGTTTAGAAATCATACTTACAAGCTTTGGAAGCTCTGCCTTGGGGTTGATGTAATTGAGCATGGTGTCGGCATCACTCACTTCAAAGGGGTCACCCGGCTTGTCTGGTTCAATGAACATTTTTTCAATGACACCATCTTTGACGAGCATCGAGTATCTCCAAGAACGCTTGCCGAAGCCTAGATCATTTTTATCAACAAGTAAGCCCATGCCTTCAGAGAATTCACCATTACCGTCGGGAATAAGTTTAATGTTGGCTGAATCTTGATCAGCTGCCCAAGCATTCATGACAAAGGCATCATTAACTGATAGGCAGTAAATATCGTCTACCCCATTGGCTTTAAGAACTGGTGCTAATTGATTATAACGTGGTAAGTGCGTTGATGAACAAGTAGGGGTGAACGCTCCTGGTAGAGCAAAAACTACCACCGTTTTATTTTTGAAAATTTCTTCAGTCGTCAGATCTTTCCAATCATTGTTTACTCTGGTACGGAAAGTCACTGTAGGTACATTTTGCGTTTCTTTATTTGCTAACATCTGTATATTCCTTTTCTGTTGTTTAAGATGTCTGAATATGCACTCATATGGATGTGATATAAAATTTATTATAAATATCAGTATAATAAGTTTTACTTATGATAGAAACCAAATAAAAAGGAGCTCGAAGAACTCCTTTTTATGAAAAATTATTTCTTTTTCTTCTTTTTCTTCGCTCCACCACCATCTGGAGCTCCGGGCCCCACCTCAATGGATTCGTGACGACCTTCATTATACTTGGCAAGGTTGATCATGTAGGCTTGATTACCTGCCTTCGGGTCAAAGTCAATACAGTGAACGGCTATGGGCATATAACGGGTGAGCATCATAACTCCTTCGGTAATACCCTCCCATTTTTTCACCGAATCACGTGCGGGTGCACCATCGGAAAGGAAATAAATTGAGTCGACGCCTGGAAAGAGGAGGCTCTGACGGATTGCACAAAAGCTTCGCGTTCCTAAGCTCATATCCCACTCTTTAACACGTGCTGAACCTTTTTTCAGGTCATCAGTTAATCCACGAGATTCCATGATCTCTACATCGCCACCAAAATCTACGATATTATATTTTGCCTTATTGAGTAATTGCTCAACAGACATTGCCATATTTTCGTCTAAGGATTCAATACGGGGGCCTTTCATAGATGCTGAGGTATCGACAACATAACAGAGGCGATCACTATAAATGGGTAGACTGTAGAAATAACCATTTGGTCCACCATCCATTACTTGCACCATGTACTTATCACGAAACTCAGTTGAAGCCGCTTGATCAACGGTAAAGCCCTTGTTGGATTTATACCAAGTCACCCAATCTTTATAGGATGAAGCATGTTGCCCCCCCGCGATTATGCTTATAGCATAATTTAAATTAATTCTCATACGTCCTTTTTCTTTGGCTAGACGCTGAATCAAGTTGGGAAGAAGTTTGGCGTTGGGATTTTTGGCCGAGTAATAACATAAGTGAACTAAGACAGGCCATGGTGCTTTGGCAATTTTTTGACTCACTGCGCTTAAACTTTCTGCAGAAGCTATTTTGGCAATCGCTTTAGCTGCATCAACCTGCCCTCTTAAATCTGAGTGGTTTAGGCTCGTATGTAAAACATTTAATAAATTTTCATCTTTTACTTCAGCAATGGCCTGACATATAAAAGAAATGGCCGGTGTATCCAAAGAAAAGTTCACAAATGCTTTCTCTGAAGATCGCTTTTTCATGGCTAATTTTGTGAGACTTAAGACTTCTTGTTGATCTAAAGAAGCATTTACGCGAGCTTTGAAAAATAAACGTGCACACTGAGATTCTAGTGATTTTAGTGTCAAGCCATTAATCGCTTCGGTCAGCCCAGATACTTTTGCGAAGGCCGCAGCTTGGATAGCTAGGAATTGTGTTTTAGAATTTTTACTATTTACAAATTTCAATAATAATTCTTCGTCTAAAGACACAGCACTGCCACTATCTGTATTTGTCGATTTGTTCTTCTTCCCTTTTTTACCCTTCTTAGATTTTTTCTTGGAACCTTTAATTGATGGTACTTCCTCAACATTTTCACTAATGTTCAAGTTATTTCTTTCAATCAGGGAATCGTAGTACTGCACCGCTGCAGTCATCGCCATTCTTGCCGCGGCTAAAGCTTCTAAATTTGGATTCTCACTGTTTGCTAGTGCTGAATTTAAATCAGTATTTGCTCGGTGGTGTAGAAGAAAAGCCGCATTATAAAAATTATCACTTGATTTTATGTACGCACTTAGACCTTTTAAAGCATCTGGGGTGGACACAAGGTCTTGGTCTTTTGCACCATCGCTACTGACTAAATATGAGACTCCCCAAAATGATGATGCATCTGCTTTACTTTTTACTGCGTTAACAACGGTCGAATTCGCCGTATCATTCTTGGAACTCAACATTTTTGCTGAATACAGACTTGGTGAGGCGAGTATTGTAAATATTAAGCTTGTGGAATATATAGACTTACGGAACATAATTGACCTCTGTTTAGTTTTGCATTCTCTATATACTACAATTTAAGTTCGAGATTGTTAACAAGCTATCTTCATCCATCACTTATTATTTGTGGAGTTTGCTAAGTTAATTAACTGTTTTTTAAAAGTGTTTGGCAAAATGAGAACTCCTTACTTGTCTTAAATATTCATTCATAAAAGGAAGTAAAATCCTTATTTTGGCCTTTTCTTTACTTAAATCCTGATGAAATAAGTCAATAATACATTAAGTATTATTTTATTGTAATGGGGCAAATAGTTGACTGACTTTAGCTAAAAATTTAGGAATGACTGCTTGCTTTTCATAACCACTTATTTGGCTAGAGTTTTGTATATCTTCTTCAAATAACTGTAAGTTTTCTTGAGCAAACTCTGAAGAATTCACCAATATGCTAATTTCAAAATTTATTCTGAAGGAACGATTATCCAGATTTGCCGTGCCTATGCTGACTAAGTTTTTATCGACAATCAAGGCTTTCTTATGAATCATCCCCTTTTCATAAAAATACACCTCTATACCTTTCCTTGCCAAAGAGCTGGCGTATTCGTGAGCTGATAAGTCCACTAGGTAATGATTATCTGATCGTCTTGGAATGATAAGCCTTACCCTTACACCGCGTAAATTTGCGGAAATAAGCGCCGCTATAATGGCGTCATCTGGAGCGAAAAATGGACTCACCAAATCCAAACTCTCTTGCGCTTGATTAATTAAATTTAGGTAATAAAGCAGACAAGTTTCTCTATCGTCCGCTGGGCCACTTGCGATAGCTAAAGCTTCGTAAGAAGGTTCAAAAATTTGATGTTTTGTGAAATCTAACTGTGGTAAAGGGTCTGTTTTCTCTTTCGCCCATTGATAGTCCAGAAGATAAGTGAATTGTAGAGATGGTCCCATGGGACCTTTGATGCGTAAGTGTGTATCTCTCCAAAACTCGCTTTCATAATCTTCTGCTAAATTCATTCCTCCAGTATAAATAATCTGACTATCAATAATCACTAATTTGCGATGATTGCGAAAGTTAATTTGCCCTCTTCTACCGTACTTAGTGGTTCTAAAAAAATGCGCTTTCACTCCAGCGTCTTGTAACTCTTTCATGTAGGATTTTTTTATACTCAAGGAACCTATGTAGTCACAAATTAAGTAGACTTCTAAACCTTGCTTAGCTTTTTCAATGAGAAGTTTTTGGAGTTTTTGCCCTATTTTATCATTGCGAATGATATAATATTCGATGCATATACTCTCTTCTGCATTTTCTAAATCTTTAAATAAACAAGTGTATTTTTGCTTTCCATTCTTTAGTAATTCTATTTGGTTACCACTAGTAAAGAAGAATTTAGATATTTTATCATAAAGACATAATTCATTAATTACTGCCTTATTTTTTTCCATTGCCTGACATGCATTTCTCCATAACTCATCTAAGGGCTCCTGCCCTTCTTTGTGCTCAGTTACGTAACCATGAAACTTCCGTGAACCAAATAACAAGTAGGCTGGAACTGCTAAAAGAGGCATAAGCAATAAACTCAAGATCCAAGCCGTTTTACCTTGGCTGGTGCGCCCTTTATATAAGACCTCTCCCGCTAATAAAGTTCCTAGTATATAGGTAATCCCAACTACTATTATGTGATTCAGGTTTTCGAGCATTATTTATTTGCCTGGAGGTCCTACTTTCTTCGCCCAAGCCGTTAAGGTGAAATCTAAATAATTTGTGCCATCGCCTTTAACAACTCCCGTCGGATTAAATAAGCTTGCAAAGAAATTATTGGTGGACTGGCTTACACCGCCTAAATTTACTGGTCGTCCCTGATATGCAGTTACTTTGGTATTTAGAGTTTTCACTTCAAACTTCTCATATCCACCGCCTGGTTTTTTAACTCTAATCATTGGCACCAATTCGACTTCTATAATTCCATTACCACGATATTTAGGTTTTATGTAGAGTTCTGTCCCGACATTAGTTGTTCCACGAAGGTGTTCATTTATTTGTACTGGTCTTCTTGTTCTATGATTGATCCAAACATATTGATTTAAGGAACTCGTGTAATGTGCTGTCTCTACGGCCCATAACTTTGCTGCGTATCCGCTCATAGTTGTAAGTGTTATTTTTTGACTTTCATCAGAAGTGCGTTTGTGGACTCCACCATCAATTCTTATATCTCTAGGAGTTTTAATATCTCCATCTTTTATGATAATGGGACCAGTATTAATAACGATCCCCTTCTTCTCCAGATTTTTAGTGTTTCTATAATCTACCTGAATATGAATATTATAAGCTTCTTCCTGACTCTCGTTTAATATCCTAATAACTCTATTATGACCTTCTATCTGGTCTATTACTAAGACTGAATTCATTCTGCTTATATATGTTGCTTTGCCCTTCTCCGTTAATGACATATTTATCAACTCAGCTAACTCAGTATAGTTCGACATTCCTAAAGAATATCGTTTAACTAAGGGTTCAGGCTTTAGTTCAATTTTCTTTCCATTAATCTCGGCATACTTCTTCTCTGGAACTGGGAGTTCTTCGTATTTTAACTTGTAGCCTTCCTCTTTTGCAAATAATGACACTCCGATCATTAAAGCAAAACAAATTATTGATTTCATCATAATAGCAGCCTGCTTTTACTTTATTTTTTATAGCTATCTTTATTATAGCCTTTTTAGTGATCTGTAAACCTTTGATTTAAAGGTGATTAAATATTTAAATATAACCTTCTTCTGATTTTTTCTTTAAAGTATAACTTTTTTTTGACTAAGTGTAACTTTTTTCTGACTTTATTCCTTAAAGTATAACTTTTTTGTTATATCTGTAAGTGTCTAATAAACAAGTGTTTATAGGGCCCTGTTTTTCTATCGTATTGACTATGAGTGTTTTGTGACTATCCGTGATTTTTTTACTATAACTTTTTTCTGACATTCCTGTAGTCTTTCTAGCTATTTGAACTCAAAATCCAATAAAAGTATATGATAACTTTTTTCGGATTTCTTTATTTAGGTAGCTTCGATTAATAAGTATAACTTTTTCCGGAAACAGTAGCGGTTCTTACTCA
>NZ_JAQZZL010000001.1 GCF_028745505.1 Lentisphaera marina | reverse complement strand
TAAAGCAGCCATGGAATGGGTAAAGCATAATTACACTTTAGATGAAAACCCTGGTTTGAAACTTCAGGGACATTTTTACTACATTCATACTTTTGCAAAAGCTTTACATGCAGCTGAAATTGAAGTAGTCGAAGGTGAAAAGTGGAGCTCAGCACCACTGGCGCAAGGATCTTTGTAAAAAAATTACTCTCTATGCAAGCAGAAGAGGGCAGTTGGGTTAATCCCGAAAAGCGTTGGCAGGAAAATAATCGCCAACTCGTAACTTCTTATGCTTTGATGAGTTTATACTACGCCATGGCGCATCAGTAGTTCTTAGTTTTATAAAATCAAAAAAGCCCTTCGCTAACGAAGGGCTTTTTTTTGGTTGAGATCTAAGGCTATTTCAACTCATCTTTTGGAATGAGGAACTTTTCTCTATAAAATTTTAATTCTTCAATTGATTCAATAATGTCATCTAAAGCTCGGTGAGTTGTTTTTTTGGTGAAGTAGGATTTCTTCTGGCCATACCAGCGATTGAAGAGTTCCTTCATACTTGAAACGTCAACAACTCGATAGTGCAGAACGTTAATAATTTCAGGCATGTGGTTCATTAAAAACATGCGGTCTTGACCGATAGAGTTACCACATAAGGGAGCGCGACCCTTTTCGCAAAACTCTAAGATAAAGTCACGTGTTTGCTGGCAAGCTTCTTCTTGGCTTACCTTGGAGTCTTTGACAGCTTGTGTAAGGCCTGACTGGCCATGGTGTTTAATGCACCAGTCATTCATGTTGTTCATGACTTCGTCACTTTGGTGAATAATTAAGCAGGGACCTTTGGCAATAATGTTGAGTTCGCTGTCGGTGACGAGGGTGGCGATTTCGATGATTTTATCTTTTACTGGATCTAGTCCAGTCATTTCTAAATCCATCCATACAAGGTTGTTGCTACTTTTCATTGATTGGCTCTTTCTCGGTTGGGATCCACTAAGTGCGGAGCCTCGTCTTTTAAAAATCTTAATAAGTCTTCGGAAACTTCAAAGGCAGTGGCATAGCGTTCGTCAGAATCAGTAGCCATCATCGTCATGATGATTTTTGCCAAAGCCTCGGGGCATTCGGCAAAATCTTCTCTAGGGTCCGGTGGCGGATTTTCAATTCGCGCATTAACAACTTCTAGAAGTCCGCCATAATTAAAAGGCGGTAGGCCTACAATTAAGTGATAGAGTGTACAGCCCAGAGAATAGATATCAGAACGATTATCTTGGTAGATATCAGTTTGAATCATTTCAGGTGAGAGGTAAAAAGGAGTTCCCAAAATATTACGACTCTCTTGGACAGCCATTTCATGATTTGAAGTTAAGCCAAAATCGCAAAGTTTTACAGCCCCCTTCTTTGGTGACAATAATGTTGTGGGGTTTTACATCTCGGTGAATCATAAGGAAGTTGGACCAAACGTAATCGAGGGCATTGCAGGCGTGTACCATGGCGGCAACGGCTTCCTTGGGTTCCATTTGAACGTAGAGCTCTAAATATTCTCCTAGGTTAAGGCCATCTATATGTTCCATGACAATATACATGATGTTTTCATGGACCCCACCTTCGTAAATGCGCACAATGTTTTCATGGACGAGTTGTGAAGCCGTTTCTACTTCTTGTAGGAACTCTTGTGAAATGTGATTATCATCTTCGCATTTACTGAAAAAGAGCTTTAAAGCGTAGTCAATTCCTGATGGTATATGTTTGGCTTTTACGACAATAGAATGACCGCCAGCGCCAATGGCTTCTTCAATTAAAAAGTCGCCAAAAATGATATCAGAACCATTGTCTAGTATGGCAATGTTTAATTTGTCGCAAAAGGAACAGAAATCTATGCCTCCATCTGTCGATAATTTTGTCTCGAAAACCCTTCCGCAGTGCTCACAGGAATATGACATTTCTGTTCCCCAAAGTTAAAAAAATGATAAATCCTTTAAAAACTGCCTCTGAGGCTCGCCTTTTCAAGGCAGTATGGCTTTACTTTAGAGTTTTTTTTCCTACTTTTACAGATGTTTTTTGCAATTTAGTGTGGTGTCGTTGCTAGAAAATGAAATATAAAATAAATTTAGGTAATAAGAATGAGTGAGGACTTTAGTTCCTGTTTGAGGGATATTCCGGATTTTCCGAGTCCGGGAATCATATTTAAAGACATTAGTCCGCTACTAGCTAATCCACAAAAATTCACTGAGGTGATTGATGCGATGGCAAAACTTATCGAAAATCAAGAGATAGATTATCTCCTAGGAATTGATTCGAGAGGTTTTATTTTTGCAACTGCTCTAGCACAAAAACTCAATTTAGGCATGGTGATGGCAAGAAAACCAGGGAAGCTCCCGGGTAAAGTTGTTTCACAATCCTACGATTTAGAGTATGGCAGTGCTACCCTAGAAATCCAAGAAGATGCCTTTAATGCAGGCGATCGGGTCCTCGTGATCGATGATGTCTTGGCAACGGGTGGGACCGCACGTGCTGCAAGTGATTTAGTGGAAAAGATGGGAGCAAAAACTGCGGGATACGCATTTTTTGTCGAACTAAGTTTTTTAAATGGAAAACAGCTACTGGAGTCAGGTCCAGTTCATTCTTTAGTCAAGTTTTAATAAAAATTGAAGGGATAAGATGAGTAACGATATTGAAGTAACTATGCAGGAAGATAGGCTTTTTGAACCTACTTTCGAATTTGTTGAACAAGCACACATTAAATCAAAAGGTCAATACGATGCCATGTATATGGAGTCAATCCGTAGTCCAGAGAAATTCTGGGGTGATATTGCGGAAGGCTTTACATGGAAAAAGAAGTGGGACCAAGTCATTAACTGGGAAGATGCTCCAGTCGCGAAATGGTTTGATGGTGCGGAACTTAACATTACGGAAAACTGCCTCGATCGCCATTTAGATACAGAAAGACGCACAAAAGCGGCTTTAATTTGGGAAGGCGAGCCTGGCGATAGTTTGACACTTACTTATGAAGAACTTCACGACCGCGTTTGTCGTGCGGCGGCTATGCTACGTGAGCAAGGCGTCAAAAAAGGCGACCGTGTAACAATTTATCTACCAATGGTTCCAGAATTAATGATTTCAGTTCTTGCTTGTGCGAGAGTTGGGGCAATTCACTCAGTGATTTTTGGTGGTTTCTCTTCTGGTGCCATTTTAGACAGAGTAAAAGATGCGGAGTCCGCAGTGGTCATCACTGCTGATGGTGGCTGGCGCCGTGGGAAAACTTTAGGTCTTAAAAACATTGTTGATGAGGCTATTAACCAGACTGATATCGTCAAAACTTGTATCGTTGTTCAGCGCGCAGAATGTGATCACGAAATGAGAGATGGCCGCGATATTTACTGGAACGATATCTATCCTGCTGCAGGTACTGCTTTTGAAGCAGAAACAATGAAGTCACAGGATCCACTTTTCCTTCTCTATACTTCTGGTTCTACGGGTAAGCCCAAGGGTGTTCAGCATTCAACTGCTGGTTACATGGTGGGGACTTACACGACGACAAAATATATTTTTGATATGAAAGATACTGACGTTTACTGGTGTACAGCTGATGTTGGATGGATTACAGGCCATAGTTACTTGGTTTACGGGCCTTTACTTAATGGTGCATCAATTGTCATGTACGAAGGTGCTCCAAACTTCCCTGATCTCGATCGTTTCTGGGATGTGATCGAAAAGTATAAAGTTTCAATTTTCTATACAGCTCCTACAGCGATACGTGCTTTCATGAGCTGGGGTGACGAACATGTTGAGAAGCATGACATCTCCTCACTTCGCCTTCTCGGCACAGTAGGTGAACCCATTAATCCAGAGGCTTGGATGTGGTATCACGAAAAAATTGGCGCTTCTCGTTGTCCTATTATGGATACTTGGTGGCAGACAGAAACTGGTGCTGTGATGATTACGCCACTTCCAGGTGTGACTGCAACGCGTCCAGGTTGTGCAACGACTCCTTTCTTTGGTGTAGATGCAGCAATTGTTGATGAAAAAGGTAATGAAGTACCCGATGGTAAAGGTGGTCTTTTGGTTATCCGTAAACCTTGGCCTTCAATGCTTACTAATATTTGGGGCGACCTCGAGCGTTTTAAAGATGTTTACTGGAGTCGCTTTGCAGAGCAGGGTTATTACCTCGCTGGTGATGGTGCCGTTAAAGACGAGAAGGGTTATATCACCATTCTCGGTCGTATCGACGATGTGATAAACGTGTCAGGTCACCGCCTCTCAACTATGGAACTCGAGAGTTGTCTAGTGGCTCACCCAAGTGTGGCTGAAGCTGCAGTAGTTGGTTTTGAACACAATATTAAAGGTGAAGGCATTGCTGCTTATGTCATCGTTAATAGTGGTTTCACTCAAACAGAAGAAGATAAGACTGCTTTGAAAAAGTATATTGCTGGTGAAATCGGTGCCTTTGCACGTCCCGATCAAATTCACTTTGCTGATGCACTTCCTAAAACTCGCTCTGGAAAAATCATGCGTCGCGTCTTGAAAGAGATCGCTGCAGGTCGTGATATTGAAGGTGATTTGAGTACAATTGAGGATATTGCTGCACTCAAAAAACTTGCGGCTTCCGCAAAAGCTTAAGCACTAATAAAAAAGCCTCGGTTTAACCGAGACTTTTTTGTGCCCAAGTTGAATCCAAGAAAAATTTAAATGAATAATAGGAAGAAATGAACTTATGAAGAAAAAAACATTTTTTGAGGCAATTCTCATTGTTTCATTTCTCCTCTTGGCTTTTGGCCTAAGTAAATACACTAAGCCCAATGTTGCCATTCAAGAAATTAAGCTCCAGCACGAAGTGGATGAGCAGGGGCAAGCTTATTATACCTACAAGAAGAAAAAAGTTTTTCTTGATCAAGCCGTCTTGTGGGAGCAGAGTCCTTTTACTCAAAAAGGTGAGCTTGATGAACTTCCCGAAGAGCAGTTTCTTAAAAAAATCGAAGACGAAAAGACCTCGTATTTTCAGTTCAAAAAAGCCTATCACTTTAATTTCTTTAGTTTACTCCCCGCCTTGGCAGCGATTGTACTTTGTTTTTTTACTCGTGAACCAATCGTTTCCTTGACGGTTGGCGCAGCCTGTGGAGCGATCATGATTGGTTCCTATCACTTTCCTGAGTATACCGTCGAGATGTTAGCGCAAAAAAGTCCCGCCAAAACTTTAGTTCTATATTTGTGGTTATTGGGCGGCCTTCTTGGCATATGGCAAAGGACGGGAGCCTCCTTGGCCTTTGCGAATTTCATGACTGAAAAGTTTGTTAAAGGACCACGCTCAGCTAAACTCGTGGCTTGGGGATTGGGAGTGGTTTTTTTTCAAGGTGGAACTATTTCTTCAGTCTTGGTGGGAACGTCAGTTAAACCTGTGGCGGATAAAGAAAATATTTCCCATGAAGAGTTGTCTTACATAGTCGACTCAACTTCTTCGCCAATTGCGTCTCAGTTAGCCTTTAATGCCTGGCCAGGATATGTGCAGGCCTTCATCTATGTTCCTGGTGTGGCTTTTTTGGCGACTGAATTGGATCGTATCGATTTCTTCTTTAAATCAGTTCCCTTTTGTTTCTATGCCATTTTTGCGGTCTTGGGGACCTTTATGCTCAGTATTGAAAAGCCTTGGTTCACTTGCAAGCGCCTCAAAGAGGCTAAAAAACGCTCGCGTGAAACTGGAGAACTGGATGCGCCAAACTCGGAACCTTTAGCAGTAGATGAGTTGAGTAATGTCGATATGCCAAAGGGTTACAATCCGCATGTGATTGAGTTTTTACTCCCGCTATTTACGCTTCTTGGTGTCGCAATAGGAACATATGTTATTTACGACTCTCCCGATATTCTTTTAGCATTTGGTTTGGCCTTTGCACTTTCGATTACTATGGCAGTCTTTAAAGGTATGGAGATTCAGGAGACAATTAAGGCGGCCGTGAGTGGAATGAAAGGGGTTCTTGGTGGTTCAATTGTTCTATTGATGGCTTTTGTGACGGGGGCAGTTAGTAAAGAAGTTGGAGCGGGAACTTATTTAGTCGAGATTATTGGTGGAGATGTCTCATACATGCTTCTTCCTTTTATCCTTTTCTTGATTTCTATTGTGATTGCATTTTCAACTGGTTCCAGCTGGGGAACCTACGCAGTTGTTTTCCCCTTGGCGATGCCTTTAGCGTGGTCAATTGCTAATAGTGGAGCGATTCCTGCGGAGTCCGCAATGTTGTTCATGACAATTTGTTTTGCGTGTGTGATGGATGGCTCGGTATTTGGCGATCAATGCTCGCCAGTCTCTGATACGACGGTCTTAAGTTCCATGAGTACGGGGTGTGACCTAATGGATCATGTAAAGAGTCAGGCGCCACAAGCGATTTTTGCGGCTTCCTTAGCCTGTGTTGTTTGGTTTATTTGCCTAGCTTTTTTCATATGATCGAGATATAGATTAAAGTATCACATATTTTGTAACTTAACTTGAATAAAACCCAATAAAATCTTGTTTTATCTTCTTTATTAGCATAGCTTTATACTCACGCAAAAAAATGATAGGATGTGATATGAAGTATATAATAGTAAGTTTATTCTTTAGTTTTGGCCTCTTTGCCGAACCATTGGCCTTGCGCTATAGCCCTCAAAATTTTGATTATTTATTTTCTTCACAGCCTCAATCTGTGGCTGAACTTCCCATGGTGATGGAATGTATGGAATCAAAGTATGCAGAAAATCCCAAGATGCAGTGGTGTCAGAAGGTGGGGATTGATCTCAAAAACATGCAAAGTTTTGCCTTTACCGCAAATATGTCGGAGTTTATTAAACTCAAGCAAACTCGAACTTCGGAAGCTCAATTAGAGCGTATTCGTCAGTGGTTGATGTTCATTGAATATAAAACTGCACCTAATTTAAGTGAGCTAGAAGCTAAATATAAAGAGAAAAAAGCCCAAGGCAAGAATCGCTTAAATTTTGAGAAATCTTCGATCGCTGGCAAACTCGCTTATGTAGTTCCATTTAAACAACGCAAATACACCTACGCACAAATTTCTCCGACTCAATGGGTGGCAGGTGAGTATGAAACAGTTAAACAGGCATTGGCCTTAAGTTCATCAGAATCACTTATTTCGGATAGTTTCTTCATCAATCAATTAGAATCCAATAAGGACACACTTGCTTTTGCCGTTCATCAACCCAAAGGCAAAGTTGAGATCGCTCACCCCATGATGCAGACTTACCAAGGTTTTTTTGGTAAAGTGACTTTTGAAAAAGATTTCATTGTTGAAACTAAATTATCCATGGAGAAAGAAGAGGATTTAAAAGGCGTTGAAAGCTTTGTAAAAATGATGATGGGCTTTGCAATCGCAAAACCACAAATGAAAATGAGCGCTGATAATTTTAAGACTCAAGTAATGGATGGCATTCTAGAAATGACCATGCGTGTGTCGCCTGATACATTGAAGGCAATGCGTGAGCAGATGAAAAAGAAATGGGCTCACAAACGTCATCATCACGCTAAGAAAAAGTCAGAGAGTGAAGCTAAATAAAGTTCGCTTTTAAAAACAAAAACTCATGATTAGAAAAGCCGCTGTGTTCACAGCGGCTTTTCTTGTGAAAACTCATGTAATAAGGCCTTTATAAGGATTGATTTCCACTCGAACTTACCTATCTTGAGCGATCAATAATTAGAAAAGTTCAAGATGCCAAAAAATCTAAAAGTTTTACTCCTCGTCGTTCTCGCAGTTAATGCCATGAATGACATCGAAGCCGATTTTGTCCACGGCGAGCTTCAGCTCAGCCCGAAGACATCTTATCGCTTGCAAAAAGAAGGAGTTTTACGCATTGAAAAACAGCAAAAGGGAAGTCGCCTTACCGCTGTTTTAGTCACTAAAGACAAAAGCTCGACACTCAATGGCTTGCGTTTTAATATTCTTGAAAAATCATCACAAGCTAATGACTTTTACCAGCAGTTTACAAAGCAAGAGACTCCGTATGAGCATGCTTCGCAGAAGGCTGTCGATCATTATCAAGCACACACGCTCATAGCACCTAGTCTTGAATTGTTACAATCAGTTCAATTGATTTTATATGATGATGAGCCGGCTCAGCAAATAACTATTTGCGCCTAAGCACACTTTTTTGAACCCCCGGTTCAAACTCCCTTTTTATTTACATCATTACAATCAGGATTTAAAATGATTGCCCCCTTATTAAAGAAATTATTTGGTTCGTCTAACGAACGTTTTGTTAAACGCATGCAGCCCCTAGTTGATGCGATTAACGCAAAAGAAAAAGAATACCAAAGCCTTAGCGAAGATCAACTCAAAGGAAAAACGCAAGAATTCCGTGACCGTTTAGCCAAAGGTGAAACTTTGGACGATTTGAAAATTGAAGCTTTTGCAACTGTAAAAAATGCTTGTCGTCGCCTCTATGGTCAAGAAGTCACTTACATGGACAAGACAGAAGTTTGGAGCATGATCCCTTTCGATGTTCAGCTCATCGGCGGTATGGTGATTCACGATGGTGGTATTTCGGAAATGATGACGGGTGAGGGTAAAACTCTTACAGCGAGTCTACCGCTTTACCTCAATGCACTCTCTGGTAAAAACTGTCAGTTGGTAACAACCAATGATTACCTTGCGAAACGTGACTCGGAGTGGATTGGAACCATCTTCCGCTACCTAGGTCTAACAGTGGGCTGTATTCAAAGTATGATGCCACCTGATATTAGAGGTCAGCAATACAAGTGCGATATTACTTATGGTACAAACTCAGAATTTGGTTTCGACTACCTGCGCGACATGGGTATGGCGATGTCGAAAGAAGAGCTCGTTCAGCGCGATCACTTCTTTGTGATTATTGATGAAATTGACTCTATCTTGATTGATGAAGCCAGAACGCCTCTCATCATATCTGGGCCAGTTGCTCAGTCAACGCATCAGTTTGATAAGTTTAATCCACATGTTAATCGCGTTTACAAACAGCAGGTCGAGATCTGTAACAAGCTTATTGCCGATGCTAGAGAAAAACTTAAGTCTGCAGCAAAAGATTCAGATGAATTCGATGAAGCAATTTTCGATATTTGTAAAGTGCGTATGGGTATGCCCCGTAATAATCAGGTTATCCGTATCTTAGAAGATCCTGATGTGCGCCGTGCGGTTGAAAAGAAAGAGCTCTTTATCAATTCAGATGCCAATAAATCAGTTCTTCAAGAAGTTAAGAACGAACTTTATTTCGTGATTAACGAACGTCAGAACGACGCCGACCTTTCCGACCAGGGCCGTAGCTACATGTCGCCAAACGACCCAGATGCTTACGTCATTCCAGATATTTTAGAACTCATGCAAGAAATTGATTCTAATGAAGCCTACGAAGATGTTGAGAAAATCGAAAAGAAACGTGAAGCGCAGGATCAGTATGAACAAAAAATTGAAGAGATGCATAATATCTCTCAGCTTTTAAAAGCTTACTGTCTCTACATCAAAGATATTCACTACATTGTGGCGCCAGATGATAATGGCGAAGATCGCGTTGTCATTGTTGATGAAAATACTGGTCGTGCTATGGCGGGTCGTCGTTTCTCTGAGGGTTTACACCAAGCTCTAGAAGCTAAAGAAAACGTTCGTATCGAACGTGAGACACAGACTTTAGCAACAATTACAATTCAGAACTATTTCCGTCTTTACGACAAACTTGGTGGTATGACGGGTACAGCGGTAACGGAAGCCAAAGAATTTAAAGATATCTATGAGCTAGATGTCCTTGAAGTTCCAACCAACCGTCCGTGTATTCGTAAAGATGTTGATGATCGTGTTTTTGTTACGATGAAAGGCAAATACAAAGCAATCATTAATGAAGTTAAAGAAGTCAATGGAATTGGTCGTCCAATTCTCATTGGTACTCCCACAGTTGAAGTTTCAGAGATCCTTAGTCGCTTCTTGCGCATGGAGAAAATTCCCCACCGCGTTTTGAATGCTCGTCGTCACCAAGAAGAGGCAGAGATCATTGCTAATGCGGGTCAACGTGGTGCAATCACTATTGCAACTAATATGGCTGGTCGTGGTACCGATATTAAATTGACTGAAGAAGTTGTTGAATTGGGTGGACTTCACGTCTTGGGTGCAACGCGACATGATTCACGTCGTATTGACCGTCAGTTACGTGGTCGTTGTTCACGTCAGGGTGATCCCGGTTCAAGTGTTTTCTATGTAAGTTTTGAAGATGACCTTTTACGTCTTTTTGCCGACCGTATGACTGGAATTCTAGATCGTATGAAAATGGGCATGGATGAAGACGAGAGCATTGAGGGTCGCATGGCCACCATGATGATTGAGAATGCTCAGAAAAAAGTTGAAAACCAAAACTTCATGATTCGTAAGCGCACGCTTGAATATGATGATGTGATGAATAAGCAACGTGAGATTATTTATGAACTACGTAAAGATATCTTAGTTTCTGATGACCCAAAAATCCGCCTCTATGATATCCTTAATAACACAATTGAAGACCAAGTTGAAGTCTTTTCTACGGGGCGTCGCGGTGCTTACCGTGTCGACAAAGAGAAGCTCGAGCAATGGTTAGGAACAACTTTTCCACTTGATTTCGATTTGAATGGTTTTGATTTCGAACAGCCCATCGAAATTGCACCGCTTGCAGATGTCATCATTAAGCGTGTTGTTAGTGGTTATGAAGAGAAAGAAAGTCACGAAGATCCAGCTCAGATTCAGTACCTTGAGCGCAACATAATGCTAAGTGCACTCGATGAACTGTGGATTAAACATTTGCGTGCTATGGATAGCTTGCGCCAAAACGTACAGTTTGCGGGTATCGCACAGAAAGATCCTCTCATTGAATACAAGCAACAAGCTTTCCAGCTCTTTGCTGAGCTCGAGGATAATATCTCACAGCAGATTTTATCTAACATGTTCCGTACGGCAGTTTCACTTGAGTCTATTGAAGAGATGTTACACAATATTCCAATGACTGAGCAGTCAGCGCAAGATGTTGAATTTGAAAACCTCATTCAGCAACTCAAGTTACTTCAGCAGCAGGGGCTTGATCCAGAAGGCGTCTCCATTGATGATATGATGCAAATGGAAGCTCAGCCTGAAGAGCAAGAGATTATTGAGGCTCCTCCAGTGCGTAAACCCATTGAGCGTGAAACACCTAAAGTTCGCCCCAATGATCCATGTCCTTGCGGTTCAGGGAAAAAATATAAAGTGTGCCACGGCTAATTAGCTAGGTCATAATTTGAAAAAAGCGGTGAGTCAATCACTGCTTTTTTTGTGTTTAGATAGTAGTTCTACTGATAAAACTTAATGACAGTATTAATTATTGTGTACGGTTATCTACTTAACGATGAGACTCGATTGTGCCAATGGTACATAGTATAATTCAGACTGTGGTTTTAACCATAGAGCTGATATTTAAGAAGTTTTACCGTTCTGAAGGAACGGCGCATAAACAAGCTGGTCACGCTTAGATGGATAATTATGTTATTGTTTATAGTGCACTCATATAAACAGTATCACACTGTTGACATGAGGGCACAAAAAAGCCTGAATGAAATCATTCAGGCTTTTTAAAATCAAGTGGGGCTAAGCTTAGCCGCGATCGTAACGAACGACAGGTGTCATGCCCTTACGGTTACAAGATCTGATAATGCGTTCTGCATCATTTGCATTCGTTGTAAAGATAGAGAACTTATCAAATACTTTGAGGTTATCGATCCCGCGTGGTTGGATTTTACTTTTACCACAAATGAAGCTAATAACTTTTTTAGGCATCATGCCATCACGTTTACCCTTGGCAAAGAAAAGTGACTTGTTATCACCAGAATCAGTATTGCCTTTGAAATTGCGTGAGTCACGTGACTTTTTCTTAGCTGCAGAGCAGTTGATGTCTGGGTAGTTGCTCGCATCGAGTTTTGTACCAAAAATCTTTGAGAGGAGAGCAGTAATGAGATCAACTGGAGAGTTTTCTTCAAGAAGTTGAGTCGCTACATCTCTAATTGGTGCGAGCTCTTCGAGTTCTGCATTATTTTCTTGGAAATGAGCGAGTTCTTTACTGAGCTTTTGAATTCTAAGTTTGATCATCTCTTCGCCGAAAGGAAGTTTACGACGCTCAGTCTTAGCGCCAGTCTTCTTCTCGATGAAGCTCATTTTACTACGCTCTTTCGGCGTAATTAGAGTGATAGCTGTACCCTTTTTACCTGCACGACCAGTACGGCCGATGCGGTGAACGTAAGATTCGTATTGCTCGGGTAGAGAAAAGTTCACAATGTGTGAAAGGTCAGTTACGTCAATACCACGAGCGGCAACGTCAGTTGCAATGAGCAAAGAGATGTTGCGGTTACGGAAACGCTTGAGTAAGCGTTCACGACTTTCCTGTGCGACGTCGCCGTGGATATAGTCTGCAGCATAGCCTTCATTTGCGAGGCCCGCAGATACTTTTTCTACTTCAACTTTAGTACGACAGAAAATGATCCCGTAGAAATCTTTCTCAAGATCCATGATACGGCAGAGCGCGTTAAATTTGTTTTCAGGGTAAGCTTCATAAACCACTTGATCAATTGTTTCCATTGTCATGGTTTCAGATTTAGCTTTAATAGTGATGCTATCACGCATGTATGATTCAGCGATCTTTTTCAGACGTGGAGGCATAGTTGCAGAGAACATGAGCATTGTGCGTTCATCTGGTGAAGCTTTAAGAACTTTTTCTACGTCTTCAACAAAACCCATGTTGAGCATTTCGTCAGCTTCGTCAAGTACTAAGTACTGAAGGCTAGTAAGGTCGAGCTTACCATCTTCAATGAAGTGAATACAGCGACCAGGAGTGGCTACAATTAAATCAACACCTTTTTTAAGTGCGCGTTTTTGATCCATGATCGGAGCGCCACCATAAAGAGTAACAGTCGTGATACCACGGCCTTTACAAAAACTTTTGATTTCGTCATTAACTTGAATAGCTAATTCGCGAGTAGGACAAAGAATGAGAGCTTGTGGCTTTTTGAGGCCTGGCTCAATTTTTTGAACAATAGGAAGACCAAAAGCTGCAGTTTTACCTGTTCCCGTTTGAGCTTGACCAATAATATCGTGATCCTGAGCTAATAAAACAGGTATGGCCTGTTCTTGAATGGGAGATGGTTCTTTGAAACCTTTAGCTTCAAGACATTGAGTAATCCAGGGCTCGAGGCCCAGATCGGTGAATTTATCCATAATAGATACCTTTGTGTTAAGGCTCACCGACAAAAAAATCAAATAAGTCAGAAGTGCTTATTTATCATCTCATAAAAAACCTTACGCCGGTCGTTGCCGGGCTCTTATCGGTATGCCTCAGTTTTTTAAATTTGCGACCTCCATATACTGCCAGTATAAAAAATAGCAAGCTCGCGTGCTTTTTAAATGTAGGCTATTCTCTTTTTTATGTAGCTTATTTCTTGTCTTACTTCTACTTGAGGTAAGTTTACGATGTCTTTAAAATGTATTTTATACCGAAATGTTTAAATAAAACCTCGATCCTCATAATTATTTTAAAAAACTAATTTCAAAGAAATTTATAAAAATATCTTTCGTCGTGAAAGGTTTTTACTATATCCTATAGATTAAGTAAGTAAGAGCTCCACAATGAGTTTCGGTAAATCTTTAATAATAAGAAGGGTAGAACAATGAAAAAATTAATTATCATACTAATTCTGTGCTTGAGTACAAGTTTAATTGCTGAAGGCAAGAAAGGTAAGGGAGGTGATGATTTTCGTGCAGCCGCAGTTGAGTACGAAATGAAAGCGAAAAAGAGTTTGGAAAAGGGGTACCCTGAAGCCTCTAAAATTTACTTCCGCTTAGCCGCTATAAAAAAGAATGCCGCTAAATTAGCCGATGAAGGAAAATGGGGCGATATTTCATGGGATGAATATCATGCATTAACAAAAAAACTTCACTCCCTTAAATCCGATCAACATAAAAAGAAGTATAAGAAATAGATCTTCTCATACGCTTCTATCAAGAGGCTATATCCACTCACAAAATATCACAACAAAAAAGCCTCAACTAAATGAGGCTTTTTTGTTTTTAGAAAATTTAGATTATCATGGTGCCATCTGCATTCTAGCCTAGAGAAAACGATTTAGGATATAGATCTTTGCTGATTATAGTCCCGTTGAGCTTTCGATTATTGGATCAATTGTTTGACTTAATAATTCAATAAGTTCCAAGTCCATATATTTATAATTATCCTCAATATCTAAGACATATATTTTCTTGTGATTCATCAAATCTCTGAAATCAGCTTTCAACTTACTTCTGTGCTTTGATTCCATGACGCAGATTACATCAGCCCATTTTATGTCGGAATATGAAATAGTTCTTTTTGCTTTTCTACTTGTTCCCGCAGATCGAACATTAATGCGACTATGATTTTTATAGATTTGTTCTGCAGTGGGACTCCTCCATCGGTTCATGGAGCATATGAAAAGTATGTTCATTTGTTAGCTTTTTAGTCTATTTCTTCTTGTTTTAAGTTAGAGTCTATATACAATTTACATTTATCACAAGTAAACATTATGTGGTCAGCTCTGTTTAATTGTTTAACCATTTTTTGATTGCATTTGGTACATTTATATTTTGGATATAAATGAATTATCATACTTAACCATGATGCCCATATTACGATAAATAACACCTCACTCATTGCATGTTGAAATAAATAATGAAATAGAATCAATGCCACGTTAATTATAAGGTGAATTTTCAGATTTCTTTTTCTTTTACATGCAACCTTTTGATTGTCGTCGTCGAGGTAATAATCAAATCTGTTAAAAGTTCGTTTCATCTATTTTTATTACTAGTTAACGTCTAAGCTGAGGGAGATTGAGCCTTAGCGAAAATCTTCCTTCCGGCTTCTTGTTAGATTTATTAACTGTATTCAAATGTAGTTAACATGAGTTCTTCTTCTGGTTGATAAAAAATCAACATTTGTGTTCCATAATACATATCATCTGAAAGAGCTACATAGTTATTTGTTTCTACAGTACCAATATAAATAAATTCTTTACCACTTTGAGTTATGGGGACACGTTTGTAACTGCGATCACCATGGCTGTCAATATATGCTGATTCTGATAAAGGCATTTCAACTTGAGCCCAATTACCTAATGAACTATTATCATCTAGCTCTCTGCTAAATAAAATAGGATTGTTTTGTTTATTTAAAATTTTACTTAAAAAATTTAATTGGGTTAACCGTTTCTTTTGCAAGTTGTAACTGTTCAGGATTATTGGATGACCTGTTATGGCACCTTCTAACAAAGAATGTTCGTCTTCAGTTAAACTAGGTTTGTTTTCAAATGCACTTTGATGGAAAAATTTAAAGTCTCCTATAAAAGAACATTTACCATTTTTTATTTTATAACCAATCCAGTTTTCTCTACTATAATAATTATGATAGTCATTTGTTAGATAACCTACACAACCCCATTCAGGTTCTATAGGTATAATTATGGGTAGATATCCATCTAATGAATTATCTAAACTAGGTAAGTATAAGAGGGAACAGGGTAACAAATATTTTTTATGAGTTTCTATATCAGATAAAAACACATCTTCTGGTGAAGGATAAATTCTTAAATTTTTATTATGACTTTTATATGTTTTCATTATTTGTCTAATCTAACATGGTTTTATATGGCGGTTGATTTTCCCGGGATTTTTGATTTCTAAGTTAATTCGTCTGTTGTATAACGTGAAGTGGTTTTGGTGATAATTGTACTTGTTTCTATTATGGGTGCCTGTTGTATCAATTTGCTTTAGCTGTAAATAATGTCGTTATTCGGATATTATTTGGCGAGTGAATAACTCGGGGGTTTTATTATTTTTCAATAAGTTCATTCCTTTTAAAGTCTTTTTGATTTTGGTAGCATCGGTAAATAATGTCGTAAATCAGGTGTTATTTAACAAGTGAATAATACCGTTATTCAGGTATTATTTGACGTTTAGTTATGTCTTGATTAAGACAGGCTCCGCATCAAAAGTGGGTAAAGCACTTTTGTGAAAATAGTGGGAATTGTGTTGTGTGAGTGACTCCTACCTCCAAGTAAATATCAATACTTTAATAGAGCAGGGCTTTGCGTACTCCGCAAAGCTTAGGCGAGAAGGTCGCTACAAATAGATTTGAATTTGTAAGCTATTTTTATGAATAAGTCTTTAGTGCGGCAATTTGGCATCCCCATGTGAGAATGTTTCCTCCGGAAGGAAGGTACAGTTTAAGAGCGGCTTGTGGCTAATACCGTAGGCAATAGGGGAGATGAACTTATATAGGCAGTCTAGAGACTCTGTCCCCTTCCCAGCGAGGCTTGCCAGCCATCGACGGGCGGTAGGGGGGATTATAGTGATATTTTGGAATTATTAGATGAGGGAGCTCTGCCCCTCATACACCCCGCGAGGAATTGCCATTCCTCGACCAGGCGGTAGAAGGCGGAGGGAGAAGTTAAATTCCTGTAGGCAGTCTAGAGACTCTGTCCCCTTCCCAGCGAGGCTTGCCAGCCATCGACGGGCGGTATAGTGAGAAGTGAATTTTAAATTTTGAATGGTATAAAGCAGGCGAGACTCCTGTGCTCCCAGGGTGGGATGAGGTTTAGTTCAGAAGTTAAATTTATAGAAAAAGAATGGTATGAAGCAGGCGGGACGCCTGCGCTCGTGCGCCTGAGAGCGCACACAATCAATGAGGTGAAAGTCCTCATCAACAAAGGCTGATTATGTTGTAGTCGAACCTAACTGCGTTGTCGTGAGGCGGGGTGGAGAGCAAGGCAAGACGAAACAGCAGTCCGTAGGATGACGAACTCGATTCGGCTTTATAGTACTGGCGAGCCTGCGTGCGCTTGGCGAAGCTTGGAACAGAATGAAAAAAAAAGGTAGTTCTGAAAATCCTCTATGCTGAATATCAGCGAGTAGCAAAGCAGTAGAGGAAGTCTATAGGGTGGTTGGAGACGGAATGCCGTGAAGGTTGTGTGACGTTAATCAGGGAGATCTGCATGTGCAGTGCAATAAGGCATGCAGAAGTCAGAGCTCTCATAGTAGTAAAGAAGGCGGTGAAAGCCGTCAGAGCGAAGGAGAGTAGGAAGATGAAACTGAGAAGAAAAGAATGAAGGAATGAAACAATTGTCAGAGACGACTAAACATTCATGGGAGCAGTTAGGGCGCACCGAAGAGATTCGTGCGTGGGCCTCAACTTCAGTCTGGACAGATCAGATGCTGGGAACTCTTGAAACAAGAGTTGAAGGTAGGAAATGGTATAGCTTAATAGATAAAGTAGCGCGAGAAGTGAACCTTGTAGAAGCCTGGGAATCTGTTCGTGCAAACGGCGGGAGTCACGGGGTGGATATGGTGAGCTTGGATCGTTATGAATCAGAGTTAGAGCACAATACTGAACAATTGATGAAGCAATTACAGGCGGGGACTTACCTTCCGCAATGCGTTCGCAGGGTAGAGATCCCAAAAGCCGACGGTAAAACGCGTGCATTGGGAATACCAACCGTGCGAGATAGAGTTGTTCAGACTGCGCTCAAGAATGTTATTGAACCGATATATGATGCGGAATTTTCTGCACAGAGTTTTGGTTTTCGTCCGCAACGGGGATGTAAAGACGCGCTTAGGCGGGTTCATCATCTACTTACGCAAGGACAGCTCTATGTCGTTGATGCGGACATTCAAAGTTACTTTGATATGATACCGCACGACAAACTCATGGCACGAGTCAAAGAGAAAATAAGTGATGGCAAGGTCCTTGACCTTATAGAAGCTTTCCTCAAAGCGGGGATATTCGACGGAATCAAGGAGTGGGAACCCGAGAAAGGGACTCCGCAAGGAGGCGTAATTAGCCCACTGCTCGCCAATATTTATCTCGATGAATTCGACCATAGGATGAGAGACGCTGGTTTTGAAATAGTGAGGTATGCGGATGACTTTCTGGTGATGTGCGATAATGCAAAATCGGCTAAACGGGGCTTGCGCAAGATAAAGCGTTGGATGAAGGCCCATGGTCTGAATCTTCACCCCGATAAAACCCGAATTGCCGACATGAATCAGCAAGATGAGTACTTTGAATTTCTAGGTTATCACTTTGAGCGTTCGAAAAGGACGGGCAGAATAAATAGGTGGCCCCGAAAACAGAGTATGGCTAAAATTAAGGATACTATACGCAAGCGTACGAGGCGTTGTCATTGGCAATCCATAGAAGAAATTATTAAAGCCCTCAGGCCTAGTCTCAAAGGTTGGTATGAGTACTTCAAGCATTCCAATCGTTGGACCATGCTCGAAGTTGATGCTTTCTTTCGAAGAAGGTTGCGCAGTATCATCGCTAAGTACAACCGTAAGAGAGGTACTCATCGGATTATCGATAACAAGAAATATACCAAGAAATACTTTGTAGAACTAGGGTTCTTTTCACTGGAAGAGGCCTGGTTACTGGAATCTCAGTCTCTTCGGAGTAAGCATTGACCGGAGAGCCGTATGCGGGAGATCCGCACGTACGGTTCGGAAGGAGGGGAGGCTCCGCAAGGAGCTTTCCCTACCCTTATCTAGGGTGGGGTGAAGTAATGAAAAATTGAGAAATTAAAATGCGAGTGGCTTAATTTGAGTTTAATAGTCTGATTTTGCTTTGTATTAGGAATAGAATCATTATACAAGGAAAATTCATGACGCAGTTTTTTAGCTTTTTAGTTTTATTGGCGCTCTTCGCAAAGGGGCTTTTTGCGGAGCAGGCAAAACCCAATATACTTTTTATTTTATCGGATGACCAAGCCTTAGAAACTTTATCCATTATGGGCGAGACGGAATGTAAAACTCCGCATCTCGATAAATTAGCTGAAGAGGGGGTGATGTTTACCCGTGCCTATAATATGGGAGCTTGGAGTGGGGCAGTATGCATGGCAAGCCGTGCGATGTTTAACTCGGGTGCCTTTGTCAATCGAGCCAATCAAACAGTGCGCAAGCAGCCTCAGTGGGCAGAGCTTATGAAAACGGCGGGGTATAAGACTTATATGACGGGTAAGTGGCATGTACCTGGGAAGACAGCAAAGAATCCTCCTTTTGATATTTGTAGAGATGTTCGTGGTGGGATGCCGGCACAAACTGAAGCAGGGATGAATCGTCCCTTGAGTCCAGAGGATTATGAAAAGGGCTGGAAGCCATGGGATAAGGTTCATGGTGGTTTTTGGGAAGGTGGAAAGCACTGGACGGAAGTTACTGCAGATCATGCGATTGATTTCTTGAATGAAGCGAAAGATATTGATGAAGCATTTTTTATGTATGTGGGTTTCAATGCACCGCATGATCCTCGCCAAGCACCCAAAGAATATATTGATATGTACCCGCTTGATGAGATCTCTTTGCCAGCGAACTACGCAGGACTCTATCCTTATCGCGATCAAATAGGTTGTGGCAAACAGTTGCGCGATGCTTGTGTGATACCTTTTCCTAGGTCGGAGTATGCGACAAAAATCAATCGTCAGGAATATTTTGCGGCGACAACCCATATGGACGAAAATATTGGCCGTGTTTTAAAGGCTTTAAAAGATTCAGGCAAGGCAGATAATACATACATAATTTTCACTTCGGATCACGGCTTGGCGGTGGGAGAGCACGGCTTAGTGGGGAAGCAGAATATGTATGAGCACAGTATGCGTAGTCCTTTCATTATTGTGGGACCAGCGATTCCAAAGGGGCAAAGGAATGATACGGCGATTTATATTCAAGATGCGATGGCAACAACTTTGGACTTGGGGGGAGTAAGTAAGCCGAATTACGTAGAATTTAAAAGTTTATTACCGCTTATAGAAGAGGAGACGAGTGAGCATTACCCGGCAATTTTTGGTAAATATATCAATTATCAGCGCATGATTTTGAAGGGTGATTGGAAGCTGATTGCTTATCCTTACGCAAAGAAATACCGACTCTATAACTTGAGCAAAGATCCCAAGGAAATGAATGATTTATCTACGAATGCTGAGTATAAATCCGTCATAGAAAATTTAAAAATTGATCTCAAGGAACTGCAGGCTCAAATGGGGGAAGATTTTGATTGTGAAAACCCACCTGCAATTGATTATGAAGCGCTCAAAAAATTTAAAAAGAAAAGTCACTAAGTTAGGTAAAGATATGAAAAATAAATGGCGAATCCTCATTAAGTTAGGCCTGCTTTTGAGCGTGAATTCATGTGATAATACGAGCGTGATGGAAGTAAGAGAAATCAAGAAAAAGGATGTCGTATTGCCGAAATTCACGGGAAAGACTTATTTCCTTGCAATGGATGGCGATGATGAAGCAGAGGGGCAAATTAGCTCGCCTTTGCGATCACTAAATAAACTTATCCCTAGATTAAAAGCTGGTGATGGAGTGATAATTCGAGGCGGTCGTTATCGAGAAGTAAATGAGATCGCGCAGTTGAAGGGGAGTAAGGATGCTCCGATTAATTTTATTGCCTACCCAGGTGAGGAAGTCATTTTTGATGGTTCAGTTGACTTAGCTAATAATTGGCAAGATATGGGCAATGGGATTCTTGCTCAGCAATTGGACTTTGATGTGACACAGTTATTCATTGATGATGAAATGTTTGTGACTGCTCGTTGGCCAAATGCTTCTTTTGATGATGATTCAGTTTTTGATATGGAGTCGACTTGGCGTCACCAAGGAAAGGAAAGTACTTTTGGTGAAATGGTTGATGCACGCCCCAAATCTTTGAAAGAGGGAGTTAATACACAGACTTTAGCAGAGACGGGGATTGACTTCACTGGGGCAGTGGCAGTTCTAAATATTAATGCTTGGATGAGCTATGCGCAGAAGGTGTCGAAACACGAGGCAGGAAGCAATAGTTTTACTTACGATACAGAGACGATGAAAGGCAATTTGAATATGCTAAAGAATGATAAGTTCTTTGCGCATAAGAAGAAGTTGGGACATTACTATTTGGAAGGCTTGATGGCACTTGATGCTGAAAAAGAATGGTACTACACCCCAGAAGACAAGGTGGTTTACATAAAACTAGCAGAAGCGGAATTGCCTTTACAGAAAAAAATCCGTGCTAAGGTTCAGGATTATAATTTGGTGGTGAAAGATTCAAGTCATTTGAGTTTCACAGGCATTCAGTTTTTTGCAACGACACTGAATTTCAAAAAATGCACTAACATGACCTTAGATGACTGTCACTTTAAGTACCCATCGTTCAACAAATTTGTCTTAGGTGATTTCTCGAAAAATAAGTACACGGTGATTGAGAATGAAATGAACTCGGGGATGGAAGCTACTAATAATCGAGTTTTAAATTGCGTTTTTGAATATGCGGATGGACCCGCAATTAAAATGACAGGTTATCAGAATTTACTAGAGAATAACTTGTTTCATCATATCGATTTCACCTGTATTGGCGGCGGTGATGGTGGAACAATAGAAATGGGCAAAGGACGTAATACGACTTTTCGTTATAACACGGTGCATACAGCGGGTAATTCTGAGGGGTATCGTTCAGGCCCGGGAGATGTGATCGAATATAATTATCTTCATAATATGAGTTTATTACAGCACGATGGATCAGCTATTAACTGTGGTGTGTCGGCGATTAAAGATGTGAAAGTAAATCACAACTGGATCCATGGTTTGAGAAATAAGGCGGCGATTCGTTTTGATACATCAAGTATGTTTACGGCTTATGTTAATTGGGGCGAGGGAGGAACCGTAAATCATAATGTGGCATGGGATTCGGCGGGTTTAAAACTGAAAGGAGATCGTCATGTCGTATACAACAATCTTTCTTTTGATGCGTTTGCGGCAGGAAAAACAGACATCGCCTTACCTTGTGTCCCCTTGATGGGTGGCTACAACCGTTATTCACAGGTGAACAATAATATTGCGGGGGCAATTAATGGTCATTTTGTGGTCAGTAAAGGGGTGCCACTTTTTTGTAAAAATGAAAATAATTTGCAGACAAATCCACGTAGTATTTTAAGGGATCCGACGAATTTAGATTTTCGTCCCGTCAATCAATTGAAGGGAATAGGTCCTTATGATTTTGGTGTGGAAAACTATTGGATACCTGGTTATAAAAGCGATAAATGCAGTATGCCGATTCCGGGTATGAATGCGAGTAATGTAAAAGAGGATGCGGACTTGATGTGGCGCCCCGCTAGGACAAGTGAATCTTTTAATATTTACTTTTCAGAAAACAAAGACGAAGTGGAGAATGCGGATATGGATTCAAGTTGTTTTAAAGGGAATCAAAGTAGCAATATTTTTAATCCTGGTAAAATAGATCCGCAAAAACACTATTATTGGCGTGTTGATAATAAGGTTGATGGCTATGTTACAAAAGGTGATGCCTGGACTTTTGGAGGCCTTAAAGAGGTGCAGAATTACGATTACAATTATCCTGAACAGTCGATACCTATGGCACAAGAATTCAGCTTACCTGAAAGACTTGATAAATCTGTTTTGACGCAAGAATCAAAAAGATATGTGCTTGAACTCTACAAGCGTTTTTGGTGGCAGGAAAATGTGAATTGGTATAAGGAATTAAAGAAGGCCGAAAGTGAATTAGAAGAGGGTAAAAGGGGCTATGCGACGATTAAGAAACGTTTAGCAGATTTTGAAAAAATGGAAAGGGACTATGTGATTGAGGAGGCGTCTAAAATTTTGAAGCCTAGTGAATTGTTGATCTTGGAAAATGAGTTCATAAGTGCGCAAAAACTCTCTTTAAATTATTTAAAATAAAGTTTTTCCTATCTCAAAGCGATTCACTTGGACTTGTTAGTCATTGCTGCTCCCTTATATTCAATTAAAATTTAAGAGGATTATGCAATGACTGATTGGAATACTCGTCAGACCCTTCTTTTACGAGCTAAGAATCACGATGATGAGTCGGCTTGGGAAGAGTTCGTTTATTATTATCGCCCGTATCTCTATGTCATTGCGCGACGCATGAATTTGAGTCATCATGATTCAGAAGAAATAAGTCAAAATGTCTTAATTAAGCTTTGGGATAAAATGCCTGAGTTTGATTATAGTCAACAAAAGGGGCGCTTTCGGGGCTGGCTTTGTACAGTGACGGGCAACACAGTGAAAAATTTTCTTAAATCGCAGCAGGCGCGATTAAAACGCTACGAAAAAGTGAAGCGCCAAGAAGTGGAGGGCTACCTCAATGGAGTCAGTTTACCCGAGATTGAGGAAATTGCTGAAAGTGAATGGCGTACTTATATTGCCAACCTTGCTTGGAAGAATGTGAAAGACGATTTGCATGCCAATGCCCGCGATACGTTTTTGATGTTTCGCCAAGGTAAAAAAGTTGCGGAGATCGCTAGTGAGGTGGGTGTGACTGAAGGCTCGGCCTACGTGTATAAAAAACGCGTTGAGCAAGTTTTGTTTAAAGAAATAAAACGCTTAGAAGAAGAGATTTGTTAAAGTTTTTATGGGCTATCGCTTAAGAGCGGCTTGCGGTTGCCACCGCGCGCGGTTGAAGTAATTAAAAATTCTAGAAGGCCTGTGATCTTTAAAGCTTATGGGATGATGATGACTTGGCAACGCTCTTTGAGTGCCGAGACGACATTTTGTTCCTTCTGAGCCATATCTTTACTCAGGGTCACTTTTTCCAAAGATGGACAGTTGAGTAGGGGGGCTAGGTTTTTCAGTCTAAGACCAGCAATATTTAAGCTTTTTATCGGCAGGGATTGAACGATATTGATATCATTGACAGAGGTATAGGAAATATCTAAATTCACAATGGGATTGGTTTTTAGCGGTGAGATATCGCTGACTTTACTTTTACTTATATTTAGTTCTGTAAGAGCCCAGCCATGGAATAAGTCTAAGGTCGTTATTACGGTGTTAGATAAATCAATTTTCTTGAGTGCGAGGCCATTTAATAGGGCATTTTTACGGAAGTGTTTTCCAATGACTTTAATGCTTTTTTGATCGATATTATAATCGACCTCAATGGGGGAATTATTTTGGTAGGTTAATTTGATGGTCTTAGCGAGAAATTGGTATTTCTCTTGATAAGAATTTTGCGACTGAAAATGATTCATCACTAAAGCTATTTCGCGATTTAAATTGAGTTTTTGCAGGTCGAAAATGAAAAGGTGCACATTGCTTTTGTCAACTTTTTGAGTTTTCCATTTTTGGATTAGACCCTTATAGGCTTTGCCGCCAAAACCTTTTTGGAAAGAACTTTCAGCTCGATCAAATTCCATATTGCCAAGTAAATAAAATGCGTAGAGATTCCAGGCTTTTTGTGAATTTGGATTGAGTTCTAAAGTCATTTTTATCGCGTGTTGAAAAGCTTGGAATTGAAAGTTTTTCCAAGTCAATTGCGAACGACGAAAAAAAGCTGGTGCGGCTTTAGAACTGAGTTCCATGCGCAATTTATTTTCGTCTTCGGCACGTCGTTTTTCTTTCTCTGCCATGGCCTGAAGTTTTTCGGCTTTTTCTTTAGCTAAGACTGCTTCTTTTTCACGTGTTGAAATTTGTTGTATGAAGCCCCCCACTAGGAAACAAATAATGAGGAAAGACAAAGTCATGAGTGAGCTCGCAGTCTTATTGCGTTTAATCAAAAGCTTGATTTGAGTGATAAAGTCGGCGTCTTCGGCACTGGTGGCAAAGCCCCCTAAGTAGGCCTCAATATCTTTGACTAATGCATCCACAGTTTGGTAACGAGCTTCGGGTTTTAGGGCCATGGCTTTCAGTGTGACGGCTTCTAGGGCTTCGGGTACTTTATGGGCAACGCGTTGGGAAGGGTGCTGGATGGCACCACTGACACATTGGGTGAGGGCAGCGGCGATGTCTGTTTTGTTAACAGAGTTTTCGTAAGTAAGGATTGAATACAGAATGGCACCCAAGCTATAGATATCTGTTCTTTCGTCTTTTTCCTTATTGCGTCCTTCGGCTTGTTCTGGAGCCATGTAACCTAGGCTGCCTTTGACGATGCCATCTAGGGTTGAGCAAACATCCACATCTAGATTGCTATCAGCTTTGAAGAGTGGTGAGTCATTTAAGTCAATTTCACTAGTTTCTTTTTGCGCATTCAGATCTTTTGCTAAGCCCCAATCACAGACAAGAACTTCACCGAATCTACCGACTTGTATATTCTCTGGTTTTAGATCCAAGTGAAGTATCTTTTTTGAATGGGCGAAAGAAATGGCTTCACAAATTTTGAGAAAGATATAGAGCAGGCGTTGAAGATCGAAAGTAGAGGAAGGGGCCTCTTTTAGAGATTTGAGTATGTCGCCCAATTCTTGGCCTTCGATGAGTTTCATGGTAAAAAATACTTCTTGATTATCATCGACACCAATGTCGTAAACCGTCATGATATTGGGGTGTTGTAAGCGGGCGTTTAATCGCGCTTCCTTGATGAATGAAGTCAATTTTTCTTTTTTGTCAGGCTTTAAGAAAGCAATGGCCACGTCTCGGGAAGTTAAGCTATCGCGACTACGGATGATTTTTTTCATGCCACCTTCGGCAATAAAATCTTCTCCATCATAGCGTTTTTTGAGGAGCTGATCAATAATTTCCTGAACTTGTTGGTCTTCTTCAGAAGGCTTTTGTGCGCCATCGTAGAGGTCGCCTAGGTCCTCTTGGAAATCCGAGTAAAATTCATCTAAGTTTATTTCTTTGTGGCTCATGACTCACGCAATTAAAGTTTCTTTTAAGCTAAGCTCACAGCCTAGACAAGTCCACACAATTGCTACTTTTTCTCTTTATTCTCTCATTAACGAGTTAAGTTAGCAAGTGGGATCTTGTACTAGTTTTAAACGAAATTTATAAGGATTAAGTAGATGATCAAATTTATAACTCTCTTGAGTTTACTATGGACGATGAATTTATTTGCAGCTAAGCAGGCTAATATAATTTTTATTCTCGCAGATGATGTGAGCCCTGACATGTATGGCTTTTACGGAAATAAAAATGCCAAAACCCCGAACCTAGATCGTATAGCTCAAGAAGGCGTGATGTTTCGCACCGCTTGGTCATCTTCCATTTGTGGGCCATCGAGAGCTCTCATTATGACGGGTTCTTATGCCAACACGACGGGGGCGTATTACAATGGTTTCTTTAAAAATACAGATTCGGGAGAGAGCTTTTTTGGGAAGTACCCTAGTTTCGCTAAGCTCATGCAAACAGAAGGCTACAGGACTGCGGTTGCGGGAAAGTGGCATGTGGGACCCGCTGAAGAACCTCATGAAAAAATTGTGGGCTTTGATGAATATTGTCTTTGGGAAGGAGTCAAGCAGCTCAAAGCTTTGCCTGGTCAGCCTAAGCATACGGGCCTCTGGGAAGACAAAAGTACACCGTCGCGCTTTTGGGGTCCTTGCATTATAAAAAATCATCATCTTTTAGCCACGAAAAAATCTGATTTCGGGCCAGATATTTTTACCGAGTTTATTTGTGAATTCATGGAGAAAAGTGTCAAAGAAGAAAAGCCATTTTTAGCTTATTACCCAATGGTAGGACCACATGGAGCACGTGAGGGTTACCCCACTTGCCCTATTTATGGAGAAGTTGGCGATTTAGGTTCCAAGGCCAATAGAGGGAAAGAATCAGAACGTCGATTTAGGGCCCTCAATGATTACATCGATATTTTAGTAGGCAGAATCGAGCAGAAGGTCAGAGACTTAGGTATAGAGGAAAACACAATCATTATTTTTGCTTCGGATAATGGAACTGCAGTGACGGCAAAATCACGTGGCGTTGAACGTGCGGGACATGTCATTTTTACCGCAAAGGGACCTGGAATAATTCAACGTGGTGCTACAGATGAGATTATGGACTTTTCAGATATTTTACCTACTTTTGTAGATTGGGCAGGGGGTGAAATACCAGAATATATAGATGGTAAAAGTTTAAAGCCATTTTTAAACGGAGATTCAGATTCGCATCGTGATTGGATTTACGCTTGCACTTCCACATCGCAGCTTATACGCACACGAACTCATCTCATGGAAGTGATTAATCCCGTGATGGGAGCCGACAATGGACGCTTTTATTATTGTGCCAATAATAGGCAGGGGAAGGGTTATGTACGTGCCGAGAAAAACCCTGAACACGCAGAGGCATATAAATACATGAAAACGATTTTGTCTTCAAAACCAGCGTTACAAAAAGATGACCCATGGTTTCAGACTAAAAAGGGTAAAATCTGGTTCAAAACTGCCACAAGTCCTAAGGCAATTGAAAAGCACCTTCACAATCATAGCGATTACCAACACTATGACGAAACACTTTAAAAAATCTTCTAAAATTTAGAGCTATAATGATAAAGAAAATATTAATTTACCTCGCCTTATTATCGAGCCTACACGCAGATAGTTTAAAGATTATTTCGTATAATGTACTTTATGGTTTCAATCATGGGAAAAGTATTGAAGTAGCAAGTCAATGGCTGAAAGAACAAGAAGCCGACTTTGTCGCTTTGCAGGAAGTGAAGGGCTTTAGCGCAGATAAGTTTGCTGAACTCGCAAAAACTTGGGGGCATGACTATAGCTATTTTTACAATCGTAAACCGGGTATGCCACTCGCTTTTAGTTCTCGTTTCCCGATCACGGAAGTGGAAGAACTTCACCAAGGTGTGAAGCGCGGTTTTTTGAAGCTGAAATGTCATGGCTATAGTTTCATGGTCGTTCACATGACCTCTCAGCGTTTGACGGCGCGTGAGCAAGAGTTGACTTATATGTCCAGTCAGATTAAAGATTTACTCAAGAAGGATGAGGGACTAATTGTCTTAGGTGATTTCAACTCTTTCAGTCATTTGGATTTGGATCGCCTTTCAGAATTGGATGATTTATTAAAGGAAATGCGCCAAAACCCCAAGAAAAAAGCTAACCTAAATAAGGGGCATTTTGATGTGAGTATCATGTCGTCTTTTGATGAGCTCGGTTTAGTTGATTTGTGTCATGAAAAGTTATTTGGAAAAGAAGCAATCAAAGGAAGCTTTCCGAGTACTTTATTAGAAAAAATCCCCAATCGTGAGGTTCAGGAAAAACATTTACGCAGAATTGATTTTGTTTTGTCTGACCAGAAGACGGCTAAGAAATTACTTAAAGCCGATATTCCCAAAGGTGGTGCTTTAGAAACAATTTCAGATCATTATCCAGTGATTATCGAAATCACAGATAATTAATCAAGCAATCAAAGATCAGTTAGATTCTCTTGTTCTCAAGTGTATAAAATTGATATAAACCAAGGACAAACTTTATGAATAAATATCTCATTGCCTTTTTTTTCTTAGTGAGCTGTTGTGCACTAGCTAAGGAACGCCCCAATATACTTTTTATCATGACTGATGATCAGTGGCGCCGCGAGTTTAACTTTTTACCTGAGGGTAAAGATGAGAATGGTAAAAACCGCAATTTAACCCCAACAATTGATCGCCTTTCCAGTGAAGGGATTATTTTGGATCGTATGTACGCAACTTCAACAGTATGCACTCCGAGTCGCTATAGTGTTTTGACGGGTGAATACCCTAGTAGAAGTTTAGATAGTGGTTTTTTAAATGACATGAAGTCCTACGGGAATCAGCCAAACCCTCACTTTAATGTACACATAACGCCCGGAAAAGCGCATATGGGAAGTGTGCTCAAAGCTAATGGTTATTTCACTGGGTTTGCGGGAAAAAATCACGTTATTCATGATGAATCTATTAAAGTTCCGAGTATAAAGGCTTATCGCAATGCCGACCCCTTTGACGCCAAGACTCAAGCATTCCTGCAAAAAAAGCAAGCAGCAGAAGTGCAGAGTGTCCTCAATAATGGTTTTGATTTCGCGGGGAGTATATATGCAGGCAATGTTCCAGGTCATATGCCCATTGCCATGGAGGCACATAATATGGATTGGATTACAAAATCGGGCCTCGATTTTTTAAACCTTGCAGAGAAGCAGGATAAGCCCTTCTATTTACATTTTTGTACCACACTCAACCATGGTCCTGGACCAGCAGGTGAAAAGTATTCTGCGGATCCACGCTTTACTGCGGCGGGAGTTTTGAAAGATGAACTTCGCGTTCAGCCTTCGCGGGAGTCCATTATAAAGCGTTTAAAAGAAGCGGGGATAGCCTATAAGGGTGATCACTCAGATCCACTATGGTTGGACGATGGTATTACGGCAATAATCAATAAAATTGAAGATATGGGGCAGCTAGATAATACGATTATCTTCTTCTTTAATGACAATGGAATGGGAGCCAAGGGCGCTCTTTATGAAGGCGGAGCTTTATCTCCAGCCTTTGTTTGGGGCAAAAAATTAAAAGGTGGTAGACGTCTTAATCAACTTTTGGCTAACATCGATTTTGCGCCAACGGTTTACGAACTTTGCGGAATTCCCAATGAATCACAAGTGAAGATGGATGGCAAGAGCTTTTTGAGCCTGCTTGAAGGCGATGATAAAGCGACAAACGAAGCTGTATTTTTACAAATTGGTTCCACTCGCGCAGTCTTAAGTGATGAATTTAAATACATTGCTTGGAGAGTACACCCTGATCGCGAAAAGAATTTTGATGTTGAGGGAGACGCCAAACCCAAGCCACTTTACCATATTGCTTCTACGCGTGGTGGTCGTGGTTTAGAAAAGAAAATCCCTAAAAACTATAAGGCCTACTGGGATACCGACCAACTCTATGATCTTCGCAAGGATCGCAAAGAACAACGCAACTTAGCTAATAACCCTGAATACGCCAAAAAATTACAGAGTTTGAAAGCGCTTTTATCTGAACACATAAAAGATCAGCCCGGTCAGTTCGGCGAGTTTTAATGAGAGCGCCCCTTTGAGCTCTTTAATGAATTGTTAAAGGAAAAACTAAGTCTATAAAACTTATTAAAAAACTAAAGATAAAAAAGCCTTGGAATTGGATTCCAAGGCTTTTTTAATTTATGAGCTGCTGAGAGCAGGCCGATTTATAGGCTGACTTTTAGAGTTCGCGGATATAAATATTTTTTAACCAAGTTGGATGACCATGACATTGGAGCTCAATTTGTTCCATCTCAGGGATAGGGGCCTTACCTTTTTCCCAGAGGTTGTAGAGAGGTGCATCGTTAACAGTGAGTTTGCCGTTTAGCCAAATACTAACGCGATCACCAATCATGCGGATGAAGAAATGATTCCATTCGCCAGTGGGATTATCGGCTTTAACTAAAGGCCATTTCCCCTCTTTAGGATTGTTCCACAAAGCGCCTGAGCCCTTATCGGAACCATGACGATGTGCTTTAGTATCCGCAGGATCCCAAATTTGAATTTGTGGAAGGCCGCGGACGTAGATGCCACTATCTCCACCAGCATTGATTTTCCAACTAACGTGGAACTCGAAATTTTTGTACTGTTTAGCAGTCGCCAAACTGTGTCCGCCTTTAGCACCATCAAAAAACAATTCATTTTGCTCCGTAACTGACCAGTGTTTATTCATGCTCACATTAGCTTTGGCTTGCAGTTCTTTCAGTTTGTCTGTGTTTAGGCTTTTGCGTTTGTGTGGCTTATCAAAGGGGCGATCAAGTAGGCCTTTCCAATTTGTGAGGTCTTTGCCATTAAAGAGTTGAGTGAAACCTTCTGGAGCTTGATTATCTGTACTTGGCAAAGCAAAAGCATTGTCGAGTTCAGCAACCGAGATATTGCGGAAGCTAACGCCCGGTCCATGACCTGCGATAGCAATATGCCCAGCGGCGCGATTACGGCCTGTCGCAAACTTTCCGGCATCGCCTTTTGAAATATCGGTATCCAAAATGACTTGCCCATTGAGTGTGACTTTAAGTTGATTACCTTGAAGACGTATTTCCTGCTGATTCCATTCGCCTAAAGGTTTTTCAGCGCCTTTTTTCGCTGCGGCAATGCCGTAAGCAGAACCATGGAATTGGTAGTCTTTGAGTTTGGCGTATTTGGGATGAGTGTTATCGAGGATTTGTACTTCGACAGTGGAATAGGCGGGGTCATGTCTTTTTACTGTTTTGTCATTGGGGTGCGGAGCTCTTAAACCGATTCCGTTATTGGCATGTGGAGCTAATTTAAATTCAAAGCGTAAAACATAGTCTTGATACTCCTTAGCTGTGTAGATATTCCCACATCTCGGCTGAGCAATGATAGTGTTATTTTCGACTTTATAGCCCTTGGTATTACCAATCCAGTTTGTTGCGAGGTCCGCATCTTTTTCAAAAAGATTTGTGAAAGTCAAGTTTTCACTGGAAGCCACAGCGCTGGATACACTGATAAAGGTGAAAAAAACTAGACTAGCAATTTTGATAAGTTTCATGGTTTTTCCTATGCTTATAGTTGGATGGCTTGGCCTGTTTTAAATGCCTGGTCAGCGGCTAAAACAATTTTGAGTGAATTAATGGCATCGTTCATGTGATCTGTTAAATCTAGATCTTCTTGGATGGATTTGAGAAAGTATTCTTGCTCACGTAGGCACAAGCCATCATGATCGGGTTCATCTTCAGTGGAGATCCATTGATCTTCATTAATGAATTCATTTTTCTCGTTGATCTCAGCCGAATGGACACGAATCTGTTCGGTCTTGCTGTGAGCATCGACATTATCGGATTGATCTTCCTCAGAAGCATTTTGAGCACTGATGGTCGCGGAACCCTTGGGGCCCCAAACATCTTTAATGAAGAAAGCTTTTGTAGAGGCCATGGGACCCCAGCCCGCTTCATACCAACCAACGGAACCATCATCAAATGTGACTTGCAGCTGACCATAGTTATACATGCCGGGATTCAGTTCCTCGCTGAGTCGTGCACCAATCGCACTAACGCGAAGGGGTTTAGCTTGCGTCATTTGGCACATAACATCCACGTAGTGAACACCACAATCGACGATGGGAGACATGGAATTCATGAGATTTTTGTGAGTATCCCACATCTTGCCATGGGATTGTTGGTTAAGATTCATGCGCATGACTAAGGGCTTGCCTAAATCTTTGGCAAGGTCAATGAATTGCATCCATGAAGGATGATGACGCAAGATATAGCCAACGACGAGTTTTTTGTTTGCGGCTATCGCAGCTGCAACAACGCGTTCACAGCCCTCTACACTTGGTGCGACGGGCTTCTCTAGAAATACATGTGCTCCTGCTTCAAAAGCTGCTATCGCATACTCTTCGTGAGTGTCTGGGTAAGTTGAGATACAAACCGCATCAGCCTGAGTCTCTTTTAGGGCTTCATGGTAATCTGCGTAAAGCGCATAATTCCCACCGAGTTCTTCATTGAGTTTTTCTTTGCTAGAACCGCGAGAAACAATTCCGCAGATTTCAAAATCATTGAGGCCGTGGTAGGCGAGCGCATGAGACCTTCCCATATTTCCACAACCCACAACGAGTATTTTAATTTTTGACATAATATTTACCTGTGTTTAATGATTGATTTCGGGCTGAGAAGCATCTGCTTCTTTAGGCTCTTTAAATAAGATTGAGAAGAAAACGAGAACGATTAAGGCCATAACAGCAGGGATTCCCCAAATCATTTTCCAGTTAAGAGCTTTTATATTAGCCATAGCTAAGTCTCCTTGGACTTTTTTGAGAGAAACGATTTCATTCTCAATATTGGCTAATTTATCACCTTGTACTTGAGTTTTCGACTTTGTGAGTTCAGCAATTTGGACTGCAGTCGATTGTATTTTTTCTCCATTCTCAGCGACAATGGCAGGTGTGTATTTAGCTTCTACTTTACCTGCAACTTGGGCTCCGATGAACATCCCTAAGCCAAGAGTCAGGAGAACTAGTAGACCTTGTGCTTGACCTTTTAGTTTTTCTGGAGCCACTCGGTCTGTGTAGATTTGACCAGTTACAAAAAAGAAATCATAGCAAATGCCGTGGAGAATAATGCCAAGTATAATCATCCATGAAACTTGTTGCGGTGTGCCAAAGGCAAATAAACCGTAACGGATGACCCAGCACAGCATTCCGAGAAATAGCATTTTCTTAATACCCAAGCGAGCAAAAAATAGTGGCATGACTAACATGAAAAGAACTTCTGACATCTGACCATAGGACATTGTTTGTCCAACGGGGAGGCCAACTAATTGCACGATACGGCTAGTCATCTGGTAGTAAAATGCTAGTGGAATACAGATTAGAATGGAACTAATCATGAAAATTAGGTAAGAACGGTTTTTGAGGAGTGTAAGTGCATTTAGTCCCAGGAGTTCTCCAGCAGTGATCTTTTTGTCAGATTTCACTGGAGGTGTATTGGGAAGCATGAAGCTAAAAACGCCAAGTAAGGCAGCAGAAGCTGCAGATATTTTGAACATATTAATACTGGCGTCAAAAGCTAACCAGCTTAGAGAAAGACCTGCAACAATCCAACCCGCCGTACCAAAAACGCGAACAATGGGAAATTGCTTTTCTGAATTAGTCATGTTTTTCATGGCAATCGTATTGGTGAGTGCAAGGGTGGGGTAAAAACTCAACATATGCCCGAAGAAAAACCAGTTGATTGTTGTAGCCGATGAGTTCCCATCCATGTATCCAGTTGCTAGGAACATAAATGAAGCACCAAGAAGGTGCATGACTCCCATGACGACTTGAGCAGGGAAAAATCTATCTGCGATCATACCTACAAATAGAGGCGTTATCATCCCAGCAATCGGACCGACTGAATAGGTCCACCCAAAATCATCGGCACCAAAACCAATGGTGCCCAAGAAATTAGGCGCAGTTACATACCAAGCACCCCAGATGAAGAATTGTAAAAACATCATGATGGATAGTGGTATCATGGGGGATTTATTTTGTTCTGTAATAGTCACAAGGAGCTCCTTAAATAGTAATCATTTGTTCTTATAGATACTAGCGCAAGTATTAATTGTCAATATAAAATTGTGTTTTTTGGTAAAAAATAGTAAATATACTGCTTGTTAAAATGTGTTTTTTCTTATTCTTGAGCCTTTCAATGTTAATTTCATGGTTTTGCGGGTGTATTATACGAAAAAATTATTTAGGGAAAAATTTATGCGCTTACTGATTTTATTCTTTTCGATCTCACTTTTGGCAGCTGAGCAGAGACCCAATATTTTATTTTGTATGGCAGATGATTGGGGCTGGCCTCATGCAGGAGCCTATGGTGATGACGGTGTTAAGACTCCCAATTTTGATCGTATTGCAAAAGAGGGTGTGCTGTTTCATCACACTTACGTTTCAAGTCCATCTTGTACTCCCAGTCGTAATGCGGTTATTACTGGTAAGTATCACTGGCAATTAGGACCGGGAGCAAATCTTTGGAGTGTTTTGCCTATTGAGCACGAGAGTTTTATTCACTTATTAGAAGATGCGGGGTATGTGATTGGTCAAAATCGTCCCAAGACCTGGGGGCCAGGGAAGATCGAGTCCTGGGGGAAGCATCACGGTAAAGCACCTGCGGGAGATACTTTTAAGGATTTAGCGGAATTCTTTGATAAAACAGAGGCAGAGGATAAAGCTTTTTTCTTTTGGTTAGCCACGAGCGATCCTCACAGGGGCTACAAAAAAGACTCGGGAGCTAAGAGTGGCATAGATGCTTCAAAAGTGCACCTTTTTGATCATTATCCGGATTCCTTGACGGTGCGCAAGGATATTGCCGATTATTACTTCGAAGTTCAACGTTGGGATAGTTTAGTGGGCTCAGCTTTAAGTTTGTTAGAAGAAAAAGGGAAATTAGAAAATACGATTGTCATTATGACGGGAGATCATGGGATGCCATTTCCTCGCTGTAAAGGCAATCTTTATGATTCTGGTGTTCGCGTTCCCTTTGCAGTACGTTGGGGAAAAAACCTTAAGCAGGGTATTGAAAACAGAGATTTTATTTCTCTTGCGGATGTCGCACCGACGCTCTTAGAGCTTTGTGAAGTGCCTGTTCCCAAAGTCATGACGGGAAAGAGTTTCGTGAATTTATTAAAGAGTGAGCAATCAGGGCGATTAGAAGAAACGGAGCGTCCCTATGCCATTTTTGGAAGGGAGCGTCATACTCCAGCACAAGAAAAGCCCAATATGGGGGGCTATCCCTCGCGAGCCATACGAACACAAGATTTTTTGTATATTCGCAATTATCGTCCAGAACTTTGGCCCATGGGAGCAGGAAATGGCAATACTAATAAACCAGGTCAGTGGTACTCAGATTGTGATGGAGGGCCAACAAAAAATTATATTATCGATAACAAAGACAAGGATCCACAAGCAAAAAAAGCTTATGAGCTGTGTTTTGCAAAACGTCCGGCACAAGAGCTTTACCATCTAGTAAAAGACCCTGAGCAAATTAATAATATTGCCAAAGATCCTGAGTATGCTGCGATAATGGAAAAACTTGATCAGCAAATGTTAAAGGGTTTGGAAGAACGTTATGACCCGAGGGCAAAAGATCCCTTGTATGGTGGCTTTGATGTTCATCCATATTTTGGTGGTGGCGGAGGGAAACGCAAAGCTAAGAAGTAGTTGAAGCATGTATAAAGGCTAAGTGAGGACTTACGAAACTGAAAAGTTTGTAATATATTAAGTATAGAATAGACAGACCCACGATTTTGAGCCTGCCTTATTGTATGTAACTATTTACAAATTAATAATATTGCCAAAGATCCTGAGTATGCTGCGATAATGGAAAAACTTGATCAGCAAATGTTAAAGGGTTTGGAAGAACGTTATGACCCGAGGGCAAAAGATCCCTTGTATGGTGGCTTTGATGTTCATCCATATTTTGGTGGTGGCGGAGGGAAACGCAAAGCTAAGAAGTAGTTGAAGCATGTATAAAGGCTAAGTGAGGACTTACGAAACTGAAAAGTTTGTAATATATTAAGTATAGAATAGACAGACCCACGATTTTGAGCCTGCCTTATTGTATGTAACTATTTACAAAAGGAGTCAAAGATGGATGCATCAACAAAAGACTGGATTACTCACTGCGTTGTTCCGCATAATATGAGTGAAGTTTCCCAAGAATGTCACGAGATGTGGCATGATAGTAAATTCTTAGCACTGAATGCTATGATCATTTTATTTATGGTTTTGGCTTTTGTTTTAGCTATGGGTTATTATTTACCCGCAGGAGTAGGACCACAAAATATTCCTAGTTCGCCTTTTCAATATGGACTTTGATTTAGTTCAAAATTGATAAGCGAGTGTAAAGCCAATCATCAAGCATGATTGGCTTTCTTTTGTTGCGCACAGCTTGAAGCTTTGCGATATTCGCAAATAAGTCTAGAGCTTTGAGTGATATTAAATTTTTTGGGATTAGAGTGCAGCAATATTTAAGCGGAGCCAAAATGTCGAAACCTCGTAATTATAAAACATTATCTTTTGAGCACGAAGTCAGAGAATTATCAGCCATTACTTGGGATGATAAGTCACCTGAGCCACTGGCGCAAATGGAGTACGAGCAAGAATTAAGTTTAAAAGATAAGGCTTTTGCACAATTTTTGTCAAAATCGGGGGTTAAAAAAGCTCCCGAGAAAGTTTTGGCTTCGCCAAAGCCGAGATATTATCGCACCACAACAAAGCGCCGAGTCTTTCAAGAGGGCGCTGGAATTGGTTTGGGCTTTTCTAAGCCAGTTAAAGCAGGGGTATGCACAGAGTCTGATTTAGAGCCTAAGAAGCATCAAGAGATTTATTATTTCCTACAAAAAACTCTTTCGAAACGTACTTACTTTTCTTTGGCGCGAGCGTTAAATTGGTTGATTTTACGCGGGGGCTATGAGCGCCAGTTTCTCATTTTGAATATTTTTAAAATGGATGCGGATGTTATGCGTAAGGTAAAAGTGTTAGTTAATGCCCTCAAGAAAGAAAATATTGTTGAAGGTGCGATGATTTACTTTGATCCTTCTCGTTCGGATTATTATCTCGAGGCTGAGCGCCCGGTAAAATCATTGCAGATTAAACATCTCTTTGGTCCTCGTCTTTTGGGTCTCAAAGTTGATGAGGTGCTGATGCGTTATAGCCCGATTGGATTTTCACAGGTCAATGAATCCATGGTGCCTGAAATGATTGACTTAGCTAAAAAAATGTTGGAGCCCCATCGCGATGATGTTCTCTTTGATCTTTATTGTGGCTATGGTCTCTTTAGTCATACTCTTGGGCAAGCTTGCAAAAAAGTTTTTGCTTATGAACTGAGTTCTACTGCCATCGAATCGGCAAAAGAGATTTCCAAACGACTCAAGACTCAAAATCACATGCAGTTTTTCTCTGAAAAAATTGATGCCTCTTTAGTGCAATACAAATTTCCTGAAGCAAGACAAAGCGAGTTGTTTTTATTAGATCCCCCTCGGCAGGGTTGTGAGTCGGGTGTAATTGCGGAGATCGCAAAAAGAAAACCCAAGCGTGTCTTGCAAATTTTTTGTGGTACGGACGTGGTTCCCAAAGAGATTTTAGAATGGCAAAAGCAAGGCTATAAAGCCAAAGTCATTCAGCCAATTGACATGTTCGCAGGAACGGCGAACCTAGAATCAATGGTCTTATTTGAAGCTTAATCGCCGGCCGTATCGTAGGTGTTCAACTTAATTGTCAAAGACTGATGATAAAAGCCAATATTCTTTTACTCAAATCTTAATTCACAAATTTAAGGCTTGACTGGATGAGCTCAAAGCCCTTGATGGCTTTGGCCTCATCTTTACTTGTGATTTGAAGAATGAGGAAGCATCGCTGTTTAGGGAAGTCTTTCATAACATATTTTCTGATGTGAGGAATTTTTTCGCTGAATAACTCTATGGAGAAAGTTTCATTTATCTTATTTGGAGAAGTCGATTCATTGATTTCGAATTTCGAGTCAACTATGTTTCCGATAGGCATGGAATCTATAGTCGAGGCAGAGAAAGCTTTGGCAAAGTCCTCATGACTTTGGGCATTTTCTAAAGGGTAAGCCTGTAGAATCACAATGCCTTCGGCACTCGTTTCTATAAAAAGGTTTTGAAAGTCTTCAAAATCGCTATCCCCAGTGACAGTCCAATTTCCTGGGTACTTGAAGCTTAAGCTCTTGTTTCTATAGCTTTTGGCGTCAGAAATATCGGCGGGTCTTTCCCCGCAGCTGATCAATATTAATGTAAATGATAAGTAGAGAAGTGTGGTAAGGATTTTCATTTAATTATCTTTGTCGTTTTCATGAGATTTTTTGATGGCGTACTGATAGCTTTCGACAGAATCAAAAATCACGTAATCAGTGACGCGATCCCAGGCCACACCGCCTTCACAGTTATCAGTCCAGCAGGAGTCGGCATGTCCCTTTGGTACTGTGCCAGTAATGAAAATACGTCCGTGAATTTCAGTAAATTTGGGATCAATAAAGTCATGATTAATGCTATCGTCTTTGATGGTGATCGAGATGACTTTGTCTTTTAAATTGGGGATGTCCATATTTGTTTCAGCTCTTTGGCTAGGTTTAATAATTTAAGGTTTTTTATTCATTTGTTTCTTCATCGGATAGATGGATGATTTCTACGGGCACATCTTCCTTCAGTTTAGATTGTAAGTATTTGACGAAGCTCTTGTCTCCCTTACGCTCACTAGAAAGTGGGAATTCGTAATCGAAGTCATTTGTACTGACGTAGACCCATGAGTCATCCATCCAAGCTTTGTTATACTCGACGATGAGTTCATTTATATCATCAAATAAAATGTTTTCAGCTGGTTCATGCCAGTCTTTTGAATATAAAACAATTTTTTTGTTGGTGATGAAATACATGCCTTCGTCAATATTGATAAAACCATCTGAGTAAAAATATTTAACCTGCTCAGAATCGTCTATAAGTTTGAGTTCTATAATTTGCTGGATGAATCTTTTTGGGATGCGATTTTGTTTGTAGACATAAGTTTCCGGACCGCGGTCAAAAACGACTAAAGCCGCAATGAATAAAATACCAATAATGACACCAAGGCCGGCGAGGCCAATTTGTAGAGCTTTCATATTAATTTTTATCTTGCTTACGATAAAGTTTTATTGATAAGCCTTGGCTTATTCAATTTCGTATGGAATCGGAATATTGTATTTATTAACCAAATTGCGAAGCTGAGTCTTAATGTCTTTGTCTTCGGGCGTGTCGGTTAACTGACCAAGAAGATATAAGATTTTGTGATGAGCCCAGTTTTGTGCTAAGCTAGCATCACCCTTACTGGATTTATTAAAATCTATTTTAAAAGTGATTTCTTCAGGGCCTTTGGCGCCGATGCCTTTCACTTGAACAAGAGTTGATTGTTGTCCGCTTTGATATTGGCCGTAGATAGAGAGGGTGCCGCCTCGGTATAAGTGAGGGAGTTCACGTGGAAAGATCTCCTTATGATCAATTTGAGAAGAAAAACGATAGTGAAGTTTGCTGACGACGGTGTCGGAATAGGTTTTAATGAAGTTTTCAAACATTAGACCTGAGCCATCGGGTTCTTCTTGCAAGATACTAAAGCCACGATTGCGCAGTGTGAGTAGATCTAAAAGGAATGGCGATGTGTCTTCGCCATTACTGATGGAGAAAATTGAAGTTCTTGCTTGGTTGTCTTGAGTGATTTTACTAATGATTTCCACTCCTTCAACGCCACCGCGAGTCGTCGTGTTGCCATCACTTGCGAGGTAAATGATTCTGGGGTACTGACTTTGAGTTCTTTGTGAGATATAAGGACGTAAGCTTTTGTAAACATCCGTTTTACCCCCGCGTTTGGTGTTGTTTAAAAAATCAATTGCGGTGGCAATATTCTCTTCGTTTGCAGGAGCATAATTGGGGAAGCAGCGTCGGTCTTTCACATTGAAGGTTACAATGTTAAAACGGTCTTGTGGTGAAAGGCTCTGGATTCCCTTTTTTATGGCATAAGTGAAATTAGTAAATTGATTGAAGCGGATACTCGTAGAAGTATCGAGGATAAACATGATTTCTTTGGCTTGAGAGATTAAGCGCTTTGAGTTTTTGTCTAAAGTTATATCGACTCGAAAATAGCCCTGTTGATCTCTGGGGTCGAGGTAAATCTGAGGAGTGATTTTAAGAACGTCATCGAGTTGGCCTTGATTGTTCTCTTCGACAGAAATTTGTGGTAGGCTTGGCTTGTTGATTAAGCTAAGTGAGTTTTGGTTGCGAGGGTCACTAGGAGGAGTCAAGCTAATTGTGGGACGAATACTATTGACGGGTAATGTTATCGAAGGTGCTACGGGACCTCCAAGAGAGGAACCAGAAATACTTGAACCATCATTTGCTCTGAAGGAAAGGGCTTGGTTGCCGATATCAATTGAATCTTTGACGCGTTTGTCGATTAGGCTCTTGTTAGCCTCGGAAAGGTGTTGATCACTGAGTTCGGGTTTGATTTCGTAAATTTGTGGGGGGAGTTGCGTGGAGAGAGATTGGCCAGGAATTTGTGAGCTCTGTTTCATCTGTAGTTTAGCCAAGGCAGATGAATCGACTTTTGGTGCGATATCGGCTTTGATTTTCAGGTCTTCTAGATTGATTTTAGCGGGAGTGAATGAAGGACGCAAAGCATTTTTAAGCTCCGCATCTAGATCGCGTTTGGGTTTGGGTTGCCATTTTTCAACGCGGGGAGCAGGGCTTTTGAATTGCTCTTTGGGAAGGGGGCGTTTGGTATCAGTTTTTAATGTATTAAGGACATTTTTTAGTTGAGTAGAGAAAATTAAGGCAAGAATAGCGTGAAAGGCCAGAGAAATAACAATCGAAATCAGTATGTATGAAGTGTAACTTTTTTTATTCATAATCGTAGTTTTTTGATTGGAAAGCTTTGTTTAATCCGCTTGGTTTTAGTTTGAATTCAAGTAACTAGCTGAGTTATATAGCCAAATAACTCTACTTAAAGTATCCGATTTCTGTGGAATTACTTACTAATCCGACTAAAATCACAAAACAAAAAATATTAGAAGATATTTATGAAAGAAATTTTTTTAGAATTTGACCTATTTGGCACGCACATAACTTTGCGTTGGTTTCAGGTGATGGCGGCCAGTGGTTTCCTGGCGGCGCTATTCCTTCTGAAAAAGAGGTCCAAGATATATGGTCAAGATCCGGACAAGATGGAAACGTCCTTATTTTATTCCATGATTGGAGCGATCATTGGAGCGCGAGCTCTATTTGTTATAAGGTATTGGGATGAGAACTTTGCCAACCGGCCATTTTCAAAAATCTTTGCTTTTCACGAAGGTGGCTTAGTTTTTCAGGGGGGCTTAATAGGTGGTTTAATTGTTGCTTATTTCGTGTGTAAACGCAATAAAATTAATTTCCTAACCGCTTTAGATATTGCCGCACCATGTATTGCTTTGGCGCATGCTTTTGGGCGAATCGGCTGCTTTTTGAATGGGTGTTGCTATGGTGGACAATGCGATATTCACGCATTAGCTGTTCAATATCCGAAAGGGAGTTTCCCATGGTCAGATCACCTGAAGCGTGGTTTGATTGATCAACAGGCGGAGTTGTCTGCCGCAGTGCACCCAGCGCCCTTATATTCTGTTTTTGCGCTATTAGGTATCTGTCTTTTATTGTGTTATTTAAGTAAGAAACTAGCTAAGCCAGGTATGATATTTGGCCTCTATTTTTGTGTATATAGTTTGTGGCGTTTTATAGTAGAGTTCCTTCGCGATGATCAGGATTTGACTGGGGGTTTATCATTAGCTCAATATATTGCTTTAGGAACATTGTCACTTGGAATTGCGATCATTACATTGTGTCGCCGAAATCGGGAATTTGACTTTCCCCAATTGAATAAGGAATAGTTTATGGAAGTTCCAGAAGGTTTTACTCACGCGTGGTTAGTGGATGAATTTGCAGAATGTCAGCGTTTAGATCGTTATGTATCTGAACAGTTGCCAGATCACTCTCGTACCTTTTTGCAGAAAAGTTTAAAGGACGGTGATTTTGAACTCATTCGTTCCGGTGCCAAGATTAATGCTCGCATGTCAGAGAATGTGATTGAAGGTGATTTGATTCATTATAAGATGCCTGAAGTCGAAGATGGTAGCAACCTTTTACCTGAAGACATTGAGCTGGATATTATTTATGAAGATGACGATATCTTAGTAGTGAATAAACCTGCAGGTATGGTTGTTCACCCTGGAGCAGGTAATTATACCGGAACTCTAGTGAATGCCTTGATGGGGCGTGATCTAAAAACTTTTAGTTCGATGGATGAAGGCAATGGTCGTCCTGGTATTGTACACCGTTTAGACAAAGAAACATCTGGTGTCATTATTGTTGCGAAAAGTGCAAAGAATCTAGATAAATTGAGCCGTTCTTTTGCTCGTCGTGATGTGGAGAAATATTACGTTGCTCTTTGCCGAGGAACTATTCGAGTTGGACGTGATACCATTACAACGAATATTGGACGTTCGCGATCTAATAGGCAGAAGATGGAAAACACCAATGATCCCAATCGTGGTAAAGAAGCTATTTCTCATTATAAAGTTCTAGCTGATAATAATGGAGCAACTTTAGTTAAATTGAAAATCGATACTGGTCGTACTCACCAAATTCGTGTGCACATGGCTGGTATTAATCACCCAGTTGTAGGCGATAAACTCTACGGGGTTAGACGCTTGGATGAGAAAGAATCACCAGATCGTCATATTCTTCACGCATGGAGAACGCGAATTATTCACCCCGGAACTCAGGAAATTATGACCTTTACAGCACCTTTACATGATGATTTTAAAGATGTCTGTAATGACTTTGGGATTCAGTTTGACGGCTAAGGCTATTGCGGAGTTGTTCGTTCTTCAGTGAGGGGTACAACTTTTATGGCATTGTGAAACTCGGGGCAAACGTGAGTGCAAAGAGTGCAACCATTACAGAGTGAGTTATTAACTCTCATTCGACCTTGAGAATCAGCTTTTATGGCTTTCTCAGGGAGTGGGCAGGCATCCGCGCAAGCAGAGCACTCGGGATCAATACCATTCCAGGTGTAGCAATTATCAATATAAATTTGAGCCTTGCCAATTATCGGCTTTTCATCTTCCTTTAAAACTAAAGCATCTACTTCACAGGCAGTAACGCAAGGGGTGTCTTCGCAGAGTTCGCAAGGAATCACGTCTTGAGCAATAATTGGAGTGAGGTTAGCTTTTGAATTGGGGTCAAAATGCTTATATATAGCGCCAGGAGTACAGGCTTCCATGCAGTCGTTGCATTGAGTACATTTGTCGAGGAATTGAACTTCCGGTAGTGCTCCAGGGGGGCGAAAGAACTCAGCTGGAGAGTTAGGGTTTTTATTAAGTTCCTTTTTTAGCTCTTTATGTTCATGCACAACATCACGCATGAGCGAACCAAAGTTCTTGAAACCTCTAAATAAACTACGTCGATTTTCCATTAGGCCTCGATGATTAAATCTGATTTTGCTTTAAATGAACAAGTAAGGATGGATGAGGGTGAATCATTGTCTATATGATCTCCAAAAATGTGCTCAACTTTTCCTTTGAGTAATGGGACCGCACATGTGCCACAGTGTCCACTTCTACAACCTCTACGAATATCGACACCAGCTTTATCTGCCAAATCGAGAATAGAGAAAAAACTATTGCGATTTGGGTCGTATGTGATGCTTTTCTTAGATAAACTAAACTGTAATGTATACTTCATGGGTTCTTCCTGTACTTAATGAATTATATCATAAAGTTCGTAAATGGCTAGTTTAAGCCTATAGCTTTTGAATGCTTGGTACTTCGGAGGAACCAGAAATTATTTTTGATAAGCGATGTAAATCTTTGCGGCACTCGCGAAGTCGAGTTTTTATAGCGCTTGGGTTGCCGTGTTGATATTTATTGATAAGTGCAGAGCTCGTTTGTAAATGTGACTTTAGATTGCCTATTTCAGTTTTTATATATTGTAATTTATCGTGTAGATCTGGAGGGCAAGTACTCTTGGTGTTAGATAATTGATAGATGCTTTTTGTTGCCATAGAGGCAATGATTTTTAAGTTGTTAGTGAGCTTTTTAGGAAGGTGGTGAGATGCATATTGTTTATCCAAATAAAGTATACCGAGTAAGTGTTCACGAGAAGAATTATCTCGAATACTTAGAGGTAGGCAGATAATGGTTTTTATATCAAAGTCGTACATTGAAGCTGATTTTTGCTTTATGATGTCAGAATTGCTTATGTAAATTGAATCGTGACTTTTGATTGCGCTATTAATAATTGATTGAGAAATGGTGAAATGATTCTCTTTAAGAGTAATGAAATCACTATTTTTCGCGAGGATTTCATTAAGCTTAATCTCCTCACTTTCATTTGCGGTGTTAATAAATCCATAGGCGCGTTCAAGGCCGGTCATTAATAAAGCAGTATCTAAAGTAAGTGAAAAAACATCTGCAATAGTATGGCATTCAAAGAGTTTATTTTTAAAAGCTATACTTAGCAGTTGTCGGCTCACGGAAGTGCTTACTGCCTGACGAGCCATATTTAATAAATGTGGCTTTTGTAGTTTGGGGCTGCGGTTGTACTTGTTGAAGTAGATTAACTCGAACTCTTCATCAGAAAAATTGATAATACAGCCATGTTCCAGTGCGTATTTTTTGTCATTATTTACTTTTTTAGAGTTGAAACTGATTGCTGTGTTTGCCGTAGTTGAATAGAAATAAAACAATCCATCTGCATAGTTCAGATCACAGCAATATTCAGGGACATTCAATGAAGGTAATAGAATATCTGAATGAATATTTGAACCAATAGATTGTTTAGATGGTAAAAGCGGGAGTAGCAAATTAATGGGAAGATTTGATTTGCCTGTAGATCTTAAGCTGGCTACCGCAGCAGGCATTTCGCAGGCATTACAGTATTTTTGGAAGTAGTTATTGCTACGACCACAGTTATGGCATTTATACGTGCGATTAGACATGGTAATACAACTTCCCATTTAAGATTTAGTCTCGATAATATAATATAATGACTTGTATAAAAAAGTTGTTTTTGTTAATTTTCTGTGTGAAATACCTTAATATTTTCTTTTAATAGTTGTAGAAAGGCCCATAGGAGAAAAAAATTCAATATGACCGTATGGGGTGAGAGTAATGTTCTTGTGCTTTGTTAGATATGTGGTTTGTGTGACGTAGTGCTATTATCTTATAATTAAAATAAAGGATAGATTGGTTTATGAAAAAGATATTTGCTTTGATGATTGTTTTGTTAATGTTTTCTTTACAAGCGAAGGATGAGAATCTTATCTCCGACCCGAGTTTCAAAAAGGCTGAGAATAATTGGCATCTAAGAAAATCAAAAGAATACAAAAGTATAAAAGAACAATATAAAAAAGGGGTGTTTTCATTTCATACTCCATCATCATCTTCGAAGACATATTTAGCATTTTATCATGCAGTGGAACTCGACGAAGGGGAAAGTTACATATTTTCAGCAGAGGTTAAAGCAGATGGTCAAGGAGCAGTGACTTATGCTTATGGGACATATGGCGATCTATTTTCTAAAAAGAAAACAAAGAAGAAGACCAAGGGTCGTTCAAAAGATGAAGATAAGGGCCAGAATTTAGGTCTAATGGCTCCTACTTCAGAGTTTTCATCTGAGTGGAAAACGCATTTATGTTATTTTACTGTGAAAGAAAAAACGAGTTCATTAGGGACGTATATGAAAATTCTCCTGGGAGAGTATCAAGGCGATTTTACCTTGCGTAATCCGCAACTCATAAAAGTAGAAAGTGTACCTTCACAGGCAAAAAAACGCGGCTTGATTGAAGTTAAGTAGTAAAAATATTGATGTTTTGATTTACAGACTCTTAGCTAGGGGCTTTATTCTATAAAATTAATAGGAGATGAACATTAATAATTTGTGGAAGAGTTTTTTTCTTGGAAGTATGCTACTTACAGTTAGTTCATGTGTAAGTGAATATGAAGCACCCGTTCAAGAAGGGGTGATTTTGAGTGTGAGATCAAATGATTTAAAAGGGAAAAAACTCCAGCATTTACTCAAAGTCCAGGATGGATTCAAGGAAGACCTAATGCTCGATGATGTTTCACGCATCTCGAGTCAATCAAAAAAAGCTGTTCTAAACTTATTTATAAGTGGTAGGACTAAAAAGAATATTCATTTGCTACCATCTTTCCTGCCTGGGCCTAAGATGAAAGTTGCTATGAAAGGCCAGAGCTTAGGTTCTGGTTTTTGTATTCATCCAGATGGCTATATTATTTCTAATGAACATGTGGTTCGAAATGGGGAAGTTATATCTGCGGTTGATTATACAGGTAAAGTGTATGAGTTGGAAGTTTTAGCAGAAGAGCCGGGTAAAGATTTAGCTTTGTTGAAGATCAAAAACCTAAAACAAGGTTTTCCATATTTAAAAATGTGCACAATTAATAATGACCTCGAGGGTGAAGTAGTAGTTGCTATAGGCAACCCTTATGGTTTTGGTCATTCAGTCACTATGGGGATCGTTTCTCAGCAGCATCGAGACTTATCTAAGTTCCAAAATGAATCCACTATAAATGTAGGCTATTTACAAACTGATGCGGCCATCAATCCTGGTTCTTCAGGTGGGCCTTTAGTTTCTGTGCGACGAGGGTGGGTAGGGGTGAATACAGCTCAGATACCTTCCACAAATAGTCTCAACTTTGCGGTTCCCAATTCAGCAGTAGTCGAATTTCTTCTTAAGGTTTTAAAAGAAGTTAATTAAATTTTTCTTTAGGAAAGAATACATTGGTGAATGTGTTCTTTCTCATGTAGGCAATAAAAAAGGCGGTCAACGACCGCCTTTTTTAATAAACTAAATTCTTTCTAAATTAGAAAGAGAAGCTTAAGTTAATGCCACCGAAGATCTCTTCGTTGTCATTACCGTTCGCATCTTTAGCGTCTTCGATAAGAGCTGTGTAAGATACGAAAGGTGAGATGCTTAGACTTTCAGTTAAATCAAAGTTGAGTGAAGCTGTTGCAGCAACATCTGTGAAGCCATCGCCAGAGCCGTAAAGCCACTCGCCGCCATCACTGTTTACCCAACCAATCGCACCGCCAAGTGAAAGAGTAGAAAATCCAAGATCAAAATCGTGGCCAATTGAAGTACTTACGTAGAAAGCATCGCCTTCTGCTGCGTCAACGTCGTAATATACTGTTACTGAAGGAGCGAGGATCACGTCAAGACCAACAGAACCGTAGATTTCAGTTGTATCAGCATCGCCGTTCATACTAGGGAATTGGTAGTTAATTACACCAGCACCAAGAGTGATGATATCGAAAGATTTTTCCCAACCAGCATAAATATCGACTTCAGTGAAGTTGAATTCTTCATCATAGTCATCAGTAAGGTCAAGTTGACCCCATACACCCACATTAAATGAACCAAGATCACCAGCATCGTAAGTTGCTGAGATATCACCTTGAGCAGACTCGTTAGCAAAAGTAATACCACGCCATACATAACGGCTTGTGTAACCGATTGATGCATCTAGGCTGAGGTTTGATTCAGATGAAGTTGCTGCAGGAGCTTCTTCTTGAGCTACAGCAGAAAAAGAACCTGCTGTAAGGAGTGCGAATACTAATTTTTTAGTCATTGCGTTTATTCCTTTAGTGTTGTTTGTTTAGGGTTGCATTATTTTAAATTAAATTATACATACGTCAATTGCTATTTGGGTATTTTTTGTAAAAAAGTACAATAAAGTTACGTTTTTGGTAGTTTCCCACTCTTTTTTCTTGCTGAGATCCTTAAAATGTAAACTCCATGTTAAGGTTGAGTTTAGCGTAATTAACCCAAAAATCAAGTTTTCCTTAGGAATGATGTATTAAGGGTGAAGGATTTTATCGTTTATTAACACTGCAGGTGTAATTCAATAAATTCGATTACTATTTTATGTAGATATTATAATTACTAGGAAAGATATATGGCTTAACATTATTGAGGCTTACTTGTCAGAGTTTAAACTGAAGGCATATTGCAGGAATTTTAGAGAGAGAGCCATGTTTCAGATAAATGCCGAAGACATCCTACTTATATACTGTGTGCTAATTTTAGCACTTTTGGCTGGACTGTGGTTATATAATGAATTAAAAAGAGCTAAACCCAAGTCAGACCTCTCGATGGAACGTTTGTGTCGTTGTAAAAACTGTTCACACATTTACTTAATTTCACGTTATGAAACGATGTCACGTTGCCCTCAATGCAATGACCTTAATCATGTAACTGATAGGACGAGAATTTAATGCGTATTATTGGTGGTGGTGCCCGCGGTATTAAGTTGGAAGCCGGAGATAACCCGGTGACACGACCAACGACGGATCGCTTAAAGGAGACTTTATTTAATATGATAGGCAACTTGGAAGGTGATGTGGTAGCCGATGTGTTTGCCGGTTCAGGTGCGCTAGGTTTAGAAGCTTTGTCCCGAGGAGCAAGTAAAGTTTATTTTATTGAAAATGATTTTCAGACAATGAAGATTATTAAAAGTAACTACGAAAAAGTTAAGAAATCTATGGCAGGGACATGTGGCGACGTTGAATTTATTTGCCAAGATTGGCGTCAAGCACTAAGTCAAATTAACACTGAGCTTGATGTGCTCATTTCTGACCCTCCTTATGGGGAGGATAGTGAACTGGCGCGCGAGTTATTATCAAGTGAAGAACTTTTGAAAGCAGGTACTGATAATCTGTTTGTTATTTTAGAACATTTAACTCGGAGTCAGCTCAGTTCAGAGAGTTGGAAGAGATTGAAAGTTAAACACTGTAATCCCACAAGCTTTTCATTTTTTGAAAGGACCAAATAAATGGATAAAATGGAGCCAAACGATCAATGGGATGAATATGATTGGGAGCATGTTATGCGCCAATCGGATCTTTATGCCCATAAATACATGGAATTATTCAGTGATTTTGGGGAAGTCTCTGGAGCTGATGAACACATTATGGAACAGCTGCAGGAGTTTCAATTACCGGGTATGGATGAAGATGATTTCGATTTTGAAATTGAGAGTGAGCCCTTTGATCCGATAGAAATGAATACTCCAGCTTACTTTTATGAGCGCGATAAATCTTATCTCTTACTTAGGCAGGTTTCTATTGGTTGGTGTAATATTTTTTCAACCTTACTTACAGAAGAAGATCGCCCCTATGGTGTAAAAATAATTTTTCACTTAGGTCGAGCATTAGCTTATTATCAAGGTTCATTAGCGGATGGTCAGTACGATTTGCCGGCGTCTTTTATCTCAGCAGGTAAACGGGCCCTAAAAAATCTGAATGCGGCCCTAGGTTTAATTGAAGACTTGGGCAGAGTTCATAAGCGCTATCTGACAATTACAGTGGCGATGATGGGGCATTTAAGGCAAGTCCACGACGCAATAGTTGATCATTTGACTAAGTTACGTACAGAAGAAAAATGAAGTCACTAGGTGAAAAGTGGTTATTGTATAAAACACAACTTAGTGAAATTCAAATATACATTATCAAGATCTTTGCCTTGTGTCCACAATACTTTTCCCCCTTCCAAGTCACAAAAGTTTTGCGGGATGCGCAAATTGACGAGGGCGTAGCTCTTAGTACAGATAGTATTAAAGATGAGATACGAAGCTTACGAGAATTCGATATTGATGTCTTTTCTTTTTCGAACAAGTACTCAAGTTTGTTTCAAACAGAAGTGCTGATGGAAATGGTAGATGATGGAGACTTAGATCATTTTTATTTAAAGTTTATTGCACCGCAATTATCGGAAGTGAGAATTTGGGATTTAGCAGAAAAAAGGATTTACTTACGTTATTTCTATTTATCTGGGCAGGATCCATCGAGCATCAAAAAAAATGTAAATTTTTATGCTAAGACACTCATTAAACCACAGTGTGAAGGCTTTGCCTATACATCGAAAATTAATCCCGAATTACTCAAAGATTTTTGGTATGAACTCTTGGTGGATGATTTTTTGACGGGACCAATGGCACGAGAGTATGAGGAAGAATTTAGTCAGTGGGTGGAGCAGTCCCCCTTTATATCTAAGTTCAATCAATTAGCCAAAGCACTTAAAGAAAAAGATTTTTTCAGATTAAAAATCCTTTCTCGAAATTGGGAGGAAACTTTAGCCAAAGATTTAGTCGAAGCTATCGACCAATTTTTTCGAGGAAATTATCGAGAAGCCTCAAGAGCTCTTACGCGCTTGGCAAAATTAAAATTAGATAAGTGGACGCAGTTTCCCAATGAACTTGATGAGATCTATTTGCGGTGTTTAGCTCTGAGTGGTTTGCGCGGAGATCGCAAAATTTTGGAAGGGCGACAATTACAGAATTCTCATAAGCAAGCTTTGTTGCATATAAATGAATACCGTGAAACAGGGCAGCTACCACCGATGCGAGAGCTTACTCTACACGGTAGTGAAATCAGTTTTTATAAAGCTTTGCGACTCTTTATGGAGAAACGTAAACTTAGTGAATCGGAGTTGAAGGAGTGTGGCTACATTGCCGAACAAGATAGTGAGGATCAGCTTCTTTACAGGGAGTGGCTGTCTCTTTTAAAGTTGGCAGGGAGTGATAAAAATCCCGTACAATTACAGACCTTAAATGAATGCTTGAGCTTTCCTAGTTTTAGTTCTTTCATTGAAGTGAAGGAGGAATGGGAGACGGGCTTGGAGTTTATGGAAAAACTTTTTTCTCCCTTGGAACAGTATCGCGTGATTTGGAGATTTACTCTTAATGAAGCGGGCTGGGACCTAAGGCCCTATGAGCAAAAGCACGGTAAATCAGCTTGGTTAAAAGGTAAACAAATTAGCTTTGATAAGCTTCAACACAAAACGTACTTGAGTGAATTAGATAAGCAGATTTTATCGAGGATCGTTTATCAGAGTGGAAACTACATTGAATGGACAGGTAATGATGTCCTTGAATTAGCTGCTCAGCATCCCTTATTATTTGATGCCTATGACTTAGATCAGTCGATTTCTATCGAGATAGAAGAAGGCGGAATATGCTTAGATGAGAGTGATAATTTTTTCATTTTAGATCTTCCCGATGAATACAAAAGAAACGTCATTATTAAACGTGCCGGTCCCTACAAATATAAGTACTATCGCTTCCCTGAATGTTTTGAAGAGATTCAGCAGCAATTGGGAGTAGAAGGCTTAAGGGTTCCTAAAACTCAAAATGAGCGTTTAAGAAATTTGATTCCGCAAGTCAGTCAGCAAATGCCAGTTATGAGTAATTGGCGAGATGAAGAAAATTCTAAAGCGCAATTAAATGAATCATTTAGCGATATTCGCGTCATTGCCGAGCCCATGGATGAAGATGAAGGGGTGAACTTCCGTTTACGTGTGCCTGTGTTTGGATCAGGAACTCCGGAGTTTGTTCCGGGTGAAGGTCCTGTGGTTATCTGGAAAGATGGAAAGCAATGCCTGCGTGATATAGATGAAGAGAAGCGTAAACTGCAAAAAATTCTAAGTTTAGTTGATGATCTTCCACACATGGAAGAGGATGGTTTTTTATCGCTTTATGAACAACAGCTGGCGCTAGACTTTTTAATGGCTCTTCACGAGAACGAAATTGATATTTTCTGGCCCAAGAAAGCATGGTCAATCAAAGCGGCTAAAGGTCAGCTCAATGTGAAGATAGAAAAAGATGCCGATTGGTTTAGCCTCCATGGGAATGCTGAATTTGATGGTGACGCACTGCATTTTGCGGAATTATTTAAAAACTTATCTCAAGATGGTTCCTATGTGAAGCTCAGTGATGATCGCTTTATTAAGTTGAGTCTTCAACTTAAGGAGCAAATACAGATTATGCAGGCCAATTTAGGGGAGTATGAAGGTGCCTTAGGCTTCCCTAAGTTAAGGCAGAGTGAGATGGCGCGCGCTTTGGCGAATGTGGAAGATAAAGTATTACCCAAAAATTGGGATGCCGATGTGAGTAAATTGAGAAATGTCTTCAATCGTCGTTTCATTATTCCGAAAGATTTTAAAGCTGATCTACGGACTTATCAGGAAGAGGGTTTCCAATGGTTGAGTCGTATGGCAGAATGGGGTGCTGGAGCCTGCTTGGCAGATGATATGGGCTTGGGGAAAACAGTGCAGGCCTTAGCAGTGCTCTCGGCACGAGCTCACTTGGGAGCTAGTTTAGTTGTAGCACCGACCTCGGTTTGTGGTAATTGGCAAGAAGAAGTGAATCGTTTTTCGCCTAATCTCAAAGTCAAAATTTACGATTCGTCATTTACGGACTCCGCAATAGATAACTTGTCTGAATTTGATTTGCTCATCTGTTCTTATACAATGTTACAGCGCGATGTAGAATCGCTTTCGCGAGTTCAGTGGAATGGCGTTGTCTTAGATGAAGCTCAAGCAATTAAAAACCCCCAGAGTGGACGTTCAAAAGCGGCGCGACTTTTACACGCGAAATTTAAGATTGCAACTACAGGAACCCCTGTGGAGAATCATCCAGGAGAAATCTGGGCCTTATTTGATTTTTTGAATCCAGGATATTTGGGGAGTCAAAGTTCCTTTGGCAAAGAAATTAATTCTGGAGGTGTGAGCCAGGCCATGAATGGCTTAGGGGAGCGATTACGAAGACGCGTTCAGCCATTCATTCTACGACGCCTCAAGAAAGATGTCTTAAAAGATTTACCTGAACGCACTGAAATTAATTTGCGAATCCCGCTAAGTGCCGAAGAACGAGGAGTCTATAATGGCCTGCGTGCATGCGCATCAGAGCGCTTAGGGAAGCGCGGTGATCGCAAAGATAAGTTCTTCATTTTAGAGGAAATTACTCGTTTGCGTCAGGCGGCTTGTAGCCCTTCATTACTCGATAAACAATTCAGTGATCAGAGTGCGAAATTACAACGTTTTATTGAACTGGTAAAAGAACTCAAAGAAGCAGGGCATAGGGCTTTAGTTTTTTCTCAATTCACGAGCTTTCTAGATCTTGTTGAAAAAGCCTTGTGTGAAGAAGATGTAGATTTTTTACGCTTGGATGGTAGTACACCAGCGAAAAAACGTCCGCAGCTTGTTAAAAAATTCCAAGAGGGGCAGAGTTCCGTGTTTCTAATTAGTCTTAAGGCGGGTGGGTTTGGACTTAATTTAACGGCTGCAAATTATGTTATTCATTTAGATCCTTGGTGGAATCCAGCGGTTGAAGATCAGGCAACTGACCGAGCACATAGGATTGGTCAAGAAAAGGCGGTGACAGTGTATCGTTTGATTAGTGAGGGTACAATCGAAGAGAAAATTCTAAAGCTTCATGAAACAAAACGTGAGTTGGCGGACTTTATGCTGGGAACACAGAGTTCATCAGCAAAAATGTCAGCTGATGAATTACTTCGCCTATTAACTTAAGTTTCTATTTATCTTCCAAAAGGTGACAAGAGACTAAATGTTCGTTCTCATTACTGGAGTAGCTTTTTAATATGGGCACTTGGCTCTTGCATTTGTCCATGGCCTGCGGACAGCGCGTATGGAAGTGACAGCCTTGAGGAGGTTTGAGCGGTGAAGGAACGTCACCCTCAAGTATTTGAGCCGTCTTTTTTTCTGCGGGGATCCGGCATGGGGATCGCCGACATGAGTGCTTGAGTATAGGGGTGGAGAGCATCAGAATAAAGTGTGTCAGTATCAGTAATTTCGACAATTTTTCCTAAGTACATGACCGCAATGCGATCTGAGACATGGCGTACAACTGAGAGGTCATGAGAAATGAAGATATAAGCTAAATTCATTTCTTTTTGGAGATCCATAAGCAGGTTTAAGATCTGAGATTGAATAGATACGTCTAAAGCAGAGACGGCTTCATCACAAATAATGAGTTTTGGCTCAAGGGCAATGGCACGGGCAATACTAATTCTTTGGCGTTGGCCACCAGAGAATTCATGGGGGTAACGATTATAAGAATCCTCCTGTAAACCAACTTTCTTTAAAAGCTCAATAGCACGTTCTTTTCTATCTTTTGCGGTTTTTCCAATGCCGTGGATTTCTAGTGGTTCCTCAATGATACGACCTACAGTGTGTCGGGAGTTGAGTGATTCTCCAGGGTCTTGTAGGATAACTTGAATATCCTTACGGGCATCACGCATTTGGCTCTTACTTAGCTCAGTGAGTTCTTTTCCAAGGAACTGAACAGATCCTCCGGTGGGCTTATAAAGCTGTAAAATAGCTCGTCCAAGAGTGCTTTTGCCGCATCCAGACTCTCCCACTAAACCCAAAGTTTCTCCAGGTTCGACTTTTAGGCTTACATCATCAACAGCAAAAACTTTAGCAACTTGACGACGTAAGAGTCCTCCGAAAACAGGGAAATGCATTTTTAAATTTTGTACATTTAGCATAAGGAAGTCTCCTGAAGAGCTTTTTGGCAAATGGGGCACCACTCAATGCGATGTGATTCAGTAATTTGTTGGATTTCAGGTCGTTTTGTTAAACTTTCTTCATCATGAGGGAAGCCTGATCGTGGCCCAAAGCGACAGCCATCTTTAAGTTCTTTGAGGGAAGGTACAAGCCCTGAGATAGTTTGAAGTTGCGTTTTTCTTTGTTGACTCAATTGGGGTAGAGAAGCCATAAGCGCTTTGGTATAAGGATGGGAAGGTTTTTCAAAAAGTTCAATAACTGGAGCCTGCTCAACCATTCGCCCCGCATACATCACTAAGACTTCGTCACAACTTTCCGCAACAACACCAAGATCATGAGTGATGAAGATTATGGACATATTATTTTTTTTCTGGAGATCTTTCATGAGCTGGATGATTTGAGCTTGAACAGTCACATCCAGTGCGGTTGTCGGTTCATCGGCAATCAGTATGTCGGGTTCACAAGAGAGGGCAATAGCAATCATCACACGTTGGCGCATGCCACCCGAGAGTTGGTGGGGGTACTCATGCATGCGCTTATCGGGAGCAGGTATGCCCACCTTTGTGAGCATTTCTAAAGAGCGATTCCAAGCATCAGCTTTTGTTATTTCTGGGAAATGAAGGAAAAAGGTCTCCATAAGTTGCTTTCCAACGGAGTGAACAGGATTAAGTGCCGTCATGGGCTCTTGGAAAATCATTGAGATTTTATTGCCACGGATTTTTAACATTTCCTCTGGGTTCATGTCGAGGATATTTTTACCATCCACAAGAACCTCACCAGTAGATTGTCCCATGGGTCTGGGGAGAAGTCTAAGAATTGATAAGGCACTCACGCTTTTTCCCGAGCCAGATTCACCAACGATGCCAAGAGTTTTTCCTTGTGGTAAATCAAAAGAAAGTTTGTCGACGGCGCAAACAGTTTCATTTTCCAAGGCAAATGTGGTACTCAAATTTTTTACCTGTAGCATTAGGGAGCCCCTTTATAACGAGTGTTTTTGATGAGGGGTGGGATGTCGTAAATGATTTCTTTCTTTGTCATTTTTGCTCGGATTTCTTTTTGGAGCTCTACATCAATCCAAAAGAGACCGTAGGCGTCCATGATCATGTCATTACTAGGAGTGGCTATAAAAGGTGGGTATTTGACCCAGCGCCATAGACCTTGGCGGAAGTAAGGAACTTTATAAGTAGGAACAGCAGGAGCCAATTCGAATAAACGTTCTTCGATCTTGTGGGCTAATTCGACACGAGTGGGAGTGTCGAGGGCAAAACGATATTCATCAATCATCTGACTGACTTCGTCATCGTCTAAGTTCGATAAGTTATTGTTTTGTTTTTTATGAGCAAAACTTTGGTGGAATTGCCCTCTGTATTGTGGACGTAAACCGGCACCCCAGCCATGCCAGGCAATTTCATGTTCTTTGTTTAGCATGGCTTTAAAGACGGCAGTAGTGTCAAAATTATCAAGTTCTAAATGAAGACCGAGTTTTTTAGCTTCATTTTGCAAAGCTAAAATTCGCTGCGTATGAAAAGGGGCTGCATACAAGATTTTGAAACTCAATATTTCGCCTTTATCATTTATTCTTACACCATCTCTAGCGATTTTTGTATAGCCGGCTTTGTTAAAGTATTCAATAGCTTTTTGAGGGTTAAAACGTCGAGCTTTTAATGTAGGGTGAGAGTATTCGCCGTAGCCTTCATGAAAAGTCTCTGAACGTTCATAATCTCCATACAAAACGGTATCCAACATGTTTTGAATGTTGAGTGCATAAATAATCCCCAAGCGAAGGTTTTTGTCTTTGAGTCGAGGGTGATCGAGGTTAAAGCTTATTTGTGATGACCCTTCGGGTTTTTGAGTGTAAAACCAGAGTTTTTGCATGTAGCCACGGTCGACAGGATCCAGGTATTTGGCTTTTGAGTGCCAGTAGTTGGGGAGGAGAAGGGCAAATTGATCGAGTTGGCCCAGTTTAAATTTTTCAAAAGCTAAGTTAGTGTCACGTATCACGGTATAGCGAATTTGATCGACATTATAGCGGTTTTTGTAGTATTTCTTATCTTTAGCCCACCAGTTTTTGTTGCGCTCAAAAGTGACTTCTTTACCTTTGATAAAAGAACTGATGTTATAGGGACCAGTTCGAGGTTGGATTTTCCAGTTGTGGTTTTTGACCCAGTTTGCCTCGACGTCTTCTACTGTGATTTCAACAGAGGGTTCTTTAGGTGTTTTTTCGCCTTCTTTAGCTGAGGTTACTGAGCTTTCGTACTCATCTTTGATTTTTAATATGTTCGGCGGGACCTCTTTGTTATCCCTTTTTAAATATGAGATAGCTCGGCTTAGGGGGTATTTCTTGCGTATTTCGCGAAGTTCACCATAATAGTGATAAGGAAGGGGACGCATGGCAGCTTTTAGCACAGTGTCAGCCATAGGAGAGGGCAGTTTGACGGCAATTTTGTGTTTATCAAATTTTAGTATATCAGACACCATAGTGGAGTAATATTGATTGTACCAGGGAGCGACAATCCCTGGAGATCTCATAGCCTTTAAGCGGAAGATGAAATCGTCTGCTATTACGGGCATGCCATCATCCCATTTAGCATCAGGATCAATTTTGAAATAGACTATCGTGCGGTCTTTACTAATGGCCCATTCTTTCGCTAGTGCTGGTATGAGTTTTTGAGTCACAGGGTGTACGTCCACTAGACCTAGGTCATTATCGTCCATAGCACCTCTAAAGCCGGAGTTTGAGTCAGGGCCTACTTGCCTGAAATTTGGTGGAAATGAAGTGAGGGATGTATTCCAAGTACCACCTTTCGTGGCCTTAGGGTCTGAGAAGATGTCTTGATCCATGCCGTTGTGCCACACTAAATCAGTGGGCCATTGTTCATCACAAATGGGGAAAGGTTTAGGTCTTTTAATATCAGCAATGGAGATATTTTCTCGTGTTTCACGCAAAAAGGTGTTTTTACGAGCAGCTAGGAGGATGATCGTTAAGATTGAGGCGAAAAATAGAAAGCCCACGACTGTTAAATATTTTTTCATTCGAAGTGTGAAATCTTTTTTGGGTCAAAAGCTTGGCGAATACCTTCGCCTACCGCGTTAATTAAAAATAAAACGAGTACCATGGCACAGACAATAGAAGTGATAATCCATGGTGCTTGAATATTATCTGTGCCGAGTTTTATGAGCGAGCCCCAACTGGGGTAATCTTTTGGTAGGCCATAACCCAGGAAGTCGAGTGAGGTTAAACCGATGATGGAGCCTGATATTGAAAAGGGGGCAAAGGTGACCAGGAGTGAAACGACGTTCGGAAGGATGTGTTTAAAGACAATGCGTGTATCTGAAGCTCCGGCAGCACGAGCGGCTAAAACATATTCACGTGATTTTTCCTTTAGAGTTGCGGTTCGCATATACCAAGTCATGCCCATCCAACCAAGTGATACATAGATCCCAACTAGTGCCCAAAAGCCCATCGTGAAGCCATGACTACGTAAGATGGCCGCAATAATAATGATGATGTAAAGGAAAGGGATATTGGAAAGTACTTCAATCACTCTTTGCATGAGTAAGTCATACCAAGAACCTAGATAACCCATGGCGCAGCCTATAGCAATGCCAATGATATAGTTAATGATGAGGAGTATGATGGCAAAAGCAATAGCAATGCGGTAACCGTAGCTTAGTTGTGCGAGAATATCTCGGCCAGTACTATCTGTCCCCAAAAAGTGTTTGCGTGCCAAGCTTGGAGGTAGGGGATGGTATTTTTGTGAGTCAAGTTTACCTAAGGCTTGGTTGCGAGTGAGTTTGAGTTGATAGATCTTTTCTTTGTTAGCGTTAGGGTCTATTTGCAGTTCTTTGATTTGTTTACTATAAAAATCTTCAGTTTTTTTGAGTTGAAGATCAATAGGTTCTGTATCGATCTTAGTTATGCTGCGATAATGATAAGGAATAAATGGCATCATTAGCCAGTTTCCATCTTCAGGTTTTTTACGGAAGGTTTTTTGTAACTCTAGGTAGTTGGCTTCGCTCTCATTTTCTAAACCAAAGGTTTTTGCGGGGATCGCATTTTGGATGAAAGGGAAATGCATTTCGCCTTTGTAATAGACGACTAGAGCTTTGTCGTTAAAGAAGACTTCTGATAATAAAGAAATGATTGTGAGAGCAAGAAAAATTTTCAAACTCAACATGGCCATCTTGTTTTTAGAGAACCTTTGCCAGCGCTGTTGATTAATCGGATTCATTAGTCGAACTTCACTCTAGGATCAATATAAGCTACGCAAATATCAGAGAGCAAATTACCTACCATTTGTAAGATGCAGGATATAGCTAATACGCCCATGACAACTTCATAGTCGCGGCTCTCTAAAGAATTAAACCCTAGTAGTCCGAAGCCTTCAATATTAAAGACGGTTTCAATAAGGAAAGAACCGCCAATGATAATCGAAATACTATTGCCAAAATGTGTTGCTAAAGGGATGAGGCTATTATCTAATGCATGTTTAAAGACCGCTTTTCTGTAAGGAACTCCTTTGGCGAGAGCGGTGCGAATATAATCGTAAGAGAGATTGTCTAACATGGTGTTTTTGACCAACATGGTCATGAATGCAAAAGAACCAATGAGGTAACAGCTCATTGGCAGGACAGCGTGATGAAGTAGGTCGTAAATTTTCCCCCAAAAACCTAAGGAATCATAATGGTCGGAGACGAAATTCCCGAGGGGGAATAATTGCCATTGACCTGCAAAATAAACCAAGAGGATGGCGCCAAATGCATAGCCTGGAATTGCGTAAGCAACGAAGACAAAAAAGGAACTGATGTTATCGCTAAGGCTTTCATTTTTTAAAGCTTTGAGAACCCCCAGGGGTACGCAAATTCCATAGATGAAAAACATGGAGATAACTCCATAGAAAATTGAAATAGGCATGCGGTTAATGACGAGTTTTGAGACGGGTTCATTGTAGGTGGCAGAAACACCTAAGTCTCCACTGAGAGTTCTTCCTAGCCATGCGAAGTAATCTGCCCAAGCATTATCACTTATGTTATACTGAGCCATGAGCTCAGCCTTATCTTCGTCTGATAATTCACCTGTGGCAAATTTATCTAATTCGTCGTTGTATGATCCAGAAGATTGAGCCCCTTCTTCCAGTTGAGCCATCATCATACGCTCTTTTTCTCTTTCGATCGGTCCTCCTGGAACCGTTCTGCAAAGGAAGTAGACGAGTATAGTGATCACCAAAAAAGTGGGGATCATGAGTAAGATTCTTCTAAGTATATAAGTTCCCATGTCCTTAAGTTTCAACCATGCGAAATAAGTTAAAGTCCTAGAATGGAATATGACTTGAAAAATCTATGATTTTTTCATGCTTTTGGGGGGAGGTGGAGGGCGTCTAGATAAACGTGAGTCAATATCTCTAAAAAGTGCTTTGGCCTTTGGCCCTCCAGATACTTGAAGGTAGTCACAAATGAAGCGATATCGTTGTGTATTTGACAAGTAATAGATCGCAAGGCGTGCTAGGCAGGATAGATCAACGATTCGACCTCGCTGAGAATTAAAGTTCATGGTGCGGCCACGAGGGCTATCAATCCAAAAAGATTGCCATTGTCTATCTTTATTTTTCTTGATGAGTATATTCCGCCAATGAAGGTCAAAATGGAAGAAGTTGTTGTTGTGGGCAGTTAGAGTTTGTTTGAGGATTTCTTTGGATAGAGAACGGTAGATCTCGTTTTTTTCACTTGCGTCTTTTATGGTGTGCCATTTTTCAGCGTAGTCACTCAAGTCCTCTGCGTCTTCAATTGCCTCTGTTACAATAAAATTTTCGTGAAGGCTTGCTATGTTTCGGCGTTCACCATAAGCAATGACTTGCGGGCATGGGATGCCGATTTTTTTCATGATCAAATAATTGCGTACTTCTGTAAGACATTTGGAAGGTCTTAAGAAAAATTCCCAAAATTTATCGTGAAGTTGGTAGGTTTTGAAAAAGGCTTTTTTACCATTTTTTTCAACGAGGAAGCAGTTTACTCTCTTGCTTCCACTGACTTGTGTTCCTGCTTTGATTTCGGTCCAAGGAACTGTTGGTAAAATTCCTAGACTCTTAAGTTCAGTTTCCCATGGTTTTTCGTAATGTGTAAATGTCCCATGGAGGCATGGTAATAATTTCATAAGCTTAAATTGAGTACTTCGGGTAACTTTTCAGAATCAATATAGGAGAGGTAAAGCTTTAGCTCACGGATGGATTCTTCGATATCATTCATCGCGCGATGAGCATCTTGTTTATGAAAGCGCAAATCCAAGAAAGTTTGAAAAATGGCTTTCCAGGAAGAGACGTCAACAATGCGGTAGTGGAGTTTTTTTGCGAAACTCGGCATGAATTTTTCAATGAACATACGATCTAGGCTTAATGAACTGCCGCATAAAAATATTTGTTTGTTTGAAAAATGTTTGTCGGCAAGTTTGAGTAGGTCAATCTCGACTTCTTGTATGAAACGTCCATTAATTGCTTCTTTAGCGAGGCCATTGGCCGTATGAGTTCGAGTGTTCCATTCATCCATTCCATCAATGATAGACTGTGGAGTCCTTATAACGGCTTGAAAGCGATCAATTATGTCGAGCTTGTGATCGGTGATGAGTATAGCTATTTCTAGGATACGGTTGGTTTCTAAGTCCAAACCAGTCATTTCCATATCAATCCAGAAGAGTTTACTCATTGATTAGCCTTAAGATGCTTTTTTTAAAAAAAAAGGAGCACCTAAGTGCTCCTAAAAGAATGTGCTGTACTAAATTATTTAGCTAAAGTTTTGATGTAAGCAGCTATGTTATTCATGTCTTCTTCAGAAAGCATTTTAGCCATAGGAGCCATCATCGATCCTTGCATGTCTTTTGAAGGATCAGCACCGCGAACACCATGTTTGAAGTTCTTGAGCTGTGTTACTACATAATAGTCGGGGAGGTTAGTTAAGCCAGGAGATTTCATTGCTGGAACACCTTCAGCATTTGGTCCGTGACAAGTTGCGCAAAGTGCATACTTCGCTTTACCTGCAGCGGCATCACCAGTGAGTGTGTGAACAGCTTTACCAGTGAGTGTGCCAATGTGAGCTGCAATATTTTTCATATCTTCTTCAGAAAGCATTTTAGCCATAGGAGCCATTTGTGCGCCTGCCATATCTTTAGCGGGGTCAGCACCGCGAACACCATGTTTGAAGTTTTGTAGCTGACGAATGATGTAGTCTGCACTTTGACCAGCAAGAGCAGGTGATTTTAAAGCAGCCATGCCTTCGCCGTTTTGTCCGTGACAAGTAGCACATAGAGCGTACTTAGCTTTACCTAATTCGGCATTGGCACCAGCTACGGGTGAAGCAGCTTGGGCTTTCATGTCTTCTTGTTGAGCAATAGCAGCTTGAGCTTTTTCTGAACGTGATTTAAGCTCTTTGGCTTGCTGCTCTTGGATCTCTGTAATAGTAGCTTGGTTTTTTGCGTAACTTTCTTTAGCTGTTTTTGCGAGGCCTTTGAAGCCTACAAATAACATTACAACTAGAACTGCGGTGAAAGCGAGAACTAAAGGGCCACCAGTGTTTTTTGGTTTGCTAGACATGATTTTTATCCTTTGATTGTGTATGTACTATTTAAATTCTGTTAATGAAATTAAAACGGAACTTGCGCTTGTCAATATTTTTTTAAACGAAAAAGCAAGCTTAAATAAACATGATTTATTAGCTATGTAGAAAAACTTCATAAAAGTAGTGACTTATTTTTAGGCTTTAAGGTCTAATCATACGGTCAAGTATTGCTTTTCACTCTAAAAGTTTTATCCTAAGAACCGACGTCAAACAGGGAATTTAATGAAGTTAGTTTATGAAGTTTGGTTAGAGTCTGGTATTCGTACTGATTGCCTAGGCTTAGAAAACCAGAAATTGAAAAAGAATGATGCAGTCGTTTTGGACTTTGGTGTATATAAAGAATATGCACGAGTTGTCCATTGTCGAGGAGAGTTGCCAATCGAGGCAGACGCAGAGAGTATGCCTCAAGTTTTACGCCGGGCTACCTTACAAGATCAAAATAAAGCCAATGAAAATCATCGTTTTAATCGTACCTCTTCTCAGAAAGCAGAAAAAATCATTGAGCGATCAAGTTTAGATATCTCAATGGTCGATGCTCATATTTCTTTTGATCGAAAAAGAGCGGTGATTCGCTTTTTGTCGCCAAAGCGGGTTGATTTTAGACAACTGGTTAGAGAGTTAGCTTCTAGTTTAGGAATGAAAATTGAGATGCGCCAAGTTGGAGTTCGCGATGTTGCTAAAATGAGAGGTGGCATTGGTACATGTGGTCGGGTTCTATGTTGCACTTCATGGATACACGAATTTCAAAGTGTTAATGTGCGGATGGCTAAGGAGCAGCACTTGTCCTTAAATAATAATATTATATCTGGTCAGTGTGGTCGTTTAAAATGTTGTTTAGCGTTTGAGTACGAAGGTTATCAATTATTTTCCGAAGATATGCCTTTACATGGAAGTAAAATCATGGTTAGAGGTCAAGAAGCACGCGTGTTAGATACGACCTTATTGAATCGCTCTGTTCTTGTACGTGTCAAACAAGATGGTCGAGTGATGAATGTTTCACGAGAGCAGTTGGATGATTTAGTTGACACGAAAGAGGGCGCTTGCGGGGATGATTGCTCCACCGATTCATCTTGTTCGACAAGTGATTGCGATAGCTGTGGGGAGTAATGGTGCTTAATCGTTTTCAGGATTTAAAATTGGCAGAAAGAGTATTAGTCCTATGTATATCGCTGCTATTGTTTTTTTGCCCTCTATATTTTGGCTTAAACTTCGGGCAGAATGCAGTAGAACTTAGCCCATTAGATTTGTTTTCATGGATTTATACTTCAGCATGGCCTTTACAAATATTGACAATTGCGTCGCTACTTTGTTTGATTTTTACAGTGGTCGTTTATCCTCAGCGTTCTAAAAATGAACTGAGGCAGAGTTATTTTTTAGTTCCATGGTTTGCTCTCATATTAGCTTTGTTTCCTGGGGGAATTAGAACGACTGAAAAGGCCTTCTTAAATCAATATATTAGTCATGTGGTTATGGTTTTTGCTTTAGCCCTATCTGTATGGATTATTGTTAATCAGAAACCCAAAATGCGCCTCATGTTTTTAGGGGCTATTTTTTGCGGTAGTTGCAAATCAATTTTCAATGGGCTTTATCAGTATTTTTATGGCTTCCAACAAAACGTTCAAAGTATAGAGCAATCTTCATCTGTTAATTTGGGCGACTTTAAAGGTCGGGCGCAAGAAACTTTACTCTATGCCGATTTTGTTTTATCAAATAGTTATGCCGCTCATTTAGTCTTGGTTTTCGGGGTTTTTCTCTATATGACGAGGCATATCCTTAATTCCTTTATAGCAGATAATAAACGTGTTTTATTATGGACAGTAATATTCATGATGCCATTAATATCATGTTTAATCTTGACGCGTAGTCGTGGTGCTTTTGTGGCCTTCTTTATTGCAACCCTGATAACACTGTCACTCAATTTAACAAATAAAAAGAAATATTCGATTTGGCTGTCGGTGTTCCTACTTTCTCTTGTCAGTCTCCCAACATTATCTAAAATAGGTTCTGTAATAGTTAGAGGTGAATATGCGAGAGTAAGTTTATCTATGTTATCAGACAAACCTTTAGGAGCAGGTATTGGGGAGTTTCGCAATGATTACTTGTTAGGGAAAATCCCCGGAGCAGAAGGAGCTGTATTGCCTCATAGTATGTCTATGACTCTTCTCGGACAATGTGGAATTCCAGGGCTTTTAGCCTTCTTATTATTTATGGCAAGTTTTATCTATATTATTCGTATACTGGATAAAGGTAAATGGACCCTAAACCACTTTATTCTCTGGGGCTTGCTAGCTTGGTTTATTCACGCCCAGTTAGACTTCAATTTTTTTATTCCAGGAACATTAGCGACTTTTGCAGTAATGTTGGCTTTGATTGAACGTCCAAAAAGTGATGAGCAAATACTCGGAAAGAAAACCAGCACGGGAATCAATATTGTGATTCTATGTCTTTCTGTGAGTGTATTTCTGTTTGTCAAAGACATGTATTCTTTACATCGCTTTTCACTGACACATGATAAGTTTTTTGGTGGCGCTTTGATTGATTACCGTTTTGCTAAAGTCGCTAACAATGACCTGAGTAAATGTGATTATTGCCTCGAAGAATTACAGCAGGATAACTTAGCTTATTGCGTTTCTTGTGGAGTTTTAGGTGATCCAAGTTTCTTGTCAGCTGAAATGATTGTCAAAGAATGTGAAGTGCTCGATGAGTTGATGGAGAGGCCAGATATATGGAAGATGGCCAGTAAGAAATTAATGATCATGTACTTTAGACAAAAGTACCTTCTTGAGCAAGGCGTAGCGGTAGATAAGGTCGCGATGGAGCAATACCTCCTTGAGTCTGAAAGGTCTATGGAGAAAGCCATTAAAAGCGAACCCCGTTATGGGCTCAATTATCTAAGTTTAGCGGAGTTACAGTTTCAAAGGAAGAAATCTCCACAATTGGTGATGTCAAGCTTGGCGGATGGTTTGGCACTTAGTCCTGATAGTCGTAGAGGGCATAACATGGTCCTTCGCTATGGCGATTATTACCGTAGGTTGGGTTTTGATTTTAAAAGGCAGGAATTATTAAGCCATATACAATTAAGTGAAATATCTATGGCGGGAATTCGGTTTAATTTACGTCAAGGTAGAAAGCTTAGTGAAGAGCAAGAGAAACAATTATTTGAACTCTCAGCTAAAATGAAACAATTGAATTTATTTCTGTTAAGAGAATTTAAAGATGATGAAGAACTGTTAGGTCAGTATGAAAAAGTAACGAAGTTGCTCGAGCAGCTTAAGGAGAGAGTGTGAAGTATTTATTATATTTAGTTTTGATGACTACACTTGTTGTAGCCCAGGACTTAAAATTAACCAATGCTTTTATTAAGCAAAACGGGACCATGAAAGTCGGCTCACAAAGTGCCGTTGTGATGAGCGCTAGTTTTGAGAACCGGTCGAATAAACGGGCCGACGTTGATTTAGTGTTTTTTAATTCGTCCTACCCCTTAAATACTTGGTCTTATAAATTCTCATTAGCGCCAAAATCTCATTCGATAAGGGACTTTCCTTTTAAACTTGATGCCAATTGCCGTGAGATGCAGTTACAGTTAAAACAAGGTGGACGCCAAATCAACCAAGTGAAGGTTAAGGTCTTTAGTCAGAATGTTGAAACAATACTAATCTTAGATGATCTACTCGATACAAATTATTTAAAATCCTCCTTTTTTAAATCTTCACAAAGAGTTGTTAATACAGTTGCGACTGTACCTACCAATTGGGTGGCATTAAAGAATGTAGATTTATTTATCATCAATAACCCTCCAAAAGCTCAGCTTAGTAAATCAGCCTTACAGGTGATTTCTCAGTATGTTCATAATGGCGGTAGTATTTTGTTTACACACCCAGAGAGCATTAATCATATTTATGATTTGGGCTATGGGGATTTGTTGCCAGCGCAGTTCTTATCTTTGACGAAAAAGAATAAGAGTCGATTAATGCTAAAAAAAGCTTACGCAAATTTGATTGAGCCTCAGGGCTTCGACTTTATGCAAGTAAAACTTTTTGAAGATAGCTACGTAATGCTAAAGGATCAAAATGATCCCTTAGTTGCATCGAGAGCGGTGGGCTTAGGGTTGAGCTTTTTCTACGCTATTCCTTTAGCGCAAGAATCACTAGCTTCTCATAGTAAAGATATGGCTGAGTTTATGAAGTTTTTTACAAACTATAGTCGACGTCTTGTTTTACCATCAGATAAAGGTGATTCGAGTCTAGAGCGCTATACCTCGAGTATGAGTGGGATGGTGGCGCCGAAAAGTAGTGGTCTATTTATGATACTTTTAATTTATGGTGCATGTGTTTTTGCTATTTTTGTGTTAGCGAGGATCTTGAAAAAAGTCCAGTATTCTTGGGCCCTAGTAGCGACAGTCTCAATTGCTTTTAGCTTATATCTGATTTCTTCAAAAGATAAAATGATTAATGTGCCTTCTTCATCGAAAAACTTACAATTAGAATATGCTCATTTAGTAAGAGATGGTTTACAAGAAGGAGTATTTAGTCTGTATGAAATTGAGGCTGGAAATTTGGATTTTAACGCTAAGATGGGGGAGTCGCGCTTGTTAAGTTTAAGTACTTATGAAAAAGCCAAAGCTCCTGGTTCTCGAATGATGAGTGTGACCTCAACAAATAAGAATCAAAAAACAGAAGTTGATATTCAGGGGCTTAGTGTGAATTTCTTGAATATTGGTGCCGACAAGGAAAAAATAAGCTTATCAGGGACAGAGGTTGAGGCAGAAACTTGGAGAAGTTTTGCCGAGTGGACGCTACCTACTCTCGATAATATTGAAAAGCCTTTAACCATTACTCTTGATGAATCAGGTGTAAACTCCAAGAACCATGATATAGAGGCCGTGTTATTAGGTAATAATGGCTCGATCCTATTGGGAGACAACGACTTTAATGAGGCAATCGTAGAGCCTTTACTTAAAGGCTTAGGACGCACCCAAGTCGTCCTCTATAAAAACAAGCTAAATGATGATGGCAAGGGGCGTATTACAGCGCGTCCAGTAGTCTTGAAAGCCAAATCAAAGAAAGTGTTGGTCCCGAGTGAATTTGTAGGGATCGCTTTTACCGACTTCCAGAACTTATGGGACATTAATCGAAATATGATTACAAAAACAGCAACGGGAGGGATTTACCGTTGCGGTTTTAGACTTCAGGTACCAGTAGAGCTTTCAGGTTTAAAAGTTAAGGACTTAATGCTTAAATTTAAGATTGATTCATCCTTTCCTGCAAAAATTTCTTTAATAGAAGGTAAAAAACGAAAAGCTTTCAATGGAGATGAACTTAACTACTCTTTGCAAAAAGCTAGAGATATAAATGAATTATACTTTGATATGGAAATAGCATTTGAGTCGAAATCAGGACTCCAAACAATAAAAGAATTTACATTAAAAGAATTTAATATTAGCCTAAAGGGAGAACTACCATGATTGAATTAAACTCACTAAGCAAGTCTTTTGGTTCTGGCCGAGGCGTTAACAATCTTACTTTTACAGTTCCAGAAGGCTCGATTATGGGCTTCGTTGGTCATAATGGTGCTGGGAAAACGACAACCTTCAAAATATTGACAGGTTTAATGGACCCTGATAGTGGTAGTGCAACGATTGATGGGATTCCCGTTAAACCACGCAATTTAAAGAAATTAAAGCAGAGTGTTGGTTACATGCCCGATATCTTTGGTGTGTATGACCGCATGACGGTTTGGCAATATTTAGATTTTTTCGGAGCTGCTTATCGCATCCCGCGTAAATTGAGAAAAGAAAGAATTCTCAATGCCTTAGAACTCACAAGATCAGAAGATATGGTCGATTATCAAGTAGCATCACTTTCGAGAGGGATGCGCCAGCGAGTTGGTTTGGCAAAAACAATTCTACCTGATCCTAAAGTTTTAATTCTTGATGAACCCGCCGGTGGTCTTGACCCGCAAGCACGCATAGAGATGCGCGAGGTCGTTTGTGAATTGAAGAATTTGGGCAAAACTATCATTTTGTCTTCTCATATACTGCCAGATTTGGGGAATATGTGTGATTTGGTGGGCATTATAAATAAAGGCAATATGGAAGCCTTTGGTAAGTTGGAAGAAATCACGGAGTCATTAACTGATAAGAAAACTTATGTTATTGAAGTCCATGGTGAAGATTTAGGTCGAGCAAAAGAAACTTTAGTAAATATGGGCTCGATCAACGAGGTGCAGATTCGTGAGCAACAAATTTCTTTTTCTTGCAAGAAAGAAGAGGATTTAGGTGCCAGGGTTTTAGCTTACCTCATTGAAAATAATATTCGTGTTAACTCATTTAAACTTCAAGAGTTAGAGTTAGAAGAAATGTTTATGCAGCTAGCAGCTAAGTAGGTCGCGGATGTATACAATATTTATACACGAACTAAAGCAATATCTGCGGGATGTACGTCTTCAGAGTTTTGTTTTCTTTGCCTTCTTGGTGATGGCGGGTTTTCTCTGCTTATTATGGCCAGAAAGCGATGTCTTTTCAGTGATTAGAGCTTCGGGAAGACATATTTTTTCTATCATTCTACTACTTAACTTAGCGATTATCTTGGCTTTTGTTCCGGCTCTGTGTGCCTGTTCGGTCTCTGACGAAAAAGAAAAGAACCGATTTGTGATGTTAATCACCACCATGTTAAAGCCTGGCGATATAATGTTTGGTAAGCTATTTGCGGTCATAACAATGCAAGTGTTAATGGTTTTGTTTTTTCTTCCCATTAGTTCTTTGTGCCTTTTGTCAGGTGGCGTAAATGCAGAGGTTTTGTTACAAGGGCAAATCATTATTTTGATTTCAGCGGTTTGTTACGGTGGAGTTTGTTTAGCTGTTTCTGCGAGTGCTAGTAGTAGTAACTCTGCCCTTATAAGAGCCTATTTATTAGTGGCTTTAATGAGTGGTGCTGTGTTTCTCCCCGATCTACTTTTGAGCCAACAAAATTTAAAGCCAACGCTCGAGCTGATACGTTCATTTAGTCCTTTTGATGCTCTCTATCAACTCGTTTACAGCGAACATAGAACACTCTTAGGTGGTGGTATGGGAGATAATACCTTAAAGTTCTTAGGCTTTAATGTGATTGTATTTCTTATTTCATGTTTTGTCTTTAGAGTCAAATTACTATCTCGTAATCAGAGCAAGGCGAGACAGAGCAGAGTTAAAGAAGGCAAGAGCTTGTTCTACAAACTGATGTTTATTTTTGATACGTCCGCTACCAAGCGTTTAACCCCTTTGTTAATTAATCCAGTTTTCATGGCGGAATTACGCAGTAAAACACTGGGTAATCCTCGTTTCCTTTTATGGACTTTTTCGACCTGTAATGCCATAAGCATTGTGTTATTAATTGTCCTCTCAAGTGGTTACGCTACTCATTTGGGACAGAATTCTGTAGAATATGGCGCGGTAATTTATCAACTGGGTTTGACTGTATTAATTGCGCCGGGCGTTTGTGCGAGCTCAATATCAGAAGATGTGAATTCAGGAAACTTATTATTTATTCGTATGAGTCGTATTGGTGCTTTTCGCTACGTGATGGGAAAACTTTACGCTGGCTTCATCTATATCTTCTTCATCATGGCTTGCAGTATTCCCGTCATTTTCAGTTTGAACTTCCTCCAAGACGGTAGGGGAGGCAACTTGTTGCCGATGATTTGGTTACTTGCCAGTACATCACTTTGTTTCATTTGTGCCGGTTTATTTTTCTCTTCGATCTCAAAAACGAGTGCCGGAGCAACTGCAGCATCGTATATTTTTGCCTTCACATTAACAGTAGGCAGCTTATCAGTTTTATTATTTGCCGATAAATTGGGTGAGGAACTCATGCGTAAAATTTTGATGTTAAATCCCGTCGCAGGTGGTTTACGCAACACAGATCGCATGTTTACCGATTTTCTAGAAGGCTCATTTTGGCAAATTAATGTATTATTTTTAATTATAGTTTCCGCTGTGTTGTCGATTTTAGGTGCAATTAAAGTTGGACAGTTAATGAGTAGGAGGAAAGCCTAATGATTGCAATGTTGTTAGCCGGAATTCAGGTACAGGTGCCTGATTACCAAGAAATCGTAATTGAACGACCAATTCTTTCACAGGATTACCCAAGTCATTACACACATTATGAGTTGAATCAATCTCTTTTGAAAATGGCGATTAAACAATGGCCTCATTATAATATAAATGAGAAAAAAACTTTGTTGTCAGAGATGGGTAAAGTCACTCAGAGCCAAGAGTTATCGGCGGCTTTATTAGAACTTTTTGCGATGGAAAAAAATCAACTGGTGAAGCATCAAATACTATCGTGCTTGGTGTATATGAAACAGAGTGTAGTTAATTTAGATCGCCTCAAAAACATAGCTAAAGACAAGGAATATACCTTGGATGCTTTTGCGGTTCTCGCAAGAAATCTTAAGCCGAATGAATTGAGTGATTATCTAAGTCGTTCGGAAGAATACTTATTACTTGCCTGCTTGGCAAAGAATGTTTCCGATTCAAAAACCTTGATGTCAGCTCTTGGTAAAGTTCAAGAAGATTATCAAAAATTACTGATCCTTCGTCAATTAGCACGCTTAGCTAATGACAGTGCCTATGCAAAATGTGAAAGTGATTATCACAGAAGTGAATTTATTGCCTCCACGACATCGAAGAGCTTTTTAGTTAAACAAGCAAGATCTAAGAAATTTGCATCTCAAGCCTTTGTGCGTATGAAAGAGTTAGGTTGGAATAAAAGTTTTGATGATGTCGCCAAAGAAGTTTTGCCCAATGCAAGCGAAGAAGTAAAAATCTCGGCGACTTCATTTTTGGTAGAAAATAAAAATAATATGGCTTATTTATTGCCCAAGTTATATACACTCCCAGAAACCGCTGGAGTTATTGCAAGTGGACTCTTTAACGAACATCCCATCCCTGCTGATTTACAAAAGAACTTTTGTATACTTAAGAATAATGCGGATGCAGTTAATATGGTTAAATTGGGTGTTATGGAAGATCAGGCTTTGTCCTATGGTCACCAGAGTACCATTAAATTAATTAATGAAAGTTCTAATCCAGGCATTGTTGCTGCAGGAATGCGTTACCTTGGTGTCATGAAATATTTGGTAGATAATCAGTTTGTGAGTAAACAACTCAAAAGTCGTGATGTCATTAATCGTCAAGGAGCCGTTTTTTATCTTGCGGCCTCCGCAAAACAATCAGGTATACAAAAGTTGGTGAAGTACTCACAAGATAGTGATATGAATATACGTCAAGCACTGTTTGATGGTATGGCCCACAACCCTAAAGTCGACTTTGCGAAACTTATTACTCCAGGTTTAAAGAATAGAAAAGATGGCAAGAAAAACCCTCAGCCAACTTCAACGGTGCGAGCTTATATGATTTGGGCAATGACCAAAAGTGAACATGTGAATAACCAAAACTTATTTGAGCTAAAGAAATTGATTACCACGAAATTGGTTAAAGTCCCAATGAGTGAAAACGTTTTTGATCCAGCATATGTGCGTCAAAATGCGTATTTATGTTTAGCTCGCTGGGCAAAAGCTGGCTCGAGTGAAGGTCAACGTATGTTTAAAGAGGTTCAGGAATTCGTTGAATGGCAAAAAGAGGAAGGTCTCGAGTATAGCGATAGCTTTGATCAGGTTTTAGATATGGCAGAACGCATCTTGAAAGGTCAAAAACAAAGTCAAAATTATTTTTATACGAAGTCTTTAGCCATAAGGCTCATAGATAGGCCGATTCGCTAACTTGTCAGTCCAACTACGAAGAACTTATTTTTCCGCTCTCAAGCTCGTCTTGAACTGTTGGAAAATGTAAAATTCAGCCTATTGTTGCCTATATTCAAAATTTAAGGAGTTAAAATGTATTTTCGTTTAAAAGATGAAGAAAAGAAAAGTGAGCAAGAGCCAGTAGGCATGATGAAAGAGATGCTCGATACTCGTACAATTATCATTGCAGAAGAAATCTCTCCTGAGTTGTCGAGACGAGTTTTAAGTCAGTTGATCTTATTAAATAAGCGTTCTGAAAAAGAGCCTATCTATGTTTATATCAATTCTGGCGGAGGCTGTGCAGATTCAGGCTTTACGATTTATGATATGTTAAAGTTCTTTAAAGCACCAGTTTACACTGTTTGTAGTGGTATGTGTGCTAGTGCGGCTATTTTAATTTTCTTAGCGGCTAAAAAAGGTAAAAACTTCTCTCTACCTAATTCTCGCTTTATGCTTCACCAACCGAGTACAGGTGTTAGAGGTACAGCTTCAGATATCGAAATTACTGCCGATGAGATCAATAAAACTCGCGTACGCTACAATCAAATTGTAGCAGATGTATGTAAGAAATCTTTAGAAGAAGTCAGCAAAGATGCCGATCGTGATTTTTGGATGAGTCCAGCCGAAGCAAAATCATATGGTATGGTTTCGAAAGTTATTACTTCATTCGCAATGCTGAAATAATTCTTTCAAAAAGCTATTAATTAAAAGCCTTCCCAATGGAAGGCTTTTTTTGTGACTTGAATAAATACATTCCGAAGTTCAATTCATAGGGTAGGGAGAACAAATTACATGTCAAATATTTATTCATTTTTACCTTTTATCGCATTCTTAAGTAACGCAGTTTTACTGGGTGTGGGCTTGCACCGAGGTATGTCTAAGAGAGTCCATCGCGACTATGTTTATTTCATGACTTGCGTAACGATGTGGACCTTTTGTGACTTTATTAACTGGAACTGGTCCCAAATGCCTCATCAGTTTACTATGACGATTTATCGCTTACAGGTACCCTCTTATGTCTTTTTAGCCTACTTTTTTATGCGCTTTATCTACTCTATGGTGGGTAAGACAGAAGATTGGTTTTATAAGAATTTCTATGTTATTCCCTTAACGGTGTCGCTGGTGGGAGTGTTTACGCCCTTTATGGTCTATTCCTATACACCTGTATGGTGGGGCTTACGTCATGAGCCGGGTTTATTATTTATACCTGCTGCCATAGTATGTATTTTTGCTCCGGCGCAGTACGCACTCTGTATTTTGCTTAATTTTAAAACGGCAAAAGATAAAAATGAACGATCGCAACGCAAGTTGATGATAGCAGGGTGCTGTTTTGTTCTGTATGTAGGGATGTATACCGATTTAATAGCGCCTCACTTTATGGGAGAGGGATCAACTATCCAAGCGGCAGGCTCGACCATTGCAATTATGGCTTATTGTATGCATCGAGCCATATCAAAATATTATATGTTACCCTTCTCTTTAGGTGATTTAGTTTATGAGTTGTTTCAATCTTCAGAGCAGGGGGTTTTGATTGTTAATTCTAAAGAAGAAGTGACGGATTTAAATCCAGTTGCCTTGCGTATGTTTTCTTTAGATCGTCCAGGGGAATATCAAAGCGATGCCCGGCGTCCTTTAAAAGAATTAATCCCAGAGGTTGTAGAGAGTTCATTTAGTAAGAGGGTGGAGATCATCCGCGAAAGAAATGGAGAGGATATTGTTTTAAAACTACATATTAATAAACACTCTCGAGTCGCAGAGGATGAATCCGGATGGGTGATCGTCGCTACAGATGTAACTAAAGAGCGTTTGTCTCGAGATCGCTTAGAAGATGAACTAAATACTCTGCGACAAAAAGAAAAAGAGCTAGATGAACAGCTCATAAACATTTCAGAAATAAATGAAGAGAGAAAGCTCAATAAAAATTCGGAAATGAAGTTTGAGACCCTTGGGAAAATCTTAGAGCAAATTCATTATAAGCTTAATAAACTCGCAGGAAGTGATTCTTTAGAAAAACAACAACTTTTAAACTTATTAAATGATTTAGAGCTTTTTCAGAATAAGGAATTAGAACAGGAGCCACTACAAAAAGTTGAGGTAGATCAGGTTTTTGAAAGAATATTTAATGAACTCAAGAATGAAAATGTGAGTTATGATATTGATATAAATCTTCTTGGTAAAGGTTTTTCAGTGCAAAGTTCACAAAAAACTTGGGAGCAGCTGTTTTCTTTACTGATAGCGCAATGGAAAGAGCAATCAGTCAAGAAAAAAATCTTTGTTCAACTAACAGCCGAAGATTTACGAGATCAAAAAAGATTTAAAATTTACTGTCGTTTCCCCAATGTGGATATCAATAAAGAAATGTTACAAAATAATGAAAATGAAGAGTTTAAATCCTTTGAAGAATTACTTCTAACATATGTGATTATATCTCTCGATGGGAGCCTGAATAGCAGGCAGAAGAACCCTTATGAAAAGGAAATCTCTTTTGAATTAAAGCAACCGTCACTTCCTTAGTTTTTGACTTGAAATCATCGAAAAAATCAACTTTCAAAAAAAAGCTAAAAATCACTGCAAAAAGTTCATTTTTCGGGCTTGTAAAAGTTTCCGCTTAAGTTATGGTTGTGCCCGTTACTAATCCGCGATAGCTCAGTTGGTAGAGCAGGAGACTGTTAATCTCTTTGTCATAGGTTCGAGTCCTATTCGCGGAGCCAAGTAACCCCAGATGTTCCGCGATAGCTCAGTTGGTAGAGCAGGAGACTGTTAATCTCTTTGTCATAGGTTCGAGTCCTATTCGCGGAGCCATCTGTTCCCTCCTTTCCCCCTTTAAAACTAGAGATAATGAACTGCTCATTTATACTTTAGATTTCCTTTTACATAAAACATACACGAATTGCCAAGATCCCTTTTATATCACTAGTTTATAATGTGCAAATTCATGCGCTCTTGAAGGTTTAGATTAGCTAAGATGAGCTAGAACAGTAGCTCTAAGGTTTCCTGCGAATTAGAGAATGATGAAGCAGTAGATAGAGAGGCATAGGGCTATGATGAGGTTGAGGTAGAAGCCTTCTTTTGCCATGTCGGCAATTGTTATTTTTCCGGAACCATACACAACGGCATTTGGTACTGTGGCTACGGGTAACATGAAGGCGCAACTCGCGCTAAAAACGGCGGGGAGCATAAAGGCTAGGGGATCAGTTCCTGAAGCGAGAGCACCACTAGCAAGGACTGGCATGAGCAGTACGGTACTGGCCGTATTACTTGTAAGTTCGGTTAAAAAGGTGACGGCTAAGCATATGCATAAAACTGATATGAAGAGGGGGACTTGAGCGAGCGAGGTGACTTGTTCGCCTAAGGCAAGACTTAGCCCTGTTTGCTTGAAGGCATTGGCAATACAAACGCCACCACTAAAGAGGATGAGCATGCCCCAAGGAATGTTTCTGGCGTGTTCCCAGTCTAAGAGCTTCTCTCCAGTCTTTTCTCCATTGGGGATCATGAACAAGGCTATAACGGCCACAAGTGCCACACTTGAATCGTAGGCTCCGGGTAAATTAAACCAAGTGGACCAGCCCCCAAAAGGTTCTTGACGCGTCATCCATGCTAATGCAGTGAGTGAGAAAACAATGAGGGTTCTGAGTTGTGCCGTGGTCCATTTCTCTTTTGTAGAAAATTTGAAGTCTAAACTTCCTTTGAGTTTGCGAGTCAAATATAAGCACATGATGGGGATAGCAATTATAACGGCGGGAAGAGCCATTTTCATCCAAGAGAAAAAGGAAATCTCCTTAGAAGTAGTCGCTTGGTATTCATTGATAAAAATGATGTTTGGCGGTGTGCCAATGGGTGTACCCATTCCCCCTACACTCGCAGCATAAGCTAAACCGAGTAGGAGGGGGATATCCATACTGCGATCTTTTGTCTTTGTTAAAACGGCTAAGGCAATGGGTAAAAGCATCAGGGTAGTGGCAGTATTAGAAATCCACATACTTAGGCAAGCAGAGGCAATCATAAAGGCGAAAATGACGCGTCGTTTGCTATTGGTGCCGACGAGCTCAATGATGGCACTCGCGATCTTTTTGTGAGCGCCACTCTTTTCCATAGCACGCGAAAGGATAAAACCACCGAGTAATAAAAGTATCAGTTTATGTCCGTAAGCAAGGGCAACGTCTTTGTGAGTCATGACCCCGAGAGTGGGAAAGCATGCTAGTGGGATGAGTGAGGTGACGGGGATAGGGATGGGTTCAAAAACCCACCAAGTAGCACAAAGGCAGGCAATGGCACCAGCCCAGCAGGCATCATTTGCCCAAGTATAATGATTTAGCAGTGCCCAAGTGAGGCAGGCTAAGAGAGGACCTAAGAAGAGTGAGTATTGTTTGATTAAGCTAAAAGTTTTATGCATCAGTAAGTTAAGATTTAATTTTACTGAGAATTATAACATACTAAACTTACTTGAGAAGGGCGATGTCGGAGTTTTTAATCCAGCAGGTGGAGCCATTGAGGAGTTCGATGTGCAACCATTCGCCACGATCTTCGAGGAGGGCGAATTCGGTGCCGGCATGTAGGGGATTGGTGAAGGCATTATTGTAGATATAACCATTACCTTGCCTAGGATTAGTTTCTTTGGCAATAATGACGCCATCAATATTTTGATCGAGTGAAAACACACTGATGAGAATGGAAATGGCAAAAGCGAGGGTGACTAAGCCGACGTAAAGACGTGACTTTTTAATCCAAGTACTTTTATCCTTGAGTGCATAGGCACACAAGGCGAAGAAGATGATATTGAATGCAAAGAAAATTCCCAAGCGTGTTTTGGGGTTCCAAGTATGCCAAAAGCAGATGAAGTTCAGTATTTCTTGGAAAGTATTTTGGGGGACGACATCATTAGTTTGCAGTTGAGCGAATTTAAGGTTGTGAAAGATGTCGGCATTAGTGGGATCCAGACGTAGGGCACGATGATAATTTAAGATGGCGAGACCTGCTTCACCATGCATAAAGTAAACGTTGGCTAAGTTGTTGTAGAGTTGGCTATTTTTATAGCCTTTTTCTTCGATGAGAAAACGGTAGCTATTAATAGATTTGATGTAGAGCTCTTCAGAGTTTTCTGGGTTTTGTAAAGCGGCTACTTTAGCTTGTTCAAAGTCATTATTAGCTTGTGTAAGGATATCCTTTTCATTTAACTCCACGGCAAAGAGCGAAGTGCATAAAAAGATAAAGCAGAGTAGGAATTTAGGCATTGGGGAGCCTCCTTTCGATAAGTCGAATAATCCTTTGACTTCGTTGGATTAATTGATCGAGTTCAATATTTGAGTCGTGATCTTTTGCAAAGCGCTGAATTTTCAGGCTATCGAGTATGGTACTTAACTCTTGGAAGTCTTCGGGGCTTATATGTGAACTCAAAAGTTCTTTTAGATCAGAGGAAATGATAGCACCAGAGGTGAGCTGTAGACGTTGAGCGAAGTAATCCTGGAGTTGTCGGTTTAACTCATCGTTAGATTTGGCTTTAGCTTTAGATTTAAAATTGCGGTAAGAGCGAATAGCATGGGCTCGGGCAGGATTGGTGATTAATAAGCGTGAATAAGCAGTGGCTTGATAAAAAATGAGAAATAAAGCTGGGGGAATGAGGAAGGCCCAAATCCAACTGGATACTAAGGGGTCGTTTTTCAGTATACTATTCGATAGATTATTATGACGGATGCCATCGGGGTTTTCTTCCAAGTGATTCTTGAGTTTGTTTGGGCCCTGAATAATGGCATCAAAAGCAGTGAGTTCACTAGCGGCACTTACATTGATGGCAATGGCTTCACTTTGGGCTACTTCGTAAGTTTGAGTACTTGGGTCAAAGTAGGGAATGCGAATGGTGGGGATAGTTTTGACATCGGTATCGATGGGACGCAAGGTGCGCTCAAACTTTTTACCGTCTTGGCGAAGTTCACCAATGCGCTTATTAGGCAGTAATTTGAAATTTTGAGTGAAGGGAAGTTGCTGATCCAATTGGGGGAGTTCCAAAATCTCGGGGAAGGCATGATTAGCTAGATCAATTTCCAATTTTATGGGTGAACCAGATTCTAGGACAACTTTATCTGCTTTGACAGTTAAATCGACTTTGCCAACAAGACCATAGAAATCTGATGGGCGTCCGGCAGAAGGTAATTCTTTAACTTTGAGAGATAATTCGGATGAAAGGCACATGAGCTTTTTGACGTCGCTATTGTTGACCTCATTATCGAAAAAATTATTATTGAAAAAGCTAGGGTAGGTGGGACGCCAACGTTTTTGCTGTTGAGTCGTTTTGAGTTTATTGGGGAAAACGGAAAGTAAACGAGCTTCGCCGAGTTCAAATGAGCCAGCACTCAATGGTATAATGACGCGTTGGAAACGCAAGAATTCGTATTCCTTTTCGCCAATTTTAGTTGAACCGCGCAAGGCAATGATGCGATTTTGTGAAACGGGTAGGCCGATGGCATTTTTATCGTTTGGATTGGGCTCATTTTTACTATTTAAAACGCGGAAAGAAGCGTTTTGTAAAACGGGAATCTCGATATCTACCGCCTTAAAAGCATAGAGGGGAAGAGCTGTGTACCAGGTAACAGTAGCCAAGATCGGTTCACCCACAAAGACATCGGTATTGGAGAGTTGAACATCGAGTTTGATTTCGGAACTCATCTCAGGACGTTTGACATTGATGACTAATTCTTGTGTTTCATAGCTTTTGTCGGCGATCATAACAGTTTGACTTGGAATCGTGAGTTCACCAGATTTGATGGGAAGCAGCGCCAAGCGTATATGGTAAGCTTTTTCATTTTGAACCTGAATGGGTTTTTGGCTGATGATCGTATGTTGAAAACTCGTGAGCTCATTGACCTCGAAGGGAGACACCGTATCACTTCCCATGAGCATAATATCGAGAAAAAATTGTTCGCCTAAAAAATACGTATTTGTGGAGCTCGTGGCGTGCACTTTGATGGGATCGCTTTCAACTGCTGTTTCCTCCGCCTGAATGAGACTCGAGAAAAGCAGTAAAACGATGATAAATAAATTTTTCATTACCAGTCCTTTTCAACCTTGCTACGCTTGGCCGGTTTTTTATTGGCCTCGCGAATTTTTTGAAGTTCTTGTTCCATTTTGATGATATCTTGAGGGTTCTTTGCAGGTGGAGGGAGCTCTTGGCGACCTAAGTCGATTTTGGAGCTATCAGGCATCGCTTCATCATCGCCTTCTTCACCTTCTTCGTCAGATTCTTCGTATTCGTCACTTTCTTCACCCTCTTGCGATTCGCCATCAGAATCCTGTTCTTGCTGTTGTTGATCTTGATTCATCAATTCGAGTGCCTTTGTGAGGTCATCGATAATTTTTTGACTTTTTTCAGGGCTTTCAGCTAAGTTTTCGCTTAGTTCCTGAATTAATTCTATGCCTTTAGCCTGTGCTGCTTGACTGAGTTCTTGTGATTCACCAAAGGGGAAATCGGGGTCTTCGGGACTATTGAAGAATTCTTTTTGCATTTGGATAAACTTCTCATCAATGCTTTTAATATTCTCTTGAATGGGGACCTGTTTATTTTTGAGCTCGGAAATTTCTTTTTCCTGACTTAATAATTCTTCGATACTCGATTTCACTTGAGTCTCATCAGCAATGGCTTCAGTCAACAATTTTTTTATGGCTTGGATTTGCTCTTCTAAAGCAGCTTGACGTGCCTCAGCTTCTTCTTGTTCCTGAGTTCTTTGCGCCAGGTAAGTTTTGCTCAATTCTAAGTTATAGATCGCTTTTTTGATTTGAGGCTGACTAAGGACAATTTTGCGATAGAGTCGAATGGCATCCTGAATATAATTTTTTGCCGTGTAGTAATCCTCTTCACTTTGCGCTTCTTTGATATGGGCATTGGCTAAATTATAGCTCAGTAAGCAAACCGCATAGGGCTTGTCGACAAGAGCAATTGCTTGGCGGTAGTAATGAAAGGATTGCGTGTAGGCTTCTTCTTTTACATACTCTTCGGCGAGTGCACGGTTGAGTTCAAGGGACTCGGGAAAGGCTTCGAGTTTTTCGAGTAAAGCGAGAATCTCTGGAGTTTCCACGAGCTCTTCTTCTTGCTCTTGGGCCATGATGAGTTCTTTCATGTCTTCATCCATGCCCTTTAAATCGTCGGCAGAAAATTGCTGAGCTCGCAAAGGACTGAGACTCATCAAAAGCATGATGACAATAAATGAACTCGTTTTTGCCATTTTGAAATTGGGGGTGTAGAGCAGCAGTAAAAAGGAGATGAGTGCTAAGTAAAGGAATATTTTGAAGCGTTCTATGGGGACTTGGATGGCATTTTTGGAGAGTTCTTGCGTGAGTTGCTGCTCACTTATTTGACGGTAAATACGAGCTAAATTCATCTGTTTGGTCCCAAGGGGAAGGTAAACGGCGTTTTTACATTGCTCACTGAGGTAAAGCATGGTGTTACTCTCGAGTTTAGTTAAAACTTCGCGCCCCTGGTGCATCATATAGCCTGACCCTTCTGCTTCTGGAATGGGGGCGCCATTTTTTTCGTCTCCCATACCGATTAGCATCAGTCGAGCTTGCTTTTCATTGACGGTCTCAATTGCCTTGTCCAAAAGTTCACCTTGATCACCACCATCGGAAATGAGGATAATATCTTTATGTTGCTGGGTGTCGCCACTAAAGAGTTTGTCGCAAGTCTTCATTAAGGCATCTTCGATTCTCGTGCCGCCATGAGCCACACTATCGTAACTGACGCTATCGAGCATTTTTAGGAAAAAGTCATAATCTAAAGTTAGTGGACATTTAATACTTGCGGAGCCCGCAAAAACTACGAGTCCGACGCGGTGTTCTTCTAGGGAGGAAACACATTCTGCAATCAGATTTTTGGCTTTCTCTAAACGGTTGGGATAAACGTCTTCGGCGCGCATACTATTTGAGATATCGAGAATGAAAACTACTGAGTGCCCATCTTTTTTGAGGAGCTTGTCTTCGCTGCCCCAAGAGGGACGCATGAGCGCAATAATTAGGCAGGCCACGGTGAAACAAAGTAAAAAGGCTTTGCTTTGCGCTTTGTTATTGCTGAGCTTGAGCTGGGAGAAGGCGAGTAAATCCTTTTGATTATTTTTACGCTGATGAATCATCAGATAAATCAAGAGCGCTAAAATGGGAAATAAGACAGCCATTTTTGGTGCGAGGAATTGTAGAGCTAAAATTGAATTCATGGCGACACCCGCAAGATCGTGGATTTAAGAAGGCTATGAATAAAGAGAAAGAAAATGCAGAGTAAAGAAAAAATGCTAAAAGCGGGGGATTTGTCGGTGTAGCTAATGGCTTTGAGTTTTGATTTTTCGAGCTTATTAATCTCTTTATAAACACTTTTCAGGCTATCGTAATCGTGAGCTAAACGAAAGACTCCACCAGTAGATTCGGCCATTTTTTTGAGGACTTGGTCACCTGAGCTAGGAGTGGGTGGAACAAAGAAAGTCCCTTGATCCGTTTTTTTACGTTCGGGAGTAGGTTTGTTTTGTATACTGATGGTATAAATCTTGATGCCCCATTCTTTTGCGAGACTCGCAGCTTGTAGAGGGAGATGGTTACCGCAGTTATTTTCTCCATCGGTCAATAAAATGATGATCTTACTTTTTATATCTTGGTCACCTTGGAGGAGGTCGAGTTGGGCGGCCGCTAGAGCTGTGGCATCACCATAGGCGGTGCCATCTTCATTGGGGCGAGTATTAATAGTGACGTCTTGAACAATGCTGACTAGAGCCTCGTGTGCCAAGGAGAGAGGGGCAATAGTATCTGCGTAACGCGCAAAAGTAATGAGGCCGATGAGGTCATCGGGACGTCCCTTGAGTTCATCGCCATCGCCACCGATAAATTTTTCGACAACAATCTTTGCCACATCCATACGAGTTAGGCGTTCATCGCCATATTTCATGTTGATATCCATACTACTAGAAACATCGACGAGGACTTGAATGGCAATGCCCTGCCTATCTTGACGTTTTTTAGTCACTTCAGTCATGGGATCGGCAAGAGTAAAAATTAAACTAATGAGTGCCAAATGTAGGGTGAGAGGCAATAAAAATAGTAGGTGGATTCGCCAAGACTTCTTGGCGTGGCTCATGTTTTCCGTGGAAGAAAAAGTGATGGCATGCCGGCGTCTACTACGCCATTGGTAGATGGCGAGAATTGGGATGAGAACTAGAAGAAAAAAGGCATAGGGAGTTTCAAAAGTCATGGACAGATCTCCTCAAATAGCTTTTTGAGATCCGCGAGGATTTTACTGGGCTCGGTAGATTGAGGAGAAAAACGTTGCGTTTGATAATCCACAACAAAATCTTTGAGTTTGCTTTGCGCTTCGTCTTGCTGCGATAATTGCGCTAGCATGCTATTAAAATCATCAGCTTTGACGAGGAAATTATAGCGCATGATTTTCTCTAGGATCTCCTCGATAGCCATAAAAGTGGCTTCGCATTTATCGAGGTCATCAGCTTTGATTTTTAGAATAATTTTATCCGCTTGTTTTTTCTTTTTTGGTAGAAAAGGGAGGGCCAAGACAATGAGGCACAATAACAACCATTTGGAAGGTCGTTCTTTGAGTGAACCTTGGTGATCGGTTTGAAATTCTTCGGGTGGGTTAATGCTAAGAATTTCGATTTCCTGCTCAGGTGACTTGAGTTGGCTGATAATGCCAGAATTATTCTTCAATATTAGGCTGACCTGTGGTGTCGTATATTTTCCGGGTGCAGGAGGTTCTAACAGCAATTTGAAGTGGCTGCGTAATTTACTTGGGGAAGCTGGGGGGCTAGCGATTTCTTCGAGTTCAAAAAGCTCAAAATTATCACTATCGAGAAGCTGAACTTCCACAAAACTTCCTAGCGGGTGAATCGCCGTAAATTCGAAGCTTAGTAAGTCGGTGCTCTTAATTTGATCAGTACTCGGAGTCCAAAGGACTTCGAGCTCACCAGCACGCAAGCTTTGGCTCGGGGTTTTAGCTTTCTGACATGAGCTGAATAATAATGTCACTAGAAGCACTAGAGGGAATACTCTATTTAGCATCGGCAGACCTATCGCTTCGGGCACGGAAAAAGCCAATGATTTTATGCATAAAGTCCTCGTCGAGGTGAATGCTTAGATAATCTGCGTTGATGTCATGGCACAGAGTTTTCATTGCTTTGGCTTGCTTTTTGTGCTCTTCTAGGTAAGTGGAGCGGAATTGTTCAGCAGCACAATCAATCGTTTGCAAGGCACCATTTTCGGCATCGACAAAATGGAATATACCATGTTGAGGCATGGTGATTTCACGCTGATCTTTAACATCGACACAAATGAGGTCATGGAAACGAGCTGTATCTCCGAGTGTACGTTCAAAATTCTTGTCCATGAAATCCGAGATGACAAAAGCTACACAACGTTTGGGGCGGATGCGATTAAAGTAATCTAAGGCTTGATCAATATTGGTTTTCTTTGATTTTGGTTTCAATTCAAGAATTTTAGAAATCAGCATCATGATATGCTTTTTCCCTTTGCGGGGATTAATCACAAATTCAATTTGATCACTAAATAGAATGAGGCCGACGTTGTCATTATTATGTGCAGCGGCAAAAGCTAACAAGGCAAATATTTTAGCAATTAGATCAATTTTGCGATCTTCGCTAGATCCAAAATAGGCGGAGCCAGAAACATCGATGAGAAAGAAAAGCGAGAGTTCACGTTCTTCCATAAATTGTTTGACATGGGGCTTGCCCGTACGAGCAGTAACTGACCAGTTTATGGAGCGAATATCATCCCCATGTTCATACTGGCGCACACCTTCGAATTCAATTCCGGAGCCCTTGAAGGCACTACGGTATTCACCAGCAAGGATTTCGCTGACGGGTTGTCGACAATGAATTTGAATGTGTCGAACTCGGCGTTCTAGTTCTTCTTGGGTCACAGCTTAGCCGTTATAGGTGATAGCAGAAAGTAATTCGTTAATGATATCATCAGTAGTTTTTTCGTCAGCTTCCGCTTTATAGGAAATACTAATGCGGTGACGCATCACATCCTTGGCCATGACTTTTACATCGTCGGGTAAGACGAAGTCACGGGCTTGCATCATTGCATAGACTTTCGATGCCTTGAGTAAAGAAATACTCGCACGAGGCGAAACACCGTGGGAAATGTAACGATTCAAGTGATCGAGACCATATTTAGCAGGGAAGCGAGTCGCGTCGACTAAGCGAATGATGTAGCGTTCAATTTCTTCTGAACTGAAGACTTGGTCCACAACTTCACGCATTTTAATGATTTCTTCGGGATTGAGCACGTTATTTACAGTTTCGAGCTCTTTGTTAGAAGCCATGCGCTTCATGACTTCATGTTCTTCATCAAAATCAGGGTAAGTTACGCAGAGTTTGAATAAAAAGCGGTCAAGTTGGGCTTCGGGCAAGGGATAAGTCCCTTCTTGTTCAACTGGGTTCTGAGTCGCCATAACTAAGAAGGGCTGGTCAAGCTTGTAGGTTTCTCCGCCAATAGTGACTTGTTTTTCCTGCATCGCTTCTAGAAGTGCACTCTGTACTTTAGCGGGTGAGCGGTTGATCTCGTCAGCTAAAACCATGTTGGCAAACACGGGGCCTTTGTGAGCAGAGAACTCATGCGTCTTTTGGTTATAAACTTGCGTGCCAATCACATCGCCAGGTAATAAATCTGGAGTGAATTGAATGCGGCTAAAATCGACATTTAGGGCTTGTGCCAGCGTAGAAATGGTTAATGTTTTTGCGAGGCCCGGTACACCTTCGATGAGAACGTGACCATTCGAGAGCATGGCAATGAGTAAGCGTTCGATCAATTCACTTTGGCCGACAACGACTTTAGCGACTTCGCTTTTGATGTGATTGAGTTTTTCGAGTTCTTCTTCAAAAGAATTTTTGGTCTGGGTGCTCATAATGTATATCTCTAAAAAAGTTTTATTAAGATTCTATTAAGTACTACGTAGTGAATCAGTATAAATTACAGTGCTTTGTAAAAAACAAGACATTTTCACCAAGTAGGGATCTTACTTAATTCTAATAATCGCTAGTATCATAAAGTTCTAACAATTATATACAACAGCTATTTGCTTATATGGACATATTGAAGGATGATTTTTAATCTTACGTTAAAAAAGTGAGCTCAATAGAACCTTAATCTACGCAGGAATCAGCCCTTTCAGTACGAGCTGTATAAATTGGCGTAAATTCAGGTGACTTTACTGAAGAAATCGGACTTTATTGGAGAAAAAACAAAAAAGACTATAAAAATACTTTTTTGAGTTTGATATATATCATTTTTTGTTTATTATCTAGGCACACAAGCGAGTGTAGCTCAATGGTAGAGCATCACCTTGCCAAGGTGAATGTTGTGAGTTCGAGTCTCATCACTCGCTCTTAAAATAGCCCCGAAAGATTTCTTTCGGGGCTTTTTGTTTTTACTACTATGTAAAACTGGTGTTATTTTTTCTTGATATCAGTAGGCTTATGTGGATTCTTGGTTTGAATCATTTTACCTGCGGGGTCGTGGATATCATTTAGATCTTTATCTGAATCCAAAGCTTTAAGGCGAGCAGGGTAGCTCTTTTCACGAATACCAAAGCTCTCGCGGCGAGTATCAAAGGGTTTGAAACCAAGTTTAAGTGCGGGAGAATCAGGACTCAGGGTGAAGTCACCGTTTGCAGGATCCGCAAAAAGTGGATCGGCAATTGTACTCATGTCATTAGCGCCTTTTTTCTTATGGCGAGCAATACCTTTTTCTGCATCTGGAAAGAAATAGATATTATCTTTAAAAGTCGACTGTTCGAGTATGCCACCATATTTCTTAGCGTCTACGACAATATTGCGAATGAATTGTGCATCGACAAAGCTTTCCTGCTTTGGATAGGGACGGTTGGTGATCATTTGACCAACGTTATACACGATATTGTTGATGAAGTTGTTGCGGTCCTTGAGTACAAAAGCACGTCCGTGGATGTTGTTCATGACAATATTATTTATAATAAGTGTATCGCGCTGCCAGTCATCTGTACGAATACCAACTAAGTTGTGGCGAACGAGGTCACGAACCATGTTGTGGCGCACAATATTGCCTTTGCCTGCTCCCGAAATATTCAGTGCTGAGCCATCATTAAGGCGACGTAGAGCATTGATGATTAGGTTATCTTCGACCAAGTTGTTACGAGCATGTAGAAAAGGGGCGCAACGCTCCGCATAAACGCGATTATCATTCAAATTGAGGTCATCACCGAGGAAGTCTTTGATTTCGTGCCAACGAATTGTTTGGCAACCTTCATCCCACCATTTGTCCGGAGCCATGAACATTTGGCAACGCACACCACAGAGGCCAATTCCTTTACGGGGCACGTCGTGAATAGTATTGTTAATGATCTTGTTGTTTCCAGACTGCCAAGCGAAGATGCCGTGTCCATTCCAGATGATTTCGCCCACGTGATGAACGATGTTATTGCGAATGATATTATTGCGGTTCACGTCTTTGGTACCTGGACCATAACCACAGAGTAAAATACCCATGTGACCCGTGTAAGAAATAAGGTTATTATTGATGTCAATATTTTGAGCATGTAAGTCGAGGCGCATCGCAGATCCACCTGTGGCCGTTAAATGACATTCAGTAACTTCGCAGTTTTCAGCACCGCGGAAGCGTAAGAGGGCATTATCAAAATCGAAGGTGTCCCAATCGTGCTGAATGCCCCAACCTTTGCGATCTTTGTACCAATCGCCGCGTTTTGCGTGTTTAAAAGTGAGTCCTTTAAAAACGATATTGCGAACGGGGGTGTCCACAGGGCCTTTGTAGTCAATATCACCTTCAACTTTAATCAGTACATCTAGTGCTGGGAAAGTCATATTTCCTGGCTTATCGCCCTTGGGCCAGTAGTAAACTTTGCCCGTTTTTGTATTACTCGCCCAGTTACCTGGCTCGGAAATGAAGTCGACGCTATTTTCTAGCCAGTTGGTACAGAAATTCTTTTTACCATAAGCTGCAGCATTGGCATGAAAAGCCATGGTTAAGTAACGTTCTTTGATGTTGATATCTTTGAGTTGAATCAAAGACATGGTCCATGGCACAGGAACGAGGGCACATTCAATATCCTCAATGTTTTCCCATTGGCGGAAAATGTGATCGTACTTGGGATCCCAAGGGACTTTTTTACAGGTCCATAAGTCTTTTTCGTGAAGCGGACCCATTGAGTCGGCACGTTCATGATCATAGGGTTCGCCTAAAAAACTCTCAGAATTTGAGCGCGGTTGCCAAACATCGCCATCGAAAAGGACGCGAGGGTTTTTGATTTCTTTTGGAATATCGGCAACCCAGATTTTGCCCTTGGCTTTTGAGTTGAGGTGAGCAATGCCAGAAGCTTTTTTCCAGCCATTGATCTTTACTGCGGAACTCAGAACCGGGATTTCGTTTTTGTAGGCAGCATAAGTGGTTTTATATCCATCTAAAGCACTGTCTTGAGTATTGAGGATAAATGTTTTATTCAGTTTATACACACCACCACGTAGGAAGACATTGATGTCATCTTGCTTTTCTTTGAGTGAAAGACCACGAATTGTATCACGAGCTTGCTCTAAGCTGGCGAAGGGTTTTTCAATTGTTCCGGGATTGGAATCAGACCCCTTTGGTGAGATAAAGTAATCTTTAGCTTGAAGACCTAGCGAAAGGCCGAGTCCCACAAGTCCAAAGGCGAGTTTATTAAATGTACTTTTAGTCATAATCATCCTTGTTTAATTGATTTGATAATTAATACAGAACTAAGACGAGTGACTTAACTCCTTTTAGACAGGAGAGAATGATTTTTTGGGGGGATCGCTAAAAAAAAGATCTGCTTACTTAAGGTATCTTGTCTCTAAAGGGATCACTTTAAAAGAAAGTTGGCATTTAGCTCGTTTGTCGCGTGCATATCGTTCGTTTTACACACTACAGAACGGCTTGCAGTCTGCAATCAAAAAAATGTTCTAATAGATAAAATGCAAGAAAAGATAGATCCAGTCTTTTGCATGCGTAGTGATTGTGAAAAGGCTTAAAATAGCTGATTTATTAAATGAATTGATTGCGAAAGAAAAGGAGATAAAAATGAACAGGAAGTTAATGTTACTGATGATATTGAGCTCGATAATGATGTCTTCTACGTTGTTTGCACAAGGCAAGAAAAAACGAAATACAAAAGAAAACGTCGTAAAAGCAGCTGCGTATCAAGCGGAACATGGCGTGCTGAAGTCTGGGGTCTTTCATATACTTCAATCCTGGTTTGGAGTTAAAGACTACGATCGAGCTGTTTACGTTCAGGTACCCAATGGGGCAGGACCTTACCCTGTGTATATAGCGCTACATGGAAAAGGTGGGTCGGGAGAACGTAAAATAAGGAACTTTAAAAGAATGACTGATCGCATAGTGATTGCCCCAGATGGTTACAACAAGGGTTGGTCACAAAAAAGACCTGATGTAGATTTTATCAGGCAAATTATTAAGCATTTAAAAACATGTGAAATAGTTGATGACAGTAATATAGCTATTCATGGTTCATCAAATGGTGCGGGACTTTTGTATTCTTTAATGATTGAATTAGAAGAAGACACTTTTCATCATGGGATTGCATCGATTGGTGGTATGTCACCTGATCGTTATGATGGCAAAAATTTTCTTTGGGATCCTAAAGGCAATGCAGATAATAAGACTCCAATTGTCCCGGCGAAGGGAAGACGTTTTTTACAAATCAATGGAACAGATGATCAAATAGTACCTTACAATGGGGGGACGGGAACTCTAGGGATTGAGTTTTTACCTGCTCAGGAAACCTTCTATAACTGGGCGGTTCATATGGGAGAAAAGGGGACTAAGTTAGCGGACTCCGCAGGTAAGCCTCACCCTGCAAACAATAAGTTAATCATCTATGAATACCTGAATGGGAACTTTAAGCATGTCAAAGCTGTGGGAGCTAAGCACGGAGTTAGTGGCAAAGAAGTTAAAGTCATTATTCAGGAATTTATTTCTCAGCCTCCGATGAATAAATAGCACTGAAGTGCTCAGTTGGCAGGCATCAGTTCGCTCATTTCATTCGCTGGGAGACAATTGGAAGATGGTTGGGGGACGGTTGGGAGACAGTTGTTTAAGAACGAAAAAATTTAAACTCTCGAAAAACCTGTGTACATCAGTTTGAATCAGTGGTTATCATACCTACGATGCACTTCCCATGGATAGTTTTGATCGTTGGTACGGTTGGACGGGGCAGGGTTATTTCGACACGAAGAAGAACAAGTACATGGTGAAGTTTGCCGAGCAGTACCCTCACGTGACTATGGCAACAGCTGCGGCGGCCTGTGAATTTATTGATGATGCAAAAAAACAGGATAAGCCTTTTTGCCTGTCATTGAGTTTCAAGTCTTCTCACAAACCCTTCTCACCTGACCCGGCTTATGATGATGTTTACAAAGACACTGTCTGGAAAAAGCGTGCGAATTATGATGAAGGTGGTGCACGTAAGCTTCCACCACAGGCAAAGTTGGGACGTCAATATTTGACGATCAATGATTTTGCTCCTGAGAAATATCAAGAATCCATGCGCAAATATAATCAACTGATTTATGGAATCGACCAAGCAGTTGGTAAAATCACTGCGAAACTCGCAGCAGAGGGTATAGCCGATAATACCGTCATTATCTATGCAACCGATAATGGCTACAGCTGTGGTTCTCATGGTTTTGGCGGAAAAGTGCTTCCTTACGAAGGTCCTTCTCGTGGCCCAATGATCATCATGGATCCACGCAGTAATCAAGCTGGCGAGCGTTCAAAAGGTGTGAGTGGCAATGTGGATATTCACCCGACAATTTGTGATCTTGCGGGGATTGCGATTCCCGCAAAGGTTGATGGTAAGAGCTTGCTTCCCGTTTTAAAAGATAGTGAGTTACGAGTCCGTGAAGCCATGCCAGTGTTCAATTTTTGGGGTTCTGCAGCCACGCATGAAATGACGATGGTGACGGAAGATTATAAGTACATCTATTGGTATTTTGAAGGAGATGGTATGACTGCCGCGGAAGAACTTTATCACCGTCAGAAGGATTCTGCTGAAATGAATAATTTAGTTAATAATCCTGAAATGGAAGCGAAACTCGAAGAGATGCGCAAGCTTTTTGATACTCAAGTGCAGCATATTCGTGATCATGCCATGGCGGATCGTAATTACAGTGAATACGGCAAGCTACTCGACCGCACACTCCCTTGGGATGAAAAGAAAGACCATGTTCAAAAAACCTTTATGAAGAACTATGTGCAAATGAAAGATATTGCTGAGAATGGGCAGACTAAAAAGCCTAAAAAGGAAAAAACTGCGAAAGAAAAAAAGACTAAAGATGGCAAAGAGCGTGTTCGCAAGCCCAAAGATCAGCGCGAACCCCGCAAAGCTAAAGAACAGGTTCAAGGGGCCAATAATGAATTTAAAGTAGGAAATGTGATTTCGTGTTTTTAATTGATAAATATACGTACAGTATGTTTTTTTTTTGGAGGTTCTAAGACCTTATTCAAGTTTTCCAAGTCGATCAAGATCTGGTAGATAGGACTTTTCTTTAAAGCCAAACCACCTAAAAGTCAATTTACCATCGATGTTGTCAATTGGAACAAAGCCCCATATACGGCTATCGGAGCTGTTATTTCTATTATCACCCATAACAAAATATTGTCCTTCAGGAACAGTGATTTCGGGCATGTTATCAGTTAGTTCAATATGTTTTGAGAATTTAACTTTATATGTTAAGCCGTTTAAATTTTCTTCAAATAAGTAGTGATCACTCGTTTCTTCCAATAAAGTTAATTGAAGTTCTGCACTATTCACGAAAACTTGTTTATTAACTAATTCAATTTTATCTCCAGGAACAGCAATAACTCGTTTTGTATAGGGGATGCTCTCATCTTTTGGATATTTGAAAACAATGATGTCACCTTGCTGAGGTGTATTCCAATCAATGACGCTCTGCTTGGTAAAGGGGATTTTTAATCGATAAGAAAGTTTGTTGGCAAAAAAACGATCTTGAATTTTTATAGTAGGATCCATTGAAGCTGTGGGAACGACATATGAACAAAAGCCGGAAGAGGCAAAAACCAACAAGAAAAAGAGAAATAGGAGGTCGCTTTTATATTTCTTTTTGACTCCGTAATTTTTAATTCTATTTTGGAACTTTCTAAATAGAATATAGAAAAACTGAGTTACTTTATTTGTCATATTCCCTCCTTTAACTGTCTTGTTTTGATCGTGTTACGATATTTATATTGTCGGTTTAGATATACAAGCTATTCGATAATTGGTAATTGTCAAAACAAAAATGAAGTGATTTAAATAATAATCATGGCTTACTTTTTTGTACACTTCTATTTATTTGATTTATGAGCTTATCCACATCAAAATAATTCTTAAAGGTAAGTTTTATTGACATATTGGTAAGACGCTTAACCTGTCTGCGTAATCATGCTTGTATAGCGTTTCATTACTTAGCTTGGTTGCCATAAAAGTATTTATTTCGTTCAGTCGTAAATTATGTAAACAGGTTTGTTGATATGAAATTATTTATTGGGTGAGCCTTTTGCAAAAGTCTTGAAATAAGCTGAATAAAAGTAGAAACATGCTATCTCAATTGTTACCACAACAAAAAGAGGATAAACATGAATCTACTCAACTTATGGAATACCATCGAATCGTACTTATTTCCACAGTTAGAAGAACTACTCACAGAAGAATTGAATAAAAAAGAACGTGAATTCATTCAGGTTTGTACACTTGCAGAACTGGATCAGTTTGTCTTCGAATTGGAATGGAAAAGAATTGGACGTAAGTCACAGGATCGTTTAAATATCTTGGCTATGTTTTATTTAAGGGTGGTTTGAGTTCAAAAGCGAGTTTTATAAGTTCAAGAGGTTCTGAGATTCTACGAGTATGCAGTTCATTGCACCAACCGAGGTAATGATCTAAGTATTTAGTCGCAATTCCGTGAAACCTTTTCATCCAGTTTTTGAGTACGCTGTGATAGGCGTTTACGTTTTGAATGTGATAAACACCTTTTTGCCTCTGGCCTTGACTGATATTTATTGTTATATGCGCAATCTCTTCTTGTTGAGAAAAGGCAGTAAATGATTTGGCTGTATCTGTTATAAAAATGACATGATCATCAAGATGTTGTTTGAAATTATTCCTTAGCCATAGACATGAAAGTGGTCCCGACCCAGTTATATAATCAGCTTCATGACCGCTTCTATCACAGGCGACTAAGACTGAAACAAGCTCTTTTGATAAGCCTCTTTTCTTCGCTTTTCCACCTCGTTTTCGTGGTGGACGGTTGAGATGTCGGTCTCCCTTTTGTGATTTAAGGAAAAAGGTTTCATCAGCTTCAACTATACCTGACAACACTTGTGTTTCATTTTTCTGCGAAATAGCCATGAAGCGATGTCGCCATTTAAATGAGGTGCCCAGAGCTATTTTGCTTAACTTGGCAGCTTTCCGAAGTGTTTTTGAGTCTAGTAGACATTGAGAGTAAGTCATCCATAACTCTTTCTTACGCAACTTCGCCAAAGGTGTTCCCGTCAAAGCATTAAACGTTTTAAAACAGCTTTTACATCGATACCGCGTTAAATTGTTACGAAAGCCGTGTTTGATAAAATTACTACTTTCACAATGAGGACAATAAGGTCTCGTCTCGATACGGCTTTCCAGTAAATCACAGACCTCCTTAAGCTCTGAACAGTGTTCGATTTCTTTGCGTAACTGAAGCCGTTGGTCGTGACTCAAGTTCTGAAACTGTGCTACGATCTTGTTGAATTGCACTTGTTTCATTTGCTTTCTCCAATCGTTATATACTTAATATAATACGCGAAAGGCTCAATTGCTCATAAAACACCTTTAACTGGATCATAGCCAATATCTTAAAAGCTTTCGTTGCTAAAGCTGTCTATAATCTGGATACGACTCGTAGTTTAATTAGCTATCTTGAATCAGCTCCGACCCTCCGACGTTTGTGTGGATGGGAGTTTAAGAAAAATATCCCTCACGAAAGTAAGTTTTCACGTGTCTTCGCAGATATCGCCAACACAGAGCTTTGTCAAAAGATTCACGAGAAGATGATTATCTCAAATTGTTCAAAACGAGTCATAGGTCATGTCAGTCGAGACTCCACCGCAATTGAAGCTCGAGAGAAAATAGTTCATAAATATGTAAGCGATACAAAAATAACTAGAAAGCGAGGACGACCAAAAAGGGGCGATATACGGACTAAGGAAAAAACAGTTGTTGAACGTCAATTTGGTCAAACGTTTGAAGAGAATATATCGGAACTTCCAAACCATTGTAATAAAGGCAATAAACGGAACAGCAATGGTTATAATAGCTCATGCAAAGGCTACAAGTTACACATTGACTGTATTGATGGTGATATACCTGCTTCAGTTATACTGACCTCTGCATCGGTCCATGATAGCCAAGTCGCTATACCATTAACTCAGATGAGTAAAGAACGCTTTACGAATTTATATGATCTAATGGATGCCGCTTATGATTCACCTTCTATACACCAGTTCAGTCAAGATTTAGGTCATATTCCGATTATTGATCACAATCCACGTAGAGGTGGAACAAAAAAACAATTTGAGCCATTAGAAAAAAGGCGATACAATGAACGTTCTAGTGTGGAAAGAGTAAACTCTTACCTAAAAGATAGTTATGGTGGTAGAGCTATTAGAGTTAAAGGGCATCAGAAGGTCATGGCTCATTTAATGTTTGGCATTATTGCTATTACTGCAAACCAACTCTTTAAACTAGTTTAAAAAAACAACATCGAAACTAAACGTCATGATACCATTGTGTTAGGATTTGATACATTTATACAAAACAGTTTACAAATCTAGAGTTTTGGACGTTCTTTCAAAAAAGCATGAGCACATTGATCGAAAAGACATCGCTAGAATCTATAGTTTTGCAAAAGGCTCAAATATCTTTTTATTTGTCATTAATGTCATAGGCATGAGTTCTGTTTAGTAATGAGAGAAAGAGAAACGCCAAATGTTTTTCATGTGTGTAACTTTAAGCAGAAAGAAGAGATATTTATGTTCCCCAGATTTAAAGAATTGTGCTTTGCCTTATTTACTCTAATGGCATTGAATTCACTAGCCGCTCCAAAACCTAATTTTGTTTTAATATTAGCTGATGACTTGGGCTATGGCGATGTGGGTTTTACCGGCAGTAGTCAAATTAAAACACCCCATATTGATGCCTTGGCTAATGATGGCGTGATTTTCACACAAGGCTATGTCTCATCGGCGGTTTGTGGGCCTTCACGTGCGGGCTTGATGACGGGAAAGAATCAAGTTCGCTTTGGTTTCGATAATAATTTGACCAACTACTTGCCGCAGTTTAAAGATGAATTTCACGGTCTTCCCTTAAGTGAAAAAACTTTGGCTACACGTTTAGCCGATTTAGGGTACACTAATGGTCTGGTAGGCAAGTGGCACCTTGGGGACAAAGAGCAATATCATCCTTTGAAGCGCGGTTTCCATGAGTTTTGGGGTTACTTAGGAGGCGGTCATCACTACTTTAGATCTCTGCCCAAAGGCAAGGGCTATGATTGTCCTATTGAGTGCAATTATAAAGAAGCTCAAAAAATCACTTACATCACGGATGATAAAGGAGATGAATGCGTAGATTTCATCCGTCGCCATAAAGGTAAGCCTTTTTTCCTCTTTGCTTCTTTTAATGCTCCCCACGCCCCCATGCATGCTAAATTGGAAGATTTAAAACTTTATGCTCATATCGAAAATGAAAAACGTCGCGCTTACTGTGCCATGACCCACAATCTCGATCTGAATGTCGGTAAGATTGTAGCAGAATTAAAAGCTCAGAAAATTTATGATAATACGGTCGTGGTTTTTCTCAGTGATAATGGTGGGCCCACGCCCAATAATGCCTCACTCCATGCCCCTTTTCGTGGTGGGAAAGGGGTTTTACTTGAGGGTGGTATTCGCGTTCCCTTTAGCATGACCTGGCCAGCAAAATTAAAAGCGGAGATGAATTTTGATCATCCAGTGAGTGCTCTCGATTTAGCGGCAAGCTTTACCGAGCTCGCCGGAGGTTCTTTTAAAGCTGATGAAATGGATGGTGTGAACTTAATTCCCTATATCACTGGAGAAAAGTCTGCTCAGCCCCATGAATCGCTTAAATGGCGTTTTACCATTAGTGCCGCCATGGTGAGTGGTGACTGGAAACTCGTTCGCCTTCCGGATCGTTTGCCCATGCTCTATAACTTAAAAACTGATTTAGCTGAACAAAATAACTTAGCCTTCGAGGAAAAAGACCGTCTAGAAAAGATGCTCAAAGAATTGGGTGATTGGGATGTGCGTCTTCCGCACCCGATTTTTATGGAAGGAGCCCGTTGGAAAAAAGAGCAGCTCAAACTCTACGACCGTGATTGGAGCTTAGTTCAACCTTAAATTTATTTATCAATAGAGAGCGAACGATTTTTTTCTCGTCCGTAGCCTTGTACTGAAATAGATTGATTATTTAAAAGTAGAGTGGCGTAAGAATTCTCTTCGGTATCTACCATGCCTTTGAGAGTTAAGTAATGAACACCATTTTTTAGGGCGTAATTCCCTTTGTGATTATGGCCGTTGATATAGGCTTTAACACAAGAGTACTTTTCAAGTAGAGTGATGATTTCTGCCGAGTTCCACAAGTTGTGTGGGTCCTGAGGATAAACGGGAAAATGGCAAAAGAGGATGACTTTTTCATCATGGCTCTGTGCTTCTTTTAGTAAGGATTCTATCCAACTTATTTGTACCGGTCCAATGGCACCATTCCATTTGGGTGACTTGATCTTGTTTGTCTTGTAGTAAACTTCAGCCTCTTTGTATTGCGCACTTTCTTTTGGGTAAGCATGGAAACTTAGATCATTGCCATCGAGGATGATAAAGCGCCAGTTATGTTTTTTGAAATCATAGTATTTGGCGGGCATTCCCATTTTACTGGGGACATCTTTTTTAAGTTCGTCCGCAACATCAAAGTCATGATTGCCGAGGACTTGGTGATGAGGGCTTTGAAGTTTGTTATAGATGGGGAGAACTTCATCAAAACTCTTGAAATCCTTGTCAATAAAATCCCCTAAATGAACGACAAAATCTAAATCCATGGTGTTGAGATGATCAACACATTCCGTTAATTTTTGCTTAGATAAAGTGTATTTTCTGACGCCTTTAGATTTTTGATTGCAGTATTGACAATCGGCAATGGCGCCAAAATTAACAGGCTTGTCTCTCATACTTGAACAAGAAGAGAAAACGGCGATTAGTAAACTCAGTTTTAAAATGTTTAATATTGTATTGATGCTATGCCTCAGTTTAAATTTAAAAGGTTTGTATAAAGAACAGGTCCAAGAAAGCTTTGATACACTTGTTGCTATAGATTTTTATCTATACAGGTCAAAGTTTTTCACAGTTGTTTGGTTCTTATAATTATGAAGATAACTATAATTGCTTCGGAGGGGCTAAACAATGGGAAAGAAAAAAGGCAGAAAGAGAAAAAGCATAAAAACTAATTCTTCATCAGAGAAGAAAGTATTCTTTTTAAAAGTTTAATAATTTTACTAAGAGCTCAAAGATCCAAGGTATTGATTTGTACTTGTATATGAAAGAAAAAATATGCGAGTATAAGATGACTAAACGATTTTTGAGTTTTTTAGGTTTTGCGGGCTTAGCAATTAGTGCTCAGGCAGCCGACAAATCACCCCATGATTTTGAAAAAGAAATTAAACCACTTCTAGAAACTTTTTGTATACGCTGCCATGGCGAACGAAAGCAGAAAGGTGAAGTGCGTATCGATATTCTAGATCCAGATATGATCAAAGGTATGGATGCAGAAAAGTGGCATGCGGCTTTAGATGTGATCAATACCGAAGATATGCCCCCTGAGGATGTGAAGCAACCTAGTGCAGAAGAGCGCCAGACAATTGTAGACTGGATGACTTATGAGCTTAAAGTTGCTAAGGAAATGAAGCGCGGTAAGCAAAACAATGTGATGCGCCGCCTCACGAAACAGCAGTACACCAATACACTTCAGGATCTCTTAGGTCTTGAGGCTGAGTTTGGCAAAAAACTTCCGCCGGATCCCTTGTCTCACATGGGGTTCAGTAATTCCGGTGAAGTCCTAAGCATGTCGCAACTTCAGTTTGAGTATTACGAACAAATTGCCCGCGAAGCCTTGGATGCGGCCATTGGCCCAGAAGAAAAACCAACCAGTCGTCGTTATCAACTTGAGTTCGGTGATAAGATTTCTAATAAAGTTTACGGGAAAATCAGTGGTTACAAGACCATTGACTTGAGTGCTAAGAATTTCCATACTCATGTTTTCGATGATCAAGGAAATAAACTAGACGATAAAGCAAAAACTCCTCAAGGTGACTTGGTAGAAGATGTGAAGAAAAGCATCATGGTAGATTTTCGTGGTTCGGATCGCGAGCGCTTTGGCATGGCGCAAGATGGCGTGGTTTTATACGGTGCAGTGCCCCATGTGGAAAAAGCTCCCACATCCTGGCATGGAGCAAGTCCCAATCTAAAAATGCTTATCAGAAACCACTTTCCAGAAGCAGGGCCTTTTGCATTTAGGGTGAAAGCCTCTCGAAGTGATTACCTCGAGACAAAGACTGGTTTTTTACCCGTGACAGAGACTCAAGTAAGCTATGAAAATAATGAGCTTTCAACTCCGAAAGGAGCACAGATTTTCAGCGCTTCTGATGCCCAGATGGGTAAAAATATGACGATCAACAATGGTATTCTAGAAGGAGTTGATCGAGGTAATGTTTCTCAAGCAACTTTCAAAATAAACATCCCCGCTGACGGTGCGTATCAAATTGACGTAATAAGACCGACTTTAGCTAAAAATCATAAGAACGGTGTCTTAGGTTTACAAACTGATGGCCAGGAATATCGCTTAAAGGTTAAATCAAAATCTAAGACGGAAAAGAATCCAGGGCTGATTTTAAGTCCCATGGTGATCAGTGAGTTCAAAGCAGGTGAACACGAGATCGAATTTTCTTCACCCAACTTCCTCGGTTTGGCTAAAGTAATCATTAGCCCACTTGGAGATGATAATCCACTCGAAGCCAAATTCTCAAAGGCCAAAAAGAGAGCAGAGGCATCCCAGGCCCTTTACAAAAATGAGAAGCCCTCAATTCAGGCTTTTGTCGGTGCACGTGGAGATGATGGCATGGACCATAAAGTATTTGATTCGTCAAAAGTCGTCAAGGGTGAAATTGGCGTACCAGATATCTATGAATTCCAAGGCCGCCTTGAAGATCTTCCCGTTCCAGTGAAAGATTTGAGTTCGCAAAACAAGTTGGCTAACATCATGATTGTGGGACTCTATAATGATAATTTGGTAAAATCAAAAGAAGTCTTTGGAGCTCCTTTGAAAGTGCACTCTGTCGAGTTCGAGGCGCCTTATTACCCCGAGTGGCCCATGCTCTCATATAAAGAGATCTTTCCTACAGGTGACAAAAGCTCAGATACTTATACAAAGGCTGTAATCCAAGACTTCATGAATCGCGCTTTCCGCAAAAATGTGACTCCTGCAAAAGTTGATCGTTATTTTAATTACTGGAAGGAAATTAAGGCAGATTACCAACGCTATGAAGATGGTGTGAAAGAAGTTTTAGTGGCGATTCTTTGTTCACCAGAATTTCTTTACCTTAGCGAGGAGAAAGCCAATCAAAAAGTTGACGATCAAGCTTTGGCGAACCGGATGTCTTACTTCTTGTGGAATAGTTCACCAGATGAGAAACTAATGGAATTGGTGAATACGGCAAAACTCAATAATGAGCTCGATAATGAGCTTGAGCGGATGATTAATGACCCGCGTATGAAAGACTTTATTGCGGAGTTCGCAAAAGAATGGCTGCGCTTGGATAGACTGGATTCCATGAGTGTAAATGTTGATAAGTACCCGGATTTCACCCGATTTGTGAAACGAGATATGAAATTGGAAACACTGAGTTTCTTGGAGTACTGCCTAGAAAATAATTTACCAGTAAGTGACTTTATTGATTCCGATTTTGCTATGCTCAATCAAAACCTTGCTGAATTCTACGGGATTGAAGGCGTGCGTGGCAATGATTTTAGACCTGTAAAAGTCAGTGCCGAAAGTCATCGTGGAGGTATTTTAACTCAAGGTAGTATCCTCACGGGGCATTCAGATGGAACTCAAGGGCACCCGATCAAACGTGCTGTTTGGCTCATGGAAAAACTACTCAATGATGAGCCGCCACCGCCACCGCCAAATGTCCCAGAACTCGATGCGGATAATCCGAGCTTTAAAGGCCTTACCATTAAACAGCAGCTCGAGTTACACCGTGAAAAATCCTCTTGTGTGAGTTGTCATGAAAAGATCGACCCTTGGGGTGTGGTTTTTGAGAAATACGATGCGGTAGGTCGCTTCAATGCAAAAGCAGATCCAAAAACGGAACTCCTCGATGGTACAGAGTTAGATGGCTTGGATGAACTCAAAACCTACGTTATGGAGAACAAGAAGCGCGGTGTTCTCGAATCAGTTACACGCCATTTATTGGCCTACGGTCTAGGACGTGACTTATCCTATATGGATAATGAGGACATAGATCAAATAGTCGACGAAGTCGAAGCCAAGGGTTTTGGTTTTCAGGATCTCGTAAAAACAATTGTAAAACATCAAATTTTTAGAGCGAACTAGGAGCAAATCATGAGTAAAAAATCCTGGCATTTAGACCGTAGAACTTTTCTTAAAGGGACAGGCGTAGCCTGTGCACTCCCATACTTGGAGGCCATGTCGGCATCTCAGGTAAAAAAAGAAACTCCAAAACGCCTTTGTTATGTCTATTTTCCCAATGGTGTGAGTAATCCCTCTGAAAGCAATGAGGAGAATATTAAGTGGCGCTGGTTCCCACAGGGGGAAGGTAAAGATTATAAAAATAACTTTTCCCTAAGCCCCTTAAACCATCATCGTTCAGATATGACTATTTTAGGAGGCTTATCACATCCACGTTCTCGTGAACTTATGGGACATATCGCTGGAGATACCTGGTTGACTGCCGGTGACCTCAGAACGACATATAACAATAATATATCTGTGGATCAAGTGGCGGCAGGTCATTTGGGTAAAAATACGCGTTACAAAAGTTTTAATTTTAGTGCTGATGGTGGTGTGGGCTATAAGAGTCGTGCATCAACTTTGTCCTACAATGCACAGGGCCTACCATTACCATCCGAGCATAAGCATAGACAAATTTTTGAGCGTTACTTCTCGCCAGATGGCATGGGAAGTACAGATCAACGCAAAAAGAAGATTCAGCAGGGCAAGCGTATGGTTGATTTAATCATGGGTAGTAGCAAAGATTTGAAGCGAAATCTTGGTAAAAACGATCAGGTGAAAATTGATGAGTACATGCATTCTCTTGATTCAGTAGAAGGTCAGCTCGAACGTAATGAAGCTTGGTTGGGGACACCTTTAAAACAGGTGGAGACTTCACACCTTAACTTCGATTTAGATCCGGCCAAAAATGCCGAGACTTATGTGCGCAGCATGTATGATCTCATGGTCTTGGGCTATCAAATGGATCTCACCCGCGTCATGACATTTATGGTGGCTCGCGAGGATGGCATGGGCTTTGGTGAAAATTACCCCAAATTGGTTCTTGGCGCTACAAAGGGACACCATAGTATAAGTCACGCAGGTGACCCAAAGCTCTGGAGTCGTTACGATGAATGGCTCAGTAAGCAGCTTGCCTATTTTCTTGATCAAATGAAGTCGGTGAAAGATGAGCATGGTTCGATATTGGATAATACTCAGGTGCTTTATGGTAGTGCCTGTTCCACGACGCATAATGCTATCAATTTACCATTGATTCTGGCCGGTGGTAAAAACATGGGGCTCAATCACGGAACGTTTAGCAAGTACACGGATAAAACGCCCATGAGTAATCTTTTTGTGAGTATGCTCAATGCCGCAGGTATTCAGCGCAGTCGTTTCTCCGATTCAACAGGTACGCTTCCAGGAGAAGTTTTTGCTTAGTAAAACTTATCCACAGATTACTCAGAATAGCACAGAAGAATTATTATGAATGATTATAAAAACAGTAATGAGATAGCCCTTATTCTTGTCGGTGGAGATCTGCGAAATCTGTGGATTAAACATATTTCGATCACTATTTTTGTACTCCTTGGACTACCTCTTAGTGCGGAAAATTGGCCCATGTCTGGTGGACCCAATGGGAATTGGTCTATCGATACGGAAAGTTCTGTACCTTTGCAGTGGTCGGTGCGCAAGTCGCAAAATATCAAGTGGCGAGTTGAGCTTCCCGAAGGAGGACAGGGTGGTATAGCGATTTGGGGCGATCGACTCTTCCTCTGTATCAACCCTCCAATTCCTGATGCGGAAGCTGCAAAAATGGACCCCAAGAAGAAAAATGGCGGCATCAGTGCGGATATTATTTTACTATGTCTAAATCGCGAGGATGGCAAAATAATCTGGCAGCGTGAAATTAAAGGCACAATGCCAGCGGGTTATAATTATAATTTTAGTGATTCCACGAGTATTTGTCCCGTGACTGATGGTGAACATGTTTGGGGCATCAATGCCAGTGGAGGCATGGCTTGCTTTGATTTTGAGGGTAAGGAAATTTGGTCACGAACTTGGATGCCCACGGGGGGACGTCCCTTTAATAAACAATTTGATTCTATTTTAAACGTTGAGTTCTTACTTAATGTCGAGCCTCCAGGTGAAGGAGATCAAACCAGGAATAAACTTTGGAATTACCTCAGAGCTATCGATAAAAAAACGGGTGAGATCTTGTGGGTCAGCAAAGAAGCCGTCGGGCATTATAACACGCCGGTTTTTAATTACTTAAATGATGGTAGCCCTGCCGTGTTGATGGGGCGTGGAGGTGCTCACGGCGTTCCGGAAAAACCTTTTGGTATGACTTTAATCAGCCTTAAAAAGAATGACGTAGGTCAAGCTATGTGGAGCTGGGAACCGGAAGGTGATGCAAAAGAAAATCGCTGGGGTGGCTTGACGAATATGCATTGGAACAAATTAAAAGCCTACTGGTTTGTGGGCAAAGAAAAACTTTTCTACACTAGCGTCGATACAAATTCAGGAAAGGAACTGAGTCGTTCATCATTAATGAAGGGGGATCGCTACGATTATGATGAGAAAAAGCAAGAATATATAAAAACCCTAGACTGTAGCTTTGATAAGCAGGAGCGTCAGCCCTACACAAGTATTGTTTCGTGTGAGTACCTATTTTACATGATGCGCTATGAACCCTATCTCGTTCGCCACCATATTCCCAGTGGTAAAACTGAGTTTCTCGAGCTTCCAACGGAGGTCCTTCGTGAACAAGGCAAGGCAGATCAATACCTCTGGAAGACGAAAGAAAAAAATGATGGCTTAAACTCCCAGGGCTTTGCCGTGTCCTGCGATAATCGTGGTCGAGGCGATAATTTCCAAAAGTGTTTCCCAGGCTCACCCACAAAGATCAATCAATACTTGTTTTTTACTCTGCCTCTTGGTCTAACTTATGTAGTGGATAGTTCAGAAAAAGATATGAAAAAATCACTTATTTCGGTGAATGATCTTGGACCCAGAGAACAAGTTTTTACCCTCAACTCATTATCATATTCTAAGGGTGAAATCTTTCTCAGAAACCTAAAAGAACTAATTTGTATAAAAAATAATTAAGTCATCGATCAAAGATCTTTTTATTTATCTTGTCATGTCATTAGAGATTTTAATCATATAAATAAGGAATGAATTGTGAAACTTTTTTCTATGCTGATTTTTGCGCTGCTGAGTTCAAGCGTACTCGCTGATAAGCCAAATGTAATTGTCATTATGACTGACGACCAGGGGAATAATCTTGGCTATGAGGGTAACCCTCATGTGCGGAATCCGCATATTGATAAAGTAGCCATGAGTTCAGTTCGCCTTGGCAACTTCCATCAAATGCCCATGTGCACAGCATCGCGTGCCGCTCTCATGACTGGGAAATACGCAGAGTATACGGGAGCTTGGAGAACGAGCTTGGGACGTACTCTCATGAGAGGGGATAACTACACGATTGCGGAAGCCTTTAAGGCTAATGGTTACGCGACGGGGCAATTTGGTAAATGGCATTTGGGAGATAATTATCCCATGCGTCCCATGGATCAAGGTTTTGACGAAGTTGTAGGACTTGGTTGTGGAGCAGTTGGTCAAATTGGTGATTACTGGGGTAATGATTACTTTGATGATACCTACATTCACAATGGTGAATACAAAAAGTATGAAGGTTATTGCACTGATGTATTCTTTAATGAAACCATGCGCTTTATCAGAGAGACTAAGGATAAGCCTTTCTTCATCTATCTTGCTCCTAATGTGACTCATCTGCCGCTCATCGTAGCCGATAAATATTCTCAGCGTCATATCGATAATGGTATCAACCCCAAGCTGGCGACATTTTACGGCATGGTTGACAATCTCGATGAAAACTTTGGTCGATTAATGGCTTGCTTAAAAGAAGAAGGAGAGTTGGAAAACACTATTCTTCTCTATACGACAGATGACGGTATACAGGGTGCTGCAGGAAATTCATCACCTAATACATGGTATAAGGGGATGAGAGGTAAAAAGGGATCAAAAGAAGAGGGTGGTCATCGCGTATCTTGTTTCATGAGCTGGCCTGCAGGAAATATCGGTGCCGGAACAGAGAACAATACCTTGACATCAGTTTTAGATATTTACCCAAGTATGCTCGATCTCTGTGGTCTGGAACTTCCAAAAGGAATCGATTTCAATGGCCGTTCATTTAAGCCTTATTTAACTCAGCCTTTAGCTCCAGAAGATGATGAACGCGTTTTATTTTTCTACTATTTTAATCCAAAGAAATTGGATGATCGCGAAAAAACAAATTGCATAATTTGGAAAAACTGGCGCTTGCTTTCATCAAAAAATCTTTATGATATATCTAAAGACCTAATGCAGGAAAATGATGTGGCTTCTCAGCACCCAGAAGTAGTTGAAAAACTTGTAGCTGCTTTTGATGCCTATCACGCCAAGGGCAAAGCCTTAGTTCAAGCTCCAGTTAGAATTGTAGTAGGAGCTCCAGAAGCCCCAGTAGTCGCTATGACCAGTCAAGATGCCTATGCAATACCTGTGGGGAATCCTCCAAAATGGAAGGGGCAGTCATTCACTCAACGAGCTCCCGAGAAACTGGAACATTCTTATGGTCCCTATATGATAGATGTCGCTCGCGATGGAAACTACACCATTAAGCTTTCTCGCTACCCGCTTTACACAGGGATGACTTTTAGTGATGGCAAAGTGAAAAAGGGTGAGACTGCTAAAATCATTGAAAAAGCACGCATGAGCATTGCTGGACAAACTTTGGAAAAAGCTGTGACCGCAAAAGATACACAAGTGAGTTTTACTGTGGATCTTAAAAAAGGACCCGCTGCATTGGATACAGCATTCCTGGGTGAGGGGATCAATGGAATTGCTTACTTCGTGACAGTTGAGTATAACGAAAAAATCGCAAAGAAGTAGAACGAAAATGAAGTTTAAATTTCTTGGTACCTTACTTAGTCTTAGTTGCAGCTTTCTTAGTGCAGGAGAGAAGCCAAATATTATTTATATCCTAGCTGACGACATGGGCGTGGGGGACGTAAAAGCTTACAATAAGGATTGTAAGTTCCCAACACCAGCTTTAGACAAGTTAGCTGCGGATGGAATGATGTTTACGGACGCTCATACAAATTCATCTGTTTGTACGCCCACTCGTTATGGCATTCTTACGGGACGTTATAGTTGGAGGACTACTATGAAAAGTGGTGTAACTCAAGGACTGTCACCCCATTTGATTGATCCTAATCGCGAAACTGTAGCATCACTTCTAAAGAAGGAAGGTTATGCCACAGCATGCATCGGAAAATGGCACTTGGGAATGGATTGGTCTCTCAAGGATGGTTCTATAGCAGATTCTAAGTCTGATCAGTCGCAGGTTGACTTAAGCAAAGAAATTCAAAATGGTCCTAATCAAAACGGCTTTGATTATTACTTTGGTATGGCGGCATCGGCCAATCATTCCCCTCATTGTTTTATTGAAGATGGCTACACTGTTGGTGAGTTGGAAGTTATAGATGATAAACAGAAAAAGGCAGTAGGAATTGATGGCAAACCTGGATTGGTAGCTAAGGGTTTTAAACAATCGGAAATCCTGCCACGTTTTACGGGAAAAACATGTGAGTGGATAAAGTCGCAAGTTAAGGAAAATCCTGATCAGCCTTTCTTTGTCTACATGCCACTTAACTCTCCTCATTCAACCATTGTTCCAAGTGCTGGCTTTGAAGGAAAAAGTGGCTTGAATCCTCATGGCGATTTTTGTATGGAGACGGATTGGTCTGTTGGAGAAGTAGTGAAAACTGTGCAATCCCTGGGTATAGAAGATAATACCATGATTATTTTTACGGCTGATAATGGGACTTCTCCCATGGCAAAGTTTGAACCCATGCAGGAGCAGGGACATTTCCCAAGTTATATTTACCGTGGTCTAAAAGGCGAGACTTACGAAGGTGGACACCGCGTGCCTTTTATTGTTAAATGGCCAAAAGCAGTAAAAAAATCCACTGTTTCAGATCAGGTTATCTGTACAACTGACTTGATGGCAACAGCAGCTGAAGTCAATGGGCTGGAACTCGCTAATAATGAGGGAGAAGACAGCGTAAGCTTTTTTCCTGCACTGAAAGAAAAAGCAATCCCTGGTGTCGATGCAAGGTCAGTGGTTCATCATTCTGATGCGGGTGTATTTGCCGTACGTTTGGGTAAATGGAAGCTGCTTTTAGATAATATTGGTGGGTCAAGACGTAGTAATCCTAAAGATAAAGCGGTAATCAATGATGCCGAAATTCAGCTCTTTAATATGGAAAATGATCCTCAGGAAAGTACCAATCTCTCACAAGATCATCCGGAAATCGTCGTAAGGCTGAAGAAACAATTGGCCGAAGTGATCAACAATGGTCGAAGTAATGAAGGTGAAGCGGTGGCGAACGACACCCTTGAGTCGAAACAGTCCTGGCCTCAACTCTGGCTGATCAAAGATTATCTCAACGAGGCGACTCTAGCGCAAGTGGGCAAAAAGCCACCAAAGAGTATGAAGGAAAAAATACAGCAGCAGATGGCTAAAAAAGGTAAGAAATCAAATTTTGATAAAAACTAATGGTATTCTAGTTTTGTGGAGCTCTCTTTGAGCTCTCTTTGAGCTCTATTTTTTGTTTGATTTCTTTAATTAAGTTATTTTTCGTTTTGCTATCCAAATCACTAGAGTTTTCAACATCCTTTAAACATTGATTTAATTCTTCAAGAGAACTTTCCTCGACGGTAGCAGAAACTATTTTCTCAGCTTTTTTTGAAAAGTAAGTAACGACGCCTAATAAAAAAATGAGTCCAGAGAAAAAGACTATGTCGTAAACTATCGACACATTACCTACGAGGCTCCCTGCAATGATTGTCAGGATGATGACTAAAGTTGATTTTATATTTTTCATTACATTCGGGCAGATTTTAGCTTTTAGTCGCGTGATTTTTTAATCGCTTCGTAGGCCTCATTAATCCTAACAATTTCCTGCTTGGCAAAGTCCATAAATTCTTCAGAAAGACCGCGACTCGCCAGTGTATCCGGATGGAATTCGCGACATTTTTTTCGATATATTTTTTTGATCTCAAGGTCAGTCATATCTGGAGTGCAATCTAGGACTTTGTAATGATTAGCTAAATCCTGAGGTGAATTTCGTCCAGAAGGACCACGATTGAAGCGGGCCTGCATAGATTCGAAAACATTTCTTGGGACTTTTAAGTAAGGTGATATTCTTTTTAGGAGGGCTTCTTCCTCTGGGTGAATATGACCATCCGCCATGGCCACAGTGAAGAGAACTTCATAAAGCATGAAGTGCATATCAGCATGAGGAAAGACTTGAGCAAATTGTTTTAGGTAGTCTTCGATGGGGGTATTATCATCTTTTGAAGCACGTACAATTGAGATAGCATATTCTCTTTGTTTGACACCTAACTTGAGTTGATTAGCCATGAAATGTTCGATGAAATTGATTTCATCTTGAGTGATCTTCCCATCAGCTTTTGCCATTTTACCCACTAGAGTAAAAATACTGACAAAAAAGACCATTTCTTGTTCTTCTCTAGAACTAATACGACCTTGTTGATTCTGAGCCTCTGCATCAAAAATACTATGTCCAAGTGCTGCACCAGCAATTGCCCCCAAAGGGCCGCCCATCATGAATCCGAGGGTTCCCCCAGTAATCTTGCCAAACCAAGACATTTGATTTTCTCCGAAAATTTATTTTTTCGAACACTACATGTCTTCATGGGCAAATCGAACTCAGTACTTTTTTAAGTTCTCATTTATTTATCATAATCGTTGATTTGCGAATCAATGACTGACAAAGAGTTTGAAATTACTGTGGAAAATATGTGTGAATTATATATGCTTTCGCTTGGCTTCGTAATTAACGATAACTATCCCACATAGTGTTGGCAGGATTAGTGTTTTCCCAGGGGTTCTTTAGGCCTAAGAATGTTTGCATGAAACCCAATGCTCGAGCAGAGCCATCTACCATCATGTAATTTGACATGCCCCAACCATGCGTCCAAAATTCTTGATCATTACCATCGGGTGATTTAACGTGACTAGGTTTACGAAAAGCGCGATTTGCAAAACCAAGTTGATTACTTGCAGAGGAATAATCCATCATCAGTAGAGTATCGCTCGTTTGATTTATTTCTGACATACATCGTGAAGTATTACTTACGATACCTCTTGCAGATCCACTAGTGGCAGAGCCTTTTTGATTCATGGAGTAAGAACGTGTATGACGTCCGCCACTTCTGACTCTTTCATCTAAAGGGCAGACGTAGAGATCTGAAGCATCTGCCCATTGATTTTCCATTTGATTATCTCTTAGGTTTCTTCCATCGTAACCCCGTCCAAGGCGGTCATCCCAGGTAGTATCAGTGGAGTCGGGCGCATAAAAATCATTATCTCCTGCGTACATGGCGACTGAAGTAGCGACTTGCTTTTGATTATTTAAACAAACACTTATACGACTTTTCTTTCTAGCTTTACTTAATGAAGGCAAGAGTAAACTTGCCAAAATCCCAATGATCGCGACGACAACGAGAACTTCAATTAATGTAAATCTCTGTTTGGCTTTTATAGACATAGTGAACCCTAGCTTTGATTTTCTTTAAAATCAATACAGGGGAAACTTATTACTCTTAACATGAAAAGCCAAATTAATTGTGTTTTTATGTATTTTTTATATTTTATAAATACGAAATATTGTGTTTTATGTATTTAAGTGCCAGTTCTTTTAGTACTTGTGTTTCTTCTTCAAGGTTAGTCTTTCTTCTTCTTTTTATCCTTGCTCTTCTTAGTTTTTTCTCCAGCTCCACCGTGCTTAGTCAGGTGCTTGAGTCCAGGGATGGGGGGATATTTGGCTAAAGTTGTAGCGCAGTCTTTTGCGGCATCCGCAGCCCAGACTTCCCAGTCCTTGTAAAGCTGTTGAAAGATTTCCGGATTCTGTTTGGCAATATTATTTTCTTCGAGTGGATCATTGAGCATATCATATAGCTCCCATTCACCTTCAGTTCCCTGACCAGGTTTACCGCCTTTAACAATCTTATAACGATGAGTCATCCAGGCATCCCAACCATTGGAGTGAAAACCAATGGGAGTCTGGCGCTTACTAACTTCGCCTTTAAAGTAGGGGAGTAAGTTTTCTCCATCCAGAGGTTTATCTGCATTTGGGTTAATTCCGACTGCTGCAAGTGCAGTGGGAACAAAGTCAGTGGTGACAATGGGGTAATTAAGATCAATACCTTTTTTGATCACAGCGGGCCATTCGACTAAACCACAAACGCGGATACCACCTTCCCAGAGATAACGCTTCCATCCCTTGTAGGCTCCTGTTGACCCAATGGCAGTGTAATTGAATTTTCCATCCTGTGCTTCAGCATATTTGATCCCGTCTTTCTTTTTGAGGTTAGGTCCATTATCACTGGAGTACCAAAGCATGGTATTATCAGCAATATCGAGTTCGCGAAGCAGCTTGCGCAGACGCCCCATCTGGCCATCAATGGCAGAGATGTTACTAAAATAATTTGCGGACTTCGCATCGAGTTTGGAGTAAAATTTCTTGTGGTATTCAGGAATGGTGACTAAAGGCGTATGAACAGCGTGAAAACAGAGGTAGATATAGAAAGGTTTATCCTCTTTTGCCATGTCGCGTATAAAAGTTTCAGCACGGTCCATTACAATTCGACTGTCATCACCTTTTAAGCTAGGATCTTTAAGTGCTTGTTCCATTGGGATCATCACACCGTTGTCGTAGTAAAGCATTTTATTGGCATTGAGTAGAGCCTCACCACTTTTTCCTTTACTGGCTTTCTGATAGGGATCGTAGGTGGCAATAACATTGCGAGTCGAAAAAGTTACGTCAAAGCCAGCTTCCCATGGTGGCATGTAGTGATGTTTCGCGATCTCTTTATCAAATTCACCGATATGCCATTTTCCAAAATGAGCAGAAGTATAGCCCAGTGGCTTAAGGTATTGCGCTAGGGTGATTTCTTCTTTCGGTAGAGAAGCTTCCCCATATGCGGTTGGAGAACTGATATTCACACGCCAGTTATTGCGGCCCGTAACAACGGTGGCTCGAGTTGGACTACAAACGGAGGCTGCTGCATAAAAGCGGTCGCAGCGCAGGCCTTCAGCTGCCATAGCATCGAGTTCAGGCGTTTTGATGACTGGGTGACCATTATAGCCCACGTCACCCCAACCTTGGTCATCAGTGATACAGTAAATGAAATTTGGGAGCTTTTTTTGTTCTGCAAAGCAAGATAAACCCAATAAGGTAAAAGTTATAAAGAGAAAATAGCGCATGTAAAAGCCTTTGATTTTCTTAAGTTATACAGGGACTTATTTATTATTTAGATGTGGGAGTAAGTTTTTCTTGAGTCTTTGCTCTAATTGAGCGGCATGAAGATCCTTCGGGGAAATTAAATACGGACTTATGGCTTCATGAGTGAAGATCTGTGAAGAAGCGTTTTTTTTGAAATTCAGAGCAATGAAATTCAGTGAGGCAGGACCAAAATCATCTATTGGAAAATTAAGTTTATTCTTCGTGCGGATATTCCAAAAAGTTCCCCGTGCGCCACAATGTTTACCTAAACCAATACCACCACCGCAACGCCATAGGTCACTGCCAATTCCTGCATCTAAATTAGAGAAGAGATTTTCGTAAGGAGCCTGACGATGATGATCAAGACTAAGGTTAATGCCTTTACCATTTTTAAATACATTGCCACGACTACCTTTACCAAGGCCTAGATCGTGGATGAAATGAGTTTGGAAGTCGAACTTCTCAAAGAGACAATCGCTGGCGGCTAAAATTCCATGATGACCGGTGTAGCCCATGTGATTATTTTTGAGTTTTAAACGGTCGGATTTGAAGACGATTTCAGATGCGGTACAAAATTGTGAGTTCATAAAGATGCCGCTATCGCAATTTTCAAAGTGAACATTGCGGATCCAGCAATGAGCTACTGAATAAAAAGCAATACCATTTTTCCCTCTTTCACTGAAGTGCCCTTTGTAGGCACTATTTGGAAATGCGATCGTTAGGTTTTCGATGCCACTTTCAGTGAGCGAAGGATTAAAAGTTTTGATTAAGGGCTTCCATTTAAGTTTAATATTAAAGGGCAGAAGGCGCTCTATTCTTATGATATTGCCATTAATGGCGACAATTTTGGTGGTGAGTTTTGTTTTAAGCGTCTTTTTTAAATTTGTGGTATCGCCACTATCACCCGAGTAGAGTTCTTTAATCAATGATTTACTTTTGTCTTCACTTAATTCAATGCTGATGTATTGACCAACTTTGAGTTTGCTTGCGTCGACAAGGCTAATCTGATAACTACCCCTCATTTGTTCAGTACTGATTTTGGTAATGAACTTTTCTCGCAATGAACCTTGAAACCAAATAAAGCCACCTGACCATGAGTAGTTGGAAGTACTTTTTCCTGATGTGGTTTTTCCCATATTGGGACGTACATCTTCTAAATCAGTTTTGAATTCCAAAATAGTTTTTTCTGGGCCGTCACCCCGTAAAACTAAATTAGCTTTTTTAATCCACAAGATATCACTGACCTGAATCCGTGAGCTGATCTTAAAAAACAGCTTAAAAACAAGAAAACCTGTTGGTTTATAGTAATTTAAGTTACGACACCAAAATCACCCAACAGGTTTTCTCATGAATAAAGCATTTAAACTCGACACAGGCAATGATTCCCTTCACAGTATTGGCGGAATATTTTTAGGTGGCCAAGTCCTTCAACAAAGTGAAATTGACGATGAGTTCAATACAGATCACAAGGCCAATCATATCTTTCAAGATCTAGATATTTTCAAATCACAGGTGGGGTTACTGATTCAGGGGCGTGAACGCTTCACAGATATTAGTCAGTTTCGTGAAAACGAAGTCTTTATGAAATCACTTGGATTAAACAAAGTTCCATCCGAGGAACGTTTGCGTCAACGACTAGAAATCATGTCTTCTGAGCATGAAGTGCATTTAAAATCAGCGAATACAAACCTGCTCAAAAAACAGTGTATAGGTAATATATCAAAAGGGGGGATGAATTTTATTCCACTCGATATGGATGTATCACCCATGGATAACTCCGGTAGCCATAAAGAAAATGTGAGTTGGACATATAAAAATCATGACGGATTTTCTCCCATGTTTGCCTACCTTGGAACTGAGGGCTTTATGCTAAATAATGAGCTGCGTCCAGGTTCACAGCATGCACAAAAAGGGATGCCAGAGTTCTTAGATGACAGCTTTACTATGATCAAAAAATTAAAGCTTAAGCACCCCGTACTACTTCGTTTAGATTCCGCTCACGATGCTGAGGTTAATTTCGGATACCTTCCTGATGATCAATATTTTCTGATTAAACGGAACCTTAGAAAGGAATCTAAAGAACAGTGGCTATCCAACGCACGGCGTTTAGGGCGACAGCTTAAATCTCGAGATGGTAAGAGTGTCTTTGTCGGTGAACTCCATCACAAACATCCTGGAAACAATGAAGAACATAAAGTGGTTCCTGTTATTTTTAAAGTTACGGAACGACTCGAAGATCAAGATGGCAATCGACTTTTGATGCCAGAAATCGAAGTGGAGACCTATTGGACGAATTTACCTTTAGAAGCCGAGGATGTGATCGAACTTTATCACGATCATGGAACCAGTGAGCAGTTCCATAGCGAATTGAAGAGCGATATGAATGTAGAGCGTTTACCCTCAGGGAAATTTAAAGCGAATCAATTCTTTTTGCACTGCGCTATGCTCGCTTTTAATGTGCTCAGAGTCATTGGTAATCACCTTATCCATAATAAATCTTTGGCTCCAATTAAAATCAAAGCCCAACGACGCCGCCTACGGTGCGTGATACGTGACTTGATTTTAACCGCTTGTAAACACGTAAAGCACGCAGGAGATGAAACTCTCAAGTTTGGTCGACATAGCCCTTGGTTTAAGCTGTATCAAAAAATATCATTTAGCCTTTAATCCACTAATAAGAAGTTTATTGCAAAGCTCTTTTATTGAGTTTTGTGCTTTACTCTGTCCAAGTTGGGTGAATTGCCTTAGAAATTGCTATATTTACTATCCTTAGACACCTGATCACGAGCGATAGGCTTAAGAAATAAGGACATCTCACAATCTGGGATAAAAACGATCTAAGAATTACTCGACCAAACCATTATCTCATGAATCTCAAAACCTGATCACGGATTCAGGACTGAGTATGTAATGACCAGCCGGAATAAAAATAGCTCCGTCAGTGGAAGCTGCAATAGCTTTTCTAAAGGCTTCAGTCACATCTTTCCCAGAATTGGGGATAGCTCCAAAATCTCTTACATTTGAACTAATCGGGACGTGGGGGACGATTTTCTCTCCCGAATGATAACCCGCAAAAGAAAAGTCCGGCAACTGACTTTTAGCTGACCAAAGTTCACCTTCTTTACCCCATAGTTTTGAGTATTGATAATTATCACATAAAGCTAGCTGAGATAGTAAGAAGATTAGACTGATTAATTTTATGTACACGTGACTCCAAGGGCTCTATATTTTAGCTGAATATTTTTTGCTATTGATTACATTTACCATTTAGAATTAAAAAAATAGTCGTTAACTGTTTAAAACTTTGTATCAATGACGTCTTTTTTTCGATAGTTTTGTCTAAAATATACTTTTTTGACTGTATTATTAAATGAATTAAATAGGAAGAGATAATGAATCGTTTTTTTATACTGATGTTTTTTATGACTATTTCAGCTTCGGCAGAAATAAAGTTTCAAATGAAAGAAGTGTCTTCTGGACTGACAGTGAATTCTGCTCAAGTTTGGGATTACGATGGCAATGGTCATGGTGATGTGGTTTATACTGCGGATAATAAACTTTATGTTGCTATGGGGCCTGAATATAAGCCTTCAGTTGTGCTACAGATGCCGGAAGAATTTAGACGTCAGGCCATTCATTGTCGATTGATGGATGTTGATGGTGATGGTGATATGGACTTTGTCGGAACGGGACTCGGAACTTACTGGCTGGAGTGTCCAAGTAATGCTACAGATCAGTGGACTTATCATCAAATAACTTTGGATTTCGCTGGTACACACTGCGTCCTGATTGCTGATGCTGACGAAGATGGAAAGCTTGATATCATTGTTAATAATTTTCATCCAGAAGAGTTTAAGCGCCGCAAAGGTCCGACTAAAAACTTATTTCATTCGTCCATTATGGCCTACCCCATACCGGCTAATCCTAAAGATCCAAAAGCTTGGAAAGCCTATCCTTTAGCGGACAAAGATGCACCGGGTGGTTCTCATTATATGCACATGGCCGATATTGATGGGGATGGTAAAAAAGAAATGTTTGTAGGTGCCAAAGGAGACCCCTTTGAAAACGGCAATTATTTTGCCATTTGGAAAGCCGGGGAGGATCGCTTAAAGCCCTGGAAGAAAATAAAGGTCTTAAAAGATCAAATAGGTGCGACCCACATGTATGGAGTTGATATAAATGCTGATGGTAAAAATGATCTTGTCGCTTCTCGCGGCCATGGCAAGGGCTTAGTGGCTTTTATGGCGCCTAATTTTACAGCAGTAGAAATTGATCAGGAATTAGAGCGGCCACATACCATGGATGTTGCCGATCTTGATGGTGATGGAGATATTGACCTAGTCGCTTGTGGTAACGATTCAAATCGAGTCGAATGGCACGAAAATGATGGCAAAGGGAATTTTACTCGCCACGTTATCAGTGACGATCAAACAGCTTACGATGTAAGGGTTTACGATATTAATGGCGACGGTAAACTCGACTTCCTCATTGCAGGGCAAAAAGGAAAAAATGTAAGGATTTACTTTCAGAAATAAGTGATATAGGAAGATGTTTTAACTTAGGAAACAAGAGCTAAGGAAAAAGGTTTTAATTTAAAGTTGACTTCTGCCAAGCTTACTGAAGCAAGGGGGAGATCTATTGGGGTTCGTGAAGTAGAGCGTTGTAAAGGTTTCCCTGGTGGATAATTCTCACGCTACCATCAGCATAACCCGAATTATAACGATCAACGAGCTCGTGTGTGTTTTCAGGTGCAGTGGTATTGGCTCATTGCGTACCCATGTAAGCATGTCCGTTAGCCCCCAAAGATTTACCTTCGTGGTCATCATCTTGCATAAAAGTTAATACTTCACTCGATTTACCAATCGTTGAAATTTTAATACTTTCTCCCCAGGTTGTACTCAGGCCACTGAAGCCAAAGCGACCACTTGTGTTAGCTACATTATAGACATAAGAACGAGGGTTGCGATCACTATCTCGGACAATATTATCTGCGGGACATTTATAGGGACTTTTTTTTGTGAATTGTGGGTAATCTGTACGGTTAAGTTTTACGCCGTCTTTCTCATTATCACTTAAAGAGACTCCGAGGTAATCAAAGAGTTCGTCATCCCATACGATAAGTGAGGAACTATTTTTTTTGCCAAAGACAAAATACTGATTGTTATCATCCAAATAATTGTAGAGCGCAAAATTAATTTGTTTGATCTGGCTTTTACATGAGGCAAGCTGAGCACTTTTACGTGCCTTGCTCAAAGAGGGGAGAAGCAAACTTGCGAGTATCCCGATGATGGCAACTACCACGAGGATCTCGATAAGAGAGAAGTGTTTTTTGTAAAAAGACACAGAACGTTCCTTTGATAAATATAATTGTTATATTAATCAATACAGAACGGAAAATATGAATTTAACTGGGAAAGATAAATAATCTATGATTATTTTATCCCCAAGTTAGAACAAGCGGAAAAATTTATTCTTTGGGCGTGAGACTTATTTTTAATAAATTATTTATTTAGTAAAGCGCAAATCACTCAGTTTAATTTTGTGGACGAGAGCTTTTTTGCCATCGAGGCCAATGATTGAGAATTTAAGACTAGGGTCATTTTGCTTCCAGTCGATGTTTATCATAGCAAAATGGTTTTCACGGTAGACTTCTCCAATACGCACTGAATTTGGTTCAAAACTCTTCCAAGATTTATTGATACCACTAGAAGTAATATCGTAAAGGGGGTAGAGCCCAGGCTCATTTAATTTAGAAATTTCACCCCAGTGAACATCGCCTGAAATGAAAATCACACCTTCGGCACGAGTACTTTTAATGAGGTCGAGCATTTTTTGTCGTTCGAAGGGGAATAAAGTCCAGGATTCGTAACCATTATAATCATGGCCAAATTGAGTGCTACTGGCAATAATACGCAAGTCAGCAGGCTTTTCCAATTCCTTTTGTAACCATTGCCATTGTTGCTCACCTAAGAAGCTGTGACCGGGTTTTTCATGAGGACGATAATCGTGTTTCCAAATGGGGTGTTTTTCTTTTTTGTTTCTACGTATATGCTTGTCGCGAAAAGTACGTGTGTCTAAGACAATGACTTGTAGTGTTTTGTCGTCACTTTTGTGATAATAAGAAGTGAAGATTCCAGGGCTTTTACGACGCTCACTATTTTGTGGGCCGTCCCAGAAATTGAGAAAGATTTCTTTTGATTCATGCTTTTTAGAATACTCTTTGCCCGCATCATTTTTCCCATAGTCATGATCATCCCAAGTTGCGTAAATGAGTGGCACTTTAGATTTGAGGTGTTTGAACTCCTCGCGAGCACCGAGCTTATTGTATTTGTTTTCTAAAACTTTCATGTCTTTGGTATCACCGTAGATATTATCACCTAAATAAATAAACATATCAGCATTATGTTCAGTAACTTTATAAAGTATAGGCATGGGTTTTTCTTGTGAACCGCATGAACCAAAGGCAATCTTGCTTGGTAGGGATTGACTATGAAGACAGAAAATACTTAGAATAAGCGTGATAATAAATTTCATGAAGACCTCTTTGTAGTTTTGCATATATTACAACACTAAAATATTATTATAATGATAGAAGTAATAAAAATTGTGTTTTTTAGTGCATCTCATCGAATGAGTATCTGCTTACCTTGACTATTAAGGATATTTGAAGTCGTTTATTCAAAGATATAATGATTTCAATTGTTTGAGTTTAAAACTTTAATTGGAGCTTAGTTATGAAAAGATCTTATAAGATAATCATATTTGTTTTTTTGATACCATTCAGCCTTTTCTCGGAAGTTCAAAATTCACCATTCCATCAAAAACGAATCATGTTTTTGGGGGATAGTATCACTCGTGCGGGGATTTATTTCCGTTACATTGATTACTACCTACAAAAATCATTTCCAGACGAAAAAATCGATATCATAGGACTTGGGCTGGGTAGTGAGACAACGACCGGGGAATCAGAAACTCAACACCCTTGGCCACGGCCTAATGTTCATGAACGTTTGGATCGTGCACTCGAACTCGTAAAACCAGATATAGTTTCGGTCTGCTATGGTATGAATGATGGACTTTATCACCCCTTTTCTCAAGAGCGTTTCAGGGATTATCAAAAGGGGATTTTAGCTCTGATAGAAAAAGTAAGAGCTAGTGGTGCAGAAGTCATAGTCATGACGCCACCTCCCTTTGACCCTCAGTCACTTAATCCGAGAAAAACTTTGAAGTCAGAGGGGGCAGATGATTTCGGCTTTAAAACACCTTATGAAAATTATAATGATGTCTTAGCAAAATATGGCCAGTGGATCATGACTCTGAAAATCCCAGGGGTGACCACCATCGATATTCACACTCCGATTCAAAAGCATGTTGATGAGATGAGGACAAAGGATCCCAAATACACGATAAGTGGTGATGGAATTCACCCCAATGCTTTGGGACATCACTTGATGGCGAGAAGTTTTCTGAAGAGTTTAAATTTACTTAATGATGACAAGAGTCTTGCCGAAGCCAAAGAAGCTAGGAAGACTGATCGCCTCTGTGCTTTGATAAATAAACGTACAAGTCAACGTGCCAACGCTTGGCTCCAATATGTGGGATACACTCGTGGCACTGAAACAGTGAAAACTGATTCAATAAGTGATGCTGAGCAAGAAGCAACTCTGATGCAGCAAGAAATTAATAAATTGAAACTTAGTAAGGATTAATCTTTTAGTTCATGACTTATGGCTTTCCAGCGCTTCATTGAATTTTCTAAATTGATCGATTTATCTCCTTTGATACCGAAGCCCTGAAGGCTAATTGGACCAGTAAACTCTATGTCCTTCAATGCAGAGATTAATCGCGTTTGGGGAAAGCTGCCCTTGTCTAAAGATTGAATTAGTGTCTTCCAATCTTTTCCATCAATATCCGCTCCATTTATACTTACTGAAAAGAGTTTATCTTTGGCTTTTATAAGGATATTTTCCAAGTCATTGATATCTTCGTTTTTAAGAAAGTGACAGAGGTTAAACATAAGACCTAAATTGGGGTGATTGACTTTGTTTACGAGTTCAAGCGCTTGTGGTATGGTAGCAACAGCGAAGCCATGATGAGGATAGAGAGCAACGCGTATATTCAACTTTTTCGCACGTTCGGAAGTTTGTCGAATGGATTCAATAATCTGAGGGTTGATTTTGTGGACGGTGAGCTCAATCATTCCGCCATTTCCTAAAGCCTTGATTGAGTTCATGTCAATGGGTTTTTCAGTCGCTTGTAAATAGATACTTAAAACTTTGAGTTTATATTTTTTGTAAACTTCAACTTGCCTTGTGAGCTTGTCTCCCGCCTGAAAAACTTGGCTAATGCCACTGTATCCTAGTTTTTTGAGTAGTTGAGCTTGCTGTTCATAATTGAGTGCTGGCATAGCATTAGCAAAAGCATAAAATTCAGTTTTAAGTGGCTTTTCATTAAAGGAATAAAGTGTGTTACAAAATATTAGAATCAGTAGAAATTTGTATGGTATCATTTTTAGCCTGTGTACATTATGAGTTTATATATAATATATTAACTCGCCCTTATGCACACTGCTACAAAGTAGGTGATATATAAGTCTTTTACTTAAAAATGAGCTTAGTCTTGGCAGTCCCACATAGTACCAATTTGATTGCCATTGGCGGTGACATCTCGCAGTCCTAAGTAAGTATTCTGCAGGGACATGAAATTGCTGGAACCACTGATAGTGCCAAAATTGAGCTTGCCGTAATCATGAGCCCAAAATGTTTGATTGCTGTACTGGTCTTTGATGAAATTATTATTGGTATGACCATTATTACCTACACTTACATAGTTGCCTGGTCTATGATTTTCGGTGATCATTATAGTGCTGCCAGTATTGTTGAGCTCGGTGATTTTCATTGACCAAGAATTGCCATTCATAAAGCCGCGGAATTTACCATTGCTATTATTATCTTTCCCATAATTTAATGCATAAGAGCGTAAAGAGCGATTTTCATTCTGTAATTCTACCTCAGTAGCAGGACAACCATAGATACTTGAGCTTGTTGAAGCTTCGGAACTGAAAGCAGAGTTATCTAGGCCACGACCATCATAGTCATAGACTCCTAATTTATCATCCCAAGAAGAATTGCCATTAGTGACATCATGTGAGTAGGGGAAATACTGATCTTGATCAGAAGTGTACATGTATATAGCGGTACTAATTTGTTTAATATTCGACGTGCATAGGGCCAGTCTAGATTTCTTTCTTGCCTGACCAAGTGCAGGGAGTAATAGAGAGCTTAAGATGGCGATGATAGAAATTACGACGAGAATTTCTACTAAAGAGAATTTTTTTACTTGCTTCATGGTGATGTCCTCAATTTCTGTTTTATAAGAGGAACCACTGGCAATTAATAATCTTTAAGCTCTTTTTTTGAAAAAATACTCAAAAGATAAAACTTGTATTATTCGATGATATTATCAATAAAGTTGATGCCTTGCATAATTAGCAGGTAATGAGGCTTATTTATAGAAACGAGCTTAACTTTAAATTCGAATAAATTATCTGGGAGTGTCGAGTATAGCCTTAGAAAAAGGCAAAAAAAAAGATGTCAAAAGATAGAAAACTATCTTTATAACATCTTGAAATCAATTTTACTCTCTGAAAGAGAGAGAGAAATTAAAGGGGCTTAACGTTAGTTGCGCAAGGGCCTTTTTGACCTTGTCCAACTTCGTATTCAACTTGTTGCCCTTCGGCTAAAGTTTTAAAACCACTTGTTTGAATTTCTGTGTGGTGAACAAAAAGATCTTTGTCGCCGTCGCCGGGAGTTATAAAACCAAAACCTTTGTCATCAGCAAACCATTTAACTGTACCAGTTGCCATAATTGTATCCATAATATACTTTTTTAAATCAGCACAAATTGTGCAGCTTCAGTATAGTGGCATTATATAAAAAATCACGTGCTAAGCTGTTTTTTTTAGTAGCTTGTGGGTTTTTGTGGTAAAAAACAGGACTTTTTGAGCTGATTTCAATTATTAAGTTCTTTGCCTAGACAAGTATGAAGTAATAATTAATCCTGGCAATCCCACATAGTACCAATCTGATTGCCAGATGAAGTGGCGTCGCGAAGACCGAGGTAGCTGTGTTGCATACTTAATATACGAACAGATCCATCTATCATACTAAGATTGAGTTGCCCGTATTTATGAGTCCAAAAATCTGGGGTGTCATAAAAGGCTTTAATAAAGTTATTGTTGGTGAAATCGTTATTATTATTCCCTAGATAATTACCAGGTTTGTTATTTTCGGTGATCATAATGCTCTGGGAGGCGTCATTGACTTCATTTGATTTCATCGACCAACTGCCAGTGCCAATACCGCGAAATTGGCTAGGTTTATGAGCTTTTCCATAGTTGAGTGAGTAGCTACGTTTTTGATTGTTTTGATTCGTTAAAGCAACTTCACTTGCGGGACATTCGTAAATAGAGGCATCAGTTAACTTACTCTTATTATCCACTTGTTCAGCAGTAATATTTCGGCCGTCGTATTCCATAATACCCAAGCGATCATCCCAAGAAGTATTATTGTGTTCGGAACTAAAGGGGAAGTAGTCATCGTGGTCTTCTGTATACATATATATAGCAATACTTATTTGCTTGTTATTAGAAGTGCAGAGTGCGAGCTTAGATTTTTTTCTAGCTTGGCCAAGAACGGGAAGCAGGAGGCTAGCAAGTATTCCGATAATGGCGACAATTACCAATAATTCGATTAAAGAAAACGGATGTTTCATTTTTGAAGCTGAATTTACTTTTATGCTCATTTAATCGTCCTCATGATATGATTGTATATCATAGAACAAAGGATAGAAAGAAATCTTTGTGCATTTTAAAAAAAAGCTTAGCTATTTCTCATGTAGTTCTTTGATCTTATGAGCCATAAAAGAAAAAACTAAAAAAAATACATTTTGCTCAAAGAATTCAGATCTAGCTTTGTAGTACTTTTACCTAGAGTAAGTAAAAAAAGGATTTGATGTGGATTTTAATAGACGAAGTTTTTTGAAAGCTGCAGGGGTGAGTCTACTTTTGCCAAAGTTAGAAAGTGAAGCGGCGAGCAGTACTGGAGAAGTTAAGAATCTTTTTTGTGTGGCCCTCAATTTTGGTGTTCATCCAGGCCATTTCTTTCCGAGCGATAATGATCCTTGTTCAAGTAAAGTTTTGAGCTTAATGAAGGAGAATAAATCAGACCTCACAGTTCTTTTAAATACTCAGCACCCACACAAAGGTGGTCATGGAGCGGTGCATAGTTTTTTGAGTGGCTATAAAGCTCAAGACTCCCGACAACTACGAGAAAAAAATATTTCTATCGATCAAAAGTTTATTAATGAAATAAAGCCTAATACGCGCTTTAGATCTTTGCAATTGGCCATGGGCGGCGCCGGAACTATGAGTCAATCATGGAATGAAAAAGGTGAGCCCTTACGCAATATTTATGATATTGAGGAGATCTATGAAAAACTCTTTGTGGAACCAAGCAAGAAAGGGCGTGAACTAAGGCGAAAAATTCTCCACAATAAAAGTTCGGTAATTGACTTTGTCTACAAGCAAGCGAATCGCATGAAACGCTCTGGAACGAAGCGAGACGGTGAAATTATAGATGAGTACATGACTGGGGTTCGCGGCGTTGAAAAAAGGATATCAGATTCAAAAAGCTGGATCGATATACAGAAACCAATCGTAGATTATCAACTACCAGCTAATGCTATTAGCAATGCCAGTAATTTGCAGGAGTATTATAAACTCATTCATTTAGCTTTTATGACGGATCAAACACGAGCCATTACTTTGGGAATTCCATCAAACCCTTCGGCGGTGCCCATTGATGGTGTAAGTACGGGTTATCACAGCTTGACCCATCATGGGAATCAGCCTGATCGCTTGAAACAGTTATACTTGATAGATAGCCATAATGTAAAATGTTTTAACAAGTTCATTACCCAGATGAAAAATACTGAGACTGCTGATGGTCAAAAGCTTTACGATCGTTGTGCGATGATTTTTGGTAGTGGAATGGGGGATGCCAACAATCATAGCAATAAACGTTTACCTGTCATTATGTCAGGTGGTCTTCTAAAACCGGCAGGCGTTTTAGATATGAAGGGACGAAATTTATCCGATGCCTATGTAACGATTCTAGGGAAACTGGGAGTTCATCTAGATAAATTTGGACATAATCGGGGGAACCTAAATGGTGAGGTTTAAATTACTTATACTCATTTGTATTTTTGCACTATTCGCAAAATCGATGGATCAGCGAGTTCGTGGGATTTTAGAGAAAAGTTGTGTTGAATGTCACAGTGAAATCAAAACAAAGGGTGACCTCCGTCTCGATAATATTAATTGGCCAGTGAAATCTGAAGAAGAAGCCGAAAAGTGGTACCAAGTTTTAGATACGATTCACTTAGAAGAAATGCCTCCAGAAGAGGAAGATCAATTAAGTATTGAAGATAAAAAATACTTTTTAGATACCTTGAACTCCAACTTAGGAAGGCTCAAATTCAAGATGCTCAAACCCCAACCTCGCTTGATGACGGGAGAAGAGTTTAAGCTGACTGTTAGTGATTTGTTAGATATAGATAACAAATTTTTAGACCCAGGCCGTTACATTCCCAAACTCGCGGTAGCCACAAAGTATGACACCCATTCCAAGGATCAAATATTTTCACTGGAAGCCATCGATGAATTTGTTGATGGAGCACTTGGCTCGGTCTTTTATAAGATTGACCCTAAAGCCAAGCCCGTGAGTCAAAAGAAAGAATTCTCAACAACAAATATCAAAATGGGTGGGCACCAAGGGATAACGGAAGCGAATAAATATTTTGAACTTCGCTACAAATGGCATTCGAATAAAACTTATTTGAAGTGGACGGTTGAGCACGATGGTTTCTACGAATTTGAGTTCGATGCAGAGGCCAAAGGTCTTAAAGCATCCGGTATAAAAGACTTTGACAAATTGACTGAACGTTTTAGAAATGGGGAGCACCATGAACTTCATTTACTTGGACATAGAACTGAAATTTTACCAGGTTTGAATCCCTCATATTTTTTTGTTGATCAAATCCCCATCAAAGCTAAGCGAAACACTTACCGAAAAAGAGTGTACTTGGAAAAAGGCCATAGAATTCACCTGGAATTTGGATCCGGGCCAAATTATGGAGCAGTGAAAAAAGGCTTTAAACAAAAGCTAGTGAAAAATGATAAATATTATCCTGGTCCAGGGATTCGTATTTACGATGTGAAGGTCAAAGGACCCATGATTGAAGCTTGGCCATCTCCAACGATTAACTTTTACTTTGGAGGCGATTACACCCTCGAGAATGATGAGAAGAGTAAGGAAGTCATCAAACGCTTTGTGATTCGTGCCTACCGAGGACGGGCAAGTAAAGAAGAGTATGAGAACTTATGTATTTATTATGATCAAATGATTCAGCAGGGCTGTGATCGTTTAGAAGCTTTACGCATGACACTTGTTACGATCTTGGTTTCTCCAAGATTTTTATTTATTAATCAACCTCCAACTGAAGGAGGTCGCAATCCACAGCTTGCAGAACGTTTATCCTATTTTATGTGGAGCTCAAATCCGACTTCGAAGATGATCAAGCTTTCGACTTCCCTCGAGCAAAACCCAAAGACTCTGGCGAAGGGGATTTATTGGATGATGCAGCAACCACAATTTAAACGCTTTGTACATCGTTTTACGATTCAGTGGATGGATTTAGAAAATATGGATGAGATGGCACCTGACCCCACAAGATATAAGAATTACTATCAAAAAAACATGAGGGAACTTTATCAAACCCAGACATTCCTTTATATGGAGCACTTACTCAAAGAAAATCGACCGATCTCTGAATTGCTAGATAGTGATTATACATTTTTAAATAAAAACCTAGCAGAAATTTATGAGCTGCCAAATGATGGCTTGGGAGAAGGGTTTAAAAAAGTCCCTCTACCTGAGGGGTCACCACGTGGCGGTTTACTTGGTCAGGGTAGTTTTTTGACAACGACTTCTAACGGAGTAGAAACATCTCCTATTATGCGAGGTATTTGGTTATTAGATAAGTTTTTGGGGGACCGTCCGCCACCAGCTCCTGACGATGTGATGGCCTTAGATAATGATACTAGAGGTGCGAGTACAGTAAAAGATATTTTATTAAAGCATAGTTTAAACAAAGATTGTCATTCATGTCACCGTAAGATCGATCCTCTTGGTTTGAGTCTTGAGCATTTTGATCCCATAGGTTTGTACAGAAAAGATTATGGCTCAGGTTTTTCCAGGAAAATTCGTAACAGTATGAAAAATCACAATTTTAGCATTCAGGATTTTTCAAAAAATTATGATGGCAGGGAAATTAAAGGAATGAGGGGGTTGAAAATTTACCTAAAATCGAAAGAGCGAGATTTAGCCAGTAGCTTTTGTAGTGAGCTTATGTCCTTTGGTCTGGGGCGTGAATTGATGCGGTCGGATCGTCAAGAGGTCGATGCGATTATCGCAAAAACAGAAAAACGTGGTTGGCTCATGAGGGATATTCTCATAGAATTACTGCGTTCAAAATCTTTTGCCCTAAAATAAGCACCTTAAATTGCATGAGAACTGTCTAAATTAAGCTACTCAAGTCATCTGATAAATTAAAGGAAGCGCTTAAGTTTTGGGAATTATATTTAGTTTGCTTACTTTTAAATGAAACAAAAATTTTGAAGGAGAGAAAAGGTGTTCAAAAAATTACCAAAATTATTAACTCTTGTATTATTGTCAGGATTAGTTCAAGCTGAAGAAGTTTTCCCTGCGCTCATTCCTACAGAAAAGCCAACAGATCGACCGATTAGTAGAGCTGTTGAAAGACTTTATGATCAGTGGAATCCACTAGAAGATCGCAATAATGAACTTTATTCAAACTTCAAATATACACGCTTGAAGGGCTTGGCGCTTTCCAGCGAGATTTCCCGTCGCGACCCAACAAAAGTTATTAAAGTAGATGGGATTTATCACGTTTGGTATACGGGCCGTAGAACTAAAGAAGTTCCAGAGGGCTTGAAAAAGGCGACTGATACAAAACCTGGAACTGATTGGGATTTAGCGGACATATGGCATGCGACCAGTCAAGATGGCTGGACTTGGGTTGAGGATAAAGAGCCAGCAGTAAGACGTCCCCCTAAGCCTGAGCAAGGCTTTCGTTCAATATGCACACCTGGTATACTTATGTGGAAAGGAAAGTATTACCTCTACTTTCAGGCATATAGCCCTATGGTTGGTGGTCAGGCATATTGTCCCGTACGAGTAGCTTATGCCGATTCACCTAGTGGTCCCTGGACGCATCATCCTGAGCCAGTAATTTTACCTGGTCCAAAAGGATCCTGGAATAATATAAAAATTAATGATCCATGCCCCGTAGTTCACAATGGAAAGATCCTTGTTTATTACAAAGGAGCTCCGATCGAGCGTGGAGATGAATACGTTTTGCGAATGCAGGGTGTTTCATTTGCTGACGACCCTCTAGGTCCCTTTATACCTTCTCCTAAAAATCCAGTTATCAATTCTGGTCACGAAACCTGTATGTTTCCCTTTGGCGATGGCATTGCGGCATTAATTGCACTCGATGGACCAGAAAAAAATACGATTCAATATTCTGAAGATGGTGAAGATTTTGAAATTAAATCCTTAATCCAAGTTCCACCAGTAGCCCCTGGTCCCTTCTGTCCAAGTGCATTTAAAGGAGATGGTAAAAATACTGGCTTTACATGGGGACTATGCCATATCAATATCGATGGTGGTGGTGCACAAAAATCATCAATTCTCGCTAGGTTCGATTGTGATTTATCACCGGATATAGATATTCCATATTTTAAGCATAATAACTTGCGTTTTAATGAACAGACTTACTTCCAAAAGAATATTGGCTTGAATCCCAATATGACTAAGATGATGAAGCGTCTAAGTAAAAAAGAACAGGATATGAACTAATTGACCATCATCGATGATCATGAATGTTAATGAACAATATTCCTTGGGATTGGTCCTGCGGACTGCACCCCAAGGCTAAAGGCATTGAGTACCTTCGGCGCTCTTGATCAGTATAGAAATAATTGTTTTCACCCTCGAAGAGGGTGAATATGTTTAGCCTGGTGCGTAAGCGCCAGGATCAAAAAAGTGAAGCTACGCTGTCCTCGTAGAGAGCGAATTATGGCAAATATTTGTTGTCGAATTTTATCTTTGATTTTTCGAGAATCTGCTTAAATTCATCTTCCCATGTTATAAGCTTGTGATGCTCCTGCTGATTTTTGATGTAATGAATGACCGACTCAAGGTCTGACTGGTTTTTGCTTAAGGCAGCGTACTCTCTTTGCCAACCAGGGAAATCTTTAATTAAACCATGACTTTTTAACCAATGGCTTGTAGATGTTTTGACATCTCTTACATAGGAAGAAAGCGATACCTCAGAATGTAAATTCACCAAAATATGAATGTGTTCGTTCATGCCATTAATTCGGATTAGATGACATTTTTTGTTTTTGCTAATTCCCCAAATGTATTTAAATATTTCTTCACGAAGCTCCTCTTTTAAACAAGGCCTTCTATTTTTTGTTGAAAAAATAATGTGATAAAATGATTGTGTATAAGACATTTTTATTTCCTCCGTTTTACTATGAATATTATAATTCATCTGGTGGTGCGGAAGCAAATTAATTGACCATCTTCGATGATCATTTTCTCTTATATATAATTTTCCTTGGGAATTGCCCTGCGGGCGGCTCCCCAAGGCTAAAGGAATTAAGCACCTTCGGCGCTGGCCTCATCAATTACGGAATGATGGTTTTTGCCCTCGAAGAGGGTGAATATGTTTAGCCTGGTGCGTGAGCGCCAGGATTAAAACGGTGAACCTAGGTCGTCCTCGAAGAGGGCGAATGATTGACCATATTCGGCGCTGGCCTTATCAATGACGGAATGATGTTTTACCACATCCTCTGAGAGAGGTGAATTATTGTGCGGCCATTGGCATGTGAAACTTTTCACTATTGCTTCTATTTTTCATCATGGCTTTGTGGACACGGTCGACGACTTCCGGCATTTGTGTAGCAAGGTCATTCTGCTCTTGTGGGTCATTCTCTAGATCATAGAGTTCCCACTTGGGTGTACTTTTCTTTTTCTTGCCGCGAGGAAGTAAGTTTTGACGAACACCTTTCCAGCGACCATCGAGAATAATGGCCTGCTGGCCACCATAACCTTGGAATTCCCAAGCGAGAACTGGCTGAGTTTCTTGTTCTTTACCGAGTAATTCTGCTAGAAAACTGACGCCATCGTTCGTTTCAGGCACCTCAGTATCTAATAACTCACACATGGTAGCGAGTACATCCACAAAGCCACTGACATGTTGGCTGACTTGTTCAGTTTTAATTTTTCCAGGCCAGTGAGCAATCATGGGAACGCGAAGACCACCTTCATAGACAGACCCTTTTAAACCGCGCAGTCCCTTGACGCTATTGAAGAACTTATGATCGACTTCTATGCAGTGAGAAGCCCCGTTGTCGCTACTGAATATAACAAGTGTGTTATTATCAAGGTTTAATTCCTTCAGGAGGCTCATGACAGCTCCCACATGTTCATCCAAATCAGAAATCATAGCGGCATAACCGGCACGGGGACGTAGGTGAGGTAGATAATTAGCCTTGTATGTATTTTTCTTTGGAAGGTCCCATTCTTTTGGATAGCTATCGACCCAGTTATGAGGGGGGTGCATAGCGAGGTGAGGTTCAATGAAGGGGAGGTAGGCAAAGAAGGGCTTGTCTTTGTTAGTTGTTATGAATTTAAGTGCTTCGTCTAAAATGAGATCAGGAGCGTAGTTTTCAGCGTAAAACTGGGAGAAATCAAAATCGCTTCCTACGGTTTTTCTCCAATGACCTGGCACGGGATTTTTGTTGATAATAACTTTTGTATCGTCACTCCATAAGTGGGGTGGGTAAAAGGAGTGTGCCACGCGTTGACAATTGTAACCATAGAAGCGGTCAAAGCCAAGAGCTTTTGGGTCACTTGATGAACCGGGGTAACCAAGGCCCCATTTACCGAAGGCTCCTGTAGCGTAAGCTTGATCTTTAAAGATTTGAGCAAGACTTATTCCTGGATTATGAATGGCTTCTTGGCCTTCAGGTTTATATTCTCGGTTGTTGCGTACGTAGGCTTTTGAAAGCTGTTTTCCTGTTAATAGAACACCGCGCGAGGGGGCACAGACTGGCGCGCCAGAATAATGACGAGTAAAGCGCATACCGTTTTCAGCGAGGGCATCAATATTCGGAGTTTTGATTTTACTTTGACCATAGCAGCCCAGTTCACCATAGCCCAAATCATCTGCTAAAATGTAGATGACATTAGGTTTTGCGGATTGAGCAAAAAGAAATAGAGGGAAACAAAGACTTAGAAGTAAGAGTTTTTTCATTTTAAATCCAAATAATACAATTAAATAAATATATTAATATTACATAGATGTTTTAAAGTACAAATGTATTATACTTCCTAAGTAGTTCTGCTTATCGAAGAACCTGCTAGCTCTTAAACTGTCGAATATGGAGGGCGCAGCATGAATTATATTTATTAATCGACTTATTTTTTAGTGAGGCATATAGGTGTAGAAGTCCTAATGTATTTTTATTAAAGGTGATGGTTTTAGGAGAAATCGAGGCGTAAAGATTAAAAATGTTTTCGACTCTACTAAAATAAATAGGATAAGAGCATTTTATTTACTGGCTTTTGCAGGAGTGTAATCGACATAGCAGTAATAGGCAGACATAAAACTACCATCACTTAATTGAAATTCGGTAATGAGTTCCGCAAGCCCTGGCTCGAGCTCCAATGTGAAACTTATCGACCTATGTGTGGCTGATACTTTGCAACTTCTCTTTTGTCCCTGTATTTCAATGTGGGCAGATTGAGCATTGATAAGCTTACCATTGACTCCACCATCTGAATTTATGGCTTTATTCAGTTCTTCGGGCCAGCGGCTAAAAGTAAATTTATACTTGCCTTTTTTGGCAACTTTGAGCATCCACTTGCCACGAGTTGCCATTCCCTGTTCCACCTGACGATGATTCCAGGGAGTTTTTGATGTAAGAAGATCATGGCTGGTGAGAATTAAAGGGTTTTCTTTTTCTGAACCAATGATGATGTGAGAGTCGATATGGTGATCAGCAGATGTGCTGACCCAGAAATCTTCATAACTTTCCCGGAGTCGTGTGACAATTTCCGGGTGTGACTTGGCAATATTTTGCTTTTGTTCAGGGTCATTTTTGAGCTTATAGAGTTCTTTGCCATCCACGAGTCTCCAGTCTTTATACATCACCGAACAACGGCGCCATTTTTCAGGACTTACGACACGCTGATTTTCAACAATTAGAGTTCGTTCCTCCAATTTTTGGTCATTAGAATAAATTAAGTCTTTTAATGAAGAACCATCGAGTTCAGGCGTATCGGATTTTAAAGAAAGTAGGTCAATGAAAGTTGGAAGTAGGTCAATATGGGCAGTCAGGGTATTGATATCACGTCCACCAGTAATTTTACCTGCAGGCCAATTGATGAAAAAAGGAACTCGATGACCCCCCTCATATTGAGAGCCTTTTTGACCACGCATATTCGCTGTGTACCCTAATTTCTTTTTTATTTTTTTATTATATGCAATGCCTTTGGCAGAGCCATTATCTGTGGTAAAAATGAGGATTGTATTATCGTACAAACCTTCTGCTTTTAAGAATTTTTCAAGTTTGGCAAAGTTGTCATCAATATTTGTGACCATGCCGTAAAATGCGGGTTCAGCAATATTTGGGTTATTACGGTATGGAGCTTCGTATTCTTCAGGACAATTAAGTGGCGTATGCGGAGCATTCGGAGAAATATAAGCAAAGAAAGGTTTATCATGGCTTTGTTTTATAAACTCAATAGCTTCGTCAAACCAAATGTCAGTGCAATAACCTTTAAATTTCTTCCATTGGCCATTGACCATGTAGGTGTCGTCAAAATAATCATTGCCATAATAATCTGGAGTTTGGTGAATCCCTCCTGCACCGTGAATGACAATTTGATCAAAGCCGCGATCCTGAGGGCGAAAGGGATAGGAATCGCCGAGGTGCCACTTGCCAAAAATCCCCGTTGTGTAGCCATTTTCTTTTAAGACATTTGCCAAAGTTTTTTCACGACTCCTTAGCATGTTTCTTCCATTCACTGTATGCCATACACCATTGCGTCCCGAATAGCGCCCAGTCATAAGCGCGGAACGAGTTGGGGCACAAGTTGGGTCGACGTGATAATTGTTTAGACGTAGGCTTTCCTTATGAAATTTATCTAAGTGCGGAGTCTTAATCCAAGGGTTGCCATGACAAGCTAGGTCGCCATAGCCCTGGTCGTCAGTAATAATGAGGATGACATTAGGAGTCTCTGCGTAGATAGTGGAAATAAAGAGAAAAGTTATTGCGATAATTTTGTACATAAAAACCTTTGTTTTATAAGCTGACATTAACATATAGACGAAGTGTAAAACTCTAATTGGACACTCTGTTTAAGTTTGTCTTAAAATACTAAAGGTACTTTTTCTTTATTGTCTTTTTTATGCTTAGGTATCAGGGGTACTTAACTTTCTTCAAAAAAAACAAGAACTTGTCTAAAACTCAATTAAACCCACGTCTCTTGTTCATAATTATAATAAAATTTAGGATAAATCATGAAGTTATTAAGTACTCTTTTTCTTCTTTCTTTTACCATACTATCAGGACAAAATCCCAATATTGTGGTGATTTTAGCTGATGATGCGGGTTTTGAAGAATACGGGATATACGGAGTTCAAAAACATGTTTCCAATACGCCTAATATTGACCGATTAGGTGAAGACGGAGTCACTTTTAAAACTTGTTGGGCACAGTCTATATGCGGTCCATCTCGAGCTCTTTTCTATAGTGGCAACTATGCTGTTAATAATGGTCGTTATGATAATAAGCTAAATTATCTACCTGGCAAAAAAAATCTAACAGATAATAAACTTCCTCAATTTACCAAAATCCTGAGTAACTCAGGTTACCAAGTAGGTTTTGCCGGTAAATGGCACAATTCTCTAGGTGGTCAACTTGGATTAGATAATGATAAGCTTGGTATCGATGAATATGTTTACTATGGCAGCGCCAAGACACTGAGCAAAATTTGTGGTGAAAAATTAGTTCCTGATGAGAATTGGGAAATTGCCGCCATAAGCAAAGAACAGATTACTTCACGCTTCTGGAAACCGCATCTGGTGAAGAATGGCAAGATGATGCGGACCACTATGAATGACTATGGCCCAAATATCTTTACTGAATTTATTTGTGACTTTATGGAAGATAAAGTTAAAAAAGACGAGCCATTTCTAGCTATTTACTCAATGGTTTTAGCTCATACCGCTCATTGTGTAACACCTTATGAAGTTGCGAAGGGAGCAAAGCCCTCAAATTTCCACTATCGCAAAGGTGATAAGATGGGGCATAAAATCTTTAAAAGCCAAGTTCGTTATATGGATGAATTGACGGGTAAAGTTGTTGATAAAGTTAAATCTTTGGGAGTCGCAGATAACACAATCTTTATCGTCAGCTCAGATAATGGTACAACATCATCGTCTAAGAGTAGGGGGGTAGAGTACGGCGTACATGTACCTATGATTATTTCGGGTGCAGGTATTAAAAAGCGTGGCATGGTTTCACAACTTACAGATTTTAGTGACGTATTATCCACAATTGTCGATTTTGCGGGGGCCGCAATTCCAGAAGATAAGAGTGTTGACGGAATAAGTTTGAAAGATTTTCTCACGGGAAAATCCGAAAAGACTAAAGATGTCATTTACGCCTTCCCAGGTATCTCAACTTTGGTGAGGACGGAGGACTACTTATTGGAGGCCGTGTGTCCTTTATATAATCAAGCGAACGGGCGTTTTTATAAAACTAATGGCTCATTTGATGGGCGAGCTTACGAGAATGTGACCCACAATCCTGAGCATGCCGAGATGAGAAAGAAGTTTGATAAATATATGGGTCAATTTCCCAATCCCGTGCCTCAGGATTTTAATGATCCTGAGTGGAAAACTTACCCTGACCTTGATCGCGCTCACAAACACTTTAATTCAAAAGGACAAAAGAAAAATCATTTGAGCTTACCCACTGACTATCAGTTTTATGATCCGTCATTTTAAGGCTTTTTATCTAAGGTTTAAGCCATTTCCAACCGTATCTCTTAATTTTAATAAACGAGTATAAAATGAAGAAGTTTACACTTATAGAACTCCTAGTTGTTATTGCCATAATTGGTATTTTATCGTCCCTACTTTTACCAGCCTTAGGAAAAGCTAGAAAGAAGTCTCAGGCGACGGTGTGTATGAATAAACTCAAGCAAATTTCCATGGCGGCTTTCATCTATTCGGAAGAAGCAGATAACTTTGCTCCCCTTAATGAAGAGGGACACCCATGGGGTAAAAAACTTTCGATAGCCAACTACCTACCTGAACTCGAAACTAACAATAAGAACAATATATACTCGTGTCCGGAAGGCGCTGATTTAATTGATTACTGGGGGATGAATTATGCGATGAATTGGCGCTTAGGGTGGGATAATGGAACTTCTGAGCAAGTGGGGTTTCACGAAAATTTTACACTTACTAGTTCACACGCATCGCAAACTGCGTTTTTTATGGATGCTTATAATAATCAGGCTATTATGTGGAAAGGTGGGCTCAATGCTTTTGGTGTTTATAATGCCGGAAAAGGTTTGAATGTAGCTCGCCATCAAAATAAGGGCAATGTTGCGTATATCGATGGTCACGTTAGCTCCTTGAGTGGACAGGAGCTACTCTACATGGGCTCAGTCAATGATGCGCATGAATTTTGGCGGCCATAATGGAGCAAAAATTATTTTAAATGAATTATTTTGTCTAATGTTCTTTTTTTAGAGCGTCTTTGTTTGTATATTCCAAATAACACTGAGAGGCATTATGAAGAAGTTTACACTCATAGAAGTACTAGTAGTTGTAGCCATAATTGGCATTTTGGCATCTATGCTTTTACCGGCGCTAGGCAAAGCTAGGGAGCGATCACAAGCAGCCGTATGTCTTAACAAGCTTAAGCAAATATCTCTTGCAGCGCTGATGTATTCAGAAGATGAAGATAATTTTGCTCCCCTTAATGAAAATAGTGATCCATGGGCTAAAAAATTATCCTTAAATGATTTTTTGCCTAAGATTGATACAGATGAATCTAATAACATATACAAATGCCCCAAGGGAGCTGATATCAATGATTATTGGGCCATCAATTACGCCATGAACTGGCGACTCGGTTGGGATAATGGTGTGGCAGCTCAAGAGGATTGGCATGCGAATCTAAGTCTAGATTCTACTCATCCTTCGGCAACAGTTTTTTTTCTCGATGCTTACAATAATAATGCGATCATGTGGAAAGGTGGCTTAGACGAAGATGCAGTATACAATGTGGCAGAAGGCTTTCGTGTAGCTCGCCATCAAAACAAAGGCAATGTGGCTTTTATTGATGGGCATGTGGAAGCAATATCAGCTCAAGGCTTACTTTATATGGCGTCCAAAAACTATAGGGACGAAACCTGGGAACCTTGATAGAGTTTTTAATATCTAACTCATAAAACGAAGATTTAAATTTCGCCCGTGTACTTGAATAATACCCACTTCATTATCAAAAACCACAAGCTTTTTAGCTCTGCTTTGAATAAGTCAAAAATAAAATCATCACTAGCTTACAAATCTACCACTTCACCCTTTAACTGTATAAGAATCTATAGTTTTACTTAGCTCGTTTTCTTTGTAGAAAGTTTAAATCTATGTTTTGCCATTGTATTATAGTTGATGCATTAACTAGAATATCAAAAGATAAGCTCGTAGGGATTCATGGACCTTTCACATAAATTAAAAAGTCTAGATGAACTTGAGGATGAGTTTAGTGATCAACTGGATTTACAAAACCTCTATAACTTCTCTGAACTCAATGATGAAGAACTCTCTGAAATTACGCCTTTATTAAATTCCATAAAAGCGAAACGGCAACGCTATGGTGAAGTTCTTGCGACAAAGAGTGGAGGTGAAAAAAGAATAGAGAAAGTATACGATTACTTAACAGGGCGAGAGGTCGCCATGGCGACCCCACTAAAAAGTAAAACAGAAATTGATTATGAAGATTTTTTGCGGGAAGCGCGAATTACATCTCGTCTTCAGCATCCCAACATCATGTCAATTCACGATATTGGAATTGACGATTTAGGTCAACCTTTCTTTACGATGGACTACATAAGTGGTCATAATCTAGGAGAATTTATTAGGGTTTCAGAAACTGAATTTGAGCACAATTTGAATGATCTGCTAAATATTTTCAACAAAGTTTGTGACGCCATTGCCTACGCCCATTCCCGCGACGTAATTCACCTAGATTTAAAACCAGAAAATATCAATGTCGGTCGTTTTGGTGAAGTCATATTGTATGATTGGGGCCTTGCAAAAGTTTTAAGCAAGCCAGAGAAGCTTAGTGATTGTGATGAAGAAATAGAAGACCTAGACATTTTAAATGATGTGACTTTATCTGGACATATTAAAGGAACCCCAGGTTTTTTGGCCCCAGAACAAATAGGTAATGACAGCGAAAAAAATCAGCTGAGCGATATTTATGCCCTCGGTGCTATCCTCTATTACATACTGACGCAAAAGCCTCCAGTTTTAGCTCAAAACTTAGAAGAATTAATTGCTAAAACAAAGCAAGGAGTCATCCTCAGTCCTGAAGCACTCGCACCAGATAAATTGATTCCCGCAAGTTTGAGTGCCGTATGCTTAAAGGCCTTGTCTTTAAGACCAGAAGATCGTTATCAATCAGTGGAAGAACTTCAGGATGAAATAGAAAAATATCTCCATGGCTATGCCACAGAGGCGCAACACGCTTCAACTTGGACACAAATTCAGCTTCTAATAAAACGCCATCAAACGACTGTCGTTTTAGTCATAGTTTTTTTCTCCTTGATGACTCTTTTTGCTATATATTCATTCACGAGAATTAGCAAGGAGAAAAACCAGGCAATTACGGCTCAACATCAAGCAGAAGAGAATTTCCGTTTATATAAAACCGAAAATGAATTAAAGCAGAAACTCGACCGCGACTTGCGTTCCCTTGTTCATCAATCCTCGCTTGGAGGACATTACGAAACCACACGAATAATGATAGAATCCTTAGATAAGGCTTTAGCTGATCCAAATACTAAGCTAGATAAGAATGACTTATTGAGTTTTAAGGGAGATTTACATTTTACATTGCAGGAATTTAAACAAGCGGCGGCGGCCTATAGTGATCTAGATAAAGAACTATATGAAATTGCCTTAGCTTATGGGGAAATAAAGCCAGATGACAAGGCTTTACTCAGCAATAGGCAACTAGGAGATTTGATGGAGAGTTTTACGAGTACCCAGTATAAGCATGTGGCGTATCAGACTTTTTATTATCACGTACTACAAAGTAAAGATAAATCCCCACAATCATATATTAAAGCCGTAAAAAACATTCTCGATTTACTCAATAATGTCGCTCACTGGACTTATGAAGGTTTTAGTCTAGATCCCAAAAACCCAAGTCATCTAAGTTTAAGGGGAGCACCGTATCAGATTTTTATTCTTCCGATCTCAACAGAAAAGCCATTTAATGTCTTAAGTCCCCTAGAAATCGGTTCATTAGATTTACGAAATAGTAGGACAGATGATCTTGAAAGACTCTTAGGTTTGAAGCTCCACACAATTGACGTTCGCTGGACAAAAATTAGGTTTGAAAAAATTCGACTTCTAATGAAAAAAATAGGCCTTCAAAAAATCATTATTACTCCAGGTCAATTTGAAGAGGCCAAAATCAAACAACTACGAAAATCAATTGAATTTGAAGAGCGTTTGAGCCCAGTAAATTAAGTCTTACTGGGCAAATGGAATATTAAATGTTGCTAGACTCTTGTTTAGCTTCCCAAGTACGCTTTCCCTGTTCTTTTAGTTTGGGGTCGAGAAGGTGAAGGATTTCAGAGATCTCTTCATAAGCTTTTTTTCGCGCCTCATAAACACTTTTGAAGTCACTGCTTTTTGCCGTGATTTCATCCATCTTTTCAACTAATATAGTCCAGCGTTGATCCGCTTCAGCATTAGCAATTTCAGGACTTATGCTAATAGCTAATTGCATCATTTCTTGACTGAGTTCTTTTATTTTTGTTCTGAGTTGAGTTAACTCTGGGTTTTGTTTACGATGCTTTTCCAGAGATGCTTTTTTCATCTTTTGATATTTCGCTTGTTCTTGTTTTAGGTCGCCTGCAAGCAAGCTAGAAACGAAACATAATGTGAGTAAGAGAAAACTTTTTTTGTACATGTTATTACCTATAATTATTTATATTTCTCTGCCATAAGGCAGTTAAATTATAGGACTCAGCGATGTATTGATTTTAGACAGCACGCAAAAAAAATGTGATGTCTAAAATAATATTTATGGGGAGTCCTTTCTGTAAATATCTTAAAATTGAGAGAGACCTATGCTTCGCTTATTTACTACCTGAATCCGTGAGCTGATCTTAAAAAACAGCTTAAAAACAAGAAAACCTGTTGGTTTATAGTAATTTAAGTTACGACACCAAAATCACCCAACAGGTTTTCTCATGAATAAAGCATTTAAACTCGACACAGGCAATGATTCCCTTCATAGTATTGGCGGAATATTTTTAGGTGGCCAAGTCCTTCAACAAAGTGAAATTGACGATGAGTTCAATACAGATCACAAGGCCAATCATATCTTTTGTGCTGCTTCAGCGGAAATTAGACAGTTAGGCATTTTTTCTTAGCTGAGATTTGTTACATTACTGGCTTATGAAGCTTCTGCAAAGAACTCTAACCTACGAATTTTTGCCTCAGCGAGTTTTCTTTTTCTTTCTTGAATAATACTCACATCTTTACCAATAAGTTTATCGCTTGGAGTAATGAAGCCAATAGAACTATGAAGACGGGTGTTGTTATAGTACTCCACGTACTGCGTGACAACTCTTCTCGCATCCTCTACACTCAAGGGAACTTTTGGCCGGATTGAGCCCTCTTTCAAAGTGTAATGAAAACGTTCTAACTTTCCATTGCTCTGTGGATAATATGGAGAAGTTCTAACATGAGTGAGACCATGGATGGCAATGAATTTTTTGAATTCCTGCCCTGTATACTGAGAACCATTATCAGTAATAATCCTAGGTCTTGCTTCTGGAAACTTCTCCAAAGATCTTTTAACCACTATTTCGGCATCCTGCTCATCCATTGATTCTCGAATTTCCCAATGAAGTAAACAACGACTATAACCATCTAAGACGCCTATAAAGAAGTAAAACCTTTTATTGATCTTCACGTAAGATATATCAGTATGCCAGTGTTCATGAGCTTGTAGTGGTTGCTCAAATCCATTTCCTTTACTGGATTTCTTTGTGGTTTTAGTACGCATAAGCCCTACATCTGATAAAATACGATAAACAGAGGAGCAACTCATATACGCAATATCTTCATCAATCATCATATACGTCACAGCTCGGTAGCCTTCTTGATGATGAGACTGGTAATACTCAATGACAGTTCGTTTTTCATCTTCAGTAATCCAAAAATCCTTGGGTTGTTTACCATTATGTTGATTATCCTTGCCTTCTCGTATTTTCCATTGATAAAATTTACTAGGATGAAGGGCTAAGGTTTTGAGCATACTACGAAGACTGATTTGCGTACGCTCATGCCAACTATACAGGTATTGAACGACCTGATCTCGGATGTTTTTACTAACCCAGTTTCCATTTAGATCAGGCCACGTTTCTTTTTTAAGCTTATATTCTCCGCCACGAGTTCAGCGATAACATCATTTTTCTGTGAAGTAGTCGCTTGGAGTAGTGTATTTTCTTTTTCTACCTTCTTTAAATTACTATCGTTATCCTTGGTGAAGGCTCGAGAACCATTTTCAAAGAACTCTTTTTGCCAACGATAAAATAGCGTCGTTGTAATATTGAGTTCATCACAAATATCAGATACAGGAGTTCGCTCAAGTAGGTGTTTACGAATGGCGACAACTTTCTGGTCGGCACTAAAATAACGGCGTTTTTTAGACATAATTCATTTCCTTTTCGGAGGGTTACAATTTTAAAGTAACTCAACTAAGAAAAAAAGTGATGTGTCCTATTTCAACTGAAGCGTAACACTTTCAAGATCTAGATATTTTCAAATCACAGGTGGGGTTACTGATTCAGGGGCGTGAACGCTTCACAGATATTAGTCAGTTTCGTGAAAACGAAGTCTTTATGAAATCACTTGGATTAAACAAAGTTCCATCCGAGGAACGTTTGCGTCAACGACTAGAAATCATGTCTTCTGAGCATGAAGTGCATTTAAAATCAGCGAATACAAACCTGCTCAAAAAACAGTGTATAGGTAATATATCAAAAGGGGGGATGAATTTTATTCCACTCGATATGGATGTATCACCCATGGATAACTCCGGTAGCCATAAAGAAAATGTGAGTTGGACATATAAAAATCATGACGGATTTTCTCCCATGTTTGCCTACCTTGGAACTGAGGGCTTTATGCTAAATAATGAGCTGCGTCCAGGTTCACAGCATGCACAAAAAGGGATGCCAGAGTTCTTAGATGACAGCTTTACTATGATCAAAAAATTAAAGCTTAAGCACCCCGTACTACTTCGTTTAGATTCCGCTCACGATGCTGAGGTTAATTTCGGACACCTTCCTGATGATCAATATTTTCTGATTAAACGGAACCTTAGAAAGGAATCTAAAGAACAGTGGCTATCCAACGCACGGCGTTTAGGGCGACAGCTTAAATCTCGAGATGGTAAGAGTGTCTTTGTCGGTGAACTCCATCACAAACATCCTGGAAACAATGAAGAACATAAAGTGGTTCCTGTTATTTTTAAAGTTACGGAACGACTCGAAGATCAAGATGGCAATCGACTTTTGATGCCAGAAATCGAAGTGGAGACCTATTGGACGAATTTACCTTTAGAAGCCGAGGATGTGATCGAACTTTATCACGATCATGGAACCAGTGAGCAGTTCCATAGCGAATTGAAGAGCGATATGAATGTAGAGCGTTTACCCTCAGGGAAATTTAAAGCGAATCAATTCTTTTTGCACTGCGCTATGCTCGCTTTTAATGTGCTCAGAGTCATTGGTAATCACCTTATCCATAATAAATCTTTGGCTCCAATTAAAATCAAAGCCCAACGACGCCGCCTACGGTGCGTGATACGTGACTTGATTTTAACCGCTTGTAAACACGTAAAGCACGCAGGAGATGAAACTCTCAAGTTTGGTCGACATAGCCCTTGGTTTAAGCTGTATCAAAAAATATCATTTAGCCTTTAATCCACTAATAAGAAGTTTATTGCAAAGCTCTTTTATTGAGTTTTGTGCTTTACTCTGTCCAAGTTGGGTGAATTGCCTTAGAAATTGCTATATTTACTATCCTTAGACACCTGATCACGAGCGATAGGCTTAAGAAATAAGGACATCTCACAATCTGGGATAAAAACGATCTAAGAATTACTCGACCAAACCATTATCTCATGAATCTCAAAACCTGATCACGGATTCAGGACAATAAAAGAATTAGGTTTCTTAGTATTATTTGGTTCAATTTTTAAATTACTCTTCTGTATTTCTTCCTCTTTGTAATCAGGATTGTTTTTGAGAAATCTTTGTTTCTGATTTTCTTCAATGTTGTAATGACTGAAAAATAATGATTCCCAAATGAGTGTGATAATTTTTAAGATACCTTTCATATATTTAATCTAACGTCTAAGCTGAGGGAGATTGAGCCTTAGCGAAAATCTTCCTTCCGGCTTTTGGTTCTATGTTTTTTTTTGATAAAAAAGTTTTTTATTATTCTGTAGATTCCAAGAAGTATAAATGGTGCTCCAAGTATAATACCTAATTCAAATGCTCCTGCTGCTAGGATCATTGACATAAAGAAAATTATAAATGCTCCAGCTACTATGAAACTAAATCCTGAAGTTGTGACTGGAACCTGACATTCTTTACATTTACAAATTTGTGAAAATCTAATTTTCTCAATTTCACAATCTTTGGATTCTAATCCTTTACCGCATTTCGGACAAAAATATGTATTAAAGATGATCATTTATTATTACCATAGAACGATCTAAATGAGCTGTATTTTCTATTTAAAATTTGATTCAAAACGAAAATATCAGTTCGATTTTTTGGTTAGGGTTTATTGATCTTCGGTGGTTACTGTATTTAGGTGCTATAGTTTTATCTTCTTTAATTTTTGTAAATGCATATTATCCAAAATAATAAAAGATATCCTTTATAATGCCTGCATCGGATGTCTCAAATTCTATATCCATAGAATTAAGATCACTAAAGATACCTCTTACAGGAGGCGCATCTGCTGTATTTGCGCATAATAGCAGTTCACCTTTTTTTATAGGATCATCAACATATTTATTTATGATGTATATGATATATTTTCGTACTTCAGATTCTTTCATATTATTTCACCCTAACGTCTAAGCTGAGGGAGATTGAGCCTTAGCGAAAATCTTCCTTCCGGCTTCTTGTTAGAGTTTTTTTTCTTTTTGAGTTTTGGATAATTAATCCTGTAATAATTCCTACAGGCATAAAAACAATTAGATTCCATAGAGGAATAAATATCAATGCTAATGGAGCAGTTGAGGAAGTTGGAGAAATAAATACTGAATAATATGCAATAGAATCAGTAATGATAGGAAGCAATGGCGCTAATGCTCCGATTACTTCTGATTTTTTATTTCTTAAAATGAGTAATGATGAAATATAGGGGATACTAGAAAATACTAATAAAAGAATGTTAAAACCAAACTTTGTTTCACTTTGAATAAAACATGTATTCATGTGCAATAATATGCCGATAATACTGATTGTTATTCCAAGTTTTTTCATTTTTTTTATTCTACTCTAACGACCTAAATCACCTGTTTTCGAGGTACGAGAATATCAGGTGCATTTTCTGGTTCTGTATTTTGTTATTTTTCATTTCTATAAGACTACATTCTATTTGCTGACTTCGCATTTACTCAGATTGTTTTGAGGAATGAATTGCGTTTGTTTTTGATGAATTGCTGACTTCGCATCTACTCAGAGTAAAACTGCGTTTTGTAGAATAGGTAGTTCACTTTAATGAGATTGATTTATGTTTCGTATTTTCTTGTAATGATCGATCAATTATTGAGTCTTTGGAGATGTATTTTGTAAGATTCGTTTTACTCAAAAAATATTTTTTATTATTCCTACAGAACGACCTAAATTACCTGAATTCGAGGAACGAGAATTTCAGGTGCATTTTTTGGTTCGATGTTTTATTTTTGTATTTCGCTTCCCCAACCGTCATATTCTAGATCAAATATTTTACCGACACAGGCAATTAAGCCAGATACAGAACATAAAATATTTTGGTTAATTGGCATTATTATTTTGGTTACTACTCGATATTGATCATCTATTTGTTCAATTGAGGAATCACCATAACGATTGTCATCAATAAAGTCTCTCGCTGTTTCAGCTTTTTCTAGTTCTGTTGTAGTTAAAATAAAGTCAACTGTTCTTGGTATATTAAAGTTATCTCCAAGTTCATCGTTTTTGATTAAGAGATTCGTGTCTTCTCTTGCTGTGTCTAATAGTAATTCTACGATACTCATTTTGTTATTTTAATTTTTGTTATCGAACGACATAAATTACCTGAATTCGAGGAACGAGAATTTCAGGTTCATTTTTTGGTTAGGGTTTGTTTAATTCTATTTCGATAATTGTTTTGTCTTCTATTTTAAATTCTAAATTTTGTTCAGATGTCCATATAATTTTTCCTTTATAGTACCAATTATATCTATCTGTTCCATGTTCGTGTTTTTCGTATTTAAGTAGCTTTCCAGATTTGTCTTTTATTTTTATTGTGGAATAATTTCTATCTCCTCCCCAAAAATGCTCTACATTGTGTTCGTGTATATGAGCTACTTTAGATTCGTTTGGTGAATGCTCATAGATTCCTGTCGCTACAAAAGAAAGAGTTGTGTAAAATCTGTATGTAATGACGGTCAGTATTGAGCATGTAATTAATATGAATATGATCTTCTTTCTTTTTGTCATTATATTTTACCCTAACGTCTAAACTGAGTTTGTACTTTCTATTTAAATTGTGACTCATAACGAAAGTATCAACTCCAGTTACTGGTTCTGTATTTTTCTATTTTCTTTTAATTTTTTCATTTCTATAGGACTATTGCTGACTTCGCATTTGTCTGAGTTTGTGATCCAAATCAGCTTCGTAATTCATGGTGATTTAAGAGGCTAAATACAGATTGATAATCGTATTTCGTTTTTCACTGCGTTTGCTCTAAAAATCTTTTTTTATTATTCCTACAGAACATGGTATTATACGATCTGAGTGGAGCTTGTGATCGGGTTGCCATTTATGGTTGAGTTGATTGTTTTTGTTGTTTTTATTTATGGTACAAATGATGTGTAGTTATTTAATTAGTTGTCTTATTTGTAAAATTCAAGGTGTATGATTGCGTCAAATGAATCGAATATTTGCGCCATTATCCCGGATTATCCTGAATGAGATTATAAATCATTTGTTTTGATGAAAAAGTGTTATATGCACTTGCTGACTTAGGATAACACTGTCGCTTATACAGAGAGAGTGGTGTTATATGTAATGATTTAGTTCGTATAACCCGCGCCCAAATTAGAAAAAAGAGCTGAATTAGACCTTGTGATAATATTGTCGTATAAATACAAAGGCGAAAATGTCATTTTTATACTAAAAGATAAAAGCTGTTTTTTAAGTGTCTTTTGGCTAGGCAGGCTCCGCATCAAAAGTGGGCAAAGCACTTTTGTAAAATAAAGGGGGACTGTGTTGTGTGAGTGACTCCTACCTCCAAGTAAATATCAATACTTTAATAGAGCAGGGCTTTGCGTACTCCGCAAAGCTTAGACGAGAAGGTCGCTATAAATTAAATTGAATTTGTAGCTTATTTTTATGAATAAGTCTTTAGTACGGCAACTTGGCATCCCCATGTGAGAATGTTTTGTTAGTAAGGAAGGTATAGTTTAAGAGCGGCTTGTGGCTAATACCGTAGGCAATAAGTAAGTTAAATTCATGTAGGTAGTCTAGGGACTCTGTCCCCTTCCCAGCGAGGCTTGCCAGCCATCGACGGACGGTAGGGTGAGAAGTGAATTTTAAATTCTTAATTTTAAATTTTGAATGATTAGGGACTGAGGGCCTAGAGTTTTTTTTACTCTGCGCCTTTGTGGCTCTGCGTGAGGTTTTGTTTAGGAAGCTTGGGTTACTTAGGAGCGGATTTCGGTTGCCACCGCGGATGGAGTGAATGGATGGATTGTAGAGATTATGAGATGAGGGGGCTCAGCCCCTCATACACCCCGCGAGGAATTGCCATTCCTCGACTAGGCGGTAGAAGGTGGAGTCTAGCTAAATAGTAGGTAGAAAGCGAGGCTTAGTGTATAGGCTCCGAGGCCAATGATGAGGCATAAAGAGGCGTGGTGATAGGTTTTGGTGCGGCGATCACGGCGGAGAATGAGTTCTTGTAGGGTTGCTTCCAGAGTGTCGGCACGGTATTGGCTGAGCCATTGTAGATTTAAGGGGCCAGAAACAAGTAAAAGTGCAGTGATGAGTGTGGAGCAAACGCCGATAAAAATAGAAACTTTGGCAGGGAGGCATGATTCGGCAATTTTAATGCCTGAGAAACCGGTGATAGTTAAGCAAATAGTGACGAGGCCAATGAGCATCTGCGAGCGTGTTTGGAGGACATTGAAGCTTTCGCGTAAGAGGGCGTAAGTTTTTTCTGCTTGGGGATCTGCATGGAGTTCTTTGAGGAATTCAATTTCACTTTTGGTATCGAGTTTTTTCATGAATTTTATTCCTTATTTAATTCTTCTAACTAATTACAAATTGCAGGATTGTTTTAAATCCGCAAGGTAACCCCCTAAAATTTCATCGCGAAGTTTTCTAGCTTCAATAACTGAATGGGTATGAAGTGAGCGACGAATGCGCTGTTTTGTGACCGGAGTGGGATAGATGGTGTACTGCATGAACCAAACGCCATTATTATTCCACATATGGTGGTTGAGGTTGGTTTTGTTGGTGCGGGTCATTTTTTTTATGGGGTTCAATGTCTTTATCCTATAAAAAGAATCTATGCCTGGCTCTGCTTTTTGACTAAGGAGTATGGCAGCGAGAGCCAGGTATAGAAAAATTAGTGTTTGAAACCCTTTTGGTAGATTTCCTCTGTGAGGTAGGGAGCCCAATTCTTCTCAAAGAAGATTTTTGAGGGGTCTTCCATTTCTCTTAGTGGATCAATACGAGTGACAAAATCATTTGTTTTGGGGTCGAGACCAATGACGATTTTTTCATTCTTGTGAGCTTCTTTCTCAGTGATGAAACGGTATTCATTTAGTTCACCTAAGCGCGTATCTGGCACGTCTGAGCCGTCTTTTGCACAGAGTGCGCGTGCACCGCGACTCCCACCACCATTTTTGATGTAGAGTGTTAAGCAATTGAGTACGGCTTCAGCAGAAAGGGCGGTTTGACGCCATTGGAAATAACTTGCTGCGTGACGTGATGTCTTGATACTTAGACCTTTTTCCAACTTGCGGTTAAGGGTTTGGGTATCGAGCAAGGCTTTGAGGACCTCATCGCGTTGACAGATAAAGCCAGCTTTATCGCTCATGCGATTTTGGATGATATCACGAACTTCATCACAAGTAGGTTGGTTTTCATTAGCTACAGCCTTGGAGAGTTCATTAAAAATACTCTCAATCGTGGCTTGATGTTCTTGCAAGCCTTCACTTGCAGGAGTTTCTGCACCTTGGCTAGCAATATGTTCAGCACAGCGAGTGCCAAAAACTTGTCCAGCATTAAGTGCGGCTCCACCTGGACGGGTGACGCCATGGGTTCCCGCAACTTCACCAATGGCATAACATGACTTAAGTGAACTTTGTGACCAAATATCCACATCAACGCCGCCATTCATATGCTGATTCGAGACATTAAAGGGCAGGGGATCTTTGCTGATGTCATGGCCATGCATTTTGTAGAGTTCAATCGCTAAAGGATTCATTTGGCGCAGGCGATCAATAGGAAGTTCTTGTAGAGCTTCATTATTAACTAAGTAATCGCGGACGTCATCGTCGAGTCTTTCTAAGCTGAATTCTTGATCATTGACGACGGCCTCGGGATTTCTATTGAAATCCATCAAGATTGTCCGACCTTTCTGACTCTCGATGAAAATGGCTAAATCGACTAAACTTGAACCATAATCTAGCATACGAGTGGCGTGGAAGGGCCATTGATAACCTTTGCGGAAAACATTGGAAACGAGTTCTTGAGTGCTGCGGTAGTATTCCGCGAGGAAGTTGTACTCCTTGCCATCTTTATCCAAAGAATAGATGTAAGGCAAAACTTGAACGTAGGTACCAGATAAATTCCATGGGAACTCAGTTCGACGTGTACCGATGCCAAATTGGCTTTCAGTTAAGTTAGTAGCTTCAATACCTGCTTCTAAGGCCATACCTAAAGAGCCAAAACAATTTTTTGGGTAAACGCTATCGCGATACAATTCTCCGGGTCCGCCTGTTGCTAAAATGAGTTTATCGCAGAGGATGACAATGAGTCCAAATTCATTGCTTTCATCAGTGCGGTTAATAGCAATGAGACCAGAGGAAACTTCTTGGCCATCTCTTTGGCTTTTTAGAATTTGGACACCAGTAGTGCCTTTAAGGAAATCAACACCTAAACGAATGGCTTCTTCACAGAGGACTTTTACCATGAGACGCGAAGTGCGAGGTCCGCAACTGGTGGCGCGACCCACTTCATCATGGTCAGTCTGGTAGCGTAAAACAGCTCCAAAGCGGTCCTGGGGAAGTGGGAGTCCCATGTATTGTAAACTGGAGAAAGCTCGTAGTGAATCGACACCCTCGATGTAAGCGGTGTCTTTATCCATACCGCCGCCGGAGCTTATATCTTGTCCGAGTTTGACAAAATCATCGCCTCTATTGCTGGTGCCAGCGGTGTGGAGAGTTTGTTTATCTGAGCCAGAACATGCGGATGTACCGCCAAACATGGAACTACTCGCAACTGTTACATCAATATTTTTGCGTTTCAGTTCAACCGCGGCACGTAAGCCTGCGGCACCACTACCAAGTACTAGTGAACTTGTGGTGTAGATGGGAACTTGCATGCCAGCAATTTCAACAATTTCTTTATGTTGACGTTCACTCGCACCGCCAGGCATTTTGACTCTGGTGAGCGAGTCGAGGATGTGTTGTGGGATTGTTTGACTCATAATAATTCTCCTAGAGGTGTCTGATTTGGAAGCCACCATCAACATCAATGACTGTGCCCGTTGAGAATGGGAAGTCGCCATCGATGAGTGATTTGGCAGCGAGACCGAGGTCTTTGGCTGTGCCCCAACGTTTTTGTGGGACGAGACCATCTTCTATAAGGGCATCATATTTTGATGTGACGCCAGCGGTCATGTCGGTTTTCATAATGCCAGGACGTAGTTCATAGACTTGGATATTTTCATCGGCAAGGCGCTGAGACCAAAGTTGTACTGCCATCGAGAGACCTGCTTTTGAGATGCAGTAATCACCACGACTGATAGAAGCTGTGTGTGACGAGATGGAAGTAACGAAAATAATGCGGAAACCACCTTTGAGTGGCGATGGTTTTTCTTTGAGCCAGTAATTAGCGACTTCCTGAGTAAGGAAATAGGGACCCATGAGGTTAGTTTTGATTAATGATTCAAATGATTCCTCACTGGCTTCGGTAATATCTGCACGTACGCTTGGAGCAATACCAGCGTTGTTTACCAAGGCATCAAGACGTCCGAAATGATCGAGTACGGCTTTGAGCATTGCTGAACGTGATTCAGAAGATGAAATATCGCCACGCACAGGGAAGAATTTTTGATTATCGTTGGGTGCCGCCTGGCGACAGAGCTCAGCAGCCTCTTCAGCTGCGACCTGATTGCCAGCATAATTAATAGCTACTGAGTAACCATTTGTGGCGAGTTCGATGGCAATGCCACGGCCGAGGCCGCGGCTTGCGCCAGTTACTAAAACTACAGCTGCTTCGCTCATCGTTCTACCTTAACCTAACTCGGGGACGTCAACCCAACGTCTTTCTTTGTGAGAATCGAGGCTGAGTTCAGCGAGTTGAACCCCTTTAGCACCTTCGAGTAATGACCAACGGAAATCTTCATCGAGTTCAACGTGACGGATGAATTTTTCCCACTGAATTTTAAAGGCATTATCATAGAAACCAGCATCAGGTACTTCATGCCATTGATCGAGGTAGTTAATTGGTGAATCAATATCTGGATTCCAAACTGCTTTTGGAGTGATGGAATGAGGTTGCACTAAACATTTACGTAGGCCAACAATCGCAGAACCATGAGTTCCGTCCACTTGAATAGTGAGTAGATCGTCTTTGCGAACGCGAGTATTCCAGCTAGAAATCATTTGGATATGCTTACCATTTTCGAGTTCGAAAGTTGCGTAGGCAGTATCATCTGCAGTACATTTGTAAGTATCGCCATTTTCATCAACGCGCTCGTCGAGGATAGTCGCCGCACGGCAAGAAACTGATTTTACTTCGCCAAAAAGGTTGTCGAAAACATAACGCCAGTGACAGTGCATATCGATGATCATGCCACCGCCATCTTCTTCACGGTAGTTCCAGCTAGGGCGCTGCACCGGTTGGTCTTCCACTTTGCCGTCAAATACCCAGTAACCAAAATCACCTTTGATTGAGAGAATATCGCCAAAGAAACCCTGTTCTTTAAGCATAGAGAATTTACGTAGGCCTGGGAGCCAAAGTTTATCTTGAACTACGCCATTTTTGAGTCCAGCATCAGTACAGAGTGTGTAGAGGTAAAGAGCTTCGTCAGTAGTGATTGCAGTTGGCTTTTCGCAGTAGATGGCTTTGCCAGCTTTAACGGCCATTTCAACAAACTTACGACGGAATTGAGTTCCTGATGAGTCGAAGAAAATTTTGTAGTAAGGATCATCGAGTACTGACTGAAGGTCAGTTGTGTATTTTTCGATACCGTATTTTTCTGCTAGAGCTTTGATCTTGTTTTCATTACGGCCAGTAAGAACTGGATCAGGCATGAGAGTGAGATCGTTATTAATTTTAATTCCGCCTTCTTGCATGATGGCGTGAATTGAACGCTCTAAGTGTTGGTTAGTACCCATACGGCCTGTAACGCCGTTCATGATGATTCCGATTTTTCTGATTTCCATGGTGTTATTCCTTGTTTGTTTTATAAGAGTTTTCTAAGCTTTTGGCTCAGATAATTGGTTGTAAGAGGCAATGATTTTGTCTAGGTAAAGTTTTTGATCCATTTCCCAGTAAGAGTTGGAGAAGACTTCAACTTCGTGGAAGCCATTGAAGCCAGCTTCGGCAACCCATTCACTGATGCGGTCGATAGGAATTACGCCTTCGCCCATGAGGCCACGATCATTGAGCATGTCACTGGGATTCGTTTTCCAGTCGCAGATATGGTAGGAAAAGAGGTTGCCATTTTTACCACAGCGCAAAATTTCATTGCGTAAGTGTTCTTCCCAGTAAAGATGGAAAACATCAACAGTTACGCCGACATGTGAGTGATTGAGTCCTTCTGCCAATTCATTGGCAGAGCGCATAGAGCTAATTGCAGAGCGGGTATCGGCATACATGGGGTGAAGTGGTTCAATACCTAATTTGACTCCTGCTTGTTCTGCATGTGGTAGGAGTGCCGCAATACCATCGCGAATCTGTTGGATGTTGTGTTCAACGCTTTGACCTGGTGTAGCACCGCAAACAAGAACTACGAGTGGGGCGCCAATAGCTTGGGCTTCATCAATGATTGTTTTGTTTTCATCTATAGCAGCTTGACGTTCCGATTTATTTTCACCAGTGAAAAAACCACCGCGAACTAAAGATACTGGGCTTAAACCCGAGTTTTTGATATCGCGATTAACTTGTTGTAAATCTTTACCCTCGATAACATTGCGCCATACCGAAATGCCGCCGATGCCAGCCTGTTCATAATTGCTAAGGCATTCATCTAAAGTCCATGGCTTATTGGTCATGGTATGAATACAGAGTTTACTAAGATCTTTTTGGGCCATTGTTGCAATCCTTATTTCATTTGTTGCATGCAATGTATGTCCAGTTTTTATTGCATGCAAATATATTTTAATAAAAACTTAATGTTTTTTATTTTTTGAGTATAAAGTTCAGTATTCTCAGTTTAGAAATAAAAAATCTCTAAGCATTTGTTGCATGTAAAAAAGTCGTTATTGTAGATGTAAATAATAATTAAAGGTGAGTCTATGTCAGTTACTATTTATGATATTGCAGAAGAAGCAGGAGTTTCAGCTAGTACTGTTTCACGAGTTTTGAATAGCTCGTCATTAATTAGTGACGAAAGATCCAACAAGATTATTGAGATTGCCAATCGTCTAGGCTATACCAAGCGCTCTATCAAAAAACAAAAGAGCCGCGCCATATTAAATATTAAATTAGTTCTGGGGCAATTAAGTGACCCTTCCTTACCGCTGTTTTACTCAGTTCCAGAGCTCATTGATGGTATAAAAGCTGGAGTCCCGGAGAATCAACTCAATATTATTTGTGAGACAAGTACCAAAACGAAAGACCTTTTTTCGAGCAAGAAGAGTGGCCAAGCCGACGCAGTCATTTTTGCTTTTTGTCAAATACCTAAAGCAACAGAAATTTACCTCAAAGAAAACAATATTCCCTTTCTCGTTTTGAATAGGTCGCCCATAGAGAATGACTTCATTACCTTCAATAACCAAGAGGCCATGAAAGAGCTTGTGAAAAAAAGTGTAAGTCGATTGAGTAAGCCAGTCTTTCTTGAGATGTATGGAGAAAATGAAATAACCCTGGAACGTCGAAAAGGTTTTATTAAGGCTTGCGAAGAAACGTCGATTAATCACTATGAGTGTATTGAATTAACTGATCTGGAACAAATTAATGAGTCATTCCTCAGGCGTTTAAAAGAAAAGCAGCAGTCAGATATTATTGCAATGAACGATATCTTGGCCAGCGTTTTTATGTTTCAAGCCTTAAAATATTCTTACAAAGTCCCTGGAGATTTTTCGATCTCTGGTTTTGATGGTTCAAGCGTAAGTTCAGTTCTGCCAGGTGAATTGCGTACGGTGAGTTTGCAAATCAATAGATTGGGACGAAAAGCGGGTGACTGGATAACGAAGCGTGTGCTCGAACGTGACGAAGAAGTGTACCAAGTTTTTATAAAGGGTAGGTTTATCGAAGGTAACACTTTCTGATCAATTAAGCCTCGATAATAATCTTCATATGAGGTTTAAATCTTTTTGAAGAGAAGTATGTAAGTGGACGTCAAATTGATCGGCTGTATTAAAGAGCCGAAATTAAGGATGAAAACGGAGCATATGTTTAAAAAAATCACTACTTTCATTAAAGACCTAGGTAACTTTGGCCCCATTTTGGCTTTTTCGGTTATGGGTCCTGGAGTGGGCGCCATTGTTTTGAGTGCTAGCACCGATGTATGGTTCGATGCCTTGCGTTCCCACCCCATGAGTTTATTGATCTTCTTAATCTTGGGCTTAATTCTTACTGGTTGTTCATTAATTCCTACCCATGCAGTGTCTTTGTTGGGGGGTATTCTCTTTGGTCATTATTTAGGGCCTATGTATGCACTGGGGACAATTACACTAGCCTCCATGTTTTCCTACATCTTGTTTAGTCGCTTTTTAGACGATGAACTTTTAGCTTTATTAAAGAAAAAGCCTCGTGCTCATATGATTTATACGGAGTTATTGAAAAGCCATGGCTTAAGAACTTTGAGTATGGTTATCTTGATTCGTTTATCTCCCATCATGCCCTTTGCGGGAACTAACGTGCTTTTGGCCGCAGGTAAAGTGAATAAACTGGAATTCGTCTTTGGCTCAGCCATAGGTTTAGCACCACGCGTGATTCTGGTGAGTATTGCTGGTTCTAAACTGTCTAGTCTAGATTTGAGTCAAGGAGCTGATCGCTCACTTTTTGTTCTTGGCTTAATTGCGACCATTCTGAGTCTGGCGATTATTGGAAGCGTTTCTAGAAAAGCTTTGCGCAAGATGGTGACTCACGAGCCTATACAAGACTAATTTTTTGTCTTTCGCAACGGTCTAAAGCTTTTAAAGAGCTTATTAGGAGTTAGCCTAGTTCATTGAATTTAAATTAGGAGTTCACATGAAAACGCGTTTGATGAATGATTTTAAAGAATCCATGAAAGCAAAAGATGCCACTAGGAAAGCTGTTGTAACAGAAATTCGTGGTGCAATTAAAAATAAAGAGATCAATGAAAAGATTGAAGTGACTGATGCTCAGATCACGACCATCATTCAGAAAATTCAAAAAGAAATGCATGAATCACTCGATGCTTTTGAAAAAGCGGGCAACGCAGAGCAAGTGGCCGAACTCAAGGCGCGTTTAGAGATTGTGGCAACTTACCTTCCTAAAGAAATGGATGAAGCTGAGATGAAAGCAATCATTGAAAAAGTGATTGAAGATCTTGATGATAAGTCAATGAAAAATATGGGTCGTACAATTGCCTCGGTGAAATCACAGGTCGAGGGGGCGGGCTTCTTAGTTAACGGTGGCAAGCTTTCGGGTTTAGTTAAGGCGGCCTTGAGCTAGAATAAGTTACTTAAATAAAAAAGGCCAGCTTCTCACAAGAAGCTGGCCTTTTTTATTGATTGAATAAATTCTACTTCATGGACTCGAGGTAATCGATGAGAGAAGTGAATTCATGTAAGTTGAGGTTAAAAACTAGACCAGGTGGCATTTGCGACATCTTGTTTAGTTTTTTATCCTGCATATGTTCTTTCGTCACTTTTTCTGTATGACCAGCTGCATTCATGAGGTAGTAATAGGTATTGTCTTCATCCACGAGGAAACCAATATGAGGTGGTTTACCTCCTTTTGGAAAGATTTCATAAGTAGGAAAACCTTGTGCAATGGCTGCTGGCGGATTAAGAATAGATTCAATGAGGAATTTTCTTTGGAACTGACTTCCAGCCGTTCCCATATAAGGTCCTTTCTGAATCGCGGCATTATTGACGGCGTGACAAGCAATACAGTTGTTTTTGTTAAACAGCTTGGCACCTAAGGCAATATCACCTTTGTTTTCAAGAGCGTATTTTTCAGCTCCTTCTAAGCCTGCACTTAGGAGTGGTGCTGATTTTTTAGGATCTTTTGCAACTTTCACAACCACTTGATGCATATCCATGACAAGCTTTGCGGCCTTACGAGTTCCTTCGTAATCCCAAGTTAAATTAGCTTGCGCTCGTTTTTTATATTTATCATCGAGTAGGTAAAGATCGGCAATCGCTTGGTAGTAACCAGGGTTATGTAAACCTACTTCGCTATCGATAATTTTTTGATTCGCGACAATTTTCTCACCAATGTTTTTATAGAAAGCAAAGAAAATTTTCTTCCATGCTAAAGCAGCCGCTTGGTCATCCAGTTCGTTAGCTAATTTAGCGAGATCCGCAAAATCACCTTTGTTTTGGCTTGGGAAAGTCCAGTAGTCGTGGGCAAGAGCTTTGACCGCTTTTGCATTTGGGTCTTTTTTGTCGAGAGACTGAATATCCGCTTGGAATTTAGAAAGGCTCGTTAAGAGTGCCTTTGTTGCGATGAGACGCATTTCTTTAGAAGCTTGAACCTTCTGTTCATTAACAACTTTTTCTTTTGGTGCTTTTCTGCCTTTGCCTTTTTTGACCCAACGAATGGCGCCGGGATCAATCCATTCGCTAAAGCTACTGAGTTTATTGGCGACTTTGAGGCGAGTGGGCCAAGGTTTTGCACTATCAAGTGCGGCTGCCTGTAAAGTAGAGATATGCTGTTTTGTAGGTGTTTGAGCATCCAGTGCAGAGAAGAGAATATCTACGCCTTCGAGCTTAAGTTTAGTTGTGTCAATTTGATTGAGGGCCAATTGATCGATCACATCAACTTGTGAACTCGCTTTAAATTTACCAAAGTTAGTTTCGATGGCTTTGATAATTTTAGCTGTTTCTTGCCACTTTTTACCTTCGTAGTAAGGGCCACTATCATTTGGGCGCGTTCCCCACCAAGCAACTAAATCCCATTCAGCTTCTTTACGAGATAGACGTGCAAGTATATCGAGAATAAGTAAACGACTAGCATCATTCCATTTATCCTTTGCGAGTTCCGCAATTAGTTGATCAATGAGTTTTGGGTCGTGAACTGTTTTAAGTGCATAAGAAAGAGTTTTTTGAGTCTTATAATCACCAGACTTAAAGCGAGCTAGGTAATGCTGCCATGCTTGTGGATGGTTTTGTGCCAAGCCCGCAAGAGCACGAGAGGCTAAGTGAGGTAAGGCACTAGTGCCTAATTTACCAACGCTATCAGCTTTCCATGATTTTGTGGCAGCTTCGATGAGGGCATCACTGCTCGCTTCGCTGAATTTATTTAGGCGACGCAAACTAATAAAAGCTTGAAGTCGAACCTTAGGGTCTGTATCACTAAGGTAGGGTGAGATAAGTTCAGGAGAAATATGAGTCATTTGTGATTTGCGGTCAGTTAGAGCCTTAAGCGCCATTTCGCGCATGCTGCGGTCAGTTAAAAGTTTTTTACAGGTATCATGACTCGCTTCGCCCAGGGCTTGTTTGAGTGTGAACAGAACTGCTGTGCGAGCATTGACCGAAAGCTTTTTATCCAAGCAAGCTTGAGTCAGTAGAGCAATACTCTGCTTAGATAATGGCTTTTGTAGTAAGTATTGCTGTGCATGGAGTCGGATGGTTGAGCTCGGACCAGTGAGGTGCTTAATCAATTCAGCATTATTGGCTGTCTTTAAATTTGGAGCTTTAGGAGCATTGTAGCCCTTAATTTTCGCAGAAAAGATACGACTTACGGGTTTGTTGTCACCCGCATAAGCAAAGCTAGCACCAACCCAGTCAGAGAAGTAGAGTTTGGATTGCCCATCAACTTCAATATCGGTTGCACGAGTCAGTGGGGTGAAAATATTTTGCTTAACTTCATAAGTTCCATTCTTGGCTCTCATATCAAAGCTAAAAACTTTACCAGTAGTCCAATCACATGTGTAGAGTTTATTATTGATGTCTTTTGGAAAGCCAGGCTCATCTAAGAAAAGCACTCCCATACCGGAGCCTCCGCCATAATCGCCGAGAGAGGCAATGTGTTCGTCTGGGAAGTTTTGGTAGAGTTTGGGGTAGCCAAAGTCAGATTCAGGAACTTGGTGGTGAACACGTAAGTTCCAGCCCTTACCATCGTTGGTATTGTCACGGGTGAATAATTCTAAAGTAGGTGAAATGGCGACATCGAATTGGTTACGAGTATTATCAACATACATTTCCAGTTCACTGCCATCAGGTCGAATACGAGCGACACCACCTCCGTGAAAGCGGAAAACTTCGCCACTCGCTGTTTTTGAGTCTTTAATGCCAAAGTCACCAACGGAAACGTAGAGCCATCCATCAATACCCATACGAACGCCATTTGTCGTATGGTCAGCTCCACGTGGGTGTTCAATACCACCGCCCCAACCATCAGCTAAGAGAGTCTTTTGATCAGCTACGCCATCACCAGTCGTGTCTTTAAAAGCCGTTAAATAAGGAGGGTGTAAGAGATAGTAAGTACCAGCGACAATATGACCACCACGAGCACTCTCGATTTTTGGGATGAAGTCCACAAATTTATCGGCCTTGCCATCACCATTAGTGTCCTTGGCAGTAACAACATTACCTAAGCCAATGTAGTGGCCTAGGCTACCATTAGGGTCTTGTGAGACGTATAGAGTTCCATCGACGTCAGCAGAAACGGCGGTAACATATTCGATAAAGGGGGGAGATGCAAATAAATTATGCTCAAAGCGATCGTCGAGAGTGAGGGATGCTTCACGATGTTTTGCATAAGCAGGGCTTTTGTAAGCGGCATCTTTATCAATAGCTTTTCTTGTGAAAGGCTTAGTATTATCTTTGGCAGGGGGAGCCGCAAAAAGCGAAGCATTAATAAGTGCCATGCCTGCGAGAAGTGGAGTGTATTTGGAACGTTTCACAGATTATCCTTTTTTAGTCATGTTTTAATTAGACTAAATCAGGGAGCGTGGATCTAAACAGCTTTTAGGTAAAAAGTTTAGGGATCTCTGCAAATCTTTCGAGGCAATAAAAAAGCCCACTGTGAAGTGGGCTTAAAATTATTTCTGAGCGACTAGCTTGGTGTAGGAGTTTTTATCCAGTTCAAGTTTAGTTTCTCCAAGGACTTTTACTTTATGAGCAATTGTACCTAAGCGGTTGCCTTTTTTATCGCGTCCAAATTTGAAGAGAGTGAAATTGTTAGCTTCTGTTTTGATAAAGAGCATTTTTTTCTTTGCGTCTTTCAGTTGGCAAAAGCCATTAGCATCAAAATCAACACTGCTTTTTCCTGCATCATCATTCCAAGTGCCTACAACATTTTCATGTGGGTAGATGTCGGGAAGTAAGTAGTCATATTTTATAGTGAGATATTTGTGACTATAAAATACAGCGGCAAAAATCATAATTGATAGTACAGTCGCTTTACAATAGTCTAAAGCTTTAGGCTTTCTCGGTTTTTCATTGTCTGACATAATTGTTTCATCCATATCTTATTTGGTCTATAAAAACTAAATCGTATATATTAAAGCATATCTTTCACGCAAATCAAAAAAAACATAAATTTTTATCAATGGTCAAATTTAGTGCGATTTTGTACTTAAATGAACTTAACGTAAGCAAGAGAGATTTATTGTAAAAAAGTATAAAAAAAATACTATTTCACGAAAAATTCACTAATGTTTACATTTTTTCAAGACGCGGAGCAGTTCTGTGACAGACCAAGCTTGAGCATCACAACCCCTGGGAGTGTGCGGTGCAGAACCGTCCATAACTTCTGGGATTTGCTCTAAAGCACCCGTATTAAATAGAATTCGCGAGCTATATAAAAGTGACTTAACTGTTGGGATAGCTTCTTCACCATAAATCTTCAGCATCGCCTCTGGGTAAGAAGGGAAGGGCCAATTCCAAGCAGTACCATTATGATAGGCAGGTTTCCTTCTTGTGTCTTCGTCCCCTTCATAATGATGGAAGTATGGGTTCTGAGGGTTGTTGAGCAATTCACCATAATTTGAGTAAACTGGCAAGGGGAAGTCATTGTTTCTATCTGCTAAACTTCTGATGGCACCAGGAATTAGCAGGCAGGACGAAGATTCAAAAATCGCTTGTTGCATGTCTTTATCTTGAATGACGTCAAGTGTGATGGCAAAAAGTTGGTTGGAGCGCAGAGCATCATCGGCCTGAGATTCATTGGCGGGGTGATAACTTTTGCAATGAAGGCAGTCAGATAAAAATCCGCGTTCTTCATTCCAAAAATATTTAATAAATGAATTGAGTGCTTTGTCTGCAAGGTTCTGCCACTTTTTATCAGCAGTATACTTAAAGAGTATGTTGAGTGCCTTAATCCAGAAAACTTGAATTTCTACGGGGTAGCCTTCACGGGGTGTGCCCGCAGGGTAATTGGTATCCATCCAAGTGAAGTGAGATGGACTGTAGACTAATAAGGATTCAGGGTCGACTTTAATGCCATTTGGGGCACCGGCGATGTAGTTGTCCGCAATAGATTTCATTATGTCGAGCAATGTACGACCATTACAATCTAACTTAAGGATTTTATCATCACCGCAGTCTTCGATATAATCATTGCAAGCAATGAAGAACCACAGAGGAGCATCGCTCGTATCGCGATTGGCGGCATCGGCACCGTGAATAGAGTTCGGTAGCGTGCCAGCTTCTTCAAAGCTTGCAAAACGCTGGAGGATTTTTACGACATCTTCTCCAAAACCTGCGCTGATAAGACCACGGCAACAAATTAGGGTGTCACGACCCCAATCCAAGAACCAAGGGTAACCAGCAATGACCGTTTTCATGCCATCACGTGCAACAACATAATGACTGACTGCCTCTGTAAGTTGATCCAAGTATGAATTTAATTCGTTTTTCTGTGGCGCTACAATATCAGCTATTTTAGTGCCTTGACTCTTGCTATCTCGCAAGACTTGTCCAAGTAGAGTACAAGATTCGCCTGGCTTGAGGTCGAGTAAGAAGAAGCCAGGACTATATAAGTCACAGTGACTTTCGAGCCCACGCAAAGCCTCGTTTCTTTGATACTGGTTATAAGACCACTCATCTTCACGGTGGAATTCACCATTTGAGCTCTTCAATAAGAATTGGCGACTCGCATCGGGAGCAAAACGCAATTCACGTTTTTTCGATTTTACTTTGCTAGACCACAGACCTTCAAGTCCTGCGCCGGCTTTTGTGTCGGAGTGGAAATCGCGATCTTCTAAATCCACGCGGATATAGATTTTTACGCTAGTTTGAGATGCTTCTTTAAGAGAGCTTTTCTCTCGAGAAATGATAAAGGTCGTGGCGTTTTCTCCCGGTAGCATAAAGGCTTGAACACTAAGAATGAGGCAACGATGATGACCGAGTGGAAGTTCATAAATGAGCTTGCGGTCACGGCCATTACCACGGATTTCTGTGAGGAATTTTTCTGTGAGCTCATAAGTGGCGTGATGACAATCGACATAGATGCGATTGCGACGCCACATAATATGACGATTCTCGGGGTAATCTGGACTTAAGTTTGCCGCCAAAAGGGCATCATAACGCGTCCAAATATTTGAAATCCCAGTGTTGAGCCTCATCATGGCGCCTTTGCCATTGGTGTCGAGAATTACATTATTATAATCCTGGACGGGGTATTTATCTTCGTAAGGCAGATCAACGGTGCTCAAGCGAACGAGTGTTGACTCATGTTTTTCAATCCCATTGGGGCTATTGATCTCTAGCTTTAGATCTTCATAAGAAATGTGGCCTTGATCTTCTAGTGGCATTAATAAAATGTAATGAAGACCATCGTTTGCTTGGAAAGAATAATGCTTGCGACCAAATACAAAAACCTTAAAGTTATAGGGTGCTTTGAATAAAATTGACGAATCAACAGGGCAAGGAACTTGGCGCTTTAGGTCGAGAGGGAATTCCCAGCTGGTGGGGATAATATTTTGTTCTCTAAGCCATTTGAGAGGGGAGTCCAAAAGTTTAGTAACTTGGGAATCTAAGTCATTTATTAAATTAAAGTTATTTAATTTCTGAGATAGGCTAGAGATAACTTTTTTAGCTTGTTGATGCTTCTGTTTATCTTGCGGGCAATCGAGTTTGTCTGAGTGATTGCCAAGGCAAATGATTTCTCCAGGCTCAAGTGTGAAATGCAGCTGCTTGTTACTTAAGTCGATATTTTTGTTGCCAATGAGTAGGTCCGCGTAATGATGAGGAGGCTCTAAATTGACCTCTTGAGCATGTTCCATATCTAAGTTGATGAGAATGAGGACAGGTGCAGAGCCTTGTTCTGAATACCTTTCATAAGCGAGTAAGTTAGAATTGTTTACTTGGATTTCTTTGATTTGAGAATTTTCGAAGAAAGCTGGGTGGGTATGGAGGACTTGATTTAGTTCTTTGATTTCTTTAACTAAATTTTCTTCAGCACCCCAATTTAAAGCACTTGCACCATGAACATTAACTTTCTCTGTGGCTAACCATTCGACGCCATTGGTGAATCCAAAGCAGCCATTATGTGAGAGCAGAGCAGATAAAGTTGTACGTGATTTTGCCCATAGGGAGGATGTTGCCGCAAGCCTCATGTTATCATGAGTCTCGGCATAGTGAACCATGGGGCCGTATTTTTGACTAAAATCAATTGAGTACTTCATGTACGCGCTGATTTGATCTTTATTATAATTTTGGAAGAGCTCGGAGTAAGCCCAGTTGAGGTTACAGTGGTTCAACATATTTTCTGTCGTTTCCCAAGGACCACCTAAGCCTTCTAATAAGAAGATTGTTTCTGGGTATTGCTCACGAACTTTTGCAGCAATGTATTTCCAGGCGGGTTCAGGTATCATGTAGCCAGCATCACAGCGGAAACCATCGACTCCACGCTCACACCAAGTGAGGAATACATCGGCCAAGTAAATCCATAGCTTGGTATCTTTGTGATTGAGTTCCGTTAGGTCTTCCCAGACAGTTCCCCAAGCACCAGGTTGAAAAATATCACCATTATCGTGGCGTCTTACCCATTCAGGGTTTGTTTCATGAATCTTGGAAGCCCAGCCAGTATGGTTGATGGCAATATCAATAATAATGCGCCCTTGCTTGGCATGGACCGCATCGACAAGTTCACAGAATTGTTGGACAGGAGTTGTCTTTAAATTGAAGTTACAAAGTTCGGGATTTACAGCGGTAAAATCGAGGGCTGCATAGGGGGAACCATAGCGTCCCATGCGGGCATAGCTTGTAGGCGTCGGGTTAATCGGCAATAGGTGAAGAATATCGCAGCCTAAATTATCAAAAATATGATCGAGTTCTTCAATGAGGTCTGAAAATTTTCCAGAAGGAGGGATGACAGTGTACCCCTGAGCGTCGAGATCTTTTAAATTATCGTGATCGGGGGCGTTTTGTAAGTTTTTGTTCTGGCCAAATTGACGAGGGAAAGCACAATAGATACTATTGGCATAGCGAGTACTGTTAGGTTCAATGTTCAGTACAATATCGGCTCCATCTTGCCAGACTTGTTGGCCGTTTCCTAAGACGAGGTAGGCTTTAGCTCTAAAATGACCGGCTTCACTTAAGGGAAGAGTGATAGAGAATGATCCATTGCCAAGGTCGTTCATGGGGTAATCATTCCAGCCCAAATCAAATTCAGTTTCATCATTTTCGATATGACGAATAACTTGTTCATTTCTGATGGCAGATTGATTGATGTTTGTTCTTAAATAAGCTTTGCCTGGAAGTTGACTCGTTAAGGTGAATTCTTGTGTGTCACCTGAAAATTTAAGGACGTGATCCCCCGTATTTGGTGTGCTCGATAACTTAGCGTCTGACATTTTTTCTACCCTCGAAATTTTTTTGTGTTTAAGCCTGCAAGCAAGTGGATTAGACTTGACCTTCCTGTAACTCTTTAAATTTTTGCGGATCACGCATGAGTGATTCTCCAACCAAAATTGCTGAACAGCCACAATCTAAAAGCAAGCGACTATCTTTACCAGTTTTTATGCCACTCTCGCCAACTAAAATTTTGTCATTGGGAATGAATTTAGATAATTTCCCCGTTAGGCTTAAGTCAGTGGTGAAATTGCGGAGGTCGCGATTGTTAACTCCGATAATTTGAGCTCCGGCAGCAAGGGCCTTGTGAGCTTCGTCTTCGTCGTGTATCTCGACGAGTGCTTCCATGTTGAACTTTCGTCCAATTGCAAGGAAATTGCGTATCTCTTCTTCTGTCAAGACTGCGGCAATTAGTAAAAAAGTATCGGCACCAGCAATGCGAGCTTCGTGGATTTGGAGTTCATCAATAATGAAATCTTTACGTAAAAGTGGTAGGTCAACTTCTTTGCGAATGGCAGCGAGGTAGTCTAGGGATCCCTGAAAGTAATCGCGGTCCGTGAGTACCGAAATAGCGGCAGCACCAAGGGCGGCGTAATTTTTTGCGATGGCCACGGGATCAAAATTTGGCGAAATTACTCCTGCTGAAGGCGAGGCTTTTTTAGCTTCTGCAATAACAGCGAGACCTGACTGAGCTTTTAGGGCTTGAGCGAAATCTTTTTTTGTAGGACCAACTGCGTAAGCCTGTGCTTTGATCGCTTCACGCTGATCTTCCTGTGCTTTGATTTCTAAATGTTTGGTGGCAATTATTTTTTTGAGTATGTCAGCTGGATTCATTATTATTAGTACTTAAAATATTATCGTTGTGTTTACCGATGGGATAGGGGAAATCGGCGAGTTCAGTATTGCTAATTTTTGACATTAGAGTCGAAAGTGTATGTAAAATTTTGAGTTGCCCCTCGACTAAAGCCGATAGATAGAGATTGGCAATCACTGTCAAGATTAGTCCTTTCTCTGAACAGGGGTGCGCCTTAATCTTTTCGTCAATCAAAGTGCATTTCCAATTGTGGGCGGGTTCAATCAACATTTTATGGTTGTCAATTAAGCAGTGATGCCCCTTGTGAAGGACAATTTGGAAAGGCCAGTGAAAGCGTCTGCCAAGTAATTGTGCAATGATACATAACATCAGTGGGCTACCTTCACCATTGATGAGTACAGAGCTAATAAGGTTGATGCCAGAGTCTAAGATATCATTCTTCGGGACATAATAGCTTTTGTCCTTCATGTAGTTGCAGAGCTTAGCAGTGTTGAATTCGCCTGAGCTCAAGTTTTTGTAGGCTTCCTCCATGGAACTCTGCAAATCGGAGCGTCGAAGTTCGGGGTAGTAGATTGAGTTGAGGAAAATTAAATCCTCCCAGATAAGAATTTCATCATTCTCAATGCGTTTGATGAAATCTTTAAGACATATCTTTTTTTCAAGTATAGCTTCGATTTGGTGCACTCTTTGACGAATCAAGGGGTTGGCCGATTCCTGAAGTTCTCTAAGTGCAGGGAAGATTTCAGGGCCATATTGTAGAAGTTTACTAATTGCTATGGTCGCAATTTTCTGATCTTCGTCTTCTAAAAGTTTTAATAGAGCTTCTTTCTCGCTCATTTGTCTTGCTCCAAATATTCGGTTCTATATAGCAGTATATCACTTACATATTTTTTCGTCATGGGAAAAGTGATTCTTTCCAAGACTTTTCCGTCATATTTTTCCGGAAGCCAGTTTTCTTTGCGCAGATTGCCTAAGCCCGCATTGTATTCGGCTAGAGCTAAAAGTGTTCCCTCATCGTATTTTTTCCAGCGTTTGAGGTTAACGGATAAGAGGTAAGTACCAATATCAATATTAATTTCTGGGTCGAGAAGTATGTCGTAGTGTTGGAGTTTTTTTCGTTTACTTAAACGCGCCCATTCATCTGCAGCAATAGGCATGATTTGCATGAGGCCATATTCACCTGCTAAGCCTTTTTGGCGAGCTATAAAACTACTTTCTTTACGTATGAGTGCCTTGATTAATGAGAAGGGAACTTGGTGGCGCTCGGATGCTTTGCGTATGGTTTTGTCGTAGAGGTCGCTGCTTTTACTTCTATTCAAATAGGCTAAGATACTTAGGAGTAAAATTAAACTTATAAAAACGATTTTTCTCATTCAGTAAAAGCTTGGTCCAGTAGGGCTTGTTTATTGATGGTGATATTGCCACCATTCACAATAGGTGAGTGATTGAGTCGGTGAATTAACTTATCGCATTTGGTCAGATCTTCACTAGTATTTTCAAGCTCCGCCAGCGAAAAGGCTTTTGGATTGAGGCGCAAGTCCTGTGCAAGTTCATCTAAAGCTTCTTTAATATCCTTCAAAATTCCACTTTTTATCGAGCTCTTTTTGCCACTTCCTTTGAGCTCACTCTGGACTTCTCTTCTGAGGATATCGAGTTCCTCACTAATTTCTTCAAGTAAGTACTCGCGTTTGAAGTTTTCTTCCCCAGTGAAGGTTTTCGGTAATACAGTAATGAAAAGAATCTCAAATAACAAAATTAGCGCAATTAAGCCTCGCGCAGTCAATGATTTGACATCTTCTCGTCCAGAAACTTCAGCACGTGCGCTTTTGACCGAAGCAATGAAACGAATTTTGCCAATAGTAAATTCGCGCCCACTCAAGATATGAGTATTTGATCCTGCTTCTAGAGCTTGCTCTTCATACTCGGCCTTGCCTTGATGAAGTTTGAGTTGAAAGCCTCTTGCCACTTCTTCTATAGAAAAACGACTTTCTCCTATTAATGAACTGAGCTGATCATGAGATGAGCTATCTAGTAAAGATTCAGTGCATTCGATGATGAGAGAGTCAGTTTCGCTGTTAACAAATAAGCTAAAAGACATGTTGTGGATTACCGTAAAAAATTAATTATTTGAGCAATCTAATCTAATATTTGTTTTTATCCCTAAGAAAAGTGAAATTTTTGCCTTGTATCCAGTGGAAATATTTTTGACTTTGATTATGTTTCAAACCGTTCAGCATACCCGATGGTGTAATTGGTAACACAGGAGGTTTTGATCCTCTCATTCTTGGTTCAAGTCCAGGTCGGGTAGCTGTGCAAATTTTTACCCGATGGTGTAATTGGTAACACAGGAGGTTTTGATCCTCTCATTCTTGGTTCAAGTCCAGGTCGGGTAGCAATTTTTCTTTATTACCCGATGGTGTAATTGGTAACACAGGAGGTTTTGATCCTCTCATTCTTGGTTCAAGTCCAGGTCGGGTAGCTTAAGCTCACACTCCCCCCCCCACATACAATTATAATACAGAAGAATCCTATACCTTTTTGAGGTAGATGTTAAATTCGTATATTGTCGGTGAGCTATTAACTTTTTTAGCAATCAGTAAAGCTTGCTCTTCTTTAGTTAATTTTTGTAAGAGGTTATCTTTTTTATTGAGTTCATTTCCAGGGAAATACATTTGCGTCGTTAGCTCATGATAATCTTTTTTTGAGACTTTAAAATGAATATGTGGAGGTCTTAAACGCTTTTTACCTATGGGGTAAGCTCCAGGCATGATCGTTTTAAATTTAAAGCCACCATCTTTTCCACTGGGAACAATTGCCCAACCCTGAAAATTGGGGTCTAGAGGAGCCTTGTTATCATCGTGGGGGTGGCGGTATCGTCCTACCGCATTGGCTTGCCAAAGATCGACGGTGGCATCCTCTATAATTTTACCATCCAAGTCAAAAACCCGACCGTGAATTTCGATGAGCTCTCCTGAAGCCTTATCTTTATTACCTTTAATTTTAGTTAGATCAAAATCTTTGTCTTTGATCTCGTAGCTAGGGTAAAAAGGCCCTTCGATTTGTTTTGGGGTAGGGATTTGTTGAGCCTTCGTAGAGAAAGCTAAAAGGCTTCCCAAGGAAGCAAATTTCATGAAACGTCGACGATTAGGCATAAGTCACTCACTTTTTTGTTAACTATATGCCTCTTAATCGTCAGGGAAAAACTATTTCTTACAGCTAACCTTAAATTGTCTAGGAGTCATATCCATGATTTTTTTAAATTCTTTACTGAAATAGCTTTGATCGCAAAAGCCACACTCCAAGGCAATGTCTGAAAGGTCATAGTTTGAATAAAGTAAGTCACAAGCATGATCAATGCGCAGTTTTTTGATAAATTGACTGGGGCTACAGCCAAAATGCTTTTTGAATTTACGTTCAAAAGTACTCACACTCATAGCATTTTGGTAAGCTAAATCTTTAATGTTTATCGAGTTCTTAAAGTTTTTCTGCAGAAAGCTAATGGTGTTTTTAAATTCATTATAGGGCTCGATGCTTTCTTTTGTCATCTTGATGTCTCGTGAGAGACCTTCGATTCCGACAATTTCTCCTTGCAGATTTCTTAAGGGAGCCTTGGTGGTTTGAACCCACTTAACATTGCCTTTGCCATCTCCTACGAGCTCAATTTTACTTGGTACTGCTTTGCCATTTTTTATAATAATCTCATCATCGTCACGGTGTTTTTGAGCTAGATCATGCCTTTGAATATCAAAGTCAGTCTTACCTAAAATGTCGCCACTATTTTGCATATGAAAGTGCTTGAGTAAGGATTTATCAATGCAGATAAAAGTACCCTGGAGATCCTTGGCAAAATAAAAAGAATCAATTTGTTCAATTAATAAGCTACTTGGAGGTTGGCAGTCGTTTTTCTTATAAAAGTCCTGAAGATAGAAGATGTTCTGATTCATGAGTTATCCCTTGTTTATCTTTGTTACTAATAAACCCTTAGTCAGTAGAGTGCAAATGCAAAAATAAAACATTGCTGATTTTGTTATAAAATTTGGAAATCGTATTATATCACTTTTGCTTGGGTGCTTTTAAACTAAGGCATGTAAATAAAACTAGGAGATATATACAAATGAGTAATGATGTTAAAATTGCTTACGAGATACGCGGCGAAGGTGAACCATTAATCCTAATTATGGGGCTAAGCGCACGTGGTGCTTTTTGGGAGGATCACGTACTCGAGTATGAGAAACATTTTAAATGTATCATTATTGATAACCGCGGTGCTGGTGATTCAGATAAGCCTGAAGGGCCTTATACAAGTCGTATGATGGCGGATGATACCGCGGGTGTAATTAAGGAATTGAATTTAGGGAAATGTCACGTTGCGGGTATCTCTATGGGTGGCATCATTGCCCAAGAGCTCGCCTTGGCTCATCCTGAACTTATTAAGTCCTTAGTAATTATTAGTAGTTGGGCAAAATGCGATCCCTACGCCTTACAAGTTTTTGATCATTTCAAAGATATGAGAAAAATTGCGAAGCCCGCAGATTTCATGAAGCTTCTTCAGCTTTGGATTTTTGCTCCGCCATTCTTTACTATAGCAGAATGTCAGGAAGCACTTGTGGAAGGTCAGGAGACGGCCCACGAAAACTACATGGAGCTCCATGCTTTCCTTGCGCAAGCAGATGCTTGTATGGCACACGACGCAGTTGATCGCGTTGCGGCACTCAGTCAATTCCCAACGCTCATTACCGTTGGTGATCAAGATATTTTCACACCAGTTAAATTTTCTCAGCAGCTTCACCAACTCATAGAAGGCTCTGAGTTAAAGATTTATCCGGGTACGGGTCATGCCCATCACTGGGAAGTTCTAGAGGACTTCAACCGTGACACAACAGAATTTATGCTAAAACATTCATAGAAAATAAGGATATAAAAATGAGTAAGATTAAAATTGCAAGCGAGCACTACGCATGGGTAATGGCTGGATGTATTGAAGAAGGCGAACCCTATACAGATAAAATTGGTCACATGGCAAAAATTTGTGGGCAAGCTGGATTCGAAGGTTTTGAACCCATTGATAAGTTTATGTATAGCTCCTACGACGGAAAAGTACTTCAAGCTGAAATGCAAGAAGCGGGAATTGAACTTTCTTCAGTAGTTCTTCTCGATGATTGGTTAAACCCGCAAGAAACTGCTGCCGAGCGTGAAGCTGCGGATAAGCTCATCGACTTTCTTGCAGAGTTTTTCCCAAATGCTGTGATGATGCTTTGTCAGATGCCAACGACTCGCGAAGATGCAACCCTCATTGAGCGTCAAGATAATTTGATTTCTTGCATTAACGAAATCTCGCGTCGCGCTGTTGCTAAAGGTATTAAGTGTTCTTATCACCCCAATTCCCCCGAGACATCAATTTGGAGAACTCAATCTGACTATGATAGATTGCTTCCAAAACTCGACTCAAGTGTCATCGGTTGGACTCCAGATGTTGGTCACATGGCCTACACTGATATGGATCCAGTTCAAATGATGCGTGACCACCGTGCCCTCATCAATCACGTGCACTACAAAGACATGCACGAAGATAAATCTTGGGCATTGATGGGCGAAGGTATTGTTGACTTCAAAACTCTTACACAAGATCTAGTCGATACTAATTTTGAAGGTTGGATCATTGTTGAAGACGAATGTGAGCGTTCAGTAAATGAGCCTGACCAAGTAACAATTGAATGCGGTGATTACACTAAAAATGTACTCGTTCCCATTATCAAAGGATAAATATGAAAAGTCTTTGGAATGATGCTGAAGCAGCAAAACTAGCTGGCGATGACCTTGCTATGCGAGTTTATTCTTCACGCCTTTTGGGGCAGAGTGAAGATTTGGTGCTTCATGGCGGAGGTAATACCTCGGTCAAATCAACACAAACAGATATCTTCGGTAATGAAGTCGAAGTTCTATACATCAAAGGTAGTGGCTGGGACCTAAAAACAATCGAAAAAGCAGGTTTCTCTCCAGAACGCCAAAAAGAATGTCTTCAGTTGGCGGGAATGAAAGAACTCAGCGATGTGGAAATGGTGAAGCAATTGCGCTTAGCTCTCCTCGATCCTGCGGCTCCCAATGGCTCTATCGAAACTCTCGTTCATGCTTGCATCCCTTTTAAATACGTGGATCATAGTCACGCCGATGCCATTGTCGTCATTTCTAATAGCGAAACTTATGGCCCACAACTCGACAAGCTTTTTCCTGAACTTCTTATATTGCCTTATGTGATGCCTGGTTTTGATTTGGCTAAGCAATTCGATAAAGCCGTGAAAGATGGTTTACTCGAAGGTAAAAAAGGCGTCATCCTTTGTGGTCATGGCTTGTTTACTTTTGCGGACGACGCAAAAGAGAGTTATGAACTTCACATAGAGGCCGTTGATAAAGCCGAAAAACTCATCTCTGAAAAGCGCCAATCAGTAAGAGAAGAATCTCGTTCAAGTGAACTCGATTTACTCGAATTAGCTAAAATCAGAAAAACCGTTTCCGATCTTCGTGGCTCAGCAGTCACAATCCAAGTGAATCAATCACCCGCAGCCGTCGGCTTCTCTAAGCGTGCTGATGTCGATAGTATTGCCACTCGTGGAACACTCACACCAGATCACAGTATTCGCACCAAGCGAACTCCCGTTATCATAGCGGAAGATTCAAGTGCTGATCTAGCCCAATTTAAGGCAGATCACGAAGCTTACTTTGCTCGCAATGCTGGACCAGAGCATACTATTCTAGATCCCGCACCACGTTGGGGCGTTTGGAAAGGTTCAGGTATTTTAAGTTTTGGCGTCAATCGCAAAGAAGCAGGACAAATCAGCGATATTGCGGCTCACACAGCTAATGGTATTCAGGATGCAGAAGCACTTGGTGGTTGGAGTCCCGTTAGCGAGAAAGACCTTTTCGAGATCGAATACTGGGAACTTGAGCAACGCAAGCTCAAAAAGGGTGGTTCTAAACCCATGCTTCAAGGGCAAATTGCCATTGTAACTGGTGCCGCAGCAGGAATTGGCCGTAAATGTGCCGAAGACCTGATGAGTCATGGTGCCTTGGTTGTTGGTATAGATATTTCACCAAATATCGAATCCTTTACAGGACCCAATTCACTTGGACTCGTTTGCGATATTGGCAAAGAAGATCAGCTCAAGGCCGTAGTTGAAAAAACGGTGGCAACTTTTGGCGGTCTGGACCTCATTATTTGCAACGCGGGCATTTTTACCGCGGGTGAATATGTCGAAGATCTAGATGCAAATAAATGGGATATGACCCTACGTATCAACCTCACTGCAAATCAACTCTTAGTTAAATACGCAGCCCCTTACTTGAAACAAGGTATTGAACCCGCGGTTTTATTTGTGGGATCACGCAATGTTGGTGCTCCGGGCCCCGGTGCTGCAGCATATTCAGTTTCGAAAGCAGGCTTAACGCAGTTGGCTCGCGTACTCTCCTTAGAGTTAGCTCCCAGTGGTATTCGCGTCAATGTCATCCACCCAGATGCGGTTTTCGATACCGACCTTTGGACGCCAGAAGCTTTGGCACGTTCGGCCGAACGCTATGGTATGACGATTGAGGAATACAAAACTCGCAACTTACTTAAAACAGAAATCAAATCAGCCAATATTGCTGAAATGTGCACCGCTATGGTGGGGCCACTCTTCAGTAAAACAACGGGTGCGCAAGTTCCAGTTGACGGCGGAAACGATCGAATAATCTAAGTCTTGCCAGAAAGGCAGGCATCAATCTTAAACTAACAAACTAAATAAATTTAATAAAAAACAAGGAAAATAACATGGCAGATACAGACGACATCAGAGACGGAAAGAGTTTTGGACTCGACACACCAGCAAAAACCGACGGTTTTTACCTCAAGGGTTTAAATAACGGCGATTGGGGACTCAAGAACCGTCTCTCACGTATTTTTAACAAGAAATCAGGCCGTACAGTCATGCTCGCTTTTGACCACGGTTTCCTCATGGGCCCAACTTCGGGACTCGAGCGTATTGACCTCAATATTGCGCCACTCGCCGAGCACGCTGATTGCCTTATGGGTACACGCGGCATGATTCGCAGTTCAATTCCTGCTACTTGCACTCAGCCAGTATGTTTGCGTACTGACACGGGTACAACTATTCTTACAGAAATGAATCACAATGTATTGATTGCCGAAGAAGAAGCGATTCGCATGAATGTTTCAGCTATGGCCGCAATGCTTTCTATCGGCGAAGAAGAAACTGAAGCTAAGACAATTGCTAACTTCAGTCGCCTCGTTGATATCGGTAATAAATATGGCATTCCAGTTATGGGTGTTACTGCAGTTGGTAAAAAGATGACTCGCGATGCTCGTTACTTCGGTATGGCTGCACGTGTTTGCGCTGAGAATGGTGCTAGCATTGTAAAAACTTATTACACAGAAGGTTTCGAGAAAGTTGTAGCAGCTTGCCCAGTGCCAGTTGTGATTGCTGGTGGTAAAAAGCTTCCTGAACTCGAAGCACTCGACCTTTGCTACAAAGCTATTCAGTGTGGTGCTGCTGGTGTTGATATGGGACGTAATGTCTTCCAGTCAGAGGCTCCTCTCGCCATGATGCAAGCTGTAAAATCAGTTGTTCACGATGATAGCACACCTGCAGAAGCTTTTGAACTCTACAAATCATTAGCCAACTAATTTTAAACTAGGAGAGAATATGGATAACTTGAAGCTAGAAGATGTTTATGCCATTCTCGGCAATGTCACGGAAGTGATTTGCGATAATGCCATGAAACTCTGTGAGCTAGACTCCGTCGTCGGCGATGGTGATCACGGCACAACGATTCGTCGTGGTGTTAAAGCTGCACAGATAAAAATTGACACTGAAAAACCTCAGCAATTGGATAAGCTCTTTGCGGCCTACGCAATGGGCATGGTTTCAACCATGGGAGGAGCTTCAGGTCCCATTTTCTCTAGTCTATTTTTAGGCATGGGAATGACAGTTCATGGATCAGATGAAATGAACTTAGTTCACCTTATCGAATCTTTTGAGAGTGGCTTAGCTCGCGTTCAAAAAATTGGTAAGTCTGCCGAAGGCGATAAAACTTTAATCGATGCACTCGCACCAGGTATACGTGCCCTTAAGCAGGCAGAGGCAGATGGTAAAAACTTAGCCACTGCGCTTAAAGAAATGAGTTCAGCTGCTGAAGCTGGTCTCGAGCACACCAAAGAACTCGTGGCCAAAAAAGGTCGTTCGCGTTATGCGGGTGAGCGTGGTCTCGGCCATGCCGATGCGGGTGCGACTTCAGTTTGTTTAATCATTGACTGCTTTGCGAAGCAAGCAAATAAGGAGGCTTAAGATGCGTAAACTTATTAATGACCCAGATAACTTGGCAGTGGAACTCATCGATGGATTTTGTTTGACGAATAAAACTAAAGTTAAGCGAATTGCCCCTCACGTCTGTGCACGTATTGATGCACCGATCAAAGGCAAAGTTGGTATTGTCATTGGCGGTGGAGCAGGGCATGAACCGCTCTTTTTAGAATTCATTGGTAAAGGCATGGCGGATGCTTCAGTGCATGGCCAGGTTTTTACGGCACCAACTCCCGATAAAGTTCTCGATGCGATCAAAGCAGCGGACTCAGGTGAGGGTGTTATTATGATTTATAATAACTATGCTGGTGATGTGATGAACTTTGATATGGGTCAAGATTTTGCTCGCCTCGAAGGTCACAAAGTTGAAACTGTACTCATCAATGATGAAATATCAGCCTTCCCAGTGGATCAAGCTGAAGAACGTCGTGGTACAACGGCCGATCACCTCGTGATTCACGTTGCGGGTGCTGCAGCCGAAGCAGGCATGGGCTTTGATGATCTGAAAAAACTGATTGAGCGCGCGGTATTTAATTGTCGTTCACTCGGTGTTTCCACGTCAGAATGCACGCTTCCAGAAACGGGGCTCAAGACTTTTGAACTTCCAGAAGGTCGCATGGAATTCGGCATGGGTATTCATGGTGAAGCCGGTATTGAGCAAGTTGATTTGATGACTGCCGATGCCACTGCAGAGCGTTTGTGCGACGCTATTATTGCCGACCTTCCTTTTGAATCGGGTGATGATATTATTGCCTTGGTCAATGGCTATGGCGCGACGACAAGAATGGAGATGTTCATTGTGATGCGTCACATGCACAAGTACTTAGAATCTAAGGGTATGACCATTCACGATACGGAGCTCGGTGAGTTTTGTACTGCACAGGAAATGGCAGGGGTATCGGTTACGCTCATGCGACTCGATGACGAACTCAAAAAATACTACGATATGCCGGCCGATAGTCCGGGCTACGTAAAGGCTTAAAATGATTACAAAGTGGATAGAATTTCAAGTTCAAGAAGATAGCATCCCGATCTTTTCCAAGGTCATGGCCGGACTTGAGCGCGAATCAAAGATTGAAAAGGGCTGTGTTTTATATGCCGTTTACCAATCTAAAGATGACGCTTCTTTATTTACTGTATTAGAGAGCTGGGCGACGGCCGACGATCTGGAAGCCCACCGCCAAGCAGCACACCTCAAAGCCTTTAAAAGCACTTGTAGTGATATGATTATAAATAAACGAGCCCTCGAGCTCAATTCATTAACATAGGAGATAGATAATGAAAACATCAATAGGAACTTGGGCCTACACAATTGGTCCTTACGCAGATAAACCAGTAGATTTTGATACTGTATGCCAAAAGCTTTCAGACTTGGGCTACGATGCTTTAGAATTGGGTTCTTTCCCACCTCACCCAAACCCCGATGACTTACCTACAAAAGAGTCGCGCCAAGCAGTAGTAGAGAAGATCAAATCTTACGGCCTACAGATCAGTGGTATTGCTGCGAATCTTTGGGGCGAAAACCTTGTCGATGCCGAAGATAACTCAAAGTACGTAGCTGAATTCAAACGCAATTGTGAATTCTCAGTTGATATGGGGATCAAAACAATTCGTGTTGATACAGTTCAACCACCAACAATTTTTGAGACGGTGGATTACGCTACAGCTAAAAAGCGTGTTGTTGATACTTGGAACGAGTGTTGCGATATTGCTGCTGAATATGACCTTGCAGTAACTTGGGAAGCTGAGCCAGGTTTTGCTTTCAATAAGCCTTCAGAGATCGTCGAAATTCTCGATGCCATCCAAAAACCAAACTTTGGTTTCCTTTACGATACTTGCCATGCTCAAATCATGAGTGTTGTTGGTACGCGTCAAAACGGTGAAAAAGAAGTTTTTGAATGTCAAACTGAGTTCCTTAAAATGGTTGGACCACGCATCAATCACGTTCACTTAATTGACTCAGATAATAAGTGTCACCAAGATGCTAATGGTGAAGATGAAACATCTTCACACCCACCTTTTGGACTCGGTATTTTAGATTTCGATAAAATCGTTCCAGCAATCCTCGAATATCACCCAGCTGATGGCTGGTGGACAAATGACCTTTGCTTCTGGGATGATGCCTGGGGTGCAACGGAAACATGCATCAATTTCATGAATAAGCTCAACGAGAAATACTCAGCTTAACTTGTATTGATCTAATGAATTAAGTTCAAAGTCGAATCGTTGACTTTGGGCTTTTTTTGTGTCTCAACCATGTGCCATACCTAAAGGCATGGGATTAGATATTTCATCCTTAGACATGGGGTTCACACCCCATGCTAAGATGTTTCATTGCTTCGCCATGATTGTACCATGCCTAAAGGCATGGGATTAGATATTTCATCCTATACATGGGGTTCACACCCCATGCTAAGATATTTCATGGCTTCGCCATGAATCTAATTACTGATCGTTATTTATGGCAAAGCCATAAAATGTATTAGCCCCACATGTAAATGTGGGTGTGAAAATGAAAGAAAATAAGTTATGGTGAAGCCATAAAATATATGAGGCCCACATGTAAATGTGGCTTAGCAAACAAGAAAAATAAGCTTGGTGTATTTAGATACACCACATAAAAAGGATACAATGAAACAAACGATCTATGTTTTTATTTTACTAATGTCTTTAAATGTAATGGCCAATGATAAAGTCCTTCGCATCATGCCTTTGGGCGATTCCATTACCGCTGGCTACACCGATAATTCTGCATGGAAACATCCTTTTGAATACGGCTATCGAGCGCCTCTCTATAAACTTCTAAGTGAAGCGAAAATCAACTTCAAGTTTGTGGGGGGATCAGCAGAACCCATGAATAAAAAATTTGGCGATCCTACTCATGGTGGAGCAATTTTTCCCAAGTTCGATCTCAAAGCCATGGGCCAAGATGGGCACCGTGGCTATGGAGGCTGGTCAATTCCCAAAATTCAAAAAAACATTGCTCAGTGGATGGTAGAAGATAAGCCGGATATTATTCTGTTACTGATTGGTGTTAATGGCATTAATTCCAAGAGCCCTCAGCAATTGGATTCTTTAGTTAAAACTATCTATCAAACAGATGAAAGTGTACAACTTATTGTCGCTCAAATCACTCCTTACTCAAGTTACAAAAAGCTCCTTTTCGATTACAATACTTTTATCCGTGAGAAGCTTATTTCAAAGTATAAAGAGCAGGGGAGAGCTATCTCAACTGTCGACCTCTATCATCACTTTTTAGTGGATTCTAAAAATCCACAATCAATTGACAAGAAGCGCTTATCCAATGGTATCAACCATCCCACTAACAAACTCTACGAAAAAATGGCAGAGACCTGGTTTGAGGGGATTAAATCTATCAGCAAAATCCAATAAGATTTATTTCTCTATAATCTTGCAGTTTGGCGGGAGTTTTACCCTTACACTATCAGGGAGTTTGCCTTTAGTCACAATTAAGGTATTCAATTTTTTTAATGTCGTTAGAACCTTATAACTAGAGAATGGTGTTTGGTGGATATTGAGGTATTGAACGGGCTTGTTTTTCAAGAAGGGGGAAAAGTCATTTTTTGAACCCTCAGCGTCGAGATATTCATAATAATGACTGAAGTGAGTTAAAGGTAATTTACCGGTGTGTGCTAAATGAAGGTTGATGATATTAAAGTTTTTTATGGGGTATAAGGATTTTATTTTTGTATGACTTAAGTCAAAGTTTTTTACCACGGCAGGACCAAATTTGGCCAGTACATTTAGGATTTCTAAATCGGGATTATTGCTGAGGTCTATGGTGTAGGCATCATCTTTGAATTCCAAGACCGAATTCATTGATGTTAAATTATTGCGCATCATGAGTACACTGCGCAAGAGTCTAAGTTTGTCCTGTGGCTCACTCTTAGCAAATTCCTGATATAATATGTTGCGATAGATGTAAGCCTTGTCATTTTCTGGCTTAACCCCGACAGTTTTTAGTAGAGCTATAGTTTGCTCAGGTTTGGCACTTTTTCGGGCCTTTATTTGAACACAGTTTTTAGCTATTGAATATATTTCAGGATTAATGCCTTTTAATATTTTTACAGCCTCCTCAAAATTTTGCATGGACATGAGTGCTTTGCCTAATAAGTCTCGAACTTTTTTGTTTTCCTTATCATAATCAAAACATACCTGAGCAAGTGTCAGTGCCGTTTCCGCTTGTCCTTCAAGAAAGGCAGTTTTGGCTTTTTGTAGATAGTGGGGGATTAACTCGGATTCAGCATTTTTACGCTTTAAATCAGATTCCTTTAATTGACTTAATAGCTTTAAGGCCTGTTTTTCATTTTGCTGTAGTGAATATATAAAACCGAGACCTAAAGCAGTGATGAGAATGAGAAAAAAAGCAGCTGTATTCATAACGCGTTTGTTGCGTTTATATAAAAGTTTGATTTGCGTAAGTGTACCTGCATCTTCCGCTTTAGGCGCAAAGCCATTGAGGTAGGCTCTGATATCCAGAGACATTTCACGAACAGTTTGATAGCGAGCTTCTTTATTGGGTTCGAGAGCTTTTTTACAGATGGCTTTTAAACTATCCGACTCAGAGTTGTCTTGTTTGCTAAAAAGGCTTTGCTCTTGAGTGTCCGTTGTCTTTGGCTCTTGGCCAGTTAACAAACAATAAAAAATAGCTCCCAGGGCATAGACATCACTCTGGAAGGAGTAGTCGGCGGTTTTTAAAATTTCAGGAGCAATAAAGCCAGGAGTTCCTTTAATGATCCCCTTGAGAGATACCTTTAAATTGAGATCTTGTAAGTCCTGATCATCAAGAATAGTTTCTTCACAGTCTTCCAGTACGATATTAGCCAAGCCCCAATCACATAAGAGAACTTCACCAAACTGACCGACGTAGATGTTTTCGGGCTTGAGGTCTCGATGTAAGATACCTTTTGAATGAGCGTAAATGAGCGCTTCGCAGACTTTGAGAAAGAGGGACAAAAGTTCCTGGAGGGGCTGCTTTGTTTTTGCGTCAATAAGCTCTTGCAGAGTATCGCCTCGTCCCAATTTCATAGTGAAGTAAGGGTGTTGGCATTCATCTTTACCCGTTTCATAAACCGGCATGATATTTGGGTGCTGCAGTAAAGCCGTGATTCGCGCTTCCCGCAAAAATTGTGCTTTTTCTACCTGTGAATTACCCTTGAGTACCGCCATGGCTATGTCACGACTACAAGCTGTATCGTAAACTTGGAAAATTTGTTTTTGTGCGCCTTCACCGATAAGAGTTTTGTTTATGTATCGATCATGATAAGAAGCTGGCTTTTCGGCCTCAATCTTCTCCTGAGCAAGCTTCTCCTGAACAAGCTTATACTGCTTTTGTAGGAAGTCGGTGAATTTTTTGTCATCTAAACTCATGTTTATTCTACAGGCTTTTTAAGGAGTAGTGGGTTTAATACGGCTCCAATTTCTGTACATGCATCTTCTAAGCTTACTTGCAGAGTAATCTTGTTTTTCCTAAGGAAAGCTTTCCACTGGTTTATTTTTATGGATTCATTATAAAAGTAAGATGTCCACACCTTTGCCGGCGGTGTTGGTATTTCAGTTTTTCGGTGAGAAAAGGTGCTTGTAAGTGCTTCAATTAATATTTCTTCTGATAAGTCTTTACTAAATTCAGTGATTAGTATATAGACATCGAAATAATCCTTCATACGACTATTGGCTAGATCCAAGCTAATCATAGCATGAACCTTCTCAGCGATCACCGTCTCTTTGGGGTACATCTTGAGTTTTACTTCTTTGAACCCAGCTAATAGTTTCGGGTAAGATAACTCTAGAGGTGCTGGCGTAATCTTATCTCCCGTACATATATCCAAATACATAGCAATTTTTGAGCTTCCTATCTTCGCAGTAAAGTTAATCCGTAAACCATCATATTCTTGAGCTTCTTTTATCTCCTCGTAAGTAAAACTGCTCCAAACAAAATTAATACCATCCTCAGGGTAATCTATAGCACATATTTCTTTGATCTGATCCAGTATTACATCACGCGCTAAGTCTCCGTAAAACATAAAATCTAAATCTTTAGTGGGTCTATATTTTTGTTCCGCCCATACATAAAATAGAGTGCCACCTTTCAATATAAATTGTTCTTTACAGGATGATAGAGATAAACGATATAGGAAGCGTTCCTGAACATATTGTAACTCAATAAAGTGAAGGGCTTCCTTAGTCTGTTTCATCTGATTCTTAAGTTTGGCACGTACTGAGGCTGCATGATTTTTCATACCAAAGACTCCAGGTAAGGCATTATCACTTTTTTAACTCGACAAACTTCCGCCATCTCCAATAGATCAGCTACGCTAGCACGTTTATTACGTAGAACATCTTTGAGGGATTCCAATGCCACATCAAGACCAAGTTGATTGCGAAATTTAAAGCAATCTGCCACAGTTTTAGCAACACTATAGACTTTGATTCGCCCGTGTTTTTCTATGCCTGCTTGATAGGATGAAGTACTGAGTTGATAACTTTGAATAGTAAAATCTTGACGCTGAGGAGCTCTTTTACCTTTAGGAATTGCAATGTGATATTCAAAAGGTCTCTGTGTTCCGATTTCATGAAAAGTCAATGCGCTTAGCAAGCAAAAAACCGCTTGGGGTATGGCAACTGCTATTGCTTCAAAATGTATGTGTTCAGGCTCTTCCTGTGTACTAAGTCGATAGAGCCCGCGCGCTACTTCTTCGAGTATACCATGAGCTACGAGATCGCGAACTAGGTTGGCGTAAGCACCTATAGTTTCGAGCTCCTTGAGTGTATGTACACCTGGTGATGCTTCGTAAAACTTCACTATGTTTTCTGTAGTCTTCATATAAGCTCTCGTTTATATATTATGTAATACATAATATATAATGTATTACATATCTTATAAAATACTACTGCAATAGACTTTATACTCATTTACAGACTTAAGCATTTAACAATAAGAAGAATTAATAGATCGGCACTAAGCATTAGAACTTTAAATTAGATGAAGAAGTGACAAATAACTATTAAGCTATTACAATTAATCCTAGCACACTTTTTATTAGTAATAAGACCTTATTCAAGAGTAATTTCACCTTATGAATCAAGCAAAAAATACGCGACAAACTCTCTTGTTAAAAATTCGTGATCAATATAATGATGATGCTTGGGAAGAATTTATTGCTTTTTATAGACCCTACGTTTACCGAGTGGTGCAAAATTTACAGCAAATTCAGCCAGTTGATCGGGAAGACATCATTCAAGAGGTCATGCTGATTGCTTGGAAAAAACTGCCTGACTTCGAGTACCAAACTCAAAAAGGTCGCTTTCGTTCTTGGTTGAGTGTGATTACTCAAAGAACGGCCAACACTTTTTATCATAAAAGTAAAAAGGCGAGCGTCTTTGAAAGTGATTTTGAAGCTCAAGAACTTCAGAAGGGCTTGCCTCCAGAAATTGAGCAAATTTGTCAGCAGGAATGGGAAAAACATGTGACTGAGACCGCCTGGGAGAATATTTCCGCTAAGTTTGAGGAGAAGGTTTTACAGTCTTTTCAAAAGTTGGCTTCCGGTGAAAAAGGTGAAGAAGTCGCCAGGGAACTGGGGCTTTCACAAAATTCTGTATATGTCTACAAGAAGCGAGTCATGGCAGCTCTACAAAAAGAAATCGCTTACCTGGACGAGGAACTGAGGTGACTTTTAGTTTCAGAGAATGAAAGGTGCTTTTTTTAAAGAAAGCTCAAGCATCTGTACATATAAGTTCGATTTATTCATAGGTCACTCATATTTTTTTTATTTTTTTTTCAAAAAGATTGTCCCAAAGATTTATTGCAAGTTTTTACAGAGTTTTCCCTTTCAAAATTTAACCTGTCCCCGGTCTATCATCACGCTTCGTAATGAATTACTTCCTTTGTAAAGAAAAGCTGCCTTGGTAGATCATTAAGCATGAGGAAAGGCAGATATACTTCAATGCATTAGAGGAAGCTCAAGTGAATAACAATATCCTGCCATTCATGAACTACATTCAATCTATCCTTGATAGAGATGCTGTTGTTGTCGCGTCTTCCTACACTTATAAGTATAAAATGTTTGAGTTTATCAATTCCTGCCTTGGATGCACTAATGATTGAATATCTAAGAGCTTAAACTTATTTGACCTCATTAAATAAAGGCATTTATCACCTAATGATATGTTTATTGCTTCGATGGCAGTGTAAGCATTGAACCCGGTGATTTCGATGCCGGAGATGATGCCTGGGACAAGTATTTCAAAGAGCTGAATTAAGTGGTTTTGCACTGATCTGACTTTTTTAAATGAAAAAACAAACTTAAGAAAGGTTTCAATGTTTAATGAAACACCGCTCTTACAGGTTTATCCAAGTGTGTCTTGAACCTTGTTGATAGTCAATAAAATGATTGAGCTGCAGTGAATAGCCCATTTATTCCTTGTATATTTTACAGGAAAAATTTGATCATGTAAAATAAGTCCAAGTTGAGTTATTTGGGTGAAAAAGAGCCCAAAATAAATGTCTAAGAGGGTAAAGCAAAATTAAATTTTGCTGTAAGATTTTGTCAGCTGACGATAATACGGGTATTAAGAATTAAGTGCATAGCCTTATTTTAATGAAACTCAAAAAAAAATAAAAAAAAGCACGGCAGGTTTTTTTTGACTGCAAATTAAGTATTGAAGAATCATCAAATCTTTCTCTCAATAAGCTTAAAGGAATATAAATGAAAAGAAAATTCACCTTAATAGAGATACTAGTTGTAATAGCGATTATTAGTATTCTTGCTTCCCTTTTACTACCTAATTTGAAGAAGTCTAGATATAAAGCTCGATTGGCAGTTTGTGCACAGAATATGCGGCAAAATGGTTTAGCTCTATACTCTTACGCAGATGATAACGATCGGTATTGGCCTCGGCGTACTGTGCCACATCTTCATCATCTGGAATATAAATCCCGGGGGAGATCACTGCTGGCCGACTATATATCACTTGATAGTTTATTCTGTCCATTAAATAAGCCAGATTTTGATCCAGAAACCGATACTACCACCACACTTGGGGGAAGCTATGAAATGTATTACGGCCAACAGCTGATCAGTGCTGATGGACATGAAAACTCTGCTCTATTAAAGATGGGAGATCGTATTACTTGGGGCTGGGATGGTATAAATAACTCCTTCAGTGTTTTACTGGCCGATGCTGATCAATATTACTCAGATAGTGGTCTATGGATAAGTACGCACCCTGACAACAGTGGAGTCATGTCCCCTTCAGAGAGTAATGTATCTGGTCTTAAATCACAGCTTTATAGGAGTAACAACTCTCGCGGCTTATTAGATCGTAATTTTCTTTATGAGGATGGTTCAGTCAAGCGAGTCAACAATATTTTACCCCCTGGACCTTCAACAGCTGATCATGACCCAAGAATGGCTCGTGTAAGAGCAAACAATGCTAAGAGTTACAACCTGCAGGCAGCTTACCTACCAGTGGAAGTAGAATAGCTGAAATATAAAATTTTTTATAAATTTTGGGCTTCTGAATAGAATCTCTTAATTTTTTTTATATATAAGTTTCTTGTAATCAGAAAATAGCACCTTTTTTTTGAATGGTTTTTGTGATTTATTTATATTATTTAGCGATTTTATTATATAAATCAAACGCTCGTTTGAATTATACTGAATATGTTTATGTTTGAGAGCTAATAGGATTGATTATGAAAAAATTTACTTTGATAGAACTTTTAGTTGTGATTGCGATCATTGGGATCTTGGCTTCCCTTATGCTACCTAATTTGAAGAAATCTAGGTTTAAAGCACGATTGGTAGGCTGTACAGAGAATATGCGCCAAAACGGTTTAGCTCTATACTCTTACACGAATGATAACAATGATTACTGGCCTCAACGCACGATGGCCCGTCTTGACAATCTGGAACCGAGCTCCAAGGGAAGATCTCTGTTGGTCGACTATATATCAATCAAAAGCTTTTTTTGTCCCTTGAATCAGCCTAAAAGTTGGAATCCGGAAAGCGCTAGTGGCAATCTTGCGGGAGCATACGAAATGTACTACGGCCAACAGTTGATCAGTGGTAATGGTTATCGCAACACGGCTCTTTTAAAGGTGGGGGATCGTATTACTTGGGGCTGGGATGGTATAAATAACTCCTTCAGTGTTTTACTTGCCGATAATGATCTATATATCCCCGGAGGTGATGGTCTATGGGCAAGTTCGCACCCTGATAATGCTGGAGGCATGTCCAGTGAGGAACTTGCTGGGGCTAATAAATCAGTTTTCTATAAGAGTTACGTTGCTCGCGGTACATTAGATCGTAATTTTCTCTATGAGGATGGATCAGTCAAGCGAGTAAACAATATTATGGCCCCTGGAGCACCAACATCTGCTCATGACCCAAGAATGGCTCGGCTACGAGCAATGAATAATCAGAGTTACGGTAAAGTAGCAGTTTATCTGCCCGTGGAAATAGATTAGCTGAAAGACTTGTTAAGGTTTTATCGCTATGGACTCATGCGCTAAAGAAAAACGACTGGGCATGATGCCTTTGACGAGCCCAATACAGCGGGTAACATCATTAAGACTGCATGGAATCTCCTCTTGAATAAGGTCTTTCACAAAACTCTGTGTATGTCTACAAGAAGCGAGTCATGGCGGCCTTACAAAAAGAAATCGCTTACCTGGATGAGGAGTTGAGGTAAATCATTTTCAACTCATTTCTTAATTAAGCTTAATTGAAATGAGTTGTTTTAAAAATAGAATGATATTCAATCGTAAAGGGATTTAATCTTAAAATCCCCCTTCAAATATTAACTGGCATGCACAGATATATTAATTGAATTTATAGCCTATTTCACTAAATAAAGCACCTTTAGATGAAGCTTCTTTTAAAGCAGGTAACAAACCTTTTACCACTAAGTGTTCATTATCTTTAATTACGGTTTCGTATACGAGGTCATTAGCAAAATCGTTAGCTTTATTCTGTGAGTGAAGACGATTGATGAATAAAGTGTGTGAGCGAGCTATTGAGAGGTCACAAATAAATGAATCATGTCCATTAATTTTATCCACTACTGCAGGAATAATATTATTTCTTCCAGTCCATGTGTCATTATGTTCTAGTTCAGTAATGAGTTTATTATCAAGATCGTAAACCTTATTTGAATCACATGCCAAAACTATTTTATATTTATCTGTTTTTATACTGACTATGGGCTCAAAGTTCTCGGCGCTGGCATGTGTTACAGTGTAGTGAAATTGAATTCCACTATTAGTTTTTGCACGACAAATAAGTGTGTCGAATGTCTCTATTTGGTATGCTCTATAAGACTCGGCGTCAATGGTGGCAATACTGGCGCTACTTTTAAAGTTTTCACCTACAAGATATAAACCGAGGTTCATATAATGAGCAAGAGCATTATTGGCAGGAGAGTCAAAAATCATTGAATCACCGGACTTTAGGCGACCAGCCCAATTGTTCCTTCTATAATACATTTTTGGACGTGGCCAGCTTCCAAGTACAGAGACTGATTTAACCTCACCCCATTCCTTGGTGAGGAGTTTCTTTTTGATTTCCTGTATATCGTTTCGGTAAATATCCTGAAAGCCAACGGCTACAATTTTACCAGTTCTCTTGGAGGCTTCCATCATAGTATCTACTTCTTCGACTGTGCCGGCAGCTGGTTTTTCGACCATTACATGGGCTCCCGCTTCCATAGCGGCTATACTTAATGAGGCGTGTGTTTCTATCCCGGTTGGGATGCAGACTAAATCAAGTTGACCTTTCATGGATGAAAACATTGATTCGGCATCTGAAAAAACTTGTCCACCAGATTCTATGATTTCCTCATAAACATCGGGGCATTTAGATGGGGTTCTAATAACTGCCGCAATTACTTTTACATCTTTTGTTTTTTCTGAGTTTTTGCAAAGATCATAAATGATTTTACCGTATCCAGAAACACCGATTATTGCAATTTTCAACATCTGTAAATCCTTTGTTCTTTATTAAATTAGTTATTCGTCTTAGGTCGAAAAATTTTAGTTTTTTAAGTCCCGTACAAGCCTTCTTAAAGCCCTTATGTTTTGTCCCATGGAGCCTTTTTTATTATCATTTTTTCCTCAGTGTCTGCAGCATCCCGAGCAGATAGTCCTAAATGGCTAAGATGAAAACTACGTCGAGTTTCTGCTGTGATTTCTCCAGTTCCGGATTTTGGGAATGTTCTCATTAGGGGTGGGTAATAGGGCGATTTGTCATCAAAACTTGTGATTTTACTATGACCTGATGAGTCGATAATAGTACATTCTCCACGGTCCATTGAGGCCTCGATAATTCCTGAAGTTCCGACAATGCGAATCCAGTCGTCACCGTGACCGTCTGCTGATAATGGACGTAAGTAGTCAACGCTAGCCGTTGCGAGAGTTCCGTTTTTAAACTTGATTGATAGGGTACAAGAATCCTCTATCTCTGGGAATTGAGGGTGAGCCAGGTTGGCGTGCATTGCAGAAAGGCTTGTGCATGGAGAATCCGATACAGAATTAATAAAATCTAATGCGTGGATGCCTATCCATGGAATGGTTCCGCCATAGCTTGAACGTTTACATAACCATTCATCGCGAGTGTGGCCAAATTTATAGGATTTTCTCGCATTCAATAAGCTTACCTCACCAATTCTGCCAGCATCAATTTGTTGCTTGGCAAAGGCCAATACGGGGTGGTTGCGGTTTGGGAGCATGGCAATGCATTGTGTGCGATTTTTAGTAATAGTTTTCCAGAGTAGCAAGAGAGCTTCATGTTCGAGTGCTAGGGGTTTTTCGCAAATGCTATGACAACCTGCATTGGAGGCATCAATAGCGAGGCTGGTGATTTTATCTAAACGAGTACTAATTGTAACGACATCGGGTTTTTCTTGCTCGAGCATCTTGAGGTGATCGTCATACACTGTAGCTTTGTTATATTGATTAGTCATTGAGCTCAAGTCCTCACCCTCAAAGCCGGGGGCAATTGCCACAAGTTCTAGATCGTTCATTTTATCTGTTTCCTGAAGGACGTGAACGTGGTGCCCCCAGTTTCCAATTATTGCTAGTTTCATCTTAGTATTCTCTTTTTAAGCGTGTTTTAGAAGTTATGGTTTATCATCTTTACTCAATGTGTGATTTTGGCCTTTCTGAAGTCGTAATTTTGATGAACGGGGCCAACGCTTACTTTAACTTGATCATCTTCAAATTGATTATTGAGGTAGGGGCTCTTGAAGGCCCACGAGGGACGTAAGTTAATGACCTGCCCATTAATCTTTGGCAGTTTAAAGTCCCTGTGTGTATGAGGGTCGTAGAGAAAGCATTCCAATTGCGGGCTATTAGGACTGGCTTGATAGACTATACGATTTGCTTCGATGGTCAATGGATTGGCTAAGACTGTCTTTTGAAAAGCCTCGAATGAATCGTGACTATCTTTATCACCACTGTGTATCAAGTAGCGTGTACTCGTGGCGATCTCTGGGCTTTTTAGAGGACTGGCCAGTTCACCACTTTCGTCCCACGTATAGCCACCATTAATAAATTTAACGGCCGCATAAGCCTTACCATTACTTGCGAAGATCCAGCCATCTTGCTCTATTTTTTTTAGTTTTTTTCCGTGGAAGCGCATGCTTACTGTATTGGTGTGGTAGGAGCCCATGCCTTTAGGCTGATTATCAATGCGTTGAATAAAGAGTACATTTTCGTGTTGAAAGCTCCAGTGAGGGTGTTGTGGGCGGCCTCCTTTCGGTACTTGGATCTCTGGGAAAATGGCACAGATTTCATCGTCGGTACGCTTACTTAAGGACGGAGTTAGAGTCTGGCGGGCATCGGGATCATCGAATAAAATTCCATACCAACGGTTTTGTCGGCTAATGCCACTATACTTTAGTATGGCTTTACCACTATCAGGCGATGTTATGCTTAAGGCTGGGTTTTGCAATGTACTGCCCATGATGTAATGAGGGGTACGGTAGGCATAATTAATAAGAGCGGAATCACTCGTGTAAGCTGTGAAATTATCTTTTTTGAGTGATTTTAATTCACCAAGAATGCGATTTTCAATAACAAAGGGTTCAGGCGCCGGCAATTCAGTTTTGCGTAATAAGATTGCCGCTGCTGGCAGTTGGTAGCTACTGGTTTCGATTACTTTCGAATGACTAGATCCAGCATATAGGCCTTCAGGAGCATAGAGAAGATTTTTATACGTTTCGAAACTGTTTTTTCCGTATCCCGCTCGGCTGCGACCACCCCCACGACGACCATTAACGGAGATTTGGGCCTCTTCGATAAAGGCTATATCCATGAGCATGCCAAAGCGTTTACGAACGAGTGGATCCAGTGAGAGATCTTGCATATTAAACAAGGAGGGCCAAGAATACTTTTGATAGGTATCTGAACCGATTTCAAACCACAGACCACTTTTAATGCGTTGCACAGGCCATTCTTGGAAAAAGCGATTGTAGGCATCGTAATGTTCGAGTGCAGTGTACCCATCGTTATATTTTCGTTCTTTAAATTCGGGGTCGTTTTTTAGTAGGCCGGCTACCAAATAATAAACAGGGCGAAGGGTTAGGTCATGATTTTCAGTGCCATAGAGCACAAGTAGATTATCTAAGGAAGCATCCTTTACCCGGCTCATTTCTTTTACCACTAACCAAAGAGCCTCTTTCATAGCCTTTTCTGTTGTGGGTTTTAAGCGACCTGGGAAGTGAGTGCTTTTAGAATTAAAGAGAGAGAGGATTCGAACATAATCAGTGATGGCAAAATATGCCCAAGGGGAATACTTTCCGTAATTTTCAGGAAGAAAAACAAAGCCTTTTTCTGAGTTCAGATTGCTAATCGTTTCAGTGAAATTTTGACTACGATCTAATAAGCGTTGATTAGCTAGGTCGATTTTTTCGTTTTGGTAGAGAGCACAGAGTTCCCACATGGTGTCACCCCAAGCTCCGCCGGGCCAAGAGGTCTTTTTAGTAAGGACTTTCTCTCGTGCTTTTTGACGTAAGCTTAGTGAGGCTTTATGGGTATCTATTATGGCAGATAGTTGTTTAGGAGTGTAATTGGCTAAGGGTTTTGGTTTTGGTCTTACAGCAAGTTCAAGCGCTATCAATGGTTTGAAAACAAATGTGAACATAGAGTTATTTAAAGGAGCTTCATCATTCCAAGATGAAATGTCTCTTGACGAAACAGATGTGTCGTGAGTTTTTGTTTCGTAATTAATCTTGTTATTCCAGCTTACTCGATAAACAAGCATTTTACCTAATCTCAGCCCGGCATACGATAATACATAAAAGGCCAGAAGAATTATAAGAATGAGCTTTTTATTATTTGTTGTTTTGTTCATTGATCATTGATCCGTTTGAAATTAATAAGAGAAAGTCCATGAATACTTCAAAAAATTAAAAATATTATTACTTTGGTCATTTCTTGAAAATAATAAATTATTCAGTTGTAACTCTTTTGTTGTATTTAATTGTTTCATTAAAACGTGATAGTGGTTGTTTGGAGGGGCTTATTCATGAAAAAACATTTCTTTGAGTTCTATGCACACGGGTGAATTGTCAGGATTTGTTTCCATGATATCAGCCATGTAATCCCACCATTTTTTCACAATCTCTGTTTGTGGAAGTTCTTTTGCGCTGTTATGGGCACTCAATTTTTGTACCGCAAAAAGGCTTAAGCTTTCTTCATCTAAGAAGATTGAGTAATCAGATATACCAGCATTGCTCAGAGCTTGGCTGAGTTCCGGCCAAATCTCGTCATGACGCTTTTTGTATTCATTCTCGAAACCAGGTTTCAACTGCATTTTAAAGGCTACTCTTTGCATCTTATTTACTCCTTTATTGTGGGACACTAATTTTAAAGTCTTTGTAGATGGCGGAACGAGTGAACATGTGACGTAGACCAATTCTACCAGATTCAATTCCCGGAGCTTCTGTATTATTCCAATGGAAGTAAGCGGTCTGATGATTATTAGAGATCTTCATAAATAGTTGTTGATCTTTTTTAATGATCGTGAAGTGATGTTTTTCTCCTGGTTTAAATAGGCCTGTATTGAAATAGTCTGGCTCAAGATCTGTGTTTTCTAGGCCTTCACTATTTGGAATGTAACGTCTTGCTCTTATGTAATCTTCATTTAAATCATCAGTGTTATTAAATGCAGCAAAACTAATATGATAGGTATTCATATGGTTAAAATACATTTTCATGGCAGGAGTTGTGCGTAAGTTATTCCATTCGCTTATATCCTTTGAGTAGGGGGCCTTGCCTGATCCTGTAGCTTGTATATAAATAATATTGACACAACGGGTTGCGAAATCAGTACGAGTGTAATCAAATTCAATTTTTAGATCTCCAGTAAATTCTTCCTTAGTCCATAAAACCATGTGGTGGTCATCGTTTAAGAATTGTGGACCAGCAGCGAGCTGCATGCCATTGGCACGATTGGTAACGGCGGCAATTTTACCATCGAGAAACCACTTCTCTTGCCAGTTTTCTGTACAAGGGTCATTAAAAACCTCTTTCCAGTTTTGATTTATTGCGGTGTCGAATGCGTTTTTATCTTGTTCATGACTCATGTTTATTTCCTTGCTAATTAAATCAAAATTTTGCGCAAATCTCTGGCCGATTGTAATAGTGTTTTCTAAATTGTAGTGGCCGCCGTTTATAAGTGGATTTAAATCATCTGTATCAAAACAGGCAACAGAGGCCATTTCTTGGGCTAAATCTGCTTGGGCTTTGCGAACCAATTGGGCTTCTTTGCCCTTGCCGTAAAAATTGCGCACTCGGGCTATGATAAAAGGCATATTGGGAGAATTGAACCTTAGACGTATATCCTTTATAAAATTAGAAAGATTCTTTTTATATTCAGCTCCCTTTTGTTCCTTTCCATCGCTTTCTCCCTGAAGCCAAAGCATCCCCGTTATCTCATAGGGTATTTTTTTATTTTCGAGATCAGCTAGAGCGCCATAGCTCGCTTTCATAAAGTTGATATATTGTCTTCCTGTAGACGGAGCCCACTTCTTATAAAGGTTAGTGCCATTTGCTGCATATTTGACTAGGCGAATATCGTCATCCGGTAAGACTTTGGTAATGGCATGCCCAAAGCCGATTTCTGGGCCAATTCGATAGGCAGGAGCTAAAGCCACCCATTTGTTTCGCCTGTAGTCCCAAGTCTTAACTTTTGAATAAGCCTGATTGTAGGGGGCATTTAAGCCACCCCCGTAAACTTGTCCCACCATGTTTGATTGCCCGGCGAGTAGAAATACTTTGATTGGATTATTGCCATTATGGAGGTAAAAAAATAAATCCGGTGCAACGGACTCTAATTCTTTTATGATGATAGAGGCAATGGCCTGGGCGCCCTTTGGGCTAAAGTGGGTGGTGTCTGTCGGTTCAAAATTGTATGTCTGACTTTCCTTTTCTCCGATTTGATTGTGATGGGCAATGCTGATGGTATTGAGATCTAAAAAGGGGACTTTTTGCTCTTTTGCAAGAGCTTTTGCACTGAGCGCAAAATTCGGTAAAATGCGACTTTCATTGCCATTAAAAGTTCTTGGTAAAATTTTGCCATCTTCATCAAAGTTACGACGAGTTACAGAACTTAAAATAATAGCTTTTGAACCGGCCTTCTTGATTCGCAGTACATAATTTTTGAGTTTTTTAGCGTAGGCTTTGGCATCGTAGACTTTCATGTCATTATGTCCAAATTGAACTAATACGTAATCAGGTTTCTTTGCGAGCAGGTCGTCTAAACGCCTGGACAGCGAGTCGAGGGTGGCACCATTTTTTGCGTAGTTGAGTACGGTAACATTTTTGTTGACTTGTTTGGCGAAGGCGGGCCCCCAACCATAAGTTGTAGCTACAGTCGAATCACCAATAAGGCCGATTACTAAATTTTTCTCTATTTCAGCCTGAAGGATTCCGCTCATGCAGAAAGTGCTTAATAATAGGGTGATATAAGTTTTTATCATGCTTGTTCTCACGGTTTAACAGTTTTTGAGTAGATCAATTTCTCGTATTTACATCAATCATTTTGAGGAAACTGATTTCTTCTCACGAGGGAGTTGATTGGGGAGTTGTTTCATTTTAAAGTCAAAGTTATCGGCAGGGACTTTGTATTGAGTTTTAAGTTTTCTTAACTCTTCTTTTAAGTCTTTAATGATATTGGCATACTCAGGGTTATTGAATTCACTTTTCATTTCATGAGGATCTTTTTCTAAATCAAAGAGCTCCCATTCTTCTTCATTTGGGACATCCCTACCATAAAAACGGATAAGTTTATATCTTTTCGTCGATACCCCTTCATGACGTCGTACACTATGTGTCCCGGGATATTGGTAATATCTGTAATAGAGTGAGCTTCTCCAATCGGCGGGTGTTTTACCTTTCATGAGCGGCACAAGACTTTTACCTTGCAGGTCATTGGGGATATCTGCCTTGGCCATATCTAAAAAGGTGGCTGCAAAATCTATGTTTTGAACTAAGTCAGCATTGCGTGTACCTGCCTTAACAATCCCCGGCCAGCGTACAAGGAGTGGCGTTCGGTAAGATTCTTCATACATAAACCTTTTATCAAACCAGCCATGTTCACCTAAGTAAAAACCCTGATCAGATGAGTACATAACAATGGTGTTTTCATTTAGACCTGATTGCTTTAAGTAATCCATAAGTCTGCCTATGTTCTCATCAACACCATGTACACACGCTAGGTAATCCTTCATGTAAGCTTGGTATTTCCAACGAATAAGATCTTTGCCTTTATATGTATTTTGTTTAAAATCTTGAGTGCGCTCATCAAAACCATTTCGGCCAACCTTATTATCATATTCAATCCTCATGGATTTTTCAATGCTTAAATCTTGTTTATGAGCTGCAAGGCCTCGTCCCTCATAGTTGTCAAAAAGGTTATGGGGTTCAGGAAAAACTCTGTCTTTGAAGGCTTCAATATTGCGCGGAGCAGGCGTCCAATTTCTGTGTGGAGCTTTGTAATGAACCATCAACATAAATGGTTTATCATCGCGGTCATTTTTCAACCAGCGCAAGGCTCGATCTGTGATAATATCCGTTGAATGTCCCTTATACTTCGTCTTACCACCCTTGGTGATAAAATCCGGATGCACATACTTTCCCTGACCAGGAAGAACTTCCCAATAATCGAAACCTTGCATGGCGCCATTTAAATGAATTTTTCCAACCATAGCTGTCTGGTAGCCATGTTTTTGTAAGACTTTTTGAAATTGATTTTGATCATGGTTAAAGCGATCGCCATTGTGGTATTTACCATTCATATGACTGTGTTTACCTGTGAGCAAAGTTGCTCTGCTTGGCGCACAGATTGAGTTGGCCACATAGGCTCGATCAAAAATCATCCCTTCTTTGGCTAATTGGTCTAAATGTGGTGTGATATTCTCTTTCTCGAATCGTCCACCGTAAGCACCAATGGCATTGGGGGCATGATCATCAGAAAATATCCAGACAATATTCGGTCTTTGTTCTGCGTAAATCAGATTTATGCCAGCGATTAACGTTAAAAGTAAGGATGTCAATCGTTTAATTATAAGTGAATTTTTAAACATATGATTTTCCACTCTATTAATTATTCTTACCTAGATTTCTGATCTTAATATTTTTAAAAGCAACCACGGCGCCATGATCCTGTAAGCCGATATGTCCTTTGGCTGTTTGGCCATAAGCTTTTGTATCTTTGAATTTGCTTTTTGCCACACGCTTGTTCCAGTCCGCAGAACCGATTTCATACTCATATACTTTTTTGCCATTGAACCAATGCGTTGCCTTACCATCTTGCATGCGAATGCGAACATGGTTCCAGTCATTTACGTGCAGTACTTTCTCCCCTTCAATGTTATAGAGATTAAATAAACCCGCTGCTGATTTATTCTTATTCCCAGGAGTATTTTCAATTTGCATTTCTGGAGCAACTTTCCAAATGGGGCCTTCGAGTGCTGGATTAACTCTTAGGAAAATACCACTATTGCCCGTCGTTTTCCATTCCAGAACCAATTCGTAATTTTCATAAGCTTGACTTGTATAGATGTCATGACCTTTTTCCTTAAGGAGCAATGTCCCATCTTCAACAACCCACTTATCTTCTTTGAGGGGCTTTTTTGTTTTCCAGTTATGCCAATTCTTTGTTGTCTTACCGTCGAAAAGTAGCTCCCAGCCATCTTTCTTTTCAGCATCACTTAGACGATTATCTAGATTTTCTGACTTGATAGAATGGAGCGTGTTATCGATCTTGCCGGTAATGATATGGCCATCTGCAGCTTTGATATTGTATTGGATTTCCATCATGTGAACAGGCCTTAAATCAGGAATACTCAAACGAACAGTTTTACCATCCTTCAAGAGTTCAGCTTTCTTAACTTGAAAACCTTTCTGTGGCATTTCTGGTGATCCGTAATCTTGGCTCCATTTAATATTCCAGGCTTTGATAGAAAAATTAGCAATATCTTGAGCGAAAGCTTTATCTAATTTTTGACTAAAACTTATGTCTAGCGCACCTTCTGCTGATTTTAAGCCTATTGCCATGTAGAGCTTTTTCCCTGTGTAACGAATACGATCGAAGCCACCATCTTTATCTGCATTTGACTGCCAACCATTTAAACCGGACAAATAGACCTGGCCATCTTTAGAGTTCACACGGGCACGCATCGCGCTGCTGGTAAGCTTAAAAGGAAGGTTGACGACTCCTCCTTGCATGATCCCATTTTTCTTTTCCTTTAAAACCAGGTAAACTTTGCTTTGTCCATATGAAAGATGCAGGAGTTCACCTGATAAAGGCCCCCAATTTTCACCTGTCCAAACCTGACCACCGCCAGAATTGTCTACTTGTCTTTTTTTGCTGAGCCATGCCAGTGGTTTAGGCATTTCACTGTGGTCAACCATCTCTTCGATATTGCCACCCTCAGCTTTGATTTTTTCAGCCCACCTTTTCGGGCGCATGGGAAGAAAATAACGTGCAATAGGCTCGGTCTTGAGTTTCTGGGTGCCACGGTAAGTATCTACTACGCCGTGGAACTTGTCGGGTTCTACCCAGTGGATGGGACTAGCGGAAACAAAACTTCCCTCGTTATCTCCACAGGTAACTTGACCGTTTGCTGCTATGCCAATGCCATTGGGAGCGCGAAAACCTGAAGCGTAAATGCTCATCTTTTGTCCATCTGGACTAACCTTCATAATGGTACCATGATGACGCCCAATTCTTTGAAAGCCATGTCCACCAGGATTCACAGGACTTCCGAAACTGAAAAAGAAGTCACCTTTTGGGCCGACCTGTAAGTCAAAGCAGAAGGCGTGAAAGGCCTCGGTCAGATCCCAATCATTATTAAAGTTTTCGTAGAAGTCGGCTTCGCCATCATTATTCAAATCGTGAAAACGGGTGATTTGATCATCACCTACCGTGTAGATAACTTCGTCAACTATTTTTAGACCAAGTGGTTCGTGAAGCCCTGTCGCATAGCGCTTCCAAGTCAAGTTTTTTAAACCTTGGTCAATACCGCTTACAATCCAAACGTCGCCATCCCAGGTACATAGTGCAGCACGTGTGCCGTCGGCGAAAAAATCGAAGGCACCGATTCTCATTCTTCCTTCATATTCATTATCATAAGGGAGGGTGATACGGTCGAGGACATAAGCTGATTGAGTATCTGTCGATAATTGGCCTGTTGTTTTGAATTCTTTAGGCCATTGAATATTTCCACCATGGGTGAATGCCAGTAAATCCTCGGCTTTGCCAGCTAAAGATTTGAATGAAAGGTTTAAGTCTTTCTGACCAGCCCAAAAGATCAATTTTAATTTAGAGTCACCTTCAGGTATGTTTAAATAAATGATATTATTTTCTATACCAAATTTCGCTTGTTTTGATTTTTCGGATAGTTCTATAAATGTCGGTTCTGAATTGCCTTTAGTGAAAAAGCTCACTACACCATCTTCAATTTTGGCATTTTCAGCTTCAGCTAAAATGATTTTTTCAGCTTTGGCACCACTTATATTTAAGGTTCTTGTGATAGCTCCTTTATTGACTCCGGCGATAAAACCTGGGCTATCGTAAACGACAGCATCGCCCACTGTGTACTTGAAAATAACTTTTTCATCGTAGAGATAATAACCCTTGAAGTGAGCCCAATGTTTAGGTAAGGGGCCCATTGCGGGATAAGTTTCATACTTTTGTTCACGTGGGTCGGTCAAATTGCCTTCGTGACTCCAACCATTTCGTGACCCTGATTTAAGTAAGTGTTGATGGCGTTTATTTAAACTTGGCATATGACCATTTTTAAAAGGTAGGCCTTTAATGGCTACACTTGGGGATTTTCCTGCCAACCAAATAGAGCCATAGCTCATCGTGTCGCTATCGAAGACGATTCCATTTTTGCGATTTTTTCCTAAGGGAACGATATGTGATCTGCTAACAATATGCTTGGTGCCTTGTAAATCTTCTCCTAGATCAATCGTTGCACCAACAACTGGACCGTAGTTGTTGTGAAGAACTCCCATACCTTCTGGTACTTTTACGATCTTATCTTTTGGCGCTTTGTTAGTCGTTAGGTAGATAGCTATCTTTTTAATCTGTTCGTCAGTTAAATCCAAGGCGCCTCCACGAGGAGGCATTTGGGCGAGTGATTTGGAATCCGGCCCACTTCCCGCGATAACAAATTTTACGATGCCTTTAACATCTTTCTTTTTGACTAAATCCGACTCCCATAAGTTAGGGAATACACCGCCGAGCCCTTTGAGGTCGGGCCCATGACATGAGGCACATTTCGCTTTGATAAGTTTAGGTATATCGATGTCCTTGCCAGCAAGCGTTAAGGAAGTAATAAGTAATAGACTTAAAGAATAAATATTATTTAGCATTTTATTTTTCCATAATTTTAGTAAGTGTGGTAAACATTTCTTTTGCCCAAATTGAATACCCCTTTTCGTTTAGGTGTAAAAGATCGGGCATGACTGATATGGGCAGGGCACCATTTTCATTTAAAAAAGCCTGATTAATATTCAGATAAATAATTTTATCTCCATCAGCTAGTGTTTCTAAAATCTTGTTGACACGTGTAATTTTTTCCCACTGTGCATTCATTGTGGCCACTTTTAGACCACGCTTTATTTTTGTTCTTTGATCATATGATCCGCGTGGGAAAATACCCAATAGCAAGATTTTCGTTTCAGGTAGTTTTCTCAGAAGAGTTTGGATTATCGTTTCCACGCCTTCAGCAATCTCTTTATCGGTGTATTCATCATTATTGGAATTATTAGTCCCGGCCAGAACCACAGCAACTTTTGGTGTGATTTTATCCAGTGTATGATGTTCCAATCGCCAAATAATATTTTCTGTTTTGTCAGCAGGGTTACCGAGATTCAAGACTTGTTCTTCTGCAAACAGATTACTGAGAATTTTTTCATGCTTATTCCAGCCATGGGTGATAGAATCACCAATAAGTAAGATGTCTACTTTTTCTTTTTTTCGAAGATTTTTTTCTCTTTTGGCATGATTTTTCAACCAGGCTTCATTTCTTGGAGTGGGGCGAGTTGAAGAGTTGTCTAATTTTTTTAGTTCATTAGTGTTAAAAAATGTAAATTTTTCACTATTTTCTGGCATCTTGAGAGTCGGCTGACCACTAAGGAAACCATGCTTTATGAGGAATTTATCTGTTTCGATGAGCATGGCTCTTTGCCATTGTTCTTGATGATTCCAAAAACCATGGTCTTCGTTTTGTGCAATCTTGACTTCAATATTTTTTACACCTAGTGACTTCCATTTCGCATAGGCGATGTCCCAGCCTTTTTTCCAATTGTCATTCTCGCCCCAGAAGACGATGGAAGGTGCTAAGTCGGCTTTAAGGTGATCCATTAGGTAGATTTCGGGAGATCTGTGGTCAGCACGGGAAAAAGCAGGGTTAACCCATATATAAGCGACGACGGATGTATCGATATCCATCGGGTCAGACGGATCGTTGAGATCAGCGTTCATGGTGGCGAGTGCACTGATGTGACCGCCAGCACTGGTTCCTCCGGTAATGATACGGTTGGGATCGATACCGAATTCGTCGGCGTGTTGCTTGAACCAACGGATGGCACTCTTGGCATCGATGACGCATACACGTTTGTGTGTGTCGCCTGTAGCACACAGTTTGCCGGCTTCGGCTTTGCTGATTTTAAGCATTTGGTAATTTGCTGTGGCACAGACGAGTCCTCGACTGGCAAAATAGGCACACGTCCTGCGGAATTCTGCTAGAGACCCTCCGAGCCAGGCACCGCCATGAAAAAGGATTATGCCAGGGACTTTAGATTTTTTAGGGTCGTAATTCGGTGGGAAGTAGACCTCCATCTTGCGTTCATTTCCGCCTGAGGTTTTGTAGATGTATACTTTGCCATCGCCGCGATCGGCTGTGCTAACTTTTACTTGTTCCTGTGCAAATAGATTAAATGTACAGGCCATTAGCAAGATTGAGATTGTGATGATCTTTTTCATTTTATCTTCCTTGTAATTAAAATAATTTATTCCACAATGATTCATTGAAATCGAGTTTGAGCTTTTTGCCGTCGTACTGGATATCAATGATTCCACTACCGTATTTTGATTTGATATAGGGACTGTCGAAGGTCATTGGGTATTCATAGTTGATGGCTTTGCCATCCACAGTGGGGATAGCCGTATTTGCCGCATTAAATTCCATCTCAGAAGCATCTTTATCGGGAGGCGTGAAGGTGAGAATGTTGAAGGTGGGAACCACCGTTTTGTAGAGTTGACAGTCCGACTGCGCTACTTCTTTCATGAAATTTGAAAAGTTGACAAACTGGTTTTTATCACCAGCTTGAATAATGACAGGTGAAAAGCGATTATTAAATTTAATGTATTCATTATTTCTAATCCAGCTGTAGGGCTTGTCCAGCATTTTTACTGTGGGGTCATCTTCATGACTATGAAACAGGATTTGTGTTCCTTTAGACTGTTTTTTCTTTTTTTCGTCTTCAAATTTTTGGTCTCGTAAGATCACTTTAACCGCGGCGTAGACATCTCCTTTTCGTAAAAATATCCAACCATCTTGTTCAATTTTTTCATCCCAGGATTTACCTAAATAAACGCCCATCTCAGTTCTTTGCTTGTATTGGGGATACCAGTCCGGATGGATTGCAGTGTAGCCTCTACTGCGCTGAACAATGAGAGTGTTTTTTGATTGCAGGCTTCGATTCATGACTTCCAATGAGACAGGGTCAGTTTTACCTCTATAATCAGCTTCGGTTGGGAAAGAGACAGGGACAATCTTGGCATTATTATCTGCAGTTAGGGTCATACCATGCCAACGTCCAGCCTTACTCAAATGTGAGTGAATGGCCTGGGGGTGGTCCATTTGCGTGCCTAGTGTATATAGTGGGGTAACGTAGACATATTTGAGGAATCTTGAATTTGGGTTAATTGCTGTGCTTCGTTCTAAGCCCTTAGGCCTTGGTTGTGTGCCTATCTCTTCGCCGATTCCACGGGATTGATAAACAAAGTTATTCATGCCTTCACGATCTAGTGCCATTAACTGCACAAGTTCAGGCAGCTCATAGTCATTGATATTATTCCAGTAATTCCAAATTCCAGTATTGGCAGGTCCACCAAGTAAGAATTCAATCATTCCTCTATTGCACTCAGCTCCTACAGCACGTTTGTGAAACCTTGTTTTTGGTCCACCGGTAATGCCTGCGGCTCCCGCCTGAACCCAGTCAGCCCAATAGAGGGTCATGAAGTTTCCGACGATCTTGCTAAGTTCTTTGTCTCCGCCGTAAGCATATATCAGGTCCACCATATTCATGGTGTGCTTACTGTATATATAGGAGTGTCTTTCCATAAAAAAGCCATGCTTAGCGCGTTCACGAAAGTACTCTTTCAAGAATTTGGTCCAGGCTTTGTAATGGTCCTCGGCATTATATTTTTTACCATCACTTAAATGAGCTCTACCACCACCATGGCGTGAATTGGCATCAATACCTTTGCCATAATACCCGGCGCGACCGTAGTGATAGCCACCGCCGAAGCCATAGTCAGGGTAAACTCTATCTTTGTACTCCGGTTCATTCATAAAAATCCGTGAGCTTACTAAGTTATTAGCTTTTGCACTGAGGTCATGATTCTCGCTGCCATCCATCCACCAAGTGCTTTGTCGTGCCCAATGGATATCGTTTTTTAGTACGGTTCTATCCCAAAGAGTCTTGAGTAGTAAGGTTTCGGTCTCTGGCTCGAGGCGACCCTTGAATTTGCCGCAGCGATTTGAGAATAATAAGTAGGTGCGACAGATGACTTGTGTTTCCCACAAGCCCCAGGGGTTTGTTTTTCCCCATCCAATGAGGCTTTCACGTACTAACTTATTGGCTTTGGCTAAATCTTTATTAAGGTAGAGCAGGGCAAATGCACTGACCATGGGGTGATGAGCTTTCTTTGCCGATGCTTCAAAAGCTCTATTGATACGAGTTTGTTTGGTGGCTTTTTGTTCAGCTATAATCTGAGTGATGGTCTTGTCAGTGATGCCAATAACTTTTTCCCCATTATCAAAACGGATAAAATCGAATTTGATTTTTGCGTCTTTGGCAAATTTGGGAGCTTCGAATAAGCAAAGTTTGATGGTGTTTAAATCAAACTTCTCACTTTTCTTAAGGTTCTTCAATGGGAGGACAAATTTTCCCCATTTGCCCTTGGTGTTAATACCTTCTAGGGTTGTTGTTGCCACATTGTCTTTTGAGTCGACAATTTGAACTTTCCAGCTCGTTTGAACCTTAGCAAGATTCTCTGTTTTTAGGGAAAATTTAACGCTGTAATTTTCATCAAGTTCGTTATAAAGACCCCACAAATTGGTCATGAAACCGAATTGTGATCCCCGAGCTACTTTTGATGGTGTGTAGACAATGCTAAAATCACCATTTTTTTTATCACTGAAATCATGAGAGAAAGCCGGATGCTGATCACGCTGATATGCGTTTTTAAAATATTCCGGTACAGCTAAGCGTTGCTTTAAGTCACTCTCGAGTTGCTGAGAAGCATCTGCTGTTCCGAAAAGCTGAATTTCTGGTGCGTAAAAGTTATCGAGATACTTATCACTTTCGGCGTAAGAGCAAAAAGTAAGGGCAGTCGCTGCCAGAGTTGCTATTGTTTTTTTCATTAAAATTCTCGCCTTAAATCTATCTTTTAAATAATTGTTATTTTTGAGTGTTATTATTACTGAATTTCAGCCAAGGCCTGTGCCGCATAAGCCGAATATTTGTTTATCTGAAAATGCCAATGTCTATAGCTATTATTCCAGCCGCTGGGAGTCCTGTAATAGATGGCTTTACCCCTATTGACGCTGCCATCAAGCTGGACCATGTTCGCGTATTCTTGCTCATGCCTAGCGTAAGCTTTATGTTTATGAACCCAGACGAAATCAGCTTTTTCTCCGCTGAAATTTCCTCCACCAGGGTAGCCGTCGTTTTCACCATTATGACCACGATCTATAAATAATAGAGTGTGATTTGGTATCTCTATATCAGTAATTTTTTTGAGCGTATCACCAGCTAGTGAATTATCTTTAGCTAGACTGCCATTATAACCATAAGATGTTCTGATGGAGCCTCCTTGACCTAATCTCTTGTTTTTGTCTTGTGCCAATTCATCAGAAGGACAAAATTTGTGTTCACCTATAGAGCTTGGAATATACTTGTTTATAGTCCATACGCCAAAAACTCTGTATGGTAAAAATCCGTCTGTATCATCTGTATAAATTGCCGTAAACATGCCCCATTGCTTGAGGTTTGATTTGCAAACTGCAGATTTACTTTTTCCCCTAGCATTTTTTAATGTAGGAGCCAGTAAACTGGCGAGAATGCCAATGATGGCAATCACGATGAGTAACTCAATTAAAGTGAATCTTTGTCTTTCTAATCGCATGGTGCTTTCCTCTTTAAGATTTCTCGGGTTTTGGTGGTAGTGAAAAAATGGTTAAACCAGTGAGGTCCTTAGGTTTACTGGGGATGATCCAGCTGAGCAAATAGCCTACGACTAAGCTAGGAACTAGACCTATCGGGGTAAAGAAAAATACGTGTAGATTAAAATTGCTTTTGCAGTAGAGCGTTGCACATATTCCCGCAATGCACCCAGCAATAACACCAGCGGTATTGACTCGTTTGGTCAAGACACCTAATAGGTACATAGAGCTGAGAGGAGCAAAAATAACCCCGAGGATCATTAAGATTAGGTCCCATATGGAGGTGGAGTTACTTTGGGCTAGCAATAAGGACAAAGCTGTGCCAATAATGCCAAGGGCGACGGTAAAGCCTTTGCCCCAAACGATGGCCTGGTGGTCACTAAAATCTTTTTTGAACTTACGGACATAGTCTTCAACTGCGATGTTGGATACGCTGTTTAGCGCGCTGGAGAGAGTAGACATAGTTGCGGCCATCAATGCGGCCACTACAATGCCGGCCAGACCGGTGGGGAGGGTTTGAGCTGCAAAGAGGGGGAAAATCCCATCGGCTTTCATAGCGGGACTAATATCCGCCGGATTGGCATTGTAATAGAGGTAAAGGCAGGTGCCTAAGGCAAATAGGCAGGCATTGAGTGGTATAGCAACGCCTAGTTGAATGAAGGCTGCCTTGCGGGCTTCTTTTTCGGATTTTACGGCTTGGACACGCTGGATGAAATTTTGATCCCCCATGGGAACGGCAATGGATTGTAGCGCGTAAGAGAAGAAGATGATATATATAATTGGCTGCGTTTGATCCCAGGAAAAATCAAATAGCTGTAGTTTATTTTCAGATGAAATGAGTTGCCATGCGTCACTTGCGGAGGTATCCAGTGATATAAAGATCCAGACTACACACATGATCATTGCCAGGAGCATGACAAAGGCTTGAATAACATCCGTCCAAACGACGGCCTCGAAGCCACCCATCATGCAGTAGATTGTCGTCACGGTGCCCATGATGAGGATGCTTACTTCCATGGGGATACCACAAACTGCACTCAAGGCGATTGAGGGCAAGAGCATGACTGTAGCCATTCTTGTTACGAGTTGCATGAAGGCATAAATAAGGCTACCAAACATGCGCATCGCCGGACAATATCGTGCTTCAAGGTATTCAAATGCTGAGGAAAATTGTAGCCTGCGAGTAATGGGGATTACCACAAAAAAAGTTATAGGGAGCAGGATGAATTGCACAAGGCCAATTGAGAGGTAGAGCCAGTTGTCGGTGTAAGCTTGAGCCGGTTGAGCCATGAGACTAACCGCACTCGCACCTGTGGCAAACATACTGATACCAACGGCCCAAGAGGGGAGGCGCTGGCCACCGCGGAAAAAGTCATTACTGTCTTTTTCGCGTTTACTTATGTACCGACCAACCCCGAGCATCATTAAGAAGAACAGACCGACGATGAGGTGATCCCAAATTCCATATTTTGTTTTTGGGAAAATAGCTTCAAATTTATGAGTAGCTTTAGGTGTAACAACAGTAAAGCTTTTATAATCGCTACTAAGAGAAAAGTCGGCTTCAGGTAATGAGGCAATATTGAATTGCACCCATTTTTTCTGGTCGAGGTATAATGCATGAATTTGTTTAGTGTTTTTACTTAAAAAAAGTATGTGGGCATCACCACAGGCAAAGGCTTTTGTTGTTTCAATAGCAATGTTGCTGCTGCCTATTAGATTCCATTTACTTTTATGAGTGTTAAACTCGTAAGCAGTCAGTTTGCCAGATCTGTTCTCATCCGCAAAAACATAAACATTTCCCTTAAGTTGGGCCATGAGTACTTTTTTTGTTTTTTGTGTACTCCAAAGGTTTTGTTTCACCCCGTTACAGTAGAAGATGTTGTTGCCCTCTGTGTCCAGTCCAGTAATATATAATTTATGGTTATTAACACTTATGTCACCATTTGTGATTGGGGCAGGAAGATCTTTGAGATCATTGCGAATTATGCCTCCGTTTACATATTCAAGAGTGAAAGTTTTTGTCCCGTCAACAATATAGAATTTTCCATCGTAGCTCGTAGTCATAGCGTGTTTTGATATTCTCAAAGGCTTGTTTTTGAGCTTAACCCAATTCTTTGAGTCATTTGTAAGTAGGGATAGTTCGCCGCCCTGAATAATGATGTAACCTTCTTTGGTTTGCCAAATGTAGTCTGCTGGAGAGTTTGAAGGGCTTGAAACTAGCTTGGAGTGTTTAAAATAATTCTTAGTATCTCTGTTAGTTTCGGCTTTAATGCTAAATGCAAATAAAATCACTCCATAAATAATTAGTGTTTTTAAGTGAGTTAATTTTAGCATTTGGACCTCTTGAGTATTTGTTTCATTTGTTACATGTTTGTTACATATAAGTGTGTTTTAGCTTAAAGTCAATAGCTTTGTCAATTTTTTTTTGTTTCGTGTTACATAGTTTGATACTTACTAAAAAACATGCTTGCTGGAAATGAAAGGATTTTTTTTTTAGTAACCTATAAATATATAGTTATTTGGGGGGAGATGGGATAAGCGGGGGAGGGGCATGTGGGTACCCTTTCTTAGCTACAACTCGAGTTTGAGTTTAGTTAATAAGGGGGATTAAGACGAGAGTGAGGGCTCTCTATTTAGTAATAATATTCGGGTATTTGTTTGTGAATATATTTAAATACTTCAGTGATTACAGAGTTTTGGAGGGGAGTGAGTCTATTTACTCATTAGAGCTGAGAAGCTTTGTTTCAGTAATGTATTTGATTTTATCCATATCGGGGCTTTTTAAGCGCAAGAGCATTGCTTCGGCGGCAAGTTTGCCAATTTCTCTAGCCTGAATATCAATCTTTATAGTTTCGGTGTCTATAAATTGGCCGTAAGAATCCATGTCTCCAGATATCATGTAGATATCTTTCATGGGAATAGTCCCCCTGCGAGTTAACTCAGCATTTATGTATGGCCCCAATGCATTGGTAATAAAAAGGCCATCGGGACGTGGTGATAGTTCCTCGAAGCTATTTACGACCTCAATAGCCGCCTTGCTTATGTTTTCGGGGGAGGTAGAGGCCCCAAGGTCCTCAGTTTTAATGATAGAATACTTGATTGCTCCAAAAGAAGCGGCGTGTGAAAAGCCTTCGAGTCTTGATTGCCAATAGGGCGGGGAGATACTGGAAAGCTTGTGGCTTATACAGCACACATGTTTGCAGTTTTGTGATTTCAGGTGTTCGTAGGCATTTAATCCTATTTTCCAGTGATCCGGTTGAACTCTGTCTCCGTATTCCGTGTCGCCCGCCTGGAGTAACCATACTGTTGGAGTCTTCTTGACGAGTTCGGCTAGGTGCTTGGGTAATTTTCCTCCGTGTAGGAATACACCATCACATCCTGTTTCTGTAAGGCATTTAGGTATGTCACCATTAGGGTCTATGTAATCAACCACTAAATTGGCTCCTGTGGAACGTAGTGTGTCAGTAATTCCAAGCATCATTTCATGACCTGTAGCAGTCATTGAATCTCTGATGTCGGAAGTCCATAGCATGGTGAAATTGAGCTGGTTTGAGTTTTCGTCGTTTGAGGCTCTTCTTGTTGTTCGTTTTTCAGAATTAAAGTTATTGGCCTTCATAGCTGCATTTATTTTTTCTTCAGCTTCCTTGCTCACAAAACCATTTTTATTTAACATTCGCGACACCGTTGCCGTGGATACTCCTGCGGCTTTGGCTAGTTCTCTGATGGTCATATTTACCCTTCTTAAGTATGGCTAGTATACTGATATGTAATAAGTGTAACATAATACATAGGTATGATTTTTTCAAATAGCTATGAGTTGGCATGAGTTGGAACAAGTCTCTGGACAAAAAGCTCAGCAACTCACCATTCTCGGTGGCGGCGGACGCAATCAACTTCTCGTAGAAATGACCCAAGAACTCTGTGATTGTCCAGTTCGCACGGGGGCCTTTGAAGCGACCTCACATGGCAATGCTGCCATTCAAGCTTACGCATTAGGTTTAATTTCTCGAGAAGCAATAGCCAAGTTATGATTTACAGAATTTGTTAATAAATATGATGTGAGTCTAAAAAATATTTTCTGAGGCGTACTCATCGGTAATTTACTTGCTGTCCTCAATTGGCATTGCCTATGTACTCCCGCCTATTGCTATAAAAGTTCCTTACACTTTGTAATGGGGAAGAGATAAGTATCATGGTCTTTTGGAGCGTTATGTATGGCTTGTTCTTGGATTGATGTTTTTTACTCAGGTTTATTTGCTTATAAAGTTCCAGTTCCCAAGGGGAATTAAAAGTTGTGTGTTCCGCTTTAATGGGATAAGGTTCTTTTAGCACCATAAAATTAAACAGCATGTGTTTTAGTACATTTTTAGAGATAAACACCCTGTACTATAGGACAATTATAATTAAAAACACCCCATACTTTGTTACAAATGAACTTGGTTTAGTATCTTTTTTGATATATGTTAAATATAACACTAAAATGGGAATATCTATGTTTAACAGAACGGTCTGCAGGGAATTGGAACAATGGCGTAAGAGAGCTGACCGAAAACCACTGATTCTTCGTGGCGCACGGCAAGTTGGTAAAACCTCAGCTGTAAATATTTTTTCAGAGTCATTCGATCAATACATATACCTCAACTTGGAAAACAAAGAAGAGCTTGATTTATTTGATCATAATTTGCCTGTAGATGAATTATTTGAGGCTATTTTATTGACAAAGAATATTGAGGTCAATGGTGGTAGTATGCTGCTTTTTATCGACGAAATTCAGAACTCGCCAGCTGCTATTGCGATTCTACGCTATTTTTTTGAGCACTTGCCCCAGGTGCATGTGATTGCAGCCGGATCATTACTAGAAACATTTATTTCCGACAGCCATATCAGCTTTCCAGTAGGCAGAGTCGAGTTTCAATTTATGCACCCCTTAACATTTGAGGAGTTTCTTGAAGCAACAGGAGAGAAGGCCGCATTAAATGCTTATTCGACAACTCCGGTTCCACGATTTTCTGTAGCAAAGCTATTTGATTTATTCCACACATACACATTACTTGGTGGTATGCCCGAGGTAATAGCACGCTATATCACTAAGCGTTCTATTACTTCTCTTAATTCGACATATCAAAATCTCCTCCTTTCATATATTGATGATGCCGGGAAATATGCAAAAAATAGTACACTTAATAAAGTCCTTAAGCATGTAATTCAAACAGCCCCTTTTGAAGCTTCTAAGCGAATCAAATTGGGAGGTTTTGGGAATTCTAACTATAAAGCAAGAGAAGTGGGTGAAGCAGTCAAATCTCTAGAAAGTGCAATGCTTGTAAAGCGGCTTTATCCAAGCGTTTCACTTGAACTTCCAATTATTCCTGACTTTAAAAAACATCCTAAATTGCAGTTCCTTGACACAGGTCTGGTGAACTATTTCGTTGGATTACAACAGCACTACCTGCTTAAAGAAGATCTGCACGGCTTCTATAAAGGATTGATGGCTGAACATATTGTGGCACAGGAGCTAATAGCGGGACAAACTAATCAACTTCAGAAGCTCTGTTTCTGGGTTCGAGAAAGTGCTCGTTCTAATGCTGAAGTTGATTTTCTCATTCAGCATGGCACAGAGCTTATCCCCATAGAAGTTAAGTCAGGAGCTGTTGGTTCGTTAAAGTCGCTTCATCTTTTCATTGATGAGACTGCTTGCAAGTGTGCTGTGAGACTATCTGCTTCAGAATTAAAGCTGGAAACGTGTGTAACTCCCAATGGTAAGGAATTTACCTTAATTAATCTACCTTATTTTTTGACTGCAAAAATAACTGATTACCTTGATCTTTACGATGGATAATCGCTAAGGATTGAGCTGAATGGCACTGAGATGAATACATAGCCCCTTTTTTATTCATGGCCCCATGAAAAAGAAAGAAATTTAACCATGAAGCCATGGAAAAGAAAAGATAGGACGATTTCTTTTTAAACACGACGTTCACAAGGTTTTTATTGGCCGGCCGATAAAAGCATGCAGCGCCAACTTGCATGGACTCTATTAAAAACAAAAGTATAGGCCCTTAGGTCTGATATATATTGGCGTGTAGCGTGAGCCACAGGTACGGGGAAATAGTTTTTATCCGCCCGTATGGCAATAGCTCGCGCATGTGAGTCCGGCATAGAGTGTCGGAACCAAGTTTGGGCCCTTACTTTATTATAAATCAACTTCCATACACCTCACGATGTCCGCTATTTTCTATCGGGCTTACAGCCATGAAATCATAGATCCGGTGGCTCAAATTTGCTACGATTGTATATATTTAGTTGAGCTCATTAGTATGACTATTGCTGCTGATAACTAAGGCTTTATGGTGACAGTGGCTATGTAATGATTTAATTATTTATTATAATATTCTAGTCAAATCCTTATTTGTTTTAATGACAATTATTGATTTTTTGGAAGAGATTATATATAAGGAGTTAAGTATCTGAATTTATTTTAAAGGAGTATAGCAGGATGAGAAAAAACAAAAGTTTTACTTTAATAGAAGTTTTAGTTGTGATTGCGATCATCGGGATTTTGGCTTCACTGCTCTTGCCTTCATTGAGCAAATCTAGATATAAAGCTCGATTGGCAGTTTGTACAGAGAATATGCGCCAAAATTCTATAGCTCTATATAATTACGCAGACGATAACGATCAGTATTGGCCTCAACGCACGATGTACCAACTTCATTTACTGGAACCGAGCTCCGCGGGAAGATCTCTGCTGGCCAGCTATATATCACTTGATAGTTTATTCTGTCCATTAAATAAGCCGGAGTTTGATCCAAAAACTGATACTACTGCCGGACTTGGGGGAGCCTATGAAATGTACTACGGGCAGGCCTTGCTCGATGCCGATGGACATAGAGAAACTACTGCACTTTTGAAGGTGGGTGACCGTATAACTTGGGGCTATGATGGCATAGATAACTCCTTCAGTGTTTTACTTGCCGATAATGATCAATATAACGTAGATGAAAATAAATGGGTAAGTTCGCACCCTAGCAAAGGGATGTCTCGTTCAGGAGTCAGTACAGCTGGTTACAAGTCATGGTTTTATAGGAGTAGCGACTTGCGCGGCACATTAGATCGTAACTTTCTCTATGAGGATGGTTCCGTCAAGCGAGTAAACAATATTATAAGCCCTGGACCTACAACAGATGCTCACGACCCAAGAATGGCTCGTGTAAGAGCACAAAATGCTCTGAGTTTCACTGTCAGGGCAGCTTACCTGCCCGTGGAAATTGATTAGCTGAAATTTTTTTGTGCAGTTTGGTGGTTTTTTGTGTTTAAAATCACTTAGTATGACTTCCTTAATTATTAAAAATATCGAAGCACTAAAGATTACAGGAGAGCACAAAAGTAAATGATTATCCTTTGCTTATATCTGTGAAATCGCTGGATGAATTACCCTCACTTCTTGTTGCAGCGTTCGCAGTTTGAATGCCGATTAAAAATCGACGCTCCCGGCATATTCTAAAATTAAGAATAATTCTGGCTCAAAAATATCTGCGTTGATCTGTATGGATCGTGCGTAAATTTACTTCGATAAAAACATCTTTGCAGAGTCCGCAAAGTTGTTTTTATTTTTGCGTAAATCAATCTTTAAAAATATACGAGAGTTGATTGTTTTTTGATAAGTTCTTTTCTTTATTAGATAATTCTTATTGGTATAATTGATATAATGATTTATCTTATAACGCATTTATCAATTCTGAATAAGGTTTTTAATTATGTCTGAGCAAGAAAAGAAAAGAATACATTTGGTCTGTAATGCCCATTTAGACCCTGAGTGGTTGTGGGAATGGGAAGAGGGAGCAGCGGCGATGCTGGGCACCTTTCGTCAAGCGGCAGAATTTTGTGACGAGTATGAAGGCGAGGCTTTTATTTTTAATCACAACGAAGTGATTCTCTATCGTTGGGTCGAGGAATATGAGCCGGAACTTTTTGAGAAGATTCAGCGTCTCGTTAAAGAGGGTAAGTGGCATATTATGGGAGGCTGGTATTTACAGCCCGACTGCAATATGACTAGTGGTGAATCTTTTGTTCGTCAGATCATGCTGGGACGTCAGTACTTTAAAAATAAATTTGGCAAAGTGCCCACGACGGCAATCAATTTTGATCCCTTTGGCCACACGCGGGGCTTGGTACAGATCTTAGCTAAAAGTGGTTACGATTCCTATATTTTCTGTCGTCCCGAAGAGCGTGAAATGAAACTGGAAGCGATGGACTTTATCTGGGAGGGCTACGATGGCTCACAAGTAATGGCGCACAGAAGCCATGATCTGTATTTATCTTTCTTAGGAAAAGCGAGTGAAAAAGTAGAAGAAGTTAAAGAACTTTGTGCCGATCAAGACGATATGATGGTTCTTTGGGGCGTGGGTAATCACGGTGGTGGAGCTTCTCGTAAGGATTTAGCTATGCTCAAAGATTTGAAGGAAAAGCTGAGCGCTACCCATGAGGTCGTACATTCCACACCTGAGAATTATTTTGAACAGCTCGCAAAACGCAAGGATTCTTTACCCGTTCGTCAAAATGATTTAAATTCAACCTTAGTGGGTTGTTATACAACTCAAATCCGCATTAAGCAAAAGCACCGTCAATTAGAAAATTATTTATTCATGACTGAGAAGATGTCGGTCTTTGCTTGGTCAAAAGGCTTGATGAAATATCCTGAAGATGAATTGCGTGAGGCCATGTATGATTTAGCTAAAGCGGAATTTCACGACATTTTGCCTGGTTCATCCATTGAGGCAGTAGAGGAAGCTGGTTTGCGGGTCATGGACCACGGTTTAGAGATTTTGTCTCGGGTTAAAGCTAGGGCATTCTTTGCACTTGCAAAGGGGCAGCCAAGAGCTAAAGAGGGTGAAACCCCCATATTGATTTACAATCCCCATCCCTTTCCAATCAAGACAGTCGTGGAATGTGAATTTCAGTTAGAAAATCAAAATCGTGAAGATTCCTTTACCGATATTTTTGTTTATCAGAATGATCAGCTTCTGCCTTGTCAGGTAGAGGATGAACAAGCCAATTTACCGCTGGACTGGCGCAAAAAGGTTTCTTTTATCGTTGAGTTAGCACCGACTCAAATGACTCGTGTTGATTGTCGTGAAAAAGTGATTCCTAAACAGCCCAAACCGCCAAAAATTTCGGCAACAGAGAATTATGTTTTTGACAATGGTGAAATGCGAGTTGAGATAAATCCTACAAGTGGTTTGATTGATAGCTACATTGTAGCAGGAAAAGAAATGCTCAAGAAAGGAGGTGCAAAATTTCTTGTTCTTCACGATGATGAAGATGCCTGGGGAACCGATATTTATGAATTTAGAAATGTAATTGGTGAATTCACTTTACTATCGCCTAAACGTGCGGCTAAATTTGCAGGTGTTCATGTAGAGGAACTTCAACCCGTCAGGATTGTTGAAAATGGTAATGCTAGAGTTACCGTCGAAGCTTTATTCGGTTACGGTGATTCTTATATTTGTCAAAGGTACCATTTAGCGCATCAAGGTTCTGAGCTTGAAATGGAGACTCGTGTTCATTGGAATGAAAAACAGCGCTTCCTCAAGATGTCATTAGCTACAGTTGATCAAAAATCTGAATTCTATGGTCAGGTTGCCTATGGCTATGATCGCTTATTCGAAGATGGCCGTGAGTCGGTAGCCCAGCGTTGGATGATCGTTAAGTCTGAACAAGAAGATTCAGCTCTTTCGGTCATTACAGACAGTACTTATGGCTCCGATTTTAAAGATGGTGAGCTACGTGTTTCCATGTTGCGTTCCCCGGCTTATGCGGGCATGAACCTCTTTGGTCGTAAAATCATGAAGCAGGATCGGTATTCGCCAAGAATTGATCAGGGGCACCATATTTATAGAACCTGGCTCAACGCCTCTTCAGCAGAAGGGCGCTTTAAAGAAATCGAAAGAGAGTCTATAGCCCATAACGAAAAGCCCATGGCATTGGCCTTCTTCCCTTCAGGAAAAGGTGATTTAGATACTGAAGGCTTTATTAAATTGAGTGAAGGCACAATTTTAGTCACGGCGATTAAAAAAGCAGAAGAGAGCGACGATATAATTATTCGTCTCTTTGAATCGTCCGGCAATGCTGAAAATTGTATTGTTGACCTGCCGGGGTACAATATTAGTGAAGAGCTGAAATTTGGTCCCTACGAAATTAAAACTTTGAGTCTGAATCCACAAACAAATGAGTTTAAGGAAGTCAGTCTTGTGGAAGTGGAACTTTAAGGAGAAATAAGCATGAATCGTAAATTACTTACATGGGCATCACTCGCCTTGACCCCGTTTTTAGCTTGGTCTCAAGCAGATAAAAAAGAGCGCAAACCCAACGTCATTGTGATTTTAGCCGATGATATGGGCTATGCAGATTTGAGTTGCCAAGGTTCAGTCGATGATGTGCGTACTCCGCATATCGATACTCTGGCACAAAATGGTGTACGCTTTACCGAGGCCTATGTAACAGCACCACAATGTGGCCCTTCAAGAGCAGGCATCTTGAGTGGTCGCTACCAAAATCGCTTTGGTTTCGAATCGAATTAATGGGCTTATGACCCTGGGATTCCACGCTCGGTTCCACTCATGGGGACACGCATGAAGGAGCAGGGCTATGTTACTGGCTACATTGGCAAATGGGGCCTAACAAGTAAAAAACACTCCTATCCTTATAATCGCGGTTTTGATGAAACTTATTGGAACCAGGATGGCAATATCTACTGGGCTGATCGTCCATCAAAATACAATGTCCAAATGCGCCGCGGACCAGAAAAGATTGAGATGAAAGAGTATTCGACCGACGCTTTTGGGCGCGAGGCTATTGAATTTATTGAGCGCAACAAGAAAAAGCCTTTCTTCCTCTTTGTTTCCTATATCACACCTCACGTGCCCATGGAAGCTAAAGAATCGGATCTCAAACGCTTCGAGCACATCAAAGACCCTTTGCGTCGTACGAGTTTAGCGATGATTGCCTGTATGGATGATAATGTAGGACGCATGCTCAAAGTTTTGAAAGATAATAAGCTTGAAAAAGACACCTTGATTTTCTTTATTAGTGATAATGGTGGGTACCCCGGTAATGCTTCACTTTGTACGCCTTATAGTGGGTCTAAGTCTCAGATGCTAGAGGGAGGAATTCACGTGCCTTTTATCATGCAGTGGAAGGGGACAATTCCCCGTGGCAAAGTTTATGGTAAACCGATTATCAGTTTGGATATCAAGCCTACGGCTCTTGTGGCAGCTGGTGCAACAATTAAAGACCAATGGCAACTCGATGGTGTCGACCTCATTCCTTATTTGAATGGTCAAAAGAAAAGTGACCCTCACGAGAGCCTCTATTGGCGCTATAATGCATGGTCAAAAAAGCCAGAACAAAATGGTTGGGCGATTCGCAAGGGAGATTGGATGCTAGTGCGCAATGGTTGGGCAAAGGCTAAGCCGGCTCTCTATAACTTATCAAAAGATAAAGCGCAAAAAAATAATTTATCTAAATCTCAGCCCGAACGCTATGATGAAATGCTCAAAATGTGGCAGCAATGGGATGAAGACAATATTAAGCCTGGTAGCTTAAAATAAGTATAGCTTGGCAGTAAACAAAAGGCCCTCCCGTCAACGACGGGAGGGCCTTTTGTTTTTTTTGGATGGATATGAATCCCTGGTATTTAATCCCAGGCTAAGTGAAGTATTAGGACTCTGCCATAAAGCAATTCATCCTGTCTTTGCGAAAACTTGGCGATAATATTTACGATTGACCAGAGTAGAGGGCATGGTGCTGCGCACACGAGGGAGCTCCGCCCCTCGAACTCCCCGCAAGGACCTGCCGGTCCTTGACCCGGCGACTGAGACTTTGCCCCACTTTATGGATAATTATGAAAATAAATTGCGCGAAGCAGAATTAATTGAAGATTAAATCATGTTCGTTATGAACTTGTTCAGCCTTAAAAATAGCGCTCCATTCTTCTAACTTCATGTATTCAGTTATGTGAGTAGGGGCAATTATACCACCCTCACCAAATTCATTCCAAGCATAGGAATTAAAAGCGGCTTGAATGCTGCCATCAGCAAGGGGCAAGCCGAGATTTGGAAGAGTTAGAAGATCGTTGCGCATGAGTTCAAGTTCTTTACGCCATTCTTCTCGCGTGGGAAAATCAAAACAGGCACGGGTATCTGGCCACGGGCGGGGGGACCAACCAGCGGGCATATAAGGCATGTAGGGAATCGCATCTTTGCTGTGTATTTGGCGAGCCAAACGACAGTGTTCTCCGAGCAGTTCATAGGGATAATCCGTATCTTTGGGCTCAAGGTTTGGAAAGTCCATATAGGTACAAGTAAAATCAAAAACATGAGCTATAGGGTTGTCTGCATCAATATGTTGTTCAGTCATTACTCCAGCCCCAATAATGACTTCCATGCCTTTACTGCGAAAGAGTTCTCTGATTGAGTCTAGCTGCTTTTTGCAACGTGCTATATCATTGTTGTTTTGTTGAATAAAGTAATCGGCACCGTGAACTTTAAAGAGGGCTTTACCACCTACCTTTAAGTAAGAGGGGTGAGTAATAATTTTTTTCCAAGCATCAAGGCATTCTTGCCATTGCCAATCCTCGGTGACATCAAAAGGGGGGTGATTACAGAATTCGATAAAAAAGTTAACTCGGTCTGCATTTGGTGAATTAAGGTAATCATCAAAAATGTTGTTGAGTAGACTGCTATGGGGTTCGCGTTCGGCATCTTTTTCGTTGTAATACCACAGGATAGGAAAGAAATCGACGCCGTAATCACCGGCAACTACAAGTTCTTTGTTCAAAGTCTCTTGATTATTGAATTCACCTAAGAGGGGGACTCGTTCAGGAAAGTCAGGGCGCCAGTCTTCTCCTTGTTCGATGGCAAATGAATCGGCGTGACGGTGCCATTTGTTGGGGAGGGGCTCCCACCAACCGGCAAAATAATTAACTCCAGCGAGAATAGTTTTCATGTTATTTCCTTAAATAAATTAAAATATCAATTGCCATATAATTATATCAATATATCATTAAGTCAACGAAAAATGAAATGTTTTATTTTAAAAATACAAAATCAATCAAAATAAAAAGGAGTCAGTGGTGCGTTATTTTTTATTGTTTCTTATCTTAAATCTATCTCTCATGGCTAAGGAAATTGAGTTTTCTTCGGATCAACCCTGGCTCGATAAAGATGGATCAATAATCAATGTACCCCTTAGAAGAATCGATGTATCAAAAAAGCAGGCAGGTAAGATTGCAGACAAGGCAAAGTCAGATTGGACTGTAGCGGCATGGAATTTTCCAGCGTGGAATCCAGGAGGTAAGCACTGGCCTGAGTTAGCCAATGGTAAAGCTTTGCGTTTGCCTCTACTCTATGATTCACAAGATCCGGAAGTTCGCTATAATGGCATAAGTTATTACCGTTTGTCTGATCCGCGAGTTATGGATTGGCAAATTAAATGGATGCGTGAGGCAGGAATAAACTTAGTGATGTTTGATTGGTACCCCTCTGAGTCAAAAGAAAAGTTTGATAACTCACCCCGTCATCGTCACATTAACGCTTCAATTGAAGTAGGCTTTCTACGTAAAGATCAAACAGGTGGTGCGCCGGTAAAAACGAATCCTTATGCTAAAAAGATTGACTTTGTGTGTATGTGGACAAATCATGGTCACGCTTGGATTCCGGAAGGAACTATGGAATATGCCTGTGAGAACTTTCTCAATCAGCCCAATTATTATAAGGTGGATGGTAAGCCCTTAATTATCATTCATGCACCAGCTCTCTTAAGAGAGGAACATGGAGGAGAAGGCGACTCAGACGTGAAGATGGAGAACTTAAAGAAATGGATAAAAAAGCAAAGAGCCATTGCGCGTACTTATGGTCATGAAATCTTTTTGAGCTTAGGTGATATTTTACCTAAGTACTCAAAGGGTTTTAGAGATATTGGTTTTGATGGTTCTTTTAATTATATAACTCATGCTCGACCAGATTTGGAGAAGCGTTACCCCATAGTTTATAAACAAAAAATTAAAGTAAAGGGTAAAGAACAAATAAGAACAAGGCGCGGTGAAGTTTGGGAAGCGGATTATAAAACTCACCTCATGCCCTCAATGATTGACCATTGGAACAAGATGTACAAAGTCTGGGGAGACGGTTTTGTACCAACGGTGACGACCCGTGAAGATTTTAGACATTGGGGCCCCCAAGGTCATATGCTTTACTATCACGGTGGTACACCAAAGCTTTATGGTGAATCTTTAAAATTGGCACGCGAGAGTGTAGAAAAAAATAACGGTCGTAAATTTATTACTGTGGGAATATGGAATGAATTCTACGAAGATGCTTATTTAGAACCCGATGTGAAGTATGGTTATGAGTACCTCAAGCAAATTGAGAAAAATTTTCCCGAAACGAGTGCAAAATAAATTATTTAGAATAAAGCATAAAAATAATTAAATGACATATTGATATATCACAAAAGAAAGGCAATTATAACTTATATAATATAAATTTAAGATGGAGACAAAATGTCGACACATGAAATCAAACGTTTAAAAACCAGTAAATTAGCACTCTATGGTTCTGCTGGTTTGGCGGATACCTTTTTGAGTTTTGGGGTGACCACTTTAGTTATGCCGATTTACAATATTGGCTTGGGAGTCGATGCGGTCTTGTTAGGTTGGGCTCTGGCAGTGCCAAGAGTTATTGACGCGATAACCGATCCCTTAATGGGGACTATATCTGATAATACTCGTAGTCGTTTTGGTCGTCGTCGTCAGTATATTTTTGCTGGAGCGCTACTTTGTGCCTTGTTATTTCCCTTTATCTGGATGGCACCAGCGGGCTCGGAAAATACTATTCTTACTTATTTTGTCATTGCCATGTGTTTACATTCAATATTTTATACAATCTTTAATGTTCCCTATACAGCCTTGGGCTATGAATTAAGCTCGGATTACGATGAGCGGACTCGAATATTTGCCTGGCGCTTCTATTTTGCGACTGCCGCAGGAGTGACCACCCAATGGCTTTATAAACTCGTCCTTATGAGTGGTGAAACAGAAGCAGAAGGGATCAAAGTAGTGAGTTATGTCATTGCCGCTATTGTTCTCTTAGTGGGGATTATTCCGGCAATTTTTTCTCGTGAAGAAAATGTGGTCGTAGAGCAAAAGAAGACTAACTTAATTAAATCTCTTGGCTATTTGATTAAGAACAAGGCCTTTCTCACTCTCATGAGTTCATATCTTATTATTGTGACGACACTCTTTTCTTGCGGTGCACTCACCCTCTATATCAATATTTATTATATTTTTAATGGCGATAAAGATACAGCTGCAACCCTTTCCGGTGTGGCAGGGACAGCAATGATTGCCGCGGCATTTATAGGCATGTTAGTGATTAAGAAAGTATCTGAAAAAACAGGCAAGAAGAGGGCGATGATTATCGCCCTAGTTACGGCACTCTTTGGAACGGGGGTTTCTTGGTTTACACTAACCCCAGCTATGCCTTACCTACAATTAGTTTCGGGCGTAATTCTGGGCATGGGTGTACAGAGTTGTTGGTTGCTGATTAGTTCCTTGATTGGCGATGTGATTGATGACGACGAGCTTCGTAGTGGCTTAAGGCAGGAGGGGATTTACAGTTCGGCATCGGGCTTTGTCTGTAAGTTAGCCTTAGCCTTGACGGCAGTATTCTCGGGTTATGTTTTACAGTTATCTGGCTTCGATGCTAGTGCCGAGACAACTTCTCCAGAAGTGGGCTATAGAATGAAAGTGATTTTTGTTTCACTTCAGGCTATAGGTTTATTGACGGCACTTGGACTTATGTTTATGTTCCCTATAACGAGACAAAAAGCAGAAGAAACGCGTAGAATTCTTGATCAGCGCAAAAAAGACAGTCAAGAAGTGAACGACCAAGTGAATGAAGGAACTGTAAATGAAGCTTAAAAAATATTTTATTGGCCTGGTTTTAACTATTACAAGTTTGCAGGCTAGTTCTGAAAGATCGGTTTTAAAATGGTCGCCCGCTAAAAGTGAAGAACCAAAAGTTTCCGTCGAGGTGCAATGGTTCAAAGATAACGATTACTTATCTAAAGAAAAGCAAGGCATGGGTAAATTACAGCCTTTTAGTGCTGTGATGGATGCTTTTTGCGGAGATAGCAAAGAGCTGCGTCGTGAGTTTAGCGATTGGGTAAAAGACTACCGCTTTCCACTTTTTTATCATCACCCCAAACATCCTAAGCCAGCAAATGATAATGTAGTCGTGACTTGCTTTAGTACACCTTATGAGATTTATCAGTCGAAGTTTATTGAATGGATGAAAGACAAACGTGGCAAGGATGACTTTCTCGTTCCGAATGCGCGTAAAACAAATCCCTACAAAGGTGATTTAGTCGATCCTGTAGTCAAATCACCAAGTGCTGTGACCAAGGAGCTTTTGCAAAAAACCAATGGTTATGTGACCATTGCGGAAAAAGATAAAATCACTTTTATCGGTGATAATCGCGTGAATCCTCTGCGCTGGATTTGTCCGATTAATGAAGTTCATCACCGCGAGCAAGCCTCTTGGGCAATGCGTTTACATTCCGATCCGCAGGGATGGGAGTTGTCAAAAACAATCATGCAGGAAAATCGACAGGAAAAAAAGACTAATCGTCGCTTAGTCCTTAAGTACAAAGTAGCTTTAACGGTTGAAGATGGTCGTGATGAGTTGAAGGAATGGACGATCTATGACTACCTGCAAGAAGGTCAGGCAGGTTTGATTAAACAAATGCGCGAGAATGTTTTTAAGTATGCTGTTAATGGAGAGACTGCTCCTAACGGACGCAAATTAGAATATTTACAGGAGAAATTAGCTTCTCGCTATATGCGGACCCGCTTAGACCCCGTTAATTTTCAACTTGTGGTTGGGTTTAATATGCGCGAACGTGGCGATCGTTACCGCTTAGCGGAGTTCATGTTGGCTTCTTACAATCAGGAAAATGTTTGGGTCCATCCAAAGAATGACGGGAGTAAACATGGACACCTAGGGGTGTATTCCACTGCAAATATGAAATTTAATAAACAAGTTCGAGATGGGGCGTGCTCGGGAAATAGCGCTTGGTGGCGTGCTCCTATAAATGTACTCAATGATGAGGACTTGCAATTTGGTGAAGGTTCAGCTTGGAAGTCTAAGGATAATTATATTGAGATGGATGCACCATCCTTAGAGCGCACCATTTTTGAAGGGGAGATTGATATTACTAAATTTTATCGTCAGTCTCTTAAAGGGAAATACTTCCCAGGCCAACGTGGCTACTGGGTGAAGAACTGGCTAGGTTTTGAAGGTAATGAAACGGCTGCCCCCGAAGAGCACGGAGTGGAATGGGCCTTCTTAATTTTCGAAAATCATGGTCCTTTAAAAGTTAAAACCGAAGTTATACAGTTTGATATCGTGGCCTTGGACTAGCAAGTCTAGAAAAAACAATCTCTTGAATTAATGTATAATTAAATCAAATATTTAGGAGTGTTGTACATGCCAGCTGAATCAATCACACAAGGTAAAGTTAATCTTTCTCATCAGGTTTTGCGTCACATCTCGCAAAAGATCAAAGATGGGACTTTGAAAAAAGGCGATAAGCTCCCAACTAATCGTGAGCTCGTCGAAGAACTGGGAGTTTCTATTCTTACAGTTCAGCGCTCTATGAAGCAGCTGGAAGCTCAAGGAGTGGTCAGTTGCCGTCGTCGTTTGGGGACCTTCTTAGAAAACCCTAAAGCGATGAGTAGTCCCAAGATTCAAAGTGGCCTCATCGGTTTATTTACTCCTGAGATTTTTTCAGATTTCCACACTGACTTGCTCATTGAATTAGAAAATAGCATGATGAATGAAGGTAAATTAGTGAGTATTAATTTTACTCATAGTAAGCCCGATCGTGAACTCACTCTTCTTCGTTCTTTAGCTCGTCAGCGTTTAGAGTCCTTGGTTTATTTCACATCTCCCTTAGTCATTATTTCTGAATCTCATTGCCGCAAGGTGAGTGACTGGATCAATCGCTATATTGAAGAAGGCACTTTTGTGCTCTTTGCCGATATTTGCCCACCCGGATTTGAAAGCCGCCTGATTTCTTTGGATAATGAAAAAGCTACTGAAATGCTCACTAATAAGTTGATTCAGCAGGGGCATGAAAAAATTGCCTTTGTCGGGGCAACTCACCTGCCGACAAATGAGGCCCGCTACGATGGTTATAAAATAGCGATGGAAAAAGCCGGTTTAAAGGTCGATCATGAATGCTTTGTGGATGTTCATATTATTGAAAGTAAGGACTGGCAGGACAGAGTGGAAGCTGATGTTCGAATGCTCATGAAAAAGCACCCGGAAATTACCGGTTTCGTAGTGGATAACGGCCCTTCAGCTGTACGTGTTCATAAAGTCATGTCCGAGATAGATGATCTCAAGTTTGAAGTCAAAGACTCCATTGCTTCGCTTTTTGAGGTTGCTGAACCACCCTTTGCGGCCAGCGCCTGGATCCAAATCCCCGGTAAAGAAATGGGCCAGGTCGCCAGTGAATTACTCATGGAAGATCACCCCGCCAATTATGAGCCGGGACATATAAAAATTCGCCCCAAGTTTTGGGCCAACTAATCAATGTCTATGAATTAAGCTTTATCGAAAATCAAACTGTACACGATAAGTTGTGAACTACCTACAGGAATAGCTTGTAGCTCAAACTTAAGTTTGAATATTTATGCTTAATTCAGCAGCCCTGACTACTGACTCTTCAGTAATGTATAAAGTCTTGATGCTAAAATATATTTAGCATAGTTGCTTATAGTGGTTGAATTATATGCTTGTCAAAAAACATCATTTAGTAATATCCATCTAGCTTTACATGAAAAACGACTCATCTTTGAGTCGTTTTTTTGCTATAGATAAGGTCGCCTAATTCGCGAGCTAGCCGAACTTTTTAAGTTGCTTAGTTACTATAAAAGATACAAAAACACTTGATTAAATGAAATATCATTATATCATTTAATCAAGTATAACTTGATAAAGGTGAAATTTATGACGAGAGTCGGCTTAAAAATGAAGTTAACTCCGGGTTTTGAAGTGGAGTATAAAAAGCGCCATGACGAAATTTGGCCTGATTTAAAACAAAAACTTACAGAATTAGGGGTGTATGATTATGTGATCTATTTAGATCAAGAGACCCATATTTTGTTTGCGTCTTTAAAACTGAAAGAGAATCATAGTGCAGATTCTATACCCGACCAAGAAATTGTAAAAAAATGGTGGGCTTATATGCAAGATATTATGGAAACTAAGGCTGATCATTCCCCTGTGGAAGTCACTCTTCAAGAAGTTTTTTACATGGACTAATCATGAAGTATTTATTTATAATTTTAGCGCTTTTCGCAAACACCATGCTGGCGGCAGACAAAGGCCCCAACATTATTTTTATTTTGACTGATGATCAAAAATACGATGCCATGGGATTTATGGGGCATTACCCCTTTTTAAAAACTCCAAATATTGATCGTATTCGCAATGAGGGTGTGCATTTTAAAAATAGCTTTGTAACTCTTTCTATGTGTGCACCTGCACGAGCGGGATTTTTGACTGGCACTTACCCGCAAGTCAATGGGGTGTGCACCAATGTGGAAGGACGCGAATTTAATCAAAATAAGACTCCGTCATTTCCGCTTTTACTTCAGCGAGCAGGCTATAAGACAGCTTTTTTCGGTAAGTGGCATTTGGATCACAGTAATAAACCTCGCAGAGGTTTTGATCACTGGATTTCCTTTTCAGGGCAGGGGCACTATAACGGAAATAAGTTAAACATTGATGGCAGGATAGTTGAGAACCCTGGTTATATCACCGATGAACTCACTAATTACGCACTTGAGTTTATTGACAAGAATTCTGATAAGCCTTTTTGCGTTTACCTTTCACACAAAGCGGTGCATCAGCCTTTCACTCCTGCTAAACGTCATTCTTCTTTGTACAAAGGCGAAACGGTCCCCAAAAAAGATAGTTTTTTTGACAATTTGAAAGATAAACCCAAATGGCAGCGGGTAAGTCTTCCTCCGGAAACCCTATATCGTCTTAGATTTAATAATACTCACGAAACTCCTGCAGTTAAGACCCCTCGTCCTTACACCAAAGAAAATGGCTCACACCCCCACACTAAAGATTATCTCCGTGCTATTGCTGCAGTTGATGAGGGGATTGGAAAAATTTATGCACTTCTTGAGAACAAGAAGATATTAGATAATACAGTCATTATTTTTGCTGGTGATAATGGTTACCTTCTCGGTGAGCACCAACGAGGTGATAAACGAGTCCATTATAATGAGTCCATGCGCATCCCGCTAATTATGCGTTATCCCGCAAAAATACCGGCAGATTCTACCCTTGATCAAATGGTGCTCAATATTGATGTGGCGCCAACAATTCTCGATATTGCCGGAGTGAAAGCACCTGAAATTATGCAGGGTGAATCCTGTATGCCCCTTTTTGATAAGAGTAAAAAAACGCCTTGGCGAGATGCTTACCTATTTACTTACTGGCGCGATCTAATTCCCACATTGCCGCGCATTGTTGCAGTTCGTACGGATCGTTATGTCTACACGACTTATCCCGATATAGATGATGTGAACGAACTCTATGATTTAGAAAATGATCCCCATGAAATGAGGAATTTAGCTACATCTCCTGAACATGCGGAGATTGTTAAAGCTATGGAACAAAAGATAGAAGAATTAAAGAAAGAGACCAAGTACAAGAAAATCGTTCCTAGGCCTCGGCCAGAACCCCAATGGGGAGTGCAGGAAGGCCTAATTTGTGACCTTGAGTTTAAGCAGGGCTTAAATTCAAAAGATCAGTCAGTTATTGCTAACAAAGTCAAAATCAATAATGGCCAAATTGTCGATGGCTTAAATGCTAAGGCTTTGCGTTTTGGCGATGATACATCAGTCAGTTTTTCCTGGCATAAAGAAGTAACGCCTGATAAGGGCAGTTATGTGATCGAGACTCTAGTGCGCCCCAGTTCAGATGGGGTGATTTGCGCACAAGGCAATGATTATCGTGGTCTAATGTTATTCATTGAGGATGGTTGTCCCGGTTTGATGATGAAGGAATACAAGTTTCGCATGCAATTTATCGATGCCCAAAAGTCATTTATGAATCAATGGGTTCACCTTGTGGCTCATGTGGAGCAATACCACAACAAAATTTCCTTTTGGGTCAACGGAAAACGCATTGCCAAAGAACAAATGATGTGGCCGATTCACGGTGTCCATAAGGGGATTGGTGGTTTGACTTTAGGAGCTGATCCATCTGGTAAAATTGATCCTAAAGAAATTTCTCCTCTTAAATTTCATGGCGACATGCAATATTTTAAGATTTATCGTCAAAAAGACTTGAGTTCAATTGTGGCCAAGGCCCAAAAACTGGCTCTTAACTATCAAAATGGTAAGGAACGTATTCAAAAATGAAATTAATACTTAGATCATTCATTCTTCTTTTTAGCCTAAGTACCCTTAATGCTAAAGAAATGCCCCCAAATATCGTTTTTATTTTAGCCGATGACCTGGGGTGGGCTGACCCCTCTTGTTACGGGAGTACTTTTCACGAGACTCCACACATAGATAGCTTGGCCAAGCGGGGAGTGAAATTGAGTAACTTTCACTCGACTTCACCCGTTTGTTCTCCCGCCCGAGCCAGTTTAATGACGGGCTTATATGCCGAGCGCTTAGGGATGACTCAGCCTGCTTGTCATATTAATTTAGTATCTTTAAAAGCTCATACACCTGATAAGGGCTGGCCTCATCAAAAAGTCATCAGTCCCAAAAGTACAACTCGTTTAGATACGGTCTTCCCCACCTATGCAAAAGTTTTAAAAGCTCAGGGTTATGTAACGGGACACTATGGTAAATGGCATCTAGGTCACGAACCTTATACGCCCCTTGAACACGGCTTTGATGTGGATGTGCCCCATACCAAATCTCATGGCCCCAAAGGAAGTTATTTTGGTCCCAAAAAATACAGCGATAGCTTCACGCTTAAAAAGGGTGAACACTTAGAAGATCGCATGGGCCAAGAAGCGATCGAGTTCATCAAAGAAAATAAAGACCGTCCTTTCCTCTTAAATTACTGGGCTTTTTCAGTTCATTCACCCATGTTCGCCAAGCTCGATCTGTTAGATAAATATCGTAAAAAAGCGGCTAAACTTCCAACTGATGCCCAACAACGCAATCCGATTTTTGCAGGTATGATCGAAACCTTTGATGATAATGTAGGGCTTTTACTCAAAGCTATTGATGAAGCTGGTATTGCCGATCGAACCATCATTGTTCTCAGCAGTGATAATGGTGGAACTATTGAATCTGCCTATACCCATGAAGCGTATTGGGGCAATGGTACAGTGGAAGAAATTGTCGATATCCCCGCCACCAGTAATTACCCCTTAAAAAGTGGTAAAGGAACGATTCACGATGGTGGTACCGCAGTTCCGTTTATTGTTGTTTGGCCGGGTAAAATTAAAGCAGGAACAAAAAGTGATAGCTACTTTTCGGGTGTGGATGTCTTTCCGACATTTGTAGAAATGGCAGGAGCGAAAATGCCCACTGGAGTAGCAATTGATGGGGTATCGCAAGTCCCAGCCCTGATAACAGGTGAAGAAGTGCGCGATACGCTCTATGGTTACTGGCCCAATTACTTGGTCGAGAGGAACGGCTCCATTCCCTCTGCTTGGATTCGTCATGGCGACTACAAGTTAGTATCTTACTTTTTTGATGGTAAAAATAACAAGCATCGCTACGAACTTTTTGATATTAAAAATGACATCGGTGAAAATCATAATATAGCAGCACAAAATCCCGAACGAGTGGCAAAACTAAGTGCGATGCTAAAGCAGCATTTTGTCGAAACCGAGGCGGTACTTCCCAAACTTAATCCCAATTACGATCCGCAGGCAAAAGCGCCGCAAAAGTAGTTATTAACTTAATTAAGGTACAGCTTATGATTTCGAAAAAAATATCTCTTGTAGTGATTTTTCTCAGCGCATTTTTACTCTTTGCTGAAGCTAAGCCCCCCAATATTATTTTTATGCTAGCGGATGATTTAGGCTATGGCGATTTAAGTTCTTATAACCCCAATGCAGAAGGCGAGGCCCCTAATAATACTCCCATTAGAACTCCTACTCTCGATAGCATGGCAAAGAATGGTGTTCGTTACACAGATTTTCACTCGGCAGCTCCTATTTGTTCGCCTGCCCGTCGTGCTTTATTGACTGCGCGTTACCCCAGTCGCCTAGGTGAATGGGCGGAAGCATATCGTGGTTCACCAGATGGGGTGGTGGCAAAAAATGATCCAACGATTGCGATGTGGCTTAAGGAAGCTGGTTACGCAACGGCTGCTTATGGCAAATGGAATATTGGCGAAAGCAAAGGTGTTTCTTGGCCAGGGGCTCACGGCTTTGATGATTGGTTAATTATCGATCATAATACGGGCTACTTTCAACATAAAAATGCCAATAAAGATTGCGAAGGTCGCCCCATGCTCTTTAAAACTGGCGGAGAGTGGGTAACAAATCTTGAAGGGCAATATTTGACCGATATTTGGACTGATAAAGCGATTGATTTTATCCAAGAAACGAAAGATCAACCCTTCTTTATTTACCTGCCATGGTCAATTCCCCATACGCCTTTACAGGACCCTGCGTCTGACCCATCGCTTGCTTTTGATGCTGGAGCTAAACCAAAAACGGTAGAGGGAAGAGAAGTTTATGTCAAAATGGTGGAATACCTAGATTCACATATCGCTAGAATTTTTAAAAGTCTAAAAGAGCAGGGCAAATATGACAATACTTTGATCATCTTTACCTCAGATAATGGCGGCATGGTTTCTGCGAATTGCTGGCCTTTAAAAAAGACTAAACAGCACTTGGAAGAGGGTGGGATACGCGTTCCTTTTCTCATGCAGTGGCCCGGTAAAATTAAAGCTGGAACAGTCGATCAAAGAGCGGCTATCTTGATGGATGCATCCGTTACGGTTCTAGCAGCCGCTGATGCCATGAAATATGTTCCCAAAGATCGCGAACTAGATGGTGTGAACCTCTTTGCTAATAAGGAGGAAAATCGAGAGTTTGGCTGGCGTCGCCGCGATTGGGGATGGCAGGGTAATTACCTTCGTCAGGAAGCCTACCGTTCTGGTGATTGGAAGTTGATTCGTTCTTATCAATACCTCGGCAACAAAAAATGGTCGACGGAATACAAAGAGGAACTCTATAAGCTTAGTGATGATCTTGGTGAAAAAAATAATTTTAAAAAATCCATGCCAGAGAAACATGCAGAGATGGTGAAATCCTTTGATGAATGGAAAGCTCAGGTCGTAGAGCAAGAGCCTTCTTTTTGGCCAGAGCATGCCGATCAATTGGGTTCTGGTGCACCTAGTCAATCAAAGGAGGTCATTTTTGATTTCAAAAAAGGTAAGGGCAATTCACGTCTTCACAAAGCACAAAATAAAGACAAGATCCTTGATGTGAAATATGGTGCTTCGGGCTTAAGCATTACTCTAATGGGAGGAATGACAGGCGTAACCCCCATCTTATACAAGAATAGTGCTATCGATACCCAAAAGTACTCAAAAGCTCTATTGCGGATGAAGGTGACTACGCAAGCCGGTACCGACTTGGCCCTTGCGAAGATCGTTGTTCGTCATAGTGAGTGGAAGGGAAAGGATGTGCCTTTTGACTTTAAAGCTGATGGTCAGTGGCATGATTATACGGTGGACCTTAGTAAGTCTTCCGCTTGGTCTGCTTACACATCACAAGGACGCATTGGCCTGCTTTTACCTGTTGTTAAATCAGGTCAGGTGAAAGTCGAAGTTGATTACCTAAAGCTTAAATAATTTCCGTTTTAATAATTTATGAGCTTTATATATGAGGAATAATTATCCATTTCAGTTCATCCTTTTTGTATTTGTTTTTGCTCTTTTCGCAAAAGCTGAACAAAGACCAAATTTTGTTTTTATCTTTGCCGATGATTTTGGCTATGGCGACCTAGCGAGTTATGGTCACCCTTATGTAAAATCACCGAATATCGATAAACTGGCGAGTCAGGGAAGGCGCTTTACTCAGGCTTATGCAGCAGGTGCAACCTGTAATCCTAGTCGCACAGGTATTATGACTGGGATCAGCAACGCACGTTTTGAAAAGCGTACTGATGATTTTGACTTCGGTGATAAAATCACTGTGACCGAGCTTTTGAAAAAAAGCGGCTATGCCACAGGCCACTTCGGTAAGTGGCATATTGGCATGGATCGCAGCAATGGCGTTTATGGCATTGATGTTAATGACTCTGGTGGAATTCCGGTGCGAGATTCTCCCAAGGGTCGTGATACACCTATTTTTGATGCGGCTATCGACTTTATTAAGCAGCACAAAGACAAGCCTTTTTATGTGAATATTTGGGGCTTCACCACTCATTCTCCAGTTATCTCCGCTCAAAATTATTTGGATGAATTTAAGGATTTAAAAGTCGACAAGAGTTTGTTTTCCAATTACATGCAGCCGGTTTTTGAAGATAGTGTTCTCATAGGTGGAAATCTGGATGAGAATATGCGCCATTATCTAGGTAATGTTTATGCCTTTGATCAGAATGTGAAGAGCGTTATGGACGTTTTGGATGAATTGGGCTTAGCTGAGAATACCATTGTGGTCTTTTCCAGTGATCAGGGACCTCAGAGACCCAATGGAATTGGCATGGATGCTGCTGGACCAAAATCGCGTAATAAAATTCGTAAAAGTAGAGATGGTGAAATTAAAAAACGCAAAATTGTAGAAAAGAATATGCTGGGCGATACGGGTCCTTTCAAAGGTAACAAAGGAACATGTTACGATGGTGGTGTGAGAATCCCTTTTATCATTCGTTGGCCAGGTAAGGTGAAAGCCAATTATATTGATCAAGAAAATGTCATTAGCGGTTTGGATTGGTTACCTTCAGTTTGCCGATTAGTTGGAATTGAAAAAATGCCCGAAAATATAGATGGTGAAGATGTTTCCAAGGTGTGGCTTGGTGACAATTATAAACGTGAAAAACCACTCTTTTGGCAAAATAATCCAGGCTTGGGCATGCGTAAAGGTAAGTGGAAGTACTACTTGGTTTTAGATAAAAAGCGCAAAATTGTAGGTGAGGAACTCTACGATATTTTAAATGATCCGGCTGAAGATGAAAATTTATCTGCACAAAACCCTGAAATAGCCAAAAAACTTAAACAGCGACTACTAGCCTGGAAGGCCACTCTTCCTAAAAAAGTAGCCAAGACAGGTAAGTATAGGCATAAATATGAGTAAAAGGAAAATGATGAAGCCAGTATTATTCCTAATTTTGATAGCTCCATTTGCGCTTTTCGCAAAAGAAGCTCAGCACGAGAAACTCAATGTTATTTTTATGATTGCGGATGATCTCGGCTGGATGGACGTGGGGTTTAACGGCAATAAGTTTGTCGAAACACCCAATCTCGATAAGCTGGCAAGTGAAGGTATGGTTTTTACTAATGGTTATGCCTCTGGCCCTTTGTGTTCTCCTACGCGAGCCGCTTTTCATACAGGCAAGAGCCCGGCGACCATGGGGATTAACGTACCCGTCACCAAGGGGCTAAAAGGCAAAACTCCTGGAGCTTATCCAATGGGTGGTGATAAGCTTAAAACGAAGGTTGGTCAACGGGATATTCGCCATCGTTTACTTCCAGCTTACACCAATACGGGAATCGATCCGCAAGAGGTCACTATTGCGGATTGTTTGCAGTCTGCTGCTTATGTAACTGCCAGCATTGGGAAATGGCACATGGGCCTCAGTCACTCAGACCCTAAAGCAGATCCAAGAGAATATGGTTATGATATCAATATTGCAGGAGGGGATTACCATGGGCCACCATCCTGGTTTTCTCCCTATAGGATTCACAGTTTAAAAAACGGCCCAAAAGGTGAGCATTTAACTGAGCGTTTAACACGCGAGGCGATAAATTTTATGGAAGAAAATAAGGACAAGCCCTTTTTTCTTTACCTACCGTATTATCAAGTTCATTCTCCCCATGGAGCTCGTGAAGAATATATCAAAAAATTTGATCATAAGCAAACTCCAGATTCTAAGATGAACTCGATTTATGCCGCCATGGTCATGCACTTGGATGAAAGCGTTGGATTGATTAATGACTACCTTAAAAAATCTGGTTTGGATAAGAATACACTGCTTATTTTTTCTTCGGATAATGGTCCTTTAGTCTACCAACGTGCGGGTAATCAAGTGGTACCACGCAATACCCGTTTAACTTTTGCTGAACCTTTGAGAGGCTGGAAAGGCAGTATCTATGAAGCAGGAACGAGAGTTCCCTACATTTTTAAATTACCTAGAGTCATTCCGGCTAATAGTATTTCACAGACTCCTATTATCACTCATGATTTGTATGCTACGATTTGTGAATTCACCGGAGTTGCTGTTCCTGAGGAGCAAAAAGTCGAAGGTGAAAGCCTTTTTCCATTACTCACTCAATCCAAAGCTTTGCAAAGAACGAGTCTTTTTTGGCATAATCCAAAATACAGCTGGTCACTCAATTCCGATATTCTTTGGGCAGATCGTCCCGCTTGTGCCATTAGGAAGGGTAAATATAAACTGATTTATTATTTTGAGAGGAAGGGGGAGCGCACGCTTGAACTCTACGATCTAGATAATGACCAGGGCGAGACCAAAAATTTAGTTTCCGACTTGCCCGAAAAGGCTCTTGAGTTGGAGACAGAGCTACTAGCTTGGTTGGATCAAACCCAAGCCTGGAAGCCGATTGATAATCCAGATTACGATGCCCAATACGATTCAGGTTACCTTCCTAAAAGGGATTAACAATGGAAGCGGATAGCAATAAAATCACCTATGAAAACGATAACTTATCTTTTGCTCTAGATGGGCAAAAGGGCTATTTATTATCTTTTATAAGTGGGCGAGAATTTATTGTTCCGGATGTAAATGAATCCCTGTTCTCTCTTCAGTTTCGCAATGCCGTGGGAGCTACACAATGCTTTGATTCAAGCCAAGCAGAATCTTTTACTTGGCAACGCAGTGATAAAGAAGATAAAACACTTTTTACCCTACAATATAAAAACATTGCAAGTGATTGTTTTTTTGAGCGGGGGATATCTGCCAGGGTATATATAGAGTGTTCAAAAAACAGCCCCCTGACTCAATGGCGTATAGATGTAGATTTTAACAGTCAGTCAGCCTTAGAATTACTGGAGTTTGTTGAATTTCCCAAAGTCACTCTAGTTAATGATTTTAAAGCTCAGGGAGGCGACTTAGAATTATTCTGGCCCTTTAGTGAGGGCTGTTTGATTGATGATCCTGGTGCTCGTCAGCATCCCTACAAAGCCGTGGAGTACCCTTCTGGAGGCTGGTATGGTTTGTACCCTGGACCTTTGCAGATGCAGTACATGTCGGTGCAGTCCTCCAAGGGGGGCTTGTATTTGGCCTCGCATGATGAGTCACATGGACCTAAAGAAATCGAGTTCTGTACAGTTGAAGAGGGCACTCGCCTCATTTATAAAGTTTTTACCAGTGCCACAAGAACTAATTATAAGATGCCTTATGCCATGGTCTTGGGTGGTTTCGATGGCGATTGGTACGCCGCCGCAGAGATTTATCGTGATTTTGCGACCTGCGCAAAGTTGTGCCAAATACCTAAGCTCAAGGATAATCCGAAAGTTCTCGACTGGATTAAAGAATCGCCAGTGGTTTGTACTTACGCAGTTCGCGGTGAGGGGCATCATGCAGGACCAAGTCAGCCCAATAAGCTCTACCCCTATAAAAATGTCTTGCCTTATTTGGCGTACTACCAAAAAGAATTTGGGACGAATATTCTCAATATCATTATGCAATACGAAGGCACAGCTCCTTGGTCACCGCCTTATGTATGGCCTCCCATGGGTGGAGAGGACTTATTTAAAGACTATGTCGATGCCTTGCATGATCAGGGTAATATTGCGGGACTTTATTGCTCGGGAACTTCTTGGACAGAATTTTCTTCCACGGGTGATGGTGACTACGACTGCCGAAATCGTTTTAAAGAACTGAATTTAATTGAAGATATCTGCATCGGTCCACAAGGAGAGCAAAGTTCAATAGTCTGTAATGGCGATGCTTTGCGCTGGGGTTACGATCTTTGCGCTTCTCGCAAAAAGACCTTGGATTTGTTAGCGTGCGAAACAAAAAAAATGATTGCTGCAGGCGTCGATTACGTTCAGCTCTTTGATCAAAATTTGGGCTGTGCCCCTTATTTTTGTCACAGTTCTGATCATGGGCACCCAGCTGGCCCCGGACCATGGATGGTGCATGCCATGCAGCAATTGATTGTAGGTATTTATCAGCAGAGTGGGGCCAATGATAAAGACGTTTTATTAGGCTGTGAGGCAGCGGCGGCTGAACCCTTTATGGAAAACCTTCCACTCAATGATTTGCGCTTTAATCAAGTTTTGAGCTATGGTAGATGGGTGCCGGCTTATGCATTTATTTACCATGAATACGTCAATAACTTTCAGGGGAATCAAGTAGAAACAAGCGAGTTTTTTAGCACAGAGCAGGGGGCTAATCACTTGCTTCTGCGTACCGCTTATTCTTTTTCAATCGGCGATTTAATGACCATCGTTTTAAATGAAGAGGGCCAAATCCATTGGGCCTGGTGTAGTAAGTTCTCTGTCCCTGCACCCGATCAAAAAAGTATTATTCAACTGATAAAAAATCTTAGTGCTTGGCGCAAAGGTGCCGCAAAAGATTTTTTGATTTACGGACGCATGGAAAAACCCTATGAGATCTTAAATCCACGCCAAACTCAAGTTTATCGTAGCGATGGAACACTTATGAATTTTGATAAAGTACTTAGTAGTCGTTTTGTTAATATAGAGGGCAGAGACGTTCAACTTTTTGTCAATTGGCAAGATAATACTGAGCAAGTGGAGCTGAGCTTGGACACAGATCTAAAGACAATAATTATTTATAGCTCTGCCACAGGTGAGATGAGGCAAGTAAGTTCCCAGGCTTTAACTTTATCAATTCCTCCTTTAGATAGCTTAATGATTGAGTATGTAAGACATTAAATCCACATTTATAAAAAATAAATCAATATATCATGTTGACGAGATCTTGGGCTGGTTATATAATATATGATACAATGATATATCTTATAGGTGTTATACATGAAACAAAAATTTACATTAATTGAGTTAATGGTCGTTATTGCCATCATTGGGATATTGGCCTCTCTACTCTTACCTAGCTTAAACAATGCTAGGGAGAAATCCAAGTCAGCTGTTTGTAAAAGTAACCTCAAACAAATTGGCCAATGTGCCTCCATGGCCTCAGATGACAATGATCAATGGACGGTAGCTCTAGACTGGAGTCATTCCAATCCAGGTTTTACCGGTACTTTGGTGAATTATAGTGGTACTGATAGATATATTACACAAGCAACTAAATCCGGTTTATATCACTGTCCTAGCCTAGGCAGCTTAGCCGGCACATCTCAAGCGGCTTACCTATACACATCTTATGGCGTTAATGGACTTACTGTTCCCCACGCGACTAGGGAAACTCGTGGCAATCGTAAATTAAATGCAATCGTTGATCCGGCCAACAAAGTCTATTTTGTCGATATTACTACAAATTCAATCTTCAAAGAATTTTTATATAATCCTGGTATAAGTAAGCCTCTCTTTCGCTGGCATGGCTCTAGCAGCAGTTTAGGCAAATCAAATGTTAATTGGTTCGATGGTAGTGTACGCATCGAACCCGATGATTTCGATGCCGGGCCTGATGCTTTTACTAAGTATTTCGGAAAGTAATTTTGATTCCAAATGAGTCTCTTTATGACCAATAATGTTGAATTAAGGTTTACACGATAAATCGTGAACTAATTACAGCCAGAACACTTGGTTCAAATTTAGTTTGAATGTTTATTCTTAATTCATCAGCATTGTTCTGCTACTTATCGTGAACTCATGAATAAATGTTTATTGCATAAAAGTTTATAGCTTTTGATTGTTTACTTTGTCGACCCTTTTTATCAAGATGATAGCTCTGCCATAGGTGAAATGAGGCAAGTAAGTCCCCAAGCTTTAACTTTATCAGTTCCTCCTTTAGATAGCTTAATGATTGAGTATTTAAGATATTAAACTCACTTACACCCACGATTTATATGATAAATCAATATATCATATTTACAGCACCCTGGCTTTGTTATATAGTATTTATATATTGATATATTCATTTATTTTTATAGGTACTGTACATGAAACAAAAATTTACATTAGTTGAGTTATTGGTTGTGGTTGCTATTATCGGCATCATTGCATCGATGTTGCTACCTAGCTTAAGCAATGCTAGGGAGAAATCTAAGTCAGCTGTTTGTAAAAGTAACCTCAAACAAATTGGCCAATTTGCCTCCATGGCCTCAGATGACAATGATCAATGGACGGTAGCTCTAGACTGGAGTCATTCCAATCCAGGTTTTACCGGTACTTTGGTGAATTATAGTGGTACTGATAGATATATTACACAAGCAACTAAATCCGGTTTATATCACTGTCCTAGCCTAGGCAGCTTAGCCGGCACATCTCAAGCGGCTTACCTATACACATCTTATGGCGTTAATGGACTTACTGTTCCCCACGCGACTAGGGAAACTCGTGGCAATCGTAAATTAAATGAAATCGTTGATTCGGCCAACAAAGTCTATTTTGCCGATATTACTACAAATTCAATCTTCAAAGAATTTTTATATAATCCTGGTATAAGTAAGCCTCTCTTTCGCTGGCATGGCTCTAGCAGCAGTTTAGGCAAATCAAATGTTAATTGGTTCGATGGTAGTGTACGCATCGAACCCGGTGATTTCGATGCCGGGCCTGATGCTTGGAATAAGTATTTCGGAGAACTCGATTAAGTAATTTTGATTCCAAATGAGTCTCTTGCTACATATCATAAATTCCTTCTTAGTATTTTTTATATTCATTGCTTCTCGCGGAAACACTTATAGATTTTGATGATTTAGTTTAAGACTTTTAGTCATCAAGGTGTTTTTTATATTTAATTGACTCCCTTTGACCTAAGTTGGTAGGAGGCTGAGTTTTTGCATAAAATAATATGGGCGTATTTATGAATACAAAATTTATCTTCATCATTCTTTTTCTCTCTAAGTCTCTGTTATGGGGTGCGGATGATCTTGTTTTTGCTAAAGGCTCTCAATGGGAAGTCTTATCTGTCGGCCACAAATATGCCGAGGGCATGGCCTGGGATTCAGAAGGGAACTTTTATTTTACTGATGTCCCACGTAGTCAGCTTTTTAAGATTGATCGAGAAAGTAATCAAAAAACTCTCGTAGTGGCTGATACCGGGGTCGCTAATGGCATCGCTTTCGGGCCCGATGGCCGGCTTTACGGCTGTGCTCGTGATGCTATAGCATCTTGGAACACATCAACTTGGGAAGCAAAAGTTCACGGAGTAGGGGCTCACTCAAATGACTTGGCTATTCTCGATGATGGAACATTATTTTATACGGATCCAAAAACCCATAGCATCTGGCGACTGGATGGAAAATCTAAAAAACGCAGCTTGGCCCTCTCTCTTAAATTTAGGCCCAACGGATTGACTTTAAGTCCCTATAAAAAGACCCTGTTAGTTGCCGCATTTTTTGCAGATACTATTTATGCTTTTCCGATTAATGACTTTGGAAAAGTTGAAGATGAAGCTGAGGTGGCCTATGTCTTGGCCGTCCCATCAAATGGCAGGGGCCTCTTAGATGGCATGCAGGTTTTACCCAATGGTAAACTCGTTGCCGGAACAGCTCTAGGCATACAGATTGTCGAGCCCCATAGCAAGGATAAAAGAGAATCTATCATACTTATCCCTTCTCCGGTACAGGACTCCCGTTGCAATTATGTGCGCATTAGTCCTGATGGAAAATGGCTTTACGCTTGTTTTGTCAAAGAAGTGCGTCGACGTCGAATTGAACTCAAACTAAGCTCAAAAGAATGAGTTCTGTGTCTTATTCGATCGGGCTTTCAGCCCTTGAAATTTTGGTTGAACTTTATTCGTGGGGCTATGCCCCACGCTGGCATAGTTCGGGCTTCCAGCCCTTGAACGTTTGTTATGATAGAAAACTTCTTTACTCTTCCTCAATGCGTTTATCAAGCTCTAGGGCCGTAGGTCCGGTCGATAATAGCATGCAGCGCCAGCTGCATGAATTAAATACAAAACATAGGGCCGTAGGTCCGGCCGAACAATTTCTTACATTCTAAGGAAATCGTTATTGCCCCCCCCCCCTATAGCTGTGGGCATATAAATTTTCCAAAAAATTTCATTTTGCTGTAAGATTATGGCTTAGCGCGATAATACTGATCTAAGAATGAATAGGTGAGAGCTCGAACTCTTACTTGAATAATTTGATTTATTTAGTTTAAATAAGAAGGAAAATATTATGGATCGTCGCCAGTTTTTAAAATCAAAAATCGCAGGTACTGCAATCTTAGCTTCTTCGGGCTTAGTTTTTAAAGCGGATGCACAGAACCTGCCGACGCCGAGTGGAGAAAGTCCGGATATGCTGGATGTAGATGTGTTAGTTGTGGGCGGTGGTTCGGCTGGTCACGTGGCCGCTATTCAGGCTGGACGCATGGGGGCAAAAACAGTTCTTCTTGAACGTAACTCACAGCTGGGCGGTACAACCACGACTGGTGGCGTTTGCTTCCCTGGCCTCTTTCACGCTTGGGGTAAACAGCTTATCTCTGGTATTGGTTGGGAGCTGGTTAAAAAATCACGTGAAGTCGATTGTAAGCCCCTTCAGGACTTCTCTGTAGCTAACAAAGGGCACGTTTATTATCACGTAAATATTAATGGTCAGCTTTATTCTCTCTTAGCCGAAGAAGCCTGCCTCGACGCGGGTGTCTCTTTAGCTTATTATCAGTTTCCTGAAAAAGTTTCTGAGACCGCTGATGGCTGGCTCGTAGATGTGGTCGGTCAGGGCGTACGTTATCAATTGCGTTGCAAGCAAATTATCGATTGTTCTGGTGGTGCAACGGTGGCGGGAATGTTGGGTATGGAGCGCATGCGTGGCGAGGAGCGTCAACCTGGGACTCACTCTGTCATCTATAAGGGTTTTGATATGGCTGTGGTGAATAAAAACAAAAAGAAAATTCAAGAAATGTATAAAGTGGCCCTTAAAGAAGGCCGCCTGAAGAAAGGTGACACTTGGGGAGGAAATGCTTTTCAGCCTATTCGAAGTAAAAGTGGTAATTGCAATCACATCTTTGGGGCGGATTCATCTACTGCAGCAACGCAAACCCAAACCAATCTTGCGGGCAGGAAGTCGATTTTGCGCATGCTCAAATTCCTCAAAACAATTCCCGGTGGTGAAAAAGCGAGCATTGATCGCATGATGACCGAAACGGCCAGTCGCGAAACTTACCGCATCAAAGGTGAGCGAGTGCTAACGGTAAATGATTACACTAGTGGCCGAGTATTTAAAGACTCACTCTGTTACTCTTTTTATCCCATAGATTTGCATGATGAAAATGGAGTTAAACCCAAAAAATTAAAACCAGGTACATACCCAACCATTCCTAGAAGTTGTCTCATCCCAAAAGGGTCGAAAAACTTCATGGTGGCAGGTCGTTGCCTTTCAAGTGATCGTTTAGCGAATTCCGCAGCACGCGTCCAGGCTACTTGTATGGCCATGGGGCAGGCGACTGCGGTAACAGCCGTACTTGCAGCCAAAAAAGGTATCACTCCCGGTGATGTTGATTTAGCTGAAATCCGAACTGAACTCAAAAAGCATAATGCCATTGTCATCGGTGAACTTCAGGATGCCTAAGTTAGGATAAAGAATCAAAAAACATATAAGTTTAGACTAAGAAAATATAGAATCGCTTAAATCACATTTTTGTATTTAACATACAATAAAAGGAAGTTATTATGGATCGCCGTAAATTTTTCAAAGCCCAGATTGCGGGAACCGCAATTCTTGCTTCTTCCGGATTAGTTTTTAAAGCGGATGCAAAGAACCTGCCAACGCAGAGTAAAGAAAGTCCGGATATACTTGATGTGGACGTTTTAGTCGTGGGTGGCGGTTCAGCTGGTCACGTTGCGGCCATTCAGGCTGGACGTATGGGCGCTAAGACGGTGCTCCTGGAACGTAACTCACAGCTGGGGGGGACAACCACAACTGGTGGAGTTTGTTTTCCTGGTTTGTTTCATGCCTGGGGTAAACAACTTATTTCAGGTATTGGCTGGGAACTGGCAAAAAAAACTCGCGAAATAGATTGTAAGCCACTTCAGGATTTCTCTGTAGCCAATAAAGGTCATGTGTATTATCACGTTGATATCAATGGTCAGCTTTATTCTCTCTTAGCTGAAGAGGCTTGTCTCGATGCAGGCGTTTCACTGGCTTATTATCAATTTCCCGAAAAAGTGACTGATACAGCTGATGGCTGGCTAGTTGATGTTGTTGGTCAAGGAGTTAGTTACCAGTTGCGCTGTAAGCAAATCATCGATTGTACTGGAGGAGCTACTGTTGCAGGTATGTTAGGAATGGAACGCATGCGAGAAGAAACTCGCCAGCCTGGAACTCACGTTGTTATCTACAAAGGTTTTAATCACGCTGTGGTTAATAAAAATAGAAAGAAAATTCAGCAGATGTATGATGAGGCCATCAAGGATGGCCGACTACAGCCAGGCGATACTTGGGGTGGCAATCCTATGCAACCGATCGGTAGTACCAGAGGCAATGTAAATCACGTTTACGGAGCGGATTCATCTACAGCAGCAACACAAACTCAGACAAATCTTTCGGGTCGAAAGTCAATTTTGCGAATGCTTAAATTTCTTAAAACGATCCCTGGATGTGAAAAAGCGAGCATTGATCGCATGATGACCGAAACAGCTAGCAGAGAAACTTACCGCATCAAAGGTGAGCGAGTGCTAACGGTAAATGATTATACAAGTGGACGAGTGTTTAAGGATTCTCTCTGCTACTCTTTTTACCCTATTGATTTACATGAAAAGGGTGGTGTGAAACCTAAGAAGTTAAAACCGGGTACTTATCCAACTATCCCAAGAAGCTGCCTCATCCCTAAAGGATCGAAAAACTTCATGGTGGCTGGACGTTGTGTTTCCAGTGATCGTTTAGCCAATTCGGCTGCGCGTGTTCAAGCAAGTTGTATGGCTATGGGACAGGCGACTGCTGTAACAGCCGTACTTGCAGCCAAAAAAGGTATCACTCCCGGTGATGTTGATTTAGCTGAAATCCGAACTGAACTCAAAAAGCATAATGCCATTGTCATCGGTGAACTTCAGGATGCTAAACCGAAGACTAATGAAGCTCAAACCATGAAAGGTGGAAAGATTTTGGTCGATGCAGCGGCAGCTCAAGCAGTTGGAAGCTGGGCTAAGGGAAGCAGTTATACACCTGCGATTGGCTCTAGTTATTTACATGATGATAACAAATCTAAGGGCGAAAACTCTTTGACATTTAATGTGAAAGTTGAGAAGCCAGGTAAGTATGCCATAAAACTCTTTTATAGTACTCACGAGACTCGCGCTAACAATGTTCCTGTGAAGCTAAATATTGGTGATCAGGTTTATAATGTGACAGTTAATCAACAGGTGAGCGATGATGGTGGTTTCGTTTTAGGTGAGTTTGATATACAGGACGAAGCCAAAGTTCTTATCACAAATGGCGGAACCCAAGGTTTTGTGATTGTGGATGGTCTTGAAATAACACCTGTTAAAGAGAAGATTTGAAAAAGCAAAAACAACTCGTAAATCTCCTGGTAGCCAGCACTTTTTTAGTGCTGGTTATTTCGGGCTTATTGGCTTATTTCAGACCCTTTTCTATTAAAACCACAGGTCTGCATTCTCTTATGGGATTTTTCTTCATTTTACTCATTTATTTGCATGTTAAGCATAATTTTAAAGGTTTGAAAAAAAGCTTTCATCCCAAGAATTTGTTGTTGACTTTGAGTATTACCGCGAGTTTGACCGTGCTCTTTATTTGGCAACCCAAGCCAGTTCAATCGGTCTTGGGATTAAGCAACAATCTAGGGGCTGCCCAAGATCGTTTTGTCATGAATGATCAGGGCATGATTTATCATTATACGCCAACGCCGAAGTTTAAACTTAAGTTAGACCTGCGAGCAGGAAAGGGTTATCAAACTCAGAAACCTCCTCAAATGGCTATCTGGTTACAGAACCAGTCTTATTATCACATCAAAACTTTGCACAGTACGCAAAATACTGACGGCCTGCCTTTTTGGACCTGGAAAGTTGAGGAATACGAGAAAGCCAAAAAAGAAGCCGAAGAAAACGATGGAGAACTCTTATCTGTCAGCGGAGCGACGCCCAATAGCTCCTTTGACCCACGGGATTATATTTTACCCGAAAGAAATGAGGAGCCCTTTTACCTGGTGATAGAAGTTAATCAGCCCGGTGATGGCAATGAATCTTACAAAGATCAACCCAGTCTCATTTACAGAGTGGAGATTGATAACAAATACCCCACAGCCTTTCAGGTTTTTGAACTCATGGGCTATTCAAAATACGATGAGCTGGATGAGAGCTGGCAAGCCTACTACCCAGATGGCAGCATTACCACCGCCCTAAAACTCATAGACAGTGCGCTACTGACAATTGAACGGGAGTAAATTTACACAGCTGTGATGGTATTTATTTGGCTTTGAAAACTTTTAATGATGTTTTTTGGGCACTTGCTGTCAGTGATGAGCTGATCGATTTGGTCGAGAACGGCAAAGCGGACCAAAGATTTCTTTTGCAGCTTACTGTGATCGACTAGGAGGATTTTCTTATCAGAATTTGCGATCATCGCACTCTTAACTGACGCTACGTCGTTGTTATTATCACTAATTCCCCAGTCTTTTTCAATCCCTTGGCAGGAAAAGAAGTATTTATCGACAAAGTAATTCTGTATGGTACTGATAGCCGTTGGTCCCACAAGAGTTTGGGTACTGGGCCACAATGTGCCGCCAATTGAAATGAGAGTAATATTTTTATGATTTGCCAGGTTTACGAAAACTCTTAAGGAATCAGTGATCACAGTAACTTTAATATCGGGAAGGATTTTTGACATTTGCCAAGTGGTTGTACTGCCATCCATAAAGATGGTTTCACCTTCAGAGATCAGCTTTATTGCGTGTTCTGCAATACTGGTTTTTTCTTTAATGTTTTGTATTTGTCGCTGTTCAAAACTCTGTTCAACTAAAAAGTTTTGATCCTGCAGGATGGCACCGCCATGTTTGCGGATAAGCTTGCCATCATTTTCCAACTTACCAAGATCACGCCGAATTGTTTCTTCTGTAACGTGAAACTCATTGGCGAGATCAATGACTTTTGATTCTCCATTGAGTTTTAAAAAATCAATAATGTTTTTATGGCGTAAGTCGGCAGTCACTGACATTTAGGGTTCCTTTTTTTGCTAAAATACTTAGAGTCTTAAAAAAATCACCCTCTGTTTGGAAGAGGGTGATTTGAATCTTTTTTTATCTCAAGAAGGCCTCGTGTAAACCGCCGTCTACAGAGATCACTTGACCTGTGCTCTTGCTGAGCATGCTACTTGCAAGAACGTAGGCGCATTCAGCCTGATCTTCTGGAGTAATAGGCTCCTGAGTGAGGGTACGCTCTGCATAGAACTCAGCGAGAGTATTGCGAAGTTTCTCAGTTTCCCAGTCTTCACTATACTCAAGTTTGTACTTGGCAAGTGAACCTATAACGCGCTCACGTGGGAACATTGATGAACCTTTTACGACTGTCGCAGGTGCTAAACCATTAACACGTACGAGTGGCGCCATATCGACTGCGAGTTCGCGAATGAGATGGTTCGCCGCGGCTTTGGACGTGTCGTAAGCAAGTGAACCACGTTTCGCTACTGCTGCGTTCACACTTGTGGTGAGAACGAGTGAACCTTTGAGTCCCTGTTGCTTCCAAATCTTGTTACCTTCATCAGCAACCATGAAGAGGCCTTTGACGTTGATGTCGAAAGTGAGCCCCCATTTTTCATCTGGGATGTAACCAGCCGTGTCGGATGGTACGAAGATACCTGCTGTTACAATAACATTATCGATGCCACCATAAGCCAGAATAATATCCTTGTACATTGCCTGAACACTTTCGCGGGAAGTGATATTACCAGCAAGGGCTATGGCAGGACCACAGTTAGAAAGGCCAGTGCCTGCAACGCCAATACCAACGCCGTACTTAGCGATGAGTTCATTAGCCGTTTCCTGGGCAGCATCAGCGTTGAGATCAACACAAACAACGTGTGCGCCTTCTTGTGCTACGCGATGAGCAGTAGATTTACCAATACCTGAGCCAGCACCTACCACAACTACAACATTGCGAGCGAATTCTTTTTCAGCGGGCATACGCTGAAGTTTAGCTTCTTCCAAGAGCCAGTATTCGATATCGAAAGCTTCCTGCTGTGGAAGAGCTACGTATTCATCCATGGCTTCTGCACCACGCATAACTTCAAGAGCACAGTTGTAGAATTCCGCAGTTACGCGACTTTCAGATTTATTTTTGCCCCAGGCGACCATGCCAATGCCTGGAATAAGGCAAATGGATGGGTTGGATGGACGAATAGCAGGAGAATTATCGCGCTTACAGGCCTCGTAGTATTTTTGGTAGTCAGCTTTGTAAGCTTCCACACCTTCAGCAAGGAGGCGTTTGAGTTCTTCAACGTCGCCGGAAGCGGGATCCCAATCGACAAAGAGTGGCTGAATCTTAGTGCGCAGGAAGTGATCCGGGCAGGAAGTCCCAAGTTTAGAAAGGCGTTCGGCATCATTTGAGTTTACAAAACGCAAGATTGTTTCGTCTGAGTGAACAGTGCCAATCATTTTCTTTTCAGTGGAAACGAGACCGCGAAGAGAGGGTAAGATTTGGGCCAGTACATCATCTCTTTTTTTAGCGTTGAGTGACTTGTATTTAGCACCACCAAAAGTCATTTCACCTTTGTCTTTTGATTCAATGAATTCAGCTGCTTTTTCGATTAAATCCAGAGATAGATCGTAACATTCTTTATTATCGTCAGCCCAGTTAATGATGCCGTGACCTGCAAGGAGAACGCCTTGGGCATTGGGGTGCTTTTCGCAAATTTCCTGGAGTTGCAGACCTAGGTCAAAGCCCGGACGCTGCCAGGGAGTCCAGATAATATCGTCACCAAAAATTTCTTTGGTAAGAGCTTCACTGTTTTTACATGCAGCTACAGCAATTACCGAGTTGGGGTGCATGTGGTCAACGTGCTTGAAGGGAATGAAAGAGTGAAGAGGTGTATCGATTGAAGAGGCGCGTGGGTTATTGTTGAATGTACAGTGTGGGTACATGCCAACCATGTGATCTTCGATAGGGGTTTTTGCCCCAGATTCAGGGTGGTTCGTATAGATAGGCTGAAGTGAAATGAGCTTTTCTTGATAGAGAGAAGCGAAGTTTTCTTTTTTGCTTGTTCTGAGGTCACCGCCTGAGCCTTTCACCCAGAGAACTTCCACTTCTTCACCTGAAACAGGGTCTTTTTCCATGATTTTAGCGGAAGTATTACCGCCACCGGTATTGGTGATACGCTGGTCGTCACCGAGGATGTTGGAACGGTAGATGAGCTGTTCCACTTCATCCATTGATGCCGCTTTTGCGTCGTCCCATAGATATTTTACGTGTTTATATTCTTTTGACATTTTAGTTTTCCTTTTTTGAGAAGAATTAAAGTCCAGTTACTGCTACGCGAGTTCCGCGTGCATCGATAAGTTGTTTGCGAACCTGAAGTGCTCTGTATGCTGCCACTGGATCATAGGCAGCTCCTTGGCGCATGCGAGCCTCGCGAACGAGCGGTCGAACGTCTGTTCTGTAGGCATCCTGAAGAATTTCCTGGCCACCGGCTACATCATTATTCAATTGTGCTTCATTGAGAGCTGTTCTTGGAATCGTCAGAGCCTGGCCGTAGGCTAGGGCAATAGCATCGAAAGATTGTAAGAGGTCTTCCATTGGATCTTTTGTATTATGAGAAGCATCGATCATCCAAGCGAGTTCATTTTCCTGTTTTTCATCGCCTTTTAGGTACTCTACGAGTTCATTGAAGATGAGGAATAGTTGATAAGGCTTTAATGAACCAACTGTCAGGTCATCGTCACTGTATTTTGAATCATTGAAGTGGAAACCTGCGAGGCGCTTTTCCATAATCACCCGAGAAACGACTTGTTCGATATTGGTATTTGGAAGGTGATGGCCAAGGTCAACTAAGCACATGCAACGCTCACCGGTTCCTTTTGCGAGGAGGAGGTTAGAGCCCCAATCTGCATTAACAGTGGAATAGAAGTTTGGTTCGAAAGGTTTATGCTCTGTGAACATGAACCAGTCTTCAGGCATCTCTTTGTAAATCTTCTGGAGACAGTCCTGAACATTTTCGAACTGGCGACGGAAGTTGGCCTGGCCTGGGTAATTGGAACCATCAGCTAGCCATACAGTTAAGGAATTAGAGCCAAGTCTTTTACCATATTCGATAACATCAATATTGTGTTGGATCGCCTGATCGCGAACACCTTCGATGGTATTACACATGGAACCATATTTATAGGAAAGTCCATTTGGAGTATTCGCTCCGCGAGGATCGTCCATAAAAGTGTTAGAATTCATGCTGTCGAAAGTTAGGCCATAGCTGGAAGCCAGGTCTTTGATATCTTCAGCATTTTCCGGAATATCCCAAGGAATATGAAGTGAAATAGATGAAGTTTGACCTGAGAGTTGTTTAAGAATGCCCACATCGCCAACTTTTTCTTCGAGTGTGGCGGGTTCGCCTCCACCAGGAAAACGTCCGAAACGGGTAGCGCCAGTTCCAAGGGCCCATGAAGGAGTCGCCACCTGAAGAGTGGAAATGTCTTTGATAACTTCTTCTGCATTAATGCATTTTTTATCCAGTTTTTGACTGAGGAGGTCGAGTTCGGCCTTGTGCAGGTCCATTGACTTGTTGTTCACGTCGTTAAGTCGATCGAGGTTTAATTTCATTATAGGGGGACTCCTTAATGAGTTAATTATTTGCAATTGAAACGTACATAAAGTTTCTTTAAAACAATAAACTATAAGATTAAAATTTGTTTATTTCAAACTTTATTTTAATAAAAATGATTGAAATCAACAAAAAGTTAAGATATTGAGTTTGAAATACATTGAAAAAATATCTTAATATGTTTACTTTCAAATATGTCTGAGCACTCTAAGCTGTTTTGTGTTTATGAGTAGACTCCCTCTAGTTAAGTCGTTTTGGAGTGCTCAGACTTTTAACTTTGTATGAAGGTATAATCTATGAAAGCAGTAGTATTAGCAGTTGATTTAGGCGCTGAAAGTGGCCGTGTGATGGCGGGTGAAATTTCTGATGGTATTCATCTTGTGGAGATGAGCCGTTTCTTAAATAAACCCAAAGAAAAAAATGGGCACTTGAGATGGGATATGGAGAGTTTGTGGGCCGGGATTCTCAAAGGTTTTAAAACAGCTGCCGATAAGTATGGAGATTTAATAAAAAGTATATCTTTCGATACCTGGGCAGTGGATTTTGCTCTCATAGATAAAGATGGAAATATTATTGAAGAGGCGGTGTGTTATCGCGACCCTAGGACGGATGGCCTGCCTGAGAAGATTGAACAGGCCTATGGTAAAGACTTTATTTGGCAGAGAACCGGTATCCGCAATTTACCTTTTAATACAGTCTTTCAATTAATAGCTTTAAATGAAGCTCGTCCTGAGACTTTAAAAAAAGCAGATTGGATGCTTATGATTCCCGATTTTCTGGCTTGGAAAACATGTGGTATGGCATCTAACGAATGGACTAATGCCAGTTCAACTGGCATAGCTTCTCCCTCCGGTCACGGCTGGGATCATGAACTTATTGAAAAGCTTGGACTCGGTGGTCTTTCTATTTTTGATAAGCCGCTTACAAAGAGTGGAGAAATCTTAGGAAACGTTTCTGGGGAAGTCGCAAAAATTACTGGTTTGAGCACAGATGTAAAAGTATTAACCTGTGCCTCACATGATACCGCATCTGCAGCTGCCTTAACTCCAGAAGGAGATGGCCAAGTTTTTATTTCTTCAGGAACCTGGAGTCTAATGGGCATGATTTCCGATGGCCCTCTGATGAGTCAAGAAGCAAAAAAAGCCTTACTTAGTAATGAGCTTGCCTGGGATGGACGTAGTCGTCCGTTAAAAAACATTATGGGTCTTTGGGTTCTTCAAAACTGTCGCAGAACCTGGAATGAAGAGCAGAGCGCTCATTTGGATTATCCAGAAATTGTAGAACTTGCAAGGTCCGCAAATGATGTAGATTTAGTATTGGATGTAGATGATCCAGTATTTTTTAATCAGCATACAAGTGAAGACCCTTTTGCTGACCGTGTTGTGAAATGGTTTGCTGATCGCCAAGTGAATTTGCCTGATGATCCTGGCTCTGTTAGTCGTGCAGTCATGCAGGGCTTAGCGCATGCTTATGCAAATACCCTGCGAGAGATTGAGAAAGTTTCCGGTCAAAAAGCTCAGGCTGTAACAATTCTCGGTGGAGGCGGACGAAATCAATTGCTCGTTGAACTCACTCAAGCACTATGTGATTGCCCGGTAAGAACGGGGGCATTTGAGGCCACTTCCCTGGGCAATGCAGCAATTCAAGCTTATGCCCTTGATTTGATCAAGCGCGAGCAAATTGCGAGCTTTTAAAGCAATTCATAAAAATAGAGCAAGTCTTTAATTGATTTAGAAATTTTTCTTTGCGCAATTAACGCTCAAAGAATTTTTAGTAGGAGAATACATGTCGGAAGAAAAAAATACACAAATGGGCGAGTTTGAACGCGAGCCGGTGTCAGATAAATCTCTCAAGGGAGCCAATAAATTCTGGGGTATGTACGCTGGTGAGCACGCAGCCGGCACTGAGTTTATGATTGGACCTCTTTTTCTGCTTAATGGCGTGAGCCTACAGAATATTTTTTGGGGTCTACTCATTGGTAATTTACTTGCGGTTTTAAGCTGGCGTTACCTTTGTGCTCCTATAGCAGTACAAGTACGATACACACTTTATTATCACCTGGAAAAGATTGCCGGCGGTGGCTTGGTAAAGTTTTACAATCTCGCTAATGGCGTGCTTTTTTGTTTCCTTGCGGGTGCAATGATTACGGTATCGGCTACAGCTGTGGGTATACCCTTCAATATAGAAATGCCCGGTTTTTCAGATGTCTATCCCAATAGTTTACTCTTTGTTGTACTAGTTGTAGCTGTTGGCTTGGTGATAGCCTTTGTTGCAGCATTGGGCTATGAAACGGTCTCAAAATTTGCCAATGTCGCAGCACCTTGGATGGTATTGGTCTTTTTGGCGTGTGGAGTGGTTGCGCTCAAGCAGCTTGGTGTCAATAACTGGGGAGGACTTGAGTCGGTCTGGACGGAGTCCATACTCGTTGCTCAAAAAGGGGACGGGAAAAGCACAATGGGTTTTTGGAGTGTGATGTTTTTTGCCTGGTTCTGTAATGCGGCTATGCATGTTGGGATGGCTGACCTTTCCGTTTTTCGTTTTGCAAAAAAAGTTTCTTATGGTTGGGCATCTTCAGCAGGGATGTACGTCGGTCATTTTATGGCCTGGATAGCTGCAGCCCTTATGTTGGCTGTTCAAATAAAATTAACTCAAGATACTAATCCAGTTCCAGGTCCAATGGCCAATAATGTTGTGGGGATAGCGGGAATACTCTGTGTTATTGTAGCGGGGTGGACAACGGCTAATCCGACAATATATCGTGCTGGTTTGGCCTTTCAGGCCATAGTTCCCAAGGCCTCCCGCTTTAAGGTGACTTTTGCAGCAGGCATAATTGCAACTATCGCAGGTGTTTTTCCAGCTTTTGCCTGGAAGTTGCTTGGTTTTGTTGGCCTCTACGGCACGATTTTAGCGCCAATGGGCGGGATTCTGTTTTTTGATTGGTATTACAGGCAGAAGGGTGATGTAGAAAAGTTTCATGCCTCCAGTCCTGCTTCGTCCTTTAATATGGCAGTACTATTTAGTTGGTTAATACCTGTAGGTATAGCTGTTTACTTTATACAATTTAAAGGTGTGTCAGCCTGGTATTGTCCTTTGCCGTGCTGGTTGGGCTGTGGCTTACTGTACTTGTTATTGAGTAAGAAAACTCAAGAAGAGGTCGCTTAATGAAAACAGCTTTAACTATCCTTGGTCGATTAGCCCTTGTTATGACCATTCTGCCTGCATTTCTATACCTCTTTGATGTGATCTCATTTTCTGCTCTCAAAGATCTCATGTTTGCAGCAACTCTTGTGTGGTTTGTCTGTTCGCCAATGCTGCAAAAAATTCACGAACAGAAGGCCAAAGAAGAAAATTAATCAAGATGAAACATAATCCAATATATTTGGCTGTTTTTGTTAATGACATGAATTGACACTTATAGATTTATCTCTTATTTTTCAATGGTATATTTATTTTTTATGTGATTAAATATGTCATTTTTTGTCTTTAATTAAGTTTTAATAGAAGGTTTTTTATGTTTAGGTTTATTTTTCTTTTGTGTTTTATAAGTTCACTTCAGGCTGATGATCTTTTTAGAAAGTTTGATGTCAAAAGAGATTGGCGTTTGGCTAAAAAAAGTGAGTTTAATTATGTTGGAGTTAAGTATGGAAAAAATTCTGTTTCTCTGGGCACAAAACACACAGCGGAGCCACATTATCTCACACTTAGTACAGAAAAAGAATTAGAAGTAGGCCAGATCTACGAACTGCAAATTTCAATAAAAGCAAAAGGAGAGGGAAATCTCTCGATTCTCTATGTTGGAAAGGGCGAAATGGGTAGTGGGGCTGTTGTTCATCCTAGGGGCTTGCATGTTAGGATTTCTCCTCAAGAGAATGAAAAAGTTTACAGGTTTTGTTTCAAGGTAACGAAGAAAAAATCCTCTAACCTCAAATCTTTTTTTCAAGTTATGCTGGGGGGGTATAAGGGTGAGATTCGATTGAGTGATATAAAGCTAGTGAAATCCAAACACGAAGGTAGTATCCCGCCAAAAGGTTTGGCTTTATAGAGATTTTAATTAGGGTGGAATATTTAATTTTTTGTAAGATCTGAACCTTCTCATACAATTGTATGAATCAATAAACAACAATTTTTGGAGATTTTAATATGATGAATCGCAGATCTTTTCTGGCATCAAGTGCAGCAGGATTGACGCTTCCGTTAAGTCAGCTTTCAGCAGCGCGGACTAAAGTTGAACCTCGCGTAAAATTAAAGAAAAATGTTGTTCTCGTGAGTCTTGATTTAGGTCTTTATGCGCCAAATTTCCAGGATAATGGAGCTGGCTGTAAGTACATGACCGAAATTTTTTCTGAATTTAAAGGTCAAATGACATATTTTGATGGTATATCAGAGAAAGGTATCAGGGCCAGTCATGAAGTTCAGCGCGGAACTTTTACAACCATTCCCTATGAAGATCGCCAACATTTCCCTGATAAAAAAATGATCAGTCTCGATCAGGTTTTAGCCGATGGTTCGATTCAGGAAACCCGTCATAAATACATCTATAACCGTATCAACCGCGGTTCAAATATGTCCTGGAATAAGTTTGAACAACCCATTTTGCCTATTGAAGGGGCTAATGAACTTTATGAGACTCTGTTTGCCCGCACTGATACCAAGTTGGAAAAAGCACATATTCGACGTGAACGCGATATTCTTTCAACTCTAGCGCGAAATCTGCGTCGTTACTGGCGAGGTAACATACAGGAAGAAGATATGAGGGCTTCTTTGGATTATCAGCTGGCAGTTTTAGATGAACGTGAAAAGTGGCTAAAGGTTACAAAGCCTTATCTAAAGAAGATATTTGGTGAAAATGAACAAAAGCAGCCGATCCCTTCGTGCCATAATAATTTTAATTTGATCTACGATGCACTTGAGAAACAGCAGACGAAAATTGCCTTAGTTGAATTTGGAGCAGGGGGCTTAAATGCCGGCCTGCCTGGAGTTGAACTTGATCACCACGGCAATACTCATCATGGAGGTTATCCGGAGCGAATTTATGGTTTGGAAACTATTGACACAGGTGTGCTTACGGGACTTAAAAACTTTCTCCACAAATTAAAAGAGGGTGGCTTGTATGACGACACCATTGTACTGTTTCACAGTGGTTTTGCCGATGCATCTAAACACACAAATAAAAAAGCTCCGGCCTTTTTGTTCGGGGGTGGTTTTGCTCATAAAGAGTCTATTGCCTGCTTAAAAGGTGAAGAGCATATCTATTCAAGCAGTGATTTATTCACCAGTATACTTAGGCAGAGTGGGCTTGAAAAAGCTACTTTCAGCAACAGTAAACAGGCTATTCCTGAACTCTTCAAAGCTTAGGGGTGTCAAATGAGTGACAATGAATCCATGCCTGAAGAGGCTAACTCTGTACCAATGATGAGCCCTGAGCTCAAAGAAAAACTTCGCGAAAAATTAGCTGAACTTGAAGTTCTGGAGGAGAAGACCGCCAATGGAGAGATTCCTTCAGATGAAGCTCAGAAATTGCTTGCGGACGCAATGTTGGAAGTAGAAGCTATTCTGCAAGTGGGACGTGAACTCGAGCGTGAATTTATAGCTGAGCAGGAAGCTCAAAGTAAAATTGCAGAACAAGCTCCCTTAGAGCAAGTTCCTGTTGAGCAGGGCGCCCAAGAGGTACAAAGTATTGTTGAACCTGTTCAAGACAAGACTGAACTTGAAGATTTACCCAAGTTGAATGCTCGTCCACTGGAGTCGAAATTTGGGGCAAAATCTCAATCGAGTTCAGCAGAAGAACAAATTGCCGCAGCAAAAAATAAAGTGAAGATTTCGGCAAGCAATGAGTCAAGCGAAAAAACAAAAGGTGACTCAATTGGTGAGCGAGAAAAGATGACAAAAGTTGAGGGTTCTATTGATCGGGATAAAAAACCAAAACTCAATGCGGTCAAGCGGAGTTCAGAAGAGTCTTCTGCTCGTCAAGGGAGTCCAACAAAAATCAAATCGAAGAAAAAGCTCAAAGCTCCTACAAAAGTACCCCGGACTGTGAACAAGAAATCTTTCCCAGTGGGGGCGTTGGTATTGATCCTGCTTATCGGTACAGGAGCCTTTTTCTCCAAAGATATCATTGCTTATGTTAAACAGCAGCAAGCAGATTTAGCGAAGAAAAATCAGCCAAAACCTGAGGTGAAAAAAGAAAAGCCTAAGCCGGTCATTGAAAAAGCTCAAGTTATTGTTGAGGAGGTGAAGGAAGAAGAGCCCGAAGAAGAACTCGAAGAAGAACCTAACTTTTATCAACCCCAGGAAGAAAACCTTTTTACGGGTGAGTTAAGTCATTTGAGTTTTAATGAAGTGCTTACGAATAAATGTGTGTCCTGTCACGGTGCTGAAGGAAAAGAAGTTGAAGGTGATTTTAATATTGCTCGCTTGATGGCCTCTAAGTCATTGAATTCAAAGTACTGGGCAAAGATCTATCGTAGTATCGATAAAGGTGAAATGCCTCCACCGGTTGAAGATGAGCCCGATTCTGTCCCACTCGAAAATGAGGAGCAGGACTTGCTCTTAAGCTCAATTAAAGTGATGTTCGAGGACTTGAAAGAGGGGGTGACTACTCGGGTTATGACTCCCTATGAAATCCAAAACACCCTTGGTGATTTACTTGATGTCGATTACTCGCAGTACAATCCTGTGGAAGACATACATAAGTTTTACTCAGAGCAGAGTTTTTACACACATCAACGAAAGATTTTGAGCCCCCAGTATATCAGTCGTTATTATATGATTCTTTATGACATGCTGCAAAGTTTTATAGGCCTGCGCCCGCAAGTCGACCCTTTAAATCAAACAGTTAAATTTCCGAGTACGCTTTTTCACGTGAGAAACTTTGATACCGAAACCCACGTGCGCTGGCCCCAATATGATCCCAAATGGTACTGTTCATTGAATTTTAAAGATCTTTCAGAAAAGAAAGTAAGTAAGCAGGACCGTTATCTAGATGGAAATAATAATGCATTAGTTGACAAAACCTTGGCCGCTCGATCTTTACCGCCAGGTAAATATCGGCTGACTTTCACAGCTACCCGTGAAAATATGTCCATGAGCAAGATTACAGAAGAAAAGTATGGCCCGGAGATAGTTGCTCACTACGAAAAACTGTTTGAAGAAAATCCCATACTCAACATGCCTGTACGATTCTATTTAGAGCCTCCAGGTACAGCTGATCCTTTTGCAAAACTTAAGCACCTGGAAACAATTGATATTCCCTCCGATGGAGAATATGGAATTGAATTTGAAGTCAAGCGTCGCTCAGGTGTGGCTTTTGCTCTGGATGCAAAACAATTAATTGGGCGAAATCGTTTGGCCAACATGATTGCCCACCATAGGCACGGTGAAGAAACAGGAATGAAGGAAATTGAAGCTGCAAGACGGGAAATGGATATGAAAAAATATGATTTTCCTCAGATTAATATCACCAATCAGAAAATTGAGGGGCCTTTTGATGTCGTTTTAAATCCTCTTTCATTCGATGAAGAGACGAGAATTAATGATACTGAAGTTCGTGAGAAATTTAAGTACCTTCATAGCTTTAACGGCATGAAATTAAGTGTGATTTACACTTACATGTTCAGGGATCTATGTCGACAAAAAATAAAAATGGAGGATGCCTACCGCAATGCCATGATCGCCTTTTTTATGTCTCCGCGATTCCTGATTTTAGATTCTATGGCAAAAACAATTGAAGATAAAATTCGCTATGCCTCATATATGACGCATAAGTCACCACCAAGTGCGGAGTTCGCAGAAAAATATAAAACTGTGATTAGGAAAAAAGATTACAAGGGGCTTGCTAAATGGATAATTGAGCATGACAACTTTAGGCGCTTTTCCAATGCCTTTACCTATCAATGGTTAAAGTTAGGTGAGATCAATAATAACCGTCCTGATGAAGGTAAGTTTAAGACTTACTACAAGAATGAAATTGAGCGGCGTCAGCGTCAGGAAGCAGAGTTTTTCCTGTTAAATATGTTTCGAGAAAACCGTCCCATTCTCGATTTAGTTCAGGCGGATTACAGTTTCATGGATAAGAGCCTGATGGATTTTTATGGCCTTTATACAGGTGATTTATCAGATGGTGGTTCTTTCACTAAAGTGGAGGCCAAAAAAGCCGGTCGAGGCGGAGTCTTAAGTATGGGGGCTTTCCTTACAGCCACTGGTAATGGAGTGGACCCCTTGCCGATTAAACGCGCTGCCTGGATATCTGAAAATATCCTTGATTCGCCACTGCCTTCGCCCCCGAGTGTGGATGTGAAAGACTTTGAAGAGAGTGCAGGGGCCAAGACCTTGCGTGAACGCTTGGAGGTTCACGCACAAAATCCGGCATGTAATTCCTGTCACAAGCGCTTGGATTCCTTAGCGATTCTCATGGATAAGTATGATTCAGTCGGTAAATATAATAATCACTATGTTGCTGACACGGTGAAAATTAATGATCAAAAACTTTCTGACGTCAGTCAATTAAAGGACTACCTGAAAGATTATTCTAAACCTATGGCTCGGGCTTTTGCCAAAAAACTCATTAGTTATATGACCGGTCGTGAGCCTGGTGTTCAGGACGAAGTTAAGCTCGATTTAATTTTGAAGGAAACTCAAGAGGACTCCTATCGCGTTGGTGATCTTTACTCAGAAATATTGAAGCACTACTTACTGTAGCTACACATGTTTAGGGGGAAGGGTTAAGTAGATCCTTCCATCTAATTATTCACTCTTTAAATCATAGATGGTTTTTGAAGAATATATACATTTTGAAGGCGCTTAAGAGCTTCGTCTTGTGAGCAGGTCTGTACAGAGTCCAGCGAAAAATGACTTCAACTAGGTTTCTGTTATTATTTATAATTTTCATCTATAAAACCTGTGAGATCTTCTTGTCAGAGGACAATAAGTCAGTAAAGGTAAATTATGAATAAAGATATAGAAACAGCTATAAAGCAGGTTATTAGAGGCGATCGCGATGACTATTGGGTGATTGTCGATCACTATAAACTCATGGTTAGGTCCTATGTCGCCAGTATACTTTTCAATCACAGTGACATCGATGATCTAATCCAGGAAACTTTTATAACAGCTTATAAAAAACTTTCTGAATTTGATACTTCTAAAGATTTTGGCAGTTGGATTCGCGGTATTGCTCATTTTAAATTAACTAACTATATGCGTGCCACTAAAAGACGCGGTCATCTAATGACTAACTTTAAAGAGAAAGTCGTCGAAATAATTTCTCCAGAACTCGATGAGAAATTTAAACTAGAAACAGACGACAGTATAAAAGCTTTGTTGGAATGTATTTCCAAATTACCTCAAAATATGCGACTTGTTGTCAAATCCGGACTCAATGGTACAAAAGCGCAGGTTTTGGCAGAAGAAATGAACTCTACTCCTGGTGCTATCTACAACCTGCAGTACCGCGCCAATGGTTTGCTGCGTAATTGTGTGAAAAATGAGATTTCTCAATGAAAGATGACTTAAAACTACTTATAAAAATCTGGCTCTCTGAAGAAGAACACGAAGATATGGATCGCCTTTTAGAGCGCTTGCAAAATGATCTTGAATTTCGCGCTGCATTTGCCGATGAAGTCGTCATGCTGGGTAAAATAAAAGCCGTTACTGACAGTGAACCACGTTTTGCCTTGTTGGAGGAATTACTAAATTCACCCGTTAATGGTCAAAGCAATTTTGATGAAAATATTTTCAAGGCTTTAGAGAAAGAAGGTAAACAAAAAAAGATCATTCAATTAAGCATGCTGGTTGCAGCTATGTTAATTATTGGCTTTATTATTTTCCGCCCTGGAGCCTCTCTGCCTTCGGAGCAGATACCTGTTGTTGCTGATAAGCCCAGTTTAGATCTTTCCGTTCCGCAGAACCTCAACTCTGAAGCAATGATGAATATCAGCGATGTGATGGCCGTCATCACATCCAGTTCAGAAGCACAATGGTCCGACCCGAAATTTAACCATTTAAAGATTCTCAAGCGAGAAGGGCTTCATCTTCTAAAAGGAAAAGCTCTGCTTGATTTCATGTCGGGGGTCACTTTAACCATGAGTGCTGGAACTAAAATAAAGATTCTTGGCAACAAGGAAATCTTTTTAGAAAAAGGGAAAATTAGCTGCCAGGTAAATGAATTTGGAAAAGGTTTTATAGTTAGGACTAAAGAGGCTGAAATCCTCGATATAGGCACATCATTTCAAGTCGACGCAAGCCTCGACAACACCAGGATGCTAGTCCTTGATGGAGAAGTGAAAGTGAAGCCGGTTAGTTCTAAGCAATATACCAGTATTCTAACGGATAATGCTATTGAAGTCAGTAATGGCGTCATTTCTAATTCGCCAAACAATGGGTCTTTGACCTTTACCATTCAAGAATTTGAAAATTTACGTGAGAAGAATACGCAGCATAAGTATCAGGTTTGGTTGTCCCAAAATGAAAGAATTAAAACAGACCCCGATACTCTTTTTCATCTGGCCAAAACGAATAAGCCTATGCGACTGATTAAAAGTGATATTTCGGGTAAATCTATTCAAGCAGTATATCCTTTTGGGGTAACTAAAGCTTTGGGTCGCTGGCAAGAAAACGGCGCTGTTCATTTTTCAAAATTTTATGATCGCTTCATGGTTCGTCTTCCTCACACTCGCAAAAACTTTACCTTATTATCCTGGGTTAAAATAGATCAATTAAATCTAAACCAGGCTCTTATGACATTTGAAGGTCAGTCCCGTTGGACTCAAAATGCTTCAATCAAAGAAAAGAGGGTCGAAAAAGTTAAAGAAGGTGACTTTCATGCAATGCGTTGGCACATTACCGATAGGGGAGCAATTCGCTTAGCTATTGCTTACGTTGACAAAGTAAACAGTAGCCAAAAATGGCATAATTTTATGACTAAGCCTAAGCTGATTGAACCGAAATATCTTGGGGAATGGCTATGTCTCGGGGTAACTTATGACTTCAATGAGGAAGTAGTTACTCATTATCTCAATGGTCAAGCTGTGAGTGAGAGTGTTTTAAGGAATCAATCTCCGGTAAAAATGGATTTTCTCGAAATTGGCAATTTGACTCATCCCATTGAGCCTAGAAAACAAAGGTCCTTTCAGTTTAAAGGTAGTATCGATGAAATGCTTATTTCTGAACGACCTTTTAGTGCATCCGAAATGCTGGACTATTATAACATCAGTACACCAAAATAACGATCCTAGAAAGGATTTGGCTAAGTCCCTTAATTAGTTGTCTTTAAGTTCTGTCTCATCATAGTCCAGAACGCCTTTAATCAGGTGAAATTTAATTGAAAACTCCATCCTCTGTTGCTTGTGGTAGACTTGATGTACTTTGCCCAAAACAACTCAAGATGCGAGCATTTTTAGAATCAATATTTTTTTGATAAAATAATCTGTGAGATCCTTTTAAAAAAAATAATAAAAGTAAAAAAATAGCTGTGAGATTAGCTACCGACTGAACAATAGTTTAGTAGATGCGTAATAAAAAAGGATAGTTTGTGATCAATAGGGTATCATCAAAAAGACAGCTTTGTTTACATAAAATTTTAGTTGCCTTCGGCGGCACAAGAGCATCTACTCATCCAAAGTAGAATCTGAATTCCAGTTAGAAAACATCAAAAAAGAAGAGACGAAACCATATTAAAAGGAATAACAATATATGAGAACAATGCGCTATTTAGCTTTAACTTTCTTTGTCATAGCCAGTGGACTAGTCACAGCTGGAGAGCAAGCCAAACACCTCATCATACTGAGCGGGCAATCAAATATGAATGGCAAGGTTCGCGAGAGTGATATAATCAAACCAATGGTAGAGAAAGAATTCGGTCAGGGTTCAGTGATTGCTGTTCGCCATGCTGCCGCTGGCTCTTCCATTGCATACTGGCTGGAAAAGACAATTGATGCCTATGGTAATGAGATCACGAGTCCTGGAACTGTTTACCCAAAATTGATGTCATCCGTCAAAGCAGCGATAAAAGACAAAGAAATTACCAGCGTCACTTTTATCTGGATGCAGGGCGAATCGGATGTGCTCCTCAATCCGAAACCAGACTGGAAGAAAGATAAGTCAATGCCTGCAGAAATCTACCAAAAGAATTTCTTCCGATTACTTGATCGAATTAAGGCTGACTTAAAGCTCAAGGATATAAACGTGGTGATTGGCCGATTGAGTGACTATCACATGCATGAGAAGATGCAGCAAAATAAAGTTAAATCAGATGCGTGGATTGCGATACGAGACTTACAGGTCAAAATTGCAGAGACTCTGCCTCATGGTGCGTGGGTCAATACCGATGATCTCAATGATGGCCTGCAGACTCGAAGAGTGAAGAATAAGGGGACAGAAATCATTGAGGTAAGCAACGATTTGCATTATACCGACAAAGGTTACAAGGAATTTTCTAAACGACTTGCTAAAGCATCTCAAAAGCTTATCAGGCAATCCATAAACCAAGGCAAGTAGATCATACGTGCTGTTGATATGAAAAACTTAAGGAGTTATTTGTGCGTGTTATCAGAAAAGTAGTGTGTGCCACCATCGTCTGTATATTTGGAATGGCCAGCCAAGGATTAGCTGAAGAGCGACCTAATGTTATTATGATTATGGTCGATGATATGGGCTATTCTGATCTTGCTTGCTATGGCGGAGAAATTAAGACTCCAAATCTCGATTCATTGGCACAAAATGGTTTGCGTTTTCGCCAGTTTTATAATACGGGTAAGTGTCACTCATCAAGGGTGACCTTACTTACAGGTTTACATTCGTATCAGGCGGGTAATGCCGGATCGGATGGGACTGTTAAATTACATAACGGCAATATTGAGCGAGGTGTATCCATTGCTCAAGTCTTGCGTAATGCTGGTTACTACACGGCAGCCTCAGGTAAATGGCATATCAAACCTGAGCCCAAGGATTTAGGCTTCGATCGTTTTTTCGGTTTTTTACCAGGGTATATTAAAGATTATTTTAATTCAAAGTATCTCCAGTTAGACGGTGAGAGTTATAATACTAATGGTAAGTACATAACCGACTTGATCACCGATTTCGGCATCACATTTATAAAAGAGGCAAAAGCCAAAAAGAAACCTTTTCTTCTTTATCTACCTTACAATGCTCCGCATTATCCACTGCAGGCTCCTCAGGAAGACATAGACAAATACAGAGGCTCATACAGCAATGGCTGGCTTGCTACTCGTGAAAAGCGTCTCGAAAAAATGAAAAATCTTGGCCTCATTGGAAGCGATTTGCTTCCTTCATCTTCGAAAGAGATCAAGCTGCGCGATTGGAATGCACTGTCTAAAGAAGATCAAGATTATCAGGATCTTCTCATGGCGACTTATGCCGGGATGATTGATCGCCTTGACCAAAACATTGGCAGGTTAATTGCCCAACTCAAAAATCTTGGCGAGTATGAAAATACGATCATTCTATTCTGTTCCGACAATGGTGCAGAAAGAGTTACCATGTCCCGTGAACGTGAGTTGTTTGAACGCTCCTATCCAACATCACAGGGAGATTCATTTACGACGGTTGGTGTCGATTGGGCTTTTGTCAGTAACAGCCCTTATCGTTTATTTAAAACAAATATGCATGAAGGTGGAATTATTTCCCCCTTTATCGTGCACTGGCCAAAAGGAATATCATTGCCTGGTGGAACTGTAGACCAGCAAAATGCCTTTCACCTCATGGACATCATGCCGACGCTTGTAGATATCTGCGGAGCGAGCTACCCAGAGCAATATGAAGGACAGAAAATCGAGCCTATTAATGGCATCTCTATGGTTCCTGCATTTAAGGGCCAGAAGGCGGTTCGTAAAGATGGGATCTATCAAATGTTTGGTAACAATCGCGCCTATCGTTTAGGAGATTGGAAAATCGTCAGTCAAGGCTTGTCCAATTGGGAACTCTATAATATGAGTAAAGATCCCACCGAGCAACATAACCTGGCTGCGCAGTATCCTGAAAAACTCGAACAATTAAAGTCCATGTGGTTTAAAGTTTCCACAGAAGATGAACGGCTTCCTGCAAAATTAAATAAACCAACTGTGAATAAAGAACCTCGATTTAAGCGGCCGGCTTTGACTCAGGGAGATCAGAGAATGAGGCTTACGAGCAAGTCGGGAACAAGTAAGAAAAAATTTTAGAAGTCAAAATAAATAGAAACGATTTATCTAGTGGCATGGTAGCTCTCTCTAGGAAGCGGAGCCATCAAATAAGTTAAAAAGGACAAGAATCATGAAGTTAAAAAAAGATATATGGAAGTATAAACACAGTGTCAGTTTTATAGCGCTGTTGGTTGTTGTAGTATTCATCAGTCCAAGCTTTGCGGAAGAGGGCTTTACTCCACTCTTTGATGGAAAGACCCTCAGCGGTTGGGGGACGACCAGAGCAACTGATGCTTTTTCCGTGAACAAGGAAGAAAAAGCCATTCATGCCTATGCCGGTAAAAAGAATGGTTCGGAGCAAGTGCCTGGTTGTCTCATCACTACAAAGCAATACAGCCATTATATTTTACGACTGGAATATAAATGGCTGGAAAAGCGATTTAGCCCACGAACAGATTGGGATCGAGATGCGGGCGTTCTCTTTCATGCTCACGGCAGCCTTAAAAAACTTTGGCCAAATTCAATTGAAATGCAAGTGGGCGAAACACCAGGCACTGTTACTGGCAAATCCAAAGAGCACTGGAAGGGGCGAAAACCTCGCCGCTTCCATACAGGTGACTTGATTTTGATCCAAAATGACCAAGTGCAAGCTCAGTATAAACGCAAAAAAAGTGGCTGGGATCCCAATGGAGATCTCTACACAGGTGGAAAAGGCGTATTTACTCAGTTTGGCATAGAAAAGCCCAAAGGGCAATGGAATGAAATTGAAATTCGTGTCCTTGGAGACAAGAAAGCGACCTTTATGCTAAACGGAAAGGTTGTTCACGAAATTATGAATATTCAAAAAATGGAAGAGGGAAAACTCGTTCCTCTGACGAAAGGTTTTATCGGCCTCCAGGCTGAATGGGCCGAAGTGCTTTACCGAAATATCCGCATAAAAGAACTGAAGGATGAGAAGGAATAATGAAAAATCTGAAGATCTTTTTGATCGCTGCTATTTTTGCTAATATGGCATTTATTCAGCTTCATGCGGAAGAATTAAAAGCCTTGCCTCGAGCAGAAAAATTGCCTTTGAGTCTATTCTCTGTGCCAGAGGATTTAGAAATCAGTCTCTGGGCGAACACTCCCGATCTCTATAATCCCGCCTGTATGTCTACTGACGCTAAAGGCCGTATTTGGGTTGCGGAGGGAGTGAATTATAGAAACTCCGTAAGGAACTCTAAGGGCGATCGCATAGTGATCCTGGGAGACACCGATGGGGGAGGTAAAGCTGATGACTTAAAGATATTTTATCAATCTCCAGAATTAACTAAACCTATGTCTCGGGCTTTTGCCAAAAAACTCATTAGTTATATGACCGGTCGTGAGCCTGGTGTTCAGGACGAAGTTAAGCTCGATTTAATTTTGAAGGAAACTCAAGAGGACTCCTATCGCGTCGGTGATCTTTACTCAGAAATATTGAAGCACTACTTACTGTAGTCACATATATAACTCTTAAATAAAGCGATTGGCACGTTTCTTTTGAGTTCTGAATATTTTTTTGTCCTTTCTTGTCTTTTTTATCTTGATGTTCGATTTTTGGTGAATGAAATACTCTTTCTATTCATTCATAAACTCAATTAGATTTTTTAGTTTTTTATATGTGATGATGACTAATGATACAGGGTTTTAAGAATCCTAAATAATTAAAAAGACAATAATTGACAGTTTTTGATTTTGAGTTATTGTTGTGGTGTAATTAACTTATTAAAAGTGGTGGTTCATGAAATTTATAATAATATTTTTATTTAGTAGCGTAAGCTTGATTTGTGCTCAGGAAAAACAGCCCAATATAATTCTCATTATAGTCGATGATTTAGGGTATGGTGAACTTGAACGCCAGGATGATGGCCGCATCCCAACACCCCATATAGATTCTCTGGCCCGAGATGGTGTGAAATTCACCAATGCTTATGTCACTGGTCCTTACTGCAGTGCTTCCAGAGCAGCAATCATGACTGGTCGTTATCAGAATCGTTTTGGCTATGAAAAAAACCCTACAGGCTACTGGAATGAAGACCCCAGAATTGGTGTTCCAAATAGTGAGTGGACTATCGCGGAGCAGCTACAAAGAAGTGGTTATACGACTTCACTCATCGGCAAGTGGCATCTTGGAGCTACGGCAAAATTTCACCCAATGCATCAGGGCTTTGATGAGTTCTTCGGCTTCATGCATGAAGGTCATTATTTTGTTCCTGAACCATATGAAGGTGTGACAACTTTACTAAGAAAAAAAGTTCTTCCAGGTTTAGTTAAAGGTCGTTGGACCAGTAAAGACGGCAAACTCATTTATCATGATATTCTGGGCGATGAACCGGATTATAATACCAACAATCCCATTGTGCGCTCGAGTCAACCAGTTGATGTCAAGGAGTATTTAACCGATGCTTTCACTACTGAAGCTATTGATTTTATGAAACGAACTTCAGACCGCCCATTTTTCTTGACTCTTTCTTACAATGCCGTACATAGTCCTCTACAAGGCCTTGATGAATACATGGATAGGTTTACTCACATCGAAGACATACAGCGTCGCATATTTGCCGCTATGCTGGCCAATCTTGACGATAATATTGGCCGCGTTTTAAATTACTTAAAATCAGCAAAAATTGAAGAGGATACACTCATTTATTTCTTAAGTGATAATGGTGGGCCAACTAAAGAATTAACTTCCAGTAATGGGGTTTTAAGTGGTTCAAAAGGCATGCTTAGGGAAGGTGGTATACGCGTTCCTTTCATTATGCGCTGGAATGGAACTCTTCCTGCCGGTAAAGTCTATCATAAGCCGATAATCTCCACAGATATTTTTGCCACGAGTGCAGCTGTTTCCGGCGTCAAAGTGACTCATAAAGCAAAAAGAGACGGGGTTAATCTTATTCCTTATTTAACAGAGAAGAGTCAGAAAGAACCTCATAAAGTTCTTTATTGGAAAAGTGTGGGTCAGGTAGCTTTAAGGTCTGGAGATTGGAAGCTTTTGAAAAGTAGATCACTTAAAGATAGAACCAAGATAACGCCTTTTATGTTATTTAATTTAAAAGATGACATCGGAGAAACTGAAGATCTTTCTGAGAAATACCCAGAGAAAGTGCAGGAACTCCTTAAAATCTGGCAGGAAATTGATAAAGAAATGGCTCCATCTTTATGGTGATAGATTGGGGGAATAGATTTACTTGATAATTGTTGATCACAGCTTCACCATAGTTTACAATGGGGAAGGTTGATTGTTAGCGTAAGTTTTTCATTTTCTATGGTGTTTTAAAATACCTAAAGTCTTGACTAAAATATTTGTAAATAAAAAGGATTAAATATGATGACATTCAAAAAAGTGGCATTGGCCATGTTTGTTTTTATGACCGGAACAGTAAATCAAATTTTTGCCGAAGAAAAACCTAATGTAATTGTGATTTTAGCAGACGATATGGGCTATTGGGACACCGGTTTTAGCGGGGGGCCAGTGATCGAGACTCCTCATTTAGATAAATTAGCAGAGCAAGGTATGATTCTGACAGATTTCTATGCTTGTTCCCCTTGGTGTTCACCATCCCGTTCAGGTTTGTTAACCGGTCGTCACCCCTACAGGACTGGGATATATGGACCGATCACTCTAAAAGATGGACCAAACTTACAGGGCTTAGGTGCTGAAGAAATTACTATTGCTCAAATTTTGAAAGATGCGGGCTATGATACATGTCATGTGGGGAAATGGCATTTGATTGGTAAAAAGGGTGACCCAACACCGAACGAATTCGGTTTCGATCATGCTTTTTGGACCGAGCAGGATGCTCGATCTAATATTCTTAACCCAGCAGGGTTTATCCGCAATAAGACACCCCTGCCAAAACTTAAAGGCTTGTCGGCCGATCTCTGTGTGGATGAGGCTATTTCCTGGCTTAAAAATCGACCCGATCAGGGTAAGCCATTTTTTATCAATTTTTGGGCGCATGAAGCACATTCACCACATGGGACAACGGATAAATATAAACAACAATACCGTAAACACTATCGGGAAAATGAATGTGTATTCTATGGTATGGTTTCACACATGGATGCAGCTATTGGCAGACTTGTTGATGAACTGGAGGAGCAGGGTCAACTCGACAATACGTTAATTTTATTTTCGGCCGATAATGGCTGTGAAATTATCGTGGGGAATAATGAACTCGATCCGCGACGGGATACAAATCATGGTAATGCCGGACCTTTGCGTTACTGGAAGGGTTTTGTCTATGAAGGGGGGATCCGAGTTCCGGCCCTGGCGTTTTGGCCTAAAGTTATCAAGCCAGGACAGAAGTGTTCTGAGCCGATGTCGACGCTCGACTATATGCCTACTTTGTGTGCGATTACAAAGCAAGCGGTACCAGATAGGAATGTTGATGGTGAAAATATTTTGCCCTTATTGAAGGCCAGGGCCTTTGAGCGTGACCAGCCTCTTTTTTTCTGGTCAGGTGGACGTGATCGCCATAGTGTTGCTTTAAGAGATGGCAATTATAAGTTGATGGCAACTGAAAGTTTTGGTGATCTAGAACTTTATGATCTTAGCGTAGATATTCGCGAAAAGAAAAATATTGCTGCGGAGAAGCCGGAAGTGGTGCAACGCATGGTAGCTATTGCCAAACGGATCAAAGCTGATGTTGCGAAAGAGAGAGATTCTCTGGATTCGGTGAGTTGGAATTCTTCATTTTTGTTGACTCCTGAAGAACGAAAAAAGTACAAGAAGGAAGTTTGGAATAAAAATATGCACACAACTCTTCCTGACAAAAAGAATTAGAATCAGCAAAACGGGCTTTTAAATGAGTGGATATCTAGGGGGAAATGAATTTCTTAAGTTTTTCTCTTTAGAGTCCTTAGTTTTTATTGTCCTAATTTGTCTTTTTAACTAAGTTTGCTGTTTAAATATTAGTGAATCCAATATTTTCTGTTTGTTGGGTTGACTATTTACGGATTTTTTTTCTGATTGATTTTGTTTGGGGAAGAGCTTAGTGCTACAGGTTTTTAAGAATTCCACACAAAATAAAAAGACAAGTATTGACATTGTTCTTTGTTCGTATTATTATTCTTATATAATTAAATTTTCCTCATGTTTTTATAAAGGATTGAACTTATGGAGAGCAAGAGATTTACACTAATAGAGTTGCTTGTGGTAGTAGCTATTATTTCTATACTGGCTTCGCTTTTGTTGCCGGCTTTGGGTGCTTCTCGAGAGAAAGGTCGGACGGCTGTTTGTAAATCTAATATGAAACAGATAAATGTCGCCACCTATATGTATGTAGCTGATAATGACGATTATTACATGATGAACACGGATGATAGTATCAGTTGGGATGATCGCCTTGGAATTTACGATTCTCGTGATTTATCAATGACTCAACAAAAGTTGGATGGAAATCAATTTCCCTTGTTGAGCGGCTTGAGTGCATCAGCTAATAAGTTATATACCTGTCCATCTGATGATGTAGAGAGAGTTGTAGGTCGTTACACAAGGACTTATATTCCAAGTCGTTATAGAAATGGGACCTGGCAGAAAGGTATTATAAACGAAGTAAATTATCCTGATCAAAGTAGAAGAATCACTGAAGTCACCAGTCCTTCAAAAAGTATAGCTTTCTTTGAGCATTATGGTGAGCATAATGCTATGAGTAATGTGGGGAATCAAGCGGATTCACAAGCCCCATGGATATTTAATGCTACAAGTGATTATAAGCATAAAGATTTATACATGAATTTTTTAATGGTTGATGGAAGTATCATGTTCACGACATACATCAATACTATTCAGGTTCATAGTCAAAGACCTGGTTACCGAACTGAGACTAATCCGTATAGTATTGGTTATGGTAGTAGCTCTGTTATAGGAACTTTCTGGGACTGTGACTAGTTTTGTATATTAATGCTCATTTTTAATTATTGTGAAGTGATCATATTTATAATAAAAATAATCAACTTTGATATTTTGGCGAAAATAATTCAATAGTCCAATTTAGCCAACTTAGAATAAAGAAAAATGATCTAGTCAGTTGAGTATTTTTCCTCAGCGAACGATGAGTTCCGGAGTGATGTAATCGAGTTGCTTATGCTTAGGGCCTTCAATTTCGATCACTCTAAGTTGGTGAGCGATTGCAAAGGCGATTTTTTCGGGATCAGGGAAAAGGCTGGTAAGATTATTTTTAAGGGCAATTTCACTGTTATCTGGGCAGAAAATATGAGGACATTTTTTACCTTCACTAGCCAAGCTTGAAACCAAAAACTGGGCATCTTTATCGGATAGGGCGAAGTAAGCATCGCCTTCTTTGTGCTCTTTGGCATTCTTGATCCAGGCGTTGATCATGGCTTGATAATCTTCAGGCAAAATAATTTCTTCAATCTCATTTAAGCTGCGACCGTGTTCGAGCCATGCTTTTTTAAAACCAGTTACTCGCAGGCTGAATTGTTCGTGCCAAAAATTTGGGTAATCCAGACTAACACCAATGAGTTTCATGCGTTTTATATCTTGATGGTGATTTTTAATAATGTGACTTGCCAAAAGTTCTCCACCGTAGACATTGTCGATACGTACACCTCTAGGAAGATGTTGATTGAGGGGAGTGACGCAGGATGTAACAATTTTGCTGTTGAAATAGTCGAAAGTTTCTATGGGCCAGTTGCCGACTAAAATAATGGAGTCATAGGCTTCGTACGATTTCTGAAAGACTTCATTTTTATCGTAATGTATTTGGTAGTCAACTTCGATATTGAATCGCTTTTTATTATGTTGCAGTGCCTGATAGATTCGAGTTTGATAATCATTGGTGAGGCCTTGTATGTTTTTTTCAGCTAAAAAACAAAGCCTAAGGGGAGTTCCTGTATCTACGCTATTGGGAACGTATTTGGGGTTGGCTTTATAACGCCCGTTGGACATGGGGTAGATGTAATTGTCTTCATAGAGTCTTTTCAAAAGTATGGAAATGGTCTGTCGTGAAATGTCATAATGTTCACCCAGAGTCCTGACCGGGGGGATCGCTTTGTCGGTTGGGAATTCACCTGCAGAAATTCTTTCTTTAAGTGACTGTAAAATAGTGTCAGATTGAATATGAACTGATTTAAATACTTTGTTCTTAGGCATTTGAATCACTCCCGAGATTGTTGTTTTGCTGACGTGTAATGACTTGTCCGGGGATGATGTCGGTCTTCATTTCTTTTTTATTTCTCAGCTGTTGGATTAAGGCACTGCACAGAGCTTTGGTGTCTGAGCCTATGCTACTTATGGAGAATTCGTCAAGAGCAGGGTGATCATCGGCCATCGCAATAAGGGCCTGAGAATTCCATTGTCCTTGTTTGTCTAGGACGCTGTGAAGTTCAGGGAGAAATTCTGCTGTGAAAAGGATAAAAGCATGAGAGCTGTCAATGTTGCGGAGTTCATTGTTGAATGTTGTTAATCGTTGAAAAAGGTCGTCTTCTGCGGTGATTGTTTTTATATCACTTTCGAGTTTTCCTGCACGTAACCAACTCTTGAGTACGCCTAGATAATACAGCTCAATTGATGAATCATGTTTTGCGGGTTTTAGCACAACAAGTTTGGAGAACTGCCTGTTACAGATTTCCTGACCGGCCAGTTCTCCGTATTGGAAATAATCGATTCTCACGGAGGCTGCCTGAGGTAAATTCAGGGGCGGATTTAGTGTGACGCTGGTTATTTCCTTAGACTGGAATTGTGTTTGTAGGTTTTGTGGGCAGGCTGTGGCGATAATGGCGGCATCGCAGTCGGAAAAGTCCTCAAAAGAAATCAGCTGCTCTGTGGGGTTTGCACTTAGAGATAGAGAGATTTTAAGACCTTCCTGATGTTCCGTGAGGTAGTGAAAGATTTTAGCTTCCAGTGGATCTTCCAGATAACCATTGCCTTTGCTGACAAAAGCTACTCTTAATAACTCATCGTCCTTACCGCTAAAAATAAATCGAGGGTGTACTTTGTTGCGTCCTGTATCGTCGCTGACCAAGTATTGTTCTTCACAGAGTTGATTCACTGCATTCCATACAGTGTGACGCGAGCAGCCAATGGCTGTCGCCAAGCTACGCAGAGGAGGGAGTAAGCCATCGGTAGAAAAATCACCTCGGGTAATTCGTTCTTTTATGATTTGGCAAACGTCATTTTTGCCGAGGCGCTTTTTAGGTGCTGTCATAAGTGGATTTCTTAAATTTATTACAGTCTTAAATTACTTTATTATAAAGCATGCATCAATGACGATTTTATTATAATTATAGTGAATTACTTAAAAAATAATGACATTTTTGATTTTTGTCATTAAATGTCTGTGTTGAGTAGGGGGGGGTGCCATTTTTTAACCTGAAATCATTTGTCAGCTAGCTACTGGAAGTTATTGATTATTTTTTACTCTCGAAGATCTTCCTTGTGGCCATGACTGGTCATAGTCGGAGAAGATGTTATGGAATTCTCTAGCTGTTTTTAAGTGCTTTTTGTAAGCGCTATTTTGTATAGGGACATAACGCTTTTCAACTGTCTCATTTATCCAGCTTGTGAGTTGCTTAAATAGTTTTTGAGTACGTTCAGGTTCCTGGTTAACTAAATTGTGTTTTTCTTCCAGGTCATTTTTAATATTGTAGAGTTCTAATTTTCCTTCCCAGTTGAGGATTAACTTCCAGTCTTTGTGGCGGATTGCTGATCTTGGTGATGTTAAATCGCCTTTTTTAAGGCCGACACCTACATAAAATGGGTAATGCCAATAAAAAGTATCACGATTATATTTATGGCTCTCTGAGTCTGAAAGCAGGGGCACGAGTGATTGACCATCGCCATAAGTTTGATATTGATCAAGTGGGTATTGACCAAGTTCCAGAAGAGTGGGGAAAATATCGTTGATGTCGACAGGGCGATCACAGCTGCTTGCTTTGAACTTCTCTGGTTGCCAAACAAAAAATGGGACGCGAATGCCACCTTCGTAGAGCAGTGCTTTTTCCCCTTTAAGTGGAGCATTGTTGCTAATGCTAGCTTTGCCATCTTTGTCAGGACGTTTAATTCCACCGTTGTCTGATATGAACATAATTACGGTATTGTCGAGTTGTCTGGTTTCTTTTAGTGTGTGTACCATCTCGCCGATTGAATCATCCAGTGATTTGAGCATTGCTGCATAGGTGGGGTTTTGGTGCCCGTTCCATCCTCGAGTGCTTTTATTAGTGAAATACTGAATATCTTCCTTTTTTGCCTGCAGTGGTGTATGTACTGCAAAGTGGCAAAAATAAAGGAGAAAAGGTTTCGTGGAATTTTGTGATTTTCGTATGTAATTACAGGCTTGCTTAGTTAGATCATCAGTGAGGTAGTCTTCTCCGGTTACTTCGCCGCTTTTGCCGTGTTGAAGATCTGATTGAGCCATTTTTTTGTGAACTTTCTTATTTTTGTCCCATAGCTTACGCCAGTTGAAGTAGGGTGATCCACCAGCGTCGAACCAGGCAAGTTCTTCAAAGCCTTGATCAGAGGGCGAATAGCCTTCCGAGCCATGACCTCCTAAATGCCATTTGCCGAGAAAAGCAGCCTGATGATTATGCATGGCTTCTGCAAAAGTTGTTTCATCTCTTGGCAAGGCAATGTTAGTTATCCCCTGGGTGAGTGGCCACGGAGCAGAGCCTGTAGAGTTATAAAATCCATCCTGTTTGTAAAAGCCTTGAGGAGGTGTTTTACCTTGATTGTAATGGGTTTTGTAGTTGCCTGGGGTAGCGGTCATAAAGCCTAAGCGTGAAGCGTGTTTACCTGTGATGATACTGGAACGGCTCGGTGAACAAAGGTGGGTAGCATAAGCCTGGGTAAACATGACACCTTCATCAATCAGTTTATCTAAATTTGGGGTTTCGTGATATAGCTCGGAGCGATTGACGTCTTTTGTTTTACTCGCATAGGCCGCGATATCCATGTAGCCTAGGTCATCCGCCAGGATGAAGATGATATTGGGAGATGGTTTAGCTTTGGCATGAATGTTTGTTGTAAGGCCAAGTGCAAAGCACAAGGTGATGAGTTTTGTGATAGTGTGTATAGGCATAAGATGTTTTTATTTGATTTTAAAATAGTGTTGAAACCATTTGGCTTCACGACCAAACTTTTCCACAAAGCCCTGGCGCTTTTGCTGGTCTCTCCAATGACTTAGTTTTTTCTGTAAATGACTTGCGACTTCGGGGTATTGTTTGATGAGATTTTTTCTTTCAGGCAGGGGGGCATTCATGTCAAAAAGCATTTCTACACCATTTTCGAGTTCGAAGTACTTCCATTTTTCTGTGCGAATGGCCGACTGACCCCAGAACCTCCAGTAAAGATATTCGTGGGGTGAGGAAGAGTCTTTTTGTGTTAAATAGGGCATGAGGTTCACACCGTCGAGTTCATTCTTTTGAGTTTTAATTCCCGCAAGAGCCAAGGCAGTTGCACCGGCGTCCATTGTACTTAGGGGTTTATTGTAGGTTTGAGCAGGGATTGTGCCTTTCCAATAAACGAGGTAGGGGACTCGTACACCGGCTTCTGAGATCATGCCTTTTTCGCCCACTAGGTCACCATTTAGGGAGCCGTCCCACCCGGGTTTATCAAAAGGGAGATCTGCCATTTTGATGGCTAGAGGCGCGCCATTGTCTGCAAAGTAAAAAATAATCGTGTTTTCTTCGATCTTGTTTTTTCTCAAAGAATCCATGATGGCACCCACCCCATCGTCAATTGCAGCTAGTGAGGCCAATGCCCAGCGTCTGCGCTCGGCCATGTTTCCAGGGAAGCGATCAAAGTATTTTTCTACAACTTCCAGAGGCGTGTGAGGCGCATAGTAATTAAGGTGGAGAAAAAAGGGCTTATCGCTATTTCTTTTCAGGAAGGCAAGAGCAGCATCAGTTTGTTTGTCGACGCGAAAAGTTTCTTTATCCACGATGCGTTTGGGGCTCACAGAGCGACCTTCCAAGTCGAAATTTCTTAAGTATGCATTCATCGTTCCATCATAAAACTCAGTATAGCCACGATTCATGGGTAAATAAGGGCTTTTTAGTTTATCGGGTATTCTCGGGTTCTTTTGTTTGAGTCCTTCAGGCCAATTTTCTTTCATCCAATGGCGGCTGTTTCTGTTAGGTTCGAGATGCCATTTTCCAACAAAACCGGTGATATACCCCTGTTCGCGCAGTCGCTCTGCAATAGTGACTTCATCAAGGGCCATGGGCGCATAATAATTACCATCTAAACCGAAACGGTTCTGATATCTGGAGGTGACAATGGCCGCACGGGAAGGTATGCACTGAGGTGCGGTTGAATAGCCCTGGGTGATGACAGCGCCACTTTTTGATAGAGCATCTAAATGAGGCGTCTTTAAGTCGGGAGATGAGTTTTTATAAGGGCTGAAATCGGCATAGCCGTGATCATCAGTTAAGATGATAATAATATTGGGAGGTCGGCTTTCTTTGGCCAAGAGCTGATGAGCGCAAAGAGTTAAGATAAAAAGTGAAATAAATGCTCTCTTGTTGAATTTGGCAGTTTGCAGCATGCCTTTGTCCTTTGTTATTTACTTAAATTTTTAGCATCCAGAAGACGCCGAGTTTCTTCAGATTTAGCCCGAGTAATGGGGTAAAAAATAAAAATGATGATGCCAGTAATCAGGCCTGCAGCCTGAATGATGATGAAGAGATTGTGGAGCGTATTGGCTACTTCCGGAGCGACGCCTTGTGAAGCGTCACTTGCACCTGCAAATTTTATAACAAGGCCACCAGTAAGTCCAGTGATGGCGACACCTGATTTTAAAGCCAGACTTTTAACTGCACCAAACATACCTTCACGTCTTCTTCCGGTACGTAATTCATCTTCATCGCAGATGTCGGCAGTCATAGAATCAATAAGCAACCAGCAGGCCTGCTGACCCATGCCATAGAAGAAAAATGAGATGGCTTGAGGGTGATATTTAAAGCCCCAGACTTCATGGACTTGAAAGCCAGGTTGCATAGTGAAAAACATTGAGCCCACAGCAATGAGAGTGAGTATCAGACCGGCAATCAAGGTTTCTTTTTTGCCGGTTTTGACTGAAATAATATTGGCTAGGCGAAGGCCCAGGTACGCACCGATAACAGCGAACATACCGCCAAGTGCATAGACTTCTGCAGCTAATTTTTTATCACCATCAAAAACGTGGTAAATGTTGACGTAAAGCGTTAGAGCCGCAGAAGTGAGTGTGCCAGCGACAACAGTTAAATAAGCGCTGAGTAATAAGCGAAATGAGCCATCTTTAACTGTTTCCAGAAGAGCTTGGCCGAGTTTAAGTTTATCCTTTTCCGGTTCGGTGATTTTTTCACGACAAAAAAGAGCCGGAGTTAAGCCAGTGATAAGTATGCTAAGAGCTACAATGAAGCTGACCCAACGAGCACCTTTTAGAATGTCTCCTTCGAAAACGTCGTTCTGACACCAGGCGTAAAGGTTGGGGAGGCATAGACCTGCTACTAAACCTACGTACATACGCCAACTCATAACTTTAGTGCGTTCATCATAGTCATTACTTAATTCAAAACCCAGGGCTGTGTAGGGGATGATAAACATTGTATAAGCCAGGGCATAAAGAGTGCTAATAATGGTGAAATAGATAATAGTTGCTTCTTTTCCAGAAAAAGGTGGCATCCATAGCAGGGGAAGTAAAATGGCACATAGCAGGGTGCCTGTAAATATCCATGGGCGCCTGCGTCCCCAGCGACTTTGAGTGTTATCTGATATATTCCCCATGAGCGGGTCAGTTATAGCGTCAAAAAGACGGGGAAACATTAGTGCCATACCTACCCAGACAGGATCAACACCCAACTCAATATTATATATGGGGAGTGCGAGGATCATGAGAGTTTGAAACATAAAGTTGTCGGCCCAGCCGCCTGTCCCCCATGCAAAACGAGTTGAGAGGGATACTTTCTGAGTTTCGTTCATAGATCTACTCTTTATTTATTGCTTCAATACAGGTATGTAAATCTCAAGTTAATGAGCGTGAACTGAGATTTTAGCTTCATTAAATTTTTCTAGACTATTTTCTTCTGTCTGATTTGTCAAGCTGAGATGTCATATTTAGTCATCTTACTAGAGATGTTGCTATAGTTTGCTTGTGTGAACAGTTTGTTTTGTTGAGTTAAAATTTAATTAAATGACAAGATTTGACTTATTTTTAACTTCCCTGTATCTTAATGGTAAATATCGATAAATCTCAAGTATCCCGAGATTGTAATAAATTAGGATTCAATTTAATGAATAGAGAGCACTTGCTTAACCCGGACAGGCAATGGCGTGGTAAGCCCTTTTGGTCATGGAATGGTAAACTGGAGAAGGAAGAACTGTTTCATCAGATAGATGTCATGAAGGAAATGGGCTTTGGTGGTTATTTTATGCACTCACGTACAGGTCTGGAGACCGAGTATCTAGGTGAAGAATGGTTTGATTTAATAAATGACTGTGCTGACTACGGTGATTCTTTAGGCATGGAATCATGGTTATACGATGAAGATCGCTGGCCGTCTGGTTTGGCAGGTGGTTTAGTGACTCAGCACCCCGAGTTTCGCCAAAAAGCCATTCTGCTTGAAGTTGACCCATCTGATAAAACCGAAAATGTAATCGCTGAATTTAACTGTGATTTGGAAGGAGCCGTATGTACCAATCTTGGTAAGGGTAAGAATCTTTTGCGCTTTTCCATTATCGAGCAGGGTAGAAGTGGTTTTTATAATGGTTTTACTTATGTGGACACCATGAATCGCGATGCGACCGAAGCTTACTTACAATCAACTCACGAGAAGTATGCTCAAAAATGCGGTGACCGCCTGGGTAAATCCATTAAAGGTATATTTACTGACGAACCCCATCGCGGCGCAGTTTTAGATGGTTTTTCGATGTATCGCGAAGATGGTGCAAGTACAGTTCCCTATACGCAAAAACTTTTCGAGGAATTTGAAAAGCGCTTTGGCTATGACTTGATACCCAAATTACCCGAACTTTTTCTGCAGATAGATGGTGAAACTATCTCTCCAGTTAAATGGCATTTTGTGGAATTGTTACAGCAGCTGTTTATCGAAAATTTTGCTATACCCTGTCAGCAGTGGTGTAAAGAACATAACTTAGTTCTAACGGGGCATGTCTTACACGAAGATAATTTAACCAGTCAGACAGCCATGTCGGGATCCATGATGCGTTACTACGAGCATATGGATTTGCCGGGTATAGATGTTCTGGGTGAACATAATAAAAATTACTGGATTGTTAAACAACTGGCTTCCGCTGCTCGTCAAACGGGTAAGACTCAGCTCTTGACCGAGACTTACGGATGCACAGGTTGGCAAATGCCTTTCTCAGGTCATAAGGCTGTGGGCGATTGGCAAGCATTACTGGGTATTAATCTTCGCTGCCATCACCTGTCCTGGTATACTATGCGCGGAGAAGCGAAACGAGATTATCCTGCGAGTATACTGCATCAGTCAGCTTGGTATAAAGAGTACAAACACGTGGAAGATTACTTTGCCCGCTTTGGCATGATGATGGCGCAGGGGGAAGCTGTATGTGACGTGCTGGTGATCAACCCTGTTGAGAGCGTGTGGGCTCAAGTTCATTTGGGTTGGTCAAATTCTCTTGCACTTCAGGATCAGAAAATACAGAACCTTGAAGATGATTACCAAAAGCTTTTTAGCTATTTACTCGAGAGTCAGATTGATTTCGATTATGGTGATGAAGAGATGCTTAGTCGTCTAGCCAGTGTTGAAGGTAACTTATTTCGCGTTGGGAAAAGCAGCTACCGATCAATTGTGGTCGCGGGTATGGAGACCATGCGCTCTAGCACTTTAAATTTACTAAAAGCTTTCCAGGAGGCTGGAGGTGAAGTCATTGTAGTAGGGCAGGTACCCAAGTATATCGATGCCGTGAGAGCCGAATTTCCGTCATTTATAAGTATTGAGTTCAGAAAAGAAGTTTTATTAGCGATGCTGCCTAAGCCAATTGCCACTGTTCAGGCTGAGGATATTTTCGGACAAGTAAGAAAGACTGATAAGGGGCTTATTTTTGCAGCTCTAAACGTCAATCGCGATGAACGTCGAGAAAATGTTGAGTTAAAAGTTGCTGATTCAGGTCATATTTATGAGTTGGATTTAGAGAGTGGAGAAATGTTTGCTGTGCCTAGTGAATACAGTAATGGCCTAAGGTGTTTCACAACTGACTTTGTAAAAGCCGGCGAAAAGATTTTTTACATAAGTGCGGAACCCTTAGCTGACATAAAATCCGAAACCCCATCTGAAGAGTTGATAGAAAGCCCTGTCTTAGGTGAATTTGAGTACAGTTTAGAAGAAGATAATATTTGTGTTTTAGACTTTGCCAGCTACCGCCTCAATGAGGGTGAGTGGCAAGCCGCACAGGAGGTTTTAAAGATTGATCAAGAGATTCGTGATCAGTATGGAATCATGAGACGGGGAGGCGAAATGCTGCAGCCCTGGTTTACCAATCAACAAGAAGTAAAAGAGCTTTGCGAGCTGGAACTCACTTATGATTTTGAATTAAACGACCTTTCAGGACCAGTGGATTTAGTTCTGGAAGAAATTGAAAAATTCCAGGTTTTCGTCAATGGTCGTGCTTTGGATTGTTCGCAAACACAGCGATGGATTGATATAGCTTTTCATCGGATAAAAATCCCCCGGGATTTACTTCACGAAGGGCACAATACCATAACTCTTAAAACAGTTTATACAGAGATGAGTAATGTGGAAGCTATTTACCTCCTTGGTCAATTTGCGGTAGAACTCACGGGGATAAAGCGTCACATCAAGCCAATGCCAGATAAAGTGAAAATTGGCGACCTTTGTAAGCAGGGCTTTCCTTTTTATTCAGGTTCTTTCATTTATAAAATCGCAGTGCCCGAAGGGAGTCAAAAGTTGCGCTTACCGCAAATTGGCGGAGCCTGCGCTAAACTCGATGATCAGGTTTTGGGCTGGGATCCCTTTGAAGCTAAACTCAGCGGCAAAGAAGAGCTTGTCGATCTAAAGATAGTTCTGACGAGAAGAAATACCTTTGGCCCCTTGCATGACTCCGTTCCAGGTAGATACTGGATAGGTCCTCAGCATTTTACAACTGAGGGTGATGAATGGTCAGATGAATGTGTCTTTGTGGAATCCGGGCTTCTCGAAGTTCCTCTCGTTTATATAAATCAGGAAAAGAAGAATCATTTACATGAAAAAAATAATTATTATAACACTCTGTCTGTTTAGTCAGCTTTTACTGGCTGATACAAAAAAAGCCAAAGAAGACTGGGCCTATCTGGATAATGGTCACATTAAAATTGGCCTGGATAAATCACGAGGGGCCTGCATTGGTTTTTTAGGAGAGAGTAAAACGGGGAGAAACCTCCTCAATCATTTTGATGAAGGTCGCTTTGTTCAGCAATCCTATTATGGGAAGAGTGATGGTTCAGACTGGAATGGAAAACCATGGGTTTACAATCCGGTTCAGGGTGGTAGCTGGGATAAGAAGCCCGCTCGTTTACTTAAATTCGAACGCGATCCGAAAAAGCAGCTCATGTACTCCAAAGTAGAACCTCGCCGCTGGTCCAGTGCCAAGCCTTGTCCGGAAGCCTTGATGGAGCAATATATCACGCTTGACGGCAAGTTGGCTAAAATCAATTTCATTATGAATTACACCGGGCCGGATCAGGGGAAAGCAAGGCACCAGGAGATGCCCGCAGTTTTTGTGGACGGTGCCTTAAAAAACTTTTATTACACAAAAGAAGGCAAGCTCATTAGTGAGGAACCGCGAGTTTTAGCTGAAAATAAAAGAAAAGGTAAGGATGGTCTACGCAAAGGTACAAGCAGTTCAGAGTGGGTAGCCTATGTGGACGATAATAAATGGGGCGTAGGAGTTTATACTCCGGGAACAACTAACTTCACCTGTTATAAAGCCAGAGGTAATGGTTCAACGGGACCTAAGGGCTCGTCCTGCTCCTATGTTTCACCAATAAGAACTTTTGCTCTTACTACGGGTTTGGAAGTTAACTATTCTGTTTACCTAACGGTAGGTACTCTTGATGAAATCAAAGAGCGATTCGAAGCCTTAAAAAAATCTAATACTAACAAGGTGCGCTAGGTCTCCCGGGTCTCCGTGGACTTTTAATTGATTATTTTTTAATGATCTGCTTCCGTGAGCACATAATATCATTGAAGTAGAGGTGTCCACGGGGAGGGCTAATTAAAGACGCAAGTTCGCCACCTTCGGCGATGATTTTTTTATTCCTTTTCCCCTGGGTTCCCGATGGTCAACAGGACTAAAATTATTTGCCACCTTCGGCGACAGCTTTTAGTAGTGGGGATCTGTTTTGCCTGTTGGTGAAAAAATTTGCGGATCTCGCACAATAAAGAGGCTGTGTGAAAAACAAACCTTTAGGTACAATGTACCGACAGAAAGTAGCGTGCAGCGGTAGCTGCACGTAAAATATAATTAGGGGTTCAAGGTGCAACGCACCGACACAAAATATTGAATGTGTCGGACTTACAGCCCTCTGTTTCAGTAGGCATGACAACATGCACCTCACGGTGCACGCTACAATTTATCGGGCTTTCAGCCCTAAGATGAATCATATTTATATTTTTCACACAGCCTCTAAATCGTGCTATACATACCAAGCAGAGCTCATAGTCTTAATCAACAATCTTTAGTTTAATCTCGTTGGAGTTGCCGCGTAATTCTGGAGAGTACATAGCTTCAACTCTTGCGGGTAGGGCTGAGAACTTACCTGGAATTTCGGCTTTCAGTTTATAGCGGAAGCTATGTTTACCACGACGCAGGAACTGGGTAAACATTGAAACTCGGTCATTGCGATATTCGATATAAACACCTGGGTTTTCTCTGCTGTAACCACTCTGAACAGAGATGGCTTCCATGCCGGCAGCTTTTGCGTCTTCGATTAGCAAGTATTCATAGTCGTTTTTACTCTCAATGATCAACTCAACTTCAATTAAATCACCACTTTGCACAGTATCGTTATTGTTGATCAATTGGCGTTGGTACTTTTCAATTTTTTGCTGATGAGCATGACCTTTTGAGGTGCTCACATATTTGTCTGCATCAAGTTCGATAAGTTTGTAAAGCCTTCTTTCAATTTTGACTTCTAAGCCATTCTTGCTGATAAAGTCCTCTAAGCTGAAGTAGTCGAGGTAATCATTGATATAAAGTGGCGAATCACCTTTTTTACGCAGGGTGATTTTCTTTTGTCCACCTTGAAGTTCTTCGCCTGAAAGAAGGACTTTGGAATCATAAGAGAATAGATTCTCACGATTGATTTTGATATCTTTGACCACTTTATCATCAACTAAAATTTCAAGATCCATATCACTTTCCAATTGGCCCGATTTTTTCATGAAGCCAGCTAAAGCCTCAATGATGAGTGCGGTGTCACGAGTGGAATTCCAGTAGTAGCCATGACGACGATTATTGATAAGATATTTGCTTAAGTAAGCAGCGGTTTTTCCTTTAGGATCAACTGCCGTCATCAGTTTTAAATACCAAGCCATAGTTTCTGTTTGCGAACCATACCAGAACCAGTAATGTTGATGTTGAATATCTAAGTATGCAGTTTGATTCTCTTCATCAATCACTAAAAATTGTTCAATATTTCTTTTCAGTGAATTCATATCATCTTCTTTCTTTAAAAGCTGACATGAAAGAGCCATGATAGCTTTTGATTGTATCGAAAGATGATTCTTGTCTTTCATCAAGAAGCTATACATCTCATTATTATATTTCTTGTTTTTAGTCAAGATATAGAAGATAAATGCATCGAGATTGTCCGCATGACTTTTGCCTTTTTTAGAATCCTTCTGATGTGATTTTAAAGAATCTAATTGTTCCTTTTGGTATCTTTGTAACCACCTTAAACCATTGTTGAAGATGTTTTTATAGATTTGATTCTGGTTTTTAAGTGAACTTAGGCCATTAAGGACGACTGCAGTTGTGTGAGGGTATGAACGTTCTCCATGTCCAGAAAACCAACCCCAGCCACCATCAGAGTTTTGCATATTATTGAGGCGGTTAATTCCCGCTTGAATCATATCTTGGACTAAAGCCTCAGAGAACACTGGTGTATCATCAAAAATAGGATCACCATTGACGTCATAAGCGATAATATGTTTCTGCTTCCAGCGTTGCGCTCTTTCACTTGGATCACCGAGTTCCTGGGCATTTAAATTGACTCTTTTTTGGCGAATATCTTCAAGTGAGAAACCAAGATCCACTAAAGTTTGCTGCACGACTGCAGTTGGGATGAAGCGGTTTAGGGTTTGTTCGGTGCAACCATAGGGGTAACTGACCAAGTAGGGGAGTGCATCCAACATCGCACCTGCTACGCTTGGAGAATAATTCATTTGCCAATATGTGCTGTCTGGTCGGAATTTTTTGGGAATATCAATCATAAAGCTCAGCTCATTTTTGGATTGTTCCATAAAGTGACTTCTAGCTTTGAGAATTTGCATGCCATGGACTTTAACGGGCACAGTTAATTGCATCGCATCAGATTCTTTTTTGTTGAGTGCTTTCACTGTAAGTTGCAAGTCACCTTCTTTGATGATTTTAAAACGCCAGTCAATGCGCTTTTGACCATGGGGCTCAACTTTGACAGAAAAGGAATTTTTACCAATTAATTTAGCTACATCTGAGTTTTCTAAAGTCACTTCAAATTCTTCGGCTGAATCCAACTCATTATGAAGGTTAGCAGAAATGATCACTTCATCTGATTCAATAAGGAAGCGTGGCACTTGTAAGCGAAGCATGACATTTTTACGGGTTTTGATTTCTGATTTCTCCTGGCCAACAGCCACATCTTTGTTGATATACCAGGATTGAATCTTCCAGCTACTGAGATTTTCCGGTGCTGTAAAAGAGATTTTTCCTTGACCGTTTTTATCAAGTAAAACTTTGCCATTCCAGTAGGCCAAGTCAGCAAATTTTGTTCTGACTTTGACTTCTGTGGTTTCGCTGTTTGATCCATCATCGCCGAAGGCATCATCAGATAAAGCCCCCGAAACGGCTACAGCTTCTACATCGGCAGCGAAGCTCATATCCGATGAAGCTTTAGCTTTTTTTTCTGACATAAATGAGCGACTCGATGTTGCTCTTCTATTAAGTGAACCGCTAAATAAAGTAACACCACTGTAATCACCAAACAGTCCGAGATTGCGCATTCTTTTCTCATTGTTTAGGTAAAGATTCCAAAAGTTTTTGGATAGGCTTGTATATGTTTCCGGATTAAAATGACGTCGCCATTTCCACATAACTTCATTGATATTGGGAAGTTTGGCTGAACCAGCGATGTAATCTATCGCTCGATCATAGACGCTTAAGGCAATCAGACCAGAAATAGCCTTGTCTTGTAAATCGCTAGCTTGGATATCAATTTTGACTTCCTCGCCCGGTAGGTATTCTTTTTTATCAGTACTGACCTTAAGTTTTACTTGCTTATCCATAGGAGGTAAAAAGATTTCTTTATAACTGTGATGAACTTGGCCATCATAGATAGTCATAGCTTCTACAAAGATATTAGGCATATCATCTATACTTAAAGGCAGTTCATAGATGCTTGATTTACCATCTAATTTTACTTGGATTGGCTTTGAATAAACATTGTGATGTGGTCTTAAAAACAGCCAAACGGTAGCATCTCGACGTGCTGTATTAATCATTAATTTTGCGCTTTCGCCAGCTTTGTATTCTTTTTTATCAAGAATGAGTTCGAGTTTGTTAAATTTCACTGAGTCTACCGGTACCTCTTTGCCATGGCAGTAGAAGATTGTAGATCCTTCAGCTTGATGGTTACCATTATCAAGAAGTAAACTCGCGCGGTACTGCCCAGCTTTCTGAGCTGTTAAATCAATTGAGTAATTGCCATTTTTAACTTCTCCATCCTGCTCAAATATGACTTTTTCCTGGGCTTCACCATCTTTATAGGTAATTTTGTAAAGCTTAAATTTAGCTTTCCCATCAATGGCTTTTTGACTGGCATTTTGAGAGCGGAATGAAGCCACAATCTTATCGCCCTCGAAATAATATCCTTTATCAAGCCATGAGTACACTTTAAAGGCTTCTCGGGTTACCGGAATAGTAGAATTTGCCATAATAGTTCTTCGGGAATCATCAGTGACTTCTACTTCAATTGAGTATTGATGATCCTTATCGCCATGAAGAATCTTTGCCATTGCTGTATCAATGGTAGTTTTTATTTTGCCGTTGGCATCCGTTTTTAGTTCCATTGATGCAACTAATTCTGGTGTTTGATGATAATTTCTATACCATGAATAGATAGGGCGCTTACAAGCCCAATTATCCCAGCCTGGATACCAATTATACTCCGGGCTAAACCACCAATAACCATTGCCATAAAACCAATCCCATGGGCTATAGGGGAACCATCTTAAATCAAAGTTCTTACGAGTGACTTTAACTTTGGCCTTAGCATTTTTTACCGCTCCGCCAAAGTAATAATCCGCGCTGATTTCAAGTGGAATTTTGTCACCTAAAAGAATGGTTCCTTCGGGAACTTTGACTTTGACTTCGAATTCTGGTTTTTTATATTCTTCTACCCTAAACTTTTGGTAAGCATGATGGATGCGGATGGACCAGTTTCCAAGCATTGCTTCTGCAGGGAGTTCAAATTCTCCAGTTAAACTTCCATGTTCATCGTATTTATGTTTTTTGTCGTAAACTTTTTCTCCTTTAGGATTGTGAATCCGAACTGTTGTGGATGAATTCCTTATTAGTTTAGGGTTCTTGTAGTCGACATAAGCACTCCAAGCTGAAAAGTGAATTTTTTGAGCCGGTTTATAAACAGGGCGGTCGGTAATCACATAGGTTTTGTTTTGGCTGTATAAAGTTTTTGGATAATGACCCAACCATAGAGATTGATAATTGCTGAGCCCAAAACGATTTTGATCTTTGATTTGGCAAGAGATTTGCCAGTTTTTACCATCGCGTTTAATGATGTCTGAACCAATATTAATCCAACCATTTTCATCAGTTTTTTTGGTGAATTTAAAGCTGTGATAATTATAATATCTCTTACTGAGTTGATTCAATTTTCTATGGTCGATCCATTCCTTTCTGTAAGCAAAGAATTCTACATTGACATTCTTTAAAGGCTCACCAGTTAAACTATCGCTAAACATATAAAGCTGTGCCTTATCAATCGCTTTTTTGCTAATGACGCTGTCACTTAACCATACAAGAGAACGCGCGATTTGGCCCTTTTCATTCTTCGCTTCAATGAGATAAACTCCGGTCTTTTGTAATGGTAAGTTGATAGTGATAATCTTATCGAAGTGATTTTCTCTTGGTTCCAGCTTTAATTCCCAAGAGGCTTTTTCCTCGCCTAGGAATTTTTTTGCAGATCCATTAATTAGTTCATGGCCAAGATTATGGTGATGATGACGATAAGTAAGTTGGATTGGGTTAGCTTCAATGTCGCTTTGATAAGCCTTAATTAATGAATCAATTTTAACTTCTCGAGCTTTTAAGGTGATTTCTTTACTATTGCGAAACTTGTATTTTAGTTCAGCTTTGCCTGGTAGTTGTACGGAACTCTCTAAAAACTCTCCAGTTGGAGCTTCAATATGTTTAATGCGCTCTAAGATCCATTTTCCTTGTTCCATTTTATAGAGTTGTTTATAGTGCTGAAGAGCTTTTTGGTACTGCATGCGATTGAGATACGCTTCAGCTAAATTTTGACTTAGTAGATGATTCCGCTCTTTGAGCTTGTGCCATATCTTTAAAAAATTGTGCTCATCAGGAAGCTTAAACCTCTGAATGCCTGTCGCTAAATAAGCAATAGTTTCATCATCTGAAAGCGTTTTCAATTGCTCGACAAATTTTAATTGGCTTTCCCCTTGCATGGAATACCGAGAGTAGCTTCGGATTGTCTGTACGCCAAATTGCTGGTAAGATAATTTGGCTCGTTTCTCAAGCTCGTAACGATCATCTTCGGAAACTTTGCTGTATTCAGTTAAGAGCCAGCGCCACCTTTCACCATCATTCTTGGCTTGATTTAAAGACTCTGGAGATTCATAAAAAATTGGAGATCCATCATTATTGACCGGGGCGCCGCTAGTGTCATTTGAATAACGGCCGGGTCCGTAGTCAGCTGGAGTATTTAAGTCAGTTAAATACTGCAAACGCCAAGATTGTCCTATGTGTCTATTCATCATAAGGATGTCGATGGCTGTTCGTAGAAGGTCTTTGTGTAGTTTTTCATCATCGTTGATATCTATGGCCTGGAGGATTAGAGCTAAGGCTCTGCTACGATTTCGTTCAGTACCATTTAATTGTTCAGTATTTCTTTGCCAAGTCCATTGGCTACGAATGATTTTATTATCAATTTTAATGAACTGATGGCCTGCCTTGTAAAGAGCATTGGCAACTTGTTTTAAAGCGATTGGGTCATTTGGATAATTTTCTAAAATTGTATCTAAAAGTGGGTCCAGTAATTCTTGCTTGTTAAAATTTTGCAGGCACTTATTAAGTTCAGACAAGCTATGATCATTCTGTTGCCAATTAATCTCTTTACCGGAATAAAATTCTTTATATTTCTCAAAGGCTTCCCGGTAGTTCTTTTGTTGATGAAGTTTATTAGCTTCTTTAATCAAATCAGCTGCATAGACTGGATATACCAAGACAAGCAAAAGCAAAAATCGCCACATAATTTAAATTCCTATTTTTTACTTATGACGCTCCAATCATCATTTTATTACATGACTTTTCATTAAAAATGATATTTTTTTCTTAAGGACCAAACCTTTTAAAGTTTTTTTCTAAAAAGAAGGGGGGACCATATACTAGCGCTTGAGCTACCATAATGAGTTCTAGTTGTATTCGGAGCTCATTGATCACTCCAAAAATTGTGATTATAATTTTGCTTAAAATCCACAAAATCACTCAGTTTCTGTCATTTCATGCCCTACTTAATACGATAAAAACAAATTATCTCGGGTAATATGTAGACTCATGTACATATTAAGCTCTAAGCGAATATTTATGTTAATCAATTATTTATTTATGAGAAAGTATATGTACGCAAAAGTTGTTTTTACCCTCACAGTTCTTTTTTTGTCTTCTTTCCTTTGGGGAGCGGAGGATCTTGTCTTTGCTAAAAATTCCAAGTGGGAGACCTTATCCAAGGATCATCATGTTGCTGAAGACATGGCCTGGGATTCGGAGGAAAATTTTTATTTTACCGATGTTCCGCGCAGCCAACTTTTTAAAATTGATCGAAACAGTAATAAAAATACTCTTGTAGTAGCTGATACGGGTGTCGCCAATGGGATCGCCTTCGGGCCCGATGGTCGGCTCTATGGCTGTGGTCGCGACGGCATTGGATCCTGGAATATATCAACTTGGGAAGTAAAAGTTCACGGAGTAGGGGCTCATTCAAACGATCTGGGGGTCTTGGATGATGGAACCCTATTTTACAGTGACCCAAAAACCAATAGTGTTTGGCGACTGGATGGCAAGAGTAAAAAGCGCAGCAAGGCTCTGGCTCTTAATTTTAAACCTAATGGCATGACTTTAAGTCCTGATAAAAAGACTTTATTTGTGGCGGCATTCTTTAAAGATACCATTTATGCTTACAGCATTGATGATTCTGGTCAACTAAAGGATAAATTAGAAAAGAATTCAGAATTGTATATTTTTACAGATAAATTTTTAAGTTGCAAGGGAATTTGAAAATTGAATGGAGATGAAGCAAGTGGTGATAATAATTTAGTAAGAATTTGAGTCAATTAGCGAGAAGACTCGAATGAATTCTCGGAGGGATAATTTAGCCATAGCTACAAAGTGGTATTTGCTAAGAAATAGCAAAGTACCTTTCAGATTCAGGGATTGATGAACTATTCAAAATAGGAAGAGCATCAAAACGGATTAATGATTGCAGTTCCATCTGCTGCTTTAAGAGTTTTGACGACTTTCCCATTAATACTCATGGTGACTTTAACTTCACCCTTGGATAAAACCTCAATCCAGCTGGTGGCGAGTTGGTAGTCTCCAGCTTCTTTGATGTCGTAGTTCCAGCTTTTGTTAGCGGAAAGTGTTTCACTGTTTAAAGCGGCAAGGAAGCCGGCTTCATTACGCTCTTTTGACGACATGTTTGCATAGGAAATAGTTGTGGGGAAGGCTTCTTCATGCCAGCCGGAATCTGCTCGGACTAGATTGGGTGCTTGAAGGAGGAAGCCGAGTGCGAGAAGACCTTTCAAGGCTCCGTTGCTGTTTTTGTTTTTCGTTTTGTTCATAAATGATCTACTTAGAAATTATGTGGTAAAGCTTATTAAAAAGAAATTATGATGAGTGTTATCATTATGTTCCTTAAACACGGAGCAAGCTAAAATAATCTTTACAGGAGCGTGTCTATTTGTGAGCCTTCAGAGATGAACTTTGATTTTATTTTGCACTCTTATTTTGTCATATTGCGAATAAATAATAGAAAACGCCTATAAGCCACAGAGTAGATAATGTTTTCATAGTTGTGCTCAAAACCCCTTTTTGTGTATATTGATAAGCTACATGGTTGAGTAACAAAAGTATCGCAATGAGTATGTTTGCATATTTTGGGCCGGAGTAATCAGATTCTAACATCTTAACTAGGTGAATAATATTAAATCCTAAAATGACTAGAAGTATGGCTAAAAAAAGGTGCTTCCAAAAAGCTTTTTTTGGTGATGAAAGCTTTGGGTTCTTGATGTAAGTATCAGTATCCATGTTGACTGATTGTAAATTTTCTTTTGTTTTCATTTTACTCCATAAGTTTCGCAATAAATCAAGAGTTGAATTGTTATTACCAGGGTATTTAATTTACTTATAATTGTCATGAGAAATACAGTTGTGACATCTTTGTTATGAGATACACTCAGGGAATGATCAATTTTGAATTGTTATTAGGTCGGACCTACGGTCCTTAGAAGATGTTTATGGATTTTTAGTCACTTAAACCTATGCTGCTCAAACCAAAGGCGTAAGCAATAGGTTTAATTAACTAAGCTGACGGAGCATGCTAAAATAGGTCGAGCTTCCAGTCCTAGTACTGATTAAGTCACATAATGTGGTGCCCGACCTATCTCAGCGTGGGGTGCAGCCCCACGAAATGCATTGCTAATAAAAATTAAGGGCCGTAGGTCCGACCTAGTGATAATTGTGGTGCGAATTGATTATTAAATTTTGTAAATAAATAACAAAATCCAGTTATTTCCTTGGGTGGCTATTTACGCTAAGATAGTGAAAAAATTAAAGAGGTCACCAATGAAATCGTATAGAAATGGTCAAAACTATTTTGTCTCTCAAGAAGATAAAGGTTTTTTTCTTGAAAATGGTTATGTAAAGCTGGGTCAAGTTCTTAATGAAGAAGAACTTGAGTCTATAGAGCAGGTCTACGATGCGTTTAAAGACCGTAAGCTTGATTGTGTAAAAGAGATGGGCAAGGACTTTTGTGATATGTCACAGGATTTTTCTACAGACTTCGAGGATTATGCACTCATTAATGCTATGCTTCCCACTAAATATCATCCGGAGTTTGCGGGTAATATCTTTGAAAAATTAGCCACACAGATTTCTCGTCAATTACTGGGTGATGATATGGTCAAAGACTATGATCAGTTTTTGACTAAGAAGCCTGGTAAAGCAAAAGCATCTTTTGCGATGCATCAGGATATGGGCTACTGGCCGCTTACCAAAGACACACGTACCACGACATGTTGCCTGGCAATCACTCCATCGAAACGTCAAAATGGTTGCATCGGATTTATTCCTGGATCTGGTAAAGCCAAAGAATTAATTAAACATTCGACAAAGGATGATAACTCTCATACTTTGACACTTGACTTGCCGGAGGGTTCCCAACCTGTATTTGTCGAGGTCGAACGAGGTTCAATTACAGTTCACGACGAATGGATCGTTCACGGTTCGGGAGGCAATGTTTCGAATCAGTATAGAAAGACTTATGTACTGGCACACAGAGCAAAAGAAACGGTAAAAGAAGAAAGAGCTATGGGCTTTGATCACAGCCACAATTCCATAGACTTCCGCAATGTTGATGCTTAATAAAGTGATAGGGCTTACTGAATTCTTGATTTTTCAGTGAGCCTTATCTAGGCGAATGCTTGAGGCGAATTTCTTTAGGGCTTTTGCCGCAGTTATCTTTAATGACTTTGCTCATGTACTGAACGGTATTAAAGCCTGTTTTGAAAGCAATTTCATTAATTGAAAGCTGAGTGCCAATAAGTAAATCTTTGGCCTTTTTTATTTTAAAATCATTTATCCTTTCATGCACAGTTTGATCTAAAGATGTCTTAAACCTTTTTTCAAGGTTCGAGCGGCTGATTTCCAGTTTGCGGGCCACATCATCAACTCGAATACCACTGCATGCATTCTGACTGATAAAACTTAGAGCAGTAGAAATGATGGGGTCATCAATGGCGATAATGTCGGATGACTGACGAATACTCAAACCGCCAGGGGAAATAACTTTGCTGGAAACGGCTTTGCCCTGCATCATCTGATGAAGCAATTTTGAGGCCTCATACCCAAGTTGATCTGTACCTTGAATGACACTGCTTAAAGGCGGTGAAGAAAGTTCGCACATGAGTGGATCATCATCTACACCGACAACGGCAATATCCATAGGTACTTTTAAGTTAGCCCTGCGACAGGCTTCCAGAACCATTCTTGCCCTTGAGTCATTTGCGGCCATCAAGCCACAGGGCTTTGGCAGATTTTTTAACCATTGGACTAATGATTGCATGACTTGTTCCCGAGGCTCATTTTGACTCTGTTCAAATGTAGAAATACGACATTTATTTATTTGAGCAAACTTATTAAAGGCCTCCGAGCGTTCTTCTGCCCAGCCATTCATGGCACTCGGCAAAATATTGCAAAAGGCTAAATTTCTAAAGACGCAGTTGTATAAATGTTCTGCGGCAAGTTCGGCGATTGCCTTGTTGTCAGTATAGACATAAGGGATCTTTTCAGAAGTATTTAAGTAGCCTCCGCCAAGTCCAACGATGGGGATGTTTTGCTTGATAATCGTTTCGTAAACGGTCATATCATCTAGGTCTGCAATGATGCCATCACCATTCCAGCTAGTGAAATCAGGGATTTTTCTTTGGGGTTCATCTTCTATGTGCAAAGACCACTCATTGAGTTCTTTCGCAAAACGAGCTATACCGCTGACGATTGAACGATCGTACTGCTTATTGAGGTTTAATATGACGGCTACTTTTTTCATTGAGCTAAAGTACAAGTCTTCTCTTTAAATCATGTGTTGGGTTTTTTTATAAAAATATAAAAATTATTCATTTTTCGGAGCCTTAACACCTTCTGAGAACCAAATGTTGCGAAAACGCACAGGATTATTGTGGTCCTGCATACGAAGATTGCCTGCTGAAGTACTTGTATCGAGCTGAAAATTGTCCTGAATCAAAACATTGTTGTGATAAACCGTTATACTGCCCTTTGTTTTTTTGCCGTCAACAGTCTTACTGCGGGTGAAGTAAATATCATAACATTGCCATTTGCCCGGAGGACGACAAGCATTGACCAGAGGACTGCTCTTTTTGTAGAGGGCGCCGGCCTGGCCATCAGGGTAGGTCTTGTTGCGGTAGGAATCAAGTACCTGGACTTCTGGAAAGCCTTCGATGAAAACACCACTGTTACCACGACCCTGGCCTTTGCCTTTTACTACAGCAGGAGTGGCCCACTCAATATGAAGGTGGCCGTGACTTAGCAGTTTTTCCTGAAGGGTAATATAACCGCTTGGAGTGACGACTTCCATGGCTTTTTCATCTTTCAGAAGCTTCCATTGCGGATTTTCTGTTTTTGCTCTTTTGCTTTTATGAACCTCCCATCCTTTGAAGGATGTACCGTCAAAAAGAATGATTGCCTCTTTAGGAGCAGGAACAGGAGTGCCGTCATATTTGGGGGCAACAACTTTGGGAAGCTCCTGATTTTGAGCGAAGAGCATGGTGGGAACTAAAAGCATGTAGAGTAGGGCTCTCATAGAATATCCTTCAAAATTAATCTTTTTTAAAAAGTACTGGCCTTATGGGTGTTTTTCATAATCGATTTCCAGAAAGTCATCCACCTCGGGAATCCAGTGCTTTTGTACAAACTCATTGTGTTCAGAGTGATTGCTGTAAAAGTCGTAATCAGCTTGATTATCAAATTCCATGGAAAGGCCAAAATCAAAGTTGTTTTTAGGGCTGACTTGTTTCAGGCATTCAAAATTTTTAACAGTGGAAATAGAAGATAATTGCTTGGCAAGTTTGAGAAAAGTCTTTTCCTGCTCAGAACCTTTTTCATGCTTTAAGCGAAATACTACCGTATGTCTTATCATCATTTATTCCCGTCTAATTCTTTGATTCGAATATTTCTATAAAGTAGCTCAGCGGATTCAGCTTGTAAACCGATGTGACCTTTTTCAATGGGGACAAACTTGCCATCCTTCTTCTGTTCCATATTGACTGTTTCGAAGACGACCTCACCATTGAGAATAAAGGTCGCTTTTTTGTGGCCGAGTACACGGATCTCAATTTCGTTCCATTCACCTTTGGGTTTTTCTTTTCCGAAAGGTGTTATTACTGCTCCATTTGTGCTGATTAATTCACCATTGGGGTCCCAAAAAGGTCCCTTACGTTTGATCTGGGAGCGAAGGTGTGCTCGGGGAGGAACGATAAAGTAATCGCCACTATGAAAACGATGAGTAGGCTTTCTACCTTTCCAATAATCCTTTGTATTGCCTCTAACATGGGCAGGAGTTTCACCGATCTGCATTTCAAAGCAATTGGGCCATACTTTTTTGAGGTCTCCATGCACGTGGAAGAGAAGACCTCCATCACGGTCCCAGTTCAAACGTGGTTCAAAACGTTTGTCCAGCCATTTATATTCCATACGCAAGATGAAATGGCTAAACTGTTTTTTAGATACGAGGCAATCGTGCTCTTGTTCGGAACCTTGCTTTTTACCCGCGTAAACGTGAATGGCTTTTTCCTCTTTGTTGATTGAAAAAGCGCCCCAATCCTTATCTCCTTTTGATTTAGCAGCAGTCCATCCCTCGAGGCTTGTTCCATCAAAGAGTGGGCTAAAACCTTCTTCTGCAAAAGTAGCCTTAGCAAAGCAAACGATGAGTATACATCCTGTGAGTAGAAAATGAGATCGTCTTGTTGTTTGAGTCTTTCTTTTCATTCGTAATTCCCTGTAAACATAATTAAACAATAGCTGTTTTTTAAAGCGTCATATAAATAAGTTGTAGTAAAGATTAATTGAATTACGAAAAAAAGTAATCTTTTTATAAAATTTAGTATTTGTTAAAGCTCATCAATATAAAAACGCTTCTATGCTGAGATTTTTTGTGATAAAGTAAGGTGTTTGAGTCTTTCTTATACCTACCTGTATTTAACTACTTTTTTAGATAGTCATGAACCGCTTTGGAATTTTTAGCGTTAGCGCTATTAAAAATGGGGATTTCGCGCAGTTCGTCCTTACTGTCTGCAGCGATGAGCTTAATAAAGTCATCCATAAATGCTGCGCCATTGGCACCTGTAGGGAACTGACCTTGCTGAACATATTCTTCTTTAAAGAAGGCTTGTGGGTTCTCGCTTAAACGAGCTTTAGTTGGTAATTTTCGATAGGTCGCTCCCTGAGTTTTGCCGTCTTTGCTGGACCAGAAGACGATTTTGTCTTTACCCTTTATGTATACCGTATTCAAAATTTCATCTCTATCCCAGTATTTGAGGTCGCAAAAGCGGGCCTGGCTAAACTTCTTTTTGGCTGAGTTTAGTTCTCCGTAAGACATATCTCTATAGAGGCCTGCAGCTTTGTAAAAAGAGCTGTTACTACTGGAGTAAAAGAAACTTTGATCGTCAGGGATTGGATTATTCTTGGCCAGGTAGGGCCAGAGGTTAATGCCATCGAAAGGAAAGTTCGGTTTTTCTTTTTGGTCGACAATGCCGACAAGTGTGGGGGCAATACAGCTTGTGGGCGTTATTTCATCGACAATACGTCCACTTCCTTCTGAATTGGCCATGGCTTTGCTCCAAAAAATCATGGGCACTCGAATACCGCCCTCAAAGTGTGAGGACTTAAAGTTTTGCAATGGGTAATTGGTGCCTGAAATACTGCCATTATCGCAAGTAAAGATGACTAAAGTATCGTCTTCCACACCTGCCTCTTTGAGTGTTTGCATAATTTTGCCTATGCCGCGATCCATAGAGTAGACAAGAGCAGCATAATTGTAGTCATTAAATTTCTTTGTTCCCAACTGGGACATTTTTTGGTAAGCTAATGAGTTTTCTTTGGTCCAGCCTGGGCTTCGTTTCTTAAATCCTTTAAGTTTTGAATCGGGAACTTGATGATGACCTCGTCCTTTTGTGCCATTCATGAATTCCAGCCAATCGGAATTTTCTATGCCCTCGAATTCTTTTGGGAACATGGCCTGAAGATCTTCTAATTTTCCATCTAATGGCGTGTGTGGTGCGGTGTACGCAAGGTAGAGTAAAAAGGGCTTCTTGTTTTGAGCGGAACGTTTGATAAAGTCAGCCCCAAAGTCAGTGAATAAATCGGTAATGTACTCGCCGCCTTCAGCCACAAAGGGAGCTTCCTGAAAGTCTGTGCGCCTTGGCAGTTGCTCCCCCTTGCGCATGTAAAATTTGCGCATTCCGCCATTGAATACCAAAGCATCGTTAAAACCGGCACTGGCGGGGTCTGCATTAAGGCCAATGGATCCCGTACCATGAGACTTTCCTACAAAGGCAGTCGTATAACCTCGATCGCGCAATTGCTTGCCAATCCAGGGCTTCTCCAATATGTCGGCACGATTGCACCAGCGACCTGAAAGTAGATTGGTCCGAGCAGGAGCGCACCAGCTGGGTGTATAAGTCTGCATAAAACGAACCCCGTTGCGTCCGAGTTTATCTAGATTAGGTGTAAACTTGTGAGAGATGGTGAGATCATCTTTTCCCTGGAAAAGCTCCCGGTAACAACCGAGGTCACCATAACCAAAGTCATCGGCAAAAATCACTATGAAATTCTTTGGTGCCTTTAAGTCCACAGCCTGGATCGTAAAGCCAAGGAAAAATAGCGTTATTATTATGAGTGAAAGTTTTTTCATATTACCTGATCCTAATTATTTGCGCACTCAGCAATGATTAATTTACCCACCTACACGGAAAGATGTACGTCCTTCTTTACAGACTTCATGGTTTTAATTCTCAATTAAAGGGAAGTGGTCAGTTGGAAGCTGTCAGTTGACAGTTATTGATGACAGTTGTCTTGTCCTGATATAGGTTGTCATCTAAATCAGGAACAACCCATGAAAGATACAATAAGATATAGTGAATCATTTAAACAAAAAGTGGTAAACGAAATCTCCAAAGGTAAATTTATAAGCTGTGGAGAAGCTAGCCAAGCTTATGGGATATCAGGCTCTTGTACAGTAAGAGGCTGGGTCAAAAAGTATGGTAGAACAGACTTATTACCAAAGGTGATTAAAGTGGAATCAGAAAATGATATTGATGAAATTAAAGCTCTTAAAAAGCATATTGCTGAGTTAGAGAAAACAGTAACTGAACTAGCTATAAGTGATGTTATGAATAAAGCTTACTTTGATATAGCGTGTGATAAGTTCGGTGTGTCAGATAAAGTCGCATTCAAAAAAAAAGTCGATGCGAAGCTGTCTGGAGAGTCAGAGAAATGAACAAATCTTTCACTGTTAAGCAACTCTGTGAGTATTTAAAAATGAGTCGGCAAAACTTCTATAAACATAGATCAATTAGCACTAAAAAAGAAGTGGATCAAAAGCTTATAGTCGAACTGATCAAAGAACAACGCTGCATCCAGTCAGAGCTCGGAGTTCGAAAGCTACATCATATATTAGCGGATGACTTCAAAGAGAATTCTATAAAAGTAGGACGAGATCGCTTGTTCGATATAGCTCGTGAAGAGCGACTATTAATCAAAAGAAAGAAGAAGTACTGTCGCACAACCGATTCTAGGCATTGTTTTAAAGTTTATAGAAACCTCATCAAAGATATGAATTTAACATCTCCTAACCAGGTTTGGGTATGCGATATCACCTATATTAGAGTAGTAAAAAGCTTTGTTTATTTAGCATTGATTACTGATGCATACTCTAGAAAAATCATTGCTTATAATGTGGGAGAGAACTTAGAAGCTGTTGGATGTATCAAGGCGTTGAAAATGGCTTTAAAAGATCTACCTAAAGGTTCTCACCCGATCCATCACTCTGACAGGGGGTCGCAGTATTGTTGTTATGACTATGTCGATATTCTAAAAAAGAAAAACCTTCTGATTAGTATGACAGAAGAAAATCATTGTTATGAAAACTCAAAAGCTGAAAGGGTTAATGGGATCCTAAAATATGAGTACCATTTGAGAAATACATTCAATGATCTAAAGAGCGCAAAAACAGCTATTAAACAAGCTATCTATTTGTATAATAATTGCCGTCCACACATCGCTTTGGGTTACTCATTCCCAAGTACTGTTCACGACAGACAATGTGCATAACAAAACAACAAATTGTGACAACTATTTTTCAGGACTTGACAGTAAGCCAAGAAATTGCGAACTCCGTAACTTCTGTGCTCTTTAGTACTTGAGTTATTTTGAGTTTTAACAAAAAAATTAATAATTTAGAATCACAATCATCCCATAAATCTTTAAAATAGCCTTATCCGCTTAACCTTTGAGCTTAGAAACTTCTCTTTTCTAAAGAGGGGGTTTAACGGTTTTTACTAAAACTGAGCTTAATTAAACACATGCTGTCCCATAGAATGCTTTATCAAAGTTAGGTAAATACGCTTGATCTGGAACTGCTTTGATCTTTGGAGGATCACTGGCTGTCCCACAAGTTTTCAAAAGAGATGATAAATCGAAATAGCTCCACAAAACACCTCGGATTAGAGTCGTAATTCTTGAAAAGGAATGTGGCCACTGAGATCTAAAAGCTAAAAACCTTAGATCCTTTTGCAAAAGTCCTGAATTAGAGTGATTAAAAAGTTCATCCAGGATAAATCTTAAGATCTCGCTCACATGTATCTCGAAATTGGATACATGTGAGTATAAACAAGCCAAAAATGGACGCAAGTTGATCATGACGTATAGTTTTATGTTAGTTGCTAAATAGTCTTGAAGAGTTGGTTTGCTGTTATTGCAATAATGCCAAACATTAGATGAGTCATGACTTTTGCATGTCCTCGTACTCTGATCATCCTACCACCATAGTTGTCTTTTAAGTTCGAAAAGACTCTTTCAACAGATGACCGCTGTTTGTACCGTTCTTTTTCAGGCGGGTCAAAAATCTTTTTCTCCCCAGTTTTTCTAGGATTGTGATCAATAATAGATTTATGTCCTAAAAGATGGCTGAATTTATGGATAGAAGGTGAATCATAGGCTGCATCCATTAAATCATATAAATTAGTTATGCGTTGTGCGCTAATCTGTGCTAAAGGGATTGCCGCTTGGCTGTCGTGTAAAGACGCTGAACTCAATAGGCCTGCGACTGGTATATCTCCATCAATACAATCTAAGTGAAGCTTGTAGCCTTTCCATGAAACTTTATAACCATTACTGTTTTTCTTTGTCCCTTTATTACAGTGCGTTGGGAGCTCTTTTAAGTTTTCTTCAAGTGACCGGTCGACCTGCTTTTCCACTACGGTTTTTTCTTTAATTCGGATCTCACCTTTTTTAGGCCGCCCTCGTTTCTTAGGGGCTTTAGGCTCAGCCCCTGGTTCAGACATGACTTTTTCTCTAGCTTCAATTGCTGAAGAATCTCTACTAATGTGCGGTACTAAGGTGTCTCCACAATGTTTTACCACTAAGAATTCATGGATTCTTTGGCAGAGCTGAGAGGCGGTGATTTCTGCAAATACTCTAGAAAAAGTACTTTCATGAGGAAGCTGTTTTGCAAATTCCCAACCACATAAACGACGTATCTTTGTACTTGATTTGAGAAAGTCTATAAAAGATCTTGTTGTATCGAAGTTATAAACGGATTTGGCTATGTAAGCTTTCACTATATTAAAATGATCTTTCGGAGGTCGCCCAAATCCACACCATTCAAATTCATGGCTGAACTGATCAAGCTCAGTTATTGTGCAGATGCGAACAAACTCTTTCTCTTTCTTAGTTAATTCTCCGCCTAAAAGTTCTTCTAAGCCTGGAAATAAATACTTTTCTATGGTATCCCATAAGCCGGGTAGATTCATGTTTTTTCTCTTTTTGTTTTGGTAACTATTGAGATAACATGTTTCTACTTTTATTCAGCTTGTTTTATGACTTTTGCAAAAGGCTCCTTAGTAAAACATACGTAAGTAGAGCCGTCCAAACTTGCCATTGAATTGCATTTTTATTATGACCTAAGAAGTCAGCTAGCTTCAAGTTTTGTTTTAGTTGTTTAAAGAAAACTTCAATACCCCATCGCGATTGATAAATAGAAGCGATAGAGCTTGGTGCCCACTGTAAATTATTACTTAGAAATTTCAGGGTCTTCATTTTTCCATCAACCTCAACATTAGTGGTAACTAATCGGAGGACTTTGGGGTAATGTTTTTCGGTATTCACCCCATTCAGTTTAATGAGTTGATCTGAAATGATATCCCCTTTAGAGGGCCGTTCCTCAATTATATCATAAGTCATATTGTCTTTAGAACGAGTCACCCAATTGACTCCTCGGGCATCAAGGTGAAAAAGGTGCTTGAAATCAACATAAGCTTTATCGAAGACAACGATTTCACCATCTTTAATGGTAGCACACATCTCCTTGGCTTCTGTTGAATCATGAGTATTAGCTTCTTTAACAATTGCATAGGAAGGTAAAAAAGTTTGAAGGTTTAATTGCATATGACATTTAGCCGCAGCTTTGCGGCGACGATGTTTGGCCCAATTCAAACAATGAGCTACTAATTGAATTGTCGTAGAATCAACCGCATATACGGCTCTTTTGAAACGTTGTGGAAAGTTTGAATTCTGTTTATCTAAACCAAAGCTAGGAAGTTGAGACTGCAGTGACTTTAAAACTTCCCAAAACAAATCTTCCGCCATTGCTGCATTTCGTGTTCGATTGGCATTTGAGAAAGTGTTTCTTTTTGGTGCTGTCGCACCTCTAATCTGAAATAATGAACTGGAGTGATAATGCAAACCATCACATACATCATTTAAACTTAGAGCATGAGAGAGCTGAGTATACAATAAACTTACGACGTGACTCCACGAACTGAATTTACGAGTCTTTATTCCATGCTTCTTAGCAAGTTTATTAACTATGTGAGGTGGGATTAATTGGCAGATCTGTTTTAAGGTTGATAGATTACTTTTGTTTGGCTTCATTGTAGTTCCTTTATTTGTGGTAATTTAAAGTACTCAATGAAGCCAGACTTACTTTCAGTTAGTCCAATTTATCATTTCTTATGGGATGACTGTGATTTAGAATTAAGAATTTAAAATTGTCTTTATATAGTCTCTGGGGGATTGGTCGCAGTGCTTTTTAAACCATTTTGAAAAGTGTGAGAGGTGTTTGAAACCGAGTGATAATGAAGTGTCCTGAATACGTGAATCGGGGATGAGTAGGCGTTTTTTGGCGTATTCAATACGAATGTTTTCATAGTATTGAGCAGGACTCTTGTTGATATTTTCGTAAAACAACCGAATAAGGTGGTTGGGGCTCAGGTAGACAGATTCAGCTAATTGTTTGATGTCGAGCTTTTCGCTGAGTTTTTTTTCATTGAGCTTTCTTATGGCCTGCATGACGCGTTCATCAATATTGAATTGCCCTGAATGACTAATTTGTTTTTCTCTAAGTATTTTTTCTAATTCGATGAGCCATTGGGATAGTAGCGAATTAAGAGTCATGAATTCAGTAAAGTTTGCGGGGTAGGCTCTGGCGTCCCAGCTATTGGGAGCTAATGCTTTTAGAGCTTCCGCAATAGGCAGTGCTTTATTTTCTAATTGCGGGTGACCTTTGGCATCGATGACTAGCGCTAAACCATCGTCAAAAAGTTTAGATCCATCGGGCCAAGAGGCTTCGAAGGAGATCGATAAGACTTCTGTGTTGGCTGCAAAACTTTGAATTCTGGAGCAGGGCTTGGGAATGAGCCATTGTCCTGGCATGGCGATGTAAGTTTCATTATTATACTCAACTTTGGCCCAACCTTTGCGTATGAGCCAGGCGCCATTGTTATCGAATTCACTAAAACTTTGTACCTGATTTGGGGCGTGCCTGTCTTGACCAATTTTACCGTCGTAACACCAAAAGAGGTGAAGTCTTAAGTTTAGCCAGTCCTTGTAAATGATGTCGTGATTGAGTTCCATAAAGCACCTTTTAATTAAAAAGTATAAGTTTTTATGTAAATAGTGTAATTATTATACTTTGCAATCAGGTCTTGGAAATAATAAGCTGAAAGTATCATTTACAAACTATGGAAAATTTAAATGAATTTTATCGATTACTTCATACTGATTGTTTACATGCTGGGGATTTTTGGCGTGGGTTTTTTTCTCTCAACTAAAAATAATAGTGCAGAAGATATGTTTGCTGCCGGTGGTGAATCCCCATGGTGGACATCCGGTTTAAGTTCATTTATGACCATGTTCTCTGCGGGGACTTTTGTCGTGTGGGGCGGTATTGCTTATGAGCATGGCATCGTCGCCGTGGTGATCAACCTTTGTTACGGTATTGCGGCTCTGGCCGTTGGGTATTATGTCGCCGGTAAATGGAAAACTTTGGGGGTGAATACTCCCGCACAATTTATCGAATTACGCTTTGGTGCAGCAGCAGTTCAATTTTATACCTGGGCAATGATGGTGTTTCGCATTGTAGGTGTTGCCGTTTCGCTTTATGCGCTGTCAGTGGTTTTAGTTGCTATGATGCCCCTGCCTGAGGGGAACTTTCTGCGAGATGAGGCAACGGGCAACTTATCTCTCACTTGGGCGATTATCATTTTTGGCAGCATCGTAGTGATCTACACCATGGCGGGTGGTCTTTGGGCCGTACTTATGACCGATGTTTTGCAATTCATCGTCCTCAACTTAGCCGTTCTTTTTATAATTCCATTAATCTTCAGTGATGCGGGTGGTGTGAGTGCCTTTATTGAACGTGCTCCCGATGGTTTCTTTGCCCTCACGAATGACAAGTATGGCTGGTTCTTTATGGTGGGCTGGGTTCTGATTCATTTCTTTATGATTGGTGCCGAGTGGGCCTTTGCTCAGCGTTTTATTTGTGTCCCAAATGAGAAAGATGCTCGAAAAAGTACTTACCTCTTCGGAGGTCTTTATCTGGTGAGTCCCTTATTCTGGTTATTACCACCTTTAGTTTATCGCGTTATCAACCCCAACGCAGATCCTCAAGAGGCTTATATTCTCGCCTGTAAAACTGTGCTTCCAGCTGGCATGCTTGGCCTCATGGTTGCGGCGATGTTCTCTGCAACGGCAAGTATGGTGAGCTCACAACTCAATGTTTTTGCAGGGGTTTTAACTGAGGAGTTTTATCAGCGCTTATTTAAGCCCAAAGCCACTGAAATTGAACTCCTTAGAGCCGGTCGAATCTTCACCGTTATTCTTGGAGCTGTGGTAGTGTTGGTTTCTTTGGCGATTCCTTATCTGGGTGGCGCAGAGAAAGTCATTGTCTCCATCACTAGTCTCATGGTAGGACCCTTGTTAGCACCGACAATTTGGGGCTTGTTTACTAAAAAAATCAACATCAAAGCTCTGTGGCTGACTGTATCAGTGAGTTTTGTCCTAGGAGTGATCTTTAAAATGGGCCTAGCAAAAGAAGGCTTTTTAGTGGGCGAAGCCACACAAGGATTAGCCGACTGGGCCAATGGCAATGGCAAAATAGTGGACCTCATTATCGGAGTCGTGGTTCCAGTTGCCGTCTTAATCTTCATGGATAAAAGCGCTAAGTCAGTGGCTGAGGGCTGGAATAATGTTGAAAACCTTATAGCAAAAAGCAAAGAAGAGGGCGAAGTAAAAAAAGCCAGTGATTTACCTGCTAAGATTGTGGCGACTTGTTTACTTGTTTTGGCCTTGATGATGTTTGGACTCGTGATTTATAACGAACAGGATAAAGGCCTCTTAGCGGGCTTTGGATTGGTTCTCGTACTCATCGGTGGCGGCATTTTTTCATTTTTAAAAATTCAAAAACAAAAGGCTTAGACCAATGATTATAGTCGACGCAGAAAATCATCGCGATTTAAAAAATATTAAACTAAGTACGGATCTAACGATAATTGGTGGTGGCTTAGCAGGTGTATGTACGGCCATTACGGCTGCTCGAGAAGGTGTGAAAGTTGTACTTATACAGGATCGTCCGGTCCTTGGAGGCAACGCTTCATCGGAAGTTCGTCTTTGGGCATTAGGAGCTACATCACACCAGGGGAATAACAATCGCTGGGCTCGTGAGGGTGGGGTGATCAATGAAATTATGGAGGAAAATACCTGGCGCAACTGCGAAGGTAACCCTCTCTTTTTCGATGCACTCTTACTGGAAAAAGTCCGCTTAGAAGAAAACATCACTCTTCTCCTTAATACCGCGATGGTTTCGATTGAAAAGAAAGATGAGAAGACCATCGAGTCCGTTCGCGCTTTCAGTACTCAGGACTCTACCCTTTACGATATCAGCTCACCTTATTTTTGTGACTCATCTGGTGATGGTATACTCGGCTATTTGAGTGGTGGCGCTTTCCGTATAGGTGCTGAAAAAGCCGATGAATTTAATGAGCCTTTTGCTCCTGATCAAGATTACGGTGAATTACTCGGTCACACGATTTATTTCTATAGTAAAAAGACCGATAAGCCAGTTAAATTTGTCGCTCCGGAATTTGCCTTAAAAGATATCACTAAAAAGATTCCACGTTATAATCAAATTTCCGCAAAGAGCACAGGCTGTGCCCTTTGGTGGCTCGAGTACGGTGGCCGTATGGATACGATTCACGACACGGAAGAGATTAAATGGGAACTCTGGAAAGTAGCTTATGGCGTTTGGGATTACTTGAAGAATTCCGGTAAGTTTCCGGAAATGGAGAATCATACTCTTGAATGGATGGGCAATATTCCAGGTAAGCGCGAGAGTCGTCGCTTTGAGGGTGATTACATGATTAGCCAATCAGATATCATTGAACAAAAAGAACATGAAGATGCTGTTGCCATGGGGGGCTGGGCCGTGGATTTACACCCATCAGATGGTGTTTATAGTGAAAAGTCCGGCTGTACCCAATATCACTCTAAGGGCGTGTATCAGATCCCTTACCGTTGCTTATATAGCAGAAATATAGATAATTTATTCGTTGGTGGACGTTTGATTTCCGCCTCTCACATCGCCTTTGGTTCCACGCGAGTAATGATGACTACGGCTCATACTGGACAAGCCACTGGTATGGCGGCGGCTCTTTGTGTGGAGAAAAAGCTCAAAGTGAGAGACGCTTTAGAAAAAGACAATATGCATGAGCTCAAGACTCGTCTTTTGCGCAGTGGGCAATTTATCCCTCACCATAAAATGACTGATCAAGGCAATTTACTTCACCAAGCTAAGTTGGAAGTGAGTAGTGAACGCCCGCTAGAATTAATTGAAGAGGGGGAAGAACTCTTGGCGATGGATAGAGCGCGCGCACTGATTTTTCCTGCTAAAAAAGGCAGAATGCCCAAGATAAGCTTTTGTTATCAGAGCGAAAGCATGGGGCAAGTCGAGTTGCAGTTGCGTAGTTCAGCCAAAGTGGGTAATTTTACGCCAGATACCATTCTCAGTTCTAAGCTTGTTGAGATCGAAGTAGGCGAAAAGCAATGGCTGGAATGCGACTTTGACGTTGAGCTTGATGAAGATCAATACCTCTTCGCCTGTGTTATGCCACGTGAAGGTCTAAGTTTGTACAGTTCAGAAGAACTGCTGAGTGCTGTAATGACGGTGGCGCATATTGCCGATCCAAAAGTTGCGAAGTCCGCAATTCAAGAGGCGCCGGAAGGCAGTGGTTTCGATACCTTTGAGTTCTGGATTCCCGAGCGTCGTCCTGGTGGTAAATTACCTGCAGTTAGGTTTAATCCGGCAATTGAGGCCTTTGCAGTAGAGCAGTTGTTAAATAATTACACACGTCCCTTTATTCAGTCCAATACCTGGATTGCTGACCATAGTGATTCCGAGCCGCAAATCGTGTTAAACTGGGAAGAACAAAAGTCTATTTCTCAAATCGTCCTCAACTTCGATACCGATTACGACCACGCCATGGAGTCGGTGCAGTTTGGTCACTTTGATCGTGCCATGCCGTTTTGTGTCAAGCATTTTCAAGTCCTCAATGGAGCCGGCGAAATTATTGCGGAAGACGCAAAAAATCATCACGCGCGTGTGGAGTTGAATTTCAGCGAGGCAATTCAAACAGATCAAATTATAATTAAATTAATTTCAACCCATGGTTTAGCTGCTGCTGTAAATGGTATATATATTGGTGGGAAATATTAATTCTGGAGGTCGATCATGAAATTATATACTGTAAAATTCATAGTTTTTCTTTTTGTATTAATTTCTTCATCTTTGGCGAAACCAATCTCGAATATTGAAGTCATTAAATCTTCGGGTGATTACAAGGAGTATGATAAAAACCAGGCTATCGATGGTGTTGTGACTGATGCTTCTCGCTGGATCGGTACAAAAGATAGCTCTGGTAAAATTTGGCTAGAATTAAAATTAGATGAAAAGATTAAGCTTAAATCTTTTGCTCTTTACTCAGGTTTCGAAAGGCGAAGTTTCGTCGAAAATTTTCATTTGGAGTTTAAAAATGACTTAGGTAATTGGCAAAAGATCGACTCAAGCGTAGTTGTTAACAATAAATCAACTAAGTGTGTAGTGAGTTTAGATAAAGCTGTGGAAACTACAGCTTTAAAACTTGTAGTGACAAAGACTCCAGATGATTTGGCCCGTGTAAGAGAAGTTGTTTTTTATACGGATCTATCATCGAGCTTGAAAGAAAATTCCAATTCTACGACAAAATCGACAAATTTAGATTTTGATGTATATCCAGAAGTCATTACTAGAAAACTTGGAACAACCACAGTTAAAATAGATCCCAAGGGCTTTCGCTTTAGTTTTATCGATCAAGATGGAAAAGTCATTGCACCCGCCAACGAATCAGCAGGTCTAAAGATTGATAATCATGTAGTTTTTCTAAGTAAGGTCAACTCAGATGGGTCCTACGATGTTATCACCAAGCACGGTAAAAAAGCCGTGGTAACCCTAGAATATAACAAGGGTAAAATTAGCTTTAAATTAAAGTCAGATAGAGCCTTAGGTCAAACGTCCTTAGCCTTGGGTAGTTTGCCAGTCGCTTATGGTTTGGGTGATGCTGGAGGATGGAATTCAGACTTAAACTTAATTGGTTCTAGTAATAAAACGCACACCCTTAGAGTTACACCAGGAGGAAGCCGTTGGGCGAGCTCTTTTGTGGTTTTCCCCTTAAATAATCTAGCTGGAGTTGTGCATAAAGGTGAACCTATCAAAGTCACTTTAGGGCCAAAGATCTACTCCATGAATATCAGTGCAGGTAAAGAGGATTCTTTCCATTATTTTGTTGGAGATATGAAGGATATCTATAAAAATTATCGTAGCCATTTGGATCTACACAATTACCCCAAAATCAAACCTAAGTTTCGCTGGTTTGAGCTGGGTTGGGAGTCGTGGGCCGCACTTGGTTATCAAACCAATGCAGAAACAGTTTTAAAATCAGTTCAGCAATTTCAAAAAGATGGCTACCGCGTGCGTTGGGCGATTACGGGTTCTGGCTTTTGGGATGAAGGTGGAACCACCACAAGCTTTGGACGATTTGGAAAAAAATTCCCAGATCCTAAAGGTTTTAAAAAGGCTTTGAATGATGCAGATGTGAAATGGATGATTGGCCTACGCACTAACTTTGTCCTTCCGGGCGGGCCTCATATTCCTAAATCAAGCAAGCGAGATCACAATTTGAAGGGGGACATGTTTTACGGTAACCCCATCTCAAAAGAGGGTTTGGAAAAAGGCTATTTTGTTATGAAAAAAACAAATGAACCATTGATCTTGACTTCGCCTTATTTCCCCATTGTTCCCTGTTACATACTCGATGGTCGTAAGCCCGAGGCAGTGAAGTGGTATGTGGACCTATATAATAAATGGGGCGTTGATGGTATCAAGGAAGATACCATGATGTCGTTGAATGACAGGTTTATCAATATTTACGATCAGCCTATTGCACAAATTGCCAAGGAGGGGGCTTTAGTTATGGGGCGCTGCGGTAGCTTTAGTTCACCCGGAACTCTTCAACGCATAAATGATACAAAAGTTGATGACGCCAAGAAAAGAATTCCCATAAATTATTTACAGTATGCAGCTTCTGGTGCACCTAATGTTTATTCGGATACAGTGGGCTTTCGCAAAATGAGAAGTTATTCCAAGACAATTATTGCTCAGGCTTGGGTCACATCACTGACAGCAGGCATGGCTGTGGGAGAAAGCCCAAAAAATTGGAGTGAAAAACAGCAGGCCATACTCAAAAGGCCCTTTGATTTTCATTATGAGATTGGACCTCAACTTTATGATGCCGCCATGAAGTCTTATGAGAGTGGTTTTCCTTACACAATGACGCCTCTGTCCTTGGCTTTTCCTGGTGATAAACAAGCAACTGAAATAGAAAATTTTCAATGGATGATTGGAGAATCTTTACTTTGTACTCCACAGCTTAGGAATCCTGGAAAAGAGACTCTCGATATTTATTTACCTGCGGGTGATTGGTATGATTATGATTCGGGTGAGAAATTCTCCGGTCCTCAAATCCTTAAAGATTACCCAATGCCGGTGACAAAAACTCCCTGTTTTGTAGGAGGTGAAGGCATTGTGGTTCTTCGCGATCAGAAAAGTGATCAGTTAAAAGTTAAAGTTTATCCTATGGCAAAAGATGAATTTGTGTTTAATCATCCCGACGGGAAATCAAAAACAGTGATTAGCTTTTCTAGTTCTGTGAAAATGGGCGTTTTTGAAGAAAAATCACAAGCTAAAGTGAGCCACGAAGTTTGTCCCAAAACAAAGGCCATCAGCTTCACCATTGAAGCCGGTAAAAACTACATTTTGAATAAAAAAGCAGCTTATTTTAAGCATAGAATATAAGAGTGGGCACAGAACGATTTTTATGTCAATTCGGCCGATCGGACCTCCGGATCTTGAATGACGTTTATGTTTTTTTTAGTCATTTAAAGCTATGCTACTCAAACCAATGGCGTAAGCAATGGGTTTAATTAACTAAGCTTTCGGTGCATGCTAGAATCATTCGGGACGCTGGCCCTAGTTTAGCCTTACATGAATAAATAACCTCGAAAAAGCAAAGGGTTTTAACTGTTTTTAACTCTCTGCTGTTAAGAAAAAAAACTAGTTCTTCGTGAAGTAAATAAAATTGCGGAGTGAGCAAATATTATGCTAAGGTTAAGTGTACGAGGAAAAAATAGAATGAAGGACTTATGAGAAAAGATATGATCAAAAATTTATCTCTAACATGCCTGCTGAGCTTCTGTGTTATTGGGAATACCAATGCAAAGGGAAAAGTTTCAAAAGAGAAAGCGTATTCTCCCACAAAAAATGCTTACGAGCTGGTTTATCAGGATGAGTTTAACGATAATCAACTTAATACTGCCGATTGGTATTATCGTGATTCCCTCAAGCCACGTTTGGGCGGATATAGTCAAAAGAAAAACGTGTCTGTGACCATAGAAAATGGCATTGGTATACTAAAAATAGACTACACGAAGGAAGACCTTTTTAATGATGGTAAACTCGTTCCAGTTGGCGGGGGTATTATTTCCACTAAAACCTTTGGTTATGGTTACTATGAGACTCGGATTAAGTTCTACGATGAGGAGCGAGGTTTTCATCAATCGTTTTGGAATTACGGACTGGAGAAATGGGGCTCTACTAAAATTGCTTATAACGAAGCTGCACTGAATGATCGTGCTCCCTGGAGTAATAAAGCCATCGAGTTAGACGGGGTCGAGCTAGATTCCGCGTATAATACTGCCTGGGTTAATTGGCATTGGCACATCAAAGGTGTTAAACAAACTAAGAAAGGGAGCAAAGATCAAAGACGTGTCGACTCCTACATCGACACCAAAAAATGGGTCGTAGTGGGCTTTGAGTGGTTGCCCGATAAAATTATTTACTATATCGATGGGGTTGAACGCTACCGCCACAATTATAATCCGGGTGATTCTCGCTACACACCAAGCGAAATTTGGCTTTCGGGTCTAGGTAATACGGCTGACTTTTTGGGAGGTGAAGGCTTTCCAAAAAAAGGAGCCGCAATGCGGGTCGATTATTTCCGCTTCTACACAAAGCTTTTTGATGCAAATTATACTGGCAATCGCGGTATGGAATCCCAGATAGAAAAAACTTCAATCGTGAGCAGTTGGATTGCGGATGACGGCATCTATAACAATGTGAACTCAGATCAAGTTGATTTGTTTATTGGTGACAGTAAAAATAAGGCATACAAAGGCAAGGCCTTTATGCGTCATGTCGGGAAGACAAAGGCGAACCCAATCACCTCTCGTATGCGCCTGGATCATATTGCCAATGGAACCTATACCTTTTCTGCCTGGGCCAAGTACTCGGGGGGTATGAATGAATGCCGGATGCACGTCTGGTCACACGGTAGCACGCCCATATCAAAGGATATCCCGGCTTCATCAAAGTGGATTCAAATCAAAATCTCAAATATCCAGGTGAGTTCTAATGAGATTGATCTGGGCTTCACGACGCAAGGTCCCGATGGGGAATGGCTGTATTTGGACGAAGTGAAGTTTTACCCGCAAACGAACACCAAAAAATGAAGATAAAAACAATTTAATTTTAATCAGCATCGAGATGATTGAACTTTAACTTTATAAGCATGGCTTTCTGCCTCATTGAACGAGAATAACACGGCGCTTTCCTGATAGGAGATATTCAAAGGCTGGGCAAAATATAGGACTAATCGAAATAGATGAAAAATATGAATAAAATTTTAAAGATTGCCGTTACTGTGGCTTTTTCAGCTTTAATTCAGGCCCAAGAGCGCCCGAATATACTGTTCTTTGCCTTTGATGATCTGCGCCCCTTAATCAAAGCTTATGGCGAGCCCGAACCGATTACACCGAATCTTGATGCATTAATAAAAGACGGAGTAAGGTTTGACCGCAACTATGTGGCCTATCCGCTGTGTAACCCATCGCGGGGTACAATGCTGACGGGTATCCGCTTTGATAATCGTCCGCTCTCGGGAAAGGGTTCGAAGGCGCTGACGCAAACTGAGATGGTTGCCATGCAGAAGACCTGGCCGCGTGTTTTGCGCGAGGCTGGCTACTGGACGGCGTCACGCGGCAAAATTTATCATAGTGAGATTCCCAAAGGGGATAAATCCGCATGGGATATAGCAGGAAGAAAGAAGAGTGCCGACGAAAAGAAGATCGCAGCCGCCGTCCTGGAATCAGGCGGGAATAAAGAAAGCGTTGAAAAGTATCTTAAAAGTGGCAAAGGTGCCGCGGCATTAGCTTATTTCATGATCGACGGTCCTGATAATCTGTTGAACGACGGGCAGATCTGCGACGATGTTATTTCATACCTCAAGAAGGAACGGGACCCTAAGAAGCCTTTTGCGATTGGCTGTGGTTTTCTGCGCCCGCATATGCCATGGGCTGCGCCGAAAAAGTACTTTGACATGTACCCCGAAGATGCAGGTAAATTGGCCTACATCCCGGAAGGTGTGGAGAAGAAGGTGAAACCGGAAGACGTATTTAAAAAGGTCGGTGATGCCTGGAATGAAGGTGTTGACGATAAGACTGCGCAGCAACTGATACGCGGCTATATGGCCAGCACGACTTACGCTGACGCTCAAATGGGTAAGGTCATCAAGGCTCTCAAGGAGGAAGGACTTTACGATAACACTATTATCGTGGTCTGGGGTGACCATGGCTACCACCTGACGGATCACGGTCTCTGGCGCAAAAATACGGAATATAATATCTCCACGCGCTCACCACTGATTATACGAGTTCCAGGTGGAATGTCAGGGGAAACCGTGAGCTCCGTGGTTAGTAATATCGACCTGTATCCAACACTATTGGAATTGGCTGGCGTGGCAAAACCGAATGACGTCACGCTCCATGGGAAGAGTCTTGTGCCGCTCTTGCAGGATCCCAATGCAGCATGGGAAAATATCGTCTATACCTGCGCAAAACAGCGCTACGGTCTGGTCACTGAGCAATACCGTTTTACGGTTTCCGATAATGGGCCTTCATTATACGATTTGAAGAAGGATCCACATGAGTGGAATAATCTGGGTAGCGATCCGAATTATGCATCTATGGTCAAAGAATTTAGTGAAAAGCTTAAAACCGTGATCTGGAATTCTCCCACGGGTGCTCCTGTAAAACAAGTACGAAAGAAGCGCCCCAAAAAGCAGCTCAAAAAACTTCTAAGAAGAAATCCGAGAAAGGAAAAAGCTGGTTTACGTCGCTCGATAAGGATAAGGATGGTTCTGTGACCGAAGAAGAATGGCTCAATCATTCTCAGGCTAAGGCAAAAAAGAAGAATACGCCATACAACGAAGCCCAAGTAAAGAAGACTTTTAAGGGAATAGATAAAGATTCCAATGGTCTTATTTCACCCGAAGAACTGAGCAATATCATAAAGAAATAATGCAAAAGGATTTTTGTGTTTTTCGGTGCTTTTTAGTGGTAGATAGATAATTATTTTAAGTAGGTGGAATGAGGAAACAACACGGGAAAGTTTTATTTGAGCTTTGGATAGGTGCTATTGCACCGTTATAAAATAGCGTACACCGTGAGGTGTAGAGGGTTAAAATCTATGTAGGGCCCAGGGTCCGAAATAATATGGCGGACTCACATCCGCGAGCCCTTACTATATTTCATCGTTTTGTACGTGTGGCTCATGCCACACTCTACTCACTGCCGGCCTTCTAGCCCTAGGACTGAAGAGACTGCATGTGTAGAGCGGGGTTAGCTCGCGAAACGAGTTTAAATAAAAGTAGAGGGTCGAAGGTCCGGTATATAAAAGCCTGGGGTGCAGCTCTACGAAATGAATCTAATCATCAAAATGCTTGATACGGATGTCTTTGAACTGCACAGTCATCTTGGCTTTGGCGTGAAGTTGTAAGGCCAGGATACCTTCCTGTGAGCGAGCTTGGGTATCTTCATCGTGGACATCGACAATGAGCTGATCGTTAATCCAGTGCTGATGATGATTGCCCTTGACGACAATGCGATATTCATGCCATTGCCCGGCAGGGAAGGTTTTTTTAGGTAGTTCATTCAGGACTTGGATTTGAGCATGACTTTTCAGAATGGCTTTAGCACCTGCCTTAACGAGGATGCGACGTCCTCGCTCTTCGTAAAACATGCCATTATAATCTATGTTGTCGGGTACTATATCACATTGATAACCCGAAACTGAGTAGAGTCCTAGGTCGGGACGTGATTGAGAGCGGTATTGAATGCCACTATTGCCGCCAGCAGTGATTTTTACTTTGAGCTTCAAGTCAAAGTTTTGAATAGTATTTCCCTTCCAGCTGAGGAAGGTGTTTTGTTTTAGCGAGCCATCGTGCTGACCGGTGATGATGCCATTTTTCAATTTCCAGTACTTGCTATCTCCAGCCCAATTGCGCATTTTTTTGTGGCTTATGAGAGAGACAAAGCCTTCCTCGTCGGGTGCGTGTGAAACATAAGCTGCAGCTTTTGGAAAGGGGCTAGTAGAGTCCTCTACGGCTTCTTTTAGCGGCTTAAATTGACCGCCATAGGCTTTGATCTTTTGATCAGCTCGCAGGCGCATGTCTTCCAGGATCTCTTTGTATTCAGGATTGTTAGCCAGGTTGACGAGTTCATTAGGGTCATTCTTTAGGCTGTGGAGAAACTCATAATTGCCATGATCGAAGTAACGAACATATTTATATTCAGCATTGCGAATACCTTCAAAAGCCGGGTTGACGGACCTCCCTGAAAAGAATTCGTGAAAGCTCTCCGTTCGCCAATCTTTACTAGTTCCAGTGTTAACTAAACCCTGCAGGCTTCGACCTTGATAACGCTCTGGAATATCAACTCCAGCCCAGTCGAGAAAAGTTGCAGGTAGGTCGAGGTTGAGAGCAATAGAATCCACAACTTGGCCTCTTTTACTTTTTGGAAGACGGGGGTCCATAATAATGAGAGGGACCCGCAGTGATTCTTCGTAATGGGACCACTTACCGGCAAAGCCTCTATTGCCTAGGTAAAAACCATTATCAGCTGAATATACAATTATGGTGTTATCCGCCAAACCTTTATCTTCTAGTGCTTGCAAAAAGCGGCCAATGGCCTGGTCAATGCCGGTCACCATGCGGTAGTAGGCTCTCATGTTAGTCTGATATTTCTGTTCCGTGTTCCAGCGCCAGTAATAACGTTCACGCCCTAAGCCTGTTTTGAAAAAGCGGGGATGATTTTTGAAAATAGCCGGTTCGCTGAGTGGCGGTCGATCAAAAACCACGTCCTCGTACATGCCATCCACAGATCTCGGCCAGGGAAAATGACCAATGCCCGGTCGACGATCTGTGTCCTCTGCATGGCAGGCATTGAACCACAAGTTTAAGGCAAAAGGCTGACCTTCTTTTTGAGAAATGAAATCAATGGCCCGGTCGACGATGAGATCGGTTTCATGACGTAAGCTGCCGTCGGGCATTTTTTTATAAAAGGGATTGCGGCTGATGGCTTCGAAATGATCGAAGTGTGCCTCGCGTTTCCAGCCCTTGGGCATGAGGGCATGCCATTTGCCGATAAAGCCCGTGCGATAGGAATTGGCTCTCAAAATATCGCTGTAGAGAGTTTCTACGGCATCAGGAATAACTTGGCGGGAATTTTCCATGCTTACAAAACTGCGACCCGTGAGCCCCGTTAGAATCGTGGTTCGACTCACCCAGCACATGGACTGACTTACAAAGGCATTATCAAAGCGTACACCTTGAGTGGCTAATTTATCTATGTTGGGACTTTGGGCAATCTTATTACCATAGCAGGCCAGGGCACTGGAAGTCTGATCGTCGGCAAAGAAGAAAACGATATTGGGTTTCTTGTCAGTTGCATTTAACACAGAGCTCAAAAGAAGGAAGAAGAGGAGGCTGAATTTCGGCATTTTAAAAGGCTTTTATTATCTTAATTGTCGTGGTTTTTAAATTACTTACAGAAGCGAAGAAATAAACCATGGTTTATGTACATGGTAAACACCATTATAATTATTGTTTGAATGAGGTGATAGACCTGTAAATTAAACGGCTTTGTTCATTTTTCCACGGAACCTTGAACGCTTTTCTTTACAGGTTTACCTAAAACTGGAACTAGGTAAATAGATGTTAGGATTCAGGACTTAAGTATCAGGCATTTTTCTACTTTTTCATAGTCGAGAAGTGTTTTAAAAAATATCGATAACTTCTTCACCTTTTGCGGCTTCTGTTTGTTTTTCACTGGGCTTATCACCACCTGATTTTTTGATGACAGATGACGGTAGGTAGCGGTAATAAACGGTAAGCTGTAATGCACATAAGGTGGTTGAATAAACTTTATTATCGATATCTACCATGCTATTACGATCTGTTTCAATTCCTTTTTTTGCTGGACTCAGCCAATAGCCGTCAGGGTGTTGATTGTCTACCAGTTGTTTTTGAAAAACCTTGTTCCATTTATTCCAGTCACTGCCGCCACGCTGAAATACCGCCTGAGTCGCATAGTACATCCAATAAAGATAGAAACCTGCCGGCGCACTGTGTGCGCCGTGTTCCTCCCACTTTAAGAGGTTAATATCCTCTTTGACGATTAGGTCTCCAAGTCTACGGCAGGCCGGGTCATCTTGAGCCCCAAGAAGCTGCATACAGAGTACACCAACAGCACGCATGGAAGGGTCGCGTTTGCCTTTGCTTTGTAAGCGATAATAAAATCCTGTAGCCGTTGCGTGTTTTTTCATGTGGGCAAGAGATTTTTCTATTGCTCCGGAAAGCTCCGGTACATCACAGCCGGCAACTTTAGCAGCCTTCATAGATTGCCAGTTCCAGCAAGCATTTGAGAAATTTGAGTCACCAGTCTTTTTATAGTCATACATGTAAGCACCATTCTCGTGCTGGTTTTGACAGATGAACCGAATGGTGTTATTCATTGGCGTTTTTAAACTGTAATTAGCTGTCATGGCATAGGCTTCTGATAATGCATAAGCAACTAGTGCATGCTCATAAACGTTTCGTATCCCAGCATTACCTAGGGGGAAACTACTGCTTGAATTCCCCCATTGTGCGAGATTCGCAATCCCTTTGGAAACGACTTTCCCGTATTTTTTTGATTTTCCTGTTTCACCATGTGCTAAATAAGTCAAAATAGCTAAGCTCGTCATTGAATGAGGGTGACCCTGACCCCATGTACCATCCGGGTTTTGATTTTTTGCTAGCCAATCCAGCGCTTTTCCAAGCGATTTTTGCGCCACACCAGATCCACCATATTTACGGATGGCATTGGCTTTGGCATTCGGTGAACGAGAAGAGAACATTTTTGCTGAAGTAAGTGGCGAAGTTGAGGGTTTAACATCTGACAAGAGCTCTACATCATCCATGATTTCAGCTGCTGGAGGTTCATCTGTCAAATCGACTTCCGTGGCAATATCTTCAGTAAGATCCACCGTTTCAGTAACTTCAGGGTTAATCGTTTCTGACTCAGTTACGAGTTCCGGTTCGGGTGGCGGCGGAGGCGGAGGTGGTGGCGGAGGTGGTTCTTCAATCACTTCTTCAATTTTCTGGGTGACTTCTACATTGGCACTAGCAGCTTTTGTTTCGCCTTTGAACAACGAAGCAAAAAGAATTAGGAAGACGTGTACACAGGTCGAAATAACTGGTCCAATTAAAGTGTCCTTTAATTTTTGCTTGCGGTATTGCTCCTGGATTTCTTTTAATTCTTCCTGGGTGACAGCTCCAAATTCTTCTTGGCTATCAAGTCCAAGTTCTTCTTGGCTATCAAGTCCAAGTTCTTCTTGTTCTTCACTCATTTTTCACCTAATTATTATTTACGTCACGAATAACCAGTTAAGGATGTATTCAGATACTGAACAGGCTTTTGGCTACTTGCTTATCCAAAGTGTTTTTAAAAAATATCAATGAATTCTTCACCTTTTGCGGCTTCTGTTTGTTTTTTACTGGGCTTATCACCACCAGATTTTTTAATGACAGAAGATGGTAGGTAGCGGTAATAAACCGTTAACATCAAAGCACATTTTGTGGTTGAGTATACTTGATTATCGATTAACTGATTACCACAATGATTTAACTCAAGTGGGGTGGGACTCAACCAGTAGCCATCAGGATGTTGATTATCAATTAATATTTTTTGGAATTTTTTGTTCCATTCATTCCATCCAGATCCTCCGCGTTGAAACAAGACTTGAGTTGTGTAGTACCAAAAATAAAGTGCTATTTCTCCATTATCTCTCCACTCAAGATGCTGGATATCGTGCTTGGCGGCATAATCGCCTACACGTTTCGCTTCTTTACAATTAGGTTCGCCAAGTAATTGCAAACACAAAACGCCTACTCCACGCATTGCTGGCGCGCGTATTCTTGATATATTGGTACGGTAATAAAAACCTGTATCAGTGGCATGTTTTTTAAGATGTGTAATAGCTTTATCAATAGCCACCGGGAGATCTTGTAGATCACAACCAGCTGCTATGGCCGCTTTTAAAGCTTGGAAATTATATGAGGCAGTAGAAAGGTTTGAATGACCATTATTTGCATATGCATAATAAAACCCACCATCAGAATTCTGTTTATCACAGATATATTGAATGGTACGATTAAGGGGGGCAATTAAATCATAATTACCCGTCATAGCGTAGGCTTCGGCAATTGCGTAAGCCACAAGGCCATGGGTATAAGCCGTTCCTTTATCGGGGTTTTCATTATGAATCCCTATGGGGAGTTTACTATCCTTACCCCATTCTGCTAATTTTTTAATACCCTTGCGAACATGGCTTCCATAAGTTTTTGATTTAGGTGTATCTCCATGAGCAAGAAAACTTAGTACCGCAAGTGCAGTCATGGATTCCTTATTCGCAGCTCCCCAACTTCCATCTGGGTTCTGATTCTTTGCCAGCCAATCCAGCGCTTTCCTCAGTGACTGTTGCGCCACACCCGATCCACCGTATTTTCGGATGGCATTGGCTTTGGCATTGGGTGATCGAGAAGAGAACATTTTGGCTGACGTGAGTGGAGACGTTGAGGGCTTAACATCTGACATGAGTTCTACGTCATCCATAATTTCAGCGGCAGGTGGTTCGTCTGTCTCATCGATTTCCGTGGCAATATCTTCCGTCACATCGACTGTCTCGGTTACATCGGGATTAATCGTTTCTGACTCTGTTTCGAGTTCTGGTTCGGGAGGCGGCGGAGGCGGCGGAGGCGGCGGAGGTGGTTCTTCAATCACTTCTTCAATTTTCTGGGTGACTTCTACATTGGCATTTCCAGCTTTGGTTTCACCCTTAAAAAGCGAGGCTAGAAGAATTAGGAAGACGTGTACACAGGTCGAAATAACTGGTCCAATTAAATTGTCCTTTAATTTTCGCTTACGGTATTGCTCCTGGATTTCTTTTAATTCTTCCTGGGTGATAGCCCCAAATTCTTCTGGGCTATCAAGTCCAAGTCCTTCTTGTTCTTCACTCATTTATTTCTTAACCTAAAAATCTCTTATATTCTTTTATTGTATAAAGTCTGTAAAATATTACAGAATTCTTCAGTTTTTTTTTAACACGGATTCTTCTTATATTTTTTTCGTTCTTTTTTACACTAAATTTTGTTTTAATTTGCCTATTTTGCTCATTTTATAATTTCACTAAAGTTCACACCGATGAGTTTTTGTTTCTCATTGGGTGTTATAAGCCTATGAATTATCGCAAGTTAGAGATCAGAGCATCTGTTTCAGTATGCTAGGCTATGATGTAAGAAAGGCCTTTTTTCTTAAAGGCTAAGTGGGGGAACTTCTTTGCCCCAACGCGGAGTCTGCTCGTCCTTCTTGGATTCACCAGCTTTACCCTTTTTTGTGGTCTTGGACATGATGCCCCAGGGGACAGATTTTTCTTTTCTTGGAGTACGGTATTGTTCTTTTGCCATATCGACTTTTTCTGCATACTCATACCAGGCATCACTCATTGAGCTAAGGCGTTCTGTTTGTACAGAAGCGAGATCATTTTTCTCTGTTGGATCATTAGTAAGATCATAAAGTTCCCAAGGGCCACTACGGTAAGAAACTAATTTGTAGCGTCCATCATACCAGGCATAGCTGTCGGAATAATTGTAGTAAATTGGTTTAGTTCGTTTCATAGTCTCGCCTTTAAAAGTTGAGACCAAAGATTGTCCTACGGGGTCAGGGATTTTTTTACCTTTAAAGCTTTGAGGCCACGGAACTCCGGCTACTTCCAAAAGGGTTGGAGCTATGTCAATGAGGTGGCTTGGTGTGGCGTTCCATTTTTGAGCTTTAATGCCATTTGGCCAATGAACTATTCCCGGCGTAGAAACGCCACCGCGATGCATGTTTTGCTTGTACCATTTAAAAGGTGTATTGCATACAGCCCCCCATTCAACACCAGTACGCATACTTGTTTTAGGTAACCAGGGTAGGATGGTCGTACCAGCTGAACGCTCAAATGGACTAGCTCCGTTATCAGATACAAAAATAAATAGTGTATTATCCCATTGTTTTTGTTCTTTTAGAAATTTGACAAAACGACCAATATTCTGATCCAATGAATCAATCATGGCCGCATAAATGGCCATGCGATAGTCTTCCCTGGACTTTTCATTTTCTGTTAGTTCATCCCATTGGCGTTGATTATCAGTCCACTCTGCGAGCTCAATAGTTTCATCGAAAAGCCCAAGTTCTTTTTGTCGTTTTAGACGATCTTGGCGGAACTTATGCCAACCGGCCATATAACGCCCCCTGTATTTACGAACTAATTTCTCCGGTGCGCATAGAGGGGCATGTGGAGCATTGTAGGCCATGTACATGAGAAAGGGACGCTTGTCTCCGGCTTCTTCCCATTCGCGCACAAAATTAATGGCGTGATCAGTGTTGGCGTCCGTTAAATAGAATTCATCTGTGGTTTTTCCAAATTTGTTAAATTTCTTCCCATTGAGAAGGAAGGTCTGATTGCCGACAATGTAGGGGCTGGCACCACTTAGGTGACCAAAATATTTCTCAAAGCCAAAATCGTGAGGGGTTTTAGATAAATGCCATTTTCCCACCATAGCAGTAGCGTAGCCAGATTTATTGAGGATTTCCGGGAAAGGTGCCGCTTTACTCAAGCTGATGTTTCCGGCCTGGTGACAGTGTAGTCCGGTAAGTAATGAAACTCGGGAAGAATGACATTTTGCGGTATTAGACATGTCGCTAAAACGCATGCCATTTTTAGCAATGCTATCTAAAACAGGTGTTTCTATTTCCCCGCCATAACAGCCAATATCTGAGAAACCTAAATCATCCGCCATTACGATAAGGATATTTGGCCTATCTTCTGAATAAAGGCTTGATGTCAGTATCAAGCCCAATAGGATTTTTGATAAAATTGATTTCATAAAAAGTATGTCCTTTTTTAAAAACTCGGAGAAGTTAAAAAATTTCTTTACAGTCTTTTGATTTTCTATAAATTTTATTGACAAATTCATTATGTTTATACGGATTGTTCGACTGATTGGGACAGTTTATTAGAGAAAATAATGAGTTTTATTTATCAATAGATCATTAAGTAATGATGAGAACTAAGAACTAAGACCTCATGATGACTAGCGCGCTATTTTTGGAACTAGGAGTCATTTTCTTATAGAAATAATCTTTTATATTATAGAAACAGTAGTTTTGTCATATAAAATTATTTTCATATATAAATTAAATTGGATAGTGTATGAAATTTTTACTCACCGCATTCTTGTGTTTCCTTTGTGTTGTTAAAGCTGAGGATCGTCCGAACATAGTCATGATATTTATTGATGACATGGGGTGGTCTGACTTTTCCTGTTTTGGTAACAGTGATGCGCAGACTAAAAATATCGATACTCTAGCAGCTGAGGGTATTTGCTTTGAGCAGTTTTATGTAAATTCCCCCATCTGTTCTCCATCACGTGTCGCCATTTCAACGGGTCAATACCCCCAGCGCTGGAAAATTAATTCCTACTTAGCACGCCGTGAAGTCAATAAAAAACGTGGCATGGCCAACTGGCTTGACCCCAAAGCTCCCATGCTGGCGAGAAGTCTAAAACAAGCGGGTTATGCTACCGGACATTTTGGAAAATGGCATATGGGGGGGCAGCGTAACGTTGGTGATGCACCATTGATTACTGAGTACGGCTTTGATGAATCACTAACGAACTTTGAAGGACTGGGTCCACGTCTATTACCATTGGTACGCACTCCACAAAAACCGCAATTTCGCAAAATATGGCAGGATTCAGAGAAATTGGGACGTGGCGAAATTTTTTGGACGGATCGTGCCAAGATTACAGATGAGTTCACTAAGGCCTCGATCAAATTTATTCAAAAAGCCCAGGCTGATAATAAGCCCTTCTACATAAACCTTTGGCCTGATGATGTTCATTCACCCTTTTATCCCACGCTTGAAGGCTGGCACCGTGGAGCGGATAAACGCAGTCTTTATCTGAGTGTTTTAGAAGAAATGGATAGCCAATTTGCGCAGCTATTTGATTTTATTAAGGCTGATCCAAAACTTAAAAATAATACTCTGATTCTTATTTGTTCAGATAATGGTCCGGAGAAAGACGCAGGTCAGGCGGCCAATTTGAAAGGGTATAAGACTCATCTTTATGAAGGTGGCATTCGCTCATCTTTAATTGCCTGGGGACCGGGCATACTGGCTGAAGACAAGCAAGGAACGCGAAATAAACAGTCGGTTTTTTTTGCCATCGATATAGTGCCCTCAATACTCAAACTGGCAGGAGTGAACTCGCAAGAAAATTATGATGGTGAAGACATGGCGGACACTTTAATTGGTCATTCTATGGCATCCAGAAAGGCCCCAATCTACTACGATAGGCCACCCGACAGGAAGTCTTATTATGGCTTTCAAAATCTACCTGACCTTGCCATGCGTGATGGCGATTGGAAACTGCTTTGTAATTACGATGGATCAAATCCACAGCTTTATAATATCACCAATGATGCGGGCGAGCAAAATAATCTATCTGATGATCATCCTGAACTTACCCAAAAGATGATTGCGCGTTTAAAAGCTTGGAAAAGCACACTTCCTCAAATAAGGATAAAGAAGGAAGTCCAATGAATGGAGAAAAGAAGGCAAAATGAAAAAGCTGCTAATAACAATCTTATTGCTCCCCTTTGTTTCCCTAGCTCAGGATAAACCAAACATATTGCTCATTATTGCTGATGATTTGGGTTATAACGATGTTTCATTTACCGCTGGTAGCAATGCTATTATCAAAACTCCTGCAATTGATCGTATTGCCTTTGAAGGAGTTAAACTTAATAATTTTTTATGTATGTCCAGTATGTTCTCCCACAAGAGTTGGCACCTTAAGTGGCCGTTGGCCTCATACTTTAGGTCTGATGCGATCCGTCATTCCACCGTGGCGTAAGCGGGGGCTAGATTCTGAACTGATGACATTGCCAAAAGTTTTAGGAGAAAACGGCTACAAACGCAGAGCAATTATTGGTAAGTGGCACTTGGGGCATTCCCAAGAATCTCACCTGCCATTGAATCAGGGCTTCACGCATTTTTATGGTCACTTAAATGGTGCGATTGATTACTTTACTCATGAGCGGGAAGGAGAAAATGATTGGCATAGAAATAATGACCCCGTGTTTGAAGAAGGTTACGCTACTGACCTATTAGCCAAGGAAACCGTTAAGTATATTGAAGAATCACACAAGCAGGGCGAGCCCTTTTTTGTCTATCTTGCTTTAAATGCGCCACATTCTCCGTTTCAGGCTAAACAAGAAGACATAGATAAATTCCCAAACCTAAAAGGGAACAAACGAATCTATGCAGCCATGGTAAAATCGATGGACGATGGCATAGAAACAATCCTCGACAAACTCCAAGAGCTGAATATTGCTGACAATACCTTTGTGTTGTTTTACTCAGATAATGGAGGGGTCAATAAAGTCAGGTCTGCAACTGAAATTCGCGATGGGAAGTTCTCTGTTTATGAAGGTGGCATTCGAGTATGTGCTGCTGCTCGCTGGCCGGCAGGGGGTATAAGTGATGGCAAAGAAATTAATAGTGTGCCTATTGGCTACATAGATGTTCTTCCGACAATTTGTAAGGTCATAGGCATAGATCTGAATAAAGCAAAATATGCTATTGATGGAGAAAATATCTTGCCAGTTCTCCAAGGTAAATCGCAAGGACATGAACGGGCTTGGTTTAGCTATATTCATCAGAGTCCTCACAAAGAACACTACTCACTTATTGATGGAGATTTTAAGTTAGTTAAACTGATTAGTCATAAGGGAAATCAATCAACAAAGATTTTGGAACTGTATAATCTCAAAGACTCTCCGAGTGAAGAAATTAACTTAACGGGGAAGTATCCCGAGAAAGTTAAGTTCATGCTTAAAAAGCTTGAAGAATTTAAAGATAGACAAAAAAATCCCATTGACCATTGCGCTTATGGTCGCGATGGCTTTAAGTCACCTAAAAACTGGATTATAAAAGATGAAAAATGAGAACATTATGAAAGCTTTAACCTTATTGATTTTTTGTTTGATATTCACGATAAAAGCAGAAAAACAAACAAATTTTTTAATAATATTAGCCGATGATTGCACCTACAACGACCTGCCAATTTATGGTGGTGCCAATGCTCTAACTCCAAATATTGATTCTCTTGCTAAAGAGGGTTTAACTTTTAATCAGGCTTATGTAGCAGAAGCGATGTGCGCCCCTAGTCGATCGGAGCTTTATAGTGGCCTATACCCATTTAATAATGGAGCTGCCTGGAATCACTCCAGTGCATACAAAGGTCTAACAACTATGCCGCAGGATTTAGGAGCTTTGGGGTATCGAGTAGGACTTGCTGGAAAAGTTCACGTTAAACCTAAGAGTGTTTTCCCGTTCACAGTGATAGAAGGCTTTGATAAATCCTGCGTAAGAAACCCGACACAAAAACATAGTAATCAAGGGATAGAGCAATTTATGAGCAATAAAGACCAGCCTTTCTGCTTGGTTGTTGCTTTGGTCGAACCCCATGTACCTTGGGTTATGGGAGACCGAACTCAGTACCCAGACAAGAAAATTCAACTTCCACCAAATATTGCTGATACTAAGTTAACTCGTGAAGCGTTTAGCCGTTACCTGGCTGAAATTACCTATATGGATGAACAAGTTGGAGATATATTAAAAAGTCTGGAAAGATCAGGACAAAAAGATAATACCCTGGTCATATTCACCTCAGAACAAGGTGCTCAGTTTCCTGGGTGTAAATGGACAAATTTCAACACGGGCCTGCATACAGCTTTCATAAGTTTATGGCCGGGAAAAACTCCAAAAAACAAAAGAACTGATGCACTTATACAATATGCTGATGTGCTTCCTACATTTATGGATATCGCCGGAGCCAAAGATTTTTCAAAGTATGATGGTAAAAGCTTTAAAAATGTACTTACTGGAGAAACAGAAACTCACAGGGAATATGTTTATGGCATACACAATAACACACCTGAAGGGCCACCTTTTCCGATTCGTTCAATCAGTAATGGAAAGTTTCGCTATATTATGAACCTCAAGCATGAAAATCAATTTATTGAAAAACATCTTATGGGTATCAAAGGAACAGGAGAATTGAATAATAAATATTGGGGCTCATGGATTTGGGAGTCTACATACAGCCCTGAGATTTTTAATCTTGTTCAACGATATACTAATCGTCCAAAGGAAGAACTTTATCACACAGAACAGGATGAATTCGAACTGAAAAACCTAGCTGACAATCCTGAATATTCCTCTATTAAAGTTGGTCTAAAAAAAGAATTGGAAAAATGGCTTCAAGAGAGTGGCGATCCAGGAGCATTGCTTGATACAAATGAGGCATATCAAGCTGCGAAAAAGGGTGAACATATTTACAAACCTAAGAATTTAAATTAATGAATAAGTCAATTGTCATATTATTTCCTGAATCCGTGATCAGGTTTTGAGATTCATGAGATAATGGTTTGGTCGAGTAATTCTTAGATCGTTTTTATCCCAGATTGTGAGATGTCCTTATTTCTTAAGCCTATCGCTCGTGATCAGGTGTCTAAGGATAGTAAATATAGCAATTTCTAAGGCAATTCACCCAACTTGGACAGAGTAAAGCACAAAACTCAATAAAAGAGCTTTGCAATAAACTTCTTATTAGTGGATTAAAGGCTAAATGATATTTTTTGATACAGCTTAAACCAAGGGCTATGTCGACCAAACTTGAGAGTTTCATCTCCTGCGTGCTTTACGTGTTTACAAGCGGTTAAAATCAAGTCACGTATCACGCACCGTAGGCGGCGTCGTTGGGCTTTGATTTTAATTGGAGCCAAAGATTTATTATGGATAAGGTGATTACCAATGACTCTGAGCACATTAAAAGCGAGCATAGCGCAGTGCAAAAAGAATTGATTCGCTTTAAATTTCCCTGAGGGTAAACGCTCTACATTCATATCGCTCTTCAATTCGCTATGGAACTGCTCACTGGTTCCATGATCGTGATAAAGTTCGATCACATCCTCGGCTTCTAAAGGTAAATTCGTCCAATAGGTCTCCACTTCGATTTCTGGCATCAAAAGTCGATTGCCATCTTGATCTTCGAGTCGTTCCGTAACTTTAAAAATAACAGGAACCACTTTATGTTCTTCATTGTTTCCAGGATGTTTGTGATGGAGTTCACCGACAAAGACACTCTTACCATCTCGAGATTTAAGCTGTCGCCCTAAACGCCGTGCGTTGGATAGCCACTGTTCTTTAGATTCCTTTCTAAGGTTCCGTTTAATCAGAAAATATTGATCATCAGGAAGGTGTCCGAAATTAACCTCAGCATCGTGAGCGGAATCTAAACGAAGTAGTACGGGGTGCTTAAGCTTTAATTTTTTGATCATAGTAAAGCTGTCATCTAAGAACTCTGGCATCCCTTTTTGTGCATGCTGTGAACCTGGACGCAGCTCATTATTTAGCATAAAGCCCTCAGTTCCAAGGTAGGCAAACATGGGAGAAAATCCGTCATGATTTTTATATGTCCAACTCACATTTTCTTTATGGCTACCGGAGTTATCCATGGGTGATACATCCATATCGAGTGGAATAAAATTCATCCCCCCTTTTGATATATTACCTATACACTGTTTTTTGAGCAGGTTTGTATTCGCTGATTTTAAATGCACTTCATGCTCAGAAGACATGATTTCTAGTCGTTGACGCAAACGTTCCTCGGATGGAACTTTGTTTAATCCAAGTGATTTCATAAAGACTTCGTTTTCACGAAACTGACTAATATCTGTGAAGCGTTCACGCCCCTGAATCAGTAACCCCACCTGTGATTTGAAAATATCTAGATCTTGAAAGATATGATTGGCCTTGTGATCTGTATTGAACTCATCGTCAATTTCACTTTGTTGAAGGACTTGGCCACCTAAAAATATTCCGCCAATACTGTGAAGGGAATCATTGCCTGTGTCGAGTTTAAATGCTTTATTCATGAGAAAACCTGTTGGGTGATTTTGGTGTCGTAACTTAAATTACTATAAACCAACAGGTTTTCTTGTTTTTAAGCTGTTTTTTAAGATCAGCTCACGGATTCAGGTATTTCTATTGATCACCACTTTATCGGGTGCTCAAAAACCTAATGTTTTAGTTTTCTTAGTTGATGATCTTAAACCTTCATTTGGAGCCTACGGTGATACTTTTGTGAAGTCCCCCGGACTCGATGATCTCGCCTCACGGGGCATGCGTTTTGACATGGCCTACTGCAATCAGGCTGTATGTGCTCCATCTAGAAATAACCTTATGACCGGAGCGCGCTCAAGTACTTTAGGCATCTACAATCTCGGAACATTTTTTAGAAAGAAAGTTCCCAATGCGATTACTTTACCTCAGTTTTTTAAGCAACATGGCTACATTTCACAAGGTGTAGGTAAAGTCTTTCACATTGGTCATGGCAATGTCAATGATCCGCTTTCCTGGAGTGTACCTTTTCAAAAAGAATCGCCCATAGAGTACCTTCTTGAGGAAAGCAATGGTGGAAAAATGAGTCGTGAGGAAGCTTTGTTTTCAAACAAGCCTCAAAAAGGTCTTTTGCCGGGGGCAGCCTGGGAAAAAGCTGACGTTCAGGATAATGCCTATGCAGATGGGCGAATAGCTGATGAGGCAATCAAACGACTACAAGAAGCCAAAAAGAGTAAAAAGCCTTTTTTCCTTATGGTTGGTTTCACTAAACCTCATTTACCTTTTTGTGCACCTACAAAATATTGGGACATGTACGATCCAAAGAAGCTTCCTTTAGCAGTAAATAGAAAGCCTCCTAAAGGTGCTCCAACATTTGCTTATAAGCCGGAACTTAAAGGTGAATTGGGGAATTATATGCCAATCAATTCAATGAAAGAAATGGATGAAGAAACCGAAAGGACTCTCATTCATGGGTACTACGCTTCATTGACTTATATGGATGCCCAGTTAGCTAGAGTTATGTCAGCCCTTGATCAATTAAAGTTAAGTGACAATACCATTGTTGTGCTCTGGGGTGATCACGGTTATCACCTGGGACATAATGGTTTTTGGACAAAACACAGTAACTACGAGGAGTCGGCCAGGATACCGCTGATTTTTGTTGACCCTCGAAATATTGCGGCTAAAAGTTCGACGCAGGCAATTATCGAAACAGTCGATATCTATCCCACCTTAGCTGATTTGGCAGCTTTACCCATCCCATCAGGTCCCCACAAGATAGATGGTCAAAGTTTTGCTTCCGTACTAAAAGGAGAGAAAAAGCAGATTAGAAATCATGCTTACCATGTCTATCCAAAAACTTACATGGGGCGAGCTATTAGAACAGATCGTTATCGAATGGTTGAATGGAAAAGTAAGAAAAGCAAAGGTGTGTACTACGAACTTTACGATTACCAAATTGATCCACTGGAGACAGAAAACCTCGCCGATAAGAACCCTGCAGTCCTTCAAGAACTTAAAGCTATACTGGCAGAACACCCCGAAGCAAAATAGTTCTTTATCATATTCTATTTACTTCCTTTTCTTTAATCACAGAAGATTACGGAATGACACGGAAAGGTTTTATCATAATTTAGTAGATCGGACCTATGGCCTTTGGATTAAGGTTAGCAATTGGTCATGCACCTAACGGTGCATGCTGGAATGGGTAGGGCCGCAGGCCCTAAATATTAGATAATAGCGATTATTACTTGAAAAAACTAGGGCTGGAAGCCCGGCCGAATCCAGCGCGGGGTGCAACCCCACGAATAGAATTTAGATAAAAAATCAAGGGCCGTAGGTCCGACCTAATCCAGTGCGGGGTGCAACCCCACGAACACAGGTCCGACCGAATGGGATATCGTTCAAATTATTGCGAATTGCGCAAAGGATTTAATCATCAAAATGCCACGCGCCGCCAATGCATCCAAATTCGGCGTCTGGGGTGACCTTTATACATTTCTTGGTGACGGGGACCAGCTACGCAAGGGAGGTGAGGTGTGTGAAACCAAACAACGGAGAGGAAGGGTTTTTCGTCAGCGACCGCTTGGTCAATAAAGGGAAGAACGCGATCCATAATGACGCGGCTATCATCGCCTTTGAGATTGTCAGTGACTTTCTTGCCCTCGATATCCCAGTAGAAAGCTCCGTATTGTTCTGATTCTTCGCCTTCTTTAAAGATTCTCCTTTATCGAAGTTTTTTGGTTTAATCATGGGGTCGTAAGTGGGTACTTTAGCTTCTGTTACGAAGGCATCCTCGTAACCATGAAGTTTAGGTGGGTTAAATTCTTTTCTGTTGCCGGGTTTGCCACGATTGGAGTCTTTTTCTGTGTGAGTCAGAGTTCCTAAGTGCCATTTACCGAAGTGTCCTGTTGCATAGCCTTGTTCTTTGAGGACTTCGGGGAGGGCGATTTCTTCTGGGCGTAGGAAGCCTTGATTGGCAGTGGGGACGCCTGTACGGTAGGGGTTGCGACCTGTGAGGACACTAGCGCGCGTGGGGGAACAGACACTTGAAGCCGAATAAAAGCGATCGAGTTGGAGGCCTTCTGCGGCCATTTGGTCGAGGTGAGGTGTTTTGATGACTTTACTGCCGTTAAATCCTGTATCGCCCCAGCCGAGGTCATCGGCCATAATGAGGATAACGTTGGGTTTTGCGTTCTCCGCAAAAATGAAAGGAGAGAATAGGGCTACCGTTGCAGCGACAAGTAGGGATTTTGTTTTCATGTAAGGCCTAGTTTTATATTGATTTTCTATTATATGCGTTTTGTAGGTTTAAGCAGGTAGAAGCTTTTTCCCATAGCACTGATTTTTCTTGGCGTGGTATACGGTATTGTTCCTTTCGCTATCAGTCGAGGTTTGTTCCTTCAAGAAGCTTTTCAAGTTGTTTGATCATCGCTTTCTTCTTCTCCGGATGATTATTGTCGGTACTCTCGTAGTAGTCTTCTTTCAGTGCCGCTTTGGGCCGATCCTTACCAATCATATTCGGTAGATGATGGAATGCATACGAATACTCTTCCTGTTTCTTCGAGTCTTGAGCCAGCCTCATAAGCTTACAATCATCAACGAGAAGAGCTATACAGGAGCCGATGGTTTTACCCTTGGTGTCCCGACCCCCTTTCCAGGTGTTGGACCTGTGGTTGAGGGTGCGCAAATTGATATAGGCACGCCCCTTTAACGGTGGCTCCTTGCCCATAAGATAAGGCATGATATCGGTGCCGTCGCTTTTCAGGGAAGCAAGTTCCGTTGACGGATCAACATACTTCAAGGACGTAGGCAGAATGTCACAGAGCGAGACGAGACCATCATAGTAGTCGGGTTTCGATTCGGAGTTCTGCAGGGATTTTGACCACACGATATAGGGTACGCGGATTCCACCGTCAAAGGGCTCGTGCTTGAAGCCGTGCATAGGATAGCTTAGAGACAGGTTTTGTTCGCCACCATTATCGCCGGCAAAGATGATTAGGGTGTTATCGAGCTGTCCAGTTTTCTCCAGTGTTTTGATAATCCTACCAACTCCGCGGTCCACGGCATGGACCATCGCCATAATACGTTCGCGATTATTGTCTTTCCCAGTTTTTCCAATCTTACGTTTCGGGAACAGAGTTTTTAGGTCTTCGGGCTTTGCTTGTATGGGAGCGTGCGGTGCGTTAAAGGGGATGTATACAAAAAAGGGCTTCTTATCCTCAGCGCAGCGCTCAATGAAGTCGACGGAGAGATCGGTTAGAGTGTCTGTAAGATACTCTCCCTCTTTCTTGAACTGAAAGTCGATCTTTTTACTTCCGACCCGGTAAGTAATCGGGGAATTCTTCCTCGGGGTTACTTTTTCGCCGGCTTTGCGGAAATAATTGGTCACTGCTTCGAAGCCAAGAAATTCATCAAAGTCGAGGAATTCCTTATGATAGGGAATCGTGATTTCCTTCTCAACCGGATGGTGATATTTCACCCGACTCTCCCAGCTACTGCCGCAGGGGCAACTCTATTTTCCTATTACCTATAGCCAATTTTATTTCAGCCAGCTCAGACCAATGGCGCAGGGGGAAACAAAATCGTCTACCTAAGCGAAGCGCCCCCCTCATAAAACTAAAACTTTTTTAACTGAATATTTTTAAACCAAGCTTTCATGGGTACACCTTTGTGAAGCTGCATGCCAATCATGCCCTTTTTGAGTGCCTCCGGGTGATTGTCAGTAATATCTACAGTGACTTTACCATTGATCTTGTGAATGAGGCGATTGCCTTTGCAAATGACTTCGTAAGTTTGCCATTGAGTCAGATCTAATGTTTCAGGATCAGTTGTCTTACCTGTAACTTTCACCTTTCTATTGGCGTCAACTTCAACTTTTTGACCGCGCTTAGCAATGATACCACGCTTTTGTTTTTTCTCGCCGAGGCCTTCACCATAAAGCATGGCGACAAACTCAGGCTTAGGGTGCATGTCACATTGATAACCACTGAGACGGTAGATACTCTCATCATTCCAGAAAGCACGGTACATCATACCCGAGTTATTGACTTCGAACTTAGCTTCCCAAGTGAGGTGGAAGTCTTCCACATCACCACCGTCCCATACGAGGAATGTATTGACCGGGATTTTGTGGCCATGAGTACTGCCGTAGATAACGCCATCCTGAACTTTCCATAGTTTGGAATCACCCTTCCAGCCGCTTAGGTCTTTGCCATTGAAAAGTTGCTTAGCTCCCGATGAACTTTGACTTCCTTTGAAAAATTCATGATCGGGGTCGCCGCCTGAGATGAGGTAGGCTAGAAGATCCTGAATATCATCTTTGCTCATGGTATTGAGTAGGCCCGGAGGCATCATAGAAATCGGTGAGTCTTCGATGGATTCAATCTTGTCAGTTTTGACTTTAATAACGTTACTGGGAGTCATCATATCTGTATTGATCCAATATTCCGGGTGACGCATGTTCATAATACGACCGGTAATCACTTTGCCGTCTTTCAATTTAAAGATACTCGCACCGTACTGATCACTGATATCTTTGCCCGGATCAACGATAGCTTCCAGTAAGTCATAGGCACTGAACTTTCCGCGCGCAGACGTTAAATCAGGACCCACTGCCCCCCCCTCATTATTGAAGCGGTGACAAGCGTAACAGCTACCTGCACCAAACATTTGACGACCATTCTTGTAGTTTCTACCTGGCTCTACGCCCTTGCCAGCAAGATCTTTGAGGTCCTTGTTCGTCCAGTTTTTAACAAAGTTACGTGCTTTAAGACTAAAACGTGGGCCAGTACTTTTTGATTTCTTATTGATAAGTGCCTGAAGTTCTTTGCTCAGTTCAGCCTTGGGGATAGAGGCAACTGCATGCTTCTTAATATCTTTAAGGTAGTTTTTAAATCTTGCTCCGCCTGAGTATCCACCCGCGAGTACAAACCATTCAAAATACTGTTTGCGCAATTCCGGGGTCCATCCAACTTTGAGGTAACGAAGATTGAGCGCATAGCCGATTTGCTCTTCTTGACCGGAAGCTTCAACTAGGAGTTCTATCCCCTTACGCGCAGCATAAGGTGCCTGTAAAAAGCCCACTAATAATGAGAGATCACGATTCTCTTCTGGAGTGATGGCTGGATAAACCTGATCTAAATAAGAAACAAGCTGACCGGATAGAGCCTTATTGGGCTTGCCACCACGAGTCATAGCTAGAGTCATAGCGCGTAATAAATCCAATCTGTGTTGCTTTTTCAAAGACTTGTAATCAAAGCTCATGAGCTGAGTTAAGATCTCGGCAGAAGAATTTTTGTCTTTACGAGCTAAAGCAATGAGTGCCGCTAAGGCAGTTTGAGGATCTTTTTCACTTAGGGTACGACTTTTCCATTTCGAGATATCCTGTTTTTCCATAGTCGCACGGGCCGCGTGACGGATGCCGCGATCACTGGAGCCCAAAGCCTTCCAAACTTGATCTAACTGACTTGCATTTGCGGGCTTCGCACTAGCCTGAAGAAAGGATTCAAGTTCTTTGCGTTCTTTGCGAGCTGCTTCACCACCGACCAATGCCTTGGCAGGAGCTGTTGACTCTGAACCTGTGTAACGAATGCGATAAAGTCCTGACTGCACACCGCGGCCACCAATAGTGACATACATATTGCCATCAGGGTGAATAAGAAGATCTGTTAAAGGCAGTGGCTGAGCACTGGCGAATTCTTCGATGCTAGCCGTGTAAGTCGATCCTTTAGGAGTCATGTGTACGGCATAAAGTTTACCGTATGACCAGTCACTAATATAAAAAGCGTGCTGATACTTAGCCGGGAATTTAGCACCGTAAGCAAAGCTTACGCCCGTTGGGGAACCAGGTCCGATGTCCACTACTGCGCCAAAAGTGTCGCTGCAGTAATCCATGAATTTACCCGTGCCGTTACGCCAGCCGAAGTCAGCGCCATCAATAATGTGATTAACGCGAGTTGGGCGGTACCAGGGAGTATTGAGATCCCATTCCATGTCAGCGTCAAAAGTAAAGAGTTCACCCTGCTGGTTAACATCAATGTCGTACTGGTTACGGAAACCAGTGGCAATAACATCCCATGTCTTGCCTTCCGGATCAATTTGCGCGACGTGACCAAGAGGTGCTTCTGCACCCACCATATAGTGTGCTATTGGTTTAAAGAGCTGATCTTCGCCCCATAATTCAGGTACACGGGAATGACTATAATTCCTAGGAAGCTCTGTTTGGTTACCCATAACAACTAAAAGGTGTTTCCCGTCAGGAGATTTGATAATACCATGAGGTCCATGTTCGCCACCGGTGGATTTCAGTTTGCGAATCACATCTATCTTATCGAAACGGTCGTCATTGTTGGTATCGCGCAAACGAAAAATCCCGGAACCCGTTGGTGTGTTGCGTCCGTTAACAACTACATAGAGGCTATCAAAGGCATAACATAAGCCCTGAGCATGACCGAGTAAGGGAAGTGATTTTTCAGCTTCAGTTCGTTTAGCTCCCTTCTTTAATTTACTCACTGGTGCATAAGTGATTTGTTCAATTTTTGAAGCATCGAATTCCTCTCCTACTGCCGGAGCAGGGAATCGATAAATGCCACCGGTTTGGTCACTTACTATGAGTCTACCCTTATCATCGGTGCACATCGCTACCCACGAGCCCTGGGATCTCGGGACTGAGTAAAGTAGATCGACTTTGAAACCGTCGGCAATGCGAATACGTTCTGGGGGTGTTGCGGTACCTTGCGCTAGGGCGATACTGCTGAGCCCAATAGCGAGTGTAAGTGATAAGAATTTTTTAATTGAGTTGTTCATTATTATCCTACTAGATATCATTTTATTTAATTTTTTGCGAAACGACTTCTTTTTATACACGGGATGAGCGTAAACTTTCTTTACAGGGTTTAAAATTTTTAATTCAGCGCTTTGGTGCTTAAGGAGATGCGTTGTAAACGAGGTTTGCGCTTGTCTAAATTTTCATTGATATGATCTTCAGTAATTTTGGGACTTGTTACTGTGCTGCTTCAGCGGAAATTAGACAGTTAGGCATTTTTTCTTAGCTGAGATTTGTTACATTACTGGCTTATGAAGCTTCTGCAAAGAACTCTAACCTACGAATTTTTGCCTCAGCGAGTTTTCTTTTTCTTTCTTGAATAATACTCACATCTTTACCAATAAGTTTATCGCTTGGAGTAATGAAGCCAATAGAACTATGAAGACGGGTGTTGTTATAGTACTCCACGTACTGCGTGACAACTCTTCTCGCATCCTCTACACTCAAGGGAACTTTTGGCCGGATTGAGCCCTCTTTCAAAGTGTAATGAAAACGTTCTAACTTTCCATTGCTCTGTGGATAATATGGAGAAGTTCTAACATGAGTGAGACCATGGATGGCAATGAATTTTTTGAATTCCTGCCCTGTATACTGAGAACCATTATCAGTAATAATCCTAGGTCTTGCTTCTGGAAACTTCTCCAAAGATCTTTTAACCACTATTTCGGCATCCTGCTCATCCATTGATTCTCGAATTTCCCAATGAAGTAAACAACGACTATAACCATCTAAGACGCCTATAAAGAAGTAAAACCTTTTATTGATCTTCACGTAAGATATATCAGTATGCCAGTGTTCATGAGCTTGTAGTGGTTGCTCAAATCCATTTCCTTTACTGGATTTCTTTGTGGTTTTAGTACGCATAAGCCCTACATCTGATAAAATACGATAAACAGAGGAGCAACTCATATACGCAATATCTTCATCAATCATCATATACGTCACAGCTCGGTAGCCTTCTTGATGATGAGACTGGTAATACTCAATGACAGTTCGTTTTTCATCTTCAGTAATCCAAAAATCCTTGGGTTGTTTACCATTATGTTGATTATCCTTGCCTTCTCGTATTTTCCATTGATAAAATTTACTAGGATGAAGGGCTAAGGTTTTGAGCATACTACGAAGACTGATTTGCGTACGCTCATGCCAACTATACAGGTATTGAACGACCTGATCTCGGATGTTTTTACTAACCCAGTTTCCATTTAGATCAGGCCACGTTTCTTTTTTAAGCTTATATTCTCCGCCACGAGTTCAGCGATAACATCATTTTTCTGTGAAGTAGTCGCTTGGAGTAGTGTATTTTCTTTTTCTACCTTCTTTAAATTACTATCGTTATCCTTGGTGAAGGCTCGAGAACCATTTTCAAAGAACTCTTTTTGCCAACGATAAAATAGCGTCGTTGTAATATTGAGTTCATCACAAATATCAGATACAGGAGTTCGCTCAAGTAGGTGTTTACGAATGGCGACAACTTTCTGGTCGGCACTAAAATAACGGCGTTTTTTAGACATAATTCATTTCCTTTTCGGAGGGTTACAATTTTAAAGTAACTCAACTAAGAAAAAAAGTGATGTGTCCTATTTCAACTGAAGCGTAACATTACACCATCCTCGGGAACCTCCATGCCTGCACACCAAATGATGGCGTTCATAATTTGCTTACGAAAAGAATCATTAGCCCAGTTTTTGTGAAAGTGACCTCCAGTGAATCCTGCACCGCGTCCACTGTCGGCTCTTTCTTTTGCCCAAAAGACTAATAAGTCTGAAGGCTTTTTCTCGCCTTTTTTAAGAATTTTATTTAATCGAGCAATATCCTTTTTTACAGAGGGAGTTCCACTCATAACGGCATGAACTTTTTCTTGTTCTAACTGTCCCTTGTGATCGATGGAGCAGTCGCATTCATAATCCATTTTTATGTACCACTCGTCCTGGATAGCGAGCTTATCCACCCCTTTATTGATGGGGTGATTCTCGAGTTTAGCTTCTAGAAACCAGTGGGGGTTGGAAGAGTAGCCCGTTTTGTAAACGGCTCCGGTCCATTTTTTGATATATTCTTCAGCTACCTCTTCCGGGTCTACTGCATAATGCATGAAGATTTGACCAACGCCCTTGGAAGCTAGTTTATCAATCAAAAGATGGTGCTCGTTCATGAAATGCCACTTATTGCCTTGATAGTAATGAACGATGACATCGGCATCATTGAACACAGAAGTATCTTCAGGCCAATTATTGACAATAGTATAGCTAAGTTGATCGGCTAAGGGACTGGCTTCGAAAGATTTTTTTAAGAGTTTAGCACCAGCAAAAAACTCATGTGTTCCAGAGGGATGGCGTATATCGTCTCCTACCAGAAAAACAATTTTCTTTTTATCCAGGGCTTGGGTTGAAAATGTTATCAATACGCTGAGGGTAGCAAGTAGGGTGAGTTTACTCATTTTAAACATATTTTTTTCCATATCATTAAGTGTGTTGTGAATAAGTCGCATCAATTAATTTATTTGATTCCGTCGACCTTAATATTTGTTTCTATTTTGCGGGGGAGTTTCGCTGAGAGCTCAGCAAAACCTTCTGGTAGGAAGGGGGTGGCACCAGTGTTTTTCTGTGGCTTGCCGGGAGTACTGCGTCCATCATCAATAAGCTTTTGCATCTGAGTCGTAAGGCGATCGACAATATGTGGATAGGATTTGTAGAGATTGACTGTTTCTGCAGGATCAGATTTGAGGTTGTAAAGCTGAATCACTGGAAGCCCCTGGGCTTTGGCCATATCGGGAGTGAGGTCACTCTTGGGCCAACCACCTGAACCAGCACAGAAGATGAGTTTCCAATCGCCTTGGCGAATAGCAAAGGAGCCATTTATGGAGTGATGTACAGTGGCGGGTCGCGCAAAATTATAGGGCTTGCTAAGTAGCAGGGGCAGGGTGGAGTAGGAATCTTCACCGGCGTTATCCGGTAGTTTTTTACCGAGGATATCAGCCAGGGTTGCCAGCATGTCAGTGGTGCAGATGGTCTGATTCGTGATTGAAGCTGCTTTGACTCCACCATTGGGCCATGTGACGATGTAGGGAACGCGGTGCCCCCCTTCATAGATATCGGCTTTTCGACCGCGAAAGCCATTGCTAGGAAAATGGCCGGCATTATTGATTTCTGCGATGTCCGCACGAGGTGAAATACCATTATCAGCTGTAAAAACCAGGAGTGTATTATCGAAGATATTTTGTTCTTTTAGGGTTTTGATGAGTTCCCCCATGTGGTGATCGATTTGTAGAACAAAATCGGCGTATTCATTGATGCCACTTTTACCCTGAAATTCCTTGATGGGTAAAATGGGTGTGTGGGGAGAGGGAAGCGGGAGGTAGAGGAAAAAGGGCTTATCTGCATTTGCGTTTTGCGCAATAAATTTGTTGGCACGGCGAAAGAAATTGGGTGTGCAGTCTTCGATGTCAAAGTCAGCCGACATGGGGCCACCACGCCACAGACGTTTGCCTTCTTCGCCCTTGCGTTCAGTGATATCTAAATTGGTAATTTCACCATTTTCGACATACAAATAGGGCGGGATGTCGAGGGAGCTGGGGAGGGAATAATAATAATCGAAGCCATGGACATCAGGACCATTTTTTACTCCCTTGGAGTAATTAATTTTTGTGCCGGGGGTGTAGCCCCAGTAAAGCGGGTCAATTTCAACGCTATCGGGATGGAATGAAAAGTCCCAGCCCAAATGCCATTTGCCAATCATGCCGGTATGATAACCTTGCTCTTTTAAAAATGACGCCAGGGTCATTCTTCCGGGCTTGATGAGTGATGGCGATGTTCCGCCAACAACACTCTTTTTCAAATGAGTTCGCCAGGCATAGCGACCCGTTAAAATACCATAGCGAGTTGGCGTACAAACAGATGAGTTGGTGTGGGCATCGGTAAACATCATGCCATTGGCCGCCAAAGAGTCGATGTGGGGAGTATGAATTTTTGACGAAGGATTAAAGCAGCTCACATCTCCTTGTCCCATATCGTCCATGAGTACGTAAATGATATTAGGTTGTTTCGCGGCACTCAGTAGTGTAGTGAGTGATAAAGTAATTAGTAAAATAAATTTGTTCATTTGAGTCCTATGTATGTCCCTAATTTTTTTTATTAATACGGAAATGATAAGAGTTTTCTTTACAGTTTTTTGATTTTTGATAAACTTTACTTACAAATTCATTAAGTTTATACGGACTGATGGGTTTATTGGGACATTTGATTAGCGAAAATAATCAGTATTTATTGATTAATATGTCCGACCTAGAAAGATTAGATCACAGTATTGCGGACTTCGCAATTTTGTGTTTTCAGTGCTTTTTCGTAGCTCAGCATAAAATTGTTTTGACCACAGAAGATCACGTAATGACACAGAAAGGTTTTGTCAAAATTTGTTAGGTCGGACCTACGGCCCTTCAGTGATGGATTGTTATATAAATCATGCACCTTAACGGTGCATGCTAGAGTAGGCCGGGCCGCTGGCCCTAATTAATGAGATTAAACAATGGGCCGCTAGTTTTAAGTAAGAGGTTCAGTGATTTTGACAGGAAAAAAACAGGGCTGGAAGCCCGATCTAAACTAGTGTGGGGTGCAGCCCCACGAATTGAATTACTAATATAAATCAAGGGCCGTAGGTCCGACCTAGAAAGGTGTAATTACAGTATTACGGATTTCGCAATTTCTGTGTATTTTAAAATAGGCTTCAGTTTTATCTGAAGCCTATTAGTTAGATTTTCACATCCTGAATAATGTATATGTTCGTTAGGATGCGCTTTCCTCTTCCTGGTATTCCAGTAATTCACCCGGTTGGCATTTGAGTTCATGACAAAGAGCTTCGAGAGTCGAAATACGCAGAGCTTTGACTTTCCCGGTTTTTAGAATGCAGAGGTTTTGCGGAGTAATCCCCACAGCATCTGCAAGGTCTTTTGAACGCATTTTACGCTTTGCAAGCATAACGTCTAAGTTAATTACAATTGGCATAGTTATGTCCTTCTTAAACAGTGAATAACTGTTCCTGTTTAAGTTTCTGGCCTTCATTCATTACCCAGGCAGCAACGAGGATGATAAGAGCGGTAACAATACCATTGAGGTTAATTGTCTGTGATGTTAACATGATTACTCTTTCTCCAACCGGATTGCCCATTGTCCAGGCTGCAGTGATGGCGGCTTCGAAAACGGGGCCGATAGCAGCTTTGATAAGAAGTAGGTAAGCGATTTTTTTAATTAAATTCACGTTGGAATCTTCGAAAATAATTCCTTTTGAATAGAGTGAGAATAATCGACTTAGGTAATAGAATACGAACATAGTAATTGCGGTGGGTACCATGGATATTAAAAAGCAGACAAACTTTGTTTCAACTACATCTGTGATGGGGGGTGGCAAAACAACACCATAGGGAAGTAGCTCGGTGGCTCCAGTTCGAACTGTTTGCTTATCTAAATAGGTCCAGATAACAATTTGAATCACTGGAAGAACAATTAAGTACATTGCGAAGATCCATTTAAGCCACTTACTAAGTGATTGCATTTTTTGCATAATTTTTCCTTTTATTTTGATTACTTTTACACAATTAAGTTTTTATGATTATAAGTTAGTATTTATCATATTCAAGTAATTAATTATTGTTTTACGATAATTAATTGCTGTTTTATATATTTTCTGTTTTTTAAGAATGCTCGAAATTATAGGGTGAATCGAAGATGTTTCTTCGACCAATAAAGGTGTTGCCGTAGTATTGCAGGCCTCAAAAATTGATAGGTCGGACCTACGGCCCTTTAGTGATGGATTGTTATATAAATCATGCACCTTAACGGTGCATGCTAGAGTAGGTCGGGCCGCTGGCCCTAAGTATGAGTGTTACAGAAAAAAACAGGGCTGGAAGCCCGATCTAAACTAGCGTGGGGTGAAGCCCCACGAATTGAATTACTAATTTAAATAAAGGGCCGGCGTCCCTAAGTATGAGTGTTACAGAAAAAAACAGGGCTGGAAGCCCGATCTAAACTAGCGTGGGGTGAAGCCCCACGAATTGAATTACTAATTTAAATAAAGGGCCGTAGGTCCGACCTACAAATATGTGATCGAAGTATTGCGGACTTCGCAATTTTGTGATTTTTAGTGCTTTTTCGTGGTTTCATTATTTTGTGGTCAAATCTTTAAACCATTGTCGCAATTGGATCATCATGTCCCTGTTATCGAGGAACATGGTGGTGGCATGGTTGCCGAGGCCGGAATTTGCCCAGGTCCATTTTACTGATGGATCGGTATTTGCTACTAAAGCTTGGAATTTTTCGGCTTTATTATCAACTTGAAAAATGGCTTTGCCTTTGAAACGAGCGGCACGTTTTATGGCATCATTCATACGAGATTGGTTCCAGCGCGAGCCATCGTAATGCTGACAAGCTATCAATCCCTTCCAGAGTTTGGAAATCTCATCGTTGGCCAAACCAATATATCCGCAGGAAATTGCACCACGGGAAAAGCCACTTAAATAAAGATTATCTTTATCACCACCCCAGTTCTTACAGACGTCATTGATGACCTGCTGCACATATTCTACGGTATCGGCTCCAGCCTTTGATCCGAAGCCATTTGCCGCCAAAGAGTCGATATGTGGAGTATGAATTTTTGACGAAGGATTAAAGCAGCTCACATCTCCTTGTCCCATATCGTCCATAAGTACGTAAATGATATTGGGTTTTTTTGCGGCACTCAGTAGTGAAGTGAGTGATAAAGTAATTAGTAAAATAAATTTGTTCATTTGAGTCCTATTGTATGTCCCTAATTTTTTTTATTAATACGGAAATGATAAGAGTTTTCTTTACAGGTTTTTGATTTTTGATAAACTTTACTTACAAATTCATTAAGTTTATACGGACTGATGGGTTTATTGGGACAGTTAATTAGAGAAAATGATGGGTTTTTATTTATCAATAGGTCATAAAATAATGATGATAGCTAAGAACTAATGGCTAGGAACTATATTTAAGCACATAAGATGACGGAAAAACACGGAAGAATATATTTTGATTTATATAAAAATATCAATCTCTTCTTCACCGGTTGCGGCTTCCTTTTGTTTTTTACTGGGCTTATCACCACCTGATTCTTTGATGGCAGATGAAGGCAAGTAGCGGTAATAAACCGTTAACATCAAAGCACATTTTGCGGTAGAGTACACTTGATTATCAATTAACTGATTACCACAATGATTTAATTCAAGTGGGGTGGGGCTCAACCAGTAGCCCTCAGGATTTTGATTTTCAATTAATATTTTTTGGAATTTTTTATTCCACGCATTCCATCCACTACCACCACGTTGAAACAGGACCTGAGTTGTGTAGTACCAAAAATAAAGTGCTATTTCTCCATTATCTCTCCACTCAAGATGCTGGATATCGTGCTTGGCGGCATAATCGCCTACACGTTTCGCTTCTTTACAATTAGGTTCGCCAAGTAATTGTAGACACAAAACGCCTACGCCACGCATTGCTGGCGCGCGTATATTTTTTGAATCGGTACGGTAATAAAAGCCTGTAGCAGTGGCATGTTTTTTAAGATGAGTAATCGCTTTATCAATAGCTCCGGGGAGATCTTGTAGATCACAACCAGCCGCTTTGGCCGCCTTTAAGGCTTGGAAATTATACGAGGCAGTAGAAAGGTTTGAATGACCATTATTTTCATATGCGTAATAAAAGCCGCCGTCAGGATTTTGTTTATCACAGATATATTGAATTGTTCTGTTAAGGGGTTCAAGCAAAACATAATTACCCGTCATAGCGTAGGCTTCTGCAATTGCGTAAGCAACAAGGCCATGGGTATAGGCGGATCCTTTTTTTGGTTTTTCATTAAGGATTCCTATAGGAAATTTACTTTGCTTACCCCATTCTGCTAACTTCATAATACCCTTGCGAACATGAACACCATATTTTTTTGATTTAGGTGTATCTCCATGAGCAAGAAAAGTTAATACAGCAAGTGCGGTCATGGATTCCTTATTCGCAGCGCCCCAAGTTCCATCTGGGTTCTGATTCTTTGCCAGCCAGTCGAGTGCATTAGCAAGTGATTTCTGTGCAAGAGCTGAGCCACCATGTTTTCGGATGGCATTGGCTTTGGCATTCGGTGATCGAGATGAGAACATCTTTGCAGATGTGAGTGGTGAGGTGGATGGTTTAACATCTGACATGAGTTCTACATCATCCATAATTTCAGCGGCTGGAGGTTCGTCAGTATCATCGATTTCAGTGGCAATATCTTCAGTAAGATCCATCGTTTCAGTAACTTCGGGATTAATCGTTTCCGACTCTGTTTTGAGTTCCGGTTCGGGTGGAGGCGGAGGTGGTGGAGGAGGCGGAGGGGGTTCTTCAATCACTTCTTCAATTTTCTGGGTGACTTCTACATTGGCACTGCCAGCTTTGGTTTCGCCTTTGAAAAGCGAAGCAAGAAGAATTAGGAAGACGTGTACACAGGTAGATATGACCGGGCCAAGTAAAGTATCCTTTAATTTTTGCTTGCGGTATTGTTCCTGAATTTCTTTTAATTCTTCCTGGGTAACTACACCGAAGTCTTCTTGGTTCTCTAGGCCAACTTTTTCTTCGTGTTCTTCTGTCATTTATTTCTTATCCTAAAAATTTTCTCATCTTTTGTTGCAGCAAGTCTGTAAAATATTACAGAATCCTTCAGTGTTTATTTAAACCTTCACGATTACCCACAATAAGGGGCATGATCCTTTGGGCAGGGAAAGTGGGGGGGGCTTTCCCCCAACTTGGAGTCTGTTCATCTTTACACGGAGTAGTGAATGCTTTTCTTTACAGCGTTTATAATTTTAAAAAATATTCATTCTTGTCAACTCTTTATTTCCCTCAGAGAAAAACCTGCCGTGCTTTTTTTTGATTTTTGACATTTTTTAGTAAATAACTCTGACCTTGATACTTATCATTTAAGTAAGCACTCTTAGCGGACTCCACAATTTTTGTACTCTTCTGTACTCCATTTTGAATTCCTAGCTCATAGCTTGCATGAGTACTCCCTTGCATGTTCACTTGGGAGCGCTGGCGACCCGCCGGCATAAAAAAGCTATAGAAAAACCCTAATTAATAAATCTCATTTTAAAATATCCACAATTACTAATTCTCTTTAGGCTTATAAGCACTCGACCATAGCCATTGTTCCGGAAGTTTACACAGGCCCGCTTTGACCGGATTTTGATGAATGTACTCAATAACCTTAAGAAAATGGTTCTCATCGCGTATAAAACGGTCCCAGTATTCACGTTGCCAAACTTTATTTGGGAGCGCTGGCGACCCGCCGGCATTGGAATCATCACCATACTCATTTTTTAAAATTTCTTTCGCCGTATAACTTTTCCAAGAATGCACCACTTTTGCTAAAGGCCACTTCTCGTAAGTCTTTATCAAAAGGTGAACATGGTTTGGCATCACAACGTAAGCAATTAAGTCATAACGTTCACCATTAAAGAACTTCCATGTGTCTAGCACTATTTGCGCATTGCGCGAATCTTTAAGAAGACATGAGCCATAGCCCTTGTCGAGATATTTTTCGATGATTTGATAATACTTTATTTTTTCTTGTGGAGTCATGTTCTCGTATGCCGGCGGGTCGCCGGCGCTCGTGCGCCTGAGAGCGCACACAATCAATGAGGTGAAAGTCCTCATCAACAAAGGCTGATTATGTTGTAGTCGAACCTAACTGCGTTGTCGTGAGGCGGGGTGGAGAGCAAGGCAAGACGAAACAGCAGTCCGTAGGATGACGAACTCGATTCGGCTTTATAGTACTGGCGAGCCTGCGTGCGCTTGGCGAAGCTTGGAACAGAATGAAAAAAAAAAGGTAGTTCTGAAAATCCTCTATGCTGAATATCAGCGAGTAGCAAAGCAGTAGAGGAAGTCTATAGGGTGGTTGGAGACGGAATGCCGTGAAGGTTGTGTGACGTTAATCAGGGAGATCTGCATGTGCAGTGCAATAAGGCATGCAGAAGTCAGAGCTCTCATAGTAGTAAAGAAGGCGGTGAAAGCCGTCAGAGCGAAGGAGAGTAGGAAGATGAAACTGAGAAGAAAAGAATGAAGGAATGAAACAATTGTCAGAGACGACTAAACATTCATGGGAGCAGTTAGGGCGCACCGAAGAGATTCGTGCGTGGGCCTCAACTTCAGTCTGGACAGATCAGATGCTGGGAACTCTTGAAACAAGAGTTGAAGGTAGGAAATGGTATAGCTTAATAGATAAAGTAGCGCGAGAAGTGAACCTTGTAGAAGCCTGGGAATCTGTTCGTGCAAACGGCGGGAGTCACGGGGTGGATATGGTGAGCTTGGATCGTTATGAATCAGAGTTAGAGCACAATACTGAACAATTGATGAAGCAATTACAGGCGGGGACTTACCTTCCGCAATGCGTTCGCAGGGTAGAGATCCCAAAAGCCGACGGTAAAACGCGTGCATTGGGAATACCAACCGTGCGAGATAGAGTTGTTCAGACTGCGCTCAAGAATGTTATTGAACCGATATATGATGCGGAATTTTCTGCACAGAGTTTTGGTTTTCGTCCGCAACGGGGATGTAAAGACGCGCTTAGGCGGGTTCATCATCTACTTACGCAAGGACAGCTCTATGTCGTTGATGCGGACATTCAAAGTTACTTTGATATGATACCGCACGACAAACTCATGGCACGAGTCAAAGAGAAAATAAGTGATGGCAAGGTCCTTGACCTTATAGAAGCTTTCCTCAAAGCGGGGATATTCGACGGAATCAAGGAGTGGGAACCCGAGAAAGGGACTCCGCAAGGAGGCGTAATTAGCCCACTGCTCGCCAATATTTATCTCGATGAATTCGACCATAGGATGAGAGACGCTGGTTTTGAAATAGTGAGGTATGCGGATGACTTTCTGGTGATGTGCGATAATGCAAAATCGGCTAAACGGGGCTTGCGCAAGATAAAGCGTTGGATGAAGGCCCATGGTCTGAATCTTCACCCCGATAAAACCCGAATTGCCGATATGAATCAGCAAGATGAGTACTTTGAATTTCTAGGTTATCACTTTGAGCGTTCGAAAAGGACGGGCAGAATAAATAGGTGGCCCCGAAAACAGAGTATGGCTAAAATTAAGGATACTATACGCAAGCGTACGAGGCGTTGTCATTGGCAATCCATAGAAGAAATTATTAAAGCCCTCAGGCCTAGTCTCAAAGGTTGGTATGAGTACTTCAAGCATTCCAATCGTTGGACTATGCTCGAAGTTGATGCTTTCTTTCGAAGAAGGTTGCGCAGTATCATCGCTAAGTACAACCGTAAGAGAGGTACTCATCGGATTATCGATAACAAGAAATATACCAAGAAATACTTTGTAGAACTAGGGTTCTTTTCACTGGAAGAGGCCTGGTTACTGGAATCTCAGTCTCTTCGGAGTAAGCATTGACCGGAGAGCCGTATGCGGGAGATCCGCACGTACGGTTCGGAAGGAGGGGAGGCTCCGCAAGGAGCTTTCCCTACCCTTATCCAAGTAAGTCTTGTGGAGTCATGTTCTCGTATGCCGACGGGTCGCCGGCGCTCCTATAGTAGTCCAAGTAATTAAATAGATAAATATAATGAGGGGGTCTGGGGGAGAAATTTTAGAATTAAAAAAGGAACATATAAATTTAATTATTCTCGGTACGAATTGGCGCTCCTGTCTTTGAAAGACTTTCTGGGCACTTCGACCGGGAATGATTATCAGCAAGACGAATACTCAGAAAGCTTCCACCACGAATGCTATAGGAATTTCGCACGCTGACTTTTAAATCTATATATTCCTAAGGAGTAAAAATGTATTATACAAGAACTAAAAAGCCATCTGAATACTCAGTTATTATTGCGATTGACTGGGCTGATCAAAAGCATGATCTACGAATCCTTCGGGATTGTGAAGAAGAATGTAAAGTTATCAGTAGTGATTTACTTACGCTCAAAAAATTCTTTAATGAACTCATACTTGAATCTGTTAATGATCCCATCGCGGTTGTCATCGAAAGCTGCCAATCTGCACTGATGAATTTATTGATATCCATTAGTGAATTTGATGTCTATACAGTTCACCCGACCACTTCTTCGAAGTTTGCTAAAACATTCCATCTTAGTGGCGCGAAAAGTGACCGAGCAGATACCAAATCATTACTTGAACTATACTTAAAACACCCTGATAAAGTTAAAAGAGTAGACGAATCTTTTTCAAAAGGAAAACTGAAGCGACTGAATATAAAAAGGCGTGATTTAGTAAATGATAGAACTCGTTTAACTAATCAACTCACTGCATTGTTGAAGATCTATTATCCAAATGCACTCAAAGTCGTGGGGAATCATTTATATGCAGACATGTTTCTAGATTTTTTGGATAAATATCCAAGCCCGCAGGATATCATTAATGCTCATCAAATCGGCATTACTAAATTCTTTAACAAACGCAGTACAAGCCATACAAAAACAAAAGTGAGGGTTCAAATATTACGCGCTTCTGTTATTGTTGTTAATGATGAAGATGAGGTGGATTACTACATATTTGAGATACAACAATTCTGCCACAGAATCCGGAGTTTAAATAAGGTTATTAAAGCTTATGACGAAAAAATTGAGCAAGCTTATAGGGAAAATGAAGATCATGAAATATTCCAATCATTTCCAGGAGCAGGTCCTAGTATCGGACCACGTCTTATGGCCTTCTTTGGAAACGATCGAGAAAAATTTCAGTCTGTAAATGAGGCTCTTAAAATCAGTGAAATAGCTCCTGTGACAATTCAGAGTGGGAAAATGAATATTGTCCGAAGACGTTTTTTATGCGACAGGTTCACTCAACTTAGTTTTGTTGAGTTTGCCAATAATTCCATAAGGTCATCAATATGGGCACATGAATTTTATTATCATAAGAAAGCTCTAAACATACCTCACTTCACAATACTTAGAGCTTTGGCGTACAAATGGATTCGTATCATGTACAGTTGTTGGAAAACGAGAACTCCATATAATGAAAAGACCTATCTAGAAGTATTGGAGCAGAGGCGACCAGCATGGTTTCAGAAATTCGTTAATTAATCTCGAATTCTAGTTGTAAGTGCACTCAGAAAAGCCCGGGGATTTTTATGAAAATATTTACTAACAGGGTTCTTTTTAATGAGATGAACTAATTAAGTGAATAGTTTTTCTTTATCATTATTGTTGACGACTTAGTCGTTCTTGAACTTGACTTAGATAAGCGAGTTCGGCGTCTTGAAGTTTCTTGTATTCCTTCAAAGCGGCCTGAAAACTGGGCTTAGATTTCTTGGCTTCCATTTCCTTTTTGCGCTTGGCATAATTTTGGAAATAGGGATATTGCGCTCGAATTGCTTGCCACTTGTTTTGTAAAGAGTCCGTGATTTTTTTGTACTGGGGGTCATTAGCTAAGTTCATACGCGTATCAGAAAGAGCTTTGTTTTGCTTATATCTGCGATCGTGATCTAAGTTGACTTCAGGTCGCTGCGTTTTTTTATCGAGCCAGTTTTGAACCTGTGCTTCTGCAATGGTTAGTCCTTTCCAGATTTTTATGGAGTCAATTTGCCCACTCCCTTGCTCTAAAGTAAGAAATATTTTGCTCTTTAAATTTTTAAAGCGTGGATTTTGACTCATCAAAAAATGTTCATTATCGATGTGGACAAAGACCTTGTCAGCACAAACTTCCATGGTGATCGTATAAGGCTGTCCGTCTTTCAAATTGGATTGAATGACATCGAGGTACTCGTGTAAAGAATACTTATCTTTTTCTTTGTATTTATAGGTATAGATTTTTTTTCTGTCAAAACGAGTGACCAGGCAGTGCCCATTATCATCATTGAGGCCGAGGTTAAAAGCTTTGATTTTATGCAGAGATTTGATCTTGAGCTCCAGGATGAAGTCACCCATGGCTTCGGCAAAGTTATGACTCAGGGTGATTCGCTTCATTTTATCTTTGCTTTGGGAACAATCAAAATGATAGAAGCCATCTGAAACTTTTTGACCCAGAGGATTTTTAGCTGAAGGCCAGGTTGAGATGTCAATCTTAACGGCATCAAAGTTATCGTCAATAATCAAGTCTCCCTTTTGCAGAAAAACGGGATCTAGGCAGTAGGCAGTATGGAAGCTAAAAAGAATAAAAAAGAGTAATTTGTACATATAAACCTTAAGTATAAAGAGTTTGCGCCGTTCCGGTGGAATCGGCAAATTTAGTAATTTGTGCACCGGCATCCTGAAGTATCGTTGTCCAAAGATTGGCTAAAGCGGTATCGTCTTCGGGAGCGATATGATGTTGACCATGTTTGAGCATATTGAAGCCGCCCCCGGTCAAGAAGCAGGGCACGTTTTTATTGCGGTGCGCAGTCCGCAAACCACCGCCCCAGTAGACCAAACTATTATCAAATAGAGTGCCACCATTGGGGTCCAGAGGATCTTTGGCGGAACGCATCATATCGATAAATTGAGAATAAAGCTGCAACCATTTAGTGGAGCGCTTTAAATTGAGTTCGTGCAAAGCGCTGTTCACTCCATAGTGAGATAGAGTGTGTGGTGAATGAGATATGTTCATGCTATTTAAAAGGCCGGCATCGGGCATGCGATAGGTGATGATTCGCGTAGAATCAATTTGATAAGCGCTAGTAATCATCTTGAACATCAGCATGATCTCTGATTCACCCTCTAAGGTACTCTTGGGCGTGGGAATGGTCGCTTTTGGGTAAGGGACATTGGCCCATTCAGTCTGTCGGCTTAGGCTTTTTTCAATTTCCCGAACTCCGGTGCTGTACTCTTCCAGTTTCTCACGATCATCCTTGCTTAGAGTTCGTTTAGTAGCCGTTGAATCGATTTTTAAAAGGTCAAAAATACTTTGCTCTCTGCGCAATCGTTGCAATTGTTCCTGCTTGCTTAAGCCACCGCCAAATAAGCTGTGATAAACATCTAAGGGGGACCTTAATCCCGGCAGAGGACTACCATCCTCACCATAAGACATAGCCTTGCCGCCGTGACCGTGACCGTTGCCATCGGCTAGCAATGCAGTGGTGAATAAAAAAAATAGGGAGGTGAATGTTAATTTATTTTTCATATGTATTTCTGATCAACAGTGACTCAATTTCCACTCCAGAAAACATCGTTATGGGTATTGAGCGGTACGGAGCCATAATTAACGCCTTCAACATGACCGTCGATAAAGAGTATGTTGGCTCTTGTCTCGTGGCGAAAAAAATAGATTGTCTCCTTCTTTAAAAAAATGGATCTAGTGTCGCCATTCCACGCCCCTTCTGATGGTTTTGAGAAGCTTGTTATCTTCACATCCTAACCTCTGGCGGATCGATTATTGCCATATCTTATATTGCCATTATTTGGGTCTGGTGAGGGGCAATTAAAGATGGTGCCGGGGAAGCTGGGGTCGCGATTATGCCATTTACTCGAGTAGATGTAGGGCCATAAAGGTTCGGTCCATTCGTGACTGACTCTGGAATTGTATGGCATATAGGAATCATTGTCATCGAGGTACATGAAAACGACTGTGCCCTGTTGCTTGAGGTTGCTCTTGCAAACAGTAGTCCTGGCGCTGTTTCTTGACTTAGCAAGCGAAGGCATCAATAGAGACGCCAAAATTCCTATTATGGCCACTACCACTAAAAGTTCTATTAAAGTAAATTTTTTCATATGTATTGACCTCATTATCATTATAAAGCTTTGCGCATTCAGCAACAAGCCTTAAGCGCCTTTTTCTTTATCACGGAGACATTAAAGAGTTTCTTTACAGGCTTATGAATTTTGAATTATCAATAGGTCTGACTTACGGCTCTTAAATGATGTTTCATTATAATAATCATGCATCTTGTGATGCATTCTGGAATAGCTCGGGCTTCCAGTCCTAGGAGATTTAATGTCTTGGCGTGGTATACGGTATTGTTCCTTTCGCTATCAGTCGAGGTTTGTTCCTTCAAGAAGCTTTTCAAGTTGTTTGATCATCGCTTTCTTCTTCTCCGGATGATTATTGTCGGTGCTCTCGTAGTAGTCTTCTTTCAGTGCCGCTTTGGGCCGATCCTTACCAATCATATTCGGTAGATGATGGAATGCATACGAATACTCTTCCTGTTTCTTCGAGTCTTGAGCCAGCCTCATAAGCTTACAATCATCAACGAGAAGAGCTATACAGGAGCCTATGGTTTTACCCTTGGTGTCCCGACCCCCTTTCCAGGTGTTGGACTTCTGGCTGAGGGTGCGCAAGTTGATATAGGCACGCCCCTTTAACGGTGGCTCCTTGCCCATAAGGTAAGGCATGATATCAGTACCGTCGCTTTTCAAGGAAGCAAGTTCCGTTGACGGATCAACATACTTCAAGGACGTAGGCAGAATGTCACAGAGCGAGACGAGACCATCATAGTAGTCGGGTTTCGATTCGGAGTTCTGCAGGGGTTTTGACCACACGATATAGGGTACGCGGATTCCACCGTCAAAGGGCTCGTGCTTGAAGCCGTGCATAGGATAGGTTAGAGACAGGTTTTGTTCGCCACCATTATCGCCGGCAAAGATGATTAGGGTGTTATCGAGCTGTCCAGTTTTCTCCAGTGTTTTGATAATCCTACCAACTCCGCGGTCCACGGCATAGACCATCGCCATAATACGTTCGCGATTATTGTCTTTCCCAGTTTTTCCAATCTTACGTTTCGGGAACAGAGTTTTTAGGTCTTCGGGCTTTGCTTGTATGGGAGCGTGCGGTGCGTTAAAGGGGATGTATACAAAAAAGGGCTTCTTATCCTCAGCGCAGCGCTCAATGAAGTCGACGGAGAGATCGGTTAGAGTGTCTGTAAGATACTCTCCCTCTTTCTTGAACTGAAAGTCGATCTTTTTACTTCCGACCCGGTAAGTAATCGGGGAATTCTTCCTCGGGGTTACTTTTTCGCCGGCTTTGCGGAAATAATTGGTCACTGCTTCGAAGCCAAGGAATTCATCAAACTCGAGGAATTCCTTATGATAGGGAATCGTGATTTCCTTCTCAACCGGATGGTGATATTTTCCATAGTGAGCAGTCTTGAGGCCACGCTGACGCATATATCTCCCGATCAAGGTGTGCTCGCCCAGCCTGATCTTCCGTGTCGGCCACTTTCCACTCAAGAGAGACATTCTTGATGGCGAGCATGTGTTGTTACCGTAAGCCCGGGTGCAGACAACACCATCTTTCGCCAACTGATCGATATTCGGCGTGAAAGAACCTATCGCCGTCTGAATATCTTCGGTTCCTTTGTAAAGCTTACGGTAGACAGGCAGTTCACCGTAGCCGAGGTCGTCGCATAAAATGACGACCACATTGTGCGGGGGGTGATTCGGTCGGTTTTCAGCACGGGCAAATGCTACGCTAAAAAGTAATAACACTCCTGTCATTGCTGTTTTTACACTCATCTCAACTCCAATTTTTTTCATTTTTCAGATTTCTTCATAAAGTCCGCATTCGTCCACGGCATGTGGATCAGCCGGAGCTTCTGCGTTCAACAGAATAACTCCAACTTATTGCAGTCTATTCCTTATTTTTTAAAGAACTTGTGTTCTGGATCGCCACCGGAAAGAAGGTAGGCTAGGAGATCTTGTATATCCTCTTTGGCCATGGTGTTGACAAGGCCAGGAGGCATCATAGAGATAGGCGATTTTTCAATAGATTCTATTTTATCTACATGGACTTTTGTATTGGCACTTGGTGTCATCATGTTCGTATTGATGGAGTAATTTGGATGTGTCATATTCATGATACGACCAGTGATTTTGGAGCCATCTTTTAAGGTGAAAATACTAGCTCCGTATTGATCGCTAATTTCTTTCCCAGGATCAACTACGGCCTCCAGTAAATCATAAGCGCTGAATTTACCTCGAACTGAAGTCAGATCGGGACCGACAGCACCACCTTCACTGTTGAATCGATGACAGGCAAAACAACTGCCGGCACCAAACATTTGGCGGCCATTTTTAAAATTACGGCCAGACTCAATACCATTGCCAGCTAATTTTTTAAGATCTTCACTTGTGTAATTCTTTACAAAGTTGCGTGGCTTTAGGCTGAACTTTGGAGCAGATTGTTTTGCTTTAGCATTAATCGTTGCGTTGAGTTCCGGGCTTAATTCATCTTTTGGAATTGAAGCCAGGGCATGTTTTTTGATGTCACCCAGGTAGTTTTTAAATCGAGCACCACCAGAATAAGTACTAGCCAATACAAACCATTCAAAATATTTTTTGCGCAATTGAGGTGTCCAACCAACTTTTACATGACGTAAATTAAGGGCATAGCCAATCTGTTCTTCCTGACCTGGGGCATCCAGGAGAAGTTCTATACCTGTTTTGGCTGCATATGGCGCTTGTAAAAAGCCAACAATAGCCGAAAGGTCGCGGTTTTCCTCAGTTGTTAAGGCTGGATATATGGAGTCGAGATGTGCAATAAGCTTATTGCTAAGTTCCTCATTAGGTTTGCCACCACGGGTCATTGCTAAGGTTACAGCACGTAATAAATCAAGACGTTGTTGTTTATTTAAAGACTTATAGTCAAAGCGCATGGTTTGAGTTAAAATCTCAGCCGAAGAATTCTTGTCTTTACGCGCCAGGGCAATCATAGCGGCCAGTACTATTTGAGGATTTTTCTCTGTTTTAATGTCATTCTTCCAATGGATTGGATCTTGTTTCTCTAAGGCAGCTCGTGCGGCATGACGAATCCCACGATCAGTGGAACCCAAGCCTTTCCATATAGTTTTAATTTCATCCGCACTAGCAGCGGGCGCTCCTGCTTGTAAAAAAGCCTCGAGCTTTTTGCGCTCTGCTCGAGCTTGTTCACCGCCGGTAATAGCTTTAACCGGGGCGGTTGATTCATTGCCAGTATAGCGAATGCGATAGAGACCGGATTGGACGCGACGACCACCAATAGTAATATACATATGACCATCTGGGTGAATAAGCAGGTCAGTTAATGGCAAGGGTTGTGCACTGGCAAATTCTTCGAAGCTGGCACTATAAGTTGAGCCATTGGGAGTCATGTGTACAGCGTAAAGTTTACCGTAGGACCAATCACTTATATACAGTGCATTTTGATACTTGGCTGGAAACTTTGCGCCGTAGCCAAATTTTACGCCGGTTGGTGAACCGGGACCGATGTCAACCACAGCACCAAAAGTATCGCTACAGTAATCCATGAATTTAGCTGTACCGTTTCTCCAGCCGTAGTCGGCTCCATCAATAATATGGTTAACACGTGTCGGGCGATACCAAGGGGTATTTAGGTCCCATTCCATATCGGCGTCAAAGGTAAAGACTTCCCCCTCACGATTAACATCGATGTCGTACTGATTGCGAAAGCCAGTGGCAATCACATCCCAGTTTTTTCCCTCTGGATCAATTTGAGCAAGGTGACCTAGAGGGGCTTTGGCGCCTACCATGAAGTGTTCAATTGGAGGCCAAAGTTGATCTTCACCCCAAAGTTTAGGTACACGCGAATGGCTGTAACCAGGGGGAAGTGATGTTTGATTACCCATAACTACATAGAGGTGTTTGTCATCAGGAGCTTTAATAATGCCATGGGGGCCATGTTCACCACCTGAAGAAGAAAGTTTGCGAATGACATCTATTTTATCAAATTTATCATCTCCATCACTGTCGCGAAGACGGAAAACCCCAGAACCTGTAGGAGAATTGCGGCCATTGACCACAACGTAAAGACTATTGAAGGCGTAACAAAGTCCTTGTGCATGACCAATTTGAGGTAATTTTTTTTGTGCTTCGGTACGCTTGTCAAGCTCTCCTTCCTTAAGTTTTCTAGCAGGTGAATAAGTGATTTGCTCAACTTGCGAAGGATCTAGTTTTTGACCTGCTTGTGGAACGGGTAAGCGGTATAAACCACCGTATTGATCACTGACAATGAGGCGGCCTTTATCATCTTTACACATGGCAACCCAGGAGCCTTGTGCTGATGGCACCGAATACAGCAAGTCAATTTCAAAACCCTTTGGTAGACTTATACGTTCCGGTGGTGTCGCGCTGCGTTGCGCGAGAGAATTATTGGTGAGCCCAATAACGAATATAAGTGAGCAAAGAGTTTTGATTGTGTGCTTCATTGTGGTCCTTTATTTTAGTCGTGTCGTGCTTGCTTTAGATTCAACAAGCGTTAGCTGCTTGCTCATATTTAACTACACGGAGTAAAAGGGGACTTTCTTAACAGCTTTTCTAATTAAAATAAATTTTATAGATATTTTTTATGCTTGCTTGTGATTTTAACTCACCTTTAATTAAACCACTGAAAATTACGAAACAGCACAGGATTAAATACCCTGGATCGCAAGTGTTTTACCGGTCCAAGGGAGATAAAATTTATCGAACTTCTATTTCAAAGTCTTGTGAGCTTCTCTTAAGCTCTTTGGCCGATAATTGATCTTTGCGGACAATCACTTTATGGATTTGAACCTCTTCACCACCAAGTGAACTCAGCTTGGTGATTTTTGTCCCCCTTAAATCAAGTTCGAAAAGATACATGCCAGCGAACTCTCGTGGTGAGCTTATAGAACTTCTGACAACCTTCAGTTCCTTCACTCTCAGATAGCGAAATATGCAATAAAATATAGCCTGTGAGACTAACTTTGTAATCTCCGGGGCATCGATAGAAAGAGTGCCATTTTCAAAAGTAAAAACGGCATCTTTATGTTTTGGATAATAAGTCTTATACAGACGAAAAATTAAGTCGGGATATTCAGCTATATTGCGATAATATTTGGAGTAATATGAAAGAATTATTTCTGCCTTGACCAGTAGGTTTTTATCGAGGCAAAAGGTCACCATCTTTTGAAAAGTCTCACTCTTGTCACCCGGCTCAAACATGAGAAAGCTTTGCTCAATCCCCGGATCATTGATTAATTCCCGATGCTTATCCAGAAAACCTTTAGCCTTGTCAAATTGCATTGAGATGAAATAATTCCAAAAAAGCTGAGTGGCGATTCTCTTTGAATCCGGGTAAACCTTAAGAGCTGCAGTTAAAAGTTCAGTACTTCTTTTAATGCCAATAACTGGATTAGCCAGCAAGGTATTATTATCCAATTGAGTATGATTTTGGTCGAGTATAGATTCGATAATTTCTTTTGGCAGTTCCACCAGCTCTTTCGACTGCTCTTTATTCTTTTTCAAGGCGATAGAAAGTTCAGCAGCAGTTTTCTCTGCTTTATCTTTGGCTTTAATCGCCTGCATTTCACTGGCCTTAATTTGAGTAATAAAGTAAGTGAGGCCAATAAGAATCAGAAGGATGAAAGCTGAGCTTGTGGAGCATATCGTTTTATTTCTCCGCCAAAATTTCGATATTTGTCTAAGTAGACCCGCTTGTTCCGCTTCGGTTGGGTAACCATTTAAGTAGCTTTCCACGTCCATCCTTAAATCTAAAACATTGGCATAGCGATCATGTGGATTTTTTTGCATCGCTTTTTCAATGACTGGGAAAAGGCTCTGAGGGATATGTGGGCGAAAGTCTTTTAAGTTTTCAGGGGTACCTTGTTGAGCTTCTTTGATGATGCTTACAGTATTTGAATGCTGCAATCTTTTGGGGCAGAGTATGGAGAAAAGTATAGCGCCCAAGGCGTAGATATCTGTCTGTGGGGCTTTATTGTCGTTGGTGATTTGTTCCGGAGCCATGTATCCGGGAGTGCCTTTTACTTCTCCTGTCAAAGTAGCATTGTTTAAGATGTCCTTTTTGAAAGTCGATGTTGTAAAATGCTTTTTTTCCTGGTCAACGACTTTGCCAAGCCCCCAATCGCATACGAGCACTTCACCAAATAAACCAACCTGAATATTGTCCGGCTTCAGATCGAGATGAACAATACCCTGAGCATGGGCATAGGCTACGGCATCGCAAACTTTGATAAAGGCGTTAAGTAATTGACTTAGCGAATAAGTTTCTTTGTCGTCCTCAGTTTGATTTTTATTCAATACCTTCTGAAGCGTATCACCATTTTTGAGTTCCATGGTGAAAAAAGGCTGTCCAGCTTTGTTAATCCCAATCTCATAGACCTTGATGATATTGGGGTGCTCTAAGAGGGCAGTGAGCCGTGCTTCACAAATAAAGGGGTCGAAGTTTTCTATGTTTTCGTGGTCAGATAATTCAGCCAAAGCAACATGGCGTTGACATGAAGAACTGAAAACTTTGTAGATGGATTTCATTCCTCCAGTGGCAATGAGTTCCTTTTCAGTATATTCCACATCGATTTGTTTGAGTTCGCAACTTAAGGGAGCCAACTCGTCAAGTTCCAGTTGATAATCCTTGGCATCATCATACATGGATCTGAGTGAATCAGGGAAATTCATTTAAAACTCAAAAAGCTCTCTAAGTTGTTTGAGTTCAGCCATGAACTTGGCCTTAACTCGACTGCGCAGGACATAGACCGTGTTGGCCGGAATAGAAAGATTTTGACTTATTTCTTTAACGGAATTTCCCTGTGAACTCATCATAAAAACTTCTATGGCGTTGCCGGAAAAGGAGGACTTTAAATGCTCAATAGCCTGATTTAACATATAGTCTGTCCATTCCTGATGAATGACTTTATCGAGGTCGCTGTTACCACCAGCCAATATGTTGAAATAATTATCTTCTTCACCCGTTCTAAATTCTCTGTTTTTTCGGGCATTCTCCGAGCGCATATAATCAATGACGCTATTGCGAAGAACTTTTCCCAGCCAGGTGCGAAAGCGAGCGCGGCTGTCATCTACATCAAAACTTTTAATAGATTTCCAGAGCTTGAGCATAAGTTCCTGAGTGAGGTCATGGTGCAAACTATTGGGAACTTTCATCTTGTTTAAAAGCATAGTGATAAAACCTGAATAATACTCACAGAAGTCAGTCCATGCAGCCTGATCATCTGGGTTTTTTACCCTTTGAATTAGGGTTATTCTTGTTGGGGCAAAATCACTCAATATTAGATCCGCTTATCTTTTTTCTCATATATAATATTATGAACTCATAGGAATTCTTGTGTTAATTCGGCGTTTTTTATCAATCTATTATATTGTTCAGTTTCGAGCCGATCAAGTCAGAAAGGAGGAATTAGAAAAGAATTCAGAATTTATATTTTCACGGATAAATTTTTAAGTTGCAAGGAAATTTGAAAATTGAATGGAGATGAAGCAAGTGGTGATAATAATTTAGTAAGAATTTGAATCAATTAGCGAGAAGACTCGAATGAATTCTCTGAGGGGTAATTTAGCCATAGCTACAAAGTGGGATTTGCTAAGAAATAGCAAAGTACCTTTCAGATTCAGGGATTGATGAACTATTCAAAATAGGAAGAGCATCAAAACGGATTAGTGATTGCAGTTCACTGTGATCGCTTGTAGGGATCTACGGCATAAGTTCTTTAAGTACCTTGGAATAGCTGCTTCTGAGCTTTGCCTTTATTGGCAAAACTAAAGGGACGACCTGTGGAAGATATGTGTTTTTTACTTGGGTCTAAGCCTAAAGCCCAGCCGATTGTAGCATTGAGGTCTTCAATCTCCATGGGGTTTTCAACGGGTTCTTTACCATCCAGACTCATCTTACCGTAAATCTCTCCAGATTTTACTCCGGCACCGGCCAATAAACAAGTAAAGCCATTGGGGTGGTGATCACGACCGACATTGACATTAACTTCCGGCTTACGACCAAATTCAGTTGCTACAACAACGAGAGTCGTATCCAGTAAGCCTTTCAAAGACAAATGCTGAAGCAGGGCACTCAGACCTAAATCCAGTTTATTAATGTTTGGAGGCAAGTCTTTATACAAATCTTTATGATAATCCCAGCCATTCAATGCAACCTTGGAAAAACGAACACCTTTTTCCGCAAGTCTTGCAGCTAATAAACAGCCCTGACTGAAATTGTCTTTTGCATAGAGTTTAGCAATGCTTTCGTCTTCTTTCCTTAAATCAAAAGCTGAGATGTCTTTACTATTCATGAAGTTTAATGAGTTTCGGTAGATATCGGTGTAAGCTCTGGTATCTTTCGTGCCATAGCCCTGGTCAAAATTGCTGTTTAGGGCATTGAGTAGTTTGTGTCGTTTAGAATAATCTTCACTGGAAACTTTCTCGTGAATCTTACTGTAGAGAATGCCTTTGTTTGGATCCAAAACAGGAAGTGCAGCATACATGCCTGGGAAAAAACCGGAGGTGGCACCACGACGTGAATTAATTGCGACAAAATTTGGTAAGCTATCATCTTTATGAGTCATAAGTTTACTCACCCAGGCACCCAACTCAGGGTGGGTTATTGACGAGCGGGGATTATAACCGGTTAGAGCCTTGTAAACCCCAGCAGGGTGAGCGCCTTGATTAGTTTTCATTGTCGTCAATACTTGAACCTTATCCATCTGCTTGGCCATATGGGGCATGTAATGACTAATTTGAATCCCATCGACATTTGTTTTTATAGGTCTGGATTTGCCCAAAACGTCTTTGTTGAAATTAACATTAAAGGATTCATACTGACTCAATCCTCCTCCCAGCCATATGTAAATGACTGATTTTGCCCGAGCATTTTGTGGATTAATAACTTGCTCATTGCCATGTAGAAAAGGAAGGCTTCCACCGAGGACGCTCAAGCCACCTAAAAATTGTCTTCTATCCATCATTATCTTACCTTACAAAACGAAATTCATTTGAGTTTAAAAGTGCCCAAAGCATATTTTGAATATCTTTACGATTAAAGTTTGAGTTTATGAGCTCGAGTTCATTAGCATTCATCGGACGGTTAAAAACTGCCAGCCACATGCGCTGATATTTTTCACGACCTTTGGCTTTTGCCAATTCATCATTTAAATAGGATTTGGAACTGATGAGCTGATTTTCGGGCTTGCCGTTCATTAAATAAAGAATTTGTGGAATATTTGCTTCTTTGTTAGAGTTATCAATTAACTCTCTATCGGATGCACCGAAAAGGCCGTTGACTTCTACATAGGAGAGATTGAGTGGAAATTTAGGGGCATATATTCTGGATTCTGAAGCGCGCAATTCGTTCCTTGGGCCGATGTCCTCGTTTATTTCCAGCGCCTCTCGATGAGCAGCCTCATAAAATCCTCTTCTGCCGACACCGCAATTGCTTGAGTAATTCTTAAAGTCTTCAGCTGTCCAGTTTTTACTTTTATCATAAAAGAGGGTGAAACCGTTATGATGAAATTTTGTGGGTAAGTGCTTGTCGGGGTCACCATTTTTTAGTGATAAGAATGAATCCCAAACCTGTTCAGCACTCAGCCTTCGTACAATGGGGCCATCTAAAAGGTATTCAGGATTACCCTTGCCCAGCGCCAGGGCTCTGCTTTGATACGTACGAGTATTGAAAATGACTTCGTAAAATTTTCTTGTGTCGTAATTGACGCGCTTCATAATAGCTTCAAGTTTTGCCGTCAATTCGGGGTGTTTTCCCTCATCGCTCAATTCCAGGTCGTTAACCCTTCCCACCAATTCACTGCCCATGATCCAATACCATAAACGATTAACCGTTGCTTTAGTGAACATGGGGTTATCTCTTGAAGTCACCCATTCAGCTAATTGATTATGTGCTTTGGCTGAATCTCCCACATATCTATTGTTTTCATGCTTTTTTACGCGATCAACAGTTTGTTTTGTGTATACTGCCGGGGAGGCACCAAACATGGTTTTTGCCTGGATGACTTCAAAAGGCTTTCCATCATCGTATTTATAATCATGGGGCAAACGCATGTAGCCTGTTCCTGAGCCATCTATACGAGCGTATTTCATACGTATTGACTCACGGTAGACAATCCATTTATCAAAGTTATCATTTTTTAAAGCTTTGCGAAGTTCGGCGTAGTTTTCCTTTTCTAATTTTTTAGGTGGATCCAGTTGTAATCTTGTCCCAGAAGTAAAGGCAGCCATTTCGTAAAACTCTCTTTGAGTCCAGTCATCGAAGGGATGATCGTGACATTGAGCGCATTCAATTGCCATGCCGGTAAAAGTTTTTATGGTATTTGAAAGGCGATCTAACTGCATACTTTCACGGGCTTTATAACCAACCAGTCCATTACCTGGTTTGTAAAGGTTCCCCTCGGCAGAGACAATATCTTTCACAAATTTATCGTATGGACGGTTTTCCCGCAGAGCAGATTTTATTGCCTGGGATAAATTCCCGGCATACATAAGTTTGTCACCAATGTTTTTGACTCTTAGTAAGTCGGCCCAATAATTGTACATATGGCTTTGGTGACCTCTGGATGAGAGAAGTGAAGTGATAAGTTCTGCGCGTTTATTTTCTGAACTGCCTTGTACAAAACTTTCCAATTCTGCTAAGGTTGGGATTCGACCTATGGCATCTAAGTAAAGACGGCGAGCAAAGGTATAATCATCAATTTCACTTCTTTTAGGCTGCTTAATAGATTCGAGTTTTTGATGAACGAGATCATCAATTTCCTTGGCCATTTGCTTAATATTACCATCAGCCATTAAAGGCAGAGAAAGTAAAACAAAGCTGCAGTAAAATATTTTTTTTAACATCAAATTATTCCAGATTTTTACACTAAAATTACGGTTTTATCAGACAAGTACTTGTTATGTATATGTCAGAAGAACGCCTCATCTTGCTTAGATTGTCGTAAAATCCGCACAGAATGACAGTTTAATCATAATTCTTGATAATATTATTATAATTCATGGGCCTGCGGATAATTCTAAATCTCAAGTAATTGCATCGTGAATTGAATTCAGAGAAAGAAAAACCCTTGATTTTATTAATTTGAGGTGGCAGGTTTTTAATTTCCTCAAATATAAGTATATAGACAAGAATTATTGAGACTGTGAAATGGATCAGGATAAAAAAATAAAAGAAGCGGACTTTCTAAAGCTTTTCTTAAAGTATGAGAACTCAATGCGGGCCTTTGCCAGAAGCCTACTGCCATCTTGGACGAATGTTGATGACGTCCTGCAGGAGGCCAGTGTGGTAATGTGGGAAAAACTCGATCAACTCGATAGTGAAGAGGGCTTTTTCCCCTGGGGTAAAACTATCATCCGTTTTAAGTGCATGAACCTCATGCAGAAAAAGAGGTCGGATCGCCTTGTTTTTAATAATGATTTACTCAATCTCTTAGCGGATGACGCTGAAAAAATAGATGAAAATGAGTATGCCTGGCGACAGAAAGCTATTGGAGGCTGTTTGAAAAAATTATCAGAAGAGAATCAGCACTTGGTCATGGCTCCCTACTTAAACCATGGTTCAGTTAAGGTCTTGGCAGCCAAACAATCGGTATCAGTTAATTCACTTTACAAAAAGCTAGGACGTTTAAGGGATAAACTATTGGACTGTGTTAATACACAAAGGGCCTATTCATCATGAGCAAAAAATTTAACGATTTACTCCATAAGTACTTTCTCGACTGCATCAGTGAAGATGAGTTTAAAGAACTTGAGAGTCTCCTGGAACAAAACCCCGAACTTCGTCAAAAGTACCTTGAGTACACCATGATGGATGCCGGATTACAGAGTCACTCACAGGAGGGGATGGAGATTAGAAGTATTAAGCAAAGCAATAAGTATTACACTTTGATAGCTGCTGTTGCGGCATTATTCATCTTTGTTCCAGCTTTCTTATTTCTTTCTCAACCTTCTAATATTGCGATTATTAAGTCCAGTGAATACGCCGGTTGGGAAAGTAGTCAATCCACACTTGAGGGCTCGGAATTACACGCCGGCACACTGAACCTTACAAGCGGGGTCGCTACGCTAGCTTTTAATTCAGGCGCCGACTTAACTCTGGAGGCTCCAGCCAAAATTGAACTCATTTCCGACATGGAAGTAAAAGTCATATCCGGCGCTATTTCCATGTATGTGAGAGAGTCAGCTCAAGGCTTTCGAGTCAATACTCCCAATGGTTATGCCATTGACCATGGTACACGTTTTTCTGTCCGTATCTCCGAAGATAAACAATCCGCAGAATTTAAAGTTCAGGAAGGAGAGATATCCCTCCATCACGAATTGGGCGAAACTAAATATTTGACAGATAATAAAGCCTCGACAATGAAAGCTGATTCCCTAGTCGATTTCGAAGATACTCAGTTGGAAGGTTTTCTAAAACAGCAACAGGATTCACATATTTTGAGTTCAAGTGGCAATGAAAATTCAGTCATTTTCTGTAATGATATAAGTCGCTTAAATCAAAAATTCCTTATGGTGAAAAGAGCGAAAAAAAGTCGTACTGTTGACCGCCATGCTCTTTTTGCTTTCCCATTAGAAAATATAGATCTTGATAAGATTGCAAGAGTTCGTTTGAGTTTAAACTCAGTTCCAACGGGGCTAGGCGAGGTGGTGACAATGCCACCCAAAAGTACCATCCAGCTCTATGGCATCTCCGATGGCCCAGACGAGCAATGGCAACGTACGGGCTTTATGAAATGGGATGATGCACCCAGAATTGAGAATGCCGTTTTACTTGGAAGTTTTACGGTTTCCAGAGCTAAACTCAAAAGAAAAGTCTTTGTTGAGTCAGAGCAATTACTGGATTTCATTAAGTCGGATCAAAGCTCCGAAGTCAGCTTTATTCTATCCTGTGAAACACCAGGTGGTACCTTGGTTCACGGCTTTGCTAGCAGTCTCAATCCCGAGGCCTCAGGTCCAAGGCTTGAACTTTTTATGCAGTAGGGGCCTTCAATGGGAGCGCAGGTGACCCGAGGCTGTGTAAAAAATCTAAACACAGATCATATAAAGGGCTGAAGGCCCGATAGATTATAGCATGCACCGAAAGGTTAGCCTCTTAAATATTTTACTTACGCCATTGGTCTGAGTAGCAAAGATTTAAGAGGCTCCAATTCATTGATTCCAGAGGACTGTAAGTCCTACACTCAATGCCTTGTGTCGGTGCGTTGCACCTTGTGTCCTTAATTATATTTTACGTGCAGCTATCGCTGCACGCTACTTTCTGTCGGTGCTCTGCACCTAAAGAAATGTTTTTCACACAGCCGCGGGACGCCGGCGCTCCTATAGTAGTCCAAGTAATTAAATAGATAAATATAATGAGGGGGTCTGGGGGAGAAATTTTAGAATTAAAAAAGGAACATATAAATTTAATTATTCTCGGTACGAATTGGCGCTCCTGTCTTTGAAAGACTTTCTGGGCACTTCGACCGGGAATGATTATCAGCAAGACGAATACTCAGAAAGCTTCCACCACGAATGCTATAGGAATTTCGCACGCTGACTTTTAAATCTATATATTCCTAAGGAGTAAAAATGTATTATACAAGAACTAAAAAGCCATCTGAATACTCAGTTATTATTGCGATTGACTGGGCTGATCAAAAGCATGATCTACGAATCCTTCGGGATTGTGAAGAAGAATGTAAAGTTATCAGTAGTGATTTACTTACGCTCAAAAAATTCTTTAATGAACTCATACTTGAATCTGTTAATGATCCCATCGCGGTTGTCATCGAAAGCTGCCAATCTGCACTGATGAATTTATTGATATCCATTAGTGAATTTGATGTCTATACAGTTCACCCGACCACTTCTTCGAAGTTTGCTAAAACATTCCATCTTAGTGGCGCGAAAAGTGACCGAGCAGATACCAAATCATTACTTGAACTATACTTAAAACACCCTGATAAAGTTAAAAGAGTAGACGAATCTTTTTCAAAAGGAAAACTGAAGCGACTGAATATAAAAAGGCGTGATTTAGTAAATGATAGAACTCGTTTAACTAATCAACTCACTGCATTGTTGAAGATCTATTATCCAAATGCACTCAAAGTCGTGGGGAATCATTTATATGCAGACATGTTTCTAGATTTTTTGGATAAATATCCAAGCCCGCAGGATATCATTAATGCTCATCAAATCGGCATTACTAAATTCTTTAACAAACGCAGTACAAGCCATACAAAAACAAAAGTGAGGGTTCAAATATTACGCGCTTCTGTTATTGTTGTTAATGATGAAGATGAGGTGGATTACTACATATTTGAGATACAACAATTCTGCCACAGAATCCGGAGTTTAAATAAGGTTATTAAAGCTTATGACGAAAAAATTGAGCAAGCTTATAGGGAAAATGAAGATCATGAAATATTCCAATCATTTCCAGGAGCAGGTCCTAGTATCGGACCACGTCTTATGGCCTTCTTTGGAAACGATCGAGAAAAATTTCAGTCTGTAAATGAGGCTCTTAAAATCAGTGAAATAGCTCCTGTGACAATTCAGAGTGGGAAAATGAATATTGTCCGAAGACGTTTTTTATGCGACAGGTTCACTCAACTTAGTTTTGTTGAGTTTGCCAATAATTCCATAAGGTCATCAATATGGGCACATGAATTTTATTATCATAAGAAAGCTCTAAACATACCTCACTTCACAATACTTAGAGCTTTGGCGTACAAATGGATTCGTATCATGTACAGTTGTTGGAAAACGAGAACTCCATATAATGAAAAGACCTATCTAGAAGTATTGGAGCAGAGGCGACCAGCATGGTTTCAGAAATTCGTTAATTAATCTCGAATTCTAGTTGTAAGTGCACTCAGAAAAGCCCATCATGTTTAATCGAGTAAACTTCAGCCAAGTTTAGGCTTGTTTAGTCCTTCTCAATTGGCTTTCTGGAATCAGGAATTCCATCGTTGTTTGAGTCAAGATCCCATTGATCGCTGATGCCATCGCCATCGCTATCCTTGCTGCCTTCGACGCTGTTGGGTATACCATCCATGTCAAAATCCTCTCTATCAGACCCATTATCCAAAGCTTCGAGTAAATCCATGGGCATTTGCTCTCCCTTCTTATAAGCTTTTATGTAATCCCGCATAAAACGAAAGTACATGTCCCCATAAGGTTCTTTAATAGGCTCTATATCACGAGAGTATTCGGGACGGAATAAATCAACAAACTGAACTTGGCCATCTTTTCCATCTTTTTGACGCTGGGCAATGAGTTCATTCCACCAAGTGATGACGATGAATTTAGGACGTATTTCAAAGGCTCGTGACCACTGGCGCTGAAAAGTCTTGCCCTGTTCACGAGATGTGGCAGACTTTTCATTGGACATGTAGTTCTTTTGTAAGGCGGTGCACACCACCAGCTGTTCCGGTTTACCATCAATTGTAGCCACAGTTTGAGGGTAATTCACGAGAAAAGACCATTCGCGATCAGCTGGTTTACTGCGCAACCCCCACATCGTACGAATCGTCAATTGATCATTGAGCTGCTGAGGGATTTGGTCTCTATCCAATCTACTTAGAAAAAGCGGCTTTGCTCCTTGGCCATCATCGAGGTAGAGCCAGAGATCATCGTATTCGGGTTTAGAGAAATAGCGTTCGTCGAGTTCTTCGGCGAGCACGCCGGGAGACCACATGACAATGCGTGGCGATTCTTTGCCTGCTTGCTGACGATCACGCATCACTTTCACCATAACTTCAAAGGGCTTGTATATGTACTCATCCTTGATTTTCGATTTTGGATAGATGTTGGTGACATCCAATATGATAAAATCAATTTTTGCTTCCTCGAATAGCTCAAAGTGGTAATCCATGACCATAGCATTGTCGCCACGGTAGTAACCGACTGCGGGTTCCGCCCAGAAGTGCCATGATCCTCGGTGACCAAACTTCCCTTTGCCACTATGAATCTTTTGGATATTGCGTATAGGCTGGTTTCTTCTAAAGGCCAATGAATGCCAGGTCGAGTAGTTAATGCCGACTAGGTTTTGTTTGTCTGTTGCATCCTGAATCTCAAGCTTAGTCGTAGAGGCTCCAGACTTAATTACAGATGTTTTTTTAGAATCTGCGTGACTCATTATTGACAGCAAGCAAGTTATGACTAAAAGTTTGTTACATATCCCATGCTTCATATGGTACTCCGGAAATTTTTATTGATTATTTATATGGACGCTGAATCCATGAGCTACATTAAGGTAATTGTCTTGTTTTTATCCTTGGGAAAAGGCTTATTTACTCGAGAATATGAAGTGCTTATCACAAAGTTTATTCTTCATGGAGCTTAAAATAATGTTTGAAAAACTTGCTTTCACGACCATAGCTCTTTAGAAAGCCTGGCCATTTTTGCTGGTTTCTCCAAGTCGCTAAGTTCTTCTGTAAGTCAGCGGCAACTTCGGGATAAGTCTTGATCATATTTTTTCTTTCGGGGAGTGGATCCGTCATATCAAAAAGCATCTGAACGCCATTTTCCAGTTCGAAAAATTTCCATTTATCTGAACGAATGACCGACTGACCCCAAAACCTCCAATAAAGGTATTGATGTGGATTTGACTTGTTGCCCTTCGATAAATACGGCATCAAGTTCACACCATCGAGCTCGCCCTTTTTCACTTCCACACCCGCCAGAGCCAAAGCGGTAGCACCTGCATCCATGGTACTCACAGCTTTGTGATAAACTTGTGCAGGAACTTTGCCCTTCCAATAGACGAGGTAGGGCACACGCACACCCCCTTCTGAAATCATACCTTTTTCGCCGACAAGCTCACCATTTAAAGAGCCGGACCAACCGCCTCTAGCCTTGTAGGGAAGATCTTGTTTTTTGATTTTAAGGGGCGCACCATTGTCGGCAAAGTAAAAAACAATCGTATTCTCTTCGATTTTATATTTCCTCAACGTTTCCATGACAGCACCAATACCATCGTCAATGGCTGCTAAAGATGCTAAGCCCCAACGGCGACGTTCAGTCATATCACCAGGGAAACGATCAAAATGCTTTTTAACAACTTCCATGGGAACGTGAGGAGCGAAGTAATTCAGGTGCAGAAAAAAAGCTTTGTTATGATTTTTATCAATGAAAGCTAAAGCCGCATCGGTCTGCTTATCAACTCGGAAGGTTTTATTATCGACTTCGCGTTCATGTTTTATGGCCTTCCCCTCTAAATCAAAATTCCTTAGATAAACAGATTTTGCTCCATCATAGTAATCGCTATAACCTCGGCTCATAGGATAATACGGACGGCTAATGTTTTCGGGAATATGAGCCTTTTTTTGTTTCAAACCTTCAGGATAGTTCTTCTCCATCCATAGCTTATTACCTGTTTTAGGGCCTAAATGCCATTTGCCAACGAAGCCTGTTGCATAGCCTGAGTCTTTTAATTTTTCTGCTATGGTCTTTTCATTTATGTCCATAGGTGCTAAATCATTATCATCTAAACCAAATCGAGTTTGATACCTGGATGTGGCAATAGCGGCTCGCGAAGGCGTACATTGTGGAGCTGTGGAGTAGCCATTTGTCACCACTGCACCCGCACTTGAAAGAGCGTCTAAGTTAGGCGTTTTCAAATCTGGAGAGGCACCTTCATAGGCCCCGAAGTCGGCATAGCCGTGATCGTCAGTTACGATAATAATAATATTGGGTCGTTCACGGGCATAAGCCATCGATGCCAAGAGAATTAAAACAAGGCTAAGGTTTTTTGTCATTTCTATTTTCATTTTTTTCTTTTTTTTGATTAATGATAAGGCTTACAAACAAAAGGCCGGGTAAATGGAGGGCTCAATTAAAGACAAGTATTAAAACTTTAGATTGATAAGTTGATCTTTATTTTCATCGAGTATTTTGAGGGATCTCAAATGAAGTTGCCCCTGAGGAAAATCCAGGATAAACTTCATCACTTTGGATGGGGTGTTTATCACTGTAAAAGGATGTGAACTTTGGTGCCATAAGCCGTCATCGACTAAATTGATTTTGGTAAAATCAGTAACTTTCGTTCCTGGTGAAAAGCCTTTGACCAGAATATCTCCTTTAGCCGATAGCGAACGAATATCCATTTGCAAAGTATATTTCCCTGCTTTGAGAGCAGGAGTGGGTAAAGTGAAACTCATATCTTGATTATCGGCGTATTTTCTTATGTACAAGCCTGCTTTACCTTTGGAAAAAATGCCATGACCACGAGCTTTTAATTTTCCGGCAGATTGTATGAATTTGCTATTATATTTGGGGTTTTTGATAGGCTTTATACATGCACTCTTCCTAAGGTACTGATCAATGACTTCATTCATACTTTTAACTTTTTCGGGGTTTTGAGAAGCGAGGTTAAGCATCTCTCCTTGGTCATTTGCAAGATTATAAAGTTCAAATCGGTCAGTTAAATCTGGATTGTCATGAAAGACTTTGATGAGTTTCCAATCACCGATCCTCAGGGCTGCAGATGGTGGTACACAATCGGGAACATTTGGTGAATGTGGGAAGTAGGTAAAAACTTGTTTTCTTTTGGCTCCCTGACCTTTTAAAACGGGCACAAAACTAATGGAATCTTTTGCCTGCTGGTAATCCACCGGTAAAGCTGCCATTTCTAAGATACTTGCATAAAGATCTTCACTCTGAATTAAACTGTCATTTCTAACGCCGGTTTTTGTTTGATTTGGCCAAACGACAATAGCGGGTACGTGTGTTCCTCCTTCGTATATAGAGGCTTTACCCCCGCGGAAAGGTTTATTACTTGTGGCCGTTGTACCATCGACAACATTATACATATTTCCGCCATTATCTGAAAAAAAGACAATGATTGTTTTTTCCATCAGTTTATTTGTTTCGAGGGCATCTATGACTTTGCCTATGCTGTCGTCCATAGATTCAACCATTGCAGCATAAACGGGGTTATGTTGAGGATTGTTTTTATCGATGAGTTTTCTGTATTTATCAATAAGTTCCTGCTTAGCATTAAATGGCGCATGAACAGAGAATTGCCAAAAATTAATAAAAAAGGGCTGGTCTTTATTTTCGCTAATATATTTTGCTATTTCGTCACCTAAACGATCATCAATATGCTCACCGGGATAATTCTCTTTGAAGTTAGGGTATCTCCAAGGTGCGACAAAGGAACCGGCAGGTCCGGGTCCCGGCCAATGGGGGATATCTATATCAAATCCGTGTTCCAAGGGTGAGTAAGGTGATTTGCCAAGGTGCCATTTGCCAAAGTGGGCTGTTTTGTATCCGGCATTTTTAAAAACCTTGCCAAGGCTTAAATATTCTGTCGATAATCTATTGACTGATACGGGCGGAACTTGTCTCTTTGAAGGCGCCGCCGCTTTGCCGGCCCGGGCAGTTAAAACAACATTTTTTAAATGCCCATGAGGGGCCGTAAAACCTGTTCTGGCTGGGTTTTGTCCAGTAAGAATACTGGACCGAGTTGGCGAGCAAAGGGGGCTGGCAGCGTAGGCATTGGTGAAGTAAACTCCACCTTTAGCCAGCCTCTCTAAATTGGGCGTTTGATAGAGCTTTGAGCCTCCTAAACTGGTATCGGAAATACCTAAGTCATCGGCTAAAATGAGGATGACATTTGCTTTCTCTTGGGCATTTAGACAAAGTGATAAAGCGATAAATAAAAGAAGACGCATAAAAAACCTGATTATAATTTTTGTAATTTTGGTAAATCCACTAGATGGCAGCCGATAAAAAGATTTTTCAATTTTTGCACCACAATTTTAAACTCTAAGTGCTGACTCTACCAATAAAAAGAATGAGAACTAGCGCCATACTTTCGACTTCCAGAACTGTTGGGGAAATAGTCTTCATTCGCGACTCTATCATAACCCAGTTGATATGTTTTTATCCATTTTACCGCACCGTCTAATGTATTGCGGTTGCCACCTGCTGAGTATAAGGAAATATCTGTTACATTATTAAAAAAATTCCCTCCTTGCTGAGAGTGATTTACATTGATGTGTTTAGTCCCACCATTGGTAAATTTGTTTAAGTCGGCAAAAACAGTGGTTTGACTCGGATCTTCGTAGGCAGTAAGCGTTCTATCTTCCGTTGGTATTTTAGGACCTCCGTCTAGCCATGTCGTGCTCGTTGTTCGACGACCTAGGCCTCTAAACATGGGCCAATTTTCATTGTCTTGGAAGTTTCCAGTATATATGTAAGTTGTTGACTCTGTTGCATTCCAAGGAGTCGATGTGTTACTTGGACATTTTAATACTTCCGGACGTTCATTACTTGTTAGATCCCAGGCACTTAGGTAGGGAATGATATCTTTAATATAGGTCTCTGTTTGTCCCCATCCATTGGGGTCCCAAGGCGTATTGTTGAGTACTGTCGCACCGCCTACAGGAAAAAAGCCACTATCATCATGATACATGAATGCCGCTATATAGACTTGCCTTAGGTTACTTTTGCAGACAGCTCGACGAGATTTTTCCCTTGACGATTTTAGCGATGGAAGCAGTAGTGAAGCAAGTATGCCGATAATTGCCATGACAATCAATAGCTCTATTAATGTAAACTTTCTTTTCATATATATTCCTTTGAGCTCTCATTGCGATAAAATTTTGTGACTTATCAATACTTAATTTGCAGTCAAACAAAACCTGCCGTGCTTTTTTTATTAAAATTAGGCAATGCCCTTAGTTCTTTATTCATTAATAATATATGGCTTTCTCATCTGAAAGCTTGTAGTATTTAATCAATATTTATAAACATCATACTTCTGTGATTCACTGTTCAGGTTCAGGGGACTCCCTTATTATTCCCCTTTCAGCTTTTGAACAAAGCAGCGTTCCGTCCACTTATTGTAGAGGCGACTAAGTTCTTTTACCTTTTCCGGCATTTTTGAGGCTAGATTGTTTAGTTCCGTACGATCGCTCACCATATCGTAGAGTTCCCATTTTCCCTGCCTTGTTGCCACCAGTTTCCAAGGCCTTGAGGATTCTCCCCACATTGTAATCCGCATAGGAACTGGTGGCTAAATAGGCATGAACCAACTTTCTCCAGATATCTTCTTTTGTTTTAATGATCTCATGCTCGTTTTTATCAAAAAAGGGATAAACAGTCTGAGCCATAAATTTTCCGGCAGCTGGAATGTCATCAAGATCACCCTTCGGGGTTTCAGGGAACTGTATATTATCAAGATCGAATTGATCATAGAACTTCTTCGGGGCAATCCAGGGAGCGTGGGGCTTGACTAAACCAATAGCCATAAAGAAGGGCTTTTTATGCTTAAGCTGGAATTGATCAATGGCCCAATTAACAATGGCACCATCTAATTCATCCGAGTCAGGATCTGCTGCACTGACTCCAACTCTGAAATCTTTTAATGGTCGACCGGCATCCTCACCAAATACGGACGTAATTTCTTTTCTGGTTTTGTCTTTGTATTTAGCAGGAACGAAAGTATTCCAGCCTCTGGAATCATGGTAGCTCCCATGATAAATTTTTCCGTTTCCAATGGTGTGGTAACCATTCTTTTGGAAAGCAAGTTGCAGGGGAAGCCGATCAGGTGAGATAAGTTTTTTCGGCGAGTAAGTTTTATGGTGATAGTAGACGCCGGTGCGATGTGGGTAGATACCATACATCAAGGATGTTCTGGATGGTCCACAAAGTGGAGCCGAGCAATAAGCACGGGTAAAGGCAAAAGATTCACCGGCTAACTTATCGATGTTAGGAGTCTTTGACTGGGGATGTCCTTTTAAATAACCCACCCAATCATTTAAGTCATCAACCGCAAGAAACAAAATATTTGGACGTTCTTTTTGATCTGCATCTAGAGCATTAAAACTTATACATATTAGACAAAGACAGGATATAAGAAGATAATTGAAAAAATATCCCTTTGATAAGCTCTTGAAAATGAGATGATTTACTTTCTGATTACTCATAAAGTATTTATTTTTTCTCAAGCTTAATAACTTCGGCGGCCGCCAGTAAATAAGGTCCTATGCCGTGTTGATCGTGAGTTACCCTTGGGCGTTTAAAGAAGTATTGCACTTTTTCGGACATATCCGTTCCGACACACACGTCTTTGAGTTGATTTTTATCCGTTAACTTTGTCTGCAGTCCATTCCAGCCTTTTATGCCAGCGCTACGAGCAGATGCCGGCAACCAGCCCTTATTAGAGCCTAGTAAAAGGCTGTAAGTAAACATGCCGGAACAGGAGGTCTCGGTATAACTTTCAGGACGATCTAAAACCTGATGCCACAAGCCGTTTTTATTTTGACGAGCCATAAGACCTTGCATAACATTGTTGTAGATCTTTAGAAGTTCAGCTCTTTTTGGGTGATTTTCAGGAACAAAGTGCAGTAAATCAGTAATGGCCATGACAAACCAGCCATTGCCACGTCCCCAATGAGGGATTTTGGCTTCTGGCTTCTTTTCCAGCCATAGACAATGCATTAATTTTGTTTGCGGATTCCACAAATATTTATAATAACTGAGAGTTTCTTCTATGGCTTTCTCAAGGTATTCTGGATTGCCACTATGCTTGGATTTACGCACCCAATAAGGAACAAGCATATATAAATCGTCAATTTGCACACCCTTTGACTTCCATTGCCTTTTATAGCGGGTGAATGTTCCATTAGCAATTTTAGGCGCTCTATTCAGCATGCCTTGGAAGTAAGATATTCCACGAGCAATTTCAGGGTGATTGCTTGTCGCCTGTGCTTCAACAAAACTGGCCACCATACCACTATGCCATAGAGAACTTGGTTTGAGGTAATGATTTTGTGATCGTGTATCTGTAATTTTTTTATAAGAATCACAGAAATACATGAGTTGTTTTTCTTTGTATTCACTGAATTCTGGGCGACCCAAGGCATCGCCCATATTTTTTATACCTTCGGCAATTATGTAGTTTTGGTACATCCAGTAATTATAACGCCTTGGCTTTTGATCTGTTTCTAAAGCCGTTTCAGCGATGACAGTCTCCGCCATTTCAATGGCAGCTTTTATAGGTAAGGGTTTAGGTTCTTCTGCAAAAACACCAAAGCTTAAAACAGTGCAAAATAACAAGCTTAGATTTTTTATCATGATTTATATGATCCTTTAATTCTGTTCTTTTAAAATAGCTCTTGCGTGAATCGCATAATTACTTGAGTATTGTTATTAATGTACGCATCGACACATGAGTTTTTATACTTTGCTTAACTTACTGTAATTTAGCAGGAAATTTCTTCCTGGCTGAAGGCCAAGGAATCACATCATACTCTTCTGCCCATTCGGTCCAGAGCGCTTTGAGTGCGGAAGCCCGTTCAGGATGCTTACTGGATAAATCGCATTGCTCGCCAGGGTCCTTGCTCAGATCATACAGTTTCCACAGCGTCTTATCTGCAAGCAATTTCCAACCATCACGGTAAACAGCACGGCTTTTTAGATGTTCCCAGAAAAAGGGGCGATTTTCTAATTCAGCCCCTTTTACCGCAGCCATCAAGTTTATTCCATCCGCTTGCACGGGCTTAATTCCTTTAAATGAATCGGGAAATTTGACCCCGGCTGCCTCCAGACAGGTCGGTAAAATATCGATAATATGACAGCGCCCATTCCGAATTTGGCCGGCATATTCTTTCAGCTTATCCGGCCAACTGACGATCAGTGGTGAAGAGATACCTCCCTCAAGGGCATGGGCTTTGACTCCGCTGAATGGCGTGTTGCTGAGTGCGGCACAAAGATTAGCCGAATTCCTCGTTCCCTTATGATTGGGTGTTGAACCGTTATCACTGAGCACGAGTATCAGGGTATTGTCATATTGACCATTCTTCTTCAAGACATCAATCAGTTGCCCGATCCCCTCATCCATTACCTCAATCATGGCGGCATAGGTTGCCATCGTGGTTACCCACTCATTTTTCTCGGCCTCACTGAGCGCGTTCCATTTACTGGACTGGTCAATGGTTGCTGCATTATCGGGTGCCACTCCCAGTTCCTGCTGACGCTCAAATCGTTCCTGCTGGAGCTGCACAAACCCAACTTTATAGCGCTCCATACACTTTTGGATCCGATCCGCCGGTGCCTGAATCGGGGCGTGTGGCGCGTAGTGCGCTAGGTACAAAAAGAATGGATTCTTCTGACCCAACTGCGAGTCCACAAACTCAATCGCAGAATCGGAGAGCGCATAGGTCAGATAAAAGTCAGCGGGATATGTAGTGCTGTCCGGTATGTGCTCACTGTTTTTCATCATGAACTTGGGGCTGAAATAGTCCTTCGCGCCCCACCAGGTTCCGTAAAAAAAGTCGAAGCCGCGGTCGAGCGGGAACAACGGTTTCTGTTTCGATTTGCCGGTGACGGTTTGGTGCCATTTGCCCACAACTCCGGTTGCGTAGCCGTGCGGTTTCAGGATTTCGGCGATGGTCGGAGCATCGGCCGAAAGTTGCCCGCGATAACCGGGTAAATGCTGGTCTTGCTGCATAGCGCCCACCCCGACTGAATGCGAGTAGCGACCGGTCAGCAGAGATGCGCGTGACGGCGTACAACGGGCGGTGTTCTTGAAGCCAGTAAACCGGACTCCTTCACGCGCCAAGGCATCAATATTCGGGGTCTGAATTTCGCCGCCGTAACAGCCCAGATCCGAATAGCCCATGTCATCGGCTAAGATGACGATGATATTCGGCCTGCTTGCCACGTCGTAGCCCGTAGGCGAAGACGGGTCTGCCGCAGTCAGAGTGCTACAGAACAGTGCTGCCAACATGGCACCCAGTAAACTGTATTTTATGATAAATTTAAGTTTCTTCACTGTTTATCCAATTATTTTTAACTGAGTTTTTTTGCTTAATACCTTTGTCGTTTCCACCAGCCCTCTATGTAGGCTTTCCATGAATGTTGAGCGTTGCTGCCGACATATTCATAATTATCAAACACCTTGCCTTTGCCTAGGATGCGAGGGTCTTTGGTATCGATCAATGTCGTCTTCAGCTGCTCCCACAGTTCTTTTTTTATCTTAGAGTACTCCGGGTTTTGGGCTAGGTTTTTCATGCATTCCGGGTCTACTGACAACTTGAACAATTGCTCTTGAGGCCGCTTTCCAAAATTTGCCTCAAAGTACTGACTTTTACCCTCTTTATGTAACTTGAGGATCAGACTTTTCGTCGGCGAACTGTCACAGTTTGTAAAACCTGTTTCAGGGTTGCCCGCCGGCCACCGATCCGGAGCAAAGTTATGTACATAGAGGTAGTCTCGAGTCCGTATTGCGCGCACAGGATAGCCCAGATCCCCTTCTCGGCCTAAGTCCTGATTCTCGCGTCCCACACAAACAAAGTCGCGTTTAGGATCAATAAAACCACTTGTATTTGCTTTAAAAATATCAACAAAGCTTCGGCCAGACATCTCCTCCGGAATTTCTACACCTGCGGCTTCAAGAAAGGTTGGACCAATATCGATATTATTCACAAAGTCTTCAACAACTGCCCCACCTTTGTGGACAGCACCCCAGCGTGCAGCCATTGGCAAACGAAAGTCTTCATCGTATATCTGTCCCTTGATACGTGGAAAGGGTGCTCCGTTATCGCTAGTTGCAATGATCAGAGTATTGTCTAGCTCCCCAATCTCGCGCAGGTGTTCAACAATCTCGCCGAGGTGTTTATCAAACCAGTTCACCTCCAGAGCATAATCCAGAAGGTCGCTGCGCACATCGGCATGATCTGGATAGTAACTCGGTACTTTCACTGTTTTAGGGTCAAGACCGCTTCTAATTCCCGAACCTGCTAGATACCCACGATGAGGTTCTTTTGCTCCGTACCAGAAGCAGAACGGCTGCCCTGGTTTTCGCTTTTTGAGAAACTCCTTAAAATTGCCTGAGTAGTTATTGTCGCTTATGCCCACCTGAGATTTTTTCTTCTGCGTATTGTAGGCCTTCCCCGCAGGATTATGAACACGCCCGCCGCGTTTCTTGTAGTCTCCAGGTCCCCAGCCCTTACCGGTCAGGCCAACGTGGTAACCTGCTTTTGCCAAGAGGTCGGTATAAATTTTTAATTCATTCGGCCACACATTCCAATGACACGATCCGGCTTTCATCTGCCAGAAATGGCGTCCGCCCAAGGTTGCAGCTCGCGATGGTCCACACTTCGGATTAGTGGTAAATGCGTTTTTAAACAGTATCCCTTCACTAGCTAGTTTATCGAAATGGGGTGTGCTTACCCATTTGTGTCCATAGGCGCTTGCATGCGACATATCATCGGCAATAGCAAACAAAATATTCGGACGCTCTTTTTGATCTGCATCTTGAGCATTCAAGCTTAAACTGACTAGACATAGAAAAAGACAGGACTTAACAAAGACTTTTAAAGTATTTTTAGTTTCTTGCTGAGGGGTTTTCGCGAACATCAATGTCCTCTAAATTATTTTTGAGATTTTTTGACTTCATCCTGCCATTTTTGCAGGTCTTTTAATAAGTCTTGTACCATTTCAGGGTATTCAGAACTAAGATCTTTATTTTCTCCCGGATCTTCTTCCAAGTTGTATAAAAAGGCACCTTTCGGAACTTCTACTTTCTGCATTGTGATTGCAGGGTCTTTTTTATTAATTAACAATTTCCATTTTCCTTTGCGAATGGCCTTTTGCGGGGGCGAGTCCCAGTAAAGTACACGACGTTTGGTATCTAAATCTTCTCCCTTTAATAAAGGACTTAAATCAATGCCATCGACATTCTCAGGGATTTTGCTGCCTATCATGGCGCATATCGTTGGATGCAGATCTAAAGCGCTAACCATTGCATGAGATACTTGATGACTTGTCTTTATATGAGGATGTGAAATAATCATTGGTACGCGCAAGCCACCTTCAAAGCTGGTATATTTCCCACCTTTTAGATTGCCATTATTGGCATAGAGAGCGAGTCCTCCACCATTATCCCCCAGGAAAATGACAATAGTTTTGTCTGCGATGCCAAGGGTCTCCAGTTCATCTAAAAGCAGACCGATTTCTCGATCCAGGTAATAAAGGTGACCAAGGTAATATTGGCGACCATCAGGATGATTAGGGAAATCAAACTTTTCACGCCATTTATCTTTATTATTAGGTTTAAAATCAGGGATTTGACTTAGATTTTTTTCCTTTAGGTAGGGCTCTGGGAGTTGGTTGATATAATGATGAACCGCATTAAATGAGAGAAAAAGGTGAAAGGGTTCATCTTTATGCTTTCGCACAAAAGCTCGACCTTGTTCGCCGAAGAGTTCAGTCGAAAAACCTTCCACATCTTCACGCTTGTCCTGAACGTACATAGGTCCCGCACAATAATGAGTTTTTTGACTCGCCTTGTTGTGGAGTAAATAATGCTTGGTACCACCGGAAAAACCATAAAAGCTGTCGTAACCATGATTGAGAGGAAAGCCTCTTTTTTTGGGTTGATCGCTTTTTCCATGGTGAAATTTACCGACATAGCCCGTTTTATAAGCATTGTCTTTCAGTGATTCACCTATGGTCTTAAACTTGGGGTCATGAAGTCCTTGACCACCATACCAGTAATTTCCCTGACGTTGCTGGTAAGCGCCAGTTGCTACGGCAATTCTCGAAGTACTGCATATAGGCGAGGTCACGTAAGCATTGGTAAAGCGAACTCCTTTTTCAGCCAACCTGTCTATGTTTGGAGTATGAACATCATCTGCCAATTTAGTACAGGATATATCTGCATAGCCCAAATCATCGGCCATGATCACAATAACATTGAGTTTATCTGTTGCTGCGGCATAAATACTGCATGTTAGGAATAATAAGAGAGTTAATATTTTCGACATAAATGCCTCTTAAAGTGTTTTGCTTTAGTCATTAGACCTAATTGATTATTTTTTCTCAAGCTTAATAATTTCGGCGGCCGCCAGTAAATAAGGTCCTATACCGTGTTGATCGTGAGTAATCCGTTCACGGTTAAAGTAGTAGTCGAGGTCCTCAGACATACCGGTACTCCTACAAACATCTTCTAGTTGATTTTTGTCCGTTAACTTTGCTTGCAGACCATTCCAGCCTTTGATACCGGCAGTGCGAGCAGATGGCGGCAACCAGCCCTTAGTAGAGCCGTGCAATAGGCTGTAAGTGAACATGCCGGAGCTCGATGTCTCGGTATAACTTTCCGGGTGATCTAATACCTGATGCCATAAGCCATCTTTGTCCTGACGAGCCATAAGACCGTGCATGACATTATTATAGACCTCTAAAAGCTCAGCTCGTTTCGGATGGTTTTCGGGCACGAAATTTAGCAAATCCGTGATGCCCAGAACAAACCAACCATTGCCTCTAGCCCAGTGCGGAATTTTAACTTCCGGCTTTTTTTCGAGCCATAGACAATTAAATAATTTTGTCTCAGCGTTCCACAGGTGCTTGTAATAACTAAGGGTTTCTTCGATCGCCAAATCAAGATATTTAGCTTCACCCAGATCAACCGATTTACGCACCCAGTATGGGCTAACCATGTACAAGTCATCAATTTGAATCGCCTTAGATTTCCACTCAGGTCTATATCGAGCCAAGGTACCATCAGCAACTTTAGGAGCATTATTGAGCATCTTTTGAAAATAGCTAATTCCTCGCGCAATTTCCGGATGGTCACTTGTTCTTTTTAAGTCATAAAGGCTGGCGACCATACCACAGTGCCACATGGTTCTTGGATGTAGGTACATGCCAGTCATGGGTTTAATATTTTTGTACTCTTCGAGAAAGTACAGCATCTGTTTATCTTGATAAGAGCTGAAGTCCGGGCGACCTAAAGCCTCGCCCATCGCCTTTATACCCTCTGTTATCATATAATTTTGGTACATCCAGTAATTATAACGCCTTGGCTTTTGGCCTTTTTCTAAAGCCGTTTCAGCGATAACTGTCTCAGCCATTTTAATAGCGGCTTTTATAGGTAAGGGTTTAGGTTCTTCTGCAAAAACACCAAAGGTTAAAACAGTGCAAAATAACAAGGTTAGCTTTTTCATAATATTTGTCTTTTTATTTATTATTGATGATTATTTCTCAAGCTTAATAACTTCGGCGGCCGCCAGTAAATAAGGTCCTATGCCGTGTTGATCGTGAGTTACCCTTGGGCGTTTAAAGAAGTATTGCACTTTTTCGGACATATCCGTTCCGACACAGACGTCTTTGAGTTGATTTTTGTCCGTTAATTTTGTTTGCAGACCATTCCAACCTTTTATGCCAGCGCTACGAGCAGATGCCGGCAACCAGCCCTTATTAGAGCCTAGTAAAAGGCTGTAAGTAAACATGCCGGAACAGGAGGTCTCGGTATAACTTTCTGGGCGATCTAAAACCTGGTGCCATAAGCCGTCTTTATTTTGACGAGCCATAAGGCCAAGCATAACATTGTTGTAGATCTTCAGGAGCTCGGCTCTTTTTGGGTGATTTTCGGGAACAAAGTGCAATAAGTCAGTAATGGCCATGACAAACCAGCCATTGCCACGACCCCAGTGATGAATTTTAGCTTCTGGCTTTTTTTCGAGCCATAGACAATGCATCAGTTTTGTTTGCGGATTCCACAAATATTTATAATAACTGAGCGTTTCTTCTATGGCTTTTTCTAGGTATTCTGGATTGCCACTTTGCTTAGATTTACGCACCCAATAGGGGACAAGCATGTATAAATCGTCAATTTGCACACCCTTTGACTTCCATTGCCTTTTATAGCGAGTGTGTGTTCCATCAGCAATTTTAGGCGCTCTATCCAGCATGCCTTGGAAGTAAGATATTCCACGAGCAATTTCAGGGTGATTGCTTGTCGCCTGTGCTTCAACAAAACTGGCCACCATACCACTATGCCATAGAGAACTTGGTTTGAGGTAATGATTTTGTGATCGTGTATCTGTAATTTTTTTATAAGAATCACAGAAATACATGAGTTGTTTTTCTTTGTATTCACTGAATTCTGGGCGATCCAAGGCATCACCCATATTTTTTATACCTTCAGCAATTATGTAGTTTTGGTACATCCAGTAATTATAACGCCTTGGCTTTTGATCTTTTTCTAAAGCCGTTTCTGCAATCACAGTCTCCGCCATTTCAATGGCAGCTTTTATAGGTAAGGGTTTAGGTTCTTCTGCAAAAACACCAAAGCTTAAAACAGTGCAAAATAACAAGCTTAGATTTTTTATCATGATTTATATGATCCTTTAATTCTGTTCTTTTAAAATAGCTCTTGCGTGAATCGCATAGTGACCGCGGTAATCATTGCTATAAACTTCAAGAGTTTTCTTACCCATACCCTGGTAATCACCGCAACGGAACAAAGCACGAGCGACAATCAGTTCTCTCAACGAAACCTCGCGGCTTGTACAATCGTAATTGCTTTTAGGGGTCACTTTATTGACGTTATTTATTTCTAGAAAAGCATTGCCTTGAGTTCTTGGAAGTTTCAAAAGCCCGGCAAGAGTTTTTGCTGCTTCAGGTTTTTTGAGAGTTTCAAAAGCTACAGAGAGGGCACGAAAGTGCGATAGGGCATGATTTGTATTAAGCTGGTCAGCTTTTTCGATGAGTATAGGCAGAGCTCTTTCGTCACCTGTACGTCCCAGGGCAATGATTAAATTATCCAAAGGACTTGTAGTGGGACCAAAGTTACCACAGCCTTTAAATTTCCAGCCTTTATCCCACTTAGCTTCACGAACTGCAGTCATTAGATCATCAACACCAGTAGCATCGTAAAAAAGACCAAGTACATGAGCATAACGTAATTTAACTTCTGGATCATTTGAGGCTTTGTAGGCTTCTTGCAACATTGGAATTGCGGCATCCACTTGAGTTAAGATTTTCTCAATACCGGAGTAATCCTTACCAAGGCTTTTTACCGCTTCGCGAATAGTCCTCTCGTTTAAGGGGAAACTATCTTTCGCACCTAGAAACTTCTCTGGAATTGTACCAATGTCGACTAAGTGTCTTTGCAGTTCTTTGATATCAATCTTACGCACAGTCGATTGGTCACGTGCAGCCATAGCGGAAGCATAACCCGCAGCATAGCTGTGGTTTTCAATATCGCGTTGCATACGGATAACCGGCATGGCATCGCCATCACCACTGATTCCGAGCCCGGTTACCAATATGCCATCGTAGCCTTTGGGTAATAAAGCGCGGTAAGGTATATTACCGTACATGTACTCTCTTTCCTGGCGATAAACCATAAACATGTCATGTCTGGAAAAACCGTGATTGTCAAAATCACTTTTGGCAACAGTGATCACATCTGGGAAGACTCGCTTATTGAGAATGTCCATTGGCGTAATGTAAACATCACCATAGATGCGGCGTCTAACCCTTGAGTCAATGAGTTGCCCTAAGTCATAGTCATTTTTGAATTTTTGTTTTGCTACAACGTGCATGCGCCAAATATCTAAAACGTCATCATCGTGGCCGAAGGTCCAATCTGAATTCATCATATTATCACCAGGGTGCCAGGGAGGTAAACCCGTTCCTTGAACTGAAATATGTTCATTATCAATCATTTGAGTTTCAAGTCCGGCACAGTGAGGGATGACTGAATTGCCGGTTGAGTCAATGACGGTGTTGGCTAAAATGACACCACGACCTTCTGGTGTGGCGACAACGACTCCAGTAAAACGCTTATCTTGAAGGACTGAGCCCACACCCAGAGTCAGGTACCAAACTTCACCTCCGGCTTTATTAATTTCTTTGCGCAACCACTCCATCTTTGTTTCGATATCAAAGGGAATATTTTTGTGGATGCTTCTAGGTTTAAATTTTTCATCTGCCAGAGCCGTGATTTCTCGCTCAACTTCAGCGTTGAAGCCGGCTTTGTTACCGTTGTAATAAATGGCAATTCGGCCAAGAGTTCCCACTCCACCAAGGCCGTGTAAATGCTCAATAACAAGTGTGCGAGCGCCTGCACGAGAAGCACCAATGCCGGCAGCCGCTCCGCCAGTTCCACCACCCACAACAACTGTGTCGAAACGAGCAATGACGGGCAGGGCACGGGCAGGACTGCGAACGGACCCTTCGCTAGGCTTCCAGCGAAGACCAGTTAAAACGTCTCCCACTTCAGCCTGGATAGTCGCCTCGCCACCGTGTCCGGCAACCACAAGTTTACTGGCGGGAGCTAAGTCTCTTTCGATAGCTTTTTTTGCTAGCTTTGCTCCTAAGATTTGACCGAGCTGTAAGCTATTAAGTGGTCTGAGTAATTGTTCAGCTGCGTCCCGTGATATATCAGCACAGCCGCCAAGGACATAAAGGTGCTTCAAGCCTTTTGGAGTCATGGCAGCTAAGGGGATTTGTTTTGCCTCTTGCCATGAGCCTTTGTGAGATTTGATCGATTTTAAGTTATCTGGTGGAATTTGAAATAGCTTCTCTGAGTAAGTCGCCTGACCGAATTGGTAGCTTTTATCGCGGGCAAGCTTATCGGCTTTAATAAAAGATTTGAAGGAGCCATCTTTCATGGAGATTTCTAAATCATATTCATAAACTGCGTAAGAATTCCTGATGGTTTTCGGCTTGTTAGCTACTTGCACAACGGTGTACTGAAAACCTAAATTTTTTGCTTCTTTATTTGGCTCACCTCCAACAATTATACGTTTGAATTTCTGTGGGCCCGCAGGGTAAGTCGTGAAATTTGCTCCGGCCATTCGAGCTGCAAAAGCACGATCTGTAGCATCAATGATAAGCTTACCACGTATCGCCTGTCTACCAGAGCGATTCGCTACTACAATCCCGGCGACCTCGCCATTTGGATCGTGAAGAATTTCAGTCAGGTAACTACCATAGAGATAAGGAACTTCTTTATTTAACAGGGCTTCATCGAGCTTTCGCTTGACATCCATTGGTGTAACAATTGAGTAGCCATTTTTTGTTTTGCGGGCTTTACCATAAATTGATTCACCCAATTCAGTCTTTGGCTTTTGATCGGATTTAATCCATAACCTCTGAGTAGCGCATACATCTTCACCGAGGTAGGGGCGATCAGTTACTAGAAAAACTTTGGCGCCTTGCTTAGCGGCGGCTTCTGCAGCGGCAACACCTCGTAGAGTCCCGCCAACGACAATGACATCGACATCATAGGATAGAGGAATCTGGCGTTCAGATTCACTGACGGTTTTAGTTTGTGCCTGCCCTTGCGTAGGCAGAAAGATACTTAAAACTATTAATTGGATAACTACCCAAGTCTTCATAAAGGCTCCTGTAAATGGTTTGTTTATTATTTATTTGAGTCAAATAAAAACCTGCCGGACATTTTTAGTTTTTTTATGTTTCTTAAAATAATACTTGGCTGACCCAAAGTTTATTCATTTAGGACTGGAAAGCTGAGGAGCAATAAAGTTTTCTTAATCTCATTAAATTATCACGATTTTTAATCGTCATTGAGATCTATTTACATACTCTCGATAGACGATTGCTATAAAGGGAGTTAGAATAGAAAAAAACAACACTATTTGGGCATGGACGGAGAAATAAATATTGATTCATTAGGCTTCAGGTCTTCACTCGAAGATTTCCTGAAGTACTTTGATTATTATATCGATACTCGCTGTTTTGTTAAAGACTTGAATTCTAAGTATGTCTATGTCAATCAAGCTTATGCAAATATGTTAGGTTGTACTCCAGAGGAGATGGTGGGTAAGGGGGATTATGACTTTTACGATAAGAATATGGCAGAGCTTTATCTTGAAGAAGACAGGAAGGTTTTAGCGGGAGAAAAGTTTGTCAATCAGCGCTGGATGGTTCCCGATAAGAATGGAGTTATTTCATGGTGTATATCCCACAAGCAGCCTCTTAGAGATGAAGAGGGGAATATCAAGGGGGTTTTTTGTACGTTCCGAGATTTGCGTATGGCCGGTTCTGATGCAAAACCCTTCTTTGACCTATCTGAGGTAATCGAATACATGCATGCTCATTACAGCGAAAATATAAGTTCTGACGACCTAGCCAAAGTTGTTGGTCTCTCTGTGAGTCAATTGAACCGAAAGTTTAAGAGCACAATGAACAGCAGCCCAATTAATTACCTGCTAAAGGTTCGTATTGAAAAAGCCACCGAAAGACTTTTAAAAACCGATGAAACGATCACAGAGATTTCATTTGCCTGTGGTTTTAATAATCAGACCTATTTCAATCGTCAGTTTAAGAAGATAAATGGGCTTTCGCCTAGAGAGTACAGGAAAAAGTATTCCTAAGAGCTTAAGTCACCGACTCTGGACTAAAGTCCTACTACCCTTCCTAAAATATTTATCACAGGTTTCCATGAGAATAGAATATCGAAAAAAATACGTAATATACCGACGAAACCAGACTGTGTGAAAAATACCTTGTTAGGTGCAACGCACCGTAAGAAAATAGCGTGTAGCGATAGCTACACGTTTAGAAGAAAAACGTATTAAAGGTGCCTAGCACCGACACAAAGCATTGAATGTATCGGACTTACAGCCCTTTGTTCTTATTAGGAATCACAACATGCACCTCGCGGTGCATGCTACAGTTTATCGGGCCTTCAGCCCTTATATGATCTGTTTTTATATTTTTCACACAGCCTCGGGACGTCAGCGCTCCAAAGCGCGAATTTAACTTTGGAGCGCTGCCGTCTAGGCAGTACAAGGCAATGTAAATAACAGAGCTATAGCAATGCACTTAATTGAATAGTTTTTTGCCTTTCTCAGGGGATTTCAACTTTTAATTCAACTCCGTCTTTATTCGGATAGATAGCATTCATCGAATTGAGTTCATTGAGCACGAGCTTACGGTATTCATCATTAGCCCAGTTGGCATGAAAGTGACCGCCAGTGAAACCAAAGCCACGGCCGCCATCTTTTCTTTCTACTGACCAAAGAACAGTTTCTTTACGTCCCTTATTCGCGACAATATGTGAATAAGGACCACGTGGATGAGAAGTTTTTCCTAGGCGAGTTTCGGCATCTGGAATACCCTGGAGGATATTAGTATGAAAAGGAGTATCAGCCCAACGCATGTTGTAGTACCATTCGCCTGGTCAAGGAAAGGCATTTCCTTGCAGGGGAGTTCGAGGGGACAGCGTCCCTTCGTATGCGAAGCATCATGCCCTTTATTCTGGGTAATCATGAAAATAATCACGATTATCCATAAAGCGGTGTAAAATCCTCATTCGCCTGGTCAAGAAAAGGTATTTCCTTACAGGGGAGTTCGAGGGGACAGCGTCCCTTCGTATGCGAAGCATCATGCCCTCTATTCTACCTAATCGAGAAGTAAATTATATACAGAATAATAACAAAAAATGAAGAATATCTTCAAGATTAAAAGCTTTTAAACAGCAAATGTATAGATTGTAAATGATGAACTGTTAGCTAAATACTGACATACACCCCTCCGTTCACAAATATTTAAGACCTCAGGATTAAAAATGAAATTTTTTATATATTTTGCATTGTTCACATGCTTATCAATAAATGCCTCGGAAAGGCCAAATATTTTATGGATTGTTGTGGAGGATATGTCGTCTCATTTCAATTATAATGGGGAAAACCTGGTCCATAGCCCACATGTCGACCGCCTCGCTAAAGAAGGACAGGTTTTTAGCAATGCCTACGTTACCGCACCTGTCTGCTCTACCGCTAGATCAGCCATGATTACCGGCATGTATCAGACTGCCATTGGAGCTCACCATCATAGGAGCTCACGCGGTAAAGTTAAAATTCACTTAGCCAAGCACATCAAAACAATTCCGGAACTCTTTAAAGCGGCTGGTTACTACACCTGTAACGGCAGTGAGAAAACCGGAAGATACGGTAAAGAAGACTACAATTTCTCTTACAAGAGAAACGATCTCTACGATGGCCCTGACTGGTCGGGCCGCAAAAAAGGTCAACCCTTTTTTGCTCAAATTCAATTGCGAGGTGGCAAAATTCGTAATGTTGATAAGTGGTACAAGCAAATTGAACCCGCACTCAAAAATGTGATCAGCAAAGATCAGGTCGAGCTACCGCCTTATTATCCGGATGTAGCTGCTTTTAAGCACGACTGGGCTATTTATTTAAATAGCGTGCAGTACACCGACCTGGAAGTTGGCAAAATCATGCAGCGCCTTAAAGAAGATAAACTCTTAGACAATACCATCATTTTCTTTTTAACTGACCACGGTGTCAGCCAGGCAAGAGGGAAACAATTCTGCTACGATGAAGGTGCTAAGGTCCCCTTCATCGTCTGGGCTCCCGAAAAATTAAAACCCAACCTACGTGAAGAAGTTATTGCTCATATAGACATGTCTGCCAGCTCTCTATATTTTGCTGGCATTGATATCCCCGCATACATGCAGGGCAGAACTCTATTTGGGGATCAAGCTGAGCCACGCAATTATGTTATTTCAGCAAGAGATCGCTGTGATGAGACAGTCGACCGTATTCGCAGTGTCCGCTCAGGGGACTTTAAATACATTCGCAACTATTACCCCAAACGCCCCCATCTTCAACCTTGTCAGTATAAAGATGGGAAGCCATGGATGCCCGTCTTTCGACAATTACAGGCCGAAGGGAAGTTAAATGATCTGCAGGAAAAGTTGCTGTTTTCTCCTACCCGTCCAGAAGAGGAGTTATATGAACTCAAATCAGATAAATGGGAACTGAAAAACCTCGCAGGTGATCCGAAATATAAAAACAAATTACGAGAAATGCGCAGCATATTGGCAAACTGGATTATCGAGTCAGATGACCAAGGCCGTTTCCCTGAAGCTGAAGAACAATACGATAGTGATATGGCAGCAACCAGAAAATCCGATATTAAAGACAAAAATATCGCTCTCATGAAACAATGGCAGTCTGAAGGGAAGTGAAATATTGAATGGCTATGTGCTTTACACTGAGCTAACTCATTAGGGGGGCAGACCTATCCCCGCGTGGGTGCATCCCCACGAATAAGATTGAGGCAAATAATTTTTACTTGAGTGCAGGAAACTTTTTGTAAACGTATGCCAGCTCGGCCTTCTCAAAAGCTTCGAATTCACTCAAAAGCTTCTTATAGTCCTTATTGCTTTTTCTGGCTCCAAAAACGACATTATTTAAAATGTCAGAGCTATTTTAAACGGTCCCGGCTTTCTCTGCATTGTGGAAATTATCAGTCCTTAAATTGCTTCACGACAAAACCCATAAAATCTTTGTTTGGCGAGTCAATAATGCCTATTTGGGGGGCAATACACAAATGTTCAACGCCGACTTTAAGGGCCCGCTCCTTTAAAGCTTTCGCGTGATTGGCGTGATGATAAAGATGATTTTTATCAGTGATCTTGACCGGACCTCCTGGCTGACTGTTATGAACATAAAAAGGTGGATCGTCTTTGCTTAATAAGTCGAGCATATCGAGACTGTCAATCAAAGCTTTCCCCTCTTTAGTTTCTAACTGATCTAAACGCTTAACGCCATAAAAAAGCAAGGCCCCACTTGGATCTCCTTTTCCCTTAATATCCATCACTTCCTGCCAGCGTTCAAAATCATAACTACATTGAGCTCCAAAACCAATAGCAGCTGAAACTCTGGTGGATTCGCGTTCTACAGGATCTTCACTTTGCGGATTGGCCATGTCATCAGTAAAAGCCAGCCAGAAAGAAGTTCCTGCCCCGGCACTATTGCCCATCAAGGCAAATTTTGTTTTATCTAAATTAAACTCCGAAGCCTTATAACGAAGAAACTGCAAAGCTCTTTTACTATCATTTAAGCAAGCCATAATCCCATTTTCCGTTATATAACGGTAATTAATTGAGGCAAAGGATATGCCATTTTTCAAATATTCCTGTATATGCCTATAGCCTTTACTTTTATCACCGCCCTTAAAGCCCCCACCATGTATAAAAATCATCAGAGGTGTTGGTTTATCAGATTTAGCCACCCATAAATCAATCAGGTTGCGTTCATGCGTCCCATATTTTATATTCATCATTTGCCGGGAATATAAATCTTTACTTAGCTTTGGAGCCTTAGCTTTCGAAGACTTATTCTTATTTGACTTATTCTTAAAAGCCATGGCCTCCTTTAATGTCAGAACACCATCTTGATTGCTATCAGCCTGAGGAAACTTCTTGAGAGCCTGCTTTAAGCGGGCGTTTGTTTCAGACGTCTGAGCCTTTGCCGAGAATAAACTCAACACCATTAAAAATAAACATACTCTTCTCATCTAGGTACCTTTTATTGTTGATCATAAAAAACTCGGAAAGCTCTTCAGAAGACCCTGCACCGATAATTCTGCCGCAGTCCGGTAACATTTTTTATTTTAATTCTGGAAATTTCTTGTAGAAATACGCCAGCTCGGCCTTCTCTAAAGCTTCGAATTCATTAAAAATCTTTTTATAGTCCTCATTGCTTTTTTTAGCCTCTTTTTATTTTTTTGATTTCTTCTTGACCCGTCGAAAGGGTTTAATCGAGGGATCCTTGCTCATTATGTAATCCAACTCGAGTTTTTTTAAGGCACTTAATTTTCTTTCCATTTCTATGTAAACAGGATCAGACTTTGCCTTTCTTTTTGCAGCTTTATTTTGTGGGGTTTCCTTACCACCAAAAAAGCGATAACTGGCTTTGATCTCTTGCATATGACTAGATATCTGGTCTATTATTTTTTTATAATTTAAGTCATTGTTCTCCCTTAAAGAAACCTGAAGAGAAGCGATGCCGTATTTGTACTCAAACTCCGGATCAGATTCCACATCCCTAGGGACACGTTTCTTTTTTTGTTCGATGATACTTTTCCGCTTAGATTGCCAATTTTCATTAGGCTTCCCTTCCCAGATACGGATAGAATCAAGTGTCCCCGGACCTCCAAAATTAATGACTAACTTTGTCTTTTCACGGTCAATTCGATGATTCCGGCCATATAAAAAATTCTCGTCATCCATATGAACCAGCATCTCATCCCCCCTTGTTTCCACCACAACATTGTAAACTTTACCGGACTTTAAAGTGGATCCACTAAGATCTGGGTACTCTTTAAAGTTATTTAGTACATCTTGGTCTTGCCACTTCATTAAGTAATTAGTAGTGGAACGCATTCGAAAGAGAATCGCATGACCTAAATGATCATTATACAAGTACTGATTATATACGGATTTTCCATTACAGGAAAAAGTGTACTCTACTATATGGTCACGGAGGGAGATTTCTCCCTGGGGACCAATCTTGGCTCCACCATCCCATTCTAACTGACCATTTTTCACAGTCATTCCCTGAACTTTCCACTTTCTTTTGTCAATGGCCTCATCAAAGTCATCCTTCATAAGGAGTTCACCTTTTAGAAGCATCTGTGGTTCTTTTGCAAAAATTGAAACTACAAATAAAAACTGTATTAAAAAAATATATGAATACTTCACCTTATTTCTCCAGAAAATGGTTAAATGAGCTAATGAGCTTGACTCCTTGTTCTCAATCATTGGATCAACTACTTCTTTTTTCCAGCTTTTGGCTGCTGACCGGACAGACGCAGAAAAACCTCCATGCCAGTCTCTCCCTGTTCGTTTGTTTTGGGGTAGGAACCGTCGATATAGGACTTGACCTGCACGTCAAAAACCTCGTACTCTGCAGTAGTGATCTTTCCATCATTATTCCAATCAATGAAGGTAAAAAGCGTCTTACAGTCAGGTCGATCATTATTCCAGGCTTGCTGATTGGGCCATGACTTTTTTGATGAAGAAGCATATTTTTTCGGATAGGTTTTTGCTTGTCTTCTAAAAGTTTTATCCGCCAATTCCTCTTTCCAGCTCAAACCGTCATCGCCATCGCGATTGGCGCGCGTCCAATCCGGATGTGGAAATTCAGCGTATTGCCAGATATTATCGCGATTCTTATCGAGAGCTGCCCAAATCTCACGTGCTCTATCCAGTTTCTTTTTGCTGAAGGTGGCCTCCATTTGCTTAATATGAGAATCCGATTGGGAAGCATTTGGAGAGCTCTTTTTCTTTAAAGAAATCTTTTTATTACTCTGTGAATTCGTTTTGTTGTAAAGTTTAAGCTGATCTTTAAAGGCTGTGTATTCCGCTTCGCTGATCTTGCCATCTTGATTCCAATCGATGAAATAGAAGATCTGCTCAAAACCAGGATGAGCAACACCCCAGGCATAAATCGACGGCCATTGATTTTGTGAATCCTTACCATGCTTTGCTAAAAAGTCCCCGTCCTGAACTAATTTCTTAAGAACGCGATCCGATAGTTCCTCAGCCCAATCGACAACCTCGTCTTTATTGCGATTAGCACGCTTCCAGTCAGGGTGTGAGAATTCGCTATATTGTAATTTGCCGTCTTTATTCTTGTCTCTATTCCACCAATCTATGCGAACCGTGTCCATACTCGCGGTATCCAGAGCGAGCTCAAGTTTCTCAATACCAATCAATCTGCGTTGTGCTTCTAAGCGACGACCTTCTTCCGTAAGTAGATGCTTGAAATCTCCGAGGAATTCTCTTCTAACCATGAACATTAAACCGTAGTTACCACCACGATTGACAAGGGTGCCACGTGCCGTGCGGCCATCACCGGCCAGGACTGCAGTAAAGGTCGCCCATGTACCCGACTTAAGCCCCTGCCTCTCTATTACTGCCATGTGGTGTCTACCTTTCGGATACGCCTTCTTGAATTGACCAATGAAGGGTGTCATACTAGACCACGTACCGATCGGACGAATAGTCGAGGTTGGATCGAATGGTTTCTTGATTTGACCACCGTCACCTGCAATTTGATCACCTTCCTGCTTCAGATTCAGTTGCATGATGCCCCGGCCCAACTGACCATTAAGCCGCATCGTCGTGAAGCAAAGCCAGGTTCCGGAAAAATGATTACCCAAGTCATTATCACTCATCTTTACCGGAACTGTCTGAAGCGTCTGAATGCGATTCTCCAGATTCATAACCCGCATGATCGCCATTTCGGTTTCAGGTGAAATAATCTGCTCCTGCTGCTCAGTCTGCAGCTCTTTTTGCGCTGTTTTATTGTCCTTAAGTTCAGTACTTGTTTGGTCAGCACTTGCTGTAGAAGAAACAAGGAAAAGTAATGACGTAATGATGCTTTTATAATTCATAAAATTCCAATTTTTAAAATTCTTATTAGGATAATTCTTATTAGGATAATTCTTATTAGGATACATGAAATTATCAAGCAAAAAGACTTGGCGTACAAAAATCATCATGGTCTCCCATGTTAATCACGGAGTAAGATATGTGTTTCTTTACAGACGAATAGTTCTTTTATCCTAAAAAACTCAGCTGAACTAGAGTGCTCCGCAATAATCTTTATTTTCTTTCCATTTCTATGTAAACAGGATCAGACTTTGCCTTTCTTTTTGCAGCTTTATTTTGTGGGGTTTCCTTACCACCAAAAAAGCGATAATTGTCTTTGATTTCTTGCATATGACTAGATATCTGGTCTATTATTTTTTTATAATTTAAGTCATTGTTCTACCTTAAAGAAACCTGAAGAGAAGCGATGCCGTATTTGTACTCAAACTCCGGATCAGATTCCACATCCCTAGGGACACGTTTCTTTTTTTGTTCGATGATACTTTTCCGCTTAGATTGCCAATTTTCATTAGGCTTCCCTTCCCAGATACGGATAGAATCAAGTGTCCCCAGACCTCCAAAATTAATGACTAACTTTGTCTTTTCACGGTCAATGCGATGATTCCGGCCATATAAAAAATTCTCATCATCCATATGAACTAGCATCTCATCCCCCCTTGTTTCCACCACAACATTGTAAACTTTACCGGACTTTAAAGTGGATCCACTAAGATCTGGGTACTCTTTAAAGTTATTTAGTACATCTTGGTCTTGCCACTTCATTAAGTAATTAGTAGTGGAACGCATTCGAAAGAGAATCGCATGACCTAAATGATCATTATACAAGTACTGATTATATACGGATTTTCCATTACAGGAAAAAGTGTACTCTACTATATGGTCACGGAGGGAGATTTCTCCCTGGGGACCAATCTTGGCTCCACCATCCCATTCTAACTGACCATTTTTTACAGTCATTCCCTGAACTTTCCACTTTCTTTTGTCAATTGCCTCATCAAAGTCATCCTTCATAAGGAGTTCACCTTTTAGAAGCATCTGTGGTTCTTTTGCAAAAATCGACACTACAAATAAAAACTGTATTAAAAAAATATATGAATACTTCACCTTATTTCTCCAGAAAATGGTTAAGAATAAATGCCTCGAGTGTGGCCATCGGCATCGGCAAAAGTCTTCACTTGGGCACCGGCATCCTGCAGCATAGTCGTCCACAAGTTGGCCAAAGGCGTATTTTCTTTAGCCGCTTTGTGATGATATCCATGCTTGAGTCCTTTAAAACCACCACCAGTTAGGAAGCAAGGTGTATTGGTGTTTCTATGAGCCGTACGTAAACCACCGCCCCAGAAAACCAGACTGTTATCAAAAATAGTACCGCCATTCGGGTCAAGAGGGTCTTTCGCAGCGCGCAAGATATCAATTAGCTTCGAGTAAAGCTCAAGCCATTTAGTCGAACGTTTTAGATTTAACTCATGAAGTGCGGTATTACTTCCATAGTGCGATAAAGTATGTGGCGAGTGGCCAATCCCCATACTGGTTAACAAACCGGCATCTGGCATTCGGTAAGTGATAACTCGTGTTGAATCTGTTTGATAAGCAGTCACAAGCAGCTTATACATCATCAGCATTTCTTTTTCTGCGCCCAAGCCATCTTTAGGGGGGCTAAAACCGGCTTTGGGGTAAGGTTTATTGATCCAGTCATGCTGGCGGCTTAAGGCAAGTTCTATATCGCGAACAGATGTCGTATATTCTTCAAGCTTCTCTTGATCGCCCTTGCTGAGTCGGCGCTTGCTATCCGCTGTATCTATTTTTAGAATATCAAAAATACTACGTTCTTTTTTTAGCAGTTCAAGTTGCTGCTGTTTACTCAAGCCTCCGCCAAATAAAGCATGGTAAACTTCAAGCGGAGTCCTCAGACCAATTAAGGGGCTGCCGTCTTTTCTATACGAAACAGCCGCACCTCCATGACCGTTGCCATCTTCTTTGGGTCTGACATTGAGCTGTAAACTTTCATAACGGGTATTTTGACCTAGATACTCAGCAGCCAGCTGATCACAGGAGATACTATTGTGCCGGGCTTTACCGGCAAAGCCAATGACATTGCAAGAACTCAACAAAGCTTCGCTGCCTTCATGAGGCTGCTTGTTCTGCTTATTCGTTAAATTTGAAATCATCGTTGTATGGGCGAGATTTCTCTGTAAATGTTTCCAGGCCGGCGGCAGCGTCATACCTTTCAATTGACCCGTGGCGGTTGGATAAAAATGCTTTTCCATGTGGCCATGGCCCATGCTCATCCACAAAAGGCGTTTCACTGGCTTAGCCGCTTTTTCAGATGCCGCCTGCAAGTTCGCCGGCAGCAAACTGGATAAAAAGGGAAGGGCCAGACATTTTGAGCCATTTGTCAAAAAACTTCGACGCGATGTATTGCTAGTAATATTCATAATCTATTCCTTAATTTTCCAAAAATACCTGACTGGTGACCACTTGCTTGACCATTTCTTTAACAGCGTAAACTTTTCCGTTCGCATGCCCTCGCTGTTTTTTCTCCAGATCATTTAATATCTGACGAATGAAGGGGCGATCAGTGAAACTGATATCACGACCTAGAGCGTAAGCTAATATGCCCTCTAGGAGTGAATCAGCCACTTGACGTTTTTGCTTCATAAGAGCTTTTTTAAGTTCAAAAAGATCTTTAAACTTTGTTCCATCCGGCAATTTACCACTGGCATCAACATCATAAACTTTCTTCGGTCTTCTCTGTATTTGTTTAGCTTCTGTGGCTTGCGAAACCACTTCTTTATTGCGCCAAAGCCCGATCGGTCCAAAATTCTCTAAGCCAAGACCGATAAAATCAAAACGGGCATGACAGGAAGCACATTGTGGCTTCTGCTGATGCAAGACCACCAGACTGCGTACACTGGCCAGTGGATCTACTCCTTCGTGAACCAATTCAGGAACATTGGGCGGTGGTGGTGGTGGTGGATCATTTAGGAGGATTTCTTTGACAAGAGCACCGCGAATTACCGGCGAAGTGCGATTCCCCATAGTACCCATCGACAAAAAAGCTGCTTGTGTCATGACTCCACCGCGTGGTGAATCTGCAGGCAACTTAAGCTTTTGAAAGCCATCTCCCTTGTAGTGCTTACTTAAGCCATACTTCATGGCCAGTGTGCCATTGGCCATAACAAAATCTGAATCAATTATATTTGAAGCACAAAGGTCTTCATTCACCAGAGTTTTAAAGAATTCAACCGGCTCTCTTTTAGATGAGAGAATCATTGCATCAGTTCGGTGCAATAAGAGTTTTGAATTTAAACTAAGTGCATCAAAGCGCTTTAAGTGCAGCCATTGACTCATAAAGCCGCTATAAAAACTTTCGGCTTTAGAACTTGCCAGCATACGATCTACTTCTGATTTCAGGACTTCCGTCTTTAAAATTTCTCCACTCTTTGCAAGTTCCATTAACTTTGCATCAGGAGCTGAACTCCAAAGGAAATAAGAAAGGCGATTCGCCAGACTTATAGCATCCAGTTTCTTCTGCGATTGCTCCAGCAGATAAAGAAACTTTGTCGAACTGAGGAGCATTGCCAGTGGATCGATGATCGCTTCTTTAAAGCCTTTGCCTTTCTTTCTTTCCTTATGGTAATAGTCCACCAGTCCATCAATAAAATCTTTGGACGCTTCATTACCGCGGAAAGCCGCCGCAGCAAATTCCACCAGAAATTCCCGGGCGATCAAATCCAGCTTATTATCAGCTGAGGAGGCCACTTTATACTTTTCGACGAGTAATTCAAAAGGTGACTTCGGTGCGTAAATGGGACCTTCTGCTAAAGCCCATTTAACCATTATTGTCTCTATAGGAGCCTTGGGCTCGATGGTTTTATAACCATGATACGTCTGCTGCGTGCCCACGCCGCCTCTGAGGTCTTCAAATAGGCTAACACTTTGCCTGGCTTTCTGCTTCGATTTTGGCTTAAAAGAGATGTCATTCTCCGCTTGAAAAAGCATCTCATGTGTTGATGGTTTATCGATACTTCCCGTTATAAAAAAACTGCCGATCGCCTTACCGTGTTTAGCTCCTTTTCCCACATGAGGAATCGTCAGGCGAACTCCACGGCGAATTTTCACACCATCGACGACACCTCCACTGACACGCAGACGATAATCTGCCCTGGCGTCCCGATCAAAATGAACTCCAATACTATTAACTAAACTATGCATGGGCAGCATGCGGCCTTTACTGTGATAGTCGACATTCTTGATGTAATATTGTGCGAAGGTATCTCGCCTTTTATAATGAGCAGTACCTGGGTTATGCAGTTCCCATTCATCCTTTTTTATACCCAGATCACGATAATCCTCACCGGTTTTTTTGATCTGCTTGACCAACTTGATAACTTCATAGATCCGTTTTTCTCTTTTTTCCTTGTTGGCCCCATCTACTTTTGTGATTGATGTTTTTTTGCGGGGTTTGACTGCCCAGAACAGAGATGTTTTGGTAATTTCCCGGTTAAAAGAAAAATATTTCTGAAGCTGCATCGAACTCAAAGATTGATTCTGGCCAATAGTATCAAAGCGGCCGCTGGCATCCTCCGGCAGCTTATCCATATTAAACTTAATCCCCATCAAGTCTTTGATTGTTGCCTGATACTCACGGCGATTCAAACGTCTGAGGGCTATTTCGCGGCCACTGTCCTTAAGTTTCTCCTCTGCTTCAAAAAGAATCTTTGTCAAATCGCCAATGCTTGCTGACAGCTCTTCTTTTGAAGGCTGTTTAACTTTTTTCTTACTCTTGCTTATTTTGGGTGGCATCTCACCAGAATTCATCTGGTCGAGTATATCTTGCCAATGTTGAGCGTCGGTCGTATTAGTGATGTTTCGACTTAAGTCCTCCAGATTCAAATCGCCCTTTTCACTAAATTCATCGTGACATGAATAGCAGTAGTTTTCGAAGAAGGGCTCGATCGAGCTCGGTATAGTCAAGTCTGCCAACACTGGCTGTTGCGGACTCTCGGCGACATTACTACTGACTGCTTTCATTGCTCCTGCAATAGTGGCGACTTGTGTCTTGGGTGAAGAAGTGTTGGGGTCGTCTACTTGATTATTCCTTGAGCTGGTGGTTTTCAAATCTGCCGCCAATGGCTGTTGCGGACTCTCGGCGACATTACTACTGACTGCTTTCATTGATCCTGCAATAGTGGCGACTTGTGTCTTGGGTGAAGAAGTGCTGGTAGCGTCTAGTTGATTATTCCTGATGCTCAACCAGTAGGCAGCACCGGCGAATGCAGCCAAACAGATAAATGCCGGCAGCCGGTTTTTCTTCTTAGTCCTTTTCGTAGTTTTTTTAGAAATACCTTTTGGATTAGGGACTTTTTTAAACTTAGTTTTTGTTTTATTCTGAGCCTTTTTTTTCTGTGGACTTTTTTGAACCGGTACTTCGGCCAAGAGGTCTAAGTCAACTTCCGCGGAACGAGTGACTTGCTGCTTGGTATTGCAACTATCACAGCGAATAAAGACATCTAGAAGTTCTTCCTGGGCCTGAAGTTCCAGTCCGCAACCGACACACTTAAATTTTATATCAGACATTTTGTCACCATTATTCTACCACCAGCGCAGTATTTTTTACTTAAATTTAAATCATAATGCACTCTGGCGCCAGTCTCATGATCGGAGTCAACCACCAGGGTTGACAGGAAGACGTCGCGCTGTTGCATGTTTTCAGCAAGGTGCATTAACAGGTATGTTTTTTCCTTGAAGGTAAAAGTCCCAGGATTGAGCAGCCATAAGAACAGTAACATTTTGAGTAAATTAAATTTCATAAATATCTAGTAGTTTTCTCTTTTAATTAATATACACGGAGACTTTAAAGAGTTTCTTTACAGCTTTGGTAATTTTTGATGGTGAATTTTGAATAAAAGCCAGGACCTAAGTGCTTCTTAAGCACGGGAAATCACAAAACAACACGGAAGGATTTTTATTAGCTTTGTGTAGGTGCAGTGCACCGCTATAAAATAGCGTACACCGTGAGGTCGAGCCCCACGAATACATGTCCGACCGAACAAAAATGATACTCCACCAAATGAAATTTAAATCACATAATTGCGTAGACCGCAAATAGATCGATTTTGCAAGCGGCATCCTGCAGCATTGTCGTCCATAGATTCGCCAAAGGGGTATTTTCCTCTTTTGCTTTTTAGTGACTACCGTGAGTAAGGATCTTAAAGCCACGCCCGTTATCCAGCACCAATGATCTTAAGGATGATTAACTACAGGGATATCTTTATCATAATCTTCAAACCATTGCTGCCGATAGAGATCTCTAAAACTCAAAGATTTCGCATGACCATCGACAAAACTCATAACTGTTTTTTTCCCATGGCGATTGGTTATGAATCTATTAATACTATTGCCACTGTAATCCCCTGAACGCGGGGCTGACAAGTTTGTTGGAATCAGCCTCGTCAAGGTATTCGACATATCTGCCGTATTTCGCCACCAGGCGTCACCTATGACAGGCGTTTCGTTAGGTGATGAGACATCCGTCAGTTTTTTATAAGTATCATAGTCGCTAGGATGAGTATGATAGCTAGGTGTGCCGGTGTATGGAAAAAGGCTGCCGTTATAGGCATAGGACGACATATCCCAAGGTGATTTAGTGGCTCTTCGGCCTTCTCGCCAGGCCGTTTTTGCAGTGCCTATTATGCCACCTGAACTTTCTTCTACTACAGAAGTTTCTGGACAGATTAATAGGGCATCGTCAGCAATATAGTCCTTTAAACGCCCTGTCCAAAGTTCGTAGTTATTATCAGCACCAAGATAATCAAAGAACTTACCGTCTAAATCATCTATGGCCATATACCAAGAAGAGACCATTTGCTTATTTTGCCCAATACAAACGGTAGTTCGGGCTGTTCGTCGAGCTTTATTTAGTGACGGCATAAGGAGTGAAGATAAAATGCCGATTATGGCGATAACAACCAGAAGTTCTAATAAAGTAAATTTTTTCATCTCTCTAATTCCAATTAATATTTAATACCAAGATATTGCGATTATGGCTGAAAATTTTTTCAGTTTCAAACCTTAACACGGAGACAGAAAATGAATTCTTTACAGATGTTAATTATTTTAGCATTTTATTTATATTTTTTTTACTAAGACCAAATTGAATCTGCCAGGCCATTGGCATCGGCAAAGCGATCGATTTTGCATCCGGCATCCTTCAACATCGTCGTCCATAGATTCGCCAAAGGAGTATTTTCCTCTTTTGCTTTTATGTGGCTACCATGAGTAAGACTTTTAAAACCACCGCCAGTTAAAAGGCAAGGAACATTTTCTGTGCGGTGTGCCGTACGCAGACCACCTCCACAATAAACCAGGCTGTTGTCATAAAGAGTCCCGCCCTTGGGATCAAGAGGATCTTTTACCGCTCTGAACTCATCAATTAACTGAGAGTACAAATGCATCCATTTACTTGTCCGTTGCAGGTTGAGCTTGTGTAAAACTTCGCTGCTACCATAATGTGATAGTGTATGGGGTGACGAAGAGATGGACATGCCCTTTAATAAACCGGCATCGGGCATGCGGTAAGTCATAACTCGCGTTGAGTCCGTCAGATAAGCCGCCACCATCAGTTTAAACATCACTTTTATCTCAGCTTCGCCAATTAGACCGTCTTTAGGTGCTTTAGTCATTGCCTTTGGATATGGCACATCCACCCAGGATGCTTCACGGCTAATAGCCTTTTCAACATCGCGTAGGCTACTGCTGTACTCGTCCAGCTTAGCAAAATCGTCCTTACTTAAAATCCGCTTAGCGGCGTCACTCTCAAATCCCATGATATCTAAAATACTGCGGCGATCTTTTAAGACCTGCAAATGCTCCTCACGACTGATATTGCCGCCATAAATTTTGTAATAAAGCTCCAAAGGTGATTCTAAACCAGGTAGTGGACTACCGCCGTGGCGATAAGAAAGTGCCACTCCTCCATGACCGTTATCCGCATCTTCTCTGCGACAATTCAGCTGTAAGCTTTGATATCGAGTCTCTTTGCCTAAAAATCCCGCAGCAATCTGATCACAGGAAACGCTATTATGTCTAACCTTACCTGGGAAGCCGACCACATTTGCACAGGTCAACAACGCTTCTGAACCGTCGTGCGGCTGCATATTCTGATTATTACTCAAGTTGCTGACCATGGTCATGTGCATAAGGTTTTTCTTCAGAGGCGCTAGCCCGGGCGGCAAACTGATATTTGCAAGTTCACCATAACTTTTTGGATAAAAATGCTTTTCCATATGGCCGTGGCCCATACTCAGCCAAAGAAGCCTTTTAGTGGACTTAGCTGTAGCGCTTTTGTCAAACTGACGACCTTCCTGAGCGGATAATAAACTTGGGAGAAATGGTACTGCCATAAACTTTGAGCCATTCCTTAAAAAAGCTCTTCTCGATGTGCTGATTTGTATATTCATAATTTATTTCCTCTGAAAGGCTTTACTGCTAATAATTTTTTTAATCATATCACGGACCTGATATTCATTTGCCTTATCAACTTCCAGTTCATTTAAGGTCTGTTGAATAAACGGCCTATCGGTAAAGCTGAAATCACGGCCCATAGCATAACAGAATAAGCCTTCCAGCAATGAACCGGCTACTTGTCTTTTTTGTGCCATCAAAGCCTTTTTTAAACCAAATATATCTTTGAAGGTATCACCATTGGGTAAACTGCCGCTGGCATCTATATCATAAACCTTTTTACGTTTATTTTTTATTGGCTTAGTTCCACTAGGCAATCTAACCAGTTCCTTATCCCGCCACATACCAATGGCATTAAAATTTTCCAGGCCTAAACCAATAAAGTCGAAGCGAGCATGACAAGAGGCACATTGAGCTTTCTCTTGATGCAACTCAACCAGAGTGCGCACGCTGGCAAGAGGGTCCACTCCTTCGTGAATCAATTCAGGCACATTGGGAGGCGGTGGCGGTGGTGGATCATTAAGTAATATTTCTTTAACCAAAGCACCGCGAATAACCGGCGAAGTGCGATTCCCCATAGTACCCATAGACAAAAAGGCTGCTTGTGTCATGACTCCACCACGAGGTGAATTCCCCGGCAACTTAACTTTTTGAAAATCATCCCCCAGGTTTTTATGATTAAGACCATATTTCTTTGCTAACAAAGCATTCACCGTCACAAAGTCAGAATCGATTAAATTTGATGCACTCAAGTTCTCACGCACCAGTACTTTAAAAAACTCTGACGGCTCACGTTGAGAGGCCTCAATCATGCCATCCGTTCTATGCAATAGACGCTTCGAATCCAAAGTTAAAGCATCAAAGCGCTTCAAGTGCATCCACTGACTCATAAAGCCCTTAAAAAAACTATCTGCCTTTGGGTGCTTCAATAAGCGATCTACCTGCTGCTCTAAAACATCTGCTTTTAAAAGCATCCCCGTTTTTGCCAAGGAAAATAGCTCTTCATCTGGCGGTGAACTCCATAGAAAGTAAGAAAGGCGATTCGCCAGGCTCAAAGCGTCTAAGTTCTTTGATTTTTCATCTGGCTCTAGTAAATAGAGAAAATGACTGGAACTCAAGATCATCGCCAGTGGATCAATAATGGCCTCTTGAAAGCCCAAGCCAGCTTTTCTTTTGCTTTGATAATAAGCGTGCAAGCCCGAAATAAACTTTGATGGAACTGTTTTTTGGCGAAAAGCTTCTTTGCTAAATTCGCTGAGAAATTCTTCGGCAATCGCGTCCAATTGATGATCCTTAGCAGTTTTAACTTTATAACGTTCGACTAATTGCTCAAAGATTGACTTTTCATCGTAAAAAGGCCCTTCCAACTCCATCCATTTGGCAAATATGGTATCTTTTGGAACTCCCGGTTCAATAGGTTTATAATGATGATACATCTGTTCTGAACTCGGTCCGCCCCTTTTATCTTCCAGGATATGAACAAAGTCGTGTTTAATTTTCTTTGGTTTATAAGAAGGTTTGTAGTAAGCTTCATGCACAGAAGGATTCCCTATGCTGCCTTCGATATGAAAACTTGCGAAAGCTATACCGTGCTTACCGCTATATCTACCTTTGCGCATGACACGAACAAATCTCCTGGTTTGCACGCCATCGACAACACCTCCACAAAAGCGAATTTTATAATGGGCCCGAGGATCGGGTTTTATTATCACCCCGACGCTTTCTACCAGCAAATCGTGTGACAGCATGCGGCCCTTGGAATGAATGGCCATATTGCGCTCATAGTATTCTCGCTGTCCTTTCCTAACGCCATTAAAGGGAGCGGTTTTAGGATTAAGCTTCTCCCATTGCTTTTCAGTCAAACCGGCTTCAGCAGGAGTAATCCCCTCATTGATAACTCTTTGAACCTTTTGATGACTCTCATAAACCTTCTTGCTTTTACCTTCACTATTGGCAAATTCTTTACGCTCAACTTTCGACTTAGATCTTGGTTTTAGAGCCCAGTAAAGTGCAGTTCGGGAGACATCTTGAGCAAAGCTGAAATACTTTTCAAAACGACGGGAAGTAAAGCTTTGGTCCTTCCCTATAGTGTCGAAACGGCCACCGGCATCATCCGGAAGTTTTTCGGCATCGAGCTTAATGCCCATGAGCTCCTTGATGGTAACCTCATACTCTATTCTGGTTAAATAGCGGATTACTTTTTCACCACCGCTATCCTGCAGTTTCTCTTGGGCCTGAAACAGTACTTCGGTCAAATCGCCAATGCTTGCTGACAGCTCTTCTTTTGTTGGCTGTTTAACTTTTTTCTTGCTCTTGCTTATTTTGGGTGGCATTTCACCGGAATTCATCTGGTCGAGTATATCCTGCCAATGGGTCGCATCGGTAGCATTAGTGATCTTTCGACTTAAGTCCTCCAGATTCAAATCGCCCTTTTCACTGAATTCATCGTGACATGAATAGCAGTAGTTTTCGAAGAATGGCTCGATCGAGCTCGGTATAGTCAAGTCTGCCAACACTGGCGGTTGCGAACTCTCGGCGACATTACTACTGACTGCTTTCATTACTCCTGCAATAGCGGCGACTTGTGTCTTGGGTGAAGAAGTGCTGGTAGCGTCTAGTTGATTATTCCTGATGCTCAACCAGTAGGCAGCACCGGCGAATGCAGCCAAACAGATAAATGCCAGCAGCCAGTTTTTCTGCTTCGTTCTTTTCGTAGTTTTTTTAGAAATACCTTTTGGATTAGGGTCTTTTTTAAACTTAGTATTTGTTTTATTCTGAGCCTTTTTTTTCTGTGGACTTTTTTGAACCGGTACTTCGGACAAGAGGCCTAAGTCAACTTCCGCGGAACGAGTGACTTGCTGTTTGGTATTGCAGCTATCACAGCGAATGAAGGCATCTAGAAGTTCTTCCGGGGCCTGAAGTTCCAGTCCGCAACCGACACACTTAAATTTTATATCAGACATTTTGTCACCATTATTTTACCGCCAGCGCAGTATTTTTTACTTAAATTTAAATCATAATGCACTCTGGTGCCAGTCTCATGATCGGAGTCAACCACCAGGGTTGACAGGAAGACGTCGCGCTGTTGCATGTTTTCAGCAAGGTGCATTAACAGGTATGTTTTTTCCTTGAAGGTAAAAGTCCCAGGATTGAGCAGCCATAAGAACAGTAACATTTTGAGTAAATTAAATTTCATAAATATCTAGTAGTTTTCTCTTTTAATTAATATACACGGAGACTTTAAAGAGTTTCTTTACAGCTTTGGTAATTTTTGAATGGTGAATTTTGAATAAAAGCCAAGACCTAAGTGCTTCTTAAGTACGGGAAATTACAAAACAACACGGAAGGATTTTTATTAGCTTTGTGTAGGTGCAGTGCACCGCTATAAAATAGCGTACACCGTGAGGTGGAGCCCCACGAACACAGTTCGAACAAAAGCAAGGTGCAGCGCACCGAGCGAATTCAGCGTGGGGTGGAGTCCCACGAATACATGTCCGGCCTAACAAAATAATATCCCACCGAATGAAATGTGGACCTAATCATTGTGGGGTCCGCAATAGGGTGCCGATTAACAATCGGTGCTCCTGGTACTTTCCAAAATTTAATAAGGCCTAAAGAACGTTTACGCAAGTTGGCAGGGTAATTCCTTCAGTACGACCTCTCTCTTCCAGCTTGCCCGTTTCTGAGTCGAGGCTAAAAAAGATCACGTTGTCACTGAGCTGGTTTGCGACAAGCGCATAATCCTGGTGAATAGCGAAGTTTCTGGGTCTTTCGCCCTTGGTGGATTCATTGGAAAGGAGTTTCAGCTTACCTTTTTTCTCCAAAGAAAAGACTGCCAAAGAATCGTGCCCGCGATTGGACGCATAGACAAGTTTACCTTCGGGATGAACGTGGACGTCTGCACCGCTATTTCGTTTTTCGAACTCCATGGGAAGACAAGTCTGTGTATCCGTCGGAGTAAGTTGGCCATTAGCGTAATTAAAGGCAGTTAGAGTGAAGTCCTTTTCGTTGATGAGGTAGGCACTTTTGCCATTGGGATGAAAGGTGAAGTGACGGGGACCGGCACCAATTTTTGATTTGTAATCCAGTTCCGGGCGGTGCTTTAATTTTGCCCCCTGAACTTCGAAAACCTGAATAAGATTACGACCTACATCTGGCATGAAGCCAAAGCGCCCCTCTGGGTCAAACTTGAAGGCATGGGGGTGAACTTTTTTGCGTTTTGACTTCCCTGTACTCTTGCTTTTGAAGCTAATTTTTTCAATGGATCGTTCAATTCTACCATCCTTGGCCAATTGGAAACTTTCAATATATGCCCCCACAAAAGCGGTACCGACAAGGAGGGTTCCCTGCGTTTCCATGTGACAGAGTTTAGCCTCAGTTGGGAGAGAGCTGATTTCAGTTAATTCCTCAGTGCGACGATTGAAACGGTAGGCTTTTACAAGGCAAGTTCCTGTCCTTTTGGGGCCGATTGAACATTCGGAATAAAGAATACCATTATGATAACACTGAAAACCGTGATCTTCTCCCTTTCCGACATGAGCAATTTCGCTAATGCTTGTGCCATCAATAGAGGCCTTATAAAGATGAATACCGCCATTTTCTCCAGAGCCTCCTGCAGCAAAGATGATATGATCGGAGTTCTTTGTAAAAGCGACAGAGGATGAGGCAAGCACAAGAGCTGAGCTGCTCATTAAAAAATTTCTTCTATTCATTTTTATCTCTTTTGCGTTGAGTTTAGTTTATATTAAATGTTAAAGCTTTTAGGACTGATGATGTGCGTCACCGCAATGATTAGATCGTCATTTCATCTTCTTGGGCCTTGTTCATTTTCGGTCGGACCTCCGGTCCTTGATTTTTTATCTACATTCTATTCGTGGGGCTGCACCCCACGCTGGAATAGATCGGGCCTCCAGCCCGGGTACGCAGGATTTTTTGTGTTTTATCGTTTATACGGAGACCTGAAAAAGTTTCTTTACAGACTTATTTATAAATTTTTACGAGAGACATCTTTAAGGGGAAAAGACGAGAGCTAAGGTGAGATTTGTATTTGACCGGGTTTTCTTGTTGTGGGGCTGCACCCCACGCTGGAATAGATTGGGCTTCCAGCCCTAGGGCCGGAGGTCCGACATAGAGTAGCGTGTGGCGTCAGCCACACGTACGATACCATGAAATGAAGCGAGGGCTCACGAATGTGAGTCCGGCATAGTATTTCGGACCCAATCTTGGGCCCTCCATTTATTGTTAAACTTCTTCATACACCTCACGGTGTACGCTATTTTGTATCGGTGCGCTGCACCTTGATTTTTTATCTACATTCTATTCGTGGGGCTTCACCCCACGCTGGAATAGATTGGGCTTCCAGCCCTAGGGCCGGAGGTCCGCCCAATGCTAGCATGCAGCGCCAGCTGCATGATTAAAATTAGATAAGAAATCAAGAGCTAGAAGCCCGACCGACCTCAATGCTGCTAGGGTATAATTTTTCATTAATTATAATAAAAATTAGATGTATCTGTAAAGAAACACTTTTCTGTCTCCGTGATTGTTACAAGTATCAACTCATAGATTTAAGGAAGCATAGTGGAAAGAGAGATGAAATAATTCTTTAAATAACTAAAAAGTTTCGCCAAAAATAACACTGGTCTATCCCAAAACTTCAAAAAATCCGCATTCATTAAGCGGTATCATTTAAACAAGGAATACAATGAAAAAAATATTTATCACCATTTGCACTTTATTAAGTCTAAATGCCTTTGCCGATAAAGAAGATCTATCGTCAAATATACTGTGGTATGACCAACCGTCACAAAATTGGCAGAAGCAGTGTCTACCTATAGGTAACGGGCATTTAGGGGCCATGATTTATGGTGGCGTACAAAAGGAACATATTCAGTTTAACGAAGATAGCGTTTGGATTGGCGATGAAACGGATACGGGGTCCTATCAGGCCTTTGGCGACCTTTTTATTAATTTCGACAAAACAGACAATGCGGAGCAAGTTAGTGATTATCGCCGTGAGCTAAATATCGACAAAGCCGTACATACCATAACTTATAATTTGGGTGGAGTGAGCTACAAGCGCGAATATTTCTCCAGCAACCCGGCGGATGTGATGGTGTTTCGTTTAACGGCGGATCGCCAAGGCGCCTATAAGGGAAGTATTTCCTTGAAGGCTGCCCATAAAGCTGATTTTAAGGCAGAGGGCAATAAGATTTCTTTTGCGGGGAAATTGTCGGGCCAATATCGTAAGCCCGAGGAAAATTATGCCATTCGCTTGGATTTTGAGGCTCAAGTTCAGGTGATCAACGAGGGCGGTTCTTTAGAGATTAAGGATGGCAAGATTGACTTTAAGAATTGCAATTCTCTGCTTATTTTATTGAGCGGTGATACTAATTATCTCAATCGCCATGACAAGGGCTGGAAGCAGCAGCACCCCCACCAGAAAATCACTCAGCTACTGGCAAAGGCCTCGAAACGTTCATTTGAGCAATTGCGCCAAGAGCATATTACGGATTATCAAAGCTTGTTCAAACGTTTAAGCCTCGACCTAGGAAAAACTCCGAAACACATCTTATCTCTACCCACATCTGAACGCTTAGATTCATATCGTGGTCGCAAGGCAGATAGCTCGACAAAAGTTTCTTACAAGGCTGCTGCACTCAATCTGACTGGAGGAAAACCCGATCCGGAGCTGGAGCAGCTCATTTTTCAGTACGCTCGTTATCTGATGATCTCTTGTTCGCGCCCAGGGTCTTTGCCAAGTAATCTACAGGGCTTGTGGAATAACAGCAATAAGCCGCCGTGGCGCTGTGATTATCATTCAGATGTCAATATCCAGATGAACTACTGGTTTGTCGATCAGGCCAATCTCTCCGAATGTTTCACGCCGCTGTCAGAGTGGCTCTATTCTGTGGTTCCGGTAAAACGTGAGGCTACGAAGGAAAAATACAATACCAGGGGCTGGGCTCATCGTGCGGAGAACGGTATTTTTGGAGGCTCATCTTTCAAATGGATTCCCGGTGATGGAGCTTGGATCATGCAGAATATTTGGGATCATTATGCCTATACAGGGGATAAGCAATACCTCGAAAATCGCGCCTACCCCTTGCTCAAGGAGCTCTGTCAATTCTGGGAGGATTTCCTTATCGAATGGCCAGGAGGTGAATTGGTCAGCCCTGAAAGTTTTTCTCCTGAACATGGTCCCATTGCCGAGGGCAATTCTTACGAGCAGCAGCTGGTTTATGACCTCTTTAGCAACTATATCCAGGCATCACAGGATCTCGGTGTCGATGCCGACTTCCGCAAGAAAGTAGCATCAATGCGATCTCGTCTGCTCGCACCTCAGATCGGTAAATGGGGACAACTGCAGGAATGGGCTAAAGATATCGATGACCCTAATAATAAGCATCGTCACATGTCCCACCTGATCGGACTTTATCCAGGCCGCCAAATATCGCCAATTACCACTCCTGAATTGGCCGCCGCCGCTCAAGTATCCATAAACGCTCGCGGTGATGGTGGAACTGGTTGGAGCAAAGCTTTAAAAATCAGCAATTGGGCCCGCTTACACGATGGCAATCGAGCTTATAAATTACTGAAAGAACAGATCCATGCTAATTTCTACAGCAATCTACTCAGCTTTCATCCACCATTTCAGATTGATGCCAACTTCGGTTATTCCGCGGGCTTAGGTGAAATGCTAATGCAATCTCACATGGGCTTTATTCATTTACTGCCGGCCTTGCCCGAAGAGTGGTCAGAGGGCTCGGTTCGTGGCATGTGCGCCCGCGGATCTTTTTCAGTTGATATCACTTGGAAAGACGGAAAATTTTCTTCTGCGACGATTCATTCTTTGAAAGGAGGCCCTTGCCGCTTATTAGTGAATAGCGAGCTCAGTGTGAAACATAATTCACAGAGTATTAAGTTGAGCCAATCAGCTAAGGGGATTGTGAGTTTTTCCACTAAAGCAGGTGAAAGCTATTCTGTGACCGCGAATTAAGACATCAAACATGGCCAGAAGCTCATCCTGCAATTAAGGATAGATAATCACGATTAATCATTAAGCGGGGCAAAGCCCCTTAGTCGCCTGGTCAAGGATTGGCAAATCCTTGCTGGGAGAGCTCGAGAGGGATAGCGTCCCTCTCGTTTGCAAAGCATCATGCCCTTCATTATGGCTAATCGTATAGATAATTGAAGCATGGGTTCGGCGAGATATCTTAGTTCAGATAAAATTTAAAATAACTGGAAGTCAACATATGAAAACCTTAGATACAAAACAGTTCATGCTCTTTGCTTTATGCTGCATCTCTTTTTTAAACACCGCAGTCATTGCGAGTGAGAAGGAGGATAAGGCAAGTGAAATAATTATGCTTTGGCCAAAAGATGCAGCAAGCCAAGATAAGCAAGGCATGGGAACACCTAAGCCCGATCGTGGTGATGGTCATATACGCCTTACCGATATAACTAAGCCTTCAATGCACTATTTCCCGGCTCCCGTCAAGAAAGGGCAGGGGCCTGTGCCGGCGATTATTATATGCCCGGGAGGAGGGTACAACCTTCTTGTGACAACGAAGATAATCCCGATTGCCAAATGGCTCAATGAACAGGGAATCTCGGCATTTATGCTCTTATACCAAGTCCCCAAGAGTCGCAAAACCGCTTTTCAAGATATTCAGCGAGCGGTACGAATTGTCCGCTCACGAGCCTCAGAGTGGAACCTCGATACAAAACGAATTGGCGTCATGGGCTCTTCGGCGGGAGGACACCTGGCAGCCCGGGTCAGCACTGGTTTTGATATCAAATCATATCAGCAAGTCGATAAGCTTGACGCAGTCAGCTGTAAGCCGGACTTCACCGTTTTGCTTTTTCCGGCCTACATGAACAAGGGCAAGGCGCTGACTAAGGACTTTACTGTGTCCAATGAAATCAGCCCAACTCTGATTGTCACAGCCAAAGACGACGGCTTTTTTCCAGGAAGTCAAATTTATGCCAATGCTCTAAAAGAAGCCGGTGCGTCTGTCCGCACACACTTTTTTGAGAAGGGCGGTCACGGATTCTCCCTGCGCCCAAAACGGTACCCGCTTTCTACTTGGCCGGATCTTTATTTGCAATGGTTGAAAGATATGAAAATTATTGAAGAGCAAGCCAAGCATACAAGCGCTAAGAAATAGCTGCGCCATTGCTTGGCGCTGATTCTAGGATTACAGAAATTGCGGTCTCCGCAATAATGAGATCCACAAATCATTCGGTGGGATATCATTCGTATTCGGTCGGACCTCCGGCCCTTGAATTTGATCAGGAATTCTATTCGTGGGGCTGCACCCCACGCTGGAATAGATCGGGCTTCCAGCCCTTGAATTTGATCAGGAATTCTATTCGTGGGGCTGCACCCCACGCTGGTATCGATCGGGCTTCCAGCCCTTGAATTTGAGTAGGAATTCTATTCGTGGGGCTTCACCCCACGCTGGAATCGGTCGGACTTCCAGCCCTAAGGGCCGGAGGTCCGACCGACACTAGCATGCACCGCTAGGTGCATGATCAAATATGCCCCCAGTTTTAAGGGCCGGAGGTCCGACCGACACTAGCATGCAGAGCCAGCTGCATGAACAATTCAAAAATAAAGAACAGGGCCGGAGGTCCGACCCAAAGTATTTAATCAATCCACAAATATTTCTCATCATCTAAATCAATTTTATACTGCTCAAGAAACATCATATATTCTTCTTTAAAAGTCATACGTTTATGATGCTCTTCTTGGTTTTCTACATAGGCTTTCACCTTATCTAAAATACTAGGGCTTACAGAGAATACGCCATAGCCCTTTTGCCATGAAAATTTCTTCAAAATTAAACCATGCTCATGCGATTTAGATTTAATCCACTTGGAAGACGTACTTTTAATTTTATTAAGGAAGGATGAGGCACTGATTGATTTTGATAAAGAAGTCAATAAATGAATATGATCTTCTGTCCCATTAATAAGTATAGGTATACAATTCTCGGACTTACAATGTCCGGCAATATATTTATGTAAATCATCTTGTAGTGAATTGGGTATCTTCACAGGATCACTAAAACTAATATGAAAAATAGTATGAATATAAATTTAAGATAAAGACTTCCCCATTACTAAGCTCCTCGATTTTTTCAAAATTTACGACAAATAAAAATTGAATACAAACTTTATCCAAACTGATCAGGCTTTATTTGTTTGCTGCCGCAGTTGACTCATACCATTGCGACCACTGAAGTTTCATGGCGTCTAACTTCTCTGGGTACTTTTTGGCGAGATCCACAGTCTCATTCACATCGTTTGACATATCGAACAACTTCCATTTCTTGCCACTGGCAACTGCCTTCCATTTCCCTTGGCGTACTGCTTTGCCTATACCCCACTGCCAATAGAGGTCTTTTTTTCTGGATGATGTCAAATCGCCTTTAAGCTGCGGCAGAAAACTCTCGCCTGCCATAGGTGGAACTTTTGCACCTTTAAACTCACTTGGATATTCGGCACCAGTCAGCTCGACCAAGGTCGCCATCACATCAATAAAATGACCGGTAAAGGCACGGTTGATCGAACCCGGTTTGGCAATCCCCTTGGGCCAATAGGCGATAAAAGGCGTGCATATACCGCCTTCATAACTGCTACTTTTTCCTTTTTGGAACGGCGTATTCGACACATTTGCCCAATCTCTGCCGAGAGAAGCCCAGTAATCCATTTGGCCAATGCTCTCTATGGCTAAACCATTTCCGGCGCGCTGTCCCGCTTTGTGCATTTGGAGTTCCGGCACTTCGGCCGAACAGCCGTTATCTGCGGCAAACAGTATCAGTGTATTATCCAGTTCACCCAAGTCTTCCAGTTTGGCGACAAGCTCTCCTACTTTCTGATCAACGCGGTCAATCATGGCCGCATAAACCGCCATTCTACGAGCTTCAACGGCCTGTTGATTGGCGCTTAACTTGTCCCAACTCTTGTGAACGGGAGCGGTAACCGCAGTATTTTCATCCAAAAGCCCCAATGCCTTCAGTTTGGCAATCCGCGCCTTGCGAATGGCCTCATAGCCCACCTTATAGGTATTGGCATATTTGGCGATATCTTCCGGCCAAGCATGAAGTGGATCATGCGGTGCAGTATACGACAAATAAAGAAAGAAGGGTTTATCTTCACCTTTATACTGCTCCAAATAATCCAAGGCACGCTTTGTATAAGCATCCGTCGAGTAAAAATTCTTTTCCGGCGGTGTGTAAGGCTTCACGACTTTTTCATCAAGCGCCCAGCTCCGTCGTCCAGGCAACTTCTGCGCCGGTTTCGGTTCGCCAGCACGCGGGTGCCCCGGATTAAAATGATTTGTCGCTCCATCCAGCAAACCGAAGTAACGATCAAACCCACGGTCATACAGTGATTCCATCGAATGATGCTTTCCAGATGCCAGCGTCCGATAACCCGCTCCTTTCAGCACTTCGCCCAAGGTAAGCCCATGAGTGAAACGTTTGAATCCATGCGACATGCCACAATCTTGAGCATAGAGTCCGGTCAGTAGGGTTGCCCGGGACGGAAAGCATTTTGCGGTATTATGGAACTGGGTAAAACAAATCCCCTGTTTGGCCAGTCGGTCGAGATGAGGCGTATTGATTTCGCCACCGTAACAGCCGATATCCGAATAGCCCATATCATCAACCAAGATCATCACAATGTTTGGCTGTTGCGTCTCTTTTTTTGTTCCCTTATTATCTTTTACTTCCTGGGCAAAAGCATAGATGTAAAAAAATAATGCAGTAATTGTAGTAATAGTTATTTTATTCATATAATCCTTATTTTCTTAAAATGTAGCTTTCAGTAGTTAATACAGAAAAGCGAACTGTTTTGGACTGCGAACTTCAGAGATTTTAGTAGGAATTTTATCCTGCGGAATCACAAGCTTCATCTGCATTCATCTGAGCCTTACTTAAGTTCTTTTACCTTCAGCGTTCTAAATTGGACAGTGCCTTTGGTGCCTGCGTGGATCTGTAGTGCAAAGAAGCCTTTGAGATATTCCTCGTTAACTATATGAGAAGCCGGGATACCATTGATCCAAGTCTTTACGACTTTGCCCTTTGCTTCTATGGTGATTCGATTCCAATCATCCTTTTTAAGGGCTGCACGGGCCTCTTTATGAGCATCAAGCCAAAGCGGATAAAAGAAACCACCACATGCTTGTCCATAAACGCCACCAGACCAGCCGCGTCCTTTAGAGGGCGATTCCATTTCAGCCTGGGGTCCATAAACCATTTCGCTTCCCTTTTTACCCTTTTTCGCTTTAGCCCTAAACATCACACCACTATTACTCTCAACAATCCATTTCAGCTCACAGGTAAAGATAAAGTCATCATAGTCTTTTGCTGTTGAAAGGTAAGTGCCTGGAGAGCCTTTTACACAGGTTCCGACAATCATATCACCTTTTGCTTCAAACTTACAGGTACCGCCTTTAGTAAGCCAGCCGCTTAGGTCTTTGCCATTATAAAGTTCAGTAAAACCATCTGTCAGATTCGGTTCTTTATCCGTATTAAGCAGCTGCTTAGCAGGGTCAGGAACATTCTTCTGTTCCTTGTATTTTTTATACCATGATTGCTGACTCTCTGATACCTCACCAGCGTATGATAGACTTGTAACAATAATACTTAAAATAATAAATTTGAATATGTTCATAGCATTGTTTCCTTAATAATTTGATATCAACTTAAGTTATTTGAGTTCATGGCTTGCTTCACTTTGGCTTCATCCAAAGAGGTCCTGGATGATTAATTGTCTTAGCATTATTGGATGCACCGGGCATTTCGCCATGTGGGTTCCTGACTTTGTACTTGCCATTAGAAATGATTTTTCCATTTTCGACGCGCGGCGGAGCATGGCGATTGGGAGTCGGCTTGGCCGGAATGCTGTCACCGGTTTTCTCTGTCCAGTCTGCCAGTAATTGGCGTGCCTTTTTAAGCTGTTGAGCATATTCAATATTCCCCGCCAGATTGGTCAATTGATTTGGGTCCTTACTTAACTTAAAAAGCTCTTCTTCGGGGCAGGGATTAGCAAAGATCTGCTCTTGCTGAGCTGTCGTTTTGACCGCTAGATGGGCTTCCCACAGTTCTTTTCCGGCGGGGTACTTGGTATCCGATTCGTAGCAGAGGTTGGCTTGATTTGGATAATTATTCTTTATGTAAACAAAATCTCCGAATCGCACCATACGTTCATGGTTTTTATACACGTGCCAATTATGTTCGGCAAACACCATGTCGCGAATCTGCTCCTGGGGGTTTTTCAGTATGGGAATAAAACTTTGTCCTTGAATAGAATCAGGCTTTGCGATGCCCGCAAGTTCGAGACATGTTGCACTAAGGTCGATAACACTTAAAAGACTTTTCGATACGGCCGCCTGCTTGATCATAGGAGGGTAATGGATGATCCAAGGGGTTTTAATCCCACTGTCATACAAGCGTGATTTATCACGTGGAAAGGGGCGGCCATTATCGGCGGCAATGATGATCACGGTATTATCCAGAACGCCTTGCTTTTTGAGTTCGGCCGTCACCAAACCGATGTCGTGATCATAACGACTGACTTCGTGGTAATAACTGGCAAGGTCTTCCCGGGTAACTTTTGTATCGACCAAATAAGGAGGAACAATCACTTCTTCCGGGCTGTAACTCCGAAGATGTTTACTTTTCTGCCAGGGACGATGGGCATCAATCGAAGAAAACCAGAAGAAGAATGGCTTATCTTTTGGGCGTTCTTGCAGGTGCTTGAGCCAATACTCAGTGCAACCCGGGTCCTTTCCCTTGGTAATTTTATCAAAGGCTCGATCTTTATTGCCAAACATATGATTCTTACCGGAAAGTACGGTGTAGTACCCCGCTTCTCGCAAGAGTTCTGGAAAGCGGATTTGCTTGGCGGGTAACTTAACATGTAATTCCGGAGCACCCGTGTTATGGGGGTAACGACCGGTAATAATACTGCAACGGCTGGGGCTGCAGCTGCTGGTAGTCAGGTAGGCATTGTCAAAGCGCATACCCTTGGCTGCCAAGCCATCTATATGAGGCGTTTTTATCGTTGGATGGCCATAGCAGCCGAAGTCCATCTGCGATACGTCATCGGCAATAAAAAAGACAAAATTTGGCTTCTCACTGCCGGCCTTTTCTGCTGCATAACTGGAGCCAATTAGTCCTACAGTCATGAAAACTGCCCTTAATAAAAAATTTCGATTTATCATATTTTTTTCCTTTAAGATAGGGGCCTGGCTTAACTTTTATAAATTTAGATCTGAATCATATCGTTTTTATTATACACGGAGTCATGTTTATGTTTCTGTACATAAATTTGATATATTCATCACTTCTCTTCTAAGAGATATACGGCATCTGACTCAGCTAGCTGGTGTGCCTCATTTGCGTAGCCCGCAAATATCTGTAAGAATAAGGCGACAATTATGAATTTAGTATTTATTATTTTATTTGCATATATAAAGTTAAAATTAGACACGGAGTGGCGTGGTTTGCTTCTCTAGTATTAGTACTTACTAATAAAGTCTTTATAGATGATATCTAGCTGTTTTTTATTTAGTTTTTCGTCAAAAGTGACAAAGCGGTAAGTCGAGATATATGCCTGGCCTTTTTTAATTTCGAAGTCGCCAAGAATCATCGGTGCAAAGCAAACATAGGGTTTATTGGGGTGAACTCTTACCGCTTGCGGAGAACGAAAATTTGAAGGGTGACTCATGGCAGCGACGCCGCACATGGAGCCATCTATTTCACCTGACATGGCGATCCACTTGGGGCGTGAGTTGTTCGCTGCCTTGCGATTAAGGCCTTGATCAGTACTAATATTTACCTTGTTAACCCAGGCGTCAGTAGCGCGAATGCACATGCCGCCATAATGGTATTTGCTAATCTTTACAGGTGTTTGACTGATACAGTTTTGAGTCGACTTGAGATCGAAAATATTGAGCTCTTTGTGGGGGATAAGAGTTATCTCCCAGGTTTCATTGATAACGGGCGTTTCTTTTCCAGCACTCAGATCAATATGTCGAAGTTTAACCAGTATTTTATCCAAGCTTGCCGAGATCGTCTCCACATGTTCAATCCTCCCTTGCTTTTTAGGACTGTTCCAGAAATCCACTTTGCGCCCTTCAATAACGGCACTTGTCCAGGCGAACATTAAGGCATGCTGATGGGGGTGACTTTTAGGGAATTCTCCTGTGATTATTTTTCCGGACGGGCTGTAAAGTGGATGAATGTACCCACTGCGCCCATAAAAAGGTTTTTCAGGAAAGGGAGAACTTACATATTCGGCATTGTAAGTTAAAAGTGGCCGCTTGCCATCTTTCAATTGCAGCTTTCCTTGCTGGGAGTTTGCAGTACAGGCCAAGCTTAAAAAGCACAGTAATAACAGGTGTATATAGATTTTATTCATCTTTACTTTCCTTTTTGCCTATCGTTTTTAAGAACATAATGATCGAGTCAAGCTCGACATCAGTTAGCTTTCCGGCATAACTGCCCATAGCTACTTGATAAGCTTTAGCGATTTTTTTATTTGGTGCAATTAGGGATTCTTTAATGAAAGCTTCGTCAGCTTTTTGTGAAGGCGCTTTATTAAAGTGACGTTGCGAAGCGTAAAGGCCTTTGAATGTGGGACCAATTTTGCCAAGTTTAGAGCCATCCAGCGAGTGGCAGGCGATACAGGCATGCTTATTAAGCAGAGTCTTGCCTAAAGCTACGCTAGCTGTAAGTACTTGGCCCTTATCTTCTATAGCTTTTTCCAAGTTTAGTTTCTGAGTCATTGCATAAGCAAATTGTCCCTCAGCTAAGTCTTTAAAATTACTCACGGAAAAATAAACGGCATTCTTTTTTTCATCATTTTCCCCTTTAAGTTGATACTCTACAGCCATTTGCTCGACAAGTTCCATGCCCGGTATGGCAAGAAATACTGATCTACAGTCTTTGGAGGCAATGGCTTTAAGAGCTTTCAGGTGCTCTTCTCCGGGCTTGCAGTCAAGACGATAATGACCCGAGCCATACTTTTCAGAACGCCGGTAATTCCAGCGGCGAATGGTATAATTATCTAAGTTCTCCAATTCACTTTTTATGATTTTTGAATCAAAGCTTAAAAGTACGCCTTCTTTAAACACATCCACATGACTTGGGTTTGATGTGGGCTTACAACTATAACGCAGTCTCGTAAGTCCGGAAAGATCCTGTGACTGACTGCTGTATATTTTAAAACCAGTCACATACAATTGCCCGTCAATCGGATTGACAGCACCTTTTAAGAGCGGGAACTTGGAAATGCCCTGCAGAGGTGATATACCACCAAAACCATTGCCTTCATAAACCAAAAAGGAAGACATCTTACCATAGGAATGCAAGACCATTTTCTGGTTTAATACACCCATTTTTGACGTATTCATGTAAGTCATTCCGGAAGCCGAATTATCTATGTTGTGGGGTATCCATATCATGGGCTCCCGGGTTTTCTGGTTGCGATAGTTTGTGGGTGCATGTCCGTAGCTTGCTCCTTTCTCTACCGCGAGAATTGGCGTCGCGGGGACATAATGCCCCTGTTGGTCTGTCGCCAATAATTTCCCTGAACGCGGGTTATAGCCCAGGAAGGGTTCGCGAAAACCATCGGCAAAAACTTCACAGGAACGGCCCTTGTTAAAAATTCGCATGACTGAACCAGCCTGAACTGATTCGTAAAAATCCAGATTGGCAATCTTGCCGCCATAGTTTTGAATACCGCCTTTAGAAATAAAAATATCTCCATTATTAGCGAAGACTATATCCATGGCGAAATCCCTGGTGTTCATTGATTGTATGAAGGCCGTTGAATAATTTTCGTAAAAGTCCGCTTCGTCATCTTTGTTGGAGTCGTGTAAACGAGTGATTTGGTCGCGACCAAATACATAAATTTCTTCTTTGTAAATTTTGAGAGAAAGCGGAGCGTAAATTCCTGAGGCAAAGCGTTTCCAGGTGATAGTATTGAGGTCGCCTTGTAAACCGTTAATTAACCAGACATCACCATCGAAAGTAAGCGCTGCAGCACGGCCGTCCTTAAAAAAGTCTATGGCCGCCAAACGAATGGAACGGCGCCAGGGGTTTGACAATGGCAGTTTAATTTCATCGACGAGGTAGTCATCTTTGGCCGATGAAAGAATGGCTGTAGTGGTTAAGCTTTGCGGCCATCGTACTTGCGGTTTATGAGTCCCTACTAATGCCTGAGCTGCTTGTAAAGAAGCTTTCAAAGCAGAGCTGTCTCTACTGAAACGAACTTCAAAACTGCTATTGGCTGTTAGCAAAACCTGCCCAGCTTTGTTCACTTCAAGATCTGCATTGTCGGCATGGACAGTGATGGTGCCTTTAGCGTCTTTAAGTTTGAGCGTATTGCTGGATTTCGATAATAGTTTTAAACCTTTTTTCTGGAATAAAACAAAGGAAATCGGTTTAATTGCTTTGAATTGTAGTTTTCGTGAATAAACAGATTTTTTTATTAAAATTATTTGTTCCTGAATATCGACTCCGGCGATTGAGTAGGACAAGACAGTTTCCTTACCTGTGAGTCTTATACCCTTCCAGCTGCATTGTTCCAAGGGCAGGGGGCCAAGGGGCTTTTTACGAGGATCTTTGAAAGTTTTGTTTAAAGAAAAACCCGGATAAACGCCCGTGGCAAAATCCAAAGTACCCTTGATTTTAGGAAAAGATTTACTTTTACTACCAGTCCCTGGATAAGAAACCTGTGCCATGGTATTCATCTCAAAATCACCCCCATGCCAAATCGCTGAAACACGCAAAAGATCACGATCAAAGCAGGCCCAGGTGCCTTCAGCGAGTTGAATGAAAACACCACGCGGGGTGTAATTGTTCTGGGGAAAACCTACAGGTGCTTTCCCAAGATCAAGTGCAGAGTTGATAAAAGGAAAATCCTTTTCGATAAACCCCTGATATAAAGATTTTTTGACAAAGGTCTTTGGCTCTTTAGCAAGAGGCGCTACAGAGAGCGAAATTATTAACAATAGAAAATACTTCATAATAAGCTTACTTTTTTATATACTTTCCTAGATAGATATACCATGTATTTCCACACTAGCACCTTCTTGTAATCCTTCGTCAAATAGAAAGGCCTTTGCTGTAGGTTTGTCCTCGATGTTCATCTATGTAGTTATAAAATTATCACTTCTCTTCTAAGTGATAATTGGCATCTGGCTCAGTCTCGAAAATGACATCCCGTCCTTCAAGGGCAAATGGCACAGCTTCTCCTTTGTGCGAAATAGTGGGCGTACCCGGTTGATTCCACCGCAGTCGACATGTGTTACCGCGGAGGCTGTAAATCGTGGCTCGAATTTTCGTCCCTGGAGCGCGTTCGGCAGACACAAGAAAAGCTCCTCGGGCTCTGAGATCATGGAAAGCAGCAGCCTTGTCTTCGGGCCAATAAGGGAAGAGACGCAGAATGCCGCTTTGACTCTGAAGAAGCATCTCTGATACACCGAGAATCTGCATGTATTGATTTTCCACAAGACGCCACTGATCAAGACGGGGAAGCAGGACTGACTGACCGCTACTTGCGCGCCATGGACTGAATTGCCCGGCGGGATATTGATGGGCGAGCATCAGGCTGCGGATATCATCGAATTTATCCATCATTCCCAATCGAATAAAAGGCATAACGGTTGCTTCGCCGTGAAAGGTTCCGAGTACAGTTGTGTGAGGCCTTAAGTCGAGCAGGTCCACGTCAGCTACAAGGTCGCGAAGAACTGCTGCCAAGCCACCTTCTTCATCACCATCAATATAGTCACCTGGGAAGACGGGCCAAGCCTGACAGCCCCAGCGAGAATGCCGCAGGTGTTCCAGGTATTCTTCGAAGTTGGGCCAAGCCTTTTCCCAGTCTTTGCAGATAGCGTACCAGGCCTGACCGTTTCGCCAGCCATATTCGATCTCGGGAACACGCTTGAGGTAGCGCGACCAACGCTCGCGTTGGGCAGAGTCGGCTCCGAGGATTTCAGCGGCTGCGATCGCATCTTTGAAAGCTTTACGAAACATCATCAGGTCAACGGAATTGTTTTTATTGCCTAAAAAGTTCTTTCCCCAACTTTGATTTCTCTTTGTGCTCCAGAGGTCTTCAAGCCTAAGCGAGGGGTATATGGCCAGATCTTCGCCCTGGTATTTTTCGAGGTATGCCGCATAGAAATTGGCCGTTTCACGCAAGAAAGGATAGGCCCGGGTTTTCAACCAGTCGGTGTCACCGGTAAAACTGTAGTGATCGAACAGCATGCTTGCCAGCCAACCCGTATGACTGAGAGCCCGCCCCACAACCGGTTGACTTGTGGCGCGTTCGGGGATGGGGCGGGGCCTCCCGGAGAGATCCACATAAACTCCTTCCAGACCAAAGATCGTTTTGGCTAAATGTTTAAAGGTCGGTGTTTGCTCTTCAATTAAATCAGCAAGTACATCGTACCACTCAGGGTGATTGGCGGACAAAGCAGGAAAAAACCATTTTTGAACATTGTGATTCCATGTATACTTACCCTTATAGGGGGAGCGGTCTGAAATTGGAATATTCGCATTTAAACCAGGGGCCTGAGCTCCGGGGCTGAGGTGGCAGGCATAGGAGAAAAGACCACGATACCAGAGCGCTTCGAGTTCTTGGTCCTCAATGCTGATCGCCGAAGCATCCCAAAAAGATTTCCAGGCTGCGGTGTGGGCAGCCAGTTCCTGTTCAAATCGATCAACTCCCGCATTACCAGCCAGTTTACGGGCGCGGTCTAACGCTGGCGTGGAGCCGTCTGTGTCAGTAGTTACACCTAACGCAAAGTTAATTGAAGTTCCGTCGCGCAGTGCAAAGTTCTGTCTCAGCGACCAAGCGACTCGCTGAATTTTACTCAAAAAGGAGCCTTCACTAAGGACTTCTTTGTCGCGGGAAACTGATGCAAGCTGATTTTTGCCAGGAAAAGATGCAGCCATATGCCAGGTGAAGGGGGCTGTTTCATACAGACCCGGGACCGTCTGTGAAAGTGTACCACGAAAGAGTTTAGAGTCATTTTTCACCTGAAGTGGCGGCAGGTCGCCATTATTTATATCAGGCTCCCGTTCAAGGATTATAGTGAACCAGGGGACTTGTCCTTCCGCAGAGGCACGCAGCATGACGAGGTTCTTTTCGCGATGGATAAACGCGGTGAAACGCAAGATACCGCTGGGGAAATGGTATTCTGTCTCAAAGGTTCCCGTGTCGATCCTGACTTTCGAGTGAACCTTAACCTCCGACCACCCAGGATGAACGATACGAATTGTCCCGACCCGAAGTGGTGAAAGAAATACAGGGCCGCCTTTTTTCTTTTGCTTGTTCAAGAGCTTATCTGATACGGCACCATGTTTTTTTACATAGGCAATCAGTTCATCCTGCGTCACTGCCAGGTCCACTGTTTTATCAGGACTGCTATAACGTGTATCCCAGACATCGTTCTTGCCGAGATTCAATTTGAGCTCATTGGAAAAGATTTGCACGCTGGCTGCCAGATCGCCATTACCAAATACCAGGCCTTCTGAGGGATTGGTCAAAAGGCCTTCATGGATCAAAGGGTGTTCGACTGCTCTACTCAAGGTGACTTTGTCGGATGCACCCTCAGCTTGCTGATGTGCCTGATTTGCGCAGCCAATAAATACCTGTAAGAACAAGACTACAATTATGAATTTAGTAATTCTCATTTTATCTGCGCCGCAGGTAAAAAATAACTAAATAAAATTGATGTGAGTATTATGTATTTCATGTATTTTCCTTCTCATTCCTATCAGCCTATTCAATTAGAAAGTGATTGCTATTATCAATTGCCTGAATGTATATTATGTTGACGCCTTTTTTATTGTCGCTGTCTAAACATTTGAAATCATATTCTATGCGTAAATCGCCTTTAAACTCTTTCTTAGTCCAGAGAACGGCAAAGCCTTTTGAAGTGTCGATTTGCAGAGCTTCTTTTGAATTACTCACTTTGGCATGAATACCGTCAAGAAACCACTTCTCTTTCCACTCTGTTCCGCTCATTTTATCAGAAAAAACTTCCTGCCAGTTTTTAGCTTTCATAGAAGAAAAATCATCTTTTGTTTCAGCCTGAATAATACTTAAAAAAGATAAAAGTATCAAAAAAACATTCTTCATATATCATATCCCTGTATAGTTTGCATGCTATTATATAGTAAACACGGAGAGCTGAACTTATTTCTTTACAGGTCTGCGGGCTTTTTTTGTTCAGAGATCGTTTTTGGTGTGACTTCTTTATTATCCGCTTTCAACATTTCTATTATGTCATCTTCTGTATAATCTAGCATATTCCTTGCTAGTTTTTTGGGATCACTTACAGATTCTATGGAAAGTACGACTCCGTCTTTGAGGATGATTTTTAATGACCTTTCCCTAAGTTCACCTGTTACGGTAGTAAGTTCATTATTTTTACTAACTTTAATATTTTTATTTACGATTGACCATTACAAGGGGCAAAGCCCCTTAGTCGCCTGGTCAAGGAATGGCAATTCCTTGCTAGGGGAGCTCGAGGGGGAGGATCCCCTCTCGTATGCGAAGCATCATGCCCTCTATTATACCTAATCGAGTTTTTATTTGGAAAAAAAACTTGTAGTGTCACCTTTCCAGATTCGCAGTTTAAGTATCTTCATAAGATAAACTGCAAATCTGAAAATAAAGCGCTATCTGAAAATCAGTTTGCCGCCCTTTTTGATACCAAAGGGGTTCGCCTCTTTATTGGCAATGGGCTTGATGCTAAATTCTCTTTCTGCACCTGTGTAGAGCACAGTTTCCTGTCCCTCTTCGAGGTGTACTTCACAATAGCCATGGGCCAAGGGGCTGATTTTCACTCCATTGGTGGCTTTAAATGTTTCACCGATATTTACTTTGATAAGGCATTTTTTACCCTTAAGGCTTTTGATGCGTACCCATTGATTACGGCCATTTTGACGCTGAGCACTGATGAGGAATGCTCCCGCGGCTCTAAAGTTGTGGAAAGAGGCATCCTGCCATTTATCCGGTACGGCCGGGAAGACGAGGATTTTGCCGTGGCGGCATTGCAGTAACATCTCCTGCAGTACCTGACTGCCGTGCAGTGGAGTCTCCATAACCGGACCGCCGACTTCTTTGTACATGGTTCCCGCCTGTAAATATCCTTTGAGGCCATTGAGCAGTTCGAGACTGCGATTACCGTCACCCAGCAGTGCTGCAATGGAACCGCCACCGGTGAAAGAATAACCCTCGAGAGCTCCCTTAAAACTGTGCCAGTGATCAAGGGATTTGGCGATGAGTTTGCTGTCGCCACTTTCCGGAGTGACATCGTGGAAAGGGTAGACACAGATCATGTGTGACCAGTGACGGTGACTCTTTTTGAAAGGCTCGTTTTTGCCGATTTTAAAACCATCATTACCGATAACATATGGCGTCAGTTTGTCGAGAATGTTTTGCCATTCCTTCAGCAGCGGATCGTTGAGTTTTTGCTGTCTGTTAATTTCAATTAGTGTTTTACAGCCCCAGCGGATCATCGCCAGGTCGAAGTTGCAATCGGCGCTGTTGCCGTACTCCGGAGAGTGGGTTTCCGGCAGGTGTAATTTACCATCTTTACCAGTGAAGAGAAAATGGCGGTAGTAGTTTATAGAGCGCTTGAGTAAAGGATATACCAATTCGGTGAGATCTTTTTCATTTTGGCTGTGCAGGTAAAAGTTGTACAATATGTGGCACATCCACGGTAGATTACCAACTTCAGAACCAATATCTCGCGGCATCTGAGCTCTGTTGCCGGGTTCTCCAGCCAGACCTAAGAGAGTAGGGGAGGTGTGACGGGAAAGAGCGGCAGAGTCGTGTTGGTATTTTTTATCGACGCTCAATATGAGGTTATTAAAGTTTTTACGAAAATGATTATTGAGGCATTCGCCCAGTTCGAGGCGATTGGCTGTTGCCACTTGAGAATAACTGAGCTGAACGTTGAGGTTCCACCAGATGGAGTTCCAGGCGGTGGGCTGCAGCCAGGGGCCCTGATTGTCGATGATATCCCTGTCAGCACGTGTGGCCGACGCCAGCTTGTACATTTGAATCCAGTAGAAGCTTTCCCAGTTGCTGTCCGGTAGAGTGATAAAACTCTGAGGATAATAACTATGCCACCAATCACGGTGCTGCTGAGTCCATTCACTTAAATTGCTGTTGCTGCATTTTTCCAGTTCGGCAATAGCCAGTTCAGTGGAGTTGGACTGTGGGTAATTGTGCTGAATAGTGATGTAGAAACGCCGTGTATTCTCAGACTTTTCCTGCTTCCAGGCGGTGGTGGTTTTACCGCCGGCCAGAAGCTTATGTTCGCAGTAGTTGATGTCGCCCTGCTGAGCGGACACGGGGTCGGGGTTATGCTTGTAGCTTTTTATGCGCTTTTTCAAAACGCGCGGGCTGATGGCCTTTTCGGGGACAAAGTTGAAAGTGCAGCCTTTTTCCCCGGCGGAAGGTGTGAGCTCAACTAGGTAGCACATGTCCTCGGCATGTACGAATGTACGCCAGGCAATGGAGCCTTTATCGGTGGTGATGGTACCGCGTGCTTCGGCATTGTAGAGGTCGAGGTGAATATTGCCGGATTTGATGGTGCCGCTGGTTTTGAGTATGAAGTGACCGATGAAGAGGCGACCGCGATTGAGAACTTCCGGGCTGCGCACACTTTTGTTGTCATTCTGTCTGTGGTCGACAACTTCGGAGCTTCCGGCATCCCAGCGGACTGTCTGTGCTCCTGTCTGTCGGATCAAAGTGCCGAGGCGGCCATTACCCAGAACGGGGGCTTCGTACCACTTCCTGGGCATTTGTTCCCAGACGGGGTCTTGATTGGCGAGGAACTTCTGCCAATTAATATCAGCTTTTAGCGGACTTGCCGTTGTGCTGAAGGAAAGCAAGGCGGTCATTAAAGAAATAAGAAGTAATCGTATCATATTGATCCTATGTTGTTTATTAAGCTATATAAACATAAACCTGAATATCAGTCAAATTGGAAAGACTCGAGTAATGATTTTGAGGATTTCACTTCACATAAGCCTTAAGTTATTCTGGGATTTCTGCACCCTTTTTTATTTCTTCACCTTCCCAGTGAAGAATGCCATTTTCATAGGTCAGGAGCCGATGAGAACTTCCTTCGACTGGCTTACGGTTAATCTTTGGAATCCATTTAAGGTGTTCTTTGATTACTGGTGCATATTCGGGCAGTTTGGCCAGGTTTGTAAATTCATTGGGGTCTTTTTGCATATTGTAGAGTTCTCTTGAGCCATCTGCATATTGAATAAAACGCCATTGCTTTGTGCGAATACTATGGTTGTCGTGATTGTGAGTAGTTATAGCCGGACGCTCTCTTTCGGTAGAAGGATTGTTGATTTGGGCCATTAAACTTAAACCTTCCAAAGCGGATGGTTTATTAAGTCCTGCAGCTTCAGCTAAAGTCGGATAAATATCCAGGAGCTCAACGGGCTCTTGGCATTCTCCTTTATTAATACCGGGACCAGCAAAAATTAAAGGGACTCGAGTTGACTGTTCCCAAAGTGTATTCTTCCCGGTAATCTCTTTCTCGCCCAAGTGATAACCGTGATCTGAGAAAAGTACGACAATGGTGTTTTCTAAATAACCATTTTTCTTAAGAGCATTTAAAACTCGGCCAACTTGATGATCCATATAACTGACGCTGCCAAGATAAGCTTGAACAATTTTATGTTGTTCATTGCTCTCTATAAGGAATTTCTGTCTTGGTTCAGGCAGTTTCCAATGAAGGTACCAACTGAACCTTGGCGTATCTTCACGGTCATTTTTAATCATTGCCGGCAATTGAACCTGATCTAGCGGGTATAAATCCAGCCACTTCTGAGTTACGCGTAAAGGTACATGCGGAAGTGAAAAGCCAACACTCATAAAGAATGGCCCTTTCGGTTTACTGTTGAGTGTCTTGATCGCCCAGTCGGCAGTCTTCCAATCCTTATGGTCTGAATCTTTATAGGGATATAAACCCCAGTCCATGCCATTGCCCCCACGGGGAGTCTTAACGTGCTTTGTTTTGGCGCGCAAAGCTTTTTTAGCTTTACCTACATGGTCAAACTCATCTTTTATAGAGACTTTGGCATGATAGATCTTACCAATGGTATAAGTGGTATATTCGGCTTTAGAAAAATATTGCGGTAGAGTGACATAGTCTTTTAATTCTTTCACATTCCTAAACCAGGGGCGCAAACCATAGACTCCGCTTGAAGAAGGCCTGAGCCCGGTCATGAAGCTGGTTCTTGAAGGGTTGCAAAGTGGCGTCTGACAATGCGCATTAGTGAAATTCATGCCGCGTGCTGCTAAGGAGTCAATTGCCGGGGTTTTCACCTGAGGATGGCCTTTAAGTGGGCCAATCCAGTCGTTTAGATCGTCTATAACCAGCATTAAGACATTCGGCTTTGTCTCTGCTGCGAAACCAAGAGATAGGCAAAATGGGATGAAGCAGATATAAAGACTTAACAGTGGTTTTAAAATACTCTTTTTCATAGTTCTCATTTCTTCTTTATTATTTCTTAGCCATTTTAGTCAGTAATTTAAATCCATCTCCTCCTCAGAGTTTTAACAGCCTAGGTCTGACCCCTTATAGGAAATAGGAAAAGGCAGGACTTGGCAAAGGTCTTTAAAGTATTTTTAGTTTGTTGCTGAGGGTTTTTCTTGAACATAAATTTCCTTCAATTATTTTTGAGATTTCTTGACTTCAGCCTGCCATTTTTGCAGGTCTTTTAATAAGTCTTGTTTTATTTCAGGGTACCCAGAACTAAGATCTTTACTTTCTCCCGGATCTTCTTCCAAATCGTATAAGAAGGTGCCTTTCAGAAATTCAACTTTTTGGATGCCAGGCCTGCCGGAGTTTGGATCTCTCTCATTGATTAAGAGCTTCCATTTCCCTTTGCGGATTGCCTTTTGGTAAGGTGTATCCCAATAGAGGGCACGACGCTCAGTATCTAACTGTTCTCCGTTAAACATGGGGCTTAAGTTGATGCCATCGACATTCTTTGGAATTTCACTACCAGTCATGGCACAAATCGTTGGATGCAGGTCTAAAGCGCTAACCATTGCATGGGATACTCTATTAGCTGTCTTGATATCAGGATGTGAAATAATCATTGGAACACGCAGGCCACCTTCAAAACTAGTACGCTTGCCACCTTTCAATACCCCATTATTGGCATATAAGGGGAGACAACCACCATTATCTCCAATAAAAATAATAATGGTTTTGTCGGCAATTTTAAGGGTCTCCAATTCATCTAAAAGCAAGCCGATTTCACGATCCAAATAATAGAGATGACCAAGATAATATTGACGGCCTTGTGGATGATTCGGGAAATCAAATTCTTCACGCCATTTAAATTTATCTTTGTTAGTATTTTTAAAATCAGGGATTGGTTTTAGATTTTTTTCCTTTAGGTAGGACTTGGGTAGTTGGTTGATGTAATGATGAACCGCATTAAATGAGAGAAAAAGGTGGAAGGGCTCATCCTTATGCTTACGCACAAAATCCCGGCCTTGTTCACCAAAGAGCTCAGTCGTAAAACCTTCCACATCTACATGCTTGTCCTGAACATACATGGGACCGGCACGGTAAATCTTTTTTTCACTAGCCTTGTTGTGTATTAAATAGTGCTTAGTGCCACCCGAAAAACCATAAAAGCTATCGTAACCATGATTGAGTGGAAACCCTCTATGCTTGGGTTGATCACTACGGCCGTGATGAAATTTCCCCACATAGCCCGTCTTATAAGCATTTTCTTTTAGAGATTCACCTATGGTGTTAAACTTGGGGTCATGAAGTCCCTTGCCTTGATACCAGTACATCCCCTGACGTTGCTGGTAAGCACCTGTTGCTATGCCAATTCTCGAAGCATTGCATATGGGAGATGTCGCATAGGCATTAGTAAAGCGAATCCCCTTTTTGGCAATGCGATCAATATTGGGGGTCTGCACATCATCAGCCAAGCCTGTGCAGGATAAATCCGCGTAGCCCAAATCATCGGCCATGATCACAATGACATTGAGCTTATCTGTTTCTGCCGCAAAAATACTGCATGTTAGGAATAATAAGATGGCGATTATTTTTGTCATCTGTGCCTTTTTAAAACCTTTTGCTTTAATCATTAATGTGAAAGTGTTCTTTTTCATAATTATCCTAAATTCAGATATGTTTGTGTTGTTTAATGTCTTAGTTAAGCTATGGCAGGAATGTGCCTGCTATTGGTATTTATAATAACTGTAGTCATTAGACACGGAGACCTAAAGTGAGTTCTTTACAGTTGGGCAGATTTTAATAGTGCTTACCCGATGTTCGAAGTCGATCGCGAAAAGAATCTTGGTTGGAAAGTCCGACGCGACAAAGAAAAGGGCATCGATTTGCCAAGGGCCATTAATTTGGCAAGTGCTGATTTCAATCGGTATTCAAACTGCGGAGTCAGCAAATACGCACGCTAAAGAGACTGTGTAAAAAACACTTTTTCAGGTGCAGAGCACCGATAGACAATAGCGTGAGGTGCAGCCACACGTACGGGATAACAGGTTTTATCCGCCCGTATGGCAATACCTCGCGGATGTGAGTCCGGCATAGAGTGTCGGACCCAAGTTTGGTCCTGGCTTAATTCCGAACCCATTTTCATGCCCCTCACGGGGCAGGCTACATTTTAGCGGACTCACAGGTGAGCCTTGACAATATAGATATTTCTTTATTTTTCACTATTGGCTAAGGCTAAGAATCACCGGCAAGAAATGCTATTTCTTGTCAGGTGCATTCTCTGCTTCGGCTCCTTATTCAATAATCTTGATGTCTCTCAACCATTGCAGATAAAGATCTGGCCAGGTGGAAAGCGGGTGATGTTTCGAGTTAAGATTGATACCGTGACCGCCTTTCTTAAAAAAGTGGGTGCGAACGGAGGCGCCGGCTTCTTCCAGAGCCTTGGCGTAAACTTCACTACCTATAAAAAAGCCGTCGTCTTTGCATGTTATAATTATAGTGGGGCTGAGTTTATCGGTAACCGTAAACTCCTTAGCTAGTGCCTTCCCCTTGTTCAAGTAGGCCGGGCAAAGCAAGACCGTGAAGTTCGGTTTACAGCTGGCTCCGTCCAGCTCATCGACGGCCTTATAGCTTGGAGTATCATAACCGGTACTGACCCAGGCCGAGAGGTGCCCGCCCGCAGAGGTACCCATGACTCCTATCCGCTCTGGGTCGATGTTCCACTCAGCAGCTCGCGAGCGGACAATCCGGACCGCTCGCTGAATATCCTGATAGGCACGATTGCGATGCTTGGGAATTCGGTAATGCAGGACAAAGGCGGAGATTCCGTGATCATTGTACCATTTGGCGATCTGGTACCTCCCCGCGTTGCTACCAATATGCATGTAGCCTCCTCCCGGGCTTACAATGACCACGGGGCGAGGCTTCTTCCCGGCAGGAGCTGGGAAGAAGCGCAAGTAAGGTTGAGTGATATCAGTGAGACGGAGGGAGCCTTTTCGACCCGGCTTCATCGTTCCCATGCCTTTGGGATCCGGACTCGCGACATCTTTGGGCCAGAGCATAATAAGTTTGCCTGGCTGCTCGTCGTTCGCATTCGCAATGAGTGCGGTGCTCCAAAAAGCAATACCGCATAAAATAAGGCCCATGAGGCGGTTTGTGTTTGATGTTTTCATATGTTTATTTCCAGTTCCTTCTTTATGTCGAACGCCAAGAACCACCGGCAAGAAATACTATTTCTTGTTAGGTGGATTCTCTGCTTCGTTTTTGTTTTTATTATAGAGAATCGTTGCCCCGCTGCCATCGATGGTCAAATCGTTAACATTTTTTTAACTTTTTTTTCATCATTAATATCCTTATCTTAAAATTTCGAAATTATACATATCGCTTTCCACCTTATCAGCATTAAATCAATTCACATATTTCTGTGGAATATCAGTATTGAGAACCTGAGATGTGTATAATCACGGAGACCTGAACTTATTTCTTTACAGTTGGGCAGATTTTAATTGATAATTAAGAATGATTTAGGCATTGCTACGTAGGCAACAATGTACTACTAATTAAGACCTAAGGTCAGAACCTACGATACGCGCCAGCTATTCGCTCGACCGTCTACTTCGGCGGTCGATAAACTGTTTTTAGTAAGTGCTTTTTATCTCCTTCTTTAGAGGGAAATTTTTCTTAATCCAGTCAGCATATTCTGCCTCGGGAAATACCTCCAGCACTCCGGCGCTATTGTAGCCACCCATTTTGCGTCCTCCTCCTGAACACCAGACGGGGTAGTGCTTGAAGATATCACCATCGTCGCTTGCTCGCGGATCACCAGTGAGCTTCATATGCTCGCTGAGGGCTGCACTGAGCTTTTGTTTAGTTTCGTAGAAGCGAGGGTCTGCGGCTAGGTTCTTCACTTGGTGAGGGTCGGCCTTGATGTCATACAGCTCTTCTTCCGGGCGAATTCCGAAGCATAAATTGTAATGCTGTTTGGCTGTTTCATCTGTTGCCATCTGTTTCTGCATGATGTCTACAATCGGACCTGCTTGTGTCGGTTTCCAGCCTGTGTGCCCGTCGCGAGGGTAGTTGCGAATATAGAGGAATTCAGCTGTGCGGATGGCACGACACGACATGTAACCGAGCCACCAGGTATAAGGTCCTGTTGTGGGATGCGCTTCGAGGCCTAGGTGCGCTCGGTCACGTTTTGCTTCGATTGTCCCGCTCTTTGGGGATTCGAGAATAGTCATCAGGCTCTTACCCGTCATTTGAGTTGGTACATTTACGTCACCGGCTTCAAGAAAGGTGGGGGCAAAATCGGTAAAACTGATGAAATCATTGACGACTCGGCCGGGCTTGATTCGCGCCGGCCAGCGGATAATTAGTGGTACTCGGGTGCCGAGGTCGTAGAGACTCCCTTTACCCCGAGGCCAAGGCATGCCATGATCAGAGGTAATGATCAGGATGGTGTTATCAGCCACACCTGCTTTGTCGAGTTGCTGTATCACCTTGCCGACCTCAGTATCGAAGGCTTCTACTTCCTGGTAATATCCAGCATAGTCCTTGCGCACAGCCGGTGTATCCGGGATATAGGGCGGAAGTGTGATTGCGTCTAGGGAGCGGCCATCCGGTTGATAATTGAATTCTCGATGACCCAATATTGTTCCCCACCAGAAACAGAAGGGTCGCTTGCTATCTTGCTTGAGGACAGCAGCTAGACTGGACCTTCTTCCCGTTGGAGGCGAAGTCCTACCGCCTGGTGACAGCGCGCCTGGTCCCCATCCTTTGCCACTATAGGCCAGGTCGTAGCCTGCCTTGTTCAACAGATCAACATAGGTCGTGATGTCTTCATGCAATGTTCCACCGAAAAGTGCAGCATCCCGTAAACGCCAAATTTCCTGGCCTGTTAGCAGTACCGACCTTGCTGGATGGCAGACCGGCGAGCCGCAGAAAGCGTTGTTGAACCTTAGCCCTTGTCGCGCCATGGTATCTATATTGGGCGTTTTGGCGAAGGTATTGCCGTATGTCGCCCAGTCTTTCATGGGCATGTCGTCAGCAATCATCAAAATGATGTTCGGACGTTCTTTCTCTACTGCCAAGCCGATCAAGGGGAAGAGGCCTAGGCAGAGACAAGTAAGTACGGCTGAGAGCGTGAGTGTGTGTTTCATTTTGTGTGTATCTGTTTCAATTTAGCGTTGGGATTATCAAGGGTACTTGTACCCTTGGTCGGGTTTTGGGGAGGAGCCCCATATTTAAATGCCTTCGGCGAGCGGGGAGCCCACCTAATGGTAGGGAACTTAAGCAGATATAAGGTTAAAATTAAGCGCGGGCGCGCAGCGACTAGCGTTGGGATTATCAAGGGTACTTGTACCCTTGGTCGGGTTTTGGGGCGGAGCCCCATATGTAAATGCCTTCGGCGAGCGGGGAGCCCCCGCGGGCCAATTAAAAATCTTGTACACAAGCTTGAAACCCCTTAAGTTCTCTACCATTACCCCCCCATCATTATTTATTAGCTAAAAATGCTGGAACTATGGTGTCCTGCAGCAGGGCTAAAAGCTTTCTTTTATCGGCCTTTTCCGCAGTAAATACGACGACCATATCAAATTCAGGAATCACGTAGATCATTTGACCACCGGCGCCAAAGGCCGTCTTCACTTCATAGGTTTTTCCTTTGACTTTGATCCGATTGACCCACCAGAAGTAACCGTATGATTCATTCTTATTGACTACCGCATGCGCAGTAGTGGCCTCGTCGATATAGGATTTATTTAAAAGCTGCTTGCCGTTCCAGACTCCTCCGTTCAGTGTCAGCAGTCCGAGCTTGAGTAGATCGCGCGAGCGCAGCTCCATATTATCAATCGGATTGGTTAAGCCATTCCCAAAGGTCCTGAATTTATGTTTTTTGATACCCATCGGCTTAAAGAAATGCTTCGCTGCCATTTCCTCAATCGTCTTGCCGGTGGCATTGTAAAGAACATGGCTTATGATTATCGGATCGGAGTAGGAATAGCTAAATCTGCGTTCTCCCGTCACCAGCTTTTCAGTCCAGTTCTCAAGAATCCAGGGAATAAGCTCATCTTTTTTGAGCCCCTTTGGCTGTTTATTATTCTTACTGCCACGAAGCCCGGCGCTCATCGAAAGACAATCTTTTATGGTTATCCTTTCCACACCTGGAAGTAATTTACTCGCATCCACTTCAGGCAGGTATTTGAGAATAGGATCGTTAACGCTTTTTATTTTACCCTGTTCAATAGCCTTGCCGACGACATAGGAAGTCATACTCTTGGTGTGGGATCTTGTTGGATGAAGTTTATCTTTATTCGCATCTCCGAAATACTCCTCAATGAGCAAAGTATCTCCCTTGGCAATGAGGAGACTGCAGACTTTACCGAACTCCTCATCTTTCAGTTTTACGACTAATTGGCTAAGAGCCTTTTTGTCGCACTTTACCGAGTTTAAATTCGCCACTTTGAGACCATCGTCAGCCCAAATTCCCAGGGCCATTACAAAGCTCAAGAGTATAAATTGTTTGATCATCTATTTCTCCTTAGTGACGGATTCATTGACTCTTATCTTATTTCTTTCCTAGCGTTTCTTTTTGATAAGATGCTCATCGAAAACGGTGCTTTTACCCGCTGGAATCGACAGTTTAATAGTCTTTTCGCCGTAACGAACTGTACAGGGGTGGCCCAATTTAGAGTGCAGGGTGGCCGAGGTGAGTTTTCCGTTTTGCCACTTCAGGTCCAATTCAAATCCACCTCTTGCACAAAGCCCTTTGACGGAGCCATTTGGCCATGCTTTGGGCAAGGCGGGGAGCAGGTCGATTTGTCCTGCGTGTGATTGCAGGAGCATTTCCGCAATTCCAGCGGCGCCACCAAAGTTGCCGTCGATTTGGAAAGGAGGATGTCCATCAAAGAGATTGTTGTAGGTAGATTCCTTAAGTAGTAAGCTAATGTTTTCATGGGCCTTTTCCGCATCCATAAACCGTGCCCAGAAGTTGATAATCCAGGCCCGGCTCCAACCGGTATGACCCCCTCCGCCTGCGAGTCGGTGGTCGATAGTTTTTCGTGCAGCAGCCACCATTTCAGGATTGTCGTAGAAATTATATTGGTTACCAGGATGCAGACCATATAGGTGGGAGATGTGACGGTGACCAGGTTCCTCTTCCTCAAGTTCTTCGGCCCATTCCATCAGGCGACCATCCGAAGCGATCTTTGGCAGGGCCAGCTGATCGAGGGACTTTTTAACAGAACGGGTGAAATCATCTTCTATACCTAGCAATTGCGCCGCTTCCAGTGTATTGCTGAATACCTCCCAAATAATTTGTTGATCCATGCTCGGACCCATGGTTAGGTTGCAGAGTGTCTTTGTCCCCGGGGCAAAAAACCTGTTCTCCGGGGAGGTGCTGGGGCCGGAAACCAGTTTCTTAGTTTTTGGATCTTCCACCAGCCAATCCAGAAAGAATAGCGAGGCTTCTTTTAGAATGGGGAAAGCGCGGTTCTTTAAGAATTTTTTATCTCCGGTGAAGCGGTAATGTTCCATGAAGTGCTGCGTACACCAGGCACCACCGACGACGAACTGACCGTACTGCACCTTCCCATAAGGAACAGTACCATGCCAAACATCGGACGTGTGACCCGCAAAGAATCCTCCGCAACCGTATAAGTCCTTGGCGGTCTTTTGCCCTGAGGGTACCAATCGTTCAAGATAGCCCATGAAAGGCAGGTGACATTCGGAAAGGTTGGCCGGTTCGGCGAGCCAGTAATTCATCTGGAGATTGATGTTGATATGATAATCACTGTTCCAGGCTGCTTTAAGGTCCTTACACCAAAGGCCCTGGAGGTTGGCCGGCAAGTTGCCTGGTCTTGACGAGCAGATCAAGAGGTATCTGCCGTAATGGAAATATAGTGCTTCCAAAGCTGGGTCACTTTCACCCTTCTTATAGCGTTCCAGTTGTTCCAGAGTTGACCAGGGTTTAGGTTCTCCGAGGTTTAACTCAACCCTGCGGAACATTTCCTGATGTGCTTCGATGGAGTCAGATTTCAGTCTTTTGTAGCCTTTCTTCTTTGCAGCAGCAATACTACTTTCACAGAGCGCCACCAAATCATGGCTTAAGGGATTCGCCGTGTCATCGCGATTGTAGTCCGTTTTCGCAGCAATTAAGATGAGCACGGAGTCAGCACCCGAAACCGTAAATCCGCCCATTTTCGCACGGGTCGTTCCACCTTGAGCAATAAGCTTGTAGACCGTAGCGAATTTCACCCCCAGGTGTTTATCTTTTTGTGAGGCTTGACCAGTAGCAATGAAAGTATCGTTTCCTTTATTTCGGGTATTAAAATAACCTTGGCGCTCAACATGGGTCGAAAAGGAAATGGATCCAGCTTTATCGGCTGCAATGCGGATAGAGATAATGTCATCAACCGGGCTTGCACTGACTTCGCGGGTATAATTAACTCCGTCGATGGTGTAACGAGTCGTCGCAATCGCGGTATCAAGATCCAAGGACCTGCGGTAGGCAGTTACCTTTTTTATGGGACCAAAGTCAAATCGAAGTTGCCCCATCGTTTGATAGCTCCGAGGAGAAATGCGCTTCGCCATGGTCGCCTGTTGTTTACTCTGCGCTTCCTCGTATTTCCCGTCAAAGAGGAGTTGTCGAACCTCATCAATCGTGCTACTTACATTCTCTTTCACCTTCGGGATGGGCGGCCCGGCCCAAATGGAATCTTCGTTGAGCTGAATCAATTCTTTAGCAACCCCGCCATAAATCATGGCGCCGAGACGCCCATTGCCCACGGGCAAGGCTTCTTCCCAGTAAGTTGCCGGTGAATTATACCACAAAGATAAGGGCTGGGCAGGTGCTTGATTCAGAGGCTGCACATGAGCCGCTTCCGTGTAGTCAAACTTACTTGCTTTGACCTTGGGCAGAGCAGCGTCCGCAGGACTTGTCAAAAAAACTGCGGTGATGGCGAGTATATATTTCTTGATGGTATTTTGATTCATTTTGTGTAATGTTTCTCCACTTTCAATTATCTTTTAATATTAGTAGTATAATTTTTTTGATCAGGGTGAAATCTCTATCCTGATTTCATGAGTTTTAGTTTATTCATTCGGTAAGGGCAGGGGGCTTTTTACCTTTCCAGTCTGGGTTCTGTTAACTTTTGTGAATCCCCCCCCTTAACAAAAAATCAGCGGATGACAGATACGCCTCTACTTTTTCTTATCCTTATTCCTCGGCTTTTTCTTCTTTCTTATTTTTACCATCTCCACGTTTGGATGCGCCGGTTCGGCGCGCTTATTGCTGTGCTGGATCGCGTGATCACCTGTACCCGAACTGATCCATGTTCCTTCCTCGCGGGAAGTGCGCTTTTGAACAGCTTGTCCTTTACGACGTCCCCAGGGCATTCTCTATCTCATGACCCTTATGATTACATTGTCCTGCCAAGTTGGCGGGCAGGAGAATGCGCCGAAAAAGAAAGACGATCCACCCACGGGGATTACTTTTTGCCTTTTTTGCTTTTAGCTTTAGCTTTAGCTTCGGCTTTGCTTTTTGCGGTTTTCCAGATGTCCACCTCAGCATCATTGCTTAATTGAGCACCAGGGTTGCTGCGACCGCTTTGCACCTGCGTCTCTAGTAGAGCGATAAGGCTTTTAGTGATTTCAGGATGCGCGTCTTGCACATTTTTTACTTCTCCTGGATCGTTGGAAAGGTTGTAAAGTTGAATTTCAGGTCGGCTGTCTTTCTGCGCTTGCGAATTTTCTGATGCCGGCGCAACTCTTTTGTCGGGTATTAGCAGCAACTTCCAATCCCCTTGCCGGATGGCGAATTTCCCCTTGAATGAATGATTAATAATATCTTTTCGCGACCCCTTCGCATCTGGGGTTTCGCCCCTAAGATGCGGCAGAAAGCTGATTGAGTCCGGCACTTGCGACGGCAGGGGTTTACCAATAATGTCAGCGCAGGTGGCAAAAAAATCGGTAAGTCCAACGATGCTATCACAACTACTGCCCGGCGCAACTCCTTTGTCCCAACGCACAATAAAGGGTACGCGGTGACCGCCCTCAAATAAGTCGGTTTTATGGCCGCGATAAATATCACTTGGGTAATGTGCGTCCGGATCAATGGGTTGCCCGTCTCCATTTTGGAAAATAATTTTCGTTTTAGACTTATTCGAGTTTCTCTGTGCAGTAGTACTGCAACCATTGTCAGCGGAGTAGACGATCATGGTATTTTCCAGAACGCCGTTACGCTCAAGTGCCGCCACGACCTGCCCCACCGACCAATCGGTTTCCATCACAAAATCACCAAAAAGACCGACCTCACTCTTGCCGATAAATTCGGACGAAGGAACAATTGGGGTATGCGGGCTATTCAAGGGCATATAGATAAAGAAGGGTTTCTTGTTCTTGACCGCCTGGTCGATATATTCAACGGTTTTTTCAGTTGTCTTCGCCAGCACCTCATCCGCTTTAAAATCGGGATGTGCTGGGCCAGGGCGTCCATCTCCTTTTTTAATTACCGAGCCCGTGCCGACAAAGTGGTTATTTTCAATCCAGACGTAAGGCGACATATCCAAGGAGGCGCTAATCCCAAAAAAATAATCAAAGCCCACATCAACCGGGCCGCCCTTAATCTCGGCCGACCAGTCTAAATCTATGTCAACATTTTCACCTTTTCTCCACTTAGCCTCCAGGGCATTATATTCTGTTCTTTTATTGCCAACAGTTGAGTCAAGATTCAGACCTATATGCCATTTCCCGATGCAGGCCGTTTGATACCCATTTTCTTTAAGGAAGCTGGCAACGGTGGGTACGTCGGGTTTAATCAAGGCTTTCTTATAGCCATTCAGGACACCGCCTTGCTTCTCTGTGCGCCAGCAGTAACGCCCGGTGATCAAGCCATACCGGCTGGGGGTGCAGACGGCGGAGGAGGTGTGCGCGTCGAGAAACATCATGCCCTTGGCGGCGAGTTGGTCGGCGTGAGGCGTATCGATTTTGCATCGATCGCCCCCATAAGCCTTGATGTCGCCGAGTCCCATATCGTCAGCGAGAATAAAAACAATATTTGGTCTTGTGTCTGCCCAAAGCAGCCCTCCAATTGAAAACAAAACTACAATAAATAAACTTTTTTTCATTATTAATATCCTTATCTTAAAAATTCGAAATTATACATATAGTCTGCCACCTTATCAGCTTTCAATAGCGTTAAATATCGCTGTGGAATATCAGTGTTTAGAAACTTAGATATGAATATTCACGGAGACCTGAAGTGAGTTCTTTACAGCTAAGTAAACTTTTTTTGATTATAAAAATATCTACTGTCATCAGGAAATTCGCAAACGGTATCTGCTTGTGAATGCTTTGTGGAATTTATTAAACCAGCAAAGAGCATAAAAATTGCGGAGTTTGCAATCATTAGAATAACATTATTTCGCTAGGACCTTCGGCCCTGGAGTTGTTCTTGATTTTCGTTTCGTAGGGCTTTGCCCCACGCTGGAATAGATCGGGCTTCCAGCCCTATTACTTTGGCAATGAATTAGATTTACTTTTGAATTCTGAAGGAATGCCTTAATCAAGCCTAGCTCGTGAGAGACTGTGTGAAAAATAAAGAAATATCTATATTGTCAGGGCTCACCTGTGAGTCCGCTAGAACGTAGCATGCTCCGTCAGGGGCATGAAAATGTGTTCGAAATTAAGCCAGGGCCCAAACTTGGGTCCGACACTCTATGTCGGACTCACATCCGCGAGGTATTGCCATACGGGCGGATAAAACCTGTTATCCCGTACGTGTGGCTGCACCACACGCTATTGTCTATCGGTGCGCTGCACCTGAAAAACAAATATAATTTGATTTAGGGCTGAAAGCCCGTCCGATTATAGCATGCACCGATAGGTGCATGATTGTATTGAAAGAGGAAGTTGAAGGGCTGTAAGTCCGACACATTCAATACCTTGTGTCGGTGCGTTGCACCTTAGATACATTTTTTTTCATACGTGTGGCTGCACCACACGCTATTTTCTATCGGTGCACTGCACCTAAAAGAGTGTTTTTCACACAGCCTCTCACGCCATTGGGCTTTATTAATCCATGCTTTCAGCATTATTAGCTAATACTTTTTTACTCTATATTATTGCTAGATTAATAGGTCTATCGACTCAATCGATAAGAGAATTATTGTAAGTAGATGAACTTTACTATCACTAAGGGCTGTAAGTCCGATCGATGATAGCATGCAGCGTCAGGTGCATGATTTAGCGAGCCCCCGGTATGAGGGCCGAAGGTCCGACCGAGTTCAAAGTCGATATCAATTCTTCTGTGTTGATCTGTTCGATCTGTGCTTGAATTGATTTCTACAAAAAGCCTCATTGCGGAGTCCGCAATAATGCTATTAGCTTTTAATTATTTACTTTTACGTTTGTACTTATCGACCCAGTTAGGCGTCAAACTCGTTTTTACATCATTTTTCTGGTTCGCACCCGGGGTCGAACGCCCGTTATCGATATACTTCTGTCCAATCTCAGTCAGGTTCTTCACCACTTCCGGGTACTTGCCGTAAAGGTTGTTCAATTCCGCCGGATCCGCCTCCAAATCAAAAAGCTGCAGCCATTCATTTTCCTGAAGCTTAGCAGGGTCGGTACTGGTTCTACCCTTAACTATTCTCTTAGATGGAGGTGCCGGGTTACTCCAACCGCCTGAATCAGGTCCAAAAATCAGCTTCCATTTACCTTTTCTGATAGCAAAATAACTATTGTAAGAGTGGTGCACGAGGGCCTCATGAATCGGTCCTGTTGCCGTGCCAAGCATTACTGGAAGAGTGCTCACCGAGTCCTCCGCGGCGGTATCTGGGATTTTTGCACCCACGATATCAGCACAAGTCGCATAGAGGTCAACCAGGCAAATAGGCTCATCTGACACGCTTCCTGCCTTCACTTTAGCATCCCAACGGACAATGTACGGAACCCGGTGACCACCTTCATAAATATCCGCCTTATGGCCGCGATAGATATCGCTCGGGTAATGGGCGTCGGGATTCTCTTCAAGCGCTTTATCCATCTGAAACTGGATTTTTGTCTTGTCTTTAAGCCCGATTGTCGCGGCCGGGCTGCATCCGTTGTCGGCAGTTACAATAATCAGCGTGTTATCCGCAATCCCTGCCTGTTCAAGGGCTTTCACCACCTCTCCCACCGACCAGTCGGTTTCCATCACAAGATCGCCATACGGTCCGACCTTACTTTTACCCTTGAATTGAGCTGAAGTAACAAGTGGCGTATGAGGGCTGGTCAGCGCCATATAGAGAAAGAACGGCTGCTCCGATTTAGCCTGCTCTTGTATCCAGGCAACAGATTTTCTGGTTATTTTAGGTAATACGTCTCTAAAATCAAAGCTTTCACCCTGCGGTCCCGGACGGCACATATCATTCGGTTTAGTTCCCGGCTCGGTAAAGCGATTGTTCTCTATCCAGACGTAAGGAGGCATATCCAGCGATCCATTAATTCCATAGTAATACTCAAAGCCCACATCGTATGGTCCTCCGGTGATTGTCCCATTCCAGTCAATATTCGAATCAACTGTCCCTTTTTTATTGTCTGCCATTCCGCGTGGTGGTTTTCCGTCAGTGGTCGGCAAATTCATTCCAATATGCCACTTACCAACCATTCCGGTGGCGTATCCATTCTGCTTTAACATCGAAGCAACCGTTTCCCGTCCCGGCTTGATCTTTGCTGCCTTGTAGCCATTCACAACTCCGTTGGATCCACGAAAATTATAGCGGCCCGTCATCACGCTGTAGCGGCTTGGTGTACACACCGATGAGGAGGTGTGGGCATCGGTAAACTTCATTCCCTTGGCAGCCAGTTGATCCATGTGCGGTGTGTCGATCTTACAACGGTCTCCGCCATAGGTTTTCACATCCCCCAGGCCCCAGTCGTCGGCCAAGATATAGATAATATTCGGTTTCGATTGTTCTGCTGCCTGCGCCTGTGCTCCGCAGACTAAGCCCATAACTGCAGCTATTTTTAATAATGCTCTCATTTGTATCTCCTTTGATTTACTGCTTAGAATTTTGATTTACTGATATATAGATCAAGTATTTAATGGTTTTAGTTTTTTCAAATTCTATTGTTCTGCTCCTGATTTGAGTTTTTCAATAAGATAATCTGTTGTAGTTTTGTATTTTATGTCAGTAGCGTCAGGGTACACGAGGTCACATTTGATACCAGTATTTTCACAGTGCTCCTTTAACTTTACTCCGAAATTTGCGGAGTGGGTCGGATCGCTTTGGTTTTTGCCAACAGCCGGACTTTTGCCGTACGATAAATAGACAGGAGGATCATCGGTACTCACCAACGCATAGGGCGAGTATTCGGCAATCCAGGGCAAAATGCTTTCGCGCTCAGCAATGAACTCTTCAAAATTCTTTTTCCCAAACGCATGCCCGCCGTATTTGATGTTCGGTATCCACTCCCTCATTTGCTGTGGATCAAGCGAGGTTTGCGGTCCCCTAACAGCTACGCAATACAATCGTGTAGATTCACGTGCAATGGGATCATCACTATCCGGCTTGGCAAGATCATCGTGATAAGCCAGCCACAAACTAGAACAGGCACCGGCTGAACCTCCGGCTGCTCCAATGAGTTGTTTATCTATATTCCATTCTTTTGCTTTACTTCTCACAAACTGCAGGGCACGGGCAGCATCATGCAGGGGCACCTTGACCGGCGGCTTGACACCTTTGGTATGCCTCATCAATCGGTAGTTAATAGCAACGAGCGAGATACCCGCCTTTAACAGGGGAGTAACATCGGCAAAACGATGAACCCTGTCCTTGTCGCCGCCTCCCCAGCCTCCACCATGAATAACAAAAACCAAGGGTGTGGGTTTGTCTGAGGGAGCTTTCCAGAAATCAATGGTATGACGTTCGTGCTTGCCATAGGGGACATTGGACAATGTAGGTTTGGGCAAGGGCAGCTGTTTGACCTGGATGTCGGAAACCTGAACCTTTCCGCTTTTGAAACGGAGTTCCAGACTTCGGGCCTTGACCGGATCAAAATTAAGGACTAAGGGCTGGTCTGCTTTGCAGGTTCCATGGGGAATTGTCCCCCCAGGTAAACCCAAAAGTTCCACGTTAAACGCCTCGCTTTCGGAGTTTCCAGTCACTTCTACGCTAGTGACCAGAATGTGATTGTCATACTTCAAGATGAGCGACTGTGGGCGGGATTGGCTCGGAGTATCTTTGGGGATCCAATATGTTTTTTTATCACCATCAACCGCCAAAGTTGCATCATGATTTTCTTCGGAGGTGGATGCTTTGATTTGAAATGGTGTGGTTTTCTCCTTTTTGGCTTCAGCTGCAAAAACAGTTGAAGTGAAAGAAAATAAAATGAAAAAACAGCTGATCATAAATGGGAAATATTTTTTATTCATCGTTTAGTCCTTAACCTTCAGTGAAGGTTTGTTCCTTCAAGAAGTTTTTCATGTTGTTGGTGAATTGCACTCCTATGGCGATTGCCATAGGCTACGTTGCTTGAAGGCCTTCAGCCTTATTTTACAAAGTTTCGAGACGCCGGTGCTCCCAAGCGCACTAGTAAAAACAGCGAATGATAATGTTATCTGACTTAGGCCTTCCAAGCTCTTAGTAATCGCGACCCATTAAACTATTCAAAACATCTGTCTGCCAATCACGTAATTGCTTAGACATTTTTTCTGCAATATCGGGATGAGAGGAGGCAAGATTTTTACTTTCTGAGATGTCAGTTTTAAGATTAAAAAGTTCAACACCTGTGCCTTTGTCTCCATCGATCACGAGTTTATAATCATTACTAATAATGCTTCTTGGTCCCAAGTAATCCTTTTCAGAGATTCTTGGGTGTTGGTAGTTGCTAAAATTTCGGGTAAAAACGCCATTCTTTTTCTTAGCGACTGGGGTCGTTCCCTTTTGAAGTTCTGGATCCAGGTAAGGCTTCATGCTTGCCTGTGCTTTTTTGTCGGCTATAAATTGCCAAAAATTGAGTGTTGTTGGACGTTTTTGCATCTTTCCTTGTATTGCAGGGAGCAAATTAATCCCATCGAGAGGACGCTTGGGTAGATCTGTCCCAGCCAGTGCGCATAAAGTTGGAAGCATATCATTTGTTACAGAGTTAACTTTAGAGATAAGATTATGCTTTATTTTTTCCGGCCATTCTATCACTGCTGGAACTCTGATGCCATTTTCATACACTTTTCCCTTTAATCCTCTGAACCGTGACTCTCTCAAGCCACTGGATGGAATTCCATTATCCCCACAATACCACAAAAGGGTATTTTCTTTAAGTCCCAGGGTTTTGAGTGAATTCCTGAGTTTACCAATGGACCGATCCATAGCGGTAATTTCGGCATAACGCTCGATAAGAACATCGCGCAAGGGGCGCTTCACTCTCAAACCTGTTTCATTTGAGGTGAGCGAGACTTTAGTTTTCGAGTACTTCTCAGGTAAATCTTTATAGAGAGCTAGGTCAGTTTTTGTGCCGCTATAAGGCTCGTGAGGAGAACCAAACCAAATCACCAGAAACAAAGGAGCCTTGTTCTCATGTTTTCTTTTAATAAAATCTATCGCTTCATCAATGATGATTTCAGAACTTTCGCCATAGTATTTTTCTGGTTTTTCTCCATTACGAGAAAAGACCGGATCCATCTCGAAGAAATTATCATGAGAAAGCCACTCATCAAAGCCCATCGCTCCGGGACTGGTAGGCGATTTCTTTTTAACTGGACCAACATGCCATTTGCCAAAATGCGCTGTTGCATAACCGGCATTTTTCAAAAGTTGAGCAACTGTGATTTCTTCCGGACGCAAAGAATATCCCGGATTGAAAATACCATAGCGATTGGGGTGACGTCCAGTTAGAATACTGCCACGAGTCGGTGAACAAGAAGGCATCGCGTAAAAGTTATCTAAACGAACTCCTGTCGAAGCCATTTCATCTAGATACGGTGTTTTCACATAAGGGTGATCGTTGTAACTCGTCTCCTCCCAACCATGGTCATCGCCCATCAGTAAAATGATGTTTGGTCTTGTTTCCTCTGCGCACAGCGAAAGTACGAAACAAAAAGAAATCAATAATGTTAAAGTATTCTTTTTCATAATTAACCTAAATTTAGATATGCTTGTGTTTACTTATTGTAATTAAATATAATAGTTAATGCGTTTTGTAGGTTTAAGAAGGTAGAAGCTTTTTTCTCGGGGCTACTTTTTCGCCAGCTTTGCGGAAATAATTGGTCACTGCTTCGAAGCCAAGGAATTCATCAAACTCGAGGAATTCCTTATGATAGGAAATAGGAAAAGGCAGGACTTGGCAAAGGTCTTTAAAGTATTTTTAGTTTGTTGCTGAGGGTTTTTCTTGAACATAAATTTCCTTCAATTATTTTTGAGATTTCTTGACTTCAGCCTGCCATTTTTGCAGGTCTTTTAATAAGTCTTGTTTTATTTCAGGGTACCCAGAACTAAGATCTTTACTTTCTCCCGGATCTTCTTCCAAATCGTATAAGAAGGTGCCTTTCAGAACTTCAACTCTTTTTTCAGGCTTGCCGGCGCTTGGATCACTCTCATTGATTAAGAGCTTCCATTTCCCTTTGCGGATTGCCTTTTGGTAAGGTGTCTCCCAATAGAGGGCACGACGCTCAGTATCTAACTGTTCTCCGTTAAACATGGGGCTTAAGTTGATGCCATCGACATTCTTTGGAATTTCACTGCCAGTCATGGCACAAATCGTTGGATGCAGGTCTAAAGCGCTAACCGTTGCATTGGATACCATATTCGCCGTTTTGATATCAGGATGTGAAATAATCATTGGAACACGCAGGCCACCTTCAAAACCAGTACGCTTGCCACCTTTCAATACCCCATTATTGGCATATATGGTGAGACAACCACCATTATCTCCAATAAAAACAATAATGGTTTTGTCGGCAATTTTAAGAGTCTCCAATTCATCTAAAAGCAAGCCGATTTCACGATCCAAATAATAGAGTTGACCAAGATAATATTGACGGCCTTGTGGATGATTCGGGGAATCAAATTTTTCACGCCATTTAAGTTTACCTTTGTTAGTATTTATAAAATCAGGGATTGGCTTTAGATTTTTTTCCTTTAGGTAGGACTTGGGCAGTTGGTGGATGTAATGATGAACCGCATTAAATGAGAGGAAAAGATGGAAGGGCTCATCCTTATGCTTTCGCACAAAATCCCGGCCTTGTTGACCGAAGAGCTCAGTCGTAAAACCTTCCACATCTAAATGCTTGTCCTGAACATACATGGGACCGGCACGGTAAATCTTTTTTTCACTAGCCTTGTTGTGTATTAAATAGTGCTTAGTGCCACCCGAAAAACCATAAAAGCTATCGTAACCATGATTGAGTGGAAACCCTCTATGCTTGGGTTGATCACTTCGGCCATGATGAAATTTCCCCACATAGCCCGTCTTATAAGCATTTTCTTTTAGAGATTCACCTATGGTGTTAAACTTGGGGTCATGAAGTCCCTTGCCTTGATACCAGTACATCCCCTGACGTTGCTGGTAAGCACCTGTTGCTATGCCAATTCTCGAAGCATTGCATATGGGAGATGTCGCATAGGCATTAGTAAAGCGAATCCCCTTTTTCGCAATGCGATCAATATTGGGGGTCTGCACATCATCAGCCAAGCCTGTGCAGGATAAATCCGCGTAGCCCAAATCATCGGCCATGATGACAATGACATTGAGCTTATCTGTTTCTGCCGCAAAAATACTGCATGTTAGGAATAATAAGATGGCGATTATTTTTGTCATCTGTGCCTTTTTAAAACCTTTCATTTTAATCATTTTTTAATCTCCATAAGCTCTGAAGCAGCTAGTAGATAGGGTCGGGATTTGATCATTATTTCTTTTCCTTTTTACTTTTAGTCTTTTTGGCTTTAGCGGTTAGTGGAGAACTCCAGGATTTGCCTAAACGATCGAGAGATTTAGTTCCGTACTCAGAACCCTCGTAGCTGCTTTTTACTGAGTCGTGCCAAGCAAGCATATCTTTTTTGAGTGCTTCTACGAGCTCGGGTTTTTTAGCGGCGACATCCGATTTTTCCGAAGGGTCATTGACCAGGTTATAGAGTTTATATTTTTTACCGCCATCATAAGAGAGAAGTTTGAAGTGGCCTTTGTGCCAAACAATGCGCTTGTTAAACATGATGCCGATTTCTTTGTCTCTTGTAAAATCTTCATTATTAATGATCGGCATGAGTGAACGGCCGTCAGTTGCGTAAGAAGCTTGGGGGTGAGGGATGCCGAGAGCATCGAGAATTGTGGGCATGTAGTCCGAAGTAATACAGGGCTCGGAGATTTTGCGGGCTTCTTTGACTTTCGCAGGCCAAACCATGACGGCAGGGACGCGAACGCCACCCTCGTAGAGGTCGCGTTTGCGACCGCGGAAGTGACCGGCACTGCCATTGTCGGGGCGGTTATTGTCTTCAGGACCATTATCAGAGCAGAACCAAATCATGGTGTTGCCTGCGACGCCTTTATCAGCAAGATGTTTTCTCAGGCGGCCAATTTGTTCATCCATAGCTGTGACACAACCCGCGTAGTTACGGAGGTGGATGGGGTGACCTTTATACATTTCCTGATGACGTGGACCAGCCACACAGGGGAGGTGAGGCGTGTGAAACCAAACAACGGAGAGAAAGGGCTTCTCGTCAGCGACCGCTTGGTCAATAAAGGGAAGAACGCGATCCATGATGACGCGGCTATCATCACCTTTAAGATTGTCAGTGACTTTCTTGCCTTCGATATCCCAATAGAAAGTCCCGTAGGGTTTAGATTCTTCACCTTCTTTGATGTATTCCCAACCGAGGCCTTTACTTTCTCCTTTATCGAATTTTTTTGGTTTAATCATGGGGTCGTAAGTGGGTACTTTAGATTCTGTTACGAAGGCATCCTCATAACCATGAAGTTTAGGTGGGTTAAATTCTTTTGTATTGCCGGGTTTGCCACGATTGGCGTCTTTTTCCGTGTGAGTCAGAGTTCCTAAGTGCCATTTACCGAAGTGACCAGTCGCATAGCCTTGTTCCTTGAGGACTTCGGGTAGGGTGATTTCTTCTGGACGGAGGAAACCATGGTTGGCAGTGGGAACGCCTGAACGGTAGGGGTTGCGACCTGTGAGGACACTAGCGCGAGTGGGTGAGCAAACACTTGAAGCCGAATAAAAGCGATCGAGTTGGAGGCCTTCTGTGGCCATTTGGTCGAGGTGAGGTGTTTTGATGACTTTACTACCGTTAAAACCTGTATCGCCCCAGCCGAGGTCATCGGCCATAATGAGTATGATGTTGGGTTTTGCATTCTCCGCAGAAATGAAAGGAGAGAATAGGGCTGCCATTGCAGCGAGGAGCAAGGATTTTGTTTTCATGTAACACCTGGTTTTATATTGATTTTCTATTATATGCGTTTTGTAGGTTTAAGCAGGTAGAAGCTTTTTCCATGGCACTGATTTTTCTTGACGTGGTATACGGTATTGTTCCTTTCGCTATCAGTCGAGGTTTGTTCCTTCAAGAAGCTTTTCAAGTCGTTCGATCATCGCTTTCTTCTTCTCCGGATGATTATTGTCGGTGCTCTCGTAGTAGGATTCTTTCAGTTCCGCTTTGGGCTGATCCTTACCAATCATATTCGGTAGATGATGGAATGCATACGAATAATCTTCCTGTTTCTTCTCGTCCTGAGCCAGCCTCATAAGCTTAAAAGGCGTTCCGAAAGCGCGCCCCTTCGTTCGCCAAGCGGTCGATCGTCGGTGTCTGAAACGTTTCGTTCATTTTTCCGAACACGGAATCGTCGGTATAACAACTCGCCATTTTGCCCCAGTCATCGGCATAGAAAAACAAGATATTCGGTTTTTTACCTGCACCTGATTCGTCTGCAAAAAGTGAACATGCCATCGAGATAACAAGTGTAGTTATTAGTTTTTTCATTTTATCTCCTTCTGTTCAAAAAATTTAACAGCGGCTATTTATTAAAGTCCAAGACTAGTTTTCGCTTACCCTTTTCAATCGTCACGACGCCACTGTCGTATTTGGATTTCAGGAACGGACTGTCGAAAGCCATCTTGGGTTTGCTGTAATTGATCGGTTTCCTATTCACCGTCGGAGTCTTTTGGTAGGAGGTATCTAGCGTGAGTGTATCGCCATAGATCGACTGATAGCTCAACACCTTTCCATTGAATTGAGGTTTGCACCCTTTCACCTTCTGCTTGAACGCGTCGAAACTTTTGACGTCGGCCTTCGCTACCACTTCCAGGATGACAGGCGCATACTTGTCCGTCGGAGTGATGACCCACCCCAGCGGGGAATGGCTTATAGCGCCTAAGGGGTTCACACAGCTGAAATCCTCTTCGCTCAGCGTGTATCCGTTCTGACCCACCCGCACCGCCGCGTAAGCCCCGGGCGCTTCAACAAAAATAACCCCCTCTTCGTCAACGGGTTCGCTGAGTCCATCCTGACTCATCCAGACGATCATCTCAGCGGCACCTCTATTTGACTTGAGCTTCTGCGTGATCAGACAGCCCTTGCGTTGCACCGACCAGAAGCCGTTGAGGGCAACCCGATTATCGATGGGTCGGGGGATTGGGACGATCCGGGATGGCGTCTCACCCGAAAAGATCACCCCCTGCCAACGGTTCTGGGAACTGATCGCCGCCCAGTCCTCAAGCGGGCGGGCTGCGACCATCGGCGTTCCCAGAATGAAGGATGGATCGCAATAGCTGTAGCGTTGAATACCGCCATTGTCCACCATCATTCGATACGGATTGCGGTCGCCCGACTGCCCCAGCCCTCTGGGAAATTGTTTCACTTCGTAACGACCGCGCCCTTTGACATCGAGCACGAGATCGGCCACGACCGCCGGCGGTCGGTAGTCGCTCAGGGCGGCGTTCAGGTCATGACCGCTCACGTGCGGCACTTCTCCAATCCCGAAATAGTACCACACAAGTTCTTTGATTCCGCTTACCAGTTCGCTGGGCAGACCTTGCTCATAATAGATTCTGGATTTGCCTCCGCCCTGAATACCGTCGATCTGCTCTTGAGCAAAATAGGCGAAATAGAGATCCAGTAACAGACCGGCCGCTCTCTTTACTTCGGGTTCACCGAAGTCGTAAAAGTTGTAGATGCCCTTGATCAAGGTGCTGTTATAGCCGCCAGACATCATCTCAATAAACAGCCCTTTCTTTGCCCGTTCCCGGCAGTAGGTGATGAAGTAGTTGTTCCAGGCTTCGTAATGCTGGGCGGGTGTAAGACCACCGGCGTACTTGACATTCTTGTAATCCGGATGGTTCCTTGCGATCCGGGCGAACTGCCAACAGGTGGAGAAACTCATCGCATGATGGTTCTCGGACTCATAAATGTGCCAGGTCTTCGATTTCTTGTATTCCCAGCGGTTGGAAAATTGATCCGCATACATAAAAATAGGTTTCAGGCAAATATCCACGGTTTCCTGGGAGAGTCGCCCCGGAGACTCCGTACCCTTCGGACCGTACATCTCCAACAGCCGCATGACCTCGGAGGCATGCCAATGGAAACTCTCACGGTCATTGATATCCTTTGGATGGTCCAGATAGTGCTGCGCGTTCTCTACCAAGGCCGCGTTCGCTGGCTCCAAAGACTCGTTCAAGTAAAGGCAGCGAGCCGCGTACGCGACCATGGAGTACGAATACCACCGAACTCTATTACCTCGCCCAGGCTTGATCGGCGGATACTTTTTGTCCCGCACTAACGGCTTGCCCGATTCCGCTTTGAACATCTGCTCAACGCGGGCATCGAATCCGGCGATGACCTCTTCCGGGGTTGCTGCTTGAGCAACGCCAGCACTACAAAGGAGTAACACTCCCATCATTATTGTTTTCATTCTCACTCCTATGTCACAAACCGCAATTCAGCGGCTATTTATTAAAGTCCAAGATTCGTTTTCGCTTACCCTTTTTGGCTGAAAAGCGATATTACTGCAGGCCAATCGTCATTGTGATGCTGTCGATGATCGGTTTTGATTTGTTCTCGGTCGTGTCCTCGAGTCGAAGTTCGAAACAGAAACCGTATCCTTCCGGTAGCGTGCTGACGTCCATTGCTGCAGGGATGCGTTTCACCTGCTTGGAGAAACCTTTGATGTAGTCGTACTTCTCTTTAATCTCCTGCCAGTCGCTCCAGCTATCAGATTCACCATCATTAGTGGTATCAACACCAATACGCACTTCCACCTTCTCAACCCACGGGCCATCGCTGACGAAATCATCAGTCTGACTGATCAGGTAGAATCGACCTTCGGCAAAGCCAATATCCGGATCCGGATGACCTTTTCCAATGTTCCCACAGAATTTGAACGGTTCATCAATGCTTGCAGCTGTAAACCAGGCTGTGCTCATCCCACTGCTGCCTTTCCTTGCACTTGAAGGATGATAATCGCCAAACAGATAATATTGACCACCTATGCTAATTGATGCCCAGTCTCCGTAAGCATCCTGTTTGGGCTCGTGAACTTCATACTTAGCAAATTTATACTCACGTGCTGGTAAGCGACCTGGAAACGGGGACTGTGGGTATGAAGCTGGATTCTGATTCGAGTGCATTTTGAAAGCTTCAATCTTACCTGTAGGTGTTGTACGGTAGTCAACAGCAGGTGGAAGTATTTTGAAGTCTTTTATTCCATCCTTACTTACCGCATGGCTTGCCAGTGGTGAGTCCCAAGAATGATTGTTAGCTGAGATTGGAGACCAGTCTTCAGAAATAATGTGAAACTTCCCATCAAGACTCCTAATCACGGCACAATCGGATCCATAAGAAGGGTCTTTAAAGACCAGCCCCATATTCTTGCCGGGCTTACCATCGAAAAGGTTGTCATCGATGTACAGGTATGGGTCCATGTCATTTGGATAGTCGTAGTAAAGATAAAGTTTACCATCTACATATTCGGCAGTGGTTACCCATTTAGAGTAGCTTTCACTAACCGGTCCATGATGCACCCAGGTAAGCATATCGCGACTCTGCCATGCATGATACCCTCCAAGTGAAGGCATTAGACCACCTGGAGCATTGTACTGATTTTTGAATGGAGTGGTCTGCAGTGGAACATCAAAACCATCAAGTTTCGCAGTTTGCGGCTTAAAGTTCTTGCTGTTTCTCGCGCCATCATATCTTCCAAACATCCAATAATTATCAGGGCCGACACAAACCATTACCGGAGCGTTTCCAAGATTGGCTGGACCAAGGCTTTTGAGCGGTTCCCAATTCTCCCAAACGGGTGATTGTCCCACGGTGATCGATTGAAGTTTCTGTTTGGCGTTATAACGCTGAAGCTTGCTGCGTATCAGACCTGTTTTCCCATCGGGGACAACACGACCATCTTTGACACTAACACCTTCGCTTTTCTCAAGAGCATTGTTCCAATCACTCTCACTTTCGATGGTGAAGGTAGTCTGGGCAAAAACAGACGACAATGAGAGTAGCAATGCGGATAGCATTACCAGATATTTTTTTTCTTTATACATAGTTTTCACTCCTTTTTCATTTATTTAAAAACTGATACTGATACTGATAGGAATTTTGATTTTCTGAAGATACAGCAAATCTTGCTAGCCACGCCTTGTTCGACAATCATGGCGTTGCATATTTTTGACCTCTAGGCAGTTTTGCTGAAACGTCCTTACGCCATGCGCTTAACAGTTTGTGTAAATGTTTGACCCGCTCAGGGTGTTGGGCTGCAAGGTTCTGCTTTTCCTCGATATCATCGCTAAGATTAGAAAGCTCCAGATTGGCAATAAAGTTGAGTTATTATTATCGAGTTTCCTATTTGGGTTTTGATTGGATTCATAATTTATTTTCTATACTTTTTTTGATTGTAGAAGACTGTTGTGAATAAGCACGGAGACCTAAAGTGAGTTCTTTACAGTTGGGCAGATTTTAATTGATATAAAAATATCTACTATCATCAGGATATTCGCAAACGATATCTGCTTGTGAATACTTTGTGGAATTTATTAAATCAGCAAAGAGCACGGGAATTGCGGAATTCGCAATCATTAGAATAACAATGCTGTTGAATTAAGAAATTCATTTAGTTCTGGGAGCACCGGCGGCTCGCCGGTAGCAACAATTGAATCAAATTCAAAAACCTTAATTCAACGGCATTGATTAGAATGACATTATTTCGGTCGGACCTTCGGCCCTTAAAAATAGTTGTGTTTTGATCATGCAGCTGGAGCTGCATGCTAGTGTCGGTCGGGCTTCCAGCCCTAGGGCCATAGGTCCGACCTAATCCAGCGTGGGGAGGAGCCCCACGAATAGAATTTAGATAAAAAATCAAGGGCCGTAGGTCTGACCGACTCCAGCGCGGGGTGCAACCCCACGAACACAGGTCCGACCGAATGGGATATCGTTCAAATTATTGCGAATTGCGCAAAGGATTTAATCATCAAAATGCCACGCGCCGCCAATGCATCCAAATTCGGCGTCTGGGTCTGAGGATGCCCCCCCGTGGCACCAATCCAGTCGTTCAGGTCGTCGACGATAATAAACACAAGGTCTGGTTTTTCCGCCGCATACGCGGCACTGGCAGCAAGCCCAAATACAAGAAATAATCGAATCATTTATCTAGTCCAATTTATTTGATCAGGTTCAATTCCAACGCGCCGTTATCAGTACAACTTCCCGCGCGAACGCCTATGGTGGTGCGCCCCGATGCCCTGGTCCGTGGCTGGTAATCATCGCTCGCCATAAATCGTCGGTTGCCAATCAGCCGGCAACTTCCCCAAAGGTTTCACCGAGTAGGCGCTTGCCGGAATAGGAGCGTTTGAGTTTTTCAATAGAGGCAGGTCGTCGTCGAAATGCTTGATGCGAATATCTTTGAATTGAACAGTCATTTTTAGCTTCGCATGAAGCTGTAAAGCGAGAATTCCTTCAAGGGATCGTCCATTTGAATCCAGGTCAATCACGTCTGCGGTCTGGTGACCATCAATCCAATGTTGATGATGATTCCCTTTAACGACGATGCGGTATTCGTGCCACTGATCTGATTGAAAGTCCTGTAGGGGAAGTTTGCCGACGACCCATGGCTGTGCTTCATGGTCAACGATCACCTTTTCACCGCTGCGCGAAAGGATTCCGCGACCTTTTTCTTCATAAAGCATACCGTTGTATGCCGGTTTGTCCGGGACGATGTCACATTGGTATCCGGAGACGTCGTAGAGGCCTAGGTCCGGACGTGAAAAGGCGCGGTATTGAATACCACTGTTTCCGCCGGAACTTATCTTAACTTTCAGGCGCAGATCAAAATTGCGGATCGTCGAGCCCTTCCAACTTAGAAAGGTACTTTTCTTCAGAGATCCATCTGTGGTGCCAGTAATGGCGCCGTTTTTCACCGTCCAGTAATCACTGTCTCCGGCCCAGCCTTTTAAGTTTTTGCCGTCGAACAGAGATACAAAACCATTTGCATCTTGTGTGTGAGAAATATAAGCGCTTGCCTTGGGAAAGGGCGCTGTGGATTGGACCTTCTTTTCTTTCAATGGAGCAAGAGGGCCACCCAGTTCTTTGACTCTTTCTGTTGTACGCTGGCGCATCTGTTCCAGCACTTTTTTATATTCCGGATCCTTTGCCAGGTTAAGCAATTCATCTGGATCTTTTCTTAAGTCGTGTAAAAACTCATAATCCCCATTATCGAAATAGCGGGCATATTTATAATTGGCATTGCGGATGCCTTCGAATGCCGGGTTCCTGGCTCGTCCGGAAAAGAACTCATGGAAGGTTTCCGTTCGCCAGTTTTTTGCTTCCCCGGTGCTCACCAGAGCTTCTAAACTGTGTCCCTGATACCGGTCAGGTATCCTGGCACCGGCCCAATCCAGAAAAGTGGCCGGGAAGTCAAGATTCAGTGCCATGGAGTCGACGACTTTGCCCTTTTGTTTATTTGGGACCCTTGGGTCCATGATGATCAGCGGCACGCGCAGTGACTCCTCGTAGTGAGACCATTTTCCGGCAAAGCCGCGGTTGCCCAGGTAGTAGCCATTGTCGGCGGAATAAACGATAATGGTGTTGTCCGCCAGACCAGCGTCTTCCAGTGCCTTCATAAACCTGCCGATGGCAACATCAATACCTGTCACCATGCGGTAGTAGGCTCTCATGTTGGTCTGATACTTTTGCGGTGTATTCCAGCGCCAGAAGTAGCGAGTCCGGTTTATGGTTGTCTGAAAAAACTCTGGGTGGCTCTCAAAAATGGCGGGGTCATTCAGGCGGGGTGCTTTGAAGTCCACATCGTCATACATGCCGTCAACAGCCCGCGGCCAGGGAAAGTGTCCAATGCCGGGGCGGCGATCCTGGTCTTCGGCGTGACAGGCGTTAAACCACAGGTTCAAGGCAAACGGTTTATCTTTGGGCTGACTCTTGAGGAAAGAAATGCCGCGGTCGACAATCAATTCCGTTTCATGCCGCAGACTGCCATCCGGCTGTTTTTTGTAAAAGGGCCGTCTGAAAATTTCTCCGAACTTATCAAAGTGAGCCTTCTTTTTCCAGCCCTTTGGCATCTTGGCATGCCATTTCCCATAGTAGCCGGTTCGGTAACCATGGTTGCGAAGGATATCGCTGTACAGTTCCTTTACTGCGTCCGACCGTGCCCCTTTCGGAGTTCCGAAACTGCGGCCGGTAAGCCCGGTGAGGATGGTGGTTCTGCTGGCCCAACAGATGGATTGACTGACAAAGGCGTTGGTAAAGCGCGTTCCCTGGCTTGCCAGTTTATCGATATTGGGCGTTTGAGCAATTTCATTTCCATAGCAGCCCAGGCTGCTGCTGGTCTGGTCGTCAGTAAAAAAGAAGACGATATTGGGCTTCTTGTTATCTGCCGAGAGCAATCTGGTGAAAAGGAAGAGTAAAAGAAGAGTGGTTTTCATTTCTTTTTCGTTCTCTTAAGTGGCTTATAAACAGGCATTGTTTCTCTTAGAGCCGTCCATTTTGCCAATAAGTCTTTGAACTTCTCTGGCTCTTTTTTTGAAAGATTATTTTCTTCAGAAATATCCTTAGCTAAATTGAAGAGAGACCATTTATTTTTGAACTTGACGATCTTCCAATCTCCTTCACGAAAAGCGCCATCTGTTTTGAAATCCCAGAACAATTGTTTATGAGGGATAGCTGTTTTTTGTTCTTTAAGAAATGGCACCAGGTCCACTCCGTCGGTTTCTTTTGAAGTTAATTTTAGACCTGCCTGAGCTGCGGCACTGGCGTAAATATCCAAAGACATCACCGGGTGCTTATAAGTCTGTCCCGCAGGGATTGTCCCTTTCCACTGAGCCAGAAACGGCACGCGAATACCACCTTCAAAAAACTGTCCTTTAAAGCCTTTCAAAGGGCTGTTGCTTGAGGTCAATTCTTTAGTGGGACCGCCATTATCACTGAGGAAAAAGATGAGAGTGTTTTCCTCGAGTTTTTCTTCTCTTAATTTAGCTAGAACAGTACCAATACTATCATCCAGATTTGATAGCATAGCAGCAAAAATACGACGGTGAATATCAGAGATGTGCTTCATCTTTTCCATGTACGCATCGGCACCCTGTAGCGGGCTATGAACGGCATTGTAGGATAAGAAGAGAAAGAAAGGTTTTTCTTTTTCACGATCAATAAATTGAAGCGCTTCGTCAGTAAAAGCGTCTGTCAGGTAGCGCTTTTCTTCAACAATATCTTCGCCACGAAGCATAGGATTATGGAGATCGTACCGCGGCTCATCAGATCGCATAATGTCATGATAGATAAGCTTCTTCTCCGGGGAGTACCAGCGATGATTTTGAGCCCCTATGGGTAATTTCTTTTTACGGATAAGGCTGGTAGCGCCCTGGTAAGGCGGACGCACAAAGTAACGACCTTCATGAGCGAAGCCGAAGAAATAGTCAAAGCCATGGTGAACCGGATTGAAGTCTTTGCGTGAACCCAGATGCCATTTACCAATTAAGCCTGTGCGATAGCCGGCACCTTTCATGCGTTCGGCAATCGTTGTTTCAGACGAAGGAATGCCAAATTCAGAATGCGGTATGGTGTGTGGCATAACATTTATATTCCAGCCAAAACGCGATTGGTGACGTCCGCTCATGAAGCCGGCTCGCGATGGCGCGCAGACTGGTGCAGTCACATAACCATCGGTGAAGCGCACGCCATTTTTTGCAATAGAGTCAATATGCGGTGTAGGGACTTCATCATTCCCCTGACAACCGAGTTCTCCATAGCCCAAATCATCGGCAAAGAAGATAATAATATTCGGCTTCTTTTGCTCAGCGTTTATACTGACTATTAAGAACATGAACGCACTTAAAATGTAAAAATTGTATTTCATTTTTTCTCCTTTTTAGGCTTTTTCTTTTTAGATATTGCTTTGACTTTAAATTTTTCTGGCTGATCGGGGTGACCTTGCTTGTGGATCTTTGAGGGGAAAGTGGCTTTCTTGCCCCAAGGATTAGTATCAAGTTTAGTGTAAGTGGGATCGTTATCAGTCTCAGGAAAAGTTTCGATGGCTTGACTCAAGCGATCGAGTACCGCTTTATATTCTGGGTTATTGATTAAGTCATTGAGTTCCGCAGGATCTTTCTCGAGGTCGTAAAGTTTTTCTGCTTTGCGGTCAGTGCTAATAAAGAGTTTGTAGCGAGTATCGCGAACGACGCGATCGCGGAAATAATAGACGTTTTCAACTCCCTTGTCAGTCATACGTGCAGGGTGTGAGCCCATGGCCATGATCCATTCGCGTTGACCTTTAGGTGCGCCAAGAAAGACTTCTTTGGCAGATTTACCATCATACGTATAGTTGGGATCGAGTTTAGCCCCTGCGAAGTCCGCAAAAGTTTGGTGCATATCGGTGAAGTCGACAATCGCTTTGGAGGTTTTTCCTTCAGGAATGAGTCCCGGGCAACTAACGATGAATGGGGCATTGACGCCATTCTCAGTAGTTTGAGTTTTGCCACCTTTTACTTCGCGTCCATTCATATTGTTATTGATGCCACCCGAAGTGCCATTATCACAAGTCCAAACAATGATGGTGTTTTCGCGAATTTTCAGATCGTTGAGGTGGTCGACGAGCTTTCCAGTGAGCAGATCAATGTAGTGAACCATAGCTTTGTGTTTCGCATATTTATCTTTGACATTAGGTTTCAGAGGGGTGTGAACGAGAGGGCCATGAGGCAAAGCCATGGGGTAATAGATGAAAAAAGGTTTGTCTTTGTTTTCGCTGATAAAATCGAGTAAGAATTGATTGTAGATATCGGGACCAAATTTACCGGGGTAGGTTTTGCTGCCTTCTTTAGTGTGGATATAGGGATTCCAGTAGCGTTGATTACTGATGTTTTTATGCTTTTTATCTTTTGAACCTTCACCGCCAGTCCACATGCAGTAGTCATCGAAACCGTGCTTAACCATGGCATCGGGGTGAATGCGGAAATCGTTGAGTTGCCATTTGCCGGCGACGGCAGTTGTGTAGCCGACAGATTGCATGGTGCGGGCAATTGAAGGGTTTTTATTCCAGTCGTAGTAAGCAGCGCCCCAACGTGGAGAGTCCCAGTGATTCACCCAACCACTACGATAGGGGTATTGGCCGGTCATGAAGGAGACACGGCTCGGTGTGCACTGAGGCATGGAGTAGGCATTATCAAATTTTAAACCTTGTTCAGCTAATTGATCGATGCGAGGTGTTTTGATGTTTTCACCTCCATAACAGTTGATCCATTCTTTGCCGAGGTCATCCAAGAGGACAAAAATGATATTGGGTTTGTCTGTGGCTTCACGAGCTTGGAGCGCTAAGCCACAAAAAATGAAGAGAGTGAACAGGGATTTGATCATTACTTCTTTTCCTTTTTAGATTTATTCTTTTTGGCTTTAGCGCTTAGTGGAGAACTCCAGGGACGACCGAGGCGTTTAAGGGACTTTGTTCCGTACTCAGAACCCTCGTAGCTGCTTTTTACTGATTCATGCCAAGCAAGCATATCTTTTTTGAGTGCTTCTACGAGCTCGGGTTTTTTAGCGGCGAGATCCGATTTTTCCGAAGGGTCATTGACCAGGTTATAGAGTTTATATTTTTTACCGCCATCATAAGAGAGAAGTTTGAAGTTGCCTTTGTGCCAGACAATGCGCTTGTTAAACATGATGCCGATTTCTTTGTCTCTTGTAAAATCTTCATTGTTAATAATCGGCATGAGTGAACGGCCGTCAGTTGCGTAAGAAGCTTGGGGGTGGGGGATGCCGAGAGCATCGAGAATTGTGGGCATGTAGTCCGAAGTAATACAGGGTTCAGAGATTTTACGGGCTTTTTTAACTTTCGCAGGCCAAACCATGACGGCAGGAACGCGAACGCCACCTTCGTAGAGGTCGCGCTTGCGACCGCGGAAGTGACCGGCGCTACCATTGTCGGGGCGGTTAGCACTTTCGGGTCCGTTATCAGAGCAGAACCAAATCATGGTGTTGTCTGCGACGCCTTTATCGGCAAGGTGTTTTCTGAGGCGGCCAATTTGTTCATCCATGGCTGTGACACAACCCGCGTAGTTGCGGAGGTGGATGGGGTGACCTTTATACATTTCTTGGTGACGGGGACCAGCTACGCAAGGGAGATGAGGTGTGTGAAACCAAACAACGGAGAGGAAGGGTTTTTCGTCAGCGACCGCTTGGTCAATAAAGGGAAGAACGCGATCCATAATGACGCGGCTATCATCGCCTTTGAGATTGTCAGTGACTTTCTTGCCCTCGATATCCCAGTAGAAAGCTCCGTATTGTTCTGATTCTTCGCCTTCTTTGATATACTCCCAACCGAACTTTAAAGATTCTCCTTTATCGAAGTTTTTTGGTTTAATCATGGGGTCGTAAGTGGGTACTTTAGCTTCTGTTACGAAGGCATCCTCGTAACCATGAAGTTTAGGTGGGTTAAATTCTTTTGTGTTGCCGGGTTTGCCACGATTGGAATCTTTTTCTGTGTGAGTCAGAGTTCCTAAGTGCCATTTACCGAAGTGGCCTGTTGCATAGCCTTGTTCTTTAAGGACTTCGGGGAGGGCGATTTCTTCTGGGCGTAGGAAGCCTTGATTGGCAGTGGGGACGCCTGTACGGTAGGGGTTGCGACCTGTGAGGACACTAGCGCGCGTGGGGGAACAGACACTTGAAGCCGAATAAAAGCGATCGAGTTGGAGGCCTTCTGCGGCCATTTGGTCGAGGTGAGGTGTTTTGATGACTTTACTGCCGTTAAATCCTGTATCGCCCCAGCCGAGGTCATCGGCCATAATGAGGATAACGTTGGGTTTTGCGTTCTCCGCAAAAATGAAAGGAGAGAATAGGGCTACCGTTGCAGCGACAAGTAGGGATTTTGTTTTCATGTAAGGCCTAGTTTTATATTGATTTTCTATTATATGCGTTTTGTAGGTTTAAGCAGGTAGAAGTTTTTTCCCATGGCACTGATTTTTCTTGGCGTGGTTTACGGTATTGTTCCTTTCGCTATCAGTCGAGGTTTGTTCCTTCAAGAAGCTTTTCAAGTTGTTTGATCATCGTTTTCTTCTTCTCCGGATGATTATTGTCGGTGCTCTCGTAGTAGTCTTCTTTCAGTTCCGCTTTGGGCCGATCCTTACCAATCATATTCGGTAGATGATGAAATGCATACGAATATTCTTCCTGTTTCTTCTCGTCCTGAGCCAGTCTCATAAGCTTACAATCATCAACGAGAAGAGCTATACAGGAGCCGATGGTTTTACCCTTGGTGTCCCGACCCCCTTTCCAGGTGTTGGACCTGTGGTTGAGGGTGCGCAAATTGATATAGGCACGCCCCTTTAACGGTGGCTCCTTGCCCATAAGGTAAGGCATGATATCGGTGCCGTCGCTTTTCAGGGAAGCAAGTTCCGTTGACGGATCCACATACTTCAAGGACGTAGGCAGAATGTCACAGAGCGAGACGAGACCATCATAGTAGTCGGGTTTCGATTCGGAGTTCTGCAGGGGTTTTGACCACACGATATAGGGTACGCGGATTCCACCGTCAAAGGGCTCGTGCTTGAAGCCGTGCATAGGATAGCTTAGAGACAGGTTTTGTTCGCCACCATTATCGCCGGTAAAGATGATGAGGGTGTTATCGAGCTGTCCAGTTTTCTCCAGTGTTTTGATAATCCTACCAAGTCCGCGGTCCACGGCATAGACCATCGCCATAATACGTTCGCGATTATTGTCTTTCCCAGTTTTTCCAATCTTACGTTTCGGGAACAGAGTTTTTAGATCTTCGGGCTTTGCTTGTATGGGAGCGTGCGGTGCGTTAAAGGGGATGTATACAAAAAAGGGCTTCTTATCCTCAGCGCAGCGCTCAATGAAGTCGACGGAGAGATCGGTTAGAGTGTCTGTAAGGTACTCTCCCTCTTTCTTGAACTGAAAGTCGATCGTTTTACTTCCGACCCGGTAAGTGATCGGGGAATTCTTCCTCGGGGCTACTTTTTCGCCAGCTTTGCGGAAATAATTGGTCATTGCTTCGAAGCCAAGGAATTCATCAAACTCGAGGAATTCCTTATGATAGGGAATAGTGATTTCCTTCTCAACGGGATGGTGATATTTCCCATAGTGAGCAGTCTTGAGGCCACGCTGACGCATATATCTCCCGATCAAGCTGTGCTCGCCCAGCCTGATCTTCCGTGTCGGCCACTTTCCACTCAAGAGAGACATTCTTGATGGCGAGCATGTGTTGTTACCGTAAGCCCGGGTGCAGACAACACCATCTTTCGCCAACTGGTCGATATTTGGGGTGAAAGAACCAATCGCCGTCTGAATATCCTTGCTTCCTTTGTACAGCTTACGGTAAACAGGCAGTTCACCGTATCCCAGGTCATCGCATAAAATAACGATCACATTAGGCCGGGGTTGATGCTGATCCGTCTGGCTGATTGCTTGGATGGTTTCAGTTTGAGCCAAGCCTGTTAAACAACCAGCAAGGAAGATGCATAAAGCTACAATTGTTTTCATTATTTAGCCTCCATTTCCTTTTTAGTACTGATGCGCAAGTTTTTGTAGCGCGACGAGCGGGTGAACATATGGCGCAACCCGATACGACCTTCGGTGATGATTGGCAGATCGGTGTTATCCATATGACAGTAGAAGGTCTCATTGGAATTCTCGATCCGCATAAACAGCCCTCGATCCGCCTTGATAATAGTGATGTGATGCTGCACTCCCTTTGCGAAAAGGGTGTTCGATGCATACTCAGGCCAAAGATTGCTCCCTTTCAGACCGGTTTTGTTGGGCATATAGCGCCGACCGCGGATGTAGGAGCTGCTCGGCTTTCCATCATTTCCAAAGGCGGCATAACTGATATGGTAGGTATTCATGTTGTTGTAATAGACCTTCATGGCTGGCACTTGGCGCAGATCATTCCAGCGGCTGATGTCTTCGGTATAGGGTGCCTTGCCGCTTCCAGTGGCCTGAACATAAAGGATGTTCACGCCACGATTCTCATCTTCAAGCCGGGTCCAATCGTATTCGATCTTCAGATCAGCTTTGAATGCCTCCCTGCTCCACAACACCATGTGGTGCGCATCATTTTTCCATTCTTTTCCCGCTGTCAGGGTCATGCCGTCTTTATCGGTCTCGACCGTACCGACATGGCCATCGAGAAACCACTTTTTCTTCCAGTCTGCGGTGCAGAGATCGAAGAAGCTTTCTTGCCACGCTCCACTCTCTGCATCATTAAACAGAATCGTCTCGAATTTCTGGCTCAAGGGCTTTCTCACTCGAGGTCCTGCCGGCTCTTGCAGAATATAGGGAGCCAATTCTGGAATCCGCGTCCCGATCTCTTTCAGGACGAGGTCGGCAACAACCTTTTCGCCTGCAGGGCTGAAGTGGGTTCGATCCCCTTCGACAAAATTATAGGTCGAAACAACCTCGGGTCCCACGCGGTTGTGTTGTTCGACACTGAGATGGAGCAGATCCACGAAAGGCACCCCCATTTCACGAGCGAGCGCTCCGGCCGCCTCGCCGTACTGCGAGAGTCGCCGCCCCTTGATGGCGTGATGAACGATCTGCCCGTCGGAATCCATCGAACGACGGGTCACAGAACTGAGAATGACCGGCTGGGCGCCGGCTTTTCGAATCCGTTCAACGTAGTTTCGCAGTTTCTTGCTGTAATCCTCAGTTCCATAACGCTTCATATCATTATGCCCGAACTGGATCAGCACATAGTTCGGCTTCTTCTTGAGGAGCGAACCCAATGATTTGGAGAGCGAACCAAGAGTCGCTCCGTTCCGAGCGAAATTGAGGACCGTTCCCTCTTTGCGCATACGGTCGGCAAAGCCGGGCCCCCAGCCGTAAGTGGAGGCGACAGTGGAATCGCCGATGAGTCCGATCGTTATAGGCGTCACAGACTCTCTCTTGATTTTATTAAAATCCAACACCCGCTTCCGCTTGCCCTTTTGGATCGTCACGACGCCGCTGTCGTATTCGGATTCAAGGAACGGACTGTCGAAAGCCATCTTGGGTTTGCTGTAATTGATCGATTCTCCATTCACCGTCGGGGTCTGTTCGTACGATGTATCCAGCGTGAGCGTGTCGCCATAGATCGACCGATAGCTCAATACGGTTCCGTTGGTTTGGGGTTTGCACCCTTTCACCTTCTGCTTGAAGTCGTCGAAATTTTTGACGTCGGTCTTCGCCATCACTTCCAGGATTACCGGCGCATACTCGTCCTTCGGCGTGATGATCCATCCCGATGGGACCGTGCGTGCGGCGCCAGCAGAGTCCGTCCAGCAAAAATCCTTTTCGTCCAGCGTGTATCCGTTCTGACCCACCCGCACCGCCGCGTAAGCCCCGGGCGCTTCGACAAAAAGAATTCCCTCTTCTTCAACCGGTTTACTGAGTCCATCTTTACTCATCCAGACGATCATCTCAGCTGCATGTCTATTTGACTTGAGCTTCTGCGTGATCAGACAGCCCTTGCGTTGCACCGACCAGAAGCCGTTGAGGGCCACCCTATTATCTATGGGTCGGGGGATTGGGACGATCCGGGATGGCGTCTCACCCGAAAAGATCACCCCCTGCCAACGGTTCTGGGAACTGATCGCCGCCCAGTCCTCAAGCGGGCGGGCTGCAACCATCGGAGTTCCCAGAATGAAGGCTGGATCGCAATAGCTGTAGCGTTGAATACCGCCATTGTCCACCATCATTCGATACGGATTGCGGTCGCCCGACTGCCCCAGCCCTCTTGGAAATTGTTTCACTTCGTAACGACCGCGCCCCGTAACATCGAGTGCGAGATCGACCACGACCGCCGGCGGCCGGTAGTCGCTCAGGGCCGCGTTGAGGTCATGACCGCTCACGGCAGGAACCTCCCCAATACCGAAATAATACCACGCCAGTTCTATGATTCCGTGTGCGGGTTTGCTATGCAGACCTTTCTGGAAATAGATTCGGGATTGGCCACCGCCCTGAATGCCGTCCATCTGCTCTTGGGCAAAATAGGCGAAATAAAGATCCAGTAACAGCCCAGCCGCTCTCTTTACTTCGGGTTCACCGAAGTCGTAGAAGTTGTAGATGCCCTTGATCAACGTGCTGTTATAGCCGCCAGACATCATCTCAACAAACATCCCTTTCCGTGCCCGCTCCAGGCAGTAGGCAACGAAATATTCGTTCCAGGCATCGTAATGCTGGGCGGGTGTAAAGCTGCCGTATTCTATATCCTTATATTCCGGATGGTTCCTTGCAATCCGGGCGAACTGCCAACAGGTGGAGAAACTCATCGCATGGTGATTCTCGGACTCATAGATGTGCCAGGTCTTCGATTTCTTGTATTCCCAGCGGTTTGAAAATTCATCCGCATACATAAAAATGGGCTTCAGGCAAATATCCACGGTTGCCTCAGATAGCCGGCCCGGAGCCGCCGTACCCTTCGGTCCGTACATCTCCAGTAGCCGCATCACCTCGGAGGCGTGCCAATGAAAACTATCGCGGTCATTTACATCCAGTGGATTGTCAATATAGTGCTGAGCGTTCTCCACCAAAGCCGCGTTCGCTGGCTCCAAGGACTCGTTCAAGTAAAGGCAGCGAGCCGCGTACGCGACCATGGAATACGAGTAGTGCCGAACATAGTTGCCGCGTCCAGGCTTGAGCGGCGGATTCTTTTTTGCCCGCACCAACGGATTTCCCGATTCAGCTTTGAACATACTCTCAACACGGGAATCGAATCCGGTGATTACCTCGTCCGGATCTACAAGGTTCTTAGTAGCGGTGACCGTGCTGGTCGCATCATCTGAGGCGGCTAGGGATTGCGATACAACGACGCCACAAAAAAGGATGCTCACCATCAAGGTTGTAATTTTAATTTTTATCATAGTTTTTCTCCTTTTTTCTTGGGCCTTCGAACGACTGTACAAAGAAGCGCTTTGATTCAGATATAAATCCTGATTATCTGATGTTATGGAAGCCGCTATATACCATCAACTTGGGAGAAATCCAAGCCAACGTTCCCCCGCGAATACTGTTGAATAGGCTTCTTATTCTTACTTCTTTTTCTTCTTTGGTGGCTTCCTTTTTTTAACCATCGGCACATTGGGGTGCGGCGGATCGAAGCGGTTATTGCTGTGCTGAACCGCGTAACTATTCAGATTCGAATAGATCCACCCCCCTCGCTCGGGGGGGCTCGCGCTCTGGAACAGATTGTCCTTTACGATGACCCCTTTGATATCGCCCGACACGCCGATGGAATTCCAGGGCGCCCAGTCGGCGCTGTAACGTATCGTATTGTTCTTGATAATAATGTTGCCGCCGAAGCCGGAATCGGATCTGACGCTAATGGAGTTGCGTCCACAGTTCTCCATCGTGTTGTCACGGATGACGTAGTCCCTTGAGCCACAGCCTTCTAACGGAAACGCTTTGGGGCCTGAGCAAAACCCGGCGTGCACGGCCGGTCCGCGAAGGTTCTTGAAAGTGTTTTCGGCAACTAAGGCGCGAGTGGAGTTGTTGAGCATACCGGCGCTGCCGCCGAGCACTTTGTTGCGGCGAAAGACAAAGTCCTGGTTGTTATGTGATAAGCGTATGAGCAGCATACTGTTCAACGCAAGATTTGTCTTGCCCGGAGAAAGGAACGAGGCATCTTCCGGCCGACCCAACTCGCGGTTCAACTCCGCCGCGTTTTTCGACAGCACCAGACGTCGCGGGGCTTGGAAATTCAGCTCTTTGATCACCATCGGTTTGCCGCCGGCGTCCTGGACCTCCATGATGGTAACGTTAGTAGCCCGTCCCTTCTCACCGTTCATGCAGTCCCACAGAACAAATGTGTCGCCTTTATGGATATCCTGCGGCCACGGCCATGGATACTTGAGGGTGGCTACATTGCCCTGGATGTTGGCGACGGGCAATGGAAACATGTGATCCATAGTGTTGTCGTCGGCGCCCATTTCAAAACGGCAGTCTTCGTACCACGATCCGATCCTACCTCCACCGATCACGCCTGATGCCCCGGTATAGTACTCAGGAGACAGCGGTAGAAATGCGCAGGAGAGACAGGATTTAGCTTCCGTTTCACCTCCACCTCCAAGCCAAATGGTACCGCCCATTCCCATAAAATTGACCTTGCTGAGCGTGATCCTCGTCACGTAATTCACTTTCCCAAAGCCCCCCCTATAGGTCTTCGCATAGGCAACCATCCCGGGACGGATTTTTTCAAGTTCCTTGGCTTTCAAACCGTGGATGCGATAACGACGCTCGCCCAGCTCCTCCATGTGCTTGCCAGCAGATCCCCATCCGGCGAGGGCGCGACCCTGGTTGGCCTCATCAACGACGCGCATGATTGTATTGCCGCTTTTGCCAGCTGGGAAATAAGAGCGAAAGTCTTCAGGAAATCCCGGCTGGACCTGCACCGTGAGCGTGCCGGCGTCCGGGTCTACCGCCAGTATATCGACGTTTGTGCTAGCCACATGTTCAGGCGTCACCACCATGTTACACACGGTGATGTCAGCGCAGTTTTTGAGATCCAGAAACCTGTCTTTGATCGTTAGAGTAGAGCCGCTTCCGTCAATGATCAGGTCCTTGACCTTACGCAGTGGAATCATCTTAGTGATATGATAATCTCCCGGCTCAAAGATAAGTTTGGCCGGGGTGTTGCCGGCGGCTTCTTTGAGTACGGCCGCAATTTCTTGAGTTGTGGATCCCTTCTTAACTAGGTACTCTTTAGATTTGCCGCGAGTGAAGGAAAAAACCTTTGACCAAGACTTTTTCCCCTCTCTGCGAACACGCCAGAAATAGGTCCCGATTGATAGCGGCTTTGCGCAAACCAGTCGCGAAACCACTTCGAGTGAATCATCAATTAGCAGTTTTTGAAAATCCTCGTCCTGGGATATCTGAACCTGATAGCGGTCCTCAATGTTCGCGCCGGCTTCCTTTTGCCAGTGAAGGTGAGGGTGGGGCAGGTATAGGGTTGCACCGTTCTCCGGGGAAAGCAGGCTGATCTCGTCGTGGGCGAGGCGATCGTCAGCTGAACTACCCACCGCCAGCAGTAACATTAATAGCATAAATTGTTTGATCATGATTAAATCTTCATTGTTTGCAAAGTTTCTAAAGTGCCAGATTGGCAATAAAGTTGAGTCTTATTATCATCGAGTTTCCTATTGGGGTTTTGAGTGGATTCATAATTTTTTTTCTATACTTTTTTTTGATTGTAGAAGACTGTTGTGAATAAGCACGGAGACCTGAACTTATTTCTTTACAGCTGAATAAACTTTTTTTGATTATAAAATATTTACTATCATCAGGAAATTCGCAAACGATACCTGCTTGTGAATACTTTGTTGGATTTATAAAACCTAGGTCTCAGTACTTAATACAGGAAAAAGAACTGTTTGGGGCAGCGAATGATCTTTTTTCATGCTGAGCTTGAGCTAAATTACGACTGTAACTAGGGGACAAATTTAAGTTCGTAAAAGCTGCTTAGTCGCTTGATGACTGATTCGGGGTAGCTTCCGTCTTTTAAAATGATTGTCTTGAGAGTAGGGTGGTTAGTGAGGCAATGATTCATTTTTATAGTCGGTATCGGCATATGTTGAGAAAGATCCAACGTGGTGATTTTAGCGTTTGTTAAGCCCATTAAATTGCAAAAATCACCCTTGAGAACAAGAGTATCCAGATCAAGGAATCGAGTTAAGAAAAGTCTTGGTGGAGGATTATTCTTATCTTCATTGTTGCCCTCAAGAGTTAAATGACGAGCAGCTTTATTGTAATCATAGGCAAAAGATTGTATGGCTTTGCCTCCAGCTTCAAAATAAGCTTGGATGACACCCTCGTAACCCTTAAATTTTCTTGATCGACTGCGTATTTCGTAATCGTATAAAACGACCCGCTGTGCTAAGATGTGCCCCACCTCATTGTAATTCATAGCTTTTAAGAAATCTATGACTTGTTGCTTTGATGGACGCTTGTGTCTGGTGAACTTCAACGATGGGCAGTCTTGAAAGACTTGCAGAAGCTCGTCTGAATCCGGAGTATAGTGCTTGAGCATTTTCTTGGTTTTAGCTGTGTTGAGCTGAATGAAATGAACTTCGGCAATTTGGTGTTTTGCCATATGAGAGTCAGGATCCAGTGTTAAAGCCAAGCTTGATAAGTCTTCCATGATACTGACCGCTTCCATGGTTTTTACATACACAGTTCTGGATTTAATACTGACTACAAGTTCATTAAGTTCGTCAGCCTTGGCTTTTTTTTGTTCGCGGCTTTGGTCTCTAATTTTGAAAATCTCTTTAATTTTGCGCTGAATTTCATCCTCTGCAAGAAGAGCCTTGTTTTCAGCTTTTAAGGCTCTGACTTCCTGAAGTTGACGTTGCTGGGTTTCGGCCTGAATCCTCTGAGAAAACCAGTTGATACTTAGACTTACAGTAAGCAAGATGACAAGGGCCAGGTTACAAAGTAAGTTTTGTCTCTTATAGAATAGCCAGGCGCAGAAGAGTTTATTTTCCTTTTCTAAACTCGTTGGTCGCAGTTTTATAAATGAACGCAAGTCATCAATAATGGCTTTAACTGATTGGTAGCGATCACAAACTTTCAGCTGTAAGCAGCGCTGGATGATCCGGTCAAGAGTTTTGGAAGTTTTAAGATTGGGAAAGCGCTCACGTAATTCTCTAGGGGTATTTTCCAAAGTAGACTTTATAAGCGCCTCCGCCGATTTCCCCTCATGGCACCTTTCTCCACAGACCAGATAATAAAGAAGGGCCCCAAGTCCATATATATCGGCGCCTTCCGCAGGAGTTTCATCCTGCCTTATTTGCTCTGGAGCCATAAAGCCGGGTGTGCCGCCAATAGTACTCTCAGTCGCTTCTGAAAAGTCAGAGATTTCTATAAGTGAACTGATTTCTGAAGCAGATATTTTTTGACCCATGCCCCAATCACAGACGACTATTTCGGAAAAGGAATAGAGTTGAATGTTTTCCGGCTTGAGATCAAGGTGGATGATACCTTTTGAATGAGCGTGTTCAATAGCTATCACAGATAGTTAAAAAGATATCCAGACATTGTTCCAGGTCTATAATTGTCTGCGCCGATCGCCAACTGGCGAGATTTTGACCTCGCTTGAAGTCCATAGTAAAAAGTGGCTTTTGATCCTTATCTATGCCGACATCATGAATTTTTATGATATTTGGGTGCTGAAGAGAAGATGTTAGCCAGGCTTATCTTAAAAGACGATCGTAAAATACCGGGTGAATGTCGTCGCGGGGTTCGGCGTAAGCAATAATTCTTTTAGAGAAGTTATCTCTTGCCGCCCAGACTTTTTTAATGCCCCCTTGGCCGGCGAGTTCATTTTTTTCGTAGCGAGATTCAATTTTTCCGAGTTCTTCACAATCGGGATTATTGGCAATCTTGTTTTCTTCAGCATCTTCTACTATGTCGAAGAGCTCCAGCAGGTTTTTTTTATAGGAATCAGCCATTTTACCCCAGGTCTTTTTGTAAAAAGTAGACTTCCTCTAAAAGGCGTTTTTTAACTCTTTTTTTAAGGGTATAGACAGATGCTTTGCTGAGTTCCAGCTTGTCGCCGATCTGATCAACGGTGACCCCCTGTAAACTGAGTTGGAAGACTTCCATGGCTTTGCCTTTAAAGTCCTTAGTTATGTTCTCCATAGCTTTCTGCATAATAAAGTGTTTCCATTCTTCTTCTGCAAAATCCAAGAAGGATTTTTCATCTGCAATATGTTGCAGACTGTCACCACCATCGATGTTTTGCTTTTTATGCTTTTGCTGCCAGCTTTTGAGTACAGTGATGCGAATAACCGAGGAAAGCCAGGTACGAAACTTACAGCGTTCACGGTCATAGGTATCCAGTTTCTTCCAAATAGTCAGCATAACTTCCTGGGCTACATCATCTTTATCTTCTTTGATCCCAAGCTTATCCAGTAATTTGTAAATGTAGCGATGGTAGCGCTCCGCAAAAACTTCCCATGCATCAGAGTCTTTGTTGTTTATGGCTCTGTTTAGTAGAGAGTGGCTGGTGACGTAAGTATTCAAAGGCTTCCTAAAGGATGAATTTAGAATATATTAGAAGTATTAAACTCGAAAAGCAAGCGAAATAATATTTCAGTGAAGGGATATTACAGTTTAGAGCTTTATTACGCTAAATATATATTAGCTGATCCTTTTGCAAAAGTCCTGAATTAGAGTGATTAAAAAGTTCATCCAGGATAAATCTTAAGATCTCGCTCACATGTATCTCGAAATTGGATACATGTGAGTATAAACAAGCCAAAAATGGACGCAAGTTGATCATGACGTATAGTTTTATGTTAGTTGCTAAATAGTCTTGAAGAGTTGGTTTGCTGTTATTGCAATAATGCCAAACATTAGATGAGTCATGACTTTTGCATGTCCTCGTACTCTGATCATCCTACCACCATAGTTGTCTTTTAAGTTCGAAAAGACTCTTTCAACAGATGACCGCTGTTTGTACCGTTCTTTTTCAGGCGGGTCAAAAATCTTTTTCTCCCCAGTTTTTCTAGGATTGTGATCAATAATAGATTTATGTCCTAAAAGATGGCTGAATTTATGGATAGAAGGTGAATCATAGGCTGCATCCATTAAATCATATAAATTAGTTATGCGTTGTGCGCTAATCTGTGCTAAAGGGATTGCCGCTTGGCTGTCGTGTAAAGACGCTGAACTCAATAGGCCTGCGACTGGTATATCTCCATCAATACAATCTAAGTGAAGCTTGTAGCCTTTCCATGAAACTTTATAACCATTACTGTTTTTCTTTGTCCCTTTATTACAGTGCGTTGGGAGCTCTTTTAAGTTTTCTTCAAGTGACCGGTCGACCTGCTTTTCCACTACGGTTTTTTCTTTAATTCGGATCTCACCTTTTTTAGGCCGCCCTCGTTTCTTAGGGGCTTTAGGCTCAGCCCCTGGTTCAGACATGACTTTTTCTCTAGCTTCAATTGCTGAAGAATCTCTACTAATGTGCGGTACTAAGGTGTCTCCACAATGTTTTACCACTAAGAATTCATGGATTCTTTGGCAGAGCTGAGAGGCGGTGATTTCTGCAAATACTCTAGAAAAAGTACTTTCATGAGGAAGCTGTTTTGCAAATTCCCAACCACATAAACGACGTATCTTTGTACTTGATTTGAGAAAGTCTATAAAAGATCTTGTTGTATCGAAGTTATAAACGGATTTGGCTATGTAAGCTTTCACTATATTAAAATGATCTTTCGGAGGTCGCCCAAATCCACACCATTCAAATTCATGGCTGAACTGATCAAGCTCAGTTATTGTGCAGATGCGAACAAACTCTTTCTCTTTCTTAGTTAATTCTCCGCCTAAAAGTTCTTCTAAGCCTGGAAATAAATACTTTTCTATGGTATCCCATAAGCCGGGTAGATTCATGTTTTTTCTCTTTTTGTTTTGGTAACTATTGAGATAACATGTTTCTACTTTTATTCAGCTTGTTTTATGACTTTTGCAAAAGGCTCAGCTGTTTAAGAACTTTTAATCTTGAAGATTTTCTTCATTTTTTGTTGTTATTTTGTATCTAAATTAAGAAGTTCCTAATTTTAATACTGATAAAGATACTTTACGATTCTTATACAGTTGAGATGAGGGATTTCACCTCGGTATAGTCAAAGCAAGCTGCATGGGATATATCATCCGCGGTGGCCTAGTGAATCATAGGGCTTGTCAGAGCGAATAAATAATAGAGTAATAATAACTATTCTAAACACTGCCCAATGCTTGTATTTCTTGCTGAATCAAGGGTGAAGTTGATCGGATGAAAAATCTTTATTCCTTAAGTCGATACCAATCCCCAAACAGTATGTGGTGATTGCTAAATCTTGTGAATAATTATATCCCTAATTTATTGCGAACTTCGCAGTTTTCCTGTGCTTTTTTGTAGTTTAGAAAAAAATTATTTAAGCAAAGAATGTTACGGGCTGTACACCATGCAGTGTATAAAGAGGCATAAACAACAATAAAAGAGCTTAGGACTGTAATCCTAAAAGATTGTGTCGGACCATATAATTAGTGGTCGAGTGCTTTGATGTATCCCAATGAACTTAGAAAATGATCCATATCCTTGGTCGTTTTCTGGTGCATTTCAGGGCTTATACTATAATTAAAAAAGGCGTGCTGCTGTCCCTCGTACAAATAAAGATCTGAGCGTATGCCCAGCGCTTCCATCTCACTTTTATATTTTTTGGCGGTCGCAACGGGGATGAGCTTATCTTTCGTCCCCAACATGACAATGGTGGGAGGTGTGTCTTTGGTCAAATTGTGCATAGGAGAAATCTCTTTCCAGTATCTTTTGACTCGCTTATATGCGAATCCCTTTTTACTGTTATCGTACACCGGATTAAAGAGTACCAAGGCTTGTGGGCGGTAGCTGATGCTTTTGTCGTCCGTATCTTCTTCAAAGCTTGTTGCCGTTCCCGTAGCTGCCGCGATGTGCCCACCAGCGGAACCTCCACCAGCGATAAGTTTATCTGGGTCAATCCCTAATTTAGCGGCATTTTTGCGAACCCATCGAATTGCTGACTTTGCATCCTTTACGCACTCAATCGGCGTAGTTTTGTGGGTGCTTTTCAATCGATATTCTGCTGAAATGGCAACCATCCCTCGCGAGGCAAGGTAGTTACACTGCCGATAAAAGGTCACAGGAGCACCGCGAACCCAGCCTCCTCCGTGAAAGAAAATGATAACAGGTCGCTTATCTGTTTTTTTATGATCATCCGGGTAGTAAACATGAAGGTTCAGCTTAATACCCTTAACATCTTTATAAAGAATTTTTTCGTGGGGTTGTGGCTCGTTCGCGATGGTACTCAGAGAAAATAAAAAAGAGAAAATTGCGATTATCATACTTTTCATTTTTAAAGCTCCAAGAGAAAGTCCTTTGTATTGACTAGCCTCTATTTCTTTTTCTTATTTTTCTTATTTCTGGAAGGGAAGGGGGTGACCTTATTTTTTTCGGCCCATTTTGTCCACATAGCGCGAAGTGTGTCTGCGCGTTCTGGGTACTGGCTTGATAAATCGTATTGTTCCCCAGGATCATTTTTTAGGTCGTAAAGCTTCCAAGTACTTCTATCATTGACAAGTTTCCAACCCTCGTGGTAAACCGCCCGACTTTGATAATGCTCCCAAAAGAATGGTCTTTCTTCCAGTTCAGCTCCCTTGACTGCGGCCATCAAACTTTGGCCATCGGCTTGAACAGGTTTTTTCCCCTTAAATGATTCCGGGAAACTGATCCCACTTGCTTCCAGACAAGTCGGTAAGATATCAATGATGTGGCAGTGACCATGGCGTATTTGACTTGCGTATTCCGCAAGTTGCTTTGGCCAGCTGACAATGAGTGGCGAAGAAATACCACCCTCGAGAGCATGGGCCTTGACGCCGCTGTAAGGTGTATTGCTGAGATTTGCACAAAAATTGGCTAGGGTTTTTGTTCCCTTTCTTTCAGGTGTAGAACCATTGTCACTTAGAAAGATGATCAAAGTGTTGTCGTATTGATTCTTTTTCTTTAAGACATCGATGAGTTGGCCAATGCCATCATCCATAATTTCAATCATGGCGGCATAAGTTGCCATAGTATTTACCCATTCACCTTTATCTTTCTCACTGAGTTTATTCCAGTTATTTGCTTGATCCCGAAGAACAGCATTCTTTGGCGCTACACCTAGTTTTTTCTGACGTTTGAGTCGCTCGCGTTGTAATTGGGTAAATCCAACTTTATAACGCTCAATACATTTTTGAACTCTATCTTTTGGAGCCTGAATTGGAGCGTGAGGGGCATAATGCGCTAGGTAAAGAAAGAAGGGCTTCTGTTGATCAACAGAACTTTCGACAAACTCAATGGCTGAATCTGAAAGCGCATGCGTTAAATAATAATCCTCAGGATATTTTGTGTCATCGGGTATGTGCTCATCATTCTTCATCATGAATTTGGGTTTGAAGTAACTTTTAGCACCCCACCAGGTGCCGTAAAAATACTCAAAACCACGATCGAGCGGGTACAGTGCTTTTTGCTTTGATTCACCAGTATATGTCTGGTGCCATTTGCCGACAATCCCCGTTGCATAGCCTTGTGGTTTCATGATTTCAGCGATTGTGGGTGCATCGGCTGAAAGCTGGCCACGATAAGCAGGTAAGTTCTGATCCTTGGACATGGCGCCAACTCCAACGGCATGGGAATAGCGACCAGTTAAGAAAGAAGCTCGTGAAGGTGTACAGCGCGAGGCATTTTTTAATCCCGTAAAACGTACTCCTTCCCGCGCCAGCTGATCTATATTGGGAGTTTCTATTTCTCCTCCGTAAATGCTTAGATCTGAATAGCCAAGGTCATCAGCAAGGATGACAATGATATTGGGCTTTTCAGCACCAAGAAGAGGCGTACTAAGCAGTGTGAACACACTAAAAATTACGCTGATTTTAAAAAGCTTTACAGAGAATTTTTTGTTACTAGCTAATAAATCCCGCAAGATAAATCGTGGACTACATACTAAAAACTTCATAGCTTATTTTTTCCTTATTGCCGTGCCATTGCTTAAGACTGTATTTGCGTACTCCGCAAAGTGACCGTTAACATCCTTGGTGTAGGTCTCTAAAATTTTACGTCCCTCATTTTGGTGATCACCGCATTCGAAAAGAAGAGCGGCGATCAAGAGTTCTTTGAATTTATTATTCAAAACAGTTCCACCTTTTGTATCAACTCCCTTACGAACATAAACATTGTCTTTAAGTTCATAATAACTCAGAACTTCATTATGTCCTTTTACCTTTTGAAGAAATTGAGCCAGTGGCTCAGCTAGTGATTTATCCTTGTTCATCCTCAAAGCCAAGCATAGAGCTTTGTAATGAGAAAGGGGGCTTTTTAAATTTAATTGCTCAAGCTTTTTGAGTAGCGGTGCGTGAATATCATGGGTATTCAAAAAGGCCATGGCTAACACTATTCGGTCTACGGGGCCATAGGTGTTAGCATATTTACGTTGGTTACTATAGTCCCAGCCATCCCCCCAGTCAGGTGAATTTTTAACTGCATCAATAAGTGTGACTTTTCCTGTATCATCTCCAAGGATAGCCAAAATACGAGCGAAATTTAATTTCACTTTAGCATCTGAACTTTGTGCGTAAGCCGTTTTTAGAAGAGGAATAGATTCTTGTGGGTGACTGATCACTATGGCTAAAGCGCTATGAGTGTCGTCCTTTCCTGGTTTTTGGTGAACGTCAATGGTAAGCTTGTGAAGAGTTTTCACTGCTTGTTTAATTTTATCTTGACTAAGAGGGAAGGAATCGCGATCAGTGAGAACCCTTTTGTTCAGGCAGTTGACCTTCACCAGTTCCCTTTGTAACATCTTAATATCGATATCGCGAACATTACCGCCTGTTGTCAATACAGCCATGGCCGCCGCCATGCCCACGGCGTAGCCCTGGTTTTGTAAATCGGGTTGCATACGAACTAAAGTCATGGCATCACGGTCTGCACTTGCTCCCAGGCCGATAACAAGCAGTCCCTCGAGCCCTTGCGGGATAACGGAACGGTAGGGCATGTCACAGTTGAAAACAGGGCCTTTCATATCTTTGATGAGGAACATTTCAGTATCCGGATGAGCACCGGCATCGAAGTTACTTTTGTGATGACTAATTGTATCCGGGAAAGTACGTTCGGTGAGGATATCTTCTGTTGTTAAAGTGTATTCTCCGACGATGCGACGACGGTCACGTGAAGGGATCAGTTGCCCCATATCATGAGAATTTAAGGACTTGTAAGCTTCTTGCCTAGCAGATAATTTTAGGTGCCAACGGTCAAATATATCGTTGTCATTGAGCATGTAGCGAGCAGGATTATGTGTGCCTGCACCAAGTTTACGTACTGCATAATTAGAAATCTGTACAGATAGGTCACCGTGTTTTGATATGCTGTACTGAGTTTTTGCCTTGGCAGCGGCAGCCAAATCTGAGTTGCCAGTACCATCGACTACGACATCGGCTAAAACGACACCTCGCCCAAAGGGAGTTGCGACGATAACGCCGGAAACCTTATTACCTTTCATAACTACGCCACAGCCATAGCTGGCAAACCAAAGTTCAGCACCACTTTTAAGTATTTGCTGACGAAGCCACTCGGATTTTTGTATTTGATTCCAGCTTTCTTTTGTGCCAAGAGCTTTATCCACTTCTGCGGTGTAGCCAAAGCGAAAGCCATACCAATAAGTTGAGATCATACCAGCAGTTCCAACGCCACCTAACTCATCCATGTACTCGATGGCGAGAGTTTTTGCTCCAGCTCTGGCAGCGCCCAAGGCGGCTGGAGCACCTGATGTACCAGCACCAACGACGACCACATCCCAACGGCCTAAAACTGGTAAGTCATGGTCGGAGAGTTGCAATTGCGGACGATCATTAAAGCGAAAGCTATTAGCTTGTTCAGATAAGACAATTTTCCCCTTTTGTGCAGTAGCAGCCAAGTAATCAATTTTATTTGATGTGGGAATATTTTTTACGATTTTGGCTGCTTTTGAACCAATCTCTTTGCCAATTGGGGCAAATTGATAAGGGCTTTTTAAAAGTTGATGGCGAGCGGAATTGTCTTTAATTCCCGCATAAGCATTCAAACTGAAAATATTATTATAGCCTTTAGGTAGGTAGTTATTTAGGTCATGACTATCTTGACTGGGCTCATTTGTTTGGATCATTCTTTCAGGGGAAAGCAATAGCCCCTCTGAGTGGTCAACCATCTTTGAATCAGAGACCATTGATCTGATCTTATGAATAGCTTTACTATGCTCACGGTAAGTATCATTTTTTAAATTAACTTTGGCGTCGTAGTGATAAACGGGGTAGTTTTTAGTCACCGATTCTATTTTTCTCTTCTTATTCTTTTGCTTTTTCTTAACGGTGAATTTTGAAGAAAATTGAAGGTTGGGAACCTGTTTTCCGTTGATAGTTTCGTTGGCTTTTTTTAAGTCACCGCCAATCACAGTGAAAGAAGCTTGTTTATCACCAGCTTGAAAATCAGTTAAAGCATTGGGCAATTGACGCACTAAAACAGCGTAAGGAGTGGCATCAATAATGACTTTTGCGCGAATGGCCTGTCGTCCACTGCGATTCACCATGGTCATGCCTGCTGGCTTACCGTTTTCGTTAACTAACAATTCGGCAGGAAAACTCCCCGTTAAAAACTGAATGTTTCTTTTGAGGAGAACTCTATCAAAAAGCCCCTTGACCTTGAGAGGCGTCGTTTGACGTTTATTATCAAATATCCATTGTGAGATTTCAGTTTGCGGTTTTTCACCATCTTCAAGCCAGAGTTTTTGATTAGCACAGATATCGTAACCAAGATAAGGGCGTGACTCAATGACCAGTACGGAAGCTCCATTGTCCGCAGCGGCACACGCGGCTTCAATGCCCGCTAGTGAACTGCCGGCGACGAGTACATCCACATCATAAGCCAGTGGCAAAGTGGATTTTGACTCCAGGACTTTATCCATAGAATAAGCTGAGAGAGGTAAGAGAGCAATAGCTAACGCTAATTTAAGGAAATGTGATATTCGCATTAATATGACCTGATTTGATATTTGTATATCATCTAATTTGAGTGAAAGAAAAACCTGCCGTTTTTTTTATAAATTTTATTGTTAGGAAAGAATCCCCTGAACAAGATGAGCGGGATTGACACCTGTGAGTTTAATATTTAGTCCCTGGAATGGATAACTCAGCTGATTGTGATCTAAGCCGAGCTGCCAAAGCAGGGTGGCATGTAGATCGCGGACATGAACGGGTTTATCCACAATATTGTATGAAAATTCATCTGTTTGACCATATTCGATGCCACCTTGTATGCCACCGCCAGCGAGGAGTGCCGAGAAGCATCGTGGATGATGATCTCGACCGTAGTCATTTTTATTGTATTTGCCCTGACCATAGCAAGTACGACCGAACTCACCAACCATGACAACTAAAGTATCTTCTAATAGACCACGTTGCTTGAGATCCTTGATTAAACCTGCTGTTGGCTGATCAACGTCACGGCATTGGCCAGGTAGGTATTTTGGCAAGTCCCCATGATGATCCCAACCACGATGAAAAAGTTGAATACAACGAACGTCACGTTCAGCCATTCGACGAGCTAGTAGACAGTTGCGCGCATAAGAACCTTGCTTCATGACTTCAGGGCCATAAAGGTCTAAATTAGCTTTTGATTCTTTAGTAATATCAGTTAGCTCAGGAATGGAACTTTGCATGCGGTAAGCCATTTCTTGTTGTGCCATAGTGGTCTGAATTTCTGGGTCGCGCAATTCATTAAAATGTTTTTGATTGAGCTGACCAAGGGTGTCGAGCATTTCCCTTCTAACTTGAGGGCTCACTCCATTTGGGTTTGAAAGGAATAAGACTGGGTCTCCTTTGCTTTGAAAAGAAGTGCCCTGGTGCTTGGAGGGCAGGCATCCGCTACCCCAAAGGCGGGAGAAGAGGGCCTGGACATTGGCTTTTCCACTCCAAAAAGCAGATGGGAGAACAATAAAATCCGGCAAATCTTTATTCATAGTGCCAAGACCATAGCTCAACCAGGATCCCAGGCTCGGATTTCCCGGTAGTTCCTGGCCAGTACAGAACAGCGTTTTTCCCGGGTCGTGATTGATGGATTCGGTATAGAGAGATTTGACCAGACAAAGATCGTCCATGACCGATCCCAGGTGGGGTAAGTTTTCGCCCATGAGGATGCCATTTGAGCCATAGCGCTTAAAGTTATATTTGGAGGGGGTGACAATCTTTTTTTGATCTTGAGTCATCGCTGTGAAACGTTGATTGCCTAATATAGAGGGAGGCATTTCTTGACCGGCAAGTTTCTGCAAACCAGGTTTATGATCAAAGAGATCCAGTTGGCTTTGGCCACCTGCCATAAAAAGCATAATGAGACGCTTGGCTTTAGGTTTATGGTGTAGTCCCTGACTAGCTGCGAAGACATTTTGCGGTAACATGGCTCCGATTGTGCCCATGCCTACTGTACTGAGAAAGGAGCGACGCGATAGATTTAATCCTGACATATTTTACTCCCTGTTTTTGGTGATGTCTAAGTTATAGAGTGTGTTGATCAACATGGTCCATGAAGCCAGCTCAATCTTGTTTTGACTCTGAAGTAAATTTACTTCACCCAGCATTTGATGAGCAAGTTTTTTATCAGCGGTATAACGCTTTCTCATTTTGCCCAAGAGCTCTACAAGTAAGCTTACTTCATGCCGATCCGCGAGTTTACAGGTGACGCGTTCATAGGCGGCTCTGATTTTCTCTTCATCACTTGTGGTCTTATCCGAAACAATGATGGTAGCTAAATTTGTCGCAGCTTTTAAGTACTCAGGTTCATTAAGAAGAAGTAAAGCCTGGAGTGGGGTGTTTGTACGTTCTCTGCGAGCAACGCAAAATTCCCGACTTGGGGCATTTAGAATTGTCATTTGTGGAGGTGGCATGATCTTTTTCCAGAAGGTATAAAGGGAGCGGCGGTAGATGGAATCACCTTTATCCGCTTTGTAGCTTTCATTAGTCATACTTACGGCAGCCCATAGTCCATCAGGTTGAGGTGGTTTTACACTTTTGCCGTACATTTGCGAATTCAGCAAATTGCTGCTGACCAAGATATTATCTCGAATCATTTCGGCAGCCATACGGTAGCGTGAACTTCGAGCGAGTAAGCGATTTTCAGGGTCATTTTTAAATTGCTCATCACTTGCTATGGATGTTTGCCTATAGGTCTCTGACATAACAATAGTTTTAAGTAACTTCTTGATATCCCAGCCTGATTCAACAAATTGGATTGTTAAGTAATCCAATAATTCCAAATGACTTGGTGGCTCCCCTTGGGCCCCAAAGTCTTCAGAGGTTTTCACTAAACCAACACCAAAAAACTGTTGCCAAAAGCGATTGACGGCTACGCGTGCCGTCAAGGGGTTATCTTTAGCCAGAAACCAATTGGCTAAATCCATGCGTGTTGTAAGTTCACCATCTTTTTTGATAGAGCCAAAGAACTCCGGAATGTCGCGTTCAACTACTTCGCCTTTCTGGTCGTATTCACCTCGATTGAGCATATACGATGAGCGAATCTTTTCCCTCCCCTTCATCACCATAGCTCCATCAAACTTAGCCAGGTAATCTCCATAGGATTTTGGGACTTTTTTAAGCTCATTCAATTCAGCCTGTAAAACTTTTTTCTTTGCTTTGTCTTTTTCTTGACGTACTCTTTTTTCCAGTTTCTCTATCTTAGGCTTGGCTTTTAAATAGGTCTTTTGTAATTCAGCAAATTTGGCCTTTTCTTTATCGCTACCAAGAATGATAAAGGGGGCTTGCAGCCCGTTTACTTCCCTTTTTGTTTCTGCATCACCATCGAAGTTATTAAAAAATGCGAACATGGCATAAAAATCTTTTTGAGTGATTGGATCAAACTTGTGATCGTGACATCTGGCACACTGCATAGTTAGGCCCATGAAAGCTGTACTCACGGCGGTAACTCGGTCAATCACATTTTTAGTGTAACTCTCTTCTGGTGGTGCAGTTCCTCTGGCCATCACCAAATGCAGTCGGTTAAAACCTGAGGCAATGAGTTGGTCATCTGTGGGTTTTTTATAAAGGTCACCAGCTAACTGATACTTCAGGAAATCACTGTAAGGCAGATTGTTATTAAAGGCTCTGATTATCCAATCTCGATAAGTATAGGTATTGCGATACAAGTCTCTATGCAGGCCATTAGTATCGCCAGCTCTAACTAAATCCAGCCAGTAACGCGTCATGTGTTCACCGTAAGCGGGCTTAGCTAAAAGTTTGTCGACCAACATTTCATAAGCATCGGGACTTTGCTTATTTTCGAAGGCACGGATCTCTTCAGGTGAAGGTGGCAAACCAGTAAGGTCAAAACTTAAGCGGCGGATTAATGTTCTTTTTGTCGCTTGTTCCGATGGCTTTAAATTATTTTTCTCTAGGGTCTCCAAAACATATTTATCTAATGGTGAATTTCCCCAATTTAATTTAGATTGTGTCGGGATCTTTAGTTTTGGCTTCTCAAACGCCCAAAACTTTTCATATTTAGCACCTTCTAGAATCCACTGTTTTATGAGTTCTTTTTCTTCTTGGCTCAATGCTTTTTTGTGAGAGTCCAAAGGGGGCATAATATCGTCTTCATCATCAGTGATGATACGCTGCCAAACAGTACTCTTCTCAAGATTTCCCGGCACAATACCAAATTTGCCTCTACGTTCGCGGTAAGCGCCATCGTCTCCCTCAGCTATATCCAATCGAAGCTTTTTCTTGCGATCGTGTTTATCCGGGCCGTGACAATGAAAACAACGGTCAGATAAGATGGGCCTGATATCGCGATTGAAATTGATGTCTTTTGCCTGATTGCTCAAAGATATAAATACAGTAAGTAAGATAAGATACTTCATAAACTCCCTGGATTACGCAAATTAATGTTTTGAATAGAGGAGTGGCCTTAGCCATCCGTCGAGTCTTATATTTAATAATTTGAGCTCCAGAAAATCCTGCCGTTGCTTTCTTGAAAAAGATATGATTATAATCATATAGGTGGGTACTCAAATTTATGATTCTAGTATTATGGTTGCACCATAAAACTTAATAGCTTAGGGCACAGCCCTAAGACCAAGTATGACTGACTTCCCCCATGCCTTTAGGTATGGAACAGAGTGATGTACCTAAAAGCACATGACCATTTTTTCATGCTTCCACCCCACATTCACATATGGGGCTGTTATGTGTCATCGCTATACGATGATTTTGGTAAAACAGATTTTTAATATTTTTTTTAAAATATTAGTAAATAGGGCGGCAGGATTTTTTTGTGGACAAATAAATAAGTAATAAGATTTATATTTTAATGGAGTCACGATGATAAATTCATTGAATAGAAGACAGTTTATGTCCTTGAGTTCAGGTGCATCTTTGATGTTTCTTGGATTTTCAGCTCATGCTGAAAAAGCTGGACTCAAAAAAGTGGTGCGTCATTCTCATGGCCTCGGTACTAAAATGACTTTTACTCTTTTTCACAATGATGAAAAATTAGCTCATCAGGCCCTAGAGGAGGCAATGGCAAAGATTGAACTCGTTGAAAACTTAATGAGTCTTTATCGCCCAGAGAGTCAATTATGTCAGCTCAATCGTGAAGGCCTTTTGCGCAATCCTCACCCCTTGTTTGTTGATGTCTTGAAAAGGACACAGGAAACTTCGGCATTAAGTGATGGAGCTTTTGATATTACGGTTCAGCCACTGTGGAAGCTCTTTAGAAAACATTCTATTAAGGGAACGATTCCAAGTCAGAATGAAATTGCTAAAGTTAAGAAGCGAGTAGCATGGCAGTCTCTTGAGATTACCCCTGATATGATCCTCTTAAACAAGCCTGGTGCTCAGATAACACTCAATGGAATAGCACAGGGGCTGGCTGCAGATATGGCCCATAAGGCGCTAAAAGTGAGAGGGATCAAACACGCATTAATTGATACAGGTGAACTCAATGCCATGGGTTCTCCAAGTAATAGAGAGGCCTGGAAAATTGCTATTCAGCATACACGTAAGTCACAATATTTATGCAAAACTAATTTAAGTGATCGCTGCTTGTCGACTTCAGGTGATTATCAGATGAAGTTTTCAGACGACTATCGTCATCACCATTTATTTGACCCCAGCACGGGGGTATCGCCAACTGAACTTGCCAATGTTTCGGTGCTTGCTCCAAGTGCTATGGAAGCCGATGCACTCTCTACGGCTGTCTTTGTTTTAGGGTTAGAAAAGGGACGCAAGCTTATTGAAAGCCTGCCAAAGGTCGATGCACTCTTTGTGGACAAAGCTGGTAATGTTGAATGTACTGAGGGGTTTAAAGTCTTCTCATGATGAAAAATATGTCGACTATTTATCGTTTTTTGATTCTGTCATTTTTATGTCAGGTTCTCATATCTTGTGCATCTTCTGAAAAGCTAGCATTAAAAGAGATTGAATTAATTGATCCCGTGTATCCCGAAGAAGCCAAAAGGCAACATGAGCTGAATATTTACAAAGGTAAGGATGGCTATATTGAGCAGTATTCACTGTATTTAAAAAACTCTGTTTGTCTGGATGAAAAATGTAAACTTGTAGAAGTGACCATGTATTGGGATGATGCAGGTAATTATTCACACCTTACCTATCCTGAAAATAAACCACTAACTAAAGTTGAGCACGATCCATTTACCAAAGAAGATTACTTGAGGCTTGACACAATTTTAAAGGATAAAACTTCGATTTTACAGAATCATTCACTGGCTTACTTAGCCAAAGAACCTGAAAAACCTAAAAAGAAAAAAGAGGAAGTAGATACATTTATTGATCCATTATCATCATTTGGCGCACCATTAGAAGGTGATGAAGATGTAGATGGGGAAGCTATAGCCACACCTGCCGCAGTTAAAGATGCCGTTGTTAAAGATGCGGCTTGGACGACTTGGGTTTTATGGACTTATGCTAATACAGAAATTGTTCCCATATTGCATACCGAAACACTAGCTCAAGCGACTCCGTATTACATACAAAAAACTTTGGATGGTGGCGATTGGTCTAAAATTGAATTTATTATAAATCACTTAGATAGTGAGAAAATTTACTCTCAGGATTACATCGACTCCATAAGTGCAAGTTTAGCAAAGGCCAGTATAGATCAAATAGAACCTGCTTTAGCGTACTTAAAAAAAGCTAGTAAAAGCCAAAACGATTATTTTGAATGCCTTATCAATACTTTGCCAAAGCAGGGAAATTATAATGCAGCGCTCATTATCGACCAATTAAGTCAGCAGCAAAGTTTGGATGATCAAATACTCCTATCTCTTACGGCTAAACTTAAGGAAGTTTCCTATTATGCGGTTCATTTATCATTAAGGACCATAGAAGATAAAGATCTTTATTCTGAAAAGATCGAAACAAACCTGAGCAAACTTTTGGATGTGAAAGATTTCTTTACGGCGAGACGTGCGTACAACTACCTGAGCGAAAAAAAACTGTCTGCCCAGACAATGCAAAAAATGGAAAGCTTCGCTCAAAAGCATGAAGATCGTCTTTAAGATGAAAAATCTCCTCGTTCTAACATTTTCTTGTCATATGCCAGTTTTTAATGACAGTAATAGTTAAAACTTTTAGGATGTTTCGTGGGTAGTCACAATGAAGAGCTTTTAGCTAGGTTGACGGAAAAACAGAAGAGTATGAAGAAAAAGAAAAACTTCATGCCAGTTTTTATAATGATTCAATTACTTATACTAAGTACTTGTTTTTATTTACCGGAGAAATCCCCTCAAAATGCAAAGCTCATAATTATGATAATGATGACCTCAGTTTTAACTTTATGTATGCTTGTAGTCACTCAGCTTTACTTCATGAATTTAAAATCGTGGAAAGAGCGTGTAGAAAAAGATGTAGTACTCAACTTACTGAAAGACAAAAGTAAATAACTCCCTAAACACACTCTATTAGAAATAGTTTATTCATATAATCAATACAGGCTATCTGTTTTATTATTTCGTAGATACTTATTATCCTTGTCTTTTAGAGCGTACAAAATTAACAGGAATGAAAAATGTATAAAACTCTTATTATGATCGCTTTAGTGCTTCTTTTTGTATCATCATGCGCTAAAGATAATACAAAAACTAGTAAAGCTAAAAACACAATTAGTCACACAAAAGAAATTGACGGTTTAAAGGATGAGAAAAATCTTCAGGACTTGAAAAATAAGCTGGAACAAAAGCGCCAAAACTTTCAGGAAGTAGACAAAATTCACGATCGCTATCACTGGAGCAATAAGAGCGATAAGCTTAGTGCTGATGAGAAGAAAAATCGCACAAAATTGTGGTTTGATGCAAGTCAGAAAAGGGACGTTGCCTACCGCGAGTATATCCCCATTATCTTGGAATATTGGGCCATTTTACCCGAAAGCAGTAATGAAAATTTAAAAGCTCAAGAAGAACTCAAACAAGCTATAGCTGATGTTGGCTACAATAAAAATACTGAATCTGAAATTAATCAAAAAAATACTTTAGCAGACCTCTCATGGTCTTTTTTAGCAACTGGTAAAATTAATAAACAAAAAGCCGTTTTCCTTAGTACCTTAATTGAGCCGCCAAAAGGTGTACGTATAAGTGATAGAATGCACGCTTTTGGAATTCCCATCGAACCCTATGGATGGGATTTACAATTGGCTTATTCCTTAGCGCTCAGTAGGGCTGAGAAAGTTGACCTAGCACTTAAAGAACTTAAGAAAGTTGAAAGCAAAGTTCTGAAATATCAAAAAAGATCGAACCAAGAAATGCACTCAAAAGATTTTACTCAAAAGAAAAGTTCTCTACAGGAGGCTATTCGTCAGCGCTACGTTAGACAAACTCAGCAATTACAAGTGTGTGAACTTTTACATGCCCTTGTGGCACTTCAAGGTAAAGATCTTAACAAAGCCGAGACTTATTACAAAGCTGCACATAGTCATAGTATAGTTCTTAACGATAGGGCTAAAGCACTTGCAGCAAGTTCCGATTTTCAGGTTCTCAAAAAGGACCAATAGTGAAGAAAGCAGTGTTTAATTTATTTTTTTGTTTGTTGAGTCTAGTACTGAACTCATGTCATAGCACTCTTGCTTATGGTTTGACGGGTACACAAGAGCCTTTTGCGGGGACTCAAGCCATTGCTATAATGGGGGTTCCCGAATCACCAAAGCATCCAGCGAGTACTGGAGATAGTATAGCGTGGTACACCTTTAAAGTTGTAGACCTGCCATTTACTCTCGTCGCCGACTGTTTTTGGTGGCCCATGTCAGTTTATTATAATTCTGAGTATAAAAAACAACAAAAACAAGAATTGGAGAAAGAGAAGCACACTAAGGGTACTTCAAGTAATAAGATCTGAAGCCAATTAAAACGGACGATGAAAAGCTCCATGACATTACTTAATTGTAAAACAAAAAATTATGATTAACTGGAAGCGGCTATAGACTAGTTAAAAAGATTGTCACAAAAGTGAGAGGGATTTCTGCGATATCCGCAGACAAGTAGCCAAGCTATAAAGAACTATCGCTTCAATTATTACAAAAATAGAAGACTTTGCTCAAAAGCATAAAGGTTACTTGAAATGCAAAAATAATTCTTCTTGGATATCTTTTACTGTCATAAGTCAATTGTCCGAAGACAAGTATAGTAATGAATATTTACGATTAAACACAATAAAAGACATGACATTTCGCGTCGGTAAAAGGTGCGGCCCCTCTCGAATTCTACTTATAAGGATTTGCTAAGCTTTAGCCAAGTCAATAAAAGATTTTCTCATTGATGGCTAATCGAAAAATTATAATGTAGCTTGGTTTGAAGACAGTGTAAGGTCGATGAAAGGAGCTTGTTTTGAAAGCTTATTATGACGATTTTATTATATTTTAAGTTCTAATATTTATATAAAACGAAACTCTAGTGTGTATTAGTAAATTATAATTGAAAGTATGCTTCCCGTGATGATTAAATAAATTATTGAGAGACTTATGAAAAAACTATTATTACTCGGACTATTATTGAATACGTCTTTGATGGCGGACTACGAAAAAATTACTATAAGTCCCCAATTTTATTCGGAGGGAGCTGCCTATGGTGATCTTAACGGCGATGGAGTTAATGACATTGTGACAGGAAGTTTTTGGTGGGAAGGACCTAACTATAAAGTAAAGCATCAAATCCGTGAGCTCGATGGTAGTAAAAAGCATACTCCAGTCGAGAATAATGCCTATACGCCGATTAAGTACTCCAACTCCTTTGTCAATTGGATGAGAGACATCAATAAGGATGGTCACAATGATATACTTCTGGTGGGCTTACCAGGCTCACCCTTGTATGCCTATCTCAATCCCGGCAAGGGACAAGGTCAATGGCGTGAAGTGGCTCTATGGGATGTGGTGGATAATGAATCACCTCAACTTGTAGATATAGATGGCGACGGAACTGAGGAACTTATTTGCAATTATGATGGTTATTTTGGCTATGCAAAAATGAATCCTGACAAGCCACTAGAAAAATGGACTTTTCACAAGATTTCAGCCAAGGGTAAATGGCATAAGTATACTCATGGTATTGGCATGGGCGATGTGAATAATGATGGTCGTTTGGACATGCTGGCGGGTCACGGTTGGTTGGAACAACCTGCAGATGCTAAGCCAGGGCAGGAGTGGATATATCACCAGCAGCAGTTCTCTAATGGTGAAAGACACTGTGGAGCGCAGATGTTTGCCTATGATGTGGATGGCGATGGCCGCAATGATGTCATCACTTCCGGCAATGCCCATGGTTATGGCCTCTATTGGTTTAAAAATATCGACAATAAAAAATTTATTAAACAAATTGTTATCGGTGCCAAAACAAAAGATAATAAATTCGGGGTGAAGTTCAGTCAATTACATGCATTAGAACTTATCGATATGAATAATGACGGCCTGAAGGATATCGTCACAGGAAAACGCTACTGGGCTCACGGTCCTAAAGGTGATGTCGAAGCTATGGCACCTGCAGTTCTATATGTTTTTCAGCTTGTTCGCGAAGGCGGTGAAGCCTACTTTAAGCCCATTAAAGTTGATGATAACTCAGGAGTGGGAACACAATTTAGTACCGGAGATATTAATGAAGATGGCCTCAATGATATCCTGGTGAGTAACAAGAAGGGAACACATTTGTTCCTCAAGAAAAAATAGGCTTATTTTATGAGGTTTTTATCACTTATTCTTTTATCATTTTTAACGGGAAGCATTGACTTAGCTGCTAAAGAAAAACCCAATGTCTTAATGATCTCAATAGATGATTTAAACGATTGGACGGGCTTTTTAGGAGGGCACCCACAGGTGAAGACTCCTCATATGGACAAACTCGCCAGTAGCGGACGTCTTTTTACTAATGCTCATTGTGCTGTTCCGGTCTGTTCATCATCGCGTGTCAGTGTGATGTCAGGTCTTGCGGCAACGACTCATGGCAGTTACGAGATCGGGCCGAGCTATCAATCCATTCCGGCCCTCAAAGACGTGGTGACGATTCAGCGCCATTTTAAAAACCAGGGCTATTACACTTTGTCTGGAGGTAAGGTCTTGCATCATGGATTTGGCGGCCCCGTTGCTAGTGATATCGACCGCTCACTAATTAAAGGACATTCCGGTCCAAAACCAAAGCAGCCATTAAACCTTCCCCAAGGTTGGAGTAGGGCCTGGGACTGGGGACACCATCCCCTAACTGATGCCGATGCTCACGATATGAAGCTGGCGCATAATGCAGCCGAAGCACTGCAGGAAGATTTCGATAAGCCCTTTTTTATGTCAGTTGGATTTTACCGACCGCATGTTCCCTTATTGGTTCCACCTAAATGGTTTGAGCTTTATGATGAAGAATCAATTGTTCTGGCTCCTTCACCCAAATCCGACCTGGATGATGTACCGAAGAATTTTCAAACGATCAATGACTATGCAGTTGCTCCGACTCATGCAGATGTTTTAGCCAGCAATTCTGACAGAAAACTTACTCATGCTTATTTGGCTTCTATTAGCTTTGTTGATGCCTGTGTGGGCATTGTAATGGATGCCCTTAAAGATAGTAAATATGCAGATAATACTATTGTCGTTTTGTGGAGTGACCACGGTTTTCATATGGGCGAAAAACAGCATTGGGCTAAACGAACTTTGTGGGAAGAATCCACTAAAGTACCTTTGTTAGTGTACGGACCAGGCATAGCACCTGGCAAAGCCTGTGTTGAACCGGCAAGTTTAATCGATATTTACCCAACTTTAGTCGACTTGTGCGGAGTAGAAACACCTCATAAACTGGATGGCATTTCCTTGCTTCCACAACTACAAAATCCGCTCACTGAGCGTAAACAACCGGCAATTATATCATCTTATTATGGTAATCACGCAGTTAGAACTCGTGATTGGCGCTTAATTTCTTATGAAGACGGAGCTGGAGAGCTTTACGATCATAAAAATGATCCGGATGAATATAAGAATTTGATCAATGACCCTAAGTATAAAGCCATTCGCGATGAATTGGCTCAGTACTTACCGAAACAGGCAGCAGCTGAGGTGAAAGAGGTGAGTGAGCGCAATAAGGGCAAGAGGAGTGACAAGGGCAAAAAAAGTCAAAAGAGTAAAAGAAAATCAAAAGCAGCCTCTTAAACGCCTTAGACATTAATCAATAAATTATAAAAGTGAAAGACTTCAGTTCTTTCTTAAAAACTAGGAGAAATAAATGAAAATTATTAAAGGACTTATTGTATCCTTTTTATTTATGGGATCGGCAGTTTTTGCCCAGCAAAAACCTAATGTTTTGCTCATTGCAGTAGATGATCTCAATGACTGGATTGGTGTCTTGGGTGGGCACCCGCAGGCTCAAACTCCCAATATGGACCGCTTGTCTAAACGAGGCGTTTTATTCACCAATGCTCAATGTCAATCTCCTGTATGTAATCCGTCGCGGGCGAGCATGATGTCTTCGCTGTACCCAAGTACCACAGGTATCTACTTTTTGAATCCAAGTTTTGCGGCTTCGCCCAAGGCAAAAGGTCATTTAGTGATGCCCAAGCGTTTTGAAAAAGAAGGTTTTGAAGTGAGTGCCGCAGGTAAACTATTTCACTCCTCAGAAAATAAAAAATACTTTAAAGAGTACGGCGGTAGCTACGGTGGTTTTGGCCCCGTACCTAAAAAGAAAATCACCTCTTTTCCGGGGCATCCACTTTGGGACTGGGGAGTTTACCCCGAGCGTGATGATCAAATGCCTGATGCAAAAATTGCTGCATGGGGTGAGAAAAAATTAGCTTTGGAACGCGATAAGCCCTTTTTTATGGGTATAGGTTTTTATCGTCCTCATGTTCCGCAATTTGCCCCACAAAAATGGTTTGATATGTATCCGCTTGATGAAGTGCAATTACCCAAAATGAAAAAAGACGACCTGGCCGATATATCTCAATACGGAATTGATCTAACAAGAGAAAAGCACGTTGCGCCGACTTATGATTGGGTTGTGGAAAACAAAGAAGAAAAGAAGCTCGTTCAATCTTATTTAGCTTGTGTTTCTTTTGTGGATGCTCAAGTTGGGAAAATTCTCGATACTCTAGATGCTAGCCCCCACAAAGATAATACCTATGTCGTGCTATACAGTGATCATGGTTTTCACTTCGGTGAAAAGGAACGTTACGCCAAGCGCAGTATCTGGGCAGATGGCTCGAGAGTTCCCATGATGATTGCTGGCCCAGGAATCAAGCCTGGTGTGAGTCACAAGCCGGTTCAGCTTATGGATATTTACCCAACGCTTCTAGAACTCACAAGTCTAAATGCTGATCCAAAACTTGAAGGTAATTCATTGGTACAGCTCTTGCGCAATCCGCAAAGTGATTGGCCGCACTATGCACGTTCGAGTTTTGGACCGGGCAATTACGCGATTGTTTCTGAAAGGTACCGTTATATCCAATACAATGATGGTTCAGAAGAATTTTATGACCGAAGCAAAGACCCACACGAGTGGAATAATCAGATTAAGAATCCTGAGTACGCTTCAATGATAGCAAAACACCGTGAGCAGGTGCCCGCAGAACGCGCTCCCATTCTCGGTCAAAATTCAACTGGTCACAAAGCCTTTAATGCTGCTGAAGCCAAATAGGTAGAGCATGTTATCTAGGTGTATAAATAATATGGGTAAATATTTTTTGCTGATATTGTTTATAACAACATTGAGTTCCAATGCTTTTGCTGGAAGTTCTCTAAAGAATAGTAAACCAAATATTTTAGTCATATTCACAGATGACCAAGTTTACAGAGCTATTGGATATAATAACCCGCTTATCAAGACGCCTCACCTCGATAAGCTGGCATCCGAGGGCCTTATTCTTGATAATGCCTACGTAGCCTCTCCAATATGTGCAGCCAGTCGAGCAGCAATGATGACTGGTGTGTACCCTCAGCAAAATGGTGTGGTTGCATTGAATCATAAGGCTTTTAGAAAGTACCTTACTAAAGGTAAAATGGCAGATCAGACTTTGCCGATGCAGATGAAGAAAGCGGGCTATCATTGTGCATTTTGGGGCAAGTCACACATTGGTAAGCCGCAAAGTTATGGCTTTGATGAAGGTGAAGAAGTTAAGGGCTTCGATGATGTAGAAACCTTTAAAAGGGTGAATTCTTTTTTGAAAAAAGAGTCAAAAAGGAACAAACCCTTTTTTTTGTGGGTGGCACCCCGTCAACCTCACCTCCCATTATACCCTGAAAAAAAATGGCTTGAACTTTACCAGGAAAATGAATTAAAACTCGATCCAAATTTTCGTGAAAAACCACTTCCCATAAGCGTATTTAATCAGGGTAAACCCGGAGAGGATTATTATCGCGATAGTAAATATGAAGCAGTATGGAAAAAACTCCCTGCAGGTCCTCCACGAGACGAAGTGACTATGCGCTCTTTTATCAAGGCCTATTATGCTACGATTAGTCACCTGGATCATCAGCTTGGAGAAATGATAGAAAATATGGAGCAGTTGGGGCTCAAAGATAATACGATGATCATCTTTCTTTCTGATAACGGTTACCACCTGGGGAATCACGGTCTAGGAAATAAAATTACAATGCACGAAGAATCCGTTCGGGTTCCAATGTTTGTCAATTGGAGTCAGCTTCATGTTAAAGGTAAAAGGTCAGGTTCACTAGTTTCCAGCTTAGACCTTTACCCAACACTGTTAGACTTAGCCGGAGCTCCTTTGCCAAATCATATTATGGGTAAATCACTACTGCCCATTTTTATGGATAAGGAAGCTAAAGTCCGCGATCTTGTTTTTAGCGAATGTGTTGGTGTAGATGCCAAGCCAGGAGAGGGACATCGCATGGTACGAAGCGTTAAGTGGAAGTACATACTTACAGGAAAAAACGAGGAGTTCCTTTACAACCAAGATAAAGATCCCTATGAGCTGACTAACTCAAAAGAAAATCCGGAACTGACAAATATTCTCAAAGAACTTAAAGACTCTTTATCTAAGTGGATGGAACTAATCGGTGATCGAAAAATTCCTTCAGGTATTTGAATAAAGGAAAAACTTACAAAACTTACTATAAGAGAAGTCTGAATTTCTATTTTAGCTAAAAATTTATATGGAAAGAATAATGAAAAAACGGTACTCAATAATTTTATTGATTTTAACAGCATTTTCCTTGCTGGGTTCAGAAAAGCCCAGTGTTTTAATGATCAATGTAGATGACTGGAATGACTGGAATGAAGTCTTAAAAGGGCATCCGCAAGCCATTACTCCCCATATTAAGCGCCTGGCAGAGCGGGGGGTAACTTTTAGTAATGCAATATGTGCTTCCCCTTCCTGTGTACCTTCTCGGCCCGCCTTTTTCACCGGTATTGCCCCCTGGCGTTCAGGGAACATTTCAAATGATAACGGTAAGCATCCCTGGCGTTTTTATGTGGGGGCGAATGCGGTCACCATACCTAAGCTCTTTTCTCAGAACGGTTGGCAAAGTATTGGAATTGCCAAGAACTTTCACAAAGGAGATAAACCGGAATTTGATAGATATATACCACCTTTCCCAAAGGTTAAAAAAGTTAAAGGCGTCGGTATAAAACTCAATTCTTCTGCCATTTGGGATGTAGCCGATGCACCGGCGAGCGAGATGGCTGATTATAAAGCGGCCAGCGCGGGCATCAAGGAAATTCAATCAAACAAGGAGCCGATCTTATTGTCAGTGGGAATTTATCGGCCCCATGCGCCGTGGATTGTTCCTCAGGGATATTTCGATAAATATCCGCTAGAAACTTTAGAGCTGCCGGAATCACGAGCCAATGATCTGGATGATCTACCTGAGCGCTTTAAATTGGTCGCTGGTTTAGAGGCTAAATTCGGGAAAGGCTACCACGACAAGCTGGTAGAAAAGGGCTACGATAAGCAGTTTGTACGCGCCTATTTGGCAAGTGTGACTTTTGCCGATGAACAGGTCGGGCGTCTACTAGATGCCTGGTACGCTAGTCCTCATGCAAAGACTGGCTATGTGATACTTTGGAGTGATCACGGTTATATGCTTGGTGAAAAGAAGGCCTGGTCAAAAATTAAACCCTGGTATGATTCTTCACGCAGCAATTTTATGATTGCCGGTCCTCAAATTCCCGAGGGGCAGATGATTAATAATGCCGTATCACTTTTAGATTTTTATCCCACATTACTGGATCTTCTTGAGCTGCCAAAACCTCCTCAAGAACTCGATGGCAAGAGTTTGCTGCCTCTCATCAAAAAGCCTGATATGGACTGGGATTATCCCGTTCAAATGACCAGTCAGATGGATGGTGTATTTTTTGAGTCAATACTCTCCAATGATTATCGCATGACCCGACTGGCTACAGGTGAAACGGAATTGTATAAGCTGTCCTCTGATCCACACGAATTTAAGAACCTGGCGAACAATCCTGAATATGCGCCTCTTATAAAAAAATTGGAAAAACAACTGTCATTTTCTTATCCGCTTATTCCGCAGGACGGCTGGATTGAAGCCGAAGCTATTCCCGCGCAGACTTCGGCTGATTATCAACTCCGTGGTAATTGTCATTACTCTAGAACGGACGCCAATGCCTCCGGAGGTAAAATGATTTTTGCGGATCTGTACGCGGGAAAGGGCAGCTATATAGATTTTGTTTTAGACGTGCAAATACCCGGGACTTATCGCCTCGAAGCTGATATGGCCGCTAGTGGTAGTTTTTTAGTACAGGTTGATGATGTGAAAAACGATGCGGCTCAATCTGATACAGGCTATCCCATGAAAACATTAGCTCAATTGGAAGCGTCAAAATCAATGAAAACACAAGCTCTTGGTGCCATTCGCTTTGACGAGCCCGGACTCAAAATTATTCGTTTTATTTCAAATGTAGCGAAACAGCAACTCAAGTTCGATCGCCTGCGTATTATTCGAGATGATCAAGCAAAAGTGACTGAAATTGAAATCGAAGTACCCAAGGAAGAAATTAAAGAGTCTAAAACTAAAGTAAAAGCAAAAGTGAAGATGGGGAAAAACACTTGGGCTTCTCAAGCACAATGGAATAAAGAACGGCCGGGCTTAGAATGGGTCTTTACTTTTATGGACAAAAATGGCGATGGTAAGGTGGATTCCAGTGAGTACAAAGCTCTACAAGAATTTAAAAAGAAACATGGGAAAAAGTGGCAGACTCAAGCTCGTAAAGAACTTGAATCTAAAGCTCTGTAAAGCAATTAGCATTAATTGCAGAACTTAGATGTTGTCAGAGCTTTAGGCATAAAAAATCATCACAATCAATGTGTCATTTATCTGATTCGAGACAAGCTCACAGTAAGACACATCTAGTAGAGGGCTTGATGCTTCGCATGCGAGAGGGACGCTGTCCCCCTCGAGCTCCCCTAGCAAGGAATTGCCATTCCTTGACCTGGCGCGCGTTAGTTAATAAAAAAGTCATCACCATTCATGTGTCATTTGCCCGATTCGAAACAAGTTCATGGTAAGAAGCACATATATAGAGGCCTAATCATATGAAAGTAGTTATTGCAGCACTTATTTTTTTCACTTTAAACTTTTCCGTATATTCACAAAATTCACCAAATGTTTTGTGGATTTACGCTGATGATATGAGTGCTTGGCTAGGCTGTTATGGAGATAAGACAGTTGCTACTCCAAATATTGATATGCTGGCTGAAAAAGGTGTGAAGTTTGAACGGACTTATATGCCGGCACCAGTTTGTTCCACAACTCGCTCGGCCTTGATTACCGGAACGATGCAAACAAGTTATGGCCTGCATGAGCACCGCACTATGATTAAGAAGCCTCTTGCTGCTGGTATTACGACAATTCCACAGTTGTTTCGCCAAGCGGGTTACCTGACATTCAATGAACAAAAAACGGATTATAATTTTTCTTATAAATTGAGTGATTTATATTCTCCTGAATTTAAAAGCCCCAATAAAAAAATCGTTTCGGGGCACCTGCGTGGCCATGATTTGACTTGGCTCGAGCAACTCAAAGGGAAAAAGTTTTTTGGTCAAATACAACTTTATGGAGGCAAGTATCAGGGGGAAGCAGGTAGGAAGTACCCTGCATCAAGCCGTGTCAAAGAAAGTGAAATTAGTGTACCTCCACAGTATCCAGATAATAAAGTGATGCGCAATGCCATGGCACGTCATTATGAGCAAATTGCTTATTGCGATAGTCAGGTTGGGGCCATTATTAAAGCCTTAAAAGACTATGAGCTTTGGGAAAATACCATCGTATTCTTCTTTACTGATCACGGTTGCCAAATGCCCAGAGCTAAACAACACCTGTATGATGAAGGTACAAAAGTTCCTTTAATTGTCCATTGGCCGGCAGGTTCAGATAAAATCAAGCAATTGGGGACAGTTCGCAATGATTTAGTGAGTGGCATAGATATCACAACGAGTTCGCTGGATTTAGCTGGGCTTAAGGTTCCGGATTTCATGGAGGGAAAAAAACTTTTCGCAAAAAATTATCAAGAGCGGGATTATGTGATTTCTGCTAAAGACCGCATGGGTATTGCAATTGATCACGTACGGGCTCTTAGAACTGAGAAGTTTGTCTACATAAAAAATTACATGACGGATCGTCCTCTTTATCAAGCCGCCTACAGAGATGGACATGCCGTTTTTAAAAATCTTAGGCAATTATATGATGAAGGGCAACTCACAGATTTACAGGCTTCCTACCACGATAGCTCAAAGAGAAAAGTGGAGGAGTTATATGATTTGGAAAATGACCCCCACCAAGTTCGCAATCTGGCTTTGAATCCTGAATATGCCTCTATTCTAAAAAAGCATCGTCAGCAGCTTAAAGAATGGGAGGAGACGACTGATGATAAAGGCAGAATTCCGTCCACTAGAGAAGAACTGGAAAAGGTTTACAAGCACGCAAAAGGTAAAGTCGAGAACCCCGAATACGACATCTTTAAACAGAAAAAGTGATTTGAACTAAAAATCAATAACAAATCCTAAAAATAGACTTTTAAATTAATTTAACATTTTTTTTATCTTTTTTGTCATGTCTTGAAATCTCAGTACAATTATGGATTAATAATCATTATTAGAGGTGTAGTAATCATGAAAAAAGTTATTAAAAAGAAATATGTTTCTCTTATAGAAATACTGGTTGTCGTTGCGATTATCGGTATTTTGGCATCGTTACTCTTGCCATCTTTAGGCAAGGCAAGAAAACGCAGTCAAGCAACTGTATGTGGCAGTAACCTCAAACAAATGGGAGTTGTGTTTCATATGTACACTTATGATAATAAAGGTCTAATGATGTACGCAACCAACGGCTTGCATGGTACTTCATATAGAACATGGTCCAATAGTGGAGAGACTTTTGGGGCTTATTTAAATAATTTGCATGTACATAGCTCTCATGATTTACTTTGGTGTCCAAGTGACCCCTATGCTGAAGCTTATGCTAGTAGCAATAGCCACAAAAGGGAACCCTCTTATGGATATAATACAGGGAATTTAGCTAGTAAACAATTGAATTCTGTAGCTACCCCGTCTGAAACCGTTGCTTTTGCTGATAGTGGTCACAAAGTTGAAGATAATTATTGGTCGTGGCTTCTTTCTACTGGAGGTGACCGAAATATTTATTGGGAACGTCATGATAATAATGGTGCAAATATTCTTTGGCTAGATGGTCACGTAACCTTTTATCGGCCGACTAAAGTTCAATCAATCAACGGTGATACATCATTGTGGGATGATAGAGTCCCGTTGTTTCTGTAAATTGGTGTTGACCAATTTTAGTTAAACAGACAGATAAACTCTTTTTGTAGCTATCCAGGTTTCATCTAATTCCATAAGAATAGCGGACGCTAATCTAAGCAGTGAAGCTTCATTTGGGAAAATAGACACGGTTCTAGTTCGCCTTAGAATTTCTCGATTCTGTCTTTCAATCATATTGGTGGTTCTCAGTTTTGTCCAACAAGAACGATCTAAATCAAATACAGAAAAGCCTTCAGGAAGTGCGGATTCCATCCATTCAGATAATTGAGAAGCACTGTTTTCATACTTTAAGCAAGTAAGCTTTAAAAGTCTTTCGGCGTCCTGTTTTGAAGGGGTATTAAAGATATCTCGAATGTCTTGTGCAACTTCTGAACGCATCGCTTTCTTAGGCACATAAGCCCCCGCATTCTGCTGTAAATGAAATTGACACCTCTGCCATGGGATTGACCCAAAGACAGTTGTTAAAGCGGCTTTCAGTCCCGAATGACTGTCGCTCGTGATCATCTTAAGACCATGAAGTCCTCGAGCATTCAATGATAGGAAAAAGTTTCTCCAATGAACCTCAGCTTCACTTAAAGAGACACTTGTACCTAAAACTGAGCGTTTTCCTGATTCATCTATCCCATAAGCAATTAACAAAGCACAATCTCGAACAGTCTTATCTACTCTAACTTTTTCGTATCTCGCATCCACCAAAAGGTAATGATATTTCCCTAAAGGACGGTTACGCCACTTTTCTAAGCTTTCATCTAGCTCAGATACAACTCGTGACACCTGTGATTTACTCACGGAAAGACCACACATTTTCTCTAGAAGTTTCGTGACTTTTCTTGTCGAAGTTCCCTGAATATAACTCTCGGCCATAGCTGTCATCAAAGCTCGCTCACTTCGTAAGCCTTTTTCTAAAGAACTTGGATAAAAATCGATTTCACCTCTGACTTGAGGAATGTTGAGCTTCATTGCTCCAAGTCGAGTGTTTACGGTTTTGTTTTTATAGCCATTAGCATAACCTAAGCGATTTTCATTGCGTTCATATGGAGCAGCATCAAGAGAATTACTTCTCTCTACTTTCATCGCTTCATTTAGTAATACTCTCATAGCTTCAAGCATTCCGCTTTCGCCGTTTTCTGTGACTTGGTGGATCATTTCTAATAAGACACTACTGTTCTCGTGTGTAGAGTGGTGCATAATAATTCCTTGTGGGTTGTTTTGGTGCAACACCACTCTGCATCTTCTTTACCCCGAGTTACAAACAACTTCCTCAATTTCGCTCCGACGAGAAAGTTCCCATTCTCGCGAAGTCTCGGAAGCTATTCATAACTCTTAAAGTAGAGCTATAGCAGAATTTACAGAAAATTTGGGACACTACCTGTGGGATAGGGATTAATTCTGCTATTCTTTAAATCAACTCGATGCAATGAATTCCATAGAAAACATAAGGAATGACCTTTTAGACTTGTGATTGAGGAAAATTTTGCTTACTTTTTATATATCAAGGACAATAAATAATGAAAATAAATAGACGAAACTTTTTACGTGGAACCGGAGCCTTTATTGCTTTGCCCGCTCTGGAGTCTATGGGGGCAGAAGCCTTTACGCGTACTAAGTCGCCAAGTAAACCACCCAAACGTCTGGCCTTTATGAGCATGGGTTTTGGCGTAACAGAAAAGACTTACTTTCCCGACAAAAACCAAAAGGGTACAGGCTACAAAATCCCTCAGGGATTATCACCTCTGAAGAAGTATCAAAAGGACTTTACCTTTGTTCAGGGTTGTGAACACAAATTTTCTCGTCAGGCTCACTGGGGAAGTACTTATTGGCTCACGGGTGCTAATCAGTATGGCACACCTGGCCAGTCCTTCTCCAATACTATTTCTGCCGATCAAGTAGCAGCAGCTCAATTTGGTAAACACACACGTTTCAGCTCAATTCAGTTAAGCGCACCTGATTTAGGGGATGGCCATGGTCCAGGTCTTTCATTAGCTTGGGATCACAGAGGTAAGCCTGTATCAGCTTGGAATTCTCCCTTGGTGGCTTATCACAATTTATTTAACGCAGATGACAAACCCTTGGCGCAGCGTCAGGCACAGTTGGCAGAAAAGCGCAGTATTATGGATAATGTTCTGATCGAAGCCAAAGACATGCAACGTGGGTTAAGTAAGTCTGATAAAGACAAACTCGATGAGTATTTTCAGGGGATTCGCGATATCGAAACCCGCCTGAGTAAAACTGAGAGTTGGATGGATGTACCCAAATCGAAGGCGCCTTTCGAAGCGCCCACAGGCAATATCTCAGGGCCTGCAGAAATCGAAACCATGTATAAAATTTTAGTTGCGGCCTTGCAGACCGATAACACCCGCGTCATCACCTATCGTCAGCCTCTAAAAAGATTTATTGGTGGCAATCCCCATGGTATGAGTCATTACTCACCTGGTGAGACTACAGAAGAAAAGTCTAAAGAACGAGATCTCATGCAGAGCAAGTTGCTGGCTGGTTTAATTACTCATCTGAAATCGGTTAAAGAAGTCGATGGCTCAACTTTGTACGACAATATAACTTTAGCCTTTGGCTCCAATATTCGTTCAATTCACTACCTCAAAAATTGTCCGACAATTCTCATGGGTGGCGGGGCCAATTTGAAGATGGGACACAACATGATCTTGCCTGATGAAACACCACTCAATAATGTGTGGTTGACCATGCTCCAGGGCTCCGGTGTTAAAGTGGATAGCCATGGCGACAGTACTGGTGTGATTAAGGAGTTACAGGCGTGAATATAATTAAGTTTGTTTTACCCCTGGTATTTGGGCTCTCACTTTATGCCGAAAAGCCCCAGGCCATTTTACCCGAGAAGCACTTCGATTTTTTAGCGAATTATTGTCTTAATTGCCACGATGAAGAAAAGCAAGAAGGAAAAGTCAACCTAGAAGATCTGCCTTTTCATATTCAAACCATTGAGCAAGCTGAACAATGGCAAGGCGTATTAGCTGCAATCAATGCAGGAGATATGCCTCCTGAAGATAAAAAGCAGCCAAAAAGTCATGAAAAGGCCGACTTCTTAGAGGGGCTTTCCAATACCATGGTGACCGCTCGCAAAGTTCTTTCAGATAGTGGTGGCAAAATAACTATGCGTCGTCTTAATAAACGTGAGTATAGCAACACGCTCAAGGATTTGCTCGGCGTGACTCTGCAAAAGGATACACTTCCAAGTGATGATAACACCGAAGATTTTGATACCGTCGGTGCGGCACAGTTTATCTCTGGGGACAAATTTGAGCAGTACCTCAAACTCGGCCGTCAAGCGCTGGATAATTTTTATGAGGCCCAGGAAGCCAAAAAAGTAAAGCCCTTCACTTATCGAGTTGAAGCTGAGAAAGTACTTGGGGAACCCCTAAAGAAACGTGTAGCTGGTTTTGCTGATAAGGAAAAGCGCCTGGCGAGTTTTAAAATAGCCGTTGATAAAGCTTTACAAACACCAGAAAATCAAAAATATGTTTCTAAGTTAAGACCAAATGACAAAAATAACCCGGCAAATTTTTATCGAAAAATTGCCGGCTTAAAAGGCATGCCTAAAGCTAGTGACTTTGGCTTCAAAAGTTTTGCTTGGGCAGGAAAAACAATTAAATCTTTAAAAGATGATTCAAATTATTACAAGCATTACGCCAGTTTACCTCATAACGATATTGGTGCTTACTTTCAGCTGAATTTTGGTTCTACAAAAATTGTACTAAATCCAGGGAAAGCCTTGCCAGTTGGTAAGTACAAGGTCAGGGTTCGCGCAGGGGCTGTGGAAGGGGCTACCGGCTACCGTCATTTCTTAGACCTTGGTTACCAAGCTGAAAAGGATATCGGAAGAGGGCAGTTTTCCGGTTATCCTCTTAGGACTCTACATGTTCCTGGCACTCCGGATAAACCACGGATTATTGAAACTTCTGTAGAAATTCACTCACATTCTAAAAGAGTTTTAGCCATTCGTGAACGTCAATCGGATTGGGGCGAATTGCGTAAGTTTTACTACTACCCTCTACGCAATAAAAATGGTTACGGACACCCGCCTGCGACTTGGGTGGACTGGGTCGAAATCGAGGGTCCTATAGCTCAAAAAGATGAGAGTAAGTTGGCTTATATTCTGGCTAAGCACGCTCCAATAAAAAATGACCTGGAACGAGCCAGGAAAATTATCAATGATTTTTCCTTAGTCGCTTATCGCTACAAGAAGCCAAGACCCGAGTTTATTAATGGTTTAATGGAACTCTTTCAGGATCGACTCAAGAAAGAAAAAGAGTTTGATGTGGCTATACGCACACCGCTGAGCATTATTTTAGCTTCGCCACGTTTTATCTATATGCGTGAACCGGGTGTGGAAGGTGAAGCAAGAAAACTCAATGAACGTGAACTCGCTATCCGCCTTTCCTATTTTTTGTGGAGTTCACCTCCCGACGCTACTTTGATCAGTTTAGCAAAAGCAGGCAAGCTCAAGCAAAACTTATCTCAGCAGGTTGAGCGCATGCTCAGAGATCCCAAAGCTCGTAACTTTGTGGATGGCCTAGCTCACCAATGGCTGGATATGAAGAGGCTGGATTTCTTTCAATTCGGTTTGAGGTACTACCGTGAATTTGATCAAAGTGCCCGCAATGCTTCACGAGAAGAAGTTTATCAAACCATGCTTCACCTCCTGCGTTCCAATGAAGAGGGGCAGTTAAACATGCTGCTAAAAAGTGACTTTGTTGTTGTGAATGCGATGCTCGCAAATATATATGGTATCGAGGGAGTAGAAGGTGATGAGTTTCGCCGAGTTCAGTTAAAAGAAGATTCACCGCGCGGCGGACTCATGGGTATGGTGGCTATCAATGCCATGGGCAGTGATGGTGTGGAATCTAGCCCAGTGGAACGCGGGGCCTGGGCTCTGCGTCACGTTTTAAATGACCCACCTCCACCAGCGCCGGCCAATGTTCCAATGCTCAATAGGATAGGAGGTAAAATGACCAAGCGTGAAAAATTAATCGCTCACCAAGAAGAACCGCAATGTGCTAGCTGCCACCGCAAAATCGACCCCATTGGCTTTGGCTTGGAAAATTTTGATGCCATCGGTCGCTGGAGGAAAACGGATCCCCATGTAAGAAGTGCTAAAAACAAGCAGGGCATTATCGATGCTTCGGGAGCTTTTTACAAAGGTTCTAGTTTTGCTAACTTTATGGAATTACGAGATCAGCTCAATGATAAAAAAGATTCTTTCGCTCGCGGATTCGCTGAGGCATTAGTTGAATACAGCCTAGGTCGTCCTTATGCTTTTACTGATGAGGAAATGGTGGACAATCTATTGGCAGTTGTGAAGAAAAGAGATTATCAAATGAGTTCTTTTGTCAAAGCTATCGTTCATACTAGACAGTTTCAGAGTAAGTAAGTATTGCCATACGGGCGACTATAATTTATCCACAGTTTGAAAGCCGATTTTTAATCGGCATTTAATGATGAGCAACAAGCAGTAAAAAGTCACACGCCCGCGGGGGCTCCCCGCTCGCCGAAGGCATAATTAAAATTTTTTAAATTATTAGGAAATACATGAAATATTTATTGATATGCCTGGGGCTTTTTATGAGCTTGGGTGCTGAAGAAATTGAGTTTAAATCAAAGCTCTTTACCCAAGGAACTTTGCGTTTTTCCGATGATTTTGATCAGCCCAAATACAAGGGGCGCTATGGTCCAAAAAAGAACAACAATATAAAACAAGTCGGCGATGGCATTTTGGAAGTCTTACCCTTATCCGGGAAGCCCAAAGATATGACGGTTTGCCATATCTATAATATTCCAAAAAAGTTCGTTTGTCACTTGCGTTTTAAAGTGATGAAAAGTGATCCAAATGCTGGAGCAGCAATGCAGATAGGTAATCATAAAATGCATTTATCCGGTTCGGAAGAAGCTTTCTCGATCTTTTTGAGAAAGACTGGCAAGAGATTAACCAATAGTGAGGTCAAAAGCTTCATAGCTAATCAGTGGATTGATATGATTATCGAATATCAGCAAGGTAAAATGCTGCTGAACATCAATGGCAAAGAAATAGTTTTTGAAGGTGAAGGGATAAATATGGATGGGGCTCAGTCAATCCTTTTCAAATATCGTGGAGCAGACAAAACCTTGTTTGATTACGTCAGAATTTGGGAAGCGAAATAATTTTATCGCATATTTCGAAATCTAAGCGAGAATTAAAAATTGAATCTGAGTTTGGGAGCACCGCATTCCAATACGGAATGATACACTGAGGGTTCTAAGCCCAGCATACCGACGACCACAATTTATATTTAAGTCATCTGTAATAGACAAAAAAGTTAAAAAACATGTTAAAGCCTGTCATTATTGAAAAACTTGTGACAATTTAGAATGTCATCTTTTAATCATACAATCGTTAGATCAAACAAAGGAAATTTTAAAATGTTACTAGGAGTTATATTAGGAGTTATATTAGGAGCTATTTTATCTGTGCTAGCACTATCATGGCTACTTAAATATCTGTGGAACACGACAATGCCGGATGTTTTTAGTCTGCCAAAAGTCAGTTACTGGCAAGCATTTAGGTTAATGATTATTGGGGTATTACTTTTTAGTATTAGTTCAGTTTTTATTAGCTTACACTTCAATCTGTAATGACTCATAATCAATATATTAGATAAAGGTAGAATCATAGAATGAAAAATATTTTAACCATAATATTTACAGTTTTTATGATCAGTTGTACTGAACAGACACACTCTTCAAGTTCAACGTCGTTCTCATACAGGGTCGATTATAAGAACCAAGAATTTAAAGCATTATATCTCACTACACATAATGAAAAAAATTCAATTAAGATAAAAGAGTTTAGTGGAGTGATAATTTACCCTAAAAATGAAGGTATAAGTGCAACTATTAGTGATAATAATTATATCGAAATAAATAATATAAAATATGATGTAGAAAATAAACAAATTTCTTTATATAATCCTCAACTAAAAACACTCTCATATTTTGAAACAAAGTTATCAAAAACTGAATACTCTAAATTAAAAAATTTAGTTAAAGAAACTGAAGAAATTATCCAAAATTCAGTTATCTCAAAAACAAAAAACAGCTAAGCAGTGGATCAAGCTGAGACCTGTATATTTTTACCACCATCAATTATGTTCAAAATTATTTAAGAAAGGAGAGTATTAAGAAAAATGAAAATTTATAAAGTTATTATGGCATTATTTGGATGTGGTTTTGGAAAAGACAAACCCAAAACAAAGCGTGGTTTAATACTTCGCAGGTTGGAGAAGACGGCAAATGTTCTCAGCTTACTTTATTTGTTACTTTTATTATTTCCAAATACTATTTTTGCTAATGAAAAAACATTTGGAAACATCACAATTTATTCAAATAATGAAATCCCAGATGGGGTTGATCAATATATTAAAAAGGTCAATGAAAAAATAAGTGATAGAGTCCCGTTGTTTCTGTAAATTGGTGTTGACCAATTTTAGTTAAACAGACAGATAAACTCTTTTTGTAGCTATCCAGGTTTCATCTAATTCCATAAGAATAGCGGACGCTAATCTAAGCAGTGAAGCTTCATTTGGGAAAATAGACACGGTTCTAGTTCGCCTTAGAATTTCTCGATTCTGTCTTTCAATCATATTGGTGGTTCTCAGTTTTGTCCAACAAGAACGATCTAAATCAAATACAGAAAAGCCTTCAGGAAGTGCGGATTCCATCCATTCAGATAATTGAGAAGCACTGTTTTCATACTTTAAGCAAGTAAGCTTTAAAAGTCTTTCGGCGTCCTGTTTTGAAGGGGTATTAAAGATATCTCGAATGTCTTGTGCAACTTCTGAACGCATCGCTTTCTTAGGCACATAAGCCCCCGCATTCTGCTGTAAATGAAATTGACACCTCTGCCATGGGATTGACCCAAAGACAGTTGTTAAAGCGGCTTTCAGTCCCGAATGACTGTCGCTCGTGATCATCTTAAGACCATGAAGTCCTCGAGCATTCAATGATAGGAAAAAGTTTCTCCAATGAACCTCAGCTTCACTTAAAGAGACACTTGTACCTAAAACTGAGCGTTTTCCTGATTCATCTATCCCATAAGCAATTAACAAAGCACAATCTCGAACAGTCTTATCTACTCTAACTTTTTCGTATCTCGCATCCACCAAAAGGTAATGATATTTCCCTAAAGGACGGTTACGCCACTTTTCTAAGCTTTCATCTAGCTCAGATACAACTCGTGACACCTGTGATTTACTCACGGAAAGACCACACATTTTCTCTAGAAGTTTCGTGACTTTTCTTGTCGAAGTTCCCTGAATATAACTCTCGGCCATAGCTGTCATCAAAGCTCGCTCACTTCGTAAGCCTTTTTCTAAAGAACTTGGATAAAAATCGATTTCACCTCTGACTTGAGGAATGTTGAGCTTCATTGCTCCAAGTCGAGTGTTTACGGTTTTGTTTTTATAGCCATTAGCATAACCTAAGCGATTTTCATTGCGTTCATATGGAGCAGCATCAAGAGAATTACTTCTCTCTACTTTCATCGCTTCATTTAGTAATACTCTCATAGCTTCAAGCATTCCGCTTTCGCCGTTTTCTGTGACTTGGTGGATCATTTCTAATAAGACACTACTGTTCTCGTGTGTAGAGTGGTGCATAATAATTCCTTGTGGGTTGTTTTGGTGCAACACCACTCTGCATCTTCTTTACCCCGAGTTACAAACAACTTCCTCAATTTCGCTCCGACGAGAAAGTTCCCATTCTCGCGAAGTCTCGGAAGCTATTCATAACTCTTAAAGTAGAGCTATAGCAGAATTTACAGAAAATTTGGGACACTACCAAATAAGTAAAAGCTTTTATTACGATCAAAGTAAAAAGTACGACATTTACCTTTGTAATAATGAAAAGTTATATTTCCTGTTTGCACCACTCTCAGTAGGTTCTTTTGCTGCAACTAATCTGGCAAACAATATCTTTATCGCAAATGCTGATTTTAAAAATAATATTTCTACAGCTTATAGAGAAAAAAATAATTTACGATCTTTGGAAAGTGTAATTGCACATGAAATTAATCATGTGATGATGAATAGAGAATTGTCATTAATTCAAAATTTAAAAACTCCTAAGTGGATAAAAGAAGGTTATTCTGAGTTTGTTGCTCAAGAAAGTAGTTTTTCTGAAAAAGATGGACTTGAAGCGCTCATTAAAGGTTTAGATATAAACTCAAAATCATATGATTACTTTGTCTACAGAAAGTTGATCGAATATTTGATAACTGTCGAAAAAAAATCTATCAATGATTTAATAAACACGAGTGAGTCTATCCCCGTTATCAAAGAGCGTTTAATTGCACATTATACTAATTTATAGAGGACCTAAGTATGCATGCCAAAAAAATTATCCATTTATGCGTGATTTTACTTCTTAGCTCAAGCTCACTTTTTTCAGGTACACTTTACAAGATAACGAGTATACATGAAGAGCAAGAAATGACATACCAGGTTATGTTTGGAGGTGGATTTAGTACCTGTAAATACACAGCTTTTGATCCTGTCTCAAAGACTTTTTTGTATCTATCATGGAAACGAAACGAAAAAGCTCCTGAGCCTGTGGCTTCTATTTGGAGTCACACAATTGGAAAAACTGTAAAACTATTTAAATTTCCTGGAGCAATTCAGGCGCTGCCTGTCATACCTTCAGTCGATGATTTAAAGTTCTGCCCATTCACTGGAAGCAAAGATCTTACGAAAACAGTATTGTTAAAGTATGACTGAGACTCCATTGAGGGTTGTTCTATCATAATTTCTTCTAAGCATCACACGGGTATAAGCTCATCCTCAACACTTACATAAAGATCGTTGATTACTAGATTTCGTTTACAGCTTAGCGATCCATATTTTTATAGTGATCAGATATTATTACAAAGGAAAAAAATGAAACAAATTTTAATTTTAATAGCTGGACTATTTTTATTTTCATGCGCATCTAGTCAAGGCTTTGATAGAGGATTAATGCGTGAAAGTTTAAGTAGAGATCAAATTAATACATGTAATGAAATTGAGAGAATATTAAATTTAAAAGCTCAATTACCCAAGCCATTTAAGTTAGCTATTTATTTTAAAGACTCATTCACTTATCACCATTTTTGCCATGATAGAACTGCATTGACTTTAGAGAATAAAAATAAAATTGCAGAATTAGAAAAAGACTTAATTGATAAAAAAATAGTTTCAGATCTGTTTGTGATCAACAACTCTATAGTTCACGGTATTAGCTTAAAAGATATAAGGCTTGCCGCGGCAAGATTAGGTGCAGACGCTGTAATGGTTATTGATGGAATCGGATCTGTGGACAAACATAATAATGTACTAGGCGCTACATATTGTTTGATTATCACTCCTTTTTTTATACCAGGAACAATTGCTGATAGCTTATATATAAGTAGAGCAAATTTATGGGATGTTAGAAATGAGTTTTTATATTTATCTCTAGAAGAAGAAGCCAAAACAACCGAAACCAGACCAGCATTTTTTATAGAAAAAAAACGCGTTATTAATGAAGCTAAAATTCAATCATTAAACAAGCTTATACCAAGTATTCTTAATAGAATGATTAAAATGGAACCTAAAGATGAAGAATAGGTCTAGTGAATATATAGCTATCTTCATAGTTAAATTTAAGGTACAGTTTTCTTAGCTTATTGCGGAATTGGATATCATCTATTTTGTAGGTGGTTTAATTTTTATAAAAGTTATAAAATATGTTAAAAAATTGTCATACTTAGATTTCTTGCGACAATTTCAGGGTAATTCATTATAATAATTAAATTTGAGAGATTAGTTAAAAAACATGTTAAAGCCTGTCATTACTAATAAACTTGTGACAATTGTTCTAAAATCATTTAACAAACGAGACTCTATATGAAAAATACCTTCATTGCTTTATTAGCCCTTTTTAGCCTAGGAGCAAATGCTCAAGCAGCAGGAGAGAAGCCGAATATTATCATTGTTTTGAACGACGACATGGGCTATGCCGATTTGAGTTGTTTTGGAGCTAAGAATTATAAAACTCCACGAATTGATCAAATGGCGGAAGAGGGAAGGAAGTTTACAAGCTTTTATGTGGCATCACCAGTTTGCTCTGCATCTCGTGCCTCACTGCTTACGGGGCGTTATCCAGAGAATGTGGGCGTTAACGGAGTCTTCTTTCCCAATCGTGTAACGAGAGATGGTAGCAAGGGCCTAAGCCCAGATCACTTTACCATTGCTCAGCTACTTCAAGGGGCTGGTTATAGCACTTTTGCCTGTGGTAAATGGCATTTGGGTGATGAGCCAAAATATTTACCAAGGAATCAGGGTTTTGATTCCTATTACGGTGTTCCTTATAGTAATGACATGTACCCCTCTAAAAGCATGAAATACGCCGAAGATTGTTTTTACCGTGAGGGAGTAACGCCAGAGAAAATTGCTCTTGCCTTTACTAAACTCATGAAAAATAAACAACCTGACATGAGAGATAAAGTACCTCTCATGCGCGATGAAGAATGTATCGAGTTTCCCCTGGATCAAACGACAATAACGCGTCGCCTCGCTGACGAAAGTATTCGCTTTATTGCGGAGAACGCAAAAGCCAAGAAGCCATTTTTTCTCTATTTGGCGAACCCCATGCCCCACGTACCACTTTTTGTCTCTCCTGAGTTTGATGGTAAAACTGGGCAGGGGCTTTACGCCGATGTCATCGCAGAAATCGATCACAACACTGGACGCGTCATGGATGCCCTCAAAAAGCACGGAGTTGATAAAAATACCTTGGTTATTTTTACGTCCGATAATGGTCCTTGGCTTTCTAAGGCGGATCATGGAGGAAAAGCAGACCCACTTCGCGATGGTAAGGGCTCAAGCTATGAAGGTGGGCAGCGCGTGGCCACTATTATGAGATGGCCGGCTCGAATCCCTGCTGGAAGTGAATGTAAGGAAATGGCCAGCACTATGGATTTTATGCCAACTTTTGCGAAGATCGCAAAAGCAGAATTGCCCAAGGACCTAAAAACGGATGGCTACGATATAAGTGAACTGATCACTGGTGATGCGACTGTGAAAACACCCTATGAAATATTTTATTATGGAAAAAGTGCCGTTCGCAAAGGCGATTGGAAATACCGCCAGGGCCATGAGTTTGGTCATTGGTCAATGCCGGTGAGGCCGAAACACAATCCAAAAGTGGTGCAAGTTTTCAACCTTTCTGAGGATGTAGCAGAAAGTAAGAACCAGGCTAATGATTATCCGGAAATTCGTGCTGAGCTCAAGAAGCTTTTAGATGAACGTAAGTTCGATAGCAATAAATAATTTAATTTAGGGAAATATAAAATGAAATACCTTTCTTTAATCCTCTTATTCAGTTCATTTGTGTATGGAGCTGAAAATGTAAAACGTTATGAAATTGAAGCGGGAACTCTGACTAACGGTGCAGTTATAAAAACCGTCAAAGTTGCCTCTGGAAGTCAGGTTGTGGGAGATCTGCAAAAAAAGGGTGCTTCGGTGGAATTCATTATCAATCATGGCAGCTCAGCTGGAACATTCGACGCAAAGTTGGCTTATGCCTGTGACCGAAATATGAAAACTTTTATGAAAGTCAATGAGGAAAAGTCCATCGTGGAATTACCCAGTACCTCAAATTGGCAAAGGTATAAAACCCTAGATCTAAAACTCACTTTAAAACCGGGTGAAAATAAAATATCCTTTACAAGGGGAGCTAATCTAGATTATCTGGAAATTTATAATAGCGGCTTAAGTACGTCCAATGAAAGTCAGCAGAATGCTGAGCAGCCGAAAGTAAAAGAAAAGCTGCCAGCTCAGGAAAGTGATCCTACTGAGCCAATCAAACCAGAGAAAGAAACTATAAGCATATAGATAGACAATGTTGGTGCCGATTACAAATCGGCGCTCCTAGGCATTGCCATACGGGCAGCTTGGTTTTGTCATTAGCTTCATTCCGCGTCGGAACGCTGAGTTCTCAGGTATTGCCATACGGGCAATTTCAAGCGAGTTCACTGCAGTGAAAAATAAATATTAAAAATTTTATATTTATTTGCCCGTTTTAGAAATTTTATAAAAATGGTGGTGTATTAATTATAAAATTTAGAGAGGTAATATGATCAAAGTTTTCAGTTTAATCTTAACATCAATGCTGTGTTTTAGGATTTTAGCCACGGATGAAAAGCCTAACATCGTTTTAATTATGGCCGATGATATGGGCTATGAGTGCTTGAGTTCAAACGGAAGCCAAGATTATAATACACCTGAACTCGATAAGTTAGCTGCAAAAGGCATGCGCTTTGAGCAATGTTTCGCCAATCCCATTTGCACACCATCTCGAGTGAAGATTATGACGGGCTTGTATAACAAACGCAATTTCACCAGGTTTGGGGTCTTGGATCGTTCACAGACGACTTTTGCCCACCAGCTTAAAAAGGCGGGCTATGCCACCGCAATTGCCGGCAAATGGCAGCTAGGTAAAGAAAAAGATGCCCCTCAGCATTTTGGTTTTGATCAAGCTTGCCTCTGGCAGCACTTTCGCCCAAAAGTCAAACCAGGAACAAGTTTTGATAGTCGTTTCCCCAATCCTCAGCTGGAGATCAATGGTGAGGTAGTGGACTACAAAAATGGTGAATATGGTCCAGATGTCTGTGCAGATTTTATTTGTGACTTTATGGAAACAAATAAAGAGAAACCCTTTTTTGTTTATTACCCGATGATTCTGACTCATTGTCCTTTTGATGCAACTCCGGACTCCGTAACCTGGGATCCTAAATCACCGGGGTCTAAGACCTACAAGGGGCCGGGTGATGATAAACAAAAGAAAATTCATTTCCGTGATATGGTTCAGTACGCCGATAAAATCGTTGGCAAAATTATCACTAAGTTGGAAGCTCTTGGTCTTCGCGATAATACGATAGTGATTTTTACGGGTGATAATGGGACGGATTCTCCAATTAAGACGCAATGGAACGATAGGGAAGTTGTTGGCAAAAAGGGCAGGGTTTTGGATGAAGGGACTCGCGTTCCTTTTATTGTGAATTGGCCGGGTAAGATTTCTCCAAAAGTGCAGGATAAGGAATTGGTGGAGTTTTCCGATATCATGCCGACGCTTTGTGAGATTTCTGGGGCACCATTGCCCGAAAACTATCCAGAGGATGGTTTGAGTTTATGGCCAGTACTTTCCGGTGAAGGCAGTCGTGATAAAAAACAAATTTATATCTGGTATTTCAAAGGTGGTGAGTGGGCTCGCAATGTCAGTCATGGCGTCCTGAAAGACAAAGGCAAAGTTATTTATCAAAAGTTCCCCGCACACTTCAAAGAAGAAAAAGTGGATTTTGACTCATCAAGTGAACGAGACCAGGCGACATTTATGAATTTAAAACAAGTCCTGGACGAAATGGATCAACAGCCAAGTCTTTTTAAAGCACCTAAGCCTAAGCTTAAAAAAGCTAAAAAAAATAAGAAAAAGAAGTCTTAAAGGATCGCTTTGCTCGAGGAGCCGGCTACACCTCGAACTAACAGAAAATAGACTTGCCTCTGTGGCAATAAGTGGAAGCAAAGCATTGCAATATTTTTTTCAATTGTGGAACTCATTTATATGAAGAAAACTTAAGTCATTGACCCTATATTCTAGTTTTTTTTAAAAAAAACTATTTGACTTGTAATATGTTTGTATTTCATTACAATTTTGGTGTAGCTTAGAAAACAATATCAGTATCGACACTTATTGATTACTTTAAAACTTAATTTTTTGGAACAAGCTGCTTTTATGAAGTACTACACTAGACAGACTCTTCTACAAAAAATTAAGGATGTGTATAGCGAAGATTCATGGAATGAATTTGTCGAGATTTATCGTCCTTACATCTATCACGTCATAAAAACCTTTGGTGTAAAAGCCCATGAAATTGAAGACCATGTCCAAACGACATTGATTGTCTGTTGGCAAAAACTTCCAGAATTTCAGTACGAACCCGACAAGGGACGCTTTCGTTATTGGTTGAGTCGCATCGCCAAATACACCGTTAGTAATCATTCACGTAAATACCGCCGTCGAGCCGAACTTGACCAAGAAATTGAAATCCCAACTTCTCTTAGTCCAGAAATTGAAGAAATCTCTGATCGTGAATGGAAAATGTTTATTTCAAAAATGGCCTGGGATAATATTAAGGACGATCTGACAGAAAATTCCCGTCTCAGTTTTTCTGCACTCATGGAAGGTGAATCGGTTGAGAGTATTTCAGAACGTCTTTCCATGCCCAAAAACACGATTTCGGTTAATAAGAAAAGAATAGCTCCGAAAATGATCAAAGAGATTCAAAGACTTCAGCGTGAGTTGGGCTGATTTTTAGGAATCGAACCCTTACTCCCTGTAGGGTTTTTAAAGAACGTTTTCATATATTAATGAGTACTTAAGTAAGTGGTTTTGGCCAAATGAATGACGATATAGAGAGTTGGGAAAGTCTATATGATGTAGCGGATGAAGATGGACGTGAAAACAGCCTTCTCAATACTTTGTCAAATATAGATAAGCGTTATACCAACGCTCAGCTTGCTGGCTCCGGTGCAATGAAAAAGATTATCCGCACCACCGATAATGTATCCGGAAGGATTGTTGCCAAGGCAGTACTCAAGAGTTCTCAGGATGAACAAACCGTTGAGAGTTTTCTTCGTGAAGCTAGAATCACAGCCATGCTTCAGCACCCTAATATTGTTCCACTTTATGATATTGGGCTTGATGAGCAGGGACAGCCCTTTTTTATAATGAAGCTGATTCAGGGGCGCACTCTAAGAGATATCCTGGAAGAATTAAAAAATGATAACGAGAAGGATTTTACAGATTATCCTCTTCCCGTGCGAATTGACATCTTCTTAAAGATATGTGATGCCCTGGCATATGCCCATTCGCGAGCTATTGCTCACCTAGATTTAAAACCGGATAATATCACCGTGAGTACCTATGGGGATGTTGTTGTCTGCGACTGGGGGCTGGCTGCAATACTTGGTAGAAACGAAGAGATTGATCAGACTTTGACTGAAAGTTTGGATTACTACAGTAAGCGCTATTATACCCTGAGTGGGGAGATAAAAGGCACTCCGGGTTACATGTCGCCAGAACAGGCAAAAGGTGGAAATGAAGCAAAGGATGAGCGCAGCGATATTTATGCTTTGGGAAGTATTTTGTACGAATTGTTGTGCTTGGATCATGCTCTAGATGGAGAAAATGTAAAAGAGACCATTGATTTGACTTTAAAAGGGCACATTCTAGCACCCAGTCGGAAGAATCCTGGTCTTAATATACCAGCCAGCCTGGAAGCTATCTGTTTAAAAGCCATGAAACTGGACCCTAAAGAGCGCTATCAGTCCGTGGATGATATTATTACAGATATTGACTCTTACCGACACGGCTATATGACTGCTGCTGAAGAGTCATCCTTTTTTAGACAACTCTATTTACTTTATAAGCGAAATAAACAAATTTGTCTTTCAGCGATGGCTCTCGTTTTTGTCATTGTTCTAGGTTCACTCATTTTTATCGATAGTTTGAAGAAGGAAAAAGAAAGGACAAATGAAGCCCTGATTAAATCACAGAAGCTGCTCGATTTAAATGAAAAAATGTCCATAGAAACCAGTAAAAGTTATTTTTCTGAAGGACGCTCGGAATATTATCTTTTTAATAACTCAAAAGCTGTAGATGCTTTCAAAGCAGCTATCATTCATAATCCAAAGTTTTATCAGGCTAGGATGGGGCTGGTCAAATCTTTAGGCGTCCAGCAGAGATACTCCGAAGCTCTAAAGCAAATTGATATTGCTCTCACAGTAAAAAACCTTAGAAGACACAATGTGCACAGTGATCCCATTAAGGATTGTTTTGCTGAGTTGGAGGCTCTAAAATCAGATAAAGTTTTGACGATTCAGGAAGTTTATCCTGTGGTGGTAAAGCACATAGAAACAGACAAGCTTTACACCCTTAAATCTCAGATATATGCCTGGGCTATCATCAATACTGAGAGAACTCCTGGAAAAAAGATCTTTGAAGTTCAACAAGATTTGAACTGGCTTTTAAGTCAGGAGAATAAGTTGGAGATTAAAGGGAAGCTTCGAGGGGGGCTTAATTCATTGAAATATGACTTGTCGGGCAATTCAGGGCTTCGTGATATCCGCTGTATTTCCTACATGAGTTTTAGCATCTTAGATGTTCACGATAGTAAGATAGAGGAGATGTCTACCATATCAGGTTTCCCCTCTCATAAGAATATGGACTCCTTTAAATTTACGAAGAATTTGATCGTAAGCAAGGAGCAGCATGTTCATGAAAATGCATTTATTAAAACGAAAGTCAGCTATAAATAATAACTCAGCTTAATTACAGAATTATTTATCCTCAGTAGTAATATCCTGCTGGCTCACGACAATAATACTTAAATTAAATGATAAATAGGATGATACGCCATGGGAAAATTAAAAGTTTTTATAGCACTTTTGAGTTTAAATACGTTTTGCTTAGCCGAAACGGTAAATGTTTATTTTGGGACCGGAGGAAGAGGAAGCCTCGGTATTTACAAATCAAAATTTGATACCAAGTCGGGTAAACTGTCTCATCCGTCTTTGGCTGCAGAATTAAAAAATGTCAATTTCTTAGCACTTCATCCGGAAAAAGATAAGCTTTATGCTTGTGCCGAGCTAGCTGAGGGGCATGCAGTTGTTGCTTATAAGATTGACAAAAAAGGAGGACTCAAGAAGTTTTCCAGCTCACTCATTAAGTGCAATAAAGGCTCACATATCAGCGTTCATCCTTCAGGTAAATTTTTATTGACAGCCCAGTATCTAGGGCCATCAGTTGCTTACTTTCCCCTTAACAAAGACGGTGAACTAGGGGAGAGGGTGAGGATTGAACATGAGGGCGCTTCGAAAGTTCATCCCACACGTCAGAATGATCCACATCCTCATTGGACTGGCTTTTCACCTGATGGCAAATATGCCTTTGTCCCAGATCTTGGCACAGATAATATTCACATCTACAAAGTGAAAGATGACTTATCGGGAATTACTAAACACGGTCTCGCTAAAACAATACCCGGTGGAGGTCCACGCCACATGCGTTTTTCAGTTGATGGCAAGTTTATTTACCTACTTAATGAGCTAGATCTCTCAGTCTCTACTTTTGCCTACAATAGCAAAAAGGGTGAAGCCAAATTATTGGAAGTCACCTCAGCACTGCCTAAAGAAGTGAAGGACAAAGAAGTTTTTAATTCCTCTGCCGAGATTCTCGTTCATCCCAATGGTAAATTCATCTGGTCATCCAATCGCGGTAACGATAGCGTTTCAGCTTTTAAGCTTGACGCAGCTACAGGCAAATTAAGCTTCGTTGAAGCTGAGCCAGTGCGTGGGTCATGGCCTCGCAATATCAATATGGATCCCAGCTCAAGCTGGATTCTCGCAGCAGGGCAATTTTCCAACACCGTGTCAGTCTTTAAAATTAATCAGCAAACGGGCGAGTTGACTTTTAATACAAAAAATATTGTCAGTGTTCCAAGTCCCCTGTGCATCATCTTTGCAGAATAAAAGATATGTATGAAATAACGTTCTAATTGAGGATTTGGTGAACGGGCGATTTGAAGATTTGTAATCGCTGGGAGCCCCGCGTTCCGACGCGGAATAAAGCAAAGGCCTGGGAGTGCCGATTGTTAATCGGCATCAAATTGTAGAATTTAATTGTTTATTTCGATGTTTTGTCATTCAAAGACAGCTCACGACAATCATAGCTGGTAAAATTAGGAGTTGTAAGCTATGCAGAAGAAATTTAGTTTGATCGAGCTTTTAGTTGTTGTGGCCATTATTGGGATTCTGGTATCTCTTTTGGCGCCGACATTAAAGAGCTCTCGAGAAAAGAGTCGAGCGGCTGTGTGTAAATCAAATTTACATCAGCTTGGCATGGCGGCAGGCCTGTATGCTGATGATAACGAGGGATTGTATACCATTTCATTTAATGGAGGCTGGTATGTGTATCCACTGACTGCAATGGGCTATGTTTCGAGTATTAATGAAAAATCCTTTACCTGCCCATCACTACCTTTAGCCAATTGGAATGTAACTAACAATGCTCTAAATGTTTATGGTGTAGCCCAGGACAAGGCACCAGTACGTTCAGGGTATTATGAGGTAAATAGTGGTGGTCCTAAGAATAAATGGCTAGATTCAAATGAAGTTAAAGTGAGTTCAGAGCATTTCTTTTATGCCGATTCCGCTAGGGCTAACGGTGGAAGCTTAGTACAAAGTTATAATTTTCTATGGAATAGATCAATGAGTCAAGCTTCTAGTGCAAGAATTCATACCCGTCACAATGAGGCGGGTAATGTATGGTTTCTCGACGGTCATGTGGCCCCACTTAGAATTGGTTCATTGAGTCAATTGCGCTTTAAAAGCGGCTGGTTGGAAGCCGGTACGTTAATAGACTACTAAATTCAATTGATAATCTTGAGTCTGCAGCGAATGAAATGAGCGATCTGCAGTGAGCTTTGCAAACGATCTGCAGCGAAGCGATCTTCTAACTTTAAAAGTGGGAGCCCCGCATTCCAATGCGGAATAAGTTCTCCATGAGCTATCTTTTATGAAATACATAAGTGTATAAAATAAATAAAATGTGTGTTTTTATCATTTTTTTGTGAAATTTGTCATTTACTTGATTTTCAACACAATCTTAATTAAAAGTAGATCATAAGGTTAGCTCTATGCAGAAGAAATTTAGTTTAATTGAACTTTTAGTTGTCGTGGCCATTATTGGGATTCTTGCTTCCCTTTTGGCGCCGACATTAAAGAGCTCTCGAGAAAAGAGTCGAGCGGCTGTGTGTAAATCAAATTTACATCAGCTCGGTATGGCCGCAGTTATGTATGCCGAAGATAATAACGGCGTGTATACCATTCAATTAAATGGTGGTTGGTATGTGTACCCATTGAGATCTATGGGCTATGTTTCGAGTATAAATGAACAATCCTTTACCTGCCCATCACTACCTTTGGCCAATTGGAATGAAATCGATAATGCTTTAAATGTTTATGGTGTAGTTCAGGATAAGGCTCCACTTCGTTCAGGGCATTATAATACAGATGATGGTGGTCTTAAGAATAAATGGCTCAATTCAAATGAAGTTGAAGTGAGTTCAGAGCATTTCTTTTATGCGGATTCCGCAAGGGCTTCAGGTGGAGATTTAGTCCAAAGTCATAATTTTGAATGGAATAGGTCAAGGAATCAAGGGTCTGATTCAAGAATTCATACCCGTCACGATGAGGCGGGTAATGTATGGTTTCTCGATGGCCATGTGGCCCCACTTAGAATTGGTTCACTCAGTCAATTGCGCTTTCGAAGCGGCTGGTTGGAAGCCGGTACGTTAATAGACTACTAAGTTCAATTGATAATCTTGAGTCTTCAGCGAATGAAATGAGCGATCTGCAGTGAGCTTTGCAAACGATCTGCAGCGAAGCGATCTTCTAACTTTAAAAGTGGGAGCCCCGCATTCCAATGCGGAATAAGTTCTCCATAAGCTATCCTTTTATGAAATACATAAGTGTATAAAATAAATTAAATGGGTGTTTTTATCATTTTTTTGTGAAATTTGTCATTTACTTCATTTTCAATACAATCTTAATTAAAAGTAGATCATAAGGTTAGCTCTATGCAGAAGAAATTTAGTTTAATTGAACTTTTAGTTGTCGTGGCCATTATTGGGATTCTAGCTTCTCTTTTGGCACCTACTCTTAAGAGTGCTAGGGGGAAGAGTAGATCTGCGGTTTGTAAATCCACACTTAAACAGCTTGGTATTTCCGGAAGTATGTATGCCGATGACAATGATGGTAGAATTCCTTATTCCGGTGATTTTTCTTATACTAACGGTGGATGGTGGACTCATGCTCTAAAAGATGGGGGGTATCTAAAATGGACAGAAGCAGCTACAAGCTGCCCATCACTGCCCTTTCCAGGAGACTGGTCAACACAGAATTATGTAACTTATGGTGTGCCAAGACTCGCAGGGCGTACAGGAGAAATTTCTATTACCAGTTTTTCTGGCTTCAGCATTAGCGAAGTGGAATCAACATCAGAGTTTTTTTGGTATGCAGATTCGGCTAAAGATACAGGAGCTTATAAGCAATGGAATAATTTTATTTATCATCAAACAGCAAGTGCAAGTGGGCAAAGGGTTCATACTCGTCATGATGAGGCCGCCAACCTATGGTTTGCCGATGGTCACGTTGCTCCCCATAGAATAGGTTCCTTAAAACAATTTGGCTTCAATAGCGGCTGGACGGAAAGCGGGACTCAGATAAACTACTGAGGTCCTTCCTTTAAAGTTAGGAGATCGCTTCGCTGCAGATCGTTCGCAAAGCTCACTGCAGATCGCTCATTTCATTCGCTGCAGAATCAATTATTGTCAAATTTTACTTGTTATCTAAAATAAGAAGTGCCGATTACAAATCGGCGCTCCCGACGGGAGTCGTAATTCTCAATTCTCAATTCTCAATTCTCAATTCTCAATTCTCAATTCTCAATTCTCAATTCTCAATTCGTAATTGCTCGTATTTGCTGCTCCCGGCATGAATTGTCATTATCTTTGTAGATGAACTCTATGAAATTCAAAAAGATGATTTTTTTCAAAATTTGTCATAAGCTTTAATTTTCACGATTATCCAGCTAACGATGTAATATGATTGTGCCAAAGGCACTGAGCATAACTCATTAGAGGCTGTGTAAAAATACTCTTTTAGGTGCAAAGCACCGATATGGAATAGTCCGTGGCGTGAGCCACAGGATATTAGTGAAAATGTTAATAAGGGCTCACTTGTGAGTCCGGCATATAGTGTCGGACCACAAATTGGGCCCTTTCTGATGGCTACGAACATGGCACATGCACCTCACGGTGCATGCTATAGTCGGACGGGCTTTACGCCCTAAGTTGAGTTGTATTTGTGTTTTTCACACAGTCTCTTTAACCATAGAAGTTATATTTAAGAAGTTTTACCGTTCTGAAGCAACGGCGTATAAATGAGCTTTCACGCTTAACTGGATAATCGTGATAATTTTTGTCCGCAATAAGAATTGCCGATTACAAATCGGCGCTCCCGGCATGCTCCGAAATTATCAATGTAGATAAACAATGAAAAAATTAAAAAATAATTTTTTTTATAATTTTTTTCAAAATCTGTCATAAGCTTTAATTTTCACGATAATCAAAGATTAATAATGTTATAAATTTGGAGCTTTTAGATGGTAAAAAAATTTAGTTTGATCGAACTATTAGTTGTCGTTGCTATTATTGGTATTTTGGCGTCTTTATTGCTCCCCACACTCAAAGAAGCCAGAAAGAAGAGTAAATCAGCGGTTTGTAAATCCACCATTGGACAACTTGGTGTGTCTGCATATATGTTTGCCGATGATAATGATGGTAGAATTCCAGTGAGTGGTGCAGCTGGCAGTTTTCCTAATACCCCTGGGCGTTGGTGGACTCATGCTCTAAATGGGGGAGGCTATGTTAAGTGGACAGAAGAGGCCATGTCCTGTCCATCATTGCCCTATGAGGGAGACTGGTTGAATGATACAAATTACGTAACTTATGGTGCACCAAGACTTGGGGGGCGCACAGGTGAGATCACAAGTCCTTATAGTGGTTTCAAACTTACTGAAGTAGAATCACCGTCAGAATTCTTTTGGTACTCAGACTCCGCAAAAAAAAGTGATGGTGTAATACACCAATGGAATAACTATGAATATTGGTATAAAAACAACAATGGAAAAAGTTCAGGGTTGAGAATTCATAATCGACACAGTGAAAAGGCAAACCTTTGGTTTGCCGACGGTCATGTCTCTTCCCATTGGTTAGGTTCAATGAAGCAATTGGGAATCGATTATATTTTTACAGAAAATGGAACAGCTCTTAGTTTCTAGTTATCTAGAGAAGAGGCCGAAGCTTTATTATTTTATAAAAGATCAAACTGGAACACACATGAACATTAACAGACGTCATTTTTTACGCGGCTCAGGGGCTTTTGTGGCCTTGCCGTTACTTGAATCAGCTGGATTTAAGGCCTTTGCTGCCAGCTCCAATAAAAAGACATTAGCACCTAAAAGACTGGCTTTCATGGGCATGGGCTATGGCGTAACTGCGGAAACCTGGTTTCCGGATATCAAAGACTCAGGAGCTGATTACAAACTTAGTCAGGGACTGGCTCCTTTAAAACGCCACAAGAAAGACTTTACCATCGTTCAGGGGTGTAAGCACAAATTCAGTCGTCAGCCACACTGGGGAAGTACCTTTTGGCTCACAGGAGCTAATCAATATGGCACTCCGGGGCAATCATTTTCCAATACTATTTCCGCTGATCAGGTCATGGCAAATGCCGTTGGCAAATACACGCGTTTTACCTCTATTCAATTGGATAGCAGAGATACTAAAAGTGGCGGTCATGGACCCGGGACTTCTTTAGCCTGGGATAAAAGAGGTAAGCCCATACCTGCCTTCAATTCAGCGCTTATGACTTATCACAAAATGTTTTCTGCAGATGATATGCCGCTCGCTCAGCGTCAAAGCCTTATTGCGGATAAACGCAGTGTACTGGATTCAATGCACATTGAAGCCAAGCGCATTCAAAAGGGTTTGACCAAGACAGATGTGGATAAACTGAATGAGTATTACCAGTCCATACGCGATATAGAAACACGCTTAAGTAAGGAAGAGAGTTGGTTGGACGTTCCCAAAGCAAAGGCACCTTTAGCAGCACCCTCCGGTAATTTGAAGGGTATTCAGGAAATTGAAGTCATGTATAAACTGATGGTCGCCGCTTTCCAAACAGACAGCACCCGTGTGATTACTTACCGCTTACCAGTTCACAGCTTAATGCAAAGCTTGGCAATCGGCAATAACCCGCATAATATGAGTCACTATAAACCCGGCGAAACCATGGAGGCTTCAAAGAAAAGAGATAAGGCTCACTGTGAATTGCTTGCTGGTTTTATAGATCAATTAAAAGCAACTAAAGAGGCGGATGGATCAAGTCTATTTGATAATGTCGCATTAGCTTTTGGGTCCAATATTCGTTCCATTCACTACATGGATAACTGTCCTACGATTATTTCCGGTGGCGCCGCCAATCTAAAATTGGGGCATAACCTCGTTTTACCTAAGGATACACCATTAAATAATGTCTGGTTGACCATGCTGCAGGGAGTTGGTATGAATGTTGAAAGTCATGGTGACAGCACTGGTATTGTTAAGGAATTGCAGGCATGAAAAAAGTTTTGACTACTTTATCCTGCCTAGTTATGGGGTTAGGTGCCCAGGCAGGAAAACCTCAAGCCATTTTGCCTGAAAAAAACTTTGATTTCTTAGCTAATTATTGTCTTAATTGTCACGATGCGGAAAAAGAAGAGGGCGAAGTGAACCTCGAAGATTTACCTTTTCACATTAAGACCATTGAACAGGCTGAACTCTGGCAGAGTGTACTCAATGCAATCAATTCCGGGGAAATGCCCCCTGAAGACAAAAAACAGCCCAAGAGTAAGGAAAAGGCCGATTTTCTTGAAAGCCTTTCCAATACCATGGTAGATGCCAGAAAAGTCCTTTCGGATAGTGGCGGAAAAATCACCATGAGCCGCCTCAATAAAAGAGAGTACCAGAATAGTATTGATGCTTTATTAGGCGTTAAGCTGGATGAAGAATTCCTTCCAGCTGATGGCGGCTCCAATGATTTCGATACCGTTGGTGCCTCATTATTTCTGTCCAGCAGCAAATTGGAAGAGTATTTAAAAAGCGGTCGCAAAGCTCTGGATGAGTTCTATCTCAAGAGAGCTGCACGAAATGTTAAGCCCTTTGTTTTTCGTGTAGAGCCTGAAATATTAATCAAAAAGGCTCGTGAGAATAGCTCGAAAGCTAAGAAGGATGCTAAAAAGCCCCAACATTATGGAGGGGGAAAATACGGTCAACATTACGCTAGACTTCCTCATAACGATAAAGGCGCTTATTTGATGCTCACCACCGGTAATGTGCTCATTCATATAAACCCCAAAAAAGAGATGCCTCCTGGAACTTATACCGTACGTGTGGCTGGAGGGGTCACGGCAGAGTCACCGTCATACCGTCATTTTATCGAGTTGGGACATCCTGAGGAAGGGAAAAATATTAAGAGTCAACTAGAAGGCTTTCCCATTAAGGCTTTGCATATCACTGGAAGACCAGGGCAGCCGAATGTTACTGAAGCTCAAATAAGAGTGGGGATGGATACAAGACGTGATTTTGTTATTCGTGAACGTCAGCCTACTGAATGGGGCCCCTTAAGGAAGATAATGCACAAAGAGGAGGCAAGAAACGGTTATGGACATGAACCCTCCATTTGGATCGATTGGATAGAAATTGAAGGTCCTATAGTGCAAAATCAGGCTAAATCGCCCTTGGATCAAATTCTTGACCTTCATCATGAAAAAAGTACTGGAGATCAATTTAAGCGGGCTCGAAATATTATTAAAGATTTTGCTGTTAAAGCTCTGCGTGAAAACCAACCCAGCGCACAGTTTGTCGATGCACTTCTAGAAATTTTTAAGCGACAGCTAAAAATTGACAAAGACTTCGATATCGCTATTAGAAAGCCCTTGAGTATAATTTTGGCTTCGCCCGGATTTATTTTTCTGAATGAACCTGGGCAGGAGGGTAAGCCGCGGGGCTTAAGTGATCGCGAGTTGGCCGTGCGCTTGTCTTACTTTCTTTGGAGCTCGCCTCCGGATGATAGACTTATTAGCCTTGCCAAAAAGCGAGTATTGCGAAATCCAAAAGTTTTACGCCAGGAAGTTGAACGCATGATCAAGGATCCCAAAGTACATAACTTTGCCGCAGGTCTTGTACATCAATGGCTGGACATGGAACGCCTGGATTTATTTCAGTTTAATGGGCAGACCTTCCGCGAATTTGACGAAAACACCAGGGAGGCTTCGCGTGAAGAAGTGTATCAATCATTTCTTTACCTATTGCGCTCTGCAGAGCAGGGACAAGTCCATAACTTATTAAAAAGTGATTATGTTGTCGTCAACGCTATGATGGCGTCTTATTATGGACTGGAAGGTGTGAAGGGGGATCACTACCGCAAAGTTCCGCTGGAAAACAACTCTCCGCGAGGCGGCCTTTTAGGCATGGCGGCTATTCACGTCATGGGCAGCGATGGCGTAGATAGTAATCCTGTAGAGCGGGGCGCCTGGGTTTTGCGCCACATACTCAATGATCCACCACCTCCAGCTCCAGCCAATGTACCTCAAATCTCGAAACTGGATGGCAAACAGTTAACACATAGAGAGCGCTTAATCGCCCATCAGAAAGAGCCCCAGTGCGCGAGCTGCCATCGCAAAATTGACCCCATTGGCTTTGGCTTGGAAAACTTCGATGCCGCAGGGAAGTGGCGTAAGGTGTACGATATAAAACATCTAGGTAAAAAAGATAGAAAAAAAATGAAGGGTTTCAAACCCAAAAAGATCGATGCTTCCGCAGCCTTCTATAAAGGTCCTGCTTTTGCTAATTTCTTTGAATTGAGAGATCGAATCAGCGAAAGAAAAGATGATTTTACTCAGGGCTTCATCGAGGCTCTCATCGAGTATGGCCTGCGTCGACCTTATGCTTTTACAGATGATGAATTAGCGGCAAAAATATTGTCATCAGCAAAGAGCCAAGATTATCAATTGGTCGACTTCATTCACGGCATAGTGCAATCAAAAGAATTTCAGTCTAAATAGGGGGGACGATGATATTCTGTAAAAGAGTTTTAATTAGGGTAATGCTAGTTTACTTTTGCCTAAGTTCATTACAGCTCTATGCACAAAAAAGCCTTAAAGGCCCGAAGAGTTCTTTGATTATTGGTGTCGTTACAAAAGTCGAGGGCAACAAGGTTGAGGTGCTTTCGCGGGATAATTATCTTCGCAAGCTGACAATAGATGAGCAAAGTAAAATCAAATTCCTTAGTTTTGAAAATACTGAAAAAGTGATCAAAGCTGATTATGCTATATCTGTTTCAGTCAAGGATGAGATTATTCAATCTGCTACTCTTACTTTGCCAGTTACAAATGAAATCGTCGAGCCCACTCCAGAAATGTTAAAGATGACTCCGCCTGAACTTTTTAAAATAACTGACCTAGATGGCAACGGCCAGGTGTCTTATGCGGAAATCGCAAAAGTCCTTGAGCGTAGTCCCAAACATGGCCCAAGAAAATTTTCCAAGAGCGACAGAGATAAATCTGGCGCTCTGAATTTGAAGGAGTTCGAGCTTCAATTAACGAGAACCGAATGGTGGAACTTATCAAGAAAAACACCAGAGGAAATGTTCAAACCTGCAGACAAGGATGGCGATGGCCTGCTTAACAAAGAAGAATTTGCACTGTTTTTAGGTAAAAAAGCACATCTAAATACTTTTTTTAACAGAGCTGACAAAAACAAATCCGGAAGCCTCGACCTAGAGGAGGCCGCCGCTTATATCGATGAAGAAATTTTTCCGAGTAAAAAAGCAAAAAATATCAAGAAGGCGAATAAACTAGAGAAAGAAGAAAAGCCATAAAGACTCGTCTGCGCTATAGCTATCATTGCAGTAATTACAGGTATCCTGAAACTATGAAAAGCAATATAAACGGACTTGTTTATAGTTTATTAATGACTGTATATTTTCTCTAACACATTCTTAATTTATACAATTTTGTTCTGTATGGTAGTATCTATCAGCCTTGAGCGGGTTTATAAAAACAATACTCAAAAATATATAGCTAAAATTTAGTGCTTGTCACTTCCTCTAAAATCACGACAAATATTAGATAAGTAAATAATCAATTTTTCGTATCAGAGGAAAAAGATATATGAAAGCAAATATTAATCGACGTCACTTTTTACGTGGTTCTGGAGCACTCATTGCCTTACCGGCTTTGCAATCTCTGGGTTATAAGGCTCATGCTTCGAGCAAAAACAAAACTGCTGTTATTCCTAAAAGAATGGTTTGTCTTGGAATCGGCTTTGGTGTGACTCAGGAGACCTGGTTGCCGGATAAAAAGGATACTGGCTTTAACTATAAGCTTTCAGAGGGATTATCTCCTTTAGCTAGACACAAAAAGGATTTTAGCATAGTTCAGGGCTGTACACACCAGTATAGTCAAGATGCTCACTACGGTAGTACATTCTGGTTGACTGGAGCAAACCGTTATGCCGTTCCGGGTCAGAAATTCTCGAACAGTATTTCTCTTGATCAGCTTGCGGCGAATCAATTCGGGGCAGAGACACGTTTCAAATCCATTCAGCTTGATAGTGAAAAAGGTAAAGCTGCCGGTCATGGTCCAGGTTTATCTTTAGCGTGGGATCAGAATGGTAAGCCCGTTTCCGGGCTGGATGAGCCGATTAAGCTTTTTCATAAACTGTTTTCAGAAGAAAAAATGCCACTAGAACAACGTCAGGCGATTATCAACAAAAAACGCAGTGTGCTCGATGCCGTCTTGACTGAGGCTAAAAGAGTTCAGCGCGGCCTCTCAAAATCTGATACAGATAAGGTCGACGAATACTTCCAGAGTATTCGCGATATTGAAACGAGACTGACTAAAGATGAGCAGTGGTTGAGTATTCCAAAGACAAAAGCGCCTTTGGCAGAGCCAAAAGAGGGCCTTCAGGGTAAAGAAGCCATCAAAACAATGTATGATTTGATGGCCGCCGCGCTACAAACAGATTCTACCAGAGTCATGACTTACAGAATGCCAGGCCAAACACTTCTTGACAGTATCGGTGTAACTGTCAGTTCTCATAACGTGAGTCATTATGGTTCGGATAGCCGCAAAAATGATTCCAGACTAAGAGACAAAACTCATAGCGAACTTCTGGCTGGTTTATTTGATAAGCTGAAAGCCATTAAAGAAGCTGACGGCTCCAGTCTATTTGATCACACCTCTTTGGTGTTTGGTTCTAATATTCGCTCTATTCATTAGATCCTTTTGCAAAAGTCCTGAATTAGAGTGATTAAAAAGTTCATCCAGGATAAATCTTAAGATCTCGCTCACATGTATCTCGAAATTGGATACATGTGAGTATAAACAAGCCAAAAATGGACGCAAGTTGATCATGACGTATAGTTTTATGTTAGTTGCTAAATAGTCTTGAAGAGTTGGTTTGCTGTTATTGCAATAATGCCAAACATTAGATGAGTCATGACTTTTGCATGTCCTCGTACTCTGATCATCCTACCACCATAGTTGTCTTTTAAGTTCGAAAAGACTCTTTCAACAGATGACCGCTGTTTGTACCGTTCTTTTTCAGGCGGGTCAAAAATCTTTTTCTCCCCAGTTTTTCTAGGATTGTGATCAATAATAGATTTATGTCCTAAAAGATGGCTGAATTTATGGATAGAAGGTGAATCATAGGCTGCATCCATTAAATCATATAAATTAGTTATGCGTTGTGCGCTAATCTGTGCTAAAGGGATTGCCGCTTGGCTGTCGTGTAAAGACGCTGAACTCAATAGGCCTGCGACTGGTATATCTCCATCAATACAATCTAAGTGAAGCTTGTAGCCTTTCCATGAAACTTTATAACCATTACTGTTTTTCTTTGTCCCTTTATTACAGTGCGTTGGGAGCTCTTTTAAGTTTTCTTCAAGTGACCGGTCGACCTGCTTTTCCACTACGGTTTTTTCTTTAATTCGGATCTCACCTTTTTTAGGCCGCCCTCGTTTCTTAGGGGCTTTAGGCTCAGCCCCTGGTTCAGACATGACTTTTTCTCTAGCTTCAATTGCTGAAGAATCTCTACTAATGTGCGGTACTAAGGTGTCTCCACAATGTTTTACCACTAAGAATTCATGGATTCTTTGGCAGAGCTGAGAGGCGGTGATTTCTGCAAATACTCTAGAAAAAGTACTTTCATGAGGAAGCTGTTTTGCAAATTCCCAACCACATAAACGACGTATCTTTGTACTTGATTTGAGAAAGTCTATAAAAGATCTTGTTGTATCGAAGTTATAAACGGATTTGGCTATGTAAGCTTTCACTATATTAAAATGATCTTTCGGAGGTCGCCCAAATCCACACCATTCAAATTCATGGCTGAACTGATCAAGCTCAGTTATTGTGCAGATGCGAACAAACTCTTTCTCTTTCTTAGTTAATTCTCCGCCTAAAAGTTCTTCTAAGCCTGGAAATAAATACTTTTCTATGGTATCCCATAAGCCGGGTAGATTCATGTTTTTTCTCTTTTTGTTTTGGTAACTATTGAGATAACATGTTTCTACTTTTATTCAGCTTGTTTTATGACTTTTGCAAAAGGCTCATTATTTAACTGATTGCCCGACTTTACTCGCAGGTGGTGGTTCTAACTTCAAGCAGGGGCAAAACCTGGTTTTACCAGAAGATACACCTTTATGTAATGTATGGTTGAGTATGCTGCAGGGCGCAGGTGTGAAAGCCTCCAGCCATGGTGACAGCACAGGAATTGTTAAAGAGTTAATGGCATGAAGAAAGTTTTTACCGGTTTATCCTGCGTTCTTATGGGCTTGAGTGCTCAAGCCGAAAATCCTCAAGCTATTTTACCTGAAAAGAACTTTGACTTCCTAGCGAATTACTGCCTCAATTGCCACGATGAAGAAAAGCAGGAAGGTAAAGTTAATCTCGAGGACCTAGATTTTAATATAACAAGCATTGAACAGGCTGAGCATTGGCAAAAAGTTCTTGCGGCTTTGAATTCTGGTGAAATGCCTCCAGAAGATAAAAAGCAGCCGACAAACGAAGAAAAGGCAGATTTCCTTGACGATTTGGCTGCGACTATGGTTGATGCTCGTAAACTACTTTCAGATTCCGGAGGTAAGATCACTATACGCCGACTTAATCGCCGTGAGTACCAAAATACTATTAGAGAAGCACTTGGTGTGGAAGTAGATGTAGCTGACCTGCCACAGGATGGCGGAGGTGGTAGTTACGACACTTCCGGGTCATCGCAATTTATCTCCAGTGATCAATTCGAGAAGTATTTAGAAATTGGTCATAAGGCTTTGGATGAGTTTTTTGAACGTCAGAAAACTAAAGGCATCACTAGACCTATGGCTTACCGTGTCGAACCTGAAGAGACAATGAATCCTAAACTTCGAAAGTCTGTGCTTGTGATGGAAGACAGGCAAAGACGAATAGATGCATGGAAAGCTGCAGTTGATAAGGTTGCTGACTTACCGGAAAATCAAGCAATGCTACCGGAGTTTAAGAAAAATAATAAAAAGAACTTCCCCGAGGATCAGCTGTTTTATCGAAATGCTGAAAAATTGAAAAATACTCCCAAGCCCAAAGACTATGGTTTTCGTGATGCGGGTAGAGCTTTATTCGCTCAGATCACTAAGGATCGTAATTATAATTACACCAAACATTATTTAAGTCTGCCTGGCAATGATCGAGGCACCTATTTAAAAACGACTTGGGGAGTTGGCCGCGTAGATATTTCACCACCTGCCGGAACTATGCCTCCAGGGATTTATAAAATTAGAATAAGTGCCGGTATTGCTGAAGGCGCACCTGATTTCAGGCACTTTATCGAACTGGGACACCCTCATCAACTTCAAAATGGCTTAGATGGTTTTCCCATAAGCACTCACCATATTACCGGTACTGTCGCTCAACCCAGTTTAATCGAGACTGAAGTCCTGGTAAGGGCTGATACGCCGCGCGTATTTTCTGTTCAGGAAAGACAACCAGCCAAAGGAACTGCTTTGCGACCTGTTTTTGCCAGAGACAAGAAGCAAAACGGCTATGGAACTCCGGCTTCTATCTGGATCGACTGGGTTGAGGTGGAAGGCCCCATAAGAAGCAATGAAAACATGAGTATTCTTGAGAAGGTTTTCGCTAAGCATCAGATTAAGGTTGCAGGCAACCCTCGTGACTACGGGTGGGAAGCCAGAGAAGTTAGAGCTGCTTTGAAAGATTTTGCTCATGCGATTATGCGCGAAACCGATGCTTCGGAAGAGTTTCTGGATCAATTGATGGCTTTGTATGAAGCAGAACGCAGCAATGGCTCAGTCGGTATTTCTGATTGGAGCCCTTTTGAAGAGGCTATCAAACTTCCATTGAGTATCATTTTGGCTTCTCCGGGTTTCCTTTATCTCGATGAACCGGGAACAGATGAAAACCGCCGTGATCTTAATCAACGTGAACTCGCCGTTCGTTTGGCTTATTTCTTGTGGAGTAGTCCTCCAGATGAGCAACTCTTGGAACTTGCCAAAGAAGGTAAGTTAAAGCAGTCAGATGTTCTTCGTCAGCAAGTAGATCGTATGATTGCAGATAAGCGCTCAGATAAATTCATCGCCGCCTTTGTGCATCAGTGGTTGGATATGCAGCGTTTGGATTTATTTCAGTTCGATGTCAGCTTACATCGTGAGTTTGATGAAAGTACCCGAGCGGCTTCCCGTCAGGAAGTCTATAAAACATTTGCTCATCTACTGAGAGGTAATGATGGCGGTTATATCGGTAACTTCCTGAAGAGTAACTTTGTTATCATCAATGGTCTTCTAGGGACTTACTATGGTCTTGAAGGGGTTGAGGGAGATGAGTTCCGCAAAGTAAAATTACCGGAGAATTCTCCACGTGGCGGTTTACTTGGTATGGCAGCAATTCACGCCATGGGTAGTGACGGCGTTGAATCAAGTCCGGTTGAGCGCGGTGCCTGGGTCTTGCGTCATTTGTTAAATAATCCCCCACCACCGGCGCCGGCAAATGTTCCACAACTTTCCCGCTTGAAGGGCAAAAAGCTGACAACTCGCGAAAAGCTTTTTGCTCATCAGGAGAAGGCTCAGTGTGCCAGTTGTCACCGTAAGATTGACCCTATTGGTCTTGGTCTGGAAAACTTTGGTGCGGCAGGTAAGTGGCGCCTGGAAGATAAACACGAAGTGACTGAGAATAACCCCAAAGGACTCATCGAAATTGCCGGGCAATTTCACAATGGTCCGGAGTTTGGTAACTATTTTGAAATGCGCGATATCATCGCCCAGCGCAAAGATGACTTTGCCCGTGGTTTGACTGAAGCTTTAGTAGCTTACTCTCTAGGTCGTTCTTTTGCTTTTACTGACGAAGATTTGGCAAATGACATTTTGGATTCAGCTAAGAGCAAAAACTATGCCCTCAGTGAGTTCTTACATGCCATTGTTCAGTCAAAAGAATTTCACTCGAAGTAAGAGAGCTGGGCTTTTCTGAGTGCACTTACAACTAGAATTCGAGATTAATTAACGAATTTCTGAAACCATGCTGGTCGCCTCTGCTCCAATACTTCTAGATAGGTCTTTTCATTATATGGAGTTCTCGTTTTCCAACAACTGTACATGATACGAATCCATTTGTACGCCAAAGCTCTAAGTATTGTGAAGTGAGGTATGTTTAGAGCTTTCTTATGATAATAAAATTCATGTGCCCATATTGATGACCTTATGGAATTATTGGCAAACTCAACAAAACTAAGTTGAGTGAACCTGTCGCATAAAAAACGTCTTCGGACAATATTCATTTTCCCACTCTGAATTGTCACAGGAGCTATTTCACTGATTTTAAGAGCCTCATTTACAGACTGAAATTTTTCTCGATCGTTTCCAAAGAAGGCCATAAGACGTGGTCCGATACTAGGACCTGCTCCTGGAAATGATTGGAATATTTCATGATCTTCATTTTCCCTATAAGCTTGCTCAATTTTTTCGTCATAAGCTTTAATAACCTTATTTAAACTCCGGATTCTGTGGCAGAATTGTTGTATCTCAAATATGTAGTAATCCACCTCATCTTCATCATTAACAACAATAACAGAAGCGCGTAATATTTGAACCCTCACTTTTGTTTTTGTATGGCTTGTACTGCGTTTGTTAAAGAATTTAGTAATGCCGATTTGATGAGCATTAATGATATCCTGCGGGCTTGGATATTTATCCAAAAAATCTAGAAACATGTCTGCATATAAATGATTCCCCACGACTTTGAGTGCATTTGGATAATAGATCTTCAACAATGCAGTGAGTTGATTAGTTAAACGAGTTCTATCATTTACTAAATCACGCCTTTTTGTATTCAGTCGCTTCAGTTTTCCTTTTGAAAAAGATTCGTCTACTCTTTTAACTTTATCAGGGTGTTTTAAGTATAGTTCAAGTAATGATTTGGTATCTGCTCGGTCACTTTTCGCGCCACTAAGATGGAATGTTTTAGCAAACTTCGAAGAAGTGGTCGGGTGAACTGTATAGACATCAAATTCACTAATGGATATCAATAAATTCATCAGTGCAGATTGGCAGCTTTCGATGACAACCGCGATGGGATCATTAACAGATTCAAGTATGAGTTCATTAAAGAATTTTTTGAGCGTAAGTAAATCACTACTGATAACTTTACATTCTTCTTCACAATCCCGAAGGATTCGTAGATCATGCTTTTGATCAGCCCAGTCAATCGCAATAATAACTGAGTATTCAGATGGCTTTTTAGTTCTTGTATAATACATTTTTACTCCTTAGGAATATATAGATTTAAAAGTCAGCGTGCGAAATTCCTATAGCATTCGTGGTGGAAGCTTTCTGAGTATTCGTCTTGCTGATAATCATTCCCGGTCGAAGTGCCCAGAAAGTCTTTCAAAGACAGGAGCGCCAATTCGTACCGAGAATAATTAAATTTATATGTTCCTTTTTTAATTCTAAAATTTCTCCCCCAGACCCCCTCATTATATTTATCTATTTAATTACTTGGACTACTATAGGAGCGCCGCATTCCAATGCGGCTTAAAATGTGGATAAAGCGTATCTGCCCGTATGGCAATACCTGGGAGCGCCGCATTCCAATGCGGCTTAAAATGTGGATAAAGCGTATCTGCCCGTATGGCAATACCTGGGAGCGCCGCATTCCAATGCGGCATTTAGATTGGGGATATAATGAATCGTCTATTTGAGGATTTGAAAGCCGGGAGCGTTGCATTCCAATGCGGCACTAAACTTCGGGCTCAATTCAATAAAAAAGTTTTTCCATAAACCATTACTACTTAATTCAGTAGAGTTTTATAAGCGCTATTAGAAATGCCGCATAGGAATGCGGCGCTCCTATAGTAGTCCAAGTAATTAAATAGATAAATATAATGAGGGGGTCTGGGGGAGAAATTTTAGAATTAAAAAAGGAACATATAAATTTAATTATTCTCGGTACGAATTGGCGCTCCTGTCTTTGAAAGACTTTCTGGGCACTTCGACCGGGAATGATTATCAGCAAGACGAATACTCAGAAAGCTTCCACCACGAATGCTATAGGAATTTCGCACGCTGACTTTTAAATCTATATATTCCTAAGGAGTAAAAATGTATTATACAAGAACTAAAAAGCCATCTGAATACTCAGTTATTATTGCGATTGACTGGGCTGATCAAAAGCATGATCTACGAATCCTTCGGGATTGTGAAGAAGAATGTAAAGTTATCAGTAGTGATTTACTTACGCTCAAAAAATTCTTTAATGAACTCATACTTGAATCTGTTAATGATCCCATCGCGGTTGTCATCGAAAGCTGCCAATCTGCACTGATGAATTTATTGATATCCATTAGTGAATTTGATGTCTATACAGTTCACCCGACCACTTCTTCGAAGTTTGCTAAAACATTCCATCTTAGTGGCGCGAAAAGTGACCGAGCAGATACCAAATCATTACTTGAACTATACTTAAAACACCCTGATAAAGTTAAAAGAGTAGACGAATCTTTTTCAAAAGGAAAACTGAAGCGACTGAATATAAAAAGGCGTGATTTAGTAAATGATAGAACTCGTTTAACTAATCAACTCACTGCATTGTTGAAGATCTATTATCCAAATGCACTCAAAGTCGTGGGGAATCATTTATATGCAGACATGTTTCTAGATTTTTTGGATAAATATCCAAGCCCGCAGGATATCATTAATGCTCATCAAATCGGCATTACTAAATTCTTTAACAAACGCAGTACAAGCCATACAAAAACAAAAGTGAGGGTTCAAATATTACGCGCTTCTGTTATTGTTGTTAATGATGAAGATGAGGTGGATTACTACATATTTGAGATACAACAATTCTGCCACAGAATCCGGAGTTTAAATAAGGTTATTAAAGCTTATGACGAAAAAATTGAGCAAGCTTATAGGGAAAATGAAGATCATGAAATATTCCAATCATTTCCAGGAGCAGGTCCTAGTATCGGACCACGTCTTATGGCCTTCTTTGGAAACGATCGAGAAAAATTTCAGTCTGTAAATGAGGCTCTTAAAATCAGTGAAATAGCTCCTGTGACAATTCAGAGTGGGAAAATGAATATTGTCCGAAGACGTTTTTTATGCGACAGGTTCACTCAACTTAGTTTTGTTGAGTTTGCCAATAATTCCATAAGGTCATCAATATGGGCACATGAATTTTATTATCATAAGAAAGCTCTAAACATACCTCACTTCACAATACTTAGAGCTTTGGCGTACAAATGGATTCGTATCATGTACAGTTGTTGGAAAACGAGAACTCCATATAATGAAAAGACCTATCTAGAAGTATTGGAGCAGAGGCGACCAGCATGGTTTCAGAAATTCGTTAATTAATCTCGAATTCTAGTTGTAAGTGCACTCAGAAAAGCCCAGCACATTGAATCTGCTGTTTTAATTATTTTTCCACATTACGAATTGCCGATTAGCAATCGGCGCTCCCAGCGACATTGAATCTGCTGTTTTAATTATTTTTCCACATTACGAATTGCCGATTAGCAATCGGTGCTCCCAGCGACATTGAATCTGCTGTTTTAATTGTTTTTATCTGTGGTATTTCCCGTCTATAATTTTGAACTTCAGTGTTTTATAAGCGCTTAATTTTTTGTTGTGATATCGTTCTATTTATATAACAATATCGGATTTATGTTTTTTTTTAAAATCAGTTCTTGTCAAGAGCAGTCATCTGCGGGATTTTCACGATAATTCTCTATGTAATTAATAATCATATGGAAATTGAAAGATGCAGAAAAAATTTAGTTTGATAGAAATTTTAGTTGTTATGGCAATTATTGGTGTTTTGGTGTCTTTATTAATACCGACTTTAAGTTCTGCTAGGAAGAAGAGTCGTGCAACAGTATGTGCTTCCAATTTGAAGCAGTTGGGTGCGGCATCAATCATGTTTGCTCTAGATAACGAAGGGCGGATTATTTATTCTGGAAAATCCTCAGGTAGTTCTTGGTGGGATTGGCACCTGCAAAATGGAAATTATATAGAGAAGTCAGAAGAGTCATTTACTTGTCCATCACTACCCTATGAGGGGGACTGGCATAGTGAAAATTATTTAACTTATGGTGCAGCAAACGAAGGCAACAGGGCTAGGGATCATCGTACAGGACGCATAGTTATTAGGGATGATGATGATAATAAAATTTATGAAGGCGTTAAAATGACTCAAGTTGAGTCACCATCAGAATTTTTCTGGTACGCTGATTCGGCTAAAGGAGCTGGAGCTGAAAAGCAGTGGATTAATTTTGTCTTTCGCAGTGGAGTAGATCACGCAGGCATGAGAATTCATACACGCCATAATGAAGCGGGCAATATTTGGTTTATTGACGGTCATGTAGCTCCCCATAAAATTGGCACCTTGAAGCAACTTGGTTTTAACAGTGGCTGGACAGAAAGCGGGACGCAAATAGCCTACTAATTCAATTGATAATCGGTGCTCTCAGCGGCATGATTCGACAAATATATTTCCTGGGTAGAGTGTTGGTATTGGAATTGTTTACAACTACTTTTTTGTGTTAAATGACTCTTTTATATAAGGATCTAGGCTTTGTGCTTTATCTAAGTCAAGATTTGTCATAGCCATGTCACCTCACGATGATTAAATAAAAATATTATCTAAGGAGCTTATAAATATGAAAAGATTTAGTTTAATAGAAATTATGGTGGTTCTGGCCATTATTGCCATTCTTGTGTCATTATTGATCCCGACTTTAAGTTCGGCTAGAAAGCAGAGTCGAGCAGCAGTGTGTGCTTCTAATTTGAATCAACTCGGCGTATCGGCATTTGCCTTTGCCATGGATAATGATCGTAAGGTCCCTGCCGCTGGTGCTTCCGGAAGTTTACCTTATACTAAGTCGTCTTGGTGGACTGGATCTCTAAAAGAAGGTGGATATATAAACTGGACAGAAGAAGCTATGACTTGCCCCTCACTGCCTTTTGACGGAGATTGGACTAATGAACATTATGTAAGTTATGGTGCTCCAAGAGAGTACAATTGGAGAGAGCCTCGTCCAGGAGAGGTAAAAACTCCGTATTTCGGTTTTAAGATTACTGAAGTGGAATCACCATCAGAGTTTTTTTGGTATGCCGATTCAGCTAAGTTAAGTAATGGCGTCTTAAAACAATGGAATACTTACGAATATGGATATAAAAATAAAGGTAGATCATCAGCATTGAGAATTCATACTCGACACAGTGAGAAAGCAAATCTTTGGTTTGTTGATGGTCATGTCTCTCCCCAGCACTTAACTTCTTTAAAGGGGCTGGGAGTCGATTACATCTTTTCAGAAAGTGGAGCAGTCATCAATTTCTAGATAATTAGCTGGGAGCCTCGCATTCCAATGCGGATTAAAGCTGTGGATAAATACCCGGGAACGCCGATTGCTAATCGGCATTAAATGTCGTGCTCAATTCAATGTTTTTTTTCACAAACCCTTGTTCAATCAATTCACCAATTTACATGACCCGCTTTAAGGTGTGCCGATTAGCAATCGGCGCTCACAGCCATTTTAAAACCCCAAAATAATTTAGCGAATCCTTAGTAAAAAGTGCCGCATTGGAATGCGACGCTCCCGGCATCAATAAACTTATTTTCTGTCGATAAAGGTAAACTTCATTAGAAAAATCAGCTATAAACTCATTTTCTTGTGGAATTTGTCATTATTCAGGTTTTCGATACAATCTTAAGTTAAAGAATGCTATCAATAGCAACTGAGCTGATAATGGAATATATTTTGAGTATAAAAAATATTCATCAAGTAAAGAGCAGGGATAGCTAAAAAGAATTTTGAATTACTAATTGGAAAGAACTCATGAAATCAAATATCAACAGACGTCATTTTTTGCGTGGTTCGGGTGCTTTTGTTGCATTGCCATTACTCGAGTCAGCAGGCTTTAAAGCTTTTGCTTCAGCCGCCGATAGAAAAACACCAGTACCGCCTAAAAGGCTGGCTTTCATGAGTATGGGCTTTGGTGTAACGCAGGAAAGTTGGTATCCAAGTAAATCAGAAACGGGTACAGGCTATAAATTACCCAAGGGACTTTCTCCTTTAGCTCGCAATCAGAAAAACTTCACTTTTGTGCAGGGCTGTGAGCACAAGTTTTCCCGTCAAGCTCACTGGGGCAGCACATACTGGTTAACAGGAGCTAATCAATATGGCACGCCTGGTCAGTCTTTTTCCAACACAATTTCTGCCGATCAGCTTGCGGCTGCCCAGTTTGGCAAGTACACCCGTTATTCGTCTATACAATTATCTTCTGATGACACTAATGGCTCAGGTCATGGTCCAGGTCTTTCTTTAGCCTGGGATCAAAACGGCAAGCCGGTATCCGGCTGGAATTCTCCTTTGCAGGCTTATCATAAGTTATTTTCAGCTGACAATCTTCCCATTGAGCAGCGCAAGGCTCTACTAGCTGAAAAGCGTAGTATTCTGGACTCTGTTCACATCGAAGCTAAAGATATTCAACGTTCCTTGAATAAATCGGATAAAGACAAGATCGGTGAGTACTTCCAGGGCATTCGCGATATTGAAACTCGTTTGAGCAAAACCGAAGCCTGGATGAATGTTCCCAAGGCAAAAGCTCCTTTTGGCGCACCCGCTGATGGATTGAGTGGGCCTGAGGAAATTGAAACCATGTATAAAATCATGATTGCAGCCCTGCAAACTGATAGCACTCGAGTGATTACCTACAGACAGCCTCTGAAGAGATTCATTGGTGGCAACCCTCACGCCATGAGTCATTATGCACCTGGTACGGTTCAGGAAGAAGCGTCAAAAGCAAGAGATTTAGCTCAATCAAAATTACTCAATGGCCTGATCAATCAACTAAAAGCCACTAAAGAAGTCGATGGCTCCAGCCTCTACGATAATATTGCTTTGGCTTTTGGTTCCAATATTCGTTCCATTCACTATTTAAATAACTGTCCAACCATACTTATGGGTGGAGCAGCCAATATAAAACTTGGTCACAATATGGTTCTGGAAGAAGGAACCCCTCTTAACAACGTATGGTTAACGATGTTGCAGGGAGTAGGTGTGAAAGTTGATAGTCACGGTGATAGTACTGGTATTGTTAAGGAGCTCCAGGCATGAAGAAAGTTTTAACTGGTTTATCCTGTTTCCTTATGGGCTTGAGTGCTCAGGCCGAAAAACCCCAAGCTGTTTTACCTGAAAAAAACTTTGATTTCCTGGCAAATTACTGCCTAAACTGCCACGACGAAGAAAAGCAGGAAGGTAAAGTTAACCTTGAGGATCTGGACTTTAATATAACAACGATTGAGCAGGCCGAGCAATGGCAGCGTGTACTCAGTGCCATCAATGCAGGCGATATGCCTCCCGAAGATAAAAAACAGCCTAATAGTCATGAGAAAGCTGACTTCCTGGAAAGCTTGTCCGACACCATGGTCACAGCAAGGAAAGTACTTTCCGACAGTGGTGGTAAAATTACCATGAGTCGCCTCAATAAACGCGAATACAAAAATAGTATTCAAAGTTTAGTTGGGGTCGAACTGGATGAAAATATTTTGCCCAGCGATGACGGTTCAACTGATTTCGATACAGTGGGGGCTTCTCTCTTCATGTCGGGAGACAAGTTTGAGCAATACTTAAAGCTGGGGCGTAAAGCCATAGATGAATTTTACGAACAAAGAGCGGCTCAGAATGCGAAGCCTTTTGTTTACCGTATAGAGGCAGAAGATATTGGCAATCCCAAATTGAAACAGCGATTAAAGAAATCCGATGAACTTTTCAAAAAGTTTGAAGCGCTGAAAAAGGCTGTAGACGAATTTGCAGCAAGACCGGAAAATGCCGAAACTATAGCCAAGATGTCAAAAAAAGATAAAGCTTTTTTAAGGCGCTATTACGAAAAACTTTCCTATCTCGACGGGGCTCCACATCCAAAGGATTTTGGCTTGAAATACAATCTTTTTAATGCGGCAAAATTCTATGAGTTGTCAAAAAATGATTATGAATATCATAAGCATTTTCATAATTTGCCTCACAGAGAAAACGGCACCTATCTTCAACTTAATTATGGTGTAACCAGGCTCGAGTTGGTTCCTGGAAAAATGCCTGTTGGGACTTATAAACTTCGCGTTTCGGCAGGCGCAGTTGAAGGCAGTCCGGCATATCGTAATTTCCTTGAGTTCGGTCATCCTGGGGGTCCCATTGATGATAGAGGTGATTTTGAAGGCTTCCCAATCAAAGCAATTCAGGTTCAGGGCTCGGTAACAAATCCCAGAGTTATTGAAACTGAATTTGAGGTGAGAGCAGATACTCAGCGCGAGTTTGCTATACGCGAAAGACGTCCCACATCCTGGCATGAGCTGCGTAAGGTTTATCATGCAGAAAAAAAGAGAAATGGTTACGGCCACGAACCTTCGACTTGGGTTGATTGGGTAGAAATAGAGGGGCCTATTGCTAAGCCTCAGTCAGGAAAACTGGCAAAAATCTACGATGCCTACCGCGATAAAGAAGGTTTGTCTGATATTCAAAGAGCACGTTATATACTTACAGAGTTTTCCAAGGAAGCTTTTAGAACAAACAAAGCAAGACCTGAATTTATTGAATCAGTCATGGCGATCTTTAAAAATAGACTGACCATGGAGAAAGATTTTGATATAGCCATTAGAACGCCCTTGAGCATCATCGTTTCCTCTCCTCGTTTTATTTATAAAAATGAAGTGGGTTACGATAAAACACGTCAGTTAAGCAACCTCGAAGCCGCAGTAAGACTTTCTTATTTCCTTTGGAGTTCACCTCCCGATGCGGAGCTCTTGAATGTTGTTAAAGAAAACAAGTTAAGCAATGTAACTGTTTTGCGTCAGCAGGTTGAGCGCATGCTTAAGGACCCCAAAGCACATCGATTTGTGGCTGGCTTAACTCATCAATGGCTGGATATGCAACGTTTAGATTTATTCCAGTTTAGTGTGACGAACTTCCGTGAATTTGATCAAAATTTACGTAGAGCTTCCCGTGAAGAAGTGTACCAAACTATCCTTCACTTACTCCGTTCCAAAGACAGCGGTCAACTGCATAAGCTCATCAAAAGTGATTTTGTGGTGGTTAATGGTATGATGGCAGCTCACTACGGTATGACAGGTGTAGAAGGCGAAGAGTTCCGCAAAGTTGAACTTTTAGATAAATCCCCTCGCGGAGGTCTTTTGGGCATGGCGGCGATTAGTGCCATGGGCAGTGATGGTATGGAAAGCAGCCCAGTGGAACGCGGTGCCTGGGTACTTCGTTACATGCTCAATGATCCACCCCCGCCAGCACCGGCGAATGTTCCTCAGCTCTCTCGTTTAGCTGATAAAAAAATCTCTAAGAAAGAAAAGTTAATCGCTCACCAGGAAGAACCTCAGTGTGCCAGCTGTCACCGTAAAATTGATCCCATTGGCTTTGGTTTAGAAAACTTCAATGCCATTGGTCAGTGGCGTACAAAAGATAAACATGCTATTTCTAAGACCAATAAGAAGGGCATTGTCGATGCCTCCGGCGCCTTTCATAAAGGACCATCTTTTGCCGATTTCTTTGAGCTAAGAGATAGGATTTACGATAAGAAAGACGACTTTGCGCGTGGTTTTAGCGAAGCCCTCATTGAGTATGGTCTTGGTCGTCCTTATGCCTTTACCGATGAAGATTTAACTCAGAAAATCCTAAGCACTGCAAAAAGCAAAGACTACAATATGAATGAATTCGTTCAGGCTCTCGTTAGTAGTAAGCAATTCTGGACCAAGTAAGTCATTATGAATATTTTAACGACTCTTTTACTCTGCCTTGTTTCTTTCAATTTCTTGGCTGCTAATGGAAGTAAGGGGCCAAACAGTCCCATGGTCATAGCGATTGTTGAGGAAGCCCATAGTGATCATATTATTGTTGTAACTCGCGGTAAATTTAAACGCAAGCTTATTCTGAATGAGGCGAGTAAAATTAATTATGTTGGTTTTGATGATACCAAGAAAGAAATTAAAGCCGAGTTTTGTATAAGAGCCCAAGTTAAAAATGAAGTTATTTCAACGATATACGTTACTCCCGCAATTGGCACGGAACTGGTTTTTCCGACTCCAGAAATGGTCAAGATGAGTAATCAAGAACTTTTTGATTTGGCGGATCTTAATCAGAATGGTCGCATTTCTTATGTGGAAATATCTAAAACCATCAAGCATTCACTCAAGCATGGACCCGTAACTTTTTCCAAGTCAGATGTGGACAATTCCGGTGCCCTCAGTCAAGAGGAGTTCCCGGCATTTTTGGCAAAAACAAAATGGTGGAAGATGTCGAGAGTGATGCCGGAAGATCAGTTAAAGACCCACGACAAGGATCAGAATAATCTCTTGTCCAAGGAAGAGCTGGTCAGTCTTTTGGGAAGTGAAGCTCATATCGAGATTTTTTTTAAAAGAGCTGATAAAAACAAATCAGGTGATATTGACTTGGCGGAAATCACTCAATTAATCGAAAGCTTTATTTTTGGTAAAAAAAACTAATTGCTGTCATTTGCTCCTTAGTCCCTACAAATTTAGAGGTAAATCAACTCAAGCTCATGTTCTTAAGTGAGTCATTATTTTAAATATAATTTAGCCTTTTGGGCACCATTAATGGAATTTAAATTTATGAATACAAAAATTGCTAAACCTCTAAAGAATTGCCAAAACTCAGCTAATAAAAGTAAAATGATACAGCCTTGGTTTAAGTATTGTTTTTTAAGCTGCTTTTTGATGATGAGCCTTTATTCACAGTCAGAAAAACCCAACTTTATTTTTATCATGACCGATGATCATGGCTGGAGTCAATTTGGTCATATACCCCATCCTGAAATGAAAGAGGCTAAGTCAAAATACCTCGAAACACCGAATTTGACGAGAATCGCAGAAGAGGGCATGCGTTTTACGCGTGCATATTCACCGGCATCACTCTGTACTCCAACTCGTAGAAGTATTTTGTGCGGTGCTTCAGTAGCGCGTAGTGGAACCGAATTTAAGAGTTCTTTTATCCCCCATGAGCATATGACTATGCCCAGAGCCCTCAAAATGGCTGATGAAAATTATGTCTGTGCTCATTTCGGCAAATGGGGTGAGCATATGATTTCAACTCCTGAGCAATGTGGATACGACCTAAGTGACGGTGAAACTGGCAATGTAACAGGTGGTATGGAAGATAAGTTTCAGCCATTTCATATTATGGATGACCCAAAACGAACGAATTCCGTGACGGACAGAACTATTACTTTCATAAGAGAACAAAAGTCTGCTGGTAAACCTTTTTACGCGCAAGTGAGTTATTACGCAACACACCTCAGTGTTGAACTAGAAGAAAAATCCCTCAAGAAATTTCAGAAAAAAGGTGAGCCAGATCGTCGTTACACGGCGGGATTTGCTGGTATGCTTGAAGAAACTGATAGTGCCATAGGTCGAATTCTCGATGCCCTGGATGAACTTGGAATTGCCGACAATACCTATGTGATTTTCTCCTCAGATAATGGTGGTCGTGGCGAAATCCCAGGTGCAGCTGCAGAAGGCTTGGACCCCAATTATCCCCTCAAAGGTTACAAGCACACCCTCAATGAAGGCGGTATTCGCGTGCCTTTTTATGTACGAGGTCCCAAGGTAAAAGCCAATTCCTGGTGCCATGAAGTCGTATCAAGCTATGATTTATTACCGAGCTTTTATGAGCTCGCAGGTGGTGCTAAAGAGCTTCCGGAAACTGTCGATGGGGGCAGTTTTGTTCACTTGATTCACGATAAGGCTGTTAAGCCCGTTAAACGTGCTGTAGGAGGTTTGGTTTTTCACCGTCCACGTCAACGCGAATCAGTTTACACCAAGGGTAGATATAAACTTTTACTCAATTGGAATGGCGAAACTCCAGGCCAGGCAGAACTTTACAATACTTTAGCTGATGCCACTGAGAGTAATAACCTCGCTCATCAATTACCTGAGCGTGTCGAAGATATGAAGAAAAAGCTTGTGACTTTCCTTGAATCTGTTGATGCCGAAACGGTGAAAGACTACCCAAAAATGCGTAAAAATAAGTATTGATTTTTAGTATGCAGTTAGAGAATAGTTAAAAGATCGCTTCGCTGCAGATCGTTCGACTTCGTCTCGCTGCAGATCGCTCATTTCATTCGCCGGTATGGCAATGCCTGGGAGCGACCCATTCCAATGCGGTATTGAATTGCAGATGAATGTAATTATTCATCCACAGATGACAGCAATTTACACGGATTACTATAATTGAAAATTGCTTATTTTAAGTAAAAATAGGCTGTTCGTTTCTGTGATGTTCTGTTCTTGAAATTACTTAGTGTTAGCTCTTTAATCATAAAAAAGAACGAAGCACTAAATAATACAAAATAATCATCATATGCTCAAAGTAAAATCTATGCGATGCGAGCTTAAATTTACTTCGACAAAAGCTTCTTTGCGGAGTCCGCAAAATGATACCGCATTGGAATGGGTCGCTCACAGGATTTTCTGAGATGGAATATATAAGAATTCCGACTTAAAACTTTTTTGTTTTTCTGTTCAATAGCTAGAAAAATTTTATAAAAAAAATGATTATCTGTCCTTCCCTCAAGATCATAAAAGATATGTATTGCTCTTGTTTCACAATAGCTAAAAGCAGAAAATCATTTTAAGATTTCTTGATTAAGAAGAAATAAATCACTGCACAGTTATGGGACGGAACGGACATTACACTGAATCATATTAAGAGATAAAAGTGAGGACAAAAATGAATAGAAGGTTATTCCTATTAGCCACGAGTGTGTGTTTGATGAGTACTTCGGCCTTAGCAAAGAAAAAGAAAAAAGGCAAGAGGAAAGGTAAGGGAGGAGGCAATAACGATGAGCTTACTAAAGAAGCGAAAGGCTCAATGACGGGTACTTTTACTTTAAAAGATAAAAAACATGAAGCGGATAGAGATGATTATATCTTTACCTCCGGTGGAAAAACCTATACCGTTTCAAGAAATATTTACGATGAAGTAGAAGGTAAGCTAGATAGCTCTGTTACTATCGAGTGCAAAGTAATTAATGAGAACTGCATCATCGCCATTAAGAGTATTAACTAATACTTGAATCTATCCTCCCAAGAATGTCTTCGGGGATAAAAAAGGATCTATATCAAAATAGTAAAGCTATTGATATAGATCCTTTTTATGAGCTGTATAATACCTAGGAGCGACCCATTCCAATGCGGCTTAAAATTACGTGTTATGCCGGAAACGCCGATTTGAGTTCAATTAAGAATTGCGTATAATGCTGGGAGCACCGCATTCCAATGCGGCTTAAAATTGCGTGTTATGCCGGAAACGCCGATTTGAGTTCAATTAAGAATTACTCACATAAACTGCAGTGAGATGAAGATCGAACAAGCTGTAGGCCCTAGGCCGATCTACAGCGCAGCGATCTATTAATTTTGCTGTGCGGAGCCCGCAAACTATGAATCCCTTAAAACGTCTCTAAATGCTCATACAGCTCTGTTCTGATAAGTTATTTGGGGAAAATATTATAAAAAAGTGAAAAAAGATTTAGGGATCTGTCATCGTTTAAAATGGTGAGACAATCATAGTTTCAACCTATAAAATAAATTCATGAGGATGTAATAATGAAGAAACTATTGAGTATCTGTTTAGCTGCGATGTTTTCTGCAAAACTCGTATCGGCAGAAATTACGATGCCTAAAAAGCTCAAATCTAAAAAACCAAATATTGTCTTTTTTCTGACAGATGACCACCGCTACGATGCGCTTGGTTTTATGGGGCACCCCTTTTTGAAAACGCCACATCTTGATAAACTGGCGGCTGACGGGGCTCACATGAAGAATGCTTTTGTGACGACTTCGCTTTGCTCACCCAGTCGTGCTTCAATTCTCACTGGTAAATATGCTCACAGTCACGGCGTGATTGATAACTACAACGATGTCGATCCTACTTTACTCTTTTTCCCTCAGTACTTACAGAAAATTGGTTATGAAACAGCTTTCATTGGTAAATGGCACATGGGTGATTCCAATGAACCGCAAAGAGGTTTTGATCACTGGGCGGCCTTCAGAGGGCAGGGTACTTACTACGCAGACGGCCACGGTGCTAGCCGCGTTGTACCACAAAACAACTATGACGGCTACAATGTAAACGGTAAAAAAGTTCCGCAGTTGGGCTACATCACAGATGAATTGACTGATATGTCTATCGACTGGCTCGATAACCGTAAGCAGAAAGAAAAGCCTTTCTTCATGTACGTTTCACACAAGGGTGTGCACTCAGACTTTGTTGCTCGCGACGAAGACAGAGGGATCTACAAGAATAAAGCTTGGACACCTCCAAGCACTTACGCTAATACTCCTGAAAATCGCAAGAACAAACCCATGTGGCTCATAAATCAGCGCAATAGTCGTCACGGTTCTGACTATGGTTACAACCTCGAAAATTTTGACTTAACTTTTTACTTCAAACGTTACAGTGAAGCCCTCATTCCTATCGACGATGCAGTGGGTCGCACAGTTGAACACCTTAGAAAAATCGGTGAACTCGACAATACTCTATTTGTCTACATGGGTGACAATGGCTTCCAGTTTGGTGAACAGGGTTTAATCGACAAAAGAACTGCTTATGAAGCGTCAATTCGCGTTCCTATGATCATGCGTTACCCCAAAGGTTTCAAAGCTGGAACCGTTGTGGACGAAATCGTAGCGAATATTGACATTGCTCCAACAATTCTCGAAGCAGCTGGTCTTGCTAAGCCTGAGCAAATGCACGGTGATAGTTTCTGGAAAATTCTTCAAGGAAAAGAAATCCCCTGGCGTGATTACCTTCTCTACGAATACCTCTGGGAATGGAACTACCCGCAAACTCCAACTATTCACGCAGTTCGTGGCGATCAATATAAATACATCCGCTACCATGGGGTATGGGATACTGACGAACTCTACGACCTTGTGAATGATCCTGAAGAAAAAAATAACCTCATCAAAGCTCCTGAGCATCAGGAAAGAATTGCTGAAATGAAAAACCGTATGTTCAGTATTCTCGCTTCAACGGATGGTAAGTATATACCATTGAAAAAGGATAAAGGACGTCAGTTCTTTAACCGTCTCAAAGGCAAAGCTGATCAGGGTGAATTCCCTAAGTGGTACTACGACAAAATGATTCCTGTAACTAAGTAATAGATTTACAGGAAGTAAGCAGGGAAGATAATTTTCTTCCCTGCTTTTTGTATTTAATGAAAGGTCTAATTTTTTCTTATAAAACACTTAATTAAGGTTCATTGAAATGAATAAAAAAAGTTTATCTCTGCTCTTGCTCGCAGGTCTTATAAATACGGGTTGTCAGGTGAAGAGCACGAAAAATCCCCAGCCGGCCGTACACACGACAGTTGAAAAAGACATTTCTCAATTGGAACAAAAGCAGCAAGCAAGTACATTTCTATCGGATGAGTTTAACTCACAGCTCTTTAGTCAGGGAACGCTTATTTATTCAGATAACTTTGATGGCGAGCTTAACAAGGACTACCTACGCTCTAAAAAAATGTACCTCAAAGACGGTCATTTAATAATGACACCGCAATTTAAAACGAAAGAAGAGGCGATGAAGAAACTCAAGCGGGATCATCACCTTGGTTTAGGCGTAGTAGGGCACCTCAATAAAGTGCCGGAAAAATTTGTCCTGCATATGCGTTATAAGTTTGTGACAGACGCCTTAGTTCCTGCTAGGCCATCATTTCAGATTGGTCATCACATGATGACGCTATCTTACAACCCTGAGGGAGGTTATAGACTCATTCTTCCAGGTGAGACAAAAGTACCTTTTACCGAAGCTAATGCCGAAATGAAGATCAATGAATGGGTCGATTTAATTCTCGAATACCAAAAAGGAAAAATGCGTCTTAGCGTTAATGGTCACAGTAAAGTCTACGAACACGAGCAGGTGACTATAGAAAATAAGAAAGATAAACACGGCCCAAGATTCAGTTTTAAATCAAAAGAAGGCCTCGAAGAACGCATTATTTTTGACGCTATTAAGCTCTGGGAAGTTAAGTAAATAGATCGATGGCATGGTTTAATTTTCAATCATGCCATTATATGCAATTGAAAATTACTGACTGGGAAATCCGTATTCCACTACAGAATAATTCTGCAAACTTAAAACTAAACAAATCATAGGCATATAGTGAAGTCTTATCTAAATTTATTATTTTTGCTTGTTGTGGTGATTAGTCCACTTTCTTTGCTGATGGCAGAAGAGGCTAGGACTAAGCCCAATTTCATTATCATTTTTACCGATGATCAGGGCTATGCTGACCTCAGTTGTTTTGGCGGTACTCATGTCAGTACACCCCGAATTGATCAGATGGCTGCTGAAGGCGCAAAATTAACCAGTTTTTATGTAGCGGCGTCAGTGTGTACTCCCTCGCGAGCGGCTTTGATGACGGGGACCTACCCCAAACGCATTGATATGGCTAGGGGTTCCAATTTTGTCGTTCTGCTGGCAGGGGACAAAAAAGGTTTGAATCCTAAAGAAATTACCATTGCAGAAGTTCTTAAAAAAGAGGGCTATAAAACGGGCTTATTTGGCAAGTGGCACCTAGGAGATCAACCTGAGTTTTTACCGACGAGACAAGGCTTTGACGAGTTTTTTGGACTTCCTTACAGTCACGATATTCACCCTTATCACCCGCGACAAGCGCATTTCAAGTTTCCGCCTTTGCCCTTACTTGAAGGAGAAGAGGTCATAGAAATGGATCCCGATGCTGATTATTTAACCAAGCGTTTTACCGAACGTGCTGTGCAGTTTATCGAAAAGAACAAGGATGAGCCCTTTTTTATCTATATGCCACAGCCGATTCCTCATGTCCCACTACATGTTTCCCCGGCTTATATGAAGGATTTACCGGAGGGACTCAAAACAAGTTTGAGTAAAGAAGATAATTACATCGATTATAATGCTCGCAAGCAACTGCTATCCCAGGCCATTGCCGAGGTGGACTGGTCTGTTGGTCAGATTCTTGATACTCTCAAAAAACATGGGATCGACGATAATACACTAGTAGTTTTTAGCTCGGATAATGGCCCGGCACTTGGCAAGGCTACTCCCTTGAAGGGGAAAAAAGGTCACACCTCAGAAGGTGGCATGCGCGTTCCCACTGTTATTCGTTGGCCGGGGAACATTCCCGCTGGAATGGCTAATAATGAAATTATGAGCACTATGGATCTTTTGCCGACTTTTGCGAAATTAGCCGGTGCAGAAGTTCCTTCCGATCGAGTTATTGATGGTAAGGATATTTGGTCCGTCATCAGAGGTGAAGAGAAATCACCACACGAGGCTTTCTTCTATTATAAAGCGAACTCGCTTGAAGCGGTGCGATCCGGTAAGTGGAAGATGCACTTAAAAAGGCAGGGTAAGAAGAAAAAAATAACAACGATTCTTTATGATCTGGAGCAAGATATTGGTGAAACTAAGGATGTATCGAAAGCTCATCCTGAAGTGCTTAAGCGTTTACTCGCCTACGGCAAGGCTTTTGAGCAAGATCTGAAGCTGAACAACAGGCCGGCTGCTTTTGTTGAGAACCCGCAGCCACTGAAGAAAATTAAATAAAGATCTGAATAAATCATTTTTAAACGATATTATTGCGCAGTTCGCAAAATTTGAGATAATTGGCGGTTTTTTTTATAAAAAAATTCAATTTTTATATAAGATCTGAAGTTCTGCGTACAATAATTGATTAGAAAATAATATCTATAGGTGAATTTATGGCTTTGTCTCATTCAGAGGTCTCTAAGATAGTCGAATCAATTTTAGCGGGCGATAAGAATCAATTCAGAATTATCATTCATGAATATGAGCTTATGGTGAGATCTTATTTAGCGACCAAGCTCTACAAGCAGGATCAAGTTGATGATCTCGCCCAGGAAACTTTTATTACTGCTTATAAAAAACTATCGGCCTTTGATACTGAGAAAAGCATTCAATCATGGCTCTTTGGAATTGCCCATAATCATTTGCGCAATTACTTCAAAACCACAAAGCGCCGTACTAATGCCATGGATAATTTTCGTGAGCACATTTTTTCAAGTATTGATGAAGAGCTTGTTCAGGCCTCAGCGAATGTCAAAGATGAACAGATGGCAAGCTTATTACACTGTATCAACAAGCTCCCTGATAAATTGAGTAGGATCATCGAGACGGGCCTCAAAGGTTTAAGGCTGGATACCCTGGAAACGGAACTCGAAATGAACCGCAATGCCATTTACCAGGCTCGTTACAGAGCGAATGAATTGCTCAGGAAATGTATCCAAAGCTCTTGCTCAGAAGAAGGAGGCTTATCATGAATAAGGATTTAAAAGACTTACTAAAAGTTTGCTATGGTGATGTGGAGGAATTCGATGAAAGCCGAGTAGAGCAATTGCAACAGCGCCTTGAGGAGGATGCCGACTTTCGACAGGAATTGGCCGATGAGCTTTACTTCAATGGTTTAGTACAAGAAGTCCAGACAAAGACTCCCCGATGGCTGAAGATTGATAAAATTCTCGAGAGCGAAGAGGAGGGCAATAGGCTGGAATCATCAGTTATGAATGACATCACAAGCTATGATAGAAAGAGTTCTCTGCGACGTCGATTCCAGCTCATTTCTACTTTAGCGGCGGGTTTATGCGTAGGTTTTATGGGGACATCTGCCGCTTATGGGAAGAATATCTTTGTGAGTTTGAAACAGCAAACAATGTCATTTTTTGAGAGTTTTGAACAGGACATAGATTACTACGATCATGGCGTACCCATAGAGGCCAAGCAGTGGGGAGGTGATACGGCGCTTGTTGTTCAAGCCGAAAATGGCGTTAGCCCACTGCACGGCAAATCAATGTTAAAGATGATTAGCTCAACTTTTGAGGGGGAGCTTACCGCTGGTAACCCCTCGAACAGTAATGTGTTTTATATGCTCGACCTCAAGAAATATCATTTGGATCCGTCGAAAACATACATCTGTAAAGGGAGTGCCAATTTCACGAATGCTTCTGATCAAGTGACTCATTATGGAATTCAAATTTTATCGCTTCCAGTAGATGCAGAAATGCCTCATAAACAGATTTCGGCACAATGGTTAATGGACCAATCTTTAACTTTTGCACAAAATCGTTTGCCTTTCAAAGAGAGAGGCGCTTGGGAAAATATAGAGACCGAGACAGTTTTGCCAGCAGAAAGCCGCTACCTCATTCTTTTAGTTTATGTCCTTGATGCAGAGAAATCAGTTGTGGGGCCTTCGAAATTTGAGAAGCATTACCTTGATAAAGTGAGCATTAAGATATCTCCAGTTGAGTAAACCGAAGGTAGCGGAAGGTTTAGGAATTATCCGAGCGTATTATTTTTCAAAAAAGATATAAGATCTTCAAGAGTTCGTACAAATATACATAGTTTATGTCATCCAAAGTAATCTCAGGATAATAGTGGACTTAAAGGAATAAAATGGATATGAAAAATAAATTTACTTTGATCGAAGTCTTGGTGGTGGTGGCTATTATTGGTATTCTTGTATCTTTCTTAGTGCCGGTTTTGGGCAATGCTAGAGATAAGAGTCGCTCGAGTGTATGTAAAAACAACCTCAAACAACTGAGCTTAACGATGTATTTATACCTGAACGATTCTCAGTACATTATTAATCATTTTAAGACAAATCCTTCTAATGTCTTGCCAATTCCCTGGTCAAGGGCAAACGTTTTCCCAGGAGATAACAGCATTTTGGAATGCCCCAGCGATGAAAAGGCGAATCCAGCTAGTTGGGAGCCCTCATATGGTTTTAATTATTTCTATTTAAAGGAACGTAAGCTTGCTGAAATAAGTAAGTCAGAAGAGACAATCTTTTTTGCTGATAGTGGGCATATAAACACCACTCACCCGTGGAATAATCGCGCTGTTGCAGGTTATTTGATTAACAACAAGTCTGCCTGGGCAGCTCCCATTGGACTTCGTCATGAAGAAGCGCCCAACTTATTATGGGTCGATGGCCACGTTTCAACACTGAAGGATATGGTTAGTATTCATCTAAGTAATGAACTTTGGGATAGAGAATAAGAAAAAATGATGGGTAGTTTATTTTGATCTCGGCATTATCCGAGCGTAATTTTTTTCAAAAAAGATATAAGATCTTCAAAAGTTTGTACAATTATACAAAAATACGAGTTTATGTCATCCAAAGTAATCTCAGGATAATAGTGGTCTTAAAGGAATAAAATGGATATGAAAAATAAATTTACTTTGATCGAAGTCTTGGTGGTGGTGGCTATTATTGGTATTCTTGTATCTTTCTTAATGCCGGTTTTGGGTAAGGCTAGGGATAAGAGTCGTGCAAGTGTCTGTAAAAACAATCTAAAACAACTCGCTACGACGATGTTTATCTACCACGATGATTCTGAACGCATCATAGCTCATGCTCATTTTCCAAATCCTGGTCCTTGGTCGAAAAGGAGTAACTTTCCTGGCGATACGAGTATCTTGGAGTGCCCTAGCGACGATAAGGCTGATCCAGAACAATGGGAGCCCTCTTATGGTTTTAATTATTGGAATTTACATAGTCAAAAGCTTAGTGAAGTCAAGAATCCAGCAGAGACTGTCTTCTTTGCTGATAGTGGGCATAAAAATACAACTCACCCATGGAATAATCGTCCTGTTGCAGGTTATTTGATTAACAACAAGTCTGCCTGGGCAGCTCCCATTGGACTTCGCCATAATGAAGCGCCCAACTTATTATGGGTCGATGGCCACGTTTCAACACTGAAGGACATGATTAGTATTCATCTAAGTGATGAACTTTGGGACAAAGAATAAGAATAAATGATGTACACCAAAATCTTCCATCTCCTCTTACTGCTTAATTTGAGTGCTCTTGCTATTCCACCTGAATTGCAGACTGAGCTCGATAAACGGTCTGACGAAAAATTCGATATCTTGTGTGACTTTGATTTTGAAAATACGACTTATGAGAAACTCTCTCCCAAATGGATCCCCATAAAAGGTAAGTATGAAGTCCTTGAGGGGAAGTTGGAAGGCAGAGAACTCGCTGAAGACAAACACGTCTCAACTTCGGGCATGGATTTAGATATTGGTCATAGTGCTTTGGTTTACTTTGAAGTGCAATTACACCAGGCAAAAAATGTTATTGTCACCCTAAACGGCAAAGGCCCTGGGAAAGGACATATTTGTCGTGTCGTTTTAACTCCTAATTTTCTGAGGGTCCAGAGTGACTGTAAGCCTAAGGCTGTCTATGAGACTCGAAAGCAAAAATATTCTATTGATAAGTACTACAAAATCCTGCTTGAACTTAATCATGACCAACTGACGGCTAGAGTTTTAAATGCGGAGAATTCTGAGCCTTTAAGCATTAAGCACGATTACATCAACTGGCCCATCGACAATATCCGCTGGGCAGTTGGCAAAGGTCCCGCTAGAATTGATAATCTAACTGTGGTTAAGCTCAAGAAATAACTCAGCTTATCATTTACACAAAAGTTTTTAAGCATCCTGTAAGATCTTGCTTTTCTGTACAATGTACTAGATGAGAAACTTTTATAAGGGATCTTTAGGTCATGAACCCTTCGAATCAACATTATTTTGAGTATGAATTGGGACCTATGCTTCTCTTTAAATTTAGTTAAGATATCGAGTTAATAAATGAAAAAAATAACCTTATTTATAGTCATCGCAATGAGTTTGATCTTGCCGTCTTTTGCGGGAGATCAAAACAATAAAAGGATCACTTTAAGCGGCATCTTTAAAGATCACGCTGTTCTTCAACGAGACTGTCCTGTACCCATCTGGGGTACGGCATTTCCAGGTCAACAGGTGAGCGTTGATTTTGCTGGACAAAAGAAAACGACGAAGGCAGATAAAAACGGCATGTGGTTATTGACGCTTGATCCTCTTGAGTCTTCTGCAGAAGGCAGAACACTACTTGCCTCAAATACTGAGGGTGATTCCATTGCTCTTAAAGATATTCTTGTAGGTGATGTATGGTTGTGTGCAGGGCAGTCCAATATGAGGATGTCTTTACGTGCTTGTTTAAAGTCTAAGCCAGTTGCTGATGCTCATAAAAAAGCAGGTAATAACTTACTGCGTCTCTGTACGATTCCGAAATCGGTCTCGGATGAGCTACAGACGGATGTTGATTGCAATTGGGCTGTAGCAACAAAGAAGTCCTCACTCCCGTTCTCAGCTATTGGGTATCTATTCGGTCAAAGTATTCAAGAAGAACTAGCAGTCCCTATTGGCATCATTAATGGCAGTTGGGGTGGCACTTTTATCGAGCAGTGGATGCAAAGTGATGTGGTTAAAAAAAGAGCGGACTGCAAAGCCTTTATTAAAAAAGTTGATGAACGGAGGAAGAAAGATCCTAATTTTTCCGGACCAGGCGGTCACTTTAATGGAATGATTGGGCCTATCATGCCCTATGGTTTAAAGGGTGTTTTATGGTACCAGGGTGAGGGTAACGTCTGGGAGTTCTCCACCTATAAGCATAAAATATCTACTATGATTGCTGACTGGCGTCGTCTATTTAAATCGCCTAAGCTTCCCTTTATTATGACCTCGCTAGCTCCATTTGGAGCTAGAAAAGATAAGCCGATAGATTCTCATAGTTCCCGCTTTGCCGAGGGATTAGCTGAAGTAGAGCAGAGCATAGAAAATGCTTGGCTTATTACCATACCCGATGGGGGCATGCAAAAAGATATTCATCCACCTTTTAAGGAAATTCCTGCGCAGCGTTTTAGCGCTATGGCATTGGCTAAGGTTTATAAGAAAGCAGGAGTTTATAGAGGGCCTGTTTTTAAGTCATGGGAAGTCCTAGGGAACAAGGCTTTGGTAAAGTTTGACTTCGTCGGTACTGGCCTCACGAGCAAAACCCTAAACCTAGATGGACATGAAGTCCCTAAAGAAACACTTTTAGGTTTTGAAATAGTCGATGAGGGCGGCGTCTTTTACCCCGCTAATGCGCTTATTGAGGGCAATGATAGCGTCGTTCTTTCTCATCCCTCAGTCAAAAAGCCTATCGCTGTACGCTATGCTTGGGCTCCTTTTCCCCTTTGTAATCTCTACAATAAAGAAAACTTTGCAGCTTACCCCTTTAGAACAGATCGTTGGCGCTGGCGTACACCCAAGGAAATAAGCCTTCGATAAATTTAGCGAAAGGCGCAAAGACATGGATTTTTAGCTCCGCAAAGTCAACTGGATGTCGACAGCCTTTCTATAGGGACCAATGCGCACAAAGTAAAGAAAAGCTGACACGAAATTACTTCTCCCGAATTTTAATCAAAACCAATATAAGAAAAAACTCAAATCCTATGTAGATAGAGTGATCAAGGCCGGGGGTAAGCCCGTTATTTTCTCTTCGATTACTCGTCGGGACTTTGATCAGAACGGGAAGATTAAACCCCAAGCATGGAATGTACCGGAGAAGCCATTCTATGGCGCTTTGACTGAATATGCTCTGACCGCCAAATTACTTCACCTGGTCAAACCATAGCGACACCATCCAATTCCAAAACAAAGATAACTTAACCACCCTTAAGTAATCAAATTCCCCATTCGGGCTTAGTTCCCTAAGCCCGAATTATACAAACAAACTCTCTCTTGAAAACTGTATAGAGCTGCTTTAAAAGCAGTGTATTATTTGTAGAGAGAAAATAAACCCTAAAATTACTTGAGAAAATTCCATTTATTTCCCTGTACAAACTTTTCTTCTTTTGACTAATTGCGCATGTCCTTAATAGTATGAAACTGTAATAAGGGAGAGTCAGTAATTGAATTGAGAACGTATTGCTGAATGATGTTTGCATTGGCTTCCTTAGAAATTTTAGATAGACTAGGGGAAAGAAGTTATGTTCGAACAAGTTTTTAAAAATATTGATGATATCCTTCATAAGGATGCGGGTTGCTCGAGTGAGCTGGATTACACGGAACAGACTTCATGGATGCTTTTTCTAAAGTATTTAGATGACTTGGAGCAGGACAAGGCAGTTGTTGCTGAGTTGGAGTGTGAGGAATACGAATACATCATTGATGAAAAGCATCGCTGGAGTGAGTGGGCTGCGCCCAAGGATGCGGAAGGCAACTTTGATCACAATGAGGCTCTAACGGGCGATGATCTTATGGAGTATGTGGATGGAGAACTCTTTCCCTACCTCAAGGGCTTTAAGCAAAGAGCAGAGAGTCCCGACACAATTGAGTATAAGATTGGTGAGATCTTTGGTGAGATCAAGAATAAGATTCAAAGTGGTTATTCACTGCGCGATGCCTTAGAGAAAATCGATGAATTACGCTTTCGCTCTCAAGAAGAGAAGCATGAACTCTCGCACCTCTATGAGACGAAGATTAAAAACATGGGCAATGCGGGTCGCAATGGTGGTGAGTACTACACGCCAAGACCTTTGATTCGCGCCATGATCGATGTGGTGAACCCCAAGATCGGTGAAACTATTTACGACGGTGCTGCGGGCTCAGCGGGTTTCCTTTGCGAAGCCTTTGATCACTTGCGCAAGCGTGAAGGCTTATCAACTAGCGATTTAAAGACTCTTCAGGAGAAGACTTTTTACGCCAAGGAAAAGAAGTCTCTGGCTTATGTGATTGCCATTATGAATATGATCCTCCACGGTATCGAGGCTCCCAATGTGATTCACACCAACACTCTTGGTGAAAACTTAGCGGATATTCAGCTTCACAATCAATACAATATCATTTTAGCTAATCCTCCCTTCGGCGGTAAAGAACGGAAAGAAGTTCAGCAAAACTTCCCAATCAAAACGGGTGAAACGGCCTTCCTCTTCCTTCAGCACTTTATGAAAAGCCTCAAGCCAGGTGGCTGTGCTGCAGTGGTAATTAAAAATACCTTCCTCTCCAATTCGGATAATGCCTCAGTCGCCCTAAGAAAAGAACTTTTAGAAAACTGTAATCTTCACACGGTGCTCGACTGTCCAGCACGAACTTTTATAGGTGCTGGTGTTAAAACCGTGGTTTTGTTTTTTGAGAAAGGTGCACCCACCGAAAAGACTTGGTTCTATGCACTCGATCCAGGACGTTCACTAGGTAAGACGAATCCACTCAATGATAAAGACCTCAAAGAATTTGTCGACCTACAAAAGACTTTTGCGGATTCCGATAAGTCTTGGTCAATAAAAGTCAGCGATGTAGATCAAACGACATACGATCTTTCGGTTAAAAATCCCAATCTCGAAGATGAAGCTCCCTTGCGTGAGCCCTCAGTTATTATTGAGGACATCATCGCTCTTGATAAAGAAAGTGAGAAAATCTTAACTAGCATTCAAGGATTGCTCTAATGATGTTGGAATCCGATATATTTAACTTAGGTGATGTATGCGAATTTTATAATGGTAAAGCTCATGAGAAAAGTATCGATGACCAAGGTGAATTTATAGTTGTAAATTCAAAGTTCATTTCTACTCAAGGTAATGTATATAAAAAAACTGCTCATCAAATATTTCCTTTAGTTAAAGAGGATATTTGTTTTGTAATGAGTGATGTGCCAAATGGAAAAGCTTTAGCAAAATGTTTCATTGTTGATCAAGATGATTTGTACTCATTAAATCAACGGATTTGTGCTATACGATCTAATAAATTCAATACAAAGTTTCTTTATTATCAACTTAATCGACATCCATTTCTTTTGTCTTTTAATAATGGTGAGAATCAAACAAATCTTCGTAAAGGTGATATTCTAAAATGCCCGTTATGGTGCCCCTCTACCCCTGAACAAAAGCGAATTGTGGAGATTTTGGATCAGGCTTTTGCGGATATCGCAAAGGCGCGTGCCAATGACGAAGCCAACTTCAAAAATGCCCGCGAACTCTTTGATTCCTACCTGCAAAAAGTCTTCACCGAAAAAGGCGAAGGCTGGGAAACACCAACTTTGGGAGAAGCAGTTACTGTTGAAAGAGGAAGCTCTCCTCGGCCCATCAAAAACTTTATAACAGATGCTCCAGATGGAGTTAATTGGATTAAAATAGGTGATGTTAAAGAAGGCGATAAATATCTCACATCTACAAATCAAAAAATTACACCTGAAGGAGCATTGAAATCTCGTTTTGTAGATGTTGGTGACTTTATTTTATCGAATTCTATGAGTTTTGGTCGTCCCTACATTATGCAAATCCCTGGGTATATTCACGATGGATGGTTTGTGTTAAGACTCCCAGAAACATTAGACTCCGAATATTTCTACTATTTATTGAGCTCGCCATATTTAAAAGGGCAATTTAACTCTTTAGCTGCAGGAGCAATCGTTAAGAATATCAGTGGTGATTTGGTTAAGAAAGCGATCTTGCCTCTTCCTCCAATCAAAAAGCAGAGAGACTTGGCAAAGGAATTTTCAATATTTTCTAAACAAGTGCAAAACCTCGAATCCATCTACAGCAAAAAAATCGAAGCTCTCGACGAGCTTAAGAAATCACTCCTCCAAAAAGCCTTCAGTGGTGAACTCACAAAAGATGAGGTCTTTGCATGAGTACGACACGCCATCGCAATGAGGCCGATACCCGCGCCGACTTAATTGATCCCAAGCTGAAAACCAATGGCTGGAGCGTGGTGGAGAATAGCTTTATCCGCAGGGAAGTTATTTGCCCAGGTCAGATCTTGAGCGGTGGCAAGCGTGGCACAAAAGTTGATAGTGATTACGTCTTGGTTTATAAAGGCAAGAAACTTGCTGCAGTAGAAGCCAAGAAAGAAGGCTTAAGTCATACTGAAGGTGTTCGCCAAGCAAAAGACTACGCCAAGCGCTTGCAGTGCCGTTTAGCCTATGCGACCAATGGCCACGAGATTTATCAGGTTGATATGGTCACGGGTGAAGAAGGCTTAGTCGATGACTATCTCAGTCCCGATGAATTATGGGCTTTGGCCTTTGATGGTGATGAAGCCGATTATACAAAAACCTGGCGCGAGAAGTTCTCTGAAATCCCCTTTGAAACCAAGGGTGGGAACTGGGCACCTAGATATTACCAAGAAAATGCCATCAATGGAGCCTTAGAAGCTTTAGCTAAAGGCGAAGACAAAATTCTTCTCACTCTTGCGACAGGCACTGGCAAAACAGCGATCTCGTTTCAATTGGCTTGGAAGTTATTTCATAGTCGCTGGAGCCTAAGCTCTCGCACCACTCCAAGAGAAGCCAAGCGACGTCCGAGGATCTTGTTTTTAGCCGATCGCAATATTTTGGCGAATCAGGCCTTCAATGATTTTGGCCCCTTTGGTGAAGACGCCATTTGTCGAATTGAACCAAGTGATATCAAAAAGAAGGGACGTGTGCCCAAGAACGCTAGCGTGTTTTTTACCATCTTCCAAACCTTCATGAGTGGGACTGATGAGAATGGCGATGACGCTCCGTACTTTGGTGAGTACCCCGAGGACTTTTTTGATTTCATAGTCATTGATGAATGCCACCGTGGCGGAGCTAATAGCGAGAGTTCATGGCGCGATATTCTCAAGTACTTCTCTCCTGCTGTTCAATTAGGCTTAACGGCAACACCTAAGCGCAAAGATAATGTGGATACTTACTCCTACTTTGGTGAGCCTGTCTATAGCTACACACTGAAGGAAGGCATTAACGATGGTTTTTTAACTCCCTTTAAGGTTTACCCTATTGTGGGTACAATGGATGAGTATATCTATACGCCTGGTGATGGTGTTATTATTCAAGGTGATCCTCTACCTGGTAAGGTTTATAAAGAGGGAGACTTTAATCGTATCATCACTATTCCAGCTCGTGAGCAAAAGCGAGTGCATTACTGGATGAATAAGATTGACCCAAATCAAAAGACGATTGTCTTTTGTGCAACCCAAGAACATGCGGGCATGGTGCGCGATTTTATTAATCAGTATGCGGTTAAGAAGGGTTGGACAACAAATACGAGCTACTGCGTTCGTGTGACGGCTAATGATGGTGCGGCTGGTGAGAATGACCTCAAGATTTTCCAAGATAATGAAAAAACGATTCCGACTATTTTAACCACTTCACGCAAGCTCTCCACAGGCGTTGATGCTCGTAATGTGCGAAATATTGTGCTGATGCGCCCCTGTAATAATATGATTGAGTTTAAGCAGATCGTTGGTCGTGGTACGCGTATGTACGATGGTAAGGATTACTTTAGTATTTTTGACTTCGTAAAAGCACATCATAATTTTGCTGACCCTGAATGGGATGGTGAGCCTTTGACTCCTGAACCAAGAGATGGCGGTGAAGGTGACCCTACTGGTGGAGGTGAAGTGAATGATCCACCAGTGATTTATGATCCGCCGATTGATGGGGAGCCAGAACAGCCTGAGCCAACACCTGAGAAGGTCAAGATTAAATTGAGTGATGGCAAGACTAGGCAGATTAAGCATGTGTCATCAGCTATGTACTGGCATGGAGATAAGCCTATTTCTGCTCAAGAGTTCTTAGAGAAGATGTTTGATGATCTTCCGAGCTTCTTTGAGAGTGAAGCTCAATTGCGTGAGCTATGGAGTGAGCCCAAGACTCGTGAGAAACTCTTGAATGATTTATGTGATTCGGGTTACGATGAAGAGAAGCTCAATGAAATGAAAAAGCTCATCGACGCTGAAAATAGTGATGTTTTTGATGTCTTAGCCTATGTCGCTTATGCAGTAGAGGCAATTAGTCGCCAAGAGCGAGCGCAAAAAGCTCAGCCCTTTATTGTGAAGAGTTACGACAGTGAGCTACAACGCGACTTTATTGACTTCATCCTCAGCAAATACATCAACGATGGAGTAGGGGAATTGGCTCCCAAGAACATGAAGAGCTTACTCGAACTCAAGTACAATACCGTCACCGATGCAGCAGAGCTCTTTGGTTCACCCACAGCCATCCGCGAAGTTTTCGTCGGCTTCCAAAAATACTTATACGAGCTAAGTGCGTAGTTATGGGTCAATTTAAAAAATGTGAAATTATAGCAGAAGATCACCTTCAATGGGTATATTGTAAAAGTTTAAATGTAATGGGCGGGAGTGAAAATGTTTGAGATTGAAGAAAGCATACTTCAAATCGAAGAAATAATTGAAATGTCTGAGAATGCCCAGACAAAACCTTTTCGCTGTAAAGATGAAGTAGGAGTATCTTATTACGTTAAAACCTTAAATGCGGGTGGGGAGTCTTTAGCATTTGAGTGGATCGCAGGAAACCTTGCCAAGATATTTGAACTTCCTATTCCTGATTTTTATATAGCTGATATTCCTGAGGAACTTGTTGAATATTCTAATAATTCTGAAGTAAATGATTTTTGTAAGCCAGGTTACGCATTTGCTTCTAAACTTATAGGATTTTGTAGTGATGTAAGTTTCGAACAATTGCAAAGTGTGGATCCTGCTTTAAGAGCAAAAATACTGTTATTTGATTGGGCAATTTTAAATATTGACAGGCAAATATCGGCAAAAGGAGGTAATCCAAATATGCTCTATAATGCTTTAGAGAAACAACTCTATATAATTGATCATAATTTAGCTTTTGATAGAGATTTAAATGCTGAAGAATTCTGGAGAGAGCATCCATTTATTAAAGATTATGATTATTGGGATAGCGGTTTTGTTGATAAGGGTATTAATTATTTAAGTACATGTATTCAAGAGCTTAGATCGGTTTGTGAAGGTATTCCTCGTGAATGGTTAGATCCTGCCGATTTAGGAAATGAAGTTGAAAAACTGGAAGAGTGCTTTAGGTATGTTAAATCAATTTTGGAAAGATATCGAAAAGAACAGTTTTGGGTTAAAGAATGAAAAGTCATAATAAAGATGTGATCAATTACGCTGTTATTCGCTTTGTACCTTATGCAGATGCGGGGGAATTTGTGAATGTTGGCGTGGTAGCTTTTTCTCCAATTACAGGCAAGCTTTACCATAAATTAGAAACAAAAAAATTTAAACGAGTGACAGGATTTTTCCCCGAACTTTCAGCTAAGGCATATACAACATGGGTTAAGTCATACGACGATGAGTTAACTCAAATTAAAAAAAGCTTTACTCACGATGGTTTGGATTATTTTCTTAATGAGCAACAAACGATTTTTAAAAGTCTAGTAAGTCCGAAAGAAGGCGTATTTCAGTTTAGTCAAATAGCTACAGCAATGTGTAAAGATGCCGGTGAAAAAGTAGAAGGTCTCTTTAAATATTATGTTTTACGTGGTTATACAAAAGGTAAGAAGTATATCGAAGAGCGCATTACGCAAACTTTGAAAATAGAGTTTGAAAGATTAAAAATTCTTCAAAACTTCAAACAAGACTACACTGTAGGTAATGACGACTATCATGTAAAAATGGCTTTTTATAACCCATTGAAAAATCAAGCGTTAAAACCTTTTGATTTAGATAAGAAAGATAAATCAAGCATATACAATCATGGTGATGCTTGGGTTACAAAAGTTAAAAGGTTGAAGAAGAACGGTTTTTTACCAGATGAAGTAGCTTTTACGGTTAAGGCTAGCAATGATAAAAAACTAATTCCCGCCTGCAAAGAAATTATGATTGGTTTAGAGGATGAAGGTGTACAAATTATCAAGTTACATGATGTGGACATGTTCACCGAAGAGAATAAACGACAACTTGTTAAATTTGTTTCCTAGGTAGAATTATTTAAAATAATAATTAATTCGATGAGCATTAATTTTGAATTATAAATTCTTAATTTTGAATTGAGGTACGCACTGAATACCTAAAAAGGTTTAAGTACGCGTGAAATAAAGGTTTTCGTGTTCTTTCGAGCTTTTCTTGGTTAAAGTTTACTAAATCATTCAAGTCTCTAGTTTTGCCACTTTTCTTTGTACCAGTTTTCGAATGAGTTTTCTATGAGTTCTGGTTTGCTGTGACTGCAAATTGGGATTTCTTAAAAAATCAAAACATTCTTGACTGAGGATTTGGCGTCTGGGACTTCTTTCATAAGCTGGGTGACCAACGGCTTCCCAAGCTTTGAGTAGGCGTTTAGAACGTTGTTCAAAAGGGAAAGAGTCCTTGAGTAGACCTTTGCCCAGCCATTCACTTATTACCCCTTTAGAACAGATCGTTGGCACTGGCGCACACCCAAGGAAATAAGCCTTCGATAAATTTAGCGAAAGGCGCAAAGACATGGATTTTTAGCTCCGCAAAGCTGATAAAGTCAAGTGGAAGCGCCCCTCACAAATACACTCTCATTAATAAATGAAGCAGTATTTGAATGAGCCTTTTCAAGTTAATTGCTGTTTTTCTATTCAGAGTTTTGTAAGATTTTGTTTTTTCAGTACAAGTATTAAATAGAATTGTATTTACGAAGAGTATTGAGATCATGAGCAAATTTAATCGACGTCATTTTTTACGAGGCACTGGCGCTCTTGTGGCTTTGCCGGCACTGGAGTCTTTAGGATATGAGGCTAAGTCCTTTAGTCGCAATAAAAAACCGTCCACGCCACCCAAACGCATGATTTTTCTTGGCTTTGGCTGGGGGGTGACTAATGAAACTTGGTATCCCGATGTCAAAGATACCGGTGCTAATTACAAACTTCCCAAGGGGTTAGCTCCCTTAGCGAAATACAAGAAAGACTTCACTCTTATACAAGGTTGTTCACATCAATACACCAATGAAGCCCATTGGGGAAGTACTTTTTGGCTCACGGGAGCCAATCGCTATGCCGTAGCTGGTCAATCTTTTTCCAATTCCATATCTGCGGATCAAGTTGCTGCGGCAGCGTTTGGGCAAGAGACTCGTTTCACCTCCATGCAATTGTGCAGTACGGAAAAAAAGGCCGATGGTCATGGTATGGGTTTGTCTTTATCGTGGGATGAACGTGGCAAACCCATGTCGGGAATCGACTCCCCCATAAAGCTCTATCACAAACTCTTTTCAGCTGATGACATGCCTCTGGAACAGCGCCAGGCCGCCTTAAAAGAAAAGCGCAGTGTGATGGATACTATTTTTAATGATGCTAAGCGCCTGCAAGGTGGTTTAAGTAAAGCAGATAGTGAAAAATTAGACGAATACTTCCAAGGAATTCGCGATATAGAAAATCGCATTAGTAAAGATGAACAATGGCTCACCGTACCCAAGGAAAAGGCTCCTTTAGCTCCACCGTCCAAGGGATTAAAAGGTAAGAATGAGATCAAAGCCATGTACGACCTGATTGTGGCGGCTCTGCAAACTGATACGACTCGAGTGATGACTTATCGTCAGCCAGTCAAATCTCTTTTACAGAGTATTGGAGTAAAAGTGGCTCCCCATGATATGAGTCACTACACAGCTGGTGATCGAATGGCAGCTTCTGAAAAACGAGATCAAGTTCAGAGTGAATTACTGGCTGGCTTAATTGCTAAGTTGAAAGCCACAAAAGAGGTCGATGGCAGCAGCTTATACGACCATGTGAGCCTGGCTTATGGCTCCAATATTCGCTCCATTCATTACCTCAATAATTGTCCTACTATCATTGCTGGTGGGGGATCTAAACTGGCCATGGGCCAACATTTAGTCCTACCTGATGATACACCTCTTTGTAATGTCTGGTTGAGTATGCTCAAGGGCTCAGGTGTAAAAGTAGATCGTCACGGCGATAGCACTGGAATCATCAAAGAACTGCAAGTATGAGAAAATTTATTTGTTTATTCACGATTACTCAGAGTCATTATGCTGGGCATACGAGAAGGGCGCTGCCCCTCTCGAGCTCTCCCTGCAAGGATTTGCCAATCCTTGACCAGGCGACTAAGGGGTCTTATTTGACTTTATGGCTTAGCATATTTTTATTTTTGAGTATTGGGGTTCAGGCCGAAAAAGCCCAAGCCGTTTTTCCTGAGAAAAACTTTGATTTCTTAGCCAATTATTGCCTAAATTGTCACGATGATGAAAAGCAGGAAGGTAAAATTAATCTCGAAGATCTGGATTTTAATATTCAGACGCTTCAACAAGCGGAAACCTGGCAAAAGGTTCTCAATGCCATTAATTCAGGGGATATGCCTCCGGAAGAAAAAAAACAGCCCAAGAGCATGGAGAAAGCGGACTTTCTCGAAAGTCTTTCCAGTACCATGGTTACAGCTCGTAAAGTACTATCCGATTCGGGTGGGGAAATTACTATGCGTCGCCTCAATCGCCGCGAGTACAACAATACGCTGAGGGAACTTTTAGATGTACAGGTAGACGCTAATAATCTCCCCGCAGATGGCGCGGGACATTTCGATACTGAGGGTGCTTCACAATTCATTTCCAGTGATCAGATCGAACAGTACCTCAAAGCAGGGCGTATAGCAATTAAAGAAGCTTTTGAACGCCATAACAACAGAAATAAAGAAGCCTTTGTCTATCGCTTAGAAGTTGAGGACCAGTTTAATCCTCAACTGGATAAAGCTCTTGCTAATTTTGAAAAAAATCACGCCAAATTTCAAGAATACTTTAAACAAGTAAAAGCCGCTTCAGAAGCACCTGAAAATAAAGAAATCATGGCAGAAATTATTAAGAGGAACCCCAGAGTTGCAAAAACCCCTTGGCGTTATTTACCCAATGAGGCAAAGCACTTGAAAGGCGCTCCTAGATCAAAAGACTTTGGATTAAGAGATGAGGCCGCCGCTATTTTTGGTGAGGTTATTTATACGGAAGATTACAAATATCATAGACAAAGCCGTGACTTGCCATTGAGTGACTCTGGCAGTTACCTAATGATTATTAAGGGGATTAATCGTATCGATATTAAACCACCCAAGGGTATGCCCGTGGGTAAGTATAAACTTCGCGTGCGTGGTGGAGCTATGGCCGATGCGCCAGGTTTTAGAAAGTTCATTGAGGTAGGCCACCCCCAAAAGAGAATTCCCATTAAGCGCTTTTTTGAAGGCCTACCTTTTGCTTACATGCAAATGACGGGTACTCCCGAACAGCCTCAAGTCCAGGAAACTACGATTGAAATCTTTAGCCATTCTAAAAAAGAAATTGCGATTCAGGAGCGTCAATCAGCAAATTGGGCAGACTTGCGTAGAAAGGTTTATTTTCGTGATAGGCACCGCACTGGTATTGGACCCGTTCCATCTCTCTGGCTCGACTGGGTAGAATTGGAAGGCCCCTTAAAGCAAGCCCCCAGTCCTTTTGATGAAATTCTTATAAAACATCAAGACAAGCCCAATCGCGCCCGTGAAATCATTAAGGATTTTGGTCTCATGGCATTTCGTGGCAAAATGCACGATATACAGGAATTAGTCAATCACTACGAGTACCGCCGTAGTCAAGGTGACTCTTTTGAGGATGCCCTCGTTCAACCTTTGAGTATCATTTTAGCTTCACCTAGTTTCCTTTATCTAGATGAACCTAATGATAAGCAAGGGCCACGCAGACTAACTGATCGCGAATTAGCCATACGCTTAGCCTATTTCTTGTGGAGTGCGCCACCAGATCAGAGACTCTTAGAATTAGCTCAATCTAAAAAACTCATGAATCCCGAGCAATTAAGGCTCGAAGTTGACCGTATGTTAGCTGACCCAAGAGCGAAAAATTTTGTGGATGGCTTTACTCATCAGTGGCTGGATATGGAGCGTTTAGACTTCTTTCAATTTGATGTAGCTCACCACCGTGAATTTGATGACAATGCCAAAAAAGCAGCTCGTGAGGAAGTCTATCAAACCATCCTCCATCTAATAAAAAATAATGGTAGGCTCGGTGATTTGTTGAGTAGTGATTATCTTGTTGTGGATGGCTTGATGGCCAATCATTATGGTATTGAGGGTGTATACGGCCAGGAATTTCGCAAAGTCAAATTACCTGCTGGTTCACCTCGTGGAGGTTTACTTGGTATGGCTGCAATCAATGCCATGGGGAGTAATGGTTTGGAAACCAGCCCAGTGGAACGCGGTGCCTGGGTTCTGCGTCACCTCATCAATCAGCCACCGCCGCCGGCCCCGGCCAACGTGCCACAGATTTCGCGCTTAGAAGGAAAAGTATTGACTACTCGTGAACGCTTAGTCGCTCACCAGGAGGAACCCCAATGTGCCAGTTGTCATCGCAAAATTGATCCAATTGGCTTTGGTTTAGAGAATTTTGATGCCACAGGCAAATGGCGTGTAAAAGATAAATATAAAAATAAGAAATGGACGATTGATTCATCCGGCAAGTTCCACAAGGGGCCCGCTTTTAAAGGTTACTATGAAATGAAAAAGCTCATTGCCGCTCGCCAGGACGATTTTGCTCGTGGTTTTACTGAGTCCTTGATTGCCTATGCCTTGGGACGTTCCTACGCCTTTACGGATGATGATATGACTGAGGAATTATTAGCAGAAGCTAAAAAACAGGATTACACCCTAAACTCCATCATTCATGGATTGGTTCAGCGTAAAGAGTTTCGACATAAATAAACACGAGAATTCATTTTAGTTGACTCAATATCAAGAACTAAGGCCACTGGGATTTAACTCTTTTAGCCTTTGGAAGTGTGTAAAGTTGCTCAGTAAAGGCCTTTTTTGCGACACCCGCAATAAAAGATTTTAAAAAAGCCTCTGAATTTAGCTTATGCAGGTCATTTCCTGTCATTTTGTGTAGGGCTCACGATAATAGTAGAAACAAGCAGGCATTTGAGTTGTGATAAAACTGCCATCATCAAGCATGATTATTGCAGAGTGACTCATTTGCAAAAGATTTAAATTAAGGATTCAAGACTTGTGAATTTACTCAGTAATCATGTATTGCCGAATATTGACCTAAGGGATATGGCATGAAGGTTTTTATAATAGTTGCAGTACTTATGGCACATTATTCTTTAGCCGTGCCGGATCAGGAAATGAGGGCGCTTTTCAAGAGCTATTGCTATGAATGTCACAGTAATAAAAAGGTCAAAGGCAAGCTGAATTTAGAAACTTTTTCTTTTGATAAAGATGACCCGAAACTGGAAGATATTTGGGAATCCGTCAGGCATGAGGAAATGCCTCCCGAGGACGAAAAACCCCTTCCGGAACACGACAGAAAGAAGCTATTGAATTATGTAGAGGGACTTCTAAGTCAAAAGGCTGAAGATGTGACTCCCATGAGACGCCTGACCAGATACGAGTATGACAACTCTATAAGAGACATCTTTGCTTTAGAAAAGAATATTTTTGCAATGCCGAGCAGGTTTATAAAGGAGGATACCAAAAAACCTTATTTTGTTCCCAAAAGTAAAAAGATGCCCGACAAGATACTTATCGGGAGTCGACTGACTCAGCTTGGTCTGGAAAAACCACCTTATGGCGTGGCTCCACTACCCGTAGATTACAAGGAAGAAAACGGCTACGATAATAATGTTGAAATGTTGAGTTTTACTCCCAAGCTTATGTCCAGGTACATGGATTTAGCAAAAGAGTTATTGAACAACAAGAAGTTTAAAGATGCTAGTCCAGTGTGGAAAGAGCACTTTGTTTTCAATAGCCAAAAAGGAGATGAATTAAAGCAGGCAGAAGCTTTTCTATCCGACTTCCTGGTAAAAGCTTTTCGCAAACCCTTAAGTGATGCCCAGCTTAAAAGGTACGTGGGCTATTTTACCGAGCGTCACAAGTTTCATCAATCCTCATACACAGCAGCGATGACTGATGTGGTCTCAGTTATTTTGGCATCTCCAGATTTTCTTTACAAGAAGCCAAACGAGAATAAAAATTATTCTATTGCCTCGAAATTATCCTACTTTTTATGGGGCTCTGGACCTGATGATCGTTTATTAAGTCTGGCAGCGGACGGCAAACTCGTTGAAGAAGAGGTGATCAAGCAGGAAGTTGAAAGAATGCTCAATGATAGAAAAACTAAGCATTTAACGTATGGTTTTGCGGCTCAATGGCTTCATTTAGGCAACCTGCTGGCTTTCTCTCCCGATCCCGAAAACTTCCCGGATTACTTTCTCGACAGGCATAAGCAAAACAATATCGGTCAGTACCTGATCTTAGAACCCTTGCTCTTATTTGAAACTATTCTGGTCGAGGATCGTAGTATTTTTGACTTCATTGACAATGATTACAGTTATTTTAACAACACACTTGCTGACTATTACAAAATAGATCAGGAAAACAATAATCCCGATGGTGAGCCGGATAAGAAAATAAAGAAAACCTGGCGCAAAGTTAAGATTAATAAAAATGAGAGCAGAATGGGGCTCATTACTATGGGAGCCTGCCTTTCTCTAACATCTCATTCAAAGAGAAGTGCTCCAATTTTACGTGGTGCCTGGTTTGCCAATGTGATTTACAATGATCCGCCACCCCCGCCACCTGCAAATGTACCATCTCTGGATGAGGAATCTAAAGATGTAAAGGGCTTAACGATAAGAGAGCAATTAAGAATACATAGCGAGAACGATAACTGTAAAATATGTCATGCTAAAATTGATCCCATGGGCTTTACGCTTGAAAGTTTTGATGCAGTTGGAATTTGGAGAGAGAAGTATGCCAATGGCCGAGACGTTGATACTTCCGGGAAAATATTCGGGGAGTCATATACGACCCTGCCGGATTTCAAAGAAATCATGATTGACAACAAAGAGGTTTTTGCAGAGGCTTTTGTTAAACACCTATATGCTTACGCATTGGCCAGAAGTGTTGGTTACAATGAACAAGATGACATCAAAAAAATCCTTGCAGCCAGCAAATCTAATGGGCATAAGATGAGAGATGTCTTATTAGAGATCGCTTTAAGTGAAACATTTTTAAGACAGTAGAGGTAATACATGAATCGCAGAGTAATTTTAAAGAGTTTATCGGCAAGTATTTTATTGCCTTCACTGGAAGCTTTTTCCAGCCCCAATTCACCCAATAATGATATCAAGCGAGCTTTGTGGTTTTATCTCCCAAATGGTGTAAACCCCTACAAATGGTTTCCTTCTACGGTCGGGGACTATGAGTTTACGCCTAGTTTATCACCTTTAAAAAATCATAAGAAAGACGTCGCAGTCCTCAGTGGCCTGGATAGAATCCACGCTACAGGTACGGACGTTCATGCCCAATCAGGCTGCTGTTGGTTAACGAGCTCAGCTCACCATGAAAGAACCGATGGTGCCTATCCTCTCAATACAACATTGGACCATGTGATAGCATCGAGTTTACCGCGTGCTACACCATTCCCAACTTTAGCTGTGAACTGTAATGAAGACCCCAATGTTCGAGAGACAAAACACTTTGATTCAGTTTCCTGGTACGGTCCGGGTTATTCAGCACCTAACTATAAATCACCTTTAGGCTTGTTTAATTCTTTATTTAGATCTAAGGCAAATATTGATTCCAGTATATTGGACCTCATCATGTCTGATGCAAAATCTTTGAAATCCAAAGTTTCAGGTCACGATGGAGAGAAACTTGACGAGTACTTCACATCTGTCAGAGAATTAGAACAAGAGTCTTTATTATTGGCTCAAAAACAACAGGAGCTCTCCAAAGTCACTTTTCCTGATGACGAAATGGAGCCGGTTAAACGAAGTGAGTACATGAGGCTGATGGGTAAGTTGACTGTAATGGCTCTAAAACTTGACCTGACGAGAAACGTTACTTTCATGGCAGGCCCCGAACGCTGGTCTTCACCACTCTTTTTTGATGGCGTGTTTGATAAAAAAGTCGTTCATCACAGCCTGACCCATAAAGAGGATGCGCAGGATAAGGTCGCTGAAATTGACCGATTCTATGTTCAGCAATTCTCTTATATTTTAGATGAATTGAAAAAGTCTAAAGATCATCAGGGCAAATCATTATTTGATTCTACAACCAGCGTTATGGGCAGTGGGCTCGGTTATGGTTTTGATCACAGATACGACCGTTTGGCTGTGGTTGTGGCTGGTAAAAATGTTAAAGGCAATGGTCAGCATACAGCTTTCCCTAAAGGTACACCTCTAGCCAATTTGTGGCTTAATATGGCACAGCATATGGGAGTGAAGAAAGATAGATACGCGGATAGTACCGCTTCTTTACAAATCCTTTAAAACCGCCGACCTCACGTTTTTTATTTTTAAATCAAATCCTGGTAGTAGAATATGTTCATGACCCCTAAAAAAGTGATTACACTCTTATTTTGTGTCATCAGTTTTTGGGGCTCAGCTATCGTTTTAGGACAAGATAAGCTTAAGTGGGATAATTCCGCTTTGGACGGAGCAGGGATGCCAGGTTTAAAATATCAGGCGGTCTCCTTCTTTAAGGGCAATTATCTCTTTAAAGGTGCACTGGATGTGATTCCCTATCAGAATAATAGAGATGAAGCGGAACTGTTGATTCTAGGGCACAGGGGTAAGATCTGGTCGGTACCGGCTCATGGCCTGGAGGATAGTGTTGAACGTCACCTGGTGACGGATATAAAATTGCACTTTAAAGACATGGGGCAGGGTAAAAGCTCTAAACACTTTCAATTATTGAGTGGAGTACTTGATCGAGACTGGCCCCAAATCCCCCATTTGTACCTGGCAGTTCATCAGCAGGACGGTTTAGATGGGCGCTGTTTGATCGTTCGCTACAAAGTGGGCATGGAATCGGGGTTTTCTTTGAAGGGAAAAGCCGAAATTGTCTACACTTGGAAAAGCATTACTCACAATGGCTGTGATCTGCATTGGGGTCCCAAAGACGGTTTTCTTTACATCTCTGCCGGGGATGGATCGGTCCAACGCGATCCGGGTAAAGTGGGGCAGCAGGTTGATGTAGTTCGGGGATCTATTTTACGTCTCGATGTGCACAGTAAGCCTGAACCAGGACGTAATTATACAGTGCCTGGCGATAACCCCTTCGTGGGAATGGATGGTGTTTTACCTGAAATATGGGCGTATGGTCTGCGCAATCCCTGGCGCATGTGTTTCCATCCCGTCAGCGAGGAACTGTGGGCAGCAGATAATGGAGAAGATCTCTGGGAGATGTTGTATTGTGTGAAGCGAGGCTCAAATGCCGGTTGGTCCTCGTACGAAGGCCATCAGCCTTTTCATCGTGATTTAGCCTTAGGTGGACCCAATACTCAACATACACTTCCCAGGCTGGCACAGCCCCATACTGAATTGCGCTCAATTATTGGTGGTGTTTTCTATCGAGGTAAAAAATTTCCTGAACTCGCGGGGCACTACATTTATGGCTGTTCTATAACCCGAGAGATTTGGGCCGTGGCTTATGATGCCCATAAAGATACGCTGGGGAAGCCCTTTCGAATTGCTAAAATTACTTACGGGACACTGACCTCAATATGTGAGGATCACCAACAAGAATTGTTACTGCTTTCCTTATCTGGCTCCATAGAAACTTTATCCCGACGTGAAGGTGAGCAAAAAACTCGCCCTTGGCCAAAGACTCTATCTGATACAGGTCTGTTTAATCATGTCGCTTCACAAAAACCGTCAAAGGGTGTGCTGGAATACAAGGTGCAGGCGGAGGCTTGGGCTGATGGCGCCAGTGCCCGTCGTTTTCTAGCCCTTCCCAAGAGTCAAATCACGAAGATAGGGAACAATCGCTATTACAGTAGCCTAAGGATCAACGAAGGCGGAGCCCTGGTAAAAACATTTTATTTAGATGGTGCACCGGTGGAGACTCAGGTTCTTTACAATAGTGGAACCTGGCAGGGCTATACTTATAAGTGGGATTCTAAAGGAAAGACGGCGAGCCTGGTTCCGGAAGAGGGCGAAACGGCAGAAATTAAACGCGATTCAGGGAAAACACAAAGCTGGCGCTATCCCTCTCGCTCAGAGTGTATGATTTGCCACACGCAACACAGTCTCTTTGGCATTGCTTTCACAGCGCCACAACTCAATAGAACTGACCCACAGGGGCTTCAGCAACTTGATGAATGGCTGAAAACAAAAGTATTGAAAAATAACAATGACTTAAAAAAGCGGCGGGAAGTGAAGCTTGCGGATCCATACAATCCCAAGAGTGGAACTTTGGAAGAGCGGGCACGGGCTTACCTGCACATAAATTGTGCCCATTGTCACCACAAGACGGGAATGGGGGGACGCGCAGCAATGGAATTGGAATACCATGTGCCATTGGCAGAAACAGGTTTGATTGGTGGAGTTCCGAAGATTGGCTTACTTGGCAAAGCAGAGGCCAAGCTAATTGTTCCGGGTAATGCCGAGCTCTCTGAACTTTTAGGACGTATGAATCGTCGCGGAGCAGGGCAGATGCCCCTATTTGGTTCCCACGAAATTGATGAAGCCGGTGTGGCCCTTATCCGTGACTGGATCAACTCACTACCCAAGTGTGAGCCACCTAAGAATTTTGATAAAAATAAAGTACATCCATAGGAGATAGTATGACTGATTTAACGAGAAGGAATTTTATAAAAGCCCTTGGTATGACCGGTGTGGCTGCACCTTTGCAGTTCTTACATGCCAAAGAGCTGGGCAATGTACCGGAAATTTCCGCCAGTGTTTTTCCCTGGGATTTGGCTGATGAAGGTATAGAGAATGTTCTGGACAACTTGCAGGGAAGGGCTGGGGCCAATTCAATCTACATGTGTAACCTTTCTCAATCCATCCGCCCGTTCCGTGGTGGTGATTATCCACATAATCCCGTAAGAAAGTCTTATACATGTGAAGATTGCCATATTTACTGGAAACCGGATATGAAACACTATGGCAAGATCAAACCGCTGCGAACTAAGCGGGATTTTCTGGCAAAATCAGATTGGGTAGAGGACCTCACGACGGCCTTGCGTAAAAGAAAGATGAAGTCCGCAGTTGAGCTCTTTCACGCCTGGATTGATCCCATAAGGCTACAAGAAGAGTTGCCGGATGCCATTCAAATAAACGTCTTCGGAAAGCCTGTAATCACACATAATTACAAAGAGCCAGTCGTTTGCCATAATAGTCCCGAGTTTCAGGAATACGCTGTGGGACTCTATTCAGATCTTGCGGCTAACTACGATTTGGACTACATACAGACTTGTTTGGTTCCCTACGTGCTTCCAATAAAATATTTGGTGCAAAATATCCCTCCTGACCCCATTGAATGGGCTTTAGTCGCTCCGGAAAAAGGCGGATGCTTCTGTAATAATTGTGTCCTTGCGGCTAAAAAGAAAGGTTTTGACCTTGAGGAAGCGAAGAAAGAACTTCTTATTCTGGCAAAACAGGATAAGAAAGCGATCATGGATTCCGGCATTACTGCTGAAGAGTATCTTAAGCAAAATCCTGTATTAAAACGTTGGCTGGATTTCCGTTGTGAGTCAATAAATAACTTTTTCCATTTGATCAGTACTGCGGCGAAATCCTTCAATCCAAAAATCGACATTCGCTGGAATCATTACGTCCGTACCCATAGTTATTACTCTGGTATTGACCTGCCTTCTTTTATGAATCATATCGATTCCATCCGAGCCAATGCTTTTGTGGAACATCAGGACAACATGAAGCTCGTCCACGAGAAAGTGAAGTACCTGGAGAACTTTGAAAAAGTTGCCGGTGATCACGTTCACTGGGTGGCTGCTTTGGATATCCGCGGTAAGAATCCAGCCATCCTGGAGAAAAGTGCCGAACTATCCTCATACACCGGCTGTGATGGTTATGCCTTAAGTCATTACGGCGGAGCGCAATTGAAAAACCTGGATGCGGTTAAGCGCGGCCTTCAGAAATCAAAATGGTCAAAGCACTTTAGATAGAAAATTTTAAAAAATACGGTAGAAAATTATGTATAAAACCCCCACTAAATTAATCATCTTGCTGTGTTGTGTCGTCAGCTTTTTGACTCATGCTCAGGATAAACCAAATGTCGTTTTTATTTTGAGCGATGATCACGGCTGGATGGATTACAGCTTCATGGGACACCCACACGTTAAAACTCCTCACATAGACCGTTTAGCGGGTGAAGGCCTTGTCTATGATCGAGGTTATGATACAGCGTCCATGTGCCGGCCGTCACTGGCGAGTATTGTGACGGGACTTTACCCGCATCAAACAGCAGTCAGAGGCAATCATTCCATACCGGCAAAATATATTGAAGCTTTTAAAACGATGGATAAAAAGGAGGCTAGAACACTAACTCGTAAGCATGCTCACCTTATGACGGCTTCGCTTAAAAATGCGCCTTCCATGGTCAAGCAATTAAATGATAATGGCTATGCAACTTTTAAGACTGGGAAATGGTGGGAAGGCGATCCGCTTGATCAAGGTTTTGAGGATAAATACGGCATTCAGATTGGCCGTAAAACCATGAAGCCAATTTACGACTTCGTAAATAAAGCTCAAGAGGACAAGAGACCTTTCTTTATTTGGTATGGTGTTTTCCTGCCGCATACACCCCACAATGCTCCGGATCGTCTCTATCAGAAATACAAAGATCTGGCCCCCAATGAATCCACTGCACGTTATTGGGCGAATATTGCCTGGCTTGATGAGACCTGTGGCCAACTGGTGAATTTCCTAAAAGAAAAGGATCTTTACGACAATACTCTTTTTGTTTATGCCAGTGATAATGGTTGGCTGCCGGACCCTAATGAAGTCGGTGGTTATATACGTTCGAAAAAAGAAGCGGTTGAAATAGGCATACGTACGCCAATCTTTTTAACCCACAAGAAAACTATTTCACCCCAACGCGATAAAGAGACATTGGCCAGTGCAATTGATATAGCTCCAACTATTTTAAAAGCCTGTGGTATAGAACCAGATGAGGCTATGTCTGGTTTGGATTTAAGAAAACCTGACTTGCTTGCCAAGCGTGACAGTATTTTTGTCGACATCTATGATCGCGATATCAATATCGATGCCGCTCATAAACTGCATAGCGATATACTCGCCCGTGTTGTGGTCAATGGCTGGTATAAACTCATTGCTCGCCCAGGTAGCTACGAACTCTACGATCTAAAAAATGATCCAGATGATCGCAAGGATATTTCTGCACAGCACCCCGAAAAGGTCAAGGAACTCACAAACTTGATGGATCAGTGGCTGCAAGACACTCCCATGGTCTTTTCAAAGGAACCTTGATTTGAAATGTTGCCTGGCTCTTGTGCATTTTTAATGGCTTCTTGCACGTCCTTTACTGGAAGTAAGCAGGTCGACGTCAAATTACATGATCCGGACCTGCTTTGGGCTGATGCGAGTCACCTGGCACTAAGTTCAACAGCGGATGGCAAGCTCTTTATGGGCTTTTTGACTCATTGGCTGGACCTGAATGCAGAGGTGCTTTCCTATGACCCTGAAACTGAGGACTTTGAGAAACCCTTTGATTTAGGTCATGTGACCGGCGTTAAAGTTGGGCCCGGAGGTGAAATGTCTCAGGGTAAGATCCATACACCCTTTTATGAGAATGATAAAGTCATTTATTTTGGGACCGCGTTCGGAGTCGCCGGCTACAAATGGCATAGACAGCGCAAAGCTTATTCCGGTGGCTGCTTTGTAGCATATGATCAAAAAAGTGGCAAAGCTAAAGTTGTGGGGCGAGCTCCCAAATTGGAGGGGATTCTAACTCTGGAGCCGGACTTTCCGCGCAATTGTCTTTACGGCATAAGCTTTCCAAATGGCCTGCTGATGCGCTGTGATATTGGCACGGGAGAAGTTAAAATTCTTGGCCAGGTTGATGACCAATACAGAAAGAGCAAAGCTATGGCAGACTCAATAGATGTGACTCGCTGTTTAGTTGTTCATCCCGAAAGCGGAGTCGTCTATGGAAGTCGTAAAAATGGCGAAATCTGGCACTATGACCCCGCTCAAGGAAAGATTATTGAAAGCGGTCTTAATGTGAAGCAGGGGATTGTTGGGCAAGCCGATGATAAGGCTCTTGCGTCTTCCCAATGGCGCATGGCTCTTCTTTCACCGAGTAGTGACAAAATTTACGCCACTCATCAGGGAACATGCTCTTTATTTGAATTAGATCTTAAAACTAAATCAATTACTCCACTAGCGCGCATCTGCTCGGATGTAGACCTCAATACCATGGGCAATATTAGAGGCAGTCGTCTCGCCTTCCTTTTAGTTGACGGAAAGATCCATCACCTCGCCCACGGACCGGCTGTAGAGGTGGAAGGCCGCGAGCGCAAGCCCAAGGATCAGGTCTATTATGTGACCCATGATTTAAAGTCAAAGAAACGAGTTGATCATGGTCCTTTGATGGCGCCGGGTGACATTCGCGTTTGTGATTCCGATACCTTGGCCATTCTTCCCGACGGGCGCCTGTTCTCACTGGCATCTGTTGAGCTGATTGATTCTGCCAGGATTGAGGAAATGAAGTCACCAAATCTTAAGGGGAAGCGACTTTACCAAACAATAAGCGGCGGAGCCTACTTTGATATGCAATTAGTTGAACTGCCAGCCATGAGAAAATAATCCATGGGAAATATTGATTCACATAATTATAAAACTCTTTCAGCGCGACAGCCCGATAAAGTACCGGAATTGACTAGCTTGATAGATAAGTGGCTCAATACAAAAGATCTGTCAGGCAAAGGTAAATAAGATGCAATTATCATCCCTCATCCCCCACATCCACGGCTGTTTACATGTTGATCAAAACGAGCAGGGCTTGCAGCCACATCGCCTTACTCATAAACAGTTGAAGCACTTCGCTAAAAACGAAACGTGGGACATTCGTGCTCGCTGCCCAGCTGGTATTCGTATCGAACTCATAACGGATAGTCCTTATTTGGATTTAGGAGTCTACTGCGGCGATTATTGTCGCTCCTGGCTTGCTCTTGATGTCGTCATTGATGGTGCTCTGCAAGCGACTGTTCGTGTCGACGGACCACCAAAGCACTGGAATGGGCGCCTGCAACTAGCTGGTGAAGGTGATCGTCATATCCTTGTGCTTTTACCATATACTGTGACTTGTCGTATCAGTTCATGGGGACTTGCGGATGGCGCGACTTGTCGACCGGCCCCGAAAGCTAAAGGTCAGATTTTAAATATTGGCGACTCCATTATCCAGGGTATGACTGGCAGTGGAATGGGCTCAAGTTGCGCCTGGCGCCTTTCTCAACTTCTAAAAATGGATATGCTTAATCAGGGAGTTGGAGGACACATCTTTGAGGCTGCTAGCTGGGATCCCGATATCACAGTCAATCCAAGTCTTATTACCTGCACCTATGGTAACAATGACTTTAATACTGGACGTACGCATGAAGATGTTTTTAAGGATGCCAGGGATCACATGGAAGCCGTACGAGCCACTTTTCCCGATGTACCCATTGTCCTGGTTTCGCCTATATGGCGTTCCTTTGAAGATAAAAAGGATTACGCCAAATTTGTCGACTTCGGTTCCAAGCTTCGCCAAAGTTTCATTGGCTTCCCGGGGATGACAGTTATCGACGGCCAGAAAATGGTGTCACACCGCGAAGACCGCTACGAAGATGGAGTGCATCCAAATGATGTCGGCTTTGCGGAATTCGCAATAAATTTATATAAAGAAATCAAAAGCAAAGTGGACTTAAGCTGAGCTTATAAGACCGCTTTGTAAGGTAAATAAAGAACTCTAAAGAATCAATAAATTTAACAAAATATCACAAAGGACAAGACAATGAAAAACTACACAATGAAAGCATTATTACTACTTTGTTTAATGAGCTTTAGTTCATCGCTTTTTGCAGAGAACAAATCGGGCCATAAAGCTGCTTTAGAAATAGGGGGGCTGCGCTGTGCAGATCGTCAATTTAAAGTGACAACTATTCCTGAAACCTTAAAAGGCTTTAAATGTTATCCCATCAACCGCGGCGATAAAATGAAGCCGGGAGCTGGTATGAATTTCAAGTTGAGTGCTCCCGCAGAAGTTTATTTAGCTGTAATGGATCGTGGGAATCCAACACTGGGACAAGCTTGGGAAAAGACAGATATGAAGTTGGATTGGATGGGGGACCACGTACCATTTACTGACCTCATTTATAAGAAGTCGGCTCCAGCTGGTTTACTTACTGTTCCTGAGCACCAAGGTTTAGCGGGTAAAAAGAAGAAAACTTTTGGTATTCCACACCTGCTTATCGTTCCTGCAGGCATTGAGGTAAGCATTTCTCCGTCAAAAGAAGATTAGGAACAGGGCATTCTATGAAGCGTTTACTATCATTTCTTTTACTTGGAGTTGCGGCTAATGGCTTTTTAGCAAGTTCAGGTTTAGCTGCGGATCAGAGCAGTAAGTAAGCCAATATCATCTTTATTTTGGCGGATGATTTAGGCTGGTCAGATACAAGTCTTTACGGTACGATCAAACTCTATCAGGCCCCGAATATTGAGCGCCTGGCAAAGCGGGGCATGACTTTTAGTCGTGCTTATTCGGATAGTCCGCTTTGTTCTCCAACTCGGGCGAGCATACTGACGGGACAAATTCCCTTAAGACATGGGGCGACCAGGCCCGAGCACCATACGAAGGCCGTTCGCATGGAGCCCACGTACAAAAAAAATACCCCTCCCGGTGATAAAGTAATCTCGGTAGACACGGTAACACGTCTCGATAATAAACTGCCAACTCTGGGGAAACTCATTAAAAGTGCTGGCTATACAACTGGGCATTTTGGCAAATGGCACTTAGGCCCTAAGCCTTATTCCCCTCTGGAACATGGCTTTGATGTAGATATACCAAATCATCCAGGTCCAGGTCCAGCAGGTTCATATGTGGCTCCATGGAAGTATAAAAACTTTAAAGCCAATTCTCCAAAAGAGCATATTGAAGACCGCATGGCTGAAGAGGCTATAGCCTGGATGAATTCAGTAAAAAATAAAGATCCATTCTTTATGAATTACTGGATGTTTTCAGTACATGGCCCCTGGGATGCAAAGCAGGAATTAGTCGACAAGTACCAAAAAATGATCAAGCCTGGAGATAGGCAGCAATCGGCTATTTATGCCGCGATGATTGAATCCATGGATGATGCTGTCGGTTCTTTACTTGACGCGGTAGATGAAGCTGGAATTGCCAATAAAACAGTTATCATATTCACCTCCGATAATGGCGGCAATATGTACAGCAAACTCGACGGCATTTTCCCGACGGATAATTACCCCCTTCGTGGAGGAAAAGCATCCATGTGTGAAGGTGGAATCCGCATTCCCTTTGTCATCTCCTGGCCGGGACTTACCCAAGCTGAAACCCGCTCTAAGGAACTTGTTCAAACCTCAGATTTTTATCCGACTATCCTCCATCAATTGGGAATAGAGATCCCAGCGGATCATAAAGTTGATGGTATTGATATTAGTCCGGCTTTAGTTGGTAAAAAGCTCAATCGCAAGGGCCTTGTAAACTACTTCCCTTTTCCTGCTATGGTTCCGGATTGGGTGCCATCATCCATTTCCCTTCACTCAGGGGACTGGAAACTGCTTCGCCTTTTCCACCAGGGCGAAAATGGCGCTCACGCTTATAATCTTTACAACCTGGCTGAAGACATCGGCGAAATGAATGACCTGGCTGATAACTACCCCGAACGAGTGAAAGAAATGGACCGAATCATAGAGGCGGTGATCCAGGATACGGGTGGACTAGTTCCTAAGCCGAACCCAAACTTCGATCCGGCGCAATATCGTCCGGAGCAGATTGGCAAACCCACCGAAGAATTCATGAAAAAAAACTGGAAGACCAGTAAGAATAAAAAGACTAAGAAGTAATTAACAAACTAAAGTTTGAACTTGTAGTACAAGCTTTAGAGTATGTGTGAAAAATACTCTTTTAGGTGCAGCGCACCGACAGAAAGTAGCGTGCGGTACAGCCGCACGTAAAATATAACTAAGAGCACAAGGTGCAAAGTACCGACACAGGGTATTGAATCTGTCGGGCTTACAGCCCTCTAGAATCAATAAATTGTAGCCTCTTAAATCTTTGCTACTCAGACCAATGGCGTAAGCAAAATATTTAAGAGGCTAATCTTTCGGTGCACGCTACAATCTATCGGGCTTACAGCCCTTTATATGAGCTGTCGATTGCTTACCACGATTTATTGTGCGAGATCCGCAAATTATTTTACCGACAGACAAACAACATTTAGATGCAGCACACCGACAGAAAGCCTTTCTTGCAAAGCGAATAATCTATTCAAGGTTTATGCCGTTGTTGTCTGTCCTTTCTTGTGTCGCCGAATGCAATGCTAAGTTGAAATAAGCAAAGTAAGCAAAAGTAGAGATTATATTTTTTCATGCATAAACGAGTGGGTTAAGGCTTTTCGGGGTGGTATAAGCTTTTCAAAGAACGCTGAGGTGAGCTGTGAATTAAGTACGGATCGGATTGATGTCTATGCGTAGCTTAGTCATCAGTTCGATCCGTTGGGTATTTCCATTTAACAAGGGCTTTGCCTGTTAAGGGCTTGTTCTTCAAAAATTCCTTACGCGGTGATTTATTACTTTTTAAATCACCGGCCATATTCATTGAATGTTCAATATTCATATCTTGATATTTAGCAGATGTGCCACGCCCCTGGTAGTCATCAAAGAGGGTGTCGGGTTCTGGAAAAGTCATGGTACTGAACTTCTTTTTCCAACGGGTCGTTGGCTGCCAGCTGCGATGAGGTGCCTTGAAATGAACCATCAACATAAAAGGTTTGCTCTTATCGCGCTCATTATTCATCCAGTTTAGTGCACGACGGGTAATTACATCGCTCGAGTGCTCTCCTGGGTAGATTGTTTTCCCTGTTTCAGTAACAAACTCAGGATCCCAATATTTCCCCTGACCAGGTAACACTTCCCAGTAATCAAAGCCCTGCATTTTACCAGGAAGGTGGATTTTACCGATCATTGCAGTTTGATATCCTCCTTTTTGCAAGAGCTTCTGAAACTGCTGCTGATTGTGATCAAAGCCTTTAACGTTATCAACCTTGCCATGGAGATGACTGTGCTTGCCGGTGAGCAAAGTGGCACGACTGGGAGCACAAATTGAGTTGCCGACGTAAGCTCTTTTAAATATCATGCCTTCTTTAGCAAGTCGATCGATATTCGGAGTTAAATTATAGGACTCGAGAAGGCCACCATAAGCACCAATAGCCTGAGTGGCATGATCATCAGAAAACATCCAAATAATATTTGGCCTTTCCTGGGCTGCTAATGGAAACATCAGGAGCATTAAAATTGAGAAAAATTTCATGGTTATTCCTTCTGAATTATGGCTGGCGTTCTCATGGGATGCGGGACTCATAACATACTCATTCCATTAGCTGGCTGCAGGCGATTGATATATGTTTTATCGAGCTTTAGCTCCATGATTCAGCTCTTATTAAATATGAATTGACCTTTAATCGTCATAAATTTTGCTCAGATGACAAAACTAGGAAAAAGCTTTACGTTTTTACTCAGAAATACTAAAATACCTGATTTTAGAGTTTTATGACTCTAAGGTGCTGATTATAAATAATTAAAACATGAAAAATTCTTATTGCCTGTCATTTGACGTAATCTCATCATAATCATGAAATATCATTATAATGATTTAAGGCGTGCATCTTATGAAAAAATTTACTTTGGGTGGTAGTAAACAGTGCGCCCTTCAAATAGAAGTAACATTCATAGCTGTTTGAAATGATAAATAAATTTACTCTAATTATGAGAGGTGATGAAATAAAGAAACTACGATTGAAGATAACTACAGTGGCAGCTTTCACCCTGATCACAGTGCAGTTGTTTGTTACTGGGTGCGCTTCAAAATCTGGTAAATTACCGACCTATATGCATCCTGAACATCTTTACTTAAATGCTAAGTCTTATAAGCAGATTTACGTAGAACTAGACATAGTTGAAGGAGCGTCTTTACCAACTGGATTTACAGACACATTGTACAGGTTCCTTAACGCACATTGCCATAAGCCAGGTGGAATAAAAATAATTCAGGGTAAGCCAATACCAATATCTAAATTTGAAGGCTTTCCGAAACGTTGTGCTCCACTTCTTTGTATAAATGGTCCTGGGCAAATGAATCAAGGAGTCGCCTATATACATATCTTGTGCTACGACAGTGATAAGGGGCATTGGGATGAAAGGAAGCATGAGCCCTATGCGATTATTGAAGGTTCTCATATATCTATTGATCTTGGTTATGTGGGTGGCGGTTTTGAAAACTATATACTACAACATGAGCTTGGGCATATTTTAGGTCTATGTAAAAACACGACACATGGAGACGGAGCACACTGTAATAATCACGGCTGTTTAATGGAGCCTTCACCTACTTTACTAAATCAAACAAAATGGGTTGCTGGTCACATACCAAAAGCTGAACTGTGTTCAAGCTGCCTGAGGGATTTGAATTTAGAAAGAAATAAAAAAGTTGATACAGTATATTTTCAGGGGCCATTTTTAGTTCGTGAACAAAATTCTTATGCCATTGCGATGCTTGGTGGCGCGTGTCGTATTTTTATACCAAAGGAAACGCTAAAAAACTTCAAGTGGGATAAACTATTAAGTGGTATTCAAAAGACCATTATGCCAGGCCTTAAAGTATCGGGGGGGAAGTGGGACGAAGAGGGGGTAATATGGTTGGTAGCACGTGGACCAGACTCAAAATTAATTCAAGCTGCATTGAATGATGCCGCTCAAAGTGACCCTGATCCCTATATACGTAACAACGCCACTAAAGAGCTTAGGAAAATAAAGTGATGCATAGGCCTCAATAGTTCAAATTAAGCCAGCTAGCTAAAGACTTGTGAAAATTTATTTACGAAGCAATTTCGTTTTAGTAAAGGCATATTTGTGTACTGCCTGTCCCTCATCCAGAAGCAAATTTGCCACTCTTTGAAAAGAATCCATATTTGGGTACCTTGGGAAAGCTTTAACTAAAGCCATTTCCTTCACGTCACAGCCACGGATATTTAATTCTGTAAAAGTAAATTGAGAAATACTGCGAATATCATGTAATTGCGGATGACCGGATAAATCGAACTTCAAACCCATATACCTCCCGCTTAATTTACCATTGATTGGAGTTTTATTTTCCTGGCTGAGTAGCCAGTTCAGATCTGCTTTAATTTCTTCAATTTCATTACCTGCAGTTCTTTCTGTATTGAGGATGGCCCAGGTAAATAACTGGGATTTAAAGATCATATAGCTATCAGTACCTAAATATTTTTTTACTATGGGGTAAAGTTCCTGAACACTTAAAACCTTGTGTGAATTGAGCGCTGCTAAATCTGAATATAATTGCATAGTCAATAAAGAAAATTCTTCGGGTTTCTTGACTAATAATTCATGGCCTCGAGACAATTTTTCTTTGGCTTCAGAGAATCTTTGCTGGACACAAAGAGACTTCGCCAAATATAAGTAGGATCTAAAATCACCTCCATGGAGTATATGAGCTGCCTCATAAGCTTCAACAGCCTGAGAAGGTAGAAAGCGGTAATAGTCTGTCCTAGCTTTAAACCTATAACTTAAGCTGGCTTCTCTTGATATTTTTTTATTCATATCGAGTAAAGTTTCAGACTTCTCTAAAGCCTTAGTCGTAAGCTGTTTTTCCTTTCTCAAACTCTCAATAAAGACTAGTGAACCAATAACTATCACAGAAACAAGCATCATAGCCAGCAGGCAAATACTTTTGTTACGTTTATAAAGAAGAGTCAGCTGCTTAGCAAAGGAGGCTTCCTCGGCCTCAGTCAAAAAACCGTTTCGGTAAGCATCTATATCAGAAATGATTTTTTCAACCGATTGGTAACGCTCTTGCGGAGATAAGTGCAAGGCCTTCATACAAATGGCTTCCAAACTTTCCGGTATTATGAGATCAGGCCTTTTTTTACTTGGCTTTACAAAATGGCCCGTAAGAGTTTCGCTAATTATTTCCTTGGCGCCCTCACCGTCGATAGCGTTTCCAAGACTCAGTAATTCATAAAGAATAGATCCGAGGGCGAAAATATCACTACGTTCATCTTTCACCGTATCGCCTCCTTTAGCCTGTTCTGGAGACATGTAGCCCGGGGTTCCTTTGATTTCTCCACTAAGGGTATAATAGCGCTTGCTGTAGTAGTCCAGGCTTTCAAGTAGGGATACGTCCATATCATCATTATGACCAATAATGGCTGCTAAGCCCCAGTCACAAACGACAACGTCACCAAAGGTGCTCACCGTTATGTTATCGGGCTTAAGGTCTAAGTGAGCTATACCACGTGAATGTGCGTAAGCTAGAGCTTCACAAACTTTGAGAAAAATATCTATTCGCTTGGGAAGTGGATAATCTTTGAGAGTTTGCGGATCCTTATTGATGAGCTTATCAAGGATGACTCTTAAACTAAGTCCTTTAATCAGTTTCATGGTAAAATAAGGGTGTCCCTGATCATCGAGACCTATGTCGTAGAGTGGAACAATATTTGGGTGCTGTAACATAGCTGTGATACGCGCTTCTCTCAGAAAACTTTCGACAGCTTGTTCATCTTGAGGGTTCTTAAGCACGGCTTTAGCAATGACGCGTCCAGAGACTGTATCTTCCGTGCGAATGATGTTTTTCATCGCTCCCGAACCCGTTATTTCCGAGCTCTCGTAACGATTTTCGACGTTCCACAGTGAATAAAGAAGGCTATTTTCACGACCATCTTCCTCAGCCAATTTGTAAAGGCTTTTCCAGTTGTTTATCTCGTCATCCATCTTGATTAGCGCACCTATTATTAATGGAGAATAACTCTTGATTACTTGTAATTTCAGCCTAATTCACGCTTAAGTTGTTGAATCTTTTTAACCATTTTTGGAGTAATTCTTTTTTTATTAACAGAGATCGTATTTCTGGGTATAGATAACCTTTCAGATATACTATCTAATGACTCACCTTCCATGAGAGCTTCAAAACTTAAGCGAGCATTTTTAGATAGATCAGTTTTTATATTATCCCAATCCATTTTAGTAATAAAATCGATCCATTCCCTATCAGATATTTCTTCAATTTCAGGTGAAAGTGTAGTTGGGATTTCAATTTTTTTATCTAATTCAGCTCTGCGAGAAAATTTTTGTCCATGATTGTACACCATGGATTTAGCCACTCTACACAACCAATAACGGAAACATCCTTTCTGTGGTTCATAGTTAAATTCCGGAAGTTTTTTCCAGCAAATGACCAAAGTGTTTTGCACATGGTCTTCAATTTCATCATACTTTACGCCAAAACTTCTAATGACGTGATATATATAAGGACGGTAGATTGTTACAAATTCATTCCACGAGTCTTCGCTGTGCGTATCCTTAATTTTTTGAAGTAGCGTTTGTCTTGTGTAATGTTTCATGAAACTCCAGTGCAATTGCTAAATACTTGAATGCTGTACTTATGCTCATACTAAATTTACTCAGTTATTGTCGTGAAGTTTCATAATCTGACAGGGATTAGATTTTAAATTAAAATAACTTACTCACTTGAGGTCTCTTTATAAACCTTCTATCACTTGAAGGATGTGTTCATCTGTTGCATCTAAAGAGCCTCGATATAAAATCCTTATTAGCTGTTTATAACTCGTGGAGTTCGCAAATTTTTGTCAAGTTTGTAGTTGCTGCCTGAGAAGAGAATGAAAAATCGTTGTTTCGCGTTTGAGCTGTATAGCCATGATGGCTTGCAGGTTACACATGTTTTTTTGAAAAAACATTACTCAATCTGTCATTATCTGAAATCTCACAATTATTTATTTATATAAACAAATGGAGATTTAGATTAATGAAAAAATTTACTTTGATAGAAATTTTAGTTGTAGTGGCCATTATCGGTATTTTGTCTTCCTTACTTTTGCCTTCATTGAGTAGCGCACGTGATAAGAGTCGTGCCTCAGTCTGTAAAAATAATCTCAAGCAAATCGGTCTTGGGGCTTATTTATATGCGGATGATAATAACGGAAACTTAATTGTCAGTCGACCCGGAGGCGGTCATGACGGCTGGTGGGCAAATGTCATGTATACAGATGGTTATTTACCTATTGCCAAGGATGCCATGACCTGTCCTTCAATGCCACTCAGTGATGTGGAGTGGGCAGCTAGTTATAAAGCAAGGGCTTATGGTGTAGTAAGAGATAAATATGGTAATAAACGTGACGGTGTTAATATGGAATCAGCAGACCTTCGCTTTATTATTCCAGCTGAAGTAGAATCCGCAAGAGAGTTTTTTCACTATGCTGATTCAGCGGCCATGCATAATGGTGAGTTCTATCAGGCTGTGACTTTTTGGTGGGACCGTTTTCAGGCCACCCAAGGTAGCATTCATCTTCGCCATGATAATAAACCAAATATCTGGTTTATTGATGGCCATGTGCAAGGACATAGTATAGGCTCTTTAGGTCAATTGGGTTTTCATGGTGGGTGGACTAAGGATCAAGTCCAACTGCCATTTTAAGGGAGACATTCATGAAAGTAGCACTCAGTCACTTTGGCCCTTACGCCTCACCATTAAACCCTCTAGAAAGAATCATGCCCACCTTATTTAAACAGCTCAAGGATTCGAATTATGAACGCTAAAATCAATCGCCGAAGTTTTCTGCGAGGCTCAGGTGCACTTATTGCACTTCCAAGTCTTGCTTCAATGAATTACAAAGCCAAAGCAGGGACGAAAAGGAAATCGATCAAAGCCCCCAAGCGAGCTATTTTTATTAGTATGGGCTTTGGAGTAACTCAGGAAACCTGGTTTCCGGACCTGGCTCAAAAAGACTCTAATTATACACTTCCGCTTGGTTTAAAACCTTTGGCAAAACACAAATCAGATTTCACTATTGTACAGGGGTGCCGTCATGAGCACCATTTTGGTGCCCATAACGGCAGTACTAATTGGCTGACGGGAGCCAATCGCTATGCTATTCCAGGTCAGAATATGTCCAATAGTATTTCACTCGATCAAGTCATTGCAGGGCAAGTTGGACATCAGACCCGTTTTTCATCTTTGCCCCTGGTAGGTGATGACGATTTTAATGGAGGTCACGGCCCAGGCTTGTCTTTGTCCTGGGATCAAAAGGGGAAACCAATTGGCGGGATTAAGGATCCAGTCCAAGTTTTTCACAAGCTTTTTTCAGCGGAGGATATGCCATTGGAGCAGCGTCAGGCGGCCATTGCTGAGAATCGCAGTGTACTAGATACCGTTTTTAAAGATGCTAAACGCGTTCAAGGTGGACTATCCAAGGACGATAATGAAAAGTTGGATGAGTATTTTCAGGGGATTCGCGATATCGAGACCCGCCTGAAAAAAGATGAAGATTGGCTCACAGTACCTAAGGCAAAAGCACCCATGGTAGAGCCTAAGCTCGGCTTAAAAGGGAAAGATGAAATCGAGATGATTTACAAGCTTATGACTGCCGCGCTACAGACTGATAGTACCCGTGCCATCACTTATCGACTACCAGTGGGAACTCTCTTGCAAAGTGTGGATGCAGGTTTCTCGCCTCATACAGTTAGTCATTATGCACCAGGGCCACGCATGGAGGCCTCACAAAAGAGAGATAAGGCTAATACTCAATTATTGGCCGGTTTAATCGATCAGCTCAAAAGAACTAAAGAGGCCGACGGGTCCAGTTTATTTGATAATACCACAGTCGTTTTTGGCGGTGGTATAAGAAGTATTCATTACATCGAAAATGTGCCAACCTTAATTACTGGCAGAGGGTCAAATCTTAAGCTGGGCCATAATCTTGTCTTACCTGAACACACGCCTTTGTGCAATGTTTGGCTCAGTTTACTGCAGGGAATGGGGATTAAAGCGGATAGTCATGGCGATAGTACCGGCATTATTAAGGAGCTCCAGGCATGAAGAAATTTCTTATATCTTTATCCTTGTTAGGAGCCTTTAATTCACAGGCTGAAAAGGCAGTTTTCCCTGAAAAGAATTTTGACTTCCTGGCCAATTATTGTCTCAATTGTCATGGTGAAGAAAAAGAAGAGGGCAATGTAAATCTTGAGGATTTGGATTTTAATATTCAAACCCTCCAAGGAGCGGAAGCCTGGCAAAAAGTATTACATAGTTTAAATGCCGGAGAGATGCCCCCTGAAGATAAAAAACAGCCTAAGAACCATGAAAAAGCCGACTTTTTAGACGACCTTTCCAAGACCATGGTGACGGCACGCAAGGCTCTATCCGATTCCGGCGGTAAAATCACCATGAAGCGTCTCAATCGCCGTGAGTATCAAAATACTATCAAAGAATTGACTGGAGCTACAGTTGATGTGGATACGTTACCCACGGACGAAAGCGCGGGCAGATTTGACACTGTGGGGTCCTCACAGTTTATTTCCAGTGATCAATTCGAAACCTACCTTAAATTGGGACGTGCAGCCATTGATGAAATGTTTCTTCGCCACAAGCTTGCATCAGTCAAATCAAAAACGTACCGCGTTGAACCCGAAAAGGTATTTAACCCTCAAATAGATAAATTCATCAATGGCAAAGAAAAAACCTATGCTCAATTCAGGAAATGGCAAAAGATTGTTGATGAGCTTGCCAAGGCTCCCGAAAATAAAGAAATCGTAGAAAAGATTTATAAGCAAAAGCCTAAAAATAAAAACCTGCCTAAGGAATACGACCTGTATCATAGTGCCCATAAATTGAAAGGTGCTCCCAATCACAAAGATTTTGGTTTCAAAGAAGCCTGGCACCCGGCAACAACATTTCGTTTTATTCATACTCAGAGGGACTTTGCCCTCTACAAACATTTTGCCTCTTTACCTAAACGCGATAGTGGCTCTTATCTGATGGTTGGTAAAGGTTATGGTCGTGTTGATATTGGGTCAGAAGACTTAGTCCCGGGCAGCTATACTTTACGTGTTCGCGTTGCTGCTGTGGATGGTCAACCTGCCCACAGACACTTTATCGACATCGGTCATCCGCAGATTCAAACAGGCTGGCAATTTGGTTTATTTCCTGGAAAACCTATTGCCACTCGACAGGTTACAGGAACTATAGATAAGCCTCAGATCATTGAAGTTCCCATTGAAATAGATTCTAATACAACTAAAGAATTTAGCGTACAGGAGAAACAACATAATGACAGTGTGAAGGCGAGTTGGGGAACTATTGGTGAATATGCCAAGAAAAACGGCTACGGCATTCCTCCGGCAATCTGGATAGATTGGCTAGAGTTGGAAGGGCCACATCCTCCTAAAAAGACCCCAGCATTGCAAATGGATTGGTGGGTTCAAAATAGCCGTTCCTTAAAAGAAAGCGATCGTGCTCGTAAAATCCTCCAGAAGTTTAGTGCGAAAGCTTTTCGCGGTGTATCAGCTAAAAAGGACTATGTGGATGGTTTGCTTAATATTTTTAAGCTACGCCGCTCTGCAGGAGAAAGCTTTGATGTCGCTATCCGTAAGCCCTTGAGTATTATTTTGGCCTCACCGGGTTTTCTCTATTTTAACGAATCGAGTACAGGAGAGGGACGTCGCCAACTTAATGATCGCGAACTCGCCGTACGCCTGGCTTATTTTCTTTGGAGTTCCCCACCTGATGCGCAGCTCATGAGCCTAGCGGCAAAAAAACAACTCACTAAGCCGGAAGTCCTCAATCAACAAGTAAAGCGCATGATTGCGGATTCACGTGCCGATAAATTTGTCTCCGGTTTTCTTCATCAATGGTTAGATATGGAACGTCTCGATTTTTTTCAATTCGACACCACCCTCTACCGTGAATTTGATGATGCCACCCGCGAGGCCTCACGCCAGGAAGTCTACAAAAGTTTTGCCTACCTTATGCGCAACAACAAAGCAGGGCAAATTGGTAAACTTTTAAACAGTGATTACGTCATTATAAATGCACTACTGGCAACATATTATGGTATTGAAGGTGTGACCGGCGATGAATACCGTAAAGTCAATTTACCGAAAAGCTCTCCCAGAGGCGGACTTCTCGGTATGGCGGCGATTCATGCCATGGGCAGCGATGGGGCTGAAAGCAGTCCAGTTGAGCGTGGTGCCTGGGTTTTGCGTCATTTACTTAATGAACCACCACCACCGGCTCCGGCAAATGTACCCCAGCTCTCAGCTGTTAAAGGACAAAACCTGACGACGCGTCAAAAACTTTTAGCGCACCAGGCTGAACCTCAATGTGCTAGCTGTCATAGAAAGATTGACCCCATCGGTTTTGGCCTAGAAAATTTTGATCCAGTGGGGAAATGGCGTGACATGGAATTTGCCGTTGTGAGTGGAGGTAAACGCAAAGTCCAAAGTAAGAAAGGGCATAAAATTGATCCGGCCGGGGCCTTTCACAATGGGCCCGCCTTTAAGGACTACTTTGCCATGCGTGAACTTATTGGCAAACGCGAAACAGACTTTGCTCAAGGCTTTACAGAACATTTGATTGAATATGCTTTGGGACGTCCATTTGGCTTTACCGATGAAGATCTGGTAAACGAGATTCTTGCTTCAGCTAAATCAAATGACTATAATGTAAGCTCTTTTATCCAGGCACTGGTGAGCAGTGAAGCCTTCCATCAAAAATAACTTCAATTTATTAGGAATAAGATATGACTTTTTTATATAAAAGCGCACTAAGCCTATCAATGGCACTCTGCCTGAGTGGAATGACTCTGCATGCTGCGGAGAAAGTAAAGAAAAGCCCGGAAGTCATTGCCGATATTTTGGAAGTCCATGATGATTATTTGTTGGTTGAGACTAGCAAAAGCAAAAAGGGGAGTAAAAAAATACGGCTTGATGAAAATAGCAAAATTATTTATGTAGGCTTTGATGGACAGCATGAAGAGATTAATGCAGCTTGTACCATAAGAGCTTCAATGCAGGGGGATATAGTTCAAACTATGTACTTAACTCCGCCCATTGAAAAACAGTTTCTGGATCCCACTCCGGAGATGCTGAAGATGACTATGAGTGAATTATTTCAACTGGCTGACATCAACAAAAATGGTCGCATTTGCTATGTAGAATTAACGGAAAAAATCAAAGCTCATGCTCCCAAGCATGGGGCGACCAACTTCTATAAAAAACTTGATCTAGATAAGTCAGGAGCTCTCAATGAACAGGAATTTGAGCTGGCGGTAGTCAATACCTTATGGTGGCGGATGTCCAGAAAGAGCCCTGAAGAAATGTTTAAAAACGCCGATAAGGATAATAATCAGATGCTATCCAAAGAGGAGTTTGAAGTGTTTAGGGATGTCAAAGCCCACTTAAACGCCTTGTTTTCAAGGGCGGATAAAGATAAATCCGGTGATGTGGATTTTAATGAAGCTAAAATTCATGTCAATGAGCTGATTTATCCAAGTCAGCTCTAGCTTTATCTATTCTACATCTTATTTCTGTCACTTCTAAAATTCCTGCTACAATTTAAGTGTATTAAATGATCTGATGGATGAACAATAATTAAGTGATGAGTATTAGATGAAATCTTATATATATATTATGCTATTTGGCATTGTAGCGAACAGCCAATTTCTCCTATTAAGTTTAGTAGCAGCACCGCAAAAGACTCCACCGAATATTGTCCTCATCATGGTGGACGATCTTGGGGGAAGAGATTTGGCTGTGTACGGAAATAAATTTAATGAAAGCCCTAATATAGACAAGTTAGCCACACAGGGCATGGTCTTTGATCAAGCTTATGCGGCACCGGTTTGTTCTGCTACTCGAGCGAGTATTCAGTCGGGACAAACGCCGGCACGAGTGGGGATTTTTGACTTTATTCCCGGTCATTGGCGCCCTTATGAAAAAGTTACTGTGCCCCATCACAAAATACAGCATTTACCCAAAGATATTTTTACTCTTGGCGATGCCATGAAATCGGCGGGTTATAAAACCGGCTATTTTGGTAAATGGCACCTCAATGATAGGAAGTCAAAGGGCAAACAAGCACGTCATACACCGGACGAACGTGGCTATGATAAATCTTACATGTATAATGGAGGCGGCTTTTATCGTCCTGTTTTTCAACCGGCTTATAGGCTTGATAAACCCAAACGTTTAAGTCAGATACTCACTGATATGGGTGTTGATTTTATTAAAGAAAATAAAGATCAGCCCTTTTTTCTATTTGTCTCTCACTATGATGTGCACGTTCAATTAGATGCGGATAAGGATCTCATTAATAAGTATTTAAATAAAAAAAGAGATCCCAATTACCCTGGAAATGCCGTTTATGCTGCGATGATTGAGCACACCGACGATAGCGTAGGGCAGTTAATGAAGGCCATTGATGATCAAGGTTTAACAGATAATACTATTTTTATTTTTTACTCCGATAATGGCGGTGTTGATAATCGTTATGACGATATTCCTCTGTTAGGCGGACGCAGTGCCAATGTCTATCCGGAAGGACATCCACTAAGGTATGTGGCGACTTCTAATGCACCGCTTAGATCGGGGAAAGGGACTTTGTACGAAGGTGGCATACGAGTGCCGCTCATCGTGAGGTGGCCAGGAAAAGTAAATCCGGGAACTCGTTCTGAAGCCGTTTTTAGCAGCTCTGATTTTTACCCAAGTTTTTTAGAGATCACCAATACTCAGGCACCTAAAAACCAAGTGCTCGATGGCGTTTCAATGGTGCCGGCACTGACGAAAAATAGTTTTGATCCGGAGCGAGAGCTCTTCACTCACTATCCTGTTTATCACCATGATGTGCCCATGTCGGCATTGCGAAAAGGTGACTGGAAAATTATTGAGAATTTAGTGAGTAAAGAGTTTTACCTCTACAATATAAAATACGATGTCAATGAAATGGTGGACCACAAAGTGAGCTTGCCGGCAAAGTTTTCGGGAATGAAAGCGGCTTTAGCAAAATGGCAAAAAGAGACAAAGGCGCAAATGCCTGTTCCCAATCCAAAATTTGATCCTTCTAAACGTTATCAATGGGGTGCAAATCCCTATAAATAATGCGTGTAATGCGGTACCTTTGTTACAAATAAGAGCCACGGCATCTTCATAAACATTTTTCTTCTATTCAATCTTACAACTCAAAGGTTTATTATGATATTTACCAAAACCAGGAAAACTCTTATGATTAAGAAGTATTGCTTTTTACTTAGCTTCTTCACAGTGGGATTAGTGGCAGCTGCCGATAAGCCTATGAACGTAGTCTTTATTTTAGCCGATGATCTCGGTTGGAGTGATACGGAACTTTACGGCCAGACGAAGTTATATAAAACACCAAATATCATGCGCCTGGCTAAGAGGGGATGTACCTTTACTCGTGCCTATTCCAATTCACCTTTGTGTTCTCCGACGCGAGCGAGTTTTCTGACGGGACAGACGCCTGCGCGTCACGGCAGTACACAGCCACGGCACCATACAAAGACGGTTGCACTGAAGGCAGAGTTGGCAAAAAGGGCGCGTCCATCCGAGAAAGCCATTTCTGTGTCCTCTGCCACTCGTTTGGATACGAATTACCCCACAATCGGGAAAATGATGAAGCAGGGGGGATATGAAACAGGGCATTTTGGCAAGTGGCACCTAGGGCCGAAGCCTTACAGTCCACTACAGCATGGTTTTGATGTGGATGTTCCCCATCATACAGGTGCAGGGCCGGGTAGATCTTACGTGGCACCCTGGAGTCAAAAAAACATCCAGCCAAATTATGAGAAAGAACATATTGAGGATCGCATGGTTGAGGAGTGCTTGAAATGGGTGGACAGCCTTTCTGGAGATAAGCCCTTCTTTATGAATTACTGGATGTTCTCCGTGCATGGCCCTTTCGATGCCAAGCAGGAGCTCATTGATAAATATGAGAAACTTATCGACCCCAATAGCAAACAGAGGTCTGCTCTCTATGCGGCCATGGTGCAGTCGCTGGATGATGCGGTCGGGGCATTATTGGACGGCCTCGAGAGCCGAGGACTTATGGATAATACGGTAATCATTTTTACTTCGGATAATGGCGGCAATATGTACAGTCAACTGGACCAAGATATAGTGCCGACATCTAACTTTCCCCTTCGTGGAGGCAAGGCATCTATGTGTGAAGGTGGGGTGCGCGTTCCCTGTACGGTTGTTTGGCCCGGGGTGACAAAAGCTGCGAGCCAAAGTGAGGAAATTATTCAAAGCTCTGACTTTTATACGACGATTCTCAAGGGTATGAATATTTCAATGCCGGACAATCACGATGTGGACGGCATAGATATCCGCCCAGCACTTGAGGGTGGTGAGCTTGATCGTGAAGCCATATTCACTTATTTTCCCTGTATCGTTCCTGTCCCCGAATGGCTGCCGCCATCAATGTCTGTTCATTCAGGTAAATGGAAGTTGGTACGCGTATTTTTCGGAGGAGAAAATGGCGAACATGACTATAAGCTTTATGACTTATCAAATGATATTGCAGAAGAGAATAACCTCGCGGACTCTAATCCTGAGTTACTGAAAAGACTTGATAATTTAATTGAAGCTTATTTGACTGAGGCAAATGGCGTAACTCCGGTTCGCAATCCGGATTTTGATCTCAAGCAGTTTGATCCAAGTGTGATTGGAAAACGTCCAGAATCGAAGAAGAAAAACAAAAAATCTCAAGGCAAGAAGCCCAAGTCTTCCGGTAGAAAAGATCCTAAGAAAGCTCCCGTGGCGACTTAAGGGGTTGGAGGTCGAGTAGCTGTGTTGACGGGGGGATGAGGAAATAGTACTGCAAAATGTCCATATTGAGGAGTTATTATATCAACTATGAGTTTAAAATCAAATAAACAAAGTTCCGACGGCACTTGTTTAAACAGCCACTAATGTGCATAGAATTTTAAAAGGGATTATTATGACAAAACTATTAATTCTACAGACTTTTACCTGTTTATCTCTGTGCTTAGCTCAGACTCAGTCGAAATCAGCAGAAGCACCACTTTCGGTTTTAAACGAAATGCGGCCCAAAACAACTCATTCCGAATACCCAAATATAGTGTTGATTTATGCTGACGATTTGGGTTACGGAGATTTGAGCTCTTATGGCGCGACAAAAATTAAAACGCCGAATATCGATCGACTCGCACAAACGGGAACATTGTTCACTGATGGGCATTCGACTTCGGCAACCTGCACGCCCTCACGTTATGCCTTGCTCACGGGTGAATATCCGCTTCGTATTAACAACTACAGTCCCGTATTTTGTGCAGACCGTCTTATCATCGACACGAAAAAAACAACGATTGCGAGTCTTCTTAAGCGCAAAGGCTACGCCACTGCTTGTGTCGGCAAGTGGCACCTCGGTTTTGGTGATAAGCCCAAGCCAGATTGGAATAAGGAGCTGAAGCCGGGGCCTCTTGAACTCGGTTTTGATTACTTTTTCGGTTTGCCTGTAGTTAATTCACATCCGCCTTTTGTGTACATGGAGAACCGCCGGATTCTTGCTTTAGATCCAAATGATCCCTTGATATATGAGCGGGGAGGAAAAACTTACGGTAAGAGTTACGAGGGTAAGCATACGAGTCCGCATCGTGGTATGGTGAGTCTTATTGGCGGCAAGGCAGCTCATGACCTCTATGTTGACGAACTTATTGGAGAGAAGTTAACTCAGAAGGCGTTGACCTGGATGAATCAGCAGAACAAGCCTTTTTTCCTTTATTATGCGAGTCACAATGTTCATCTGCCGATTACCCCACATCCATACTTTCACGGGAAAAGTGAATGCGGACTTCGTGGTGATTTTGTCGAAGAACTGGATTGGTCGGTTGGTCAGATTATTTCAGCTGTTGAGCGTTTTGGGGCTTTAGAGAATACCATTTTTATTTTCACCAGCGATAATGGCGCAATTATTAAGGGTAAAGACCAAGGCGATGTCTTAGATCAGTTGGGACATAAGCCCAACGGAAAACTTAAGGGCAGAAAATTCGGCGCTTGGGAGGCTGGTCATCGCGTACCCTTTATTGCTTCCTGGCCTAACAAAATTCCAGCGGGAAAAACTTCCGATGCTCTGATTGCCAATCTGGATCTCTTGCCGACTTTTGCGGCTATCACAGGACAGAAATTAGCTCCGCACGAAGCCAGAGATGGTTTTAATCAGCTGCCATTATTGTTGGGAAAAGACGCTACTTCAGCTCGTAGTGAGTTGATTATTCAGCCCCATAAACGCTCGCATACATCATTGCGACAAGGTGATTGGGTTTATATTCCTGGAGCGGGGGATGGAGGCTGGGTCCCGGCGAAAAAGGGGGAACTTCCAAAACAGCTCTATAACTTAAAGGATGATCCCTTTCAGAAGCAGAACCTAATTAATGATTTCCCCGAGCGAGCCGATGCCATGGCCTCGCACCTGAATAAATTATTGAAGCAATACGGGGTGACTGCCAACAAAACTATGACTAAGAACAAAGGTAAGAAAAAGTAGAAGCCATGAATAAATTTACGAGAAAGCTAGTCTTATTGAGTACTTTCGTCTTAGGCTCTTTAAGTGCTGCACAAAAACCCAATATCATTCTGATTTTAGCTGATGATATGGGTTATGAATGTGTGGGTGCCAACGGCAGTGAAGATTATAAAACTCCGGAACTCGATAAGCTGGGGGCAAGCGGAATGCGCTTTGAACAATGTTTTTCTAACCCCCTGTGTACGCCATCACGAGTTAAAATTATGACTGGGCTTTATAACATACGAAATTATGTGAGATTTGGTGTTCTTGAACGTTCTCAACGAACCTTTGCGAACCAACTCAAAGAAGTCGGGTATACTACGGCGATTGCCGGTAAATGGCAGTTGGGTAGAAAAACGGATGCTCCACAGAGCTTTGGCTTTGATCAATCTTGTCTTTGGCAGCATTTTCGTGGTCGGGTGCGCAAAGGAACGCAGTTTGATTCTCGTTACCCCAATCCACAGTTAGAAATCAACGGTAAAGCAGTTGATCATAATAATGGTGAATATGGTCCGGATGTATGTGCTGACTTTATTTGTGATTTTATAGAAACTAACAAAGAAAAACCTTTTTTTGTTTACTATCCGATGATCCTTCCCCATTGTCCTTTTGATGCGACGCCAGATTCAACTACTTGGGATCCAAAGTCACTTGGATCACCAATATATAAAGGTCCTGGAGAATATGATTTACTTAAGAAACACTTTGGTGATATGGTGCAGTATACCGATAAAATGGTGGGTAAGATTGTAGCCAAACTCGACAAGTTAGGATTGCGAGAAAATACCCTGATCATTTTTACTGGTGATAATGGTACTGATAAGCCAATTATAACCAAGTGGAACGGAAAAGTAATTGAAGGGGGCAAAGGTAAAGTCGCTGATACCGGTACCAGAGTTCCGCTGATCATTAACTGGCCTGGTAAAATAGCTCCTGCTGTCCAGGAAAAAGAGTTAGTGGAATTTTCTGATTTCATGCCAACTTTGTGTGAATTAGCGGGGGCACCATTACCCAATAATTATCCTGGTGACGGAGTGAGCTTTTGGCCTGTCTTGTCGGGTAAAGGAAAACGTACAAAAGATTATGTACATATATGGTACAATTCTCTTAATAGGGAAAAACATACATGGGTACGCAATTTGGACTACGGCGTATACTTGGATAGAATTAAAGGAAGCTATACTTATCAGAAATTCACCAGTCATTTTTCGACAGAAATAGTGGATTATGAGGGCTTACCTGAAAGTGAAAAAGCTATTTTTAATAACTTGAAGGGAATCATGGACAGGATATCTGCAAAAAAATAAGTTCTACATCTTTTAGGAACAGAGATGATAAAACTGAAAATTGTTAAAGTATAAAATTTATTTAGGAGTTAATCATAAAAAAGATATTCATTACACCTGTTTATTTCTTGCTGTCTGTGTGCTGGGCACAGTCCCCTTCAACACCGGCAAAAGTACCGGTTTCAACTTTGAATGAGATGAGCCCTAAAAAAACGAGTTCCAAACATCCAAATATTGTATTTATTTTTGCCGATGACCTCGGTTATGGTGATTTGGGTTCTTATGGTGCAACAAAAGTAAGAACGCTAAATATCGATAAATTGGCTAGTCAAGGCAAGCGTTTTACCGACGCTCATTCTGCTTCAGCAGTGTGTACACCATCCCGTTATGCACTACTAACAGGCGAATACCCTCATAGAAAAAACTTATATAGCCCAGTAATGCTTAATAGTGGACTGATTATCGATACAAAACAAGAAACGCTGGCAAGCTTATTGAAAAAATCTGGATATGCCACCGCTTGTATTGGTAAATGGCATCTTGGATTCGGACAAAAAAAACCAAATTGGAACGGCGAATTAAAACCGGGTCCCTTGGAACTTGGCTTTGATTATTATTACGGCGTTCCAGTTGTAAACAGTCACCCGCCTTTTGTTTATGTAGAGAATCATCATGTTGTTGGTTTGCTTCCAGACGACCCTTTTGTTCGTGGAAAAAAGGCTAAAACTCAAAGGATTTTTGAGAAGATTGGGACGGATCATTTTGGTGGAGCGGATGCTGCTCATGAGCTATATAACGATTATCAAGTCGGCACTCATCTGACAAATAAAGCACTGGATTGGATTAAGCAACAAAGCAAAGAAAAGCCCTTCTTTCTATACTTTTCTACAACGAACATCCACCACCCCTTTACACCAGCACCGCGCTTTCAAGGTAGCAGTGATTGTGGCCTGTATGGTGACTTCATTCACGAACTTGATTGGATTGTAGGTGAAGTTATGAAGACTCTTGAAAGTCAGGGCCTTGCCGGTAATACTCTAGTGATTTTCACGAGTGACAATGGTGGGATGTTTAATATCGGCGGACAAAAGGCTTGGGATGCAGGCCATCGTATCAATGGAGATTTACTGGGTTTTAAATTTGGTGCTTGGGAAGGGGGACATCGCGTTCCCTTTATCGCTAAATGGCCAGGAAAAATCCAAGCAGACAGCACATCAGATCAACTTCTTTGTAATGTCGACATGATTGCAACTTTTGCCGAAATTACCGGTGTGAAAATTGATAGTAATCAAGCCATCGACAGTAAGAGTATTTTGTCTGTTTTTACCGGAGAACCACAGCAACAAGTCAGAGATCATATCGTACTGTCCCCATTTAAGCGTGGTCGTCTCGCTATTCGAAAAGGAAAGTGGATTTATATAAGTGGTCAAGGAAGTGGTGGTTTTACCGTCGCCAAGCGCGGTGGACAGGCCTTTGGAGGAGCGGCTGCGATCAGCTATGCAGCTTACAAAAATAGTGACATCGAAAACGGTAAGATCAAAGCGGATGCACCACCCGCACAGCTCTATGATCTCGAAAATGATTTAACTCAAACAAAAAATTTGTACAATGAACATCCAGAGCTGGTTAAAGAAATGAAATCTTTGTTAGAAAGCTATGTTATTCCAAAATTAAAGTCTTCAAAGAAAGGGAAGAAAAAATGAACACGCTATTAAATCGACTGTTATTACTGGGGACTTTCGTGTTGAGCTCCCTTAGTGCTGCTCAAAAACCCAATATCCTCATCATTTTTACCGATGATCAGGGCTATGCCGATTTGGGCTGTTTTGGAAGTAAAGAAAATCAGACACCAGTACTCGATAAACTCGCAAAAGAGGGGACAAAGTTCACTTCTTTTTATGCTCAGCCCGTTTGTGGACCTTCGCGTTCAGCTATTTTGACGGGACGTTATCCCGCTCGCAGTAAAGGCTGGTCAATGCCCGCTTCTGAAATCACTTTTGCTGAAATGCTGAAAGAGGCCGGTTATCAAACGGCTTGCGTTGGTAAGTGGGACGTTTCTAATCGCAGAGCTATCATCGACCGAATGCCCGTTGCTCAGGGCTTTGATTATTATTATGGAGGTCTTGGGGCCAATGATAGTGGAAAAATGAAACTGCATGAAAATAACGAGCTCATGGGTGAAACAGAAGACATGGCGGGGATCACGCGGCTTTACACTGATAAAGCCATTGATTTTCTCAAGAATAAGCGCGATTCTAAAAAGCCTTTTCTGCTCTACCTCTCTCATACCATGATGCATACAATTATCGATGCCTCACCGAAATTTAAAGAAAAAACGGGTGATAACCTTTATCGAGCTGTTGTCGAAGAATTTGATTACGAAACGGGGCGTTTGCTTGATACACTTGATCAGCTTGGTGTGAAAGATAACACACTCATTATCTATACGACCGATAATGGACCATGGAATCAGCCAAAGTATTATGAAAACAAAAAGGGACACCCAGCTAATTCAATTTTTTGGGGTGACGCCGGCCCCTTTCGCGATGGCAAAGCATCCATTTATGAAGGTGGCATCCGCGTCCCCTGTATCATGCGCTGGCCCGGGAAAATTGCTGCTGGAAAAACTAATGATGGTCTCATGGCCACCATCGATTTACTGCCAACTTTTGCGGCATTGACGGGGGCGAAGATTCCTGACGACCGCCTGATTGATGGTGTTAATCAACTTGATTTTATCTGCGGTAAAAGCGAAACCGCGCGTGAATTCTATATCTACAATCCGGGATCGGCATCTGTTCAAAAAGATATCCTTTTGGGTAATGCTATTCGCGAAGGGGATTGGAAAGTGATTTCACCTTTGAAGGTCGGGCGATTTCTAGAAGATGGTGGCACGGGTGAATGGGAGCTCTATAACCTTAAAGAGGATAGGGGAGAAACCAAGAATTTGGCAAAGCAGTATCCTGAAAAGCTAGATCGTCTTAAACGTAAACTTGAGTCTGAGGATGCGATTTATTCAATAGTACAGCCAAGAAAAAAGTCTAAGAAAAAGAAACCAAAGAAAGCCAAGTCTATTCCCTAAAAGGCGTTCGATTCAAATGATTATTTCAGTAAGTTATAATTGTAGTGTTCCTATTCTATGTCTTCGCCATTCAATTAGAGTCCCAAAGGGACGATATAATACAGCCTGGCACGAAAGTGCTAGGTGTGCATAAAAAGCAAAATTCTGAGTTTTAAGGGGGAGTTTTTTGTTATATAAACTCATTGTTAACAAGATGATAAAGATATTTTTTATTACGCATATTGTTGATGAATCTTCTGATTACACAAAGAGATAATGATGCTTCCAAAAAAAAATATTGTTAAAAAACTTAGAGGCTGTCATCATTAAATAATTGATGACAATTATGGATGAAGGTTTTAAAGTTCACCCTTAGTGCTAGCTAAGAATTTGGGTTTGAAAATAATCTTAATATTTCAGTGTAAAAAATATAAAAAGGAAAAAATCCCATGATAAAATTAATCATATTATCAATGCTTTGTTCAACATTATTTCTTTCATCTTGTACATCAAGTGATAAGCACTCTACGCAAGATGAAAAAATCATACGTGCTTTAGCAAATACCAATACAATGACATCACTTGTAACTAATAACTCTGCTAAATTTATTATTCCTATCGAACATACTGATTTAATTACATGGAATAAAAAAACAACTGAAGATAACCACCTCGAATATGACTGTCAAATAAGAATTAATAATTACGATTTTGGGTTCTCGAAGTTCAAGTATCCAGGAGATGAAGAAAGAACTTCATCAATTATTAAACTCTTAGAGGACGGGCAAGCATCTGTATGGAAAAGAGATCAAGACGGTGCAGAAGTAATTCGTAGTAATAATGTTCAGGTTACATATCAAAAGCCAAATATTATTATTGATATCACAGACCCAAAAACATATAAAAATATTTTTATGAATAAACCAAAAAAATATGAATTATCAATTTCAGGATTTAAATCTAAAATTAAATCTAAATCAGCAATAATAACATATAAACAGCAGTAAGTACCGATACAAGAGATCGAACTGTTACCTTAGTTCATGGAAAATGTGATTCATTTTCCATCACAACAGGTACAGCTCACTCTCAGCGTTGGGTAAAAAATAAAACAGGAAATATTATGAAAACAAAGCTACTACATGCCCTCATCAGTTTAACTGTATTTACAGGCTGTCATTCAACAAAAGTAAGTAATTTAGAAGATAGGGTTTCTACCCTAGAAAAAACATCTACTCTAGAAAGTAGCGATCCTAATATTCAGGAATTAATATTGTTATTATCATCAGCACCATACCATAGCAGGAATGAACCTAATAAAAATGATGTTCTAATTACATTAGGCTTAATTAACGCAAAAAGTGCCGTTCCTCAAATAATCAATATCGCTAAATCATCTAAGGATCGTAACTTCAGAAAGGAAGCTTATAGAGTTCTTGGTTGGTTAAATGATAAAAGGGCTATTAATTATCTCCAAAATGCGGCTAAACATGAGTCATATGTCCATGCAAAATCGGCGGCTGAATTTGCACTAAAAACTATTGAAGCCTCTGAAGTAGAAGTAAATGAACAAAAGTAAAACCAAATTCATCTTCATAGATGCTAACTTTATCCTTAATTTGGTCATCATTTTTTGTGTGAGTTTTATAATCACTAAAGTTGTCAAAAAAAAACTGGTTCAAGAAAGACTCTAGCTCTGTCGCTATAAAATCGTCTTCATTAGACGGAGGGATTCATATAAGTACGAAGGGGAAATATAAAAATAATATTTTGCTTATAGGTGAATCCATGATGAAAATCAAAGGCAATAATGTAATTGTTGATGGTCTGGACTATGGTAAAATTCCAGATAATGCGGATCTCATGATTAAAGACGGAAAGGTTTTTATTTCGGGTAAAGAGGCAAGTCCATTAGAATAACTTGAGATTTTTCGGAACAGCTAATCATAAGCATTGGATCGTAAACTTAAAACGGCAGGTTTGATCGTCTACTATGAAGCCGGTTGAAACTCAAAGAGTCCCTATGATCGCTACTATGTAAGATCTGCAGCGAAGCGATCTTATAACTTTATAAGAACCAATTATAAACAATTAATAAGTTTGCTGTCATTTTGAGTGATTTCATACTAATTCTTTTTTAGATAAGAAAGAAGTAGATCTAGAGAATAGCTGTCTTTGGGATGATTGGGCAGATAAAAACACAGACTGAGATTCCATTAAAAGTTGTAGGAAGCATGATGAAAAAATTATTATTAGCCTTGATGATCAGCTTAGCGTCAAATCCTTTGTTCGCACAAAGTGACAGTGACGGGTTCCAGAAAATCTTCGATGGCAAAAGTCTCAGTGGATGGTCCGGAGATTCAAAATACTGGTCAGTAGAAGACGGTGCTCTTACAGGAGTGACGGATGGAAGCTTAAAGATGAATCGCTTTATCACCTGGAAAGCTTCGACCATCAGTAATTTTGAAATTCGTGTCAAAGTTAAGGTGACTGCCGCAGGGAATTCCGGCATACAATACAGGGGGATATTACGACCGGATATCGGCCCGGATATAGTATCTGGTTACCAATGTGATGTACTGGTCAAGAATCCGAATTATAATGGCATGCTTTATGAAGAACGCGGTCGAAAAATTCTATCTCGCACAGGAGAGAAAGTTATCATTGATCGGCAGGGGCAGCCTTGGGTTGTAGCACAGATGCCTGTCAAAGAGTTTGCTCCTGACCAATGGCATGACTACAGAGTTCTCGTTAAAGGTAATCATTATCAGCACTGGATCAATGGACATAAAACCGCAGATTTGATCGACTTGGATGAAGCAGGTCGAAGCTTGAAGGGAGTTCTGGCTGTGCAGGTACATGTTGGCCCCGCGATGAAGATCCAATTTAAAGATTTTTACTTAAAACAACTTCCTGAAAACCTTCCTTTACTGCAAGCCAAAGATCATCCCATACCTGCTACTGCATACGGTGTACGCCCTCAAGGCAAACTTCCCAAAGACTGGCAAGCACCCATTTATGGTTATAGAAATAATGTACCTTTTTCAAAAATTCTCTTTGATGATAAAGATAAGTGGGAACCCATTGCAGAAGGCTATGAACATACTGATGCTGCCTGTGTTGATGAGCAAGGAAATTTTTATTTTTCCGATGTTAAAGGCGGAGATAGTGTTTATAAAGTCAGTCCGGAGGGGGAAATATCTGCCTATGCTACAGGTGTAGAAAGAATCAGTGGTATGCAATTTGGGCCTAAGGGAATCCTGTACGCCTGTCAAGGAGGTGATTTTAAGCGAATAGTTAAGATTGATAAAGCAGGCAAGCTGACTGTCCTTGCCGAAGGTATCATGCCTAATGACCTCGTGGTCACTCATGCTGGATGGGTTTATGTAACAGAGACAAGCAAGCAGAAAATAGTGGCTATTTCACCAGAGGGAAAAGTTAAACGTTTTGAGACAAACGCTGAGCGTCCCAATGGAATCAGTCTCTCCACTGATCAAAGTGTACTACTTGTTTCGGATCATCGCGGTGAAAAAGCTTATTCCTACCAGATAGCAAAGAATGGCGACTTAACTTATGAACGTCCTCATATGTCCTTGAAAGCAGCAGCACCTTTAGCAGCATCCAGGGGGGATGGTATGGCGACAGATGCCTATGGTCGCTACTATGTAACATCTGACGTCGGTATTCAGGTGTTCGCCACAAACGGTTTAAGTTTAGGACTTATTTCAAATCCGCTAGGAAAACCGCTTAACAGCATAGTTTTTGCGTGCTCAGATTTTAAATATATGTACATTTGCGCCAAGGACTCCATCTACAGACGTAAAACAAAAAGCACAGGGCTATGCTTCTTTAAGGCCCCCTTCATTAAAAAAGTGCCTTGAAAATGAGAGGGTTGCTAGGAGCCGACATTCTAATTAAGGACTAGCTGGAAGCTTCCGCATTCCGACGCGGAGTGCCTTACGAAGATGACATTAAAAATTTTTGAATCTGCAGCGAATGAAATGAGTGATCTGCAGTGAGCTTTGCGAACGATCTGCAGCGAAGCGATCTTATAATTTAAAAACAATTAATAAGTTTGCTGTCATTTTGAGTAATATTAGCCTAATTCTACTTATATATATCAAAGAAATAGATTTTTAATTAGCCGTGTTTGGGAGAATAATTCATATGATGAAAACACTGACATTTCTAGCTTTCGCCATGTCGGCTTTAGCTGATCAAAAGCCAAATAATCAAATAAAAAATAGTGCGGACTCCGCAAATCGACCCAATATCATTTTAATCTATACAGATGATCATGGTTACACTGACCTGGGAATCTATGGTGTAGATAAATATGTTGACACACCAAACATGGATAATCTAGCTCGTAATGGCGCCTTAATGACTGCCGGTTACAGTACAGCACCCCAATGTCAGCCTTCACGTGCCGGATTAATGACTGGACGTATTCAAAACGAATTTGGCTTTCCACATAATAGTACTGATGCGGGCGAAGGTCAGAATAACTTGCCGCGAATTTATGCCAAAGGAACCGATAAAGCTGGACAGCCCTTGCCCACTATTGCTGAGCGTATGAAGGAGCTTGGTTATTTGACCGGGATTTCTGGTAAATGGCATCTTTCAAAAGGTTCATCTAAAAATCATTCCCCTCAAAATCGAGGTTTTGATTACTACTGGAATGGAACCATGACAAGTGGATTAAGCAATCTTTCTCTTGATGGTAAAAGTATAAAACCTAAGCCACAAAAAGGTTTACCGGATGGAGTTGCCAACCGCGTCATTCTCCAGGGTAAATATGGTGAATCTTTTATCGATTTTAGTCAGACTCAAAAGAAGCCTTTCTTTCTCTACCTTTCGCTTTACGGACCGCACATACCTTTGATCAATAAAAAAGACCCTTATTATAAAAATTTTCCCAAACTGGATTACCCTCATTACGATGACTGGCGGGACGACCGCAGACGCATGGGGCTTGCTCTCGTAAAATCAATTGACGATGCGGTAGGTGGCATAGTGGCAAAGCTGCGTGAGCGTGGCCTCGAAGAAAATACTCTTGTGCTTTTCGCCAGTGACAATGGCGGATCGGTTAAGTTCGGACGTAGTGGCCCTGGATTACCTGGAGGAGAGTCAGGTAAAAAGGGAAGCTGGAATGGATCGGATAACGTGCCCATGCGCGGTGAAAAAGGTAGTTTATTTGAAGGCGGGATAAGAGTGCCCATGTTCGCTTATTGGAAGGGAAAACTAGTGCCGGGCACAGTGATTAATGAAATGGTGACGACGCTGGATTTAACCGCCACAAGTCTTAAGCTCGGTGGAGGTGAAATTCCCGAAGAATTTGATGGTGTTGATTTGATGCCGCGCTTGACTGGCCAAAGTGATGAAATTGATCGACCTAAGCCCATGTTCTGGGAATTCTGGCAGACTCAGGTGGTGCGTATGGGGGATTGGAAGTTGTGGCGTTCGAATAAACAGGAGCTCTTGTTTAACTTGGCTGAAGACCCTTATGAGTTGATTAATTATGCTAAGTCAAAGCCTGAAATCGCGGCGAAATTGCGTAAGGAACTGGATCAGTGGTCAGCATCCTTGCCGCGTCTTAATAAAGCGGCATCTGATGCGGCAGAAGTGTTTTCGTGGGCTCTTGAGCCTACTCCAGAGGGAGTGAAGCCCGATCCGCGTTACCTACTGCCTTACGGCGACCCCAAACCAAGTGTTTATCCTGCGGGGATTCAAAATAAATAGCTGTTGCTTTTATATTTGAAAAAGGAGTCCACAAATCTTTCGACCTTTTTGTCACCTTATGGATTTTTAAAACAATTGTATAAAAAGAGAATTTTCTGAATAAGCTTCATCAAATTCTCTACATCAGTTTTTTAATCAATGAGTCAATGGAAATAGATACATGAAATACCTAATCTGCTTATTTTTATTCATATTCACCTCATCAGCTTCCTCACATCATGCATGGGAAGACAAGGCCAAGGTTTTAAATCTTAAAAACGGAGTCATTAAATTTGATGGTGAAAGAAAAGGTCAACTTTCAAGTGACGGTCAATGGACAGGTGAAATAGAAGCTAAAAAGGCTATTTTCGAAAGTGAGGATGGTCGTACTATGCAATTTACGGGAGATGTCAAAATCACTGTTGATGAGAATGGTGTAGCTCAAATTAAAGCTGATATTACAAAAATTTTAAAATCATGGGAAGAAAGTGCCAAGGTTTTAAATCTTAAAAACGGAGTCATTAAATTTGATGGTGAAAAAAAAGGTCAACTTTCAAGTGACGGTCAATGGACAGGTGAAATAGAAGCTAAAAAGGCTATTTTCGAAACTGAGGATGGGCGTACTGTGCAATTTACGGGAGATGTCAAAATCATTGTTGATGAGAATGGTGTAGCTCAAATTAAAGCTGATAGTTCAAAAGTATTAAAATAAAATATAGTTAAGCCTATGAATAAAGCTCTAATTACCTTGCTGTTTACCACCTTGCTTCTCTGGGGCTGTAAGCCTGAAAAAACGGCTAAAGTAATAGTTAATGGTAAACAGATTAATGTAGATGATGATACAGGGGCCAAGGGTGTTCGAATCATCACGATTAATGGAGGCGATATTAGGGTAAACGGAAAGAGACTTGATTTAGATGATGATTCATTTATTAAAGGCTCAGGGAGGTTTATAACTGAGTCTCGGGACATAAAAAACTTCGATCAAATCCAACTCAATTTTAGTGCTGATGTTGCAGTAAGTTTTAAAGATGAGCCCTCTCTGACTATTACTGCAGATGATAATATTTTACCTGCGATTAAAACAGAAATAAATGACCAAAAACTTAAAATATCTTGTTCAGAAAAACTCATCCATCACAACAAAATTAAGATTGAAATTACTGTTCCAAAAATTTCCATGGCCGAAGTTAAGGGCTCGGGTAATATCAATATAATAGGTCTCAATACCGAAAAGTTTAAATCGATGATTAATGGCTCCGGGGATATAAATATTAGCGGTAGAACGAATGAACTCTTATCATTTATCAATGGCTCTGGAGATATACTGACTAAAGACCTTTTAACTAAATCACACACGGCTGTCATTAATGGTTCTGGAAAAATTTATACTCACACAAGCGATCATTTAAATGTAAATATAAATGGCAGCGGCGACCTAATGTACAAAGGAACGCCAGAGATCAATTCATCGGTTCATGGCTCTGGGAAAATCACAAAATTTTAACTTTAAGAACTCTTCACTCGAAGAGTTCTTTTCTTTTAGATTAGGCTCTTCTTACAATATACGGGTACAAGAGCTTCTATGTCATCCCTGTGATTTGTAGTGCTTTAAATTTTCAAAAACTCAGGCCTAAAACGAAATATTAGTCATTCTGTAGACTTTGACGACGATTATAGAAAAATAAAACAGAATACATATAATGCGGTGCCGAAGCGACCCACATAATTTTAGGAAAATCATGGATTTTAAGAATAGATACACACTCATTCTAAGCTCTTTTTTAGCGATCTTTTGCATGAGCTTAAATGCCCAGAATAAAGACTTACCCAATATCGTTTTTGTGATAATAGATGACTTTGGCTATGCCGATAGTGAGCCCTATGGGGCGAAAGATATTAAAACTCCTGGCATTAATGAGCTGGCTAAAAATGGGCTTAAGTTTACAAACTTTTATGCCAATGCACCCGTGTGTTCACCAACGCGCTGCGCTTTTATCACTGGTCGCTGGCAGCAGCGTTCGGGTTTTGAATGGGCTCTAGGCTATGGTGGTACAAATTTTCAACTCAAAAACGGTCAATACGAAGCAGTAGCGAACATTCATGGAATAGGGCTTTTACCTGAAAAAAATCATCTGCCTAAATTGCTGAAAAAAGCCGGTTATAAGACAGGTGCTTTTGGTAAGTGGCACCTTGGATCACAAGATAAGTTTAATCCCGTCCATCATGGTTTTGATGAATATTACGGGCCACTCTTAGGACACTGTGATTATTATACATACAAGTACTATGACGATAGCTACACCCTGCGCGAAGGGACAAAGGTGATTAAGGACTTCGGATATTTGACCACGAATATCAACGAGCGTGCCGTAGACTTTATTGATCGACATGCGGACAAACCTTTCTTTATGTATGTGCCTCACATGGCAGTTCACAGTCCCTATCAGACAGCAGACAAAAAGCCTAAACAAATCACCAAAGCCAACTTAAATGGTGGTAATAGAGCTGATTATATCTCCATGGTTGAAGAAGTCGACAAGGGCGTAGAAATGATTATTGCCAAGCTGAAAGAAAAGAAGATTTTTCACAAGACTTTATTTGTGGTCAGCAGTGATAATGGTGGCGCCCATTTCTCGAATAATGCACCGCTTTTTCACCGCAAGACTACTCTGTTTGAGGGTGGTATAAGAGTACCATGTATTATGCATTGGCCTGAAAAAATTGGTAAAGGTGTAGTCAGTGACCAAATTGCCATCACCATGGACCTGTCCAAAACATTTTTAGCTCTCGCGGGGATCAATGAGAAGTCCTACGATGGAATTAATCTTCTCCCCATGATGACAGATAAAAATAATACCGTTGAGCGAATTTTGTTTTGGCGCTCCAATAGTAAAGCCAGAAGGCAAAAAGCCGTTCGCATGGGCAGATGGAAATACATTCTGGATGTCAATTGCGAGATGCTTTTTAATTTGGAAAAAGACATTGCAGAAAACGAAAATCTATTCTATCAACATCCCCAAATCGTCAGCGAAATGAAAGGCAAATTACAGGCATGGGAAGATGAAATGGATCAGAATAGACCCCCATTTAAAGTTAGGTAATTTTACTTGTTAGTCACTCTAGAAAAGTTTAAGTGATAAAGATTTGTTGTGGAAATTTAATGGTTTGCAAGTCTCACCATTAATGGTTAATATTTAGTTTAGGAATGTATTATTATGAGATACTTCGTTTTTACATTAGCTTGTTTACATATGGTCAACTTATTTGCTAATGGCAATCGAGCTCAGCACCTGTATGCGCTGACAGATTCTCAACTTGAACATTTTTTCAAAGAAAATGGAGGAGAGTCAGAATTTCCTGACTTCTATAAAAGATCTTTAAAGGCATTGCTTTATGCCGAGGATGACATAGAAGCAGGAGATTACGAGTCAGCTGGATTAAGAGTTGAGAAAATATTTACTGAGTTACCCATTTCAAGTCCCAAATGGCAGAAGATAAATTTTCGTGGAGTACATATAGGTACTCCCAGTTGTTACGCCTCTTTGCGCATGATTCAACAAATAGTGACTTTAAAAAGTTTGGATAATAAAACTAAAGGCTCATTGCAAATTACTGCAGTAATTGCGCCACATGCTAAGGTGCAACGTGTTACTTTACCTAATTTAGAAATTGAAAATGTTAATTTAAAAGTATCCCCAGAGATACTCGCCGATGACTATAAAGTTCTACACACCTCAACAAAAATTTTTAGGCATTGGTTAAAGGTCATTACTAAAGCTAAAGAAGTTAATTTAAAGGTTCATCTTTTGAGTGAGGGAACGCAAGTAATGAATAATGATAATGGTAAGATAATAACAAGCTATCCTAAAGCGCGACAAATGATTGACCAAGTACCCGAGGAACTTAAGGATTCGACAGACATGTGGTGGGTTATAGCTCCTTCGGGAGTTCCAGGAGATGGCTCAGGCTTTAAGCGTCATTTCATTACTGGTGGAATGACACAATATAAAGGGCAGGCGCTTTTTTTATCTGATGATGCGTGGTTTACGAGAAAACCTGTGCACTTAGGGAAAGGTGAATATACAACTGTAGAAATTCGGGCGTATCAACCACAATGGTTTCAGCACGAATTTATGCATCATATATATAAGAAATGGCCTAGGTTTAATTTAGAAAAAACGGGTCATTCCTGGTTTTCTAGGGAGACATGGCCTCAAGATTTTAAAGGTATTTATGAACCTGATTATTATTACGAGTCTATTAGTAAGAGACTCATAAATGCAACACCAGAACTTTACGAAGGAATTAAGGCTCCTAAATTCCTAAAGCTTAGGAAAACAGATTTGCAGAAGCTTGTTGGTGAGTACCATCGTATCCCAATCGAGAATAAATGGCATGAAGTTGAAATCGTTCAAACCAATGGACAACTTTTTTGGAGGAATTCAGCTAATTTTCAGTGGTCATTAAAATTAGTTGAAGGCGAGCTTTGGACACAAGAAGATTGTCCTTATAAGAAACATCAATTACATGTAAGAGTTGATTCAAATGGACAAATTACAGCTATTCAATTTGGTAATGGGACTTACACTAAGCTTTAAAACTTTCTTCTTACTAGAATATTCGTTTTTATCAACTTAGGCTTACAAAGCATTTTGAACAAACCCATGAAGTTGTGATGACTGTGGACCTCTTCAAAACATATTTAGTTCACACGGCAATCGGTAATTAGCCTAACAGAGATTTAATCTTCTTCCAATGATAACAAATAAAAAATCAAGCTTTCAATAAGATCACCTTCTTTCAGTACAATCTCGTAAATAAAACAAAAGTATATCTCAATGAATCGTATCCTCATTTTCCTTTCACTATGCCTTAGTATTGGCCCTTTTACGGTCTCAGCAGAAAAGCCCAATATCCTTTTTATTATGGTTGATGATCTCGGTTATCGCGACCTATCTATTTATGGCTCGCCTGATATCCAGACTCCGCGTATTGATCAATTGATGAAAGAGGGGATGCGCTTTACAAAATTCACTGCAAATAGCTGCGTGTGCTCACCTTCTAGAGCAGCCTTCTTGACCGGCCGCAATCAGGATTTAGTTGGGGTTCCCGGTGTTGTAAGAACTCCTGACTCCGGAAATTGGGGCTTTCTTGACCCCGAAGCCACGACTATTGCCGATGTTTTTAAGAAGAATGGTTACCGAACCAGTCTTATTGGCAAGTGGCATTTAGGACTTAAATCTCCAAATACTCCGAATGAGCGAGGCTTTGAAGTTTTTCACGGTTTCCTGGGAGATATGATGGATGATTATTGGGAGCATACTCGACACGGCAATGAGTATATGTACAAAAATAATGAGCGCGTCGTCACCAAGGGAACTCACGCAACAGATTTATTTAGTGATTGGGCCATTGCAGATATAAAGCAAGCCAAAGATGACTCACGACCTTTCTTTCAGTTCCTTTCATACAACGCACCGCATGACCCCATTCATCCACCTAAAGATTATTATGAGCGCTTTAAAAAAAGAAATCCCAAAGCAACTGAAACAAGGGCACTCCTGGGCGGTTTAATCGAACACATGGATTATTCAATAGGACGAGTCCTGGATTCTTTGGAAAAGCTTGGACTCGCAAAAAATACTCTTATCGTTTTTACTTCAGATAATGGCGGCAAGCTCCGCTTTGGTGCAGATAATGGTGAACTGCGTGCCGATAAAACTAACATGTACGAGGGTGGATTGCGCGTTTGTACTTCTGTCACTTGGCCGGATCAAATTAAACAGGGTACTATCTCAACTTTTGAGGCAATGACGATGGATTTTATGCCGTCATTAATTGCGGCTAGCCAAATTGATTATTCAGGGTATATGGATGGCAAATCATTCTTAACTGAACTTCTTCATGGAAATCAGCCAGAATATAAAAATCGTAAAAAGTTTTATACCTGGCTTCAAAGATATAAAAAACACGCCTTGAGAATGGGGGATTGGAAGTTGGTAAAAAATACTCAAAACTCAAAGTACGAACTCTTTAATCTGAAGAGTGACCCATTTGAAAAAAAGGATCTGAGTAAAGAATTCCCAGAGAAATTTAGCGAGTTGCACAAGGCCATGACGAGCTATCTTTCAAAAGCCAATAAAGTCAACTGGAAACGTCCATCCCAAAAATAAAGCTTAGTGTAAAAATCAATAGTCTTTAATTGAGGATTTGTGGATCTGAAAGAGGCTGGGAGCTCCGCGTTCCGACGCGGAATAAAGCAAAGGGTGAAATCTATTTGGTGATTTGAAAGAGGCTGGGAGCTCCGCGTTCCAACGCGGAATAAAGTTGTGGATAAAGTGTATCTGCTCGTATGGCAATGCCTGGGAGTTCAAATGGTTAATCGGCTTATTTTTTCTGATAATTTAGTGAATTGAAGATGGATAATTATTGAGTCTGCAGCGAATGAAATGAGCGATCTGTAGTGAGCTTTGCGAACGATCTGTAGCGAAGCGATCTTATAACTTTATAAGCTGGGAGCTCCGCGTTCCGACGCGGAAGAATGTTTGAGTGTGATTCTAATTCATTAACTTAATGACTCACTAAAGATCAATAAAAAAATCAGTCAATTTTTGTATTAAATCGTTCTAATTTATAATGATCTGGGATTTACGTCAATAGAAGTCATCTATCAGTCATTTCTTTGTAATTTCTCTACTATAAAAGACTAGTGAAGGTTTTGATGAGCTTAGTTGTGTGGTACTTCTTCGCTCAAAACTAAAATAACAGAGAGTGATAAAATGAAGTGTATTAGTGCAGTATTATTATTGTTGTCGACCCAGCTGGCTTTTGCAGTTGATTTGGGATTTTTATCTGCTGATGGATCAGAGATGAACTCGGATAATATACCCAAAATGATCGTTACCGAACATTTAAAAGAGCAGGGAAAGCTTATACAAGAGGGGGAAATAACTAAGCAATGGGCCTCATATGGCAAGTGTCAGGAGGTGTGGTAAACAGATGAAAGTACAATTATTTGTGGTTCACTTGGGGTATGGAAATATGATAAAACGAATACTCGAAAAATTTACTTTGAGCCCAAAATTAGACCCTTGGAAATTCATTCCTGTCAGCCGCTTGATAATGGAGAGATGTTGATTGGAGTCAATAAATTTTTATTGGAATTAAGTTATGAGGGGAAAATTAAAAGGATGATAAAAATATCTTTCCTTCGCGGTGAGGGGCGTTTGCAGATGAAAACAGTTCGAAAGCTTGCAGATGGTGGCTATATCATTTCCGCCTGTGCTCAAAATAAAATTTATATCCTCAATGCAAAGGGGGCACTGAGAGAACTATCAATTTAAAAAAAATTGATTTACCTATAAAAGTACAAAGAATACATGGTGTAAAGCTTCTAGAAAACGGAAATGTGGTTCTTCGTAGAAATCTGTAAAACTACCGCCTTCGTTCAAACCTTTGCTCCGGCATAAAGCCACTCGCAAGCTCGTTATTTATACGGATAAAGATTTGATCTTCAGTTGCTTTACTGGCGTAATGCTTCGCCAGCGGGCAGAAACCAAAGGTTTCAAATACAAAAAACTGCTTGCACATCTCTCTTTAATTACTACAAAAAGGAGAAAACATGTCAAGCAGTCTACATCAACATACACACGGAATTATTGGATACGAGCACAAGCGCTTTGAATACAAAGGCAATGAACTGATTATTCATATATGTCGAAAAAAAAGACCTTTAACTGTTCCAAATGCAACAGTGCCGATGTGACCGCAACTGCCACAGGTATTCGTTTTATAAAATCATTACCCGTGGGCACAAAAAAGACTTTGTTTTGTGTACAAATGCATAGAGTCCGTTGTCATGATTGTGATTCATATTTAATGGAGAAGCTTTCGTTCATTTCAAGTTCTAAAAGTAGAATCACAAAAGTATTAGAAAGGCATATCATAGAGCTACGAGCGCACATGTGTATTCAAAGTTTAGCTAAATATTTCAAGCTAAATTGGCATACAGTTAAAGCGGTTGAAAAAACATATCTGAGTAAGAAATACAGTAAAGTCCCGTTGAAACATATCAGTTCTATTGGTATCGATGAAATCCATATGGGAAAACGAATTGGCGACAAAGGCTATTTGACAATTGTCCGAGATCTAAAAAGTGGGGCTACGTTATTTGTAGGCAAAGGAAAAAAGGGGGAGTGCCTAGATGGTTTTATGAAAAAACTAAAATCCAGTAAAGCGAACATTGAGTTTGTCGCTGTGGATCTAGCTCCATCTTTTACAGCATGGATTAAGGCTAATTTACCTCATTCTATAATTGTTTATGATCACTTTCATGTCATCAAACTTATGAATGAGAGGCTGAATAAAGTTCGAAGAAGAATTTCCAGAGAACTGGAAGATGAAGACAGGGGTGAAATCAAAGGCCTGAGATGGAAGTTTAACAGAAATAATGAAGACCTTGAAGAAACCGCTCAAGCTGAAATAAAACAATGTTGCAGCTTGTTTTCAGAGCTGGGTATTACATACGCTTTAAAAGAAGCGTTGAGAAGGATTTATCGTATCAAAGATTTGGTTTTCGTTGAAAATGCATTGCAATATTGGTGTGAAAAAGCTGACTGCAGTGAAGTTCCTGAACTAATTTCTATGGCAAAAACAATCCGCAAGCATGCCACGGGGATTTTAGCTTTTTGGAAAACAAAAATAACGTCGGCCATTATGGAAGGATTTAATAATAAAATCGGCTGGTTAACAAGGCAGGCATATGGTTACCGAGATGAAGAATATCTCATACTCAAAATATTTGATTTGCCTAATCTAAAAACTCGGCAGATTTTGTGAACTTTTACAGATAAGTGCGAAGAGGCGGAAATGTGCTTATTGGCACGGGTTATGGTTCTAGCTTAATTGAAATTAATAAGAAGGATGAACTTAGCTGGTCTTTAACTCCCGAAGATGTCCCGACATTGGGCCTGAAATATGTGGGAGGTTTTGTGGTAAGAGACAACGGCAACATAATTGTAGCGGCATATAATAGTGCTTATCCCATGTTTGAAGTAGACCGCGATAAAAAACTCGTGTGGAAAGTTCGTCGTGACAAAGAGCAGGGCATAGACCTACCCACAAGCGTCAATATGGTTGCGAGTGATTTTTGATTAGCAATGCATAATTGCTTTCATTTGCTGCTCCCAGATTCAAAGTTATGAGATCGCTACGCTGCAGATCGCTCTTTCATTCGCTGCAGAAGGAGTCTTTCTTAGTTGTAATATGTTTCTCTCAGTGTTTTCAAATCCTCAATACGTGATCTGTGCTTTTCCGCATTGGAATGGGGAGCTCCCAGCTAATTCGTGAGTGGAATGCGGAGCTTCAAGTTGATTTCCTTTTGAAGTTATTCCACAAAAAAATGAAAATAAAATTATAAATCTGTCATATATTCAGTATTTGCGATAATTATGGGGCGAGAATAATTAGTGGTCTAACTCTTGAGTATTGGGCGAGCTAATAATAATTTATTAAAAACAGGTTACTGAATAGATGAGATCACAAATCAATCGTCGCAATTTTTTACGTGGTTCAGGTGCAGCAATTGCTTTGCCAAGTCTGGCGTCAATGAATTTTAAAGCTTTTGGCAGTTCAAAGTCGAAAGCAACGAGCCCTCCTAAGCGAGCCATCTTTATTAGTATGGGTTTTGGTGTCACCCAGGAAAGCTGGTATCCCGACCAAGCACAGAAGGGTGCAGATTATAAACTTCCTGCCGGTTTAAAGCCCCTGGCAAAGCACAAATCAGATTTTACTGTCGTTCAAGGCTGTCGTCATGAACATCATTACGGTCCCCATAATGGCAGTACCAATTGGCTCACGGGAGCAAACCGTTATGCCATTCCGGGTCAAAATATGGCCAATAGTATTTCCCTTGATCAGGTCATAGCTCAGCAGCTAGGCCATGCGACACGTTTTACATCTTTGCCCTTGGTGAGCTCTGACGATAAAAATGGGGGTCACGGACCGGGACTCTCTTTATCCTGGGACGAGAAAGGTAAACCCATCGGCGGTATGAAAGACCCACTTCAGCTTTTTCATAAACTTTTCTCGGCTGATGACACACCTTTGGAGCAGCGTCAGGAAGCTATACGCCACAACCGAAGTGTTTTAGATACAGTTTTAATGGATGCCAAGCGCGTGCAACGTGGTCTTTCTAAAGACGATCAGGATAAATTAGATGAATACTTTACAGGCATTCGCGATATAGAGACCCAATTGAGCAAGGACGAAGCCTGGCTCGATATCCCCAAAGTCCAGGCACCCATCTCAGAACCGAAGCCCGGGCTGCAAGGTAAGGATGAAATCGAAATGATGTATAAGCTGATGAACGCCGCACTGCAGACCGACTGTACTCGAGCTATCACTTATCGACTTCCTGTCGGAAGCCTTTTAAAAAGTTTGGATATAGGTATGAATCCCCACACCCTGAGTCATTATGCACCCGGGGTACGCATGGAGGCCTCACAAAAAAGAGATCAGGCCAACACGGCTTTACTGGCGGGTTTGATTGATCAGCTAAAAAGAACTAAAGAGGCCAATGGCTCCAGTTTATTTGATAATACCACAGTTGTTTTTGGCGGCGGAACAAGAAGTATCCACTATATCGATAATGTGCCAACAATCATTACGGGTCGTGGGTCCAATCTAAAACTTGGGCAAAACCTGGTTCTTCCTGAGCATACGCCACTGTGCAATGTCTGGCTCACCTTACTTCAGGGTATGGGCATTAAGGCCGCTAGTCATGGAGATAGTACGGGACTTATTAAGGAACTTCAGGCATGAAGAAATTTATCTCTTATTTAAGCCTGATGGGTGCCTTCAGCCTTCAGGCTGACAAAGCTGTTCTTCCTGAAAAAAACTTTGACTTCTTGGCTAACTACTGCCTCAATTGCCATGGCGAGGAAAAACAGGAGGGCAAGGTGAATCTCGAGGATCTGGACTTTAATATTCAAAACCTCAAAGATGCCGAAACCTGGCAAAAAGTGCTTCACAGTATCAATGCAGGTGAAATGCCGCCTGAAGATAAAAAGCAGCCGAATAATCAAGAAAAAGCAGACTTTTTGGATGACTTGTCAAAGACCATGGTTGTTGCGCGTAAAGCCTTGTCTGATTCAGGTGGAAATATCACTATGAGTCGACTCAATCGCCGTGAGTATCAAAATACAATCAAGGCTTTAACTGGTACGACTGTTGATGTGGAGCTACTTCCCACAGACGAAAGTGCCGGGCGCTTTGATACGGTGGGTTCTTCACTATTTATTTCCAGTGATCAGTTTAAAGAGTATTTAAAATTAGGTCGTTTAGCCATTGATGAAATGTTTGCTCGTCAGTCAAATTCAGCAAGTAAAGTTTATCGCGTTGAGCCAGAGAAAGTCTATAATCCACAAGCAGATAAATTGATTAAAGGCGCTACATATCGCCAGGAGCAATTCAGAAAATGGCAAGTTGGTGTGGATAAGGCAGCTAAAGATCCACAGAATAAAGAGATCGTTGATAAGATTCTAGGTAAGAAGAAAGCTAATGCAAGGACACTTTACTCAAGTGCCAACTTATTAAAGGGGGCTCCCAATGCCAAGGACTATGGGTTTAAAGATGCTCAGGCGGCGTCTAGCGCTCACCCTGCAATTGATCGTGCCAACTTAGCTCTTTATAAACATTTTGCATCTTTGCCTCAACGAGATAGCGGTTTGTATTTAGCGAAGGCGCATGGAATTGGACGCATTGATATCGGGTCAAAAAACTTGCAGCCCGGTAAATATACTTTGAGAATTCGTGCGGCAGCTCTTGATGATGCTCCTGCGGAAAGGCGTTTTATTGATATTGGTCACCCCCAAGTTGAAACAGGTCAGCAAAGAGGTCTTCTTTCTGGAGCCCCCATTGCAACAAGTCATGTCAATGGCACCATGGATTCTCCTGAGATTATTGAAGTGCCTATTGAAATAGGCATGAATACTACCAAACAATTTGCCGTTCAGGAGAAGCAGCACAACGACAACCTCAAAGCTGCCTGGGGAATACATATTATCGAAAGAAAGAAAAATGGCTACGGCATTCCACCTGCTATTTGGGTTGATTGGCTTGAGTTAGTCGGTCCTCACAAAGAAGAGAGCTCAAAATATATGGATTGGTGGCTTGAGGCGCAAGAGGGCGTATCTGAATCTGATCGTGTTAAAAAGATTTTCTTACGCTTTATCTACAAGGCCTTTCGCGGTCAGAAACCTGGCAAAGACTATTTCTATGCTTTGGTCAAATTATTCGAAAAAAATCGTGCCGCAGGCGATGCCTTTGATGTAGCGATACGTGAGCCATTGAGCATCATTTTAGCGTCTCCTGGTTTTCTTTACCTCAACGAGCCAAGTGTTGAAGAGGGACGTCGTAAACTCAATGACCGCGAGTTGGCGATTCGTCTGGCTTATTTTCTTTGGAGTTCACCTCCGGATCGTGAGCTCATGAGCCTAGCAGCAAAAAAGCAACTCAGTAATCCCGAAGTATTAAATAAGCAGGTTGCACGACTGATTGCAGATCCACGTGCAGACAAGTTTGTCTCCGGCTTTCTCCATCAGTGGCTGGATATGGAACGCCTCGACTTTTTTCAGTTCGACACCACCGTTTACAGTGAATTCGACGAGGCAACACGCGAGGCTTCACGTAAAGAAGTTTACGAGAGTTTTGCCTACCTCATGCGCCATAAAAATGAAGGACAAATTGCTAAGCTTCTCAATAGTGACTATGTGATTATCAATCCATTGATGGCTTCATTCTATGGTATTGAAGGTGTAACGGGCAATGAATATCGCAAAGTTAGCTTACCCCAAGGTTCATCGCGAGGTGGTTTGTTGGGTATGGCCGCGATCAATGCCATGGGTAGTGACGGCATAGAAAGTAGTCCCGTGGAACGCGGAGCCTGGGTTCTGCGTCATTTGCTCAATGAGCCACCACCACCGGCACCTGCAAATGTACCGCAACTTTCTGATGTGAAAGGGGCAAATCTCACTACGCGTCAAAAACTTTTAGCTCATCAGGCTGAACCTCAATGTGCCAGTTGTCACCGCAAAATTGACCCTATCGGTTTTGGTTTAGAGAATTTTGACCCCATTGGTAAGTGGCGCGATAAGGAATTTGCCATCAAGCACGGGAAGTATAAAAGAAAATCCAAAGATGGTCATAAAATTGATACTTCTGGAGCGCTTCACAAAGGGCCGCAATTTGCCAATTACTTTGAATTGCGCGAGATCATAGCGAAGCGCGAAGCGGACTTTGCAAAAGGTTTTACTGAGCATCTTATCGAATACGCACTGGGACGTCCTTTCGGTTTTACAGATGAGGATTTGGTTAATAAAGTTCTGGCAAGCGCAAAAGAAAATGATTATCAAGTGAGCAGCTTCATTGCCGCTTTGGTGAGTAGTGAAGCTTTTAAACAAAAGTAGCCTTTAAAGGTTTTTATAATGGAGTCAATTAAGCTTATTTAGTGGCTCTATTTCTCTATGAATATTAAGTCAGCGTGTGAGACGATAAGTATAGTTCGAAGCCAAGTTAAGAGTTCTATAAGGCATGTGAAACCCATGTTTCACATGCCTTTTTGTTTATAGCGCCAGAACAGGCTTAAATTTCTGCGGGTTTAGTCCACTTTTTAATAAGTTGTATTTTTTTTAATTATTTTGTAAGTTTTTAATTTTTTACGACAATCCTTGTTTAATTATTATAATTAAATAGGCTTTGCTAAAATGTATTATGATTCAAATCAAAGTTCTCGGTTTAATGGACGAGGGCAGGGATGATACAAAAATTTCCAATTTCAAAATCGCCTAAATTATGGCGTCAGATCTTTTGTTTGAGTGCTTTATTTGCATGCTTCAATTTAAGTGCCGATAATGCTGAAAACTGGCCTCAAAGACCAGTAAAAGTTATCGTGCCTTTCGGGGCGGGTGGCAGTAGTGATACTTTTACACGCCAATTGATCCGCGTTATTAAAAAAGATAATTTATTATCTCAGCCTCTCGTTGTGATTAATGTGGGTGGAGCCGGTGGGACAATTGGCAGCCGTCGAGTGCGTAATGCACGTCCGGATGGCTACACTATGCTGATGCTTCACGAAGGGATTCTTACTGCAAAGCACGCTGGCAAGGCTGCTTATGGACCTGAGGCTTTTGAAGCCGTTGCAGCAACTGGAATGAGCCCAAATGTTATTGCAGTAAAAAGTGATTCACACTTTGAATCATTAAAAGATCTTATGGCTGAAGCTAAGAAGTCCCCCAATGCTTTAAATTTCGCTGCCAACATAGGTGCCCCAAGTCATTTTGCTGGGCTTATTTTAGAGAAGACGGATAAAGGTGCCATGTTTAATTTCGTACAGTACGGTGGCGGTGCAGAGCGCTATGGAGCGATTATGGGTGGCCATGTTGATATGAGTGTCTTTTCAATCGACGAATACCTGCGCTACAAAGATGGTGGACTCAAAGCTCTGGCCGTTTTTTCCAATGAACGTCAGGCGGCCTTGCCGGAACTACCGACTTCAGCTGAGCAGGGCTTCGAACTCAATTCTTCCATAATGAATTTTTGGTGGATGCCCAAAGGCACGCCTGAGGCAATTCGCAACAAAATGGCAGAAGTGATTGAAAAAGCCATGGCTTCTCAGGACATGCAGGGTTTCATGAAGAGCAATTGGATTAAAGACACTACCCTAAAAGGACAGGACTTGAGTGCCGAGCTCGTGGAGCGTGAAAAAACCATTAGTGAAGTCTCCATGCGTAAAATTGATGTACTTCCCCGTTTTGAGAGATGGATTTTTGGTTTTGTCGCCTTCTTCAGTGTTTTAGCTTTTCTACAAAAATCCAATTCACGTTCAAGTGAGCGCATTTGGAATTTCACTTCCATTAAAGTTTTTGCGCTGAGCGCAATTTACGTGAGTATTTTATCACTCACTTCACTTTCCTACCCACTCGTCAGCAGTGCTTATGTCTTTGTCTTAGGACTGATCATTACCCGCAAAGAAAAACCTGCATACCTGCCTCTCGCATTCTTTTCTTTAGTGCTGTCTTTCGGCCTCTTTTTTCTTTTTACACGCGTCTTAGTCGTGGATTTACCAGGATAATATTATGAATACAGAAGTTCTCCAATACCTTTTTTCTCCTTCAACTTTACTGCTGTTGGCCCTGGGCACATGGCTGGGAATTGTAGTGGGAGCCATACCCGGATTAACCGGTGCCATGCTCATTGCTCTAAGTTTACCACTTACTTTCGCTATGGATGGAACCGATGCCTTAGCTTTACTTATTGCCATGTATGTGGGTTCTGTCAGTGGTGGACTCATCACAGCAACTCTCTTAAAAATGCCCGGTACGCCATCTTCTATAATGACCACCTTAGATGGCTACCCCTTGGCGGCCAGTGGCAATCCAGGCAGGGCTTTAGGACTTGGCATATGTGCATCAGGGATGGGTGGGCTCATTTCCTGGATCTTTCTTGCGACTCTTGCTGCACCAGTTGCGAAATTCGCACACCACCTCGGACCCTATGATTTCTTTGCGCTCATTATGATGGCCATGGCTTTGATTGCCCTTGTGGGAAAATCCATGCTCATGGGGCTGCTGTCGGGCTTTATTGGCATGTTATTTTCCATGCCGGGGTTTTCTCCTTCAAGTGGAGAATCACGTTTGACTTTTGGCTATGCAGAAATGAATGACGGCTTCAAACTGCTTCCTGTTATGATTGGTCTTTATGCGGTTTCCGAAGTGGTGATTATGCTTAAAAAAACAGATGGAGAGATCAAAGAAATTACAGCTAAGCCCACGGGCATGTGGATGTCGCTGGCCGATTGGAAAAAGTATGGCGTCAATATTTTTAGGTCTTCACTGTTGGGAACCTGGATTGGTGTACTTCCCGGTATTGGTGCCAATGTGGGGTCTGTGACGGCTTATACTCTGGCTAAAAAATCATCCAAGGAGCCAGAGAAATTCGGTAAAGGTAGTGAGGAGGGCATTGTGGCCTCTGAATCTGCGAACAACGCAACTGTCGGTGGGGCGCTTATTCCCTTATTAGCTATGGGTATCCCTGGTAGTGTGGTCGATGCCATTCTTTTGGGCGGCATGGTGATTCACGGCCTTCAGCCTGGCCCATTACTCATGACCAGCCACCCTGACGACGTATGGTCTTTAACCGGAGCAATGCTGATTTCTAATATCATGATGATTGGTTTGATGGTTCTGAGTGTAGGATGGCTCTCCAAACTCGCCAAGATCTCCAAAACTTACCTCATACCGGCGATTCTTGTCTTTTGTGTAATTGGTTCCTATGGTTTGTCTAATCGCATGTTCGACGTTTGGGTCATGCTTTTTTTCTGTCTCGTTGGCCTGGCTATGAGAAAGCTCAAGATTCCACTCGCTCCCTTTATCATTGGTTTTGTTCTTTGGCCCATGGCAGAAGAGAATCTCGGTACGGCTTTGATGAGTCACAATGGCAGTTTTATGCCCATTTTTAAGCAGCCCATAGCCTGTACTCTATTCTTATTGACAATTGCTATGCTTGTTGTCCCTTTTATTAAACAAATGAAGAAAGATGAAAATGTCTAAAAAACGTCCAAACATTCTCTGGTATTGCACTGACCAACAGCGTTTCGATACCATCGCAGCTCTCGGTAATAAATACGTTCGAACTCCAACTATTGACCAACTCGTTAAAGAGGGCGTTAGTTTTGTAAACACCTACTGCCAAAGCCCAATATGCACACCCAGTCGTTCTAGCTTCATGACTGGTCTCTATCCTTCCAGGGCTCATAATACCCGCAATGGTAACGATACTTTTAATCATCCACCCTTAATTTCCAAGATGATTGCGGACAGCGGTTATGATTGTGGTATGATTGGTAAATTTCACCTCTTGAGTTCTGGCCATAGAACCGAGCCAAGACTTGATGATGGCTTTTCTTTCTGGAAGTTTTCTCACGCTCCACGCGATGATTGGGAGAGTGGTCACGATTATGCCGATTGGGTGACAAAGCAGGGGGGGGACCTAGATGAAATGAGGAACTCACCTGAACGCGTACGCCCGCATTTGCACCAGACAAAATGGTCCACTGATATGGCTATCGATTTTATTGACGGTAAACGCGATGCTGATCAACCTTGGATGCTCAATATCAATATCTACGATCCGCATCCTCCTTTCGTTCCCCCGCAGGAGTATGCCAGTCAGTTCAGTGCAGAAGACATGCCTGGACCCTATTTTCGTGAGAGTGATTTAGCTCAACAGGAAAAGCTCTCAGTTTGTGATTTCCAGGGAGAAATCAAAACTCCTGAAGGGCATGATGCTCATCAAGCCCAGGCTAATTATTATGCCATGATCTCTCAAATTGATGATCAGCTTGAGAGATTGCTCAATCATTTGGAGGAAATCGGCGAGAGAGAAAACACTCTTATTGTTTTTACTTCGGATCACGGTGAGACCTTGGGTGATCACGGTTTGATGTGGAAGGGCTGCCGTTTTTACGAAGGCTTAGTTAAAGTTCCTCTCATCATAAGCTACCCAGCTAAATTTAAATCAGATCTTGTGGCAGATGGACTCGTTGAACTCTTTGATATGTCAGCAACACTTTTGGATGTGGCTGGTGTTGATCAACCTGAGTACTTCCAAGGTCAGTCACTGATGCCGATTCTTAAAGGCGATTGTGATGGCAAACATATTCGAGATGCTGTTCGCTGTGAATATTTTGACGCTCTGGACATGAACTTTACCGGTGGCGATGGTTCCTTCGCGACCATGTATCGCGAGGGCAATCATAAGATCTCTATTTACCACGACAAGAATCTAGGTGAGCTCTACGATTTGGAAAAGGATCCCTGGGAATTTGATAATCTCTGGGATGACCCTGAATACGCCGAGCTCAAAAGTAGCCTCATCTTAAAAAGCTTTAATAATCACGTTGTCTACACAACTGATGTGGGCTCAGAGCGCATAGCGCCGATGTGAGAAAGACCGAGCTGACGCGCTGAAAGATCGCTGCGCTGAAAGACCGCTACGCTGAAAGACCGCTACGCTGAAAGACCGCTACGCTGAAAGACCGCTACGCTCAAGGTTTGTCGTCCACGCTTTAGCGTGCGGAATAAAACTGCGTCTCATTCCCATGCGGAAACCGCTAATCATACTCAGAATGCCGATTTAAATTCAAGATTGAGGATTATTAATTCTCCAAGGCAGCGATCTTTAAATAATGCCTTGCGCCTCAGGTAAATATCTATACATAAATTGTACCCCATAAAATTTAAAAATTTAAGTCCTTTTTGTCACATTTAATGAACTCAAGATAATTGTAGGAAAAATATGAATAAAATAGGAATTACACATGAAGACAAATATCAATCGTCGTCATTTTTTACGAGGTGCGGGTGCTATGATCACTTTGCCAGCCCTGGAGTCAATTGCTTACGATAGCTCACCTTCTAGCCGTATTAAAAAGCCAGGTACGCCCCCTAAACGTCTACTTTTTATGAGTATCGGTTTTGGTGTGACTAATAAAACATGGTTTCCCAATATTAGTGACACGGGTTCCGATTATAAATTATCTAAGGGACTCAAACCGCTAGAACGTCATAAGAAAGAAATGGCAATTATACAGGGTTGTCAGCATCAGTTTTCTAATGAAGCACATTGGGGCAGTACTTTCTGGCTAACAGGTGCTAATCGTTATGCGGTACCAGGGCAAAAATTTAATAATACGATATCTGCGGACCAGGTGGCGGCTCGTCAATTTGGGCAGGAGACGCGCTTTTCATCAATCCAGATAGATAGTAAACGCGCTAATAATGAAGGACATGGTCCAGGTCTTTCCTTAGCATGGGATGAGCAGGGGAAGCCCGTGGCGGGCTTGGATAGTGCCGATAAACTTTTTCATGCGCTCTTTTCAGATGATACTTTGCCTTTACCCGAAAGACAGAAAGCTATAGCCAAGAAACGCAGTGTTCTCGATGCCGTACTGACGGATGCAAAGCGCGTACAGCGCGGGCTCAGTAAAGGCGATACAGATAAATTGGACGAGTACTTCCAGGGGATTCGCGATATTGAAACTCGTCTCGCCAAAGATGAGAAGTGGCTCGATGTCCCAAAAACAGCAGCGCCACTCACGGAGCCTAAGGTTGGTCTAGAGGGTGTAGATGAAATCAAAGTCATGTACGACCTCATGGTGGCCGCTATTCAAACCGATAATACGCGTGTGCTGACTTATCGTCTCCCAGGACAAGCTTTATTAAACAGCCTTGGCTATGAAATAAGTTCTCACAATGTGAGTCATTACTCTCCAGGTGATCGTGAGGAAGCCTCTCAACAGCGCGACTTGGCGCATTCTAAGCTTCTCGCTGGCCTTATGGATAAACTTAAAGCAGTGAAAGAACCCGATGGATCAAGTCTTTTTGATCACACCTTATTAGCTTTTGGTTCTAATATCCGTTCAATTCACCATTTGGATAACTGCCCGACATTAATTGCCGGCGGCAATAAAAATCTCAAACTCGGTCAGCATATTGCGGCTAAAAAAGATACTCCACTTAACAATGTATGGCTAAGCATGCTGCAGGCCTCTGGAGTGAAGGTCAATAGTCACGGCGATAGTAGCGGAACGATTAAGGAGCTCATGGCATGAAAAAATTAAGTACGGCACTTTCCTGCTTATTTATTGGTTTAAGTACGCAGGCTGCACCACCTCAAGCTATTTTAGCCGAGAAAAACTTCGATTTCCTTGCCAATTACTGCCTCAATTGCCACGATGAAGAAAAGCAGGAAGGTAAAATCAATCTCGAAGACCTGGATTTTAATATCAAGACCATTGAGCAAGCTGAGACCTGGCAAAAAGTCCTCAATGTTATGAACTCTGGGGAAATGCCACCAGAAGATAAAAAGCAGCCTAAAAATGACGAAAAGGCTGAGTTCCTGGATGAACTTGCACTCACTATGGTTAAAGCTCGTGAAGTACTTTCTGATTCAGGTGGAAAAATCACCATGCGTCGCCTCAATCGTCGTGAATATCAGAACACGATGCAGGAGCTCCTAGGAGTAACTGTGGATGTAAAAGGCCTCCCAGAGGATGGTGGCGGAGGTGATTATGATACTTCGGGCTCCACTCAGTTCCTATCAAGTGATCAATTTGAGCAGTACTTAAAATTGGGTAAAGCAGCCGTTTTAGAGGCCTTTAAACTTCGTGAGAATAAGGTCTTTACAAGTCCCATGGTCTTTCGTGTTGAGCCTGAGGAAACGGTAAATCCCTTCTTATATAATGAGATAGAGGAAATGGATGATATTTACCTCAACTATAAAGCCTGGATAGCAGAAGTAGATAAAGTTGCCGCTTTACCTGAAAACAAAAAAATATTAGAGGAACTAAAAAAAGAAGACCCCAAGCTCGTTCCCGGTAACATAGAGTTTTATCGACAAGCAATCAAGCTTGTAGGAATGCCAGACCCCAATAAGTATGGCTTCCGCGATCACAGGCGAGCTACTTTTGGCAACGTCGTAAAAAATAGATCCTATACTTACTTTAAACACTATCTGGATTTACCTCATAATGATCGAGGAACCTACTTGAAGAATGTATGGGGAACGAATCGCATTTTGATTAAGCCACCGGAAGGAACTCTTAGACCGGGTAAGTATAAAGTGCGTATCAAAGCTGGTGTCGTTGAAGGATCGGAAGACTTCCGCCATTTTATTCAACTGGGCCACCCACAGAGAACGAACCATTTGCGTTCGGGTCTTACTGACGTTATTAGTACTCACCATGTTTCAGGTAGTATAGAGAAGCCCAATCTCATTGAAACAGAAATTAATATTTCAAGCAGCACGTCTCATGAATTTGCTATTCAGGAGCGTCAGCCAAGTAAGCCTGCGGCTCTAAGAAAATTTTATGAGGCAAGTAAGAAAAACAATGGTTATGGCATACCTGCTTCAATCTGGGTTGACTGGATTGAAATAGAAGGACCCATTGCTCAAAAAGAAACAACTCTGGATAAAACTTTAAAATCGCATCCTGTTATTTCCTCTACAAATAGTCATACGGCTATGACTGAATTTAAGCATGTTCGCAAGTTTTTGACTGCATTTGCGAAGGCCGCAATGCGCGGTCGTGAGCCCTCGAAAAAATACATCGATCAGCTCATGGAAATTTATGATGATGAAAGAAGAAATAAGGAACAATTGCGCGTAAATTGGAGGAAGCTAAAGCCTTCACTAGCTGAGCCTATGAGTATCATTTTGGCTTCACCAGGTTTTATCTACCTCAATGAACCAGGACAGGATGAGTCACGTCGTGCTTTAAATGATCGCGAATTGGCCGTGCGTTTATCCTACTTCCTTTGGAGTAGCCCACCGGATGAAGAATTGCTAAAACTCGTTGAAGAGAAAAAATTGCGTGACCCGCAAATTTTAGCCCAGCAGGTAGATCGCCTTATTGCCGACCCTCGTGCCGATAAATTTGTTGCTGGCTTAGTGCACCAATGGCTCGATATGAAGCGCCTTGACTTCTTCCAGTTCAATGTCGCCCTACACAGGGATTTTGACGACAGTACCCGTGCTGCCGCTCGTCAGGAAGTTTACGAGTCTTTCGCTCATCTGCTCAGAGGTAAGGAAGGTGGTAAGCTCGCTAATTTAATCAAAAGTGACTATGTCATGATCAATGGTCTGCTTGGTACTTATTATGGTTTAGAAGGTGTAGAAGGCGACGAATTCCGCAAAGTCAAACTACCTAGCAATTCACCTCGTGGTGGCCTATTGGGTACAGCTGCTATCAGTGCCATGGGCAGTGATGGTCTGGAATCCAGCCCGGTTGAACGTGGAGCCTGGGTTCTGCGCCACCTTCTTCATCAGCCACCACCGCCGGCACCGGCCAATGTTCCGCAGATTTCACGTTTGGCAGATAAGCCTCTTACTACACGTGAGCGTTTGATTGCTCACCAGGAGGAGCCTCAATGTGCGAGCTGTCACCGTAAGATTGACCCCATTGGCTTTGGCATGGAGAACTTCAGTGCCTCGGGTAAGTGGCGCACAGAAGAACATTTCCACGCTAAAGGGCAAAAAGCGATGACCTGGGAAATCGACCCTTCCGGTAAATTCCACAAGGGTCCTAAGTTTGCTGATTTCCTTGAGATGCGTGACCGCATCCACGATAGAAAGGCAGATTTTGCTCGCAACTTCACTGAAGCAATCATTGGTTACGGCTTAGGCAGATCCTATGCCTTTACGGACCAGGAGCTAGCTGACAGAATTATCGCCTCAGCAGAGAAGAAAAACTATCAGGTTTCTGACTTCATTCATAGCCTGGTGAAAAGTAAAGAGTTTCAAAGTAAATAAGTACTGCCGTACTGCCATACGGGCGGATTTTACTTGTCTGCTCGTGGAAAGGGCGGCTAGTTCACTAGCTGGTCGCTTATGTCAATTAAAAAAAGGAAATCAACATGTCTAAGTTATTTTTATTACTCTGTTTTATCTGCGGTGGGGCTCTTCAGGCGGAAAATCTATTTGCCGATTTTGATGTCAAAAAAGACTGGAAAATAAAGAAAACTAATGAGTACGAGAAAATTAAACCCACTTACAAAAAGGGGGCAATTGGCTTTGTTACTAAACACAGTTCAGAAAGCTATTATTTTAGGATTTCTACCGAAAAAGAGTTGCAGCAAGGGCAGACTTATGACTTCTCCTTTAACGCACAGGCTAAAGGAGAAGGTACTATCTATGTGGGATATGCAGCTCGTCCCCCTAAGGGTAAAATTCAACCCTTAGGCTTAAGAGCGAGCTTTAGTGCAGCTCCGCAATGGAAAACCTATAAGTGTACCTTCACAGTTGTCGAGAAAAAAGAATCAAATGCCGTAGCGAGTTTCATTGTTTCTATGGGGGAATTTAAGGGCCAGTTCAACTTAAAAGATCTCAAATTAGTTAAGTCTGATCACACAGGGAAGATCTCCAAAAAGGGTATGATTACAGAAGTTAATTAAATTTCTTGATCTATTCAAAATTCTATAAATTAAACCCAATGATAAACAAATGAATTTTAAGTGTTTTTTAATTTTTAGCGCTCTGTGCATGAGTAGTCTTCAGGCCGAAAATCTCTTTGAGGGTTTCGATCCCAAAACGGGCTGGCGTATCAAAAAGAATGATAAAATATACCCAAATATTAAGCCTGTATATGAAGGTGACCGAATGACTTTGTTCACGAGTAAGACTTCAGCTGCTGGTTCTTTGAAACTCATGACAGATAAAGAATTGCAGCAGGGCGAAACTTATGATTTCTATTTTTCAGTAAGAGCTAATGGCACGGGAAAAGTAGTCGTCAATTATGCCTCAAAGCCAATCTTAGCTAAAAAACTAAAAACTCAGAGTCTTGGTTTGAGAGTTAGCTTTGACGGGGATCCTGCAAAAAAAACTTATAAATGTACTTTCACGGTTTCGGAGAAAAAAGATCCTGCAATGCTTGGGAATTTTGTCATAGGCTTAGGGGAGTTTAAAGGTAAAATCAATTTACACTCACTTAAACTGATAAAATCGAATGGATCACAGGATGTCACCAAATATGGTTTGATTGAAGATGTGGTAAAAGGAAAAGTTAGCTCAGTCACTCCTACAAAAAAGAAAACCAAGCCATCAACTCCTGCCTCTGTAAAGAAAGAAGCTGAATCAGTCCCAGATCCTGTGAAGCAAGAAAATAATTCAGCCCCTAAATCTTTTAAAAAATCTAATAATATTATTGAGATTTAGCGCGATTATAAAAACCAATAGAATGGATAATACTATGAATAGAGCACTAGCTTTGAGCCTTTTATTTTTTATGCCTGTGATTATTCAGGCCAATAACATTTCGTCGATTGATGGAGATAATAATTCAGCTAGCTTGTGGCAGTGGGATGAATCTCATCTGCATTCCGGTTTTAAACCTGGAGATAAGGTTTTAAGTCACCTCGGGACTTTTTCTGATAAAACGGACTTAAACTTTAAAGCGATCAAACTCAATGAAAATCCAAAAAAGAATGTCGAGAAATTAAAGAAATTGAAAGAGCGCCTAAAGGATCTTCGCGAAAGTATAGAGAAGGATAAAAAAAGTCTTAAAAGTCAGGAAGAGAGTAAGCTCAAGCAGGAAAAGACTCAGAAATTGAAAAAAATACTGAAGTATGAATCCAAGCATTTTAAGAATCGACACTTTTCTATGTCCTACTGGAATCCGCCACAAGGGCTTGATTACAGTATGAAAATTATCAAAGCTCCAGAAGATCACCATTGGAAGATTTTAAACATCGATCCCACTAAAAAATAAAAACTTACATCAATTTTGTCATCTCTTGAAATTTCGCAACAATTGTAGTTAAATGGATTATGATTAGAGGTGAATTGGCGATGAATAAGAAGTTTACTTTAATAGAAATATTAGTTGTTGTGACGGTTATAGGAATACTGGTTTCTTTATTAGCCCCTTCATTGGCGAGTGCACGAGACAAAAGTCGAGCAGCCCTTTGTAAAAGCAACCTAAGACAAATAGGCAATGCCCAGTATTTTTATGCCGATGATAATGAAGGCAACCTCACCCTAAATGCAGGAGGTGATTGGTGGCCCGAAGCCATGTATAATCATGAATACTTACCCATAAACGAAGATGTCATGACCTGTCCGAGTTTTCCTTATCCAGGTGACTGGCTAAACGATTGGAATCATAACAAATATCAAATGACTTATGGTGGTTCCATGGACAGGAAATGGGACCCACGTGAAGGAGTTACTTTTATTCAGGACGATGGAATCAAAGGTATTTACATTAAGCCTAGTGAGGTGAATTCAAGCAGTGATTTTTACCTTTTTGCAGATTCTGTAAAAGTGGATAATAATGGCAGTAGCCCAACAAATGGCCAATTAGTGCAGCGCTTTACTTTTTACTGGGATGATCGAGATGGTGCCAACTGTAAAGGCATTCATATTCGTCATAATAACAAGGGCAATGTGTGGTTTGTTGATGGCCATGTGGAGGCTGCCGGAGTAGGGCGTTTAACAGAACTTGATCATGACGCTGTCACTCTAGAAGATGGTGTCACTGTAGTACCGCTTAATTAGCATAAAAAAAACTGAAGTTTTTTTGACTTTACAGTAAGATTCACTGATATGGGTACATTTACTATACAATAACTTAAATTTTATGAGGTGTTGAAATACCTTTGTCAATGAGTGTAGTTGCAAAAGTCGTCGAGCAATTCTTGGCGGTATTTAAATCAATTTCGAATCATTATTTATGATTGTCGTATCACATAAAATATTAAGGTCTTCATTCTAAGGATTGGTTGAAAGGCCTATCGCAACAAAAATTTAAGATTTAAAAGGTTTTTAGAAAAACAGAAATGAATTTATTTTTTAGTAAAAGAATTTTAGCACTGGGCATTTTATCCTTATTTAGCAATGGTTTATACGGACAAGCGAAAAGCGCCAAATTAGCCTTTCGCATTCCCGATGGTTTTGAACTAAGTATCTTTGCTGACAGCGAAAAAGTCAGTAATCCCGTTTCCATTGCGATAGATAGTCAAAATCGAATATATGTAGCAGAAGTTCAGCGTTTTCAGCGTGGAGTGGAGGATAGTCGCCAACACAATCTTTGGTTCCTGGATGAACTCAAAATTAATTCCCTCCAGGGGCGTCTGGATCTCTATGAGAAATGGACAAAAAATGGTCGCTTCAAGCCGGGCCATTTTACTGAGTTTTCCGATCTAATTACCATTCTTGAAGACAGAAGTGGTGATGGACAGGCCGATAGTAGTCGAACATATGCGGGAGGTTTTAACGAAGCCTTAGCCGGTAATGCCGGTAGTGTTCTCTTGGCCCCCAATGGTGAAATGTATTACGCCAATATTCCTCACATCTGGAAATTACAGGATTCCGATAATGATGGGATTCATGATAAAAAAGAAAAAATGATTACTGGCTTTGGCTTTCGCAATGGTGTAAACGGCCACGACCTGCACGGCCTTGAATGGGGTGTAGACGGGCGACTTTATTTCTCCAATGGAGATCGTGGCTACAGTGTAAAAACGCAAGAAGGGAAAATTCTTAAGAGTAGTGAGCGTGGGGCAATTTTCCGTTGTGAGCCCGACGGCAGTCACTTAGAGGAATTTACTATTGGTAACCGCAACCCACAGGATCTAGCTTTTGATCAATACGGCAATTTATTCACCGTAGATAACAATCGTGGTCGAGGAGATCAATCCCGCGTTTGTTACTTGCTTGAATTAGGTGATTATGGCTGGAACTCCGGTCACGAAAACAAGACGACTTTTTTCCGAGCTACAAAACTCAATGAACGCAAAGGTTCGAAGCCACTGGATTCCTGGGCATTAGAAGGGGACTGGGATGTAGAGCATGAAGGGCAGGCAGCTTATGTGATTCCTTCCGCTTTCTTTATCCCCGGTGGTTCAGCTGGAATTACCTTTAACCCGGGGGAATCGATGGGGACTAAGCTTGATAACAAATTCCTTTATAGTGCCTATCAAAATGGTATTTATGCTTTTGATTTTGAACCTGATGGAGCAGGATTAAAGAAAAAATCCAATGAACAATTTTGGGGCGGAGGTCTGATTATGGATACCGAATTCGATACTGATGGTCGACTTTTTGTTGCCGACTATGTCAACACTTCTAATCCCAGAGATGGCAGTAGAAAAGGGGCCATCTACTTGTTGAAAAATGCTGAAGCCATGAAGAAAGCATCTGTAGTCAGTGCTAGTAAGATCTTGCGTAAGGGTTTTTCTTCCAGTTCATCTCAGGAACTCTATCAGAACTTGTTTCACAGAGATATGCGTGTCCGCCTTTTTTCACAATTTGAACTAGCTAAGCGACAAGATGCTAAAGCCTTTGTAAAAGGCCTTCAGCAAACAGAAAATGAACTGGCTCGACTCCATAGTGTTTGGGGGCTTGGACAACTTTCCCGCAAAGATAAGAGTTTTAATAAACAACTCCTAAAGTTTTGCGATGATCGCAATTGGCGAGTGCGTGCGCAAATCGCAAAAGTGCTGGGTGAGTCGAAAGATAGCGAGGTGGAGCAGGCCCTCATGACTCTACTCAAAGATAAAAATGCACGCGTTCAATTTTATGCTGCTACGGCTTTGGGAAAAGTTGCGAAGAACGCAAATGCGATTCAGGCACTTATATCCCTGGCCAAAGAAAATAAAGATGTGTACCTGCGTCATTCCATAGTCGCGGGTTTAGTCTACTCATCTTCTGCAGATTTAATTGCCCAGTACATTGCTGATGCTTCACCAGCAGTTCGCTGCGTCGTTCTCCTGGCATTATCAAGACTTGGAGATGAGCGCGTCATCAAGTTCTTAGAGGATGCGGATGATAGTCTATTCAAAGAGGCGGTAATCGCCATTGACCGCATGGATAATCACCAACTCGCCATGTTGAAAGCTCCTCAAGCTCTGCAACGATTCACTGCTGGTGAATCAACCATCGGCGACACCCTTATAGAACGTGTATTGCAGTGGAATTACCGTCGTGGTGATGCTAATGCCGCAGATAGTGTGAGGAAAATCGTCTATAATACCGACTTATCTGATCACATTCGTCAGGTGGCATTACAGGACCTCATACGCTGGCAGGAAAAAGCCCCCATGGATCCGATTATAGGACAAATTCGCCCAGTTAATTCCAAGCGCGTGGATTGCTCTTCACAAATCAAGGCGATTGTAACTGATCTTATCAATGGTGAAAAATCCAAGTCTATGAAAGCTACCTTTACGGGGCTCTCCATCGAATACGGTTTAGCGAAAGATAAAAATCTTTTGGCCGCTCAGGTGATGGACCCAAATGGTGATCCCAGTGAACGTATAAACCTCTATAAAAAATTGATTGCCAGTGATGATGCCTCAGTAGCAACAATCACTGAAACTCTTCTCGATGACAAAGATTTTTCCTTGCGCAAAGAAGCACTACTTCATTTATCGAAAATGGATATGCAGATGTTTAATGACCGCTTATATACTCTTTTTGAAGAACAAAAAGATTTACAATTATTGTACCGTATTCTTAGTATAAATCCCTATGAGGGATCTCATAAAATATTGGTTCAGGCTGTGCGTTCAGCCATAGCGGGAAACTACGATAAAGCCAGTTTATTGGAGCTTATGGAAGCCTGTGAAAAGAGTAAACACAAAGGAGTAAAAAGTCTTTTCGTCCAGTTTAAAAAACTGCTAAAGAAAGATAATCCCCTACACGAATACACCGCAACACTCTATGGCGGTGATCCCGTCAATGGTAGAAAGATGGTCTACAATGAAGGCCTGGGTCAGTGTATCATCTGCCACAAGATAGAAGATAAAGGTGGGGTGGTTGCACCGGACTTAAGTTTCGTCGCCAGTCTTGAGCGCAGTACACCGGAGTATTTACTTGAATCTATTGTAGCTCCAAGTAATTACGTTGTACCTGGCTATGGCAATGTGACTGTTAAAATGAAAAATGATGACTCGCTAGTGGCTTCTTTAGTGTCAAAGAATGAGCAAAGTCTTGTGCTTAAAATGGCCGATGGTCAAAATAAGACTTACAACATGGCCGATGTTGAATCTGTTACTAATCCACTATCATCGATGCCACCACTTGGAGCGGTCTTAAATAAGCGTGATTTGCGCGATATTATAGCATACTTAAATACACTCAAAAAGAAGGAACACTAAAATGCCATGCTTAAGGGCTAATGCATTTATAATTATTTCCTTGTGCTTTGTTTTTTCTGCTTATGCTAAGCGGGAAAAACCCAATGTCATAGTCATTCTTACTGACGATCAGGGCTGGGGTGATTTAAGTATGAATGGCAATTTAGATATGGCGACTCCTCATATTGATTCGATAGCTAAAAATGGTGCGAATTTCAAATACTTTTATGTCCAATCAGTTTGTTCGCCCACACGGGCTGAATTTCTAACTGGACGCTACCACCAAAGAGCTTCAGTTTATTCAACCAGTGAAGGTGGTGAACGTCTTGATTCGGACGAAATAACGATAGCTGATATGTTTAGAGCCTCAGGTTATAAAACAGCCGCCTTTGGAAAATGGCACAATGGTATGCAGTATCCTTATCATCCCAACGCCAGGGGCTTTGATGAATTTTATGGCTTCTGTTCAGGTCATTGGGGCAATTATTACAGCCCCATGCTGGAACACAATAATCGCATAGTCAGGGGGGAAGGCTATATCATCGATGATTTCACCAACAAGGCTATGGACTTTATCGAGGACAATCAGAAAAAGCCCTTTTTTCTTTATTTACCATACGCTACGCCGCATTCACCTATGCAGGTTCCCAATCGTTGGTGGGATAAATATGAGAAAAAAGTCGATTTCAAAATGCCTGTAAAAGTCAATAATCATCTCAAAGCCGCCTTAGCCATGTGCGAAAATATTGATTATAATGTGGGGCGCCTATTAAAGAAATTGGACGACTTAAATTTGAGCGAAGACACGATCGTTCTTTATATGTCTGATAATGGTCCCAATGGAGATCGCTGGAATGGGGGAATGCGCGGTCGTAAAGGCAGTGTTTACGAAGGCGGACTTCGCTCTCCATTAGTGATTCAATGGCCTGGGAAAATCCAGCCTAAGCGAGAAGTGAAGCAAATTTCTGGAGTCATTGACTTAATGCCAACTTTAGCGGATTTATGTGGAGTGAAATTAATCAGTGAAAAAGCCTTGGATGGCCGCAGTATGAAGGCTGAATTGATGGGCAAGGGGCAAATGAATGAACGCTACCTCTATGCAAGTTGGGGGCCCAGGTCGAGTATTCGAAGCCAAAAATATCGCTATAACAAGGATGGGCAGCTCTACGACATTGAAAATGATCCAGGAGAAAAGGTGGACGTGAGTAAAAAGCATCCTTTGATTACTCAAAAAATGAAAAACAAGCTGCAGGAAATTAAAAGGGATGTTGTCAAAGAATTCAAGAAAAACAGACCCTTTGTCATCACTCATCCTGATTCGCTCTTTAGTCAACTTCCAGCTCGCGATGCCAAGGCAATGGGAGCACTCAAAAGATCCAGTAAGCACCCCAATTGTAGCTTCTGGCATAATTGGAAATCCATGGATGATTATGTTTACTGGGATGCAGAAGTCGAGGCAGAGGGCGAATACGAAGCCGTGGTATACTACAGCTGTAAAAAAGGTGATCAGGGTTCAGTATTGGAATTATCATTTGCAGGGGAAAGCATTGAGGCGAAAGTTGTTGATGCCCATGATCCACCCTTGAAAGGAATGAATAAAGACCATGACCCAAGAAAAGGTTCCTACGTGAAGGATTTTAAGCCTTTAAATATGGGAATCATAAATCTTAAAAAAGGCAAAGGACTTTTGAAGCTAAAAGCCCTTAAAAAGCCTGGCGAAGGCTTAATTGACTTTCGTCTATTAACTTTACAAAGAATAGAAAAATAGAGTCAAAAATAGGAGATACATTATGAGTCATTCAAATATTAATCGTCGTCATTTTATAGCAGGTTCCGCATTGGCCGCCTTGGCAAGTTCATGTAAAAACTTTTCATCAAAACCAGAGCTCAAAATCTCTTTAGCTCAATACTCACTTCACCGTGGCTTTTTTGGTCGCCCGGGTTACAAGAAGCTTGATTCTTTGGACTTCCCCAAAATTACTCGCAGTCTCGATATTGCAGCCTGTGAATATGTAGGGGCTTTTTTCCCAGGTAGAAAGCCAGATATTAAATTTTCCAAAGAGATGAACAAGCGTTCACAGGATTTTGGAATTGAAAATTTACTCATTATGGTTGATGGCAACGGTAATCTTGGTGACCCGTTAAGTAAAAATCGTGATCAGGCCGTGGCTAATCATCGCAAGTGGCTGGAGGCTGCCGCGGAATTGAATTGTCACAGTATTCGCGTTAACGCCCGCAGTAAGGGCTCAGTGGATGAACAGCGTAAGTTGCTAGCAGACGGGATGTCAAAACTCTGTGCCGAAGCTAAAGAATTCAATATGAATGTACTTATAGAAAATCACGGTGGGGTTTCTTCCGATGGCGAGTTTATGGCTACCCTGATGAAAGAAGTCAACTTAGATAATTTTGGTACTTTACCGGATTTTGGTAACTTTTGGAATAGAGAGACAGAAACACTTTATGATCCCTACGCAGGTATTAAAGCTATGTTGCCTTACGCGAAAGCCGTCAGTGCTAAGACCTTTGATGTAGTGCCGGGAACAAAATACGTGATGAAACATCATCGTTTTGGTTTCGAAATCGATGTGGAACGCATGGTTAAACTCACGATTGAAAGTGGTTACCAAGGTTGGGTGGGCATTGAGTACGAGGGAGCAAATCCCAGTAAGAATGAAATCGAGGGCATCCAGATGAGCAAAAAGCTGCTTGAGGAGCTTTGGGCTAAACACTCATAATATCACTTTGTGTTTACAAGTGGCTTGTTGCTAAACTACTTGTGAATAAAGCTTAATTTAATAAGTCTAGAATCATAAAGAAAAGCAGAACTTAGCGGTGGTTTTGCCAGACTTATGAAGCAGGCCGTTTTTCCAGTTAGGGAACGCTGGGACTTTATTAATGATTCAATGACGTTCTAAATAAATATGAGAAGAGGCGACCAGCATGGTTTCAGGAATTCATTAATTAATTTCGAATTCTAATTGCAAGTGCACTCAGAAAAGACCAGATAATTATACATTGCAGTCGGTGTCGGAATAGGCACTCTCACGATCTCTTTTAGGTCTTTACATTCCACAATTTTGTGACATCGAAGCTGGTTCAAAACAATTACGATATTTTCCATTTTTACTAAAAAACAAGGTTGAAATTTACATTTATCAATAAATATTTATTGATAAACAATAAATATATACTGAGGATCATGTTTTTTGATCTTTTCTATGAAATGAAAAAGGAGTATAAATATGCTTAAAGATGCCCATGGCAATAAAGTTAAATTTTTCGGGAGAGTATTGGCTGTAATTTCTGGTCTATTTGTTCTGTCTGTACTTGTTGCCCCAATACTGTTTAGTTTGACGGACAGAGTCATGTCTGAAGCTTTAGAATCAATAAAAGAAGGTGAAAAATTATCGCAGGAAGTTAGTAAGTCTAGGCAGGAAAGACATGAAGAGATGTATGAATACTACCAAGAAAGAATTGTGGAATCTAAGGAGGATATTGAAAAGTCGAAAGTTGAGATCTTAAGGCACAAAGATCGTATCGAATTTTATAAAGATTTGATAATTAGTGATGGGAACCTTATCGAATCTTACAACAATATGGCAACTAATGCTCGAAAGAAGATTGAAGGATATGAGCTTCAAATTAAAAATCTTGAAAAAAAACTCGATGCAAGCGATCCAAAATCTAAAACATATAGGTTAATAAATTTATACAAAACGTTTTGCGAAGATATAAAAAAGACTGTAACCGGGTATGAAAAAACCATACTTAAATCAAAAGCAAAAATTAAAGACCATGAAAAGTATATAATTGGTATTGAGGATGATATAAAAGATTGTAAAGAATGGATTTCTCGTTATGAAAAAGATATCCTTGATAGTGAAAATTATTTGCGTGAAAATCCATTTAATAAACAATCTTCTGAACAGCAGTTAAGGGAAAGGAAACAGGAAAGAGAAAAGGAAATAGAGGACTTGGAAAAATTAGTAGGCTCCAGAGTTAAAATAATATACACACCGATGAATGTAGGTATACTGATATTTAATTCTTTGTCTATGATTTTATTCTTTATTATAGCAAAATCGTGGATGGCTAAGGATCCATTTAGCAAGAGTGTGATTTTCTCTTTCCGATTCTTGGGTATTTTATGGATAAGTCATTCCATATTTACTGGTATCTATTTTATGAAAGTAAGTTTAGATCCAAACAATTTAGAGCTTTTGACTAATCAGGTCAGTGCAGATTCACAGCTACTACCGAATTTTGGAAACATAGATAGTCTCATTGCCGGCATTCTCTTTCTGTGTCTCAGTTATATAATTGACCATGGATCTAAAATGCTCGAAGATACCTCACTCACTATTTAAATTATAAGGACTTACAGTTGCCTATCACAGTTAACTTAGATGTTATGTTAGCCAAAAGAAAAGTGCGCCTCAATGATTTATCAAAAGCGGTAGATGTTACCGCACAGAACCTTTCTGTGCTCAAAACAGGTAAAGCCAGAGCCATACGTTTCTCAACTCTAGAAGCCATTTGTGACTACCTAGACTGTCAACCAGGAGATATTTTAGAATATTTACCGGATGAAGAATCATAGCACCAGTTCGAAAAAAAGTCCGCAGTCCACGCTTCAGCGTGCGTGATAACACTTTAGTAATTACTTAATTATGCGGGGAACGCAGATTGTTGATCGGCAATTTATACGCGAACTCATTAGTATGCAATAAAAAATCATTATAAAAATGGAGGCAAAAAAATGAAAAAAAGATTAACCAAGATGCAATAAAAACGCACTTTAAAGTAGCAATAGCGTCAACTGTAGTTGCACTGGGAGACGGGTACCTTATGATTAGATAATTCGCCCATTTATAGTGCTTGCTGAAATGGTGCTTGTTGGCTGTGCCGTTGGGAAATGGATTATAGACATTAATATTAAAATGCATTATGATATCCAGAATGGAAACATAAGCATAGAAAAAGAAAAATAAACAATCCTTAAAAATGGGCTAGAACTGATATTTTCGCCTTCGGTTACAACGCAGTTCATCCCGATCGTTAGAGAGAAAAAATAAAAATGATAATACCATTATTTATACCCATGAATGCATATGAAGATGTCTTTGATAAAAAGCCATCTGATAAATCATCAGTATTCTATAAAAATTATTCAACCATTTCTCTTTTCATTATCATGCTGAAAGAAATGAAATCCACAACATTTAAAACTATTTTATCAGAATGTAGCGACACTAATATCGAATCGAAAATTCTAGAAATAGAAAAGGTAAAATCTGATAGCTATAAATTTAATAAGACAACTAAAGCAATAACAGATTTAGATTATGGTAGTATATCCAAACTCTATAAAAAATGGAATTCATACAATAACAAAGACAAACAAATCATTCTCAAATGTGCTATTTGGGACAAAACTATAAATGCGATGGATCTCTAACTATTTTATGAAAGTAAGTTTAGATCCAAACAATTTAGAGCGCTTGCAGAATCAGGCTCTGAGTGATATACAAGCTTTGCCTGATTTTGGAAATATGGATAGCCTCATTGCCGGGATTCTCTTTCTGTGTCTCAGTTATATAATTGACCATGGATCTAAAATGCTCGAAGATACCTCACTCACTATTTAAATTATAAGGACTTATATTTTGCCTATCGCAGTTAATCTGGATGTTATGTTAGCCAAAAGAAAAGTACGCCTAAATCTTGACTGAACTGGTGTATAGAAGGTGAATCATAAGCGGCATCCATTAGATCATATAAATTCGTAAAGCGTTCTTTACTCATCTGAGTTAATGGTATAGCGACTTGGCTATCATGGACCGATGCAGAGGTCAGTATAATTGAGGCAGGTATATCACCATCAATACAGTCAATGTGTAACTTGTAGCCTTTCCATGAGCTATTATAACCATTGCTGTTCCGTTTATTGCCTTTATTACAATGGTTTGGAAGTTCCGATATATTCTCTTCAAACGTTTGACCAAATTGACGTTCAACAACTGTTTTTTCCTTAGTGCGTATATCGCCCCTTTTTGGTCGTCCTCGCTTTCTAGTTATTTTTGTATCGCTTACATATTTATGAACTATTTTCTCTCGAGCTTCAATTGCGGTAGAGTCTCGACTGACATGACCAATGACTCGTTTTGAACAATTTGAGATAATCATCTTCTCGTGAATCTTTTGACAAAGCTCTGTGTTGGCGATATCTGCGAAGACACGTGAAAACTTACTTTCGTGAGGGATATTTTTCTTAAACTCCCATCCACACAAACGTCGGAGGGTCGGAGCTGATTCAAGATAGCTAATTAAACTACGAGTCGTATCCAGATTATAGACAGCTTTAGCAACGAAAGCTTTTAAGATATTTAAACGATCCTGTGACTTACGTCCAATTCTTTTCCATTCCAATTCGAACACAAACTGATCCAGTTCTGCAAGTGTGCAAACCTGAATGAATTCACGTTCTTTTTTATTCAATTCTTCTGTGAGTAGTTCTTCTAGCTGTGGAAATAAGTACGATTCGATGGTATTCCATAAGTTGAGTAGATTCATGTTTATCCTCTTTTTGTTGTGGTAACAATTGAGATAGCATGTTTCTACTTTTATTCAGCTTATTTCAAGACTTTTGCAAAAGGCTCATATATCTGTTTTTTACACAGCCTTTATAGATTTAAGCTTTTGAATGATAGATTTTATCTTATTTTGGGAGTTTTTCGCCTATCGTAAAGGACTTAAAGCTAGAAAAATTTTTTAAAGTTATTTATTTTAGTCATGTTTATGGATTTCACGACAATTATTAAGTATATTAGTAAAACTTAATGAAAGGAACTGTCATGAAAAACTTACCCAAATCCATTTTGCTTTTATACCTAGCACTTGGCTATTTCATAGCTTGTAGCAACGGGAAAAAAGATTCCGAAGACAGCAAGGCACCAAGCGATTCATCTGTGACTGAAGGGCAGGTACTTGCGAGTTCCGCAAAAGAAACTTCAGATCATAAGATGCTCCCGGCAACACATCCTTTTGCCATATGCGCATCTTGTCATGGTACAGATGGCGAAGGAAATCAAAAGATGTTAAGTCCGAGGCTTTCGGGACAAAATATTGAGTATATCAAGCATCAAATAATTTCCTATAAAAAGGGGTGGAGAGCTTCTGATCCAAAAAACCCTCAGAGTATCATCATGGCGGAAATAGCTAAAAACCTTAGTGATGATGAGCTTAATAAGATTTCTACTTATATTAAAAATGTGTCTTCAGAAAAAGAAGTTCATCGCGTCTATGGCAACACCTTGAGAGGCGAACGCCTTTATAGAGAAAATGGCTGCTCTTATTGCCACGGAGATAGTGCTGAAGGTGATTCGGTAAATAAAGTCCCAAGACTGAATCATCAGCATGGTTGGTACATACTCAAACAATTGAAAAACTTTAAAAATGGAACTCGTGGCACTCATAAAGATGATGCAATGGGTCAGACAATGGCGTTTTACGCAAAAAGCATAAAAAGTGAAGAGGATATACATGATCTAGCGGCTTGGATCAGCTCTTTTTCTAGAAAAAAATAACTTATTTTAATGAGTGATTTATAAGGGTGAATAAAACTCGCTAATATTTAGGCTTGAAGTAAATACAGTATTTTTTTACAAAAAATAAAATGTGATTCGTGTCATTAGCGAAGATTTCGGTACAATTATTATACTAAATCAATTAATGCCCCGGGTTTACCATGAAACATCTATTATTAATTTTAGTTTTACTAATATTCTCCACCTTAGGAATCACAGCAGAAGAATTTAAATCAGAAGAGTTTAAGTCAGAAATTTTCACAAAAGGTAAGTTGCTATACTCAGATGACTTTGAAGGTGACTTGGACTCAGATTGGTGGCAGCTTAGGACTAAGAATTGGCGTGTGAAGAGTGGAGTCTTGATAGGTGCACCCGATTACAAGACCAAAGAAGAGGCGATGAAAGAACTTAAGCGCGATCATCATCTTGGCTTGGCTCCGGTGATTCGCTTGGAAAATTTACCTACTCAATTCGTGTGTAAACTACGTTTTCAATACACTGGGAAAGAGGTTATTTATAATCGCCCCAAAGTTGATATAGGTCATCACATTAATAAGGTCTTTTTTAAGCCTGGTGGCTATCAACTACACTTATCTGAAGGAGATGTCTTTGATAATAAAAAGTCATTATTTAAACTCAATGAGTGGAATGTGATGCTTATTGAATTTAAGAATGGTAAGCTGATTATTGATCTTAATGGTCAGCGTCAAGTTTACGAAAACTCTCAGGTGAGTTTAAAAGATCGCAGCGAATTGACCTTCAAAGCACTTGAAGGTGGCCAACTTAAATTTGACTATATTCGCCTTTGGGAAGGGAAGTCATAAAACATCAGCTTCTGTGGAAGACCGCTAGGCTGAGAGGCCGCTACGCTGAGAGACCGCTACGCTGAGAGACCGCTACGCTGAGAGACCGCTACGCTGAGAGACCGCTACGCTGAGAGACCGCTACGCTGAGAGACCGCTACGCTGAGAGACCGCTCATTTCATTCGCTAGGAGTATATTAGATTAGCCAGAAGCGCCGCATTCCGATGCGGCATAAAGCTTCAGACCATGCTGGGCTTTTCTGAGTGCACTTACAACTAGAATTCGAGATTAATTAACGAATTTCTGAAACCATGCTGGTCGCCTCTGCTCCAATACTTCTAGATAGGTCTTTTCATTATATGGAGTTCTCGTTTTCCAACAACTGTACATGATACGAATCCATTTGTACGCCAAAGCTCTAAGTATTGTGAAGTGAGGTATGTTTAGAGCTTTCTTATGATAATAAAATTCATGTGCCCATATTGATGACCTTATGGAATTATTGGCAAACTCAACAAAACTAAGTTGAGTGAACCTGTCGCATAAAAAACGTCTTCGGACAATATTCATTTTCCCACTCTGAATTGTCACAGGAGCTATTTCACTGATTTTAAGAGCCTCATTTACAGACTGAAATTTTTCTCGATCGTTTCCAAAGAAGGCCATAAGACGTGGTCCGATACTAGGACCTGCTCCTGGAAATGATTGGAATATTTCATGATCTTCATTTTCCCTATAAGCTTGCTCAATTTTTTCGTCATAAGCTTTAATAACCTTATTTAAACTCCGGATTCTGTGGCAGAATTGTTGTATCTCAAATATGTAGTAATCCACCTCATCTTCATCATTAACAACAATAACAGAAGCGCGTAATATTTGAACCCTCACTTTTGTTTTTGTATGGCTTGTACTGCGTTTGTTAAAGAATTTAGTAATGCCGATTTGATGAGCATTAATGATATCCTGCGGGCTTGGATATTTATCCAAAAAATCTAGAAACATGTCTGCATATAAATGATTCCCCACGACTTTGAGTGCATTTGGATAATAGATCTTCAACAATGCAGTGAGTTGATTAGTTAAACGAGTTCTATCATTTACTAAATCACGCCTTTTTGTATTCAGTCGCTTCAGTTTTCCTTTTGAAAAAGATTCGTCTACTCTTTTAACTTTATCAGGGTGTTTTAAGTATAGTTCAAGTAATGATTTGGTATCTGCTCGGTCACTTTTCGCGCCACTAAGATGGAATGTTTTAGCAAACTTCGAAGAAGTGGTCGGGTGAACTGTATAGACATCAAATTCACTAATGGATATCAATAAATTCATCAGTGCAGATTGGCAGCTTTCGATGACAACCGCGATGGGATCATTAACAGATTCAAGTATGAGTTCATTAAAGAATTTTTTGAGCGTAAGTAAATCACTACTGATAACTTTACATTCTTCTTCACAATCCCGAAGGATTCGTAGATCATGCTTTTGATCAGCCCAGTCAATCGCAATAATAACTGAGTATTCAGATGGCTTTTTAGTTCTTGTATAATACATTTTTACTCCTTAGGAATATATAGATTTAAAAGTCAGCGTGCGAAATTCCTATAGCATTCGTGGTGGAAGCTTTCTGAGTATTCGTCTTGCTGATAATCATTCCCGGTCGAAGTGCCCAGAAAGTCTTTCAAAGACAGGAGCGCCAATTCGTACCGAGAATAATTAAATTTATATGTTCCTTTTTTAATTCTAAAATTTCTCCCCCAGACCCCCTCATTATATTTATCTATTTAATTACTTGGACTACTATAGGAGCGCCGATTGGTAATCGGCTTTAAGCTGAAGATAAAAAATTAATAGATTAATTACGAATGGTCTAATAAACAATTTCACTTAACTACGCAATAGGGGAGCCGATTAACAATCGGCGGTATTGCCATAAGGGCATATATACTTTATCCACATGTAATGCTCCACACCTGAAGACGGAGCTCCCAGTTAATTAACCATTTTATTAAGTAGATAATATTTTTCTGATTATTTTTTTAGATATTTTAACATTTTTTTTACCTTTTTTGTAATCTTAGAATGAATGGGGACAATTGTACTTAAAATCAATAAAAACAAAGGTTTAAAAGTATGTATAAGAAATGTTTTAAGTTCGTAGGATTAAGTCTAATGTTTGGTCTCATGGCCCCCATCGCTGCGAAAGAATTAAGTGTTGAACAATTAGAGCAAGAGAAGGTTTCTTATACATTTCTGAATGATGCAGGTGATTCACTATGGTCTACGCCGGGTAATTGGCGTAAAGGAAAATTTAAGGCTAAAAAATCCACCGAGATACCAGGCAGTGAGGAAGATTTGCTCTTCACAGGAGCCGATTTAGAAATTGTGGATAAGCAACTTAAGTTTAAGTCACTAACCACAGGCTTTCACCGTGATTCCAGTGTTTTTGTTGATCAGTCATCTTCAATCAAGGCTAATAATATTATGGTGGGATTTGTAGGCAACAAAAAACATAGCTTTAATAACAAGGGTAAGCTTGAACCAACTATTTTTACTTTAAAAAATGGTGTGTGTAACAATGAAGGAAAAATCTTTGCTGATAATGTGACCATAGGTCGCAAAGACAGCAAAGTCGTTGAATTCAATAATTCAGGGCATATTACAGCAAAAAAAATCTTTGCTGTCAATATGAATGAGTCTGGAAAAATCACTATGACTGGAGGTTCCGTAGTCGCACCTCAACTAAGAGTTGCCGGGTCAGGTCTACTTAGCTTAGAAGGCGGTAAAATGACTTTTGATAAATTTGTTCTTTCAGATGACTTCCGCATCAAACTCAGTGGTTCAGCTAAAATTGTCATTAGAAATAAAGTTAAATCAGTTCTATATAAAAAAATCCAACAGGGTAAGATCAGTGGTGAGGGGGGGGTAACCATAATCGATAATAAGAATGGTTATACTATTGCTAATGTTAAAAAGGAAGAGTCGAAAATTTAGGTCAGCTAAACTGGAAGACCGCTGCGCTTGGAAACTGCTCTTACTATTCTCTTTGAGAAGTTAGTTCATTAAGTAAGTTCAGATTGTTTATGTTTGAACAATAAGTCGAGATGTTTTACTTTAAATAATTTAACATTTTTTTTAACTTTTTTGTCATAAGTAAAAAACTCGCCACAATTGTCCTATGATAGAGTTTAATTAAACGGATAAGCAGTGGATCAAGCTGAGACCTGTATATTTTTACCACCATCAATTATGTTCAGATAGAGTCCCGTTGTTTCTGTAAATTGGTGTTGACCAATTTTAGTTAAACAGACAGATAAACTCTTTTTGTAGCTATCCAGTTTTCATCTAATTCCATAAGAATAGCGGACGCTAATCTAAGCAGTGAAGCTTCATTTGGGAAAATAGACACGGTTCTAGTTCGCCTTAGAATTTCTCGATTCTGTCTTTCAATCATATTGGTGGTTCTCAGTTTTGTCCAACAAGAACGATCTAAATCAAATACAGAAAAGCCTTCAGGAAGTGCGGATTCCATCCATTCAGATAATTGAGAAGCACTGTTTTCATACTTTAAGCAAGTAAGCTTTAAAAGTCTTTCGGCGTCCTGTTTTGAAGGGGTATTAAAGATATCTCGAATGTCTTGTGCAACTTCTGAACGCATCGCTTTCTTAGGCACATAAGCCCCCGCATTCTGCTGTAAATGAAATTGACACCTCTGCCATGGGATTGACCCAAAGACAGTTGTTAAAGCGGCTTTCAGTCCCGAATGACTGTCGCTCGTGATCATCTTAAGACCATGAAGTCCTCGAGCATTCAATGATAGGAAAAAGTTTCTCCAATGAACCTCAGCTTCACTTAAAGAGACACTTGTACCTAAAACTGAGCGTTTTCCTGATTCATCTATCCCATAAGCAATTAACAAAGCACAATCTCGAACAGTCTTATCTACTCTAACTTTTTCGTATCTCGCATCCACCAAAAGGTAATGATATTTCCCTAAAGGACGGTTACGCCACTTTTCTAAGCTTTCATCTAGCTCAGATACAACTCGTGACACCTGTGATTTACTCACGGAAAGACCACACATTTTCTCTAGAAGTTTCGTGACTTTTCTTGTCGAAGTTCCCTGAATATAACTCTCGGCCATAGCTGTCATCAAAGCTCGCTCACTTCGTAAGCCTTTTTCTAAAGAACTTGGATAAAAATCGATTTCACCTCTGACTTGAGGAATGTTGAGCTTCATTGCTCCAAGTCGAGTGTTTACGGTTTTGTTTTTATAGCCATTAGCATAACCTAAGCGATTTTCATTGCGTTCATATGGAGCAGCATCAAGAGAATTACTTCTCTCTACTTTCATCGCTTCATTTAGTAATACTCTCATAGCTTCAAGCATTCCGCTTTCGCCGTTTTCTGTGACTTGGTGGATCATTTCTAATAAGACACTACTGTTCTCGTGTGTAGAGTGGTGCATAATAATTCCTTGTGGGTTGTTTTGGTGCAACACCACTCTGCATCTTCTTTACCCCGAGTTACAAACAACTTCCTCAATTTCGCTCCGACGAGAAAGTTCCCATTCTCGCGAAGTCTCGGAAGCTATTCATAACTCTTAAAGTAGAGCTATAGCAGAATTTACAGAAAATTTGGGACACTACCTATGTTCAAAATTATTTAAGAAAGGAGAGTATTAAGAAAAATGAAAATTTATAAAGTTATTATGGCATTATTTGGATGTGGTTTTGGAAAAGACAAACCCAAAACAAAGCGTGGTTTAATACTTCGCAGGTTGGAGAAGACGGCAAATGTTCTCAGCTTACTTTATTTGTTACTTTTATTATTTCCAAATACTATTTTTGCTAATGAAAAAACATTTGGAAACATCACAATTTATTCAAATAATGAAATCCCAGATGGGGTTGATCAATATATTAAAAAGGTCAATGAAAAAATAAGTAAAAGCTTTTATTACGATCAAAGTAAAAAGTACGACATTTACCTTTGTAATAATGAAAAGTTATATTTCCTGTTTGCACCACTCTCAGTAGGTTCTTTTGCTGCAACTAATCTGGCAAACAATATCTTTATCGCAAATGCTGATTTTAAGAATAATATTTCTACAGCTTATAGAGAAAAAAATAATTTACGATCTTTGGAAAGTGTAATTGCACATGAAATTAATCATGTGATGATGAATAGAGAATTGTCATTAATTCAAAATTTAAAAACTCCTAAGTGGATAAAAGAAGGTTATTCTGAGTTTGTTGCTCAAGAAAGTAGTTTTTCTGAAAAAGATGGACTTGAAGCGCTCATTAAAGGTTTAGATATAAACTCAAAATCATATGATTACTTTGTCTACAGAAAGTTGATCGAATATTTGATAACTGTCGAAAAAAAATCTATCAATGATTTAATAAACACGAGTGAGTCTATCCCCGTTATCAAAGAGCGTTTAATTGCACATTATACTAATTTATAGAGGACCTAAGTATGCATGCCAAAAAAATTATCCATTTATGCGTGATTTTACTTCTTAGCTCAAGCTCACTTTTTTCAGGTACACTTTACAAGATAACGAGTATACATGAAGAGCAAGAAATGACATACCAGGTTATGTTTGGAGGTGGATTTAGTACCTGTAAATACACAGCTTTTGATCCTGTCTCAAAGACTTTTTTGTATCTATCATGGGAACGAAACGAAAAAGCTCCTGAGCCTGTGGCTTCTATTTGGAGTCACACAATTGGAAAAACTGTAAAACTATTTAAATTTCCTGGAGCAATTCAGGCGCTGCCTGTCATACCTTCAGTCGATGATTTAAAGTTCTGCCCATTCACTGGAAGCAAAGATCTTACGAAAACAGTATTGTTAAAGTATGACTGAGACTCCATTGAGGGTTGTTCTATCATAATTTCTTCTAAGCATCACACGGGTATAAGCTCATCCTCAACACTTACATAAAGATCGTTGATTACTAGATTTCGTTTACAGCTTAGCGATCCATATTTTTATAGTGATCAGATATTATTACAAAGGAAAAAAAATGAAACAAATTTTAATTTTAATAGCTGGACTATTTTTATTTTCATGCGCATCTAGTCAAGGCTTTGATAGAGGATTAATGCGTGAAAGTTTAAGTAGAGATCAAATTAATACATGTAATGAAATTGAGAGAATATTAAATTTAAAAGCTCAATTACCCAAGCCATTTAAGTTAGCTATTTATTTTAAAGACTCATTCACTTATCACCATTTTTGCCATGATAGAACTGCATTGACTTTAGAGAATAAAAATAAAATTGCAGAATTAGAAAAAGACTTAATTGATAAAAAAATAGTTTCAGATCTGTTTGTGATCAACAACTCTATAGTTCACGGTATTAGCTTAAAAGATATAAGGCTTGCCGCGGCAAGATTAGGTGCAGATGCTGTAATGGTTATTGATGGAATCGGATCTGTGGACAAACATAATAATGTACTAGGCGCTACATATTGTTTGATTATCACTCCTTTTTTTATACCAGGAACAATTGCTGATAGCTTATATATAAGTAGAGCAAATTTATGGGATGTTAGAAATGAGTTTTTATATTTATCTCTAGAAGAAGAAGCCAAAACAACCGAAACCAGACCAGCATTTTTTATAGAAAAAAAACGCGTTATTAATGAAGCTAAAATTCAATCATTAAACAAGCTTATACCAAGTATTCTTAATAGAATGATTAAAATGGAACCTAAAGATGAAGAAGAGGTCTGGTGAATATATAGCTATCTTCATAGTTAAATTTAAGGTACAGTTTTCTTAGCTTATTGCGGAATTGGATATCATCTATTTTGTAGGTGGTTTAATTTTTATAAAAGTTATAAAATATGTTAAACACTTGTCATTACTAATAAACTTGTGACAATTGTTCTAAAATCATTTAACAAACGAGACTCTATATGAAAAATACCTTCATTGCTTTATTAGCCCTTTTTAGCCTAGGAGCACTTGCTCAAGCAGCAGGAGAGAAGCCGAATATTATCATTATTTTGAACGACGACATGGGCTATGCCGATTTGAGTTGTTTTGGAGCTAAGAATTATAAAACTCCACGAATTGATCAAATGGCGGAAGAGGGAAGGAAGTTTACAAGCTTTTATGTGGCATCACCAGTTTGCTCTGCATCTCGTGCCTCACTGCTTACGGGGCGGTAGGCCGTAAAGACTCACAAATATTTGAATTAAATAATTCAGGTCAGATTACAGCTAATAAAATTTTTGCAGTAAATATGAATGAATCTGGAAAAATGCTAATGACTGCAGGTTTTATTAAAACAGCCTTATTTAGAGCTTCCGGTAAAGGACAGTTAAGCTTGCAGGGGGGCAAAATGATTTTGGATAATATTGCTATCTCAGATGGCTTTCGCATCGATATACAAGGCTCAGCAAAAATTGTTATAAATAAAGATATTAAATTAGAACTCATGAAAAGAATGACTGATGGTTACATTACTGGAGGCAAGGGTTTAAGCATTTATGTCAATAAAAAGAAACAGACTGTCATCTTTTTAGATTCTAAAAAGATTTAGTTTTGAATACTAAATATCTTTAGGGACTTTAGATTTTAGGACTTATGTTTTACAATGTTTTGAAAGAAATGAAATGGAAGAAATATGGCTGAAGATGAAAGCATTTGGGAAACACTTTTTGATCGCGCCGATGAAGAAGGGCGAGAAAGCAGCCTGTTTAACAGGGTTTCTAATGTTGATAAACGTTATGAGATTGTAGAGCTAGCTGGTGCCGGAGCGATGAAACGAGTATTCCGCACGCATGATAGAGTTGCGGATCGAGTTATCGCCAAAGCCATACTTAAAGATCCGGAAAATGATCAAGCTATTGAGAGTTTCTTGCGTGAAGCGAGAATTATTGCCATGCTTCAGCATCCGAATATTGTACCTCTCTATGACATGGGGATAGATGATTCGGGGCAAGCTTTTTTTACCATGAGATTAGTTGGGGAACTCACTCTTAGAGATATACTTGATAAGTTAAATAAAGGTGATTCTGAGTTCACTGAAAAGTACACATTATCAAGAAGGATTGACATATTTTTAAAAATATGCGATGCCATTGCATATGCCCACTCTGAGGGGATTGCCCACCTAGATCTGAAGCCCGCGAATATAGCGGTAAGTCAATATGGTAAAACGCTTATTTGTGACTGGGGGCTAGCGTCAATCATTGGCAGTGAAGAAAAATTTGAGACCTCACTGTTGGAGAGTCTGGATTATTATTCTAAGCGCTATTATACCCTTAGTGGTGAAATTAAAGGGACTCCAGGCTATATGTCCCCCGAACAGGCTAAAGGTGGCGATGAAACTAAAGATGAACGAAGCGATATATTTGCTCTGGGTTGTATTTTTTATGAGTTACTTTGTTTAGAGAAGGCTTTCACTGGGGATGATATAGCGGGTGTCATAGCTTTGACAATAAATGGAAGTATTGATTCCCCAGTAAAATGTCGCCCTGATTTATTTGTGCCCGAAAGTCTGAGTGCGATCTGTATGAAGGCGATGAGGAAAGACCCCGACAAACGTTATCAAAAAGTCGAAGAAATCATTGCAGATATTGATGCTTATCGTCAGGGTTTCTTAACTGAGGCAGAGAGTTTTTCATTTAAGAAACAAATCTATTTACTCTATAAACGAAATCGTCAGATATGTCATGTCGCCCTCGGTTTTATTGCGATCATTATTTTGGGATCATTTTTCTTTGTTGATAGCTTAAGAAAAGAAAAAGAAATGACGAGTAAAGCTCTTGAGCATTCAGAGAATCTTAGAGAAATGAATGAAAAAATCTCAGTGGCAGCAAGTGATAATTATGCCATTAAAGCGCGAACGGCCTATTATCGATACGAAATTCTACCAGCCACAGACCTTCTTGAAGCTGCTTTAGCTTTAAATCCTAAAAATGATTTTGCTTTATCTTATTTAGCAAAAATCCTCATTATACAGCAAAAATATAATGAGTCTTATGAGAAGATGCTTGCACTGAAGGGGATGCGAAAACCTAGGAAAAATGTTAGTGATATTGACTTAGTTAATTATAATAAGGTCATACTTAAAAATGAACCACAGGGACATCTAGGGATTAAAGTTATTTATCCTTACGTACAAAATCATTTAAATATTGAAAATCGCTTCGTCTTGATTGCGCAGCTTTACGCATGGGCAATTTTGAAATCTGATCGGCTACTTGATGAAGAGTTGAAGTCACTTGAACAAGACATAAGCTGGCTGCTTAGTCAGGAAAATAAGAAAGAGATTAAGTGTAAACTGAGTAGTGAAGTAGGTGGACTCTTTCTTGATTTATCAGGTAATGGAGAAGTTCTAGATATTCGTAGCATCGGACAGCTTCCCCTAGTCAAATTGGATTTGAGGGGAACACGGGTTAAGCACATGAGTTTCACTAAACCTGGGGTAATGAACCCTTATGATTTAGACTCTTTTCGTAGGACTCGAATCCTATGGGTAGATAAAGGTCAAGAAATCCCGGTGGATACCTTTAGGAAAGCGACAATCCATTATCACTAACCGAGTTCGCGCTGAAGTCGTTGAATCTCTTTAAACATTTTTTCTTCAGTTCGTTTCTTGTTGACAGAAATTGTATTTTTAGGGATATCTAAGCGCTGTGAGATACTGTCAAAAGATTCTCCAATCATTAATGCTTCAAAGCATAAGCGGGCATTTTTACTTAGAGAAGCTTGGATATTATCCCAAGCTTTTTTTGAGATAAAAATCTTCCATTCTTTATCACTAATTTCTTCAATTTCAGGTGAAAGTGAGGTAGGTAAGTCGAGCTTTTTATCGAGTTCGGAACGGCGACTAAATTTACGGATATGGTTATTTACCGTGTATTTAGCAATGCGACTTAACCAGTAGCGAAAACGTCCACGCTCAGGTTCATATTCAAAATCAGGGAGTTTTTGCCAACAGATCACTAGAGTACTCTGAACGTGGTCTTCGATTTCAGTTGAGCGTACACCGAGGTTTTTAATGATAACATAGATATAAGGTCTGTAAATTCCGACGAATTCATTCCATGAATCCTCGTTTTGCACATCTCTAATCTTTTGTAATAGCGTCTGGCGAGTAAAATGTTCCATATATAGATCATAGAAGTAGATGAGCTTAAATCTAGCGTCTATATGTCAAAATTTGGTAAAATTTAATCATAGCCAGTGATTTTATGTTTTTTTAGTAGGAGGCACGATCTGTTTGTTTCTAGTATTCACACTGACTTCATCCCCTTAATGTAAGGTAGTAAAATGTGCACTGCGGTTAATAAGACTGATTTTAGTTAGTTGTAGCATCTGTGTATTGAAAAAAAAAGCCCGCTTGTGAATAAGCGGGCTTGGTGTACTGAGTGAATTCGTCTTTATTTTGCTAAGATAGATTCCACATATTTGAGCTCACCTGTAAGAGCATCGTAAAATTGAAACATAACCTGTGGGACTGGGAAGGCAACCGAGCGTTCACCGCCCAAAGTCTTGGGGTTATTGAAGACATTATTAACTTTGATAATGCAGAAGTAAGGGAATTTTCGAGCATCGCGTGGTATGTCATCCATGGCAGTAGTCGACCAGCGAATTTCACATTCACGGGGACCGTACTTGAAGGGACCATTGACGGGGCGATTGCCTTCATCACTGGGACGGTGATTCACGGAATTGTGAGGACCCGAAGCGAATTCCCAAACGGAATCAGTAATTTTAACTGAATAGGAATTGTGTAGATCGCCAGAGAGGATGAAAACTTTCTTGCCAAGCTTATCCCAGAAGTCGATGAGTTTTTCGCGTTCGTCGAAGAACACAGTCCAAGCATCATCTTTTGTGGGGGCAGCAAAACTTACGGCACCACCACCACCGACGTGGGGAACCATGAAATTGACTGAGGATACCACAAAGTAGAATTCGGCATCTTTTTTAGCCATGAGTTTCATCATCCAATCACGTTGCTTTTTGCCAATCATCGAAATCCCTTTCTTGTACGGGTTTTTAATGTCATGTGCATCGCGTTGTGATTTTGTGTCGAGCAAAATAAAACGGCAGTTGGCGACTTTGAAAGTGCCAAAATTATGTCGTCCTATTGAGTAATGACTCTCATGACTAGCAGCAAGAGGAGGGTTGATTTCCAAGGTGTGTTTATCAACAACTCTTACGATTTCGTAGACCTTGGCATTGGGGTCACCACCTTTCTTGTCGCCGTTTTCACTATCAATTAAGCCCGCGTCTTCGGTATTCCAATGAATATGTAGATTGGTGGCTAAATCGAGGTCGATCTTGGTGAAGTCCGCAGATTTATCTACGAGGAATTTAGAGCCTTTTTTAGCATTGGTTCTACCAAAGTGGATACCTTGATTTGTTTCGGTGGGGTTGGCCCAGCCAAGGTAATCGTACCAGCCCTGAGTTCCTGTGTCTCTAAAGACTGCACGGCGGTCTTGGAAACCTACTGTAGAAGTACCAATAATATCGTTGAGTAATTCGTGATCATCAAAGGTGAAATAACTTGGTAAATTGCGATGCCAATCCATGAGGTTAGGAGCACGATCCATATAAGTTTTGTAGTTCTGCCATACACCAGTAAGATGAGGAGTGTCTTGGAGGATTTTTGGTGTTTCTTCCGTACCTACTTGTTCTTGCCATTGCTCAACTGTGAAGTCGCGATCCTCTTCATATATCCAATCGCCATTGAGAAGGGCAAAATCTAAACCTTCGCGAAAATTTTCATTGAGGGTGGAATAGGCAGGCATACTTGGGCCGAGGCCATTGTTAGGGTTTTGGTTATTCCCACAAGCAAATTCAAAAGAGAAGTTGAATAAACCATCGGGGTTTAGTTCAGACTTGAGTTTTTGAGTATCGTGAAGTGTTTTAAATGAACCCATGGGACTTACTTGCTTACCTTTAGCGTAAATCGCGTAGTAATACTGGGTTCCTGGTGCGAGGTCTTTAAGAGTTACTGAACCCGTATTGTCGTTTTGTAGCTGAGTCGAAACACTTGCAGATCGAAAGTTGAGGCCATTTTTTTCAGTACCATAACGAACATAAAAGTTGCTCGGAGTTGCGGTTCGTCCCCAGACTTTGATGCTGTCGGAGTCTACTCCACCTAAAATAGGACCATGACTCAGTGGAGTTTGATTATCTGTAATTTGTGTTGCACAAGAGACCATAAAGCCCAGGCTCATGCTAAGTAGTAATTTTTTCATATTATCCTTTGACTTAGTTGTTGAAGTTAGGCCTATGATTGTTATGAGATCTGATGATATGACAACAAAGTTTTTTTTTCTTCAGCATATATTTTATAAAGAAAAAAATAATATTTATGTGAACTGTGTTTCACAGCAAAGGCGATTAATAGCTTTTCAGTGCAAAGAAGTTTTCTATGTCATTTCAATGAATCCTACGACAATTGTTGTCTACATAGTCATTTTATGATCAAGTAGAAACAAGTAAAAGGAGTCGCCATGGATGAATCTACTCATAAAGAAGAAGGTGAACTTCGTCTTCTTCTCATTCTCAGAATATCAACTTTTTGTTGTCTATTTGCTTGGGCTTGGCAGCATCTTTTGTGGGGGGCAAGTTATGGAGCTTTGCTTGGAGAAAATTCTTTTGTAGATGAAGTCATTTTGACAAGATTCATAGGTTTAGTTTTTTTGCTGACTTCGCTATTTTCTTGGACAGTGAAAAAAGGAAGTAGGGGACAAATAATAAGCTTAGCAGTCTCAGGGATTTTGCTGACTTTCATGTTTTTCTGTAAATTTGTTCAAGTGGGTTATGTCTTACCAAATTTTATTGAACACGGAGGGCAAATGATGACCCCCTTGCTTTTGATTATTGCCATAAAATATGGTGTAAATCATCGGCTTACAATAATCAGTATCTGCATTGCATTCACAACGACTTTTATTGGTCATGGTATTTATGCTTCGGGGCTCTATCCCACGCCAGATCATTTTTATGCCTTATTGGAGGGGTCTCTTGGCTTAAGAGGGGAAGTGGCTGATACAATAATTAAAACAGCAGGTTATCTTGATTTTGTTCTTTGTATTGTTCTTTTTTGCAGGCCCTTACGAAGCTACTGTATGGCTTATGCTGCTTTTTGGGGAGCGGCAACAGCCCTAGCTCGCCCGGTAGCAGGTATGTCTTGGGATCTTAGCTTGTGGGGAGCAGATCAGTTTCTTCAGCAAGCCATTTGGCGTGCACCTCATGCCTTGATTCCATTATTTCTTTACTATTATTTTCGAGTTGGGGAAGCAGAGAAGGGGGCCAATGTTGGTAAGGAGTTTACTGTGCAAACTTCGTCTTGTGCCCATAATCATGGAGCGCCGATTTGCAATCGACATTAAAGGAGTTTACTGTGCAAACTTCGTCTTGTGCCCATAATCATGGAGCGCCGATTTGCAATCGACATTAGAGGATTTTGCCGTCAAAGGCAAGTGAACTATCATGAAAAAATGGATTTTACGTGGAGTGTTTGGGTGTCTTGTGTCGATCATGTTTTTGTTTTGCCTCACTGCTTGCATTGCCGGTGCGGATTACGAGGATAGATGGATCAATACTTACCGAAGTAAAGGACCGCGAGTCTTTGATGATTTTCAAGTCACCCGATCAAACCAGGAATTACCTCAAGCGAAAATTCCCGAGACTCCCGATGAGATCCTTTTTCGAATCATTGATACTGAAATGAAACGAAGCGGACAGCTGATTTTTACAAATGTATCCAATACAGAAATCCATGCATTTGCAGTCAAACTCAAAGAGTTTTTTCCTGAACTTCGAATAACAGTAGCTCATAAACCTTTTTCTGAGTGGAACAGGGTTTGGGGCAAGGTGTTTAAAATTAATGGAAAATGCGAGTTTCGGACCGTGTACCTCGATGAAAATTGCTGCCCGGACGAATATAAGAAAATGAATAAGGAAGATTTTAAAAAGCTTGTGGATACTTTTTTTGCCGGTGAATATGATATTCTACTCTGCGCTGATAGTTATTACAATATCCATCGATTGTATGGTCGCCAATCACCTAAAGGGAAGCCTCCAATAATAGAGAAAATCCCTTTGAATATGAAAAGTAGTGTTGTGGATGGAGAATGGAAAGAAATTAATGGGATCTGGCGAGCAAGAAGTCTCGGTAATTACGCTCTTGAACCTGCAGATCAGGAGGCAGTCCAAATCATAGAAAACCTTTATCAAGAAAAATAATTTCTAATAATGTGATAATTTTTGAAGGTATTATTCAATATCTCGATGCATATACCTTTTATGGTGTATGGAATTAAAAATGTATAATTTGTCATAATTACTCATCTAGGGACAATTATATTGTGATTAAAAAATTTTAAAAAGGAACCGCAATGAAGTGGCTTGTTTACCTCTCTCTATTCTTAGGCTTTACATATATTTTAAAAAGTGCTCAACTGGAGATCAAAGACGGTGACCGTGTGGCTTTTGTCGGTGGCACCTTTTTCGAACGAGAAGCTGAACATGGCTTGATTGAAACCTATTTAACTTTAGCTAATCGCGATAAGGATGTAAAGTTTCGTAACTTAGCTTGGTCGGCAGATACCGTAAAAGGTGAATCCCGAGGCTATTTCAAGATAGAAGATGGCTATGGTTTACTACTACAAAAAGTTACTGATACTAAGCCTAGTGTTATTGTTTTAGCGTATGGGGCAAATGCAGCTTGGTCGGGTGAAACAGGTCTCGATACTTTCATCAAAGATTACCAAAAACTCATCAAAGATTTACAGTCACGCAATCAAGCTAAAATTATTTTGATGAGTACACCTCGCCAGGAGAATTTAGGGGCTCCTTATCCTGATCCGAGTGAGTATAACCAAAATTTAGCAAGTTATTTTGCGGCGGTGGCTAAATTAGCTAAACAAGAAGATTTGTTGTTCCTTGATCTATTTAATGAGCTTAAGGATGTTTCGGGACTTACTTCAAATTCCATTCATTTAAATGAAGCTGGCTATCGTCGCATCGCCGAACTTCTAAGTGGTCAAAAGAAATCGACTTCGCAAGTTCTCAAAAAGACAGGACTAGATGAAGGGAAGTACGATATTCATTTAGAAGGGGAAAATTTATTATGCCTCTCCGCACAAGAGTTAAACCAGGGCTATAAATTAAAGTATTTGAACCTCAATGAGAGACGCTTACAGCGAGAGATTAAACAGAAAAACGAGCAGTTTTTTCATTATTGGCGACCGCAAAATACGACCTACATTTTTGGCTTTAGAAAGCATGAGCAAGGACAAAATAGTAAAGAGTTTAAAAACTTTGCTACTTTTATTCAGCAACACGAAGAAAAAATTGCACAGCTCAAACAAGATGCTGATGTTAATTATAAAATTGTTCCACAGATTAGTAGTCAAGTGGTAGAGAAAAAAGCTAAGTCAGACTTAATTTTACCCCCTGAAGAAGAGATCAAAACTTTTAATCTACCCGATGATTTAGAGCTTACACTCTTTGCTGCAGAACCCTGGATTATAAATCCTACCAACATGAATTGGGATGCTAAAGGTCGTTTGTGGGTTGCCTGTACGCCAGGTTATCCGCAGATTAAACCCGGACATATGGCGAGTGACCAAATTGTCGTTTTAGAAGATACTAATAAAGATGGTAAAGCTGATAAGCATCATGTTTTTGTGGATGATGTACTGATACCCACTGCAGTTCTTCCTGGTAATGACGGGGTTTATGTCGCCAATTCAACAGAGCTCGTTCATTACAAAGATAGTGATGGAGATATGAAAGCCGATGTTAAAAAAGTCATTATGTCGGGCTTTGGAACGGAAGATAGCCATCATATTATCCATACTCCTTATTGGGGCCAAGATGGCATGCTGTATTTTAGTCAATCTATATATATTCATAGCCACGTCGAAACTCCTTGGGGGGTAGAGCGCTTAATGGCTGGAGGTGTGTGGCAATACAATCCTCAGACTGAGAGATTAAAAGTTTACACACGTGGACTAATTAATCCATGGGGCTACACCGTAGATAAGTATGGTCAAAGTTTTGCGACTGACGGAGCTGGTGCTCATGGTATTAATTATCTTTTTCCCGGAATTGCGCAAGTGACGGCTTACGGAACTCGTCACCTCTATCCTGGGCTCAACCCTGGACAACCTAAGCACTGTGGCTTAGAAATTATTTCTGGTAGTCACTTTCCAGGAAAATATCAGGGGCTTATGGTTACGAATGACTTTCGCGGACACCGCACAAATACTTTTAAATTAACAGAAAATGGTAGTGCCTTTATCTCTAATCAGCAGGGGGATTTACTTTCCACGGGCTCGGGAAAAATTGACCGTCATGGTAAGGGAGGGGGCTTTCGTCCAGTTGATGTGAGAATGGGGCCGGATGGAGCGCTTTACATAGCGGATTGGTCCAATGTAATCATCCAACATGGTGAAGTGGATTTCCGCGACAAACGTCGGGATCAAAGTCATGGACGTATTTGGCGTGTAAGTGCTAAGAATAAAGCTTTGAAAAAGGTGGTAGATTTCACTACGCTTAAAACAAAAGAATTACTCAATAATTTACAATCTACGGATCGTTACATTGCTGATATGAGTAAGCGAGTCCTAACAGAAAGGGGATATGTAGCTATAGAAAAGGATCTTCAGAACTTCCTTAAAAAAGACTTGAGTGATTATACAGAACTACAAGTTTTGTGGTTGCTTCAAGGGATGAATTACGAAGATAATCAATTGCTTTTGGATGTCCTAAGTTCAGATGATTATCGAATTCGAGCTGCGGCCATTCGCGTAGCCTCTCAGCAGTACTTAAATGAGCCGAGAATACTGAAGATCTTTAAAGTGTTTATTAAAGATGAAGCTGCTATTGTTCGTTTAGAAACTATCAATGCGCTACGTAATCTAAAGAGTACCGAAGCCGTGGAACTGAGTTTAATGGCTATGGATAGTGAAGTGGACAAGACAATTGACTATGCTTTAACGCTGAATGTGCGAGAAATGGAGGATCTATGGATTGGTAAAACACTGTTTGATGGCAATATAAAACGATTGACATATGCGGTGAACGCCAGTCGCAATCCACGAGCTCTAGAAGCACTTTACCGTGCTTATAAAGCGGGTAAGATTGCCGCTAATTGCCAAAGTGGTGTGCTGCGACTTATTGGTGAGCTTGGCGATGTTAAAAAGTTGACTGAGCTCTATGATTTAAGTTTTTCACCCGAATTGAGTATTGCTGATAAGAAAGTCATTCTTTCCTCACTCCTTGCGACAAGTCAAGCACGTGGTATTAAACCTAAAGCTAATTTTAATCGCTTAGCAGAGTTTATAAAAGAAGAGCAATTACAAGACCTATGTATTAAATTGATTGGTGAATGGCAAGTTAAGTCGCTGACGAAAAAACTCACGATACCCGCACAGCAAGGTAATGATAATGCTTTCAAAGCGCTCGCAAAATTAAAGGGTCCAGAAGCTCAAAAAATTCTTCTCTCAGTAATTGATTTAAATCCTGGGAGTGATCATGCTGTCAGAGCTATTGCAGCTTTAAGTACCATCAATATGAAAATCGCCTGTGATCAAAGTGTAAAACTTTTCAAAAACACCAATGTGGGACTTGATTGTGGCCCCATATTTACGGCAGTTTTGAAAGATCAAAAAGGTCCAAAGATTCTTGAAGAAAGCTTGCTAGGTAAGAGCATTAATTCATCCATTGCTCTATTAGGTGTACAAAGAGCGAACATGGGGGGTAGAGATTTATCTTCATTAGTGGTGGCTTTAAATAAAGCAGGTGACCTTAAGCCTATGAAGCAAAACTTAAGTTCAGAGGAACTGGCTGCTTTGGTAAAAGCCGTTAAAGATAAGGGCAACCCTCATTTAGGAGAAAATATTTATCGCAAGCAATCTATAGCCTGCATTAATTGTCACGCTATAGGTGGTGCAGGACCTAAAATTGGTCCAGACCTCATTAGTATAGGTGCCTCAGCACCTGTTGATTACCTTATTGAATCAATACTCCAGCCCAGTAAAAAAATTAAAGAGGGTTATCACATGACTATGGTTACGACCAAAGAGGGACAAATGATTGCTGGTTCACAGGTCTCTGCGAGTAAAGATGAGGTGGTGATTCGCGATGCACTAGGTAATACGAGTACGATACCCACAAGAAACATTAAAAGTAAAGAGTTTAATCCCATGTCCATGATGCCTCCTGGCTTAGCGGCTTCCCTCAGTGAGGAAGAATTTATTCACATGATTGCCTTCCTTTCAGAATTGGGAAAAGATGGTGACTTCAAGATGTCTAACAAACGTTATGTTCGTTCTTTTGATGTGGCAAATGAAAAAGTTTCCAAGCGCAATTGGGACACAATTGGGTCATTAAATTTTCGAAGTGCATTAGCCAAAGTGGATGCTACGATACCACTAAAAGATAAAAGCATTTTTACACAATCATCTTCAGTTATTAAATTTGATGTAGACGTTATAAAAGAGGGCTTGTTGACTTTGAAATTCTCCAGCTTAGAGGGGCTTCAAGCCTTTAAGATTACTCGTGAGAGATTAGAAGTAGATCTCGAGGAAAAAACGGCCTCAGTGAAAGTTAATAAGGGACAGACGAGCATACTCATTCTACTCAGTAAAGCTTTCAATGAAGATGACTTACGAGTCGAAGTTTTTGAAGACAAGACGAGTGCGATCATACAGTTATAAGGCTAGGGTTTTCTTCTTCTCGTGTTAGTCTATTTGTGATTCCTTAGACTTCATGCCTTGTTTAAGGCCTTAAATTTTTCAATGGGCCTTTTTTAGGGCATGACAACAAAAAATGCGGAAAATGTTCAAGAATAATATAATTTGTGCAGATAAATTAATAAGTAAAAATATAATTTAACAAAGGATCATAATGAAGTTATCGACAAAACTCTTCTGCACTCTTAACTTAATGATTGGATTAAGCAGTGTGTCTTTCGCCCAGAGAGGTGCTACTCCACCTGAACGCATAAAAATAGCCGATGGCTTCAAAGTTGATTTACTTTATTCAGTCCCCAGAACTCAGGGTTCCTGGGTAGCGATGTGCCGCGATGATAAAGGGCGACTCATTGTGAGTGACCAAACGGGCGGGATTTATCGCTTTCCAGTTCCGGCTGTAGGTCAAGATTTAGACAGTTCAAAAATTGAACAAATTTCTTATGCACCAGTTAAAAGTAATAATAATCAGGAAAAGGTCGCCAAACAAAAAGGTTTACCATTAATTGGCCACGCTCAAGGTTTATGCTATGCATTCGATAGTCTATACGTGGTTGTGAACGGTAGAGGTACACCAACAGGTTCAGGTGTTTTTCGCTTAAGAGATACAGATGGTGATGATAGCTTTGACAAAGTCGAAGTCATTCGCAAGCTAAAATCCTCCGGTGGTGAACATGGACCCCATGGCATTATTAAATCTCCAGATGGTAAACACCTCTTGGTAGTAATGGGCAACCAAACAGAACTTCCTCGTGATTACAGTCACTCACGCGTTCCGGAACTTTGGGGTGAAGACCAGCTATGGAAACCAATTGAACATTTTATGGTAGGCTCAAAAGCTCCACTTGGTCACGTCGCACAAATTGATCCAGAGGGAAAAACCTGGGATGTAGTTGCTACAGGCTTTCGCAATCAATACGATGTGGATGTTAACAGCCATGGCGAGTTATTTACTTTCGATGCTGATATGGAATGGGATCTGAATACGCCATGGTACCGCCCAACGCGTGTCAACCATATCATTGATGGTGCTGATTATGGCTGGCGTAATGGTACAGGTAAATTCATGGATTACTGCAGCGATACTTTTGGTGCAGTAGTTGATATTGGCCCTGGTTCACCAACGGGCGTTAGTTTTGCCTACGGCGCAAAATTCCCGGCAAAATATCAAAATGCTTTCTATATTAGTGACTGGTCATACGGTAAACTTTATGCCGTTCACATGACACCAAAAGGATCAACATACACAGCAACTTTCGAAGAATTTGCCAGTGCACAGCCTTTACCATTAACTGATCTTCTCGTTCATCAAGATGGAAATATGTACGTTATTATTGGTGGTCGTGGTGTTCAGTCTGGCCTTTACCGCATTCGCTATGTCGGCAATGAGTCCACAGCTCCGGCTAAGGCCATTGCAGGTGGTGAAGCAGCTCGCGCTCAGCGCAAAACACTTGAAAAACATCTTCAGGCAGGTGCCAAGTCGGCAAATGCCGCACAACTGGATGTGATCTGGAAATCCTTAGCTTCCAATGATCGCGGTATTCGTCATGCTGCTCGAGCAGTTATAGAAAAGCAGGATGCCTCAGTATGGAAAAAGCGTACTATCACTGAAAAAGATCCTCAGATTGCCCTGGCGGCAATGATTGCTCTGGCACGTAAGGATAAAGCTTCTGCAGGTGATATTCTAAATCGTCTTATGACTTTTGATTATAAATCATTGAATAAGCAACAGAGATTAGACCTCTTACGTGCCATGACTTTGTCCATGACACGCGGTGGAAAACCTGAACAAACTCTTGCTAACAAGCTTATTTCCCATTTGGACACAATTTATCCTGCGCAAACACCTGAAGAAAATCGTGACCTCTCTGCTATTGTTGGCTATTTACAAGCTCCTTATGCCGCTCAAAAAGGCATCAGTCTTTTAGTTGAAGCAGCTGGTCAGGAAGAGCAAGTTGCTTACGCTCTTAATTTGCGCCATGTAAAAACTGGATGGACAGTTGAACTGCGCAAACAATACTTCGAGTGGTTTGTTCTTGCCGGAAGTTATTCCGGTGGTGCTCGTTTTCAAAATTACCTAAAAGACATCAAAAAACACGCAGTAGCTTCTGTTCCCAAAGCAGATCGTAGCAAAGAACTTCAGGCAATTATAGACAAGAAATCTCAGAGTACAGGACCTCAATTTAGTTTGAAAGCTCGTGATTTTGTCAAAAACTGGACAAGCAAAGATCTTGATAAATTAGTAAGCAAGGGCATTGAGCCGGGCAGAAATTATAAAAATGGTCGTCAAATGTTTGGAGCAGGCAGCTGTTATGCCTGTCACCGCTTTAACGGCGAGGGTGGGGCAGTTGGTCCAGACTTGACTTCGACTCGCGGTAAATTTGGTGCTTATGATCTACTAGAAGCTATTGTAGATCCTGGTAAAGATATTAGTGATCAGTACGGCGCCAGTATCTTTAAGCTTAAAAATGGAAAAACGATCACTGGTCGCATCATGAATATGCGTCATCCTCATTACTGGATTAATACAGATATGATGACTCCTAGCGCTAACACAAAAGTTAAAACAGATGATGTGGTTTCTATCGAAGAGTCACCTATATCCATGATGCCTCCTGGCTTAGTCAATACTATGACTAAAGACGATATTCAAGATCTGCTGGCTTACCTCATTTCCGGTGGTGATCCCGATCACGAGTTTTTCACAAAAGAAGGTTCCAGTGCTGATGCCAAAGTTTTATTCAATGGCAAAGATCTCTCTGGATGGAAAGGCGACTCTAAGCTTTGGAAAGTTGAGGATGGCGTCATCTATGGCAGTACTCATGGTCATAAGATTCCAGTAAACTCATTCCTCGTGTGGGAAGGTGGTGATGTTGAAGACTTCCACCTCACTTGGGAAGCAAAATTCGAAGGTAATAATTCAGGTATGATGTACCGCGCTTTCTGGAATGATGAGAGTATTTATCGTCTCAGTGGTTACCAGTGCGACATGCACCCGAAGCCTGAGTTTGTGGCTATGCTTTATGGCGAAGGCCTTGGCGAGAAGAAACAAAAGCGTGGTATCATTGCTAAGCGCGGTCAAAAAGTTGCAATCGACGCCAACAGAAAAGTGAGAGTTACAGGTAAGACTACTGATCCAGAATCCTTGGACCTGACCCAATGGCACAAATACGAAGTTATTTGTAAAGGCAACCGTCTTATCCACAAGATTGATGGTAAAGTCACAGTGGATATAACAGATAATCACCCTGAGGCTTTAAAGAAAGGTATGATTGGTATGCAGCTTCACAAAGGCGTGCCCATGAAAGCCTGGTTCAAAAATATTCAGTTGAAAAAGTTTTAACTTAGCTCTGTAGATATTGAGCAATTTTGCGTGATCAGCAATATTTAAAATCTAATTGGAGGAATGCGTTCGTCGCAGCTCCTCCAATTACTAGCTTGGGTAGTGCTATTAAAGCATAAAGTTAATTATGCTTAAATAAGTTCGCATTGACCACGAAGATTTCAGAATCGACGCTTCCACCAAGCCAGCCTTAACGGCCATATTGCATAAACGTGAAAGCTAGAGAAAACTACTGAGTTATTGTTCTCTAGCTCTTAGAGAGTAGATCGAGTATTTTATACAAATCAATAAATTAAGACCCTAGAATTACACAAATCTTTTGTCATTAAGAAGTTTATTTAATGATCATCAAATTTTTGAACTTGTGTAGATTGTTTGGATTTAGTGCTTCCTTTTTCAAGTAAGACTATATATGTAATCGAGTTAGTAACTTGAATCATATGTCTTGATAGGGAGGAATTGTGAACGAAAATGACTTAAATCCAGTTAAATCAGAAAAAGATGAAGTTCAGAATCCCCCACAGACTTTCCTTGGCAAGGTCAAACATCTTGGACCAGGTATTATCATTGCGGGGTCAATTGTTGGTTCAGGAGAACTTATAGCCACAACCTTAGTGGGAGCCAAAGCAGGCTTCATCTTAATGTGGTTGATCATCCTGGGTTGTGTAATAAAAGTTTTTACTCAAGTAGAGTTTGGCCGGCATACAATGATTTGGTCAAAAACGCCTCTCAAAGCTCTCGACTCAATTCCCGGTCCTCGATTCAAAGTAAAATGGATCCTTTGGTATTGGTTAATAATGATGATGTTCATCTCGACTCAACAGGGTGGGATACTGGGTGGTATTGGTCAAGCTTTAACCATGGTAGTCCCCGTAACTGAGGATGCCAAACTTTACAATAAACAAGTTAGCGAAAAAATCCGCTTCAAGGTCAATCAAGCAGTAAAAGCAGAAGATCAAGAACTTAAAGACGAACCACAAGTCACGGCGAAACGTCCAGTTGATGTAAAAGTCTATGCTATTATCATTGCAATCATGACCTCAATCATTCTTTATCTAGGTCGTTTTAGTCTCATACAATGGTTTTCAACCATCATGGTCTTTGGATTTACTATCGTGACTTTTGTGAATTTAGTGATGTTGCAATCGGATCCTAAATGGGCCATTAGTTTAAGTGATATTGCTAGTGGCTTAAGCTTTAGTTTTTCGGAAGGTGGTGAACTTAATATGACTTCACTCGCCATAGCCTTTTCAGCTTTTGGTTTAATTGGAGTCGGGGCATCTGAGTTAATTATGTATCCTTATTGGTGTTTGGAAAAAGGATATGCCAAGTTTACTGGTAAGCGAGATGATAGTCCAGAATGGATTGCTCGTGCTCAAGGGTGGATTAAAGTCATGAAGATGGATGCCTGGGCCTCGATGATAGTTTACACCTTTTCTACTTTAGCTTTTTATCTCATGGGAGCCACGATTTTACACCGAGTGGGACTGCTTCCTGAAAATGGAGATTTAGTCGCAACTTTAGGGGAAATGTATGTGCCTGTCTTTGGTGAAAGTGCGCAATTAGTTTTTGTTATCGGAGCAATCTCAGTTCTTTACTCAACATTCTTTGTAGCTGCGGCAGGATCAGCTCGTGTATTAGCTGACGGCTTGGGACTCTTTGGTCTGATTGCTAATGATGAAGCATCGCGTATGCGTTGGTCTAGAATTATGAGTGGTCTTTGGCCATTAGGAGCCCTGAGTTTGTACCTTTTCTTTACCTCGCCAATATCGATGGTTTTGTGGTCGGGAATCGCACATTCATTGATGTTACCCATGGTTGGCTATGCGGCACTTCATTTTCGTTATAAAAAAACTATGGATGAACTTAAACCAAGCAAGTTATGGGATGTCTTCTTATGGTTATCCGTCGTAGGTATGTTTGTCACGGGTTTTTGGACTGCATATTCAAAATTATTTTCGTAATACAAAAAACTAAATAACCGAGCTTATAGCACAAAATATTACTGGAGTTCAATTATGCCTCAAAAAATTTTCCTTTTCATCTCGATCTTAACATTCCTTTTTCCTATGCAATTAATTTTTGCTAATGATTCCGAAGCTCGTTTTGCTTATGTTGGTTCATATACACGTGGTGCGCCTGGAGGTTGGTCAAGCGCTGCAGATACCAAGCCACCTACAGGTATTTCCGTTTATTCTGTTAATCCGGGAGTGGGTGATCTCAAACTTATCCAGACGGTCAAGAGTGAAAATCCTGCATTTGTGGTGGTACACCCAAATCAAAATCACCTCTATGTACTCAATGAAATCAATGATTACCAAGGTAAAAAGAAGGGCTTTGGATCAATTGAAGCTTGGAAAATCAATGATAAAACCGGAAAACTCACTTTCCTTAATCGTGTAGCTACGGCGATTATTCCTGCTCAAATTGCCGTAAGCCCCAAGGGGAACTTTTTAGCAGTAGCGACATATATGGGTGGGACTTACGAAATACTTCCCATTGAGGGTAATGGTCGCCTGATGGATGCATCTTCGGTTCTTAGTCAAAGCGGAACTGGTCCTCATCATCGTCAAAAAATCCCTCACCCTCACGCAGTACACTTCTCTCCATGCGAGAAATGGTTACTTGGTGCCGATTTAGGAAATGATATGATCAAAGTTTTCCAAATCCAGGGAGATCAACTCAAAGAAATCAGTTCGACTAAGCTTATTGCAGGATCTGGTCCACGTCATCTTTATGTGCACCCGGATGGTAGTGTTATTTATGTGATCAACGAACTAAATGCCACCATTACTGTTCTTGACTTTGATAGCACAACAGGCAAAATCGGTAAGGAGCTTCAAACAGTGACTACAGTTCCACAGGACTTCCCTAGTGAAAAAAGTACGGCGGAGATTATTGTTCACCCATCGGGGAAATTTCTCTATGGCTCAAATCGTAAATTTGAAGATCATCCACTTGCCGATAGCATAGTAACTTACCGTATTGGAAAGGATAAGAAGCTCAAACTTATCGATTATACCACTGAAGGAATCAAGTTTCCTCGTACCTTTATGATTGACCCAAGTGGCACATGGCTTTATGTCATGAACCAAAAAGGCGATACTATTCGCCAATACACCATAAGTCCAGAAAGTGGTAAACTTCACTTTACAGGCTTTGAAATCCCTTGTAAAGTCCCCGTGAGTATGACCTTTAAGCGCTAAATAACTCATCCCTTATAATTTAGTCATCCAGTATAAGTTGCTCTAAATCCACCAATTATAGATCTTGTCTAATCCTCAAAATATTTATAATAGAATCCTCAGACTAGTTTTGAAGCATTGCAGCTACGATAGTTTCAAAGGAGGCTTAGCTAGCATTTGTTTTCATTAAAAGCATATAAGATGAACATAAGTTTGTACAAATCCTAAAAAAATATAAGAAATGAGTCATATCCCAAAAACTCATGACAATTATTATCTGAAGACAGATAATCAATTTATTATTAGGAGTTCAAATGAAGTTCAAAAGCATAAGCTTACTCGTGGTTGCGAGTTTAATTTTTAGTTCCTGTGACTCAGGAAAAGCAAAAAAGGATGATCCTTTTGCAAAAGTCCTGAATTAGAGTGATTAAAAAGTTCATCCAGGATAAATCTTAAGATCTCGCTCACATGTATCTCGAAATTGGATACATGTGAGTATAAACAAGCCAAAAATGGACGCAAGTTGATCATGACGTATAGTTTTATGTTAGTTGCTAAATAGTCTTGAAGAGTTGGTTTGCTGTTATTGCAATAATGCCAAACATTAGATGAGTCATGACTTTTGCATGTCCTCGTACTCTGATCATCCTACCACCATAGTTGTCTTTTAAGTTCGAAAAGACTCTTTCAACAGATGACCGCTGTTTGTACCGTTCTTTTTCAGGCGGGTCAAAAATCTTTTTCTCCCCAGTTTTTCTAGGATTGTGATCAATAATAGATTTATGTCCTAAAAGATGGCTGAATTTATGGATAGAAGGTGAATCATAGGCTGCATCCATTAAATCATATAAATTAGTTATGCGTTGTGCGCTAATCTGTGCTAAAGGGATTGCCGCTTGGCTGTCGTGTAAAGACGCTGAACTCAATAGGCCTGCGACTGGTATATCTCCATCAATACAATCTAAGTGAAGCTTGTAGCCTTTCCATGAAACTTTATAACCATTACTGTTTTTCTTTGTCCCTTTATTACAGTGCGTTGGGAGCTCTTTTAAGTTTTCTTCAAGTGACCGGTCGACCTGCTTTTCCACTACGGTTTTTTCTTTAATTCGGATCTCACCTTTTTTAGGCCGCCCTCGTTTCTTAGGGGCTTTAGGCTCAGCCCCTGGTTCAGACATGACTTTTTCTCTAGCTTCAATTGCTGAAGAATCTCTACTAATGTGCGGTACTAAGGTGTCTCCACAATGTTTTACCACTAAGAATTCATGGATTCTTTGGCAGAGCTGAGAGGCGGTGATTTCTGCAAATACTCTAGAAAAAGTACTTTCATGAGGAAGCTGTTTTGCAAATTCCCAACCACATAAACGACGTATCTTTGTACTTGATTTGAGAAAGTCTATAAAAGATCTTGTTGTATCGAAGTTATAAACGGATTTGGCTATGTAAGCTTTCACTATATTAAAATGATCTTTCGGAGGTCGCCCAAATCCACACCATTCAAATTCATGGCTGAACTGATCAAGCTCAGTTATTGTGCAGATGCGAACAAACTCTTTCTCTTTCTTAGTTAATTCTCCGCCTAAAAGTTCTTCTAAGCCTGGAAATAAATACTTTTCTATGGTATCCCATAAGCCGGGTAGATTCATGTTTTTTCTCTTTTTGTTTTGGTAACTATTGAGATAACATGTTTCTACTTTTATTCAGCTTGTTTTATGACTTTTGCAAAAGGCTCGGATAACTACACATTAAAATTTGGCCACTTGAGTAGTGAGGATAATACTTGGCATAAGGCAGCTTTAAAATTTAAAGAACTCGTTGAAGAAAGGTCGCAAGGCAAAGTTCAGGTCAAAGTTTACCCGAATTCTCAACTAGGGAAAGAAATGGATGTGATTAACAGTATCCAACTCGGGACAGCAGACATGACCATTACGGGTGAGAGTTTACAAAACTGGGCTCCTAAAGCAGCTCTGATGGCGGTACCATATGCCTTTGAAAGTTCTGAGCAAATGCGCGCTGCCGCAGGCGGAGTCGTGGGGCAAGAAATTAGCCAAGAAATTACGGCTAAAACTGGTCTTGTTCCCTTAGGATGGTTTGAGCGTGGGCCTCGTTATTTAACGAGCAATCGTCCAATCAAGACTCCTGAAGATTTAAAAGGCATTAAACTTCGTGTGCCTAATGTTCCAATCTTTGTAAAGGTATGGGAAGAACTTGGAGCAAAACCCACACCCATGGCTTTTAGTGAGGTGTTCACTTCCTTACAGCAGAACACAATTGAAGCACAAGAAAACCCACTGAGCCTTATTGATAGTGCAAGTTTTAGTGAAGTCCAAAAAAATATAAATTTAACGGCTCACGTGCGCAGTTGGATTTATGTCGTCATTGGTGAGGACAAACTCAATAGTCTTCCGGCAGACTTACAGGCAATTGTAAAGCAAGCGGCAATTGATATGCAGGCTTATGAAAATGAACTCTTTCTTGCGGAAGAGGCACAACTCAAAGATAAATTGACTAAAGCTGGAATGGTCATGGTCGAAGCGGACCAAAAAGCCTTTGCAAGCAAAGCAAAAGTTGCAGTCATGAAAAACTTAACTCCTGATCAAAAGGCACTTCTTGAAAAAATCAAAAACTGAGAATTTAAAGATAATAATCGAGGCAATTTTAAAGTACCTCCAAGTGATCTTTAATTCTGCCGCAGTTATATGTCTTGTGGGTATTATTGGGGTTGTGCTCTTTCAGGTTATTGCGCGCTATGCCTTACCCAAAGCTCCAGTATGGACTGAAGAGTTATCGCGCTTTCTTTTTATCTTTTCTATTGTCTTTGCATCAGCTACGGTGATCATTAAAGGGCGACACGTCAACCTCGAACTCTTTCATCACCGCTTATCTAAAAAAGGTAGCTTGATTTGTAACTTAATCTTTAATTTTTTATTGACGAGTTTCAGTATCATCATTATCCCTTTTGCATGGAAGTACACACAAGTAGGGAATAGACAAACTTCTCCTGCCATGGGAGTGAATATGAGTTTGATCTTTTCGTCCACAGTTATTTTCTTTGGCCTAGTTGCGATATGTACGGTCTTATTAATTTTGAGAGATAGTTTATCACTTATGATAAAAGAGGAGGCTTAAAATGGAAATTGCCTTATTACTCGGGATTTTTGTTGTATTGCTTTTTGTCGGCTTCCCAATTGCTTTCTCCTTGGGGATTTCAACAATGACTTACCTCATTTTAGCAGACATTCCTTTGACGATACTACCCCAAAGGTTTTTTGCTGGAATGGACTCTTTTGTACTTCTTTGTATACCAGGCTTTATTCTCGCTGGCAACCTGATGAATGCCGGTGATATAACTAATAAAATAATAAAATTTAGTGATGCACTTTTTGGGCATATACGTGGTGGGCTAGGTCTAGCTAATGTGGGTGGATCAATGATCTTTGGCGGTATTTCAGGGACTGCTATTGCCGATACAACAAGTATTGGAGCCGTAATGATACCTGGCATGGCTAAGCGCGGTTACGACAAGCCTTTTGCTGCTGCAGTGACAGCATCATCATCGACAGTGGGACCCATCATACCACCATCTGTCCCGATGATTATCGTTGGTTCATTGACGAGTATTTCAGTAGGGAAAATGTTTTTAGCAGGAGCTATTCCAGGCTTACTTTTGGGCCTTGCGATGCTCGCAACGACTTACATAATTTCAATCGTAAAGAATTACCCTAAGGGAGAGAAGTTCTCTGTGAAACGCCTTTTTCTTGAGGGTAAAAGCGCGATTTGGGCCTTATTACTCGTTGTTATAATTCTCTATGGTATAATTGGTGGGATTTTCACACCAACAGAAGCTTCGATTGTGGCCTCTATTTATGCCTTGTTCATTGGTTTATTTGTCTATAAAACACTTAGTTTTAAAAATATTCCGGCCATTTTATTAGATACTATTCTTGGTACTGCCGCACTCATGACTTTAGTGGGTATGGCTAATGTGTTTGCATGGATTCTCGCTAGTGAAAACATCCCTCAAATGCTTGCAAATGGGATTTTATCGATCACCGAAAACCCGGTATTAGTGATTCTATTTATCAATATACTTTTACTTTTTGTGGGAAGTTTCATGGAAACGATTGCGGCACTTATTATTCTTTTCCCGTCGCTTTTAAAAGTAGCAGAGGGCGTAGGAATGGATCCTGTACATTTTGGCGTAATGGCGGTCTTAAACTTGATGATTGGTTTGACAACTCCACCCGTAGGAGTATGTCTCTTTGTGGCCTCAGAAATTGCAGAAACACCCCTCAAAAAAGTGATCAAGGCTTTGTTTCCTTACTTAGCCTGTAACTTGATTGTTCTATTGTTGGTCGCCTATATACCACAAATTTCCCTATGGTTACCAAGTCTTTTTAAATGATTATACCCCTGTATTTTTTGAAAAAAATCTATTTCTGCCTCCATGAATAAACCCATAATTGTGAAGGTAATTCTACAATTTAAAATATTAATATAAAATGAAAGGAATCAAATTTGAGTAGGAAATTCACACAACTTGTCATCTTATTGTTCTCATTTATGTGCATAGCCCAGGCTCAGTCCAATAATTTTCTTGGTGAATGGAAAAATAGTAATCCCACAAGGGGAATTACACGACTGATCATTTCTCAGGACAAGGGGGCTTGGCATGTACAGGCTTGGGGTAAATGCCATCCAAGAGATTGTGATTGGGGTAAGACGGAATTGAAACTTCTAGGTGATTCAATAACTGACAAATCAGCTAAGTATGCTTTTGCTTATTGGGATAAAGATTTTGTAGACTCATATATCACTTTAAGATTTGATAAAGGAGTCCTAGTCGCCGAAGTATTCAAATGTTTTAAAGACAAGTCAAAGCGATTGGATTATCGCTCAGTTTACACCTTGAAAAAACATTGAATCAGTAAGATGAAGTTCAGTCTAAGGAAAAATAGTCAGAAGTCAGCATAGAAAAAAATAAGTTAAATAAGTAATCGGACTTATATAAAAAGTGATAATGATTCTATTTAAATATTTCTTTCTTGTCATTTAAAGTAATTTAAATAAATATTTACATTAGGTAATAGCAATGATAAAACATATTTGCCTACTTTTAATTGTCATCATGTTCTGTTCCTGTCTATCCACAAAAGATGATGATAAAGCTGAAGTGAAACACGTCTTTTTACTTATTGGCCAGTCGAATATAGTGGGGCGTGCCAAGTTAATACCTGGGGATGATCAAGTTATTCCCAGGGCTCAATTATGGAATGGAGAGAGCTGGGAGCCTGCGAAAGCTCCTTTTAATCGCCATTCAAAGCACATAAAGACTAAAGCTGTTCAAGGCATGAATTGTGGTCCTTCTTTTATAAAGGCTTTTCAAAAGGAAAACCCAGGTGTAAAAGTGGGCATCATTTGTTGGGCTCGTGGAGGTAGTAAAATTGAAGAATGGCATCCTGATAAATTTAAACGCTATGATCTATACAATGAGGCTGTAAAGCAAACTCATGCCGCACTAGCTCAAGGCGGTGAACTCAAGGGGATCTTGTGGCATCAGGGGGAAGCTAACAGCAAGAACGTGGCGGATTATCCCAAGCTTCTCAAAGAACATGTGGCTCGCTTACGCGAAGAATTTAATAAAGCGGAGCTTCCTTTTGTCTTTGGCCAAATCGGTCAGTGGCGTGAGGATTTTAAAGCCTTTAACAAAATGATTCCTCAGCAAGTTCACGAAATCCCTTTTAGTGGCTGTGTAAGAAGCGATGGCTTAACAAATTTTGATGCTTGGCATTTCGACCATCGAAGCCAAATCGAATTAGGACGTCGCTACGCCGATAAGCTGGCAAAAATTACGTCAACAGAAAATAAGTAAAGCCGTTCAAGATCAATCATTTTATAAAGCTTTACTCAAAAAAGATGTTTGACGATATACTTAAACTAATTGGTTAAAGTCTTATAAATAATTTCGATTTTTAAACGTTAAGTGTATCATTGTCAATTAGAGGTAATTATATGAAAATATTTTATGTTGCTTTAACATGCTTATTCGCCTTAATATTAGAGGCTAAACCTTTGAAAGTTTTTATTCTTGCGGGGCAGTCCAATATGCAGGGGCATGCCAAAACATCTGTTTTGGATTACATGAAGGAAGATCCCAAAACAATCAAACTTTACAAAGCCATGCACGAAAGATCAGGCAAAATTAAGGTTTGTGATGATGTTTATATTTCTTACCTGACGGGAAACCAAGGAGCTGATGCTGAGTCACACGGAAAATTAACGGCTGGCTTTGGTGCTAGAAGAAATCCTACAAAAAGCGATGAGAAAATTGGCCCTGAATTCACGTTTGGTATAATTGCGAATGAGCTTTTTGATGAGCCGATTTTGATCATTAAAACGGCCTGGGGCGGCAAGTCTTTATTTAAAGATTTTCGTCCACCAAGTGCAGGACCTTATGTTCCCAACGAGATGGATATTAAAAGGAAACGTTACGTCACAAGTGAACAAAAAGCGCAGCTGAAAAAAGATGCCGGCCATTATTACCGGCTGATGATTGATCATATTAATACGGTACTTAAAGATATTAGACGTGTTTATCCCAGGTATAAATCCACACAGGGCTATGAACTCGCCGGTTTTGTGTGGTTTCAAGGCTGGAATGACATGGTCAGTCGCGATGTCTATCCCTATTTAAAAAATGGGCAAAAAGGGAATCGTTTCGCTTCCTATAGTGAGAATTTAAGCCTTTTAATTAAAGATCTTCGTAAAGATTTAAAGGCTCCAAAGCTACCTGTTTGTATTGGCGTCATGGGTGTAGGAGGAATGAATAACCCCAAGCAGAAAGACTTTCGTGATGCCATGATTGCACCAAGTCTCAAACCTGAATTTAAGGGAAATGTGACTTATGTAGAAACGGCTCTTTACTGGGATGAAAAACTTGGAGCGATAGATAGGAAACGCGACGATGTCCGTCAGATGGGATACTATCTACGTACTAAACACAAGAACCACGCTAATAAAGATGGGAACATGAATGCAAAAGAGCAAAAGAAGTATCTCGAGAAATTTCGAGCTGAGCATATCTCAAAAGAAGAGGAAGAACTCTTTGCCAGAGGTGCATCAAATGCGGGCTACCATTATCTTGGATGCGCTAAAACCATTGCTCAAATAGGCGAAGCCTTTGCTCATCAATTATATAAAATTCAAAAGGGTAAATAAAATGAAATTCTTGAATGTAAAACTTCTACTCTTTACCCTAATATTTTCTTATGGCGCTTTTGCCAAGGCACCTGGTTTAACCAAAGGGGAGGGTATACCTGCCCAAGGAATTAAAGATTGGAATTTAGGACCCACTGGGGCAAGAGGGTGGATTTATAGCGATAAATATTCAACTTCGGAGGCTCGGCAGATTTATATTACCACAGTTGATAAATCGTCTCCAGCATACAGGAAACTCAAAGTTGGTGATGTCATTATTGGCATTGGCAAAGAAAAATTTAATGATGATCCAAGAAGAGCCTTAGGTCGGGCTATCGGTGCCGAGGAAGCCAACAAGGGGATACTCAGTCTATTAACTTGGCGTAATGGACAAAACCTAAGTATAAACCTGCAACTCGATCCAATAGGTGAATACGCCGAAACCGCTCCCTTTAATTGCTCCAAATCTGCAGCCATTTTCAAGCAGGCCTGCGAGGTCATAGCCGATGACCTAAAAAAGAATAAAAGACGCAGTAACTGGATCGTGCGTTCATCAAATGCTTTAGCTTTATTGGCAAGCAAGGAGAAAAAGTATTTATCCCTGGTGAAAAAAGAAGTTGCGGAGGCCGCAAAATATCAAGGGATTCGCAGCGATAGTTATTATTCCTGGTACTATGGGCCAGTATGCAGTCTTATTTCCGAATACACCATTGCCACTGGTGATACACGCTACCTAAAAGATCTAAATAGAATTGTGATGGAAATTGTCGATGGTCAAAGTCCCGTTGGCTCATGGGGACATCGTTTTGTAGATGAAAATAATCGTCTTCGTGGATACGGGATGATGAATGCTCCGGGTGTACCTTTGACAATCTCTTTGGTTTTAGCTAGAAAAGCAGGAATAAATGATTCCAGAGTCGATAAAGCTATTGAAAAAAGTTGTAAGCTCCTAAGGTTTTACGTAGGTAAAGGAGCTATACCTTATGGTGATCACCACCCATGGATACAAACTCACGACGATAATGGAAAAAATGGTATGGCAGCTGTTCTGTTTAATCTTTTAGGAGAACAAGAAGCGACTGAATATTTTTCGAAGATGAGTGTTGCAAGTCATTCGGATGAAAGAGAGACTGGACATACGGGGAATTTTTTTAATATTCAATGGGCTATGCCGGGTGTTGCTCTTTCTGGTCCGCAGGCAAGTGGTTCTTGGATGAGAGAGTATTCTTGGTATTATGACTTGGCTCGTCGCTGGGACGGCAGCTTTGTCCATCAGGGGGCTCCAAAAGATCAAAAGGATGCCTATAGAAACTGGGACACAACAGGTGTTATGGCCCTAGCTTATGCACAAAACCTGCGACACATTTATTTAACAGGTAAAGAGTCGGGAACCATAACTCAGATGGGTAGTACTGAAGCAGAAGCTATTGTATCATTGGGACGGGGATGGTCTCAAAAACAAAAAGATACTTATCTGAATCAGAGAAGTGAGAAGGCCTTGGTTTATGCCCTGAGATCCTGGTCACCAACTATGAGGATTCGTGCAGCAAGTGAACTGTCAAAACGAAATATTATTGACCTTGATCCATATTTCGATATGCTAAAATCTAATGATGTATACACAGCTTTAGGAGCTTGTGAACTGATGATTCAATTAAGAGGTAAAGCGAGTCCTGCTGTTCCGCAATTGACAGAACTTTTAGATCACGATGACCTATGGCTGCGAATTAAGGCAGGAGATGCTTTAGCGGCCATTGGTAAGCCTGCAATCAAAGCTGTACCACGTATGCTGGAAATGTTTGCCGAAACATCTCCTGAAGATCCTAGAGGAATGTTGCAGCGTTACCTCTGTTTCGCTTTATTTAACAAGCGCACGGGCTTATTGGGGAAATCCCTAAGTGGAGTTGATAAAAAAGCACTCTTGAAAGCTGTGCAAATAGGCTTAAAAAATGATGATGGCCGAGCTCGTGCAAACGTGAGTACGGTATATGAGAATTTAGAGTTTGAGGAATTGCGACCCATATTTCCAGCCATAATCGAAGCTATAGAAACACCGGCGCCTAGTGGAATTATGTTTGCCGATGGCATTCAAACCGCAGGGATAAAACTTTTAGTGAATCACAAAATTGAAATTGGTTTAGTCTTGGCAGTAGACTATATAAAAAATCAAAAGAAACACGGCAGTCAAAAGCGCATTAAGGAACTCATAGGCTTTGTAGAATATTATGGAGTTCATGCACAAAAACATATTCCAAAATTAAAAGAAATAATAAACTACTTCGAAAATGAAGAAGAGGGGTTTCCAAAAAACCTTAGCTTGCAGAAAGCGCAGGATATAAAAGAGTTAATTAAAAGAATTGAAAAATCAACTAATAATCCAACTCTTAAGCATATTTAATTGTTTTAGGAATATTGTTTCAGCTTGTCAACTATTCCCCCTTAAGTGATATAGTTATTCTTAGATAACTATTATAAACTTAAGGTCACCATGTCATTTTCTAAATTTTTCTTATTTGCTCTTACAAGCCTTAGCGTTTTTGCTGAAAGTAAAAATGTTTTAATCATTACCGTAGATGACCTGAAACCCAATTTAGCTTGTTATGGCGATGAGTTTGCGGTGAGTCCAAATATTGATGCTCTTGCCGATAGTGGAACTCTGTTTAGAGCGAATTATTGCCAACAAGCTGTATGCGCGCCATCAAGAGTTTCTATGTTTACTGGTTTACGTCCCGACACAACGGGAATACTAGATTTGCATACACATATGCGAGACATTAATCCCAATATATTAACAATGCCTCAGTACTTTAAAGATAATGGTTATTTGAGTATCGGTTATGGTAAGTTAATCCACGGGGCTAAAGATGATGACAAGGAGCTTTCTTGGAGTGAATTAGGGGGCGATTTACCCTATAATAAAAACTTCCCCAAGCCTGTATTGGAAAAGTTTCAAAACCCTAAGGCACATGCTGTTTTTGCTAAATTGAACAAAACTCAAAAGCGTCTTAAATCTAGTTTGCTCATGAAAGAGATGAAAAACAAAGGTGCTTACTTAGTGTCGGAGGCCTACGATTTACCTGATGATGCCTACAGAGATGGAGCCGTGGCTAATGCGGGGATAAACCGTTTAAATGAATTGGCGGAATCAAAAGAGAAATTCTTTATGGTCCTGGGCTTTAATAAGCCTCACTTACCTTTTAATGCTCCCAAGAAATATTGGGATATGTATGATCCACAAAAGCTTTCTTTGGCGGAATACCAAGAACAAGATAAACAAAGACCAAAATATGCTTATCATACTTTTGGTGAGCTCGCGGCTTATGATGGCTACCTGATCGGTAAAGAAGTGGATCAAAAACGTCAACGTCATTTGATTCACGCTTATTATGCTTGTGTTAGCTATGTAGATGCTCAAGTAGGGCGTGTTATGGAAGAACTCAAGAAATCGGGTTTAGATAAAAATACGGTTGTCGTGCTTTGGGGTGATCATGGTTGGCATTTAGGTGATCATGGTTTGTGGTGTAAGCATTCAAACTTTGAGCAAGCCACTCGTGCGCCACTGATTATTTCAGCGCCAGGTTTTAATAAGGGACAAGTGAGTGATTCAGCTAGTGAGTTTATCGATATATTCCCCAGCCTTTGTCAGTTGACTGGCTTGGAAGTTCCCACACAATTAGAAGGTAAAGACCTGAGTCCTGTTTTAGAGGACCCAAAAGCTAAAGTTAAAGATATTGCTGTTAGTCAATACTTACGTTGGGCTAATCATGGTTACACAATGCGCTCAGGTCAATATAGACTGACATTATGGATGCCACGAGACTATTATAGCTTCATGAAGTTTGATGAAAATGATATTGCTGAAATTGAGCTTTATGATTACAAAAAAGATCCTAATGAAAAAACAAACTTTGCTAATAACCCTGAATACACCGAGATTTTAAGAGCATTGAAAAAACAGTTTGCTCTCTACTTTGCAGAACAATATGATGCAGAAAAAGCAAAAACGATGCCAGCTTTAATAAAAAAGCATAGTCGTAAAAATCACTAAACGTGAGCTGAAGCTTTCTCGAAAATTGCTTCGGCACAACGAATGCCATCTACTGCAGCTGAAGTAATTCCACCCGCATAGCCAGCGCCTTCGCCACAGGGGTAGAGGTTATTACAGGAAGGTGACTCTAGATTTTCTTTGTCGCGAGGTACGCGAATGGGAGAAGATGTGCGACTTTCTACAGCGTGAAGTAGGGCATTATTAGTTATAAAACCAGGAATCTTTCGTTCAAAGTTTTCGAGTGCTTTTATATAAGCCTCATTGAGTTCTTTGGGGTAGATATCGCGAAGGTTGGCCGCAATAATTCCTGATGGACATGAACTTTTCCCTACTTTCCCCACGCGTTCATTCATGAAATCTTCTGGAGTTTGTACTGGAACTTGAATAGTGGCACCAGCATCTTGTCCAACTTGGTAGGCTCTCTTTTCAATAGAGCTCTGGAATTCAAGAGCTTTTAGCGGGTCTGAACCGAGCCACTTATCTTTATCAATGGTGATCACCAAGCCTGAATTAGCAAAAGGTGAGCCGTGATTATAGTTCGACATACCATTGACGACCATGTGGCCTGCTTGTGCACTCGAAGCTAAGACGTAACCACCTGGGCACATGCAAAAGGAGTAGACCCCGAGGTTAGACTTTTTATCATGGCAGGAGATTTTGTAATTTGCCGTGGGCATATCCGGGTGATTATAGAATTTTCCATATTGAGCTTTGGCAATGAACTCTTGAGGATGTTCAATCCTAAAACCCATGGCAAAAGATTTTGATTCACAGAGAATATTAACGTTGATCAAACTTCTATAGATATCGTGAGCCGAGTGGCCACTAGCGAGAATCCAATGTTCTGAGTCAAATTTCTTGCCATTGTGACACGTTACCGAGTGCAGCTGAGAGTCGACGAGGTGAAATTCTTCGACACGAGTATCATACTCAATGGAACATCCCTTTTCTTGAAGGTATTCGGATAAACGAGAAATCACTTTACGGATTTGATTAGAACCCACGTGTGGGTTAGCTAAATAAAGAATTTCGTCTGGTGAACCAAAGTCGACGAAGCGCTGCATGACATAATCAATATGGGGTGATTTGATACGTGTAATGAGTTTGCCATCAGAAAAAGTACCTGCACCACCTTCACCAAAGCATACGTTTGAATCAGGATTTAACTGTCCTTTTTTCCAATGGCGCGATATATCTCGCATGCGTTCTAGAATGGGTTTACCACGCTCAAGAATTCGACAAGGCAAGCCACGCTCAACTAAGCGTAAAGCCGCAAAAAGGCCTGCAGGACCAGCACCAATAATAGTGGTCATCGGTTTCTTGTCAGCCGGAAAGCGGTCTAAAACAATTTTTTCAATTGGTGGAGGCATTTCAGAGGTGAAAGTCTCGACATTATAGATATACATAATCTTTTTCTTTTTACGTGCATCTAAAGATTTTTTTAGAATACGGTAAGATTTGTAAGTAGGGTCGAGCTTTTTTAAAGCGTTTTCTAAGGAGGCTCCAGGAGAAAGAGATATGTTATTAAATAGAGGCATGTAGAGATTCTTCTTTGTCAGAGTTGTGAAGGTTGACACCTTTATGGTAAGCTTCGATTAAATTTTGATAGCGCAAAACACTTATAACTTCATTGTCGTCGTTTACGACACAAAGCTCAAGGTGCCCATCATTTAAAAATTTGCCAAGTGCTTCGTATAAGGTCATGTTATTTTTTAACACTACCGACTTCTCCATGATATCTGCAACGATTAGCATGGAATAGGTGTCTTGATTAAACATTACCGTTCTAATTTTATCGAGGTTGGCAATGCCAATGAGTTTACCTTTACTTACTACGGGGAAGATGTGCTGTTCAGTACTACGAACGATTTGCGATAGTTGCCCAAGCATAGTAGTAGCTTCTACGGTTTCAATTTTTTGAGAGCTATCGACAGCTTCACTAACTTGAATTTCCTGGAGAATATTCACCGTCATATCACCTTTGTGTGCAGGAGATTCAAATTTATTGAGGACTTGAGGTTTGAAAATGGATATTTTGCTATTGAATAACATGCTAAAAGCCGAAGTTAAAAGTAGGGGTGCCAAAAGGTTATAGGTTCCAGTAATTTCACAGACCATGATAATCGAAGCAATAGGCGCATTCGCTACACCTGCAAAAAAAGCAGCCATGCCAACCATGACAAAAGCTGTAATAGAGGGAACCATGGGGTTATCTGGAAATTGCATGTGTAAAAAGGAACCTAAACAACCACCAGTCATAGCACCAATAAATAAACTGGGGCCAAAAATCCCAGCGGAGCCACCTGATCCGATAGTCAGTGAAGTGGCGACAATTTTGATAATGACTGCAAGTGCAATAAAACCTAGAGTTAAATTTCCATCCATAACCTCTTGAATAGCGCCCCAACCGTCACCTAAAGCATAAGGCATGATCAAGGCAAGAACACCAGTGAGCATGCCACCGATAACAGGTTTAATAAAGACAGGTATTTTGAGTTGAATAAAAAAGTCTTTAGTGAACTGATAAAATTTAACGTAAAAAGCACCTATAAGACTGCAAATGAGTGCGAGTAAAATATATGAGGGTATGTGGAGGAAGCCTTCAAAACTTTCGACCTCACCCAAGTTGAAAATGGTGTGACTACCAAAAGTCAGCATGAAGGTAGAGTATGAGGTAACACTCGCAATAACGCAGGGCATAATTGCTTCGGATTCGAAGTCTTCTTTGTAGAGTACTTCTACAGCAGTAATTGCGGCACCTAAGGGAGCTCGAAAAATGGCTCCTAAGCCACCAGCACAGCCAGAAAGAAAAAGAATTCGGCGTTCTTTAACAGATAAACCAAGCTTGTCTGAAAAGTAAGAACCAAAGCCTGCACCTACTTGGGCAATCGGTCCTTCTTTACCACCACTGCCACCACTCGCGAGTGTTATAATAGAGGCAAAACCTTTGGTTATCGCAGTAGAGATTTTCATTCTTGCACGTTTGTTATGGAAAGTATCGACTAGAGCTGAAGTACCATCATAAGATGCATCAGGTGCAAAACGTCTAACTAAATAAGCTGCAATACCACAGCCGATACCTGGTACTAAAATAATGAGAAGTGCCTGAGGTATATTTGAAAATATATTATCGTATACAGAGCTTTTTATGTGATGTAAGTTATCGTCACTAATGATATGGTCACCAGGGGGAGTGGCGAGTTGTACTCCAAGAACACCATCAAAAATTATAGCTTTTGTCCACTCGAGTACCAGGAAAAATAAGCTGGCAACTAAGCCAGTCATAACACCGACAGTAATTGCTAATAAAACTAACTTTAAAGGTCGGTTTTTTTTAAGTTTTAACTGTAATCTTTTTAGCTTCATTTAATGGCCGTAACTAGCGTGATTTTTTTGCAAGATAGAGCCGACTTAAATACTGTCCACAAACAAACGTAAAATTCATTCAAATTCAATCTATCTTGAATAGGGCTGAAGTGGAAAATAAGCTTAAGCAAGAGGGTCTAAAAATCGAAAAACTTTAGAGATAAGAGCAGGGAACTGATCCACCGTGAAAGAGCGTTTTGCCCCCTTGTAGAGTTCGGCACATTTACCGTGAATGAAGCAGGCTAATTTCGCTTGCAAGTAGTAATCAATATCTTTGCCAGCCCATAGTGACACAATGATACCTGCTAAAGCATCGCCACTACCAGCCGTTGCTAACGCCCAATTTCCACTAGTATTAAAAGAGAAATCTCCAGAGGAGTTGAAGACTTTACTCTGAGGTCCTTTGGAAATTAAGTGAACCTGCAGTGATTGAGCGATCGTTTTGGCGCTTACAGCTAAGTCATCTGTTGAGACATCCAAGGCAATAGCTAAGCGTTTGAGCTCTCCGGCGTGAGGTGTGATGATGGTGGGGGCATTTCGAGGGAAGAGAGATTTATTCTCTGCAATGAAGTCGATAGCTGTAGCATCGATAACTAATGCTTTCTCTGACTTAATCAATGCCTTAAAAAGCTTTTTGTTTTTATCATTATTTTCCAAGCCAGGGCCAATTAATATGGATTGTGATTTAGTGAAAAATGGAGAGTTTAAGATATCAGATTGATGGTTGAGATTAATGATACCTGGATTGTGCGAAGTTCGCAAAGATAGATTGGCTAACACCACCATGCCAGCACCACTAGAAGCGGCGCACTCCGAGGCAATAATTGCGGCACCGCCATATTTTTCGGATCCAGCAAAGATAAGGCATTGACCACGGGAGTATTTATGTGCATCAAAAGAGTAGTTTTGAAGAGCTTTTTTTGCGTCTTCCGCAAAATAAGCTTGAGCTTCTTCAGTCAAATCATCAATATATTCTAAAGGAAAATTAATATCTAAATTGTGTATGTTAGAAACATGTTCGGGGCCATCATTATAGAAATAAGAACTTTTGGGAAGACCAATGCTTAGTGTTAGGCTTGCCTTAATGGCTACGGTTGGAACCGAACCATCACTTAATAAACCCGAAGGAGCATCAATAGCTACGATGGGGAGTTTTGATTCATTTATATCAGACACTAAAGACTGGTAATAGTCCGTTAAAGGTCGATTTAAGCCCGTACCAAAAAGGCAGTCCACGAGTAAGTCGCCTTCCTTGATCAGCTCAAGGATATTTTTGTCAAAGTTAAAGGCACAAAGCTCTGTAACTGATTGACTCATGCTTTTTGCATCATCACTTAAACTTTCTTGAGCATGAGTGCAGATGATTTTTACTGTATGTGAATTCATTAAATGACGAGCAATTACAAACCCATCGCCACCATTATTGCCAGGACCGCAAATAATGATTATGCGTTTTCTATGCTTCGTGGGAAGCTCACCGTAGTAAGAGGCAATTTCTTCAGCGCATTTGGCGCCAGCCCGTTCCATAAGTTCTAAAGAGGAGCTTTTTCCAGTTTCAATCGTACGGGCATCTAGGGATCGCATACTCATGGAGCTAATGACTTTCATAAACTAACCTCGTTTTTTATTAATCTAAAGACCCAAAAGCTTAGATCAAGTAATTCCTTAGTAGAGAAAGGATTTTTCTTACTTTGTGCTAAATTAATAAAAAATTTAAAGCGATAGGAAATGAAAAGAAAAATTCACCTTGGAATGTCACCTTGTCCGAATGATACATTTATGTTTTATCATTTGTTGCATCACTCACAATTTTCTAAGAAATATCAATTAGAGCTTTCAATACTAGATATCCAAGAGCTCAATAAATTATTGAGTGAAGGCGAGGTCGATTTTTGTAAAGCGTCCTTTGGGATGATTCCCAAAGTTTTGGATAAGTACTTAGTTTTAAATTCTGGAGCTGCCTTAGGTCATGCTTGCGGGCCGATTTTAGTTTCTAAGTCTACTCAAATGGATAAGAAGACTTTATTAAAAAGCAAGATTTTAGTACCTGGATTTGATACGAGTGCCTACAGTTTGTTGAAGGCTTATTTAGGGGAAGAGTTTCAAGCCGAAGAATGTTTATTTTCGGATATTATGCCCGCACTTGAACGCGGCAATGCTGATGCGGGACTGATTATTCATGAAAGTCGATTTACCTATAAGGATTTTGGTCTTAACTGCCTAGTGGATTTAGGTGATTGGTGGGAGCAGGAATACTCACTTCCCATTCCTTTGGGAGCTATTAGTGCTAAACGTTCTCTAGGTAATGATATTATTCGAGAATTTAATTTAGCTTTAAAAGAATCTATTGAATGGGCCTTTTCTCAGACTTGGAAAGAGAATGAAGCATTTTTAAATTTCATTTGTGATCATGCCAAAGAAATTTCTCCCGAAGTTCTAGAATCACACATCAATTTATATGTGAATAATGAATCAGTAGAACTGAGTGAAAAAGCTTTAGGAGCGATAGAAAAAATGTTCGCATCACTTCTCAATCGTTCCATCTCCCGAAATGAGTTCTTATTGCCATGATTGCTTTGCTATTGGCTACTGAATTTGAACTTGGGAATAGAGTCTTTGAATGGGAAGACTTCGAGGGCGCAAAACTTAGTGTATTAAATGAGGGCTTATGCCTTCTTATTACAGGTGCGGGTTTAGCAGATACGGCATTAAGTTTGAGTCGCCTAGAAAAACTTAAGTCAAATTACGGAGTCAGTCAATTTATCAATATTGGTATAGCAGGCTGCTTAAATGAAGATCTTTGTGAAGAGGCCTATATACCGGGGAGCTTTAGTTTTAACACTTTTTCTCTAGGAGAATCGCCGACGAAAGGATTTGTCGAAAACTGTTATCCAAAAATCGATTTATACGAAGGCCCCCATTTAGCCACAAGTGCGGTGCCGGTTTGGGACCAAAGAACTAAGCAATACTTATCTGAATCAGGTGCCGATTTAGTGGATATGGAGGCTTATTTATTTGCGAAGTGGGCAAAAGAGAGTGATCAGGACTTCTATTTCCTTAAATTTATTTCTGATCGAGCCTCAAAAGAGAGTAAAGAAAAGTTTAAAACGGGGGCTTTTAAGGCAATAGAAAGAATTTCGGAAGGACTCTGTAGCTTAGAAGCTTTGATCTGTGAATCAAAAGAAGTAGATTTAGGCTTAATAAAAAAATGTTTTAGGATAAGTTCATGAAGGTTGTCATTGTAGGAGCAGGTGAGGTTGGTACGGGACTTGCTGAAACTCTTTGTCTTGAAAAGAATGCGGTTGTTGTTATTGACTTAGACGATGAGCTTTTAAAGAACCTGTCTAACAAATTCGATTTGATGACGATAAATGGTAACGGTGCTTCAGGAAAAGTTCTTTCAGATGGAGATATTAAAGATGCTAACTTGATGGTTGCAGTGACCGAATCAAATGAAGTTAATGTTCTTTCTTGTCACACGGCAAAAACACTTAATCCGTCGATTCGAACTATTTGTCGAGTTAATGATACAGAATATTTCAGTGAAGATGAAGATTTTGATCTTAAACATTTTGGTATCGACCACCTTGTCGTACCCCAAAAAGAGTGTGCCCAAACTATTTTAGATGTTTTGTCGGGTCCTAATTTAAAAGAAATCACGAAACTATCCGTTGATGGCGCGGTGATTTGCGGTTTTCATTTATCGCCAGGTTCAGCAATGGTGGGGACTCAACTTTTATCCTTCCCGCGTCCTGATTTATTAGATAAAATTCGTGTCTGTGCTATTTGGAGACGAGGAAAGTTGATTATCCCTAGAGGGAAAGAACGATTTAATAACTATGACGATGTTTATGTAGCAGGTGAAAAGGAAGCGGTTTTAGCCTTAGCTGAATGGTCTTGCTTGGACGAGAAAAACATCAATAATATCGTCATCGGTGGAGCTACCGAGTTGGGGACTTATTTAGTGGCGGCTCTTAATGAACAGGGTAAGAATGTCACCTTGGTTGAGAGCAATGAAAGTCTAGCTGAAAAAGCTCTGAAAAAACTTGAGAGCTCAGTCAACATATTACATGGCGATATTACTAATGGTGATATCCTCAAGGAAGCAGGGGTAGATGTGGCTGATTTATATCTATCAGCCATGAGTAATGATGAAAATAATATCTTGAGTTGCCTCTTATCTAAACGAAAGGGGGCGAAAAAAGTTATTACAATTATTAATAAACCCGATTACCGCGAAATAATTTCGAGTATGGATAATATTGATGGTTGCTTTAGTCCGAGAACAGCAGCTTTGAACTCAATCATTAATCTGATTCAAGGTGAGAATCGTCGGATCGGTGCGATTCTCCATAGGATTTCTGCGGAAGTCTTTGAGATGACCGTAGTGCCCAAAAGTCGTATCGTGGGAAAAACGATTAGTGAATCTGCATGCCCACGCGGTGCTGTTTTTGCTATGATTTTCCGTGGTAATGTCATTATTCCAGCTACAGGAAATCAAGTTTTCCAAGTAGGTGATTTAGTCGTTATGATGGGTGAACAACAGGCGCTTAAAAAATCGCAAGCTTTATTTGCGCCTAAAAGTATAGTGGGCTTATAAAAGCTTTATTTCATTCTTTGTTCTAGTTCTCTATACCATTTATAAGCCCCTGGGAAAGTCTTCTCTTTAGCATTTCTACTATCATCAAATTGATTGAGTAGTTCAGGGAAAATTCGAGCACTCTTATATTTTTGACGTTCGACTTCTTTAAACCAAGCATGGCGTTTTTTCTCGAGTTCATATTCAAAGCGTATGTCTTTTTTAGCCTTAAGAATATTCTTTTTATAATCACTTTTTTTGCCTTTTGTGAAATTGACTAAGGCATCCTGAATTTGTAACAATGAAGCTTTTAAGTAGAAGGGACTTTTATTATAAATGTGCGCGAACTTAAAAACTATGAGGGTTATGTAGTGCTTTTTATTGAGAGTCTTATAAGTATCTAATTCCTCTAATGGAAGTTGAACTAACTCATATTGGCCTAAATTATTTTTTCTTGACACAGTTAAATTAGATAACTCATCCAGCTTCTTTAATATTTTATCACTTCCGATGGGGTACATAGAATTAAAAACAATTTTTTGAACTTCATCTTGGAGCCATAAATTAAAGGCGATATTTTTTTTTCGAGCTAGTTCTCTTAGTGAATCATAAATAAAAGAATGATTGTATTGGTTTCTGGAAATGATTGTGAAAACCTGGTTTTTTAGTTGTTTGTTTCTAAAAATGATACGGCTCAATACTTTGGATTGTTCCATATATGCCATTTTAACTAAATACGGGGCCGTTTCAATTGCATCGATGTGCTCTAGAAATGTTAGTTTGTATTCTAAGTCTTTGGCGACTAAATAGCGTGTAAAAACATAACGGTTTTGTAGGTGTAAAAAGTCATTTTTTATATGTAGAGCATTATGAAGAATGGAAGCATTAATCCAGTCGGGAATTGATTCACTTTCAAAATGTGCTTTTAGGAGGCCTTTGTTTACCAGGAAGATTAGACTTATATAGTCTAACTTACGAATATCTGTATGGGTAAAGACAAGATGTTTTTTATGAGTCAAATTGAGAGGCTTTTCTTCGTAAAGAAAAAACCTTGTGAATTGCTCGTTCTTTTTTTTGCCGATTGTGTCGGTAATATTTTTTGAGCATAAATCTAGTATCTTAAGAAATTTTCTAGAGTAGGCATCATCTTTGTCCGCATAAAAAGAAAAGCCTGCGTCAGAATCCAGTCTGAACAGGCTTTTCTCATCGCAATATCCGCAAGTAATTACGGATATTGCCAGTAGAAGAAAAAACTTCATTAAATAAAAGTTAGTAACAATTATTTACGGTTGGTTTCTATGTATAAACCAATTGAATCTTTTCCTTCTTGAGTAGAAGTCCAATCACTAAAACCTTGTTCAGTAAGATCTGTGATTAAAATTTCCCAAGTGCTCTCGTCCCATTCTGAATTCTTTTTCAGCCATGTGTTGAGTTCTCTTTTTGGGAAACGAACTTTCCCTTTCACTTTTTTAAGTGCCATTTGTCTCTATCCTTTATGTTTGTGTGTAAAAATGGAAACTATTCTTCTGGGATGTCATCACCTTCGATGATAACTGCTGTGTCGCGAAAAATCGCTTGATAAAGTGTAACAATTGGATTTCCTGCTTCTTGGTGAGCCCATGGATTTCCATAGAGTTCCCAGCCGTCGTTCAGACATTCTGTGACTAGATTGTCAAAAGCTTCACCTTCAACATTAAATACAATTTTATAATCTTTTACTGTTACACGCATCTTTAAGCTCCCTATGATTTATAGATTGGTAAATTCAATTTATTATTTTTATGGTGCTATTCAAAACAAAGCAGAAGTTTTTCGTGTAATAAGTGTAGATTTTCTTTCTCACCCATTTATACTTGATTAAATATTGATTAAGTAAAGGTTTATATGCGTCGACTACTAAAGAGTCTCTTTGGAAAAAAAAATAATGAAGAAATCATTACTGATGATTTTTGTAGTTATTGTAATTCGACCTTACCTCAGAAAAGCAAGTTTAATATATTCAAATGTAGCTCCTGTAATACGTTGAACTTTAAGCCTTTTAATATAGATGAGATTTATTTAGAAGAGTTTATCTCCTACGGAGGTTCTGGTGCAGTATTCAGATCAGGTGACAAAGCTATAAAACTTGTAGATAAAAAAGATCTGACGGCACTTAAAGAGTTGAATAATGAGTATGAAGTTTACAGCTCTTTAAAAGAAATTGACAAACATTTACTTCCCTTGGAAGCCTTTTTTGAAAATGCTACATATGCGGGTTTGATTACTCCTTATGAAAAAGGTGGTACTTTAGCACAGTTCATTGAGAAAAATGGACCTATGGATTTTCGCGAAGGATTAGAGCTTATCCTACAAATTACTGATGCAGTTCAATGTTTATATAAAAATGGATTTTTATATCCTGATATAAAGCCTCAAAATATTTTGATTTCATCAAAAGGACAAATTCAACTTTGTGACTATGGGCACGTTTCCTCTTTAAGTTCAGATGTGGATGATAATGTCGATGTGTCAGGTACAGCTGATTTTATTTCTCCCGAAAGGCTAACGGGTGTTAAAGAAGATTGCCGAAGCTCTCTATACAGTATTGGGCTTCTCATTCATTATATTTTTACAGCAAGAAAGCTTTTTAATGCATCAAGTCTACAAGAGACTGCCGAGAAACATCTGAGTAATAATGCAGCAAACTTAATGCAAAAAGAACTGGCTCATTTGCCGAAGAGCTTCATTAAATTAGTTGAGCGCCTGACTGATTCAAATCAGAGCTTGAGGTTAGGCTCATTCCCAGAATTCAAAGGAATGATCCGTAAGCAACTCACTGTAACCCCACACTAGTTTATTTCTGCGGCCAAGGTAGGCCTTGACCAGTTTCAATAATTGATTTTAATTGTGAAATAGCTCCCGGCCAATGATTTCTCGCCACATCAAGGCGAGGGTCATCTGCTGTAAGATTATCGATTATGATACTCAATGAAGACATTTCATTGAGCGGATAGAATATGATTTTTACATCCATACTTTCGCCATCAACTTCGGCATAAGTTAGTTTGAGTTGTATAAGTTTGTTGGTTTCAATCTTATCATAACTAGCCTTCAATACGTGGATGCTATCTGTCCCCAAACTGAAGCCCGCTTTTTCTTGAAACGAAAAACTATGTAGAGGCGCAATCTGGAATTGACTAAATAAATGTGGATCCTTAAAAAACTGCCAAACTTTTTCTACTTTTGCAGAAATAAAACTTATATATTCAAATTGCATTAACACTGTTCCTTTATTTCTTATAACTTGTCGCATTATTCAGCTTTGACAAGAGAGTATTCTTGATTTTTATAATCAAAGGATTAGCCTAAAATATTGAGAAACGATAGGAACATATAATTTGAATAACGACCCGAATCTAGTTAGGATAACTAGTCAAATTCTTATAGTGGGAGTTTTAATCTTTTTAGCTTATGTAGGTGGGCGAATTTCGCGTCGCTTTGGTTTAGGTGAAATAATTGGGCAAATCTTAGGTGGCTTTGTAGGTGGGCCACTCTTTATGACCTATTCGAAAAAAATTGCGAATCAGTACCCACACGTAGAAGAGTTATTGAGATGGAGTTTTCCGCTGCGAGAAGTTCACGACTTTGCGATTAATAGTTTTGTTTTTTTTATGCCTATATACTTGGGAGTTATTTTATTCTCTATTACGGATGAGACCCATTTGGATCGAATTAAGGAGAATTGGCGCTTTTCAAGCTTTAACTTCCTTGCCCAATCAGCCTTAGCCTTTGGCTTGGTATCATGTGCGCTCTATTTTTTAACTGATTTAGGCTGGCCCATTAGCTGTATCGCGGGTTGTTTGGCTGTAGGTACATCGCCGTGTGCGGCATTCATTTCTATGTCTAGAAGGCAAGTAGAAGGTAAGTTTAAGACAGTTTGGTCGCAAACTATGGTGTTAGAAGCCATGGCAGAAATTTTTATAGTTTTCTTAATGGTCAGCTTTTTCGTTGATGGTGGGCAAGCGTGGGATTTACGTTTTATTGGGAAATCTTTTATCATCATTGCTGTTATCAGTATAGTCGGTTTTTGGCTTATTCGTACAGCAGCAAGTAACTCGTTTAGCTCAGATGAGATTAAGGGTGTTGTCAATGATAGTAAATTAAAGAACCTATTATCTTCAGATACAATCCCAACTGTTAATATAGTTTTTGTCATTTGGTCGGTGATCGCTGTTATCGTGGGAATATCTTTGGGCTTAAAAGTTCCTTTTATGCTTCCAGTGATATTTGCAGGTGTTATTACAGCGAATGTACATAATCAATACATTTTTGATTCCTTAAGAATCCAGGATTTAATGGGCTTCTTCCACTTGATATTCTTCGCATTATTAGGTGTGCATTTGGATGTTGATACACTCTTGAGCAAAGAGACTTTTAACATTGCGCTTATTTATTTTGTCATGCGTCTGATAGGTAAATTAAGTGGTGGTTACCTATCATGTAGCATATTTGCGACTCGCCCCGAAGCAAAAAAATATTTGCCCCTCTTATTTGTCCCGAATATGGGTGCGACAGGAGTCGCATTTATTGTTTTACACCAACATAATAACCCCTTATTAGACACCTTCATTAATAGTTTAGTTCCTGCATTCATCCTCTCTGAGATAGTAGGGGCGCCACTAATTAACTGGAGTGTCAAGAGGTGGAAGCAAATTTTGATTGATGATAAACAGAGCCAAGCACAACTCGAAAATTCTAATAAGTCTTCTGATATTGAAAAAATCCCGCTAGAAAGTTTGTTTCATGACCGAGTTCTTCTCAATGTTGAACTACGAACAAAAGAAGATGCGATCAAAATGCTTTGTTCAGAATTAATGAGAAATGGCGATATAACAGATTTACAGGCAACTATTTCATTGGTTTTAGAGCGAGAAAAGTTAAGTAGTACTGGGATAGGTGATGAATTAGCTATCCCGCATTGTCGCTCAGCTGACGTCGACTACCCAATGGCCGTGTTCGCCTATGTGCGAGAGGGCGAAAGCATTGATTGGGATAGTATTGATGGTGCAGGTGTTCGATATATAATACTTTTGGTAAGTCCCTTGAATGAACCGCAGATGCATATTGAAGCCATGAAAAACATTACTAAGTGTTTGATGAAAGAGGGTTTTATAGAGGGCTTACATACTGCTGCAAAAAGAAAGAGTACACGAGAATGGCTAAAAAATCAGTAGCACAGATTGGAACTGTCTTAGTTTTATTGCTTGTCGCTTCATGCTCGTCCATAGAGCGAGAGCAATACAAGAATTTAAAGTCAACTGAGCTCTTGATGATGGAGATTATTCCAAAATTACAAGATAACTCAGCCATGATAAATGATGCTAATGGACAGAGAACGGCAATATTAATCCCTGGAGGTTTACTTTTAACGGCCTCTTTAGAAGGAGATCTTAATAGTCAATTACTTCCGGTCGATTTTTCACATTCGCCACAATTACAAGGTGGTATTGTTGGTCATAATGAATCGATGTCTGTAATTCGTTTGCTTTCTAATATGACTTACACAAATGCCAAGGGCTTAAGCTTTTCAGGAACAAATGAATTGTCAGGGACGGGCTTGTTTATATCATTTTCGGATCCAAATGCGCCTCGACCAGCCATTAGATTGGTGCGAGATTTATCTAATCCTCTAGACGCCTTTCAATTTGATGATCTAGATAATGGGGGTGCATTTGTTAACATGAAGGGTGAACTTTGTGGTCTTTATTCTCATCAAACTAAAAAGTTTATTGGCCCTAAAGATTTCAGGCGTATGTGGCTTAATGTTTTAAAATCGAATTAAAGCATCTAAATACTACTTTTTACTTTATAATTTTATTCTCTATAATCAGCAAATGAGCTCTAACTTGAGATTGGAATTTTTACTTTAAGTGATAAATAAGCAATTATATAAAAACTACATAGAGAATTAAGTAAAATGAAAGAAACTAAACATCTTTTTGTTACTGGTGGTGTTGTCTCATCTTTAGGTAAAGGGATCACTGCAGCATCAATAGCATTATTGTTGAAACGCCGTGGCTACTCAGTAAAAATGCAAAAACTCGATCCATATTTAAATGTTGACCCAGGAACGATGTCACCTTATCAACACGGAGAAGTTTATGTTACAGAAGATGGTGCAGAAACAGATTTAGACTTAGGTCATTATGAAAGGTATTCAGGTACGGCTTGTTGTGAGCATTCAAACTACACAGCAGGTAAAATTTACAAAACTGTTTTAGAGCGTGAACGTCGTGGTGAATACTTAGGTAGAACTGTACAGGTTATCCCACACATAACTAATGAAATTACACGCGCCATATCGGCAATGGATACCGAAGATGTAGATATTGTGATTACAGAAATTGGTGGAACAGTAGGTGATATTGAATCACTTCCTTTCATGGAAGCTATTCGTCAATATAGACATAAAATCGGACCTAAAAATGGTTTATTTATCCACTTGACCTTAGTTCCTTACATAGCTGCTGCAGGAGAATTAAAAACGAAGCCTTCTCAACAGTCGGTAAGTGTTTTGCGTGAAATTGGTATTATGCCTGATTTCTTAGTTTGTCGCTCAGAAAGACCTTTAGAGCCAGAGCATATCGACAAGCTTTCACTATTTTGTAATGTTGAACGCGATAAAGTTATTCAAGAAGTTGATGTAGCTAATACAATTTATGAAGTTCCTTTAGAACTTATTGATCAGGATGTAGATGTGAAGATTCTACAGTCATTAGATTTAGAAGTTAATGACCTCAAAATTGATGATTGGCGTAAAATGGTTGAAACCTATATTAGCCCTCAAAATGGTACAGTTGAATTAGCCGTTGTTGGTAAGTATGTATCTTTAGCAGATGCTTACAAAAGTATTAACGAAGCACTTATTCACGCCGGAATTGCTCATTCCGCAAAAGTTAAACTTCGCCATATTGAAGCTGAAAAAATCAATAGTGACAATGTCGAGGAACTCTTAGATGGAGTTTCTGGCCTTATGGTTCCAGGTGGATTTGGTCACCGTGGAGTTCAAGGTAAGATTGACGCGATCAATCACGCAAGAACTAATAATATTCCATTTTTCGGTATTTGTTTAGGTATGCAATTGTCAGTAGTTGAGACTGCTCGCCACGTAGCAGGACTTACTGGTGCAAATTCAAGTGAATTCGATGAGAGTTCACCAGCGCCTGTTATTGATTTGATGCTCGATCAAAAATCAGTTACGGAAATGGGAGGAACTATGAGACTTGGTTCTTATCCCTGTGTACTCAAAGAAGGTACTAAAGCACATGCAGCCTATGACAGTAGTCGAATTGATGAACGCCATAGACACCGCTATGAGTTCAATAACAAATTTAAGGAAGAGCTAGAAGCAGCGGGTTTAATTATTTCGGGTACTTCACCTGATGGTTCTTTAGTTGAGATTGTAGAAAGAGAAGATCACCCGTGGTTTGTGGCGTGCCAATTCCACCCAGAATTTAAATCTACACCTCTTGATGCACACCCATTATTCAGTGGTTTTGTAAAAGCATCTTTAGACTATAGAAAATAATCTTAGATTGATTTCTGATAAGCCGGGTTTTTACCCGGTTTTTTTTTTTGGAAATAATTTAGGCTAAGTTTGATTTCTGTAGTGGCTTAATAATATATTGACCTAATCAAGGAGTTTTTATGAAGCCACTCAAACTAATTTACATCTTACTATTCCTCTCTTTAAGCGTATCGGCTGATTGTGAATTATTTGATGCCTATGAAAAGTTTGTAAAACCAAGTACAGAACAATTTACACGGCGTATTCACTATGAATTTAAAGCTAATGATAGTGAAGATGATACAGCAGGGACCCTAAGTTATATATCCAAAGGAGAATCTCGTTTTTCTCTAAGTTTTTCAGTAGGTTTACTTAAACTTCACCTTACGCGTGACCAAGATCGCATTCAGCTCTATACACCACATAACAAAACACTTTTTATGAGTTCTTGTGGAGAAAATGCTTTTTCTCTTAAGTCATTAATGTCCTGTCTTCATAGTATGGATGAAAGCTTAGGTCAAGATATTAGTAGTCTTTGCTCATTAGAAGAATTACAAAATAAAAAAGACTTTGTGATTCAAAAAAATGAGTCAATTTATTACTTATATTTAGATGGATACATGCTAGCTGAAATTACGCTTAAAAAATCGCATTTAGACGAAGCCAAAATATTTTTTAAAACAGGTGTAATGAATTTAGAATTTGAAAGCTCAAACTATGGAAGTTTGATCTACAGAAATTCACGGGCTAAAAAAATTGTACGACCAAAAAGTGTTGATATGGATCGAAGTTTGACGCGATCTTTAGCACGCTATCTACAAATCCGTCATTATGAAATTTTTAAGCCTGAAAAAAAAGAGAAATACCTCAAAGGTAAATACGGTAAGCTAAAACGCTTGCACGGGATGAATTATGTATACTTAAAAGGTTCCGCATATGAAATTGGTTGGCAGCATGGCAAGTTTTTAGCTGAAGAAAGTCGGAGAGTCGTCGATAGTACACTTTATTTAATGGGCATGGTATATAGCATAAAAACAGGCGATTGGTTTATGGATAGGATCCGTGAAGCACAGGCCAGCCTAGATAAGCATACTCCACAAGAATATATAGAGGAATTAAAGGGCTTAGCGGAAGGTTCTCAAATCCCTATAGAAGAGATTCATTTAGCCAATTATTTTCCTGCTTTATTTCATTGTTCTGGGTTTACAGTAAAAGACGATAAAACCCTCAATGGCATCATGTATCATGGGCGAGTGCTTGACTACATGTGTCGGATAGGCTTACAGTATGATAATGCTATTTTTACTGTAGAAAAAATTGGGGCAATACCCTTTGTAAATATAGGTTTTGCTGGCTTTATAGGCTCAGTGAGTGGAATGAATCAGGAGAAAATATCTTTAGGAGAAATGGGAGGTAGAGGTGAAGGTCTTTGGGATGGTGTTCCCATGCCAATTTTAATGCGCATGACTTTAGAGAGAGCGAGTAATTTAAACGAAGCTAAAGAAATTTTTTCAAGTAATCCACGTACTTGTGAGTACTACTATATATTTGCTGACGGCAATGATAGGAGCTCGACTGCAGTTTATGCGAAACCTGAATCTATTGAGTTTTTAGATCCAGGTAAAAATCATAAAAAACTACCTCATAAAGTTCCATCTTGTTTGATGATTGCTTCTGGATCGCGTTATGAGTCTTTGCATAATAGCGTCAAAAAATCTTCTTTAATAGATGAAGAAAAAGCTATTGATTTAATGAATGCACCAACGGCAAGTATGGATAATAATCTTCATTCTGTCTTGTTCATACCAGAAAATTTAAAACTGTGGTTCTCATATGCAGGTGTTTATAACGGAGCTTATGATGAAGAGTTTGTTGACTTACATTTATCGGATTTACTCAAAGAAGAATTCTATAAAAAGCCTCAATAAAATGCGATTTCTACTTTTAGTCCTTTTTTTATGTTCTTGTCATTTGAGACAAAACCCATATGAAATAACTCAGGCAGAGAAGTGCAGTAATCCACTTGATGTTTATGGTCAATTCAACACAGATTCTCATTCTTATGAATATACAAAAGAAACTATTAGCTCTGATCGAACAACCCAAATTGTAGAATATAAACTAAAAGCCAAATCAAACTTAGTTTTTAAAGATGAACGCGAACGATGGATTGGCTTAATTGCTTATATAAATCCACGGCAAGATGTGCCTCTCTTAATGATACAGCCGATTTCAAAAGGGAAATATAGAATATCTAAATACGTGGCAGAATATTTCTATAAAAGAGGGTGGAACTGTGTGATCGTAAAAAGAGAAGAAGCATACAAGAAATTAAAGTCTCCAGTTGATTTAAATTTACAAATGCATGAGCTCATCTTAGATAACCGTTTAATAATTGATTTTTTACATGAACAAAAGCCATTCCTTTTTTCTGATATAGCTATGTTTGGAATTAGTAAAGGCGGGATAAAAACAAGTATGATCTTGGGAGATGATCAAAGGGTAAGTGCTGGAGTTATGGTTTTAGCTGGAGGGGATTTAGCTAATATGCTAAGTGAGTCAGATGAGAAGGGGATTAAAAGAGTTAGAGAGGAGTATATAAAAGAAAATGGTGGTGGTCTTAAGGGCTTCAGAGAAAGCTTGAAACGAGAACTTGAAATTGATCCTCTAATTATGGCTCCATATATAGACGGTAGAAAAACTTTGCACATATTAGCTTATTTTGACAAATCAGTGCCTTATAAATATGGTCATATGCTCTTTGAGGCAATGCCAGGTGCACAATCATATACTCTTATGGCAGGACATTATTCAGCTATCTTGTATTTGCCATTTATTCTTAATCGCAGTGAAAGCTTTTATCGAAAAAAATTAAGCATTAAGTAGTGTTACGCTTCAGTTGAAATAGGACACATCACTTTTTTTCTTAGTTGAGTTACTTTAAAATTGTAACCCTCCGAAAAGGAAATGAATTATGTCTAAAAAACGCCGTTATTTTAGTGCCGACCAGAAAGTTGTCGCCATTCGTAAACACCTACTTGAGCGAACTCCTGTATCTGATATTTGTGATGAACTCAATATTACAACGACGCTATTTTATCGTTGGCAAAAAGAGTTCTTTGAAAATGGTTCTCGAGCCTTCACCAAGGATAACGATAGTAATTTAAAGAAGGTAGAAAAAGAAAATACACTACTCCAAGCGACTACTTCACAGAAAAATGATGTTATCGCTGAACTCGTGGCGGAGAATATAAGCTTAAAAAAGAAACGTGGCCTGATCTAAATGGAAACTGGGTTAGTAAAAACATCCGAGATCAGGTCGTTCAATACCTGTATAGTTGGCATGAGCGTACGCAAATCAGTCTTCGTAGTATGCTCAAAACCTTAGCCCTTCATCCTAGTAAATTTTATCAATGGAAAATACGAGAAGGCAAGGATAATCAACATAATGGTAAACAGCCCAAGGATTTTTGGATTACTGAAGATGAAAAACGAACTGTCATTGAGTATTACCAGTCTCATCATCAAGAAGGCTACCGAGCTGTGACGTATATGATGATTGATGAAGATATTGCGTATATGAGTTGCTCCTCTGTTTATCGTATTTTATCAGATGTAGGGCTTATGCGTACTAAAACCACAAAGAAATCCAGTAAAGGAAATGGATTTGAGCAACCACTACAAGCTCATGAACACTGGCATACTGATATATCTTACGTGAAGATCAATAAAAGGTTTTACTTCTTTATAGGCGTCTTAGATGGTTATAGTCGTTGTTTACTTCATTGGGAAATTCGAGAATCAATGGATGAGCAGGATGCCGAAATAGTGGTTAAAAGATCTTTGGAGAAGTTTCCAGAAGCAAGACCTAGGATTATTACTGATAATGGTTCTCAGTATACAGGGCAGGAATTCAAAAAATTCATTGCCATCCATGGTCTCACTCATGTTAGAACTTCTCCATATTATCCACAGAGCAATGGAAAGTTAGAACGTTTTCATTACACTTTGAAAGAGGGCTCAATCCGGCCAAAAGTTCCCTTGAGTGTAGAGGATGCGAGAAGAGTTGTCACGCAGTACGTGGAGTACTATAACAACACCCGTCTTCATAGTTCTATTGGCTTCATTACTCCAAGCGATAAACTTATTGGTAAAGATGTGAGTATTATTCAAGAAAGAAAAAGAAAACTCGCTGAGGCAAAAATTCGTAGGTTAGAGTTCTTTGCAGAAGCTTCATAAGCCAGTAATGTAACAAATCTCAGCTAAGAAAAAATGCCTAACTGTCTAATTTCCGCTGAAGCAGCACAGTAGCTAGAACATTAGCTTTGATCTGAAGCGAGTAAATTAAAGCTTGCTGACTTAACGCGTTCTCCATTGAGTTTTATGTGCAGTCGATGTATGCCTGGGTAATATTTACGTACGCTTCTTTTTTGAAAGCTATGTTTTCGTTTTATAGATTTAGTGTTTTTATCAATGTTATTCTCGCTGATTTTGAAGACTTTGGAATGGTATTTTCCATTCATTTTTAAATGCTCAATTTCATATTCAATACGCAATAAGCCTATAGTTGTTTTGCTAGTCACTTGAAATTCAAAAAATAATTCACCACCCCATATAACATTTTTACTTAAATTAAGCATTCCTAATTTAAGGTGCTGTACTGAGGGATATGAAAAAAGTTTTAAAATATCCTTATCGCTAGATTTGAGTAAATTTCGGCTGGCGTGCTTCAGCATTTTATCACAATCACTAGAAATATGACCTAAGTTTTTAGCTACAAAATCTTTTAATATTTCAGGATGATCCTTGCCTATATCGTTAAGGTTGTTGGCTACAGAGCGCCTTACGTATTCACTAGGGTCATCCTTTAAGTGATTAAGGACTTCTAAAATAGGCTTGGGGTCACTTTTGAAATTATTTAATGCTTTTCCCCAAGGAAGGCGGGGTCGACAACCCTCTGATGCTAAACGTCTAATGTGTTCGTTGCTGTTTTGGGACCATGCAATCATTTGCTGCATCATTTTAATAGGGTATTTCTCGAGAAATGGTCTGACAGCAAATTCAGAACTTGAGTATTTTGTCATGACTTCTAGTGACGAAATAGATTGTTCGTAATTATCTATCCCAAATTCTTCAATAAAATCGGGAAATAGGCATGCAGTGTAGCCATTGAATTGACTACTGACTTTGGTCAAGAGACATGCTTTATAGACGAAGTCACCAGAGATACATGAATTAAGAGCGTAGGAGATTTTTTTCATACGCTCTTTTAAGCTTAAGTCTAACCAAGGTTCATTTAAGCAATGGTTGACAAAGACTCGTTGGTTAAAGTTAGAAGACTCATTTTTTATGTTTTTAGCTAATTTTTCTAAAAAACATTTATTATAAGAATCCTTAAGAAGTTCAGGCAATTTTACTCACAAAAAGGGCAAGCATCTGAACAGAGTTCTTCACTGCATTTTTTACAGTAGCGAGTACTTAGACTTTCTTTTAGTAAGTTATCAATTTCTTGTTCTTCAATATCAGATAAATCAATTGAGTCAAGTAAGGCGTTGGCTTGCCTTCGCATGTTTTGGCGTTGTTTTACATCAAAGTTCTGTTCTTTGATGGTGCGTTTCAAGTGGAGGTAGGCGAATGGACCTTTGATTTCCTTAATCTTGGGAGTTAGGTTGACAGGGTTTAGACTTGGACGGACATAAACGTGTGGCATAGTTCTCTCCTTATTTTGCACTGTGTGTGTGTTTATAATTTATCCTAAGAATGCCAGGAAATCAAAAAAAAAAATGATTTAGTGAGGCCTAAGTTTAATAAAAATAGCTCAGAATCAAAACTTGTCGGCTTGCAGTGATGTTCTTCTTATTTTTAAGTAGAATAAAAATAAAAAAAGCGACATGGGGTGTCCTAAATAATTAAATTTACCCATGTCGCTAAGTTCTTGGAACGAATTCCATTCATAGCTATAATAAAAAAAAATGAGCTCCTATTCAAGAGTAGTGTTAACTTTTTCTTAACTTTTATTGATTCAAAAATTCTAGAGCTCTTAAGGCATTGATTTTTAATTCATCTTCAGCAATGCGTTCGTTAATCATTTTTGTATCAAACCATTCGAAATTACTTGCTTCTTTTTGATTTAATTTAACGAAAGCACTGTTATCACAAAGTTCTGCGTAATAGATGAAGTCTAAGTTATCAGCTCCATGTGGGTTGTGTTCTACTTGTATGTGGATTGGGGGATGTATAATCCTTACATTAGCTAATGTTTTGTGTGTAGGCGCTAATAATTTAACCCTTAGACCGACTTCTTCATAGACTTCTCTCAAAGCGGCTTCATCAGGGGTTTCATCCTCTTCAATACGACCTCCGGGTGGTAGCCATCGTTTAAGTTTTTTATGCTCAATTAAAAGGACTTTCTGATTTTTTACTATGAATATTGCGCATGTGTAGCGGTAGGACATTTTGACTCCATTTAAATCAAGTAGCTTAAAATTATATCTTTATAGTTTTTTTTCAAAAGAGTGAATCTTGAGATGACTTGAATTTTCACTTCAATGAGGTTAAAATCGGCGACTAAAAATTATATTTAAATTTAAGGAAAATCTTATGTCCGAAGAGATAAAAGATCAAAGCGAAGAACAAGTTGTTGATCAGCTAAATGAAACATTAGAAAAGAGTGAAGAATGTGCTGAAGAGCAAATTGAGACTGTTGAAGAAAACACATCAGAAGAAATCACAAGTGAAGAAGCTGAACAGGCTGATGAAGCAACAGAAGAAATTCAAGAAGAACTTGAAGAGCCTAAATCACCAGAAGAAGTTATTGCCGACTTAGAACTCTCTTTACTTAGACAACGTGCTGACTTTGATAATTTCAGAAAGCGTAGTGTTCGTGATCAAGAAGACGCACGTCAGAGAGGTAAAACGAGTGTGTTAGAAGATGTCTTACCAGTTTATGATACCTTCAAAATGGCGATGCAGGCTACTGAAATGGATAATGTTAACTTGGATATGATTGTTCAAGGAATGAACATGATTCAAAATATGTTCATTAAAGCTATGGATGACATGGGCGTAGTGGAAATTAATGCCCAAGGTGAAATGTTTGATCCAAACCTTCATGAAGCAACTTCAGAATCTCATTCTGATGAAGTAGAAGAGGGGACAGTGCTTTCTCAGACTCGCTGTGGTTATAAATTATCAGAGAAGCTTCTTCGTCCTGCTATGGTAGTTGTTAGCAAAGGACCAGAAGCAGTGGTTGAAGAAGAATTGATTGAAAGTGAGGAATCATAATGTCACAAGATTATTATGAACTTCTCGGAGTATCTCGATCAGCTTCGGCAAGTGAGCTAAAAAAAGCTTACAGAAAGCTTGCAGTAAAATACCATCCAGATAAAAACCCTGGTGATGAAGTAGCCGAAGCTAAATTTAAAGAAATTTCAGAAGCCTACGAAGTACTTTCTGACGAAGGAAAGCGTCGTCAGTATGATCAATTTGGCCATGATGCTTACACTCAGCGCGGCGGCGGTGGCGGAGGTGGAATGCATGGCGATCCATTTGATATCTTCAGCCAAGTCTTCGGCGGTGGTGGAGGCGGTGGCGCCTCAAGTATTTTTGAATCATTTTTCGGTGGTGGAGGCGGTGGTGGACCTCAGCCGGGTGCTGACCTTAGGAAAGATCTCGAATTAACTTTTGAGGAAGCTGTCTTTGGTTGTTCAAAAGAAATTTCATTAACGAAAAATGAAGCCTGTGAGCGCTGTGATGCATCAGGAGCCGAGCCAGGTTCAAAAATGACGACATGTCCTACTTGTCGTGGCAATGGACAAGTTCATATTAAGCAAGGTTTTTTCTCAGTCAATCAAGAGTGCCCTCATTGCCATGGTAGTGGTAAAAAGATAGAGAAGCCCTGTAATACATGTCGTGGTAATGCGACTGTTCGCAAAGAGAAAAAAGTTAAAATAGATGTTCCTGCGGGTGTAGATACAGGCTCTAAGATGCGAATCCGAGGCGAAGGCGATGCTGGTGAGAAAGGTGCTCCTGCAGGTAACTTATATGTTGTCTTTCATGTTCGTAGTCACGATATTTTTGAACGTGAAGGCGATAATATTTATTGTAAAATCCCAGTGAGTTTTGCAACGGCAGTTTTGGGCGGTTCAATTGAAGTTCCGACGCTAAAAGGTAAAGAGAATTTAAAAATTCCAGCAGGGACTCAATCAGGAACAAAGTTTCGTATAAAAGGTCAAGGTGTTAAAAACCTAAGAAGCCATGACACGGGACATCAAATTGTCACTATTATCGTTGAAGTTCCTACAAATTTAAATACTGAACAAAAAGAAGCTTTACAGACATTTGCCGATCTTTGCGGTGATAATGTTCAACCAATGAAGGAATCCTTTTTTGAAAAAGCAGGACGCTTTTTTGGTGGTTAATTAGTATTAATTCTATTTGAGAAATGAGTAAGTTTTTCAGGCTTACTCATTTTTTTTATGTACGTATTTAGATTAAAATAAAAAAGCTAAACTGGTAGATATTTAGGTTGAAGACTTTATGATGAAAGATAAGGATTTCTTCATGAGTCAGTTAGCCTACTGTCGGTCATCTTTATGCATAATAAGTGTGGATATGAAACGACAATTAAATTTAAGAAAACCAGGTTCTCGTGATGTTGTATCCTAGGAAAAAATTTCGCAAGGTTTACATCGAGATTAGTAACCTTTGTAATTTGAAATGTAGTTTTTGTCCTCAGACTTATTTACAAAGAGAGTCTGAATTTATGAAAGCAGATTTTTTCAGATCTTTGGTCAAGCAAGTTTCTCCTAAGGTTTATTTACTTTGTTTACATGTCATGGGTGAACCCTTGAATCACCCCCAACTTCCAGAGTTTATTAAGATTTGTGAAGAAGAAGAGCAAGCTGTATCCATTGTTACGAACGGCATTCAATTGAATGAACAAAATGTACAGGCCTTATTAAACCCAACGGTTCATCAAATTAATTTCTCTTTGCAGAGTTTTGGGGATAACTTCCCAAAGGCAAACAATAAAGATTACTTAGACAGAATATTTAGTTTCATTAGTCTAGTACTAGATAAGCGTTCTGATATGCATATCAACTTACGCTTGTGGAATGCGGGACATGATCAAAAGACTATTGATCAAAATTCTGAGATTATTGCTGAGATCGCAAAATTTTTAGACCTAGATTTTGCTGAGATCGCAAAACTCAGTTTGAAGGGACATCGCATTAAGGGCAATGTATTTCTTAATTTAGCAGAACGATTTGAGTGGCCAGAACTCAATGACCCCATTGTTGCCGAAAGAGGGTTTTGTGTGGCGCTTAAAAATCAGTTTGCGATTTTAGTCGATGGTACAGTTGTCCCATGTTGCTTTGATCGTGAAGGGCATATTGATCTAGGTTCTTGTCGTAAAATGAGCTTGGATGATATATTGGCAGACGAACGCGCACAAAAATTACGTAAGGGTTTTCAGCAAAATAAAATCGTAGAAGATCTTTGTAAAAGGTGTAGTTACCGAGAGCGCTTTAACTAGCTTAAAGTTGATCTAAATAATACTCTAACATCGATTCAGGGCGTTTCATAGAAGCGAGACTCCAGTTTATTTGAGTATCAAGCTGCTTTTCAGGACTTAGAGAATGCTCGATATTTTCTTCTCTCATTTTGTTTCTCAAATAAGATAAGCTCAATGCTGAAGCTACAGATACATTGAAACTTTGAATGAAGCCATCCATAGGTATGTAAGTGACATAATCAGCTAGGTCATGAGCGACTTCACTTAAACCAGTTAGCTCAGTTCCAAAACAGAGTGCAATGGGTTCAGTTACGGGTAGTTTATCTAAGGTGATGGCTCCGGGGCGTAAACTTGTCGCGCATATTTTATAACCTTGCTTTTTTAAGCTTAACAAGCAATCACTTGTGTTGTCTACTTTTGGCTTATTCCAAGCTGCGATATCCAACCATTTATGAGCTGACATCGAAACTTCTTTATTAGCAGCAAAGTCATTGTCATTTTCTATGACATTTATATTTTGTATGCCAAATGCGTCGGCGTTTCTTAGGATTGCCGATGCATTATGCTCTTGATATAGGTTTTCAAGAACTAAACAAATATGTTCAGTTCTTTGCGAACAGACTTTATCAATCAGTTCAATACGATCATCAATTAAATGAGATTGCAATTTTGTGAGTAAAGTCTGTTTCTCGCTAGTGTTTAAAGAAGCTAGGGTTTTAGTCATTTATTTTGACATGAAAAAGTAGACACCAACACCTACAAGTAAAAGAATATTAAAGAGAATAATCTTTTGCTTAATAGCTTTTGATTTTACTCGTGTTTCTTCATCCAGTTTTCTTCTCATCTCTGGCGTTAGACCAGTTTTCGTACGGGGACGTTCGCTTTTAGTTTTTGGCTTTTTACGACGTGGAGGCTTGTCACCGTTAGCATTTTCTTTGCCTTCAGAAGTGGCGCCATTTGCTTTTTTCGCTGCAGCAGGTTTGCGGTGCTTTTCAGCATCTGTCTTCATTCCAGTTCTTGTCTTTCTAGTCCCTTTAGCTGGGCGACCAGTTTTTGATCCAGTAGTTTTCTTAACAGCTCCAGATTTACTTCCTGTAGGACGTTTCTTAGTAGGTTTTTTCTCAGACTTCTCTTTGTCGTCAGCTTTGTCGTCAGCTTTGTCGTCAGCTTTGTCGTCAGCTTTGTCGTCAGCTTTGTCGTCAGCTTTGTCGTCAGCTTTGTCGTCAGCTTTGTCGTCAGCTTTGTCGTCAGCTTTGTCGTCAGCTTTGTCGTCAGCTTTGTCGTCAGCTTTGTCGTCGGCCTTAGTTTTTTCGGCAGCGATACGAGCTTCTTCTTCGGCTTTAGCTTTTTCGGCAGCGATGCGCGCTTCTTCTTCGGCTTTAGCTTTTTCGGCAGCGATGCGCGCTTCTTCTTCGGCTTTAGCTTTTTCGGCAGCGATACGCGCTTCTTCTTCGGCTTTAGCTTTTTCAGCAGCGATGCGCGCTTCTTCTTCGGCTTTAGCTTTTTCAGCAGCAATACGTGCTTCTTCTTCGGCTTTAGCTTTTTCAGCAGCAATACGTGCTTCTTCTTCGGCTTTAGCTTTTTCAGCAGCAATACGTGCTTCTTCTTCGGCTCTAGCTTTTTCAGCAGCGATGCGTGCTTCTTCTTCGAGTTTAGCTTTTTCGGCAGCGATACGCGCTTGCTCTTCGGCGGCTTCAGTCTCTGCTTGTATACGAGCGAATTCGGCTTCTACACGAGCTTTTTCTTCTTCGATTTGACGTTTTTTCTCTTCAAGTTCTAAACGTTGTTGCTCTAAAGGAGATAGATCGCTACTAGGGGTTGAGTTGAATGTTGGGGCGCTTGGGGCAGGCTGAGGACTTGTTTGAGTGTTAGAGAATGCCGGTGCACCAGTAATCGTTTCAGCAGAGGATAAAGTTTTGGCCGCAGTTGGTTTTGCAAAATTCGGAGCCCCCATTGGAGCAGGCTTTGGTGCTGTGCTGTTAAAGGAGGGAGCGCCTGTTGGGCTAGAGCTACTGTTACCAGGGTTTAACAAGTCGTTGTTGACAGGTTGTGCAACTTTCAATTTACCAAGTTTTTTAGCAGAAGCAACGGGGGTGTTAAGTGGCGTTAGGTTATTGCTAGTTGAGGTGTTTTTAACTTCTGGTGTTGTCGCTGCCATTGCTTGTTTAAGCAAATCTTGTCGAGAAAAGGAAACGGTTATCGTTTCTCTCATGCTGCCAGTTGATTTATCTACTTGTTTTACAGAATTAGTTTGGAACATTTCAATGTCTGAATCTGGGTCCAAAGCATCTAAGAATTGATCAGGGTTTTCGAAGATGATATTTAAACCACAAGAAGCACAGTGAGCTTCTTTAGTGTTATTGACAAAAGGTACGTGACCCGCGCAACTTGGGCACGAGAATTCAAAAGTTAATTCAAACATAATATAGAGGAGTCCTTAGGTGTTGCAGCTGATGATTTTTTCGTAAGGCAGGCGTAGCGTCTGTTCCTGCTCTTTGGAGTTTATAGTCTGTATAATAAGTAGTTGTTTTTGTATTTCAATTATAAATTGAGCCGTGATAATACCTTGGTCTGTTTCGAAAACAAAAGGTCCAGCACGATGACCGTTTTTGTCTGTTGGGTATTGTTTAAAAAAGTCTTCATTAATATCGATAGCAATATCTAACTCGGGGACATCATCTTCAGCTTCGTCAGCTTGATGAGCTTCCTCTTTAGCAATTTTGAGTTTATTTTTCATTGTTGTAAGAAGGAATAATGGGTAAATAATAGGAAGTATAAAACCTATAAAAAAATGGGGAATATATTTTTGTCCACGTTTTTCAGCGATATTGGAGGATAGAGCCGCAGAGTAAATTACAATAGTTAGCAATATAATTAAGCTAATAAGTAGAGACCAATCGAGATCATTTATATTGATTTTCTTTAATTCATTCACTTTAGTCACTTCCTCATTCTTATATATTAAGCAATAAAATTTAACTTCTGCTAAATAAGATACAAGGTTATGAAGGGAAAATGTTATTTACTTGTCTAAAAATTAAAAAAGAAATAGCTTATATGTTTATAAATGTTGTTTTTTAGTAGGAGTTATTGGATAGAGTCCCGTTGTTTCTGTAAATTGGTGTTGACCAATTTTAGTTAAACAGACAGATAAACTCTTTTTGTAGCTATCCAGGTTTCATCTAATTCCATAAGAATAGCGGACGCTAATCTAAGCAGTGAAGCTTCATTTGGGAAAATAGACACGGTTCTAGTTCGCCTTAGAATTTCTCGATTCTGTCTTTCAATCATATTGGTGGTTCTCAGTTTTGTCCAACAAGAACGATCTAAATCAAATACAGAAAAGCCTTCAGGAAGTGCGGATTCCATCCATTCAGATAATTGAGAAGCACTGTTTTCATACTTTAAGCAAGTAAGCTTTAAAAGTCTTTCGGCGTCCTGTTTTGAAGGGGTATTAAAGATATCTCGAATGTCTTGTGCAACTTCTGAACGCATCGCTTTCTTAGGCACATAAGCCCCCGCATTCTGCTGTAAATGAAATTGACACCTCTGCCATGGGATTGACCCAAAGACAGTTGTTAAAGCGGCTTTCAGTCCCGAATGACTGTCGCTCGTGATCATCTTAAGACCATGAAGTCCTCGAGCATTCAATGATAGGAAAAAGTTTCTCCAATGAACCTCAGCTTCACTTAAAGAGACACTTGTACCTAAAACTGAGCGTTTTCCTGATTCATCTATCCCATAAGCAATTAACAAAGCACAATCTCGAACAGTCTTATCTACTCTAACTTTTTCGTATCTCGCATCCACCAAAAGGTAATGATATTTCCCTAAAGGACGGTTACGCCACTTTTCTAAGCTTTCATCTAGCTCAGATACAACTCGTGACACCTGTGATTTACTCACGGAAAGACCACACATTTTCTCTAGAAGTTTCGTGACTTTTCTTGTCGAAGTTCCCTGAATATAACTCTCGGCCATAGCTGTCATCAAAGCTCGCTCACTTCGTAAGCCTTTTTCTAAAGAACTTGGATAAAAATCGATTTCACCTCTGACTTGAGGAATGTTGAGCTTCATTGCTCCAAGTCGAGTGTTTACGGTTTTGTTTTTATAGCCATTAGCATAACCTAAGCGATTTTCATTGCGTTCATATGGAGCAGCATCAAGAGAATTACTTCTCTCTACTTTCATCGCTTCATTTAGTAATACTCTCATAGCTTCAAGCATTCCGCTTTCGCCGTTTTCTGTGACTTGGTGGATCATTTCTAATAAGACACTACTGTTCTCGTGTGTAGAGTGGTGCATAATAATTCCTTGTGGGTTGTTTTGGTGCAACACCACTCTGCATCTTCTTTACCCCGAGTTACAAACAACTTCCTCAATTTCGCTCCGACGAGAAAGTTCCCATTCTCGCGAAGTCTCGGAAGCTATTCATAACTCTTAAAGTAGAGCTATAGCAGAATTTACAGAAAATTTGGGACACTACCCTCATGAGTGTGAATATTCTTATCATGATATTGAAAGAATATCTTCATTCGAAGTGAAAACAATAATTCGACAAGAAATGTCGAAGATAAATCAAGAACTACATTTTATTCTTATATTCATAAGTCCTTAATTATTATGATATATCATCAATTCCTAGTGATCGAGTTAAAAAGAAGTTAATTTAGATTGAGTCTATTTTTTAAGAGCTCTTTAGAGCTGTAATTAGTGTCCGCGCGTCCTTATTTTAGTTTAGAATCAATGTAATAAGTAATACATTGATTTATAAAACATAAATTAAATTATATATATAAAACCATAAGGAGCAAAGATTTGAATAAAATCATATTTATTTGTTTTAAGCTTAGTTTATTATTCAGCTTATCGTTGTACGCAGAAAACAAAAAGGTAATTGCCTTAGATCACTCAGGAGATCAATATTCCGTAGAGAACATCCCTAATATGTTGATTACTGAATTCATAAATGGTCAGGTCAAGTTTTTAAGTAAAGGGAGTATCAATCAAACTTGGGCAACCTATGGTCAGTGTCAAGATGCCTGGAAATTAGATGATGATAGTGTGGTCGTATCTGGTATTCATGGTATTTGGAAATATGACAATAGCAATACAAGAAAATTATTTTTTGAACCGAAAAAACGCCCTTTAGAGATTCATTCCTGCCAACCCCTGGATGACGGATAATTATTAATTGCAATAAACGGACCTAAAGCCATTATAGAAATGAGTCCTGAAGGAAAAATCAGAAAAATGATAAAACTGCCTTATCTTCGATCACAACTTAGGCATCAAATGAAAATGGTCAGAAAATTAGATGACGGTGGATATATAGTATCGGCATCAGGCGAAAATAAAGTTTTTATTCTGAATTCAAAAGGAAATATTCAAAGAGTCATAGACTTAAATAAACTGGAGGCACCTCTTAAAGCCAAACGAATTCATGGCGTTAAAATGCTTGATAATGGCAATGTTTTAGTGGGTACAGGTTATGGAGCTTGTTTAGTAGAAATAGACCCTAACGATAAAATTGTATGGTCTTTGACTCCGCAGGATGTTCCCGATATAAAGTTAACTTATGTAGGAGGTTTTCAAATTAGGGAAAACGGTAATTTAATTATTGCCGCCTATGATAGTCAATATCCAGTTTTTGAATTAACTCGTGAGAAAACAATTGTTTGGAAAATTAAACGTGGCGAAACTAAAGAAGTCAATAAGCCAAGTAATATCGTATTGATAGGTGATGATATCGAAGGCTTTGCCGCTAATTATTAACCTAGAACATACATATTTAATAATACTTAAATTAACGATCGAGGCTTCGAATCCCTCAGGTCCGACTCAGAAAAAATACCTGCAGCAATATATCTGATTAGAGAGAATTTCGTTTATTAGAGTAATAGCTATTCATGTAAGGCTTACATGAATGGCTTGTTAGTACACAGGTGCAAATTAGGCGGGTCTTTTGGCACTCACTAAGCGACTTTTTTCAGTTGATGAAACTGTACATATGCCACATTTGGCAGGAATAAGACAGGTTTGTCCATGCTTGATATGGTATATGTGACCATTACATTCAAGTTGGAGATCGGAGTCTACCGCATAGATTGTTTGGAAAGTACCGATATTAGAGGGCAGTGTCAGGGAACCTTCGAACTCAATTTCTTCAACTTGGAAATAGTCACACATGGCTAATTGGCGACGTTTGAGTTCAGAGTTAAAGCTTAGGGGGGTGAAGCTCAATGCTTGAATTTGGTGAGAGTTAGGTCTTACATCTCCAAGAGAATGGTGAAGACATGTCATTGCTTGATCGACATGTAGTTCTCTTGACTTACCACTTTTGTCCACTCGTCCCCAGTCACTCACCCGGTAAGTGGTATCACTATTTTGTTGAACTTCGTAGATAAGGTTGCCGCCTCCAATCGCATGCATGGTTGTAGCCTTGATGAAGAAAGACTGACCTTGTTCAGAGGCATAAGAATGCATGAGTTCTTTAACTTTGGGATCGTTAACACTCTTGTAAAATTGTTCAGTAGACACGCCTTCTTTTATACCTGTAAGGATTTCAGCATCAGTACTATGATCTAAAACATACCACATTTCAGTTTTTGGTTCTGCATCGACAATATGTTTGCATGTTTCTTCATCTGGGTGAACTTGTAAAGAGAGGGCTTGGCCTGCATCGATTATTTTCATAAGTAGGGGGAATGGTTGATCTGCCTGATGACCGTAACCAACAATACCTTCGGGATCTTTTTCAATGAGTTCACGAAGAGTTTTTCCTGCGAGAGGGCCATTTTGTACATGACTTTGATCATCAGGTCTATCTACAATTTCCCAACTTTCCCCGATGGGAATTGAAGTTTTAGGAAGATCACGTGGAAGTTTTTTCAGAAGTTTACCGCCCCATATGGCCGTTTTATAAACTTCGTCAAAAGTGAGTGGGTAATAGCTTTCCTCAATATCTTTAAAAAGGGCACCTGCACCTAAGATACCAGCATTGTCTGGTTGCGCTGCTTTAACGAGCTCAAGACCGCTGCCATGTGACCAAGACATTTCTTTGATAATTCTATTGAAACGAGGAAGGACGAGCTCTGCCGAATTCATAAGTCCACCACCAAGAATTATTCGAGAAGGGTCAAATAAGTGAATATATGAAACTAAGGCTTCTCCCCAAATCTGGAAGCAGTGACGACGTAGGTCTATGGCACATTCATCGCCTTTTTCGGCATGTGTAAGCATAGTTTTATAATCAATAACTGGCTCGTCTTTTAAAGAACTACTATTGAAGAGTAAGTGCTCTTTTGCTATAAGCGGGAGTGCCCAACCAGAAGCTTCTGCTTCAAGGCAGCCTCTTGCACCACATGTACACTTTCGCCCACCAGAACGAACGAGGATATGACCACCAAGGTTACCACCAGAGAAGTTAGATCCGCTAAGTAGTTCACCATTGGATATTACAGCTGTACCAATTCCCGTACCAAATGTAATCATCATTATATTGTCAGCACCTTTTCCAGATCCGTAGTGATATTCACCGAGAAGTGCCCCTTTGGCATCATTTTCCATGCGTAACTCAAGTCCATATTGATTCATGGCCCAATGTTTGAAGTCAAAATTTACGGCATCATCATACTTCATATTAGTGTTAAGAACACGCATTTCTTTGCCATTGACCAAACCAGCACTTAGTATGCCAATGCCTTTACAATCATCTATATTTCTACCGAGATCAACACAAAGCTCATTAATGAGCTTCATAACTTTATTTAGGTGATTTTCTATGCCTGCCTGAGGCTCTGCAGGACAGTTTGCCGCGGCAATGATTTCACCAGAATCCATAAGACCGTATTTCGTATTGGTACCGCCGAGGTCGATTACTACAATCATTTACTTTCCCCTAATTATTTTTATCATTACAATAAAAAGAAAACTGCCCATTAGCTCTATTGTTTCTTTCAAAAGTTGTAAGCCCATGTAGGCTCGTCAGAATACCAAGTATAGCCACAAGGACTAAGGCTTCGATTAAAGTGAATTTTTCATTTTTCATAGAGTATCCTATTTATACGCACTCAACTTTTCCTCGATGAAAGCTAGGAAAGTGCTTATTATATTGATTTCCCTAAGTGTTTACCCAGGCAAAATGGGATCTATACAAGTTTTTAATCAAAATAGGAATTTAATATGTCCTGGAAATGAGCCTCATGAAATTTTCTAATTCATGGTCATTAGTTTCCCTAAGTACCTGCTTCATTTCTCTACGCATCTTTTCAAGTACGGGACGATATTCCGCTTTGTTTATCAAATTATTTCTACATCCGGGATCTTTAAGTACATCATAAAGCTCTTCGTGAGCGCGAAACTTCATGAATTTGGCCCGCTTTTTATAATCCGGATAATTTTTATCCAGCTGATTTTTAGAGTGCTTATTAAGTAAGTGACTTACGGCACCACCCATTTCTTTGGGTAATTGTGTGTGTCCATCAGACCAGGCGTTCCACACGTAAGAAAAGCGAGTATTATTTAAAGCTCTTGAAGGTCGATATTGTTCTGTTTTTTGATAAAGATCATGTGAGTAAGTGGGAGCCAACTCATCGTGAATTTTATTGTTGTTCATATAATTAAAACAACTAAAGGCAAACTTCCTATCCCACTCTGTGTCGTCATGTTTAACGAGCTGTGCAAAGGATTTGCCATCTACGCCTTTAATGGGTTCAAGCCCGCAAATGTCCGCCAAAGTTGGCGCAATGTCTATAGCAGAAATAATGGCGTTCTTTTCACGTCTTCCTTTTTCGATTGTGGCGGGCCAGCGTATGAGTAGTGGTGTACGCGTCCCAGAGGGGTAGAGGGACCACTTTCCCATTTGCCAGGGCATTCCATGATCCGAAAGAAACATAACAAGAGTATTTTCAGATAAACCGCTCTCTTCAAGAGCCAGAAGAATTTCGCCAATGACCTGATCCATGCGGTTTACTGCATCAAAATAGAGCGTTGCTTCTTTTTTGAAATTGATATCGTTAGGGTATGAGGCGGGGAGTATAATTTCTTCTGGAGTATATTGAGTTAAGGGGTCAGGGTAGGGCTTTCCATTCGCATAAGCTTTCCAATCGCTGGTGCGCATCCCTTGGTCGAACCAGCGTTTATTTTCTCCTTTACTGCGAGGCCAGTAATGATGCGGGTCATGGGTGTTGGCTGCGAGGTAAAATGGTTTGTTTTCTTTTTTTGCACGTGTAAAAAAATCTTTAACAAAGGCAGCGTACTTATTAGCATCGCGCCCAAAGCCTGTTTGCTGATAATCACAAAACTTCTCATCAAATTTGCAGACCGAAGTTCCATGCTTGCCGACAATTCCGGTCAAATAACCCGATTTACGAAGTTCAGAGGTAATAGATGTTTTGGGGAACTTGCCACCATTTTTTTTCCACCAGGTCGGAGGTTGAACACCATGGCCCATGTAGCCACTGCTATGTGGATGACGTCCTGTATAGAGAGCTGTTCTTGATGGCCCACAAATAGGTGTGGATATAAAGCAATGTTCAATGAGTAAACCATCTGTCGCCATTTTATCTAGATTTGGTGTAAGACCATTGATAGGATTTCCCATACAACCCAGTGAATCCCAGCTCAAATCATCTGCTGTTATAAGGATAATGTTGGGGCGGTTTTGTTCTGAACTTAGACAATAAAAATGTATAAAAGCGATAATAAAAAAACTTACTCTGATCATGTCATTTCCTATAATTAATTTTATTATTGATTACCTAGATCGAGCGTCATCTAAACAAAATAATGCGTAATTATCTTTTATTTATTGATGGGATAGTTATCAAAACACAATGAATTTACTTTTAAGCTTAATGAAAAATGGCTTTTTTTATTAAAAGCCTGTATAGACCCCATTTTGTCAGGGTAAACACCTAAATAGTAAAAGTACCATTTAATACTTGCATAGCTTACATTTACTTTATAAGGTTTAGTAATTGAGAGCGCTACACTTAAACAAAGGAAGCTCTATGAAACACAAAAAATTTACTCTAATTGAAATCTTAGTTGTAGTTGCGATCATTGGCATTTTGGCAAGTTTATTACTGCCTAGCCTCAGTAGAGCACGAGAACGAGGGAAGGCAGCAGTTTGCTTGAGTAATTTAAAGCAAGTCGGTGTTGGAACTTACATGTATACGGAAGATAATGAGAATTTATTTCCCATACGAAGAAATGAAGTTTGGGATACTTATGAAGAGTATCAGGGGGTTTCAACAAAGATGTGGGAGTGCCCATCCGATAAAGGTAATTGGGATAATGGAGGAGCCGTTGTTTATGATGGACGAACAACTTACGAACGTCGTGGTAGTAGTTATCATTGGAACGAACACGCTGTTTGGGGCAAAGATATGTCTACCACTAACGTAACTGTTCCAAAAGATTATGTTTATACAGGAAGCCGTGCAATTATGGGGAAGTGGGGCACGGGAAGTGATCCAGCCAATTCACCAGATAATTTTATGTGGCACATGAAAGGAGAACTCAAGTTTTCACTCTTGTTTGGCGATGGTCACGCAAAATTTATTTACTATCATGCGATTTTTGAGACAGAGCCAAAAACTTTTAATTACAATAATTACTCAAATGGTCAGTACGACTTTTATTGTAATGACACATTTCAAAATCCTAAAAATTAGCTATGAGTTAATTGCATAATTCTAGCAAATTGTAAATTAATTTTTCTTGAATTCAACTCATAAGTGCAACACCCACTTTTTTTGTTAAATCAATTCCAGTTAGTTTCTGAAATACTTCATAAGGTGTTTTAAACTTCAAGCATTTTCGAGGTCTATTATTAAGCTTGTGAACAGCAATTTCAACCTCTGAAACATTAACTTTATCAAGAGGCATATTCTTAGGGAAATATTGACGTAGCAAACCATTGGCATTTTCATTCTGCCCTCGCTCCCATGAATGATATGGTTTAGCAAAATAGCTTTTACATTCCAAGATTTCAGAAATACTTTCATGTTTAGCAAATTCTTTCCCATTATCAAATGTTAGGGTATGAACTTGTTCTTTAATGGGTTTTAACAAATTAATGATGGCTTCACTAACTAAAGAAGCCTTTTTTTGAGAAACAGGCAGTGCTAATCGTACTTTTGATTTACGGTCATCCATTGTTACTATTGCGCCTTTATGAGCTTTCCCTATGATTGTATCAAGCTCCCAATCACCAACTCGTTCTCTTTTATTAGCCGCTTCAGGGCGCTGATCTATATCAACTCTGTTGGGAATGCCATTCCTACTGTGTTGGTTACCATATCGCTTACGGTAAGGTTTACCTTGATGTCGAAGCAATTTATACAATTCGCCTCCAGACTGCTTGTCTTTGAGAATGTATTGGTAAATGGTTTCATGATGAAGAGACACTGCCTTATCATCTTTTAATCGACCTACTATTTGTTCAGGGCTCCAATCCATTTCAAGATGTTCATTGATATAAGTCTTAATCTCAACGTTTAACTTAACTGCTTTCGCTTTCTCTTTTTGTCGCCTTTGAGCTAGTTCATTAGCCTGTTTATTACGATATCCACGTTGGCCTATATTACGATTAATCTCACGTGATAACGTACTTGTTGAACGACTGAGCTTTTTTGCTATTTTATTGAGTGATTCGCCTGCCTTTCGCTCTAACTCAAGGTAATGTCTTTCTTCAAGACTCAGGTGTTTATAGGACATGATAGTCTCCTCTGTGTTTAGTTTGGTCACTAATACAGATTACATCTGAGTCTTGTTTTACTCGATATCTTACATACTAGTGACTAACAGAGGTGTTGCACTTACTACTCGAATTCAGCTTTTAACTCTTGTATAGATCCTTTTTTTACTTCACCTCACCTCACCTCACCTCACTTCGGCGAGGAGGTGTTGCCACACAGGCGGAAGTCTCTGCGGGGATGATTTTTTTAATGTTTTACTAGTTATAGTCCCTCCCTGTCCCAATGCATTAAATATCGCTGGATAACTTAGTCATAGATCTAATGCTTTTCCTCATTTATTATCGGCTAGTTGCTTTTCTTCTTCGGTAAGTAGGAGCTTGCTCATGAACTCGACTTTTTCTGGCATTTGAGAGGCTAAATTTTGACTCTCAGAAATATCTTCTTCCAGGTTGTAGAGTTCCACAGCTTTACGTGCTTTCTTTTTATTATCCCAAGCCCAACGGAGCTTCATTTTCCCAATGCGAAGGGCTTCGATATGATGCTTATTCCAATAGAAATATTTTTCATAGGGGCTTTTTCCTTTTGATCCAGCCTTAAGCATGGTAGAAATATTGTGGCCGTCATAGATCCTGTCAGTGGGTAGGGGGGTATTTGCGAGAGCCGCAAAAGTTGGAAAAATATCTAGGCTTGTGGTGATCTCTTTACTCACGGTTCCCGCAGGAATAGTTCCCGGCCACCACATGATGCAGGGCACTCGAGGTCCACCCTCATGGCTGGAAAACTTTGCACCTCTTAATGGAGCGGCGGAACCGCCTCTTTCGCCCAGTTTCCAAGGACCATTATCAGAAGTAAAAATGAGCATAGTATTTTTATCAATGCCTAGTTTTTTAAGGTGCTTTACGAGGCGACCAATATGGAAATCCATTTCTTCGATTGTATCGCCATAGGGGCCGCGGTCACTTTTTCCGTTAAATTTTGGCGAAGCATAAAGGGGTACATGGGGCATGGCATGAGCAAGGTAGATAAAAAAAGGTTTTTTAGCTTTGTTGGATTCATCGATAATTTTAATAGCTTCATCCGTGTAGCGTTTAGTGATATAACATTGGTCGACAGGAAATTCGATAACTTCCTCTCCACGCATGAGAGGAACAGTACGGGCAAGACCTTTTTTTGTTTTGCTAGCTTTACCAGAGCGAATGTCTTCAATAGTGAAGTCCTTAAAAAGTTTTACATCTTTAGCTAATTTCTGATCCTTATGAATCCACATGTCATTGCTATAAGGTATGCCAAAATAACTATCAAAACCCTGTTTCGTGGGTAAGAAATCTGGGCGATCACCCAAATGCCATTTGCCAATAATAGCGGTTCGATATCCTGCTGGTTTTAAAAGTTCCGCAATGGTGATTTCCGATTGGCGCAGTCCTTTGTAGGCACCTGGATAATAAACGTGAAAAACGCCATTTCGAGATGGGTAGCGACCAGTTAAAAGCGCGGCTCTGGAAGCGGAGCAAATAGCATTTGCTGAATAGAAATCAGTAAAGCGGACGCCCTCACTGGCGAGCTTGTCGAGTACAGGAGTTTTTATTTTAGGTGATCCGTAGCAACCTAGGTCCTGGTAGCCTTGGTCATCGGTAAAAATGAGTAGAAAATTGGGTTTATCAGTAGCTAATATGCTGATTGAGCTGAGTAGAAGTATTATAAGATTTTTCATATTTATGACCTAGTGAATTTTAAATTTCTTTTTACAATTCATTAAAAGCAACGCTCCGGATCTTTACAAAGCGGCTACAAAATTGTGAAATTTAATATTTTTATAAACTTAAGTGTTAAGTGATCGAGTTTTGCGGTAAATGAATTATGTATAGCGTCTCTGCTGATTTTAATTTCCTAAGTGAGGATTTTGCCCATTATGAAAAGTTTTATTTACCTCTCATTTTTATTTTCCAGTTTTGTTTTTGCTGCTGAACGTCCCAATATCGTATGGATTGTCAGCGAGGATAATGGGGCGCGTTGGCTAGGCGCTTATGGCAACCCTGCTAAGCCCACTCCAAGTTTAGATAAGATGGCATCCGAGGGCTTTTTATTTACAAATACTTATGCCTCAGTTCCCGTTTGCGCTCCTCAAAGGTCAACCTGGATAACGGGAATCAATGCTATTTCAATGGGCACACAGGGTATGCGCAGTGGGTTCCCCGTTCCTGAGCAGATTCAATTTTACCCAGAAATATTTAAGAAGATCGGTTACTACACAAGTAAAGGGAATGACGCTAAAACGGATTATAATTTACGCAGTGCGCGTAACCCAAATGATACATGGGATGATCCAAAGAAAATTGTATGGGAGAATCTCAAGAAAAATCAGCCCTTTATCCACGTTTTTAATACTCACAATACTCATGAATCTCGAGCTTTTGGTGGCTTTAAGCCAGAAAAAGATAAAGTTGAGAAAGCAAAAAACTTGGCATCCTACCACCCCGATTTACCGGGGATGCACTTTGTTTACGACAAATATAATAAGTGTATGAAAAAGCTGGATGATGAAGTCGCGGCTTGGTTAAAAGAACTGGAAGATAATGGCCTAGCCGAAAATACCATAGTGATTTACTCATCTGATCATGGTGGTGTACTGCCACGTTCAAAGCGTTACCTCTACAACAGTGGTACTCATTGTCCTTTGATTGTGCGGATTCCGCAAAAATTCAAGCACCTGTATCCAGCGGAAAAACCCGGGATGAAAGTAAAAGAATTAGTAAGCTTTACAGACTTTCCTAAGACCTGGTTAAGTCTGGGTGGTGCAAGTACCGAAGACCTTAAGCAAATGCAGGGTCGGATATTTCTAGGAGAGCAAAAAGAGGCAGATCCAGACTACGTTTTTTCTTTTAGAAATCGCATGGATGATCGCGTCGACATGGTGCGTTCTGTTCGCGATCATAAGTACCTGTACATTCGCAATTACATGCCTTTTGTACCCAATGGCCAGTTCCTTCCCTATACTTATAACATGGAGGCTACAAGAGCTTGGAAGCAGTACTTTTTAGATGGCAAAGCTAGCAAAATTGAATCACGCTTTTTTGGGAAAGATCGTCCAGTGGATGAATTCTATCTCTACAATGAAGATTATGATAATGTGAAAAATATAGCATCAGCTCATCAGGTCGACATTAAAAAAATGCGCAAAGCTTTACGTGAGTGGCAGCTGAAAATTTTTGATAGTGGATTCATTTCTGAGTATGATATGAGTAAAGAGTTGAGTAAGTATCAATTAACTGCCTATGAATATGTGAGAAGAGCAGATTTGTACCCTCTGAAAGATTATATTGATCTGGCTGATAAATCACTTGAGTATGATCCAGTTAACATTCCTTTATTTCTGGATTCATTGGATGATAAATTTATAGGTAAACCCTTTTGGTCTTTGCTAGGCTTGCTTAATTTGAGCTTCAAAGGTGAGCTAAATGGCAAACAGGAAGTTTTATCCCGACTCGAAGCTTTTGTTAAAGACTCCGAAAAATCTACTTTGCATCAGGCTTACGCCAGCTGGATCCTGATTCGCGAAGGTCGCAAATCTGCGGGACTCGCAAAAATTCGCGAGATAGGTAAATCAGGTAAAGAATCGAGACTAATGGTTAATATGCTCGACTGGATCGAATTTCAAAAGATTAAGCCACTAGCTGTGGAGTATTTCATTGAGGGAAAATTGAGTGGTGTGGACTCGACTCGAGTATTGGCGAGTGTTTTAATTGAAGATGGTTCTCCCGAATTAGCGGAACTCACTCGACAGTCGGAAAGTTTACGTGGCAAGATAAAAGCGAAGCAGGGAAGAATTAAAAAGCTCAAAGCCGGTAAAGAGAAAAAATACTCTCCCGAACGTGTGCAAACCGAGATCAAAAAAGCCCAAGATGAGTTGGATGAGTACGAGGCGGAACGCAATGAGCTGTTAAATAAGATGAGAAGTTTTATCACAGAAGTGTAATTCTTGGAAAATTTAATGGCTTCGCTTGTTTAGATCAGCATTTTTGCTGTAAAACAATATCAGTAAAAGAGGTTTTTCATTGTCTGAAGATAAAATTATTTTCTATTGCTTGGGCTGCCAGAGCCCACTTGAAGCGCCAGCTGAGTATGTGGGCTGTAAGGTGCGTTGCGACTCCTGTAACCTGGCAATGCTGGTGCCTGGTCGAGGACAAAGTGCACAACTTTATGATGAGGAGACTGAAAAGGTAAAGAGTCCACCTGTCAGTCAGGTAAAGGGAACAGCGACAGCTCATTCTCGCCGTGGAATTTTAGCTGGCTTAGCCGCTTTATGCTTAATTGCCGGCCTTGGGGCTTTTTATTTACTGGGGAAAAGTGGAGCACGTAAAAATGGAGGAACAGCTCAATTCGTAGGAGAAAGCCTCGAGCAACTTAATTCAAATCCTAAGCTCTTTGAAGCAAAGCATACAAGTCAGCAGGCAATTGCTGTTGTGGACAAAATGGTGGACATACCTAAACCACTCATTGTGCGTGACTGGCAGGATGTATCGCAGAAGTATTATAAATATATCCTGCGCGATGGATATGAGCTGGATGGTCATCTGCTCATGAAAACTTATTTAAAAGGAAAGGAATCGGGGCATTACGCCATAAAAAATGACTACCTCAAAACTTCTAATGGAGACTCAGGGTGGAAACGCGAAATGTTTGCTAATCGTGAATTTAAAGGCAAGCCTGAAGTGATGATGATTGATAAAGATCTGAATTTTAATTGGGGTCATAAAAAACCTCATGATGCCATCGATCGAGACAATTTTTCAGTTCGCTGGTCCACAGTTTTAGATGTTCCCGAAAGCCGTGAATATACCTTTTATTTACGTTCTGATGATGGTTCCAGAATGTTTATCAATGGCAAAGAATTGATGGGACATATGCGTGGACTTGCAAAATTAGAGAAGAAAATTCACCTTGAGCAAGGACGGAAATACGAAATTTTAGTTGAGTATGTGGAAAGTTCAGGTGAAGCCAAAGCGATCTTGACTTGGGATTATATCTCTGCTACAGATCTTGCTGAAAAACGCATGGCTGAAACTTATAATTTACGTATGCCTTCCTATCGTCACAGTAAGCCTGGTGGCGAGATTTTTACAAATGTTTCTCCCATAGTGGGAGCCAAAATGGTGGGTTTGGATCCTAGAGATTTAGTCGATTTTGATATCTTGAAATCTGCCAAACTCTGGTTTGATGAGAAGCATGGCATTTACCGTCATGGACCGGGAGATAAGAACCCTGAACTCCATTCGGGGATTTATGGTTATTGGAGTTCGGTTTATGGAGTCATGCTGGCTGATTTATTTCCTGACGACACTGACTTTATGGTTCAGGTAAAAAAATCCACCCAGGCATTCCTTAAAATTGCCAAGGGTTTGGGCTGTCCTGATGAAGCAAATTTTGATACCCTAGGTTTTAATTTTGAAACGAATGGTCCAGGAGGACGCAATGAGCCGATGAATCGCTTTGGTAATTCACCGATCGTTGCCTGGATGAATTTACTGGGGTATGACCTGCACAAAGACCCTGAAATGCTGGCTTGTGCGGAGTCCGCAATGCGCTACTACGAATTGAATGCCGGCCGTTACGAATTGACTCACATTATGGGACCCTACGTAGCATCGCGATTGATGGTGGAGCATGGTAAGGATTTTGATCTTGGGAAAATTTATAATGCCTGGTTTGGCGGGGAGCAGGAACGCGGTTGGCATATAACAGCCGGAAAAGAGTATAAGGGAGTCACTGTGGATGGATTGGATGGCGCCGTTTGGAAAAATGGCAATTTCCTATGCTTTACCATGGGCTCACTTAATGGTCCAGCATGGTTACTGCCGGCCTTGCGTTATGATCCGGATTATGCCGTGGCAGTTGCCAAATACTCACTCAATATGGCCGTCTCCATGCGTCTTATGCAGGGCTACAAAATGGACTGGAATCATCAGGATCACAAAGACTGGAAAGATCTCCACGATCCTGACTACTTGCTGTTTTATGAAGCTTTGGGGACTTCTGAATTTAGTGATAAACGTTTATACCAACCCTATGCAACAGGAGACCCCATTCGCCTAGGTTGGGGCACTCCAAAAGTCGAGCGCAAGGATTACCTGAAACAAAAGAAAGAGTGGTTCTCTAAGACATCGAATAATATTGGCTTATACATGGGGAATCACGTCGGTCTACTTGGTGCGATTGTCGCAAAAACAGACGTGGATGCCATTTTGCGCTGGGATTGCACTAAAACGGAATGGCTCGTAAAAGATTCTTACCCCACGTTTTTATATCACAACCCACATGCGGAGGCAAAATCAGTGAGGATAGATCTGAGTGATAAAATCGATCAGCCAGTAGATATTTACGACACCATAAGCGGACAGTTTCTTATCTCGGCTTTCAATGGAAGTGAAAAGCTTAAACTAAAAGCTAATCAGGCGGTGGTTTTAGTGGCTGTTCCACAGGGAGCAAAATTAAGTCGCAAGGGCAAGCATCTTCTGGCGAATAATAGAGTCATTGACTTTAAAGCTCATTGATGCTCAATATGTAATTAAACCAAAAGTTCCTCTTTTAAGCGAGTGGAGCTGAAAATTTATAGCTATGTAGATAGAAATGTTTTATATTTGAATTCAATCATGAGAAAAGGCAATAAAAACTATGAGTAATGACTGGGTGACGCGACAAACTCTCCTACAGAGAGCAAAAAATCCTGATGATCATCAGGCTTGGGATGAGTTTATCTCTTATTACGAGAACTTTATTCAGGTACTCATTTATAAAATGAATTATACGGGTCAGGACACGGATGACCTAACGCAGGTAATTCTTGTCAACCTTTGGAAAAATCTGGCGAATTATGATAAGGAGAAAGCTTCTTTTCGCAACTGGATGGGCGCGGTGATTCGCAATACGACTTATAACTACTACCGCAAGCAAAGTAATATTGCCAAACGTGAAAAAGAGGGCATGGCGGATTTTTTGGAATCCATGCCTGAGTCTGATTTGGATGAGCTTATTGAGCGCGAGTGGAAAACTTATATAAGTGAGTTAGCTCTGAAAAAAATGAGAGAGCTCTTTTCAGGGAAAGCCGTAGAGGTTTTTGAGCTTTCTCTCAAAGGCATCTCTTCAGAAGAAATTAGTGAGCGCGTCGATCTTAAAAAAGACTCGGTTTATGTACTCAAAAATCGCGTTAAAAAGAAGTTTATGGAAGAGGTGCGAGCTCTAGTTGCTGAGCTTGAGTATTGATGGGTAAATCAGACAATAATAGGTCAGAGGGCCTTCTAGATCTTTTTGACATGGCGATGGATGAATCGGATGAAAAAGAAGGCTTAAGTCCCTTATTTTCTACTCTAGAAGCCAGTGAAAAACGCTATTTGGACCCTGAATTGATCAATTCCGGAGGGATGAAAACAATTTCTCGTGTTTTCGATGCTGTGACGGGACGTTATATCGCCATGGCTAAACTTCATGAAGGAGCACCCAAAGAAACTTACGACCCTTTTATTTGTGAAGCACGCCTGACAGGTTTATTGGAGCATCCCAATATTATCAGTATTCACGACATGGGGATTGATGAGGATCAAACTCCATTTTTCACCATGGAACTCAAGCAGGGAGATGACCTGCGAAAAATCATTTCTCAAAAACATTCGGGTAATCTTGAATACCTAGAAAAATATCCTTTAAACTCTGTACTTGAGATTTTTCTAAAAGTTTGCGATGCCATTGCCTATGCTCATTCAAAAGGGGTGGTTCATCTCGATATTAAACCAGGGAATATTCAGGTAGGTGAGTTTGGTGAAGTGCAGGTATGCGACTGGGGTCTTGGTAAAATTATTGGTAAGCAGGACAGCAGTTCTAATGTAGAGATGTTTAATCCCGATTGGCTAAATAGTATGACTCTTACGGGTGAAATTAAAGGTACGCCAGGCTATATGGCCCCTGAGCAGGTTAAAGATGGTAAGGAAAAGAACGAAACCACAGATATTTATGCACTGGGTTGCCTATTGTATACCATTTTAACCAATAGCTCACCAATCGATGGCGGTACGGATGAGATCCTAGAGGTTACAACTACGGGGAGGATGATTCCCCCCGCACAGCGTTTCCCCAAATTAAATGTTCCCCATAGTCTTAGCGCAGTGGTTATGAAAGCTGTTTCTTTAGATCAGAATGAACGTTATGATTCAGTAATTGCTTTACGTAAGGAAGTTTACAACTATCTCGCAGGTTTTGCGACCAGCGCAGAAAATGCCTCCTTCTTAAGAGGCCTTACATTGCTCTACAAACGCAATAAGTTGATCTGCAATGTGACCTTTATTCTCAGTTTAGTTATCATCATTGGATCGGCTCAGTTCATTATAAATTTGAATAAGAAAACTGCCGAGGCGATTGCTGCTGGACAGGAAGCAGATGAAGCACGTAAAAAGGCTGAGTCATTGCTCATTGAAAACCAAAATGAGCAAAAACGTGTAGCGGCTTTGGGTATTCAAAAAGATTTAATTCAGAAAACCATCATTCAGCAAATCGACTACTCTAAACCCATCAAGAGCGTAGCGGACAAAGTAGCTGATTTTGAAAATAGGCCTCCTGGTGATGCACAGATGAATATTCTAAGTGAGTATTACTATATTCAACAGCGTTACCGTGAAGTTTATGAATTAAATAAAGATAGAGAAAAGCCTTATTATCTCTTTAAACATGCGCCTAAGTTTATAGATGTACCTCGAACAAAATCAGGCTTATTAAATATAGATGATTTCTTTAAATCTATTCTTCACTTTAATTTGCGACAGCGGGATATGCTGGAAAAGGCTATGGTTTGGGATACAGCCAATCGCAAAAATTTCCAAGGCTATGAGAAGGTTGTTAAATTGGTATTGTCAGGTTGGAATAATGGGCTGAAAGATAGCACCTTTGACTATTCCCCGAGTACCAAATCTCTAAGTTTATCAGGTGCGGATTTTAAGATTTTAGGGACCGAAGATATGGCTGATAATCGTAACAGCTTACTAGCTCCTTTAGATCTAGTGTCTTTAGACATACGCAATACACAAATTCATGATCTTAGTCAGTTGAGAGGATTAAATAATTTAAAAGAATTGGATGTGAGACATACTCTGGTTCCCGATTTGGAACCGCTCAATCAATTGCCTGCCATTGAAAAAGTAATTGTGCTGCCTAAGCAGTTTTCTGCCCGTCAAATAAAAGTTCTTAAACCATCAATTCAGGTACTTGTTCAGGATTAATATTCAGACTTGCTAAAATCTGCGGAATCGATAATTTTGCTGCACAGATTACCGTATCAGATGCACCATAATAAACCGTAATTTCGTCGTCTTCTACGAGGTGGCCATTGGTGAAAACCACATTGCCAAAGAAGCCTTCCTGTTCGTATTGAGCTAATGGTTGCATGATGGGTTTTTCGGAACGGGCTATCACTTTAGTGGGGTCATTTAGATCCAGAAGTAGGGCGCCAAGGCAGTAACGGGAACTCTCGTCACAGCCATGGTAAATTTCCAGCCAGCCTTTGTCTGTTTTAATGGGAGTAGCTCCAGCGCCAATGCGTTGACTATCCCACATTCCGGGTCGAGTTTTTGCTAGGCATAGATGGTCTCCCCAATTCTTTAGATTAGGAGAAGAGGCAATCCAAATATTGAGTTCTGACCAGCTATCGACTTTTACAACTGGACGATGAAGGGCCCAGTAGAGCTCATTGACTTGCTCATCAAAAATTGCGCAGTCCTTGTTTGGGGGAGGGAGAATTACACCATTCTTAGAAAAGGTCTTCCAATCTTTTGTACTCTGCATGCCAACTGCTGGGCCATACTCAGAAACGGCTGTGTAGGTGAGGTGATAAGTATCGTCAATTTGAGTGACACGACAGTCTTCCACACCAAAAGTTTCGTATTCACCTTCACCAAGAATCAGAGGCTTGTCATGGGCAGTAAAATGAATGCCATCACAACTCTCGGCAAGGCGCAGGTGAGACAAGGTCGTGAGATAGGTTTTGCCATCATAGCTAAAGACGCGTGCATCATCGTAGGAGAGCAGGGGGTCGTCGAGGGCAAATTCAACTATACTTACCCCTTCTGGAGAAGCTTGATCGACGACGAGAGTGGAAATGAAACCCTCTTTTTGAATCATCCGTTCAGCGACGCGCATAAGTAGGTATATCTTACCATTAAAAGTAAATGTTCCAGGGTTGAGTAGGCACTCGACTTCAGCACCTTCTAAGCTAGGTTTTACATCCTGTGGTTTAATGAGGGGATTGTTTTTAAATCTTTTGGCAATGTCCATAATTGATCTTTTTATTTAAGTGTTTCCGATTCAATTGAAGTAGTGTTTTGTTCTTCGAGCTGTTGTTGAATATCGCTGCATTTTTTTCTTGAGAGGGGGTAGAAAGCAATCAGTATAATAGCGGCTACCACACCGATTATATCTGTCGAAATCAGAAGAGTTTTCATGTTTTCCAGCTGTTCCATGTTTGGTTTTACTTCAGTATTGACGTAGCCAGCTAAGCGGGGCATGTAGCCGCTCAATAAGAGTACAAGAACATCCGATACTTTGGCAATCACGCTACTGGCAGCGGCATAAGTCCCCTCACGTCTTTTACCGGTGATCAATTCATCTTGGTCGCAAACATCCGCCATCATGGAAGTGTACACAAGATTAGTTGTTTGGGCACCAAATTGTGATAGAGCCCACACGAAAATGATTAGGTAGGGATAAGCGGGAGTCATCATCCAGGGAATAGAGCTGACACCAATGAGCAAGACAAAGGTTCCCATGAGTGCGGCTTCTTTTTTGCCCCAGTGAGTCGACACCCAGAGCGCAATTGGCAAGGCAATAAAAATAACAATGGTTGAAACCGTCCCGCCGATGCCGCCTATTTTTGATGCTAGATCTTCGCTACCGCCAGAAGTATAGTGAACATGCAGGTAATTACCGATGATGGCGTCAATTCCCATGCCGAGCATGACAAATAAAATGGCACCCTGTACAAGCAGGAAGGCCTTATTCGTGAAAGTTGCTTTAATTGCCGTCGACAAGGGGATTTTATCTTTCTTTTCAAAAGTCAGTTCTTCCGCAACTTCATGATTACCAAAAAAGACGGCTAAGGAACAAAGCAGCAAAATAAAGCCGACAATAATGCCTAGGACTACAGCGCCCTTACTCACGCCACCGAACACAGGTCGTGCAGTAAACCAATAGAACCAAGCAACCATAAAGAGTCCGAGGGTTTCGACATACTTTTTCCAGGTGAATACTTTGGTTTTTTCGTCGTAATTTCGGGTGAGTTCAAAACCTAGGGCTTTGTAGGGCACTGAATAGAATGAGTGCGCGAGAAAATACATGGACATCATAATGAAGATGTAGAGGAACTTAAAGTTTTCTTCGCTTATATGAAATAAGAGCAAATCCACTCCGCCCTCGACACTTGGAACCATCCATGCAAATGGCATCATGACCGCACAAACTATGCCCATGACCAAAATATAGGGTTTTCTACGTCCCCATTTAGTTCTAGTTTTATCAGAAATGAAACCAGCCGTGGGATCACCAATCATGCTAACAGCTTTAGTGGCAGCAAGAACCCAGCCCATTTTTTCGGGGTCTAGTTTCATGTCCACAATAAAGACATAGGTAAATAGTGCCTGAATAAAACTGGGGATGAAAAAATCGCCCAAGCCCCCGGCGCCATAGGCCAACTTTTGTTTTGCGGGAACCCGGTCTTTTTCCGGTATGGGCAGATTTTCGTGCATTAGCGGTAATCTACCACAACACCATTGATGAGCGTCTTGTTTAACTGTTTAGTGATTTTGCCATTTGCAGGTGCTAGAACAATCACGACTGAGCCATTTGCGGGGATCGCAATTTGAGTCTTAGCTGAGACTGCTTTTGCCATGAACGAATTGTTTAGAGTATTATAGATATCGAACTTTCCTGGCGGGAGTTCTAGATCCACTTTTTTCACTACATTATAAGGATTGAAGTAGAGGTAGCTTGGATATGAATTGGCGCGATCAAATTCTGTAGCCAAACAGTCCAGTTGTAGTATGTACTTGTGATTGGTGGTGCGAATTGCTCCGCCAAAAACTCCCACATAAGAAGAACCATACAGGCCAAAGTCAGTGTCGTATCCCCAGTTATATTTTGTGGCATCGCCACTGGCATAAAGTGCCGGTTCATTTTCATTCCAGAACTGACGTAGGCCTTCGTAGGCAATGACGTTCTGTGATTCTTCCCTCCATTCAGGTGAGGACTGTTTTTTTGCGGGGTGGTAGTCACTATAAAACAGTCGCGAGGCATTGGCGGCATTGAGAATCCATTTGCCGATATCGCGGGAATAACGCTCGTCGTAACGAACCATGGAAATAAATGGAGCCGCCATCGCAAAGGTATTCATGGCAAAAGCATAACCGCCCTCCACATGTCGCCATGGCGGAGTATTGATTGAGCCGACCAGCCCATGACAGTCATTTCCTTCCCAACGTTTGTGAATCACACCCATATCACCGCGTACTAAACTGGTATGATCAAAGCACCAATTGACGAACTTCGTTGTATCGTAATTCGTTCCCAATTCGGCATTCATGCGAACGGCCGCGTAGGCGCCAAAGGGGAGTTGAACTTCATAGTAAGGGTTTTTATCAATTTCGAGTGAGTCGAGATAATCGAAGCACCATTTAGCGGCTTCAAGATATTTAGGATCTTTTAGCTTAAGCCAGGCGGCATACATCAACCAGCCAATACCAGCCGCACTATCCGGCTCAGTCCATTTGCCATTCTTTTTGGCTTTATTTTTATCGAAATCAAAATAAGTGAAGTCAAAGCCTTTTTTGTTGAGAATGACGGCTGCATCATACCATTTATCGGCAGTGATGCGCACTATTTCTTTCATCTTGCCTGTTTCTGGGTAGCGATCATAGATTGAATAAAAGAGAATGTGAGGGAAAACCGTGTACCAGAAAGAGTCGTAATCGGTATCTATATGATTAAGGACTAAGTTGCGGCCGTTGGCCGAATTGTAGTACTGCTCACACATTTCTACCCAGTTGTATTTTCCATTCGATTTATCCTGGCCATTATAAGTCGCACCGAGTACACTGCCCATCACCGCAATGGCTTCGAATGAATCCTTATGCTCATCAGTGGGGCCGACGTAGGATGTGAAGCCAAAGCCGGCTTTCCCAGTGTTGATATTATCTTTCGGGCTAATTAGATGGGTAAGTGGCAGGTGCGTTCCTTTAGCATTCAGGTCATATAAAACTTTATCAAAATCACTGGCCACCTGATTCCAGTCCCGCATATCATATGGTTCAGGGAAGTTGGGCATTTGATCAGTTAAATGTATTCTTCCCTCAACTGGACTGCGTTCTACGGTACTGCTGCAGGACGCTAGAAAAGCAGAGCAGAGTAAGCTAGTGAATTTTATAAATAATTTCATTAATGACCTTCCTGAATGATTGGCTTACGCCAATTCCCATTCAATGAAGGGGTCGTCAATTTCCAACCAATGCGCTTCGGCATCGCCAATTCCCGCATAGAGAACAGCTTTGCCATTGCCTTCGCGTTTGAGACCACCCGAAAAAACCACATCTTCTAGGTCGGGGCGCTTGGCAACTCCCGGACTAAATAGGTCGCGGCTAGCAATCATTTTCATTTCCGAATACTTTTCTGTTTCTGGATCGTACATAAAGGCAGATGATGCGTAGTGGCGGTTTTTGCCCTTATCGCTAAAGCAAGCAATGTGAGCCAACACACCAAGCTTTCCATTTTTGAGCAAGTGAATTTCATTGGCTCCTCCCCACTCTTCATCAGTGAACTGATTAAAGAGTTTGGCATCGAGAATGATTTGTTCATTTAAATCTTCGAGTTTGTCAACTTCGGTATAACCAATCTTGCCTCGACCGCCTTTTTTGCCTTGTGGGCGTGTGAATACACCAATGCGGTCATCTTTGAGTTCAACTAGGCGGATATCTTTCATATGTTCCGGGCCTTGGAAGAATGGGGTGAGTTCATAGATATCTTTACCTCGGTAAAAATTGGTGCGCCAAGTGAGCTTGTCTTCTGTGCCAGGAACGACTGCGACTTCCACTCCACCAACAATGAGTTCACCATTGATACGCGTGAAGAAGGGGTCCTGAAGTTTAAAACTTGCGGAGTCCGCAACGGGTAGCCAAACCTTGTCCTGCTCTTCAAAAAACATCAGTTCAGAATACTCTTCATCACGATTTTCAACACGACCACCGATGACAGTTTTACCAGCGGATTCAAAGGGTGCAGTGATATTGTAGACATCGCGTGTGCCCACGCCGTCAAATTTAATCTTATCGGTTTTTAAGTTGGCAGTTTGTAGGGTGTTCTTGAGTTGCTCATAGGCATCGGTGTAAGTTTTTACCGTCATATTGTCTCCTGAATAATAATGTATTAATATCTTATATTGGGTGGGCTAAAAGAACTCTCAGTTTCTCCGCAGGTATTCATCAGTTCATTTACAGCAGGAGACAAAAACCTAACAGGAAAATAAAGATTTAGATAAAAAATTAGATGATAATGAAAAAATTGAGGGATTTGGAAAAAGTTTGTTTAGAAAGTGTTTTTCAAAGCAAATGGATATAGAAATTAACAACGAGGTTTTCATGATTAAAAAGTTATCCATTTGTTTGGCTTCTTTCTTTTTTACTTTTTCGCTTTTCGCTGATGAAGAGCTTATCAATATCAAAAAGAATATGCCGGGTTCTGTGAACGCTAAAAAGAAATATAAAGTACTTTGTTTTTCCAAACCTTATGGCTTTCCGCATACATCGATAAAAACGGCCAAAAAGATGATTCAGGTCATGGGTGATCAGACGGACATGTTTGAAGTCGATTTTAGTGATGATGCTAAAGATCTCTCAGCTGCGAACCTCGCAAAATACGATGCGCTTTACCTCAATAATACGACCAAGATGGAAAAGGGGATTAAGGATCCTCTCAAACGCAAGGAGTTGACTGATTTTGTAAAGAATGGCGGTGGACTTTTTGCGGTTCACGCAGCAACTGATGGAGGTTGGCCTGAATACGTAAAAATGACGGGTGGTGATTTTGACGGTCACCCTTGGGGGCATAAGGGCACTTACTGTATTTGCAATGAAGACCCAAGTCATCCCATTGTTGCCAATATCTTTAATGGCGAGCAAAGTTTTGAACTCAATGATGAACTCTACCAATACAAGGATTTTGATCGCAAAGATAATCGCGTTTTACTTTCTGTGGATATGTCAAAATTTCAGAATCATCGCGGAGGAATGAAACGCGAAGACAATGATTACGCCATGGTTTGGGTCAAAGAGTACGGCAAGGGTCGTGTATTTGTTTCAAGTCCGGGTCATAATCATCATGTTTACTGGAATAAAGATGTTCTTCAAATGTGGGTTCAGGGCATGCGCTTTGTACTTGGGGAACTAGATGTGGATACTTCTTCAAAACCCAAGCCGGCTTATGCACTGCCGCCACTTGAGCAAACGCAGGATCCACTCGTACGTCAACGTAATGAAAAAGAGAGTATGAAGGAGTTTGAGGTTCAGGGTGATTATAGCCTGGAGCTCGTTGCCGGTGATGACATGCTTTACGAACCCGTACTTTGTGTATGGGATGGTAATGGACGCATGTACGTGGCGCAGATGGAAACCTACATGCAGGATGTGGATGGTTCTGGTAAACATGACAAGGTCAGCCGTGTTCTTCGCTTAGAGGATACTAATGACGATGGCATTATGGATAAGCGTACGGTATTTGCCGATAAGATGAATCTTCCTCGTGTAGTACTTCCTCTAAAAGACAGTGTGCTCATTGGCGAAACAAATACCAATGACATCTATGAGTACTTTGATACCGATGGGGATGGCGTTTCTGATAAAAAGAAAATTTGGTATGAAGGAGGAAAACGCGGCGGCAATCTAGAGCATCAGCCCAGCGGTTTGATCTGGGCAATGGATAATAATATCTATACAACCTATAATCAGCATGCATATCGTTACACAAATGGCACTGTGAAAAAGGTGATGACCAAGGGTAATCGTGGTCAGTGGGGACTCACTCAGGATAATTATGGTAAGGTTATTTTTGCAGACGCTGGAGCAGGTGTGGGTCCGGTGCATACACTCTTCCCAAATATCTATACAAAATGGGACCCAAAGTGGGTACGCTCTGAAGGCTTTAGAAATGTCTGGGGGATAGATAAGGTATTTGATGCTCAAGGTGGTATGGGAGCTATGCACCCAAGCGGAGCCATAAAGAGTTTCACCGATACCTGCGGGCAGGCTGTTTTTCGTGGTGATAAGCTCCCAAAAGAAATGCAAGGTGAACTAATTTTTAGTACACCTGTGGGACGCTTAACGCGTCGTGCCACTTTCAAAGTTGACGAAAAGGGGCGTTCAGTGATGCATAATGCCTATGATAAAAAAGAGTTTATTGCGAGTTCCGATGCCAACTTCCGTCCAGTGAATGCGGCAACGGGGCCCGATGGAACACTTTATCTCGTGGATATGCATCGCGGTATAATCCAGGAGGGTGCTTGGGTTCCTGAGGGTTCTTTTATTCGCAAAGCCGTTAAGTTTTATGGTCTAGATAAAAATATTGGTCACGGTCGTATTTACCGTGTGCGCCATAAGGATTTTAAGCCAAATGACAAAAAACCACGCATGCTGGAGGAAAGTCCGGCTCAGCTAGTACGACACCTAGCACACCCCAATGGCTGGTGGCGCGACGAAGCTCAAAAACTTATCGTTCTCAGCGGAGACAAATCAGTCGAGTCAGAACTTAAAAAAATAGTTTCAACCAACAGCTTTGAGTTGGCGCGACTCCATGCCCTTTGGACATTGGAAGGCTTAGGACTTATTGACCTTGATTATCTCAAACAGGTTTATAAAGACAAGAGTCCTCACGTACGTGCAGCTGCTATTCGCATGACAGAACCGTATTTCCAAGAGGATATAAAAAACATATACGCACTAAAAGGCCTCGTTAAAGATCCAGCAAAAGAAGTTGCAATTCAGTTAATTCTTTCAGCGTCCACTAAGGTAAGTAAAGAAACTCGTGCCATGGCTAATGCTGTCATGAAAGCAAATCCATCTAATGATTATCTCAAGGAAATTGATGATGAGCTCAATAAGGATTATTTCGAAGAGCAAGCGCGTCTTGCGTCTCTCGCAAAACTCAATGCTGAAGAAGCTGCCTTAATGGCAGAGGGTAAAAAACATTTTGATGCCCTCTGTGCCACTTGCCATGGACCGGCGGGGCAGGGCATGCCGGCGGGTGCGGGACTCATGGCTCCTTCCTTTGTTAAAAACCCGCGCGTTCTCGGTGATAAAGATGTGTTGTCAAGAATCACTCTGCATGGTTTTAGCGGTCCAATTGATGGTAAGACTTATGCTGGTGGAATGATGATGGGTCTTAAGACTAATAATGATCAGTACATTGCTGCAGTGCTAACATATATTCGTAATAGCTTTGGCAATAAGGCAGAGATGATCACAGAAAAAGATGTGGCTAAAGTTCGTGATCAAACTAAAGATGTGCAAAAGCCTTATACAGAACAGAGCTTGCGTCAGATTTTACTTAATTCAGGTGGTGATATCCGTCTCTGGAAACTTAATGCCAGTCATAAAGCCAAAGATCTCCTGAATCTTCAGGATGATAATTCTAAAAACACTTATGCTAGTAAGGCTTCGATGAAAAAGGGTATGTGGATAGAAGCAGAATTTCCTCATCAGCGCAATGTTTACAAAGTGCAGCTGCAGGCGAAAGGCGGAGATTACGCCAGAGCCATTAAAGTTGAGATTTCTGAAGATGGTAAAACATGGAAGACAGTCGTTGAGAAAGCCAAGGGTAATAAGTTTACCGAGGTGTCCTTTCCAATGGCAATAGCCAAAAAAGTTCGCATTACCTGCATGGAAGAAAAAGGCCTGTGGTGGCAACTTGAAGACTTAAAAATTCTTGGTCCTGGAATGGGTGACCCAGATCAATATCCAGTGGGTCAGCGTGATTACCTACAATTTAAAAAGGCTAAGTCTAAAAAGATTGGTTGGGGTGGTTTTAAGCAAGATAAAAATATCAGTATTGGCAAAGTGAAGTACAAAAAGGGGATTTGGACTCATGCCCATAGTGAGATGGTTTTTGATATAGCAGGGAAGGGCTACAAGCGCTTCTTTAGTCATGTGGGGCACTCAGATAGTGGGCATGACACTTACTGTAGCTTTGAAGTTTATCTTGACGGAGAAAAAGTCTTTGATAGTGGAGACATGTTTAAGGGAGATAAGGCAAAATTTGTGGATATTGACGTGAGCCAAGCATCTGAAATTAGGCTCGTGGTTGCGAATGGTAAAGATGGTAAGCCTGATGGAGATCACGCCAACTGGGCGGAGGCATTTTTTGTAAAAGACAAAACTCAGAAGTCAGCTTCAACAAAGACCAAAAATGTATCGAGAACGATAGATATTTAGTTCGTGTAGGTAGTCCACGCTTTAGCGTGTTGGCGAAATAGGAGTTGTTTGAATTATGTGCCAAGCAGGTACTTGTCGTACCCAGTAAGGTAGAAATAGGTCTGCGCAGCTAAAGTTGCGCGTTTCAAAAGAGATCTAAACTTAGATCAAATTATTTATTATTTAATCCTTACTTTAATACATCTTTAGAAAGATGGTATATTATCTTAGTAATCAAAAAATCAAGAGAAATTAAGATGTCAATGAAATACGAGATTGAAGCTCTCATGGAAGAGAGTGGAGTGAAATTTGGAACTTCCGGTGCCCGAGGTCTAGCGGATGCAATGACTGATGCGGTGTGCTATTCCTACACGGTGGCTTTCCTACAGCATTTGGAGCAGGTGGGTAATATTACAAAAGGCAGCGAAGTTGCCATCGCAGGAGATCTACGTCCTTCGAGTCCGCGTATTTGTGCGGCGGTCGCAAAAGCCGTGGAAGATAAAGGCTACAAGCCCGTTTATTGTGGTGAAGTTCCTTCTCCAGCAGTAGCTTATTACGGATTGGTCAACAAAGTTCCTTCCGTAATGGTAACGGGAAGCCATATCCCTGATGATCGCAATGGAATTAAATACAACACTCCTTTGGGTGAAATCCTCAAGGAAGACGAGCAGGGGATTCGTTCCCAGTCAGTGGAGCTTCTAGAAGGACTTGTGAAAGCTGATGGCTTTTTTAACGAGGCCTATGAACTTCCAGCTATTTATACTGAGGCAGAAGATTTATTCCTGAAGCGTTACACAGATTTCTTTGCTTCAGAGGCACTGGCCGGTTTGAAGCTTGGTGTCTACGAACACAGCTGTGTAGGTCGTGATGTACTCAAGAAAATTTATTCAGCTCTTGGAGCCAATGTGACAGGTCTTGGTCGTAGTGAAAAATTTATTCCGGTTGATACCGAAGCCATTCGCCCGGAAGATGTGAAGCTCGCGGCAGAATGGGCAGCATCGGGTGATTTTGATGCAATTCTCAGTGCTGATGGCGACTGTGATCGTCCACTGATTTCTGATGAGAAGGGGCATTGGCTACGGGGTGATGTGGCAGGGATTCTCTGCGCGCGTTATCTAAAAGCAGATGCTGTGGCGACTCCAGTTAGCTGTAATACGGCAGTGGAGTCTTGTGGAGCTTTTGAATCGGTGAGTAGAACTCGTATCGGAAGTCCCTATGTGATAGCCTCTATGAAAGAAGCATCTGCAAAAGGTGCAAATATGGTGGTGGGTTATGAGGCTAATGGTGGTTTTTTAACGAACTCTGATTTCATTGCCGAAGGCAAAACACTCGATGCGCTACCAACACGTGATGCTGTTATACTTCATATTGCTTTGCTGGCAGATGCCAAAGCAAAAGCCATCAAGCTTTCTGAACTCGTTAATGAACTTCCTGCGCGTTTTACAGCATCAGATCGTCTCAAAGAATTTCCGACTGAGAAATCCAAGGCTAAACTCGCTGAATTTAATACAGATGATTTTGCGAAAGACGCAAAGAAAATAGAAAGGCTCTTTGGTCATTTATGTGGGAAAGTAGTAAGCATGGATGATACCGATGGTATTCGTATAACTTTTGAGAATGATGAAATTATTCATCTTCGTCCTTCAGGTAATGCGCCGGAATTACGTTGTTATAATGAAGCTGATTCAGAAGAACGCGCAGTTGAACTCAATGCTCAATGCATCGAACTCATGAGCACCTGGATCTAACTTTTTTGTTACTGTGGTTTAAGCCAAGGTTTTGTATTAATTCAAGCGATTTACTTATCAGCTTTAAAAGAGTAGTATTTTCCAATATTGTTTTCAACTGGTCCAAGAATCATATATTTAACGGATAAATTGCAGGGTTTATTTCCAGATTTTTTCGATAAGTTTATAGGCACTTGGGTCGTGTTCTTTGAGTTCTGATCTAGTGAATGGGTAAAAGTCATTCTTGCCAAAATAAGCTTCCGTGAGTTCGGCAAAGTATTCTTTGTCGTTATTCATAGCGTAAGCTCGCTTTTTTCCACCTGCAACATACTGAACAGAATCATAGATCCCACTTTGTTTGGCCTTCTTATAAGTATTCAATATTTCTTTATGATTATAGCCTAAGACTTGATGATGATAGGCATGAGAAAGTTCATGTAGAATAATCATCGGTTGGTATTTAAGCCAATCAATATAGTTTTGCGCATTTTGAATCTCTATTGACATGGCCATTTTTGGATTTCGTCCGTTATTACGCAACCATTGTTCTGAAGGGTGATAGGCGGCGCCAGCTTGAGTATTGACGCTTATCCAGATCTTAACTTTTTTAAGATGCCTTAAATGTTTTTTAGGTATTAATTGCTCAACTTCCAATAAGTCTTTTTCTAATTGCTCATATGCTTGAGTTAAAGTCGCTTTATGAGCCTTATCATCCGTTTGCTGAATATAGATATGCCAAGATTTATTATCTTGCTTTTTGTATTCATCAGCGAAAGCAGTGAAGAGCAATACAAAGTTAATGACTAGAGTGATTAGTATTTTTGGCATCTTTAACTCTTAAGGTTTTAGAAATGATGAATACACAAGAGCGTTTTATAAAAGCTTGGCTTTACTTAGGGTAGGCGGCAAAACTTCTATTTGTCTGAGTCGTATTTAACTTAATTTGAGAAATTTGAAACATATCATTGCCATGGACTTTGTGAAAACTAAAACGATAGAACTTAAATTCATGCGAAGATTCACTCAATTCATATGAACGTTTCATACGACGTTTTTCAAACATGGTTTGATTAGACTTTGTATCTAGTGGAGTCCACGTTTTTCCATCATTGGATGCTTCGAGAAGCCAATTTTTTGGATCGCGCTGGGGTACATCTCCACCAGAAGTGAGTTCGTAAGAAATTATGCCCACAGGTCGATCGTATTCAGCTTGCCAAGTGACGACTTTATTCTCATGGAACAAGCACCATTTACTAGCGCTTTTACCATCAATGCTTTGCTCAATCATTTGATTTGTCGTTCCTTTAGTTCCAGTGACCATAAAATTATTTTTCTTGCTATTTAAATCTAATTGACTGATGTGACCACTAAAACTAGCGGTAATAATATTGCCCTTTTTAAGGTCGAGTGACATTAGGTAATCATCTTGAAGTTGAGCGGTGAAAGTTTCGGCGGGCTTGTCTGGATCAAATTTTCCATCGTTCGGGATTGGGAATTTTTTAATTGCCCCGTCATCAGCCACTGCCCAGAGAAAATCTCCTTGCTGTTTAAGCTTAAAAATATTTTTCTTTTTAAAATCATGCCTAAGAAAAATTGCTGAGCCTTCTTTGGCAAAACGTTCTTCCATATCGCCTGCAGTACCATCTTCATCGCGAATCAAGACGGGATTCCATCCATGTAGATGTTTACCTCCACCTGCAGACCAAGCAAGTAGGCTATCTTTTTGGGTAATAACTGAATAGACTTTGAAGTGACCATTAACTTTACCGTAAACTTTGGAATGCCCCTTGTAAGTTGTGAAGAGCAAACCTGATTTTAAGTTAAAAACTTTAAGGGTTTTATCGAAAGAAGAGGAAATAAGGAACGGTTGTGCGTCGACTTTTGAACCCCAATCTGAACTGAGTTTCTTTAAGTAGTCGACTACATTTTTATATTTTTCGATGTCAGTAGCATTGTAGTCAGTTGTTTTGACTTCACGAGTTTTGCCAATTCCTGTTTCACGAATATCGGATAGCTTAATATTTTTATCTTGTGCGAATTCGAGCTGCCAATTCGCTTCGCGAATAATTGTACGGTCAGCAAACTTCCAAATTTGTCTATTGTGTTCACCGCCTTTCTTTTCAAATTCAGTGTAAACAAGAAAGTCGGGGAGGCCTTCATTTTTAGCTTGTTCTTCATAAAAGCTATAATCAGTTACTGCGAGTCCCGTGACCCAATGTGCATGCTGTTTATTACGCCAGAGAAGTTTATTGTTTTTTAAATCAAAAACTCGAATATTACTATCTGCGCCACCGGCAATGAGTTTTGAACCATCGGGAGACATCGTTAAATCGAGAACAACATCTTCACACATAGCAATGTTCTTGATACTTTTACTCTTCAAGTTCACTTGGCTTATTTCACCATATTCACCAGGTGCACCACCTCCAACATATATAGATTTACCATCTTTTGAAAAAACGATCGCATTAATGGTTTGTGGAAGACCCTGTATACGATCTAATAATTTACCTTTATGATCCCAGATAAGAACTTCGTTATACCCCGCGGAAAATATGGTTTTTCCATCAGGAGAAAACTTTGAAGTAAAGACTGGGAGTTTTGTGGGATAAGTCTTTGGAGGTTTAGGATGTTTGGGTGGTGGTAACATGGTAATGAGTTTGTCTTCTTCAGATTCACCATCAAATTTTGCGCCTTCCGCAATCCATTGTTCAAAGAGTTTTATTTCCGCTTTACTAAGGGCATCATCTTTTTGAGGCATGCGTTCGTCTTCATCATCAGTAATCAATAATTCGTAGAGGTAACTATCTTCTGGGTCTTTGGGCACGATAGCCTCGATACCACTTTTACCTGCTTTCATGAATTTAGTAAAAGTATCCACACCATAGCCACCTTTCTTTTTTTGTTCTCCATGGCATGATTCGCATTTCTGTTTAAGTATTGGAGCTAAGTGTTTTTTGAAGCTCACTTCAGCATTGACTGATAGAGCTAGTAGAGTGCAAAGTATGATTTTTTTCATTATAAGCTCCTAATGCTGAAAAATAAATTCATTTGAATTAATGACCACCCAATAAAGGTCGCGTAAAGCTTCATCTTTATCAGTTGTTTTTTTGAGATGATCTGTAGCAATTTTTAATTCATCGTTCTTTGGACTTCGGGAATAAGCACTCAGATACAGTTGTTTGATATTTTCCGCTTCATCAAGTTTTTTGTTATAGACAACTCGTTTGAGTTTCTCTTTGATGTATTCACCATTCATGAGTTGTAAGCTTTGATCCAAAGCCACTGATTCGGGTCTTTCGCAGGCACAAACGGTCTTTCGTTCAGGCTGACCAAAGGCGGTAAGAAATTTAGATTTTTCTGGATAGAGTTTTTGTGTAGCAAATACTTTGTCTAGCTTATTCTGAACTTTGCTCCATTCCTCTTTCAAAGTTTTATATTGTGCGGAGGATTGATAATAACTATATTTCACATAATCACGTTCCCAACCAGCAAGCTTGGAATATTTTTGCGCCATGTTGAGTGTATCGAGATTGAGTGATGTTTGAGTAGTCGCAACGGGATGAGTACTCATTTGTATTTTGTATTTTGCAAAAATACCTTCGTCCCTTTGGAGATGGTTTTGTTCGAGAACAAGAACCTGGCCAGCTTTTGTCTGTAGTTCTTTAAAAGTTATGGCATAATGGGGTTCAACATTAATATTGTGAGGTAACCATTGTCCTTCTTTACTGACTTGTTTAGTGAGTATAGTATCCCCATGAAATTCGCCGTATTGAGCTGCTGTAATATCAATCTTTTGAACTGAGGGAAGAGCAAGAGTCGTCACATCCATTCGCCTATTTGAACTTACCTTGGCTTGATGAATGAGCTTTGATTGCGCATTGAAGAATTTTATAGTCGCATTGTGATGTAGATGAAGGCTTAAGAATTGAAGAGCCGTTTCTACAGGGAACTCAATTTTTAGCTTTGCAGAAGTTTTTACAGCCTGAGGCTTAGCATTTTGAAGTTGTTTATATACAGCGCCTGATGCCATGTCTCTAATCTTGGCTTGTGAGCTGAGGTTTTTGCCATCCATAATCAATTCAATTTCACCAATGGCATTATCTCGATTAGCTTCGATCTCTATATATTTAACTTTGTTCCCAATTCCCTTTGTGGTGATCCATGCATGTTGTTTACTGAGGCCAAACTTACCTTGAAACCCATTGCCATATTTGTTTTTTGCGTTTTTCGCAAACACAAAACGAAGTGCCGTTAAAGTACCATCTTTTAGTGGGTGATAGCTACGAACAGCTCCTAGTCGTTGATCTTTGTTAGGATTACTATTTGGACTTGTCTCAATATATTCACTCGGCTTTAAGTCTTTGTAGCCTTCTTTTTGAAGGATTTGCTGTGCTTGTGAAGCTTTTAGATCCTGCCATTGCGCATCTTTTTGTACCTCTTTAAGCCAATGAGGGAAGTTTTTACCCAAATTGACTTTGAGCTCATTGATCTCTTTAACTTTTTGCTTGGTAAACTTTTGTTCATTTTTAAGTTTATTACTATCGGGAGCATCACATAAAAGCAGTATGGCATCTTTAACTTGTTCAGCAGCTAAAACACGTGGACGAGCGTGAGAGAAAAGTTCGCTGTCTTTTTTATTGAAGTCATTGCTTTCAGTAGTGCGTTGATAAGTTTGTGAATTTAGAATCTGCCTAAACATATGCTTGCGGTCATAGCCTGACTCAGTAAAGTCCTTGGCTAGGGCCGCCAATAATTCTTTGTTAGTAGCCGGGTTTGAAGGACGAAAGTCGTCTACTGGCATGACAATGCCGCGACCTAATAAATAAGACCAAATACGATTGACTTCGGTATTGGCAAAGTAGGGGTTTTCTTTTGCAGTCAACCATTGTACAAAAGCTTGACGTGGGTCGTCTTTGGACTCACGTTTGACATCAATAGGCCAAGGGAGTTGATGAATTTTGGTACGTGGGTTAGCCGTGTTGCGGACCCCATTCGCTTTAATCAAAATGGTTTTTCTAAAAGGTTCATTGCCTTTTTCTCTCGCAAGAATTTTTCGATCAATGTTATTAAAAGCAGAAGTGATTTGGTAATAATTATCCTGAGTCCAACTTTCGTATGGGTGGTTATGGCACTGTGCGCAGGTGAGTCGTGATCCCATAAAGAGTTGACTTACGGACTCTGTGACCATTTTGCTATCTGTGGTGGTGCGGAAAAAATTAGCTTTCGGATTTATGTCAGTATGTCCTTGTGACATGAGCAGTTCTTCGGTGAACTTGTCAAAGGGCATATTTGATTTAATAGCTTCGTATATCCAACGACTATAATTCGCTGCATTTTCAGACTTAAGTTCGTGCGTGTTAATTTTGAGTAAGTCTGCAGTTTTCATCGCGTAAAAACGAGCAAATTCATCGGAATCTAAATATTTATCTATGAGTTGGTTACGTTTATGTGGATTTTTATCATTGATAAATTTATTAACTTCTTCGGCTTTAGGAAGTTGACCACGTACATCTAAAGAAAGGCGACGAATAAATGTTGAATCATCAATTGTATCTGCGGGCAGGTATTGGAGTTGACGAAGCTTATTGTTAACTAGAGTATCGATATAATTATTTTCTTTTGGAGCTTTCCATTTGAAGCCATCAATCTTTTTAACCATGGTGAAATTTACTGTGACAACATCGTCGATATATCTAACTGAGATGGCTGATTGACCACGATCATGACCACTTACGAGTCCATTGTCGTTCACTGTAGCAACGCGCTTATGAGATGTAGCATAAGTAGCTATTCGAGTGACATCTTTGAATGTTCCATCTTCGAAAAGAGCCCAAACTGAAAGTTGTTGATCTTGATTTGGGAACTCGAGCGCGCGATCACTTGGAAATACTTTTAGTGTTTTAAGTTTCTTCTGTCCTTTATCAGATTTGGCACCTTCCTTAATCCATTGCAAGAGAAGTTCATATTGTAATGAACCGACTTCGAGACGTTTTCCACCAACATGCCCAACTTGCATGCTAGGTTTTTTGAGCAATAGACTTTGTTCTGGGGCAATGGGTTGCAAGAAACGTCCCATAGCACCACGAATCATATTAGTTTCATCAAAGTCCGGATCAAAGGCGTTGAGAGATAATTCCAATGCACCTCGACCATTGGGTTTACCATGACAACCACCACCATTACATCCTTGCTTGGTGAGAATCGCTAGTGTTTCCCAATTGAAAGAGACTGGGTCATTTTTATCCGTGGAATTTACTGTTAGAGGGATTGTTTTTACATGTTTTCCATAGCTGATTGTGACCTGACCTTTGCCATTGGCTAGAGGTGTAAGGTAAGCATCTTCAATTTTTACCATGTGGCCATGACTAAATTTGGCCTTGCGACTCAAGTCAATAACTTTTCCCTCTTTGCTGTAACCAGTGACAAGAATCTGTGCACAAGAACGTGCACTATTAAGTTTGATTTCTTTGGGTAAAACAGAGATTTTGACAATGTCCTCTGCGTAAGCTGCAAAAGTAGTAAAGAATAAGAACGCGCTGAGTAGTTTGATCATGCGAAAAGCTCCGGTATGGCGTGTCCGCCTTTAGCAATAAACATCGGACGTCCACCGGGTGTATGTATAGGGGCCTCATTATCGATGCCCATTTTTTCTAAAACAGTGGCTCCAAAATCTTCTATGGTATAGCCGCGTGAACTGGTGATATAGTAACCATCTTTATCTGTTTCTCCGACAACATGACCGCGGGGAACCCCTGCGCCTGCAAAAGCATAACTAAAGGCATGAGTCCAGTGATCACGACCTTGACGCTCATTAATTTTTGGTGTGCGACCGAGTTCAGTTACAAAACAAACTAAAGTATCTTCCAGTAAACCGCGTTGATCCATGTCTTGGATTAAGCCAGAAAGTGCCCAGTCTGTACTGCCCATCATAGGCCAAGTTCCAATGCCATAGCGTCCGCCACCAGCACCACCGCCAGGAATATTTGTATGTGACTTTGAATAAATAGCGTCGTGGTGATCCCAGTTCATATTATTACCACCAGAGTAGCGATTGTTGATATTGCGAAATTTTGTATCAATACAAACGTAACGAACACCCGATTCTATGAGTTTGCGGCCAAGCATATACAAGTCCGCACGTTGACGTAGCTCTTTTTGCTCAGGACCATACATTTTTTTGATATGATCGGGTTCTTTGGAAAGGTCAAAGGCTGCAACCGTATTGGGATTTATGAGCATTTCTTCTGCTTGTTGTGAGAAGGTTTGCATGGCTAATATCTGCTCAGAAGTACTTTTGCCCATACCAGAATTCAACTTGGACAACAATTTTCGACGTTCGAGGAGTTGCTCTATAGCTTCCTTGCTTAAGCCTAGGCCATTTACCTCACCATATTTTATGGCAAAAGCTTTATCCTTGGCAGCAAGAAAACCTAAACGAGAAGCAAACTTTGATTGTTCACCAGTCGCTTCATGAACATAAGCGGGAAGGTAGGGGGCTAAGCGCCCTTTATGATGAGCAATGACGGAACCAATATCGGGTAGTTCCACAGGACCTGTGGGGTCACCTGCGGACATGACGTACTGTGAGCCTAATGGATGAGAATTGCCAATAGATGCTTTCTTTTGATACATAGAGCGTACAATGGTCATGCGGTCAGCTACTTTAGCGGTTTTCTCCATGAGCTCTGTAAAATGAATGCCAGGAACATTAGTTTTGATGTTTTTAAAGGGGCTGCGATGAATAATGTTTGCTTGGGGCTTAGGATCAAAAGTATCAATTTGAGAAACACCACCTTGCTCAAAGATGACTAAAACTTGCTTAGCTTGAGCTTTAATTCTACGTCCAGAGCTCGCCATAAGGGAAGGCGCAATTGCACCTGCACTAAGACTTTTTATAAAATTCCGTCTATTAAAATTCATCTTAATCCTTGATAATTTCATTCATTGTATTTATGTAAATAAATAACATTAATTATAACATAATTCCAATCTTGTTTAAAAAATATCTATAAGTTAAACGCTCAATCTAAACAAAATATTATCTTATTAATCTTGGAAAAAGCCGACTTAAGAAATTCAACCAATGAAATGTATAAGTCAATTAGCTTATTATACTCCTGTGTATAGATAACTATTCCATCGAAATAGGTGTCTATAAACCAAGCTTACTTATCAATACAGGTCCACTTTAAGCCATAGGTATTCAGCATGTCCATAAAAGGGTCTGGATCCATTTCTTCCATATTGAAAACCCCTTGTCCTTGCCAAGTATTATTAGCGAGAAGAGCAGTGCCAATTGCAGCTGGGACACCCGTTGTATAAGAAATGGCTTGTGAACCTAATTCTTCAAAGCAGGCTTCGTGGTCACAGATATTGTAAATGTAGAGCGACTTTTCTTTGCCGTCTTTTGTACCCTTGATGATATTACCTATACAAGTTTTTCCTTTAGAAGATTTACCGAGGTCTCCAGGGTTGGGCAAGACAGCTTTGAGAAATTGTAGGGGAACAATTTTTTGCCCTTCATATTCGATTTCATCAATACGGGTCATTCCCACATTCTGTAAGACTTCTAAGTGCTTAAGGTAATTGTCGGAAAAACTCATCCAAAATTGAGCTTTCTTAATGGTTGGGATGTGTTTTGTAAGGGATTCTAACTCTTCGTGGTACATGCGGTAAATATTAAAGGTACCGACACCTTCCGGACAAGTGTATTCACGCTTCATTGACATAGCAGGAGTTTCGATGAATTTCCCATCTTCCCAATGACGACATTCAGCCGTAACTTCACGAATATTAATTTCTGGATTAAAGTTAGTTGCAAAAGCCTGGCCATGATCACCACCATTGACATCGATAATGTCGAGTTCAGTAATTTCATCAAAGTGATGTTTAAGTGCCCAAGCAGTAAAAATATTGGTGACACCAGGATCAAAACCGGAACCAAGTAGGGCAAAGAGACCTGCCTCTTTAAAACGCTCTTGATAATCCCATTGCCAGCTGTATTCAAATTTGGCTGTATCTAAGGGCTCATAGTTAGCTGTATCAACATAGTGAACACCGCATTCGAGACAGGCATCCATAATGGTGAGGTCTTGATAAGGTAGGGCTACGTTTAAAACAATGTCGGGTTGAAAGTCTTTCATTAAGGCAACTAATTCAGGTACATTATCGGCATTAACTTGAGCCGTACTGATTTTGTCTTTTGCGAGTTTCGCAATCGCATCGCATTTTGATTTAGTTCTAGATGCGAGCATAATTTCGGAGAAAACGCCTATTTCTAAGCATTTGAGTGTTGCAACCTGGCTAACGCCGCCAGCGCCAATAATAAGTAATCTAGACATAATAAATTCCTTAATTTTGAGAGTCGAGATAAGTGTATTGTTTTAAACAGTTTTCATAAAAATCTATATGCTTCACCCCCATTCTTGCTTGAATGTGGCCAGCTTTAATATTTTTATCGATTTCTTTTTTTATGACCTGAGCCATATTGGAAGGATTGTACTGCATGGTACTGAGCACATCGCCGGCTGTACCACCAGTTATAGCTTCATCAATATAGAAGCCACTTTCATCATCTTTATCCGCATAGACGTGTACTTCATGGAGTCGACCAAAAAGATTGTGCATCACTCCCATCACATCTTGGTAGGCACCCGTCAGAAAAATGCCGATGTGGTAGGGGACGTCATTGGTGATTTTATGAAGTTTAATAGTTTCTGAAAGCCCCTCAGGACCTAGGAATTGTTTGATTTGACCATCGGAATCACAACTTATATCACAAAGCTTACAATCTTCTTTGGGTTCTTCATTGAGTTTCTGGAGTGGCATGATTGGTAGTACTTGGTCAATTGCCCAGATGTCGGCAGCGGATTGAAAGACAGAAAAATTACAGAGGTATTGTTTCGCACGGCTTTGTTCTAATTCGCGTAAATCATCGGGAATGAATTCTTTTTGTTTCAGCAGTTCACTAATTTGGTCGACAACTTGCCAATAAATGTTTTCAATAGCGGCTTGTTCATCTAACTCTAAAATGCCTAACTTGAAAGCTTGCATAGACTCATTCTTGATCTGTTTGGCATCATTGAGCATTTCTTGGCAATTACTAATATTAAGCTCTTCAAGAGTGGATCGCATGTTTTGCAGTAGGTAATGATCGCTTTCTTGAGCTTTACGCTCAAAGTCTTCGTGATGTTTCTTTTTGATGTCAATCACATTCGTAACGACACATGAATGGTGTGCGGTGATCGCACGACCACTTTCGGTTACAATATGCGGGTGAGCGACTTTCTCATCATCACAGATTTGTTTAATGGAAAGGACTAAGTCCATTGCGTATTCATCTAAACGGTAATTACGTGATGAGTCCCTCGTAGAACGGCTGCCATCATAATCAATCGCAAGGCCACCACCAGCATCGAGGTACTCAATATTAATACCCATCTTTGCGATCTTCGCATAAACTCGCGCTCCTTCAATAATCGCTTCTTTAATCGTTTTAATATCAGCGATTTGACTTCCCATGTGAAAGTGTAAGAGCTTGAGACAGTCAAGCATATCTTCATTTTTCAGTATATTGATGCACTTAATAATTTCTAATATAGAGAGTCCAAACTTGGCATTCTCTCCTGAAGACGAAGCCCATTTACCTCGACTCTCAGACGAAAGTTTGAGTCGGAGGCCAATAAGAGGACGAATATTTTGCTCTCGTGAAACTTCTAGTAATAAGTTAAGTTCACTAAAATTCTCAATGACGACTAGGCATTTACGCCCCATTTTGACTCCTAGTAAAGCTAAGCGCATATAATCACGATCTTTGTAGCCATTGAGGATAGTTAGGCTATTTAGATTAGTGTTGTAGGCAAGGGCGGCTAGTATTTCTGGTTTAGATCCAGCCTCAAGGCCATAGTCGAATTCAGCTCCAGCCTCAACGATTTCTTCCACGACTTCACGCATTTGATTAACTTTAATGGGATAAACACCTCGATATTGTCCATGGTAGTCTAATTCTTTGATTGCTTCCTGGAAGGCAAGATTGAGCTTGCGGACTTGAGCTCGTAGAATATCATGGAAACGTATAACGACAGGAAGTTTTAATCCTTGTAGCTTGATTTCTTCTACGACTTTACTGATGGGGATTTGTAATTCATTTTTATCTTGAAAAGGGAGCACACAAAGATGGCCATCATCATTTACATCGAAAAATGAATCAGACCAACGCTCTATGTTGTACTGTTCTTGTGGATCCCAGCTCATGAATGTTTTCTATTTAGCGCGTGAAATAAACTCGCCTGAGCGAGTGTCGACTTTGATAAGTTCACCTGATTCTAAGTACTCAGGAACTTGTAAGTTGTAGCCAGTTTCTAAAACGGCATTTTTTGTGCGAGCGGTTGCCGAGGCAGATTTAATACTAGGGTCACATTCAGTCACAGTAAGCTGAACAGTGTCAGGTAGTGTTACAGTTTTTACTGCACCATCAATGAGTAGGGCAGTGAGCTCCATGCCCTCGAGTAAAAAGTTTTTATCATCACCAATAAAATCTAAGTTCAGTTCAAATTGATCATAAGTTTCTAAGTCCATGAAAATGTAGTTACTTCCTTCTATATAAGAAAACTCTACTGGACGCTTTTCATACTCGCCTTCTTTAAGCATTTCATCACTCTTGAAACTATGGTCTGTTTTTTGGCCTGTAATGAGGTCGCGTGTTCTTATTTTATAGAGTGTGCTACCGCCACGTGCCGAAGGGCTTTGACAAGTGATTGTGTCGACAATGTGGAGTTTTCCTGCGATGTCGAGGACTGAGTTTTTCTTGATTTTAGAAGCTTGAACCATTTGGATCTCGTTTGTTTATTAAAATTATAAAGATGATGAATTGTTTGTTGTCAAAAAAAAAGCCAGGGTGAGGAACCCTGGCTTCATGACTAACTGAGAAGTTTTACGCGAGTTCCGCAGCGGCAGTTCTTAAAGCCTCGGCCGTTCGTTCCCAATCAAGGCATTTATCAGTAATTGAAACGCCATACTTCATGTCATCTAAATTATCTGGAATAGATTGGTTGCCTTCGTTGATATTACTCTCTAGCATTACACCTTTGATTTTACCTGGTGTTTCATTGATTTGAGCAACAATATCGTTGAGGACTGGAACTTGTTTGTTGTGATCTTTCGAAGAGTTGGCATGTGAGCAGTCAACAACGATAGAAGCTTCGATACCACGGCTATCAATTACTTCAATACATTTAGCGATTGAAACAGCATCGTAGTTAGGCCCATCGTGTCCACCGCGAAGTACGAGGTGGCCATGTGGATTACCAGTTGTAGAAACAACTGAAGAGCGACCATTAGCGTCGATACCTAAAAAGTGTTGGGGAAGGCGACTAGATTGAATTGCGTTGAGCGCAACTTCGAAGCTACCATCAGTACTATTTTTGAAACCCACTGGCATAGAAAGTCCACTCGCCATTTCACGGTGAGTTTGTGATTCAGTAGTTCGTGCACCAATTGCGGCCCATGATACTAGATCCGAAAGGTATTGTGGAACGATGGGGTCAAGAAATTCAGTTGCCGTAGCTAAACCCATTGAAGCAACTTCATTAAGGATTTGGCGACCAAGTACAACACCTTCTTCAATAGCGTAAGAATTATTGATATGTGGATCGTTGATTAAACCTTTCCAGCCACCAATAGTTCTTGGCTTTTCAAAGTAGACACGCATAACAATGAAGATTTTGTCGTCGAGTTCTTTCTGGAGCTCAGTAAGGCGTTTTGCATAATCAATTGCAATTTCTTTGCTGTGAATTGAGCAAGGGCCAGTTATGACCATAAGGCGTTTGTCCTCACCATTGAGGATTTTTACGATTGTATCGCGGCCGTTTTGAATGGCTTTTGCAGCATCGTCGGTTACTGGAACACTCTCACGAATAACTGCAGGAGCAGAAAGTGGAGTGATTTTTGCTATGTGGATATTGTTTAAGTCGCTCATTGTGTCTCTATATAATATTAAAATAAAATTAATGCCCTTATAAAAAACCTTTAATGAGATTCGTCAAGCTCTTTAAAGACAGTCTTGACAAAAGCCTTGTCATTTCTATATTCACTAACTTTTATTTAACACAATCATAATCAGGTATAGATACAATTTTATGAAGCCCAAAGACGAATGCGGTATTGCCGCAGTATATGCCCTTAAAGGGGGATTGCCCGATACTGAAACCGACCTAGGTTCCTATATTCCCCTCATGCTGCAAGATATGCAGAATCGTGGAGAGCTTTCCGCAGGCATAACAAGCTATGATCCGAAGCGTAACTACTTGTTAAAAACGCATAAAGCTTTGGGTCAAGTCAAAGAAGCTTTTAAAATTAACCCCAGTAATCAGAAAGCCATCGAAGAAGCTACTAGCGGTTGTGCTGCAATTGGTCATGTCCGTTATGCTACCTGTGGTAAGGATGATGTTAACTACGCCCAACCATTTGAACGTGAGCACGGTCGCTTACACAAATGGTTTTCTTTTTGCTTTAATGGTAATATCGCCAATCACGTTGAGCTTAAAAACTACCTTGTAGAAAACAAGTTATATCACATCAATCTCGAGTCTGATACAGAAATTCTAATGCACTACTTGGCTCGCGAAATTGCCGAGTTTGAAGATGGCGATGTGGATTACGTACAAATCTTCAAACGTTTAGCTCACAGTTTTGATGGTGCTTGGTGTCTATCCATGATTGATGCTCAAGGCGATTTAGTGGTCGCCCGTGACCCTTTGGGTTTTAAGCCATTAAGTTATGCAATTACCGATGACAAAGTACTTGTAGCTTCTGAGTCAGTAGCTATTTGGAACCGTGGTGTAGGTGATATTAAAACTCTTGAACCAGGTCATTTACTACGAGTCACAAAAGATGGTGTAAAAGTAGAAAAATTTGCTGAGTCAACTCGCAAAGCTCACTGCTTTTTTGAATGGATCTACTTTTCTAACGTCGCATCTGACATTGATGGTGTAAACGTATATGAATCACGAGTTCGCGCAGGTGAAATGTTAGCGAAAAAAGAAACTCTAACAATCGATGATGACACAATTGTTGTTTCAGTGCCTGATACAGCTAAGGCATCTGGTGATGCGATGGGCTTTGAACTCGGTGCAAAAGTTGTCGAAGGATTGTTTCGTAACCGTTACGTAGGACGCTCATTCATTAAGTCCGGCAATAGTAGAAATAAAGTTGTTCAACAAAAATTCACTCCTTTACCTTCGGTTCTAAAAGACAAAAAAGTTATTTTAGTTGAAGATTCACTCGTTCGTGGAACAACCCTAAAACATATTATCAAAGATATGAAAGAACGTGGCCAAGTTGCTGAAGTTCATTTGCGTATTGCTTGTCCTCCTATCCTTTCACCTTGTTTCTATGGCATTGATATGTCGACACTAAAAGAACTTTTTGCACGTCAATATATTGACGTTGATGGTACAGAGTCAGATCTCTCTGAAGAAATTCGCACAAAAATGGCGAATGACCTCGGAGCGGATTCACTGACATACTTGTCTCATAAAGATATGGCTGAAGTCATTGACCTTCCTTATGAAGATCTTTGTATTGCTTGTGTCAATAGTGATTATCCGACGGCACAAGGTAAAAAGCTCATTGTTAAAGCACGTGAAAATGCAAGAGATGGTATAGAAGGTCGCTCTTATTAAATAGGGAATAGACTTAATAGTTATATTAAAAAGGGCCTTTTCTGGGCCCTTTTTTTGTTAGTATCAAACATTAATTGATAAGAAAAATTTACATATCATGAAACAATTGCAAAAAAACCTTGTTAAGCATTAAATATATATACTATAATTAATGTTGACATATAAAATAATGAGCGTGAATATATTTATGAAAATTCAAATTTTTCTGTAGACATGTTCAAAAAATGTTTTATAAACATTGCTTATTAGTGACTTATGAACATTATTAGGGTAATACAAAAAAAGTAAATATTTTGAAGAATTTTTTCATTACATTATCAATGACTCTTATCCTCTACCTACCATTAGAGGCGCAAGAAAATAGTAATAATGTTGGAAAAAGTAGTATAGTCATTAATCCAGATGGATCAAAAACCATTACCACTTATGGTGTGAATGAGCAAGGTAAAGATATAAAAACTGTCACGACAATTAAAATTACAGATTTTTTAGATGGTTCAAAACTTATAAGTAAAAACATAAAAGTTTTTGATTTAGTAAACAAAGAAGAAGTTCTTTTCAAATCTTTTGTGCAAAACTCTATTATAAGAGCTACACCTAGAGACTACAGAAAAGTTAATTCAAATACTCCAACAAATGTAAGTCCAGATGGACTCTAAAAACTAATTGATAAAGCTGGTCCAAACGTACCAAGCACTAAAGGCAAATAGACATATAATACTGAAAACACTCCAAGTTTTCATAAGTTTATTGGGCTTATCTTCATCAGCAATCGTTTTATCATTCATAACTAAATAATTGATAAGAGCTAAAATAGGCGCCGATACAAAAGCAACAACCGTGGCTAAAACAACTAGTTGCCCCATGCTTTTCATGAAAAACAGAAAAATCACTGTAGTTCCAATAACTGTCAGACCAAGGAAGGCTCGATAAATATTTTTTGAATCAGATTTACGTTCAATTCCTTCCTTTTCATTTTTAAGAATTAATACTGCTTCATCTAAGGTTCTTGGGTAGGCATCTAAACAGGTTAAGGTTGTGCTGATCATAGTAGCCAATGCAGCCACACCAATAACAGGGTAAGCCCACTGACCTAAAGAATCTGTATAGAGCTCTATGAGTTGACCTGCAAAAACAGTGCCTTTAGGGGAGGGCGTCTCACCACTTCCATACATTACCAAGGCACCTAAAGCTAAAAAGCACATAGCCAAACAGGCGGTTCCAATATAGCCAATTTTGAAATCGAACATAGCTTGTTTGACATTAGCTTTACTTCCTGAACTACGGTTGGCTTCTTCGGACCATACAGAATGCCACACCGTTATATCCATCGGAGCTGGCATCCAGCCTAGAAATGCCGCTAAAAAGAGTACATCACTTAAGTTATTGAATGAGAATAGTGGAGCTTGTGATTCATGGAAGCCACCTGGAGCTTTAAATAAAACGGCGAGTAGGGCAAAGATAGTGGTTATTGTTAAAGTCAAAATAACGACTTTCATGACTTTATCTAAAAGACTATATTTTCCGAAAAACAGAATGCTGGCTGCTAATAATAAAACGATAATAGCAGCGTAATTAATCGGGATATTGACGCTGAAAAACTTCAAGGCAATAGAAGTGGTTACAATTGTTACAGCGGCCTGAATGAGACACATAGTTACTAAAGTCATCCCAATATAGGTAAAGAGGGCCCATTTACCGAGTGCATTGTAGCCATGAAGGATGTTTCGACCAGTGAGTGCCGTGTACTGAGGACCAAATTTATAAAAAGGATATTTAATTAAGTGAATTAAAGGGATGAAAATAAGTAGTAGAAAACCATAAACTGCGCCAGCTTTTGTGGAAGAAACTAGGTGTGAAACACCGACAGCAGCTCCGGCATACATGAGTCCGGGGCCTAAATTTTTGATAATTTGATTGAATTTTTGTAGCATTATAATCTGTGTTGAGAGTTAAAGTTGGAAATAGGGGGTGAGTACCTTAAAGGATTATTGTGAAACACAGTAATCTTACATGAAACACATAAATACTTGGTACTTTTACAAATGAATTAAGAAATGACTGCTTTTTGCATAATTGTCTTGAGGCTTACTTTTGACACATGTGTTTATAGACTTTTCATCGACTCTACTTGTTTGCGTATGTACTGAGCTGCATTTCTACAAGTCGACATGCTTCCCGGTCCAGTACCAATACGAGGTGCGACTTCCATTAGATCAGAAGCTATAATTGCAATGCCTTGCTTTGGAAGTTCCTCGATTAGAGTGTTGATGTGATGTGGATATAAGCCGTTGGGAATTGTATGCCCACAGGCAGGAGCTAAAGAACTATCGCTGGCTGATATGTCATTGGAAAAATAGACTTTGTTAATACCAAGAGAAAGTAAGTAATCACAGCAATCATGTGCATAAGCCTTGGGGGAAGTTCTTAAAGTCTCTTTTCCCGTGAGAAGTTTTTGTCCGTAAGTTAAGGCTTTGTTGTCTCGAACCCCCAACTGTATGATATGTTCAGGAGCTATAAATTCTCTCATCAGATTATAAAGCCATGTGCTATTGGTGATTTCAATACCACAAAAATGTGGTTCTAGATCACTATGAGCATCGAAATGAATCAAGCCAATTTTATCATCACCTTTTAATTGAACTAAGGTTTTTGCCAAAGCCCATGAGCCGCTTTGGTCACCACCAATCATTACAAATTTCATTTCCGGCTTAATTAATAAAACTTCTTGAACGAGCTTGGAACACATATCTATGGGGGAAACTGGCATCTGCAAACGTAATTCTTCGTTTAAGTCACCATATAAAGCAGCTTGTGAAAGTCTGATTTGCTCTTCTTGAAGTAGTTTATCAGATAGAAATTGAGGTATGATATTGAGATTGCCCAAATCAAAGGCAGGAGCTGAAAATAGGGCTTTACGAATAGCATCCGGCCCTTCGGAAGCGCCTCTAACGGTAGAAGACCCCGCATCAGATGGGTAGCCGAATAAACACACCTCATGATTAACTAAATCTTTTAAGTGTTCATCCCATGAAGTCTGTAAATTAGGCATCCAGGACTTCAACATATGTGAGTCCTGATCACCTGGAGGACGCACTAAGTGTTTTATTATTTCTAAAGATTTTTCCATCATGACACAACTCAAAATTTAAAAATTAAATATAGATGGAGTTTTTTTGCCTACTAGGTCATAAATTCAATGTCTTATAAAGAAAAGTCATATCCTTGACAGGAACTAAGGAAAAGTTCTTAAAAAAGCCTTCAGAGCTTTTTTAGTTTGTAAGTTTTGGTCTATCTTTGTGATGATTTTAAAGATTAATTAAAGGACTCAAAGATGTCAGAAGCAATAAAAACAGCACTTTTCGACAATCACGAAAAACATGGTGGCCGCATAGTCGATTTTGCTGGTTGGGCACTCCCCGTACAATACGATTCAATTATTAAAGAACATCAAGCTGTAAGAGAAAGTGCAGGGGTTTTTGATTGTTCCCACATGGGGCAGTTTTTTGTGTCTGGACCTGATGCTAGTAAATTTGTAAATTACATGATTTCTAATAATCTAGACAAAATTGAAGCAGGGCGTGGATTGTACACCGGCTTACTCTACGAAAATGGAACTTTTGTTGACGATATAATAGTTTACAAAAAAGCTGAAGACAATATTTTCATGGTTGTCAATGCGGCCAATGTAGATAAGGATTTTGCATGGTTTAGTGAAAAGCTTAAAGAAGGCAGTTTTGATGCTAAAATCGTTAATCGTTCTGATGAGTACTCCTTACTAGCTGTCCAAGGACCTCAAGCACCTGAAAAACTTGATCAATTGTTTCCAGGTCTATATGGGCAGTTGAAAACTTTTGGACATTGTGAAATTGAATATTCAGGTCAGACTGGACTCATGTGTCGAACGGGTTATACAGGTGAAGCAGGGGTTGAACTCATCATCAAAAACGCCGCGGCAGGTGAACTTTTTGATGCACTTATTGAAATCGGCGTAAAAGCCTGCGGTCTTGGTTCACGAGATTCCCTTCGTTTGGAAAAAGGTTTTTCCCTCTATGGCCATGAAATTAATGATCAAACAAATGCATTAGAAGCCGGCTTAGGCTGGGTCTGTGATTTAAATAAAGATGACTTCATTGGTAAATTAGCATTGGAGGAGATCAAAGCAGCTGGAACAACGCGTAAGTTAGTAGGGTTTAAAGCGACTGTTCGTCCCATTCCTCGTGATGGAGATAAGCTTCTTGATAGTGTCGGAAAGGAAATTGGCTTTGTAACTTCTGGTACCATGAGTAAAGCACTCGACTGTGGCATAGGTCTAGCCTACATTTGCAAAAATTATTCAGCTGACAAAGTACAAGTACAAACTCGACGCAAGCTAATGGAAGTTGAACTTTGTGGCCGTAGCTTCGTTTAAAACGTTTAAATATAATTAATTTAGGTAGATTTATGAGTATTGATATTAAAAAATTGAATGAAGAAATGCGCCATGCACACCCTTCAGAAATCATTAAAAAAGCAATCGAACTGGGTGGCGACCGTCCCATGGTGTCAACTAATTTCCGCCCATTAGAGGCAGTCGTATTAGATATGGCCACAAAAGTTAAAAACGATATTACAGTCGTTTGGGTAGATAGCGGCTACATGATGCCTCACACCTATGCTTTTGCAGAGAAAACAATTGAGCAACTAAAGTTAAATATCGATGTTTATGTGCCAAAAATCACTGCGGCAAGATTTGGTGGTGATGCGGCTATTCCTCAGGCGGAACAAGAAGAAGAACTTGTGGCTTTCGCAGAAATTTTTAAGCTCGAGCCTTTCAGACGTGCTTTAGCTGAAGTTAACCCTAGTGTTTGGTTCACTAGTTTGCGTCAAGAGCAGAATCAAAACCGTGCGGCAATGGATATCTTTGATATGGATTCTAATGGCATGCTCAAATGTAATCCAGTATTTTATTGGTCAGAAGCAGATATGGAAGCTTATGTAAAAGAAAATGATCTTCCCGACGAAAAGCGCTATTTTGATCCTACGAAACCATCACTGAATCACGAATGCGGTTTACACAAGAGCGGTTTCTTAAAGTAATCCTGTAGGCCACCAAAGTAGTTTTATATGGCCAGCATATCAATTCCGCGACATTATACATAAGATATATTATGCGACATGACTAATCAGAGGTTTAAAAGAGTGTTTGTTTGAGTCATTTAAAAAGATATATACGAGCTCGAGCTAAAGATTTTGAGCAGATCAATATTATTCCCAAGCCTCAGTTTCTGAAGCTTGGTCAGGCTTGCTTTGTTTTTGAAAAGGAACTAAGTATTGAAGTTCTATGTGAATCAGCAGTTTACGCAAGTGAAGTTTTACGTAATGACTTATGCGCTTCATTAAATATTTGTAATACAGCTAGAAAAAGCATTCTTTTTGAAAAAACGGATATGCCTGAAGAAGCTTATTCAATAGATATTGAGTTAAATAGTATTTTGATAAAAGCTCATGATTCTGTAGGTTTTTTGTATGCTGTATATTCATTAAAACAGCTACTTCCAATTGGAGACATCAACTTAATTGGCCACAATATCCCCCTACTTCAAATACGTGATTTCCCGAGATTTTCTTGGCGATCTTTTACCTTAGACTGTTCGAGACAATTCTTTTCGGTAGATACGCTTAAACGACTTTTTGATCAATTATCCTTTTATAAAATAAATGTATTTCATTGGCATTTATGTGATGATGAGGGCTGGCGCTTAGAAATTGATTCCTATCCAGATTTAACAAACAAGGGCGCCTGGCGAGGCCCGAATGAAGTGTTGCCACCGGATCGTGGTTCGGGGCAAAAGCGTTACGGTGGCTTTTATAGCAAAGATGAAGTGCGAGAGCTTATCAAATATGCTGCATTAAGAGGTATAGAAATTATCCCTGAAATTGATATTCCTGGGCACTCTCTCGCCATAGTGAACTCATACCCAGAAACGAGGTGTTCGCCTGTCTCACCAGAGATTTTAGAGAAAGGTGTAAAACTCAACACAATATGCCCTTCTAAAGAAACAAACTTAGAATTCATTAAAAATATTTTAACTGAAGTGGCGGACTTATTCCCATCGAAATATATCCACATTGGAAATGATGAAGTTGAACGAAGTCATTGGGCAAATTGCCATAGCTGCCAAGGAGCAATGAAAAAAAATGAATTTATGTCGAGTCGTGATTTACAAAACCTATTTTTCAGACAAGTACATCAATTCATTAAATCCTTAAACAAAGAAGTTGTGGCATGGAACGAGAGTTTAAGTGACCCTGAAATGCCCAAGGATACCACAATTATGTCTTGGGAAGGTGTTGAACCCGCAAAAGAAGCTCTTTCAAGAGCTGTACCAGTTATTTTATGTCCAGGACAATATTGTTATATAGATATGGCTCAAGGACCATTTGAACGCGGTCATTCTTGGGCAGGTTTTTTAGATATGGAAAAAGTCTATTCTTATGAAGTCAGTAAAGACCTGGGTAAATTAGATTTAGTGAAAGGCTATGGCATCTGTCTATGGGCCGAGTATTTGGATCAGAAAGATTTTATTTGGAAACAAATCTTTCCTCGTTTACTTGCCGCAAGTGAAGTGGCTTGGTCTCAAAATAAAAGTTGGGGTGGCTTAATAAATCGCTACAAAAAATTCCATTGCTATTACTTAAAAGAGGCGCAGTTAATTTCGAGAATTAATAAAGCCGAATTGATCTATAAAGATGAGACTGTTTCAGTTATCAAACAATCACCTCATGATCAAATTTATTTTACTGTAGACGCTAGTCTACCTAACGAAGCTAGTGAGTTGTACCAAAGTCCCGTAGGTATAGAAGATGTTAATCTCTTTCGAGCACGACTTTTAAGTCCATGTGGCACCTGGTCTGAATTGAGTCCCGTACCAAATTTTGATGATATACAAGTGAAGTCCTATAGACATTTTCCTTATAAGCTTAAAACGTATCGTAAAGCACGCTATCAAGAACCAGAAAGCAATGCAGGCAAAGGAAATCGCGAACTCTATGTCTGGGTCCCTACTCCTTATATGCCTGGTGAATATATTGATTTTACTTTTGACACAATCCTAAAAGCTAAACACTTAGAAGTTCGCACTGGGGTCCCAAAAACTTTGAGAAGTTTAGTTGAAAAGGCCGACCTATTTTATTCTAATGATGGTGTGGACTTTCAAAAGCTAACAGAATTCCATAACGGTATTGCACAAGTAAAAATTGACTCTTTAGAAATTAAATTATTGCGTATATTATTTAATAAAGAACAGAGTGAATGGACAGCAATTCAAGAATTGCTTATTAAAGCTTAAGAGCTTTTCTGTAGCTTTTTTTTAAAGCTTATTTTTTCCACAAGCCTCCTGTAATTCCTTCCCTATCCTTTTGATATCGTGCGCCAAACCTTATCTTAACAAAACACAACAAAGTCTTAACAATAAAGATTCTAATAGTCGGAGTTTTCTAAAACTGAGATGACGATGGATCACAAAAACAGGAAGAAAATGAAAAAATTCTTACTTTTGTCAACGCTACTGATTAGCTTGATTCTCTCTACTTTCGCACAAAGAGAAAGCCCTAGTTCTCCAACAGTATAAACTGAGATCAATACATCCGAAGTTAACACTTCTGTGAAACTCGACCCCAAATTAGAATCACAAGAAAATCTTGTCAAAAGCGAGCAAAAAGAAGTTGTTGAGGTCAAAAGTCTAAAGAAAAAGTACATTAAACTCGACTCAAAAATCATTCAAAAAATGATTTTCTCTTTGTTAGGTGGTTTAGGTATCTTTTTATTAGGTATGCGCTTCATGTCGGATGGTATTCAGAAAGTTGCTGGTCCTTCTCTTAAAAAATGTATTAAAATGGTCACCAATAATAGAGTGCTTGCCTGTATTGCGGGTGTATTTTTAACTGTATTAGTACAATCATCTTCTGTTACCACTGCTCTAGTCGGTTGTATTCTTACTGTTATTGTTCAATCATCTTCAGCTACACTCGGTATCACAATTGCCCTAGCAACAACGGGCGTCATCCCATTCGAAACGGCAGCAGCACTTGTTTTAGGTGAAAATATCGGTACAACAATCACTGCATTTCTTACTTCAATTGGTGCCTCAACAAATGCTAAACGAGCCGCATACTTCCACATATTCTTCAACTTAGTTGGCGTCTTTTGGATAACCTTGATTTTCTCTCAATACATGGACTTTATCACATGGTTCATGGGGCGCTTTAAAAATATTAATGCAACTGCTATAGAAATGGTTGATGGAAAAGAAGTCTTAAGCTATCCATACATGACTGCTGGTATCGCTATGTTTCACACTATTTTTAATGTTGCCAATGTGGTATTCTTTTTACCTTTCACTGCGGTTGCAGCAAATATCCTCAATAAAATTGTCAAAGACAAAAAGGTTATGGGTGATAAATACCTCATCAACCTCGACTTCCAAATGTATGATTCACCCTTCGCGGCTATTGAGCAAAGTGCACATGAAATCAAGAAAATGGAACACAAGTCTGACCTCATGTTAGTTGATCTCAAGAATTTCATTGAGGGTAATGGAGATCACAAAAAACTAAGTCGCAATATTTTCCGCGTCGAAGATATTCTAGATAAAGTTCAAACCGAAGTTACTGACTTCCTTACAGATGTCATGAGCCAGGCACTCAACACAGATGAATCTGAAGAAGCTAAGAAGCAACTCTTACTTGCGGATGAATACGAATCTATTTCTGATTACATCATGACAATTATTAAACATTTCAAACGTCTTGAAGATAACAATTTAGAATTCAATGATATGCAAAAGAAAGAAATCTTAGAACTCCATGAGATGATTTCTGCCTTCTACAAAAAGATTCAAAACCCTGATAAGAATGATCAAGCCATTCACTCTGAAGCATCAGTTCGCTCAGAGGAGATTACTGCGGAGATCCGTAAATTCTCTTCAAATCATTGGGAACGCCTTTCTGATAAGCGTATGGACCCATTGCTCAGTACTACTTTTACTGATGTTATCAATTCATATAGAAAAATTAAAACTCTCATCCTTCATGTGGCCGAAACTCGCGCAGGAATAAAGTAGTTCTAATAAGTCAGTAAAAAAAAGATTAAGCTCTGAACTAAGTTATGTTCAGAGCTTTTTTGTATTTGTGATTAACACCCACAATAACCAACCTAGTCTTAGTACTTAAAGGTGATCTCCATAGTTTGTAATACCATGATTTTGAAAAATCTCTCTCCTCTTTAATTCCGCTTAGTTTGAATAAATAAAAGTAAGGAAGAGGCACTATAAAAGTGTTTTTAAGGTGGAAATATTTATTAGTTGTTCAAACTTTAATCTGAAAGATTAGAACCAGAAAAGATTGATAAAATGAAAGTTGATATAGAAAGCCTTAAAACACGCTCACCTTATAAAGATTATTTTCCAATTGATAAAAATGCTGTAAATAAAAAACTCACAATCATAGAAAAAAATGGCTCTAATCAAGATGAACCTATTATTTATTCTTACGTCAAAAACGTTGGTTATGTCGTCATTTATGGGCATATCGTACTAGAAGCTGCTAAACTAGCAGGACTGATTAATGTCGAAGCAACTAGGATTGATTTTGATGATGAAGAACAGGCTTTAAAGTATGCTCTTGATAAACAAGCTGATGAAACAAAGCTCACTAAGCCACCAAGCAATAATAAAACAGAACATACTGTAATTGAAGAATCACCTGAAACTGAGGAAGAGTACATTGAGCGCAGAAGTCGTGATTATGCCAAACAAATTGGTGACCAACTTCGCTTAGCAGGCTTTGATTCAGATCAGATAAAGTATGTTTTATCTATAGTAGAAGTCTAAATCACTTCAAATTCACTTAGAAATCTGCACCATCACCTCAAGAGGAAATAAAAGAGGTATAGAACGGCTACAATAGTAATAAGATGTAAGAACTTACGAAATCTGGCCGCCCTATTGACTATGTCTTTATTGATTTTTGCAAAAGCTTCCGGATCGTGCTTCTTTAAAATCTCAGTCTGCTGAGCAATAGTTAAATTTTTAAAATCTTTAGCAAGCCGACCAGATTGTTTTGAGGTAGTTTCCTCTTCTCTTATATGGGCTGATTTGTCTGTCTCTTTCATATATTATCAAACTCACTTATAATTCTAAAGTTTTTCACTGCTAAAAGTATCTATAGATTTAAGTTAAGAACACACCTGCTTAGTCATTTTAGTTAAGCCTTTGTATCCAAACTTGCGTAAAAGGGGTATTTACTTTTATCTTCTTCCTTGAGGTATGTAGCCCATCTGTTGTAATACCAAATCCATTGATCAGGTCTAGCTCTCACTAAACTTTCCATATATTCTAATAACTTGGCCGAATAATCTTCCTCTGATTGACAATCTTTGTAAGTAAAAGGCAAAGCTTTATACGAAATAAAAAACCCCTTGTCTGTTCTATGGCAATCTATCATGAAGACATCAGGATCAAACTTTTTGGCAAAGGTAGCCGGACTACGACTAATGGTTGCATCTAAACCAAAGAACTTAGCGTAAACGCCTCCTTGATGGATTTTGGTGTTTTGATCTACGAGAAGCCCTATAGTTTGCTTTGTTTTTAAACTTTGTATGAGAGCTCTCACGGCGCCTTTTTCATGCGTAATTTTTGCGCCTGTAGCGGTGCGTCCTTCATACATTAGTTTTTCGAGAACATTATTTTTAATTCTTCTCGCAACAGAAGTAAGGACTTCCGATGAAATACTGTAGTAACTTTGCGCTGTGACTTCCCAGTTCCCCATGTGCATGGTAAGGAGTATACATGGTTTTTTAGTTTCGTTTTCACTACGCTTTTTTTGAAAGGCCTTGATGGAAGGCTCATCCCATTCAATATAATTAATGATTTTATCTTCACGGCCTTTAAACCATAGGAATTCAATAAAGACATTAAATAAACTTGCCATAGAATTCACACTGATTTTACGCGCTTTATTTTTATCTAAATCTGGAAAAGCAATTTTCAGATTTGCTTTAATCGTACGTTTTATAGTAGGGATATATAAAGAAAGTCGTGCAAGCAAAACTCCTACTCTTCTAGCTCCGCGTAAAGTTAAGCATTTGACCACAAGCATTAAGCAGTAGATGGCTCCAATCTCTAAAGGACGTTGGATTTTTTTTCTGATTTTTTTTATTTTTTTAGCCATAATTAAACGTGATGATACGGGGTGCCCTTTTGAATTGAAAACATACGATAGAGTTGTTCTAAGAAAAAGACTCTTATCATTTCATGTGTAAAGGTCATTTTTGACAAACTTAGAGTAAAGTCCGCCCTACTATACTCCTCTTCTGTAAAACCATAGGCACTTCCTACCACAAAAATGATTTTACCTGAGCAGTGGTGAGCTTTCTTTTCGAGCCACTTCGCCCCATCTACAGATGTGAATTCCAGACCTTTTTCATCTAAGAGTATAAGTAAATCTCGAGGACTTACAGCTTGTATGATTTTACTGTCTTTCCTTTTATCGACGGAGATATCCGCGAGTTCTTTGTAAGTAAGTTTTGCATAGGGCTGGAGCCTTTTAAGGTACTTATCAATGCCTGTTTGTATCCATTTTTCTTTAGTTTTCCCTATAACGAGAAAGTCTACTCTTAACATGTTTTTATCCTGATAGAGATATTGTTCTTTAAACTAAATCATGGTAAAGCTTATACGATTTAATACTTTATTCATTGAGTAATTAAAATTGCCTCAACAATAAAAAGGACGAGGAAAACTGATTAGTTATTCTTGTGAACTTTTCTATATTTTGTAGGTAACATTCCCATGTGTTTGGTAAACTGGCGTATAAAAGTACTATGATCATAAAAACCGACATCTTCGGCAATTTTCTTAAGTGCTTTTTTAGTTTTTATCAGGTCAACACAAGCATAGTGAATACGCATTTTTATAATATAAGTCTGAGGGGTCACAGTTAGTACTTCTTTGAAAATATCACCGAACTTTCGTTGCGTCATATTTAGACTTTCTGCTAATTCAGGAATACTGAGGTTTTTCCGAAAGTTATCTCTAATGAATTCTAATACAGGTGAAATAGTCAAATAGGATCCAAGCATCTTCTTCATGTAGTCATGGCTCGATGTCGTACTTGCAACACCTATGATCTTTCCATCTTTATTATGAACGGGTAATTTATTTGAAAAGTAACAATCAATTATACCATCTTTATTTGGTGCTAGCTCGGCCATGTTATAGACGGCTTCACCCTTCTCCATGATTTCTTGTTCATCTTTATGATATTTGTCAGCTAAATCGAACTCAAAAATATCATAATCTGTTTTGCCTATAATTTCTTCTTCAGACTGAAAACCGCAACGTTCATAAGTCAGCTTATTAGCAATCATGACTCGGCCTTCAATGTCTTTCACAAAAAAGTACACTCCCATGGAGTCACTCAGTAATAAATCAAACCTGTTATAAGTCCCTAATTCATCAAGGAATTTTTCTTGTAATTTTTTCATAAATATTCTTTTATATTATTTTATATAAATCTACTTAAATGATAAAAAAGTACAATCGCATATAGTACCATCTTAGTGAAGATTTTTATTAATCAATATCGAAAATTACCATTATGGGGAGGATTGATTAGGAGTTAATATCTAACTCGCACAGATTTTATGGTTGCGATGGAATTAAAGCATAACGCGTTTTACTCTCTGCAAAATTACTAGTTTTAAAAGTAAGGTGAGTCAAGGTTCTTTTGTTCAATGCTTTTTTATACTCAAAGACCGCAAGCACTTCAAGGATTTTTCCATCATGACGGTATTTAAACTTTCCTACGACGACACCTCCTGATCTGCCCTTGCCTATTTCACTCATCCCAGGGACTTTTACGAGAAGAGCTAATTGATCATTTGTATCTATCAAAACCTCTTTATTAATCACATCTTCTAGGTTTATGCGTTTTTCTTGTTTATCAGTTTTGTCAGGCCAATAGTTTTTTACAGTTGTCTTCAAAACTTGGATTTTTCTACCCGCCAACCAATCATCAATATCATCTTGGATATCTTTAGCATTGATTAAAGAGCTTAAGCTCAACAATGTGAGTAATAAGAACTTCATATCCTATCCTTCTATTTTTTTATGATCTAAATACTTTAATTGTCATTTGTTAAAAATCATGATTTTATTTAGCATACGGGCAATAAGAAATAAATATTTTAGTTAATAGTGTTGTTCACATCTAATTATAGAATCTTTAATATTCGTTTTTCTTGTTAAATAGTTATCAAACATCTTGGTGTTTTTATAACGAAATCCGCATATTCCAATCAAAAAGAAACAAAAATAAAAATAATTTCCTTAAAATTCGTGTAAGTATTTTCTAATTTTTGAACCTGTATTATATATATCTAGCATACTTAAAAATGGAGTTTATGGTGAGTAAAATTTTATTAATCTTAATTGTTCTGTCTCAATTGAGTCCTCTGGCTTGTTACGCCGCTGATCTAAATAAAGAAACGAATGATCTTTCAGAACTAATTCACAAGCATATGTTTGTTGAAAAAAAGAAAAGTCGTCAAATGTCGATCCTTATTGACCCCTTCTATGAGAATCAATTAAATGCCTATAGATTGAATTTAAAAACTTTCCACTTTCACGATAAGAGCACAATAAAATACGATCGTGATATCGTCCTAAATTCAGATACACAAATTGATATACCCATTAATTTCAAATCTAAACCGATCGATATTCCTGTTTCTCTGTCTGCCGAATGTACTCATAAACTCTTTCCAAATAGTGACCCTATAAAAGTTGCCATAAAAGATAAGTCGAAAAAATTTAAATTAGCTAATGGTAAAGAATTTAAACTTCTTTCGATTAATAATAAATCTTTTAAATTTTCGACTCCTCAAAACTCAATTTTTTCTTTCAAAGCATATGACAAAAAAGGTCAGGTCATTGTTGAGACTGATAAAAATGAATTCTCTTTAAGTAAGCAAGATAAAAGCAAAAAAATATACACTGTGGAAGTCATTTTAATTGCAGATACTTACAAAGAACCTTTGCAATTATCTCTTAATTTCGATAGTGTTTATGCAAAGAAAATTGATACTATCCCATCTGATACTTATTGGACTAGAGAAGATTTTTCAAAAAGAACGATAAGTCCAGTACCTTCACTCATTGATGACACAAGTTTAGAATCGTTAAATTATAAACTCATTGAAGATAAAATTGTTTTTTGCCAAGAAGACAAAGCCTTTTCCTTTAAAGAATATATGAATATAATCAATGATGAGTCAATTGTACTCTTAGGTGATTCTTACATCAAGAAATTAACGGCAAGTTATTTCGAAGATAACTTCATAAAAACTATTGATCTAAATAGTAAAGAAGACGCACAACTAGCCATCATTAAATCAACTACCCTTGCACCCAGTGAACAATTACTCATTGAGGTTGATCGCAAAGAGAAGCGTGGGTCACAAAGTATTAGCATTGAAGAAAATACGAGTTTAGAAGTTCAATTCAATGAAAATCGTCTTAGTTATCAATTTGTAAAAAATGGTCAAGTAGTTGATTTAGCAGAAATCACTCCCTTTCCTATTACTTTTGAAGCTGTGTATAATAAAGACGGTATTGCACTCCAAGGTACAAGTAATGACTGCTACTGGGGCTATCCACAAAAGTTAGTTCTTTCAATTCCTGTGAAAGCAAAAACCAAATCAATCGATCAAATCATAAATATTGTTGATTTGTCTCAAGAACAAGAAGATCAACTTTTATCTAACTATGATAAGGTTAATAAGGTTGCTGAAGTTATGGCTTCTATTCATTCTTTAAATAACCTCCTTCCCCAAGAGAATGGCATTATTTTTAGTGAGAATTTAGCGGCTCTCCACTACCTCAATAATAATAATAATAGTAAAGTTCTAAGTCACTACCAACAGGACGTAGCGAACTCTGATCCTAAAGGGCAAAAAAAGTTCAAGTACGAAGTCAAAGCTTATATGGGCTATTACATTACTGTCAATAATAAAATAGAAACTACTGACTCTAACTTTTTAGATATTCAAAAACTGAGCTCTTCTAAAGATTATGAGTATAATGGCGATGACCTTGATTTTCTTGGTATGAAAAAGAAAGACTGGGGTCTCATTGCCATCCCTGTAGATCCTTCAACTATGCCCCATCTCTACTCAAACTATGAACAATATTACAAGTTCTTCGATAAGCAACAAGACGCAAAACCAAGTAGTGTCTGGAAGTCTGGCTGGTCCAGCCTCTAACTGCCCCTGACATAATACTTATTCATGGAGAGTTACCCTCTCCAATCTAGGTTCTTAGTTTCCAGTGCGTCTCCAGGCTAATTTGAGGGCGTTTTCTAGGCTGCCGATGTCGGCTTTATCTTGCCAAGCAATATCGAAAGCTGTGCCGTGGTCGACGCTCGTGCGAATAATCGGCAAGCCCAGTGTGCTATTCACTCCTCGATCAAAAGCGAGCATTTTAAAGGGGATGTGACCTTGATCGTGATACATGCAGAGGAAACCCTCGAATCGTTCGCGAATCGCGGGGACAAAGAGTGTGTCCGGTGGGAAAGGTCCTTCGATATCAATACCTTCTGAGCGCAGGATTTCTAAAGCGGGAATTACCGTATCAATTTCTTCGCGCCCCATATAGCCACTTTCTCCTGCATGGGGATTGAGTCCTGCAGCAGAGAGCGAAGGATTCACTAGGCCTTCTGCGAGGCAAGCTTTGTGCAGCAAGCGCCCTGCTTGCAGTATTTTGTCGACTGTTAAAGCTTCTGGGACTTCTTTGAGGGATATATGACAAGTGGCAAATACACAACGCAAGCGATCGGCACTCTGCATCATATTGAATTGATCACACTCACAGAGTTCGGCAATGAGCTCTGTGTGTCCACAAAAATCAATTCCTGCTAGGTTAACAGACTCTTTGTTTACTGGTGCCGTAACAATAGCTGAATACTGTTTTGCGATGACTGCACGAGTCGCTTCAACGATCAAGTCATAAGAAAACTTACCACAGCTTGCCGAAGCTTTATTTTTCTCCCAGCCAGATTCGAGCGTTAAAGAAAAGTCATCGTAATAGAGCGTGTTATCTTCCCAGCTTTGAGCCTCATCATATTTCTCTACTTTGAAAGTGGGAGCATAGAGTTCACAGGCTTCTTGTAAAACATCAGCTCGGCCTGCCACTACAAAAGGGAAATTAGCTTTTGCGAGTTTCGCAAAAGCTTTTACAGCGACTTCGGGTCCAACTCCAGCGGGATCGCCGCTAGTTAAAATCATGGCTTTTTTATTCATCTTCACTCAATAAATTTAGGGCTAGTTTAGTTTGCTGTTCAGGTAAAACTTTTTCACCTTGATGGTAAAAGAGTACCAATTCATAAGAATTACTATTTTTAATTTTTTCAATAATGGCATCGGGACTTATTGTCGCTCGTCCAAGTGCTTCGGCAGTTTGCCATGATTCATCAGTAAAAACTTGATACACGAGTTCCGAACATACAATCTTATTAAGTGTTTCTACATCAAAACTAAAATCGTATTCTTTGCCTAACTGACGGAAGGCATTGTGCATGTATTTTTTTTGACTCTTCAAGGTCATTTGCGATTTCCGCACAATGGCAAAATCATCCACATTCATGAAGTGGTCTACTGTGTTGAGTACAACTCCTTCACGCAAGGCTTCTAAAACCACTTTGCCTTCCCTTATTTCTTGCTGATAAGGACGTATTAAATCATCTCCCCAAAGGCCCAAAGCTTTCAATTCTTTTTCTGTGCCGAGATACAGCGCCACATGACCAAAATGTCCCGGGATAAATTTATCTGTTAAACGAAAAGGGGTTTTTTCTAAAAGTATATCTAAGGGTTGAAGTGTACTGGCGACTTCTTTTAAAACTTCTTTATTATCATGTAAGAGCCCCATGCGACTCTGAAAGACTCCCATACCATTGCCAAAAGCTTCACTCACTTTAAAGAGAACTTTTTCATGTGAGTCAAACAAAGAGGACGCACGGTAAGTCACACGCTCGGATATACTCGTAGAGAAGTCACCTATCGTACTTTCTTCTTGGATTTTCAAAGCGGAAGGTGATTGCGAGATTAGCACCGCTAAGTACTGTAAATAATCATCCCCTTTAGCAACATTTAAATCTGTAAACGTTTGGGCAAATAAATCCATTTTTTTACGAATGATTCGACGACGACGTCCTGAATAAAACGATTTGACCACTTCGCGATTGTATTCTGCGGGTATCTGATAATCAACGCTCCCCTCCAAAAACAAACTTTTTACACGTTCGTGTTTTTCTAAAAGCTCCATAGAAAGAGCCATGTTATCATAGAGCGTTACTGCTACAGCCAAATTGAGGCAGAGTCCCTTGTAATAATGTTGATCAGACCAATGATTAAAAGTACGATCATAATAATTGCGATTACTCTTCAAAAGACTATAGAGTGCATAACGAAGCTGAACAAAATTATTGTTGGCCTGTACCAACTTTAAAATCAATTCCCCCTTCAAAGGACCTTGAGTCTTTTCTACTTCTTTCGCAAGTGTGAGTATATGCTGACGGTAAGAAAGGCTCCATTCATGCAAACGGGAAAAGTAATGGATAGAAGCATCGAGAATGGACTCTTCTGTTTTTATGCGCTCATCTAAAAATTTATCTTTAAGATTTAAAGTTTGAATTGCTTGAGGGCTTAAATCTCGTCGTACACCAACTTCTTGTAAGGATTCATCAATGTATGATTCAGTCGTATTTGTACATGAGCCTAGAAGTAGACTTAGAACAAATGTGACAAATAAATTTTTCAACATAACTAAGCAGCTACTGGAGCCCCTTGATTCATGAATAAGTAAGCGCAATAGCCACAATAAACTAACAAGAAAAAACAACCTTCTAAACGAGATAATTTCTTTTGAGTCCATAAAACTGGAAGCAGAGCAACCATTAGAAAGAGCATTACTCCCAAGTCGACTTTATTGATCCCCATGGCATCTATGGTTTCAATCATGGAAGTAATTCCCATAATTGCCAAGAGATTGAAAATACATGAGCCAATCACATTGCCTAAGGCCATGTCGCCATGTCCTTTCAAGGATGCCATTATCGATGCTGCTAACTCAGGTAAACTTGTTCCGAGTGCGACAATAGTCAAACCTATTACGGCTTCACTAACTCCAAGGCTAGCGGCTACTGTTGAAGCCCCATCGACAAATATGCTACCTCCATAGGTGACGCCAGCTAAACCAGCTAGGATCAAGCCAAATAAAGCGAGAGTGGATTTATCCGATGGTTTAACTTCATCATCAAACTCATCTTCAACTTCTTTGCCTTCTTGTTTAGACATTTTAAGACTAAAGATGACATAAGCTACGACCATTGCAAAAAGCACAAGTCCATTAGAAAAATCCAATTGTCCGTCTTGTATCTGCAGAAAAAATGCGAGCGCCGCAATAATAGCAACAGGGACATCAATTTTAATCAGCTGACTTTGAACCGCTATGGGTTTTAGCAAAGCCGCGATCGCTAGGACTAAACCTATATTACAAATATTTGAGCCGATGACATTGCCTAGTGCAATATCATCCATGCCATTTAAAGTTGCTTTTATACACACGGCAAGTTCGGGGGCAGATGTGCCGAAAGCGACAACTGTTAGTCCCACTACCAAAGGAGACATACCCCAGCGCAAGGATAAACCGACGGCACCATCTACGAGCCAATCACCACCATAATAAAGTAGTAATCCCCCGCCTATAATTAATAAAATTGCCTCTATCATTTTTTCCTAGAGATCTACTATATCGTAGACTTTTATTTTCTTGACTAAGGGTTTTAAAATGAGCTTCACCGTTGCCTGGTGATCTGGGTGATCAATATAAGTTTGAAGGTCTTCTTTCGTCTTAAAAGTTAAGAAAATGCCAACATCAAAACTATCGTCAACTATGTCGCGATCGCTCATCAAAGGTCGGCCCACACCAACGTCAAGAACTCCAGGGATTTTTAAGAACTTTTCACTAGCTTCAATCACCATCTTGCGGTGTTTTTCGTTATCGGGTTCATTGAGCCAAGTTAAGACAACGTGCACAATGCGAGGATCGGGTTCTCTGTGACTTTGGCAGCTAACAAAGAGTAAGGTGATACAAAGTAATAAAAACTTTTTCATATATGAACTTCCTACAAAAACGGGCGGTCAAAAGCGCCCGTTTTAATTAACTGAGTTTTTTGTTGATCATTTGAATAACCATCGGCGGATTCGCCTTGCCTCGTGAGGCTTTCATAACTTGCCCCATAAGGAAGTTAACAGCATTCTTTTGACCTTCTTTAAATTCACCAACTGCTTTTGGATTAGCCGCAATAACTTCGTCAACCCAACCCTCTAAAGCGCCAGTGTCATTTTGTTGAACGAGGTCAAGATCTTTAGCAACTTGTTCAGCTGATTTGTTTTCTTCGAGAAGTACAGGAAGAATCTTAGCGATAGCACTCTTAGAGATAACATTGCCTTCTTGAAGTTTAACAAGATCAATAAGATCCTGAGGCTTAAGCTCTGTTTCAAATAACTCTTTTCCTGCTTCAGAAAGCAGGCTATTGAGCGTATTCATCATCACATTTGCCACAGTTTTTGGCTTTTTAACACCTTTTGCGGCTTCCGCAAAGAAGTCGGCATTAGCTTTATCTAAAGTCAAAACATGAGCATCATACTCTGTCACCTTAAACTCGTTAATGAACTGTTCGCGATAAGCTTTTGGTGTCATCGGCATTTCTGAGCGCCATTGCTCAATTTGGTCTGAAGAAAGTACGACTGGGGGAAGATCTGGCTCTGGAAAGTAACGGTAATCATCTGCAGTTTCTTTGAAACGCATATGAACTGTTTCTTGACGAGCATCATTCCAACGACGTGTTTCTTGGTGGATTTCTATGCCCTCTTCAACCATCTCAGTTTGACGTTCGATCTCATAATTAATTGAAAGCCAAATGTGGCGTGTTGAGTTGAGGTTTTTAATTTCTACTTTTGTACCGAAAGGTGTTCCAGGTTTGTGAATCGAAATATTCACATCGCAGCGGAACTGTCCTTTTTCTTGGTCACAGTCAGAAATGCCACCATAGCGCATGATCTGTTGTAATGACTGGACATAAGCATAAGCTTCGTCAGCTGAATGCATCTCTGGCATTGATACTGTCTCGAGAAGTGGTACGCCAGCACGGTTGTAGTCAACAGTTGAGTGTGTACCATGGTGAGTTGATTTACCGACGTCTTCCTCGAGATGAATACGTTCCATACCAATTTCACGTGGTTCAATCATTTCACCTGAAAGTCCTTTACCACCGATTGGGATCTTACCCGCTTCAACGAAAGGCAAATCAAATTGAGTGATCTGATAGTTCTTTGGTTGGTCAGGGTAAAAGTAAGACTTGCGGTCAAATTTTGAGTAAAGAGCTATTTTTGAATCTGTCATCAAACCTGCTTTTACAATTTGGTTAATAGCTTCTTGGTTAACTACCGGAAGCACACCTGGGTGTGCCAAACAAATGGGGCATACATTTGAATTTGGCGGAGCGCCATACTCATTTTTACAAGAGCAAAAGACTTTACTTTTTGTCTTTGCTTGAACGTGAATTTCTAGACCAATAATGACTTCGTATTCTGACATGATTAAAGCTCCACTTCTTTAAGTTCTACAGCAGCATTTTGCTCATAGGCATATGCTAATTGGAGTAATTTTTTCTCACCTAGTGCTGGCCCCATAACTTGAAGTCCAATAGGCATTCCTTTGCTATCTTGACCACAAGGTACAGAAATACCACAAGTACCCGCTAGGTTTACCGATGTAGTGAGAATATCTGCTAAGTACATCTTCATGGGATCCTCAGAAGACTCTCCAGATTTAAAGGCCGTTTCTGGAGCAACTGGTGCAACAATAAGGTCACATTGCTCATAGGCTTTCTCAAAGTCTTGGCGAATGAGTGTACGTACTTTTTGAGCGCGGTGGTAATACTTGTGATCTTCGTAGGAAGATAGCACATAAGTACCGAGCATGATACGACGTTGAACTTCTTTACCAAAACCACGTGAACGGGTTTCGTTATACATCTCGAGGATATCATCAGTTTCTGTGTAGCGATTACCGTAGCGTACGCCTTCAAAACGTGCGAGGTTGGTGCAAGCTTCTGCCGTAGCAATTACATAATATGTTGCAATTGCGTACTTCGTGTGAGGAAGCGATACAGGCACGATTTCTGCACCCATAGCTTCCAATTTAGCAATAGCTGCTTGAACAGAGGCTTTTACATCAGCTTCCATACCTTCAACTTCAAAGTACTCTGCAGGAACGCCGAGCTTCATGCCTTTGATATCGAATCCTTCAAGTGAGGCTTCAAAATCAGTAATTTTACCAGGAAGTGCAGTCGAGTCTTTTTCGTCTTCGCCATTGATAATATCAAGGATCAAGGCTGAGTCGCGTACGTCTTTTGACATAGGACCAATTTGGTCCAAAGAAGATGCGAAGGCCACTAAACCAAAACGAGAAACGAGACCATAGGTAGGTTTAAGCCCAACAATGCCACAAAATGATGCTGGCTGACGAATGGAACCACCCGTATCAGAACCGAGCGCACCTAAAAATTCTTTTGATGCGACACCAGCCGCTGAACCACCAGAAGAACCACCAGGAACGCAATCGAGGTCGTGGGGATTGCAAGTCTTTTTGATCTGAGAAGTCTCAGTTGTTGAACCCATGGCAAATTCATCCATGTTAGCACGTCCGAAAACAACGCAACCCGCTTCTTTTAATTTGCGAACAACAGTGGAATCATAAACGTTAACAAGGCCATCAATAATAGATGAAGCACATTTTGATTCTTCACCTTCTTCAACGATGTTATCTTTGATTGTTATGGGCAGACCATCGTAACGACCGAGGCTAGAACCAGAGGCACGACGAGCATCAGAGGCATCAGCTGCCGCTAAAACTCTTTCATTATTGATGCTTACTAGGGCACCTACTTTTTCTTCAACTGCGTCGACACGAGCTAAAAGTGCTTCACATAATTGACGTGAAGTAACTTCACCTGCAGCAAGCTTGTCTGCTGCTTCATGTAATTTTAAATCAATTAAACTCATTAGTCATTATCCTCGAGAATTACTGGTGTACGATTCATGTTATCTTCTGTATCAGGGAAAGTCGCAACCACTTTTTCAACTGGAACTGATTCACCAACTTCGTCTTGGCGAATAATGTTTTGCATATCAACTGCAAAGTTAGTGCCTTCAACGCCGTCAAGATCGAGCTCCATGAGCTCATTTACCATTCCAAGAATATCATTCATCTGCTTCTGCAAAGTCACTTTTTCTTCATCATTTATGTTCAATCGCGAGAGCTTGGCAAAGTGCTCTACATCAAAATCGCTCATTCTGAACCTCTATTTAATTATATAAAAAATTTAGTCACCAAAACTATCGCCATCTGCCCCCTGTTCAAGCCCCTCATCAAGGCGAATACAAACTTAGTTAAAAGCTTCTTGTGAGCCTAGTGATATGAACAAAAAAATAGCCCACAAAAGGTGGACTATTTTTAAATATAAAGCTTCAGAACTTTAATCGTTTAAGAAAGATTAATCCTTACTAGCTTTTGGAGTATTTGGACCGCTTTTGGGCAAAACAGGTTTTTTGATGTAATCCATTGGGATCTCACCTTTTAAGGCGCCTAAGAAATCAACAATTCCCTCAATATCTTTATCACTTAAATCTCTACCGAGCTGGTGTTTCCCCATATACTTAACCATTTCAGGCAAAGTTTTTACTGCACCATTATGTAAGTGGAGCTATTTCAGTAAAATTTCTAAGCGAAGCAACTTTAAACAATTGTTCTTTATTAAGCAAAATTAATAAAAAACCCACAATAAATGATAACAATTGAAACTGAAAAGATTAGAACCTTAGTAGTGGTCTCTATTATCTAAATTCTCAATCATTTGTAGATAATAAGTACTACACTCTTTTAAAGAGGGACGTGCATGGACATTCATATCGAGCATGAATTCTAAAAATGCTGGTAGTTGATACTCTTTTAAATGACTCCAGTAATTTTCTCTTTCCTTACTAATTCTGGAAGGGCTGAATTCTTGAAATGGACTTTGTCCAGTTAAAAACAAGATAGTTAAAATACCTAAAGAATACACAGCGGAGTGCTCATCATGTGGGCGATGACTAATAGTTTCAGGTGCAAGTGAATCAATAAACACATGATGGTGTTCATTCATTTCTTCAAATATACCATCACGCACACCATAGTCACAAAGCTTAACATCACCATTTTTGTCCAACATTATATCTGTTGGTAAAAAAGCTCCAAAAACGTTTTCTTTTGCTAAGTCATCCGCAATAACAGATGTTTGATAGAGGATTTGAGCTGCCTTTCTTGCATTGATCTTACCTTTCTTCTGAAGGTAAATATTCATGCGGTAATGGGCGTTGGGGCGCGTTACAAAGTAACCAGTTTCATCATGTTGGAAATAGCGTGGATTTAAATAGTTCTTGACTTCGAGGTGTTTAAGTCTTTCCAGACGAGCTTCGAGTTTTGCAGGGTCATGCTCACCTAATTCCAACTTTTCATAAGTTACCACATCTCCATAGAAGTCGTGTTTCTTATTGTATGCCTGAAATATATTTAAGCAGGGAGTTTCTGCTATATAATTTTCGTAAATAAACTTAGGTGTTTCTACAGGAACGCGAATTTTTCTTTGGCATTGATGACAAGAAATTTTATCAAAAAGGTTTTGAATATTAGTACAGTTCTTAAAGTCACATTGAGGGCAAATAATGCGAATAGCAAAGCCCTCTTCTTTTTTCTTAAGCGCAGGGATTTTTATCTTAAGGCTACCCCCAGACGAGGCACTAACTTGAATATTGTCAGGCTTTTTGATACGAATAGTATCTGATTTAGTGAGCATTTTATGAATATCGAGGTCTTTCGCTACAATCCTCAAAGTATCAGAGGACTTAAGATCTTTTTTCAAATCTTTCGTTGACGTATCGCTCATTAAGTATTCTCCAAGTAAAAAGACAAAGTATTCATATTTTATGTCCTAAGCTCAAAAATTTAACAATCTTTTAATATAAAATACAAAGGCACTAATTTTAGTGTCAATTAATTAAAAAACGATTAAGGCATCTTAATTTAAATTCAAGAATAAAATGATCATTATTTCCAATAAAGGTTTGATGATTCAACACTTTTAGATTATATATTTACTTAAACAACAAGGTATAAATGAAATTTTTGACTAACAGTATTTTCTTAATAAGCATCTTGACCTATGTCTTAGCAGGCACAGTTCCCGTCTGGACATGCTTAAAAGAAAACACCCTTCACATTAGTAAAATCTGCAGTTTATCGGATGAAAAGGTAGATACATGTTGTGGTCATAAAAGTGATGCTAAACACAACCTAAGTTCTACTTGCTGTGAGCAATTTAATGATTTAAACACAAGCGTTTATAATCATTTTTTAGATCAAAACTCACAAGTGGAAGAGATTCACTCCTTAGCCTTTCATGTTTTTGATGATTTTTGTTTACTAAATAAGTCCCCGCAACAAATTCCATATACCCAAAGTCCTCCTCTTCGAGGTCCCCCTTCCCCTCTTTTTAAGTTACACTGCAGTTATATCTGCTAATTTTATTTCCGCATTACTGCGGATGCTAAGTCGTGCCCTGCTCAAAACATTTATTTGAGTCTTCCCTTTACATTTTAGCCAAAAATAAAATTACTTATATCATGAAAAGTTTATTTGATAATGAAACAAGATCAGATATAAAAACTCCCAAAAGGCGCTTTTTATATCTCATACCCATACTACTAATTTTCTCCATAGCGGCCTTCCTCTTCAGTGCAGGAAAAGAAAAATTCTTTCCTCCCGAGCAATACGATGTCGCACGTGCTCGACTCTCGTCAAGTACACAAACTCAGCAAGAAGGTGAAACTCTTTTCCAAGCCGCAGGCTGGATTCAAGCCAATCCTTACCCCATTAGAGCGACGTCTTTAGTTAGTGGCGTTGTTGAGGAAATCTTCGTCAAGGGCGGTGACCAAGTTAAAGAAGGTCAAGTCCTTGCAAAACTCAATAAAGAAGATTTTGAACTAGAACTTCAAGAAGCTAAAAACAAACTTGTAGAACTAAAGCTCAACTCACAACAACAATTACTGAATATTGAAGTATTAGAAGCTCAAATAAAGGAAAACCTTAGTCTACAAAAAACAGCTAAAGCCATTGCTAGTACCGCAAAAAACCGCAAAGATCGTCTCAAACAATCGGGGCCAGGCACCTCAAAATTCACTCAAGAACAAGCTGAACTGGAGCATATAGAGAAGCTTAACAAAGTCAATGAGTACGACTTCAAAAACCAAGTTATTGAGGCACAGATTAAGCAGAGTAAACAAATTGTTGCCATTGCCGAATCACAAGTAGCGATCCAAGAGGTTCGAATCCAACAGATCGAACTCAATTTAAAACGTTGCAATATTAGTTCACCCGTCAATGGCATCATCCAAAAGATGTATTCTCGCGTCGGTCGCAAACAAATGCTAGGTTCCGATAATGAGGTATCCACCACGGTTGCCGAAATTTTTGATCCTACTCAAATACTTGTAAAAGTCGATGTCCCACTCAATGAATTGAACAAAGTACAAATTGGACAAAAAGCTAGGATTAGCTTAGAATCAATTCAAGAAAAACTATCTGGGCAAGTTATTTCTTTTGAAGGCGAAGCCGATTACCAAAAAAATACTTTGGAAGTACACGTCGCCATTCCTAATGGGCACTTAAAGTTACGACCGGAAATGTTGGCTCAAGTGGAATTCATTTCGTCCCAACAAGCAAAGACTGCTCAGAGTTCTGCTAGTGTATTTATTCATCAACAATGCCTTTTAAACGACAGTTTGTACCTCATTGATTTACAAGGAAAAATTAAAATCCAGAAAGTCACAATTGGCACAGAAAAAAATGGCGATTGGATAGAAATAACTAGTGGTTTACAGCCAGGTCAAAAAGCTATTTATCAACCGAAATCAACACTCAAAGATGGTCTAGCTATAAATACAGGAGTGATCTATGAATAAGACTCTCATATCTTGCCAAGGAATCTCTAAAGTTTATCTCAAAGGCAAACAAGAAATTATTCCACTCAACGAACTTGATTTAGAAATTATCCAAGGTGAATTCCTTGCTCTCATGGGACCATCGGGAAGTGGCAAGACCACCCTGCTCAATATTTTAGCTGGCATTGATTCTCCCAGTAAAGGTAAGCTCTACTTTAATGATCAAGATATTAGCCAACTCAAGCGTCGCCAACTCACCAGTTTTCGCGCAAAAAACATGGCTTATATTTTTCAGCTCTATCACCTCATCCCCGTACTAACGGCATATGAAAATGTTGAATTACCTCTGCTCACTCACCGCATGAGTTCAAAAGAACGCCATAAACGTGTTTGCAAGGCTTTGGAATTAGCGAAAATTGCTGATCGCGCGGATCATTACCCCAAACAATTATCTGGAGGTCAAGAACAAAGAGTAGCCATTGCACGAGCGCTTGTGACTGACCCGCCACTCATTGTTGCAGATGAACCCACGGGCGATTTAGATCAAGAATCTGCTCAAGCCATCCTAACGCTCTTGAAGTCTCTATGCACTGATCTCAATAAAACAGTGGTTATGGTAACTCACGACCCTAAAGCAGCGGCGTATGCCGATCGCACGCTTTTCCTAGAGAAAGGTGTGTTAATTACAGGTGATTATAATGTGGTTCATTAACCTCAGTCTTCTCTCTTTTAAACAGATTAGACGGCATTGGTTGCGTTCTTTGCTGACAATTGCAGGTGCCGCCTGCGGAATGTTTTTGTTTATGACGGTAGAAACTTTTCAAGATGGTTTAAAAAATGCGACTGAAATGCAAGCCGGAGATGACACCTTAGTGGTTTATCGCGATAAGCGTTTTTGTCCCTTCACGAGCCGTTTACCGGAAGACTACTCTAATAAAATTGCTCAAATCAATGGGGTAAAAAGTGTCGTTCCCGTTCAAGTCATTGTTAATAACTGCGGTACGAGTTTGGACACCATAACCTTTCGTGGTTTTCCTGAAGGTGAGTTTCACAATTATTTTGCCGGGAAAGAAATTGATAGCACTTTATTTGATTCATGGAAACTTGCATCAGACTCCGCCATCCTCGGTAAAGAATTTGCTCAACGTCGAGGACTTAAAGCTGGTGATCGCTTTGATGCGGCAGGGATTACGGTAAGAGTCTCTGGCATTATGGAATCAGATGATCCTCAAGATCAAAACACTGCCTTTGTTCATTTGGATTTTTTACAAAAATCCTCTAAGCGTGGTTTAGGCGAAGTAACTCAATTTAACGTAAAAGTGAATGATCATACTTTACTCGATCAAGTGGCTAAGGAGATTGACAATACCTTTCGCTATGATCGTGAGCCGACTCACACACGCCCCGAAAAAGCCTTTATTGCGAACACCGCAAAGGATATGATTGAACTCATCTCTTTCACGCGCTGGCTTGGATTAGCAGCGGTATTAGCCGTGAGCTTTCTAATCACCAACACCGTCATTATTGCCGTCCGTGGTCGTGTGATTGAGAATGCCGTCATGCAGGCCATGGGTTTTCAGATGGAGCACTTGACCTGGATGACTTTAGCGGAAGGCTTGTTCATGGGCATCATCGGTGGCTTTACAGGCATTGCGAGTGCTTACCTCTTTCTAAGTACCGGGAACTTTGCGATTTCCGCAGAGGGACTGAGTATTGTCTTTAACATTCAGTTAGAGACTGTTTTAAAAGCAAGTATTTTAGCGATGATCATTAGTTTTGTCGCGGGTATTTACCCAGCATTCCATTCTATACAGGGCAATTTAGTTAATCGTCTAAGGAGTCACTAATGTTTACTTATACACTCATGAACTTAGTCAAATCACCCTTGCGAAGCCTACAACTATTTGCTAGCTGTTTCCTCGTCTTTATGCTTATTTTATTAGCCTCTTCTTTTCAAGAAAGTATGTCCTCTAGCTTAAAATTTAATAGTGATGACAAAAACGTCATTCTACTAGGTGCTGGTAGTGAAGAGAGTTTAGAACGTAGCGAAGTTCATCAAAGCGCCATCGCAGCAGCACGAACCATTCCCGGCATCAAAAAATCATTTGATCAAAGTGCTGTGTCACCCGAAATTCATTATAATACAGTCTTGCAATTTAACGGTGTTGAAAAAGAAGCCTTGATTCGAGGAGTTCAAAAAAATGCTCTAAATGTTTACCCCGCCCTAGAAATTCAAGAAGGACATTTTCCTAATAGTGGTCAAGTAATGCTCGGACGCTTTGCTTGGAAGCGCCTTGGACTTGAGCCCTCTGAACTTAGCATTGGAAAGAGTATAATTTTTGAAAAGCAAGAGTTTACGATCGTCGGCACCTTTGCGGCTCCTGGAACTTTGATGGAATCGGAAATATGGATCAATCTAAATGATATGATTTCACTTACTCAAAGGGATAGTATATCATCTATAACGCTTCGACTTGATCAAGCCGAGTTCGATGACGTTGATCTATTTGCTAAGCAGCGTCTTGATCTACAAGTCGCTGCAATTAGTGAACAGGCCTACTACGCTAAAGTGAGTTCATTTTATGAACCCATTCAATTCATGGCTTGGTTAACGGCTTTGCTAATTGCCTCCGGAGCATTATTTGGAGGGCTGAATACTTTTTATGCAGCCGTCGAAAGTCGCAAAAAAGAATTAGCCACGCTTCAGGCCATTGGCTTTCAGCGCAGTAAACTGTTCTTATCATTATATGGTGAATCATTGCTGATTCATTTGGCGGCCTACCTCTTTGCCATTGCCTCAGCCATTTACTTTTTCCCCATGGTGAATATCAACTTCGGAAGTACTTTTTTTAGTCTCGGCATCACTCACATACAAATTTTCTTTGGCTTAGCATTAGCAATTGTTCTTGCTTTTGTAGTCATTATTCTCCCTGGATGGCACTGCTTACATCCTCCACTTAATAACACCCTAAACGATTAGGAACTCATTATGAAATACCTCAGCCTCACTTTAGTAGCTCTCAGCCTACTCTTTTTCACCTCTTGCCAAGAAGACAAAGCAAGTACCCCTGCAAAACTTACTGTAGCGGAAATAAAACTCGACCCTACTATCTTTAATCAAAAACTCGAAGAAGGCCTCAAAGTTAGCGAAGCTCGCAAACTCAAAGCAGGTGATCCTGTTACAGTTAGCGGAAAAATCATTGGTGCCCATTCAGTCTTTGTTGATGGTCGAGCTTCATTTATCATGGGAGATCCAGAAGTTCTAACTTCTTGTGATCTCCGCGAAAGTGATAGTTGTAAGTCTCCGTGGGATGTTTGCTGCGCAGATGGCAAAGATATAGCTGCCAACACACTAAGTATTCAGTTAGTTGATGGAAATGGTATGGTTTTAAAAACCGGCCTCAAAGGCAAGAACGGTCTCAAAGAACTCGCACTAGTAGACGTGCAAGGAGTCGTCGCTCCTCAATCAAGTGAACAAGCTATGATTATCAACGCCACCGCTATTCAAGTTAAGCCGTAATTTATTCACAAATATAAAAACTATAATCACACCATAGCGTATCATTCTGCAATAAGCTGGAAGTACTGATTGTTATTTAATACTTCAAGATCCATTAGTAGCCTTATTTTCGAATAGATGATAATTTTTCTCAATAATCTGATAAAATGTCCAGAAAATAGTATTGATGGCGCCATTTGATAGTTTTTTCTGTTACACGAACAAAAATCATAGGTTTATAATAAACATAGATTTATGTAGATATTATAAGACAGATCGTTTAAAATTATTTTGAAAAGACTTTCAAACAAGGGCCACATTATGGATACAAATTATTCACGCAGACAATTTCTCTCTCGCTCAGTACAACTTTCCTCTGCACTTATGATTACCGGTAGTGCGAAAGCCTATGAAAATTCTGATTCGACAAAGGATATGTTTGGCAAAGTACTTCCTCGTCGAAAGTTGGGGAAAACATCTTTAAATCCAACTATTTATACGGTTGGTGGCTGGCATGTGGGACGACATAGTGAACTTAAAGCTCAAGCTATTATTGAAAATGCTATTAAGCAGGGAGTACGTTTTTTTGACACGGCAAATATGTACCAGAATGGTGCGAGTGAAAGGTATTATGGTAAGTTCCTGACTCCAAAGTATGGCAAACATATTGAGATCATGACCAAGAGTACAGCTAAAAATTCTGATCAACTCCAGAAAGATCTCGATCAATCTTTTGAAAGTTTAAAAGTTGACGTCATAGACCTCTTTATGATTCACAGTATTCTTAGTCCTAATGATGTTGATACTCGTCTTAAAAACGGCGTTCTAGATTTATTGATCGATTATAAAAAACGAGGGAAAATTAAGCATATAGGATTCACAGGTCACCGTGATTTTAATGCTCACAAGCATCTACTCGATAAAAACATTCCCGAGATTGAAGCCTGCCTCATGCCCATCAACCTCGCCGACCCATCTTACAAGAGTTTCATTAATAACACGATGAAGACTATGCATGATCGCCAAATGGGTATCATGGCAATGAAATCTCTCTGTAATGGAGGATTCTTTGGCAACGGAAAATCAGGCCGAAAATATCAGGACGTCCCAAGTGTCATTCCCAATAAAGTGAGTATCGCCCAAGCTCACCACTTTGCACTTTCATTACCCATTTCTACTTTAGTTAGTGGAGTCGATGAGCCAGAACAAATCCATGACAACCTCAAAAACATTTGGGCCTTCAAAGCTCTCGATAAAAAAGAGCAAGCTGTACTTATTCAGCTTTGCCAACCGGAAGCACTCACGGGAAAAATGGAAAACTTTAAAGCTTAAACAAAAAAACTAAAAATATTTTCAAAACCAGTCCAAAATTTATAATTACTCACGTTCAACAATGTAAATCAACAGAACTGGAGTAAAAATGAAATTATTGAACTCAATATTAATTTGCATACTAAGCAGTCTTAGTTTTACAACTTATGGATCAATTGAACGTTGGGAAGTTAGTCCGCAAACAGAGCTTTATGAAAATAAAATCAACAGCTTTATCGAAAACATCTCATTGCCAAATGTAAATGATGATGAGCAAAGAGTTTACAGTTCACTGCAAGAATTCACTGTTATTAGCATATTTGATCTTGATTGTCCCCTTGCCCTTAAATTAGTCCCCAAGATACAAAGACTTGAAAAGCAATACCCTGAGGTGGCTTTTACACATATATATATCAATGGCCTGGATAAAGACGAAGAAGTCATCACCGAATTCAAGAGGCGTGAATATAGGGGGCAACTTCTCTTCGACAGGAATGAAAATTTCATCAATACCCTCAAGGTAAAAACAACCTGTGAAAACTTTATCATCGACAAAAGCGGAACCCTGCTTTACAGGGGTGCCATTGACGATCAGTATGGCATTAATATCGTTAAAGACTCAGCCGAAAACCATTACCTCAGAAATGCCCTAGTTTCAGCCCTGAAAAATGAAGATATTACTTATGCCCTTACTGGTGCTCCAGGGTGCATGATTGATTCAGAAAACAAAGAAGTAGCTAAGCAGGAAATCACTTATCATAAGCACATCGCAAGGATCATGCAAAACAAATGTCAGCAATGCCACCGCGATGGAGGTGTAGGCCCTTTCAAACTCATGTCTTATTCTCAGGTAAAACGACGCAGTAAAATGATTGATTATGTGGTTCAAAAAGGAATCATGCCTCCTTGGTTTGCCGAAGAAGGCGGTCCGTGGCTTCACAATTTTGATCTATCTCCTAAAGAAAAGCGGGACTTGATTAGCTGGATCAAAGACGGAACTCCAGAAGGTGATATTGCTCATGCTCCACTAACTAAAGTATGGTTTACTGAGGGTGAGATCAAAAATCCTGACCTCGTCGTTAAGTTCCCCAAGGTTCAAGTTCAGGCCGAGGGTTTCATGAAGTACAAGCACCTCATTGTAAAAGTCCCCATTACAGAAGATAGATGGGTGAAGTCTATCGAGACGAGAAGTGAAAACCCTCAAGTTCTTCACCATGCTTTAAGCTTTGTGACGAAAAATAAAAAACAAAAGAACGTTAATGCACTTAAAGGTTATTTCTCCGGCTATGTCCCTGGAACCTCAACTCAAACTTATCCGGATGGCATGGGTAAACTCCTGCCCAAGGATTCATATCTAATCATTCAGCTTCACTACACTCCCAACGGAACTCCCGTAGAAGATCAGATCTCACTATTTTTTAAGTTCTATGACGAAGCACCTAAACACAAAATAGAAGTAAAATCTGCCTTTAGTACAAAAATTAACATCCCCCCTCACGCGGACAATCACGTCATTGTGGCCGAGCACAAGTTCAATAGCGCTGGATATCTAACGGCTTTTAACCCTCATGCTCATCTCCGTGGAAAATCATTCAAATATGAACTACTTGAACCCAATGGTAAAAAGCAGACTGTACTCAATATTCCTCATTATGATTTTAACTGGCAGATTGACTACCAACTAGCCAAGCCTCTTTATGCCCCTTCAGGGTCTAAATTAATTGTCACCGCTGCCTACGACAACTCATCAAACAACAAAGCAAATCCAAACCCCAATGCTAGAGTTCGAGCTGGAGATCAAACGGATGATGAGATGATGATTGGTTACTTCAATTGGTATGCCGAAAACCCCGATGCATATGCTGCTAATGAAAAACAAGCAAACACAGCAGACTTGCCTCAAGTTGTGAAAACTTATACAATAAACCTTAAGAAAAAGGTACTTGCGGGTGAAATGAACCGTGTACAAGCTGTAAATTCGGTCAAGAAAAACATTCGCAAAGGGGTCAGAAATGGTGACTTTACATCAGAAGACGTACCCGCAATTGTTGCCTACATAAAAAAAGAATTAATGGACCTCTAAAATGAAGTACATATTTAAAAACGCCTTATTCTCCTGCCTGTTTTTCATGATTATGACCTGCGTCTTCGCAGCAAATCAACAAGATAAGATCAAGCAAAAAATCTTGCTCAGTTTTGATAAATTGGATGCTGACAAAAACGCTTCCCTGTCTTTTCAGGAACTCAGTGTTTTGAACAAAAAAATCCCGAAAGCCAAACAAAAACAGTTCGGCATGTTTTTAAAGTCTTTAGATAAAAACTCAGATCAGGAAATCAGTAGAATGGAACTAAAAACTCAGTCAACAAATCAAGCGATGTCCTATAAAACTAAAAAGCAATCGGGGGAAAGCGAAACAAGTTTAGCTAGAAAAACTCACCTCAATGTAAAATACGGCGATCATGAGCGCAATGTTCTGGATGTGTGGTTGGTTAAATCGCAGGAGCCGGCTCCCTTAGTCATCTATATCCACGGTGGTGGCTTTAAAGGCGGCGACAAAAAAAAGGGAATTCGTTACCGTGATAATTACTTAAAAGTAGGAGTCTCCTTTGCTGCCATAAACTACCGTTTTCTGCCCCAGTCTGACGATGGGGTTTTTGGTTGTTTTAATGATAGTAAGCGCGCTCTGCAGTTTATAAGTAGCAAAGCACAAGAGTGGAACCTAGATAGATCAAAATTTGCCTTACTTGGAGGAAGTGCAGGCGCAGGCACCTCCCTCTGGCTTGGGTATAAAGACGACATGGCCGACCCCGACCATAGTGACCCAATCATGCGAGAATCTACTAGAGTTTCCGCTGTGGCGGTCACGGCGACTCAATGTACTTATAATTTTAGCAAATGGTCGACTCTTTTTGACACAAAACCTCAGCCGGGAACTGAAATCATTTTAGCCGATTTTTATGGAGTCAAAGTCGATGAACTGAAGACAAAAAAAGGCCAGCGCCGCATTGAGGATGCTGATCTTTTAATTCATATCAGTAAAGATGATCCGCCTCTCTATGCTAAAAACGCAATGCGCGGTGGGAAAGTGGATATCAATGATCAAAATCACGTAAATCACCACCCTCTCCACGTGAAAGCATTAAAGGATAGAGCACTGGAAGTAGGCTTAAAGCATCAATGCCATGCTCAGGCTTTAGGTATTGACGACAAGCCTGGAGACGATAGCGCAGATAGCTTTTTAATCCGTGAATTAAAGAACTAAGCCCCAGTAAAATGGAATTATCTAAACTTGGGATATAGAATTAGGAAGTAGTATTTAAGTATTTTAATTCATAATAAAATTAAGAGAGAAAAATGGTTCCATTATCATGAATGATGACAAAGACTTTTTTGATTCCATGAACCCAAATCTCTCGAGTTTTTATGAAAGCGATGAAACTGATGAGCCGGACTCAAAAGATCATTTATTTCCCATCCAGGATGAACTCAAAAAACTTGACTCCAAATTTGCTGAGGAAAAGCCCGTTAGCTCCGGCAGCATGAAGGAAATTTTTGAAGTCCAGGACCTGCCCAGTGGCCGCAAGGTGGCCAAAGCAAAACTAAAAAATAGCTCAGACCCAAAAGCCGTAGAAAGCTTTCTTCGCGAAGCCCGTTTAACGGCTTCACTCCAGCACCCAAACATCATCCGCATTTACGATATCGCCTACGATGACTACCCCTGGTTCAGTATGGAGTTGATTGAGGGCCAGTCACTTGAGGAACATATAAAGAGCGAATCTTATAATGAATGGCCACTCTACCAAAAACTGGATGTTTTTAATAAAATATGTGATGCTATTGCTTACGCTCACTCAAAAAACATCTTACATCTAGATATAAAACCTGATAATGTGAGGCTCGGACCCTATGGCGAGGTTATTGTCTGTGACTGGGGACTGGCTCACATCATGTACTCCGACGATATTCAATTAGAGGATTACCGCCTTGAAAAAATGAACCTGGAAAATGATCAAACTATGCATGGTTATTTCCGTGGAACACCGGGCTACATGGCACCAGAAAGGATAGATAATAAAAAAACTGTTCAATCAGATATTTTCTCTTTGGGAGCGCTACTTTATACACTACTTAATGGCCACATGCCTTTTACCGGAAAGAGCACCAGCGAAATTATCAAAAACACTGTTGATGGCAATATCCTTCAAGCTGATCAAAATTTAGCTGTGGGCATTAAGTCTGTTTATGAAAAATCCCTTAGGCCCAGCCCTAATGATCGCTACACTTCCGTTTTAGAACTCCAGAAAGATGTGGACAAATTTAGAAAGGGCTTTGCCACCAGTGCTGAAAACGCCGGGTTCCTCAAACAAATGCAACTCGTTTGTAAACGAAATAAATTAACTTGCTCTTTGATAGCTTTATTCATAATAATCACCGGTACCATCACAGTCAATTACATCTATGACATTCAACGAGGCAAACGAATTGTTCTTAATCAAAAACTCAAAGCTGAAAAAGAACAGCAGGACAAAGAAGAAATTGCTCGTCATTTTTCAGCCTTACTGGTCGAATCTACAAAGAACAATACTCATGGCTTTGATTTGAAAAGATCAATTGAATATCTCGATTACGCAGTAAGTCAGCACCCGGAAAATTCGGAAGCCTGGCTGGTCAAAGGCTACTCACATTTTATTGGCCATGAATTCGATAAAGCGTACGACGCTTTTGAGAAATCTAATTTGGATAATGACGTTCGAGAAGTACAGAAAATATGTTTAAAGTATTCAGGTCACCAAGGTCTCTTACCAATAGATAAAACCCTGGAACTACTCACAGACTTTGGAGAACTTTCCAAGCTGGTTTTGAGCTTTTTTTTTATTTACGATGGTCAGGTACGACCACTTAGTGAGCATAGTCAGGTGGTAGAGTTCTACCTGGCAAAAAGAAACAAAACAACAAAGCTGAATTTTCATTATCTAAACAATGAATTAGACCTTTCGAATAACTCCAGTTTATTTAATTTGGATAGTGATTTAGTCCCTGACTCGAAGAGCTTTAACCTACTTAAGTTCCTCAATCTAAAGCAACTTAATTTGAGTAATACAAATTTCAGTAACCTCAACCAATTAAGCGAACTTGAACTTGAGAGCATTGACTTGAGTCACACTCCCGTCATGGACCTTAGACCACTTCTTAAAATCAAAGAACTCAAAGAAATCACCCTATCACCCAACCAGGGGAAAATCACTCGAGGAAAATGGCCCTTTAAGATTAATTTCAGTGACAATATCCAAAGTACTAAGAAGGTTGAGCAGGCAGTTAAAAGGCTGCTCCAATCTTTCGAAGCCGTGGACTTAGATAAAAGTGGTGAACTCTCTTTAAGTGAACTACTAAATTCGTCCAATGCTTATGGAGAACGCGAATTAAGAGCTTTTCATTTTATTGCTGATAAGGATAAAAACACAAGCTTATCAGTCGAAGAGATTAATGATTTTGATTTCAAGGAATTTTATAAAAAATCTCCTAGGCTTACTCCAAGTCCTGACGTAAAACCTTAACTTCTTCTATCAAGCGCGCCTTCACTCGGTTTTTGGACTTATAAACACTATTTTCCTTAAGCCCCAATTCCTGAGCAATGTCACTCACACTTTTGCCCTCAAGAGTCATTTCAAATACCTCTATAGCCTGCCCCGGAAAGTTCTGCTTAATTCGATTCATCGCCATGTTGGTGATATAACTTTCCCATTCCTTCTGCATAATCTCATCCATATCGTGTTCTGAATAAGCTTGTACCGGCTCCATAGAAGCCTTGTCAATTTTATTTGCATGGCTTTGAGCTGATCTTATATAAGTCACCACCCTATTTTTGATAACTGTACTCAGCCAGGTTCGAAAACGCGCTTTATCCGGATTGTAGTTAAATTCAGGCAGTTTATTCCAAACCTTAAAAAGAATTTCCTGAACTAAATCCTCCGTCTCCGAATGACTTACATTCATGCGCCGAATAACTACGTAGATATAGCGTTGATAGATATCGGTAAAAGTCTGCCAAGACTCCTCATCATGCTTATCACGTAAACGCTCTATTAAAGTCTGCCGCGTCTGATTCATAAACTTTTACTACCTCATTATTATCAACAAGTCTCCTTGACTCATGCTTAGTTTAGCTCAAATCGGGGCCCATTTAAATGTTTAACGCAAACAAACTTCCTTTTTGGACTCAAGCATTAAAATTTTTTGCAAAACTTATTTTTGTTTGAGGTTAATCCAGCCAAGTCTTGGGGTACTCGGAATTTCACCTTTCCATTTATTGAGTAAAGCTTTCAATTCCTGAACTTTTTCAGGGTAGTCATCATGAACATTACGTGATTGATAAGGGTCTTCTTTTAAATTGTAGAGTTGAGCCTTTGACGCATCAGTTTTTACTTTGCCATTCTCTACATCACTATTAATCTGTTTGGTCAATTTATGGGCAGCGGCTCCACCTAGTAAATGCTCTCCAATCTTTTTTCCTTGAAAGCCTCCTTCATCTTGATGAGGAATATAAACCCAAGTTCCTTTTCGAATCGATAAATGTTTTGGACTATTGGGGCATATGAGAAGCTCATTTCGTAATGGTTTCGTGGACTCACCGCGAAGTTCTTGAAGTTGATTAATACTATCATGTTTATTACCTTCAGGGATTGTTACTCCTGTGATCTCCGCAAAAGTAACAAATAAATCGAGCTGACTTATTAAAGTATCAGACACCGTTCCAGCTGGTACTTTACCAGGCCACTTAACGATAAATGGTACACGGTGACCACCTTCCCAAGCACCAAACTTAATACCTAAGAGATTACCATTAATTCTATGCCCTGCTTTCCAGGCTTGCTGACCACCCTGATTGAGCATTCCACCATTATCACTCGTAAAAACGATCAAGGTATTATCTAACTGCAATTCATCTAGAGTTTGAGTCACTTGACCCACAATCCAATCAAGCTCGTGGATGAAGTCTCCATATATACCACATTGACTCGTTCCCTGAAATTGCGGATGTGGTGTGAATGGGTGATGAATATTAGTCGTTGCCAGATACATAAAGAAAGGTTGATCTGCTTTCTCTGACTTATGCTTTCTAATCCAGCCTACTGCTTTTTCAGCAAAAGTTGTTCCTACATACTCATCTCTATATAGTAAGTGAGCTTTTTCTGCACCTCCTATATTACCCATCCCCTTTTCAGGCCATTTTTGAGTCTTTGGCTTACCTTTTACAAAAGGATCCTTGGGATCATAGTCCACTACAGAGTGATTTTCCACATAGACATAAGGTGAACCACTATTGACTGTGGGCATTCCAAAATAATAATCAAAACCAATTTCCAATGGCCCTGGCTTCAATGGCTTATTCCAGTCGCAGCGTTTCTCTCCAAAACCTAAATGCCATTTTCCAATCACCGCTGTTGCATAGCCCGCCTTTTTCATTAAACTGGCAATATTTTCCTGATCTCGTTCAATAGTCAGCGCCTGAGTATTGGGCGTAGGGCCCCAGAAATTTTTTCTGATGGGATATTTTCCAGTAAGAAGGCCATACCTGGATGGTGAACAAACTGCAGAAGGTGAATGAGCATCTGTATAACGACGACCTTTTTTAGCTAAATCATCAATATTTGGCGTCTGAACTTTTATTGCACCATAACAACTCAAGTCACCATAGCCCAAATCATCCGCATTAATCAGAATTATATTGGGTTTTTCCGAATTTGCAGAAAGTTTAAAACTCAGTAAAAAGCAAATTAATATTAAAGTATTTATCTTATAAAACATTTTTTTTTCCATTATTACTATAAACAAATTAAAATAACCATAAACAACTTTAAATAAGATATTTAAGTTGATAACGACCTATACGCATACGACTAAAATTTTATTTTCTCATTTGATCGAGTTCCATTTGTGTAGGAGTAGGAATATCAACCCCTTCTTTGCAAATCTCCATATTTAAAGTCCAAAAGATGCTATTGCTAAAAGTCTGAAAAAAATTTCGATCAGTCCATGTTTTATAGTAATGGGCCGATGTCATAGCAACGGATCTACCTTCATTTTCACGAGTAAAGCACCAGTAGAAAGATTGTTCAGTCCACTTTTCTTTATTTTTGATGTCAGACTTATGTCTCGGGGTCAAAGCTTTATGGATGTAGGTCACTTTATCAGTTTTTGGATTTCTTGAATCCGCTCCCGGAGTGAAGAAATTGAGGTAGACTTCATCCATAAAATCAAACTCAGGATCCACCCCATTAGCTATAGGGTGATCTTTATTAGTTTTTACTTTCAGGGGCACAGGCTTTAATGTCCAGCTTTTGCAGGGTAAATGCTTTTTGTGATCACAGCCCCAGCAATAGACGGCGCCAATCCAGTCAATAAACATAGCATCATTTTCTGTGTGATATTTCCCCATTCCCTCTGAGGGAGCATCGGTTGCCCAGTGAATAACTATGAGCCCCGTCTTCTTTTTCTTCATTATCGCATCAATTTTTTTTGTGTCTCTCGTAAGGTCATTTTTTACTGCGAGGGCATGACGATCACCACCATCACAGGAAAGAATAAGTAAATCTGCATTTTCGACTAATGATTCATCTTTAGGATAATGAAAACTCATTGTCACGTTAAACTTGTCAGTATACTTAGATCGCTCAAGTTTATACTTAATCAATTTAGCTACCTCAGTATTATTATGAGCATCTTTACCATGGCTCGATTTACCGTAGATGATATGCACATTTTTAACATCAGCTAAAATCGTACTAAGAAATATTGATATCAATAACAGGAACAACTTCATTCTATTCTCCGAATTTAAGTAATAAAATCACTTAAATATATGAACTCATCAAGGGAAAAAATAGTTAAAGAAGAACGTTTTTATGCAAAATAACGGCAAACACCCTGCTTTTTATATTAGCCAGTAGCAGTACAGTTGTAATCTAGACAAGTAAAAATATAATCGCTTTGCCAAGTTCAAGTGTACTTTTGTAAAGTTAACTTATTTACGATTTTTAGAAACGTACTGCAATGGAGAAAGTCCGACATGCTTTTTAAAAGTGTTGGAAAACGCACTTTGATCATAAAAGCCAAGCTCCAATGCGAGCTCAGCAATAGTGACATTCTTGTTTATTAGAGATTCACAGGCTTTAAATATTCGAAGTTTGATAGCGTATTTGTGAGGCGTCGTAGAAAAAACATTTTTGAACCTACGCTCGAACTGACGTACAGACATACCAGTCATTTGCGCTAGCTCAATATTACTTATTTTCTCCTTAAAATGATCATTAATATAATCAACTGCTGATTGAATGTCATCAAAAGGACGCATAAGCTTTAAAGAATCTTCATACCTTTGTAAAATACCGCACAGTCCCCAAACTTTTCCTTTGCGGTCAAATAAAGGGATTTTGTGAGTACTAAACCAAGAAGGGTCGCCAAGATAATTGGGAAATAGTTCAATAATACTCTTTTTTTCTTCTCCTGACTCAAGCACCATAGCATCATCATTACGGAAGCCTTGAGCCATTTCTACAGGAAATATATCAAAATCGGTTTTACCGATAATTTCATCTGGATGAGAAAAGCCCATATGTTTTGCTAATCGCAAATTACCGTGAACAAGCGCTCCTTCTTTGTCTTTCACAAAAAATAAAACATTCTTGATGTCCTCAAATAGACTGAGAAAGCTTTGTGATAATACACAATTTTCTATATCCGATGTTTGGCGAGCCATAAAAATTGAATTCCAACTTTGATATTTATAAATATAATTAAAATCTAGGTCTACAGATTCAAATTCAATTTACAAACAATTCATCAATAATACTACTATTTAACACAGATTATCAATTTTAAATAATAGCTAAAAAATTCTTATTCAGTTTATAAAATACTGAGTTTATGGTAAATTTATTAAACAGCTAAATTCAAATCACTAATTATTTATAAGCTCAAGCAGTTTATGAGCTGCAGCTTTAGCAAAAACTTCAGAGTTGATATCCACCTCATAATCAAGAACTTCTACTTCAGCATTTGCACGAATCGCATCAAATAAGGCATCATCGGCTTCTTTATCATAGAAAGACTGACCTTCCTGACAAATAACACTAATGCCTTTTGTTGGTAAAAGAATGCTAGTTGGTGCTGAATTCGCATTTGACTTTTCAGCAAGAATTTCACCGAGTTTAGCACATTCATCTGCATTTGTTCTAAGCAGAGTCACCTGCGGGTTGTGGATATAAATATTGCGGTCTTTAAATTCTTCCGGTAAAGTTTCAAGTTCACCATAATTCGCCATATCTAAACAACCTGGAGCAACAACAGCTGGAACTTTTGCTTTAGTCATTGCATCAAGACGTGTTGGTCCGGCAGAAAGTGTGGCGCCAAGGAGTTCATCAGCCCACTCTGTGGTAGTTACGTCAAGAACTCCAGTGACCATACCTGTGTTAATAAGGTCTTCCATTGTACGACCACCAGTGCCTGTAGCGTGAAAAACGAGAACTTCATAACCTGCATCTTCGAGGACTTTAGAAGCGATATTGATACATTCAGTTGTGTTTCCAAACATAGACGCCACAATTAGTGGCTTGCTATTTTCATTTGCTTCAATTTCAGCTTCAACCATACCACAGATAGAACCTGCGGCACGTGAAAAAATCATTTTAGAAATACTGTTTAAGCCAGCAACATCTACAATACTTGGCATCATAGCAATATCTTTCGTACCTAGATAGTGCTCGGTATTACCACTGGCGAGTGTGGATACCATAAGCTTAGGAAAACCGATGGGAAGTGCTCGCATGGCGGAAGTGGCGAGAGCTGTCCCTCCGCCGCCACCTAGGGAAATAACACCATCAATCACTTTGTCTTCAACGAGCTTCGCTAAGAAAACGGGGGCAGCTTTAGACATGGCGACTACACATTCTCCGCGATCCTTCCTGTCCATGAATTCCTGTAAATTAAGGCCTGCAGATTCTGCCACATCAAAACGACTATAGTCCGGTTGAATTTGAGCAGGACCGCCCGTACCCAAGTCAATAAACTTTACCTTATGACCGCGTTTACGGATGATATTTGCCACGTATTCGTGCTCGAAACCTTTGGAATCTAATGTCCCTAAAACTGCTATAGTCGCCATGATTTATTACCTTTATTAATTGGAGAGATTTTGGCTCTTTACCATTTTTTTAATTTAAAAATATCTACGTCTAATGACTTATATCAAAAGTGAACGTGCCCAGTTTCACCAATAGATTTTTTTGGATCAACAGTAAAATCCATAACAATGACACGTTCCAGAAGTGCTTGAAAGATCTCAACTCTTTCCAAATGCTTTGGGTGAGTAAGGTATGTATCTCGGGCCTCTTTTGACTCGAAAGTCATTAAAAAAGAATGGGTAAAGCCATCATCCAAACCTTCATCAGAATTGTGTTCACCATATTCAATCCTAATAACGCCCGGTATATCTTCCTGCATCTTTAAGAAAGACTCAAAAGACTCGTCGAGAGTTTCTTGAGTAACTTCTGGTTTAAATTTAAAAAAACCTAAATGTCTTACTTTTGCCATAATGTTTTCCTTGTCTTATTTAACGGGAATTGATTTAAATTCTTTAGTTAGATTTGTGATCGCCGTTTCAACAGCCAAGCGCTCAATACTCGAGGCACCGACAAACCCCACTGTGTCTGTTTTTTCATTGATGTATGCGGCATCTGCGGGAGTCGCAATTGGGCCACCATGACTAAGAAAAATCACATCATCTCGCACCGATTTTGCACCATCAATGATGGCTTGTGTTCGCTGTGCAGCATAGTCGAGGGAATCGGCTGCAGTATCTACACCAATAGAACCGCCAACAGTACAACCTACGTGGGCTATAATAACATCGGCACCAGCCTCAGCCATCTTTTTCGCTTCTTCTGCTGTTGCGACATAAGTAATGGTAAACATGTCCATTTTTCGAGCTAGCGCTACACAGTCAATTTCCTTTTGAACACCCATACCTGTTTCTTCTAGGGAGGTCCTAAAGTTGCCATCAATAATCGTGTGAGTTGGGAAGTTATTAATACCTGAAAAACCCATATCTTTTACTTTACCGAGCCAGTGCCACATACGCCTTCTGGGATCAGAAGCATGAACACCGCAAATCACAGGAATCTCATTCACTACCGGAAGAACTTCATACTCTCCAATATCCATCGCAATGGCATTAGCATCACCATAGCCCATCATGCCCGCAATCGAGCCGTGACCAGCCATACGAAAACGCCCAGATGCATAAATAATTATGAGGTCCGCACCACCCTTTTCAATAAATTTGGCACTAATGCCAGTACCTGCTCCACCTACAATAATGGGTTCATTGCGTCCCAGTGTATCATGTAAACGTTCAAGCACTTCAGTTCTTGTGTAGGGATTCCCCTGTCCAGTCCATGGATTTGGCATTTAAAACTCCTTCTTCTATCTAATTTGAAAATAATATGTAAAATTTTGCGAGTAAGAAAGTCCTTAAAAACTCACATTTAAGTAAAACTTTTACTCAGTGTACCATGTTTAGGACTAAAAATATTGTTCAATACATACACATTTATGTAAAATAACGACAGTTTAAGCTGAAGTATTATTATAGCTTTTTCTCTATAATTTCATTTATCTCTATTCCACAAAGTCTCATCTGAACTAAGGTTTTCTACTGTATAGCTACGAGCCGAACCATCGATAAAAGCTATATTAGCAGAACTATCACCTTTATGGGGTGTGAAGCTTCCGCCTGTACTTGGAGTGTCATTTAGCTTGTCTCTCGGAACCGCCACCCAGTCATCAAGGTTACCAGCTGGAGCTCTAGACCAAGATGGGCTTAACAAAATAGTATTAGACGGTTTCCCTACATCACTTACGGCCACAGCCGCACCACGATTATATTGACCATTATACGAAAGTCCCATGCCGTCCCACACTGTATCTTCATTTTCCCCCATCCAGTTCCAGCCATAATTACTATGTAAGCTTTCTCCGTTTTCACGTGAAGGACAAAACAGGGTATCACTATGAAAGTTGGACATATCACCATTGTTGATGAAATAGGGATATACTGCCCATAACCAAACATGAATCTTAGCATCTGCGGTCATACCTGCGGGGCGTTCCACCTCAGGCAGGTGACCATTATGCCATGCAGTTTGAAAATATTCTGAGTCAGTGAGAAAATTGGCTTGTGCATTAAGTAATTGTTTCTGATTATTCAAACATTGGGCTTGAAAGGCTTTTTTTCTAGCTTTCCCTAAAGCAGGCAAAACCAACGAAAGTAATATGCCAATAATGGCAACAACAACTAACAATTCAATGAGTGTGAACTTTTTTAATTTATTCATTTATCATATCCTAATTTATTCATTTATCATATCCTAATTAATGGCTTGAATTGCAGCTCAAGCTTGAGAAAATCGAGTACCCAATCGGCTTTGAGTTTTTTGCAACGCAGCTGTATTTTGTCTCCAGGATTCAGTTGAAATTTACCTAAACTCTTAAGTCCTTCTCCCCATTGATCTCGGGCGCTCTCTGTTTTAAATTCAAGGGATTGTGAGCCAACGCTAAACACCATATCCGAACCCTGACGGTTTTTATCACACATATACTTCAAGGTGATCTTGTAAGAGCCTTTCTTAAATGACTCGGGGTAGACCCATTCGAGATACTCATTTGTTTTATTCCAGGATACAATCATCCCTCTCGCTCTTTTAAGAGTTTGACCATGAATTTTTGTATCATGAATAGAAAAAGTAAGTTTAGAAGTTTCGCCCTTATTGACTGAGATGAATTCCAAACGCAAAAAATCCAGTGCCCAGTCTGCTTTCAACTTTGTACAGAAGAGTTGAAGCCTATTGCCTGGCTGAAGTAAAAAAACACCAAGTTCTTCTTGTTCAGGCCCCCATTTGCTTCGTTGACTTTTTGTTAGAAAAACTTTTTCTTGCAGCCCACCTGTGAACTTCATTTCCGAACCCTGACGATTTTTATCATTCATGTAGTGGAAAATAATTTTGTAGTGACCACTCTTAAAATATCCTGGAATTTTCCATTCCAAAAACTCATTTGTCTTATTCCAGGAAACGATCATATTTCCACGACGTGCTAAAGTTTTACCATTAATTTCAGTTTCTTGAGGCCCAAGAAAAAGTGGTAGACTCATGTCGCTGGGAGGCAGTTTTTTTATGCTAATATCTTTGTACTCCATCTTCGCTATTCCACCGCTATGCAGTTGTAAAGCTATAACACCGTAGCTCTCTATGTTTGAGTCTTTTTCAATATACTCAATCGTTTTGTGACCATTAATAAAAAGTTCATGCTTGTTGCCAACACATCTAATGATGTATTCATTCCAGGCATCTTCTTTAAAGTTTTTGAAGAGTTCTTTGGTATTGCCTTTTCCTAAAAGACCTCGGCGATGTTCGTCGTAAATACCTCCCCACCAGCCTTTGCCTATATCAGCCTGATAACCAATGATTTTATGTACGTCATTCTTACCTTGGACGCGCTTCATGAGTGAACGATACTGAATACCACTGTTTATCAAGCCCGTTTTGTGATCTCCACTCAAACGAAACTTACATTTAAACTCGAAGTTCTGATACATTTTTTCTGTTGCAAGATAGGTATTAACAGGCATCTTTTTACCATTATTACTTGCAGTAATCACACCATCAATTACCGACCAATACTTGGCATTATTCTTATTAACAGGAACCCAACCATCTAAAGATTTACCATCAAATAATGATTGCTCAGATGCATTTAAAGTACAAAAAGAAAGTATAAGTAGTGTATTTAATATTAATGTCATCATCCCATTTCCTTTACTTAAGTGTTTTTATATAAGTGACTAAATCAGCCATGGCTTGCTTGGACATTTCGCCAAAGCCAGTAGGCATAAATGATTTTTTGGGAATTGATCCATGAGACATAATATACGCTTTAGGTATGAAGACTTTCTCCCCTCCCATCATGGCAAGAGTAAAGCCATGCTCACCCTTCTTAGCTAAGTAACCTTCTCTGTATAATCCATCTTTGCGAACAACATAATAGAGCCCGTACACGCCTTCAATTGCCTCATCTGGTTTTACAATTGCTGTAAGCAAATGCTCAAGCTGCCGATTAGCCGAACCATCTAAAGGCGGTGCAATGGTCTGTCCTTTACTTCCCACTTTGTGGCAAGCTAGGCAGCTTTGAAATATGGCTTTACCTACTCGTGCATCCCCCTTCATTTTTGGTAGAACGTGCACCAATTTTTCGACCTGTATTTTCTGCTTATGAATCTCTTTATTATGAATCTTATTAATAGCAGCAAATATTTCCTTGGCCCGCCAGTCTCTTTGATTAAACCTCATAACTAATTGAGCAGATTTATAGTCCCAGTGTGAGGTGTTTATATAGGATATCTCCCACAGCTCACTCAATATTCTGCTCCCCTGTATTGAAGGAGATAAGCGCTGAACTAACTGACGCTTTTGACTTTCATTCAAATGAGACATCCATTTTTTACAATCCTTCATTGCTAACTTTTGATTTTTAATAGCGTAAGTCGTCATTATCGAAAGTTTCTGCGAAAAATTAAACTCATCCTGATAAAATAGCTGACGATAATCATCAAACTTCAAATGGTCGCTGTGACCGAGTGCTTGAAGGAGTTTGTCTTTATTATCTCCATTATCTTCTCCCTGAAGAATTTTAAGTATAGTTGCATTGTGATGAGGCGATTTTAATATCAGAATATCATCAAGAGCTCGACTTCTTTGAAGAAGTGAATCCGATTTGAGTTTTTCCTCTATGTCTTGAATATAAAAGCTCGTGATATTAGGAATGTTGATTTGATCGATGTTTTCAATAGCCAATTCGAAGAATTCTTTTTGACGAGTATTAAAAGTTGGAGTGACCACTTTTCTCACGTCAGGGCTATTAAGAATATGGCTAATAGCCACAAAAGTATTGCCATCGATTTTTCCAGATGAAGCTTTAGTCCAAATTTTCACAAAGGCTTCACTAAGGTCTTTTTGTGGCAAAGACTGAATCCCCCACAAAACATTACTAACTGCTATATCTGCAGCTACAGAACTGGCCAAAAACTTCTTTAATTCATCGGGATAGTTCTCCAAAGCTTTACGAGCTAGAAAGCGTTCAAAATTACGTTCATAATTCCCACCCATACGATTATTAGGAGCCGCTTCTTTACAGGCCTTAAGTAGTAAGTGAATAGTCGATTGATCTGCCTTCTTAATTTCATCAAGCGTCCTTAAAGCCTGGGAGCGAACCATAGCATTGGAATCTTCAATTGATGAAGAAAGTAACTGCCCTACTACTTTAGCTTCCAAATTAAATGAAGCTAAAGAACGAATAGTTTCTCTACGGACATCCCCATCTTGGTCATTGATACACTTCTGCATTAAAGCTTTGTCGAAAAGTTTCAGTGATTCCAGAGACCACAAAGCTAAAATACGGCTGCTTTTATTTATCTTTGTATCTAAGGCTAACTTAGATAATTCCGGTGCCAATTCTTTTGCCTTACGAGCTTCAATTTGACTCCAGGCGGCACGCTTTTCCCATAAAGTTTTTCCATTTAGCAAATGATTGACTAATTGTTGATTTGGAACTTTCGTCATATCTGTAATAGCAAAGCCTTTTTGAGACTTGTGACGAATTCTCCAAATACGACCGTGCTTTCGATCGCGATCAGGGTGATCGGTAGATAACTCATTATGTGAAATAATTTTGTTATACCAATCGGCTATATAGAGGCAACCATCTGGACCAAACTCTATATTTACGGGGCGAAACCATTTATCATCAGACTTAAGAAGGTCACTTAGGTGCTTTGATTCTACTGACCCATCTGGGTTTCTAACAATTTTAACACAGTTAATGGAACTTGTAATTGGATTTGCAAGAATAGCAACATCTTTCCATTCAGCAGGAAAGCCATTCTCTCCATCTTCGGAAAATGCTAAGCCGGATATCCCTGTACCACCAACACGAAAAGAATGAAGTGGTGGTTGGAATGGCGAATAAGAACGGATTTTTTGATTACCGATTCCAGAGATACTACTTTGTGGTTCCGATGGAAAAACTGATTGTCCTCCGTCATTGGCAGACGTTGAGTACCACTGACCATTAGCACGAAGTTGGTAGCCCCAATTATTATCTCTATGACAATTAACTAATTCAATTTTTTCTCCATCTGTAGAAAAACGCACATTCTTACTATAGGTGACTTCCAATTCCTGACCGGACTTTACCGCTTTCACCACACCTGAATTGATTGCACCGTGAGAAAAATTCATCCAGCCACCAGGTCCTCGAACAATTGAATGAGACATTGTATGAGTATCAAAGAATCCAAAGCCACTCAAAACAGGTGTCATTGTGTCCTGCTTACCATCGCCGTTTTCATCACTTAGAAAAAATAATTCAGAACCATGAGCTACGTAACAACCATTTTCATAAGGCATTATGCTTTGAGGAATCGTTAAACCTTCAGCCCATTTATGAGCTTCTCCTTTAAGCCTTTGGGTGGGATCTTTAATTATGAGAATGCTATCTTCTCCACGCTCTTCCAAGGTGTATAATTTTTTAATTTTCTTAAAGCGAGGATCATTGTTAATAAGCTTAGTATCTTTCATCATCGCCATTGCCTTGCCAAAATTAATCCCAGTCACAGGGTCCAATGGATACATCTTGGCGGTTTGTGTCCACAAACGACCTTTATCATCAAAGGTCATATCTATGGGATTGATAATACCATTTTCTTCTGAGGCAACGAGCTCAATGACAAAGCCATCGGCTAACTTAAACGCTGCTTTTTGCTGCTCTGGTGTTAAAGGTGTTTTTCGATCGGCTTGTACCCCTCTCGAGTACAGACAATGAGACAACAAGATAAGTAAACTAAACAGCGTTGCTTTCATAAAAAATCCTAATTAAGTGTTGATACAAATTTTAAGGTCTAAAGGTATCCGTAACAAGAAACCTCAGTTCTATTTATATCTAAATGTATTTACAGGACGGATTAAGTATTGTAAGCCAATGATGTTTTTTTGTAAAAAAACGTACAATATTTAGCAAAAAAGATAGAGTCCCGTTGTTTCTGTAAATTGGTGTTGACCAATTTTAGTTAAACTGACAGATAAACTCTTTTTGTAGCTATCCAGGTTTCATCTAATTCCATAAGAATAGCGGATGCTAATCTAAGCAGTGAAGCTTCATTTGGGAAAATAGACACGGTTCTAGTTCGCCTTAGAATTTCTCGATTCTGTCTTTCAATCATATTGGTGGTTCTCAGTTTTGTCCAACAAGAACGATCTAAATCAAATACAGAAAAGCCTTCAGGAAGTGCGGATTCCATCCATTCAGATAATTGAGAAGTACTGTTTTCATACTTTAAGCAAGTAAGCTTTAAAAGTCTTTCGGCGTCCTGTTTTGAAGGGGTATTAAAGATATCTCGAATGTCTTGGGCAACTTCTGAACGCATCGCTTTCTTAGGCACATAAGCCCCCGCATTCTGCTGTAAATGAAATTGACACCTCTGCCATGGGATTGACCCAAAGACAGTTGTTAAAGCGGCTTTCAGTCCCGAATGACTGTCGCTCGTGATCATCTTAAGACCATGAAGTCCTCGAGCATTTAATGATAGGAAAAAGTTTCTCCAATGAACCTCAGCTTTACTTAAAGAAACACTTGTACCTAAAACTGAGCGTTTTCCTGATTCATCTATCCCATAAGCAATTAACAAAGCACAATCTCGAACAGTCTTATCTACTCTAACTTTTTCGTATCTCGCATCCACCAAAAGGTAATGATATTTCCCTAAAGGACGGTTACGCCACTTTTCTAAGCTTTCATCTAGCTCAGATACAACTCGTGACACCTGTGATTTACTCACGGAAAGACCACACATTTTCTCTAGAAGTTTCATGACTTTTCTTGTCGAAGTTCCCTGAATATAACTCTCGGCCATAGCTGTCATCAAAGCTCGCTCACTTCGTAAGCCTTTTTCTAAAGAACTTGGATAAAAATCGATTTCACCTCTGACTTGAGGAATGTTAAGCTTCATTGCTCCAAGTCGAGTGTTTACGGTTTTGTTTTTATAGCCATTAGCATACCCTAAGCGATTTTCATTGCGTTCATATGGAGCAGCATCAAGAGAATTACTTCTCTCTACTTTCATCGCTTCATTTAGTAATCCTCTCATAGCTTCAAGCATTCCGCTTTCGCCGTTTTCTGTGACTTGGTGGATCATTTCTAATAAGACACTACTGTTCTCGTGTGTAGAGTGGTGCATAATAATTCCTTGTGGGTTGTTTTGGTGCAACACCACTCTGCATCTTCTTTACCCCGAGTTACAAACAACTTCCTCAATTTCGCTCCGACGAGAAAGTTCCCATTCTCGCGAAGTCTTGGAAGCTATTCATAACTCTTAAAGTAGAGCTATAGCAGAATTTACAGAAAATTTGGGACACTGCCCGTTACAATTAACAAACACTTTATATTACAGTTGATTTTGTATTAAAGGAAGAATTATGGAAGCACAGCTTGAAATACTCAGCGATTTACAAACACGTTCATTCATTTATAAATTAGATACCAATATGTGGCCTGTTTGGCACCATCATCCTGAGTACGATATTCTTCTAACTCTAAAAAATACAGGTCATTATATTAACGGCGATTATATTGGAGAACTTCAACCAGGCACACTTATCATAACTGGACCTAACCTCCCTCATGCCCTTCACCCCTTTGAAGCAAATGAAAACGATCCTGATAGGCCAGCTATGGCAGTACTTCAATTCTCACGAGAATCCATGGGTGATAAACTTTTCGAGAGGCCTGAACTAATGCATATAAATAAGTTCCTTAATGATTGCTCAAGGTCATTTGAATTTTTCGGCAAATCAAGAAATAAAATTCATCAGATTATGCTTGCTATGAATGAACTAAATGATTTTCAATGCTACACAGAACTTTTAAAAATACTTGATTTGATGTCAAAGGCTCCACGCTCAGAAAGAAAAAAATTGGTGAGCCCGCTCTACTCACCAAGTCTCAATAAAGAAACCGTCAACAAGGTTGACCTCATAACCCGTCATATCTCCAACAACCTCGAAAAGACCATCAGTTTAGATGATGCTGCCGAAATCTGTATGATGAGCCCTAAATCCTTCTCTCGTTTTTTTAAGCGCAACACAGGTAAAACCTTCGTAAATTACGTCAATGAGCTCAGAATTGCCCAGGCCTGTCGTCGACTCACAGAATCAAAAGACAGTGTCTCCACTATCTGCTACGATTCAGGCTTCAACACCCTCTCTAACTTCAATCGCCGCTTTCAGGAAATCAAAGGCATGACTCCTCGTGAGTACCGTAAACAATTTAATTCCAAGTGATTAAGTTCAGGTAAACCAAATATCTTTTTTAGGAATCAAGAGATAATATCGAGGACAGATAAGTCTACTTTCTTATTAGGTGTTTCTAATTGCCCATTTTGATAAGTGATTGAAATTAAATCATAATCACCATCTTTATAAGACCACCCATCACCAGAATCTATATACACAGAACTATTAGCCTCACCATTTTTATCTGGGTTGATAATCAGCTCTAGTTGATAAGGGTTTTGTTCTTCTGCGTATGTCGCTTTATTTCCCAAAGCTAAAATGCACCCTTCTCTTAAATATACTTTGACCTGGAATTCATCTTCGTAATCATCTCCTAAGAGTTCCACTAAAGCCCAATTGCCTCGCGGAAAACGTTTTGTTTTATCCCACGGTGGTACAATGAGTAGATCATTGCCTAATAGAAATTTATTTTCTTCTTGGCGCAGTGCTTTATTTGCGAGATCCGCAAAAAAAGCCGCTTGCATGATGGGCTGCCCCATAGTTGATGATAAGTAAAATTGCGTATATAAGTAGGGCAAAAGTCGGTAACGTCGCTGTAGTGATCGCCTACAAGAATCTTCTATTTTCGTCCCAAAAGACCATGGTTCTTTTCTATTTGTCCCTTTTGATGAGTGGGCTCTCATGAATGGGTAAAATACCGTAATTGCCATCCATTGTGCAAACAAATCCCCACGAGCATCGCCTGCGAAACCACCGAGGTCGGGACCCACAAAACTCTGCCCTGACATTCCTAAATTTAAGCACATTGGCGTGGCTAATTTCATATGCTTTATGGTAGACTTATTGTCCCCAGTCCAAGTCGCCGCATAACGTTGACCTCCTATGTAATTAGCTCTAGTGAGCACAAAGGGACGTTTATTGGGTTGAGCTAATAACATTCCTTCACGAGTAGCTTTAGCCATGAGCATTCCATAAGCATTGTGATACTTATTGTGGGGGCCTGGATCTAAAACCTTATCATTAATCCTGAGCCCACCAGCGTGCTGAACTTCATCTGCTATAGTCATAAGTGGACCTCCACCAAATACAGCAGGTTCATTCATATCATTCCATACCCCATCAATTCCACATGCAATAAAGTCTGGGTAAAGCTGCTTCCACCAATCTTGGCAAGCTTGACTAGTGAAATCTGGAAAAGCACACCTACCCGGCCATACATTGCCAATATACATGTCTGCTTCCGCAATATCTTTAAGAGGATGAAAGCTCTCACCATTAAGCATAATTTGCTCTAAGGCATAAGTTTGTTTTGGAGATAAAAAGCTAATTTTTATATAACGACACTGAGTTTGTTTATTTGATTTCAAACAATGATGACCCGCTGAAATGAAGTCTTTACCTTGAGCAAACAGTTGCCAATGTTGCTGATCTGTTGAGATGTGGACTTTGTAATCTGCAGGGAAATTTTGTCGCCAAAACAAATCAATACTCAATACTTCACTTAATGAATTCAGATCCAAAATTATAGACGGCTTTACATCATTATGCTCTGCAGACCACACAGTGGTCATATCGCCATCAATGAGATTAGCCATCTGCTCTTTGTTAGAACTGACCTTAAGTGAAACTTTTATATCATGGCTTGCTGAGTCATTACTTTCTTGTTTTAGATAGTAAGAATTTTTGCGTAATTCATCATAAATATGGTAGCCCTCTTCTAGTTTCACTCCAGGATCCACCATCCATACTGTTTTGAAGTTGTTTTGATGAGCATAATCATTCATTCGTTTGGGCTGAGGGAAAGCCTTTTTATCGAAGGTGAAAATTTTAAATTGGTCCATGTAATCAATATCAAACCAAATGACATCACAGGGTAATTGACGTGAGCGAAAATTATCTATAATAGATTTAGCCTCTTGCTCATTCATGTAAGAGTAACGGCATTGTTGATAGCCTAATGCCCACTTTGGAGGGAGGCTTATAGTGCCAATTAATTCAGATAATAAGCGAAGGACTTTTTGTGGACTTTCTCCTTCCAAAACAAGAACTCTATGACCCTCGCCTTCAAACTCAAAACATATTTGCTGATTCCGCAAATCAATCTCGCCGCGATAGCTGGTGTCAGCTAAAAAGCCATAGCTTTTCCCACAGGGACCTACAGCTAAAACCCAAGGGTGAGATTGATATAGGTTATCCCCCTGTTCATACATAAAGTTATCGCGATTATATACGGGAATGACAGAGTCATTTTTCCTCAGTTTCCCCAACTGTTCCCCTGTACCATAAAAATCATAATCAATTAATCTAGGGAAACTCGTACGTTGACGCACAGGAAAACTTCCATGTTCATTGACTTTAGGCATAGAAACATAGGCTTCATGACTATCGCTGAAAGTTGGAATCAGCTGATAATTCTTTGGGAGTTTACTACTTTGCTGAATATCCTTTTCTATAGCCAAAGATGACCCAAGCATGCAGTTTTTGTGAGGTCCAAAAACGGCTATATCTTTTTTGTATAGAAAAGAAATCATTTTTACTAGGTCTTAGTTCAAGCTATTCAAAAACTGCTCTTGTACTTCTGTGGCAACTGCTCGTGGGTTGATGCCTCTCATGAACTTCAGTACTTCCTCGGAACTTTTGCCTTTAGACATGTAATATGCCGCTAACATGGTTCCCGCACGTCCATTTCCTCCCTTGCAGTGAACCGCAAGTGATAAGCCTTGCTCCAGAGTCTTTTCCACAAACTTAACAAATTCTGCAACCTGCTCCTTTGTTGGTGCTTCGTCATCTACAATTGGAGACCAAAAGAACTCAATGCCATTTTCTCTGTATTCTTCTAAATTATCTTGACCTTCCAAAAATGAAGCTATTGCCCCTAATCCAGATTTTTTTAGATTAGCTATTTCTTCAACTGGTGGCTTAGGCATTCCACCGATTTTATTATCTTCTAACCACCAAATCTTTTCGTAATGACTCATTATCTTTTTCCATTGTTTAATTAAATTAACTGTCTTAAAAACTATAGCCTCAGCCTATCTTGCCTACTTATAAGACACAAAAAACTGTTAAATCTAAAGTAATCACAGAAATCAATTTCCTTTCACCAAATAAACAATGTAAAGGATAAAGTTGAACTAATAATTTTTATGCTTTTTCGCTATGTGGAAATGAGGTTATAATATCGAAAAAATAAATTATAGGAATGATCCATGTCTCTCGAGCAAGTACGCATTGCCATAATAGGTGCCTTACCAGAAGAATTAGAAAAATTAAGACCGCAATTCACTGACCTTAATGATATCTCTAATGGTCCTTTTCAATACCAAGAAGGTTCGTATAAAAATATAAAATGCTTATTAAGTCTTTCTGGCATTGGCAAAGTCCAGGCTGCGATGTTAGTCCAACATATTGCTGATACTTGGCAGCCTGATTATTTTATTTTTACTGGCGTCGCTGGAGCATTAAACGAGAGCTATGATACGGGCGATGTTGTCATCGGTACTGAATTCATTCAGCATGATCTAGAATTAAATGCTCTAGGATTTGAACGTGGCGAGATACCGTATACCAATGAAAAAATCTTTCATTCTTGTCAATTTTTAACTCAACTCGCCGAAAGTTTTACAACGGATGAACATAAGATTTTCAAGGGGCGTATCCTAACGGGTGATCAGTTTATTACTCATGAGCATGTAAAACCCTACTTTACTGAAGAATTAGCTGGTGATGCAGTGGAAATGGAAGGTGCGGCTTTAGCCTTTGTTGCCTCTAGACATAAAATTCCTTTTTTAGTTATTCGTACAATTTCAGACCGCGCAGATGGAAATGCTGCTTGTGACTTTAATAGCTTGCTGCCATTAGTTGCAGAAAATTCTTGTTATATGGTTAAACATATTTTAGAGACTATGAATAGCAACCTAGAAATCCCCAAGCGCTATGATGACATCCTTGATCATGTTGCGACTTGTGCAAAAGACCACCAACGTGACAGCTCTGAAGTACAAGTCCTTACGGTAACAAAAAACCATCCCGCCGATAAAATTTACGCTCTATATAAACACGGGCAGAGGCAATTTGCAGAAAACCGCGTTCAAGAAATGATTGAAAAATCACAAGTTTTACCCGATGATATTCATTGGCATTTAATTGGTCCACTGCAATCTAACAAAGTACGTCAGGCAGTTAAAGTAGTACAAACAATTCATTCTGTTGATAATATTGCCTTAGCGCAAAGAATTGACCGCATTGCTGCTGAAGAAGGCAAAGTCATAAATATCTTTATACAGCTCAACCTAACTGGAGAAATTCAAAAAAGTGGTGTGAGTTCTTTATCTTTAGAAAAACTCATAGTGACGTGCTCTGGACTTAAAAACGTAAAACTTGTTGGCTTAATGACTATGGGGCCATTGAGTGCAAGTAAAAAAGAAAACTTATCTGTATTCCAAGAACTTAAAGAGCTGGCTGATAAATATGAAAAATTCTTTCCTTCAAAAGCAAAACTAAGCATGGGGATGTCGGGAGATTATGAAGAAGCTATTGCCAGTGGATCGAATATTTTGCGCATAGGTAGTGCCATTATGGGGACACGTTATTACGAAACATAATGAGATCTAAACATTCAAAGAGCATAAAATTTAATCAGTTTTTGTATTAATTATGCACTAGCTATTCTAGATTTAGAATAAATTGAATTCAAATTTAATAGTTTTTTTGTTAGATGGTGCTAAAATTTATACGGATTTAAACACTTATTTGGAAATGGATATGCTCATAAAAGTATCATGCCCTGCATGTGCAGAAATGTTCGCTGCTGATAGCGCGGAATGCGGTCACGCAGTTAATTGCCCAAGTTGTTCATCTGAGTTTCAAATACCGCTCCAGGATGAATTAGAGGTTGGTAATATTATTGATGATCATATCATCAAGGAGTTTATAGGAAAGGGATCAATGGGTTTTGTGTTCCTCGCAGAACATTTACTCATGAATCGACAAGTTGCTCTTAAAACAATTAGTCCCGATCAATTACACGCGGAAGGCACTGTAGATCTATTCATTAAAGAAGTACAAAACTCTGCCGCATTACAACACCCCAATATTGTAACGACATATAATGCGGGCTGTAAAAATAATATTTTCTTTATCACCATGCAATATGTTGATGGGCAAGACCTATCCGACGTAGTTACTGCTGATCATACTCTAAATGAAACAGCAACACTAGTGTTAGCTAAAGAGATTGCTCAGGCACTCTCTTACGCATGGAACGATCACAACATGATTCACCGTGATATTAAGCCAGAAAACATTCGTTATAACAGTAAGGGTCGCTACCTCGTTATGGACTTTGGCCTTGCAATGCAAGGTGGTATAGATGATTCGGGTTATATCAATGGTACACCTGACTTCATGAGCCCCGAACAAGCTACCATGAAAGAAGTGAATTTTCGAACTGACATGTACTCTTTAGGTTTAGTTATGATGTATGCTTTGACAGGAAAAAGAGTTTACCAAGGAACTCCACAAGAAGTCTTGCAAATGCAAGTTTCCTCCCCTATTCCAAGCTTGGAGTCTCTGTCTTCAGGTAAAAAATTCTCTAATAAAATGCAAACTATCATCGGTAAAATGACTGCTAAGGACCCCGCAGATCGCTACGAAAGCTGGGAGAAACTCATTTCACTCTTGGATAAAGCTCTTGATAGTGAAAACCCTGACAAGCCTACTAGGCAAACTAAAACTCCCGAGAAAAAGAAAAATGCCATCAAAGCCAATAAGGCGACTGTCCAGCATACAGCAGCCGCTAACAAAACCATAAGAAGACAAAATAGTGGACTCGGATTTGCTGTCTACACTTTCTTTTGCATCATGGTATTTCTTTGTTACCTCTACTACATAGGTCGCATCCCTGACTTTCTCAACTTACTTTAAAGTTAAGTAGAAAAATTTAATAGCCTGTTAAGCACAGGCTATTTTTTTGTTTAACAATGATTTTTGTTGAGCAAACCACTCATCCTTAAAATAAAAAAGACCAGCTTTTAAGCTGGCCTTTTGGGAATCTTTAAATAAAGATTAGCGCTGTGTCTCGCCTGTGTAGATTTGACGAGGACGACCAATTCTAGCACCTGGATCAGAGTTTTGCTCTCTCCAGTGAGCGATCCAACCAGGTAAACGACCTAAAGCAAATAAAGGTGTGAACATCTCTGTTGGAATTTTGATGGCTCTATAAACAATACCTGAGTAGAAATCTACGTTAGGGTAAAGTTTTCTACTTGTGAAGTACTCATCAGAAAGTGCTGCCGCTTCAAGTTTTTGTGCGATTGCAAGTAATGGATCTTCTTGGCCTAGCTTCGCCATTACGCGGTCACAAGTCTTTTTGATGATACGTGCACGTGGATCATAGTTTTTGTAAACGCGGTGACCAAAGCCCATTAGACGAATACCGTCTTCTTTGCGCTTAACTTTTTCTAGGTACTCTTGTGGATCAATATCGTTTTCGTGGATGTATTGAAGCATTTCAACTACAGCTTGGTTAGCACCACCGTGTAAAGGTCCCCAAAGAGCTGAAATACCACCAGAAATCGATGCGAATAAATTAGCTTGTGATGAACCGATTAAACGAACTGTAGATGTTGAACAGTTAAACTCGTGATCAACGTGAAGAATGAGTAATTCATCAATTACCTTTTCAACGTCAGGATCTACTACGTAGTCATTACCGAACATCATTTTTAATAAGCCAGCTGCCGCAGAACAAGGTTCAGTTGGGTATTCAAAGCTTGCGCCAATACTCTTTCTGTAAGCGAAAGCAACAAAAGTTAACATCTGACCAAGAGCAATCTGAGTAGCTTTCTCAACCTGAGCTGGATCAGAAATACTTGTTGAATCTGGGTAGTAAGCTGAAAGTGAAGATACTAAAACGTTGATCATTACCATTGGATGAATTGAATCAGGGTAAGCATCAAAGATTTTTTCTAGTTGCTTTGGCATCTTGGAGTTTTCATTGATATTAGCTGTAAATTCAGCTAACTGCTCACTTGTAGGTAGTTCACCATATAGAGTAAGGTAAGAAGCTTCTTCGAAAGTGTGCTTGTCACAAAGTTCTGCAATTGTGTAGCCACGGTAACGCAAAGCACCTGCTTCACCATTTAAAAAAGTAATTGAGCTTTTAGACGGACATGTATTTCCGTAACCGGGGTCAAAAGTGACAAAGCCTGTTTCTTTGCGAAGTGCGCTTATGTCAATTGCTTTTTCGTTTTCAGTACCCTCTAAAATGGGTAGATTTAGGGTTTTACCCGCGAGGTTTAGCGTTGCTGATTCAGACATTATTTCTCCTCGAATTGTCTTAGATTTAAAAAGTCCTGTAAGATATAAAGTTTTGTCATAAAATCAACCGCATCGACCTACTAGTTTAAGTCAATTTTTACCTTTTGTGTAAAAATATACAAAATCTTACAAAAGTGTAACAACACTTGAATGTTTAATTATTTTAAGAGCTCTTCAAGTAGTGGAGATTTATTAGCTCCCATGGCCAAGGCTTTATCGTACATTATTTTTGCTTGATTGACTTTTTTGGGTGTCTGCGATAAATATAGAACAGCCAAGTTCAGTGCAGTTTGCGCATTCTTATCATTGATCTCATAAGCTTTTTCCATTTCTGCTAGAGCGGCCTTTTCCCAGCCCAAAGCCTGTAAAGCAACACCTAGGTTCACTCTAAGTTCATCATTATCTGGTTTGAGTGCTACTGCACGACTCAGTAAAGATATCCCAAGGTGATAATCGGCCTTATCTAACACAGACTTGGCCAGAGGGATTAATATATTGGCATCATCAGGATTTTGGTAAAATGCTTGATTTAGGTAACGCTCTGCTTCAGAAAGTTGTCCCAGCTGATAATAAAGTACACCTGTTCTCATCAAAGCATCTAGGTTTTTGCTATCCAATTCTAATGCTTGTGAGTAAAGGCCAAGTGCGACTTGATGTTTCCCTTCATTTGAGGCTTTATAGGCATCGTAAATTAATGTCTCTACTTTTCTAGTAATATTTTCTGTAGATTCATCAGTAAAGCCTTTATTTACCTGTCCTTCTTGAGGGATACGATTAACTAAATTTTTAAAATCTTTTTGTAACTCCTCATGAGCCTTTTTGAGCTTCACGTAACGAGAAATGATTTCATCATCTTTCTGCCCACTCATGGCATTTAACCGTATAAAGCGTTGTCGTAAAGAAATAATTTCTTTATTCAACTTTTTGTTCAATTTTTCGCTAGATTCTAATTTCGTGATTAACTCTAATTTTTCTGCATCATTCTCTTTATTAGATGGTGCTGCACTCGAAGTCTTCATTAACTTACTAAGTTCTGCATTAAGTGACGCCATAGCTATGTTAGAAGAATCTAAACGCGCTTCATAAATTTTATTTAAGTCACTTTTTTCTTTTAAATCTTTATTAAGTTTTTTGATTTCTTCAGCTTGTTGAGCAGACTTAGTTTTCAGTTGATTGACAAAGCTAGTTTCACGTTCAATAAGCTGTTCTTTTAACTGAGTATTTTTCAATGCCAAGGTATTTTTTTCTGTACGTGCTTTGCTTGTTTCCACAAGAAGTTTTTTATTTTCAAGACTGAGATTATTAACTTTAATTTCTAGCTCTGCGTACTCAGTCTTTGTCTTGTCTGCTATTTTTTTGAGTGCCAGTAAGTCTTTGTCGTGCTTAGTCTTCATTTGTGCGGATTTTTTACGTTCTAGATCTAAGCTTTTGTTAACTTTGTCTATTTCACTTTTTAGAACGGTTTTATCTGTATCATCAGAACTTTTTATCATTCTCTGTTTAAGAGTTTGAATTTCGCCTTCGAGTCCAATGTTTTTAGTTTGAAGTGCCTCGATTTGTTTAAATAATTTTGCATTTGTAGTTTTCTCCCTATCAACACTGGTACTTGCTGATTTTTGCGCGATACTCAAGGAACTCCGCAAATTCATTGTGGTGTTTTTAAGGCTATTTAAATCTTTATTAAGTTTGGTGATTTGAATGTTTTGTTTATTGATTTGATCTAGGTATTTCTTCTTTTCGATTTCACTATCGGATGAAATCTTTTTGAGTTCAGCATAAAGGCGTTTTTGATCCATCAATGAATTATTTTTTTCGAGTAAGTCCTTATTATTATTTTCTATTGTTGCTTCCAACTCTCTTTGTTTCTTTTGAGAGGCTAATAAGATATCATCAATTTTTACTTGGAGCTTTTTAATCTCCTGATTGCTAGAGTTGGCTTTTTGATTCTTGGCTTCCTCCAATACTTTTTCTAGACCCTTGATAGTAAGCTCTAATTTACGTTTCTCTAAAATAGTTTTTTCAAGTTCGCTATCCATTTGCGATGAGTGCCCAGCAGACATTTGAGCTCTTTTCAAAAGGGCTTTAGTGACTTCTAATTCACGAATGTTCTTCTTATTTTCCTTATACACCTTCAGCATCGCTTTCGCGTACTTATCTCTTTCGGCTCTAATTTTTAATAAATCTTCATTTTGAACTGAAATTGTTTTTGTTGTTTTCTCCTTGCCCGTCTGAAGGTTTTTAATCTCACTAATCTTATCCTTACATTCGTTGGCACGATAATTTACAGAGCTCGTTTCCCAGTCTGGGTAGTCAACAGATATTTTCAGAAATTGTGCCAAAGCAGTACTATAAGCAGAGTCAGCTTTTGAGTACTCTGCTTTCTTGAAGTGAATCTCTGCTTGGTCAAACTCTTTAAAGGCATGGCGCCACATAGATTCTGGCGTTTCTGAGAAGGCAAAGAAATTAAATAAAAATAAAATAATAAAAGCTAAAGTTTTGTTCACAGTAATTCCGCATTTTTTTAGACTCAGCAACACTAGAAGCTTGCAGGACTAATGTCAATAAATATCGACTCGCTAAAAACTAATCTTCACGTATTAAGTCGACTTTTTATTCTTTTTTCTAAATAAGTAAGTTTGTTGACACATGAGTAATTGTTTATATCTTGCAAGATATATTATTACTAAGGGAAAAAAATGATTATTCTAGGAGTCGAGTCCAGTTGTGATGAAACCGCTGTCTCACTAGTGAAAAACGGTCACGAAGTCTTGGCTAATGCCATATCTTCTCAGATTAAAGATCACGCTAACTATGGAGGTGTCATCCCCGAGTTAGCTGCTCGTGAACATTTAAACAATGTTCGCCCCACTCTCAATGAAGCTTTAGAAAAAGCAGATCTACAATTAGAAGATATTGATGGTATTGCGGTCACCGCACAACCTGGCCTACTACCCGCGCTCTTAGTTGGCGCAGGTTTTGCCAACGGCCTCTCCCTCTCTTTGGGCAAGAAAGTTTGTGGGATAAACCACCTCGCCGCACACATTTATGGAGGACTTATTGAAAGACAAGATGTTCTTGAAGATCTTAACTCTTTCCCTATTTGTGCTTTGCTAATCTCCGGTGGAAACACTCAGTTATTCATTATCAAAGCTAACGGCGACTGTGAGTTAGCGGGCGCGACAATAGATGATGCTGCAGGCGAAGCTTTTGATAAAGCCGCAAAAATACTTGGCCTTCCCTATCCAGGTGGCCCCATCATTGATCGATTAGCAAAAACGGGAAATAAAGACAAATATCAATTCCCACGTTCCTTCCTTCCCAAAACACGCTCTTATAGCGAGGAACACAAACTCAACTTCTCTTTCTCTGGCGTCAAAACTTCACTCTTGAATATGGTTAAAAAGAACTGGAAAGATGGTGTGGTTCCCGATGAGGATTTACCTGATTTATTAGCTTCGTATCAAGATGCCATTGTTGATGTCCTCTCTAAAAAATTAATTATGGCAGCCGAAAGTTACGGAGCTAGAACCCTATTGCTCTGCGGTGGAGTCGCCTGTAATAGTGCGATACGTGACCGTGTCCATAAAATGGCCATCAAAAGTGGCAAAGAACTTATTCTTACTCCACCAAAATATTGCACCGACAACGCCGCCATGATTGCTGGCCTTGGTTATCATTATTTAAAAGACCCCGAGTTCTCTGGAGATTTTGTTGAAGCTAGTGGGCGTGCACCTATAATTGAAAAATTACCTATCTTTGCCAAATGAAGAAATCCGAAAAAGTCGCTGATATACTCGCTATACTGCAAAAACTTTACCCTAAGCCCCCTATCCCATTAGACCACAAAGACCCCTACACTTTACTCATAGCCGTACTTTTATCGGCTCAATGTACCGATGCACGTGTTAACACAGTTACGCCTGCTCTCTTTGAACTAGCAGATAATCCTCAGGATATGATGCACAAGGATGTAGAGGATATAAAGGCCATCATTAGACCTTGTGGACTCTCGCCAAGAAAGTCCAAAGCCATTAGTGAGTTGTCGCGTATTTTAGTAGAGAAACATAAGGGACAAGTCCCCTGTGACTTTGATGCTTTAGAAGAACTCCCTGGTGTTGGACATAAAACTGCTTCAGTAGTCATGTCTCAAGCTTTCGAAGTGCCCGCCTTTGCCGTAGACACTCACATCCATCGTTTAGCCTATCGTTGGGGTTTATCAACCGGCAAATCCGTTGAACAAACAGAGAAAGATCTAAAGCGTTTATTCCCAGAAGAAACATGGATAGATCTTCATTTGCAGATCATTTATTTTGGTCGTGAATTCTGTCCCGCACGCGGCCATGATCCAGTCGCTTGCCCAATTTGTAGTATTTATGGACGCAAGGGTATAAAAAAATCTTAGGCTTATATTTTTTAAGTAGGGTTAACCCCTTATTTGATTAAAATACAATTAAGAAATTTGGTTTGCTAATAAGTCGTGCTAAAGTGTGCAGATTTCAAAATAAAAAGGATAAAAATAATGATGGAATTAGAGAACACAGGTCCAGTTGGCCCCTCAATTGTTGATGATTACCCCAGAGAAGATTTTGGTGATTTTTTCGAAATGGAAGATGTAGAAATCCAAATGAAGAAAATTTTGCCTGGTTCATACTACAAAGGTAAAGACGATGGCCATGTCAATGAGCGTCCGCATCACCGTGTTCACATGACAAGAACTTTTTGGATGTGTATCCACCCCATTACAGAGTTTCAGTACCAAGAAGTCATTAAAAAGAACCCTAGTATGTTCAAAGATCAAGAAGGTTCAGCCAATTACCCCGTTGAGAAAGTAAGCTGGGATAATGCCGTAACTTTTTGTAAAAAACTAACTGAACTTGAGCGTGAAGCGGGTCGTTTACCAGAACCTTATGTATACCGTTTACCAACTGAAGCTGAGTGGGAATACGTATGTCGCGGTGGTTCTGATGAAGATTTTGTTGAAGATATCGAAACGATTTCTTGGTACTTCAAAAACTCCAATGAACGTGCGCATGTAGTTGGAACAAAAGAGCCTAATAACTGGGGCTTTTATGATATGCAGGGCAATGTTTGGGAATGGGTTATGGATGGCTGTGACTTCCAAGAACTCGAATACTACGAGAATCCTGCCCATCAATTACAAAAAGTTGATATTGATGATGCAGTAAACCCATTTAATAAAGATGGTGCTAACAAGATTGCTAAGGGTGGTTGCTGGCTTTTAGACCCAGCTGCTTGTCGCCCTTCTGCTCGATTCATCAACCCACCTGATTCTAAGTATTTTGTACTTGGTTTTAGAATTGTTTTAGGAGAGCCTCTCAGCAAAAAATGAAACAATTAGTTTTAATACTAAGCTTTATATTGTTGAGCTCATGTAGTTCAGTAAAGTATGACTACCAACCTGGGGTCGACTTTACTGAATACAAAAGTTTTTCCTTTGTGCCCAATACCAAGAGCAAAAGCCTCAACCGTCAACGTTTAGAGGCTTCGCTGATTGATGGTCTTGAACTAAAGGGCTTAGTATTTAAAGCGGATGCCTTTGCTGCCGATCCAGCAGATTTAGTTATTAAACCTCGCTACCAAATCGTGAATAGAGAACGTATGGTTACGGCTCATGGTGGCCTATATCACCGCAGTTATTACGCAGGAACCGACTTTTATTTTGTTGAGAGCCAAGAACGTTATTTAGTAGTTGAGTTTGTCGATAGCAAGAAAAATGAAGTCGTTTGGCAGGCCACCTCTTATGGCTTTAATGCGATTACCTTTTCACAGGAAAAGTTTAATAAAATCGTAAATGAAATGCTACTTCATTTTCCTCCCGATTCATTAAAGAAGTAATTAATCGATGCCTGAACTTCCTGAAGTTGAAACAGTTAAAAACGCCTTAGCACCACATCTAGAGGGTCAGTTTATAAAAAGTATATCTTTTTATACTGAGCGATTGCGTCAATTTTTAGATGTAGATTTATTTAACAAGGCTTTTTCAGGTAAACAGATCACCCGTTTAAAAAGACGATCAAAGTACCTTATTTTCGAATTTGATCATCAAAAATGGATCCTTTCTCATTTAGGTATGACGGGAAGTTGGCGTTTATGTCCTGCAAGGGAAGAACGAAAAAAACATGAGCATATTTCTATACTCTTAGAAGATGGAAAGGACCTACGCTACTGCGACCCAAGGCGCTTTGGGGAATTTCGCATCATAAGCGCTCCCACAAATAGAGATAATGATCCACAAGCACTTGCCCACCTCGGTCCAGAGCCTTTTGACGAAGCTTATTCGCAAGCTTATTTATGGAATTTATCTCGTAATAAAACTAAGCCTGTAAAAAACTTCATTATGGATCCCAAAACAGTCTGTGGTATTGGTAATATTTATGCGAGTGAGACTTTATTTCGCTGTGGCGTTTCACCTTTGCGTAAAGCGCAAAAACTAAAGAAAAAGGATTGTCTTAATTTAGTTGTAGAAAGCCAAAAAGTACTAAAAAGTGCCATTGCTGCTGGTGGAACAACGATTATTGATTTTCAGGCGCCAGACGGCTCTGAAGGATGGTTCCACCAAGAACTCAATGTGTATGGCCGTACTGGCGAAAAATGCCACGTATGCGATAAATTAATCAAGAGAGTTGTTCAAGCGGGACGCTCTAGTTTTTATTGCCCAGGATGTCAAAAATGAGTTCTCACCTAACTGAAATGCTTCCAGCACTTGCGCTTTGTTTCTTGGAATTAAGTTTCCTTGCCGTTTTAATTATCACTATGCATTCCTTGAGAAAAGTCATTGGACTTACCTCTTATTACATGGTCGTTAGCTTTATTTTAGTTTTCGCTCAACTTATTAATGCGGCAGACATTAGTTTGGTCTATGAGTTCTTAGATATACAAATGAATATATCTTCTTCATTATTGCTCACTACCTTTATGGCGTCACTCTTAATCACTTATACCCTAGATGGTCCTATTGCCGCTCAACGTCTTACTGTTGCTGCCGTTGTGGTCTCGGGAAGTTTTTTCTTGCTCAATACTATAAGCCAAACTCAAACGCAATGGTTTGGCTTCGTCGTAGAAGAAGATAAACGTCAATTCTTTTTTGATTTTTTTGAAAAAATTAGGATTAATACTGCGGCAACTTTGGGTGCGATTGTCGCAGATTTATTGGTTTTACCCGTAGTTTTTCAGATCTTTAAAAACCGTAACTTTGGCACTTACTTCAGTGTTGTCATTTCCTTTCTATTGACGCAAGTAGTCGATACTTATGTTTATAGTTTAATATCTAACTACCACTCCGAGCAATTTTGGTTAAAAATGAATCAGCTCTTTATTTCGAGAGCCTTCATCATTATTTGGCTCAGCGTTATTGTGACAATTTATTTACGTTTAAATGAATATGGCAAGAAAGGTGAAGAAGATCGTAACCCCATGGACTTTTTACGTGCGGTGTTAAGTACTTATTCCTACGGAAACTTAATTAGCCAACACTCACGTGACTGGGAGGGCCGCTTTGCTCTTTTTGTGGAAAACAGCCCTGACCTAATCTTTTTAGTTAATGACAAAGGCTACCCTACTGATGTTAATAAAAGGCTCATTTTAAGGTCTGGACACCCTTTCCATGAACTGCAAGAAACGCATATGGATGATATCCTACTAGATCAAGACAAGTGCCCCGACGATATTTTTGAAGATATCATAAAAAAACGCATGAGTTTTGATGAAATTTGGTCCGCAACAGAAGAATCCCCTGAAATGCGAGATTTTAATTTCGAGTCTATCATAAAATCTTCCGATGATGAGTTTATCTCTATTGATTTCATTGCTTCAATTCTCTATGCAGGTAAATCAAAACTTATTCTTCTTACTGGACGTGAAACAACTGCTCGTCATCAATTAACACATCAACGAGATCAGCTGACTGATCAAGTGTCCCACCTTCAAAGGCTGGAATCTGTAGGACGCTTAGCAGGAGGTGTAGCTCATGACTTTAATAATTTGCTCCATTCTATTCAAGGATCTTTAGATTCCTTTGACAACAAATCTGACATTGCGGAAAAAGATCGAATCGTTGGCAATATTCGCCACGCAGTTAGTCGTGCTTCCGACTTAACTTCCAAACTTCTTAGTTTTGCTAAAAAAGGAAATTTTGAACTTAAAAAACTCAAAATAGATGATGTACTAAACTCAAGCTGGGAATTGTTTAAACCTAGTTGTACTCAAAGTATAAAAATTAAATTTCTCAATTCTCCAGATCCTATTTATATTCGCGGAGACCGCACACAGCTCGAGCAAATGATTCTCAACTTGCTGATCAATGCCCGCGATGCCTTGGAAGGTCATTCTTCGGCAAAAATCACCATGCGATGTGAAATTGCCTATGAAAACTTGCCCGGTTGGGAACATGCCGCAGAAGAATTATCCGCAAGTAATTACTGTTGTGTTCGAGTAAAGGATAACGGTAGCGGTATCCCTGAAGATATAATGAGTAAAGTTTTTGAACCCTTTTTTACTACAAAGCCAGTAGGTAAAGGCACAGGCATGGGATTATCTATGGTTTTCGGTACTGCCTCTAGTCACAACGGATGGATTCACCTTGAGAGTGCTTTGGATAAGGGAACTGAGTTTTTTATTTTTCTTCCTCTTTACAATGCTCCTAGCCAAGAAAATATAACACGATACGACATGGATATAGAAAATGTTCAGACCTTGCATAGACCTTCATAACGGACAAGTTAAACAAATTGTCGGTGGTACACTCGACGATTCCGAAAATCCCGATACCAATTTTGTATCGGAAAATGATTCCGCATATTTTGCCGAACTATATAAGTCGGACCAAGTTTTAGGCGGACATGTGATTAAGCTAGGCCCAGGCAATGATAATGCCGCGAAGAAGGCTTTAAACGCATGGCCAGGTGGTTTGCAGCTAGGTGGTGGTATTAATGATCAGAATGCTTCTTATTGGTTAGATCAAGGAGCTTCTCATTTGATTGTAACTTCACATGTTTTTTCAAATGGAAAATTTAGCCAGGACAAATTAGATGAATTGGTAAAGATCACGGGAAAAGACAAGCTCATTCTTGATTTGTCTTGTAGAATCCGCGATGGGAAATATTGGATTGTTACTGACCGATGGACCAAGTTTACGGAAACAGAACTCAATGCTGAAAGCCTTCACTTTTTCTCTCAGTATTGTGATGAATTCCTAATTCACGCCGTAGATGTCGAGGGCATGTGCAAAGGAGTTGATATGCAACTCGTCAAATTCCTCGCTGACAATTCACCTTTAACTTCTACTTATGCTGGAGGTGCCAAGTCCATTCAAGACCTTGAAGATATAAGCTCTATTAGTAACAATCGCGTACATTTAACCATTGGTAGTGCTTTGGATATTTTTGGTGGTACACAAATTAAATACTCAGACGCTGTTGCCTTCAACAAGAATTATGAGTCGACTCTATAAATTTCAACACCACTTATGTGCTAATTTTTTTGCCGAACTCGTCAAATTAGAATTGCTTATTCTAGGTGATGATGAAAAGCATAGCTTTGAATGTATTGAAAATGGAAACAAAATTTTCTCTTTTCGCTTACCTCCTTTTTACCCTAGCCCTTTAAAACAAGAGGCTCTTTGGTCATATCTAGAACGAATTAAAATCACCAATGAAGTCCCAAGATACACACTCTTATTAATGGAGAGTGGAAGGGCTGCCATAGGAGTTTTTGAAAGTGGTAAAGTTATTGACCATAAAAACATCCGTAAATACATGGTCAGAAAGAAACAGGGAAAGTCACAACTTAACCATCTGAAAACTAAAGGTAAATCTCGCTATGGTTCACGTCTACGCCTTCGAGAATCAGAAGCTTTTTTCGATGAAATTTCTCAACGTTTAAATAGTGAAACATATAAAGATTGTGAACACATCATCTACCATTGCCCAATTCGCCTAAAATCCTGTTTATTCGATGCCGCAGATGAGTTGAAAATTGATCTCAAACACTTTTCATGGCGACGCCTTGGCATTGATGTCCGGGATTGTAGTTTTGAGGAATTAAAACGCCACAGTCAAGAAATGTACTTTTGTCGTTTCACTCTAGAAAATGAAAATATAAAGCTTCCCACTATCCCGGAGTATCAGAAACTTTCTTTATAGTCATCATTTGAATTTAGGTATCGAAATACACTATTTAAATCTTTAAGTTTTGGCGTTTAGCTAAGTTTCTTAGGAATAACTCCGCCTCATCTAAGGCTTCGTAAGACTGTTTTTTTAGTTTTGGAAGCTTTCGATTTATCCGGAACAAGCCCTCATCCCCCTCAAGATACAAAGATGAGTCTTTAATTTCACAAGAATGGAAATTAAGTAAGGCACATAGTTTTTTTATTTTATGAATTGTTATGTAGGCTTTCACTTCCACTGGGAATTGACCAAAACGATCTTTTAATTCCACTTCCAGTTGAAGTAATTCTTCAAACTTGCTTAAGTTGGAAAAACGCTTGTACATTTCCAGTCGCACATCATCTGATTCTATATAACTTGGCAACAATGCCACCGGGACTTTATTATCTATTATTTGAAAACCATAATGGATAAAGCTGGCGCTGAAAGACACAGTGCTTTCTTGACTTATATCGCCTTTTAAATCTTCCACAGATTTTTTTAATAATTGACAATAAAGCTCAAAACCTACTGCGGCAATATGACCACTTTGCTGAGAGCCTAGCATATTACCTGCTCCACGAATTTCTAGATCACGCATGGCCAATTTAAAACCGGCTCCTGGATGTGTGTGTTTGCGAAGTGCGCTAAGGCGCTCTTTAGCGTTATCAACAATGATTTCATCACGTGGCATTAATAAGTAGCAATATGCTTGACGATAATCACGCCCTACTCGTCCTCTTAGTTGATAAAGGGAGGATAAACCAAAACGATCCGCTCTATCAATAATCATGGTATTAGCATTGCGAATATCCATGCCTGACTCAATTATAGTCGTACAAACTAATATCTGCCCATCACCATCAGTGAATTCGTTCATCACCATTTCGAGCTCTTCTTCATCCATTTGACCATGGCCAATTAAGATATTCGCATCGGGGAATTGGCGCTTCAATTTCAACGCTACATTTTCAATGGTGCCCACACGATTATGTAGGTAATAAACCTGCCCACCTCGTTCGAGCTCACGGTTGATCGCAACTTGTATAATCTCATCATCCTCTTTACTGACAATAGTACGTACGGGTTTACGATTATGAGGAGCGGTCAAAATAGTAGAAAAATCTCTCAAACCCGTCATCGATAAATAAAGCGTACGTGGAATCGGCGTCGCCGACATAGATAGTATATCAACATTGACACGCATACGTTTAAGAGACTCTTTACTCTCTACCCCAAAACGTTGTTCTTCATCCACTACGAGTAAGCCAAGCTTCTTAAAGTTTATATCTTTTTGTAATAAGCGGTGAGTACCAATGACAATATCTACATCTCCTGCCGCCATTTCTTTCAGAACTTGTTTTTGTTCTTTTTTACTAATGAAACGACTCAAAGTGGCAATCTTTATGGGAAAGTCTGACATCCTCTGTACAAAAGAATGAAAGTGTTGTTGAGCCAAGACCGTTGTAGGAACAACTAATGCTACTTGATATGAACTCATAACTGCCTTAAATGCCGCTCTCATTGCCACTTCTGTTTTACCAAAACCAACGTCACCACAAAGTAAGCGATCCATTGGTTTTGCCATTTCCATATCCTTTTTAACTTCTTCAATCGCCTTCAATTGATCTGGAGTTTCCTCATATGGGAAGCTTTCTTCAAAGAGGTTTTGCCAATGATTATCCTTTGGAAAGACAATCCCTTGACTGTGTTCACGGACTGCTTGAAGACGTAGCAATTCCGCTGCATAATCCCTTGCAGAGCCCTCTGCTTTATCTAATGATTTCTGCCAGAAACCCGTCCCCAAACGCGCTAGTTTTGGAATTGATTTTTTACCACCGATATAGCGCATTAACAAATGTGATGAATCCAGTGGAAGGTAAAGCTTACGATCTTCAGCAAACTCTAAAAGAAGAAACTCTTGCGCATTTTTAATCTCAATCCCCAAGTACTTACAAATCCCATGGTTTGCGTGAACCGCAAAATCCCCTTCGTTTAATTCAGGCTCATACTCTAAGTTTTTCTGTAATTGAGAACTATAAGAAACATCTTTCAACTCTTCTATGGGACGACCAAAAAGTTCTTGTTCGCTAAGAAATGCGCATTTTATGCCTGGAACAATAAAGCCATAATGCAATGATTCTGGATAAAGTAAAAGCTTATTCTTTTTCTTAAGATCCAAAACCTCTGTTAAGCGTTCGACTCCAGCTTCACTTCCACAGAAAACATGGACTCTCCAAGATTGTTTCAGCCAAGATTTTATACGATCAATTAAAAATTTCTGTTGGGCCTGATTAATACTGCGTTCGACTTCAGCTAAGGAATTCCGATACACGGGAGCCAGAGCCGCTGCAGGAAAATCTTCTATCCCAAATTCTGCAGAATAATTGATCTTAGCAATTGTTTCCAAAGATGATTTAAGCTCCAACCAAAGCTCATTTTGTTCAAAATTCTGATATGATTCAAGATGTTTTTCAATGGCATTTTCATCAATCAAACAGAGTTTAAACCCTTGGCAATACTCTAGAATTCCTTTTGGATCTAAACCGATTTTCTCTAGGGGGCAAACTTGATAAGATTTTATATCCGCAATTGATTTTTGAGAGTCTACGTCAAACAAACGCAAAGAATCAATTTCATTGTCAAAAAACTCAATGCGCACGGGAAATTTCTGGTCTGGTGAAAACACATCTAGAATTCCACCGCGCAAACTAAATTCCCCAGGTAAACTGACCTGCATTTCATTATCGAAACCCATTTCCGTGAAAATCTGACAAAGTTGTTCAGGAGAAAAATTTTCATCTCCCACAGACAAACTAAGACTTTGCGAGTTCAATAAGTCCGGTGGTGTAACAGCCTTTAAGAGAGACGCAACTGAACAGATCAATAACTGCTGCCCATCTTGGTAATTTAACAATTGATTGAGTACACGTGAGCGCTCTAGGTCAATATCATACTCAACTTGATCCGAATTCGTTTCTGGGTAATGCAGTAAGTAGGTATCAGCTAATAAGGAGGCTGTTTTATATTTCTTAAACTCATTATAGCACAACTCAGCTTTCGTAGATGTTTCAAAAACACAAATGACTTTTGGTTGATTCTTGAACTGACTCATAAGAGCTAGATTCAATAACTCCTCATCAGCTAAGTTTAATTCCGTTTTTTGAGGAAGGTAATTTAGCGTTTTATTAAAATCATCACGAAAGGAATTAAACAAGACTACCTCCAGAAAGAGTTCAAAAAACTAAATTCTATGACCCATGCGATCACGCTTGGTATCTAAATAACGCTTATTGTGCTTCGATGGTGGGATAATATGTGAAACTTGTTGTTCTACTGATAAACCATAGCGGTTCAAACCAGTGATTTTAGCAGGGTTATTAGTCAAAAGTTTGAGAGGTTCAAATTTCAAATAGTTGATGATTTGCGCACCAATCAAGTAGTCTCTAGCATCCTCAGGCATTCCAACCGCTAAATTGGCATCAACTGTGTCCATACCATGAAATTGCTGTAAGTAATAGGCATCTAACTTTGCTTTTAGGCCGATACCACGACCTTCTTGTCGAAGATAAACTAAAGATCCATAGCCGTACTCTTTAATTTCTTCTAAGCCTTTACTCAGCTGATCACCACAATCGCATAATAAGGATCCAAAAACATGTCCAGTTAAACACTCTGACTCAATTCTGACTAAAGGTATTTCCTTTTCGCTCTTTTTGTCATCACAGACAAATGCCCAGTGATAACAAGCGTCTATTTCGGAATAAAAAGAGTAGAGTTTGAAGTTCCCTTGTTGGAGTTCAACTTCGGCCATTCCTGTCATTTCAATTAAACGAGGATTAAAAAAGCGAGAGAGTTTAACGTCTTCTTCATTTAACAATAAGCTTGAATCAAAATTCACATCATTATGCATCTTTGTGTAGACTAAGCAGTGCTCTTCTCCCTCAAGATTTGAGGCGAATTCAACTATCCTTCCTTCGATCGACAAATCAGTCAAAATATTTTTACTTCCAACTATTCTTAGGAGTATGCGGTCGGAAGCTTCTTGTGAACTTGCTTCTAATACTGAATTCAAACCTTTGGGAGTGAAATCACAGGGTAAAACTGAACAAGACTCCACAACTTCGCGTGATTTACAAATCTGACTTTGATCACTGACTAACAAAGCTAAAGAACCACCATAAGTCATCAATTCAGCTAAGTTTTTCTCGGAGCTATTGCTTAGAAAACAAAAGGCATAAATTTCATTTTCATTCTCTGCTTTGTAAAAAAGGATTTCACCTCTGCGCAAGTGATCTAGCTTTTTCTCAAGTCTATCTTTTAATTGATTCATTAGTAATTCACTTGCTCCACAATTTCTAAACCGTAGTTATTAATGCCAGTAAAACTTGCAGGACTATTGCTCATCAATTTCATTTTGCGCACACCTAAATCACGTAAAATCTGAGCACCTAGACCATAAGCCATACCATCTTGTGGCTTTAAAGTTTTTACTTCTCCGTCTTCTATCCAAATATCTGTGGGCCTTTTCGATTTAGTGAAGAGTCCTGAATTAGCTGCTTGCTCGGGGGTATTCCTAAGAAATACAATGACTCCACAGCCTTCGTCAGCTACTTGCTTCATGGCTCTATTTAGAGATGAGCCCTCTTCATTTTTTAATCTATTAACGATATTGCCTATGGACCATTCGCTATGAACGCGAACTAAGACTGTCTCATCTTCTTCAAATTTATCTTTGCCACAAGTCAATACTAAATCAATTCCGCGAGCAGGATCGTAAATTACGTTATAAACATGCAAACGAAAATCACCGTAATCTGTGGGCATGTTAACTATGTTTAAAGCTTCAACTAAAGGCTCTTTTATTAAACGGTATTCGATGATGTCATTTAAATCAGTTATTGCCATGTCATTATTTTTAGCAAAGTCTTTAACTTGTGTTTTGCTCAAACTATTTGCCTGATCGTCGAGAAGCTGACAAAAAACGGCTCCTTCTGGATAATCTGCTAAACGAGCTAAATCATATGCGGCTTCCGCAATACCAGGTTTAACCAAGACTGCACCGTGAGATATCCAATTAACTTTAAAAAAACCAGGGCTTACGAAGTCTTCTGCAACTACATTCTCATCCAACATACGTAGGATGCCATGACAACGATCGTTGGCATTTATTCCCGTTTTTAAGCTAGAATTAAGTTCAAAGGTTTGACGATTTAATGTTGAGTTCAAAGGCGATGATTTCTTTAAGGCAATTTGTACTTGCCCTCTACATTCGTTCATCATAAAAGTTACATATGCTGAGGTACATGCGGGTGCCGCAAACATGAGGAAGTAATTAGCTTCATCAGCTACGATGACACATTGGCCTGCTTTGATTTCTTGTAAAGCTTTATCTATATCTTTTAATTCTTGCATAAATCTATTAATTCTATCTAAAATTAGGTGCATTACTTAACTCATAATTGCCGAGGTTCAAATGCTACTGCTAATATATTCAATTATCGTAAAAAAAGAAGTTTATGGTGAAACAATATGATCACCAATCATACAGCAAATTTGTGATTCGGCTCCATCGCCATATTCGCAAATGATAAAATAAGGAGAACTCTGACTTTTCTCACAGAAATAAAGTGCGAAAGCAAAGGGACACTCCCCCTCTCCTTCCCAACTATCAATCTTACCTATGCCACGAGATTCGTCCTGCTTTTTATAAGTGAAGTTCTGTTTTTCAATCTGGTTATAAATACTTTCGGCAAAAACATCAGATTCAAAATCACCCTTATCGAAAATCCAGGGGCAATCTAATAAGTCTGAACGATTCCCCATGGGTAATTCTGGATGAACATGAAAGTGTAAGGCTGGATGTTTATTAGCCTTGTCAACTAATACATACAGATCTTCGTGTTCGTCGCCTAATTCAGAAAAAATAAAGTCTCCTGCATAGGTTTTTGCTTTCAAAAAAACGCTATGGCCATCAAACTGAAACTCGGAATTGGGTTCGTGACTATTTATATATTTATAATTAAACATTATTTTCTTGACGTAATTTTTTAATAGCTACTCCAAAGGCTTCATTTTCTTCAGCAGTACCAAAGCTAACTCGAATCCATTCGTCTAATAAATAGGGTTGCATTGGACGTACGATAACGCCTAAAGACATTAACTTATTTGTCACATCGCCACCATTTCCAGTTTTAATTAAAATGAAATTAGCGTAGGAAGGAATGTATTCTAAATTCAATTCATCACACAGATCTTCATAATACTGCTTAGCTAATTTATAAACGGCTATCGAGTCTTGTAAAAATTCATCATCATCTAAAGCTGCTAAGGCCATATTTTGAGCTGCTAAGTTAGCGTTAAATGGCTGGCGAGGTTTATTTAATTCACTTATCAATTCAGCAGAAGCCATTCCATAACCAATACGAACCCCTGCCAAACCATAGGCTTTTGAAAAGGTACGTAATACGATACAAGTTTTTCCCTGCTTAACGAAAGATAGTGTATCTGGCATTTCTCCTAAACAAATCTCTGCATAGGCTTCATCGAATACAACTAAAATATCATCGGGAACTTGGTCCATGAATCGCTCAATCTCTTCCTGTGAAATCAGTGTACCAGTTGGATTATTTGGATTGCATACAAAAACTAAAGCAGTCTCTGGCCTTATAGCTTTTGCCATCGCTTCTAAATCGTGTTCTAAACCGTCTTTAACGGGGACTTCAATAAAATCTGCCCCCATCATAGCGCTCAAGATTTTATAAATAACAAAAGCGTGTGCGGATGCCACAACTGACTTGCCAGGAGCTAAGAATACCTGTGCTAAAAAAACCAAGATTTCATTCGATCCAGCACCAAAAATGAATTGATCCGTATCCATACCCATTTTTTGAGAAAGTTTATCTCGCAATTCCCAAGCACCTGCATCTGGATAACGATGTAAATTTGCAATACAGTCAATCAGTGCTTTTTGAGCTTTAGGAGACACACCTAAAACACTTTCGTTTGAAGCTAATTTTACGATGTCTTCTGGATATAAACCAAAGTCTCTAGCTACATCTTCAATAGGTCTTCCTGGCTGATAGGGTTTGACTTTGCTCACAGGGGCATTGATTTTATCAAGTATTTTCATTACCTTACCTAAAATTGAGTTTATTCTCTGAAAAATGCCTCTAAGATAAAGCTGACTTGCTAACTTTCACTCGGGACTTAAAAAAAGCATGAAACTTTTCAGAACAGAAATTATTCCAAAACAAATATTTTCCGAGAAAATCAATTGGCAGAACTCTTTCACCTCACTTGGATCTTGCTTTGCCGATAAAGTAGCACAAGAACTAAAAAGCAAAGGAATAAAGATTTGCTCAAACCCAACTGGAGTACTCTACAATCCACAGAGCATTGCAGACTTAATTCAAAACAGTCTTGACTTAAAAGAATGGACTAAAAGTGATTGCATCGACAAACAAGGGGTAAATATCTTGCCATATATCCAAGGTGAACATCCTAAGCCTATTGATTTTATTCATCAATGTCAAGGTGATTTGCATTCACACCTAGAAACCGATCAGGTTTTAATCATCACTTTTGGAACCGCATGGGCCTATCACCTTAGAGAAAACGATCAAGTCGTGGCAAATTGCCACAAACTTCCTAAGGAATTATTTGAAAGGAGAATCTTGAGCGTTAATGACATTTCATGCTCCTGGTCTAACTTAATTAATCAACTAAGTGAAGCCAATCCAAAACTTCAAATTTTATTCACAGTTAGCCCCGTGCGTCACCTTCGTGATGACTTTCGCGAAAATCAGATTAGCAAGTCAACCCTGCATTTAGCGATTGACGAAATCATCAAGACAAAAGAAAATTGCTTTTACTTCCCTTCCTATGAAATTATGATGGATGAATTAAGAGATTACCGTTTTTATTCCACTGACATGACCCACCCTAGCGATGAAGCTACTGAGTTGATAATGGATAAATTTATAAGCTCAGCATTTGATGACAATTCCCACAAATACTTTATTGAAGCCACAAAAATCAAAAAGCTATGCTCTCATAAAATACACAATCCACAAAGCCACGAAAATCAAAAATTCATCAAAATACGAAATGAAAAACTTCTGAATTTCAAAAAACGCTATCCTTCTAGCTCCCTAACTGTAGATGTCTAGAAAAAACACTATCAACGCGCTCATATCTGGGGCTGGAAACCTAGCAGGACGATTAAGCGGTCTCTTGCGGGAAGTTTTGTATGCTTACCTATTTGGTACATCGCCATTAATTGGCTACTTCAAATATGCCGCAGCTTTGCCTAACTTAGCTCGAAGAATATTTGGTGAAGGTGCTTTGGCAAATGCCTTTATCCCCCTGCTTGCAGAAGCCAAAAATGACGATAGAGAAAGATGCAATGACCTTGCTTCTAAAATCTTAACTCTCACAACTATTTTTAATTCACTCTTAGCCATTTTAGGTATAGGCATACTATTCTCTTTGTCTTATTTAAAGGTGCTATCTCAAGAAAGCCAGGACCTAGTTTATTTAGGCAGTATTATGTTGCCTTATCTACCACTAATATGTCTAGCTGGCCTACTTGGAAGTATTCTGAACCTGTATGGTCAATACTCAAAGCCAGCACTTATGTCCTCTGCTATGAATGTATGCTTAATTGCTAGTGCTAGTTTTGCTATTTTTGCTAACTTATCTGATAAACAAAGTATTTATTTATTAGCTGTAAGTTTAGTCTTCTCTGGTGTTTTACAGGTCTTTATTCTCTTACATGCATCAGGTAAATTTATAAAACTTCGTTTTAAGACATGCCGATTAAAAGCACCTGAATTAAAATCTTTTTGGATTAGTTTTCTCCCTGTTGTTATTGGTGCTTCGGCACAGCAAATATCAACTTTACTTGATAAAACTATTGCTTTATGGATAGGCCCCCATGCTGTTAGTTCTCTTAGCTACAGTGAGTTGCTAATTTATTTACCAGTTGGGATTTTTGGTGTATCACTAGGCTCAGTTTGTTTACCATCATTATCCTCATCTCTAGCCAAAGGCAACAAGCAAGACGTTCAAAGAGATTTCCACAAAGCCTTGTCGCAGGCCTTATTTCTATCCATCCCATGCAGTTTTCTTTTTTATTTATGTGGCGACAGTATTCTGAAAGCCATCTTTCTGAGAGGCGCTTTTGATGTTGAGAGCCTAAACTTCACTCTAAAAGCTTTCGTTTGGTTTCTACCAGGTATACCTTTTTTTACTGCCCTCAAGGTCGTATTGCCGCTTTATTATGCGAATAAGAACACCAAGACACCATTAAAAATATCCTTAGCCATGATTTGCTTAAATTTAATACTAGGCTTAAGCTTTATCCCTCTCTTAAGCCATGGGTCCCTAGCTATGGCCAGTTCCATCACTGCTTTTTTAAACTTCTCCCTTCTCCTTATACAGGCAAAGAAATTAAAATATCTTGTATCTTTAAATGAGATCACAAAGTACTCAATACCGTCTCTCTTATCAGCTTTCTTAACATTCATACTTTTAGATAGCCTTATAAACAATTATTTAAGCCACCTCACAAGTTCCATTAACTTTATTGATAATGCCATTGTATCTCTCGCAGGCACAATAAGCTTTGCAGTTCTATACCTAGTTTTGCATAAGCTATTTAAATTTTCTTTAAGTAAACGACGTGCTTAAGCAGTTAAAATCGGGCAATAACTGGTAGTGTCCCAAATTTTCTGTAAATTCTGCTATAGCTCTACTTTAAGAGTTATGAATAGCTTCCGAGACTTCGCGAGAATGGGAACTTTCTCGTCGGAGCGAAATTGAGGAAGTTGTTTGTAACTCGGGGTAAAGAAGATGCAGAGTGGTGTTGCACCAAAACAACCCACAAGGAATTATTATGCACCACTCTACACACGAGAACAGTAGTGTCTTATTAGAAATGATCCACCAAGTCACAGAAAACGGCGAAAGCGGAATGCTTGAAGCTATGAGAGTATTACTAAATGAAGCGATGAAAGTAGAGAGAAGTAATTCTCTTGATGCTGCTCCATATGAACGCAATGAAAATCGCTTAGGTTATGCTAATGGCTATAAAAACAAAACCGTAAACACTCGACTTGGAGCAATGAAGCTCAACATTCCTCAAGTCAGAGGTGAAATCGATTTTTATCCAAGTTCTTTAGAAAAAGGCTTACGAAGTGAGCGAGCTTTGATGACAGCTATGGCCGAGAGTTATATTCAGGGAACTTCGACAAGAAAAGTCACGAAACTTCTAGAGAAAATGTGTGGTCTTTCCGTGAGTAAATCACAGGTGTCACGAGTTGTATCTGAGCTAGATGAAAGCTTAGAAAAGTGGCGTAACCGTCCTTTAGGGAAATATCATTACCTTTTGGTGGATGCGAGATACGAAAAAGTTAGAGTAGATAAGACTGTTCGAGATTGTGCTTTGTTAATTGCTTATGGGATAGATGAATCAGGAAAACGCTCAGTTTTAGGTACAAGTGTCTCTTTAAGTGAAGCTGAGGTTCATTGGAGAAACTTTTTCCTATCATTGAATGCTCGAGGACTTCATGGTCTTAAGATGATCACGAGCGACAGTCATTCGGGACTGAAAGCCGCTTTAACAACTGTCTTTGGGTCAATCCCATGGCAGAGGTGTCAATTTCATTTACAGCAGAATGCGGGGGCTTATGTGCCTAAGAAAGCGATGCGTTCAGAAGTTGCACAAGACATTCGAGATATCTTTAATACCCCTTCAAAACAGGACGCCGAAAGACTTTTAAAGCTTACTTGCTTAAAGTATGAAAACAGTGCTTCTCAATTATCTGAATGGATGGAATCCGCACTTCCTGAAGGCTTTTCTGTATTTGATTTAGATCGTTCTTGTTGGACAAAACTGAGAACCACCAATATGATTGAAAGACAGAATCGAGAAATTCTAAGGCGAACTAGAACCGTGTCTATTTTCCCAAATGAAGCTTCACTGCTTAGATTAGCGTCCGCTATTCTTATGGAATTAGATGAAACCTGGATAGCTACAAAAAGAGTTTATCTGTCTGTTTAACTAAAATTGGTCAACACCAATTTACAGAAACAACGGGACTCTATCCTCATGAGCCTTTTGCAAAAGTCATAAAACAAGCTGAATAAAAGTAGAAACATGTTATCTCAATAGTTACCAAAACAAAAAGAGAAAAAACATGAATCTACCCGGCTTATGGGATACCATAGAAAAGTATTTATTTCCAGGCTTAGAAGAACTTTTAGGCGGAGAATTAACTAACAAAGAGAAAGAGTTTGTTCGCATCTGCACAATAACTGAGCTTGATCAGTTCAGCCATGAATTTGAATGGTGTGGATTTGGGCGACCTCCGAAAGATCATTTTAATATAGTGAAAGCTTACATAGCCAAATCCGTTTATAACTTCGATACAACAAGATCTTTTATAGACTTTCTCAAATCAAGTACAAAGATACGTCGTTTATGTGGTTGGGAATTTGCAAAACAGCTTCCTCATGAAAGTACTTTTTCTAGAGTATTTGCAGAAATCACCGCCTCTCAGCTCTGCCAAAGAATCCATGAATTCTTAGTGGTAAAACATTGTGGAGACACCTTAGTACCGCACATTAGTAGAGATTCTTCAGCAATTGAAGCTAGAGAAAAAGTCATGTCTGAACCAGGGGCTGAGCCTAAAGCCCCTAAGAAACGAGGGCGGCCTAAAAAAGGTGAGATCCGAATTAAAGAAAAAACCGTAGTGGAAAAGCAGGTCGACCGGTCACTTGAAGAAAACTTAAAAGAGCTCCCAACGCACTGTAATAAAGGGACAAAGAAAAACAGTAATGGTTATAAAGTTTCATGGAAAGGCTACAAGCTTCACTTAGATTGTATTGATGGAGATATACCAGTCGCAGGCCTATTGAGTTCAGCGTCTTTACACGACAGCCAAGCGGCAATCCCTTTAGCACAGATTAGCGCACAACGCATAACTAATTTATATGATTTAATGGATGCAGCCTATGATTCACCTTCTATCCATAAATTCAGCCATCTTTTAGGACATAAATCTATTATTGATCACAATCCTAGAAAAACTGGGGAGAAAAAGATTTTTGACCCGCCTGAAAAAGAACGGTACAAACAGCGGTCATCTGTTGAAAGAGTCTTTTCGAACTTAAAAGACAACTATGGTGGTAGGATGATCAGAGTACGAGGACATGCAAAAGTCATGACTCATCTAATGTTTGGCATTATTGCAATAACAGCAAACCAACTCTTCAAGACTATTTAGCAACTAACATAAAACTATACGTCATGATCAACTTGCGTCCATTTTTGGCTTGTTTATACTCACATGTATCCAATTTCGAGATACATGTGAGCGAGATCTTAAGATTTATCCTGGATGAACTTTTTAATCACTCTAATTCAGGACTTTTGCAAAAGGATCAGAGCATTTATCAATTTTTTTGATATCTTCTTGTTCGCAGAAAGATGAGAAGCATTTGATCATCTCTTCAGCTTGTTTTTGGAATGTCCAGAAGTTTTTCGACCAACACGAATTTGTTAGTGATTCAATATGTGGCTATACCGGTGGGACAAGTGCTTCACCCACTTATGAAAATGCTAAAAAAGATGGTCATGTGGAGGCAGTCAAAATAACTTTTAAAAGTGAGCATTACCAAGACCTACTGAAATTCTTTTTTGATGAGTACCCTACAAAGAGAATAAAAGTTCAAAATGAAATGCATGGTAAAAAATTTCGCGGTAGGCTTTTCTACCATACACTTGAAGAAAAAGAACTCTTTGAAAAGATGCGTTTAAAATATGATGACGAGGAAACTCTAACTCTTATACTTCCCGCAAAAGACTTCTACCCTGCGGAAGATTATCATCAAAATAAATATATGAAACGCTGTGCAAAGAAGTGACTAAGTATTAAAGCTCTCTTATTTGTCTAGTACTTTTTTTGATTTATATTTTTCTAAATAAAACCAATTTAGTGTTGGAATACGGTTTATTGTGTAGATAACTTCCTCTCCACCTTCTTTATATCGAAATATATCATCATCATTAGTTCTCACAGCTTCTTGAATGACTTCATTTGGGTATGCACGCCGCTTAATTGATCTATTGATCGTCGCATTAGTTTTCTTATTATTCTTCAATAAAGAACTACTGACAAGGATCTCACCATCTGCATTGAGAATGACTGACTCTATTAATGCTTGATTGTGGTCATCCTCTTGCTTAAACATCAATTGACTTGCAATGAAATCTAAAGTTAAATCTAAGGCTAATACACCACTAAATTTATTCTCTTTATTATATAAGCTGATTGTACATGGCAAGACTAAACCCAAGCCATTTATATCATAATAGGGTTCAGCCCAATGAATTCCTCTTTTACCTTTTGCTTCTTTGTACCAAGGTCTACTTCTATGGTCATACTCATTCGGATACGCCCCTTTCCCTGGATAAGAAACAAAAACTCCATTTTCTAAACCACAATAAATCCAGCGCACTGGCAGAGCTTTTAGTAAAATCTTTTCTTCGTTAATGTCATGTCGACTCAAATGGCTTGGACTAGCAAGATCACTCTTGAGCATTATCTGCACAAAATCATCTCGAAAAGAAAAGAGGTAGGCCAATTGTTTCTCCACTTCCGATAATTCCGTACCTGGAGCTAGTTTGTAGACTAAAGTATTGACCTTGACCTCTTTCCCAAAAATCGAGGAATAAACCGTACCCGGCGGTTTTGTTTTGGCGCTCATAAAATCATTAGAAGAATATAATTTTATATCTTCATTACGCAGCGATGGCACGCTCAATAAACTCGCACTCAAACGACTCAAAAGTTGCTCGAGCTTGGTTATTTGAGTGTCAATTAAATGCGCTTTATGGGCAACATTACTTTGTAATTCTGCATAGACATTTTCACGTTGTCTAGCATCTGAAATGGATGTGTTCTGTTTGAGTAAGCTAAAAATAGCAATTGTTGATAAGCTCACGATAAGGCTCATCATAAGAATGGTCATTTTATAGGGGTTTTTTTGCGCCCAACGCATCCCTTTTCTAATCGGTTTATCTGGCAAACAGCTGAGTTCATCATTACGCAGTAAGCGTCGAACATCTTCTGCGAGTTCTTCAACTGATTGGTAACGAAAGTTAATGTTGGGATTTCTCGCTTTTTCAATAATCGCCTTGAGTTCTGAGGCAATAAGCCCCTTGCTAAAACGGTGTTTTATTTCTGGAAAAGTATTACGAACTGCTTGCTCAAAAAGTTCATTTGTATTGAAACCGCTAAAACCACGTTGAAGCGTACACATTTCATGAAGTAGCATTCCCAATGAATAAACGTCGGTATGGCGATCAGGAAATGGATTGCATAGGATTTGAGGGTCTATATAGCCTGGAGATCCACAGACATTTTTCTTCATGTGCTCAATAACTTCTGGACGTTTATTTTCCGGATCATTCATGCAATAAGCAATCCCCCAATCCATTACATACACCTCACGGGATTCCCCTATCATGATATTGTCTGGCTTAATATCGCGATGAATAACTTCTTTTGAATGTGCGTACTCAATCGCTTCACATATTTTGATAAAATGCTCTAAGCGGGTAATAAGCGATGTACTTTCGTTCTTTTGCTTAAACCCTTGGAAATAATATAGATCTGCAACGCGTTCTAGGTACTCACTTAGAGTAACTCCGTTGACCTTCTTCATCGCAAAATAAACCGCCCCCTCTTCATCTGAATTAAGACTATATATGGGAATAATCGCTGGGTGGTCTAATTGTGCTGTAAGTTGTGCTTCTTTTACGAAAGAGCGCCGCATGTGGTTTTCTTTTAATTTTTTAACCACGACTTCTCGGCCAAGGTATTTATCTTCAGCATTATGAATTGAACCTTGAGCTCCTTCCGTAAAGGCTTTTTTTACTTCATAAATCAAGTTGACATCTACATGTTCTGGGTGATCTCCTTTATCTAGCAAATGCTCATCAAAAGAGATATTAGTCGTAGAAATCTGTTCACAAAAAACGTGTGTATCTACAGGATCTTTATCGAGTTCTTTGGTCTGACTAATTGGATTTATGGGAATGATTTTATCAGTAGAGGAAACTTTTATAGAGTCCCTCTCCATTTTCATGGTCGGGGTTTCTACTGTAGTTTTTGTTCTTTCTTCTTTCACTAATATCCTTATATCTTAGCTGCAATATATAACTTGCCACTAAATAGCCCCATAAAAAACATCATATCATACAGGAAATTATATACATTTTAAGACTTTTACTTTGTTTCAATCAAGTTTAGAATAATCTTAGGCTTAACAAAGGACCCCATAATGATGAACTACTTCTGGTTTCGTCGTGATTTAAGACTTCACGATAATCACGGATTACATGCGGCTTTACAAAACTCACAAGTCGTCAGACCTATATTTATTTTCGATACAGATATACTAGATAAACTCACCTCCACTAGTGATCCACGCCTTTGTTTTATTCACAACAAATTATCTGAATTAGATGAACAAATTAAAGCATTAGGAGGCTCAGGACTTTTTGTTTATTATGGCAAAGTTGATCAAGTTTGGCAAACATTACTTAAACAATCTCCGGGAAATATTTATTGTAATCGTGATTATGAACCACGGGCAATTGATCGAGATTTACGTGTAGAGGAACTTCTTCGCACAATGGGCAAAAATTTTAATTCCTTCAAAGATCAAGTGATTTTTGAGGAAGACGATATTTTAAAAGCTGATGGTACTCCATACACGGTCTACACACCATACCGTAAAGCTTGGGAAAAACACTTTTCTGAAGATTTACTTACTAACTTCCCTTCAGAAAGCCACAGAAATTTTGATACACAGGAATGCCCTCCTATCCCTAGCTTAGCTCAGCTTGGTTTTGAAACATCCGAAGCTTCTCAAGGTGCTCAAAATTTGGATACATCATTGCTAAAAGACTATAAAACCAACCGGGATTTCCCTGCACTTGATGCAAGTTCTCGATTATCGGTACAACTGCGCTTTGGAACCATTAGCATTCGCGAATTAGTCAAACAGAGTCTCGCACATGAAGTGACTTATCTCCATGAATTAATTTGGCGAGAATTCTTTATGATGATCATTTACCATTTTCCTGATTCGGCAAATAATGAATTTAAAGAAAAGTATTCCGCCGTCCCATGGAAACATGATGAAGAGAATTTTAAGAAATGGTGTTTTGGTAAAACAGGTTACCCCATGGTAGATGCTGGTATGCGAGAGTTAAATGCCACTGGATACATGCACAACAGAGTTCGTATGGTTACCGCTAGTTTTTTAGTAAAACATTTGCTCATAGATTGGCGTTGGGGCGAACAGTACTTTGCCCGTAAATTAATGGATTATGATTTATCGGCAAATGTCGGTAATTGGCAATGGGCAGCTGGTTGCGGCTGTGATGCGGCACCCTATTTCCGAGTTTTTAACCCCACTGCACAGCAAGAGCGTTTTGATAAAGATGAAGAATACATAAAGAAATGGATTCCTGAATATAATACAATGCTCTACCCCGAGCCCATGATCGAACATAAATTTGCGCGTGAACGCGCCATTGAAACTTATAAAAAAGCTTTAAATTAACATGCCCAAACTATGTTTAATTTTGGGAGATCAATTAGACCTCCAAATCAGTTCTTTAAATAAAATTAATAAAGAACATGATTGGGTCGTCATGATGGAAATCAAGAATGAAACTAATTATGTGCCTCATCATTGCCGTAAAATGCTTTTTTTGTTTTCAGCGATGCGCCACTTCAATGAATCCCTAAAAGAAGCTGGCTATCAAACGATATATATTCCATTAGATGCTGAGGACAACCATCATTGCTTTGTAGAAAACATGCGAATTATAGTGGAAGAAAAAAACATCAATTCACTCATCGTGTGCGAAGCTGGCGAATGGCGCTTGCAAAACGAAATGACCACTTGGGAAGAAACTATCGAAGTCCCAGTTACCATTTGTGAAGATCAAAGATTTCTCATAAGTCGTGATGATTTTATTCAATTCGCTGAAAATCGAAAGTCTTTACTTATGGAAGATTTTTATCATATGATGAGAAAAAAACTAGGCTACTTGATGGATGATAATAAACCGCTTGGTGGCAAATGGAATTATGATAAAAATAATAGATCAAAATATGATAGTGAAACGCCCATCCCAAAACGATTAAATTTTGCAGCGGATCAGACCACTCAAGAAGTCTACTCCCTCATCAAAACTCATTTCCCAAAACGTTTTGGAAATATGGATCACTTCAACGAAGCATGTACAAGAAGTCATGCGCTTCAGAGTTTACAGCACTTTGTTAAACACATTCTTCCTAACTTTGGAAAGTATCAAGACGCCATGTTGCGCAACGAGCACCTAATGTTTCATAGTCGCATATCACACTTGATTAATTGTGGTCTATTGAACCCACGTGAAGTATGTGAATACGCTATTGCCCACTTCACTATTTCAAATCAAGAAGATTTAAATTCAATCGAAGCTTTTATTAGACAAATTATTGGTTGGAGGGAATATATACGTGGTATTTACTGGCTGAAAATGCCTCAATATAGTGAGAGTAATTATTTCGAAACCCACAATAAATTACCCGATTTTTATTGGACGGCAAAATGCAAGATGAACTGTGTTCAAAAAGTTGTTTCGGATACACATAAATATGCCTACTCTCACCATATACAAAGGTTAATGATAACTGGTAACCTAGCACTGCTTATGGGTATAGAACCTAAAGAAGTTCATGAATGGTATTTAGCTGTTTATGTTGATGCTTATGAATGGGTCGAATTGCCTAATACTTACGGGATGGGCATATATGCAGATGGGGGACTTTTAGCCACTAAACCTTATGCAGCCAGTGGCAACTACATCAATAAAATGTCTGATTTCTGTAAGTCTTGTCATTATAATGTCAAAGAAAAAACAGGTCCAAATACCTGCCCATTTAATTATCTTTATTGGGACTTTTTAGATAGAAATAAAGAAAAGTTATCTGCCAACCATCGACTATTTATGCCTTATAGAAACTTGGAGAAGATGGATGAAGATAAACTGGCAATCATAAAGCAAGATGCTAAAAAATTTATTAATAAACATTGTTCATAGTTAAGCCCACTATTAGCTTTAAGATTCATATTAAAGATTCGCTGTGTTTAACTTTTTAATGCTTTATCAATTGAACTTGATTTATTACCTTTTTTAACTAAAATCTTGCAAGATAATTCACGGAGATAAGAATGAAGTTAGAAACACTAGAAGGTCTAGTTTCTGCACTCGAAAAAAACACTGAAGTAAGCGGTACCGACAAAAGATCCGGCTTAACGCACAAAGCTTCCTTTAAGGTCGATGGAGAAAGAGTACTCTTCAAATCTTGCAGTGAATCAATGATCCAAAATGGAGACAAAGTGAAAATTGTTGGTCTTCCAGATGCGGGTGATTTTAAAGCGATTGCTTGTAAAAACCTTAGTCAACCATGGCAAAGTGAAAAACCAAAACTGGGCTTTGCTCCCATCGTTTTAAGCCTATTCGTATTTTTCACTGCTAGTATGAGTATGCTTGCCAGACCGTTTATCATCCTATCTTTGATTGTAGGCTTTATACTTTTTAACTTATTAAAAGTCTATAAAACTCAAAAAAATGCTTTTCAAATCCTCATTAGTGAGTGATCTCTTAACGGTAAGTAACCTTGCCGGTTAATTGCAGTTCTTCTAATAGTTTTTCCGAATAAACATTTTTCGGTAACTCTAAGTTCTTAAGTGATTTACAATGCTTAAGAACTTTTATATCCACTGGACTACCTCCTAATATTAAATGCTTGATTTTCGTTTCCTTCAGTGGAGATAAATCAAAAACATTACAATTAAACAAATTCAGCTTTTCTATTGCACTAGCTTTTAGGGGCTCGATAGAAGATACCGTTGTATTGGAGATGTCCAATGTTTTGAGTGGCATGCCCTTCAAGCCTCCTAAGGTTTTGACTCCAGATGAACTTAAGTCCAAAGAAACTATTGGTAATTCATGAAGGACAATAGTCATTCTCGTTCCTTCGTTACCACTCGCATCTACGCTATATAAACCACCTTTTTCTATACGTTTAAAATTTGCTTCATCATCGCGTCCTGCAAAAAATTTGTGGTTATCGCGATAGCTTTGTTCGGCAAACATCCAACGTTCTTCTATAGAGTAGTTTTTGACCATATTATAAAACATTAAGGCATGCAAACCGCTGAATTTAAATTTCCCTCTTACAATTTCTCGACGTACATCATAAATTTGCTTGGCACTTGGTTTGCTTTCCCCTTCTTTACTTGCCCCTTTATCTGCCAACTCGATTAACCACAGTTGCTTAGAGCTCTGACTACCTTTACGTAAACTTTGTTTAGCTTGACTAAAACGTAAATAACCAAACTCTAACTTGCCACGTAAATCCCAGGCTGATTTTAATTGATTATCTAATTTCAAAGCTTCTTGAACTGCCTTTAAGGAATCTTCGTACTTGCCTTTAGTATAGTCAGCCATTGCAATCTTAAAAAATGCTTTAGCCGCTGATCTTGATATGGCTTTATTCTTATTCTCTTCAACTTTTAAGTCCGCTAAAAGCACACGAGTTTTTAACTCAGATTTCTCAGCTATGACCTGAGCTTGTCTCGCCAATTTTTTCCCATTATTAATTCTTAAAATTGATAAAGTAAGGAGAATACTGACTAGGGCTATAGATAAGAGTAATACTGAACTTAGAGCTTTGTGGCGAATAATGATTTTTTTCAAAATTGTCAGTATATTAGGATTTTCAGCATTAGTCGCAAAACCAGCAATATAAGCACGAATTTCCGAAGATAGTGCAGTCACACTTTGATAGCGATCTTCTGCTTTATGTTCTATTGCTTTGATAAAAACTGCTTGTAAACCTTTAGGTAAATTAGCCAGTTTTTTTGAGCTCAAACATTCAGGCTGTAAATCATTCGCTTTCAAACGTTTCTTCAATTCGCTGGGAGAATACGGAGACTCACCTAAGAGCAAAGAATATAGAACACCACCTAATGCATATATATCACTACATACACTTAGCGTCGTACCACTTAGTTGCTCAGGTGCCATGTAAGCTAAACTGCCTTTAACTTTGCCCAAATTTTCTTCATTAGCCTGATTAATTTTTTGAGCTAAACCCCAATCACAAACTAAGACCTGACCAAAATCATCAATTTGAATATTTTCGGGTTTCAAATCTAAATGCAAAACTCCTTGAGAATGAGCGTAGGCCATTGCATCACATACCTTGAGAAAAATCTCTAAGCCCTCATTAAGTGTTTGTTTCTTATTCTCAATGATTTCTTGAAGGTTTGATCCACTAAGTAATTTCATCGTAAAATAAGGCTTATTATCTTCATTTAAACCTAAATCATAAAGCGGAACTATATTAGGATGCTCCAAATGAGCGGATATTCTCGCCTCATTAATAAAGGCTTCATTATTAGATAGTTTTTCGCCATCTCGCAAGACAGCCATAGCCAAGTTACGCTGCGTAAATTTATCCTGACAAGTAATGATTTTCTTTTGACCACCTTGGCCAAGAGCTGAACCAAGAACATAACGACCACCGATATCTTGGATTTCTCGAACTAAAGAGGAATCCTTGAGTAAAGCATCATCATCTCCTAAAGCGTCTTCAAAACTCTCTAGTAACCAAGCACGATCATCCGCCATTAACTCAACTCCTCATTGAGGCGACGAATCTCACGGTGAAAGGCTTCTTGAACTCTTTTGCGATTAACAAAGACTGAGTTCACTTTCAAGGATAATTCCTCAGCTAATTCACTAGCTTTCTTGCCCTTAGCTAATTCCTCAAAACATTTAAGTGCACTCGAAGAAAACTCATCTCGCAAATTTGACCAAGCCAAATCCGCAACGTGTATTTTCCATTCTTGTTCATAAATCTGATAAATCTCAACTTCGTCACTATCAGGTTTATTGAGTTGACTTAATTCAGCTCGTTTAATATCATTTTTATGACGTTGTTGTTTTTCAAAAAAATGACTCACCTTGTTACGTATAATGCGACTCATCCAAGTTCGGAATTTACAGTTCTGTGGCTGATAATCAAAATCTGGAAGCTTTTTCCAAAGGGCTAATAATACTTTTTGTGATTGATCTTCAAGTTCTTGGCTAGGCACGCCCAATCGCTTTAAGATGGCCTTAATATATTTCTCGTAAAAATAGACAAATTCCTGCCAAGCAGTTTCATCATGCTGATTTCTCAAACGTCCTAACAGGGTCATTCTTGTATGAAATTCATCGGACATAAAAACACCTTACTTGTTCATTTCATACTAATTTTCTAGCTCAATATTACAAATGTGAATAAAAAATTAGTCATTAAGTCAAGTATACTTCTTTCACACGTATTGAGCTATTACAGTCAATAAAAACCAAGGATATGACCGCATGATTAAAAAAATTAGTTTACTTCTCTTCTCATTATTCTGTCTCGAGCTCAGTGCTCAAGACAAACCCAATATCATCTTTATTTTAGCTGACGATATGGGCTATGGCGACATGAGTAACGAAGGTGGCCTTATCCCTACGCCACACCTCGATCGTATGGCAAACGAAGGCATGAAGTTTACTGATGCTCATACATCTAGTTCAGTTTGTACTCCTACACGTTATGGAATCTTGACTGGTCGTTATAACTGGAGATCAAAATTAAAAAAATCAGTCCTTGGAGGTACTTCACCTGCTCTTATACCTCAAGACCGCGTAACTATCGCTAATTTCCTAGCTGACCAAGGCTACCACACTGGTATGGTGGGGAAATGGCATTTGGGAATTGGTTGGCAGATGTTAGATGAAGCTAAGAAACCTGAAAAATCTTTTCTTAAAGAAGGCTACAAAGTTAAAAAAAGCCGACATGCAGAATCTTGGAAAGTTGATTACAGTAAGCCCGCTATTACACCTGTGCATAATGGCTTCGATTATTTCTATGGTATTGCTGCCTCACTAGACATGCCTCCCTATGTTTATATAGAAAATGATAAAGCTGTAGAAATGGCGACTCATGAACGCGGTTTCGCAACCCCCTACCGTCCTGGTGCAACTGGCCCAAGTTTCGATGCCACTTATTGCCTCATGACTTTTGCCGATAAATCACGTAAATACATCGCTCAACAGGCAGGTGATAAATCAAAACCCTTCTTTCTCTACCTTCCTCTCACATCTCCCCACACTCCCATTATGCCATCTGAAAACTTCAAAGGGAAATCTCCCACAAAAACTGAATACGGTGACTTCGTCATGGAAACTGATTGGGTTGTTGGCGAAGTTATGGCTGAACTCGATAAACAGGGGATTGCTGATAATACTCTCATTATTTTTACAGCTGATAATGGATGTTCGCCAACAGGAAGTATTCCAGAACATATCGCATTAGGTCATTATTCTAACGGTAAATGGCGTGGTCACAAAGCTGATATCTTTGAAGGTGGCCACCGCGTTCCCTTCCTCGTTCGTTGGCCTGCAAAAGTTAAAGGTCAGACAACATCTGATTCGACTATCTGCACAACTGACTTTTTTGCGACTGCCGCAGACGCATCTCAACTTACTAGTTCAATAAAAGATACCATCGCGGAAGACAGCTTTTCTTTTTATGCTGACCTCACTCAAACAGGTAAGACTAAACGCTCCTTTACAATTCATCACTCAATCAATGGTAGCTTTGCTATTCGTCAAGGTAAATGGAAGCTCAATCTATGTGCCGGTTCTGGTGGCTGGAGTGAACCACGTCCAAATAATACAAAAGGCATGCCACTCATTCAGCTCTATGACCTAGATGCTGATCCAGCGGAGAAAAACAATCTTCAGGCTGCTCACCCAGAAATTGTTGAGAAACTCGTCAATCAATTAGCAAAAGAAATCAAAGATGGTCGTTCTACTCCTGGTTCAAAGCAAAGCAACGAAGGTGCCATCCCCTTTAAGAAAGATATCCTCGCTAAATTCCCACAACTCGTACAGGACTAAGTATCTTGAAATATTTATTTTTAATTTGTTGCGGCCTAAGTCTCTTTGCTGACTCAGCAAAACCCAATATCATTGTCATCATGGTCGACGATATGGGTTGGGGTGGTATAAGCGCATTTGATAACAAACACTTTAAAACGCCCGGTATTGACCGCATGGCAATCGAGGGTATGAAACTTACTGACTTCCACTCCAACGGCGTCGTATGCAGTCCTACTCGTGCTGCTTTAATGACCGGCCGCTACCAACAACGCAGTGGTTGTGATGTGGTCATTAACGCCGACCCCAAACACCCCGATCATGTTCGTGGCATTCGCGACGAAGAATGGACTTTACCGGAGGCTATGAAGTCAGCTGGTTATTCCACTGCAATTTTTGGCAAATGGCATATTGGGTACAAAGCCGAGTTTCACCCCATGAATCATGGCTTCGATGAATTTGTCGGCTTTATTAGTGGCAACATCGATGCACAATCACATTATGACCGCATGATGACTTTTGATTGGTGGCAAGGCAAAGAGCTAAAAGATGAAGAAGGTCATCATTCAGATCTTATCACAAAACACTCAATTGACTTCATTGAGCGCAATAAAGAGAAACCCTTTTTTCTCTATGTAGCTCATGGCACACCTCATTCACCTTTTCAGGCCCGCGGCTCAAAAATTCAACGTGGCCCCGACAAAGGAAAAGTTCCCAGCTGGGCACCAAAAATGGAGTACAGCAACACTCCAGGCGACGATAACTGGCTAATGAAACATTTTACCATGCCTGTTGATGAGGGAGTCAATCAAATCCTCGATAAACTTGTTGAACTCGATATTGATAAAAATACGATTGTTTGGTTTTTAAGCGATAACGGTGCAGCTGGCGGTAATGGCAGTAAAAGCGAAAATACTCGTGGTGCTAAAGGCTCAATGTATGAAGGTGGTCACCGTGTACCTGCACTTGTTTGGGCACCCGGTCGTATTAAGCCTGGTTCAGTTTCTGAACAAACGATGATGACTTTCGATATAACCGTAAGCTCTATTAAAGCCGCGGGAGTTGCGATCCCCGCAAATCATAAACTCGATGGTGTCGATGTCCACCCCACAGTTTTTAGTAATAAAAAACTAAATGCTCGTACGCTAATCTGGGAAAATGGTAAAGGATCGGGAGCACTGCGTAAAGGGCCATGGAAACTCATTGTGAATAAAAAAGGTCAAGAACTCTACAATCTAGCTGAAGACCATAAAGAGACTAAAAACCTAGCTAAATCTATGCCAGAGTTAGTAAGGGAACTCCATAAAGAGTATATAGCTATTTTTCAAGAGACAAAGAAAAATGCCCCCTACTCCATGCTTGATAATAAGTAACAATCCTCTTCAAAGTAAAAATGCGGTCATTCATGACCGCATTTTTTGGTTTCTGTAAGACTTTGCCTTATATTAAATCGTAAGGAGATAGAGGTCCGAGACTCAACTTGAGCTCGATTAACTTAGTGGGCTCAGCAAAAAAAGGAGCACACTATGAAACATCTCGCAGATTATGATAATAGCCCATTAAGATCCGCAGACACCATTATTGCTGGTGTCAGAATCTACTTGGGTTTTCTACTTTTGTGGAAAGGTCTAGAATTCTTTTTTAATCAAAGTGTTTTTAATCAGTACTTTGATAACATTGGTCCCATATGGTTCACCCCTGTAGCCGCTTTACATTACGTTTTTCTGGCTCACTTATTTGGTGGCATTTGCCTCATCGGTGGTATGGGAACGCGTTGGGCAGCAATGTTGCAAGTGCCCATTTTGGGCGCCGCCGTCTTCCTCATCCATCTCCCTGCCCTCCTTAGTCAACATATCGCCGCAAATGCCGCAGAAGCTTATCTCGCTATCTTTAGTTTGATCCTTATATGCTTTTTTACGGTGCGTGGTTCAGGTACTTATTCTATCGACTACAAAACGGTATACGATGAAGAACACCTAAGTGATGATCATCACCCCGAAGATGGTCATCATGCCTAACGAACTTATTTAGAAAGGGTTCATTAGGTATTGATCTGCTATTTAAATCATTCATCAATCATTTTTGACAAATCCTCGAGCCAAGACTTATCATGCTCAACTGAATTCTTCACCGAACCATCTAAATCTATGCGAACTTCTTTTTTGCAGTCTTCGCAAGTCGCGTGATAAAACTTCGTTTTATTTTTATTATCAGTAATGGGAGTTAAATGCTCTAAGTTCTTGCTTTGGCAATGGGGACAATTCATACTATTTCCTTTTTCGTTTCTTCACAATGCCACCCTCATCCATTTGGTCAAACCCTAAGTCATTTTGTTGGTTGATTCCTTCTATATGCTAACATATGTTCTTAATACCTCCGCGAAGTGAAAACTTGACCGACGGATTAGAAGTCCGTTGCTCAATCGACTTGAAAAAATACGCTTCTTGCTTTACTTAAGGCAAATAATTTTCGGAGCAATAAATCATGGCTACTTTTCACGTACCCCTCAAGAAAACTGTGGATGATTCCTACGACATCCAAATTGGTTTTAATCTCTTTTCAACTTTGATTGCAGACCTCAAAAAGGGTCTCTTCGCAAAAGCTAATAAATTCGCCCTCATTACTGACTCAAATGTCCTTCCCCTCTACGCGAGTAACCTCATCCTCGCCATTAAGGAGGAAGGCTTTAATGTGGAGCTCTTCAGCATGCCTGCCGGTGAACACTCTAAGACTCGTGAAACCAAAATTCGCATCGAAGACGAAATGCTCGACAAGGGCTTTGGCCGCGACTCAGCCATCATTGCCCTCGGCGGTGGAGTTGTTTCCGATTTGGCCGGCTTCCTTGCTGGCACTTTTGGACGTGGCATTCCCTTTGCCAATTACTCAACCACCCTACTTTCAGCTGCCGATGCCTCTGTAGGTGGAAAAACGGCCGTCGACACACCTCATGCCACTAACCTCATTGGCCTCTTTAATCAGCCGGTAAAAGTCTACATCGATATTGCGACTTGGAGCACTCTTCCCGATCGCGAAGTTCGTGCGGGCCTCGCCGAAACGATTAAGCATGCTTGCCTCGCTGATGCCGACTTCTTCTCTTGGCTCGAAAGCAATATCACCAAGATTGCCTCTGCGAAAGACGCAAAACTCGATGCCGAAGCCTGCGAATTTATTGCCGAGGCTAATTGCCGCATCAAATATGATGTCGTGAGTCGTGATGAAAAAGAAGCCAACCTCCGCCAGGTGCTCAATCTCGGTCACACCGCTGGTCGCGCCATGGAGACCCTTTTCGAATATCAATTACTTCACGGTGAATGCGTTGCAGTGGGCCTCTCAATCCAAGCCCTACTCGCCAATAAGCTCGAACTCATTTCCGATGAAGATCACAAACGCATTGACGCGCTCATTGCACTTTGTGGCCTCCCCACAGAAGTTCCCGAAGAAATTAGCACCGAAGAACTCGTCGAAAAAATGTATACCGACAAGAAAGTTCGCTCAGGCCAAATTCGTTTCGTACTTATGGATGGTATTGGCGCTATGAAAACTTTCGAAAATGGTTCCTACACCAAGGCACTCACAGACGAATTCCTCATCTCCACAATTGACGAGTATCGCGCTCGCTAAACTTGATTTTTCACACCGGGACTGAATCTTATCAATCCCATTTACGCACCCGTAGCTCAGCTGGATAGAGCGAAGGTCTCCGAAGCCTTAGGTCGGCAGTTCGAATCTGCCCGGGTGCACTTCAAAGCCTCAAGAGTCATTGACTCTGAGGCTTTTACCTTGAATAAGAGTAGTAAAACAGTGCTCAGTTCGAGGAGATTACTAAGAACAATTTTAAGCAGGCAGGACGCCCGTGCTCCCAGGGTCTAAGCATTAGCTGACTAGAAACTAAAGACTAAGAGCTAAACAAAAAAATGCCAAGATAGTATGAGAAGGCAGCCCTCGGCAAAGTCCACTTGCTAGCAGACCTTGCCTGACATTAATTAAGTTACGACCAAAATTAACGGAGAACTGCCATGTCTAAAACTACTATCACTGTACCTGAAATAACAATTGGAATGGATCTTGGAAATCAAAAACACGATATTTGTGTTTTAAATTCTGAAGGTAAAATCGTCGAACAAGCAAAAATTGAAAATAATCTGGAATCGTTAAGTGTATATTTTTCGAATTATGAACGCCCTCATAAAATCCGAGTAGCTCTAGAAGTAGGAAGTAACTCTTTATGGATATCGAGCAAACTCAAAAGTATGGGCTTCAATGTAATTGTAGCAAATGCTCGTAAGCTCCGAATGATATGGGACAGCACGAATAAGTGCGATGAAAAAGACGCTGAAAAAATAGCACGGGTAGCCCGAATGGATCCATCACTTTTGTACGGCATTCAACACCGAAGTATGGACTCCCAGCAAATGCTTACAGTGTTGCGTGCTCGTGAGCATTTTGTGAAGATGCGAACCCAAACGATGAATTCATTAAGGGGTATACTAAAGAGTTTAGGAGTTAGTGATCTCCCTAAGTGCGAAGCTAATCGTTTCAGTGAAAAGATGTATGAATATGTAAGTGATGATTTATTGCCAACTTTAGGTGAGATGCTATACGAATGTCAAGAACTGACTGATCGAATAGAGAGGTTGGATGATCGAATTGAACTGATTAGTGAAGAGTCTTGTCCCGAGGCTCAGCACCTGCGGCAGATTCCTGGAGTGGGACCAGTTACTGCCTTGGCATTTGTTTTAACTATTGATGATCCAAGCCGTTTTAATAAGAGTCGTGATATAGGTGCTTTTTTAGGCCTAACTCCAAAGCGGGACCAATCGGGAGAAAAAGATAAACAACTAAGAATAACAAAGCATGGAGATAGGTACTTGAGATCATTACTGGTTATTTGTGCTCAACATATTTTTAGCGATAGATCCCCGGATTCTGATTTGAAGAGGTACGGACATCGAATTGCCTCACGAGGTGGTGGCGCGGGGAGAAAAAAAGCAAAAGTAGCCATAGCTAGGAAGCTAGCTGTTTTAATGCATCGACTTTGGGTCAGTGGCGATAATTATGAACCACTCCACAAACAGGCTTTAAAAAAAGCATCATGATTATCCACCAATCCAGCCAACCTCCCCAATATTTCTTATAATCACAATTAAGGAAGAAATTTAAAAAGAAAAGAGTTTATCAAATGTCTTATGCGATGACTGCGGAGCACCAGCAGAATGATAGGTTTGCCAGACCTTGTTGAAAGTTCGTTGCCAAGATTGCAGCATCAAATAGGATACAATCATGCATCGGACTAGGCAGTCCATAAAAGAATGCGAATGGAAGCAAGACAATTTGATGGCATTTGAAAACTGGTTTTCTCAATTCTCAGAAAAATATAACTTTAATGCAAACCGTAACTTGCAAATGCCTTCTCATGGAAGCTGCTGCTTGGCGATCATCGAGGATAATAGATGCAGGCGGGACGCCTGCGCTCCCAAGGTGAAAGAAATGCACGTGGTATACACGCTCTTACAGGTGAGAGTGAGCAGATGATCGGATCACAAAAAAGCCTACTATCAATAAATTAATAGTAGGCTGAAAGTATTAAATCAGAGCTTAAAGCTCTGACTTAGTGAGGGATAAAGCTTTAGTGAGCTACTTCGACTTTTGTACCCTTTGTTTGACCTATACCTGCTAAGACTTCGTCAAACCAAGCTTCGTCAATATTAAATGGCTTGCCGCCAGCAATACGAGGGAATTCAATAGCACGTAATTCATCGTTTTGATCTTCATCGTGACCAACAACACCACCAATACCTGCAAGTGCAGCTTCAACTGCCTTATCAGCACATTCTTTAATCAAAGCTAAATCTTCATTATTTGAGGCTGCTGCTCTCGCGTAGTAACCAGATTTTTGGATAAGAACTTTTTCAGCATTGAGAAGCTTAGCAAATTGACTACCAAACCACTTGCCTGGATTCACGGCATCGAGTTTTGCATGGCCAAAAGCATCGCGAGGAACTTCTTCACCAGCAGCTTCCATTTCAGCAATAATTTCTTCGAGGCCTGCACCTTCAGAAATAAAGATATTTACGTTATCTTGTTCATCCATAATTTTACTTAAACGCGCTGCTTCAGCTTTAATATCAACGGCCATTTCTGGAACGTAAATACCATGAACGTCTAAACGTTCTTTGCTTAAACCTAGAGCAGGTAAAAAGTTGCGTTTTGCTAAACGTTCACGGTAGACTTTTGCCGTGTAAGCAGTCAACCAACCGCAGCTACGGCCCATAACTTCGTGAACAATCAACATACGTGGGTTAGCATTGTGCTCGGATACAACGTTTTCAAAGTACTCAGCACCCTCTTCTGCTGCTGTGAAAGCACCTAAAGATTGTTTGATTGGGAAAACATCGTTATCAATTGTTTTTGGAAGACCCACAACAATGAGCTGATAGTCATTTTCTGCGAGGTATGCGGCTAAATCTGCTGCGGTTGTATTCGTATCGTCACCACCAATTGTGTGAAGTACATCTACTTGGTCTTTTACGAGCTGATTTGCAGCTACTTCGAGTGGGTTTTGACCTACTTGAACAAGCCCGCGCTTTTCGCAATCTGCAACATTAGTGAGTTTTACACGGCTATTGCCAATGGGGCTACCGCCATGCTCATAGAGTACTGCGGCATTAGCACGCATATCTGCATCGACGACAATTTTGTCTCCAAGAAGAAGGCCTTTGTAGCCACTTGTGTAACAAACAATTTCAATTTCCGGCGCTACTTCAGTATAACGCTCGATTAAACGACCAATAGCCGTTGATAAACATGGTGCTAAACCACCTGCTGTTAAAATACCAACTCTTTTTACTGACATCTTAATTTTCCTGTATTTCGTTAATATTTTGCGAGGTACGCAAATTCTGTCTGTCAGACTAAATCAAGGGAGAAATAAATCAAGACTAAGTAGCTAGGCCACCGACCTGCAAAGACGATTTATGACCTAATAAAAAGCGCTCAAAATTGAGCGACGTTCACTTTTGGAAGAGGAGAAGTCTATTTTCTTAACTGTAAGTACCAAAGAAATAAGTGAATGGCTACAATGGCCCAAAAAACTAATTGATACGATAGTTTTGAACATTTGTGGCGAAAAAAGAGTTGCCCTAAAATCCCTCCGGGCCAACCGCCTAAGAGTTCACTTAGGTGAAGAACCTTTTCTGGAATTCGCTGCGATGATTTTTTGGCTTTCCATTTATCCACAGCATATAAGAGTAAGGTTATGAGGCTCATCACCAAATAATTATAGACGAAAAATACTGGGACTTGCATGCTTATCTTCTCCAGAAATTGGGGACAAAAACAATGATCACCGTAAAAATCTCTAAGCGTCCAAGAAACATGGCCATACAAAGAATCCATTTATTCCAATCTGGTAACCAAGCAAAGGTCTCGGCAGGTCCCAACATAGCAAAGCCTGGTCCCATATTGCCCAAACACGCAATAGCACCACTCAAGGCAGTCGTTATATCAATTCCCGGCGCAAAACTCAAGGAAAAAGCTGTTAGTGCATAAAGGAAAATAAAGGCAAAAAAGAAGGCTAATGATTTCTGAATCATATCATCGTTAACACGCTTGCCGTTGAAATGTAGATTGATCAAACTATGAGGTAAAATCATTTGCTTGATTTTTATAAAGGTATACTTCACAAGTAATACGATACGAGCCACCTTTAAGCCCCCCGTTGTTGAACCACCACAACCACCCATGAACATTATTAAAAACAAGATGATTTTTGACGGTGTTGACCAGAGGTCAAAATTATCTGAAGCAAAGCCACATGAGGTCTCGAGGCTAGCTACTTGAAACGTTGAATGAGCAAAACTCTGGGCCCAATCATAACCCGATTTCGTATTTAAAAAGAAGGCAATGATTGTGAGTGCAAAAATAAAAGTCGCTAAATACCAACGAAACTCTTCGTCACGAAAGTAGCAAAATATATCCCCTTTCAAAGCTTTGATATGTAGCGTAAAGTTCGTTGCTGCCATCATCATAAAAAAGGTGCTGACATAAAGAATGGGGTAAGACATGCCTACAAAACTTGAACTCAAGGGTGAATAACCACCTGTTGATAGAGTACTCAAACCATGGCAAACCGCCTCAAACATCGGCATCTCTAAATAGCGATATATCATTATACAGAGTATGGTTAAGCCCACATATATGGCCCAAAGAATCTTCGCCGTGTCTATGGCACGAGATGTAACCTGTTCCGATTGTGGTCCGGTGGCTTCTGCCTTAAAGAGTTGGTAGGCTCCTGAGCCCAAAAAAGGCAAAATAGCCATGGATAAAATCACGATACCTAAACCACCAAGCCAGTTACAAAAACAACGCCAAAAAAGCAAACCTTTTGGAAGTGATTCTATGTCGGTTAGGATCGTCGCACCTGTGGTGGTTAGACCACTCATGACTTCGAAATAACTATCTGTAAAAGTTAAATCTGTTAAAGCGACAAAAGGGATGGCTGCAATTAAACATACTGAGAGCCAACCTACGGTCACAATCGCATAGACTTCTCGAGGGTTAACTTCATGATTGCGGTTGCGAGTTTTAAGGTGTAAAATGAGCCCACCCAAAATTGAGAAAGCTGAACACTGAAAGATTCCTCGAGTATCCGCTAAACTATCCTGCATTATCCAGGAAGCCCCGCCCGCCAAGGAAACTGCCGCCCCCATTACCATAATCAGTACTGAGACCACACTGATAACTGCCGTGACTTTCATCTACACATCCTTAAAATTTAGCCAAGAATATACTTGCTCCCCTTTAATAAGCTAGTATTTACGCGATTCTTCTCTGTTCTTTCGACTACAGTCGATAGCTCAAATGAAAATTTCTAATCATATTTTTAACTTTAAAAGTTTTCATTCGTATAAATCCCTACAAAAAAAAAGACGTCTCAATGGACGTCTAGATGCTTAATTGCTGAATTATACGATAGTAACGGGGTAATAAGTCTTGTAAAAAAGTACTCTAATCAAGAAGTAAATCTTGAGTCGAGGTTAGTCTTTTTCATTCCTTAAAAAGGAGGTGATCCAGCCGCTGGTTCCCCAACGGCTACCTTGTTACGACTTCATCCCAGTCACTAAGCCCACCTTCGGCGTCTGCCTCCTGCAAGCAGGTTGGCGCAACGACTTCGGGTGAACTCAGCTCCCATGATGTGACGGGCGGTGTGTACAAGGCCCGGGAACGTATTCAATGAGCCGTAGCTGATGCCCATTTACTAGCGATTCCATCTTCATGGAGTCGAGTTGCAGACTCCAATCCGTACTGAGACCGGTTTTGGGGATTCGCTTCCTATCACTAGGTCGCTGCCCTTTGTACCGGCCATTGTAGCACGTGTGCAGCCCCGGGTGTAAGGGCCATACTGACTTGACGTCGTCCACACCTTCCTCCCGCTTAACACGGGCAGTCTCCTTAAGGTTCTCAGCATTACCTGTTAGCAAGTAAGGATATGGGTTGCGCTCGTTGCCGGACTTAACCGAACACTTCACAGCACGAGCTGACGACAGCCATGCAGCACCTGTTTTTGCGCCCCGAAGGGAATTCGACTTTCACCGAACGTCGCTCAATGTCAAACCCGGGTAAGGTTCTTCGCGTTGCCTCGAATTAAGCCACATGCTCCACCGCTTGTGCGGGCCCCCGTCAATTCCTTTGAGTTTTAGTCTTGCGACCGTACTTCCCAGGCGGTACACTTATCGCGTTAGCTTAGACACTGATCCGACTAACCAGACCAACATCGAGTGTACAACGTTTACTGCTAAGACTACAAGGGTATCTAATCCTTTTCGCTACCTTAGCCTTCGTCCATGAGTGTCAGTATTGTGCCAGTAAGCTGCCTTCGCCTTTGGTCTTCCTTGTGATATCTACGCATTCCACCGCTACACCACAAATTCCGCTTACCTCTCACATACTCTAGTCTACCAGTTTCAAATGCAGGTTCAGTGTTAAGCACTGAAATTTCACATCTGACTTAGTAAACCACCTGCGGACCCTTTACGCCCAGTAATTCCGAATAATGCTCGCCACCTACGTATTACCGCGGCTGCTGGCACGTAGTTAGCCGTGGCTTCCTCTGGGGGTACCATCATCGTTTTTCCCCCCTGACAGATCTTTACAACCCGAAGGCCGTCTTCGATCACGCGGCATTGCTCCGTCACGCTTTCGCGCATTGCGGAAGATTCTCGACTGCAGCCTCCCGCAGGAGTCTGGGCAGTGTCTCAGTCCCAGTGTGGGTGATCGTCCTCTCAGACCACCTAGCCGTCATAGCCTTGGTAAGCTTTTACCTTACCAACTAGCATAATGGCACGCGAACTCATCCCTAAGCGTAACCTTTAAATATTAGATCATGCGATCTTATATTCACATCCGGTTTTAGCAGTCGTTTCCAACTGTTGTTCCAAACTTAGGGGCAGATTATTCACGCGTTACTCACCCTTTCGCCACTTTCCATTCACCGAAGTGAATTTCTCGTTCAACTTGCATGCCTAATCCATGCCGCCAGCATTCATTCTGAGCCAGGATCAAACTCTCCAATCAATTGATTGTGTTTGTATCCGACTTAATTACTTAAAATATTTCTATTGAGTTTTCTCTCGAAAAAATTAACTCTTAAACCATCTCTGATTTAGGAGCCCGTTACTATCATATAATTCAACTATCAAACATCTTTTCGGGATCATTTCTGATCGCTTGTCATTCACTTTCGATGACTTAAATTTGGACGCTTTATTTCAGCGACGGTGGTGATAATACCCCAAGCTCATTTTTCTGCAACCCGCATTTTCAAAAAAAATGCTTTTTTGAGTCTATTTAATCAAAAAAGCACTTTCCCAGTTAAATTAGACCTCAATTACAACATAAGACTAAGTTGGCTTTATTGTCTTAAGCATTAATACGACTATTAAAAAATGACTCATATTGCTCTTAAACTCTTTAATTAAACATTTGATCTATTACTATCAAAAAAGATCGATTAACAATTATAGAGAACCAATGTGGGTCAACTAAAAGCCAAAATCATTAAATTTGTGAATTCACAAATTATTATACTCGCTGTAATTGCGGGGACGATCCCTGCTTTAATCTTCCCCGAGACATCTGAAACCTGGCGTCAAGCAGGCTTGACACCGTGGTTGATTGCTGGCGTCTTCCTTTGCCAAGGCCTTGGCTTAAACCCCAAGGATAAAATTGATCTATCGCACAACCTAAAAATTATATTCTTCAGCATGGTAGCTTCATTTATTATCTTTCCTTTGATCGCTTATGCCACACTGCACTTTGCTCAACTGAGTACAGACAATTACTTTGGCCTCATGCTCATATGCTGTATGCCATGCACTCTTGTTTCTGGCATTGTCATTTCAGACTTAGCTGGTGGTGATCGAGCTTCGGCTCTTTTCATCACAATTGCCCTAAACTGTAGCGCTGTGATTATATCCCCACTACTGATAAGTTTTTACCTTTCTTCTACAGCAGAAGTCGACACTCTTTCTCTTATTCAAAAACTAACTCTTACTGTATTTATACCAGCACTTTGCGGCTGGGGAATAAGAAAAAAAATAAAACTCAGTCGAAATGGTTTTAATTTAAGCATCAAATACCTCCCCGTCCTATTTTTAGGCACAGTTATTTTTGTTAACACTGGTGGTCAAAAAGATCAAATATTAAAGAGTTCTTTAAATGATGTCGTCTACATTGCTCTCCTATCAGCAATCATTCACCTCATTGCACTCTATCTATTTAAGTCTTTCGGTAAACAGACCTCGATGTCCGACCCTCAAAACCGATCCTTTTCTATTTGCTGCAGTCAAAAAACCCTCCCCCTTGCCATTGCTATTTGGTCGGCTCATTTTGCACAAAGTTTCCCAACTGCTCTTATCGCCACAATGATCTATCATTTAGTGCAAATTTACCTCGACAGCTTTATCGCTCAAAAATGGGCGAAGAAAAAAAAGTTATCCTAACGCGAATTCTTTGTTTATCTTAATTTGACAACTTACATTAAGCTAAGAATGCTAAAGGACATATTATGCAAGAGCTTTTTCAAAAAATCGGAGGTGTAAAGGGAATTGAAAATTTCCTTGATCAATTCTATCCACTAATACTCAATGACAAACGAGTTAAACATTTTTTTGATGGAATTAATATTAAAGACTTAAAATCTCATCAAAGCTTTTTTCTGTCCTACGTATTTGGTGGAGTTCCTGAATACACAAGAAAATCTTTACGTGAATCACATGAACACATCAAAATAACAGATGAAGCTTTTGACATAGTTTTAAACCACATGCTTGAGGCGCTCAAAACCATTGGCCTAGATACTCAAACCATCATTGCAGTGATGAGCATACTGGAAACTACTCGAGGCGACCTAGTCTCAAAATAGTACTTATGTACAAAAAAATCAGTATAACTACAATAACCAGTAAACCCTCCTCTCGGTATATTACATCTATTTATAATGTACGCAAAAAAGCCCCTGATAACAATCAGAGGCTTCTTTATAATACATGCTTACTTGCTTAAGGAAGCTTAGAACCACGTTTACGTTCAACTTCTTTAAGAAGTCTCTTACGCAGACGAATATTCTTTGGTGTACATTCAACGAGCTCATCTGCTCCTACGTACTCGAGGTACTCTTCGAGGCTTTTTACGCTTGCAGGAGTAATTTTGATAGCTTTATCTGTACCACTTGAACGAACGTTTGTGAGCTGCTTATTTTTAAGCACATTCACCATTAGATCGCCTTCACGGCTATTTTCACCAACAACCATACCTTCGTAAACGGCTGTATTAGGATCAATGAAGAAGATACCGCGTTGCTGAAGTGCATCAATAGCAAAAGCTGTTGACTCACCCTGAGCCATGGAGATAAGAACACCATTACGGCGGTGAGGAAAATCACCTTTCATCGGCTCGTAAGCTTCGAATGAGTGACCAATAATAGCTTCACCTTGAGTGGCTGTAAGAAGACGGCTACGAAGCCCGATAATACCACGTGTAGGAATAGAGAAGTTAAGCATTGTTCTGCCTGAGCGAGTTTCCATAGTTTTCATCTCACCGCGACGGCCGCCAACGATCTCAATAACTTTACCGCCCGATTCTTCCGGAACTTCTACTGAAAGGTTTTCAATTGGTTCATGTTTTACACCATCAATTTCACGAGTAATTACTTGCGGCTGAGAAACTGAGAGTTCATAACCTTCGCGACGCATGCTTTCGATAAGGATTGAAAGGTGGAGAATACCACGTCCTGAAACACGGAAAGCTTCGCCATTTACATCTTCTACTTCGAGAGCAACATCTTTTTCAACTTCTTTAAAAAGACGGTCGGCAACTTGGCGACTTGTAACAAGTTCACCTTCTTGACCAAATAGAGGGGAATCATTAACACGGAAAAGCATAGATAAGGTCGGCTTATCAAGCTCAAGCTTAGGAAGCGCCTCAGGCTCTTCTGCATCACATACTGTGAGACCAATATCACAGTTAGTTAAACCTACGATAGCACAAATATCGCCACACTCTACTGACTCAACTTCACGACGACCAAGACCATCAAAAACGAAGAGTTGTTTGATACTTGCACGTATTTCAGTACCGTCATCAGCAATTGTCATTACTGGCTTATTTTTATCGAGTGTTCCGCGGTAAACGCGACCAATACCAATACGACCTACATACGAACTATAGTCAATTGTAGTAATCTGAAGCTGTACAGGACCTTCGATTTGAGCTGGAGGCTTAATATCGTTTACGATACAGTTAAGAAGTGGCTTAATATCTTCTTGTGAACCATCTGGCGATTCAGCAAACCAACCATCGCGGCCTGAACCGTAGAAAACAGGACAGAAGACTTGCTCTTCAGTTGCACCAAGCTCGAAGAATAAATCGTGAACTTCGTCTAAAACTTCGTCACAGCGTGCATCATCTTTATCAACTTTATTAATGACCACAATAGGCTGAAGATTGAGCTGAATTGCTTTATTCAAAACAAAACGCGTTTGAGGCATTGGCCCCTCTGCAGCATCAACAAGAAGTAATACACAGTCAGCTTTTTTGAGTACGCGCTCAACTTGACCACCGAAGTCGGCGTGACCAGGTGTGTCAATAATATTTAATTTACACCCACCGTAGTTGACGGAAATGATTTTTGAAAGGATTGTAATACCGCGTTCGCGCTCTTGATCATTAGAGTCAAGTACGCAAGTTTCTGTCTCTTCATTTTCGCGAAAAACCTGTGCCTGCTTGAGGATCTCGTCTACGAGTGTTGTCTTACCGTGGTCAACGTGTGCAATGATGGCAACATTTCTAATTTTGCTCATTTAATTTCTCATTAATTATATATAGTTGTTAAAAATCGTGGCTAGATTAGTCACCTCAAGCCAATAATCAAATCAAACCAAGGTAAAAAAAGACTGCCTTTTCGTCGTAAGCTATTGAAAATCAATTTTTTCCTTTTAAAATTAAGTTTAAATCTATAAAACTTAAACTAACGACAGAGTTATATTATGCGCAAAAACAGTAAGTTGAAGTACGACAAAGTTCTTCATACAACTATTGCTCTCTTCAATGAACAGGGCATCAACATTAGTGGTGTGGATCTCATTAGTGCGCGATCTGGCGTGGCGAAAATGACTCTATATAAATACTTTGAATCAAAGAATGGACTCATTAAGGCCTATTTAGATTTCATTTCTAAACAAGCAGTCGATCGCTTTAATGAAATCTGCGCTTCTCGCGAAACACAAGAATGCATCAATAATTTCTTCACTCTCGCAATCGAAAAAAGTAAAATCGAAAATAATCGTGCCTGCCCTCTCATCTGCGCGTCTTTAGAACTTGGCAATGAGCACCCGGAGTTCGTCAAGATTATTCGCGAAACTTATGAAAACATTCGTCATTCTATTGACATGAAACTTTACGACTTCCAGCACCCTAGTGCGGAATCAACTTCAAAGTTAATTATGAGTCTTTATCAAGGTGCAGTTGTGTCTGCCTACATTAACAAGACGAGTGAACCTTTAGAATTAGCCAAGCAACAAGCCCTAGCTTTCCTATAGTAGAACTTTTATATGATGATTTCTTAAGTCCGCCTTTGTGCGGACTTTTTTTTGTACAAAAAAAAAGGAGTGAGGCATTTCGCTTCACTCCTAATACCATCAGTGGTTTAGTATTATTTAGAGGTCGAGACCATCAAATAAACCACCTAAGCTACCAAAACTTCCCGATGCACTTTTCTTGTGCAAGTCATTGAGGAGTTTAGAAGTATTTTCTGCAGCTGCAGCATTACCAGGTAAGCAGAGGGAGATCTTGCCGTTCTCAACTTTTTGAACCTCGATCTTATGCTCAGAACCCTTAGGATAATTGATTTCGAAAAACTTAGTAGAATCACCACTTTTGGGAACATCCAGTTGACTGACGTGGAGTAAACCACTACGACCATCAGAGAGTCCCATGAACACGCCGTAAGGTTTTATATTCTCAACTGTTCCGGTTAACTCTTTGGCTTCGACAATTTCCACTGCTTCGCCAACTTCACCTTTGTGTAAACTAAGCGAAATTCTATGCTGATCAAAATCAACTGAATCAATTTTTACTTTGATCTCTTCGCCAACTTGTGGCTGAATGCCCTTAAACTGAGAAATATGTAAAAGACCATCTACACCCTCAATGAGTTCAACAAAAGCACCAAAATCTTGAACAGAACTTACCTTTGCCTCAAAAGTTGCACCATTGAATAAGTCATCAGAATCCCAAGGGTCTTGGAGACAAGCGCGGAGAGATAGAGTGATACGGCCTTTCTCCCAATCTAGGGCTAAAATCTTGCAGCTAACTTGATCGCCAACTGAAACAAATTCATTTAGATCAACATTGCGTTTCCAAGAAACTTCTGAAGCAGGAACTAAACCATCAACTCCGCCTAAGTCCACAAAGAAACCAAATCGTTCAATGCGACGAATCACACCTTCAATTTCGTCGCCTTCTACAAGTTCTTCTTGGAGTTTTTCTCTTTGCTTTTCAGCTAAAATATTTAAGTAATCACGACGCGACACTACGGCACCACGGTCATCAATTTTTGTAATTAAAAAACTAAAAGTTTGACCAAGGTAAAGAGAAGCATCACCTGGCCGAGAATCCATTTGTGAGTATGGGCAAAAAGCCATGTTTCCACTTAAATTAACTGAATAGCCACCTTTACGCTCTTCAATAACTTTACCTTCTACAGGAATTTTTTCAGTATAAGCTGCCTCGAAGGTTTCATTGAGCGCATCGCCAGAAAGCTTAACCGTAAGACTAATTTCTCCACCACGGTCATTTACTACCCATGCTTCGATTTCATCGCCAACACTAAATTCGATCTCACCTTTATTATCGAGAACTTCACCAATGGGAATAATCCCTTCACAACGAGCACCGATATCGACGAACAAAGAGTTTTTATCAATTAGAGTGATTTTTCCCTTAACGGCATCACCCGATTTAAAATCAATTTTCATACTTCCAGATTTCTCTTCGAATAAAGAAGCAAAATCTTCATCAACACTAATAAAATCAGGTATCTCGTTCATTTCATATACTTTTGTTTAATTAAAATTATTTTCGGCTCTTACTATCACCTAAGGCTTATATTTTTAAAGTCGGCAAACAAAACTCCTTAGATAAAAGTTTCTCAGCTTGATCGTAGGTTATACTCATCTAAATTAGCAAACGATAATTATCAAACTTTTTAAATTCTATGGAGTACCAATGGCGAACTTAATTCGACTCGACAATGGACAGACTTACACACTCAAAAAAGAAAATGTTATTGGTCGCTTATCTGCGGCCGACATATCTGTTGACGATGTCAGTGTTTCACGTCATCACGCACAAATTAACCTCCATGGAAGTGGTCAATATCAACTGGTCGACATGGCCAGTTGCAATGGCATAGCTATTAATGGCTCCAAAGTCTCTAAGGGTCTAGTGCGCACTGGCGACAAAATTACCATCGGCAAAATTGACCTCATTTTCTCTGATGATTCACAAGGTGGAAGTCCACGGCCGAGCTCTTCTGCTGGTAACAAAACCCTATCTATAGGCGGAGGTACTTCTTCTCAAACACACGCCTCATCCAGTTCTAATCGTACCACAACTTCAGTTGAAGATTTTATCCAACTCACACCAAGCGCTTCGATAAACTCTGCAATCTACGACGACTTTAGTAGTGAGTGGCTTAAAAAAGTCGTCTTAACCAACCTTGCCGTTAACGCAGCGAAAAATGAGATGGAAGTTTATGAGGCTTTGAATGACGCGCTTCAATCCTCCATTCAATGTAGCCAAATTTATCTGACAGTGATTAAAGAAGATAACGAAGGTAACATCGCACTTGCAACTGGTGACGATGATAGTCTACGTATGAGTTCTGATTTAATGAGAAAAACCTTGAACGAAGGTTGTTCTTTCATGATCCGCGACACATCAAATAGCAAACTTGTCGACAGTAACCAGCTCGTACGCCATGGCGTCCGTTCAATCTTAACAGCACCCCTGTTCAACTCCCAGAAAAAACCCATTGGCTTCATTTACATCGATAGTAAACTGGATCAGGCCATTACCAACACTGAATTTGCCTTTGCTAGATTAATTTGCATGCATGCTGGATTATTGCTTTGTAAATTACTCAACACTACAGTGACTAATAATGATAGTAACGCAAAAACTCTAGCACTGCCTGGACACTCAGAATACGTACAACGCTTAATGAAGAAAATTGAAATTTTCTCTAGCCTTGACTCCCCTATCCTCATCGAAGGCCACGAAGGTAATGACTTTGCGGAAGTCGCAAGAATCTTACATGAAAATAGCAACCGCAGTAATATGAGACTTGTGACTCTTAACTGTGAAGACAATAGTGGCTTGCCCATTTACGAACAGCTTTTTGGTGCCAGTAGTAAAATCCTGCAAGCAAGACAAGGAACTCTACTCATTGAAAACATTGATAAACTCGATTTATCTAGCCAGAAAAAAATCTACGAGTTTATTGCTTCAGGAAAACTCAACGAACATGATGAGAGCACTGTTGACACCCGCTTGATTTGCACGTCGAAAATTGCTTTAGAAGATGCCTTATCACAGGGCATGCTTCACCCCATGTTCCGCAACATTTTCCAAAATAGCACTCTGCAACTACTGCCCGTTCTTCAACACCATGAGGATATTGCCGATATTGTAGAACACTATTTCCAAGAAGCTTGCAAGCAATCGAGTAAAAAAGATCTAGAGCTTGAACAAGGTGCTCACCTGGCTTTCTATGATTGCCAAGGAAATGAATTAGAGATTGCCTTTATTCTAAAATTTGCCGCCATGAAAGCTAAAACTAACATAATCACTAAAGAACAACTGGAGAATTTCATTTGAAAGGAAAACTAATTATGGCTTCCGGCGCCATAGGAAATACTGAAGATATACCTAAGCGCACCCTCGATGCCGTAAGAGATAGTGATATGCTCGTTTTTGAAGAAGACCGACCCGCTCGTGCCGTTTTAAAAGCTGCAAAAGTTCACCGCGAATACTGGAAATACTCCGAGCAAGATGAAGTCCATACACTTCGCGAAGTTGAAAAGGCTCTTAAACGTGGCGAAACAGTATGCTACATGAGTGATCAAGGCTGCCCGACTCTAGAAGATCCAGGTTCACCTGTCCTCAAATCAGCTTGGTCCGTAAAAGCGCAAATCCAAGTTATTCCCGGCCCGAGCTCCGTAACCGCGGCTATCTCGGCTTGCCCCTTTTCCGTCAAAGGCATTGTCGTTGCCGGTTTCCTTTCTCGCGACCAAGAACTACGCGAAAAAGAACTTCGTAAACTCTCTGGTTCGGGTCACCCATTTTTAGTCATGGACACCCCCTATAGAATTCGACATATCCTCGAAAGTTTACAGACTGTTTTAGATCCTCAAAAGAAATTTGTTCTTGCTGTTGATATTAGCGGCGAACACGAAGCTTATTTCTACAACAACGCCACAGAGATTTTAGCTGAACAAGAAAAGCTAAAACCAAAGCTCAATTTTGTCATCATTGTCGAAGGTAAAAAAGAAAAGGGTCAACTGAAACAAGCTGTACGTGGTAATGGCTACAAACAGAATCGTAGAAAAAGGTGATTTGAGCATGCACACTGGTCACTTGCTCCCATCTCTGAAGTTAGGGCTCAAGATAAAATTCTTATTCCTCTTCTGCCTAAGTTTTGTTTTGTTTTCATGCAAACAACCCGATGCTTCCGAAGCATTATACAAAGTCGAAGCTCTATTTGAGCAAAACGACTGGGAAAATGCAGCGTATGAACTTAAAAAAATGCTACCTTTGGGAGAAGACCACCCACGAATTTATGCACTGTATGCCTACGTACAAAACCGCCGCGGTTTGGGACAAGAAGTTGAAAAGTTTATTCTCAAAGCCAATCCCACCAATTCAGATGTCGATCCCCAAATAATGACAATGATTGGACGCATTTACTTAGAACGTGGTGAATACCCCGAGGCCATCAAAGCACTTGATCTAGCGTACCGTAAGGATCTAGATAATCCCACTCCTTTACGTTTACTTATGCTCGCAGAAATTAGCCATTGTAAAAAAGCCGATGGTAGCTACGACATCAATAAGTATATCAAGTCAGCCAAAGGGCTTAAATACCTCATGGGTAGAAAACAGTTGCGTGACCAAGTCTTTTACAATCACCTAGCCATTAAAGAAATCAGCAAAGATGGAAACAAAAACTTCATCATGCCTTTTCTTCAGAAAGCAGATAGTCTGGCGCCTGGAAACCCAAGCACCACACTTAACGCAGCCATTGCTTTAGACATCATTTATAAATCACCAAAATTAGCGAGAATTCGCTATGCTAAGTTCCTAAAGATGACTGAGGGCACAAAGGATCCACAAATCCCTGAAGTTGAACGTCGCCTTAGACAACTACAAGGCCTACAGTAAAACATGTCCCAAGATTTCGAAAGGGCTAAACAGCAAGTTAAAGACCGCAATGATATAGTCGACATCATTGGTACTCACGTCAAACTGAAGAAGAATGGACCGACTTTCATCGGTTTGTGCCCCTTTCACAATGAAAAAACGCCCTCCTTTAACGTCAATCAAAATGATCAGTTCTATCACTGCTTTGGTTGTGGCGCAAGTGGCGATGTGCTCAAATTTGTTCAAGAATACGAGAGTCTTGACTTTCGCGATGCCCTAGAGAAACTCGCTTCGCGAGCCAATGTCATTTTACCTGAATGGGGCAAGGGACAAAGCCCCGAAGAACGTCTAAAACAACGCAATGAGAAAGAAGCTCTTTACGACGTCTTAGATAAAGCGACAAACTTTTTCAAGCAGCAATTACTCTTACCTCAGGGTTCTGAAGCACTAAAATATGCTCAAAACCGAGGACTTGATCAAAAAGTTATTAATGACTATCGCTTAGGTTACGCTCCAAACTCTTGGGATGCCTTAATGAAATGGGCTAAACAGCATAGTATTTCTGATGAAACCTTAGCACAAGCGGGCCTAACAAAACAGAATGAACAAGGCAAAGTTTACGATCGTTTTCGCAATCGCCTCATGTTTCCCATTCAAGATATCAATGGCAAGGTTATTGCCTTCTCTGCTCGTGTCTTGGAAAAGGATAGTAAGGCTGCAAAGTACATCAATAGTCCAGAGACTCCTGTATTTCATAAAGGCAATGTCCTCTATGGATTACACATTGCTCATAAACACTTAAAAGAAACTGAACACTTTGTCATTTGTGAAGGCCAATTAGATGTAATTGCCTGCCACCGAGCCGGTGTTAAAAATGCGATAGCCGCACAAGGCACTGCTTTCACAGATCAACACGCCTCAATGATTGCACGTTACGCTAAACACGTAAAGCTCTGCTTTGATGCTGATAGTGCTGGTAAAAAAGCGGCTGTAAAATGCCTCAACATCCTTTTGCCGAAAGGCGTAATCCCCGAAATCATTTCTCTTGCTGAAGGTGAAGATCCTGACACTGTCCTAAGTGAACAAGGTGCTGATGTATTACGTAAAAAACTTTCTGGCGGAATGAATTTTGTCGATTTCATCTTATCTGACTATGGCCCCTCCAGTCCATCTCAAGAGAAAGTTAAGATCAGTGAATTCGTCCTCGACATACTCTCGAAAATGCCCAATGTACTAATGGGTGATTGGCATTTACGCTTAGCCTCCACACTACAACTGGATGCCCAAGCCATAAGTGAACAATTACGTTACCTCGTTTACAACAAACGCGATCACAAGCAATACCTAAAACCTCAGGATGAATTTAAGCAAGCGCCACAACAAGTTGCTCCACCCCCTTTGAGTTTAAATCGTGTAACGCCTAGATCAAAAGCTGAGATAGAGCTAATCGCATTGGCTATTCACAACGAGTTTTATGCTAATTACATCTTTGAGCATACCTTAGATATCATTCCTGTAACTACTGAAACTTCTATATCCTTAAATTTCATCAATACTCATATCGAAATGGGGAACTGGAAGAACTGTGCAAATGACTTAGCTCAATCTTATCCAAATGTATATGAACTTGCCGTATCTAGTGCGAAACTCGCAAAATACATTGAACGAACTTCCGACGGCAATGATTTTGACGAAATGAAACAATTATTGGATGACTGTTTAAACAAAATTGATCCTGCTACCAATCCGTCATTATCATTAAAAGAGCAATATGATCTCAACGTAGAAAAAATGAAAGATTCGAGTATTTCTGACGAAGAGAAGAATAGACTATTTATAGAAAACTATAAATTACATCAGGAAATCCAGGCATCTAAGATTTAAAAAATATCTAATGAAATCTCAGTGGCTTTTTTGTATCTAAATCTGCATCGCCAAGAACATCTATATAGTCAGGACTCACGAGTGAGTCCGCTAGAATGTAGTATGCTCCGTCAGGGGCATGAAAATGGATTCAAATTAATCTAGGGCCCAAACTTGGGTCCGACACTTTATGTCGGACTCACAAGTGAGCCCTTTATAATTACTACGAACATGGTACATGCACCAGTGCGGCAACACAAAAAAAAAGCACTGAATAAAAAATTATTCAGTGCTTAAAAATGTTCCGGACTTAGCCAGATTGCTATAGGTTAGTAAGTATAATAACTTACCGCCCCTACGGCAGTAGAAAAAAGGCTGGCAACGACCTGCTCTCCCACAGTCTTAACTGCAGTACCATCGGCGCTGGAGGTCTTAACTACCGAGTTCGGGATGGGATCGGGTGTGGCTCCTCCGCTGTGGTTACCAGCCGGAAAATGTTGGGAAGAAAACTTAGTTGTGAAAGATAAGATCGCAAGACCTAACTTAGTAGAGTTAGTTTCTTGTGTGCTTATTATCTTTTTTAGGTGGCATCGATTTGATGACAACTAAAAAAGAGGTGGACAAGCCTCACGGCTGATTAGTACTGGTCAACTGAACATATTGCTATGCTTACATCTCCAGCCTATCGAACAGGTAGTCTTCCTGTAGCCTTTAGAGGATAAATCCTGGGATATCTCATCTTTAGGGGGGCTTGGCGCTTAGATGCTTTCAGCGCTTATCCTTTCGCGACTTAGCTACCCAGCAATGCACCTGGCGGTACAACTGGAACACCAGAGGTCACTCATTCCCGGTCCTCTCGTACTAGGGAATGCTCCTATCAAATATCCTACGCCCGCAGAGGATAAGGACCGAACTGTCTCACGACGTTCTGAACCCAGCTCGCGTACCACTTTAACCGGCGAACAGCCGGACCCTTGGGACCTTCTTCAGCCCCAGGATGTGATGAGCCGACATCGAGGTGCCAAACCGCACCGTCGCTATGGACGCTTGGGTGCGATAAGCCTGTTATCCCCAGAGTACCTTTTATCCGATGAGCAACGGCGATACCACTTTCCACCGCTGGATCACTAGGTCCTGCTTTCGCAACTGCTCCACCTGTCGGTGTTACAGTAAAGCCTACTTCTACCCTTACGCTCTACGTATGATTGCCGACCATACTGAGTAGACCTTCGAGCTCCTCCGTTACATTTTAGGAGGAAACCGCCCCAGTCAAACTGACCCTCTGAAACTGTCCTCCATCCGGATTCACGGACGTGGGGTTAGATGCCCAGACAGATAAGGGTGGTATTTCACTGACGACTCACAAACGCCTGACGACGCAAGTTCACAGTCTCCCACTTATGCTACACATATCTGCCCGAACAACAATATCAGATTACAGTAAAGGTTCATGGGGTCTTTCCGTCCATCTGCGGGTATCCGGCATTTTCACCGGAACTACAATTTCACCGAGATCCACGTTGAGACAGTGTCTGGATCGTTACACGATTCGTGCAGGTCGGAACTTACCCGACAAGGAATTTCGCTACCTTAGGACCGTTATAGTTACGGCCGACATTCACCAGGGCTTCATTTCGAAGCTTTGCCCGAAGGCTAACCTCTCCATTTGACCTTTTGGCATTGGTCACGTGTCACACCCTATACTTCCTCTTTCGAGTTTGCAGAGTGCTATGTTTTTGCTAAACAGTCGCCCAGACCTCTTAACTGCGGCCCCCCTGAGGGGGCACCCCTTCTCCCGAAGTTACGGGGCTAATTTGCCGAGTTCCTTAACGTGGTTTCTCTCGCGCACCTTAGTCTACTCGACCTTCCTACCTGTGTCGGTTTTAGTACGGATAACTAAGCTTCAAACGCTTAGAAGCTTTTCTTGGCAGCATGGTTCCATGTTAGACGGTTCCACCCGAGGGTTTCTTCGCCCCATCACAGTTGGTTCTTATGTAGAGCGGATTTTCCTACTCTACGAATTGCCTGCTTGGTATGACTAATCCATCAGTCATTAACATTTTCCTTCCGCGTCCCTTCATCACTAAACTTAGCTAGTACAGGAATATTAACCTGTTGTCCATCGACTACGCCGTTGGGCCTCGCCTTAGGGTCCGACTAACCCTGGGGGGACGAACCTTGCCCAGGAAACCTTCGGATTTCGGTGACCAGGATTCTCACCTGGTTTTTCGTTACTTATGTCTGCATTCTCACTTCTATGCGGTCCACCTGTTGTTTCCATCAAGCTTCACTCCTGCATAGAACGCTCTCCTACCCCCAGCAAGCTGGGTCGCGTCTTCGGCAATGGGCTTTAGTCCCGATTATTTTCGGCGCAGAATCACTCGATCAGTGAGCTATTACGCACTCTTTAAATGGTGGCTGCCTCTAAGCCAACATCCTGATTGTCCAAGCAACTCCACATCCTTAATTCCACTTAGCCCATCTTGGGGGCCTTAGACGGCGATCTGGGCTGTTTCCCTTTTGTCTATGCGGCTTGTCCCACATAGACTGACTCCTGAGCTCATAAATTTACGGTATTCGGAGTTTGATATTTGTTGGTACCCCGGTAAGGGCCCGCGAAAAATCAGTAGCTCTACCCCCGTAAAGAAGCACTCAAGGCTAGCCCTAAAGCTATTTCGGAGAGAACCAGCTATCACTGAGTTTGATTGGCCTTTCACCCCTATCCACAAGTCATCCAAGCGTTTTTCAGCACGCAATGGTTCGGTCCTCCACCCGATGTTACTCGGGCTTCAACCTGCTCATGGATAGATCACTCAGTTTCGGGTCTACTGCATACGACTTAAATCGCACTATTCGTACTCGCTTTCGCTTCGGCTCCGTTTAATAACTTAACCTTGCCGTATACAGTAAGTCGCAGACTCATTATGCAAAAGGCATGCGGTACATCATATAAAGATGACCCACACTTTGTAGATGTATGATTTCAGGTTCTATTTCACTCCCCTTACGGGGTTCTTTTCGCCTTTCCCTCACGGTACTGGTTCACTATCGGTCACTAACGAGTATTTAGCCTTGGAAGGTGGCCCTCCCTGATTCAGACCGGGTTTCACGTGTCCGGCCCTACTTGGGATACCCGCTATATATTAAAGAAATTTCATCTACGGGACTATCACCCTCTGTGGTTCGATTTTCCAAACGATTCTACTATCTCTTCAATACAATGTTGCAGGTCCCGCAACCCCTAAAAGCATGCTTTTAGGTTTAGGCTCTTGCGCGTTCGCTCGCCGCTACTAGCGCAATCTCGGTTGATTTCTTTTCCTCTAGGTACTGAGATGTTTCACTTCCCTAGGTTCGCCTCCCTGACCTATTTATTCAGTCAGGGATAACTGGACATAACTCCAGCTGGGTTTCCCCATTCGGATACCCCCGGATCAAAGCTCTTTTGCAGCTCCCCGAGGATTTTCGCAGCTTAACGCGTCCTTCATCGCCTGTTAGTGCCAAGGCATCCATCATACACCCTTACTAGCTTGTCCACCAAAAATATTAAAAATAATATCTTCAGCGACACACCTAATTCTTACTAAGTCTTTCTTTGTCTTGTATTCTTTTGGTTTGCGATCTTGGTATAAATTGTTTTTGGTTTGTTCTTTCAACTTAAAAAGTTAAAAGACCTCAATTATACTTTGACTCTTTCATTCTATTGTTTTCTTCCTTTCAAAGATCTTATATCGAAGTGGCGTTCTCGCCGCTTGATATTTGAATTATACGATAGTAACGGGGTAATAAGTCTTGTAAAAAAGTACTCTAATCAAGAAGTAAATCTTGAGTCGAGGTTAGTCTTTTTCATTCCTTAAAAAGGAGGTGATCCAGCCGCTGGTTCCCCAACGGCTACCTTGTTACGACTTCATCCCAGTCACTAAGCCCACCTTCGGCGTCTGCCTCCTGCAAGCAGGTTGGCGCAACGACTTCGGGTGAACTCAGCTCCCATGATGTGACGGGCGGTGTGTACAAGGCCCGGGAACGTATTCAATGAGCCGTAGCTGATGCCCATTTACTAGCGATTCCATCTTCATGGAGTCGAGTTGCAGACTCCAATCCGTACTGAGACCGGTTTTGGGGATTCGCTTCCTATCACTAGGTCGCTGCCCTTTGTACCGGCCATTGTAGCACGTGTGCAGCCCCGGGTGTAAGGGCCATACTGACTTGACGTCGTCCACACCTTCCTCCCGCTTAACACGGGCAGTCTCCTTAAGGTTCTCAGCATTACCTGTTAGCAAGTAAGGATATGGGTTGCGCTCGTTGCCGGACTTAACCGAACACTTCACAGCACGAGCTGACGACAGCCATGCAGCACCTGTTTTTGCGCCCCGAAGGGAATTCGACTTTCACCGAACGTCGCTCAATGTCAAACCCGGGTAAGGTTCTTCGCGTTGCCTCGAATTAAGCCACATGCTCCACCGCTTGTGCGGGCCCCCGTCAATTCCTTTGAGTTTTAGTCTTGCGACCGTACTTCCCAGGCGGTACACTTATCGCGTTAGCTTAGACACTGATCCGACTAACCAGACCAACATCGAGTGTACAACGTTTACTGCTAAGACTACAAGGGTATCTAATCCTTTTCGCTACCTTAGCCTTCGTCCATGAGTGTCAGTATTGTGCCAGTAAGCTGCCTTCGCCTTTGGTCTTCCTTGTGATATCTACGCATTCCACCGCTACACCACAAATTCCGCTTACCTCTCACATACTCTAGTCTACCAGTTTCAAATGCAGGTTCAGTGTTAAGCACTGAAATTTCACATCTGACTTAGTAAACCACCTGCGGACCCTTTACGCCCAGTAATTCCGAATAATGCTCGCCACCTACGTATTACCGCGGCTGCTGGCACGTAGTTAGCCGTGGCTTCCTCTGGGGGTACCATCATCGTTTTTCCCCCCTGACAGATCTTTACAACCCGAAGGCCGTCTTCGATCACGCGGCATTGCTCCGTCACGCTTTCGCGCATTGCGGAAGATTCTCGACTGCAGCCTCCCGCAGGAGTCTGGGCAGTGTCTCAGTCCCAGTGTGGGTGATCGTCCTCTCAGACCACCTAGCCGTCATAGCCTTGGTAAGCTTTTACCTTACCAACTAGCATAATGGCACGCGAACTCATCCCTAAGCGTAACCTTTAAATATTAGATCATGCGATCTTATATTCACATCCGGTTTTAGCAGTCGTTTCCAACTGTTGTTCCAAACTTAGGGGCAGATTATTCACGCGTTACTCACCCTTTCGCCACTTTCCATTCACCGAAGTGAATTTCTCGTTCAACTTGCATGCCTAATCCATGCCGCCAGCATTCATTCTGAGCCAGGATCAAACTCTCCAATCAATTGATTGTGTTTGTATCCGACTTAATTACTTAAAATATTTCTATTGAGTTTTCTCTCGAAAAAATTAACTCTTAAATCATAAATGATTTAGGAGCCCGTTACTATCATATAATTCAACTATCAAACATCTTCTTTTTCTTGCTCGTAAAGCGCGCTTTCGGCTTCGTTTTGTCCCCGTCGTTTCTGACGAGGCCCTTAGGTTATCCCCAGTTCTTTTTTCCGCAAACCGCTTTTGAATCTTTTCTTAACTTTTTCTTGTTTTTAGCGCTTCTTCAACAAGCCTACTTAGAGCCTTTTGTTGATTAGCAATAACTTAGGGAGATTAGAAGTTTTTAGAAAAAAGTCATTTAATAGTGATTTGAGAAGAAACTCCTAGAGCAATGGGCTTAAGACGACCAAAGTAAAGTCGATTTCTCCATCATATAATGAGCCTAAAATGATTGAATTAGAAATTATCTTAGTTAATCTAAGATCAATATTATATCACAGGATTTATTTAAGATGCAAAAATACGGACTGATCGGATGGCCGGTCAACCACTCACTCTCACCTAGTATTCACAACCCCGCCTTTAAAGAAATGGATCTAGATGCGAATTATAATCTCATTGAATGCCCACCGGAAGATATATCTTCTATAATAGATGGCTTGAAATCTCAATCCTACAAAGGCTGGAATTGTACCGTACCACTTAAAGCTGACATCATCCCTTTATTGGACTGGGTTGATAAAGAGGCGCTAGCTTGCCAAAGTGTCAATACTGTCGTTGTCCAAGAAAATGGAGAACTACATGGTTTCAGTACCGATGGCTATGGAATTGAAACTGCCATCAAAGAAGAGTTTGGTGTTGAAGTTAAAAATAAAAAAATCTTATTTGTTGGTGCAGGTGGTGCTGCCCGTGCAGCTGCTGCGAGAATCGCAAAATCGGGTGCTAAAGGCATAACTGTTATAAATAGAAGTGAAGCTAATGCACAATTACTTTTAGAGACGGCATCCACAATGAACCCCGAATGCGAGACAAAATACATCCCTTCTAATGAGCTTTCTTCTTATCCTTATATATGCGAAGATCACGACATCATGATTCAATGTACGAGTCTCGGACTAAAAGAAGGCGACCCACAACCCTTCCCTAGTGACTTATTAAAACCTTCAATCTTAGTCATGGATATGATTTATAAAGAAACTCCTTTTCAAATAGCGGCAAAAAATGCGGGCTGTAAAACAGCTGGTGGCTTAGGCATGCTTTTACACCAAGGAGTGAAATCTTGGGAAATGTGGACTAAGTTAAAAGCCCCTGTCGAGAACATGCGTAAAAGCCTAATCAAAGCTGCCTATCCAAATGATTGAAAAACAACTCATCAACTTATTCTATACTCACTACTTTTTTGTTGGTGCATTTTTCACCTTTGTTGTTGGTTGCTGTGTGGGAAGTTTTCTCAATGTTGTTATATGGCGCTTGCCTTTGGGAATGAGTTTAAGTGTACCGGGGTCTCATTGCCCTAAATGCCAAACTGAAATTAAACTCTACGATAATGTTCCCATTTTAGGCTGGCTAGTCCTCAAGGGAAAATGCCGCGCATGTAAAGTTTCTATATCACCACGCTATCTGGTTATTGAAGCTGTCACCGGTTTCATGTGGTTAGCCGTCATGTATGCGGGTCGGCATTACGACCTCCCCTTGAGTCAAGTTTTGTTGGGGCTTATCGCCACATCAATTCTAATTGCTGCAAGTTTAACTGACATAGAGACTCGCACTGTACCCATTCAATTAGTTTATTTTGGTCTCGCAGTTGCCTTCATTCTAGCTCTAGCATTTCCTGAGAGTCAGATTCTACGTTCTACCCACCCACTCTATGAAACTCAACCCGTTTACTCAATGTTAAGTGATTTCCATCCACGCTTACGCTCACTTTTTCATTGCCTCTTTAATGTCAGCATTGCCTATAGTTTCATGTATCTATGTGCGAAGCTTGGTCGCAAAATCTTTGGATCACACACAATTGAATGTGATCCACCTGTCCTAGTTAAACTCAGAAAAGACAATTGTCAGGCTGAAGATGATAAAGCTCTAGCATGGAAAGAAATACTCAGTGAAAAAGATGAAAAAATACGTTTCTTCACTTGTGACAAGCAGGTCATTGAAGTTAATAGAAAAGGCCATGCCACTAGAGATGGCTTAGACTACAAACTTGACGAAGAACAAAAAGTCTTGATAGACAAGCTAGCTTTCCCAAGTGCCGTTATCGGTGGAGGTGACCTGACTTTAATTACTTTATGTGCCGCATTTGTTGGCATCCAAGGCTCCTTGGTTTCCTTGGGTCTCGCAAGTTTTTTTGGAATGATTTATTTAATGATCAGCAAAAGAGAAGCAAAAATGACTCAACGGGCCATCCCCTTTGCTCCTTTTATTGCCATCTTTGTGTGGTCATGGTTTCTTCTTTGGCCCCACTATATAGAACAAATTCGAAATATTGTTAAAGCACTGCAGTCATGAAACTCATTGCTATTCCCGGTTGGGCTTGCGAGCAAAGTTACTTTGATTTCATCCCTGGAGTAAAATGCTTCGATTGGAACTTCTATTCTAAAGGTTCTCAGAAGCCAGAAGCATTTCTACAGAGTGAAATGACGGAAGACTTTATTTTCATTGCCTACTCTCTTGGCAGCCTCTATATCGACGAGGCTTCTTCTTCACCATTTTGTAAAGGTCTCATCATTCTCAGTGGCTTCAATTCGTTTTGTGGGCAAAATAATGAGGATCAAAAAATTCTCGATAGTATCCAAGAAATGAACCTTAATTTAAAATCCAAGCCTGCCAAAGTCATTGCAGAATTCCAAACAGTCGCCGGAAGCCCTGTTCTTGAGCACAATTCATACAACATCGCTCATTTGGCTCAAGGTTTAGATATTTTAAAAAGTAAAATAACACAGACTGAACTTAGTCATTTACCCATATTATTAATAAGGGGAAGACAAGACAGAGTTCTACATCCTAAAGTCGCTATGCAATTAGCACGGCGCTTTCCTAATGCTGAACAACATTGCTTAAGAAATGAAAAACACGACTTAAGCCAATCTACAGAAGTGCACGCACTCATCAATAAATTCCTTGAGGTTCACAATGTCTAAAGGACACTTCAACGCGCATGCAAAAGATTATGACCAATATGCTCACATACAGAGACGCATTGCTAACACTCTATTGGAGGAAGTTCCTCGACAAATTGCTCCCAAACGAATCCTAGAAATCGGTGCTGGCACTGCCTACATAAGTCAAAAGCTTCAAGAAAGATTTCCCGAGTGTAAACTCCTAGTTTGTGATCCAGCGCCCAATATGATTAAAGTTGCTCAAGAAAAACTGGGAAAAGAAGTAGAATTTCAAGTTTGTGAAATTCCCTCAAAATGTGATGGCTTTGATTTAATCATCACGAGTATGGCTATTCAATGGGTTAATGACTGGGAACTGTGGATGAAAAAAATTGCGAAGTTCGCAAATAAAAACGCGACCATTCTAATCGCCACTCCAACCTTAGGCACACTAAATTTCTTGCCCAGAGCTTTTGAATTAGCTCAACTTGATTATAGGGGACTTGCTTATCGTGATGCTAAATCATTAAAGCATGCGGCTGAACAAAAATTTTCAAAGGTCAGTAAATTTACTTTGCCCTTTTCTGAGAGCTTCGATTCCTCTGTAGATTTTTTTAAAAAAATCCATCGCATTGGTGCTAATGTCGAAGAAGAACCCTTAAGCCCAAGTCAGCTAAGGAAACTCATAAAAGAATGCGAAAAACTTAAAACAGATAATATATTAGAAGCTCGATATGAGGTAACCTTTCTACAAGCACAGAAATTATGTTAAAAGTTCTAAAAAATATTCACGACAAAATCTTTCTCAACATTTGGGAGGATGATGTAGAAGATTTAAAATTTCTTCAAAAGATCAAAATCATTGCTTTGCGCAGTCTCAAAGTATTAATTAATGACTTTAATAAAAATAATTTGCCCCTGCAGGCTTCAGCATTAACGAATATCACCGTTTTATCTATGTTACCTACTTTGGCTTTCGTTTTTGCCTTCTCAAAAGCGATGGGCTTAGCCGACATGATCAAAGATCAACAAGAGTTTTTCTTCGGAGAGCTGCCCGAACAAATACGTGATATCCTTATACAAATCTTTGTTTTAATTGATCAAGCTAATTTAAAAGCGATTGGCTTAGTCGGGGTGGCTATCTCGATGTTTACCGCAATAAGTATGATGAGTAAGATTGAACATTCCTTTAATATGATTTGGGGGATCAAAAAAAATCGCGACATGATGACTAAAGTTAAAGAGTATCTCTTTATCTTTGTCACATTGCCTCCCATTCTAATTGCTACAGCCTCCGCCAATGCTTTTTTGTCCAGTAATCGAGTCCAAGAGTACCTCACTAGCAACCTCTTCCTTGGTGAAGGAATTTTTGAATTCTACAGCCTTTTAGTCAAAGTCATAAGCCCGCTAATCATTGCTTTTGGTTTTACATTCCTCTATCGTTTCCTTCCCAATACCAAAGTTAATTTTCGCCCTGCTTTCATAGCAAGCTTCATGGTTACCATTGGCTGGTCAATCACTCAATATATCTATGTAAACCTACAGATTGGTGTTTCTTCTTATCCTCTGTATGGAACCTTTGCGATCATCCCCTTCTTTTTAGTCTGGTTATTCATTGCCTGGTTAATCATCCTCTTAGGTGCGCAACTCTGCTTTGCTTTACAAAATCATGCTACCTATGAAGACGAAGATGAATCTTCACAATTAAAAGGTGAAGACCTCTTTAATGCCGCTATAGTCATTTGTACTTCGATCTCTAGAAAATTTTTAAGCGGCGATAAGTGGGAAGCGCACATTCGCCTTCAAGAGTTGCAGGTCCCTGTCTTACTAGGGCAAAAAATCCTCAATCAGCTCAGCGAATCGGGCATTGTTACTCCCGTAGGAGCACGAAATGAGATTTTTAAAGCTAGTCGTGATCTACATAACATATCTCTACTTGATATCCATAATTCAGTTATGGGCGCTGGTGACAAAAAATTTAATAAAGACAAAACTATTGAATTAGGCATTCAAAAGAAAAATCTAAACTTTGAAGTCTATCAACAAGAATTAGCTAAAGTTAATTTATTTGACTTAGTGAATCAGAAGAATGATTAAACTCACTGAAATTGATTTTGAATCAATTGATTCAACAAATGAGGAAGCCAAGCGAAACATAGCTCAATACCCACATGGCACGGTTTTATATACCAATACCCAGACTGCAGGCAAAGGACGCTTAGGTCGCACATGGACTTCCCCCCCCGATAAAAACATTTATATGAGTATTGTTATCAAAAATGATGACTTATCTCCGCATTGCGTTAACTCCTACGTGCAAATTGCCTCACTCGCAATTTATGAAACGCTAAAGCAACATCAGATACAAGACCTTAGAATTAAGTGGCCTAATGATGTCTTAGTAGGTGATGCTAAAATTGCCGGAATCCTCTGTGAAGGAATCTTTGAGCAAAATAAAATGACTGCATTAATTATTGGTGCGGGGCTCAACATCAACATGACCTATGGCGACCTCAAAAATTTAGGACGCCCCGCCACATCCCTTCTACTAGAAACCTCCATCCCGTGGAATCGCAGTTCCTTAAAAGAAGAAGTTTTAGGCCATTTTAAAAGATTTTATGATTTGTATCATCGTAATGCTAAAGATATAAGCGAAGCGTGGATTAATGCGGCTCAAGTCAGGGACAAGACTGTATTATTCACCGATGACAAAGGGCATTCTTACTTAGGTAAAGTCCATGGTTTTAGTCAAGATGGCGCTATAATGATTGACTCTAGTGGAACAATATTAGTTTTTCATACCGGTGAGCTCACAATAAAAAACTAATTTATTCGTTTAGTGCTGTAAGATAGTTCTTTTGAATTCCGTAAACATTTGTAAGAGTCAAAAGAGCATTTGATTTTTTACGAATCGCGATTAAGATTAACCAAATTTTAACAAAGACTGGAGTCATCCTATGCCGAAAAGAAAAACATTAGCTAACTTACCCGTCGTCCCAGAAAAGAAAGATCAACGCCGTTTAACTCTACTTGGGATTCTCTTAATTTTATTGGTGCAGTTTTCACTCATTTCTTGGAATACTCAAAAACTAGAAGAAGAATCTGTTAAATATAGTAACGAAAATGTCATTGGCGAATGGGTCAACTCTGAAAAGGTATTCACAGCCTTTTCTTTTAATCCCGACGGAACTTGCGAAACCCTTAATTTCGCGCTCCCCTATGAAAAAGTCAGCGATAATGAATACCTTTTATACTCAATCGATCACCGTCCCATCTATAATGTGAAGTATCTTGATTGGAAGAACATCGAAGTTCAATCGATCATCTCGCCCAACAACAAAGCGACCTACACAAGAAAATTTCAATAAGTATTTGATACATAGTTAAATTTTGGCGTAGATTCTGTCTACGCCTTTTTTATGCACTTATATTCTTCAGCTCTGAAAGTATTATCCCATAAATGCACTACACTGATGAAAAATGGATATACACCGATTCTGTATCCCACATCTTCCTAATATTTATTCCGCATGAAGGAATCGGTCAACAATGCTTTTTTCGGACAATAACGCAGGATACATATGTCATTCGAAAAACTTGGTTTAAGAACCGAAATACTCACAGGAATAAAATTCCAGGGCTACACCGAGCCGACTCCTATTCAAGAACAAGCTATTCCCATCGTCCTTAAAGGTGGTGATATCTTAGCTGGTGCTCAAACAGGCACAGGAAAAACCGCGGCTTTTACTTTACCCATTCTTCACCTATTAAGTACTGGCACCAATCGTGGTGGCCACCGTCCTCGTGCCTTGGTATTAACTCCCACACGTGAACTAGCAGCACAAGTTGGGGAAAGTGTTGACCTCTACGGCAAAGGACTCGATATTCGCTCAACAGTCATTTTTGGCGGTGTTGGTATAAATCCCCAAAAACAAAAACTCCGAAAGGGCGTTGATATTGTTGTGGGAACTCCTGGTCGTCTGCTCGACTTAGCCGGTCAAAAAGCTCTCGATCTTTCAAGAATTGAATACCTCATTTTAGATGAAGCTGACCGCATGCTCGACATGGGTTTCATTCATGATATAAAGAAAATCATCAAGCTCGTCCCTGACAAGCGTCAGACACTTTTCTTTTCGGCTACTTATTCAAAAGAAATTAAAACTTTATCTGAGAGTATTCTCAGGAATCCAAGCTTGGTTGAAGTCGCACGTGAAAACACTTCTGCCGAGACTGTTGATCAAAGCGTCTATCACCTTCCCAAAACGAAAAAACGCCAACTACTCTCCTCTTTAATTCGCGATGGTGAATGGAATCAGGTGCTCGTTTTCACCCGTACAAAGCATGGCGCTAATAAACTCTCTCAAATGCTCGAAGCCGATGGTATTACTTCTGCAGCAATCCATGGCAATAAAAGTCAAAATGCCCGAACTCGTGCGCTTGCCGATTTTAAAGCTATCAAAGTTCGCGTTCTCGTCGCTACTGATATTGCAGCCCGAGGTATTGATATTGATAGACTTCCCCACGTGGTCAATTACGAGCTCCCCCAAGTTGCGGAAGATTATGTTCACCGCATAGGCCGTACAGGTCGTGCAGGTTGTTCTGGTGAAGCTATTTCTTTAGTATCTGTTGATGAAGCTTCATTACTTTTTGCTATTGAGAAACTCATCAAAAAAGATATCACGGTTAAGGAAGTCCCTGGAATCACGGTTAAGGCTCCAAGTTTTAGCCAAGCAAAAGAAGCTGAAAAAGATACGAAGAAACGTCGAAATGACAATCGTCAAAACCGTTCTCAGAGTCGTAATAAAAATTCTAATTCACCAAAGAAAAAAGAATTTGGTAAAGATAAAAAGTTTAAGCCCAAAAGACGCCCAAGAAAGCCAAACACCGATAAATAAACTTGTTTTGACAGAAGGATTCCATCTGTCATAATTTATCCTCAAAGAAGCTTTGAAAAAAAGCTTCTTTGGACTTTATTAGTCGCCTTTAAACTTATCATTATATAAACCAAAGGACACCTCATGTACGTAGGTCGTATTGTTTCCGTAGGAAAAACTAAAGATGGCAAACTTTGTGCCATGTATCGCGTATCTTCTAACTCATTCCCGAACCGTCACGCTGTTGAAGTAGAGCGCGGCATTGCTATCGTTCCTAAGCCTGGTCATGAAGACGATATCATGAAGAACCCTTACATTGCCTATAACTGCCTACGTATCAGCCAAGATGGTCAATACGCAATTGCCACAAATGGTTCACACACTGACCCAATTACTGAAAAAATTGATGCTGGCATGAACATGCGCGACGCACTTGTAAGTGGTCTTTTTGGTATGGACTATGAGCACGACCATCTCGGTACTCCTCGTATTGCTTCAGTCATCAACATCAAAACTGGCGAAGCTGCTCTCGGTACTGTTCGCGAAGACGCTCTTCACGTTACCAAAATCAAACTTGAGCCCGGTCAAGCTTTCTACGTTGCAACTTACAATCACAATACTCCAAGTGTTCACTTGAAAGATGCTGATTTCCACGTTGAATCTGCGGAAGGCGCATGTGATTACATTTTAGGTGAAGGTGTCTTTGCTGATTTAGAAAAACCAATTTCCGCTGTTTGTGCTATTGCTGACGGCGATAAATTCCAGGTTGCTTTCAAGGATAAATAAGCATGATACGCTTGGAATTTACTGGCCGCTGCACGGCTGACTTTGACCCCCTCTTTGAACGCAATGCTTTTCCCGAAGATATAGCTTCTAGTGTAAACGAAATCCTTTGCGATATTCGCAAACGTGGCGATGAAGCTATTTCTGATTACGCAAAGAAATTCGATGGTGTCGAGCTTATTGCTGGTCAATTCCAAGTTTGCCAAGAAGAGCTTGATGCGGCCGATGCAAAAGTTGATCAAGACATCAAAGATGCCATCGACCTTGCCGCCGCAAACATCATTGATTTTTCTAGCCAAAAGCTGCCTCAAGCTTGGGATTACTCCCCTCGCGAAGGTGTTCAGCTCGGAGAAAAGTATGCACCTCTCTCTCGTATTGCCTGCTATGTACCCGGTGGAACGGCTCCATTAGTTTCTACTGTTCTTCATACGGCGGCGATTGCGAAAGCCGCAGGCGTTCCAGACATCGTCATTACGACTCCTCCACAAAAAGATGGTACAGTTAATCCGGCTATTCTTTACGCTGCTAAAAAAGCAGGTGCCACTGAAGTCCTGAAGCTTGGTGGTGTTTATGCAATTGGCGCCCTTGCTTACGGTACAGAAAGTATTAAACGCGCTCGTAAAATTTGCGGTCCCGGAAATGCTTATGTAACAGCTGCAAAACGCCAAGTCTACGGTTACTGCTCTTTAGACTTAGTGGCTGGCCCTTCTGAAGTCATGGTCATTGCAGATAAAACAGCTCCAGCTAAATTTATTGCCGCCGATCTACTCTCTCAAGCTGAACACGGCTCTGGCTACGAGCAAGCAGTCATGGTTACTGATTGTGCTGAGCTCATTGATGAGGTTGAAAAAGAACTTCTTGAACAAAAAGAACTTCTCGGCCGTGTCGAATGCGTCGATAAGGTATTAGACAACGGGATTTTCTTCATCAAAGTTAATGACATGGAAGCTGCTGCAGAAGTTGCCGACCTCTATGCTCCTGAACATTTGGAGATTATCACTGAAGATGCCGATGATGTAGCTGCACAAATTTCCAATGCCGGTGCTATCTTCCTCGGTCCTTGGACTCCTGAACCCGTGGGTGATTTTGTCGCTGGTCCAAGCCACGTACTTCCTACTGGCGGTGCTGGCCATCACTTCTCAGGCCTCACAGTTGATCAATTCTTCCGTAGAACAAGCTTAATTAAGTACAGTAAAGAAGCTCTACAAAAAGAAGTTGGTGCCGTTGCGGCCATGGCAAAAGCCGAAGGCTTAGGCGCTCACGGACGCAGTGGAACAATTCGCTTCGAATAAGTTCTACCAGGCGGACACCTACTTTTAAGTCCATCTGATAGAAATCCAAAAAGCCTCGATCGATGATCGAGGCTTTTTTGTTGATTTAAGTCACTTAGACTTTTTCTCGATGAAGTATAATTCGCGTTTTCTTTATCAGCTTCATCAATCATAAGTCGATTGAGCTGGCTAGTTTCCTAATTACTTGCCAATAAAGACTCTAGCCACAATTTCGTCTACTAACTCATCTTGGGTTTTACCATCGCACTCAATAACAAGATCAGCTGCCTCACTATAGAGCTTATTACGCTCAGCAAAAAGGTCTTCAAAAGTTTGTCCAGGAGCAATTACAACACCACGGGTACTGAAGTCTCCCAAACGCTCTTCGAGTGTTTGCATGTTAATTTTGAGAAAAATGACGAGACCTTTTTGGGAAAGTGCTGAAATACCTTTCTGAGAATAAATAGCGCTACCACCAGTTGAAACTACGACTCCATCCACATCGATTTGGCAGAGGTATTTTTCTTCTAAGCCCTTGAAGACATCAATTCCTTCAAGGTCTATAATTTCTTGGAGGCGTCTATGTTCTTGTCCTTGTATATAAACGTCTACGTCTAAAAAATCGAAACTCGTTTCTTTTGCAAGTAGAACCCCAATGGTACTTTTGCCAGCTCCAGGCATACCCACCATAACAATATTTGATTTCCCAGAGTATTTCTTCGGACAAATTTTCATTTTTCAGCCTTTCTATAAACTTTTTTCACAAAGTAAATCCCCCACCTGCTTTTTCAATGTTCATATCCCTTTGACTTTCTCATAGTTTTGCTTAGTTTTCTTATAATAAATAAGGACTACTATGAGTAATCAATTAAACGTTTTAGGCACAGCCCTAGAAGTCTGTTGTACAAAAAGCCAAACGGGTTTTTATCGTGACGGATTCTGCCACACAGGGGCAATGGATTTAGGTTCGCATACAGTATGCTGCTTCATTACACAAGAATTCCTGGAATTCTCCAAACGCGCTGGCAACGATCTTTCGACCCCAGTTCCCGAGTATAATTTCCCTGGTTTAAAACCCGGTGATAAATGGTGTGTCTGTGCTCTTCGTTGGCTTCAGGCAGAAGAAAAAGAAAAAGCAGCTCCGGTGATTTTAGAAGCCTGTAACGCACGTTGCCTAGAAGTCATTCCATTAGATACACTCAAACTTTACGCACATAAGGAATGAACAATAACTTTCAGCTTATTGCGCCCGCAGGTAAAAGTTCCGAAGAGAACTTAGACCTCGCCACTCCATGTATGGGGAAGCTCGGCTACAGTTTAAAAAAAGACTATTTCTCTTATGAACCCCTTAGCTATTTAGCCGCCAGTGATGAACAACGTGCGCAATCTTTGACCCGAGCTTGGTTAGCGGAAGAACCAATCATCTGCTTGCGTGGGGGTTATGGTTGTGCTCGTTTACTCGATTTAATTGATTGGAAAAAATTGCGAAAGACGCAAAATATTCTTATTGGTCACAGCGATATTAGTACTCTTCACTTGGCCTTTCTTAAACATGGTATGAAGAGAAGTATTTCAGGCATTATGGCCGCGGCAGAATTCACTCGCTCGCCTGATAAACAAGTTACTTTATCTAGTTTTGATAAATGTTTAAACGAAGAGTTATTTCAGCAGGAATGGCTTCCTAATTACTATTCAAATGTTAGCTTTAAAGCTAGTGGTCAACTGATCCCTGTCACCCTTTCAGTTTTATGTTCCCTAATTGGTAGCCAACATCTCCCCGACTTTACTGGTAGCATCTTAGTGCTCGAAGACATTAATGAAGCTCCTTACAAAATTGATCGCATGCTCACACAACTTCTCTTAGCTGGTATCCCCCAAGTATGCGAAGCTATCATTATGGGAGATTTTAATAACTGTGGCGATGTAAGTGAGATTCATAAAATTTTTGCAGATTTCGCAAAACAAAGTCAAACCCCAGTAATTGGTGGACTCCAATTTGGTCACTGTTTACCACGTCTCAATTTACCTGTGGGTGCGGAAGCTGAGCTCACTTTCCATTCCACTGCAACACTCAAAATTCTTAGGTATTAGTATGAAAGCAAAAGTAGTAACTTTCCCCGTCGGACTCTATCAATGTAATTGTAGTATTGTTTACTGCCCCGAAAGTAAAGAGGCCATCTTAATTGATCCCGGCTCTGAAGCTGAAACGATCCTAAAGAAAATTAATGATCAGGGTCTCAATGTAAAAGCAGTCATTCACACTCACGCTCACTTGGATCATTTTGGCGCGACCTCTGAAGTGAGTGAGGAAACAAAAGCTCCTGTGTACCTTCACGCCGATGATAAGCAACTTTGGGATATCGCCGACTTACAAGCAGAAATGCTCGGCCTCCCCAAATGCCCTCATTCCAACATCGATCATTTCATCGAAGATTCGCAAAGCTTTGAATTTGGCGAGTTTAACTTGGAAGCCATTCACACACCCGGCCATTCTGCTGGTAGCACTTGCTTTAAAATTGAAAATTCCGATGAGCAGTTACTTTTTAGTGGTGACACCTTATTCAAACGTGGCGTCGGTCGAACCGATTTACCCACAGGTGATTCAAGAGAAATTACCAAGTCTATTAAAGAAAGGCTGTATACACTCGATATTGATACTCAAGTCATTCCTGGCCATGGCCCCAATACAATCATTGGCGAAGAGAAAAGACAAAACCCCTTTATAACTGCCTAAACAATACAGCCTTATTCCTCGTCAAAAAGTGGTCGATAAAAATGACAGTAAGGCTTTTTTCCATTCTTTAGGTAGTAATCTTGATGATACTCCTCCGCAGGCCAAAAGTGAGATGCGGGAATAAGTTCAGTTGCAGGCTTTAAACCTTTAGCTCGTAAGTTATTAAGTAGTGATTCGGCAATACTTTTCTGCTTTTCATCTAGATAAAAAATTGCTGGTAGGTATTGGGAACCTATATCATTGCCTTGGCCATTCGCTTGTTCGGGATTGTGCGTATTAAAATACATGCGAGCTAAAGTTTCGTAATCTACTAAATTGGTATCATAAGTAATTTCTACCGCTTCATAATGTCCGGTAGTTCCCGTGCAAACATCTTCATAACTTGGGTTCTTTTCCGAGCCACCTATGTAGCCACTCTTAGTATCTAAAACTCCCTGAACACTTCTCAACCAATAATCAGTACCCCAAAAACAACCTGAAGCAAAAATCGCTTTCTTAATATGAGATTTAGCGACAAACTTAATCGCTAGAGAATTAACGCAATGACGAGTGTCTTTGGGAGTGAAACCTTCACCCCTGAATACATGACCTAAGTGACCTTTACAGGTGGAACAGACTATTTCTTCACGACTAAAATCATCTCTTATTTCTATTGCTCCGGAAAAATTATCGTCAAAACTTGGCCACCCCGTATTTGAATCGAATTTAGCACTTGAACTAAACAAAAGCGTATTGCACTGGCGGCAGGCATAATCGCCCTCTTCATAATGTTTATCATACTCACCTGAAAAAGGTTTTTCAGTCCCTTTATGCAAAAGTATTTCTGCTTCTGCACTCGTGAGCTCATTGTACTTCAAATGGGTCTGTTTCACTGTGTCTGTACAGGAGAAAAATAATAAACTCAATAATATTAGATACTTCACATTCTACCCTAGCTTGTTATTCTAAGAGTTTATTCCCGTCTGAGTCTGACTCAACTTTATTTAGATAAAGAAGCATAAGCTAGATTAAAAATCGATACTCTCCTTAAGCCATTCAGGGTTTTGAAGTAAGAAATATAAGCCTTGTTGATGCACAAATTTTTTAACTACAGTTTTCATGCGAGACGGAGGCAAAAACAACCTACAGGAGGCTTCTTTCAAAACAGAAGTATCATCCCCTTTCTTTTCCTTTAAGTAGAATTGTTTAATCTCTTCTTTTAAGGCTTCCTCTTTTATCGTTAAGAATAAATAAGGATAAAAGACATTTAGTCGTATTTCTCTTTGTCGCGATTCCCCAACTAAATTAACGGCTTTACTTAATTTTTTCGAAAAATGACAGAAGCTAATCATGGGATCATCACCCTGAAAATGGATATGTAAGTCGCGAAAGCCACTCCCTAGTTGTTGAAGAAAACTTTTCATATCCCAATTAATATTCCTGAGGAAGAGAATGGCTCCCGCCAAACGCCGCTCCGGTGTATTTTGAGGACGATTTTTTCTATTCCAATTAATTTCTGGACTATAAGAACTGCGCATATTCGCCCAAGCATGACATTTTTCTTGATGCCAATTCAATAGTCCGGGGTGAATGACATTTTGACTAGCATCCTTTAATAAGCCCGACTCTCCCCATAGAAGGGCTTCTGGATCAGTTGAGGATTGTAAGCTCGCTAAACTTACTGATTTTGCTAAAGTTAAAAATGCTTGGCGATTTTGACTATAACCATAGGCCTCCATAAGATCTTGATACAAGGCTTGATCAGCACCAAATAATTTTATGTGCTTATCCAAACGTGAACATTTTTGCGCCAATCGCAAAAATGCCATCTTCTCTAAAAACTTCTGCATTTTGCTGTCTGACAAAGATGAAAATTCCACGATGCCTTCTATAGGCTTAAACTTGGCCTGTTGAGAGTAATTTTGATAACGCTCTTCTAATTCATTAAGGCTCATTGCACAAGCTTGACTCATGAGCAATAAGCTTTTCCCGCTGGGGTCTTCTTGACTGCTATTTTGCCAAACTGCATGAAGAATCACATTTTCATATCGCGGGTCATTTTGATGACCATGATGAAGCCAATCACTAGGAGAAAAATGAATTTCAACATCTCCAGAAATTTCTTTCTCATCAATTTTTAAGTGAGCATTGAGGAAATCAGGTCCTGCACCCGTATTCCATTTTCCGGGAAATAAGACCTCGATTTCCTGACCCTGTTCACTAATTAATTTGCGACTAAACTCTTGTTCATTCCATAGCGCCTGAAGGTAAACTTCTTTAATCTCGACTTCGCGTAATTGCATCTTTCTCTCCTTATACCATCTAGATAAAAAGTAAGAGACGAAAAAATGCTAAGCAAATTTTTTAATCTAAAATATCAAAAAACATTTCTAATGCCATACCCAAAAAGCCCCCATTGCGGCCACCTGAAAAACCGCCCTCATCGTAATCCTCAAATTCATGGGATGAAGAAGTTTTTCGCGGTCTTTCTTTTGGTGCACTGGCTTTGGTATTTTTATCGAGGATTTGTCCCCCTGCTCTTTTCCATTCTATGAGATGACGAATTTCACCGGGCTCAAAAAACAGTCCGTGATCATGGCATATATCTACGACTACTGAACTCTTTACGCCAAATAACTGGCGATTCATCAATTGAGCACAAACGGGGCAAGGAATATAAGCTTTGCGTTCTCCACTCTCCATTGCCAACTCACATAATTCATGCAAACGTTGACGATTGATCGATGTGGGATCTCCGCTATGCATTTCAAGCATCAATTCTACTTCACCATTATCGAAAAATAGACTATGACAATGATTACATTTCTCTATGGGAAGTTGTTTGCTCTCCGAGCCTACGTTAATGGTTTCCATCAGCGTACTACACAAGGCACACTTGCGCTGACTTGGTCCTAGAGTAGAACTTGCTGTGGACGACTTAAAATCTACAAAATTTCGGGTGTCACAGTATTCACATACGGAACTGTTGACTGGTAATACTGCACCACAATTTTGACAATTTGACATAAAAAACCTCCTCTCTTATATAAACACTTATATACTAATAGATAATTTTCATGAAATTTAAAGTCAAAAAATTAGATTAGAGGCATACCAGTTAAAGTATAATGGATCATTGGCCAGCCAGGAAAACCTGCAAAATTGGTATCATCAATTACCATATCAAAAACAGGTTTTCTACCGCTCTTCTTACCACGAAAATCAAATTCCGTGGGAACTTCGTTAATACCAGTTAAAGGGATTTCTCGTTCTTTAAACCAATTGACCGCTTCTGTTAAGTACTGGGCCTCAGGGTCACCCTCTATATCTTCACGGCAGGTCCACAATATGAGTCGATGTTCACGCAAAGCTAAGGACCTAAGAGTTTGGCTCGCTCCTGGCATTTCTCTGCCTATATCTGGATATTTGTGTTCGACACAAGTCCCATCAAAATCGATGCCAATTGTCAAAGGTTTAATAGGGATATCCACTTTTAAGGAAGTCGTATTAGTTCGTGTAAAAAATTTCTTCATTAAGGTATTATAGACTGATTACTTTAGGCAATCAAGATAATTTTTTACTGTTGTGGACATTCCCTGGTAAAGCATTTCCGCAATCAAAGCATGTCCAATAGACACTTCTGCCAAACCTGGCAAGTTCTTTTTTAAATACGTTAAGTTCTCTTGATTTAAATCATGTCCCGCATTAACTCCTACACCAAGTTCAACAGCTCTTGCGGCCGTCGCAAAATAGCCGGCAAAGACCTTATCAAAGTCATCTGTTCCATAAGCCTCTGCATAAGCCTGCGTGTAAAGCTCGATACGATCTGTACCTGTCTTCATGGCAAAATTCACTTGTACGGGATCGGGGTTTAAGAAAATACTAACGCGAATACCCTCAGCTTTCAGTCGAGCTACTACCTTTTGTAAAAACTCCATATTCTTCTCGCAATCCCAACCTGAATCAGAAGTTAGTGCATCTGGGGGATCTGGAACGAGCGTACATTGATCGGGCTTTGTTTCACAAACCATCTGTAGAAAATCTTCTGTAGGGTAACCCTCTACGTTCAACTCCACGTCAATATTCTTCTTCAATTCAAGAACATCACTATACAAAGCATGACGACCATCGGGGCGAGGATGAAGAGTAATCCCCTGAGCACCCAAGTTAATGAGATCTTGACTGAACTTAAGTACATTAGGTTCATCACAGCCTCGCGAATTTCGCAATAAGGCAACTTTGTTAATATTCACGCTTAGAGCAGTCATATTTTCCTTAAAATTATATTTCTTTATGCGCTTTCAAAAAGGCATTGATTTCATTTTCCGATCGCTTCCAAATATTTTTACGACGAATCTTTAAAGTGGGTGTTAGGGTACCATCTTCTGGACTGAAGGGTGCAAGAGATAAGATCCCCTTAGGTTTTTGAAAAATTGCTAAATCACAGCAGGCTTCAGAAATTTTCTTGGCAATCAATTTATCGTCAATTTCTTCATCCGCTTTATTGATCAAGGCATAGATATTTTTACAGTCATCGCCTATTATCATAACTTCTGCGATTTCATCCAATTCACAAATTAAATCTTCAATATGTTCTGGATGAACTTTTTCACCACCTCGTAAAACAATTAGATTTGAGGCGCGCCCATTCAAGTAAAGAAAGCCATCGACTACTTTGCCCATATCTCCCGTGTGCAACCATCCATTCTCAAGAGTTTTGGCACTTGTATCTGAATACTTCCAGTAGCCCTGCATGACACAATCGCCTTTAACGAGTAACTCGCCTTCAAAGTCTTTGCTTTTCTCACCTGCTGAATTGAGGAAAGTCCAATCACCACCATAAGCAGGGTCTAACCAAGAAAGCATGGTTCCTGAACTCCCCGTACGAGAAAAACCAGGAGTATTACAAGATATAACTGGTGAAGATTCACTTAAACCATAGCCCTGATAAACGGGTATATTGATGTCGCGGAAAAAATCTTGTAGGTCAGCTGCGATTGGTGCTCCGCCAGAAACAAAGAAACGCAATTCGCCTCCCATCATAAGACCAATTTGTTTGAGAATTGAATTTTCTTGCTTCAAGCGCTTCAAGCGCAAGATGGGATCCGGGTTCTTTAAGCCATTTGAATTAAAGAACTGTTCACCTGTCACTAGGCAATCGTTAAAGATAGAGGAGACCGTTTCTCCCTTACTTTCAATTCCTTTGAAAATTTGATCTCTATACATGGCGAGCATGCGAGGCACGGCCATGACGATGGTGGGTTTCCAAGATGCTAAGTTCTTTGAAAAATCTCTCATATCACGTGCAAAGACAAGTGTGGCTTTTAAGAAGCAGCTCATGACAACTTCGGTTGAAAGTGCAAAACTATGCCAGTAAGGCAATAAGGATGCAACTCTATCTTCTGGAGTCACAGGCAGCTTGTCGGCAGAGGAAATACCATTCACCATTAGGTTCCTATGGCTAAGCATAACCCCTTTAGGCCGACCTGTTGAACCTGAAGTGTAAATTAAGGCCGCCGTTTCATCATAGGCATCGGGAGCTTCTTCAGTATATAAGCCTAGCTCCTGCTCAAGTTTTGAAAAGCTTTGGATTTCTACTTCAGTACAATTGGAAACTTTCTCTATGAATTGCTCATGTGCAAAAATGACTTTTGCCTCAGCATCGGCAAGAATAAAAGTAATTTCATCACTTCCCAAGCCCTCACTCACTGGGACAATAATGGCTCCAAGTTGCCATATAGCATAATATAAAACTATTTGCTCGTAACATTTGGGAGCAATTATCGCAATGCGATCACCGCGATTTATATTATATTCCAAGCGTAAAACTTGGGCTTGTTGATTCAACTTATCTAGGGTCGACTGGTAACTTAGAGTTGTTCTACCCTCGTCACCATGTGGGATATCTAGAAAAGTATGTTCACCAGCTTCATTAGCTGAAAATTTAAGTATGTCGTAGAGGTTATTCATTAGAAAGAAACCTTAATATCACCTCCGAGCTGAATGGGCTCGGCCATAAGTTTTAATCCATCTACTTGGCTCCAATCACGGTCCCAAGTCTTCATTAGTAAAGGTAAAGTGGGTTCGCCCCAAGTATTGAAATCGACAATCATCACATCAGCAGTTGAAGTGAAGTAAATATCGACAACGTAATCCTGTTCATTGATGTATTTCTTGATCTCATCAACAAAATCTAAGCCCTTTTGCCAATACAAATCTTGTCTCGCTTCCAAACGTTTAAAGTGACGTTCCAAATTACGCTGAGTCATCGCCTTTAAGTCACCGTCTTTGACAAAGAGTCGAAACTCTCTGGTTTTGTCCATACGTCGATAAGGTCTAACTGTAAGAGTTTTGTCCCCAGCAGCAATGGCTGCTTTTACCTTCTCACTCTCCGCCAGCATTTTAAAAGCTAATTTGCCACTCTTAAGAGCTTTGCTTTTTTTGAAGGAAGTAGAGTCAGTTGGCATACAGCTATCCACACCAAGGACACATGAACCTGGCAAAGATGCAATTGCACGAGTGATACGTTCTTCAAGGCTTGCCAAGGATTGACCAGCTTGAAGTGCCGTACACTCCTCCTTATTCAGGGCCAAAAAAACCGTGGGGAAAGTTAGATGCCCTAGAAATGGGTACCACTCGGAGATTTTGTTCATTTTATTTGCGTTTGTTTTTCTTGCGAGCAGCTTTTTGCTGTTTCTTCTTTTTCTTACGATCTTCCTTGCTCGGGCCCTTGGCACGAGTAGCACTCATTCCAGGTACACCTGGTACAAAAGCTTGTTCGCCACGAGTTACTTTACCCATCATTTCACGCGCCATTTGGAAGCGCTTCAAGAGCTGAGATACATCTGCGGCATCCGCACCAGCCCCCTTGGCGATACGATTGCGGCGAGACATATTGATAAGTTCAGGCTGTTGTTTCTCTAAAGGAGTCATCGAAGATATTAAAGCTTCAATTTTTCCAACCTGTTTTTCGTCGAAGTTGACCATATCTTTCATTGCTTTACCACCAGGGATAAAGTCTAAGATACGACCAAAACCACCCATTTTCTTGAGCATACTTAACTGACCGACAAAGTCGTCAAGGTCAAAAGTGTTCTTCCGCATTTTCTCTTCAATGCGAGCTGACTCTTCTTCTTCGATATGCATTTCCGCTTCACGAACGAGCTGAACAATGTCACCCATACCGAGAATACGAGAAGCCATACCTTCCGGACGGAATTTTTCGAGGTCAGATACTTTTTCACCGGAAGTGATAAATTTAATTGGCTTGCCAGTCACTTTTCTCATGGAAAGTGCAGCACCACCACGAGCATCACCGTCGAGTTTTGTCAGGACGATACCAGTAATGTTTAAAGCCTTATCAAAGTGAGTGGCTACTGAAACCGCTTCTTGACCTAGGGCTGAGTCCGCAGTTAAAAGAATTTCGCCAGGATTAAAACGCTCTTTAACGCGGATTAATTCTTGCACCATGTCTTCGTCAATTTGTAGGCGACCAGCCATATCCAGAATGACTAAATCTTTACCTTCTGACTTAGCGGTATTTAAAGCGTTTTGAGCGATTTGAACTACATCAGGTGTACTGCGATCGGAGAAAACGGGAACTTTGATGCTTTGGCCTAGAGCTTCTAACTGATCGATTGCCGCTGGACGGTAGACGTCACAAGCTGCTAAGAGAACTTTTTTCTTTTGACCCGTGTAATAGTTTGCGAGCTTCGCACATGTTGTCGTTTTACCAGCACCATGCAAACCTACCATCATGATAATCGCCGGATCACCTGAAGTATTAACCTCGGCTTCTTCCGTACCCATGAGACGAGTTAGTTCTTCGTGAACAACTTTAACTACTTGTTCGCTAGGCTTAACACTTTTAAGTACTTTTTCACCTAAGCATTGACGACTTACTTCACCAACAAAATCATTAACTGTGTCGTAGTGTACGTCAGCAGAAAGAAGTGCTAAACGCACCTGTTCCATTGCTTCTTTAATATTATTTTCTGTTAAAACAGATTTGCCCGTAATTGTCTTAAATGTATTTGAGAGGGCATCGCTAAGATTGTTAAACATTGAATCTCCTTAAAATTTACTTACCACTCGGTGAGGACGTGGCGTCCATCTGAGGTGACTAAAATTGTGTGTTCAAATTGAGCTGAGAGGCTTCCATCTAAAGTTCTAAAATAAGTGATATTAGAATTGGGGATTTGGAAAGTTTCATAACGGTGGCTGGTCGCATTGATCATGGGTTCTACAGTCAAACAAGTATTTTCCATGATGCGAGGGCCTGTACCTTTTGGTCCAATTGCCGGGACAAAGGGGTCGAGGTGAAAAGCTTTACCAATTCCATGTCCGCCGATATCTCTTACTGGGAAGTAGCCGTATGATTTTGCGACTTTCTCGGATGCAAAACCAATGTCATGTGTGCGAGCTTTCGCTTTAACTTGATCAATGCCTGCGTACATAGACTCCTGAGCTGCCTGAGTGATACGCTTCGCTTCGTCACTGACATCTCCCACAAAGAATGTTCTCGATGTATCGCCAAAGAAACCTTCTTTGATGAGGGTGACGTCGACGTTGATAATGTCTCCATCGACAAGAGTTTCTCCTTCTTGAGGTACACCATGGCAAACGACATCGTTAATACTCGTACAGATCGACTTCGGAAAGCCGTGATAATTGAGGGGAGCACTAAGGCATCCTTTGGATAAAGTAAACTCGTGAACCGCGTCATTAATTTCTTGACTCGTCACACCGGGCTTAACCATTTTCCCTGCCAACTGCAAGGCCTCTGCAGCTAAACGACAAACAGCTTCCATCTTCTTGATTTCGTCTAATGTCATTTTTTTGGGTTTTCTACTCAAAAGAAAAACTCCTGGTATTCTGTGATTTAAAATATTTTATGAAAGTTTGTAGGTTATACCCACTCGTGCTTTTTTTCCATTCAAGCACTCGTGAATCGTGCTAAAAAACCTCCCCTTTTTAGTACTTGTGCGTTCAAGCTTCTATGGAGCACTTCATTTACACTCAAAAACTCAATGATAAACTACCTAGCCTCAGCAATATAAAAAAGTAATTAATTCCTTCTCTCAAAGCCACAAAAATCTCACAAAACATTGTTTTACAAGTGCTTAAAATATAAATTAAAAAACAGAGACTACCGTAAACCATTTAGGAGAGTTTTATCATGACTGACAAATTTAAATCCATTTTCATGCCCCCCCTCTCGCAAGTGCTCATCAATGCTGAAAACAAAAAAGGCGCTCCACTAAGTTTAGATGAAGTGCTATCAATCAAAAACAGTGCTGTTGTTGTTATCATCAAAAAAGGACTTCACCAAGCTATTCCCGGAGATCAAAACGAGCATGATATTGATCCCGAAAACTGCTGGCATGACTGGCAGATTTTGCGTCAATCCCTTGGGAGAAAACCAGATATAGACCCCTATTTTAACAATTCATTTAACTTGAGTTACGAAGACCTTCACATGCAGGCCACTATCCACACCGCTCAGAAAAACCTCTACGAACTAAGGGAACTCATAAAATCTGAACCACGAGCCAAGGGTATCCTCAAATACACTTTGAGTGACCATGAATCAAAAACACATACATGGCTTTCTCTCGTAAGCGTTTCAGATACTGGATTTAGAGCACAAGTTATTGACCTTCCCACAGATTTTCATGATCATCAAATTGGAGAAACCATTTCGCTTCGTGACTCCGAGGTTCTAGACTGGATGGTAAACATAGATGGCTATATCTACGGAGCCTATTCACTGAAGGAATTACGCCAATCCATGAACGAACAGGAGAAGATAGATTTTGACAAACGTCTAGGCGTCCTGCAGTACATGGATTAAAACATCATTATCCTTAAGTTTACACCTTTTCCCTAAAATCGCCTTTTTAATCATTTGAAAAAAGTTTTCCTTGAGCTTTGTATTATAGGAACTTTATCTCAATAAATTTTAGGATGAAAAATGACTGATCAGTGGATTACAAGAAAAACACTCCTTCTCAGAGCAGTCGATCCTGATGACGAAAGTGCCTGGAAAGAATTTGTTGATTACTACGGCAGATTCATCTACCACATCATACTAAAAATGGGCATAAAGGGCACAACTTCGGATGACGTAGCCCAACAAATCCTCATTAAATTATGGAAAAAAATCAACACTTACGATAGCTCACGAGGCAGTTTCCGCCCTTGGCTAAGCACCGTAATTCGCAACTCAGTAAATGAGCATTATCGCAAAGAAAATCGCCGACAAGAAAATGCTTTTTTCGAAGGTGAAGAAAATCGAGTTACAGAAACAAATGATATCGATTTAATGATCCAACACGAATGGGAAAACTACCTCACCGAGGAAGCCATAAAACATGTTAAAGAAGTTTTTTCTGGCAAAGCTGTCGACGCCTTCTTGATGAGTCTAGACGGCTTCACCAATTCCCAAATTGCTGAAAAACTTGATATTGCCTTGGCTTCAGTAAAAGTCTTAAAGGCTCGAGTCAAGTCCTGCTTTATTAGCGAAATGCGCAACCTAACTCGAAACATGGAACGCAAATGAGTTCCGAACATATTGCTGATCGTGCACGTAAACTGATCGATCTATTTGAAGATAACGAAGACGAAGTTATCGACGGTGAGCTCCCCCCCCTATACCAAGAGCTCTTAGAGAATAACCAACGCTACACAGATGAAAGTTTTGTCGCAGAAGGAGGGATGAAACGCATTTCTCAGGTTTACGACCATCTTACCAAACGCCAAGTTGCCATGGCTCGCCTTATTAAACGAGCTTCACAGGAACTCTACGATCCCTTTATTAGAGAAGCACACCTCACTGCCCTACTCACCCACCCCAATATCATCCCCGTTTACGACGTTGGAATTGGACCGATGGGTGCTCCATTTTTCACCATGGAATTAAAAGAAGGTGATTCACTCAAAAAAATCATCCAAGAGCTTAAAAAGGGCAATACAGAATACCAAAAGAAATTCACCCAAGATACCCTACTCAATATTTTCTTAAAAATTTGTGACGCCATTGCCTACTCACATTCACACAAAGTCATTCACCTTGATTTAAAACCCGATAATATACAGATTGGTAGTTTCGGTGAAGTCTTAGTTTGCGATTGGGGACTAGGGAAAATTGTGGGAACTAAAGATTATGATAGTTTTGATGGCTTGCTCTTTAATCCTGACTTCCTCAACAATGTCACAAGTCGAGGCGAGATAAAAGGAACTCCAGGATTTATGGCTCCTGAACAAATCCATAAAGAGGATGAAATCAATGAAGCATCTGATATCTACTCTCTCGGCTGCCTGCTATATAGCTTACTCTATTTGAACTCCCCCTTTGATACTGATGATGATGATGAAGTCATAAAAAATAATCTAAGAGGCGAATTCTCTTTCCCCGATGACAAAACGGTTTCTGATGGTTTAAAGTCAATCATCACCAAAGCTATGCAAGGAAAAACATACAAGCGCTATCAAAAAGTTGACCTTATCCGAGAAGACATTCAAAAATACCTTTTAGGTTTTTCCCCCTCATCAGACAAGCCCAATTTTTGGAGGCAATCTAAGCTCTTATACAAACGCAATAAAGCTCAGTGCCACATAGTCCTCGCGTTCATCATTATTATTGCGATTTTAACGACAGTCTATTTCCTCAATATTGAACAGCGTCGTAAAGAAGCTGAAGTCGCTAGAGACTTGGCAGAGAAAAAACAGCTGGAGATCCAAACAGAAAAAGAACGTACTGATAAAGCTTTAGCCCTTTTAGAGAAAGAAAGAGAATGGCGAAACCACGTCATCCAAGATCATTCAAACCGTCTAGAAAGTGATGTCTTGAGTTACCTATTCTATTCATCATTGGATAAGGACCCGACTGAGCATATGTCTAGGACTTTTCTTTATTTAGATCGACTCATCGAGGCTGACCCCAATAATAAAAATCTATATTCTAAACGTGCCCGAGCTCATTTCATGATGCAAAACTTTCATCAATCAAAGCGAGACTTTGATGTTGCTCAAGCGACTGATTTAAAAAACACTGAAATACAAAAACTCAGCGAAAAGTATTCTAAGCTCATCCCTGAAGGAGAAAGTGTTCCTGAAAATCTAATCAACGAATTCACCAAAGACCTCGTTTCACTCAAAGACCAGTATGTTAAATTTAAAGTATTGAATTGCTACCTTATCACCAAACCTAGCCTTAATGATAAATTAAGCTTCATCCAGAACCTCATCCAGGCCTCCAACCCGAAATGGGATAGTACAAACTTTAAATACCACCCCGAAGTCAAGGCCCTTGAAATAAGTGGTGAAAAGTTGAAAGAAATCGGCTATACATTTGGCAACCGCATTACGAACATGCGCGTCACTCAAACTTATTTTAATTTTCTTCCTATTAATTATTTAAAAATCATGGATATGACTAATCTACCTCAACACTTCACATCCATCAGTGTCCCCAATCTTGACTTAAGCCTTTCTCCCATCAAAATCACGCAAGATATTTTAAACATGAACCAACTTAAAAACCTCATACTCTCAGAAACACAGTTTAATGAGGCCCAAAAGTTAACAGTCCCTTCTAGTCTAAATCTCTCTATTAATCATTTTTAATTTTTTTTAAACTAGCTGTTAACCCCAGCTCTTTAGCTTCATAAACCTTCATATATTTAATTATTAAAGAAGCATGGAAGTTTTGATGAAGAAAAAAATCTACAGCCTTTTTGCCGCAATGATGACACTACCTAGTCTATCTGCAGCTGAATCCCCTCACAACTACGACAAAGAAATCAAACCCCTCCTAGAAAAATTTTGTATCCGCTGTCATGGCGAGCGCAAACAGAAAGGCGAAGTTCGTTTAGACATGCTTGACCCAGATATCATCAATGGTAAAGATGCTGAAAAATGGCACGCTGCTCTCGACGTTATCAATACAGCCGATATGCCACCCGATGACGTCAAGCAGCCTAGCGATGATGAGCGTAGAAAAATCGTTGATTGGATGACTGTCAACCTTAAGCTCGCTAAAGAGAAGAAGCGCGGCGAAGCAAAAACTGTTGTTCGTCGTTTAACTCGCGATCAATACAGTAATTCACTTCAAAAATTACTTGGGCTCGATATCGATTTTGCGAAAACGCTTCCACCTGAAGCTAAATCTCATATGGGGTTCACTAATGCTGGTGAAAGCATGACGATCTCACCACTTCATATTGAATACTACCAACAGATTGCCCATGAAGCACTCGACAAAGCTATTGGTCCCAAAGAAAAACCTGCGGTGAGTAAGTACCGTCTCGATTTTGCACAAAATTCAAGTAAAAAAGTCTATGCTAAAGCAGCAGGCTTTCAGTCCATAAATCTCGATGGTAAAAACTACAAAATTTCTATTCTTGATGAAAACAATAAGGAATTGGCCGATAACGAAATTGCACCTAATGGTTTAAAAGTTGAAGAATTAAAACAAAACATAATGGTTGGTTTCCGTGGTTCTGACGATCGTAGTCGTTGGGGCATGGTAAAAGATGGCATGGTTTTACATGGCTCTAAACCACACAAAGAAACGGCTCCTAAATCTTGGCAAGGAGCTAACCCAAACCTCAAAATGCTCATCCGTAAACATTTCCCAAGCGAAGGCGATTTTGTTTTCCGTATCACGGCGAGTAACTCTCTTCCCCTTCCTGTCAGTGAGTTCTACCTTAATAATATTAAAAGAGTAAATAACGAAGTTTTACCAGTTAAAAAATCTAAGACCCTAGATGGCACGCAAACATTTAAAGCAAAAGACTTTAAAATGATTAACAACTTCAAGCTTGAAGGTGATAAATTAGTTGCTGACGACAAAGGTTCCGTTTCTACAGCTAATGTAAAATTCAAAATCCCAAAAGATGGTTATTATCACATCGGTGTTACTCGTAGTGCCGTTAGTTATAAAGATAAAAAAAGTAAATTTGCTTTTACCCTTAACAACTACCATATCAAACAACAGTTTGAACACAAAAAGGAACCTGTAACTAAAGGCCCCATTCTTGTTAAGGGATCGGCTAATAAAAAAGTAAATTCATTCTTGATTAAAATCCCTGGTAAACATAAGGCAATCAACTTATCCGAATTGGAAATCTACGGTCCTAAAAAACAGAAAATTAAAGATTTTAAGATTACAATGAGCTCGCAATACAATAGCAGCATGGGACCTAAAGCCTTCATGGACGGCGACATAAATAACTTTGGCCATACAAAGTTCGAAGATAATCCTTGGATTAAGGTAGAGTTTAAATCTCCTCAGATTATTGAATCTATAAAGATATATAATCGCGTAGGTTATGAAGATCGTATTAATGGTGCTGAACTTTCTTATTCTCAGGGGGAGAAAGTAATTGCGAAACAATCATTAAATAGCAACAACCAACAAAATGAGAAAGCGACTACCATTAAAACAACTGTAGCTTTCGGTAAATTAAAGGCTGGAGATTACTCACTTAACCTCAAGTCAAATGAATTTATAGATTTTTATGAATTAAGTATTATTCCTGCTAGTGATAAAACAGGCGATATTCGAATAAAAGAAAACGCTTATAACAAATACCTTGCAAGTAAAGAAAAGTATAAAACTGTACCGGCATCACTACGAGCTTTCCTTGGAACTCGTGCCGATGATGGCATGGACCACAAACTCTTTGACGAATCAAAGAGTTTCAATACTCCTATAGGCAAATCAGAAACAAAAGTATTTAAGGGACGTTTAGAAAATCTGCCGGTACCGGTAATCAACCCCAACACAAAAAATCCACTCGCCAACATCATGATTGTTGGGATCTATAACGATCACCTTGTGAAAGATGCAAACCTTTCTGGTCCGCCAATCAAGATTGAACGTATTGAGTTTGAAGCTCCCTATATCCCTGCATGGCCCATGGCTTCTTACAAAAGCATTTTCTTTGATTCTAAGAATAAAAACAACAAAGAACTCTATACAAAAGAAGTGTTAACAAGCTTCATCAACAAGGCTTTCCGCAAAAAGGTTGATGCACAAACCGTAAATATCTATTATAACTTCTGGAAATCGGTTAAGGGTGACTTCCCTCGTTATGAAGATGGCGTTAAAGAAGCTCTTGTTGCTGTACTCTGTTCACCAGAATTCCTTTTCTTGGCTGAACCAGGACAAGAAAAGCAGCAAGGAACTCCACGTGTTAACGAATTTCAGTTAGCTAACCGCCTCTCTTACTTCTTGTGGAACCAACCTCCAGATAAACGTCTTCTTGACTTAGCTTATTCATTCCGTCTATCTACTAATTTGGATAAAGAAATTGATCGTATGATCCAAGATCCAAAAAGTGATAAATTTATCGACACGTTCTCTCGCGAATGGTTACGTATGGATCGTCTTGAAGACATGACAATTGACGTCAAAAAATACGCTGATTACACACGTTTTGTTAAAGACGACATGGCTAAAGAAACTCGTGCTTTCATCAGTCATATCCTCAAAAACAATATGAGTCTTCAAAACTTCGTCGATTCTGACTTCGCTATGCTGAATCAAAACTTAGCAGAATTCTATGGTATCCAGGGAGTTCAAGGTACTAACTTCCGTCCAGTGCCACTAAAACCTGAATACAATCGTGGAGGCCTCATTACTCAAGCCAGTTTCCTTACAGGTCACTCTGATGGCGTTCAAGCTCACCCCATTAAGCGTGGTGTATGGCTCATGGAAAAACTTCTTGATGACGAGCCACCACCCCCACCACCAAATGTACCTGCTCTCGATTCAGAAGAACCTAGCTTCAAGGGTTTAACTATTAAACAACAACTCGAGCTACACCGTGAAAAATCATCGTGCGTTGACTGCCACTTAAAAATCGACCCTTGGGGAGTAGTTTTCGAGAATTACGATGCGGTTGGTAAATTCCAAACAAAAGCTGATGCAAAAACTGAACTCATTGATGGAACTAAACTCAATGGCATTAATGAACTCAAAAAATACATTAAAGAAAACAAACAAGAGAATGTAACTCGGTCGGTTACAAAACACCTCTTAGCTTACTCTCTCGGTCGCGACCTCTCCTACATGGACAACGAGGACATCGATCAAATCGTCAACAAGACAATGGAGCAAAACTATGGCTTTAAAGACCTTGTTAAAAACATTATTTCTCACGATATTTTTACTAGAAGATAAGGAAACTGACAAATGAGCAAAAAATCATGGCATTTAGATAGACGTACATTTCTCCGCGGAACAGGCGTAGCTTGCGCACTTCCTTACTTGGAAGCAATGGGAGCAAGCCAGAACAAAGGTGAAGCACCAAAACGCATGTGCTTCCTTTACTTCCCTAATGGTGCTTGTGAACCAGGTAAGATCAAAGAAGAAACCAAACAGTATCGTTTTTTCCCTGACCAAGAGGGTCGCGATTATAAAAATAATTTTTCTTTGGAACCTCTCAATGGTTTCAGAGATGATATGACAATTCTCGGTGGACTCTCTCACCCGCGTTCTCGTCAACTACTTGGTCATATTGCTGGTGATACTTGGTTAACTGGTGGCGATGTTCGTAATACTTATAAAAACAATATTTCCATCGACCAAGTCGCTGCAGGACATATTGGTAAAAGTACACGTTATCCCTCTTTTGCGCTTTCCGCAGATGGTGGCGTCGGCTACAAATCGCGTGTTACTTCACTCTCATTCGACTCAATGGGTAACGCAATCCCAACTGAGCACCGCCACAGAGAGATCTTTGAGCGCTACTTTAATCCCAATGGTACTGGTTCGACAGAGGCACGTCGAAAAGAACTTCAACGCGGCCGTAAAATTGTCGACCTCGTTTTTGGCAATAGTAAAGACCTACAGAGAAAACTTGGCAAGAGCGATAAAGAGAAGATGGATCAATATCTCACTTCACTTAATTCTGTTGAAAAGCAAATTAGAAAAAATGAAGAATGGCTCGACATACCACTCAAGAAAGCTGATTACAGTAAATTGAACTTCGATTTAGATCCCGCAAAGAACGCCGAGACTTATATTCGTTCCATGTATGACCTCATCGTACTCGCTTATGAAATGGATTTAACTCGCGTTGTGACTTATCAAATTGCTCGTGAAGATGGTATGGGCTTTGGTGAAAACTATCCTAAACTTGCCATTGGTGCTAAAAAAGGTCATCACGGTATATCGCACTCAAATGACCCAAAGCTTTGGTCCACTTACGACAACTGGCTCGTACAGCAATACGCTTACTTCTTAGGTCGTATGAAAGAAGTTAAGGATGAACACGGTTCAATTCTGGATAATACCCAAGTACTATACGGTAGTTCACAAGCACATACACATAATGCACGTAACTTACCTCTCGTTCTTGCTGGTGGTAAAAACATGGGTATCAAACATGGATCTTACCAAAGATTTGAAAATAAGACCCCAATGACGAACCTCTTTGTTAGCATGCTTAATTCTGCGGGTGTCCAAAGAAGTAAATTCTCTGACAGCACTGGTAAACTTCCAGGCGAAATCTTCAGCTAATTCACGACTTAATTCCTCTCTCAGACTCTAAAAGCTTTACTTTTAGAGTCTGAGTTTTTTTATTAGTTCTTTAACAAATTCATTATTAATTATATAAGGCTTCTTAGCTCCAATATGAAAAAACTCCTTTTCCCTTTAGCTGCTGCATTCTGTTTTTCTTGTGCCTCTTCCTCCAATGCAACTCAATGGCAACAAGCTGGAGGGCCTAACAATTCATACGTAGTCAATTCTGAAAATTCAGATGCTCCTAGTCACTTTAGCATGAGTAAAAATAAAAATATCAAGTGGAAAATGACGCTTCCTGAAGCTGGCCAGAGTGGGATTGCCATAAATGGCAACAAAGCCTTCCTCACAATTATCGAGCCCGTCACCAAAGAAAACCACACCAAAAAAGGGGCGAATATACGAGGCCTTTGCATCGACCTCTCAAGTCAAAAAATTCTTTGGGATTGTGCCCTCCCTGGCAAAAGTGAAGCAATCTACCTCTATGGTTTTAGTGACAGCACTACTCCCACACCGATAACAGACGGTAAACATGTTTGGTTTTTTAATGCATCAGGTCAGATAGCATGCTACACCGTAAAAGGTAAAAAGGTTTGGGATTATACTTGGGCTCCAATCGAAAAATTAGATAAAGTAAATTTCCCCTTCAATAAACAGTATGAACCCATTATCTCTGGTGATCTCATCATCAATGTGGAACCCTACTACAAAAAAGATGGCGCTCGTAAATACGGATGGAACTACCTTTTTGCTTACAATAAGTTGACTGGTGAACAAGCTTGGATATCCGAAGGTGCTCTTACTCATTACAACACTCCTTTCCTCTCAAAAACTCCTGAAGGCAAAGACGCTATTCTCATTGGCCGTGGTGGTCATCACAAAGTACCAGAAGCACCTCGTGGTTATAGCATGGTTGATGCAGCCTCAGGTAAATCCATTTGGGAATACAAGGCAGATGCTGGAATGTGCCTCTACCAAGCTTCTTGGAATGATAAGTATGCCATATGGATGACATACGATGGTGTAATCCACCTCTTAGATTCAACAAATGGCGAGCTTATTAAAAAGATCTCTATAACGCAAAATGTCGATGCCGAAGTCTACGACAAAGATCAAAGAAAATTAATTCAACACAAAGATTTTGATATTACTAAATCTTTAGGTATCACTATTTTTCCAGCTTGGTTTAGTACTATTCTAATTGAAGATAAGCTCTATTTCATGTGCTTTGGTCCTGAACGTTATGGCCCCGTCAAAAAAGCTGGCCCTATCAATGCCTTTGCTCGCGTTGATCTTAAGACTGATAAAGTCGAGTATGTTCAATTCCCTACTAGCTTAGAAGGCAATAAGAAAACTTGGTTAGAAAAAATTTCTTCTAGTACAATTAATTCACGTGGCCTCGATATTGCAGGTGACAAAAGGTCTCAACGCGATGGTTGGAGCTGGGTTTTTAATGGCAATCCCATAAGTGTTAATGATAAAATTTATTTCACTCTACAAAATGGTCGTGTTTACGTGATTGATGCCAAAGCAGAAAAATTTAATCAATCTGCCCTCTTGAGTATTAGTGACTTGGGGGCTGCCGGTAAAACTTGGTCACTGAACACTCCTTCATTTGCCAATGGCAAACTCTATCACCGCAACTTGAAAGAGCTTATTTGTATTGAAGAAAATAAATAGTACCATTTATTAAATGATCTTCTCAAACCCCTTCAGTTAACTGAAGGGGTTTTTTAATACTTATAAATCAATTGGCTAGATAATGAAACCTGCTCTAAATCCCCATAATGAATATCACGCCCATATATATTTTGATAAGCCTACACTTAAAGTAGCCTCGGAACTTTATGTACAGATCGATGAGAAATTTGAGCTTCAACTAGGACGTCTTCACAAAAAACTCCTTGGCCCTCATACAAAGTGGATGTTTCAGGTTGCCTTCACAAAATCTGACTATGATGATTTCATAGCTTACTTAGAACTGCATAGAAAAGGTTTATCTGTCTTAATTCACCCTTTGTCGGGAAATAATCTTAAAGACCATAGTGAATTCGCCTCTTGGCTCGGAACACCCTTAAAACTAGAACTCGGAATTTTCAGAAATAATAAGGACTAAAAAATGGATCCCACAAAACGATCACATATCTCCATAGGTACAAATATTAAACTTGTTCTAAAAAAAGACCAAGCTAGTGGAAGAACCTGCGAAGGTGTCGTCAAAAACATCTTAACTAAATCTCCCACACATCCACATGGAATAAAAGTACGCACAGAAGCTGGCCTCGTCGGTAGGGTTAAAGAAATCCTAGACTAAAATCAAATAATCCACAAATAAAAAAATTAAATATTATATTTTAAGCAGCTCTTGAAGAAACACTTATAAAAATTGTGTTTTATTTCAATATTTTTTGTGAATATGTGTTAAAAATCATGTTTTGGCGACGTTTATATATATAAACACTAAGACAATGGAGATAATAATGAGCACCTTTCAAGAAAGATTTTTAACACTCAAAAAACTGTATTCAAAAAAACTCGTCTTTGCATACAATCAATAGAATCAAAAATTCTTTAAATTTAGAGTAAACATTTAACTCTAGAGTGTCCTCAACTTGGAACTAAATCCTAAACTAATTACTTGAGGATTATTTTACAGTTATTCATAAATAGTGATTATTTGGCCCACAGTCAAACACCTTGATAAAGCCACTGCCTCTATAGCTACCATTAATACCTGTCGCCAAACAGTAAAGCGCTTCTTTGGCCTCATCAAGCATCTTCAATCAGAAAATGGATTCAATGAGTAAAAAGATTAAGACATTACCCCCTTTGGATAATACACATAAATTCTACGAAAAATGATGAGCCACGCATTTTAAATTACAGTGCCAAAGATTATGGTCTTTTCATTAAAAAAACTTTATCTGAAAGCCCATAAACATATCCATGAAAACATATTTCCAAATTTTACTCGGCGCCCTACCCATTGCCCTACTCGCTTACATCTTCTTCTCTGCTCAAAATATTAAAGAAGGCAATGCCCTTTTGAGTTTGGCTAAAGATATTTCTAAAGAACATTTCACTATCATGTCTAAGAGTGAAAACTTTAATAAATTCGGCAAAGACATTATTAAAAATATTGAAGAAAATCTGAGCAGGACTTATGACGACAAAGCCCTCAAGTTCCTCATCAATACTGACGTCGACCAAAGTAATGATCAAGACATAATACTAATCACTCAAAGTCGCTTTCAGGTAGATCCTAGAAGCAAGGATGAAATTCACATTGCGATTCTCGCAAACGGCAAAATCAGCTCTCTAAGTCGTGAGCAATACAACAAACTCGATTTGACTAAATTCAAGTATAGTGATGAGCTTACCACTGAAAAATGAGGGGCCTATTAATCTTTAATAAGCTCGGCTGAACGCCAAAGCCACTCCATCGCTTCAGGTAAAATACACCCACCATGTAATCCACTGTGGCCCCCCGTGCCAAATACAAATTTATAATCGTATTTTGCATAGGCTAATGACTTGGCCATCTGTTGATTGGCAAGAGGCCAATTGCCATACTGATTATCAAGATCCTTGGCACCGCCTTGGAGGAAAATGCGAATTGGTTTAGTTTTTTCTTGACGAACCATTGCGGGATAGACATGACCCCCACGAATATTCGTATAACTCCCTATAAAACTAAGAACTTTACGGAAATAATCTGGTCTTTCCCATGCTACCGTCCAAGCACAAATGGCACCAGAACTTAGACCTGCAATAGCTCTTTGATTAGGGTCATCAGTTAATTTATATTGTTTCGCGACTCTTGGGATCAGCTCTTCAATTAGAAAACGTGCATACTCATCCCCCAAACTATCGTACTCCAAACTACGATTATCTGGTTTAGGTCTCCATCCTCGGTTCTCTGGGCTTTTCTGAGTGCACTTACAACTAGAATTCGAGATTAATTAACGAATTTCTGAAACCATGCTGGTCGCCTCTGCTCCAATACTTCTAGATAGGTCTTTTCATTATATGGAGTTCTCGTTTTCCAACAACTGTACATGATACGAATCCATTTGTACGCCAAAGCTCTAAGTATTGTGAAGTGAGGTATGTTTAGAGCTTTCTTATGATAATAAAATTCATGTGCCCATATTGATGACCTTATGGAATTATTGGCAAACTCAACAAAACTAAGTTGAGTGAACCTGTCGCATAAAAAACGTCTTCGGACAATATTCATTTTCCCACTCTGAATTGTCACAGGAGCTATTTCACTGATTTTAAGAGCCTCATTTACAGACTGAAATTTTTCTCGATCGTTTCCAAAGAAGGCCATAAGACGTGGTCCGATACTAGGACCTGCTCCTGGAAATGATTGGAATATTTCATGATCTTCATTTTCCCTATAAGCTTGCTCAATTTTTTCGTCATAAGCTTTAATAACCTTATTTAAACTCCGGATTCTGTGGCAGAATTGTTGTATCTCAAATATGTAGTAATCCACCTCATCTTCATCATTAACAACAATAACAGAAGCGCGTAATATTTGAACCCTCACTTTTGTTTTTGTATGGCTTGTACTGCGTTTGTTAAAGAATTTAGTAATGCCGATTTGATGAGCATTAATGATATCCTGCGGGCTTGGATATTTATCCAAAAAATCTAGAAACATGTCTGCATATAAATGATTCCCCACGACTTTGAGTGCATTTGGATAATAGATCTTCAACAATGCAGTGAGTTGATTAGTTAAACGAGTTCTATCATTTACTAAATCACGCCTTTTTGTATTCAGTCGCTTCAGTTTTCCTTTTGAAAAAGATTCGTCTACTCTTTTAACTTTATCAGGGTGTTTTAAGTATAGTTCAAGTAATGATTTGGTATCTGCTCGGTCACTTTTCGCGCCACTAAGATGGAATGTTTTAGCAAACTTCGAAGAAGTGGTCGGGTGAACTGTATAGACATCAAATTCACTAATGGATATCAATAAATTCATCAGTGCAGATTGGCAGCTTTCGATGACAACCGCGATGGGATCATTAACAGATTCAAGTATGAGTTCATTAAAGAATTTTTTGAGCGTAAGTAAATCACTACTGATAACTTTACATTCTTCTTCACAATCCCGAAGGATTCGTAGATCATGCTTTTGATCAGCCCAGTCAATCGCAATAATAACTGAGTATTCAGATGGCTTTTTAGTTCTTGTATAATACATTTTTACTCCTTAGGAATATATAGATTTAAAAGTCAGCGTGCGAAATTCCTATAGCATTCGTGGTGGAAGCTTTCTGAGTATTCGTCTTGCTGATAATCATTCCCGGTCGAAGTGCCCAGAAAGTCTTTCAAAGACAGGAGCGCCAATTCGTACCGAGAATAATTAAATTTATATGTTCCTTTTTTAATTCTAAAATTTCTCCCCCAGACCCCCTCATTATATTTATCTATTTAATTACTTGGACTACTATAGGAGTACATCACCTGTATAAGCAGGATCAACAAAAACACCTATGGTAATCGGTATCCTCTTTTGATGAATCAAATTATCCATCACGGTAGTAGCACGAAAATGTCCGCCTTTCTTTAAAAAAGCATGACCATCTTGAAAGACCATTAAAGCCGCTGCTTCACCTTTATACTGCGCAGGAATATAAATAGAATAACGTCTAATTGTATCAGGATATATTTTGCTATCCTCTAAAGTAAAATCAATGATTTTACCCTTAGGGACATTGGCTTGTTCATGAGAATCTTGACCATGAACATACTCTTCTCCAAAAACAAAGAGTGAGTATGAATAAAAGATTAATAAGAACAATAACCTCATACTTATAAGCTAAACTGAAGTAAGTTTCTTATAAATTTGATCCACAGGTAAATCAAATAGTCGCTCCATAAAGAGTGAGTACCACTCGCGAAGTTCTGCGTAATTGCGACTTTCGCAAACATCTTGATTCGTTCCGATTCCACCCACATGTATGAGTTTTAAATCGAGCTGCTGTTGGTCAATAATTGCCTTAGCTTGTTTCACGGCATCGAGTGCAGTTTGACGGATAATGCTACCCGAAAGTCCTCCACTAAATTCCTTAGTATAGAAATCAAAAACTTTATGATCGGCTTTATCGAGTTTGGGACGATAAAAATCATAATCTCTTTGCGTGTTTAATAAAACGACTCCAGCAACTTTCATTTCTGCGAATTTCGCAAGTACTTCATCAGCGTGATCTAAACTCCCCAATTTAATAAATATAGGAACCTCACCACTCGCGATATCCATAACGGCGGCAATACGATCGTACATAGCACTAGAATCATGCCCTTTCACGTTCGGGCAGGACTCATTGATTTCGATAAAATCAGCTACTGGCAATGATTTTTTAACGCAGTCTAAGACGCCCTGAAGTTTTTCTTGGCCTTCTTGTGCTGGATGGCCCATAATGCTGACGCCAATGGGAAAACCTTTCGGCTGTACTCGATCCTGAAAAGCTTTCATATTATCTACAGCCACATCAACACCCAAACTTGGCAGTCCAAGTGAATTCAATGCTGAATGACTATTGGGTAAAGGAGTCCAAGGGTTCTTCTCTTTGCCGAAGGCATTGAATAAATTACCTGTATGTGGTTTATCGAGCACGGTGCCCACGACGGCAAAACCCGCACCTAAATTATAATTAAAATCTAGAAGTGAGCCATCTTTATCCAAGCCTGCTGCATTGCCTAGGTCATTACGAAATTTAAGTCCACAAAGCTCTGTAGGATTAAAGTCACCTTTCACGGGCTCTATCTGTAATTGCGCTAAATCTTTAATAAATTGACTTCGCCCACTGGAGTAGACTTTCATAAAAAAACTGGGTGGCAATAACTTGGCTAAAGTCGGCCTAAGTTTATGCTCTATTTTTGCTAGACCAATCATTTGCTGAAAAACTCCTCAAACACACAAATCATTTTGGCATGATCTTTTGAACCGGCCATTTCTCGAATTGAATGCATCGATAACATTGGGTTGCCCACGTCCACAGTTTTGATCCCCAACTTACTTGCAACACTTGGACCTATAGTTGAACCACATGGACAGTCATTACGGGACACAAATTCTTGAACTGTAATGCCACTCTCCTGACAAAGCAGACTGAAGTACGCCGCAGTTTCAGAGTTGGTAGCGTAACGTTGATTGGCATTGTGTTTAATAACCGGTCCGTGATTAATCAGTGGGTAGTGATCCCTATCGTGGCGTTCTGAATAATTTGGATGCACCGCATGGGCCATGTCGGCTGAAAGCATGTAAGAACGACTTAAGGCGGCTAAATAAGCTTCGCGCTCACCTTTTAAGCTTAAACTAATGCGTTCGAGAATGGCTGGAAGAAAACTTGAGCAGGCTCCACGATCTGAAACTGAACCCACTTCTTCGTGATCAAATAAAGCTCCCATAGTCACAGCTGACCTCGGCTTAGAAGCAATTAAAGCCTCCAAAGAGGCGTGGCACATCGCCAAATTATCGAGACGTGGCGCATAAATAAACTCATCGTTTAAGCCACCGAAAGCCGATTTTTGCGAATCGTGCAAAAACAAATCAAATGCGGCTACTTCCATTGAAGTCGCTTCAATATTATTGTCATCCAAAATAATTTGGAGAAGGTCTTTATCTTTCTCTAAACCAAAAATGGGCGTCAAATGTTGCTGAGGATTAAGCTTCAGGGCTTCGCGATTATCATCTAAGTGAATGGCTAGCTGCGGTATACGAAATTGATATGAATCTAAAGAGACCAACTTTGTGGTCATTTCACCATTGATAATCAAAGTCAGGCGACCCGATAAATGCAAATCTCGATCGAGCCAAGAATTTTTCAAAAGACCGCCGTAGGTTTCGGCTCCCCATTGATAATAATTAGCAATACCATTGCTGGGGTTAGGCTTCATTTTAAAGCATGGGCTATCGGTGTGGGCTCCAACTATATGAAACTTAACTTCTTTGTGAATTTCTGGAATGCGAAAAGCGATAATGCTACCACCCGAGCGTTCAACGAAATAAGCGCCGCCTGCTTTCAAATCCCATTCTTGATCTTCATTGAGCGCAATGAAGCCAGATGATGTTAACTGCTCTTTAGCTTGTGCAACGGCATGAAAAGGACTTGGGCATGCATCGATAAATGTCAGCAATTTTTCAGCTTGTGGATCTCTCATTTTTGACCTCAGTAAATTTATTATTTGCACAAGTTAAACTAAACTGAGTATTTTACAAAATTTGTGTGAGTTTATCGAGCTTATTTATCCCTACAAGGAGCCAAGTGCTTCAGAAAGCTCACCACTCATTTTACCCTCTTCACGCCAGGGAACTTCTGCGTGGAAATCGACCTGACCAAAGCCTCCGTAAATTACTTGGATATTTTTTGCAAAACCCAAAATCTTCTGATCCTCAAAAGGCTGATCCGCAAAGGGTGAATCACGGAAATCAAGTAAAATCTTACGCTTGAGCTGAGTCATAACTTCCTCTTTTGAATCCTTCAAGAACTTTATGTACACGGGTCTCAAACTCTCTTCGGTGTTCAATTTTAAACGCACCTGAAAATCTTGCTCAGAAAAAAGTTTATCACAATAATATTTGCCCGAAGCACACTTTTGGAATTGATCATCTCCCGACTCTTGTTCAATATACTCAACTAGAGGCTCTTTTACTTGAGGTGAGTAAAAAACTTTGACTCCCAAAGAGAACGTTAAAAGTAAAATTGCGGTCTTCGCAATAAAGCTTGGAAGTACTTTAAAGCTTTGCTTAATACAATGAATGAAAGACCTAGTTTCTTTTTGTTCTTCTTGCTGACTTCGCAAATAAAGAAATAAAAACAAGGGCAAAACTCCATGGATAAGTCGAACACTCGTCTCCAATGACCACAAATGCCAATGAGACCATTCCCATGGTACAATGACTTGACTAACAATGCGTGACCCTGCCGTTACAAAACCCCAAAAAGCCATGTGGATTAAACTCACTTGTTCAAAAGCTTTAATGAAAATAATAATACCCAACATGATATCGATGATGCCAATCCCTTGCACAATTGCCGCAGCGATTTCAAAATCAATAAAAAAGGTTCCACTCAACATACGTACAAATTTCACAGATTGATAAGGCCAACCAGCGGCATATAAACCATGACCAATGAAGCATGCTGAAATTAAGACTCGCGTCGCTGAAACTTTGTACTGAGATAAGTTGAACTTACCCTGATCTTCAGTTGGTGAGGACTTATTTAAAAAAGCTAAAAAGATCAATGGGCTAAAGCCTTGCAAGACATACTCAAGTACAATCGGCAGTTCGTGATCCAGTGCTAAGTACTTCAAGAAAATATGCAAAGTTGTGAAATAAGCTAAAGCATGAAAAACTCTTTTCTGCCAAAAGCTCACCGCTCCGGCTTTGATGTAAAAACAAAGTCCTGCTGCAAAAATGAAATAAAGTCCTACACACTTCTCTAAGATACGCGCCAGAGCATCTGAAACATTGGCGTAATCTTGCCACGTCAAACCCCAGAGCTGAACGAATGGGCTCACAATCGCTTCACTCCAAAGCAAAGCTCTAATGGGGCTATCAAAAGTTAAGTAGAGCATACCTCGACTAAACAGGTAAGATGCCATACCTAACTTTAAGAGTAGGATTAATTTATTTTCATCTTTCGCCATAAGTTACTTCCTAGCTTTTACAACTTGTTCTGCTCCTCCCTTAGCCTGCCAAATATTCAGATGTTTTGGCATTGCAAACACCTCGTCACTTTCTTTCAAAGCAGTCACTTTATCTTGACCTTCAAATTTAATTGTGCGGATCACAATCTCTTTTTTACTCACATCTAGAAGGTCGAAGCTATTGAAGCTACCCATATCAATTGTCCATGATTTTCCATCATCAGCTTTCCTGACTGGCGCTCCCCAACAGCCTTCGCCAATTTTTACATAACCATCTTCTGCTGCAACAAAACCTTCATCATTACCCTCTTCTTGACTTGGTTTAACTGCAACTGTTCTTTTCACACAGTGTGTATCATTTTCACAAAGTATATCGAATTTGTTCACATAAAAAATATTTGCCCAAGCGTCATACAGGTGTTTACCTTCTTTTTTCTTTTTTGTATGAGGGCGCATGGGCTTGTGGTAAGAAGCTAAACGGTAGGTAGGCTTAGGCTTTTGCAATTCCTTTAATAAATATTCTCTCTGACCACCTTTAGCATCAATCTCTGAGTTTAACACAAAGAGAGAGAAGAGGTCACCACCCAATTGAAAATGATAATATGTCAAACGATTTTTAGTTCCATAAATCCCTTGGATATAGCCCTGTCTTTCATGGTTACCATGGGTTGGTACAATGGGGAACATACGCCCATCTTCCGCATAGGTAAGTTCCCAGTCCTTGAGCCAGTTTTGCCACTCTTCATCTTTCCCGCGGTTGGTCATGTCACCTCCAAAAGAAACAAATAGAGGGCGTAATTTAGCCACTAAACGGTTACCGTCTTGACGACCTTTGCGATTACTTCTGGAATCTCCACCTTGAATAAAACGAAAAGATTTCGGTTTATTTGGTGCGGTACGAAAATAATAACGCTCTGTTTGTCCTTCACTATCTTTAATCAAAAAGTAATAATTTGTATCGCTCTTCAAATTTGTTAAATTCAGGTAATGCGTATTCATACCTGCATATTCTTCTACTTTTTGAGCTTTTAAGGAATTCGCATAGGAACTCGCATCATCTTTATGATCAAAAAAGTCATAATGCAAAGTTGCATTTTCACCTGAGAGTTGGTGCCAAACGATGATGGCTTGCGAATCGGGCTTTTCTTCCCAAACAACTCGAATTTTATCAACGGCGGCAAAACTTACACTTTGGCATAGTGCGAATAATAACAATAACTTCTTCATAAAGACTTCCTATATTTACTTAATGTTTACAGGCTAATCGCATAGAATTCGCAATCATGTCACCCTTTTTTTAACTTTTTATCATTTTTTTTCAATTTTAACTGACAGGATCATTTTTATCCAACGAAAAACCATTAAGCTAATTAAAAATGAATCGGGTACTGATGAACAATAAACAACAAGACGACATCTTAAGACAAGCCTTTTCCTACAGGCAAATTTTGGTTTCTTATGCTTATACTCTAAGTTGCGATTGGAATTTTGCCCAAGATGCTTTTCAAGAGACGCTAATTGCCCTGCATCATAAAGTCGATGAATTAGATCCCGAAAGTCTTTTGCCATGGATGAAACGTGTCATTCGCAACAAAGCGGTTGATATCATTCGAAAACAGAGTCGCCAAAGTAAAATTCAAGAAAAAATGGCTGAACTCATTGATGAACACTATGATACCAAACTTGGAGGTGAATCAAAAGCTGATACACAAGCTGAACATAAAGCTCTCTATGGCTGCATGCAAAATTTACGTGGTGAAACACGTCAAGTCATTCTTGCTTTCTATCAAGAGAAGAAATCCTGCATCGAACTCGCCAAAGAACTTTCAAGAACTGAAAATGCTTTGCGTCTTCTCTTATCACGTACACGACAAACTTTGAGGAATTGTATCAAAAATAAACTTGAGGCTCAATCATGAAACAAGAAGAGTTATTTGATGCTTACCTTCGACAAGAATTAAGCGAATCACAAATGAGAGAACTCCTCAAGTCACTTGAGAGTGATCCCGAAATCAAAAAAGCTTTTTTTCTATATGTTGAAGAAACTTCCTCAATGATTCAATGTGCACATGACATGCAAACTGAACACCACCTTCCTGAGGTCTCGAAGTCAGAAACAACTGCCCCCTCACAGGAAGAGCAAACTAAAACGATTATCCCTTTTAATTTCAAGCTGATTAGCTCCATCGCCGCAGTAATTATTTGTGCCTTTTTGATTTTAAATACGCAAGACCTCAAATCGCCTCAACTCACTTACCGCATAACAGAAGCACAAGCAGAGAGCTTTAGTCTTGGATCAGTAGATAGTTTGGAAACTATCTCATTAAACACAAATGAATCACTTCGTTTAATTAATGATTCAGGTAGTCGACTACAACTCATCGGCCCTATGCAAGCCAAATTTATTAACGATAAAAAAATCCAACTCAATAGTGGCCGTATAAGCATTCACCTAAATAATAAAGACAAGGGTTTTATCCTCCAAAATCCCATAAAAGGTATTCGTGATATTGGCACTGCTTTTGGCGCTCATTTAAAAGATCAAAACCTCGAACTTCACGTCTTTGATGGTCTCGTTGAGTTCGGCACAAAAAACAAAATCCTTGTTAAGGAAAACGAATCATACAGCTATTCAGACAAGCAAGGTTTTAGTTCTATCCCCCACCTCAGTGAGCAAATATTCACTAGCGACAAAATCATCAACCCACTCCTACAATTTAAAGTATTGGCTGGCGAGGACTACTTCCTCAAACTCAATGAAAATACTTCTAGCCTGCAGGGCACTATCAATATCCTTAACTACAATCCACAAAACCAAAAACTCGTCCTCCAGATCTATGCTGATGATGAATTTATCCAAGGGGTTCAGTTCACGAATAAACAGAAAGAAATTCAAGTTAAATTAAGTGATTTAGATAAGGCTCGCATGCTCCGATTTCACATTAATGGTAGCAATAACGATATACCGACCCTCTATGCTCAAGTCAACTTTCTACAAAACGATATACTGCAACCTTTAAAAGCTAACCAAGTCTTAATCTCTGATAAAGCTCAGTGGCATTTTTATAAAGGAGAAGCTGCACCTCAAGAAGATTGGAAAACTGCAAGCCAAGCACCTATCAATTGGCAGAAATCTCGCGCTAGTTTCGGCTACTCTGACAAAGCCATAACTGAACTCAATGTGGATGATCATCCACTTCACCTGAGACATAAGTTTCAATTAAAACAGCTACCAAATAAAATGGCTAAGTTAATTATCTCTGCACGTGTTGATGATGGAGCTATCTTTCATCTCAATGGTGTTGAACTTCAGCGCATCTACCTTCACGATGGCCCCCTCGATCAAAGAAGCCGCGCTAACTTCAGAACTAAATCCGAAGCAAAATTTGTCACTTTCTCTCTTCCCATAGATAGCCTTAAACCAGGAGAGAACATTCTTTCTGCTTCGGTCTATCAATTCGAGAAAAAGAGTTCCGATATGTTCTTTAATGCACGCCTGCTACTTTTAGAATAAACCACCCTCACCATGGGGAACTAAACTTGGAAACCCAAGTAAATTACCTCAGGCTAAATTTATCGAGTTTGCGATAGAGTGCTTGGGGAGTAATACCGAGCAAACGCGCCGCGTGAGAATGATTACCTTGGGCAATGGCTCGCTTAACAAAGGTCTCTTCCATTTCTTTTAAATTCAATGAATCAAAACTGCTTTCTTGAATTGAGCTAGATGAATTCTTTAAGCCTGAAGTTAAATTCAAATCATTAAGCTGAATCTCATCTTCCATGGCAAAAATTGTCGCGCGCTCCAGGATATTGCGAAGTTCGCGAATATTCCCTTTAAAAGAGTAGGTTTCTAAGGCTTTGGCAGCTGCTTGACTCAAACTTAAGCTCCTATGACTGCGCTGAGAGAACTCTTGTAAAAAACGTTCCGCTAACGGAATTATATCGTCGCGACGCTCGCGCAGTGCCGGAATGGGGATTTTAGCAATATTGACACGGAAGTAGAGGTCTTCGCGGAATTCCCCTGCCTCAACTAAAGCTCCAAGATCACGGTTGGATGCAACCAAAATTCTAGTTTCACCCAGTTTAATTTCTTGATCTCCACCCACACGGCGAAAAACACGATCTTCTAATACACGTAGTAGCTTAACTTGCGCATTGAGAGGCATCTCTGAAATCTCGTCGAGAAATACTGTACCACCCTTACCTAGTTCAAAGACTCCCAAACGGCGACTGTCAGCTCCAGTAAAAGCACCTTTTTCGTGGCCAAAGAGTTCCGATTCAATCAATTTCTCTGGTATTGCACCACAGTTGATCGCGACGAATGTTTTTTCATCCTCACAACTGAGTTTGTGAATATGACGTGCTGCCACTTCTTTCCCCGCTCCCGTTTCGCCGTGTAACCACACTGAGGTTTGGGGGATTTTGCTAACGCGGCGCATCATTTCCAACATATTTTGTGAGGCTGGTGAATCACCAAAAAAACCAAAATCTTCATGTTGATTCAGTTTTAAACGTTGCTTGAGTTGAGCATTTTCTTTTTTAAGATCATTAAAGCGTTTAGTGCGTTTAAGTGATTCCACCACTTCACGAGCATGGAGCGGTTTGCGGAAATAATCAAAGGCACCGTTTTTCAAAGCCTCGATAGCTAGAGTTTCATTTGAGTGCCCCGTAATAATCAAAACTTCAGTATCATCGCCATACGCTTTCTTTAATTCCTTTAAAAAAGTCATGCCATCCATTTGCGGCATGCGCACATCACTAATCACCACACCTGCTGGCTTTTTCTTAAGTTCTACCAAGGCGTCAATGGGATTACAGGCACAACGCACGATCACTCCTAGCGAGCTTAAGTACATCGTCAAACTATCGCGAATCGCTTCATCATCGTCGACAATAAAGACTTCTAAATCCTTTAATTCATGCTTACTCATGCTTACCTCGTTTAAATAAAATCTTAAAAACTGTTCCCTTATCATTTGAGCGCATCAACGTCAACTTAGCTCCAAAATCCTTCAAAATGCCATGACAAATAGGCAATCCTAAGCCCGTGCCTTGCCCTGGCTCTTTAGAGGTAAAAAAGGGCTCAAATATTTTTGTTTGAATCTCTTGCGGTATGCCTGCGCCATTATCTTCAATAAGAACTTCTATGACTTCACCATGGATTTTACTCCCTACTGAGATTGCGCCATATTTTCGACCCGTTTCAGCAATACTATCTCGTGCATTGATAATCAGATTGATAAAGACTTGTTCCAATCGATGTGCATCACCACAAACAAGTTGCTTATCGTCAACTTTTATATCAACTTCCACCCCACTGCTCTGCAGTTGCTGTCCAATGAGGCTAAGAGCTCGATCTAAAGTTTTGCGGAGATCGCAAAGCTCATCAAAACTCTCTTTTTTCTCCGCTGAAAATTCACGCATATGCTGAATAATGTCTGCCGCACGGTCTACGAGACCCACCACTTTATTCATGGTTTGTTGCATAAATTCCTTGGTCAACTCCTGCTCACTATCCAAGTGATCATTAATCATATCGGCATAAACCCGGATGCCTGAGAGCGGTTGATTTAATTCGTGGGCAATGCCCCCTGCCATACTTGCCAAAGCTGAAAGTCTTTGATTAAAAAGTGTCTGAACATCGAGTTCGTTACCTAACTTTTGCATATGTTCTTCTAGGAGCTTTTGCTCGGAAATATTACGAATAAAAACTACTGCGAGTTCACGGTGTCCGAGCTTTAAAGGTGCGTACTGCAAGAATAAATCGAGTTCACTACCCTTGGAATCATAAGCTTTGACTTCGGAATAAGAATTCGAGTGATTGGTATTGCTACTTAAACTCACAAATGAATTAAAATCTATGCCTTTTGAAGCCATGGGACAAATATCTAAAATTCGTGACGCTGCGGAATTAATTTTTTCAATTTTTTGATTTTCATCTAAGAGGACAAGGCCATCTACCGAGCTATTAAAAATGGCACTGAGCTGCGTTTCACTTTGGTGCAAGTCATTAAGAGCTTGCTTAAGATTGGTAATTTCGTGGCGAATCGCCATGAAACGATAAATTTTTCCAGACTCATCCTTAAAAGGTACAATCGTCGTGTCCACCCAATAGGTGTCGCCATTTTTCTTGCGATTACACACTTCACCTTTCCATACTCCACCTTCTTTGATAGTGCGCCATAGAGAGGCAAAAAACTCTTTACTATGATACCCTGAACGAATGAGGTGATGAGTTTTTCCGATGAGTTCTTCACGACTATATCCGGAGACCTCGCAAAAGCGACGGTTCACATCGACAATAACCCCCTCTGGATCAGTGTAGGCAACTATCGTACTGGCATTCAGTGCCTGAGATAGATTCTCCAGTAATTTTGTTTTATCTTCCAATTTCATCTTCAGTTTAGTGTTCGCAACAGCTGGCAACTTTACCAGTTTCTTGTTCTAAATGTGGACTCACATAGGGAATCCCCAAATCCATTCCACGTAAAATCAATAAACTTCCCGTCATTAACACTGCTAAAGGGATAGTCATCGCTCTCACTCGTCGGTTTGCAATCAATCTTCCCGCCCCTGCACTCATCATCAAAACTGGAATGTTACCTAAACCAAAGGCGATCATCATTAAGGCTCCATGCCAAACAGAATCAGCCGCTAAACTGGCGCCTAAAGCAACATAAACCACTCCACAAGGTAAAAGTCCATTCAGTATGCCCAAAGCATAGTTTCCGCCCAAAGTCTGACTGCTCATGAGCTTAGAAAAACTTTGACGTAATTTGGCCGACCACGGGCTCTGCGGAAGTTTCGCACTGACTCGGCGTTTGATTTTTACGGGTGCAAAATAAATCATTAAAATAACGATCCCCGTGATTAAAGAAATTTTTCCTTGGTAAGTACCAAAACTAATCATTTGTGAGCTCAGCGCCACCAACAATCCAAGAATAGCGTAAGTCGTCAAACGTCCCAATTGTAATGCCGTAAAGTGGCTAAGGACAAACTTATTACCATTAGAAAACTTAGCACACATCAAGGGACCGCACATACCCGCACAATGCAGGCTTACCGCCAAACCGAGAATGAATGAAGTGAGAATAGTTGACATCATTTACTCCACAAAAAAATCTTTGCGCATGCGATAGTTCTTATCTCCATCAGACCACAAAACTTCAACTTTCCATTTGCCCGCTGCGAAATCCTGTAAGGATAAACTGTGTTCTCCGCTAATCTCAATTTCTTTATCAGATGCACTATCCGAAGGACGTGAAAAAATCATTTTCCCACTTGTGATTTTTGCTGCCGTGAACTGAACTTTCTTATTCTTATAATCGACTTTGAATTCAGCGGGTTTTGACAATTGATTGGCATTTGCGTACTCCGCTAAAATGGCATTGGATTGAATATCCTTCTGGTAATAGTTGGCTTCCACATGCTCAGGAGTTTTCCCCGAAGTCATGGCAACTAAACTAAGGATATAGCTCATAAAACTCAATAAGGCGACAATAGGAAAATACTTCCACATAGAACTTTTCTTTTTCTCTGTCATTTTATTTCTCCTTTAAAAACCTGGGGTAGAGGTAATTACTTTCTTTGCTTTCTAATAATTCATTTCCTTGGAAAATACCGATTTTAACGCGAATCATCTTGCCTATTCCCTGACCTTTTTCCGCGCTTTCCATGATGCGATTCACATCCTTAATTTCTTTGGGGCCCAAAGTAATTTTTCCATTGGGAATAAAGTTCATCGCATCGTTTTCAAGAACGCGTAACTCCAATTGGAGTTCTTCATTGGTACGATTAACGAGCTTGATTAAAAAGAGGTTTCGCGATTTATCTCCCTCCACAATAGGAATAGAGCCATGAGGTCGCACAAAGGTCGCATCCACTGGACTTTTACCAAATAACATCACAATAATGACCACAGTTAAACCCAATAATAAAAAGCTATAGGATTTTACTCGACTGGTCAATTCAAATTTTCCGCCCTTCTCGATCTTGTTGATTGAACTATGATGAATCAATCCTTTGGGCTTGTTGTTGGCTTCCATCACATTGTCACAAGCATCTATACAGGCCGTACAATTGACGCATTCGAGTTGCGGAAAACCATTGCGTATATCTATCCCCGTTGGGCAGACTTGCACACATAAGTTGCAATCAACACAATCACCAAATTTCTCTTCAGGCTTTTCTTTGCGAGTACGATTCGACGCACGTCCCTCTCCTCGCTTGTAATCATAGGCTACCGCTTGAGAATGATCATCCAAAAGAACTGACTGCAAACGTGCATACGGGCATAAGTAAATACAGAACTGTTCGCGGAACCAAGTAAAATGAAAAAAGAAAATTAAACTGAAGCCAATAACACCCCAAAACAAGCTCAAATTTGAACTCGGCCCAGAGCGAATCAAATCAATCAACTGATCACTACCAACTATGTAAGCCAAAAATAAATTGGCTATGAAAATTGAAATGGCATAAAAGATTGCGAGCTTCGCAATGCGTTTAAGTAAACGCTTGCCCTTCATCGGCATTTGAGCCGCCTTGCGTTGCACTTTCGCACTGCCCTCTATGAAGTATTCAACTTTGCGAAACACCATTTCTAGAAATACGGTCTGAGGACAAGCCCAACCACAAAACACGCGACCATAAATGGCGGTCACTAAAGCAATCGCAATAAAAAGTGCAATCATCATTAAGGCGAAAATGGGAAAGTCACGAGTTACAAAACCCGAACCAAAAATCACAAATTCACTATCAAAAATATTGAACATGAATAAAGGGCGACCATTAATTTTGATAAAGGGCACCGCCACCATGATAATGATTTGAATAAGACTCAGGTAGCTACGCCAATTATACAGCTTACCCTTGGGTTTCCTAGGATACAGCCATATGCGTTTCCCCCGCTTATCAGCAGTGGAAAGACTTTCGCGAAAGTTATCTGAGTCATTGTTCATTTTATTTGCCTTTCTCTCCTTGTGGCTCTTTACCAGGGAGGTTTTTGCCTTTCATTGCTTCGACATATAAAGAGACGCCTTTGATCTGATTTGGGCTCAATTTATCCGCCCATTGTGGCATACCTTTATCCGCGACACCGACTTCAATGATTTTGGTAATCGCTTCAAGACTACTACCGTGAATCGAGTAATCATCAGTCAAATTCGGCCCAACCATGCCCTGTCCCTGCGGACCGTGGCATATGGCACAATTTGTCGTAAACAAAGCTTCACCCTGACTCAAGAGTTGCGTCGCCTGCTCTTCGGGCGATAAAGCATCAAAATTTGCCAAACGCTCCAGCTGTGCTTTATCGGCATTTTTGAGCTCACGCTGATAGGCCTGCTCCATTAGATTACCAACTGTAAAAATGTGGTAATGCAAAACGTAAACAGCACCCAAAATCATGGTGAAGACCATGGTCGCAATCCACCAAGTCGGTAAATCATTATCTAACTCGCGAATCCCGTCGTAGTCATGATCCATGAGTTTGTCGTCGTCGACATGTTTATCATCTTCGGGGATATTACTCATTTTTTATTCTCCTCGTCTAAAGCTTTTGCCGCCATTTCACTTGCGAAATCCTCCGTTAGAAAAAATGCTCTAATGGTTGAGACCGTGAAGGCAAACATAAAAGTTATTATCGAGACAATTCCAAAGATTGCCATACCACTTTGAGTCGCTAAAAATTCTTTAATCATTTCGCTTCTCCTTCGTTTTTCTGTTCGGCAAGTTCTTTACCTTCTTGCTCAGGATTGTAATCCATACCTAGTCGTTGGAGATAGGCAATTAGGGCAATTACTTCGGCATCTTTATCAATTTCCACCCCGTTATCACGTAGGTCTTTTTGAATACCTTCGGCCTGTATCATCGCATCGGCATAAGCCTGCTTATCATAATCTTTGCCATAGGGAACACCGAGCTTAGTCAAAGTCTTAATCCCACGCTCCATAAAGCCTTGATCAACTTTATCATCTTTCATGAAGGCATAAGCCGGCATAATAGAGGTTGGCGAAGTACTACGCGGATTCATCAAGTGCTCATAATGCCACGCATTAGATAAATTGCGTTTACCCACACGAGCCAAATCTGGACCGATTCGTTTGGAGCCCCACTGGAAAGGACGATCGTAGATGAACTCACCAGAGCGTGAGAAATCACCATAACGCTCTGTTTCAGCACGGAAGGGGCGAATCATTTGTGAGTGACAAGTATAACAACCCTCGCGAACGTAAATGTCGCGACCATACTGCTCTAGTGCCGTGTAGGGTTTAACACTATCAATCTTTTTCACATTGCTCGAAACCATGTACATGGGAACAATTTCAAAAAGGCCACCAATGAGTACCGCCACAAGTGTGAGCGCAGAGAAGAGAACTGTTTTTCCTTCTAACCAACGGTGAGAATAAATGAGCCCTTTGAGTTTCTTTTCTTCTTTGTGTTCTTTTTCGACCACTTGGAAAGACTCGTCTTCCACTTTGGCGCCAGCCGCAGTTTTAAAGAGGTTCCAAGCCATGATAATTGCCCCAACTAAGTAGAGTAAACCACCAAGCGCACGCAATTTGTACATGGGGATAATTTTATCCACGGTTTCAACAAAGTTACCATAAGTGAGCGTGCCATTATCATTGAATTGCTGCCACATGATTCCCTGTGTCACACCTGCCCAGTAAAGTGGGATGGCATAAAGAACGATACCAATAAGACCAATCCAGAAATGCAAGTTTGCTAATTTGAGTGAATAGAGTTCACGCTTGTAAAGTTTGGGGATAATCCAATAAAGGATACCAAAAGTTAAATAACCATTCCAGCCTAGGCCACCAACGTGTACGTGAGCCACAGTCCAGTCAGTATAGTGTGTGAGTGAATTTAATGAACGTAAGGAGAGTAATGGACCTTCAAAGGTGGCCATACCATAAGCAGTGATCGCTACCACCATAAACTTGAGTACGGGTTCTGTTCTGACTTTATCCCAAGCTCCGCGCAGAGTAAGTAAACCATTGAGCATACCACCCCAAGATGGAGCAATTAGCATGAGAGAGAAAACTACCCCTAAAGTCTGACACCAGTCAGGAAGCGAAGTATGGAGTAAGTGGTGAGGGCCCGCCCAAATGTAAATAAAGATTAAGGACCAGAAGTGAATAATTGATAAACGGTAAGAGAAAACAGGACGATTCGAAGCCTTGGGAATAAAGTAATACATCAAGCCCAAGTAAGGCGTCGTCAAAAAGAAAGCTACCGCATTATGTCCGTACCACCACTGAATCAAGGCGTCTTGCACCCCTGCATACATGGAGTAGGATTTAAAAAAGTCTGCCGGTAAAGCCATGGAGTTAACGACATGTAAGAGTGCTACCGTAATAAAAGTGGCTAAATAGAACCAAATGGCCACGTACATGTGACTCTCGCGACGCTTAATAATTGTCATGATCATATTCACGCCAAAAACGACCCAGATCAAAGTGATGGCAATATCTATCGGCCACTCGAGTTCAGCATACTCTTTTGCAGAGGATAAGCCCAAAGGCAAGGTAACAGCGGCGGCAACAATAATCGCCTGCCAACCCCAAAAGTGGATCTTACTCAACTTATCACAAAACATCCGGCGGCGACAAAGTCGTTGCAAGGAATAATAAACGCCCATAAAAATACCATTGCCCACAAAAGCAAAGATAACCGCGTTGGTGTGTAAGGGACGAATACGTCCAAATGATAATTCCTTGGCTGGATCACTGATTTGCGGATGAAATAATTCCGCCGCAATAATCACTCCAACCAACATACCGACAATTCCCCAGAGAATTGTAGCCCATGCAAAGTTACGAACGATTTTATCGTCATAACTTTCTGTCTTGCTGATTTCACTCATTTAAGAGTCTCCTTTTTTTCTTTTATTTCTTCAAACAAAATTCTTTGTGCGGGGGTTTCCACATCATCAAATTGCCCACTTCGCAAAGCCCAATAAAAAGCCACTAAGCCCACAAAGGCCAAGAGGATTGCCAGTGGCACCATTAAGTAAATAACGCTCATTTTTCATTTCCTTTTTTCAAATAAATCTTGGCCCCAAGACTCGTTCCTAGGGCACTAATAAATAAAATTGTCAGAGAAGATAAAGGCATCAAAATAGCGGAAGTCAGGGGACTCAAATGCCCTGTGACCGCGAAGGCCAAACCCGTAAAATTGTAGAGTAATGAGAAGACGAAACTCAAACGGATCAATTTCATCACCCACTGCATGTAATTCTGAATACGCCCCAAATTCTGCATCTGATCACCGTGCATAATAACGTCAGAAGCCGGCGTGAAACTTTGACTATTCTCGGCAATGGCCACTCCAACATCGGCCTCTTTTAAAGCACCCGAATCATTCAGGCCATCGCCAAACATCACCACTGATTTATGGTATTTTTTCATCTCGCGAATTTTCTCGAGTTTGTCATGTGGTTTTTGTTGGAAAAATATTTCGCTTCCTTCCGGCATTTCCCTTTGCAGATAATCACGATCGCGATCTTGGTCGCCCGATAGCACACAGCATTTTTCTTTGAGAGACCGCAGGGCACTCTGCCAATTTTTGCGCCAGGCACTGCGAATATCAAAGTCGGCTATCACTCGCTCATTTTTCATGAGGCAGGTGTAAGCTCCATGTGCCTTGATTTGGTAGTGATTTCTGCAAATCTGTGCTTCGATTCCCTGCCCCACTATTTCGCTAAAATCGCAAAGTTCATGATCAGATTTATAAGTCTCATATTCTTCTTGGAGCGCTAAGGATTTTGGGTGTCCGGATTGAGAGCTAAGCAAAAAGAGTGCTTGCTTATCCACTTCACTCATTTCATCTTTAATCACTTTTACACTGAGTAAATCACTGCGGCTCAATGTTCCCGTCTTATCAAAAACAAAGCTATCGGCCTGAGCCATTTTTTCGATGACGTTCGCATTCTTAATAAAAAAGCCGCGCTTGCCTAAGAAGCGCAAACTAAAACCAAAGGCCAAGGGGATTGATAGTGCTAAGGCACAAGGACAAGCGACAATGAGTACAGCTACAAAAACTTCTAAGCCACGATGTAAATCCGTCGTCATCCCCCAATATAATGCAGCTGCTATCGCTAAAACTGGAACGACAAAAGTAAAAGCCACACCTGCTTTTTGAGAGATCTCTGCTTCACCCAATATTTTTTCGTCACGAAAAGTTTCATCATTCCAAAGTGAGGCCAAATAAGAACTATCGACTGCTGATTGAGCCTTGATTTCCAAGAGGCCATATTTCTGCCTTCCTCCCGCAAAGGCTTTCTCCCCTGCCACAAGTCTCACGGGTTCACTCTCTCCTGTGACAAATGAGTAATCCATTCCAGCCTCCCCTTTGATCACTTCTCCGTCCACTGGCAACAATTCACCTGAACGAATCAGCAGTGTGTCACCCGCTTTCACTTCTTGCACAGGACGTAGTTTCGCCTCGCTACCTTGAAGAACGCGAACTGACAAGGGAAAAAAGGATTTAAAATCCCTTTCAAAGGAAAGTCGTTTATAGGAGACTTTTTGGAAGAAACGCCCCAGTAATAAAAAGAAGACAAAACCTCCAAGTGAATCCGCATAACCCTCTCCACTTTGCGAGAGCACATCAAAAGCTGTCTGAGAAAATAAAACGCCTATACCAACAGCTATGGGCAGATCTAAAGAAATTTTGCGTGAATTGAGAAAACGAGGAATGGCTTTCCAAAAATCTACCGAACAATAAGTCACTAAAGGTAAGCATAAAAATAAATTGAGGTAAGCAAATAAGCGCGCAAAAGAATCGTCTAACTGCAAGCCAAAATAAGCCGGAAAGCTCATCATCATTATGTTGCCACAGCAAAAGCCCGCCATCGCAATTTTTCCCAAATCTTTGCGGACTTCGCTTTTTTCTTCCTTGCCCTCGTCCTCCAAATTAAGTTTGGGCTCATATCCAAGGCGCTGCAATAAACTCGCCACTTCACTCAACCTGACCTCGCGCGGATCATAGTTAATCAAAATTTCTTGTTTAGCAAAGTTGACTCGACTTGAACGAATTCCCTCTTGTAGATGCGCTAATTTTTCCAAAAGCCAAACGCAGGAAATACAATGAATGCTCGGTATACGAAAACGGATACGCACACAGTCCTCCGATTCAAACAAAGCCAAACTACTCACGATATCATTTAGATAGTCGAATTCGCCATCTTCAGAAGGGCGTACGCCCACCACACCTTCACTCATTTCATAGAACTGATTGAGTCCATTATTAGAGAGGATAAGGTAGACATTTAAGCAACCATTGCAACAAAATAAGTCACTTTCATGTGACCAGGTATCCTCGCAAACTTTTTCACCACAATGGCGACAAAATAAGTCTTCAGAAATACTTGGAATCCAACTTTCGGCTCTTGTTTGCACTTAATGATTTTCTTTTATTATTATTAAAACATGCCCATTGAGAGAATATGGGATGCCAAAAGTCCGAAAATGGAAAACAAAACCATCATTATTAGTGATTTACAACTATTTAACAAATAGTTGCCACTATTGGATATATCCGAAATCGGACACCATCCGATTATGATTCCGTTATCGGAAAAAAAGAAACCACAAAAAGAAACCCCTCTATCCATAAATTAATGAAAATAAACAACTTAAAGTTTTTGTTTGTTTTTTGTGCACAAGCTTTTCTCTAATCTCTTCCAAGTAAACACACGATAAATACAAACACACTAAGGAGATCCATCTTATGAATAAACTTGCAGGCACACTAAGTTTAGCATTTCTAACAAGTCTTTTTGCAGGAAGCGCGGTAGCGGCGGAAACGAAAGCCGACTCTATGTCCGCACCAATTTCGCCCGTAACTGACCCTGTCAATTTTGAGTCACCCTATCACACCACTGAAATTAGAATGATTTATCTTCATCAAAATTTCCACGATAAAATCGACACTAACTTAGGAAAACTCAAACTCGGTGGTGAAGCCCAATTATTTGCAATCCAAGCACGCTACGCCATTAATGATCGCCTCTCAGTCATTGCCACCAAGGATGGTTATGCAAAATACAATTTCGATAATACTCTTGAAGATCAAGAAGGTTTTGCCAACATCGCACTCGGTGTGAAATACACTGTTTATCATGACAAAGATTCAGATTTTATCGTCACTACTGGTTTCCGCATCGAAATCCCTACTGGTGATGACGACATCTATCAAGGTGAAGGCGATGGCATTGCTAACCCATTTATCTCAATCGGTAAACAATGGAACAACTTCCACTTCATGGCCTACGAAGGCTTGCGCCTCCCTTTCGACACTGATGCCAACTCAACTTTTAATGATATGAGTCTCCACGTCGATTATAAAATCGGTAATTTCTACCCGCTCATTGAAGCCCATTGGCGCCACGTTATTGCCGATGGCGATGGCGGTGAATTCAACGCAGAACTCGAAGGTGGCGCCGAAGCCCCTGTGAATGTTATTAACGATAATATGAGTGGTGTCGATCTTCTCAACCTAGGGACTTCCGATACCCAAGGCAATAACTATACCAATATGGCCTTTGGTTTCCGTTACAAATTCACCGAAGCACTCACCATGGGTGCTGCCTATGAAACGAGAATTGGTAAAAGCGATGACAGCATGTTTGACGATCGTTATACCTTCGACTTCATCTACTCATTCTGAGGAAAGTTAAATGATTCAGCAAGAGACCGTAGCTAGCCACAGCGAGTTCAACTCGCAAGAACTTCAACTTCTAAGTAAGCCCGTACCTAGGTACACCTCCTACCCCCCCGTGCCTGTTTGGAATAAAGAAGTCTCTCAAGAAGCCATAGCTACTTCTCTTTCTTCTCTATCTCAGAGCGGAGATTTCTCCGCTCTTTATATCCATATTCCCTTCTGCCAAAAGCTATGTTGGTACTGTGGATGCAATACGCAAGTCAAAAAGAGTACAAGTGCCGCCGACCCCTACTTGAGTGCTCTCATCAAAGAAATGGCACTCATCGCGAAAAATGGTCGCATCAAAATAAACGAAATTCACTTTGGTGGTGGAACACCTAATTTTTTATCTGCTCAGCAATTCCATACTTTGTTCTGTGCCATCGAAAAATATTTCGGTGTTTCAAGAGAAGCAAAAATCTCCATCGAAGCTGACCCCCGCACACTAACTCAATTACATTTAGAAACATATGCCATCAATAATATTAAACGCCTTAGTTTTGGAGTTCAGGACTTCAATCTCGATGTCCAAAAAGCTATCAATCGTATTCAACCTTATGAGATGATTAAAACTCATACTGAGTATGCTCGTCAACTTGGCTTTACTTCCATTAATTTCGATCTCATTGTTGGTCTCCCGAAACAAAGCGTCGATAGTTTTTCCGAAACAATTGATCTCGCACTCAGCCTCAAACCAGAACGCTTTGCTCTCTTCAACTTTGCTTATATGCCTGAGCAACGTAAGCATATGAGCTTGATTAAAAAAGAAGATCTCCCCGATTCAGAAACCAAGATGGCCTGCACTCAGCTAGCTAGACAAAAATTTCTCGAAGCTGGCTACGTAGAAATTGGTCTCGATCACTTTGCCCTCCCCAACGATGAACTTGCGGTTGCCGCAAAGAAAAAACAGCTCCACCGCAACTTCATGGGTTTTACCGTCAATCAGAGTCTCAATATCATTGGCATAGGTTCTAGCTCCATTAGCGAGAGCCAAGATTACTTTTGGCAAAATTCACGTGAACTCAATAGCTACCTCAAAGCTACACTCGAAGATCGACTCCCTCTAAGTGGCGGGCATCACAAGAGTGCCGAAGACCAAGAGCGTGCCTGGATCATTCAATCCCTCATGTGCAACTTACAACTCGATACTAAAGAATTTGAAGAACAGTTTTCTTGTGATCCACGTATCAAATTTGCGGACTCCTACAAGATATTGCAAAGCGATATTCCTCACTACCTCTACGCAGGGGCAAATCCCAAGTCACGAGTGCTAGAAATCCATTCCGAATTCAAGCTATTTTCCCGACTCATTGCAGCTTGTTTTGACTCTCGCAGTACTCAAGCCAACCCCATGTCCACGAGTCTTTAACTTTTATCCACATGAAAAATGGTAGGGCGGCAAATTTTATTTGTCGCCCTATTGTTTTCCAAACTTCCAATTCAAGCTCATTTTCTTCAATAAGTCTCTCTACAACATCATCCGCGGTGGCAGCCGCAAGCTGCTGTTAAGCACCCCATGCTTCCCAAACAAAACCTCACGCCTCTCATTGGGATCCCAGGCGTATCACCTGCCTTACCTAATCCCTTTCAATAAACCTTAGTGTTAGCTGCGCGTTTTTTATTTTTTTTGATTGTCGGGTCCCAAAAGGCTGGTGGTGCATCGATATCAAAATCGTCTTTCATTTCTTTCTGTAGATCTTTTAATGCACTTTTAAGTTTTGATTTCAATAAAGCATATTCTGGATTTTTCGATAAGTTATCTTTTTCAAGAGGATCTTTTTTGAGGTTAAAAAGTCGTTCTTGTTGGGCATGTGGGTAAGTGATGTATTTCCAATCCCCTTTTGTGATCATGCGTTGGTGATCAATATATTCACCATAGATTTTCTCGTATTGAACTTTTCGTTCACCATTAATGAGTGGCAAGACACTTTTGAACTGAAGATGCGGCGCATTCTCTACTCCTGCTACTTCGAGTGATGTTGCCATGGCATCCTGCAGATAAATGGGGCTACTGATGGTCTTCCCCGATGGTAAATTTGGTCCCGCCATAAGAAACGGGACGCGAACACTATGGTCATACATATTTTGTTTTCCTAGAAAACCATGGCGACCAACTGCCAGTCCATGATCAGCAGTGAAAATCACCAGCGTATTTTCCGCTAGTTCAGAATCCTCTAAAGCTTTTAGCAAACGCCCTATTTCGGCATCCATGTAGCTAATACAAGCAAAGTACTCTTGACGATTAACTTTTACGGCATATTCCGTTCTTGGAAATGGAGCTAAGCGTGCATCTCGTTGCAAGGGGCCGCAGCCAATTAATTCTTTCTTGGGGTATTCACTGAGAAAATTTTCAGGCACTGAGATTGAGTTTAGTGGGTACATATCCACATACTCTTTAGGGGCCTGACGCGGATCGTGTGGAGCGTTATAGGCAATATACATAAAGAAAGGTTTTTTATCATTCTTTGCTTCCTTAATAAAATCGATGCCATGATTTGTCACTATTTCGGTCCAATGAACGCCTCCTTCCCAAAAACCTCCCTTACTTTTATCCCATGGCTTCCATCCCTGCTCATAATTTTCAGGACTGAGTGGGCGGTTATATCCTTCTTCAGTCTGCTTGGGCATACCGGGACGTGGATCCCTAACCACATCAAAGCGCGGTTTACCTGGGACATGCCACTTCCCCGTCATGTAGGTTTTATATCCCGCTTGACTCATAAGCTCGGACCAATGAGGATATTTTTTAATTCCCTGTTGTGCACTATTAACAAAAAGCCCCGAATTTAGCATAGCTCTACTGGCCGCACAGACTGCGCCATTCCACGCCCCCATATTGTATGCGTGAGTAAAATTTATACCGGAGTCTTTTAAACGATTTAAATGGGGAGTTTTACACTCTGTTTGATTGCCAATTGTTTCATAAGATTGATCGTCGGCAAAGATGAATAAAATATTAGTTTTTTCTTCTGCAAACAAGGAAAATGTAAATATGAGTATAGTACCTGAATCCGTGATCAGGTTTTGAGATTCATGAGATAATGGTTTGGTCGAGTAATTCTTAGATCGTTTTTATCCCAGATTGTGAGATGTCCTTATTTCTTAAGCCTATCGCTCGTGATCAGGTGTCTAAGGATAGTAAATATAGCAATTTCTAAGGCAATTCACCCAACTTGGACAGAGTAAAGCACAAAACTCAATAAAAGAGCTTTGCAATAAACTTCTTATTAGTGGATTAAAGGCTAAATGATATTTTTTGATACAGCTTAAACCAAGGGCTATGTCGACCAAACTTGAGAGTTTCATCTCCTGCGTGCTTTACGTGTTTACAAGCGGTTAAAATCAAGTCACGTATCACGCACCGTAGGCGGCGTCGTTGGGCTTTGATTTTAATTGGAGCCAAAGATTTATTATGGATAAGGTGATTACCAATGACTCTGAGCACATTAAAAGCGAGCATAGCGCAGTGCAAAAAGAATTGATTCGCTTTAAATTTCCCTGAGGGTAAACGCTCTACATTCATATCGCTCTTCAATTCGCTATGGAACTGCTCACTGGTTCCATGATCGTGATAAAGTTCGATCACATCCTCGGCTTCTAAAGGTAAATTCGTCCAATAGGTCTCCACTTCGATTTCTGGCATCAAAAGTCGATTGCCATCTTGATCTTCGAGTCGTTCCGTAACTTTAAAAATAACAGGAACCACTTTATGTTCTTCATTGTTTCCAGGATGTTTGTGATGGAGTTCACCGACAAAGACACTCTTACCATCTCGAGATTTAAGCTGTCGCCCTAAACGCCGTGCGTTGGATAGCCACTGTTCTTTAGATTCCTTTCTAAGGTTCCGTTTAATCAGAAAATATTGATCATCAGGAAGGTGTCCGAAATTAACCTCAGCATCGTGAGCGGAATCTAAACGAAGTAGTACGGGGTGCTTAAGCTTTAATTTTTTGATCATAGTAAAGCTGTCATCTAAGAACTCTGGCATCCCTTTTTGTGCATGCTGTGAACCTGGACGCAGCTCATTATTTAGCATAAAGCCCTCAGTTCCAAGGTAGGCAAACATGGGAGAAAATCCGTCATGATTTTTATATGTCCAACTCACATTTTCTTTATGGCTACCGGAGTTATCCATGGGTGATACATCCATATCGAGTGGAATAAAATTCATCCCCCCTTTTGATATATTACCTATACACTGTTTTTTGAGCAGGTTTGTATTCGCTGATTTTAAATGCACTTCATGCTCAGAAGACATGATTTCTAGTCGTTGACGCAAACGTTCCTCGGATGGAACTTTGTTTAATCCAAGTGATTTCATAAAGACTTCGTTTTCACGAAACTGACTAATATCTGTGAAGCGTTCACGCCCCTGAATCAGTAACCCCACCTGTGATTTGAAAATATCTAGATCTTGAAAGATATGATTGGCCTTGTGATCTGTATTGAACTCATCGTCAATTTCACTTTGTTGAAGGACTTGGCCACCTAAAAATATTCCGCCAATACTGTGAAGGGAATCATTGCCTGTGTCGAGTTTAAATGCTTTATTCATGAGAAAACCTGTTGGGTGATTTTGGTGTCGTAACTTAAATTACTATAAACCAACAGGTTTTCTTGTTTTTAAGCTGTTTTTTAAGATCAGCTCACGGATTCAGGTATATAAAAACACTAACCAAAAAATGAACCTGAAATTCTCGTTCCTCGAATTCAGGTAATTTAGGTCGTTAGATTAATAAATTAAATGAATAGATTGATTTACGAAAAGAAGAATATATCTTTATTTAACAACGGATAACGGAACTATGACTCTTTTACAAAAAATAGAAAATGAAGCTTTAAGTCTTTCACAAGAAGATCGAGCGCATTTAATACATGATTTAATTGAAAGTCTTGAATATCAAGAATCTGATTCAATTAATTATGAATTAGAAATACAAAAAAGAGTTCAATCAATCAATGAAGGAACTGCTGTTGGAGTAGATGCTGATGAAGTATTTGCTCAACTAGAAAAGAAATATTCATGATATCCATAAAGTTCCTTCCTCAAGCTATTGAGGAACTTGATAATTCTATCCAGTACTATGAAGAGCTTTATAAAAGCTTAGGACTAGATTTTCACAAAGAAGTCAAAAAGACAATCAAAATCATTGCACTAAATCCTACTATATGGAAATTATACGAAGATGGAACTAGAAGAATTAGTACATCTAGATTCCCCTTTAAAGTTGTATATCTAATCGAAAATGATGCTCTTTGGATTGTCGCAATTGCCCACCATAAAAGATTCCCCGAATACTGGTCTAATAGGCTAAAGTAAAACCGAAATCTAACAAAATTCTGTACTCTATTGAACAGCCCTTTTCAAAAAGTACACTAAGTGTGCCTCATAGCAATAAAAAAGCCTCAGCAAGATTACTTACTGAGGCTTTTTAGTACGCCCGATAGGATTCGAACCTATGACCTACGGATTAGAAGTCCGTTGCTCTATCCAGCTGAGCTACGAGCGCATGTGGCCTTGAATTTGCAGTGACCTGTAAAAAAAGCAACTCGTAAAAAGGGCTTTTTTGACTTTAATTCAAGTTTTTTTTGTCTTGTGCTAAATGGGGCATTAATATTCTTGCTTTTTGCGATTGCTCAGATATGAAGCTCTGCTATCTTAGCGCCAATTAATAAGAAAAATTTTGAGATAAAAATGGCTATAGAAGATAAAGATAAACTCATTGCAGATTTAGGAAAAATTGAAGATATAGATGATCGCTTTACTTGGTTAATTAAATTTGGTCGCCAAGCAGGTGATTTAAGTGAAGATAAGCGCATTGATAAGTTCAAAATATCGGGCTGCACCTCTCAACTTTGGTTAGTTCCGGAACTCAAAGCTGGCCAAGTTCATTTTTCTGCTGATAGTGATGCCGCTATTCCAAAGGGACTTGGTACGGTCTTCGCAAAAGTTTACTCGGGACTGACGCCTGCCGAAGCCATGGCACTGGATGCAAGTTTTTTAGAAACAGCGGGCTTAAGTGAACATCTATCAATGAATCGCCGCAATGGACTTAGTAGTCTCCACAAGCAAATCATGCTCTACTGCGCAACTTTCTCTGCTCTAGCCGCCCAAGGCATTCAAGATTACGCTATCTAATCTGATAGTCATTTAAGAAAAATTGAGGATTATGCGCCGTTCCTTTAGAACGGGATGTGGGTCACGAACACAATCCTGTGGTTGAAACCACAGGCTGAGTTATGCGCAGTGCCTTTGGCACAGCATTTTTCCTTATTCACAAAATGGAGATGACATTGGCTAAGTTAATGAAGCGAAATTAGCCTTCTGGCTATTGGCGACAGTACTCATCAACCGCTAATGACGTGGCCGAAGCTAAGTTAACTGAATTATGCGCAGTGCCTTTGGCACAGCATCTTTCCTGATCCACAGAATGGAGATGGCATTGGCTAATTTTATGAAATGGAATTAGCCTTCAGGGTATTGGCGACAGTACTCACAAACCGCTAATAATGTGGCCGAAGCTACATTAGCTGATTTATGCTCAGTGCCTTTGGCACAGCATCTTTCTTTATCCAAAGAATTGAGGTGGCATTGGCTAATTAAATGAAACGGAATTAGCCTTCAGGATATTGGCGACAGTATTCATAAACCGCTAATGACGTGGCCGAAGCTACGTTATAAGAAAACGGTAAACCCCAAACGGGGATTTCTACCGTATAGTCAAGGCAATCTAGGCAATCTTGTGAAAGTCCCTCACGTTCAGCTCCTACGACTAAGACGCATTTATGAGGGAAGTCGAAGCTATGTAGATTATTCGAGTTTGTGGTCTGCTCCAAACCCACAAGGGTGTAGCCTTCTTGTTTAAGTTTTTTCAAGACTGGTGGCAAGCTATTCTTAGTTGTCAATTTCACTTGATCGGCTCCATCACGAGCAATCTTGGCATTCACTTTAGCATTTCCCGTCGCAATAACTTGCGTCACTCCCGAGCAACCTGCCATGCGCATAATTGTGGAAAGGTTGACATGGCTGCGCAAAGGTGAGCAAGCAATAATAAAGGGACGTTCTTGTTTTAATTCTGTCGGTGGTTTGTGACGAATATGTTCAAATTTGGGCATAATATACTCTCTAATCAATTAGCTCAACACTAATACCAAGACGCTCGCTTTAAAGTTCATTTTCACACTTTGCGGCTTGTAGATCTTTTTCTTTCTTAGCCTCTGTGTATAGATCTTCGTACGCCGCTTGCTCTTCAATACTCAACAAATCATAATCCTCAATGACTTGTTGCCAAGATTTGCGCTCTTGGCAAAGTCGTAATATCAATGAGAATTCAGTAGCTGACTTAAAACTTAAATTAGGAATTTCTTGGTAGGATTGATCTAAGTTGAGTGCTAATAAATGTTGCAATCTTTTTCTATCAAATCCCAAGAAATTCATTAGCCGACAAAAGCTAAAAGCTAGGCAAAAAAACTGCCCTTTTACACTAATTAAAATGAAAAAATGTAAAAAAACTGGGAGCAAAGAGCCAAAGACTAAATACGCTAATGCCTGATTAGGTATGAAGAGCTGAGCCAAAATAGTGAGTGAAATAAGTAAGCGGGAATAGCGGCGACTCATCTTTCTCATTGGAGAAAAAACTAATAATAGATAAAATATTGCGTAAAGAAGATGGATCATCTTTAAGTTCCGGAATTCCTGCTTAAGATATACTTGTTGCTATTTGAGCAAGCTTAAATCATTAAAACAAAAAGAAAAGATGAAAAAAGACGAAAAATCACAGATGGTGCTTGTTAACCCATCTAATAGAATTTTATCCGGGCTCGGCCTTTCTGTCCTTGGCCTTATTTTAGTACAATTTTGGCGCGATCGAAATATGGAGTTAGTGGGTTCAGACTTCATTCTATTTCTAGTTATATGCTTTTTCTTTATAACTTCCATCTATTGCCTCTTCTCTTGGTCAAAAACGACTTTTGTGGCAGGCCATAATAATTTTCGCCAAGAAGTTTATCACTTTGGCTTTGTCAAAAAAGTCCGTACTGGTATTTGCTCTAGTGTATTCTTTCAGCAAACGCCTCAACTGCGCCCCTCTTACACTCTATTTCTGTCCATCACGGATTCAGATGACCTAATTATTCGCGAAGGTCTAAAAAGATCTGAAGCGAGAAAAATTGGAAATAAAGTGGCGACTATCTGTGGTCTAACACACATTCCTGACGATCCCGTAGAAGAAGTTAAAAAAACTATCCACAACTTTGATGATGACAATGATCAAGATGAGTTGGACGAAGAAGAATTAAAAGATTAATTTTTATAAAAGTAAATTTAGGAATCATCCATGATCAGAAATATTTTAATTTTCGCTCTTTTGAGTGCCGTAAGTTTTAGTTGTGTCAACACTCCCACAAACTTAAAAGATGAGAGCGGCCAATACATGGCACGCAATGGTAAAGTCATTATTCATTTAGATAAACAAGCTAAAGATTTATTTTACCCTTCTTTAAAATACTTAGCCGATGACTTGGGCTCACAAATTACACATAGTTCAAAGACTCGTCTCTCAATGAAAGGCAAACTCGATAAGGGCTACGAAGTTTCGATTGAGCTCGAACAGAAACTCGAAAATGTTTGCGAAATCCGCATCTATTCTAGCCGCCATAAAAAGCCAAATGATTCTTTGAGTAATAAAGTTGCAAACGAGCTCTTACCTCTCATTCAGTAGGATTAAATGGACGTTGCTCAAACAATCTATAATAAGGAACTTGCTGAAGACGACTTTCATAGCAGTTCCCAGGAACATGATTATTTAGATATATTTGACAGCCTCCCTGACCTCAACGACCGCTACCGAGTTAGAAAAATTATTGGCCGTGGTGGTAACTCCACTATTGTAAAAGCCCGTGACCTCATGCTCGGTCGTAGCGTTGCACTAAAGATCCTTAAAGATCAGTACAAAAAGAAGGTCAAAGTTTCACAGCGCTTCATCAACGAAGCCTTGATCATGGCGTACATGCAGCACCCTGGAATCATCCCCGTTTATAACCTAGGAAAAATTGGTAACAACGATGTTTTTTATTCGATGCCCATTGTCACGGGAAAAACATTGCGCGAGATCTACGATGACAGTACCCTCACTGACTTATTAGAAATCTTCAAAACAACTTGTCATACCCTAGCCTACGCCCACGAAAACAACATCATTCATCGTGACATCAAACCAGAGAACATCATGGTGGACGAATACCAACGCGTTCTCTTATTAGACTGGGGTTTAGCTCGCAACTTAAATGAACAAGAGCCACAACACGATCCGATGCCTGAAGAGAAAGCTGTCAGCCGCTTTGAAGACAAAGGGGATATTCGCCTAACAATGAATGGCGAAATCAGTGGAACCCCCGCTTACATGGCGCCAGAACAAACTCTAGGTTTGGGACGAAGCACGAACCGAGGAACTGATGTATTTGCCATGGGAATTATCCTCTACGAAATTCTTTACGGCACTCATCCTTTCACCAACGAGACTTCCACCAATTTTCGACAGATCTTTAATGAAATAAAAAACACCACCCCTGCATTCCCAAAGCGCGGTCGTGGTGGCAGACTCATACATCCCACTTTAGAAAAGATATGTCGCCGTTGCCTCGATAAAATCCCCGACAAGCGCTACCAAGATGCGATTCATTTAAGCGAAGAACTTGATTCGTTCCACAAAAAAGTTAAAAAGAATGCGCTGATAAAAGCTTTACTGCTAATATGTCTATTTGCGCTTTGCTCATCCGTGACTATTTTCCTTTACCTTAATAATTACAAATCTGAGGTAGTGAATAAGGATGTACAAATGTGTTGCATGATGTTAAATCGTACACAGCCTTCAGAAGAGGCTTTAAATGCGGTTAGATTGAAGTTGCAAATGCATAAAAACGATTTACATAAAGCTGATAAAAAGAATTTAAAATTTATAGTTGGCCGACTTCAAGACCTCCAAGCGAGGGGCTTTCAGTTCGAGTCATCTTTAGACATACTGCAAAAAGGAGCCTCGCAGCCGTGAAATACTTTATATTATTGATTTTGATGAGCCAATTAATTTTTGCTCAAACAGTCAATAAAAAAATTGAAGAGAACTTAGCCTTCGAAAAATATGATCAAGTGATTATTGACGTTAATGAGGCTTTACTTACTGAAACCAACCGCAAGCAGATTGCAACTCTCAAATATTTTAAAGCTAAAGCACTTTATCACCAAGGCGAACTCGAAGACGCCTTCGATATTTTAAAAGAATTAGTTGATGACTACAATTTTGAAATTGATTATGAAAAAGTTTTGAATCTGCAGTTCGAGATCTCTAATACTCGTTATGAAAAGAGTGGTAGTTCAAACTTCTTCGGTTCATCAGAAGAAGCCATCGAATTTTACGAGGAACTCATTGCACAAGCTCCATACTCAAAGGGTGCGGCAACTTCAATGCTGAGAATTGGTATGCTCCAACAAGATGACAAAGATGATATTGCTGCCATGAGCACTTATCATAAACTGATTGCCACCTATCCAAAATCCGACGAAGCGGGTTACGCACGAATTTATATTGCCCAGTTTAATACCCATAGTATGAGAGGTATTCACGGCAACCTCGAGCTCATGCGCGAAGCTAAAACTCAGCTTAGATTATTCATTAATCAATACAATAAGCACCCCCTTTTAGCTGAAGCTAAAGACCAACTTCAAAGCCTTCGTGAAATTGAAGCTGAACGAATTTACAACTTGGCCTTATTTTATTTGGATCCAGTTCATTCTCGACCTGATGCCGCTAAGCGCTACCTCTACAAAGTTGTAGTAAACTACCCTGATACTGAAGCGGCTTTAGCAGCTGAGGCTAAACTTGAGAAACTTGACTCGAACTACAAAGGCGAGCTCAAGACTAGACAAATCACTAAAAAACGCAATGATGAACTTCAGACAAAACTCGAACAGCAAATCTTTACTCCTTTAGCGCCGCAAGCTAAAGATCGTTCAATTCGCCGTATTATTGTTCGTCCTGAGGATAGTAAAGGCAAATACTTAGTCCCCGTCGAAGACCTAGGACTTGATTTAGTCCCCCTAGAAAACACCGACACCGTCAACAAAGAGGAAGGAAGAAAGTAATGATCAAAAAACTCTTAACAAGTTTCGCTTTAGCTCTAGCCCTCGTTTCTTGCTCTGGTTATCAAATCGGCAATATGGGACATCCACAAATCAAACGCGTCAGTGTTGGCCAGCTTAAAAATTTAAGTGATGAGCCACGCTTAGCGCTCATCGTTATGGACAAACTCAAAGAGGCTATCCGTCAAGATGGTACTTATGAACTCGTCAACGCAGGTGAAGGCCGAGCAGATGCCATTATCCAGGGGACGATTCCTCAATTCAGCTATAGAAAAGTTGGTTTCTCAAGAGATGATGAGGAAAAAAAGAAATACCGAGTAAATAATTATCGTGCCACAGTAAAATTTGACTACGAAGTTGTGACTCCTAAAAAGCTTGTTATTCAAAAGTTCTCAATGACTGGTAATGGTGATTTTTCTGACGGTGTCAGTATTGAACAAAATAGAAGAGAAGGACTCGAAAGAGCCGCTTATAGCATGGCCACTAAAGTTGTGACGCAACTCGCAGAAGGTTGGTAATGTATAGAGTTGGAACTGGCTTTGACGTCCACCAACTCGTCAGTGGGCGAGATCTAATCATTGGTGGGGTAAAAATCCCTCATGGCAAAGGACTTCTTGGACATTCGGATGCCGATGTTTTACTTCACGCAATTACAGATGCCGTCTTAGGTGCGCTAGCCCTTGGTGATATTGGTCAATGGTTTCCAGATACCAAAGAGGAATTCAAGGGTGCCAATAGCGTAAAACTCTTAGAACATGTGCTTGAATCAAAATACCTTTCAGATTGGAGTCTAGTTAATTTAGATTGCACGATTATTGCTCAAGAACCAAAAATGGCCGCTTACCTCCCTTCCATGAGACAAGTCATTGCCAAGCTTTTTAAAGTGACTATCAATGAAGTTTCCATCAAAGCAACCACCTTTGAGAAAATGGGTTCTCTTGGTCGTGCTGAGGGTATTGCTGCCCAAGCACACCTAATGCTACAAAAAACTAGCCAAGAGAAATAATTTGCAAGATTGGTGGACCATCTATTTAGCTGCCATGGTGCTATCTTTTGTCTTGGCATTAATTTTCACTCCCATTTGTCGAAAGTTGGCTTGGAAATTTAATATTCTTGACAAGCCTCTTTCCGAAGGGCACAAGATGCATAGTGACGCCACGCCTTTGCTAGGTGGCACGGCCGTTTGCCTCAGCTGGCTTAGTACATTGCTTATTGGACTTTTTGTCGCCAGAAATAAAATTGAACTTCTACCTGCTTCGTACTCAAATATCTTTTCAAGTGGAAACCCTGCCCTAAATCAATTATTTGTCATTGTCTTTTGTGCCATAAGTTTCATCATTCTTGGACTTGTAGATGACCGCTCACCCATGTCAGCAAAATTCAAATTATTCCTCCAAGCATCGCTATGTTTTGGGACTGCTTTTGCAGGAATACGAGTTTCCTTTATCAGTGACCCAATAATTGCGAGCCTCGCTACGGGCATGATTTTATTAACAATTCTAAATGCCGTTAACTTTTTAGATAACATGGATGGTCTTTGTTGTGGCGTTGGAGCCATTTGTGCTGGAGCCTTTGCGATTTCCGCAGGTTTACAAGGGCAATACTTGGTCTCTATCCTAGCTACGGTGACGTGTGGTTCTTGTTTTGGCTTTTATATCTTTAATTGCAATCCCGCGAGCATCTTCTTAGGTGACTCCGGCAGTCATTTCGTCGGCTACCTCTTAGGGGTCTGCGGTATCTTAGTCACTTATACCTCTGGAGAAGCACATCAAACGGGCTATCCCTTTATCATACCTATCTTGATTCTTGCCATCCCTTTCTTTGATCTAGCCTCAGTTATTGTGATCAGAACTCGACAGGGAAAACCCGTATATATTGGCGACCACAATCATATCTCCCACCGCTTTGTTAAAATGGGCTTTTCTCGTAGAGCCTCCGTTTTCCTAGTCCATTCTTTATGCCTCATTATTTGCCTCTCAGGTATTGCTCTAATTAAAGCTAATATTGCCGTGATGATTCTCATTTTAACTCAAGTGATTGCGCTTCTCATTTTTATGACTATTTTGCACAGCAGACAAAAATTCAGGAAATAAACATGATAACTGATAAGTTAAAAATCGAAATCCAAACAGCAGTAAAAACTGCTCTTGTGGAAGATGTTGGAAGTGGTGATGCGACGACTTTAGGTTGTATTCCTACTGACCTTCAATGCACCGCCAATTTTCTTGCTAAGCAAGATTGTACTGTAGCTGGCCTTGCCCTTGCTGAAACTGTTTTAAAAGAGCTTGATCCTGCAGTGAAATTTGAAGTTTTAATTGAAGATGGTTCAGCATGTAAAAAAGGACAAATCATGGCCATTGCCAAAGGCAATGCTCGCGCTATCATTACAGGTGAACGAGTTGCTTTAAACTTTTTGCAACACCTCTGCGCCATAGCTACTACTACACAGACTTTCGTTAAAGAAACTGAAGGTACTGAAGCCAAAATTCTCGATACAAGAAAAACGACTCCTGGCTTGCGTGCCCTTGAAAAATATGCTGTTCTTTGTGGTGGTGGAAGCAATCATCGCTTTGGTCTATATGATCGCGTCATGATCAAAGATAATCACCGTGAACTCGCTGCAGCCGAAGGTGTTGGCGGCATTTTACGCTCGGTACGTTCTTGTCGCTTAGCTTTTCCCGAAATTGAAGTCGAAGTCGAAGCAGATACTTTAGAAGAAGTTCAAGAAGCTCTAGATGCAAAGGCTGATTACATCCTTTTGGACAACATGTCTAATGAAGAAATGTCAGAAGCCGTCCGTATGACTGGAAGTAAATGCTTATTAGAAGCGAGTGGTGGAATTACTGTAGAAAGAGTTGCGGAAATCGCAAAAACAGGTGTGGATTATATTTCAGTTGGTGCCCTAACGCATTCAGCTGGTTCAATTGATATTTCTTTAGAAATTAAACCTGGCGTATAAATTGCTCTATATCACCGAGATTTACAAAAGCTTACAGGGAGAATCCACATGGTCTGGCTTACCCTGTACTTTTATTCGCCTTTCTGGCTGTAACTTGCGTTGCTCTTGGTGTGATACGGAATATAGCTTCACGAGTGGAGACGCCCTATCCATCGATCAAATCATTGCTCAAGTTGAAGAACTCAACTGTGACTTAGTTGAAGTCACGGGAGGCGAGCCCCTTGCCCAAGAAAATGTGGGTGAATTGGTTCAAAAACTTCTCGACTTAGGTAAAACTGTTTTAGTGGAAACTGGTGGTCACATGGATATAGATCTTGTCTCAAACAAGTCTATTAGAATCATGGACATCAAATGTCCTGCTAGCAAAATGTCTCATAAGAATGAACTTAAGAACATAGCTAAACTGACTCCGAGGGACGAAGTGAAGTTCGTAATACAAAATAAAGAAGACTTTTTGTGGGCTGAGAAAACAATTCGAGAATACAAACTTGAAAAAAAATGTACTGTAATAATGTCGACAGTTTTTGGACTTATGTGTCGTGAAGAATTGGCGAATTTGATTTTGCAATCTGGCCTGAACATTCGTATGCAAATTCAACTTCACAAACTAATCTGGAGTGAAGATACTAAAGGCGTATAACATTAAGAGGAATTCATGAGTACCTTAAAAGAGAATTTAATTAAAATCGGATTTAAGGCCGATGAAGCCGATACAATACTAGAAAAAATGCCTGCTGACGATCAGCAAAACTACGCTAGTTTCTCCATGCCTGAACTGGCCTTAAAAGCTGGTAACTTCAAGAATCAATACCTCAAAAAATCTACCGTACTCAAGAAGAAACTCACCATCCCTGGTGCACCCGAAGAAGAAGACACCACCACGATGGTCTTCAAACGTTCATCACTTCCCGATGCTGCAGTAGATACTCAATCTGCCACATCTAGTAATAAACCGACTCTCGACATGAATGCCACTGGCGTCGTCAGTTCCTCCTCAAAATTACAAAAAGCGGGCTCCTCCATCAATCTACAGAAACCTGGTGGAACTTTACTCGATTCAAATATTGCACCAGCTAAACCTGCTCCAAGCTTAAATAAACCCGGATCCAACTTAAAGAAACCGGGTAGTGAAAGTGCTCTACCTCCTGAAATCGACGCAGACATGGGAATCCCCACTATGAGTTTTAAGCGCGATTCACTTCCAGGTGCTGCTAAAGATATCACAGAATCAAAAGCAGCAACAAAAACACCTGGTAGTGGCTTGAGCGCCCTTAACTCTGGTGCTGGTACTAGCCCGGCTGCGGCTCCAGGTGCTAAACCTGAATTTCAACTAAAAGGTGCATCACTTAAAAAGCCTAGTGAAAACAAGGCCAATTCAGACGATGCATTAGAGGGTATGGACCTCAACACGATGACCATGTCAAAAAGTGCCATTCTTGGTAATGCCATTGATATCGCATCTGATTCACATGCTAAAAAACCAGGTAGTAGCCTGAGTGTGCCTAGTGCTGATAATGAAGCTACTCCTAAAAGTGACGAAAAGCCATCCGACACTCCTCCTGAAGTAGTTCCACCAAAAGTAAAACCTAAGTTAGCCCTCAAGGGTAACAAGGGCATGATCACTCCTCCTGGTTCTGGATTAGAATTACCCAAACCCGGTAGTTCTAGTAAAGCACCTGGAATCACTACTCCCGGATCTGGCCTCTCATCTCCAGGTGGCTTACAGCCTCCTTCTGGTGGGCTCAAAGCACCTAGTGGCTTACAAGCTCCAAGTGGTGGACTAAAAACACCTGGTGGCTTAACACCTCCACCGCCACCATCAGGTGACCTCCCACCCCCACCCCCACCAAGTGGAGGTTTATCTCTCAATCCTGGCTCAGAAGTTCATAAACCTGGAGACCTAGCTGAAGGCCATGATAAAAAACTCTCACTTAACTCACCTGCTGAAGATTCTAATGAACCTCCTCATGAGGACGTGAGTGAAACTGTCACAACCAGCCTCAACAAACTTAAAAAGAGCAAGTCTTCAAAATCAGGTAAAAAGCCTCTCGTCATTATGGCTGTAATTGGCATACTCTTACTTGGGGGCATTGCATTCCTTGTCACCAATCTGCTAGGTGGTTCCGATGACGAAGCTGAAAAGGAAGTAGCTGCTGCAGAAAAACCTATTGCCAAAGCTCCACCAAAGAAAGCTCCCAAAGTTGAAGAGAAGTTTAAAGCTTTTGATATCCCACAATCTCGGGAATGGGCTTATCGTACTGCGTCGCCTCTAAAATTTGATTTAAAAGAAGCTAGTAAAGATGCTTGGACTCTAGAGTTTTGGCTCAACTTACCTGAACAAAACAATGCAGAAAGTGTGCGCCTCCTCAATTTAAAACTCCAAGATGAAATTGCCTTAATGCTCAAGATCAACGATGGCAATTTCTGTACTCTTAAAGTAGGAGAAGAAAACCATAAAGCTAAAAAGGCTTTCCGTACGGGAAAAACTCAGTATCACATTGCCCTAACTTGCGAAGATAAAGAACTCGCCTTACACATTAATGGTCGCTATATCAGTAAAGCTCAACTTGATAAAAGTTTTGATTCTATTGTGATCGGAAACGATAAGCTCGCTCTTGCCTTTGATGAGTTCAGATTGACTTCTATGGCACTTTATTTGGCTGAGGAAAACTTCATTCCTTCTCGTACGCTTGAAAGAGATGAAGATACTCAACTCTACATTCCTTTTGAGGCCAACAAAAACACTGCTGAACTCAATTTTTATTACCCTAAAGAAATCGGCGCCTTAGCCATCGACGCAAATTCATGGCTCAATATCAAACAATCTGTTTTAGATGTAAGCGCGCTTTTAAGTGAGCTTGATAAAGAGATTATTGAGGAAGAGGAAACGGCCGTCCGTTAAGAACTTCGTACCATAAAACAAACAATCTTTTCATAAAAAAAGAGCTCTGATTTTTCAGAGCTCTTTTTAGTAATACACTTTATTTTGCATGGCTTATCTTCAAAGTAAAAATATCCTTACAGGGTGATTTTGTCGGGGTCAGTTGGGGGAGAATGACTTCAATACCCTTTGCGGTCTTCGCAAATTTAAGTTCACCATCAACACCCAGCATAGTTATTTTTGTGTCAGGGCTTACTTCGATAGTGAGCTTGATAAGGAAATAATTGACGAAGAAGAAACGGCCGTTCGTTAAAAATTTACTACCATAAAAAGAACAATCCTTTAATAAAAAAAGAGCTCTGATTTTTCAGAGCTCTTTTTAGTAATATATCTTATGCTACGCGTTATTTTGCATGGCTTATCTTCACAGTAAAAATATCTTTACAGGGTAATTTTGTCGGGTTCAATTGAGGGAGAATAACCTCAATACCCTTTGCGGTCTTCGCAAATTTAAGTTCACCATCAACACCCAGCATAGTTACTTTGGTGTCGGGGCTTACTTCGATATCGCGGATCTCAATTTTACCGCTATCAGGCCAAACTGGAAGCATACCGTAAATTGTATCAGCCTTTTTAGTGAAATAGAGTTCTTTATGGGCATTGCCTGGTTTTGGCTCCAGAGTCATTTCAAAAATCGGAAAGCCAGATTTAAAATCAGAAGCTGTGAACTTAGGCACATTGCCCTCACTCCACTGACAGGCTTTTTTCCATACTACGGTATCGTAGATTGCCTCACCATTTACTTCCAGCCATTTACCCATATCGATAAGTCGATTCTGCATCACTACTGGTATACGACCATCAGCCGTCGGACCAATATTAAGCAATAGATTACCGCCACGGCTCACCAAGTCAACGAGCATAAAGACAAGCTTGCGAGTGCTATTGTACTGCGTGTAATCTTCATTGCGGTTAAAGCCAAATGAGTGCCCCATACCACGATTTTCTTCCCAGGGTTTATCAATACCTTCAAAACCAGAACCATATTCAGTTGTGAAATAACCACCATGCTTACCACGACCTTTGCCCCAACGATCGTTTATCACCACTTCATCACGGTTCATTGCACCATTGAATAGTTGTGCCAAAAGCGGTTTAGTCTGCCAGAAATTATCATCTGCCCACCAGTCGCCATCTGAAAAAATGAGTGCTGGTTTATATTTGTTAACGAGTTCACGAAATTGTGGATACATAACTTCACGAATGTATTTATTATGTTTTTTCATATCAATATTGTTAGCTTTTCGTTTTATATCGATACGGTCGTCATAGGGATTAAACCAATCCCAAATCGAGTAGTAATAGCCCATTTTCATGTCGCCTTTGGCACGAACTGCATCTCCCAGTTCTTGACAAAGATCGCGACCCGGGCCTGAATCTACTGTGTTCCATGGCATGCCAAATGATTTACTTGCTTCCTTATTGGGCCAAAGTGTGTAACCATCGTGATGCTTAGCTGTCAAGACGACATATTTAGCACCGGATTTTTTGAAAATATCGGCCCACTGATTAGGATCAAACATTTCGCAATTAAATTTCTCGCGAAAATCCTCATAGCCAAAATCTTTACCATAAACACGATTGTGAAACTCGTTCACTTTAAGGTGGCGTGACATCTTGATTTCTTTTTGACCAACTGGTTTAACTTTCAGAGCATTCCAGTACCATTCAGCATAAGTACCATGAGGGGCAAATGCAGGTACTGAATAGAGTCCCCAGTGAATAAAAATACCAAACTTCGCTTTGTTATACCATTCGGGCACTGGACGTGAATCAAGTGATTTCCAATCGGCGGTATAACGCGTTTTCATTGGTTTTGCGGCCATTTTCTTAGAAATCTCTATCGCTTTCTGACGGTCTTCAGCATCATAATCCCAGTATTCTTCAATAATCTCGTTAAAGGGGAATTTTTTATCATCTTCTTTGTAGTCTGCACGTAATTGTTTGAGTTGTGCTTTGAGTTCTTTAATTAAAGCTAGGTTTTCTGCTTTATCATACACATTATTCATCTCTCTAGGGTCATTCACCAAATCATAGAGTTCCCAAGCTGGAGGTGTTGTAGCTTCATTTGACCAAGAAGACCCATAGAACATAATAAGTTTGTGTGTCTTAGTACGAATGGCAATATGCGCAGGGTTGTCGTGATGAAACATATTCATCCAATAATGATAATAAGCTGCTTGCTTAGTTGATTCATTTTCTTGACCTGATTCGAGTTCATCTTTAAAGCTTGTACCCTGCATATATTCTGGTGTTGCGGCTCCCGCAAAATCCAACATGGTTGGCGCAAAGTCAACGTTCTCGTTGATAAAGCTATGCTTCGAACCCGCTTTCACACTTTTTGGGTAACGAATAATCATTGGCATGCGCATGGTCTCTTCATAGGCCCAACGTTTATCAATGTAGTCATGTTCCCCAAGCATGAAACCTTGGTCTCCCGTATAGATAATCACTGTATTATCGTAAAGTCCTTTAGCTTTAAGGTAATCAACCACACGCTTTAAATTGTCATCGACACCCTTAACGCAACGAAGGTATTTTTTGATATACGTTTGGTAGGCTTGCTTTTTGTATTCCTTATCAGATAAATCCTGACTTATGGCTTCCTTGGGGAATGCCTTCGATAGGTCAAGTCCCATATTGCGACGAGGGTTTCTCTTACCGACTGAAGTCCCAATTTTATTGATTAATTCATCATTGTGACCACGTGTGGCAATTGATCCGTGATTGCCCTTATCCCACATATTGGCGGGCTCTGGAATAACGGCATCCTTTAGATAGGAATCGTAACGCGGAGCATTCTCAAACATATCATGAGGTGCTTTGAAATGATACTTAAGGAAAAAAGGTTTTGTTTTATCGCGATTATCTAGATAACTTAAAACGGAATCGGTAATGCAATCTGAGCTATGGCCTTTCATCTGTACCATACCTTTTTTACCCGTTTCAAAAAAACTAGGATCAAAATACTTACCCTGTCCTTTCAGTACTTTATAATAATCGAACGCTTCTGGGCGGTCGTGTAAATGCCACTTGCCGATCACTGCTGTGCTGTAGCCAGCTTTTTTCATTTCGTAAGCTAAATATTGCTTTTCTACTGGTAATGGATCGGCTAAAATAGGCGCTCCATTCACCGCACTATACTGCCCCGTCATAATGGAGGCTCGACTTGGTGTACAAATTCCATTAGTACAAAAAGTATTACTTAGTAAAGCGCCCTCCTTGGCCAAGCTGTCTATCGTCGGCGTTGGGTTAAATTGCGCCAATCGCCCGCCGTATGCTCCTATTCCCTGAGTTGTATGGTCATCTGACATGACAAATAATATATTCGGCTTCTCGGCCGCTACTGCTGCCAAACTAGCTGCAGCAAAACTAAGTTTAAATAAAAAACTTCTAATTTTCATTGGTGTCTCCGTTTGTTAAGAATGTTACTTCACTTAAAGAGACGCAACGTTTTTTGACTTATAGACAGTACTTTGATTTTTTATTGCTTTCTATGAATTCGGATCTACTCAAGCTTGACATATGATTTATATCTAACTTATATTAATGCACTTATTTAAAGCTTGGAAACACACATGGAAGACGTCTATAAAACTCGTCATACACTTATTCAAAAAGTCAAAAATCAGCATGATAATCACGCTTGGGAAGAATTTCTTCAAGTCTATCACAAATACATTTATGCCATCATCCGTTCTGCGGGAATGAATAAAGATGATGCGGGTGATATCATGCAAGATATTTTATTGCGCCTATGGAATCGCCTACCAAAAATGGATGAAGGAGAAATTCGACGTTTTAGGAGTTATTTAGCGACCATCACAAAAAATTGTATCGCAGATTTTATAAGAAAAAAAATGCGCCACAAAGACAAGCTTAGTCACGTTGCCGAAAAAGATGTAAACTTAAGAAGTTCCGAGCTCCCCGAAATAGATGAAATTGCCATTCGTGAATGGGAGAACTATTTAACTAATCAGGCTTTAACAAATATTTCCTCATCCTTTTCCGGCAAAGCTATCGAAGCCTTTAAGCTTACTGTCCAAGGATATAGCCTAGAGGAAATCGCCAATATTTTAGATATTCAAAGTCAATCAGTTTACCGCCTTAGAGGCCGGGTTAAAGCAAAGTTGATTGAAGAAGTTGCTCGCCTTAGAGAGCAACTTGAATAGTTTTAGTAAAGCTATTTCCGTATAAAGGCATCTGAAGAAATCACATCAATCAACAAATCCTTAAAGGGATAATTTGATGCTTTTTCTTGCTCCAAAATCTTACTCACTTCATCTTTGTCACTTCGCGTTAAATGGCGCCCTACTGCGTGTTTCAAAAGTTTATTAGTTAGGTTTCGAGCAAATAAATCCTTACGCGACATGAGTACCTTTTTGAGCGAGGCTAAATCACTTAGCTGTTCACCGCCGGGCAGCTCTGATGAGCCATCAACTTTATGGCCATTGCGAATCCACTTTTTATTTTTTCTTGTATCCCAAACATTGCGATTATAGCGAGGCCTAAACTCACCTATTGGGTCGTAGAGTTCTAGTGGAAAACCATAGGGATCTATTTTGGAGTGACAGTCAGCACAAGCTTCCACATCACGGTGCTTTGCCAAGCGCTCTTTAAGGGTTTTTGCTCCTCGTACATCGGGCTCTAGTGGCTCAACATCTGGTGGAGGTGGCGCTGGTGGCGTTCCTAAAATATTTTCAAGAACCCATACGCCACGAATGATTGGAGAAGTATCTACACCATTAGCTGTAAGTGTTAAAATCGATGCCTGACCCAACAAACCTCCACGACCTATATTGGCTGGAAGTGCCATTTTTTTAAGCTCTTCTTGTTGAACTCCTTCAATGCCATAAAGATCCGCTAGCTGCTTATTGATAAATGAATAATCCGCATCTATAAAGTCTGATATAGCTTTATTATTTTTTAGGATGTAATCGAAAAACATGCGACTCTCATCCCTCATATATTCTTTCAAATTGTCGCGATAATAATTATAAAACTTGCGTTTATCAGGAGGCATTTCTCCTAACTTGGATAAATGCAGCCAACTGTTGGTAAAACTATTGGTGAAAAATTCTGCTTTGGGATCTTTTAGCATCCATTCACTTGCTTCACGACGAACTTCCTTGTCCTTCAATAAGTCAGCTTGCGCCAAGTTTAAAAGCTTTTCATCGGGAAGGGATCCCCAAATTGCGTATGAAAGTCGACTAGCAATCTCATAGGAATTAAGTTCTTTACCTGGTTCTGATTTCTCAGAAATATAGAGAAAATCACGTGAAACCATCACGGCCTGAAGTGCCAAAAGAAGTGCTTGGCGTTGAGTTTTACCTTCAAACTGAACCATATCTCGAGCCATTTTTATATAGGCTTGCATTTCACCTTCTTCTAAAGGTCTGCGATAGGCTTTCTCCGCAAATGAATTTATCGCCTCATCTAGCCTAATCTGAGTTCTCTTGCCACCTAGGTAAAGGTCATTCGCTGTGGGTAAATGATCTAGAGGCCCCTCCATTTCAAAGCCATGAATTCGAATAACTGGTCCCTGCCAAGATTCTGAAACCATGCGACCAGGAACGGTGTTTTTTCCGCTGATCGTATAACGATGAGCTCCCTGCTTAGCAGAATAAGTAATATCATCATGATACTTAGCTACCACGTAGCGCATCCAAGAATCCGATACACCAGGGCCATTCTGCCAATTCACAAAGGGGAATTGACCTGAGTTTAGCCAGACCGTTAATTCGTAATCCCCTGTCTCATTATCTTTAAGATCATACACTTTCAAAAGTTTGCGATGGTTCGTCCCAGAAGGAGTAATTCCCATTTGAGAATCAGCTGAATAAAGGCCCAGTTGCATCGGAACTGTGAGGTCACAAGGAATCATACTAACATCATAAGGATGACTTAAACGATTGGCCGCTTCTGCTTTGATACGAATTTTATAATATCCGGATTTTAATTTATGTCTCTGATACATTAATTTTTCAGGTGCAGTAGCCATGGAATTTTTATCGTCTAAATCACGCTGACCTGATCCGATATCAATATATTTATGCTGATTGTTAAACTTAAAAACCCAATCTCCATTAGTCTTCATTTCCAAGCCCCAATCATTGGGTTCCAGAGATACGAGAGTTTTCTGCCTTTTGGGGCCAAACTGAAAAGCTATATCTAAATACTTTTTAGCGGCATCTAAATAAGAATCTAAATGACTCTCTGACATGATTTGGCTTTCACCAATATTTAAAAAACCATGATCCTCATCATCTGCGGGAAAACTCTTTGTATAATCCAGCATATTCGTGTCTAAGCCAAGTAGGTCTCGTACTGTATTTTTGTATTCCTGAATAGTTAAACGACGCAGTACGGCTCCTGAAGCCTTACTATTTTTTTCTAGATCCAAAAGAGTTTTACTCAAGAAATCAGTTATTTCTTTAATCTCTTCAAATTTGGGCTGTTTTTCTTCCTTTTTGGGAGGCATTTCACCTAAGTGAAGCTGATCAAGGATATCATTTAAATCAAAAACGCGATGTTCTGAACTTAGGTCGACATCATTGCTACCCTCTATAAAAAGTTGATCGAGACGAACATCACCCTTTTGCTTATCTTCTCCATGGCATTTAATGCAATAGCTTTCCACAAAGGGACGCAATACTGATGCATCAATTTTTAAATTATTGTCATTTGCTGCTTTTAGTGAAAGAAGACTTAATAAAACACAAAGAACATACTTCATTACACCGTCTCCAAACCTTGAAGTGGGCCTGTTGAACGATTAAAGCTATCAATATCTAAGCCAAAGTTCTGCAACATCGACAAGTAGAGATTACACAATTCTACCGAAGCGCCCCCAGATTGACGAGCATAATGCTTATGTTCACCATGCTTGAAACCTCCCCCAGCTAAAACGACGGGGAGATTGCGATTGCTATGGGAATTACCACTACTCATGCCACTACCAAATAGTGACATTGTAGAATCAAAAAGAGTTTGCCCCGAGGGTTCTTTAACTTCTTTAAGCTTATCCAGAAAATAAGCAAAACCCTGCATGTAGGCTTTTTCAATAATCAACAATTCATCCATTGTCTCCTGTACATTCCCATGATGCGACAAGGTATGATAATCGTGTGCGACGCCTTCAAAACCACCGTAATTTGAACCGAGTGCTGAAAAACTTAAACTAATGACTCTCGTAGAATCAGTCTGTAGAGCTAAAACCATCAAATCGTAGTAAAAGTTCATCCTTTGTGCGAGATCTAATTGATCAATATCGCGATCTAGAACATAGTCTGTTTTGGGTTTACTTTTATGCATCCATTGACGCGATTGCTCTGCTCTTTTTTCAAGCTCGCGAATAGACGTAAAGTACTGATCAAGTTTCTCTTTATCTTTTTTACTAAACTTCGATTCATGTTTTTTCGCATCATGACAAACCAAATCCAAAATGGAGGATTTGTCTTTTAATCGTTTTTCAAATTTTGTTTTTTGACGAGCTCCCATGTCCTGAAATAAAAGTGAGTATAGATGAGATACTTTAGAAACTTGGACTTTTGCAATGCTATTAGAAGACCATGAAATCATGTTAAATGCATTACTCGTCGCACCCAAGACTAGAGATGGATATCTCGTTTGAGCGCCTACAAACTGAGCCGCCTTTTGGTCTAGAGAAATATTTCCTTCCTTGTAAGCAGCGGCCTCACTAATCTGTATGCCATTGAGGAAATAACGCGTACTTTGATGGCCGCCCCCCATATTATGATCAAGCCCTCCAAAAACAGTAAAATCATTCTTGTGCTTAGCCAAAGGCTTTAAAAGAGCTGGGAGTGTATAGTTTGAACCCGAATCGACTGGATTAAAATACTTTGGCATGAAGCCATAAAAAATTGCTCCACAGACCATTCTTTTGGGAGATTTCATGGAGTCTTTGGCCGTATCTCCCATAGCTTCCATCATCGGCAAGCTCATTAATGCACCACCGGCTCCTCTAAGAAAAGTCCGGCGATCCAGAGGCATAAATTTTTTCACATACATAGCGTTCTCCGCTTTTAACTCTTTTACGTTGAAAAATTGTATTTTCTTACAAGCTCATTCACAATTTAACACCTTTATATACCAAGAGTGATTGAGCTGTAAAAGTATAGACGTATGAAATAATTATTTTTAGACAACTAATAATATAATAGCGGAGACTTTTTATAAATGTTACAGTTTATCAAAAAAATATCTCTAGACTTTAGGCAAAAAATCATAGAGCTACGGAAAGAGATTATCGCTGAGAAAATAATCGCCTATAAAATCCAAATAAAAAGTCAACTTATCTTTATTAACGGTGTAGTTAATTGGAATCAAAAAATTACGACAGGAAATTTATGAAATACTTACTCTGCCTTGGCCTATTAATATCCATCACTACTTTTGCTAAAGAAAAAATGAATGTTCTCTTTATCTCTGCCGATGACTTAAATTGCGACATCGGCCCTTACGGCAACAAGCAAGTCAAAACCCCAAACCTCGATAGACTCGCTAAAATGGGCACAGTTTTTGATCGTGCCTATTGCCAACAACCTCTTTGCGGCCCCAGTCGAGCTAGTATCATGTCGGGTTTACGTCCCAATAACCTAGGCGTCTTCACCCTAAACGATAAACTTCGAGGGCGGATACCGAACTTAGTTACCATGGGGGAATTTTTCCAAAGCCAAGATTACTACTCAGGTCGCGTCGGTAAAATTTATCATTACGGAAACCCCACTTACATCGGTACTAATGGCCATGATGATGAGCAGACTTGGACTGAACGTTTCAACCCCATAGGGATTGATCGTACACAAGAAGAAAACATCATTCGTTACCCTGGAGGAATAACAGGCAAGAAAGGCCGCCTTGGCATTTCTATGGCATGGTGGGATCCTGTCAGTGAAGATAATGAACATACTGATGGCTTAGTAGCCGACCGAGCGATCAAAATGATTGAGGCTAATAAAAACAAAGCCTTTTTTATTGCCGCAGGCTTCTTTAATCCTCATTGCCCTTACGTCGCACCAAAAAAATATTTCGATATGTACGATATAAAGGACATCAAACTTCAAGACCTCGATGAAGCTAAAAAAGAACTCGAAGATGTCCCTGCTTTAGCTATAAGTCGTGATGGTGGCCAACGCTGGCCTTATTTCTACAAGGGTTTAAGCCGAGATGAGGCCAAGCAATGTAAACTTGCGTATTACGCAACAGTTTCTTTTATAGATGCTCAAATCGGTCGTATCCTCGATTCTCTAGAAGAACATAACTTGATGGATAAAACGATCATCGTCTTTTGGTCTGACCATGGTTATTTTCTCGGAGAGAAAGGTCTATGGTTCAAACGCAAAGCTTTTGAACGTTCAGCTCGTGCTCCCTTAATTATTGCTTCTCCAAGTTCAAAACAGGGACAGATCTGTAAAAGCCCTGTAGAAATGCTCGACATTTACCCCACTCTAGTTGAAGAAACGGGTTTCCAAATCCCCAAGGAACTAGAAGGTTTGAGCTTAAGCCCCCTACTCAAAAATGCTCAAACTCAATGGTCTAAAGCAGCCATAACCCAAATCCACCACGCTTCCGACAAACAAGGATACTCAATTCGCACGAAAAAATGGCGATATACAGAGTGGAATGAAGGTCGTGATGGCAAGGAATTGTACGACCACGAAAATGACCCAGAAGAAAGAGTTAATCTCGCCTCCTCCCCTGAATATACACAAATCATGACTCGACTGAGCCAAGAAGTTCAGAACTATAGCAAGACTTACGTGGCTAATTCAAAAAAAGTTAAAAACAACAAAAAGAAATAATTGCTTCCGTACTTTTTCTCTTTCACTGTATAGAAAATCAAATTCACTAGCAATTAACTTTATAACTAAAAATCATTTAAAGCGGGACAAATCATGCATCGAATCATCTTCTTCCTCATTTCCATCCTTGTTCTAACGAGCGTTGCCGACGAGAGACCTAATATCATTTTAATTCTCGTGGATGATATGGGCTACTCAGATCTTGGCTGTTTCGGTAGTGAAATCAACACACCCAATCTCGATAAACTCGCCGATAAAGGCATTAAATTTACGCATTTCACCAACAACTCCAAATGTGAAACAACTCGCACAAGCCTCATGTCAGGTCGCTACCATACAGAAACATATAACGATAATCATAGCACTGTCACCATTCCGGAAAATCTTGGCTTAGCGGGATATCAAAACTGGATGGTGGGTAAATGGCACATATTTGATAAACCCATGAAACGTGGCTTTGAGCGTTATTTCGGTTTTCATGAAGGTGCCACCAACTTTTTCAATGGAGAAGGCACGGGTGGTGGCTATTCTTATTTCGATGATGAAAAACCTTACGAAATGCCTGCCGATTTTTACAGCACAAATGCATTTACAGATTACGCATTAAAATATATTGATGAGCGCAAAAAGGGAAAACCCTTCTTTATGTACATGGCCTATAATGCCCCTCACTACCCCCTACAGGCTCCAAAAGAAGAAGTTATGAAATACCGTGGAAAGTATATGGATGGATGGCAGGCACTACGTGAAAAACGCTTCAAACGCATGAAAGAATTACAAATAATCCCCCAAGATATGAAACTTTCAAAACCTGAAGCTAATATTAAAAATTGGGACAAACTTTCCTCAGAAGCTAAAGACGATATGGACCTTCGCATGGCCACTTATGCCGCTATGATTGATATAGTCGACCAAAATATCGGTCGTGTGGTCAAAAAACTAGAAGACGAAAAAATTCTCGATAATACGCTTATTATTTTCCTCAGCGATAATGGTGCCTGCCCCTTCGATCGTACGCGCGAACCCACAAAAGAAAATAATTACATGCCTTGGGATGCTCGCTCCTATATATGCTACCCAGCTTCGTGGGCTAACGCCTGTAACACTCCCTTCCGCATGTACAAACAAAACCAACACGAAGGTGGCATTGCCACAAGTATGATTGCTCACTGGCCAAAAGGCATCACCGTTCCAGGAACTTTTAACCGTCAACGCGGCCACCTCATCGATTTCCACGCTACTTTTCGTGACTTAGCCAAAATTAATTACCCCTCTGAGTACAAAGGCAAAAAAAGCGCAAAAGTACGTGGCATTAGCTTAGTCCCTAGCTTTAAAGGTGAAGCTCGTCCTGAACATGAATTTCTCTACCAAAACTTCGCGAATAGAAAAACGGCACTCATTATTGGCAAATGGAAATTGGTCGACGCCCAAGAACTCTATGATCTCGAAACGGACCGCATCGAAAGCAATGACCTTAGTCAAAGTAAGCCCGAACAATTTCAATACATGCTAAGCCAATGGATAAAACGTGACAAAGAATTAAATAAGGGAAAAGCGTCCACTCAGAAAAAGACTAACAAAAAAAAGAGATAAACTCAACTATTTCTTATATATCTTTAGTAAGAAAAATCTAAACTTGCCATTGCTCTCAGCTATGCCAAGTTTTTTTTTGTCTTAGACATCCAAAAGTAAAAATAGCTTGCGTATATTCTATATACGACAACTAAATTATAGGTTCACTAATGAATAAATTCACGAGCTCTTTTTACTTTATGGCAATGCTAACCAGCTCAGTCTTTGCAGAAAATCAATGGCGTATTGATAGCGAGCAAGAATGGAGTGAAGCCAAGTCGGAAAGTTTAAAAATGAAAATTGAAAAAGGCTTTGTTCATCCTCAAGAAAACAAGGCAACTTTTTCGAGTATTATAAAAACATTTGACGATAAACAAAAACTAAAAAACATCACCTTTAAGCAATCGGCTATATGGGATAACTGGGAGCAAATTGACGACATCACTCCAAAGGGTTTGGGCAACGCCTATGTTTTTCTGCCCGTCGCACCTGGTGATTACTACATTTTAGCACAAGCACCTAGACCCAAAGTCGAATATCCTAAAGGACTTTCTAAACAAGATAAAAAGAAATTTCTCAATAATTATTATAAAGAGAACCCCTCAAAAAAACCTAGTGGTGGCTATCATGCATGGCATAGTACTGACCTAAAAAATTGGACAGCTTGCGGCCCAGTCTCCAATAGTAAATGGGTTACCACAGCCGAATACGCTGATGGGAAGTTCTACATCTATTACGACGAGCCAAATGACCAGGACCCCCACCTCATTATTGATGAAAATTTAAAGGATGGTAAAGTCGGTAAAGAAATGGGCAAAGTTTTTGACGATCCCACTCATGGATCCGACATTGCCGCTTTTCGTGATGACGATGGAACCTTTCATTTAATCTATGAAGATTGGAGCCCCATCAATGCTCAAGAAAATGCCTGGGATTCACCTTTAGCAGGACGTGTAAGTAGCCCCGATGGTATCAATGGTTTTACTTTTGGGCAACATCCCAATATCATCGATCACAGAACCACCCCAACAGGCAAAAAGGGAACCTTCAGACATGGCGCTACAAAAGCTATTAATGGCACGGGAATCCTAGAATACGAAATCCACGAACCCAAACAAAATGCCTACGGAGATTACTCCATGATTAAAATTGGTGAAGATTACCACATCTTCTGCGATTATGATCCTGCTGATCACTCACAAAACATGCGTATGGGACGCTTCACTGGCAATGATTTGAATAAGGAATTCACTTGGTCAGGTTCTATGGGCGACGGTTTCCATCCCGACCCAAGCATTGGTTTTGCTGAAGGTAAATTTTATGCCGTCATGCAAAAAGAAACTGACTTCATGAGCACAGGGCCTTGGCTCGATGGCGTCGAGGCTAGAGCGGGAGTAGATAGTAATGGCGATGGAAATATCGATCAGTGGACTGACTGGCAAAGGATTAAGGAAAGCTATAGTCAAAAACCGGGCTTTGCTCGAATTGTCGATGTCCAAGCTGCAACTCTCGATTGTAGTGAACTTCCTGCTAGTAAAGCATTTCAATTTGAGTTCAAAACTACTGGCATTCATAACAAACTCAAAAATGAACTCATTCACCCCATCATGGATCGCGTCGAACTAAACTTCGAATAAAATCACCATCCATTAACTACTCACGCGCCAATTAGCTTAGCCTAATTGGCGCATTTTTTTGAACTAACAAAGAACCTTAAACCCATTAGTCTTGCTCATTATATAAGGCTATTACCCCTGTATAGAATCTCTATGACACTGCCAGTAAATAGACAAAACATTTTCCGTAATAACTCATAAACTCCTCAAATTAAAACCGTTCGTAAACCTCCTGATTGGATAGGCCATCCTGAGTACGAGCCTCATTTCGACGAGTTTGAAAAACGCCGCGAATACAAAGGACAAATCTCTAAGTGGCGCGAGAAACAAGCTAAGAAAACTCAGAAAAAATAAACTTACGCTTCCACTTTTATCTAAAAGCCTATAAGTTGCTGTCTAAATTTTCCTCGAAAACCACAGCAAGCCAACAAAACTAATTGAACTCATTATGAAAACACTTTTAGAAATCTTCCTTTTCCTATTCATGAGCCTTAATTCTTGGGCAAGTGAAGTTAAAACTATTGAAGTTCACGCCAAAAAAATGAACTCACAAGTTAAAAACTACATCATTCTTCCTGAAGGCTATCAGACGAATGACAAAAGCTATCCAGTACTCTATTTACTCCACGGCTTTGGTGATACTTACAAAAAATGGGTAGATGCAACTACCATAGAGCAACTTGCGGATCAACATCAGCTCATCGTTGTTTGCCCAGATGCTGGTCGTAGCTGGTACTTTGATAGTCCCATTGACCCCAAATCGCAATATGAATCCTACATCACTCAAGACCTAATTCCTTACCTCGACAAAAACTTTCGCACCAAGGCAGATCGTGGTAACCGGGCTCTCTGCGGACTCAGCATGGGTGGACATGGCTCTATGTACCTAGCGCTACGTCACAAGGATCTCTTTAGTATTGCCGTCCCCCTAAGTGGAGGTTTAGATATACGTCCCTTCCCTAATAATTGGAAACTCAAAAAATATTTGGGAGACATCAATAATCACCCAGAAAACTGGGAGAAAAACACAGTCCTTGAACTCGCTAAAAATTTAAAAGATGGGGAACTCGCTATCTCAGTTGATTGTGGTTCAGAAGATTTTTTTGTGGGCCTTAATCGCAACTTCAAAAAACTTCTCAATGATAAAAAAATAAAATTCTCTTATCAGGAACACCCCGGCGCTCACAATTGGTCCTATTGGCAAAAGGCCATCGTTCGTCAATTGCCTTTCATCATGGAAAATTTCGAAAAGAAATAATTCAGTTCACGGATTCAGATGAAAATAAGTTTTTTACTCATTTAATTGTAACAAGTGTTTTATTTGTAGGTTCAATCAGCGTAACTATAAATGACATGTCGCTTTGGGTAGCTGATTTGTCGCTTTATAACATTTACGAACTTACGATATTCGGTGATATTAATTGTATTAAAACAAACTTTAGGAATGCATATGAAAATAAAGAAAATGATTCTCGCGTCCATGCTTTTAAACTCAATCGCTGTACAAGCTGATATTAAACCTGCCACCTTGTTTAATAGCAAGATGGTCATTCAGCGTGACACTCAAGCTCCCATCTGGGGCAAAGCTGATGCAGGGGAGAAAGTTTTAGTAAAAGCTAGCTGGGGTGCCCAAGCCGAAACCACGGCTGATAAGAATGGGAAATGGATGGTAAAACTAGCCACCCCTAATGCAGGTGGACCGCATAGCATTAGCTTGGAAGGCAAAAACAAAATCACTCTTAATGACGTCCTAAGTGGTGATGTTTGGCTCTGCTCGGGTCAATCAAATATGGAATGGCGTGTACAAGCCTTAAAGGGTTCACAAAAAGATATCGAATCGGCCAACTACCCGGAAATCCGCCATTTTAAAGCAAGAAACACACCGAGTCCACGCCCCCTAGATGACAATTATGGCGACTGGCAAATTTGCACTCCACAAAATGTTCGTAACTTCTCTGCTACTGGCTACTTTTTTGCCCGTGAAATTTATAAAAACGAAAAGATCCCTCTAGGTATTTTATCCATCAACTGGGGTGGAACGCGCATCGAACCATGGATAACACCCGCTGGTTTTCACATGGTTCCTGAACTTAAAAACTTAGCGAATCAAGTTGATGCCGTCAATCCTCAAACAAAAAGCGGTAATGCAGCCTTTAAAAAATATATCGCAGAAATGAAAGTCTGGATCGCTGAATCAGAAACATCCTTGAACAATATGGAAGTACTTAGCGATGCCCCAAAACTGCCTTCCCTTGGTAGTTCACATCAATCTCCTACTTACCTTTACAATGGAATGATTCACCCCATAGTTCCTGCTGCACTCAAAGGTATTCTTTGGTATCAAGGAGAATCCAATGGTCATGAGGGCGTCACTTATTATCACAAGATGCAAGCACTTATTAAGGGCTGGAGAAAAACCTTTCAACAAGCAGATCTGCCCTTTTACTATGTTCAGCTCGCAAACTTCCAAAAATCTGATCCAAACAATGCAGCTGGAGGTGATGGCTGGGCTCGCCATAGACAAGCACAGCTTGACTCTTTACAAATAGAAAACACCGGAATGGCCGTGATTATTGATGTTGGTGAAGCCAATGATATTCACCCACGCAACAAACAAGATGTAGGGAAACGTTTAGCTCAATGGGCGCTTGCCAAAGACTATGGTCATAAAGACATTGTATATAGCGGACCATTATTTAAAGACATGAAAGTTGAAGGAAACAAAGCCATTGTTTCTTTTGAACATCTTGGCAGTGGCCTGATGTCTGCCTATAAAGTAGGAGAAGCTTTTCCAAAAGAACTAACAAGTAATAAGCTCAATTGGGCTTCAATTAAAGACTCTGATAATCAATGGTATAAAGCTGAGGCTATTATCCAAGGTGACAAAGTTGTGTTTAGCAATGCTAAAGTAAGTTCACCTAAAGGTGTTCGCTACGCATACTACATGAACCCAGAGGGAGCCAACCTTTATAACAAAGAAGGCCTACCAGCAAGCCCCTTCACTTTTGAAGTAGCTCAGTAAAGCTTTATATAAGGACCTTGCTTTCATCCATTACTTTTGCTTTCTCCGCAAATTTATTTGCGGAGAAAATTGAAGTTCTATTGTTCACAAGAGATAAAAAAAATCTTCAATTTCTTAATTAACTAGAACCTTAAACTTAAGCAGACAAGCCTTTTCAGAATCACTTAAATTCAAAGACGAATTAAATATCATCTTTAAATAATTCCTAATTTAGTATGATTCTTTTTTGCGGAGAAGGTTAGTTATAAAATGCACGAAAATGTAGAGTGCTGATGAGATCAAGACAATGCAGGGACCTGTGGGGATATCCCAACTGATACTGCAGACAAAGCCTAGGGTTACTGAAAGCAAGCAAATTAGCGAGGCCCACACCATACAATGCCAAAGACGTTTACTGAGCAAGGCAGCTGTCACGGCTGGCAAAGTCATGAGGGCTATAACTAAGACGATGCCAACAATTATAGTCATTGCAATCACGGACAGAGAAATAATACTTAGTAAGAGGTAATAATAAAATGCCGAGTTCACGCCTCTTAGACGAGCATATTCTTCATCAAAACAAACCATCTTGAGTTTATTATAGAAAAGCACGCCACAAAAGAGTACCAGGGCATTTACCCAAAGTATGACTATTACATCTTCTTTGCTGACAAACATTATGTCACCAAAAAAGATTGCCGTTGTGGAAAGGGTTTTTACGTTTTGCGCCATATGTAAAAGTATGAGGCCAAGAGCCATACTAACCACCATGGTAGACGAAATAACGGAGTCGCCTTTCTCTTCATTGCGAAGAGTGCAAAAGCCAATAAATAAGGCCATGAGAATCGTGAAGAATGCCCCTCCAACAAAAGGGTGCATAAGAAGGCCCGTTTTTTCTTGGATGAAATAAGTTATGCCTATACCAGCAATTGAACTGTGACCAATGGCGGTAGCTACGTATGAGAGTTTACGCACGTAGACATAAGATCCAACCACTCCGAAGGAGAAGCTTCCGACGAGTCCAGCTAAAAAAGGCCAAAAGAGAAAGCCGTTTGGAAGAAGTTCTTTAAAAAGATCCATCATTGGGGGCCACCCCGATAGTAAGTCATTAATTTATCTTCTTGTATATCTGCCGCAGATAAATCTTGAAGACTACGATTAACCACAAAGGCCCTATCAATATCACCTGTTATGAATGAAATATCATGTGAAACAGTAAGTACTGTCGCTTGCCCCTTCAACTTATTGATAAGTTCACGAAAATCCTCTGCCGAGCTCGGATCGACATTGGCTGTGGGCTCATCCAAAAGCAGTAAAGCGGGGTGAGATGCAATTGCTCTTGCAATGAGTACTCGTTGACGCTGACCACCGGAAAGACTATTAAATTGCTGCTGCCCTAAATCTCCAATGCGCATAAATTCCATCGCTTCTTGAGCTTGATCGTGACAAGCCTTTTTATGGCGACTAAAAATGGAATGAAGGTGACAGCCCATCAAGACGACTTCCTTCACTGTGATAGGAAAGTTCTTGTTGAGTTTAACGTGCTGAGGTACATAACCAATTTGGTCACAAGTATGATGTGCGGCAGTCCCAAAAATTTTGACCGTTCCCGAAGCGGGACGTAAAAATCCTAGAAGTAGCTTTAATAAAGTAGTTTTACCTCCACCATTGGGGCCAATGACACAAATGTTTTCACCATGCTTAACCTGAAGATTTAGGTTTTGCAAAATATGTTTATCGCCATAAGCAAAAAACATATCTTTGATCTCAATCACTGGACCATTGAGGTCGTGACAATGATGGTGATGATTTTCGTGATTATGATCGTGGCAGGAATGCATGTTTTACAGGGACTCTATTGCCAGTCTAAGTAGCGCTAGCGTGTCTTCTTGTAAGGGATTAATTTTAATGATTTTTGCGCCTGTACGAGAGGCAATCATTTTGGCTGGACGATCATTAAATTGCGCCTGCATGAAAATGACTTTCACTTTATCTTTTTTAGCTTTATTGATAATCGTTAAGAGTTCTCGTGGTGTAGGCGTTTTTTGATTTACTTGTATATAAACTTCCTGTAAATCATATTCTTTGGCGAGGTAATAAAAGACTCCGTGATAAGAATAAAACATAGGTTGCGTAATCTTTGCTCTCTTTTCTATAATAAATGCTTCGCATTCAGAAAGTTTTTTTAGATAGCTATCCAAGTTTTTTTCAACATCACTTTTAGCTGATTTATTCTTTGAAATTATGGCTTTGGAAATTGATTTTGCTGCACTTCTCAAAAAGCTTAAGTCCAGCCATAAATGTTCATTTTCTTCTACAAAATCGGATCCCAAATTGATAGTATCAGTCCTTAATTTGATCAACTTCTTCTCAAAATCCATTGTCCCGACCACCATCATTAAATCAGCCTTCTTAATTTGGCTTATCTGACCGGGGCTAACACTAAAAATATGAGGATCTACAGAATCGCTCATTAGGCTCTTTACTGTGACCCACTTACCACCAATTGTATTCACTAAACCTTTTAAAGGAGGGATGGAGACCTCAACTTTCACTTCACCTTTGGCAAAAACTTGAGTCGTCACAAGAAAAAACAAGCATACGAAATACTTCATTGAAAACCTTACTGATAATTAATTATCATTAAAACTAGAGCTGCTTAAGTAAAAAGCAATAATGATAATCCATTTTCATTAAGAATAGCCATGACAAAGATCATCATGTAAACATCCTCATATCTCAGTAGAATGGATTCATTTATGAAAGCTATTTAATAAAAAACATTACATTTTCGTCATAAACCATGACAGTTTGTCTATTTTGGCTCCGTAATCATTAAACAGGGAGTCAATAAATTAAAAGGGAAAAAGATGTTTGCTACACTACTCACAATTCAAATACTTACATTTACGTTCATTATCACCGATCTCGTTAAAGGACTTAAGTAAAGCTCCCGCTTCAATAGCCATAAGTTTTGACTCTTTCCCACATCACTCAAAGAAAAAATTTAGAGTTTTGCTAAGGAATTCAAAAAGCTATCTTTCCAACTCGCTGAAAGCGCTGGGTAATATGCCAACTTTAACAAAGCTTCACGATTCTTTTTATCACGGTAACGAATCTCATTACAATGCGCTAAGGAGTATTTCCCACGTTCAATTAATTGCAGTTCTTGCCCCGCTTCAACACAGCCTGGATTTAAAACTCGGAAATAAAAACCCGTTTTCCCACTCGACTCGACTTGCTTAGTTAAATCTTTTATTTTCCAACGACGTGCCAGCTTCCAACATGGTTGACGTGGCTGAGAAACTTGAACTAAGACTTCTTCTCCGATTTTATATATGTCTCCAACGTGAACACTTTCTTCACAGGCATTTGCAAGTGTAAAGTTTTCTCCAAAGGCCCCGTGTTCAAAATCACCAAGTTGATCTCGCCAAAACTCACTATGATCATCTGAATAGACGCAAATAGCTTTATCACTACCACCGTGATGGCGACGGTCGGCTTGATCGTCCTTTGCAAAACCTTCATAGCCCAAATGAATTGCACCTCCTACAGGTTTTTTATAAAAACCCGTGGTCCATTCTTTGTCCCACCATTCTCCGCTACCCGTATCTGAAATCGTTTTGATTTCACTGACTTGTAAACTTTTAATGAACATTATTCCCCGCTTATTTAAGCTAAATAAATCTATCTAACAGGATTCATCTAGGTGTTTTAGTATTGTTCTTAAACTTAAATGTAAAATAATAATATTTTCTGAAAATTCTGACTCAATCATTTTCTTTTTTCATCAAAAATGGCAAGTTAATATTTATGACTGGCTATGAACATGAAAGATAAATTGAGAAAAATTATCCACGTAGATATGGATTGCTTTTTTGCGGCGGTGGAAGTTCGCGATCAAAGTGAACTCCAGGGCAAACCCGTGGCTGTAGGTGGAGCTGCCAAGAGACGTGGTGTCATTGCCGCAGCAAATTACGAGGCGCGTGCTTTTGGGGTACATTCCGCCCTCTCCACTGCAGTGGCTTTAAGGCGTTGCCCAGAGCTCATCTTAGTTCGTCCCAACATGAATAAATACAAAGAAGTCAGTGCAGAAGTTTTCAAAATCTTTCGAAAATACACCCAGATCATCGAAGCGATTTCTCTTGATGAGGCCTTCTTAGATGTTAGTGATTCACCACTTCATCACGGGAGTGGCACACTCATTGCTCAATCCATAAAAAAAGATATTTTTGAGCATACTGGTCTTAACGCCTCCGCTGGCATTGCTCCTAATAAATTTTTAGCCAAAATTGCTTCTGATTGGATGAAACCCGATGGAATCTACACTATCCCCCCCGAAAACGTGGCGAAATTTGTTCAGCAATTACCTGTAAAAAAGATCTGGGGTGTTGGTAAAGAAACCCTTCGCGAACTACGCAAATTTGCTTTAGAAACATGTGCTGACTTACAAAAAATCTCTCCCGATAATTTAGCTAAAGTCATTGGCACTAATCGTGCCGAAGAACTCATTGCCCTTGCTCATGGAATTGATAATAGAGAGGTCCAATCCAACCGCGAGCGCAAATCTTACACTAGAGAGCGAACCTTCGATAGCGACCTAAGTCATAGTGAATGCCTAGAAGCTTTAAGAACGGTGTTTGATGAATGCAAGAAAAAACTCCACAGCTACCTAAAAGAAAAACCGCAATACAAGATCAAGACTTCAGTACTCAAAGTGAAGTTTGCCGATTTTACTTCTACCACAGTCGAGTGTGCAGATTTGAATTTCAACTGGGAAGTCATGGAAGCTTTGCTCGTCAAAGCATTAGAACGCAATCAACTTCGCGTTCGCCTGTTGGGCTGTGGAGTAAAATTCACAAAGAATGATTTAGCACAGCCCGATTTATTTTAATTGTGCTTGTCAACAACCACATCAGTCACCGGGAATGAACAACAAGCCAAACGGCGTCCCTCTGCTAATTCTTCATCGCTGAAAAACTCTTCATTTACATGACGTACTTCGCCTTCCTTCAACTGCACTTCACATGAACCGCAAATCCCCGATTTACAGGAATGACGTACGCGTACTTTTTTGCTATGGAGAAAATCTAGTAAGCTTTGTTCCTTACTGTACTCATAATCCACACCCTTATAATTCACATTAAGGGTACCAGAGAAGCCTGAATTTACCGGCGCTGCAACTTGGAAGAGCTCCTTGTGAAAGTTGGATTTCGAAACTTTTTGAGAAAGGGCTAATTCTTGCAAGTCGCTCATCATGGCGTCTGGCCCACAAGTGTAGAATTCGGCTCTTTTAAAAATAACTCCCGCTTCTTCCAAAAGTTCTTGATTAACTCGCCCGCGCTTACCAGTCCACTCAGGATCTTGATCACCACTTATAATTGGTACGTAAATCAAGTTGGGATTTTCAGAAGCCAAATCAAGTAATTCTTGATGAAAAACCAAATCTTTTAAATAGCGTGAGGCGTAAAAGAAAAATAGCTTGCGAGTATCTTTTATTGCTAAGGCATATTTGACCATGGATAAAACTGGCGTCACACCAATCCCACCTGCAACAAAAACACTTGTTAAAGCCGCTTGCTGAAGTGTAAATTTCCCTTCTGGCTCCTCACAAGTTAATTCATCTCCTATTTTGACTTCGGAATGCATCCAAGTGGAACCTAAGCCACCCTCAATGAGTTTGACCGAAATTTCATATGAACCAGGATTGGTCGGTGAACTACTGAGTGAATAAGGACGTAGGACATCACCATCCGCGCCCGTATGAATCGTTAAATACTGACCTGCAAAATATTTTTTGTAAGTATCCATTGGCTCCAAACAAAAGGTTTTTATGGTGGGGCAATGTTCTATTATTTTGCTAACTTTTACTCGCATGCTTAGTTCCTTGATTCTGAGGCTAAAAAATTCTTTTTGATAAAATCTGCCTTTTCATCTGCTTTTCAAGCTCGAAAAAAAACTCTAAGTTGAAATCAATTTCTCCCCTGCTTGAATTGAATTTAGGCAAGCTCAATCTAAAATAAGCCTCTACTAAGAAAATCAGCTCCGGAATAAGTTAGAACTCAATGGTCAATAAAGAAGATAAAGAAGCAGCGAAAAAAGTTTTTCGCACTGTGAAAGGTTTAGTCAAAAACTTCTTTTCTAATGATCCCCGTACGCAAGTATCTCCTGCTACAAGTAAAGGCACAACAAGCAAAAATGACCTTGCGGCAGAACCAACAGATTTAAGCACTAATGACAAGGTTTCTTTTGAAGCCGATGCTGTAGAACAAGAAACTAAGCCCACAATGCGCTCGTACCAAGAACTCATTGTTGATTATAAAAACCGACAAGAAAACTATACTCAACATAGTGACCAAGCTCAGGTAGTCATTTCTCACTATCGCCAAATCATGCTTGATAAACCCTCTCTCGATCCAGTAGATCATTTACTCACTCCTGAATCTAATCAAGCAGAAGTCAGTGAAGAAGCTGTTTTAGAAGTAGAGGTTATCGCTGAAGAAAGTGTTGATGAAGATGCACTCGTTAGTGAGCACCTGAATAAACGAGAAGCTGATAGTTTAAACTACAAAGTTCCCGACCTCTCATGTTTCATCAATTCAGATGAATATGTCCATACTTCCGAAGATTGGAAACAAGGAACAATGGAAACTATTCAAGACACTCTTGATAGCTTTCGCATTGATGCGGTCGTTCAGCAATTAACTTGCGGACCCCGCATTGCACGTGTGGACATACGCCCTGCGCCGGGCGTGAAGGTCTCCGATATTGCCCGTCTGAATAATAACTTTGCCATGGAATTGCATTCCTCTTCCATTCGTATTTTAGCACCTGTACCAGGACAACCCTATGTAGGCGTAGAAATCCCATCTCCAAATCCCAATCCGGTTGCTATTCGTGACCTCTTCACTACATCAACTTGGACGAAATCCAAAGATCCCCTACCTCTTGTTTTAGGTCGGAATACTTCTGGAGAAGCCATTATACTCGATCTTGCTCGCGCCCCTCATTTACTGATTGCGGGTTCAACTGGCAGTGGTAAATCAGTTTGTATTAATACAATTCTCGCCTCTTTGCTAAGTAAATTTTCTCCCGCTGAACTTGAGCTCATTTTAGTCGACCCAAAAGTTGTTGAACTCAGTGTTTATGGAACCGTTCCTCATTTGCTCATGCCAGTAGTTAACGACCCTAAAAAAGTTCCTGCTATCTTACAATGGGTGATCGATGAAATGAAAAGACGCTATGGTGTTTTGGCGAGTGTCGGCGCACGAAATATAGCCGCTTTCAATTCAAGAAAAATTAAAGAAGATGAAGATCCATCTACCCCTAAACGCTATCCCTATATGGTCATAGTGATTGACGAACTAGCTGATATCATGATGAATGCGGGAAATGAGGTAGAGACCTACTTAGCTCAAATTGCTCAACTCTCTCGTGCGGTGGGTATCCATACGATTATTGCAACTCAGCGTCCGAGTGTTGATGTTCTGACGGGAATCATCAAAGCCAATTACCCTACAAGAATTGCATTTAAAGTCTCTTCCCAAATTGATTCACGCGTCATTCTCGACACCAAGGGAGCAGAGTCACTACTCGGCCAAGGTGACATGCTATTCCGAGCTCCTGGTGGAGCCACTAGCGAACGTTTACAAGGAGCGCTTGTGCGCGATGAAGAAATTGAAGACTTAGTTAAAGAATGTTCCTCCTTGATTCAGGCCGACTTTGATAATGAACTTGCCCAATTACTTATGCGCCAAGCTCCAAAAGAAAATGAAGAGGCAGTCGATACACTAGAAATTGATAATGAAGACTCGCTACTTCACGAAGCCATTGAGATCATTCGCCAAGATAGAAAGTCATCTATTTCATATATTCAACGTCGCTTACGAATCGGCTACAATCGCGCTGCGAGTATTGTCGAAGAACTTGAAAACCGCGGCATCCTCGGACCTCAAAAGCCGGGCGGAAAACGTGAAATATTTTTGGATTAAATGACTTATGCCCATTGATATCACAGCCGAAAAACTTATTAAAGAAATCAAACGCGATCTTCAAGATACACTTGATTCACTTCAAGATGACTATATTCCAACCCGCGTTCTTCAAGATGCTTTTTATGAACATAATTGCCCCGAGTTTGAATTCTTTTTAGCTTCATTTAGCGACACACCTTCGGCACTCATTGAAGAACTCTGTAAAAAAGAACTTGAAGAAAACGCTGCCATTGCCTTGGCATCTCATTCACGACTACCTGTATCAGCCATGACGATGATTGCCCGCGAGAGTCAACACAATAGTCAAAAAATTGCTCTCTCCGCAAACCCCGCTATATCCCCTCAAGCTGCCAATACTTTAGCTCAAGACCCCTGTATCAGTGTTCGAGCAAGTCTTGCTGCCAACAAAGAAGTCCCTTTACGTATTCGTGAATACTTACATTTCGATACCTCGCCCGTCGTACGCTTAGCCGGCTTGCAACGCTTTGCTGATGAAGAAGCTTTTAAACGTGCTTGTTTTGATTTGGATGTTCAAGTTAAAATCAAGGCCATTTTCACGGGACGATACGACGATGAGTTTCTAGCCGTTTTAGCTCATTCCAATGATCATATTATTCAAAGCACCCTACTTGAACGAAAAAATCTAAGCCCGAAGATATTACGTCCACTGATGTTTAGTCCTTACTTAGATGTAGCGACTTCTTGTTTAGAGCTTTTTGAACTCGATCCTTGTGATCAGGCTGGCATACTTAGTTTTCACCCTCGGCTCATTGAGCAAATGCTTAAGACGCAAAGGCTCTGTCCACAAGTTTTAAAAGAATTCATTCATGGTGCAGAAAGCGATGCATTACTGCTCTTACTCGAAACGCAAGATTTAGAGCTTGATGAGCTCATTAAACTCGCAGAAAATGCTCAAGCCGACGTAGCCAAAAAGTTGATTTTCGTTTCCGACAATCACCCCGATATTATACGCACTCTATCACGTGCAAATAAAGAAATTTTATATACATTAGCGCTCTATGCCGATCTTCAGCCCCAACAAGTGGCTCAACTTTTTTCGGATAGCGATCGCCTACTCATTTATATTTTAGCAAAGCGCGGTTTTAAATGCCCCGAACTTCCCGGTCTTCTTGCTCAAGAACTCCTTGAAGACCCCATTCCAAGCATCCGTGAATTTGCCTTGAGTTCAAAGGAACTCAGCCCCCAATCAACAACAACACAGGAGATTAACCATGGCTAAAAAAGCCCTCAGTTTCATTGACCTAGTCACTGGCGCCGATACCGACACCCTACGCGCCGCCCTAGAAGCCCGTAGTAAAATTGATGAATTACTCGTTTTACGTCACGAAGCTTACCGTAAAATTGCCGAACTCGAAGAACAAGTCAACAATGTTGTTGGTGACGAAGGCACCTTTGAATTTGATGCACCTGAATTCGACGTCGCTTTTGGAGGCAAGTCCCCCAAGAAAAAAGCACCTGCTAAAAGCGCAAAAATTGATCCTTCTGAAACAGCTCAGGATGATGCTCCTGCAGAAACAGATGAAGAAGAACCTGAAGAAACTCCAAAAAACGAGGACAGTGCTGAATAAACACAGCTCATTAATTCCATGAATCCCACTGATCACATACGATTACAAGAACTGCTTCTCCAGAGGCAGGAACTCTTTGCGTCTATATATCGTGCTGAAAGTGAGATCGCTAGTTTAAGTGAAGGTAAATTTAAGATCCCTCCTGTTCCTGTTGATTTACCTTCTTCACAAAAAGCTAGTAGTAAGAAAAAGGCTTCTGCCAAAAGTAGTAAAGCTAAAGTTCCTGCCCTTCCTCATCGCCAAGCCTTTTATTTGATCAAGAGTGGCGAAACTCGTGAGGAAATTTACGAAAGTCGCGCCCTGTTGATGGCCCGCCTCAAGTTAGATGAGATCCCTATTAGCAGTGCTCATACTGCTCATTACCTAAAAGGTGAACTTGAAATCATTGCTGATTTCTCTCCTTAAGCTGCTTAGAATTCTTCTCGCCATTGAATTCACTTCTTAAACTGATTAAACTATAGAAACAAATTGAGTGGATGCATGATTGAAAGTGAATCAAATGAAGAAAGTGTGCTTTTAAATTGTTTGCGAAGTCCGCAAACTTACGACTTTAACCACCCTTTTGACTTAGATAAACTCAAAAGTTTATGTACATACCACCGCATTCGTCCTCAGCTTTACGAACTTCTTAAAGCAAACCCTCACCTCCCCGAAGGCTTCAAATCCTATCTCAAAGAGCATCGTAAACAATGGACTTTTCGCAACCTTGCTTTTCTACGTGAAGCTCAAACTATTAATCACGCTTTCGATAATGCGGGTATTGATATTCTTTTTTACAAAGGTGGACTCCTCTCTCAAAAAATCTATGGTGATTTTTCCATTCGCGAATCCTGTGATCTGGATATTATTGTCCCTCCCAATAAACTTCTACAAGTAGGTGAATTACTCACTGAACTTGGCTACAAGATAAGTCGGGATCCAGAACTCTGGGGCAAAGAGGTTTTTGTAAAAGCAGATTCTGAAATCGAATGGTTTAATGAAGAAAAACAGATTACTATTGATCTTCATTGGCGTCCAAACCATCCACGGACCGGGCTCAACTTTTCTTTTGTTGATTGCATCAAACACGCTCAAGTTTACGAGTTTCAAAATCATGACTTTACAGTCATGCAAGCAGAATTTACTTTTTTACTATTAGCCTGCCACCGAATTAAATCTCCTCAACGTCGTCTCTGTCATTTACTCGACTTGCTCACTTTAAGCCAAAAAAATACGCTAGACTGGAATTTAATTGCTCAACTCAGCAAAGAATTTGATTTACAAAGAGTACTAAGTAAAACCTTTACATCTATTCTCGCGATCGATCCCGAAATAAAGACACCTAACGCTATCAGCAAGATCCTGCCTCCAAATTGGCAAAACGATCATATATTAAATGAAGATAGCCATCCCCTAAAACCCTTCCGTGAAAAAGACGTCTCATGGTTTAAGAAATCTCTTAACTTCATGCTGTACTCGGCTTCGAATCACGACTCAGTTAGAAAAAAAATCAGCTGCAATTGCTATATTTTCTTAAGACCTAGTGTTGAAGTTATGAGAAAAATTTTACTCAGTCCCAAGCTCTCTTACCTATATCCCCTAATCATTCCTTTCGTTTATTTTCAGCTTGCACTAAAAAAGAAAAATTGAAGCTCTCGAGCTCGACATTTTTTACTTTCAGCTTGACATAATTTAATTCTTTCCCATTATGATCTAAAAAATAATTATTACTTATGCGCATTACTTTTTTGTCAGTTAACAGCTCTTTTTCTCACACCTCAATGGCCTACCCCATTTTGAGAGGCTACGCCGATCCCGAAAAAGCTCATGAATGGACTTTAGTGGAGTGTGCCATCAAAGAAAAAACTGAACGCGTCTTACACCGTCTTAATCATAGTAATCCTGAAATGATTTTGGCCTCAGCCTATATTTTCTCCTGTAAAGAACTCTACGAAATCCTTTCACGCTACGTTCTCATCAATCCTCAAGTTAAAGTGATTTTAGGTGGGCCAGAATTCCTTGGCGATAACGAAGCCATACTGCGCAAATATCCCTGGATCGATGTCATTGTTCGTGGCGAAGGCGAAATCCCCTTAAAAGAAGTATTTGAAGGTAAAGGCTATGGTTACATCAATGGTCTCTGCTGGATCGATGATGAGGGTCGCTACCGTGATAATGCCAAAGCTACTCTCGCTAAGATGGAAGACATTGTCCCACATTACAGTGACCTGTTTGACGAGCGTCGTCCTTTTGTACAATACGAGACTTCACGTGGTTGCCCTAATCGATGCTCCTTTTGTACTTCTAGCTTAGATACTGTTTTACGTTTCATCCCATTAGACGATGTTCGTAAACACTTACAGAAAATCGCCAAGATTGGCACTACCGAGGTTCGAATTTTAGATCGAACTTTCAATATTAAGAGTAGCCGAACACTCAAACTCATGCAGATGTTTCGGGAAGAATTCCCCCAACTGCGTTTTCACTGTGAAGTTGATCCCGCATTAGTTACCGATGAGTTCTTGCACGAGCTTAAACAAATGCCCAAAGGACAAATGCATATTGAAACTGGGCTGCAAACTTTTTCTCAAGACACTTATGATACTGTACAACGCCGCAGTCCTATGGATCGCACGGTAAAAGGTTTACAAATCCTTTGTGATTTGGAGAATGTCGAAATCCACGGAGACCTAATTGGTGGCCTCCCGGGTGCGACACGAGAAAGTCAGCTTAATGACCTTTTGGCACTTATCGCTCTTGAACCCGCTGAAATTCAATTAGAAAATTTAAAACTCTTACCTGGCACCCCAATGTGTGAATACAAGGAAATTGTTGCAGCACCCACGCCGCCCTATGAAGTTCTGCGTACCGCGACAATGAATTATGATGAACTCACACAAGTTGCTGAATGGTCGCGACTAATCGATTGGTATTATAACTATCAACCTTTACAGATTGTGCTTATCAATGCGATAAAACGCAAGCTAAGTTTTTTTGAAGAGTTCCATGACCACATGCGCTCCCAGGATGCCTTTGCTCAACCTTTGAACCCAGAAAAACGTTTCCGTCTACTTTATGACTATCTCAAGAAAATAGATGAAACAGATGCGCTATTTGATTTAGCCCAAGCCTGGTTCCTTGCTGGTTTCTCTCCAGAGCGCGGCCTCTTCCCCGCAAAGATCAATCCAGCACAAATCCCTGATGGCGCTGAATTTATTTGTGGCCAAAAAGAAGATTCCAAAGTAAAACGTCAGTATATCTATAAGTATGCCGACAAAGAACTCTACATCACCTATGGCAAGGGCTGTATAAATAATAAAAAGACTAGTATATCATTGTGGAAAAGCCCGGCACTCGTTTTACAGGACTAATTTAATCATTGCATTGAGCTTGAACTCACTCCTTTCTTACTCTCGGTGAATCAAGCAGAACTTGACCCATTCACAAGCTTACCTATATTAGCGCAAATTTTTTAAAGGATCAAAATGGAAATCGCCACTAACAGAAAAGCTCGTTTCAATTACGAAGTTATAGAGAAATACGAAGCTGGAATTGAACTTCAAGGTACTGAAGTCAAATCCTGTCGTAATAAAGCGATTTCTATTGGAGAAGCCTTTGTTGCTTTTGAACAAGGCGAAGCTTATATGCGCGAGTCTCATATCTCTACCTATGAACAAGGAAATCGCAACAATCACGAACCCAAACGCAAACGTCGTTTATTGCTCCACAAACGCGAAATCCGCAAACTCATGCGTGAGGTTGAACAAAAAGGACTCTCGGTCATTCCTTTGGGCGTACATCTAAAGCGCGGAAAAATCAAGATTGCCCTAGGTCTTTGTCGAGGTAAAAACACCGTTGATAAACGCGATACTATTAAGAAACGCGATAATGACCGCGCACTACAGCGCCTTAAAAACAAGACTCTCTAATTTTTGCTCTGGTAGCTCAGCTGGATAGAGCAGGAACCTCCTAAGTTCAAGGTCGGCAGTTCGAATCTGCCCCAGAGCACTTCTAAACTTTAAAATCGCTTATCAAGTAAACTTGCAGAGATTAGAGAAAAGATCTATTATCATTAAAATCATAACTAATTGCACATAAGATTGAATTAACCATGAATCATCAAGAGCCAAAACCGCTAGTGAAATTCAAGAGCCCTGAAAGCTCTTTTGACTTAAAGAAAATCGTCCAATACTTTCTTATGGCAGTGGGACTATTCACTTGTTTGTGCACCGCTTTTTTTGTTTTTATCATTATCCTTATTGCTTCACTGAGTAGTGATCAAGCAGATAAAAAGCCGGAAACCGTTATTACGGAACAATTTCCTCTACAATAAACTTGGACGTTCTCACTTAGTAAAAGCGTCTCTACTGATTAGGCTACTCAAAGGATTCTAAAGCAATTTTCCCTTTCGACTTACCTGACTCTAATAACTTGTGCGCTCTACGCAAATTTTCTGCATTGATCTTACCAAAATGCTCACCCAAAGTACTTTGGATTACACCCTGATCAATTAATCGAGAGACCTCTGACAAGATATTATGTTGTTCGAGAATATCATCGGTATTAAACATTGAGCGTGTGTACATAAATTCCCAATGCAGTGACACTGACTTTTGCTTAAGAAGCTTCACATCTAATTCACTGGGGTCATCTATTAAACCAAATTTACCTTGTGGCTTAATGACCTTGACTATTTCTGAAAAATGAAGATCCGTACGGTTCAAACTCACTACATAATCGACTTCTAAAATTTGTTTATTAAGAAATTCATCACTCAATTTATTGCGATGATTAATAATATTTTTTACACCTAAGTCCTCTAACCACGCCCTTGTTTCTGGTCGAGAAGCCGTTGCCACTAAATTCAACTTAGTCAATTTTTGAATCAGCTGTACCATTATCGAGCCAACGCCACCAGCCGCACCAATGATCAGAATACTTTTATTTGAATTTTCTTTCTCGACCTGTAGTCGATCAAAAAGCATTTCCCAAGCAGTCAAAGTTGTCAATGGCATTGCTGCCGCTTCGGAAAAACTCAAGGTCTCGGGCATTTTTCCAACAATTCTCTCATCCACTAATTGATATTGTGAATTACTTCCAGATCGAGTTAAATCCCCCGCATACCAAACTTTATCACCGGGACGAAAATGACTAACTTTATCGCCGACTGCTTTGACGATTCCTGAAGCATCCCAGCCAATTATTTGCCATTCTCCATTCTCAGATGAGCGATTTTGCCGGATCTTATAGTCTACTGGATTTACCGAAATCGCTTTAACTTCTACTAAGAGATCATAGCCTTCGGCCACAGGAAGCTCTATTTCAATATCCAATAAAGCTTCTTTTTGATCAATCCCACCTGCCTTCTTGTATCCAACTGCTTTCATTATTCCCGCCTATATATTTTTTATATCTAAAGCTTATTACTTTAGCACTTAAAATGTACTTAGGGAATTTTAACCAAGCATACTTAATTCACTTTGGGGGCTTTTTGCTCTTCTTGTGTTATTCCAGGCTCTAGTTCCATTATCCGTATTTTACGAAAGTGAATCTCACTGCCTTCTGCTTCCAAACACAAGTAGCCTTTCTTGATCTCACAATGACTCAAGCCATTTACAAACTTCCCGTTGATAGCTAATTTCACCACACCGTCAACAGCCACAACTGTGTAGCGGTTCCATTCACCAACTCCTTTACAACGCATCTCTAAGCCCATACTTCGCGTTCCACGTGGATTATCTGGCACCGTTTTTAAACCCATGCTACCAAAGAGCTCTCCACTAACATAGGCATCAGTTCTTTTATGAATTTTAGACCATTGAAGTTCCAACATTTGAACTTCTACTCCTTTGGGTAAGGGTTTATTTTTATAGCCTTTACCTTCGCTCCAAATAAATACCCCGGAATTCCCCCCTGCTTTCATATGGCGCCATTCAATTTCGAGAATGAAATTTTCGTACTGCTTATCACTTCGCATGACTCCAATGGGTTTTCCACTACATATCAACAAGCCATCTTTAACTGACCAAGTGTCTTCAGCGGTATTCACATTTACCCAACCAGAAAGGTCTTTACCATTAAACAGTTCTTTGAATGATAAATCGCTAGTTTCAGCCAATACACAAAAAGGAACAAGTAACAAAATGAGAAGTTTCATATAAAAACCTATTTTACACAATTAATTAATAATTAAATAGTAGTATATGAAACTAAAAAACACAAATACTAGAAGTCTAATTCTTTACGTAAGTGTTTGATTTCTTCTATGAGCTTGAGCTTTACACGGCTGATGTATTTATATACCGAATCATGACTAACCTTAATCTCTGTGGCTATTTCATTGGTGGGCACACCCTTGCGAGCTAAAGAAAAAGCTTTTAAAGCTTTGTCACTAAAGTGAGAGCGGATATTATCCATAGCTTTATTTGAGATAAAAAGTTCCCACTCTTTTTTATCCTCCTCTTCTCGCTCTGACTCCGTCGCCTCTTCAAGCATATCAACTTCATTAAAGTTTTTTGCTTGATCGATTCTCTTTTCGTAAGATTTTTGTTTTCTAATGAAATTTATCGTTTGGTTTCTTGTAACTCGAGAGAGCCAATACCTAAACTTTGTTCCTTGACGATTTTTATCAAAGGTGGGCAAGTACTTCCAAAGTTGAACTAGAACTTGTTGCTGGACGTCTTCTGCGTCACTTTTTGCGATGTTCATTGAGCGAATAATCACATAGATGTATTGCTTATAAAAACCAATAAGTTCTTCCCAAGCCATAGCATCGTTTTCGGCACAGGCTCGATTTAATAAGGTATAACTCGTGGAATAATCATCTTTCATTTTACAAAATAAAGTAAGTAGCCTAATTTGAAAAGGATTTCTTAATTATATCTCACTTAAATCTCATTAATGGTGCCCCGTGGATTCTTCTAAAGACAATCGAGACGAAGACTTTTTTACTCATATTGACGATAGTCTGAGTGAGTTTTTTGATGCTGAATTAAATGAACATGAATTAGAATCGGCCTACCCCATCCAAAACGAAATCAAACAGCTAGATGAGTTTTATGAAATCCTAGGCCCCTTAGATCAAGGAGGCATGAAGAAAATTTATCGGGCAAAAGATTTAAAAGCCGAACGCATCATTGCTTTAGCGAGACTCAAACGCGATTCAAATGCCGAAACTATTGAACAGTTCTTACGCGAAGCCCGGCTCACTGCTTCCCTGCAGCACCCCAACATCATCACCATTTATGATGTTGGAATTGATGAGCATAAGTCTCCGTATTTCACGATGGAACTATTAGAAGGGCAAACTCTCAAAAAATACCTCAAGCAAAACAAACAAAAAGATTTAGACTTTGATATCTTTTTAAAAATATGCGATGCCATCTCCTATGCTCACAGCCATTCGATTTTACACCTAGACTTAAAACCAGAAAACATCTACATTGGCTCTTTTGGTCAAGTAACGGTTTGTGACTGGGGTATCGCACGCTTGCTCCAACAAGATGAAGAAGCCGAAGTTCAAGCAGAAGCTCAAACACAGCTTGACCCCAACATTATCAATCACATGACTTTACAAGGACAAATCAAAGGCACTCCTGGCTACATGGCCCCTGAACAAGCTCATGCTTATGAAACAAAAGATGAAAGAACTGACATCTATGCGCTTGGAGGCATCCTGTATTTTCTACTTACCCAAGAAGCACCTATTCAAGGTCATGAGATCACCACCCTCATAGAAAAAACAAAATCTGCAACAGTTCAAGAAATTGACCCTAAAAATAATACCCCTCGCGCGCTCAAAGCTATTTTGAAAAAATGTTTACACCCTAAACCCGACCAGCGCTACACCTCCGTCAATAGTTTAAAATTAGACATCCACAAATATCAAAAAGGTTTTGCGACGCTCGCAGAAGACGCGAGTTTCTGGGTTCACTTACAGTTGCTTATACGTCGGCAGTATAAAACACTAAGTCTTATTCTTTTTATACTCTTAATCATTGCTTTCATTGCGAGCCAGTCTTTACAACGCATCCGCGAAGAACGCAATCTTGCCATAAAAGCTAAGCAAACTGCTTTACAAGAAAGGCAAAAGGCGGAACAAAATTTATTAGAACTCAAAGTTGCTCATAAACAAAATGCCTTACTAACTGAAGATATCCTTGAGCTTACCCACGAAATCGCCGATAGTGATGACCTAAGTAGTGCTAAAAGAAAGATATACCTTTTAAACGACGCTCTAAAAAAGCAGCACAGCCCTAAAAAAAGAAAAAAGATTTTACAAAAAAAAGCACTCTTACATTTTGTTTTGCAAGAATTTCATGAGGCCTCAAAAACTTTCGCCGAAATCGAATCGCAAAACAATTTATCTAAATTTATAGAACTCAGTCTTTGGGCAAAAGAATTAAAGCAGGATTCTCAAGCATTAAGCGACAGTCAGCTAGCTGAGATTTTCCTGCAATTTAGCAATAGTCAATATGAACTAGTTAAAGCCATGTATCACAAACATGTTAAGTTCAATGCTCATCGAAAACAGGATATCGAAGGCTCCATCTTATTAGCAAAAATTATGGTTTTTTATAATAATAAAATTTGGGATAAGACAAAACTAAACAATAAATATGACTTTCTTATTGGTGGGAAAGTCAACTTAGCAAATCTTCCTATTAGCCGCTTCATAGTTGAGCCCTACAAAGTCAATATCCTTAGTGAACTTGATTTTGATTATTTGGACATATCCAATACTGCATTTTTTGAGTTCATCCAAATCAAAGACATCCCTTTAAAAACGCTCAACATTTCTGCATGCCGGCTCAATGAAATTCAAATGAATAGAATTGAGATACTTAAAAGCACTGGGGTTCAAACTATCGTCTATCAAGATTCATATTTAAAGCCAGATGAAATCCAATTACTTTCGAAGCACTTTACACTGAAAAGAATGACTAATTAAAATCATTGTTCTCACTGTTTTTAGATAAACTCTATAATGAAAAATACGAAAGCCGTTGTAATATGGACAAATCAAATTTTTTATAGGAATATTTTATGTGTGGAATCATCGCATATGCAGGTGAAAAGAACCCCTTAGAAGTACTAATTAATGGCTTAGAACGATTAGAATATCGCGGTTATGACTCCGCTGGCATTAGTGTCTTAAAAGAAGACGATATCTATACTGTTAAAGCTGCAGGTAAAGTATCGAGTTTAGCGCAACGCATTGATGATGATTCGCAACTCGCGGATACTAGTCAGTTACATTGTGGTATTGCTCATACGCGCTGGGCTACACATGGTGGACCTACCGAAAATAACGCTCATCCTCATTTAGGTCAAAATTCTCGCATCGCTCTAGTACATAACGGAATTATCGAAAACTACCAAGAATTAAAAAATGATTTACTTGCGCAGGGCCATGTATTCAAATCTGAGACCGACACAGAAATCCTTGCGCATCTTATCGAAGCTCATTATGAAAAAGACCTCAAAAAAGCTGTTTCGGAAGCTTTAGCAAAAGTCGAAGGTGCCTATGGCATCGCCGTGATTTCCAAAGATGAACCAGACACAATTATAACGGCACGCTTCGGTAGCCCCATTGTTATTGGTTTGTGCAAAGATGAAGTTATCATCGCTTCTGACATCAATGCAATTGTTCAACACACAGATAGAGTTGTCTATCTGAATGACGGTGACTTAGCGATAGTCAATAAATCTGGCATCAGCTTTCATGACCTTAGCTTAAAATCAGTCCAACGCAACGAAGAAAAAATCACGCACACTGCTGAAGAAGCTCAAAAAGGCGGTTACTCCACTTTCATGATGAAAGAAATTCACGATCAACCTAGAGCGGTAAGAAATTCAGTACGTGGTCACTTAGATTTCGAAAATGCCACCACTTCTCTTGGTGGCTTGCACATGAACCCCAAGGAACTCGCCTCCATTGATCGCATACAACTTTTTGCTTGTGGCACATCTCTCAATGCGGCACTTTTAGGTCAGTATTTCTTTGAAGACTTAGTTGGAATCCCCTGCCAAGTAACACAAGCCGCTGACTTCAGATATCGCAATCCAATCATTGAAAAAAACACCTTGGCAATTGCCCTGAGTCAATCTGGTGAAACAGCCGATACTTTAGCTGCTGTTCATGAAGCTAAACGAAAAGGCGCTGACCTCATTGCCATCTGTAATGCCGTAGGTTCAACCATTGCTCGTGAAGCAGGACGAGGTGTTTACCTGCATGCAGGACCTGAAATTTCAGTTGCGTCGACGAAGGCATTTACGACTCAAGTTTCCGTCCTCTTACAACTGGCTGTTTTACTTGGTCGTACCAAGCGCTTAGATCGTAGCCATGCTGCAGACATACTCGAAGCTATTGATAAACTTCCTGAGCAGATTGAAGAAGTTTTAAAACTCTCTGATTCTATTAGAACTATTACTGAAAAATACACCGATGTTCACAGTATGTTCTTCATTGGGCGTGGCTATCAATACCCCGTAGCACTTGAGGGAGCCTTGAAAGTTAAAGAAATCTCATACATCCACGCCGAAGGTTATCACGCAGCTGAACTTAAACACGGCCCTTTGGCTCTTCTCGATGAAAAAGTTCCTGTGGTAGCCATCTGTACAAATAAAGATTCTTCGCAAAAGATTGTGTCAAATATTAGAGAATGCTCTTCTCGCAAATCTCCCGTAATTGCAGTTGTGAGTGAGGGCATTGAGACTCCTGCAGATGATTCAATAGTTATCCCCCAGGCTCACCCAACGACGGCTCCAGTATTAGCTGCTGTGGCACTACAACTCTTCTCTTTCCATATTGCGGACTTGAGAGGCTGTCCCATTGACCAACCTAAAAACTTAGCAAAATCAGTTACAGTCGAATAGAATTAGAAGTGTTCGATTTCACATCCTTCGGGCATTGCTCGAAGGAATTTTGCCCCATAATTCGTATTGCTGACGCGGCTATCCATCAAAACGACGATACCGCGATCTTTTGCCGAACGAATAAGGCGTCCTATCCCTTGACGTAATTTGAGTTGAGCTTCAGGAACTGAGAAATCAAAAAAGGCTTTCCCTCCAGTTTTCTCCAAATGTTCACAACGCGCCGCAATGAGCGGGTGATCAGGAACGGCAAAAGGGATGCGCATAATAATGACATTGCGTAAAGACTCCCCCGGCACATCGACACCCGTCCAAAAAGTATCTGTTCCAAATAGAACCGAATTATTATCTTCTTTAAAAGCTTGAAGTAAAATAGCTGAGGACGCCGCCTCGCCTTGAACAAAAAGCTTGAGTCCCATCTCATTCATAAAGGGACGAACGGCATCCGCTATACGTTTCATTTGCGAAAAGGAAGTAAATAAGACAAATGCCCCACCCGTCGACATGTGAATAAAGTAGCGCAACCAAGTGATTGCTTCTTTTTCATAATCATTGTCTTTAGGCGAAGGCAAAGTTTGGGCCGCAAAGACTTTCATTTGGTTTTTAAAGTCAAAAGGACTATCTAGAATCATATCTAAAGCTTCATTCATGCCGACACGACTACGATAATAATTAAGTTTTTCACTTACTGCGAGGGTCGCGCTCGTCGTCACCACAGGTATTTTTGAACGAAAAAGTAAGTCGTTTAAAATGGGGGCCACATCAATGGCCGCTGCATGCATCGATAAATGTTTAGTGCTTTTCTCAAACCAGAATACATGTTCTTCAGAACTCGCTCGTAAGAAAAAAGAGAGACTATCAGTGAGCTTTAGTAAGCGTCTCGACAATGAACGCAATTCAGTCTCTTTTTCTACATTGCCCTCTTCTTCATCGGCATAAACTTCCAATAAACCACAAAGCTGAGTCAAGCCTTCGGCTAAAGGGTTTTCTTTAACTACAGGCTCATGAATTCTATGCGTTTTACTTTCATCCGGTAACCAAGAATGAAGACTCTGAAAAAAATCACGGACCTCATCATGCATACGAGCCGCTAAATGACGGCCTCTATCATCACTAACAGTGCTTATCGCTCCTCGTTTACTACGTTTATTATAAATACGTCTTAGTTGGTACAAAAAGGTTCCTGCTGACAAGCGAATACCTAAATGAACTGCCGCCACGTCCTCAACTGTATGACATTCATCAACAATAATGGCGGAAGCGGAAGGTAAAATCCCGGCTTGCTCGTCGCCAGTCTCCGCTTTGATTGCGAGGTCCGCAAAAAATAGGGCATGATTAACGATAATCACATCGGCATTATAGAGCGCTCGTCGCGACTTCTGAAAAAAACAGGGTTTAAAATGAGGACAACGTTGATTCAAACAATTGCCTTCTTCTGCATTAACTGTCCCCCACGCGCCATTATCGACTGCAAAAGGCAATTCAGTTTTAGCGCCATTCTCACTTGTGCTAGCCCATGATTTAATGCGAAAAACTTCTGGAATCATACTCTCGTCAGGTAAAAAATCTGGACTCCCCGCTGCGGCAGCATTCATTCTACGAGTGCAAATATAATTCCCTCTTCCCATACCAATAACCGCATTAAAATCATCCCCGAGCATTAACTGTACCGCCGGCACATCCTTTTTGAGAAGCTGTTCTTGTAGATGCTTGGTGTGAGTCGTAATGATTATTGGTTTAGTTTGCTCAGTTTGTCGATGCCATTTTACCGCAGGTAAAAGATAAGCAATACTTTTCCCTACTCCAGTAGGAGCTTCCACGCATAAATTTAAACCTTCTGACAGGGAGTAATAAACCTTACTAGCCATCGTCTCTTGCTGCGGGCGCCGTTCAAAATCGCGCCCATCTAAAAAACTAAAATGCTCTGGAAAAATTGACAAAATGAAGACTCATATGGTATTTAATTGTGGCCACTTTAAACCTCAAAAAGCGCTATGCTAGTTTTATATTTTTTTTTATCGCTTTTAATCTTAAATGAATGTGATGAATTTAAAGAAAATGGGACTATTTTTGGCTTATTAAAAAATTAAACCTAGGACTTAGCAAATGAGTTTTCAAAGATTGAGTTTTGAAGAAGGCTTAGAGCTCTTCAAAAACGCTGACCTTTTTGACCTTCAAAAAATGGCAGTGGAACAACGTAATAAAATCAATCCTGCAAGTGAAGTCACTTACGTTATTGACTCAAACCCCAACTACACAAATGCTTGTACGGCTGATTGTCTGTTTTGCGCTTTTTATCGTAAGCCAGAAGATGAAGAAGTTTACGTACGTAGCTTAGAAGATGTTCGCAATATGATGAAGGACGCAGCAGCTCTTGATGCGACCACTGTTTTACTCCAAGGTGGTCTCCACCCCGACTTGAAACTCGACTATTATTTAGATATTATCAAAATGACTGTAGCAGAATTCCCTGGAATTATCCCTCATTTTTGGTCGGCACCAGAAATTGATAACATCGCTGAAGTAGAAAATATTGATGTCCGTGAAGTTTTGCAAAAAATGTATGATGTTGGTCAACTCTCACTTCCTGGTGGAGGTGCAGAAATTCTTTCGCAAAAAGTTCGTAATCGTATTTCTCCGAAGAAACACAAGGTTGACCGTTGGTTACATATTCATGAAGTGGCTCATGAAGTCGGCATGAAATCGACAGCAACAATGATGTACGGCCACCGAGAAGAAGCCGAAGATATCTTGATTCACTTACAGGCCATTCGCGACATCCAAGACCGCACAGGAGGTTTTACTGCCTTCGTTCCGTGGACATATAAGAAAGATAACACTCTTTTAGGAAAAAAAGTTACACGTGAAAGCACTCCCGATGATTACTATAGAATCCTTGCCTTTTCGCGTCTCTACTTAGACAACTTTGACCATATACAAGCATCTTGGTTTAGTGAAGGTAAAGACACTGGCGTAAAGTCATTATCATATGGTGCTGATGACTTTGGTGGAACTCTCTTCGAAGAAAACGTTCACGCTGAAACTGGCTTTATCAACAAAACAAGTGCCGAAGGTCTACGTAGTATGATTCGCGAAGCTGGCTTCACTCCAGTACAGCGAGACACCCTGTACAATAAAGTTTTAGCAGGAAAATCTTAACTTTCCTTCTAAGATACTCTTGAAGTCTTTTGATCTCGGGGTATAACTAAAAGCCTCAATTATTTGCGAGTGGTCACCACCACAGCAAACACCCACTTTTTAAGGTCGCGGGGTGGAGCAGTCAGGTAGCTTGTCAGGCTCATAACCTGAAGGTCGTAGGTTCGAATCCTGCCCCCGCAACCATTTTTATATTTTAAGGTCGCGGGGTGGAGCAGTCAGGTAGCTTGTCAGGCTCATAACCTGAAGGTCGTAGGTTCGAATCCTGCCCCCGCAACCATTTTATATATTTTCTTTTAAGGTCGCGGGGTGGAGCAGTCAGGTAGCTTGTCAGGCTCATAACCTGAAGGTCGTAGGTTCGAATCCTGCCCCCGCAACCATTTTTCTTCGGTAGTTTATGGATCCCAGAATTCAATTATTACAGAGTCTCTCCCAGAGATCTTCTAAAATTTGTAATGATCACTTTAGTGAAAATACTAAAACTTGGCAAAAACTTGATCAATCTTTCGTATCTGAAGCAGATATCAAAGTCAATGATTACATTATTTCCCAAATCAGTACACACTTCCCAGAAGACGCTCTCCTAAGCGAAGAAAGCCCAGATGACCACAAACGTCTAGATTGTGAATATACATGGGTTATTGACCCCATAGATGGTACTAGCGAGTTCATTGCCCTGAGCCCCGAGTTTTGCGTCATGATCTGCATACTCCGCAATAATAAACCTTTCTACGCGTGTGTAAGCATTCCACAGGAACATAAATCCTATCTTGGTGGACCCGGCCTCCCCTTGCAAGAATTAGATTTAATCACAGGGCATCAGAAAAAACTCAATAACGTAAACGCCATGGGCAATCGACTCATTGTCTCAAAGTCTCGTGCCACATCACAAATATTCAAATTTGCCGAACAAGAAGGACTCACAAGTTTTCGTTGTGGTTCTGCGGGGGTAAAAGCTTGTAGAATCCTCCAAGGTAAAGCAGACTATTACATTCACATCAACAAGATCGCAGAATGGGACACCGCTGCACCAGACTGCCTATTACAATCACTCGGCGAAGGCTTACGTGATATTAATGGACAACCCTTGCTGTATAATAAGGAGATTTGTTATCATAGTCACTTTTTCTATCTCCCATCTAAAGAACTTTTTAAGTCGGCGCAAAAATTTTTCCAAATTGATTAAGGCTGTACTTTTTATCAGTTTGCTTTTACCTTTTAAAAAAAGGGAATTACTTTGCTTGTATGCCACTCTTATATCTCAGTCTATTAGCCATTAGTCCAGACCCTAGCCTAGACTACTTATCTGCTAAACAGCTTCGACTCGAGATCCCCTCTTCTTTTTACACTCAAACTTCCTCACAAAAAGAATGGTTAAGTAACCTATACACAGCATCTTTAAGTAAGAGTAAAAGCTACTCAGAACGCTCGGTTGAAGATCAAAACATCTACAACTCATATTTAACCGATTACTACACTGAAGATGATATACAATTTCTTCATTCTTTAGTCGGAAGAGATTCTTATAGACTGACTTTACATACTCGATTTTGGGGTGGAGATAGCTCAGGCTACGCTCAAGGCTTTACCTATTCCGAAAAACTTCAACCCAACCTAACCTGGGGCATGGGAGTCGAAAGAGCCGAAGTCAAAAGTGATAAAAGATATAACTGGGACAACAATTCATACTACAATCTTGATTCTTGGCTCAACTGGCAACCCACACCAAATACAAACATCTATTTAGGAGTAGGTGGAGCCGTCGCTGAATAGTCGACCTTTAAGCCATTGCTTTTCTCCTCTAAGGGACGAGTTTTCCAACGCTTATGCATCCATATCCAGTAAGCTGGGTGATCATACAAGGCCTGACCTAAAACATCCATAACTTTTTGGGTATTTTTTTGTATGGATTCTTCCCCAGCTTCATCCTTAGAAAAACTCATCGCTTCGTGAAACTGAACTGTCTGCGACAACATTTTTTCATTTCTATAGGCTGTAGTAGGAACAACTGTGGCTCCTGTCCTAGCAGCCACAAGCAAAGGAGATGCATAAGTTGAACACAATTCGCCCATAAAGTTAACAAAACAGGCTTCCGAGCGTTTAGAGTTTTGATCCATCACCATAGCAACCGTTTCACCACGCCTCAGAGCTTTAAATAAAGACATCATGGCACGACCATCTTTTTCAAGACATATGACTTTATGTGGAGCTCTGAAGGTCTCTGAAAAGTACCCTTTTTCTAAACCTTTTACATCTTTAATAACAACGCTAACAGGATTACCAAATTCAACTACCTTCAAAATACACTTTTCCCAGTTAGCATAATGACCCGTCAAAATCAGAACTCCCTTTCCTGCATTTATTGCATCTCGATAAATCTCGTCATTTTTTGAACTAACTTTCTCTAACAATTTAGCTGAGCTTCGCACAGGCTGTTGCAAGAGCTCAACTGCTGTCAGTCCAAAATGAAAATATATCTGTTTTAACAAAGATTTATCCCAAACACCTTGACCATAAACTAAGTTTAAATTGAAAATGACAATTTTTCTACGAAAACGAAATACATGCAAAAGTAGTAAGCCCAGCACTTTTGCTAAACTGTATAATAAAAAATCAGGTAATAATGAGAAAATATAATAAATTATTCTTAAAAAAAACTTCATCTACTCACTTGCCAATTGTACTTCTAAAATTTTAAGATAAAATGATCAGCAGTTCTATAGGTCACAGAGATCACTAAGGGAGAATACTATAACAATGGAATCGTACAACTGTTTTTCGTGTGGATTCAGCAATCCAATTGCTCAAACCCACTGCGCTAAATGCAAAAAAGTGGGAGCTGCGGCTGCATTAATTTCTAATGGCCAAGGGTCTTTTCCTAAAGATTTTTTGTGGGCCTTATTTCCTAAAAGCCTTTACCTTGGTGCTGCTCCTGCTGATGATGTATTAATACCAACTAACAAGATCCAAGACCATCACTGTAAACTGGACTTTGTGAAAGGCTTATTTTACCTTACGCTACCAAAGGCAGCTACTCCAATCTTTATTGGTGGTCAACAAGTTCGTCCCAATATGAAACAGGCTCTAAATGATGGATCAACTTTAAAAATTGGTGACGAAGAACTTACGATTACCTATTTCAATGGTCATGAATCATTTTCCGAAGGCCAAAATTTTGCTCTGAAACAATTGGCTGAAAAGGCCATCAATCCTACGGTTTCCCGACTCCTCCATATTATTGCTTTTAAAAGAGAAGTTATCAACTTAACCTCATCTGCAGATATCTTTTCATTTGCCATAGATACTGTGCTTAGGATCACCGAGCTCGACAGAGCCTATGCTTTCCAAGTTAATAGTGAAGATGACCAACTCAAAGTAAAAGAAGTCATTGCCAAGAACTCTGATTTCTCAATTATTGAAGAAGAAGACTTCAGTATTTCTCGCTCAATAATGACTAAGGTATTAGAGAACCAAGGCTCTGTTTTTATCCAAGACGCTGACAAAGAAGTCAATTCTACCGTCTCAATGGCCAATTTTAATATCAAAACAGTCATTTGCCTACCTCTCACAGTTAAAAACGAAGCCGGAGAAAGAGAACTCATAGGCATAATTTATGCCGATAAAACCCTCAGTACGACCCCCCTTCCATCTGGTATTTCATCTTCCTTACAATCCATGAGAAAAATCTCTTCTCATCACCTTGTTAGAACCATGATGAATGATGAAGCTAAATCTGATGTAGATGGTTTTAAAAATTATTTTGCTAACCTCAAAGAGGAGATGCAAAAAATCCGCGATTATTTAGCAGATACTTCTGAACACATTGCAGGTGGTACGAGTTCTGATTCTGCTGTTTTCCAAGAGCGTGTTTCTGAATGTAATGCCGCCCTAAAAATGCTTACTGAGAATATTAAACAGAATTTTTAATCCCTGCGATAAATAATCTTTAAATGAGCTTTGGGAGAAATGATATACTTCTTCTTATAGAGTTCTAGTTGCTTCAACTGCTTATCTATTTCCACTATTTCGACTTTTATATCTAAGATAAGCTTTTTAAGCGTAGAGCTATTGTTCTCCCCTGTTAAAGACTCTGCATATTGATTCGCTGTGGTTTCATCAAGTCTCGAAATATAGGCAAGGCGATTTTCTAATTTCTGCTTTTTCAACACATACAGTTTTTTGCATAATTCATAATCAAAATTAAAAGCCTTAGAATGATTTTCTCGAATCTTAGAGGGAGGCATGAATTTTGGTAAATTAGCAGGGTTATCTAAACGCAGAATATGTAAGTGATTTTTCGCAGAAAAATCCATACCCGAAAACCTTATATCGGCATGCAGGTAAATACCGACAAACAAAAATAAAACACTTAACACTCTCATTCTACAAACTCACATTCACTCAACACCAACATATCCAGGCCCCTCACACCAAGCGACCACCCACGAACAACTATGTTTTTACCATATCTAGATAAATCATTACTCTGACCTTCAAAGAAACACTCAAGCTCATTAGCTAAACGAAGTGTATGCCAATCTTCATTACTACTAATAGCCGTCACTTCACCGCTCACTTCTAAGTATGTGTTCCCATATTTTTCAAAAAAACTCAACAAATCCATCTGCTCTTTATCTGATAGAATTTCATTAAGAGTAAATTTCTTAATATCTGGCTTCCTTTCTGGCCCCTTATATCTTTTAGGTTTCCAGATATTTTCATTTAAAGGCAATATTTTTTTCTTGACCACTTTTATACCTTTAGATATCCCAAGGCTTTCTGCTTCAGAAGATGGTTCACATGATAAAATTTGGGCCGAATCAAAGAATTTAGTCTCCCCAGTTTCCAAGGTGAAGTTTAAACCTTTAAAACCCTCATCTACTAACATACCAAAGTATTCTTCTCCTGAACTTAATTTCAAGCGATGACTAATGACATAAAATCCACTTTTAATAAGCCTATCTTCACCTGCTTTGATAATGAGATCATGCTCCTCTTTAACCTTGCTTCCCTTAACGTTTATAGACAGGAAGTATTCTCCCGCAATTAATTTTTCTAACTTAATAAAAGAGTTCTTCGAATCAATAACTTTACCATTTAGGTTCACCTCACAATCAACTTCTGGCAAATCTATTGATAAGGAACAATGCTCTGGATTAAATTCATAATGTGAGGCTAGATCATCTAGTCCGACGGTGAATGATGAATAATTATCTAAGCTCATGATCAATTGCTTAGCTTTTAAAAGATCTCTTCTAATAAAAGATGGGCTCTTCGCTAAAACTTCCCCCTTATAACTTAGGCTTGCCCCTGGGGGAGTCGTTTGAAAATCTACATAGTTCTCGTCCCTCTGTAAATCTATATTTAGACTTTGCGAAGATCGCAGATCTATTAAAAACTCCTGTTTATGGTAAGCTCGTTTATAAACGGTCACATAATAAAAAGCACTTTCTAAATCTTTTAGTTTTAGGGGCAACTCTCCTCGATGCACCCCATTAATTTCGAGCTTCACTCCAGGAATATCAGAATTGATATTTAACTCTAGTAAGTCTACCTCGACTATTTCTTCTAAATTCTCTGGCTCATCTGGAAGCACTTCATCATTAATCACAGCGGGAGAATCGTGAACTTTTTCAACTTTCACTGAGTCATCACTCGGAGATTCATAAAAAAAAAGACTTAAAGACCCTAAGAAAAAGATACATATAAGCACCACACTTAATGCTTTCGGAATCTTTATATCCTCAGCTCCTATCGATTCTACCCCATCCTTACAATCTTCTTCTATAGATTTATTACCTGAGCCCATATCCTCTAATGAAAGTAAGCTTTTTTCTTGGACTTCCTTTTTTAAAGGAATTTCAACCAAAGAAAAAACTTCACTAGCAAGCGTAATTTCATCCCCCAACTCAACACGACTAGATTGTCGAATTCTCTGTCCATTTAGAAAAACACCATTATGACTCTCTAAGTCCTCCAACCATACATCATCGTCATGCTGACTTAATTCCAAATGACATGCACTTAACTTTGGGTCATTAATGACTAGTGTACAAGAACTACTGCGCCCAATTACGATGGAAGCTTGATCAAAACTGAGAGTCTTCCCTTTTAAGCTCCCTTCCTTAAAGTGAATTTTCATTTAATAGACTCTGAATTCAGGTGAATTTACAATTGTCCAAGTCATCTCAAAAATCCCAGAGTCCATATAACTAAGTTTAGGATCAATTTTGTTTTCAAAAAACAGTTTTTCTCGCTCTGTGGGTAGACGCGTATAATAATGGATAAAGAAATCATTGATAAAAAGTTCAAAATCCTTTTTCTGAGCTTCTTCATACCAATATCTTGCCTTAGAGTCGATAAAATCGAGAGCCGCATCATTACTCGTCAAAAATAGTGCTTGAGATAAAGTCCCACGATAAAAAGCTTCTGAATCAGATAATGAACTTGGGAATAACTGATCTATGTACTGCTCTTTTTTTCTCTCTAGTGAATATAATGATGGCCAATTTTCTTTTTCCTTTAATTGACTCATTTGGTCATTCATTAATACATTCAAAACCTGCTCACCATTCAAATGTCTTATTTTTCGACTAGTAAAGTAAATAAAACCCTCTTCATCTGACTTTTCTGATGAAGACATCTTATAGATATCTGATATGAGAAAGCTTTTCACTAAAGTATGTAAATCAAATTTACTCTCAACGAACTTCTTCGCATAAGCATCCAATCTCTTCCCATTATCGTGATTGGCTCCGTAAACATCATTTGCCGGCATAACTATGCCTCTACCTATCAACCAATGAGCCACCCAATTACTCGTCGCCCTAGAAAAGTATAAAGGTTTTTTATAGGCCATCCATTCCGCTAAGTAGGTCCGTGCACTCTTAGTTATATGCAAAGCTCTATCTGGGCCAAATAACAAGCGTGGTCGAGCTGTGTATTTTTTTTCCTCAGCCACATATTCTAGTTTTAGGTGTGTCAATCTTCTTTCTTTTTCAAAAATATATAATTGCGGTGCTAGCAAAGCTTTATCTGAACTCATCTGGTCCATTTCAAACTTCATATTTAATTGCTGTCCTCGACTCTGCTCATAAGACATTTCATCATATATATTTTCACCTTTCTCTTCCAAGGAAATCCAATCTAACACATCTTTGTACTCCTCTCCCAATGCAGATTGATTCTTATAGCTTTTGGCAATTTGCTTCTTGAGTGCTCGTAACTCTTTATCCGTTTTGACATAGCGCTTATCCATCCCTTCGAAAAGTGTCGCCATCGACCAAAAATTCTTATGCTTCAACTCAGGGTAGTACTTATGATCATGGCACTCTGCACAGGCAATTGTAATCCCCCAGACATTTTCAGTAAATCGCCCTGCCATCATTTTCGAATCTTCCTCACCTGTGTAAAAAAGGACCATAGGATTTCTAGCGGATATACCATCAGCACTCATCATATCTTTAATAAACTTCCGAAAATCATCTTTGGAACTCGCATAATTATCTTTAATATATGCCTGTAATTGCCTGTAAATTAAAGGGTGTTGGTCCCGATCCTTTCTACTTGGCGCATAGTGATTAACAATTTTTGCTGCTAAATTCTCTTTAAAATCATCTGTTTTAATTAAGTCATTTACTAAATTTTCGTACTGACCTTTTTGTATTTTGTCTTTAGCTGAATAGTATTCCGCTACATTTGGCAAACGATTTTGCGTATCCAAATACAAACGTCTAACTAAACGATCTGCACTCTCTTCTTTTGCATTGAGTATAAAATTCAATACGATTAATATTAAACAAAAGTACCTCATGCTAAAAGCTCATCAATACCACTTTTTGATGGGCATAAATCTAATGGACGCCCGCTTTTATGCATATACGGTTCATTGGGATTAAATCCTAAGTGTCTAAACAGCGAGTAACTAAATTCACCCATCGTAACAGCTTTCTCTAGACTCATACCATCATCAGAACTTTGACCGATATGCTGCCCTGACAAAGACCCACCAATTAGTAAAACTGGAGTGTTCATTGGGTAATGATCACGACCGGAATTTTCATTAATTCTAGGGGTTCTTCCGAAATCCCCTGCAATCATTATCATTGTTCTTTCTAATAGCCCCATCACCTTTAATTCTTTCAGTAATTGACATAGGCCTTGATTAAGAGGTTCTGATAGATTTTTACAGCGTTCCTGATTATTCTGGTGAGTATCCCAGCCACCATAGGGGATTTCGATCGAGGGTACTCCTGCTTGAATCAATCGGCGAGCTTGTAAAAAACTTTGACCTATACCTTTCCCATAAGATGCCATTGTTTTTGGACTCTCCCCATCCAATTCAAACACCCTATTTGATATACCTAAAGTTAATTGAGTCGCCTTTCGTCCATGACGAAGTTCTTCTTTAACCTGATCAATATGAGAACTAGCTGAGTGCTTCATGTACTCATCTCTTAATGATTCAGATCGCAATAAACGCTGTCGCCAATCTTCATCTACTTTCAACTTATTCTGTCCCGGTCTCATACTATAAGGGCTGAATTCATTCCCTAAAAAACCTGCCGATAAGGAACCACCCAAGGATACAACTTTGGGTAAATCGGATTGTTCTTCTTGAGATAATGCCCAAGCTGCCACTGAACATAAGCCCGGCTGTACTTGTGCGGGATTAGGCAAGAAGCCCCCTGTCCCAACGTAATATCTCCCCAATTCATGAGCCCCAATTCTGGAACTAGTGTGCACTAGGGCCATGTTTTTTGAAAAATCGGCAAGACCTTCAAAATGCTCGCTAAAATAAACATTGTTCATTGCCGTCTTTACGCACTTAAGCCCACCACCATTAACATGATTTGGCTTGGCATCAAAAGTATCCATTTGCGAGGGGCCACCTCGTAAATTAACATAAATAAAATGACGTAATGAGGGTCCGCGTTTAGCTCTAGCTTCTGCGGAGTTCGCAAATAATAAACTAGATAAAGCTAGGCTTCCGCCATTTAAGAAAGTTCTTCGATCTATATCCATAAGCACCACAATTATTAATTCTATGACCAGAAACGTCACTAAGACATAATTTATTGTGCAATACCTTAATTAAGCCTCGGCTTCTTCTTCCTCGGCTTTGACTGCCTCTTCATACAAAAAGTTGATATCGTTATACAATTCATCATAAGTTTGATAACGATCTTCCATTTCGTGGGCAATTAGATTGTCAATCAAAATACAAAGCCCCTCAGGAAGGTAATCATTTAATTCTTGAATTGGGTAGCGATAAGGATGCATGTGACCTTCGACAATTTCTTCGTTAGGTCCATCAAAATAGTTCTGCCCATTGACAACATAGTAGAAAACCATTCCCAAGGCATACATATCTGAACGCTCGTCCTCAACTATCCCCTTAATTCGCTCTGGTGGTATATAAGATGGTGAGCCAATTAAATTGTCATCATCAATTTCTTGTTCACCTTTGTGTATTGCTAAACCAAAGTCTACTAAAGTTAAGTTCTCACCTCTGACAATGACATTTTGCGGTTTTAAATCTCGGTAGATAAAACCAGACTGTGCCATGTAACGAAGTGCATCCACGAGTTGCATCATCCATGAATAAAGCTCTAACTCGGTAAACTCAAAACCTTTCGCTATTTGCTCTAAAGTATAACCTGGAACGTAATCCATTAATAAGAAGGCTTTACCACTCTTATAACCAAACCTGTAGGCAGTCGCAATGTGCGGGTGATCAAAGCTCATTACTACGTCACCTTCATACAAAAGGCTTTGGAAACGAAATTCGCATTCATCAGTATAATCAGAAAGTTTTATCGCATATAACTTGGGATCATCATACTTCTGTGCCATGTACACACGCCCCATGCCCCCTTCTCCGGTCACATCGTAAAGCCAAAATTCTGTTATCCTCATAGGCATGAAGACATTTTCGCCACAATTTTGACATTCATATTCTTTTAAAGGTTCATAACCTTCCATGTCACACCACTCATGACATGACATACATTTTGCTAAGCCATCTTCAAAACGCTTGAGCTCATCGTCTGACAGAGCAGTAGTTCTGTAACCTTCCATAAAAAAGCTTCTTTCTAGTTAACGAATTAAGGGAGCACTAATTTAAATGCATATATCTATATTTCTATACTCCATGATTCAAACTCAAGAATCTAAAGTATGAAAAGCTTGGATTTTAACAAAAAAAAAGCACAATCCTCAGCTCAACATAGTCAAAAACATAAAATTAGCCCCACATAAATTAAGAGCATAAGAATTACATACAGGCATGTATATGAAGATCTCACGCTTTTTAAAGAATTTTTAAAGAATTTAGACCTATTCACACTTGAGCTTTTGTTGTGATTTCAATTTTAACAGACTAAATTGAGGCATAATAAAACATGAAACTTTAGGTACTCACCGTGAAACGTCAATTATCACTCATCCTCTCCATATTATTCTTACTTTTTAGTTGTGACTCAGAACAAGTTCAAAAACTTAAAAGCAAAGTTCAACAAACCACTGGATCAAGCGAATCTCCTGAAGGTGAAAAGACAACTCCAGAGAAAATTCTTTTCGACAAAGAAGAAGCTATTAAATACATCAACGCTCAACTCCCAAAACTTGTCGTTCCAGGTGAATACGAATTTACCGCCGAAGAAGCCAACAATGAAAAGTTTGGTGATTACGTAAAAATTCAATATTTAAATGAGCTGGCCTACAAAGAAGACTATTACAATGTTGATAAATCAGTATTATTCATGCAAGTACTAAAAGAAAAAGGTTGGACTAACGAATTTGCTCAATTGAAAAAGACTCCCTACACCTTCTATAAAAAAGTCGCCGTCAAAGGTGATAAAACGGCTATTCAAGGCTCTCTTATATATAGAAAGAGCGGCGAAAAAATGGTATTCAAAGATCATAAAATTGATCGTGGCCACATAAATCAAGGTTACGCACAAAGTAAATTTGGCGAAGCTTACTTGCTCGTTGGATCAACAGAAGCTGACAATGCTATCGACACTTTCATGAAAGATTTTGCAGTTGCTAAAAAACACAACGACAATGTTTTAAACACCGTGAGAACAGGAAAAGTTTACAAAGGAACCCTCACCCTTACTCCTGAACTCAAAAAAGAGATCACCGTCACAATGGGCAAGCAACATAAACTCTTAAGATCGTCTGAAGCTCTTATTGTTTTTGATGAAAATACCGATTTAAAAATAATGCTCAAAGGCACATATTTAACTGAAATAAGACCTGCTAATAGAAGCAATATCAACTACAAGGTTGATGCCATTGAACTCTATAGCTCTCCTATAGATCCCTTTTTCCAAAAAATCCGTCCCTACATCCAAAGAGAGTATTTCACTCTCTTCCTATCTCCCAGCGGCAAATTATCCGGAATGTCCAAGAATTTAAAAATCGACTTAGTGCCACATAGCCACACAGTGAAGTAAAGGACTTCCTAAGACCGTCCACAAAGAAATCTTCACTCATCTTTTCTAAGATTAATTTCTCATCAAACAATCAAGATCTAAAGAGTCCCCGATACATATCAGGGACTCTTTTATTATACAGCCATATTCTTTTATTAAAGCAATACAGAGCCCCTGCAAATCACTCGACACACTTGGATCTAAGCTCCCCTTACTAACTCAGCTCACATAAAGGCTTATATAAGCTTTACAATCGCGCCATCATTCAAGCTGAATCTTTGGGTTTACAAAGGACTTCAATCATCAATACATAAAAACAGCCAATAATATTGGAAAGAGGAACCTGCAATGCCGTAGGCATAGAGTAGATAACCGCACAAGCGGGGATCCAAACAAACCAATTTGATACCAAGACTGTGGGAATTCGCACTTTAAACAGCCGTGAATTTATTCCTACTTTCCAATGACGAAATGAAAAGTTCGCATCTTTCCAAATATAAACTATAACAATACAGGGCACCGCGTAAAAAGTGCTAAAAACAAATTGATCAAAAAGTACTTTTTTAATAATGACACTTACCTCACCTGAAGCACCAAAAAGCTTCGCTTGAAATGAGTAAAAGAATTCAATCTCAGTCCCTTTCCAAAACCAAAACAGTAACATAAAAATCAGCACATTAATATTGAAAGTCACACGCTTACTCAAACTCAAAATAACATAGGGTAATCCGCCTGCAAAGAGTGCCGTTGATAAGCCAGAAAATAAATACGGATTCAGAACTTTCAGATCCGTCAATGCCACTAATTTCTCTTGAACATATGCAGAGTTATAATAAGCTAAAACCAAGCTCACTGCCACGACCTGTAGAGCCAGCCCCGGTTTCAGATTAAGCTTCAAAGCATGCTTAACTTCGCGCAACAAAGCCTTCACTATAAAACTTCCAATATATTGATTTTTCCACGACTCAATTGATTAAGTTCATTTTTAAAGTCCTTCACCAAAGCCTCATCTAATTTCACTAGCCATTGAATTCCATCAGCTAGATAAGTTTCCTCAGCGCATTCCGGAGGATAAGTTTTAAAAACATGATGGATCTGAGCAGAAAAATCAAAACTAATTTTAAACTCAAACGATTTAAATGAACGCAGCTCAACGAACTCACCAAGCTTCAAGCATTCAGAAGCACTTCCTCCATAGGCTCGACATAATCCTCCTGTACCCAACTTAATCCCCCCGAACCAACGAATAACTAAGATCGCCACATTAGTCAAGTCCGCATATTCAATAGCTGCAAGAATTGGCTTCCCAGCTGTACCTGAAGGCTCACCATCATCATTAAAGCGATAATCATTCCCCACCTTATACGCCCAACAATTATGCCGCGCACTAGCAACATTATTGTTCTCGAAAAAATCCAAGGCCTGCTGAACATCTACAACTGGTGATGCCAAGGCAATGAAACGACTCTTTTTGACTTCTAAATGAAATTCGCAAGGGGATTTAAGCGTAAACAAACTTTTCTCTTTTTATCTTTCGCCCACAATAAGAGCTGATGATTTGAATACAAGCATGACTCATCACAGATGACTTTTGTCTCCCACTTTATTCCATCCACATCCCTTATACTAAGCCTTGAACTAAAATCTTTATCAGGCACCTAACTTGCTCAATTTTATTCTGTGTATATAATCACAACTAATCTCTGCTAATTAATAGCGCTAAAGTCCCGAACCACCGTTCATCAATGCCGCTAAGCACTTAAACCAAAGGAAGATAAATGTCTAAGTATTGCCAAAACATAAAAGTATCCAAATCGGGTGTTGAAAAAGAATGTAATCATTTAGCCCTTCCAAATCAAAACATCTGTGGCCGTTGTTTGAGTTTAGCAAAAAAAGAAGAAGCCAGAAAAAAGAAAAATAACTAAGGAATTGAATTGTGGGTTGGATACTAATTATCATTGCAATTGTCTTGCACCTCTTCACGTTAAAGAAACCTTCGGAGAAACACGACCCTAAAGCTTTTCAGAAACACGACGGGACTAAGTCTGTCATCGGTGGCATCTTTATGATTGGCCTCACCATTGTTTTTATTAAAGGTTGTTAGACCCGTTCTTATAGCCCCTATTGCGTTCCCTTCTCAAAGTTGTAAACTATTGAAACAATCATCGGCTTCGCTATTTAGAGGTACTTCAAATAAACAGATTTTTTGACATTCTTGGCTTTATAAGATCGATACCAAATACACAGAGGGTAAAGAATGGCTAAAAAGACTGCACTTATGATATATGTAGTGTATAAGCCAGAAACTTGATAAAGATCAAATAAATTTGCCACACCAACCAAGACTAAACGATGAACTAAATAGAAGAACATTGCCGTCTGACCTAAGACCAATAAAAGACCATTTTGCCGCGTTCCTATAAGTCGTTCTACACATATCATTAAGGCCATTAGCACCATCATTAAACCGAGTTCCAACAATGTGTAAGTCGCTGACGGTGGATATTTACTGACATGTAACCAATGCTGCCAGCTATTGTCTTCTCTCAATAAAAACATATTGCCGTAGCCGTTTAAGTAACGCAGAGCTCCGAAAGCCAACAAGGAAACTACACCTAAGGAAAGCAATAGTTTAACTGGTCCCACTGAGTTCTTCCCCTCTTTATGATCCAATAGATAACGACCAAAGACCCAACCCAAAATCATAATGGCCAACCAAGGCAACAAGGGATATTTAATAACTAAATTAGTCGACGTATAGCTAGAGAATAAAAAAGCATTAAAAATCGACTGGGCTCCTTCTCCTGGAGGGAAATAAACTCCATTGAGCAACTCACCAAAAGCAAACCAAGATAAAGCTAAGATTAGCAAAAGTTTACTTGAGAGGCGCCTTAAAAAGGCCATACACATCATTGCCAACCCAATGGCATAGAGTACCTGAAATAAAAACTTGCCTGCAAATAAGGAAATCAAGGTGGGGTCCAAGATAGCTATAAAAGCCCCTCGAATCAGTATATCTTTGTCAATCTGAGATAACTCTATGCCTTTAGCTACCTTACGCTCGATACTGAGAGCCATGGCAGTTCCTGCCAAGAATACAAATACAGGAGCACATAAATGGGCTAGCCAGCGAGTAAAAAATTCCAAACCTGGCAAATCTGAACCCGGAATATAAGAAATGGCAGAATCTGTAGCTAAATGGTCCTTATTGTAAACCATCGACACATGATCCACCAACATTAGGATCATAACAAAACCGCGCATCCAATCAATTGATGAAATTCGTTTAGAATTTGACATAAATTTATTCTACCTTTCTTAACTAATTAGCCCATCGACTAAATTATATTTTACGAGAGTCCATACGATTCAATCGTGAAAATAACGCCATAGGCAAGTCATGACTCAGACTCACTCTGATTTATTAGGATACTCATTTTATTGTTTGGCAAAACAAATACTTGCTAAGACCAAGCTAGTCAACTCATCGAATAACATCCTTTTGAATTAAACTACAATCGGCAAACAACAAACTGCTAATTCCGATCATTACTTTTATTGATATTGCTAAGTAAAAATTTAATTCTTCTGAAATTGAAAATCTTTGTAATTAGACGAAAAAGTACCCCCTGTAGCAAAATCCTTCAAAAACTCAAATTCTTCGATTGACGCAAGCCAAAACGACGTTATTCTCTATGCACCTAACGGAACGTAGCGCAGTCTGGTAGCGCATAAAACATATTTTTTAAACTGAAATAACCTACAAAAATCCTTTTTTGGGGGTATTTTGAGGGGTATGTATTGTTCTTTTTTATTGTCTCACATAATTTCTCATAAGTTTTTATTTTGACTCACAAGGGGTATTTTTAATGAAAGGTAGTTTGTATTTAAGAAATAATTTCTGGTACTACGAGTATCAGCCGACCACAGGTAAACGCATTAGAAAGTCGATGGGCACTACCAATAAACAGGAAGCTGAACAACTCGCTTTTGACCTCTATGGACATCTATGGCAAAAAGACAAAACTAAAGCTATTGCCCAAGGGATTGAGAAATTAGAAAAATCCCAAGAAGAAGAACTAAAACTTAACTATGCACTATCAGGACATCAATCATTATCCTTAGACAAGATCTTTGATGAATATGAAAGAGTTTTAAAAATCACATCTAAAGGAGGACGTCGTCATAAAAATGCGACCTCAGCTTTATCTCCTAGGACAATTAAAGACGTTAAGCGCAGGTTGAATAAGTTCCTAAACTTCCTTCAAGAGAAATACCCAAACGTTTCAAAAATGAATGAAATTTCTCCCTACCTTGTCAGAGAATATTTTAAAGATTTCAAAGGAGCAATGTCAACTTATAATAGACACCTCAGTGATCTTACGACTATTTTCAATCGATTGAAAATTGAAGGTGGTTTAAAAACTAACCCATTTAAATCTGTTCCCCTATTTTCTAAGCGCGAAATTTTAGATGAAACTGTTCACAAAGAACCTTTCACTAAAAATGAATTAATATTGATACGCGATAATGCCAAAGGTTGGATGCGTATAGCCTTTTATATTGGTTTCTACACGTCGCTTCGACTTTCTGATGTATTGACACTCAAATGGTCGCAAATTGATTTTGAGGGCTGTTTTGTCGATATGAGGGGTAAAGAAAATCGTACTAGAAAAAATTCTAAAGATGCTCTTTTCTATACGCCTGAATTAATCCCACATATTGAAGAATGGAGGCAGGAGTGTTTAGAACAAAAAGCTCTCGATGAAACTTACCTCTTTAATTTTGCTCCAAAGCTAATTAAACGAGATAATTCTGCTTATTGGGCAAGCTCAATCACTAAGTTTTTAAAAACAAGTGGCATAGAAATAAGTAATTCTGATGGGAAGACAGTAAAAAGTTTTCACAGCCTACGTAAATCATATGCTACACAACTCTCAGTAGCTGGTAAAAGTATTGATTCTATTGCTCGACACCTCACCGATTCAAACGAAGTTACTGAGCAGTACTATATCATGCTAAATAATGATGAAGAAAAGAGTGCCCTACTACGTTCTTATGTCCCAATTGATTTTGAGGGAAACTCTAAGGAAACGGAAACAAAAACTGTTTTTCAAATCATGAAGCTGATCAAAATGTTAAAACAGGATGAGAGTTTAAAAGAAATACAAAAATTTGTAGATGATCAACTATAGAAACGGTTTTATTTTTCCTGCAGTAGCACCTGCATCTTTTAAAAAGTCACGATGTAGTTTTATATATTCCTTTGGTTTTTGAAAATAACTCATCATTTTTTCTCTAAAAGTCAAAAATTCTTCTCTATGCTCTTTAAAGACCTCCTCTATAAGAGACTCCCAAAATTCAAAAACTTTAATATCACGACTATCTGGAGCTATCCCATAGACATGAGGAATTATTTGAGTTGGTAGTGCTTTGTCGCATCTAAAAATCCTGATTGATTCTTCATCATCTTGAACTCGCCAAAATATAGTCCGATAAGGGTTGCTTCCTATTTTTATCATTTTATAGATTATTTCTTTCAAAGCTTTTATATCATATGGATTTAGATGATCTTCCCCCTTTTCATTAGTCACAAAAGTTGTATAAGCACACTGTTTTCCTGTCCAAAGAAATGCTTCTGGTTTATCCAGACTCCTGTAAGGAAGTACTATATGAGTAACATCCTCGGAACTATTGACTAAATCTGAAAAATCACTTAACTCTACTTTTCCTAATAACTCCCTACGCTGATTTATCTCTGTAAAGGATTTTAGGAAATTATCAATATAAACCTTTTTTAATCCACTATTTTGTGATTGAGAGATTTTATCAATAAGTCTATGAGTTGATTCCCAACCATCACTTTGAGGTAAAAAAGGTTCAATATGGGTAAGAAGTTTGTTCCATTGGGTTCTATGTAAACCAGCTCCAGGAGTTAGCCACTTGTGAATGGCTGTGTTGCTTACTCCAAGAACTTTAGCGGCAGCTCTTTGTGAATAACCACTTGATTTGAGCCAATCTTCGATGGCTCTTGCATGTACTTCTGTGATTTTCATTTACTTCATAGTTTACTTGTTAAAAATAAAGTCTTATATACGCATTTTAATGTATAGCTATAATCTATCATGATATAACTCGAGTTTAATATTAATTCATCATCAATTAAACCGAAGAGTGATTTATTGCTTTCTCATTCTTTCTCACTTTATCTCATTTGTTAACTTTGTCAAGTTTAATGCTACTTTTTTTATTTTAATGGGTTGATTTCTCAAAATTCATATCTTAATATGATTAGCATAGCACCTGGTAAGTATGAAATTTTTATTGCCTTATCAAGTGTTCAAATCACAATATTCATTAATTAAAAAGGAGATTTATATGCAACGTTTAGCTGCATTAGAAACTGCTTCAGCTGTATTAGCTGAACACTTCAATGGCATGACTGCTGATGAACTTGAATCTAAAATCGAAAGTAAAAAAGAAAGATCATGTAGTGTAAAAGCATTTGCAAAACTCGCAGAGGCTTCACCCGCAACAGTTCATCGCTGGGTTGCTAATGGCATAATCAAGGCACATAAGAATGCCCTTGGTAAATATAGGATTATGGAATCTGAACTTCAGAAAATCTTATGAGAAAAAAAAGCCGTAGATGCTGTAACACCTACGGCCGATCAAGCTAAGCCAATAGCTTAAAACATCACACTACTAAATATAATGTTAGAGGAATGTACCATGAATATAGTGCATAATCAATACTGTTGTATTGATAATATTAAAATCTCCCTGCAATACTGTGTTCTAATCAACTCACCCCAAATGATAAATTCAGGGTGGGCTTCATGAGCGAAAACAACTCACAAAAAACTAGACCCTTCACTAAAGCAGACAATGCTGTTTTATACTCGAGATATTTAACTTTCGGAGAAAAATTCTTATACTTCTATGTAAAAAGTAAACCAAGAAATTGGAAGTTTAACTTAAAAAAAATCGCTCAACAAACTCATGAGTCTGTGGGAGCTATAACAAGTAGTTTTGATGGACTAAAAAGCCTAGGTCTTATTGCTAGGAAGCCAGTTAATAACACTCAATTCAATTATATCATCTACGAATATGATGACAAATCTATTGAACAGAGGTATGAAAATATAAAAAGAACTAAGATCAAAAACCCTAGAAAAAAAAGAGTCGAAATCGAAATTCCCAAACCTGAAAAAATCGAGCCTGAAAAATCCAAGGTTCAAAAAACCACAGACCATAATAATACTGAAAATCCTACCAATACTGAGTGTGAGAGTATAGACACACACACAGGTGACAGCATAAATTTTGAGCTGTTAGCTCGAGAGATTGAACTATCTCTGGATCCTAAACCAATCAACTCCAAAGACGATATTTTTATCTGGTCAGATTTTTTGAAAAGAAATAATTTTAGCGACCCCCAAATAATTCAGCAAGTAACAAATAAACTCAATGGCACAAGAGTAACCACCACTATTTTTACAAAAGTATACAAGCAAATTGTGTCGCCTCCTCGGAAAAAATCTAAAAAAGAAAAGACAAAAGCTACTCCTGAAGAAATACAGCAAATGATAGCTGAATCAAGAGCTGCATTATCAAATGAAGTGGGTAAAAAATGAAATCTAAATCACTTGAATCTCTACGTTCTGAACTACAAGCAAAGGAAAATAAATTAGAAGGCTTACTTTCTGAGGTGGAATCTAAAAAGAAAACAACCAATAAGCTTGAAAGCGATCTTCGAAGTAACCTGCGATACATTTTGGGTGGGCTAATACAAACAACTGAAATAGTCGATAAATATCCCGAACTCATTATGGATCTATATTACATGGCTGATACGAGCGATAAGATGAAATTCGTTAGCTTAGGGCTAGTCGAGGATGATATAAGCTTCTTAAGGCGATTAAATAAGGCTGAATGTAAAGAACTCGCTAAGCAGCTCGATATCTCAACTCAATTATCTGAAAGAGATTTACAATCTCTTGAAAAAATCAAAAACTTTTACAGGGATGGGGATATTGCTGTCAGGCGACAACTCTACGGATCTCCGGGAGAGATCAAAGTATTCATTGGTGAGAACCTTCCGATATACATAAGCGACGCCCTAGCTGTGGTACTTCGCGACCACTTTGGTTTCTTTCCATAAGCAGAGATTACATACAGGCAGGTAAGTCCAAGAAGCCCACTTAACCAATCTAACGATTGAGTGGTCAAAGGCTCTGCCTTTTGAAACCGTTATTTCGCCAAAACCTTCAACATAAATGGAGAAAAAAATGGCCGTATATCATCTCAGTATCAAAGCCCATTCACGTTCAGAAAATGCCAATGCTATTGCTTTGGCATCCTACCGCTCCGGACAGAAACTGAAATATTATACTGATGGCAAAACCAGAAATTGCCGCCGTGGTAATAAGTCAGATGTTTTATACATAGCTCTAATTAATAACAATGGCTATAACCGTGAACAATTATGGAACGCTAGTGAAGCTTCTGAGTCAAGAAAAAATGCTATTGTTGCTCGTGAAATTGAAGCAGGACTACCATACGAATTAAGTCAAAATGACCGAAACGATTTGGCTTACAAATTAGGGAAAGCAATTGCAGAAAAATATAACTGCGCTGTTGATCTCGCCGTCCACGCTCCTGATTTTTCTGGAGATGAGCGTAATCACCATGTTCATATACTTTTCACTTCCAGAGCATGGGAAGAGGATGGAAAGAATTTTCAAAAGAAGAAATACAGAGATCTCAACAAGGGTCATACTGAGGTAAAAGGTTGGAGGTTATTTTGGGAACAACTTGTTAATACAGCCTATAAACACGCAGACCTAGACATATCGGTGAGTTCAAAAAGCTGTAAAGACCAAAATATAGTTCCTCAATATGCAAGGTTGGGATACCGAAAGTATGTGGCCCTAAGGAGCAATGGAGATTTGGATAATTACAAGATCGACTCTCATAACGAACAGGAAATTAAACATCAGGAATTAATCATTTTTGATTTAAATCAAGAAATAAAAAGAATACAAAATAGAATTAATCAGGAGACTAATAATGTTCGGGAAGAAAGAAAAAGAATGGAATCAAGAACTAAAAAACCTGGAATCAAAACTAAGCACACTAATCAACAGGAAATTCAACGAGGTCAAGGATCAACTGGATCAGCAAGAGAAAACGATAAACAAGCTCAAAAGAGAAAACTCAGCGCAGGAGTTCCAATTATACAACTTAGTGGAGCTGTTAACAGAACACAGTGCGTATATAAACATCATACAACCAATCCTTACAGAGAAGTTCCTCAACGAATTGAAGAGGAAAATTCAGGATCAAAAATCACTTCAGCAGAGAATTCAATTGATAGAAGGGAGTCACGAAGACTTCAGGAGGAGTTTCAGAGAGACCTGGAAAAGTTTGAGCAATCACGAAGAAATTTTACTAAAGATTCAAGAAACCTTAGAACCGCAGAGCACATGCGTCGAAGAAGTCTCATCACAAATACATATTTTAGAAAAATTACCCAATTTTCTAACGGAATTAAATCTTTCTTTCTTGGAGTTACAAGAAACAGTCGAATTCAACACAAAAAGAATCGACCAAATAACTGGACAAACTTAATTTCAAGTAAAAACACAGTGATATTTCAACAGTTCATTCAATCATTTAGAGAGATTGAAGGGACTATTGTTTCTTATATCAAAAAGAACTTAGCACCAGTACAAACAGTCGAAATAGAACCTTTAAAACTCAACGTTCACACTTACGAAGATGCAGAGGAAATAGATGTGACACCTATCAAACGAACAACCTCACCCCTGAAAACTAAAGAAACGATTCGGAACATGCAGTTAACTCCTAAATTAGAAAACCAAGAACCTCTATCGAGAAGGATGTAAATAAATATGTTACTTTTTATTGTCGAGATCGAATATAATAAACCACTTGAACCATATTTAGACACTCTTAACCAAAATTTTGATTATGCCGGAGAAAGCTACTCTGAAACAGAATTATTGTTGATTCAAAAACTTAACCGTCGAACAAAAAGTATTTCGGATGTAAATATTATTTTCTCTAAATTATTTTCCTTACTAGATGAAGAGAGTTGTATTGAAATTGATTCAAAATTTGAATATCTGAAATCTTCAGAAGAATATGATGATTTTTTTGATGACATAGGCTTTTGCATTGGTATTGAATACTTCCGTCCAATGGGTGATTTTATAGAGATAACAGCAATTTCATGGGATAAAATGAAAGAAAAGCATCCCTCATATTCTGAGTATGAGTCTTGGAATCATAATACGAGTCTTTTACAGGGCGAGTACTCATTCAAAATTGATTTTATTGCTTGGTCACAGTCTTCTGGAAAAAATGCTGGCATACATCTTTTTATTTCAGTTGATGGATTAAAATTGAAAACATTCATATACTTCAACCAAAAATCATATACCAAGCATTGGAATATAGACACCTTATATAAAGGTTTTTTTGGACCTAAAAAGTTTGAAGTAATACATCAATAACCTCTAAATTGAAAACCATTAATATTACCGAATAAAATAATATAATTTACACTTCTATAACTTCTGTGATAAGAATTGTGTTTGCTCCTGAATCCCCCGTCAGGTACATCCTTACTGCGTATAGCAGATCTGGTGTGTTACGGAATATTTCTGGTTTCTCAATTTTAAGGCTGATCCGCGACTTTAATTCAATGTTACTATCAATTACTACCCTTGAAACATTATCTACTAAGGTCGCATATCTTTTTGCCAATTCAGTCACTGGATTGAAAATAATTTTAATCTCCCCATCCTCACTTCCTCGACTTCTTAGCAATGCAAGAAGAAGTTCCAAATGCTTACAAAGAGTTGATACTTGATACTCCCGCTCACGCGCAACTGCATCTTCTTCCGATAGCCCTTTATCCACAAGTCGATGGATACGTTTTGGGGAAACCGGGGATGAGAGTTTTTTCAAATCTAATTCAAGTCGTATTGACAAATTCTTAGTCAATTTAACTAGTTGCTGTTTTGAAATTTTATGAACCAGTTTTTCCGATCTCCACAAAGCGATTGCTAATGCTTCAACAGCTAATGAACCAGCCAAATTGTTTAAATTTGAATAGTCAAGTAATTTAGCCAAAAGCTTTTCCTGCCAAGCTAATTCTGCTCTCCCAATAGAAAAGGCTATATTTCTATGACAGCCAACCTTACTACTCAGATTATCCGCTATTCCCAGAAGGCGACTTGAAACATACTTCGGTGCATCTTTATGTAGACAGCACAGAAAAAAGAAAAGCTCATCTTTGAGGCTTTTAGGTATATTTTCTGACTCTATTATTGAACTAATCTTTTGTGTAGCTTCGAAAATCGCATTTCTAAAACGATTAGGGACATCAGATTCTGAAAGTGAGTTGTCATGATTCCAGATTGTTAACACCGGAAACCGCAAACTATTCAAAGATTTTTCCAAGTATCCCGCATTCCTCTGAATAATTTCATCATGATTAATATTTTTTTTGCCCATTTCATAATCATGGAGCTCTGCGGCTATCTCATTGGGAAATTCATCATAAAATGAGATATTACTCCCAAAAGTTCTGTCCTGTTTTTTTATAATATTCAAATAAACTACTTGGCCCTCCTGCAATGAGTCGCAATGAATATTTTCCTTAAAAGCAGAAGCAGAACAGTAAATATCCTCACCATCAACATCAACGAAGCAATAGTAACCTCCTCTATCATTACTTGTGCCCCACTTAAAGGTACCAGCAACTCGCTCCTTCTTTAATCTATTAAGCCGTTTATTTACAATATTACTGATAACCTCATCTCTTAGTCTAGTTGAATCAAGAAGGATCAACTTGCTTTCAACCCAGTCTAGAAGATTAGAGGAACCCTTACCATCTTCTTTAAGAAAGTCCTGAAAATCAGCCCAGCTTTTACGGGCTGGAAAATCTGGGACCGGCAAGCTTTCAAGGTGTGGACTTGTACTCTTTGATGCGGAACGCCACTCAACTAGAATAGAGTTAAAACTTGCTTCAGCAGAATCTAAAGGAATGAATTGAAGTTCGTATGGATTGTTTGCTCCGTATGTATAGGTCATCTTCAGCTTGCAGGGCGTGGCCTTCTTTAAAGGGAGTGCTGGGGACTCCAGATATGCAACAAATTGCAACTCTTTATTTCCTTCTCCCTGCTGTAGAGGAAAACTGTAATATGTTTGTCCAGCGGGAAGAGTAAAAGACTCTTCAACTGGTATATTCACAGTTCTGCCACGTTGCGGTGTTACTCTAGCATCTTTTACAAGATATATATCTTTATTATATCCTTTGTCACTCTGTACTTTCATCGAAAGTTTAGGAAGATGATCACGCCAAAGGGGAATTTCATCAGCTTCCTCCTGCCACCTATTTAAAGTCTGGGAACCTTTTATCGCTGTCCATGACGAGCCCAGCCATTTATATTCTTTGTGCAAATCACCCTTCCTAATTGTATCCTTGAGTGGCAGCATAAATATATTGAAATTCTGACGCGGCCAGCTGATTGATCCCAGGTAATTATCGATAATTTTCTTTGATAATATATTAAGATCTAAATTCTGAGTCATAGTCTCCCGAATAGAACCCGGTAAGTGATACCAGTGACTATCTTTAACAAAAGATACTTCCCCAGAATCACTGACCAGACCATCGAAGCCGAACAAATGGAGCAGTTCTTCAGAAGTCTTGCAGCCATTACACTCAAGATTTAGGGACATGGCAGTATGAATGCCTCTGTTTGGCACAATAACCGTCGGATGTCTTTCCCAGCTCATGCCTTGTGTCTCAGGTAGTATTTCGTCGAGCTCTTTTTGGTATATTGCCTGAACTGGAGTTATTGAAATACCTCCGTCAAATGAATCAACCACCAGTACAAAATCATTTTCTCGGACTCTTTCCTGTACAAATTTTTTCGATGACTGCCATGCAAAGATAGCGGCGATGCTTTTGGGAAGCGGTGTCGACTCATCAAAATAAAAATTGACACTTTTTCTTATTCCCTCCAGATCGAAGTCATTGCCCCAATCAGGGACAAGATAGGTCAGCTTGTCTGCCTTGATATAGTCACTCAACTTTTTAATAAAGAACATCGATGCACTGCTTTTTGTGGCATCGGTCAGTGTTGAGCTATGTAAAAACAGACTCTTCATGCTGACCGTTTCAATATCATTACTTAAAACCATGGCTCTTGTTTCTCCACAATCAACCAGTTGCTTTGAACCATCTTTTGAAGTCCATATTTGCTGAAGCAACCTGAACGGTAGAAGCGCCTGAGAGCCTGTATTATTAGTGAAAGCAGGACGGATAGAACACAGGTCCACTACAGAACTATCCATCCGTATAGGACCACTTTTATTATTTGTCGGCGCAAAGTATTCAAACCGAGCTTCCATTACTAATGACAGTATCGACTTCGGTATCTCTTTGAGAGTTGCTGCCTCTATTTTTAATTTCTTTTTTGCTCCCTGTTTTTGCTCAATAACAAGATTCCCGGAAACCATCTGTAGTACATACTTATCCGCTTCAATTTGTATCTCCCATGTATCGCCCGACAAACTAAAGTTTACTGGGATAATACCTGCTGGAAGGCTTATATTGTCTGCGCATTCGCCCTGTCGGTTGCTGCCGATAAGAAAAGAAACTTCATCTCCAGCGGATAGTGCATTGATGTCTAATTCTCGGGACAAATTACTTTTATGAAAAAACAGATCGGCACCTTTTTCGGAAGTCAAGAAGCCGAATTTTTTCTCATAATTTATATTTTTAATCCTGCCTTTAGTTTTCGAGTCTACTGGAGAAAACAAATAGCACCGAATGGGTAATTCAGGAGAGATAGCAAAGTTATCATAATCGAGTTTGAGTGGTTGCTGAACCACTCTAAAGCGATCACTAGCGTTAAGCAAAGAAAGAGTACTCCAATAAAGAACGCTGAGAATATCTCTATCGACCCTTTCACAATCCCCTTTGATATGCTCGTCTATGGTTTGGAGCCAGAGCCAAGCATCCCAAACTTTTCGATAACGCTTATCCTGAAGAAGTGTGTTGTTAGGAGGTAGATTTTCCCAAACGCCAATTTCGGTAGCTTCCTCAGTTCTAAACCAACGCTGAAGGGAAATAAGCAATTCCTCGCATGTTTTTTCTGTCTCTACGGATAAAACATTCTGTCTTTCAATCAGAATTTGTTCCAAGCGGAAGAGAAAAGCTCTTAAAAGTTGATTTTCTGATGTATCAACACTAGATCTCCTCCTAACAGCCTTAATATAAGGTTTACTGGAAAGTTTCTCTCGAAGTGTTCTTCCTGGTTGACGGCTGATCCATTGAATACTCTTAATATCAATTTCTCTTGCCGCATGTATTGGTAGCATGGCATATTCTCGTAATATCTTATTCCGAGTCTGTTTCATAATCGCTAGAATAGCATCCTTCGTGTGCGTCACAATTCTATAGACACGATCCTTTACCTCATCCTCAGGTGATTCATTCTGCACTAACTTCCCTACTGTACCCAAAAAATCAATGATCCCCGTATGCAATGCATGTGCTGATACAGGATCAAAATTTGAGACATTCGTTAACCAGTTGCGCATTATCAGCACCAAAAGAGCTTGATCCTTTATTTCACCCTGACCGTTTAACGCCTTGTAAATAGACTCGATAGAATCAATAGCTCCGATGGATGGCACAACAGTCTGGACAGTAGCTTGCTGACATTGATGGTAATCAGACAACATGCGTTTCTGTTTGGCGGTTAGCTTATATTTCTGCGGTTCCGCCATCTATCAGTTCTCCGCATTTTCCTGACCGTTTACTGCATCATCTTTTAAGTAATTAGCACTATTCCAAATGAACTGGCCGTAACCAAACTCACAAGCTAAATCAAAATCATCGATTATTGTATAGTCATTATTTACCAACTGGGTGCGAATCTTATCAAGGCAATCAGATTTTGATTTACCTCTAGTTTCAATTCCACGTAGTTTAGGCATAACCTTCTGAACAAGCTGATCTTCAAAGGCAACTTTCATTGCTTTTTTAAGACGTTTATCATCGTTGCTTTTTTCTTCCTCCATTAATCTTTGAGCTTCCAATACATCCGGATAATTTGCCATATAGTATTCGATGGATTGCCATACCCTGTGCCCCAAAGCTCTGCCGACTTTGGATAACGATTTGTTCAATTCTTCTACAAATGATTTATAGGGGAAAATTTGATCATCAGTGAATTTACTTTCCTGGCAACACCAACTCTCCCATAATTGACGAGATAAAAGTGGTACGGCCGCACCTAATTTTTTCAACTTCTGGCGTCTTTCCAAAGTGCGTGGGCGAGGAAAATTAATCATAATTCCACGGTCTAGTACTTTATCAGAAAGAGATTTTGTCGTTTCATCCTGGTTCATAGTACCTACCCAAAGAACATTACGGTCGATTGGTAATTGATAATCATCGATTCCCGCACCTAATTTAATGTCGAGGAAAGGCAGTTCATCTTTCATTTCTCGACGCTGCTCAAGTTTACTCAAAAATTCTGCGAAATAGAGTTCGACGTGTGCGAGGTTCATCTCATCCATTAAGATTAAACTCATGGCATCTTTAAGACCATGAGGGCAGTCTTCAGTTTGGTTCTTTTGACTTTGTGCCAATAAGCGCAGAACTGGTTGGGCATCAAACTCATTAACAATGGAATTGAAGAATCCTAGCATTGACTCCTGGCTATCCCAGTTCGGTTGAACTGACAGGTTCAAAAAATTGATACCACCAAAATGAGAATATAGATTGGGTAATGCTGACTTACCTGTTCCGCTCACACCAGCTAGAACAGTTATAGGAGATAGTTCAGAGGTTTTTAGCGCAGTATGAAAGGCGTGTAATATTCTTCGTGGAAATTTCATCCCATGATCAAAACAAGATTTACTGATTCCATTTAGCCATTGAAGCTCACCTACTATATCCTTAGCACGTGGCAGTTCCTTTTGTATGTATGGAACTTCAATCTTTGCAAGGCGTTTCTCACGATCGGCCGCTTTTTCGTAATCAGTCTGCAAGCGCTTATTGTCTACCTGTAGTTGATTGCAGTGGGCTTCAAAATTGTCTCGTTCATCAGTAAGAATCCTGTTTTTTCCGTTTTAAAGTGTCATTTTCTGATTCCAGTTCACCTCTTTTAATACGAGTTTTATATAGATTTTCCCAATCCTCCCTATAACGGTCACGTTCTTGTTCAATGGCATCTCTTTCAGATTTGATGCGATCGAACTCTTCTTGTTTCACCAAAGGTCGGTTCGCAAGGTCGTCCTGAAGGCTTTTGATGGTCTCGACTTGCTTTGTTAATTCACTTTTCACTCTTTGTGGATCTTCTCCAAGGTCGTGTGCAAGTTTTTTATATGTGTTAAGTAAGTTTTGTAGTGTGATTGAATCTTCAATGTGTCTTTTAATTTCTTGATCTTTTTGTTCAATACTCTTGTGGAGCTGAACACGCTCTGACTCAAGTAAACGATCCACCTCAAGACTTAAATCGACCTCTCTTTCTTCAAGAGATTTTTTACGGGATTGGAGCCGCTGCTTTTGATACTCAATTTCCTCCTTGAGTTCATCAAGCTCTGCCTGATCCTTCAGAAAAGTCTTTCTTTTTTGTTCAAGCTCATCCTTTTGCTGTTTAATTACTGCATCATGAGCTTCCCGTCTATCAGCTATATCTTTTTCCAAACTTGATATTCTAGACTTCCTCTCTTCCGAAAGTTCTTTTTCAATAAAGGTTAAAGCCTGGGCTCGTTTTGACTCCAATTCCTTTTCCTGCTCTTTCCGAAGGTTTGTGAGCTCGTCATTAAATTTTGCCCGTTCATCTGCATAGCCCTTGTCCCTTTGGATTTCAGCCTTTTGAATCGCCAGCTCTCTCTGTCGCAATTTTTCCTTTTCGCCTTCTAGAGATTCCAGCTCACTTACGCACTGAGCTTCTCGCTGTTTTAATTGTTTTTTGAATGTTGCGAACTTTTCCTCAAAGAGTTGCGGAAAGCCATTTTTTGCCTGAAGCTCCATCTCTTCAAGCTCAACACGTTTGTCATTCAGTTCCGCTTCTTTTTTGGCTATCGCGTCTTTAGCGGCCTTTAATGCCTGTTCCTTTTGGGCAATAACCATTTCGTTTTGAGTCAGAGAGTCTTCCAACTCTTTCAGTTCCTGCTGATTATTCAAGAGGCCTTCCTCTGCGTTGATAACTGTTTCACCAGTCTTTTGTACTTGTTGATGGTCTGTAGCCTCTTGGACTTCTGTCGTGAGCTTATGCTCTCGATTATTATTTCGTCTATTTCTTCCCATTAGAAGACCTCCTTTATTATCTTGATTGTTTTGAATACATTGTTTTTCAAGGACTCCATGTCGTTCCGTGAAAGAACTGCGGAAAGCGTGTTTCCATCACCACGCTTGATCAATAAATCTGCTGTAAATCTAATAATGTGTGGGTCTGTCTGATAAAGACATTGAACCTCATAATCTGAAGCAACAAATATTAGACCTAGTAAATCAGCTCCAAGTGAAGCCCCATATCCACCTATAGATTTTTTGATAAAGCCACTTCTTACCGTTGAAAGGGATGCAGGAATTTCGTTGCGACTTTCGTAGAAACCGGTCTCAATGATTTTACTTAGAGCTATTTCTTTCACGTCTTCACTATTATTGATTCCTATAGTCCTTCGATCCCGTAATTTTTGTTGAATACTGGTTTGCACCGCTGCTGCAAGAGCCTTGAGGATTTCAATAGTCATCTGATCATCTGAAGGCTGAGCAAACATACATTCTATGCGAATGAGTTGTTCCTTAAGCACCTTTTCCATTTCGCAAACAAAAGTGAGCCCAAAAAAATCATCCAGTTGGGTTTCTGCTTTAAGGCGCTCCTGGTTAATATCTCTTTCAACATCATAACTTTGATTACTGTCTGACAGCTCCGAAGAGATGGCGGGCAAAAGCGTCATGATAATCCCTAGGGTACGGTTAACGTCGTCCTTGAGTTCCTCTGTATCCTTCTTGTAGTCAGAAATGTCACCGTGGGAAACGGGGTCGCGCAGTTTTTTAAGGGACTGAGCAAAACCCAAAAAGTCACTATAATTCTTCACTAAATCATGGACCGGATGAATTGGATATTTTGTTGCAGCTCCGGCAATAGCAATAGCCAATAAAGGTTGAAGCTTAACTTTTCCATATTGGATGTGCCGTATTGCCCCTGCCTTTACTTGGAGCAGTTGTTTGTTTTTGGGGGACAAAGAGAGGCCGATCTTTGTAGCAAAACCATGAAGCAACCTTTCATTGTTTTCATAATTCTGACCGGAGAATATTTGTTCCCATTCCGAAACAGGAAATTCAGCAACCATAATAGCTAATGCGTACTCAACTGAAGAGTAGAGTTTCGAACCGATCTGATGTCTGTTATAGATGTATTCTCTTTCTTCATGCTCGGTTTCTGGAGATTTATTTATTTTTTTCAATGCGGAATTGATACCATATTCAGGATCCATAAACAACTTAGTGATAGTGGGGTACCTCCACGAATAATCCTTCGAATAAGTAGCGTCTTTTTTCTCAGTGGAAATTCTGTTCACAACTCCTTTCTTCTTGATGTCTATGACCCACTTCCAGTCCTGAGACGTAAGATAATGGGCAAAGCTTTCAGAAAAACCAAAACCAAAACCATCCGACACCAATAGATCAGAATTCCCTACCTGGATAAGGACATTGCAATGCAAGTAAACCAGCTCCGAATTATCATGTAAAGATATGGCTTCAGCCATTGGCACTGGAGGAGAGTACTTATCGGCCACTTGGTTTAACAGGGCATACCGTTTATATTTTTTCTTAAACTCTCTGATAGCTCTGATGATATCGTTGGAGTCAGGGACTGCTTTCCAGAAAGAGTCTTTTGAAGGGCGTATCTGTCTTGCACTGACTCTCGACTTCTCATTGGTTGGGTTAATTAGAAAATCAATAAATCCGTTGTCACCAATCCTTGAGATTTTTTTATAGCTCAGCTGCTCCGTGCTGACATAGGGTAGAAGCTTGCCGGACAGCAGATCTACAAACACTGTGGCCACGGTGTATTCCAGATTTCCGTCTGATTTATTCTGCCACTCGTTCAAGAGCTCTTGACCGTACTCAGATAACTCATAGCGGTCATTCAAAAGAGCGAGTTGCTTGAGACGATTTTGAATGAAGGCCACTAAAGCAGTCTGCTTCTTTCCATCTTCATCAGTAATAACTTTACCTTCTTTGTCCCGATCAAAGAGGCAAGCAATATCGGCAATTTTGTAAGTATCACCGGATTCAATCTCCGTTATCTTTAAGATAGTTTCTTCAAACACATTGAGACCGCTTTTTTTCTTTTGCGGAATAGAGATATTGAAGGCGTGACATGGCCAAAGGACACTTTGTTTGGCGGCGATGTTCAATCCATCTAATGCTGTGCGGAAACTGATTACTTTAGGACGATGATCTCTTGGTTTCTCTTTCATAAAATCACCCCCTGTTCATCGCACAACTCATAGAATTTTTTTAGAGCCGGAACTGAATCCACAGCGATCTGACTATTTGCAAGGGCGCCATCTCCCACAATGGCTAAGACCTTCTTCTGGCGACTCATACTCACACATAGACGGTTTTCTGACATGAGGTGACCAAAAACGCCACGCTTTACTTTCTCATAATCTTCCTCTTGCTTAATCCAATTCTCTAGTCGTTCATTATCTTGAGACCTCACCATGGACAGAAAGACAATATCGAATTCCATGCCCTGGAAGGCATCAACCGTACCAATACGAAGTCTCTCTTCGCCATTTTCAAGGAAGCGGTATTCTTGACATATCTGCCATGTCCCATCCTGAGCCCGTTCCGTGACACCAAACGTTTGTAGAGCTTCATAAACAGCATACACCTGGGCCTTATAAAAACTTATTACACCAAAGCTAAGGACTTTACCTTCTTCAGAGCCAATCCATTTGTTCACGTGCTCTGCTATAACCTGAGCCTCTACATCTCGTTTTCGACTTCCACTTTCGAGACGGTGCTCTCTACCCTTGTTATTCTGAATATCTATCCAAACTGCAGCTTTATTTTCAATCCCTGTTAATTTCTGATTGAAGTATTCCTCATCAAGGGGAGAGATGTAGCTTTCGCCATACTTGTCATAGAAATTATCACTGGCAAAATCTCCCAACAGCTGGTGTGTTCGGTATTGAGCATCCAGAGTTACAACCCTACCACGCGTATATCCTTGTTCCTGGTCAAGTTTCAAAAGACGAGATTTCAAATAGGAAAACATGCTCTCCCGAACATAGTCTGACTCTATTTTGCCCTTATCTCCAAGTTTCTCTTCAACAGTTCTCACTATATCTTCATTGACTATATGAGGTAACTGCCGGTGATCTCCGACAAGAATTATTCTTTTTTCTGCCTGAGACATTGGGATAAGCAGATCTCTCGGGCTGGTTCTAGCAGCCTCATCTATGATCACCGTATCGTACTTAATCAATTCCGTTCGCTGATCATATCGAACATTTTTATTCTTTGAGCGGATGATGTCTTTCCCAACTGCCTGTTGAGTGGTTGCAGCATAAACAAAGTTGTAGTCCTCTATGGCTTCACGAACACCATCACGGTTGTCATCAAGCTCATGTAAAAACTCAGCCAAAGTTGCATCCCGTTTATTAGTTAAATTGAGTTTTTCCTCCAGAAGCTGAGATACCGTTGCAACTAATCTCAAAACATCCTCTCTTGGTTTTTCTGTCCTGAAATCAGGTGCCGGCAGATATTTATAGAGTAGCAATTCTTTCAGCTTTCTGAGTTCTGAAAGAAAATTCAGTGGCTTACCACTGCGCCAACGGGCCGCCTTTTCAAGAAAACTTAAATCAAGAGTTGCAGATTCGTCTTCAATTTTATCCAGTAAATCTCTAGCTCTTGCAGTACCATCATCAGCAAAGGCGACTTCACTGACACGCAGAGCTCTAACAAGGCGTAAGGTTGAAGGATCAGTCGACTTCAGTTCCGTTTGCAGAGAATTAATAATTTCTTCAGACTCACTAATAATATCCTCAGAAATCACGTCTCTTGGTAAATCCAAAATACGCTTCATTAAACTGACTGTGTTATTTTGCGAGGGACACAATGAATATGTGATAAACATCTCTGCCAGTCTTACCTGATCTTCAGTCTGAGCAATTTGAGGATTTTTGTTTCTAATATTCTCAGCGACACTGGAACACCATTTTTTTATTTTTTCAGTGACGGCATCTTCCGTAAATTCCGAATCAGCAGACCTTCTACCGAACTTAATTGCTGGAAGTGCATTAACACTCAACCTCGCAACAATATTCTCAACGGCATCATGCTGAAAACCGGAAACAAGTATCTGACCTTTTACCGACTTGGTTTTGTCATATTCCTTATTTAACCTTTCAAGAATAGCTGTAACAACAGTTGTTTTCCCTGTTCCCGGTGGCCCTTGAATAAGAGCTATATCCGGAGTGTTTAAGGCGACATCGATAGCCTCTATCTGTTTAGGAGTTGGATCATGATTGAAAATTTTCTTTCTCACAAAAGACGTCAAAGGCTTTAGTTTGGTGACGCGCTGTATGTCCGGAAGCGTTCCGCCTTCCTCAATCAGCAGGCCGAGAAGCGGGTTAGCGCAGCGTCCTTCCAGAATGGCTGACCGTGCCCGCATTCGTCTTTCAATCTGAATTTTGTCTCCATTTATGGACAGAATCAAAAACATTGGACCAGATGGGATTGACGGCAGATCCAATTCGATGCTGGTTTTTGAAAGTTTAAGGATCGGGGCATAAACAGAAGCTGGCATTTCAGCTTCGTTCTTCTTCTGATCCTTTTTGGATGTAAACTCTTCTTCCAGAGCTTTGCTGTAGGTTTCCCATGTAAGATCAGGGTTCTGGAGATATAAAGGCTCCTCGGAGGTGATCTCTATCTCATCACCTTCGGTAAGCTGATCCGGGATTGACGGCACAAAGAACTTCACTCCTTTTGATGTCTGCTCTGTGCCATGAAAATCTATTCGACCAACAGCTTTGGCCCTTGCCAGTAGCATTTCACCTTCAATTGCACCGTACTCGTCCCACTGTTTCAGGTAACTCCCGGCCTCCTTTGTAAGCTGACTCATCGCTCCTGCAGCTAAAGCACGAATGCGACCTGTCTTGGTATAGTCAGAAAACTGGACAGCACCCCTTGCCAGACGCAATGATCCTTCACTCTTCTGGCTATCCTTAAAAACCGCTTTGGTCGCAAAATAGATGTCCTTAAATTTATCGACATTACGCCTTTCAACAGGAATACGAACCCTCTCACCATAGATAGAGAATTCCTGGTATTTCTCCTGCACAACGGCCCCCGACTCAGGCGAGTCTTCACCCTCGGAACTATCCGCTTCAAAGTCAGCCTTGGCGGATGGGCCACTCATAAGAAGAAAGAAATCTTCACCGCCAACGCTGATTTTACATTTATCGTTTAATACGCTCCCTAGCTCTTCAGTTCCATTGAATCGAATGCCATTTCTTTTAGCCGTTGATTCTATGCGCTCATCAATACCAACTTCCACCTCGCCAATCTCGACGATTCCACCATTGAAAAAGGTGACCTTTACAAGCGCACTGCCGTCCTTGGCAACCTGAATTACCTCGGCAAGATGAGCACAACCTCTTTTAAGATGAAAATTTAGATCCTTACCGGCCGAGGGGCTACGAAGTAGTATATTCCATTGCTGGCCATCGATTCTTAACCTATATGCTTGTCCAATACTGTGGGGTGTGATATACCCTATACCTATGTTTAAACTCTCCTCGGATAGCTCCGGTTTCATCCATAGTTCAAAGGTGATTTCAGCATTTATATCTTTCAGTCTCATTTGTCACCTCCGCTGATCATGCATTTAACCAAGCGCGGACTATTCAAATCTGCAAATACCCAGAACTGAACATCTGTAGTTGCCCGGTCTATTTTCATTTGTGAATAAAGCTTCTGAAAACCACTTTGCAGCTGACAGTCAGCCCCAATTGACAAATCAGCTTTGCCATGTTCTGATTTTTTAATCAGAATATCATCCTTACTCGAAGAGATAAGCACTTCTGCTGTATCCGAATCAAGTATTGCAAACTCATCAAAAACTCGCCTGGGTATAGTGAGTTCGGAGTCCTGAGTTATCTCGCGTACATACCGCCAGGATGACGATTGTAAGGGCTTGTCAGCCCCATTCCATCGGTAAGACTCAAGGATGAGCACCTGCGGTCTCTGCGTTTTACAGTAAGGGCAATTGTGATCCTCTGTTTCCGGGTGAATGAAATCAAAGTAATAGCTCATCTCACAACCTGGGCACTTGACGGTCATATCTGCTGCCTGGGCGAGAGCTTCAGGCCAATGATAGATAGTCGGCCGTAACCATGGTGATGTTCTTCCCGGACCAAATGTAGCTTGAAAAAGTTTATCTAATTGCGATGTGAGAGTTAGAGCGCCTCGGAGACCACCATTTTCTCTATGATTTGAATCATCTTTTTGATCTTCAATCCATGGTAATCTCCCTAAATATGCCTGGCTTTCAAGGTTTTCATTTTCATCTACGCTTACAGCCCAATCATCACCATTGAGAACTATATCGCCAATAAATGGGTGGAGGTTTGTTAAAATGATATATGCAAGAACTGCAAACGCATGGCAATCCCCCTGTGTCGATGCACCTGCTTTTCCTTGAGCGATTTCAGGAGCTCCAAATCGAGGAAAATATATCCTCAAGCCACCATTGGATGTTTCAAAGCGAAGATTATCAGCATCGATTAGCCAGACCTCAGACATATCAATATCTTTTAAAACAAATTCATTATTTGGATTTATATCTCCATAGACAATTCCACGACCATGAATTTGACTGAGGATGCACGAGCATTTGTATAAGGCATTAAGTCTCTTGCGGAGCCCCCCCGAATAGAGATAATGTGTAATCTCTTGGGCATACCTTTGATCACAACCGTCTAGCCATTCGGGGATCTTGTATGATTCTATCAGTTCCCTTTTTTGTTCACCAAAAAGAAATGAACTAAATGGAACCATATCACTCATGACTTGCATTACATAACCGGGGGCATCCTTCAATACCACCAATGGAGTTGCTATTTTCACTCCATCTAAAGGGAAAATCCTTAGCCTCTTAAAACTGCTCTGCAATTTCTCAATTTGATCTTTATCTTCAATCAATTGACCATCATTGGCCGATAACTTTATCGCTAAATCCGGATCTTTTGTTCTAAAAACGACTCCTTGGCCGCCATCTCCAAGTTTCTCCCCACTTAGGTGCTCATTTAAGTATTGATCCGTATATTTGGGCTTAATATCGTATTTCATATATTCACTCTTTTCTTACACAGACAGGCAATCGTCTTATCATCAGAATGCCCCGGAACTGGCCATGCCTTGAGCCAGCGTTTAAGATCCTTCATTCTTTCCGCCGACTTCAGATCTGCATAAGAGGAGTAAAGCTCCTGAGCAAAACTCATTTGCTTTTCAGGTAATAGATCATCGGATATACCGTCTGTGCATAACACAACTGCATTACATGCCGCGCTTTCTATCGTCTCGATTTCCCACTGCTCGGGCTTAAACTCCTGCTGAAGGCTGTTTGTAAAATTTGAGAAGGAATCCTGTTTGTTATCACTCAGGATAAGGTAGCTTCCGTCAGTTTCTCCAAGTGCTGCAATCATCCCATCACCAAGGCGACCTAAAGTTATCATGTTTTCGATTTGTATGCAGAAAAGACAAGTAGCCGAACAATCTGAGGACGAATACGGCGCTATTTTCACAAGCCAATTTGCATGAATCATCCTTAAAATATCAGTAATATTGGCATCTGGGGTATTCTGGTAACTTTTAGCAGCCTCAAACACAGCAAGACAAGCAGCTTTTGAACCGTGATCTGAATGTTTCTTGCTGCCCAGCCCGTCCGATACAACAACAACATTTCCCCATTTATATCTGCGTGCCATCCAAGAGTCTTGGTTGGCAACCCCGCTTTTTACATGTAGGGGACCGATTACTGAGGCACCCCAGCTACTCCAGAGTTGATCAAGCATCCCAATCCTCCTCTGATTCTTCTGTTTCAGATGGTGCGGATTGTAGGATTTGGGATATGGATACTGGCGCATCTAAGGGTTCATCGGAAGCAAAACTTATATCGTCAATCGCTGATGTGATATTCTCAGAAAGGTAAACCGTATGGTTAGAGGAAATTTTTTTCAATTTCAACAGGTCTGCATCAGCTCCAACTGCAACAGTCCGGATGAGTAGATCAGTAAACATACTCAATTGTTTTTGAAAGTTTACGATGTCTGAATTGGCAAAATTGCCGTCAGATAGAATTAGAACCATCGATCTCCCCGTATCATTCAGATGCTGGGAAAGAAAATCCGAGAGAACACACAGCCTCGAGGAACCTTTAGCATTTAACGCAGGTATATCCCCGTTATTTTGCAAAGTTATTTCGGTAACATTCTGTGACCATTGATAAAAATGAAAATCTGAGTCTAAGTACTTATCTTTATCAATCAACTTCAGCTGAGTCACAGTTCGGCACAAATTCTTCTGAAGATGAATTTTACCCATCTCATGCATACTGCCAGAAGTATCCACAACGATATAAAGAGTATGCTTCATGGCTGGTCTACTAACTTATAAACGAATGCCTCCAATTCATCAAACAAATTTGCCCCCGACATAAGTTTTACATTCCTAGCTTCTGCTGCTTTCTGCTTAACAACAGAACTTTTAGGAGGAAAACAACATGCGAGAACTCCACGCCCTTCTATACCTCCAAAATATCGTGTAATTGATTCCAGTTTGCGAACGAATTCACCCTTTACTGAGCCTGCTTTACATTCTATCACATAAAGCCGTTTCCCATCCGTAAAGCTAATATCTAGCTCTTGATAAGTATCCCCTAGTAAATTACTTAATTGCATATTTAAACTTGATGAATTGTTTTGCTTGTTTTCTTCTTTAAATGATATTTCCATCCCTATTCGCATATCCCTAATCAAACCGGCATCGGCGAGAGGTTTTAGCTTCATGTAGGTATACTCTTCAAACCAGCCACCAGTAAGGTACCTAGCGAAATCTGGCCATTCTTTAAAACGGAACGTGCTCTCTTTCCCTGCTCTATTCTTAATAGTTATTTCTGCTTTGTGACCCTCTTTTAATGAAACAAAAATATTCTTATTATTAAATTGAAAATTACGTCCTGGATCATCGTTAAAAGGCACTAACTTCCTATATAAGCTTGCAATAGTTGAACGATGATTCCACAGTTGTTTTGTCATTGATAGTCTCGTTGGATTATCTATACCTTTAATATCTTCCCAATGACCCGCTTTAGAAATAAATAAATTATTCCCATTTAACTGGACAAATGTCTCCACCGATGAAATCAATTTTGTGTTTACAGTTTTAAAGTCATCCAGATAAACTACTTGGTTATTACGACTGTTAAAATAAAATGGCGTTGCATTGACCTTCCGACATGCGGCAAGGGATCCCGCATACATTAATTTAGTCCCGCCTGTTAAGTTGAATCCTATCTTTTTATTAGAAGGCATTTTTGAAATTTGATTCAAAATTGAGGTTCGAACATTTTCTGGGTCATATGGATCGACCTCCACTTCACCGAATTCTGCTTCACCAATAAATTGTTTCATAACATCTGCCGGAAAATGTTCAGAGTTCACAAATATATGTTTTCTACTTGAAAACTGTATTATTCCAAGCAGACTCGGCATTCGTTGTTCACCGAAGAGATGAAAAATAACATCATATTGATCAGAGTCCGAATTATTTGAACTAATCTGTCTCCCGTGCCATTCGAGCCATTCGTTTGGCAGGACAATTCTTTGCGGAGGTTTTCCTGGCTGAGACGATGCTATCAGCCGCTTTTTTAATGTCGGATATCGAAGGGCTGCGAAAGCCCATACAAAAGCCATAACAGGAGTGCCGGGACTTAAATAAAGGCTTACTTGCTTATCTCCTGCTGATTTTGCAACAGCATTAAGTGCTCTTGTTGCTGCCTCATAGATTCGCTCTGTATCATTAAGCTCTTTTAATGCTATGGGGTGAAAATGAACCTTTGTATGCTTCCCAGCTTCAGCAAGTTTTTCTTCAACCCAATTTTTAAAGTGTTCATGAGCAGCGGGTGTATTACAATTTGAATTGACAAACTCTCTTTGTTCTTCTAAAGATTCTGTATTTAGAGAATTAGATTTCTCTTGAAAGACACTTGAATTTAAAGAAGTTTTCTCTTTGTCCGTATATGCCAATACAAGTACATCTGTATAATCTTCAGCCCGTAAGGCTCCGAGAACAGGGCCTTCACTTTCTTCAAAATTAAGCGACGATCTAAAATCCGTCATTCCATACCAAGTCATTAAATATTTTTTCATGAGATCCCTCTATTTATATATGGTCTAAACCAATTCAATTGATTTGTCAAGCGGTTGCTAAATATAGCACGGTTGTCTTTTTCAAGACCTTTAAGTTTTCCTATTGATCCACTAACAAATGAGCCCGCATCATCTTCATTCATACAGAAACCTATGCGCATCTCAAAGAGCCCAAGTAGATCCTTACAAGATGAATTACAGCGTTTCCAATTTTCTACAAAAGCAATGACGAATGTGCCTTGAAGTGGCCCGTCTTCCAGGATTTGCTTCAGACTCTCTTGATATGAAGGAGGTTCATCCTTCTTCACTGACCTAAAACTCGTTGGTCCAGAGTGAAATTCCTTAATCGACTCCAGTCCGTCAATAATCACGATTCTTTTGGTCCCTTGTAATTCTCTAGATATCTCTGCCAAATTTAGCTCAGAAATACTCTCATAATTGGACAAGGACTTTTCTCCGGAACCATCAAAGTATTTCGATGCCCCCACTGGTACAACTGAACGCCCGTTAAAATAGATGATTTCATCGATGCCATTCTCAGCTTTCAAACTTTGAAGAATAGAGGCAAAAATTCCATCATGAATTGTATCGTTAAAGCCGGATATCAGTAAATTTGAAGCATGTCGGTTAACAAGATTCAGCGAGAGCGGTTCAGCCTCATAACTCAAGCTTTCCCCCAAGTAAAGTTCTACTGTTTCGTTGTTTCTCAATTTAAACCATTCAGCTCCGGGCATTTCAGGTAAACGTGAGCCATTGAAAACTCTTGTTGAGTTACAATAACCACGTTGGTCTGCGATCTGAGTGATCTTAGTGATATGGTCTTTACATAATTCTCGATTAGCAAACGGTATTAGAAACCTTATGTTTGCCGATTTTGCTCCATTAGAATTGTTGATAATTGCTTCTCCAAAGCCTTCCTCTTTGTTTGGCAATGATAGTTTCGCCGCTTCCCAGTTACTGTTGCCTAGAATCATCGCGGAATCTTCTTCACTACAGGTTAGAGCTATCCGGCAACCAATCTGGCTTATCAGTTGCCCCATTGAAAGAGACTGGATCCCTTTCAGTGTTTGAGTCGCCAGCATTACATGTATGCCATGAGACCGACCTTGTCTCAGTAATTGGGTCAACATTTTCTCTGCGGGTTCGGCCACTTGCCGCCCCTCGGAAAAGAGGATCTGAAATTCATCGATAATTAGCAGAATACGCGGTAATTCAGCTGCAGAAGATTCCCTATATTCATAAAAGTCGCGGACAGACCGGTCTTTAAATTCCTGTGCCCGTTTTTCAAGCTCATCGGTCAAATGTGCCAAAACAGTAACTCCATATTCGGGGTCACTCTCTGTAGCAACTAGTTTTGCTTGGAGAAGCGGTGGGGAAGCATACGTATTAAACTCTACTCCTTCTTTATAATCCAGCATGTAGATATTCAACTCCGAAGGTGAATAGCTATGGCAAAGGCTATGAATCATTACATGAAGTAAATTCGATTTTCCGGAGCCTGAACGTCCGGCTAAAAGTACATGATGTTCAGTATTCACACCACCGATAGAGAAAGGAACTAACTCACCACCCTCAGTCCAGCCGATCGGCACCTGTATTCCTTGAACAGTGTCGTCCCCTAAGTAATCTGAATCACTCCAGAGGTCTGTTAGACTCTTACTAAATTTTGTGCTCTGTTCATATCGCTCCGATATGGATGCCAGAAATTCCGTCAGTTCAAAATCTCCAGGCCAGAACTCCTGTTCCTCCACAACATTAATTTCAGTGACATACTTGGCCAATACCTCTGCTGGAACAATGGAATCCATTCTCTTGGAATGTTTGTCTATCGCGGTGCGCAGCCCTATGAATTTACGGTCCACCAATCGACTTTCATCAAAGGTCAAGACAGGAAGTACCCCACAGATAGGTCCGTGTTCCAAAAGACGACCAAGGTACCAGATGCTTTTGTCTGTCAACTGCTCTGGCACTCCAAAAATGAGTAGCAGTTTATATGGTATGGGATTACTACTGTTTGCTTCGTTGTAGGCGGACCAACTCTTGATTTCTCCCTTGAATTTATTCTGAAGTAGATCCTCAACATAATCCGTCAATCGAGCCAAAGTATTTTCCAGTTCATCCGACCGAGTCAGCAATCGTTGCTCAGGAAAGAGCTGTTTTACTTTCAATAGAGAACGAAACGGGGCCAGAGACGTACCCAGTCTCAGCGGATCTGCAGCGGTAATTTCAACATTACCGACCGGCATGCAGTGCAACAGTCGAAGTATTAGCTGGTGAATCAACCCTTGTCCTGTGATCAGATCAGGAAGCCATAGCGATTTCTTAAAAGGAAAAGGGATTAGTCGTGGGATATAACCTTTCCAGTTCTGATAGCTAAGAGACATACGCCCGAATGCCATAGCATCAGGAAAGTGGATTCCAGTGTTGATATTATCGCTTATCAACTCATTAAGGTGTGGTTGGCGCCGGCGGATCTTTTTACATAGATTATCAAGGTTCTTCAGGGCCGAAACCCATTCCTTCTCAAACTCCTCGTGTACCCGATGTTTTCTCTCTCTTATCTGCTCTTTTTTTGACTTGTGAGCATTTAACGCAGCGTTTCTTTTTCTGGCTCCCAAGAGTTTTGAATCATCCAATCGTTTAATTTTAGTCTGGATACTGGAAAGCTCAACTTTTAGGTTATTTTGGCGATTCTGCAAATCATTATGTCGAGAGCTGAGTTTAGCTCTTGTTTTGACTAAATCATCTTTGCCAATCTCATTCTTTTGAATCTCTCTCTGAATCCTTCCTGATTCCTCACGTTCAGCATCACCGAATACATATTTTACTATTGAAATTAAAATAGAGCGCTCCTTGATCTCACGGTCAATACGGTCCTTATCAGTTGCAAGGTCGGATATCGCTTTTTCAATCTGCTTTAAGTGATCCTCTATGCTACGGATCTCATTGTGTACTGATTGCAGATCTTTCTGCAAACCGATCTCTTTATCACGCAACGTAACCAACTCGCCTCTTTCCGCAGAGTCGCTGACAGATCTGAGAGTCCCCACAGTTTTGTCGCAATCCTGCTCCGATTGCTTCAATTCAGTTTGAAGCTGACTATAGACACCCTCTTTCTTTAAAATCGTTTTATTTAATGCTCCAATCGCATCGAACAAGCGTTTTGTCATAAGCTCGTTTTTGTTTTGGCTACTACTCATACCCAACTCATCCTATCGATTGTAATTCTTCAGTTAATTGATCAATCTCAGCGATTCGAGCCTGAAAAAGCTCTGTCATTTGCTGAAGACCCGAGATATCCTGTAAGAAAGGCTCATAAACGTCTGATACAATAGATTGACCAAACTCGTCTCTGACTGTGGAAGAAAATTTACTCATCTGCTGTGCCGTCCTATTAAATAGATCATCAAACATCGACAACCTCCTCTTCATATGGTAACTGGAGGACGACACCATCAGTTTTTAATGCCTCCACTATAAGTCCTGAAACATCGGTAAATGTTCCAGACATACCGAATGCAATAATCATCTCAAGTTGAGACTTGGTCATAATGTAGTTAGACTTAAAATCACCATCAGCTCTTATGAACTCTTCACTCAGTTGATGCCAATCGTCTTCCGACAAGGACAGGGAGAAATCGCTATCTATTAGTGTAAATAGCTCTTCTGTGAACTGATCAACGGTACTCATCTCACCTAGCTCCACAGCGTTCTGAAGCTTGGTGGAAAGATCTTGAGCCTTACTGATATATTTACTTGGTATCAAAGCGATTTTAATTTTCATGTTTTCCTCCCTTATTTGTATTAGAGCCGGTCACAATGTCCCAGCAGGCTTTGTCAATTTCATCCTTTGTTGGGAGCATTCCTATTAATGGCGACCCAGCACGCCGAAGGGCCTCACGCAACTCTTCTTCCTGCTCTGGTGTTAAATCTTTAACATCGCGTGAACAGATCGTCATTGCCGCATTGGCTTCCTGATGTCCACCAGATTGGAAAACCATGTGATCTTTCTGAGAATAAAGGTACGACGCACGCCCGCATTTCACTTCAATCGCGATAGCCCCTCCGACTGGTGCACTCATTCCTTCTCCACGGCCAAGAATAACTGGCACTTTGAGATCTTCGATAATCAAATCTGTTTTAGTAAACCTCCCGTCATCAAAGGTAGTTCTAGATTGCGTATCAACTTTATATCCGAGTGGACTAAGTGCCTGTTCTACAATTTTTTCACCACAGTATCCACTTAAGTTTTTACGAATTTTAAGTTGAACGGCATGCCTCTCAGCTGCACCATTGGCGGCTTCGAGCTGACTTCTATAATCTCTAACCCTGGCTCTAAATGCCGGGTCGCGATCAGCGAGGTACTCAAAATAGTAACGCTGCTGTTCAACAGATAGATTCAGCCTTGAATGCAGTTCTTTGATTGTAACCGGTTTATTCGTATTCGGAGCCCATTTCAACCATGAATAGAATTCTGCTGCTGGCGGGTGTGTATCGAAGTAGGCCTTGAGCGCTGTCTTTGCACTGTTCAGACGGACTTTTCCTGTTTCAAGTTGAGTCGCAGCACTGGCAAGACGGACTGCACACTCCACCTGAACTGTTTCCGTCAATTGCACCGCCATATCAAAACACTGCCGAGCCATATCATTTCTCTTATCCACCTGCATACGATAGTCTTTTGCTGCTTCCAAAACTTCCTCAGCAGCTGTAACAGCACACTCAGCGTCTGCGACCGCAGATTCTGCGGTGGCTACAGAAGCTTCTTCAAATGAACAGTTGGGCGGTTCATAGTTCCCATCAATATCATAACTCCCGCTTGCTTCACAAGTAGATAGAGACGAGTAAGCTGAACTAAGCTGATCATGAACTGCGGCGAGTCGTTCGTTAGACTTTGCTAAATACTGACCAGCCTCAACCTCGGACTCCATAGCAGTCTCAAATAGTTGAGCACTATTATAAGCCTCCTGCTGTGTTTCAGCCAATTTGTCTTCAACTAAAGTAATCTGAGTCTGACAACCGCTCTCCATAGAATCATAGGCAGACTGAAGATCCGTAATTGCCTCCTCAAGGTTCTCAACTTGTCCAACGTATACGTGCGCCATTACTTACCTCAACTCTGTAAATAATCTCTCAACCGTGAAGCCAGAGCGTGAAGATAAGGAACCTGTTCAGATGCATTAGTTTCAAAATGAGAAAGTTGCTGTACCAGCGCGTTATAATCCTCTTCAAAACTCGCACGTTTTTCATCCTGCCAGGTATCCCCGAGGGCACCAAAGCTATGATTCAAACCATTGACTGCTTCATTTAATGTGTCGATGAACTGCGTTAGGGACTGCGCAAAACGATCTAATTCATCTGGATCACCAATTGCCTGTGGCATTATTTACCTCCATTTTTTTATTTACCAGTAACCTTCATCATCGGATGAAGTTGTTGAAGTTCCCACTGTTGGAGACTTTAAGCTTTCGCCATCCAATCTAATCTCCGAAGGAACGGGTACCACGTTCGGATTCTTAGATTGTGTACGCATGGTAACCGACATGGTCACTCGCTGAAAAAACTCATGTAGTTGTCCAGCGTTTTCTGCATAAAAAAGATCATGAGGCGTACCATCAATAAAACGCTTCAGAACCGTCTCATCCGCATCACTTCCGATAGCCATTGCCATACGGTCACATTTTGAAGAACGCCCTTCGTTGACAAAGGAGTCCAAATGCTTTTCCCAACTGTCAGTAGGTTGACCATCTGAAACAAGAACGATTGTCGGACGATAGGCACGGGACGGAGTCGTCTCCTTACATTCGATCATGGCTTTGGCCATTTCCAATGCACCACCAATGGGGGTAGCGCCTGTCACTTCAAGATCTGCCCATTGTATTTGAGATGCTTTGGTAAAAGGTAAATGTAATTCAACAGGACCAAACTTAATGATAGAAACTAGGATCTCTGTTTCCATCTTCTCTTCCTGTGCAAAGGTATCCAGCATATCCGCGACAGCCTTGTTAAGGTTATCGATTTTATCACCAGACATACTGTAGCTAACATCCAAAAGAAGTACGACGGGAAGCGGCTTTGCAGATGGGGTTGTAAACTTTTTGGGATCAAACATTGATCTTCCTCCTTAAAATTAAAACATCAAAAAACTAATCTCAGAAAAAATAAATTACCTTAATTAATTCACTAAGGTACACTTCCATTCCTCCTCAATTTCAACAGATAATTTATACTAAAAAACACAACATAAGTCAAGATTGACAATCTTTTTTTTGTAAAACAAGATTTGTATACAGACCACGCATACCACCGCCGTCCAAACAAAGAACTCTATAAGGTTCCATATGTATCTCCAGTATATTTTTGTTAAAAGATACTGAGACTTAAAGCGTAAACCGTGCCAAGGATATGCGTGTGATTATATAAAAACTTAACAATGAGTTACTTACAAAAACAAAGAGGTCAATCACTGACAAATCAATAGATAAGGTTTGTTATATAATCACAAATTATTTTATAAATAACACAGAGTACAATATGGGCATCTTGGCTTATTACCCGTGCAATTCCCATGTATACAAATTAAAATATCACCGTCCCTAGCCGTGTTATACTCGTTGAGCCAGCCTTGGCTTTTATGTACATTCTCAGTATCTGGGTGGGGGTGCTTATAACTATTATTTAAACCATATGAGTAAACAAGCTGGTGTTTAGCTTGTGCAACAGGAGGATGTGGGTTGTTTTTAAAACGGGCTCCATGATGTGGGACAATTATTACTTGTAAAGTATACTTGTTGAGAAAAGGCATTACATCATATGGCGCATCTCCTGGAATCAAAACACCTTGACTTTCCTCAGGTTGAAGAACAGCTACAATCCCCGATTTATTTCTATCTGAAGAGTCAGGCAGTTTATATAGAAAAACCCCAGGCTTGTTGACACAGGTTACTGTAGAAGATGACCACTTAATCAGTCGACCTTTACTTGCTATGTTTATTGCTAATTTGGCATGACTAACTCCCAGCTTTTTCTGATCGGGCACAACCCAAGTCATTTTATAAGACTGTGGATTATAAAGAGCTGAAACCCAATGATCTTTATCCCAATGAGATAAAATAACGAGACCTTCTTCGTTAATGCTAAAATTTTTAGGAGTGCGGTAAGTACGTTTATTTGTAGTTATGCCGCCTCCGATATCAAAAAACACATCAACAGAATCTCCTCCTATTGTAGCACAACTACCTTGTCCAACATCACGTACCCATAGGCAATACTTTGAACAAAAGTCTACCTTTCCTAATGCTTCACTAATATCTTCGTGGGAAGCCTCAGCAAAGTAACTTAAAGAAAAGGTCCTTTTTAATAGCCCACCTAAACTACGTTCCCTTAAACCTTCGATACTTAGAGCCGATAAAAACTCAGGCTCCTGTTCTGGAGATTCAAGTGTATATAATTCGACTCGATTTTCACTAATTGAATCATTCAACCGAATACGAAACCACTCACCATATATTTCATTTGTACTAAAAAAGTCACGATATTGTTCCTCTGACCAAACAAGCTCAATTTGTCTTGTTGAAAGCTCTAAAATCAGCCTCTGTATATTTTGCTCTGTTCTATTGAAATCAAAATTAAGGAAATCTTTCTCTAAAATAGAATCAAAACTAATATGCCAACGCCCTTCAATTTGCGTTACTTCATCTGCAAAAGACAGGTAGGTTTGTTCACCATTACTTTTTAAGTGATTATAAGCTTGAGAGGCAATCATTTTTTTATCATCCTCATCGTTTTCTCTAGAAATCTCAAAAACGACAACATCATAACCACGTTGACGTAACTGCAAGTAAATTTCTGTGAAATGACTCCCCTCTTCATCTTTAGGGCGACAGGCAGTTACCACATAGGTGTACTTGAGAAGTTTCGAAATACGATAGTCGACATCTCTCGGAGATTCCTCAGAACTTTGTGCATACACCCCACCATCATGCCAGTGTTCTATCGTAAAGGTCCATGCACCTGCCTTTATTCCCAGTAAAGGCTTCAAGAAAAAATTAATTGTATGAGTTTTACCTACAAAGTGCTCACCACAAACAATAACGGCTTTTTTCTGCTGCCCTCCATGCTTCATGTTTTAGCCTTCCCACTCAGAATTTGCCCAAAGAATGAGATCAAGTAGGTGGTTAACTAATGCTTGAACTGTGTATTTAGTCGGAGGAAAGCAGCCTGGGTCCGGTTCATGATTACCAAATTCTGAAGTGATTGAATATGTAGTCATGCCAAGATCTTTAATGTTTTGCTTAATCTCTCCTGCTTCGCTTAAAGTTTGAAAAACTTTCTTAGGATAAAAATCTCGTCCTGTTAATGTGATTAGATCTGGCCGTTGAACACTTAAACTTTTTAGAATTGCATCCTGCAGAACGCGAACTTTGCTTAAATTAGATTGAATATTTGCTGAGCTGGTTTTGTTCATACCTTTTAGAAGAGAAAAGAGTTTTTCTCGAATTTGACCATCCAATTTACCACTGTCGAAAACATTGAAAACGTCACGGTATTTACTAATTAATTTAAGGTCTTCTAAACGTTCACCTTCTGTTCTTAGATATCCAAATAGCTCATCGTGAAACTCGTCGCCCTTATCATAAAATTTTTCCTTAGGGAATATATCCATAGCGCCTAGAATATGGCCCGACTCGCCAGATAAAACGACTCTTGGGACTCCCTCTAAATTATTGTTTAAAAAGGCTATCGCCTCAGGCAGAAAATCAGCTCGCTCAATTTCCTGATCTTCCGTTTTTAAACAGAGATAATCCAAAATAACCCCATGAAAAAATGACTCTCTGCCATGCTCATTTAATAATGCTTCAGCTGACTCTAAACTACGACATGTGTATAAATATAAAGATTCAGATGCTGCTAAATCTTTTAGAGAGGCTAAAAAATCTAAATTATCATCTATCGCTAAAATATTAAGAATTTTAGGTCTTGGGGTACTTGGCATTATCCTTCCTCCTTTTTAGGGAAAATCATTATAAATTCCGTTCCATTGACACTTGGTTTTATTTCAAGTTTAGCCTTATGAGCCTGAAGAGTTCGAGCAATATAATAGCCTCCAATACCAGTACCTTCGCTACTTTGTGATTTAACATTAATGCTCAAAAAGTCTTCTGCGGTAAAGTCTTTTGGAAAAGGTTTACCCGTATTAAAACAAGTTATCTGGACATCCTTTCCTTGATCTTCGATGTTGATCTCTATCAGATTTTCACCACCTTCTGTAAAAGCATGTGTACGTGCATTTTTAATCAGCTGATCGAAAACTTCTAAAAAAGATTCTGGGTGGATCAATAATTTAGGATCTTCTTCATTTATTAATAGTTGGTACGAGTCCCCACTATTGGTCTGCGGAAGTCGCTTCTTTAAAAAACTTCTAGTTTTTTCAACTTTAAAATCAGATTCATCAAATCTAAGTTCTAAAACTTTACGGGTAGAGTCAAGCACATTGTTCATCAAATTCATATTCTTGTGCATACGCATGATGATTTCTGTGGCAAGAGGAACTTCATCTGCCTCTCTGAGTTTTGGCCTTATAGGTTCTTGCTCTAAACCTTCTGCTTTTATAAAGCGTTCAATTAATTTAAGATCTGCACGAATAGGAGCTACTTTATTACTTAAATTATGACGAATTGTACTAACAATCTTGAACTCATGTTCTTCTTGTTTCTTTTTTGATGTCAGTTGTTCAATTCTAGCTTCATGTTTAATCTGTTCTTTCTCTATAAGTAAATCATGAAACTCAGCTAACTCTTGACTCTGAGTTGCTAAATTGGGTACAGGTATCAAAATACTATCAAATTGACTCTTGTGGATACGCGGCATTCCTGCGCCCGTAAACAGACTCCCTATCTGCTTCTTTACATCTTTATCATTTTCAAGTAAATACGCTAAATAACGAGCATTCATGACTTCTGGGTTGACTTTAAGACAGTGAACTGTATCGCTACAGTACACAGTCTCCTTATAAAGCTCGTCTACCCATACACAATGCTTCATTTGAATATCTGTGAGTACGCAATGTTTGGGGAGCTTCATGTACCGACGCCTTTCTCTGACATCTGACAAAGGAATTCCATGTAAATCTAGACTTAAATCAAGTGATTTTAAATCTCTAATATCTTTGGAGTTCACTATATACTCAGATGGGTTAAGCTTAAAACCACTAGTTGGTTTCGTCGGTATTTCGCCCAAAATTGATGCTAATGTTCTGTACTCTTTTTCTCTTAGATTAGAATGGAGTTTATAAATCGATAAATCTAAAGCTTTATCCAAACCAGATTCTAGTAATTCAAACCTGTTTAAATACATTGTACACAAACTGCCACAGGAGGTGTTATAGTCGACCACCGTCTGCTGAAAATCTGCCACTGTATGACAGTTAGTCACCTGTACCAAATCCTCTTTCACAGAGGGCTTATTCTTGTTAATTATCAACATTACTGTCGGAATAGATGTATTGGGAAAAATTTTCGGTGGCAAAGTAATCATTGCTTCCAATAGATCCATTTCTAAAAGGTAGTTTATGTATTTGCGGTCAGGAATAGACCTAATAGTCCCCTGTCTCAAAACAATTGCCATACGGCTTTTTGTGGATGAAAGCATTTTATCTAAAATGCTAAACTCTAAATGCTTATTAATAGGCCTAAAAGGAAAAAAAGTTTCTCCAAATTCCAGTGTTTCACGTTGGAAATTATTTAAACGTAAGGAAAAAGGTGGTATTGAAAAAGCTAGATCATAATGATTACTCGGCAAACAGGTAGTGGTTACATCTTCTGTTTGAATATCGTACTTATAGAGGCTCAAAAAACTCATTAACGCACGAGAGACATTCGCCGTGGCTACATTTATTTCTGTAGCATCTAAATAGATATCAGCATTATGTTTGATCTGTGATTGAATATAGAAACTGGCCAACCCTGAAGCTGGGTTAAATAGCCTCTCTCTACTCTTTGGGTCTAATATCTTTACAGCTAGTTCAACTACTAAAGGAGGAGAAATGCTGTTCCAAAATTGTGAACTCGTGCGCTGATTCTCTACCAGTTTTATAAAAAATTTATATAATTCTTCTCGGGGGATACTGCTTATGCTCACAGTATCCAACATATAAATAGTATGACGATAAATATGATTTGTTTTAAACAGATATTCTATATCTAAATCGACATCACTATCCCTACTCCATACAGCAGCAAGATCGCGTATATCACGTTCATCAAGTTCTCCAAAAATCACATTTGTACACAACCTGTCGTTCCAGATAGAATCTTCATAAAACTTACGCATAGCAAGTAAATATATGAGTAAAGATACATAATCATCGCTTTTAATCACGCCACGATATTCCTCAAATATTTGAAAACTGATCTTCTCCAAGTATTTGATATTAGAAACTGCAGCTAAATTACCTAGGCGCTCTTTCTCTTTTTGAATAATGATACTGTACTCACTCTCGTTCATCTCCTTTATAACTCTCCTTTGAAGGCTCTTTGGCTTAGGGCATTGAAGCTTTCATTGAGCTTATCGAGGCTTTGCTGTAGTTTGATTTTTTGCTCTTCGATTTTTGTTGCTATTTCTGCAAATTTAGTTTGGAGAGCAAAGGAAGGTAGCATTAAGGGCAAGTCTTTTTGTTTGGTTATGCCCACATAAACTCTAGTAGATTGCTTACCAACTTTGTGTAATAATTGTTGAAAGTAATTTGATTCAAAATAAGCTTTCAGATAATGCTCTTTAATCTTACTATTATTCAACCTGTAATAAGTTGTTTGAGGGCTAAATATGTATGTATCGTATGTTTCATCGAGAATGGCAGATAAACCAACAGTACCTTTATGTGAAAGTAAAACGTCGTAGGGTTTAGCAAAACCAATTCTTAATCTGGTTAGCCACGATTCATCGAGGTAGTAACATTTTTCATAGTCTATTTTTCCATCCTTAATAACATTTGCTGCAATAAAGGGTAGGCCTTCAATTGTAAAGTCGACAACTTTTGGGTGACGATTACCATGATTTCCATCTTGTACTTCTAAGATGTAACCTTTTTTCATCCAGTCTTTTACTTGTTTTACTTCCCAACCTTTCGGGTTGGTGACGGGGTCGCCGAACATGTCGATGAAGGTGGCTTTGAGGAAGTCGTCGCAGAGGTCGAGGGCCTTTTTTTGCTTACGTCGCAAAGCATCTGCCTTGTCAAGAATTGCGGCGATGCGCTTCTGCTCATCTAAAGTTGAAGGAAGTGGAATAAATGAATTCTTCACAATTTTATCTGACACTGCTGGATAATTAGCTCCTGATGTATTTCTGCACATATCATTAACAAAACTTGTACTTCTAACCCAATAATATAAATATTTAGCATCCAAGTCACTATTCGGCCGTAGAACAGAATAGCCAGTGGAAGCTGTAGCTCCATCAAAGTTAATATTATGTGCTACTCCATTCAAATTTGGTCTGACAGTTGAGACTATAACGTCATCATAATTGATTAATTGTTTAGCTCGACTTGGAGCTTGATGAGCTAAAACTTTAGTCGGGGCAGTAATTGTTTTGCTAACTCTATCTACAGATGCAATATCTATATAATCGATAAGTTTGTTTGTCTCACATTTACGTGGATCCCACTTCTGAACCGGTTTTACTAGAGATCCTATTTTTTTTAAATTCATCCCAACATACCTTCGAGCTCATTGAGTTCAGAAACAATTTCACTTTGTAAAGTTTTTAGCTCGTTTAAAATTTTACGAGGGTCACCATATTCAATTTCTTCGTACTCAACTGCCTGGTACTGAGAAAAAGATAAATCGTATTTCTTTTTACGGATTTCCTCTGCAGCAACATAAAAGTATTTAGCTTGACGATCAGACTCAGCTTTAGGATCGCGCTTGGCCCATTGCTCGAGTAAATCAGGAAGATCGTTGTCGTCAACCTCAGTTCTTTTATCATCTAAGGATAAGCCATCCGCTTCGACATTGTAGAACCAGACCTTGTCAGTACGACCACCCTTGGAGAAAATGAGAATATCCGTATTTACCCCAGCGTAAGGCTTAAAGACACCTGAGGGGAGAGAAATCACAGCTTCGAGCTGATTCTCATCAATGAGTGCCTGACGAACCCCTACATGAGCTCGTGAAGAACCAAAAGAAACACCAGAGGGCACGACCACGGCAGCACGTCCACCCGTTTCGAGCATCCGTAGGATAAGTAAGAGAAAGAGTAATTCGGTCTTCTTAGTCTTTACTTTTGTTTTTAAACTTGAGTGAATACTTTCATCATCGAGGCTGCCTTTGAATGGTGGATTGGCTAAAATCACCTGGAAGTGCTCACTGGCTTCAAGTGGATAACGGTCAGTAAAGCTTTGAGCAAGACTATCCTGATAATTGATACAAGATTTATCATTCGCTGGTTCAATACCGTGCAACATCAAATTCATTGAAGCAATGCGCAACATAGTGGAGTCAAAATCAAAACCACGGAACATATCGTTATTTATATGCTCACGATAAGGTTCAAGTTGGTCGCCAGTATAGACTTTGTATTTATTGCCTTCCTCATCGACTTCTTCTATCACCTGCTCTGGAGATGTATATTTTTCTGTGAGGTACTCCATAGAAGACGCCAGAAATCCTGATGTGCCGCAAGCTGGATCACAAATCGTTTCGTAGGGCTTGGGATCTACTAATTTAACCATCGTTTGAATAATGTGACGTGGTGTACGAAACTGGCCATTAATACCTGCCGTCGTCAGCTTAGATAAAAGGTGTTCGTATAGATTCCCCTTTGTATCGTCCTGATCCAGTGGCAACTTATCTATAGCCTCCACAGCTTCTGCCAAGAGAGTTGCCTTTGGAATAGAAAATTGTGCATCTTTTAAAGTTGCTCCCAAAGAAGTTTTGTTCGCAAGTTCTTCTTGGAAGAAAGGAAAAACTTCGTCACGTACGACTTTGAGCATGGCCTCGCCACCAAGGTGTTTGAATTGCGACCAACGCAAACCTTGCTGGTTTTCATCAAAAATACGGTTTTTAAACTCTGTCCCGAGCCTTCGATGCTTACGCTCCTGAGAGCTTTCCTTCATGTCCAGTAATCGAGCGAACATAAGGTAAGAAATTTGCTCAATCACCGTCATGGGATTGGCAATACCGCCGGTCCAGAATTTTTCCCAGAGGTTGTCGATTTTATTTTTTAATTGACCTGTAATCATTTTGTTATCCTTTTAAAATTTGTGTATTGCTGCCTGTGCTTATGTTGGGGCATGGCTAATTTTTTATTCATCAGCCTGCATCCGCAGCTTTAAATTCTGAGTTTTGTATGAGCTCAAGCAAATCGTCAATCTGCTCTTCTCTTTTGAAAATGCCGTCAATTCCTTCGTTATTGAGGACAGTAAAGGGTTTTTCCCATAGTTTGTTAATTTTTATCGCTCCATGCTCGGCAATGTATTGCTGAAGCATATCCAAGAAGCGAACTTGGTGGGCGTTTAAACTTGGGTATTTTTCGATAAAGTTAGAAAAGAGCTCTTCTACTTTTTCGCGATTAACACCAATGACCTGACGAATAGCCAAATCGAGGCGATGGGCATCATTTGGAAATTGAATCAATAGACGGTCTAATCTCAAACTAGGATCACGAGATTGTACCTTCTGAGTTAAAGCAATGAGTTCTTCCATGTCTACAGCCTGGCCATTTCTAATCTTTTTGAGCGCAGGTGAATTATCGAATAAATCATCTAGAACTGATTTAACTCGATTCCTATAAGCGGCTTCTTCTAAGCCTTCGAGTTTTGGAAAGTGTTCTTCTATCTCGACTTCACTGTCTCGAACGTTTATAAACTTATTTGGATCAGGCGTTCTACGAGCTTTTGCAGAAAGATGCATAATAGCTCTTAAATCTTTACGCACTTCTTCGAGTTGAGTTATGGTCACTGAATCCCAAAAAGCTGTGTCTTTAACTTTGTTAATGGTCTCAATTCTCTCTTCAACCTGACTCAAGTTCACCTTGAGTAAGCTTACTGACTCAATGAGCTTCTGCTTCAAGTCTTCGAAACTGGCTGATTTTAACAAGAGCTCCTTTTGTAATTCTGCTATGAGTAGATCTAAGCGGTAAGCAGTTTCTTTGAGGCTAATTTTACGCCATTGCATAAGTGGAGCCATATCACCTAAGAGGAGTGACTGAGTTGCAGGAGTAAAATCCTGAAGAACACCTTCTTTCTGTAAATGTTTTTTCTCTGCCCATTTTTCGCGAACGGGTATGGTCTTCTCCGGTAAATCGGCTAAGTCCAGTTCAATGAGTTCACGCATGAGACGGAAACATGTAGGGTCTTGTTTTTTAAGCGCTGTTTGCGCAAGTTCTACACGAGCTTCAAATAAACGCTGCAGTAAAGGCTTGCTTTGAGCGGGTTCTTTTTCTTCGTATTCGCTTTCGAAGTACTCAAAATTACCCCAGTGATCAAAGATTTGGAAGTGAGTTTTATCTTGGCCCGGACCAAAAAGCTCGGGACACAACCTGGTTCCTCGGCCAATCATCTGCCAGAACTTTGCATAGGATTTAACGGGTTTAGCAAAAACTAAATTTACGACTTCGGGAACATCAATACCCGTATCCATCATATCAATGGAAATAGCGATCTTCATCTCGCTTTGTGGGTCTTTGAAAGCATTGATAAGACTTTCTGAGCGAGGATTTTTATTAGAAATCACATCACAAAACAGGCCTCCGTATTGAGGGTATTCTTCCAAAAATATTTCATTAAGAAAATCTGCATGTGCTGTATTTCTTGCAAAGATAATAGTTTTCCCTAGGCTTGTACCGTCGGCATTGCGAATTCCGTTCTCCATTAGGTTACGAAGAATCTTTGCATCCGTATCACGGTTGAAGACTTTTTTACTGACTTGTTCTTTCGTGTAATCGATCTCCTCTGAATCAACTTCCTGTTCGTCGAGTTGATCTTTTGCTTCCTGGCTTAACTGACTATATTTAATGCCTTCACGAAGAAATTTGGTCGTGTGTTTCATAACCTTGTAGGGCACGAGATAAGGAGGCTTATTATTTACGGCTTCTTCATAGGAGTAAGAGAAAGTTGGATCGCTTTCTTCACAACCGAAAAGTTTATAAGTGTTACGTTGGATAAAGTTCACAGGTGTCGCAGTTAACCCCAAACGCAGCGCATCGAAATACACAAACAACTCACGGTAGGTATTGTAAATAGAACGATGAGATTCGTCTGAGATAATCAGATCAAAAAAGCCAACGTCAAAATTAGTATAACAGTTCATCATCCCTGGGTAGGTTGAAAAATAAATCCGTTTATCTAGATCTTCGTAACTACTCTTTTTTAAGAGTATTCGTGGCTCACCAGGTAAATGCTCAGAAAAGTTATCATGGGCTTGCTTACGGAGTTCTTTACGATCGCAGAGAAAAAGAATGCGTTTGGCTCGTCCAGCTCGTATTAACATTTCGCAAAGAGCTATAGAAACCCGTGTTTTCCCAGACCCTGTAGCTTGTACGATAAGCGCTGAACGAAAGTTATCTTGGTAACGTTCAAAAACACGCTTAATTGCCTCTATCTGATACATGCGCCCAGCAATATTCTTATTCGGTAGAAGTTCATTAAGATTTTTCTGAAGCTTTGTACGTTGATAAACTCTTTGGAGTGAATCTTTAGAATAGTAGCCAAAAACCGGTCTTTCACCTTCTCCTTTTGCGTCATCCCAAAAATATATGTCGTAGCCGTTTGTAAAGAAAATTATAGGTCGATGACCAGTCATTTTCTCTAAGCCTTCAGCATAATGATAGGCTTGTGTTTTTCCTTTCTTCGCATTCACTGATGTACGTTTAGCTTCAACTACTGCGAGCGGTGTACCGTCATCATTCCAGAGAACATAATCTACGTAACCATCGCCAGTCTCTGTAGGTTGATGAAGTACGGGAACCTCTATTCCTACTTGGTCTGGATCGTTAACATCCCAACCAGCAGCCATAAGCTCTTGATCAATGATATATTTACGAGTTTCGGCTTCACTAAAACCTAGTTCATTACTAACTCTATGCGAACTTTCCTTGATCTCTTTAAGTTCAGCATCCGTTTTATTTAATTCTACTGCCTTAGCTCGAGCACGTTCTAATTCCTTAAGTGTGCTATTGAGTAGCTCTTCTTTCTTTTTGAGTTCTTCTTTGAGTTGCTTCTGCTCACGACTCAACTTTGTTTCTTTGTTGTCTGAAGGAATCAGAGCTTTATAAACGGGTATATCTTCCTGTGCTCCATTTGCTAAAGCTAGAAAATAATATTTAGCTATATCAAAACTCTCTTTAACGAGCCAACTTGCGACTCCCGGAGTAATCTTTTTTGTCTCTCCATGAGCTGCTTGATTACCATATTTACGTATGGCGTCAATCTTCAGCAAAACGACACGGTCTGTTACGTTTATAAATGCACTTTCATGTAGAAGGTCATTGAGACTTGCTCGAAAGGGCTTGGCTAAGCCATTAAAATCATATATATCGAATACCACAAGTTCTATAAATGACCGAAGCTTCACCAAGCTACTTGCGGGATCCGTAAAAGTATAGTATTCCGCAAAGCCTGCTAAGTCAGCGAGCTCTTGGCGAGACGATCGAATAAATTCAAAGTTTTTCGAGTCCATAATGTCAATTTCATAATTCATGCCAGAGCTTAGAGAAAGCTCCGTGCCAAATCATGTCTCCACTCCATATTTTTTACATCGATTTATTAAAGTTTGGTAATTTTTTAAGCCTAGAAGCTCAGATGCTTTAGACTTATTTCTACCCGTTTCTTTCAGGGCTAACTCAAGATAATACCTCTCCAGGTTCGCCACCTCATAATCTAGACTAAAATCATTGTCGATAAATGACTTAAGAAAATTATCACCGTCGAAATCTTTAGCTTTTATTTGGAGAATTGATTCTTCTATGTCCTTAGATTTAAGTGTATCTGAAGTGGACCAAATAACCGCTCTAAAAAGAGTATTCCACAATTCTCGAACATTTCCTGACCAGGAGTGCGACTGTATAATTTTTTTTGCAGAAACAGAAATTTTCTTATGTTTTATACTTCTTTCAGCTTTTGAAATACTCTCTAGAATAAAATCTGCTAGAGGTAAAATGTCCTCCGATCGCTCTCTCAATGGTGGTAGATAGAGTAAACCAACGGCTAGGCGGTGAAATAAATCCTCTCGAAAGTTCCCTATGGAAACTTCTTCGATTAGATTGCGATTTGTCGCTGCAATCACTCTAACGTTAATTTGCGTTTCGTACTCATTACCTAAACGCTGAAGTTTTTGATCTTGTAGAACTCTGAGAAGTTTAACTTGGGCATCTAGAGGCAACTCACCTAATTCATCGAGAAATATTGTTCCTTTGTCAGCTTGCTCCAAATAACCTTTGTGCGCTTTAACAGCTCCAGTGAAAGCTCCTTTCTCATAGCCGAAGAGCTGTCCTTCGACCATATCTTTGGGAAGCGCCCCACAGTTAACTGAAATCAAAGGGCCATTTCTACGTTTACTGGAAAAATGAATGGCTCTAGCAAACAACTCTTTACCTGTACCTGAATCTCCCTGTACAATCACAGGAATATCATGCTGTGCAATTTTACGTGCTCGTAATACGATAGATTTCATTTTTTCTGAGCGGTGAATTATATCTTTCCACTCAGGCTCTTCGGGGGGTAAGGCTTGGGCCATCAAAGAGAGGTTTTTATCCAACTTGTCCACAGAAGGCAAATAGTCCAAAGCAATATCAAAAGGAATGTCCACTTCCTCAACCCCCTGCTCTATAGATGAGCCGATTAACTTGGCCGGCCAATTGGTCTTAGCCATCAAGAGCCAGACTGAAGTCATTGCTGGAGTACCAGGGCTTAAATGGTATGTGAACTGCAATGAAGATGATAATTTACCCAACTCCTCTACCATTAATTTAGCTTGAAGAAAGATCTCTTCATAGTTCGTCGGACTGCTGAGTTTAACTTCTTTAACTTGGCATTTCACAGAAGCTTGCTCATGCAGCCATTTGCAATACGCTTCATTATCTTCCTTCTTGGAATTAGACAATAAAAATACTTTATCAAACTCCAATGACTTACAAGCTTGAGCTATAGGGCCTAGACCTGACCTTTCTTCTCCTTGTGAAGCTCGGATATCAGTCATGCCTAACCATGTAAGTAAAACCTTCATTTCACTCCCTCAGCCGCACCACCAGCTTTTACCCACTGATCCACTTCGTCTTTTTTGAACTTCCAGTGACGCCCAACCTTGTGCCCTGGCATAGACTTATCTTCAGAACCAAGCCAACGATAAACTGTCTCTGTTCTTACATCCAAGTATTTTGCAATTTCTTTGACTGATAACCAACGGTCTTCCAAGAGTCTACTCCCAAGTTGACATTCCATTTAGATCATAATAAATCATAACATGATATAAATTGAAAACATTGCAATGTTTGAGTTTAAACAAGGAGCTCTTCATCTTGAAGTTTGTTAATTTATCTAAGCACAATCCCCCTCTACAATGCTATCCACATCTTTTTAGTACAAAGTTGCTTAAAGTGAGTAATAGTTATTCTAAGTCATCAACCTTCTAAAAACACAAAGGAATCAGACCTTCTCCACTCCATAAAAATATTTTTATACGCTAAAAATTCATCAAGAACTATGACGCACTCATTAGGATGGAAAAATCTTGCTTAGGGTAATCAATAACAGTCATTATAAGTTCTGTATCAGATAGAGAGTTATACTTTTCATAAAGATCTGGGCGTAGTTCAACTTTATTATTTCTGAGTACCACCATTAACTCAAGGTCACTTTTGACTCCAAATTCATTTAGACGATCTAAGCGAGCCAAGGCGATAGAAATACATTCTCTCCTATGTTTAGTCATTTTATAATAACTAAAATCGGCGATTTCATTTGCTTCTCTACGAAGCAATTGTATTTGGACAATTCCAAATCTTGATTTTAATCTTATTTCTCCCCAATCTATCAAGCTACTAGTTCCCGATAACGTAAATACTTGTCTTTATCTTTAAGTCGAACTGAAGTAAATAAGTCAGCTCTTGACCAGCCTTCTTTCCATGTTATAAAAAAACCACCATCACAGAAACCGCTATCCATCCAATCCATTATTGATGGATTCACTACGACAATTCTCTCTTTAATTGCCTTGTACATGAGATAGGCAGAGACCCCCTGCTTTTTGGCATCTCTAATCAAAGAATTCTCAACACGCTTCCTAGCATTTTCCATTTTATTATAATCTAATGACATAACTCTACCTACTCCTATTCTATGTGTTACAAATGACTTACATACCTGACTCTACTTGATCCGTGTGAGCATATTTTGGCCGAAAAACCAAGCCAATTATTTAAGCCATGAAAACGACTCAAAATTGCACCTACGATTACAAAAACCTAATGTATAAGCATTTAAAAATCAAGCACTCATATAGCAAGATCGTAACGCTAAACAAAATAAACACCATGGTCTTCTTTTATATTGATTAGAAAATCATTTTCTTACATTTATAAAGCCAGCCCTCGACTAAAAACTTCTATAATTCTCAAGTTTTACAATTCACCCTTAATTGGGGGCACACTCTCAAAAGTTGCGCACAACATGAAAATGGGGGTGATATGGGGGACAGTACATCAATAATTCCATGATTTCGCATTTTGCATCAATTCGTCAAAAGCACTCTTATTTTACCTTATAAAACAAGTTCATAGAAAAGTTGAATTAAGCTCGAAAAAACGACTTGTATGAACTCAAGAAGGGAGTATATATACGCCTCAATAAAACGGAACGTAGCGCAGTCTGGTAGCGCACATGTCTGGGGGACATGGTGTCGCAGGTTCAAATCCTGTCGTTCCGACTTTGCAAATCAAGCACTTACAGAAATGTAAGTGCTTTTTTGTTTGCCCAGCAAAGCTGGAAAACCCGCTCGGTTGAAAGAGACTGAGGTCGCCCCGATCAAGGGGAAGTCAATCCGACTCGCAAGTGCGTCATGGGCAACTGTGAGGTGTGAAGGAAGCGATAGGAAGTAAGATGGCCGAAACGCAAGTGAACCTGCTTCGGCGTGTTAGGAGGGCGAGTCTGCAAAATAGGACGAAATCCCAATACTTGATCAGACCTAATACGTGATTGAGGTCGGTAAATCTTACAGGGAACTAGTGTATTAACTGGGGATATCCTGCCCATCTATAAGGTAAGGCAAAATCAAGAGGTGACTCAAGATTAGCTGAAGTGGTGTAGGGAGTCAGATGATTCCATAGTAGTGATTAAGTCTCGGCCTATGAAAGCTGGTAACAGTGCGGAGGATAAAACCGAGATGACTTGCCACTGAGTTGGCAGGAGTCAATGACAGCCAAAAGCGTGATTGATTGCGAAGGGATGAAGTATGTGTGAAATGATAAGAAAAGCACGTGTGATTAAGCAGGGAGGACACGAAGACATAGATATATGTGGTGTCTCAAGGATAGAAAGCAGTGAAATGCAATCTCGGCTTGAGCCCGTCCATGAGAGTAGTTTGAGAAGCCAAAAGTAAATTGCCTTGAGCTAGAAAGCTTTTGATCTCAAACGAAGTACCTCATTCATGCTTAAGAGTCGTGAAATAAGGATCAGCAGAAATGAAAGATACACGTGTTTACTACAGTTTGTACTCAAGGCTACTCTCAGAGTATGGCTTGATGCAGGCCTTTTCAAAAGTGAAGAAAGCTGATGGATCTGCTGGAATAGACAGTGAGTCAACGGCGGACTTTGCGAATGACTTGATGGAGCAAGTGCGTCTATTAGTTCACGAACTCAAGGATAAGACTTACCGTCCACTTCCTGTTCTGAGGGTAGAAATACCTAAAGACGATGGAGGTGTACGTAAGCTCGGAATCCCGGCAGTTCGCGACCGTGTGGTTCAACAGGCTTTGTTGAATATATTACAAGACATCTTTGAAGAGGACTTTCATCCGTCGAGTTATGGCTATCGGCCTAAGCGCAGTTGCCATCAAGCGATCACAAAAGCTCAACTCTTTATACGTAAGTATGAAAAGAAGCATGTTGTGGATATGGACCTGTCCAAGTGCTTTGATACACTTGATCATAAATTCATTATCAATTGTTTTCGCAAGCGAATACGAGATGGAAGCATTCTAAATTTAATAGAGTTATTTCTCAAAAGTGGAGTCATGAATAAAGAAGAATTCGAGTCGAGTGAACTTGGTAGTCCACAGGGTGGGGTTATTAGCCCTTTGATTGCCAATGTGTATCTCAATGAATTTGATCAGGAAATGATGAAGCGTGGACACCGAATAGTGCGCTACGCCGATGATATCTTGATTTTCTGCAATTCAAGAAGTGCTGCTGAGAATGCTCTTATCAAAGCAACAGAGATTCTGGAAGGAGATCTCAAGCTTAGCGTGAACAAGGAGAAAACTCATCTTGCTCATGCTAAAACGGGGGTCAAGTTTCTTGGAGTGGAGATCTTTAGTTCTTATACAAAAATACAGGACAAAAAGATCAAAGCCTTCAAAGAAAAAGTAAAGCGCATCACTAAACGGAATTCACCAGTGAATCTGCAAAGAGTCATTGATGAACTTCGCCCAAAGATGAGGGGCTTTGCCAACTACTTCCGAATCGCAAATTGTAAGACTCTCTTCAAGCAGTGGATGACTTGGATTCGCCGTAGGCTTCGCTCAAAACAGATGAAGCTTTGGAAGAAACCAGCAAAACTCCAGCGAGTAATAAGGCAAAGAGGCTATCAAGGTGAGTTTAAAGCCATCAAGATGAGCTCTTGGCGTAATGCGTGCTCACAGCATGCTCATTATTCTATGCCTAATAGTCTGTTTGATGAATTGAAATTATTCGATATGGGCAAAGTTGAAACAGGGATTTCTGTGCCTTTATGGCAATAAGCACTGCAGGAGCCGTATACGTGAACCGTACGTACGGTTCTGTGAGAGGGATAAGTCAGATCAATTCGATCTGACTTACTGTACTCGATTTACTCAAAAAAAGCTTGCAAAACTCTATGTCATCTTTGATGATCATAAGATTAACAAAATCGTTATAAACAAAATACACATTTGTCTTTTCAAAAGTGAAGAAGAGTTCAATATCCATCAAAGACTAAAATTCCAAATTTTATAGAAGGTAATCTGTGGTGAAAGTCAATGTTAAACCCTGGGCAATGGTGGAGATGGTGGAATTCGTTATTTAGAAACACAAAGATATTTAAATTTCAAAGCTTTACTTTAATTAATAAAAGCTCACAAATAAACTTAATACAGAGCATGACCAAGTTGAACCATTTTTGTACAAAAGTGCGTAACAGTCAAAGTAATAATTGAACAATTGAAAAAGGTTTTTGTTGGAACCAATAAAATCACGTCTCTAAACATTTTACCTGGAAGGTTCTTGAAAAAGTAATGGGGATATAGCTGTTTTAGATAATTAATGACCATACTTATCTTTCAGAAGCTCCATCATATGTAAGTTTTAACATCCCATAGGTTCGTAATGGCCATATTACTTAGTGGTAAAGTTGACATATAAGGTTCCGGTCCAAACTCTGGACATATATATTTTTTTCACTCCTCGGCTTTTATTCAGTTCTAAAATATGATCCCACCAATAGAAATGTCTGGCAATTTCACTCTCATTCCAGGGGCAACGAGGATCATTGATCCGAGGCCCCTGCTCGTGCCCGAATCTGGCATGAATGTAATCACAGCGTTCCATAGCGAGTTCCACGAGCTCCCGCTGATCGTGAAGCATAGATTCATGAACAAAACACCAATGAGAGAAATCGGCATTAAGGCGAAGCTATGCATGTCGTAGATAAAAGGGATAAGTCTTTTGGTATTTCATTCTGTTCTATACAAATAGCCATGGGTACCAGCGTCAGCTCTTTTCTGTGCATGAAATTACTTGATATATATAAAACGATTAGTTTTCAGTTTTATAATTTCAATTTCAAGCACTATGAAATTTTATTGAGTACCATGAGTGGGCTAATGTTTCTATTTACTTTTTATGGATTTATCATCTTTAAAAAAGTCTGAGTACTACTCTTTATGCAGTTGTTTTAAAAATCGCTGTCCTTCGCTAAATACAAAAAATAAATCGATTGGATTTGATTTTAATGAAAAACATTAGTATACTAATTGTAATACATGTGAAAATACAATCTAAGGTTGAGTATGAACAAAATTAAAATTGCCATTATCGGCCTCAATTTCGGCAAAAAAATTGTAGATCAATTAATGACTGATGAAAGCACGGCTGACTTTGAATTAGTTAAAGTCTGTGATTTAGATACAAATAATTTAAAACAAGTCGAAGAACAATATATTATTTCTGGGACCACCGATTTTAATGAGATTCTTAATGATCCCGAAATAGATGCAGTGGGACTTTTTACTGGACCAAGCGGACGTGCTGATTTTTTGAAAAAAATTATTTCCTCAGGCAAAGATGTAATGACCACAAAACCCTTTGAAGTGGATTGTGAAGCTGCTTTGGAAGTCTTGGAGAAAGCCCAAGAAATGGGAAGAATCATTCATTTAAATTCACCGGCTCCATGCCTTCCTCATGATTTAAATTTAATTAAAAAATGGCAAATAAAACATACTCTTGGAAGGGCTATCAGCTGTAATATGAGTGTGTGGTGTTCTTACCGTGAAGTCGCTGATGGTTCGTGGTACGACGATCCCTCGAAATGCCCTGTACCACCAATTTTCAGGCTGGGAATTTATCTCATCAATGACTTGGTGCAAATTTTTGGTGAAGCCGATAGTGTGAGTGTGACATCAAGTAAAATATTCACCAAAAGACCCACTGCAGACAACGCAAATTTGACTATCCTGTTCAAAAATGGTGCTATTGCCAATATTTTTGCTTCCTTCTGCATTAACGATGGTGATGCCTACAAAAATAGCATGTCTTTAAACTTCGAGAATGGCACTGTATACCGCAATGTTGGGATTAAACAAAGTCAGGGAATGGAGAATGCCGAACTGGGCTTAATTATGGGGGATTTTGATAAAGGACGAACCATAGTTGAAGAAGAATTCATCCCCGTGTGCAGTGGTCAATATCAATGGAAAAACTTTGCCAAAGCCATTCGCAAAGAAAAACTTACCGACGAAATAACACCTAAGGACATAGTTTCAGGACTCAAAATAATTGCAGCGATGTCTATTGCTGACCAAGGCAATGGTAGTGCTAAAATAAGCAATTCGGTTTGCATGCCATGATAAAGGTAGATGGCATAAACACAGCTTTTAAGGATAGCCTATCCATAAAAGCTGGTCAGTTAATTACCATACCCACAGGTAATCATTCGTGGTATGGTCATGGCTTTAACCATCAGCAAAGCTGGCCATTAAAAGAAATACAAAATGATTTTTTTGCGGTTAACAATATTCAATCACCCCTGTGGATGAATTCTAATGGAGAAGCTTTTTTAGCAGATACCTGCCAAGCTATTCAAGTCGATTTCCTTGCAGAACGTTCGCTCAATATATCCTGTAAAAAAAACTTCAGACTTCGTTATTTCAAAGCTCAAAACCTTTCTGAACTTTGGAAGAAGCTCGCCTCAATTCTCCATTGGCAAAAACCGAAAATAAAAGACGATATGTGGGGCGACTCACTATTTTGCACCTGGACTCAATACCCTCGGGCTATTAACCAGGAACGCATTATCAATATGGCCAGGGACATTCAAAAATACGATTACCCCTGCTCAACCATCATCATAGATGATCGCTGGGAATCCTGCTTTGGTGAACTCGAATTCGGCAATGATTTCCCCGACCCAAAATCAATGATCACACAATTACATGATATGGGTTTCAAAGTTTGGTTGTGGGTAACTCCATTTGTAAATTGCGAATCTAAATATTTCTCTGAATTGGAAAAAAGCCTCTCCCTCGTACCCCATAAAAATGGCAAGGAAGCCGCAAAATTTCGCTGGTGGGGCGGCAAGGCAGGCTTAGTCGATTTAACTCAATACTCGGGTAAAAGTTGGTACAAATCAAAACTAAATAAATTAAAAGATCTCGGTGTTGATGGCTTTAAAATAGATGGTGGTGACGCCAAGTATATGCCCTCAGATGAGATCACAAAATGGGATATGGATCCTTCTGTATACTCAGATTTATTACTGGAGATTTTTGAGGAAATTGTACCGGGAAATTGTGAATCTAGAGCTGCATGGATGAGTCAAAATCGCAATATTATTTGGCGCTTAGGAGGCAAGGACTCTCACTGGGGAGAAGATAATGGCCTTAAGGCACTGCTTAACTTAAGTCTCCACCTCTCCCTCTGTGGCTATGACGCTCTAATACCCGACATGATCCCGGGACGAGTACAAACCATGAATTCAGATGACCCACTGGTTAAAGATGAGCTCATGATTCGCTGGACCGAATTAAGCTGTTTTATGCCCTTTGTACAATTTAGTTATTTCCCGTGGAATTACTGTAAAGAAACAGAGAATACAATTAAGGGCTTCGCCAAGGTCCATAAAGCTCTTCAGAACTACATTGCTAATATGGCTAAAGATAATTCTGCACCACTTATCCAGCCTATGGAATTTGCCTTCCCAAATTCAGGTATGAAAAATATTTGTAATCAATACCTTTTGGGTCCCGACCTAATGATCTGCCCAGTTTTAGACCCAGGGATCAATCAGCGCAAGGTCATTATTCCCAACGACGAGTTCATTGATGCATGGAGTGGGCAAGAAATGAAAAAGGGAGAGTTCATTATAGATACGCCCTGCCCAGGTATTGGTCTGTTTGTAAGAAAACAAAACAAGCAACTATTTAATATTTTAAACTCTGTATTAAAAAATATAGCTCGCGCTTCCGTGGTCTTAGATACCTGCACTTCCAGCCATAAATGCGGCTTAAATCGCGACTTAAGTGTAACCGGCTAATTATTTATGATTTTTCATTTACTAGAAGTAATTAATACGAGATCTCACAAGTGGAAATAATATCTATAATATATAAATTAACATACAATAAGTATTTTAATTAAACAGGATAACGTATTATGCCCGGTTATAAAGAAGTTGCCCAAACAATGGAAGAAGAGATAAAAGCAGGTAAATATGAAGAGCGCCTCCCCACAATTGATGGATTGTGTGATATTTATAAAGTCTCTAGAGTTACCATGCAGCGCGCCATTGGCGTACTGAAAAAGCGTGAAGTCGTCAACACTTCACCAAAACGAGGCATTAGTGTAACTCGCCTCAAGCGTCCTCGCTCGCATGTTTTAGGCGCTGTCTTGCATACAAAATATGGCTCACCACTTCACGAACAATTAATTGAAGGCATGTATCACGAAGCCGAAAAATTCAATGAAGTTGTCGCTGTATCAGCAGGAACACTCGGTAATGTAAAAAAAGAAGTCACGCAAATCAAGCAACTCTTGGAGAAGCAAAAAGTCGACGGTTTCGTGATTTGGCCAAGTTGGAACGATGGCAAAGTATCTCCGGGCGTTCAATACCTGATTGATGAAGAGATCCCCTTTGTTGTTGTTCCAGATGACTTTAAACAGCAATATAGAAACTGTAATTTAGTGACTAATCGCAATGACACTGGTAGTTCTGAAGTCATGACTCACCTCTTAGGATCTTCATATAAAAACATCCTCTTTGTCACAAAAAGTACTGCTAATACTCCTAGTTTTACAGAAAAGCGTTATGAACAGTACAAAAAATCTTTGGGCTTAGCCAATCTAAAAAGCTACCCAATGATGAACTGCAAAGAATTAGCCAAAAAAAGAAAAGTTTTCGATGGTATTGATGCCGTCTTTTGCGATACCGATGAGTGCGCAATTGAACTTGTAAAAATATGCTTACAAAAGGGCGTGAGTATCCCTGGTGATATTGCCTTAGTGGGCTACGACAACACCAAAATTGCTCATAAGCTAGATATCACTAGCATCGAGCAACACTTTGGAAATCTCGGTCGTTTAGCCATCGATGTCTTACTTCGTGATATTAACGGAGAACTCAAAGAGAAAGAACACCATACAGTTCAGTCTGAACTCATTATAAGAAATAGTAGTAAACGGTAAAACATGAACCTTTTTTCGCTTCTAATTATGTTTGGAACCATCGTACAAGCTAATGATTTACGCTATTTTGCGGAACATGATAAACGCGAGATCAAAAATGAAATCATTGACTCAAAACATCAATTGCGCTTAATTTCCAGCTTGCCTGACAATTGGCAAGAATCTGATAAACGGCCCGCATTTGTCTTCATTCACGGCGGTGGTTGGGTCGCTGGAGAACCCGAGAATTTCATCCCCCAAATGCGTTACTTTGCATCTCGTGGTGCCGTATGCTTTAGTGTAAATTACCGTTTACTCAAGCCAAAAAATTACCGTTGGAATAAAAAACTAAGTGATGAAGAGAATAAAATTAATGAGCAGAAAAAGCTCCAAGAATTTGTTGCTGGTCCCTCATTAACTGAGCTAATTTCCGATTGTGAAAAGGCCATGATCACACTGTGCTTTAGCTTTCTGGCAGACGATTTTGTTTTATCAAAGCAAAAGAACTGTCCAGTATCTTCAATCATCATCCCGAAGCCTATAAGTCAATGGCTTAAAACAGGCATCAGATGTCCCCAAGTCATGCCATCTTCATAAAATTTAAAGTGTGGGAATTAAAATGAAATTGCACAAGCTCATCATCCTTCTTAGCTTATCATTCAATTCTATGGCTCTACAAAAGCCTAATATCCTGTGGATTGTCAGCGAAGATAATAGTGCCAACTGGTTAGGAGTTTACGGCAACAAAAATGCCACAACCCCCAATTTAGATAAACTTGCCGGCGAGGGCTTTACCTATACTCAATGTTATTCAAATGCGGCGGTATGTGCCCCTTCACGCTCTACATGGATTACAGGCATTCATGCGGTTGCTATGGGAACTCAGCCCATGCGTAGCCACTACCCTATCCCACACGATCAAATCAGCTATTTCCCCGATCACTTGAAAAAAAATGGCTATTACGTCTCCAATCACTTCAAAACAGATTACAATATTGGCGGACGCGACGATTTTGATTGCTGGGATAATGACAAAAATGATTCCCAAAAGATCTATGGGTGGAAGAAGGCTCCAAAAGGTAAAGCTTTCTTTTGCCAAATAAATATTCACGATTCCCACGAGAGCCAAGCCTTTGGCTTAATTGATCAAACCCGTCATGACCCCAAACAAATCACTCCCTTCAAATATCACCCAAATACTAAAGTCATGCGCCAGAACTATGCTCGTTATTTAGATAACATTGAGGACATGGATCGCCAGGTTGGAAACATCCTTAAAGAGCTTAAAAAGGATGGCCTGGAGAATAATACCATTGTAATCTATAGTTCTGATCACGGCGGTGTGATGTTCCGCAGCAAACGTTTTATCTATAATTCGGGAACTCACTGCCCGCTCATTTTGCGCATTCCGCCAAAATATAAAGAACTTTGGCCGACTCAAATGCCCGGGAGCGTTATTCACCGCCTGGTAAGTTTTGTGGATATGCCCAAAACCTGGCTCAGCATTAGTCAATCTGCGATTCCCGCAAATTTTCAGGGGCGTATATTTTTAGGCTCAGAAATTGAACCAGAAGCCTCATTTCACTTCTCCTTTCGCGAACGTGCTGATGAACGCATAGATAATGCTAGGATGATTAGAGATAAAGAATTTATTTACATCAAAAACTACCTGCCTTTTGTTCCCACCGGGCAGAACCTGATGTATCCCAATATTATGAAAGCGACTCAGGAATGGCGTGAACAACATCAACAAGGACTTACAGATAGCATTACAGGCCGTATCTTTGGCGCCAAAGATAGTGACGAGCTCTATGACTCCAACAAGGATTACGACAATATTAATAACCTTGCCAAGGACGAACCTTATAGTCAAAAACTTAAAGAGCTCAAGCAAGCCATGCGTGAGTATCAGCTAGAAATCTTTGATTCAGGCTTACTTCCCGAAAGTGAACGTTTGCGTTTAGCGCAAAAATATAAAATGACGATTTATGAACTCATCCGTAAACCGGAGCTTTATAATTTGCCCGCACTGCTAGATGCTGCCGATTTTGCGATCAGCGCAAAAAACTCAGATCAAGTACAGCTCTGTAATATGTTAAACTCCCAAGATCTAGGGATTCGCTATTGGGCGGCTACGGCTTTCTGCCGTTTAAACAACTTAAGTAAGCCATCCATAAGCAAACTTAAACACTGCCTTTCCGACGAGTCTCACGAGGTGCGCATTTTTGCGGATTACGCGCTCATAAAAAATGGCCATAGCGAAGAAGCCTATCCATGCTTGCGAACCCTCTTTGATCAGAAAAGTTATGCTCGTCTTACTCTACTCAACGCCATAGACTGGCTCAAAATTGGCAAGCAATTTATTGATGAACTCAAAGCAAAGGATACAGACTGTCATTATGAACAAGACATGCGCTCACTCATTTTCAAAAACAACGGACTTCCCTATGATTCCAACTGGGCACAAAATAAATACCAGCGTCTCGAAGCCGAAGCAATATCTAAAAGAGATTCAAGACCCTAAGCTACCATGGCGCGCCTATTAATCCGGCGAGGAGTCACTATTAATCCGGCGACAATATAGAGTAAAAAAGTATTAGCTAATAATGCTGTAAGCATGAATATATTATGAATGCTGTAAGCATGGATTAGGGCTTTGATCCGTTTCTTAAGAACTCAGTTATTCAAGTAAATCTCATTCATTGCCAAAGTAATAGCTAATGACGGAGACAAATAAGTCATTTGACTTTTCTGGACTATAGAATACATAAATATTTCGGGCTACTACTGGAATCTTTTTTGCTGTAGATAAAAAAATAAGTCATTTGACTTTTTTTACTTATAGAATACTATATAGAATACATTAATGTTTCGGGCTACTACTGGAATCTTTTTTGCTGTAGATAAAAAAATAATAAATTAGACTGGAGACTCATGAAACTCATCACCACCATATCTATGCTAAGCCTGATGCTGTCTTCACTTACTTCCTGTTCGGCGGCGCAGGATATCCCACCCGTACAAGGCTTCCCCGATGGGGAATCGGTATTAAATAAAAGGTCTGTGCCCCACCTCCAGCCTGAGCCACAGTTGGTTTATAAGAATAAGGGTTATCAAATAGATGTCTTGAGTAAGGTGCCAAAGGTAGGCATACACCCACGTGTGTTAATGAGCCCTGAAGACGTTCCTCGCATTCGTGAAAATATCGAAAAGAATGCTTTCAGTAAAATATTTTGGGAGCAATACATTCTGCCAATGGTTATGGACACCAAGAAGGGTGAGATGAAACCTATCTCCAAGGCACGCATTGATGCCGCCGCTCTCTACGCCTTGGTTAAAGATGATGCCGAATACGGTAAAATGGTGGCGGCAGAATTGCTTAAACACGCCCACAAGGTCAGTGAGCTTTTTAAAGAAAACGATGCCACCAAACCCTACTGGGATAACTGGTGGATAAGCGGAACCCGAGACAAGGTGAGCAAGGTCGCCCAAGCCTATGACTTTGCTTACAATTTTATGACTGATAAACAAAGGAATGCCGTGCGCGCGGTGATCGCCCAGGCTACCGCTGGTCGTTATAATCATGGCATGGAACTGCCTCGTTCGTGGCGCACCTGGAACTGGCCACAGTTTTCACAGAAAATGGTCAACGATGTGTTGGCTATCGAAGGTGAAGAAGGTTACGACCCACGTATTTTAGAGGTCTGCCGCGAGGCTGTTACGGATTTCCAGACTTATAAGATTGGCCCCAAAGGATGGGACTTTGAGTCCACTGGCTACAACGGCCTGGCCTATGGCGGAGGCGGTGTACAATCATTACACGCCATCGCACGTCGAACCTCCCCAAGTCTCCTTACCTACCCTCACTTGCAGGCCAAAATCGCGGCACTTGTCGCCCAGCAAGCCACACCCACCGGCACCTGGTATGGTCGCGGTGATTCCGCAGGTGGCCCACCACAACAGGAGTTCACACATTTGATGCGCGCGGCTTATCCCAATGATCAGCGTTGGCAGATTCAATGGGTCAATTCATTCGGTGTGAAATTATTATCAGAAGGCAAAATTAATAAGAAATCCTACCATCTTCTACGCAACAGCCTTGGTTTACCAATGTTGCTTTTTGCTGTTGATCAAAATATTGATCCCGATGCACTCTGGAATAAAAACAACGGACCACTGACATTCGAATCGCCCACCCGTGGTTACATGGCCACCCGCTCGGGTTGGGATGCCAAAAACGACATTCATCTCACCTATGCATCTTATACTAAAATGCGTGATACGGGTCATGACGGTCCCGACGCTGGAACCTTCTCTCTTGCAGGACAAGGTGAAAACTGGACCCGCATAGGTGATAAATATCACAAAGAATCAGCCTGGCGAAATTATATTGCCATTAATGGCGGCGGCATGAAGTACGGAACAGCCCCCGGCCTATGGCTACCCACGGTTGATAAAAAAATGGCCACCAGCGCCCGTAGCGATCAGAGTTACGCCTTTTCTTGGAGGATACAGAATGGCCGTTACAACGTTCTCTATTCACCGATGTTCGAGGAAGACCCCTATAACTATCTCAACACCTGGGCCCGCAACAACGCGCGCAGATTGCGCGGCTCTGAGCCCGATGCCACGCCCTTTTCGCGGGAGTTCTGGAGTATGGCCAGCACCAACTACGGCCTGTGGAACGGTGAAGATCGCCACCCCACCCGTCGTATTGAAAACCTACCCGTTGAGCGCGCTTTTCGCAGCGTGACCATGGTGCGAGGTGATCATCCCTATGTTCTCACCGTCGATGACATTCAAGTTGATGATCAGAAGCAACTCTACACCTGGTTGATGACTTTGACCGGACAGAACGAGGTTGTCTCTAAGACCAAAGACCTGCATAAGGACTTCCCGCAGATCATTCTGCGTCGCGCATCCAAGGATGGAGCCAAATTACAGAAGGGTGAGCCTCTTATATTAGTCCGAGTGCTGCAGCGTAATTTTGCCGGCTTCCCAACTATCCGCCTCGATATCGATCAAGGTGAGGGCGGAAACAACCAACGCATCGTTGTCCCAAGTATGAGTGTAGCTCCAGATTTTAAGGTCCTGCTCTATCCGCATCGCCATGGTGATCCCTTGCCTATCACCAAATGGAACGCTACTAAGACCAGTCTAAGTGTCGATATAGCTGGTCAGTCTGATCGTATTGATTTTGCATCTGCGTATGTTGACCGCCGACCTATGGGTGGTCATGGTGAAGAAACCTATTATACGATTACTCGCGATGACTCTACCATAATAACCGTTGGCGGTCCCCCGTCCCTGCCCCGCCCCATAAGCCCGGCGAAAGATTTTATCGACAGCATGGAGGTGGCCTTCGAATCTCCTAACCATGGCCAGCTTATTCATTACACCACTGACGGTAGCGAGCCAAGTTCAAAATCACCTGTTTACAGCGGCCCCATCACCATAGATCGCAGCACCGAGGTGCGCGCGATCACCGTTGCCCCCGAGTGGGCCTTCGGCGATGCTAATAGCGCTAATTATCGGGAACTGGTAAACACCGGTTTCATCGAGAACACAGCGCCAACCTACAAACAGAAGCTTAGCAAAATAGATCCTAAGGCTTCGACTCCGCTGAGCATCCGCTATACCAAGGTGCCAGCCGCAGCTCCCGTTGCTACAGCAGATACCGTTTCTTCTGGTATTGAACTGGCCCTCTATGAATTGCCAATCACCATGTGGCGCGGTTCAAAAATAGATCTCAAATCACCCCTGATGCCGGAGGATCTTGATAAGTTGGTACCCATTTACCGTAGCTACCAGCAGAATTTGACCTTACCACGTATCCCCCAAACCGTCGAGCAGTCTAAGATGTATCAGGGCCTCTACGTGATCAGTGCTTATGTGAATGCACCGGTGGCAGGTACCTATGATTTTCGCATGTTATCCTGTGGCCCAACTAAACTCACGGTTGCAGGCAAGGTTCTAGTCGATATCCCTGGCCCATACCATACCCGCCTAACCGAACGAGAAGGTAGAGTTATTCTTAAAGCGGGTTTGCACCGCTTCGAGGCTATCGCTGCCGACCCAATCTTCTTCACCAGCGCAACTGTTCCAGTGGTAGATTTCGATCTCAAGATGAAGGCGCCAGGTAAAGTTGATTTTGTCAGCCTAGATGAGACTCATCTTTTCCGGGACAAGGACCTAGCCTTCAATATAAGCAGTAATTATGTCGAATTGGGTCAGCCACTTGTTATCGAAAACCAAGGGGATGGAGAGATTCAGGTAAGCCTCGATGGCGGCAAGAGCTATCAGACCTACTTAAAGCCCCTAGTCTTTGATGAGACCATTAATGTCGACCTGAAGGTGCGTCGTGGTGCCAATGGCCCCGTTATCGACAAGCCCCTGCATGTGATTGCCAAACTCAAGGCCTTAGAATTCCTGCCAGTACTCAAGGCCGGCATGATTCGGCGTAGCTATCTTCACAATGTTCCGATGGCACTTGGTTTCAGTTCATCCAACCAGGGCAAACAGATCATTAGCTACCCCACCGATTCGACTGTCGATAATTTCGCCATGCTCAAACAAACCAAGCCTCAAGAGGTGCTGGCGGTTAGCGAGATGATCAACGACAAGGTTGGCGGCATCGTACGTACCTACACCGGTATGTGGCGTGCACCTGAAAACGGTGTCTATGAATTCTCCATGAACTATGAGGGTTGTAGTAAACTCGAAATCGGCGGCCTGCATGTGGCCAGTAACAATAACAAAAATGGTCGCACCGAGGGTAAGGTCATGCTAGAACAAGGTTGGCATGAACTGACGGTAATGTTTGTTGCCGCCAAGCCTCAATTGTTCGTTAAGGCTCCACGGGCCACAAAACCCACTCAGCTTCAGGTAAATGATTTTTTCTATGATACCCAACTTGAGCAGAAACCATTTACGGCCGATGTCACCGGTAAGCCAGCATCATTTGCCATGGGGGCTTGGTTAGTATCTGATAAACAGACTAAAGTCGACACCCGCTTGACCAGTGAAATATTCGGAGCCAAAGCATTAGTTGGTGAACGTCCAGGAGCCCATCAGTTCTCAGGTGATAAGAGTATGATATTAGTGCGCGATGCAAAACCAACGAGCAAGAGTTGCACCATAAGTATGTGGATCAAACCCAACGAGCTCAAAGGCATGCAGTGGTTATGGAACCGCCAGAACGTTGGTTGGGTCTATACCCAACGCGGTGGCATTGCCCTCAATCTCAAGAACGACCAGCTTGGTGTACACTATCACGGCCAAAACCGTCAACCAATAACCGTGGGCAAGATTAAGGCAGAGATTTGGCAACACCTAGCTATGACTATTGACGCCAAACCCGGCAATAAGACTCAGGTCGAGGTCTGGCTTGATGGCCAGCGCATTTACAGCGATCTTTACGGCAAGGGCCTCGATATTCCTGTCACCTACATGGAATTTTTTGGCCAGGTTAACCGGGAAAAAACCGAAACCCTAACCACGGGTGGACTAAATTTTGAAGGGCTTAAAGACCTGTTGGGTAATTGCTATAGCGGCGCTGCCGCCGATGTGCGCTACTTCGACACTGCCCTGCCCGATACAGCTATCAAGGTTCTAGCTGGTAAATAGAGAAATAGAATACTGATCAACTATAAAAATGAAAATTTAGGTACAACACCTACAAAGGAGAAACATGAAATTTATTCCCTCTAGCCTATCCATACTTACTTTTATGGCTTTGAACTGTTCAACATTTGCCCAGGCAGAAACAGCCCCGGTAAAACCTATTCTCCACTGGGGCTTTGATTCACCCTTTGAGTTTGGTTCAAAAGAATACGATTCATCGGGCAATAATCATGACGGTGAAGTCGTTTGGGAAAGGATAGGTAGTACGGGTGGTATGCAATGGGCACCCGGTAGAGGTGTGTTTGGCGGTGCGGCCAACATGAAAGAAGGTGTACGTGGTTACATACGAACCCAAGGAAAACTATCACTTCCAACTCAATGGTCTTTCTCCTTATGGATTAAGCCAAATGCAAGCAAGGGCCGTATTGATAAGCTTTTACAATTCACCTCAGACGATAAAAGTGTACTTGATGTGAGTGGCCACAATAAAGGAGGATTTTCTCTCTCCCACCTAGTTGGGGATACAACCCACCTATATCCCTTTGTCTTTCCCACAATGAAAAAAGACCAATGGAATAACGTAGTGGTGGTATGGGGGGCTAAGGAAATAAGCTGTTATTACCAGGGTGAATCCAAAACTCTACCCTTAAAATCAACCTGGAATCCAGCGGTACAATTATCCATGATTTTTTCTGGTGGACCTCATCACCACCGATCTTTCGGCTTATTTGATGAGTTACGAATATACGGCAGCGCGCTTTCTTCTGAGAAGGTCAAAGAATTAAGCCAACTAAGCTACTATGCTACTGAGAAGCGAAGTCCCATCGCCGATGGTGGGATGGGGTATACAGCATGGCTAAAAAATGGTAAGGCGCGCTTTACCATGGCCGGTGGGGAAATGTACACAGATCAAGAAAAAGGCTCAACTGCAGGAAAGACAGCTTACCTCTGGGAGGTCGTGAAAAAGCCGGCGGGAGCAAAACCTAGCTTTGCTAATGCGAGTGATCCTCTAACAAGCTTTTCCACCAATAAGGCGGGGGCTTACAAGTTACGCTTAAAGACATCCAATAATTCAGGAAGCGACACCGCCCTGGTGAATGCCGTGGTCTTTACCCCAGACAAGGGGCCGAAAACGACAAAGCTCTACGAGATGCCCGCCGATCGTTTTGACGGGCTTGTGATTGGCTCCCACTCTGAACGAATCGCAAAAATAGCGGGGAAGTCCATTGACCCCATAGCCTACTGGAATTTTGATGCCATGCCTGAGGCAAGTTCTGTCACCATGTCCGAAGCCGCATCCATTGTTCCCGAAGGCAAGCTAGGCAATGGGTTGGCCATCAGGCCAGATAAACACAAAAGCGGGGTTATTGACTTTGGATCCTTCAAAGCCCTCGCGGATGAATTTACCATCTCTTTTTGGGCGACCTCCGAAAGAGATAGTCGTAGGGCGTCTTTCTTTCAAGCGAAGGGTGAGAATGGCAAGCCTTATTGGGCCATGGACAATAGCCATAATACTTCTAAGATCGCCAATCGCAGTACCTTGATGTTTGGGAGCCTTCGCTATCCCATACAGCTGGAAGGTAACTGGAATCATATTGTGATTAGTTATGGTCCAACCGGTCAGATGCGAAAGCTCTGGGTTAATGGTTGGCTGGCGGGCACCAAAGCCTATGAGCCTCTATCGAATGAAGCGACTGGGGTTCCCCAACTTATTTTTAATATTCCGGGAGATAACTACGCCTTCGAGGGCATTATCGATGAAGTAGCCCTTTATGATAAGATGCTTAATAATGAAGAGGTGCTCCAGATTTATAAGAACGGCGTTCCTTCCTTAACCATGCGCGTGCCGGAGGATCCTTACAGCACCCGTGCCTACCCCAACTCATTTGTAAAAAAATGGTTCCCAGAGCCAACCCCTCAATATCAATTGCAGGGCTTTGCAGAAGAGCGCTTTAACGGCGAAGACCTACCCGCCTATACCCATCCACGACTTAATATGACCCTCGAGGACCTCCCTCGAATTAGACAGGCCCTTAGTAAAACCCGGCATGGCAACAACAATCGTTCATTTATGTATATATATGCCCGCACTATGTTTGGTCATGAGCTTGAGAACTATAGTCCAAATTCCACATCAAGTGATAAACCGCCAGCGGGTCAAAATCCCTTCCAATTAAAAAATGGAAGCTACCCCCAGCACGATGTTGATTGGGCTGCAACGGCCCGTATTGCCTTGGCCTTAGAGGCCCTATTAACGGCCGATACAGACATGGCCCGTATTCTAATTGACGGGATGTTGGAGTCGGCTACGTTGCAACAACAGCATTTCGATTGGTATATTTCGCGCAAGATTAGTAGTTGGCAAGAAACACAGGGTATTCTCGGGCGGCGCATGACCCCGATTCTCTATGACTACCTCTACAATTTCATGACAACTGAAGAACGGGCGATTATTCGCAAGGTGTTGGCAACCGCTACCGCTGGCTCCTATTCCATAGGCATGTTTACCATGCCTGCCGGGCAATGTAATAGCTCAAATTGGCAACCATGGATTACCGGGGACATGGTGATTACACTTCAATCTATCTACGGGGAGAATGGTTTTGATCCCTCCACCTATAAAGAGGCGGTGCGGGCGGTTGAACTCTGCGCAGAGGTGATGAATGACCCCGAGTCGGGTGTTCATCGCGAAGGTATGGGTAAGAGTAACATAGCCTCTACACAAATGTCGGTCATATCTATGATGCAGCCCAAGGGAAAGAAAATAATCTCCAGTAAGGCAATGTACAATAATATAGCCAAGTTCCGTTTCCACAATACCCTGCCCTGGGATCCAGGTACGGTGATGTATGACCAGAAAAATGGCGGTAATCATCCCTTGCCTATCGCAGCGATAAATGTATTACATTATGCCTATCCGGATGATCCTATTCTCAATTTTATGAAGCACGTCATTGATTCGGGTCCTAAGAAATATATTTCATTGCGGCCGAGAACTTTTTCTCAAGAATCATGGATGATATCTGCGATCTATACCCAAGATTGGAAAGGACCTGCAGATCTGCAGGATCATCTGAAACAAGTAGTGAAAGAAACCGGCGAGCCCCTGGGATATTTTAGTGATGCCCGAGGTCATATGGTCAGTCGTTCGAGTTGGGGAGCCGATGCGCTACAGCTCTACTACGTAGCACGGGTGGTCACCGCGGGACACCAGGCGCCCATTCGGGGTTATTTTCAGGTGAACGGCCTGGGACGGCAATGGCTTACCTTTCGTAGCCGTGCAAATCACCACAGTCGGGCCAACTCTTTAGTAACCGTAGATGGTGAAGGACAGGATAACTCTGCTGTACGTACACTTCACTATAGTGGGGTAGCCAAAGACAAGAATGCTACCTTTGATAGTATGGGTAGTGACCTCACCGCGGCGTATCGTCAGGCAAATAACCCCTGGCCCAACCTTAACTACACGCGATTGAAACCAGATGCACGCCCCTGGTTTAATATGCCCTTTAAGTATCTCGTTAATTGGTATTTTGGCGATCGCCCCCAGCACCAAATTCTCGAACCCAATGAAGTTCCCTTTGACCCAAAGAACTACAGTGGGAAAAAAGAATTTGATTATGCTTACCGCACTGCCAAATTTGCGCGAGGGAAACATCCCTACATCCTTATTCTTGATGATGTCAAAAAGGATGATAAGCAGCGGGAATATGTCTGGAATGGTGCGCTCCCTGATGACTTCAAACAGAATTTGGGAGATCACACGATCACGGCTAATACCGCCATTCTGGTGGACCCCAAAGATCCAAGCCAACGTCTCTTCGTTCATATGTTTGGCAATGAGGGAGAGGGTTCCTTTGTTATAGAGCATTCGCTACCGACACAAGATGTTGATCGTGCGAAGATGGATCTTAATACTAAGAAGATGCCCTATAATCTTAAGTTTAAGAATGCCGCCAAGACCGCGAAATTCAGAACCCTCATCTACGCCCACAAGCAAGGGGATGAACTACCGAAGATAACTGGTGGCAATGGTCGTTACACCATTACTATTGGAGACCAGGTTGATGAATTGCGTCTGGGTAATTCACCAGGAGATAGAAGTGAGCTTAGTCGAAAATAAAATACCATCATAAGTTTTTATCCTTGCAGCCTTATTGGTGGTTATTGCTATCATCTCTATTCTCGCAACCATGCTTTTGCCTAGCCTTAAAAAAGCCAAGGCTGAGCAGGTCGGGAGTATGAGTAATCATAAGCAGCTTGGTCTTGCAGTGGCCATGTATGGAAATGATTTGCGGGGGTATCTCCCGTGGTATAAAGCAGGTGATGCTAATAATGCGAGAGCTCATGCTATGTACTTCACCCTCCCCATCTATGTGAATGGAGGGGGTGCGGATGAAACCAATTCCGACAGGGAATATAAAATGGCTATAGCTTTTTACTGATTCAAAAAAAGTATCATAGTTATGGCGTAGTGCCAAGTGTGGATTTTGAAGATATGTGGATTGCATTTGACTTATTGATTTTATAGAATACATTTTATCATACATAGAGGAGTTTTATCAAAATGAACTATTTTTTGCTTTTACTTATTCCATTCAGCCTAATTTGTCACCTTTCCAGAGGAAATGCTTTCTCCAGTGAATCAGGTTTACCAATACAAAGTTGAACTCTCGGTCGTTTGGCCATAGAATTATTACTTCGTGACATTAACGGAGAACTTGAAGAGAAAGAATACCATAAAGTTCAATCTGAACTCATTATAAGAAACAGTAGTAAAAGGTAAAGCATGAAAATAATTTCACTTCTAATTATGTTTGGAACAGTATTACAAGCTAATGATTTACGCTATTTTGCGGAACATGATAAACGCGAAATTAAAAGTGAAATCATTGATTCACAACATCAATTACGCTTAATTTCCAGCTTGCCTGACAATTGGCAAGAATCTGACAAACGGTCCGCATTTGTATTTATTCATGGTGGTGGTTGGGTAGCGGGAGAACCAGAAAATTTCATCCCCCACATGCGCTATTTTTCATCTAGGGGTGCAGTCTGTTTCAGCATCAATTACCGCTTGCTAAAGACAAAAAATTACCGTTGGAATAAAAAATTAAGTGATGACGAAAATAAAATTAATGAGCAGAAAAAGCTCCAAGAATATATTGCTGGTCCCTCATTAACTGAGCTGATTTCCGATTGTGAAAAAGCTATGCTTCATATTCGCAAAAACGCCAGTTCTTATGGAATTGACCCCAAAGGTCTCATTGTCATTGGCGATTCGGCCGGAGGTCACCTAGCTTCATGTATGGCTACAATTGTCAAAGCAGAAGCTCGAGCCAATGCACTTGTTGATTGCAATGGCATTACTGACTTAACTTATGAACCCTGGATCAGTAATGTAAAACCCTGTAATGATCCGATTAGCAAGGCTAAACAAGCTTCTCCCGTCTTCAACATCCCGACGCAGCCCATACCCGCTCTCATTCTTCACGGCGACCAAGACTTTATTGTTGTTGAAAAAATGGCAAGAGAATTCCATAATGCCTTGTATAGCAAAGGATATTCGTCAGAATTCAAACTCTATAAAGGAGCTCGTCACGCCTTTATCGTGTACAACTATAGTGCAACTTTAGAAGAAACTACTCAATGCCTTTTAGATATTGATGCATTTGCGGTAAAACACAAATTTTTAAAGGGTCCTGCGACTATAAAGATGCCAAATTATTCTAACTCTGATAAAAGAATTATTTTAGAATCAAAACAAGTCAAAGCAGGACAGGAGTTTACACAAGTGGCTGACTTTCCTGGGCAATTTACCTTAAGCCTAAAAATTAAACCCGAAAAGAAATTTAATGGTAGTCTCTTGCAACTCGCAGGTAGCTTTGGGCTTAATCACAACGTACATAATAATGGGCACGACTTATCCAGCTGCCGATTCCGTCAAAGAAACAATGATTTTAAGCTCATTGCAAAGCAATGGAATGACTACCAATTAGCCGTTTTTAAAGATAAAGTTGTCATTACTTTGAACGGCCAAACACTAGAATATGAAAAAAATCTTCCCCTAGGATTCATTTCAAACACACTGATTATTGGCAAAGGCTTAAAAGCCGAGATCAAAGATCTGAAATTCTATAATTCCCCCTTCTAATCAATCTGAGATTTTAAGAAAAAAAATAAGAACCTAGGTATCACCATGAAAATACTCTTTTTACTGTGCTTTAGTCTTTACCTCATGGCGGAAGATTTTGTTTTATCAAAGCAAAACAACTTTCCGGAATTTCCAATCAATATCCCTAAGCCTGCAAGTCAATGGCCCCAATCATCAAGTCAAAGAAGCTTTGATGTTTATGGTAATTATTGGACTTTAGTGGATAATGAAGTATGGCTCCTCAAAGCCAGCTCAAAACAATGGCGAAAGGTGGATAATGTGCCAAAAGGGAAATGGCAACACCTGATTAATGATGAAACTGGCAAGCTGGTCATTGCAGATGATACACAAATTTTCAGATTGAATCCTTCCAAAGTCAATCAGGGCTGGAAAGATTATTCTAGCTTGATCCAAGGAGCCAAAATCACCGATCTTACCATTGCTCCCAGTGGAGGTATGCTGATCTCTTGTGATAACAATAAAATCATCGACCTCAAAAAGAAAGATCACATCACTGTGTATCAAACTAAGTTTAAAATCGATAAAATTTTTGTTGACGACTTGGGGAGTATTTGGTTTAGATCCGGAAAGGATCACTACGTGAAAGAATCCTCCAAGGACGCCTGGCAACGCGATTGGAAACTCGTGGCTAGAATGCCCAGTGGAACTCATGACTTAGGCGGTGATGTCCTCGACGGGAAATTCTATATGGAATGGGCCTTAACAGGCATGTATGACTTCCCCAATCAGGGAAAATGTCACGAAGAGCTCCTAAGTTTTGATGGTGAAAAATGGAAAATAGAAGCCCATTATGGCATGGCACGGGCATACTGTGGCGTCTCCTACCTAGGAAACAACATTATCACTGCCGGTGGCGAATCTCGTGATGCAGAAGGTCAAAAAACTTATCCCCCGATTGCCCAATCCTTTGATATCGAAAGTAAAAAAATCAGTTCTCTTCCCGAGCTCCCTCTTGCACTTCCCAGTGCCCTCTCATTCAACCACCAAAACCGTTATTACCTCATGGGGTATGGACAAGAAAAAGAAGATCATAAAATTCACTTATTTAGCTTGGCAGATGGTGATTCACAATGGCAAGTAGAAAACAAGGGACCTCTAGGCAAGGGTTCTTCCTATGGAGCTAAGCTCAAAGATAAATTTTACCACATTGTCGATCATAAATACCTAGCTATTTTAGATCTTGGAACTATGAGCTGGACAACTATTGCTGTCCCCAATTCACCTCGCTCTGCCGCTGTAGCTCACTATAAAGGGGAAATTTGGATCATGAGTGGTCGCAACAAAACTTCTGATCGCGATGTGTATATATTTTCACCAGGGAAAAACACTTTTCGCAAGGGGCCCCAACTGCCACACGGAATTATTTGGGGTACAGGCTTTAACTTAAATACTAAGCTCTATATAACAGGTGGCGTAGACGCCAGCACATTCAATAACGCAACCTATCAGTACCGACACTAGAGAGAATTTAGCATCTATACATTTATTTTGCTCAATGATTAATTTGATCTCATAAATTACATTGAGTCATCTAAATTCAGCCACGAATCATAGCCATTTTTTTTTCTAAAAATTTCTTATCTTTTTAGAGACTCATATGAGCTTACGCATAACTTTGCCATCGCATTCAATTATCATTCTTGTGCGTCATGGAAAGTAATCAAATCCACTTAATCTATTAATCTGGCAAGGATATAGATTGAATAAATGACTCTAAGTGAATGGTTTAATTGGGTGGGTCCAACACGCATATTTTTTGCCGGACTAAGGCTCCAGGGGCACAAAAGGGGTCGAAATTGATCCAGGGCTCACCTGTGAGTCCGCTAGGATGTAGCGTGCTCCGTGAGGAGCATGACTAGGAGGAGATCACGAGGTCCCAAACTTGGGTCCGACACTCTATGCCGGACTCACATGCGCAAGGTATTGCCATACGGGCGGATAAAAACTATTTTCCCGACCATGTGACATTACCGCTTGCTAATAATTTAACATCTTTTTTGCCCTGCCATTGAATCAATTTCTCCTCAAAGACAGTTACTTTCTCTCCAGCACTAATCCATAGTAGAGCCTTGTCAAATATCTCGCTACTTTTATCCACATTCATTACCTGAGAACAATTCTTCAATTACTCGGAGTTTAATATGCGAAAAGTATTGTGTACGTTTTTTGCTCGGCGAACGCCCTCTCCCTTACTTGTGCCCCATTGCCAGGCCACGACTTCTACAACAATTGGAAATTTAGCTTTTGGGGGGATCTCGGTGAAAATGAGTTTATTCCCCTGAATGATCGCAGGACCTGAATCCACATAGAAACGCACGGGTAAATCACTATTGCTCTCTGCCTTCAAGTGCAGCTCTTTCCTTCCCACTTTCACATCCTCGATATGATCAAATTTAATGGACTGACCCACATTAGTTTTTGGCTCACCCCAGCGGCTCATCTGAATGGGTTGACAAACCCCGCGTACTTTATTCGTACCTGTATGGCGAACGGCAAAGTACAATGGTGACGGCCAGGTTCTATCAATAGCCATTCGAAAGCGATTATTACCTAAAGGTTCAAAGGCACCGCAAACCCATTCCACAGTTGGTGTACCTGGCACTTTTGAAAGGGAAAGACCCGCCTGCTTAAATTCGGCAGGAAGTTTATCCATTACGACAGATTTCAATTCAAAAGTGATGCCGTCATCCAGCATTTTTACCACTGGAGCATTAGGATGCTTCTCTGTAGGATAATTCACATCGATATAGGAAATACCCCCAAAGCTGAATTTAAAAACTTCTCCATCCGTATTAGCTACGCCGACTAACTGGGATTCGGCGTCCCAATTATAATCACTTATTTCCTGAGCTTTGTTTGCTAGTTCTTTTGTGGGGTACCAAAAACCTACGCCATCCTGATCAGCGGCAAAAGGCGTCGGGACCTGTTCTTTTCTGTATGCAAGATCCGCACGATAAGTAGACGAAAAATCTATTGGCTTTAATTCACCTCCAGGATTTAAACGAAGCGGTACAATGGCATCGATAAATTCCGCCACATACTCAACCAAACGCTCGGAAATTTCGAAGTGTCCACTCTCGGGATCGAGCACCAGGCTGGCCGGCCAATCTCTTCTGGCTTTGGCGGTTTCTGAATACTTCTGATAAGACCTCAAACCCTCTTTATTATCTTTACCATTCCATATATTCGGATAATCTTTTTTGGTCTGACTCCACTCATGTGAGGTTCCGTGGATAGAGAGAAGAGGAACTTCCCAGGCTCTGTTGGCCATCGCGGGATCCTTGAGTGCGACCCCCGCAATTGAGCGTTCAGGCCGATGGTTTAATAGAGCCTGAACCATCAAAAGATGTCCCGATTCACCAAGGGGAATCCAGGGAACCGTAGCAAGTTCCTTATAAGCAGAAACCTCCGCTAAGCGAACAAGAATCTTTTCTGCTAAGGCAACAATTTTTTCATTTTCTTTAGAGGCAAAATTATAGAAGGACCGCACACCCCAAAAGATGGCTAAGTCATGTTTACGGCAAACATCGCGTAATTTTTCATGTCCTACGAGTATATGCTCGGGTGCATTACTGCAGAGAATTAAAACGCCTTTGACTTTTTTTGTTTTTTCAGGAATCCAAAGATAGCTAAGCGTTTTAGTGTCCGGCCCCTGCTTCCAGCCCGTCTCTTTCACTTCTACTTTAAACTGAAAAACCTGATTCACCGGCGAACGCATAGCCTCTGGCGACAAATCTGCAGCATTTAGATTAAATATTATTGCATTTAAAATACTAAGATAACATAGATTAAATATCTTGTTGTTTATCATTTTATTTCAACTATACACTTAGCTTGTCGCTGAATTTGTATACGAGTCCTTCCATCTTCTGCCTCACGGAAAGTAATCAAATCCACTTGGTCAGACCAAGTAAGTGTGAGCTGAGTTCTGTCTTCATTCCAGCTAACTTGTGCTTGCTCACCCCGTGGAGGATAGATAAGCGCTTTGAAGTTTGGGGCTTTAGCATGTGAATTGAATACTAACTTAGGGATGACTTTATCCGGCTGAGGTGGATTCTTACTACGTACTTCTTTTATTTTGGGGGCATCTTCAAGTCCATCCGCACTGAGCATTTGTACCACTAATTGACGGTTTTTGTCGTCTCCTAAAATAGCCAAATCTTTTGACGCCTTATTTAAATTCACATCACTCGCCAAAGTCATTCCCCATTCGTAATGCCTTTTTTGATCATCTTTTTGTATGTCATCTACAATGAGAATATACGGATGCTTCCCACGTACCATACCTGCCGTACGAAAAGCTTTTTTCATGGGGATATCATGCTTTCTCCAAGCTGCTGAATTACTTCCCCCCATGCGTTGATCATAGGGCTTTTTGAGGCTGTCGTACCAATGAGGCCTCATATCCTGAGTTAAATTATAATAAGGGTATTCCGACGGCTCTAAGCGAAATTCATTATATGAATGTGGCAACATAACTTTTTTCTTTCTATCTTCTCCCTTCAAAGGAAAGAGGTAGTTGTGGGAATAATCATAAGTTATCTTCAAGTCACTAACTGTGAAACTCGTTAAGTCATTACTCACATGATCCACACATTTACCTGGAGCAATAGACACGCCCCGCCCGTCAATCATCACTGTGCTTCGGTTCATCGGCAAAAAGGCTTCCCTCACCTGACGCATTTTTTCGTAAATCCCCCAATAGCGACCATCGGCATATACATTAAAGTGCCCGCGGTCCGAGTACTTGTGTCCACCCGGCATGGAACGATTATTATAGTGAAAGTAAAGGGCATCAGGACTCCAGTCTGATCGCGTAATCATATTCCCCGTATCTACGCTAAAGTACGTTAAATCCTTATCTTTTGTTAAATCAGCATGAGCTTCTTCCCAAGTCTTACTATGGTCAAAATTCATCGCAAAAATGGCTTTGCAGAAACCGTCATAAGTTGAGAAATGATGCCGTAAATTAATGCGTTCAGAAAAACTGCCGTAGTCTTCTCCCATCGCACTACGATAAATAAAATCTATGGCCGGATCTTTGGGATAAAGTTTTTTGTAAACCAATATATCTGGCAAGGAAGGGATACGAGTCTTTGTTCCTCCCTGGGAATCATAGAATGTAAATGGCCCTGAAACCCCACCAAACTCTTCATCTTTACGTCCCCATGGATTGAGCGCATGAAGCCAATATCTATTAAAAGTATTGCGAACATTTTGGTTCGCAAAAAAATACTCTCCTCTTCTCGCCATAATGTAAACTAATTCAGCCATGAGAAATTGTTTTCCCCAGCCTTCATGACTTTCTCCATCAGGAAAAATACTCAAAGAAAAGAACCACTTCATTGCCTGTACTGAATGCTGATAAGCCACCGGGTCGTATCCCTCTTCTCCTTCTATTGCTGCGAGCAAACACACGAGACGTGATGTCCATGAAATCCAATTACTGGAATTTGTTCGAATTGTACGCAGGTTTTGCGCACCCTGCAAAGTCATCTTATTCGACGCCATAACAATCGCCTCGCGAACTATATCTCTTTGCTCTTCATTCATAAAATGATAAGCCCAGTCGTACATTAAACCTAGAGCACCGTTCTGTGATGGATTCTTTGCCGTAACTCGGAAATCAATGCGTTTCGCCTGGGGGTTCTTTTCTTTAAATTTCTTAATCTCAGCGGCAATTTTTTTCTGATCGATTTTTGCTATGGTCACAATGGCCTTAGCCACTTGCTTACCACCTTCTTCATCCTGTTCAATAAGGCAACGGAAGGCTTCGTATAAAGCCCCGTAAGCTATGGAAATATTTTTATGGATCTCCACAGTTTCGTCGCCATTTACTAGCGCTTGATACCCTGCACTTGTAGGGCTGCCTTCTTTGCGAATATTATTGTTCAGCTCTTTATTGATTGCAGTCATGATCTTCTGCCCAGGCAGAGTCGTTTTAAGACGATTTCTTAAGTCAGGAAGTTCATCCGGTCCAAAAAAAACACGAGGATGAATCCCCGGCTTAGGTACTCGACGAACACTGTCGGGATCAAATCCGGTGAAATCATATTTCAGTGTGTAGGGTTTGGAAAAATGCTGCTGAATTTCTTTAGGTGAATAAGCGAAATTATTCTGATCTTCGAGCATTTTTAAATCCAAATGCTCTTCTACTTCCAATACCTCGCCTTGTACCATTGGAATATCGATATCAAACAAAGAAGTATTTGGACTTAATTCAAAACTCTTCACTTCCTCATTTTGCGATTGTTTTGTTGAGTTTTCGCATGCACAACAAAATAAAGTAATAAAACCAATGCTGAATATTCTACTTATCATAATTAATCTACCTCGCTAATTATCTTTCCATTACGTTCAATTACCACTCGTGTACGGCCACCATCTGCTTGGCTAAACGACAGTATATCAATTTGATTTTTCCATTGAATTTTGACTTCAGTCTTGTCATTATTCCACTCTATTTTTGGCAGTTCGTCACCTTGATAATGAGGAAAAAGCAAAACTTTGAATTTAGGTTCGCGGCTAAAACTCGGGATTACCAAACGTTTGGTCAGACCATAACTCCGTCCCTCTGGCCACTTTCTCGCTTCTTTAAAATCCGCTGTTTCGAGTCGTATTTCAGGATTGTGCTGAACATCTTTCGGAATACTTCTCTCAAGTACTTTAATGTAGAGTTGTGAAGCTTTCTTTGGCCCCTTGCGCTTAAAAGTATAAGTAAATCCCCCTTTTATTAAGTCTGTATTTGAGCCCAATAAAATTTCATCTGTATCAATTGAAATGAGCTCTGTGTCAGGATCAAACATCATATTCCAATCATAAGTATGCGCTTTATCATCCTTTTTAATATCATCCATAATTAGCACATAGGGGTTTTCTCCCCGAATAAGACCTGCCGTTCTAAAAGCTTTCTCCACTGGATTAAAGGGCACGCGCACCGGACGTGAATATTCATCCCACATTCTCGGATCACCCTTTTCGAAACCACGCCAATATTTTTCAATTTGCGGACTGCGATCGATATTGGCTTTCCAATCAAAATCGGGATGATCTTTTAACCACAAATCTGTATCCTCTACAAACCTTGACCATCTCGCATATTTTCTACGCGACTTATTCTTGTCGGCAAAACCTGATAAAGTTGGATGAAAATACCAATCATAGGCGTACTTACTGTCGCATACACCAAAGGTCGCGTGCTCATTATCAACTAAACTTAGCCACTTGCCCGGAGGCGCAAAGTAACCCTGACCTTTATAATCAATTGTCACCACACTATGATGCCTGCTTTCTACACCACGAAAATGTTCTGTGCCCCATGTTTTACCGGCTCCAGTGATAGAAAATATACCTCGGTCAGCATGTTGGTGATTGGGCGCAAAAGAATCAGCTCGACATTCAAAGTTAAGCTTGAGTTGATCTCTGCCCCATTTATTACGGGTGATAAGTTGATTGCGTTCAGGGTCAAAATGAGTTATTGCTAGTTCAAGTTCTGATCCTTTTTTATATTCCTCAAGGTCCTTATCGGGATCTACTGCAAAAATTGTTCTTAAGAGCATCAGCCCCTTATCAGTTTCGGGATCATCTGAACCTGCTAGAGTTTCAGCCAATACATAGTCAGCTAATTCACTTTCGGGATATGCATTTTTAAACATTATTGCAGTCAAATCCAGCACGCCATCATTTCCACCATCTCCATGACTAAGAAAACGGCCATCTTCATTTTGTACTGACTGGGCATACCATTCCAATGACTTATACCAGTTATCTGTATTCCATAGGTTATCGCCATTGCGAGCGAGTGTTACCATGGCAGGCATCAACCAACGTAAACCAAATTGCGTGTAGGCAATAGCCTCGCGCGAGGCTCCTTTTTCCGACCAACCATAAGTCAGGTAGTCATTGATGAGTTCGCGCGCATGCTGATAAACTCGTGCATCATTACCCTCTTCTCCAAGTGTTGCAGCTGCAGAACTAAGTAAACCACCGGAAGCAATGGCCACCCAATTCCAGTTACGGAAATGATGAGGCATATGTGAGCCCATAGTCGTCTTGCCATTGATAAATGAGTTAATCGTCTGACGACAAGTACTGCGATCAAGCTCATTCATCCATTTGAAGTTAAAATCATAAGCGTAAACGTAAAAGGGATCTCCATCAAAGGCCTTTCTTCTACCGCTTCGCCAAACATCTGAGTTCAACTGACCATTTGGATGCATCTGATTGCCATCGCCATTAACTTGATTAGTACTTTCTATTTTTGCGGCTTTCGCATCGGCATCCATGGCATCAAAACGAGCCTGATAAATCTTTGCGAGGGTCGCAGTGGCTTTTGCAAGTTTTTCACCGCGTTCTTCATCGTTTTCAATTAAGCAGATGAAGCTATCAAATAACAATGGATAGACAAATGAATGACGGTGATGATAAGCCGTGATCGGTCCCTTACCTGCATTTTTATAATCACTTATTAAGTTGGCTGCTCTCTCAACATCTCCAGACTCTAATGCCTCTAAAGTATTGGAGTAAGCCGTTCCATCGGCACTCTGTACAGCCACACGCCTTTTCATATTGGCATAGGACTTAGTGCCCATTCGAGTGTTTTTTATACGCTTTTGGATTTTTGGAATATCTTCCTCTGAAAACAAAAGCCGAGGATGAATACCTACTTCTGGCATCTTGCCAAAAGCATTTGGCTTAAAGCCCTTTTCTTTACCAACTCGCTGAATATCTATCTTAGGCGAATCCGGCCAAATGTAATTGCCACTGAGTATTTCTTCTGCCGTTAATTCTTCTGGAAGTACACCACGTGATTCTTGCCCAATTAGTTGGCATAGGCTGATTACATTTATACTAAGTAAAAATAAGAAGGGAATTTTTTTCTGAAGTTTCATAAATCACTCATTTGTTAAATTAAAAAAATCACATTGTAAAATATATACAGTATTATATTGTGTATTACAATATAAATATTGGATTAACTATGAAATTCTTCTATGTACTTATTTGTTATTGTCTTTTACACTCCTTTTCATACCTAGAATCAGCAACAATTAAGACAAAAACAATAAATAAAAAAAACATTATGAACTCAAAAACACTCCTAGATGATGACTGCAAAAAAGATTGGCAAGAAAATTGGTTCTTGGACTCAGTTGATTCATCTGTAAAAAATACCGCCAAAGGGATGATATTAACTGCAGGTCCCGATCCAGATGATAATGCCCAGTCAATGGTCTTATGGACAAAGCAAGAATTTGAAGGAGATATTAAAATTGAATATGAATTTACGAGACTCGATAATTTAGATAGGAATGTAAACATCCTTTACTTTCACGCTCGTGGTATCGGTATTGGTCCTTACAAAGAAGATATTTCCAAATGGAATCACCTTAGGACAAAACCTCGTATGCCTCTTTATTTCCTCAATATGAAACTTTACCACATATCATATGCAGTCAACCGTTATGACCTTGAGGGAGAATACCTAAGAGCGCGCCGCTACCCGTCAATATCTGATGAGAAGTTTAATAAAAGTACAGAAATACCAGGAAGCTATTGGAATACAGGCTTATTCAAACCTGGAGTAAAATATAAGCTCATTTTTGAGAAGACCGGAAAAAATCTCAGTATGAAAGTTCGTGGACCTGAAATCAATAAGGAATTTTCTTGGAAACTAAACAATTTTGCCGAGCTAAAACAAGGGCGAATAGGCCTTCGCCTTATGTCAGGTCGCAGTGCTTTAATATCCAATTTTAAAGTGAGTAAAAAGATTTAAATATTTTTATGATACAATTTCCAAATCCTTAAATAGAGAGAGCCATCATGCCTGCCTTTGACTTTTCAATTGAAAAACTCCAAACATATACGGGCTCAAGCCCCTGCCCTGATGACATAGATCAATTCTGGGACCGCAATATCACCGAAATGAAGGCGCTTGATTTCCAAGTCGAACTTATCCCTTCAAAATTTCAGTTCCCAAATGCCGAGGCCTTTGAACTCTACTTCACTGGTGTTGATGGCGCTCGTGTTCACGCCAAATACCTAAGACCTAAAAATATCTCCAAGCCCATTCCAAGTGTCATCGAGTTTCACGGCTATGGCTACCACTCAGGTGAATGGTCGGAAAAACTCTCATGGCTTAACTCTGGCTTTGCCATTGCTTCTATGGACTGTCGTGGGCAAGGAGGTAATTCACAGGACACCAGCGCTGTTTTGGGTAACACTCTCAAAGGGCACATTATTCGTGGCATCGATTCAGGGCCCGACGCCCTGCTCTTTAAAAAGATTTTTCTGGACACAGCTCAGCTCGCCAATATACTCATGTCATTAGACGAAGTCGATGAAACTCGTTTGGCCGCTATTGGTGGTTCACAGGGCGGTGCTTTAGCCCTCGCATGCGCAGCTCTAGAACCGAAAATAAAACTCTGTGCACCGCACTACCCTTTCCTGAGTGACTATCAGCGCGTCTGGGACATGGACCTCGACCAAAATGCTTATGAAGAACTGCGCAATTACTTCCGCTACCATGACCCACTCCATGAAAGGAAAGAACAAGTATTTAATACTCTGGGCTATATTGATATCCAAAATATCACCAAGCGCATCAAGGCAAAAACCTTCATGGCCTGCGGCCTCATGGACCAAATTTGTCCGCCTTCGAGCCAGCATGCAGCTTACAATAAAATAACTGCAGAAAAAGATATCGTTTATTACCCAGATTTCGCCCATGAACGCCTCCCCAGTTGGGCTGACCGAGTTCACCAATTCATCTTAAGCAATATTAATCCTTAGAGTATAAATTGATAATAATGTGAATGACTACAGCGATTTGAGAGAAGAAAAATATAAATCTGCTGAATGGATGTGGACACTTACAAATACCTTCGTGATCGCGGTGCTAATCTTCTAATCAATGTCAGTCCAAGACCCAATGGAGAACTCCCGGAGACTGTCTACTAGCGCTTTCAAGAAATTACATAAAATCACTTACACCGCTTGACTTTTTATAAAATTATATATATAATACATATTAAAATACATGGAGGCCTTATGAAAAATAAAACATTTACCCTGATCGAAGTTCTTGTTGTCGTAGCTATTATTGGCATTTTGGCTTCTTTACTCATGCCCTCATTAAAGAAATCTCGTGAATCAGCTCGAAGAGCGATCTGCCTAAGTAATCTAAAGCAACATCACCTTGCTATTTACCTCTATACAGAAGATAACGATCAATACCTCCCCTCAAATTTCAGTGATCCCAATAATGCTTTTTTAAAGCAAATTGCAATTTACATGGGAACAAGTCGTGAAGGCTATGAATGCCCTGGCGTCTACGAAGGAAAGTTTGGTATTGATTCAGTTGAAACCGTAACTCTTGCTGACGGTAGAGAGTTAACTGCCCTTAAGACTTATTATGAAAATTCTTTCCGCTTCCTTGATCTCCCCGGTAGTGGCGGCCACGCCCATCGTGAAGCAATGGGACTTTTCAAATACAAAGATCATAATAAAATTACGGCAGTTGACTCCTCTACCATTGCCATGCATGATTACGTCAGAAACTGGAGTGCAACTCAATCCACCGCAGAATCAATAAGCTCGTATAGTGATGGTCGAGGAGTCAGTATGGGCAATCACCTAAATGAAGGTGCAAATTCACTACATATTGATGGCTCAGCAAGATTTGTAAAAACAAATACTTGGATGTTTCATGACGAATATAAAGTCACAATTCATACCACCTGGTGGCGGGAATATATAGGTAACTTTGGCGTTTTCCAAGCTAACATGGAGCCAGCTGGTACGAGGTTTTACTGGAATCCCAATTATTAATTCTTTCAAGCTTCGGCTTACGGAAAACCCAATCAAAATCTTGACATAAGATATTGAGAAAAATTTATTAACTAAAATCAAAACTCTTTTAACAAGGACTCTACATGAACTCTGTACGAAAAATCATTTTTGCTTCTCTTTATTTTGCGACCTTCGCAAGTCAGGCTGGGGATATTTCAAAAGCCCATAAGGGCGAAGAAAAATTTCATAAGGGAAGTTACGGCGCTCCTGGTGATTACATCCTAAATGGGGAATTAATTAAAGACCTCCCTCCTCCCATTGAAGTCCCCGTGGATTACAAAGCGCCGGGTTTTGATGCAAGCAAACTCACCCCGCCCCCTGCAGTAGGAATTCATCCGCGTATTATCATCGGACCGGATGATATCGAACGCTTCAAAGAGGTTTATGCCTCCGGTAAAGACGCTCCTCGGATTTTTCGTGTTCAGATGGAGGATATGCGTCGCGATGCTAAAAATTGGAAGGTTCCACAAAACTTCGACTATCGTTCAAGCCCCTGGGGCGGGGACAGTAAGATCGCCGGTTGGGCGCTCTATGCACTCATTACCGAGGATAATGAACTAGGTCGCAGGGCCGCAAAAGCAACTGTTGATCACGCCCTCTATATGGAAGGAAGGCTTGATATTCTCAACAAAATGAAAGAAGTGGAAGCCATTAAAGATGTGGGCTATGATTTTCTTCGTACTGGAATTAAATTCGGCCTTGTTGATTATCATACCGCTTATCATCAGGGAGGCTTGAAGCGAGTTAATGAACTCATGAAGAAACATGGGGCAGCTGTAGTCAAGAAAGACATCAGCGGCTCCTATCTAAGCCTTGCCTTCGAGTATGACTACGCCTACCCTTTTATGACTGAGAAGGAACGTACCATTGTACGCCGAACAATCTCTAAGAGTACTTATGGTAAATACACCACGGGCATGCAAATTCCTGGCCATATGTATATTAACAATCACATGTCCGGCGCAGCAAATCAAATTTATCTGGCACTGGCTATTGAAGGAGAGAAAGGGTACGACCCGCGCGTAGCAAAGATGGCGGAATGGAGTCTTAAAAATAAACTGAGCTACGACTTATCGTCTGATGGCATTACCTATGAAAACAACAAGGGTTTTATTCCAATGTTGCCAATACTCGCCATTGCTAAGCGCCAGGGTCCTGATCATCCAGAGAATTTATTAAAGCATAGTCACCTTCTTGCTCGCGCCAATTCAAATGTAGCCCACGCGCGTAAACTCTATTATCGCTATTTTGGTGGATCCCGTCGTCGCCCTGATAATACCCCTCTTGATAAAATTATTACGGGTCAGGATCAGCCGCGCTACTGGCGCGCCTCTGGTGGTTCTGGAACGGGGGGTCACCTTGAGTTCTGGTCGGTATTAAAACATTTTTATCATGAAGATCCCAAAGTTGACTTTGTGTGGAACTGCAAACTACCCGGCGCCCTTGAGTACTATGAAGGCACGGAGAAGGAAAACTGGGGTGGGAAAATCCATTATATGTATTTTGATATGAAGGCGCTTAACCTGCTCACCGCAACAAAGATGACCGATTACAATAAGCAGGACAATCTAAAACAATTTGATGCGGTACAAAAACACTGGTTTGATAAAGAACGAGGCATTATGTCAGCTCGAAATGACTGGTCTGCCAACTCCATGCTAGTTCACCTTGAAAATCGTATAGACCAGTTTTATATGGGACACGAAAGTCCACAGCACGGTGACTTTCAGCTATGGGCTGACGGCATTTCGTGGGTTCCTAACGGCGGTGGATATTTAGATACCAGTTTTCGCAATATGGTAACAGTGGACGGTCTGGCTAGTATCTTCGCTCCTGTTTCCGGCGACACTATGACCGCTGTTGGTACCGAGCAGACTGCTACAACTGTTTCTGAAATGACGACAGCTTACCAGTGGCGTAAAAGCTGGAATGGTCTTCGTTACCTTGATCATCCTGGACTGACGACTGCGCCGTACCAGATGAAAGGCTATGCGAAAGCAGCCTATCAGATCAATCGTTTTAGTGAATTTGCCTACTTACCCGCTATCAAAGAGCATTATGACGGATTCGCTCATCTTGACTACGGACCCTGGCACGGCGAAACCCGTGGCCCAGAATACTATGTAAAATGGAACGACCCCATGGACCATGTTTTTCGCACCCTACATTTCGCCCGGGGTGATAAGCCTTATATGCTTATTATGGATGACCTTCGCAAGGCTGATAATAAAGATCACCAGTTTGACTGGCGCATGCTGGTCACTGGCGATGCGGTTCTCTACAAGGTCACCACCGCTGTTGGTAACCGCCATACAGATATGAATACTGACGGCAAAATTGGTACTGACATGATATTCACTATGAAAGATGACAGCTACAATCGTCAATATAGCGGGGCCTACTACGTGGGTCTTCAACCAAAACCTAAAAAGGGTGATCCCATGCTTTTGGTTCGTGTACTTTGGCGAAATACCAACTTCCCTTTTCCCGTACCTAATGTGCAGCGCACCGGTCTTTTCAACATGGTCTCTGTGCCGGCCTTCGGTAAAAGTCCCGAGTACCGCATCATGATCTTTCCTCATCATTTTGGTGATAAACTTCCTAGCACCGAGTGGTCGGATGACCGGACACGCTTGACAGTGAAGGTAGGGAGCAATATCGATGTCTATGACCTTGACCAGACCGACAAAGAACGCACCGTTTTCAGTATGTCTCGCAACGGTAAGAAGGTGACTGATTCTGGCGCTAAACCTGCAAAGCCAGAACTTGCCCAGCGTGCTAAATTCACAGTCGACCAAAATCGTCCTGAGTGGCGCGCACCACGCGTAATCAGCGGTCCAACTGAGGTGCTCTTTACTGCAGGTAAGCTTGGCTCCGAGATTCGCTACACCTTAGACGGATCCGTTCCAGGCCTTTCTTCTTCTCTTGTAAATGGACCTATTACCATTGATAAGAGCTGCGTACTAAAGGCTCGCACTTACCGCGCAGATTGGCGCTTCGGGAAGGACAACTGGAGTGATACAGTAAGCTTTACCTATGAACTGCAGAAACCGCAAAAAGCCATTGCTATTGAGGGTAAAACTCCGGGACTAAAGGTGCAGGGATTTGAAATCAAGACCACGGAATTTGATGAAAAGGGATTCTTTCAAGGTGGGAAGAATTCACTGCCTAAGCTTGGTCTGTATAAGCCGCTTGTAACCAAAGCTTTTGCTGACCTGACAATTCCAGTGATGGACGGTAAGCTGGATGGCAAACATATGATGAAAGCCTTCTATGCATTTGAAGGCTATCTTGAAGTGCCTGAAACGGGAGCCTACTCCTTTGAGCTTACCTCAAATGGTCCAATAGACTTCAAGGTGGGTGGCCAACAGATTATTCTGGTCGATAAACAGTTTGGTCTCTCCTACAAGCCACGCTACGGCGAAGTAGTTCTTCAAAAGGGATGGCATACCCTGCATATCACAGTTTGCGACCCTGTCTTCTGGAAAGGTGACGCAGAGGAACAGTACGGCATTAGCCTGAAAGCTCTTGCTCCAAGTGGCGCTGACTATGAAACAATTGCACCTGAGCGTTTTATGCGCAATAAAGATGGTCTTAAGTTAGAAAATGTTGCTGAAAAAGTATCAACTCTTATACCGGCGTCAAAGGGCATAAAAGTGGTGCCAGGCCTAATTGAACGTCGTTACGATCGGCTCGATATCCTACTGGCCGACTACAAAACGGTTCCGAACTTCCGGGATCAGGCAGGATTTGTTCCAACAAGTGGATTCAAGCCAGCCTATTTTGATGTCGAAGGTGCAAAACCTTATTTGAGTCGGTCCGTGGATCTTATGGAGCGCAATGATTCGCCTAGAAAACTAGTTGAGTACAGTGGATACTTGCGCATTAGTCGCGATGGACTGTATACCTTTAGTATGCCCGAAAGCCGAAGTGATTCAGCACTACTTATTATCGACAATCAGGTGGTGGTTCGACGCCAAGTCGATGCACCTAAAACTGATGGTGTTATCGGCCTTGAAGCGGGACTGCATCCCTTCAAGTTACAGGTTGCAATAGGGCAGGCATTAGTCTCGGTAAAACATGAAAAAGACGCAGGATTTCAATTTTTAAGCTCTGCCGCTTTTGCCCGTGATGCAGCGTATAAGGCTCCAAAATCCAAAGCTGTATCCAGCAATGATATACCTGGTCTATTAGGACATCTATCATGTGAAAAACTTGTTGGTGAGAGCACACCGATCACGAATGGAAATGGTGCAGTGGCCCTAGTTGAGGGAGCTACCATCATCCCCGACGGTGTCAAAGGCAATGCCCTCGCCCTCTACGGCGATGTAGCTACTATGATGATACGTGGTCTGAAACAACGCGAGGATGCCTTTACAGTCTCTATGTGGATCAAGTTCAGAGACAAAACCGAGGACCTCACTGTCTTTGGTGAGGCTTATGGTCCCATTAGCTTCCAGGTACGTGGAACCCGGGCCTCTCACATAAAGGCCGAATGGGGTCGCGGTATTGGCCACTCAACATGGACTGCACCACAAGAGATGACGGTCCCTGGAAAATGGTTCCATGTTGCCGCTACCTATGGCAAAGAGACCGCCGTATATTTCAATGGCAAAAAGGTATCGTCTGCCCAGGCCCTGCATTGGAAGAAGCGCATCGGCAACGGCTACTTCGCCGATCATGGTGCGATTCTCGCCGGCAACAAACCAACCGCCTTTGACGAGTATCGTATGTACGATCGTGCTCTCACAGCTGAAGAGATAAAATCGATCTATGATTTCGATCTTAAAAAGTAAGGGTCAGACTTGATCCAATAAACGCTATTTCCCGCGCCCGAGTGCCTAGGCACTCGGGCGCTTTATACCGGGGCGACCAGGTGAACTAATGAAGGTTTTGGAGTACAAATGAGAAACTATATTTATTATGAAAGTAAGTGGGCCTGAACTTGAAAAGGAATTTTCCTGGGAACTCGATGATTTTGCCGAGTTAAAACAAGGACGAATTGGACTTCGCCTCATGTCAGGCCGCAGTACTTTAATATCCAATTTTAAATTTTCTAAAAAGGAACTTATGAAATAGAACAATGATTTCTAAGGCTGCTTAATGACAAATGATTTTTTTATACTTGGTGCCCTCTGAAACTGCGGCTCGCTAGATCTACCCCATTGATAGGCTGCCACCGTGATCTTAATTGGCCATTTAGCTTTCACTGGGATTTTCGTGAAGATGAGTTTGTCTCCCTTGATCATTGCTGGACCTTCGATGACACAAAAGCGAACGGCCAGATTCGAGTCACTCACGGCCTTTAGGTCAATCGCTTTGACACCGTAAAGCTGATCGGGAATATCATCAAAAAGTATCTTTTGTTCTTTTCCTTCTTTATTTATTTTGGGAGTGCGACTCTGATCACTTGTTCAGCATAAATGTATTTTTCATCACCGGAGTGATAAGCCATAAGTTTTAAATTAGCTCCTTTATTTAAGGAAAAACGCTTGTGCCTCAGACGAAGTCGATGAAACTCATTTGGCCGCCATCGGAGGATCACAAGGCGGTGCTTTAGCCCTCGCTTGCGCAGCTATAGAACCGAAAATAAAACTCTGTGCGCCCCATTATCCTTTTCTTTGTGATTATCAGCGCGTTTGGGATATGGACCTCGATCAAAATGCTTATGAAGAACTGCGTAATTACTTTCGCTATCACGATCCACTCCATCAAAGAAAAGAACAAGTATTTAATACACTGGGCTATATTGATATCCAAAATATCAGCAAGCGCATCAAGGCAAAAACCTTCATGGCCTGTGGTCTCATGGATCAAATCTGCCCCCCTTCCAGTCAGCATGCTGCTTACAATAAAATAACTGCAGAAAAGGACATCGTTTATTACCCAGACTCTGCTCACGAGCGTCTTCCAGGCTGGGCCGATAAAGTTCACCAATTGATCTTAAGTCATATTGATGATTAGAGTATAAAATGGCAATAATATGGATGTCTAGAGCTATTTAAAAGATATAAATCGGTTGAATGGATGTTGGACACTTACAAATATCTACGTGATCGTGGCGCCAAGCTCTTGCTCAATGTCAGTCCAAGGCCCAACGGGGAACTCCCGGAGATTGTTTATCAACGCTTTCAAGAAATCCAAAGAAAGCTTTAAGAAGAAAATAAAAATAGCAACTTGATTTTTTACATTGTGATATATATAATACATATTATAATACATTGAGCACTTATGAAAAATAAAACATTTAGCCTGATCGAAGTTCTTGTTGTCGTTGCTATTATTGGCATCTTAGCTTCTTTACTCATGCCTGCACTTAAAAAATCGCGCGAATCAGCAAGAAGAGTCTTATGCCTAAGTACTTTAAAGCAGCATCATATTGCCATTAACCTCTACTCAGGCGACAACAATAGCCATCTACCATCAAATTTTACAGGTGCTAATGTAAGTCTTCCTAACACTCAAAGTACTACTTTTTTAAAGGAAATAGCGGTATATATGGGAACTAGTCATAAAGGCTATGAATGCCCAGGAGTTTACGAGGGAAAGTTTGGCATTGATTCAGTAGGTTCTTGAACACTGGATGATGGTACACAGATCACAGCGTTAAAAACTTATCATGAAAATGCTTTTCGATTTGAGGACAATCCGACTACTAGCGCTAATGCTGGCAGAGTTTCCGTCGGCCTCTTCAAACAAAATTACTACACGAAAATCACCAATGTAAATCCAGGAACTATTGCCATGCATGATTACGTCAGAAACTGGAGTACAACTCAATCCACCGCAGAAGAAATAGGCGATGCAAGCGATGGACGTGGAGTCAGCATGGGCAATCACCTAAATGAAGGTGCAAATTCACTACATATTGATGGCTCAGCAAGTTTTATCAAAACCAATACTTGGATGTTTCATGACGAATACAAAGTCACCAATACGACTAGTCAGTGGTATGAAAATGTAGGGAATTTTGGCATTTTTCAATCAAGTATTCAACCACCGGGCACGAGGTTTTACTGGAATCCCAATTATTAATTCTTTAAAGAATCGGATCACAGAAAAATAATTAAAATCGTGACATAAGATATTGAGAAAAATTTATTAACTAAAATCAAAACTCTTTTAACAAGGACTCTGCATGAACTTAGTACGAAAAACCTTTTTTGCTTCTCTTTATTTTGCGACCTTCGCAAGCCAAGCTGAAGATATTTCAAAAGTCCATAAGGGTGAAGAAAAATTTTATAAGGGAAGTTACGGTGCTCCTGGTGATTACATCCTCAATGGCGAATTAATTAAAGACCTGCCTCCTCCCATTGAAGTCCCTGTGCATTACAAAGCTCCAGGTTTTGATGTATCTAAGCTGACTCCAGTACCCAAAGTGGGTATTCACCCTAGAATAGTTATTGGTCCCGAGGATATCGAGCGCTTCAAAAAAATTCATAAAATGGGGTCAAAGGCACCACGTATTTTTAAACTTCAAATGGAGCAGATGCGTCGCGATGCAGAAAAGTGGAAAGTTCCGGCAAATTTCAATTACAGAACAAGCCCGTGGGGTGAAGACAGTAAAATCGCTGGTTGGGGCTTATATGCTTTGATCACTGAAGATCAGGAATTGGGTGAAAAAGCCGCAAAAGCTACTGTTGAGCACGCTCTCTATCTTGAGGGTCGAGTCGACATTCTCAACACAGATCCTATTGCAGCCCCCATAAAAGATGTGGCTTATGATTTCCTTCGTAGAGAAGTCGTTTTTGGGCAAATAAGCTATCACGACGCCTATTATCAAGGAGGTAAAACAAGAGTAGAACAATTGTATAAAAAACATGGAGCTACTTTAAAAGGATATGACTTCAGTGGAACCCATTTATCTTTAGCCTTTGAATATGACTATGCTTATCCTTTTATGAGCGAGCAAGAGCGCACGGTTGTCCGTCGCGTGATCTCCAAATGCACTCTTGGTAAATACACCACTGGTATGCAAATTCCCGGTCAAATGTACATCAATAACCACATGTCTGGGGCCGCCAACCAAATCTACCTTGCCCTAGCTATTGAAGGCGAAAAGGGCTATGACCCCCGCGTCGCAAAAATGGCTGAATGGAGTTTAAAAAACAAACTTAGTTATGACTTATCGTCTGATGGTATCACCTATGAGAACACCAAAGGATTTATCCCGATGCTTCCCGTTCTTGCCATTGCTAAACGACAGGGGCCCAATCATCCGGAAAATTTACTCAAGCATAGTCATCTTCTAGCAAGAGCCAATTCCAACCTCCAACACGCTAGAAAAATCTACTATCGTTTTTCTACCGAATCACGTCGTCGCCCCGATGGCAAGAGTCTTGATAAAATCCTCACTGGTTTAGATGAAGCACGCTATTGGATGGCGTCAGGCGCATCCGGCTCAGGTGGTCATCTTGAATTCTGGTCAGTAATGAAGCATTTTTACCCAGAAGACAAGTTAGTGGATTTTGTCTGGAATGCTAAACTTCCAGGAAGTTTAAGCTATTTCGAGGGAACTCCCAAAGATAATTGGTCAGGAAAAATCCATCATAATTGGTTTTCACTTAAAGCTATAAACTTGCTCACGGCTACACAAATGACTGATTATAATAAATTAGACAACTTGGAAGAGTTTAAAGATGTAGAAAAGTTTTGGTTTGATGATGAACGTGGCATCACTTCTGCTCGCAACGACTGGTCAGCGGACTCCATGCTCTTTCACCTAGAGAATAGAATTGATCAGTATTACATGGGACATGAGTCACCTCAGCATGGCGACTTTCAAGTTTGGGCCGATGGTATCCCTTGGGTAAGCAATGGCGGTGGCTACATCGACACAAGTTTTAGAAATATGGTAACGGTAGATGGCCTCGCAGGTGTTTACGCACCTATCTCCGGTGATTGGATGACCGCAAAAAATACCGAAATTGCCTCTAATTCTGTATCTGAAATGACTTCCGCTTATCAATGGCGTAAAAGTCTTAATGGTCTGCGCTACCTCGATCACCCTGGCCTTGAATCCATGCCCTCTCAAATGCAGCCATTTGCCAAGGAAGCCTATAGTCTGGATCGCTTTTCCGAGCTTGCCTACCTGCCAAAAATCCGCGAACACTACGATGGCTTTGCCCACCTAGATTACGGCCCTTGGCATGGTGAAACTCGTGGCCCCGAGTACTACTATAAATGGAATGATCCCATGGATCACGTCTTCCGTACAACTCACTTTGCACGTGGTAAAAGACCTTACTTACTTATTTTTGATGATTTACGAAAAGCAGATGACCAAAATCACCAATTTGATTGGCGCATGATGATTACTGGTGATGCCGCTATTTATAGCTCAAATCCCAAAGCAAAAGGTCGACACACAAGCAAGAGTACCGATGGTGTAATTGGAACAGATCTTATTTTTTGCATGGCTGACAAAAACATAAATAGACATGGCGGTAACGCATGGGGCTTGCGCTACATTGAAATGAAGCCTAAACCCAAGAAAGGCGACCCCATGTTACTTGTCCGAATTCTGTGGAGAAATACCAATTACGCTTTCCCGGTACCCAATGTCCAGCGCTCATATTCCTGGAACATGGTTTCGGTCCCCGCCTTTGGCAAAAGCCCGGAATACCGCGTTATGGTTTACCCCTACAAATATGGTGAGAACCTGCCTACAACTGAGTGGTCTGATGACAGGACCCGCCTAACAGTCCAAATTGGCGAAAATATTGATACATATGACTTTAGCCAAACTGATCGCGAAAGAACAGTTTACTCAATGAAACGCAATGGGAAATCTATTATTGACTCCAACGCACGTCCACCAAAACCGATCTTTGACTCCAGTAGTAAATTCACCGTGGATCAAAACCGTCCAAATTGGCGCGCTCCGCAAATTTTGGTCGATACTTATCCAGTTAAATTTAAAAACATTAAACCAGGAGCTCAAGTCTATTACACCCTTGACGGTAGTGAACCAAATGCGCAGTCCGCAATTTATGATGGTACTTTAGCTATCAATAAAAGCTGTACCCTGAAGGCAAAAACCTACCAGGCAGACTGGCGCTACGGCAAAGAACACTGGAGCGAAACAGTAAGTATAGATTTTAAAAAACAAGCGCCTAAAAAAGCTTTGGCGACAAAACCTCAATCACAGGGACTCTTACTCAAAGGCTATGAGATAAAAACCACAAAGTTTGATGAGAAAGGCTTTTTCCAGGGAGATAAAAATTCACTTCCAAACATTCAACAATACACAGCGCTCATGACCCATGCGGTCAAAGGTTTTTACATCCCAAAAATGAACAATACGGTAGACAGCAAATGGATGACTAAAGCTTTCTACAATTTCAGTGGATACATCCAAGTACCTGAAAGCGGTGTTTACTCTTTCGAGCTCGAATCAGCAGGTCCCATTGACTTTAAAGTGTCCGCCCAAAGCCTCATTCTTGTTGATAAGCAATATGGACTTTCCTACAAAAAACGCTATGGCGATATCGCGCTTTCTAAAGGTACGCACAAGTTTGACCTTACTGTATGTGACCCAGTTTTCTGGAAAGGTGATATGGAAGAAGACTATAAAATAAATCTAGCTTTTAAAAGGCCAGGATCTAGTAAATATATAGCTCTTGCTGATTCAGCCCTCAGTCGCAATGCCGACAAACTTGAGGCTTTGAGCCCTTCAAAATTTAGCCAAAAGAATATTGCCGTAGAAAGGCTTCAGGTTCTTCCCGGACTCATTCAAAAAAGATATGATCGTCTCGACATCATCTTGACTGATGAAGCTAAACAAGCTCAAGGTAGATCTGAAGCTAAACTCATAGCTGCCTCCGGCTTACCATTAGAGTATTTCGATGTGAGTTCAGCAAAACCCTACTCAGTAAAAATTGCGGACCTAATGATAAGCAGTAACTCACCACGAAAACTGCTAGAGTACGAAGGCTACATTCGCATTGGTAAAGACGGCGTTTACGAATTTGATTTGGCTAAGGGTATTGAAAATGCTTCTCAACTTATCATTGCCAACAAAGTCATTGTTCGTCGTCGAGTGAATGCTGAAAAAGTCAATGGCAAAATTGCTCTTAGTAAAGGTCTTCATGCTTTCCGTTTCCAAATTGCCATGGGCTCATCCCTGATAAGAATGAAACATGAGAGTGAAAGTGACTTCCAAACCTTAATTCCCGTAGCCCTCGCCTATGATTCCCATTACAAACTCCCAAAAATAACCGCCGGAAAAAACAAAGACTTACCAGCAGGTTTAATTGCTTATATGCCCTGTGATAAATTAGATTTGGGATCAAGCCCAGTTCTTGATAGCAAGGGTGCTTCTACAGTGATATCCGGTGGACAAATTATCAATGATGGAATCAGAGGCAAAGCTCTTGGTATTTATGGCGAGGCTGGCCTCATAAGCTTTAGCGGTCTACGTCAGCGTGAAGATGAATTCACTATTTCAGCTTGGATCAAATATAAAGATAAGCCTCAGGATATTGTTCTATGGGGAGAAGCCTATGGCAATCTGACTCTTCGCTGCCGCGCTAATCGTTTCATTGCCAATTGGAATAGAAATATTGGCAATGTTGATGTGAGCCTTGATAAAAAGAAGATTACTGCAGATAAATGGTTTCATATTGCCGCCACTTATGGTAAAAATGTAACTATCTATTTTAATGGAGAAAAAATTGCTCAAAAGCAGGTACTAAATTACTCCAGTCGTAAGGGCAACGGTTTTTTCCAAGGCGGTAAATTTATGCACTGTAATAATAAGCCGACGGCAGTAGATGAAGTCCGCCTTTTTGATCGAGCTCTCAATGCCGAAGAGATTAAAAAAGTTTATAATATTGATAAACCATAAAATTATACTGGCCTTGAATTACAAGGACGACGAAGTTTCTTGCCTGCATGAATAAATCACTTAAGGGCTCAATTAATTACACTGCGGCCAGAAAAAATATTATCTGGTGTCAGTGCACGGGCATGCTTCCCCTGATGTTTCTCATCAATGGATTCATGCTCAATTATTGTAAAAAGTTTGGACTTAGTGATTCTGACGTCATGCTTTCACTCACTGTATTACCCAACATCTTGATGGTCCTACTCATCCTACCAGTGGCTAATCTTTCAGATAAATTTGGCAAAAAGAAACTAGGAAATCTCACCAATATTCTTTGCCCCATAGCCTATTTAATCATCTTGTCTGCTTCCTATTTCAAGGAAAATTTTTTACTTATCGTAAGCACTGGCTTAATCGTCTATCAATTGGGCCATATCTTTACCGTTTCTAATTGGTTCGCACTCATGGAACCCTTGATTGAAAAAGGGAAACGCGGACGCTTTCTCGCCGTTTTAAGAACATCTTGGCAAGTCATTGCTCTTATTGCCACGATGCTCTCTTCATGGGCTTTTTCTCTTTCAGATGACAGCAATATTTACCGTAGTATCATTATAATTTTGGCAATCTTCTGCTTAATAAGAGCCATTTTCTATGGGCGTATTCCCGAAGTCCAAACCAGTAGAGAAAAAGCTAATAAATTTAGCGATGCTTGCAAACACCTTCTCCATAATAAAAAGTATATCTATTTTTGCATCTTTTGTTTTCTCATTGCCTTCTTAGGATCAAGCCTAGCCACCACTCTCAACCTCTACCAAATTGGTGCCTTAAACTTTAGCGAAAGCAATGTCCTCACCATTTCTTATATCAATATGACCGGCGCCACTGCTGGCTTTTGGCTAGGGGGTTGGATCAGCGATAAATACTCTCACGATCGCCTCTTTAAGATATCTACCCTAGTCATCACCTTCTTCCTCATTTGCTTTACTTTCACCCGTCACTTCCCTGTAAGTTACATGCTCAGTACGGCTCTGATTGCGTTTTTAATTAATACCTGGATATCTGCCATGCATATTGGCATCAGTGGCGAGGCCATGCATGTCGTTGACGAAAGAGACAAATCCTTTGGCATCTCCCTGAGCTTCATGCAAATGGCCTTGGGCACTAGCGTCAGCTCCATTCTCTGTATGAAGTTTTTAGAGATATACCAAGGCCGAACTTACTTATTGATGAATTTAGAATTCAATCACTACGAAGCTCTACTCGCGATAATGGCTGGGTTTATGTTACTCATCAGTATTTATGGCTTTTTTGCCTTCCGTCAGCCACCCAATACAAAGGTTCTAACGACTTAGTTAATAATAAAAAATGAACACGATTATCCAGTTAACGGTGCACACTTGAGTTCACCATCGCAAAGCGATGGAACTTTAAATAGGCCCACATGAAATGTGGGTACATAGATAACAAAAAATACTAGTGCCTTCCATGAGAAGGCATGGGCTGTTTTTTGTCGATCATAGACCTAGGATTTCATCCCAGGCTAATCAAAGTACTATGGCTTAACCATAGCGAGCCAAGAACTATCACAAAAACTTATCAACATCGTTAACTGGTAATTGTGAAACTGAATACGTGAACTGCATTCACTTATTCAATTCAGTTCTAATCATTTAGTAAGGATAATTAGCAAGGTACTCTGTTGGTGTGCATTGATTCATGCGCTTGAAGAACTGATAAAAATAAGCTTCGTCCGCAAAGTTAAACTCTTTCGCTATGTGGTGATATTTACGATTTTCATTTTTAATAAAGGTACAGATCTCCTGATTGAGTCGCTGATTGATATATTGCTTGAGATTAAGCTTGTACTTCTTTTTAAAATCTCTCGATAGTGCTTCATGACTCATTCCCACATGTCGAGCTATATCCTGAACGCGTAACTGGGCATCCAAATTTTTATTAATGTAATTTATCAATTTTTGATCTCTTGGACTAGGTATACTTAAGTCATACTCGCATAATAAGTCTTGTATATGAGGAATAAACTGCCACAGACAAGATCGCGCATGAGCGGCTTTATATTCGCAGTCTTTTAGAACTTTTGGATCAAAAACTTTTTTAATTTCATAGACTTTTTCTAGCTTATGCACAAGATCAAAACCCGGCGGAATAATAAAGCGAAAGGAACCCCACACTTTCTCTATATACATAGCTGTATTTAAATTCATTTCTAAGCCGGCTGGTAGAACATACATATTGCCTGGATTCAAATCAAATTCTTGCCCACAAAAGTCAATTGTCCCTTGTCCATCGAGTATTAAATAAAAGATCGTTGAGCTTTGTTTAATACCTTGATAAGACCACTGAGAACTCTTGTAATATTTAATGAAATCAAGCTGTAAACGAAGCTTATCTGAATAATTAATCATTTCTATCATATCAAAAAATCACAGTAATTCATCAATTAAATACCTTTTATATATCAATTTTTATAATATATAATCTTTTTAGATAAAAACTAGCTAGGAAAAAAACATGTCCGAATTACGTCAGCAATTACTCATACTCTACAGTTCAAATAGCTCACCCGATTCTTCCACAATAGGCTATTCAATGTACGATGGCAGTTCCGATGTTATGTCTCCTCATGAAGTGGATACGCCCATGCCCTACGACACAGTTCTAGATGCCATGCGCGACGGCTGGCGAGTCATCCAATTCCCGTCACTGGGAAGGCAAAAAGGCAATGAGCTTGAAACTGATTATCTTGAATTTGAATTTGTCTTAGAAAAAATTGTGGAAAAACCCCATGAATAATTTACTCAATTCAAAAGAAATGGCATTATTCACAAAGCAAGGCTTTTTACGCTTTGATGAAATGATTGATACAGATCTATGTAAAGAATTTTTTAGCTATATGGAAAACCCCGAGTCAAAACAGTATCAGCCACAGGGTCAGTTATTGTGGGATGTTTGGGATAAAAAAAGTTCCATAGGAAAAATCATTCATCATCCTGACATGATAAAAATCATTCATAGCCTCGTAGGAAAAAAGCCTCGCTATGATCATCACTTTCCCCATAAGACTCACCCCGGAAAAGGCCTGCAACACCTGCACCAAGATGCTGAGTACGACAGGAGAGATCATCAATTCGATATTCAAATCTCTCTTTACCCTCAAGATACCAGCTTGGAGATGGGAGGCACGCGCTTTTTACCTTCAAGCCATTTTAGAAAAGTGAATGAAGCTACCATCGGGCGCTACCAGCATATTCGCGGTATGCAGCAGATGGTTTGCAAAGCCGGCACCGTTCTGGTTTGGCATACTGGCCTCTGGCATGCGGCTCAGCCAAATATCAGCGAAAATAAAATTCGTTATATGTTTAAATTGCGCCTTAACCCCATGGAGAAACAGCAAAGACTTTTTGATACTTCAGATCTTAATGATCCTGAAATATCCAAACTTCTTAATCAAACTTATCTATGGCATGGCCAAAGTCACCGTCGTGAGCTCTTCAATCGCATTAAGTTTTGGCGCTATATAAGTGATCAGCCTGACTACGATTTGGATATGTGGATGACGAGAAATGAAAACAGCACTCATTATTACAAGCGATCACAAGTCACCTAAGCTCTGATTTCAATTCTTGAGCTATCTTTAAGACTAAGTCAAAAACCTAATGGCCTGGGTCAATAATTGCTTCATTTCTGGGTACTTATCATATTCGGACGGTTCATGCCCCAAAGTTGAGTAAAATACTTTGCCCTGCCCCCAGTTTTTCACCCAAGCGACAGGCATAATCATTGTCTGATCTTCGTAGATATATCTTGTTTCTGCCAAAACTTCTATTGAAGGCTCTGTAAGCATATAATACTGTTCTGTATCCACCGTGAAACTAGCGCTTATTCCAAGGCATATGGGGTGATTTTTTTGCGTAATCCGCACTTCATATTCACCTACATAAGGATGAGCAAGAAACTGACCGCCAAGCATCCATTGATAAGTTAAGCAGGAACGGAAAGCATCGCCGGCACCACCGTGGATACCCAATAAATTAACACCAGATTTTATTGCCTCGGAAATATTATTCTCTTGCTCATCACTTATTTCCCCCATGGTCCAATTGGGCATAAGAATATCAAAACTTTTTAAAAAATTCAAATCATTAAAACTATCCAAGGTATGACTGTGGATCACTTCAAAACCTTGTTCTTTATAGAGCTGATCAAAAAAATCTGCAAATTCATAGGGCTTGTGCCCCAACCAACCACCTGAAACAATGAGTACATTCTTCATGAAATTCTTATCTCCATTATTTTTTCACCTGGATCCATTTTTACTTTTGAAACTTCTTATGTCAAGAAAGTCAAAAAAGGATTTAAAAGTCTCTCATGAATATACAAAATCTCCTGTATTTATCCTGATTTGCAAATAAGGAAACTGTCAAAGGTAGGCTAGTCGAGTCCTTATCATTACTGATTTATAAAAGAGATCGATCACTCACTAAGTCCATATTGCTCGTAAGGCGTACAATTATCACCTGCAAGATTAATTGAATATTTATTTCGTAAAACCTACTTGAAAGTAAAATAATTGCAATATATAATACATATTATAATACTAACTGCCTCCAAGGACTAAGTTCATGTTATCCATTTTAAAATATCTCTTGATTTTAATTTCTTTAAGCGCTTTAGCTTCAGATACAAAAACCAACATCATTTTTATCTTAGCAGATGATCTCGGTTATGGTGAACTCGGCTCTTATGGTCAAGAAAAGATCCAAACTCCTGAATTAGATAAAATGGCTGATGCTGGCATTCGCTTTACTAATCACTACTCTGGTTACACCACCTGTACCATGTCACGCAAAGTTCTCATGACTGGAAAACATATCGCCAATCTTCCCATGGGTGATAAAATCCCTTCAATCACAATTGCTGGGCTGCTTAAGAATGCCGGATACAAAACAGCGATGATCGGCAAATGGGGCATGATGGGCCGTCCAGGCCACGACAATAGCCCAGGCGAACATGGTTTCGATCATGTCTTCACTTACGATAATCAGGGCTTCGCACACTTTTATTATCCCGAATTCATGTGGCGTAATGGCGAAAAAGTCCATTACCCCACCAACAAGAACTTACTTACAGATGAGGGCTACATTAAAGAAAAACACCATGGGGTTTACAGTCATGATGAATTTACCAAAGACGCATTAGGGTTTATCGAAGAAAATAAAGACACTCCTTTTTTCCTCTACCTGCCCTACACCATTCCCCATGCAGAGATCACTGTACCCCATGATTCTGTTGAACCCTATCTAAAACTCAATTGGCCTGAAACTCCAAAAATCATCGGTGGCGGTGGTTCAAAAGACCCCGGCTATGGCAGTCAGTACGTCAAAGGTTACTGCGGACAAAAATACCCCCACGCCGCCTACGCCGGAATGATCAGTCGCATGGATCGAGATGTGGGTCGTATCCTCGATCTACTCAAAAAACTCAAAATAGAAGAAAACACCCTCGTACTCTTTGGTAGCGATAACGGAGCTTCTCCCGAAGGCGGTCAAACGCTGGAGTTCTTTCAGAGTTCTGGCAAACTCCGAGGTGATAAGCGCAGTATTTATGAAGCAGGAACCCGCACACCTTTTATTGCTTACTGGCCTAAAACTATTCAAGCAGGTCAAGTCACGGATCATATAAGTGCCTATTGTGACTTCATGGCCACCGCATGTGATGTGGCGGGCATCAAAACTCCTGAGCATAGTGACGGCGTGAGCTACCTTCCTAGCCTTTTGGGGAACCGCCATCAGCAGGCGCAACGTCCTTATATATTTAATGCCTGGAAATCTTGGTCATCCGTTCGCGTCAAAGAATGGAAGCTCATTGCCAATCGCAAAAAAGATTTAAGTCCCGCTGAACGCTTTGAACTCTATAATTTAGAAAAAGATGAAGGGGAAATGAAAAACCTGGCGACTCAACATCCCGAAAAGGTTCAGTCCCTGCACAAACTCATCAATAAAATTTCCAAACGTCACTACACACCCTAATTAAAACCAAGGATATACAATGAGATTCATATTCGTAATTATCTTTTTTAACATCAGCCTTTTAGCTGATAAAGCACTTATCGAAGAAGACTTTGATAAGTTAAATAAGAAAACTTTTAAAAACATCGAACTCACAAGAGGCAAAGAGGGAAAAGCGGCCTCTTTCAATGGTTCATCAAGTCTGATTAATTTGACTAATCCCTTCAAAAAGGAGGGTCATTCAGGGGTTTCTGTGTCTTTTTTTATCAAGCCCAAAAAATCAGATATTAAAAAATCGTACGAGAACCTTATCAGTATTGGTAGCCACAAGGGGATTTCTATCCGTTTTAAACAGGAGTACACCTTAAGTATCGGGGCGGGAAATCACCATAGAATTATGCACTCTCTCAAAGATCAAAAATACAATAGAAAGTGGATTCACATACTAGTGACACGCGATAAGAAGGAAGTTAAACTCTACATCGATAATGTCTTAATTGATACAGCTCCATGCCCCGAGAAAGAGCAATATAACCATCAAGACATTCTTATTGGAGCCGCTTACTATGATGGCGATAAATCGGTCACTGAACAGCATTATGAAGGTCTTATAGATGAACTAAAAATCTATGACAAAGTCATCAATAAACAATCAGGCATACAGAGTATTTAAAGTAAAAATACTCACTGAACTACACTCACCTTAAACTCAAAAATCAGGATAGTAAGCAATGATAAAGTTAAAAAAATTCACTCTGATTGAAGTTTTAGTTGCAATTGCAATTATAGGTATTTTAGCTTCTATGCTCTTACCTGTCTTAGGGAAAGCTCGACGAACAGCTAAAACCGTCTTGTGTAAAAACAATTTAAAAACTCTTGGCATGGCTAATTTTATTTATGGAGATAATTGGGATAATTACCCTGTGCCTTATAGAGATAACAATGGAAATTGGTGGTATAAAAATAGCGAATTCAAGGAATATTACCCTTACTTCCGCCAAGATCAAAATAATTTCCAAGTCAATGCGTCCTGTCATGAAGCAGTTGCTAGAACCGCAGATACGACAAATGGCATCAGAGGAGATCTAGTTTATGGACATAATATGATCGGAGGTGGCAGTGGTAACAGTCTCGGTTTTAGAGGCATCTCATATCAAATGATCAGCTCCCCCTCTAGCTTTCTTCATTACAGTGAGCAAAATAACCAAGATGCAGGGATTAATTCAGATAATTTTGATTCCCGTCATGAGGATAAGTCTAATGTCCTGTACTTAGATGGACACGTTGCACCAATAAGCTATCTACTTGGTATTAGCACGGCGAATACTGAGGCCCCGTGGGGGGATAATGGCTTAGATATCACTGCCATTGTCAATAGTAATTAATGATTAAACTATTCCCTGATTTAATAATTAAGGGAAAGAACATTAACAAAATATAATAAAAATAGAAAGTAACATTTTAAGAGCGCCAATGAAAAAACTCTCTATTAAAGCCTAAATTATGTTTAACACAACGCTTAGAATACTAATAATTTTTGTCGGTAGTTTAGAGATGATGGCCCTAGACTTAGGCAGCTCAGTATTGCAATGGCGCTTCGATAATCCACATAGCTATGGGGATATAGAATACGATGTCTCCGGGCATAGTAACAATGGAATCATTCGCTGGGAACGATTAGGAAGCAATGGAGGCTTACGCTGGAAACCAGTAGATGGATTTTTTAAAGGATCAGCTTACTTACCTCGAGGTGTACGGGGTACTATATCTACTCAAAAAACTCTTTCTCTTCCTAATAATTGGACTATTTCATTATTATTTAAGCCCTTGAATGATAAAACTCGCTTTGATAATATGATTAGCTTTCATTGTTCTGATGACACCAAGAAGAATATTTTATCTTTTGGACAAAATCATAGATTTCGGATTAATTTAGACACTTATAGTCAACAGCAGACTCTTTACTTTTTTAAAGATAAAATGAGTTCTATGCAATGGAATCATTTGCTAATAGTTTATGAAACTGAACAAGTGACTTTTTATCTAAATGGTAAATCACAAACTGTAAAACATTCTAGTCCTTGGAACCCTTCCACAAAATTTAAATTATCACTCTCAGGTCGCAATGGCAGCCCACACCATCGTTCGGAAGGTGACTTCGATGAATTCAGAATCTATGGACGCGCACTTGATACTGAGGAAATCAATCAATTGGCATCGAAAGATTTTTATCAAAAAGAAAAATCTATTCCCATTGCAGATCCAGGTATGGGTTACACAACTTTTCTAGAAGATGGCATGGCAACAATAAAAATGCAGGGACGAGAAATGCATTCGAGCCAGAACGCCGGTGCTACCCACTACAAATGGGAATTACTCAATCAGCCTAAGGGGGCGAAAGGTCGTTTCGCCAATGTACATCAGGCTGACACCACATTCAGCGCCAATAAGGCCGGTGATTATGAATTTCAGCTGACGGTAAGTAATGCAGCAGGTAGCGATAGCGCAATAGCTAAAGGGGCCTTTTTTATCCGCGACAGGACTAGCAAACGTTCCAAGCTCTATGAACGCAATGATCACGAACAATTGCGGTCTTTTGGCTTTGAAGCTCCAAACCCCAAACGAGCAGAGGCTCTAGCGGGAAAATCCATGCCTCTGATAGCCCACTGGTCATTCGATGAAGGTGCGGGGCAATCAGTGAACGCTACAGGCCCCAGAGGGTCTAAGCTTACACTCAACACAAATGTACGTTTTGCCGAGGGTCGGCACGGAAGTGCTTTGGATTTAAGGCACATAAAAAAACCGAGTCTAGACTTGGGAACCTTTCCCGAGATGATCGACGATGTTTCGGTCTCTTTCTGGATGTATCATGACCTAGCTCCTAAAAAAGGTTTCCTCGTGGCAGCTAAGGGAGAACAAGCAAATTACTGGGAAGTTAAATTCCGCAAAGGTGACGGTATCCATTCTCACCTACTCTACAAGTGGCATCAAGGCTCAAGCAAGGTTCATCTGGCCAAGCGTTGGGTTCACTGCATCGTCAGTTTTAATGCTGAAGGAGGCATACGTAAAATGTATATTGACGGAGAGCAGCATGTATGGGAACGAGAAGCTGTCAATATCAAAGCTAGCGGATCACCACGCCTAGTCTTCGGTAGCCGCTGTATAATCGATGATTTAGCCATATACAATAAAACCTTGAATCATGAAGAAGCCTGGGCTCTATTCAAAGCCAATGGTGATGCATCAACCGTCACAAAGCGTGTGGCTCAGGATCCCTATCAACAAGCTGCCTTCCGCAATGGTGTGATTAAGCGCTATTACCCAGAGGAAGATTTGAAAACGCAGCTTAATGGTTTTGCTGCTGAACGTTTCGATGGAAGCAAAACCCCACCCTACACACACCCAAGAGTTATTTTCACCATGGAAGACTTGCCTCGCCTGAGAAAGGCTGCCCGTCTACAGCGCGAGGGGGTGAGCAACTTCACCACTGTTCACCTATTTACCAATACCGCCTTCGGAGATGATCTATCTAAGCTCAAACCCATCGCTAGTCGTAGAGAGCCCTCCAACAAAAAGGGGATCGATGTTCCAGGTTCACATATCAAAGTTGATACAAGTAGTCAAGCTGGTGGCCAGATATTAGCTGCTTATCGTGTTCTGATGACAGCCGACTCCAAGGGTGCCCGTAAAATAATAGATAGTATGATGACCGCAGCCAAGCTTCAGCGCGAGAAGATTGATGCAGTTTTGAAGGTCAGCGATAGTTGGCAAATGTACTATCACGATAGTCTAGGACGCCGGGCAACCCCCTTAATCTATGATTATTTATATAACTGGATGACGATTAATGAACGAAGGTTCATCCGTAAATTGATCGCCGATGCCACCGCCCAGAAATTTTCCATCGGAATGTATGGGGCACCTGCAAATCATACTTCCAACTGGGAACCATGGCTGACCGGTGATTTGAATATGGCGTTGGAGGCTATTTCTGGAGAAGAAGGTTATGATTATGTTAGTCATGCCGCCGCTAAACGTGCCCAAAGCCTTTCAGTTATTCACATGAATGATCCCGAATCAGGAGCCCATAGCGAACCCATGGGTAAAAGCAATCTCGGTGCGACTCAGTCGGCGGTTGTTAGTCGTTCTCTGCCACTAGAGAGCAAAATTGTGGCCAGCAAGGCCTATTACAACATGTTCACCAAGTTTATGTTTTATAACGGTTTTCCCTGGACCAATAAGGGACTCTACGAATTCGGTCATCATGGTGGTTTTCTTAATGGTGGCCTCGATCGCTCACTACGTGTGATCCATTATGCCTACCCCGATGATCCGATGCTGAATTATCTCAAGCATAGTTATGAGGGTGGCGATACGGGTAAAAGCCGCTTGAACCCTCGTACCTACGCTCAGGAATCTTGGGCCGTTGCTTTGACCATGCCTCAGGATTGGACCGGACCAGACAATATTACCGCCCATCGACAGCAAGTAATCAAGAAGCTGGATTTGCCACTTGGTTATTTTTCTGATTTCCGTGGCCAAATGACCAGCTACAGCGATTGGAGCCGTGATGCCCTGCAGCTATTTTTTGTCCCGCGCAACCAAAGAGTTGGCCACTCTCAAGCGATTCGTGGAATGTTTGCCATCAATGCCTTGGGTCGACAATGGGTTATTGGTCGCACTTATGATCACAACGACGGCCATGGCAGCATTCCGGCCAAGAACTCGGTCATCACCGTCGATGGCAAGGCTGGCGATACGTCTGCGGCAAAATTATTATTCTACAGTGGAGCGTCCGAGCACAAGGGCGCCACCTTCGATATTCTTAGTTCCGACCTCACCGCCTGCTATCGCCAAATTGATAATAACTGGCCTTCGCTCAATCACACAAAGCTTCATAAAAACAACAAGCGACCATGGATGGATCTTCCGGTGAAGGCTATTCCATCTCCCCTGTCTAACTACAGGGTAAGACAGCCGATCAACCTCGAAAATCTTAAGGATATCGAACTCGATAGCGTTCAGAGCACCGTGCCTTTTGAACATGCGCATCGTACCGCAGTTCTTGCTCGGGGGAAATACCCCTACGTACTGATCGTCGACGACATAAAGAAAGACAGCAAGCAGCGCAGCTACGTATGGAATGCTCCCTTGGCTGAAGACATTATGGCTGCTAAAAGCTGGGTCTTTAAGGGGAATAGCGCGATCATAAGTAATCCCAAAGACACAAGCAATGAATTGATGATCCAGATCTTGGGTAGCAATGGTAGCTGGGGAATCACCCCGGTGCACAGTAGTAAAAAGGGCGATCTTACGGACATGCTGAATCTGACCTATACCGCTGTAAGCGACCGAGCTGAGTTTAAGGCGCTCATCTACCCCAGAAAAAAAGGTGATCCTACACCGTACTTCCACGGTTCGGATGGCAACTTCACCATCACCATTGGAGATCAGCATGATGAACTGAACATCAAACAACAAATGACCATCAAGAGGAAATAACTGACGAAATGAAAAAGTATTGTTACAATGTACTTGATGAATTCTGAATGATATCAAATAAATAATTATATTAAAAGATATATAACATGAAACATTATAAACTCGAATCGAGTTATAGAGTAAGTATAAGTCTAATCATAGCAGTCATTATGTTGACTAGAATAGCACAATGCGATGATGCTCTCAGTTGGCCACCTATATTGGATTCCCAGAGTACGGTAAGCCAGACTCGTGATGGTCGAAAAATAGTACGCTTCAAGCATGGTGAGCGTCAAGAATGGGGGTATCAAAACTTCCCCGAACTCAAATCTTTGAAATTTCTCGCAGCTGTACCTAAAGCAGATCAGGAGTTAGGAGCAGCAAACAAAACCCAAAACTCCTCCTCTTTTTTTCTTGTTGAGCCAAAATCACCCCCTACAAGCGGAAACAAAGCACCTTTGCTTGTTATCCTTCACGGAGCAGGTGGTTCGGGATGTCAATTTCTAAAAAATCATTTTATTGATAAGGTAAAAATAAACAAAAAGTATGGAGAAAACTTGAACCCCATTACTCGAGTTTTTTCCCCTCCAGACGATTGCTTTGGTCTTTACCTCAACTGTGGAATTGGTGAATGGTGGGGGTGGGCGCGATACTCAGGTCAGAAACCTCAAAAAGGTAAAAACAATAATCCCACAAGTCTTCGTATACTTGATTCTGTAAAATGGGTGACGAAAATGTTTCCCATTGATGAAAATCGTATCTATCTAACAGGTTCTTCCATGGGAGGTTGTGGTACACTTGGAATTGGAGGTCCAAACGGCGATGTATTTGCAGCGATTGCTGCCTTTGTTCCAGCGGGCACCGAATACTTTATACGTTCCCTTGGACTTCCCGATGCGCCCAAATCTCCCAAGCTGAAAATTAAAAAGACAAAGGCTGAAGTACTAGCTGATGATGCAGGTAAAGGAACAAAAGCAACTAGCTCTCCTGCTGGATTTGATGCTGAATTAGCACCACTTTTTGAAGAATGGAAGAAGGAGGTCGGCAAATACAGACTTGCTGATCCACCGTATATTTTAACTTTCTCTGGTACCACCGATGCTTGGTCACAAACTCAAGCCGCATTTTTACACGCAACAGATGCCGCCAAGTTCCCTGTGCTTGCAGGATGGGGGAAAACAGGTCATAAATCAGAGCCTACCATATTAGCATATAAACGTCCCCAATTGGCGGCTGCACTTGCATTTCCGTGGATGGAAATTCATAAAAATGAAGCTTACCCTGTCTTTACTGAAGTCGACACGAATGATCCTCCTCCATGGATTAGTCCTAAGGTCAAAAATCGCGATGCGCCCGGGCAGATGAACGCCTATTTTCGCTGGAAAAATAGAGTAGACACATTAGAAGAATTTTCTATGCAACTCTGGATTGAACAAGCTAAGTCCGATTTTATGGATAAGAACTTCAAGTCCTCTACAAGAACATCAATAACTTTTCGTCGATTACAAAAATTCAAAATCGATCCAACAAAGAAGTATGAATATCAACTAAAATATGGGGACAAGCTTCATCATAGGGGTATAATTTTGTCTGACAGCCGTGGCCTATTGACCATTCCTGACGTGAAAATCACCACAGATAAAATATGCCTTAGGCTTTCTCCACTCAGCGATGAGTAGGAATGAATATAAGTATGAGTAAAATTCGGCAGTCAAACGTATTATAGCTTTAAACAACTTATTATAAAAGCTCTATAAAAATAATATAAAATACATATTGTAATACTATATTACTCGAGTTATAGTCATTTGATATTATAAATACTGATTAAGGATGTGTACACATGCAAAAAACTTTACTCAAAGCAAGTTTAGCTTTCTTGAGCTCAATCACATTGAGTGCTGAAAAACCTATGGCGCAACTCCCGGGCGAACTCAGTGCTGATCAAATCCTCAACGGAGAATACATGTGGCCGGATTCTCCAAAAGTTGACTTGAGTAAAGTTGATGATAAAAATTTCGATCCCTATGCCTTTGGCAAAGTCCCTGCCCCAGGCATTCACCCGCGCATTCTCATTTCCCCTGAAGACTTACCTCGCATTCGCGCAGGTATAAAGAATACCCTGGCCGGCGCTTACGCTTACCACCAAATCACGGTCAATCAAAAAGAATCCATTCGCAACAAAGGCTCTGAATCCTATGAACTTCTAAAAGCACTTGCTGCTGGCGATGAAGATTTAGCGATGAAAATTATGAAAAAGGAAAGGAAATTTCCCCGTAAGCAAAAATACAGTCATCGTTACGGCTTTGCTTATGTGCTCATGACTGAAGCACTGGATTCATTAATTCGCGAAGATGAAAAAATGGGAAAGGAAGTTGCCGCGGCAATCTCCACCCTATCAAAGATCTACCACAAGCGCCTTATAGCAATGGATGAAAGTTTCAAATCGGGAAAAATCACCACCGATAAACATAATACGCCTGATCGTTTCCACGGTTTTCGTTTAAATGAACAGTCCATTCAGCTCAATGGCGATGTCTGGCGCAGTAATAGGCGTTCGGCAATCGATGGGGAACCCTGGTTTGCCTTCATGTACGACTACGCCTACAAATGGATGAGCGAAGAACAACGCGCTAATTGCCGGAAAACTCTTAATAAATATCATTTTGGTAAAACGACTATGGGTTCGCACATGCCCCACCACTTCCGCAACTGGAACTGGATTGCCATTGGCTCTGGAGGTCTTTATCTCACTGCATTAGCCACTGAAGGCGAACCCGGCAACGATCAGCGCGTCATTGATCATGCCAGAGAAATTCTTAGCGACTTTGTGAAATATGGTTGGTCAGATATGGGGTCTTCAGATGAGGCCATAGGTTATTCACAATTTGGCTTGCGCTGGGCTATCCCAGGTTTCATTGCTATGGCACGTCGTGGCGATAACATCTGGAATCTCAATCGTTGGAAAAACTCCGTCAATTGGTATGCTCAATCATCGCAACCCAATGCCTTTGGTAAAGGTAATGACTCAGGCCAGCGTTTTATCAGTCATGGCGATGGTGGTCAGGGTGGTCCTTCCACCATGACCATGCAGGCTTTTAAACGTTTCTATCCAAATGACTCAGTTGTAGATTATGTTCTGCAAAGAACCAACCAGGTAGAACTGGATGAAAATGGTAATTTCCCTCCACCTAATAAAAAAACTTTCTACAATACCTACCCTCATATGGACCTAATTATTGCGGCGGATAGTTCTAAAAAACAATACAATGATGGAAAAAACCTAGGCTTAAAAAACACCTTTTTTGATCCCGATCGAAACTCCCTCATAACACGTGATAAATGGGGGCTCGATCAATTGCAGTTGCAATTCGAAGCACGTGACGATGGTCATGCCCCCAATCACCAACACGCCGACAAGGGGGCTTTCACACTCACAGGTGCAGGACGTGTTTGGGCTGATGAGCGCTTTCGCTCCGTTGAAGGTCGCCATCATAGCTTGGTCATTATCGACGGTAAGGGACAGGGTTACTTCACACCGCCTTCCACTTGGCTTGGCATGCAAGACAATGAAGATGTAACTATTGCCGCAGTCGATACCGCCTATTCCCACGCCTGGCGCTGGCCTGGTGAGCTCTGTGGTTATGTCGATCTCAATGATCCTCGCAGAAAATTTGCGCGCTACGCAAACTTCACCGAAAAAGCCGATGCCTTCCTAGCAAAAAATCTCGACTTTAAATGGCAGGATCATGTAGACCGTCACCCTAAGTTAGAAAAATTTTATAAAGGTTTTGAAAAGGGTGACCCCCGAATTTGGGATGAATATTCTCGCCCTTTGCGTATTGAGCATAATCCCGTGGAAAAGGCTTTTCGCAGTGCAATGCTCGTTCGTGGCGAACACCCCTACGTCCTCATTACTGATGATATCAAGAAAGATGATCAAGAGCGTCTTTATGAATGGTTGATGATGCTCACTCCAAATACCGAAATCGCCTCAATTAACACACACGAGATCATGCTTTTTGACGAGAGTCACCCCAATGTGGAAATGAAGCCAGGCCTCAATCGCAAAATCGGCGCTAAAGTGCCCATGTGCCTAGTCAGTGTTCTCGATCGCACCATTCCAGAAGATATTTACACCAATCCACAGATCCGCCTAGAGACATTTGAGTTAAAAGACGCTCGTAGTTGGCCACAGGGTCGCGGCTTTCAACTTCAGAAACGTTTAGTGATTCCCAGTCGTGCGGTAGAACCTAACTTCAAAGTCTTGCTCTACCCTCATTATAAGGGTGCCAAATTGCCAAAGTATGAATGGAATGAATCCCGTAATCAGGTCACAGTGACTATTGGCAAACAGGTGGATGTCATTACTTTTACGATGCAAAATAACGGGCGTAATAAAATATCTATTAGTCGAAATAACAAAAAACTTGCAGAGCTGTGAAAAGCATTTTAATTAAAGCCTAGAGGTCATTCATGAAAATAATAAATAAACTCCTTTTTGCAGCCTTATATCTTGCTCTACCAAGTGCTTTTTCAGCGGATCAATCATTAATTCTCCATTGGAAATTTGACTCACCCTACGAATTCGGAGCTTTTGAAGCAGACGCTTCCGGTCGCGGTAATGATGGCGTGGTACGCTGGGATCGAATTGGTAGCCACGGTGGACTTCATTGGCAGAGCAAAGAGGGCTTTTTAAATGGTTCAGCTCATTTACCTAGAGGAGTAAGAGGTACCTTATCAAGTGAAAAAGCTTTGACTCTTCCTCAGAATTGGACCATGTCTTTCTTATTTAAGCCCTTAGATGATAAAAATCGTTTTGATAACATGATCATTTTTCATAAGACTGAAGATTCAAAAAGCAACATATTTTCTCTAGGTCAACACCACAGCTTTCGCATCAATTTAGACAATAAAGGCACAAAGCAGACCCTAGGCTTCTTTAAAGACCAAATGAGTTCTAAGCAGTGGAATCACTTAGTTTTGGTTTATAAAAGGGATCAAGTCACATTTTATCTCAATGGTAAAGCACAAACTGTAAAACATTCTAGTCCTTGGGACCCATCCACAAAGTTTAAATTATCAATGTCTGGTGCCAATGGCTCTCCACACAATCGCGCAGAAGGTAACTTCGATGAATTTAGACTCTATGGTCGTGCACTAAATGCTGATCAAATCAAACAGTTGAGTGCCAAAGATTTTTATGTAAATGAAAAAACTATCCCCATTGCAGACCCTGGTATGGGTTACACAACTTTCTTGAAAGAAGGCTCATGGTTCAACTCATCAAAAGCACAATTTATGATGCAGGGCACTGAACTCATAAAAGGAAACAATGCTGGAGAAACAAAGTTTGAGTGGAGTATTGTCCAACAACCCAAAGGTGCGAAAGGAAAGTTTGCTGATCCTAGTGACCCCAAAACAATTTTCTCGACTAATAAAATCGGTGACTACAAATTTAAATTAACGACTTCAAATGAAGCTGGCCAAGACGAAAAGCTGGTTAATGGAGTCGTTTTTGCCAAAGATAAGGGACCAAAAAATGCGAAGCTTTACACTCTTCCCGCTGATCGTATTGAAGGACATATGGTCTCTTACCACCCAAGAAGAGCCGCCGCTATAAAAAATAAAAAGCTCAAGCCCATCTCATACTGGTCCTTTGATAAACTAGAAAATAATAAGTTCTCGACTTTTGGTTCTAAAGGCCAGACCTTGGCCTTTGACGCAAAAAATATTGAACAGGTTGAAAAAGGTAAATTTGGCCAAGCAGTTAAACTTCTTAATGGTCCCTTATCACTAGGTCAATTCGATGAACTAAAAAATGAATTTTCCGCCTCCTTCTGGGTTTATCACGAAAAGGGTAAAATTACTGGTGACTTACTTAACGTTCAAGGAGAGAATGGAAAGCAATACTGGAGAAATCACTATCGAAAATATCGTCTAGATCCACAAGGGACTGGACTTGTTGACATCATCGTCAAATGGTATGAGGGTGCAACAACTGTAAAAGCTAATAATCGTTGGACTCATTACGTTTTTACCTATGCCAAAACTGGCAATGTTAAAAAGCTCTATGTTGACGGGCGCTTGGCAGTCTACAGCCTTGCCCCATTTGAAAAAGAAGCCTCGGGAAAAGCCTCTTTACTATGCAACCTTAAGGGTGCCATTATCGACGACTATGCCCTCTACGATACAACCTTAAATAACGAAGAAGTCGCAGCTATTTATAAAAGTAAACAAGGACCTTTAGCTATTGATAAGCGCATTGCTTATGACCCCTACACTTCTCGCGTTTATAGAGACGACTTTATCGCAAAAAACTTTCCGAAACCTACAGCGAGTTATCAATCCGAACACTTTTCCGAAGATAGGTTCGATGGCAAGGAGCTCTCCCCATACACCCACCCACGCCTAAATATGACGATGAATGATTTACCCCGTATTCGAGAGTCATTCTTGAAGAGTCGTCACGGAAATAATAATCACTCATTTATGTATCTTTACACTCGAACTCAATTTGGTCATGACCTTAGCAATTATACTCCCAACTCCAAACTAACGGATAAAAAACCGCCATACGCACCCAAAGGTGCCTTTAAAATTGATGGTAAATATGTTTTTGATGAACACAGCCAAAGCTCAAGCGGACGAATTGCCTTAGCTCTTGAAGCCTTACTTAAAGCTGATACTAAATTAGCTCGTAAGCTTATAGAGAAAATGATCATTTCCGCAAATCTGCAACAACAAACTATTGATTATTGGCGTAGTCAAAATAATAACGGTTGGCAACATGCTTATCACGATATTCTTGGACGACGTTCAACTCAAATCATGTATGATTACCTCTATAACTGGATGACTGAAGGTGAGAAAAAGACAATTCGTAAAGTCATTGCCACTGCTACAGCAGGAAATTGGAGCATAGGTATGTACGCTATGCCTGCTCTTTACGCCAATCGCTCAAACTGGCAGGCATGGATCACCGGCGATATGCTCATTGCTCTGCAATCCATTTATGGTGAGGATGGTTTCTGCCAATTCACTTATGATCAAGCCGCACGAGCAGTGAATAATTGTGCTGAAATCATGAACGACCCTGAATCAGGCGCCCACTATGAGGGTATGGGGAAAAGTAATATCAACTCAACTCAAATGTCCGTTCTTTCACGCATGCAGCCTAAAGGAGAGAAAATCATTTCAAGTAAAGCCCTGTATAATAATGTGACTAAATTTCATCTCCATATTGGCCTACCTTGGACCCACAAAACGGTCATGTATGATCAAAAAAATGGTGGTAATGCCGGTATACCCAGCGCTCCAATCAATGTCTTACACTACGCTTACCCAAACGATCCCATAATCAACTACCTCAAACACACAATAGATGACGGAGCAAGCTCTTATACACAAAAGCGCCCCAGTACTTTTGGTCAGGAATCATGGATGATTTCTTCTGTTTATACTCAGGACTGGAAAGGTCCAGACAATCTACAAGAACACCTTAAACAAGCCGTCAAAGAAGCGGGTGAACCTCTAGGCTACTTTAGTGACTTTCGCGGTCAAATGATCAGTCGCAGTAGCTGGGAAAAAGATGCCCTGCAACTCAATTTTGTTCCCCGTGTTATCAAAGGCGGTCATTCAGCACCAACCAAGGGCTACTTTGTTGTCAATGCCCTCGAACGTCAGTGGTTTGAATTTCGCAGCAGGGCTAATCAGCACAGCCGTACCAACTCTTGTGTCACCGTTGACGGTGAAGGTCAAGATGGAACTATGGCTCGCTCACTCTACTACAATGGCGCAGCAGAAAAAAAAGGGGCAAACTTTGATATACTCAGTAGTGAGCTTACGGGGTCCTATCGCCAAATCAACAACAAATGGCCAAACCTCAACTATACTCGCCTTAAGCCCGATCCACGCCCATGGTTTGATATGCCTAAGCAATACCTCACTCATTGGTACCTTGGAGATCGTCCCTATGCTCCAGTTTATCATGACTACGATCAATTTGATCCTGTCAATTATAAAGGGAAACAAGAATTTGAATACGCCTACAGAACTGCCCTTTTTGCCCGTGGTGATCACCCTTACATCATCATTGCCGATGATTTTAAGAAGGATAATAAAGAACGCGAGTACATCTGGCATGCCGCACTACCCGATGACCTAAAAGAAAATATGACTCTCCATAAAATCAATGGCGACACTGCTATCTTAACTGACCCTAAAGATCAAAAAAAACATCTCATGGTCAAAATGTTTGGCTATAAAGGCAAGGGCGAATTTGTTGTTGAACATATTTTGCCGACTCAGGATGTGGATCGCGCCAAAATGAATCTGACAACTGAACAAATGCCACATAACCTAAAATTTAAAAACAAAACAGCTAAGGCCTCTTTTCGAGTAATTATCTACCCCTTTAAAGATGGCGACCCACTACCCAAAATTACTGAATCCGCAAGTTCATTCACTATTACTATTGGTGATCAAAAAGATTCGTTCACAGAAAATTCTAAAGCCAGAGGACATAAACTTCTCAAGCCTAATAGACTTAATGGTGTAGATCATGAGATTGCACAACCTCAGGACAGTGAAATCATCCAAAAAAAAACTGCGGATAACAAGAACTTATCTATTCAACATAGACTGATGAATATGGACGAACAAGAAATCCTTAAAGGCATTGGTACAATATCTGCATTATTCATGGTAGGATTTTTTATTTTACGGAGCAGAAAATAAACAATTTCTCAACAGCAGCTAATCTAATACTTACAGGGGATAAAAGCCTAAGTTCTTGATTGATTTCAATCTCAATCAAGGAGAGGCATTAGATAATGCTCATGGGCTCGTAGTATTAAGAGCTACCATTAATCAAACATTCAAAAAAGTTAAGCTAAAAGACAAATCATTAATATACTTTTGTTTGAGGCTTACATGAAAATACTTGCTGCCACTTAGCATTTATTCTCTTGGCCTGACTCACTCCAAGGAAGTCCCACTTCGCGGTTCCCCCCACCGGTGATTAAGTTTTAAACAAAGCAGGAGTCCCAGACAATCGCGCTAAGACAAATCCAACAAGCACTACAAAATGACTTTAGACGTGAGAAGATTTTTCAAAACTACCTTACAAGGCGAAGTTCGCGATGTCCGCATTTACGACTCTTCTCTAATGAGTGAAATTATTTCAACCCTCCGTAAAAAACACTTATAATTCACTATGAAGGCTCCTTAAATAATTGAAATACTAATAGAAAAATTAACATACCTTTGTTGTTTAGATAGATTTACAATACCCTTGCGAGCCACAAGTACTTAGCGTAAATTGAAATCTAAGGTGATGCAGCTTGTAATCATAATTAAGAAATGATTTATGAAAAAGAAGCACGTAACATTAATTGAAATTCTCGTTGTCGTGGCAATCATTGGCATTCTTGCTTCTCTACTTTCACCTTCAATATGATCTCTACCGGCTACCATGAAAACCGTGGTTTAAACGCTGCTATTATTGATGGCTCGGTAAGTTCCATTAAAACAAATACCCTAATCGGTTCATCGGAATATCAGCTTTCAACCAGCGGTATCTGGGAAACAAATGAAATTGGCAATCTCATTCATAACGGCTTAAACAACATTGTTCCCACAGGAACTAAATGGAACTGGAACGATAATTAATTTCTTAGAGTCTTTTCAGTAAGCGAACGGTCTTTCTGTGAGCTACGCGAACGGTCTTTCTGTGAGCTACGCGAACAACTTCATTCTTTTACAGTACACTTGCGATCTAAGTGAGTGTATCCACCATCTGCATAGATAATCTGCCCTGTGGTATGAGACGAGCGACTGGATGCAATAAATACAGTAAGGTCTGCTAATTCCTCTGCCCTAGTCATTCTTTCACCGAGAGGAATCATACTAGTAATGCGTCGTTCCTCTTCTTCTGGCTTAGGAAGTCTATCTAGGCAGCTGCGGTAAAGTGGTGTCATGCATTCTGCAGGAATAATTGAGTTAACTCTAATTCCCTTCATTCTAAACTCCAGTGCCCACTCCCTAGTAAGAGCATTGACCGCACCTTTTGCCGCCGCGTAGCCTGTTGCATTGCCCTGCCCCGTCTCAGCTACTTTCGAACCAATATTAACGATATTACCATTAGTTTTTTCAAGATGCGGAAAAGCGTAATGAACCAATTCAAAAACCTGAATTAAATTGGTATTTAATGACTGCTGAAACTTATCCAATGAATCATCGATATTACAAGCATCATTTACACCTGCATTATTTACAAGCACATCAATTTGACCAAATTTCTGGACGGTTTGATCAATAATTTTTTCACAAAAACCTGGCGTCGTTAGATCTCCTTGGATGTAGAGAACTTCACTTGTTTCTTTTATTTTATCCACAAACTCAGACGCCATTACCGAAGGGCGGCTCGCTATGACAAGTTTAGCTCCTTCTGCTGCAAAAGATTCCGAAATCGCAGCTCCTATACCTTTGGCACCACCAGTGATGATCACCACTTTATCTTTTAAATTAAGATCCAAAATTCACTCCAAATATTTATTAATCTGAAAATATAATTAGCTAGTAAAAGTCTGGAAAATTAGGCTTCCACGGCCTTCTGCTCAAGATCCAAATCTTTAGCTTCTTCTTCCTCCGCAGGGTACATATCCCAAAGCGTTAAGCCCGTTAAATCTCTCTTCTTTCCGGGAATAATAAAACTACTAAAATAACCAAAAAACAGACAGCTTAGAGTTGAGAATACCGCAAATGAACACCAGTGAATCGTACTGTAATTCTTCAGCAAGAGCGAAACTATAATACTCGCCGCAACGCCAACAACTGCACCACCACAATTGGTGCGCCGAGTGAATATACCTAGGATGGCTACACCGATAAAACCTCCCGATAAAACCGCACAAATTTCGGCCCAAACTTGCATTAGTGCCGGTGTATCGATTTTAGACAAAATTAAAGCTGAACTGGTCCCTATGGCACCTAACACAAAAGTCGATAATTTCATAAGAGTTAAAGCTTTCTTTTCATCAGGATTTTTACTAAAGCGCTTATAAAAATCTTCAGATATGAGTACCGCACAGCTATTCATGCTACTAGATAGTGTTGACATGGATGCCGCAAAAAGCGCTGCAATAATTAAGCCCACTAACCCCACAGGTAATTGTTGAACAATAAAGAGCGGAACCATGCTATCGTTCTTCATCATCACATCCATCTTTTCAGGGAAAGTCGCAAAGTAAGCAAATAAACTCAAGCCGGCAAACCCCGCAAGAACGGCAACAACAATACTGCACGCCGTCATTGCTCCAGCCAACTTTGGCACATCTTTTTCTGGGGTACAGAGAATACGCTGCGCCAAGGACTGATCTGAGACAAAATTCATTTGCACGATGATCGTATTTAAAGCAAAAAATATAAATAAGGGCAAGGACATATCACTGCTAAATAAAAATGCATTGAGCTTGTGGTTTGCATGATTAACTTCATAGAAAGTCGTAAAGCCCTCTGGCAAAGCCCATATCCCAAAGATGGCAATAATTAATAAACCAAGGAGCATCATGCCCCCCTGCATAACGTCTGACCAAATAACCGCTTCAAAACCACCAAAACAAGTATACAAAGTCGTTAAGCCCCCCATTAACAAAATACTCAACATTATATCTAGGCCTGTTACAGCACTAATTGCCAAAGCAGGCAAAAGCATAACTACGCTCATTCTTCCTGCCAACTGATATGTGATGTTCTGAATACTACCAACTATGCGTAAACTCTTTCCAAAGCGCAGTTCCATGTATTCAAAGGTAGAGGTGATTTTCAAACGTCTGAGTAAGGGATAGGTCAGATAAGCTGAAACAAAGAAAGCGGGAATAATCAACAGCACACCACTTACGTGAACCAAACTAGTGGCCGCGACCAAGGCTGGAATCGCCATAAAACTTATTGAACTCGCCGCAGTGGCAAACATCGATATTCCCGCCGCCCACCATTTTACTCCACGGTTACCAAGTGCGTATTCCTCTGCTGTATCCTGTTTCTTGGCAAAAAAGACACCGATACCCGCCATAATGATAAAGTAAACAACAATTACTGCGTAATCTAAAAACTCTAGACTTTTGACAACCCTCTGAACTTTTATGTGCACTGCCTTATTTTGTAATTCCCCTTTAGGATTGCGACCTCCACACAATAGGTAGTTATCCTTCTGCTTAATTAAAAAAGCATGACTTCTAGGCTCCATGTCAACAGACTCAGTCATCCATGTATTACTCATATTGTGATAAAAGTAAACCTTCTTTGATAGCTCACTCTTGTCATTTGATTTAATGCTCTCTCCACCAAGTAATAAAATATGAGATTGCCCCAATTTAGCTACACAGTTATTTGATAAAGTTTGAGGAATTGGCGCTAATTTCCGCCAGCCTTTCTTGGTCTGCCCATCAATCGGAGCAAGACGAAATCCCATAACATTATTAGTACTTAGGCCCACACCTGCTTGATTAAAAACTTTACCTCCAATGAGCAATAGTTCTTCAAAACCTTCGATGACACTGGGGGAATACACTGCCTCAGGTAGATCCTCTAGTTTTTCCCAGCTGGGAATTTCTGCAGAGAAATTATAACGAATCGCTTTCTTCGAGGCTTCATTAGCGTAAACAGATTCTAGTCCACCACAGACATAAAGCGCTCCTTTGAAAACACCCGCACCTGCATTCAAAACCCCATGGGGCATGTCTGGCAGAGAATTTAGTTGCAGCTTATCTCCCACTAGACTCAAGTCAAAAACTTTTTTACTCTGCTGGCCTGCGATAACACCACCTACAATATAGATCTTATCCACACCCTCGGCATAGGCTGCAAATTTGGGCAATTCCGTGAAACTTTGGTCTTGCCAGGTATTATTTTTTTTATAAGAGATTGTGTTATTTTCAGGATCTATAAGAACTGGCTTTTCGCCAAGCTGATATATTAGGGAGTTTTTACTGAGTGAATTAAAACTAAAATTAGATCGCTCAATAATTAAATGTTGCTCTGCCGCATTTAGCGGAACAAAACAAATTAGACAAAGCAAGAAGCTTAGTTGTTTATAAAATTTACTCATATATTTACCCTATCAATTAATCATTATACCTTGTATAAGCCCCCGTAGCTAAAAAAGAAAAAAATGGCTATACAAAAAGCTTTAAGTTTTATTAAAAATACATATTATCATACATTAATCTGCTAGTGCCATTAGTCAATAACTAAGGACAAAGATTAAGTGATTTCATTGAAAAAAATTAGCTCTGATCATCCAGCGCGTCGGGCTGAGTTCTTCTTCTAGTGAGAGAAGCATTTTACGACCTTCGCAAATCTCTTTGATAAACTCATCCAAAAAGTCTGGCTTTTCATCCGACAAATCCAAGTCACCAAAATCCTTATCGCCGATAATCATGCGTGTCCGTCTCCCCGCATCACAACTTTCAATCATTCCCTTTGTTCCAAAGATCCTTAGCATTTCATTTCCCCAGTTACCCATTCCAGGGTTATGAAGGTAATTAGCTATACAGGAATAAAGTCCTCCATTCTCAAGCCTACCGCTGAAATTAGCTGCCATTTTTAGCTCTGAGTTTTTGCGTACTTCGCCAAGTGTACTTGTTTGGCAATGAATATCTTTGATCTTTTGCTCAGCCACATGCTCCACAAAACGTACGGCATGGACACCAACTTGAGCTACTAGACCTCCATCCACTTTTTCGTTCCGAGGTCGCCAATCTGCATAGGGATAGGATTTCTGAGCTAGAACCTGAACCACTTCTCCAATCTGGCCACTTTGCACAATCTTGCGCATGGACCAGTAAGGTTCTTCCCAAAGCGTACCCGCCATCTCGTGGAAGAGTCCCTTTGACTTTGCAGCACTCGCAATAATTCTATCTAAATCTTTTTCACTTAGAGCACAGGGTTTTTCTGCATAGACATGTATGCCTTTATCTAAAGCGCGCACAGCTAAATCAGCCTGTTCTGAACGATATTCTGAACATAAACTAATCATCTCCACACCATAGTCGTGGATTATTTTTTCATAATCATTTTCAAGCTTGGCTTCAGAGTACTTTTTCAAAAGATCTCTTTCTGCGGACTCCGCAATAGAACCAATTACCACAAGCTCAAATTCTGGATGTAATTCTAGATCTTTATAAATCTGATGACCATTATCTCCCCAAAGAGCTAATTTAATTTTCTTCACTAATCATTAAACCTTTTGCGCAGCTTAGCGATTTCTTGTTGAACGACGCCAAAAACATATTTCTTTTGGTAATTATTGTCCAACATGCCATAGGCAAAGGTTCCCGATCCACGATTATACCAACGCCAATGCATAGGCACACGACAATCCATCAAAGCCCAAGGTACATAACCCACTATTTCCTCATGGTCATGGTAGGTAGCATAGGCCTCTCGCAAGATTTTTTCGTGACGTACTGGGTGACCAAGATCAGTCTCCGGCCTATCAGTTTCCTCTGTAGTTGACATGGAACCAAACTCCGTAATCATAAGTGGCTTATTAAAGCGCTTGAGCATATCTACAAATTTCTGTGTCGCAATGGGGTTATCTCCTGGATTGGAAACATAGAGATTCGCCCCCAAAACATCCATCAATTCATAAAACTCGTCAGGATGGCCTGGATGCCAACTTTCTTTGGCAATTTCCGTGTCAAAGTGATCTCCTGCATCTGGAGTCCAGTCCTTATTGGCTTCAGTTTTCCTGTGACCTGAGTCAGCTGAACTGATTAGGCGACTTGGATCGAGTTCGCGAATTTGTGTACATGCTTTCGTCCAGTAGGGATAATTGCCTGTCGTTAAGTCGCTATTTGAACCCGCCGCAGTTCCATCTCCAGCACATTCATTGGAAACTGACCAAAAAATCAAAGATGCTCTATTCCAGTCGCGTAATACAGTCTCCCTCATCATCCCAAGTGCTATACTCAATTGAGGCTCTTGATGTACATTAGGTAACCAATATACAGGAACTTCTTCCCACCAAAGCATGCCGGCGCGATCCATCGCCTTGCCAAACTCTTCCGCATAAGGGTAATGAGCGCATCGCAAAAAGTTACAACCCAATTCACGTGCTTTTTCAAGCATAAGTTCAATACCCTCAGCTGTGGGAACGCGACCTGTATCAGGGAATTCGGAATGCACAGCCACGCCATAGAGTCGAATTTCTTCTCCATTGAGAAGAATTTTCTCACCCTCAGTTTTGATTTCGCGATAGCCAATCTCATCGTTTAGTTCTTCTGTGGCAGTCACAATACTCGTATTATAGAGCTTCGGATTTTCTTGGTCCCAAAGTTCAATCTGTGAAGGCTCTAAAACAAATTCAAATTTTTCTTTTTCGCCGACTTTTGCAGAAGCCTTATGACTCAAAGCCAATTCATCAATTTTAAACTCGTAATCCAAAGTCGTTTCACCTTCAGTTGACTGCGCAAATATCTCAACCTGAATTTTAACCTTATCATCTTCTAAAACTGTCTGAGTTCTAAAATTCTCTATATAGCTCTTTGGCACAAAAATAATTCTAACCGAACCCGTGAGACCACCGTCATTATTCCAATCGGTGCGAATGCCAGGTACGCGATCCTCCTGCATGAAATTATCGATCAGCACAAATATACGGTTATTGCCTTCTTGAAGTAAATCTGTCACCTTAAATTGAAAAGGAGAATAAGCCCATTCGTGATTCCCCACATGTTCACCATTTAAATAAACCTCTGAGCGATAGGTCGCACTATCAATGCACAAAAAAGCCTCATGGCCAACGGGGATTTCGTTGACGTCGAAGTCACGTGCATAGTTAGCATGGCCATCGTACCATTTAAGCTCCTCAAATTCCTTTTTCCAAGTTGACGGTACCTGCGTATCCCACATGCCATCCATATTGAAGCAAGGGAAAAAACCTGAATTATCCCCTTCTTGTTTCCACCAGGATTGCTGTCTGCAACGTTGGTAAGGATCTGGATTAAACTTCCAAGTTCCATTAAGGTCGATAAACGAATTTCGAGTTTTAAACATAGTAATAATTCCTTTTTAACTTGACTTATGCATCATCAATTAAGTCTACTTTAAAATCTATAATAATAAATATAGAATACTATATAACATACAAAATGATTTGACAATGTATTTTGATGTATTTTATTAAAATAATAAAAAGCAGTTCTTCAATAGATAAAACCAAAAGCTCATCAATCCCATGATTACAAAATATAAAAACCCTATCCTCCCAGGTTTCTACCCCGACCCAAGTGTTTGCCGAGTTGGCGATACCTTTTACATGGTAACAAGCACTTTCGAATACTTTCCTGGTGTACCTATTTTTAAAAGTAAAAACCTTATTGATTGGGAACAAGTCGGCCATTGCCTCACCCGTCAAAGTCAGCTCGATCTAATTAACTGTAAAGCATCGGGTGGTATCTATGCCCCGACTATTCGTTACCATGAAGGACTTTTCTACATGGTGACTACGGATACAACTGGCATCGGCAATTTTTACGTCACTGCAGAGGATCCTGCTGGAGATTGGTCCGACCCCATAAAAGTTCCTCAAGGTGGAATCGATCCATCTCTCTTCTGGGATGATGATGGTAAATGTTACTTTGCATCTAATTACCTACACTGGAACAATCGACAAGGCGTATACTTAAGGGAAATGAACCCTAAGACTGGTGAGTTACTTGGAGATGAACCGACCTTCATGTGGGGTGGCACAGGTGGAAAATACCCAGAAGCGCCACATACCTACAAGAAAAACAATTGGTATTACCTCATAATAGCAGAAGGTGGCACCGAGTTCACTCACGCTGTCACCATGGCTCGTGCTAAAGAAATAACTGGCCCTTATGAACCCTGTCCGCACAATCCAATTTTAAGCCATAGAGGAAGCTCTCTTCCCATTCAGTCAACGGGGCATGCTGAGCTTTTTGAAGACCAAAATGGTCAATGGTGGATGGTCTGCCTCGGCGTCCGTCACTCCCAATACCCATTTATCCACCACCTTGGCCGCGAAACTTATCTCGCTCCAGTGAATTGGGATGGTGAATGGCCACAAATCCAAGGGGATTTCCTTCAGCTTTGTATGGATGTCCCACAACTCCTGCCCGCTCCAGTCGCCAAACAAAATAAGTTTGAATACACCGACAACTTTGCTGATCACGAACTCGATCTCGGCTGGAACTTTAGACGTAACCCAATCCCAGGGAGCTGGTCACTTGAAAGTCAGGGCCTGCGCCTCAAATGTTTAAAGCCTGCGCTTGATTCAAACCATCAACTCAGTTGGATTGGGCGCCGTCAACAGCATTTTGATAGTCAAACTGAAATCAATATGAGCTTTGACCCTAAAAACTTAGAGGAAGCCGGCTTAAGCGTAGGTATGAATGAAAATCATTGGCACGCAATTGCAATACACGCAATAGATGGCAAACGATTCATAACTTTGAAACGCGCTCTCGGATCTATACGTCTTGAAGTTAATTCAGTACAAATCCCTGCAGGTGGAGAAGTAAAGCTAAAAATCATTAGCAATGATATTTGGTACATATTCTCCGCGGAAATTCAGGGCAAAACTTACGAACTTGGTCAAGCTGAAGTCCGCCATATAGCTACAGAAGTAGCAGGTGGTTTTACGGGCGTCTACACAGCCCTCTACGCAAGTTCAAATGGTGCGAAATCCGCAAACTCAGCTCTCTTTCACAGCTTTAGCTACAAAGACATTTCAACTCGTGCCCATGATGATCGCTCTATAGTTAGTATGGTTAATCCAGACCTAGTGGCTACTAACATTGCTTTATAATTTCAATTAGGACCGAAAATGTTTAATCACGACCTACTCAACCCTGCACTTCATGAACTACTCATGCGTGTTCGCCACACCAACACAATCATCATCTCCGACAAAGGCTTTCCTTTCTGGCCGGCGATCGAAACTATTGATATCTCTTTAGCAGACGATCAGCCCTCTGTACTGCATGTTCTCAAAGTCATCTTACCCCACTTTACTGTAGGCAAATGCTGGATGGCCGAACAATTTAATTCATGGAATGAAGAAGACATTAAAAATTCTTTTAATGAAGTCCTCAAAGACATATCAAGGGAGTTCGAAGATCATGATGAGTTTAAAAAACGCGTACCGCGAGCTATTGGCTTAATTCGTACTGGTGGCACAGCTTCTTACTCAAATATCATACTCGAAAGCGCCTAAACTTTTATTCAACTAAAAACTTTATCGCATTAGTTAATAGTAACCGCATTTCAGGGAATTTTTTATACTCGATGGGATCATGTCCCAAGCTTGAATAAAAGACTCTCCCTTTCCCCCATCTTTTTACCCACGCAACCGGCATTTCAACCTCCTGATTTTCATAAATATAAGCAGTCTCAGCCTCTATAGACGGATCGACTAACATATAATACTGCTCAGTATTGACGATAAACTTTGTAGGAATTCCCGAACAAGTAGCATGATCTTTTTGAGTAAGCCTTACTTCGTATTCACCTACGTAAGGGTGACCAAGAAATTGACCTCCAATCATCCACTGATAATTTAGACTGGAACGAAAAGCATCTCCCGCGCCTACATGAACACGCACTAAGTTTACACCTAATCTCACTACCTCAATAAGATTGTTTTCCTGTTCCTCCGTGATCTCGCCCATAGTCCCATTTGGCATAATTAGATCAAACCTTTTAAGGTAATTTAAATCGCCGAAAAAATCTAAAGTTCGACTATGAACAACCTCCATTCCCCGTTCATGAAAGTGTCCCTCAAAAAAATCGGCAAATTCATATGGCTTATGACCTGACCATCCAACTGACAGTATGAAAAAAATTTCATCGCTAAATACCGAAGAAATTTATTTGCAGTAACGTATCTTGATTAACTTAAATAAAACAGCTTCCTTCTGATGTTTCTTAATTTAAAAGCAAAAAATTCATCAGTCAGATAATATTTTTGAAACGAGCTTAACTGCACTACTAGAACAATTCTAAAACTTGCTTACTCCACAAAAGTATGATTAAACATCGACGACTTCCCCTCTTCAAATAATGAGGTCATTCAACATTAGTCAGGTGATGGACAAAATAGCCAAAAAGCTTGCAAAACTAAATATGATTATTTAATCACAGTTAGAGTCTACTTCATTTGCTAATAAACTTATATATATTTACACACAATTAGACACGCTTTAGCTACATAGCTTCAGATTGATTAGGTGGATTGACTTGGAGTGTCGCTTCGCTCCCTTGCCTATAAAACCACACAGATCAAGGCTTAGACTAAAAAATAAGCCGATCTATATTTTCTTTAAACTTAGTGTAATGTAAACAAAAAAATCTAAAATAGAATTTAATAATGAGTAAATTATATATTGTTTCGGGTGCTAACGGTTCTGGAAAAACTACTTTTTCAAAAAAGCTAACACAAGAGTTAAATATCTATTTTTTAAATGCAGACGAAATAGCGAAAGAAATTGACCCCCACAATACTACTGGTGGGGAAGTAGCGGCAGGTAAAATATTTTTTAAAAGACTACAAAAACTGCTTAAAGGAAATGAGTCTTTTGTTTTAGAATCTACACTATCTGGTAAATACCTAGAAAAAATCATCTCTAAAGCAAAAGAGAATGGTTATTCAATTGAATTAATTTACATTTTTTTAGAAAACCCGACAGTTTGCATAGAACGAATTAAGGAACGAGTTCTTAATGGAGGACATCACGTTCCTGATCAAGCTGTAATAAGAAGGTTTTATCGAAGTAAAAACAACTTTTGGAACATATATAAAAATGTTTCTGACAGGTGGTTCCTAATTTATAATTCTGAATTAATATTTAAAGAATTTTGTATAGGATCTAAAGATAATTACACAATCAACGACAACTCAATTTTTAACGATTTTATGAAAGACGTGGAGTTATAATTATGAATAAAATAAATGATCTAGAGCTATACCAAGAAGCATTCTTATTTCAAAAAATTGGTAATGAAGCTGTAAAAGAAGCTATACAAAATAACGTAAAGAAAAATATTGCATCTGTATTCTCTAAAGATGGAAAAATTTACTACAAATTACCTTCTGGAGAAATCACTCAAAACAGTCCCTTCATTACCAAAACATAATTCTAGATTCTGTACTTCTAGTATCAAACTTTAAATTGGTACAGTAAGACAAAAAAAGGTTGCAAAACTACCCATAAAGGGATCAGTTTTATGCTTAGATGATTGTCTGGGGGGCATGGTGTCGCAGGTTCAAATCCTGTCGTTCCGACTTTGCAAATCAAGCACTTACAGCAATGTAAGTGCTTTTTTTGGCTCAAAAAAAAGCATGCAAAACTACATAGGTAATCCAATTATGTATATAAGAAGGTGGATCACCATAATTATTTTAATTGTCTAATTCATTTACCATGAAGTTAATAGATTTAAAATTTCACTAAGTTTTTTTCAACTTTACGAGCGTAGACGGAGTAGATGGCGATTAGGGTGAAGCAAATGATCTGAACCGTGTAGCCGGCTTGGTTTCCTTGCTGGTTATAGGTATCGGAGCTTTTGAAGGTGTCGATTATTGCGGCCTGAATAAATGGGAATACGGCTCCGCCAGCAATGCCCATGATAATACCGGAACCTCCTAGTTTAGTATCTTGGCCTACGTCGGTAAGTCCAAGTCCATAGATTGTTGGAAACATCAGTAACATACACCCTGAAATACCCACCACGGCAATGCAACCTGCCATCCCTCCTGCGAAGACCGCAATAGAGGCAAAGACTACTGCCATAAAAGCAAGAGCTTTCATAATTGTTGCTGGACTAAAGGCTTTCATCAAAGCAGTGGTGATAAAGCGAGAAACCGTAAATAAAATCATTGAATAAATCATGAAGTTAGAGGCTGTAGACTTATCACTAACTCCTATCCCTGCACTCATGACATAATCAATTATATAAGTCCAGGTACTCACCTGGGCTCCAACATAAATAAACATGATCGCAACTGAGGCCATGTAGTTTTTGTTTTTACTGAGTCGACTAATAGCCTCAGAAAATTTACCAAAGCTCTCTTCCGCGTGATGTTTGGGGAATTTCTTAAGTAGTATAGTTGCTCCCACTGCAAAGCCAACAATTCCTACAATTACGTAGGCCATGACAACATAAGAAAGATCATTGATTTTTATCTGTTTAAGCTGCTCGAGAGTCATTATCGCCTTTTCAGCTTCGGTTGTTTTATCGAGATTAGCGAGAATGACATACTTCCCCAGTAAAATACCTGAGATACAGCCTATGGGATTAAATGCCTGTGCGAGATTAATGCGTCGAGTTGCGGTTTCCGCAGAGCCCATGGAAAGAATGTATGGTGCACATGATGTTTCCAGAAAGGCACAGCCTGCCGCAAAGACGAAAAAGGCGATTAAGAAAAAATTAAAATCGAGTGATTGTGCTGCCGGATAACATAAAAAGGCTCCGCTGGCATAGATAAAAAGCCCCGCAATGACACCCGTTTTATAGCTAAACTTTTGAATAACTAAGGCTGCAGGAATAGCCATGCAAAAATACGCGATATAAAAGGCAAATTGAATTAACGAAGCTTGCATAGTGCTAAAACTCATAACCTGCTTAAAGGTCGAAACCAGGACATCGGTCATATTGTTGGCGATGCCCCAAAGCGCAAAACAACTGGTAATCAATACAAAAGGCAATAGCATTTTTTTAGGTACGACGGGCTCCCTTGATTGAAAACTTTCAGGACTTTCATCAGTAAATTCTACATCTGCCGTAGATACATTTTCATTCATTTAATTAATCTCCCATATGTAAAATAATATTAAATATCAGAGTGCTTATTGAGCACACTGCTTTGCGTTATTCGCAAAGTAAAAAGTGAATATAAGGTATACATCCACTTGCCAAAGCATGTGGATTTCTTAGCTAATTAGTCCTCGAAGTTTTCCACTAAAGGAAAATCACCAATGGCATTAAGCACCCACCAGGAACTAGTTCCGCCACTATCATTATTTCCAGGAATGCCATGAGGTCCAGGCTGAAATTGATACTTCATAACGGCATCAATAACTTCCTGAGTTCTTTCTGGCTTACTTGACCATTGATAGGCAAAAGGTGCTTCCATATCGCACTCGTTATTAAGACCCTCGAAGCGGAATTTACGCAGTTGACGAGGGAAGCCTTCTACACCCTCAGGAGAAACCGTACCATCTTCAATATCTTTGAAACCAAAGAAGGTATCCAAAAGCTCTGTGAACTTTTCTTTCCCACCTGCAAGTTTAACGCGCTCCTCCATATTGAAATGCGGACGGAATGAATAATTCCAATGAGTCCCTTCGTAGTACTCGCCCTCTTTGAGTAAACCACTGTCTGAATTGTAAACCTTCTTCCAGATATTGCGGTGATCTGCATATTTATTATAAACAGCATTCATACCCTCACCTTTGGCAATAAAACAGATGGCTGCAAATGCTGACGACACATCGAGAGTATGGGTATTTGATAGCCCCTCAGCATGACCATTTTTAAGTATTTCCTGAACGCGATCCATCTGAGCAAACTTTTCAGCATTCTTCAGCGAACGTTTCCAGTCAATATCTCCAAGTTTGTCTTTGTGTCTGTAGGCGTACGCGAGTGCCACCCACTCCATTCCTGTGCACTGTCCGTCAAATTTCTTCATATTTTTAGGATCACACTTCTGGTAACCACAAGGGAAATAACCGTGGGCATCCATGGCATTGATCATACCCTTGATTACTTTTGAAGCGTATTCCGGATAATATTTTACGAGTAGAGGAATTTGTGTTTTGTATACATCCCACAGAGTAGAAAAGTCTGTGACAAAAACTTCATCTTCCCAAAATGGGCTCTCATTATCGCAAATGGAGGGTTTTACTAATGAGTGGTAGAGATTGGAATAAAAGAGCCTTTTATCACGTTCATCCTTACCTTTATAGTCAAATCGCGTAAGGCATTTCTGCCAAGTTAATTCTGCTTGAGACCTGGCTTCATTAAATGATGAAGGAGCCTTCTTAAGATTGGATTTTGCCTGCTCAACAGATCTGAATGAAAAGGCAATTTTCAATTCAACATTAGACCCTGATTCTACATCAAATACATAATCCAGGTAAAACATGCGACAGTTCTTTCTTGTGAGTTTATTAATTTTAATTTCTGCCTGATCTAAAGACTTATCGGGATCAGGATTTGGGATCTCAACTTTGCTCTTCTTCTTATTATTTTTACTACGTTCGGGTCTATCTCCAATGACGTGATAGAAGGAACCATTTTTAAAAGGCACACTGGATTCAAGCGCAAAATAATAATTGAAACCCACATGATTGAATTCACCGCTTAAAAGTGTCTTACTTTCTTTCTGTGCTTTTACATTGCGAACATTATCCTCACGAATATCCAGACCACCTTCTGAAAAGTCAATTGAAATTTGTGCGCTCTCCATATTCGCAGGGATATGATAACGATGAAAGCCAACTTTTTGCGAAGCCGTTAATTCCACCTTCACATCATTTTCAGCTATAGTACAGTTGAAATAACCGGGATGAGCATTTTGCTCTTTCATTTTGAAGCGAGCTTTACGGTTCTCTTTGTTATAGTTTGTGGTGGGACTTACTCGAAGAAAATTATAATAAATACCTATTGTTCCGGTACCAGATTGCTGCATGTGAGTAAAGCCATAAGCAGCATCTTTGTACTTATCAAAGTACTGGGCTTCACCTGTAAATGTCTTCTTATTTGCCCCGTAACCAGTGGGATATGAGCCAGTGTACGGAATAATTGATACCATCCCAAATGGCATTTGCGGCCCAGGATGCGTGTTCCCCTGTTGAGCTTTTTCCCAATTCCAGGTTGCAGCTACACCTTTTGCAGGAGGAATGTCTGTGCCGGCATTGCCATAAAAAGGGTCAGCATATTTTAGGGCATCATGAAGCTTATTCTGTTGCGCACTTAAGCTCAATAGACCAATCATCATAGAAATCAGTAAATATTTAAAATTCATTGTGGTTTGTCTCCAGCTATTGAAAGCAATTTTATATTGACGTTAAAGTTTCTTTAAATAGCTTTTACGTAGGCTTGTCATACAAAAAGACAGTTAGACACCATTAAATTCACCCACACAATAATTATACAAATCCTTACTCTTTTTCTTTATCAAAAACTCTGGCTCTAATTGATCGCGGCAAATTAGCTAATTGTCCCCCACGAAATTGCTCTTCATAAACGATCAATTCCGAAAGCTTCTTTAATTTGTAAAGGTTTTCAAGTTGATCAATCGGAGTATCTCTTATATCGAGTGATTCAATTTTAATTGACTGCAGTTGTGATAAATCATCGATAGCTGAACCTCTCAGGTTTAATCGATCAATTCTCATAAAGCGAAGAACTGATTGCCCGGAGCTCTTATTATCCGGACCTTTGAGGTATTTTATTTGAGGAGATTTCAACTCTAACTTGTTACGGTTATTGGAATATTCATATCCCTCACCATCCCATTCTGGATTGAGTATTTTTATAAGTGATTTTACAGCAAAGCCAAAACTCGCGGTGTATTTAGATTTCTCAGATGCATATGCTAGCATTCTTTCACATATAGAAAAATCATTTTCTACATTTCCGCTGATATCATCAAAGAGTTGAGATAAATTTAGTATATCTAATTTATTTGTTTTTTTGTTAATCAAAGGCTCATATTTTTTGGCAAGCTCGACCAATAAAGGTGAGGGATTTTTGTATGGTGACTCTAATAATTTATCGAAACGCTGCATAATAAACAATGATAAAATATAACGCTCTCGAGCAATGGGATGGTCTGGGATTGTTTCCAGGATCTTTTCGGATTTGCTTAAAGTACTTTTTAATGACTCCGATGGGTACTGATATACAAAAGTTTCTGAGGCCAACTGAGCTTCCTGCAAAAAAGTTTCGGTAAGCTCATCGAGTAAATTATTGGCTTTGTTACGTTCATTTTTAAATTGCTCTGCGGCAACTTCAGCTCTTTTGCTAGCCTTTTTAGTTTCACTAATTTCCTCTTTTAGTGCATCAATAAAAAAGAAACTTAGACAAGTGATGAATATCAGAGCAATTAAGGTAATCAATGAAGCCGCTTTATTTCGCTTTATAAATAATTTAAACTCTTTATACAGGTTGCTATCTTCAGCAGCTGTTGAGTATCCTGATAGATATTTTTGAACATCTGATCTTAATTCCAAAACACTTGAGTAACGTTCTTCAGGTTTCAGAGCCATAGCTCTTTTTACTACGGCAACAAGACTATTAGGTAAAGTATAGTCCACCAGATCTTGAGGGTCTTTTAAAATCCCTCGTACAGTACATTTAAGCATGTATTCAATTTCACCTTCTAGTGGCCTCTTGTAAGTTAAAATAGAAAATAGAATTCCTCCTAAAGAGTAGATATCCGAGCGCTTATCAGGCTCTCTAGCTTTTTCGATTTGTTCAGGGGACATAAAACCAGGCGTACCGACAACTTTATTGTTGGAGCTTATATGGTTGAGTAAATCCACATCAAGAAGAGTTTCATATACACCTTCTTTATCGGTGTTGTTTAGTATTTTTCCTAGTCCCCAATCACAGACAAGAACCTCACCAAAATCACCAACTTGTATATTATCGGGTTTGAGGTCTAAGTGAATAACATTCTTTGAATGCGCAAAAGCCACTGCTTCGCAAATCTTAACAAAAATCATCAGTAGTTCATGTAATGAATAGCTCTTTAAATAACTTTCATCGGCAGAACTCAGTTTTTTAAATATATCTGATAATGAATCCCCCTCTTTGAGATCCATCGTAAAATAAGGCTGACCTTCATCATTGAGCCCCACATCATGAATAGAAATGATATTGGGGTGCTCAAGAAGAGCCGTAAGTCTTGCTTCTCTGAGAAAAACTTCGTAGAGCTTTTCATCTTGCGGATTACGTAACTCAGCAAAGGCCACATTTCGGGACGTGGAGAGATCAAAGGCTCGTTTAATGGATTTCATCCCCCCCGAATCAATCTGCTCCAGGTTCGTGTAACGCTCGGAAATCTCGCTGAGCTCGGAATAAATAGGAGACTCGCGAAAAGCTGATGGTTCCTCATGAAAGAAACTTTTTAATTTTTTAGCAAGTGCCCTATCTTCATTCATTTCATTCTTCGAATAAATACATTTCTGATTTTAAATTCGTGATCTCAACAACAAGTCTTTCTTTAACTCGATTTTTAAGTTTACTTACTGAGCTATAGGCAACATCCAGCTTTTCCGCAATCTCATTAGTGGGAACATTATCCATGCTCATTTCAAAAACCTGCATGGCTTTACCTGAGAAGTTTTCGCGTATACGTTCGAGTGCAGTTTGAACTACATAAACTTCCCATTCATTCTGAATAATCTTCTCAATCTCAGGTTGCACCACCGTGAGTTGATTTTGATTATCATCCCAAAATTTAGAATTCTTATTGTTTTGACTATTAACTTTTCGGTAATAATCAATCACTTTGTTATGAATAACTGTACTCATCCAGGTACGAAAACGGGCTTTATTTTTATCCAGCTCAAATTTTGGAAGGGCTTTCCAAAGAGAAATCAAAACAATTTGGCTAAGATCATCCTTGTCATTCTGGTTAACCCCCATCTCACTCAAAACGACTTTAACGAAATTCGAGTAATAAAAGGTAAATTCGTCCCAGGCATGGTGATCATCAGGATTTTTAGCTCTTTGTAAAAGAGATAAGCGAGTGTTCCAGTCATTACCTGCCATGAATTTATACCTTTGATTGACAATGTTTCAATGAATTAATAAAATATAATAATCCGTTTAAAGCACATACACAACTCAAAGTCATTCCTAACTGAGTCACAGTTTTAAAAAATGTATATTATCTGCTCCTAGATTAATTGTTTCTTACTTAATTACTTTGATTTAGTTCCAATAATTAACATTGAACCTGAACCCATTTTGTGTTCCTTAAATAATTTTAAGGATCCGTCTTTATTAATTTTAAACTGATAGGTCTTATTCGTTTTTACTGATGAAGTAAACAAAAAATCACCAGTCTCATCAACGGTAATCGACCGTGGACCACTAGCGGAAGTTTCGAATACACCTACTCGAGATAGAACCCTTCCACTCTTTGGATCCAGGCGAAAAGTGGTAATTGATGTGGGAGACTTTCTAACACCTCTATTGGGAACAAATAAGAATTGCTTATTGGGAGATAAGGCTACTGTCGTGGGCAAGACATGAACACCTTTATCAACAGTTGAGAACTCCTGCCACAACTTTAAACCATTTTCATCATATCTCAGAGAAGCTAGTCCCCCACCCTTTTCATATGTGCAGTAAACTACATTTTTTTGAGGATGAAAAGCCAGACTGCGAAAGGCTGAGAAACCCTGCTCTTCAAATTTTGCTCCTTCGAGATAAGGCGGATTTAAAGGTTCCAGTTCACCAGAGTCTGAATTAAGGCTAAATTGATAAAGTCGATTCTGCCCATTGTGAGGTATAAATACTAATGACCCGTCATTGGAAACGCCAATATCATGTGGGTTTTTAGTAGTTCTTATTTCCTGAATTTGTCGCCCCGTATGAAGATGCTCTTCCATTTCCAAAACTGATACTGTGTTAGCCCGGTAATTGTACTTAAGATAAAAGTGGCCGCATTTAGAAATAGTTCCGCTACCACCACTCTCTATTTTTGATTTACCCAAAAATGAAAGCTTTCCTTTTTGATTTATTACAGCCGTTCCCAGTTCAATAGTCTCATCGTTACTAATGGAAAAATAAATATGCTTAGAGTCACTCGACAGAGTCAATCCACCAGGACCTCCAGGTAATTTTAATTGGCTGAGAAATTGCAGATTTCCATTACTTGTGAGCAAATACTGTTCAATAACATTGTCAGCCTTTTTGGATAGGTAAAAATACTGCTCAGAATAAACTACCTGAATCAGACATACTAGACATAAATACTTTATCATAGCTCCTTAACTCGAACATTTTTCCATTTCACAGTAATAAGGTCCTTTTGACCTTTAGGGTGCCCCGGCATACCAAGGACAATTGGTCCCTTCATGGGATCTTCACTCTTATCCAATTTTTGACTCTTGAGAGTTTCTCGAACATCGTTCAATTCAGCAACTAACACACTATCAAACCAATGCTGAATTGTGTTGTCCTTGACTACAATTTTAACTTTGTGCCATTTATTTGTTTGAAACTCTACTTCCTTATGGTCAGCAATAAGGCTTTTACTTCCCGTGTAGCGAATTTCTGCCTCACCAGTTGTTTGTGGCCAATTACCAAAGCCATAAGTAAAGCCATACAAGCTTTTATATGTACGTCCTTTGCCTTTCCATTTTTTATCCAAAAACTGAGCATGATAAGCTACAAAAGCACCGCTCCTGAGGTTATTGGTCATTACTTCTGCTTCGAAAATAAAATCCGTATAAGACTTCTTTGTGCAAAGAAACTTTCCTATACTTTGATATTCTGATTCGACTGTAAATACATCTTCTTTAACTGAAAAAACTTTCTGTGACTTCTTACTCAAACGGCGACTGTTAAAACCATTTTCCTTTACCTCCCATTCCTGCTCAAAATTACTTGGTGAGTAATGAGACCATTCCCCCTCTAATCCAGAGACATTATTTGACCAAGCAAAGCTGGACGCTAACAAACATAGAATAGATCCTGTGTTTTTTAAATTCATTTCTCACTCCCTACTTCATTTTAAATTCATTACTGAGGACAATGTCACAGACAATGTCCCTCAGCAGGTAATTATTCTTTTTAGCTTTAGCTGAAAGACGACTGATTAATGCGGAGTCCGCAAAACCTACTTTCCTGGCAAATGCGTAGGAAGATAAGTTTTCGATAAATGCCTTGGCGAAATTGTCTTTATTTTTAAGCAATAGGTTCCGCTGCTCAAAATAATTTTTATACTCTCCTAATCCGGGAAGTTTTCCCTTAACAACAGTATTATTCTGTCGATTGATTCCTACCCATTGACCCGATTGATCAAAAGACTCAAGACCGAAACCAGCCGGGTCAATTGTTTTATGGCAGGACGCACATTGAGGCTTCGCTTGATGAGCTAAAAGCTTTTCTTTTATATTACCATGAGTTTGAACTTCCAGATCAGGTACATTTGGGGGTGGCTCAGGGGAATGAAGTCCCATCATTTTAGTTAAAACAAAATTACCGCGAAGAACCGGTGAACTTCTGTCACCATTTCCAAGCATGGCAAGAATAGCACCCATACCCATCAAACCACCTCTTGGAGAATTCTCTGGTAATTTGACTGCTTGAAATTTATTCTCTGAGATCTGAACTGGCAGTTTGTAATAGGAAGCCAAAGTTTGGTTGAGAACCAAAAAATCAGAATCGATCATATTTACGATACTCAGATTACTAATGAGTAATTTCCTAAAAAACTCCAATGGTTCCTGTTTTAAAAGCTTCTCCAATTGAACACTGTATTTCAAGGGACCTGAGTCATGAGAGTTTTTGACTTCGATCAGATTGAGATTTCCCATCTGCAACCATTTGTTGAAAAAACCTTCGCTAAAGGCGCGTGAGCGATTGTCCCTGAGCATGCGAATAAGCTGCTGTTTAAGCACCGATGGATTTCTTAACTTTTTGGAAAAAGCGAGCTTATGCAACTCTTTATCTGGCGGTGCGCTCCAAAGAAAATAAGAGAGTCGAATGGCCAGCTCTAAGTCTGAAATATACTTATTGTTAGTAGTCGATACTTCAGTGAGATAGACAAACTTGGGAGATGATAAAATAATTGCCAACGGTTCCTTAAAAGCCTCAATCTCATCAATGCCCTTTTTGATGCTATCTTTATAAATCCCCATCAAAAACTTATAAAATTCAAAAGAGATCTTCCGCCCGCGATAAGCTCTATTTGCGAAATATTTAATAACATTGCCTGCATAACGTTCATAGGATTCAGTATTTTTTTTAGCTACGGGAAAAATCTTTTTATAGGCATCAGGGGCAATACTTTTATCGTTATATTCAATAGCTAAAGATTTTAAAATTAGCTTCGGGGCATGGGGGTCGATAAGTGGAAATTCACCTTTTGACCTTTTCTTGCGCTTGCCCTTGTTGCCTTGCCCCTGATCAAGGTAAAATTTTATTTTTAAATTTGTCTTTATTTGACAGTAAACATTAAAAACAAGCACCTGCTTTTTATCCTTGAGTTTAGAGATATCTAAATGACGGTCGCCAATAACCAGGTAGACTTTGGTGCCGGCTTTTAAATTTTTGACTTGTGCCTCAATGGCAATTTTGTAATCACCCCAGCCATTAAAAAGCCCTTGCTTGCCTTTTTTTGTATTTATATGAATCTCCTCATTATGATCCAAGACCTGCCCTTCATCGACAAAGGGCTGCGCTAAATAACTTTGAAGATGATCATGCTTTGCTCTGAGGTCTTCACGATTATTCTTTCTCCCTGAACTTTTATTGCTCTGAAAATTCTTCTTTTTAATTTCTGCTATTTGCTTTTTAGCCCAGTCATTTTTTACTTGTGCTAAACTTCGTTCTTCAAAACGTATAGCTTTTAGTGGCTTTTTGGAAAATACTTTGTCTAAGGCGGTAAAAGCATATTCACGGTATTTACCCAATAAAAAAGATGAGACATAGAGACCCTCTCCATGGTTATCGTAATCTGCAGTATTTTGGTCATCTATCACATCTGCAGTATTTAAGCGCACACCCGTCAGTTCGTACATAGTATTGATATATTCACGCTTATTGAGGCGGCGCATAATCACTTCACGATTTTTCCCCTTATGAATTTTCTTAGCATTTTCAATTTGGTAAGTCAAAGTCTCCAAAACCTCAGTCAGCTCCTGATTACTAGGCTGGGGTTCATCTTCAGGCGGCATAGTTGCCCCATTAAGTTCATCTAAAATAAACTGCCATTGCTCAGCGGTATCTAAACTGGAAAAATTCATCGAAATATCATCGAGTCGCAGCTTACCTTTCTGCTTATCAGGGCCATGACAGGAAATACAATGCTTCTCCAAAAATGGTTTAAGCTTTCGAGAGAAATCATCGCAATAGATTGATGAAATCGTAAGAAATATGAGGGTCAGGTACTTCATACTCGTATTTCGTCTATCAGTCCATTACTGTGGGAAAAGCTATCGATCTCCAGACCGGCACTTTGCAAAATTGTGAGCCATAAATTACTCAAGCGATTTTTATCCTCTTTGAGCTCCACATAACCGGCTGGCTTAATTTTACCTTTTCCCTTACCTGTTACAATGATAGGTAACTTAATATTCATATGTCCGCTACGCACCCCGCTGCCGTAAGTCAAAATTGTATTATCAAACAGGCTGGAATTATCAAATTCCTTAATCGACTTAAGGCGCTCAATGAGATAGGAAAACAGTTCACTTTGGGCTTGGTCTTTGATGATTGATTGCTCAATTAATTCCTGCTTCCCACCATGATGATTAATGGGATGAGCATTACTTAATGATAACTCTTTTAACAAGGCGTTGAGCGGTTGACGGTAAGATATAACTCGCGTCAGATCAGTTTGAAGTGCTGCAACCATGAGGTCGTACATGACTTTAATCTGAGCTTTACCCTGCAGTCCTTTTTTAGGCTTGGTCATATCCGCCTTCGGCTTAGGTGTATCGATCCACTGCTCAGATTTAGTAAGACCTTTTTCTATGTGCCTAATAGAAGTGAAGTACTCATCCAATTTATCTTTATCAGACTTGGATACATTTCTTTCCAGGATACGACTTTGATAACGGAAAGCATCCATAATGCTCCTTTCTTTTTTGATCATCTCTCGTCGCTGCTCAACGGTCACTTTGCCATCGCCAAACAACTCATTGAAAAGAGCCACCGGATCAGTATAACCGGGTACAGGTTTCCCCAGTTTGTCCCATGCTAGAGACAAACCAGCTCCTGCACCTTCATTCCCTAAAGACGACAACTGCAATGATGAGTAACGGGTATTGACCCCAAGTTTTTCTGCCGCGAGTTGATCACAGGAAATTAAATCATAAATCCCACCATTGGACTTTCTAAAATTCATACATGTCAAATAATATGCCAATGTATTATGGGGGTGATGGGCATTGTGAAGTGGGGAAATATTCTTAAAGATGGTCAGATCATTTTTATGTTTCGCTAGAGGCTTCAGACCTTTTGTAATATCGAAATTTTTACCCGTAGAACTTGGGAACCAATTATTTTTACCCGTTACACCCCAGGGAAAACCAATGAACATAAGCCTTAGTGGTGGAGTACTTCTTTTTTCTCTAGCAAAAGTTTCCAGTGTAGGCAGAGCTAAAAAAGCACCAGAACCCTGTAAAAAATCCCTTCTGTTCATACAAAACCTTCATTCTTAGTTAATACTTTTACGAAGAGATAAGCTGCAGTGAGACAGAAGGAGGCTCCTAAACCTTATAAAAAGTATAAAAAACTTGCGAACTCTCATACTTTTTGCAAACTCCTTGTCGTTTTTGTAAAAATAAAGCGAAAGGACTAATTCGTTAAAATAAAAGAACTGACATGTGATGAAAAGTTTTGTCAGCTGTCTCTAATGTTCTAGTGATCACGTATAATTTATAAATACTTCTAAGGAAAAGTTTATGAGATTATATATTTTTTTATTTTTGGTTTTCATCAATATTTTACACTCAACAGAAAGAGTGAATTTTCTTTTTATAACGGCTGATGATATGAACTGGAATAGCGTTGGCTGCTTTGGTTCAGAGATCAAAGAAACGACTCCCCATATTGACCAACTTGCAAAAGAGGGAATGCGCTTTGCCAATGCTCATGTGGCCACAACAGTTTGCATGCCATCTCGCAATGCGATTAATTCCGGCAGACTACCTCACAGAAGTGGTGGAGAAGGCTTTCACCACTTCACCATCCCCAATGTCCCTACGATCCCATCTGTTTTGAGTAAGAATGGATACAAGGTCGGCATTCTTGGTAAAGTTGGTCACAGCACGCCATACAAAAACACGCATTGGGATCATGCCGAGGAAGTGGGACGAAATACGGAAGTCATCACTCAAAAAGCAGCAAAATTTGCGGACTCCGCAATTCAAGAAAACAAAGCCTTCTATCTAATCGTCAATTCCCACGATCCTCACCGCCCCTACTATAACTGGAAAAATGAGGGTAAAGAGCAGAGAAGCCACAAAGGCAAAGCACCAAATTCTCACCCCAGTAAAGTCTTTAAACCTCAAGACATGATTATTCCTGCTTTCCTTCCAGACACAAAGGAGATCCGTCATGAACTGGCCAATTACTACTGCTCTGTTCGTCGATGTGATGATTTAGTTGGTCGTCTAATGGATATGGTTCAAGAGAAAAGATTGCAGGAAAACACTATGATTGTTTTTCTTTCCGATCACGGAATGGGTGCGCCCTCCGCAAAAGCCAATGCCTATGTAAATAGCACAAAAACGCCAATGATCATAAAATACCCTCCTCTCATCAAAGCGGGCTCTGTTCACAAAGAATTCAGTTCTGTCCTAGACCTTTTCCCGACTATGCTTGATTTAGCTGGCATAGAATCTCCCGGAGGTTTTGATGGCCAAAGTCTAAAGAGCGTATTTAATGGTGGCAAACTAAAAGATCGTGATGAATTGTTTTTTACTTATTTCTACGCAAAAAACGGCAATGGTCACTACAATATGCGCACCGCTCTTGACCATAAGTATTCCTATACTTTCAATAGTTTTTATACAGGAAAAAGGCTCTACGCCACCTCTTCTCTTGGCGGTAACTTTTTTACGTCCATGGTGCAACAAGGCAAGACTGATCCCCACTGGAATAAACGAGCTGAATTCATTTTAAGACGTGCTCCAGAAGAGCTCTATGACCTTGAGAAAGACCCCTATGGCTTTAATAATTTGGCCAATAATCCCGAATACAGAGAAGTCATGGATAAATTCCGTAAAGCCATGGAGGCTAACATGGAAAAAACAAATGATTTTGTTAGTCCAGTATTCAATACCTACCAGGAAACAAAAGATCCTAAAAAAATGCGTGTAGCTTACGAGAAAGTTCAGGCCAGCGGCGTCTTTGTGGGTAATATTCCCAAAAGAGAAAAAGACATGAGTAAGTGGTCTAAGCCATAAGAGGAAGTTCGATAAAAATTTTCATTGAGATTAAAAAAGCATTATTTTATAAAAAAAAATTAATCAACTGTCCTTATATTAAAAGTGCTACCGAATGGGTATATATAATCAAAATTGAGGTCACATTATGAAAAAACAGAAATTCAGTCTCATTGAACTCCTTGTTGTTATCGCAATTATAGGAATTCTTTCCAGCTTACTTCTCCCCACACTCGGTAAAGCACGTAAAAAAGCTCAAAGTTCAGTATGCCAAAATAAGCTCAAGCAAATCTCCACGGCTTCCTTTATGTATGCTGAAGACAATGATGATTTTGCCCCTCTCAATGACGCCGACAACAGCGAATATTGGTCCAAGCGAATGTCGCAAAACTCATACCTACCAGAAATTAACGCAGCTAACAGCAATGAAAATGGAAGCCCCTACAAATGCCCTAATGGGGTAAATCTCGATACTTATTACACTAACAATTATTCCCAAAACTACCGCTTAGGCCAAATAGATGCCAATGGCACCGTTTACACTCCTTATCAACTAACTAGTAATCATGCCAGTCAAACAGCTTTTTACATGGATTCCTGGAAAGTACAGAATACACTTTTTAAATACAACCTTAAAGAAGCCAAAATTTACGATTCAAATGATCAGCAAGCTATAGCTCGCCATGAAGGCAAAGCCAATATTGCTTACATTGATGGCCACGTCAGCACATTAACAGGTAGCCAACTGCTCATCATTGGTAGTGAGGCTAACACTACCGAATTCTGGATTCCCTAAACTCAACATACTGGACAAATACTTATGATAAAAAAACTTGCTCTTTTAGCATGTTCCTTCGGCGCTGTCTTCGCCTCAGAAAAAACTAATATCCTCTTTATTTTTACTGATGATCATGCAACACAGGCTATCAGTGCCTATGGTGGTCGTTTTGCGAAGGTCGCACCAACGCCAAACCTCGACCGGCTCGCCGATGAAGGAATGCTCTTCAAAAGATGCATGGTTACTAACTCCATTTGCGGTCCCAGTCGGGCTACAATTCTAACTGGCAAGTACAGTCACCTTAATGGCTTTATGGTTAACGAAAAAACCAAATTTGACGGTAGTCAACAAACTTTCCCTAAACTTCTACAAAAAGCTGGCTACGAAACATCCATCATTGGCAAGTGGCACTTAGGCTCGACTCCGACGGGATTTGATCACTGGGACATCCTTCCTGGTCAGGGCATGTACTACAACCCTGATTTTGACAATGCTAAAGGCCGCTATCAGGTCGAAGGGTATTGTACTGAGGTAGTCACTGACAAAGCTCTTAACTGGCTCAAAAACGAGCGTGATAATTCCAAACCTTTCATGCTCATGGTTCAGCAAAAGGCTCCACACCGCGAATGGTCTCCTGCTCTCAAATACCTCAATGCTTTTGATGATGTTACCATGCCGGAACCGGATTCTCTTTTCGATGACTATGAAGGACGTGGCCATGCTGCTCGAAACCAGGATATGTCTATCGAAGTTTCAATGGAGCTGGGTAAAGACCTCAAAATAAAAGAGTTTGATAAAAAAGACCAACTAGCGAAACGCATTCACAAGCGCATGAATCCTGAACAGCTCAAAGCCTGGAACGCCGCCTACGAACCCAAAAACCAAGCCTTGCTTAAAGCAAAACCAAAAGGTAAAGACCTCGTTCGCTGGAAGTACCAACGCTACATCAAAGATTACCTACGCTGTATTAAATCTGTCGATGAATCCATCGGTCAATTGCTCAAATACCTAGACGAATCCGGGCTCGCAAAAAACACTATCGTTATTTATTCTTCAGATCAGGGCTTCTACCTCGGTGAACATGGCTGGTTCGACAAACGTTTCATGTATGACGAATCATACCGTACTCCTCTTATTATCCGCTGGCCAGGACACACAAAGCCTGGTTCAATTAATAGCCACCTCGTTTCCAACCTCGATTTTGCAGAGACCTTTTTAGAAGTAGCTGGTCAAGCTATTCCTGAAGACATGCAGGGTGCCTCTCTTGTTCCTATTCTAAAAGGACAAAACCCTAAGGACTGGCGTAAAACTCATTATTACCACTACTACGAGTTCCCAGGTTGGCACATGGTTCAACGCCATGAAGGTGCTTACGATGGCCGTTATAAACTCATGTATTTCTACGATATTAATGAATGGGAACTTTATGACCTGAAAACTGACCCAAAGGAAATGACAAATCAGTTCAAAAACCCTGAATATGCCTCAGTTCTTAAGCGTATGAAACAAGAACTCAACAAGTTGAGAATTCAGCATAAAGTCCCTAAAAACAAGATCAAAGATGTCTCCAATCCCAGCAAAAAGTATATCACCAATCACAAAGCCGAAGTCATTCAATAATAGCGCACTGGAATCCAATATGATTTATAAAATACTCGCCCTCTTAACACTCTCATTTTCATTATTTGCGGAGTCAGTAAAACCCAATATCCTTTTCATCACAGTTGATGACATGAACTGGGATTCAGTTGGAGCTTATGGATGTAAAATCCCCGAAATCACTCCTCACATAGATAGCCTAGCCAACGAAGGTTTGCTCTTTGAAAGAGCTTATGTACAGGCTTCTAACTGTTCCCCTTCTCGCGTGGTTTTCCAAAGCGGTCGCTACCCTAGTAGCAGCGGTATGCGCGGATTTTACATGGTAGATGCTAATTACCCCATGCTTCCTGAACTACTTCGCCAAAACGGTTATTTTACATCTGTAATCAACAAACCCCGCGACACGAGCTTTAACGATAAATACGATGAACTTTGGGATCACTCAATTATTCTCAAAGGTGCGGAAAAACGTGGCGCTCAGACATATGCAAAAGGTATGAGTGATTTCTTTGAACTTATCAAAGATAAAAACGAACCTTTCTACTGTGTGGTCAACATTGCCGATCCACATAAGCCATTTTTTAACGACCCAAAATCAAAAGAATCTGGCTTAGACGAATTTGGCCCAAGTCGAGTTTATAAGATATCAGAAATTACCGTCCCAGATTTTCTTCCCAAGCACCCTGGTGTTCGTATTGAAATGCGCAATTACTACAACTCAGTTAAGCGTGCAGATGATTGTATTGGCGCCATACTCAAAAGTTTAAAAGAAAGTTCCTATGAAGACAACACTTTAGTTATCTTTGTTTCAGATCACGGCATGCCCCTCCCCTTTGCAAAATCCTCTCTATATGGTAATGGCATTCGCACTCCTTGGATCATGAAGTGGCCAAACAAACTCAAGCCACAATCCAAAGATACTCAACACATGATTTCCGCAGTTGATTTCATGCCGACAATTCTCGATGTTTGCGGAATCAACAAACCCAAAGGACTCGAAGGAAGATCTTTCTTCTCAGTCTTAAAAGGTGAAGAACAAAAATATCGTGACTACGTTTTTGCTGAATTCAATGAAAATGCCATTGGTCTCGTATTTCCTACTCGCGCTGTCCACAACAAAAAGTTTTGTTACGTTTTCAACCCCTGGGCTGATGGCAAAAGAACTTTTTCCAGTGCATCATCTTCTCACAAATCATACAAAGTTATAAAAGAACTCTCTAAAACTGATCAGGAAGTCGCCAAACGCTTCAATCATCTCGTTTACCGTGATATTGAAGAACTCTATGATCTTGAGAAAGACCCTCACTGCCTCAACAATTTGGTTAAGAATCCTGAATACCTTGCTCAGCTCAAGCAAATGCGCGCTAAGCTGACTCAGCACATGACAAAAATAAATGATTATGCACTTGAAGCGATGAAGAACCGTGAATCACCTAAGAAGCTCGCACAATTTATGCAACAACAGGATAAGGAATCTATTCAAAGAGCCGAAGTTATTCAATGGAAAAGGCATAAAAATCGTGTTGGTGGCACTGGGAAAAATACCGAACTCTTTGCGTCACCCGCAAACCTTTAATTGTTTTTTACGTTTAGATGTAATAAACTATGATGCAATAGGAATCAAGTAAAAGGACTTTCATGAGCGCTGGCGACTGGAATACTCGACTCACTCTGTTACAAAGAGCTCAAGACCCTGATGACGATCAGGCTTGGGAAGATTTCACCCGTTACTATCACAAATTTGTGATGGTCATCCTTCACCAAATGGGGGTGAATGAAAATGACAAAAACGATCTCGCTCAAGAAGTCCTGCTTTCACTTTGGAAATCATTACCTAAGCTTGATTTCGATAGCTCACGCGCGCGCTTCCGTACCTGGATGAGTTCCATAATTCACCGTCGCGTTATAGATCATTACCGCAAGGTTCATCGACGCTCCAACAAAATTGAAAAATTTCGCAGTGAAGAAGAGCTTAGTGAATCTATTTCTCAACCCGAAATAGAAAAGCTAATCCAGTCTGAATGGGAGGTCTACGTTGTTCAAACTGCTATGGATCGTGTTAGTCCAATCTTTTCGGGGAAAGCCATGGAGGTCTTTAAACTCAGCATGGACAACATGCCTTCAGATGTCATAGCTGAAAAGCTTCACTTACAGCGAACTTCTGTTAATAAATTAAAGAACCGTGTCAAAGACCGCTTGCTCAAGGAAATTCAGCAGATTAAACAGGAAATGCATCTCTTCAATGAGTGACAATAATAAAGATTTTGCCCGTAAATTCGCTGGCCTTTTCCACGAAGCACCCAGTGAAGAAACTCCCATATATTCTGAGCTTCAGCATATAACTCAACGCTATCATTTCGTTGAGACAGTTGCTACGGGCGGGATGAAAACAATCACTAAAGTATTTGATCAGTCTACATCTCGACATGTTGCCATGGCTGAGTTACTACCAGATATTGATTCAACCTTTAATGAACTTTTTCTCAAAGAAGCTCGTCTCACCGCTCTCCTAGAACACCCCAATATCATTTCTATTCATGACATTGGCGTTAATGAAGATGCACGTCCTTTTTTCACTATGGATCTCAAAGAAGGCAACTCACTTCAGGATATTTTACGAAGACTTAAACAGCAGGATCAACATTACGTAAACGCCTACCCGCTTCACGAGTTACTCAGTATTTTTTTAAAAGTCTGTGATGCCGTTTCCTTTGCTCACTCGAGAGGCATTATTCATTTAGACCTTAAACCTGCCAATATTCAGGTGGGTCGATTTGGTGAGGTTTTAGTCTGCGATTGGGGCTTGGGAAAAATCCTCAACCAGCATGAAACTCAGGACTTTGAAGAAATCCTTCTCAATACAGATCTACTCAACCATGTAACTCAGCGCAATAGCGTTATGGGTACACCCGGCTACATGGCTCCTGAACAAACCGAAAAAGGTCATAGCCTGGACGATAGCTCAGATATCTTTGCATTGGGGTGTATTCTCTATTCATTACTCTGTTTAAAAGCGCCTTTTTCTGGTTCAACTGAAGAAGTTCTGGAGAAAACCCGAAAAGGAGAAATAATCAAGCCTGACAACGACCTTGGAAGACTTATACCCGAAAGCCTTATAGCCGTTGTCAATCGTGCCATGAAAAGTGATAAAAATCAACGATATAGTTCTGTAGGTCAAATAAAACTAGATGTCCAAAAATACCTTTCCGGCTTTTCTACTGAAGCAGAAGAAGCCAGTTTAATGAAAGAACTCCACCTTTTGATAAAGAGGAATAAAGCTGAAGCACTTACCTGCATGGCCGCTTTAATCATTATTTTTTCACTTTGTTTTTACTTTATTGGAGCTCTAAAAGCACAGGTTGATGTTGCCAAAAATGAAACAACAAAAGCAGAAGAAGCTGCACACAATCTCCAAATCGAAAAAGATAAATCAGATCAACTTTTACAAGAGAGTCAGGACCTACTCAAACGCCTCACTCAAAACTTTTTATCTGAATCAGAACTGAATTCAAAAACGTTCATTTATGAATATCCGCTTAAATCTCTCAATAAAACTCTAAACAATGCCAGAGAGCTGCTGAAAATTGATCCGGAAAATACCAATGCTAGACACCATCTCATATTTTCGCTCTTTCTCATGCAACGTTTTGATGAATTAAATGCATTACCTTTTCAGGAGTACAAGGTTCTTCGCGAACTCAGTAAAAAATACGTCGACGCACCGCGAGATCCTATTGGTTTAATCAAGGTTAATTCACTAGCCAATTTAATTGCCGATTTAAGAAACAAGTTTAAATACGATTACTCTGTGGCTTTACGCCTAATTGCCTATGACAACAAAGTGCGTGGCAACGCAAATTATTATAGTCAGGCCGTTGTTGAGATTTTAAAAATGATTAACCCAAGTTGGGATAAAAAAGGCTTCAATTACTCCTACAGAGAACAAAGACTTGTGATCAGTTCAAAAAGTATTGAATTTCTAAAAAGCCCCGAATATTATGCCTCGGGAAAAACACCAGTTTCATTCCTGAATATCGTATCGTTGAAAATTACAGGCACATCAATAAAAGATATATCCGAGCTTGATGGTCTTAAAATTTCTATACTGGACATTAGCTACAGTGACATTATTAATTTAGATAAACTTTATAAAATAAGAAGCTTAAAAAAGCTCATTATCCACAAGGGGCAATTTCCACAAAAACAGATTAAAAAGATCAAAGAATCCATCAATGTTGAAATTATTTAAGTCTGCCTGTCCTTATTGAGAATGTTAAGGCGAATGAGTATAAAAACACCAAGGCTTTTACATGTTCAAAAAACTTACTTATCTACTTGTTATTTTAGTCACTCATTCTCTTAGCTCAGCCGATCTCCCGAATATTCTCTTCATCATGGTAGATGACCTTGGGTATCGCGATCTTTCAGCCTATGGCTCTCCGGATATTCAAACTCCACGTATTGACCAGCTAATGAAAGACGGCATGCTCTTTACCGAATTCACTGCAAACAGTTGCGTATGTTCACCTTCGCGTGCAGCTTTTCTCACAGGTAAAAACCAGGACATGGTTGGCGTCCCTGGAGTTGTGCGTACTCACGATCACAATTCTTGGGGTTATCTTGACCCCGAAGCAAAAACTATTGCTGATGCCTTTCAGGCAAATGGCTACAGAACCAGCCTCATAGGCAAATGGCATCTAGGCCTCACTTCTCCAAATACACCAAACGAAAGGGGCTTCGAGGTATTCCACGGTTTTTTAGGAGATATGATGGATGACTACTGGGAGCATACTCGTCATAATATTGCCTACATGTACAAAAATGATCAACGCGTTGAAACAAAAGGAACTCACGCAACAGATATATTCACTAATTGGTCAATCGAAGAAATTCGTCAGGCACACAAAGACTCACGTCCTTTCTTCCAATTTCTGTCTTATAATGCCCCTCACGACCCCATCCATCCCCCAGAAGAATACTTTAAATACTTTCAAAAGCGCAACCCAAATGCTACAGAGAAACGTGCTAAGCTAGGTGGTCTCATTGAACATATGGATTATTCCATTGGCCGCGTTTTGGACTGCCTTGAGGAACTTGGCATCACGAATAACACCCTCATAGTTTTCACTTCTGACAATGGCGGAAAAATCAAATATGGTGCAGATAATGGTGAACTCCGTGCAGATAAAACAAACATGTATGAAGGAGGACTGCGCGTTTGCACTTCCTTTACCTGGCCTGAAAAAATCCCAACAAATAGTACTTCTAATTTTAATGCCATGACTATGGATTTTATGCCAACTCTTCTTGACGCTGTAGGCCTTAAGGTCCCTCAGGGTCTCGATGGGCAAAGTATTTTCACTGAGCTTCAATCAATGAACCAAAAACCTTTAAAACGCCAGCAATTTTACACTTGGCTTCAAGGTTTCAAAAAATATGCTCTGAGAATTGACAATTTTAAGCTTGTAAAGAACACTAAAAAGCCCAAGTATGAGCTCTTCAACCTAGCTAATGACCCCACTGAAAAAATGGATTTAAGTAAAAAATTTCCAGAGAAATTTAGCGAGATGCGCAAAATTATGGATAAATACCTAGTTCAAGCTAATCAGGTTAATTGGCAACGCCCTTCACAAAAAAACTCTAAATAACTGTCCTATTGTTCATTATCATAACGAATCAATATAAAAAAAAATACTAAGGTTTTCATGCGTTTCATTTTTATCATTCTTTTTACTTTGTGCTCCTGTGACCAAGCTGGCATGTTTTACACGGCGCCTAAAGTAAAAGCCAAATCGACTCAAAAAGTCACAGTAGAAGCCCCCCCTAAGGAAGAAGAAGTTTATAACTCACTTCAAAGCTTCATGATTGCTCCTCAGCAGCCTCACGCATTACCAATGGGGGAACGCAACCCAGAACTGCACGGTAACACAGCTTCCCTACTCTGGACATCCAAACACGCCACTAAAGACCTCGGTTCCGATATTATTAAGTTGGGGTTGAGTAGAAAAACTTTACAAACACAGGGTTTTGATGTTAATAAAAACATCACCTTAACGGAAATCGCCAAACACCCTATTTATAAGAAAAGTCTCGATCTTCCCTATCGTTTAGCTTTTTTCTGGGCACACGGCAAAAACCTCTTTAAATACTATAAGCCCAGCAAAGACGAGGAGCTCTACCAAGAGTTTTACGACTTCACCGTCTTTCTACTGAAAAACTATAATAATTCAGGTAAAACCTTCATGATTGGCAATTGGGAAGGTGACTGGCTTATGGGAGCTAAAAACGTTGATAAAAATGAAGACATGAGTCCTGAACTCATTCAAAAAATGGCCAACTGGATGAATATTCGAGGTAAGGCAATTGAAGATGCCAAAAAGGCTGTGGCTCATAAGAATGTGAAAGTGTATTTTTATGCGGAAGTCAATCTCGTTCGTTTTTCACGTACAACTGGACTCAAACGCATGACCAACGGCGTTCTTCCTCTTTGTAAGCACCTGGATTATGTTTCCATCTCAAGTTATGAGACTCAGGGCATCTCTGCTTGGAGTAGCCCTCATAGTGAAGAATCACTTAAAGCAGACCTTTACACGGATCTTGACTATGTAGAAAACCTATTACTTCCGCGCCCCGACATTAAGGGTCGCCGAGTTGGCATTGGTGAAATTGGTTACCCTCTAGTCTACGTCATGAATTCCTACAAAGTCAAAGAGGCTGAAGCTGAACTCATTCAGGCTCGTCTCGCATTGCTTTCAGCGCAAGTTAACCTGGAATGGGGCACTCCCTTTTGGCTCTGGTGGGGCATTCACCACAACGAAGAAAATCCTCTTAAAAAATATGATGATCATAAATTCAAAGGTTTTGGTCTCATTGATCAAGCTACTGCCCATAAAACTCGCCTGTGGTATGAATTCTCCGAATATAATCACTGGGCTTCTCAGCAAAAAAATATTGGCTCAGAAAACTTTAGACTAAACGCCGTAAAATGGCTTAAAACACGAGTAAACGAACTAGAAAATGAGATAACTAAAATACAGCAATTAATAACAACCTACTGAGATAGCCATGAAAAAGTAAATATCGCTTCTAGTACTCACCTGCTTTACATTATGTGCTGAGGATATTCTAATGATCGAGAATTTAAATTAAAAGATAAATTCTGGACTCTTAAAAAGACAAAAGAATTCGATAAAGCTGTTCACCATTTCTCCGATAACCTTTTTTCCATTAAAACCACAAATCATTCGGAAAGTTCTAAACTTATACTTTTAACAAAACTAGACCTCAAAGCGGATGAAATGCCTGGTTTGAGCTCAACGCGCTGCGTTCCATGCCACCTGACCCAGATTTATATCACTATTTCCATCGTAAAGACTTGATGATTGATATGAAAAATGAGGTCATTTTTTTTTTGCTCACGCTATTAAGGAAAACCTGAAATCGAGCGCCTGGTAAAAGTTTCCAAAGCTCAAAAGTACCGAATCGTCGATACCATAGCAGCAGTATTTCAAAGCCCGGCAATTCGTTAAGAACTTTCGAGCTAAATGTTATAACATTTTCTCAACCTGCTGTCTCTCTTCAGACTTGGCATACGTATAGGTGTGGCAAAGGATTTTTTAAAATCCGAACTGCTGATTCTCAATCAGTTTTAGCAGACAAATCAACCTTTAATAAGACTTTGAAAAAATCACTTAAAAATGAGAAAGAGCTAAGCATTTCATGAGCGAAGAATTTGATGATGATTCTTTTGGGATTTTAAGCCCGGAAGAAATGAAAAATATTCAGGAGGAATACAGGAAACAAAAGTTAAAAGAAACTTTAACGGGTCCAATTATTTCGACCTTCATCCACGTTTTACTTATTATCGGTGCCTCATTTTTCAAAGGTGAGACCAAGCCACCCAATGCCAATGTCGAAGTTACGCAAAAAATGGAAGAAGTGGTAGAAGAACCACCTCCCCCGCCTCCACCTCCACCTCCGCCTCCAGAGCCGGAGATGAATGAGCAGGCAGAAACCATCAATCCTGAAATTACTGAAGTTGTCGATGTAACAGAAGATACTGCCACAGAAGTCGACGAAATTACCGATGAGCCTCCTGCAGCTGAAGTCTTTGACGAAGTCGAGCTCATGTCAGATGTAAAGCCTTCTACGTCCCCCTTAACGTCTGCAAAGATGTTCAGCTCACGATCTCCCAATGCCAAAGCGAACGCGGTAAGAAAGTACGGTGGTTCTTCTGGTGCCCAAAAAGCCTTGGGGAATGCATTAAACTGGCTCGCTAAAAATCAGAACCCCGATGGGACTTGGGGACAAGGACACCCTGAAGCAATGACTAGCTTGGCAATCTTAACCTTTCTTGCCCATGGGGAAACAGGTAAATCAAAAAATTACGGTAAAGTCGTTAGCAGCGGTATTGCCAATCTTGTTAAATGGGGTAATTCGGGAAATTTCCCCATTGGTAGAAACAAGACTAGAAATGTTTATGAACATGCTCTAGTTGCGTATGCCTTATCAGAAGCTTTTGCAATGACTGGTAGTTATTCAATTAAGCCGGCAATGAATAAGACAATTAAATTCATTTGTGATAAACAGCATGAAAATGGAGGTTACATGTATGGCTATGCCACTAAAGGTGACTCAAACTTTTCAAATGCCTGTTGGAACTGGCAGGCCATGAAAGCTGCAAAAGTTGCCGGCTGTGATGTTGAAGAGCTTCCAGGAGCTATCGAAAAGTCAATTGCACACATGAAAAAATTTGCTACATCTACTGGTTTCTACTACAGGTTACAATCAAAAGATAAACGTGACCCTTCTATGCGTGCTGTAGGTGTACTCTGTATGCAGTTATTAGGCGCTCAAGATGACCCCATATGCAGAAGACTTGGTGACATTATGATTAAAGAAGACCTAAAACTTCTTGGGTGGAATCATCATGGCAGCGTAACAAAGCCTGCGGCATTTTATCTTTACTGGATGTATTACATGACTCAGGCCATGTTTCAAAGAGGTGGCAGTGACTGGAAGAGTTGGAATAACCTTTTTCAAAAACACTTGCTTGAAAACCAGCATCCCGATGGCTATTGGAACAGTCCTGCAAAGGGTGTAGAAACAGATCGCTTTTCCATGGCTGACATTGATGATAAAGTTTATTCAACGACTCTTTGCGCTCTGCAACTAACCGTTTATTACCGTTACCTTCCGTCATCAGTCATTAAAAAATCTTCTGGCAAAGCATCGACTGCTAAGGCACAAAAAGTCAATTCTGGTGAAGAAGTCATAGATATATTTTAAGAAATCAAAAGTAGAATAGGACTTTTAGTAAGTGAATAAAATCATCATGTTTTTAATTATTGGTCTAAGTTTTTTTGCTTACAGCAATGATTATCCTAAACCAAAGTTTAAAAAACAAATCAAAAAGTTTACTGAAGCGGATACAAAGAATCCTCCCCAAAAGGGACAAATACTTTGTATCGGCAGCTCCAGTATTAGGATGTGGCACGAAACTATTGATCGTGACCTGCACCCATTAAGTCTTATTAAACGAGGCTTTGGAGGAAGTATGATGAATGAAGTTCTGCATTACTCTGACAGCATTGTTATTCCCTGTAAGCCCAGAGCTATACTCCTCTACGAAGGAGATAATGATATTAGCAAAGGAATTGATGAACAGAATATACTCAAGGCCTTTGAAAGCTTTGTTTCAAAAGTTCACACTGAGCTACCCGATTGCCGCATCTATATCATCTCGGTCAAACCAAGCATAAAGCGAGAAGCCTTATGGCCAAAGCAACGAGCATTAAATAAAAAGCTAGAAACTTTTTGCGAGACAGATGCAAAACTTTTCTATCTGGATATTGCCAGTGTACTTCTTAATGAAGATGGTTCCATCAAAAAGGAAATGTTTATTGAAGACATGCTGCACCTCAATGAACAAGGATATAAAGCCTGGAACTCCGTCATTCGCCCGACGCTAATTAGAAATGAACTTAAGTACGAAAAATTGTCAAAGGCTAAAAAATGACAAGAAGAATAAACGTTTTACTAATTCAATTCCTAATTTTAAAATCAGCATTTTGTACACAAATCACTGTTGATTTAAGTAAAACAATTAAGTCTGATCTCAAAGCCGGAGCGGCTGGCGCTAATCTCTGCTGGTTACTAGCTTCAGAAAAAAAGCATGAGCCGGAAATTTCACTGCAATCAGCGCTTCAAAAAATGGGCTGCGGTTCACTGCGATTCCCCTATGGGGCACTGGCTGACAACTACCTCTGGCATAGCCCTCCCTTTGCGAACACCGCAAAGGGTTTAAGACCACGAGTTGCAACGATGAATCGTACTCCCGGGAAATGGAACTGGGCGGTGAACCCCGATGGCAGTTTCAAAGATGCCATGGACTTTGATGAATACATGGATCTTTGTAAAAAGAACAATGTTAAGCCTCTGGTAGTGGTTAATGTTTTATCAGATAAATTTCGCGATAGTCTGACTTATGAAGAACTCAAACAAAGCGCCGTAGAGTGGGTGAGATATGCCAAGAAGAAAGATTACAAAGTCGCCTACTGGCAAATTGGCAATGAAGTCGACCATCATTCAAAACGAAAGTTTTTCACTCCAGAAACTTACGCAGCACGTTACCGGGATATAACTCTTGCAATGAAAGCTGCGGATCCCGCTATAAAAACAGGTCCCGGACTGATTGGGCACCTCAAATACTTCTGGCAGCTCATGAGTATTGCACCCGAGCAAGTTGATTTTGTCTCGGTTCATCAATACATGTTTGGTCGTAAAGATACATGTGGTACTTATGATAAATGGAAAGAAGATACGGCAAGTTACATCCCCACCGTTGAGGCTATGCAAAGAGCTATTTCAAAATCCCCTAAACCCAATCTAAAAATCCTCATCACCGAAACTGGAGTAACTCCTGCTAACGAGGATTTGGGCAAGATCAACAATACCTACAAAGCGCTTTGGTGGTTCGAGGTTCTAATGAACGAGATCTGTATACCAAATGTCAGTTACACGTACTTTTGGGGAGCCCACACCGCTTGGTACGGAAAAGAAGAACCTGAAGTTGACGTAGGAACCCTATTGACTCGAAAAAATAGCCCTAAACCAACAGGTCACATTAATACATTAGTCAACCGAGCCCTGCTCGACCGAATGGTTCTCACTCAACGCCAAGTGGGAAATGTACGCACTTATGCCAGTGCCTCTGAGTCCGGTAACCGACTAAATATTTTTCTAATGAACAAAGACGACAAGCCAAAGAGTATAAAGCTTTATTTAAAGGGAGATTCCGAAAAGAAGCGAAAATTCAAGCGTATAATATTCAAAGGAAGTTTCCCCGAGGATCGTTCTCCAACAGTTAATAATGATGGAGAAATTGTAGCCATTAATCAAAATTTGGCAATCAACTTAGCACCACATTCTCTTACTGTACTGGAGCAATTTTAGCCCTACTGTCCATTTTTTACATATGGCTTCGAAAAAGTAAGCATTATTAACCATTCATCTTCAGGTATTTTTCATGTCTCGATTTTCTTTAGCTTTCATTTTTCTTTGTAGTTCACTGAGTGCATTGGAAACACAAACCCTGACCAAAGGAAAAGTCTTGTATCAAATTCATACATTTCATTTTCTATGCTTTGTTCAGTTACTGCAGGACCACCATGTTTAAAGACCTCCCAGGAATGAACACAGTTAAGGGCAAAAACTTTTAGACCGGACGAAAAGGATTTTTGAAAGTACTCGTGTGAAAGGACTTCCTTTAGAGTCATTTTATTTTTGAGCTGCCAGTCAGAGTTATAAAAATAGCTCAATGCGTTTCCATCTTGGTCAATTTTAGACTCAGGAACAAAAATCTTGATTATTGAGTATCCGAGTTTTTGCGTTTTTTGAACACCTTCAATAAAAATTGGCTTATTCGTAAAATGGTATTTGGGAGCCGCCAGCGAAGTCCCAATTGTACCTTTCCATTTTGAGGGAATAGATTGTAATTTGGACGGCTTGAGTGAGTGCAAATTATCTAAATTGAGCTTTTTAAAAGTATCGGCATTTAAGCCAACACTCATGAATAATGCGAAAATCAGAAAATAGTATCGAAACATATATACGGGCTTTTTATGATCTATATGAAGATCTTTTTCTCAACTTTTTTAGGTTTAATAACGCCTGGGTTTTTATTAGTTTCTTTCTCAATTTCAGGTGCTACGATCTCGTCTTCTGTAACAACTTGAGTTTGCTTTTCTTCCTGAATTACAGGAGTGACTTCCTGTTTCTTTGCATTCTTTGATGCAAGTAATTCCTGCTTGGACTCCTGCTCTTTTTTCTTAGTTTCGCGTTTAGCTTTAACTGCGTCGCGTTTGGCCTTCTCTTCTTTAAGATACTCTTTCCACTCCTTAGGAGAAAGACTAGCTTTTTTCTTTTGTCTTTCTTCAGCAGCTTTTTTGTGCTTATCTTCTGCATGGATTGAAAATGCAGCAAAAATCAACATAAAGATCACTAAGTTTTTCATATGGTCACCACTCTTTTATTGCTTGTCGTTTTTTTTTGAACGTTTATTCGAAGACTGTTTATCAGATTTCATTGCATCAAGTTCACGGGGGGCTGGTGCTTTGACTTCTTCATGGAAATTCAGTAGTTCCTTAAATTAGGAATGTTTTCCGGGTTTTTCACTTTCCGCTCCCTCTTGCTGAGCTTTATCTTTTTGTGTTTCTCGCAAATCTTTCTCCCCCTTTTGAGCCTGCTGTTTTGCTTTCCGTGCCGCTTTATCCTCTTTACTTGATTTTATACGAATATTGGATCTTGGTCCGGGGATTTCATTATCAGTGATAAAAGCTGATGCAGGAATCCCATCTTTATTCATTAAGCTAAAATTGGATCCGCCTTTGTCCTCTGCTGCGCCTTCTTTACTCTCTTGGACAGGTGGATTAGCATTAAAGAGGTAGCGCACATATTTGGGATTGTTGACGGCTTCACAAGTCACCACAACTTCATCCCCATTAATGACAGCTTTAGCCTTGTGGTACTTCACATCTTCACCGGCGAGCTCGAAATACTTGAGCTCTGTTTCGCCATTGCGTTCTTTTAGACCTGAGCCCACATATTTAAAACTGAGGCGAGCCGTGTTAGTTGAGTAAGTCACTTTGTCTAAGAGTGGTCCAGAGTAAACTAGATCTTTGGCTAGCTCACCTGACTTGAGCTTTGTGTCAGGATAGTTCTTGGCAAGTGCAATTCCCGCCAGGCGATCACCAGCTAATTTCTTATCTGCAGGGTGTAGCCCCGGTCCCTGCTCCCAAAATATCGCCATCCCGGTATTCTCGGTAATCTCAAGTGCACGGCGTTGACGATCGCGAACCCATGGGAATTCATAGTTACGCAAGTGAATATCTGTAGGAATTTGAACATAGTAGAAAGGGAATTTACGCGTTTCAATTCCCGCGCGTTCACCCCAGTCCTTGCGCCAGCTATCAAGAAAATGAACTGTTAGCTGATCATACTCCAGAGCCGTATTAGATTTGGCATTTCGTTCGCCCTGATACCATACGGCGCCACGAATAGCGTAAGGAATAACTTCTTTTAATTTATCATTATATTGATAGCCTGCTTTACGCTGTTTCTTGGCTTCTTCTCGCCAGCCTTCCGGAATATTCAAAGCTTTTCGCGCCACTTCTGCATCTTCGGGATTCATCCAGGCCTGCATCGGAGTCCCCCCATTATGGCGCGTGATAAGCCCAATAGGTACATTTAATTCCTCATAGAGGTTAATCCCAAAGTAGAAAGCAACACGAGAGAGACTTTTTGCTGATTTTTGATCAATGGTATCCCAGCCTTTGTTACCTTTACCATTGAAGCGTATCTCGCTGATTGTCTTTTTATCATATTTTGCAGGAAAAGGGCTTTTGTCTCCAAAGCGACCCGCCATATTAGACTGACCGGCACAAAGCCAAACTTCGCCAACGAGAACATTGTTAAAACTCAGTTCGTTTTTGCCTTTAACGGTAAGAGTTTGACCCTCTTTTGAAGTTTGGAGTGGATCGAGAACAACTTGCCATTTTCCATTCTCACCGGTAACTGTCGATTTTTCCTGATCGGCAAAACTCACAATCACCTGCTCTCCTGGGTCAGCTTTGCCCCATACTGGAACTGGAAGTTCGCGTTGCAGGACCATACCTTTCCCAAACATCTTGGACATTTGTACATCGGCCGTCGCACTTAAAGAAGCTGCAATCGACAAAAGAATTCCTAATTTCTTCATTTCATGACTCACTGTTAAATTAGTTCATAGTTGGGAGTTTAAGGCTACAGAAGCCAAAACCCTGATTCTTAAATACCTATGCGTTGAGAGTCATGTAAAAAAGACAGAAGTTTGGGGAAAAGTATGAAGTTAATTCATTCCAATATCTGTTTAATGAGACTGTCTACGACTTTATTTAAGATCTACACTAATGACATCGCCAGTCTGCGTTGGGAAAATGTATAACCCCAAACTGACCTTTTGTGGTGTGAGTTCAGTCCCATTGATCGAAAGTCTCAACTCTGATTTCGAGTGAATGAAACAGGTATTCCCTTTTAAAGATTTGATTTGAGCTTTATGCAAGTTCCCGTTTTGCCAGTCTACATCTACTTCAAAAGCACCGCGAGCACGCAAGCCTTTCACCGAACCATTCTTCCAAACAGCTGGTAAGGCAGGCAAAAACTCTATGGCTCCCGCGTGAGACTGCAAAAGCATTTCTGCGATCCCCGCAGTCCCGCCAAAATTGCCGTCAATTTGAAAAGGTGGATGATTATCAAACAAGTTGGGCAATGTTGATTTTGTAAGTAAAGCCAAAAGGTTTTCATGGGATTTCTCACCATTATTCAAGCGTGCAAAGAAATTGATAATCCAGGCACGACTCCAGCCCGTATGGCCACCACCGGAAGCCAAACGCGTATCCAAGGTTTTTCGCGCTGCCGCAGCCAGTTCCGGAGTTCGGGCAGTGCTGATTTCATTAGCCGGATATAATCCATAAAGATGAGAGATATGACGGTGACCTGCGTCAACTTCCTCTAGTTCCTGGGCCCATTCCATAACACGACCATCCTTGGCGATTTGTGTTGGTGTCAGCTTTTTAAGTACCTGCTCGACTTCTTTGCGGAAGTCTGTGTCGATATCCAAAATCTTAGCACTCTCAATGACATTCTGAAACAAATCGCGCATGATCTGATGATCCATAGTTGGTCCCATGGTCAGGTTAGCGGTTTTACCGTCAGAAGTTTTAAACTTATTCTCAGGAGAAGTCGACGGCCCCGAAACGAGTAAGCCAGTTTTGGGGTTTTCCACTAACCAGTCCATGCAAAACAAAGCTGCGGATTTCATGATCGGATAAGCCTTTTCCTTAAGAAATTCTTCATCACCATTAAAGGTATAGTGCTCCCAGAGGTGACGGGAACACCAGGCACCACCCACTGGCCACATGCCGTACTGCGGCTTGCCAATGAGACTGGCAAAAAACCAGGCATCAGTTGTGTGACCCGCGGTCCAACCGCGACATCCAAAATTCTTTTGAGCGACTTCAGCTCCACGCTCCTTAAGCCTCTCCAATAAGTAAAAAGCTGGCTCGTGGCATTCGCCCAGGTTAGTTGTTTCCGCATGCCAATAATTCATTTGGAAGTTGATATTAATATGAAAGTCTGAATTCCAGGCGGGTCTTAGGCCATCGGTCCAGATTCCCTGAAGGTTTGCCGGCAGAGTTCCAGGGCGAGAACTGCTAATCAAGAGGTAACGACCATATTGAAAATACTGCTCAAAGAGCTGAGGATCATACTGACCTTTGATCAAATTAATGAGGCGTTCGTCTGTGGGTTTATTGGCTACTGAACTGGCACCTAAATTCAGGTCCACACGTTTAAACAGTTTTTGATAATCCTGAACATGCTCAACTCGAGCTTGATTAAAACCTTTTTTAATGACCTTATCAAGCTGACTTTGACAAGTTGATGCCAAAGCTGTATCACCATAATAATCACTTGCCGCAGTCAAAATCAAGGTCGCTACATCGGCGTTTTCGATGCGTATTGAGTCTTCACTTTGAATAAGCTGACCGCCTTGATGTAGAACTCGTACATGGGTTTCAAAACTCACACCCCTATCTGCGCTTGGAAACTGCTCAATAACTTTTCGTCGGCTTGTGCGAGCCTGAGACTTTAAAACTAAGCTTCCATTTTCGAGTAACCTTACTTGGCTGACTTGGGGTCGACTAAGACTGGCAGAAAAATTAATTTTACCTTTTTCACTACAAGTAAATCGGACATAAATGGCTTGATCAACTGCCGATGAAAAAACTTCACGAGTGTAAGTCGCCCCCTCAAATTCATATTGAACTCGAGTGATTGCCGTGTTGAGATCTAAATCCCGACGATAGTTGTTTACTTCTTTGCGATTTGGAAAAGTGAGTTCCAAATCAGCCATCATCTGATAATTATGCGTTCCCCTGCCCAAACTGGTGCCCAAGACTTTATCTTCAACAACTTTTTGAGCTTCCACATACTTTTCTTCAAAGAGCAATTTTCGAGCTTCATCAACTCCAGCACGAACGTTTGGCTTATCTCGGTCAACAGGCTCACCTGACCAGATCGTATCTTCATTTAATTGCAGCCATTCCTTATTGATGCCTCCATAAACCATCGCACCAAGCCGACCATTGCCAACTGGCAAAGCCTCAACCCACTGGCTTGCAGGCTGACGGTACCAGAGAGTCAAATCATTATTAGGTGCTTCTACTTTACCAAGAACTTTAGATTTTGAATCAAAAATAGCTTGCGCTCTTGTATCATTATTGCGGATTTTGAAATAACTGTGCTCTTTTTTGCTTTGACGATTTTTGCGTTCAGCCTGAGTACTCAATGAGATTAAACATAGAGAACTAACAAGTATTAAGGAAAGGCTTTTTTTAAGGCTAAGGAAAGAGCTCATGCTTTTTTCTTCTTTTTAGCGCGTTTACGTTTTTGAGGCACATCTTTTAACTCTGGATCAATCCCAGGAAGCCTCCAGCGAGGGTGAGTCGTATGCTCTTTCTCCATGATTTCTTCCATCCGCTTAACGATTTCCGGATACTTACCAGCAAGGTTTTTTTCTTCGCTTATATCAGTTGTTAAATCGAAGAGTTCGGTCTTACCCTTGAGGCCATTCTTACGGTAAGCCTTCCATTTACCCATGTGAACGGCCTGCTGCTTACCTCGCTCATAAAACTCCCAATAAAGGTATTCACGCTTCGTTTGCTTCTCACCTTCACCTCGAAGTGTGGGCATGATGGATATACCATCCATTTCTTCGGTAATGGCTTTAGCTCCGGCATCGGCAAGAGTTGGCATTAAATCGTACTGAGCTGTAGGTAAATCACACACACTGCCCGCCTCAATAGTACCCGGCCACCAGGCGATGAGTGGCACGCGAATACCGCCCTCATAGAGATAGCGTTTATACATTCGCAAAGAACCATTTCCTTTAAAGGTATCGGTTTTTAAGTAATAACTGTCTTCGTCGCCATTATCACTCGTCCACATGATTATGGTATTATTCTGTATGCCTAATTGCTCTACGGCATCAATAATTCTACCTACATTACGATCGTGATGAGTCATGAGTGCACAATACACTTTTTCACGTAGTGTCAGCTCTTCATATTTATCATAGCCAGCCATGTCCGGTACGCGCATACCACCAGGCATGCCCCCATGAGGAACGGTTGACGCCAGATAAATAAAGAAAGGTTTCTTAATTTCGGTATTCTTTTTAATAAACTCAATAGCTTTGTCAGCATAGAGATTTTCTGTAAAAGTTCCAACGCCTGGTGGCACAACACCACCCGAAGTGTTTTTATTCGAGGGGATAATTGTCCCTTCAAGTAAGTCAGGCCTATTTTTGGGGAGTTCGATTTGCTGACCATTTTCATAAATGTGATGGGGGTAATAATCACGGCAGTCAAAATGACTTAAAAAACCAAGCCAGTAATCAAAACCATAGCCCGTAATTGTTTTGGGTTTTTCTGATCCACCGGCGCTCAATTTTCCAAATCCGGCAGTAGCATAACCGGCATCGCGCGCCACACTACCGAGCATGGGATGCTTGGGCGGCCAAAGTTCAACAGGCGGTTCTTTGCTATTGGCTCGCCAAGCAGCATTGCCAGGGTGTTTCCCCGACATGAGGCTACAGCGCGAAGGGCCGCAAACCGCATTGCCTGCATAAGCACGAGTGAATTTCATTCCCTCTTTTCGCAAGCGATCCAAGTTGGGGGTTTTTATTATTTTTTGGCTGACTTCGTCCATTTCATAGCAGGGAACTTTTCCGATCCCCCAATCATCAGTATTGATGTAAATTATATTGGGCTGAGTCTTCTCCGCCATTACTGAATTTGAAAAACTGATCACTGCAAAAGTGCTTATAAAAAGGCCCAGCATACTTCTACTGTGTGAGAGTTTAGTGAATTTTAATTTCATTGATAAAACTTTTGTTTATTTATTAAAGGCAGGAAGAATTCTCTCAGGTGCCAAGTCCAGCATGGGCCCGCCACCTTTTATTTTAGCAGTGGAAACCACGACTAAATCCATTTCAGGATAAATCAAAATAAATTGTCCGGCTGCACCACGACAGGAAATACAGCTCACTTTTTTGCCACCTGAACGTTTACCTCCAATTTCTACATCCTTGTTCCAAATGAAGTAACCATAGGCTCCATTATGCTTGCCGGGCCAAAGGGCAGACATGGCCTTTTCCATATATTCAGTCGGAATTAATTGTTCCCCCTGCCACTTGCCTTTTTGCTGCATCATCAAACCAATCTTCAACATATCGCGAGAAGTCATTTCCACCCCTGCGGCAGCTCGAGGCAAGCTATTTTTATCTTTGGGCCATTTGTAGTTAGTAATTCCCATTTTTCCGAAAAAATCATTTTTAATAAACTCAAACGAAGAGTTGGGAACAAGAGTATCTAACACTGTCATAGCAATCGTTGGATCTGTCCCGCCGTACTGCCATTCTTTTTTGATCGGCTTACTACTGGCAAACATGACTTCGACCATCTTTTGCCCCTTGAGTTTCTGGCCTTTACTGACTTTTTTATAAAGAGCGTTGTCCTTTCTAATACCCGACTGGAGATTGAGCACTTCCGCAAGAGTGACTTGATCAGCGCCATCACAAGCTTTGCTTTTGTCTACTTTTGTCAAAATATCCAGAACGGGCTTATCTAGGTCCGTCATTGAAACATGCCCCATTTCCATCGCACGTCCAAGAGCCAAGGCCGTTAGAGATTTTGTAATCGACATGACGATATGCGGGTGATCGACTCTGCCTTTATTGAAATAGGATTCAAAAACCAGCTTTCCCTTGTGAGCAATGAGCAGACTGTCAAATTTCTTCTTGGATTCACTAGCCATTTCTTTTGCGAGCTTCGCGATCAACGCTTGATCACCACCATCAAGGCCTAATTTGCCAACTGGAATGCCATCACCCAAATCCTTGGGCGCATAACTAAGACTAACTTGAGAGCCGGACGGCTGCGTTGACTCATCATCAGTACTGGATTTTTTATTAAAATCGGCGACTTCTTCTTTTAAGCCATTATCCGTATTTGAAGAATCAGCCAATACAGGCGTCGACATAAAAGCAGCTGTAAGAAGCATGGGCAATATTCTATATGATTTATGCATAAACCATCCTTTTTTGTTCTCAGGTTAATATAAACTTAAATATTAATGATCTTACTCTGCTCAGAAAACCATTTATATAATTCGGCACTTTTCATAACCGGCATAACTATGTCATGAGCTTTATCTGGATAAGTCGTAAATATTACGTTCTCAGCTTTGAGTTTTAAGAGCTCATCTACTAAAACTTTACTCTTTTCAAACTTTACAGTTTTGTCTTTTTCTCCATGAAAAGCCCATATATTAAGGTCTTTAATTTTGGATACTTGGGGATTTTTACTGCCACCGGATATGGGAGCTATAGCCGCAAAGGTATCTGGACTGGCCATGGCCCAATCCCAAACACCAAAGCCCCCCATACTAAAACCTGACAAGTAAATTCGATTGGAGTCCACTTTATACGAATTTTTTATATGCTTTAGAAGAAGATCCAGATCATTACTATCCCACCAACCTTTACCTTTATCAGCCCATGAACACTGTGGTAATACCGTTAGCATATTGTACTTGCTAGTATTTTTATGGATAAGTTTAGCCATACTCTTTAGATTATTGATTTCCTTCCCTCTCTTTCCAATACCATGAAGAAAAATAAAAAGAGCCTGTGGTTTAGTATTTTTTGATTTTGAAATCAAAAATTTATGATTCAAGCATTTTGTTTGAGCATGTAGTTCTTTTGGCATTTCACCTACTGTAAAATCAGCAAAAGCCTGAGTACAAATAAATATAATTAATAAATAATATCGCATGATCAATCCAGTTATTAGAAATTTTAATTCATTGATGGCATAGGCGCTTTATAACCATTCACTGCAGTAGTGACATTGACCCAATCAAAACGCGGATCCAACCAGGAAATATTTTTGTAAATGAGAACTGCACCATCTACAAAAGCATAATTGGTTCTATGAATGGCATTGCGACCACCGCGACCTCCACGGCGACGATAATACTGGCGCCCATCGTTGAAATCATCGGGCTGGCCATTTTCGTGTGATGATTGAAATTTACCACCTTGTTTTTCGGATATGTAATCCATTGCTAGAACTTGGAACTGCTTGGGCGTTGTCGTGTCTACAATGTTCGTAAAAGAGTTCTGTGTCAGCTTTGAAAATGATCGTGATTCATAAGCTGGATCACTATCCTGGCCCCATAACAAATGGTACTGAGCCTCTGTATATGTTGGATCTAAATCTTCCACAAACTCAAAATCAATGGGTTCCGGTGCAAGAGGGCAAGAATAAAGCTCTCTAGTCACATAAGTTTCGAAAATATTGAACTCATACTTATCTCCGTTGCCACTTTTGCCAATATGAGTTGGCTTACGGTCCTGACCACGCTTCCAAAACTTGTTATCGTTATCCATTGTATAAGCAATCGCACCCTTAGTGATCTGCGAGAGATTATTCACACAAGATGTATTACGGGCAGTTTTACGAGCTCGAGCTAAAGCGGGAAGTAGTAAGCTTAGCAATATAGCAATGATGGCAAGCGCCACCATGATTTCAATTAAACTTAAAGGCTTTTTTTTCATTTTTTCTCCTGAAATTATTTACACACTTATGCGCAGTAAAAATCGAGAAAAAGACACTTGTATATATAAAATATCATTTTTTTTAAAATATTAATAAAAAGACACTTACACACAAATATACACCAATTCTAAAATGTTTTAGAATTAGCTAAAAACAAGATTAAAACTTACTAAAAAGCAATAGGTCATTACATAATAAGTTAGACTTATAAAGTGATTTAATTTTCAAACTTTCTAAGTCATGTTTAATAAAATTAGTTTGCGGGCATAGGCGCTTTATAACCATTAGCTGATGACGTTACATTGACCCAATCAAAACGCGGGTCCTGCCAGTAAAGGTTTTTGTATGTTAGGACTGCACCATCTACAAATCCAAAATTAGTTCGCCATAGTGGATCTCGACCGCCACGCCCTCCTCGACGACGCCAATATTGTCCACCATCATTAAAATCATTTGGCTGACCGTTTTCATGAGATGCTTGATAAAAGCCTCCTTGCTTCTCTGAAATATAGTCCATGGCTAAAACTCTAAACTCTTTAGATGTAGTGCCGTCCACTATGTGAGTAAAAGACCCTTCATTAACATTTGAGAATGATCGTGATTCATAAGCTGGATCGCTGTCCTGCCCCCATAGTAGCTGGTACTGAGCCTCAGTTTTTAAGGGATCTAAATCTTCAACAAATTCAAAATCCATGGGTTCCGGTGCTAAAGGACAAGAATAAAGCTCTCTATTAACATATGTATTAAAAAGATTGAACTCATGTTGACCACCATTACCATCTCGACCGATATGTGTTGGCTTGATATTTTTACCTCGCTCCCAAAAATCGCCATCATTATCGTCTGTAGAAATGAGCGCTCCACGTACTATTTGAGATATATTATTAACGCAAACAGCATTTCTCGCTATGCGCCGAGCATTTTTTAGCATAGGAAGAAGTAAACTTGCGAGAATCGCAATTATAGCAATCACCACAAGTAACTCAATCAAACTGAAACGAGGTCTTTTCATTAGCTTCTCCTGTACTGTTTATAAACCTATGCGATAGAAAAAGGCATAAAAAGACAGTTCACTAAAAATTTTCATAAAATTTTTAGTGAATGACAAAATTCTTGAAGCTCATACTTAGTTCGACACTAATCCTTGACTCATATTTTCATCAATTAGAGACAAACTAGTAGGTCGATCTATTCCCTGATCTTTATTTCTTCTCAACTTCCAAATAACATTTTTATCTCTGTCAATTTCAAAAATCGGATAAGCGCTGTTGTAGGCTGCCACAATGACATTGCCGTTATCTTTAATTTCAAAACCTCCCACAAACTTCAAGCCCAAAGCAGGTACATCATCACTGCTCAATGACCAAACTATTTTATCATTTTGATCAATTTCAATTAAGCTTCCACTGTTGGCTGTACTCATTAGAATATGACCATTTGACAGTAGTTTAACAGCATGAATTTTTCGGACCTTACCGGGAGTTAGTAGTTTATATAAATCAATTATTCGAGTCACCATGCCTTTTTTATTTAGTATATAAACTTTATTTTGGGCAGCCCCAGAAATGATATAACCACCATCATCTAACTTCCGCGCAGTCTTCATTTGAAGTCTTTTCTGACTCCTTAAATAAGGAATCTTAATCAATTTACGTATCTTGCCTTCTGAACTTAATTCCAAAAGAGTTTTGTTTGCCGCCACAAGTAATCCCCCGTCATCCAGAGGCTGACAGGAATGAATTTCCAATGGGCGCATCTTAGGCTCAAAAAAGATTTTTCTCGTATTGCTACTGTCGTATTTCCAAATACCCAAAGATCCACATACAATCGTGTAGTCTTCAGTCTGCCATACTTCCTGACACCTACCATAAGATGACCAACTTCTCTGTACACGCCCTTCAGAGACAAGCTTACATTTATCTTTTACATATTCAGTTACGAGAAGGTCAGGAATTAAATCTTTATCAACTTTCGATCCATTACTATCTATAAATTCCAACTCGGTGGCGATCACGAAATTTGTCAAAAATACAATTATGATCATAAAATATTTCATCAGTACTCACTTAATTAAGTTTCAAAAATGCCTCCCCCGGCTTATGTACTGATTCGTAACATTAAACTAATATAAGACAGCTAAAATTTATTATTATGTTATTTTTATGGATTAGTATGAAAAAAATTAAGATATGAATTACAAGGTCATCCTCAACTACAGATCAAAACCAAAATAGTTTTCAGCATTATTGTAGCTGATATCCTTTACCATAGAACCTAATAACTCGGTATCATTAGGCAGAAGTCCTCCCTTCACATCATTGCCAAGTATATTGCAAAGAATACGACGGAAGTAGTCGTGACGCGTATAGCTTAGGAAAGAGCGCGAATCCGTAAGCATGCCTACAAAGCGGGAGAGTAAACCCAACTGTGAAAGAGCCTCAATCTGACGAGTCATGCCATCCATTTGATCCAAAAACCACCAGCCTGAACCCAATTGCATTTTACCTGCGACACTACCATCCTGAAAATTCCCGATCATGGTAGCAAGAACTTCATTGTCTCGTGGATTCAAATTGTAGAGTATGGTTTTAGCCAAGTTGTTACCTGAATCCAAGCGGTCTAATAACTTAGCCAGCGGTCTTGCAAGCTCAAAGTCCCCAATAGAATCAAAACCGGTGTCCGGCCCCAAACTTTTAAAGAGTCTGGAATTATTATTGCGAATAGCGCCTAAATGATACTGTTGAGTCCAGTTCTTATTCGCATCCATAACTCCAAAGTGATAGAGCATTGCCGATTTAAATTTTAATACTTTGAGCTCCGATAGTTCTTTACCGCTGCGAATTTCATCGAAGATCATTTTGATTTCCTGATCGCTGTAATCCAGCGCATATGCCGTTTCAATTCCATGATCAGAAAGACGGCACCCCACTTCGTGAAAGAAGTCATGCTGCTTATTGAGGGCCCGCATGTAGGAGTCAAAATTGTCTATATGAATATCTGCGCGTTGAGAAAGTGCGTCGAGCCACTGATTAAACTCACTGGAACTTTCAACCGTCATGCCCTTATCCGGTCTCCAGGTTGGAAGAACCTGTATATCAAAGTTCTCGTCATTTTTAATGGCTATATGATGCTCCAAAGAATCTATTGGATCATCGGTCGTACAAACTAATTTTACCTTACTGGATTCCATCAGGCCACGCGCTGAAAAGCTTTGTTCAGACATACGCTCCGAACTCATATCCCATACTTGTTGCTCGGTTTGAGCAGAAAGAAGATCATCACAGTTGAAGTACTTCTTTAGTTCGAGGTGAGTCCAGTGATAAAGGGGGTTGCGCAAGGTGGCTGGAACGGTAGCTGCCCAGGCACTGAATTTTTCGCGATCTGAGGCCTTTCCTGTACAAAGTCTCTCAGAGACGCCATTACTGCGCATCGCTCGCCATTTGTAGTGATCACCATAGAGCCACACCTGAGTGATATTATTCCAGCGTTTATCCTCGGCAATTTCCTGAGGCGATAAATGACAGTGATAATCAATTATCGGCTGATTGGCCGCATAATTGTGATAGAGTTCCTGAGCCGTCTCAGTTTCTAAGCAAAAATTTTCGTGTATGAAGGGGTTCATTTCTTTTCCTTGTAAAAGATTTCTCAATTTTTAATCGATTAAATTCAAAATTTTAGGTAGCCAGAGCGTGATAGACTCGATGTAAGTAACGCAAAGCAAAGCTGCGATCATCGCTATAAAAAAGGGAATCATAATGGGCGACACTTTGGCGATTGAAGTTTTACCAACTCCGCAACCAATAAACAAACAGGTTCCAACGGGAGGCGTACATAAGCCTATACATAAATTAACAATGAGCATGATACCAAACTGAACCTCATGCATACCCAAAGCCGTGACGACAGGTAAAAAGATCGGCGTAAAAATCAACACTGCAGGAGTCATGTCCATGAAAGTCCCCACAATGAGCAGTAGTAAATTAATAGTCAGCAAAATGACAATGGGATTATCGGAAAGAGCTATGAGCGCCGTACTTACCGTCTGAGGAATATTTGCCATAGTCATGATCCAGCTCATGCCCGTACTGGCGCCAATAAGCAGCATGACAATGGCGGTGGTCACACCCGTTTCCAGCATGATTTGCGGCATCTGACTCAGCTTAATTTCACGATAAATAATCACCGAAAGTACTAAGGCGTAGACAACCGCAAATGCCGCTGCCTCAGTTGCAGTAAAAATACCTTTGAGAATACCGCCAATGACAATAACAATTAAAAACAAACTCAAAAAGGCCTGTTTAAAGGCAATCAAAATTTCTTTTATGGAAGAACGTGGCTCGGCTTTATATTTCTTTTTCAAAGCAAAATAGCCGCACACCAACATGATAAATAACCCTGTTAGTACTCCTGGGAGAATGCCCGCCATAAACATAGCCGCAATCGATACTGAACCCGCCGCAACAGAATAGACAATCATGATATTACTGGGAGGAATCATCAGCCCTGTAGTTGCTGCAGTTGTGGTTACCGCCACATTAAATTCACGGTTGTAGCCCTTGCGATTCATCTCGGGAATCATGAAGCCACCGACAGATGATACGGCAGCTGAGGCTGAGCCGGAAATAGAGCCAAAGAGCATACAGGTTAAGGTGTTCACATATGCCAGACCTCCAGGCAAAAAGCCCACCAAGGTTCCGGCAAAATCAATCAGGCGCCGTGCCATTCCCCCCTTGCCCATGAGATGGCCGGAAAAGACAAAGAAGGGGATGGCGAGTAAGGCAAAAGAATTGACGCCACTAACCATTTTACCTGCCAATACCACAGACGGGTCAGAGCCCTCCACCAGGATAGCGGCAAAACTTGCCAGAGCAATTGAAACGGCTATTGGGACATTCATGATCAGAAGCAAGGCAAAGACCGTTACCAAAATGAAGGCTGTCATTTCCATTAGTTAATCTCCTCCCCTTCAGGCTCATGCAGTTGATCCGCCGGAGTAACAATGGCTTCGTACAAATTCTCCAGAGTAAACAAAAGCATAAAGAAACCCGATATAGGCAATGCCAAGTAAACATAGCCCATCTTCCAGCCTAAAGCCGGAGTCATCTGCTCCAGCTTTAAGGATTCAGCAACGATATAGGTTCCACCATAGAGAAAAATAGAAATCGAAAAGAGCAGTACGACAAAATGAGAGAAAATCGTCATTAATTTGCGGGCATCGCAATGAAGTTTACCAACAAAATAATCAACACCCAAATGCCCCTTTGTTCCAAAAGCCAAAGCGCCACCGAGCAAAGAAACCCAAACCAAAAGGAAACGCGCCAACTCCTCAGTCCACTTGGCCTGCTCACCCATGACATAGCGGGTAAACACCCCCCAAACCACATCTATCACTAAGGAACCTACCGAGAGTATGAGCATCACTTCCAATATCTTTACCAAAAATGATTTACTTTTTAGAATGAAGCTCACCATTTAGTTCACCTCATTAATTCTTTGCAGTAGGCTCTGAACCTTTGAATTCTCAACCTGCTGGAGCATGGGTGCCACTTTATCGGCAAAGGCCTGGACATCGACATCATAAACTTTAACGCCCTGCTTCTTAGCTTCCTCAAGAGCCTCCAAAGTCTTTTTGGTCCATAGATCTTTTTGAAACTCACGAGACTCATCGGCGGCCTGCTGAACCCATTTCTGAACGTGTTTGGGGAGCTTTTCCCAGACTTTGGTACTCATTAAAAGAATATCCGGTACGCGCGTATGGCCATCCAGTGAAAAATGCTTACAAATTTCATAGTGTTTATTAGTGGTAAAACTGGGCAAATTATTCTCTGCGCCATCAACTGTTCCCTGTGCCAGTGCAGAATACAATTCACCCCAGGCAATAGGAGTGGGAGAACCACCCATTGCTTTAACCATCGCAATGGCAGTGGCATTATTTTGAACTCGAATCTTTACCCCTCTTAAATCTTCTGGACTTTGAATGGGCTTATCCTTCGTGTAAAAATTGCGACTACCTCCATCGTAATAACAAAGCCCGCGCAAATACTTACTTTCGCCCTTTTGCAAAAGCTCCTGCCCCACTTCACCATTTAATACATTCCAGTAATGGTCACGACTCTTAAAAACATAGGGCAAACTAAAGACCTGCATCTCGGGAATGAAGTTTTCAATGGCAGCTGCCGCTGTTTTCGTCATGGCTAATGAACCGTTTTGTAACTGCTCCAGGCATTGGGTTTCATTCCCCAAAACACTACTCGGGTAAATATCCACATGAACGGAACCGCCAGACAATTCAGCTAATCGTTCTTTCATATGCTCCATAGCCCTATGAACGGGATGATTTACATCCATACTATGCCCAAGCTTAAGGGTGATTTTTTGATTGCCACCGCTGAGTGCATTATCCATTGCCTGCTGCTTTTGCATGCGCAAAAACATGGCAAAGCCACTGCTGGCCAATAGAGCTCCAATGAGCAAGCCAGCAACAAAATAAGATTGATTTTTTTTCATTTAATATTCCTGAAGCCCCGCAAGCTTATGATGCTCAACGAGGACCTTTTAATGAGTTGAACTGATGATTTAATTTTTGGAAAAACTGACTTTTTGAGCATCGCCAAGGATTTTACTTTGAGCTTGCTGTGACTCTAAATCAGTAACTAAATTTAAACCTTGATTGGCTTTATTCTGCAGTTCTAACCACTTGACATCACTGGGCCAGTTCAATTGTAATTTAACCGAGTTGGACCCATTCAATTTAACCCAGGGGATAGATGATTTAGCGGAATCAATTTTATTATTATTGACTAAAAGACTTTGGACTTCTTCCAGAAACATCACATGCGCTGTACTTGCTTCGTCACGACTCAGTTGAACATTGTTTAACTGAACATTTTTCGCGTAACGAATACTTGCACCCCAGGAATTAAGCGTACCAAACAAGCTGCTGGATGGATAGCCCTTAGTATCTATTTTTACCACATATTCTGAAAGTGGTTTGTCACTAGATTTTTTTGCTTTTCTTTTCTTAGTTTTTTTGCTTGCTTCGGATTTCTTGAAACTAAAATCTAAGTTTTCCAGATTAATGCCTTCGATGATATGTCCTTCGATTCCAGATAGAATGATGGGTCTCTCAGCTCCGCTGGCTTTGATATTTCGAATTGTCACGCCTTTAACTGAACCCACGACTCTTTCCTGATTATCCCCCTTTATTTCACGTAGGCGCTCACCTAAGTACACAATTATTGGGCACTTGGCATCGACTACCTCTACATCTTCAATTAGAATATTTTCTATGTTTGCGCCATCCACGCTGAACAAAGCTATGGCGTCACGCCCACCAGTAATTTTCAAATCCCTCGCTGTTACATTGATAAAACCGGCATGTGATTCAGTTCCAAATTTAAAGGCCGATTTCACTGACTTGAGTCGGCAGTTGGTCACGAGAATATTTTTGTTTGCTCGTCGGGAACAGGTCTTTAAAGTTATGGCATCATCATGTGAAGTAATATCACAATTGTCGATAACTACATCATGGCAACCATCGACGTTGAGGCCATCGTCATTTTTCATGTAGTTCTTAACTGTAATACCAGTAACATTAACTTTATCACAGCGATAAAAATGCTGTGTCCACATTGAGGCATTTTGTAAGGTAATGTCTTTTACTTTAACATTTTCACAGCCATCAAAACGAATGAGAGAAACTCGTGCCGATTCAGAAGAACGGGCTCTGAATTTACTCGATTGACCATCGATAATACCTTCTCCAATGACCGAAACATTTTTTTGATTTTGAGCGTAAACCATCGCTCTGCGCTCAGTGTAATAAGAGGGAAAGTCCACCGGCACATAGGGGTAATCCTCCCTATTGCCGGTATTTTGCAGAATTGCACTCTTGGCAATTTCCAAAGTCACATTGCTCTTTAATGTAATTGCTCCCGATACAACTACACCTTTGTCTATAAGGACAGTTCCCCCACCCTCCGATGCACAACGATCAATCATTTCCTGAAGAATCGCTGCATTATTGCTTACACCATCAGCTTTAACCCCATTTTCTGAGGCAATTAAATGTGCCCCTTGGGCTGCTACGCTCATGGCAAGCCATAAAAAAACTATGTTTATTTTACTTATTATTCTCATTATCAAAACCTTTGAATATCAACATAAAAAGTCATTTAAAAACCATGAGCTAAAGCGATATCTATAGATTCACTCTCATGATTATTTTGTATTTATGACTAGTACGAAAGCTTTTTACTTACTGAGACAGTAAGACCATAATTTCATGCTTATTTATCAATCATTCAGTACAAAAAACTTAAGTCATTATCGTGACTGTTTAAATATCCAAGTCAAGAAATCGGATTCAGGATCACAACGATCAGAAGCTAATTCTGTAATTGCAGCCTTATCACCTGGAATTATTTTCCATGACACGCTATGACCAGCTCCATTCTAGGTAGTGAGTTTCATATTACCCTTCAATTTTTTCATTCGATTGAGTGATTTTTTAGACATCTCCTAAGGAACAACTTTATCACCATGTAAAACCCAAAGAGGCAAATCTTTTATGAGTTCGGGCTTAACAAATTCACGCCCCTTGCGTCCACTGCCTGCACAGGGGCAGCTGCCGCAAAGTACTCTGGCGTGTACTGAGTCCACAAAAAGGTGCCATGCCCCCCCATGGAATGTCCCATTATATAAATTCTTTGCATGTCTACAACGGGGAGATTCTTGATGATTCCCTTAACTTTTTCAAAGCGTTCAATTTCCCAATGGGAGTTGGATTGAGGCGCAAGCACATAAGCTGGAAACTTTTTACGTATGTCATCATTGGCTAATTGCTGAGGCCAGGCCTTAAGTTGTTTGCTATTATCGTTGCCTCTTTGTCCTGCACCATGCAGTGATATAATAACGGGGTACTTTTTCCCAGCCTGAAAATCAACTGGTCTCATCAAACGATAAGGCATGGACTCAAAACTCAATTTCTCATAGCGCTTTTCCACTACTGGATTAATCTTGTCTTTCTTTGCCTTCTTCTGAGCTTGTAAGCTAAAAGTAAAAAGAAGACAAAGGTAAAACTGATGAACTTCGTTGAAGTCATATATATTGTTATTGTGTAGGGCTAATGGTGAAAGAAAATTTAGTTGGCTCATTCTTCAATCGGTACTCCTGTAGTGGAGGATTAGATCCACAGCTATCGTTACCCACGCCACACTGAGTGTAATCGATATTGAAGTAATTCACATTAGCTTTTTTAAGTTCATAGGTGTGCTTGGCTTTCTCGATATTTTCATCCGAATAATTACGTACACTCGTCTCAAGCGGAATAGAACCATTAACCTTTATACCAAAACCACCTTTATCCGTCATACTTACCCAGCGGATTTCAGTACGGTTGCCATACTCCTGAGGATAAGGGTAATTGATATACATTTCGTCAACACTTTTCCTAAAAGTGCCAATAAAAGAACTACGTGAACGATCGCTATAATTGTGATAAGGACCTTTCCCATACCAAGTCATATTATCAATAGACTTGGGCAGCACACATTGTGTTCCAATTTTTGGGAGAGATGGCATATTCATAAACTTTTTATTACCCTCGGGTTTGATATCATAATCAAAAGAAATTCTCCCATCTTTAGCAATCATCATAACACTTGTTGTGATGAACTTTCCGTTATTACTGCCGGAAATTTCATGCTTGGTCGTGATTTTAGAGCCTTTCACTTCAAGGGAAATTAACTTATGTTTCAACTTATCAAGACCGGCACGTAACTTCCATATACCTTCATACTTATTGGCATTCAACTTTTCGCGACTCCCTGCATCATTACAGGTTGGTGGGCGCCAGAAATTTAATTTAGGTCCTTTTTCAAGAACTGTTTTCCCTTTGAACTTATACTCTTCTAATAGACCTGTTTTATGGTCGAGTGAAACACTAAATGAATCACCACTAAAAATTGTTTTATTACCATTCTTTACGGCTTTGACGCCATTTGAATGAGTTGCCTTTTTAGCAGGAAAGTTAAATCCTGTTATGCGTAATTGCTCCTTAGCAACAGGGTAACCTGACTTAGCCCAAATAAGATCTGATTTATTATTGAGGTAGATATTGAAAAGCCATTCATTTTCATCTGAACACTTGGATAGATCTACGGGATTGGGAATAACAGCCGAAGTCATTGGAGCTACATCCGGAACGTTGAATTCTCCGCTTTTCACGACAACTCCATCTTTTAACAGTTCCCAAGAACCTGCGAATGTATCGAGTGATACAAAATAGTTTTTGTTGATGAGTTTAATTGATTTTTTGCTGAAATCACTCCATTCAAAATCAGCATTCTGATAACAGTAAGCAAGCTCAGTCCATTCGCCATAATCAGAAAGATCCGAAAGCATGATACCGTCAAAACAACCTGTTAGACCACTATTGATTTCTCCGAAATCTCCGCCATAGCCTATGTATTCCCCCTTTTCATCTTTAATGAGAATCCCCTGATTGACCCAGTCCCAAATATGGAGGCCACTGATGAAAGGGGACTTCTCCATTACTTCCACAGTTTCTTTAAAGTTACCTAGTGAGTTGCCGCCAGCATGCATGCCCTCTGTACGAACATATGGCTTCTTTACGCCCTGCTTACCAAGCTCTACCCATGTTTTGTGGTCGAAGTAACGACCCTTGCCACCTTTGTGTGAACCACCGGCAATAATATCATAAGGAGCTGGCTCCTGCTGATAGTGATAAGCTGTGGGACGAGTGTCATCCATTCTTTTGGATACGCGGTGCATCGCTGCCATGTTTTCGTGCGGGTGAGCTTCGTTACCCATCGACCAGGTAATCACACATGGGTGATTCTTATCACGTTCAATCATACGAGCAATGCGCTCTTCGTGAACCGCTCTCCATGATGGATCTTGAGTACGTTTTTCGGAGCTCTCCATATTGGCCTCATCTTGAACATAAAAACCATAGCGGTTACACAAAATGTAGAACTCAGAGTTATTGGGGAAGTGAGCCGTACGAATGGCATTGATGTTGGCTTTTTTCATGAGTACCAGTTCTTTTTCCAAACGCTCTTTTGTAATGTAATGACCATTTACCGGGTCGTGTTCGACGCGATTTACACCTTTCTGAAGGTATGGCTGACCATTGAGCATCAAGGTACGATCATTGATCTCGAGTTTTCTAAAACCAAATTCAGTTGAAGTGATTTGTCTTGTTTTACCATCTTCTTTTAAAGTAAGAAGTATTGAATAGAGATTAGGTGCCTCAGCTGACCACTTTTTTGGGCTTTTGACAACAGTTTTCAGAGTCACTTTTTTCTCTTCACCCGCTTTAAGTACAGGTATTTTAGCACTTAAATTTTGACCAGCAATATTACAACTAATCTCTCTCTCAGTTGACTCAGTATCACCATAATTTTTCACTTTGACATCTACAGTAAAATCTGCATTCTTATATTCTTTATCTAAGTCAGATTTTGCAAAGAAATCGCGTATCGCAACATTGGGTGTTGCAAACAACCATACATCGCGAAAAATACCGCTCATATTAAAACCATCGGTATCCTCCAACCAACTTCCGTCGCAAAAACGAAAAACTCTCAAAGCAATAGTATTCTCACCGTTCTTAAGAAACTTAGTTAGATTAAACTCTGCGGGACTTTTGGAGTCTTCTGAATAGCCCACATATTTTCCATTGACCCACAACTGAAAGGCTGATTCAACACCATCGAAATGTACAAAAACTTGTTTGCCATTCCACGCTGAATTGAATGTAAATGATCGTTTGTAAGCTCCACAAGGACGACCGTGAGGTGTATCAACAGTCGGAAATTTATCTTTATCGAAATCATTGTAGCCCACTCGTGCATAAAGAGGCTTGCCATAACCTTTCATCTGCCAATTTGAAGGAACCTCAATATCATCCCAAGATGAAACATCAAAATTGTCCTTATAAAAACCTTTAGGGCTCTCTTCCCAAAATTTATTCCATTTGAACTTCCAAGTGCCATTGAGAAGTTTTAAATCGGCATTCTCAAAATCACCCGTTAAAGCATCATTCTCCGATTTATATTGGTGTGCGTAAGCACGCATAGGCTCACGGTTTTCTTGACTAATTTTATGAGTTTCCCAATATTCAGGAGAATCTGCCTGAGCACTACTTAGCGTGCCAATTACAAGAGTTGATATACAGGTCTTCTTTAAAAGGTAACTGAACACGCGATGAGCTTTGTTCCTTGTCTTATTGAATTGCTTAACCATAAAATTTGATGCTCCAATTTGAGATATATTATTTTCTTTATTAGGCCTATACGTGAGAGTTCAACTCAAAAAGACAGTTGCATAAAAATCTTTTGTTCATTAACAAAATGAAAAAGCCTGACTGCTAAAAACTACAGTCAGACTTCACAATGAACTTATATTAGATCATAATTGATAACTTAGTACATTTTCCTGATCGCTACTATGCGATCACCCCGCACGAACTTGCATTCAATCGTAAGGTTCCGTTCAAGCTTACCTTCCACTTCATTGTAAATGGCTCGTGACATAGTGTAAGTCGTATTCCCAGACAAGAATAAATAGTCATCTGGCTCAGAATCATTCTTTTTTCTTTTGAGGACAAAAAAAGCCACCCAAATCGGAGTGGCCTCTGTCAAAACAAATATGAAAACTAAAAAAACAAATTTCTACTTCTCTTTTTTCCCTTTCTTCTTCATACTTTTGGCAAATTCCTTTTCATTGAGGAAGCCATCTTTGTCAGCATCCAATTTAGTAAACTTTTTCTTTAACTTTTTCTTATCACCTGCAAACTCTTCTACAGAGAGCTTACCGTCTTTATCAGTATCTTTATCCGCAAGCGTTGATGCAAATACGCTTCCCGCAAACATCAGGACAGCTGAAAATAATATTTTTTTCATTGTTGATAAACCTTTAATTTTTAAAAATCAATTTCAAATGACGCAACAAATGAGACCATTAATGATCCACATTTGATTTTTTATCGTCTCCATACTTATACGTCCACTAAAACTCCAAAAAGACATTTCAAAAAAAATTATAAAAAGTATCAACAATTCAAGCTTCTAAGAGAGCATTGAGTAGAGGTATATGATTTATGGAAAACAGCAAAAAAGCTTGCAAAACTAAATTACATCTTTGATGGCCATCAAAATTAATGAAATCCTTATAAAAGAACACGCTTCAGTAGATCAAAATAGAGATTCCCATTAGATTACTTAGCCAATATGCTTGCATCTATGCCGGGTTTTGCATAACTCTTATGTGATAAATGGATATAATCACGCGCGTAAATATATAAAAACCAGCAAATAACGTAACAAAACAACTACAAATAATAATAAATGTAGTTAATTTATCACAAACGAGATAAATTAACTACAAATAATAACAAATGTAGTAAAACTATTACGAGAGGTAATTATGGAACGTTCTAAAGCCATCAAATTCCTTAAGACACAACATGGAATTCACTTTACAAAAGATATTCTGAAAGCAGGAATATCTAAGCGTATGATGTACCAATTTAGAGATGAAGGCGTAATCAATCAACTTTCTCGTGGAATGTATCAATATTCTGAAGTAATCGAGGATCAATACACCAGCTACATTGAACTAACAAAAAGAAACCCTAAAGCTGTCTTCTGCCTTATTTCTTCCCTAGACTTTCATGGAATTGGAACACAAATACCCTACTCTCAATGGGTAAGTCTACCTAGAGGGATAAAGCGAAACAACAATTGCGATTATAACATCAAAGTCATTCACCCAACAAAAGAAATCTATAATTTGGGAATAGAAAATCATATGGTTAATAACATTGGTATCAAAGTTTACAGCCTTAGCAAAACAGTAGTGGACTGTTTCAAACATAGAAATAAAATTGGTCTTGATGTAGCACTGGAAGCACTAAAGGAATCTATTCGTCTTAAAAAAACTACTCGTAAAGAAATTGCTGAATATGCGATAAAGTGTAAAATGATGAATATTATGATGCCATACATGGAGTCTATTTAATGCCATTATCTGAAAACAATCGTGTAGAATCAGTAAAAAGGCGATTAAGAAATATTGCTCGAGATATTGGCATTAACCCCAATGCTATCCACACTCGATATGCACTGGAAAGATTCTTATACAGACTGAGTTTAACAGAACATAAAAATAGGATCACACTCAAAGGTGGTTTACTATTCTTCATGTGGTGCAACGATACGTTCCGTCCTACTAAAGACGCTGACTTTCTTATCAGCGGTGATAAAGATGAAGAGAGCATCAAACGGGCAATTGCAGAAATTTGTGATGTTAATGTCCCTGTAGATGACGCCATGGAATTTGATTCCAGTACGATTAGAGCATTCACGATTAAAGAAGTGGAAGAATACCAAGGTATACGTATCACATTAAAATCAAATCTTGGAAATATCCCCATACCGATTCAAATAGATATTGGCACTGGTGATGTGGTTACTCCTTATGCAATCGAAACTAACTACACAATTCTAATAGATGAACTCCCTGCGCCAAACTTAAAAGTCTATAACAAAGAAACCGTTATTGCAGAAAAAGGTAGTGTCCCAAATTTTCTGTAAATTCTGCTATAGCTCTACTTTAAGAGTTATGAATAGCTTCCGAGACTTCGCGAGAATGGGAACTTTCTCGTCGGAGCGAAATTGAGGAAGTTGTTTGTAACTCGGGGTAAAGAAGATGCAGAGTGGTGTTGCACCAAAACAACCCACAAGGAATTATTATGCACCACTCTACACACGAGAACAGTAGTGTCTTATTAGAAATGATCCACCAAGTCACAGAAAACGGCGAAAGCGGAATGCTTGAAGCTATGAGAGTATTACTAAATGAAGCGATGAAAGTAGAGAGAAGTAATTCTCTTGATGCTGCTCCATATGAACGCAATGAAAATCGCTTAGGTTATGCTAATGGCTATAAAAACAAAACCGTAAACACTCGACTTGGAGCAATGAAGCTCAACATTCCTCAAGTCAGAGGTGAAATCGATTTTTATCCAAGTTCTTTAGAAAAAGGCTTACGAAGTGAGCGAGCTTTGATGACAGCTATGGCCGAGAGTTATATTCAGGGAACTTCGACAAGAAAAGTCACGAAACTTCTAGAGAAAATGTGTGGTCTTTCCGTGAGTAAATCACAGGTGTCACGAGTTGTATCTGAGCTAGATGAAAGCTTAGAAAAGTGGCGTAACCGTCCTTTAGGGAAATATCATTACCTTTTGGTGGATGCGAGATACGAAAAAGTTAGAGTAGATAAGACTGTTCGAGATTGTGCTTTGTTAATTGCTTATGGGATAGATGAATCAGGAAAACGCTCAGTTTTAGGTACAAGTGTCTCTTTAAGTGAAGCTGAGGTTCATTGGAGAAACTTTTTCCTATCATTGAATGCTCGAGGACTTCATGGTCTTAAGATGATCACGAGCGACAGTCATTCGGGACTGAAAGCCGCTTTAACAACTGTCTTTGGGTCAATCCCATGGCAGAGGTGTCAATTTCATTTACAGCAGAATGCGGGGGCTTATGTGCCTAAGAAAGCGATGCGTTCAGAAGTTGCACAAGACATTCGAGATATCTTTAATACCCCTTCAAAACAGGACGCCGAAAGACTTTTAAAGCTTACTTGCTTAAAGTATGAAAACAGTGCTTCTCAATTATCTGAATGGATGGAATCCGCACTTCCTGAAGGCTTTTCTGTATTTGATTTAGATCGTTCTTGTTGGACAAAACTGAGAACCACCAATATGATTGAAAGACAGAATCGAGAAATTCTAAGGCGAACTAGAACCGTGTCTATTTTCCCAAATGAAGCTTCACTGCTTAGATTAGCGTCCGCTATTCTTATGGAATTAGATGAAACCTGGATAGCTACAAAAAGAGTTTATCTGTCTGTTTAACTAAAATTGGTCAACACCAATTTACAGAAACAACGGGACTCTATCCAGAAAAACTACAGGCGATGGTTAGTCTTGATATTACCAATAGCAGAATGAAAGATTTCTATGATGTATGGATGATCACTACGAAATTTGCTTATGATGAAAAAATTCTTATTGAAGCGATAACAGCCACCTTCAAAAGACGTGAAACAAAGTTCCCTGAAGGTATCAAATCATTAACTGAATACTTTTACGGCAATAAAACTAAGCAAACTCAGTGGAAAGCATTTATTAGAAAAAATAACATTGAGCCTAATGATTTAAGCTTGAAACAAGTGTGTGTCGAAATTCAGACCACTTTAGAAAACACCTTTGAGCAAATAAATAATAAGCCTTAACCAAATGCACCAAGTTAATAATGAAGAATTGCGAGTTTGTCTCGTGCAGATGTCCTCGACTCCAGTACTAGAGGAGAATTTAATACAAGCAAGTAAATTCATTAAAGATGCCGCTCAAGAACAAAATGATGTGATTATTTTCCCTGAATGTGCCCTGCTTTGGGCAAAAAAAGATATTACTCATGCTGAAGCGAAAACTCGCATAGAGTGGATTAATTTACTCGGAGCTCTATCAAAAGATAATAAGATCGCCGTCATTTGGGGTGGTCTCGCGGAAAGGGATGGAGATAGAATCTTCAATAGTTCATTCATTTTTGATGATGAGGGCTTATTGCTCGAGGTATATCGAAAAACTCATCTTTTTCAAATTTTCACACCCGGTAAGAAAGCCATCGATGAAACAGAGATCTATGAACATGGCGATTCAGGACCTTGCATTGTCAAAATCAAAGGTTGGTCTATTGGCATTAGTATTTGCTATGATCTTCGCTTCCCTGAATTTCTGAGGAATTATGCGGGCTGTGACCTGATGATTAATTCAGCTGCTTTCACAAAAAAGACTGGCGAAGCTCATTGGGAAGTCTTGATGCGTGCCCGAGCCATAGAAAACCAGTCTTATGTCATAGGCTCAGCGCAATGTGGTCAGAATGCATTAAGCGGCATTACTGCCTATGGTCATTCTCTAGCTATTAATCCTTGGGGCGAAGTCTTAACTGATCTAGGAGAATGTGTGAACAGTCAAAACTTAGTTTTACATAAGCACCTTATTAAACAAACTAGAGAAAGTCTCCCTGCTCTATACACTAGCTTCCCTGAGCTAAGAGAGTAAACACGAGCCACTCACTGTAGCAAAATGCTAGGACATGAGCTTGGCACAGTGCGCCAAGCTGACACGCATACGCTAAGGCGAAACCAAAATGGATTTTTATTATTTTTATAAATATATGTAAAACAATAGATTAAAGACTGATCAACAATCTTGGCATAAGTTCTCCTCTAATGGGCACAGTTCCAATTAATTTAAAACTAACGGAGAAATAAAAATGGCTAAGATCCTCGGTATCGACCTCGGTACAACAAACTCATGTATGGCCGTCATGGAAAATGGCGAAGCCACAGTAATCCCTAACGCAGAAGGTCACAGAACAACTCCTTCTGTTGTTGCATTCACAAAAAATGGCGAAGAACTTGTAGGTCAAACTGCAAAACGTCAGGCAGTAACTAACCCAACGAACACAATCTTCTCTGCGAAGCGTTTCATGGGTCGTAAATTTGCTGAAGTTAAGCACGAAATCGAGCTTGTTCCTTACGAAGTTGTGGAAGCAAAAAATGGTGATGCTCATATTAAAGTTGGCGACACAGTTTACTCACCACCAGAAATCTCTGCAAAAATTATTGCTAAACTCAAGCGCGATGCAGAAGCTTACCTCGGTGAAACTCTCACTGAAGCGGTAATCACTGTTCCAGCTTACTTTAATGATGCTCAGCGTCAAGCCACAAAAGATGCTGGTAAAATTGCCGGTGTTGATGTAAAGCGTATCATTAACGAACCAACTGCTGCGGCACTTTCTTACGGTCTTGAAAAAGACAACGATCAAAGAATTTGTGTGTATGACCTTGGTGGCGGTACTTTCGACGTAACTGTACTCGAACTAGGTGATGGTGTTTTCGAAGTAGAAGCAACTAATGGTGACACTCACCTCGGTGGCGATGACTTTGACGAATCAATCATCAACCTGCTCGTAGAAGAATTCAAAAAAGAAAACGGCATTGACCTTCGTCAAGATGCTTTCGCCCTTCAACGTCTTAAAGAAGAAGGCGAGAAAGCAAAATGCGAACTCTCTACTGCTCAGTCAACTGACATCAACCTCCCATTCATCACTGCTGATGCAACTGGTCCTAAGCACTTACAGTTCACACTTTCACGTGCGAAACTTGAAGAAGTCACTGATAGCCTCGTAACTCGTTCAATCCTCCCTGTAGATGCTTGCTTGAAAGATGCGGGTGCTAATGTTGGCGACATCGACGAAATCATCATGGTTGGTGGTCAGACTCGTATGCCTAAAGTTATTGAAGCCGTAAAAGAGCGCTTCGGTAAAGATCTTCACCGCGGTGTAAACCCTGACGAATGTGTGGCACTTGGTGCAGCAATCCAAGGTGGTGTACTCACTGGTGACGTGAACGACGTTCTTCTTCTCGACGTAACGCCCCTTTCACTTGGTATCGAGACTATGGGTGGTGTTTTTACTGCACTTATCGAGCGTAACACAACTATCCCTACTAAGAAGTCTGAGACTTTCTCAACGGCTGCTGACAACCAAACTGCAGTAGACATCGTCGTTTACCAAGGTGAGCGTCCAATGGCTAATCAAAACAAGAAAACTGGTGATTTCCGTCTCGACGAAATCAAAGCAGCTCCTCGTGGCGTCCCACAAATCGAAGTAACTTTCGATATCGATGCCAATGGTATCCTAAAAGTTTCTGCGAAAGATAAAGAAACTGGCAAAGAACAGCACATCACTATTAAGCCTGACTCAGGTCTAAGCGAAGAAGAAATCGAACGCATGGTTAACGATGCAAAAGATAACGAAGCTGCAGACAAAGAGTTACGTGAAAACATCGAAACTAAAAACAAAGCAGAAGGTCTAGTTTTCCAAGTCGAAAAACAACTCGGTGAACTCGGCGACAAAATCCCTGCGGACGTTAAAGAGTCTTTCGATGCGGACATCGCAAAAATCAAAGAAGCTTGTGAAGCAAACAACTATGCTGAGATCAAAGAACTCACAGAGAAGTTTGAAGCTCGCCTCCAAGAACTCGGTCAGTACATGGGTGCTCCAGGTGCTGATGCCGCTGGCGCAGCCGGAGCGGCAGGTGCTGCCGGAGCCGCTGGCGCAGCTGGTTCTGAAAAGAAAAAAGAAGACGACGACATCATCGACGCCGACTTCGTTTAAGCTACAAATCTGCTGACTCCTCTGTGGGAGTCAGCTTTCCTTATACACTAACCAAAACCTAAATACGGAGAAAACCAACTATGAGCATTCAGCCTCTAGGTGATCGCGTTCTCGTTCAAGAGATCGAAGTAAAAGAAGTAAGCGTGGGTGGAATTATCCTACCTGATTCTGCTAAAGAAAAACCACAAGAAGCCAAAGTTATTGCCCTCGGTACTGGTGGCATTGACGCTAATGGTAAAGAAATCACTTTCCACGTTGCCGAAGGCGACACAGTGATTGTCTCTAAATACGGTGGCACGGAAGTTAAAGCTGATGGTCAAGAATACAAAATTCTTAACCAGAACGACATCCTCGCAGTAGTAAAATAATTTTAGGAAAAGTTACAAATGGCTAAACAATTAATTTTTGACGAGAATGCTCGTCGTAAGCTCCTCGCTGGTGTTGAGAAGCTCTCTAAAGCAGTAAAAGTTACTCTTGGTCCAAAAGGCCGTAATGTCGTTCTCGACAAGAGCTTTGGCACTCCTCACATCACAAAAGATGGTGTTTCTGTAGCTAAAGAAATCGAACTCGAATGCCCTTACGAAAACATGGGTGCTCAAATGGTTCGCGAAGTTGCTTCAAAAACTGCTGACCTCGCTGGTGATGGCACAACTACTGCTACAGTTCTTGCTGAAGCAATCTACCGTGAAGGCCTGAAGAACGTAACTGCAGGCGCAAATCCAATGAGCCTCAAGCGTGGTATTGACAAAGCTGTTGCTGCAATGGTTGCAGAACTCGAAAGCATCAGCACTCCTGTTGAAACTAATGATCAAGTTAAGCAGATCGCTACGATCTCTGCTAACGGCGACGACGAAATCGGTAGCATCATTGCTGAAGCTATGGATAAAGTTGGTAAAGACGGCACAATCGCTGTTGAAGAGTCAAAAACTATCGAAACAACTCTCGACGTTGTAGATGGTATGCAATTCGACAAAGGTTACCTCTCGCCTTACTTCTCAACTAACCTTGAGTCACGTGAAGCGATCCTCGAAGATCCTTACATCCTCATTTTCGAAAAGAAAATCAGCAACCTCCAAGACATGCTCCCACTTCTCCAAGAAGTAAGCAAGACTGGCAAGCCTTTCCTTATCATTGCTGAAGACGTAGAGGGCGAAGCTCTTTCTACTCTCGTCATCAACAAGCTCCGTGGCACTCTTAATGTTTGTGCTGTTAAAGCTCCTGGTTTTGGCGATCGTCGTAAAGCTATGCTCGAAGACATTGCTATCCTCACTGGTGGTAAGTGCATCACTGAAGACCTCGGTATGAAGCTTGAGAACGTAACTATTGATGATCTTGGTTCTGCTAAGCGCGTTATCGTTGACAAAGACAACACTGTTGTTGTTGATGGTAAAGGCGCACAAGCTGAAATCATGGGTCGCGTTAAGCTTATCAAAGCTCAAATCGACGAGTCAACTTCTGAGTACGACAAAGAAAAGCTCCAAGAGCGTCTTGCGAAGCTCGCTGGTGGTGTTGCTGTTATCAACGTTGGTGCTGCAACTGAAACTGAAATGAAAGAGAAGAAAGACCGCGTTGACGATGCGCTTCACGCAACTCGTGCAGCTGTTGACGAAGGTATTGTTGCTGGTGGCGGTGTTGCATACATCCGTGCACAAGCTGCAGTAGCTGGTATCGAACTTTCTGGCGACGAAGCCGTTGGTGCATCTATCATTGCACGTGCTTGTGAAGCTCCTCTCCGTCAACTCGTTAACAATGCAGCTGGCGAAGCGTCAATTGTCATTGCTAAAGTACGCGAAGGCGAAGGTAACTTCGGTTTCAACGTAGCTACTGATGAGTATGTTGACATGCTTGCAGCTGGTGTAATTGATCCTAAGAAAGTAACTCGCTCTGCTTTACAGCACGCTGGTTCTATCTCTGGTCTTCTTCTTACTACTGAATGTCTGATTACTGACATCAAAGAAGAAGCTCCTGCTGGCGGCGGTGGTGATCACCACGGCGGCGGAATGCCTGGCGGCATGGGCGGAATGCCCGGCATGATGTAATCAGTTTTAACTGATTGATAAAAAAGGCGTCCCAAATGGGGCGCCTTTTTTTATGCACAATAAAAAAAAATTATATATCCAGTAACAAGTTAATTTTTATATCGCTTCTCTAAGCAAGATCAATTATTAAACAAAGTAAGAGAAGAACATGAAGCAATTCCTTATAGCTATCACATGCTTAATGACAGTTAGCACCTACGCCTTAGAACATAACATGGCTACAAAAGACCTTGATCAAAGAATGGCATGGTTTAACGATGCCAAATTTGGCATGTTCATTCACTGGGGAGCCTATTCCGTTTTGAAGGGATCTTGGCAAGGTAAAAAAATGGAATTTTATGCAGAATGGATCCAAGCAAAGGCAGACATTCCCAAAGAACAATATGTGAAAGTAGCCGAGCAATTTAATCCAGATCAATTTGATGCCGATGCTTGGGCCAAAGCTGCATATGACGCCGGCATGAAATACATGGTCATTACGACCAAACACCACGAAGGTTTTTGTCTCTGGGATAGCCAATACACAAAGTACGATATTAAAGACACGGCAGGAATTGATCGCGATTTATTGGGAGAGCTTAGTGAGGCCTGCAAAAAATACGGCCTTAAATTTGGAACTTATTATTCGACAATTGATTGGCATCACGATTCTCAAAAGCCGGTTGAAGGCGTCACAGGACACTGGAATAAATGGGCTAAAATCGAGATGGTATCACCACAGAAAAAGAAAGAATATGTCCAGTACATGAAAAATCAGCTTCAAGAACTCGTGGATCGCTACGACACACAAATCTTTTGGTTTGATGGCGACTGGAATGACTTTTGGACTATGGAAGATGGCAAAGACCTCTATGATTTCTTACGTAAAATCCAACCCAATGCGATCATCAATAATCGCGTCGCTAAGAGAAAAGAATTTAAGTATGATTTTGGTACTCCTGAAAACCAAACGCCGGGAGAAAAACTCGATTACTACTGGGAAGCCTGTTGGACGATCAATCACTCATGGGGTTATAAAGCTCACGATACAAAGTGGAAAAGTTCTAAAACTCTGATTCAAAAGCTCATCGATATAAATTCAAAGGGAGGAAATCTCTTACTTAATGTGGGTCCCACACCTGAAGGGACTTTTCCTGACGGATGCATTGATCGCTTAGCGCAAATGGGTGCATGGACACAGGTTCATGCTAAGACCCTCTATGAAACTGAATACGCTCCGGTTAAAACACCTTCTTGGGGCCGCGTGCTTAAAAAAGACAACTCACTCTTTCTGCATGTTTTTGATTGGCCTAAAAATCAGAAACTCACAATTGAAGGCCTAGAAGGCACGATTCACAAAGCTTACGTTTTTAATAAGCCTGAGGAAGCTCTTGTTTTTGAAAAAGAATCACAAAGTTTCAATATCACCGTCCCTAAAGAAGCTTATGATCACAATTCTTCAGTCGTAGTACTCGAATTTGAGCCCAATAGTCTTTCTTTTGCGAAGGTAGCAAAGAATGAAAAGTCATTCAGCAATGACATCAACCTAGCTTTAACTTCAGCAAGAATTCAAGGAAAAAGTATCGTTTATGAAAAAGACTCTCAAACTCTACGCTCTTTCAACTCTAACAAGGATAGCGTAAGGTGGAATCAAGAAATTGTTATTCCAGGAAAATACGAAGTATTGCTAAGTAGTTCTCTTAATGGGCCCGAAAATGATTTTGAAGTCAAATTAAATGATATAGTTTTGAAGGCTAAGTCATCAAACACTGGTAAGTGGGCTAAGTTTGAAGAAATATCTTTAGGAGAAGTTGAGCTTGACCAAATTGGAAATTATAGCATTTCTTTAAGAAAAACTTCTGCAAATCATAAGTCACTATTTAAATTAAAATCTATTCGTCTTCGTCCCATTCATTAGGATTCATAAATGATAAAATTCTTTCCTTTACTCATAGCTCTTTTTTGTTCATGCCATCAAAGCCCCAAAAATAAAGAGACTTACGCACCTAGTCCCACAACATATAAGCCTCTCCCTAAATTAACTGAGCAAGCCATTTATGTTAAGCTCCATACTGATGCGAATGGTGATGGCTCTATTGAAAAACCTTATTCGTCAATTGCCACTGCAATCGAGAAATCCCCAGAAGGCTCGACAATTTATTTACGCGAGGGTAAATACCAAGAGCTTATCCAAGTCAAGAATTCCGATAAAAAAATCACCATTGCAGCCTACCCTGGCGAAAAGGTTATTATTGACGGCACAAAGGAACTTTCGCCACAGTGGAAACACTATAAAAACAATATCTATCGAACTCCAGTTGAAAGCCCCGTATGGCAACTCTTTGTTAATGAGCAATACTCATACTTAGCACGTTGGCCAAATGCCACTTTTGAAAATGGAAAAATATGGCGCATGACTCAAGGAATGCGCAGTTTAAATGGAGGTTATAAATCAGGCCAAGCCACTGGAAAAAGTCGCCTGGGCCTAGCCTACGACGACTCTTTTAAATCACATGATAAAAATGGATTTAATGAAGGCGATAGTCGTTACTCAGAGAGCGACAGTACTTTAAGCCTCGCGGATTCAGGTTTAGATTTCACTAATTCCATTGCCGTACTCAATATCGGCCATTGGTTAACATGGGCGCGACCTATTACAAAGCACAAAGTAGGTTCAGATCATTTCTCTTACAACAGTCAGGGAATTAGTCTTCCTGAACTCCATCAGCACACTGCTTATTATATTTATGGTCTAGCCGCTCTCGACCAAAATAATGAATGGTGGTATGACAAGGATAAGAAATTCCTTTATTACAAAGCTAAGGACAAACAAAGCCTAGACCAACTCAAGTTCACAACCCGTAAAGTTGATTTCATGCTGGAATTAAGCAATGTAAAAAACATCAGTTTTGAAAATATCGATTTTTTTGCAGCTGGCTACAACGTAAAGTCCTGCGAGAATATTCAGTTTAAAAACTGTCGTTTTGACTACTTAAGTGACAATAAATATGTGCTAGGTAAGTTTGATTGGTTTACTGCTTTTAATGGAAATACAAACAATCAAATGTCCTCTTTTTTCGGTGGCAAAAACAATCAAATTATTAATTGTATTTTCTCTCGTTGCAATGCACCCATTATTTTTAGAAGTGAAAATACCTTAGTCGAAAACTGTTTATTTGAAGATATTGAATGGGATGTCAACACTAATGGTGGCTCAGGATCGGTGATGATTGGCAAAGGTAGCACTATACGTCATTGCACTCTGTCTAAAACCGGGAACTCAGAAGGAATACGAGCTCTTGAAGATTCGTGCACAATCCAGTATAATCGCGTTTTTGATGCTGGGAACCTTCAACATGATGGCTCGGGTATCAATGTTGGTACCAAAGTTCAAAAAGGTGCCATCGTTAGTCACAACTGGGTCCACGACTGCAATCGTCAAGGTGTCAGGTTTGATTATCATGGTATGAACGTTTTCCAAAAAGATGGCTCTGTCTATGGCGATGGCCTCTATGCATTTAACGTCATATGGAATACTCAGCCCAGTCAAGTTAAAGGTGACCGTCACCTCATTTTTAATAATACTATTGTTAGCTGTAACTATTTCCCTGACCCCAGTAATGAACCCTTCAATTTTAGTATTCAAGGCTTCAAAGCCATGCATGGTATAATGGGTAATGAACACTCAATCATTCGTAATAACCTGGCAAATATTAGTCACCGTAGTTGGGACCTTCGCATAATTGAGAGGAGAACGGAGAACTATAAAAATGGAGTTCGCCTATTCAAAGACTTAAACTATAATGTCTTACCAGGAGTCCATGACCATAATATGAAAGAAGCTGGTGCGGCTTATAAATATTTGCGAGATCCCCAAAATCTAGATTTTCGTCCACAATTAAAGAGCCCCCTTATTGCTGTAGGCAAAAATATCCTAGCACAGGAAAACCCTAGTAAATACACTTCACTCAATACTTTCAAAGAACTTCAAAAAACTATGGATATTGGCGCCTATCAGAGTCAAAGTACCAAGTACTGGATACCTGGATACAAAAGCTTAAAAAGCTCTCAAGCTATCCCCTTAGACCAAGGAGAAGTCACCAGTCTCAAAGTTGATCTAATGTTTCTCGAAGCTTACCAAGCCAGTAGTCATAAAGTCTACTTTGGCACGAGCCCCACAAAGCTTAAACTCATTCGAGAACTCAGTGCTAGTAATATTTGTCCTAGCCCCTTACTACAAGCAGGACAGAAGTATTTTTGGCGCGTCGACGCTATCTACCCTGATGGAATCAGCTCTGGACCAACTTGGTCCTTCTCTGTCAAATAATCTACAAAGTCAGAAATTATTACCCACGAATAATTACCTAAGTGTTATGCTCCTCTATAAGCTTAACACTCCAAAGGATTATATTCTTTTAGATATCAATTATTTACGAATCATTGCCTAGAACTATACCCGCTTAATATTGACGCCCATCAGATCTTTAGACACGAACCATCATAAAAGGCGGATATGCAGATAATTAGGTACAAAAAAAGCACTTACATCTCTGTAAGTGCCAGACTGTTGACAAAGTCCTCCCGTGTGGAGGACTTTTTTATTGGTTAAATTATATTGACTAATGATTAAAAAACAGTCAAAACAGTCCGAGTTTGAATTCGTTTGCCTTGAGCAATTAGTTCCGCAAGACCACCTTTTGCGGAAGATCGACTCCATTGTCGATTTTGAATTCATTCACCACAAGGTGGCACACCTCTATTGCCCAACAAATGGTCGTCCCGGCGTTGATCCAGTCGTTCTTTTTAAGATGCTTTTTATTGGATATCTATTTGGTATTCGCAGCGAGCGTCAACTCATTCGTGAGATAGAAATGAATATGGCTTATCGCTGGTTTCTTGGTTATAACTTACAGGATAAAATTCCGCACCACTCAACCATCAGCCAAAACCGTCGCCGTCGTTTTCAAGAGAGCAATGTTTATCAAGAAATATTCGATGAGATCGTTCTCTTAGCTATGGAGCGTAAGCTTGTCGATGGAAAGCACCTTTATACCGACTCTACTCACTTAAAGGCTAATGCCAATAAGAATAAATTTGATAAGCAAGACGTTGAGAAGTCGACTCGAGATTATTTAGATGTTCTCAATAAAGATATCGCGAAAGATCGAGCTCAAAATGATAAGAAGCCTCTCAAAAAAAAAGATAGTAGCCCGGTGATTAAAGAAACGAAGATCAGCACCACTGATCCAGACAGTGGTTATATGGTCAGGGATGGTAAACCCAAAGGCTTTTTCTATCTAGATCACAGGACTGTCGATGGGAAGTTTAATATTATCACTGACAGTTTTGTCACCGCGGGAAATGTTCACGACAGTATCCCGTATCTCAAGCGCTTGGATCACCAACTTGAACGGTTTAATTTTAATGTCGAAGCTGTTGGTTTAGATGCCGGTTATTTCACCGCGGGAATCTGCAAAGGACTTGTGGATCGAGATATTTTCGGTGTGATAAGCTATCGACGCCCGAACCATATTAAAGGTTATTTCCGGAAAAGTCAGTTCATTTACAACTCTACAGACAATAGCTATACCTGCCCGGCAGAGCAGGTACTTCCTTATCGAACAACCACTCGCGAAGGCTTCCGCGAATATGCTTCAAACCCTAAAACCTGCACCAACTGCTCATTGCGAAGCCAGTGTACAAAAAGTGCGAATCACACAAAGATCGTCACACGACATATCTGGGAGGATCAAAAAGAGTGCATCAAGAAAAACCGACTCACACCAGAAGGTAAAATCCTATATAAACGAAGGCAGGAAACCGTGGAGAGGAGTTTCGCTGACTCAAAGCAATTACACGGTCACCGTTATGCGAAATTGCGTGGAATTAAAAAGGTTCAAGAGCAGTGTCTTTTAGCCGCCGCATGCCAAAATATGAAGAAAATTGCTATCGCTTCGTAAAGGAGCACTGCATTTCTTGATGAACGCAGAATTTCACTCAAGAAAACACCAACAAGCTCCTGCAAGACATTTCTACATACTGTAAGAACCTTTTGTTGAAATTATAAAATATTTGCTTTTCTGTACAAAAAGAAAACCCCCGTTACAAAAACGGGGGTTTATCAACAGTCTGGCACTTACATCTCTGTAAGTGCCTGTCTTTCAAGTGGGCCCTGAGGGACTTGAACCCGCGACCGTCCGATTATGAGTCGGATGCTCTAACCAACTGAGCTAAGAGCCCGAAAAACGAGTTGAACTATGCCACCTATGAACGTGAATTCAAATATATTTCAGCGATAAAGAGTAAAAAATCTTTCAATAATTTTGATGATATATTTTCCACCAGAGATCTAAAAATCGACTCAAGTGATTTACTTACTTACATGACAAGAGCTTAAGTATATCCTGCTCATACATTCTTATAAGTTGCGTATTTTAGCTCTTATTAGTCAATAGCTAATAAAAATAAGCCTTTCTTTACAAAATAAGCTATTTAATATTTGCAATTTATATTTTTAGTCAATAATTTAAAGTAACTAATTAATATAAGGTACTTATTTATGAAAGGTTTAACTGATCGTCAACAAGAAACCCTTGACTTCATCGAGGACTTTACGGCTCGAGAAGGCATGGCTCCCACGATTTATGAAATTGCCGAGCGCTTCAATATCAAATCAGCTACAAGTTTTGCTCATGTTCGTGCATTACAAAGAAAGGGTTATTTAACGCGTAGCAGCAAGGCTCGCAGTATGACTGTAACTAATACGACAACAAGACCACGCAATTTATCTTTCATGCTCAGCATTCCCCTACTCGGTCGCATATCTGCTGGCATGCCACTCATGGCTGAAGAAAATGTGGAAAGAGAAATTCAAATTGACCCTGCCTCCTTCCAAGGTCTACGTGCTGATGGTCGACTTTTTGCTCTTCTCGTCAATGGTGAAAGCATGCGCGAAGCGGGAATTCTCGATGGAGATTCTATCATTGTCAAACAACAGGATAATGCCAATGCTGGAGATATTGTTGTCGCCATGGTTAATGGTGATACCACGGTAAAACAACTTTATTTCACTAATGGAAAAATCGAACTTCGTCCTTGCAACGAAGAGTTTCAGACTCAATTTTATGAGCCTTCTGAAGTCTATATTCAAGGAAAAGTCGTTGCACTGCAGCGCACGATATAATTAATCTTCACTAAGATTCAACAGGGGCTCAAATTGAGCTCCTTTTTTTGTGCTCAAATCAATCCTTTTGGTACTTTAGTAACTCCACCCAAGTCAAATGCCAAGACCTAAAACTAAGCTTCAAAGTATTGTTATTTGTTATTATAGCTAAGCTTTTTGTAAATTGGTGAAAAAGTATTATTAATCTTTCTAATTAAATCATAGACAAAGAGTTTTACATGCCATTCGATGAACTAAATTTTCCTGATTACCTCAATCAAGCACTGAGTAAACTCGGCTTTACTGACGCTACTGACATTCAGAGCAAAGCGATTCCACTTATCAAAGAGGGAAAAGACCTCTTAGCTGAATCGCAAACTGGTACAGGCAAGACTCTGGCATTTTCATTTCCTCTGATAGAACGAATCAACAGCCTTCCACCAAAAAAGAAAAAAATATCGATTCTAGGACTCATATTAGTCCCCACTCGCGAACTGGCTATTCAGGTTAAAAATGCCTTTGATAGCTATGCTGAATTCTCTCTACGAAATATCAAGTCTACCACACTCATTGGCGGTGAAGATATTGATGGTCAAATCCGTCAATTACGCATGGGGCTTGACGTTTTAATCGCCACTCCTGGTCGTATCATTGAGTTAATTAAACTTGGAGAAGTACGGCTCTTTGAATTAGAAATGTTGATCCTAGATGAAGCTGACAAGATGCTCGATCTTGGCTTTGCAGATGAACTAAAGGATTTGCTAAGTGCACTCCCCAAAAAACGCCAAAATCTGCTCTTCTCTGCAACTATGCCAAAAAAAGTTCAGGCCCTAGCTGAAGATTTTCTAAATGAGGCGGAAGAACTTCGCATTAGTCGCGACCACATCACGGGCGATAATATTGAGCAACGCCTTATTGAAGTTGATGCGAATTTACGTCGCCAAGTTTTGCAAAAATTATTTAAAGAAGAGAACTGGAAACATACGATCATTTTTGTTTCCAGTAAACGCTCTGCATTTAACCTAGCCAATAAACTTAAAAAAGCAGGAATTCAGGCCGAAGACTTTCATGGCGACTTAAGCCAGGAAGAACGCATCAAGGTTCTGAAACGCTTTCAAAACAAAGATTTCCCGATTCTCATTGCGACCGATATTGCCGCTAGAGGAATTGACATCAGTAAATTGAGTCACGTCATTAACTATGACTTGCCACGCTCACCCATGGATTATGTTCACCGCATTGGACGCACGGGACGTGCAGGCAAAAAAGGTGTTGCCATTTCATTTATTAACCCAGCTACAGAAGCTCAGTTCAAAACGATTGAAAAACAGGCCGGCATCAAATTGACGAAAAAACGTGTGGATGGTTTTGAAGAAATTACTCCTATCGAAGCTCCCAAAGCCAAGGGACCGATAAAAGGTAAACGCAAGAGTAAGAAAGATAAACTTAGAGAAGCCAAACAAAATAAATCATCCTAGACAAAAAAAATGCCGGTATAAAAACCGGCATTCAAAAAGCTATTCCTTCTTCCTCTTATCTACTTGAGGAACTTCAGTCACTTCATATTTCTTACGAAGGTTTGCGAGTTCTTTTTTCAATTTTGCGACTTCCGCAGCATACTCAGGGTTATTATACTGACTCTGCATTTCATCAGGATCATTTTTAAGGTCAAAAAACTCCCATTCTTCTCCATTGGGAACATCTATGCCATAAAAGCGAATGAGCTTAAAGCGCTTACCTGACACACCTTCGTGGCGGCGAACACTATGTGAACCATGAGGGTATTCATAGTAATGATAGTAAAGATGTTTTCTCCAATCACTGGGAGTTTCACCTTTTAGTAAGGGAACTAAGCTTTCTCCCTGCATATCTTCTGGAGCTTCAATGCCCGCCATATCTAAAAAGGTTTCGGCATAATCAATATTTTGTACAAGGTCAGAATTGCGAGACCCGGGCTTTGTTTTACCAGGCCATTTGGCAATGAGGGGTGTACTAAATGATTCTTCATACATGAAGCGCTTGTCAAACCAGCCATGTTCACCTAAGTAGAAGCCTTGATCAGAACCATAAATAACAATAGTATTTTCTTCTAGATCAGATTTTTCCAAATAATCCATTACTTGACCTACACAATCATCGATACTTTTAGCCGTTCTAAGATAGTCTTTCACGTAACGCTGATAAGCCCAACGAACCCACTCATCTGTGCCTTTCTCAATGTTCTTAGCATAGAACTCATCATTGCGAGGATCATAAGCTGCGTCCCAGATTTTTCTCTGCTCGGCATTCATACGGTAATAAGCACCGTGCTCGCCCCGAGGTTTGCCCTTCATCTTTTTAAACTGCTCCGTCATCTGCTTCTTTTCAGCTTCATCACGGATTTTTAAATCTCCTGCATGGCGCATGGTGATTTTCAAAGACATATCCTGCTTATGTGCGGCTGTACCACGTCCCTCATAATCATCAAAAAGATTATCAGGCTCAGGTAAAGTCACGTCATCATAGAGTCCCACATGACGCGGAGCTCCCATCCAAGTGCGGTGAGTCCCCTTGTGGTGCACCATTAACATGAAAGGCTTATCTTTATCTCTTTTATTTTCTAACCAATCTAGTGATTTTTCTGTTACAATATCTGCCACATAACCCGTGTAACTCGTTTTTCCCTGCTCAGTAATAAAGTCTGGATTGTAGTAACTTCCTTGCCCTGGTAGCACTTCCCAGTAATCAAAACCCTGCATTTTACCATTGAGGTGAATCTTCCCAATCATAGCCGTTTGATAACCGTTTCTTTGAAGGATTTTTTGGAACTGTTCTTGGTCGTGATTAAAGCCGCCCATATTATCAACTTTGCCATTGATATGACTATGCTTACCAGTCAAGAGTGTGGCACGACTAGGTGCACAAATCGAGTTAGCCACATAACTACGTTCAAAAAGCATCCCCTCATTAGCCAAACGATCTAAATGGGGCGTGGGATTAACAGTTTTTAAAATACCCCCATAAGCTCCAATAGCTTTCTGAGTATGGTCATCTGAGAAGATCCAGATAATATTGGGTCTAGTAGATTGAGCCAGTATGGGACTAGCAAACAGTAATAAGATTAACTGACTAAGTAACTTGGGCATTTAACACTCCTTAAGGCTTATATAATATTCATCACTGAAGATACACAGTCCATTTAGGAAAAGTTACTTTTATCTCAAGGTTCTTGGAAAAATTCATTAAAGAATTCATGTAAAACCTATAAAACTTGAATGTGCTTTAGCTTATTAAATGAAAAATGCCGCCAAATGTCGGCATTTGTGAAATCACTTTTTCTTCTTTTTCTTTGAAGAGGTTTTTTGTGGAAGCTCCGCCACTTCATATTTATCTCTCAAATTCGCAAGCTCTTTTTTTAGCTTTGCGATTTCCGCAGCATACTCAGGGTTCTTATACTGACTCGTCATTTCTTTAGGGTCATTTTTCAAATCAAAGAATTCCCATTCTTCCCCATTAGGTACATCTTTTCCATAAAAACGAATCAATTTAAAACGTTTTCCACTTACGCCTTCATGACGACGTACGCTATGCGCTCCTGGGTATTCATAATAGTGGTAATATAAATGCTTTCTCCAATTACTAGGACTCTCTCCTTTGAGAATTGGCACCAAGCTCTCACCCTGCATATCTTCTGGAGCTTCAATTCCTGCAATATCTAAAAAGGTTTCTGCAAAGTCGATATTTTGTACAAGGTCAGAGTTGCGTGTACTAGGCTTTGTGACTCCGGGCCATTTAGCTATGAGAGGTGTACGATAACTTTCTTCATACATCAAACGCTTATCAAACCAACCATGCTCACCAAGATAAAAACCTTGGTCAGCCGAATACATAACGATAGTATTTTTATCAAGACCACTGGCTTTAAGATGATCTAAAATAAAACCAATATTTTCATCAACACCAGCAATACAGGCCAAATAATCACGCATGTACCATTGGTACTTCAAACGGATGAGAGCTTTTTTATCATTAGGATCAAGTGCAGCTAGTTCCTTTTGACGTTCGGGCTGCTCTGCCTTGACATCCTGCTTCATACGCATTGTAATATCAATACTCATATCTTGTTCATTAGCAGCTGTACCACGCCCTTTATAATCATCAAATAGCGTATCGGGTTCTGGGAATGTCATCGCACTAAATTTTTCTTTCCAACGAGTGGTAGGCTGCCAAGCTCTATGAGGTGCTTTATAATGCACCATAAGCATAAAGGGTTTATCAGCACTACGATCATTTTCCAACCAGTTCAAAGCTCTCTTTGTGATGACGTCCGTAGAATGTTCACCTTTATAAACTGTTTTTCCCTCTTCAGTCACAAAACTGGGATCCCAGTACTTCCCTTGCCCAGGTAAAACTTCCCAGTAATCAAAACCCTGCATTTTACCACTCAAATGAATCTTACCAATCATGGCCGTTTCATAACCATTTTTCTGTAATATCTTTTGAAACTGTTGCTGGTCATGGTTAAAGGGACCACGGTTATCTATTTTTCCATTTATGTGGCTATGCTTACCTGTTAACAAAGTAGCACGACTTGGTGCACAAATTGAGTTTCCAACATAAGCTCTATCAAAAACTAAGCCTTCTTTTGCAATGCTATCTAAATTTGGTGTTAAGTTTAAATTCTCGAAACGCCCACCATAAGCTCCTATTGCCTGAAAAGCGTGGTCATCTGAAAAGAGCCACAGGATATTAGGCCTCTTTGCTTCCGCATAAATAGGGCTTAGCATCATTAAAAATATTAAAGCATTTATCAATTTAGTCATTTAGTTCTCCACTTGAGTCATTAAATATTTGTTCATATTTAGTACAAAGCTACATTGGGAATAATTACACGAAAAATCATTTTTATACAATATTTATTTAAAACACAAGTAATCTCCTGCTCATTCACAGTGTAGTAAAAATAAAAAAAGGGCGGCTATTGAAAAAATTTACAATTATCATATTTGCATTTATCTGTATCGTTTCAGCTAAGGAAAAACCAAATATAATCCTCATCATGGCCGATGATGTCAGCTGGGAAGCATTTGGCTCTTATGGTGCAGAAGACTATAAAACACCTGTTTTAGATAAGATGGCCGATGAAGGTGTTCAATTTCAACATTGCTATTCCACACCCATTTGTACCACTTCGCGTGTTATGATAATGACTGGCCAATACAATTTCCGCAATTACACCCACTTTGGATATTTGAACCCAAAGGACAAAACTTTTGGCCACCTCATGCAAGAAAATGGCTATAAAACTGCCATAGCTGGAAAATGGCAACTCAATGGCTTATATAATTCGCTTCCTGGCCATGACGACAAGAGCAGACCCCATAAAGCTGGGTTTGATGAATATTGCCTGTGGCAGTTAACTCAGCAAAAAAAGTCTGCTGGCGAACGCTTTTGGAGTCCCATGATTGAAAAAAATGGAGAAGTTATAAGCAAAGAAACTAATAAAAATCTTTTTGGACCTGATTTATTTGTTGATTTCATTTGTGATTTTATCGATAAAAATCAAGAGCAGTCCTTTTTTGTTTACTACCCAATGGTTCTAGTCCACGATCCTTTTATCCCATCTCCTGATACAGTTGCTTCCGCTAGTCGAGGCCATGAAAGAAACAAAGAACCTAAAGATATGCAGGCTAAGAAACAAAACTTTGTAGCGATGGTCGAATATACCGACAAATTAGTTGGGCGCATCCAAACAAAACTTAAAAGTATTGGCCAACTTGAGAATACCATTATTATTTTTACCGCAGATAATGGCACGCACCCCAAGATCACTTCCAATTGGAATGGACAAAAAGTAAAAGGCGCTAAGGGATCGATGCTTGATGCCGGAACTCATGTCCCACTTATCGTTTCATGGCCAAACAAGATTTTAAAAGGTATTAAGACTGATGCTTTAGTCGATTTTACCGACTTCTACCCTACCTTAGCTGCCATAGTAGGCATCACTTTAAATAATAGCGACCCAATTGATGGTGTAAGCTTTCTTCCGACTTTACTCGGAAAAGAGCGAGATGATCGAGAATTTGTGCTCTGTCATTATCAGCCCTACTGGAATAAAAAACCGGGTCAGTTTGCGAGAACCGCAAAATATAAACTTTATCGAGATGGCCGTTTCTATCAACCTGCTAAGGTTTTACTTGAGAAAAACGATCTTTCAAAAAACATTAATTCAGAAGAGATGATGACTGCCTATAAAAAGCTCAAAGCCTTTCTTGCCACTTGTCCTCCAGCTCCTGAAAATAAAAAAGAAGATAGGAATGCTAAAAACAGACCTACCTTCTCAAATTGGACTAAACTACAGTAGTGTTACCAGCTACCATCAGTTTGCTGACGATCAACCTCTGTATCAAGAAATGGTGCAGGGTCTTGCCAGCAATCAGGCTTCATAATTTTGCCATCTTCACGACGAATAACTTTACCATCGACAACTTTTTGCATATTAGCTCTGTGCACAATATCGAAGAGTGGATCTAAGTTCATCCCGTGACGAACTGCCGTATCACAAATATAATAAATCGCATCAACTAGTGCGTCGGATTGCTCAGTAATATTAGTTGCTTCTTCCAATTCATCTAATTCGTCATTGACCATGCTGCGAATAAAAGCGATAGCATCTTTCGTCATTTCAATTGGTTTTGCGGGATTAGCCTCATTACAGGCATCAGAAAATTCTTTGACTTTTGTACAGTACATTTTTTACCTAATTAATATTTAATTGTGAAAGTGTTTTGCGTCTTTGTAAGACACGTGGATCGGTAGATTTTTTCTCTTTCATATTACTTAAAATCTCAACGGCCTGTTGCATAGCTGTTGTATAATAATCATAACGCTCATCTCTTTCAATGCGAATGAGTGTATCGACAAATACTTGAACATCTTCGGGAATTCCAGACATTTTACTAGCAGTCTGCAAACGCATATTCTTGATCTGGCTCTTGACGATATTCATAATATCTTTCGCACTAAAGTACGCTTCACCTTTGATTAAGTGATAAAGAACCATGCCCAGAGAATACATATCCGCACGTATATCTTCACCCTGCCCCTTAATCCTTTCTGGGGGCATGTAGAGCGGCGAACCTAAAATTTCATCTCCATCATATTGCCAAGCTTCTATAAGCTCCATACAAAGCCCATAATCTACCAAGACAATTTGATTGTCAGGTGAAACAATGATGTTTTCGGGTTTCAAGTCACGGTATAAGTAGCCTGTTGTATACATGTGTTGTAAAGCAATTAGAATATCTAAGGCGTAATACATGGCTAACTCAACGTTAAAACCGCCAGGAATACCTATAAGTTGATCGAGGCGAATGCCTTCCACCATCTCCATCACCATGTAAACATTGCCATTATCGCGACCATAAGCAAAAACTTGTGCAAGGTTGGGATGTTCACCAAATTGGTGGCCAATTTTCGCTTCTGCTAAAAGAAGGTCAATAATATTTTGGCGTGTCTCATTCGCTTGAAGAACTTTTACTGCGCCTTTTACCTCGGGGTCTTCGACATGACGAGCTTGGTATACGGCTCCCATGCCACCGCCACCAATGGGCTTATAAACCCACCACTGATCTAATTTTAAGGGAATTAAGTTTAAGTCTTTACACTTTGGGCAATGAACCATATTGAGTGGTTCATGTTCGTCGAGGACTATCTTTTTATGACATTTGCCGCAGGGTAAATAGCCTTTTTCAAATTTAGCGATATTTGATTTTTCATCATCTCCCAACCCTAACATGCCCATCAAGCCCATCGACGCACCCTTGCTTTATTTACATAACTTTAAATTTCGGTAGATCTTGTATATCTATCACTCCAGATACTTTATCATCTTGATCGACAACGGGTATCGCATTAATATTTTTTTCTCGTAAAATATCTAAAATATCTACTGCCATTTGGCTTTTGTAGAGCTTGGTAGGACTTTTTACCATAACTTCTGAGACTTTGCGTTTCAAAAAATCGACGTCTTTAGCGATCCCACGTTTCAAATCTCCCGTAGTAAAAATCCCTAGTAAATCATTACTTTCATTGGAGACAATTGACATACCTCCTTTACTTTTACACATGGCTAAAACAGCTTCTTGAACCAAAGTATCTTCTTCAATTACAGCAACGCGATCACCTGTTCTCATCAAGTCTTCGACAGTCAAAGTAATGGCACGCCCAATCGCACCTGATGGGTGTAATTTTCCATAGTCGTTGATCTTAAAATCGTGAACTTCCATTAACACCATGGCAAGTGCATCGCCCAATGCCAACATCGCGGTTGTCGTCGTCGTAGGAGCTAAGTTGAAGGGGCAAGCTTCTGAATCAATTTTACAGGGTAAAGAAATAGATGAACTTTGGCCTAAGCTTGAATCGACATTGCCAGTTAAAGACAGGACTTCTAAACCGAGGCGTTTAACCGCGGGAATTACTTTAAGAAGTTCATCGGTTTCTCCACTATAGCTTAAACCAATGAAAACATCGTCATCATACATCATCCCTAGGTCACCGTGCATTGCTTCTACTGGATGGATGAAAACGGCTCGTGAACCCGTACTCGATAAAGTGGAGGCCATTTTCTGTGCGATCTGACCACTTTTACCTATACCAGACAAGACCAATTTATTTTTATTTTTTAAAGCCTTTAAACAAATACTGACAAATTGGTTAAAGCGCTCATCGAGTTGATCCGCAATGCTTTGAATCCCTTTAGATTCTATATCTAAAACTTGACGAGCTTGAGGTAGGTAATCCATGATATCTCTTTGCTAAATTATATTTTCTATAAGCTAGCAAAGGCACGCCAAAAAGAAAGTTCTCCGAGCTCCATAAAGTCAATTATTTATGACAAACTTTAAGGAGCTCAAAAAGATTATTGCGACGCTCGCAAATTTAGTATTCTCGCTACAATCCTCATCATCAAATCAAAGGCCTCTACCCTGCGTTCTTCGGCATACTCAGGGTTCATTTCTATAGAGGGATTTGCCCCCACAAATGATTGCGCGGCAATAATAGCCCAATCCCAAAGTAATGATTCATTGGCTTCCACAAGTTTATCTTGGAAGTCATGAGGCATACGAATATATTTAACAAAACTCTTAGTCTTGTTATTCCATTCGTTGAAGAGAATCTGTCGGTCATCACCCTCGAGAACATTAATTTTATCTAAGAGTGCCTCACCATAGTACAGGAGACTTTGAACCAAAACTTCGAGAAGAAAATTTAGTCGTTCAGGATTAGTTTGTGATTCATTGAGTTCTATCGCCTCTTGAGAAGCCGATAACACAATTGCTTTGAGCTCTGGGACTTCTAAACGCGCGATTTCGTCTAGCGCTTGCCTTAACTCGAGTTCTAAGATATTAGGCATAATCTAAAAGTTCGTGATCGGGATTTTCTTTACGAGCGTAATCTTTTTCCCAAGGATTAGAGAAAAGCACCATGGGGCGGTCAAAACAATCTTGAACTAATTTTGAATTAAACGGCACCTGAAACTTACTCGCATCGCCTTTAATCCATGCTGAACAAGTATACGGAAGCATATCCAAGCGTGTATCAACTTTATATTCATCGCGCAGGCGGTGTTGAAGTACTTCGAACTGAAGACGTCCAACTGCAGCCAAAAATGGGTAAGAATAAGTATCGTTAAATTCATACATGAGCTGAATTGTTCCCTCTGCCGATAACTGCGCAAGTCCCTTATCAATTGCCTTACGTTTCCCTAAATCTTTGGGCACGACACGTGCAAAAAGCTCTGGCTGGAAGTAAGGAAGTTTTTTAAATTCGAAACCACCTTTATGCGATACTGTATCGCCAATCGCTAAACCTGCAGTATTGACAATGCCAATTACATCTCCGGGGTAGGCATTTTCCAAAGTTTCACGACTCGCCGCCATCAAAACTTGTGGGGCCGCCAAACGGACTTTTTTCTTTGTCCTATGATGGAGAACTGACATATCTTTTTCATACACACCCGAATTAACACGCATAAAGGCAATACAGTCACGGTGTTTAGGGTTCATGTTCGCCTGAAGTTTAAATACGTAGGCAGAAAAGTCTTCATTTGGGTCGATTTCTATTTCTTCACCAGCATTTGTGTCGGCTGGTCGAGGAGCAGGAGAAGGTGCTAATTCGATAAGTGCGTCAAATAAAGGCTCCACACCGTAGTTATAAATCGCAGAACCAAAAAAGACCGGTGTCACTTTACAGTCTAAGTACAATTCTCTTGAAAATTCATTACCTGCCATTTCCAACAACTCCAGATCTTCCCTGAGAGTATCAAACTCTTGATCGGAAATTTTGTCATTACCTATACCCGTCGCAACATCAATGTAATCAACATGAGGTTTTGCTGCCCCACCTGCTTCTGATTTTGTGTAAAGGTTTAATTCATTCTTTACTCGATCGGCTATACCCTTGAATTCTTTACCCGCACCTACTGGCCAGTTTTGTGCTGAAGCAGGAATACCTAAAACGCTTTCTACTTCTTCCATCAGTTCAATTGGGCCTTTACCATAAGCATCCATCTTATTCACAAAGGTAATAACGGGAATACCACGTAGGCGACAAGCCTCAAATAATTTACGAGTTTGAGCTTCCACACCCTTGGCACAGTCAATGACCATGATTACAGAGTCCGCCGCCGTCAAAGTTCTATAAGTATCTTCGGAGAAATCTTGGTGACCAGGCGTATCCAAGATATTGATCTTGCAGTCTTTATATTCGAACTGCATCGCTGAAGCTGTAATAGAGATACCACGTTCTTGTTCCATGCTCATCCAGTCTGATGACGCAGCTTTTTGACCTTTACGTGAGCCCACCATACCAGCTGTACGAATCATTCCTGAGTAAAGGAGAAGCTTTTCTGTGAGAGTTGTCTTACCAGCATCCGGGTGAGAAATAATTGCGAAAGTTCGGCGACGAGTAATTTCGTTCTTTATGTCCATGTTTGCATTCCATATAAATTTAATTCGCACAAAATAAGCGCAAATCTATTGCTTGCACGGTGATCTACCAAAATTCTTCCGCTTTACTTATTAAATAGGTCTATGCGGAAGCTTGTTCACCATCATACAATTGGGGGAATATGTGCAAATCAATTATTTTTCGGAAGGAATTACAATACCCTTCATAATAACTTTTTGGCAGGCTAAAAAGATCACTAGAGTTGGAACTGCCGCCACCACTAAACTGGCAAAAATCACTGCTTGGGAAGCTTCCGTTTGAAGTTTAAAGAGGTAAACCATAATCGTCCACATTGATTCATCCTGGCAAATCAATAAAGCATACATAAAATTACCGTATGCCGCCGTAAAACTATTCAGAGCAATAAGCGCTAAAACAGGTTTGGACAAATTCAGAGTTATTTGCCAAAACATCCTAAATTCACCTGCACCATCAATAGCTGCTGCTTCATAGAGTTCTTTAGGCAATGAGTCAAAAAAACCTTTCAAAATAAAAATTGAATAGCCATTCGCCATCGTCGGAAGAACCAAAGCCCAGAAGGTATTCAACATCCCCAACTCCTTAAGAAGTAAAAAAGAAGGAATCTGGGTAACCGCAATTGGAAAGGCCATGGTGCACATAAAAAACATCAGAACTTTATAAGTACTCGGCAAGTCATAACGACTCAATGCATACGCTGCTAAGGGGTTAACAATTAGCGCACTTATGATACTGAGTAAGCAAAACACTAGCGTGACCCAAGCTGCCCGGCCCTGCTGAGTTAAATAATTAAATACAAAACGAACATTTATACTCGCCAATTGCCAACGTAAACGATTCGTATTTTTAATCACATAATCATAGTCTATTGCAGACTGAGGAATAGAGATATCGTGAATTGAACTAAAGTTTTTTCCTAAATGATGATTAATCGCTTTTATATCACCAAACTTCTTTAATAAATAATTTTGAAACTCGATTTGCGGACCTCGCAAAATGATCTGCTGGTAATTCGCAGCACGCTCAATGTAAGCACCATATAGTGCCGCTTCTTGAACATCTTCGGGCATTTCTTGACTTAAGCTAAGTTTATCAAAAGATTTCAGCTTAGGATAAACCTTTTTAGCAGCTTCAAGATTATTGTGAAAATTACTTTTAATAAACTCACGAAAGTTTTGATCTTGTCCGCTTTTCATATTGATGTAACGCGGATTCAAAAACTGACGAACAAAACTATCTCTTTGTTTCACATACCAATCATTACCCTGATTATGAAATAAGTGAAGCTCACTAATTTTCTTAATGCTTAAGCCTGTCATCTGATTGACTTTTTTAATGTCATTTCCAGTAAAAGGCAAAATCATGCGACTACGAAATTGACCATCTATGCTGGGGTAATAAAGGTTTTCTTCTTTCATACTTTGCTTATATGAAAGCAGTTCCTGCATGAGACGTGAATCATTCTGTGTAAAACTCTTATTGAAAAAATTCTGTTGAATCAGGGCACTCGCCATCGATTGCCAATTGGGCATATTCAAGTTTAGGGCCTCATTGGTGTTCTTAAGCCCCCCAAACTTACTATCTAAATGTTGAATAAATGCCAAACCAAATTCGGGTAAATTTTGATTACTCGCATTCACGTGCCCAAGCTTAGAATTAAGAGGATGCGCTTTTTCATTTTCTCGAAACTCTTGATAGTACTTCAAAATCATTTTTTCAGAAACTAAATCAACTGCCTGCAAATCAGTAAAATCCATTATTGCCAATGGATTTGAAGCATTAAAATCGTCAACTTTTGTGTATTTGCTCTCGCACCAAGCTCGGTAGAGTTCAACATCATCATGGAGATAACGAGGAATCACATTAAGTCGACCAGAGTTGTACTGACCTTTCATTGCCCCCGAAAACATCAACAAAAAGGGAAACACCATGCTGATTGCGCCAATAGATAAAAGTAGATAAAAACTAAAAATCAGTCCCCTTCCCTTAAATGACTTTCGAGAAACTTCGTTGAGGATGGGCATTAGTCATCCCCCGTAGTTTTAAACTCTAGGCGCGAGAGGATTTTGAGTTGATAAATTGTAAAACCAATCAAAAACAAACTCATAATCCACGCCATGGCAGTCGCTGGGCCAAAGTCCGTGTAAACAAAGGCTTTTTTGAAAATGAGCAAGCCCGTTACATTGGTCGCCCCATTGGGGCCACCACCCGTCATTGCTAAAACATTTTCAGCCGCATTAAAGCTCAAAATCACTTGACCAATCAAAGTGATAATTAACAAAGGCCAAAGCTTTGGGATCACCACATGGCGAATTTTTTGCCAGTAATTAGCGCCATCAATCTCCGCAGCTTCATACAAATCGGGTGCCACTCCTTTTAAAGCCGCTAAATAAATCAAGCAACCGGGGCCTAAACTTGCCCATGCCAAAGGCAGTATTAAGCATAACATCGCCAAATGCGGATCTTCGAACCAGAATTGCTGACTACCACCCATGAATGCAAATATTTGATTAAAAAGCCCCTGAGGACTGGGATCAAAAAACTGCTTCCAGAGAAAGATCACAACCAAGCCCGAGATCAAAGCTGGCAAATAATAGAGCACCCTAAAGAAAACCGAAAGTCGAGGAATTTCATCCAACATAACCGCTAGAAACAAGGGAGGTAACCAGGTGAGAAGAATAACTAAAAAAGAGTAATAAAAAGTCAACCAAATTGAATGCCAAAAATTGCCGTCGTAGAGGACATCGGCAAAATTATCAAAACCAACCCATTCAATAATGGGAATCGCAATTTTATAGTTTTGAAAAGCCATTAATGAGCCGCGCAATAAGGGGTAGTATTGCCAAAGCGCAACAATAAGGACGGCCGGTAAGAGGAGGCAATAAGCCTGCCAATATTTCTTAAAACTCCAAGCTCGTCCCTTCATTGATTGAGGCGATAAAATTTTAAAGACTCGATAAAAAGTAAAAATAAACAAAGAAAATAAAAGCAAAGTGACGATTGTCGCCACAATTCGACGCTGCTTTCTCTCCTCTATGGGTAATTCATCTAGCATCTCACGCTCTAGGTCCTTTTGCCCTTCTCGCAAAAAAGATAAGAGCGTCGACTTAATCACCTCTGGAGATTTACTTTCTAAATTACCTTCACGTGCCCACAAAATGGCGCGTTGCACAGGTTTATCTAAGTAATCATAAACTAGATCACAGTTTGTCCCATAGGGTTCTGGATTGGCTGATTCAATCAGGTTCTTATAAAGCTTTTTTAAGTCTTGATTGATGAATACATTATATTTTTCATATTCACTCCCTAAACGATCTAACAAATTGGGATTAATTGCTGAAATTTCATTAGCTTCAATAAAAGTATCAACTCGGATTTTCACCGCTTCTCGAGATTTGCGAAATGCCAACCATTGAAATGCGGCATCGCGGACACGTTTATCTTTTTGACCGCGAAATATCCCCCACATACGAGCATTGATTTCTGCACTGCTAATCCCACTTGGCCCTTCTGGCACGGGAGCAAAGCCCCATTGGGCTCCTGAGGTATCAACTTTCGCCATTTCATCACCACCGAGATAAGTCATTGCTATGGCTACTTTGCCTTCGTTCAAATGGCTTTTGTTTGAACTTGCGAAACCACGAGTTTTACCATCTTTTCTCAATCCAGCATGAAGTTTGGCATAAAACTCTAAAGCGGCGACCGCTTCCTCCTTGGCAAAACTCGCTTTCCATTGACCTTCTTCATCTTCCTCTAGCACTTGAGTCCCACTACTACTGAGGTAAGGCATAAAGTTCCACGATGTCCCATCTCTAGCTGTAGCGAAGACTCCATAATTGCTCGGTTCAGCTTCCACAACCTTTTCACAAACCTCGTACATTTCCACCCAATTCTTGGGAGCTTCATTGGGATCTAAACCACTGCGTGCAAATAAGTCTTTGCGGTAAATCATTGTCATCACTAAGGGATCGGCAGGAATCATCCAGGTCTTTTTCTCTTTTTGTCCTTCAACAGGCCCAAGCCTTCTAACAACTTTTTCTAAAGCGGGATGAATCAGGTGCCGTACACTTTCTTCACCATTATTTTTTGCGAACTCCGTAATATATTTATCTAATGGATAGAGAAATTCATTATCTATATAAGAGGCTGATTTTCGAAAATTTACGTAGAGAATATCTGGGGCAATACCCCCCGAAATGGCCAACAAAGGACCTACATCATTTTCGTTCCCCACTCCTGGTAGATTTAAACCCGCTGCATTGTGCAGACGAATGTTGGGATATTGCTTTTCAAAAGCCTTAAGCACACGCCATTCGGCTCTTTCAGAAGATGTATTTCCCGGACCTTGAGCCAAGCCCCAAACTCGCACATGAGTAATCCCCTTTTCATCTACTCCACTTTTCATTTCTACAGCATAGGCATTCATCAAGATACTTATGTAGAGCAATAAATATTTTAAGAAAAATGCAGCGTTCTTGAAAGACATAGATTTTAAGGAGGTTTAGGAATAAAAAGATGCCTGCAAAGTACTTCGATTGCGCAATTGAGTAAAGCTTAATAAGTTAACTTAAAAGCAAAGTTTTTCCGCATAAATTTAAATATAAATAATTTTCTTTTAAAGATAGAACAATAATTAAACACTTGTAACGTTTATATACTGAGTATTAATTGTACTTAAACAAACTGTTAAGGTTGGACGGATGAAAAATCTACGAAGTAAAACACAGATAAGTTTAGTTCCCACAAAAAAGCACATACGTCGCTTTTCTTTACTGATTACCTTACTTTTTTTATCTTTACTTAAGTTTGCCGTTGTTTCTTTTGGCACCCAAGAAGAAATCGTGGACAACACACTCTATGAAGAGGAAGCTCTTGTAGGACAATGGGTTAATGAAAAGCGTGCATATCATCCTATTACTTTTTACTCAAATGGTGTCTGTGAGACTCTGAATAATTACTTAGACTATCGCAAAATCAATCACAACACCTATTATCTTTATGGACGCAGCGGCCAAGTCGCCTTTGAAATCCAAGTACAAAACCCATCTCAAATTAAAATCCTGTCGAGCTTCGAGGATCAAGACCCTCGTGTTTATAGAAAAAAATAACTATTTTCCATACTCAATCGTATCTCAACCCATTTTTTCGCTATAGCCAAACATAGTTTTGAGCTCAAATTTATTCCAATTATTAAGATTCCATAAGGAATTTAATATAAGGCTTGTGTGACCATGTTTTTACTCGTTTAGTTAAGTAACAAGAAACTGAAGGAGAAATATCATGAGCTTAAAAAAACACTTTTCTTTAATAGAACTTCTAGTCATTGTCGCAGTGATTGGCATTCTATCTGGACTAATCTTTCATGCCAGTGGCGTCGCTCGAGAGCGTGCTAAACTAACGACTTGCCACAACAACCTAAAACAAGTCCAAACAATCTATGAAGTTTATCGAAAAGATCACCGAAAAACACCATTCAACGAGGACGCTGTCAGCCGTGAAGAATTTGGAGATTTTACCTTTGCAAGTGATTATGTAACGGAAGAAGATTTAGTATCATTTGTTTGCCCAGGTGACGAAGGTGCTAATGTCGCAAGTCATGCGGACTTAGATGGTAACACCTCTTACAGCTATATTCCAAGCGAAGAAGATGTCGAGAGTATGAACTTGGAAGCCAGTTTGTTACGAACATCCATAAACTATGATTTAGCTGCTTCAGACATTGACAATCCTGTTGTAAAGCTTGAGGACCTATTCCTCGTCATTTACGATAGGAATGCAAATAGTCATAAAGGCTATCTAAATATTGTTTATCTCAATGGTTCTGGAAGTAATAAAGCAGGGATTGCTACTACTTTACTCCCAGGCACATATGAACTTGATGATCCCGATCCCGATCCCGATGGCAACGACGGTAAAGTTAAGAACAACAATGGTCACGGCAATAATGTTGACGGTGTTGATTCTTCAAACAAAGGTAAATCTAAACAAGGTGAAGACACTGCAAATGAAGAAGGCGTTATCACTGATGACGAAAAAAAGAATAATGGTAGAGCTAAGTAGTTATTTAATAATTACTTAATCGCCTTCAGTTAAGCGACTCTAAATCTAGAGTCGCTTTTTCTTGCTCTGATTCTAAAAACTTGAGTGCATACGTGACTTTACGCTCGAAAAGCTTATGCTAATGTGAGGCTCTGAAAAACGGAGCCCTATGAAAAAAACATTCCCCATTATACTCAGTGCATTAATATACTTACCTGCATGCCTACTATTTTCCTTGTGTATCGAACACTTATGGCAACCGACCGCATACATGGTGAGCTTCCCTCGACTTTTTGCCTTGCTCATTACAAGTTTTTTGGCCACCTACTTTTTTCATAGATTGCTTCTTAAGAAAAAAGATTATAGCCCCTGGCGAAGAAGTTTAATTTGGATATGGACTGGGCCCGCATTTCTAATTTTTTTAGCGACTTCATATTGGCGACAAAAAACTTGCTTTAAGGACAATAAGAGTTATTGGTCATACTTTTTTAGCGACTCGTTAATTTTCCTAATTTATATAGCCTCTACTATATCACTTACTCTACTCAACTATAAACCCGTCACCCATGAAATGCTGTTTCAATATAAAAAGAAGCACATAAGTAAAGGTCTGATGTATTATAAAAAAGACTGGGGTTGGGTCGATAAAATCCACTACCGTCCCGACCACTTTAATGAAATCCTCAAAGCTTTAGAAGATTACAAAACTGAAATCACGCTTCATGATGGCTGGACCACTCCTTTACGCTTTCCTGTTCATTATAGCTGTACCTATGAATTTGTCGCTAGTACGACACCTATGGAAAGGTGGGCTCAAGCAACTGCAATGAGCACTCATTTCATGGCTTTGAATGAACGTGTACAAGAAGAGTCACCTTGGTATCATGGCAACCAACTTTCTGCTTGGCAATTTGATGATTTGAGCAGTGGTTTATTAGCCTGCTTACAACAATGTCCTGACGAATCCTTGCGTCCAAGTGGTTTAGAAATCTTCAACACTCAAGAAGTACTAGCTATATGGAGCCAAGAAGGCAAACAACAAGTTCCTATAAAAATGGACTTAGATCAAAGCTGGGCCTTAGTTCACAACAAACAAATTCGTCCTTTGATCGAGAATGCTCAATGGAAAATCAAAGAATTGGTTATTAAACATTAAAGTTCTTCAATACCTTCGGTATCATCTACCCAATCCATAAAGATTCTATAGGCTACAGCTAATAGTGTAGCTCCTAAAAACAGTCCGATGAGACCACTAGCCATCATCCCTCCCAATGCGCCGATAAGTACAACAGGCATGGGAGCGTCCACACCACGACCAAGCAAGATAGGCTTCAACACATTATCTGACAAAGCGCCGACTAAAAAATAAATAGTAAAGAAAATATTTGCTGCTAATGAAGATCCTGAGCTACTCCACATGTAGACAAGAACAGGGATAATAACAATCGCTGCGGGCAGTTGTAAAATACCTAAAAACATGACAAGCAATGCGAGGACAGCTGCGGCCGGGATCTTTGCTAAAACCAAGCCTATGCCAATAATTAAAGCTTGTATAAAAGCCACTCCTATAACACCCGTTGTTACCGAGCGAATTGTCATGACAGAAAGCTTTGTCAACTTTTCACCTCGCTCTTCACCTGTAATCCTATTGGCAATCCGTAACATTGCTGCACTTCCCTTGTCACCGAAAGCCATCATAAAGCCAGAAATAACTAAAGCTCCCATAAACATTGCTACAGATCCCATAGCACTCCCCGCACTAGCCAAGATTTTCTTAAAAAACCCAGTAATGGCCTCTTTATGATCGAGCATAAATGCTGAAACATCAACAGATGCCTCGGTCCATAATGCATATAACTTACGACCAATTATAGGCCATTCTTTAACATTTTCAGCAGGCGCTTTAATTTGCATCTTACCCGATTCATAAACTGAATAAACATCCTGAACATAATCCACTAGTGATAGGCCCAAAACAACTACAGGAGTTCCAATAATCAGACACCCAACTAAAACTATTAGAGTCGCTGAACGCCCCTGCTTATCTCCCAGCTTTTTAGAGAGTTTCTGATGAAGGGGAAAAAGCACAATCGCAATAATCAGAGCCCACAACATTAGCAAGGCAAAAGGCGCAAATACCTTTAAGCATAAATAAGATAAATATAAAATAAGGGTCATGCGGATCATCAAATCCATCATCGATTTTTTATTTAAAGGAACATTCTCGTTATTCATCTTCTCTCTTCAATTCTTAATTATTATTAATATGATTTTAAAAATGTGGGTACTAAGGTTTTATCAAGCTATCAAAGTTTAATTCTTCTACATAATACCAAGATAAAGTCGGTATCGGGCTAAAGCCTATGAGTCGAGTTTGTCCATCTTTCTCTAGCTTGACTTGACCAGACTTTTGATCCCGAATTGTTTTTATCAACTGAGGGTAAGGAAATTCTTTAAATTGAATCTCCGACTTATTTTTTTCTGCTTCTTCAAAATTCGACATAGCTTTTAAATTACTTAAAATAACCTTGCCCTGGTCATTAATAAGGAAACGGTTTTTTATTATCCCCGTCCGCTTATCTTCGGATGCGGCCATAATCGTATTATACGCATAATCAAATGTTATATCGATTGCAGAAACCCCAAGAAAATCATCCGTTTTTGAGTACAATGGTTGAACTGCAGAAACCACCAAGCCTTGACCAAACAGGTCGATGTATGGCGAACTCCAAAATAAATTCTTTTGAGTTTTAGAATGTTTAAACCAAAAACGAGTTCGAACGTCGTAGTCTTCTGTTAATTTCCCCATCCCTGGGTAATTGATTAACAAGCCATTAGCTAAACCAGAATAAACCCAACGAATTGCAAAGCCTTTATTTAATGCAAGATCTTCCAATTCAGTTTGCTCCAATCCATCACTAGCTAAAGCACTACTTTCGGACATATAAGTTAAGGTATCTTCTATAATCGGTGACAAAGCCAATAGTTCTTTTTGCGTATCTTTTAGCTGTAAGCCAGGAGCTAATTTATAGTTCCCTGATTTTACACTCACTTTATGACCATATAATTTTGAAGGCCTTAAACCGACTACATTCTCGGATTCATTTTTAAAATCTTTATAATCGAAAAAGCGAATTTCTTGCTCTTTATTTATGGATGGGTTTTCTATTAGATAAGTAACTTTATCAGCGTAGCGTTGAAGAATGTTTGACAACTTAGAAAAATGCCCATCAATTTGGTTCGCTCTTTGCTCTAAAGAGCTCTGGAAATTAATCAAAGTCAACTCTCGTTTTTGCGCTAGTTCAGACGCTCTTTGTTGACCTAACAGTGAACTGATGGTAATCGCAGCAAAAATCAGTAACAAACTTAAAACAGTTAAAGTTGTTGCCATCTTATGCTTATACAAAGACCTCGCCATTGCGCGCGAAAAATTATCTTTGTAAGCAATCGTTTCTCTATCTTGAAGATAGTTATTAATATCTTCTGCCAATAAACTCACATCATCATAGCGATCCTTGGGGTCATGAGACAAGGCTTTAGCAACAATCGCCCTAAGAGCCATAGGCAGCTTAATTTCCTTTTTAAGATGCCTCAGTGGTTCCAGTTGTCCCTTAATGGTTTTTTCTAAGAGTTCCTTTTCGCCACTCCCTTTAATATGACCATTTAAGGAGATAAGTTGATAGAGAATCGCCCCTAGAGCATACTGATCGGAGGCAAACTCCACATTACCAGAAAGAATGTATTCTGGTGCAACGAAGCCAGGTGTCCCAGATATTGAAGATTTTTTTCCTTCATTTTGTTTATTAAAGTCATGGTCTTCTGAAATGATTTTAGCTATCCCCCAATCCATTAAGTAAACTTCTCTAAAAGAACCCACCATAATATTCTCGGGTTTTAGGTCTCTATGAATAACTCGTTTATTGTGAGCATAAGAAATTGCTTCACATATTTTGATAAAGTAAGAAAGTCGTTCACTTAAAGCCTTTTGCTCAAAACTAACTAAATCTTTGCCTTGACGTTTTTTACACTCCAAAAGGTGGTCGTCAATAATTTCTTGTAAAGTTAAACCTTGGACCAACTTCATCGCCATATGGACGTAAGAGTTTTTCTCGCGAATAATACCATACATGGGTATAATAGATGGGTGATCTAGTTGCGCAGTAATACGCGCTTCCATAATAAAGTTATTTACTATCGCAGGATTAGTTAGAAAGTCTTTTTTTAAAGATTTTAAAGCAACGTATCGATGAAGTTTTTTATCTTTGGCCGTTTTGATTTCGCCCTGACCGCCTTCACTGAACTTCTCAATCTCTTCGAATAACGACTCAAGCTCATCGTAGAAATCGAGCCCTCCATCATCATGACGATCTAAATACTCTGTATTAGAAACAATAGTATTAAAGCGGCTATTAAACTTAGACTTTATTTGATCTTGTTCATTTGATTCAAACTCATCATCCGCAACAATCGTTTTTTGTACCATAAATCATCCCTCATTTATCTGCGCTAAATAATTGTCCCATAATTAAAAGCTCAGACTAAGGTAGCACACAAGTAAAAGAAATTATAAAAATATTTTTATATTCTCGGTTTTATACTCAAAAAGTTACTGCTTATAAGTCTAGCCAGAAAGAAATAGGCTTTTCAGTTATTAAATAACTTACAAAGAGTGAGTAATAAAAAAACTATTCTCGTTCCCAACGGTTAGAAATGTATTTCATCGCTTCTTTGATATTGAGCTCACGGGTGCCACCACCCGCACGCATGAAGAATTGAGTTTTATTGCCATTTTGGCAATAGACGGGGAACTTGGCTGGCAGTACCAAAATACGACAAATTTCTTTATCCTCTATTTTGTGAAACATGATATTGACTTTGGCACAGAGATCTGTGCCTAAATATGAAGCGATCAGACCATTTATATACTGCTCATAACCATCTGAGTTCTGTTTTTTAATTGTCGAATAATCTTTCTCTAAACCTAAGACTAAACCATCATCATCGACACCAATCAATAGCGTACCACCACGAGTATTCATAAAACCTGCAAGGGTCTTTATAATAACCAATTCTAAAGCTTTGTTGAGTTTTTCATTCTTGTAGTCCCAACGCATAGAAGACTTAAATTCTAAAACATCATTCTCGCCACCTTTGATAAGTGCTTCTAAGTCTTGTCCAGGCTGATTACTAAGGAAGTCAATCAGCTGCTCGCGCCTAGCAATTTCTTTAAGGTAAAACCAAAACATAAAGCCAATGCACATACCCACAATAGCAAACGATATCGTCACTAAAATCGTATCTGGATTAAAAGATCTCAGCATCACTTTCGTAAGATAAGTGGGCAAGGGAACGTCTGGGTTGGCGGGAAGTTCAAACTCTAGCCAAATGAATAAGCCGACTAATGGTTTAAAAACAAAAACACCAATAATCGCACCCATGGGTATAAAGCTTGCTAAAACCTTTTTAGATAAAACTCTATTTCTCATTTTCCCTCAGTTACGTTTGATATAAAAAAAGTTGATCCTTATTTAACATAAAGCAATTGTGGACTACAACTTATCGAGAGTTTGAATCCCTACCATTGATAGACCCCATTTCAATACGCGACCAACACCACCAGCGAGTGCCAGGCGTGATTGCTTAAGCTCTTCATCTTCGAGCTTCATAATTGGACATGAGTTCCAGAATGAACCAAAGTCACGTGCCAATTCGTAGAGGTGATTGAGGAGAAGATGTGGAGCTAAATCACGTACCACGCCCTGCCACACATCAGGTGTTGAGGCAATTTTCTTGATCAATTTAATTTCTTGCTCTTCGGTGAGTCTAGCGAGATCAGTACTATCAACTAAACTATCTACATCTACGCCTGCTTTGCGAGAAAGGCCACGAGTACGAGCATAAGTCATCAGTATATAAATTGCTGTATTCCCATCTGTCGCCAACATTTTATTCCAATCAAATTTATAATCTGTCGCTACACCATGACTTAGATCAGAATACTTAACTCCTCCGAGGCCCGCAGCAAATGCGATTTCTTTGTATTCTGCTTCGCTCAGGTCCGGCGTCAACTCTTTAGCTAGGTCACCTGCACGACTCTCTGCTTCAACTAAAAGATCTTTTAACTTTACAGTACCGCCTGTTCTCGTTTTGAAAGGTTTACCATCTGCACCAAGCATCATACCAAAGCCGATGTGACGCATAGAGTCTTTCGGTGCCCATTCCATTAATTCTGAAATGGCAAAAACTTGATCAAAATGAGTTTTCTGACGCGCATCAGTTACATAAATAACTTTATCTGCTTTTTGTTCGGCAAAACGATAACGAATAGCCGCTAAATCAGTCGTCGCATAAATAAAGCCACCATCAGATTTTTGAACAATTGTAGGAAGTGGCTCGTCATCTTTGTTCTTATACCCATCGAGAAAAACCCCCCAAGCACCCTCTGTCTGTACCGCTTTACCTGCAGATTTCAGGTCTTCCACAACATCTTTTAGCATATCATTATAAGCGGATTCTCCACGATCGGTGATTTTGATATCGAGTTGGCCATAAATTTCGTGACAATGCTTTAGACTTTCGTCACAGAAAACTTTCCACACAGCTAAAGTAGCTTCATCACCTGATTGAAGATCGACAACCGCACGGCGAGCCGCATCCTTAAAATCATCTGAGTCATCAAATCGTTTTTTCGCTTCGCGATAGAACTCTTCTAAATCTGCAATCTCAAAACTCTCGGGATTTTCCAAGGCCTCAGGACTTGTTTCGCGAATAAACTGAATGAGCATACCGAACTGAGTCCCCCAATCCCCCACATGGTTCATTCTCAACACTTCGTGACCATCAAATTCCATAAAGCGAGCGACAGAATCACCAATTATAGTGGAACGCAAGTGCCCCACATGCATTTCTTTCGCTAAGTTAGGACCAGAAAAGTCGACCAATACACGTTCGGGCTTTGCGACTTTCGCAATCCCTAAACGTTGGTCACGTAAAATATTGATTGCGTAGTCCGCAAGAACATCATTTTTGAGCTTAAAGTTAATAAAACCAGGCCCCGCAATTTCAGGCTCTTCGCTAAGACTGGAGACTTCGAGTTTCTCCATAATAGCACTTGCAACCTCTCTGGGGTTCACTTTCTCACCACGAGCTTTTGCTAATTTACCCGCAAGTTCCATGGAAACATTGCACTGATAATCACCAAATTTGGGGTTTTGTGAAGGCACCAAAATAGCACCTTTAATTTCTATATCTCCAGCCACGGCATTCACGGCTAAGCTTACCTGGTCTCTCAATTGGGCGAGAAGTGATTTCATGCTCAATATTTCCTTGTTAAATTAAATTATTTTGAGGGATAATAATGGGGACGGCAACACTTACAACTCTATCAACTTACTTTTTTCACTAGACAACTTGAATTATTAACTTTTTAGTGAATTTTACGCAACCATATTTGGCTTCGGCCCCATTTTTTTGAAAAATTGCCTTTATCTGGGCACAATATTATTAGGACTTTGACATGAAAAGAGTTTTTGGTAAAAAGAATAAAAATACTAGTCGCCCTAGAAAATCAGGCGCTAGAAAGAAACGTCGTATCCTCGAACACAAAAAGCGCGTAATGGCTCTTGGTGTTCCTGAAGCAAAAGTTGCACAAATGAATACAAAGCAACTTCGCGATCACCTCAAGTCACCACAAAAGACAGCAGCTCAATACGCAGCATAAGTTTTTTGACTTAAGATTTTTAAAGAGACTCATTTTTGAGTCTCTTTTTTTGTGCCTATATTCATGAACTCTTATACGACAAGGAAACTTGTCTTTTAATAGAGCGAGCATAATTTTCACTTATAAGGAAAACTATGTATGAATGAACGCGATGACTTTAGCCCTAGGAAAATAAGCTCCCAGTCCGGAGTTTACGTTTTTCGTGATCGCTTCGCTAAAGTGATTTACGTTGGAAAAGCCAAATCCCTTCGCAAACGCCTTTCAACTTATTTTCAAGCTTCACGACTGGCATCTGCCGACCCCAAGCTACGTTCATTAATTAATAGCATCGCTTTCTATGAAACTTATGAAGTTAAGAGTGAGTCTGAAGCCCTCTTACTCGAATCTCGTTTCATCAAAGAATATTCACCCCACTATAATATTCTCATGCGAGATGACAAAAATTTCTACCTCGTCAAAGTCACTTTAAATGAACCCTACCCGAAGATCCTCCTCACACGAGTAAGAAAAGATGATGGCGCAGCCTATTTTGGTCCCTACCCCTGCTCCAACGCGATTCGCTCCACTGTAGAGTTCCTAATCCGTTACTTTAAACTGCGTACTTGCACGAGTCGCATTCCCGATTTAAGTGATCGCAAACACTGTAAAGAGCAAATCTTACGCAATTGCTCAGCACCCTGTGACCAAAGTGTAAGCCAAGAAAAATATCGTGAAAGCGTAAATGAAATGATAAAAGTTCTAGAAGGGCAAATTGCTGAGATTGTCGATGACCTAAATGAATCCATGCTAGCCTTTGGTGAGAAATTACAGTTTGAGAAAGCCGCCACTTACCGAGATATTATCACCAACCTTAAATCAGCTCTCAAACAACGACGCAGTTTCGTCAATGCCTCGATTAACCCCGAACACAAAGAAGACCCGGTAGTTGACCTACAAAAACGCTTAGAGCTCGATTCAGCACCTCATGTCATAGAATGTTTTGATAACTCTAACTTTCAAGGAACTCACGCGGTAGCCTCAATGGTGCGCTTTGTTAATGGAAAACCCGACAATAAAAGCTACCGGCACTTTAAAATCAAAACGGTTGAAGGCCCCGATGACTTTGCCTCGATGAAAGAGATTGTTTACCGCCGTTATAGTCGTTTACTTAAAGAAAAGCGTCCCCTTCCAGACCTCATTTTGATTGATGGCGGAAAGGGTCAACTCAGCTCAGCATTACAATCTATTGATGAATTGGGGATTGATCATATCCCAACTTATGGCTTAGCCAAAAAACATGAAATACTTTATACTCGTAATGATTCCGAAGGGAAAATTCTACCCCGTACTTCTGCTGGTTTAAAAATGCTGCAGCACTTACGCGATGAATCTCACCGCTTCGCCATAAGCTTTCACCGCCAACTCAGAAGGAAACAAGTGGCCAATTCTTTGCTGGACGATATACCCGGCATTGGCAAGAAAAGAAAAATGACCTTGCTCAATCACTTTGGCTCTGTTCGCGAGATCCGCAAAGCTGCCCCTCAGGACATTGCCGAAGCCGTCCCAGGTTTAGGTGAAAAATCGGCTAATTTAATCCTTGAATACCTCAAGAAAAATTAGTTGTTTTCCATCCTTTAAAAATTCATCTCAACGGGTATTTTGTGAGCTCTTAAAATAAAAGGATGGATTCACATGTCTGAATTTAATAATGTTACTGTAGTGAAAGCTGCAAATGTCTACTTCGATGGAAAAGTTACAAGCCGCGCCGTAATCTTCGCTGATGGCACAAAGAAAACTCTTGGTTACATGAATGCTGGTGATTACGAATTTGGCACTGAAAAAGCTGAAATCATGGAAGCACTTGGCGGTAAAGCTGTCGTTTTACTTCCTGGTTCTGACGATTGGCAAACTTTTGAAGCTGGCAGCTCATTTAATGTACCTGCAAACTCGAGCTTCAAACTCAAAATCGAAGAAGGTTTCGATTACTGCTGTTCTTACTTAGACTAAGTTAGCGCTTCTTAAACCCGACTGCATAGTCGGGTTTCTTTTTGCCTTCATCTGATGACTCAACTCCCCATACATGCCGTTGCCAATGACTTGATTAACACTCTCGTCAAAGATAAGCTCATGCTTCTATCCGCGCCTACTGGTTCGGGTAAATCGACTTGTGTCCCAGGCATCTTACTCGACTCAGGAAAAATGCAGGGTAAAATCATTGTCCTACAGCCACGTCGTGCCGCTGCCAAATTCCTCGCACATCATACTGCACACTTACGCTCTGAAATACTTGGAGAAGAAGTCGGCTATAGTATTCGTCACGATACCAAAGTGGGAGCGCATACGCAAATTATTTTCATGACGGATGGACTCTTTTTACAGCAACTGAAGAACAATCCACAACTCAATGGTATTGCCGCCGTACTCTTTGATGAATTCCATGAACGTCGGTGGCAAATGGATTTGGCTTTTGCCATGTGCCAAAAAATTCAATCACAGCAAAAACAACTGCACCTCATGCTCATGAGTGCTACACTCGATGTGGACAAGTTACAAAAGAAACTGAATTGCCCTCTCATCACCACTGATGTGCGTCATTTCCCTGTAGATATCGATTACCTCATACCCGATCGCCAAAAGAAAATTTGGGAAGTCGCTGCGCATGCCGCAAAAAAAATAATGAGTCAAACTGATGGGAGCTTACTGATTTTCATGCCAGGTAAATACGAGATCACCAAAACAGTCAATGAACTCAATAAAAAATTAAAAGCTCCAGTTTTTGCCCTCCATGGACAACTAAACCCCAAAGAACAAGATCGTATAATAGAAAATACGGGGCAACAAAAAATCATTGTTTCAACAAATATTGCCGAAACCTCACTCACGATCCCAAATATCACTGCGGTTATTGACTCTGGACTCGTTCGCCAGAGTGCTTATGATCCTCAGCGTCAAATCAATACACTTTACACAAAGGGCATTTCACAATCCAGTGCGGATCAACGCAGTGGTCGTGCCGGTCGTACTTCTGCGGGAACTTGTTTACGCCTTTGGTCAAAATCCGAACAAAGCCGTAAACCTGAACACTTTGAACCTGAAATATTGCGCTGTGATCCCTCCGAGCTACTCTTGCAATGCTTAGCCCAAGGTTACCACGACTTAAGTCAATTAAATTTAATTGATACACCACAAGATATTGAAGAAGCTTGGACACTCTTGGGTGAATTAGGTTTTATCAATAATCAAAGAAGACTTAGTGCTGCAGGACTTCACGCGGCTAAAATGCCCTGCTCTCCTCGTTTAGCTGCCTTACTTTACTATGGCACACAAGCTGATCAAATGGATAAAGCCTGCACTTATGCGGCCCTCATTTCTGAACCGTCCATTATCCTAAATCGCAACAAAAAGAAATTGATCGACTTAGTTCCTGGACAAGGAGTCAATTTTACTTCTGATCTTGACCTCATGAATGAGCTCCTCTATACCGCCAAATCATTGAAATTTGCGCCTCAAGATTGCGACAAATATTCACTAAACGCCAATAATTGTCGATCTGTTGATTTAGCTCGCATGCAATTCCTTCGCCTATGTGAAAGACTTCCCAGACTCAAAGATTTTAATGATATGCACCCCCATTGTTGCCTGCTTCGAGCCTTCCCCGATCACCTAGCAAAACGGCGTGATACTAGTTCACTTCAGGTCACCCTTGGCAATAAACAAAAAGGCGAAATTGATCGACTAAGTTCGCAAAAAAAAGCCGACTTAATCCTAGCCACTAATGTTGCGGACATCGCAAGCGGACTCGGAGCTAAAACTAAGCTTTCGCAACTGACTGAAATAAGTCTGGAATTACTAGAGCACACTTTTCCTGGTGAACTACAAAAGCAGCAAAAAGTCGTCTGGGATCCTAGTTCAAAATCTGTACGCAAAGCAGAGCAAGTTAAATTCCGTGAACTTATCATTGAAGAAAAAATCAGCGTATGTGAAGCTTCGGCAGAAACAGAACAAGTCTTAGCGGCAAAAATAGTCGATGGTAGTCTCCGTCTCAATAAATGGAATGAAAAAGTTGACCTCTGGTTGGCGCGCGTCAGGAAATGTGCCGAACTTTACCCTGAAAAAGAACTCATTACTTATTCTGAGCAAGATTTAGAGATCGTTTATATGGAAATGTGTTCTGGCTTAACTAAAGCCTGTGAAATACGAGATTTGGATTGTTTAAGCTATCTAAAAAATTTACTTTCCTGGGATGAACAATGCTTTGTTGATGAAGCCATGCCCGAGTCCATCCAGCTCAGTGATGGCAAAAAATTACGTATTTTTTATGAACCTGGAAAAGAAATTTATACACGCGCGTTCATTCAACAGCTTTTTGACTTAAAAAAGACTCCATTGATCGGCCCTGCACGCATTCCACTGACTTTTGAGATATTAGCACCCAATCATCGCCCTATTCAGGTAACTAAAAACCTTGAAAACTTTTGGTCAGGGTTATATCCTGAGATAAAGCCTGCTTTATCAAGACGCTATTACAAACACAAATGGATCTAATGAAAACCTTATTTGTCAATATTGGAAATACTCACTCTGAGCTCGCTTGGGATAATCTTGTAAATGTTGAAATTGTCAAAACAGCTGACATCATGAAAGAACTGGGTGAACGTGAAAATGATGTTGACCGCTTAGTAGTTGCCTCTGTTGTCCCCAAAGTTACAGGTCAATTGTGTGTGCGTTTCGGACAGAAACTCATCCTCCTAAATGCGGAGCTCGCAAAATCTATTAAATTTGCCGATGTGGATCATTTTTCTATTGGTGCGGATCGCATTGCTAATGCTCTAGCAGCAAAGAAACACTACAGCACACCGGTAATGGTGGTAGATTGTGGGACTTGCGTGACCACTGAGTTGATTGATAAAAGTAATCAATTCCAAGGTGGCAACATCCTTCCTGGCCGCCTTCTACAAAGAAAGATCTTAACTTCTGCAACAGGCCAGTTACCCTTAGCTCCCTTGAGTTCTACTTTAGCTAAAAGCCCTGGACGCCACACAATGGAAGCTATTCAGAGTGGTGTGGACATGGGATTAATCGGTGCCATTGAAAAACTCATTGAACACAACAGTAAAAACTACCCTGATATCACAATCGTTTTCACTGGAGGCGATGCTAAATTCTTCAAGAAATACTTTCCAGAAACTGAATTAGCTCCGGCTCATTTCACCCTCAGTGGTCTATTAGAATTAGTTAAATAAAGTAATAACTACTTATATTTTGCATAGGCTTGACGCTCACCTAAGTCAACTGGATGATATGAATCTAAGCCTAAACTCGCCATTGCTCCTGCTTTAGCGATATCTACAAAACCATCATCCCCAAAGATCTCATCATCTATTTCAACAAATTTTACTTGACCTATAATGAGTTCCGTTTTATTGATCTCTAGATGTTGAATTTCTTTCATTTCCATAGCTATTTTCAAACTACTTTGAAGAACAAAAGGCGCTAGAAAACCTGGCTTATATTCCGCTTCAATTCCCGCACCTAAGAACTCTGACTCGTCTTGAGGGTAGCGGGCTGAACATTGATGAGCTGATTTGTAAAATGATTCATCTACCAAGTTTATGGTATATTCACCTGTCTCAATAATATTTTCTAGCGTGTCACGGACCACCGTATGGGGTCGACTTATCATTCCGATTAATGGTGGGTTCGCTCCCAAGTGAAATATTGAACTAAAAAGCGCTAAATTATCTTGTCCTGATTTACTTTGAGTCCCGATTAACATGGGACTCTTGTAACCCGACAAGCAATTGACTAAACAAGTTCTTTGACGCTTGTCCATTTTTTCTATATGTTCTAAATCTAAAATCATTCCGAACTCATAATTTATTTAGAAGACCCAATTTCTCAGGCCTTTCTAAGTAAGATTGTTCAAGTAAATACTCTTGTTCATATTTCCTAGTGTAATGAGATATCCTAGTAATGGGAACAACTAAAGGTATATAACCCAAGCGGTACTGTTCAATCATTTTCACGGTTTCTTCTTTATCAAATGAATCAAGGTTCTTTTTAAAGTAGCCGAGCAGGTGATATAACACATTGGCATGCTGCAAACGTTTGGGCGGTTTAGACATGTACTCCATAAATGTTGTCAAATAGTGCTCTGCCATTACTTCTATACTCAAGTCGCCTTTGTGTGCGATATAATTGCCTAACTCAGTAACGGCTTCGTGACTATGAGCCATTAGGGCATACTTGTGACGACGGTGGAATTTGTGTAAACCTCCATGCGATAGACCTTTTTTGAGCATTTCTTGCCAGTCATTGAGTGCAAAGGCACGAAAAATAAAATTCTCAAAAAGTGGTGCGTCATTCAAACGACCATCTTCTTCTATCGGAAGCCAAGGAAAGTTTTCTTGAACTTGCTTCGCGTACATACCAGAAGTTTTCTCTATGAGCGGGTGACCTTCATCACTGTAAATTTTTACTCGATACGCGCCACAAGAAGGTGAGCCCTTCTTAAAGATGAAACCACAAAGGTTTAAGTTTTTTAGCCTTTCCATATCCTGCTTGGCAAAAGCTTCCATTTTTTCGGTATAATCACCATCGCCTTTAGTTTCTTGTAGACGGATTTTTTCGTGTTGCACCAATCTAATCGTCGGTCTTGGTGTACCTAGACCTATTGCCATCTCCGGACAAACTTTTACATAATCAAAAAACTCATTGAGCTGATCCATCACTAACTTATCTCGACAACCCTGACCGTTATAGCGTACCTCATCACCTGATAAACAAGCGGATAAGCCAATTTTAATTTTCTCTTGCATTTACTAAAGCCCTCTTTTTAATTTCTTTAATCATTCCGCCAAAAACATAGGCATGAAGTGGTACAACTACGTGCCAGTACAAAACTCCAAAAAAACCTAAAGGATCAAAAATTGCTGTTTGTCTTATCTCACAACTATTTTCGTCTATAGGATTAACTTCAAATTTTAACCAAGCTCTTCCTGGCAATTTCATTTCTGCCTCTAATAACAAAACCTCATTCTCCTTGTAAAGATCCACTCTCCAAAAGTCTAAGACATCTCCCTCATGAAGTTTTTGTGGATCTCGTCGACCTCTACGAACCCCTGGCCCTCCAAATAGTAAATCAATGAAACCACGCAAAGACCAAAGCCAATTCCCACAGTACCATCCACTATCTCCGCCAATTGTTTGAATGGGATAAAACGCTTGTTTCGCAGAGCAATTTACTTTGAGTGTTCTAGAATCTACCAAGCGGTTACCAAAGTGAACCCCTTTCCAATCAATCTTTTTTATTCCTGCGGCTGCCATGGCATCATTCCAACGAGTGTGTACATAACCCTCATCTTCATTTTTCTGAATTAATGAGAGCGCTTCATCTACTCCTATACAATTAAATGGAAATAAATCTTTGGAGACCGGCTCAGCCACCATACTATCATGTTTAACACTATCAATAATTTTACGTCCTACACGAGAATAAAGAGGTGTAACTAGCCCCAACCACAAGCTAGATAAGCGTGGAGTCAAAATTGGCACTGGAATCATGTAGCGTTTCAAAGACCTAAGCTTGGCATAACTTTTCATAAGATCGCCGTAAGTCGTAATATCTCTTCCTCCAATTTCAAATATATGGCTCCCAGATAAGTTTAAGTCGACAGCAGATTTTAAATACTTTATTAGGTCACCTATATAAATAGCCTGACAATGCTTTCTCACCCAAGCCGGACATACCATGATAGGTAGATGTTCGACCAAGGCTCGTATCATTTCAAATGATAAGCTTCCTGCTCCAAGAACTACAGAAGCACGAAATTCAAAAACTTGAACACCATCTGATTTTAACAAGCGCCCCACTTCTGCTCGGCTTTTCATATGTTTAGACATTTTCGAATCTGCCTCAACCAACCCTCCCAAATAAATAATTCTCTTCACACCGCATTTATTTGCCGCTTTTGAAAAATTTAAAGCATTGATTTTATCTTCTTTTTCGAAGTCCCCATCACTTCCCATGGCATGAATCAAATAGAAAATGACATCTATCCCCTCACATGCCCTCACCACATCTTCTGAATTTGCCGCATCACCATATGTAAAGTTTACATTTGAGTATTGGCTCTCTAAGTAGTCTCGTTTCGACCTAAGTAAGCAAGTGATTTCATGCTCTTTATAGAGAGACATTAATAATTGCCCTCCTATGTAACCACTTGCTCCGGTAATCAATATTTTCATTTTTCTGAAACTCACTTTTAATACAACAACTCAATATGAACGTTTTGAACGTTTTTTAAAATGTTATGTAGAAAATCTTTTAAAATTTTTTATTGGGATATATAAACAACATATTAAGTCATGAGCCTAATTACCATCATTTCGTCAAGCTTAATTGCTTATTGTTTAGCAAGAGGAACTTATTCTAAAAAAAAGTCTCAACTAACAAGACAAAATGCCTTCCACAAAAACATAACTCTTTTTACTCTCTTCATCTGCATCGCTGTACTTGGATTTACATTACGAGTTCTCTCTTTAAATTACTCCTATGCCTATCAACTACCTATCATCCCACAAGCTTTTGCAATTGAGTTCTTTCTCTTTGGTTTAAATAGCTTAGTCGTTTTTTCTTCAAGTTTGCTACTTTTTATTACATTAGCAGAGAAACGTGATCGCCTAAGTACAATTCTCGCCATTCTATTCATCTATCTAAGCCTAAATACTATTTACTTGTATCACACGAGAAGTCCTGTCATTAAGGACCTCAAACGAGATGGGATCATTTTACAAAGCGACCCCATGAGTTGCGCAGCAGCTTCATTAGCTAACATAAGTCATTATTTTCAGGGTAATCTAAGTGAACAAGATTGTGCTCGCGCTATTCGCACCAGTGTACAGGGAAGTTCTCCTGCACAAATTGTCATGGGCGCTAAGGCCTTGGGTTTCTATGCTCAAATCATACATCGACAAGATATTAAAGATTTAGTTTTCCCATCTATACTTTTTGTAGACGCGCCTCTAGGCAAAGAAAAACACGCCCTAGTCATTGCGAATAAACACGAACATCACTATGAAATTTGGGACCCTGACAAAGGTAGAGTTTATTGGACGCATGACTACTTACAATCACGCTGGCACGGCAATGGCATATCCATCATTCCAAAACAATTATAACTGAAAATTTCAATCTAATGATATATTAATTATAGAGCTTACGTACTGAAGATGAAAATCATCAATTTTAACCATGAGTCTACAATGAAAAAGTTTTCCTTAATTGAACTGTTAGTTGTCGTTGCCATCATAGCTATCTTATCTTCATTACTGTTACCTTCACTTAGCAAAGCAAGAAAGACAGCTAAATTGACACAATGCCTTAGCACTGTTCGTCAAATGACTATATCCACACATATGTATGCGGATGACAATGATCGCTACTATCCTGCCGCCTACGCAAATTATGGTTGGGATGACCTCATAGCCTCCTACTACGGTTTAGCTTGGACAGATCAAGAAAAATCTGCCAATGGGATGAGCAGTACTAATTATAATTACAGTAGACTCCTATGTCCCTCGGATACTGTCGCTTCTGAATCCGCTAACAAATTTCGTAAATCTTACGTTATTAATGATTATAAATCATCGGGCAATTGGAACGTAGGAATAAGTGGGCGTGAAAAGACAGGCAGTAATAATCCTGCTCAAGATAGAATAGCTGAATCGATCAAAACAACTAGTATCAGCAATCCCAGTCGCACTATTGTTCTAGGAGAACATTGGAATAAATGGAACTTAGCAGGAAGTGGTGGGGATCAATCGCATGGAACAACGGGCTATTTTTACAGAGAGTACATATTCAACCCAGGTACTGTAGCCGCAGATAAAGTCTCTAACCATTTTGGTAAAGGCATCAGTAACTTTAGCTTTGCTGATGGGAGTGCAAAAAAGATGAACTCTTACCAAGTTCTTGAAGGAACTCCCATTAGCAATACCCTCAGTAACTTTCGAGGCTCATGGTTTGATAGCCAGCAATAATCAAATTAATGTTTTTTTTGAGATTTATTTTTTGGCTTAGCCTTTTTCTCCAAACGCTTTTGCGTAGAACGCAAACCCTGCTTTCTATAGTTACCGATAGAATTTTCCATCGTAAGCATTTTGGCGTGGAGTTCTTTTGTTTTTTCTGGTAGAGATTGACTTAAATCATTTTTTTCACCGATGTCACTTTCTAAATCATAGAGTTCTATTGATTCTTCATCAAACCATTCAATGATTTTATATTTGCCCTCAGTGTAAGCCATTCCTCTTGTGTCTCCTGTACTATCAGGGCGTGCAGTGTGCGAGTACCAAAACATTCCATTGCGTTGGTACTGCTCTCCATTTAAAGCCTTTAAATAACTTCTACCATCCACGTGTTGCTCGGGTTTCAATTCAAGACCTGCCATTTCTAGCATAGTAGGATAATGATCTGTACCAACAGTCTGCACTTTAGTAAGTGAACCTGCCTTCACTTTCCCTGGCCATTTAACTATATGAGGAACGCGAATACCACCTTCATACACCCAACCTTTCCCTTGGCGATAAGGTGCATTCGTAGTTGCTAAGGTACGTTTGTTATTGAGGCCACGTGAGGATAAACCACCGTGATCGGCTGAAAGAATAATAACTGTCTTATCATCAATTTTCAGGTCTTCGAGAGTCTGCATTATTTTTCCAAGGCTCGTATCAACAGATTCAATTAAGGCTGCATAATGCGGGTTATTTTGAACTGTTTTATAAACCCCAGTTTTATCTGTACGTAAATCAGCATCATCACTTTTACCGCCTTCCTCAAGCCCCATCACCTTAAGTTTTTTACGATATTTCTCGACTAAATCAGGTCTTCCTTCCAAAGGAGTATGTACAGCGTAATGTGCCATAACGAGCAAAAAGGGCTCTTCAGATTTTGAACGAATAAAATCACAAGCTTCATCACGTAACACATCAGTCAAATAATCACCCTCTTTGCCCTTTACTGGATTCTCGACACTATGTCCCTTCTCTACTGGAAATGGGTAAAAGAAACTTTTCGTTGCTCCCGCATGCCCCGTATGCACTATATGATCAAATCCTTGTTTACCCGGATCCTGTCCTTTGTGACCTAAGTGCCATTTGCCTATATAAGAGGTTGCGTACCCAGCTTCTTTTAAAGCTTCACCAAAAGTCACTTCCTTAAAGGGCAGATGTTGCTTGGGGTAAGGCTGTACATCAAAACGACTTGGGTATTTCCCTGTAAGCAAGGCTTGCCTAGCAGGTAAACATCGCGGAAATGCTGTATAAGCATTAGAGAACTTCATGCCTTCAGCAGCAAGACGATCCATACTCGGTGTTTCATAAAACTCACTTCCATTACAGGATAGGTCATTGACTCCAAAATCATCGACGTAGAATAAAATAATATTGGGTTTTTCTGTGGCGAAAACAGCTAAAGTAACAAATAATAGGCTTAAAATTTTCATGAGCTATGCGTCATCCTGTATAGTTTTATAATTCTTATGAAAGATCAATAGTAAGACAAGTAAGTATGTTGACAGTAAAAAATAGATTTTTCATAATAATAAAAATACATTTTTATTCAAAATTCATGTCAAATAATACTTGATGTCAGATATTTAAAAACAAACGCAACTTTCGGATGACTCAAGATGAAAAAACTTTTACTCAGCTGCACGCTAATGTGCACCACACTTTTCTCAGCAAACAAACCAAACATACTCTTTATTGCTGTTGACGACTTAAAGCCCGAACTAGGGGCATATGGTAATACACAAGTTAAGAGTCCATCTATTGATAAATTAGCTCAATATTCAACTGTTTTTACTAATGCACATTGTCAATGGGCTGTATGCGGCCCTTCTCGCGCTAGCTTAATGACTGGCCTCTACCCTGAAAGTACTGGTGTTATGGATTTAAAAACATCGATGCGTTCAGTAAATCCAGATGTACTCACTTTGCCCCAACACTTTAAAAACTCTGGCTATTTCACTGCGGCTACAGGAAAAATATATGACCCCCGTTGTGTCGATGGCCGCGTTAAAGATGATGAAGCATCTTGGAGTATCCCATACAAAACTCTTGATTATGGCAAGATTAAATTAAAGGATGGCAAACGTTTTGCCTTAGCACCTGAAATCGCCGATGAAGATTTGACCGATGGACAAATCCTTCTAAACGGCCTTGAGCTCCTAGACCAAGCACAAAAACAAGAAAAGCCGTTTTTTGTAGCGGTTGGATTTAAAAAACCACACTTAGCTTTTGTCGCCCCGAAAAAATACTGGGACCTTTATGATCGTGAAAGTTTAATTCTACCTCAGTTTAGAGAGAAAGCAGAGAATGCCAGTGAATATGGTTGGCACGATAGCAACGAACTACGAAGCTATGATGGCATACCAAAACAAAGGCCAATTCCAATGGAATTACAAAAAGAAGCTTATCATGGTTATCTCGCATGTGTTTCTTATATCGATGCTTTAGTAGGACGCTTACTTCAAGATCTAGAAAAGCGGGATTTAAAAAACAATACTATTGTTGTACTATGGGGTGATCACGGCTTTCATTTAGGTGACCATAACATGTGGGGGAAGCATACTAATTTAGAGCAAGCTACACGTTCACCTCTTATCATTTCAATTCCAGGACAAAAAGCTAAGCAAAGTAATACGCCTGCAGAGCTCATGGATATTTTTCCTACTTTATCTGATGCAGCAGGACTTGAAGTACCTAAAGTTTTACAAGGCAGTAGTCTATTAGCAGTCATTCAAGGCAAAGAAAAACAACATCAAAATGGCGCCATCAGTTTCTTCAAAAGTAAAGGTGCTAAAGGTTATTCATACAGAACCACTCAGTACCGCTATATAGAATGGATTAAATCCAATCAAGTAGAAGCCATCGAACTCTACGATTATCAAAATGATCCGGAAGAAAAGGTAAATCTCGCTAACAATCCCGAATACGCTGAGTTAATCACAGAGCTTAAACAAGAACTTCGCAAAGATGGCGATGGCTGCAAACTCATGTTTAAAGTCAAATAAAATGCCTAAGACACGCCATACAGTTTCTTCTCGAAAACAGAAGCCTTGCAAAAGCTCCAGTATCAACTCAGTCTTTAAATTCACTATAGTTCTTGCTTTAATTGCATTCATCATAACCTATCTCTTATGGGACAGTACACAAAAGATAGATGTCAGCAAGCTAATAATTTCAGAGCTCCCTTATAGTGAAAGCATTAGTAAGAAAGAACTTTTGCCAAAAGAATATAATTCTGTAGCTGGTCTAATTAAGAGGCAAGAAAAAGCACCATGGTTTCAAAAAGTAAAAAAAAGAGTCGAAAATCACCGTAAAGCTGATTTAGTTTTAGTCCTCAAAGACGAAGAAGGGAATAGCATATCCAATACAAAAGTGGATATTGAACTCGAAAGCCATGGCTTCCATCACGGAGGTGTCATGAGCATATGGCAATTTAGCGGAATCCGCAAAAGCTCTAAACCCTACGTAAAGCCTCAACTTTACCAATCAAGATTCCTAGAGCTCTTTAATGCCTCTGGTTTTAATAATGCTTTTAAACCAAAATTGAAAAACGGCCATGCGGAACATCTTCCCAAAGCCATTGAATGGACAAAAAGACACCAAATCCCTTTGCGTGGTCATGCCTTGATTTGGCCAGGAGAAAAACATTTACCCAAGGAGGTTCTCAAAGTCCAATCAAGTAAATCTAAATTACGTCAAGCCTGTAATTCAATGATTCGTTCATGGGTCGAAAAATGGCAATTAAGCGAGTGGGATGTCATTAACGAGCCTCGAACTAACCACATGGTACAGGACACTCTTGGTAAAGAAGAAGAGGTAAAATGGTTTAAATTAGCAAAAAGGGCCTCAAAGGACCCTAATGTTCAACTCTACCTCAATGAGTATCAGATTGTTTCTGGAATTAAAGATTCATTTAAAGACATTTATGAAGCCAATGTTCAAAGCCTATTAGACCAGGGAGCTCCCTTAAATGGTTTAGGTATCCAAAGTCGCTTCAAATTCGATATCAGCCCTGAGCAAATTTATAAAAACCTAGAACGTTTAAGTAAATTTAATTTACCTATAAAAGGTACCGAATTTGAAGTTGTCGACTTAAAAAGAAAATTATCCGAGCAAGAGCGAGCCAAAATAACCTTTCAAGTGGCAAGCACCTATTTCAGTCATCGCTTAGTAAAAGGACTCTATGTATGGACCATTTTCAAATCATCCCATGAAGCCATGGTGAATGGCAAGCCTAGCTGGGGTTATTCTTCTTACATGATAAATGAGGACGGCAGCTTACAGGCCAACGGTTTAGTATGGAAGTACTTATTCAAACACTTATGGACAAGTGACATTGAAGCCAAAAGTAATCAACAAGGACTAGTTAAGTCAAGAGTCTTCAAGGGACGATATAAAATCACCTTCCAGTACAAAGGCAAAGAAATTACACGCACTGTTCAATTAAATAAAAATCGCATCATTGAAATCAAAATATAGGTGTCCATATGAAAAAATTCTTAATACTTATACTTACGTTTAGCTCCCTTCTTCTAGCGGACAAAACTATTAACGCTGACAAAATGACTTACACGATTCGTGGCGCCCAATACAGCCGTGCAATAGAAAGTGGCATGGAATTCAGGCGCTTTCCAATTGAATTTCAAAAGCTAACCTCTCAAAAACTTGGCTTCAATATAAAGAAGGCTGAAACGACTTCTGGAGCAAGTATTTTATTTAAATCCAATAGCCAGAAGATAGTCATAAATTTTAATACTTTGAAGGATTCAGAAAACCGTGGCTCTGATTTTGCCTTGTATGTTGAAGGAAAATTAATCGAAGAATTTTCTTTTCAAAAAAAAGACGTAATCAAAATTGAGTTCACTAATCCCAACCCCGGTAATGAAACAAGTTATGCACTAGTCTTACCTAGTTTTTCTAATCCTATTTTAGAAAACTTTGTCATTGATGACAAAGCCTATATAAAAGCCGATAACTCCAAACAAAAAAAGAAATACTTAGCTATTGGTGATTCTATCTCTCATGGTGTTGGACAAGATTCAAAATCCTACAAAACCTACCCTTTCCTTTTGTCTAAAAAACTTGATTTACAGCTCTACAACCAAGCAGTCGGAGGTGGAAAAATTTCACCTGCGCTTGCGACCACTATGAAAAATTTTAACAATGTTAAGCTTATTACTATTTTGATCGGCTACAATGACCTCAAGTTTCAGGGCAAAACCGTCAATCAATATATTGAAGCCTATGATAATTTCCTTAATCAAACACGCGAAGCTCAGCCCCACACAAAAATCGTCTGCATAAGCTTGCTCTACACTAAAACACAAGAGTCTCCAAAAACTAAAGTAAGCCCTGACGAATATCGCGTTGCTCTCGAGCAATTGATCCAGCAAAAAAGACAAGAAGGCGATAAAAATCTCTTCTTCGTTGCCGGTGACAGCATTACCTCTTCCAAAGACCTACGTCCCGACTCTAGTGACCCCGTCCATTTAGGAATGTATGGTGCTTCTCATCTCGCAAGGGAATTAGCCACCATTATCAAACCCATCCTTAAGTAAATCTACAACCTACTAATCTTCTATATTTAAGTAGAATTCACACTCTATTTACAAGGCTCCTTGATGCTTAGAAAGTCAGCCTTATAGTAGGCGCAATTTTTTAACCTACTTATGGAAACAATTATGGCTGGCAATTCATTTGGACAAGCTTTTAAAATCACCACCGCCGGAGAATCTCACGGCAAAGGTAACGTGGTGATTATTGATGGTTGCCCTCCAGGGATTCAATTCTCTGAAGAGGACATACAACCTGATCTCGACCGTCGTAAACCTGGACAAAGTTCCGTAACTACTCAGCGTAAAGAATCTGATACAGCGACAATCTTGTCTGGTGTATTTGAAGGAAAAACTACTGGTACGAGTATTGCAATCTTTGTACCAAACGAAGACCAAAGAAGTCGCGATTACTCAAATATTTTTGATAAATACCGCCCAGGCCATGCCGATTATACTTTTGATAAAAAATATGGCCTCCGCGACTACCGTGGTGGTGGACGCTCTTCTGCTCGCGAAACCATTAGTCGTGTAGCCGCAGGCACACTAGCCAAAAAAATCATTGCTGAACACGGTATTAATACCCTTGCCTATGTCAAACAAGTCGGCCACGTTGCTGCCCAAATTGCGGACCCCGCAAAAATCACTTTAGAGCAAGTAGAAGCCAACATTGTTCGTTGCCCCGATCCGGAAGCAGCTGAAAAAATGATCACACTCATTAAAGAAGTTCGTAAGGACCAAGACTCAATTGGTGGTTTATCTGAGATGGTTATCACTGGTGTCCCGGCCGGACTAGGTGAACCTGTTTTTGATAAGTTAAAAGCCGAATTAGCCAAAGCTATTATGTCTATTCCTGCTGTCACGGCTTTTGAATATGGTGCCGGCTTCTCTGTCGTTGAAATGCGTGGATCGCAAAACAATGACCTTTTTGAACCCACAGAAGATGGCGTGCATACTTGCACAAATAATCACGGTGGTATGCTTGGTGGTATTTCTAGTGGCGAAACAATCATTATGCGTGCCGCAGTAAAACCGACTTCTTCGTTGCCACGTACGCAAAAATCAGTTAATCAAAAAGGTGAAGCTGTAGATATTTCCACTGGCGGTCGTCATGATCCATGCCTATTACCACGTTTTGTCCCTATTGCAGAATCCATGTGTGCCATCGTTATTGCCGACCACCTCTTACGCTGGAGAGCTCAGTGCCCAAGTCAAACTGGCTCCATTGGAGATGCCCCTTAGAATGAAAACCATTTTTATTGATCGCGATGGTTGCGTCAATGTTCGTTTAGTGGGCAATTGGGTAATGAATTGGAATGACTTTGAATTCATGCCTGGTGCTATCTCTGGGATTGCCGCTCTCAAAAAAGCAGGCTACCGCCTTATTTTAGTTACCAATCAGCGCTGTATCAACTTAGGTAAGTTTAGTGAAGATAAACTCGACGAACTGCATGAACAAATGCAATCATCCTTGAAAAATGAGGGCGGTTTTTTTGACAAAATCTACCACTGCCCACATGATCGCGATGAAAACTGCGGATGTCGCAAACCTCAACCAGGTATGCTCCTTCAAGCAGCAAAAGATTTTGGCGATATTGAACTCAGCCAAAGCATTATGTTAGGTGACCAAGAAAGCGATCGCTTAGCCTCTGAGGCGGCAGGCATAAAAACTTTTTATGAAATATCTGAGGCTCAAACTATTGCGGATGCCGCAAAATTAATCCTCGCTCCTTAATTCCTACCCTAAAAACACAAGTAAAGACAAAAAACTCTCACTATTATGCTCGGAAATTTTTACATATCAGGCTTTTTTCGCTTAAATGACCAACTCTCTTTTGCGCGTGTTTCCGACGATGTACTGGGACGTCCTCAAGTCAAATTTTGGGTATGGGGAGTCAATCCATGGCACAATGAAACTAACCCAAGGCAACTTCAGGTCAACGACCCCGAATATTGGAGCCTTGAACCCTGCTTAAGTTTAACTATGGATTTAAGTGAAGGAATTTCCTTATACGCTATTGCTGCTAGCGAATATGAAGTCGTGGAACAATGGTCACCTAAAGAACTTTCAAATCTTTACACTGATTGGTCTTATATTGGGTATGAAGAAACTTATGAAAAGTTCCAAAGTGAACCCGCCGCTATCTTGGATATCCTAGCTCTTCTTTTACAACCTGTCATACGCTTGAGCCCTGTTTCAAAGCTAGAGGATTTAGAGCCCAAAAGCATGCAACTAATGGAACACCGTAAAGCTGCAAAGGCTGCAATCAAATCCAAGAGTTTACAAGAAGACATTGCACAACTTGGCTTTTTTGAATTTTTCCCCTACGAAGGCAATGGCTTCGAATCTTTTTCTCTCGACCATAAAGTCTTGCAAAAAAAATACACTCAAGGCAAAATGCACCAAGTACAGAAATCTCCCGCCATATACATAACTTATCGCGAAGGTGCTTTCGACGTTCCCGAACAAGTTTATGTGTATCGTAAACGTGGAAAGTGGTTCATGTACAACCTTGAAGGCTTAGAAGAAATATCCGGCCCCTTCCCTAGTCGCAATGCGATTCGGGAAGTGATTAAAAACTATCACGCTTAAATTTCTAAAAGAACTTTGGGTAAATCTTTGCAAATTCTGCACTAATTTCGCGAGTTCCTTTTTCCCCAGCATCCAAGAGCTCATTGAGTTCTTGCCTACTAAAGACAGCCTCTTCACCCGTGCCTTGGACTTCAACAAAATCTCCTGTGGCAGTCATGATTACATTCATATCCACATCCGCAGCCGAGTCTTCTTTGTAACACAAATCGAGCAAAGCTTCGCCTTTGACAACACCAACACTAATTGCTGCTAAAGGTGACTTAATAACACCATCCACGTTCACACCATCTTGCTCCATTTGGCTCAAAGCATGCATTAAAGCAAGCATCGCTCCATTGATTGAAGCACAACGAGTTCCACCATCTGCATTCAAGACATCACAATCTATTTGAATAGTTCTATCTCCAAGTTTGTCCAAATCCACAGCCGCACGTAGAGTCCTACCAATTAACCTTTGAATCTCTGATGACCTTCCTCCTACCGCGCCCTCACGTTTTGAACGTGTGTGCGTTGCTCCTGGAAGCATACGGTATTCCGCCGTCAACCAGCCGCCTGTACCCAATTTTTTCCACGAAGGTAATCCATCCTTTATATTCACGGTACAAATAACTTCTGTTAAGCCACATACTGACAATGCTGAACCCAATGAATTTTTAACAAATCCAAGTTCAAATTTTATCTCTCTTAGTTGATTATTGTGACGTCCATCTACTCTCATTTTAGAATTCCTTTTAAGTTGACTTTTAAGTCCCTCAAGTTAAGTTGCGAGGTAAATAAAAAAACGTGAAACTCCAACTTTCTTCTATCGATTCCCCCATCTTCTATGACTACAACAAAAACCATCTTCTTTTTTAGCTTTTTATTACTAGGCTTAAACTCATGTAAAGATGAAAAGCACACGAAAAGTGACTACGCACAGACCATAGAAAACTATTCTGAATTGCTCGATCATGTAGAACAAAACAATTCAGAAGCACTCAGCAAAAAACTGGACGAAATGAATGCAGAGGAGAACTTCCATCTTCAAAAAATCCAACAACGCCATAACGAAGTTGCACTCCTAGAAAACTGCAAACAACTGCTCGAAGGAAAGAAATTCCACGAAGCAAGCGAACTCATCTCTGAACATATTAAAAAATTTGGTATATCGGAATCATTAGAGGATACTAGAAAAACTATAATTGCTTTAGAAAATTTCCAAAAAACCAAGCAGCAAGTTCACACAGGAACTCTGAGCCATAAAGAATTGCTTGTAGCAGAGAAGGAAATGCTAAAAGCTTTCCCCAAAAACACTGGTGTAAAGACTTATGAAATGAAGCAGTGGTTTAATACCCAAAAAAGGTCTCTCGTTCAAAAAGCAAATGAAAATATTGCACGCCTAAGAATGATTACCCTTTTACAAATCGATCAACTCAATGCTAGACTACAACTCGAAAGTAAAAGTGGTGCCGAAATCTACTACCATCAACTTAGTCGTGGTAAAACAATCGCACAAAAAGAAAAGCAATTAGCCAACAGCATAATCACCTTGACAACTGACTCGAAAACGAACCCCGCCTCCATCAGTGATCTTATACTGCAACTCTATTCAAAAGCCCCAAAACAAAGTATTGCACAAACATCTATAGAGCTAAGTGAGATCAATGAAATTTGCTCTTTAGATCAGTCTATTAAAAATAGAATATTACGTTCTTCATTAAAATCACATGGTATTACACCAAAGGACTTGGACGGGCCTTCCCTCCTAAACCCACCAACCCTCATGCAGCTCATCCTAAAATCTGAACAACAGGACTAAAAAATGGAATTTAAGGAACAAAATGTCATCGTTACTGGTGGCACTCGTGGAATAGGCAAAGGAATTGCCGAAAACTTTCTTAAAAAAGGCGCTAATGTACTCGTCACATATAGTGGAAACAAAGTAGCTGCAGAGGAATTCATTTCAGCCAACGCAGAGTACAAAGAGCAAATCTTCACGGACTGCTTCAATGTTGCCGACTCCAAGGCTTGCGAAGACTTTTTTGCACGTCTTCCATTTGAAAAAGTTCATGTCTTAGTTAACAATGCTGGGATTAGAAAAGACAACATCGTCGCCATGATGCCTACAGATGACTGGCAGAATGTCTTGGACATCAACTTAACAGGCACCTTTAACATGTGTAAAGCTGCCGTAATGAAAATGTCTCGCCAGCGCTATGGTCGCATCATCAACATCACATCACCTTGCTCACACTTTGGCTTTGCTGGACAAGCCAATTACGCCGCCTCAAAAGCAGGTCAAATTGGTTTAACTCGCTCGCTCTCTAAAGAAGTTGCTAAAAGAAAAATAACAGTGAACTGTATTTCGCCAGGCTTCATTGGCACTGACCTCATTGCAGACCTTCCAGAAAAATTGGTTGATGAATACAAACAACAGATACCCATGAAACGATTTGGCACTGTTGAAGAAGTTGCGAACTGCGTCAGCTTCCTCGCTTCGGAACAAGCTAGCTACATCACGGGAACAACCCTAGAAGTAAGCGGTGGTCTCTAAGCCTTCATGAGTAAATTAGTCGCATTATTGGGCATAGTCGTATCACTATGCTCATCTTGCCAGACGAAAAATACAATTTATGCCAAAGAGCTCGAAGATATACCTGAGCAGTCTTATATATACGCCATAGGTGAAAAAGGTTCTCCTGAAGCATTATCCTGTAAGCTGGCTCGCTTCCACCATCCCGAAACTAAAAAAAGTGTATCAATCTTAGGAATGGTACATATGGCGGACGGTAGCTTTTATGACCAAGTACATCATATTGGCCTCAAACATGACCTAAGCCTCACAGAAGGCGTCCATGGCAAGGCCAGCGTCTCACCACATCACTTTCTAGTTCAGTATATAAGTTCATACTATTCTCGAATAAACTATTACAATGATTTAGTCCCACAAAACCTCTACCTTCGTCAAGGAGGCAAAGAACGAAATGCTGACTTAAGTTTAAGAGAATTCTCCAAAGAAGGTAATATTTTCACCTCGCTTATGCAACTCATTTCGCTACCCTTCATTATAGTTGGAGGCGAAATCAACAACTTAGCTTTGTACACGAAATATCAGCTGAGTGGCGCAAGTATCGTCAACAGCTTAAAATTTGATGAATTAAGTAGAAATCGTAAATTACTATTTGGTCACATGCGTAGCGTTGAAGAAAAAGATCATGCAATTTTACCAGGTATACTCTCCTCTAGAAACAAAAAATTATTTGAAGTATTAAACGAAGAACTAAATAGGGGGGATATAAATAGAATTTTTATTCCTTGGGGAGCAGCGCACTCTGCTGATATAGAGCGTGAATTAATTTCCAAAGGCTTTATAAAGTCCTCGCGCGACCAATGGCTTACCGCCATTGACTTTCACCCAAGACAAAAACAAGAAAGTCGTCAATTTTACATCCCTTTATTAGCCTATCTATACAAAGATAAAAATGCCTCGGAACACTCCTTTTTATTGGCAATAATAAAAGGTTTTCGGAAAGATGATTACTCCTCAACCTCACTGCTATGGAGTCTTTTGTTGAACCAATCTTCCAGCGACAAACATTATTATCTATCTATTCTACCAAGAATTTTTGACCGTCCTGTATTATTTGACTACTCTAGAACAGCCTCTAAGAAACAATTCCGAGCTCTATTTTTCATAAATCTCGAATGGAAATAAAGAATTTATACATTTTCGTATAGCCAAAATCACACATAAAACGCCTTTAAGGGTTAGCTTCCACTTAGTTTTAGGCTCGATTACGAAGAAAATCTAAAGTTTTATGAGGCATAAGCCTATGTGCTCTTCTTTTTTCTAAGGAAAGAAATGCTATAATTAGCAGAGTATTTTTTATAAAAAGGATAAGAGAATCATTTGAGTGATATTGTTGACATACTAAAGCAGGTGACCAACTCCATATTGAAACACGAGCCAGCTGCAAATATTTTGCAAAAGGTTACGGAACTCGTGTGTGAAAAATTGCTCATTGATGTTTGCAGTATTTACACTGTTGATAATAAGAAAAACACCCTAAACCTCCGCGCTAACACCGGCTTTGTTAAAAAAGCTAAAGTATCTTTTTCAACTGAAGAAGGACTTACTGGCCTCGTTTTTAGAGAGCAGAATACTATCAACTTAACTCAACCAATGAAACACCCAATGTTCACTTTGGTTAATTCGATTGGCGAAGAGAAATTTCAATCGTACCTAGGTGTTCCTATGATTGATAGTAGCGGCTTGACTTTAGGTTGTTTAGTAATACAAACTCTCTCAGGTGATCTAATTGATGAAAAGATTGTTGATTTAGCTAACACCCTCGCATCACAAATGGCCATACTAGTCTCTCAAGAAGGCCTCCAAAGAGTACTTTCTGACCACACCATACAAGAACAAGATGATATTGCACAAGCGCTAGAAAATGATGAAGTCGACAGCCACAGCGACCTAAAACTCGAAGGTTCCGCTGTCTCACCTGGCGTGAGCTATGGCCCCATTCGCATGCTTAATTCAAGAGAAATCTGGGATCGAATCATCTTAGAGACGGGCGAAAACAGGCAAATAGAGACTGGCCGCTTAGAAGAAGCCCTCAAACTTGCTTGTGAAGAAACTATTCATATCCAAGAACGTGCTCAAAAAGTTTTCATTGAAGCTGATGCTTCAATCTTCTTTGCTCAACTACTTTTACTTGAAGACGAAAACTTTATCAAAGATATGTACTTTGGCATCGACTTCTACAGCTACACTGCGGAAGCATCTGTAAAAAATACTGTTGAAAAGTACATCAAAAAATTCCAAGAAGCACGTCTACCTCAACTGCGTGAACGCGCCTTAGATTTACTCGACGTTGGAATCCGCCTCATTTTACAACTCCAGGGCCTAGGACTTGAACAAGAAATCAGCCAGCAAAAAGTTATTCTAGTTGCTCCAGAAATCATGCCCTCGGACTTAGTGCGTATTCCAAACGAAAACATTTTAGCCATTGTATGCTCTCATGGCGGCACAACTTCTCACACAGCAATTCTTTCTCGTTCATTGCAAATTCCTGCAGTCATGGGAGTCAATGACATTGACGAACTCTGCCAAGCAGGCGACAACTTCTTAGTTAATGGCGACGATGGATCTATCGTTATCAACCCGGGCGATGAAATACTTAAAATGTATGAAGAACGTTTATCTGCTGGCGTTATTAATATTGAACACCCCACAGTTAACCTACCTACCCTGACTAAAGATGAACTCTCCATTAAAATGCGTGGCAACATCTGTATGGTTAGTGATTTTAAGCTTCTAGACAAAGTACAAAATGACGGCGTCGGCTTATATCGCACTGAATTCATGTTTATGATGCACGAAAATTTTCCAGTTGAAAATGAGCAATACAGAATTTTTCGTCAAGTTGCCAAACTAGGTGAACCCAACTCTGTCATCATCCGAGCCTTAGATATCGGCGGAGATAAACCTCTCGCCTATTTCGACCATGGGTCCGAAGATGACCCCATGTTGGGCTATCGCTCCATTAGAATACTACTCGAGCATCCCGATATTTTTATACCTCATTTACGAGCTATGTTGCGCGCCTCTCAACGAGGAAATATGAAAATTCTTTTCCCAATGATCGCTCATTATGAAGATGTGATTGCCCTTAAAAAGATTATCAAAGAGCAAATGGCAGAACTTCGTAAAATTTATGGTCGTAAATTCACCGTGCCACCTTTAGGGGCGATGATTGAAATGCCTTCAGCTATCTGCCAACTCAATGAAATGTTAGATTATTTTGATTTCGTGAGCATTGGTACGAACGATCTCGTGCAATATTTCTTTGCTGTAGATCGTGGCAACAAAAAAGTTTCTCGCTATTTTTGCCCAATGCACCCCTTAATCTTACGTGTTTTAAAGAAAATTATTGATACATGTGACAGTAAGAACAAAGATGTCTCTATCTGCGGTGAAATCGCCAGCAACCCTTTAGCAACTCCCATTTTGATTGGCATCGGCCTTATTGACTTTTCCATGACCCCCATGCAAATCAGCAAAATCAAACACCTCACCTCTCAACTAGACTCGAAGAAATGTGCGAAATTAGCAGACAAAGCTTTAAAATGTACGACACAACAAGAAGTCATTGATTTAGTAAAAGCTTTTTACAAAAGAGAGAAAATCTCCATAGACTATTGACATGAATATTATTTTAATTGGCTTTATGGCCAGTGGAAAAAGCTCCCTTGGCAGATACATGGCCACACGTACAAAAAGAGAAGTCATTGACCTTGATCACGAAATAGAGCAAAGAGCTCAAATGACTATTCCAAAAATTTTTGAAACTGTAGGGGAAAAGGCCTTCCGTGATCTAGAAAGCTATGTCACTAAGCTTTGTAAAAACTATCATAATACTATTATTGCCACTGGTGGTGGTTGCGTACTTCGCGCAGAGAATCGCAAAGCCCTCAAAGAAGCTGGCCTCGTCGTATGGCTCAACACTTCTCCAGAGAACGTTCAAAAATTCACTGCGAAACGCAGTAATCGCCCTCTACTTAAAGGCGATAAGAGCTTAGAAGAAATTTCTACCATGATGAAGTCAAGGGAGCGCTTTTATCAAGAATCTAGCCACCTAAAGATTGATGTCTACGAACACAACCTTGAAGAAATCTTTAACATCATCCAAAACTACAAAGACCAATTTCTCGCTCAAGAATACGCTAAAGAGTAAAGGCAATTGTAATATTGAAGCCTTTATTAAACATTATTGCGTCTCAATCAGCCATAGTTTTCCCAGGGGTCAAAACACGAATCTATATCCCGGAAAAATATGAAACGACTATAAATAGCTTATTAGATTCTCCTGGCGATTTCATACTTGCTTACACTAGAGATGACAATAACGAATCCATCCATAAAATCGCTAGTCTTGTAACTATAGAAGATTTTAACAAACAAAACTCTGGTGTTTGGGAACTACTCATCAAAGCTCGAGAGCGAGTACAGCTAGAAACTTTGAATCAAAGTAAATTCGACGAACATACAAATGCTTATTCGATTATTGAATATGTTGATGAAGAATTTATCTCTACCGAAGAAGAAATGAATATAAAAAATGCCTTACAAATCAAACTTAAAAAGAATTTCCCAAATATGCCTCCTCACTTTTACAGTGAACTCATGGAAGCTTTTTCAATTGCGAAATTCCTACATTACCTGTGCTTCAGTTCACCTAAAAATAGAGAGGAAAAAATTGAACTTTTACAGTACAAATCTCTCTACGAACTCTACCAAAAACTGATCGACAGTTTCATGAAGTAACAAAATCATTCCAACTTTGTCTTATTCCCTCTTTTTTCTACATCATTTAAATGATTAAGAAAATCCTCCGGCAAATCAATCAAACGTGTGTTGTTTTGTCTTTGGTGTACAGGCAGCCTAATTGAGAAAACTGTACCATTGGCGTCAGACGAAAAACTTATATTACCCTTGTGACTTTCGATAATTTTTTTAGAAACGGCTAAACCCAAACCTGTTCCTGCGTCACCTTTACCAGTAAAGAAAACCTCGAAGACTCGAGACTTCATTTCCTCTGGAATCCCTTCTCCATTATCAATTATATCGACTTCAAGTAACTGTTCAGACTGTGATAAATTAACGCGCAGGTCCATGCGTCCACCTTTTTCTCCTTTATATTTGCCCACAATTGCATCTGCCGCATTATTCAACAAATTCAAAAAGACACGGTGCATCGCCATAGAATCTATATCTACTACCAAACTCTTAAACTTAACTTGGTCGCTTACCTTCAGTTCAATACCTCGATTTTCAAAACCCTGCTGAAGTAAATCAACCACCTCTACAATCAATTCAGTCAATGAATGTGGCTGGATATTCAAACTTGATTCCTTGGCTAAATTTAACAAATCCAACATCAAGCCCGACAGACGTTTATGATTCCGAGAAAGAACTCCCCAGGCATCATTCATCAGACTCGAATCTTCTTCATCTATACCCATCCTCATGAGATAAAGACAACCATCGACTCCTGTTAAAATATTTTTTATATAATGTGATAAACTTGCAGCGGTACTCCCTAAGGCAGCTAGACGCTCAGACTCGACTGTACGTTGATTTAAGCGAAGACTGAACAAATGACTAGCAGTCGTAAATACCACACCAGTTAAAAACTGTAAATCCGCTTCAGTAAAACTCAGTTCATCTCCGACGAAAGACGAACTCATGCATACTATTCCCAACAATTCTCTTTCATGAATCAATGGCGCCACTAAAAACTGCTGGTTACGCCCCATCACCACAGATTGAGTTGCATCTTTAATTTCACGAATATTATAAACGCACAAAACAGCCTTTAAATTCATGGAAACATAATTTAAGATTTTACGACTAACGGGAAATTCAGATTTATCTAAACGTTGATACTGGTCATCAATCCCCATTGTCGGAGATAAGTACTCATCACTATCATTCAGCAGATACAAACAGGCTTTTTCAGCATGCGGAATAGATTGAACTAAATAACGTGAGACTATAGAAAATAATTCTTCCTCATCTTGGACACCCTTGATAATATCGGTCAAACCATAAATTGCAGCAAGGCGGCGGTGCTCAGATGGGTACATCATCTCATCTTCTGCCATTGATAAGTTACGTAAATGCAGAGGGTCTATACTATGTAATATTCGCAAATTTGATCTGGGATCATTATCGGGGAAATCCACTTCCAGTACTGAAGAACCTATACGAATATGTTGGAGATTTTTAAGCTCATGAGTACCAGTAATTCGCTCGCTTCCCAACCATGTTCCATTAGAACTATTTAAATCCTCAATCCACCACATTTTATCTTTGGAAAAAATCTTTACGTGGGTTCTCGACATACGTCGATCTGCCACAGGAATTGTGGACTCTAGCGCCCTTCCGATTGTCGTACTTTCTTTGATAGAAACACTCTTTCCTGCAGATGGACCTGCAATGAAATGCAACATAACTTCAGTATGACTCACTGAAACTCCTTTTAATTCTTAGATTCAGCTTAATATAGAACTAGAATTAATCTAAATGAAAGATGAGTTGACCCAAGTCTGAAAAAGCATGGTATTTTTTCTTCAAAATACGTTCAAAACCTTTAGCAAATGCCTTTTTGTATTCTTTTCGTAGCTTTTTATCACGAATTACTCGTACTTTTATCGATAAATAATCGTATTCACCACCCGAATTCAAATAATCCTCAAGAGCTTTTTTTAGGTATGTAGACGATTTCTCACATAAGTCTTCCATATACTCATAAAATGCTAAATCCACCAAAGGTGGCATTAGCAAATCAGATAAAATGTTATCTAAAAAAATCTCTAAGTGAATCGATTGAAATAAATAGCCCCCAGAATCAATCTGCAAATGCCCCAGCGGCCAATCAACCTGATCGGCACTTAGGTTTAAAACTGTGCGAAAACTCTGATTGGGAATTAACAACCCCTCTCCCAACTTATAGGGTCGTTGTTTAATCTTACTAAGGCGTAATTCTTCCAAACAAACGGCATTAATAAAGGCATCGCTAACATCTTCTTTTACATAGGATGCAGCCTCGAGTCTTTGCTCAATTTTATCGATAATTTTTGGATCAAAAACATTATCTAATTCCTGCATTTTACTCTTTATCCTTTCCGATAATACAGGAACATTCTTATTACTGGAAACCCTGAAATGCGCAGCCACGTCTGTTAGGCCATTATCGACAAGTACTCTGTAGAGCAAATCGTCTAAATCACTCCTCTCTACGAGTTTCTTTTTCGCAAAAAAACTCATAGCCACCAAAATGTCGTCTATAATAAATGCATCGTGAAAACCACATTTCTTAAAACTGGATTCCAAGACCGCCTGATAATCGCCGAGGTCGGCACTGACTATATGACCGTTTTCACCAACAGGTATAAGCTTATTGTTGATCTGAATCATATTCTGGATCTTGCATTGACTGAATTGTCTCAATAAACTCAGACGCATCTTTAAATTCTCTATAGACAGAGGCAAAACGCACATAGGCGACCTCATCTAAGCGCTTGAGCTCCATCATCACCATCTCGCCAATCTCATGAGAAAATACTTCCCTATCTAAACGATCCGAAACAATAGACTTAATATTCTCTACCGCCTCATTAATGGCACCATCACTGACAGGCCTCTTTCTAAGAGCTAATTGTAAACCTTCACGTACTTTTTGAATGTTAAAATCTTCTTTTCTCCCACTCGACTTAGTCACCATCAAATCGCCACGCACCAATTCTTCTTGAGTTGAAAAGCGTGTTTCACAAGAGTTGCACTGACGGCGACGACGCAAAAGATTGCGATCTTTAGATAAGCGCGTTTCTAAAACTTTATTTGATGTCGACGAACATTCTGGACAACGCATTATTACTCCTCAAACTCAAGAAAGTCCGGCATCAAAACACCTTGACCACTTGGACCATTTAAAGCCTTGAGCTTAAATTCTTGCCCACATTTCCCACAAGACAATTTTGTCTCTTTCTGCACAAGGCCCTCTCCAGATTTACAAACTGGACAATCGAGGAGGTCTAACAAATTTGATTTAAGTTGCACAATTTAATCCCTATAAAACGCATTATTTCATCTATTAGGAATGACACTAACTCTTAGTCAATGATCTTCAATGAGAAACTTTGGTTTTCCACTTTAACAAAAGTACTTTCCGATTATATTCTAAGCCCCCACAGCAACCCACATATAAAGCCACCGATATCTACAAAAAAACATGAGCATCTTGAGCCCGCGATTCTATCGCATACAATTTTTTAAAATCCTCCGTTCGGGAGGTACTCCAGAGTATATTGCTCGCTCTGTTTTCTGTGGTGTCTTTGCCGGCTTAACAGTCCCTCTATTACAAATACCTGTCGCCATACTTATTGCATGGATCTTCAAAGCCAACAAAACCATTGCTTCATTAGCAACATTTGTCTCTAATCCACTGACATACCCCATTTTTTGGTTTAGCGCCTTATTCATTGGTTCATTTTTCATTTCTGGCAACGAGCAATTTCTAGCTGATTGTCAAAAACATTTTTTTGAGTTGTCCTTTTGGATCAACTTAGATTGGTGGAAGCTCGGGGGGAGTACCGTCCTAATGTTTGTAACTGGTGGAGCCATACTAGGAGTAATCCTAGGGAGCTTCGCTTATTTTTGGACTAAAAATAAAGTCATTAAAAAACGCGCTAAACGAAAACAGAACGAACGCGCATTCAAGTCAACTAAAGAGGCAAAATAATGTTTGGTGGTATAATAAAATACAGTGGTTCAGTCCATTCAATTCAGGGCAATAAAACTGATGGTCTCGTACTAGAACTAGAAACTTCCATTGTAGATAAAGTACAAATCGGAGATTCTGTTGGGGTTGACGGCGTTTGTTTAACAGTAACTGAAATTGTTTCAAACACTATTCTTAAATTTGATATCTGGCCAGAATCTCTTCAACGAACCACCCTTGTCGATTTAAAAACATCTCAAAAAGTCCATGTCGACTTACCTCTTCAAGCACAAGACTTCATAGGTGGCCATCCCGTATTAGGCCATGTTGATTATACAGGCTCAATCCTATCTATGAGTCAGGTAGATGACGCTAGTCAATTAAAGATATGGATTGACTTACCAGAGCAATTTTCCAGCCTCATTCCTGCTCGCGGATCCATTGCAGTTGACGGCGTAAGCCTCACCATAACTGGACGCCGCGATTATAACTTTGCAGTCTCACTCATTCCAGAGACTTTGCGACTAACTCATTTAGGTGAACTTAAAGAAGGCGACAAAGTCAACATCGAAGTCGACTTCACGAGCCGTGCCCTTCAAGATGAATCAGGAATGATTAACCTTGCCAATGACGCTACTACAATTTCTGAAAAAATGAATTCTCTTGAAGCCGCCTGCGACACCTATCAAAAAGGTGGACTCATCCTTATTCAAGACAATGAGTCATTTGCACTTTGCTCCTCAGCAGACAAAATCACAGATCGCAACTTGAGTTTTGCTCTCTCACTTTCCCGCACTCCCTGCACGGTCGCCGTAACTGAAGGTTTAGCAGAAAAACTCTTTATTCCTGCACCAGTAATTAATACAAAAGCAGAAGAACGCCGTTTTTTACTACCGGTAAACCATAAAGAAAATTCTCTTCACGATTACTCAACGGCTGCAATGAAAAAATCCATAGAGCTCTTTTGCTCTGAAGAACTAAGTATTGATAACTGGATGACTCCTGGCAACATCAACCCTCTACAAATCTATGGTGCCAATTCTTCATCTACACCAGGTCTCCCAGAAGCAGCTGTAGCGTTGTGCTTTAAAACTAAATTGCCTCACGCAGCCATCTGCCAAAGCCTAATTGATGCCGAAGGAAAAGCGATGAATCCTCAGCAAGCTATAGTTATTTCAACTCGCTACCAAATCCCTATCTACCAAGTCAGTGATCTCATTTCTGAAAATTCCGAGCTTTTCGAAGACGATTACTTTGGGGACCTCTAAAAAATCTTATTTTTTTGTTTTCTCGTAAGTGCTGGAGTATAATTATCTACACTTAAATAGGAGTAAGTAAATGAATAAAATATTTAAATCCCTCAGCCTAATCGCCCTAGCACTTATTTTCTCCAGTTCATTAAGTGCAAAGGATGAATGGGTGACTGATTATGAAAAAGCTATAGAGACTCATATTTTAAGCCAAACCTAATAGGTTTGGCTTTTTCATTATTATAGAAGAAACCACAAGGAAAGAAAAATGATCAAAGCCTATGCTGCTGAAGAAGCTGGCAGCCCTCTAAAAGAAATATCATATGAAACCGATAGCTTAGAATCTAATGAAGTTGAAATTGATGTGAAGTATTGTGGCATTTGTCATAGTGATATTAGCATGATTAACAATGACTGGGGAATCAGTCAATACCCCTTGATTCCAGGACATGAAGTCACTGGGGTCATTTCTCAAGTAGGAAAATCTGTCACTCATCTAAAAATTGGACAAGCCGTTGGACTAGGTTGGCATTCAGGCTTTTGTGGCTCCTGTAATCACTGCACAGAAGGCGATCATAATTTATGCGGAAGTGCAGAGGGAACTATTGTATCTCATCACGGTGGCTTTGCTGAAAAGGTACGCGCCAAATCACATAGTGTCGTTCCCATCCCAGAGGGCTTAGAGCTATCGAAAGTAGGACCTTTATTCTGTGGTGGCATCACCGTCTTTAACCCTCTTCTTCAATTCGAGATACCTTCAACTGCAAAAGTAGCCGTGATTGGCATTGGCGGGCTTGGACACCTTGCCCTACAATTCCTCAATGCATGGGGCTGCGAAGTCACAGCATTTACTTCAAGCGAAAGTAAAAAAGAAGAAGCCCTCAGACTTGGAGCTCATCATACTTTAAATTCACGAGATCCTAAAGAAATTGAAGCTGCGGCGGGAAGTTTTGATTTAATTATTTCAACCGTGAATGTTAAACTTGATTGGGAACTCTATATCAACACACTGAAAGCCAAAGGAAGACTCCATTTTGTCGGCGCCACTCTTGAACCCATTGAACTTCAAGCTTTTTCATTAATCATGAGCCAACGATCTATTTCGGGTTCACCGGTTGGTAGTCCTGCGAGTATCGCAAAAATGCTCGAGTTTGCCAAACTCCATAAAATCGAAGCTCAAGTGGAAATCTTCCCAATGAGCAAAGTCAATGAAGCTATCGCCCACCTAGAATCTGGAAAAGCTCGCTATAGAATCGTGCTAGAAAATTAATCTAATAAAATAGCTTCCAAAGACTTATAAGTATCAAAGGTAATGGTGGGTTTAATCCCCCCATCATTACCCATACCTCTCGTGAAAAATGCATTATCCACAGAAGCATTTTGCGCTACTCGCAAATCGGTATGGTGATCACCAATCATCAAAGTTTCATTAGCCTGAACCATATTGATCTCAAGACATTTAAAAACCCCTCCTGGCTCTGGCTTATGACAACCCGCCCCCTCAGGGCCCAAAATGGGGTCAAAGAAATGATCCAAGTCCAACTCTTTCAAAATTACATCCGTCATTGCCTGAGGCTTATTTGTCAATACAGCCATTGCAATCCCTTGCGATTTCATCAGCGTCAGAAATTCATGACAATCTCTGTACAATTCACTAAAAACGCAAATATTCTTTTTATACGCTGCAAGCATTGTTTCTAATGCCTCATCTAAGTCTAGTTCATGTCCCTGTAAAGATCGTTCGACTAATTTCTGAGCACCATCTCCCACATAAGAAACTACTTTTTCTAAAGGTAACGTTGGCAAATTGTAAGAACGTCTCATTTCATTAACCGCAGCAGCTAAATCTTCTCTCGTGTCAATCAGAGTTCCATCTAAGTCAAAAATCAAAAGTTTATACTTCACAACTATACTCTTTCTCTAAGTGTTTATATTGATCGTACATACCTAACTCATTATAGATGTACCTCAATTCTTTATCGGGCTCAAGGTATACCTTGATCAAGTTATTATTAACAGGGTGTCGAAAAGCCAAGTAAAAGCAATGTAACATTAGGCGACGCAAGTCAAATCTCTCACGAAAAAAACGATTCTGGTGCGAGTCACCATCCGTGCTATCTCCAATTATCGGATAAGCTAAATCTCTCATATGGCGACGTAATTGATGAAAGCGCCCCGTTACTGGCTCCAGTTCCACAAGGCCATATCGAACTGTATCAAATTTACCTAATGGTTCATCTATTTCAGCTGTAGCAAGCCCACGATAGCGCGTTAAACAATCTTGAATCGCGCCATTACTTTTCTTGACAAGTTGCTTGTCTACTTCCCCTTCACCTTCTAACCAACCGCGAACTAAAGCAATATATTTTTTCTCAACTGTCTTTTCAGTGAATTGGACTTGTAAGTCACGACACATCTCTGGACTTTTCGCAAATAAGACTGGACCAGAAACGGGACGATCTAAACGATGAACTGCGTAAACGTACTGTCCACCCAATTTATTTCGAACCATGCTTTGCAGAGTCCGTCGATCACGACACATTTCCGAGCGGTGAACACTGAGCTTAGCCACTTTTTTCGCAACAACTAGGTACTCATCTTCATATAAAAACTTAACGTGCTGTGGACCACTCATGACTGTACAAAATCCTCAATAAATTTATAAACTCTTTCACTACATTGTGCGCGAAGTAAATCGTGACAGGCATAATCATCTATACAAATATGTTTGTTCTTATATTGCTTGCTAAAACGTTTTATCTCTTTAGGGTTAACAATACTATCGCCAGATGACCAAGCTACGCCAAAATCCACACGCTCATTTAACTCCGTCATATCTTTAGAGCGTAAATCAATCATCAGCTCTTGAATGGCATTCAAGTAAGCAAGTGGCACTCTCTTCGCAATCAATGGATCATTCTGAAAAATAAATTGCTCTCTTCGCAACTCACATACATTTGGCGTAACTTCATTGCAAGGAATGCTTATTTTAGTTTGACTCAAGTATCTTCCCAAAGCTCTCGTCCCAGGAAAACGCTTATAACGCATCTCATGAAAAATTTGTAAGGCTCCATTAGCTAACAAACTAAAGGGTTTAAGTACACCTCTACTTTTGGGTATATTCACCCTTAACGCGGGGCTTATCAATAAAACTTTACTCACCCGATCAGAGATATAGCGCTCAGCTAACGCTAGAGCCAACAAGCCCCCCATACTAAAGCCGACAATAATAATAGGCTTATTCGATTGAGCTTCTATCTCTTTAAGGTCAGCTTCAAGTTCCTCTAAGTGACAAAACATACTCACCGTTTCACGACTCTGCTGATATTCTTTTTCGAGTTCCGAACTCACATGATTATGACGGAGTAAATCTAGATCTTCAGAGTTGTTGAGATAAAAGTTCTGGATATCCTCAAAAGAATCAATCTTCAAGCCCCTTTCTCCATGGCCTAAATGAGTTGGCACATGAACCTGACAGCCATTCTTTTGTAAAAACTTAGCTAAGTCATACATTCGTCCTTCATGCTCGCAAAGACCATGTAAAAGAAGACATTCATACTTAGCGTCTTTATTCTCAAACTTCATTTTTTTTCTTTACTCGCTTTTCTTGGCCCCTCAAAATGCTCCTTGCTCTCATACTGTGGTCGTATGTTTTTCCGTGTCGCATTTTCAAATAGTTTCATAGCAGGACGAGGATCTTTATTCTCTGGCGTAAATTTTAAAACTAAGGGGCGATGGTCAGAGGCTATAAACCAATGAGGCGAATGAGGAATCATTAAGCCTTCGTAATTTATTTCGTTAAGCATTGCATAGGAAGCAAAAAAATAATCAATACGAGAATATTCATCACTTTTGTCATAGTAATGTGTCCAAGAAGCATGACTTTTATCATAAGGACGAAGATCATACAGACGTTTTTCGTCTTTATATCGACGATATTGAATCTCTTTAATAGGAGAACTATCAAAAGTATCGTTCATATCACCTGCCACAATAATATTGGCTTCAGGTTCTTGTTTAAGGATACTAGCTACTAAGTAATGCAATTGCCTTGCCTCATAACGTCTCATATCAGTCTGCCCTAAGGGACTAGGGATTTTCGACTTTAAATGAGCTCCAATAAAATGTAAGCGATAAGAGTTTTGCCATTCAAAAACACAATAGGCAAAACCACGAGATACCGAGACTTCTTCGCCCTTTAGTTTAAACTTCACCTTTGTACGGTGATCAACTTTCACTGGTGCAGACTTGGCCAAAACACATAACCTTCTTAAAGAATCGGGGCCATCAACTATAGATGTAAAAGGATAAGAAACATTTCTCTCACCTAAATCAACTAGTAATTCATCCAAAGAATTGCCATGCCCCAACTCTGACAACAAAACAATGTCTGCATTAATTTTTGCAATAACGCTTGCTGTCGCTTTTCGGGAAACGGAACTCTTAAGTTGATAAGATGAGTGAGAGGGGTTGTAATTATATAGGTTATAAGAAAGAACTTTAACCGATTCAGGCTTAAGCTTTATTTGCCCTTTTACAACTGGCATAAACACAGTTGTTATTAAGAGCAAAAGCTTAAAAAAACCTGCATTCATTAATCAATAAGTATTACGACGCATCAACTCATCACGGAGAATTTGATTCTCGGGACAATCCCAAGGGTTATCTTGCGTATTTCGCAACCAAAACTCTTCAATATTGTAATGACGACGAGCATCCGGATGAAAAATATGCAAGATAACATTTCCATAATCTTGCACTACCCAGTGGCTCTGCTCATCTGCATCCACGGTATTATAATCCATATCCTGATGCTTCAATTCCATGTGGACTTTAGTAGCAATGGCCTTTAAATGTGGCTCTGAATTACCCGTACATACAATATAAAAATCTGTAATTGTGGAACTCTCTCTAACATCAATTGTTTTAATATCTACAGCTTTTAATTCTTCACATAGATCAGCAATGAGTTTTGCTTTATCTTCTGAACTAATTTTACTCATTATATAATCCCTTGTCTTTTATGTATTCCATAACTTCTGGAATTACTAGACTTTCGTTTAAATTTCCCTTGGCAATTCCCGCACGAATTTCTGTGGACGAAATTTTATTCTGTGGCCCATCATCAATGATCCCACGCATTAAATTCTCGACTTGTCGCCCAGCAAAACGCTCGATCAAGTTAAATTGGAATTGCTTTTTAACACCAGGTCGACCATAAGTGATCACTGGATAATCTCTAATAATATCGGCGTATTTATACCAAGTGTGTAAGATCTCTAAATTATCCATACCAATAACGAGTTTGAATCGTCTTGATGGCATAGCAGATTTGAGTGCAGTTAAAGTATGAATGGTATACGATTCACGATAGTTATTTTCGATCTCGTAATCGGAGATCAAAAATCTTTCTTCATCTTTGATTGCCAAATCTAGCATAGCTAAACGATCTTCAGACGAACTGATTTTCTGGCCACTCTTATGGGGGGGACGAGCACAGGGAACAAACATCACTTCTTGCGCCAATTCTCTTTCAAGAATATCATACGCTAAAGCTAAATGACCTTTATGGACTGGGTCAAAAGTTCCGCCCAATACTGCAGTTTCAATTATTTCCAATTTTCTCGATCCTATACTTTAGAACTCTTTACCAAACTAATGTGCCAAGATCATAAGTCAAAAATCAGCACGCCTATTACTAAATAAAAAAAGGGCTCATCCGGTTAAGGAATAAGCCCTCAAGTACACCCATCAAGATTCGAACTTGAGACCTTCTGGTTCGTAGCCAGACGCTCTATCCAGCTGAGCTATGGGTGCATTTTGCTTTGTGGTACACCCATCAAGATTCGAACTTGAGACCTTCTGGTTCGTAGCCAGACGCTCTATCCAGCTGAGCTATGGGTGCCTGTTAAGCGCCATCAGTATAAAAAGTATTTGCCTTTTATCAAGACAGTTCATTAAAAAAAATACGATTTTTTCAAATCAATTAAAAATCCTGGGAGATTTTTTGTCTTGACCTCCTATATTCTCCCATCTTTATAATATAATCCTCATTCAAACAAGGCTGTCCATGAAATTTTTTAAGTACCTCACTTACTCCTCTCTTCTCGCTCTTCTCGCTAGCTGTGCAAGTGATGATAACACCTATACTCGTTCACAAACTCGTGAACCAGGCATCAACATCCCAAGAGGTGGCGCCCCCATACCTGGAGAAGGTGAAGAAAACTTTGGCGGATTCCCTGATGACAATCAAGGCGAGTTTGTCAATGAAGGCGAAATCGGCTCTGTACTAACAGCAAACATCCACGGCACACCTGTTGCACACGACATTGAACCCGTATACTTCGCTTTTGATAGTGCCGCAGTACGCAGTGCTGAAGACGCAAAAATCCAAGCAATCGCAGAATTCCTTACTGCTAACCCTAGTTTCACTCTTGTAATTGGCGGTCATTGCGATGAACGCGGAAGCGACGAATACAACCGCACACTTTCTGAAAAGCGTGCCCTCTCAGTAAAAGAATCACTTCTTAGTGCTTCTCCAGATTTAGAGATGCGTATCGAAACAGTTGCCTATGGCGAAGAGAAACCTGCAGTTATCGGTGCAGACAGCCAGTCCTACGCTAAAAACCGCCGCGCTGAATTCGAAGTTTACGAAGCTCAATAAACATGCAGATGAAAACTTTACATTTTGGATTCTCAATTGCCATCATCTTGATGATGACTGCATGTCAATCAACTGATGACGGCAAAACCGGCTCTCAAGATAGTAATCAAGCAGTCCAAGCTACTGAAGCGGACCCCACAAGTAAAGTTTTCTCTCCAGATGACAAATCTCCTGAACTCAATCCCTCAACAAACATTAGTGATGGATCGTTCAGCAAAGGAGGCAAAAACCCTTTTGATTTAGATGGCGAGAAGATCCATCACGATTTCTCCCCTGTTTACTTCTCTTTCAATTCTGCCTCCATTGAAAAAAGTAATCTTAGACCCTTAAAAATCTTAGCAAAATATATTGCTGACAACAAAGACTTTCACCTCGTCATCTCAGGTCACACCGACGAAAAAGGATCAGAGCAATACAACAGAATCTTAAGTGAAAAAAGAGCCCTTGCAGTAAAAGAAACAGTTCTATCATTTTATGATATTAAAGCAAAGGTCCACACTATTGGTATGGGTGAAGAACAGCCTGCAAGTCTAGGCGATTCCATCACAGATCATGCCAAAAACAGAAGAGCACAATTCGAAATTATTGCCGTCTCTAAATAAGTAACCCCACAAGCTCAACACACACATGTCAAAAGAAAAAGTTCTTATCAAAACTTACGGTTGTCAAATGAATGACCGTGATTCCGAAGCCGTTGAAATGGATCTCGTAAAAAGTGGATTCGAAATCACTGCCGAAGAAAGCGAAGCCGACGTAATTATTTTAAACACCTGCTCTGTTCGCGACCAAGCTGAACGCAAAGCCCTTGGTAAAGTTGGAAACCTCAAGAAACTCCGTCGCAAAAAACCAAACCTCCAAGTGGGCGTCATTGGTTGCATGGCCCAAAGCCGTGCAGATGATATAGTCGACAAAAATGCGCATGTTAATTTCGTAGCAGGCACTGACCAACTACACAAAATTCCCGAGCTCATTCAAAAATCTAAATCTAGCGAAGAAGCCCTCATCGAAACGGGATTATCTAGAGATATCATGGAGCGCCTCGACAACCACCCCGAAGGCCAAATGAATGCATCCGTTGCTATCATGCGCGGCTGTAATGAATATTGCACTTACTGCATTGTTCCTTTCACTCGAGGCCAAGAAAAGAGCCGCACTATTGCTTCTATCATTGCCGAAGTAAAAGCTCTTGCAGACAAAGGCGTAAGAGAAATCATGTACCTCGGCCAAAATATCACTGCCTATGGTTTAATTGAAGCTAGACGTGATCGCACTTTCAACAAAGAAGTCTCACCATTTGCTGCCCTATTACGCGAAACTGCAAAAATCGACGGCATCAAAAGAATCCGTTTCACCTCACCACACGCACGCTACTTCAATGATGATCTTATTGATACTATTGCAGCAGAACCAAAAATCTGCCGTGCCATTCATTTTCCATTACAATCTGGTTCAGATCGCCTACTGAAAGTTATGCGCCGCCGTCATACCGCTGCCGAATTTCTCTCATGGATCAATAAAATGAAAGAAAGAGTTGAAGGGATTACCTTTACGACTGACCTAATTGTAGGCTTCCCTGGAGAAACAGACGAAGACTTCAAAGCCACTCGTGATATCTGTAATGAAATTGATTTTGATCAACAATTCATCTTCCGTTATTCGACTCGAAAAAATACTCCTGCAGCACAAATGCCAAACCAATTAGATGAAGAAACCAAAATTGAGCGTAATCAAATTTTACTTAAAGACCTCGAAGAAAGGCTAACTAAGAAAAACGAAGCGCGTGTTGGGACCATCGAAGAAATTATGGTTGAAGGCGTCAGTAAACGCAACGATGAAAAATGGACTGGTAGAACCACTAATTATAAAATTGTGATTTTCGATCCTCAAGACGATGTAAAAGTCGGCGACCTTGTCAATATAAAAATTGATCGCGCTACGCAACATGCCCTATACGGCTCTTACCTTGAACACACAAGTAGAGCTTAATTAACTCACCACTTCTTAAAAGGTTCTTTCAGAAATGAAGGGACCTTTTTTTTGCCTTGCTATTATCGCAAATCTTATTAGCTACCCACAAAAAAGCCCCACTTTAATAAGTGAAGCTTATGTATAAAGAGCCGTAACTTTTAGCTCGTGATTTTACTTATAAACTACGAGTAAGTCCTTAGCTTTAACGTTATCGCCAGCAACAACTAAAACTTCAGCAATCACACCATCGCGTTCAGCCATGATAGTTGTTTCCATTTTCATCGCTTCCATTACAGCTATAGGAGTATTCTTACGAATCTCATCTCCAACTTTAACATGAACGTTTACAAGTAAACCTGGCATTGGGGCTCCAACCTGATCCTCATTACCAAGCTCAGCTTGGCGACGGGCTGTAGAATTCGCCGCTGCACTTTCAGTGATAATATTAATAGATCTTGGCTGACCATTAAGTTCAAAATAGACTGTGCATTCGCCATCTTGATTTTCAGCACCAATTGCCACCAATTTAATAAAGAGTGTCTTACCTTCATCGAGCTCAATTTGAACTTCTTCGTGCATAGGCAAACCATAGAAATAAACTGGTGTCGGGATATTCATAACTTCGCCATAAACACGCTTATGGTTGGCAAAGTCAACAAATACATCTGGATACATGACGTAAGCCATCAGTTCACAATCAGTAATTTTACGCTCTAATTTCTTTTCAACTTCAGCGCGGACTTCTGCTAAATCCATCGCATCCTTATGAAGACCTGGACGGTCAGTAAAGTGCTCTTTGCCTTTTAAAACTTTTTCGCGGATATCAGTCGGGAAACCACCTTCAGGCTGACCTAACCATCCCTGCATCATATCTACAACTGATTGCGGGAATGCCACATCTTTATCTCCTACAGTAAGGTCACTTGCCTGCAGGTTATTAGCCACAAGCATTAAAGCCATATCACCCACTACTTTAGAAGATGGAGTTACTTTTACGATATCTCCAAAAGCTTCGTTAACTTGACGGTAGCGATCACAAACTTCAAACCAGCGCTCCGCTAAGCCTAAACTCGCTGCTTGCTGGAATAAATTCGTGTATTGTCCACCTGGCATTTCATGACGGTAAACATCTGCCGCGCCATAACGCTGTGAAGTCTCAAAGGCAGAGTAGTACTGACGAACAACACCCCAATATTCAGCAGTACGTTCTAATGGTTCGTACTCCATGCCAGTCTCGCGATCTGTGTATCTCATCATTTCGACAAGAGTATTTAAGTTCGCTTGTGAGGTTAAACCAGAAAGTGGACCAAAAGCACAGTCGACCACATCCACACCAGCTTCTGCAGCTTTGACTAAAGTCGCAAGCTGACCCGAACTCGTATCATGTGTATGCAAATGAATCGGAATATTCACTTCGGCTTTTAAAGCAGAAATAAGTTCTGAAGCAGCATAAGGCTTCAATAGACCTGCCATGTCTTTAAGTGCAATCATATGTGCGCCCAAGGACTCGAGCTCTTTAGCCATTTTTACATAGTATTCAAGAGTATATTTGGTACGTTTAACATCTAAAATGTCACCCGTGTAACAAACTGTAGCTTCACAGATAGCTCCCGTCTTGAGAGTTTCCTCAATAGCCACTTTCATATTCTCTACCCAGTTGAGTGAGTCAAAAATCCTGAATACATCCATACCTTCTGCAGCACATCGTTGGATAAATTCACGAACCACATTATCTGGATAGTTAGTATAACCAACACCGTTTGAGCCACGAAAAAGCATCTGGAATAGAATATTTGGACAAGCTTTACGCAACTTTCTTAAACGATCCCAAGGAGATTCCTTTAAGAAACGCATTGAAGTATCAAAGGTTGCTCCACCCCACATTTCCATTGAAAATAAGTCACTATGCTCACGAGAATAACGCTCCGCAACATTGAGCATATCATGAGTTCTCATACGCGTCGCAAATAAGGATTGGTGAGCGTCACGCATAGTAGTATCAGTAATGAAAAGCTTTTTCTCTTTCAAGATCTCTTGTGTGAATGCCTCTGGACCTAATTTTAATAAACGATCTCTTGTGCCTTCCGGACGCTCCTTAGATAAATCCATTGTAGGGATTGGAGCTACACGACGAACGATTTCCTTAGGCTGATCCTTTCCTTTCAGAAGTGGATTACCATTTACTGACACTTCACCTAAGAACCTTAACAACTTAGTTGCACGGTCGCGCTTTTTAGGAAAGTGGAATAACTCAGGCTTTTCATCAATAAAACGAGTAGTGCATTTACCAGCTACAAAATCAGGTTCATTCACCAAGTTGGTTACAAAAGGAATATTTGTTTTAACGCCACGAATTCGAAATTCCTGTAAAGCACGGTTCATACGCTGTACAGCATCTTCGAATGAGGAACCCGCCGATGTAACTTTCACCAACATCGAATCGTAATAAGGAGTTACTAATGCCCCGGAAAAAGCCGTCCCCGCATCTAGACGAATACCCATACCACCCGAAGAACGGTAGTGTTCAATTTTACCATAGTCAGGAATAAAATTGTTGGCTGGATCTTCAGTTGTAATACGGCACTGGAAAGCATAGGCATGAACTTTTATATCACTTTGTTCAGTAATACCAATTTCAGAAGAATCTAATGGGTGACCCTGTGCAACTAAAATCTGACGCTTAACAATATCTAGACCTGTGACTGTCTCAGTAACAGTATGCTCCACTTGGATACGTGGGTTAATCTCTATAAAGAAAAATTTATTGGTGTCCGTGTCGAGTAAAAATTCCACTGTACCAGCATTCTGATAATCCACTGATTTACAAATTTTAACGGCTGCCTGACAAATATCTTCTCTTAATTCATCTGATAAACCAACTGAAGGCGCCACTTCAATAATCTTTTGGTGACGACGCTGAAGTGAACAGTCACGGTCATATAAATGCACGAGATTACCGTGTAAGTCACCCAAAATCTGCACTTCAATATGCTTTGCTTTAACAATAAACTTCTCAATAAAACACTCATCAGATCCAAATGCCGTCAAAGACTCACGCTGCGCTTCTTCTAATTTCTGCTGCAACTCATCAGCGCTATTGACTACGCGCATACCACGGCCACCACCACCATGAGCAGCCTTTACGATCACCGGGAAACCCAAGTCGTCTGCAACTGCTCTTGCGGCTTTAATATCTCTCAATGGCTCTAAGCCACCACTCAAGATAGGCACTTCAGCTTTTTTAGCTACTTTCTTAGCTTCCATCTTGTCTCCAAGACCTTCAAGTAAGCTGACTGCTGGGCCTATAAAAGCAATGCCTGCTTTTGCACAAGCTTTGGCGAACTCCGCATTCTCTGATAAGAAGCCGTAACCAGGGTGAATAGCATCCACTTCTTTCTCTACAGCTAAAGCAATAATACCTTCAATATCTAAATAGGCTTTTACTGGTTCCCCAGGCGTACCAACTTGATAAGCCTCATCTGCTTTAAATCTGTGCAGAGCAAAACGGTCTTCATGTGAGTAAATAGCAACAGTACGAATACCTAATTCTGTAGCCGCACGAAATACACGAATAGCAATTTCACTTCTATTCGCCACTAAAAGCTTTTTAAATTTCTTAATTTTCAAGAGGAAACTCCAGTTTTTGTTTTATTTTGTGTGTACTAAAGCACCACAAGATCCAAAATCAAAAAAATTAAGAACCCAAAAGCTGCAAAGAGACTAAAAAACGGGGTTTTTATTTAAAATCCCCACCAAAAGTAAGCAAAACTGATCGGATTTCGAAAAATAAAACTGTTAAAATTACAAAAACGAAAAGAATTTCGCTATTTCACATCTGGAATATTCTAAATCCCTAAGTAAACAACTATAAATGGCGGGGATTTCGATTTATGAATGCTTTAAGTACTTCAGCAATAAACTTAAAAGATCATCCATTTTAAATGGCTTTCTTAAGAAGTCATCACATAACTTACTCAATTCATCTTCACTAGCTTTCATTGCAGACGCTGTTACAGCCACCACAGGCTTAGCTTTCAATTTGGGATTAGATTTCATACGCTCTGTCGCTTGTCTACCATCCATCACGGGCATTTTCATATCCATCAAAATCAAATCAGCGTCAAAACTCTCCAGAGCATCCAAAGCTAACTGCCCATTCTCAGCCTCCTCCAACTCAAACGGAAATTCCTTTAAGAATTCTTTAAGGAGAATCCTATTGAGAAGCGTATCATCAACAATCAAAATTTTTGATTTCTCAAACTTATATTTATTCTCTGACTTTTCAGGACTCAGCTCAAGCTTGGTATTCAATTCGACTTTCACAGATTTAAGACTCACAGTAAAAGAGGAACCTTTACCCTGCTCGGATTCCAAATTAATCGATCCACCCATCAATTGAGAAAGCTCTTTACAAATACTCAAACCTAAGCCAGTTCCACCATACTCTTTACTAATCTCAGCAGACGCTTGATTAAAAGCTCCAAAAATCCTACGATTAGCTTCCTCTCCTATACCTACACCAGTATCTGAAACAATGAAATCAAGATCAACAATCCCATTTCTCCTCAAGTCAGCTTTCAATTCGACTTTTACGTAACCATGATCTGTAAATTTAACCGCATTACCTATAAGATTAAATAAGATCTGACGGATACGAACTTCATCTAAAGAAACTAAATCCGGTACCACATCATCTATTTCCAATAAGAGCTCTAGATCTTTTTTGGCAAAATCTCTTGAGAAGACTGCATGAAACTCATTGATTAAAGATCGTAAATCGACCTTAGTATAAGTTAATTCCAATTTCCCTGCTTCAACTTTTGATAAATCCAAAATATCGTTAATCAAATGCAACAAAGATCGACCACTACTATTAATAGCCTCTACATACTCCATAGATTTCTTGTCAATATTCTCTTTTTCTAACAGTTCACTAAAACCCAGAATAGCATTCATGGGTGTCCTTATCTCATGACTCACATTTGCCAAAAACTCACTCTTCATTTTATTTGCGGACTCAGCAACTAACCTCTGATCAAATTCAATTTTTGCTCTTTTATTAGCCTCTTCAGCTTCCACCGCACGTTGCTCGGCATTATGTCTCTCACGATTTATGGTATCTTCACGTGCCTGAATCTCAGTCAACATTTCATTAAAAGAAGAGGTCAAATCCCCAATCTCATCCTTACCCTTATATTCTGCCCTTATATTATAGGTGTGGTACTGTGATACTTTACGGGCTGTATCAGACAAATGAATCAATGGAGAAATTAGTTTCTTCAAAATTTTAAAACTAATAAAACTCGAAAGCAACAAGACAATTATTAAGACGGTAATCACAAAGTTTAAACTTTTATAAAAAGGAACCATCAAACTACCCAAGTTGTCCACTATAAGAATTTTGCCTAACACCTCTTCAGCGTAAACCACATCTCTCTGAACATAAAGTTTATTATCTCTGTAAGTAAACTCCCCAGGCAGATCTAATTGCTTGAACTCAGGAATCATTTTTACCGTAGCGGCATAATGGGCGAATTTTTCACCATTCACATAAATAGCAATAGAATCTATGGAAGGAACCTCGCCTAAAGAATTGAGTATTGTGGTCGCATCAGCCTGATTCCCAAATTCAATCGCAGCACTCGCATTTTCACCCATTATACCTGCGAGAATATAAGTCTGCTTTTCTAAGCTACTTTTTCTATATTGATAACCATTCAAAGTAATAAGTGCCACAGAAACAACCGTTGCCAAAAAGACAATCATGGTGATGACTATAAAAAAGCGTGCCTGTAAACTTTTATTAAACATCACTTCTTCTCTTTATTAACTGCCAAGCGCAGAACTTTCGACGACAAAGGAATTTCGCTATCTTTAATGACCTTGTGATTCACTTCCCAGCGAATTTTCCTAGAGACAGCTACTAGGTTGATCATCCCTCCTGATTCTAAAAACCATTCATTATCAGCTATGGTTAACGGTCGATATGGATTATACATCTGCAACAATTTTTTCTGTAGAAGAATGGCACTATCATCGATATACAGGAGGTCACATTTATTTGCAGTCTTGATTTCAGTTGAGTTATGATCTAGGTAGATAATTTTCACTTTTCGTCCCTTAATCTCTCTACCAGCATATTTATCTAATGCTCCTGAGAAAGGCTCCTTGCCTACAACTGTGATTATGATAGGCCCCGTACGATCCTCCCCGAACTCTAAATACTTCAGGAAGGTAAACAAATAGGCGGCCTTAACCTCACTCTCTTTTCGCGGCTCAAGCTCTTGGCCCCAAGCACTACTAAATTGTAGCACTAACAGAAACAAAAATCCTATTCGTAATATTTTAGACAATCCTACCATAATTCCATTCCCCGTCACAAAACGGGAATAATACCTTTTTCGATTGTTGACATTATTAATTTAAACAAAAAATACACTATGGGTCAACACATTAAGAGAAAAAAAATGAAAGGAAAGTAAATAAAAGTATATAAAAAGCTGTCTAAAAGCTCTTTTAGACTAATTATCGGCAAATTGCTAATGACATATTTTCACGTGGGCACATATTAGCAAAAAATTCACAAGGAAAATTTATGATCACTGTTATCGACTACGGCGCAGGTAATTTACGCTCTGTTTGCCTAGCACTTGAAAGTATAAATGTCCCCTGGACTATCAGTTCAAATCCAGAAGAAATCCTCAACGCAGAAAGAGTCATCTTCCCTGGAGTTGGAGCGGCCGCATCAGCAGTCAAAGTACTTAAGGAAAAAGGCTTAGAGAAATCCATCGCAGATTTCATATCTTCAGGAAAACCATTTTTAGGCATCTGCCTTGGAACACAAATCATCTTTGATTTCTCTGAAGAAGATAATGGCACCGAATGCCTAGGATTAATTCCTGGCAAAGTCGTACACTTTAATTTCCCCGAGGATGAAAAAAAATCCGTCCCACACATGGGGTGGAATCAAGTCAACTTCACAAAACAACACCCCATTTTTAAAGATATTGACGAAGCCTCAAATTTTTATTTTGTACACTCATTCTACCCTTGTCCTGAGGTGTCAGAAATGGAAATGGCCACCACTCAATATGGGTCAATTAACTTCACCTGTGCCATAAGTAAAAACAATCTTGTAGCAACTCAATTCCACCCTGAAAAGAGCGGACGCCACGGCCTACAACTCCTCAAAAACTTTTCAACATGGGATGGAACTTACAATGCTTAACAAACGCCTAATAGTCTGCCTCGATGTACGTAACAAAAAAGTAACCAAAGGCATTAAGTTCAAAGGCAATGTCGACATCGGAGACCCCGTAGAAATGGCCTGTCAATACGTCAACGATGGCGTCGATGAACTCGTATTTTACGACATTACTGCCTCAGCAGAAAAACGCCCCATTGATCTCGATATGGTTAGAGATGTAGCAAAGAATGTTTTCATCCCTTTCTCAGTAGGCGGAGGTATTCGCAATGTCGAAGACATGCGCGACGTACTTTTAGCTGGAGCTGAAAAAGTAAGTGTTAACTCATTAGCTGTGCGAGATCCGCAAATAATAAACCAAGGTGCAGAGCTCTTTGGTAAACAATGCATTGTACTCGGCATGGATGCCCAAAAAGTCGACAAGTCAGCCGAGTTCCCCAGCGGTTACCAAGTTGTGATTCATGGTGGCCGAACTGAAACAGACAAAGACGCACTTGCTTGGGCGATCGAAGCTCAAAAACGCGGTGCAGGCGAAATTTGCTTAAACTCAATAGATGCTGATGGAATGAAATCAGGCTACGACACGGAATTAACAAGTTTAATCTCAAATGGCGTTCAAATCCCCGTCATTGCTAGTGGCGGAGCAGGACAATCTTCTCACCTCGTTGAAGTACTCTCAAAAACTCATGCGGAAGCCGCATTAGTTGCCAGTATGGTTCACTACGGCACACACTCTTGCTCGAGCATTAAAGAAGACCTCAATAATGCAGATATTCCCGTGCGAATGGATTGGTAAATACTAAGCAAAATCATAACTTACTCTATTCTTAAGTCGAACCAGGAGTTGAATTAGTTTTTGTCATGAGCCAAGCCCCCTACGTCCCTCTTCATATTCATACAGATTTCAGTATGTTGCAGTCTGCCTGTACCATGCCTGCCCTTATTAAAAGATTAGAAGAAGGTGGTTTTGAAGCCGCAGCCTTGACTGACTTCGCCAACATGTGTGGCTCTATTGCCTTCACAAATGACTTAAAGAAAGCTAAGATCAAACCGATCTTAGGCTGTTTTATATACCTCAACAATCCTAGGACTCAAAACCCTAGCAACATGAGCTCATTCAATGGCTTAATACTCATTGCCAAGAACAATCTAGGCTATCAAAACCTGTGTAAAATCAATGCACATTCTCACTTAGAAGGTTTTCACATTAAACCTCGTATTGAACGCGCCTTTTTACGCCAACACTCCGAGGGCGTCATTGCCATTGCTCCTTTTCACGATAGCGACATTGCGTCCGATATCAGCAAAAACATTAGCCCCGAAAACTCTCTTAACTTTTATATCGATGTCTTTGGAAAAGAAAACTTCTATCTGGAAATCCAAAAACACAATCGACAAGGGGATGATGCGAAATATCCCGCCATTCTACAGTTGGCTAAAGATAACGACATTGAACTTGTCGCATCGCAGACTGTTTTTTACCCAGAAGCCAGCATGGCAATTCCCCACGATATTGTTTGTTGCGTAGGCGAAAAAACTGTTCATGACCCCCAAAAACTGCGCTACCCTGAGAAGAATTATTATCTTCATCTCCCAGAAGAAATGGAACAGCTTTTTTCTGACGTCCCTGAAGCATTAGAAAACACCCGTAAAATTGCTGCTCAATGTGACGTCGAATTCGACACTTCTGAACACTACCCTGTCTATCCAATGACTGATAATCGCAGCCAGGAAGAATACCTTAGAGAAATATGTGTTGAAGGTCTTCAAGAACGATATTCACTCGATTACCAGAACCCAAAAAGCCCTCGCGAAAAAGAAATCATTGAGCGTACAGACTTTGAGCTTGGCGTTATCCATAGATCAGGTTATGACTCGTACTTTTTAGTTGTATGGGATTTCATTAATTGGTCAAAGACAAATGATATACCCGTTGGTCCAGGTCGTGGTTCCGGAGCCGGCTCCATTGTCGCATACCTGACGGGGATCACCAATATTGACCCAATTGAATATAATTTACTTTTCGAACGTTTCTTGAATCCAGAACGTATTTCTCCTCCGGACTTTGATATTGACTTTTGCGAACGTCGCAGACCAGAAGTTATTGATTACGTAAGAAAAAAATACGGCAGTGAAAAAGTTGCTCAAATCGGCACTTATGGCACCATGAAAGCCAAAGCAGTAATTAAAGACGTCACTCGTGCTCTTGGTTACGAACATACTCGAGCGGATCAAATAACAAAGCTCATCCCCGAAGACCTCAAAATAACGCTACACAAAGCTTTATTTGATCCAAAAATAAAGAGCGAAGAACTCATCGCGCTCAACGATAGCGAAGAATGGGTTAAACAAATCATTGATAATGCCATGCCTTTGGAAGGCCTAAATCGAAATATGGGTATTCACGCCTGTGGGGTAATTATCGGCGATCAAGAACTCACTAACCTCATCCCCCTCATTTCAGGTGCCAATGGGGAAGTTGTAACTCAGTTCTCTGCGGGCCCTTGTGAAGATTTAGGTCTACTAAAGATGGACTTCCTTGGCTTAAGAACTCTGACACTCATCAAGGACACCCTTGGCCTCATCAAAGAAAACCATGGAATTGAAATTGATATTGAAGCTATCCCCATAGACGATAGAAAAACCTACAAACTTTTCCAAGAAGGTAAAACGACCGCTGTTTTCCAATACGAATCTGCTGGTATGCAGAAATACATGAAAGAACTCCAGCCTACCGTTTTCCCTGACCTTATTGCGATGAACGCCCTTTATCGTCCTGGTCCTATCGCCTATATCCCTTCATTCATTGAACGTAAACACGGACGAGAAGAGATCACATACGACTGCGAAGGAATGGATGAGTACCTTCAAGAAACATACGGTATTACAGTTTACCAAGAACAAGTGATGCTTTTATCCCAAAAACTTGGCAACTTCACCAAAGGTGAAGCGGATACACTTCGAAAAGCCATGGGCAAAAAGAAAATGGACCTTTTAGCTCAACTCAAACCTAAATTCCTCGACCAAGGCGAAAGCAATGGTCACGATCGTAAAAAACTCGAAGAAACCTGGGAAAAATGGGAAGCTTTCGCATCATACGCATTTAACAAATCTCACTCAACTTGCTACGCTTGGGTTGCTTACCAAACCGCTTATTTAAAATCTCATTACCCCGCCGAGTTCATGGCAGCCGTAATGACTTCGGAACTTGGCAATGCAGATAAAGTAAGCTTTTTCCTCGAAGAATGTCGAAATTTAGGACTAAAAGTCCTCCCTCCTAGCATCAATAAAAGTAAAGTCTGCTTCTCTGTAGAGAATGGTGCCATCCGCTTTGCATTAGGGGCCATAAAAGGCGTGGGAACCTCGGCTTCAGAAACCATTGTAAAAATACGAGAGGAAGGCGAGTACGAAAACTTCATGAATCTCTGTGAACGCGTAGGACATACCAATGTCAGCCGTAAAGTCCTCGAGGGAATCATTGCCTCTGGCGGCATGGATGAATTCAACAACAAGCGCTCCGCCCTAACAAAATTCATTGATCGTGCTCTTGAGCACTCAAGTTCAAAAGCCAACGACCTTGCTATGGGACAAATGAGTCTTTTTGCTGAAGTCGAAGAAGTCAACACCATATCTCCAGACGACTCCATGCCCGAGTGGGACTTGCGCTACAAACTTGATATGGAAAAGAATCTACTCGGCTTTTACGCTACAGGCCATCCCGTTGGCGAACATAAACAACTCATAAAAAAATTCAGTTCAAATTCAATTGCTGGCTTAAAAAATCAGAGTGAAGGTCGTGCTGTAGCTCGACTAGGAGTTATGATCAGCAACTTAAATTTGCGCAAGACTAAAAAGGGCAAAACCTTTGCTTCATTTAATGCCGAGGATTTAAGCGACGGTATAGAATGTATCTGTTGGGATTACGATCAAAATAGCGAAGCGTTAAAAGACAACTCCACTATTCTTATTGAGGCGGAATTTTCTCGTGAACCTCGAACTCAATTAGTGGTGCGTAACGCCATCCCCATTAATGAATCGGTATCGGCGCATACTGAACAGACTTTAATTATTCTAAATGAAGAAAGTTTAAACCCGGAGAAAGAAGAGCGCTTTAAAGAAATTTGTTCCGAGAACATAGAAATCGTCAACGATTACGAGCAACGCCTTCTAACTCAAACAGCTTTGGCTATGGTTCACAAAAACCAAAAAGACTTGATTCCAAAGTTCGAAAAATACCTTAGAGACACTTTTCATCAGAATTCGAATAGGTCACAACTCGAAAACCTGTTGATTCAAAAGGACTTTGCCACATTTAATCAAAACACTTTATTACAAGAAGACCAGAAAAGAAAACTACTCCAGTTCTTCAAAGAAATCCGTTCCACTCATAGACTTTACATTCGAGTCTTAACTGCCGACCAAAAAGAAGTTTGGCTTGAACCCTCAAAAACCAAAAACTTCTTACCTACTTGGGACTTCATCAATCAGATAAATGATATTTTTGGTACAGGCTCTATAAAAATCAAAGCGAGCCCCTACCAAGGCGAACTCCGAAAACAATTTCGCCCCGTGAGAGCTTCATGACTTTCCGTTATTTAATTCTTTTTACTTTCCTTATAAATCAAGTCGTTGCTGAAATTAAACCATTAAACGACAAAGACACTCTACCTGTTCTAAGCTCTAAAACTTTAAGTATCCAAAAAGCAGTTTATAGCCTCCACCACAAAGGTAAACAAATCGCCCTTGCATCTGCTTTCACAAAAGACGGCTACTTAATTACTTCCCTCAAAAATTTTGAAGAAGGAACTCTAATCAAAGATGAAATAGGAGGTCTCTACCCCGTTGACCTTATTGGCACTGATCCAAAAAGTCACATCACGGTCATTCGCTCCCCTTTTAAATTAAGCCCTCCGAGTTATGGGAAATTAGCCATCAACACGGGAACTCTACTTACGTCTGTAAACTCAAAGGAAGCCTTCTCTTTTGGCATCGTTTCTTTAGCCCCATACGAAGCGATACAAAGTAACTTTTACCAAACCCTAAGATTCCCTTTGGATGCACGCCCAAAAATCCTCTTTGTAAAAGCTGGCTCACCTGAAGAAGAAGCCGGATTAAAGATTGGAGATATTATCCACTCGATAAACGACACTCTCATGTACAACGGCAGAGAAACTCTAGAGAAAATGCGCTCTTTAAGAATAAATGAAAAAGTTTTGCTAGATGTTATTCGCGGCGGAAAAATATTCAAAACCACCTATAAACCTCAAAGATCGAAACAATACCACTCCTTACCCAAAAGAATGGTTTTTCAACACGACATCCCTTTAAAAGAAGGACAGTACGGAGGGCCCATATGCCTAATCAATGGGAAATTTGCAGGTATAACCTTAGATCATGCAACACCTTCTGGAAGTTATGCAATCAAACCTAATGATTGCGCCCAAATTGCACGTAGTATTATCAAGAACCGGAATCAAAACAGTGTTAATAAATGAGTCTGAATGGCAGTCAAAAGCTCAACTCCACCAAAATAAAGTTGATCAACTCACTAGCGAGTGGCGAGAACATAAAGCCTTGGGCAAAAAACACCCCACTCTAGATTTTCTATTCTCCTACTACAACCTAAAAATAAATCGTTTACGACTCTGGAGTCCTGGGCCTGATGTTTCGCTTTCGGGGAAGCATAATGGAGAACTTCTTTTTGGATATTATACCTCCAAAGAAAATAGCTTTCATCTCGACCCTGAACGATATCCGAGGCAGAGATTAAATAACTTTAAATGGATCGCTCATTTACTGCGAGAAACAAAGAGCAAAACCCCTGTTTTCAACTGCTATGGTGTACATGAATGGTGTATGATTTATAAATCTGACTCCAAACGACATGAACAACTCCCTTTACGAGTATCCTCCCAAACATTAAATAATTTTGTTGAAAAAACTTCATGTCAATGCACTCACTTTGATGCTTATCGCTTTTTTACTGAGGAAGCATCTCCACTAATCCAACATCCTTTGAGTCGCGAGAACCAGGAAGTTTATGAACAAAGTGGATGCCTACACGCAAATATGGATCTTTACAAATGGGCCTACAAACTCTACCCCTTCATGTCAGGAGACTTACTTTTACGTTGTTTTGAACTTGCTATACAATGTCGCTACTTAGATATGCAAGCTTCTCCATATGATTTAGGAGAGTTTAACATGGAACCCATCCCTGTTGATACTACTTCAGGAAGAGAAAAATATGTCAGTGAACAACATCGTCTAAAGAAAATTGCCGATCCGATAAGAGATGAACTAGCCGATGCCTACGACAAGTTCATCGCTATTTGTACAAATGCCGTCTAAGATTTAAAAAAGCCCGTCACATCATGCTTATGGCAAAAATAAAGTAAACCTAAAATCGCGCCGATTGAACTTGCCACTGAAGTCAATAAGACCCTAGTTACACGGTTTTTAATCCAGCCCTTTACCGAGCCAAAATCATCCAGCAAGCTTTCAAAATCACCTGCAGTTGGTTTTCTTTTTACGGCCTCACTCACACCTGTTATCATTCCCACACCTAAAGCAGGATGCAATATAGTGATAGGAGCTGAAATGAATGCAAGAAAAATTGACCATGGATGACTCAACACGGCTACCGCACCAATTGCAGCGCCTCCACCTGTAATCAAAATGTACGAGACAATCAAATCTTTAATTTTATCTAAATCAAGAAAAAACATCCCCGCAACTCCCACTGCAATTAAGGCCGCAGGAAAAGCATATTTGAAAAACTTTGATACGAGACCAGGCTTAGGCAATTCTTCCAAAGAGGCTAAGTCAATTTCATCATTCCAGTGACGAAGCATACCAGGCACGTGCCCCGCCCCTACAACTGCAACCATTTTTTTTGCTTCACAATTTTGCAATTTTTTCACCATATATAGGTCACGTTCATCAATCAAACGTTTCTTAACATCAGGTAAATTGTCTCCCATTTCAGCCAGTAAATTCTCAAGCATATCTTGTTCTTTTAGCTTCTCTAAACTTTCCTCTGTAACCTCATCTTCTTTCGCTCCATTTTCAGGGAGAAAAAAGGGCACGAGGAACAGGGCAACAGTCACGATATTTATAATTTTATCATAACCTATAAAAACATCACTCATTTGATGAACAAGAAAAAGCACCAAGGACGCACTCCACGCCACAATCGTCAGAGTCCCTAACATGGAAGCCAGTAACTTGGCCTTGTTACTTAAAGACATCAGCCCCCAAGTACGATTTAGAGTTATTTTCACATCGCGATCAATTAATTCCAAACTCATATCATACTCTTCGGCTGAAGTAATAGCATTCAACATTTCTTGCCCTGGATTAATTCCCATTTTTTCAGCAATTTTTTTCTGATGTGAAGCAAGTACCAAATTAATTATAAAGAGTATTAATTTACCCTCTTTAAGAATTTTCACTAAATCCATATTTTTCCATGAATCAGGATCTTTGATCTTCTGGTAGCGTGCGTCACACAACTCTACACATACCGCGTCAGGCTGCTCTTCTTCAATAACCCGTATCACCTGCTCCGCACTCGCCTTCGATACATGAGCCGTACCGATAAGAATAACTTCTCGATCTCCAAAATTAAGGCGCTCTACGTTCTGTTCTTTATCCACTAAATTACATTTCCTTGCTATACATTTTTTTCTTTTCAAGTTAAATCGAAAAGCTCTATTGTCTCACTGGAAACGCTTTTTCTTTCAAGCATAAGTCAACAAAAATTATTTTTGCTTATTACTTTATCAACTTTTGAAGCTTTAGAGACACAATATTTCTCTATTTTTCACAAGAGCTTCAAACTATATTATTGATTTTAAAACAGTGCCTGTGTATAGTTAAACGAAAGAGCCATTCAATAAACTTGGAATAATAAATGACTGATGTAAACCATCTAGAAGGGGATGTACGGACTTTAGCTATATCACGATCTAGTGTCATGCGTGGAATGAAAAAACGTCGCGTCTCATTCCTTGATATCAAACGTGTCAACGAACAAGTTCAAACTTACAAACTTCAAGAAACAGATGTCATTATCGGACGTACTAGCGACAATCCGATACAACTTTCTTTTCCCAATATCTCACGTCACCACTCTAAGATCTCTTTCTCCAATGACTCCTACCTAATTGAAGATCTAGAGTCGACCAATGGCACATTCGTGAATGGAATTAGTATTGCAAAATGCGTATTACACCCAAATGATGTTATAGAAATTGGAGAAACCCATATTTTTTACTATGAACGCGAAGAGCTTATTTCCTAAATGAAAAACGCCTTTATTACTTTTTGGGGTTGTCGCGGCTCCATTGCGACTCCTGGTCGATCTACGGAGCGTTATGGGGGCAACACTTCCTGTATCTGTTTAAAATATGATAACGCATACTACATTTTTGACGCTGGCACAGGCATTCGTGGCTTAGGTGTTGAGCTCATGGACTTCGTCGAGGATCATTATGATGGCGAGCCAATTGAACTCAATATATTCCTCAGCCATACACACTGGGATCACATTCAAGGACTACCTTTTTTTCAACCTGCCTACGACTCGCGATTTAAGCTTAATATCTACGGATCTGAAAACCAAGATGAAATGCTAGAAAAAACTTTGTCAGGGCAAATGAATTCCGTCTATTTCCCCGTGCCAATGTCCCAATTAAACGCGGACTTAAATGTTCATGTTGATCTTCATGCTATCGATATTCATGGAGTGAAAATTTCTTCAACGGACCAAGATCACCCAGGAGGCTCAACTGCTTTCAAAACCATTTTAGACAAAGACCGTACTTTTGTTTACGCCACAGACAATGAACTAGATTTACAATTTAATAGTGATGGAACTCCAAAAAATAAAATGGGCCAACGCTACTTCAACTTCATCTCAGCTGTCGATTACCTTATTGCCGACGGCCAATACACTGATGAAGAATACCTCGATAAAGTCGGCTGGGGCCACACCTCATTAAGCTTAATACACAAAGTTGCCTACGCCGCTGGTGTAAAAAATTTAGTTATATATCACCATGACCCAATGCATACTGATAGTATTTTAGAAGACTTGTCGCATAAGTACATGCAACAATATGAATCATTAACTCCAGCAATGCAGGTCATCTGGGCACGAGAAGGGCTCACTATCCCACTGAGATCATGAAAAACAAACACGACTTACTCAACAAATTTACATCACCACTAACTCATGCCATTGAAGCTAGTTTTGATTCACTAGCTTTTCACTCTGTAGGTGACAAAGAACATAGCGAAGCGATTGACTCAGTCATTATTTTAGCCGCTGAATTGATGAAACAATCAAAAAGAAGCCGCCTCAGCCAAATAAAATCCGTCCGCAATTACTTACATGAAAGTTTTGGCGACGCTGCCTTACAAAAATTCTCTCAAGAAATTACTCGCGAACATGAACTTGACTGGAACATTACTTGCAAAGCACTCTTACTTTTTTCTACACAAGACAGGACTAATTTACTCAAGTCATTCATTAAAATTGCCTATTCTGAAGGAGAGTATCCAGAAGAAGAAAAGTTATTCATCAAACGGCTCGCTCAACATTTAAAAATATCAAAAAACAAACACAAAGCCATTGAAGAAGAAGTTTTTGAAAGTGAAGACAAAAAGAAAAAACGCGCCCTATCATTAGCCGGTGTACTAGCTATCCTTCTCGTTTCAATCCTTTTTATTATCACAGCTATTTATCTTAAATCGGTTCTCATTGGCGTTGCTTTAGCTTATTTTTTCCTACCTCTGCAGCAGTTCTACCTTAAAAAGTTCATGAATAATAAAGCTGTTCAACGAATCATGGAGCTAAAACCACAGCGCCGTAGTTTAGATGATTGTAAAATCTTAGAAAAACGCGCAAACAAGAAAATGAACATCGCCTGTAACCTAACTATTGCTTCTGTTTTTTTGGGTTTCATTTTAGTTATATCTCTTTTTACTACGGCTAGTTACACTTTCCTTAAGGACACCCAGAAAAAAATAGTCACCATTAAACAAGAACGTTTAGAGCATCACCAGCAACAAGATAAAAACATTGACCAAAAGACCATTGAGCAACAAGACGAAGGAGAGCTTACTGAACAAACTAACTCAAGTAATACTTCCCTTCCATTAGAAGGAGAAATCTCCGATTCTAACACAGCTACAGATGGTCAAACCACGCAAGTATCTCAAACTTATGTAAACTGGATCCGTCAAGAAGTCAAAGAACTCGAAGTTAAACTTCAGGAATTTCCCATATTGTCTGCTTTTACGACTCAATTATCCTTGGCTCTCGAAGACAAGCAAAACCTCAATGCCATTGCTGCCAAAATCACCAAAGCTTCTGGTGGCTTATTAGGGACACTTCAAGTTATGGCAGGGACTTTCATCAATATAGTTTTAGATATTTTTATGGGCCTCTTCTTCTTCATCTTTTTCCTCAAGAAAATGGCTTTATTTCAACTCGTATCAGGTGGTCAATCCACTGGCCAGTACATAATTGATGGCATATTTAATAGTACCTGGACCCCAAGTCTTAATTCAGAAACTAAACAAGAAGCTATTTCAATCCTAGATGTCGTTATCGACAAAATGCAGCGTTGGGTTCGTGGATGTATGTTCATCATTCTCATTGAACTCCCCATATTCCTAATCATTTTTAGTGTCATGGGTGTCCCTTATGCAATCCCTCTTGCCATCATCTCTAGTTTACAGGTCTTACTCCCCTTCCTTGGCCCTATCATTGCCATTGCTTTAACTTTTGGGACATGCTTATTTAACGGTATCACTGACCCAGCGTTTTACTTAGGTCTAGCTCTTGCATACTTTTTAATTGTCACCCTACTCGAAGGCTTTTTCCTCTACCCCAAACTCGTAGGCGCTTCTTTGGGCTTAACCTTACTCGAAACCATTATCGTTGTTTTACTTGGGGGAATCACAGCTGGAATTGGCGGCGCGATTTTCGGTGTACCCGCAGCTTCTATTATCAAATACCTATCTCCTAGAATTTATAAAAGTTTCTTTTCTAACAAAGACTCCGCCTCCCCTTCCATAGACAGCTCACCAGATTTCTCTAAAAGCTCGAGTCCTACCACCTAATTCATTGACTCTAATTCCCTACTGTTCTTTTAAATAGATGCGACTATATTCCGCGCAATTAAAGAACCCTTAAGGATATTATCTATGTCAGACATTCCAGTGAACTGCTTCCTACTTCGCTACAACGAAATTGGAACTAAAGGTAAAAATCGTTGGCAATTTGAACAAAAATTACTGAATAACATCTCTCGCCAACTCACCAAAAGAAGTGAATTTAATTACTATCGCGACCAAGGTCGTTTTGCACTCAAAAAACGCGATAATAGTTTTTTCTCCGCCAAAGAAATTAAAATTGCGACAGAAGCACTCGATAGAACCTTTGGCCTCGAATCATATGCACCAGGCATTTTCACTGATCCTGATGCTGACACTATTTTTGAGCTCATAGAAAAACATTTCGACACTGCTTACCAGATCGGTAAAAACCAACTCTTACCTATGCAAGATTATACTTGTCGTGTTCGTTGCCGTCGCAGCTGGAAAAAATTTCCGTATACTTCTAAAGAAATGGAAATCGCCATTGCTGATCGAGTCCTCCCCAAATATGAGGACTTAAAAGTCAACCTCAAGAAAGCTCATTTAACAATTGGCGTTGAAGTTCGCCCAGATATTGCCTTTGTCCATTTCCAAGACCACAAAGGCTTAGGTGGTTTACCAGTAGGCTCTAGCGACCCCGTATTATGTCTTTTATCAGGAGGTATTGATTCCCCAGTTGCCGCATTCAAAGCTATGCAACGTGGTAGCCATGTCAATTCTATCACTTTTGAAAGTTTCCCCTACACACAACCCGAATTAATTGATAAAGTGGCAAACCTACAAAACATCTTAGATAAATTCCAAGACCATCCAGCAAAATTCTATGCCTGTAACATGGCCGAATCCCAAAAGATGATTCGCGATAATTGCTCAGAGCGTTTTAGAACCATTCTTTATCGTAGAATTATGATGCGCGTTTCAACTGTTCTTGCCGATCATCTAAAGACCAAAGCACTTTTAACAGGAGAAGCCGTTGGTCAAGTTGCATCACAAACTCTTGCCAATATGGATACCATTAATCGCGCCACAAACACCTTAGTTCTACGCCCCCTAGTTTGCATGGATAAAAATGAAGTTATTACGATTGCCGAAAAAGCCGGTACTTTTGAGGTCTCCAATATTCAATGTGCCGATTCTTGTACGACTTTTGCCCCAGGCAAACCTGCAACCAACGGTAACCCTAGACTCCTAGAAGACCAAGAACGCAGGTACGAGGCTAGCGAGGCTATCATCGACTGTCTAAAGCATACACGCCTCATTGACACCAACACACTAGAAGAAACACCAGTACCTGAGCTCATTGATATTTATGAGAAAAAATACAAAAACGAATGGTTTGGGACTGATTAGATCATGAGTACTCACCTTAGTGACTACAACTTTCATTTACCCGAAGAACTCATTGCTCAGCGCCCTCCCGCAGAGCGCCAACAATCGCGAATGATGGTAATCGATAGGCAAAAATCTCGTAGAGAAATCATGCCCTTTGAAAACTTCCCTAGTTTCTTAAGACAAGGTGACTTAATCATTCGAAATAATACCAAAGTTATTCCTGCGCGTCTTTTTGGTACCAAAAAGGATTCTGGAGGCAAAGTCCAAGCTCTTCTTTGCGAAGAGCGCAACACAGGTTTATGGCAAGCAATGCTCAAACCTGGTCGACGTCTACGGGCAGGAACTCAAATCCTCATTGAAAATTCACATGAAGAATATTTTACCGTCAAAGAAAAACTTGATGACGGAACTTATCTGATACAATTCTCAAATCCCGACGTACTTGACATACTTGATAAATTTGGCCACATCCCCCTCCCCCCTTATATGAATCGGGAAGATGATGCCCAAGATCGCAAACGCTATCAAACTGTTTTTGCAGATCAACCAGGTGCCGTCGCAGCTCCCACTGCGGGCTTACATTTCACAGAAGATATTTTTTCTCAATGTGCCGAGAACGGTGCTGATTTTGCTGATGTCACTCTTCATACGGGAATTGGAACCTTTCAACCCGTTTCATGTGAGGATTTATCCGAACACCAAATGCATAGTGAGTTTTATGAACTCAACAATTCTACTGCAGAAAAAATTCGTCAAACTAAAAAAAATGGTGGGCGTATTTTTGCCATTGGAACGACTTCAGTTCGTACACTTGAAACATGTGCTGACCCCGTAAATTTCATTAATCCTGGAAAAGGCAAAACACAAATATTTCTTTACCCTCCCAAAGTACCACAAGTAACTGATTGTCTTTTAACCAATTTTCACCTACCTAAGTCAACTTTGCTAATGCTCGTCTCGACCTTCTTCCCAAGGGAACAAGTACTAGAAGCCTATGAACAAGCAGTTAAAGAACAAATGCGCTTTTTTAGTTATGGCGACTGCATGCTCATTGTATAAGCTTTGCCTACTACACATTAAGTCAGCTTGTTTTTTCATCTCCTCTCATTTTAAATGAGGGGATTTTTTTTTGAGCATTTCACAACGACTTCATCCCTTAATACAAACTTTACACTTTTCTTACAAAAGAATTTTTGACTCCACCACACATAAAACTATACTTATCTGTAAAAGAATTTTTTGGGTGGGAAATGGAGAAAAGAGAGGTGTAAAGATGAAGGTTTTATAATTTTTTTAAGAAAAATTTAATATTTCTTGTTGCCACAGGAAAGATTTGTTGTTTACCAACCGTATTAAGAAATGAATAACATTTTATATAACGTCAAAACATAAGAATTAAATATTATGAAATCAAATAAATTTATTTTATGCCTAATTGGCTTAAGTACTCAAATTTTTGCTGGTCAAATTTCCAGCTGGAAATTTGACAGTAGTAAAAAAAAGCTAGATGACTCTAACTCTAGAGGCCATCATATTAAAATGATTGGCCCTGCTGCTAAATTTGGCAAAAAGGGTTTTGATGCAAGAACTAAGTTTGCTGCTGAATTTAGTGGTGTCGAAGATAGCATGATGCTCATTACTGCTCATGAAGATTTTAATACTCCATCCTTTAGCTTGTTAGCTCACGCAAAGCCGGTTATTAAAAAGGACGGAAAATATCGTGCTATTTTCTACGCTAGAGAAAGGGATGGATTTGCACTCTACATGAGCCCTCGTGGAAACTGGGAGCTTTGGACAAAAGGCGGTGGGATGACTTGGACAAAAAACCAGATTGCCCCGGTAGTAGAAAATCAATGGGAACAGTTTCTCATTTCATATAATGCCGATGATGTGAACCCAGAAAACCTTGATCAAGGTCGTTTACAAATCTGGCAAAATGGTGAACTAAAAGTGGATACATATACTGAATACAAAGCAGCAAAATCCAAACTTAGTATCGGATCAAGTACCGTAGGCACAGCCAACTTCAAAGGGCTTATTGATAATATTGAATATTGGGACAGCCCACTTATTAGCTTTAAGTCTAAAAGCCTTAGCCTACCTGCTCGTTTAATTGAGAAAGAAATTCAAATTGCCGAGATCAAACTCAGTTCTCTCAACTTTGGTTTCGACACCGAATTTAAACTTAGTGGCCCAGATGCAAGCCTATGTTCAATAAAGTCTGGCAAACTAGTCCTCAACCCAGGTATCGACTTAACTAACTTGAAAAAATTTGAGCTCACTGTTACAGCTAGCGGCGGAAAAATAGCTCAAGATTGCTCCATACACTTTTCAGCCCCCGTAGAAACAGCCACTGCTAGCATTAAGTAAAAATCTCTAGCTACAATACAAGTAACTCATCAGAACAGTTCATATTCAAGAGCTGTTAAAAAATTATGCCAAGCCTATTATCGAGTATACCCTACTCTCTTATAAAGCTTGGCACATTTTCATTAATCAAATACGTCAAAATATTTAAACTACATTTTATAATTAAGAATACACAAAACATGCCCGGCTCAGTCTTGATAGACTACTCCAAACTAACGATTTCTTTAAACCAAACAGTCATTCTCAAACTAATCTCAATAGTATTTTGAGTTTGAAAAAAATTTTCCAGCCAGTTTATAAAAACCTAGTAAAGTTATATCTCATAAAATATATTGTTTTTCATGAAAGATTTCCTTTCATTGACACGATTGAGAATATAAAGACATATAAACTCAAGGTTACAATGAAATACATATCCCTTATCACTGCGATGCTAATTTCTTCTCCTTTGCTACGAGCAAATGAAGGCATAGTGTTTTTTGAAAAGAAAATCCGCCCAGCTTTAGAAAAATACTGCTATCGCTGTCACTCCGATAAAGAGAATAAAGTTAAAGGTGGCTTAGTTCTCGATTCTAAACATGGCCTTTTAGTCGGAGGAGATTCTGGTCCAGCCATTGTACCAGGCAAATTAGATGATAGTGAACTTTGGCTAGCGATCACCTATGAAGTATCCGAAATGCCTCCCAAAGAGCCGATGCCGGATAGTGTGATTGCGGACTTCAAAAAATGGATTCTCATGGGAGCACCGGACCCCCGTGAGCAAGAAAAAATTGTTGTAAAAAGCACCGTGACGAGAAATGATATTCGAGAAGGACGAGAATTTTGGTCTATGCAGAAACCAAAATATTCACCTTCTCCTAGCAATAATAATTCACAATGGAATCAACTTGAAATTGATAGATATGTTTACTTCCATCTCCAAGAAAACAATCTACAAATCACACCTGAAGCGAGCTCCCAGACACTTGTTAGAAGACTTTATTTTGATTTAATAGGCCTCCCCCCTTCACCTGGTGAAATCAACAAATTCAACACTAACTATGAAAAGAACGCTGAGTCCACTATTTATAATACAGTTGATGAACTCTTAAAAAGCCCTCATTTTGGGGAAAAATGGGGACGCCACTGGCTCGACATTGCACGCTATGCGGAATCCACTGGACAAGGTAGAAATATGACCTACCCCCATGCTTGGCGTTATCGGGATTATGTGATTGAATCTTTTAATCAAGACAAGCCCTATGATCAATTTATTCGTGAGCAAATTGCAGGGGATTTAATCAAAACCACGAGCGATCAAAAATGGGCCGAGAATTTAATCGCCACTTCTTTTTTGGCCATGGGCTCTAAAGCTTTACCCGAAGATGACCAACGCAAATTCAATGCTGAAATGGTAGATGAACAAATTGATTTGGTGACACGTGGGATCATGGGGATTTCCGTTGCCTGTGCACGCTGCCATGACCACAAATTCGACGCCATACCTCAAAGTGATTATTATGCTCTTGCAGGCATTTTTCAAAGTACAAAAACCTTCTATGGCACAACACCTAATGCTCAAAATAAACACCCCAGTACGCACATAAAACTTCCCGTGTATATGGAAAGGAATATCACAGCCCCCATGAGCCCCAGTGATATAAGTCAAATCAAAGAACAACTCACAAAAGCCCAGGAGGATATGCAAGTAGCTCGCATGGCTCGCAGAAATTCTCGCAATATGCAAAACGTTGACAACAACCAAATCCAACGCGACATTGCTCGTTCACAAAATCAATATTTTGCCATACAAGAAAAGATTAATTCCGTGGACAGTAACGGACGTCCTATCGCCTACTGCATGGGTACTCAACCTGGGGAACTGCAAAATGCAAAAATCCTTGAACGTGGCGAAGTTCATCGTCCTGGCCAGGAAGTTGCACGTGGATTTATTAAGCTTGTTGCTCCATATGACATGACGATTAATCAAAGTTCAAATGGCCGTTTAGAACTAGCTCAATGGATCACCTCAAAAGACAACCCTCTAACCGCACGTGTTATGGTAAATCGCATTTGGATGAAACTCATGGGTCAAGCCATCGTTCGTAGCACGGACAACTTTGGCCTCACCGGGACCGCTCCTACCAATCAAGAACTCCTCGACTTTTTAGCTCTTAAATTCATGACAAATAATTGGTCACTTAAAGGTATTATTAAAAACATCGTACTTAGTAGAGCCTACCGCAGTAGTTCTGAATACAATGCCAATAACTTCAAAATTGACCCTGATAATGAGCAGTTTTGGAGAATCGATAAACGACGAATAGAAGCGGAATCCATCCGCGATGCCATTCTACAAATCTCAGGTGAAATTATTATTTCTCAACCCATTGGTTCTCAAGTTGCTGAGAAAGGCCAGACCACCATTGGTCGAGCAGGTCAACTCACCATAGATATTAGTGCCCCTTATCGCTCCATCTATCTACCTGTGGTTCGAGATTTCCTACCTGATTTTCTCAAAACTTTCGATTTTCCCGAATCAATGACCACCGCAAGTAAAAGAGAAATCAACAATAATGCAGCTCAAGCTCTATATATGCTCAATAATGACTTTGTTATTACAAGTAGCGAACTCACGGCACAAAGGCTCATCAAACATAATTCCGATCTGGACAAACAGATCCAAACCGCTTTTATCATTTGTCTCGCACGACAAGCTGACTCTGGTGAACTCATTGGAGCCCGACAACTCTATCAAAATTTTTATCAAAGCTCAGAGATGCGTCAAAAGACCACAAATGAAAGAAAAGCTAAATCACTCGCCGCTGTCGTTCAAGCACTTTTTGCCAGCTCAGAATTCCGCTACCTCAATTAGGAGAGACCCATGAATTTTAATCGCAGACAATTTATAAACCTAGGTTCCACAGCCGCACTCACTGGCCTCAATTTAAATATTTTCGCCAATGGGCAAAGCTCACAAAAACCGCACTTCAACGCTCGAGCTAAACGCATCATAGTTATTAATATGGGAGGAGCCACTTCTCATGTAGATACATTTGATTACAAAGTAAATTTAATTAAAAAAGCTGGTGAGCGCGGAAAATATGGGCGCAAGCTCATGCCACCCATAAAGGAGTTTAAGCGCTTCGGCAAAAGCGGCCTGCCCATCTCCACTCTTTTTCCTGAGCTAGGAAAACATGCCGATGAACTCTGCTTACTCCACGGTCACTCAACAGATCAACCAAATCATCCTCAAGCACAAACAAAAATACATACTGGCAATGTACAGTTTGCACGTCCTTCATTAGGAGCTTGGGTAATGTATGGTCTCGGAAGTGAAAATAAATCCATACCGGGCTTCATTTCCTTAAACCCTGGGGCTGGTGATGGGGCTCATTTCAGCAGCGCCTTCTTACCCTCAAAGTATCAGGGGACTGCAGTCGGCAGTCCGATTCGTGGCAACCGAGCTTCAGGCGACCCAAGCTCATTTCCAAACATTAAAAATGAGTCTTTCTCAACAAAGCTTCAGAGTAAACAGCTCAACTTTATCTCCAATCTAAACAAGAAAAAACTTCAGAAAGACAGGTATAACCCTGGAGTCAGCGCTATCCAAGATTCCTACGAAATGGCTTTTCGTATGCAAAGTTCGATGCCAGCAATACTTGACATCAGTAAAGAATCAAAGAAGATGTTATCACTCTATGGAATCGATAATGAGAATAGTTCAAAGGTCGGGCGTCAATGCCTTTTAGCTCGTCGCTTTGCTGAAGCGGGAGCCCGCTATATTGAACTTGGCCATGGCGGTTGGGATCATCACTCAAACCTTAAAAATGATCTAACTGCAAGATGTAGCGAAATTGATAAACCTATTGCAGGCCTACTCACAGATCTGAAACAAAGGGGACTATTAAAAGACACCCTCATTGTTTGGTGCACGGAATTTGGTCGCACTCCTGAATCACCAAATATGGATGGTCGCGATCATAACCCTAAAGGTTTTACAACTTGGATGGCTGGTGGCGGAGTCAAGGGTGGTTTTCGCTATGGTGCTACCGATGAATTTGGCTACGAGGCCGTAAGCGGTCGTTTATCAATTCATGATTGGCATGCCACGATACTTCATTTAATGGGCTTAAATCATGAAAAATTAACTTATAAATACGCTGGACGGGACTTTCGTCCTACCGATGTATATGGCGATGTTGCAACAGACATATTAATGTAAATAGGATTTTTTCAATTTTGCTGAAAGATTAGAGTTTTTTACTGCGATATAGCTTTAAACAATTTAATTAAAAGGAACGCCATCATGAATAAAATAATTATCCTTACCATATCACTTCTCCTTAGTTTCAATATTTTTGCTGAAGAAGAAAAGAAAAAAGGCAAAGGAAAAAAAGGCGGTGATCGCAAAGCTGCCATGGAAAAACGCATGCAGGGCATGAGTGATGAAGAAAAAGCTGCCTTCAAAGAAAAAATGCAAAAACGTCGCGCAGAAATACAAGAGAAGATGAAAAATATGAGCGCCGAAGAGAAGCAAGCGTTCATCAAAGAAATGCGAGAGAAGCGTGGCGGAAAAGGCGGCATGGATGGGAAAGGCAAAGAAGAAATAAAGAAAAAACTCGAAGGCATGAGTGACGAAGAGAAAAAGGCTTTCTTTGAAGAAATGAAAAAGAAACGAGGAGAGAATGGTGAAAAAGGGAAAGATGGGAAAAAAGGGCCTAAAGCAAATAATGATGTAAAGCCTGAAGGTATTGAACCTCAACGCCCCTAAGATTTATAATTATCACAAAAAAGCCTTCAATGAGTAATCATTGAAGGCTTTTTATTTACATAATCCCTAGATAAATTCTAGAAAAAAAAGAAGCTGATACATTTTCCTAGAGGATCTCTTTTAAGTAATGCCCCGTATGAGATCCTGCGCATTTTGCAACTTTTTCTGGAGTCCCACTGACCATCACTTGACCTCCGCCAGCACCACCCTCTGGACCCATATCTATGATCCAGTCTGCCGTTTTTATTACGTCAAGGTTGTGCTCAATGACAATTAAACTATTGCCTGCATCACGCAAACGGTGAAGTACCTGTAAAAGACGGTCAATATCAGCGATATGTAAACCCGTTGTCGGTTCATCGAGAATATACATAGTGTGACCACGAGGAATACGACATAACTCCGAAGCTAATTTCACTCGCTGAGCTTCTCCACCGGACAAAGTAGTCGCAGCCTGCCCCATGTGCAGATACCCCAAGCCGACTTCTTCCAATGTCCCTAAAATCTTTTTGAGTTTGGGTACTTTGTCAAAAAACTCATAAGCTTCGTCTATGGTCATTTCTAGAACATCAGCAATACTACGTCCTTTATAAAGCACACTCAAGGTCTCGGTATTATAACGTCGTCCACGACAAACTTCACATTCAACAAAAACATCTGGGAGGAAATTCATTTCAATTTTGCGATAACCATCACCTTTGCATTCTTCGCAACGCCCACCCTTAACATTAAAACTGAAACGTCCAGGCTTATAGGCGCGTGCTTTTGCATCTGGTGTGGAAGCATAAAGAGTTCGAATGTGATCAAAGGCACCCGTATATGTCGCCGGATTCGAACGTGGAGTTTTGCCTATGGGAGACTGAGTAATCACAATTTGTTTATCTATCTCTTCAAGGCCCTCAACAGAGCGTACTTTTCCTGGGCGTTCTCTACCAATACCCAAATGTTTATTTATACTCTTCTTTAAGATCTCATGCACTAGAGTCGATTTCCCTGAACCCGAGACACCTGTAACACAGACAAAACGTCCTAAGGGAACACTGACATTCACTTTTTGTAAGTTGTTAGACTCAGCTGCTTTAATTTTGATACTTTTGCCATTGCCTTTTTCTCTTTTTGCGGGAACCGCAATCTCTTTGCGACCACTCATGTATTGAGCCGTCAATGTATCTGCTTTCATGATATCTTTTGGAGGTCCCGCAAAAACAATCTCACCGCCTAGACGCCCCGCCATGGGGCCCATGTCAATTAAGTAGTCTGCACGCAAAATTGTATCTGTATCATGCTCCACGACTACCACGGTATTTCCAAGGGCACGTAAATGTTCCAAAGTCGCTAACAGACGATCATTATCCCTTTGGTGAAGGCCAATACTCGGTTCATCCAAGATGTACAGTACCCCTACCAATCCAGCTCCTAATTGCGTCGCCAAACGAATTCGCTGTGCTTCACCACCCGACAAGGATGAAGATTCGCGATTTAAGTTAAGATAATTGAGTCCAACTGAATTGAGAAAGCCCAAGCGCGAATCTATTTCACGACTCACTTCCCCAGCAATAACTTTTTCAGTTTCATTAAAATCCAAATTCTTAATAAAATCGGCAGCCTCTGCAATAGACATGCGTAAAAAATGATTAATTGGCATATCCTTTACGGTAACGGCTAAGGATTCCGGTTTCAGGCGATCGCCATGACAAGAATTACATTCGCGACGCACCATAAGACTAAGAATTTTTTCACGTTGTCGCTCTGACCCAGTCTCATTCATACGACGAGTAATATTTCTTGCGACTCCTTCAAAGGGTTTATTGACGTCATACCAACGCCCGGCATTTTTGTAAACCATGCGAATGGCTTTCCCGGTGCCGTACAACAAGACATCTCGTTGCTTCTCCGACAAGTCTTCGAAGCGTGTGGTCAATTCAAAATCATAAGCTTTCCCGACTGATTCTAAAAGGTTTTTATAGTAAAAGACCAAGCGACGAGGCCCTTTTTTCCAAAAGGGGAAAGCATCTTTTACTGCCTTATGCTTGTCGGGGACAATCATGTCTATATCAAGTGTTTGAACAGATCCTAAACCATGACATTCACCACAAGCACCATAGGGACTATTAAAAGAGAAATCTCTAGGTTGAAGCTCTGAAAAACTAATACTACAAGCATCACAGGCGAGGTGCTCCGATAATTTATGCTCATCCCAATCGCTACCTTCATTTTCGACCTGAAAAATTATTGATCCACCACCATAGGTAAGTGCTGTTTCAACAGAGTCTGTCAATCGACTACTTTTAGAACCTGTTTTAATACGATCGACTACTAAATCAATGCTGTGTTTAAAATTCTTATCTAAATCAGGAACATCTTCGAGACGGCACATTTCTCCGTCAACGCGAACTCGTGCAAAACCATCTCGAACGGCTTTTTCAAAAACTTCCTTATGCTTGCCTTTGCGCCCTTCTATTAAAGGCGCCAAGATCATCATTTTTTTTCCATCTGGAAAACTTTGCGCTTTGCGCACAATCGCTTCGGCACTCTGGCTCTGCACTCGTTCACCACATTGGGGACAATGACGCTTTCCGACGTGAGCGTACATGAGACGCAAATAATCATAAATTTCCGTACTAGTTGCTACTATGGAACGAGGACTACCAACGCCCCCTCGCTGCTCAATGGCAATGGCAGGTGAAAGACCTGTAATCTGCTCCACTTCGGGTTTTTCCATTTGATCCATAAACTGACGCGCATAGGATGAAAGACTCTCGACATAACGTCTTTGCCCTTCTGCATATAGAGTATCAAACGCCAGGGAAGATTTCCCTGAGCCACTCAACCCCGTTACAACTACTAGTTTATTTCGCGGAATGCGCACATCAACATTTTTCAGATTGTGATGACGAGCTCCTTTAATAAAAATATCTTCCATTTGAAGTCCTTTAATTTAATTAGCCTAAATATGGAAGACTGGCTGAATATATCAATTCTCAAGTGCAAAAAGCCACGGTAAAGATTAAAAAGCTTCATTCGCTGGACGAGAGAGCTTACTTTCTAAGCTTTTTTCAAGAAAGCGAGAATTTCTTTAGGTGATAAACAAAGTCCTTATGCTACTTTAGCGAAAACATTATGGAGATAGCCAATCTTGAAAACTTTCGAAAATAAAACGCACTTAGAATCACTTCAGCGCTCTTGGGCAATTTTCTCTGGCCATAAACGTGACCAAGTCAGTGAATTCAATTGCGGGGATTGTGTTTACTTACCGCTTGCTGGCTTTCTCAATGGGCTCGCTTTGTGGTTTTGTGCTCAGTTCATTCTGTTTTTCCAACAACAATCCAATGCCGGCGCCATTATTGTCGGTAGTTTTCTAATTAATGCTTTACTCTCTTGGTCTAATAATTTTCATATCCTAAAATTTGGCGACGCGATTAACAAGGCTCATAACTTAAAACTCGCTCAAGCGCCAACTGCCATCACTCAAGTTGTCATACTTTTTCGCCTCGTAGCTGTTGCCTACCTACTTCACAGTGGCCTTACTTGGTGGCTCATCCTCATCCCACTATTCCCCGCTTATACTCTAAGTACTAGGTTTTTAACTGAACTGCAGAACAAAGATTCCAACCTACAAAACATGTGCCTTTATGTAACTATTGGTCTCGCAGTTATACCCTGCTTTTTCACTCAAGAGATAATCCCAGTCGCTCTTTGCTTTGCCGCTATCTATTTCGCATCTCCCTATATAAGTTCCAAGCTTCAAAAACTTGATTTTGAAGATCAAATCAATAGTCATAGAGAATACTTAGAGCTAACCTCATTATGCTTGGCACTCATTATTCTCAAATAGGATTTTTAAATGAAACATCTATTCACAAGCCTTTTCCTCATATTCCACTTCACAAGTTTTCCTTATGAACAACCCGCTATCGAGGGGATAGAAGCACCCAAAACTGCTACTGAAACTCAAAAAGAAGTTTCGGCTGAAAAAGAAGCCAAACCAGCCAACTCAGAAATACCCGAAATCAAATTAGAGAAAATTGAAGGAATCGTAAGTACAAATCGCCTAAATGTTCGCGCTCGCCCTTCCGTTCGTTTTGAAATCATTGACCGAATCAAACGCGACAGCAAGGTAGAAGTCATCAAAGAAACAGAATCATGGCTACAAATTGTCGCTCCTGAACATAGTGCTGCGTGGATTGCCGCTAGCAACGTAGACGAAGAAGGAAAAATCACCAAAAGTAATGTACAGGCCTATGCTGGCGCTGGCATTGAGTTCTCGCCTCTTGGTACAGCTCCTATCAATACCCGAGTCGAGATCCTCTATCGCAAAGATAACACTTGGCTTAAAATCAAAGCACAAAACTGGATGCATGCTTGGGTTAGTAAACAGTTTGTCAAACTTGAAAAGAAGCAAGAATCCATTGCTCAAGTTGAAGATAAATCTGCAAAAGACATTAGGCCCATACCTATAAGATCAACAAACCCTACAGCAGACAACGAGGTGAGCCAAGAAGTTAATACAGCCATTAAAAAAAGTTATGATTTCGAGGAGCGTCGAGCCGAGCTCAAAAAAGTTAAACAAGAATTTCGAGACGAAATTGCCGCTGCTGAAAAAGAGCGGGATGCCCTAGAAAAAAAATTGACTGAACTACAAAAAAATAATGAAAGTAAAATCAGTGAAATCAATCAAGCTGAAAAAGAAATTTACGATAAAAATGAAGACATACTTAGAGGTAAAGAAATAATAGAAGTCATTAATAATGCTAAAAACGATATAAGCCGCGATGAATTCGAAAGCCAAGCCGTGGAAGAGATCACGGCAGAGTTAGGTAGCATAGACGAAGTAACACTCACTATTAGACAAGGACAAACGGCGGTCAAAGGTATTATCATGCCCGTCAGAAGTGAAGATAGACAAATAGTTGATTTCGCTTTGGCTGTAAAAATTGACAAAGAGTATTATCCTCTGTGCTATGTAATCGGCAAGGTAGAAAACCTGCATACTTTATATGAGCAGGAGATCGCCATGACTGGAATAAAAAAACGTAAGGAAGGTTGGTCGCGCCCAGTTTTCCATATGGATAAATATAAAATCATTAGGAAGTAACAATGACTTCAGAGTCAAGCAAATATCAATTATGGACTAGTAAAGCTCTCGCTAATGAGGACTTCACTCGTGAAGAATGCTTAGAAATCCTCGCATCTCCGGAACTTGACCTTCTCAAGCTCGCTTCGGCAGCAGGTGATGTCCGCACAAAAACTTTTGGTAAAAAAGTGAAAATCCATCAAATCAACAATGTACAAAATGGCCTTTGTCCTGAAGACTGTGGTTATTGTGGTCAATCAAAAGATTCTGACCTACCAGTCAATAAGTACGCTCTTAAACCAGAAGATGAAATTGTTGAAGAAGCACGTCAAGCTAAAGAACGTGGCGTTTACCGTTACTGCATGGTATCATCTGGAACTGGCTTAAACGAAAAACGTACCGACCAATTTGCCAACATCATTAAACGCATCCAAGACGAAGTTGGCATCAAGACTTGCCTATCGGCTGGATTTGTTGAATATGAGCAAGCTAAAAAGCTTAAAGAAGCTGGACTTGATCGCCTCAATCACAATCTCAACACCTCAGAGTCTCACACTCCAGAGATTGTCACAACTCACACATACGAAGACCGCCTAGAAACTTTGCGTAATTCACGTAAAGCTGGCTTGGAAAACTGCTCTGGTATGATTGCTGGCATGGGCGAAAGTGATAATGATGTCGTTGATGTAGCTCTAGAAGTTCGTCGTCTCGGCGTCCCCTCTATCCCAGTCAATTTCCTAGTCCCTGTTGAAGGCAATCGTATTTTTGACTTTGATCAATTAGATCCTATCCGTTGCGTTCGCATCTTATGTCTCTTCAGATTCCTCAACCCAAAAGCCGAAATACGTATGGGCGGTGGTCGTGAAGGTCATTTACGCGGACTTCAAAGTCTCGCACTCTATGCTGCTAACTCAGTTTTTGTCGAAGGTTACTTAGTGACTCGTGGCGACCGTAAAAACAAAGTTTTCCGCCTCATTAAAGATGCTGGCTTTGAGATTGAAAATGAAGAAGCTTTTAATATTGAAGATGATGAAGCTTCATCACAAAAATTCTCTATTGATGACAACCCTTCTATTCTCAACCCAAAAACTACTAAAGCTGAAGGTTGTGCCCCAAGCACTTGCGGTTAATGCTTGTTAAAGAACAGTTTTTTAGCTTTGCTTCAAAAGAGCAAGCCTTTCAACTTCGCTGCGGCAAAAGCCTCAGTAAAGTTGACGTGTGCTTTGAAAGTTACGGCCAACTCAATGCCGAAAAAAATAATGCTGTTCTCATTTGCCATGCCCTAACTGGTTCCGCCCATGCCGCAGGACGTCATTCAGAGGATGACCGCAAACCCGGCTGGTGGGATGAAATGATTGGTCCTGGCAAAAGCTTTGACACGAATAAATATTTCATTGTCTGCAGCAACATCTTGAGCTCATGCTATGGCACTACAGGCCCACAGTCTATCTGCCCCGAAACTGGCGAAGCTTATAATCTCGATTTTCCCATGACCACAATACACGACATGGTCAATGTTCAGCACGAACTCATGAAACACCTTGAGATTGATAAATGGCTCGCCGTTGCTGGTGGTTCCTTGGGGGGCATGCAAGCATTGCAATGGGCTGTATCTTACCCTGACAAAGTTCACTCATGCATTCCCATTGCCACGGCCGCACAATGCTCGCCATTAAGTATCGGCTTTAACTGGGTCGGGCGTGAATCAATCAGAAAAGATGAAAACTTCCAAGAAGGCAATTACCCAAGTGGCAGTCAACCCGAGAAAGGCTTGTCTATTGCACGGATGATTGCACACATGACTTACTTATCTGATGCCTCAATGCAAAATAAATTTGGACGTAAACTTCAAGAAATGGACGACGTCAATTACGAATTTAGCCATAATTTCCAAGTAGAAAGCTACCTTAACTATCAAGGTCGACAGTTCGTCAATCGCTTTGACGCCAATGCCTACCTCTACATCACCCGTGCTATGGATTACTTCAATCTGGCTGAAGAAGGAGAGAAAAAGACTCTTGCTCACGCTTTAGCTAAGAGTCTCTGTCAGTTTTGTATTGTCTCTTTTTCAAGCGATTGGCTATTCCCCCCTTATCAATCAGTCGAAATCGTCAATGCACTCGCCGAGAATCATCGCACTGCAACATACTGTAATATTAAAAGTGATGCAGGCCACGACGCTTTTTTACTTGAGGTTGATATTTTAGCTCCCATCATCAGTAACTTCCTCGCTCAACAACAAGAGAGTTTCGCTGATGCATAAACAGTTACTAGACGCCAACTTCTCCATCATCACGTCACTCATTGATAAAAAATCACGTGTCCTTGATCTTGGTTGCGGAAAAGGCAAACTTCTTAAGCACCTCAAACTCGAAAAAAAATGTGAAGTCCAAGGAATTGATGTAAGTCAGCAAGAAGTGATTGACTGTATTGCCAATGCCGTGCCTGTCCTACAGCTGGATCTAGAAGAAGGTATGAGTTTTTTCCAAGACAAGAGTTTTGATTTTGTCGTCATTAGCCAAACTATGCAACAAGTACATAATCCCGATAAACTTATTCGTGAAGCATTACGAGTTGGTAAAAAAGTCATTGTCTCAGTGCATAATTTAGCTTATTGGAAATCAAGACTTCAAATCATGCTAAGAGGTATGATGCCCAACACCAAGCACCTCCCCTACGAGTGGTATAACACACCCAACATCCATTTAGGTTCCATACGCGACTTTTACTCCATGTGTGAAAAAGAAGACTTTCGTATTACCAATGTCTGCCCAGGCGGTGAACACTTCCTAAGGTCCTTCAATAAAAATTTATTCTCGGAATTCTCTGTCTTCACTTTGGAGAGTCTCTGAATGTTCCCTGATTTTTGTAAAATTTTTGATCAGGATATCTATATTGTCGGTGGCGCCGTTCGTGACCAGCTTTTAGGGATTGATGTTTGTGATGTAGATATTGCTTCTGCAATTCACCCTCACGACTTCAAGAAACTTTGTAAGAGTCTTGGGCACAAAACTTTTGACACGGGTATTGAGCATGGCACTGTCACAGTTTTAATTGATGGTAAAGCCTACGAACACACCACTTTCAGAACTGATGTTTCTTGCGATGGTCGCAATGCGAATGTCAGCTTTTCAAAAACAATTGAAGAAGATCTCTCTCGCCGAGATTTCACTATCAATGCAATTGCCCTACTCCGAAATGAAATTATCGACCCTTTTCAGGGACAGCAAGATTTAGAAAATAAAATCCTCAAAACAGTCGGCCTAGCTGAAGAACGTTTCTCAGAAGACTATTTACGCATTATTCGAGCTGCCCGCTTTGCCTCCCGACTTAACATGTCCATTGATACTGAACTCTTGATCGCAGCTAAACACCTTGCTCCAAAAATCATCGAACATGTTTCAGTTGAACGTATTAGTGATGAATTTAAAAAAGCTCAAGCACACGCAAAAGAATTTCTAAAAGTTCTCTATTCGATGAATATTTTAGAAAACCTCTTTAAACGAACTAGCGATCACCATGCAAATGAACTTTGGTGGGAAGAAGTTGGCCGTGCAGCTCAGTTTGACGTAGAAAGTTATTTCGCGTCCCTCTTTCGCCCAATTGCTAATAGAGATCGCGTTGAAGAAGTTTGTCGCGAATACAAACTTAGTCGATCAATCATTCGTTTCTCCTGCCAACTAGTACAACATGCCCCCTATTTTATGCATGAAGAGTTTTCTCTTGAGAATTCATATCAAATATTAAAAGCATGTGGTGATAACGCCCCACGCCTGATCAATTATCTTCAAAATGTGATTCAACATTCACAAGCGACCCCTACCCTTGATCAAACACTAGAAAAACTCGATCAAATTTATGAGGCTATAAACAAGCCGCTAATTAATGGAGGTGACCTTCATAAAATGAATATAAAACCTAGCCCTGAATTTCGCCATATTTTAGATCGCTCCGCAATCCTTCAAATCGAAGGCTTTAGCAAAGAAGAAATACTAAAACAAATTAACTAAATGTGGTTTAGCAAAGCAAAAGCTACTTTTATCCACACTAGCCAAATCACCTGTATTGTAACAAGCCTTTATGCATACAATAGAGAGCCTACGCAATGGTACTTAATGTTTTTCATTTACTTCGCTTGTTTTTTCACCTACAATATTGAGCGTGTTTATCAAAAATCCCCAGAAGATATAATCAACCATCCTCAACGTCGTATTTATTTACAAAAGAATCAAACGACTATTCGATATACCTGTTTCCTATCTATATTAGCTTGCTCATATTTTGTTTTCTTCCTATCAAAATTTCAAATATTAGCTTTGATCATTGCCAGCATCCCCACATTTCTCTATCTTTCCCCAAAACTCTATTTCTCAAAAAAAAGACTGAAAGAGATTTTTCTAGCTAAAGAATTTAGTATTGCCTTTTCATGGGCATTAATCACGGCCGTTTTACCTTATCCAGAACTTAACTTCAAACTTTTTATCCTTTGTTTTATTTTGGCCTTCATCAACGTCATTGCCTGTGATCAATTAGACCAAAAAGGCGACTCCAAGAACAAGATAAAAACACTTGCCAACACTTCTGAACAAGCGAACGCTTACATTTATTTATTATGCTCTATTTATGTCATTCTCTGCGTTTATTTAAACGAATGGGGCTTTGCTTTAGCACTCATTCATATTTTATTTGCAAAAAAAATCCATGCGTCTCATTTCCAATACGATCTCGCTTTGATTTGGCCCACCCTCATTGTGCTACAATCATAAAAAAAATATTTTATTCTTGCCTAAAGCTTAGACTGCAAGTACAGTTGCAAAAAATTAAAAATCATTCCATGGATAGAATATGTATTTCAAATTAATAAGTTTATTACTTATACTAAGTTTTTGCACACTAAATGCCGACGAAGTTACCCTGAAAAATGGTGCAACTCTTCCAGGAACCATCACAAAAATCACCAAAGGCTCAATTACCTTTCAAACTGATTTTGCTGGTGAAATCATCATTCAACTTAGCAAAGTTGAATCTTTTAAAACTGAAAAAGAAGCCAACCTAGAATTCGACAACAGACAAACTGCTGTTGGCTTAGTGAAATATCATGATGGCCAAGCCCTGATCACTCCAAAAAAACAAGTTAACGAGAAAGATTTCAAGAAATCCGACACCGCCCCAAAGAAAGAAAACGAAACAACAAAAGTTGATGCACTTGAGCCTATCCTTTCCACTGAAGATTTTAAAAACTTGTGGCCTATAGGCAGTAAACACCCAGATTACGTCAAACCTCTGAAATTATGGAATTACACAATTGACCTTAATATACTCAAAGAAACTGGCAATACCGATGAAGATGAATACGAAGGGGGATTTAAAGCCAAATATGAAAAAGATGGAACAGTATTCGAACTCTTTGCCGCCTTCGATTTAGGCAATAAAAATGGTGCCAATACCGACGAAGAGTATACTGGCGGTTTTGACTACAAAACACCAATCAGCCTAGACCACATGCAAGCATGGTATGCACGTTATCGCTGGGAAAAAGACCGTTTTGATGATCTAGAAGCCCGACATACATTAGCTGGTGGTTACAGTCATTATTTTTTACGTGATGAAAAAGATATAACACTTAGAACTCGTGCAGGTATAGCTGAAAGGGTCGAACGCTACCGTGAAAACGATAGTGCCGACAATGAAAAACTCGCTGGTGATTTCCAGGCACTCTTTATTAAAAACTTTGGACAATGGGGGAAATTTAGGACAGAAGCCTTATATGCACCTGTTTTTGAAGATCCCAATGAAGATTATATTTATTATTTAGATATCAGCCATGAATTGCCGTTCAAATTGTCGGAGACAATGACACTCAGTTTAAAAGTCGGCTACAACCGTGAATATACCAGCATGCCTTCTGACGAAAGTGAAAAAGCTGATAACGAATTCTATCTAAAACTTTTGCTTAATTTCTAATGCTTGGAAAGTTTTTTCAATTATTATTTTTCTTATGCGTAAGCTCGCAAATAAATGCTGATATAATTCGATTAACTGATGGTTCAAGAATTTTTGGTACTATCAAAAAAGTTTATAAAGATCAGCTCAGTATAGAAACGGCATTTAGTGGGCTTATTATTGTGCCTGTGGTTCATGTTGACTCTTACGAAACTGACTCTCCGAAAAACATTGAATACGATGAGCACGAAACCACTCAAGGCAATATAAAATACACTATTGAAAACACTTTAATCCTCCCATCCAAAGACGAATTACTGGAGCAAGAATCTGTCTTTGTGCCTAATGACTTAGATAATATACAAACTCAATCAATTCTCTCTTTGTGGGAACTCGGTGCTAACCACCCTTCTTACTTAAAACCTGTCAGTCCTTGGGAGTATAAGCTCTATTTAAACTTGGCGAAACAAACCGGCAACTCCGATAAAGAAAATTATCGTGGCGGTGGATCAATTGGCTGGGAGCGAGACGGTGTCAAATTACTCAATTATGGTTCATTCATTCTTGGTGAAAACAATAAAGTAAATAACGAAGAGGAATACGTTCTCGGATCAGACTATGAGCATCCGAAAGCCCTAAATGACCCGAGTTCCATCTATCTTCGTTCACGCTGGGAAAAAGACCGTTTTGAAGACATACAAAACCGCTATGATTTAGCGGGTGGTATGGGCTATTATTTTTTAGATGATGAACGCCATATTCTGCGAAGCCGACTGGGATTAGCAATGCGCCACGAAGATTACCAAAAGGAAAGTGAACGAAATAACACTGGCCACGGTCTAGAAATGGAAGTCAGCTTCAAAAGGCAAACCAAAATTTGGGGCGCCATTTATAGCAAAGTACGCTACAATCCGGCCATAGATGATTTCAATCATTACATAATCAATCAGGAAAGTGGTTATGAGATTCCTTTCACCATGGATGACACCCTAAAACTCAGTTTAAATATGGGAATGGATCAAGAGTACGTCAGCCACCCAAATGGCACGAGATCAAAAGATGACACCAAATATTTCCTACGTTTAGGACTAACTTTTTAAAATCCTCACATTTATCTACTTATCTAATATAGAAAAGTTTTGTTGAAGCAGTAAAATCCTCAAAACTAAACGAGGGAAATTAAATGAAAAAAATTATTATTGCAATCTGCTTTATTGCTCCATTAGCAATTCTTGGCATTCTTGGCTTAACTTTCTGGATGTCACACAACAAACTTGTAAAACTCGACGTCGCTTGTGACACGCAACTATCAGAAATTGACAACATGCTAAAACGTCGTGCTGATCTACTTCCAAATTTGGTCAATACAGTAAAAGGTTACGCTAAACACGAAAAAGAAATTTTCACCGCCGTTGCCGAAGCTCGTGCAAAAATCGGTTCAGCAAAAACTGTCAAACAAAAATCTATTGCATCATCCATGATGGATAGTGCTTTAAGTCGCCTACTTGTAGTCGTAGAAAAATATCCCGACCTAAAAGCCAATCAAAACTTCATTCGCCTACAAGATGAACTCACTGGCACAGAAAACCGTATTGCGGTTGCTAGAACACGCTATAACGAAACCGTCAAAGCATACAACACAGCCATTAGGCAATTCTTTAAATCTATTGTCGCTAACATGCAAGGCTACGAGAAACGAGATTTCTTCGAAATTGAAAACCCTGAGGATAAAGAAGTTCCTAAAGTCGATTTCGAATCATGAATTTTCTCAGCAAAGAGCAACAAGCTCAGATTGGAGAGGCCATCAGTGCTGCTGAATTAAACACTTCAGGTGAAGTTGTCCTCTACCTCTGCAAGAAGTGCAAAGGCGATATTTATGAGCATGCACAAGAAGTTTTTAACAAGAAAGAACTCTATCAAACTGAACAAAGAAATGGCGTACTAATTGCCCTCTGTTACCAAGACCATAAACTCGCCGTCTTAGGAGATGAAGGTATTAACAAAGTCGTTGAAGACTGTTTTTGGGACGATGTCATCAGTCATATGATTACTCAATTCAAAGATGGTGCTTATACAGATGGCCTAAGTGAAGGTATACAAATGATTGGAGAGAAGCTTAAAGTTCATTTCCCTTATCAATCTGATGATGTCAATGAACTATCTAACGAGATCATTCATGAAGATTAAACTTTTCTCTCTTATTCTGTTCGTGCTAGCAAATGTAACTTTTGCTGAAATCGCAATCCCTAAAAGACCCGCTTTAGATTCTCATATAATTGACCAAGCGCAATTATTTTCAGATAAAGAAGAAAAGCAACTCTCTACTTTTCTAAAGCAATATCATCAGTCAGCCAATATTACGATGACTATCCTCACCATCAAAAGTCTTGAAGGGGAAGCTATCGAGAGTTTTTCTATTAGAACCGTTGACGAATGGGAAAAAGATAAAACCTTTAAAACGCCTTATAAATCTGACCTCTTATTCATCATCTCAAAAAACGACCGTAAAACTCGCTTAGAAGTCGGACGAAATTTAGAAGGTGATATTCCAGACGCAAAAGCTGGCGATTTCTTACGTGCACTACCTCCCTACTTCAAAACAGGAGACTTTTTTGGTGGCACCGTAATGATTATTGCGAGTTGCGCAGAAGCTTCTGGTGGGAAGATTAATACTAAAGTCAAGCCCGCTAGAAAGAAGAAAAAAACTGCTGGTGATTTCATCTTTTTAGTTATCATTATCATTGTCTTCATCCTCAATTTCACTTCTAGAGGCAGACGTGGCGGTGGCATCTTCATCATGGGCAGTGGACATGGTGGTGGTTTCTCTGGCGGCGGTGGTTGCTGGGGAGGCGGCGGTGGCGGTTTCTCTGGTGGTGGTTCATCAGGAAGTTGGTAGCTATAAATCGACTTAAAAACTTAATCTCAAGATCCTTAAGCTGTACGAACTAAGGATCTTTTAAGCTTGGACTTAAGATGGATAACTTCAGGTTTTATTTATCTCTTTTTAGAGTCAAAACCGAGCGCAATAAGCAAAAGAGATTTGCCTAAAACTTGTCTCACTGCTAAAATAGAAAAAAAGTTTTAATTATTAGGATTCGGATGAAACTCGCTAAGTCAATTTTAAAGAAATTTACCCCAATTTTCCAAAATACCTCCTTTTTTATGCAGGGGCAAATGGATATAAACCCGAAATCGCGTTGGACTAATCCCGATCTTCAAAAAGAGACTGGTGGCTTTTACCCAAAAGAAACATCGGTGAAACGCTGTATCAATAACCTCGAGGCATGGGATAACACTCGCCGCGACATGATCACACTCATGCTCCGCACCCTCATTGATAAAAAAATTGAAGGCAGCATGGCCGAGCTTGGCGTCTACAAAGGCAACACTTCGAAGCTTATTCACAACTATATGCCGGAGCGACCTTTTCACCTTTTCGATACTTTTGAAGGTTTTACCGATCGCAGTGTAACGGCTGAAAAAGGTCATACTGAATTCCAAACTAAAGGCAGTAAGTTCTCCGATACCTCAATGGGAAAAGTCCGCGCTCATATTGCTCCACAAAATGACAACGTTCACTTTCATAAAGGCTACTTCCCAGATAGTCTTCCTGATGACTTCCCAGAACAAAAATTCGCCTTTGTACACCTAGATGCCGACCTCTATGAGCCAACTTTCGAAGGTCTAAAATACTTCTATGAACGCATGTCCAAAAAGGGTATTATTCTCGTCCATGATTACAATGCTTGGATTGGTGCCCGTAAAGCGGTCGATGACTTTTTTGCCGATAAGCCCGAACTTCCTGTACCTATGCCAGACAAAAGTGGCTCCGTACTCATCACTAAGCAATAAAAACGACTATGCTTAGAGGATAAACTCTATGCTAGATAAAGATTTAAAAGCTCGACTCCTAAGACTGATTGGCCCTGTTGAAATTACATCTACAGAACTCGTTCAGTCATTGTGGAGTGGGTACGGCCAGATACTTAGAATCAAGCTCAAATCTTCTGAGTATGAATCACTGATTGTTAAGCACGTCAATCCACCCAACAACAAAAATCATCCGCGAGGTTGGAATAGTGATATTTCCCACCAACGCAAACTAAAATCCTACCGCGTTGAGTCTTCTTGGTACAAGAACTTTAGTGAACTATGCCCTAAAATGGCTCCCGTTCCAAAACTCATTGCCTGTGAGCAAAACGATGATGACTTTTTAATTATCTTAGAAGATATGGATGCCATTGGCTTCCCAAAACGTTTGAATACTATTAATCAAACTTCACTCGAAGTCTGCTTAACTTGGCTAGCACATTTCCATGCTAAATTCCTTCAAAATAACTCAACTGGTCTCTGGGAAAGCGGTTCATACTGGCATCTAGAAACTCGTCCCGATGAATTAGAAGTTCTCGATGATCTTCCCCTCAAAAAAGCTGCTAAAGCCATTGATCACAAGCTCAAATCATCACCATATCAAACTATTATTCACGGCGATGCTAAACTCGCGAATTTCTGCTTTAGTCCAGATGCTAGCCGTGTCGCTGCGGTAGACTTTCAATACGTCGGCCACGGCTGTGGAATGAAAGACCTCGCCTATTTTGTCGGTAGTTGTCTTAATGAAGAAGATTGTGAATCAATGGAAAAAGAAATTCTCAATTTTTATTTTTACGAACTCCGCAAAGCTTGCACTCTCTATCAAAAAGATGTCGATTTAAATGAACTCAAAAATAACTGGCGAGAGCTTTATCACTACGCTTGGGCAGATTTCCATCGCTTCCTCAAAGGATGGAGTCCAGGACATTGGAAAATAAATTCATATAGTGAACGCATTTGCCGACAAGTCATTCAAGAGCTGAACTCATGAGACTCAATCAAGATCAACTTTGCGAACTCAGCAAATTAGCTATTCAAGCAGCTAAAGAAGCTGGCCAGCTCATTCAATCTTATACTGGCAAAGCACTCACACATGAATTTAAACTTGGTGCGAGTTCCAAAGCTTCAGAAATTTTCACTGAAGTTGACCTCAAAGCCGAAAAAATCATTATAGAAACCCTCAAACCAAGCTTAGAAAAATTCGACCTCGCATTGCTCGCCGAAGAAAGTACTGATGATGGACAACGACATATCAAAGATGCTTTTTGGTGCATAGATCCCCTGGATGGAACGCTACCCTTCACTGAAGGTATTCATGGTTATTCGGTCAGCATTGCTCTCGTCGCAAAAGATGGCAGCCCTTTGATTGGAGTCATTTACGACCCCGTAAAAGACGATCTATATCACGCTATTAAAGAGCAAGGTATCTTTAAAAATCAACTCCCGTGGAAACTCACGAATGAATCTTCAGAGAGCACATTCTACTTCATGTGTGATCGTAGCTTTTATGAAAACAAAAATTTTGCCACTGCCAAAAAATTCATCCACAGTTTAAGTGAAAAATTGGGCTGTAATAAACTAAAAATCCTACACCAAGGTGGCGGAGCCATGAATGCAGTTTTGACGCTAAGTCATAAACACGCCTGCTATTTCAAGTTACCTAAAGTAAGTTTAGGTGGCGGGAGTTTATGGGATTTTGCTGCAAGTGCCAACCTATTCCAAGAAGCTCAGAAACCAGCTTCAAATATTCATGGCAATAAGCTTGATCTCAACCGCACAGATTCCACTTTCATGAACCACGAAGGTGTTCTCTATGCCAGTTCAGAAGAAATCTCTCAAGCCATACAAAGTTTTCATAAAAAAGACTTCAAATAATCACTTTGACCTCTCAATATTAGAATTTACTAATAGCTAAACTCCCATAAAATTGGCACTCATTGTCGTCATGTATTCATTTTCAGAGCCCATGAGTAAATTTAATTAATCATACTCACAATTAGCAAGTAAAAAAGTTTGCTTTCAAGTAAGTTTTGGCATTATTTTATAAGATCTAAACCTAAAGAGGAATAGTCTAAATGAAAAAGATACTTATACTTGGCAGCGTAACAAAACGTGGTAAAGCAATTCTTAAAAAAGCATTTAAACAAGGTATGGATGTGAGCATTGTAGGTGCAGCACCTCAGCTCAAAAACATCGCCAAAAAGTATTCATTTAATTATCTGGGAAAAAATTTCAAAAAAGTTGAACACTCACTCAAAAATTTCTGGGCCGTCATTAATTGTGATCAAGATTTTCATTGCGAAGCCTTTATTGACTTCTGTAAGCTCAACCAGCTCAACTACTATAATCACAATGGAGAAACTTTGCTATCTCGAAAAGATTCTGGGCCCCAAGACACCTTAACCAAACAACTCTGTTTTAAGCTTGTAGGTCCCTAAAAACTAAAGACGAACTTTCACAAGTTCGTCTTTTTTTACTATCATCTATGGCTAATTACTAGTTGTTCATAAGCCCACTTCCATGGCCTACATTCATCAAAATGCTATTGTTGTATTAGAACTCTGAACCACTATTATTATTACTCACTAGATCAATAATGATGACTGTTGAGATAATTGAAAGATCATCTTCTCCTTCGACGATATCAACTCCATAGCTATCGGCCCAAGTAAACATTTTCTTATCAACTCTTGCCACAACTTTTCCCGAACGATAAAATTTGTATTTATGTCCCCAAAAATCACCTTTTATAGTGTAATCGTTTGGTCCTGGAACATCCAAAAGAAAATTCTTTTTAAACCAAGCAAATTTTTGCATGACTTCGGCAAACATAAGCCCTCCTTTGTACAAACGATAACAGGGCATCATTGATAATAACTTTTGTTCAATAAAGGCAACATTTTTACCTGAGTGATCAAAAACATCGAGCTTATTTCCAAAACTCAGAAATTTGCCTTTCACTGTATAAGCTAATTTTTCATCCTCGGTTTTAATCTCGTAATTATCACCAAGAGAAAAAAACTTATCCTTCATTATATATTTCATATCCCTCCCAAAACTCGTCAGTGCTAAAAAACTCTAGCACCGATAAATTTGAATTATTTCTTATCTGCTTGAAGCTTTTTCATTATCAATGAGTTCACTGCTTCTGCACTACTTGAATCACCTCCACCCATGAGAAGAATTTCTGGGACTTTACCGTCCCACTGCTCCATCGCTAAGCGAAGCATTTCTAGTTTAACAAAATTATCAACACCTCCAAGTGCTTCCATTTTTTTCATGTAAGCTTGAGCTCGCCCTTCCGCCAATTTAATCTCAGCCTGAGCCTCCTGCTCAGCAATATCCACTTTGGCTCTTGCTTTAGCTTTTAACTGCTCTTGTTCCGCATCTTCTTTAGCTTTTACTACTTGTGCACGCTCAATTTCAGCTGTTTGCTGTACTTTAAAAGTATCTACTTCTTGCTTAGCAACTTCTTTATCAGTTTGAGTCGACAAGAGCTTCTTGCCTTCTTCAGTATCACGAATACCAATATCTGCCACATAGACTCCATCCGTAGTCACTCGGTATGTCGCTAACTTTTCTGCAAACGTGGCCGTCGCACTTTCTTCGATCTGAGAACGTTCCTGAACATACTGAATTGCTCCACGCGATTCAGCATTATTTCTAAAAATAGCACGAATAGTGGGGAGAATGACGCGGTCTTCAAGTACGACAAAACCATTACGGTCCAAGTCGGCGTCAGGATTTGCCAACATTGCAACGACATAGGGAGCGTCTTCAGCTGATATTTTCACTGATACACGAACATCCACTGGGAACTCAAATGAATCACTCGTTTTAACCGTAATGCTATTCTTTTGAACGTAATTATAAACTCGATTGGTTGTCTGAACTAAAGTCACAACAAAGGCATCAGGATGCAGGTAATACGCATTAGGTGAAAGTGCTTTATTCCAAATCCCTCTAAAACCTTTGGGTACAATTGGCACGCCATTAACCATCTCCACTTTCTCTGTGATTTCATAAGGTTTACCCGCATTCGCTTTAATAACGGCAACGGTACCAATGGGCACCTCTAAGGCTTTTTTCACCGTAATCTTAAAAAGGCGTGGGTTGTAGCGGTATTGACCTGGCGTTAATACAGTTAATTGAGGTCCTTTATTTCCTTTCTCCATGAACATCTGAGCATTGAGCATATCAACGGGGTTCTCCCATTCTTGAGCAAATATTTCTCCTTTAGGCAAAGAATTGGCTCCGTCCATCGCTTCTACAACACCTACATTTCCTTGGGGGATCGTCATGTTATCGACTGTTTTTAGATCATATAACCAAGGCCAGTATAAAAAGTGCCAGCCTGGAGGCAATACTTGGGCTTGTGGTCCTTTTTCTCCCTTGGTGGCAATAATTTGCCCCACAGGTAAATCTTTACCAAATTTAACAATCACAATTCCCGCTTGATCATCTTCTACATAAATTGCAGTCGAAGCTACAATTAACACCAAAGCAATCACTCCTGCCGAAACACGGAAGAATACTTTAATCACCCCATCCATTTTATCGCCTAAAAGAATGGGTATAACCGCTCCTAGAGCTAGTACCATTAATCCCAATACAAATATAAACATATATCTCCTCTCCTGTTAATTTTATTATTGCTCTGTAATTAGAGTCTTTTTATTATTATGATTGAACTGCGACTATTCGTCTTGGCCCATGCGCTCGAGTAGCTGTTGGTAATTAGCTGAAAGGTCGAGCATTGAATTCTTGAGGTCGGCAATATCATCGCGTTCGATCATGTTGTCTGCCATCAAGGGCTTAATCCAATTCTTCATGACCTCAAATTGATCCTTGAGGATGTGAGAGAAAAAGTCTGGAACATTATTGACGATCTCTACCTTACCAGGAACAACAACATGACGATCACGTTTATCCTTTTCATCTGGATAGAATAATTTCGTCAACTTAGCCATGGTATCTTCATCTAAACTAAAACCAGACTTTTTGGAATTACTTGCGGAGGCCGCAGCAATAACTTCGCTAATCTGACTAAGTTTTTCAGAAAATTGACCGAGCTGAACCACAACTTGCGACACTGGATCATTCTCATCTGCATTCGCAAAGAGTTGATTACGACCAAAAGTATTGCGAATATCGCCAATTCTCTGAATATCTTCATCACTCAAATGATCGGTGAGTTCACGGAATTTGAGTAAGTTAAATTCAGCATCACCCGTTAGCGTCTGCGATTCATTATTATAATGACTTTGAATCAGTGTATCCAATTCTTCATCATTCATAATGGGCAATACCTTCTCAGTAATCTTATTCATATTACGGTATGAACCCTGTAGTTTGAAGGAAGGTTCTGTACGGTAATCATCCTGAATAGAAGCTGAACGAATATATTCTAAGTTGACTGCCGCAATAGCATCGCGGACGACGAGTAATTTCTTTAAAACTTCAATAATATCGTTCATTTCAGCCGTTGAGAAATCACCCTCAATACTAACCCCCTGACTACTTCCTTTTTCAGCCGCGGCAATAAAGGATTCCACATCTTTTCGACCTGCGGTTGCGAGTTTCGCAAGTGCAGGATTAGATGTTAATGAGTTTTCTAAGTAAGACGAATAGAAGGCCTCTTTGGTATCGCCGATAATGTCACCCAAATTATAGGTATCTGCACGGTTGGAAAGCATATCTGGAATCTGGAATTTTTCACCCGATTCATTATAGGGGTTACCCGCCATAATCACACAAACTTTACGTCCACGTAGGTCATAAGTCTTTGGCTGCCCTTTGTAGACACCTTCAATTTTTCTTTGACCATCACAGAGGGAAATGAATTTCTGTAAGAGCTCGGGATTGGAGTGCTGAATATCATCAAGATAAATCATCACATTATCTCCCATCTCGAAAGCCAAATTCAATTTCTTGAGTTCTTCCGCTGCAGACGCATTGGGTGCCTCCGCAGGATCTAGAGAAGTGACGGCATGACCAATGGCTGGAGCGTTAATCTTCATAAAGACTAAGCCTAAGCATGAGGAAATGTATTCCATCAGAGTCGTCTTACCGTAACCTGGAGGTGAAATCAAAAGCAACATCCCCATAAGGTCAGTACGCTTATTCTCACCTAGGGTCCCCATTTGTTTCGCTAGGTTATCGCCAACCATGGGGAGATAAACTTCGTTAATTAAACGGTTACGAACAAATGAGCTCAAAACACGTGGCTTAAATTCATCTAGGCGCATGAAGCTTTTTTGCTGTTCACTTAATTCGTGCTTTAGATCCACATAGCGACGATATTTTGGTGCCGTTATATGTACGAAACTATCTAAGCGCTTTGAAAAGTCTTGGAAATCTAAGCTATAAATTCCACCTTCTTTAAGAAGTGAATGTGAACCGACCATATCTGCGATTTCTTTTTCCATCTCGGCCTGAATCACGTGCAGAGGATTAAAACTCTGGGCAGCAAAAATTAAAGCGGCTTCATTGAGGTAAGCAGAATTAAATTCATCCCCTTTCATTTCGATAAACGCCTTCATCCATTCGCTGACAATTTCAAAACGTTGAGAAATATTGCCCGCAAATTGAGCATCCAAGGATTCGTCTAATTTGAGCTTAAAACGCGCCGACTTCAAATGGGCTTCAAATGCGTGATGCAATTGACTCGCCGCATGAGAAATAATGAAGTGATCATGACGTCCCAATTCGCGTATGAGGTAGTCCACCGCTTCGCCTCTCTCGAGTTCGGAACATAGTTCACTCGCTAAAGACACATCAAAAGACTCCCTCAAATCATCAACTAAATCTTGACCTGGCTTACGACCGGGGAATAACTGATACATAATGCCAAAATTCTTAATGCGGCTCAGGAGTTTTTCTTTGTCTTCACCTTCTTCCAAACTCAACCAAAAGAGCTGTGCTGCAGATCTAACCATTGGCGAGAAGTTAAGTAAATCCATATCGCGCATGAGGATGAGCACTTGTCGGAGAATTAAAGCGGCATCATGGTCATGAATACCCTTGGTATAATTCTCCTCGTAACGCGGTGCCATAAATTGGCGAACGTACTCTACTAATTCTTCATCACTTTTAGCAATAAGTTCAGCTAAGTCTTTCTCTTCTAAGTCATCAATTATGGCTTTAACCAAAAACTCTGCTCGATAGACTTCGCTATTCTCCGAAACACATTCCATGCTCCAGACTTCACGTGTCTCTTCTAGTTCTTCTGATTCAACTTTCTCGAAAAAGCGAGTTCCTGTTAAATGGTAATAAAAGTCGCCTTCACGCGAAACTAAGGTGAGTTTGAGATCCTGTTTATTGACCGAGAAAACATGCTTACCAAAACGTACTGCATCTTCTCCTTCAACATAGAGTTCAGTCTTATCCTTGAGCTGACGAATCGCTTCTTCTTTAAGACTTTTCAAACGACTTTCCAAGTCATCTGCGCGAACTGAATCACCCGCATCACGTAGTTTACCAACTAAATCACGTAGTTTATCCACCATCATATCCGCGGCGAAATAAGAAGAAATCTCCTTAACTTCTTTAAAGTTCTTTAAGCGATTGCTAATGGATTTTAAAATTCGGTCGGCAGCGGCCATGTAGGCTTCTGCTTTTCTTGCACGCTCTTCACTAAGGAAAATACGGCGTTGCTCAAACGCATTTTGAATTTCATCGCGTTTTTCAGCTAAGACGGGGATGAATTCATCAAACTCAGAAAAACGACTCTCAAGTTCCTCTAACTGCACCATCGCCTTAGTCAAATATTCTTCTACCACAGCTGGTTCATTCGCCACATCTAAGTAATTGACCACACCTTGATTGAGTAATTTGAGCTGTGCATTAAACTCGGCTTTCCCTTCCACAGACATCAAGTCTTTGATACGGTTTTTGAGCTTGCCTTTCGTTTGGTTCAGTATAGTAAAAACACTAGAGATGGAATCAATGACTTGCGTGGTCCGCGTCGGGTCATCGATTTTTAAATTCGAAACTGTTTCAATTAACATCTCAAGCTGACTTGCGGTCTCCGCAAGCTTTTCCTCGAGTTCTTTGCCTTCCATCACTTTTGCAAAAACCGCAAGTTGCTCTTCGTGAGCTGAAATTTGCTCACGATAGGGATCGAGTGATTTTTCATCGGCAAGGAAATCGATGCAACGTCCAGAAATTTTGTCCGAGTTCTCTAAGATTTCTTTTTCGATTTCATCACAAAAGTTAATATCTGCATAAGCGCGTTCTTTGAGTTCAATCACATGTGAACGCAACTGACGTAACTCACTAAGTTTCCCAACAAATTTATCTATATGATCAAAGGCGGTATAGGGAATTTGGCGGAATAATTCTTCAGCCTCAGCCGCAACCTCTTTGGTCATTTTATCCGTTTCTTTACGAAGTTTTTTGACTTTCTCGTATTCGTCAATTGCCGTGGTCGAAGCCAAGCGAATGCCATCAAGTGGGTCAGCTAAATTACCCACGCCCTCTTCTTTCAACCAAAAGTAACCATCGAGAATATCTGTCGATTTTTTGACGACATCGACATAGAGGTCGGCGTAACTCTCGCCACGGGAAAGTAAATTGATAACTTCCTGACATTCCGCCATGCAACTGACAACTTCTTTATTGCCAATTTTATAAATCTGACTCTGTGCCTGTTCTTCACTCACTTCTGGTATAAAATCAGCAGCAGTAAATGGGGTTTGCCAAACTTGAATCGTATGGTGCTTACGTGGTTCATCCTCTGACTTGAAGTAAACCATCTTACCATCGGGGAATAGTGAAAAACCATGACAAATAATCGGAGTCGACACACGCTGATCAATTAGATTATAAAACTGCAGAACATACACGCCCTGTTCACGATTATAAAAAACGTAAAGCATATCTTCGCCATTTGGAGAAGCTTGCTTACGGTCAAATTTTAAATTATTTACATCGAGATCAAAGAGCTTATACTCACCATTTTGCAGGTAGTAACCATTGGAAAATATAATCCCGTGTCCTTCTGGCAAAAGCACGCATGAATTGCGGATTCGATCAATCCTAACCGCTTCTTTCAACTTGTCATTATAGACAATATAACGGTCCTCTTTCTCTTGATAAGGACGTATTTTTAGCATAATTAGATTATCTAATACTGCGTAATTAATATCGCCATCGTCTAAAGTTTGGTCTTTGTTTTCCACATCTTCTTCGTAGATACCACTGCCATCACCAGTATTATTTTCTACTTTGATCGTCAAGTCACCACCAACTGTCTCTACAAAAACGCGATCATCAATGGAAACGTGCGGGTGATCGCCTTCTACGTGCATGTCGCGGGTCGTACGCTGCCATTCAAATTCATGCTGTGGGGGATAACTGTATTCGTGCACACTACGGTCATCAACATAAGTCAATGAACCTTCATTAATCGTCCACTTAAAAACCTTGAGATCATCAATATCTTCGCCAATGCGAAAGACCATGTAAAGCTTGTGCCCACGAGTCGAAAAACGCACAAACTGCGCTTTTTTATAGTATTTGTAGAGGTCGGCAAATTTGTCTAGAAATTCGTCGCTTTGTATAAGCTCTAAATTTTGTTCGTGAAAACGTCCATCTTCGTATAAATAAATCGCAAAGACGTCCTCTAAACTCGTGTGGCTCTTAAGCCCTAAAGTTACATTGTAACCAAAAATAAAGTTCTGACCTATCGTACAAAAATCTTGTGCAATGCAATTGTTTGGCGTCGTAATTTTATCACTTCCAATAAGTGATGTCGCAATAGAGCCAAAGACTTCTTTTCGCTGCTCATTGAGCCCCTCCATGCGGCCCTGTAAATCTTTAACCTGAGTATCGATACGACCTTTTAGTAGCTCGTAGGTTCCACCCCCAAGTTGCTCTGTTTTTTCTTCTTCTGACATAGACTCTCCTCTCTAATTTATCCCTAAATTTTATTAACTTTGTTATTCAATAATGCCTCTAATCCAAATCCTTTCGAATCAGAGGCTATTCGAACAAGTTATGAAGCTTGAGGAAGAGCCTAAACTCTTCCTCTAAAGCTTTCTATTTAAGGAACTTGCCAGCGTTCTGGCTACCTAAGCCCAGTGCTTCAACTTTACTGAGCAAGCCATCAATTAGGCTTTTATCTCCGCCTGAAGCCTGACCTGAAAGCTTAGTTAAAAGCGCTGCTGCAGATAAATTCTTGAGATCCTCAGAACTCACACCAAATTTATCGACAAAGTCAGCTAAGCTTTCTTTAAAGCTCTTATCGTCATTGAAGAAAGTTTCTTTAACATCTGTAAGAACTTCTGATTTACCAATGAGCTGATCAGTCTGACGAGCTTTGGTGATTGACTGAAGCATGCTGTCAAAGAACATACTTTCGCCACCGACAATCTCGATCTTACTATTTTCGAGACCTGATTTAAGCACACTTGCTTGTGCATCGGCAATTTCTGCCTGGATACGAATTTCCGCGAGTTCCACTTCTTTCTCTTTATTGAGTCGGAGTTTGAACTCTTCGTGTTCTTTACCCACACCATCAAGGGCTTTCATTGCTTCGGCTTTAGCATGTGTACCTTCTGCTTCTACAGTGTACATCGCGCCAGTAGCTTTCGCTTCTTCTTCACCCTTAAGGCCGATAACTTTAGCTTCTTCAGAGCCTTTCATACCAATGACTTTAGCCTCTGCAGTACCCTCTTTCTCGAGTGCATCTGCCATGGCAGTTTTTACATTCGCTTCTGCATAACCAACTGCAGCTTCTTCCGCAGTTACACCTTCAGCAAGTTTTTTCTTGGCTTCAGCATCTTTCGTGCTGGCTTCAAAACGCGCTTCCGCTTCAATAACTTCTTGTTCAGCCCAAAGTTCTGCCGAACGTTTGCGAGCTTCTGCAGCCGTAACTTCAACAATTTTTTCTTCTTCGGCCTTGAGTTCTGCTGCACGTTTATGTGCGGCGGCAATTTGTTCTTCACGAATCAGAGTACTTTTACCCTCTTCCTCTGCCTTAGTGATTTCAACGCCTTTGTGACGTTCTGCTTCAGCAAATTCTTTGGTATCTTTAATTTTCTCTTCTTCTTCCACAACACTGCGTTCTACAGTAACACGCTCACGGATGACTTCTTGAATATTTTTCTTTTCAACTTCCACCGCTTTTTCTTTTGCGATATCCGCAAGAGTTACCACGCGCTCACGCTCTGTAGCTTCTAAATCGCGATCACGAATGACACGTTCTTGTTCAACTGCTTCAGTACGTTCTTTATTTTTCTGAGCGACAATGATCTGACGATCTTTGTTCTCTTCAGCAACTTGAACGTCTTCTTGCGTACGAATACGCGCTTCTTCTGAACGCTTGAGTTCCTGCTGAGAAACGACTTCAGCTTCGGCTTTGGTTCTCGCTTCGATGTTTGCAATTTCGAGTTTTTGTTTTTCTTCTGCTTCAGCTAACTCTTTTTCCATGTCGAGGATTTTTTCACGTGCATCAACATTCTGACGAGTAATCGCTTTTTCTTCTTCGCGTTCTTGTTCATTAATATTAACTTTTTTCTCACGAGTAATAGTCGCAATCTTTTCTAGACCAACAACATCGAGAATATTATCTGAACTCAGCATCTCTTTTGGCGTTTGCTCAAGGTAGTCAATCGCGGCATCCTCAAGACTATATCCATTAAGGTCAGTACCAATAATCTGGATAATCTCATCTTTGAATTGCTGGCGTTGTGTGTAAAGATCTTCAAAATCGAACATTTTACCCGCAGTTTTTAAGGCCTCAGAGAATTTGGCATCAAAAAGTTCTACTAAGGCAGACTGATCAGATGCACGTTCAACACCAATCATACTCGCTACAGAAAGTACGTCGTGCTCTGTTTTATTCACACGTACGAAAAATGCTACTGTAATATCTGCTCGCATATTGTCTTTACAGATCAGACCATCTGATGCACGACGATTTATTTCAATTCTTTTCACGGCGATATCCATGAGCTCGAGTCTGTGAGCGACTGGTACAATATAAATACCAGTAAATGATACTTTGGTTTTACCTAGACCCGTTCTAATAATAGCTTTACCCTGCGGCACTTTTTTGAACCAACTGGCAAGCATAAAGAAAAAGCCTACCAATAATAATAATATGACCCCGACTACAACGAGACCCACTACGTTACCTGCGGCAACAAATACGTTTAATAATGATTCCATAATCACTCCTATTTTTTTCTTTTATATAAATTTATGAATATTTTGTAACTAAAAATTTTCGCCTTCCCTCATTCCAGCTTAAAACTAAAACCTTCTCCCCCTTTTTTATTTTTTCATTTTCTGTATAACAAAGAATTTCTATGGGTGCGGATTTTGTTTCAATACTTGCACGTCCGTGCTCTTCATTCACATCTTGTAAAAGTACTCCCATGTTTCCCACCGCAGTATCCTGGTCTTCTGGGTTGTTGTTTAAAACTTTAACAACTTTACCAAAAGGTGATGAAATATATTTTGAGATAATCAAAGCCCCTAATAAAATTGGTACGTAACTGATCCATTGAATAAAGCCCTCGCCTGACACATTGACTAATGACTCAGCATAGACTAAGCCCGCCCATGAAAAGAGCACAAAGAAAGTAAGTACCACCATAAAGGGGACCTCAGCCAAATTGAGAAAATCTGCAAGTGATCGAAAGAAACTCGGGCTCGATTCGGAGCTCGCATCTATATCAAGGTCAGCATCTACATCGACGTCCAAATCAAAGTCAAAGAGAGACACATCGGCAGCTCCAATAATGACTGTTAACCAAAACAGTATCATTAGCACCAACAAAGCACTAAATGGAAAGATATGTAGCCGCATGGCATAATCTAATATTTCAGACATTACTCACTCCTAATAAATAATAATTAACTATGACTTGTTCTCGATCTAAATCAACACTGAGTTTTTGAACATGTTTCAAGATTCCTGTCACTGCAGCCAAAAACCTGCAACTTTATCTTGGTGGATGACTAATTTTGCTAAAGTGTCTTGTTTTTGTCCCTCGCAAGAATTTTTTAAAATTCATCCACAGATTCCTCAGATTCTCACAGAACAAAACGTTTTATTTGGATTGAGCTTGATCCAAAGTTGATTAATAGAGCTTTTTTAAGACCAGTAGCTTTTAGATAATTTAAAACTTGAGATTCTTCGGCTCCACTCAACTTCGTTAATGCCTTCAATTCTACTAGCAAAGTTCCATAACAAATAAAGTCCGCTTTGTAAAAAGAATTTAACTTTTCTCCTGAATAATAAATATCCAACTTCAATTCCCTTTGATACGGAATCTCTTGTTTTAATAACTCCACCTCTAAAGCATCTTGATAAACGGCCTCTAAAAAACCATGACCTAACTCTCCATGCACTTTATAAGCTGCTCCAATCACTTCATAAGTTTCTGGATCATCCTGTTTTGAATAATTCACCCCTTCTCCTTCATCAAACCACATCATTCTCAGCTCTGTGAAAATCTGAGAAATCTGTGGATTCATACCTTCTCTGAACTTACTTCTTCTTAACTTGAGCTTTTAGTGCTTCAAGCTCAGCAGAGATTTCATCATCTGCCTGTAATTCTTTGAATTGCTCTTCTAAGTCATCGACAGAAACTTTATTGACTTCCATCATCGCCTCAGACATAGCGACATCGCGCTCAATTTTCTCTTCGTACTTATTGAATTCCGCGAAGCCATTCAATACTGAATCTGTACTCGAGCTAATACCCGTATCAAGCGCTTGAGAAGTTTCAGCCATTTTCTTACGAGCATCTGCGGCACGCTTTTTAATTATGAGCGTATCGCGCTTCTTGCGAGCTTCTTGAATCTTATCTTCAACTTGATGAAGTTGGGTCTTAATCTTATCAACAAGTGCTGTTTCTTCAGCTAATTGAGCCGTTAATGCCAAACGCTCTTCTTCAGAACTTTTCTTACGCTCCAAAGCCTTGCGAGCTAAGTCCTCATTACTTTTCTCTAAAGCAGCAATGGCATTGTTCTGCCATTTCTTCACTTCAGCTTCGGCGCTTGCTAATTTTTTCTCAGTCATTTTTTTCTGACTGATGCAACTAGCGGCATTAGTTCTTAGTTCAGCTATCCCCTTCTCCATATCTTGAATAAGAGAATCCAATGCCATTTCAGGATCTTCATAACCAGCGATTAAGTCATCAATCTTGCTACTAATAATATTGCTTACTCTTTTGAAGATATTCATTTTTTGTTTCCTCGTTTATTTTTGTTGAGATGGTGAACATAGAACGAAACCCGTGCCAAACCACCAATCAAAATACATAAAATATTTATAAATAAACACTTACATTAATTAATTTATTTTGAATAATTAATCAAGCGCAAATAAATTATGGTTTCTCAATAGATGACTTATTGAAAAACCCCACATTCTTGAAAGTCTGTAAATCGGCTCTATTTGTATAGCCATAAAGAGATTAATGGGAGCTACAATTATGGAATATACTGGAATCGCACAATCAAAAGTGATGCAAAAATTACTTGCGAAAGTCGCAAAAATCGCTAAGGTCCCTCGCCCTATTTTAATTAGAGGTGAACGGGGAACAGGTAAAGAACTGATGGCGAATTATATTCACCGCGCTAGTTCACGTGCTCAAGAAAATTTTGTCACCATAAACTGTGCAGCTTTTACCGAAAAGCTTATTGCTTCGGAAATGTTTGGTCATGAAAAAGGCGCTTTCACGGGAGCGAATGAAAGACGAATTGGTCGTATGGAGCAGGCTGATAAAGGAAGTCTCTTTATGGATGAGGTCGGTATTATGCCGATGAATTTCCAAGAACAAATCTTACGTGCGGTTGAGTACCAAACTTTTGAACGTGTCGGTAGCTCCAAAGCCATCCAAGTTGACGTTCGCCTCATTTCTGCGACAAACGCAAATCTCGAAGAACTCATGGAGGAAAAGCTTTTTCGTCGCGACTTATATGACCGTCTCACTTTTGCTGAAATCGAACTCCCTTCTCTACGTCAAAGAAAGGATGATATTCCGGCGCTCATTGTTCATTTCGTAAAATTACTTCACGAAGAAATGCCTTCTTTGCAGGAACGTAAATTCCGTAGTAATACAATAGAGATTCTCATGGACTATTATTGGCCAGGTAATATTCGAGAGCTCAAAAATATTGTTGAACGACTCTACCTCTTTGGTGATACGCCATATATAGAAGAACATGAACTCCCCGCTATTATTTCGGGTGCTGATTACTTGGGTTTAAGCTATGACGAACGAGTAGAGAACTTTAAACGCAAACTAATTTTAAAAGCCTACGAAGATTGCGCAGGCAATCAGAGCGAGGCAGCACGACAGTTACAAATGACCTACAACCAATTCCGTCACTTCTACCAAAAGTACTGCCCCTAATTCAAATAGAACTCACCTAAAAAACCTCATTTAAGCTACGCCTTACATGAGGTTTTTTTGTGTCCGAATCACACAAAGCTGAGCTTTTATTTTTGTAAGTTATTTAGCCTCCGATAATTATACTTGACTATAATAATAAGGTTAAAAACAAGCTAGACTCCCATATATTATTTTATAAATTATTCAAATACAATGATTTAGATAAATATTTTTTATTTTTATGACTTTCCTCTGGATCTTAACTTGAATTTCAAAAATAGGTTAATAGTTTATGCTTAGTTACAAAATAGTAAGTAATTAACTATTAATTACATAATCGTAAAAAGAGAGAATAAAGAATGAAACATAAAATCAGAAAAGCCTTTTTAAGCTTTTTCCTATTTTGCACCATCCCTACAATGGCGGAGAGCGTCGACGAAAACACCATCCCTTTGGATGTTGAAAAAACTAACCTTCACTTTGGCTTCATTAAGCTCACTGACTGTGCTTCACTTGTTATTGCTAAAGAGAAAGGCTTCTTTGAAGCAGAAGGCCTCAATGTAAAATTAACGGCTCAAAAAAACTGGGTTATTCTTTTGGACAACGTTATTAAAGGCGCTTTGGATGGCGCTCACATGCTCGCTGGTCAACCTATTGGTGCTACAGTAGGTGTAAGCCAAAAAGCTAATGTTATTACAGCTTTCAGCATGGACCTGAATGGTAATGGTATCACAATGGCAACTGATGTGTGGGAACAAATGAAAGAGCACGTTCCCAAGGATGCCGATGGCAAGCCAATTCACCCTATTAAAGCCGATGCCCTCAAGCCAGTTCTTGAAGAATGGGATGGACCTTTCAACATGGGCATGGTATTCCCCGTATCTACTCACAACTATGAACTGCGTTATTGGCTAGCGGCTGCAGGAATTCACCCAGGCTTCTATACTGAATCTGATTCTAAAGGCCATACCGATGCAGAAGTTATTATTTCTCCTAATGCGCCACCACTCATGCCTTCTTACCTCAACAGTCGCGCCATCCTCGGTTACTGCGTAGGTGAACCATGGAACCAGAAAGCTGTATTTGCTGAAAAAGATGGTAAGCAACTCGGTGTACCTGTCGTAACTAACTATGAAATCTGGAAAAACAATCCTGAAAAAGTATTTGGTGTCACTGAAGAATGGGCTAAAAAACACCCAAAAACTCACACTGCAGTTCTGAAAGCGCTCATTCGTGCTGGTAAATGGTTAGATGCTTCTATGGAAAATCGTGAAGAAGCTGTTCAAATCCTTTCTAGATCACACTATGTAGGTGCAGAAGCTAAAATTCTTCGTAACTCAATGACTGGTTCTTTTGTTTACGAACGCGGTGATCGCAGAGAAATGCCTGACTTTAACGTATTCTTCCGATATAACGCCACTTACCCCTTCTACTCTGATTGTGTTTGGTTCCTCACTCAAATGCGCAGATGGGGGCAGCTCAAAGAAGATCAATCTGACGAATGGTACAAGAAGACAGCTGAAAAAATCTACAAACCAGACCTCTACATGGAAGCGGCCAAGCTCCTCGTTGAAGAAGGCAATATTGAAGAAAGCGAAATTCCTGGAGATGACGAAACTGGTTTCAAACCTGTAACTGCAGAAGACATTTTCATTGACGGCAAAGCCTATGATGGCACTAAACCCAACGACTACATCGATAGTTTCGAAATCAAAGCACCTTAAATAATAAAACCAGTCCCTCCTGCGGGAGGGACACACTAAGCGGAAACTTGCAGGAATAAATCACTATGAAACAAAAGCTCATTAACTTTTTCGAATTAACTGGACTTACATGGTTCATCCCTATTGTGCGACTATGCACGGGGGACGACCCAAAAGAACAAATCGGCGATCTTTCTCGTCAAATAGCCCTACCCCTTGCCGCAATGGTAAGCTTTTTTATGATTTGGAGCTACTGCTCAACAAAAATCAAAACATCTGTTGGCCAACTTCCTGGACCCTCATACGTATTAAGTCAGGCCAAAGCTATGTGGGCCACCCACAAGAGCGAAAAATTTAATAAAGAAGAATTTAAAACTAACGAAGAATTGCGAATCAGTGTCGCTGAACTCATTGAGCAAAGACAAAAAACGACTTCTTTAGAAACAAAAAAGAGTTTAACTTCTAAAATCAACTCTATTAAGGCCGTAATACTTAAACACTTAAGTCAACTCGAAAACGAGATCAAGGTTAATCAGGCAATAGTAGACAAAGCTGAAGCGGATAAAAAAGCGCAAGTCACAGCTATGACAACTCAGCTAAACTCTCTCAAAAAATTTGTCTTTGACGAAAATAACAAAGCTGTTTTAGGCCCTGATGGAAAACCTAAACTCTCTGATGAAAGTCTATCTAAACTAGCTAATATAAATAACCGTCGCGTAGCTGTATTCGAAGGCAACTTGGTTCGCATTTACAAAAGCAGTGAAAACACGGCAAAAAGCCTGATTAAGAAAATCGAAAAAATTGATACCTACTACCAACAGGACATCGCCTACCAAGCCGCACTCAATAAAGATGAACTCGAGAAGAAAATCATCTCTAACAAGAAGAAACTCGACGCTTTTGAAAAGCAAATTTTCAAAGGAAAGGAATACAACTCTAATGGTAGTATTGTTGACTATATTAAGCTCAGTATCACGACTGTAATCTTTGGCTTCTGTCTAGCCGCAGGTATTGCTATCCCCATGGGTATCCTATGTGGGCTGAGTCCTTCTATCATGACTGCTTTAAACCCACTGATCCAAACTTTCCGTCCTGTTTCCCCTCTTGCTTGGGTATTAATCACAATCCAAATTATCGACGGTATTTTTGTGGGTGACAATGCTCTAACTGGAGAAATTTTAAAGAACACCTTCCTTCACGCTGGTATCACGGTAGCGCTCTGCTCTATGTGGGCGACACTCTCTAACACTGCACTTGGTGTAAGCTCTGTGGATCCAGATCACATGAACGTAGCAAAAGTTCTTAAGCTCAACTGGTTTGATCGCATTTTCAAAATTGTCATCCCATCTGCAATCCCTTACATCTTCACAGGACTTCGCATTACACTCGGTGTGGGCTGGATGGTACTCATTGTTGCAGAAATGATGGCAACTTCACGCGGACTCGGTTGGTTTATTGACCAAGAATACCAAAACAATAAAGTTGAGTCTCTCGCTAATATTATCGTATGTATCTTTATCATTGGCCTCATTGGAGCCGTGCTCGACCGCATCATGTCAGTCTTCCAAAAACTCGTGAGTTTTAACGACGACGTAGCAGCCTAACCTGGATTTGAAAATGGATTATATTTTAGAACTCAATAATGTCTCAAGACATTTTGGCGAAAAGGAAAATCGCGCCGAAATCCTTAAAGATATTAACCTTCAAATTAAAAAGGGGGAATTTGTTGCCATCGTAGGTTTTTCTGGAATGGGCAAATCCACACTCATCAACCTCATGGGTGGCTTACTCGAGCCAAGTGAAGGTGAAGTGAGAAGTAAAGGTGAACCTGTCACTGGTCCTGCACCAGACCGTGGTGTTATTTTTCAAAACTACTCCCTACTTCCTTGGTTATCAGTTGAGGGCAATGTGGGCTTAGCAGTCAACCAAATATACAAAGACAAATCAAAGACTGAACGACAAGCCATCATTGAAAAGTATGTCGATATGGTAAGCTTAAGCCCAGCGATTCACAAAAAACCTAAAGAGTTATCAGGAGGGATGCGCCAACGCGTATCTGTGGCACGCGCCCTCTCTATGGATCCGGATATCTTGCTCATGGACGAGCCTTTAAGTGCTCTAGATGCCCTAACTCGTTCGGTTCTTCAAGATCAAATCCTCGATATTTGGAAATCCACTGGCAAGACTATTGTTCTCATCACTAATGATGTGGATGAAGGCCTCTACATGGCCGACAGAATCATACCTATAAGCATCGGTCCAAATGCCACTTTAGGCCCATCATTTGAAATCAATATTCCTCGCCCCAGAGATCGTAAAACTCTCAATAAAAACGAAGAATTCCGTCGCTTACGTGCAGAAGTTATTAGCTTCTTAAACGAAGAAAAGCGCAAAGAAAAATTAAACGAGACGACAGATAGCAACAGTTACCCGCTACCTGACATCGCTCCAGCAGCAATTTAAGGTTAAACCATGGATAAAAACCGTTATTTAGACCTATCAAATTTAAGTAAAGTTTACGAAACTAAAAAAGGCCCTTTTGTCGTTTTAGAAGACTTTAGTTTACAGATACCAGAATCAGAATTTGTTTGCCTCATCGGACACTCAGGCTGTGGCAAGTCAACTATCCTCTCTATGGCCGCAGGGCTCAACGACATTACCAAAGGTTCTGTTGCAGTTGCCGATAAAGAAATCAATGGCCCTGGCCCTGATCGTGGCGTCGTTTTCCAAGCTCCAAGCCTCCTTCCTTGGCTCAGTGCTTATGACAATGTCATGCTCGGTGTAAAAAAAGTTTACCCACATGCATCAGCTAAAGAAAAAGAAGAAATTGTTATGCATTACCTTCACGCCGTGGGTTTAGGTGGAGCTATCGAGAAAAAACCAAAAGAGCTTTCCAGTGGCATGCGTCAACGCGTTGGTATTGCCCGAGCTTTTGCCCTCAAGCCAAAAATCATGTTACTCGATGAGCCTTTAGGCATGCTCGATGCACTCACAAAGTACGAACTACAAGATCTTATCGTTAAACTTCATGCTGAACACAAACTCACTACACTTATGGTGACACATGATGTTGATGAGGCCCTCTATTTATCAGACCGTGTCATTATGATGACTAATGGTCCGAAGGCAACTTTAGGAGATATTTTAATTAATGACCTCCCTCGCCCTAGAGACCGTCAAACACTGCTAAATCATCCAGATTATTACCCTTACCGCGAGCACTTGATTTCATTCTTAGAAGAACAAGAAGAATTAAAGAAAAAGCACGCATAAAACAATCTCCCGGGCTGCCTTGGTTTTCGCCTGCAAACTTCCACTGAGGTGGCCCGGGGACTTCTTTATAATAAACTTTAAATTGAATTTATCTATATAATGAAAGAAAAAATGATCATCATCGGCTTTGGCATGGTTGCCAAGCACTTCTGTGACCAATTTGTAAAACTTGGTCTCATGAACAAATATGAATTGATCATTTTCAGTAAAGAAAAGCATCTAGCCTACGATCGCGTGCAACTGACAACTTATGCACGTAACAAGGATTTCAAAAGTATCCAACTCAGTGATGAAAAATGGTTTAAGGATAATGACATTGAATTACGCTTAGGTGAGAGCATTGCCCAAATTGAACCCAAAAGCAAAATAGTAAAAACTGATTCTGGGCAAATGTATCCCTATGATGAACTAATTTTTGCAACAGGTTCATCCGCCTTTCTCCCTCCCATACCTGGAGTTGAAAAAAAAGGTGTTTTTACTTATAGAACTATCGAAGACGTGGATGCCATCCGCACTTTTTCCGAAAATAAAAAGACCGCCGTCGTCGTTGGTGGTGGCTTATTAGGCATCGAAGCTGCTGACTTCCTCCAAGCTCAGGGCTTAGAAACTCACATCGTAGAAATGGCCGATTTTTTAATGCCGCGCCAATTAACCCCCGAAGCCTCTGAACGCTTAAAAGAAAGCATCGAACAAAAAGGCTTCACTGTCCACACGGGGACTGCCAGTAAAGAAATTTCCGGAGGAGAAACTGGCCTAAAAATTCACTTTAAAAATGGAGAAAGCATAAACTGTGACCTCATCGTTGTTTCGGCAGGTATTCGTCCCAATCATCAAGTAGCAGAAAAAGCTAAAATTGATGTATCTCTTGGCGGAGGCATCATTTGTGATGACCAGCTAAAAACTTCTGAAGCTAATGTTTATGCTATGGGTGAGTGCGTTCGCCACCAAAACACGGTCTATGGCCTCGTTGCTCCAGGTTATAAAATGGCCGAAGTTCTTGCGGCTAACTTCTCTGGTCAAGAAAAAACTTTCGAAGGAGCCGACACCTCCACCCGCCTCAAACTTTTAGGAGAAAATGTCGTCAGCTTAGGTGCTGCACTTCAACCATTTAAATCTTTAGTCTACAAAGATAAAACTAGCTATCGCATGCTCAACTTTGACAAAAAGCATTTAGTTGGCGCTATAGGCATCGGTGAATGGTCCGATCTTGGTCGTATTCAAAGTGCTATCGAAAACCGCATGCTAGTAACAGATGAAGAAATCAATAGCTTTTTAGAAACGGGTAGCTTTTGGAATATAAGTGATTCAGTTGAAAAATGGCCTGACGAAACAATCATCTGTAACTGCCTCAAAGTTTCTAAAGGTGAAATTGTTCAGTGCTTCAAAACCTGTAACAACAATATTGATACGCTCAAAAAAGAAACTGGTGCCTGTACAGCTTGTGGATCTTGCGAAGGCCTTATTGCCCAACTCGCAGGCAAAGAAGTTGAATTACGAAACAAACCCAACCGCGGCTTACTAATCTTCTCAAGTCTTTGCGTAGTCGCTCTTGCTGTAATCTATTTCTCTCCTGTGTACTGGAATATAGATTCCTACAACTCTACTTCTTACAAAATCAGTCAAACTTTACGCTCGGGCCTATGGAGACAAATTACTGGTTTCTCAATCCTCGCATTCACTTTATTTGCCGCTGCTATTAGTCTAAGAAAGCGCTTTAAATTTTTCCGCTTTGGCAACTACAACTTATGGCGTGTTTCTCATGCTGTATTCGCTTTGATTAGTCTTATCATCCTTATGCTTCATACTGGGTTCAACCCAGGAAAAAATATCAACGCCTACTTATTCTGGACTTTTACTACCATGAATTTATTTGGAGTTATTACGGGTTTCACCACTAGTTTTGAATTTTATGGAACGAATAGAGTTGCCGCTTTCTGTCGTCGTTGGCGTCGACAAATCACCTTTATTCATTTTCTCGTCTTTTGGCCCATTCCCGTGCTCATTACTTTTCACATCTTACAAGCCTACTATTTCTCATTATGAAAACACTCATCCCCATACTTGCTTGGATCATCCTCAGCACCCTCGCTTCTATTTTCTTTGGAAATGAGTTGCTCAATGAAGAACTGAAGCCCAACTTTCTACCTAATGAAACGAGCCATGGTCACTATCAAATCGAATTAAAATGCGATGCTTGCCATACTCCCAATATGGGTATTAAAGAAAATGCCTGCATCGATTGTCACCAACAAGATTTAAAGGACTCTCAGGATTCTCACCCTGCTAATAAATTTAATGATCCTCGTAATTTTGAAATGGTTCAAAAATTAGATGGACGAAAGTGCGTCACTTGCCACAGCGAGCATGTACCTCACTCTACAGGGAAAATGGGCGTCACTCTACCTGAAAATTATTGCCTCGAGTGCCACAGCGAAATTGGCGAAGAACGTGAATCCCATAAGGGTTTAGATTTTCAGACTTGTGCAACTGCAGGCTGTCACAACTATCACGACAACCGTGCCTTATACGAAGACTTCTTAGTCGATCACTACGGAGAAGATGACCACTTACACGCAGCTAGCGAGTTGGCGCTCCACAAAAAAATTGATAAGAAAAAAGCCCTCATAGAACACGATTCACCCGAATTACCTAATCCTCAAATCCTTCATGACTGGAGTTCCACGGCTCACGCGGCGGCTGGGGTGAATTGTCGTGCATGCCATGAAAATGAAGAGGACAAAACTTGGAACAATAAAGTCCCTTGGCAAACCTGCCAGAAATGCCATAAAGATGAGAGCAAATCTTTCCAAGAAGGTCGCCATGGCATGCGTTTAAGTGTTGGCCTACCTGCAATGAAAGTTGCTGATGCACGTTTAGAAATGAAAGCCTCTGCTGCACACCGCGAAGTTAACTGCATTAGTTGCCACAATGACCACCGTTTTAGCTTAAGAACTGCCGCCATGGATGCCTGCCTAAAATGCCATAATGATAGCCATTCACTCAACTACAAAAAATCGCCGCACTACACATACTGGCGAATAGATAGCGAAATGGGCGAATTTAATAAAGGTGTCTCTTGTGCAACTTGTCACATGCCACGAATAAAGAAACATGGCAAGGTCATCGTCGATCATAATCAAAATAATAATCTGCGTCCCAACGAAAAAATGATTCGTAGTGCGTGCATGAAGTGCCACGGTTTAGAATTTTCCATTAACGCTCTTGCTGATGAGGAGCTCATTCAGCACAATTTTAATCGATCTCCAAGTAAAGAGATCCCCTCGCTCAAATGGGCGAAAGAACGAGAATAAGGAGGCATATATAGAAACATTACATTTATCGACCTCAACAAGAAAAACAATTTTGCAGGCATAACCACCATAGTCAATTCAAGGAATAACCATCATGAAATTCATCACAACAACATGTTTAACTCTAGCTTTTGGAGCTAGCTTTTTAACTTCTTGCAACAAACCTGCCGAACCCGCCGCTGCTCCTGCAGCTGCAGAAGAAAGTGTAAAACCAGAAAAAATGGCCGATGCATTATTTGCCGTTATGAAAGGTACTCGTACAGCCTACACGAAACACGTTATTAAAAACTTAGGTAAAGAAAAGAAGATCATTAAACCCCACGAAAAATGGGAAGACAAAGAAAATGGTGTCATGCTACCAGCTCAAATGTTCCGCTATGCACGTGACCTAGCCATGGAACAAAACCCTGGTTTCACATACTCTTTACAGTCAGAGTGGCCTATTAACAAGCAAAATGCTCCAAAGACTCCCATGGAGAAAGAAGGCTTGAAATACATTGGTGCTAATCCAGGTAAAAACTTTTATGGTACTGAAGATCTCGGTGGCAAAAAGTTCTATACTGCAGTTTATCCGGACGTCGCAGTTTCTGATGCATGCATCGACTGCCACAACGATCACAAAGATAGTCCTAGAACTGACTTTGCTATGGGCGAAGTCATGGGCGGAGTTGTTATACGTATTCCAATGAACTAAGATATGACATAAAGCGGGCTTCGGCCCGCTTTTTAAATAGATATATAGGTATTAATTGATGACACAAGAACTTCTATATCGTATCTAAAACTAAATGAAGGGAAAGTATGAAAGACCAATCAAAGCTTGACTCAGAGCGTAAAAAAGCCTCCTCACATTTAGCTTTTATAAAAAAATTCATCAAAAAGAACGAACTGCCTTCTTCTTTTTTAAGTACCGCTTGGCAGTATTACCTCCCATTGTCCCTAAATTTACTTCAATGGTCACAAGAAAAGAAAACTCAGCAAAAGAAAAGTTTTGTTCTTGGCATCAATGGTGCGCAAGGAACTGGCAAATCAACCCTCGCAGATTTACTCAAAGAATTATTGCAGGAATACGGCCTTAATGTCATCACTCTTTCCATTGATGATTTCTATTTGACGAAAAAAGAAAGAGACGAATTAGCCGATTCGATTCATCCACTTTTAAAAACGCGAGGGGTCCCAGGCACGCATGACCTTCAACTCGCTAAGCAAATCTTAGACAGTTTGACGGCACTACCCGATGATGAAAAGATTTCAAACATACAAATCCCAAGATTCAATAAAGCCATAGATGACCGCTTCCCCGATGGAGACGATTTACCAGATCAATTTATTGATGTCATTATTCTTGAAGGTTGGTGTATTGGCGCCGAGCCACAAGCCATCGAACATCTAGAAAAACATGTTAATGAACTAGAGCAGCTAGAGGACCCAGAAGGTCATTGGCGCCACTACATCAACGAGCAACTCACGGAAGATTACCAAGCCCTTTTCAGCAAACTCGACTATTTAGCTATGCTGAAAGCACCCAATTTCGAACGTATTCACCTATGGCGAAGTCAACAAGAAGAACGATTATTAAAGCAACAGACTGACCCGAGTGCTAGTTCTCAAATTATGAATAGCTCTCAGTTGAAACGCTTTATTATGCACTATGAAAGGCTGACTCGATGGATGCTTGAAGATATGCCTCAAAAAAGCGATCTCACCTTTTATCTCAACGAAAATCATGGGATCGATACTCAATCTTATAAGGAATCAAACTGGCCGCCCTACATTAGTAAGTCTAAACTCATAGTGGTTACTGACCTCGACGCTAGCTTACTAGATGAAAACTATAGTTGGGCAGCTGCCAATCAAAGCCTAGAACAATTGTCTAAAGTTTCTTTCCCTGTCATTTTCAATTCAAGTAAAACTCTTGTGGAAATGATCCCTTTAGCTGAACAAATTCAGCAACAATTCAAAACACCACCAACACCCATCGTCGCTGAAAACGGTGGAATCATTGCTTACCCCGACCATGAAAACTACAAGATTTCTGTAAGTTCAATTGATTTAAAATCAATCTTAGAGCTAGCGCATAACTTACGTCAGAAACACAATTATAAATTTACTGGTTTTAGTGATATGACTGCGGAAGAAATAAGCTCTGCCACTGGACTTAAGCCACAGTCTGCGAACTTAGCAAAACAACGCAATTCCACTGAACCTATCTTATGGTATGATAGTTTTGAGAATTTCACCGAGTTCAAAGCGAGCCTCGAAGATCATGGCGTCAGAGTCATTCGTGGCGGTCAATTTATCCACCTCATGGGACAAGCCGACAAAGCCGACGCCCTTGAAAGCTTACGATCCCATTATATTAAAACACAGACTTCAGATCATTGGCTAGTCGTTGCCCTTGGAGATAGCCCTAATGATCAAACAATGCTCAATAAAGCTGACATAGGCGCTTTGATCCCTAACAAAAAACATGCTGCATTTGAAATATCTGCCCCTCATACAATCAAATGTACCGAAAGCGGGCCCACCGCTTGGCAGCAAGCCATAAAAGAACTTTTTCTATCCCTCTATGGAATACAATTTTAACAAAGACAAATGATGTCTAAAACAAGGAGAACACCATGGGTGATTTTCATCAGCACGGTATTGTAACAACTCTTCACAGCCTTAACCAACGACCGATCAACGAATTAGAAGATGAGCTAAGGACTTTTAGTAAAAAAAAACCAATGGCATTATTATTGCCTTCCCTTTACTCTGAATTAGAAGGTCCCGCATTAGCTAATATTGTCGAAGAACTTAGAGATGTGGATTACTTAAAGCAAATTGTTGTCGGACTGGACCGTGCCGATGAAGACCAATACCGCAATGCCCTACAATTTTTTAATTGCCTCCCGCAAAAACCTCAAGTCATGTGGCATGATGGACCTCGACTCCGCGCCATCGATGCCTTGCTCCAGTCCTATGATCTAGCCCCTCCACACCCGGGAAAAGGAAGAAATGTTTGGTACATGTTCGGTTATATTTTAGCTACTGAAAAAGCTAAAGCTGTCGCCCTTCACGACTGTGATATCCTCACCTATAAGCGCGATTTACTTGCTCGACTCATTTACCCTGTTGTGCATCCCAACTTTAGCTATAAATTTTGTAAGGGGTTTTACTCGCGCATTGCGAGTCAGAAATTAAATGGCCGCGCCTGCAGGCTTCTGGTCACTCCTCTTATACGCGCTATGAAACAGGTTTGTGGACCCAATGAGTACCTGGATTATCTCGATAGTTTTCGCTATGCTTTAGCAGGGGAATTCTCTATGAAAAGTGATGTTTTGGAAGATATACGAATCCCTGCGGATTGGGGACTTGAAATGGGCGTACTCTCAGAATTGCAACGCAATTATTCTAGCAACCAAATCTGCCAAGTTGATATTGCTGACAATTATGACCATAAACATCAGATCTTATCTGAAAGTGATCGCTCCAAAGGTCTTTCTAAAATGAGTGCGGACATCGCGAAATCACTCTTTCGCAAGATGGCGACACAAGGCACCGTATTTTCTACCGGGACAATACGAACTATCAAAGCAACCTACTACCGTATGGCACTAGACCTCATCGATAGTTATAACAATGACGCCCTCATTAATGGTCTATCCTATGATCGCCATAAAGAAGGTCAAGCGGTCGAACTATTTGCCGAAAACATTCTTCACGCAGGACAAGACTTTCTTGAAAAAGCTATGGAAAGTCCCTTTATGCCTAGCTGGAAACGCGTTAGCGCTGCCGTACCAGATATTTTTGAACGACTTGTGGATGCCGTTGAAAAAGATCATCGTGATTTTTCCACTTCCGCACTACAAACGCCGGTACTTTCTCCTTCTACACAACGCTTAAAAGAGCGTATTTCTCTACATTTAAGAGAAATCTATGGGTCATTAGATAAAGATATTTGTACTAATACTCTAACAGATAAACTCATGGAGCAATTAAATCTTTCTGCTAGCCCTTTGACAAACACTAAACAGGATAAGTGGTCAGAAGATGATGTGGTCCTTATCACCTATGGGGACAGCATAAAAAAATCTGACCAAAGTGAACCTCCTCTTCGAACCCTTCACCGTTTCCTGCATAGAGAACTAAACAAAACAGTTAACTCGGTTCACATCTTACCCTTTTCACCCTTCAGTTCTGATGACGGTTTTTCAGTTATTGATTATGATGCCATTAATCCTGACCTCGGTACTTGGCAAGAGGTCGAAGCCATTGCCAGTGAGTTCAAACTCATGGCCGACCTTGTTATTAACCACTGTTCAAGTCAATCAAAATGGTTTAAGAATTTCCTCGAGGATAAATCCCCTGGAAAATCCTATTTTATTATCCCTGAAGATTCGATTGATCTCAGTAAAGTCGTAAGACCTCGAGCGACCCCCTTGCTAACAGAATTCAAAACTGAAAAAGGGGAAAAATCTGTTTGGTGTACCTTTAGTGCTGACCAAGTCGACCTCAATTATGCTAATCCTGAAGTCCTATTTGAAGTGATTCGTATTTTGGCTGATTACCTTAAACATGGCGTAAGGCTCTTCAGACTCGATGCCATTGCCTTTTTGTGGAAAGAAAGCGGCACTGAATGCGTGCACCTTCATCAAACACATGAAATCATAAAACTCATCCGTTTGGTTCTCGAAAACATCGAGCCATCCGCTTTAATCATCACTGAAACTAATGTCCCAAATCGCGAGAATTTAAGTTACTTTGGCAATGATAATGAAGCTCATATGATCTATAACTTTTCTTTACCCCCCTTACTAATTAATAGTTTACTGACTGGGGATTGCTCACACCTCAAAACTTGGATGATGTCCATGCCTCCTGCCAAACGAGGTCGTACTTATCTTAACTTTATAGCCTCCCATGACGGCATAGGTGTGCGCCCTGCTGAAGGTTTATTAAATGATACAGAGTTGAGTAATATGCTTTCGACCTTAAGTAATTTTGGCGGTCATATCTCTATGAGACAGACTCCCGATGGTCAAAACAAACCTTATGAAGTCAACATTTCACTTTTTGATGCACTTAAATCTACCGTTAAGGCCAATTCTTCTGAGTCGGATCAGTGGCATCTAGATCGATTTATATGCGCCCACACTATTATGTTAGCTCTCGAGGGTATCCCTGCTATATATATCCACAGCTTACTTGGCACACAAAATGATCACGAATTTGCTGAGAAAACGGGTCGCGCGCGTTCGATCAATCGTAGCCAATGGGATATTAATGAACTAAATGAAAAACTACAAGACCCCTCAAGTCACCACATGACGGTTTTTAATAGACTCAAGCAACTAATTAAAATTCGCCGCAAACAAGCAGCTTTTCATCCAAATGCCACTCAATATACTTTACACTTAGGTAGCACCCTCTTTGCTTTTTGGAGAGAGAGCCTAGATCGCCATCAAAATATTTTTGCGATTCATAATATTAGTGACCAAGTTCAAAAAATCCCCTTAGTCGAACTTAACCTAATAGCTACAGAAACTTGGCATGACTTGCTCAGTGACCAATCTTATGATGATTTAAGTGCAGTTATTGAACTGGCCCCTTACCAATGTGCTTGGATAAGTAATAAAGTTTAAAATTATTATCAGCACCTACACAATCACCCTGAATATTTTTACGTAATTGTAATTTTGGTATATATTTTTACTTTTTTGTAGATTTTTTGTAAATTTGTTATTTTTCCTGTTTGATATTCCACAGCATTTAAGTAATCTACTGACGCAGACGAAAAATCGTCGTTTTATGTATATATACTACGATGATGTAAAAAGGAAGTTTACGATGGAAATAGCTGGCAAAGCCACAAAATTAAAGTTGACGGATCTTAAGAGTCCTCAAATTCGCACATTCTGGATAACCGCAATCGCATTCTTTATGTGCTTTTTCTCATGGTTCGGTATAGTTCCATTTATGCCTGCGGTAAAAAAATCTTTAGGAATGACTGGTGATCAAGCAAACCTTTCAGTAATTGCTGCCGTTTCCGGCACTATCTTTGCTCGCCTTCTTTTAGGTAAACTATGCGACAAATATGGTCCAAGAATATGCTACACTTGGATGCTTATACTCGGTTCACTTCCAGTTATCGGAATAGCTTTTGTTCAAAATTTTGAACAGTTCCTTTTTTGTCGTATTCTCATTGGTTTTATTGGTGCCTCTTTTGTTATTACACAAGTTCACACTTCTCTCATGTTTGCTCCTAACTGTGTAGGCACAGCAAACGCTACTTCTGCTGGCTGGGGTAACCTCGGTGGTGGTGCTAATCGAATTATAATGCCAATTATTGCACTAGGTGTGGTTGCGTGTGGAGTTGCTGAAGCAGAAGCATGGAGGTGGTCTATGGCTTTTGCTGGTGTGAGTTGCTTCATCATGGGTCTCGTCTACTACAAATTCACCCAAGATACTCCTGAAGGTAACTTCAAAGATCTACGTGCCGCAGGTAAAATGCTTGACGCTAAAAAATCAGGTAGTTTCACTGAGGCTGCAAAAGACTACCGTAGCTGGATCCTCTTCCTCGTTTATGCAGGTTGCTTCGGTATCGAACTCACTGTTTATGGCAAAATGGATGATTACTTACAAGCACAGTTTGCTTTAAGTCGTGGTCAAGCAGGAACACTCGTAGCATGCTTCGCACTCATGAACATATTTGCCCGTACTACTGGTGGGTTCTTGGGAGATAAATTCGGTATTAAAAAAGGTCTTAAAGGTCGAGTTCAGTTCCTCATGTTAATCATGGTTATCGAAGGTATTATTTTAGCTTCTTTCTCACAAATTACTTACTTCCCACTCGCCGTCGTTGTTCTAATCCTTTTCTCTCTCAGCGTTCAAATGGCCGAAGGAGCAACCTTTACAGTGGTTCCCTTCATCAATAAAAAATGCGTCGGTTCTGTATCTGGCATCGTTGGTGCTGGTGGTAATGCAGGTGCTGTTTTAGCCGCTTGGCTCATCAGGGAAAAATGTAAAAATACTCATTCAGCTATTGATCCTACACAGGTTTCTGAAGTCACTACAAAAGCTGCTGAAGCAGCTGGTATATCAAGTAGCTTTTTAATCCTTGGTGGGTTAATTATACTCTCAGGTATTGCTACTGCTTTTGTTCGCTTCTCTGCGAAAGATGAAGAAGTTGCTGCTGTCGCTACCAAAAAAGCTCAAGAAGAAGCCGCTGCTCTAAAAGCTGCTCTTCCCGCTTAAACTTAAGTTACTCTTCCTTTAACCCTCAGTAAAGATTTACTGAGGGTTTTTTAAGGCAAGTAAAAAAACATACGATAACTGTAACTTTTGTGTTATATATTACTTTTTTGGTATTTTGTATAAAAAAGGGATTGACCTTCCCTTAAACTTAATTATAATAAATCAGATTAAATTTTTAAAGCTAAGATAAATAATTTAATCAAATGAAATTTTGATAAAAACCTTTGCATTAAGCTCTAAGCTTTTATACAATAATCCCTATTATTCGCAGTCATGTTGAATGATAACCCTAAGTCAAACAAGGAATGAAAAAATGAAAAAATTCGCAACATGCTTCTTAATGTCTGCACTTGCAGCTACAGCAGCAGAAAAAGCCAATGACTTTGGCGAAATATTTACGAAAGGTGAACTAGACCTAAAAGCAAGACTCGGCTATGAGCATGCTTCTGTACAGGGAAGTGCTAATGATGATGCCAATGCCTTAACTCTATCTAACTATGTTGGCTTTCGAACTGCTGAAATTGGCGGTTTAAGTTTTTATGCACAATATCATTCGAATCAACGAGTCGTATCCGATTATAATGATACTGAGGGCCATGGCGCTGGTGAATATGAGGTTGTAGCTGATCCCGATGTAACTCGTTGGCAACAAGTTTACGCTGATTTCACTCTCATACCAGACACTAAAGTTCGTGTTGGTCGTCAAGTAATTCTTCAAAACGATGTTCGTTTCATTGGTAATATTGGTTGGAGACAAACCGAGCAAACTTTTGATGCAGTTAGCATCACCAACAAATCTATTGATAAACTCGAGCTCTTTGCAGCTTATGCCGATAAAGTCAATACCATTTTTGGTAACAGCGTAGAATACGATCATATCCTCATGTTTAATGCTAAATACAAATTAGCTGAAACTCACACTCTAACTGGTTTTTCTTACTTTGTAGACGGTGACGAAGACTTAAAAGCCAAAGGTGGAACTGCTCACAAGGGTGCAACTACAAACGATTCTGCTACTTATGGTGTTCGTGTAGATGGTAAATTTGATGACTTTATCTACGATGCAACTTTTGCTTATCAAACTGACTATGCTGATTCCGATGATAACGAAACCATGTTCACACACCTCTACGGTGGTTACAAAATGGGTGATTGGACTCCAGGCCTCGGTTACATGTTCATCGATGAAAGAGATGAAAATTTTGCTTTTGACACACTCTTTTCTACCGCTCACAAATTCAACGGATGGTCTGACCGATTCCTTGGAACTAATGGTGGTAACTTAGCTGATGGTCTCCAAGATTACTATATTGACCTTAAAGGTTCTTTCATGGGTAATAAAGTTGTTCTTGCCTACCACTACTTCGATGATGTTGCTGGCAATGATGATTACGGTATGGAATACAATGCCTTGGTCGCACGTAAATTAACAGACAACTTAACCGCATCAGTTAAAGCTGCCTACTTCGTCGGCAATGACGACCGTGGTGATGGCTATGCCAATGACGACATGAACGTTTGGCTTCGTCTGGACTATGCAATCGGGTCAAAAATCGGCGATTTATTTAAATAAAACGCGTCGATAGTAAACATTCTTAGGAGCCTCTCAAATTTTATCTTTGAGGGGCTCTTGTATTTTACATGATAAATTATCGACTCACACCTATTTGTTCTTGAATAAAGTTTATCTCTATGTACTCTACTGAGACTTTATCTCATTAACTTAGGAATGAACCCCAAATGAAAAAACTACTCATCGCTGCTTTAGCAATTTTCTTTGCCTCTTGCGATAACAAAACTCAGACTCCTAGTGCTGAAACTGCAAAAGAATATGCACCAGTTGTAAAACAAAACTCTGAAGCTGAACAAGCCCTTCTCATTTACACGGGACGAAAAACCATGTATGCTCAGCCCCTCTTTGATTTATTCACCAAAGAAACTGGCATTAAAATCACTGTGAAAGAAGGTAAAACTGCTCAACTTGCCAATACGATTCTACGCGAGGGCGACAACTCTCCTGCAGATCTTTTCTTCGCACAAGACTCATCAAACCTCGGCGCTTTATCTTCAGCAAATGTTCTTGAAGTACTCCCTGCTGAAACAGTAAAAAAAGTTGATGCTCGTTATACTGGCCCCAAAGGCGACTGGGTGGGAACTTCTGGCCGTGCTCGTGTCCTTGTTTACAACAAAAAGATGGTCAAAGCTGAAGAACTCCCAAAAAGTATTGAAGACTTAGCTGATCCAAAGTGGAAAGGTCGTCTTGGCTGGGCACCCGGCAATGGTTCTTTCCAATCACACGTCACGGCAATGATTAAAGTTCTCGGCAAGGAAAAAACTGCTGCATGGATCAAAGCACTCAAAGCCAACGAGATTCAAGATTTCCCTAAAAACACTCCCATCGTTAAAGCTGTTGCTGAAGGTAAAGTTGCAGCCGGCTTAGTGAATCACTATTACCTCTACAAAGTCCGCTTGGATATGAAAGAAGCACTCGATGCTGAAAATCATTTTTTTGCTGATGGAGATGCTGGTATGTTCATTAATGTTTCTGGAATTGCTCTTCTAAAGAGTTCTAAAAACAAAGCGGCTGCACAAAAATTCATCGACTGGATTCTAAGTGAAAAAGCGCAATCATTCTTTAAAGACTCCAACTTTGAGTATCCACTTGCGGCTGGTGTGAGTGCTTTCTCTGAGCTTAAGCCCCTCGATCAAATCGACCCAATCAAAATCGACCTCGGTGATCTCGATAAAATCGAAGAGACTATTCAAGTACTCGAAGAGAACGGCGCACTCTAATTGACGCTTAAAAGTTCAGATTTATTTCTGAAAATTACTATTCTGGCAGTAGCATTTTTTATGTTGCTGCCTTTATACGTTTCAGTCAAAGATGTATTGGATTCAAAAAATGAACTCAATTTACTCTTTGCTACCCGTGATTTATGGCCAACTATTGGTCGCAGCTTATTACTCGCCTCTTTGACGGCCATTGGCGGCGCCTTGATTGCCGTACCACAAGCTTGGTTTTTAGCCCGCTACCATATCCCTGGGAAAAAAATAATCCTCATTCTTTGTATACTCCCCTTAGTTTTCCCCTCTTATATCTCTGCTTATAGCTACTTAGCTGCTTTTGATCACATGGGCTTTTATCAAAACCTAACTGGCATGGCATTCCCCATCCCCATTCGCAACGGACTCTTTGGTACGTGGATGAGCATGACGCTCGTCAATAGCCCACTCATCTTCCTCATGACTTACGCCGCTCTACAAAGGCAATCACCTTCCCAAGAAGAAAGTGCGCGCCTACTTGGTTTTAATCCCACACAAGTTTTTTTCAAGATATCACTACCTGCCCTTAAGATACCCATTGCCTCAGGAATGTTATTAGTAGCCCTCTACACCTTAAGTGACTTTGGAACCCCTGCGATTCTGCGTTACAAAACCATGACCTACTATATCTTTCGCCATCTTGATAGAGGCAGTTTTGACAAGGCCTCATTTTTTTCACTTCTACTTATAATCATTGCTTTTATTTTCCTCCAACTGGAATCCTGGATAAACCGTTCTCAAGGACGGATCACTGACAACAAGGCTCGACAAATCATCAAAAAAGCAAAGCCGAGTAAACTTCTACTAATTATCATTTTTTACTCATCGACAATTTTCATGGCTTGCCTGCTCCCCCTACTTACTATCCTTTACTGGTTTTCCAAAGGTCGCAATAGTGAACTCGTTTTCCCAAAGAATCTTTTTGATTCATCCTTTAACTCTGCCACCCTAGCCTTTTTGGCTGCCATCATCTCTATTCTATTTGCCGTACCATGTGCTTGGTGCGCCCTTCGCAAAAAAGGTCTCTTTGCGACTTTCGCAGATCGCATCAGCTTCTTGGGGAATATGTTCCCGGGCCTCGTGATTGGCTTAGCCTTTATCAGCTTCTTTGTTAGCTTTAAACTCTTCGGTTATTCCTTCTATCAAACTCTCTGGCTTCCAGTGCTTGGCTGTGCTATTCGCTTCCTCCCCCAAGCGGTTAGCTCGGTAAAAACCTCACTCGCCCAAATCAATCCTCGCCTCGAAGAGGCTTCACTTATGCTAGGCCATGATTCAGTCTCCACTAAGCTTCGCATCACTGCCCCACTGCTTCGCCCTGGCTTACTCGCTGGTTTTGCTCTTGTTTTTATTTCCACCCTCAAAGAACTACCCATAACTCTACTTCTAGCCCAACCAGGAAAATTTTATCTCACTCAAAATATATGGAACCTCATTGATGAAGCCGAATACTCGCTAGTTGCGGCTCCCGCACTTTTATTATTGGGAATTAGTAGTATATCTCTATACTTTATCCTCAATCAAAAATTGACTAAAAGCAATGACTAAAGCCTTACTCACCATCAAAGAACTCAGTTGCCATTTTGGTTCTTTCTGTGCTGTCGATAATATTTCTTTCGACCTCATGCCTGGAGAGTGCTTTGCACTTCTCGGCTCCAGTGGTTGTGGCAAAACAACGGCACTGCGCGCGATCGCAGGCTTAGAAAAACCAAGTCAAGGCCATATCCTTCACCTCGACCAGACTTTTTTTGATCATCAAACCGACCTCGCCCCTAACCTGCGAAATACCGGTTTTATCTTTCAGGATTACGCTATCTTCCCACATTTGTCTATTGAGGAGAATATTACTTTTGGCCTTAAAGATAAGAGCCAAAAGCAAAGTACACTAAAACGACTACTTACACTTTTAGGACTTGAAGAACACGCAAAAAAAATGCCTCACCAAGTTTCTGGTGGCCAACTTCAACGCGTTGCCATTGCAAGAACCTTAGCGATCAAACCCTCACTCGTACTCATGGATGAACCCTTTTCGAATCTCGATGCGAAGCTCGCACGTCGCTTGCGCAATGAAATTCGCCAAATCTTCAAATCAGAAGGCGTCAGTTCTATTCTAGTGACCCACAATCAGGAAGAAGCCTTTGATTTTGCTGACCGCATGGCGGTCATGGAACAAGGCAAGATCCTTCAAATCGGCACTCCTGAAGAGCTTTATCAAAAACCCAAAAGCGCACAAGTAGCGTCATTTTTTGGCCACTGCCAAATCATTTCTGGTCATGCTCAAGGTGAATATGCTACAACAAACATTGGCGAAGTTCCTCTTCAAAAGAATTCCGACGGGCCTTGCCAAATACTACTTCGACCAGAAAATATGCGCCTAGCCCCCTCATCAGAGAGCCAACTCATCGTTAAAGACATTCGTTTCTTAGGTGCTCGCAAGGAAATAACAGTACAAACACCCGACAGTGAAATCTTTGTTAACGTCAGTGCTCGCTCTGCGATCAAAATTTCTGACAAAGTACAAATCACTGCAATCGAAGCTTGCGCATCATTCTAAACCCATCAAAATCAAAGACTTTTTGAAAGCTAAACTCACACAGAGATAAGCTCAAAAATCTACTTAATTTTATACGCTTTGAAAAAGTATAATAAAAATATTAAAAAAATGCTTTTTATGGCTTGAAGAACACCCGAACATGGATATTTTCAAAGCCGTCACTGACAGACGTGAGTTGTTAGCTCAGTTGGTAGAGCAACGCCCTTTTAAGGCGTGGGTCCTGGGTTCGAGCCCCAGACAACTCACCACTTACGTCACTGTTATGAACAAACAAATCGCTGGAGATTAAAATTGGAAAATAGTTACATTGCAAATGCGCTAGAAGTCATCGGCGACAAAAACGTTCTTGTTAACTTAGCTGCTAAACGCGCAAGTCAAATCAACAAGGGTGACCGTCCACTAATTGACACACCACGCGACGCTCACAATCGTCCCTTAGTTCTCTCCACATTGGAAATTGCCCTTATCGAAATCGCCGAAGGTAAAGTAACCTTCGAACAGATTGAGGCATAAGCCTAAGCACAAAATTTTCTAAACCGCCTACGGGCGGTTTTTTTTTACCCAGGAGCCTACGATGAAATTTATAGATCAAGCCAGTGAAATCCATTCTGTTCTCAGCCAAGCTCTAAACGAAAGTGACATTGCTCTCGACACTGAATTTGTGTGGACAAAGACTTTCTACCCCATCCCAGGACTGCTGCAAATAAAATCTGCAGGAGACATCCACCTCATAGATTTATTAATCGAAGATTTCCCGAAGCAAGTTCTTAAAGAACTACTCGAAAGCACTGAGGTATGTAAAATTTTACATTCTCCTGATCAGGATTTAAAACTCTTTAAAATCTTTTGTGATGCAGAAGCAAAAAACATTTTTGACACCCAATTAGCCTACGCTTTTACTGGGGCTCCAAAGCAAGTAAGTTTAGCAAAACTCTGCCTCGAGCTCATGGATGTAGAAATCTCCAAAACTCAACAAGTCTCTGATTGGACTAAACGTCCCCTCAAAGAATCTCAATTGATTTACGCTGCAGAAGACGTTCGCTATCTCATAGAAATTACCCACAGCCTTCGTCAGCAACTCAAAGATAAACAACGCTACGAGTGGTTCCTAGAAGAAAATAAAAGCATAACAGAAAACCCAAGCTTATACGAAGAAGCTCAAGCTAGCACAGCCTACAAAAAGGTTAAGCAGTTTGGTCGCCTTCCCTTACGCTCCTTAGTTTATCTGCAAAAACTCGCCGCTTATAGACATGACATTGCCATAAAGCGCAACATCACTCCAAATTTTATTTTTCATCAAAGCCTCTTATTTAAAGCTGCCATGTATTTGTCCACTGATTACGGGCAATTTACGCGCAATGGCTTCAACGAAAAGCAACTCCAAAAACACTACAAGAACCTGCAAAAACTCGCTAAGGAAGCTGTGGAAATCAAGGATGAAGACCTCCCCAAAGACATGCTTGGCAAAGAACCTACTGGAAGCGAGAAAGCACTCATTAAAGAATGCGCCGCCGCCATGGACAAAGTTGCTGAAAGCCATGATCTTGACCCAGGACTCATTTACGCTCGTAGCCACATCAAAAAGCTTATCCTTAATGCCGACAAAAAGGCAGAAAACTTAAATATCCAAGGTTGGCGAAAAGAAGTTTTAGGCGATACATTTGAAAAAATAATGAATCAATAGGACAAGTAAAATCAATGCTCATCTCCAGCCTTAGCAACCCTCGCATCAAGCACATAGTCAAACTTCGCGAACGCCGCTATCGCGACAAAGAACAAACTATGATTATCGAGGGCTTCCGTAGTATATATCGTGCTGCAGATAATGGCGTGTACCCAAAAGAGCTTTACATTTGTCGCGATTTTTTCCTAGGGAAAAATGAAGATGAGCTCATTCAGAAACTCGAAACAGAAGGCGGAACCCAAATTTTTGAAACAGAAAAAAATGTTTTCAAAAAAATCTCTTACCGTGACCGTCCTGAAGGCCTACTTGCTTTAACAGGCTATTTCCGCAAACAAGTTGAAGATCTAAAACTAAGCGACCCCCCACTGCTTGTCGTTGCTCAATCAATCGAAAAACCTGGTAATCTGGGAACCATTATTCGCTCCGCAGATGGCACTGGAGCCGATGGTTTAATTCTTTGTGACAAATGTACTGACCTATTCAACCCCAATGTCATTACCGCCTCCACAGGTATGTGCTTTTCCTTACCTATTGCGGAAGCCGCAAGCCAAGACACTATCAATTATCTAAAAGATAATAAAATCACCATCCTTTCAGCCACTCCACATGCGGACAAGCTTTATACTGATGTCGACATGACTGGCCCCATCGCAGTTATCGTCGGCGCTGAACAATACGGACTAAGCGATGAATGGATGGAGCAATCTAGCATCAATGTAAAAATTCCCATGCTTGGAAAAGCCGACTCATTAAATGTAGCTACAGCTACAACTCTCCTACTCTACGAGGCAGTTCGTCAACGTCAGCAATGAGTGAACTCTTTTCCTACCAAAACGATGATGAGCCTGAGGATATTCCTTTAGGTAAACAAACTCTTTTTGCCTCCATTCTACGTCACCTTTATGTCTCTGATGATAACTCTTATTGCGTCACAAAAATCTTTGCCGACGAATTAGGCGAAGTGACCGCAGTTGGAGAAATGCTTTCTAGCGCTAGCCCTGGACAGGAAATCGAAGCCTCTGGCAACTGGATTAAGCACAAGCAATACGGTCGTCAATTCAAAATCGATTCATTCACAATCAAGCTTCCTAGCTCAGAAGTCGGTATGATTCGCTACCTATCGGAGAACCTACCTGGAATAGGTAAAAAAACTGCCGAAAGCATTGTAAAACACTTCGGCTCCAAAACTTTTGATGTTCTTGACAATTATACCGCGCGCCTCAAAGAAGTTCCTGGAATTGGCAAAAAAAGAATTGATGAGATTGCGAGAACTTGGGAATTCGGCAACCAAGAACGCAACTTAAAAGTCTTTTTACAGGGCTTAGGTTTAAGTGCCCGTCAGTGCTCGCTCATTATGGAACAATATGGTGACCGCAGTGCAAGCATCATTAAAGAGAACCCCTACCTTCTTGCCGAAAGCATTCGAGGCATTGGCTTCATACAAGCAGATCAACTGGCACAAAACCTAGGGATCGAAGAAACCAGCCCCTTCAGAACTGCATCCGGCATTATATACACAGTTAAGCTCCAAAGCCTAGATGGCCATACTTGCGTCCCCAAAGAGTTATTACTCCACAAAGCGAGCGAAATCCTCAAGGTAGACACGAAACACATCCTTGAGGGGCTTGAACGCGCAATACAAGACGGATCTATCATTGAAGAAATTCACCAAGAGATGTCCTACCTCTATGAACGCCACCTTCACAAAGACGAAGAAGCATTACTCAATCACATTATTGATTTCATTCAGTTGGACAAGAAGTACCCACACGCTCAATCTCAAGTGGAATTCATTAATCACGAACTCAATACAGAACAACAGCAAGCTGTTAATACTAGCTTCAACAAACGACTTAGTATTATCACCGGTGGCCCTGGCGTAGGTAAGACGACAACTGTTAAAGAAATTGTTCAGCAAGCTCGTAAACACGGTAAAAAAATCCGCCTAGCAGCACCGACAGGACGTGCAGCTCAAAGACTCGGAGAAGCCTCTGGAGCCTCTGCTCTGACGATTCACCGCTTACTCATGAGTGATAGTGAAAGCGAGGGCGAATTTGTTTACAATGAGTACAAAAAACTCAAATGTGACATTCTTGTAGTTGATGAAGTTTCCATGCTCGATATAAGCTTAGCTCGAAAACTCTTTGCGGCAGTCGAACACAATGAAACCCACCTAGTTTTAGTTGGCGATCCCGATCAACTCCCCTCCGTGGGACCTGGCTTTGTCTTAAACGACCTCATTCAGTCTCAACTCATTCCGATCACAGCCTTACATCAAGTCTTCCGTCAAGCGTCATCTAGTCGCATCATTACTAATGCTCACCGTATTAATGTTGGACAGGAGCCCGATCTAACACAAGGATCAGAGCCAAACTTGGATGATTTTTATTTCATCAACCAAAGCGATCCCGAAAAATTATTCCCCATGATCGCTACCATGATAAAAGAGCGCATCCCTAAAAAGTTTGATATCAACGCAAAAAACATTCAAGTATTGATGCCCATGAAACGCGGTAAGTGTGGCTGTGAAGCTCTCAATCTTTATTTACAGGAATACCTCAACGACATCCACAAAAAACAATTTAACTTTGGCAAGAACCGCTTCATCCTTGGTGATCGCATTATTCAAACTGTCAATAACTATACAAAAAAAGTCTTCAACGGTGACATGGGTTACATCGTTGATATTCTCAATGAAGAAAAAAGCTTTATCATTGATTTCGATGGCTTACAAATAAGCTATGACTTTGAAGAAGCAGAACAAATCCGATTGGCTTATGCCATTACAATCCATAAATCGCAAGGCTCTGAATTTCCCGCAGTCATTATCCCCATGAACACAAGTCATTATATCATGCTGAAGAAAAACCTTCTTTACACTGCCATAACTCGAGCCAAGAGCTTATTAATTTTATGCTCAAGTCGCCAAGCAATTGCCCAATGCATTGCCAACAAAGGCATGAGCAAGCGTTTCACTTTGCTGCAGTACAAGATTCAAATTAGTCAGATGGCATGTCCGTGAAGCGTTCGACTTCATCCTCTAACCATTCATTAAAGCGCTTATCAACCTGGATTTGAACATCCATTTTTTTCATGCGTTTATTTTTAATCTTCAATTGTGTATGAGATTGAGGTAGAACAACCTCATCTTTCTCTTCGTCAATATTTATCAATTCGCGGCGATAAAACGGCTGAAGGATTTCTCGTAACTTGGGCTTAGGCTTACACTCGGTATGACCTACCATGTTATCGACATTATAATGCAGGGCAATAGATGATATCCCTGCATACATAATAGATATAGCGGCGATCAAATAAAAAAAGAAATCCGTCTCGGGAAACTTGCTTAATAGTAATAAGCCCCATAGCGGGATCAAGTACTGATCAGAACAGAATTTACGCAACTGTAGAGCCGTATATTGAGCAAAAAAAGGAAGTGTATTAACTGGATTACGGATGAGAAATAAAAGTACAGCTGTACACAATAGAGTTGAAGATAAACCCAAGGTAGGATGAACTCCATGACCAAAAATTATCAAACTCGTAAACAGCAAGCCTGGCTCAAAATAAACTAAGGTTTTGGTGCGTGTCTTAATCGTAACTTTAGGACTATGAGATGGAATGATATTTAAACGCCCACAACTATTACAATTCATCTGTTGATCAATTGCAGATGGGCGAACATCATGTTCAACCCCACAGTGTTTACAGGCAAATTTCATGAGTCTCTACTTTCTGTCGAATCCTTTTCTATCATCTGACGTTCAATATCTTGCAAACCTAAACTCTCTGAAGTTTTTTTCAAAAATTCTTTTTCTTGATGACTCATCGAGTCCCAGTCCCCACCCATCAACTGATAGGTTGATTCATAGGCCTCTAAAGAATCTAAAGAAGGCAAGCCCATTTCTTCACGTATTTTCTCTTCAATCTCACGAGTCTGCTCCTTAGACACCCTTAAACGTTCAGCGCGTTTATCTATTTCACGTCTTTCTGCAGGAGCCATAATCCCGTCCTGTAATAAAATACGCATAACGTCCTCAAGCAAATATGTTGGACTAGTTACTATACGATCAGGGAAGGCTGTGGTTTCTTTTTCCTTCTCTCGCTTAGCCAGCAACTCATTTAAATCTTTCAGTGCAGCCATAGATGACTGATAACGACCTTCACGATTAACAGCCAAAAGTTTTTCTACAAAATCAATGAGATCTTGAGCATAATCATGCTTAAAAGTCCCTAACTTTTTATAATCGCAGGCTTGGACAATTTTTAAAATATCATCCAAACGAGTATCGCGCGGAATATCATACAACTTCTGTCCCGTGAGCATTTCATACAAAATAGCTCCACAAGAATAGAGGTCCGCTCGACTATCGATATCTTCTTTACCAGCCAATTGCTCTGGCGACATATAACAAGGTGTGCCCACAGGCATAAATTCTTCTTTACTTAGTACACCCCCCTCTTCCTTAGGAAGATGAGCCACACCAAAATCACTAATTTTAGGGCGACCTTTTGGATCAAAAAGTATATTTTCCGGTTTAATATCTCTATGAACAACTCTCATGCGATGAGCTGCTGATAAACCATCTAAAATCCCCTTGGTGATCACCATAGCTTCATGAGCCGGAAACAAGCCTTTTTCATTTATTAAAGAGGCTAAGTTACCTTCTGATAAGTACTCCATAACAATGAAAGCGTGATTATCCTCATACTCTGCATTAAAGATCACCACAATATTTTCGTGATCTAACTGACCGGCAATTCTCGCTTCTTGCTTAAAGTGATCAAAGACTGCGTCTCCCTCTGAAGAAGCTTTCTTCAAAAGTTTCATTGCAGCCAAACGACCAATCATCATATCCTGCACAAGGTAAACCACTCCATAGCCACCCTGCCCAAGCGTACGCATGATTTTATAACGGTCTTGCAAATGCTTTGGAAGCTGAGTTGAGCCCATCTTTGGTTTATCTAAATCAAAGAGAATGGTCTCGTTGGAGTCTTTAGTTTTTGAAAAAGGTGCTCCAAGCAACGATAACAACCTCTTGGGAAAAGAAGGTTTGTTTTCAGATGACATAAATTAACCTTACGCTTCCTCTTGAGCTTCAGCGTTAAAACCTAAATCTTTGGCTTTGCTAAGATGCGCTTCAGCTTCATCATTTTCACCCAAAGACTTTAAAGCAACACCCAATAAATGATTCAATTCTGCTTCATTTCTATCCCTAGATCTCAAGGATTCTAAGGCTTTACTCAGGTCAATTTTTGCCTTATCAAAAATCTCTAAGCCAATTCGGCATTTCCCACGTAGCATGTAGGCACGGGTAGTGAAACGTGGACTCGTCGCCGCTTTCGTGAGTGGATCTAGAGCCTCTTCAAACATACCACGCTCCACCAAGATCTCGGCAAAAGCCATGTTTGTTTTCGGATCATTCGGGAAGTGAGCCACTTGCTCACGAGCACGATCTAGAAGAATATCTTTCTTCGTTTGCTCAAGATTTGCGATTTCCGCAATAGCTTCTTCTTTTTCCAAATCACATGTCGCGTCTTCTAAATGCGATTTCCATGAATCCAAAGCATTATCAATTCGGCCTTCTACTGCTGTAAAGACTAACTTCTGCAACTGCACGTCCACAGCATGCTCCATATCAAGCGCTTCTTGTAAAATCTCTACGGCCTGATCATACTCGCCTTCACGGATGAATTCACGCGCTAAACGCTTACGAATATCAATAGTATCATTACCACTCATCAATTCCTGCACATAGTGATCAGAACCTTTTGTAATGATCGTCGTATTTCTAGTACTTTGCATTGTTTGAGTTTCATAAATATCTACAGGTTTATCATCTGCAACTTTCTCATCACCTTCTTTTTTATCTAGCCCACCATCATCCATTGCCATTCTTGCCTGAGACGAACTATACATCTTGAAAATTCTTTCGTCGTTGGGATGATACTTTCTTAGTTTCTCACAAAGTTCTACCGCCTTACCGCCCAAGCCATTCTCGATATATATTTGAGCAAGGTATAAATTGACATCTGGATCCGTAGGGTTATAGCGACTTGCTAACTCCATCACATCTACCGCAATCCAGTTCATTTCGGCCTCGGTGGCAGCTTCTGCTAATAAGCGACTCGCGGACAAATTACTCGGATCATTAGCTAACACTTCTTCGCAGAGGCGCATAGCTTTTAAATTTTCTCCCTTACGAATCAAACCAGGAATCTTAACTGTTAAAGTGACTGAAAACTTCATCGCTACCATCGCCTGCTTAGCTGAACTAGGCTTACCACCAAATTTCAACAAAGCGGCCTGACGCAAGGAGGCTCTCGCTTCTTGAAAAGCAGGTACTAGCTTTAGGCAATTTTGAAATAAATCGATGGCGTAATCATAATTTTTTTGTTGTAGCGCTTCATCAGCTCTGGTGTAAAGCTCTTTCGTACGCTCATCAACTTCTTTAACAGTTTTGGGCTGCATTCTGTCTCCAAATTCATTGGTTATTTATAATAGTCAGCTAATCTAGTACGACTAAATTCGGCTGACAATTCACTGACCGTAATTCTCAACTTAAAAGAGTCAAAAACTTGACTTTATTTATAGCCGAAGCTATCATTCGAGCAATCTTAATTTTTTTAACGAGGATGACACGTGCTCAGCGAAACCAAAAATATTACTTGGTCTGATTTTCAGGCTTTAAGCCCAGAAGAAAAAAAACCTTATTTCAGTGAAAAAGGGAAACTCTTTCACTGCCTCCATTCTCAACAATTCGATCGTGAATTCATTGATCACATCTACAAGCTAACCAACGTAATTCGTTCAATAAGCAAATCAAAAAAGGGTGCTTTATTCCTCCAAGGACTCATGCCTCACTACAAGGCCATGCTCTACTTCATGCAGCCTTCTACACGTACTTATTTAAGCTTTAGAACCGCCTGCCAAATACTCGGAATTCAAACGAGCGACGTACGCGATGCCAGCATTAGCTCTGAAGTAAAAGGTGAAACTTTTGAAGATACCATCCGCACCTTCTCCTCTTACTTCAACTTCATCATTATGCGTCATCCCAAAGAAGGTTATGCTGAACAAGCCGCTTATTGCCTCAACAACTCCGAACGCCCCATACCCATCCTCAACGCCGGCTCAGGAAAAGACCAACACCCAACCCAGGCCATTTTGGATATCTATACCTTGCGCCGATCTTTTGAACACCACGGCGGATTAGAAGGAAAAACCATCTTATTAGCAGGCGACCTTTTACGCGGGCGTACAGTACGCTCACTCAGCAAACTCATCAGCTTTTTCCCTGGCACTAAACTTATTTTATCCTCTCCTGAAAAATTCAAAATGGGAGATGATATCATTGCATATCTCGACAATAAAAATGTTGATTACGAAATCAGCCATGAGTTCATTAAACACCTCCCCTCTGCCGATGCTATTTACATGACACGCGTTCAAGACGAACACGACACAGAGTCTGACAAAAGCGAAAAATCATTCCCTGAATTCTCCCTCAGAGCTGAGCATTTATCCATCCTAAAAGAACACTGCGCCATCATGCACCCACTCCCTAGGAGAGAAGAACTCGACAGCGCAATTGATAATGACCCTCGCGCCAAATACTGGCGCCAAGAACGCAATGGCATGTGGGCAAGAGCCGCCTTGATGAGCCACATCACTGGCTACGACCAAAAAATAATAAGTTACTGGTCGGACTTATGTAAACAAGCCAATCACACTGCTGACATCTAAATCTTAAGCCCTGTTTATCACAGGGCTTTTTTGTGGCCTAATATACCCATACTCAGCTAATTTGATTAAGAAGACTAGGATCTACTCGCTTACAGCACATACAAGAGCCTTAAACCTCAGAACCTTTACAGAGCAGTTCGAAACTCTACAACGAACAATACATGTATACTAACGAACTTTCCTCCTCTTGAGCAAAGTGAGAACAGCTGTTTTCAACTATACGGGCACCTAAGCATTACTAGGCACAAAAAAAAGGATTCAGTTTACACTGAATCCTTTTTGAGTGGCAAGACCGGGGGTCGAACCCGGGACACAGGGATTTTCAGTCCCCTGCTCTACCAACTGAGCTATCTCGCCGTTTTGTATGGCATTGATAATACAGCCCCAGCGACCTTCTGCAACTAGTTTTTTAAATAAAAAACGATTTTTTTTATTTTACCTAAAAAAGCATTTTTTAAAGTCAAAACGAAGCCTTCAAAACTAACAACACATCTCTTTGGGAGTCTTGAACTTATACCAACAAGCCCCATTAAGCCTCACCTTTTAATGCGAAAAAACCTTATTAATTAAATTGAACTTAATCGGAGTAAATCTTAGAGTAATCCAAGTTAAAAATAAAAAACTCGATTTAAATAACTCATGACGGAATACGATAAACATCGAAATTCACTAGAAACTGGAGATATCATTCTATTTTCTGGCCCCGGGATCCTAAGTGCGGGAATCAAACTTGGCAGCCTCTGTAAATGGTCTCACGTTGGCATGGTAGTGCGCGTACAAAACCCAGATATAGCACTCATCTATCAAGCGACTCCATCTACTGCCGTCAAAGATTTTTTTCTAAAAAAAGAAAACCCCGGAGTACAAATCAATGTTTTAAGCCATGTGATTGAAACGTATCCTGGCGACATATCACTCCGTAAGCTAAATGTAGAAAGAACTCAAGAATTCCTTGATGGCCTTAGCGCATTCCGCAAAGAGATCCAAGGCCGACCTTTTGAAGAAAGTAAATGGGAAATTATCCTCGCCGCTTACGACGGCCCCTTCGGTTCAAATCAAGAAGAAGATTTATCGAGCCTCTTTTGTAGCGAGCTCATTGCCGAAGCCTACCAAAGAATGGGCTTATTACTTGGCGACGAAGCTGGCGGAAAACTTTCAAATGAATTCACCCCACGGGATTTCTCTGAAAAAGGAAAGATAGAACTTTTACTAGGAGCCACACTAGACCTAGAAATCCCATTAAAAAAGACCTAGATCATATTAACTAGCGCCGACAAAGACTAATATCATACCCTTTACGTTTGGTAGTCGTCGTCTTAAAGCCAAAGTCTTTTGCGACTTCCGCAAGCTGCTCGCCATGTTTAGAGACTATAGCTAAACGACCTGTAGCGTTTAGGTATTTCATTGCCGTTTCAATAAAGTATTCGCCGATTCTTTGCCCCGCAAAATATGGAGGGTTACCAACAATCAAATCAAATGTTTTTTCAGTTTCATAAAGATCACTTGCTATGGCTTCACAATTTTGAAAGCCGTTAATCTCAATATTATTTTTACAGCATTCAATCGAACGGATATTAGAATCCACCATAACTACCGAACCGCCATGATCTGGCGATTCATTAAGCTGGCGTCTTGCAAGCGCTAAACCAATCAAGCCGGCACCACAACCCAAATCTAAAATATTCTCTCCAGGAATCACCTCAATAGCTTCAGACAAAGCTACACCGCCGACATCAGCACGCCCATGGCTGAAAACACCCGGACGAGTCTGCATCGTAAATTCAGCATTCATGGTTGAAACAGCCACATCAGCAACACGCTCCGACCACTTCTTTTTTACATCATCACCACGAGTAATACATTTAAACAAAGTATTTGAACGTGTACTTGAAAGTATCTTCACTCCGCGAAGCTCTTGATCTATCTTTTTACGAAAATCCTTGAGCCTTTCTTGGGGCACAACAATGTAGAAGTCAGTACCCTTAGGGTAGATTAGATTCACTCGTTCCAAAGTATCAAAAAACAACATGCGATCAAAGTACTTAGTCGGTGCAAAAACGAGCATATCATGATCATCTTCAAGCTGAAGATCAGATCCTGTAAAGACATTGATCTGATGCTCCGACGAGAACTTCTTCTCGGCTATACGCTTATCATGTAATTCATTGGTAAAAATATCGATTTTCATCTCAGGTGACAAAGCACGCAAAACCGCAGGCATGAGTGGGGAATCTGCTCCGTAGAGAAAAAGTGTTTTCTTGGGAAGCTCAGAAGGCAAAATTTTCAAAAAATCGCGTTCACCTGGGCGCACGTAGCGCAAGGCATGAACTTTTACTTTTTGCTTTGGCCCGACTTTAACTTGATGACTACTGCCACGCCCTAATAAAGTAATTTCACTCACTGGCTTACGGACTCCACTACTGCCACTGCTTTTTTATCCGACTTCTTCAAGTGCTGTGGGTAGAGTTGATACATATAAACATAGAGAATAACCCCAGTAATTGAGACATATAACCATATGGGGAAAGTCCATCTTGCGATTTTACGGTGTGCCACCACTTGACCACGAAAAATGAAAAAGAAAGTCATTAAAATCATCGGCAACATCACCATTGCCAACAAAATATGAGGGATCAAAATAATGAAATAAATTATTTTAATTGAGCCCTGCCCCTGAAACAAGAGGTGCCCAGCGGTAAAGTGATAATAAAGATAAGAAGTCAAAAAAAGTGCCGAGGTACAAAAAGCAGCAATCATAAAGTTTTTGTGGACTTCTTTGTTTTTCTTTTTAATCGCTACATAACCGCAGACCAACAAGGTTGCACTTAGAAAATTTAAACACGCGTTAATTAAAGGTAATTCCAAAATAATCTCCAGTTCAAGGGGCCGTAGTTTGAGGAAAAAAGATAAGTGCCAAAACAATTAATGGCAAATAAATGATTGAGGCATAAAAATACTGCTTCATAAAGCGATTACGATTGATCAGTAACAAAACTGACGAACATAATAAGCCGGCGTTTAAAATGCATACAGAAATAAAGTACCAGCCATTACTCATTTTATACATATATGGCATTAAAGACACTGCCATCAAACCCAGCGTCCCAACAAAAATCAACACAACTGCCTGCTTACCTGTTTTATCATAAAGAGACATCATTTTGTAACCAGCTCTCTGATAATCTTCTTTGTAGATCCAGGCTATAGAAAAGAAGTGCGGTAATTGCCAAATAAAAACAATCGCAAACGGGAAGAAACCCCACCACTCAGTCTGTGGCAACACATGAAAATCATTGTTACTATGCGCCACCCAACCAGTTAAAATGGGGAAGGCTCCCGGAAAAGCACCTGCAATAGTATTAAGTGCAGTCCTCGTTTTCATCGGGGTATATATGAACACGTATGTTATGTAAGTAAACAAGGCGAGATAAGCTACCTCCTGCCTAAAAAAGTAAAACAGTACCGCCAAACCTATGGCTAGACAAATGTGACCAAACACAAGTGCCTCACCCATTTTGACTCTTCCTGAAGGAATGGGACGATCAGCAGTCCTATCCATCATTTTATCGAGCTTATGCTCAACAGCTTGATTCACAATATTTGAAGCGGCTCCCACAAAACTCAAACCCAGAGTCAACCAAAACAACTCCAAGTAATTTTTCATTGTAAAACTAAGGTTTGGGTCACGTGCCATCACATAACCCGCGCTACCTGAAAACACTGCCATTGCGCTCAAGCGTGGCTTGGTCAACTCAATAAAGGATTTTACTCTACCCATGATTTTCATCCTTTTTCAATTTAACTGACAAGAGTTTAAACGCCGTGAACGTTAAGGCTAAAATCAAAGCTCCATTAACTACATGCGCCGATGTTAGTACTGTTTCAGCAAAACCAAACTTACCTTGTTCTCTATTGTATACTGTAAGAAATGCTACTACCCCCAAGAGAATCTGCATCGTCACCATCAAGTGAAATGACATGCCAAAAAACTTATAAGCTTTACTGAGTTTTTTAAATTTCATTATCACTACCCCCAAGGTAAACAGCAATATGGCCACTGGCAAAGCAAAGGTCATGTGAGAAAAAAGCCAACCAGCATTACCCTCGACAATTTCTTTATATATGACTTTGCCTGTTTCGCTATACTCAAATACTTTGGCCTTATTTCTAAAAATGGCCCCCAATAAGAGCTGAATAACAACTGCTATTAAAGTAAACTTAGCCAAACCTTTTAATTTTGGCGCGAAACCTTCCTCAGGAATTTTTTCATTATAGAGCTTAGTATTCTTTAGCAATAGGAAACACATGGCTGCCAAACATAACTGCGCAAATACACCATGTAATACAGTGGTCAACCAGAGCGTATTCTTGGCAACCGTCAAACCACCCAAACAACCCTGGATAACTACCATGCTAAATATGATTAAAGCCAAGCGAAAATTCCTTTCACGATGGAAGTAGCGTGAAAAAATCAAGACTAAGATTGCTAGATAGCCCACAAACTGCCCCATCAATCTATGACCATGTTCATAAAAACGATCTTGTTGAGCCGTGAAGTAATTCCATGATGGCCATAAAACCCCGTCAGAAGTAGGCCAATCCGGAAAAGCCATCCCTGAACGAGTCGAGACAGTCATTGCCCCCATATAAATAAGCCCAACTGTAGAGACTAAAAAGGTCCACAATAAGGTTTTGAAAATTTTTGCTTTACTCTCGTCACTTCTTGATTTAAGAAAAGCATTCGCCGCAAATAGAAGGGCGATAAAAATTGTAAAAAGAATGATTTCAAACTGGCGCATGATTTTGTCAAAAAACTCTAGCTGTTAAAAATTTAACCGGTGGAAAGTAAAAGAATTTTTACTTTTTACAAACAAAGCCTAAACATAAAAAAACCAAGTGTGCAGCAAAGGAAAGTTCTAGAAATATAATTTTATCAGTGCCAAGGATTTCCATATTTTTTTCTAAGTTGAGAACTAAGATAAATTTACAGTAAAAACCATTCATAGATACACTATAAAACGAGTCTCGATTGATTATGTCCAAAGACTCTCTAAATTCTTAAAAACTAAATGGATAAATTTTATGATTCTTTGCACCTTTAATCAAATCAAAAACTACAGTTGCCTAAACCCTCGTTTTGCGACAGCCGCCAAATGGCTATTGAGCAATGACCTCCAGAAACTTCCCCATGGTAAAACTATTATTGATGGAGAGGAAATATTTGCTATTAAAGAAACACTTCCGGGGCGAAAAGCTGACAAGGCCAATCTAGAAGCCCACAAGAAATATATTGACATACAAATCAGTCTCAAAGGTACCGACAACATAAAATGGAAAGCTCAAAATGAATGCCAGACTATTCTACAGGATTATAAGGAAGAGCAGGACATAATGTTTTTTATGGACGATTCTGTACAATATATACAGGTTTACGGCGACAAAGCGGCCATTTTCTTTCCAGAAGACGCTCACGCCCCCTTAATTGCAGACGAAGAATTAACAAAGTTAGTCATCAAAGTTTTGATTAACTAAATTAAAGGACTTCAATTCCCTGTTAAATTCTTTTTAATACTAGGTTTTATGACCTGTTTGTGGGTATTTAGACCCACAATTAAGATTTTATAATTTTATTGCGACGATAGTATATTTACATAAACAATTTTATAAGAAATAATGGGAGTCATAATGCGTAAGTCAATTTTAGGAATGATTTTAGCCGGCGGTGAAGGGTCTCGCCTCTCACCTTTAACAACCAAGCGAGCTAAACCAGCCGTACCATTTGGTGGCAAATATCGCATCATCGACTTTGTTTTATCTAACTTTGTGAATAGTGGCATTCACTCACTATTTGTACTCACACAATTTCGTTCTCAGAGTATGAGTGAACATATTATTAATGGTTGGAATATGTCATCCTTAATGAAAGGACAGTTTGTTGTTCCTGTTCCTGCACAAATGCAAGGTGGCGACAAACGTTGGTACGAAGGGACAGCCGATGCGATTTGGCAGAATATTCATTTACTACAAGATTTCACCCCTGATTTAGTCGCCGTTTTTGGTGGAGATCACATCTATAAGATGGACATCTCTCAAATGGCTAAATTCCACGCGAAGCGCGAAGCCCTAGCTACAATTGCCGCTCTACCGATTCCATTAGAAGAAGGCTCTCGTTTTGGTATCATACAGATTGATGAAGACTGGCGAATCACCGGCTTCCAAGAAAAGCCTGAACACCCTAGCGAAATCCCCGGCATGCCCGGCTACTGCTTAGCCTCCATGGGCAACTATGTATTTGATTCAAAATGGCTTTACAAAACCTTAAAAGCTGATTCACAGAACCCAGATTCTCATCATGACTTTGGTCACGATATTTTGCCTCCAGCTGTAGATAGTGGTCGCCTCTATGCATATAATTTCTTTGAGAACAAAATCCCAGGTTCTGATGTAAGCAAAGACAACTATTGGAGAGATGTGGGTACGCTCAAATCCTACTACGACTCTAACATGGATCTTAAAGAAGCCGATCCACAACTCGACCTATACGGCGCAGGTTGGCCAATTCATACCTACAACTCACCACTACCTCCAGCTAAATTTGTTCATGATGAGCATCACCCAGACGGAAGAACGCGCGTTGGTCACGCCACTAATTCCATTGTTTGTGATGGATGTATTGTCTCTGGTAGCTCGGTTAAAGAATCAATCCTCTCATCAGAAGTACATGTTCATTCATTCTCCAGTGTTGAGAGCTCCATCATTTTGAACTCGGTAGAAATTTTCGAAAACTGCAAAATCAAAAATGCGATTATTGATAAGCACGTAATCCTTCCTCCTGGAACTGTTATTGGCTATGACCGCCAAGCTGATGAAAGTCGTTTCCATGTTGTCGACCTATGCGAAGAAGAAGGAACTTGGTTAACTGTAATTGAAAAAAATCACTCCCGTGTTAGTAAGGATACGAAAACTACCGTACTAACAATCTAGGTCAAATTAATGCAATACAAAGATTTTAAGTCTGACTTGTCTGAAATAGCAAGTCAGATTGATTCTTATTTATTAGATCACCCATTCCCAAGCACTGTCAACCCTTCTTGGCTTGGCAATGAAATGTCTTCTTATACTAAAAGTGGCGGCAAGCGTTTACGCCCCGCCCTCTGTCTTTGGTCAGCAGCGCTCGTATCAGATCAACCTGAACTCGCACAATCTGTTGCCTCTGCTGCTGAAATCTTTCACACCTGGACCCTAGTCCATGACGATATAATTGATCGTGATGCCACTCGTAGAGGTTTGCCAACTAGCCATACGGCTCTTGCGAACTTCGCAAGAGAAGAACATGGTACAAAAGGAAATGAAGCTGATCATTTTGGTCTCTCTATGGCCATCCTAACTGGCGACCTCCAACAAGCTTGGGCACTTCGTCTCATTAGCGAACAAGCTAACAAGGACCTCACTAGCACTACGGCACTTGCAGTGATGGACCGTCTCTTATCTCATGTCTACCCTATCCTACTTGGTGGAGAGGCCATAGATGTTGAATTTGAGCATCGCGAGATAGACTCCATCAGCCCCGAAGAAATTCTTAAAATGCTAGAAATGAAGACAGCTTGTCTCTTAGAGTTTTCAGCTCAAGCAGGAGTTGTGGTTGGCTTAAAACTCGATAATTTTGATCACGAGCTCGTTCATCATGCAGGTCAATTCGCTTACAATGCAGGTTTAGCCTTCCAACTACAGGATGATATTTTAGGTGTCTTTGCCGATGAAAAAGAGCTCGGCAAACCAGTTGGAAGTGACATCGCCGCTCGAAAAGTAACATTACTTATTGTCGAAACTTTAAAAATGGCATCACAAGACGACAAGTCTTTTATCTTGGATTTATTGGGAAGTAATAGCATCTCGATAGAGCAACTTTCTCAGGCCGCAGAAATCATTAAATCGAGCGGTGCACTAGAAAAAATTCAGAACATGATGGCCCATTACGTTCAACAAGCGGAGATACATTTAGCAGAACTACCCAATTCTCCTGCAAAAGAACGCCTAAAAGAGCTTGCACATTTCATGATTAAGAGAAACTTTTAGGCATTAAATTTAATAAATCCACTACGGAGTCCAAATATGATTATCAAAGGTTGCTACACAGCACTCATAACCCCCTTTGATTCAGATGGTAATGTTGATTACGAAGCTTTTGAACGCATTATTAATGATCAAATTTCAGCGGGTATCGATGGTATTGTTGCCGTTGGTACGACAGGGGAATCTCCCACTTTAGGAATGAAAGACCACAGCGAAGTCATTCGTTTTGCTGTCAAAACGGCAGCTGGTCGCTGTAAAGTTATTGCCGGAACAGGCGCCAACTGTACAAAAGAAGCTATTGAGCTTACAAAACAGGCACATAAAGATGGTGCAGATGCCAGCTTGCAAGTAACACCATACTACAACAAGCCCACTCAAGAAGGCCTCTACCAACACATGAAGGCAATTGCAGACAGCGCAGACATGCCAATTATTCTGTATAACGTGCCTGGACGCTCTTCTATCTCTCTTGATATTGACACAATTGCTCGCATGAACACAATTCCACAAGTTGTTGCCGTTAAAGAAGCTGGTGGTTGCGTAGATCGCATTAGTCAAATACAACAAGCCTGTGACATTCAAATTGTTTCTGGAGATGACTCACTTACTCTACCGATGATTTCGGTTGGGGCTACTGGCGTTATTAGTGTTCTCTCTAATGTTTTACCCGCAGAAATGACTGAGCTATGTAAATTAGCTAATGATGGTAATTTCTCGGAGGCGCTCAAATTGCATCGTAAATACTATCAACTCATGAATGATATGTTTGTCGAGTCCAATCCCATCCCAGTAAAAACCATGATGGTACAACTTGGCTATGGCACCGAAACATTCCGCCTCCCACTCTGTCCTATTAGTGATGACGCACGTACCACCTTATATGCATCTGCTAAAAGTGCTGGCCTTCAATTTTAAGAAACACTAGCAAGATAGCACGAAAAAAGCTCGAGTTTTAAACTCGAGCTTTTTTATACCTCACCTATAAATTATTTAGATGAGATCTTCGATTTAAGCCATTCTCTTGTACTTTGTACAACAAAATAGAAGCCGGGTATCAAGAGCGTGCCTAAAATAGCTGCTACCATCATCCCACCAAATACAATTATACCTAGTGAACGACGACTCGATGAACCTGCTCCAGTAGCTATTACTAAGGGGATAACACCAAGAATAAAAGAAATTGCCGTCATCAAAACAGCTCTGAACCTTAGACGCGCCGCAATCAAGGCCGCATCGAGAATTGTTTCACCAGCTTCACGCTTTTCTTTGGCAAATTCTACAATTAGAATAGCTGTCTTCGAGGCCAAACCAAAGAGTAGGACTATCCCTACTTGAGAATAAATGTTAAGATCCATCTTCATAAGCCAGTTTAAACCAAGAGCACCGAACATCGCCACCGGAACTGACATGAGAACTGCAATTGGCGTGAACCAACTCTCGTACTGAGCTACTAAGAAAAGGAAAATAAAGACGATCGCTAATGCAAAAATCAAACCAACATTGCCAGATGAAATTTTTTCTTGATAAGACATCCCAGTCCAGTCATATGCGTAACCAGGGGGAAGCACTTCTTTAGCAACTTCTTCCATTGCATCCATTGCTTGACCAGAGCTATAGCCTGGTGCTGCTCCACCATTAAAAGTAATTGAATTAAACAAATTATAGCGATTGATAATATCTGCACCAACCATCGAATCTACATTGACTAAAACACCTAAAGGAACCATATCCCCCGATCTAGATTTCACATATATCTTATCTATATCTTCGGGCTCGGATCTAAATTCAGTTTGAGCCTGAACTTTAACTTGATAACTTTTACCAAACTTATTAAAGTCATTAACATAAGCACCACCAAGGTAAACCTGTAAAGCACTAAAGATCTCATTCATCGGAACATTGAGGTCATGAGCTTTTTCGCGATCTAGGTCAACAAAAATCTGTGGCGTATTCGCAGTGAAAAAAGTATTAACACGTGAAACCTCTGGCCGTTGATTAGCTGCCATAATAAGTGCTCGCGATATTTCTGCCATATCCTTTGGGTCACGACCAAGAGTATCTTGCAATATAAACTCAAAGCCATTACTGGCACCCAAACCTGGTATCGCTGGTAATTCAAAGGGAAAGGAGCGTGCTTCAGGCATCCCAAGCATCTTCTTATAAGCTTGAGCAATAATTGCCTTAACTTGTTTTTCGACTTCCGTACGCTGCGACCAATCATCAAGAGGCACAATCATAAAACCTGAATTAGATGAATTAGCACCGTTAATCATACCATAGCCATTAACTGTCATCACAGCTGAAACACCTGGTATTTGAGAAATCATGTGTTCCATTTCATCAATAACAGCACCTGTTCGCTCTAAAGATGCGCCAGGAGGCAGTTGCACATCAACTAGGAAGTTACCTTGGTCTTCATCGGGAAGAAAACCGGTCGGAGTTGAGTTATAAAATTGATATATTAAAAACAGCATGCCAGCAAAGCACAACATTGTAATGATTACTTTTCTGATGGAAAGCTTAACAAAGCCTGTGTATTTGTCCGTACTCCAAGAGACTAAATCATTAAATTTTTCAAATAAGAAAAACTTTTTCTTCGTCTTATCTGTAGGTCTCAAAAAACAAGAACATAAAGCTGGGCTCAGCGTCAATGCATTAAGTGACGAAATACAAACAGCAACAGAAATTGTGACTGCAAACTGACGATACAAAGTACCCGTTATACCTGGCAAGAACGCCACCGGGACAAACACTGCCAAAAGAACCAAAGTCGTCGCTACAATAGGACCAGACACTTCCGTCATGGCCTTTTGAGTCGCTTCTCGTGGACTTAAATTCTCCTCATCCATGAGTCGCTGCACATTTTCTAGTACTACAATGGCATCATCGACAACTACTCCAATTGCTAAGATCAAACCAAAAAGAGTCACCGTATTTAGCGTATACCCAAGTGCTAAAAGAAATGCAAAAGTACCAATCAGTGATACGGGAATAGTGAGTGATGGAATAATTGTAGAACGCACGTCCTGGAGAAAAATGTACACAACAAGAATCACTAGAAGGACGGCTACAAATAAAGTCTCGATAACTTCATCAATGGAAGCTTTAATAAATTTAGTCGTATCATAAAGGATGGTGTACTCCATATCATCAGGAAAATTCTCTCCAATCTTATCCATCTCTGCACGGACTGCATCTCCTACGGCAATACCATTAGCTGAAGGGAGCTGATAAATCGGCATAACTAAACCTGGCTGACCGTTTAGCTTTGAAGTGGAATCATAATTCACTGCTCCCAACTCTACAGATGCAACATCCTTCACTCTTACAAAGGACCCATCTTGATTCGCACGAACAATAATTCTCTCAAACTCTTCAGGTTCACTCAAACGTCCTTGCGTCTGCACTGTGTACTGAAACTTTTGGCTCTTTTTACTTGGTGCACCACCAACAATCCCTGCCGCAACCTGAACATTTTGCTCTTCAATTGAAGAGACAACTTCTTGTGGCGACAGATTGAGTGCAGTCATTTTATCGGGATCTAACCACACGCGCATAGAGTAATCCTGTCCACCGAAAAGTGTGATATCTCCTACACCAGGCAAACGCAATAAACGGTCTTTAATATTGATAGTCGCATAGTTTGATAAAAAGAGACCGTCATAAGTTTTTTTAGGTGAAATAAGATTCACTACCAAGAGCATAGAAGTGCTTTTCTGGCGAACAATCACACCTTGTCGAGTCACTTCGGCCGGAAGTTTTGCACTCGCCGCAGAAACTCGGTTTTGCACATTCACAGTATTAATATCGGGATCAGATGAGACATCAAATGTAACGGTAATAGTTACTTTACCATCATTACTGGCCTTTGAAGAAACATATAACATATCCTCCACACCATTAATCTCAGATTCAAGAGGAGTAATAACCGTATCAATTAGAGTTTTCGAGTCAGCACCAGGGTATGACGCAGTAACAGATACCTGCGGTGGCGTAATTTCTGGATACTGCGCCACAGGGAGGTTCATCATGGCAATGGTACCCGCAATAAGAATGATAATGGATATCACAAAGGCGAATCGCGGGCGCCTTATAAAAAAGTTTTCTGAAGACATAAGTTTATTCCTTAGATTTCTCAGGAGAATCTTTTATATGATCAGTTTCATCAACCTCAACTTTAGCAGGAATTCCTTTAACTTGACGTCCTGGAATCACTGTCTGAAGTCCTAAAGTAATGACTTTATCACCCTCTTCTAGACCACTTTCAATAACGAAATATTCTTCAAAGCTTTCTTTAAACTTTACTCGTTTAATTTCAGCTTTACTTTCTTTATTAACAACAATAACATAATGACCTGCTTGATCTTGCATAACTGCCGATTGTTGAACAACTATTTTAGGTTTTTGAACTTCTTCATTTTCACCTCTTTCTTCTGCTGTAGGAGGAATGTAAGTCAAAAGTACTTTAACAAACATACCATCTCTTAGTAAGCCCTCTGGGTTATCAAAATGAGTGGTTGCCTTAACTGTACCAGTAGATTTATTAATTCGATTATCAAAAAAGGCTATTTTGCCTTCGTGTTCATATCTAGTGCCATCTGGTAAGGATAATTTACATTGAATTCTATCCGTAATGGTTTGTCTTAACTCTTTAGTCACAAATTTTCTTTGAAAATCTACTAACTGTCGTTCAGGAATATCAAAATCAACTTCCATTTTTTCGGTAGAGGTTACGTTCACAAGTACACCTGATGAAGGAGATATTAAATTCCCAGTATCATACTTTCTAGCACCCGGAATTCCAGTAATGGGTGAACGAATTTCACACCACTCCAAATGTAGTTTAGCTTCATCTCTTTTTGCCTGTGCTAAATTATAAGCTGCTTCAGATTCATCACGATCCCCAATAGCTTTATCGAAGTCCTGTTTAGCAATGGCTTTTTTCTCATCAAGTGTTTTCATCCGTTCAAAAATACTCTGTGCTAAAGTCAAACGTGCTTTGGCACTATCTAGCTCAGCTTGTGCACGTTTGTAATTGATTTCATACTGATCTTTTTCAATTGTGTATAGCAAGTCATTCTTGTTAACCAAGGTTCCTGTTTGAAAATGCCTCTGTTCGAGAATCCCTTCAACACGAGCTCGTAAGTCTACAGAAGAGAACGAACGAACGCGCCCTACTAATTCAGTTGTTGGTTGCACTGACATCATCAATGCTTCCTCATACACAACTTGAGGAACAGGAGCTTCTCTGGCAACTTGTTTCTCCTTACAAGAAGAAATTAACAACAATAGGCCTAGTAAAATTACTATTTTGGTTCTGTGCTTGGTTTCCATGGTCCTCCGAGGGCATTATATAAGGTTATAGTTTCGCTAAGTAATAACATTTTTAAATTAAGAACATCTTCGCGTGAGGCCAAGACTTCTCTTTGGTACTGTAAAAGTTCCAACTGAGTAATTAAGCCGTTTTCTAAGCGAACTTGAGATTTCTCTTGGGCTTTCAAAAGACGCTCTAACCTTTGTAGTTCAAGTAAGCGACGTTCTTCATACTTCTGTAAATTTATGATGGCATTTTCCACCTCGCCAATAGCCGTAGAAACTGTTTTTCGGTAGACATCCTCTGCATTTTTAAGCTTAACTCGGGCAATTTCTTCTTGTGCGTCAAGTGTAGGGTCCAAAATTGGAAAATTAATACTTGGCATAATTCCCACAACCCAATCACTAAATAAACCAGAAATTGAACTTGAATCAGTTGCACCTGTCAAAGTCACTGAAACATCAGGTAAATGTGCCGCACGAGCTGCTTCCTTATAATTCCAGGCACTCTTTATCCGTAATTCTGCCGCCACTAAATCGGGACGGCGTTCAAGTAAATTAGCGTTGAGTACGTCGGGTTTATCCACGAAGGAAACTGAATCCGATAATGTTTTTGGCTTCAATCTAAATTGCCCTGGGATTTCTCCCATTAAAGTTGCTAAAGTATTTTGCTGTAAATGACGAAGACGTTCTAAATCTTTCACATTGGCTTTTAAACGAAGATTTTCTGCTTCCTGTGCTAAAAACAGTTCATCACTTTCTAGACCATTTTCATAACGTACTTTATAATATTCATAAAGCTTATCCGAAATAGCCAAAGCATCATTATGCAAAACAATTAGTTCATCATATTCACGTAATGAGAAGTACGCTACGCCTACTTGATAAACTATCTGAAGTGTAACTGCGTCGTAATCGGCTTGAGTAGCTTGGTACTCTGCTAGCGCTCCAGCTGAAAGACTAGAAATACGACCCCAAATATCTGCTTGCCAACTCAGCGAACCGCCCGCAATTGCTTCTTTATTGGTACTACTATCACGATTAACACGATTGAAGTCTTGAGATAAATTTAACTCTCCCGAAAGCTGTCCTTCAGATTGGGCTAGTGAGAGTTCTTTTTGTGCCAATAAAACCCGATTACGGGCTAGTGTTAAATCAAAACTATCTTTTGCTGCTTTTTCAATCAAGCGCTCTAGCTCAGGGTCGCCAAAAGCTCTCCACCAATCTTCGCCTATTTCAGTTTGCTCCTTATTCTCACCAAGCCAACGCGCTTGCACATTTTCATCCACTGGCGCATCGGGCATTTCCTCTTTCTCCAATGCATCCCATGAGCTGCATGAACTTAAGGCAAAACAAAATAAAGCTGTGTATATGTATTTTTTCATAAGAGTTCCTATTTCCAATTCCATAAACCTATGCTCAAACTAGGTTTATTCCCAACCTCACAAGCACATCGAGGTCAATAAATAAATAAAAATTAATTAATAAAGTATTTTCTTTCTTTAATAACTTCCGCAACTGCCTCGGGTACATCATTCTCCCAACCTTCTTGTCCTGTGGCAATTTTTTTCAAAACCTTACGAGAATAAATCCTCAAGTAATCTGGGTTATAGCTCTTTATATCTTTTACTTTACCATGCACCTTAACATAATCAAAAAGCATCTGCAGATCAGAATCTACCTTGAAATTCTCAACTGTAATGAGCTCATCTTTATACTGCCAGGGGTAAACATAGAGTCCGACTTGATTCTTAAACAAGCGTCCCATAGCTTCTAGAATGCCACCTTCTAAGTCATTGTAATAATCTACATTAAATAATTCCATTAAACTTGCGGCCCCCATAGCAACTGCTACGGGACGATTCGTGTTCATACGTAAATAATGGCCTAGCTTATAGTATTCTTTGTAATCGGAAATAAGTACTTTATACCCCGAGGCAGCCAACATGTCAGCACGAGCTAAGAAGTCGTGAAGGTCTATACTACCAGACCCTTGCATCAAGTTATTCATGGTAATCTCCATGATCGGAACAATTTCATCTTTATCTACACCAATATCTTCAGAGAATTGCTCTAGTGCTGTTTCCATAATATCTATGTTCACATTACAGACGGGGCGAAAACTTCCGCGCTCTACAACTACCGATTTTTTATAAAACACTGACGATGGGAGTAATACTGATTTATCTGGGCCAAACATTGCAGCATCACTCAACCCTAACTTAACTAAATTCAAAAGCATTAAACGGTTATCAACTCTACGAAATTCAATACCTTTAAATTCAACCATATCAATTTCAATACGATCGCGACTTAAATTATCCAACAACGATTCAAGTAAATTCTCAGGTCTATGAGCTAGATTAAAAGCGGCATGAATGAGGTTAACCCCAACAATCCCTAGTGCCTCTTGCTGTAAACCATTGGTCTTATCTTTTAAATTAACGTGAATGATAATCTGACTAAAATCATCTCCTGGGCGAGACTGAAATTTCACGCCCAGCCAACCATGACATTTATTAGTGCCAGAAAAATTTCTAGCTGAAACAGTATCCGCAAAAGAGAAAAAACAGGTACTATCCCCTCTACCATATTCTAGACGTTTGATATTTAAATCATATTCATAGTCGAGCATATCTTGCAAACGCTGCTGACCTACATATCTCTGGCACTTTCCGTAAATCGAATCACTTACAATCATATCGTATGCCGAGATACTCTTTGCTATAGTGCCAGCCGAGCCACCTGCCTGAAAGAACCAACGAACTACTTCTTGACCTGCGCCAATCTCTGCGAATGTACCATAAATTCGACTATCAAGATTAACTTCGAGAGCTTTCTCCATGGTGCTTAAACTTTCTGTAACCTTAGTCATTTTTTCTCTCCAATGAAATTAAAAAATCTTAGTAAAAAAATATATATGTAGAACAATAAAACCCAATAGATTTTTCACTAGATCTTATTCTTCAAAACACGCAAAAAAACCTTCTTTAAGGACGCTATCCTGCAAACCCTCACCTATAATAACAAGCCGATTGAGATCTCCATAGCTTCTCCCTGATAATTCATCTTCAAATAAGCGATGTACTGACTGAAAAATTGTACTGCCCTCAACACCAGATAAATTCACTATTCCCTTCATCCTGTAGACCACATCACTCATATCAAACAAAACAGAACCAACCCATTGGCGAAAACGAGCATTATTAACTACACCATTTTTTGACAGCGATAGTGATGTCATATGACTGTGAGAATGCTTCTCACTACCTAAACTCAATACATCCACATTGAATCCTCCCAAATCCAGTAAACTCTCTAAGTCTGAAAGCTTACCATACTCACAAGCTACCACCGTAGCTAAGGGGTTAATCTCAGATAGCTTTGCAAGTTCGAAATCATCATATAAATCTAATTTACTGACTAAGATCTTATCGGCATAAACTACCTGTTTAAGCCCCTCAGGACTTGCCAATACGCGACCTGAATTGACCGCGTCAAATACAGTAAGCACACCATCTACATAGAATTTCGAGTTGATTAAAGGATCAAAATAGATAAGCTCTGCAACCGGAGCTGGATTTGCTAAACCAGTAGTTTCAATAACGATTTGATCAAAAGTTCGTTCATCATTATGAAGCTTTAAAAGTATTTTTGTTAAATCACCCTGAACCGTACAACACAAACAGCCATTATTGAGCTCCAAAACTTGATCTTCAGCATCGAGAACTAACTCTCCATCAATCCCTAACTCACCAAATTCATTTATGATCAAAGCCAATTTCTTCTGAGACGATTCAATCAAATTATTTAGAAGCGTTGTTTTTCCCGCGCCTAGAAATCCCGTTAAAATGGTAATTGGTATTTTGCTATCTTGTCTACGCATAAAAAAAGCCGGTAGTAACCGGCTAAAAATTAGAGCTTTTTATAAATATCTTCTAGAGTCAATTTTTGATCAATCATCATGACTTGAAGATGGTAAAGTAATTGAGATATTTCTAAGGCCGTATCATCATCAGTCTCAAACTTGGCTGCCATCCAAACTTCTGCAGCTTCTTCAACTATTTTTTTACCGATAAAATGAGTACCCTTATTGAGTTCTTTTACAGTTCCTGAATTGGGATCCCCTGCTGCAGCCTTTTTGCTGAGTTCCTCAAAGAGTTCTTCGAAAGTTTTCATTGTGTATCCTGAATTAAATAAAAAACGCAGCTCAAAATATGAGCTGCGTTCGAAATTTCAATGCTAAAGCTTAAGCTTAAGCAGTGATAACCGTAATAAGGTCGAGTACTTTGTTTGAGTAACCCATTTCGTTGTCGTACCAAGATACGAGCTTAACGAATGTGCCATCAAGTGCAATACCTGCTTTCGCATCAAAAATTGAAGTAAGTTCACAACCACGGAAGTCAGTAGCAACTACTGCATCTTCAGTGTAACCGAGAACACCAGCAAGCTCGTTTTCAGAAGCACGCTTCATTTCAGCACAGATATCTTCGTATGAAGCATCTTTTTCGAGCTCAACTGTTAAGTCAACACAAGAAACGTCTGAAGTAGGTACACGGAAAGCCATACCAGTAAGTTTACCGTTAAGCTCAGGAAGTACTTTACCTACAGCTTTAGCAGCACCAGTTGATGAAGGGATGATATTCTCAAGAATACCACGACCACCTCTCCAGTCTTTCGCAGAAGGACCGTCAACAGTTTTTTGTGTAGCAGTTGCAGCGTGAACAGTAGTCATAAGACCACGCTTGATACCGAACTTGTCGTTAAGAACTTTAGAAATAGGAGCAAGACAGTTAGTTGTGCAAGAAGCGTTAGAAACGATATCTTGACCAGCGTATTTGTCAGTGTTAACACCGTATACGAACATTGGAGTAGCATCTTTAGAAGGAGCTGAAAGAACAACTTTCTTAGCGCCTGCAGTGATGTGACCACGAGCAGTTTCGTCTGTAAGAAAGAAACCAGTTGATTCAACTACAACGTCAGCTGAAACTTCGTCCCATTTAAGATCCGCAGGGTTACGCTCTGCAGAAACGCGAACTTCAGAACCGTCAACAACGAGTTTACCGTCAACAACCTGAACATCACCGTCGAAACGACCGTGTACTGAATCATATTTAAGCATGTAAGCGAGGTAATCTACGTCAAGAAGATCGTTAATACCTACAATTTGAATATCGTTACGTTTTGCAGCTGCGCGAAAAACGTTTCTACCGATACGACCGAAACCATTAATACCGACTTTAATTGCCATGTGTATTATCCTTAGTTTGTTTTGTTTTTGTTTAGAAATTTTTTTGAGTCCGTACTATATGCGCAAATCTTTTTTTGCCCATCTTTATGACTCAAATTACTTTACATGATGATCCATGTACTTGGATGGGTTCTGATGCAAAGGCTTTCCAACTGGTCGCGCAGGGACTCCAACTACTGTCGTATGTGACTGAACATCATCGAGAACCACACTGCCCGCGCCGATTTTGGCACCTGCTCCAATACTAATATTTCCCAAGAGTTTTGCTCCTGCTCCAATCAGCACGCCATCACCTACTTTAGGGTGTCGGTCACCACAATCTTTTCCAGAACCACCTAAGGTAACCTCATGTAAAATAGATACATCATTGCCGACCACTGCCGTTTCTCCTGCAACAAAAGAAGACGCGTGATCCAAGAGTATCCCCGTACCGAAACGTGCGCCTGGATGGATATCAACACCAAAAACTTCGGCATTTCGAGATTGAATGTGGCAAGCTAAATGAGCTCTACCGTTCTTCCATAAAACATGAGCTAAACGCGATGCCTGCAAAGCTTGGAAGCCTTTATAGTAAAGCATGGGTATGACATAGCAATTGCAGGCCGGATCACGATCACAGATGGCTTTTAAATCTTTTTTTGCGGCTTTCGCTAAAGACGCATCTTCTAAGTAGAGTTTAGTAAAGATCTGTTCTAGATCACTCGCAGTGACATATTTTTCACCTAAACTTTCAGCTAAGCGTGAGGTTAAAACTTCTGCCACACTAGCTTTAGATAAAATGGCTTCATCAATAAGCCTCGCTAAACTCTGCTCTTTCGTTTTAACGACTTCGGCTTGATTCAGAATTTCCTGCCAAAATTTGCTATTCATCTTTACTCCTGAAATTTAATCAAGCCAAACTTATGCCATAATTACTAGAATCAAACTCAAAAAACTCATTTAGTCTTTAACTTGACCCAAATCAAACCCACATACTCATAAATTGATTTTCTGCTCAATTCTAAAGCTTCTGCACTTGGCATGGGTACAAACCAAGCGTCTCCATAGGATTCATAATTTGCGGGAGCCGCAAAAACATTCAAACCATGGCTCTTAAACAAATTCATCGCTCGGGGCGTATGCGTTGCATCTGTCACTAGAAGTACTTTTTCATCACCACAAATTTCTTTAGCAAAACGCGCTTCTTCATTGGTATCTTTTGGTTGAGTTGAAAAACTTATCTCACTTGCGTCTATACCTAAACTAATGGCCGCTTGAGTCATTATTTCGCCGTGAGCTTCATTGCCACCAACCGCAAAACCAAAAAATATAAATTTAGCTTGTGGATTTAACTGCTTTTGCCTCAAACCCTCCATCAAGCGAGAGCGAGCCGTTCGACTGAGTTTCAGACTATCAGGCCAATGCTTCTGAGAGCTGTGCCCTGAGCCCAAAACAGCAATATATTTCGCATCCAAATGATTAGATACTGGAGTATACTGAGCCTCTAATGGACGCGCAATCAAATGACTAATTGGAGGAAAACAGAGTAAAAGCAATACTGCAGAAGCAATCATTGCTATCTTATACGCTCGTTCTTTTTGATCTTTCTTTTTCCACAAGTAAAAAGAAACCCCAAGTGCTATACAAAATAACACTAGGGGATTAATAAAAAAGACAACGACTTTTTTAATGAAAAACATTAAGAATCTAAATCTCTCACTTTTCCAATGCGACGATCGTGACGACCACCTTCAAACTCTGTTTCCATCCATGTTTTTATGAATGTCATCAATTCTTCTTCACTAAACTGAGCCGCACCTAAACACAAAACATTAGAGCCGTGATGTTGGCGAGTCATACGAGCTGTTTCTTCAGAATAGACTAATGCCGCTAATACACCATTTAATTTATTGGCAAGCATACTCATACCAATGCCATTGTTACAAACTAAAATAGCTCGATCAACCTCACCTTCCGAAACCGATTTTGCTGCAGGAATACCGAAATCGGGATAATCGCAACTATCCAAACCTGAACAGCCAAAACTTGTAACTACGTGTCCCTTAGACTCCAAGTATTGCTTTAATTTATTATTGAATTCAAAACCTGCATGATCTGATGCAATCGATATTTTCACTTTATTCTCCGAGGAATTAATTTAACTTAAAATGATTCTTCACTCATCTAAATTAAATGCAAATTCTTTTCATAGAGAACTTGGTTATTTGTGTCATAAAAATTTAATTTTTCCAGCGACCACTTCTAATCCGCCGTCCAGTATGAACCTGATTGTAATGGTAGGCCCACACGTAAGCCCACTCATCCCCAACTAAAACTGGAACTAATTGTCGTAAGTAAAGACTATTCTCATTATAAGGTGAGAAGTCTTCAAATTCATCCATCTGCTCAATTTGATTAGGATTATTCAAGTTTAATAGCTCACCATGAATACAATCCCAATCACCACTCGGCTTGACTACTGAATCTAATAGAGTTTGACATAAATTCGCATCGTTCTGATAATCACAAGTTCCTAGTGCCATAATCATTTGACTTGGTAACTCCAAGGCGGGGTAGCCTTCAGACAAAGCATAAAGCCGACCCCAAGTCTGAGCTTTTTTCACTTTGTTTATTCGCCCACATAAATGATGATAAGGCATCGCACTCTGCAATGTGCCATAAACAAACACGTCCATCATTTTTGAGAACTACTATTTACTTAATCCACATAAGCGTGGATCAAACTCATGAGGTCTAAATGCACCTCTTCCATGGTTTTTGAGGCATCAATTTTTTGCATTTCTTTGCGGTCTTCGCAAAGTTGATTATACATTTGACGCGTGCGGTGAAAAAAGTCAATTTGTTCAAGCTCAAAACGATCTAAGGCACCACGACCGCGCGCACGTTCTAAGCCCAGCTCTGGATCCAAATCCATAAAGATCGTCAAACCAGGAATCATATCAGACAAGCAAATATCGTGAATAGGTTTAATCAAATCCAAACCTAACTCTCTACCGCCACCTTGGTAAGCCCATGTAGAATAGAAAAAGCGATCACATACAAGCCAAGCTCCGCGCTCTAAAGCGGGGCGAATCACATTCTCAACTAATTGTACTCTTGCAGCATACATGATCAATAACTCTGTTCGAGGATCAACCTTTTCATCAACTGCAGCTGATTTAATCACTGTTCGTAAATCCTCCGCCATGGGAGTTCCACCTGGTTCTCTTGCAAGAACCACTTCTTGACCTTTATCTTCGAGTACCTTTTGAATGAGTTTTATCGCGGTGCTCTTACCTGCACCTTCACTACCTTCTACGACGATGAATCTTGAGCAATCCATTATTTCAAGATCTCCTTAACGTACAAAGCAAACTCGTATTGACGAACTTTTTTATACTCTGCCCCCATCTTGCCTTCCATTTTACCGTACTCAACGGGATCACTAAAAACTGCCGAATTAGGCACTAAGTTTGCCACTAAGTCGGCTAAGTCATCATGTAAATCACAAGCACTAGAACGACGATACCAATAGCCTGCATTAGGAAGGTCGCCTTCGACGCGATGCATCACACAATGTAAATAACTCGCTTCTAAATCGCCAATATTACTAATAATCTCATGCCCTTCATCCAAGCAGTCCCACGCTAAATAAAACGCAGATTCAAGCATTTCTTTCTGCACTCCATTCAAAGCCTTCAACTTTGATGATTCCTTCATAAGCTCTTGAGCTTTTTTAACGACCACATCCTTGGCTGGGCTCAAAGCTAAGCGCTTCGTAAAAGGAGCTTGCTCGAATGTCTTGGTGATCGCAGGATCATTAATATCTTTAATAAATTTATCTAAAGTCTGAATCATGATTCTACCTACTTTTTATTTGAAAGCCAATCCATCAAGGCCATGAGCAAACCTGAAAAAACAAAAGTTATATGCATCGCTATTTTTAATTTAACTTCTTCAGAATTTAAGGCCCCCTCACGCATAAAGACTTTAAGTAACTCAATAGAAGAGATGGCAACAATTGAGCCAATGAGTTTAATTTTTAATTGCCCAAAACCCACTTTACCCATCCAACCAGGCTTATCTTCATCAATAGCTACTTCAATCTTTGAGACAAAACTTTCGTAGGCACTAAATGTGATAATAACTAAGAGGTTAGCAATCAGAGATATATCAATTAAAGTCAAAACAGAAATAATAAGATCTGGCTTAGTAATTGTGCCAATGACTGTAACCAAATGAAAGACTTCCTTGGAAAACTTCACTAACAACAAGGCTAAACCAACCACTAAACCTAGATAAAATGGTGCCAATAACCAACGACTGGCAAATAAAAACTGCTCAAACGCATTTTCAACTTTCTTTAACATTGTCTCTTCCTATTGATATTTTTTAATTGCGCCTAAATTAGCGGATCTTTAATTTTGAACAATCACAAAAAAACTTTTTCTTTATGCCAAATTCAGATGATCCGCAAAATCTTTACCGCGCTTGGTATTTACGCTTAAATCAATGTGCTCAAGACACTCTACATAGATATAAACTTGAATGCCCTACTTTAAGTATTTCCAATGAACTGACGGCATGTGCAGGCAAGTGGATTCACGCGAAGAATGAAATCTCTTTAGCGGAACATATTTTTTTTAATTACCCTTGGGAACAAGTCATCTTAGTTTTCAAACATGAGCTTGCTCATATGATCGCAGACAAAATCTATCAAGGACTTAATGAAAGTTCGCATGGAAAGTCTTTTCAACGTGCTTGTACTGAATTGGGCATATCTGCCAAAGCCAGTTTGCGGAGTCCGCAAAAACAATCCTCACTAAACGATAAAATTAATAAGCTCTTAGCTTTAGCAAAATCCAACAACCCAAATGAAGCTCAAAGTGCCGCCATTAAAGCTCAAGAATTAAGCTCCAAATACAACCACATTCCTCACGAGCATAGCTTTTCATTTCGCTCAATTGGCAAAGCTTTCAAACGCTGCCCCGTTTGGCATAGCCAGATCATCAATATTTGTAGTCGATATTTTTATGTAAAAGCCCTAAAAAACCATTCATCAATTGAGAGTAAATACTTCTTTGAATTTTACGGCGAGTTACAAAACTTGGACACCGCTGAATATATTTACAACTTCCTCTACTCAAGAGGTGAAAAATTATGGCAAGAACACAAAAGTCATGGTCAAAGACGAGATCAATTTTTGCTCGGATTATATGAAGGCTTTGAAATGAGTTTAAAGAGTAATGATGTAGCCTGTAAAAATGCCCTGATTCATTTAAGAAATCCCGCACTGCAATCTTTTTTCCAAGAACTTAATCCACGCACACGATCAGTCTCTTATAAGGTTAAACTTGACCAAGGCTTATACAAACATGGACAAAAACTAGGGCAAAAGCTCCAAGCTCCGAAAGCCCTAAATCATAAAAGCGTCCAAAAACGACTTAATTAATAGATTTCTAAAGAACGTCGTAATTAAATAAAGTTTATAAATCGAAAAACTGGCCTTTATTAAGTCTAACGCAATAATATAGGAGACTTGCGATGTTACTGAAAAAAGTTCTTACTGCTGGAGTCATTTGCTTCACTGCCATCATCACAAATCAAACTGCTCAAGCTCACTGCGAGGTACCTTGTGGCATCTATGATGATGGTGCCCGCGTAGTACAAATGTTGGAAGACACAAAAACAACTGCTAAAGCAAGTAAAATGATTGCTGAACTAGCGGGTAAAACTGATGCGCAATCAGCCAACCAACTCAGTCGCTGGGTAACTAACAAAGAAACTCATGCTCAAAATGTCATCGAGACAATAAGCCATTACTTCATGACTCAACGCATCAAAGCGTCACAAAAAGATTATGCTGATCGTCTTGCGAAGCACCATGCCATTATGGTTGCGGCTATGAAAGTAAAACAAAATGCCGACGGTAAATATTCAGAGGAACTTAAAAAAGCTATCATGGCCATCGTTCCTTATTACCACGTACACCTCGAGCACAGCCACTAAGATTTATCCATTAAAAACAAAGGGTCTTTGCGATTATCGCAAAGACCCTTTTTTTATTAGAAAATCTCTATTAACTCATCTTCATTAATAGTTTGTTTTTTAATTTGCTTTTCATCCTTTAAAGAAAACCTTTGTGATTGAATACCATAGCGAAAATAAACTGTAAACATTAAAGCTCCCATGGCGGTTTGATAAGCTTTAGCCTCAATATTTTTTCCTGCTCCCCAAGCGAGTTCGTGTGCCCAATAACCTTCGGGATGCTGATTTTTTATCAATACTTTTTGAAAAGCTGAATTCCATTCTTTCCAATACTTTCCACCGTGCTGAAACATGGCAAAGGTTTGATAATACCAAGCGTACATTACCCATTTTTTAGGAGATTTATCCCAATCCAACTGCGGAAGAGATTCCTTATATAAACGATCCATTATCTTGTCAACATTCTTGTCGTTCTGACCCGCCCCAAGTAACTGTAAACACAAAGCTCCCGCAGCAGCAAGACCTGTATTTCCGCGTCCGCTACTTGGCTTTGATGTCCCAGAATAAGGAAAATGAAATTTCGCCATAAGTTTCATTCTTGGGATAGCCTTTTCAATCGCTTCACCCAAACCATCAATTTCTAAACCCGAAACAGAGAGCGCCTTTAGTGCCTGATAATTCCAAAAGGAGATTGAGTTATCCCAACGTGGTCCCTTCTTATAATTATAATCAAAGTCCCCTTCCGGCTTCTGTCCCTTGATCAATAATCTTGCAAAATGTTTTAAAGGACGCTCTAAACTGTAGTTCTTTGTCATCATATACGCCTCCGCCAAGGCATAGACTTTGATCGCATGCGGGTAGCCATGAGCTACATTAACATCGCCTGTCGCTCTCACTGCTAAGGGTCCAGAAGCATAATAAGCCAAATCCTCTTGTGTTGTTGTTTTTATACCTACAATACGCTTCTCACCACCTAGTCCTGGTGTATAAACGAGTTCTGCACCAGGACTTGAACTTGCCAACCACTGAATTGCTTTCGCAACCGTTTTACCATAACGCTGTGATTTTGGTGTATCACCATTTGCTAAATATGCCAATAAAGCCAAACCAGTCACTCCGCTATTACCCCAAGAACCATCAGATCGCTGATTTTGAGCCAACCAATCTAATGCCCGTAGTAGACTCTGAGTACTTGCTTCCGAGACACGGTGAATGTTTCGCGCCCTACTTTTACCCTCAGGTGATCTTAAGATGCAACTACTATCCGAAAGGAAATTTGATGTTGATGGCTTTAAGTCTTTTGGCATTGTTACATTTTTAAGCAACTCTACTGCCGGTGGACCATCAATATTTTCTTCACTATCAAACTTGATATCCATTTTGTTCATGTTCTCGACAATTGGTAGATCGGTTTCAATTGGAGTATCTAAGTCAGGTTCTTTCGGTTCTGGTCTGGGCAATGGCTTAGGTATGGGAAGCTCTGGCTTATTATCTACCGCCTGAGTCAATTCAATCTGAGGACTCGGCTTTTTCACTTCAGCTTTAAAAAGACTTGCTACAAGGATCAACACTAAATGAAAAGCTGTGGAGACCAGAGGTCCCACAAGAGTTTCTTTGAGCTTTTTCTTGCGGTACTCCTGCTGTATTACTATTAATTCTTCAGGATTTAAGAATTCAAATAAATTTTCATCATAATCTTTTTTCGACATAAATTCCTCACAAGTTTATTTAGTAATATCTAACTCTAAGGGAACTTTTTGAGCAAAGCAAGTTTAAAAGTGTCATTTTTGTCACTTTTTTCATTTTTGTTATATTGACACAAAAAAGCCTTTGCGATAATCGCAAAGGCTTTTTGTAAATCTAAGGCTATTAATTAGAAAATATCTATCGCCTCTTCGCCAGCTGCAGCTTCTTTTTCTTTCTTTTTCTGCGCATCTGATTTTGGCTTCGTCTTCTTAACTGAAGTCGAAGGTAGGTAACGATAGTATACAGTCAACATCAATGCTGCTAAAGATGTTTGGTAAGCTTTACTTTCGATATTTTTACCTGCTCCCCATGCGAGTTCATGTGACCAATAACCTTCGGGGTGTTGATTTTTCATCAAGACTTTCTGGAAGGCGTTATTCCAGTCTCTCCAGTGTTTACCACCGTGCTGGAACATAGCAAAAGTTTGGTAATACCAAGCGTACATTGTCCATTTCTTAGGTGAGTTAGCCCAATCCATTTGCGGGATAGACTCTTTGTGAATTCGATCCATAATGTTATCAACATTACTATCACCTTTGGCTGCACCTAATAACTGAAGACATAAAGCTCCTGCTGCGGCAAGACCTGCATTACCTCGTCCTTTCGTGGGTTTTGAAGTACCCGAGTAAGGGAAATGATATTTTGCCATCAGCTTCATTCGAGGTATAGATTTTTCAACCGCTGCATCTAAACCTTCAAAATCTAAGCCAGTTGCTTTAAGAGCTTTAATCGCCTGATAATTCCAAAAAGAAATAGAGTTATCCCAACGTGGACCCTTTTTATAGTTATAATCAAAGTCACCTTCGTTCTTTTGACCTTTGATCAAAATATTTGCAAAGGCTTTAAGCGGGCGCTCGATACTGTAATTACCTGTCATTGTGTAAGCTTCTGCTAGTGCATAAACTTTAATCGCATGTGGGTAACCATGGGCAACCCTTACATCACCTGTTCCTTGAGCTGGACCTGCGGCAAAGAAACCTAAGTCTTCTTGAGTAACGTTTTTAATACCTGCAATGCGTTCTTCGACTTCAAGATTTGGTGAGTAAACTAGGTTGGCACCTGGACTAGAGCTAGCTAACCATTGGATCGCTTTACCTACGGTCTTACCATAACGCTGAGATTTTGGTGTTTCACCGTGTGCTAAGTAGGCTAACAAAGCTAAACCAGTAGTACCACTATTACCCCATGATCCATCTGGACGTTGATTCTTAGCGAGCCAATCCAAAGCTTTTAAAAGGCTTTGTTGAGCTGCTTTAGATCCACCATACTTACGTAGTGCTGCAGATTTAGCATTGGGAGAACGAGCACTAAACATTTTAGCTGATTGCATTGGTGAAGTAGATGGTTTCACATCAGACATCATTTCAACATCATCCATGATCTCTGCCGCTGGCGGCTCATCACTAACTTCTTCAACTTCTGTAGCTACGTCTTCGACATCAACAGTCTCTGTAACCTCAGGGTTGACCGTATCAACTTCAGTCTCTAAGTCTGGCTCCTCGGGCGGTGGGGGCGGCGGTGGGGGCGGCGGTGGTTCTTCGACAACTTCTTCAATTTGTTGTGTAATCTCTACTTGAGCATTGGCTTCTTTTGTTTCTCCTTTAAAGAAGGAAGCTGCAAAAATAAGTAGGACATGCATAGCAGTAGAAATAACCGGTCCAATCAAAGACTCTTTGAGTTTTTGTTTACGGTATTTCTCTTGAATCTCCATCAATTCTTCCGGGCTCAAGATTCCAAACGGATCTTCCGGCATTTCTTGATCAGACATAATGACCTCATTAGTTTACGTTTAATTTATAATAAACTAATAGCACATTTCTCACAGCGCAAGCTACAGGAGTGTCACTTTTGTCATTTTTATTGGAATTTTCGTTTCTCTACAGGGTTTTCACTTCAAAAGCATCATAGCCATACACTTAATCACGTGAATTGATGCATCTAAAATTCGATTTTATTTATCAACTTTATCTAACCTAGCCGATTGCTGTAAATCAACTACGGAATCGTATTCATCAACAATTTCACCAGTCAAAACCTCTAAAACATCTTCTAATGTCACAACACCCTCAACGCCACCAAACTCATCAACAACAATAGCTAGGTGACGACGATGTTCCTGAAAATCTTTAAGAAGTTTATCTGCAGGTGCTTGCTCTGGAACGAACCGCACTTTATGTAGGTAGTTCTCTAATTTCTGATCTTCTTCAGAATTAATTATAGCAATTAATAACTCATTTTTATGAAGCACACCCTTAATGTCATCTGGACCTTCCCCTACTAATACTATTCGACTGTAAGAACAGTCTATCAAACTATCTTTAATATCTTTTAAAGTTTGCTCTGTAGAGTAATAAAACATTTTAACACGTGGAGTCATGATATCGACCGCTTTCGTATCATCCAACTTAAAAACATTGGCAATCATAGCTGATTCGTCTTCATCGATCACCCCCTCTTCACCACCAATTTTCGCTAACATTAAAATTTCAGCTTCATCAGTTGTATGAGAAAGCTCATGTGCCGGCACAAAAAACTTAGCCACAAAATTTAAAATATTAGCTAACCAACCAATGAGTTTTGAGGTGAAATAAAGTGGCTTGGCCACCAAAAGACAGACCTTAACTTCGTAACGTTCACCAATAGTTTTGGGAATGATTTCAGCCCAAATGATAATCACAAGTGTTAAAATCGCTGAGAAAAAGCCCTGCCACACATCATTTAGCACTTTAGCTGCTACAGCACCAACAGCCAAGGATCCGGCTATATTTGCGATGTTATTCAAAATAACCAATACCGAAATGGTATGAGTCAGATTTTCGTGAAGAGCTTTCAAGGCTACCGCGGCCGGACTGCTCTTCTGATCAAGCTGGCATTTTTCAACTTCGACCTCTGAAATCGACAAGAAAGCTGCCTCCGACATAGATGACAGAGCAGAAAAACAAACAACCAGTAAGGAAAGTAATACTAAGCTTAACAAAAGAACTCCACAGCTGATTTGCACTTATCGCAAATCAGCTGATTAATAATTTAATTGATGATGTCGTCCATCTCTACTTCTTCAACATCACCCAGTTGATCAAGCACTATTTCATCAATAAATTCATCCACTTGCTGTGACGAACGCCCAATATAATCTGTTGGGTTTGTTAAGGTGTCGAGCTTATCTTTAACCGCGGCAAAAATCTCATCATTTGCTATGCGATCCAAGAGGTCATTTTCACCGCCCTCTTTCATGACTTTTGCAGCTGCAACTGAATGAATTCTAACAGCTTCATGCAAGTCCTGACGGTCACCACCAGCTTTAACACAGGCCATGATAATATTTTCTGTCGCCATAAATGGCAAATATGTCATGACACGCTTATTAATGACATGTGGCCAAACAGCCATTCCATCAATAACATTGGTAGCTAAAGTTAAAATAACATCAACACCTAGGAAAGCTTCGGGAAGCGACAGTCTGCGGTTTGCAGAATCATCCAAAGTTCTTTCGAACCATTGATTAGCATGAGTATGAGCACCATTGTCAGTCAAACTCATTACATAACGAGCAATAGAGCAAATACGCTCTGAGCGCATGGGGTTACGCTTGTACGGCATCGCACTTGAACCAATTTGCTTAGACTCAAATGGCTCTTCAATTTCTTGAAGATTAGAAAGCAAGCGAATGTCGCCCGCCATCTTTGCAGTAGACTGAGCAATTGCAGACAACTGACTCAATACAAGAAAATCAATTTTACGTGTGTAAGTTTGACCAGAAACTGGAATGACTTTTTCAAAATCCATCAATTCAGCTACACGGAGGTTGAGAGTTTTTACTTTCTCGTGATCACCTTCAAATAATTCCAAGAAACTAGCTTGTGTCCCAGTCGTACCCTTCACACCGCGGAAAGGTAGCGTATCTATACGATGACGAAGATCCTCTAAATCAATCAAGAAATCTTGGAGCCATAATGTGCAACGCTTGCCAACTGTTGTGAGCTGCGCTGGCTGGAAGTGAGTAAAACCTAAAGTTGCTAGGTCTTTGTAGTTTTTAGCTTGCTTTGCCAAAACTTGAATTAGTTTCACAACTTTCTTTTCAACAAGATCTAGAGATTCACGAATTTGAATCAAATCTGTATTATCACCTACATAGCAACTAGTTGCACCTAAATGAATAATAGGCTTAGCACTAGGGATCTGGTCACCCCATGCATGCACATGAGCCATAACATCGTGACGTAAATCGCGTTCGTATTTTGCAGCTAAATCAAAATCAATATTGTCTAAATTTTCTTCCATTGCCTTTAATTGCTCATCTGAGATTGGAAGATCTAATTCCTGCTCAGCTTTTGCCAAGGCTAACCATAATTTACGCCATGTAGAAAACTTCTTTTGTGGAGACCAAATAAAACTCATTTCCTTACTAGCATAACGGGCTACTAAGGGATTTTCATATCTATCTTTAGACATCGTATTTCCTTATTAATTAAAACGTTTTGGGAACTTAGCCTGAATGATTAGAAAATCTACAAAGCTCGGAACATAATTTAAAAGTCTTAAAAATAATAAGTCACACCGATATTCACAATATCTACTGACGAGGTAACTTCTGTCCCTTCAGCTGCAGGAATCTGACCGCCATTGTCTGTTACACTATTTTCAAAGCCATGGATATACGCTCCTGCAATCTCCCATTTTTCATCAATCCTATATGAGAAACCAGCAGATAGATAGTGCTCAATAATAATGGGTGCAAAAGCATTAGCAAACATGGCTTCACTATCAATCGGCGCTTCACCCCAAGAGTAACCACCTCTGAAAGTCCATTTATCATCAGCTTGCCAAATCAAACCCGTTTTAAAGATATTGTGATTATCCCACCCAAACCCTCCATCAGTAACATCATTACCCGAAGCTTGAACCGAACTCCAATTGAGGTACTGCCAATCAAAAGTCCAAGTTAGATTATCTTTGATCTTATAAGCCACACCCGTCTGAAGGATATTAGGCATATCAAGTGGGTGAGTCGTCACATCATCATATTTATCAAAACCAGAAAACCAAGTACGAGATGTGTAGGACATACCAAAAGCAAAACGATCCCATTCACGATGGATCGCTAACTGGAAACCAGCACCAAAACTATCATCCCATTCATTATCACCTCTAGTTTGCTGCCCAGTCGTCAAGGTTAACATATCTGTCTTAACACGTGCATAACTTAAATTAGGACCAAAGCCGACACGCCACCCATTATTGAATTCATGTGCATACACAAGGGAAAGCTTATATGAATTATATTCTAAGCGCCTATCATAATTACCCAAGTGACCAGGAGTAGAACGAGCACCGGAAAAATCAGATGAATATCCACTATTCACAAATAATGCAACCCCATAGGCCGATTTACTATCTAATTGCTCAACCATTGAAAAATGAGGAAAAAATAAATTCCCGGTATCGTCTACACTATTTTCAAAGGCATTCGGCAATCCAGCTCCACCCATTTCAATTTCATTCTGTGGTCTTAAATATTCTAAACTCAAATCAACGCGATTTCCCATCCCTACAATAGCTGCCGGGTTTAATTTAACCCACGTTGAATCCTGAGGTGCAGCAACGCCACCCCCTGCCAAGGCCGCTTGGTTAGTACCTGTAGACAAAGCCACTGTCCCATATAGTGAACTACTCAGCGTTGCCGTCATTAAATAAAAAAACTTTTTCATCTCACATCCCTATAATAAAAAAACCGCAGACCTAAGCCTGCGGTTTTATGAAAATTTTACTCTTTACTTCTTCTTTTTTACTGGCTTAGGAGCTACAAATAAATTACCATGAGCTGCATCAAGTGAATCGACATTGGAAGCATTAATGAGTAAATAACGCTGATCAAACCATTCATTTAAATCTTCTGATTCAGGTGGATTCGTTACTTGTGTAAAGTCCTTAGATGGATTCCATGCAATTGCTGAATCAATTCTTCCCATTGAAATAAAGTCTTTCAATTCACGAACGCTAGAGCTAACTGACAAGCCAATGACAGGGAGTTTTGATTCATCGAAATCAGGGAAAGTTTCTTCTACATAACCTTTGTCTTCTGCCTTAGGCGGTGTGTAAAAAACTTCCATAGCCTTCAACTGCTCTCTACCATAAGGTAATGATGAAAGAAAAACAACCACATCACAATCGGCATTACCTTCTAAAACAGCTTGTAACTGCTCTCCTGTAACTTCTTCCATCATCTCCATTTCATCTTGGTTTTTTGATGGTGGTGCAGGGTTAATGAGCTTATGAACATTTGCTTTACCAGCAAACCCTTCCTGTAAATAAGCTAAAGATCTTTGCAAATGTTGATTACTTCTTTCGTTATTAACGTCATAGCTATGAATCACTAAAACTTTACCAGGTCCTGTAACTTTAGTAGCTAAGTCTGCTGCTAGCTTTTGTAATCTTGAGTTACGGTACTGATCTTCAATCGCAACCCTATCTGGACCCGCATTAATTAGAGGAGATAGTATTGCCACCATTACAATAGCAACAGCGCAAATGATAGACATTAGTTTGGGTACTGCTTTACGAGGATCTTTCTTAGATTTTGTGTATCCCCATATCATGCCTGAGCCGAAAATAAGGTAGAGTACTAATAGTGTGGCCATGGTTTCTCCTAGCTGGTTCTTTTAAAACAATATATTGCTGCAATGATCGACAGTCCTCTGCGAAGCCAAACTACAGCCTCATCGTCATGAGTCAAACCACCTTCACCTGCGGAATTAACGTCAATAAAGTTCAACATGTCAACTGTGTTATTCACGAGAACATAAATTAAGAACACAGCAATCACTGCGGATGCTATACTAAACAGGTATCTTGCAAACCCATCTTGTAGTTTAAAAGCCAGTGGCTTCTCATATGTTCCTAATACTTTTCTCATAACCTATTGCAAATTTATTTAACTCTCTTCTTGAAAGTAAAACATTCTATTGAGCTGTTCAAGAGTTCAAAAAAAATATTGTCCAAATTAAACAGATTTTTATGCTTTTCTGTAGTTAAATAGTACTGCCCCGCTATATTTCGACAAAATTATACAGGATTTTATGAAATTAACATTTTACCAAGCCGTGATAGGTTCTGAGCCAGAAAACCTTAAAAACATAGCGATTCCAAAGGATTTACAAAAACGCGGCGCGATCATACGTTCTGTAAATTGGCTTGGTGATGCCGTAATGACTTTACCTGCAGTATATAAAATCAAACAAAGCCTCCCCGAAGACGCACCTTTCATTATTCTTTGCAAAAAGAATCTTGCCTCATTTTGGCATAGTTTCACTTGGGTGAGCCAAGTTATTGCCTTGGATGGTAAGCACACAAAGCGTCGCGAAACTGAATTGATCCGCAAAGCAAAACCTGGTTTCGCAGTCATTTTCCCCAATTCCTTTGGCTCTGCGATGGACCTCTACTTGAAAGGCATTCCATTGAAAATAGGTCGCTCTGGCCGAGGTCGTGGTTTTATGCTCAATCGAACTTTACCTGGCTTTTACCGTACACCTGGACAGGACTCCAACCACCAACTCAGGGAATACCTAGAACTCTCCTACATGGCTGGTGGTCAAGGCTGGGATGATAACTTTGAAGCCGCAAAGCCAAAAGTCGATTCTGATAAACTAGCCACACTCGGGTATATAGACAAAAAAGACACTTGGCTCAACATCGCCCCTGGAGCTGCTTTTGGCCCCGCAAAACAGTGGCCCATAAGTCATTACGCAGAACTAGCGAACTGGTGGATCTCAGAAGGCGGCAAAGTTGCCATCTTAGGCGCCCCCGGCGAAGAACAGGTTGGCGAAGAAGTCAATAAACTGAGCCCCGAATCTCTAAACTTAGTAGGAAAAACCTCCATCCCCGAACTGATGCACATATTAGCTGGCTCAAAATTTTGTGTTGTTAATGATAGCGGCGCCATGCATTTAGCTGCTAGTGTTCGTGCACAAGGTGTTGCCATCTTTGGATCTACTGATCCATTTGCCACAGGCCCACTAGGTGGTCACTGGAAAATCATTTGGACCAAACCTGAATGCTCACCGTGCCTTAAAAAAGTATGTCCTTTAACAGAGAACCAATACCACTGTCTAAGCTCAGCATCCCCTCAAATGGTGATTGAACAGCTTCAAAGTCTCGGGTAAATGAGAGGACAAAAATTCCAGTCCCTACCCGATTGGGTTAAACGCTTGAGTCGATTTGATTTAAGTCTTACAATATGCACTGTCTTATTACTCTGTATAAGCGTCACCTATATAAGTGGTATTGGCGAGCAGGTACAAGGTTTTTTAGCTGACTATGGAAGCAAGCAATTACGCTGGATTATAATTGGCACCTTAGCCTGCTCAATCATTGCCGTAATCGACTACAATTATTATGGACATTTTTGGTGGCAAATTTATGTCTTTGGTTTATTAATGCTTGTAGGCGTGCTCTTATTTGGCCAAACCATCAATGGCGCTAAAAGCTGGATTAAGCTCGGCCCCATCACTTTACAAACTGCGGAAATCGCAAAACCCTGTACAATTGTTGCCTTGAGTTGGTTTGCTTCACAAGCGCATCGGAAACTCAGTGAATTTTGGCACGTAATACCAATTATTTTCATCGGTTTCCTCCCCGCATTTCTCGTTGGTCTTCAACCAGATTTTGGTTCTGCAAGCACCTTCATCCCCATCACAGTTGCCGTTTTATTCGTAGCAGGAATTCGCAAACGCTATATAATCTACCCCATCCTAGCCATTGCAATAATGACCCCCATTTTATATTTCCTCCTACAGGATCACCAGAAAAAACGCATTGATGTTTTCGTCCACCCCATTTCCCATCCCTTAGCCATTGCAAGAGGACAAAAACTAGGAGAAAAACATGAGCTCCCCATCAAATGCCTTGAACGTATGGAGCTCATGCGAAGCCCTTATCAATATATCAAAGAGCTTATAGTGATTAAAAAACTTGCTCTACAAAAACAAATTGAACACAAAGAAATCTCGAACATCCTAAGCTCAAAACGTCCCGACCGGGTCCTACTACAAGCTTTTGACAAACGAGAGATCAAGATTGAAAAAGATACATATCGGGAAAAACCACAAGTTTTCACAACATTAAAACAATTTTATCTAGCCGAGGGATGGCATGCGCGCCAATCTCTACTCAGCATTGGCAGTGGGGGATTAAAAGGCAAAGGAATCGGCAACAGCACACAAGTTCGCCTTGGCTTCCTTCCCCAAACAGTGTCAACAACTGACTCACTTTATGCCGTAATTGCTGAGGAAGGTGGCTTTGCTATGGGCACCCTAGTAATCCTCCTAGAACTAGGCTTATTTATTAGCGCACTTCGCATTGCCTGCTACGCCCAAAACACCTTCGGGAAATACATGGCCATTTCTATTGCCGTGCTCTTTCTTTACCATACTTATATAAACGTCGGTATGGCCATGGGAGTTGCCCCTCTAATCGGCATACCGCTCCCCTTTATCAGCTATGGCGGTTCATCCATTGTATCAGCCATGATTTGCATAGGAATTTTACAAAGTATTTATATTCACAGGAAAGGTATTGAATCTGCTGAAAAGCTTAAGGAACTCAAAGATTAAACTCCTCCATAAAGGACAAGAGTAATCATACAAACATCAAAACTTTAGCTCTAATTCATTCACATGCTTTTTATTTTAATAAAGCTCAAGCATCTTTACCTCCATGTATTTCCAAAATTTTATAGAAGCTCAAAAAAGATCATGGCGTGGACCTGGGGGGATTAAAGCTCTATTAATCCAAGCAACTCCAATTATCATAACGCAATCTAGTGACACAATCTTGATGTTTACGGATCGCTATTTACTTGCTGGTAAATCTCCCATAGACATGGCTGCCGCTTTGTCCGGAGGCCTAACCTCTTTTCTATCAGTTACTTTATTCTTTGGCTTATTATCTCAAGTCAACGCTTTATGCGGTCAATTCACTGGAAAGAAATCTCATACAGAAGCTGGCTTAGCAGCCGGTCAAGGAATTCTACTCGCCTGTTTTTTCGCACCATTCCTTTTTCTCACTCTGCCTTTTGCTCGAGATTTCTTTGCCTTCTGCGGACACAGCGGGCGGCTACTCAAACTTGAGACCCAATACTACCAAATCTTAGTTTCTGCTCATATAATCACTTTATTAAGATGTGTGCTTGCCAGTTTTTTCTCTGGTATCGGAAAACCCATGATCATCATGAAAAGCGCTCTCATTGGGGTCTTGATCAACATCCCATTAACCTACGCCCTGATTTTTGGTAAATGGAATCTTCCTGAACTTGGCATTGTCGGAGCGGCGTGGGCCACAGTCATCTCATCTTTTATCGTTTTGTGCATACTCATCTATTATTACTTCAGCCATACATATAGAGATAGTCATAAAACTCACCTCAGCATTCGATACAATCGAAACATAATGAAAGCTCTCCTAAAGCTGGGACTCCCTGCGGGTATCGAATTCACTCTTCAACTCTCGGGCTTCAACTTTTTCATCCTTATTTTTGCCTCGGCGGGCCCTGTCGCGGCTGCCGCCATCACCATCACCTTTAGTTGGGAACTTTTATCCTATTTACCCATGACAGGGATACAAATTGCCGTAATTGCACTGAGTGCTAAATATATTGGTATGGGAAAAACCAAACTAGCAGAAAGAACCAGTTATAACGCACTCAAGATCGCAATGCTTTACTCGGGAACACTCGCTATTATATTCTTTACTTTCGCCCCTGAACTCGCCAAGATATTCACCAATGGCGAAATCAACGAAACTAGTCAAATGGCTAGCACGATGCTACGAATTGCCTGTATATACATGACTTTTGATGCCATCCATCTCGTTTACGCTGGAGTTCTCAAAGGCGCGGGTGACCTCATTTACCCCACTTGCTTAACTTTTGTTATTTTCTGGGGAGCTTGTGTACTTGCTTATATCGAAATCAACATCCTCGGAATGCATCCCATAGATGTTTGGTCGACTTTCACCGTCTTAATCATTTTAATTGGGATCTTATATTATCGAAGATTCAGAACGGGTATTTGGAAAACTAAGAAGATCATTCACTAAAAATTAGACTTCACCAGCTTCTAGCTGCCTTACCAACTCTTCACAAGAGTCCTCTAATAGATCCAACACCTTTTCAAAGCCCTCCTCGCCGCCATAGTAAGGGTCGGGAATTTCTTTCTCGCCTTGGTACTCACGGCAGAAGTCAGTCATCAAAAAATACTTTGCATGATGTTTGCGACCTCCGCAAATCTTTTGCATATTGCGCACATTACTTTGATCCATAGCGATAATTAAATCAAAGTCATCAAAGTCTGATTCCTTCACTTTACGAGCGCGTGATTGCAGGTCATAAGAACGCTTAGAAGCGTGATGAAGCATACGTTCATCTGCTCGCTCTCCCATATGCCAAGCACTCGTACCCACAGAATCTACTATGAATTTCGAACTAAGGTTTCTCTCTCCTAGTTTTGCTAAAAAAACGCCCTCCGCTGCAGGTGAACGACAGATATTACCTAAGCAAACAAAAAGTATCTTCTTCATCGCTTCTGATTCCATGATTCATTATTATACTTTTCCTTAACGAGCTCATTGACACGTGATTTAATCATATCATAAGGTTTATAAGCGACGAACTCGCAAGGAATCACTTGCTCGAAGCCCTTCGGTAAAACAGCACGTAATGAATCCGGCGTCAAAAACTCATAGTCTTCACACTCTATTGAACCTTGATGAAGCATCCCTAACTTCGTTCGTCGCTGCGCAGACCCCGCAATTTTCTTATCCTCAGACAAAAGATCATAACGAGTTGGAGTCACAAAACAAACCATTCCCGCTCTATCAACTGACTTGGGAATATCTTCCTCGGCCAGCGATGAAGCCAAACTCAATTGCTTTAAAGCCTCTTGCACACATCGATTAAGCCACGCATAACTCTCAACTGGCTTAGTGTCTTTTACGATCCAATGACTCGGAGGTAAGATCACCGTGTAGGTAAAGTGATGTTTATGATAAACAATCCCCCCACCCGTTGGTCGACGCACCAAAGTGCAACCATCCTGAGGCACCTTTTCAAATTTTTGTGTATAACCGAAAGAAATCGACTTATCTTGCCATTCATACAAACGCAGAAGTGGTCCAGGTAAATCTACGGATCTTTCCATCAAAGCTTCATCAATTGCCATATTAACGGATGCTGAATGTTGCTCATCCTGCCATAAAAACCATTTTTCTTTAGTCATTAACTTCCTCTACCACAACGCGATTACCCTCGACCTCAAGCACAATAATCTCAGTCCCTTGATCTAACATTTCACCATGAGTTAACACATCCAAATGAACGTTACAAATTTTAGCTGACCCCACAGGTCGCAAATCAGTCAAAGCAACACCTTTACTATGAAGCAAAACACTTGCACTTATTTGTCCTTGCACGAGCTCTGGCTCAATATGCTCAGCAACTCCCATATCATCCTGCCTGTCTCCATCGAGTAACACCACACTATTGCTCATTCGCATTTTAGGTAAGTAATACATTACAGCCAAAGTCCCTATAAAAGTCCCGATGATTATCGTTGATAAATTAAACATGGCAAACATCGACGAATCCATGAGATAAGAACTGCGAATCACTTCATTTTCAGGTATTGCTTCAAAATTTATAAAACTCATTACCACTCCCGCGCCAAATGCTGGAATACCCAAAATCCCTGCTATGCCAAAACCCGGCAGAACCACAACTTCTACGGCTAAGAGAGCCAAGCCAATAAAAATCAGACTGATATCTAACACCCCCGCTGTCCCCAATTGATATTGAAGAAATAAACAAAATATCAAGCCAACCGAACCCAGACTCCCTCCCACCCCGAAGCCAGGCGTATTCATCTCCATAAAGAGAGCAATCATAACCGCAATCCAAATAGCTGGCAAAAAAGGCATGAGCTTTTTAGCAAGTAGATAGGAAGTGCTTTCTTTAAAGGAAATAATTTCTGCATCCCCCATAAACAATCGTGTGAATTCATCAAATGACCCAACAATATCTTTACTAAGCAGGACTTGCCCCCCCTCTTCTAAGCGTCCCTGCTGTGCGGTAATCGCAAAACCGCCTTCATTACCTTGGTGATCGATCCCCGCACGCTTAAGCGGAATTCGCCAATCCGATAAAGTCCTAGCGAGGTCAACATTATGATTCCTGGCTTGAGCATTATCCACAAAGGCTTTTAAACGCATTGACCTGAGTTCTTTTTTCTGCTCTAGATCCGCTTCTTTATCATTAAACATTTTCGGTTCAGAATAACGTAAGACTGCTTGATCATGAAGAACAATTTTATCCGCAGCAAGTAAAAATAGATGTGCCGAAGCTCCTAACTCACCTTCCACATACACAAAAATGGGGCCGGAGAATTTTAATAAGCTCTCATTTTGTAGAATGCTCCGAGAAATGTCCGTTTCTAAATTTCGTAAGTCCAATATCAAGGCGTCGACAAATTCGTCATCTGCTCTCTCTAGTGCTCTACCTAAACGGCCAGTCATTTCTTGATTGGATTCCCCATCGAGAAGAATATGTAAAACACGTGCTTCTGGTCCCTTGTTCTTAAGGTCAACAAAAAGCTTTGAGCGCTCCAAGCTCTTGTCCACTTTTGTCTCGATAGACTCAATTTCTTGGGCAGAAAGCTTTAGCAAAGCCATCAAAAAAATCAGTATTATTCTCATATAACATTCCCTTTATCTACTTAAATTAACTTCTTGCCCCACCTAAACAAGCACAAGCGGAATAATGATGCCATTTTCTTATGTATTTTTCATTTATAGACCTAAATAAAGAAAAAATCGTAAAAGCAGTTTCATCTATAAGTAATAAGGTTTAGATTCGTCAAATAAAAAATGCTTAATCAAAGTCAACTCATCTAGTTGCAACGGAAATATATATGATCGAAAAAGACGAAGACAAAAACATTCACGTCATCGAAAATAACTGGCAAGCTCTTCACCCTACAGAAAGCTGTGGTGGCCCTGCTGAAATTAAAATTGAAAATAAATCAATTATTACTGATATCCGAAGCTCCATCAGCGGCATAGAAGACACCCAGTGCATCACTCGTAAAGTTAAAGAGTATCATCGTGCAGGTCAATCTGTTGTAGAGAGCGAAGGCTACCTCCCTTTTGGTGGCGAAAGTGAATTTAAACAAACCTCGCGTTATCACAAAAACCTATTACGCATTACTCAAGACATCAACTTACGTCAAGGCACGACGGTTAATCGACATTTTTCAGTCGGCTCATTAAAACTCAAAGGCAAATACGAAGCCTTCACCGTTATTCCACCTGCACAGCATCAATGTGAAGGAAGCGAAGCCTACACGCGCGAGATCCCCCAATGGAAAGGCAAAGAAATCATGGTCGGCCATTGGCATCGCCCGCCACTCGCCATCATCTTTCATCGCAAAGACGGCATCGATATTGAAGTTGGCACTGGTTTTGATCTTTGGCGCTGGGAAGACAACCTCGGCTACCACCCAGAGAGTGGCTCATACAAAATTCACCTCAAAGAAACTGGCCTCGAGTTTATTCGCGAACCCCTTGCTTGTTGCGAAGACTTTCTTCCAGAACAAAGAAACTACCGCTTCACTTGGCACATTGCCTGGAATAACGACAAGAAAAAACTAAATATCCCGCAACACAAAAAACTCTATATCCCTTTCAAGAATGCTGGCCAAGAAGTCGATTTTGAACGTTTAAATAGAATGATTGCGGAGGCTGCAGACGAAAACATCTACCTTTATTTCAACATTCATCGCGGACTCAGTTGGCCCGACCACGCCTTAAGTGTGCCAAGTTCCCCAGCCTATTGCTGTGGCTTAGTGAGCGAAGAACTTTGTTGGCAATCCCCCATCATCAGCCGTCGATTGAAAAAGATTTGTCGACGACTCTCTGAAGTCGAAGGCTTCGAAGGCCTCATTCTTGAAGGCGTCCAGCCAGGGATCTGTTATCACCCCTCACATATTGAAAGAAAAAACGTCATGGGTTTAGTCCACTGGGACATCAACCCCATTTTTGACTTCCTGAGTTGGCTTGACAATCACTGCAAGGATAAATTTAAGATCTACCTTAATCCAAACGAAGAAGAACGCTTAGCTCTACCTAGTTTGGAAGGATTCTTCAAATGATAAATTTTGATTTCTCTTTTGTTAAGGGTGTAGGATGGTATCCTGGACACATGCTCAAAGCGACTCGCGAAATCCGCAAACAGCTTAAGCTCGTAGATGTTGTGATGATTTTAACTGATGCCCGAACCCCTGTATCAGCCCTCAATGAAGGACTTATTAAAATCACCTCAACTAAACCTACTCTCATCGTACTTAACAAGGCCGATTTAGCAGAAGATGAAAAAACTTTAGATTGGGCTGAATACCTAAAATCCAAATATGAAAATTGTGATTACGTCATTACCGAGACCATCAACCGTCGCGGCTTAAAACAAATCACCGAAACAGCTCGTAAACTCATTAAAGAAGATCGCAAAAAGAAAGGTGCTACCCGCCCACTTTTCCGCCCTATTCGACTCATGATTGCAGGTGTACCCAACGTGGGAAAATCATCTTTAATCAATGCGCTGAATCGAAAAAAATCCGCTCGCACAGGGCCTCGCCCAGGCGTCACTCGTTCACAACAATGGATCACTTTAGCCGACGACATGGAACTCCTCGACACACCTGGAATTATGCCACCCGGAAACCCCTTGGTCGAATGTGGTCTTCGCCTAGGTCTCATCAATGCGGTTAAACAAGACCTAATTGGTAAAAGCCTTTTGGTCACCTATTTGATTTCACAGTTATTTAAGCACGAAAACTTTAAGTACCTCAAAAGTCTTGGAGTCGCCTTTCCTGTTACTGATTATGACGACATCCTAAAGACCATAGCCGCAAAAATGGGCTATAAACTCCCTGGTGACGAACCCGACATCCGCAAAACCGAAGAATTTATCTTACGTGCATATACCGACGGGAAATTTGGAAAAATAACTTTGGACACGCCACCTGATTTCCAGCCTCCAGGAGACACAAAAATCCTTTGGCCCGATGTAAAAATAAATTTAGATGTAGAAGACGAATAAAGAAAGCAAAGAACACGCTCTCTATAAAATTCAGTCAAATTACATATAGTCGTAATCCGCAAATGTCTTTTTAAGTATTTGCGTATTTCGCAGCTGTGGATTTGTCCTCAGCTCCTTCTCATGAAATGCCATACGATCTGAAAGCTCATTCAATAAAAACGAACTTAATTTACTATGTAAAACAAATTCGATTGGGCTTTCCTGATAGGGTATATCATTATAAAGCTTCAATAAATTAGTAAATTTTTCTTGCGCCCCATTCTCTTGCATAACCTTGAGCATCGTATCACCTACGTGACCTTGGATCTTTAAGTTCCCCATATAATAATCAGTAATGGCCCTAAAGCCCGACTCCATCAAGTATTCTGGATCTTCACTAACGTGCAAAGTTGAAATTTGCGCATTAAACGATTGCGCCTCTAACTTCAAGACTTCCTCGGTCGTTTGATTCAACAGAGCCACCAATTCAGTTAATTCGTCTTCTTTTTTCAATTTTTTTAAAATCATTTCAAAGTCTTGAAACTCGCGTTTATTGGAAAGCCAAAATTCTTCACCGATTGCTTGCTTATCTAAATCAACAACTGCCTTCTGCATGGAGTATGTGGCACAAGCCTGAACCCCCTTCAATAAAGTCCTGTCGCTATAACTCATTCCCGGCATTGCGTCCTGCAAATCTGCACAAGCTACTAAACACGCCAGTATAATGAAACTTATAAACTTATTGATCTTCATTCGTCGAACTCCTTGATTCCAAAGTCTCTTTTTCTTTAGCTGTCAAACTTTCAATTCCCTGTGATAAAATCTTATCTAAGATCGCATCTATTTCCGGGTCGGCAAGATCTTCCTTAACGATACGCTTAAAGCCTTTTTGTATTTCATTGCGTTTTATCGCTTTTTTTTCATTTTTCTGAACTTTTTCTTTCTTAGGCTTTCTTTTAGACCTCTTTTTACAAAAGTCATATGCCACCCAAGAGACTAGTGCATAAACGATTAAAATTGACCATTGATGTGTCCACGCAATTAAAATCGCATAGACCATAATTAAAGATAAGATATTCTTACCACTTAAGTCCAAGGGCAAGACAAAGAAAATATAAAACCTCGCTTTAACAGAATAATAAGACCATGCATAAGCAGAAACCGTCCCTAACATTAAGGCCGATAAAAAAGCAAATGATTGATGCGAAAAGAACACTAACAAAATAGGCATAGATAACATAATCGCACCAAAAATCTTTTTATAAAATATCCTTAGGCGCGATTCACCGACCGCCTCTTCTAATCGAAGCGCTGCAAAATAGAAAATAAGCAAGTCAAAGACAAATGAAAACAGCTGGCTCGATGAGCCCAAAAAGACACTCGTGAAGAGTTGCCATATCGCACCAGATTTAAACTCATTTAAATTTAGAGAAAAAGTATCCCACAATCGGCCTTGAGACAAAAAGACGGCCACATTCACAAGGACAGATATGCCAAGAATAATCTTTAATAGCGGCCAAGTCCCTCCACCCCTATTCTTTATGTAATCTCGATCACTTAACACAAAAATTTACTCACTTTTATAATTCCACACAAAGTAAAGGCGAAATCTCTTGTAGCTAGTTGAAACATAGGTTAGCTTGGCAAGGATTTTAAAAAATATATTAATACTATGAAAAAACTATCACTCTTTATCATTGCATCCCTGCTCTTCTTTTCGTGTAAACCAAGCGACACACAAACGACAGCAAAAAATATTGAACCCACAGATTTCATCTCGACAGATACTTTTGGCATCATCAACTTCAATCTAGAGAGCATTGAATACACCAAGGGAATCAAAGATTTCCTCCATGAAAAACTAGGAAAAAACAAAGAATTCAAAATTCTGAACGAACTCAAACTCTCCTTTGCGCAATTCGCAAATATCACTGTCTGTCTCAACAGTAATGAACTTTACATAATCACCCTTAAAGAAGCTTGTGAATTTGAGCAAAATTTCAACACCTTTCTAAAAGACAAATCACCAAAATACAATGGCGAAAGATTGCTCTTTGAAAACAATAATGTTTACCGATTATCCCGCAAAGACGAAAGCCGCTTCTGTGCACAAGTAAGTCCAAAAATACTGGTAATTGGTCAACAGCACGAACTATTAAGTGCGCTGAGTATTAAAACTACCACCCCTGCGCCCATAACTAAAATGGTAGATTTCTCCCTACCTTTATCATTACTCATCCAACAAAGCGACTTACTTCCTCCACAACTCAAAGACATTAAACAGCTTTCGGGCAAGGCTTCATATACAGACTCTCTAGGACTCAATGTAGAAGGACAATTTCTCAACCTCCAAGCTCTTAAGAGCTCTGAAAACATGCTACGAACACTCTTGGGCTTCACGAGCCTGCCAAATGAAATGAGAAAAAGCATTAAGTTTGAACAGGATTCAATGACATTAAAAATCTCTGCTCAAGTAAAAGATGATGAAGTTGTCAAACTCCTCGAAGAAGCTAAACGCGAAGACAAAAAATAACTTACACTAAGTTACGACGAACACCTTCAAACAAAAAGAGTGTTGCTGCTTGCGCAACATTCAGAGATTCCGTATCTCCTGGCATCGGGATATTTACTCGATCACCAACAGAAAAATCTTGAATCCCATCACCTTCTTCGCCAAAAACTAAAAAACTTTCTGCGAGATCAAATTCTTTACTATATATAGAAGTTTCGGCGCGTGGACTTGTTAACCAAAAGTTATTTTCTGGATAATCACTTGCTAAATCCGCTAAACTATTAATGTAAATAAACTGCAGGCGAAACTGCGCTCCCATTCCCGATCTAACCGCTTTTGCATTGTAGGGATCTACTGTACCTGCGGTTAAAACGACTTTTTTTAGACCTACTGCCAATGCAGTTCGCAGTATTGTTCCCATATTACCCGGCTCTGCTACTCCATCCAACACTAGGACAAAAGGCTTGAGCTCATCAACTGATTCTAATTTGGGAGGGCGTTTCATCAGCATCAAAATCCCTTGAGGATTTTCTGTCAGACTGAGTTCCGCTAATTCACTACTTGTTAAAACATACTCATGTTCAATACTATCAGTGAGGTGACTCTCACAATCGACTACACAATATGCGATCAATTCAGGGGAATACTTTAAAGCTTCTTCACAGCAACGTTTTCCTTCGCATAAAAAATACTCAGACTTACGTCGACCTCCACGAGTTTTTAATTTCGTAAACTCTTGTCTAATTTTGCGTGGAAGGGAACTATTCATGCAAAATCATACATCTAAGTGAAAAAAATGACAATACTGCTAGGGATTTTTTTACAAAGAGATAGCATTTTATACTCACACAGGTAAATTTTTAGTCATATGAAATACAATTTGTATCAAATAAACGTGTCAACAATGAACTCTGTGGAGTAGTAACTCGATGATAAAACGTACATTTACTTCTGCTTTAGTGGCTGTAGCTCTAAGTGCCTGCCAAAGTAATAATGCTGAAAAAGATAAAGAAGCTGAAAACGCGGCTATACCAAAAACTAAAGTCTATGATGTGAGAGATGTCAATTTCTTGACTCCTGAGCAAAGAACAGCTCGCTACGGCGAAGGATGGGAAAAGAACCCTGCTATCGTTAGACACATTAAGCCAGATGTCGCAGTAGAAATGGACATGACTAATAGTAGAGAGATCAATCTTCAATACGAAAAGCAATTTGCCCTTCATGTCAAAGCCGAAAACCCCGAGGGTTTTGGTTCTGTTTCAATCAAGAATAAATGGGTAAAAGTTGGCGACACAGTTACAATCAAAGCCAACAACGATGACAACGCCACTTTCCATGAATGGGTCGGCGACATCGAAGGCGCAGAATTAACTGGCGACACGATTACAGTAAAAATGGACCGCCCTAGAAATATTGCCGCAGCATTCCTTTCTAATAACGTACAGTTCCAGATCGATAGTAAATTTGGTAAACCAGTAGGTTCTGGTACTTATGAACGCGGATCGAAAGTTGCATGGTCAGTTGATTCACCTGTAGCCCTCAGCGAAAGCGAGCGTATGGTCGCACGTGAAAAGAATGGTTCTGCTGTTCTTAACGACAACCACAACATTAAGCTCGAATGGGAGCATGAATTCCTCGTTCAGAGTACTTCAAATGGTAACGGTAGTGTTGAATCACCCGCTGGTTGGTTAAAACACGGCGAAGAAATCACTCTCATGGCGACTCCTAAAGATGACCAATATGAATTCGTCAAATGGGAAGGCATCACTGAAGAACTAGCTCAAACTAACCCTGTAACTATCAGTGTTGATGGAACAGTGAATGCTAAAGCTATTTTCCTTAAGAAAGAATTTAACCTCGCTATCACTAGTGATCATGGTGAAATTACTGGCGCTGGCTTACATGCCCGTGGATCAGAAGTTACATGGTCTGTAAGCTCACCTACTGAAGACATTAAAGGCACTCGCTTCATTGCCGTACCTGCTACTGGCACACTAACTGTTGACTCTGACAAAGAAGTTACAGTTAACTGGGTAGAGCAAGTCCTGGTGAAAGTCATTAAAAAATCTACTAATGGCCAAGAACTTCTTGGCACTTACTGGTTAAACAAAGGCGATTCCGTCGACAACATTTCAGTCCCAGTCAAAGATGGTGAAAGCTTCTTCTGGGCTGGTGATATACAAACTGCTAATGTCGAAGATAGCGAAGTTGATATAATTGCTGATAAACCAAAAACAGTTATCGCAGACTTCAATCCTAAGCCTAATACTCTTACGATCAAAAGTAATGAAGGCGAAGTAATCTCTGAGTCTAAAAATGAGTACTACTCACACCAAAAAGCTAAGAACAATATCCCTGGCACAACCTACAACAGCCCAGCTGAACGTAATGTTTTAGATGTAGCTCCTCTTAAAGAACAGATCCAAGAACACGACAAAATTGCTCTTACTCACACTGAAGCTCCAGACATGCTCGATAAAGGTCATGCCAAAATCGACTTCACTGAATACATGGGATGGAAAAACTGCATCCGTATGGCGAGTAAAGAACTAGAAATCATCATCTCACCTGATGTCGGCAGAGTTGTTTACATGGGTGCTCCTGGCGGTAAAGAGAACACTCTTTGGCTCGACGAAGACCTCGCAGGCCAAAGCTTCTCACGTGTAGATGCAGTCAAGCAATGGAACGACGTAGGCGGATCTCGCGTATGGGTTGCTCCAGTAGAACTCAATCACATGCTTCTCAAAAGAGAATTCCCACCGGCATATGAATTTGATGGCGCTCCTGCTGCAGAACTTACAGCCTCTTTAGGTAAAGTTATCCTCACTAGTCGCTCTAGCGCAGAATTTGGATGTGCAATTGAAAGAACTTTTGAAGTTAAAAACAACCAACTCATTGTTGCTTCTAAACTCCTTCCCCAAGAAGGCAAAGTGAACCACAACTTTAGCGTTGGTCCAGCTACTTTCACTGAATTTGCTCGTCCTACTACAGTAACACTTGGTAAAAGTATCTTTGCTGACATGCACCCTACTGGTTATGTCCTTTTCAATGGTGAACTAGCTGAGCCTGTAGAACAAGAAGAATCATTCACATTCACTGTTCCAGGACCAAGTGATGACAGCTGGAAAATCGGCTCACACACTGCTGAGCTCCACATGGACTACCCAACTTACAGCATCACAGCAAACGCCCTTGTCACACCTGGCGAAGAAGTTTGTGAACAAAATACTAACTTCCAAGTTACCTCACCTGAGGAAAGCATCGATTACCTCGAGATTTCTCACATCGGTAGCATGAACCAATTAGGTCAAGGTAAAATTAGTACTGTAACTTGGACTTTTAACAAAAAGTAAGCAAGTGTCCTAAGACTTTAAAGGCCGATCATTGATCGGCCTTTTTTGTTGATTAAACTTATGACACTTATTTGATCACTCAATTAAGTGTCCTACTTTATAGTTTTTAACTTCTCAAGAATAAACAAAGTATGAAATTCTCCCGCATAGGCAACAAATTCTCATCAAATATTGGCATCGTTGAGCTGATGAATGAATTAGGTAAAGCACTCAGCGAAAATAAAGATATGATCATGATGGGCGGCGGAAATCCGAGCCACATACCCGAAGTGCAAAAATATTTACGTCAAAGTATGCAATCACTTCTAGACTCAGATCGCGAATTTGAAACCATGCTCGGAGATTACGATGGCCCAAAGGGAAACTTGCGATTTCGTAAAGCTCTCGCCAAACTTCTCAACGACAGCTATGATTGGGGCATAAACGAAAACAATATTGCTTTAACATCCGGAAGCCAAAGTGCCTTCTTCTCACTCTTCAATATCTTTGGTGGTAGCGATGAAAATGGCAAAGTCAAAAAAATCCTTTTTCCCTTAACTCCAGAGTACATTGGCTACGGCGACTCTTCTATTGAAGATGATGTATTCACATCGCGAAAAGCAAAAATTGAACATATTGATCAGCACACCTTTAAATACCATGTAGATTTCGATGCCTTGGATATTGATGATAGCATTGCCGCCATTTGTGTTTCACGCCCAACTAACCCCACTGGCAATGTCATTACTGACGATGAAATCATTCAGCTCGAGGAAATTGCTCGCAAAAACGACATCCCTCTGATTATTGATAATGCCTATGGCGCCCCTTTCCCAGGCATCATTTTCACTGATATAGAATCTCGCTGGAATGATTCATTAATCATGTGCCTCAGCTTATCAAAACTTGGTATGCCAGGAACTAGAACTGGCATTGTCATTGCCAATGAAAAAGTCATCTCCACACTTGCCTCAATGAATTCTGTCATGAGCCTCGCGCCAGGAAGTTTTGGCGCCGAATTAGCCCTAGATCTAGTTGAAAGCCAAAACATCATTAAACTGAGCCAAGAAGTTATCCAGCCCTATTACTACGAAAAGGCACGCAGAGCGATCAAGCTTCTTCACCAACACCTCAAAGAGGATATCTCTTGGCATATACACAAAGCTGAGGGAGCTATGTTCCTGTGGCTATGGTTCGAAAACCTGCCCATAACTTCACAAGAACTCTATGAACGTCTAAAAGACAAGAATGTTTTAGTTGTCTCTGGCCATCATTTTTTCCCAGGCTTAGACGAGAAGGATTGGCCACATCAGCATGAATGTATTCGAATGACTTATTCGAGTGAAAGCACCCAAGTTGAAGCGGGCATCAAAATTATCGCCGACGAGATTAACGCACTCTACTCTTAATTACTTGCCGATGCAGTAGCGGGCGAAGATGATTTTTTCGTGCTTGCACTCCTTTTTGAGCTCAGAAAGCACCGGATATCACCGCATGATATCATACCAAAGTACCCCAGCAACCTTCCTGATATTGATACACTTTTTGGGGTACTTTACTACTTGGGCAGGCTACTTACTATTCATTTCCCCACCTGTGTTTAATATTGACCTTTTGAATATTTTAAGAGCTTCAAAGGCTTCAGTATTTTTACCGAGAGGTAAAAGGAATTGATCAAATTTCGGGTGGCTGTATACGTTTTTGAGAGTGATCACCACTTTTAGGTAGCTATCGGCACAAAGCCTGTACAGCTTAAAATCATTTCGGTCTATCAGGGCAAATAAGCCTGTATGGGACAGCCTGAAGAGTGTCCTTCATTATTTCCTGTGCAAGTTTTTCCATGAAGGGTCGAACGCCCATGAGCAAATGATTAGAGAGCTACCCTATCTTTCAAATAACCACGGTGTATATTATGGTTAACAAGACTTAATAAGAGACTAACGCTTGGCCTTATAGATATCTCAATTTTTATAGGCTGGGCAAAAAGGCAGCATCTTCGGTATTCTCCGGTATATACTCGCCGTTTCTATTGCTTCTTCAATCCCTGGAGGATTGAAAGATGAAATACCCTGTAACTGCCAAAGCCTGGAATAGACGATACTGCGATAAACTTACAATTGATCAAGGGACGTTTAGTTATTTTTCGCTTAAAAAGCTCGCTGCTGACTTCCAGTTTCACCTTGCTGCACAACCCCTCGTGTTACGTATCTTTCTGGAAAATGTACTCAGGAACTATGACGCTGAGGCCCCGAAAATCATCAAGGCCCTGAGCTCAAAGAGTAAGTCTCATAATATAACCGCCTTCCCTTATTACCCTGCCCGGGTTCTCTTGCAGGATTATACAGGTGTACCGGCGATAGCGGATTTAGCGGCGATGCGCGACACCATTGCTGAAGCGGGAGGCGACCCACAGGTAATAAATCCGTGTTGTCCTGTTGACCTGGTGATCGATCACTCAGTAATTGTTGAAAGGGCCGGGGCCTCCTCAGCCTCGGCTTATAATCGCCGAATTGAAATGAGCCGCAATAATGAGCGTTATCAGTTCTTGAAATGGGCTCAGAAATCTTTTAAAAATCTCACGATTGTCCCGCCGGGCAAAGGCATTTGCCACCAACTTAATCTTGAATATTTTTCTCAAGTGGTGAGCGAACTCGACGGCGTCCTCGTTCCGGATACACTGGTTGGAACAGATAGCCATACAACAATGGTCAATGGACTGGGAGTGCTCGGCTGGGGTGTGGGTGGCATAGAAGCGGAAGCCGCGATGCTCGGCCAGCCACTGAGTTTAAACTTACCCGAAATCATTGGTGTTGAACTGCAAAATAAATTGCCTCCGGGCACAACGGCCACTGATCTCGTTTTGACCATTACAGAACGGCTGAGGTATTACGGCGTGGTTGGCAAGTATGTAGAATTTTACGGTTCCGGAATATCCTCCCTTAGTGTTGCTGACCGGGCCACTATAGCTAATATGGCCCCCGAATATGGAGCGACCTGTGGTCTCTTCCCGATTGATGATAAAGTTTTGGAGTATTTAAAATTAACCGACCGGCCGGCAGAGCTGATTGAACGGGTCTCAATCTATTGCAAGGCACAAGAATTGTTTTATGACTCCAACTCACAGGTTCCGGATTACCCTGAAACACTTCAAGTTGATCTGGCGCAAATAGAGCCTTCCGTTGCGGGGCCCAAGCGTCCCCAGGACCGCCTCGCACTGAGTGCCATTAAAAGTAAAACTATTGCAGAAATAAAAGAACAAAATCCACATTGCTCACTAGATGAGCAGTCTTCTAAATCAGAAATCCTTGATGGAGACGTGGTTATTGCCGCCATCACGTCATGCACCAACACCTCTAATCCCAATGTCATGTTAATGGCCGGCTTACTCGCCAAAGCTGCGGTTGAAAGAGGTTTAAGGGTTAAAGCTCATGTCAAGACTTCTCTGGCACCAGGATCCCAGGCGGTGGCGCGATACCTAGACAATTCGGGGCTGCAGGACTATTTGGATCAACTGGGGTTTCAGCGCATAGGCTTTGGCTGTACCACCTGCATCGGTAATTCAGGGCCCTTGAACGGTGACCTTGAAGAGCAGATTCTTGACAGGACACTATGTGTTTCCGCAGTGCTGTCGGGTAACCGGAATTTTGAAGGCCGCATACATTCATCGGTTCGACTCAATTGGCTGGCATCGCCGCCGCTGGTGGTGGCCTTCGCTTTAGCAGGACACACCCGTATCGACTTGAACAAAGATCCACTTAGCAAAGACCTGAACGGCCGAGAGGTTTTTTTAAAGGATCTCTGGCCCTCAGCCGAGATGGTAGAGGAGGCTCTCTTGCATGTCACACAAAAAAATTATCAACTGTCTTACCAAAATATTTTCAAGGGTGACGAAGCCTGGGAAGCTATGCAGCTAGACAGCTCTTTACTTTACAAGTGGAAGGACTCTTCAACCTACATTCAGAGACCACCATTTTTTGATAGAGCGCCACCTCAAGGCCCACTTGAAGGCGCTAGAATTCTCGCAGTACTTGGACACTCCATCACTACGGACCATATTTCGCCGGCAGGAAGAATCAGTACTCAAAGCCCGGCTGGGCGCTATTTGCTCGACAAGGGAGTTGAGTGGCTGGATTTTAATAGTTACGGAGCCCGCCGCGGTAATCATCAGGTCATGAAGCGCGGCACTTTCGACAACAAACGCATTAAAAATTTAATCGCCTCTCCGCGGGAAGGAGGATTGACCTGTTTTTACGATCAGAAAGGCTGTTCATCTGTCATGCCCATTTATGAAGCGAGTAAAAAATACTTACAGGAAAACACTGCTCTTGTTATCTTTGCGGGCAAAGAATATGGCACCGGCTCAAGCCGGGATTGGGCCGCTAAGGGGCCGCTATTATTGAATGTAAAAGCAGTCATAGCTGAATCGTTCGAGCGTATTCATCGCAGCAACCTGGTAGGCATGGGGATTTTACCACTGGAATTAAACTCTCTTTGCCTGAAGGATCTACAACTTTGCGGAAGCGAAACTGTGTCTATTAACTGGGATCAATTGCAGCCAGCACAGCAATTGGAGCTTACTCTTGCACAGGGAACAACCCTAATCAAAAAAATCGCGGTCACCGCAAGGATAGACAACAGTCGCGAATTAGAGTACTTCAATGCCGGCGGTGTCCTGGCCTATGTCGCTGGGCAGTTCATGTCGCTCTCTAAAGGAGAAAAGCAGTGAAAAAAAAGAATCCGCATAAAGAGGAAAGCTTTCGCCAAAACCCCGATAAGCTGTGGGGTACACAAACCCAGCTTTGTTTAGAGCATTTCCGCATTGGACCTCAGGTTTTTCCCGCTTGCTTCATTAAAGCCCTGGTGAGCATCAAACGTGCCTGCGCTGAAGTAAACGAGTCTTGTCAGTTGCTCGATAGCGAGTGTGCTGAAGCAATCGTGAATAGCTGTAATGATATTCTGGAGGGGGCATACTCAGAGCAGTTCCCTCTAAGCGTCTGGCAAACCGGTTCCGGCACTCAGACAAATATGAATGTCAACGAGGTCATCTGTACTCTGGCTAATAATATGCTGCTCGCTAAGCATTGTGACTTGTTGATTCACGCCAATGACCATGTCAATATGAGCCAGTCATCCAATGATGTTTTCCCTACTGCCATGCATATCAGCGTAGCAGAAATGACGCAGCAGAAATTATTCAAAAACCTCACTCATCTTGATCAAGAACTGGCCGCTAAGCAAGAAGATTTTAAAGAGATTCTCACGGTCGGACGCACCCATTTGATGGATGCCCTGCCCTTAACGATGGGCGATATCATTTCGGCCCATCGCGCTCAATTGAGCTATGCCCAAAAGGCACTCAATGACAGCCTCAAAGAGGTTTATTTCCTAGCAATAGGCGGTACAGCCGTCGGCAATGGAGCTAATGCTCCAGCCGGTTTCGGTACAATGGTTTGCCGCCGCCTGTCCGAGTCTTATACGCTGCCCTTTAAGCTTCAGGATAATTTATTCGCCGCGGTTTGTGGAGAGGATGTACTTCTACGCCATAGCGGAGCCGTCAAACAACTTGCCGCTGCTTTATTGAAAATGGCCAATGATTTTCGACTTTTGGGCAGTGGCCCGCGCTGCGGTTTCAATGAATGGCGTTTATCGGCCAATGAAGCGGGAAGCTCTATAATGCCGGGCAAAGTCAATCCAACCCAATGCGAAGCTTTAAGTATGGTTTGCCTTCAGGTTTTCGGTAATGACTTAAGTATTTCTCTCGGTGCTTCTCAAGGCCAGCTTCAGCTCAATACATATCGGCCCCTTATCATCCATAATCTACTGGAATCAATCGCCCTTTTAACTGATGCAATGGATTCTTTTGCCACTCATTGCGTCAGAGGTCTAAGCTTGAATGAAAGTCAAATTGCTAAAAATGTGAAAATGAATTTATCAGCGATCACCTTGCTGGCGCCGAAAATCGGTTATGACCAGGCCGCAGAAATCGTCAAGGCCGCTTTGGCGGCAGATATTACTTTAGCCGAGGCTGCTGTTAAACTTAATGTGTGCTCACCGTATGAGTGGCAACAATTAATTGCAGACGCCATGAAAGGGCTTGCCGCACATAATCAGTACGGAGAACTCTAATGTCTACTGAGCAACGAAGAGTTCTTCATGGAACAAGTCTCTCCCCCGGTTTGGCCGAGGGCCCCGTATATCTTTACAAACACTTAAGCGGACTGACTGATTTACCCGTCAACATAGAGACAAAACAGATAGACGAAGAATACTTTAATCTTGATAAAGCGACTTTGAAAATTTCAGATGATCTGGAGCTTTTAGCCGCTAAAGTCGAAGAGGAAATTGACTCAAAACTCGCCGAAGTGTTTGTCGCTCATCAAATGATCATCAACGACTCCTACCTGAGAAAGGAATTGAGGAAGGAAATATCCCTTAACCTGATCAACGCCAGCAGTGCCGTTAAGGTTGTCATGCTGCGCTGGGAGCAGCGTTTCCTGTTGATGGAATCCCAGATTGCCAGAGATAAAGGCGATGATATTCACGAGCTTTCCAATCGCCTGCAGAATGCCCTCGCCGGCATAACTCTCCATCCTCTGGAAGAGGTGCCGCGGAACTGTATTCTGGTCACCTCTCGTCTGATGCCCTCTGACACGATATTTCTCGCCGAACGTTCCTCCTTGGCAATCCTCCTTGAGCATGGCAGTAGTGCTTCACATGCCGCACTATTTGCCCGCGAAATGGCTTTGCCTTGCATTGCAGGAATTCCTGACCTGTTAAAATCAGTAAAATCAACCTCTTGGGCTTTGGTCGACAGTGATTGCGGCAATGTAACTTTTTGCCCCGCGGAAGAAGACAAAGTCGCCTTCCGCAAGAAAGTGAGAATCAAAGAACAATCTCTTAGTCGGGCTCGTGAAGAGGCCAGAGGCCCTGCCCTAACTAAAGATGGTGTAAGAATCAACGTCCATGCCAACACCAGTTGTTTAACAGACAGCAGACAAGCTATACGCAACGGTGCCGATGGCATCGGCCTATTCCGTATGGAGATGCTCTACATGGCACGTAAAACAGCCCCGGACAGTCAGGAACTCTTCCAGCAAATAAAAGATATTATCAAAGTATTTAATAACAAGCATGTGTACATCCGTCTTCTGGATGTCGGTGCCGACAAACAAATCCCCTTCATGGACTTCCTGGTTGAAATCAATCCAGCTCTCGGACAACGGGGTATTCGTTATCTGCTACGCTATCCAAAACTTCTTGAAACACAGCTGCGAGCTTTACTTTTGCTGTCTCTGGAGTTTGATGTTCGCATTCTTATACCCATGGTAACAGTGGCTGATGACGCTCTTAGAGTAAAGGAGACTTTGCATAAATTAGCCGCGGAATTACAAGTCCTTAAGATACCCAAGCTTGGTGCAATGATAGAAACACCCGCCGCGGCTTTACAGGCGGTATCAATTTCTGAATACGTCGATTTTATGAGTTTTGGCACCAATGATCTGACGCAATATGTTTTTGCCGCCGATCGTGAAAATGTAATGGTAGATCAGTATTTTGACGATAGTGCTGACGCTATATTCAGACTGCTGAAAATGACTCATGAAGACCTGCCCCACATGCCCTTGTCACTCTGCGGCGAATTGGCAGGCCGACCAGAACAAATCGCCAGAGTTTTACAATGCGGCATCACCAGCCTTAGTGTCGCGACACCTTTGATCCCCTTAATTAAGGAGGCTATCCGCAAACTATCATTGACGGCCAGCCATGGATAAACGGTGAGACATTCAAGTATAGCAACTTGCCTGCCCGGGAGATAGATAATGATAGCTTTAATTGTATCAAGTACTTTTAAACACGGGGACATGATCATTTTCTTTCTGTCGCTTGCCATCTTGATTGGCATGGCCAGAGCTCTGGGGGAATTGGCGGAAAAATTTAAACAGCCGCCAATTATTGGAGAAATATTGGCAGGTATAGTTTTAGGACCGAGTGTTTTTGGCCAGATTTCACCAGCACTTCAACAAACTTTGTTTCCAACTGACGGACCAGTACATACAGGTCTACAGTTCATCTCTTCGCTGGCGATTGCACTCTTTCTTCTTTTGGCAGGCATGGAGATTGATTTGCGCTCAGTATGGAAACAGGGAAAAACAGCCCTCTCAATCAGCCTTGGCGGGATGTTATTGCCTTTTTGCCTTGGACTTGCGGTAGCTTTTGGGGCACCACACTTAATTGGCCATAGCCAGGTATCACACAAAATGGCTTTTGCCCTTTTTTTTGCTACTGCACTGTCCATTTCTGCCTTGCCGGTGATTGCCCGGATTCTGATGGATTTGAAACTGATTAAATCACATCTGGGAGTAACCGTACTCACTGGTGCGATTGTCAATGACTTAATAGGCTGGTTGATTTTTGCCATCGTTCTGGGGATGATCGGAGCCTCAGGGTCAAACCATGGGATAGGCTTTATTCTGCTTATTACTGTGTTGTTTATGGCCTTCATGTTCACCGTAGGCACTAAATTAATCGAGAAAATTTTTTCCTGGATCCAGGCGCACCTTTCCTGGCCTGCAGGAACATTGAATTTTATCATCGTGGGTGGGTTACTCTGTGCCGCTTTTACAGAATGGCTTGGCATACACGCAATCTTCGGAACCTTTATTTTCGGTGTTACAGTAGGACAATGTCCGCATATACGCAAAAAAACTCTGTATACGCTGGAATCCTTTATTTCCTTTATCATCACACCGATCTTTTTTGCATCAATCGGACTCGAGGTCAATTTCATTAACAGTTTCGATTTCGGTGTGGTGTTGATTGTCCTTGCTATTGGAACAGTCGGAAAAATTGCCGGTAGTTGGGCCGGAGGTAAATTGGCGGGCATGGGCAACCGCGAGAGCCTGGCCATCGGTTGTGCGATGAATGCGCGAGGGGTAATGGAAATCATTTTAGGTTTGATAGCCTATCAGACAGGATTAATTAATGAGAGCCTGTTCGTGGCTCTGGTAGTGTTGGCACTGTTGACTTCAATGACAAGTGGCGCCCTGGTACAAAAAATCCTTAAGCGTCGCTCCCCGCTGCAATTAAAAAAACTGCTGCGGCGCGATATGATAGAAGCTGCAGTACCCGCCGGAGAAAGAGATGAGCTTATTCGCTTCTTGTCTTCTAAAGCAGTTTTAACACTCCCCTACAGCAAGGAAGATATTATTGAACTTGTACTTGCACGGGAGCAGCTTGACAGTACCGGACTGGATAATGGAGTTGCTATACCCCACTGCCGCGTGAAGGGACTTAAAGAGGCGAAAGTTGTTTTGGGAATCTGTCATGATGGGGTCGATTTCTTCTCACTTGATCAATCATTGTCAAAAGTGATATTTTTGATTTTGACACCAGCGGATGACCCTCAGGCCCAGCTGGAAATTATTGCACAAGTTGCGACTATTTTTAGGAATCAAGAGATTACAAACAAATTTCTGAAATGTAAGACAAACGATGAATTTATCGCTTTCCTTAACAGCCACTAGTGGCTATGAATCTTGTTTTCGTGTGTCGATACTCGATACTTCTGGTTTCGATGACTCGAAAACATTGCCACGTATTGTCAGATCACGGACCGGGCCGGGCTCAAACCAGTCTGAAGTATCGTTCTTCACCTGGATACCCGGTATCCTTACAGTATTACCTGATTGCGGCCGATTTTTCAATAATTCGCAGCTGAGCTTATCTGAACCTAGATAGGAGGCTTAAGGCAAAAACAAAACACCCCGATGGTTCCTACCCCCTCAAAACATGAGGAATTGCTTAGGGTGTCATTTGTAACTAACTTAATGTGAAATACTTGTGGTCTACAATCTATTTACCGATGCAGTAACGCCCAAATATAGTGTGTAAAATATCCGGCATCAGAGTCAAACCTAAAATTTCACCTAAGGGGTCTAAAGCCCCGCGAAGGTGCACGGAAACCAACTCCCAAGCTTCACTATCTAAACAAGCTTGACAGTCATCAATCTGTTGAACAGCTTGCTCTAAAAGTACACCATGACGTGCATTCACCGCCACATCGGGGATATGGTGATGATCTTCTTGCCAGACCGCCTCTTCTATCAGATCATATAGACGGTCGAGATTATCTACAGACTTAACTGAAACTCTGACAGATGAAGCCTGAAATTTTTCAAAGTAGTCGGGTAATTCTTGTTCTATGGCAATATCATTCTTATTCAAAATGACAATGAGTGGTGCATCGGATTCAAAACCTTCTGGAGGCAGCTGTTCATTCAAGGGACGAGACAAATCCATTAACCACAAAATGAGCTGCGCCTCATTTAAAGCTTGCTTACTCCTTTCGACACCAGTTCTTTCAACCAAGTCTTCAGCCTCTCGAATACCTGCTGTATCCGTTATTTTTAAAGGAATCCCTCTAATCCGGGTGTACTCCTCTAAAGTATCGCGAGTTGTTCCAGCAATATCAGTAACAATGGCACGCTCCCTACCCAAAATGTGATTCATCAAACTGGACTTACCCGCATTTGGTGGACCGCCAATAATGACTTTCACACCATCGCGAAGCACTTCTCCGTCTTTACGACCAGCCAAAAGAGTCTGCATTAATGAACTCGCATCATTTAAAGTTTGCGTCATCATTTCAGGCGGAGTCCAATTCAAGTCTTCTTCAACAAAATCCATCCTAACTTCACATTCCGCCAGTAAATCTGATAGGCGATCATACATAGCACGGATTTCATTACCAAAACGACCATTCAATTGATTAACAGCCACTTGCATAGCTTTCTCTGAGCCAGCAGTAATAACATCCATCACTGCTTCTGCTTGGGTAAGATCTAACTTACCATTGACAAATGCACGTTTTGTAAATTCACCGGCTTCTGCGGCTCTGGCGCCCGCTTTGAGAGTACACATCAAAGTATGCTTAGCCGTAAAATTACCGCCATGGCACTGAAACTCAACGACATCTTCACCCGTATAAGTCTGAGGGCCTTTCATGTACACAGCCATGGCTTGGTCACCCATTTCTTGAGTTTCGGGATCTTTCATTTGCCCCAAAACTAAGCGGCGCTCATTTTCTTCTAAATTAGTTTTTCCTTGCCATACTTCAGAGGCTATATCAAGAGCCTCAGATCCCGAGACTCTGATGATGGCAATACTTCCACCTGGTGCAGTTGCCAATGCGGCAATTGTATCATGATCCATATTTAGTTAAGATCTGGATCCACGTTACGAAGCTCAAGAGTATTCCCAATACGGATATAATCTTCACCCTCAGTAAGCTTCTCACCACCAAAAATCCGCACTGTCCCTAGCTTTGAGTCTCGCACCATAATAGGAACATTTTCAAAAGTAGCTCGATAAACAATAAACTGCTTAATTGATCCTGTATCTGAAAAAACCATATGAATAAAGACTCGAGGTTTAACTTGAATCATCGTATGAATATTAGAAAAAGTATCAACATCATGATTAACTTTCACACCAGTTACATAAGGACCTAAGCGCAGTAAAGCATAAACCCACTGCTTATCGTAAACTTTTAGACAGACTATATCGCCTTCTTTTTCCTTGAATGAAATTATTTCATAACTCCTAGGATGAATGAGCTTACTGTCTTCTAAATCGACCACACCGAATGTTTTTTTCTTTAATACCGTCCCCGCCTCAACAGATATTGATTTTTGGGGAGTTTCGAATGCTAAGCCCGTTAAAGTCGGATGCGTCATTGATGCCGATACATTAAAGCGCCCTAATCTCGTCATCGAGAAATGTTCATTTATATTAATCACTAAGGATTTCGTTTCACCAGCAGCCAAAACCAAACCATTCATTGGATTAAATTTGCCATCGTAAGCTGGAACTAAGCGGTTTTCGGGGTCAACCACGAGGATTTTTAACTTACCACTTCTTTCATTAGCACCAAAAGTTAAACGCGTACCCGAATTATTAACCACTGTGAAGGTTACTTGGATTTTCTCATATTGAAGGTATCTTTCACGATCAAATGATAAACCATACTGAACTTGTGCCTGAAGCTCGAAAAAGCTTACTGACATTATAAACACTAGGAAAAGCTTCCTTAAAATTTTCATCAAATTGATCCCAATTATAAATTATGATTTTAAAACTCGCTCAATTTAACTGGACCACCCCCTTTGTCAAGACTAAGAAGGCTCATGTATGAGCCTTCGTATAGCAATAACTGGCACTGGAGCCATTGCCGATTTACATGCTGATGAATTGGAAAAAATTCGAGGTGTTGAACTTTGTGCATGCTGTGATGTATCAAACTCAAAAGCACGAGATTTTGCCCTTCGTCATAAGATAAAGAATTTTTACTTAAATGCGGAAGATATGCTTGATCGGGAAAAACCTGACGCCATTATTATTGCCGTGCCTCCCCATGCCCAACTAAACGCATGCTTACTCGCGATTGAACACAAAGTCCATATCTTGTGTGAACGCCCCCTGACAAACAACTCACGTGACGCCGCCAAACTTGCGCGCCTCGCCAGCGAATCGGAACTCATTAATTTAGTTTCCTATGAAACACGTGGGATTCCAGAGGTTCACAAAGCTGCTAACCTCGTAAAAGCGGGACGCTTAGGAAAAGTGATGCATATCGAAGCCAGCTATCTGCAATCTTGGTTAAGCACGCAAACTTTAGGTAATTGGAAAACCTCTGAATCACTACTTTGGCGTATGACTCAAAAATTTGGTGGACATGGCGTCATTGATGACCTTGGCTTAACTCTTTTAGATTGCGTTTCTTTTATTGCCGGAGATATCAACAAAATTGAAGCCTGTAAAAGATCCTTCCGCAAGGATGTACCTGGAAACCGATTAGGAGACACTCAACTCGACGCCAGTGACTCAGCTCTTATTATGGCTGAAATGAAAGGCGGCGCCCTTGGCTCTTTCCACTTGAGCCGCTGGGCCACGGGGGAAGTCAATTCTTTACGCCTCAGAGTTTACGGTGACAAAGGAGGACTCTCCCTTAAGATTAAAGATGGTGAAGCCACCCTACGAATATGCACTGGCCCAGATCGACAAAATGGCCTATGGTCCGAAATCGAATGTCCTCAAGTACCCAACATTTGGCGCAGCTTCCTCAATGCCATACGCAAAGACGACACCACCTTGGAGCCCAACTTTGCCAGCGCCTATAATATCCACAAATTATTGACTAACACTAAAAAAGAACTTGATTAGACTTGCCAATAAAGAAAAGATCTTTATACTAGCCACTCCCAAATATTATTAACTAAAAAAGTTGGAGAGAATGATGGAACAACTTCCCTCAGGACTAACTTGGGCTGAAATTACAGAAAAATTCGCTACTGGCGATCTTTCTATCACGCTCAACTACGTGAATCGTCGTGCTAAAAAAAGCCTTCGTAATAATGGCGAAACAGAAAGCAGAAAACTTTGGAGACTTTTTGTCCAGAAGTTTGATGGTGATCAAATCACTACAGTTTTCAAAAAGAACATCCGTTTCGGTGAAGACAACCTTCTTGAGCAGAAAGCTTCTGACAAGCTCGTTGGACAAATCAACAACGTGATTGCACAATTCTAAGTTAAACTTTAGAATTTGAAAAAGGCCGCTTTTTTAAAGTGGCCTTTTTTATTTGTAGGGTCTTTATAATTACGGACAATACTTCGCAGTCCATCCCTAAATCAGGTGTATTTAATTAATCAATTCTTTGGCTAAATGCTCTAAAAGGGAACTCGACGCACCATAGGCCACGCTTTGAACGGGCGAATTAGCTCGGCACACACTAACACTTGCCTTACCAACCGCTTGTAGCCTATTGCTTAAATATTCATTGATCATGGCAAATAACTTCTTATTCTGCCAATTCAATGCACCACCCATAACAACACATTCTGGGTCCGAGTAACAGGTTAGAGCTTCTAACCAAGGCAAAACCCATAAGCCGAGATTCATCATGGCGGGACTGAGTTCACCTTCTGGATTCTGGAGATCTACCCAATCTTGATCTGATAAAAATGGAGGATCATGGGGCTTCAATACTCCACTCAGTTCTCCCGCCGAAGAATTCATACCATTAATCATTTGTCCATTGACAAACATCACTGAACTAAAGCTACAAGGTTTAACCCCTTTACTAACTTTTTGATAATTCATATAGTAGAAAAGAAAATCACCCGACACAGTATCCTTGTGCACCAACTCAGCCATCGCAGCTTGTCTCGCATCATTATCAATCATGATTTCTGTACCAGGAAATAAGCTCTGCATCTCTGCAGCCAAGGGGTAGTTTTGCACATTAAAGAAAGACGAGCTCTTGATCAAACCCTCATTGTGATCCACAATTGCAGGCAAACCCAAACAAATACCTTTTAAAGGGCCCGGCGGACAACCTTTTTCTTTAAACCAATTTTCGAGGCGGTTTTTCAAATACATCGGCAAGGTTGTTATATCGGGGTCGACTTCAAAATTACAGGAATCAATTATTTCCCCCGCATAGTCAACTTTAACTAATTCAGCATATACATTCTGAACAACAATACCGATCACCCAACCAAGCTCCGGATTAACTCTGAGCGATGTTTGTTTTTTATACCCTGCTCCGCCTTCCAGTTTCGCTCCCTCTACAACAACCCCACGATTTATAAAATCACGGATTATATATGACATAGTCGAATTCTGTAATTGTGTGAGCTCAGATAAACGCACACGGCTTAAGCCATGATGTAAACGTAACAACTTTAAAACTTGTTGCCTGTTGTAATACGCAGCACTTTGTTGGTTGAGACTTTTCTGTGAATCATTCATGCTTGAACTTTACTTCTCCCCATATTTTTTTCAATAAGACCACTACTCATAGCGTTTGAGATATTATAAATTCAAAGAATGAACACAATCAAGTACATAAATCCGAAAACATCACAATAAATGAAGAAAATACATAAAAAACAGCACCATATAATTCAATCAATGAATCTTAACTAGACAAATATCAATTTTATGGTTTATGTGTAACATAATTTCAATCATTGACGTATCACTTAGGTAAAGCCTAGGTTTAATACATTAAAATAAATTTAACTAGGCAGATCACACCTTTATTAGACGATAAAAGATAAAAAGTTTGTAAACCAATTTCAAAGGATCGATATCTATATGAAAAACATTAAGTCCATTAGCTTCATCGCAGCAGTCATTTTGGCTAGTAGCTGTGCCCTATTAGAATCGAACAAGGACAAAACCCTACCCGATGTCGTAGAGTTTAATGCTCACATTCGCCCCATCCTTTCAGATAAATGTTTTCATTGCCACGGTAATGATCCAGAAACTGCCGAAGCAGGTTTACTTCTCAATAGCTTTGAAGCTGCAACAAAGAACCTTAGTAAACGTCGTGAAAAATTTGCTATTGTCCCCAATCACCCAGATCAATCATCTCTCATCGAACGCATTAACACTAATGACGAAGATGAGATCATGCCCCCTCCCGAATCCCACAAGACTCTTAGCCAATACGAGAAAGACCTCCTCAACAAATGGATTGAGCAAGGTGCCGAATATCAAGAGCATTGGTCCTTCACCCAAATTAAGGACCCCAAAGCACCAGAAGTCGATAATGAAGAGTGGATCATTAACCCCATTGATAATTTCGTCCTGAGTAAACTCGAAAAAAAGAAGCTAAAACCCAATCCTCAAGCTCCAAAAGAAAAGCTCTTGCGTCGCCTCAGTTTTGATACGACTGGTTTACCTCCAAGTCTAGAAGAACTCGATGCCTTTTTAAAGGATGATTCAACTGATGCCTACGAAAAGCAAGTCGATAAATTCCTTGCGAAAAAAGCTTATGGCGAGCATATGGGACGCTTTTGGTTAGATGCTGCTCGCTATGGCGACACTCATGGCCTTCACTTAGATAACTACCGTGAAATGTGGCCTTACCGCGATTGGGTCATCAATGCCTTTAACCAAAACATGCCCTTTGATCAATTCTCTATTGAACAGCTCGCTGGGGACCTTCTACCTGATGTCACACTCAATCAAAAAATTGCGTCTGGATTCAACCGCTGTAACGTAACCACTAGTGAAGGTGGCTCCATCGCTGAAGAATATTACGTTCGTTACGCGGTCGATAGAACCTCGACGACTTCAGCCGTTTGGCTTGGTCTTACAACGGGCTGTGCCGCATGTCACGACCACAAATTTGATCCCCTTTCGCAAAAAGAATTTTATGAAATGACCGCCTTTTTCAACAATATCACAGAAAGTGCTATGGATGGTAATCGCAAAGATACACCCCCCATTATTCACGTTATGAATGATTCTCAACAGAAAAAGGACCAAGAGCTTTTAAATAAAATTACAACACTCAAAAAAGTCGCCCCTCACAACAAACAGGATAGCAAGTTTTTGGCTTGGTCGAAAAATGCAAAAAATCTTAAACCTGCACCCGCGCCCGCGGCAAGCAAGAATATTGAATTTACCAAAGAAACTTTCCCTGTGAAAGGAAATCCAAACTTTATTATAGATAAGCAGAAAAAAGCTCTTGTGCTTGACAAAACCACGGTTTTTGAAAGCTCGACTAATCCTGAATTCGAGTTTAATAAACCCTTTTCTTTTGGTTTATGGATTTATGGAAATGAATTCAGTGGATCCGCTATCTCAACGATGGACAATGCTCAATACCTACGCGGCTGGGATCTATGGCTTGTCGGGTCAAACATCACCATCCATGCAATTAACGAATGGCCGGGTAATGCTTTAAAGGTTGGAACGAAAAAGAATGTTTTAAAAGCTAATCGCTGGAATCATGTTTTCGTAACGTCTGATGGGAGCGGAAAAGCCAATGGCATCAAAATTTACCTCAATGGTCGCTCGCAAGCGATGGGCCGGCCGAGCAATAATAATTTGAACAAAACTATTAAAAACAAAAAGCCTCTCTTCATAGGTGGTCGTGAAACTCAGCCGGGCATCAAAGGTAAGATCAGTGACTTACGCTTCTACAATCAAGAACTCAATCCTATACAGGTCACTAGTGTTTATGGTGAATATCCGATCAAACATTTACTCGAAGCTAAAAAAGACAAAGCTCAGGAAGATAAGCGAATTAATGAGCTGTACACTTATTATCGTGAACACGTTGATCAGAAAGCATTGATTGCGGACAAAAATCTTCGTGCAGCAGAAAACAAACGGACACAATTCTTGAAAAGTGTCCCAACAACGATGATCATGCAAGAACGACCTACTCCGCGCGGCGCTTATGTCCTCGATCGTGGTCAATACGATCTTCGCAAGGAAAAGGTTGAACCTGGAGTGCCGGCTTTTCTCCCAAAACTTCCCGATGGCCCTGCCAATCGCCTTACTTTTGCAAAGTGGCTCTTTTTGCCTGAGCACCCCCTAACTTCTCGAGTCACGGTCAATCGCTTATGGCAGCAAGTTTTTGGTACTGGTTTAACGAAAACCGCAGGTGATTTTGGTTCTCAGAGCGAGTTCCCCTCACACCCCAAACTACTTGATCACCTATCATATAAATTCATGCACGATGCTTGGGATATGAAAGCTTTAATGAAGTATATGCTTATGTCCGCGAGCTATCGTCAATCTAGCTACGTAAATGACAAAAAACTAAAAGCCGACCCCTATAACCGTCTCATCTCACGTGGTCCTCGTTTCCGTCTCGACTCAGAGATGATCCGTGATAATGCCTTAAAATCATCTGGTCTTCTCGTGGAGAAAATCGGCGGTAAATCAGTTAAGCCCTATCAACCCGAAGGGATATGGAATGCCGTCGCGTATTCTGGCAGTAATACTCGTCATTTTAAGCAAGACTCAGGAGAAGATCTTTACCGACGCAGCCTCTACACCTTCTTAAAGCGCACCGCTCCCGCACCTATGATGAGCAATTTCGATGCTCCTAACAGGGAAAATTGTACTGTAAGTCGCGAGCGTACTAATACGCCACTACAAGCCCTTCAACTCATGAATGATGTGCAATATCTAGAAGCATCTCGACACCTTGCTTACAAAGCTCTAAAAAGCACTGGTGATGATTCAAATAAATTAAAAACTACTTTCCGAAAAGTAACTTCGCGCTTCCCAAACTCCGATGAGATCTCCATCATGTCTCAAGTTCTAACAGAACATAAACAGCATTTCAAAGCTAACGAGAAAGAAGCGAAAGAACTTATCCAGCATGGCGATTCTAAAGTCCCAGAAGATATAGAAATCGATGAACTGGCTGCTTGGACCATGCTCTGCAGCCAACTTTATAACCTAGACGAAGCCATAACAAAGGAGTAAAACCATGAATTTAGCTAATCAGTTCAACAAGCTCCAAAATCGCCGTCAGTTCCTCAGCAATTCAGCTCTCGGTCTAGGCGCTTTTAGTCTAATGGATTTGAACGCCAAAGACAGCCATGCTGCCCCCAGTAACATTGCTCAAAACTCGATGGGGCTCCCACATTTTGCTCCAAAAGCCAAACGCGTCATTTGGCTCTGCATGGCCGGTGCTCCTTCACATCTAGATATGCTTGATTACAAGCCAACTCTAGAGAAAATGTTTGATCAAGACCTCCCAGAGTCAGTTCGCGATGGTCAACGTCTCACAGGCATGACTGCCAACCAATCACGCTTCCCTTTGGCTCCTTCAAAATTTAAATTCCAGCAATACGGCAAATCTGGTGCTTGGGTGAGTGAGCTACTCCCCCACACTGCAAAAATGGTTGACGACCTCTGTATTATGCGGGGTATGCATACTGAACAGATCAATCACGACCCTGCGATCACTTACCTTCAGACGGGCAATCAAATTCCTGGACGACCTTCAATGGGTTCTTGGTTATCCTATGGTCTAGGTAGTATGAATGACAACCTTCCTAGTTATGTTGCCATGACACCTTCTTGGACAGGTCGTAAAGATGCGCAAGCACTTTATCAAAGACTCTGGGGTTCAGGCTTCTTACCCTCGGAACACCAAGGCATCAGTTTCCGTTCTCAAGGAGACCCCGTACTCTACTTATCAGACCCCAAAGGCGTTAACCCTGCAACTCGTCGACGCATGCTCAATAGCTTAGCATCGATGAATAAAAAACATTTTAAAGATGTCAATGATCCGGAAATCAATGCTCGAATTTCACAATACGAAATGGCCTTTAGAATGCAGACTTCTGTTCCAGAGTTAACTGACATAAGTAAAGAAAAGAAAAGCACGCTGGAAATGTACGGGCCAGAAGTAGAAAAGAAAGGAACTTTTGCAGCTTCATGCCTACTAGCTAGACGGATGGTTGAACGCGATGTGCGCATGGTACAAATCTTCCACCGTGGTTGGGATCAACATTTTAATATTGCTGGAGACTTACCGAAACAGTGTATGGATATTGACCAAGCTTGCTACGGCCTCATTCAAGACCTCAAACAACGTGGCTTACTTGAAGATACCCTCGTTGTCTGGGGTGGAGAATTTGGGCGTACAAATTACTCGCAAGGAAAACTGACAAGAGAAAATTATGGCCGCGATCACCACCCACGCTGCTTCACTATGTGGGCAGCAGGAGGAGGAATTAAACCCGGTATTGTTCACGGTAACACCTGTGAATTTGGCTATAACATTGTTGACGGCGGCATTCATATCAATGATTTAAATGCCACCATCCTCAATCAATTGGGCATTGATCACAACCGCTTCACCTACAAATTCCAAGGCTTAGACTTTAAACTTACTGGTGTCGAAGGTGCCCGTGTTGTGGACGAAATTTTAGTCTAAACTCTCAAAATCAACTTTTAAAAAGATTTACAGCCTATATAATTTCAATCATTGAATAAATTAAAAAGGGTTCATTATGAAAAAACTCCTAGCTTTAGGTCTGCTTACGGCAGCTTTCACTTCCTTTGCTCATGAAGGACACAGTCACTTAATTAATCCCGAAGCACTACAGAAGGCTCCTTTTGTCGATGCTGATTACGTCACGGGACAAGGTAAATTCACTTATAAGGTCGACCTTAATTGGGGCGAAACTCCCAAAGGTAAACCTGCTCTTGGAGCCACTCATGGTGGTGTTGCTATTGACAAAGCTGGAAATATTTACGTTAGTACTCAAACTGGTGATGGTATCATAAAATTCTGTGGCGATGGTCATGTTATTAAAACTTTTGGTAAGCCCACAATGATGAGCCATAATCTTTCATTAAAAGAAGAAAATGGGCAAGAGTTTATATATGCAGCTTTTAACAATCATCAAAAAGTCTGTAAAATTGATCTTGAAGGCAATATCATTTGGACTATCCAAGGACCTCCTGCTCATAAAGCCTACCAAGGTGAAAAAGTACGTTACAAACCCACTGCAGTTGATGTCGCGCCCGATGGCCGTATTTACGTTGCAGATGGTTATGCAACAAACCTAATTAACGTTTATTCTGCTGATCGCAAATATATCAAAAGTTTTGGTGGTGTTGGAAGAAAAGAAGGTGGCAAATTTGTCACTAACCACGGCCTCACTATTGATACACGCGGAGAAAAACCACTCATTATTGTTGTTGATCGCGAAAATCGCAAACTTCAGCGTATGACTCTCGAAGGTGAATATGTCGACACACCCACCACTGATCTCCGTCGTCCTTGCGCTGTTTCAATCATGGGGGACTACGTGGCCGTCGCTGAACTCTCTGGTCGCTGCGTCATTCTTGATAAAGACTTTAAAGTTATCTCAATTCTAGGTGATAACCCCGACAAAAAGCAACACCATAATTATGGCGTAAAACCAAAAGATTGGAAACCATCTATTTTCACCGCTCCACATGGCTGTGCACTAGACAAAGACCTCAATCTTTATGTTCAAGATTGGAATTCTACTGGTCGCTTAAGAAAATTTATTCTTCAGAAATAAATTAGTAAAAATTCTGTAATAAAAAAGCCTTGGTTTTGCCAAGGCTTTTTTGTGCTTATAAAGAGTAAAGACCTGTTTAGAATTGAATTATAATAGCTAGTATAAACTTTGTTATCAAAGCAATAGGCGATTATAATTAACTTCCACAAGTGGAGTATACGAAAACTTTGAATTGGATAGCCAGCTATGTCTGATAAATTTCAGGTGAAACGCAATTTAGAAAACATTTTTGACGATGCAGTCTGTAATGAGCAAAGTTCTGGTGAGCTCTATCAACAATTAAAAATAACGACTGATCGTTATGCACATCAGACTGAACTAGGTCAAGGTGCTATGAAAACGGTCTCTTTGGTCAAAGATAAACTCACTGGTCGTTTAGTTGCTAAAGCCACCCTGAAAGGTGATACTGGACGTGAGACAAGTGAACGTTTTTTGCGAGAAGCGCGAATTTGTGCAAGACTTGAGCATCCCAATATTGTACCTTTACACGATCTTGGCATAGACGAAAATGATGAGGTTTACTTCACTATGAAACTCGTGGAAGGTATTAGTTTCCAGGAACTCATTGAAGAGATCAAGATAAACCAATCTGATTTAAGTTTAAGTGAGCTCTTGGACATATTTGTAAAAATCTGCGATGCCGTTTCTTATGCACATTCACAAGGCATTATTCATTTAGATCTCAAACCTGAAAATATCCAAATCAGTCATTTCGGGGAAGTCATGGTGTGTGACTGGGGCTTAGCTAGAGATATAAATCAACAAGACAATCACACTGAAGAACTCATTATAAGTGAAAGCTTTGTAACTCAGGATGGTGTGATTAGAGGAACCCCGGGCTACATGTCACCTGAACAAGCTCGCGGTTCCATTTCTGAAAGTAGCTTCCAGTCAGATATCTATTCCCTAGGAGCCATACTCTACACAATACTTAGCCTAGAAAGACCTGGTAAGGGCTCTGTTAAAGAAGTCCTCGCTCAAACAGTAAAAGGAGATTTTCCAAGTCCATCTCAAGTCAGTCCAAAAAGAGAAATCCCTGCAGTTCTTGAAGCCATATCGTGCAAAGCTATGGAACTTAATCCCAATGAACGCTACACAAGCGTAGCTCAACTTAAGTCTGACCTCCTTTCTTACCTAAGAGGCTTTGTTACAAGTGTGGAGAAATCGAGTTTTCTAATTCAGGTCAAGTTATTAGTAAAGCGCAATAAACTTCTGTCATTCGTAATGATCATTAGTGGTATCTTACTCATTTCTGCGACAAGTATTTTTCTAATCTCAATTAAAAAAAGTGAATCAGAAGCTAAAATTGCGGCTAAACAAGCTCGTGATGCCGAGTTAGAAGCAAAGGACAATTTAACAAAATGGCAAAGAACTAACGAATTAAAGAGGCTTATCGCCAGCGAATCTATGCCACAGCTCATTTCATTAACTCGAAATGCCGTTGAAAATTATGAAGTCCAGAAAGGAATCGATTTAGCAAAAGTTGCAGTCGAGCTTGATCAAAGCCTCCAAATAGCTCATCGCGATTTAGGCTACTTACAGGCTAGCCTATTTGAGTTTGAAGCATCTATTCAATCATACCAACAGGGAGGAATGGGAGATAAAGATAGACATATTTTAGCAAGTCAGGACTGCCTCAATAAGTTCAAAGGTCGTAAAGACCTAAGCTTTGAAGAAATCATCTGGATCGTCAGAACATTCGATAAATATAGACTTCACAACATGATAAATGAATTCACTTTTAGTCCTAAACTGCATTTCTTGACACTCGATCAAAGACGTCTGTATGCTCTTGAAGTTCTTAAACTTCAAAATCATAATCTAAAAGAAGTTTCTTTCGAAGGTCATTTAATAAAAATGGATTCCAGTAAAATAGTAGAGATCAATGGTCTTTACAGAACTAATATCACTGAACTCGACCTTCGTCACGCAGAGCTACCTCGTAACATTGCTTCTATAAGAGGTTTGCCTTTAAAGACAATCACTCTACCTGAACACGAACCCAATCGTCAAATTCCTTATCTAAAAACCTGTAAAACACTTGAACGTGTTTATCTACCGGAGAAAACGACTGACAAAGACTTATTAAAAGATCTACCAAAGTCAATCAAAGTCATCTTTTACTAAGAAGTTACGCCATGAAGAAGTTCTTCTTTAAAGAATATGAACTATTTCAAAAAATAGCCTTCAGAAAAATTAATTTTCATTTTTTCATCATTTAGTGTAAGAATGGAACTAACGCTCCCGTTGGTAACATTGAAGCAGTATTATGACGCATATGAGGCCGTAATACTGAAGCGAGAAAATATACGTCTATATGTACGATTATCCAGAGTCAAAGCTCAGTTTTGAATGACTTAGGGCTTGTTAAAAAATAGATCTTCTTTTATAATATGTCTTGACTCTTAGCTATGTGAAGATGGTATACAATGGATAAAGAAGAAAATAAGAAGAAAAACCATATAGTAACATTAAAAGATGTTGCTGTGCTTGCTGGGGTATCTCAGCCAACTGTTTCAAGAGTTATTAATAACGATAGTAGCGTAAAACCCCTGACGGTAAAAAAGGTTAAAGAAGCCATAGAAAAATTGGCTTATGAAATACAGCCTGTTCATAAAAGAAAGGGACATAGAGCACCCAGACGAAGACCGAAGCGTTACCTACAAAAACAAATAGCGGTTCTTACTCAGCTGGAACCCTACTTATTACATGCGCCAGTCTACCACAGACTCTTGCAAAGAATCGAACAGGCTTTAAATCAAGAAGACTTTAATTTGATCATAAAAAACCTGCCAAAAAACCAGTCATGGGAGAGTATCCCAAATAAACTTGATGGCGCCATTTTATTTAATCTTGATCTCAGTGATTTGAAATTACTGCAAAAATTGAGGTCACTCCCCTGTGTTAGAGTGATGGGGTCCACGGAAAAATTTGATTACTTTGATCATGTAACTTATGAGTGTGTGATTGGAGATTTAGCGGCGGACTATTTTATTAAACACGGCCATAAAACGGTGGCATGTTTAGGTGAAGAAATTGGCGTAAGGAAACAGTCATTCCTGAAGCGATGTAGATCTGCAGGCTTAGTGACTTACACAGATAGTGGTTTTTCTGTGGAAGACGAATCTCCAAGGGGGCATAAGCCAAATTTCATCGAGATCTACAATGCTGTTGAAAAATTAAGCAAGCAAGAAGTTTTACCTACGGCCATATTCACAACTTCAGACACTGTAGCAATCGGCTTACACCAAATTTTGTTAGCGCATCCAATAATGGATATCAAAAAACTATGCATTATTGGAGTGAACAATGATTATATCTTGGATAATTTACACCCCAGGCCCTTGTCTGTCGATATCCAAGTTGAATCGATTGCGAACAAAGCCATTGAGAGACTCTTTCTCCGCATGAAAAACCCGCAAGACCCTATTAGACAATTGTACTTGACTCCTGTCATTTCAGATGGGGCTAACTTTCCATAAGGCTAGTTTATTATTATAATTTTTCTTTATTTGTACTTACATAAATAACTTAATATTATGTATTTACATACAAGTATTCATATTTAAATAAATCTGTTTATTGATCTAATCGTGATGATTATTATACTCTTTATAATAAATATTAATATACTGGAGAATTATGATAGAATTCACATTAGCCGGCTGGGATTGGGTAGTGATTGCTTTATACCTTGTATTTATAATGGGTATAGGTCAAGTATTTAAAAACATCAATAGTGATGCTAGCGATTTCTTTCGAGGTGGGGGTAATATGTTATGGTGGATAGCTGGTATGTCTGCTATTGTGGCAAGTATAAGTGCATGGAGCTTTACTGCGGCTGCCGCCAAAGTTTACCAGACGGGATTCTTGCTCCCAGGTATTTGGTGGATTGCAGGTGGCATAGCCGTTCCCGTGCTTTGGTTCATAGCACCTCGCTTTCGCCAAATGCGGGTTATTACATCTCTTGAAGCGGTATATAAAAGATTTGGTTTAGCGTCTGAACAAATGTATGTCTACCTCGTTATGCCCATGTCTTTGTTTTGGGGGGGAGTCGGTCTAAATGCCGTGGCGGTATTTTTCGCCAGTGCCTTATCTATTGATACAAACACGACTATTATTGGAATGACCACAATTGTGACTGTAATGTCTTTGTTTGGGGGGCAGTGGGCCGTGGCTGCAAGTGATTTTGTGCAAGGCTTACTGATGTTTTTAACTGTCTTAGTCGTTGTGTATTTTAGTGTGAACCTACCTGAAATAGGTGGTGTCTCAAACTTACACAATGTTTTACCTGATCGTCATTTTGACTTCACAGTAAATACTCGTCCAGTGGTATTACTACTCTGGGTGGCGGTGACACTTCTAACCTTAACCTTAATATCGATTGATCTCAATGGTGAAGGCTTTAAGTACCTAGTGGCTAAGGATGGTAAGCAAGTGCGTAAAATGGTTATCATGATGGCGGTGATCATTGTTATCATTCCGCTTAAATCGATTATGCAGTTACCTGCAATATGTGCCGCAGTGGTCTACCCAGATATGACCGCAGTTTTTCCGGATATGAAAGTTCCTGCTGAGGGCGCTTTTTTAGCCATGGCGTTTAAAACACTTCCCCAAGGTATGATGGGCTTATTGATTTGTGGCATCTTTGCCGCCGCCATGTCATCGATGGATACCGCCGTTAATAGAAATGCTGGATACTTCGTAAGGAATGTCTATCTAAAATATATTAATAAAGATTCTTCTGGCGAGCAACAACTATTAGTTGGTCGGATATTTACCGTCGTTTTTGGTTTGATTATTATCCTTATTGCCATCGCGTTTAATAAACTTCGCGAAATGAATTTATTTGATATTTTTCAAGTCTTGAATGGCATGATCCTAATGCCACTTATGATACCTGTTATTCTAGGTATTTTGTACAAAAAGACTCCCTCTTGGTCAGCGTGGAGTACTGTTTTAGTTGGTCTTATAACGGGAGCCTTCGCTAAAATGCTTTATTCTGATGAGCTCGCCTTAAAAATACTTTCAGAAACGGCGCCACTAAATGCTGCCGAACAAGCCGATATTCAATATATTTTCATCACCATAATAGTTTTTGTGGTAAGTGTGAGTTGGTTTTTTATGACCTCAATATTTTACAAGAAATCAAGCCCTGAATTTATTCAACAAGTCGATGTCTTTTTTGAAGATATGGCGCGCCCGATTGACCATGATTTAGAAGATGTAAAACACCAAGATGGCATGCAATATAAAATGCTTGGTTTCATGTGCTTGGTCTTTGGTGGTTTTATTTTATTAGGCATGTTGATCCCCAATGAATTGAGTGGTCGCTTATGCTTCTTATTTGTGGGTGGAGTCATTTTTTCAATTGGGCTTATGCTCTATAGAAAATATTTAAAATCAACAAAAGATGAGGTCTAATAGCATGAAGGCTTTAAGAAAAGCTGTCATCATGGCTGATAATGTCAATTTTTATGATTCAAACATCGTTGATTATGTTTATGGTGATAAGAGGCTAGCCCATTTAAGAGCTATAACGGATATGTATCCCATTAGAATTAACTCAGCAAATATAGCTGAGGAATTGCAGAATTTATCTGAAATCGAAGTTATCTTCACAACTTGGGGTATGCTTAAACTTACGAGTCAACAAATCGAACAGATGCCGAAGCTCAAAGCTGTGTTCTGTGCGTCAGGCTCGGTTAATTACTTTGCCAAAGAATTCTTCAAAAAAGGAATATCAATAGTCAATGCTGTCGAGGCCAATGCCATTCCTGTAGCTGAGTTTTGCTTGGCTCAAATCCTATTATCATGTAAAAATTTCTACCAAAATAGTCGTCAGTGCGAAAAAGGTCCGTGGCAACAAAGTCAAATAACCGTAGGAAATGGCGTTTATGGAGAAACCATTGCCCTTATAGGGCTTGGTGCTGTAAGTAAAAAATTAATTGAATTATTGAAGCCTTTTAACCTCAAGATTATCGCTTGTTGTGACTATCACGATAATACTGCTGAAGAGGCAAAAAAACTTGGTATAGATGAGTTTGTGACTTTAGAGCAAGCATTTAGCAGGGCTTATGTCGTAAGCAATCACTTAGCTGATAAAGAAAATAACAAAAAAATTATAGGTAAATTTCTTTTTAATTCCATGCGTCAAGGAGCGACTTTTATCAATACAGGCAGAGGTGCTCAAGTAAATGAAGACGATATGGTAGACGTTTTTGAAACAAGAAAAGATTTAACCGCATTACTCGATGTCCAATATCCCGAACCGCCCGCTCTTGGCAATCCACTCTATGCCTTAGAAAATATACACATGACGAGTCATATAGCAGGTAGTGCTAATGATGAAGTTAAACGTTTGGCCGATTTTGTTATAGCCGATTTTCAGCGCTGGTCACGTGAAGAAGCCCTACTTTACTCAGTTGAGCCAGCTTCTTTAGCCTGGAGAGCCTAATGATTAATACTGGATTATGTTCAATAGCACTCGCCAAACATAGCGTGGAGGAAGTCATCTCTCTTGCTAAAAAAACAGAGCTAGCCTGTGTCGAGTGGAATGCTAAATGCCATGTTAAACCTGGTGATTTCAATCAAGCCGTATATGTAAAAAAGCTTAGTAAGGAAGCTGGTTTAGAGATCGTTTCTTATGGAAGCTATTACAGAGTGGGTTCTACAGATGTTAATCAAACATGTTTTTCAAAAGTACTCTTGACTGCGGAAGCTTTAGAAGCTAAAAGCATACGAGTTTGGGCAGGTACAAAAAACTATGAAGATTCTTCACAAGAGGAGATAGCATCTATAGTTGAAGACACACTCAAAATTGCTGAAATGGCTGCCGAAAAAAACATCGCAATTTGCTTCGAATTCCATGATGGGACTCTGACAAATAATAATTATTCGGCACTCAAATTCTCCAACTTAGTAGTCCACCCCAATGTCTTTTTCTCGTGGCAACCACCTCATGGCTACAAAACTTCATATGCCCTGCAGGGTTTAAAAGAATTACTCCCACGTTTATACACAGTCCATATCTACCACTGGACAGTCGGCTCAAAAGATAAAAATAAGGTTAATGGAACTGTGAGAGAATTAATTTACCCAGATGATTATCATCGTCATCCCTTATCGCAAGGAGAGTCCGATCTAGCTTTATATTTAAAATGCTTATTAAATGAAGGAAAAGAAATCCCCATCTTGATAGAGTTTGTTAAGGGCGATTGCCCAGAGCAGTTTATCGAAGATGCTTTATTTCTAAGTCATCTCGTTAAAAACATAAGTAAGGACCTGCCCTTTATTCGACAATTTTAAACAAATTAAAAAATCATAAACATATGAATTAAAGTATTTTATGTTAATGTATTTATGAATTAAAACGAAGAGATATTGTGGAATAATAAAGTGATAATATAATAAATAAGATCGTTAAAATAAATACTTTGGAGATTGCTTAAATGAAAAAATTTACACTAATAGAATTACTGGTAATCATCGCCATCATTTCGATACTCGCCAGTTTGCTGCTGCCGGCATTGAAAAACGCCCGTGACGCCAGCAAACGTACTGCTTGTGCGGGCAACCTGAAACAACTCGGTTTGTGTATGATGCAATATACCAGCGACAACAATGGTTATTACCCTTATGCTTATGCTCGTTCTAACGGGATTACGTATGATGATTTGCTCAGTCCCTACGATGGTCGCAATTTGAGTGAAGCTGAAATGGCGGGCCATGCAGCCCCGGTCAAAGGCTCGACGGCAATCTGGCGTTGCCCCAGTGACATGCGCGAAGCCCCGCCTGGGGGCAACATAGAGATTCGGCGCACCTACTTAATAAACCGGGGCGGGCGGGGTCTCTACGCTGCGATGTATTCCTGGGAGCAAAATGCATTATCCGTGGGTTACTCCCCGAATGGTATTGCCGGCCCCTACGGCGTATCCCGCCAAGTAACCGAGATCGAGGAACCGTCGGGTACCATTGCCATGGGCGAGAAACCTTATACGGAATGGTCCGATGGCAAAGAAGCCCGAAGAAGATTAGGCGAACCGCAAGGAGCTTCCGCGGATCTGGACGGCCCGAATCGTCAAAACGGTTTGGCTTATGGCAAGTATTTCCGCCTACACAAGGGCGGGCAGTGGAACTACCTGTTTTGCGACGGCAGCGTCCGGGCGATGCGCGGCGAAGCCACCATCGGCACCGGCAACATGGATAATCCCCGCGGCATGTGGACCAAGGGCAGCGGTGATTGAAGATGCACAGGTTTCCGCCCAGTTGCACCCCTTGTTGAAATTTACGAAAACCAAAGAAGGACAAGAAACTGTTTACCCCAAAAGCATATTTCTAAAAATGTCGAGATCAAAAGTACTTTTTACCATATCAATATCATTACTATTCACCTTAGCCGCATCGGCACAGGTCTCGCTGACCGTAGCAAAGGTTTTGCCGAACAGGGCTGGAAAAAGTTGCCAAATAATAAAATATAAACCATTTACTAACAAAGAGCAAAACATTCTAATGACAATCAAAAAAAAAGCTAAAACACTTGTGGCGCTGTCAGTACTGACGGCTTCCGGAGCACTTGTTCAGGGCGCGGAAACGAAGATGATCGAGATCCCGTCGGGTACACTGCAACGGGAGAAACAGCAGTCCGAGACCGTCAAGGCCTTCCGCTTGGCTGACCGGGAGCTAACCTGCCGCGAATACGATACCGTCCGCTCCTGGGCGCTCAAGCATGGATATGACCTGAGCCCGGGCAACGCCCAGGGACCGGACTATCCCGCTTCGACCATCTCCTGGTACGACGCCGTCAAATTCTGCAACGCCGCCAGTGAACTGGCCGGACGCGACCCGGTCTACCACACGTCCGGAAAGAAGGATGCAGTATATCGTCAAGGCGAACTGGATTTGACCGACGACTGCGTCAAGGCCGATGCCGACGGCTACCGGTTGCCGACCGAGTGGGAATGGGAGTACGCCTGCCGCGCCGGGACGACGACCCCGTACTGGTACGGGGTGAAATCCGATCCGCATCCCGAGAATCCATACGCATGGCACACCATCGCCGACGCCCGCGGCGATGACGTCAGCCCGCACCCGGTCGGCTTGAAGAAAGCCAATCCATTCGGCCTTTACGACACGCACGGCAATGTGGCGGAATGGACTTGGAACCGTTACTGGGAAAAGGCCGACTGGCGCGTGCAGCGCGGCGGTTCGGTGGCGTTGGACAACGACGTCACCGCCGACTTCCGTAGCCCGGTGCCGCCGGCCTACCGTATTTACGATGTTGGCCTGCGCCTGGCGTCGTCCGCCTTCGATTGTCCGCCGTTGGCGACTGTAATCGCTGAGAAAGAACTGGCGCCGCCAAAGGAAAGAGAACCTGTCAAGCCGCGGTACGACCACACTGATTTGGCGGCGGTCGCCGCCGAGTTGGTGGCGTTGCTCGCCCCGAATGATCCCGCCGTCAAGGCCGTGATCGAGCTGCAACGTGCCGGCAAGCCGGACGAAGCGCTTAAGACATTTCGGGACATTCTCGTCAAACGCCTGCGGAAGCTGCCGGGCGTCAAGTTCCGTCCACCCAAAGCGCCGAAGGATACCCAGGCCATCGCCGAATGGTTTGCCGAGAAGGAGAAATTCGCCGCCAACGCCAAGACCGAATTCGACAATCTCGACAACGCCGGCCGCGCCGCGCCAAACAGCTATCACGCCCCCACCACCTGGGATTTCGGTATGGGTTTCTGCCTTTACAGCGAAGGCTGGCTCGATGTGATCCGTCAGATCTCCGCCAAGCTACCTGAAGGCGCCAACCTCAATGAGACCATCCCCTCCCGCACCTTGGCCAACATGGTGATCTTCGCCGTCACCGACGACATCGCAAAGCAGTTGAAGGATCCCCGCAATTTCGTCGGCAATCAGCAGATTCATATGGCAAAAAGCCTGGCGCGCTTGGGCAAGTTAATGTCGTCCCTCCGGGAAGCCGACGCCTGGGAGGCTTTGGGAATCGACCGCTTGAAGAACGGCGCCATCGCCCGTTTTATCCTTCCCGACGGCGGCGACTTGGAGCAATCGTTTAACTACAACGCCGGGTTGTTCCATAACTACGAAAGCATCGCCGAAATTTTCGAAGGGCATGACAAACCCGATTGGGTTAAACAACTTCACCAAGCGGGTATTCGGCGCAAGCGCCTGTTCAACAGCTTGCGGATGGCTTCCGGCACCATGCCGTCGGTCGGCAACAACAGCTACGGCCGCGACATGCGCGAGACCAACAAGCCAGGCGACACCTTCTATGACCCGCTCACCGCCCAAATCCTGGACACCATGCTGTATGAGAACCAGAAAAAACTCGGCGCACCCACCTACACCTCCATTGCGTTTCCCTACAGCGGGTACTACATGATGCGCGATGGCTGGAAGCCTGACAGTTCGACCCTGTTCTTCAAAAGCAGCCGCCCGGGAGCAGGTCATAACCATCCCGACAACAACGGCATCGAGCTTGCCGCCTACGGCCGTCACCTGCTGGTTGACCGCCAGTCGGGGCCGTATCAGGTCGGTCATCTTCCCGACGATCAGAAAAAAGACTGCCTGTGGGTCTGGGAGTACAAAGGCGAACACAATCCATGGACCGCCAACAGTCTGATGATCGATGGTTGCGGGCAACTGCCCGGATACCATAACACCGGCTATAAAACCACGATCCCCAATCAGCCCTGGCACACCTCGGGCAGCTTCGATTTCGTCCAGGGGCACTGGACCCGGACCTTCGAGAACGCCAAACCCATGGACGCCGATGAAGTCCGCGAGCACGCCAAAAAATACGGCGCCACCGACGAGGAGATCGCCGTCCAACTCGCCGCCGCCAAGAAACACAACGACGTTCCGCATAAGCAATTCGAGGCCACCCACACCCGTCAGGTCATCTACCTGCGGGGTGTCAACGTCTGGATCGTCACCGATTGGGTTAAACGCAAAGACGGCCAAACACCTCGGGAACTGAACCAGCTTTGGCACTTTCCGGCGCCCGACCTAACCCCCAACCGCTTTTTCGCGGACAAGGACAAGAAGCAACATCCGTTGCGCCCCGGATTTCGCAGAGAGCACATGAAGGTAGACGACCAGGCCCAAAGGGTCCTGACGGCCAACCCCGAAAACGTCAACCTGGCCTTCCTGCACGCTGTCCCCGGCAAAGTCAGGTATAACACGTATTTCGGCGACAAATATCCCTGGCGTGGTTGGGCCAACGCCGCGCCCAGCATGGTCAGCGGCTATACCCCCGCCGTGGATCTGTACGCCACTTTTTCGGGCGACACGCCCGTCGTCACCGTTCTCGTGCCCATCCCCCAAGGCGAGACTTTTAACCAACGCGTCACCGGCTTCACCAAGGAGTTCAAGGACGGTCAAACCAGAATAAACCTGACCTTCGTGAACGGCACGGAAGTGGAATACGTCGCCGCTACGCAACCGACGGAGTTGACGATCGGCAAGCAAAAAGCCAAGGCGAAGGCGCTTCTGGAGATGACCATCAAAGGCAAGACCGAGGGACTGGCCGTCTCCGACAACGACGGTTACGCTTTTGAAATTGACGGTGGCGAGATGAGGCGGACTGCCGACATAACCACGCCAAAGGAATTTTCCTGGCAGGAAGGCGAAGCCGGTTTGGAGCCGACATGCAAAAGGTGAGAGGAAGGAAAGTAATGAGTATTAAATAAGAAACGGAATCAATTGATATGAAAAAAGCATTCATTGTTGTTTTATGTTTGTGCGGAGCGACACTCTGTCTTGCCGCTTCTGCGCCTTATAGACCCATTACTATTCGTGTTGCTGCCTACAACATTGAGTCCAGCAAAAGCGCGACCCCAGAACAGATTGGTGAGATGTTAAAGCCATACAAGCTGAATATCATTGGTTTTATCGAAGCGCCAGATGGTGATTGGACTGCTCGTGTCGGCAAGGTGCTGGGGATGCAGTATTGTTTTGTGGGCACAGTATCTTCGGCAAATCACAAAAATAAGTACAAGACGATTCTCAGCAGGACTCCTTTAGAAGGTACTGAAGAACACAAACTCACGGGTCGTGGGTGGAATCCCGCGTCGGTTGTCAGAGCTGTGACTAAGATTGATGGAGTTTCATTCGCATTTTACTCGCTACATATCTGTGAGTCGGGCGCAACGAATGGTCATGCCTATAGCCTTGCAACTAAGGTTCTGCCGAAAGAGAAAATAAAGAGGGTTATAGTTGTTGGGGATTACAACAACATCGGCGATGCGGCCATGAAAACAATCTTGGAAGCAGGCTTTAGAGCAACGTGGAACGATCTGAAGATCGATGTCTCCAAGGAGTTTACTTACCATGCTAAGAATCCGACGAAAAGAAACCTCGGGGTTATCGATCACATCTTGTACAACATCTCGGCTGGAGCCAAGGCAACAGACGGTGGCATCATCGAACTGAAGAAGCCTTTATCCGACCATAAACCCATCTGGGCAGAAATAGCGTTTTCTCGACATCTCGAGAAAGTGAAGAAAGCAATCGCAATTGCAGCAATGGCCACCGCACTCACAGTTCAAGGTGCCGAAGGAAAGATTACTATATAAAATGATTTACGAAAACATAGAATTTCATAATAATGTAGAACTTGAACCTGCATCAGGAGGAGGGTTGGCTATACGTCGTTATCCCAAAGCGGTGCGGGACAGTTTGTGCCAGCTAGGAAGGCTCGTATCGCAAGAGTCTGCCGGTTGCGAACTGCGTTTTGTTACTGAATCACCTAACCATGGATTAGATAAAATATTTTTTGTGGGGGGACATGGCCATTATAATTTTGGAGATCACCGTAATTCATTAAGTGAAAAAGATGCAGATTCTTATTTGAGAATTAATGCATTAAAAGACTCTGGTATAAATGAAGAGGTTTGGTGTACAAATATTAACGAAAGCAAACATTACAACACAGAGATCGCTAACGAAACCATCAAGTTCATTAAAGACAGAGACAAAAGTAAAGCTTTTTTTTCATGGTGTTCATTCCCAGATCCACATCATCCATTTAGTCCACCAGAACCTTGGTATTCTATGTATCTGGCTGAAAAATTATGCGTTAAAGCAATTAGCAGAACTATTAATAAAAACGAGCCTTTGTTTTTCAAAAAATTCTACGAATCACATGGTTTAAAAGACGGTACTCTAAAAGAAATGATCGCAAAAAACTATGGCATGATCTCCATGGTCGATCACAATATTGGAAGAGTAATCACTGAACTGAAAAATGAAAATATTTATGACGACACAATCATCTTATTTTTTTCTGATCATGGTGACTATATGGGGGATCATGGTTTAATGAGAAAGGCTGCACTTCCCTATGAAGGAGTTTACCGTATACCGACCTTGTGGTGTGGCCCTGGTATATCTCAACAAGTGACAGATGCACTCCACTCAACAGTCGATTTATTACCTACCATTTTAGATCTCTTAGAAATAGAGGTACCAAATGACATCCAAGGAGTTAGTCAAAAAGATGTACTAAATCAACAAAAAAAGTCTATACGAGAAAATTGTTATGCAGAATATGACGAAAGTATTTACAATGAACGTGTAAGGTTTTTGCGTACAGACAAATACTATTTTTCTTATATGTTTACATGTAAGTATGGATTTTTATTTGACATGGATAAAGACCCAGACCAAAAACAAAATTTGTTTTATGACCCTAAGTATAATTCTTTGGTCAACGAACTTTTTGTTGAACTTGCAAAACAAAGTATCAAAACTGAACCTTGGTTACCAAAAAAACTCTGTCATGCATAGTTTTATCATAATATTATAAATAAAGAGCGTGAGCGCGTTGTGTCAATGACAAAGATGCTTAACGACATTCTTGACAGCAAGCGCACCCGTCCGTAACGCTCAAAACGGCGGTGCCGAAACCAAATTTTGAACACCCGGCAGTGAACTGCCTTACGACACGACGTTCACAACAGTTTAACCATAGCCTTGTAGAGACTCAATTTAGGAGATGCTTTATATGAAACAAGAAAATCTAAAACACGGACTTGTATTACGGTCATTTCTATCGAAGTCGCTAATACTACTGTTTTGTATTTCGGCGCAATCGTTATGTGCTGGAGAACCCAGCCGGATGACTGATTTCATGCTAAACGTGGATTTGGAAACATGCGGTCATAGCCATACTGGTTCGGTCAATACCCAAGAACCGTCCTGGAGTTACTTCGTTGCTCCCAACTATTTTCAGCACTACAGCAAAAAAGAGGGGCTTGACTACGGTAAAATGCTGTCAAAAGATACTCTTCTCCACCTAAACTGTTCAAATATGCTTTTCACGCTGGAAGAGCGAAACGCCCCAAAAAGGCACCAGCTGTTTGCCAAGTACCAGCTCAGCAGTGAAAATGCCTATCTTTACTGGAAAAGTTATGGAAACGATAATGGTAAGTTGTCTAGAGGCGCTATCGTCATGAAGTACGCTGTATCCAGAAATGGGGCCTACTCGCTGCAGTGCCCACTGGCTGTTCTCTCCCATCACCAACAAACAGTGAATGGCGCCATCCACACCATTGGTACCTATAGCAAAAGCATGTCAACCTTTCAGAGAGCTCAGTCTAGGTCTACTCAAAAAGAGTTCGAGGTCAGCTCATCGCTGAAGTTCGCCGCTTAAACAATTCCTGGAATTAATAATGATCACTTAAAAATACACTCACTGAAAAATAAATTTCATTCATTGAAATAATTGTAGTATCTACGCAATTTTTCTATTTAGAATTAACAATTATTTCCAAGCATAAAGTATTAAATCAATTAATAAGCAAACACTAACAAGAGAACAGTCCATGAACCTAAAATACGCAATCGCACTCTTAGTCCTTTTCTTGCCCTCATTTATATCGGCACAGGATAATGAAAATAAACCAAATATTATTTTCTTCATAACCGATGATTACGGTTGGCAAGACAGCTCTGAAGCTATGTGGACCAAGCGCACGAAACTTAACGATCGTTTTAAAACCCCCAATATGGAAAAGCTTGCGGACATGGGGGTAACATTCCCCAATGCTTATTCGGCTTCCTGTGTCTGCTCCGCTTCACGAATAAGTATTTTAACTGGTCAGGACCCAGTTAATCACGGCACTACTTTTATAACTGGGACTAATGGCAAAAACAGTGAAACCATGTTGTCCGCCGAACAGGATAATGAGGGAATTCAAAAAGAAGACGTCTTACTTCCATCCCTCTTACAAAAAGCTGGTTACAGAACCACGTGCATTGGCAAAGCCCACTTCGGCAGCAAGGGCTCATTTGGAGCCGACCCATTGAATTTAGGTTTTCAACACAAGTACTATGCGGATCACAACGGTACTCCCAGAGGCAAAAATCATGGTGGTAGAGATGCTTACCACATCAATAAAAATGGCGAACAAGTTCATTATTCCGAGGCTATTACACGTGCAGCCAAATCTGAAATTGATACGGCGGTAAACAACAAAACCCCCTTCTTTCTATATGTCTCACATTACGCAATTCATACCCCAATTCTGACTGATCCACGCTTTGCTAAAAACTACCCAAACCTCAGCGGCCAGGATTTGGCTTACGCTACTCTTATTGAGGGAGCTGACAAAAGTCTTGGAGATATCATGAACCATCTCAAAAAGCGCGGAATAGCCGAAAACACATTCATCATTTGGACAGCTGACAATGGTGGCCTCTGGGATAACAAACCTCTCAAAGGCTTAAAAAATGATGCTTTAGAGGGAGGTCATCGATCACCAAACTTTGTCGCATGGGGAAAACAAGACCTCTCATTGATTCACCAAAAAAATCTTCCCCTAGTACCCGGTCGCATCGATAATCGTCCCTACATTCACCAGGATTGGTTGCCCACCCTCCTAAAAATAGCAGGTACTACACACCCTAATCCGTCTTTGCTTGATGGTTATGATATAACCAATCTTCTCAGTGATAAAAAGGGAGACATACGTCCGGACTTATTTATTTGGCATGAACCCAACTTCTGGCTACATAGTGGACCTGAGTCAGCTATTCGTGAAAATGGCTGGAAGCTTATGTATTTCTACGATTCCAACACCTGGGAACTGTACAATCTCAACGAGGACCTGGGAGAAAGTAAAAATTTGCTCCATCAACATCCGGAAAAAGCTAAAAGTCTAGCTCAAAAGCTCATATCTTATCTCAAGGAAAATAATGCTAATTACCCTAAAGATAAAAAGACTCAACAAAACATTAAACCAACAATTCCAATCTCATCGTAGTAGAGGCCGTATTTATATATGATTAATTCTTCCAAACACTTTCTCCCCATAGCCTTGCTGGGAACATTATTTTCTACAAACCTCCTCGCAGATAAGATAGATTTTAATCGCGATATACGCCCTATTTTCAATCGTTCATGCATAGCTGTCCTCTTAGGCAACCATCAATGGCGTGAACAAAATGGTTTTGCCGCACAAATCGACACAAGCAAACTACTAGTCCTGCTCGGTCTAAAGCCTGATGACATCTATTCAAAAGCACCTCTTTCTGCCGATCACGAGGAACGCTACCAGCGTTTTTTAGACCGCAATACTGATGTATTGATTATTTTTAAGTTCAATTTCTCGAATTAAATTTAGCATAACATTACCATAAAAAGCATTATCTTTATATTAACTACCTTATTTCATTAATTAAAGTATTTCCAAAATACCAGAGGAATTCTATGAATTTAACCTTTTCAGAACTGTCGCGATTTCAATCTCATGACTGTGAATTTGTCTATTTTAAAAATGATACAGAGCAAATTGCTTTACGTATTTACCCTAAAGGCATGAACATACCTGCTCACAGAGAAAACATTGACGACTTAATAACCAGCAAATCAATTTTAAAAGCATTTGGTGGCTCATGGCCGGCGTATAAACTACATGACTTAGTTCAGATTAAATGTGTAGGTGAAAATGCCCCGAGTTCATTCAGTGCGGGTAGTTCTCTGCGCTCAACCGAAAGTAATCTAGTTTTCAAAGATCAAATAACTGAAAAGCAAGATCACCAGGTTAAAGTAAAAACATTTTTAAACCACTCAAAATTCAATTTGTCAGTTGAACACCAGCTCAGTTTTTCTCTTTCTGATGATTTCTGCGAAGTACAAACAAAAGTCATCAATCAATCCAGTCAGGACATACAAATTGAACACTTATCATCTTTTTGTTTAGACAACATTTCTCCCTTCCAAACTGAAGACGGCAAAGGAACTTATTATCTCCACCGTTTTCTAAGTACATGGTCAGCCGAAGGCAAACACGAAGTTAGATCCATTGAAGACCTTAATTTTGAACGTTCCTGGGCTGGACATGGCGTACGTTCACTGCGTTTCGGACAAGTCGGCTCTATGCCTGTCAAAGATTTCTTCCCCTTTATTGGAGTAGAAGATCGCCACTACGGCGTCATGTGGGGAGCACAACTAGCCTGTCCTGGCTCCTGGCAAATGGAACTCTATAGGCTAGGTGACTTCCTATCAATCAGCGGAGGCCAAGGAGACCGCGAACATGCTCATTGGTTAAAGACCCTAAAACCACAGCAAAAATTCACATCTCCAAAAGCTTTCATTTCCTGCTGTAAAGGAAATATAGAAGACCTTCAGCAAAGACTATTAAAAGCTCAAACAAAGAACATTGCTTCTTTGCCTAAAACAGAAAAAGAGCTGCCCATTATATTTAATGACTGGTGTACAACGTGGGGACACCCCTCAGAAGAAAATATTTTAAAAATTGCCGACACTCTAAAAAGTTCTCACGTAAAATATTTAGTCATGGATGACGGCTGGTTTAACGACACACCAGGCTGCCAGCAAGGCCTGGGTGATTGGAATGTCAGTAAAACGATCTACCCAAATGGTTTTAAGCACCTTTGTGATACTTTAAAAGAAAAAGGCTTCATTCCAGGGATTTGGTTTGAATTTGAAAACTGCACGGAAGGCTCAGAACTATTTGAACGTAAAGATTTAATGATTCATGTAGACGGACATGTCCTGCAACGAGGCTCACGACGCTTTTTAGACTTCCGCAAACAAGAAGTTCATGATTACCTTAACCAGAAAGTCGTCAAGACTCTAAAGGATAATGGAATTTCTTACATCAAGATAGATTACAATGACAGCATAGGCTTGGGCTGTGACAGCTCTGAATCTTTGGGTGAAGGCCTCCGTCAACATTTAGAAGGTGTGCAAAACTTTTATAAACATATGCGAGAAGAAATACCTGAGCTCGTTATAGAAGTCTGTAGTTCTGGTGGGCACCGCTTGGAGCCAAGTTTTATGGAATTAGCTAGCATGGGTGGCTTTTCCGATTCCCACGAAGGGCTGGATATTCCCATTATTGCAGCAAACACTGCTATGCAAATACCCATGCGTAAAAACCAAATATGGGCAGTTCTACGCGAAGATGACTCAGAAACACGAGTCCATTACTCTATGGCAGCCACCTTTATGGGAAGAATGTGCTTAAGTGGAGATCTATTCCTTTTAAATGACCAGCAAAAGGCCATTATGCAGAAAGGACAGGAATTCTATCTCAAAATAAAAGACTTAATTGCTGATGGACATTCCAAGTGCATACGCAAAGGAATTGACAGCTACTTATACCCTGAAGGTTACCAAATATTTATCCGATATGCCAACAATAAAGAAAAAGCCTTCTTAGTTATTCATACTTTTGAAAATCATTCATCAGAAATAAGATTTGATTTAAAAGAAGATTGGGTATTGGGGGAATGTTTCAAGCAAGACAAAATAATGGTCTCTATTCAAGATAAAATTTTATCTGTAAAAGGAATCGAAGATTTTTGCGGCTTAATCATTGAACTTTACAAGTAAGCTTTACCTATGGATTTACACATAAAAAATATCTGCATCAATAAAGCGTTTGGCTGATTAATATAATCATTTCAACACCTGAGATCACAGTTCAGAATTTCAAAAGATTATTGTATTTTTACACCTTAATAAAAATCCTCGATTTAACAAGGTTATAAAAATTTATTAAAAAACAAAAAATGCTATAACAATTTCTAATTAAGCTGTCTGTCATCTAATACATGGCTTGATGAAATTTAACAAATGCAAGGTACTTAACATGAACAGAAGAACATTCATCAATGGATTAGGTACATCATTACTTGCCAGTAATCATATCAACGCCACCCAACTCAAAAAAATTAAATCTACAAAAAATCTGGTTATTTTTACATCAGAATACGGCTTTAACGATTGTGCTACCAAGCGTGAGTGTCCATTAATCGGCTCATAAAAGGGTTGACAGTTGCTCCTGTTGATAGGTACTAATATAACCATTATTTTCCAAAAAGGTTTCAATGGCTTTTCTTTTTACAGTGTTTTTCACTTTTTTATCTGAGTGATTTTTTAATTCACTCAGAAGTTTATTTTCTATTTTTTGTATTTGTGTGATGGCCTCCTGTCGTTGTTTTTTTGTTTTTATATTCATTTTTCTGAAAGGACTAAAAAAAGATTAGTAATGAAACTGGTTTAGAGATCGTTTCTTATGGAAGCTATTACAGAGTGGGTTCTACAGATGTTAATCAAACATGTTTTTCAAAAGTACTCTTGACTGCGGAAGCTTTAGAAGCTAAAAGCATACGAGTTTGGGCAGGTACAAAAAACTATGAAGATTCTTCACAAGAGGAGATAAGTTCTATAGTTGAAGACACACTCAAAATTGCTGAAATGGCTGCCGAAAAAAAAATCGCAATTTGCTTCGAATTCCATGATGGGACTCTGACAAATAATAATTATTCGGCACTCAAATTCTCCAACTTAGTAGTCCACCCCAATGTCTTTTTCTCGTGGCAACCACCTCATGGCTACAAAACTTCATATGCCCTGCAGGGTTTAAAAGAATTACTCCCACGTTTATACACAGTCCATATCTACCACTGGACAGTCGGCTCAAAAGATAAAAATACGGTCAATGGAACTTTGAGAGAATTAATTTACCCAGATGAATATCATCGTCATCCCTTATCGCAAGGAGAGTCCGATCTAGCTTTATATTTAAAATGCTTATTAAATGAAGGAAAAGAAATCCCCATCTTGATAGAGTTTGTTAAGGGCGATTGCCCAGAGCAGTTTATCGAAGATGCTTTATTTCTAAGTCATCTCGTTAAAAACATAAGTAAGGACCTGCCCTTTATTCGACAATTTTAAACAAATTAAAAAATCATAAACACATGAATTAAAGTATTTTATGTTAATGTATTCATGGATTAAAACGAAGAGATATTGTGGAATAATAAAGTGATAATATAATAAATAAGATCGTTAAAATAAATACTTTGGAGATTGCTTAAATGAAAAAATTTTCACTAGTAGAATTACTGGTAATCATCGCCATCATTTCGATACTCGCCAGTTTGCTGCTGCCGGCATTGAAAAACGCCCGTGACGCCAGCAAACGTACTGCTTGTGCGGGCAACCTGAAACAACTCGGTTTGTGTATGATGCAATATACCAGCGACAACAATGGTTATTACCCTTATTCTTTTGCTCGTTCTAACGGGATTACGTATGATGATTTGCTCAGTCCCTACGATGGTCGCAATTTGAGTGAAGCTGAAATGGCGGGCCATGCAGCCCCGGTCAAAGGCTCGACGGCAATCTGGCGTTGCCCCAGTGACATGCGCGAAGCCCCGCCTGGGGGCAACATAGAGATTCGGCGCACCTACTTAATAAACCGGGGCGGGCGGGGTCTCTACGCTGCGATGTATTCCTGGGAGCAAAATGCATCATCCGTGGGTTACTCCCCGAATGGTATTGCCGGCGCCTACGGCGTATCCCGTCAAGTAACCGAGATCGAGGAACCGTCGGGTACCATTGCCATGGGCGAGAAAGCTTATGCGGAATGGTCCGGTGGCGAAGAAGCCCGAAGAAGATTAGGCGAACCGCAAGGAGCTTCCGCGGATCTGGACGGCCCGAATCGTCAAAACGGTTTGGCTTATGGCAAGTATTTCCGCCTACACAAGGGCGGGCAGTGGAACTACCTGTTTTGCGACGGCAGCGTCCGGGCGATGCGCGGCGAAGCCACCATCGGCACCGGCAACATGGATAATCCCCGCGGCATGTGGACCATGGGCAGCGGTGATTGAAGATGCACAGGTTTCCGCCCAGTTGCACCCCTTGTTGAAATTTACGAAAACCAAAGAAGGACAAGAAACTGTTTACCCCAAAAGCATATTTCTAAAAATGTCGAGATCAAAAGTACTTTTTACCATATCAATATCATTACTATTCACCTTAGCCGCATCGGCACAGGTCTCGCTGACCGTAGCAAAGGTTTTGCCGAACAGGGCTGGAAAAAGTTGCCAAATAATAAAAATATGAACCATTTAATAACAAGGTGCAAAACATGCTAAAGACAATCAAAAAAAAAGCTAAAACACTTGTGGCGCTGTCAGTATTGACGGCTACCGGAACACTTGTTCAGGGCGCGGAAACGGAGATGATCGAGATCCCGTCGGGTACATTGCAACGGGAGAAACAGCAGTCCGAGACCGTCAAGGCCTTCCGCTTGGCTGACCGGGAGCTAACCTGCCGCGAATACGATACCGTCCGCTCCTGGGCGCTCAAGCATGGATATGACCTGAGCCCGGGCAACGCCCAGGGACCGGACTATCCCGCTTCGACCATCTCCTGGTACGACGCCGTCAAATTCTGCAACGCCGCCAGTGAACTGACCGGACGCGACCCGGTCTACCACACGTCCGGAAAGAAGGATGCAGTATATCGTCAAGGCGAACTGGATTTGACCGACGACTGCGTCAAGGCCGATGCCGACGGCTACCGGTTGCCGACCGAGTGGGAATGGGAGTACGCCTGCCGCGCCGGGACGACTACCCCGTACTGGTACGGGGTGAAATCCGATCCACATCCCGAGAATCCATACGCATGGCATACCGTCGCCAACACGCCCGGCGGCGGCGCAATATCGAAGACACCGTCGGCACCGGCACCTTTGACCCATTCAGTTCAAACGGCGAACAATCCGCCAAGGGCTACTGGACGAAAGAACCTAATGATTAACCGGTTGACTCACTACATTTCTGAATATAATACAACCCACTACCGAGGAGATAGCACATGAAGAAGAACAACGTAAAAGCTCGCCAAAAGGGAAATCCGAGCACTTGGGTGGGGGGAAGCAGCTCAAGTACCATGCCTGCGGTGGCCAGCTTGCTGCTTATCGTCCTTGTACTATGTGGCTGCCAGAACACCGTACCATGTGGCCTGGACCCCACCATCCCCTGCGCCCCCCCCAAGGAAACAGTGTCGGCTGCAGAGCGGCATAAGACGGTCCTCTCTATGAAGCCGGTCGGATACTGGGCCGCCGATGAATTAATCAGTGGCTCGAAGGTGCGCGACCTGAGCGCCACCGCCAACCACGCCACCAATAACCACGTGCCCTGGGATGAAAAAAAAGGGCTACTCAATTTCACGGGTGCCTATCAGTGGCTGGAAATTCCAGCGCACAAAGCATACCAGACCCCTTCGTTTTCCATGGGGGGCTGGGTCTTTATGCGCTCCAAGGTGATCGGCAGCGGCTGGGTCAATAAGATGGGGTTTAGGCTCATTGGCAATGAGAGTTGGGTCCACACAGTGGGAACCCAACTCTGTATCCGCAAGCAGGAGCTTATCGACGTGGTCAGCGGTGGCAAAGGGGACCAGCTGGGGACGTGGTCGTATAAAAGCGTCAAAGATGGCAAGCGAGTGGAGCACGGCTATGGTAGCCCCAACCTGCCAATCGGCACGTGGCACCATTTGTTGTACACCTATCAACCCAAAACTCTCTCTGAAGCCGAGAAACGTCTTGGCACTTCACCATCTACAACGAACATTGCTCTTGAAGCAACGGTTAGCGCCTCCAATTCGGGGAGCAATAAAACCTACGAGCCAAAAAAAGCCATTGACGGCAACGATACTACCAGCTGGATTATTTGGCCGGGAGCTGGCCCAAAACCCGATGCGGAGAAGTGGATTCAGCTCGATTTCGGCAAAGAGGTTGCCCTCAACCGCATTCGACTGGTAAATCGCAACAAACCCGATATCTTTATGGGAGGAATGCTGCATTTTAGCGATGGCAGTAGCATTGAGGTGGCAACGTTTCACGATGAGTGGGATGGGATGTTTTCCACAAAAAAGGTGTCATGGGTTCGTTTCGACGCTCCCAAGACCCGTAGTGCACGACCGGGCTTGAAAGAGTTTGAAGTGTACCACGAAAAAGATATCACTATCTACCAGGAGGAGGGGGTGGTCATGAATCCCCGCCTCAAAAAGTCCTTTACCGGCACCGGGACTCTCTACCTCAATGGTAAAAAGATCGCCTCAAAAGCCGGTATCCCCTATACCCCCGTAAATAAAAGTCTGCAGATCGGCAATGACGCCGCTTGGTGGCATCAGATGGCAGCAAAGTCTGGTTCGCTGGATGGGGCGGTACGCGATATGGTGTGGTTTGATAGGGCGATAACGGGTGAAGAGGTGGCCCGTCTGCACACCATTACTCAACCCACTAAGCAACCAGAGGTGCATGGTGATAGTGTTGTGGTGCTGGATGGTCGAGCCATAGCGGTGCACGACATTGCCTCACTGAGTCCCTCTACCCGCAGAACGGCCCTGTTGTTGTTTGGTGCAAAAAGTGCAGATGCGCTGCAGCCGTTGAGTGATCAACTGGTGCCAGAACTGAAAAAAGCACTAAACGAGCCTCATTGCAGGCTGGTTGCCACCGAGCTGCTGCTCAAGCTCAATAAAGGAGCGGAGCTGGACAAGGTTGTGCCACTGTTGAGAACCGTAGTTACTGCAGATAGGGTGCTATCAAAACGCGAAAGGGCCGATGCTGCACTGGCTCTGGCTGCAATGGGATCTCGTGCAGCCCAGGCCATTCCGGCTCTCACCGAAGCGCTCGACAACATCGTTCCCCGTGGAGAGGTGCATCCCCCACGGGTCGATGAACTGTTACGCAACGCCCTTACCAAGGCTTTGTTCGATATAGACCCCGAAAAATCCCACACCAACCACGCCCTCGAAAGAACCTTTGCCCAGCCACTGATGAAGGCGCTCGACCTACAAGGCCCCCAGCTTGTTACAAATGCAGAGAAAGGAGGCGAGCAGCACAAACTGCGCTCCCTCATCGAAAAGGGGGCGTATCAGCAGGCCTTGGCGCTGTACTCCAAATTACCTCAATCGATGCATGAATACTATTTTAGCCACAAAGATCCCAAGGATAGCGACTACACCGCCACGGCCCACTATAACGGCGCCACCTACAAGGTGGGAACCGGCGTTGCTTGGCAAGGAGTGGAAAAGGTGCCTGTGGAAGAGTACAAGACAATCGTGGCAAAATTGGCTAAAAAATACCCGAGTGCCGCCAATTGGCACAAGCCCGACTACGAACACCTCTACCGTGTCCCCCTTACCAAGATAGGAGCCGACGGTGTAACGCAGAAGGTCTACTTGGAGGGCAACGATTTTATTCTCGATGGGACCGATGCCAAATGTCGTGCCTGGTCGTTATTTGTCGACGAACAGGGCTATGTGCACCTCATGGGGGGGCAGCACAACGCTCCCAATCCCACCCAGTACATTCCCGGAAGTTGGGAAAAAATGGGAGTATCGCGAGACAAAAAGAGTGACACCTACCCGATGCAGATGTACTGGGTGTCCACCGCTCCCGAGAGCATCGACTCATTCAGGTTTGTGGGCCAACGTAACAACCCCCAGGCCATTCCCGCAAGCTACCTCAACTACTTCTGCTTTGTCCAAAGCCCCACCAACGAGACCTACCTGTATGGTCGCAGTGTAGCTTTTGGCTGGCAGTGTTGGGGAATGTACCGTTACACTGCTGCGACCAAGAAGTGGAAAGCCATAGGGGGCGATGTCTACGACCTCATCCAGTCGGCCCGCAAACACGATCCGCAGTGGTTACACTACCTGCACGATCCCATACGCGGTTCACTGCCGACCAAGCCAAGCGATATTCGTCGCTTAGCCTGGGCCTGGCAGCCACCCTTCTACAACTTCTGCCGCGATAGTTGGGGGGTACGCTTCGACAAAACCGGCCGTATGCATGTGAGAATGGTTATTTCCGGACTCGACGGCAAGGGCTATGTGCGCCCCACTTCCGTCTACGCCTGGAGTGACGATGGCGGCGAAACCTTTCATCGTGCCGATGGCACTGTTGTTAAACTCCCGCTGACAGTAAACCCTGCTCCTGAACACAATGCAGAGATCGCCGTCTCCACCACGCAGCAAAAACACGACGGTGGCCAGTTTGAGACCAGACAGTGGTGGGAGCTGTGGCTTGGGTTAATTGGGAAGGCGGGGTATCGGGTTAGGTAAAACCACTGATAATGAAAGGAAATTGGATGAACAGGTTAAAGGCAGCTATCGTTTTCACATTACTGATTCAGATCTCCGTCATGGGGGCACCGAAAAAAGCCTACCCGTTACGGGATGCTGTTGAGTCTACCCCTCGGAACGGTCTACCCAATGTGGTTGAAAAACTTAAAAGCGGGAAATCCGTCGCCATCGCCTACTTTGGTGGATCCATCACCGCCCAGCTAGGTTACCGGGTTCTAAGTCAGAAGTTCCTGGAAAAACTCTACCCAGAGGCGAAGATTAAAGGCATCCATGCAGCGATTGGTGGAACAGGCTCTGACCTTGGTGCCTTCCGCGTCCAGCGCGACGTACTTCGCCACAAGCCCGACCTGATAGTGATTGAATTTGCAGTGAACGATACTCATAAATCACCCACGAATATTCATCAAACCTTTGATGGTATCCTTCGTCAAGTCTGGAAGGCAGACCCCAAGACCGATATTTTATTTGTCTACACCCTGGCTGGCCGTGATCTTAAAAACCTTCAAGCTGGGAAGTTCCAGCGGTCAGCCAGTGCCATGGAAGATGTTGCTGACCACTACGGTATCCCCTCAATCCACATGGGGCTTGAGGTGGCACGTCTAACCGCCCAGGGCAAGGTTGTCTTCAAGGCGAAGAAGGGGAAAATGAGCCAGGTAGCCGGGAAAGAGCTCAACAAGGATTCAAGCGAGGTTAAGGCTGTCGCCGACAAGATCATCTTCTCAGGAGATGGTGTTCACCCCTACACCGATAGCGGCCACGGCCTCTACCAGGCGTCAATTGCCCGTTCATGGCCAGCTATTTCTGCCGCTGGCCAGGTGGGCCCTCACTCCCTGCCCGATCCACTCAGTAAGGACCACTGGGGAGCAGCAAAGACCCTCCCCCTCTCAGTAGCAACCATGACCGGGAATTTTGAGAAGCTTGACATGACCCGTGGAATCGGCAAGCGCTTTTCTAGTCGCATGGACCAGCTTTATAAAGCGTCCAGCCCAACCGAGTCCATTACCTTCTCCTTCAAGGGGCAACAAGTCGCTTTCTATGACCTGGTTGGTCCTGACTGCGGTCAACTCAGCGTTACCATTGACGGTAAGACCAGAGTTGTCAGACGAATGGATAAGTACTGCTCCTATCACCGCCTCGCACGACTGGTGGTTGCCGAGAACCTTAAAGACACGGTTCATACCGTAACGGTTCAGGTTCACCCCGAACCGCTGAAGAAAGAGACCATTCTCTTCCCCAACAAGGTTCCGGATATGAAGAAGAACCCAAAAAAGTACGAGGGGACCAACTGGTATGTAGGTGGAATTCAGCTCATCGGAGACCTAGTGGAGTCCCCTGCCAAGCAGTAAGCAACGTCATCTTTAAGAACGATCGGGGAGTGCGGACAAATCCGCACTCCCCCTTTTTTTTGGTTCTTCACGGATTTGCGTGATTTGCAATAATTAGTAAAAAAGTCGTTCTCATGATTAAGTTTGATTTACCACAATTAAACAAAATAAAGAGAACGACTTATGTTAACAGATAACTTCCTTTCAAATTTTTGGCAAGGTTTCGCAGTTGAAGATTTTTATATAGATAGAGATAAACTTAGAGTTAAGCTTATCCCTCATAAAACGGCTTGCTGCGGACGTTGTGGCCTCATGGGCAATTCTATTCATGATATAAGCGAACGTAAGGTACGTGATTTATCATGTTTCGAATATAAAACATATCTAATAATACAAGTACGTAGAGTTAACTGCTTAGTATGTGGAGTAAGAACTGAGCACATACCGTGGCTAGCACCTTATTCTAGGGTGACAAAACGATTGAAGAATTATACTGAAGCTTTGTGCCGCATTCTTCCCATAAGTCATGTCTCGAACCTTTTAGGATTACATTGGACAACGGTAAAGGATATTGATAAGGGCCGTTTAATTCGTGAAGTTACAGAGCCAGATTATAGTAGAATCAGGCAGCTTGTAATGGATGAATTCGCTCTACACAAAGGTCATCGTTACGCAACTGTGATTGCTGATGCAAATACACAGCAGGTTCTATGGATTGGAGAAGGGAGGTCCAGGAAAAATATTCGACCTTTCTTTGAAGAACTCGGTGAGTACTGTCAGAATATTGAAGCAGTCGCAATGGATATGAATACATCTTTTGATTTGGAAGTGAAAGAACACTGTCCACACGCCGAGGTCGTTTATGATCTTTTTCATGTAATAGCAAAATATGGGCGTGAAGTTATTGATCGAGTTCGTGTAGATCGAGCTAATGAGTTGAAAGAGGACAACAAAGCGAGAAAAGTAGTCAAGCAAGGACGCTGGTTATTACTGAAAAATAACTCTAATCTTCGCGGTTCTCAAGAAATTAAACTTCAAGAATTACTACAAGCCAATAAGCCTCTCGCTGTTGTTTACATGATGAAGCAGGCCTTAAAAAATATATGGTTTTGTCCTACAGTTAAAGAAGCCTTTAATAACTGGAGGTATTGGTTTAAGCAAGTGAAAGAATCGGGAATAAAACCTCTTGAAAATTTTGCGAGAAAATTAAGACCCTACGTACGAGGCATTTTAGCATCCTCTAAGTTTCCATTAAACACAAGTGTTCTTGAAGGTATGAATAATAAAATCAAAGTAATCAAAAGAATGGCATACGGTTACAGAGATAGTACATACTTTTTCTTGAAAATTAGGGACGCCTTTCCCGGAAAACCGTGAAGAACCTTAAAAAAGGCCTACATCCATTCAAGATCAATTATGTCGACTACCGACAAGATGCGGTTGAACGCCTGAATCACCCAGGTTTAAGGCTTAGCACTATTTGGGATGGTTTATTTCCTAAACTTAAAGTTTCCGGTCCGGGATTAGAATTACAGCCTATACCAAACAACTGGTGCTTTAAAAAGTAGTTCTCTGTACTCAAACAAAAACATCTCAATAAAACAAAAAGGATAGAAATATGAATATTCGTATGACAACAATACTGTTAATGTGCACACTACTTGCAAGCGTCTCCGCACAGGTGACTTTATCAGGCTCTAAGGACTTGGCAAAACAACACTGGAAAACAAGTGGTGGTTTAAATGTCTCCCAAGATAAAGATGTCATTATTCTCGACGATCAAAGCGATTATGACAGCATATCACTGTATCAGGAACTCCCTAAAAGCATGCTTAAGAAGATCCTCAAAGACGGTCTTGAACTCACTTTTACATCGCGAATAAGTGAAGCCCATCCAAGTGGTACCGGGATTGAAATAAATGTCGTAAATGGTTTTCGTTTAGTTTTAATGCTTAGTAATTATCAGAATAAGCAAAATATCAGTTTCTGGGATTATGAGGCTAAAAAGTCTAGAGGCCACCAAATTAAGACTAGTAGTTTTGTCAACTACCGAGTGCTTTGGACCCCTGCTGATGGTGGAAAAGTATCGGTGTTTGTTAATGGTAAACAAGTGATCACAAAATCTAGTGTCTCACATCCAACAAATCACTCCTCACGAATCACAATTGGAGGGTTAAGTACAAGTAAGGCTAGAATGGGTAAACTTGAACTGAAAAACCTTGAACTAAAGGTACTTCCGTCTCCATAGTAAATATATAACCTAAATCGTGGTCTACATAAGGCCAGTCAAAAGTAGTTTTTACTTATCAACACACCCATAAGAACGTCAATAACTTGTACTATCGCATCAACTCGCCTTTAGCGGATCGTTATGGATAGAGCCAACGGCTCGCAAAAATCAGTCCCGCTCATCAATAGGCTCGTCGATTTGTAATCATCATGCCAAGACATGAACCTAACAAACACATCCCTTACTTGGCAAGCTGTAAAACTTTAACCGACGTCCACCTCCCGGAAAAAACGACTGATAAACACTTATTAAAAGATCTACCTAAGTCCATTAAAGTCATTTTTGACTAAGATTTTCTCCAATAAGGGTTAATCTTTGAAGAATATGAACTATTTAAAAAATAGTACTCAAAAAATTAATTTTAATTTTTTTATCATTTAATGTAAGATCCGAGTAAGCGCCCCCGTTGGTAAGATTAGAAGATCTTGATTTTATTCATTTTTTAGATTAGATGACAATCATGATGTAAATTATAGAAAAACACTAACTATGGCGATAATGGAAAAAGCATTCAACACGCAAGAAACTCTGCTATTTCGTGTCCAAAATAATATGGATTCGTGGGATGAGTTCACGTCTATTTACGAACGCTATATCTACCTGATCATTCGTGCGATGAAGATCAATCACCACGATGCCGAGGATCTAACTCAAGACGTTTTGCTCAAGGTCTGGAAAAATATTCCCAATTACGAATACAATCCTAATCACGCTCGTTTCCGAACTTGGTTATCAAGAATCTGTCGAAACCGCGTGATTGATTTTGTCCGCAAAAAAAAGACTGATACGAATAAAGTCATCAAAAATCATGAAGATGCTGAGCTCATCACTCAACCGCAAATCGAAGCCCTTGCTGAAGAAGAATGGAAGGCACACGTCAGCACAGCCGCATGGGATAATATAAAGAACGAATTCAAAACCGACGCCATGAGCTGTTTTGACATGATGAACGAAGGCATCCCCGTTGCAGATATCGCAAAACAACTCAACCTATCCGAGAGCTCAGTTTACGTCTACTCAAAACGAGTTCGTGATCAATTAGTCTCCGAAGTCCGACGCTTAAACAACAACTGGAATTAAAAAACTCACAAACATGAAATTTATAAAAACTCAAAACTTCAATCAATGAAAAAATGTAGCATTTCAACAATTAAATTGTTAGGAATTAACAATCTAATCGCAGTAGAGATGTAACATTCTCCTCAAATCCGTAATAATAAGCTTAACTTATCAACAAATCCTGACCTTATGAATAAATTCTTCAATCACATTTTAATAACTACAAGCCTTTGTATAAGTGCTTATGCCGAAATTGATTTTAATCGCGACATACGCCCTATCTTTAACCGTTCTTGCACGGGCTGTCACGGTGGTGTCAAAAAAGCTGGTGGCCTCAGCCTCATTACAAAAGAGGAAGCTTACGGTAAAACTGAACATGGCATTGGCATTGTTCCAGGCAAAGCTACTGAGAGCATGGTCTATAAACTGATCACTCATGCTGATCCCTCAAAGAGAATGCCCTTTGAGAAAACTCCTCTCACCGAAAAGGAAATCACACTCATTAGAGACTGGATCAACGATGGCGCTCAATGGGATGAGCACTGGGCCTACATACCCATTAAAGAGCAAATGCCTCCTAGCAATAAAGCCGCACAAGATATCGACAAATTCATTAACCATGAAATAGCTAAACAGAATTTGAGTACTAATGAGCCTGCAGATAAAAACACTCTAATTCGTAGGACTTTTCTAGATATCATTGGTATGCCTCCCACTGAAGAAGAATATGCACGATTCCAGAAGAGTACACATAATGACATGGTAGATTTTCTTTTAGCTTCTCCAAAATATGGCGAAAAATGGAGTTCTATGTGGCTCGACTTAGCTCGCTTCGCCGATACCATGGGTTACGAAAAAGACCCGCATCGCAATATTCATGAGTACCGTACTTGGTTAATCAAAGCCTTTAATCGCGACCTGCCATACGATCAGTTTATAACTGAGCAACTCGCTGGTGATCTACTTCCAAATCCCAGTAACGATCAACTCATCGCAACAGCCTACCACCGCAACACTCAGACAAACACTGAAGGTGGCACGAGTGACGAAGAATTTAGAACGGCAGCCGTCATGGATCGTACCGTTAATACCTGGGAAGCGATGATGGGTACGTCTTTTGGCTGTGTTCAATGCCATAGTCACCCCTATGACCCTATCGATCACAAAGAATACTTCCAATTTATGAGTTTCTTTAATAATACTGCTGATAATGATAGACAGGATGATTTTCCCACTCTTTTAATTCAAACACAAGCTGAAAAAGAACTCGTAGCTAAACTCCAAGCTGAGCTTAAACAGTCGCGTAAAAAAGAGCAAGAACTCGACAAGAAAATCAAAGCACTCGAAGCTCAGCAAAATAAAGTTGACAAAGAAAAAACTGAATTAGCAAAAGCTGATAAATCATCGAATGAACTTAAAGATTTCAAAAAAGAACTCGCAGAACTTAAGAAAAAGACTAAACAAACTCAGAACCGCATCAATCATGCCAAAAGAAATCAAGTTCCTATCATGAAAGAACTCGATAAACCACGTGATACACATGTCTTTATTCGTGGTAATTGGGAAGATCATGGTGAAAAAGTTTCTCCTGGTGTGCCCAAAATAATGAACCCATTCCCTGAACATACACCTAAAAATAGACTCGGCTTAAGTAAGTGGATGATCGCGCCAGAAAACCCCCTTGTCAGTCGCGTAGCAGTTAACCGCGTTTGGGAGCAAGTCTTTGGCTATGGTTTAGTGGAAACTCTCGAAGATTTCGGATCTCAAGGAAAAAACCCCAGCCATCCTGAGCTCTTAGATTATCTCGCCTACAATTTCATGCATAAACACAAGTGGTCTATGAAATCACTTATTAAGGAAATTGTCAGCACAGATACATACAAAAGAAGTTCCAATGTAATCCTCGCAGAACTTAACAAAGATCCACGAAACATGTACCTCGCTCGCTTCCCTCGAGTTCGCCTTAGCCCTGAACAAATTCGCGACCAAGCCCTACGTGCTTCAGGTCTACTAAGTGAAAAAATGTATGGCCCATCAGTCATGCCCTACCAACCCGATGGCGTATGGCAAACAGTTTATAGTGGCTCACGTTGGAATACACCAACAAACGGTGACCAATACCGCCGAGCACTCTACACCTACTGGAAACGCACGAGTCCCTACCCAGCAATGGAAACCTTTGATATGACGCCACGTGAAAATTGTACAACTCGCCGAATTCGAACCAATACACCACTGCAAGCTTTAGTCAGTCTCAATGATCCTGCTTACATGGAAATGGCTACAGCTCTTGGCAAAAAGATGAGTGCAAACGCGGGCGACTTTAAAAATAAGGTCAATGTAGCTTTTAACCTGCTCCTCGTACGAAATGCTGAAGATCATGAAATTGCAATTTTAGAAAAGTCATTTGACGATATGAAAAAGTCTGGAAAAAAGGAAGCGGAATGCTGGTCAGTTATCGGCAATATCCTTCTCAACTTAGACGAAACAGTAAACAAAATTTAAGGAGTTATTGATGAACAAGAAATCCACTTTTAATCGCCGCTCCTTTCTTGGAGCTTCCGCAAGCCTTCTCGCATCGGGTGGCACCATGGCCAAGTCAATTGGAGATGGCACACGCAGTACTAATAATCCTGGTGGTACAAGAGCACCCCATTTCCAGCCAAAAGCTAAACGAGTTATTTTCCTACACATGGCTGGTGGCCCCTCTCATTTGGAAATGTTTGATTATAAACCCGTACTCAAAAAATTTGATGGGAAACCTTGCCCTAAAGAACTTCTTGAAGGGAAAAAATTAGCCTTTGCTAAAGGCACTCCGAATATGCTCGGACCACAAGCCGAATTTAAACAATATGGTCAAGATGGTACTTGGGTTTCCGAACGCCTCCCCTATTTTTCAAAAATAGTTGACGAAGTCACCATGATTAAATCGATGACCACCAGCCAATTTAATCATGCTCCTGCACAGATCCTCATGCATTCAGGGTATCAACTCCTTGGTCGTCCCAGTCTAGGCTCATGGCTCTCCTATGGCTTAGGTTCAGAAAATAATAATATGCCTGGCTTTGTGGTCCTCACTTCTGGAGGTAAAGACCCTTCCGCAGGAAAAAGTGTCTGGGGAAGTGGTTTCCTCCCCAGTGTCTATCAAGGCGTCAAATGCCGTAGTACGGGTGAACCCGTGCTCTTCTCTAAGAACCCAAATGGTATTGATGAAGTCCTTCGTAAGAAGACTATTGGTACAATCAATGATTTAAACAGATTTCAACATAGTAAGCATAATGATCCTGAAACTTTAACTCGTATTGCTCAATACGAAATGGCCAACCGTATGCAACGAGTGGCCCCTCAAGTCATGGACCTCAAACAAGAACCACAGTACATTCGCGACCTCTATGGTGCCGTCCCCGGCCAAGCTTCTTTTGCCAACAACTGCCTACTGGCAAGACGCCTCATCGAAAATGATGTTCGCTTTGTTCAACTTTATGATTGGGGTTGGGATACACATGGCAACGCTAAACAAACTGACCTCCACAATGGCTTTGTGGATAAATGCCGTGACATAGATCGCCCCATTTTTGCCCTACTCAATGATCTCAAATCCCGTGGTCTTTTGGAAGACACCCTCGTGGTTTGGGGTGGAGAGTTCGGACGTACTCCTTTCCGAGAGAATCGCGGTGGTAAATATGGTCAATGGATCGGCCGTGACCATAGTCCGAACGCTTTCACTATGTGGATGGCTGGCGCTGGCGTTAAAAAAGGTTTTAATTATGGCGAAAGTGATGATACGGGTTACAACACTGGAACTGACCCCGTTGAAGTCTTCGATCTTCAAGCCACCATCCTGCACCTCATGGGTTTTGATCATGAACGACTCACTTACCCCTTTCAAGGACGAGATTTCCGTCTCACCGATATCTACGGCCGCGTAATCCATAAAATTTTGGCATAAGTATGAAGAAATTAATTTTTAGCTCAATTCTACTTGGTATATCAAGTACAATACTTGGAAGTAGCGAACACTCCAATCGCAAACTTACTTATGGCGATGACCTCATCCCACTTTTTGAACAAAACTGCATCAAATGCCATGGTGGCCCTGACCCGCGTCGCAAAGGGAGAATTATGAAAAAAGGTGGTCTCGATCTCACTAAAATTGATTCTGTGAAGGAATCATTCACTGCAGGAAAGCCCAAAGATAGTTTGCTCTACACTCTAACTGTAAGTGACGATGAAGATGAAATCATGCCCCCTAAAGGGCGCCATCTCAGTACATCTGAAGCTCAACTTATTTTTAAATGGATTGAGCAAGGTGCGGACTTCGCAAACTTTGTCTACGTCCCTAAAGAACAGTCTCGTTACGCTATTTTAGTAGACAAAGCCAAACCCGCTCCAGAAGAACTACTGCAAGAGCTACAAAATCTTGGTGCTATTATTACTCGAGTGAGTGATCAGGGTGCTCTATTACGAATCAACTTAAGAAGCAAAGTCATCACCAAAGAGCTCGAAATCAGCCTAAAGAAAACGGCTCCCTATATTTCAGATCTTGACTTAAGTAATATTAAATCTGAAATCAAAGATTTAAATTTCTTAAACGAGGCAAAAAACCTTACTGAACTCAACTTATCTTCATCAAATATTTCTAATCTAAGTCTTGAATCCATTAGTCATTTAGAGAACCTTGAAAAGATAAATTTGTATAACACACAGATCAATGACACAAAAACCTTTGTTGATTTACCCGCTTTAAAAACTATTAACCTTTCCAGTACAAAAATAAGCGCTGAACAAATTAAAACATTAAAAAAGAATAAGCCTAATTTAAATATTAATTACATGACGCTTCCACGACTTAAAGCGCCAAAAACACTTGATGTCTCCGTAGAAAAAAAGCCGCAAAAACTCATTAAAAATGAAACCATAAAAACTAATTGGTCTTTAGTCAGGAAAGATAATTTTGGTAGCAAAGAAGCCAACAAGCTCATCACTAGTAGCTTTAAAAACTACACCTACCCAAAGCACCTTGTCAAAGACCCTAAAATTCAAGGCCGTGACTTGTTAATGGCATTTGATCCCGAAACGCTAAGCATCAACTACAATAAAATTGATGAGAGCAAAGATTATAAACTCACACTCCATCTCCTTTCTCCAGGATCCGATCGAAATATCAATTTGTTAATTAATAACAACACCCTAGAACACCACTTTGATCTACCTAAAAACCAGCTCATCATCAAAGATCTTTACATCAAATCAACACATATAAAAAACAATCAAATCAAACTCGACATAGCAAAAAATAGCGGCCCCAACGCCGTTTTATCATACGCAGAATTATTTCACTCCAAATGAAGAAGCCCTAGAGGATTAGTGGATCCTAAAACAAGTCGGGCTGTATTAAGTCAGCCTGAGATTCAACTTGCTCTAAAGGTGCTTCAACTTCGTTTTCGTCTGTGGCTTGGAGTTTATTTTCCAAATCATCTCGACTCCAAACTTCCACACCTAGGTCCAAGGCTTTCTTTTCTTTTGATGAACCGGAGCCTTTGGCTTTCACAACTAAGATAGAAGTTTTTTTGCTGACTGAACTGCCTATCTTACCACCTTCAGACTTTACTTGTTCTTCTAATTCAGGAGCACGAAAGCCGGTAAAAACGAGCGTTTGACCAGCAAAAATGCCGTCCGTATTCACCGCAATCTTTTTATATTTTAAGCTAGGTAATTCCGCTGCGAATTCCCAATAAGCATCAATTGAATTCAAGTAAGATTTTGCACTAATCTCGGAGTAACCATCCACTTCTAGTAGTTCTTCAAAACTTGGCTTAAGCCCCGCTTTATCATATTTTTGCAGAAGCTCGAGTTTCTTTTCTCCTAAGCCTTTAAAGAGATTGCTCGCATGCTGTAAACGTGGAAGAGGAACATCAACAACCGAAGCTTTAATCGAATCCAAAACTTTTTTTGCCTTTTTCTGTTTAAAACCTTCGAGTTTTAACAGATCCTCCATCGTCAATTGCAATAAATCTTTAACAGATTGATAACCAGCTTCCCACAATGCTGAAATAATCCCTTCTCCCAATTCATCGGCTTTAAGCAAGGCGAAAAAATCAATCAGAGCCGCCTTGTTTGTCGCTGGGCATGATTTGTTAAGACAAGTTAAATCAACACGATTTTCATTCCATTCTAAAACAGAATCACAGCTTGGACATTGTTGAGGTAGATCTACATTTTCGACCTCATTGGGGACTCCGATAATTTTGGGGATCACATCTCCCGAACGAATAACCGTTACGGTGGCGCCTTTTCCAATTCCACTATCTTCGATAAAACGCGCATTAATGCCAGTTACATTAGAAATGGTCACACCAGCCAAGTCAATGGGTTCAATTCGAATCACTGGTTTTGCAGCTCCGCTCTTGGAAATTTGCCAAACGACTTCCTTGACCAAGGAAGGAAGCGAATCATCGCTTTCTGGTTTCCAAGCACGAGCTCCACCGGGATTCAGTGAATTTGTTTCCTTGCCAATTTGATGAAATAAGTCGCTATCATTCACTTCTAAAACCAGGCCATCACACTGAAAACGCTGCTCAGAATCATAAACTCGCTGCAACTCGGCATCTTTTAAATCTTCAAGTTTATAAAGGGGGCAGAGAACTTTATATTTCCATTGCGCATTGATGTACTTGTTACAAAACTCAACTTGATCAAATTTATGCTTCATTTGCGAACTTCGCACACCATAGGCAACATAACAAACATCCGCCAACTCACGACTTAGTGTTTTACGACTCAAAAGTCCTGCCACCATATTGCGGGGGTTCTTAAATTTCTCGCTATATTTACTCTGAAATTTTGCTTCATCCATAATGCATTCGCCAATCAAGTAACCCGTAAAATCTTGCGGTAATCGCAAATCACATAGTGGGTTCACAGTAAAATGCTCACTCACATCTTGGCCAAAAATGCCATCTCCTCTCGTGTAAGCGCCCTTGTATTCACCATCTGAAAAATAAACCAAAAGCGATAAACCATCGTACTTAGGAGTGACGCATATTTCTGTATCTAAAGGAATACTCTTAGACTTACTCCAGTCAAAAACCTCACCCTGAGTCTTGATCTTATTTAAGCTACCCATGGGAACGGCTAATTCGACTTTATTTTTCTCGATTTCGTAACCGACTTTCCCTTTGAATTTTTCATCGTTAACCTGCTCTAAAAGAAAATCGTATTCCGCATCACTTAAAGGGCTTTCACCTCCCGTTCGATAGAGCTGATTGGCGTGATTTAATTTATCTTTAAGCGCATTTATATCCATAGTTTTATAGGTCCTTAAGTTTCTTTAAGAAATACTACACCTAGCTAATTTTTATAAAAATGTTTGCCCCTACTAAAAAACTAAGAATAATTATTAAAATTTTGTAAATAGTGTGAGTTTTCTTCCATTTAATATCATCAATCACTTATAGAGCGTATAACTTTTAATTACACTTGATCTAAATAAAGTGGGTAATAAGGGAACGAGTAATGAACAAAAAAATGCCAAAAGTCTTAAAATCGAGTACCAACTACAAGGTTCTAAACCTAATTGCGGCTGGTGGAATGGGAGAAGTCTATGAGGCTGAAATCCTTGGTGCTGAAGGATTCAGTAAAAAAGTTGCTATAAAAACACTCTTGGCAGAAATGGATGCTGATCAACGCTTCATTGACATGTTTATCTCAGAGGCCAAACTTGTCTCCAACTTAGTCCATGAAAATATTGTCCAAATTTACCAGCTGGAGCGCGCGCCCTTCGGTCACTTTATCGTTATGGAGCTCGTCGATGGCATCGGCTTACACGATATGATTGATCGTCTTCGCGAAGACAACCTAGCCCTCCCCTATCCCTTAGCCGTATTTATTGCCAGTAGAATTGCTCGTGGACTTGCTTATGCACACAACCGCTGTGATAGTGAAAAAAATAATCTCGGCATTGTCCACCGCGACATCTGCCCGAACAATATTTTAGTTACAAAAGAAGGCTTACCAAAACTGACTGATTTCGGTATAGCTAAAGCCCTTTCTAACTCCATTACTAGCAATGATCAGTGCCTTATGGGTAAGCTTGTTTATATGGCACCGGAACAAGCACGTAAGGAGCAGGTCGATAAACGCGTTGATGTCTATGCCTTAGGCATGGTGCTTTTTGAACTTTTATCAGGAAACTTCAGTCGCGATGCGGAAAATGAATCCGAACTCTTCGAATTAGCCTGTGCTGGTGCCGTAAATATGGATGCCTTGCCTGATGACCTCCCTGCGGAGCTCGAAAACATTCTCTTCCGCTCCATTCAAGTTGAACCTTGTGACCGTTTTCAAACCGCCGATGAGATGTGTACGGCGCTTGAGTACTTCATCTACAAAGATGGCTATGGGCCCACTATTGTTTCTCTAGAAAATTTCATGAGAAAATTCTTCCCTGATCTCTACGATTAATTTTCAATCATTTCCTTTTAGCGCATGACGAATTTTGTAATGAAGTTCGTCATTTTTATTTATGCCAAGAATACTTGAACAGGGAGTTTAAAAAAATGTTTTATTTTTATAAAATCTTTATACCCAAACAACAAAGATCATCTATGATTTAGCAAATCAACTTTAGCCTAAACAAAGCCATTATTAATCATGAGTACAGAAAACACCGCACAAAGCCTTGATCAATTTTACCAAGAAGTCTACAAAACCATTTTAGTTCGACAGGATCCACTCACCGGGCTTTTTCCCGCTAGTACAGACATCAATGAGCATGGTGATTATACCGATGCTTGGGTACGCGATAATGTGTACACCATTCAAGCTGTATGGGGACTCGCAATGGCATACCGCAAGTCCGGCATCAACAAATCGCGCGCCTACTCTCTCGAACAATCTGTGGTAAAGCTCATGCGCGGCTTGCTCCAGGCGATGATTCGTCAGTCTCATAAAGTTGAAAAATTTAAGTATAGCCAAAACCCTCTCGATGCCCTCCATGCCAAATACGACACCCAGAGTGGACAAACAGTTGTAGGAGATGATCAGTGGGGGCATTTACAGTTGGATGCAAGCTCTATATTCTTATTAATGATCGCTCAAATGACCAAATCTGGCTTACGCATTATTTTCAGTCACGACGAAGTCGATTTTGTCCAAAATCTTGTTCACTACATTGGGCGTGCCTACCGAACTCCAGACTTTGGTATCTGGGAACGTGGCCACAAAATCAATAATGGTATGGCTGAAGTCAATGCCAGTTCTGTTGGCATGGCCAAAGCAGCCCTAGAAGCCATGGATGAATTGAATCTATTTGGCGATGACGGGGATCAATCTTCATTAATTCACGTAATGGGTGATGAGATTGCTCGTTCTCGTAGCACACTCCAGGCCTTACTCCCAAGAGAATCTTATTCCAAAGAAGTTGATGCAGCCGTCTTGAGTATCATTGGCTACCCTGCCTTTGCCATAGAAGATCGCGAGCTCCGCGAACGAACTCGGTCCGAAATCATTACTAAACTAGGTGGACGCTATGGCTGTAAACGCTTCCTGCTAGATGGTCACCAAACTGTCATGGAAGATGAGCACCGACTCCATTATGAAACAAGTGAACTCAAAAACTTCAAAGACATCGAATCCGAGTGGCCCCTATTTTTCACTTATCTCATGCTTGATGCCCTCTTCAGAAACGATGCTGAGGAAGCACGTGAATATAAAGAAAAACTCAATCAACTACTCGTTGAAAAAGATGGCTTATTACTTTTACCTGAGCTCTATTTTGTTCCTTTTGATGCCGTAGAAGCTGAGAAAGCAGAACCGCACTCGCAAGATCGCAAAGCCAATAATAACTTACCACTCATATGGGCACAGAGTCTATTCTTACTTGGACGCATGATTGAAGCCCAAGTATTGGATCTCAGTGATTTAGACCCGCTTAAAAGACATGAAAAGTGCGAACAAGAAAAACCAAAAGATGTTCAAGTTTGCCTCATTGCTGTTTCGGACTCTGTGAAGCAACAATTAGCTGAAAAATCGATCCCGAGCCAAACTTTAGATGAGATTGAACCCACAAAAATCATGTATCCCAATGAGCTCGCAAAAATCCTCAATAAAATGGGTGCAAACGAAAAGCTCGGATTAAGTGGACGCCCCAAACGTCGACTGCGTGCCATGGCAACTTCACGCCTTTATCACATAAATGATCAACCTGCTTTATTCTTACCTCAATATCAAAACCATCAAGATTTTTATCTCGAACTTGATAATAGAATTCTGATTGAAGAAATAAAAGCTGAATTTTCCTACATCAGTCGCCACTGGACTGACGAAGGACAAGCCATTCAAGCTATCCTCATTAAGCAAAGTATGATTGAAGGTGATGACTCACTTGATTTATTCGAATTCCTAGAGGATCTAAAAACCTCAAAAATCGAATATGCTAAGCTCGCCAACTTTGATGACGCTGTTCAAAACACTAGCATAAAAGCAATTGTAAACGTCCCTTCTCTACCTTCCTATTGCCCCATTTTAAACTCAAAATCTAAACCGACTTTTTACATCGACAACAGCCCTGAAGAGACAGTTGAGTTATCACAAAATATCATGGAGCGCCTTGCCCAAGATCCCCATGAAGATGAGCTTTTAGATGAGTTGTGCACGACTAGAAATCTTTACAGACAAGCTAAAATCCTAGTTCACTTAGCTAAAAAACACACCTTAAACTACTCCTGTTATTTAAGCACTAAGCAAAAGGCTGTACCTTTAGAAGTTTTATTAGAAGAAGCCTACCAAGATGCTTGCGAACTTCGCAAATGGTCAATTGTCCGCAGTATTGCAGGCTTATTAAATAAATCTCATTTCGGCTTAGATGACGCCGTTACTGAGCTTATTGTTAGACAGAAAGTGGTCATTGTTGGTCGCTCGTATAACAAAGATGGGATTATTACCCACTCGACTAATAATCAGCAAATCATTCAAAAAATCAAACAATCTTGTGGGGACGATAGCCGAGAAGAGCTCATCCACCAAGAACTGATTATCTTTTTAAGCTATGCTCTTAAACAAGATCCTGAATTATTTGAGAATATGATTTCCATTCGCACAAGTGAATTCATTCATTTAATTGTGGCGCAAATCTCTTCTGAATTAGAGATCTCGCAAGGCCAAGCTTTTGACCTCCTCGTCGCCATGGCACCACAAGCGATTCAAACTCGTCTCCAACTTGTCCTCTCGACTTACAAAGAGATGAAGAGCAACATGCAGAGTTTAGAATTAATCAACTACACTTGTGAGGGACAAGAAGCTGATTTCACGCAAGTTAAAATTGACGAAGAATATCAAACGCGAGTGGCCAATTGGCAGAAGTGGAGAATACAGAATGGCGCAATCTGCCAACTTCCGAAGAACTTCTATCCAAAAATCAGAACCATTTTAAAAAGCTGTAAAGGAATTATCCTCGGTGATAAATTTAACAGCTCAAATTGCATAGATTCTTCGCTCGTCCTCAGCTCTATGACCACAGGTGAACCCGCTTTTGCATTCTTGACTGAAAACTTGCTCAATGATATTCCTGCTCCCGATTATCGCCATTTATGCATTGAATCTTTAAGTGCTATCGGTTCATTCACCCTCGCTAACCCAAACCTTAAATTTGATGACTACTTAGTCATGGATGTCATCATTGGTCATGCGGTACGACTTAACTGGCTACACAAATACCCGGCGCAAGCTCAGAACTATCAAGAGCGCAAGGCCCAAGCCTGGGAACTTATTTATCAAAGTTCACCGCAAAGGGTCGCAGCTAGTGTAACAGGTGCAATCGAATTCTTATTGGAACAAGGCTAAGAACGTTTCAAGGCCTCTTCGAAGGCCTTGATAGTTTGCTGTAAAACTTGGAGGCGAGCATACTTTTTGTTGTTGCCTTCAATTACATTCCATTTAGCATTTTCTCGTGAAGTTCTAAAAACCATCTCGTTCACCGCATCATCATAGAGGTCCCACTTCTCGCGATTCCTCCAGTCTTCTTCAGTGATTTTCCAAGTTTTATGCTCCGTCTTCAAACGTAAATCAAAGCGCTCTTTCTGTGTTTCTTTATCAATATCGATCCAGAATTTCACTATAATCACACCTTCATTACTGAGGTGTTTTTCAGTTAGAGCAATCTCATCATATGCTCGTTGCCACTCTTGATCAGCACAAAAGCCCTCCACTCGCTCCACGAGGACACGGCCATACCAGGTACGGTCAAAGACAAGTATATTTCCTAATTCGGGAAACTGTGTCCAAAAACGCCACATATAATGATGGGACTTATCTTCTGAACTGGGGGCTGCTATGGGGCACACACGATAATTGCGTGGATCCACGTAACGCAATAAACGCTTAATCGCTCCACCCTTACCTGCGGCATCCCAGCCTTCAAACAAAATAATGGCTGAACGTTTTTTCTTATAAAGTTTATAACTCAGTTCCTGTAAACGCTTCTGCAGCTTAGGCAATTGCTTTTCATATTCTTTCTTACTGACATCCAAGTTTTTTAAACTCGGTCGTTTTGGGATATCACAACTTTCTAGAGAGGATGATATGGGCAGGTTTTTCTTATGATCATTTAGGAACTGACTTATTGAATCAACTAAGCATTCAGAAGCTTTCAAAAAAGCGTATTGTGGATTATCAGCAGGGATCACATGCCAAGGCGCCTCAGAAAAATCTGAGCGTTCAATCATCTCATCCGCAGCTTTTTGAAAGCGACTAAAGTCCTCATTTTGCTCGAGGTCATGCTTATCGACTCGCCATGCAAGCTTTTTATCAGCTTTAAGCATTGCTAAACGCTCGGATTGCGTTTCCTGCGAAATATTTAAAAATATTTTTATGACGAGCGCGCCATTGAGCAAATGCTTCTTTTCGAACTCCAGAGCTTCATCAAAATAAGCACGACCTTCACCTTTTTTGGCAATTTCTTTACGAAAGGGAATGCGGTACCAAGACCTATCAAAAAAACTTATACTCCCCTTTGCGGGACCCGCATCCCAAAAAGGCTGTAACCAAGAAATCTGATTTTTTCTCTTAATACCTGAAGCCACACGATAATATCGCGGATCAAATGCTTGTACCAAATGACTGATACAGGCACTCTTACCAGCGGTAGATAAACCATCTATTAAAATAAAGACAGGGACTCCTTCATCGGCAATTTGCCTTTGAAGTTTAGATAGCTGAAGCTCAATAGGCTTTATTTGTTTAGCTAGCTCAGCGGAGCTTAATTCAACAAAGGTATTGAGCTTCGCTAAGTTCATTTTTGCAGCATTTCTGCGATATCGTAAGCCAGTTCCAAACTTTGCTGACAATTTAAACGTGGGTCACAATTAGTTTGATAATTATTGCCCAAATCTAAATCGGAAATTTTCTGTGCTCCGCCACAAATCTCCGTGACATTAGCTCCAGTTAGTTCAAAGTGTAAGCCCCCTGGCACTGTGCCAGCTTCTCCATGAGTATCGAAGAAACCTTTGATTTCATCGGTGATAAATTGGAAATCTCTTGTTTTGAAACCTGAGTCAGCAGTAAAGGTATTACCGTGCATCGGATCACAACTCCACAAGACATTTCGACCTTCGTCTCGTACTCGCTTAACTAATGGTGGCAACATTGAAGCAATTTTGCCATGACCAAAGCGACTGATTAGGTTGATTCTACCAGCCTCATTATTCGGATTAAGTATATCCAAAATCTTGATGAGTTCATCAGGATCCATCGTCGGGCCAACTTTCATGCCTACAGGGTTATTAATCCCGCGGAAAAATTCCATATGAGCCGCATCAATTTGTCGAGTTCTATCACCAATCCATACCATGTGAGCCGAGCAGTCATACCAACGTCCTGAAAGAGTATCTTGTCTTGTCATCGCTTGTTCAAAAGGTAGAATCAAGGCTTCATGGGAAGTATAAATATTGGTTCTTTTTAATTGAGGAACTTGCGTTGAAGTTACACCACACGCTTCCATGAAAGAAATCGCAGAATCAATTTTTGCCGCTATGGATTCATAACGCTGACCTTCAGAAGAATTAGCCACAAATTCCTTATTCCATACATGAACTTTATGTAAATCTGCATAACCACCTTGAACATAGGCACGTAATAAGTTTAATGTTGCTGTCGAATGAAAGTACGCCTGTAAGAGTCGATCTGGATTAGGAGTTCTTGCTTCTAAAGTTGGCTCAGGGCTATTCACGCAATCACCTCTATATGAAGGCAACTCTAAACCATTAACCATTTCAGTATCTGAAGATCGAGGTTTGGCATATTGACCGGCAATACGTCCAATTTTTACAACATTTTTATTGGCGCCAAAGGTCAACACAACGGCCATTTGCAAGAGAACTTTCATTGTCTCTCTTATATAGGTGGCATTACAAGAACTGAAATCTTCTGCACAATCGCCACCTTGAAGCAAAAAAGCTTCGCCGCGCGATGCTGCCGCCAATTGCTCTTTCAAAGATTCAATTTCGCCCGCAAAAACCAGAGGTGGTAACTTTGCGAGCTTCGCACAGGTTTCTTCTAATTTATTTAGAGGCCATTTGGGCTGTTGGAAGATTTCTTTAGATCTCCACGAGTCGGGCGTCCAATTATTCATTGATCTTCCTCAAATTATTTTGATTTTTAATGTAGGCAATATTGCCGTCTATTAGTGTGGCTTGTAATTCATGGTCTTTGTTAAATATGGCTATGTCAGCTTTCATTCCTGGCGACAGTTGCCCGCGATCACTTAATCCTAAAGATGTACTCGGTGTTGACGTAAAACAAGCAATTGCTTCCTTTGGATTCATATGAGTAAAATTAATCACATTCTGCCATGCTTGTTCCAGGGTCAACATTGAACCGGCAATCGTTCCATCAGGTAATAGCAGATGCTGATTTTCAATGATGTATTCATTTTGGTCAAATTTATATTGACCATCCGGCAATCCCGTACCTTGGTTGGCAGAGGAAACTGCGGCGATACGATCTCCTCCTTTTGCACGACAAGCCAGATCCAACATCTGTGGATGAATGTGATAACCATCAAAAATCAATTCACAGGTTAAATCTTCGTGAATCAAGGCTGTTGAAGACAAACCCATTTCGCGTTGGTGTAATGGTTTCATACAGTTATATAAGTGAGTGACATTGCGCGCGCCTGATTCCATCGCTCGACGCACTTGTTTTTCATCTGCACTACTATGCCCCATCGAAGCTTGAATACCGTGTTTTGTGAGAATCTCAATAATCTCTTCAGCCCCCTCAACTTCTGGTGCCAAAGTCATTACCTTTAAAGTTCCTTGTGCGGCTTCAATAATCTCTTCTAACTCCTCCTTAGAATAAGCACGGATTCCTTCTTCTCTAACGAGTCCATTGAGCTCTGGATTAATGAATGGCCCCACTAAATGAATACCAACGGCCTCAGCTCCTCCATCTTGATTAAGGATGTGTTCACTTGTCCGTTTAAGGGCTTCAATTAATTTAGGGCGATTAGTCGACTGCAGGGTTGCGACAAAACTACTCACTCCATGTGCTGGCAATTCCCTCGCCATAACGCCTAAAGCATTTATATGTGTCGTATCTAATAAAGAAATCTTTCCAAAACCATAGATGTGGCCATCGACAAAACCGGGAACCGCGTAACAATCCTTTAAATCAAGACAATGCTTATACACCGCCTCTCTAAATGATGATGCGCCACCAATAGCATATATGCTCTTGTCTCTACATAATATAGAACAGTTGTGAATCACTCGTCCATTAGTGAGACCGTAGTCTACATTAATTAATAAATTATCTGTTTCAATCATCATTTTCTCTCAATTTTTTCACTCTGAAATAATTTACGCTGTTACGAGCTTTTTTTCATGGCTCACTTTGATAAAAGTGTTCATAAATCCATCAAAAAAGAAGTAAAATAAAAATAAAATGGTTATTTGAAAATTACATTTTTGGAAAGCTCTTGCGTGTCAAGAGCTGAATAGATAAAAAGGTCGAAAATTTACTTCGATTTTTCTTATTTTTTTCACTTGAAGAGCGCTTCTCACGACCCTAGTGTAAAAGCCTAGCCTTTGATGGCCTAAGACTTTTTAAAAACTAGTGAGTGAGCACGGAAAATTTATGGAAACTATTGAATGCCAAGCGGTTTGGGATATTTTATATCCTGTAATCAGCGCTCGAATCAGCAGTCCTGGCTTCAATAAATTCTTCCAAGAATCTTTCGCATCTATCGATGAATCAGGGACTTTCAAAATCAGCCTCAACAAAGGCTACAATGTCTTCATCGATCATATCCGCGATAACTACTTAAACCTCCTCCGCGAAAGCTTAAAAGAGTGCAAACAAGACTTACCAGATCAAATTACGGATATTTCCATTGACGCTCTTGGACTTGGCGAAGCACTTTACACTGTAGAGGGCCAAAAAGAAGAAAAAATTTCTCTAAAACCAATCATTGACAAAAGTAGACGTCGTAGCACCGAAGAAACTAAAGAACTAAAGTCTCCAAGCAACTTCCCAAGCTCTGATCGCTACTCATTTAAAAACTTTGTCGTTGGCGACTCTAACCGCTTAGCCTTTGCTACTTCAAAAGCCGTCTCAGAATCACCCGGCTTTAGTTTCAACCCCCTTTTCATCTATGGCAGTTCTGGACTAGGCAAGAGTCATTTGCTTCACGCAATTGCTCAAGAAACCATTAGCCACAACCCCTACCATAGAATAGAGTACCTAAGTGCTGAAGAATTCTCCAATATCTTTATTGACTCTATTCAACACAATGATCAGCGTAACTTCAGAAAAAGATTTCGTAATGTTGACATTCTATTGTTGGATGATGTTCAGTTTTTGAAAAACAAAACAAAAACTCAAGAAGAATTCTTTCATACTTTCAATGCACTTTATTCACTCAACAAGCAAATTGTCCTAACTTCGGATTGTCAACCTCATGAGTTAGATGGCTTAGAGAAACGCCTTGTATCTCGCTTTGAGCATGGACAAATTGTCGATGTCTTAAAGCCAGAATTTGAAACTCGCGTTGCTATACTCCGTCAAAAACGTAGCTCAATGAATGTGCATATCCCCAACGAAGTACTCGATTTTATTGCGTCAAATATTAAGTCGCACATTAGAAAACTCGAAGGTGCCCTCGTTCGCTTAGTTACTTATGCTTCTACAATGGGCTACGAAGTTAACGTATCTCTCGCTCGAGAAGTTCTTGGTGGTCAATTGGAAAACACCTCTGACCGCAATCTTGACATCACTGTAATCCTTCGCCAAGTGGCTGAGTACTTCGATGTTGGCATCAAAGATATCCTGGGTAAAAAGCGTACTCAATCAATTGTGACTCCTCGTCAAGTTGCTATGTATTTAAGCCGCAACCTCACCGAAGAATCCTTCCCGACAATTGCCGAGCAATTCCGCAGAACTCATGCCACCGTTTTGCACTCATGCAATGCCGTCAATGAGCAGATGGAACTCGACCAGAGCTTTAAAGATAAAGTCTTTTTTCTTAAAAAGCGCTTAGAAAACCTCTAAAGCGACAAAGCTTCATATACAATTTCACCCTAGCTACTTTTTCAGTAGCTTTTTTTTTTGCTTTTCACTTTATTTCTCTCTTGCAAAACAGCTATAACTCTCTAGAGTGAGCTCATTCAAAAAGGGGCATTAGCTCAGTTGGCTAGAGCGCGTCGCTGGCAGTGATGAGGTCAAGGGTTCGAGTCCCTTATGCTCCACTTGAAAGCCACTTCTTCGGAAGTGGCTTTTTTATTTATAAACAGCTTCATACAAGCCACTTATGAGATTCCTGACACATCTCATATCCTTACTTTTTATTAAATCGTTGCCATTTTACTACCACTTTTACTATGAAAGTACCCCAAGATCGTATAGATTGAGATAAATACAGTAAAATACGATAGGGGAGCAAGCACATGGCAATTCAAAAGAAAAAGATTAGCACTGGCACCGTTTACCAAATGGTAGATAACGGCACCTTTTATTTTCGTTATCAGCTCAAAGGCAAACGCAAGGCAGTCAGCCTAAAGACTAAAAACTTTAGAGAAGCAATCGAACGCGCCGAAGAAATGGTTCCCGTCATTAACGCCCCCACTCTTGATATTGTTGCAGCTCATGTCAAACATGCCAGCTTTGGAATCGAGAGTAAACAACTTAAACTATCTGAAGCCTGGGATACTTATGATCTCCATCCAGACAAAGCAACTCCAGCCACAGTATCCGAACAGCAGTCTTATCAACGAACCTGGGTCGAGTTCACTAAATTTATGAAAGGCGATCCAAAGCTTCAAGATATCACTACAGCAGATGCTATAAAATTTGCCGACAAGCTTCGCAAACAGAAACAGGCGGTCGACACCCACAATCGCAAGATAAGACGCATTAAACGCATTTTCGAAACTCTAAATAATTATTACCCTGGAGCGAATCCTTTCAAAAGCCCAGCACTACATCGTAAACGACGTGAAGAACAAGATAATCATGTTCGCCGTTTATGCTTCACCAGAGAGCAAGAACTGAACCTCCTAAAGGTTTTAGACGACAAGAAATATGAGGTTATTAATAAACCTGAAATCAAGGTACTTTATTATATCGGCATGTTTAGCGGTCAGCGTATGAAAGACTGCGCTCTTCTTCAGTGGGACACTGTTAATTTCGATCGTAGACGCATCAGCGTTAAACAATTCAAAACTGGCGTCAATGTATCAGTCCCTATATCAGAGAAGCTCTACACCGCTCTGCAAGAAGCCAAACAATGGAAAATTAACAACTACGTCTTACCCAACATCTCAGCTCGTTACCGACAAGAGGATGATAACGGTAAGAATACTGGTGCTACCCTCATCAATAACGACGTCATGCGCGTCATCAAATGGATCGGTCTTGAGCCCAATCAGAAAATCCCTGGTCGCAAACGCGCTGTATCTGTTTATGGTTTTCACTCTCTGCGTCACAGCTTTGCTTCTCACTGTGCGGAAGCCGGAGTCCCCAAAGCCGTCACCCAGAGCATACTTGGTGCGGCAAGTGATATTCTCGATCAATACTACGTCCACATTGGTGAGGATGCCCAATCACTGGCGATTGACGCGGTGACTAAGCATAAGGATCAAAAAAAATCCCCTCAGGAGAAAATTGACAAAGTTCTGGATTATATCTCAAAACTGGAAATCGATAGCAAAGAAATAAGAGCTATTAAAAAAATGCTATTGTGAGTATGGACAAATATAAACGACTAATACAACAAAACCCTTTCTATGGCGAAGACTATTATTAGGTTACACGATTAGCGGACCCTAAACTTAAATTTACATCTTAATACATAGCAACACGAAACTGAGTTCATATATCTACCAATTTAAAAACATATTATAAGACAGACCTCGAACCAACTCTCCCTCATAATAAGCAATAACTTCAAAGTACTTTCATCAGTAAAACCGACAATACAATACCGTTGGCTATGAACTTAATGAAGCATTAGGTCTAACTACTTCACCACACTAAAAAATAACAATAAATACTATTTTAAAAAGAACCAAAGGACAAGTTATGGATCTTAAAAACAGCTGCGCCATTATCAAGGCAGATCTTATCGTGATCACTACAGTTTTATCTGTTTCATTCTTTTATGGTTTGCTAATAAAATCATTAGCTCACAGCTTTAAAGTTTTGGGTGTATAAGGGAATACTTCCTAGGTATCGTCATTGTTTGATACAGCACTTAAACTCCATTGCTGGCACGTCTTAAAATAGAGCTTTGACAAAAAAAAGAGCCCAACAACTAATTAACGAAAGACTCTTTTATTATTCTTTCTTTGAAAAATCAGCGCATGTAAGCCACGGTAATCGCTTTGTCAATTTTATGCTTCTTGATTTCAAAATCGGGATCGTAAGTTGCTAGGTTATGGGCGGCTATACCTATGGCTGAAGCTGCTCCCACAACCCCTAATACACCAGTGAATACCGAACCGCCCGCCGCAGCAATTCGGCCAGCGGTATAAATACGGCACTTAAAGTTTTGTGATTCGATTTCACGCTCGATCGAACGAACACTATCTGACATGGCCCCTCCAACGTCAAGGACTCGAAACCCCTGTTTGTTTTTGATGAGATCCTTAATCTCTGATTCAAGACTGCTGATGGATGTATATTTTATATCTTTCATTTTGCGTCCTTTTGGTGTTTGGTTTTAACGCCACAACCCTCCAAAACGAAAAGAGGGATATGACAAAGCCCGCTCGCGTATCGCCAGATACGTTAAGAACAAAATCATACCCCTCAAAGGATACAACACAGTAAACCACCCCCCTCTCAAAAATTGAAAGGGGGACGACTTACCGTTGTTCTTGCTTCTTAGTAAAACTGGCGATTTTGAGCGGAGCAAGAATTTTAAAATTATGTTCTTTAAAATATGTGTTTGATCTTAACTGTCAACGCCTAGCTAGAGCTTAAGTTCAGCATCACAGCCTATGCATTTGTATTTCATAACAACTTCTTCGTCGATATGTTTACCCACACGATTGCCGACTGCAGCTCCCGCAGCACAACCAGCTACTGCACCTGCTATCCCACCAACAGGACCAGCAACTACTGAAGCACCTGCGGTCACTATAGTTTTAGTAGCGATATTTCTTGCCATAAACCCGGCTAGACCAAAGATGGCCCCACCACAGACTGTGCCACTCACTTGATAAAGATTTGACTGCAACATGTCTTTACCACATTTCGGGCATTTGATTTTTGTACTCATGATATTTTCCTTTTTTTTGAGTTAGGTATTTACAATCCCTATTCCACACACCAGCCACCAACGACATAGCAAGTCGTTATGGTTTGAGTTTGCTTTAATGATTTTGAGTTAAGTTGACGAAGCTTGTCTCGCTTGCGCTTTATACGCTCAGCTTGCGTTTTGCTGTAGAAAGTTTCTCGCTTACCACACACGGGACAATCAGCACAGGTGATATAGAGTCTGCTTACCGAGGAACCACATTTCTTGCAACCTATAGTTTTTGACTTGGTCGAACGAATACTAAGAAGTGTATCAGCTTCAAGTGTTGTTAACTCAGCTGTGACTTTATTTCTTTGATCTCTTAGAAGCTGGGAGGCTTTATCGTAAACGACTCCAGTTCCTTTAAAGGGCACGGCCATGGCTCGATCCCATTTTCTATGATTATCTTCTAAGTGCTCACGAGCTTGATCTTCGTTTTCAAAAGCTTTATGTTCTACGAAATCGATACCACTTGGCATAATGCCTATATGGCCAGCATAGGTGTCATTCCCATGGGTTTCACATTCCTCTTCTTGTAATTCTTTATGATGAGAAGGCAGTTCTGTTTTACCTCCCCGGTAAGTATAATAATTAAAGTTTGCACCCATCTTATTTTCCTTTTTTTAATATTATTTGAGTTGTTATTGTTGAGATCTTGAATATGATTATGTTCCTCGGGGTCATCAGCTATCTTCCCTCCATACCTCCCCTCCTAGCTGGTTGATGGCTCCGTCTTTTATATCTGGAGTAACTTCCCCTGAAGCAAGTTGAACATCGCAGGAACGAGCTCATTTAAATCATTTATGACTTCATACTCATCTGGCAGATATTGCTTCAAAGCACCGTGTTGAATTCCGAGGCCATAAAACTCAAAACCAAGTTGCTTACCTTGCTTAATAGAAGCCACCACACTTGTAGCTAAGTCAGGTTCCCCATCACTCAAGATGAGGATAAGCTTACGACTCTCCAAGCGCATACAGTCCTGTTGCAGCACATACCACAGAGATTCACCTAGAGGCGTTCCTCCAGAGGCAGTTAGTTCAAACATGGTATGCATACCTTGATTTGGTTTTAGCAAGGGAAACACCCCTGGTAAATTTCCATTGCTCTTTGCAGGAAAAGCTGTAACTGACTTCTTTACTCCATCGATACGGGAAAGAGCTTTCGCCACAGTATAACAAGCTTGGGAAGCCAGCTTTATACGTTTCCCTTGCATCGACCCGGAACAATCCAAAAGGATATGAACATGGGTATTGAGCCCTTGATTCTCTTCATGACGAAGAAACACTTTACTTGAGTACCAAACCTTATTCAGTCTGTGAGGATCAAGCTTACCGCTACGTCCTGGCATACTGCGCTTGAGTTTACGACTCTGCAATAGACCTTGCAGCCTTGAGCTCAATGCGTTTGAAGCCTGTTGAATTTCACTTAAGGAAGACGGAGACAAATGATTTGCTTGACTCATAGATTCAGTAGCAACAATCATTGCAGTCTTTTTACTACTTATATCCTTGAGTTGTTTGGCAACATCCTCACCCATATCACTTGGAAGCATACTCTCTCCATAGCTCAGCAACTCCTCTAATATATTTTCGGGGATACCATTCGGCTCTGATTCACCATCGGTATCAGCCTCACTTGATATAGTTGTAGCTTGACCATTGGATTCTTTCTTTGATGGCTCTTGGCATTTAGCATGATTCTCGATCACTTTCACGATTTCTTCAGTATAAGCCAGGCAGTCAGCTGAGCTTAAACAATGCGTTTTAGCATCATTAAGGACAGTATTAATATCCCATAATAAGTTCAAATATTGCTTAGCTAGACTATCTCCCACCAATGCTTTGTTTGACTCAACTGCAGCCACATCCCAGGCTCGAACCGAGAGCAATATGTAATTAACTATTTGAATGCCGGGATCTGGATCGATCTTATACTTCTTCTTAGCGAAAGTATGATGAATAAGCCAGTTGAAGTTTTGGCGGCAACCGGGGTAACGCTTAGCAAGCTCATTTTCAACTCGCCAGTCCTCCAATATATTCCAAATATGTTTCTTCAATGGAGTGATGTTCTTCTGCTTAAGAACCTCAAAATCCGTATGGCGAATATGAGCAGACTCGTGATCGAGGTACGACCTCACTAAGTTCAGCTGAATATCAGTCGCCTCAGCAGGTAAGGATGGTAAATGAATAGTCTCACCATCCGTATAAGCAGAGCTTCCACCGACTTCCACTTTGACTCCATACTTTTGACCTAAAACGCCCGCAATCAAAGGAAGCGAGCGCATTATATTTTGCATGTTCATATCGATCTCCTACCAGAGCCCAAGACTGACGAGCTTCGGCTTGTCGGTCACTGGTTCTTTTGTTTTTGGTTTAGTTTTACGGGAAGGTGCTGAGCTCATTAGGCTATCAAGAACATTTTCTTGATCTCGACCATCCATCATTTCCTTTGCGTAATTCAGCAAAGCTTCAGTGTCCGACAACAGGCTCACGAGTCCCTTTAATCTCAATAATGAGTTACCAGTAATAGCTCCACGCTTAGGCAAGCTGGTAACAGCCGTTGCAATAAGCAATGCGACTGGCGCAACCTTTGGTTCGATAAAGCTGAGGTCTGTAAGTTTGCTATGAAGCTGCTTCAGAGGACTCAATGCTTTACGGGTAATCTCAGTTTTACCAAGATATGATCTTTTCCAGGTATCTTGAGCTTGCTTAGCCACTTCATCAAATAATGTGTTACCGAGCTTAGCTACTTCACCTGAAAGACCTTTATTGACTTTGGAGTCTTTGATTTCTGGAGGGTTCACAACTTTGAAGACCTGCCAGTTAAAATCGATCCGCTTAGCCACGTAGTCAGCAGACACAGTTGAGCTCGCGATAATGCTTTCCCAACCAGGGTTCCCTTTGATCCATTCAGCAACAGTTTTATCGTAACGACTGATAAAATCATTCTTAGCTTTAATGAATTCTTTAGCGATTATTTCTAACTGATGGATCATGTCAGGTGCTTTCCCTTCAGGGATTGCCCAGCCACCGAGGAAGCGTACTCCACTCTTGGATAGCAAGCTCACTGCACGGCTCTTGAGAGTGCCAAAGATCTTGAGTTCCTTGGGGTCACAGATCTTTTTACTTCCAAGTGAGGCTAAGCCTTCCGGGGGGAGCTCAGCATGAGTAAAGTCATCAGGGCTGAGTTTGCGTCTAGCACTCCAGATATGTACATCGAGATTCACTGCTAATAGGCATTCTAATACTTTAGGTTTAGTTTTGAGATTCATAATATTTACCTTCATTTTAAGTGTTGAGGGGGGATTCATCTTAAGCAAGAAAAATGGCCTCTCCTGTAAAGGAAGAGACCGCTGTGCGTGATGAATTTGACTAGGGTTATTTGTTTTAGTTCTTTTCAGTCGGAAAGATCCTTTGCACGAGTTCATGTAAGGTCGCTCGACTTGAGCTATTAGCACGAAACCCTAAGGCACGATCTAATGCATAATGAACGGGCTTAATATTTTGAGCAGCTAATGGTTGAAATCGAAGTGTGAGGTCAGCCCAGCGCAATAAAGTCCGAGTTGAAAATGTCACCTCGATTCTATTGAGCTGAGAACCTTCATTTGATCCCATAAAGAGCTTCCTTACTTCAGTCGCATACTCAACCATTTTAGTTCTAATGGTTTCAGGTAATGCAGGGTAACTTTTCTCTAGAAGATGAACTTCAGTTTTCTCCTCTGGATAATCGACTTCACACAAAATGAAACGATCCATAAACGCTAGATTTTGTCTTAGCGTTCCCTGATACAATCCACTCTCATCACTACCGCCATTGGTATTGGCTGTAGCAGCAAAACGAAAGTTAGGATGCGGAGTAATAATTTCTCCGTTCTTTTCAGGAATACAGAGCGGCGCTCCATCGAGAATGGTGTTCAAACCAGCAGCCGTACTGGGATCAAGCAGATCTATTTCATTAAGTAGAAAAAGACCTCCGTATTTCATCGCAAGTGCTAATGGCCCATACTTGAATTCCATACTACCATTTTCAACTGACAAATGACCAACGAGATCTGGAGTTTCGAGACGTGAGTGACCCGTGATTTCAAATACCGGATAGTTGAGCTTTGAAGCCACTTGTTTAATGAGGCTGGTTTTACCAGAGCCACAAGGACCAAATAAATACATTGGATCTGATGTACTCATGAACCAAACGATCACATCACGACTACTCTCATGAAAGACGTAGTAAGGATCTTCTTTAGGTGTAAATGAGTTTGCTTTATCGTAGCCAGTAATTGTTTTGTTTGATTTTGTACCTGAGAATATCAAGCCAGCATCGAGCTGAGTTGATTTGAGGCTTTCTAATTCTTTTATCATAATTGAGTTTCCTTTATTTATGCGATGGTTTTAGTGTCCGCCCGCTTGGCAGAGCCGTCGGGGAACACCAGGTATTTGTGCTTGTTAACCTCCCAAAACTTGTTGAGTTCTTCATACCAATCATCGATGGCTTGGTAATAGTCGGGATAGTACGCCGAGCCTTTGGCTTTCATGTGAGATTCAAAGTCACGAGCCATGTGAGCGTAAATATCGAGTTCTTCACTCCAGCCACCTTGACCACATGGAATACGAGCTTCAGCTAACGCTCCCATTTGAGCAAAAGCACAAGCGGTTTGTACATCGACCTTCATGCTGATTGTTTCCGCTGCTGAAGCATATCGATAAATGCTGAACCTTGTTTCTTATCGAGTTCGTGATAACTCGCCTTACCGAAATGACGAAGCGCTTCATCACAGAGTTGATGTTGATCAATTTTAAGTTGAGAAGCAAGGGAACAGATCAAGCTTATTTGCTTCTGTGAAATGGCTCCAGAACCGGGCCCTAGAGGATTGCCCACACTTGTCGTTTGAGCTGGAATCTGAGCTTGGCTTTGCGTAGCCATAGGCACGTTTGGAGCACTAAGTTGCGGACGTTGCTTATAGCTAGTAATTTCAGCTTCTACAGTTTTCTCCAAAAGCTGATAGCTACGATGAATCTCAGCTTGGATATCTGAGCCTGATAATCCGTCACTGAGCTCTCGTTCCATTGCTGTATGAAAGCAGAGTGACGAATACTGTTCTTCACCTGGGATCTTTTTGTTAAATGATACGCTGATCTTAATCATGGAATTTCTCCTTGTTTTGGTTTAAAAAGTAAAAAGCCCCTCACGCTTTATTGGCGTGAGAGGCTGAATTTAAAAAGCTAAATGCTTTGTACATGTAGGTGATATATATCTGATTTCATACGACCGTCATGAAATGAACAACATTAGATTGCGGGAGTGTCTTGCACCTGATATAACATATGTTATGTTTCTTGGAAAGTGTTAACAGAAACAGTGCATTGTACTAAGGTGCCGTATTATAGAGGTGTAAATGAGTTCAAAGTCCAGTGAATTCTCCAAGATTGTAAAGGAAGTAAGGAGGCAGCTTAACTTAAGCCAAGAAGATCTTGCTCATCAATTAGGTGTTAGCTTTGCAACAATCAACCGCTGGGAGAACGGCAAAACTACTCCGTCAAAATTAGCGCGTAATCAATTTGATAATCTGTGTAAAAAAATGCGGTCCCAAGGGCGGCTAAATTTTTCTGGAGGTCAATAATGGCTAGAGGAGATTTATTAGTCAGCCTCATTAAACTTGGCCTAAGCGGTGATAAAACACGACTTAAAAAAGTGGCCGAAACCATTATTGCTGAAGAAAGAGCTAAGCGGCATACTGTATTGGCCAATAAAATTGATGAAGTTTTAAAAAACACACGAGCTGAAATCCCACCAACACAAAGTGCTATCACCAGTACATCAACTCATCGAATAGATAATTTATTACAAGAAATCATCCCAGAAAAACGCCTCGATGATTTAATACTCAGTAATGATTTAAAGCAAATATGCAGAGAAGTCGTTCAAGAGCATCATCGAGCTGACTTGCTAAGATCATATAGTCTTGAACCTAGGAATAGGTTGTTACTTACGGGGCCTCCGGGGAATGGGAAGACCTCCTTAGCGGAAGCTATTGCAGAATCCTTAATGGTACCTCTTTTTGTTGTACGTTATGAAGGCGTAGTCGGGACTTATCTAGGAGAAACTGCTAATAGACTCAAAAAATTAATCGATCATGCATGCACAAGACGATGTGTCTTATTTTTTGATGAATTTGAAACCCTAGGCAAAGAACGGGGTGACACACATGAAACGGGAGAAATCAAACGTGTCGTAAGCTCACTTTTAATGCAAATAGATTCACTTCCTAGTCATGTGGTGGTCATCGGTGCAACGAATCATCCTGAACTACTTGATAGAGCAGTTTGGCGAAGATTTCAAGTTAGACTGGATCTTCCCCAACCTACTCATCAGAGAATAGCTGAATGGATAGAGAGGTTTCAGCAGAGGACTGATCTCAGGCTGGAGTATGCACCATCCACTCTCGCTAAAAAATTACATGGTTTAAATTTTGCTGAAATTGAGGAGTTCGGAACAACGGTTTTACGAAATCATGTGCTTGATCAGCCATCTTCAAACATCAAAGAAATTATCAATAGAACATTTAAAACCTGGGCGGCACGTTCAGTGAAAGCAAACTAACATTTAGGAAGGGAGGAAGAGAAAATGGCAGAGCGCCCACTACTACTGTTTCCTAGACCGGAAACAGCAGATCGTACAAAACGAAAAATATCCATGAGGGGACCTCATCGCCCTTCTTTAGGCCGTCAAAGTCAAAGGCTAACTCCTATACTTCAACAACTACAAGCTTCATTTGACGCGAGAAGTGTCGAAATTCAACAAACCGCTTCAGGAATTGATCCAGAACAGGTTCTTGTTATTGAAACAGTTGGGAATATCACCGACTTTTCTAATGCCGTTAGAAAGGTTTCAGGGCTGGAATGGATGGGGGAAATAGAACTCGAAGATATTATACCTGACGAAGATTTTTATAAAACGGAAAAGCCCAGCGCCTCATTAAGTGGTCGCCTTTATCTTGTAATGACAAACAGTGTGGCTTTATCACAGATGTTGTCATTGTGGCAGCAATACCAGGCAAATCCTGACATGACCTTTGAGCGTGGGCTCACTAAATTTCGTGATGTCTTTCTACATCTTAAAGACATCCGTCGTTGGGATATAACGGATCGTTTAGCTGAAAAAGAAGTTTTTGAAGCTTGGAGCGAAGATTTAGAATATACACCAGAGCGCGCAGTCCGTTTCGAAGCAGAACTCTGGTTTAGGAAGGATGAGCAAAAACGCCAAGAAAGCGAGTCTACCCTCTCCCAATTAATTAACCGTTTGGGGGGCAGTATTCTTTCTCAAAGCACAATCGCCTCCATTGGCTATCATTCTATTCTGGGTGAAATTCCGGCGATTGAAGCCAAGAAAATCATGGCCCATCCAGATGTTGATCTTTTAAAGTGTGAAAGTGTAATGTTTTTTCGACCTACAGGTCAAATTACCACGGATAAAAAAAGTGTTGAAGAAGATGTCGTCCAAGATTTTACAAATGGAAATCACACCTTACCTGTAGGCAACCCGCTCATAGCTATTCTTGATGGCCTGCCATTAGGAAATCATACTCTCCTTCAAGATAGAGTGATTATAGATGACCCCGAAAACTGGGAGTCACTATATCAGGCAATAGATCGACAACATGGAACCGCGATGGCTTCATTAATCGTACATGGCGACCTCTCAGAAAATTCTCATCCTCTCAACAGACCTATATACGTTCGCCCAATCATGCAACCGGTCTATTCTGGTAGTCGTATGGAGCATATCCCAGACGACATCCTTTTTGTGGATTACATTCATCGAGCGGTAAAAAGAATAATGGAAGGTGAAGGAGGTGAGGGTGCCTTATATCCCACTATTAGGATTGTCAACTTATCGATAGGCGACACAAGTAGACATTTTGCCCAATCAATAAGTCCATTAGCAAGACTACTTGATTGGCTTAGCCTAAAATACAATATTTTATTTGTAATTAGTTCCGGGAACCATACGGACCCGATAGATACGGGACTTACAGAAAATGAAATAAGAAACTTATCTCCCGAAGAGCTGGAATCTTTAGTGGTAAAAACACTCTATGAAGATACTCGGCACCGTAAGATACTTTCACCTTCCGAAAGTATTAACGCCCTTACCGTGGGCTCATCACATCATGATCAATGTGAAACTTATCATCTAGGTTATTCATTAAATGTATTTACTTCTGATTTACCTAGTCCGGTCTCTGCATTTGGAAGTGGTTACCGAAGATCTATCAAACCAGATTTAGTTTATCCAGGCGGAAAAGTACTCTACTCAGCACCAATGGGCACAGGGAATACTCAAATTTCACTCGAAGGTAGAGGTGGTGGTCCAGGTAATAAAGTGGCGACACCAAGCAGTATTCTTGGTGAACTTTCTAAAACCAAATTTTGCAGTGGATCCAGTAACTCTGCCGCTCTTATCAGTAGGCTTGCAGCTATTTGCTATGATTCTGCGGCGAATCTTTTTGAAGAAAACTCTCCAGATGTTGACTTTGAAAAGCTCTCAGTCCCGCTATTGAAAGCGATGCTGGTACATGGATGCTCATGGGGTGGACATGGCGAGAGCCTTAAATATATTCTTCAGGAAGCTGGTGATGCTTCTGTTATTAAAAAATTAGTCGCAAGGTGGATGGGATACGGTCTCCCAGAAATATCTAAAGTCCTAGATTGTACGCCTCAACGGGCTACCTTAATAGGGAGTGGCTCACTCTCCGATGGAGATGCACATGTTTTTAAACTCCCGTTACCGCCCTCATTAGGAGCAAAGGTAGAATGGAGAAAATGCACTGTCACATTGAGCTCAATTTGTCCAGTTGCACCTTCTACTCAACGATATCGAAGTGCTCAACTTTGGTTTGAGGTTGGAGAAGAGCTTGCTACACAAAGACAAGAAGCTGACTGGAGAGCAGTTAGAAACGGTACTATTCAACATGAAATTTTTGAAGGTCAAAGGGCAATTGCTATTTCTGATGGTGATACACTTGAAATAAAAGTTAATTGTCGTAAAGATGCCGCAAAATTCACGGAAGCTGTTATTTACGCATTAATAGTATCTCTCGAAGTTGCAGAAGGTGTAGAACTTCCAATTTACGAAGAAATTCGTACCCGTGTTGCAATTACTCCTCAAGTTCAAGTTCGCCCTAGCAATTAACTATAGTGCTTAATTTTGACGTATTGAGTACGTCTCATGCTTCATGATTAGTATTTCCTGTTGTAGTTTAAACGGCCTTAGTTTCCTAAGGCCGTTTAAACCTTAGTGTTTACAAGAACTGTGGTTGTGCTTATTTTGGCCTGTGTTATTTACAGTTCCGCATGAAGCTAAGAGCAGGACAAGTAGCAATGTTAAAAGTATTTTTTTCATGATTTAAATCTCGTATTTAAATTAAAAGTGATAGACTAAACTAAGAATAGTGGAGTCCTCTAATTCGTTGGAAGTTTGCAAAGGTATTTCATAGGCAGCTCTAGCTTCCCAAGAGCTTGTCAGTAGGTAACTCACACCAAAAAGCAGCTCAGAGCTGTGCTCTTTACCACTTCATGAGTTCCTTCCGGAATACTCGAGCATAAAGTTAGTCATTCCTTGTGGGAAATGTACACCTTGGTGATTATGAGCATTTCCTGTATGGTCATGCGTAACTGCGCTGTTTAAAGAGTAGGTTAATGCTGTCCCATAGGTGATTGTTTTTTCTTCTGTTTCTAAGCCCTGTTCCATGCCTAATTGAGCATTCCAAGTGACTTTCTTCCCAAAGGATTGCCAATAAGAAAAAGATGTGTTGACAACCAATTCGTCTTCGCTTAAACCTTTGCTCTTACTTCCGGTCGGGAATTCCATACCCACGTTAAGTGACAACATTGAATCCGAATCTCTCAGTAATAAGAAGCGTGTAGCCAAACCTAAATCACCAAAGCCACGAACTCGATCTTCTCCTTGTTCTTCAAGAATCCTATAAGGCCCTTCAAGAACAAGACCAATACGGCTTGTAAGAGCCCATTCTAACTCAAACTCATATTCAATTTCCTTCTCTTCTTGTCCATTATTTATTTTATAATCTAAAAAAAGGTCTCTATCTAAGAAAGCTGGCTCTAGATGAAATAAATGTACAAAAGGGGCTTGGCTTTTACTGTAATGATTATGTTCCCAATCATCGAACCAACCTTCAGTGAAATTTTCAAGGGATAAATCTTTGTAGCTATCATTCCCGCCTGCATAAATAGGAACCATTCCTAATAGCACAAATACAATGAGAATGTTTTTTATATTGTTTTTCATATTGTTTTTATGTTGAATCTAAATAGCCCCAGATAAGTGAGGCCGTTTAGGCTTTAGTGCTTATGCCCGCTATGATCGTGATCAGAATGATCTGAGTGTGATTTTTTTGCAGAACCATTGTCGGCCTCAGGCTGTGCTATAGCACCGATAGTGATACCTTGTTTTTTGAGCTTGAGCAGATAAGGAACCGGCTTAGCTTGCATTTTGCGCAGACATTTTTTACAACAGAGAGCCACAGGCCCTTCTGAACTTTTGTAAATGACGTCGCCAGTGGTGACAGGCTCATCTGACACCGGACAGGACGTCTGAATCTTCGCAGGCGTGATACCCTTGGCTTTCATATCGTTCAGGTATTTATCTGGTGCCTGAAGGAATTTTTTATCGCAACCGGGGCAGCAGTAATAAATACGTTGTCCCTGATAGTCGGTAAAAACTTCTTTATCGATTTCACCACCACGTATGGGGCAATTGGTTTGAGCTTGCATTGGCTTCTCTTCTTTTCCCGAACCTTCAGCTGCTGTGCAAGAAGTAACAAGTAGAGTTAAGAACAGTGTGAGTATTAGTTTTTTCATTTTAGTTTTCCTTTGTTTTTGTTAGATTTGTGATTTTAATTTAGTGATCGTGACCTGAGTGATCATCCTGACTGTGTGCTTTACAGGCATGTGGTGCAGTTGTTTCGTGTTTAATTGCACCAATCGTGACACCATTTCGTTTTAATTTCATTAGATATGGAATAGGATTTTTAGTGATTTTTTTGAGGCATTTTTTACAACAAACAGCCACTTCACCCTCAGTGCTTTTATAAAAATCATTACCTGTTGTGACTGCTTCATCACTTACAGGACACTGAGTTTGAATTTTAGCTGGAGCAATGCCTTTACCCTTCATATCCATCAAATATTTCTCTGGGGTTCCTAGGAATTTTGTTTCACAATCTAAACAACAAAAATAAATCCGATGTTGTTTATAATCTGTATAGGCCCACTCATCAACCTTGTCACCGCTTATGGGGCAGTGAGTTTGAGAAGCTCTTGGACTAGATTTTTTCACCTCTCTATCGTTAAAAGCGCATGAAGTGGCGATTAGTGTAATCAATAATGCGAAAATGAATTTTTTCATTTGAGATACCTTTTATTACCTTATCAATATGCTTAGGCTACAGATATAGCCTAAGCATAAATATTAGTGTTGGTGTCCTTCCTGGTCATGACCTGAATGAGTATCAGCACCAGTGGGTTGTTTAACGACTTCTAGGCTTGTTGCCACAAAGTCCGAGCCCTTGATTTCACCGCTAACTTTAGCGCTATGTTTGCCAGATTTGCACAGGCCTGATTTGTGCGTGTTATGGTCGATGCCCGTAACCTTAAGTTTTTTGTTATCGATATTGACCCAAGTTTCACACCCCTCTACGCCGTCAATGTCGTAGGTACACATACCACAACCTGCATCCACAATTTGTGTATTGACTGTTGTTTCGGCTTTGGGATGTTCAGCATGTTCTTTATCTTTATCGCAAGATACAAACAAAAATGCGCTCATGGCGAGAGAGCTAATTAGTAGAAGTTTTTTCATATTTTAATTCCTTTTGGTTTCATTAGTTTGGTTAGTTAATTCACATTCAATTGGTTTATGTGAATCATGATTTTGTTGATGAATAATTTGAGTAGATGGATCTCCAGTGTTTATTTTTTTAGGTCGTGACCACAGTGAGGACAGCTTGGTGGACTTTTTTTCGCAGCTTCGATGTAAGCGGCGGTCATGATCCCTGCAGGCAGCGCAATAAAGCCAAAGCCGATAATGGCGAAAATGCCGGCAACAATTTTACCGCCAATGGTTACGGGGTAGATGTCTCCATAACCCACAGTCGAGACAGTCGAGACCGCCCACCACAGTGAAGCCGGGATGGAGCTGAATTTGTCCGGCTGAACTTCGTGTTCAAAGCAGTAGAGTGCGCAAGAGGCTATAATCATCAGGTTGATGAGCAGTCCCAGGCAGGCGAAAAGATCATGAATTTTACTTCGCAGTGCAGCCAGCAGGTTATCAAGGGCCGTTGTCGAGGAGTTACTTCCTTTGACTGGCATGGCGCTCACCAGATGCAGTGTACGTAAAAATAGAAGGTCGAAGTGCATAAAAGATCCGAGCAGGAAGGAGCCGATTGCCAGCAGGTCAATGATAGAATAAGGTTTTTTCATCCATTGACGACGGGTTTGGCTTCCATCGGCATTACAGGAATACACCCTGAGCATATATTCGATGGTGAAGAATATACCGATTCCGGTGAGCAGCAGGGACTTGATCCACTGCATCTGCTCCCGAATTGCGGGAATGGAAAAGAGTATCAGCCCGGTGACGTAGATGAGAATCATCAGGGAGGAAAAGCGCCGGTAACCGGGGCTTTGCATCAGGAGGCTGAAAATCTTCTGTTTCATTTTATACTTCCTTTTTATCCTCTTCTGTCGGAGTCTTATCTATTTTGCCTGAAAAATCACTGGGGCGATCAGGAACTACCTGGTCTGCCAATTCGGGAATAACCTGTGTCTTGGTTGGCAATTCGCGGTTGGGGTGATCTGCCGGGTACGGCAATGTTTGTGCGGGATCTGAAGAGCTTTCCGTACTGTCATTACCGCCGTCAGGGTCCTGAGGATCATCTTCGCGCAGCCAGTCACGCAGGCGTCGTCCGGCGTAGACGAAGTCCATGGGCAGCACGATGAGGGCGATCAGCGAACAGAGTATTGCAAGGGATGCAAGAAGACCGGCAATGACGATAAACATGGGATCTGCAGTTAAATCCATAGTACCTGCAGCGTAGAGGCCGCCGCCGAGACCCAGAGCTAAAAATCCTATAAAAATCCTATCCATTGCCGCATCGGATAATTTGGTATAATGCTGCACTTCTTTCACCATGGAGAACAGACAGGGAACAAGGAATACCGAGAGCTGTACCACCAGCATGCCGCCAAAGCTGGGGATAGCCATGGGCACCATAACGTCCGAGCCGCGACCGGTGGAACTGAGTACCGGCAGCAAGGCTAGCAGCGTTGTGGCTGTCGTCATCAGGCAAGGACGAATACGGCGCTGAGCCCCGTGAATGACCGCAGTGCGCAAGGAGTGAATATCGTCGTGTTTTTCTTTGCTAAACTGATCCTTGAGGTAGGTTCCCATGACTACGCCATCATCAGTCGCGATACCGAAGAGAGCCAAAAAGCCGACCCAGACGGCGACGGAAAGATTAATCGACTTGATACTGAAGAGGTCGCGGAAGTTAATACCCCAGAGCTCTCCATCCAAAAACCAGTTTTGACCATAGAGCCAGATAAGGATAAAGCCCCCGGCCCAGGCTACCGCGATACCGCTGAAGACCATCATGGTATTAGGAATATTTTTGAAGTGCAGGAAGAGCAGGATGAAGATGACAAACATCGCCAATGGCAACACAACACGCAGTTTCTTTTCGGCGCGTATCTGATTTTCATAGGAGCCGGCGAAGTGATACTTCACTCCGTCGGGAAGAGTCAGCTCACCCGAGCTTATGAGACTGTTGAGATACTCATTAGCATTCTCAACCACATCCACTTCGGCATATCCCTTGAGCTTGTCGAAGAGTACATAGCCGGTAAGGAAGGTATCTTCGTTTTTGATCACCTGCGGACCGCGCACGTAATTCATTTTAGCGAGCTGCTTAAGCGGGATCTGCTGACCACCGGCTCCGGCAACTAAAATATTATCAATTTCTTCTATGCTATCGCGAAGTTCACGCTGATAACGAACTCTAACTGGGTAGCGTTCGCGGCCTTCTACTGTACGCGTTAAGGGCTTGCCGCCGATGGCAACTTCGATCACCTGCTGAACAGAGCTGATATGCAGGCCGTAACGTGCAATGGCATCGCGGTCAATTTCGATTTCCAGATAAGGCTTGCCTACTATTCGGTCGGCAATCACTGCTGCGGGGTTGACCCCGTGCACATTTTTCATGTGTTTTTCCAGTTCGATTCCGAAGGCTTCGATGGTCTCCAGGTCCGGGCCGTTGACTTTTATGCCCATGGGGGCACGCATACCGCTTTGCAGCATAACGATACGGGCGGCAATGGGCTGAAGCTTAGGCGCAGAGGTAGTACCGGGGATTTCGCCTGCTTTGATAATTTCATCCCAGATATCTTCGGGCGAGTTAATACCGCCCCAGGCTTCACGTTCTTCATTACCGTCAAGGGTGGGATCGAGCGGCAGACGCCAGTTGCGGAAGGGCATACCATCTTCATCAGGAATGAGCTTACCCTTTTCATCCCGCATGAATTTTCCCTGAACGACATATTTTTTGCCGTCGACGGCGGGCACGGCGTTACCGTCGATATCGCGCATGAAGTCGCTTTCGGAGGCATCGAATTTAAAGCGCAGTCTATGACCTCCGTCATCGACCAGATATTCGCCTTTGTAATTGATTACTGTTTCGAACATGGAGATGGGGGCAGGATCAAGTGGAGTTTCAGCACGACCTAATTTACCGACGACTTGGTCAATCTCAGGGATAGCTTTAAAACCAATATCCTGTTTGCTCATGGCATCGAGTGCTTCACCTATAGAAGCATGCACCATAGTGGTTGGCATGTAGAGGTAAGATCCTTCATCAAGCGGGGGCATAAACTCTTTTTGCAATCCGGGAACTTGGTGTTTCAAGTCGACGTACAGTTCGGATTTTTTCCAGTTTTCGGGCATCCAGCCGAAAGTCGTGTCGAAGCCGAGCCAGGCGGAGTAACCGCTAATCAGAATAATTCCGATCAATATCAGGAAGAAGGTCTTGAAGGTTAGAACAAAACGTAGAGTCCATTTATAGCAATATTGCCATAGCAGGAAAAAGCTAAGCAAAGCCGCAATGGGCAGGCCGACCGCTGCAAAGTTTTTCATTTCACCTGCGGAAGGTCCTAATGGCAGCCAGTGCTGTGAAAGGATCCAACAAACGCCTACAGCAATAGAGAGGTTGAGGATCCAGGTGCTACACTTCCAAGCACGTCCGAGTAGGATGTTTTTGACCTTCAATGGAGCTCGATAAAGTAATTGAGCCAGCACTGGTGTGATGGTCAGAGCGACAATCACTGCGGCGATAAGTGCGAAGGTTTTGGTGTAGGCTAGCGGCTTAAAGAGCTTTCCTTCTGCACCCTCCATGGTAAAGACTGGTAAGAAACTGACTACAGTGGTCAACACAGCGGTTAGTACCGCTCCCCCGACTTCACTCGTAGACTCAAAAACGACTTCATACATGGATCGTTTTCTCTCACCCTTTTCGAGGTTGCTCAAAATATTTTCGCAGATGATAACTCCCATGTCCACAATCGTTCCGATGGCGATAGCGATACCTGAGAGCGCCACGATGTTAGCATCAACACCGAAAACTTTCATGGCAATGAAGCAAAGCACCACTGCAAATGGCAGCGTGATGGAGATAATACCAGAGCTACGTAGATGCATCATCATCACCAAAATGACGATAATAGTGATCAGAATTTCCTCGGTAAGCGCGGTTTCAAGTGTTCCTAGGGTCTCATAAATAAGTCCGGAACGGTCATAAAAAGGTACAATATTAACCTGGCTGAGTTTGAGCCACTCCGGAGGATCCTGGCCGCTGCTAAGAAAGTTTTTCCAGGAGTCCTGATTGAGCTTCCCGTCTTCACCATAGGCATCGAAGCCATTTTCAGCCGCAAAGGTTCTAACAGTTTTACTGTCAGTTTTAGTGAAGTCAATAACCGCCTTGGAAGGCAGTCCGGGTGAGATCTCTTTAACTTTTGCCTTAATGGCTTTAATCGCGGCGAGTGGATTATCGCCGTAGCGCACCACAGCCACGCCGCCGACAGCTTCGGCGCCTTCTTTATCGAGTATGCCGCGGCGGAGGGCAGGACCCAGACTTACCGTTGCTACATCTTTGATCAGAATGGGGATGTTTTCATTGACTTTGACGACGGTTTTTTCGATATCGCTCAGGCTTTTTATAAAACCCAGGCCGCGAATGACATATTCCGCCTTATTGATCTCTATCGTCCGGGCTCCGACATCAATATTGGACATTTTGACGGACTTAAATATCTGATCCAGAGTCACACCATGAGCCCGTAGCGCGTCAGGGTTGACATCAATTTGATACTCTTGAACATGACCACCCACTGAAGCTACTTCACTAATACCTTCAGCACCGAGCAGACCGTAGCGTACATACCAATCCTGAATGGATCGTAGTTCATGTAGATCCCAACCACCAGTAGGATTCCCTTCTTTGTCTAAACCTTCTAGTGTGTACCAATAAACTTGGCCAAGTGCGGTGGCATCGGGTCCGAGCATAGGTTTAACACCGTCGGGCAGCGTACCCGCTGGAAGAGCATTGAGCTTTTCGAGTACACGGGTTCGCGACCAATAAAACTCAGCGTCTTCATTGAAAATAACGTACACCGAACTGAAACCGAACATGGAGAAGCTACGCACGGTTTTGACTTCGGGTACTCCTAGAAGTGCCGTGGTGAGCGGATACGTCACTTGGTCTTCCATATCCTGTGGACTGCGGCCTGGCCAACGGGTGAAGACGATCTGCTGATTCTCGCCGATGTCGGGAATCGCATCCACTGGAACCGGATCGCGAGGTAAAGCCTCAATCTCCCAATCGAAAGGAGCCACCATGACACCCCAAATTAGACTGGCGACAACCAGCAGGAAAACCAACAACTTATTGAGCAGGCAGAAACGAATCAGCCGATCAATCAGGCCTAATTTATCTGGATCACTCATTTTTCATTCTCCTGATAAACTTTTTTAATGCTACCGCAACGGTACATCTGTGAACCCCAATAAGGGTTTTCAACGCGCTCCGCAGTTTGTAGCCAACTGGCTCCCTGATCATTAAAAGCCATGGAGCAGTAGGCTTTGCGCACAGTGGATTTGAAATGGCCTTTTTCCGCAAGCTGTATCATGATTTCAGACAAAACCTGGAAATCCGCACGGGCGGCTTGAAGGTCTTTGTGGTGCATGTGGGCCAAAGAATCAATTTTATCTTCGCTAGGCAAAAGGACTCGCAGAGTTTTTATTTGAGTCTCGACGTCATTTGCAGACGGCAGCTGATCTTTACTCAGTGATTTTTGGATATTCAGGTAAGCCTGTAATGTTTCGGGTGCTCCCGTGGTGCTTTTAGGCTTTTGTTCTGCGGCTTGTTTCTCTTCAACCTGGTGGTGTTTATGCTCCATCTTTTCTTCACTAGACTTAGAGGAAACATTCTCTTTTAGCTTTGGCGTATAGTTCTTTTTTATACTCCCGCAGCGGTACATGCCGCTTCCAAAATAAGGGTTCTCAATGCGCTCGGCTGTTTGTAGCCAGCTGGCGCCCTGATCATCAAAAGCCATGGAACAGTAAGCCTGCTTTACAGGGCTTGAGAAGCTATTTTTTTCAGCAAGGCCAATAAGTATTTTCGAAAGCTGAGCAAAATCTGCACGAGCAGCAGCCAGTTTTTTATGGTGCATATGAGCTAGAGTCTTAAGCTCAGACGATGGTACGCCCAACTTTGGTAAATTATCAATAATAGCCTCGACATCTGGGCCTGCGGGTAGCGAATCTTTACTCAGGGCTTTCTGTATACTTAAGTAGGATTGTAAAACGAGATCTGCTGGAGTCATCTTAGAAGAAACACTATCCTTTTTGGGAAGTGCTTCTGTATGATCTTCGTGCCCCGTTTTCATTTCAGTTTTTTCACTGTTTGAGTTGATTTGCGGATCATCATTTAAGGAATTTGACTTATCATCTTCTCCGATGACCTGCTGAATCTCACCACAGCGATACATACCACTCCCGAAGTAGGGGTTTTCGATTTTGTGAGCTAGCTGTAACCATTGAGCACCTTGATCGTTCAATGCCATGGAACAAAAAGCGATTCTAATGGCTTGAGTACTGCCAAACTGCTTTGTTAAAAGAATCATCTGTTTTGATAAGGGCTCAAAACGTAAGCGCGCAATTTTCAGGCTTTCGCTATTGCTTATATGATTCATTTTTAGCTGTATCTGATGCAGACGTTTTGTTAATAAGGTGGCTACATCCGGACTTAAATTTGAGACTTGCAAAGTTTCTATGGCTTGCGTTAGCTCAATTCGATATTCTTTAACCTGGGTAAACTTATCCTGACTAAGATCCCGACTCAGAGATAAGTAAGCTTCTTGTATAGGATAAAGCTGTTCTAATATATCTTGTGGTAATTTAATGGATTTCAATTCCGCTAGATCTTCTTGACTCATCATGCTGGGCTTAGCCATGATTTGTAAAGCTGAATCAATTTTAAAGGCTCCATTCGTGACAACTAATTCACCTTCACTTAAACCTTGCTTGACGATATAGTCTTCACCTGCACGAGGGCCTAGAGTAATTACTCGTCCCTGATAGATCCCCTTCTTAGTTTTTACATAAACAACAGCGCGTTTACCCGTAATTAATACTGATGAAGCCGGGATAACAAGAGGGATTTTCGAGTCGCCTTTTTGAGTAAAGCCCAATTCCTCCGCAGGTACAAGATCCATGCCACAGACCGTACAGGGCCCTGGCTCGTCACTGATTACTTCTGGATGCATGGGACTGATCCATTTTCCTGCAAGTGAACTATCCACCATTTGACCACTTTGGCCAAGTTGTACTCGTACGCTGGCATTAACAAACATGTCCGGCTTTAGACGCCCGTTACGGTTATCCACATTTAAACGTACTTTAATCGTACGTGTTTTTGGATTGAGGACAGGATGAATAAAGCTGATCTGTCCCTGAAATAACTCTCCGGGGTAGGCTTGTGTTTCAAAACTGACGGATTGAGCAAAATGTAACCAGGGTAAATCACTTTCATAGGCTTCCAGTTCAATCCAAAGCTTACTGAGGTCGGCGATCGAATACACCGGTACGCCTTCTTTAACATAAGCCCCTTCCTTCAGGTGTTTTTTAATGACGATACCTGCCATGGGGGAGTATTTACTCAAGTGCTCAAAGGTGCGTCCACTGGATTCAATTTGCTGAATTTGCGTAGCAGTGAGCCCCCATAAGCGAAGCTTGTCGCGCGAAGCTTGAATAGCCATCTCTGAGCTTTCCCGCACCACTGCGATGTCCGACCCTTTCATTTCTTCAGCTGATTTGAGAGCCTGTAGTAATTCCTCCTGAGCGGTAATAAGTTCTGGCGAATAAACTTCAAAGAGGTGGTCTCCCTTTTTAACCTGAACACCAGTATAATCAACAAAGAGACGATCCAAACGCCCCCCAAAACGGGCACTAACTTGCTTAAGTCGAGTTTCGTCGAAGCTTACTTTTCCAAGCATATTAACCGTCATAGAAACTCTACGTTTTTCTACTGGGCTAACTGTCACTGCTGCTAGTTTTTCCGCATAGGGGCTTAAACGCAACTCACGCTCACCTAACTGTTCGCCACCCTTTTTCAGGGGAATAAGTTCCATGCCGCAGATGGGGCATGGAACTTTATCTTTGAGCTTTATCTGCGGGTGCATTGAACAGGTCCAGGTGATGTCCTCTTTCGTGGCTGAATTATTCGTTCCGGTAGCCTTGACAGAAGAGTTATTAATCACTGTTTTGTGAGTGGCACGACCGACAAAAAATGACACTCCTGAGCTAAGTAGTATGGCCCCACAAGCGACCCCTACGATGATATTTTGTTTGCGATTCATTGTTTATCTCCATAAATATTTTCATTTGCAGCGAGTTCTTTCAGCGTTGCATATTGTTTGTAAATTCGTGTTTCAGCTTTTTTTTGCATATGCTCAAAATCCAGCTGTTGACGCTGAATGTCGATCAACTCCAAAAAGCTTGACTTACCGTTGCGGTAAGCTTGTAGAGTTATTTGTAATGACTGAGCATTTTTGGGGAGTAGTGTGTCTGTATAGAGTCGGTAACTACGTTCACTATCTTGCAGTTCAAATAGTGTCGTAGTAAGCTGCCGCTCTAATTCTCGCTGCTTGCCGACACGAGAGTTCTTGAGGTTTTCCCGGCTACTGACCGCTGATTTCTCTAAAGCATTATACCTTTTTTGGTTGAGGGGAAGCGTTAAGCCAACAGTTAGCATTATGGGGTCTTTCCCATCATCAGGGTGAGTCGTATCTCCTCCGCTGGTGCGAATATATTTCACGCCCACTGAAAAATCAGGGTAATGATCTTTTTGAGCGAGCCGTATTTTGTCGGCTGCAGCTCTAAGTTTAAATTCAAAACTTTTTAATTGTGGATTATTCGTATAGATATCATGAAGCAATTGATCTTTAGATTTCAAAGAGCTGACAATAGCGGGTTTTGCGGTAAAATTAATCGCAGTCCCAGGATCAAGGTTGAGTAATTCATTTATGCGGGATTTGAGTGGTGTGAAACGAAGCTTTAAATGAGCTATACGGTCTTCTATCCGGCCCAATTCAACCTGTAGTTTAATCAAATCTTTAGAGCTCTTTCCTGTCTTTATTATATTTCTGGCAATAGGTTCAAAAGACAGTAATAAACGTTTGTTATCCTTCGCAATACGCAAGGCTTCTTGAAGGTAATAAAAATCATAATAAAGCTGCTCCAATTCTTTAATAACTTTTAAAGTCTTGGCTTGTAGCTCCGCTTGTGCTGCACGGGCTTTTTTAGATTGAGCTGAATACTGTAGATCAAGCCTGCCAAACCAAGGCAGTTTTTGTATGAGACTTACAGCCTGTTTTTGAGGACCTGTACGAGTTTCTACTTCTTCAAAATAATGGGTGAAACTAACGAATGGGTCGGGTAAATCACCAGCAGTATCAACCTGTAAAATCTCTGACTGCCAGTTGTTATAAGCAGCTTGGATCTGCGAGTTGTTGGCTAGAGCTTCCTTTTTTAATTTCAGTAGCTGCTCATCGCGCTCAAAGACTGGTTTCTGTTCATTGTTGCTCGCGGCTTGCAGAGCCACTGAGGTACTTTGCTCCTGTGCAGCTAGGGGTAGACACGTCGCGATAAAAGTGGCCCTTGCCAGAGTGTATAATATTTTTACCATGAGAAATAATCCTTTCCGTAAATTAGAGTTCCGCCAAAATGGCCAGTGACTGCCAAAAGCAACACCGTTAGAATAAGTAGGACACGAGTGCAAATTCGAAGTTTACGTGAGCCCTTTTTGAGATTGAAAATGCGGCAGATACTTGCTGCCAATGCAAAGACTGTGGTGCTGATTCCTAGCCAGCGATGCGAGTCGAGTACTTCGGCCAACTCACCTGGATAATTTGCCTGCATTGCAGATAACCAACCCAGTGCTGCAGCTCCAAGCGCGGCGATGGAGCCTGTGATCAGCATAAAGCTTGAGGCGTGCTCAAAAAATTGTCTTTTGAAAATTAGAAAGCAAAGCTCAGCTAGGAACGCTCCGAGCAGTAAACCTATGGGTAGATGCACCGCGATCGGATGAAAGCGGCCCAGAAACTCCGGAAGTGATTTCTGCGGCTTCCCGTGATCTGCTTTGTGATCATGATCCTCGTTGGTTTCATGACCGTGAGTTTCAGCGCTAGTATTCACGGCTTCGTTCTCAGCCATTTGACGGGTAAAGAAACTCTGAGCGTAAGAGCGCAGGTTTTCGCTGAACTTCTCGGGGTTTTCAGCAAAATCGCGACGACAGTCTTTACAGCAAAAGGCTACAGGTTTTCCCTGATATTGCATTGTGATATGAGATTCCACCCGTTCGTCAGTCATGACTGGACAAATCTCATTAGATACTTCGGCAGAATAGGCCGAAAATACCATAAGTATGATAATGATAAAGAATAGCTTCATGATTCTTCTCCAAATTCATTTGATGAATAGAGAGCCGACTTAACGGCACGAAAAAAGACATGAAGGCTCGGTGCGTCTAAGCGCCGCGAGCTTCATGCCGTCATGAAGTTATTAACAGAGGTAGCTGTTATGTAGAATGAATAGTGGTGTAGTGGAAGGACGCTTTGTCCATGCCCAACCAGGCGGACTCTTATTGCCGCCAAGTTCGGGTGAAATCAGGTTGACCAGAGCGGATTCATAAAAAGCGATATAGCTGCCAGAATCTGTTTCCTGTGAGATTATAAGTTTTAAATCACCGTTTGCCGTATAAGGCATAGTAAGCTGATGATCAATTGAGTTACAACAAATTTCTTTGAGTACCGGACCTTTAGTTTTCTCTGTTGCTTTTTCAGAACCGCAACAATCTTTTTTTACTACAACCTCGACTTTTTGGTCACAGCAGGATTTTAAAATGTGCAGTGAACCCTGCTTTACACAGGCATACAAGGGCATATCACCTAAAGCGAATACTATCGCTAATAAGCCTACCATAAATATGCCGAGTGTTCTTTTCATTTTGATTCCTGTTGTCTTATAAGTAAAGCTAGTCCGTCACCAGCTCATTGTCAAGCCTATACCCCTAGGGGGTATGATATTTTCCATTAATGAACTATATTCCAATTGATATTAAACCCAACTGGAGAAAGCAAGTGATAGACGAAAAAACAAAAAAATCAGCTCAGCGCCGACTCAAGATTATTCAAGGTCAGGTCTCAGGATTGCAAAAAATGATTGATGATGAAAAATATTGTGTCGATATCCTCACTCAGGTCGCCGCACTCCAAGCCTCCCTACGTGGAGTCGGAGAAGTTGTCGTTCGCCGCCACCTAGAAAGCTGTGTCACAGCTGGTATAAAAGGCGACAATCCAGAAAAACACTACGACGAGCTCATGCGTATCATCTACAAGCTGACTTGAATTATAAGCAGTCATCTACTTTCTTATCAAGAGATATTGGACCACCTATCTGTGCTTTCCAATATTTCCTTGGGTGAGTAGTTACATGATACTTCTTACAGACAGGCAACTCACCTTCTTTTTGATGAAGGTACATTTCATCACAATCAGCACATTTATACACCCCCAGTGAAGCTACTTGTCTGTATTGAATAAAATTAAGCATATCTATTCTACCCTATAAAAATACCTTTCACACTTTTCGTAAACTTTAAGTATAAACCCAATTTTAAATCACACAAGAATAAGGGATGTATGTTAATTAGAGCGTGTACATGTCTCTGACTTATTCAGTTCTTTACGGGCATCGCGTAAAATGAGGGTGGAGCCACGTAAGATCACGGCTGAGATGGTAAGGCCAACTACAATATCAGGCCAGCGGCTGTCAAGAAGCCAGACTAGCAGGCCACCAAGAATAACTCCCATATTGGCAATTACGTCGTTGGCAGAGAATATCCAACTGGCTCTCATGTTCACATCTCCATCTTTGTGCTTGCGGATCATACCGAGACAGGTGACATTGGCTATAAGTGCAAGAAATCCCATGACCATTATTAAAGTTGACACCGGTTCGCTGCCTACCCAAATACGGCGGAGGATATCCACAAGAATCAAAATACCCAACACGGCTTGAAAATACCCACTTAATAGAGCGGCATTTGCTTTTTTCTTTACTGACTTACCAACAGCGTAAATACCTATTCCATAGACCAGTCCATCTACTAGCATGTCTAGGGAGTCTGCTACCAAGGCAGTTGACTGGGCGTAAAAGCCAATAACTATCTCCAATAAAAACATGAAGCCATTTATTGCAAGAAGCCAACACAAAACTTTACGTTGAGCCTTGTCCTTCACTTCCACTTCGCAGCCACAGTCACTCATAAGGTTATTCCTGCTTTTTCAGAGCCTGTTTAAGAGGCGCTAAGGATTTATCAGAAAGTTTTACTAGAGGCAACCCCACTAAACTTTCAATTTCTAATAGTTTCATCCAGCATTCGTTTTCCTGCTGAACTTTCTCAAAATTCAGTTTCTGTAAATCTGCAAGTAGATCAAGGTACCTGAGAGGACTAATCGCACCAAGTTTAAAGGATCTTTCTGCATCTTGAGTATTTTGTTTGGCGAGAGGCAAAAGACTCTCCTTAATAAAACTCAACTTTTGGAAGCATAGCAAATATTGTGCGTGCAAAGTTTCCAAGTTACTCAGCGAATCATTAAGTTTCTCTTTGTAAAGAGCAATCATTTCAAGCCTTTCAGAATCTGCTTGAGCAATTGCTTGCTGATTACGGTCAAATACTGGTAACTCAATACTAAAAGGAATTGAAAAAGTTCGTTTATCTTCGCCGACTTCATCTTCAGAAGTGAAACCTACCTTTAAATCAGGGTACTGTTCTGCCAACTCTAAACGTAGTTTTGCATCACTGAGGTGAAAATCCATTTCAGATCGTGAGAGCTTCAAGCTATTAGAGATTAACTGCTTTTTTAAGGTATTTAAATCCATAGTAACTTCAGGCTTAGGCAAATTATTTGTCTGCTTAGATTGAAGTAAAGAAGGAGATAGTGACAGTAAACGGGAGAGCTTATTTACTTCAGTATGTAAATAAATTTTTTGATTGAACTCCTGAAGTTGAAATTCTGCTTGGCTCAGTTTTATACTATTGACACTCAAACTAGTAACCGTGCCCAGCTCCTTCATTTTTTCAGTAGACTTCCTGTTAATGTCTAAGACCTGCTTTATGTCGGACTGAACCGTCTGCAGCTTATTCGCCAAAGAAAAGCGGACATAGGCTTTTTTCAATTCAAAATAAAGTTCACGATGAGTAATAACCTGTTCATTGTACGCTTGAAGCGTCTTTAATTGATTTAGCTCATCATTGCGTCGTAGACGTGGGCCTAACGGAATGGTGAAACCAATACCAACAAAAGGTTGTGTTGCACTGGCTGTCTTTTCACTTAGGTTCTCTCCATGAGCAGGTCCGAACTCTAATTCAGGATTAGGCCAAGGGGTCTTTATATCTGACACTGACTTAAATGATTTATAGGTCTGTTGAATTCGCTGCAATTGTAAATTATTCTCACTCATGAGTGTTGCGGCGTCAGTAAAGCTAAAGCTTTCCCCTTCAATAGGCTTTGTTCGTTGCTTTTCTAAATCACTTAAGACTTCTTCAGGGTTCAGAGCCATAGGTTTATATGACTGACAAGAACTCAGTAGCAGTATACAAAAAGTAAGAATATAAATTCTATAGTTTAGAATAAACTGTTTCATATCAGTCCTCCTGAGAAATGACGGGTTTTCCGAAAAGCGAATAAAGAACCGGAAGAACCATGAGAGTTAATATGTTGGCGGAGATAACACCGCCAATCACTACGAAGGCCAAGGGACGCTGTACCTCAGCACCAACACCAGTAGATAAGGCCATAGGGATAAAACCGATACCTGCAACCAAAGAGGTCATCATGACTGGCCGTAATCGACTTAAAGCTGCCGCTGGCACAGCCTCCTGTAAGTGGGCTCCCTTTTTCATTAGGTTGCGTATACAGGATACCAGTACAAGGCCATCCAGTACTGAGATTCCTGATAAAGCAATAAAGCCTACTCCCGCACTTATAGAAAAGGGCATTCCGCCGTATTTTAAGGCCATGATACCACCTACAGCTGCAAAGGGAATACCGGTAAAAATAATCAGTGCGTCACGAGTGCTTTTAAAGGTTGTGTACAGTAAGAAGAAAATCAGTACCAGTACAATGGGAACGACAATCATGAGTCGAGTCCTAGCCCTTTCAAAATTTTCAAACTGGCCGCCATACTCAATATGATAACCCGTAGGTAGAGAAACACTTTCTTTGATCTTACTGCGAATTTCATCAACAAATGAAGCCACATCACGTTCGCGGACATTACAGGAGACTACTATGCGTCGTTGGCTCCACTCACGATTAATAACCGTGGGGCCATCCTCGAGTACTACATCAGCGACTTCTTCAAGAGGTATGCGTTTTCCGTCATTTGCGGTGATAAGAATTTTCTTGACCGCATCAGCGTCTTGCCGATAGGTCTCAGCTAAACGAACAACCAGATCAAAGCGCATTTGCTTTTCATAGACTTCGCCATTTTCTTTGCCGCCAATGGATTCAACTAAGGTTAGGATATCTTCTGTCGAGATTCCAAATCGAGCTATATCTTCCGGGCGAACTTTAATTCGTAAAACTGGTTGGCCAGTGATTTGCTCTGTGGAAGCACCTTTAGCTCCGCCAGTTTGATTCACCAAGGTTTCAACCTGCTCAGCAATTTCTACTAACTTATCGAAATCATCGCCGAATATTTTAATTCCAAGATCAGTTCGTATGCCTGCAGTCATTTCATTTACTCGCATTTCAATGGGCTGTGAAAAGGCCGATTTCATACCCGGTAATCCCTGCATCGCACGACTCATCTGAATCACCAACTCTTCCTGATTCTTGGCCTTGGTCCATTGCTCACGAGGTTTCAGTGTAATAAACATATCCGAGACTTCGATTCCCATTGGATCCGTCGCTACTTCCGGAGTTCCAGTTCGCGTCCAAACTTTATCTATTTCATCAGGAAATTCTTTGAGCATCATTTTCTCAATCTGATTACCGTAACGAACGGACTCTGGGATTGAAACACCAGCAAGTCTTACTGTATTGACTACTAAAGCTCCTTCATTAAGACGTGGAACAAATTCAGCGCCCAAAGATGCACCCATCCATATAGATCCAGATAAAATGAGAATGGCGGTTAAGCAAATAGCCACTTTTAGTTTAAGCGCTGTTCTGAGCAAAGGCGCATAAACCTTTTTCATGGCCCTCACAATAAGTAATTCTTTTTCTACGATTTTCTTTGGCAGAAGTAAGCTTGCCAACACTGGCATGAGTGTCAAAGAAAGAACCATTGAGGCTGCTAAAGCGAAAATAACTGTTAATGCCATTGGCTGAAAAAGCTTTCCTTCAACACCCTGAAGCGTTAAAATTGGCAAGTATACGATCATGATAATAAGTTCACCAAACATAGTGGGTTTACGTACTTCAATAGCTGCGTCGCGAACGACATCCAAGCGAGATCGTCCCTCTTTATTTTCCGATAGTCGCAGTGCGGCATTTTCTACCATAATTACTGAGCTATCGACAACTAAACCAAAATCGATTGCCCCTAAGCTCATTAGACTTCCTGCTATACCAGCCTGAAGCATACCACTAAAAGCACAAAGCATTGAAAGTGGGATAGCCAAGGCAACGATGAGCCCGGCACGTAAGTTACCCAGGAATATGAACAGGATGGCGACGACAAATAAAGCCCCTTCCATTAGATTATTTTTCACAGTATCAATAACTTGGTTCACAAGATCTGTACGATCATAAACAACACTAACTGTCATACCCTCTGGTAATGACTTTGCCGCATGATTCAGTTTCTCACGAAGACGAAGAGTGACCTCAGCTGAATTCTCGCCCATCAACATAAAGCCTAGACCCAGTACGTTTTCACCTTCACCGTTTGCGCTTACCGCTGCTCGTCTTATTTCATGGCCAATAACAACTTCTGCCACATCACGAATTCGAACAGATACGCCATCCTCACTCCTCAAGAATATGTTTTTAATACTCTCTATACCTGTAACTCTACCAATGCCGTGAAGTAAATAAGCCTCACCTTCACGGGCAGGCATAGTTCCGCCCCCTGCATTTCGGTTATTATTATTCAGAGCTTCGGAAACATCTGCAAAACTCAAATTATACTTGGCCAATAGTTCGGGATCAACAAGCACCTGGTACTGCTTTTCAAACCCACCCCAAGTATTAACTTCTGCAACACCAGGGACCGTTCTGAGTTGAGGTTTAATAATCCAGTTATTGGCCGTAGTTACATCGGTCAAGCTATGCCTTTCATCTCCTTCTACAAGGTAATGAAAGACTTCACCCAAACCGGTAGCGACCGGCCCGAGCTGGGGCTTAGGCATACCTTCAGGTAGATCGACGGCCTGTAAGCGCTCCATGACTAACTGGCGCGCGAAATAAATATCCGTGCCATCTTCAAATACTATTAATACCTGAGATAAACCAAATTTTGAAATGGATCGAGATTGCTTAAGACCAGGTAAACCACTAACTGCCTGTTCAATTGGAAAGGTTATCTGTTGCTCAATTTCAGTAGGGCTCAATGAGGGGGCAACCGTGTTAATAGCAACTTGGACAGGTGTTGTGTCAGGAAATGCATCGATTGGCAGCTTCTTCAAAGAAATCATACCACCGATACATATCAGAACCGTCAAAAATATAACTAGAAAACGGTTTTTGAGAGAGAACTCAATAATTTTATTTAACATTTTGGAGGTCTCCTTTAATCTGTACAGCCAGCGCCGATGCTACTCTTCAGGATTTCTGTTTTGAGTAAGAATGATCCTTGAGTAACAACCTGCTCACCTTTAATTAATCCAGCTTCAACAACAAAAAAGTCTTTACCTTCATAGCCGAGTTTTACTTTGCGAGGAGCATAAACATCAGCAGCCATTTTCACAAACACTACATGACAGCAACCTTCCCATTGGAGAGCCGTCTTGGGCACAACAATAACTTCTTCATCGCGGTGAATATGAACACGTACTTTCCCATAGGAATTGTTTCTAAGAAGTGAATCTGAGGAATTCACAAGTGCTAGAGCAGAAACCATTCGAGTTTTATCATTTACCTCAGAACCAAGCCATATGATTTTACCCATAAACTTTTGGGCATAAGAACCGCGAGTCGTAAATTCAACATGTTGACCTGGTTTCACTAGATTGGCTTCATCTAATCTCAAATCAATCTTAACCCACATTTTATTGAGGTTGACTACACTGGCTATCACAGTACCAGATTCAATAATTTCGCCTTCCACAACTGACTTGTTTACTATTGTACCACTCTGTGGAGCACGTATGACAAAGTTCCCTCCAGTTGCATCAATTTTGTCGGATTCTACGACACCCATCTTTCTCTTAATTAGGTCAACTTTACCTTGTTGAACAATAAGTGACTGCTGAATTTCCAAAGCTATTTTTTCTAATAAAGCTCCAAAGCCAGCAACTGCAGCAGTGTATTCTTTTTGTGCTTTTAGATAATTAGCTTTCAGCCCAAGACCACCTTCATTGAGTTGTTTTTCATAATCAAAGTTTTTTTCTGCGGCCTTCATTTCACTAATAAAGGTCAAGAGTTCTGCCTTAGCTGCACCCACTTTTAAGTTAGATACATTTTTAGTTGCATCTGAGACACTCAATTTTTTATTCTTGAGGATCTTAAGTAGTTCCTCAGTATCCTTGTGTAATGACTTTGTAAAAGAAAGTAAAGCTTTCTCAGTATTTAACTGGCTTCTTAATTCTGCTAGTTCGGGGGAATTTATACGTAGGAGTAAATCACCTTTTTTAACTTTCTGGCCTAATTGGAATTGCACTGCTTTGATCGTACCTTCAAAACGAGAAGATATTTTTGCCATTTCATCCTCATTATACACCGCTTCGGCATTGCATTTAATACTTTGAGTAAGAGGGCGGTTGCGTATTAATTCATATTTAAGACCTATTGTCTTTGCCATTTCCTTTGAACTTAGTTTTATGCGTAAGAGGTGTGTTCCACAAAAAGCTCCAGGAGGTAATTCTTTTTCTAGACTTATATCAATGGCTCTTTTCTGTTGTTGAAGATCATTCCGGACAGTTGAAACTTTTAGTCTTTCATTAACGGTTTCTTGTAAACCACTTTGGCATGGGAAACACTGTGACTCGGGAACACCATGACCTCCACACCAATCGCCAGTCTCTTTGAACTTAGCCTCTAGGCTTGGATGACAGCTAAAACAATCGTCTTTAGCAAAGCCATGCTCGCACCACTGATTCTCACTTGTAGGTGTATCTTGTTTGGAGGCAAGTCTTTTATCAACAACCTCCTGAAGACCATGTTGACACGGGAAGCATTGCGATTCGGGAACGTCGTGGCCACCACACCAATCGCCGGTTTCTTTGAACTTGGATTCTAGGCTGGGATCACAGCTAAAGCAGTTTCCTTCAGCGAAGCCGTGTTCACACCATTCTGTATTTTCTGTAGGACTTGACGCTGTTTTAACTTTAAGTTCAGGATGACATAAGGTGCATTCTGAATCGCGCGTATTATGTTCCTGACACCAATCTGACTGCAATGAATATTTTCTATCTGGGTCACAAATTGTGCACTGACTCTCGGGAACACCGTGTTCCGCACACCAGTCTATAAATGGCTTTTGATTAGTCGCTAATGAGGGGTCACATTTTACACACTGACTTTCCGGTGCGCTGTGTTCTTTACACCAATCACCCTTAGCTTTGAATTTCGCGAATGGATCACATAGTTCACACTGACTTTCTGGCAAATTATGTTCGACACACCAGTCATGTGAAGCTTTAAATTGTGATAGTAATTGCGGGTCGCACTGATAGCATTCACCTTTGCGAAAGCCATGCTCAGCACAGACTTCAATACGTCCCTCTGATGCAGGTTGTGTTGTTGTAGTCGATTTGAATTTATAAAATGCCCCTGCGCCTAGGAGGGAAAATAAGATAATAGTTATTATTAAAAGTTTCTTTTTCATGGTCTCTTCCAAATGGAATTATGTAGTAAATAAATAAAAAATTTTACTGAATGTCTTAAACATCAATAAATTAAGGTGAGTCGTGGTGCGGTTATTTACTTTTAACAGAGGAAGGACTGATAGAGAATATAAAAAGGTGGAGCGTTTGCTTGCTGTGGAGTGCGATGAGATAATTGTTTTGGCAAATCTTCTAGAGGAGCAAAATATTGAGGTATACTGGAAACCTTTACGGCGGCAAAAACCCAATCAGAGTTTAGTTGTTGGGAAAGCTCACTGTTGACTGCTTCAAACTCTAGACAACAGCCTGTAGGTAGCAGTGACTTTTGTGTCTGGTTGACTTGTAGATTTGAATTCTTTGATGAGCATGAACAGTGGTTTTCAGGTGTAACTTGCGGGCATTCGATAATGAACAACTCATCGGTCTCAAGGCAAAAACTAAAAGGGGCACTGTTAACACTACAGATTAACAGGGCTAAATTAAATGCTATGAGATTGAGGAGAAGTTTCATGAGTTATTTCTAAGCTAATATAGATTCATTTACCATCGCCACACTTTACACAAAGAGATTTTGCCGTGTAGTGTTCTTTACACCAATCGCCTTCTTTTTTATAGGCGGGGATAATTGCAGGTGAACACGTCGGACACATTACCTCAGCTATATTGTGCTCTTTGCAAAAACCTTTGCTTTCGAGTAGAGAATTGTCGCAAAAACCGCGGTCCACCTTAGCTATGTCGTGTGTTCCACAGTTTGTTGCTGCTGTGTGCCTGTGGTTATCATGCTCACCACATGATGAAAAACCCGCTAAAAAAAAGAGTGTATAAAGCGTTTTAAAAATCAGGTTTTTCATAGAGTTTATCCGGCGGTTCAATTGAGTTTAGTTAGGTCTTCAATACATTATGTGATAATGTAAAACATATAAGAGTTCTTGTAATCCTGCAAGTTCATTTTATGTTTTCGCATAATAAAATCACAGGTGCCGCATGATAAATTCAATCGAATGCTTCAACGAAAAGAAAATTCTTAGGCTCAAGCAAGAGATTTCCAAGGTCTCGTATGCTGACGAGGCCACACTATTTCATGCACTGTCAAATGCGCGCAGATTAAAGGTGTTGCATATATTAAAACTGGAACCTTGCTGTGTCTGTGACTTATCACAGATTATGGACTGCCCCGTGCCAACCGTTTCCCAATATCTACGAATTTTAAAAAAAGCCGAGCTTCTGGATTCCCGAAAAGAAGGCAAATTTATTATCTATAGCTTATCCACCAAGGCACAGAAGCTTCAGCTACTGTAATCCTCAGTAGATGCAGAAAAATAGAGTGAAATACTAGATTGGAGTGGAATTATTAAGATAATGATTTGTATTTTCAACTGTTTTGTCTATTATTTTAATAACCAAACGAGAATAATAAATTAGGTTACCATGCTTAAGCCCTCACACATATTACTATTAGCCCTCACACTATTAGTGTCGTTTTCCGGGATCTTACCGGAAAACAGCTTGCTTTGCCTAGGAGAAAATGGTGAAATTGAACTAGAGGGCAGTAGTTTAAGTGCTTGTGCTTGTGAACAAGAACGTAAAACCCATCTACACGAAACTGATGAAAGCGATCATTGCGATGAGCTCACATGTGCACCACAAGACTGTGTTGATATAGAAATAACATCCCCCATTAGTACGACTATTAGGGATATTTACATTATCCCCATGGTATTTCCGATACTAACGGACAGTCAACTTTTTGTATCTCGAAAACTCACTACTAATATCGCGAAACCATTTTTTCGCTCACACAAACCTAGTCTACCTCCACCCCACCTAAAAACCCTGGCCATCACTCAAGTCCTTATTTGATACCTAAGCTGTAACTCAGCTTTGCCTTCTTCCGTGCGCGTCCGCAACGGAAGAAGGCTCTATATATTTTCTATATATTAAAGGTATCATTTTCATGAATAAATCTACTTATTTAGGTTTGAGTACGTTGCTTCTGGCATCGTGTCAAAGCTATAAAAAACTCGAACTGACTCCAGATTCTGCACTAAGTCAGCTTGAACAGCAACGAACACAGGATCTTCCAGATTCATTTTCTTTCCATGATGCAGTTAAACTCATGGATAAAAACAACCTAGAACTTCAGCAAATCCGTAAAGAATACGAAACTTTACAACAAGTAGCTGACATAGGGACACCGTGGCCCAACCCAGTTATTACTGCAGGACCTGCTTTCGGTTCCGAATCGGGGCTCTCGGATACAGGCTCAGCATATCCTTTCGTAGGTATTGGCTTCTCAATACCACTAGGACCAAGATTGCGCCGTAACGATGACCTTAATCGTCTTAAGGCATTAAAAGCTTATAATGAGCAAGTCTTAACACACCGGCAACTGTTTTTTGATTTAAAACAAGCTTGGGTAAACTTTTCTCTAGACAGTAAATTTCAGCTGATTCAAGAAAAAATGACTAAATCCCTAGAACTTACAACTCGCACTGCTGAACAACTCCAAGAACTGGGAAGCTCTACCCGCCTTGGAGTAAATGGTATAAAACTACGTCAAGCTGATTTGCAACTCCAAAAGTTAGAACAGGGGATCTCATCCAGTGAATCGGTGGAATCATTGTCCCGCCTACTCGTTGTAGATGAGGAGCAGGTTCTTAAACTCAATGTAGCAGATTTGGCAGAAGCCACTCATCGTTTTAGTCTAGTTGAACTTAAAGGAATTCTTTTGACAAACAATCCTGACTTGGCGCGTACAGAGATGGATTTTCAATTAAAAGATGCCGAGTTACGCCTAGAGTTAGCGAAGCAGTACCCTGATCTAGAGTTTGGGTTTGATGCTGAAGAAGAAGTGGGGGAAACAACAAATACCTTTTCTTTTCCTTTTTCTTTAGAATTACCACTATTCGACCGTAACCAACAGGCGATTAAAGCTAGTACAGGCGCTAGAGACACTGCACTAACGGAATATAATAAGCAACTCAATAACCAATTAACACGCTTAGCAAAACTGTTTAAACAGCATTCCCTAGCACAGCAAAAGGTCAAGTTTTTAGAATCTAAAGTCTTGCCATTAAGCCGCAGTCAAATAAAAGATGCTAGAACATCACTCAAAATTGGCGCCATTGATGTGCTTCGCTATCTCGATATTCTGAATGAATCACTTCAAGTCGAACTACAACACTCAGAGCTTAAACGACAAGCATGGCGTTATTTCCTAGAATTACAATCACTTGTAGGACAACCTTTAAACGAAGAAAATGAACAATCATTTATCAAAACACCATTTAAATCAACGGATCAAAACCATGAATAATCTACTTTTTTTTATAATTAGTGCGGGAGTCTTTTTTTCCTGTAAACCTCAAGAAGCAGCAGATCCTCATGCTGGGCACAATCATGGGCCAAATGAAAAACATGACGATCATTCTGGTCACGATCATGGGCCGAATGAAGAGCATTCAGATGAAGAAACCGCAGGGGTATCTGATCAAGCGCTTAAAAACATGGGGGTCGAGATTAAGGAAATAGATTCCTCCGACTTCATGGTATCAGTACCAGTAGCAGCTTACTTAAGCAATCATCCCCTTAGTGAACAACCAGTTTATGCTCCGTTCTCAGGACGTATTCAAAAAATCGAACTACAACCTGGTCAATATATTGGACCAGATCAGCTATTAGTGAGTATCATACGTGATCCTATTAAACGACCTCAGGTAAAACTGGTCGCGAGTCTGTTAACACCTGCCTCAGAGGAGTATCATAGTACCATCGCTAACATACGTTCATCACTTAAGTCCTTGAAGTTACTTCAGACTGAACTGCAAAGACTCAATAAGTTCAAATCAGAAAGCGATGGACTTTCCGTAGTACCTCAAAAGGACCTCATTGATCTTCGATATGATATTGCTAAAGAAAAACAGGAACTAGAAAATTACCGTTCAAAACTAAAATTCCATGGCCTCTCAAGTCAGGAAATCAGTAAACTAGAAGATGGTGAAACTTTTGTTCAATCACCTAATTTATGGAAAAATGCCCTCAAGAAAAACAATATATGGTCTACGCAATCAGAGAAGTTATTCTCGTCCCTTCCTGAGCAGATTCAAAATGATAGTTGGGTTATTGCTACGATTGGTGAGTTAACCGTGGAAGGCGTTGTTACAAGTGAACTGATTCAATACTTCAATGAGACGCCAAAAGCCAGAGTGTATTTTTTGGAGATCGCAAGTATGCTTCAAGAAGGCCACAGTTTAACTGACATTAAGAACCTACAAGAGCTCGGTGCTCTAGATAAAACCATAAAAGTAAAAGCTCCACAAAATAAATTGGGTTGGGACTTAAATAAGATCCATGTGAAACCAGGTCAAATGATCGCGAGAGGTGAACAACTTTTCAGTCTATCAGATCCTTCTAATATGTTACTTAAGGCTAAACCTAGTGGTTCAGAGTTTGCTGATATTAATACTGCAATTAAAAATGATTTCACACTCAACGCTTCACCTTTGATCGCGAATGGCTCACCCACGCTAAAAAACCTTGCTATTTCAAAAGTACTTGATACGGAAGATCTATCTCCAACCGTGTTAATTCCTGCATCTAATCAGGTCATGCATAAAACTACAATTAATAATATTAAATATAGAAACTGGGATTTACGTGCTGGCTTACGTTATACGCTAAAAGTCCCCGTACGAAAATTGGAGGATGTAATCGTCCTACCTGCGGAAGCAGTGCTGGATCATGGTGCAGATAAAGTCGTATTTGTTCAAGATGGCGATGCTTTTATCCGACGTAAGGTTGTTGTTGTTTACCAAAGTGATGAAGTCGCTGTTATTGGTGAAGGTTCCGAACTGCTTCCAGAAGAACCCATGGTGGTTCGAGGCGCTTTCGCACTCCAATTAGCGCTCATTGCAGGGACTCCAGAAGCGGTTGATCCCCACGCTGGGCATAACCACTAAGGAGACTCATCATGCTTAATAAAATAATCGAGTTCTCACTTAAAAACAGAATCTTCGTGATAGCGGCTGCTTTACTTATTTCTTTAGTAGGTACTTACGTAGCCAATGAAATGCCTATTGATGTCCTTCCAAATCTTAATCGCCCCACTGTGGTGATAATGACTGAGGCACACGCGATGGTTCCTGAAGATGTAGAGCAGTTAGTAACTCTTCCCTTGGAACAAATCCTCAATGGTGCCACGGGTGTAGAGCGTGTTATGTCTACATCTGGACTAGGACTTTCAGTGATCAAAGTTCAGTTTGCTTGGGGTACGGATATCTATAGAAACCGGCAAATTATCATGGAGAAGCTACCTTTGGCAAAGTCTCGCCTACCAAAAGGTGTGGAACCTGTCATGGCTCCGATCTCTTCGATCATGGGCCAAGTTCAACTTATCGGTATTAGCAGTAAAAGCGGTAAGTACTCACCTTCTGATATACGGGCACTCGCCGAATATCAGATCAAATACGAGCTTCTCGCGATCCCTGGTGTTTCAAAAGTTATTATTGCTGGCGGTTCCGCTAAGCAATTAAAGTTGATAATCGATGCCGATAAGCTTCGTAGTTTTGGAGTAACTGTAGAAGATATAGAAGCTGCGGTCATAGATAACAACGAAAACCGTAGCGGTGCCTTTATGAATATAGGTACAAAAGCACCAGTAATGACGGTGCGTGGCTTAATGCTTGATAAAGCTGATCTAGAAAAAGCTGTTGTCAAAGCCGATGATTTAAGACCCGTTTTAATAAAAGATGTTGCCGAAGTGAAATTTGGCCCCTCTGTGATTAAAATCGGGGAAGCAGGTGTCAATGGCAACCCAGGTATTGTGATGGTAATCATGAAGCAACCTGGTTATGATACCGTAAAGCTTACTGAGCAAGTAGAAACACGTTTAGCGTCGCTTTCAGATAGCTTAGATTCAGACCTTATGATTAATAGTGAGCTCTTTAAACAAGCTGATTTCATTGAACGTGCTATCGATAATGTAATCGAAGCCGTACGTGATGGTGGAATTATGGTGATCGTGATTTTATTCATCTTTTTGATGAACTGGCGTATTACATTTATTACCCTAACAGCAATCCCTCTCTCTATGGCACTTACTGCATTAGTTTTTGCTTTAATGGATGTATCAATTAACACCATGACACTTGGTGGTATAGCTGTAGCTATTGGAGCACTTGTGGATGATGCCATTGTTGATGTGGAAAATGTTTTTAGACGTTTACGGCAAAACTTCAAGAAACCTGAAGATGATCGCGAACATGCCCTTTTAGTCATTTTCAAAGCTTCTTCTGAAGTACGTAAACCAATTGTCATAGGTACAATGCTGGTAATGGTTGTGTATATGCCTCTGTTCTTTTTAACTGGAATGGAAGGCAAACTTTTCACACCAATCGGTGTTTCTTATATCATATCAGTCTTGGCTTCTCTGCTAGTTTCTCTGACAGTCACTCCCGTACTGAGTTATTACATGCTCCCCAAATCACTTTCGAAGGGAGATACTAAAGAAACTTTCGTAGTCCGAAAGCTTCAAGCTATAGTAGCAGTTGTAATAGCTTGGAGTATAAAGCGTGCCAAAGCTGTAATTGTCTTTTTGTTTATTGGAGTTGGTATTAGCCTCTACTTCTTAAGTACGGCAGGCACACAATTTTTACCACCCTTTAACGAAGGTGTCGCTCAAGTAAACTTGGTACTTCCTCCTGACACTGGTTTAAAGACCTCAAATGCTTATGGGCAACGTTTAGAAAAACTCTTAATAAAAGTTGAGGGGGTCAAACATGTAACCCGCCGAACTGGACGGGCTGAAGGTGATGAGCATGCTGAGGGCGTTAACACCTCAGAGGTCATTATTAGCTTCGACCAATCAAGTGGTAAAAGTTCAGAAGAAGTCATAAAGCAAATTCGAGAAGAAATTGATGCAGAGTTTCCTGGGGTAGCTTATGCAATTGATCAACCTCTGGCACATTTACTATCAGCTATGCTTTCGGGTGTGAAAGCACAGGTTGCGGTTAAGGTTCATGGACCCGACCTAGCCACTTTGCGTTCACTAGCAAAAGACGTAGAGAAGGAGTTAAAACCCATCAATGGCGTAAAAGACCTTATTGTTGAGCCACAAGTTTTAGTCCCAAATATTGCGATAACTCCAAAACGTAACCAATTATCTCAACACGGACTTTCAGTTAAAGACGTAGGTAAAACAATCGAACTATCCCTTGGAGGCGAAGAAGTTTCTCGCTTTGTCAAAGGTCGTTTTATTTACCCCATCGTATTGAGCTTACGTGAAGAAAATCGTAAATCATTAAATGATATTCGCAACCTTTATATTCGCAAAGACAATAATGAATTGATACGTTTGGGCGATGTTGCCAATGTAAGCCAAACGCTGACTTCCAATAATATCAAGCATGAGAATGTTGGCCGTCGGATTGTCATTCAGCACAATGTAAGTGGTCGATCACTTGGTGAAGTTGTTGCAGATGTGGATAAGGCTTTGGATACTGTCCGAGAAAAAATGAAGGAGCAACCTGGCTATTCCCTAGAAATCAGTGGTCAATTTGAAGCGCAACAAGCTGCTACAAAAAAGATATTGATTCTTAGTCTTGTATCAATTTTATGTATGATACTCATTCTGTACATGCACTTCAAGTCTATTAACCTAAGTCTACAAGTTATGATCAGTATACCTATGGCTTTTATTGGAGCCGTTGCCTACCTTGCGATTACCAAACAAGTTCTTTCTGTAGCAACTTTAGTTGGTTTAATTTCACTGGGCGGTATCGCTGCCAGAAATGCAATACTACTGCTGGACCACTATATACATCTGCGTCGTAAAGAAGGCGTGGAGTTTAGCCCTGAGCTTATCATTCAGGCTGGCAAAGAAAGAATGGTCCCAGTCTTAATGACGGCGCTGACAAGTGGTATTGCCCTGGTCCCCTTGGCAATGGCCCCTGGCCAACCGGGCAAAGAAATACTCTACCCAGTAGCCACTGTGATTATAGGCGGCTTGATTTCCAGTACATTACTAGAGTTCTTGGTAAGTCCTGCGGCTTTTTGGCTCTTTGGCAAAGAGGCTGCTGAGAAAAATAACAGCGTAGAAAAACTGAAATTCGAATTCATAGACGATTAAATCAAGTGGCTCTTCCACAATGGAAGAGCCATAAAACAACAAAACAACAAAACAACAGGAAATACCATGAAAAAGATAATAACATCCCTCGCACTAGCAGTCATGATCTCCACACCCGCTTTTGCAGAAGAACACAAACATGATGATCATAGTGGGCACAAGCACGAAAGCCATGAAAGTCATGATCACGGGGATCACAAAGGCCATGATCACGGAAAGTCGGAAGGCGGCAAAATGTTTGAGGTTGGTGAAGGCGTAGCAGAACTGGAGCTAATACACGATGAAAGAGCTGCAACCGTCACTATTAATGTGTTTAAAGAAGGAGAAAAAACACCTCTTAAGATAGAGAAAGCCCCTCGTTTAAATATCACCTTTAAGTCTTCACGTAAGCAAGTAAAAACAAAAGCTATCAACCCTGACAGCGACAATAAAGCATCCACATTTACTGCAAAAAATGAACTCTTTAAAAGTGAATTTAATGGCGAAATTTCTATTAAGATTGACGGTAAATCCTATAAAGTAAAACTGACAGATGGTGGAGGTCATGAAGGTCACGATCATGGGGATCACGAAGGTCACGATCATTAATTAAGTAATGACTCCAGCTTTAAGCTGGAGTCATAAACACCATTTGTGAGGAAAACTAAATGAGTCAGAATTCAGTTCCAAAATCATTTCATTCTATGACAGCTCAAGAGTCTATGAATTCATTAGATAGTTCCTTGCATAACGGTCTAAGCAGCGAGGAAGTTCAAGCCCGGCAGGGGCTTCATGGCCCTAATCGACTGACTAGTAAAAAACAAAAACACCCACTTATTTTGTTCTTAGAACAATTTAATCAAGCTCTTATTTATATTCTTTTAGTCGCCTGTTTAGTGACCGGATATTTAAGAGAATGGCTCGACTGCAGTGTGATTTTTGCCGTAGTTTTGGTTAATTCTATTATTGGATTTATTCAAGAATCAAAAGCTTTGAAGGCGATTAATTCTCTCGTGAACTCTCTTAGTTGCGAAGCGAAGGTTTTGCGATCAGGTATACGGCATCGTATTTCAGCAGATGAACTGATCCCAGGTGATATTATTTATTTAAGTAGTGGTGATAAAGTACCCGCCGATGTACGTGTACTGAAAGCAACCCAACTCTACAGTGATGAATCCATGTTAACAGGTGAATCACTACCCACAGCTAAACATGAAAAATCTTTAGACGCTAATACCCTTCTTGCTGATCGAAGAAACATGCTCTACTCTGGAGCTCATATCACTGGTGGACAAGGAATCGCTTTAGTCACAGATATCGCTCATCAAACAGAGATTGGGAAAATCTCCGATACCATAAATAACATTATCCCCTTAGCCACGCCTCTCACTCGTAAAATCAAGAAGTTCAGCACTACTCTTATGTATTTCATACTGTTAATGGCTGCTATCACTTTCATTGTAGGCTCTTTACATGGTAAAAATTGGACCGAAATGTTTATGGCATCCATTGCTTTGGCGGTTGGCGCTATCCCCGAAGGCTTGCCTGCAGTTGTTACAATTACTCTTGCGATAGGCACAAATAGAATGGCTGCAGCCAAAGCCATAATAAGACGTTTACCCGCAGTTGAATCTCTAGGAAGTACGACTGTGATTTGCTCGGACAAAACAGGGACTTTAACACAAAACTGCATGACCGTTAAAAAAATATACGCTGGAGGCCAAGTCTTAAGTGTAACTGGTGAGGAAACTCTCCTTGCCAGTCAATTCGAATGTTTAAAGATCGGTATTATTTGCAACGACTGTCATGTTCAGCAACTTGATGAATCTTTTCAAATTGATGGTAACCCTACCGAAAAAGCACTCATCTATGGTGCTATAAAAAGCAATATGCCAATCGTCAACATCGCTAAATACCCTCGTACAGAAAGCTTACCGTTTGATTCCCACAAAAAGTACATGGCGACTATCCACCGTGAAGGAAATAAATATTTTTTATATGCAAAGGGCTCATTTGAGCATCTAGTACCATATTGTAAATATACTTTAAATAATGATGCATCACACTCTCCATTTGATGAGAAAAACCTACATGGCATTTTGGATTCATTAGCTTCCGAAGGCATGCGCGTTTTAGCCTTCGTAAAGAAGGAAATCTCTAGTAGTGACTCCATTGAAAACTCATTTCATGAGCTTACTTTTGTAGGCTTCCAAGCTATGATAGATCCACCTCGACTCGAAACAGCTCCTGCAGTCAAAGAGTGCCAAGAAGCTGGTGTACGAGTCGTAATGATAACTGGTGATCATGCTGGCACAGCTGCCGCTATTGCGGCCAAAGTCGGGATTGTTACAGACAATTTTCAGCGAGTTATGACAGGCAACCAACTATCCTTATTAGAGGGTCAGGAAAAAATTGAAGCAATTGTAAATACAGCTGTTTTTGCACGAGTTGAACCTATACAAAAACTGGAGATTGTTGAAACTTTTCAAAAAAACGGCGAAATTGTCGCTATGACTGGCGATGGTGTAAACGATGCCCTAGCCTTAAAACGTGCTGATATTGGTATAGCGATGGGCAAAGTCGGGACTGAAGTCGCTCGCGATAGTTCAGATATGGTATTGGCGGATGATAACTTTGCTTCAATTACTGCCGCAGTCCGCGAAGGTAGAGGTGTTTACGATAACCTCATTAAGTTTATTACCTGGACACTGCCGACCAATCTCGCAGAAGGCATGGTAATCATGGGCGCCATTCTGGTTGGCGCCGCTCTACCAATCCTGCCGGTGCAGATCCTGTGGACCAATATGAGTACAGCCCTGTGCTTGGGCTTGATGCTAGCCTTTGAACCCAAAGAAAACAACATCATGCAACGACCGCCGCATTCTCCCGGTCATCGCATTCTAGATAAAGGGCTAATAATGCGTATTTTTCTAGTAGGATTTCTTCTACTACTGGCTGTGGAACTCGTCTTTTACCAAGTGCTATCTACAGGCGCCTCACTACAAGCGGCTCGCACTGCGGCTGCGAATATGCTCGTTACTGGAAAGATAGCCTATCTATTTAACTGCCGCACACTAAAAAAGCCTTTACTATGCAATAAACTTTTTTCAAACCCTTTCCTCCCTTTCGGAGTACTTCTCATGCTCCTCTTACAACTTATATTTACTTATACAGGGTTCATGAATCAACTTTTTCATACCTCAACAATCGGCTTATCTACATGGGGTCTGATTTCTTGCCTATCTATTGGACTTATCCTTATCGTCGAGTTTGAAAAGCATTATAGGAATAGCCGTGTATAAAAAGCCAATTCAACTTATTAAGTCGCTTATATGGCAATTACTAAATATGCGACGTCAAACAATGGTTCTAAGCACCTTATCATTTATTGCTATCATTATAGGAGGAATAAAGGTAAAGAGCTCTCTAGATAGTGGAGTACAAACTATTGTCTCCAGCAATCTAGAATCTATGTTAAAGCATAGCGTACGTGATCTGAAACATTGGCATGTTGAGACATCAAATAAGGCAAAAGATATCATCGTAACAACCGATATTGTAACGAATATAGAACTATTGACTAAGCCTACTCTTCATAATTTCACTTTAACAAAGGATCTAAAAAGTAGAATCAGTCTTAAAACCATAGAAACTTTTGGGACTGCAGCACATTTTGTTATTATTGACTTACAAGGCAAAGTTCTCTTAAAAAATTCAAACTACAAATTAAGTCCAAGCCTATTAAAAACTATACAACCTCAAATAGTTCAAGGACGAACCTCTCCTTTGATTTTGTGGGATAAGCCAAAACAACCTAATGGCGCGTCTAACGAAATGGTTATTCTCACACCAGTAATTAAATATACAGAGATCATCGCATATGCTGTGTATATTCATATCCCGACGACCACACTAAGTGAAATTTTATTAAACTCGAGTTTAGGTGATACTGGAAAAAGTTATTTACTAAGAGGTGATGGAAGTATTATTTGTGGGAGTCATCTTTCTGAAGAAGCGAACTTCAATGAACATAGCGAACACTCTCACATAGATACCGATTCTATCGATAACACACCTACCTTCCCAGACTCTGAGCTTAAACTCGTACCGTATAATAATTACAACAACATAAAAACAGTCGGTGCCTGGACCTACCTTAAGGACTGGGATATTACTCTAGTTATAGAAGTTTCTAGTGCTGAAGTCTATGCACTGTTATTACCTGTACAACGTTTATTTACTTGGGGGGCTGTGACTATTGTCTTGGTAGTCTTACTACTCGGTCTTATTTCATATCTAGCAAATAAATTCAATGCTAAATATCATTTAGCTCGCAAAACTATTAACGAGCTAGATGAACTTGGACAATATAAGCTCATTAAAAAAATTGGTGAAGGCGCGCATGGCGTTGTGTACGAAGCAAAGCATCAATTAATGCAACGAAATACCGTAATAAAATTTTTAAAACCTGAGCTCTGTTCTGATAAAAACGTCCAAAGCTTTACTGAAGAAGTAAAACTCTGCAGTAAGTTAGAACATCCCAACACTATTAAAATCTATGATTATGGTCAGACCGTAGATGGTTTATTCTATTACGTAATGGAGTTTTTAAACGGCATAGATTTAGATAAAATCATAAAGCAGTTTGGACCATTACCTCCTGAGCGAGTTATTTTTATCCTTAATCAAATCTGTTCATCTTTACAAGAGGCTCATGCTCTAAATTTAATTCACCGCGACATCAAACCACAAAACATATTACTCTGTAAGCAGGGTGGTGAGTTTGATGTTATTAAAGTTCTTGATTTCAGCCTTGCCACTCGAATCAAGGAATTAAATAATACGGGGGATACAATTCATGGAACCCCTAACTATATTGCCCCAGAAGTTATTACAGATCAGAATGTTGATCACCTCGCTGATCTATATTCTCTTGGAATTACAGGCTATTATCTTCTAACAGGTAAATACCCCTTTGAATCTAACGAAAATTCTGTATCGGACATTTTAAGACAACACCTAAACGAGCCTCCCATTACAATTTCAAATATTTCTTCAGTTTCGATTCCTAAAGACTTAGAAAATGTTATATTAAGCTGCTTAGAAAAAGATAAATTAACTCGCCCTCAATCAGCTAAGGAATTGGCATCCCTACTTAAATCCTGTTCATCTTTTGATCAATGGAGTAGTGAATGTGCAGAGCGGTGGTGGACTGAGAATATTCATCCAACCCCCAATATCATTAATGAACATATAATAAAAACAGTGAAGCTTGACAGAAAGAAATGAATCTAACGCTCGCATAATAAAAACAAATATTGAAACACAAATAAGTTCAGGGGGTTAACTTATGAAAAAGAAATCACGTAAAGCAAAAAAAAAGGAGGCTTTTATAATTTCACTGGTAACAGCGCTTATAGCACTATTACTTTTATCTGGTGCATTAGCATATGTAATCTCTGTATTCTTCAAGAAAGGGTCAATACATCTCCCTTTAACCGAAACAGTAATGTATGTTATTACCGTGCTTTACTTAATTACAGCTGCGATTGCACACTATAAAGAATGGAAGAAACTTTGAAAGTTTTCTTTAATATAAATATCGATCGAACAACTGTATGGACTTACCCAAAAATATCGGACACAGTTTAATTACATAGCTTCAAATTGGTCAGGTGCAAGAAAATCATTGTAAGAATGCATTCTTTTAGAGTTGTTATAGGAAGTGAAAAACCTAAGGTGATACAGAATTAATTATTCTACTCAGAATAGATTAAAAACACTAAGAACTCAGACTTCCTCTTGTACAGCGCCATTCTCATCATAAAACTGTAGTACATGTAGATCCTTTTTAAGGTCATTATACCTTATCCTACGTGAGAGCGTCAATCCGTTACGGCTCCGCACCCGGCTTAAAGCAGTATATAATTGACCTGTAGTAAAAGTACCTGCACCCAGGTCCACATGACATTCATCAAAAGTTTGCCCTTGGCTTTTGTGAATAGTTTGAGCGAAGCACACACGAAGAGGCAACTGATAAAAACTACCCACAACTTCAGTGAATATTTTCATCTCACCAGTTCCTTCATCTTCTTCAAGTATATAATCCAACTCCTCCCACAAATGCTGTATGAATACAGCCTGAACACCACTATCAAGCGCAACCGTTACTGATGATTTTTCTAAGTTTATTTCGACAACAGTCCCCATAGAACCATTCACACAAACGCTAGGGATATTTTTTAACACCATTACTCTGACGCCTTCTTTCAAAAACAAATGACGTTCTGTAGGTAAATTATTATAATCCAGTTTCCCGTGGCATTTAGCTTCAAAGCGCGCCGCAGTAGATTCATACCTATCCATCTGATTTAAGTTAATTTCGCTGGCTCTGCGAGAGGTTGTACACAAAGAAATCGTATCCTCTGGCGGTTGATCACGTATTTCAACACTTTCATTAAGGATTTCAATACAATCCAGCTCTTTATCATCTAACAAATAACGACTAGTAAAATCACCACACCTGATAGAGTTTAAAATTTTGATGAACTCTGGGTCCTGTTGCTGTCGAAAATTTTTAGTCAATTCCACTACTTTAAATCTCGCTTTTAACCACGCGCCTGTGTCGAAACAATACGGTAATTGACCATGATACTTAAAGTAATCGCGTTCAGATTTTTTTGATAAAATTGGAGGAAGCTGCAAAAAATCTCCTGCGACGATCATTTGCACTCCTCCAAAAGGTTGATCGCTCATTCGCGCTTTCCGCAAAATAAATTCTAGGGTAATGAAGAGGTCGGCTCGCACAAGACTGACTTCATCTATGTAAATTGCTTTTGCCTTATTCAAGAGCTTTGCAAGATGTGGTGGAACGACATGTGATTTAGGTTCAAAATTATAAAGCCCAGGTTTGAGTTTAAAAAAACTATGAATGGTTGCGCCTCTCACATTTAAAGCGGCTAATCCAGTTGGGGCCAAAACAACTAAGCCATCTCCAAATACTGATCGAAGTTCAGATAAAATGTATGATTTCCCTGTACCTCCAGGGCCTGCCACACATGTGTTTTCTCCTCTTATTATACACTGCAATGCATATGCTTGTTCTTTTGATAAATTCATGATAAAACTCCTTGATGATTTTTGTCTTCATAAAATCTTGGAGTTATTTAAAAAAATAATTTTAGAACCAGTAAAACTAAAAAATAAGAATATGGAAATGTTCCGCTCTAATTATAAATCCATGCTAAACAAGGCACCTACAGAACACTTTTCAGAAAATATTAGCACCATAACGGGCATAATAGACGTCCACTCTTCGCCTCCTAAAATAAGAAGGTTAATAAGTAATAATATAAAGATAAAAATAAGAGCCTGCACGAGATGTGCAGACTCTTTTTATGCTCATGTAAAATGATTATAAATTATTACGTAGGATTGGTTGTTTAAACTACATAAGCCTGCTCTATGACCAGGCCTATTTTAGCTAAAAATATAGGATTAATTTGTATGCTTTGATTTACTAAAAAGCCGTAAGAAAATCGGGTTCATGAAAATCAAAGTAATCGATTTCTTCATTAGTTAAATCATTATAGGGTAATCGAATATGAGCATCAACATAATCCTCTACATCGTTACCATCTACAAATGATTGATAAAGCACTCTCATTAATTCATCACGATTAAAATCATTTTTTAGTTCTATGTTGACCACTCTTCGAAATGACTCAACAGGCCAAGCTCTCTCGATACCCTCAGGCTCATTCTGCTTCCCTACTTTGTTATACAAACACAGGATATTAATTTCATCAGGTTCAGACTCGTAAATGAAATAGCAATAATCCATTTTTATCAATGGATTAAATTTTGTATAATCTTCTAATGTTTCAGCAAACAACTTAAGAAAATCAGGTTCAATTTGAGGGTTAAATAAACATTGTTCGATAAGGTCTTCAAGATCTTCTATAGTTCGATCATCAGAGCAAGTTAAGCGAAGTGTAAATGCTCCTATACAATCATGACGACGAGTAAGCACGTAAGCTCGTTTAATCGCTTCCTCTAAAAGGTCTTGGAGTATGATGGTGTCTTTAATGGTTTGGTTCATGATGTTGTTCCAGTTTAAATGTTGTTTAGTAGATGGGGGTAAAGAATGATAAGGATCATTTTTTCTTAAGTGAAGAAAGGGCCAGTGTAAACCAGCCCGTATAGTACTATCTCTTTAAGGATAGACTGGAACTCCAGCTGTTACCGTGGTCTCCTATTTTGAACTTAGTTCTGAGTTTAGCTAAATAACTAATATAAGTGAAAGTGTCTTGCATGCGGCACTCTATATTGGGGTTATTACGTTCAAGAAAAATGTCACGTTTTCTTTTATAGTTAATGCCTGTAGCAGAGCAGTGATAAATCAACCCTGGGTTATATTCAATCTTCAATGCATTACACCAATATTCTTTAGCTTTAAGAAGCTGTTTGTCGAAAGACCATAAGAACCGGCCATCACATGCTAGGCACAGGTGGTAATGAGGGTGAGGTGAAGAGTCTTTTTCAGTGACCGCTACATAGACAGGATCAAAGCCATTACGTTTGAGGAAATGAATCAAGGTGTTAATGAAAACTTCAAAAGCTTGATCAGGGTATTCATGACCTTCAGGTTTTATGGATGGATAATTGATAACTAAGTGTGTTACAATTACTTTGCTGTGTTTTCTAATTGAATTGTGAATCAAATTATAAAGCACATTAAGAATCTTTGGGTTTGATTCATTGTTATTTGCAGGGTTGATGGGGTAGGATCTAAACTGATCATCGTTGTGGGGGGGCTTCATTGTAAACTTCCTTAAATTTAGGAATTAGGAGTAAAGTCGCAGTTGTTGCGTATCTAATTTCCAAGAAGTTTATTTTTTTAATGACGGCCAATATCAAAGGCCACATCTGTCTTCACAGTTTTCTGATTTGATGTATGAAGGTCAGCAGTAAGAGAGATGTCGAACTTGTATCTATTTAAATTATTGCAGCACCATATTAAGTTTTAGATCTGTCTCTCAGGCTCTTCTTTAGTTTTATAGTTCTCTATATTTTTATACTTACTGACTATTTACTTATTTCTGTTTACTTATTTCTGTCTACTTACTATTTACATATTTCTGTCTACTTACTGTATTATAATAAAGAATACCCCCGACACAATGATAAGCTCACCAGCATTTAAAAAGTAATTTGAAGTCAAAACGAGAGTCATAAATCTGTCCGACTTAGTACATACTAAAAAATAAATCATAATGGACATCTTATGCGAATAAATAAGCATACGGAGGTCCCAAATGAATAACATTCGCCCCCGCACCGTTACTCTTCTCAACAATATCATGAAGCTCTGGATAAATGAGGGCGTCATCCGAGAAGACGAAGCTAAAGAAATCACCGCCAACCTCAAACACCTGGCAAAAACCGGGAAGCTACTTCCCGTCATTGACGCGCGGCTGATAGATCAAAAGGAAGCCGCTGCCATGCTCGGTATCAGCCACCCTTCATTTAAAAACATGGAGCGCGACGGCAAATTCCCCTGGTTACACCGCGTTATGGTGGGCGGAACTTCCATCAGGTACCAATCCTGGAAGATTTATGAGTGGATAGTCTCACAAGAAGATCATTAGCAAGACAGTTAACCGCCTTTGATATGGAGTGGCTGGTAATGCGGGAGATCATAACGAAATTGCAAACCATCAGCTCCGCGACCAATAATAAAATATTGCCCTGTATTGGGGCACAGCTCAACAGCGCTTTTGCTAGTTACTGGCTTATAATTCGGTAAGTAAAATGGCTGTACTATGTCATTGCCCCCCAGTACTGCTACAAAATATTGATTTTTCTCAGGATCCCGTATAGCGAGTCTATTCTTGAGTTGAGCTACATGTTTTTTGAGTAACGACTCTTTGATTTTCAGTTTGAGAGCGATTTCCCGTCCAGTCAGGGGAACTACTTGATTCTTGTACTGATAAATCGAATTCAGCTTCTCCAAAATTGGGCTTTTCTGCCCCTGCAAGTACCACTGCACGGAGTCCTGATTTACCGACAGTTCTAGCGAAAAATTTTCCCGCGTACCTTTGGGCATCCTGAAGCATTTTACGATCCGGACCGGAATTATGGATTTACTCGCTTCTTTCATTTTACTAACCCCCAGCAGGATTTCGCTATCGAAACGAACTCTACTTTTTAGAGTTTTCAGGGAGAATTCAGGCTTATCTTTCTCAGTTGAGTAAGCTTGAGTTATTTTTTGATTGGGTGATTGATGGAGCTCATATATTGTGTCATCAGGCTTTGTAGATATGGTTATAATCAAAGCGATATTGTTAGTTTTCAGAAAATTAACGAAATAGTTGAATTGAAGACATGGTTCCTTTGGATCTCCTAGGGCTAGCAGAACCAACGTTGAGTCTAAAATAAGTACACGTGGAGCGGCCAGGTTATCGTTGCCCAGGCTGAACGTTTCCTTGGTTTTGCGGTAAAGCCAAACCAGTTCAGTTTCGCTCGTGTTTAAAATTTCATTCGAAGAAGCCCAGCTCAGTCGATTTGGGACGGGAGCAGTGATTTTAGTTCCAAGAGACTCGCCAAGAAAATCAAAACGCTTTTGCATAGCATCTACACTAAGCATGCCGCTGACATAAAATACATCGGCACGTAGCCGAGAATCCCACCCGTCAATAAATTGACATCCTTTGAACAAGGCCATTGCCAGGCTCATAGAGAACCAGGTCTTTCCGCAATCTTTAGGACCGGAAATCAATGTGCAGGTCCTCTCGTTCAGCACCGGTGTGAGTAGTTGCCTTTGATTGCCACGATCCTCATAGAAGTGCCGTATAGGACCTGGGGAGGCGACAGCTGTTTTTTCTTCCGCTTCACCGAAAAATTTTACAAAGTCACCCTTTTCGAAAACTCGCGGCTCCACCGGGGCCTGCGGGTGGCGGTTGTAGAAATTCTCCTCTCCCTTAAGCCAGAGTACGTACTTTACATTTTCGACACCTTTGCTTTCTAAAGTCTGACTGTAGCTGATAGCTCGCTGGATTGCGGTTTTTTCACTCATACCAGAATGTGCCATGACTAGATAGTAAATCTGACGATTTTTCAGAGGAGATAGGTCAACTGAATCCAATTGCATAGTGTCATTATTTCCATTGTCGTACCAAGAGCACCAGGAAAAATGTAGGTTCGCATTGCGGGTAAGTTCAAAGTTGCGTCGGTAAGCCATTTCAATGGAGTCGGTTAAAATAACGGCTCTAGAATTTAATGGCAACTCTTGCTGTCCATATAGCCCAATGTGGTTGAGTAGGCGTGGAGAATAATTGATGCCTTCCATGAACACAGGGAGAATAAGCTTTTTATTGTTGTGAAGCATGACAAAAACTTTAATCTGACTCGAATCGAAGTTTACAAAATCATCAACCCACGGCTCCAGGGCGATGGCGTTTTTAGTGAAACGGGCACCTGAGATTCTTACTTGTGAATCACTGAATTGATCGTTTTTTAAAAGCTGTCTAAAAGTAGTATTCCTAGTTTGGCAATAATGGTAGACTTGGCTAAAAAAGTTAGCCACCAACAATCTCCATTCAACACTGTTTCTAGAAATACCGACATCAGATGCCCCGGTTCTGTTTATCAGAAGCTGTGTGTCTTTGGGTACCGGAGGGAGATTCATCTTGCTTAGCTTAAAAAGCTCTTTTTCTTTTTTATAGTCTCTATCAATATTAATCAATGAAAAATTATAGTTAGTATAAAAAAGATAATCGCACAAGTAGTAATCAATATCGTTCACAGGAACTCCAGACTGTTAAGAGGTTCCCTAACAATAGTACGGCAGCATAAAGGCGGCAATAGTTATAAATAAAATTAGTTATAAAAATTAATTTATAACTTTTTATATATCTATGTATTATTCATTTAAATTATTTTTTTAGTAATAAAAAAACAATATATAATTGATTTTAAATATTATTTAAATTAAGTTAAATATATAAATAATTGATTTTAAATAAAATATAAATAAGGTGTTAATATGAATACGAGTAAAGATATTCAGGAGTCTGAAGTTGATGAAGTTGGATTTGAAGAAGGTAAATTCCCTTTGCTAAGCGAGGAAGAAGAGGCACAAAAATTCAAGAGTGTAAAACTTACGAGTGCAAATACGAGAGATCTAAAAAGCTGCTCATTTAAGCTTTCAAAAGCATCATACGATCGCTATAAAAAACTCATTGATACACTAGATGTGAGCTTCAATAAATTCTGCGTTGACGCTGTGCGCTATTACGCTTCTGCACGGCTTGATCACATAATTGCTGAACAAGAAAAAGAATATCCAGAGGCTGGCGCAGAGCGCTTACTGAAGCAATTGGAAGGAATGAAATTAATTAAGGATAATGAGGAAACGAATGAAGCTCTATTAATGCTCAAAGAGCAACTCCGGACGAAGAAGAAACCCTGATTCTGGGTAAGTAATCCCTAATGAAAATTCAAATATCATCAGACCTTCACCTTAAGCCTTGCTCCTTTGAAATCCCCGACACAGATGCCGATGCCATCGTGCTCGCAGGTGATATCCATAAGTCGACTCGGGCTATCGACTGGATTCGTAAACAAACGGAAAGGCCCGTGATCTATGTGGCAGGCAATCACGAGTTCTATGGTAACATTTTCCCTGATCTTATGATGATTTGAAGAAATCCTGTATACAAACCAATATCTATTTTTTTAAAAATGACAGTGTGAACATCGGCGGCGTCCGGTTTTTAGGCTGTAGCCTATGGGCTGTTTTTAACCTTTTCGGTACTCAGTACTACCCATGTTCCGAGCGTCACAAGCTATGAATGAATATTATAAAATTCAGGTAAATGATGAACATCTACGGCACCTTGTACCACAGGGCACACTGAATACGTTTCGGGAGTCCTATGCCTAACTCGAAAAGGAACTCTCAAAAGCCTCAACTCTAACGGTTGTTATTACACATCAGTCTCCCAGTCACAAATCGACTCCTCTTGAATATGTGAATAGTGATGTTGCTCCGGCATTCGCATCAAATATGAAAGAGTTTATTCGTCGACACAAACCTCAACTGTGGATTCACGGGCATATTCACAATAATTCTGATTACCTCATCGGCGATGACACGGATCATCTGTAACCCTCGCGGCTATTGCCAGCTGAACGAAACCCAACTTTGATCCAAGCTTAGAGATTGATTCTGATCTTGCCAATCAGTTAATCGGGGATAAGTTAAAGCTTGGTATTTCATTGGTAGCAGAGGCTCAATAACAGGCTTATTTGAGGATTTGATGGCGTTAGACCGGAACTAAGATCATTACCATATAATTAGCAGGATTTCAAAATTTGATCAATGACTTTTGGATATTTTGCCAATTTAATTAAACATGAAGAAGGTCGAGGGAGCCAAGAGCCTAAAAAATACTTGCCAAATCATTGCCATTTTTTACCTAAACTACCACTTTCTTACCGTTTTTGGCACTACGTTTTTTATACTGAAGGAAGGATAAATACGGTAGCTCTGAGCATAAAAAAACTATGAATAATCTAAATTCATGCTCAATCATCTCCCTTGAACACTCACTTATGCTCCACTTTTTTATTCCCTTACAGATATATAGTCCTTTATTTACGTTGTAAATGAAGTCAAACTCCATACATTATGCAGACTTATCATAACTAAACGGAGTTCCCCATGGCCACTAATGACATCTGCTGTTCAATCGTCCCTTACTTTAAAGTTCAAGATGGTAAAATGGATGAGTTTAAAACTATCTGCGAAGAATTTGTAGCACGAACAAGTTCTGAAAATGATTGCCTCTACTATGGCTTTGTCTTCAATGGGGATATTGCCCATTGCAGAGAAGCGTACACTAACGCCCAAGGCGTCCTAGCTCATATCGAAAACGTTGGCGATATAATTGAAAAAGCTCTCACTATCTCTGAATTAGTTCAATTCGAAATCCACGGCCCTAAAGCTGAAGTCGACCAGCTGAAAGAACCTTTAAAAGATTTAGATATTAAATATTTTGAACTCGAATATGGATTCAGAAAATAATTAGCCTTTTAGCATGAGGCTTTCCATTTGACGGAAAGCCACATTGCGCTGCCACTTCACTTCCTGCCCTTCTTGCGCAAAGCGCAAATTTGGAAAGGCCTGCAATAATTTTTTAATTGAAATTGCCCCTTCCATCCGAGCTAAATAAGCACCCGTACATAAATGCTTACCAAAACCAAAGGCAAGATGTTTATTGGGGCTTCGATCAATTTTAAATTCATCGGGATTTTTAAATACTTTTGGATCTCTATTCGCAGCATTGACAAAGGGCACCAATTTCTGTCCTTGTTTAATTTCTACCCCCCCTAAAACGTAATCACTTGTTGCTACTCTCGCTATGTTTTGCACTGGGGACTCATAGCGCAGAACCTCTTCCACTGCACTTTCAATTAAAGAGAAGTCATTGATCAAACTCTCCTTCTCTTTGGGGTGATTTAATAAAGTATAAATCCCATTCACAATCAATTGTGTAGTCGTTTCATGTCCAGCAACAAGCATAAGAGTCAAAGTTGAAATTATTTCATTCTCACTCAAGCCACTATCCACTAGGCTTTTGGCAAGAGTTCCTTCAATTAAGTCTTCTGGTTTTGATAGAATCCCTTTCAGAAAATTCGTAATCTCCATAACAGCAACTAAGCATTTTTTTGCACATTCGGGATCCGGGTTACTCGCTAAATTAAAGACTTTACTAATGTCACCTGAAACTCCTTTGAACCACTCGACCTTATCTTCTGGCACACCCAAAATAGAAGCAATCAAAATTGCCGGCAAGGGATAAGCGAAATCCTCGACAAGATCGAAACTGTCTTTTTTCTGCATCTCAGCAATAAGCCCATCACAAATCTCTTCAATACGCTGACGCATACCCTCACTAAAAGAGGCGGTGAAAGTTTTATTCAACACCGTCCGTATGCGCTTATGAGCGTCACCATCGAGCATAATTGCCCAATAGCGCATATTCTCAAGCATTGGCGACATAGCCTCTTGTTGCGCTGAACTCAAACGATTGAATAGTAAATTGAGTTTATCCGAAGAGAATAGGTTCGATATAGCCACTTCTTTCACTAAATCATAGGAAGTAATTACCCACCCATCAAAAGCATCACTCCAGTGAACAGGTTCACTCTCTCTTAATCTTGCAAAATGCGGATAAGGATTATCAAAAAAGCCATCTTCCCATGGCGAAAAACTCTTAAGCTTCATAAATCATCTAGTTACTTTTCTTTAAAAAACAGGTCTTTAAAACAATCTTCGTACCATTGACTCGCCCCTCAATATGCTCGGGATTCGAACATAGATGGATGTTCTTGACTGCAGTGCCACGCTTAGCCGTAAAGCCAGCTCCGCGCACTTCAAGATCTTTAATAATATGTACGGAATCACCTTCAAATAAAGGGTCATTGTTACTGTCGAAGTGACTTGCTTTCTTTTGCGTTCCATCGTTCTCAGCCCAGTCAAGTATTCCTTCATCTAAATAGAGTTGATCTTTTAAATCCTGAGCCCAGGCTTCAGCTTTTAAATGTCCAAGCAAACGCCAAACCAAAACTTGAACGGCGGGTTCTTCTGTCCAAGCAGTTTCGTTTAAGCAATGCCAATAATTTACATTTATACTCTCTGGCTTTTCAATCTGTGTTTTGCAAGTTTCACAAATCATCACACATTTCGTAAAGTCTGGTTCATCTACTGGAGGAACTTCAAAGATTTCTAAACTAGTGCTTTCGGCACACAACTCACATTGGGATTTACAGCGACGCGCCAAGTCTTTACCAAACTTACTGATAGCTGCCTTACGAGCTTCAAACTCATCTTTTCCTTTAGCCATGAAAGACTCTCCTTAAATAATTAATAATTGACACTACGCAAAAATTAATTTTAAACAAGAAGCAAATACAAGTATTTGAACCATGACACGAAATTTATCTTCGGGAATTAAATTAACTAAACGCACGCCTAAAAAACTCCCCAATAGTATTGCAGGCACTAACTTAGCGTTGAGGATTAGAGTTTCTTGATTAATTGAATTCGCTCCCACTACCATCAAAGGGATTTTTACATAATTAATGATCAGGAAAAACCAAGCTTTAGTCCCAATAAATGTTTTCTTGGGTAGCTTCATCATCAATAAATAAATTGCCATTATTGGCCCCGCAGCATTGGCCAACATACTCGTAAACCCCGCTGCGATCCCTGCAATCCCCGCCGAAGTCTTCCCTTTAGGAATTTCCTTATGATTCCTTCGCCATAGGCCAAAGGCCTGTACCAAAAGGACAATAATCCCCATAGTTGGCTTCATACTCGTTTTAATAAAATCACCCATCATACTACCTTCTTGACGACCAAAATAATAAATCATTGTCGCAGACAACAATCCAACCGCCACCCAAGGCATCAATCGCCAAATCTGCTTCCAATCGGCATGATTTCGATAATAAAAAACTGCTACTAAATCAGCTACACATAAAACAGGCAATAATAGGCCAGCTGATTTTTCCGCAGGAAAAACCATGGCAAATATTGGCACCGCCAATATGCCGATCCCCGTAATCCCCGTCTTGGCAAAACCTACAATCAAAGCACTTACATAAAGCAACACCCAGTCTGAACTGCTTAGACTCTCAATAAAAGACATAAAACTCCATTTTTAATCCCCATAATGACCTAACTCACATTTTTGTCAAAGAGACTTAAGAGCAGATTTATCAACAAAATCTTTAAAAAAAATAAAACTACATCTCTGTATATAATCCTGTAGAAACGAAGTCAAAAAAAAGAGAATGCTGTTAAAATTTTAACACGAAAAAATATTAAAAAACTATTTACTTCTCAGTTTTTTATGTATTTTCGTAATTTTAACGCAAGATTAATTGGTTGAAATTTTAACATAGAGAATAGGTAGAAACAGTGGAGTAGGTATTATGAAAACAAAAAGCAACATGACATTATTAGAACTATTAGTCGCACTTGCGATTATCGGGATATTAGCAAGCCTAATCTTCCCAACTCTTAAAGGAGCTAGAGAATCAGCAATTAAGGCTGATTGCGTTAATAACCTCCAACAAATTAGTTTGGCTTATGTCATGTACGAAGATGACTGGGGTGTATACCCAGACGACGGCTTCATGCTAGATAATTTTTCTCCTATATATGGTTACATAAACTCTCTTGAAGTTTTTGATTGCAAAGGATCTGATGATTATATTGTGAATAATCAATCTCACCTTAATGGCGCTACTGATTACCTTCGTAATGGGGTTTACAATGTAAGCGATGAACAAGCTGGAATTAATTGGGAACTCAAAGAAGAAGATCCGCTTTGGACTGATAAATTTGCCATTGCTTTCCTAGGGTACTACAACAAGCAATTCATTGATAAACTAAATGACTTCGTTTTTAAAGCTGTAGAAAATAATCCCTATAATATCATTGAAGAAGACGCTTTACTTATTGCGAGTTTAGGTGAAGGCGTTTACGACAGAGACATTAATAACCATCGTAAAATTAATTTTATAGCACTTGATGGCACATACGCTGAACTCAGCACTGCAGAGAATCTATGGCAGATAGATGGAAACGGCAATGCTTCTGCAGGAAATAATGGTCACGGAAACAATGAAGATGGTGTCGATTCATCCAACCCTGGACAAGGTAAAGGTGGCCCTAACGGAGCTGAGGATTCCGATCCAAGTGTCGATGATGAAATTGGCTCTGGATCAGATTCAAGCGACAAGCCTGGTCGAGGAAACGGACGAAATTAATAAAATCCACAGTCATCCCATAAGAAATGATAAATTGGACTAACTGAAAGTAAGTCTGGCTTCATTGAGTACTTTAAATTACCACAAATAAAGGAACTACAATGAAGCCAAACAAAAGTAATCTATCAACCTTAAAACAGATCTGCCAATTAATCCCACCTCACATAGTTAATAAACTTGCTAAGAAGCATGGAATAAAGACTCGTAAATTCAGTTCGTGGAGTCACGTCGTAAGTTTATTGTATACTCAGCTCTCTCATGCTCTAAGTTTAAATGATGTATGTGATGGTTTGCATTATCACTCCAGTTCATTATTTCAGATTAGAGGTGCGACAGCACCAAAAAGAAACACTTTCTCAAATGCCAATCGAACACGAAATGCAGCAATGGCGGAAGATTTGTTTTGGGAAGTTTTAAAGTCACTGCAGTCTCAACTTCCTAGCTTTGGTTTAGATAAACAGAATTCAAACTTTCCACAACGTTTCAAAAGAGCCGTATATGCGGTTGATTCTACGACAATTCAATTAGTAGCTCATTGTTTGAATTGGGCCAAACATCGTCGCCGCAAAGCTGCGGCTAAATGTCATATGCAATTAAACCTTCAAACTTTTTTACCTTCCTATGCAATTGTTAAAGAAGCTAATACTCATGATTCAACAGAAGCCAAGGAGATGTGTGCTACCATTAAAGATGGTGAAATCGTTGTCTTCGATAAAGCTTATGTTGATTTCAAGCACCTTTTTCACCTTGATGCCCGAGGAGTCAATTGGGTGACTCGTTCTAAAGACAATATGACTTATGATATAATTGAGGAACGGCCCTCTAAAGGGGATATCATTTCAGATCAACTCATTAAACTGAATGGGGTGAATACCGAAAAACATTACCCCAAAGTCCTCCGATTAGTTACCACTAATGTTGAGGTTGATGGAAAAATGAAGACCCTGAAATTTCTAAGTAATAATTTACAGTGGGCACCAAGCTCTATCGCTTCTATTTATCAATCGCGATGGGGTATTGAAGTTTTCTTTAAACAACTAAAACAAAACTTGAAGCTAGCTGACTTCTTAGGTCATAATAAAAATGCAATTCAATGGCAAGTTTGGACGGCTCTACTTACGTATGTTTTACTAAGGTTTTTAGCTTTTAGATCTCAGTGGCCACATTCCTTTTCAAGAATTACGACTCTAATCCGAGGTGTTTTGTGGAGCTATTTCGATTTATCATCTCTTTTGAAAACTTGTGGGACAGCCAGTGATCCTCCAAAGATCAAAGCAGTTCCAGATCAAGCGTATTTACCTAACTTTGATAAAGCATTCTATGGGACAGCATGTGTTTAATTAAGCTCAGTTTTAGTAAAAACCGTTAAACCCCCTCTTTAGAAAAGAGAAGTTTCTAAGCTCAAAGGTTAAGCGGATAAGGCTATTTTAAAGATTTATGGGATGATTGTGAATAAAATCTACTAATACCTATTTTATATGCTGCTTGTTACTCACAAGTAGCATTTTTTTATCTTTCCCTCAGCCACATGAGTTTATTTGAATAACAAAACAATGCTTACGATACTCAGATCAAATCACCAAATCCACCCTTCCTGTGGAGTCCCCAAATTTTTGTACAGGAGCACCAAATTGATCTGAAATAGTGAGGAATAGATTTGAAAGGGGTGTTTCTTGGGCGAAAACTTTACTTCCTCCACTCTTCAATCCACCTGCACTAGAACCTGCTAAAATTAATGGCAAATCATGATGGTCATGGCGATTACCATCTCGTATACAAGATCCAAAGAGCACCATGGAGTTATCGAGTAAATTTCTTTCTCCCTCTTGCACACTTTTCAAACGATCTAAAAAATACGCAAAATGCTCCGCATGATAACGATCAATTTTTTTCAACTGTTCAATTTTATGTGATTTATTTTGGTGATGTGACAAAGCATGATGTCCCTCTTCCATGCCAAGCGATTTATGCCTTAGGTTGGAACCACCTCGACCAAGCATCAAACTCATCACTCTTGTCTTGTTAGTCTGCAGCGCAAGGGTCATTACATCATAGAATAGTTTTACTTTACGTGGGTAATCCAAACGTTGATTTCTTGAAAAATCGGGGAGTTCAATATCTTGATCAAGTTCGGTATGTGAGGCCACATTCAAGCTTTTCTCTAAATCTCTTAGAGAATCTTGGTATTCTTCAATTTTTACACGGTCATTTTTTGATATAACTCGCATCAGATCTTTACTTTCACTTCGAACCAAATCCAAGACAGAGCTTTGTCGTGCCTGAAGTATGGCTTTATTTCTTTGAGAAACATGCGCTTCTGGATCTCCAAACAATCTTTCAAAAGCATCCCTAACGCGGCTTTCGCGCGCTAGAGGTAAATGAGCATTAGCCCAAGAAATATTATTTACGTAAGCACAACTGTATCCGGAATCACATTGCCCTGCCACCCCACCTGCTTCCATCGAGTACTCTAAAGAATCAAAATCACACTGACCTCGAACTTTTGATGCCAAAACCTGATCAAAAGACACACCTGCTTGAATATTTTTACCTGAGGTTTTATAAATCTGTCGTGCTGTCAAAAAAGTTCCACTACTACGTGCATGGTCACCTGCGCCATCACCATTAGCTCGAGCTTTTTCATGACCTAAATTACCGAGCATTAAAATGTCTTTCTTATGATTTTTTAAACTCTCTAAACTTCTAGGAAAAACATAGTCCTTTGCAGTCTCATTGACTTTCCAATCAGGACACCACACTCCATTAGGCAAAAAAATAAATATAGCTCGCGGCTTCACTTCGAAACTTGCTTTTTGAGCAAAGCTTTCCAATATTGGCAAGCCTAATAATACTCCTGTAGACTTAAGCACCCGACGGCGACTAAAACGATCAAAAGCACTCACTCTTTAGCCCTCCGTACTGAAACAATTACATTTAACGATCATGATTTATACCTAAAAGTTTTGGAAACAACTATTTCTAAAATAATATCTTCTAAGCGACAACTCAAGCCCTTAGTTTTTTCATGGATTTCGTAGAGAGTCCTAAAATCGCCTTGTTCCAAACCACGCCCAAGTGCATAAATCATGAGTTTTTCGATAAAAGTCTGCTGAAAGGTACTTTCGTTTTCTAAGAGATAGTCCTGGACATCCTGAAAGCCCCTTAAGCTTGAACCATCAGGAAGATCCCCTCCCAAACTGATCGCTTCTCCCTTATCATATTTATCTCGCCATTCACCTATGGCATTATAATGCTCAAAGCTCAAACCAATCGGGTCCATCCTCAAATGACACACGGCACAATCGGGATCCTCTCGATGTCGAGCTAATTGCTCTGAGACGGTCAAATCCGCATGATGCTCCTGAGTCTCTTCCAATGCCGGCACACCTGGTGGCGGGGGCGGAGGGGTAAAACCTAAAATTTCCTCAAGGATCCATTTACCTCGTTTAACGGGACTTGTTCGCGATGCCTCTGACGTTACAGTTAACACAGATGCAGTCGTCAAAACACTATTGCGACCTGCTATTGCTGGAATGCTATGCATAGCCCACTCAAATTCACCTTTAATGCCATAGTGTCCGGCTAACTTCTCATTAACAAACAACTTATCTCCACGTATGAAAAAATTGATCGGTAAATTATTTGATAAGACATAAGTAAAGTATTCATAGACTTCTCGCCTCATTGAATCTTGTAAGGCTCCGTTCCAATTTTTAAACTTGCGATTACTCACGTCGACATAATCTAAATTACGCACGTGTAACCATTGGCCAGAAAAGTTTTTCACAAATTGTTTTGAACGATAGGACTTTAACATCCGACGAACTTCACTTTTTAGAATCTCAGTTTTATTGAGCTCACCTTTGCTGGCTAAATAAAACAAACCTTTATCCGGCATACTTGACCATAAGAAATATGATAAACGCGATGCCAATTCATAATCATTTAGAACCTGCTCCTCCACGTGAGGCTTTTTTTCAATACGAAATAAAAACTTTGGTGATATCAAAATTGCTAAAAAGCAGGTTTTAACAGCACTAAGGTGATCATTACCCGCATGACGAAGTTCTTGATATGTTTTAGTAAGCTTAAGTAACTCACCTTCCGTTGCTGGTCGCCTGTAAGCGCGCTCCAAAAAACTTTTGATAGTTTTTTCATAGGACTCACCATTTGGGACTAAGCGTAAATGACTTTTTGGTAAAGGCGGGAGCTTTTCGGGTCCACTGATACTCAGACCATGGAAATGAAAATTTCGATCACCTTTAATTACCTGATAATAATCATTAATAAAACTGATTTTTATTTCATTCTCTCCTGTGATCAAATCCATTTCTATGGTGTAAATCTGTGAATGTGGTGATTCCGCTTCTATTTCTAGAATTTTCTGATTTTTCCCATTGATGTCTAAACTCACCTTTACCTTTTCTTCGCCTGCTTGATCCCCCGCGGCTTCCATTTGAAGTATATATTTACCAGGATGTACACAGTTGATTTTGACACTTAAGCTAGCATTGGCCCAAAGGTGGTGAATACCCTGTATAACCCGTCCTCTATCTTTGGGGGCGCGATCCATACTCTCGGCATCAAAATTCCATTTATATTGTTTGGGAACGTAATCTAAAATTGCGTCGTCTAAAACTTGCTGAGCACATTTTAAATACTTCTCCATGGCTAATGAACTTACGCTTAATAAGTCAGCTATATTATCGAAGCCATAGCCAGAATTATCACTTAATAAATTAAAACTTGGTCGCTTGTCTAAATATAAGAGGTTCTGTAAAGTATTGAGATATTCGTATTTATTTAAACGGCGAGTTTGCGGTGTTTCAAGATAATACGGGCTTGAGATATACGTCTTATTTAAACTCTCCTCTAACCATAAAAGCATTTTCTCTCGGTCTTCTAAACTAATTGCTTTACTATCCTTAGGTGGCATCTCGTGACTTCTTAAATAAGCCAAGGCTCTTTTCCATTTTTGCGGAGACCGCAACAGATGATCATTTCTTGGCATTAAAGACTGTAAATCTAAGCCCCCTTTCTCTTTGCCAGGTTTATGGCATCGACAACACTTTGATTCAATCAGTTCAGGATTGGCACTGAGTACAAAAGGCAAAAAAATAAACAAACTGATTAAAGAGCGCATTAACTTACTCCTTTTGAATATTCTTGTAGAAAGCCACTTAAATTTCCATAGGTCCCTAAGCACCTTAAAATTAATTTTTCTGGTAATTCGACCATGTCGGGAATGTGAATGGTTCGCATCCCTGCCTTCAAAGCAGCCTCAACTCCAAAGCGCGAATCTTCAAACGCTAAACAGTGAGTAGCTTTCACTTGTAAAACCTCTGCAGCTTTTAAATAGATATCCGGAGCGGGCTTACTTCGCTCTATCTGATCTCCTCCAACGACATTTGAAAAGTAGTGAAGTAAATTGGCTTTTTCTAATTTTTTCAGCGCCGTTTCATGATCCGTTGATGTTGCCACCGCCATAGGCAGATTAACACTCTTAAAGTAAGTCAACAAATCTACAACTCCCTCTTTAAGGGGAGCTGCCTGTTCAACAGTTCTCATGAAATAGCGTTCTTTCCACGTTTTCACGAATAGGTCAAGGCCAATTTCATCCCCTAACTTTTGCTTAATTCGCAAACGCACTTCTTTACTATTCAAGCCAATTAAATCGATAAATTCCTCGCGGGTCATTGTTTCACCATGGTCATCAAAAGTCTTCAATAAAACATCACAACAAATCCTTTCTGTATCCAGGAGAAGACCATCCATATCAAAAATCACTGCACGAATATTTTTCATTTAATCCTTGCTTCTTGTTTCTTGCTCTTAAGCACGACGGCAACTAACATTTAAAACATCCAGTTTATAAGGTTATTTTTCACAAAAAAGATATTTTCTGTCAAAAAAAATAAATAGTCGCTATGGATTAATACAACTAGAATATACCTTAACTAAGAGGCACACCATGCATAAAAAGAATTTTACACTGATAGAACTCCTTGTTGTGATCGCCATTATTGGCATCCTAGCATCCTTTCTTTTGCCTGCACTCAGTAAAGCTAGAAAAACTTCTCAGCAAGCGGTTTGTAAATCATAGCAAAAGCAAATAAGCGCGGCAATATTCATGTATAATGACGATAACGAAGGCGAAATGCCTTCCTCCTCTCATGTCGATCAAACAAGCCGACTCGGCTGGAAAATGCATATTGCACCCTACTTAAATACCGAAGGCAATGGAACGCTTGGTGGTTCTGCTCCTTTCCGTTGCCCCAACTCCGAACTAAACACAGGATTCATCAATCAAGAAGCTGGCACAGCTTACAACATAAATTTAGGTGATGACCGCTTTAATAATTACCCCGCTATTAATATTAATGAGATCCCCTCACCTGTGGAAACCGGAGTTGTCGCCGATTCCATTGATGGCAATGATTGGGCGGCGGCCTCTCGCCTCCTTCCCTCTGAAAATGGCGTTGGCTACCGCCATAATAATGGCTTAAATATACTCTGGGCTGACGGCCACGTACAATGGTTCACCTCTCTTGCCATCCAAGCTGGTCGTAACGGTGATCCAGATTGGTATTACGAAGTCATTAAACCTTAAGGTTAAATATTTTTAAAAAGCCCTGTCAAACATCATGCTCCCACTACGATTCCTCTTGTAATCAAGTATTACATTAAGGTAAAGAAACATGAAAACAAAACAATTCTCTCTTATTGAACTTTTGGTAGTTATTGCAATTATCGGCATCCTCGCATCACTAATTTTACCTGCGCTCGGTAAAGCAAGAAAAAAATCTCAACAAGCCGTCTGTAACTCACAACACAAACAAATTAGTACTGCCATCTTTATGTATACTGAGGATAATGATGACTATTTTCCTACAGTTGATCATCCGACTTCAAGCACATGGAAAGGTTGGCAACTTTATATTGCAGAATACCTAAAAATAGATTCTTCAGATAGGAATAATTTTGCCAATACAGTTTTCTACTGCCCAAGTCAAGAAAATATTAGTGGCACAATTTTCCAAGCCACAGGTACTGCTTACAATCGTTATTTTGGATCAGATCGCTTTTATTCAAATAACGCTGTCTTTAACACTTTAAAACAGATCAGTTCCATCGAAGACGCGACTGAAACCGTGAGCACCCTAGACTCTTTGGATGACACTGATTTCAACACAGCTTCAAACACTAAAGATAGTGATGTTGGCTATCGCCACAATGGCGGTGTTAATGTAGCATGGGTAGATGGCCACGTTTCATGGAAATCTACAGAATTTATGTCTGCAGGAAAAAATGGATCCAACCATTATTACTACCTTATAGATAAGCCGTAAACCACCCATTCATGTGGACTATGACCACTTAATTTGAACATGAAATTTTATTTTTTAAAAGAAAAAAATCAATCACTGTCAAATAGAATATCAGCACTGCTATTCCTTGTATAAGAAAACTTTACAAAGGAACTGCAACTTGAAAACAAAACAATTCTCACTCATTGAGCTCTTAGTCGTCATTGCGATCATTGGTATCCTCGCGTCACTTATCCTTCCTGCATTAGGTAAAGCAAGAGCAAAATCCCGTCAAGCAGTTTGTAAATCTCAGCACAATCAAATGGGAATGGCCACGTACATGTACACTGAAGATAACGATAATTACATGCCTTCAGCCTCTAGTTTAAATACTACTAGCCGTCTTGGCTGGAAAGATCATCTTGTTGAATACCTTGCTGGAGAAGTTCATCGCGACTACACCGGCGCTGCACCTTTTCGATGCCCAGAAACCAAAGTGGAAACTGGTTTTATTAATCAAGAAGCAGGAACCACCTATAACATCAAATTTGGCGATTTTAGGTTTAATGCTAAGCCAGCTGTAAAAATCACTGATATTGAGAATTCTGTCGAAACTGCAGTTATCGCTGATTCCATTGATGACACCTCATGGGTCGATGTCTCTTATAACTTGCCTTCAGAAAATGCCATTGGAGATCGTCACGATGGTTCACTCAACCTCCTTTGGTCAGATGGTCATGTTCAAAGCTTCTCTACTACAGCAATTTCAGCAGGGAAAAATGGTGCTCAAGACTACTATTATTTAGTCGAAAAATAAGCCTTATTAAAGACTGTAGGCAATGGTAATGAAGGTGGCGAAGCACCTTTTCGATGCCCAAATTCCGGACTCGTAACTGGGCTTGCTAATCAAGAAGCAGTAATAACCTATAATCGTAATTTTGGGAGTTCTTCGGAGAATATGGGAACAGACTTTCAAAAGCTAAAAAATTCTGCCAAGCAAATTGGAGAAATATTTGAACCTGTAGAAACCGGTGCTGTTGCTGACTCAACAGATGATGTAGCCTCTTATAACAACCTTCTGCCTACATCCAACGGCGTTGGCAACCGACATAATGGTGGCATTAACATTCTTTGGGCTGATGGTCACGTGCAGTGGTACGCTACGACTACCATACAAGCCGGTAAGAATGGTATCATTAATTATTATTATTTAGTAGTTGATAAAGTAACGGAAACTTTTTAGATTATTGAAATTAAGTACTTACAAATCATCATGGTAAGTACTTGTGGATCTCTGACTCACTCTTGTAAGGAACTTTTCCAGAAGGGACATATTTGGCAGCTTCCTCCAAATGAAGATCCTGGTCCTCAAAAAAAATGTGTGGACGAAAGGCCTTGAGAATTTTTGATTTATCAAGACCGCCTAAAAAGAAAACTTCATCCACATAAACTCCCCAAGTTCGCAAGGTTTTGATAACCCTCATTTCGGCAGGCGCACTCCGAGCTGTGACAATTGCAATACGCACTGGAGAAGATTTGACGTTAAAGGGCAGACGTTTTTGAAGTTGAGAGATACTGCGAAGAAGTTGCGCGTAGGGACCTTCAGGCATGGGTTCATCCTGTTTTTCATTTTCGTGCTCGAAAAAGCCCTCTAAACCCTCTGCCTTAAAAACAATCTCTGAACTATCATCAAAGAGCACTGCATCTCCATCAAAAGCCAAGCGCACCTGATTTTCCTCTAAATTAGATTCCTGTGGTGGCTTTTGGACAATAGCAGACGCACAGGTTTTGGCATCAATGACTTTTTGCGCATCTCGCACATTTGTGGTCAGAAAGAGGTCGACATCGTAAGCCTCTAAATACGGCACTACCGATTCACCACCAGTAAAAGCATGACGACTAATATTAAGCTTTCGTCTTCTGATATTATTAAAAACTACCACCCCTGTCTCTGGACTATTCCTAGACATAACCACCACCTCTACAATGGGTGGATCACCTGCTTTTTGATATTGGTTTAACCCCAATAAAGCCCGAACCAAGGGCATTGCTGTACCATCTGCTAAATCATCTTCTTCTCGCTTGAGCATGTAGGCACGATAATTTTCTACCGCAGTTTCTGGATTCTCCCCAAAAGCTTTCTGAAAAACTTCATCTGCCTCACACATATCAAACAAGGCAGTTGCAGATACCGCAACAACTAAAGTTTGTCCCAAATCCACCTTCATCTTAAGCCTTTTTTATTGTAAGTTTAATTTCGAAATCGCAGCCTGAGTCAAGGAGTAGAGACCTTCAAAATCTTTGCGATGAGAAGCTAATTCTTTATTCAACATCAATAAAGCCTTTGGTATAAATTCCTCAAAACTTTTTTTGCCTTTAATCTTACTTAAAAAGCCATAGGCACCTAGCGCTTGCATATGTCGCTGTATTGCACATAAATCATAATTCTTAGACCAATCACCATCAAGGGCTTGATATTTTTTTGATTGTTCAAAAAAATAAGTCTGCAGTTGCTTTTGAATACCATCACTATAATTCATATATGGATCTCCGATAAACGAAGCTGCATCATATAAAGAAGGTCCATAATGTGCTCCTTGAAAGTCAATCAAGAAAACTCGGCCTTTTTTAATCATCACATTTTCTGATTGAAAATCGCGGTGCATTAAAACTTTATCTAAAGCATACACTCTTGTTGCTATTGATAAACGTTCTTGATCAATCTGATCTTTATTGTTTTCATACTGCTCCCGCAACCCCGTCACTCGGAATATAAAGCGTTCTAAAAAGTAAGAGCTCTCCCACAACAAAACATCTAAATCAAAAGGCTTATCTTGCAAGGGTTCATCGATAAATTGAAACTTCAGCAATTCATCTAAACATAACTTAGCCATTTTTAGAACTTCAGCTTCAGATTTATTTTGCGTCCACAAACGAAATGTTTCATCGCCCAAATCTTCCAGCATTATTTGTCTTGATTGTAGCCTATGTTGATAGATTTCCGGTACTGAAACTTGCGCCTTTAGTAATCTCTGCGTTAAATCCTCTTGACGCTCGATTGTATGATCAATTATTGAGTAATCTAAACGAACGCCCTCGGGATGACGACTATAGATACGATCTGAACCTCCATTGCCGATTTTTTTTACTTCGCTACTTTTTTTCAGTGTAGGTAAGATGAAATCTACTTTTAGACCTGGCCCGAGGATACAGTTTTTCAGCTCACTACCATCTTCAACTTTTGTGCCAGGTAATAAAATCACATTGGATAAACTCACATTTTTACCAATACTCACAGCTTTTTCGATCACACAGTATGAATCCAACTGACAGTCCCAAGGAGTTGATAATGGCTCTGCAAGAAAGCGTTTTTCGCCTTTTAAACTGGAGAACACTCCAGCGGCGTATGTATGAACATTACCCAAATCCAACCATTCTGAATTACGCCCTATATCATAAACTCCAACCCTCTCACCAGCTTTCAAAGCCTCTTCCCAGTAAGGCACCACATGGGACTCGCCTGCTGGTAGGTACTGCAAAAAACCTGGTTCATATAGAACAACACAGGCATAACCAAACCAATGATCGGCTCGGGGATCTTTCATCTCTTTGTCAATGCAAATCAGTTGCCCATCTTCACTTACTCCTACGCGACGCTCGTGTTCCCTATCCTGCACTGCTAAAGTCACTAAGTTCCCCGATTCTCGATGCTCCTTAAGCATAGCTTGCCAATCAAAATCTGTTAATACATCGCCATTAATTAACAGACTTGTCTGTTTTTCAAAAAAGCTCGCCGCATTCCATAAAGCTCCACCTGTACCTAACAATTCTTTCTCTTCAAAAAGCTGATAGTTTTTATCTTCATTCCACTTCTCAAAAAGTTCTTTCTTATAATGCACATTTAAGCCTATCTCATTGATATCTAAATTTATACATACACGATCAATCATACGCTCTATTAAATTTTGACCCGCTATAGGCAACAAAGGTTTAGGGTACAATTCTGTAATTGGTCTCAAGCGACTACCATACCCCGCTGATGCTATAAATAGATTGACTGACATTATTAAATCCCCTTGAAGTTAAGCTCTCTAAAGATACCGAACTGTATTTATATTGACTTTTATCATTTAAATAGAACATTTTATTAAAAAATATGCTTGAACTTAGGCATGGCTAGTCCAAAATATGACATGATTTAATTTAAAATTTTCTTTTTCGTATCATTTAACCTAAGCTACATCATTTCAAGGAATAAAAAAATGCTCATAGGAGATGCCATTTTCGAAAAAATGTCTTTCGAAAATACCGACGACATTATCAGTAACTTCTGTACCCAAGAGTTTCTCAACAAAAGCAGCATCATTAGAAATGAGTTAGTTAATAAGACGCTCCTAGAATTAATTGAGGCGGCTCCACGCAACTCATTTCTCCTCCGAGAAGTCATTGATTACGCAGCAAAAATTACTGAGAGCCATATCCTAGATGGTAAATTTAACATCACTGCTTTCGAACGTTGGTTAAATCAACACTCAGGATTAAATGAAGCTGAACAATTTGTGATACGAGGAAAGATTAGCGGCAAACATATCCCTAGAGATGAATATCAACTCTTTTTCCCTATTGGTCACGATAAATACTACCCAAACTCTCACTACATAACTGCACACAATCCACCAGATTTAGATAGTACGACGGGTTCTTTTATTGGTTGGCTGGATGCCTTTTCATGTAAAGTAGGCCAAACCTTAACGGTATGGAACGTCCCACAAGGAGAGCCCAGTCCACTCATCGCTCACTTTTTCAATAAAATTTTTACTCCCAATGTGTTCAGTCGAGTCGCTAAACACAAGTCACTGATTTCACCTGTTGCGATGGATATTGTAAATCAGCACAAACTTATCCGCGTCACTGGCAACTCAAATATACGTGATTTTCAACACGAAAGAAACACTAACCACATTATTGTGGTTGATGAAGATGGTTTCTATCTCGGTGACTGGCGCGTTTCGGACGTTGATACCGTAGGTCGTATCCAGAGACTTCTAAACATGACTATCCATTCCTATGAAAAGGTATTGATTTCATCTTTTACATCACTCATGAGTCGAGACACGGTAACTCATCAGGATATTAAATCCTATTTGGACACGAGCTTTAATGCGAATCTTGGCGATAGTCAAATGAGCTTCCAACGCTACCACCACCAAGATTGTGAATTACTCGATTTATATCTAAAGAAGGTCTTAAAACTCGAGCATGGTAGCAAAACTACTTTCTTAGAATTCTTCAGATTTATGGATGAAGTCTCTCAGTCCACCTACTGCGAATTTGTAGACCATATGAACTCCTTCCTTGCCCCTGAAAACTTTGATTTCAAAAATGAAGTTTTCACCTTGGCCAGATCTAAAATATTTTCTACCTTCAATAAAGCTTTTGATAAACTTAGTGACTCCATACAATCTGGACGTAATTATTATGACCGTATGGATTTGGCTCTAGCGGTCAAAAAAGAGGTACTTGGCAATACTCCCAATTACGTAAGTACCAAGGCTGAACCCACCGAAATTAAGCAGAAACTCAGAGGCTACCAACACGTCACTGTATGTTTTCTAGATAAAAAACAACGAATCATTCCCGTAGGTGTTATTCACCGATCCGATATGCTCAACGATTCACTTGGCTCCGTTACCTTAAGAGACTTCTGCAATAGTGACGAAATTAAAATTGCCCCCTCCGTTCGTACAATTTCAGCCATTGACCACCACAGATCTGAAATGAATTCTAGAGAATGCATGACCATCACCATTGCCGACGTCCAATCAGTCAATGTACTCCTTGCAGAACAAGCATTTACGATCAACGACCGCTACGGCTGCCAAAATCAAAGTCTTCATTCAATTGAAGAACAAATGGAAGAACTCCGCAATCAGGAAAACCTTAACCAAGAAGATTTTGGCGTCCTAAATAGACTCGTTCAAAAGAAGCAAGCTATTTACAAGTCTGGAGTCAAGTACTTCATCAATCCCGAACGAGAACTCATTGAATACTCATTAATGCTAAATGCGATAATTGATGATACTGATCTATTCAACAAATGTGCTTGGCGTGACCTTACATCTATCGCCAACCTTGTGAATAGAATGAAAAGTATTGTTTGCCGTAAGGAAATCCAAGTCCTAAGCATTGACAAATACAACCGTTCATCAAAAGCAGATCTTAAAGCAGCTATCAACGAGTTTCTTAATAACGAAGACGTAATGTCGTTCTATAAAAATATTTTTGATCATAGAGAAGTTCTTATTAGCCAATGGCTCGCAGACCCAAAAGATCACTTCTATTGCTATGAGGATCGCAAAATTCAAAATGAATTTTGTGCCATTAGTCAGCTTAAAATTTTCCCAAATAATCGCAAATGCTTTACTCAACACCGCGACTCCTTACTAGAAAGCTGGCTGAATAGCAATGAGGCCGTAGCTAGAAAATCATCTGTCGTTGACTTTTTCTTGCAAATGAACTCAACAATTGAAACAAACGACCAAAAAGATGATGCTGGTTGCGATGAAGTTTGGATTCGAATTAACTCTCATAGTGAACAAGCAGAATCACGCTTAAGAATTTTCTTTAGTGCTTTCACACAATCGAGAAAATATCCAGATTCGATTGAAGAGGTGATTATCGAAGGGGCTAACACAAATGATAATAAAGCTTTAACACAAATCATCCGAAATGACCTAAAACTGCCATTCACAGTTAAAGACAATGGCGAAAAGCGCTCTATCATCTGCCTAAAAATCAAACAAAGCAGTCTAAATAGCCGAAAAGCAGATATCACACCTTTCTTACCTAAATAAGTAGTCATATTGCCCAATAATGAGTCATTATGACGCCAATAGTTTGACTTCGAGACTTGATAATAACTGTTTTTTAACACATAATTACCTATAGGGCAATATTTTATATACTTAAAAAAACGAAAGGCATCTCACGTGCTATTTCAGAGCCAAACAATTTATGGAGACATATATGTCACTCAAAAAATACATACTCCCTCTCGGCGAGGTTTCTTCTGTTGCTGAAGCTGCAAGTTTACAAGAGGCGTCTATCAAATTAGAAAAAGACCCAAAAAGCTCTTTCTACATAGCTCATTTAGATGATCAAATTTCTCTACCTGATAATCTTCATATTCTAGAAATCAAAGAATCTAAAATTAGTCCAGTTACAGAAGCTGATAGTAAAGGTAAAAGCGCCCCAGAACTTCCAGCACCCACTGATGGCAACATGCTAGATCTTCACTTACGCTTTCATTTACCCCCTGGCTTAGACAGGGTATATTTTGAGAGTGAACTTCATTCAAAGATATCTCAAGCGATTGAATCCATCATTAATGAAGGCGGATCTTCCGAGCAAGACTAAAAACGCACTTTAAAAACCTGCATTATTTTATGCAGGTTTTTTTTTGAGAAGAAAATGCCTATACACTTTTACTGATTTAAAATTGGGTATACTCTATGTTCCAATATATCTCATAAGATTAATTAGGAATTATCATGCAAAGCGCCTCAATCACCGTTTGTATTGAACAAGACGTCGCTCATCTCGCCGTAAAAGGACGAGGAACTTTTGACAACAGCGAAGCTATAAGAAGCTTTTGCATGATGGCTATCGAAGGCGACAGCAAAAAAATCAATATTAACATGCTTGAATGCACTGGCATGGACAGCACATTCATGGGAATCCTTACAATGATTTCTAGAATGGGGACAATGAAGTCCTGCCCCGTTGAGCTTAGCAACGTCAACGAAGCTAATAAAAAGAACTTCAACTCACTGGGCATTAGTCAAATCCTCAACTTCACCAACACTTCTACTCAGCAAATCCCCATGCATTCTCTGAAAAACGAAAAAATGAGTGAAGATGCAAAACACAAAAACATTCTCGATGCTCACCAGGAACTCATTGATGCTAACGAAGCCAATCGCCCTGTTTTCCAAGACATCATTACCTATTTAAAAGAAAACAACTCTTAAACCACCTAGGATAAATTCATGAAAAAAATTCTTTTCATCGCCCTCTTTCTTTCAGCTCCACTCGTACAAGCACTTGAAGTCGTCACCATTGACATGAACAAAGTTTTTGAAAATTACTACCGTACTTTAATTGAAAACAAAAAGCTTGCAAAAGAAAAAGATATCACCGAATCACGTCTCAAAGAAATGCAAACTCAAGCCTACAAACTCCAAAACGAATACCAAACATTAATGCGTGAATCTATGAATCCCGTATTAAGCGAAGGTGCTCGCATGCAGAAAAAACAAGACGCCGAAGCGAAAGCCACAGAAGGACAAGCTGCCGTCAAAAACTTAAAATTCTTTCAACAAAACCTTCAAAAAGAAGCCGTAAGCAAACGTCGTACTATTACTGAAGAATTAACTAAAGATATCCAAAAGGTCATCACAAAATACGCAACTGACAATTCAGTTGACCTAGTACTTGATGCCTCAGGAAAATCTGTCAATGGCGTCAATTTACTAATTTATAGCAAAGACAGCCTTTCAATCACAGACAAAATTCTTGCAAAAATCAACAAAGGTCACGAAGACTTTGTAAAGAAAATTCAAGACGAGAAAAAAGCCACTACTACAAAATAGATATGAAAGCATTGAAGCTCAGCCAAATCCTTGCCCTCACTGAAGGTAACGCCAACAGAAAATCAGACATTACAATTACTGAAGTCAGCTCACTTATAGACGGCAAGGAGAGCTCTATATCTTTCCTTGGAAACAAACGCTACATCTCTCAAATTCAAGGCAGTAAAGCTGGCATAATATTAGTTGACCAAAGCTTTGACACACAAGGCTTTGACAGACTTTTCATTTCATGTGAAGACCCCTCTGCAGCCTTCTCCAAAATTGCTAACCACTTTGCACCACCTACAATTGAGTACAGCCCAGGAATTGACCCCAGTTCCAGCATTGCAGAAAACGCACAAATAGGCGAGAACGTATACATTGGTCCTGGGGCAGTCATCATGGAAGGTGCTTCCGTAGGTGACAATGCAGTCATCTGCGCAAATGCATATGTTGGTCACCAAGCAAAAATTGGCGCATACTCTATCCTTTACCCTAACTCCACTGTGCGCGAGCGATGCCTAGTCGGACAAAGAGTCATTATCCACAGCTCTGCCGTAATCGGCACTGATGGTTTTGGTTTTATACCTAGTAAAGAAGGTCACAAGAAGATCCCTCAAATTGGTATAGTAGAATTACAAGATGATGTGGAAGTAGGTTCATGTACCACAATTGACCGCGCTAGATTCGGAAAAACTATTGTGGGCGAAGGAACCAAACTAGATAACCTGATACAAATTGGTCACAACGTTATCATTGGCAAACACTGCTTTATCGTATCCTTAGTCGCCATTGCTGGAAGCGTACAAATTGGCAATTTCGTTACAATTGCCGGTCAAGCAGGCATTAGTGGACACCTTCAAATTGGCGACGGCTGCACAATCATGGGCAAAGCTGGCGTGACACGCGACCTCAAACCAGGAGAAGTGGTCATGGGCATGCCTGCAACTTCCAGACGAGAATTCATTGCTGATCGTGCTCAACTTCGCAAAATTTCTAAACTCGAAAAGCGCCTCAAAGCACTCGAAGAAAAACTTGGCTAATAGCAATGAATGAAGACCGTAAAAAAATTGGTGCACTCACCATTTATCTTTTTAGTGTCTTTATTCTTGGGAGCTTAATCTGCCCTCTTCTTTGGGAACTCATCCATTCCACAGCACTACAGAAGATTGATTCAATTGGAGACGCTTCATTTGGCAAGGTTTGCAATCGAGCCTTTATGCTCGTCGCCTTCGTCGGCTTATGGCCCTTGGCTAAACAACTCAACTGCACCAGTAAAGATGACTTTGGCTTAGCCATCCCTAGAAAATCCTTTTTCAAAGAATTCGGCATGGGCTTTATTTTTGGTGCCATCACACTGCTTTGCCTAGCACTATTTTTCTACTTCATCGAATTACGAATCCTAAAAAGTGGCCCCATCGACGAGCGAATCATTAAAGGCATTCGCAAAGGTATCGTCACAGGAATTGCTGTTGGCTTAATTGAAGAGATTTTTTTCAGAGGCATCCTCACACGCATACTCTCACGTATCGGCACACTATTCATGGCCATATTAATAAGCTCCACCATCTATGCAGCTGTTCACTTCATAAAAGGCGATTCCAGCACAGACTACGAAGTCATTCATTGGTATAGTGGTTTTATCTACTTAAAGAGCGCATTCAGCCTCTACTCCGACCCTCGCTTTATCGGCTCTTTCCTAACTCTCCTAACTGTCGGAATCTTCTTAGCTGCACTCACGTTAAAGCGGGGCAACATTGCCTTAGCCGCTGGCATCCATGCCGGCTGGGTCAGTATCATAAAAGGAAACTCTAATGTAACACGTACTGATCTTGACTCTCCCCACTTCTGGCTCGTCGGTAACTACGATAAATTCACGGGCTACGCGGCCTTCATTTGGCTCGCGCTAATATGCATCGGCACTTGGATCTACCTAGAGAAAACAAAAAAAAGAGATGCTTAAGTTCATTTATCCAGAAACTTGCTTAGCATGCGAGAGCTCCTCCTCATCCCCCATCTGTACTTCATGCCTCAAAAAACTACACAGGATCGACCTCAATAATAGCTGCAAGTCCTGCCACAACACCATCGACACAGCAACTCAAATTTGTAGTACCTGCTTAAAAACACCCCCGAAATGGAATTCTTCAGCCTCACCATTTGAGTTCAAAGGAATTAGCCGAGACTTAATCCTTAGATTCAAATACTCTCGTCATCTCTACTTACTAAAATACCTTTGCGAAGAAATGGAAAATTCATTCCAGGAAGCGGGACTACCAGAGCCCGATATCATAACTTACGTCCCCATGCATCCCTTAAAGAAAATTTCGCGTGGGTGGAATCAAAGTGAATTACTCGCCAAAGAATTTGCCAAATCTCACCCTGACTCAACATGCCTCCCACTCTTAAAACGGCCTCACCTAGGCAAAGCACAAGCATCGAAAGCCAAGAGAGAAAGACTTAAGTCAGTAAAAGATCTTTTCTCCATTAAAAAAAGAGACAATATAAAAGATCGAAGTATATTGCTCATAGATGATATTTTAACCACAGGAGCAACTCTGAACGCCTGCTGCAAAATTTTGCGACAAGAAAAGCCAAAAGAGATCTCCGTTTTAACGATTGCGAGAGGATAGAACATGCCTATTTTCGGAAAAACTAAATTTTCTACTGTCAACTACGACAAAACAACTCCCACTGCAGCTATGCCTTCACTTGAAGATAGCGAAAACCCCCAAGAAGGTTTTACAAAATGCCGCAGTTGCCAGAGCCCAATTCTTATTGAAGAACTCGAAGCTAATAGCTCCATATGTCCAAAATGTGACTTTCACTTCCCTCTTCGCGCCATGGACCGTGTCAATTCACTCATGACTGATTTTGAAGAAATTGACGCCGACATGCAGTCTGTTAATTTCCTTGGTTTCACTGGCTACGACAAAACACTCACCTCAAAACAAATGGCTCTCGATACAAAAGACGCCGTTGTTTGTGGCTTTGGTAAAATCAAGAACCAAAAAGCCGGCATTGTCGTTATGGATTTCAAATTCATGGGCGGAAGCTTGGGCTCAGTTGTTGGCGAGAAAATAACTCGCCTCGTAGAAGCTGCCACTGAAAAACGTCTCCCTGTTATTCTCGTTACTGCCTCTGGTGGTGCACGTATGCAAGAAGGTTGCGTAAGCCTCATGCAAATGGCAAAAACAAGTGGCGCACTTGCTAGGTTAGCTAATAATGACTTACCCATGATCTGCCTTTTGACGAATCCTACCTATGGCGGTGTTACGGCAAGTTTCGCATCTCTTGGGGATATCATCCTTTCTGAGCCAAATGCCCTTATCGGTTTTGCAGGTGCTCGAGTTATTGAAACCACCATTAAAGCTGAGCTCCCAGAGAACTTCCAAACTGCGGAATTCCTTGTTGATCACGGCCTTGTGGATCGCATCGTCCATCGCGAGCAACTAAAAGATGAACTAGCACTGATTCTTGACTACGTATCAGGCAAATGCGAGTAAGTAATTTTTTTATAACTTTTTACTATATTTCGACTGTAAAACAGCAGTCTTGATGTATAGTCCAATCTCACAGTCCGGGCCCCCTGCGGCGTCTGCGTTCCGAACCTGGTCAGGCGGGGAACCGAGCAGCCATAAGGAACAATGTCGGGTGCAGGCGGTTAACCCGGGCTGTGTTTTCTATTTTCCCTTCCCAAAAGAGAATACCCTATGACCTACCAAGTTTTAGCACGTAAATGGCGTCCACAAACTTTTGATGATTTGGCTGGTCAAGACCATATTACTTCCACACTCACAAACGCAATAAGAAACAAACGTGTAGGCCATGCTTATATCTTTGTTGGAACGCGTGGAATTGGTAAAACAACCTCTGCACGAATCTTCGCTAAAGCCTTAAACTGCGAATCCCCTCGAGCTGACCTCAACCCCTGCGGAGAGTGCACAAACTGTACCGAAATTACTCAAGGCTCAAGCATTGATGTTATTGAAATCGATGGTGCTTCCAATAATAGCGTTGACGACATTAGGCAAATACGAGAAGGTGCCCAATACACTCCTGCACGATGCCCCTACAAAATTTTCATTATTGATGAAGTCCATATGCTTTCCAACGCCGCTTGGAATGCCCTCCTCAAAACTTTAGAAGAACCCCCTCCTCACATCAAATTTTTATTTGCAACGACTGAGGTGCATCGCGTTCTTCCCACTATTCTCTCTCGTTGTCAAAGACTCGAGTTAAAACCGATTCCTCGCAATATTATTGCGGGTCGCCTCAAACACATATGTGAAACGGAACAGGTTTCTATTGAAGAGGCGGCTATCAACGCTATCTCTCGTACCGCAAATGGAGGTATGCGCGATGGCTTAAGTATCTTAGATCAAATGATTTCATTCTGTTCTGGCAATGACAAAATTTCTGAACAAGACGTCATCGATGTCTTTGGCATGAGCTCTGCAAATGAACTCAATTTAATCGCCTCTGCCATCCTTCAAAATCAAGCGCCGCAGCTCATCGAAGCTATTGACACTCTTGCGAAAGCCGCACGCAATATGGAACAACTCTACTCCGAGCTCTTTCAATTATTCCGCGATGTCATGATTCTTCTAGAATCACCCCAAAAAGCATCCATTATCCTTGATCTAGAAGAAATTGAAATCCAACAGCTTCATTCCTTGGCGCAAATTTCTAATAATAAACTTTTACAACGACTGCTGAATGGCTTCCTCGATTACGATGGAAAAATCCGCCACACCCTTAATAAACGCACTTATCTAGAAGTCACCCTATTACGTATTATGAAGGATGCTCACTCACTAAGAGTTGAAGATCTCCTAAGGCATATACAATCTTTACGGAAACAAGATAAGCTTCAAGATTTAGAGGCTGACTTACCCCCACTTCCCATCGTAGAAAAAAAAAATGATTCCTTAGAAGCGCGACCCTTGCGACCTACTACAAATGCGGAAGCCTTATCAATCGTCAAAAAACCAATTATTGACACCAAAGTAGAAGCTGCTGCAGACACCGTATCCGATACGAAAAGTATTGTCGAAAGTAGTGCTACTGACACTCAAAATGATTATTACGAAGATGACGCAAAGGAACCTGAGACTCAAGACGCGGACGATAGTAACGAAACTATGCCAGCCATTGCTGAGGAAAGCTCCACGGAAATGCTTACTCCAAAAGACGAGCCAAATGAACAAGAGTCCAAGGTAGAACTCGACCAATTTCAAGCAACACCACCTACTGACCAACAAGAATTAAAGGATGAGCCTCATTCAAACAGTTTAATTCTTGAGCAAATGCTTGCTACACCCGCTTCCGATGACGACTCCAGCATCACAAAAGCTGAAACCGTCTTACTTGAAAAAGGCGAAGCTGAAATCACTGATCTTTTGCTTAAAAATGACCCAACAGATCAACGCAATATTACCACTGACATAGCCACACCTAAGGAACCTGTACAAGAAGCTAATGACACTCTATTTGACACAGCCTCTGAACCTGTAGCCGAACCTGTAGCGGAACCTGTAGCGGAACCTGTAGCCGAACCTGTAGCCGAACCTGTAGCGGAACCTGTAGCCGAACCTGTAGCGGAACCTGTAGCGGAACCTGTAGCGGAACCTGTAGCCGAACCTGTAGCGGAACCTGTAGCGGAACCTGTAGCGGAACCTGTAGCCGAACCTGTAGCCGAACCTGTAGCCGAACCTGTAGCCGAACCTGTAGCCGAACCTGTAGCCGAACCTGTAGCCGAACCTGTAGCCGAACCTGTAGCCGAACCTGTAGAATCGGCAGCACTTAATGCAAACGAAAAACCGAATTTAGAAGAAAAACCCGCCCCAAAAGACGAAGCCTTACACGCTCATACTTTTAGTGAAAGTGAAATTGAACTCTACTTAAAAGCGGACTATACAGAACGACCCTATGCCACTGGCTTAGTTTGTGAAAGCAACCAAGCTGATTTACTTGGTCTTGGACTCGAACGCTTTCGACTACAAGATTTATCTGCTCCCAATGACAAAAAGAATCACACCTTGGCTAAAAATAGCCTCGGGATGCGCTTAGAAAAAATCGACCAACACTTACCCGAGCTAAGAGAAGAAGAAAAACGAGTAGAGCAAAGTATCCCTCAGAAGAAGAGCTCCCCTATTATCGAAGTAAAAGAAATTCCACCTCCCGACGCTTGGTTTGAACTATTAGCTGGATTAAAAGAAGAGAACAGAAGCATTCTTGAGCAATGTAAGCCAATTTATGAATCTGGGACTAGTTTTATTATTCAAGGTTCAAACGATTGTATTTCTCAAATCAAAGAGAAGCCAGGTTTTAGTGAATTTATTGAAAAGAAGCTAGCTGCTTTCACAAGTGAAAGTAAGCTTAAAGTTCACCTCATCAACAATACTCCAAAAGTAAGCGAGACTCAATCGAGTGAAGGCTACTCCAATCCGGTCGTTGAACGATATCAAGAATTTTTCTCTGCATCAATCATGAGTATTAAAGATTCAAAATGAAACTTTACCCCGATCAATTCCAACAAGCGATAGAAACCATTGCAAGCCTTCCCGGCATCGGTAAAAAAGGCGCTGAAAAACTCGCTTTAGCGATCTATTCTTGGCCCGAATCAAAGCTCAAACATTTTGCTTCACTCATAGACTCAATGCAACATGACTTACACAATTGCGAACAGTGTGGGTTCTTTTCACAAAAAGATCTCTTGTGCCCTATTTGCTCTGACTCCAAACGAAATAATGAGCTAATATGTGTCGTCGAACAAGTATCACAACTCCCCGTAATTGAAAAAAGTGGCTCCTTCAAAGGTCTCTATCACGTCCTCCACGGCAAACTTAGCCCCATGAGAGGTATTGGTCCCGAGGATATAAATATCGATAGCTTGGTTCAACGCTGCAAAGATAATCACGTTCATGAGGTCATTCTGGCGACCGCCACTGATATTGAAGGTCAAGCAACCGCTTCCTTTATCGCAAAACTTTTAAACGAACAAGGCATTAATACAACGCGCATTGCCCAAGGCATTCCCATTGGAGCTGACCTTAATTATGCTGATGCAGCGTCTATTGCCATGGCAATTAATTCAAGAAGAGAACTCTAATGGAACAATACAAAAAAGATTTTATCGATTTTATGGTAGAATCTCAAGTACTCACTTTTGGTGATTTCACCACAAAATCAGGCCGCAAAACACCTTTCTTTGTTAACACCGGTAATTATGATACTGGGAAAAAAATTGCTAAACTCGGCGAGTTTTACGCAGAAACAATCAAAGATCGTTATGGCTTAGATTTTGATCTAGTCTATGGCCCCGCCTACAAAGGCATCCCCCTAGCAGTTACAATTTCTTCGGCAATTTACACGATGTTTGACAAAAATATTGGCTTTACTTTCAATCGTAAAGAGGCGAAAGATCATGGTGAAGGCGGCTCATTTGTTGGCTATAAACTAGCCGATCAACAAAAAGTTATCATTGTTGAAGATGTAATTACTGCGGGAACCGCAATGCGTGAAAACCTTCCCATCTTAAAAGATGCGGCGGATTTAAGTATCGAGGCCATCATTGTTTCTGTTGATAGAATGGAAAAAGGCACTGGTGAGCTATCAGCTATTCAAGAAATTGAAAAAGATTACCAAATTCCAGTACACCCCATTGTAAGTATTGACGAAGTTGTCGACTATCTCTACAACAGGGAAGTTAATGGCACAGTCATTATAGATGACGAAACCTTAGCACGCATCAAAGCTTACCGAGCTCAATACGGGATTTAAACGCAAACAAGACTAGAGGCCCCATGTTAAAAAATACTCGTACTCTTCCATAGCAATGATGGCAACACAAGTAAAATGGCAAGTCTCGTCGCTGAGGGTGCTGAACAAATCGAAGGCACTGAAATTCGCTGCCTAGCTGTAGATGACGCAAGTTATGAAGATCTAAAGTGATAATGGAGTCTCCCACTGGCGCAAGCTTTTGATTTTCAAATCTTCAAACATGAGCGGATATGTGCATAACTTGGACCCTGAAAAGTCATAAGGTGAAACACAATAGAAGACATAAATACCTAGTTAATCATGGAAATTAAAATTCATTATCAACCCAAATTCGTCCTTCCTGAATTTTCTTTTTCCCTTTGACCTGGAAGTTGATGGGACTGTCATCGGTAAATATCCTACTTTGGGAAAGTATCTTATCTCTTAAAACCTCTCCGAGATGAGATAAAACCTCTCCAAGTTTTAATACCAATGATGAAAGAGTCTGCCTAGGAATGTGTAAACCAGTACGTTTGAATTGCTCCTCAATACGATACAAAGGAAGGTGATCTGCAAATTTATAAATAGAACATGAGTTAATAAACTTACGTGAGCACGACAGCCTTTGATAGGTTCTTCTGGTAAGTTCGCAGTAATAACCCCAGCTTTGGAGTTACCAGGCAATACATACTTTTGGGTATGAATTTCAAGAACCTTATAATGAGCTGTGATATATTGGAGTTGTTCTCTGACATCTTCTCCAATACACTCAAGCACTTCTCCAGTAATAGGGCCAAATTTTTCCTCGTCAGAAAGATCGTGAATAATAACTTCACGCTCTGCGTCTTCTGGCATTTCAAAGTAAGTGAAAATATTCTTTCTCAAGAATATTCACCGTTATCCGTGGCGTACTTTGGTCGAGGCTTGAATTGTACTCAGTCCTCAAATCCTGTGGAACAGCCAGTGATCCACCAAGGCTATACTCAACTCCTCATCAGCAGCATTTGCCAGGATTCACATAAAATCTATGGGACAGCCAATGACTGAAACTTCGTCAAAACCAAAACATCCATCTAATAAACAGAAGGTATTTACACGGGGAAATGTATTAAGGAATAAATTTTTCCTGTCCTATGGGATGACTGTGAAAAACATAAGTAAAAAAATGCTATTTTATGGATAGCAATGTACTACTGCACAGTTAAATAAAATTGATGATTGAGTCGGACTTTTTATTTTAATCAGTCCTTAATTAACTATTATAATAAGGACTTATTGTTGTAATTGAGCCATCTTCACTATGAAGAAGTTCAGTCATCTTAATATTACGAAGATGAGTCTGTCCCCGTGAAAGCATAGAGTCGTGATAAAAAAGATACCACTTACCTTCAAATTGAGCGATTGAATGATGTGTTGTCCAACCCAATACTGGCTCTAAAATGACGCCCTGATAAGTAAAGGGACCGTAAGGTGAATCACCTGTGGCATAGACAATCTTATGCGTTTCACCAGTTGAGTAAGAAAAATAATATTTACCCTTATGTTTATGTACCCATGGGCCTTCAAAATAACGGCGATCGGTATCTCCCGCCAATAAGGGCTTAGCTTCCTGATCAAGAATGACTATTTCCTTAACTTCTTCGTCAAAACTGATCATGTCGTCTGCTAATTTTGCTACACGGGGATTGAGTGCTGGCTCATCATCTGCGGGGTAAATATCTTCACCACGTACATTATTACGCCACTGCTGTAGTTGCCCCCCCCATAAGCCGCCAAAGTACATATAATAACTGGCATCATCATCCTGAAATACTGCTGGGTCAATACTATAAGCTCCCTTGATATGATTCTCATTAGGTATAAATGGCCCTGCTGGATCGTCTCCGACCGCAACGCCAATCGAAAACACACCATCATGACGCCTCGCTGGAAAATAGAGATAGTATTTACCATTCTTCTCCGCTGCGTCTGGAGCCCACATCTGGCGATCTGCCCATTTCACATCTTTAACATCGAGCGCTACACCATGATCTGTAGCTTTAGCAAAGGGCTTCTCAAGTGAAAAAACATGATAATCCCTCATATCAAAATGATCACCATCATCATTGAGGGGTTGATTTGTCTCAACATCATGTGAGGGATATATATAGATTTTACCACTAAAGACATGTGCCGAGGGATCTGCTGTATACATATGCTCCACTAAAGGTGCTGATTTTGGCTGCAGTGTGGAGGCCCTAAGCAAATCCTTTTCAGTCACCAGCTCTGCATCACTCTTTTGTATATTTAAGTCATTTTCATGGACTAGATCATTCATAGTTTAATTCCTTTTTCTTTTTCTGGTGAGCTCCCATTCAGCACCCTTTGACTAAGGCCTGTATTTTGGTCTATAATAGGTAATCACGTTCATCATCATTTTTCTTATTGATCTAAACCTAGGCCCTATCCGCAAAACACACAATATATATAAATAATCAAAAAATTAATAAAAATGAAACATTTAATGTAGGGCTATGGCTGCTCATTCCATACTACACTTATTTAGTGTAAAACTTGCAATGATTATTAAAATCAAGCTAAATCACACTAATAAAAATGGCACTAGTGATTCGTAAATCAAAAGAGAAAGCTATAGTTTACACATAAATGAAACATCGGGGCACTTCAATGGATAGTAATACACAAGTAAATACAAAAAAAATTCTTCTAGCATTGGACTGGTATGATAACAGAGTTCATCAAGGAGTCGCTAAAGTGGCGCAGAAGTATGGCTGGGACTTATTTTGTTTGCACAAAACCCAAAATCAGCAAGGGATCCCAACTTGCTGGCGTGGTGATGGTGCAATCACTATGATCGGTCACAAAGAAACTTCAGATTTTTTTAAGGAGCACAAAATCCCGGTCATTGACTTAGGTTTAGAAAAACACGGATTGCAGGTACCTCGTGTGGTGACCAATAATGAAATGATCGGAAAAATGGCTGCAAATCATTTTTTAGAACGAGGATTTACAAATTTTTACGTCCCTTTCGAATGTGGCCTTCCTATGTTTGAAGAACGTAGTGAATCTTTTAAAAATACACTCAAAAAAGCCGGCTACGAATGCCACGTCTTAAACTCGCCAAACATCTACGATGAACACCTCTTCAATCACTCCTCCGATTGGTGGAAAAAGAAACTACCCCAACTACAATTTCCCGCTGCACTTTTTGCCTTTGAAGATAGCTGGGCGGCACAATGGTTAGCTTTGCTCGAATCAATGGCTTACAAGATCCCCTCAGAAGTTGCTATTTTAGGTGCAGATAACGATCCACTTATTTCTACCGCCTCACATATTTCCCTTAGTAGTATTGATACCGATCAACACGGACTCGGTGTCAGGGCAGCTGAAGCTCTGGAAGTGTTGATCAGTCAACCTCAGTCAGGCTCTCCATTATTGATAAAACATGAGCCACTCAATACTATCACCCGAGCAAGTACCGATGTCATTGCTTCTTCCAATCCTGTAGTGAACCGTGCACTAGCCATCATTTACGATGATGTCACTATCAACGCATCAGGCTTAGCTCAAAAAATGGAGATGTCTGTACAGGGTCTACAGCGCTCTTTTCGGGCCCATTTCCACATGTCACCCGGACAGATTATTCGTCAGTTGCGACTGCGACGTGTCAAATACTTACTCATCCACTGTAAGATGAGCAGTGAGGACATATCCCGTCAAACGGGCTTTTACTCAATTCAGGCACTCCACCTATTTTTCAAACGAGAAACAGGTATAACTCCGGGTGCCTATAAGCGCTTAAAAAATCCTCAGGCCTGAATTAAAGTTCAAATTAATCACCGAAAATTAGTAGGGTTAAAAATACCGCTCGAGTATTCTACCGTATCAGTAATAATCAAATAATCTTCTCTTTTTTCCACGTAATAGCCCTAAAGCTTATCGCTACATAAAGTGTTTCATTTATATGAATTAACATTCAATTATCGCAATAGATTAAACATCATGACCCAGTTATTATCGTATTTATATTTATAATAGGTAATATAAGATGAGCAATATACTCGTACTTTACACTCTCGTAGCGGTAACACAAAAATCATGGCAGACACAATCGCCTCGAACGCTTCCGAACTCGAAGACACTACAGTTCGTGTTCTATCTACCGATGAAGCTAGTTTCGATGACCTCAAATGGTGCGACGGCATCTCACTTGGATCTCCAACCAACTACGGCACTATTTCCGGCAAGATGAAGGGCTGGTGTGCCGAGCTCCCTCCCCCAGGTTGGGGAACTTTGGATGGTAAAAATGGCAGCCTGCTAAACGATGAAGATAATTTAGCAAGTCAATCCTAATCGATGTTTCATTTTGATTAATAAACCAACCACTTATTATAATTGGTGATCTTTTTGAATAGCTATATGTTTATCAATATTGAGATAACTAAACATAAGGATTATTCATGCGGGAAAATGTATTCACGCTCGTCGAATTTGATGCCTCAAATAAAGGGCCTGCTTTCACTACAAAAAATAGTATTCGGCTCTATCAACCCTTAGTTCCCTCTAATTAGGAGAGTTCTATGTTAGCTTTAAAACAAAAAGATATATTTCGCTATAGCCTAGGTGATTTGGGGGTTAACCTTAACCTTTCAACTCATTGGCTTTTATCTCGCCTATTCTCACCTGTGGCCTTTAGAGAGATTGCAGAATCACACTACCTGGCTTTAGAAAAAAATCTAAAAAAAAAGCAATGACAGTTTTAGAGACAGCTTTGATAGTCTCGGCTATTTCTAGACTTAACACTTAGTCTTATAATAAAATATATGCCCTTGAACTAAACAATAAAAGGACGTCAAATGGGAACTTTAAATAAAAAATTTTCGATTATAGCACTAGTAATATTTATGTCTATTAATCTTCATTCAACTGATGAACAACTTTTTTCAAAAACAAAGAGCTTTGATAAATATGGTGGTTACCTAAATATTAAAAAGAAGGCAAAGGGATACTTTTATTTGGATAAATACAAGGGGAAGTCTTTTTTAATCACTCCTGATGGTTATGCTTTCTTAAATATTGGATTGACTCACACGATGAATGTAACCAGTAAACAGGACTCAAAAGTTGATTATCTGGAACATCATTGTAGTGGAAGCATGGATTGTGCAAATAATGAAATATTTAAAAATTTTAATGATTGGGGTTTTAATAGCTTGAACTATGATCACGATTCAAGTACGAGAGTCAGGATTCCCTTTATGGCCAGTTCCTATCCAACGGGTAAGGTAAGTTACTGGAGAGGAAAGGGAGTTGAGTTTCCAGACGTTTTTAGTTCAGAGTGGAAGAAACAATCAACAGCTATCCTTGAAAGGATGAAAAGAAATTATGGGGAAAATTCATTTATGATTGGGATTTACTGGGCGGATATGCCTAGTTGGGATTTGAAGGATACGAAAAAGGTGGCGGGCCGTACTTGGGTAGATGCCATACGGAGTCTACCAGAGGGGAGTGCGGGCAAAAGAGAATATGAAAAGTACTTGAAAAACAGGGGGGATGCCGCCAATGATCAGGAGTTTTTAGTGATGATCGCAAGAGAAGTTTATTCTCATATTGGACCTATTACCAGAAAACTTTATCCCAATTCACTCATTTTTGGTGAACGTTATGCAGGAAGGTCGCTGGTCTATGATGTGATTAAAGAGGCTTTGCCGTATATTGATGTAATATCAGTACAACCAAGTGAAGAACATTTTAATCATGCCAAATTTGAGCAACTGTACAAAGAAATGAAAAAACCGATTATCATTTGTGATCACGCTGTTAGTTTTAAGACAAAAGATTTTAAAAAAATCATGTGGAAAACAGTAGAAAATGAAGAGATTGCCTCTCAAAGTCATCTCAGTTATCTCGAGGCGATGAAACTACCTTTTATGATTGGTTATAACCGATGTCAATACATCGATCGGTTTAAGAAAAATAAGGGAGGTGGGACTTTAAAACAAGGTCTTATCCGAGATGATGGCACGCCTTATGAAGAAATGGTAAACAAATTAAAAGGCTTAAACTGGCAGAATCATCAATACTTTTTAAAGCAATGATTTAGTTGATTTCATCGATCGTCTCCATAAACATTGATGGATTATTTAAATTTTGAAGGTGATGCTTTAATAAATTTCTTAAAACTCTAGAGAAGTGATATCTGTTTTGAAAGCCCGTCATACTGGTAATTTCTTCTATATTTAACTCTGAGTGATGTAGGTATCCACAGGCTTTATCAATGCGAATATCGTTGATGTATTGGTGAGGTGTAGTTTTTAGAAATTTTTTTAATTAACGGATCACCCTTTGAAGGCTTGACTCACAGAAGTGTTCGGCATCTAAAATGCTCTAATCTGAGCAGTCACAGAGAAAAAAAATATTTTTCAGCGCTGCGATAAGAGAGTCAAAATTTGCGATTTTCTTATTAGAAAACCTATCGAGCCTCCTATTGCGCCGTAGTTATCCATATTGCCTAAACAAGGGTTTCGGCTGGCTTCAAAACCAAAACATAGGTCTATACAACCCTGTGGCAACCTAGGTCACTCCGGATGTAACTTCTTGATATATAGTGATAAACAATAACTCTAATTATCGTTATACCGCCTTATCTTCTTGACTATGAGTAAGATAAATAAAATAGAAGAACGTGACCTGAAGCCTTGGTGTTTACTTGGCGAGTTCCGAAAGTCTGTGACGAAGGAACTTAAGCATCACCCTCGACATTCCTCGGAAGATGATCCACGTCGTAAATTACACTACCTCGAGTACGCGTCAGCAATTCTATTTACGCTTTTTAACCCTGTTGTGAAATCAATACGTGGACTCTGTACGGGAAGTAGCCTGCTAAACGATGAAGATAATTTAGCAAGTCAATCCTAATCGATGTTTCATTTTGATTAATAAATCAACCATTTATTATAATTGATGATCTTTTTGAATAGCTATATGTTTATCAAAATTGAGATAACTAAACATAAGGATTATTCATGCGGAAAAATGTATTCACGCTCGTCGAATTTGATGCCTCAAATAAAAGGACTGCTTTCACTACAAAAAATAGTATTCGGCTCTATCAACCCTTAGTTTCCTCTAATTAGGAGAGTTCTATGTTAGCTTTAAAACAGAAAGATATATTTCGCTATAGCCTAGGTGATTTGGGGATTAACCTCAACTTTCAACTCATTGGCTTTTATCTCGCCTATTTTTATACTGATGTTTTTGGAATCTCAGCCGCTCATGTGGCAGGACTCTTTTTAATAGCTCGAATCTGGGATGCAGTCAATGACCCCATCATGGGCTTCATTGCTGATCATACAAAATCTCGTTGGGGTCGTTTTAGACCCTACATATTATTTGGTGCGATTCCGCTCAATCTCATTCTACTCGCCTGTTTTTATACCCCCGAACTCTCCGATACTGGCAAAGTCATTTACGCCTATGTAACCTACATAACCCACGGTATCTGTTTTACTCTTGTCTCATTGCCCTATTCTTCCATAAGTGCTGTAATGACCCAGGATCAACAAGAGCGTGCAGTCATCTCTACTTATCGAATGTTTTTTGCTGTGGTAGTTGCCCTCGGAATCATTGGCGTTGGCGTCAAACCTTTCGTCAATCTCTTTGCCACTGAACAACAAGGCTTCTTTGTCGCCGCTTGTGTACTGGGAGCGAGTTCTATCATCCTTTTGTGGACTTCATTCTTCTTCTCTAAAGAACGCGTCGAAGTTCCCGCTGAAAAGTATCATCTTAAGGACATCATACCCATCATCATCAAAAATGATGCCTTACTCGTTTTGGCAGGTGCTATGTTACTTAATACCGCAGTGTGGGTTACAGGCAACGCAGTGGCACTCTATTATTTTAAATATGTTTTGGGTAACGCCGATCTACAATCTACTTTCTTTATGGTGATGCTTCCGGCCAATATGTTAGGTGCATTTGTCACCCCCTTTATCACCAAACGTTTTGGCAAGCTCAAAACTTTTATGTGGGCCAGTCTTGGAGTCGCTATCTTCTCTTTATCACGTCATTTCATTCCCGATGATCAACTCACACTTATTTTTGCGGTCTCGGGTATAAGTTCATTTGCCATGATGTTTTGCTCTATCGCTCAGTGGGGCATGCTACCCGATACAGTAGAGTATGGCCACTGGAAAACGGGTCAGCGTTCAGAAGGTATTCCTTTTGCCTTTTTCTCCTTTATGCAAAAATCTGCCATGGCATTAGCAGGTAGCGTGGCGGCTTACGCTATGTTTCTAAGTGGCTATGAAGCCAATACGGTACTCACTGCAAGTGCGGATAGAACCATACGCTGGCTCTTCAATATTGTACCAGCGGCTTACTCCACCCTCTGTTTCATCGTACTTTTATTCTATAAAATAGATGGCCCACTCTACAAAAAGATTATCACTGAACTTTCATCTAAAGAGGATAAATCATGAAGTCTACTTACAATACTAAACAACGATTCACCCTTATAGAACTTTTAGTTGTTATCGCAATCATTGGGATCTTAGCATCTCTTTTACTCCCCAGTCTAGGCAAGGCGCGCCAAAAAGGCATGACTGCAGTCTGTCAATCCAACCTAAAACAACAGTCCATTGCCTTTTCCATGTATAATGATGACTGGGGAACTTACCCCGCACCTTGGGATAAGAAAAGTTCTTTCGATGGTAACTACAATTTTGCTGCTCGTTGGTGGACACCTCTAGGTCCTTATATAGGCCAACCAGATTGGGGTTATAATAAACCTACTGAAGTTAATAATAACCCAATGGCTGAAACCAATATCTTACACTGTAACAATGCGGATATTGATCAGATGTTGTACGGCGCTGATAAAAATAATGTTTATGGTTACGGTATGAACCTCTTTCTTGCTGACGATGGCACCTTAGATTGGAAAGAACTCTATATCACCTACCCTGATCCAAACACTATTATCAAGCCTACGCTCACGACTTTAAACGCCGATGCACGCACAACTGTTTTGGGCTTTAGTAATGATTTATCAAGTTCTAATTTAAATGAATTTTATATATTTGATCGTATTCGACATGATAATGGCGGCAATAGTTTATTTATCGATGGTCATATTTCATGGCAAAGAGAATCGAGTGCTTTTGCTAAGTATGAAGCTTATGGTAATGATTATTGGAAAGGAAATTATTAGAATGCTTATACGTACTCTATTACTTTTAAATTTAAGTTTTTGTTTAACCGCAAGTTCCCTCAAAGAAGCTTTTAAAGATAAATTTCGTATCGGAAGTGCCATAAATATCCAAGAACAACTTATTCAACACCCAGAAAAATTTGAAGCTCTTATAAAAAAAGAATTCAATAGCCTAGTTGCGGAAAATGCCATGAAATGGGAGGCCATCAATCCACAAAAAGGCGTCTATGATTTTAAGTTCGCCGATGCCCTCGTCAATTTTGCCCAGAAAAATAATATGCAAGTCGTGGGACATGTCTTGTTTTGGCACAGCCAGAATCCTGATTGGTTATTTAAAGATGATCAGGGTGAAGCTGTAAGCAAGGATGAATTGCTCAAACGCATGCGTTTTCATCTCACCACATTACACAAGCGTTATGGCAATAAAATTCAATCATGGGATGTAGTTAATGAGGCTATCGATGAAGATGGCTCCGTGAAAAACACACCTTGGAAAAAAATCCTTGGTGACGACTGGATCCTACAGGCTTTTCAAATGGCCCAGGAAGTTTTCCCACCTTCAACCAAGCTCATCTATAATGACTTCAATGTCTTCAACAAGAAAAAACTTACGGGCATCGTATCTATGGTTGATCAGCTTTTAGCTGCGGGAATTCGCATCGATGCCATCGGAGTCCAAGCTCATTGGGCACTCGACTACCCCTCCGATAAATCTATCGAGAACTTGATCAACCAAATCTCATCGCGAGGTTTAAAAATACATATATCTGAATTAGATATCGATGTATTACCCATGCCAAAATCTTTTAGCGGCGGCGCTGAAATCACCGAAAACCATAGCTACAAACAGAGTATGGATCCCTATCGCAAGGGTCTGCCTAAAGCTAAACAGGAGGAACTCGCTGCACGCTACGCAAATATTTTCAGAATCTTCTTGAAGCACGCCGACAAAATCGATCGCGTCAACTTCTGGGGACTCAATGATCAATTCACCTGGAAAAACCAATGGCCCATCGCCAATCGCAGAAATCACCCCTTGCTTTTTGATCGTAACAATGATCCCAAGCCCGCCTACTTTCGCATTCTTCAAAGCCCTTCAATCCAGTCAAAAGGAGTTACTAAATGATCAAATATATATTCATTGCATTGACTATTCTAAGTCATTTCGCTTTAGCAGCTAAAAAACCAAATATCCTCATCTTCCTTGCCGATGACCACAGTACATTTGATGTAGGTTGCTATGGCAATAAAATTGTGCGAACTCCAAACATTGATAAGCTCGCCACTGAGGGCATGAAATTCCACAGAGCTTTCACCTCAACCGCAATGTGCGCTCCTGCAAGAAGTATGCTTTACACCGGTCTTTACCCCCATCGGAACGGTGCTCACATGAATCATGGTGCAGCGACAAATGGAGTGAAAAGTTTTGGCCAGTATTTTAGATCCCATGGTTACAAAGTAGTTCTTGCAGGTAAAGGGCATATAAAACCAATGAGCGTTTTTAAAATGGATCGCGAACCTGAAACTGCAGAAGCAATTTCTAAAATAATAAATAGTCCACAACCATTTTGTTTAATAATTGCCTCCAACGATCCCCACGCGCCTCATAAAAGTGGTGGCTTTGATCCAAAAACTATCCCCATCCCTCCCTACTTACCAGATACTCCAGAAACCCGTAGTACTAGAGAAGGCTATTACACTGACATTGAAATAATGGATAAAGCATTTGGTAGTTACCTAAAAATCCTACAGGAATCAGGCAAAGCTGACAATACTATTACGATATTTCTCTCAGATCATGGTGCTGGTAAACTAGCTAAATGGACTCTATATGAAATAGGTCTCCGAGTACCCATGATCATTCGCTGGCCTGGTAAAATCAAATCCGGCAGCCAGAACAAAGCTATGGTAAACCTTATTGATATTCTTCCAACTCTTTATGAGGCATCTACGGGAAACGCTATATCGAATATCGATGGCAAAAGCTTTCTCAAAACTCTAATATCTAAGGAATCAGATCATCGTGAATTCATATTTGGAGCCCATACCAACAGAGGAATAATGGCAGGCATGCCCTTCCCCATTAGATCAGTTCGCGACAAACAATTCAAATATATTCGCAACTTAAACTCCGAGGGTATATCAAGTAATATTACCACTCACAACCTCGAGTATAAGCCCTATGGTGGCGGTTGGATGACCAGCTGGGAGGAAATCGGCCAAAATGACAAATTCTGGGCACATCGCCATAACCTTATCCTTAAGCGTCCTGCTGAAGAGCTATACGATTTAGAAACGGACCCATGGGAATTCAATAATCTAGCTCAAAATTCGCAATACGATGACATTAAAGAATCTCTAAAAACTAAGCTGACTCAATGGATGCAAAATCAAAATGATTTGGGAATGAAATCCGAACTCAGCGTCAAAGCCCATTCAAAAGTAAAAAAATAACGGAGCCTAAAATGAAGTTAAATCTACGATCTTACATGGCATTTCTAATATGGATAATGAGCCTCAGCCTTTTTGCCTCTGAAAAAAATAATTTCTTATTTATCATTGTCGATGACTTGCGACCAGAGCTTGGCTGTTATGGGAACAAGCAGGTAATTTCCCCAAACATTGACCGCTTGGCCTCGCAGGGAACGATGTTTTCCAAAGCTTATTGCAATGTACCCGTATGCGGTGCATCTCGAGCAAGTGTTATGACCGGTCTCCGCCCCACAAAAGATCGCTTTATTCGTTACAATGCGAGAGCGCATAAAGAATCCGGTGGTGTAACTGATTTGGCAGGCATCTTCAAAAACAACGGCTACACGACAATCAGCATCGGCAAAGTTTATCATGAAAGAGATGATTACTTAAGTTCATGGACACATAAAGACAGCCCCTTAATCACAAGTCCTTCAATGCGAGATTATCATCTGCCTGAAAATCAGGTAGGTCGAGGAAAATATAATTTTCAACCATTAGGTGCTTCATGCGAAGCTGCTGATGAACCAGACGAAAAATACTTCACTCATCAACTTGCGGATGCCGCAATTGATTATATCGACAAAACAGAAAAAAAGCAAAAACCCTGGTTCCTTGCTGTCGGCTTTACAAAGCCTCACTTACCATTTGTAGCACCTAAGAAATATTGGGATTATTACAAGCGCAGTGATTTTAAACTGGCCTCTAATCCTGAAATGCCAAAAAATTCACCAAGAGAGGCTAGACACGAATGGCATGAACTTCGTAAAATGTATAATGACATACCTCAAACTGGTCCAGTTCCTGATGAGAAAGCTCTGGAACTCAAACACGGTTATTATGCATGTGTAAGTTTCACCGATGCCATGATTGGACGAATTCTCGATCATCTGGACAAAAACAATCTTAGGAAGAACACAACCGTCGTACTCTGGGGTGATCATGGATGGCAGTTAGGTGAACATGGTCTTTGGTGTAAACATGCAAATTTCGAGACTTCTCTTAATACTCCATTAATTGTTTCCGCCGCCGGACAAAAAGCCGCCGGTCCTAGCAAAGCATTAGTTGAATTTGTTGATATCTACCCATCTTTATGCGATCTCGCTAATTTTGATAAGCCTTCCCACCTCGAAGGCAGAAGTTTTGCACCTCTACTGAAAAACCCTCGAAAAAAATGGAAAAGTGAAGTTTTTTCTAGGTACCACGCTGGTGACTCCATCCATACAGACCGCTTCCTTTACACAGAATGGCGCAATAATAATAACGGAAACGTATCAGCCAAAATGCTTTACGATCACCAACGTGATCCCAATGAGAACTATAATATTGCTGGCAATCCAGAATATGCAGAAGTTGTGAAAAAGCTAAGCACAAAACTGCAAAGCCACATAAATTCATGGAAATAATAGACTTTAATTTAATAACTATTTGCTATCAAACTTAATCTAACCGCCACTCCCATTTAGTTTCTAAATATTTAGTACATCTGTTATATCATATATAATAAACGAAGGTATAATTTAGAATTAAACTTAACAAGTTAAATACGTCCTTTTAAATACCTAATATGTATTCCCTTAAGAACAACATAGTAGGCAGTTCTTAACACTCATCTCATACTGAGTTATGGTGTAAATTTCTTTAAAAAATTATGTGAGAAAAACTCATGTCAAAAATACTCGTACTTTTCCATAGCAATGATGGCAACACTGGCAAAATGGCTCAATTAGTTGCGGAAGGCGCAAAACAAATTGATGGCGCTGATGTTCGCTGCCTCTCTGTAGATGAAGCAACTTACGAAGATTTGAACTGGTGCGACGGTATTGCTGTAGGATCTCCCACCAATTATGGAACAGTTTCCCACCAAATGAAAATGTGGTGGGATAAACTCCCTGCCGAAGGCTGGGGCAAAAACGATGGTAAAATTGGCTGCGCATTCAGTTCCGCTGGAGCATGGGGAGGTGGTCACGAACTCACCTGTATGACCCTATTAACTATTTTAATGAATTATGGTTTCCTCACTTTTGGCGTCACTGATTACGTCGACAAACAATTTTCGCCCCATTATGGCAGTATATGTGCAGGTGAACCACGCGAAGAAAAAGTAAAAGAATCCTGCCGACGCCTCGGAAGACGACTCAGCGAATGGGTCAGCACCCTTCACCACGGCAACAAGCATCATCACCCCCTCAAACAAGATTACGACCGCTTTAAGTACTTGGGTTAAGCAGTTTTCTTGCAAAAATATTGATTCTCAGTCACCCACTTTTAATGGCATAAATCTTAGGCCTAAAATATTTTTATTGGAATTAAAAAATTCAGGGGTTTAATTCAATAACAATTTTTTAAATCTCTCTAAGGTCCCGCATGGTAGATAAGCACTCCAAATGGAATGATCTCTTCGACTCTTTACACGAAGAAACTCATGACAATTCAGATGAACGCTATACTCAGCATGAAGAAATTGGCCGTGGTGGATCAAAAATCATTTATCGCGCTAGCGACAATCTCAGTGGCCGAGAAGTAGCTTTCGCACGTCCCCTTAAAGATGACAAGAAAATTATTGAGCTTTTTTTAAGAGAAGCCAGAATAACGGCCTACCTTCAGCACCCCAATATCCTCCCCGCCTACGACATGAATGCTGGCGACAATCCCTACTTGGTCTGTAAATTATTGCGCGGCTCAAATTTATCTGAACTTTGTAGCCATCAACAGAGCCAACGCGATATACTACCTCTATTCCGAAAAATCTGTGAAGCCATGAATTACGCTCACTCCAGAGGCGTACTTCACTTAGACCTCAAACCCGAAAACATCCATTTAGACAAATATGGTGAGGTCTTGGTCATTGACTGGGGACTCGCAGAAATATTCCTTACTGAGAGTCACGAAAGCCCCTTAGATAACCCCCTCATTTCTACCCGAGAAACTCTATCAGCCGATAATACTTTTTGTGGTACACCTGGTTTCATGTCTCCCGAACAAATCTGTAATCAAAAAGTTGATGTAAGAAGCGATATTTTCTCCCTTGGAGCTTTGCTCTATTCAATGTTTTTTATTAAACCCCCTTTCCATGCCGATGATCTAAAAAGCATTTGTGCAAAAACTCAGTTAGCTGAGCTCCCCGAATTTGATAAACAAAGACTCAGTTCTGGTTTAAGTTCGATCATGCTTAAATGCCTTCAAGCGAACAAAGATCAACGCTATCAAACTGTGCGAGATCTTTTAGATGACTTGGATGCCTTCCAAAATGATTTCATTCCTTCTGCTGAAGAAGCCAATTTTATGCACCATTGTAAAATGCTTTATAAGCGCAATCGCCAAAGCTGTCTCTTAATCATCGCTTCATTGATGGTACTTTGCTTATCATCTTTATTTTACATAAAGAATATCACCGAAAGCCGCAGTCGTGCATTAAGCGCCAAATCAGAAGCTATCCTCGCTAAAGAACAGGCCGAAAGTTATCTCAAACAAATTATAAACGAACAAAAACAAAACGAACAACTCTCTATCGCACTTTCCCCTAGGTATTTGAATATTGCCCAAGAGCACTGGCACTTTTACGAACTTGATAAAGCCATTGAGTACTGTGATTTAGCCCTTAAAGTTGATCCGAATAATACCGAGGCAAAAAATATGCGTGCCAAGCTCTACTGTGCCTACGCTGAATATGAAAAAGCACAGGGTCTGTGGCAAGAAATACGTTCAACAGATGAGGAGTTGAAGTTGAATGACTATATGCTAAAAAACTCTCACAAAGATTCACTTAGCAAAAAAATCATGCGTTATAAGGGGGATTCTTCTCCCGTCAAAATATTGAAATGCCGAATTTTATTTCATGAGTTTCAAGGAACTGGCCAATTAGAATTGCTCAAGAACATTATTCACATTAGCAATTCACAAATCAAACGACTTAATCTTGAGTATTCGGCTAATAGCTTCTCCATACAAAATAATAGTTTCTTCATTAACAATAATTTTTTACGTGGATTAGACATTCAATCCTTGAACCTCCAAGGCACCAAAGTCGATAATATTTCATCCTTAAAAGGAAAAAGTTTTGACAGCCTAAACCTAGCCCACACTCCTCTTTGGAATTTGACCCCTTTAAAAGAAAGCAAAATCAACAAATTAGACGTCAGCTATAGTTATGTCAGTGGATTGTGGCATCTAGAGAACTGCCAAGTAAAAGAATTATATATTAATAATACAAAAGTCAGTAGTCTCACCAAAGAAGCCTTAGCATCTGTTGAAGTTTTAAATATCAAAAAAACTAATATAAGAGATTTAGGGGCATGGCCAGCACCAGTGCTTCATACTCTCAATATCGCCAATACCCAAATCAAAAACTTGGACAGGCTACTCGCTTACCCTGCTCTAAAAGAGCTTAGTACTCACCATGAGCAACTTAGCCCGGGACTAAGAGAGGCCTTAAGTAAAAAAGGGGTGCAAATCATTCAATTGAGCTCTTCTTCCAAACGGTGAATTTCACGCCGCATAATAACTGAGACACGCTTTTTATAAATCGATACGGTATTTTCAGGTATATCGAGTTCTTTACCTATATCACGTACTTTTTTACCGGCGATCACCCCCTCAAAACAGTCTTTCATTACAGGAGAAAGTTCTTTAGACACATTCTGCCATGCAGTTTTGGTAAGAAACGCCGCCCATTCACGATTGACTAAATGCTCCAGATCACCTTCATCCAACTCTTTTTCATTTTCGAATGCTTTTTGATCTCTCGCTCCCTGCCTCTGACGTTTTAATTGCGTACTTTTGACTCGATTAATTGTAATTGTCGCCAGCCAAGAACTGAAGCGTCCTTTTTCTGGATCATATTCAAATCCAGGCAAGGCTTTCCATACCGACAAGAGTACATCTTGAATTAAATCATCAATTAAATGAGCCTCGACGTACATAGAGCGTACAATACTATAAATAAAACGACGATAGATCTCGTTAAATTCATCCCAAGACTTTTCATCTCCGGAGTTTTTCAATCGTTCCATCAATGTTAAACGGGTTCTGTAACTCATTTTCGTCTCCATCTACTTTCTTTAACTTAGCATCACAAATAAAACATCGTCAAATAGGATCCATAGATAGCGACTAATTTAATGAACAAAAGCATCAAAATGATTTATCTGAGTCAGACTCCCATTTCTTGCGAAGTAATGAAGCCTAAACAACAATCCACAGGACTCACATGAAAATTATCTTAACTCATTTTTGTTTACTTTTATTCATTTGCTCTTGCCAGCATAATCAAAAAAGTGATGAAAACTCTAAGAAAGACACAGTTCCAGTAACCTCTGACAATTCTATCGCAGTTAAGGCTACTAATGATTACCGACTCGTTTGGCATGAAGAATTTAACGAGAATGGGCGCCCCAATCCTGAGAAATGGGAATTTGAAAAAGGCTTTAAACGCAACCGCGAACTACAATGGTATCAAGAAGTTAATGCTTTTTGTAAAGACGGCTCTCTTTTTATCGAAGCTCGACGAGAAAATAAACTTAATCCAAATTTTATTGCTCAATCAAAAAAATGGCAAAACAAAAGAAAAAACATCTACTACACCTCGAGCTGTATCACCTCTAAACAAAGTTGGAAATATGGCCGTTTCGAAATCCGAGCACGTCTCAAAGCTGACAAAGGACTTTGGCCAGCTATCTGGTTTCTAGGCACTGAAGGACAATGGCCTTCCAATGGTGAAATCGACCTCATGGAATACTATAATGACATGATTCTTGCCAATGCTTGCTGGGGCACAAAGCAAGCCTACAAAGCAAAATGGGATAGCAGTAAAACCCCTTACCAAGATTTCAAGGATCCTAACTGGGATCAAAAATTCCATGTATGGAGAATGGATTGGAATAAGAACTCTATTAAACTTTACTTGGATGATCAACTTTTAAATAGTATTGACTTACAAAAAGCAATCAACCCAGACAGTTCTAGAGGACCAAAAGAGCCTTTCCAACAAAAACATTATTTGCTATTAAATCTCGCCATCGGCGGCACTAATGGCGGGGATCCGAGTGAAACACGCTTCCCCAATCATTTTGAAATTGATTACGTTCGTATTTACCAAAAAAATTCGAATTAGACATCTCTTTATCAGCAAATTTTTAACAAGTTTCCGTCACTTTTAAATTCGACAAGAGTTTTCTTAGCCATAGAAAAAAGCTCCTAACTGTTAGGAGAGTACCTAGTGGATATGTTTAAAAAACAAGAAGCAAAACTGTTAAGTAAACAAACTTTATGCGTATCTATATAAAAAATTTATTGAATAATAAGAAGGATATTATGAGTACATACAAAAAAATATTTATGTTCACTGGCTTAGCTAGTCAGATTTTTGCCCTAGAAAACTGGCAAAATCAAGAGATCATTCAAATTAATACTGAAGCACCTCAAGCCACTTTCACGGTCTATAATACGCGTGATGATGCTGTTCAAATGAATCAACAAGAAACACAAAACACCAAGTCTTTAAATGGCAATTGGAAGTTTCATTGGTCAAAGAATCCTGCAGAACGACCTGAAAACTTCTTTCAGGCTGATTTCGACGCCAGTAAATGGGGCACTATCCCCGTACCATCAAACTGGCAAATTGAAGGACACGGGCAACCACTCTATACCAATATCAAATACCCCTTCAGCATCAAGAACCCACCTCACATTGATAACAATGACAACCCGGTTAGCTCATACTTAACTCAATTCACTGTTCCAAATAACTTCAAAGGAAAAAGTACTCACATCGAATTCGCAGGAGTGAACTCGGCTTTTTACCTTTGGATCAATGGAAAATATGTTGGCTATTCACAAGGCTCTCGTACGCCCGCCGAATTTAATATTTCAAAATTTCTCAAGCCAGGTAAAAACTCACTCGCCGCTGAAGTATACCGCTGGGGAGATGGTACTTTTCTCGAAGACCAAGATTTCTGGCGCTTATCTGGCATTTTCAAAGATGTTACCCTCAAGGCTATCTCGACTCAACATGTAGAAGATTTTACGATTAACACTGATTTAGACAGCAATTACCAAGATGCTGAACTACAAGTCAAAGTCGACATCGAGAAAGCTGAGGGTGCGAGCCTAGATATTGAATTACTGGATAAAAATGGCAAAGCCGTTTTTCCAAAAGTAAGCCAAGCCGCTACAAAGACAGTGAAATTCAATAAGACTATAAAAAATCCTGCTAAATGGACTGCTGAGAGCCCAAACCTCTACACTCTCCTTCTCACTTTAAAAAGCCAATCAGGCGAAACACTGCAAGTCATTCCTCACAAAGTCGGTTTTCGTAAAATAGAAATCAAGGGTGGCATCTTTTTAGTTAATGGTCAAAAAGTCAAACTCAAAGGAGTTAACCGCCACGAACACCACCCCGATAAGGGGCAAATCGTTAATCGTGACGACATGCTTAAAGACATTAAACTCTTCAAAGAAAATAATATCAATTCCGTTCGTACGAGTCATTACCCCAATGTCCCAGAGTTCTACGACATATGCGATCAGTACGGCATCTACGTAATTGATGAAGCCAACATTGAAACGCATGAATTTGGCGCCACTAGCAACAAAAATATCCTGGCAAATGACCCAAGCTGGGAAAAAGCTATTGTAGATCGTGTTAAACGCATGGCTGAGCGCGACAAAAACCACCCTTCTATTGTTATCTGGTCACTCGGTAATGAATCAGGTATCGGACCAAACTTTGTGGCGGCCTATGATATGCTAAAAGCCAACTACCCTCACCGACCCGTTCACTACGAGGGTGGCCATAAGTACAAAAGTCCTGCAAGCGATTTCTACTCACGCATGTACGCTGATCAAAATTGGATCGGTCCCGAAGATCGCCCTTCTATCCTCTGTGAATATTCCCATGCTATGGGGAATAGTAATGGTAATCTAAAAGAATACTGGGAAGACAATATTTATAAAAACGACCGCTACACGGGTGGTTTTATTTGGGACTGGATGGACCAGGGTATTCGCCAAAAAACACCTGCGGAATTCGCAAAAAATATTGGCATTGGCCCCGTCAAAGAAACTTTCTTTGCTTATGGTGGATGGTTTGAAAATCCCTATAGCAATGATGGCAACTTCTGTATGAATGGTTTAGTCGCTTCTGACTGGACACCACACCCGGGTCTCTTTTCTGTAAAAGCAGTCTATAGCAACATTAAAGTTACGGCACCTCATCTTCAGTCTGGCGAAGTCGAAATCCTCAACCGTTTTGATTTCACTTCACTCGACAAACTCGTAGCTGCTGATTGGTCAATTGAAGAAAATGGCGAGATCATCCATTCTGGAAAAGTTCAAGACCTGGCAATTGCTCCTCATCAGACGAAAAAAATCAGACTGCCTCTTCCAAAAATAGAACCTAATGCTGGCTCCGAGTACTTCCTCAACCTCAAGTTCAAAACTACTGCTAATTATAACGAGCTAGTTGAAGCGGGGCATGTACTTACCACGGCTCAATTCAAACTCGCTGGTAAAGCTAATGCTCTCACTCTTCCAATTAAGAATGACTTAAAACTTGCGAACTCCGCAAAATCACTTGTGATCACAGGTAAAAACTTTGAAGTTAATTTCAATAAAGAAAAAGGCTTATTAAATAGCTACAAACACAAGAACAAAGAACTTTTGCCTGAAGGTCTAAAAGTTAATTTCTGGCGAGCCTTCACTGACAACGATAAAATCCCTACCAATAGCGGAAAACTCAAAAAAATCTGGCGCAATGCTGCCAAGAAGCAAGAACTGAAAAGTTTCAAAGCTCAAACGCTTTCTTCAGGCCTTGTGCAAGTTGATGCGACATACTTTTTCCCCCTAGTAAAAACTACTGTTCAAAGTCAGTATACAATTGCAGCTAATGGTCAAATTAAATTGAGCAATCATTTTGACCTAAGTCAAACAAATAAAAAAATTGGTGCACCTCATCGCATTGGCATGTCCCTAGAGATCCCAGGTGAATACGACAAGATCTCTTGGTTTGGCCGTGGTCCGAATGCCACTTATAGCGATCGTAAACTCGAGCCAGTAGGACTTTATAACTCTACCGTCGACGAGCAGTGGGTCGAATATAGTCGTCCTCAAGAGAACGGCAATAAAGTTGACATGCGATGGATGAGCTTTACAAACGCTAAAGGACAAGGGCTCAAATTTATTGCCGATGCAAACTTCCTTAGTGGTGGCGCTAAATTTTATTCAACTGAAGCTATTGAGAAGGCTAAATACTCATTTGAACTTGAAAGAAGCACAAATATACTAATTAACCTAGACCATGCACAACTTGGTGTGGGAGGCAATGATAGCTGGGGTTCAATTGCACTTAAGCCTTATCAACTCACAAAGAAAAAATATTCTTATAAATTTATAATTAGCCCTCTTAAATAAGGAATTAATATGCTTAAAAAACTCTCCCTGTTCCTATCTCTTACTTGTTTAGCAAGTATGGGTATGGCCACTGAAAAACCTAATGTGCTAATCATTTATGCTGATGATATTGGCTATGGCGACTTAAGTTGCTACGGAGCCAGTGGCGTAGAAACTCCCTTCATAGATCGTTTGGCCAATAGCGGTATACGCTTCAGCTCTGGCTATGCCTCTGCCGCCACTTGTACTCCCTCGCGCTACTCGCTACTTACTGGTGAATACGCCTTCCGCAACAAGTCGGCCAAGATTCTTCCTGGCAATGCTCCCTTAATCATTGACCCCAACAAAGCTAATATCGCTTCCTATATGAAATCCGCGGGTTATAACACTGCTCTAGTCGGTAAATGGCATTTGGGTTTGGGTCTCGCGGATGGATCATTTGATTGGAATTCCAATATCAAACCTGCCCCACGTGAGCTCGGCTTTGATTATTCATTCTACATGGCAGCTACAGGTGACCGCGTTCCTTCGGTGTATATCGAAAATAGCGAAGTCGTCGATCTTGATCCCAATGATCCCATAAAAGTAAGTTATGCTAAACCCGTCGGATCTGAGCCCACTGGTATCAGTCACCCACACTTACTCACGGTACAAGCAGATAAACAGCATGCTGGAACAATCGTCAATGGCATAAGTCGAATTGGCACCATGACAGGTGGTCATGCCGCACGTTTCAAAGACGAAGACATGTCAGACACCTACCTCAATAAAGCTATCGAATTTATTGAAAGCTCGAAAGACCAATCCTTCTTTATGTACTTTGCCGCACACGATAATCACGTCCCACGCCGCCCCCATCCACGTTTCCAGGGTTCATCTTCTCTTGGTCCGCGAGGTGATGCCATTGTCCAATTTGACTGGACTGTAGGTAAACTCATCAAAACCTTACAAAAAAATGGGATCTATAAGAATACTTTAATCATCTTATCTAGCGATAATGGCCCCGTACTCTTTGATGGTTACTGGGAGGGTTCTAGAGTTAAAAATGGCACCCATAAAGCAGCCGGACCTTTTCGTGGTGGTAAGTATAGCCTTTGGGAAGGGGGAACTCGCATGCCCTTTATCGTTTCATGGCCTGGAAAAATTGAGCCTGGAACTTCTTCCGCTTTAGTTAGCCAAGTTGATATCTTTGCGAGTATCGCAGCTCTAATTGGTCAAGAATTACCTAAAGATGCCAGCCCGGATGGTAAAAACATGCTGGACGCTTTCATGGGTAAAGATCATTCTGGACGTGATTACTTAGTCGAAGAAGCCCTTTCTCAAGTCGCTCTGCGAATGGGTGATTGGAAGTTCATTCCTCCCGGCACAGTAACCGAACGCGGTGGTTTGGATGAATGGATCAAAACAGCCGTACACCCACCTGGTTTGCTCTTCAATCTTGCTGATGATCCAGGGGAAACCACTGATCTATCAAAGCAACATCCTAAGAAAGTAAAAGCTATGCTAGCCATACTTAAAAAAGAAGCTCCAAGTAAGTTTTTACAAAACAAAACTCCAGGCAAAGCTCAGTTAGGTTTTGAATAAGTCCAATGCTTTAGGCACCTCAATTAGCACAATAGCCTGCCAGCAAATTAGGGCCAAGAAATCTTTGTTCATAAGATAGGGCTCACTTATTAAGTCATATATTACTTATAGTCAATGAGATAAGTGGTAATTATGCTATATTACATGCAAACAAAACCCCTCAAAACAATCATTAGGTTTGCATAAGATGTATAAAAATACGGGCACAGAGCCCAAAATGGCCAATCTACCTTATTTTCTAGACGGAACACTCAATATCAATAATCGCTGGGTCAAGCTAGCGGCAACAATACCATGGAAAGATGTAGAAGAAATTTATGCACTAAATTTCACCAGCCATACTGGGCCCAAAGCTCTACCTGCAAGAACTGCATTTGGTTCCCTGATCATTCAAGTAAAGCTGAGTTTAACTGATGAAGAAACTGTAGAAATGATTTCTGAAAACCCCTACCTTCAATATTTCTTGGGGTTTGAAAGATATAAGCAGGAATCACCTTTTGATCCGAGTATGATGACTCATTTTCGAAAGCGTTTTGGAGCTCAGGATATTAAAGATATTGATGATTTATTACATAAAACAACACGTCCAAAAGAAGAAGACTCCGATAAGGATTCAGACAATGATCCTCCGTCAAATAAGGGTGCTTTAATTGTTGACGCTAGTTGTGTCCCTGCTGATATTCACTATCCAACAGATCTTGGTTTACTAAACAAAGCCCGCGAAAAAACTGAAGAAATCATCGATATTCTTTGGCGTCATCGCTTTAATACCGAAGATAAGGTCAAGCCTCGGACTTATCGTGAAGACGGCAGAAAAATCTTTTTAAGTGTTGTCCTAAAAAAACGTGTATCGAAAAAGAAAAGGCGTGAAGTGATTAATAGACAACTTCATTGTGTAAGGAGGAACCTCGCTAGTATAAATGAACTCAAAAAGCATGCCGATCTGGGGCTATTGAAACCTAGTTTATACCGCGAACTACTGGTGATCGGGACACTTTATCAACAACAGCAATACATGTATGATAATAAAGTAACAAGTGTTGATGATCGCATTGTAAGTATTCACCAACCACATATTCGTCCCATTGTTCGCGGGAAAGCTGGAGCTCATACAGAGTTCGGAGCTAAAATATCTATCAGTGTCGTCGATGGCTGGACCTTTGTCGATACGATTAGTTTTGATTCTTATAATGAAGGAACCGAACTAATTTCACAAGTTGAAAAATATAAAGAGCGTTTCGGTTATTATCCCGAATCAGCACATGCTGATAAAATCTACCGAACTAAAGAAAATCGAGCGTATTGTAAAAAACACGGAATAAGGATAAGTGGACCCAGTCTTGGAAGACCTCCCAAAGATGCGATTTTACGTGAAGAACAAAAGGAAATACAACGCCAGGATGAAGCTATAAGAAATGAAGTAGAGGGCTGTTTTGGTGTAGCCAAAAGACGCTATAAACTCGATCGAATCTTTACGAAAACTAGGACTTCATCCGAAACACTTATTGCTTTAGTATTCATGGTGATGAACTTGGATAAGGCTTTAGCCTTTTTGTCACTTTTCGGCCAGTATTATAAGCAGCTATTCGCGCACGTTTATTGTTTTATAAGTCTCATTAACGAGAATGAGCATTTCAAAAGGCGAGTAATTCAGTAAGCCCTAAGATAAACCAAAAACTTAACTATGCAGGACAAAAGCCAAAGCTGATTTAGATAGATCAGCCTTGGCTTTTTATCTAAAATCATTACTGATTTTAATAAGAAAAAAACCTTTAAGACACGCTAAGCTGATTGATCAACACGACATTTTTTAAATCAGCTCTATTATATGCCTGCTTTAAACACAAAAACTAGATTAAGGAATAATAATTATGTCAACTATTATCGACATTATTGCTCGCGAGATCCTCGACTCACGCGGTAATCCTACAGTAGAAGTAGAAGTTATATTAGAAGACGGAACAGCTGGCCGTGCTGCTGTACCTTCTGGTGCATCAACTGGAGAACACGAAGCTATCGAGCTTCGCGATGGCGACAAAAGCCGTTACCTCGGAAAAGGCGTTCTCAAAGCTGTTGAAAATATTGAAGAAATCATCGTTGAAGAGCTCATCGGTTACGACGTGACTGACCAAGCAGCTATCGACAAAGCTATGATTGACCTCGATGGCACACCTAACAAGTCAAAGCTTGGTGCTAATGCAATCCTCGGTGTATCACTTGCTTGTGCACACGCTGCAGCTAACTTCCTCCAAATCCCACTTTACCGTTACATCGGTGGATCTAACGCCAAAGTACTTCCTGTACCAATGATGAACATCATTAACGGTGGTTCACACTCTGACGCTCCAATTGCTTTCCAAGAGTTCATGATCCGTCCTATCGGTGCAAAAACTTTCAGCGAAGGTCTTCGCATGGGTGTGGAAGTTTTCCACAACCTCAAAAAAGTTCTTCACGATCGTAATCTTTCTACTGCAGTTGGTGACGAAGGTGGTTTTGCACCAGCTCTCGACGGTACTGAAGATGCACTCGAATCAATTATCAAAGCTATTGAGCTTGCTGGCTACAAAGCTGGTCGTAAAGAAGATGGTGCTGACGTATCAATCGGTCTTGACTGTGCTGCTTCTGAGTTCTTCGTAGATGGCCAGTACAACTACGTAAAATTCGAAGGCGAAGGCGGAGCTATCCTCTCTTCTAAAGAACAAGCAGCTTTCCTTGCTGACCTCGTTGCTAAATACCCAATCGATTCAATCGAAGATGGTATGGACGAAAATGACTGGGATGGTTGGAAAGAGCTTAACACTCTCGTTGGCGACAAATGTCAGCTCGTTGGTGACGACCTCTTCGTGACTAACGTTGATTACCTCGCTAAAGGTATTGAGCTTGATTGCGCTAACTCTATCCTCATTAAAGTGAACCAAATCGGTACACTCACTGAGACTCTTGATGCAATCTCTATGGCTAACCGTAATGGTTGGACTGCAGTTGTTTCTCACCGTTCTGGTGAAACTGAAGACACAACAATTGCTGACATCGCAGTTGCTGTTAACGCAGGCCAAATCAAAACTGGTTCAGCTTCACGCTCTGACCGTATTGCTAAGTACAACCAACTTCTTCGCATCGAGCAAGAACTTGGTGAGCTCGCAGTTTACGGTGGTTAATAGCTAAAAGCTACCAAGCCACAAAAAAGCCACTTCATTGCGAAGTGGCTTTTTTATTGTCTGATTTAATCAATCACCATAGTCTTAAAATCATCCGACATAGCCTGGCTATATTCCTCGTTCTGCTTCAGGTCCACATGTGACACCCACCAGTCCTGTGCTGTTTGACAAGTCCATTCATCCTCCAATTCATCAAGCTTATTATATAAATCCAGGGCTGACTGAGGTCGATCTGCGGGCTCTTTTGACATACAACTCATCAATACATCTGCAAAACCTTTGGGTGTATCAAACTTTGCCACATCACGAATATTAACAGGCTCGTCTTGAATATGTTTCAGCATTACTGCCATGGGAGTTGGCGCATCAAAAACGTGCTCACCAGATAAAGCCACATAAAAGGTGCATGCCAAAGAATAAATATCCGCCAAACCACTCAACTCTTTACCCATCGCTGTCTCCGGCGCCATAAAGCTAGGTGTTCCAATGGGTTGTCCTGCAGTCAAATCAATATCTTCTTCTTGTGAGTTTGAGACGATTCCAAAATCCAATATTTTCAAAAAGTCATATTCAGCACCCAACTTTGCAATAAACAAATTATCTGGCTTTATATCTCTATGAACCATACCCATATCATGCGCCTCTGCCAAACTTCGGCAGGCTTGCTTCATTAGGTAAAGAGCACGACTTGGCTGAAGTGGCCCAAACTGATTAATCAATTCTCCAAGACTTAAACCTTCTAGCAATTCCATAACATAATAAAATTCTCCCAAGTCCGACACTCCATAATCATAGAGTGTCACTGTATGGGGCGATTGTAAATTTGCCGTTGACCTAGCTTCACGGTGGAAACGTTGAGTTAAATTATCTTTACTCAAAATTTTGGAGTCGAGGTTTTTGATTAATTTTATCGCAGCAGGTCTCGCTAAAAGCTGATGCATACCACGCCACACTTCGCCCATCCCACCTTCTCCTAACAAACTATCTAATTGGTAAGCCCCGATAGTCTGTTGACCTCCAAGGCTTTGCTTATTGATCTCTAGAATATTGAGCTCACACTTAAAAACTTCTCTTTCAATTACATTTTCCAGTTCATTAACATCACCCGGCCAAGTGTATTGCTCTAAGCTCCTAATACTTTCTTCACTAAGTGTATCAATAGTTTTACTGAGTTTTTGAGCGTACTTTTTCATATAAAATTTTGCTATTTCAGCTATATCGGCAAGTCTTTCATGAAGACGAGGGATCTGGATTGTATTTTCACATAAATAATCCAACACCGCAGGGTGTATATCATTAGGGTCATAATCTCGATTAGCATGAAAAATCACCAAGCCATCCTCTTTCCCACCCGAAGACCAATGAGCTTGAACGTAAGATATAATATCCTCCTGCTTTGCTACTGGCAGCTTATTAATTTGCTCAAAATAAATACACCCGCCCTGTGCAAGAGAAAATTTTTCAATCAATTCATTATCACTCTGTAATAAACCCGAATGACTCTGATAGAGCTCAGTACAATTTAAATGAACAAATGCTCGATCCTTATATTTAGATGCTTGATGAATTTCTCGAGCAATTGCACTTTCTCCACAGCCTGGTTTACTTAGGAGCATCAAGGGCTTGGCTATCACGCCTGAATGTTCAATTTTTTCTTTCAAACTGATGAGTGCATCGCTTGATCCTAATAATGGGCCACTTAGCTCCTTTTTTGCCTCTTCCCCTAAGTATTGAATTCTTTTTAATTCTTCCTCCAGTAAGGCATTTTTGTTTTTTAAACTTTCTGTCAAACGTTTCAAACGCAATTGCGTTTTAACTCTTGAGACCACTTCCTCAGCTTGAAATGGTTTCGTAATAAAATCTACTGCACCTAAGTTCAAACCCTTCACTTTATCTTGTACTTGACCGAGAGCAGACAAAAAGATAATCGGAATATCTTTCGTCTCATCATTTTCTTTTAATTCTGCACACACTTCATAGCCATCTTTATCCGGCATCATGATGTCTAATAAAATTAATGATGGTTTCACTTTCTCGATTGTTGTCAAAGCTTGTACGCCACCCTTGGCGACAAGAATCTTGGCATCAATAACCGCTAGCGTTTTAAATAAAACTTGTAAATTATTGGCATTATCGTCAACAATTAAAACTAAATCTTCTGCCAGATTATTCACTCATCAGCTCCTTATACTTTTGGATCAGTTGCTGAATGCCAGAAAAATCAAAATCATTCGCTTTATCCAAAATTATTTCTTTAAGTTTTTGATCATCATTGCCATCACCTAGTTCATTCGCTAAGCTTTCCAGCTCACTAAAATCTCCCAAATCAGCTGCATCAGCCAAGTCCTTCAACCACTCTTCTTCTAATCTTAAATCTTGCCAATTAATGGTATTAACTTCTTCTACCTCTGATTCCCCCTCACCTTCTTGATCACCTTCAAGGTCGCTGGCTTCTAGGGTAAATGCACCTTCAAAATCCGCTGGATGAGTAAACCAAAAAGTACTGCCTTCACCCTCTTCACTTTCTAAACCAATTTCTCCCCCAAGTGCTTCAACAAGCTTTACACATATGGCTAAGCCCAGTCCTGTACCACCTTCTTTTCTCCCTCCTTCATCTTGTCGAAAAGCTTCAAAAACGTGATTCTGCTTATCTTTCGGGATTCCTATCCCTGTATCCTTGACTAAAAACTTCAGTTTGCCTTCTTCGACTAAAATTTTCAGCTCTACACTTCCCTGCTCTGTATATTTAACGGCATTACCCACTAAATTCACTAAGATTTGCCTTAACTTCGTCGGATCTGATTTTATAGATTTTGGAATCCCTGTTTGAAGCGTATGACTCAAACTTAAACTCTTCTCTAAAGCCTTATATCTTAGTATATCTTCTGTATCATTTACCATTTTCACCAAGTCAACTTCATCGTATACAAGATCGAGTTTTCCAGCTTCAATTTTAGATATATCTAAAATATCATTGATCACAGTTAATAAATGCTCCCCACAATTCATAATCCCTTTCAAACTGCCCTTATACTTCTCTTGTAAATCGGGCGCATTCTGCAAAACTTGAGTGTAACCCAAAACGCCATTCAAAGGTGTTCGTAATTCATGACTCATATTTGACAGGAACTGACTCTTCGCCACATTAGCTTTCTCGGCTTCTTCACGTGCTTTCTCCGCATCGCGAGTCCGCTTGACTACTTTCTCTTCTAAGACAGCTCCATGATTGGCCAACTCTTCATTTTTAAGCTCTAGTTCATGCAATAACTGTGCGACCGTTTTTTCACTAAATTTATTGCGCATTTGCGCGATACTTTCATTGCTAAAATGAAATTTTTCTACTAAAAAATCTTTTATAATCAATCGCTCTTCAGATTCAATCACTTCTGTGAAAAAGTACTTTAAATCCGCAGGTCTTGTTATCTCTTGACTTAAGTCTAAACGTATATAGTGGCCGCTTAATTGTTGTTCAATTCGTACTGTGATTTCACTTTGACAATTGAGTTCCCGCAATAATTCGGACACGAAACTCACTTTACGGACACAGCTCAGATCATCTAGCCCGAGTGTTTTAAACAAGGCGTAGAACTTTTTTCGTAAGCCTAACAAACATAGTTCAGACTTAACTTTTATATGGCCAATCTCAATCATATTTTCACTCCTAGGCATCCCATATCATCCGTCATTCTACCACAGTCCCTCATGAGACGATGGACAATTGCATCAATATTTTCATACTCCAAAAAAACGAGTTCTTTTTTACTAAAATCGTATAAACCATCCGTATGCATTAGCACTAAATCACCACTCTCCAATTGATACTCTTGGGTGTAATAACTTCCCTTACGAACACCTAACATCCCATCTTTCGAGACAAAGCTCTTCCTGCCTTCTTTACTATAAACGTGGCACAAAACATTCCCAACCCCTGCGTAAGTAAGTTGATTTTCTTTGTCAACTGAAAGAACCCCTGCAGCACAGCCCACTTCGCCTCTACATAAATCATCAATCACATCTAAATACGAATCCACTGACTGACCTTCTTGAAAGACTAGATTATTTTCTATTTTTTTTGCTAATCTCCCCGCATCATCACCGTGTCCGGTCACATCAATTAGAAGCGCAAGCAATGCACCACTCCTAAACTTCCTATACATCCCTAAATCACCGCAATTGCGCTCACCAATGAGAGCCTGAACTTTCGTCGCTACATTCATAAGTATTTAAAAGTCCTAATTGTCGTTCCTTCTCCTAATTTACTATCAATTTGGAACTCATCCATTATTCGCTTCACTCCTGGGAGGCCCAAGCCTAAGGTTCCCGATGTACTAAAATTTTCACTCAAGGCTTTTTCTATATCTTCTATCCCTGGCCCATGATCTTTTGAACAAATCATTAAACACTCCTCGCCTTCGAACTTTGTCATTTCCAACAAAATCTTCCCTCTATTCGCATATTTAATAATGTTTTGTGCCAACTCCGCAAAAACGGTCAAAAGTAAACTTTTCACATGATGATCCACCACACTCTCGCCCAACCACTCGCGAGCTTCTATAATCCCCGTGGACACAGAAACATCATCATATATATAGCAATTAAAATTTTGCATTATCGCCCACAAGAGTTAATGCTGTACTCAAACTCCCCGTAAATTGCATTCCGCCAAAGTCATCAACTAAATCGACTAAGACACTGACAACTCCAGCATTTAAACCATGGTTAATAACCTTGACACCCATGAGCTCGACCTTGTTCACTAAACTACGACAGCGAAGGAACTCCGTCTTATCCATAATCTGGTAAGCCGAATAATCCAGTATTAAGTATTCCACTTTTCGCTTAGTAACTTCGTTTAATAAAAATTCACTAAAATCTAGAAAAGCACCCTCAGCTAAATCACTAGGCAAAGCATATAATAAATAATTATCTATAAAATGTCCGGGAACATGATTCATGGCGTTCCCTTAGCCTTTACTTATTCTAACACCTTGACTAACGAAGGCATGATTCAAGGCATCTTTAAGGTTTGAGTTTGTTCTAATACTTCCCACATCAATGCCCAACTCAACGATAGTTTGAGCAATCGCTGGAGAAATCCCGGAGAAATTACATTCACAGCCCATCAGACGTGTCGCCTTGCTAATTTTTATCAAGTGATTGGCTACCGCTGTGTCGACGACTGCCACGCCGCTAATATCAAGGATGCAAATTCTCGCTTGAGTTTGCGAAATTTTACTCAGAATTGAATTCATTATATCTTGACTTCTCTTGGAATCAATAATCCCGACCAAAGGCAACATCAGAATATCTTCCCAAATCTCGGTAACGGGAGTCGACATTTCCATCAGCGCCTGACTCTGTTTAGAAATAGTTTTATTAGTCATAAAACTAAAGGCTTCTACAACAATCATCGTATCCAAATGAACCAACTTAGTAAAGGCTCGACATACCGCATCTAAATCACTTTCACACTTTGAGCCTAAGATCCTCTTAATCCAAATAAATAAACTATGATCAACTGCCACAAAATAAGCTGAAAGTGATAGGCCAATACGAGCGTGAGTCAGCCCAACTGTTTCTCGGCTCAGTACATATTTCTCATCAATTTTAGCTTCTAAAAACTCCGCCCAGTAAATCTTCTGAATATTTTTCACTTGCTGTAAAAGTTGTTGATCTGAAAAAAATATGGAAAATTCTTCTGTATCTTTAAGCCACACATAAAAATCGGCAATAAATTCATCAAGGTGCTCAGACAATTCTTTGCCCGCTGATTGAATCAATTCAATATCTTTCGAACTTATCTGAAACAGATCGAGAAGCTGCGCAGACTTATAGTTACAAATAGTTTCGTTATTCTTATAGTTCATTCTATGTCCCTCTACGATTTAAGTAAAACAATCTATAGTGTGATCACATCAGCATAAAGGAAAAACCTTGACTTTATACTGGAATTCAGAAAAAAAGCTTAGATAAATCTATACTTTTAATAAATATCCTTAAGATTGAATAATTGTTAAAACTCCACGAAGAGCTCATGGATCTAAAAGCCGCACAACTTGCCCCCTTCGAAACATGGCACAAAGGCCGTAAATGTTACGTCGTCTGGATGTATCAATTCAATAAGGATTCCCTCCAGGACTTGTGCCAACACTTTCAGTTAAAGCTCTCTAATTTAATCAAACTTCATCCCGTACAAAAACCACACCTTACCATTGCGCCTGCAGGTTTTTTGACTGAACACGCACTTGAGGAAGATGAAGTAAACTTAACATCCCTCCTGAATTACAGCGATAAACTCCAAAGACTTAAACTCGCTCCTCCTCTAATACGTTTAGAAAAAATACAGTCATTCCCCCACTGCCCCTACATCGCATGCCGTGATCTCACCAAAACAAGCGAAATAACTAAGGCCATACTCGACCCTAACGCAAAAAACTTTACGCCGCATATTACCCTAGGAACTTATCTAGAAACTCCCCTCCATGGAATACTCAATGATTTTTTCAAAATTCCTATCCCTAAACTTACTCTACAAGCAAGTTCTTTAGATTGCGTGCGCTTTTCGACTCATCCTATCAATAATATTCCCGTATGCCCAGAAGACTTTGAAACCATTGCCCAAGTACATTTTTCCTGAGTCCTTAGGACTGAAAAAAGAGTGGATTCTTAAGCATTTTTTTCATTCATATATTTAGTCTTGATTTGGTGTTGATAATCCCTTGCTTTTCATTACATTGTGCGGATACAAATTGATCTATTTTTAAAGGAATAATTATTATGTTGCTCAAAGACTTAAAAGGCAAAAAAATCGGCATCTGCGTTTCAGGTGGTCTCGATTCAAAAACTGTTACTAAAAGACTTATGGAAGAAGGACTCGACGTCCTCTGCTTCAGCGCTGACCTCGGCCAGCCAGATGAAAAAGATATCAATGATATCGTTACCAAAATGGAGCCCTGCGGCGCACCAACTTACATCGTTGATGTAAAAGATGACATGGCAGAAATCTGCTTTGAAACAATTAAAGCTTCAGCGACATACGATGGTGGCTACTGGAACACTACAGGTATTGCACGTGCAGTTACAGTTCGTGGCATTATTCGCGAAATGCAAAAACATGGTGTTGACGTTCTCTGCCACGGTGCAACTGGTCGTGGTAATGACCAAATGCGTTTCGAACGTTACACTCGTGCTCTCGCTCCTGAAATGGGCGTTTATGCTCCCTGGCGCGACCCTGAACTCCTCGAGCAATTCCCTGGTCGTACAGAAATGGCTGAGTACCTCGCTCAATTCGATATCCCAGCAGTTATTGGTATGAAGAAAAAATATTCTACCGATGCTAACCTCGCAGGACTCTCTCACGAAGCAGAAGACCTCGAAGAGCTCGAAACTTCCTGCCTTATTGTAGAGCCTACAATGGGCGTATGGCCTGCTGATGCTCCAGACAAAATTGAAGATATCACCCTCACTTTCCAACATGGCTACTGCACATCAATCAATGGTGAAAAATTAAGCCCACTTCAAGCTATGGAAAAAGCCAATGAGATCGCTGGTCGCAATGGTATTTGGATGAAAAATGCTTTAGAGAACCGCATCATCGGTACTAAATCTCGTGGTGTTTACGAAGCTCCTGGCATGGAACTCCTCCACGCTGGTCTAGAAAACATCCTTCAAGCGACTCTTGACCGCAATTCATTCAAGCTCTACAAGCAGATGGGTGAGCTCATTTCAAATCTTGTATATGATGGTCGTTACTACGACAAAACTGTTCAGGCTGCCCGCGCTGCTATTGACACGCTAACTGAGTCTGCAGAAGGCGAAGTAAAACTCGGTCTTTATAAAGGCAACATTTTCTTCCAGAGCATGACTGACATCTACGCGTCACTCTATAATGAAGCAGATAGTTCCATGGAAGCATCTGATGGCTTGAACCCTGCTTCTAGCCAAGGTTATGCGGACATCATTTCTGTAGAAACTGCGGCCCTCGCAAAAGCTGGTCAATTCGACGACTGCTAAATGAGTCTCGCCGGAAAACACATTCTCGTCACTGCAGGCCCAACTTGGACTGCAGTTGATCGCGTCAGGGTTCTAACCTCCGTTTTTTCTGGCGAAACTGGCCTACGCATTGCTCGGTCCTTTAAAGAACAAGGCTGTAAAGTCACTCTCTTCATGGGACCGGGACGCGCCAAATTTCAGACCTCTGATTGGACTGAAATGAATGTCCAACAGTTTTTTTATTATGATGATCTAAAAGATTTACTCGAAAAAACTGATTTAAGTCAATTCGATGCCATTCTACACTCATCTGCCGTTTCTGATTTTCAGTCTTCAGATGTTTACCAAGGTAAAAAAAGCTCCAAAGATGGCTTCAACATCCCCCTCATTCCCACTGAAAAATTAGTGGACAAAATCAGACTAGCCACACCCAAATCATTTTTGGTGAAGTTTAAACTTCAAGTTGGCCTCAGCCGTGAAGAGCTCCATGAAATTGCTCTCAATTCCCTGAAAGCTTCAAATGCCGAACTCATTGTCGCCAACAATCTCGATGAAATGGATGGCGAAGCCCATCAGACCTACATCATCGACCCCGAGGGAAACTCAATTCCTGCATCGACAAAAACTGATCTTTGCGATCATTTAATCACGCAATTAAGACGCGCCTTAGATTAAACTTTTAGACGATTAATTTGCTGATTTTTTTTCAAAAAATCCTTTCTCTCACAAATTCACTTTTACTGCCCCATAAATTTGCCAACTAGCACTCATGTCGACTTGAAGCATTGAAATGCAACCCTTATCATAATAAGCAAATTTGGATAAGCTCCATTCATTACTGACAAGAGAAAACGATCAAAACCACTTGGAGGATCATAACATGTCTAACGAAAAAATTTACGTCGGCGGTGCCAAGGAAGTTAATGGTAATTTCGGTGCATTTCACCGTATCTCCTTTAACAAACAAGACCTCGAAACACTAATGAATAACCTCAACGCAAAAGGTTATGTCAACCTCAACATGAACAAGAGACGCCAGCCCAGTCAGTATGGCCAGACTCATAGTCTAACAATTGACACTTGGGAGCCTACCCAAAACCAGGGCGGTGGATACCAACAACAAGCTCCACAGGCGCAAAACTTCCAGCAGCAAGCTCCTCAAGCTCAAAACTTTCAGCAACAAGCTCCACCAGCTTTTCAGCAGCCATCTAATGACATGGCTGACCTCAACAATTCGCGCCCTCCCGTGAGCGATATGCCAAACTTTGATGATATCAACGATCCAGAGGATTGCCCTTTCTAAGTTCCTAGATAATCAAATTTAAGTATAAAAAAGCAGACCATCATGGCCTGCTTTTTTTATTGCTCAAAATTAAAATCTATTAAAGATTTTAACGTAATTTAGACAGCTATCAACCTTTCAATAACTTATATTCAATTGCATCAATAAGCGCCTTCCAAGTAGCTTCAATCAGGTTAGCTGATACACCAACTGTGCCCCAATTTTTCTTACCATCTGTACTTTCGATCAAGACGCGAACATTTGATGAAGTACCCTTTTCAGAGTTTAAGACACGAACTTTATAGTCGTTAAGAAAAACGGTACTCAATTGTGGAAAATGAACCTCAAGCACTTTGCGCAGAGCTTTATTCAGAGCATCTACAGGCCCTTCACCCTCTGCTGCCGTATGGTAAACAGTTCCTTTTACATTGACTTTTACAGTTGCTTCGACAATCACATCTTCATCATGCCCGCGTTTTTCATCAATGACACGGAAACCCAAAAGCTCAAAAGAGCGATCAAACAAACCGAGCTTACGGCGCATTAATAGTTCAAAACTGGCTTCACCCTCTTCAAAAGTGAAACCCATCTTCTCCAATTCTTTGGTGCGCTGCACAAGTGATTTTATATTGGGGTCCTTGGGGTTAATCTCTATACCAAATTTCTCGGCTTTATAGATTAAATTCGATAAACCGCTTTGATCCGAAACCGTCACTTCCTGCTTATTGCCCACCAATTCAGGACGAATATGCTCATAAGTTTCTGGATTCTTTAAAATAGCGGAAACGTGAACACCACCCTTGTGTGCGAAGGCATTATTCCCCACATAAGCTTGACTATCAACAGGCGATAAATTGGCAATTTCATAAACGTGATGAGATAAGGACGTTAAAGCCTGCAATTGCTCATCACTAACTACTTCAATTCCCATCTTCAATTTAAGCGAGGGAATGATTGAACATAAATTAGCGTTACCACAGCGTTCACCGAAACCATTTATGGTTCCCTGAACTTGAACCGCGCCATGCTTGACGGCTGTTAAAGAATTCGCTACAGCCAACTCACAATCATTATGCGCGTGAATTCCCAAAGGCGTCTTCAATTGTGGTTTGATCTCTTCGAGGATTTCTGAAAGTTCAAAAGGGAGAGTTCCGCCATTTGTATCACAGAGTACCAAAACTTCCGCACCACCTGCTTCAGCAGCCTGTAAGCATTTGACTGCATATTCTGGATTGCGCTTGTAACCATCAAAAAAGTGCTCGGCATCAAAAAAGACTTCTAAGCCAGATTTTTTAAGGAAGGCAATCGAGCTCTCGATCACATCCAAATTTTCTTCTAAACTTATCTTCAAGGCTTCATGGACGTGCAAATCCCAACTCTTACCAAAGATACAAGCAACGGGGGCACCCGAATCAACTATCTTATTTAAAAACACATCGTCTTCAGCAGTATTGCTCGCACGTCTTGTGGAGCCAAAGGCCACCATCTTCGCGTTCTTGAGCTCAACATTTTTAATCTCTTCAAAAAAGGCTTCAACTTTGGGGCTAGCTCCGGGCCAACCACCTTCAATATAACTCACTCCATTTTCATCCAAAAGCTTCGCAATCTTCACCTTGTCTTCTACGGTGAAAGAAATCCCCTTGCCCTGCTGACCATCTCTGAGAGTGGTATCAAATATTTGTACGTCGTGCATAATCCTGTGCCTAAAGTTTTTGCGGAGTCCGCGAAAGTTGAAATTTTGTCGCGTATAATAGCATGATTTCAAAAAAGGGCGAATAAAAGGCACCCTTCTTAATCAAGCCTTAGGTGAATTTTTTGCGATAAGCCCCGGGTGTTAAGCCCTGCTGTTTTTTGAACTGGCGAGTAAACACACTCTGATCATAAAAGCCAACTTTTAATGCGACTTCCGCAATTCCCATCTTCGATTTCAGCAAATAATTACAAGCGTGCTGAATTCGTGTTTTCATGATGTAATCCTGTGGACTTGTTAGAAAAGTCTTTTTGAATTTTCGCTCAAACTGACGCACCGAGAGGTGAGATAAGTCTGCACATTTTTCAACAGAAAAACTTTTCATGTAATTATTTTCCATGTATTCGACACCAGGTGCTATGTCTAAATAGGGCTGTAAGTTTTTTTGCGCACGTCCAAAATTCTGACTCGTCCCCATCAAACCCATTATCTCACCACCGTGATTAAACAAAGGAATTTTGGTCGTCACTACCCACTCCACACGACCATAGCGATTGCGCACCAATTCAATAATATTGGTTTGTGGCTGCTTCTCTCTAAATAAATCGGCATCTGATTTAACGTAATTCTCAGCCAATTTCGCACCAAATACTTCGTGATCCGTCTTCCCTAAAATATCTTCTAGTTTGCTGGCACCATAAGCCTGCAAAGCCTCTTCATTAACATGAGTAAATCGCCCATGCAAGTCTTTTACAAAAACCTGTACACCCGGCAAGTTATTCAATAAAATTTTAATTGATTCATCTAACTTCACTTCTGCCCAAAAATCGCTCATAATGCCTCTGATTAAAATCTCACGTATAAAAAACATAGCCATTTGTCGAGATATTACAAAAGAATGCCTCATTAAAACAATAAGATTAGCTCCACAAGCCTTATGCTTGTATCATTCCAAAAACTTAACTGAGGAGAAATACATGAGAAAAATTCGCATGGGCATGGTCGGCGGTGGTCGCGGTGCATTTATTGGTGCCGTACACAGAATTGCAGCTGCCATTGATCAACAAATCGAACTCGTCTGTGGTGCTTTTAGTTCCACTCCTGAAAAATCAAAACTCTCTGGACAAGACTTTTTCCTTCCAGAAGAACGCTGCTACGCCAATTACGAAGAAATGATCCTCACAGAGAAGACTCTACCAGAAGGTGAAAGAATGGATTTTGTGGCAATTGTCACACCAAATCACATGCACTTCGCTCCAGCAAAAATGGCACTCGAAAACGGCTTCCACGTGCTTTCCGATAAGCCTGCTTGCTTCAACACAGAACAAGCAATCGAACTTGAAGGCATTGTAGCAAAAACGGGACTTCTCTACGGACTGACTCACAATTACACGGGTTACCCACTCGTAAAGCAAGCCAAAGAAATGATTGCCGAGGGCAAACTCGGCGAAATCCGCAAAGTTGTTGTGGAATACCCACAGGGCTGGCTTGCAACTAAAGTTGAAGACTCTGAGCAAAAACAAGCTGCTTGGCGTACTGACCCCACAAAAAGTGGTGCCGCTGGTTGCGTAGGCGACATTGGTACCCACGCCGAAAACCTTGCCGAATACATCACTGGCTTACACATCAAAGAACTCGCTGCAGACATAACCGCATTCGTTGATGGTCGTCTCTTGGATGATGACGCCAATGTACTCTTGCGTTTCAATAATGGCGCTAAAGGTATTTTGCATTCTTCGCAAATTTCGGTTGGTGATGAAAACAACCTCAACATTCGCATTTACGGCGAGAAAGGTGGCCTAGAATGGCGTCAGCAAGAACCCAATACAATGATTGTAAAATGGCTTGAAGATCCCACACAAATCTATCGCGCTGGTATGGGCTACCTCGGTGAAGCGGCTGCTAATGCTTGCCGTACACCTGCGGGTCACCCAGAAGGCTACCTCGAAGCCTTTGCCAATATTTACCTGAACTTCGTCAATCAAATTCGCGAATTCCAAGATGGTAATAAAGAAATCAAATTTGACTACCCAACAATTTCCGATGGTGTACGTGGCATGAAATTTATCGATGCCGTTGTGGGTAGTTCTAAAAATAACGCAGCATGGACTGCAATTTAAACTAAGAGGAGAAAACCATGGCTAAAACAGTTTTTCACGCCAGTATTGAAGGTGCTCAACACGGTGCCAAATCCCTAGAAGAATTCGTGATTTTTGCTAAAGAATCTGGTGCTGCAGGTGCAGAACCATCCAATTATCACATCGAAAGTGGCGATGGCTTTATGTCAGTTGCAGAAATCAAAGCCGTTTTTGATAAACACGGAATGAAGCTCGATGGCATTTCTTGCCACTGCCCTTTTTGGGTACACACGACGGCTTGGACAGGCTCAAAAACTATCCGTCCTTTTCTTCCTAAGAGTGTTTGGGAAAAGTCTCCTGAAGAAATTGAAGCTTGGGCTGAACAATACATCCTTAACTTCCTCGATCTCATGGCTGAGCTCAATGTAAAAATCATCCCAATGTTCTGGGGTATTTCTCACGGCTTTGAAATGGCAACGGGTTACCCATTCGGTTTCTTCTCTGGCCCAGAGTACGACCTCATCAAAGAAGGTAACCAACGCTTTGCAGATAAAACAGCTAAAATCCGCGCTAAAGCTAACGAACTTGGCATCTACCTTTGCCATGAAATCCATCCAAACTCAGCAGCACTCTGTGCCGACGACTTCATCGAGCTCGTAAAAGCTTGTGATGGCGACAAATGCTTAGGCGTCACTGCTGACCCATCTCACTGCTGGGAAGGTGAAGACTTTGAAACTCGCTTCCGCAAAGTTGGCGACCGCATCTATGCCGTAGCGATTAAAAACTTCTTCGTACGCCCTGGCATTAACCTACGTTCAATGACGGGTGATTGGCGCAAGCGTGCTATGCAATTCTGCGATATTCCAACTGGCGACATGAACATGATGCGTTTCACTGAACTCATGATCGATCTCGGTTATGTAGAACGCTATTGCAGCATCATGGGCACTGAGACTGCTCCCTTAGTTACAGAAGCGGAATCAGCTTACCGTGACCTCGATGCAACGAGTGCCAATGCAATCCAATATGCTGCTGAGCACTTGGTATTCCCAATTGCTGAGGGTTCATTTGAGGATGGCATGGGATCTGACGACTAATTAGATCCTTAAATCATTACTCTTGATAAAAGGCCGGAAATTTATTTCCGGCCTTTTGCATTCTCATAAAATGGATCGTAAATTTATCAACTAAATTTTTATATCTTAAAAGGACCCTTTTGTGATGAAACAGCTACTTGCATTGCTCTTTATTTGCATATTCGCTTCTTGTGCGAGTACCGCAAAAACAGAAAGCGATACCAAAAAAGAGACCTCTGAAGTAAAAACGCAAAAAAACGCCCCAGAGAAATCAACAAAACCTTCCAACGGCGGTCTAGATCTATAAAAAATCACTTTCAATTACCATACAGTCGTAGGAGGACTTAATGGAAACATCGTCGAGTGGACGACTACAAAAAATGGGCTCTGATCCCAAGGCAGCTAAATTGGATATACCTTCTGAAGAAGAAGTGCCCGAAGAAAAGCCCTTGGAAGCTCGTGAGATCCAGGAAGACAAGGAAGCTATCTCCGAAACAGCTAAACTTCGCTTAGCTCGCAAACCCACACAAGTTGAAATTGATCATCCCGATGGTCTCGATTGCCCCTCATGTGGCGAACACTTAGACGTGGGGAAAATCATTTGTCTCACATGTGAAATCAATGTGCAAACGGGCAAGAAGCTCAAAAGTAAGGTAAAAAAAGGTAGAAATGCCTACGCCGCCCCAAAGGCATCGACCAATGACTTACCTGACGATGAAGATTTTGGTGGTCTTGGCCGCGGAAAATACTGGCTCTACGCCTTTATTTTTGGTATAATCACCCAGGGAATTTCCTACGCTATTACTGGCTCTGATGCCATCGATGCATCCGACCCTTACGCACAATTCACGGGAGCGAAAGGTGCCGTGATTATCGCCTTAGGTATTATATCTTTCATCGTTGGTATCGTCTTACAAGTTAGACGACTCCACAATCTCGGCATGTCAGGTTGGCGTTACCTTCAACAATTTGTCATTATCATTGGCGGTATTGCTTTTGCAGCCCACTGGAGCGTAGGTGCTTTTGCCACCTTAATTGCTCTCTTTGTCATGCTTAGGTACTATTATTGGATATTAGTCTGTCCCGGTGGATACGAAGCTCATAGAACATTAGATAAGAACGGCAAAATCATTCTTGGTGTTTTGATTTTCCTCTTTCTCCTAACTATGGCTGGCAGCGGTTTCTTCATATACTCAGCAATAAACGAAGTAAAAGCCGCCCCCTATTAATCTACCAAAAAATGCCCTAACTAGAATGTACTAGCAGGGGCAAAATTCTTTCCATAATCAAAGCTTATAGAAGAGATATAGAGCTTGAACTCTACTTGAAAAAGTGTCCCTTAGCGGGATTAATTTTCAAACATTCAACTATAGGATCTCAATATGGCTTTTGATAATGGCCCCCTCTCATTCTGTGTTTACAGACTCGATGAAGCTCTCCCCGAAAACATCCTCGAACTCTTCGAAGAAAGTGCCGCACTCCCCCTCAACCAAGTAAAAGACGAAAGCTCTAATGGCTGGACTGCTCGTCACCTTCTCGAGCGTATTTTCACTGAAGAAACTTGCATGATCGAAGATTATGTTCAAGTTCATTTCCGTTCATCTGAACTCAAAGTAGCGGCCCCTATTCTCAAGGCCAAGTGTGCACAAGTTGAATTCCAAACCATGCAAGAAGAAAACTTAAGTGGCATCAACCGCAAGCGTAAAAAAGAAATCAAAGAGAATATTATCGATGAACTCTTGGCGGAAACTCAACCCACAATCAAGGGTTTCCCCCTCGTCATTGACCCCACTAATAAACTCCTCTACGTAGCCACTTCATCAGCAAAAAGTGCTGACTCTGCCTTGGCACTACTCGTAGAGAGTACTGGTCTAAGCCCCATTCCCCTCACTCCACAGACTTACATGTCCGAGCAACTGGGCTCACTCGCCTCTTCCTATGACTCCATCAAACTTACCGATAGCCAAGAAGAAGCTGGTGAAACTTGGCCTGGAAGAGATTTCCTCACTTGGCTTTGGTACCTCAGCGAATACGAAGATGCCGAATTCACCGTACCAGACCTCGGCGTATTTGCCTTCTCAGTAGATGGCCCCCTTAATTTCATCACAGAACTCAATGGTGCTCGTGAATCAGTTGTCAAGAAAGGCATCCCTACCCTCAGCCCAGAAGCCGACTCTGCCCTCAAAGATGGCAAGAAACTTAAAACGGCTAAAATTGCTATTGCTCGCGGCGACGACACCTGGACTTTCACCCTCGATGCAGATTTCTTTTGCTTCAAGAGCATGAAACTTCCTGATGGTACAGAATTCCAATACAAAGCGCGCTTCATCGAAAGACTCGAGTCATTATTTGTTTTCCAAGAAGCCTTCTTCTCTCTCTTTAAAGAATTCCTAAATCGCTTCACGGGTGATCAAAGAACTGAGAACATAAAAAAAATGCGTGCTTGGCTCAGCGAACGTGAGTCCAATGTCATTAGAACCGAGGTCTTTGACGTCAACTAAATGAAAGCACTAATTCAGCGCGTCAGTTCAGCATCAGTCAGAAGCGATGGCGAACTCTTAGGCAGCATTGAGCAAGGACTCCTTGTTCTCTTGGGTGTCGAACAAAATGACGAGACTTATGATGGACAAATCCTTGCCAAAAAACTTGGCGACTTGCGCATCTTCTCCAACGAAGACGGCAAGTTCGATTTATCCCTCCGCGATATAAAAGGCGAAATCCTCATCATTTCTCAGTTCACCCTCTGCGCTGAATACAAAAAGGGACGCCGCCCCAGCTTCACTCAAGCAGCTAAGCCCGAACGTGCCAATGAACTCTACGAAGACTTCTTAACGATCTTCAGAAATGACCCGCAAGTCAGCAAAGTCTCCTCAGGTCGCTTCGGCGCAAACATGCAAGTAACAATCAATAATAACGGCCCTGTCACCATGCAATTGGACAGCGCACAACTCAAATAGGAAACAACATGGACTTTTTAAAGAAAATGTTCGGTCGCCCGGAAGATAGCCCGGTGAACGCCAACCCAGAAGCCAGCGATTTCATCCCTGAGCCCGTCTTCAATGATAAATTAATTGAAAATGCTGATAAACTTAAAAGCAACATCCCCGAAACCATTACCACTTTTGATAAACTCGGACGTCGCATCGAAATCAATCGCGAAAAATGGGCTGAGAGCGCACTGCCTGACACCATCAAGAAAGCTTGGGATAATCCTAGCGCACTCTATCAAGTCATTAGCATGGGCATTGATGCCGCCTGTTTTAGTGAAGTCCTAGAAGCTGCCGAACACCTTTCAAAAACAGATACTAATCCTGAACGCGGTGCCGTTGTATACGCCACAACTCTCAGCCTCAATGGCGACTACAAAACTGCCGTCAATACTCTTGAAAACTACATTAAAGAAGACGAGCACTCCCCTGATGCGCTCACGGCTCTAGCACGCATTCAGCTCATGGCAGAAGACAAAGAAGCCGCCGCAAGTCTTCTCGACAAAAGTATCAACCTCAATCCAAACCAAGAACAAGCCATGGCTTGGCACCTTGATCTCATCAAACAAAAAGATGGCGAAGAAGCGATTGACAAAGAACTCGAACGCCTAGCGGGCTACGATGACAGTTGGTTCCCACAGTTGATTTTGGGGCAGCGCCTCATGAAAGCTGACAAAACTAACGAAGCCATAAGTTACTTTGAAAAAGCACTCGATAAATCAGAGAATAATGGTCAAGTTTTAGCCACTGCTACTGGCGATTTAGGCAACAAGAAAATGACCAAAGAACTCATTAGCATTTTCATGCCTCGCTATAACCCCGATGTTCAAGGCCCCATCCCCGGCCTCAACTTTGTGCAGTCATTAATTGTCGAAGGTCAGATCGATGTCGCTAAAGATCTCTTGCACCGCATTGCACTATTTGACCAAGCTAATATTCGTCAGCACATCCTCAAACTCTCCGCTCAACTCGCCAATATCGATCGTCAAGCTTTTGCTAAAGCACACGCAGAAAAAGCTCAAGCAAGTTCACCCGAAGTTGAGTTTATGAAAATCAGCATGCCCTTATGGTTCTACCCCCTCGGCGAACCCTATTGGCTTGAACCCGCTAAAAACGAAGAAGCCAAGCGCATTTATTTTTCCGCTTTACATATCGAGAATGACCCCGCCATCAAACTTCCTCAAGAACTGCAAAACGTCGTTGCTGGCCTCTGTACTGCAGTGCCACTTTTCTTCAAAGAAGCCGTCACTTCACGTCTCGACATCCGTACTGCGACTTTCATCCCCGTCATGAAAGATCAAGGCCCTGTCATGAGAAGAGGTGACTGGCCCCAAGAACAAAAGAAAAAGATTGCTAACCTAGACGAAATCACTCCCGATTACTTAGTCACTGGTGGCATCAAATTTGAGGGCGTAGATAAAGTAGCAGAACTCAATCTTTACCTCAATGATTTAGATGGCAATGTCGTTAAGACCATCTCGGAAAAGGCTCCCGCAAAAGACTTACATTTGGTCGTGACCAGAGCCTTTAATCGCCTCTATGTAGAAGTTACTGGCAATGATGATGAAGCTATCTTCCCTAAAGATATTCAAGCTCCACTCATCCAGGGCTACATCCAAGCACTTGGACATCAGCTCGCCTACTTCCTAACCTGGAAAGGTATCCTCCCTGTAGAGGCCCTTTTCAATCGTCGCGAACTGCTTGAATCACTCTATGCTTTTGCAGTCAACTCTGGTCCTGCAGAAATGCCGAAGATCTTCTACTTCGCCTCCTTAGCTTATGACCGCTACCTAGCTGGTAACGCCTTTATGGAACAAGCCCCGCGTGCCTTTGCACTCGCACAAGCCGCTCCACAAGGCACCGCTTTTCACCAAGCCGCCCCAGTGATCCTCCCCATCTTCAATCGCTTGGATCAGCTCGAAGAAATCGTCAAGCAAATCCCCAAAGACCAAGCTCCAGCACCTTATATCAACTGGATGGAAGGCATCAAAGGCCTCTTCGCCTAAACCAGGCTAAAGACCATACACTCAAAGCCCTAGCTCAGTAACACCACACTGACCTAGGGCTTTTTTATAAATACACCACTCATCTCCCCATCCGTCCGCGGTGACGAACACTCCCCATGGGAGCGCAGGCGTCTCGCCTGCTTCATACTTTTCTTTTCAATAAACCTCACGCAGAGCCACAAAGACGCTGAGTAAAAAAACTCTAGGTCTTCAGCTCTTTAATCATTCAAAATTTAAAATTAAGAATTAAAAATTCACTTCTCACCATTCGCCCGTCGATGGCTGGCAAGCCTCGCTGGGAAGGGGACAGAGTCCCCAAACTGCCTACATAAATTTAACTTATCCCTACGCCTTCTACCGCCTGGTCGAGGAATGGCAATTCCTCGCGGGGTGCATGAGGGCAGCGCTCCCTCATCTCATAATCCCTACCAACCGCCGGAACCGAAACCCACTCGTAAGCACATTCTACATTCTGAACAAAATCTCACGCAGAGTCACAGAGCCGTAGAGTTCGAGAAACAATCTCTAGTCCCTAAGTCCCTAATCATTCAAAATTTAAAATTCACTTCTCACCATTCGCCCGTCGATGGCTGGCAAGCCTCACTGGGAAGGGGACAGAGTACCTAGACTGCCTATATAAGTTCATCTACCCCATTCACCCACGGTGGCAGCCGCAAACCGCTCTTAAACACCTCCACCACTTCCGAACGAAACATCCTCACATCGTGGTGCCAAGTTGCCGTACTAAAGTACTTATTCATAAAAATAGCTTACAAATTCAATTTAATTTATAGCGACCTTCTCGCCTAAGCTTTGCGGAGTACGCAAAGCCCTGCTCTATTAAAGTATTGATATTTACTTGGAGGTAGGAGTCACTCACACAAAACAGTCCCCACTATTTTTACAAAAGTGCTTTTTCCACTTTTGATGCGGAGCCTGCCTAGCTAAAGGGCACTTAAAAAACAGCTTTTATTTTTTAGTATAAAAATGGTATTTTTGCCTTTGTATTTAGACGACACATTATAATGTCCATCAGTAAACTCCGGATTATTCGACCCATTTTAGTCGATTTCCTCCAGTTCTCTTACAGAGAAACCGGGGTTATTCGACTAAACTCATTTAAAATTTGAATTATGAATTTCATATAATTATCCAACCTCATTCCAGCTAATCCGGAATAGCGACAAAATTCCACAGCTAAAATGTCGCTTTGTTACAAGCCTCTATTTACAATCATTACTACAATTATTATACTTGACTTAGATATCACTATGTAACAAAGGAGCCAGACCAGACAATGTTAACAACACACACACTCAAAAACCACAAAAATATCCCAAGCGATATTTAGTCTACTAATACCATGTTAGTATAGAATAAATTTAAATGTCAGAAACGATTATCCCATGAATCGCAGATGCACACATTCACAATGATCAGAACTTAGATAATTTTAGAACTAAATTGAATCAGAAATAATTATCTCAAATGATCAGATTTTATAAATTAAAAAACAAAAAAAAGACGAAATACTAACCAAAAAATGAACCTGAAATTCTCGTTCCTCGAATTCAGGTAATTTAGGTCGTTCTGTAGGAAAAATAAAAAATAATTTTTGAGTAAAACGGATCTTAAAAAACAAATCTCCAAAGACTCAATAATTCATCAATCATTACAAGAAAATACGAAACATAAATAAATCTCATTAAAGTGAACTACCTATTCTACAAAACGCAGTCTTAATCTGTGTAGATGCGAACTCAGCAATTCACCAAATATAAACGCAATTCATTCCTCAAAACAATCTGAGTAAATGCGAAGTCAGCAAATTGAATTAGTCTTATAGAAATGAAAAATAACAAAATACAGAACCAAAAAATCGAACTGATATTTTCGTTTTGAATCAAATTTCAAATAGAAAATACAGCTCATTTAGATCGTTAGAATGAAAATTGGAATAATAACTCTAGAACGAATTGTTACTGACAAAGCAAATCACTTTATTCTTAGAATCAAAGAATTAAGCTGACTAAATGCAGAGGCAACAATTCACCAAACTTAAACGCAAACCATAACTCAAAACACAATAAGTAAATGCGGAATCAGCAATTGATCGAATCATGTGTTTTATCCCTGATTTGGCTGCTTATCAACAATCAAAATGGACAAATTCTAACCAAAAAATCGAACTGATATTTTCGTTTTGAATCAAATTTTAAATAGAAAATACAGCTCATTTAAATCGTTCTGCATAAATAAAATATGATTATCCAATTACTAATTTTCATACCAATGTTAATTGTCCTGACTTTACCAGGAATCATGTCTATGATGAAATCATCTAAACATTGGGATCAAATGGAAGAATGGATACTTGAAAATGGTTATAAAACAGTTGATTGGAAAACAATTGGATTTTGGGACCACCCTTTTAAACCACATATCTCCAGATATCAAAATATATTTTTAGCAACAATCGTTAATGATCAAATGGAAGAAGGTGAAATTTATTTCTGTTTTGGTCACCCTTTTTTAGGTGGATTTAGCGATCAAATGAAAACTGAATGGAAGAAAGAAATAAAAAGCAGAACCAAAAAATGAACCTGAAATTCTCGTTCCTCGAATTCAGGTAATTTAGGTCGTTAGAATGAAAATTGGAATAATAAATCTAGAACGAATTGTTACTGACAAAGCAAATCACTTTATTCTTGGAATCACAGAATTAAGCTGACTAAATGCAGAGTCAACAATTCACCAAACTTAAACGCAAATCATCACTCAAAGCACAATAAGTAAATGCGGAATCAGCAATTGATCGAATCATCTGTTTTATCCCTGATTTGGCTACTTATCAACAATCAAAATGGACAAATTCTAACCAAAAAATCGAACTGATATTTTCGTTTTGAATCAAATTTTAAATAGAAAATACAGCTCATTTAAGTCGTTCTGTAGGAATAATAAAAAATAATTTTTGAGTAAAACGAATCTAAAAAAGCACATCTCCAAAGACTCAATAATTGATCGACCATTACAAGAAAATACGAAATGTAAATCAATCTCATCAAAGTCAACTACCTATTATACTCAACGCAGTTTTACTCTGTTTAGATGCGAAGTCAGCAATTCATCAAAAATAAACGCAATTCATTCCTCAAAACAATCTGAGTAAATGCGAAGTCAGCAAATAGAATTAGTTTTATAGAAATGAAAAATAACAAAATACAGAACCAGAAAATGCACCTGATATTCTCGTACCTCGAAAACAGGTGATTTAGGTCGTTAGTTTGAAATAAAATTAAAAACAAATTGTAGAAATGAGAACCCAAATAAATCGCAGATGCACGAAGTTAGAATTATCTGAATTATGATGATTTTAGAACAAAATCAGATCTGAATTATTTATCCCAAATGATAGAATTTTATAAATATAGAAACAAGAAATAGAAGACAAAAACTAACCAAAAAATCGAACTGATATTTTCGTTTTGAATCAAATTTCAAATAGAAAATACAGCTCATTTAGATCGTTAGTTGAACATAAAAATGAATAAAGAATTAAAGAATTTAAACGGCTATTGGATACAAAAAGTAGGCAGTTGTAAAAAGCCCTATTTTGAATTGGTATCATTTTATTTTGATAAAGGTAGTTTAATTATAAAAGCAGATGAAGAAGAAATTGACTATCAATCTGATTTTAAAATCGAACAAGAAAAAGATTTAAAAAAATTTATTATAACAACAGAGTATGATGAGTTTACACTAGAGTTTAAAACTGAAAATCATTTAGTTATTCATGATCCAGAAATGAATGATATAGCTGGTCAACTAACGAAAGTTAGTAAAGATGAATATGATTCATATAACATAGAATTAGATCGACTCATGGAAAAAGAATTAGAGTTATATGAAAAATTAAATACTCAAGAACATAAAGAAAAAGAAAAGCTTTATCATCAAGAATATTTAAAATTACATAATTTAGTTATAAGAAATAAAATAACTGAAAAACAATTCAAAGATGAACTTAAAGCACAACAACAAATAATATTTGGAAATGATCGTGATTTATGGCCTACTAAACACATTTAAGCAACTAACCAAAAAATGAACCTGAAATTCTCGTTCCTCGAATTCAGGTAATTTAGGTCGTTCTATGGTAATAATAAATGATCATCTTTAATACATATTTTTGTCCGAAATGCGGTAAAGGATTAGAATCCAAAGATTGTGAAATTGAGAAAATTAGATTTTCACAAATTTGTAAATGTAAAGAATGTCAGGTTCCAGTCACAACTTCAGGATTTAGTTTCATAGTAGCTGGAGCATTTATAATTTTCTTTATGTCAATGATCCTAGCAGCAGGAGCATTTGAATTAGGTATTATACTTGGAGCACCATTTATACTTCTTGGAATCTACAGAATAATAAAAAACTTTTTTATCAAAAAAAAACATAGAACCAAAAGCCGGAAGGAAGATTTTCGCTAAGGCTCAATCTCCCTCAGCTTAGACGTTCTGTAGGAATAATAAAAAATAATTTTTGAGTAAAACGAATCTTACAAAACCAATCTCCAAAGACTCAATAATTGATCGATCATTACAAGAAAATACTAAACATAAATCAATCTCATTAAAGTGAACTATCTATTCTACAAAACGCAGTTTTAATCTGTGTAGATGCGAAGTCAGCAATTTATCAAAAATAAACGCAATTCATTCCTCAAAACAATCTGAGTAAATGCGAAGTCAGCAAATAGAATGTAGTCTTATAGAAATGAAAAATAACAAAATACAGAACCAAAAGCTGGAAGGAAGATTTTCGCTAAGGCTCAAATCTCCCTCAGCTTAGACGTTAGATCAGAATAAAATCAATGAAAATTACTTGGGAAACGTAACTGACAAAGCACATCACTTTATTCTTGGAATCACAGAATTAAACTGACTAAATGCGAACTCAGCAATTAACCAGAATTCAACGCAAACTATGCATCAAATACGATTCCAAGTATATGCGAACTCAGCAATAAAAAAGAAAAATAAATCTAATTATCAACAGAAAAAAAGAAAAGATCTAACAAGAAGCCGGAAGGAAGATTTTCGCTAAGGCTCAATCTCCCTCAGCTTAAACGTTAGAGAATAATAAAAAATGATAAAAATTACTGAAAAGAGATCTCTTTTAAGAAAGCTCAAAGGTTACAATATTGAAGTTGATACTGGTGAAGGTTTTGAAATCATAAAAAGATTCGAAAACAGTGGTTGGAATCTCATAGATAAAGCAGAGACATTTTCACCAATAACATCTTTTTGGTTCTGTAAACTTCAAAAAGGTGATGAAGAAATTATTTTTGAATCTGATAATTGGTTTTGTAGTTTTTTCATATCAACTGAAGCTTATACAGAACACAAAGAACTAATAACAAAAAACAATCTCTAACCAAAAAATGAACCTGAAATTCTCGTTCCTCGAATTCAGGTAATTTAGGTCGTTCTGTAGGAATAATAATAAATGATTCTAGAGCAAATCGCATCTTACAAAGCAAATCTCCAAAGACTCAATAATTCATCGATCATTGCAAGAAAATACGAAACATAAATCAATCTCATTAAAGTGAACTACCTATTCTACAGAACGCAGATTAATCTGTGTAGATGCGAAGTCAGCAATTTATCAAAAATAAACGCAATTCATTCCTCAAAACAATCTGAGTAAATGCGAAGTCAGCAAATATCTTATAGAAATGAAAAATAACAAAATACAGAACCAAAAGCTGGAAGGAAGATTTTCGCTAAGGCTCAATCTCCCTCAGCTTAGACGTTCTGTAAATAAATAATGGATATAACTGGATCACTAATTTTCGCAGCATTTGAAGTCTTATTCGATCTTTTTCTAAGTGCAGTAAGACACTTATTTGATTTGTTTATGGCAACTTTTAGCGGTAGTGTCCCAAATTTTCTGTAAATTCTGCTATAGCTCTACTTTAAGAGTTATGAATAGCTTCCGAGACTTCGCGAGAATGGGAACTTTCTCGTCGGAGCGAAATTGAGGAAGTTGTTTGTAACTCGGGGTAAAGAAGATGCAGAGTGGTGTTGCACCAAAACAACCCACAAGGAATTATTATGCACCACTCTACACACGAGAACAGTAGTGTCTTATTAGAAATGATCCACCAAGTCACAGAAAACGGCGAAAGCGGAATGCTTGAAGCTATGAGAGTATTACTAAATGAAGCGATGAAAGTAGAGAGAAGTAATTCTCTTGATGCTGCTCCATATGAACGCAATGAAAATCGCTTAGGTTATGCTAATGGCTATAAAAACAAAACCGTAAACACTCGACTTGGAGCAATGAAGCTCAACATTCCTCAAGTCAGAGGTGAAATCGATTTTTATCCAAGTTCTTTAGAAAAAGGCTTACGAAGTGAGCGAGCTTTGATGACAGCTATGGCCGAGAGTTATATTCAGGGAACTTCGACAAGAAAAGTCACGAAACTTCTAGAGAAAATGTGTGGTCTTTCCGTGAGTAAATCACAGGTGTCACGAGTTGTATCTGAGCTAGATGAAAGCTTAGAAAAGTGGCGTAACCGTCCTTTAGGGAAATATCATTACCTTTTGGTGGATGCGAGATACGAAAAAGTTAGAGTAGATAAGACTGTTCGAGATTGTGCTTTGTTAATTGCTTATGGGATAGATGAATCAGGAAAACGCTCAGTTTTAGGTACAAGTGTCTCTTTAAGTGAAGCTGAGGTTCATTGGAGAAACTTTTTCCTATCATTGAATGCTCGAGGACTTCATGGTCTTAAGATGATCACGAGCGACAGTCATTCGGGACTGAAAGCCGCTTTAACAACTGTCTTTGGGTCAATCCCATGGCAGAGGTGTCAATTTCATTTACAGCAGAATGCGGGGGCTTATGTGCCTAAGAAAGCGATGCGTTCAGAAGTTGCACAAGACATTCGAGATATCTTTAATACCCCTTCAAAACAGGACGCCGAAAGACTTTTAAAGCTTACTTGCTTAAAGTATGAAAACAGTGCTTCTCAATTATCTGAATGGATGGAATCCGCACTTCCTGAAGGCTTTTCTGTATTTGATTTAGATCGTTCTTGTTGGACAAAACTGAGAACCACCAATATGATTGAAAGACAGAATCGAGAAATTCTAAGGCGAACTAGAACCGTGTCTATTTTCCCAAATGAAGCTTCACTGCTTAGATTAGCGTCCGCTATTCTTATGGAATTAGATGAAACCTGGATAGCTACAAAAAGAGTTTATCTGTCTGTTTAACTAAAATTGGTCAACACCAATTTACAGAAACAACGGGACTCTATCCTTTTAGCAAAACACATCGGACAAAATTAAAAAAAGAATGGAACGATTCTTTTGGTAATAAAATCATGATAACTGTATGTACTTTAGGTAGTTTCAGTATCATCGGATTTATATTGCACTTAATTATGCAAATAAACTAAATAGAAAAATACAGAACCAAAAAATGCACCTGATATTCTCGTACCTCGAAAACAGGTGATTTAGGTCGTTAGAATGGAAATTGGAATAGTAAATCTAGAACGAATTGTTACTGACAAAGCAAATCACTTTATTCTTGGAATCACAGAATTAAGCTGACTAAATGCAGAGTCAACAATTCACCAAACTTAAACGCAAATCATCACTCAAAACACAATAAGTAAATGCGGAATCAGCAATTGATCGAATCATGTGTTTTATTCCTGATTTGGCTACTTATCAACAATCAAAATGGACAAATTCTAACCAAAAAATCGAACTGATATTTTCGTTTTGAATCAAATTTTAAATAGAAAATACAGCTCATTTAAATCGTTAGCTAACAAAAATATAGGAAATTATAATGAAAAAATTAATCATATTTTTAATGATACTTATTTTCACAGGATGTGATTTTGAAGTTAAAGGAGAAACTAGAGTTACAATAGGAGGTCATGAAGTAGTTATAAAAACTGAAGGATCAACGACAAGTAACACCAACATAAATTTAGGAAACAACTCCTCTTCTAGTGTTAAAGTTGGAAACATAGAAGTAAAAATTAAAAATAAAAAGTTATCAGTAAATGGTAAAAATTATGGTGAGCTTAAACAAAATGATTCAATTTTAATAGAAGGTCAGACTGTAAAAATAAACAATAAAGTAGTTAGTCCAACAATTGAATAGCTAACCAAAAAATGAACCTGAAATTCTCGTTCCTCGAATTCAGGTAATTTAAGTCGTTAGATAATAAAAAATGAAAAGAAAAAGTAAAATAATCGTTCGCTATTATCAGCCGGAAATGTTGATTCTAGGAACCTTACTTGGCATTATTTCTGCAGTACTTGCACCTATGGAAAATTTCTGGCTAAAAGCTCTTGGAATGATCACTTTTGGTTTAGCTATATTGTTTATCATATTACATTTTTTATTTGATTCTAAACATGGGATAATTACTAAATTCCAAGAAAAAAGAAACGAAGATAACAACAATGATTCTGAGAATTAAAAGGACGAAATCTAACCAAAAAATCGAACTGATATTTTCGTTTTGAATCAAATTTCAAATAGAAAATACAGCTCATTTAGGTCGTTCTGTAGGAATAATAAAAAATATTTTTTGAGTAAAACGAATCTTACAAAACAAATCTCCAAAGACTCAATAATTGATCGATCATTACAAGAAAATACGAAACATAAATCAATCTCATTAAAGTAAACTACCTATTCTACAAAACGCAGTTTTAATCTGTGTAGATGCGAAGTCAGCAATTTATCAAAAATAAACGCAATTCATTCCTCAAAACAATCTGAGTAAATGCGAAGTCAGCAAATAGAATTAGTCTTATAGAAATGAAAAATAACAAAATACAGAACCAAAAGCTGGAAGGAAGATTTTCGCTAAGGCTCAAATCTCCCTCAGCTTAGTCGTTAGGTCAGAATAAAAAATGATTAAAATCTATATCAAAAGTGCATTATTCGGAGTATTACTTTACTTCTTCTGCATGTTCATCTTTTCGGGGTTCTCCAAAGGTGAATCAACATCTGACTTCATGCATATAGGCGTAAGTACTTTTTGCATAGTTCAAGCAATTTTTACATGGCCGAAAATGATGAAGAAAAATGAAAAAATGAGAAGTTCAAACGAAACTAAAAATGAGAAGACCTAACAAGAAGCCGGAAGGAAGATTTTCGCTAAGGCTCAATCTCCCTCAGCTTAAACGTTAGTGTATCAATAATGAAAGTAGAATACAGCCCTATAAAATTATACTCACTAGTATTTGTTTCCTCTATTCAAATGTGGTTTCATATGCGAGGACAAATGTTTTTTATTTTTTGTTTAGTTCAATTATTATTTTTCCTGTTTATCGTAATGATTGCAAAAGAACTTTCTTTTGAAGTAGACGAACAAGGGTTTCACAGAAACTGGATGAGAATCCAAAAAATGAAACTTAAATGGGATAGTATAAAACGGTTCAGAAAAATCCCATTTTTAAGAGAACAATACATGATTGAAAAGAAATGGTTTTCAGGAGTAAGTTTTATACTTTTACCTATGATTTTCATAAAAAATAAAAAAGAATTTCTAGATTATATTAGAACTCATAAACCACAACTATTATCTCAACCAAAAGATAATTCATTCAGATTAACGAAATAGAAAACACTAACCAAAAAATGAACCTGAAATTCTCGTTCCTCGAATTCAGGTAATTTAGGTCGTTCGGTAATAAAAAAAATCATGGATAAAGACTTACAAAGAATCCAAAACCTATTGGAAGAAATAGATAAATGTGAAAAAGGTTCTTCGGAATACAACATTCTTCTATATCAATTAAAAATTGAACATATCACTTTGAAAGAAAGAGATATAAACAAACTTGATATAGAATCGAATTTTATTTATGGGAACCTAAGTAAGTTCATTATTGATTTAGATTATGTAGATGAAATTGTTAATAAGTTAGAAAAAGAATCATTGAATTATCAAAGAATATTTTCTAAACAAGAATATGAAAAAATCCTCAACGGTTATAAAGCAACTAGCCAAGATGAGAAATGGAATATAACTACCATAAATGATTGGACTTACCTACAACGTAGTTGGACAAGTTTTTATATATACGGATTTCAGTTAATTAATGAAGGTGATCAATATTCAGTAAAGCAAAGTTGGGTAAATCGAAATAAAGATCAATATGGAAATACTGATTTAGATTATGATCGTAAATCATTAAATATCATATTAGAAACTCAATTGAATTTAGAGCAAACTAAATAGAAACTATACCGAACAAAGAGTCGCACCTGATATTCTCGCCTAGGCTCGAAAACAGGTAAACTCAGACGTTCTGTAGGAATAATAAAAAATATTTTTGAGGAAAACGAATCTTACAAAACAAATCTCCAAAGACTCAATAATTGATCGATCATTACAAGAAAATACGAAACATAAATCAATCTCATCAAAGTCAACTACCTATTCCACAAAACGCAGTTTTACTCTATTTAGATGCGAAGTCAGTAATTCATCAAAAATAAACGCAATTCATTCCTCAAAACAATCTGAGTAAATGCGAAGTCAGCAAATAGAATGTAGTCTTATAGAAATGAAAAATAACAAAATACAGAACCAAAAAATCGAACTGATATTTTCGTTTTGAATCAAATTTTAAATAGAAAATACAGCTCATTTAGATCGTTCTGTAGAATAAAGAATAATGAAAGAAACGACGATCCAATAAATCGCGGATGCACACATTTAATCTTATCTGAACCTAGAAATTCTAGAGCAAAGTCGAATCCTCAATTTAGAATTATGCGAAGTCAGCAATAGTTCTATAGAAATGAAAAAATTAAAAGAAAATAGAAAAATACAGAACCAGTAACTGGAGTTGATACTTTCGTTATGAGTCACAATTTAAATAGAAAGTACAAACTCAGTTTAGACGTTAGCTCATAATAATGAAAACTCTTAAAAAAGCATTTTGGTTTATACTCAACTCTTTGTTTTTCAGTCAACATTCTATCAAAGAAATACAAGATAAAAAATTGAAAGAAAACAAAAAGAAAAAATTGAAAGAAAATAAAGAATAATAGAAAAGAGCTAACAAAAAGCCGGAAGGAAGATTTTCGCTAAGGCTCAATCTCCCTCAGCTTAAACGTTAGTGCAGAACAAAAACTTGTCAGTGTATGAAAATAGCGCTATATTCATACAGTTATCTACATAAGGAGAATTTAATATGCAAATGAATGTTTCATTACCTCCTGAATTATACAATGATGTTCAGGAACAAGTAAAATCTGGTTACTACTCAAACGCAAGTGAAGTTGTTAGAGATGCACTTCGACGTTTATCCGCTTCACACAAAGAAGAACTTGCCTGGAATCAATTAAGAAAGGTATTGTCTGAAGCTGAAAACAGTGGAACTAGTGATAAAACAGTATCAGATATAGCTAATATGGTACTAAAGAAATAATGTCCAACTCATACAAGCTTTCAAATAAAGCTACTCAAGACTTAATCGACATTATGAACTACACACTTGAAGAATGGGGTTCTACTCAAGTGGAGGTATATACAGAACAGTTAGAACATAGACTTCAATCAACTTCTACTTTTCCAGACATTGGCAGAAAACATCCAATGTTACCTAGTCATATTTATTACATCGCGGAAGGTAAACATTACATTTTCTATAAAAAAACAAAGACAGGTATAGAAGTACTACGACTATTACACCACAGTGTAGATTTCATTGCGCGTTTATCTGATAAACTATAGTTAATTGTCCACAATCAGCACTAACCAAAAAATGAACCTGAAATTCTCGTTCCTCGAATTCAGGTAATTTAGGTCGTTATGATAGAAAAAAAACATGAAAAATGATGATATAATAAAAATGTTTCAACTCATGAAGGAATACTCTGAAACAGAGATGGATCAGTGGGATCAATGGAAATTTGACACAAAATTTGGGGAAGTATACATAGACTTTTCCAGAGGTGTTTCAACTGGTGAAGGTGGTTACGAAGATATAAGCCATTTTATGAATACAGAAAACAATAAATCATAACCAAAAAATCGAACTGATATTTTCGTTTTGAATCAAATTTTAAATAGAAAATACAGCTCATTTAGATCGTTAGATTAATAAATTAAATGAATAGATTGATTTACGAAAAGAAGAATATATCTTTATTTAACAACGGATAACGGAACTATGACTCTTTTACAAAAAATAGAAAATGAAGCTTTAAGTCTTTCACAAGAAGATCGAGCGCATTTAATACATGATTTAATTGAAAGTCTTGAATATCAAGAATCTGATTCAATTAATTATGAATTAGAAATACAAAAAAGAGTTCAATCAATCAATGAAGGAACTGCTGTTGGAGTAGATGCTGATGAAGTATTTGCTCAACTAGAAAAGAAATATTCATGATATCCATAAAGTTCCTTCCTCAAGCTATTGAGGAACTTGATAATTCTATCCAGTACTATGAAGAGCTTTATAAAAGCTTAGGACTAGATTTTCACAAAGAAGTCAAAAAGACAATCAAAATCATTGCACTAAATCCTACTATATGGAAATTATACGAAGATGGAACTAGAAGAATTAGTACATCTAGATTCCCCTTTAAAGTTGTATATCTAATCGAAAATGATGCTCTTTGGATTGTCGCAATTGCCCACCATAAAAGATTCCCCGAATACTGGTCTAATAGGCTAAAGTAAAACCGAAATCTAACCAAAAAATGAACCTGAAATTCTCGTTCCTCGAATTCAGGTAATTTAGGTCGTTAGACTAGAATAAAAAATGAAATTTATATACCTAATTACCCTTATACTTTTATCGAGTTGTTCTTCAAAACCATTCGTTGTAAAAGAAACACAACTTTCTGTTACCTCTGGACAAGAAATATATATAGTAAGTCACGGTTGGCACACAGGGTTTGTTATACCTGCTCAAACAATCCAAAAAGAATTACCTCAACTTAAACAAAGATTTGGAGATACTCCATTTTTAGAATTTGGTTGGGGAGATAAAGGATTTTATCAAGCTAACGAAATCACTTCAAAATTAACAATGCATGCTATCTTTTGGCCTACAGCATCTGTTATGCATGTTGTTGAAGTGCCTACAATCCCACAACAATATTTCCGTAATAGTGAAGTAAAACGGCTATGGTTAAATAAAGAGAAATATGCTCTTTTTATAACTTATCTCACTAAGAGTTTTTTAAAAAAGGATAATAAAATAATAGAATTAAAAAACGGTATCTATGGTAACAGTCAATTCTATAAAGGCGAAGGAAATTATTATCTAATGAATACATGTAATAAATGGACGGCTAAAGGTTTAAAAAGTGCTCAATTGGATATTTACCCTTTATTTAAACTTACTGCAGGTAGCGTAATAGATTCATTACCTAATACTCAAGACTCACCCAAAGCAAAATAAAAAAACAAAGTCTAACCAAAAAATCGAACTGATATTTTCGTTTTGAATCAAATTTTAAATAGAAAATACAGCTCATTTAAGTCTTTAGGCAAACATGAAATTAGATTTTTGAACACGCAATTGCAATTAAGTTCGAAGTCATTATATTTAAATATTATGAAAATCATTGAAGAACTAAAGAAAGAATTACCCGAAGTATGCGAAAAATATGATATCGCATTCGTTGACTTATTTGGTTCCATTGCTAGAGATGAAGGTACTGAATCTAGTGATTTAGATCTCATCATTGATTTTCAGGAACCTAAGAGCAGACACGCTTCAAAACGTTATTTTGGTTTTCTTCATAGTATTGAAGATAAATTTGGGAAAAATGTAGACTTACTTACACCTAAATCATTATCAAACCCATTCTTACTTAATGAAGTAAACAAAGACAGAATTAGGCTTTATGGAAAATAAAGTAAAAAAGTGGTTATTTGATGCTGCTGAAGCAGCAAACAATATTAAAACATTTTGTGAGGCTAAAACATTTAATGAATACGACCAATCATTAATGCTTCAAAGTGCTGTAGAAAGGCAGTTTGAAATTCTTGGAGAAGCTCTCAGACGAATTAGAGAAATTGATCCACAAACTATTGATTCTATACCAGGCTCAAGAGAAGCAATTTCATTTAGAAACATGTTAGCACATGAATATGGTCACATAGATGACCGCATTGTTTGGAGTATTGTGGTCAATGAGCTTCCTGCACTATCTCAAAAAATTACCGATCTACTAAAGTAAATCGAAATAATGACTAACAAATCTCAATAACTAATCATCTTTTCCCTGTAAAACCCTTTAGCGATAAAGGGTTTTTGTGTTTCTAGGGGTCGCATTTCACAGAAAACTCATGGTGCTTAATGGTTGCCCTTGGCAATCATAAAAATTGATTGGCATAAAATCAAATAAAAAGCATATTAGCGGACTTTAAAATTTATTAGCGAGCTAAGCATGGATAACGAAAACCAAAACGAGAATTTTTCTTTCGTCGAAAGCGAGAAAAAGATCCTTGATTTCTGGAAAGATCAAGAGATCTTCAAGAAATCTCTGGAGCAAACAAAAGACTGCCCACCCTATATTTTTTATGATGGCCCACCCTTTGCGACGGGGCTACCTCACCACGGCCATTTAGTTGCCTCCACTTTAAAGGATATTATCCCGCGTTATTTCACGATGAAAGGTCGCTATGTCGAGCGCCGTTTTGGCTGGGATTGCCATGGCCTACCGATTGAGCATGAGATTGATAAAAAACTTGGCATGAGTGCACAAGACGCCGTCGAAAAAATTGGTGTAAAAGCTTACAACGAAGAATGTCGTGGCATCGTCCAACGCTTTACTTCTGAGTGGGAGAAGACCATTTCTCGCATTGGCCGCTGGGTTGATTTTGAAAATGACTACAAGACCATGGATACTGATTTCATGGAGTCGGTATGGTGGGTTTTTGGTCAGCTATGGGAAAAAGGTCTTATTTACCAAGGCACTAAAGTTGTTCCCTTTTCAACTGCACTAGGAACTGTACTCTCCAATTTTGAAGCTGGTTCCAACTACCAAGATGTTCAGGATCCCGCCGTAACAATCTTTTTCAAACTCAAGGATGAAGATGCCTATTTAGCTGCATGGACAACTACTCCATGGACCTTGCCTTCGAATTTATGCCTTTGTACAAATGCTGATATCAAGTACGTCAAAGTCCGCGATGAAGAAAAGCAAATCACATTCTACATGGCCGAAGCACGTCTTGAACACTACAGCAAGAAAAACACTCTAGAGGTTCTAGGCACCGTCACAGGCGCAGACCTCAAGGGTCGTCAGTATGAACCACTCTTCCCTTATTTTGCGGACCTCGCAGAAGAGAATTGTTTCCAAATCCTCAACGATGATTATGTAACGACAGAAAGCGGTACGGGGATTGTGCACATTGCACCTGGCTTTGGTGAAGACGATAATCGCGTCATGCAGGAAGAGGGTATAAAAGCTTCGGTCTGCCCAGTTGACGACGCGGGTAAGTTCACTAATAAAATCACTGATTATGCTGGTGTTTATGTAAAAGATGCTGACAAAGAGATTATCAAGGACCTCAAAGAACGCGGACGACTTTACGAAAGAAGTTCATATCTTCACTCCTACCCCTTCTGCCCCCGTTCCAAGACTCCGCTCATCTATAAATCTATCCCCTCGTGGTATGTGAATGTTGAAGCCATCAAAGAAAAAATGGTTGCTGCCAACAAACAAATCCATTGGGTTCCCGATCACATTAAAGAAGGTCGTTTTGGTAAATGGTTAGAGGGTGCCAGAGATTGGGCCATCTCACGAAATCGCGTTTGGGGAACACCTATCCCCATCTGGATAAATGACACAACTGACAAAAGAATTTGTATCTCGTCTATTGAACAACTCAAAGAACTTTCTGGTGTTGAACTCAGCGATTTACACCGCGAAAACACGGATGATGTCAGCTTCTCTATCCCTGGTGAGGAAGGTACTTACAAACGTATCACAGAAGTATTTGACTGCTGGTTTGAATCGGGTTCGATGCCTTATGCCCAACTTCATTACCCCTTTGAAAACAAAGAGATGTTTGACGCGGGCTACCCCGCCGAATTTATTGCTGAAGGTTTAGACCAAACACGTGGATGGTTCTACACACTCACAGTTCTCTCTGCTGCTATTTTTGATAAACCCGCCTTTAAAAATGTTATCGTTAACGGCTTAGTTTTAGCTAAAGACGGACGTAAAATGTCCAAATCTGAGCGTAACTTCACTGCTCCTGACAACCTTATGGAAGAGTTCGGTGCCGATGCACTTCGTCTCTATCTCATCACCTCTGGCCTCGTGAAAGGCGAAGAACAGAAATTTGATGATAAGGGCGTCAAAGATATGGTAAGAACAGCCTTACTACCTTGGTTCAACTCATTTAAATTCTTCAAAACATATGCCGACTTAGATGGCTGGGATCCTGCGAAACACTACGTAGAAGGCGATAACATTACGGACAACTGGTTGATATCTAATCTACAGACTTTGAAGAAAAACATTTCTAAAGAAATGGATGCCTATCAACTATACAATGTTGTGCCAGCTCTGTTCACTTTCATTGAAGACTTGACTAATACGTACATCCGTCTTAATCGCGGACGTTTTTGGGCTGAAGGTTTAGAAGCTGATAAGTGCGCGGCTTACTCAACACTCTATACAGCTCTCCAAGAGCTTAGCATAAGCATGGCTCCTTTTGCACCATTCTTTTCTGAGTTCATTTATCAAGAACTCAAGGAGATGAACTCTTCTAGCGATGCTCCTGAGTCAGTGCACTTATGTACTTATCCAACGGCTGACGAAAGCAAAATCAACAGCCTTCTAGAAGATGCCGTTGACCGCATGAACCAAATCATTTTGTTGGGACGCCAAAAGCGTAATCAAGTGAAAATCAAGGTCAAAACTCCACTCCAGGAGTTAACCGTAATTCATAAAGATGAAGCTCTTCTCAAAGAGATCGCGCGCCTTGAAAATTACATCAAAACTGAGCTCAATATCAAATCCGTTTCTTATGATCAAGACGAAGCTAAGTACATCAACTTCTTCACTAAACCTAACTTCCCTGCACTCGGCAAGCGCCTAGGCAAGCAAATGGGTAAGTTCACTGGCTTGATCAAGAAACTAAGTGAAGCTGAGATTGCTAAATTTGAAAGACAAGGATCCATTGAACTTGATGGTGAGGTCTTCACTCAAGGTGACATCGATATTTTCCGAGAAGCTCGCGAAGGCCATGATGCACTCTCAAATAGTTTAATCTCGATTGAACTCAACTGTGAACTCAGTCCTGAGCTTTTACGTGAAGGCCTAGCTCGCGAAGTGATTAACCGCATTCAGCGCTCAAGAAAAGATGCTGGCTTCAACGTTGGCGAACGCATTGCATTGACGGTAAAGAGCGACGACAACCTACAGCTGGCCATAGAAGAACATCAAGAATACATTTGTGGTGAAACACTGACTAATTCGATTTCTTTTAGCTCAGAAGGTAGTTATGATTTTGAATTTAAAATTGATGACTACTCATTGGAAATAGCTTTAACTAGAGTTTAAGACATATTTCTCACTCAAAATTTAACCCCGAGCACAACTAAGAACGTTGTGCATCGGGGTTTTTCGTTTAACTTATGTGATTATTTTTTATTAGCTTAGGAGTATTGATGTCTGACCAAGTAAGCAAACCTGCACTTCCCGAAGGAAGTAAAATTTTCTGCCCCGCCTGCAATGCTAAACTTGATGTGTCGGGCCTGATCATTGACTCAAAATTTTATTGCCCAGGCTGTAACGCTAAAATCCAAGTACCTGAAGAAAGCCTTACTCTACAAAGTAACAAAGTCGCCAAGCCAGAAACTCAAGAAACTGCTCCCTCTGAGCCTGTCAAAAGCCTTGCCCACAAAGCCCTAGGCGCTGCAGTCAAACTTCCCGGTCAAAAAACTCAAGCTCCAGCTCAAGCAAGTACAGAAGATGAAGAAGCTGGCTCAAGTTACGACATTGCCAAACGCATTGCTGCTGCTAAACAACGCGTTCTTGACTCCACTTCTCCAGACAAAAAAAACGAAGCTGATACCGAGACCAATGAATTAGAAGATAAAATTGCTGCTGCCAAGCAAAGAATCCTCAATGCCACCGCTAAAGACAAAGTTGATGTTAATGCGGCAGCTACAATTCAAGATAAAGTCCCCAGTGATATTGGAAAAACTGAGGATGCAAAATCAGATAATCCTAAGCAGGAAGAAGTAAAAGAAGAAAAAACTGAGCCTACCAAGACTGAGTCTACTGAGAAAAAAGAAGAAATAATAGCTGAGCCTACTGAGAAAAAAGAAGAAGTAATAGCTGAGCCTACTGAAGAGCAAATCGCAGCTTCGAGCACCGCTCCAGAAACAGAGTCAAGCAATGGTCTCAATAAAGTTAAATGTCACGCCTGTAGTGCACTCAATGACTTCTCCAGTAAACAATCATTTGAGAAAGTCCCCTGCGGTAATTGCTCAGAAATTATTATTGTTCCAAAACGCTTCCAACACTTTCTACTCGAAGATTTGCTTTCGGAAGGCGATATAGCCACAGTCTACCGCGCCCTAGACTTATCATTGAACAGAGAAGTATGTGTCAAAATATTCAACAAAGAGATTTCATCTAACAAAGCCTTGGTAGATACTCTTATCGAGAAACTCAGCCTTAGCGCAACACTGACCCAGCAAAACATCGTGCCCATTTACACTTCGGGCACACACGAAGAACAATTCTTTATTGTCAGTCAGTATATGAACCAACAATCCTTAGAAAATTTCATTGCAAAAGCTAATGGCTCTTTACCGATTAATGCATGCCTAAAAACTTTACATGAAGTAAGTAAAGGACTTCTTGAATACAGTCGCCACAAACAATTCCACCATCACCTCACTCCGCGAAACATTTTAATCAATTCTGATGGGCAAATCAAAGTAACTGACTTTAATATTTTTTACTCGATCATGCGTTCATTAGACAAGAAAGAAATGTATGGTACTGAGTTTGTTTCCCCAGAGATTATTCGTAAAGGACAAGATATCGACTCATCTGGCGATGTTTTTCACCTCGGTCTCATTGCTCAGCAGTTGGTCACAGGTAAGCTCCCCTATTCGGCAAAAGACCAAAGTGAACTCATGGATAAACACCTTGACGACACACCAAAAAGCCTTTCGGAATTACGCCGCGACACTCCGCAAGAACTCTGTGATTTCGTCCAGAAAATGCTTTCTGTTCGCCCAGGAGAACGCCCCAGCTTGAGTGAAGTTGAAAAAGAATTTGATAAATTGCGCAATCCGCAACAAGCCAATATGTCTGCGACTCGAATGAAAACACCGGTATCAAAAGCTCCTCTAGAAAAGGATGCCGACAAATTCAAGCATGCCAAATTACAAGATACAGACATGGCCCACGAGGACCTTTTAATCGAATTGGAAGACAGACCTAAAAAAGCCCCTCTCATCCCGATTGTATTAGTCCTTATTTTAATCATTGGCATTGCCGGTTTTGCGCTTAGCAAGAAAGCTGATAGTGATTCTGTTGAAGAAGAATCTTCTAAGGAGGTCCCTACTGAACTTACAAACACAAGTGTTGTAGTTGAGGCAGAAAACGTTACTAATGGAGATGAAGAAGCTACTGAAAACGAAGCCCCAAAGCAAGAAGAAGCACCTGTAGTTGAAGCTATTGAAGAAACTCCTGTCGTCGAAGTAACCCCTGAAGAAACAGCTCCTGTAGTTGAGGCCGAGCCTAAGCCTGAAACGGCAATGGAAAATTTTGACGAGGCTTTTGCTGAATTTTCTCCTAGCCCAGTGAATAAAGAGCAGCGCCCTTATCCTTCTAACTTGGATTTCAGCCCAACAATTTCTGAATTCATTGACTATTTAAATTCTCAACCTGATTCTCAAAGAAAAGCCATTGAGCATGAGCGCCTACGCCTCCTTAATCGAATTCGTTTTTACTTGATCAAAGTTCTGGCTAATTCACCTTACGTAGGCAAAGTTTATTCACGTGAATTTGAGGATAGCATCGATGGATTCTTGGAAGTGAAAAATGACCAACTTCTAATGGGTCGAAATGGCGCCGCCTTCACTTTAGAAATTGATGTCACTCAATTAGAAGACGTGCAGTTTGCTAAAATTCTTGAATTTTTTGCTAGCTCAAAACTCGATCAAGTTACCGATAGCCCGGATAGCATTGCCAAAACTCTACAAGAATCTGCAGCCGAAGATTACTTCAAAGCAGCTTTACTCATGGAGTGGTTCAAAAATGAACAAGCTGCCAAAGACTACTTAAAGATTGCTACAGAACTCAACCCCAGACTCGCTAATCATTACAAGGTATTTTTTGATGGGCAAGAATAAAAAAAGACCTTTAAAAACAGAAGGCTTTGCAGTTAACCCCTTTGCTGACTTAGAGATTGACTGTGTCGCTAAAGACAAAGAAGAAAGCTCTAAGACAAAAAACAAAATCCAACACACCACTTGTCGCCTTCGCTTAGAAAAAAAGGGACGCGCCGGAAAAACTGTCACCGTGATCTATGGTTTTGAACCCGTTCTCGAACTCATCGAAATGATGGATCTTCTGAGTGATTTAAAAAAAGCGATCGGTAGCGGAGGAACAGTCAAAGAAGATACACTTGAACTACAAGGTGATAAAAGAGCCCAAGTCGCAACTTTTTTACAAGACAAGAACTTTCGCACCAAGGGCGACATTAATTAATTTTCAGGAAGAACATGACTTTAGACGAATTACAAAAACAGGTTAAAGCGATTCAAGATCGTTTCGAGCACCTGGGGAGGTACCTTTGACGTCCCTAATAAAACTCAAGAACTCAATCAATTAGAACTCGAAATGGGCAGTTCATCCTTTTGGGATGATAGTAATGCTGCAAAAACCACTGTCGATCGTGTCTCTGCACTGAAAAACATTGTCATCCCCTACCAAGAACTTGGCTCAAGAGTCGAGGACTTTAGCACCCTCACAGAGCTCATTGAGGAAGAAGGCGCTGGCTCAGAACTCATGCAAGATGCGGATGAGGAATACCCCTCACTCAAAAAAGCTCTTGACGATATTGAACTACTCAGTTTCTTATCAGGTAAATACGATAGCGGCAACTGCTTCCTTTCCATCAATGCTGGTGCAGGAGGAACCGAATCATGTGACTGGGCTGATATGCTATTTCGCATGTATAGACGTTGGGCTGAGTCCAAAGACTACAAAATGTCTATTGTCTCTATTCAAGAAGGTGATGAAGCTGGTATAAAAAACTGCACCATCATGATTCAAGGGCCTATGGCGTTCGGTTACTTGAAAGCGGAACGCGGCGTTCACCGCCTAGTTAGAATCTCTCCTTTTGACTCAAACAAACGTCGACACACCTCATTCACTTCTGTAGATGTCGTCCCTGATATTGGCGATGAAGCCGAAGTTGATATTGATGACAAAGACCTCAGAGTCGATACTTTTCGTGCTTCAGGCGCAGGCGGCCAGCACGTGAATACCACGGACTCTGCAGTGCGAATTACGCATATTCCTACTGGTATTGTCGTTGCCTGCCAAATGGAAAGATCGCAACACAAAAACCGTGCGACTGCGTTAAAAATGTTAGGTGCAAAACTCGAAGAATTACGCCAAGCTGAGCACGCCGCTGAAATTGATGCGAACTCGAGTGAAAAAACTGACATCGGTTGGGGACACCAAATTCGTTCTTATGTTTTACACCCTTATAAAATGATCAAAGACCTACGAACTTCTTTTGAAACAAGTAACACCAATAATGTCTTGGATGGTGATTTAGATCCTTTCATCCAAGCCTATTTGAGAAGTGGCCTAAACAAAGAAGAAAATGAATAATAAAGCTATCCTTGCTTTATTAAGTAGCCTGGGTGTGATTATACTCTGCACTCTACTTTTGCTCAAAAAAGATGTGCGCCCCAGCACAATCAAGCAACAAAACACCATTCCCTACGAAGTTCAAAGTGCGACTGCGCAAGGAATGGTCAGCAGCGGTAAGTTCCTCTTTGCCAATAAAATTTTCGAAAACTCTTACTCACATTTCAAAGACAACCCAGCCTTTATTAATAGCTACACTGACAGCTTGTTAGCCGCCAAAGAAGTTGACAAGGCTATACAGATCACCGTGGAATCTTTAAAAATTTACCCACTCAACAAAGAGCTGCGAATAAAGCTAGCTAGATGCCTTATCCTCAAGAAAAAAAGCCCCTCCGCCTACACAGTTTTAACTGAGCTGCCGCTCTTCACACAAAAAGAAGCCGACTTCTTAAGTCTTATTATCATGAGTACTCCCAACAAGTCAGGCCTAGAGTCCTTGATGGGAAAAATGAAAAACTTTAGTACTTATCAATCATTCTTCCCAAAGCACTTAGTTGAACATTCACCTAACTCAAATTTCATTAAAAAGAGCCTGACCCAATAAAATGGCTGATGTTAAAGTTTTAAGCGCAGAAATTGCCAATCGAATCGCTGCAGGAGAAGTCGTAGAACGCCCTGCCTCGGTCTTGAAAGAACTCGTCGACAATGCCATTGATGCGGGAGCGACACGAATTGTCATTCGCACCGAAAATGCGGGAACGTCACTCATAGAAGTTTCTGATAATGGTTCTGGCATGAATCAAAACAATGCCCTGCTTTGCCTCGAGCAACACGCCACATCAAAAATCACTTATGCTAGTGATCTAGACAGTATTAGTAGCTATGGCTTTCGTGGGGAAGCAATCCCGAGTATTGCCTCGGTTTCTAGGTTCACCATTTTGACGCGATTACATGATGATTTGGAAGGTACTATGATCCAAGTTAATGGTGGTGAAATATCCGCTGTCGACAAGATCGGCTGTGCTCCTGGAACCTGTATTCGAGTCGCAAAACTTTTCTATAATGTTCCTGCTCGAAAAAAGTTCCTTAAATCTCAGCGCACGGAAGATTTTCATATACAAGAAACCTTTATTCAGTTAGCTCTTTCAAGACCTGACATCCATATGGAACTGCATTGCGACAAGCGCAAAGTTTATAATATTCCCCCTAGTAATGACATGAGGACTCGACTTAGCTCTTTCGTGAGTCGCGATTCTGTAAAAAACATGATTGATGTTGAATACCAAGAAGCAGGAATCTCTATCAAGGGACTCTGCTCTCGTCCAGGATTAGCTCGGGGCAATTCTCGTGAACAGCGTTTTTTCATTAACCAACGCCCCATAATTGCGCCCGAAATCAATCGCGCCATTCGCAATGCCTATGAAGGCATTATCAACAAAGGGCAATTTGCTCCCTGTATTCTCTATATCGAAATTGATCCTTCTCGAGTCGATATAAATGTGCACCCAGCTAAACGCGAAGTTCGCTTTCGTGAACCTCAGCTCATTTGCCAAGTCATTACACACTCTTTGGAACTTGCATTGAGAGCTCTAAGTGGCTCTCAACAAAAGTTAGTCGCCCCAGCCTTCCTTAATCCAAAGGTCGATACTCATACTAGGCCTGTGAGCCTCCACTTAAAATCACCCGATACAGATGAGGAAAAAGCTAAACCTCAACTTAGTTTAGCTCCAGAAAAGAGAGATATCCCTACAGAATTCACTCCTAGAAAAGAAGCCAGAAACACAACTCCTAAGGTTCATGTAGATTCACCACCTCCTGAGACAGGTCATGAGGAAAAAGCCCTTCCAACTGAGGGAGAAAATCAAAATGAAGCCTCTAGCGATGTAAGTATTTCAAATAACACGCAAAATAGTGACGTCACGAAAAAACAAGTTTATAGCCATGGACTCGACAAGCTCAAAGTTATTTCATTTTATAATAATGAATACCTTATATGCCAGGGTGAAAATGGCCTAATTATCCTATCGCTTAAAGCTGCTCGTGAACGAATTGTCTTTGAACAGATGTTGGATAATTATCGACTCAATAGTGAACACACTCAGGCTCTACTAATCCCCATAAGTTTAGAACTCAATCACAGCGACTCACACCTCATCGAGAAGTACCATACTCAATTAAGCCAACTGGGATTGGTATTAAGGCACTTTGGCGCCAATACATGGTTACTAGATTCGACGCCGCTTAATTTCCCAGAAGACAACCTCTTGGGGCTTATTAAAGATTTAATTGATTCACTGCACAATAATCCAGATAGCCTTAAGCGGGATATTCATCTGAATTTGGCAAAAACTATCTGTAAGACAAGCTCGGCTCGAATTAAGTTTAACGAAGCGAGTTCAAGTAAAATCTTAGTCGAACTCGATAAATGCGAGACTCCTTATTCGTGCCCACAGGGACGTCCAGTCTTTATTAATATTGCTGATAGTGAACTTAAAAAACGCTTCGGTCGCAACTAAGTTAAGAGCTCTCTTAATTTCTTTGCCAATTCAATCATTCTATAAGGCTTTCTTAAAAAGGCCGCTGCGCCCGCTTCAATTAAGTCTCCAGCCTCATTTTCAGCCATAAAGCCAGAAGAAATGAGTACTTTAACTTCATCGTCAATTTTCTTTAATTCATGAAAAGCTTCACGCCCATTCATTTCGGGCATAACCATATCGAGAATGACTAAGTCAATTTGACCGGGATTCTCCCTATAAATCTCCACCGCATCTAAGCCATTTTCTGCGAGCAAAACAATGTAACCAAGATTTTGAAGATTTTCGATTAAAACATCCCAAATCATGTCTTCATCATCAACCACTAAAATGGTCTCATTCCCTTGGAGTGCCTCTGAACTTAGATCTGTATCTAATTGCCCACCTACTGCGTGATAATCCATTGATGGTAATAATAGCTGAAGCGAGAGTTGGTCTGCTGTTTCATTACAAAACAATGCTCCAGAAAAACGCTTAAGAGCACCTAACACAAAGAGTATCTCTCTTTGATCCGCCTGCGAAAATATTGCGGCATCATAATTCACAGGAACATATTCGTTGATACCTTCTGCACTCTTCATTTCAATCGAGTAATAAATGCCATCACTTAAGTTTTCTTGTTGGCTTATGTTCACTTTATCAACTGAAAGCGTATATGGTTTCTCGCTGGAAAGTAAGGAATTCATGAACATAAATACTGAAGAAAGCTGCCCCATATTAGCTTGAATAATGAGCTCATCTTCATCACTAACTAAGTTCTGATCATTAACTTCGCGTAATTTTCTACTGCGATTAAAAAAGGCATTCAGTAAGCTACTTAAGTTAACTTTTTCTTGGTCATCGACTGTTGACTCCAAGTCTTGCGACATGGTCATAAATACCGATTCAATTTGCTTCACATCATGACGTAATTTTTCTAAGTAGCGTTCCCCTGAAACGGAGTCCTCTAGTTCATCTTCAAGAAAGTCACTATAAACAGCAATGTTTTTAAGTAACTTATTCATTACCAATGAAAGCCCTTTGAGCTCTGCATCACAACGCTCTAATCGCTCTTGTAGAGAAATCTCATTTAAATCATGATATTCCTGCATAATTAAACCTCATTTTGATATTTTATATTGACACAATAACACTCATTGTTAGTTTTTCAGCGAAACAGGAGCTATATATAGTCCCATAATTTATAAAAACAGAAGATATCAATGACAGAATTTATTATCATGCCTGCAATTGGAGCTGTAATTGGAGCTGTAACCAATGAGCTCGCCATAAAAATGCTCTTTAGGCCCTATAAACCCGTCTATGTTTTTGGCCTTAGGCTTCCCATGACTCCTGGCGTCATTCCTTCACAGCGCAGTGTTATTGCGGGGAATATTGCGGAGACATTTGAAAAACACCTTTTATCAGGCAAAGAAATCCATGACATGCTCACCTCCCAAGACATGCATGATCAGCTTGAAATTGAAATCTTTAGGGGTCTAGAACAAGAACTCCCCAATATCATTAACAATCCTGAGCTTTTAGATCAAACTAGCTTCATGATTCACTCTGCCCTCATAAATACCGCCAAAGATAAATTTGTAACTATTAGTGCTGAAAAAGCGCCCCTCTTAGCAGAACAGATGATTGACAAGGCCATTGACTCCTTGGGAGCTATGGTCGCCATGGTTGCCTCTCCCTTTAAAGGGAAGATTTGCGAAAAAGTCTTGGAGGGAATTGAAGCCTTGAGTCACGAAACTTTAGCCTCTTTCTCTACTGATGAGACTCGCCTGCTCATCAAAGAAAAAATCAGCGAAGAGAGCTCCCAAATCAATTATACAAAAATAGCCGAATCAATCGCCCCGAAAATGACGAGCTTAATCATTGATGGTTTGAGTAAGGCCATCGAAGAGGCATTAAGTAGTGGTCACCTCGACATTCGTCACAAAATCGAATCTAGGATCAATGAGCTCGACATCGAGCAACTCGAAGAGATCATCTTAGGCTTTAGTCGTGAGCAATTTCGCTACATCACTGCCTTTGGTGCTTTGCTTGGGGCGGTTATTGGCCTTGTTCAAGCCTTCACCTTTGGCATGCTCAACTAAATGTTAGATGCGCTCATCATTGGCAGTGGTTATTTGGGCTCTGCAATCAAAGCTCAATTTAACCATGTAAAATCGAGTTCATTGGAAGAGGATGGAGACTTTTATTTTTGTTTAGAGACCTCCTCTTTAAACACCCTTCCGGCAGCTAAGCTACTCATCATTTCCTGTACAATTGAAAACCTAGGGACGAAAGCCCAAGTTCTTGCGGAGTTCGCAAAAAACAACTATGAAAAAACTATTTTGATCTCGACTGCGAGCTTATACGAAGTTAACAACCCCAATGAAGTCATAAATGAAGATTCCAAACTCAAGCCGACACACCCAAGAACCATCTGTGAAAGCTATTTTGAAAACTTTTCCAGCATTCTACATTGTGGCTTACTTTGGGATGATAATTTGCGGCAACCGCATAAATGGCTTGCTCGTATCAAGAACGGCTTAAAACACGTGAATTTATGTAAGATTGACTTGGTCGCTCAAGTATGCTTCCAAATATCAGTAATGAATCCCGTACCAACAGGTCGTTATCTATGCTCTGATGGCCAAGCACTTCGTTGGAATGATATTGCCGAAAGAAATGGTCGCACCCTAAACTGCCATGAAGCGGGTAATGAAAGTAAAATTTTAGACCCACAAAAACTACGAAAAGTTTTAAAAAGTAAGATTGACTGGAATACATTCGTATATTGTGACAAAAAAGAGCCCTTGTGACTTAGTACAAGCATGTATTAGATTGGATTTTTACTTGAGCTCTTTTAAATTATTCAAAATTTAAAATCTAAGAGACTCAAAATATTACCTCCAGGCACATTAATTAACGGGTTTTGTATACTCGAAAAAATAGCTAGTGGCAACATGGGCACCGTGTACTCGGCGACTCAAGTTAACCTCAACAGAAAAGTAGCGATAAAAGTCCTCTTTGAGAGCACTGTTCAAGACCAAGACTTCTTAAGAGGCTTTTTCCGAGAAGCCCAGGCAGCTGCGGCATTCACTCACCAAAACATTGTGCAGGCCTACGATGTTGGACAAAGCGAAGATGAACTCTACTATTTTGCAATGGAGCTTGTTGATGGTGGCGATGTTTTAGAATTAATTAAGAGCAACGATTCGATCATTTATAAAGATGCCTTACCCCTCATGACGGGTATTGCGGAAGGCTTGCACTATGGGAACTCGACTCGCCAACTCACTCATGGCGATTTAAAACCTGCCAACATTTTAATTACTCGCCAAGGAGAAGCTAAGTTAGCTGACCTGGGTTTAGCAAGAATGGGTGGCGAAATCCAAGGAGAAAGCGACGGGATCATGCTTACTCCTATGTATGCTGCTCCAGAAATGATTTTGGATCAGTGGGAAAACGGAGATCCACGAGCCGACATCTATTCATTTGGTGCCACTTTATATCACATGTTAGCAGGGCACCCTCCATTCGAGGATCCATCATTCAAAGAAATTTTGCGCATGCAGATTGAAGAAGATCATATCCCATTAAAAAAAGCTAAAGCCAAAATACCTCAGGGCGTCTCTGACTTTGTCGACCACCTCTTAGAGAAAGACCTCCATAAACGTCCACAGACTTGGGCCGAAGTATTAGAATCACTGCAGCAGCTTAAACTTAAAGCGAGTGTTTATCAGCGCAGTTCAGATAAAAAAAGTAAGTCAAAAGTATTTGATCGCGCCCACGCAGATAACAATAAAAGTAAGAACACTCTCATCGCAGTGATACTTGGCTTTTTCATCATTGCTGCGATTGCTTTAACTTTAATTAATATTGATAATAAAAATACTAATACTCGCGAAAGCAAAACCCCTCAAAGTAATTCACCTACCAAAGAAGAACTTCTAACGAAACCACCTGTAGAAACACCCCCTGCAATAGCGAAACAAAAAGCTCCAGAGAGCCCGAAACCAAAAAAGATATTAAAACAAGAAAAACGAGAGGCTAAACTTTTAAACGACAAAAGGACTAACCCTAAACCTGTGATTGAAAAAAAAAAGCCACTCGTAAAAACGCCGAAGCCCGCAGAAAAAGCAATCGTAAAAATCCAGACACCTAAAGTAGATCCGAGAGAGAAAAAACTAACGGCCCACCTAAAAGCTATTTCCAGCCTCAAAAACGGCAACATAAACGAGCACATCAAAAAAATATCCACTATCGTAACCGATAACAGCTATGCCCAAAATCTGAGTATCCATTTTTATGAAGCTTTGGAGGAAATGAAATCTTATAAAGACACAAAAATCTTACTTTCTACTTATGATGCTAAACATATTTCTTTCGTAGAAAATAAATTATACGGCCCTGTTGAAGAAAAAATATTGATTAACAGTAAAGAGTCGACTCTTAAACTCGCCCAATTAAGTGAAGAATTGATTGAATCAAAAAAATCATCTGACCAAAATGTAATCATGCTTTATGCACTCACTCAACCAAAGAGTTATCTAAAAAATAAAATAACAATGACCCCAGAAAACGACTATAGTACGTTTATTGACTTAATACTCAAACACGGTGTACAATGAAACATTTTGTGTTTTTTATTACCCTCTGTTTTGGTCTAATTGCTGAAGAATCTACCACAAGCTCGGTCGATCCTTTCTGGATCGACGTGAAAGAAGGATTTTCAATTTATTTAACTCAACGTTATGTCGATGAAGGAGAAACCCCCGAGAACATCAAACTCGCAATTTACATGAATCGCCTATCTCAGCTTACTACCGGGAAGGGTATCGACATCAAAAAATTACTAGTACAAGCACCAACAGAATGCGATAAACGCTTAATTGACAATGGCCTACAGCTCCAAACTATCTTAAGTGATAAATACAATTCATTAGAGAATACTGAAAAATCTGAAGCCATCAAATTATTGATAGCTCTTGTATGTGATAATATAGGCCAGCTTGACCAAAACCTTCTCAGTGAACTTCCTGTTGAACTCGTAGAGAATCGAGTAAGTAAAATCCACCGTGACTATAGCGAAAAATATGGCCTTCACTTAGAATCCCCAAAAGATGTTTTAGTTTCACAACTAGAAAACATTTCCTTTAGGTCACTTTCCTTTAATACATCTCAGTTATTTCTACTGATAAATTACATCAACAAAAAATGTAAACCTCTTGGTATCAGTTTAGAGATCGACTCCCTCCCCTTCTGTGAAGACTTGAAATCTTCTTTCAACTCAGAAGACGAAGTTATTTATAGTGGCAGTCTACAAGTCAAAAAACCTATTAGCTTTAAGCTCGAAGACGGCAACCTTATGGACCTAATCAACATCATTGACCTACACTACAGAGTTCAGCTTTCCTATTCTAGCAACAAGATCATCATCAAATCACCTGATGAATCACACTGGAAACACGACTTATTATCTTATCGTCAAGCGGATGCCTTAAGCGCTATGCTCTTCTCTCCTGTCTACGATAAAGTCCACAAAAAAAACAAGACCTTCCAAATTTATGGCCAAATCCAAAAAGTAATTAATAAGGAAAGCTCTAGTACTATATACTTAAACCCTTACCTATCCGTAGAAATTCCATATAACCAAAATGAAGAATTGATCGATAATTTATCTATTATTGCTGAAAAAAACGAAAATAGAAAAAGCTCATTATATAGTGAAAAGCTTAAAGTAATTATCCAAGGTGATTTTGTCGCTAACTCTGGTTCAGCAACAAAAGTAGAACTTATTTACCTACCTAGTTACGGCAAGTTCTTTAAATTATTGTAAATCACTTACTGTACTGTTCTTTACCGTACTCTTCCCACCATTTCAGCCAATTAGCTGCAACATCTTCTTTGACTTGTGCGAAGTCATTTTTTACGCAGTATAAAATCCCTGAGCGGTGTTTTTTGAACTCAAAAGAATAAGGTTTTATTTCACCATTAGTGATACGTTGCGCCATATAAGCTGCGTAAATTCTAATTTGAGGCATTTCGTAAATACTCTTCGACTCCATCCACAATGTTGTGTCATCTTCTTCTAATACAACTTCGCGCTTATCCTTTAATAAACTTGCATATATACGAACCACTTGATCAATATTCACTGGTAGTGAGTCTTCTAAGCCCTCTTCCCTCTTTTTGATCATTGCGGCATTATAGTTATCCATCGCGCGGTGAAAGAGCGCCTCAATTATTACAGTAGTTACTTGAGCATTAGAAGTTTTTAAAATTTCCTCAAGCTCATCAATTGACTTATCTTCGTAATTCTTAATCCTGAGCTTATAGATGGTCATATCTTGCTCTTCAATTCGAGACACTACTTTACCCTTGTGATCTTTCACCTCGACAGAAACTTGTGGGGTATCGTATTTCTTAATTGCAATCCTTTTTTTGGGGACATTATCTTTGGCTTTATTAGCTGGGGCATGGCCCGATCTTTGGCTTGCACATGCAACTAGAAAGGCTAAAGGGATAAGACTGTAAAACTTCATTTATAAACTCCTTTAAAAATAGCTCATAAAACTAGCATTAACTGGGTGACTTGCAACAAATATGAAGCAAACTACATTCCACTAATTTAAAAATAATTTCACATTAGGAACACATGAAATACATCGAAAAAAGCGAAGACTTAATTAACTGGATGAAAGTTATGCGCATGTCGCAAGGGTTCTTTTTCATTTCAGCTATGCCCGTTTTCCTCGGTAGCTTACTCATATATCACCACCATCAAATTTTTGCACCTCTCTTAACCTTCTTAATTCTTATTGGTTGTCTGCTTTTTCACTTGGGGGCAGATATGATTAATGAGTACTATGATCATATCTCTGGAAACGATGCTTTAGTTGAAATTCACACACCTTTTAGTGGTGGCACACGTGTCCTGGAAGAAGGTAAACTCGCACCTAAACGAGTTTTAAAAATGTCCTATTTATTTTTCGCAATTGCACTCATTGGTTCCATGATCATTGCTTACCTCAGTAGAATTGAAGTTTTAATTTTTGCAATTTTAGGGCTCATCTCATGTTGGGGCTATTCTGCCCCCCCACTTAAATTCTCGCACCGTGGCTTGGGCGAAATTGTGATCTTCTTGAATAACGGTTTATTCATTATTGCCGCCATGTATTTCGCTATTGTTGGCGAGCTCCATGCAGAAATTGTGCTGCCGTCATTTTTCTTAGGCTTCCTTGGTTTTGCTATCATCTTGATGAATGAAATCCCCGACTTCACTGCAGATAGACAGGTCCAAAAAAATAACCTAGTCGTAAGATTAGGAATCGAAAATGGGTTCACTCTTCATCGCCTTGTTACTGTACTGGCCTTCTCCTCATTAATCCTAGCCATTTACCTGGGTCATTTACCGCCCTTATGCCTCATCTCCTGCTTTTATCCACTTTTTTTACTTTATAAAGGATACTACAAGACCCCAAACTCCAAAGATTTGCAAAATTCTGCAACATTAACCCCTCTTTGTAAGCGTGCGATCGAAACAAAATTCAAATCTTGGTGTTTATTAGTGGCGGGTTTTATCATCAATTTATATATGTAATTATTAAGTCGATAGGAATACACATGAGTGACAATAAAGACAGTGCTGCAGAGCACTATAAAGGAAGCCTAAAAATAGTTGGCTCCATATTAATAATCTGGGCTTTCATCAGCTTTGGCTGCGCCATTTTGTTCAGAACTTGGATGGATGCAAATATGCCTAAAATTGGCAATGCACCCTTTGGCTTCTGGATGGCTCAACAAGGTTCCATCATTGGCTTCGTCCTTCTCCTCTTAGCTTACACATTCTTAATGAATAAGCTTGATGAAAAACACGGTTTTGGTGAGGATAGCTAATGTCACAAGATGTTTGGAACTTTATTTTTATCGGGATCACTTTTGGTATCTACATCGGCATTGCTCTTTGGGCGAAAGCAGGTTCAACTAAAGAATATTACACGGCTGGTGGCGGGGTTTCTGCGCTAGCCAACGGAATGGCTACTGGTGCTGACTGGATGTCTGCCGCTACCTTCATATCCATGGCCGGAATTGTCGCTGCATCAGGTTATGATGCCTCTCGCTTCTTAATGGGCTGGACGGGTGGTTTTGTACTACTTACTACTTTAATGGTCCCTTACCTCAGAAAATTTGGTAAAGCTACTGTTCCAGATTTTGTCGGTGACCGTTTTTACTCAAAAACAGCTCGACTTGTCGCTGTATTCTGCGCGATTTTTATCTGCATGACCTATATAATGGGTCAAATGAGGGGCGTAGGCATTGTCTTCTCACGACTATTTAACATTGAAATTGCCACTGGTGTGATCATCGGTGCAAGTATTGTTTTCTTCTACGCTGGCTTGGGTGGCATGAAAGGCATCACCTATACACAAGTAGCTCAGTATTGCGTCATGGTTTTTGCCTATACAATTCCAGTCATTTTCATCTCATTAGCTCTCACTGGTAATGTCATTCCACAAATGGGCTTAATTGGCGACTTCACTAAAGGAGGAGGCGAAGCCGTTCCCCTGCTTCAAAAAATGAATGATCTCTCCGTCGAACTGGGGGTCACGAAGTACACCGATGGATCCCTAAGTACAACCGACATGTTTTGTATTACTGCCGCGCTCATGGCAGGCACGGCAGGATTACCCCACGTTATCGTGCGTTTCTTCACTGTAAAAAGCGTAAAAGCGGTAAGAAAATCAGCCTGTTGGACGCTTTTCTTTATTGCTATCATCTACTTAACGGCACCGGCTCTAGGCCTTTTTGCTCGTACTAATTTAGTCGATGAGATCAACAACAAGACTTACACTGAAGCTCCTTCATGGTTTAAAAACTGGGAAAACCAAGGGATGATCGCTTGGGTTGACAAGAACAACGATGGTATCATCCAATATGGCAAAGGCAAAGCCTTTAATGGAAAACCTGTAATGGAAGCTGAAACGCGTGGTGATCATGGTCAACGTTTAGTAAAAAACGAATTAACTACAGATTTAAACGAAGTTTATTACGATAGGGATATTATTGTCTTAGCCAACCCAGAGATGGCAGGACTTCCAAAGTGGCTAATTGCCTTGGTGATGGCGGGCTGTGTTGCGGCTGCACTTTCTACTGCGGCGGGTCTGCTCTTAGTCCTTTCGACTTCAATATCTCACGACCTCATGAAGAAAATTGTTAATCCAAACATTACTGATAAACAGGAAATGGCTTATGCGAGAATGGCTTCATTCGGTGCTTTAGTTATTGCTTCATATTTCGGCATCAACCCACCATCTAGCTTCGTGGCTAAAACAGTTGCCTTTGCCTTTGGTTTGGCTGCATCATCGTTTTTCCCCACCTTATTAATGGGAATCTTTTCTAAGAGAGTCAATAAAGAGGGGGCCGTTACGGGAATGATCTGTGGTATTACTTTCACTTTTGCGTACATAGTCTACTTCCAATTCATTGCAGATCATACTAACTACCTCTTTGGTATATCACCTGAAGGCATTGGTTTTGTAGGTATGTTCATTAACTTTATCGTTACTTTTGTGATTAGTGCATTCACTCCAGCGCCTCCACAAGAAGTACAGGACATGGTCGAACACATCCGCATTCCAAGCGGTGCCGGAGAAGCCACACACTAAGAATTAATTTTACGACAATTTTTAAAGAGCTTTGAGATTCAGAATTTCAAAGCTCTTTTTTTCTTCTATAGTATGTAGATATATACTATAGGAATGAATATGGACCCCCAAGACACACTCAATATATACGAAAGTATGCATTCTGGTCTTGGAGACATCCTACAAATGGATGACACCGCTTCCAACAGCAGGAAACCAGATGCCTACTTAGACTTCTCTTCCCCCGAATGTCGCTACCAAAAACCTGAGAGCCTAAGCAGCGGTGGAATGAAACACATTTATAAAACTTACGATCAGCTGTGTGGGAGAGACGTAGCGATGGCCGTACTCAAAAATATCCGTAGCCAACAAGATCTAGAGCAATTCACTCGCGAATCCACAATTACAGCTAGACTTGAACACCCCAACATTATGCCCATATACGACATTGGCCACGATGATAAAGGTGAGCCTTTCTTTACAATGCCTTTATTGACTGGAGAAAACCTAGCAGATTTAATTCGTCGAGAAAGCCAAAAACAAGTTGATTCTCCCGCTCTCGTACTCAAGAATAAAATTAATATGTTCCTAAAAATCTGTGATGCCATTTCCTATGCTCATAGCCGCGATGTTATCCACCTAGATTTGAAACCAGAAAACATCCAAACGGGGTCATTCGGTGAGCTCCTAGTTTGTGACTGGGGCCTAGCTTACCACTTAAATTCAAAGAAAGAACTTAAAGCTAATCGGATTGTCTGTGGAACTCCTGGCTTTATTGCCCCGGAACTTAAGGTATCAAAAGTTTTCGATCCAAGCCCGCGTTGTGACGTTTACTCATTAGGTGTTTTGTTAAAGTGTTTAATTAGTCTGCGTGGACCTCTTGACCCAGATTTTCAAAAAGATCCTGAACATACCCCCAGTGGGCTTTTATCCATAATTAATAAAGCAATGAGTGAAGACCCCGAACTACGTTATCAAGCCGTCCACCTACTAAAACAAGACTTAGAAAACTGGATAAATGGTTTTGCTCCTTCATCACAGGCAGCTGGACAAGGAACTGTCTTTTTATTATTTTGTAAACGAAATCTAAGAACAATCTTTTTCTGTGCTGCTTTTGCCATTGTCCTTTCTTTAACGCTTCATTATAAAAATTTAAACACTCACCTTAACAATAAGCTCACCCATAAATTACCTTCGCATCCATCAAACCTTAATCTTAACGACACGACTTTAATACTGGATAGGCATTATAAACTACTTTATAATTTCAAAACTAGAGAAGCAGGGTCCTTAATCAGCCAAGCCTTAGTCTACCATCCAAGAAATGAGAAGATCTTGAAACTGGCTGCGATTAATCACATCTGTAATTTAAAATGGCTGGATGGAAACTGGATGCACTTGGACAAAACTATCAGCCCATAGCTAAACTTTGTTTCAAGATGACTGAGGACACTCAAAAATTTAGATCCACTAATCTTATTAAGATTTATGAATTTTTAGATGAGGAAAACAATGACCTAGCAATGTCGAACCTTAGTCACTCATTAAAAGAAGCCATAACGCTAAAAGAGAGACAAGCTTTATTTTCAGTATTATTAAAAAAACTTAATAAGTATATAGACACGGTAGACATTGCTTCCGATTCGCTGAAAATCCAAGGACGATCTCCTCTCAATGATCTGAGTCCACTCATGCTCATTAACTTCAAGAGCATTGACATTAGCTCTATTGGCACCGATGACATTAACGAATTAATTTTCTTAGCACCTGACCAGCTTAAGATAAACCTTTTAACTTATTCGAAGTTTTCCCACGAACTCCAAGACATAAGACACGAAGTTATTAAATAAGCGTAAAACTTTTATTTTTTTTATACAATATATCGCAATTAACAGCTTTTGAATTCATCTTTCCCGCACTCCTGTACGAACCCTGTTCAAAAAAAAGTTAATTAACACGTTCAAAAACGTCTCATAAGACATGACAAAAAGCACTTTTTTTGGAAAAAATCGGGATTTTTCTCGAATTTCTATGGGCTAAGCTCAAAAAACACTTTTTTTCCCTTTAAAAACAAGTAATTTTAATTGTCACCTATAACAAATATGCTAAGGAGCAAAAACATGGATATTGAATTCTACAACGTAAAGAAAAAAGCTAAAGTTAAAATCAGTTCTGGTAGCGTAAGTAAAGTTACTTACGAAAAAGAGACTGCTAAAGGCCCTTCAATTCGCTACGCTTTCAAAGCTGTTGACGACGATGGTACTAAGCTCACTAAATTCTGTAGCAAAGCTGATTACGACAAACTCTAATCTGCGCTAAAAAGATTTTCTAAAGCCACTCAAATTGAGTGGCTTTTTTTGGCTCCAATTTCATTAACTATGATTTCGTTCCACAAATTCAGTGCTACCTTCAAATTCATTAAATTTAAGGTTAAGAAATTATGAGAAATGAAACCAGCGCATTTTATTTTCGCCAAGCAGAACTCGATGCATTAGCAAATGGTGCCTCATTGCTCAATAAAGAGCAAAGACAAACTACGATTGATTATCTTCAATCATTCATTATCAATGATTTATTTAAATGTGAAAAACCTGAAGAAACCCTAAGTCTTGCATGGCATTGCTTTGCCACCTTAAAATCACTAGACGGCATAGAAAAATACGAAAAGGCACTTTTTAACACCTTAAATAAGGCCCCCAATATCCAACATATGGATTTACAAAATTTAGAAGCTTACTCTGCCTGTTGGTCTCTATTAAAAAACTATACTCCAGACAAATTTCTCGCTGCTGACATAGCCGATCATTTACTACAAATCCGTTGCCCTGACTCTAGCTGGAGCCACATAAAAAGATCCCCACATTCTAGTCTCTATGGCTCATGGTTAGCATTTTCCACTTACCAAAACATTGAAAAAGCTATTCCTGAAGAACTTAAAGTATTAAATCTACTCAATAAGATTAAAGCAAAAGATGATGCATTTGGACATCAGTATGAAGCTGAACACGGGTCTATTGCATCCACCTACTTTGCGATATGTTTATTAAAATCAATTGAAGAAGATATTCCTCACCAATTAAATAACTGGATTTGTGAACAGCAGGCCGATGATGGAGGCTTTCTTGCAACACACATCATGCCTTTCGGCGACATCAACAGTACTGCTCACGCTCTACTCTCTTTAAAAAACTTAGACAAACCATTTGATTCGGTTAAGAATGATACATTAAACTTCATCCACGATCATTATCAAAACACTGGTGGCTTTATAGCTCACTGTCGTGAACTCAAAGCTGATCCTGCATCAAGTTATTATGGTTTAGTTGCTCTAGGCATCGTAGATAGTTACTTAAAGCTTTGATTCTTTTATAAAGCGAGGAATCAATTTGAAACTGTTCTTTAACTGTTTCAATTGTTCTTTGCCATAAGCTTGATCTCCGAACCTGCACTGTTGATAGAAGTCAACTTCTTTAAGAACTTGCTCACCCACACCCAACTTTGCTAAAGCGAAATTAATTTCCCCAATACTCATGTATTCATGAGAACCTTGCTCTGGACTAGGAACATATTTTTGTGCAATTGACAGAATCATTTTTCTTGCCTTCAATAATTCTTTATTCATGCCCTGGGAGGCGCTCTTGTTTTTTCTTTTCCAGCAGGCAATACGCCAAGTAATCAACAGTAAAATACAAAGGCTAGTTACGCCCGCATTCATGGGTTCTTTAAGAAAATCTACTAAGGGATTATAGACAGCAAAAAAAGCTGCGGCTAAGGCTACTGTAATTTCCCCTTGTAATACATAGCTGAAGATTTTTTTCAATTTAAAGTTCATACTCTCAAAAAAAGCATCCAATCCTTGAGGTTTATAATCTTTAAAAAAGGCCCCTCGAGATGGAGTCGGATCAAGATCAAACCATACTTTTTTCTTTGGATCCCAAACTTCAACCCAAGCATGTAAATCTTTAGCTCGAGTAATCATATAATCACCACTAGATGCTTGCTCCGTAACAGTACTTCCACTCACATATCTAGCTTGAAAACCTGCACTTCTTAACAAAAGCACTGTAGATGTTGCAAATAGCTCACAGTGACCTGCTTTGTAATCACTACTTAGAAAAAACTCAATAATATCTTTTGTTTCAAAATCTTCATCATAAGCATAGGTTTCTTCATAATACATGTTCACGAAATCTAAATCGTACGTGTAATTGAGATGGAAATAGTCCTTAATGCGTTCAGCAGCCTCTCTAACATTATGAGTAACTGGACTCATATCTTGCCATCTCAAATTGAGGTACTCACTTAAGTTATCTGGCACCTGAGAATAAAACTCTTTATTTTCTTTTGTCATTACGCTCGGTTTGGTGATCGATCGATCCATCCCTAAACCACTCCGGAGAAGTTTAATCCCTGTGGCCTGAGAAAGTCCCTTTGCCTCCAAACTATTATCAACATAGGCATCTAAGCTATCTACTGACAAAGAAATCCCAGCCGAGTCATAAGATAAAGGCACTATTTTTTCACTTAAAAAACTGGTGGGGTACACAGTGGTTTCTCGAAGCTTTTCACTGTACTTATTTTGATTCAAAATATAATTTTCAACAACTAATAACTCAACTGTCTCTTCTTCACTATCCTCTTCACGTACAGATGTCTTGTTTTCCAATTCACGCATCCAAATCCCATTTTCATACGTATCATATGAATAAAACCTTAGCAATTGAGGTGGATATTCCCCCGCAACACGCATGACAATCACACCTAAGTCTCTCCCAAACTTATTGTGAACTGGACGGTTAATATTGTTTTCATTTTCATACCTTTTAGCGCCTCGCTGATAATGACGCCCCATACTATTCAATTGAGTCAATAGATAATTCTCGACGTATCTAAGAGCTGGCACCGAAGACTTTTGTAAATGTGGTGAGAGTAGAAAAATCCCTATAAAGGACATGACACATATGAGCTTAGCTTGCCATTTCTTACTCGCTTTTTTATTTCGTATCACAAAGCGAGATAAGCCATAAGCTCGGTACATCACAAATAGACCAATTAAACACAAGGAAAAAGATATCAAATAGTTCCATCTTAAATCAAGAAAAAAGGCGTTATTAATTTTCCAAGCTCCTTTCCCTGTATTGAGATCACCTCCAATCAAATAACACAAGAATATAAAGGTTGAAAAGCCCGACAGAATAATCCTCTTCTGCTCCAATAAACACAAATGGGCGGCACCTACAATGCAGAAAGGAACTAAGAAATTACCCGGCAGCATAAAAAAGACATTATTTTGTTTAATAAATTGATATGGTAAAACGGACAAGATCATCGCTGAAACCAAAGTATAAACAATCGTACGTGTCCCCAGTTTTAAATACACTCCCCGAAAAAGGATTGGAACAAAAACAAAGATACAGGTCACTAAAGGCAAGATAGATTGAGTTAAGCTCCAATAATGAAGACATGATACCAACACACAGAAAAACTGAGCGCCTCTTATTGTGCGACGTTTTTTAAGCTCTGCTTCTTCTCTAAAATCCATATCTAAAGAGTCCTCAAACTATTTTCAAGAACTTCATTATAATCAACAACCTCCATACCATCGACTTTCCCTAGTCGTGGATTCACTGTCATTATCTTTGTACCAACGTGGTGATTCTTAATAAATTCTTTTCTCTCGTCATTAAGGTGATTCAAGATCGCAAAGCATGCAGACTCATCTTCTGCTGTACAAAAAGTTTCCATCTCGGGAAATGCGGGAGTTGATTTATCAATATTATTACGAACCTTTGCTAACAATTCCATCGCATAATCTGCTTCTTCTTCGATCGTCATACCATCAAGTTCATAAGTTCGATTGTTGAGAAAGACATAGGAAATACCTACTTTATTTCTCTTGGCCCAATCGACTAAGGATGCCGCTAAACTAATTGAAGCTTCGAATACTGGATAGGTTTTTAGGTGACGTTCTTTTAAAATCGAGGGATTGTAAACTTCATCTAAATAAATCGATATTTTACGATGACTACTTTCATTAAAATCTTTAACAACCGGACGACCCAAACGCGCCGTAGCTGACCAATGAATCAGACGTACGGGGTCACCTTCTCGGTATTCCCTAATCTTCATAAACTCTTGATCACCGGTATCATTTGAATTCGAATTACGATCTTCTTCACCTTCTCCAGCATAACCACCGAAACTCAAATCAACATCATCTAAATCACTAACCTGCGGCAAAACTAAAACCGAATTATCTCCGCCACCTAAACAACCCCATGCAAACATACCAAAAGGGAATGAACTGCAAGCATAGGATCTCGGCAATTTAACAACACCACGAAAAGGGAAAATGACAACCGTATTCAAATGTTGCCCTTCGTGAGCTGCTAAATATTCACTCCCTGCATGCCCTTTAACAAACTCCGCATTCAAAAAGGGAAAGTTATCCATGCGTAAGTCCCAAATAGCTCGAGAAGATGTATTTTTAAGTTGGTAGTCGACTTGGATGGCTGTATTGGCCATACAACGCGAGGGTAAACGGCGGGTGAATTTGACGCGTGGTCTAAAGATAAGTCCTACTACAGCGCTGATAAAAAACGCTGTCACAAAGAAATAAATCCCCTGCACCATCAAAATATGTTCAGGGTCTTGTATTGAGTATACCAAAAAGAAAAAGCAGAAACATAACAGTAGTCTTACATTCAAAGGTAAAAAACGCTGTGTATAAAAGTTAAGTATATAGAAGAATGAATAAACAAATTGTCGATTTTTCATATACAAGGGGAAAGGAATATCCCCCGTTGTCTCGTTGCCAAAAAGAATATACTTTCTAAACTGACTTATGTAGCGCTTAATGTTCACACATTGATTCCTAATGAGGTGGTTTGACGCGATCGAAGAAATCCTTCACAATCTCTTCATTACTTATCCCACTATTCTTCACCTGTTTTTTTACATGTAATCTATGAGATAAAACCGGTACACATAAATGTCTTATATCATCAGGGGTAACATAGTCACGGCCGTTCAAATAAGCATGTGCTTGTGCGGTACGGTACATAACTAAACCTGTCCTGGGACTGCACCCTGTCCGAAGCTGATCTTGCTGACGGCTACTATTTAAAATTTCCACAATATAAGTAGCTATACTTTCATCAACTTTGACTTCTCTAACATGTTCTTGAATCTCTAAAACCTCACTCTCGCTAAGTTTCGCCTCTATAGACATGGCCGGATCACCTTTATGTCTATCAAGCAAAATTGCCTTTTCAGATTCAGCATCCGGATAATTCATCGAAAACGATAGGGCAAAACGATCTAATTGTGCTTCAGGAAGTGGAAAGGTTCCATGGTTCTCGATGCTATTTTGAGTGGCAATTACAATAAAAGGAGGTTTTAAATCATAGGATTCACCTGCAATCGTAACCTGCGTTTCACCCATAGCTTCTAATAATGCAGACTGAGTTCTCGGTGATGCTCGATTAATTTCGTCCGCTAATAAAATATTACAGAAAACGGGGCCTTTCCTGAACAAAAACTCTTCTTGTTTTTGGCTATAAATTGGCCCACCAGTAATATCCGCAGGTAATAAGTCTGGAGTAAACTGCACTCTTTGAAATTCACAACCTACAGATTTAGAAAGAGCCTTAGCCAATGAAGTTTTTCCCACTCCAGGAACATCCTCTATTAAACAATGCCCCCCAGAAAATAAACCTGTCAACAAAAGGTCAACAGCCTCTTCTTTACCCCGTATAACAGTATTTAAAACATCTTTAACGTCTTTAACCTTGCTGACTAAATCAATTTGATCCATCAAACACATCCCTGATTTTTAATTTTGTACTCAAATCTATGCCTTTCCCAAGCGACTTGCAAACTTATCAACTCATCAGCTACAGCTATTTCTTAACAAAATTTTGATATGTCATCTACAAAAGTGTTTTTTACGGTAAAAGCCTTTTGCAAAGAGTTTTTTAAACGATAATTTTAACTGAGCTTAATTATATCAAGGATAAAATCAATGGATTTGCTTAACACCCTCTTAGAAATACAAGATCTAGATTTAAGAAAATCGGAAATCGAAAAACAATCTGCTTCTATTCCCGAGCAAAAGAAAGCTATCATCTCTACCCTGAAAAAAGACAAATCCGCCTATGAAGATCTGAATGCTCAGCTAAAAGAAGCCGAAAAAGCTTGCAAGGACCTCAATCATGAAATTGACAAACTAAAACAACAAAAAGCTAAGATCATGATCCAATCAGGTGAGACCAAAGACAATGCCACCTACACAAAACTCGTCAAAGAAGCTGAAACTTACGACGCCCGTGTCGACGACATGGAAAGCTCTTTCTTAGAAAGCCTAGATAAAGTTGAAGAAATCAAAAAGCAAAAAAAAGTTCTCGCCGATCAACTAAAATCTATGCTCGGCAAAATAGAACAAGATATCAAAGATCTTGATCTACGTCACAAAAATTTATTAGCAAGTTTACCAGAAACTGAAGCTGAGCGAGCAAAACTTGCTAAAACAGTCGATGAAGAGACTCTCATTCACTATGAACGTGTTTTTAAATCAAAAGGCGGACTTCGAGCTGTCATCGTACCCATCACTCATGATGATAGCTGCGGCTTTTGCCATCTTAAACTTTCCACAAAAGACATCTCATCAGCGGCCAAAGGCCTTGGAGAATGCCTAGAATGCGGAGCTTTCTTACACAAGTAACACGACATGAAGTCCTATAAACTTTCGATCCAATTTGATGGCAGTACATGGTTTGGCTGGCAAAGCCAGAATGACTTTGAGGCAGTTCAAGAACAAGTCGAAAATGCACTCAACACTTTATACAATTGTTCTGCTATTAAAATAGATGGTAGTGGCAGAACTGATGCAGGCGTCCATGCTTTTGGCCTCTGTGCTAGCTTTACCGAACCCAAAGAATCAAAATTCACTAGTGATACATTAAGAAAGGGCATGAATGCTCTCCTGCCCATAAGTATCAGAATTCGTTCCGCTATTGTTTGTTCACCAGATTTCCATGCTCGTTTTTCGTGCGTAGGTAAGACTTATGTCTACTTTATAGATAACTCGACTACAGGAAGTCCTATCCTTGCCCCCTATTCCTGGCACATGCGCAAAAAGCTCAACAAAGAAAAAATGCGTCAATCACTCAAGTATTTAGAGGGAAAACACGACTTTTCTGCCTTCACTGTAGATCGAAAAAACCTCCAAGGACATGCGGTTCGAACTGTTTTCAAGGCTGAGCTTATCGAGATTGGTCACATTGTCGCCCTCCTCTTCACTGGAGATGGCTTCCTATACCGCATGGTTCGATCAATGGCCGGCGAGGTCGTCAATGTCGGTATGGAATTCCAAGAACCTCAACACACCCTAAATGCCCTCGAATCACATAAAAGGTCTAAGGCTGGTGTAACTGCACCCGCAGAAGGTTTATTCTTAGGTCAATGCTACTATTCCCAGGAAGAAATGGAGACCTCTCTCAACAAAGACGCTAAAGATTTCTGCTTAAAACTCTTATTTAACTTTGATGAAACTGTCTAAAAATGAAAAAACTCATACTCATATCCATATTTTGTTTAATTAATATCTCATGCCAACAAATAATGATTAGGGAATATGAAAGTCCCCTAGACCATCAGTTTTTCCGATCAGCTAAATGCACACTCACCAAAGAAGGAAATTACCTTTACTCTAAAGGAGATGCGCAATACACCCTCTCTTCATCCCACCTAAGTAAATCAACTAAGGGAGAAGTGGAATGGGAAAAAGCTCGGAAAGAACTGTTTTATCCCCATGGCTACCTCGATATCGCAGTCCCCTACATGCTTAGAGATGGAATGACTAAAGAAGAAATGTTAAATCTACTTGGGGAAGTTGATCGCTCAAGCAATCGGTTCATGTATTACAAATTGAATAATGGCGCAGAACTCATTCTCTTCAAAGGCACACTAAATATGCCCAAGGGCATGAAAAACATCACCATTCAAGGGCTTCAATTCAACGATGACTTTAAACTACCTGCGTTGCAAAAATAAGCACGTATTCGTCAAACTCAATCAAACACTCTACTTTCTACCAGTTTAGCAGCTGAGTATAAAAAAGGCCCTCAATGACTTGAGGGCCTAAACAAAGCTTTATGCTAAAAACTATTGATCCTTTTGCAAAAGTCCTGAATTAGAGTGATTAAAAAGTTCATCCAGGATAAATCTTAAGATCTCGCTCACATGTATCTCGAAATTGGATACATGTGAGTATAAACAAGCCAAAAATGGACGCAAGTTGATCATGACGTATAGTTTTATGTTAGTTGCTAAATAGTCTTGAAGAGTTGGTTTGCTGTTATTGCAATAATGCCAAACATTAGATGAGTCATGACTTTTGCATGTCCTCGTACTCTGATCATCCTACCACCATAGTTGTCTTTTAAGTTCGAAAAGACTCTTTCAACAGATGACCGCTGTTTGTACCGTTCTTTTTCAGGCGGGTCAAAAATCTTTTTCTCCCCAGTTTTTCTAGGATTGTGATCAATAATAGATTTATGTCCTAAAAGATGGCTGAATTTATGGATAGAAGGTGAATCATAGGCTGCATCCATTAAATCATATAAATTAGTTATGCGTTGTGCGCTAATCTGTGCTAAAGGGATTGCCGCTTGGCTGTCGTGTAAAGACGCTGAACTCAATAGGCCTGCGACTGGTATATCTCCATCAATACAATCTAAGTGAAGCTTGTAGCCTTTCCATGAAACTTTATAACCATTACTGTTTTTCTTTGTCCCTTTATTACAGTGCGTTGGGAGCTCTTTTAAGTTTTCTTCAAGTGACCGGTCGACCTGCTTTTCCACTACGGTTTTTTCTTTAATTCGGATCTCACCTTTTTTAGGCCGCCCTCGTTTCTTAGGGGCTTTAGGCTCAGCCCCTGGTTCAGACATGACTTTTTCTCTAGCTTCAATTGCTGAAGAATCTCTACTAATGTGCGGTACTAAGGTGTCTCCACAATGTTTTACCACTAAGAATTCATGGATTCTTTGGCAGAGCTGAGAGGCGGTGATTTCTGCAAATACTCTAGAAAAAGTACTTTCATGAGGAAGCTGTTTTGCAAATTCCCAACCACATAAACGACGTATCTTTGTACTTGATTTGAGAAAGTCTATAAAAGATCTTGTTGTATCGAAGTTATAAACGGATTTGGCTATGTAAGCTTTCACTATATTAAAATGATCTTTCGGAGGTCGCCCAAATCCACACCATTCAAATTCATGGCTGAACTGATCAAGCTCAGTTATTGTGCAGATGCGAACAAACTCTTTCTCTTTCTTAGTTAATTCTCCGCCTAAAAGTTCTTCTAAGCCTGGAAATAAATACTTTTCTATGGTATCCCATAAGCCGGGTAGATTCATGTTTTTTCTCTTTTTGTTTTGGTAACTATTGAGATAACATGTTTCTACTTTTATTCAGCTTGTTTTATGACTTTTGCAAAAGGCTCTATTTATATGAACTTTCACGTTCTTCAGTTTTCTTTTTCCATTCAGGTAAAACTTTCGCTTTAAACTCGGCTTTTTCTTTCTCTAGTTTTTCCATATTCCAACCCACGTATTTCTGAGCTTTGGCTTTCGTAGAAATATCGGGCATTGGCACAGCTTCTGTATGTCCCAATGAGTTCAAGAGACGAACTAGTTTCATACGAGCTTCCCCAACCTTTAGAATACCTGATGACACTACCCTACCCATCTCAATCGGGGCATGAAAACTACCGCCATGGCTTGCTGCAGCAAAGTCCCAACGCCATTGCGCATGGCGAATATCTTGGAGAATTGGCTTCATGCTCTCTTCAGTGGCACCTTTTTCCCAAGCAAAACCTGCTTCAATATGTGCTTTCACAAGAAGCTTCTCTAACTCTTGACGGCTTTCTAAAATTTTGTCTTGACGTTCAAAGACATTCTGCATGAATTCGCTCTCGCTTTCACGGTGACAAACTTGACAAGTATTTTGAATATTTGCTAAAGGACTAATGATTTGGTGATCGGAAAACTTCACTCCACCTTCAGTTTTATAAGGCATGTGACAATCCGCACAAGAAACGCCACGCTGGCCGTGAATCCCCATCATGTGAACTTCGTAACCAGGGTGTTGAGCTTTGAGCATTGGAGCTTTCGAAATGGGATGAATCCAATCTGAAAAGTTTATATCATCGTAGTACTTTTCCATATCTTCCACAGTAAAACCATTATCCCAAGGGAATGTTAAATAATTACCATCTTTCGCAAAGTAATATTCAACGTGACATTGTGCACAAACAAGTGAACGCATCTCTTGGTGAGTGGCATCTTCAATATCTCTACCTTGACGTTCAAAGGCTTCTACAAGTGCAGGACGAGTTATGGTCAACTTCATTGTTTCCTCATCATGACAATCCGCACAACCAATTGGGTTTGCTATTTCATGACCTTGGTCATACCACTTTCCTTTATAGAATTCCTTAGGGCTTGTCTCATTCATTACTCTTGGCACATCGGGACTTTTACACGCCCAACAAGTAGCAGGCATAGGACCATCACCCTCTTTCTGGGGCCCACCAGTACGAAGTGTATTATGAATATCTTCAACAGCATGCATGTGACCGCGTGGGGCATTATAATCTTTCGAGAAGCCATAACCGGCCCATAGGATAACAAAGTCAGGATTCTCTTCAAGCATATCTACCATAGTACTACCATTATGCTTAGATTTAAACTCTCCCTTCATCGTCGCTTTCCAACCTTCATATTGCTTAGGATAGTTTTTTGCCCATTTTTCACTTCGCGGTTCATAAGGCGCCACATCGGCTCCAACCATATTCATGCGAACGGCTTCCACCTTGCGCTCATTTATATTCGAGAGCATTAGGCCTGCAATGACAACAAGAATCGCCGTCAAAACAAAAACAATCCAGGGATTAAATCCCTTTTCGTTTCCTTCATTACTCATATCTTCTCCTATTTCTTTTTTAGCCAATCGGCAATTTCTGTTTTTAATAAAGATGTATTTGCTTTGTGATTTGCCGATAAACTACGCACATCGCCGTGCGGGACTTGCCTGTGACACTCCCAACAGTTTCTATCGGTTCCATTTGGAGATACTACATGAGTCTCTCCTAAGTGCTGTGAATGACAGCGAAGACAATTTTGCTGAACAACCTTTTGCCCAGCTTCAAGCATTTGTACAGTTTGATGTTGGTTCTTACCACGAATTGTAAAAAGACTTGCGTGACGAATTCCATCTTTACCCTTGAATAGCCATTTGTTAACGAAACTATCGTGAGGGACATGACAATCATTACAAGTTGCATGCTCACGATGCGAACTATTTCTCCAACTCGCGTGTTGGGGGCCCATAACATGACAGTTCATACAAGTCGCAGGGTCATCTGAAAGGTATGAGGCTGCATTCGATATATAAAATAAATCAATGATCAAACCGACTAACACACCACCAACTATTGCGGCTGGTAATTTCCATCCTTTGGGAGGGATTAATTTTCTTAGTATACTCACCTAAACTTCCATATTCATAATTAACACTGCTTTACTATAAAGTGTTTTAGAAATAGAGAAAAATTTTTCTCTATAAAACAAAAAAAAAAGCCCGAGAATATTCTCGGGCTTTTACATAAACTTATAAAAGTTTAGTAACGGTAGTGCTCAGGCTTGTATGGACCTTCAACAGGAACACCGATATAATCAGCTTGTTCTTTGCTAAGAGTCGTAAGTTTAGCACCAAGTTTACCGAGGTGAAGGCGAGCAACTTCTTCGTCTAACTCTTTACTCAAACGCGTAACACCGATTTTACGGTCAGCATTTTTAGCAATATCAATTTGAGCAATTGTCTGGTTTGTGAAGCTATTAGACATCACGAAACTTGGGTGACCCGTAGCACAACCGAGGTTGATTAAGCGACCAGCAGCAAGAACATAGATTGAACGTCCATCTGCGAAGGTGTAACGATCAACTGGGCCACCTGGGATATCATCAGTTTTAACTGACATCTTAACAACACCTGGCATTGCTTCGAGCTCAGCCATTTGGATCTCATTATCGAAGTGACCAATATTACAAACGATCGCTTGATCCTTCATGTTCGCCATATGTTTAGCAGTAATGATATCTTTATTACCAGTTGTTGTGACGTAAATATCAGCAATTGGGAGTGCATCTTCAACTGTTGTCACTTCGTAACCAGTCATACAAGCCTGGAGTGCACAGATTGGGTCAACTTCAGAAACTAGTACGCGAGCGCGTTCGTTAACGAGTGATTCTGCAGAACCCTTACCAACATCACCAAAACCACAAACCATGGCAACTTTACCTGAGAGAAGTACATCCATAGCGCGCTTGATACCATCTACGAGTGAGTGACGACAACCGTAAACATTGTCAAATTTTGACTTAGTTACTGAGTCATTTACATTGATAGCTTGGAAAAGAAGCTCGCCTCTTTCTTCCATCTGAATAAGACGGTGAACACCTGTAGTCGTTTCTTCTGAAACACCAACAACTTTCTTAGCAACTTCAGTCCAGTGACCTGGCTTCTCTTTAAGAATACGCTTGATAAGGTTGAATAAAACTTGCTCTTCTTCACTACCTGGAGTTTCGAGGAAAGCCACATCGCCAGCTTCAGCTTTTACACCGAGGTGAATAAGCATAGTAGCGTCACCACCATCGTCAACGATCTGGTCAGGACCAGAACCATCAGGCCATGTGAGTGATTTATAAGTACATTCCCAGTATTCTTCAAGCGTTTCACCCTTCCAAGCAAACACAGGTGTACCAGCAGCAGCAATAGCAGCAGCAGCGTGATCTTGCGTAGAGAAAATGTTACATGAACACCAACGAACATCTGCACCGAGAGCTGTAAGCGTTTCGATGAGAACCGCTGTTTGAATTGTCATATGGAGTGAACCCATGATCTTAAGACCCTTGAGAGGTTGCTCTTGACCATACTTTTCACGTGTTGCCATAAGACCTGGCATTTCGTGTTCAGCAATATCTAGTTCTTTGCGTCCGAAATCCGCAAGCGAAATATCGGCAATTTTATAATCTGAAAAACTCATAAGTTTTTTCCTTTATAGTTCATTTAAAAATGTTTTAATTCTATCCCATCCAGCCTCGGGAATAACGGCGCCCATGATTTGCACAACTTCTGAGCCAGTTTTTGCCCCGAGTTTTGCGCTTTTTTCAAGTCCATAATCATTGTATAGACCGTAGAGGAATCCAGAAGCCCAAAGGTCCCCAGCACCAGTTGTATCAACTGCTTCTACTTTATAAGAATTAACAAAAACTGTCTCATCTGCCTTTCTTACCCAGGCACCCTCTGGGCCGAGTTTTACCGCTACGACATCACAGTACTTAGAAAGACTATCAAGAGCTACCTGTGGATCATCACTGTCACACCAGGCTTTAGCTTCATCTTCATTTGCAAAAACCATATCCACGTATTGATCAAGGATTTCAGCTAAGACTTCAGAGTTGGCTTGCACGACTTCAAAAGCCGCTAAATCTAAACTAACAGTACAGCCCGCTTCTTTTGCAGCATGAAGTGTTTTTATAACTAAATCGTAATTAAAGAGCATATACCCCTCTAAATGCGCGTGTGTGCAACCCTCAAAGTCAGCTTTACTAACTTCATCAACAGTTAAAGCCGCAGCCGCGCCCAAATGAGTCCTAAGTGTTCTTTGAGTATCAGGCGTCACCAAAGAGATACAAGTTCCTGTAGGTGTTTGTTCACATGACTTAAAAGCATGAGTAGATCCGCCAGATTTTTCGAAAGCATTAACAAAATAATTACCGCGTTCATCAGTACCGACTTTACCCAAAAAGGCTCCACTTTCACCAAGCTTCATCAAACCAATCAAAGTATTAGAAGCTGAACCACCTGGTGCAACTTTTTTACTTGGCAAAGCATTAATAATCTCATCTAATTGAAGGTGATCGACCATGATCATCCCACCTTTTTCACCTCCTACACTTTCAACAAAGGCATCATCTACTGGTCCAAGTATATCTACAAGTGGTGAACCCGCACCTATGAATTTCGCAGACACTTTACGATATCCCTGCAGCAGCCTTAAGAGCTTCTACTTTATTGGTTTGCTCCCAAGGGAAAATATTACGTCCAAAGTGACCATATGCCGCTGACTGATGATATTTCCAAGTACTTGGAGTCTTCAGTTCAAGCTCTGCAATAAGATCTGCAGGCTTCATGGAGAAAACGTCATTAACAATTGCTTCGAGTTGAGCGTCATCTTCTAGTGTACCCGTGCCGTAAGTATCGACATTTACTGAAATTGGATAAGGAACTCCAATAGCGTAAGCTACTTGAATCTCGCATTTTTCAGCTAAACCCGCTGCAACAATATTTTTTGCCACGTAGCGACTATAGTAAGCAGCAGAACGGTCAACTTTAGATGGATCTTTACCTGAGAATGCACCGCCACCATGTGAACCAACACCACCGTAAGTGTCTACAATAATCTTACGACCAGTTAAACCACAGTCACCATGAGGACCACCAATGATGAATTTACCTGTCGGGTTGATGTGATAAACGATTTCTTCTTTGAGAAGTTCTGCAGGAATCACGTCAGCAACAACTTGCTTCACGAGTGATTCAAGCTGAGCAATCTCCATTGCAGCCGTATGCTGGTGAGAAACGACAATTGCGGTTACCGCAACTGGCTTGCCAAGTTCATAACGGATTGAAACCTGACTCTTTGAATCTGGCAATAAGAAAGAGTACTCAGGATTATTTTTTCTGATATCAGCAAGTTTTTCTAAAATCTTATGAGAATAGAATACTGGAGCTGGCATTAAAGCTTCAGTTTCATTTGACGCATAACCAAACATCATTCCTTGGTCACCTGCTCCCTGCTCGACATGAAGGCCAGCACCTTCATCAACGCCTTGTGCGATATCCGCAGACTGCTCATGAACTCTAACTTGAACTTCACAAGTTGATGAGTCAAAACCAATGCCATCAGACACATAACCGATATCGCTAATCACTTTGCGCGCTATTGCTTCATAATCGATCTTAGCATTAGTAGTGATTTCACCTGCGATAACAACTAGATCAGTTGTTACTAAAGTTTCACATGCAACGCGGCTTGCTGAATCCTGCTCGAGGCAAGCGTCAAGAATTGCATCAGAAATCTGATCAGAAACTTTATCCGGGTGACCTTCAGACACTGACTCTGAAGTGAAGATATGTGTTGTATGTATTTTACTCATATTCGTTTTCCATATTTATATATTTGCATAGACGAATATATGCAGAGCAAGGAACTTTTCAAACTAATTTTTCAAAACTTAAAGCTTTTCTCAGAGCCCTAAAAGCGAAGGCAATAAAACCTAGCCCTTAAATAGGCCGGACTCCATCGCTTCACGTGCTTTAGAAGTACAATCATCTATCGCTGTGAGCGCCTCAGCGTTTCCTCGTTCAGCTAAAGATTGGATGGCATTTAATATCGCAAAGGGAGGTACATTTGGCTCTTCTTTAGTTCCACGTGAATACAAAATCAAGGCATCTAAGAAGTCTATCAAAACTGCCTCTTCCATCTTCTTGAAATTCTTGTGTGTTGGTGCAACCATAAAGGCGCCGACTTGACTCGAATTCACATCGTAGCCTGCTAATTCAAAAATATCTAGCAAGTCTCGTTTCTGTAGATTAAAAGCAATTCCAATTTTTTTTAAGACGGTATTTGTGTCCATATTAATCATCCTGATTTTGTGATTTAATCCGGCACAATAAATCAATACTGATAAATATCCATAAAAAAAGTAAAATTGAGTCACAAGGAGCCTCACCATCCTTTATTTTTGAGCAAGACAAATTACCTTTAGTTTAATCAACTAAAATTCAAGCCAAAGTTTTTCATGGAAAGTACTAATACCCTCTTTCACAAAACCAAAGAACGAGGACTCCACACCTTTATTTTTACCATGCTACTTATGGTATTCATATCCGTCATTTCTTACTCTCCATCAGATGTGAGTGCCATCACAGGGGGTAAACTTGAGCACCAGTACTCCAATTTATTTGGTGCACTTGGAGCTCGTATTTCATACCTCATGATCTTAAGCTTTGGTCTCGGTACTTATCCCATCACAATTCTAATTTTCACATCCGCCGTCCGACGTTTAATTAACCTAAACATACACAAAACTAATTGGGTATATTTTCTGTCGATCGCTTTCTTTGCGAGTGGCATATCCACTTGCCTAGGGTGCTACCCCGACTTCATGCCTGGCCTTTGTAAAAGTCTAAACATTTCACAGATCCCCGGCGGAGCTCTCGGAAGCTTATTAGCTAATCCAGAACACGGCTGGCTCTACCACATTTGCAATCGTTTAGGATGTATCATCCTATCTCTTGCTCTTATCTCCTATAGCCTCTATGTATTTATGAGCTTTGACTGGCCCAAACAGAAAAACGAAAGTGCAGAAAGCGAAGAAGAAAAAGAAGTCCCTCAAGCCACTGTCGCTCCAAAAGAAAGCAAAGAAAACTCCTTTTCTCAATTGAAAAACACTGTTGCTTCTTGGTTCCAAACCAACAATGACCACAAGGATACATTAGAAGAAGTTTCCAGTAAAGAAGTAGATGATTTTTTACCCGCTGTTAGTGAAGAAGTAAAACCTGTAGAACTAAGCCAAGAAGCGAGCCCACGTAAAAAAGCTAAGAAGAACAAAGAAGCCGAAGGCGAGCAAGAACTCCCTCTAGTCGCCTCCACACCTACAGAAGAAAGTGACGATCATATTTTAGATGATGAGAAACCACATGAAATCTTCTCTGGTCAACTCACTGAGCCTCAACACCAAAGTAAATCGACTCGCTACAAACTACCCACAGCATCATTACTAACCGATGGCGACTCCAGCATAAAAATCAGCACCGAAGAACTCCAGCGCAAAAAAGAAATCATCCAAGAAACACTTGAGCACTTCAAAATTAAAGCTCGCATGGGCGAAGCCTTTCCTGGACCTCGAGTCACTCTCTATGAGATAATCCCTGAAAAGGGGGTGCGTGTGGAAAAAATTGATAGCATCTCCAATAACCTCACCATGGAACTTCAGGCTCCCATGGGGATCCGTATCATCACTCCCATACCTGGTCGCCGCTCCGTTGGTGTAGAAGTTCCAAACGATGAAGATTCTAGCGTTTGGCTTCGCGGCATGGTTCAAGCCAAAGATTTCAAAAACTCCGATGCCATGATACCCATTGCCCTTGGTAAAGATGGCACAGGCAACACCTCTGTTATGGACTTGGCCAAAGCCCCCCACCTCCTCATTGCTGGCACCACTGGCTCAGGTAAATCAGTTTTTATGAATTGCTTGATCATGAGCTTACTTTACCGCTTCTCGCCCGATGAACTTGAGCTCATCATGGTAGACCCAAAAAAAGTTGAATTAGCTCCATACGAGGACATTCCTCATCTCGTATGCCCCATTATAACTGAGTCAGAGCAAGTCCCTGCAGCCTTGCGCTGGGCGTGTTTCGAAATGAATGTTCGCTACGACCTACTTGCTGCCGTTAGAGTTCGTAATCTCGCTGACTTTAACAATCGCACTAAAAAACCAAATGAACCCACAGAAGACAAGAACGGAAATTCTATTCCAGACAAACTACCAATAACTGTTATTATCATCGATGAATTTGCCGATTTGATGAGCAACAAAAACACCAAAGGTGAAATCGAAAATTCAGTTTCTACTCTAGCTGCTAAAGCACGTGCCGTCGGCATCCACCTGGTTCTTGCAACACAAAGCCCCAGAACAAATGTTATCACTGGTATTATCAAAGCTAACTTCCCAACGCGCATTGCCTTCCAAGTTGGCTCATATATTGATTCCATGACTATTTTGGGGACAAAAGGTGCTGAAGGTCTTCTAGGTAAAGGCGACATGTTATTCAACCCACCTGCATCTAGCTCCTTAATGCGCATTCAATCTGCGTGGACTCCTGATGCCGATGTAGAAAAAGTTGTTGAATTCATTTCTAACCAACAAGGGCAACGCTTCAAAGACATCATAAAAACTGGATCTACAGAAAGCTCCAACGGAACAGATGGTGAAGATTACGCAAACGATGACGACAAGCAAGACAGCATCATTTCACAAGCCATGGAGATCATTCGCAGAGATAAAAAAACTTCGATCTCATACCTACAAAGAAAAATGCGCATTGGCTACAATAAAGCCGCCAACATTATCGAAGAACTTGAAGACATCGGCTTTTTAAGCCCTGCGGATCACACCGGCAAACGCGAAATTTTAGATGATATTTATAAAAACCCTGAGGAGCCCTCATGAGTACTGAAGAAGACAACTTATTCGAACAAGAACTTCCGCTCTACAAGGAATCTCCTAAGCCTTTGATCTTAAAAAAAGAAACTGAGACCTCTGAAGCTGACACCACAGAAGAACCCGTAGATCAAAACCGCCCGCAATTGACCATTAAAAATGTTGCAGTAAAAGAAAGCCATTCCGATCTGATTATACATTCAGAATCCCCCACTCCTGCGTCTGGCTTAAAAATTAAATCTTCTGGATCTTCGACTAATGGCCCCTCACTACTAATCAAAAAGACAAGAACTGAAGCACCCGAACTGGAACACAATCCTGAATTTAAATCACTTTCAAATGAACAAGCAAGGCCAGAGAGGCCCACTCAAAACGAAGATTTAGACGAAACTACAACAAGCAGCTCCTCTCTTAATCAAGACGAGCCGGTCAATAGTATGGATGGCGAACTCTTTAGTGGCGCTAAACCCAAAACCATGGGCATCCAAAGTCCACACAACTCAGACTCCATCAAACAGCTAGAGTCCAACGATCCAGTCCCCGAACCTGGTATACATTCACCGCAAACCATTATCCTTCGCAATAAACCATTGCCTCAAGACAAAGGTAAACTTTCCTTGACGAGTGTCGAACTCCCGCCCGAAGAAGAGGAAGATCGCCCCAGCTTTAACACTAGTCCTCCACCTCATATCCATGAACTCGAAGAATACGAAGAAGTTTTAAACACCGCTGCACAAGAAAGTGTATTTGAACTAACTAACACAGAACTCGAGCACGAGGAAGAAACGACAGAAAGCCAACAAGAGGAACTCTTTGACGAAATTCATTCGGAAGTAGAAGAACCGCGCCACTTAAAGAACTCACCCACTATCTACGAAATGGAAGATGATTCGAGCATTGGCACTATGCTCATGAGTGCTCGCCAAAAAGCAAGTTATACAATCAAAGAACTGGCTAGGCGCACCAATATCAAAGAAGCTTATATCATTGCCTTGGAAGAAGAGAATCGGTCTAATTTACCCGACCCCATCTACACCAAAAGCTACATCAAGAACCTTTGTCACGAACTTAACATCGAGTACCACAAAGCACTCAAACTTTATGCTAATCTATGTGGCGAAGAATTTGACACTCAATACAACATCGCTCAAAAAGGCCCCGATAAATACGCAAGTAAGCCCGCGAGCTCAAGCCTCCAAAAGTGGAGTGCTATCTTTGTCATATTTCTGATTCTCGGTTTAATTGGCGTTGGTTTTACAGCAAAACATTTCTATTCTCCCATACCAGTTTTTAAATCTGATGAACAAGTTAATTTAAACAACTTCCATCAAGAAATTACAATCCCTATCCCTAGGTTAAAAGTCCCCAACAAATAGGATATTTATATGGCAACTCATCCGCAAGCGGGAAAACTCCCCACTGACGAACAGCTCTTAAACATTGACGAATTACTCTCCGCATACAGCACAAGAAAATCCGATCTAGCTCCAGTAAGCTTTGGAACTTCCGGTCACCGTGGTGGCTCCTTGAAATCTTCCTTTAATGAAACTCATATCCTAGCCATTTCTCAAGCTATTTGCGAATACCGCAAATCTCAAGAAATATCCGGACCGCTTTATGTAGGAATTGATACTCACGCACTTTCTAAACCGGCACTAATCTCCTGTTTACAAGTCCTTGCAGCCAATGATGTCGAAGCCTATTACCAAGAAGAATTTGAGCCAACTCCAACACCCGTCATTTCTCACGCAATCTTGACTTGGAATGAAAAAAATAAAGCTCTGGCCGACGGCATTGTCATCACCCCTTCTCACAACCCCCCCGAAGACGGCGGCTTCAAATACAACTCCATTGATGGTGGACCTGCTAACACAGATATTACTACTTGGGTTGAAAATCGTGCCAACGAAATCATTGCCAACAATTTAGATGATGTTAAAAAACTTAATGCTGATGAAGTCTTTAATTCAACTAATATGACAGCCTATAATTACATCCCGAACTACGTTGCCGATCTTGAAAATGTCATTGACATGAAGGCCATCAAAGATGCCAAAATCAAAATTGCCGCAGACCCACTTGGTGGAGCCAGCCTGCCCTATTGGCAACCAATTGTAGAGAAATATGGTGTTGATATCACTATTGTTAATGAGTCTGTCGACCCTACATTTAAATTCATGACTTGCGACCGTGATGGAAAAATACGCATGGACTGCTCTTCTCCTTGGGCCATGAGTTCCTTAATTAAACTCAAGGATCAATACGACATTGCTTTTGGTAACGACCCCGACGCTGACCGCCACGGCATAGTGACTCGTTCATCAGGTCTACTAAATCCAAACCATTACCTAGCAGTTGCCATTCAATACCTCTATCAAAACCGCACTGAATGGAATCAAAATTTAGAAATTGGCAAAACTTTAGTAAGCTCCAGTATGATTGATAAAGTTGGTGAAGAAATTTCACGAAAAGTCTGCGAAGTCCCAGTAGGCTTCAAGTGGTTTGTCGATGGCCTAGTCAATCAGAAAATCGCCTTTGGAGGCGAAGAAAGTGCAGGCGCCTCTTTCCTTAGGAAAAACGGCAAAGTTTGGACGACTGACAAAGACGGAATCATCCTCTGTCTACTGGCAGCAGAAATCCTAGCCGTCACCAAAAAAGATCCAGGTCAATTATACACTGAGTTAACCCTTAAACACGGAGCACCGATTTACGCTCGTATCGATGCCGCCGCAAGCCCAGAACAAAAAAACAAACTCAAGAAACTTTCTCCAGAAGATATCACAGCCACTTCTCTAGCTGGCTATCCCATCCTAGAAAAATTAAGTCATGCTAATGGCAATGGTGCTGCAATCGGAGGATTAAAAGTCACAACTGAATCGGGTTGGTTTGCTGCTCGTCCCTCGGGAACTGAAGATATATACAAAATATATGCCGAAAGTTTTGTCAGCGAAGAGCACCTTAAAGAACTCCAAAAAGACGCTCAAAACATCGTCGACAACGCCATTAGTTAATGCGCCTAATCTACACACCCTGCTCTAGTAAAGATGAAGCTAAAAAAATTGCACGCACTTTACTAGAGGAGCGACTCATTGCCTGCGCTAATATCATCCCTCACATCAGCTCTCTCTACATGTGGGAAGGTGAGCTCAAAGAAGAACAGGAATTCATTCTTTTATGTAAATGCAAAGAAAGCAAGGCATTAGAAGTTGAGCAGAAAATCAAGGCTAGCCATTCCTATGAATGCCCATGTATTCTACAATTTTCTCCTCAGCAGGTTAACCCTCGATTTGCTGAGTGGCTCGAAAATAGCTAAACTTATTTCTTACCCGAATGCTCTCGCAAGTCATGTAAAAGTCGCTTAGACTTTGCGTGGCCTGCTGCTGCAGCCGATTCTATGTAGCGCTGACCATTTATCACATCTTGCTTCACCGCATATTTCCCGAAAAGCAATATCTGGCCAAGCTCATATTCAGCTGGTGCCCATTGCTGATCCGCGGCTTCTTTCAGGTAGGAAAGCCCCGATAGACGAAAATCTTTCATATTATACTTTTTTAAGCGCATACTATAAGTAAATTGAAACTCGGAAACTCCACGGTCAGCTAATTGCTTTTCTATTAAGAGTTGCTGATCTCTACTTGGCAAAAGAAAAAGGTGTTTATCTCCAACTTGCGCTAATCGCAATTTCATTCTAATTGCATCAACAGAGTAATTTTCTTCCGCTGATTCTAAATAACCGATCCCTTGCTTTGCACTTGCCTCAACAATAATACCCTTTAGAAAGAAACGTGCGTACTCATATAAACACGCGCCATCATAAGCATCTGCACCTTTCTTAAAATACTCTAGGGACTTATGCGGACTACGCATTGTTCCCCAGCCACTGAAACTCATTTTACCTAAGTAATAATTAGCTTCAACTTCATCATTTTTTGCCTTTGACTCAAAATATGTCCAAGCCTCCTCAAACATTTTGCCTGCGTCTTCCCCTTCATGTTTCTTGACTCGCGACTCAACCAAGAGCTTCGCCAAGGAGTAAACGCAACGCTTCTCGCCAAAAACAATTCCACGTCGATACCATTCAGCTGCTTTTTCATAAGATTGACGATAAGCAAAGCCTTCTTCATAAAATTTCCCTAACTCATGACAGGCAGCTCCATTACCTTGGCTAGCCGCAGACATAAACTGCTCTGCTGCCTGTAAAAAACTTTGCTTAACACCTTGGCCATTTTTATACAGTAAGCCAAGTAAAAATTGTGAAAACTCATCACCTTTCTCGGCATTTCTTTTAAGCGACTCATTATCAAAACCTTGCGCACATACAGAGCCACTAAGCAAGAAGATTAAAAATACCAATATCTTTTTATTCATGTTTTATCCTAAAAAACAGGAAAACCGCAACTCAATCTTGAATTGCGGTTAACCAAAATTTATTTTATTTAAGGCTACTCGAGCTCACTTTGTACTACCCAGTCTCCTGACTCGGGTTTCACAACAATTCTTTCATCAGTAATAGCTGCAGCAACTTTACCGCCGGCTTTTTTACCAAGCACAATACCTAGAATGATACCAAGTACTCCGACACCACCAGCGACGCCAATCCCGATGCCGCCACCCATGACTGCACCGCCGATACCACCAGCCATTGCAACGATACCACCAACGATACCTGCTTGACTACCGCTACCCATATCTTTGATCTCACAAAAGACGACTTCTTCTGAGTCCTTCACTTCACTTTCGATATATTTAGGGACATTCCTGACTGGCTTACGTTTCTTAGCCGCTTTCTTAGGAGCTTCTGCCACGGGAGCTGGTGCTGGAGCAGCAGCTCGTGCAGGTGCCGGTGCTGGAGCAGCTGCCGGTGAAGTGAGTTCCGCTTTTGTGGGAATAACAAATTCCGCTGCACAATCTGGACATTCTACAACAGCGCCATAAAACTCATCAGAAACAATAGGGAAACTTGCCGAGCAACTCACACAATATACTGTACCATTCTCAACTCGAGCTTTTTGCATTGCAGGAGGCGTCGCAGGCTGTGATGGAGCCTTACTCTCATCACCTTTCTTCGTTTGCATCATACTCATGCTTTTACGCGATAGGATAACTGTACGTGTGTCACCAAAATCGTTTGCACTATCTCCACCAGGGCGAATGCCGCTTCTTGGGGCTGGAGCTGCCGCTGTTGAAGCTCCTGGACGTGGTGGGCGTGGTGGTCTTGGTATATTGTCACTCATATTTCATCTCACATTTTTTTTTGACAAAAATTTTTGAACCCACCTCCACTTTGGAGCATGAGCTCGAACTGCTGATAATATTACCATATCTGCAAATGTAATTCAACTACCGTAAAGCCTTTTTTGATCTTAGATCAATAAATTATGGCAATAAATCTCTTGATTTTAATGCCCAAAGACTTAATATCAGATAATTAAGCACCATTTATCTTAACAAATCCTTAAAATCGAAAGTTATCTTTATGTTTGACGAAAGCTCACCTTATTACTACTTCTTGATGTCCGATAATTTTGGACGTTTCATTGTGCTACTTCTCTTTTTCGTCTCTATTGTCTCGTGGTTTTTAATGCTTGAGAAGTGGATTGAAGTCAAAACGGCTTTGAAAAATGCCTTTCAACTTAAATCTCAACTCCAAGATCGTGGCTCTTGCCTTTTAAAATGTACACAGGAATTTGATGCAGATCACCCCATCGGAAAAATTTATAGCTCTGCAAATCATCAATTGATCTCTCTACTTCATACTAATGAACATGAGCTCCTCTCATTTGCTCATGACAACTTATTGCCTCGTCAGATTTCGTCGATTGAAATTGAATCCGTTCGCAAATCCATGGAACAGTCTGTCAATGATGAGATCTTGAGATACGAAGGAAAAATGAGCTCCCTCTCTACAATTGTATCTGTGAGCCCCTTCTGTGGTCTTTTAGGCACAGTTTATGGTGTCATGACTTCTTTTGGCGGAATGGCCGAACATGGTTCAGCAAATATTGCCGCCATTGCCCCTGGCATTGCTGGTGCACTTCTTACTACTGTTGCAGGACTCTTAGTTGCCATACCCTCAGTCGTCGGCTACAATCTACTTACAGCCAAGATCCGCACACTCATTTCACACATGGATAATTTCACCGATTTTTACATCGGAAACCTTACATTACATAGAGTGAAAAAATAAAATGGCTCGACGTCACCGTGAAAATGCCGTCCTATCAAACATTGATGTCACTCCCTTAGTTGACATTACCTTTATTCTATTGATCACCTTCATGGTCACTATGCCCGCCATGGAAAACCGTATCAAGCTACCACAAATGAGTGATCAAGCCCCTCCCCAACCGGAGCTGGAAACTACCGTTTGGTACAACGCAGACGGCGAAGTCATTATTGAGGGTATTAAACTTACTATCGATGAATTGGAATCCTATATTTCAGCGATGGATACCACTAATAAAGTTTTTACTGTAAAAGCAGATGAAGGCCGTCCCTACGGCGAAGTCATCTCTGTATTAAGATCTATTAAAAAAGCTGGTATCAGCGACGTCTCCTTAGGCACTTCTAGTGAGAATTAAACAATCATGACTGAAGGCAAGAAAAAAAGACGAAAATCACTACTCCTATTTTCAGTCGCTCTCCATGGAATCGTCCTCATTTCACTTTTCATCTTACCTTTTTTAAAAAAGAAAAAAGAACAGGTGAAAGAAACATCTATGAGCGTCAGTGTTGACCTCAGTCAACTAAGCCCCTCTCCTGAACCACCGACACCCACTCCTCATAGCAACCCTATCGAAACGAAAGCGCCGGAAACACCCAAAGAGGAAAAAGTAGAAAGATTCAAACCTGACACACAAGTAAACGATCGTGCAGAGCAAATAAAAAAAGAGGCCATAAAAAACGCCAATAAAGCTATTGAAGCTAAAAGATTAGCTGATGCAAAAAAAGAACGTGAACGCAAAGAGCGCGCCAAGCGAGAAGCCGATAAAAAAGCTGCAGAGAAAAAACAAAAAGACGCCGCTGCAAAAAAAGAACGTGAACGCAAAGCTAAAGCCAAACGGGAGGCAGATAAAAGAGCTGAAGAGAAAAAACAAAAAGAGGCTGCTGATCGCAGAGCACGCGAACGTGCCGCAGCGGCAAAAAAGGCCGCTGCAAAAGCTAACGCCGCTAAACAATCTAAACTTAACACACAATATAAATCACTCCTCAGTGCAGGTCTCGTCCAACAATGGGATCGCGTATACCTAGACAGCGCCATTAGCACATCAGACCGCGTCACTGTTCAGGTCACCATTGACCGGAGCGGGAGAATCATTAGTAAAAAAATTATTAAACTCGCCAAAAGCGCCGCACTAAATCGCGCCGCAAAAACCTTCCTAGCCGGCTTAACAAAATTACCCGCTTTCCCCAAAGGCATGGATTCTAAACAAATCACCGAAACTTTTACTTTAGGTCGCAGAATATGAGCATAAGTGACGAAAAAAAACTCGACAAAAATAACACCGCTTTTCTCGTTGGCGTATATAAAAAAGCTGATGAACACGAAGAATGCATTCAACTCTTAGATGAACTTGAAGAACTGATGCACACTATGGGTGTTGACGTTGCGGGCAAGAAAGCTATCCGCAACCAAAAACCTAGTGCACGCTTCCTTTTGACAAGTGGTAAGGCTGAAGAACTTTTTCACGATGTTATGGAAGCAGAAGCTGGAATAATAGTTTTTGATGCAGACATAAGTCCCTCACAACAGAGAAACATGGAACGTGAATCATGCCTTGCAGTCATTGACCGTAGGGAAGTGATTTTAGAAATTTTCTCGCAAAGGGCGACAACACGAGAAGCACGCCTACAAATTGATTTAGCTCGAGCTGAATACGACCTCCCTCGCCTAACTCGTGCTTGGACTCACCTATCTCGTCAACGAGGTGGGGCCAACATGAAGGGTGAAGGTGAGCGCCAAATTGAATTAGACCGACGCATGGTTCGCGCCAGAATCAGCCAACTCCAAAAAGAATTGAAAAAAGTCCGCTCTCAACGAGCGACTCAAAGAAAACAGAGACGTAAAAAACCCGTTCCAAATGCTGCTATTGTAGGCTACACCAATGCTGGCAAGTCATCATTACTCAACCGCCTTACCAATGCAGGCATTCTAGCAGACGATAAACTATTCGCCACCTTAGATCCTACCACACGACGAATCCTCTTAGACAATAATCAAGAGATTCTTTTAACAGACACTGTAGGCTTTATTCGCAAACTCCCCCACGATCTAGTAGAAGCCTTTAAAGCTACCCTGGAGGAAACTATTGTAGCAGACTTCCTCATCCATGTTGTTGATGCTTCTGACCCCGATGCCCTTCAACAAATGGACACAACCTTCAAAGTTTTGAACGAATTGGAAGCCGATACAAAAAAAACCATCATTGCTTTTAATAAAATCGACCAAGTTGAGCATACAAGTAGCCTCGCCTCCTTGCGAAGCGCTTATCCAGACTGTATTTTTATGTCAGTGAAATCTGGCCAAGGAATTGAACTACTGCAAGAACGTATGTGCGAGCTCATTGAACATAAATTATTCGATGTCGAACTCCACATTCCTTTTGATCGCTTTGATATAATGGCCTTAATTCATCGCCAATGTAAAGTTCACCAAGAAAAGTATGAAGACAACTTTATCTACGTAAACTGTACGGCTCCAAATGATTTAAAAAACGAACTGAAGGATTACACTGTAAATGCCACCATCCCGAACACGCACCGCTGTTGATATCCTCAAAGACATTCAAGCCGACGTAAACAATCGCTATCAAGTAAAATCTGACCTAGGCAAAGGCGGCATGGGCACAGTGGATGCCGTTGAAGACACCCAACTCAACCGTATTCTAGCGATGAAAACACTTGCCCCTAAGCACGCTAAGAGTCCCTCAACCGTTGAGTCTTTTTTAAAGGAAGCACGCTTCACCGCCCAACTCCAGCACCCAAACATTATCCCAGTTCATGACGTAGGTACTTCTCCAGATACCAACGCTCCTTTTTACACCATGAAGTTAATTGAAGGTGAATCACTTCTCGAAGTCATCAATAAACTCAAAGACAAAGACCCCATTTACGAAAAAAAGTACAACCTCTTTACGCGCCTCAATGTTTTCCGCAAAGTTTGCGATGCTTTAGCCTACTCTCACTCCCGAGGCATTATCCATCGCGACATCAAACCCGCCAATATCATGCTCGGCCCCTATGGTGAGGTACTACTTGTTGACTGGGGATTAGCCAAACACATTAATGATGAAGATGAAAAAACAAATCCATATGACAACAATGGCTTTGAAGATTCCTTCCTAACTCACGACGGCATCATAAAAGGAAGTTTAGCTTACTTGTCACCAGAGCAGGCCTTTGGTAACATCCGCGAAATTGATCGCCTCACTGACATTTTTTTATTAGGCGCCACCCTCTACCACTTATTGACTTTAGAGGCCCCCTATAACTACACAGAAGTTGCGAAATTACTCAATCACGCTGAAAACGCGAAATACCTCCACCCCTTGGAACAACCTGGCTGTGATAACCTTCCTTTGCAAGTCACTGACATCATCACTCAGGCTATGTCTAAAAACAAAAATGATCGTTTTCAATCTGTTGAACAAATTTCACGTTCAATCGATTACTACCTCAGCGGCAAACACGCGAGCAGTTTAAAACACTATAAAAGAGGTGAAAAACTCATCCACAAAGATAGCACTGGGACTGAAGCCTATGTTGTCGTTTCAGGACGTGTGGAAGTCTATCATGACGATAACGATAAATACAACGTCCTCGATGTCTGTGAAAAAGGCTCCATCATCGGTGAATTATCCCTCCTCACTGGAAAAAAACGCTCTGCTAATGCCGTCGCCATGGAAGAAACATCTGTCTTAGTCATCACGAGACAAATGATGTTAGACGAATTAAATAAAATGCCACCATGGCTAGAAAAAACCCTTTCATCCTTAGCTTTTAAACTTCAGAACACTAATAGTGATGTCCACCCTTTCATTAGTGCCAGTTGTGCCCTACCTGTCGTAACTCAAGCATATTATATTTTCATGGAAATTCATTACCAAGCCATTTCCGAGAACAACGAACTCCCAGGCTATAGTCGCGAACAATTGGCTAAGCAAATCGCTGATAACTTAGGCCTACCTTCTGAACGAACCGAAGGAGCAGTCAACACTCTCATTCAAAAACAAATCCTAGAAGTCAACACCGTTGGAATAATCACACCAGGAGACCTCAATGAACTTAAGTCTTTACTTAAGTTCATCGAAATGGAAGGGTCAAAAATGAAAGACACCAGCACAATCGGCCAAGATATCCCCGTCTCTAAAATTAGAAAATTTACCGAAGTTTACCGAGCTCTCAATAGTATTTAAGCATAAAAAAAGCCTCCCAAATTGGGAGGCTCGCAAAATCTAAATAAACCGACTTACTTAACTACTTTAAGTAACTCAACTTCAAAGATTAGGTCAGCATTCGCAGGAATTGGACCTTGTCCATTTGGACCATAAGCTAGATTTGAAGGAATGTAGAAAACATACTTTGCACCTGGCTTCATTAGCTGTACACCTTCTGTCCAACCAGGAATTACGCCATTAAGTGGGAACTCAATTGGCTCGCCACGTTGAACTGAACTATCAAAAACAGTGCCATTTAACAATTTACCTGTGTAATGAACTGAAACTTTATCACTTGCTTTGGGGCTTTCTCCAGCACCTTCAGTCATAACCACATACTCTAAACCAGATGCAGTTTTAGTAACTTCTTTATCACCAAAAGCTTCTTTCTTGGCACTTACTGAAAGAGTTTTTTGCTCTTCTGCAAACTTTGCGGCCTCAGCAGCCTGACGCTTTTGCATCTCAGTACGCATAACATTCATAGCTTCCATGATTTCTGGCTGTGAATGAAGAGTATTTTTCTTACCTTCAACACCTGCCTGAATACCTTTTAGAAATTCTGCAGAATCCATTTCTTTGGCTTCAGAAAGTCTTTGACCTAAGTTAACACCTTCATTATAACTGATAACTTTACTTGCTTGTTCAAAAGTCATTGCTGGCTTTGCAGGAGCGGCTGGTGTAGCTGCTTTCGCGGGCTCTTGAGCAAAAGCTGAGCTAATCGCCATCAAACTAAACGCCGCAGTTGTAAAAAAGAACTTGCTGTTCATATTTTTTCCTAGTGTTTATTTATGTTAAAAAGAGAATCATTGAAGCTAATTGCTAAACATGTTTAAAATAGCTCTAATATCAATTTTTTATCCAAACTTAAGGGATACGGCCAGCTTATGAGTCCTCAATCATTCAAATTCTGCAGTGGCGAAATCATTTATCACCCTCATTTCCTCTCTCCATCCCAAGCAAACGCCTTGTTTAACGACCTAAAACATCAAATCAATTGGCAGAGTGATCAAATCCGTATTATGGGCAAGGAGCACATGATCCCTAGGCTACATTCCTGGATTGCCGACCCAGAAATCTCTTATAAATACTCGGGAATCAATTTAAAAATTAATCCATGGACCGAAAGCTTATTAAATCTAAAAATGAAGTGTGAAAAAGCCAGTAACTGGAAATTCAATTCTATGCTAGCCAATTACTACCGTGATGGTAGCGACTCTAACGGCTGGCACGCTGACAATGAAAAAGAACTTGGTAACAAGCCTCTCATTGCCATGTTGAGTTTTGGGCAGGTTCGCCGCTTTTCCATAAGAGATAAGCAAGACCACAAGAACAAACTTGATTTCGATTTAGAAAATGGATCTCTGTTCATTATGCGAGCTCCTCTGCAACACACTACCCAACACTGCCTTCGAAAAACAAAAAAGCCTTGCGCTCCTCGCATAAGCTTAACTTTCCGACTAACCCACCCACAATAAATTTCTCAAGTCCTTTCATTTATCCAACACCTCTTTATTTTAAGGCAATTAATTTAGGAGACACACATGCAAGTACCGACTCGACGTTTTGGCCGAACCGAAATTCAAATTCCCATTTTTTCCTGTGGTGGCATGCGCTACCAGCAAAGCTGGGTGAGAGATGAAACTGGTAAAGTTGAAAAGGACAATCAAAAAAATCTCGAAGCCACTCTGATGAGAAGCCTAGAACTTGGCATCAATCACATTGAAACTGCACATGGATACGGCACTAGCGAATACCAGATTGGCAAACTCTTGCCTAAATTAGAGCGTGATTCATATATCCTGCAGAGCAAAATCCAACCACATGCCGATGTAGAAGACTTTCAACGCGACTTTGAAGATAGCATGTCATGCCTGCAAGTTGAGCATCTCGACCTCATGGGAGTTCACGGCATCAATAATCGTGAGCGCCTTGATTGGACTCTACGTAAAGGGGGTTGCCTAGAGCGCGCCAAAGAATGGAAAAAACAAGGGCGAGTTAAACACATCGGCTTTTCTACACACGGCTCCACCGACATCATTATTGAAGCAATAGAATCTGGCGAGTTTGATTATGTAAACCTTCATTGGTATTACTTCATGCAAAAAAACCACCCCGCTATTGAAGCAGCAAAAAAGCACGACATGGGGGTTTTTATAATCAGCCCGAGCGACAAAGGTGGAAAACTCTATGAGCCACCCCCTCTCCTCAGCGAACTCTGCCAACCGTTCTCCCCCATGATGTTCAATGATTTATTCTGCTTACAGAACCCTTTAGTCCACACCATCAGCTTAGGCGCAGCCCGCCCGTCAGATTTTGATGAACATTTAAAGATCATTCCTCATCTAGAAGATCGTCAAACAGTCAATAATATAGCACAGAAAATCTCTAAGAAGATAGACGAAAAACTCGGAAAAAAATGGTCAGATAATTGGGATAAAGAACTCCCAGAAACACTTCAAACGCCAGGGCAAATCAACACCTATGACATTCTTCGCTTCTACAACCTAGCAACGGCTTTGGATATGAATGCCTATGGTATAATGCGCTATGCTTTACTAGGGCAAAAAGATCATTGGTTCCCTGGAGAAAAAGCTAACAACATACCTGAACAGGAACTGCTCACTGCACTCCAAAACCATCATAACCCTGAACACGTCCTCGAAGCCTTGAAAATTGCACACGACTTATTCGAGCCAAAAAACTAATGCGAATAGCACTTTTGCCTTAAACCGCCCAAAAAGGGCATAAACTACCAAAGCCCTATTTTTTGTAAAAATGGCATAAAATTGATTTTTAGGCCATTTTTATGCAATTAATCACTACTTAAGCCTTAAGCTTACCCTTATACCAATAGAAAAACAGTCATTTTAAAGTAAAGTCTTTTTACATTCTACACTAATCATTTTTGTATTAATAAAAAAGAGACCCATATATGTCTGAAGAGCAAGAAAACCAAGCAGGTGAATACGGCGCTGATAGTATCTCGGTAATGAAGGGCTTAGAAGCTGTTCGTAAACGCCCAGGTATGTACATTGGCGACACCTACGAACGCGGACTACACCACCTTGTCTATGAGGTTGTGGACAACAGTATTGACGAAGCTTTAGCTGGCCACTGTAGCGACATCACAGTAAAACTACACATCGACAACAGTGTCACTGTTATTGATAACGGTCGTGGTATCCCAGTTAAAGTTCACGAAGAAGAAGGTATCCCTGCTGTTGAGCTCGTATTGACCAAACTTCACGCCGGCGGTAAATTTGACAAAGATTCCTACAAGGTTTCTGGTGGTCTTCACGGTGTTGGTGTTTCTTGTGTAAACGCACTTTCAGAATGGATGGAAGTTAAAGTTCACCGCGAAGGCAAAGTTCATTTCATTCGCTTTGAGCGCGGTAAGACTGAAACTCAGCTAAAAACTCTCGGCTCATCAAGCATCAATGGTACTGAAGTTATCTTCAAACCAGACCATGAGATCTTCACCGAAACTCGCATCTATAAATGGGACATCCTAGCCAAGCGACTTCGTGAATTAGCTTTCCTCAACCCAGGCGTAACCATCAATTTCATTGATGAACGTGCTGAAGATGGCGAACGTCACGAAACTTTCTTTTTCCCTGGTGGTATTGGCGAATTCGTCAAGCACTTAAACGAAGGCAAAACAATTGTTACTGATGTCGTTACTTTCTCAACTGAAAAAGATGGTGTCACGGCTGACGTTTCACTCCAGTACCACGATGGTTTCCAGGAAAACATTTATTCCTACACCAACAATATTAATACTATTGAAGGCGGAACTCACTTAACTGGTTTCCAAGCGGCTTTGACTACAACAGTTAACGCCTACATGAAAAACGAAGCTAAATTTAAAAACGAGAAAAACGTTACCGGTAATGATGTTCGTGAAGGTTTAACTGCGATTATCTCGGTTAAAGTTCCCGAGCCTCAATTCGAAGGCCAGACTAAAACGAAACTCGGCAATAGCGAAGTTCGCGGCATAGTTCAATCCATTGTAAACACTTGCTTTGGCGAGTTCATGGAAGAAAATCCAAAATCAGCGAAGCTCATTTGTGAAAAAGCTCTTATGGCCAACCGTGCTCAAGCAGCTGCCCTAAAAGCTCGCCAAATGGTTCGCAAAACTAACACTCTCGAGGGCTTCGCCGATGCAGGTAAACTCTCTGGTTGCTCCAGTAAAGATCCAGATGAATGCGAAATCTTCATTGTGGAAGGTGACTCTGCGGGTGGTTCAGCTAAGCAAGGACGTAACTCAGAAGTTCAAGCGATCCTCCCACTTCGTGGTAAGCTTATCAATGTTGAAAAAGCACGTATTGATAAAGTTTTTGCCAACACGGAAATTGGTTCACTCATTAGTGCAATTGGTTGTGGTGTCGGCCAAGAATTTGACATTGCTAAAATTCGCTACAAAAAAATCGTTATCATGACGGATGCCGACGTGGACGGTTCACACATTATGACCCTCCTCCTCACATTCTTCTTCCGTCAAATGAAGCCTCTCATCGAAGCAGGTTACATTTACGTTGCTCAGCCCCCTCTTTATAAAGTTGTGCGCCGTAAGCGTGAAGAATACATCAAAAATGATGCCATGCTCAATAACTTCCTACTCGAACTTGGTGTCGACGGAGTCACTCTAGAAAGTAAAATTGCAGGAAACACTCTCTCTCCACGTGAAACGAATGATGTTCTCGCCATTATCAAGCGCACACTTGCGGTTGGTAAAGGCTTAGAAAATCATGGTGTGACTCTAGAGACTTACCTTCAGCACGTTGGCGAAGATGGCTCACTGCCAATCGCCCGCGTTGGTGTTCGTGAAGATGATGGTACTTACTCTATCTACTTCCCGAAAAGCCAAGAAGAACTCACCAAAGTCATTGAGGATGCTACTGAGCGCCTCAAACCAGTTGCTACTTTTGTAGACACTGATGCTGAGTCCGTAGCGCTTGAAGATGGTGAAATACTCGAAGGCGAACTCGTTGAAGACGAAGCCCCAGCCGAAGAAATTGGACTTCACCCATCTATCGAGATCAATGAACTTCACGAGAAAACTCTCATCGAAGAAATCCGCGAGAAACTTGATACACTCAAGCTAAACCTCAAACATTTCCTCGAGCCTGAAGACGCTCTTGCCGATCCGATCTTTAACTTAACTGATGGCAATAACGACACGCCAATCTTCACTCTAATCCAACTCTTTGAAGCGATTAAAGACGAAGGTTCTCAAGGCCTCAAGCTCCAACGCTATAAAGGTCTTGGTGAGATGAACGCTGACCAGCTCTGGGAAACAACTATGGACCCAACGCGTCGCGACCTTCTTCAAGTTACTATGGATGATGCTGTCGAAGCAGAACGCATGTTCTCACTTCTCATGGGCGATATTGTTGAACCCCGTCGTCACTTCATCGAGAAGTACTCAACTACTCTTAAAGAATTGGATGTATAAGGAATAAACCATGAGCGATAATCAACAAGATTTCTCCACAGTAACGCCCAGCGGTATTGAAGACCTCCTCAAGGATGCCTACCTCCAATACTCCATGTCAGTTAACGTTGGTCGTGCTATCCCAGACGTACGCGATGGCCTTAAACCAGGCATGCGCCGTGTCCTTTTTGCGATGGACAAACTCAACCTCAGAAAGGGCAGCTCTTACATGAAGTGTGCTCGTGTGGTTGGTGATGTTATTGGTAAATACCACCCACATGGTGACGGCTCTGTATACGACACGATGGTTCGTATGGCACAGGACTTCTCTATGCGCGGTGTTCTTATCGATGGTCAAGGTAACTTCGGTTCAATTGACGGTGACTCTGCCGCCGCCTATCGTTATACTGAATGTCGTATGGAACGCTTAGCTGAGGAACTCCTCACTGACCTCGACAAAAACACTGTCGACATGCAACCTACTTTCGATGGTAGCCAAAACGAACCTACAGTACTTCCTGCTCGTTACCCCAACCTCTTGGTTAACGGTACAACAGGTATTGGTGTTGGTATGGCGACTAGTATCCCGCCACACAACTTAGCTGAAGTCATCAATGCTACTGTAGCCCTACTCGAGCAACCTTCGATCACTATCGAAGAAATGATGCAGCACCTTCCTGGTCCTGACTTCCCAACTGCTGGTATTTCAATTGGTTTCGACGGCATCCGTCGCCTTTATGAAACTGGTCGTGGCGGTGTTCACCTTCGTGGTCGTGCTGAAATCATCGAAAAGAACGGTCGTGAGCAAATCGTCATTACCGAAATCCCTTACGCAGTTAATAAAGAGAATATGGTTAAGAAGATTGCTGACCTAGTGAATAACAAAGTTATCACTGGCATCTCCTCACTTAACGATGAATCATCTTCTCGCGTCGGTATTCGTGTTGTTGTCGGCGTCAAAAGTAACGCCATGGCAACAGTGGTGCTCAACCAGCTCTACAAACACACACAGCTCGCAGTTTCAATTGGTTGCCAATTCTTAGTTGTTGATAACAAACAGCCAAAGACACTCAACCTCAAACAACTTCTTCAAGCTTACCTTGACCACCGTCTCGATGTCATTACGCGACGCATCAAGTTTGAACTCGAAAAAGCTGAACGCCGTGCACACATCCTCGAAGGTTTACTCAAAGCCGTTGATCACATTGATGAAGTCATCAAAATCATCCGTGGCTCTGCTAATCGCGAAGATGCACATAACCAACTCAAAGAACGCTTCGAACTCTCTAACGAACAAGCAAAAGCCATTCTCGACATGCGCCTTAGCCAGCTCACTGGCCTAGCAATCGACGAACTAACTGCTGAATACGAAGAACTCATGAAACGCATTGCTCACTATCGCGAACTCTTGGCAAATCGCCAAATGCGTCTCGACGTAGTGAAAGAAGAGCTCATTGAAGTTCGTGACAAATTTGCCGACGAGCGTCGTACAGAAATGCGCCCAGGTGAACGCGACATTAACTACGAAGACCTTATTGCTCGTGCTTCTGCAACGATCACAATCTCCAACGAAGGCTACATCAAACGTGTACCAACGGAGATCTACCGTACTCAAAACCGCGGTGGCAAAGGTGTCAAAGGCATGGAAACTAAGGACGATGATTTCGTGAAGCAACTCACTACGGCTTGCACACACGACTACATCATGTTCTTTACAAACCTTGGTCGCATGCACTGGCTCAAAGTCTATGATATCCCAGAAGCGCAACGTACTTCAAAAGGTAAAGCCATGGTTAACCTCCTCGAGTTTGAGAAAGGTGAATATGTCCGCGCTATGATCTCTGTCGACAAAGTCGATGACGAAGATCGCTTCATCATGATGTCGACTCGCAATGGTGTTGTTAAGAAGACTGCACTCGCTGCCTTCAAAAACATGCGTAAAAAACCAATTAAAGCAATCGTACTCGACGAAGACGATGACCTCATTGAAGCCAAACTTACTGATGGCAACAAAAAGATCATCCTTTCAACACGTGAAGGTATTGCTTGTCACTTCAAAGAATCTGATTGTAGAACCCAAGGTCGCGTAACTCGTGGTTGCCGTGGTATCCGCCTTTCAGAATCAGATAAAGTTGTTGCGATGTCAATTGTTGAAGAAAGTGAAGACATCCTCGTTGTCACTGCGAAAGGTATGGGTAAACGCTCTTGTGTCGATGACTACCGCCTCACTAAACGTGGTGCCAAAGGTGTACGTAACATCAAACTCAAAGAAGATGACTATGTCGTTGAAGTGATGATGATCGAAGATACTGACGAAATCATCATGACCACTATGGAAGGCCTCATGGTTCGCATCTCTGCTGAACCCATCCGTTCACTCGGACGTGCTTCTCAGGGCGTGACTATCATGAAGTTCAAAAAATCTTCTGACCTCATCATCTCTGCCTCTCGCGTTGTCGAAGTCGAAGGCGACAAGAAAGAAGAAGAATTGGACGAAGATGGCAACCCCATCGTAGCCCCAGTTGAACTCGATGAAGATGGTAATCCTATCGTCAAAGAAGAAACTGCTGAAAATTCAACAGAATCCGAAGAGCCAAGCGAAGCAAGCTCCGAAGAACCTAAAGAAGATTCCGAAGACTAAATCTTCAGACATCGCGCCCACTTCGGTGGGCGCAAACACTAAAAAAGGCGCTCACATCGAGCGCCTTTTTTTATACTTATTGAAAAGCCATTTTAAATTACTTTTCCCAGTACTCCATCTTGGATACTTTGACCGCGCAAGCTTTGTAAGATGGCTGACGCGAATAGGGATCAAAAGCTGGAAAGGTTAGATAATTGCATTCGGGGTTATGCATGGAGATAAAGACCTGGCCTTCTTGAACGTGATAAGTTGGACAAGCACGAGCCTTCAACTTACCGCGGCGCGATTTTACCCACACCCATTCGGAGGGTTCGATCTTAAGTTTACGAGCTTCCTTAGCATTAATTTCTACATAAATATCTTTTGGGTAAAGCTTAGTTAGAACACTAGATTTTTTCGTTCGAGTCTGAGTATGCCATTGCGATGAAGTCCCACGACCAGTCAATAACCAGGTGGGGTATTCTTGGCAAGGAACCTCTAAGGGTTTACGGGGTTCTTCATAAAGAAATTTAGCTTTGCCATCGGGATGGTGAAACTTTCCGTCGGCAAACAAGCGTCGTTCATGCTCTACTAAATCTTCGCCTTCAGGCAAGGGCCACTGAATACCACCAGAACTATCAATCATTTGATAATCTTTGATACCTGTAATATCACAGGGCTGATCTTTCGTACATTGCTTAAGCATTTGAAAAACAGCCTCAGGGTTCGTCCATTTTTTAAACATCTCATCGCAACCCCAATAATGCGCCACTAATTTAAATATGTTAAAGTCTGACAAAGCTTGCCCCGGAGCTTTTTTAACCTTTTTCACCATACTATAACGGCGCTCAGAGTTGATAAAGGTCCCCGTTTTTTCACCCCATGATGCAGCAGGCAAAATCATATCTGCGATCTCCGCAGTTTCGGTCGTGTGGTACATATCCTGCACCACAAGAAAATCTAATTTCTTCACTACATCACGAAAACTTTGCTGATTAATCCAACTATGTGCAGAATTCGTTGCAATCACCCAAAGAGCTTTGATTTTACCCTCGGCAATCCCATCAATAATTTGATCGTAGGCCCAGCCTAATTTCGTGGGGATAGATTCGGCTGGCACACCCGTTATATCCGCTACTTTTTCACGATGTGTTTCATTCGCAAAATCATGCCCTCCGAGAAGATTAGTTGTATTACTAAAAAGGCGTGAACCCATGGCATTACACTGCCCCGTTATTGAGTTTGCCCCTGTTCCCGGACGACCAATATTCCCCGTCATCAAAGCAATATTAATTAATGATTGCGCAACTCGCACACCTTCATGACTCTGATTCACTCCCATTGTCCACCAAAATGACACGCATTTCCCTGCTGCAATTGTATCGACTAGCTTTTGTAATTGCTCTGGGTTTATGCCACTTGCCTCTTCCACTTTTTCGGGTGTGTAGGCTTTTACATGTTCCACAAAGCCATCAAAACCATTGGTGTATTTATCAATATAATCTTGCTTGATATGCCCCTGTTGAATCAAAAGGTTCGCGAGACCATAAAAGAAAGCCAAGTCAGATTTTGGCGCAATGGGGTAATGCTGTGTACCCGCAACGGCTGTCTCGGTTTTACGAGGATCAATCACCACGATCTCAGGATTGTTTTTATTCATTGCGACGCGTTCCCACATGATTGGGTGTGCGATACATAAATTAGATCCAACCAAAACAATAACATCCGATTCTTCAAAATCTTTATAGGTGTATGGAGGAGCATCAAAACCAAAAGACTGTTTATAGGACACAACGGCAGTCGCCATGCATTGGCGTGTATTTCCATCGCCGTGAATCATATTCATGCCAAACTTTGTCAGCGCACCTAAAAAGGCCATTTCTTCAGAAACAATTTGCCCCGTACTAATGAAGGCAACTGATTCATCACCATACTTGCTTTGAACCTGCTTAAACTCACTCACCATGCGCTTCATGGCACTATCCCAATCCACATCAACTAATTTGCCATTCTTTATGCGAATCATGGGAGATTTGGCACGATCATTGGCATTCAACGGAGCTAAGGCTTCCCAACCCTTGGGGCAGGCCATCCCTAAATTAACAGGATATTTTGTATCGGGAGTTAAATTAACTGCTTCACCATCTTTTAAATGTAAATTTAAACCGCAACCAGTCGAACAAAAACCACAAACTAAAGTTGTTGTGGAATCTGGCACCAATTTCTCTGGCACTTGTCCAAGACCATACTTTGCAGGCTCACGCAGGAGTTCTTTGGTTAAAGGCCCTTCCCATTGACGAATGACATGACTAATTTTTTCTTTAAGATTGCTACTCATTATACATCTCCCGGCATTTTCTTACTGACAATTGCGGCAAAGAACAAGAAACGCTCGCTTAATTCACCCACTAGGGTCAGAACAAAAATCCCTCCTGCTACCCAAAGCATATGCATTAATTGTCTCAGTTCTATTGATTGCTCTTGGCTCATATTGTAAAGAAACAAAGGCAATACCACCCCACCAACAAAGCCCGCTAGATAACGTAAACGCGTCGCCGTTAACAAATGGTTAGTCATCAACATTGCTGAGCGTTTTTCCATTGAGTAAGTTTTCGACTTTAAATGACGGAAAATCGCTCCTTCCCATGCCATTTTTGCGAAGCTCGCAATAATAATCAAAATCGCTAGGTTAGCACTATAAACTTTGGCAACTTCTGTGGCATACTCCGGCTTAATAAAGTACACACCAACTAAAGAAGCCAATGCAATCGTACTCAAACCAAGAACAATACTCGAACCAAAAAACTTAAGACCCGTAATAGACCCGCGCCAAAGCTCCTTTTTACAGTCATCATAAACCATCACCGAGCAAATAACACCGATAATTCCACTCACGGCCACGGCTAAACTCAACTGCAAACGCAAGCTCTCCCCTTTCAAGAACTCTGGCAAGGCTATTCCAATGATATTTTCAATCTGTGGCAGCCAAAACAAAGCCGCGTACAGGGTTGCGAGTCCCGCAAAAACACTGAAACCCAGTATCTCACGACTCAACCAAGATGTCCTGAGACCCAAAAAGGCACGGAAAGCAAATTGCGGGCGTCCCAAGTGAAGAATACTAACTTTAAGAGCTAATATCCCCAAAGCTAATGCCACTATCGAGTGAAAGCCCTGCATTTCATTTATGAGTGCATTTTCATTCAATAAATTAAATAGGGTATCCACACAAAATGCGCCGACAGAAAGTTGCGTCAGAACCAACATCCCCACGAGTGGTGGGTGCGAGTGTTGTGGTTTAATGGAATAATAATCACTACCCAACATATTCTTTGACAAAGGTTTATCACTCTCGAACCTTGTTGTTGGTTGTGTAAACTCGGAATTTGGCGCACCAGGAACAACCGTACTATCCATCGATCCAGCCAAAACTTCCTCTTGATTGACGACTTGAATACTAATCGCTTTGGTAGGACAAGCCTGCACACAAGCAGGCGCTTCCCCTACTGCCAAGCGATCTGTACACATATCACATTTACGCACAATCCCCATACGTTTATTATACTGAGGAACCTCATAAGGGCATTTCAAAATACAGTACTGACAACCTATACATTGGTCATCCAAGTGTTTCACAATCCCCGTAACTTCATCTTTATCGTAGGCATTAACAGGGCAGCCCTCAGAACAAGCTGGCTCTAAACAATGGTGGCAGGCACTTGTCACATGCTGTTGTTGCGCTTCCTCTGTGCTCCCACCCCTTAATAAACCGACAGATCGCCAAGTTTCATCTTCATCCAAACCATTAAGGCTATGACATGCCGTTACACAAGCTTTACAACCTGTACATGCATCCAAATTAACTTTAAAAGCATACTGCTCACCTTCTCCTGGCTTACTCAATGGTATGAGACTTTCGTAGTATTCCTGCTGAAGTGGGATTTCTTGATTTTCATGTTTCTGTGCAAAGTCAGAAACCACCGTTAATTCTTGCTGCTCTTGAAGCATGAATTTAACTAATTCTTTTTTATCAACTAAAACTTTCTCTTGTACGGCCATGACTTTTCCAAATTTTATACAAGTTATAAAAACAAGAATGAAAGTAACACCTCATAATACAATATCTACACTTATGTAAGATATATATAATTATTTACATTAATGTAACAAAATGAGCAAGCTCTTTAAATTACTTACATAGTCACATTCATAAGCAAGTACCCCATTATCCATCGCCTTATATTAAATTTAAATTAAAAGGTTCTTCACGGTTTTCCGGGAAAGGCGTCCCTGATTTTCAAGAAAAAGTATGTACTATCTCTGTAACCGTATGCCATTCTTTTGATTACTTTGATTTTATTATTCATACCTTCAAGAACACTTGTGTTTAATGGAAACTTAGAGGATGCTAAAATGCCTCGTACGTAGGGTCTTAATTTTCTCGCAAAATTTTCAAGAGGCTTTATTCCTGATTCTTTCACTTGCTTAAACCAATACCTCCAGTTATTAAAGGCTTCTTTAACTGTGGGACAAAACCATATATCTTTTAAGGCCTGCTTCATCATGTAAACAACAGCGAGAGGCTTATTGGCTTGTAGTAATTCTTGAAGTTTAATTTCTTGAGAACCGCGAAGATTAGATTTATTTTTCAGTAATAACCAGCGTCCTTGCTTGACTACTTTTCTCGCTTTTTTGTCCTCTTTCAACTCATTAGCTCGATCTACACGAACTCGATCAATAACTTCACGCCCATATTTTGCTATTACATGAAACAGATCATAAACGACCTCGGCGTGTGGACAGTGTTCTTTCACTTCCAAATCAAAAGATGTATTCATATCCATTGCTACTGCTTCAATATTCTGACAGTACTCACCGAGTTCTTCAAAGAAAGGTCGAATATTTTTCCTGGCCCTCCCTTCTCCAATCCATAGAACCTGCTGTGTATTTGCATCAGCAATCACAGTTGCGTAACGATGACCTTTGTGTAGAGCGAATTCATCCATTACAAGCTGCTTGATTCTACTATAATCTGGCTCTGTAACTTCACGAATTAAACGCCCCTTATCAATATCCTTTACCGTTGTCCAATGTAATCCTAAAAGATTCGAGACATGACTTATGGGAAGAATGCGGCACAAAGCTTCAGTATAATTCTTCAATCGTTTTGTCACCCTAGAATAAGGTGCTAGCCACGGTATGTGCTCAGTTCTTACTCCACATACTAAGCAGTTAACTCTACGTACTTGTATTATTAGATATGTTTTATATTCGAAACATGATAAATCACGTACCTTACGTTCGCTTATATCATGAATAGAATTGCCCATGAGGCCACAACGTCCGCAGCAAGCCGTTTTATGAGGGATAAGCTTAATTCTAAGTTTATCTCTATCTATATAAAAATCTTCAACTGCGAAACCTTGCCAAAAATTTGAAAGGAAGTTATCTGTTAACATAAGTCGTTCTCTTTATTTTGTTTAATTGTGGTAAATCAAACTTAATCATGAGAACGACTTTTTTACTAATTATTGCAAATCACGCAAATCCGTGAAGAACCAATTAAAAGCCTTGATTTCTAAGTGATATTTCACGATCTCAAGCCTATTATGGGTATAAACAAAACTAAGGATTGTCTATGAAAAAGTTTTTATCTCTCGCACTTTGTCTATTTTTATCTCTAAATTTATTCGCTGGAGGTGATGGCTGGGAAACAAATTTCGAAGCTGCTAAACAAAAGGCTAGCAAAGAAAACAAAGCTCTTCTCGTAGATTTCACTGGTACTGATTGGTGTGGTTGGTGTATCCGACTCAAAGAAGAAGTTTTTGATCACAAAGAGTTCAGTGATTTTGCCAATCAGCACTTCATACTTGTAGAAATCGACTACCCACAAAAAAAAGTGCAGAGCGATGAAATAAAGGCACAAAATGAAAAGCTTAAAAACACTTATCAAATACAAGGCTACCCCACCATATTAGTCATGGATGCAGAGGGGCGTCCCTTTGCCAAAACAGGCTACCAAGCTGGAGGACCCGCTACTTACAACAAGCACTTAACTCAATTACTTGGACAGGGTCAGAAAATTAAACAAGCTTTCGCTGAGGCTAAAAAAACTTCTGGTATTGCACAAGCAAAAAAACTTGCTATCGCACTTGAGTCCATTCCACAAGAACTCAACTCTCACTATAAAGCTGAAATGGAAATGATTTTTGCTGCAGACCCTGAAGACACAACTGGTTTCAAAAAAGCCTACGAACTAAAAAGTTCGCTTAAAGCATTAGCTGGACAAGTGGTTCAAATTGCTCGACAAGGCGACATTTCCAAAGCAGAAAAAATGGTAGATGACTTTATTAGCAAACATCAATTAAGTGGCGAAAATAAACAGAAAGCGCTCTTAGCTAAACTGAAATGCTATGATCCTAGAAAAGAAGGTGTTTTGCAAATAGCTGACAAACTCATGGATGAAGTGATTGCAATAGATGCCAATAGCCAAAGTGCCTCCATGGCCAAAAACATAAAAAAGCAGATCACTCAAATGATCGCGCAAAAGAAGGCTCAGCCACAAAAATAAGACCCTTATTAGAGCTGAGATTCCTCAGCTCTAAAACAAAAAATAAATCAGGGTAAATAAGAAGATAAAGAAAGCGAATAAAGTCAGGTAATACTGTATGGAAAAGGTTTTATCTTCAGCTAAATCATAAACGTATTGATGCTCTTTTCTAGATGAACCCTGATTCTCTAATTTAATCAAAGTCTCAAAAAATTGAACACATTCACTCCAGGATGAAGGACGCTTTTTGACATTGCGATTAATCATCCTAGCTACAAAATCTTTAGTTTCCCTACTACAGTTTAACTGCTGTAAATTTACATTCTCAGTCAGAATCTTATCAAATACAGCCTCACGACCTGCTGCCATATAGGGCTTTTGCGTCGTCAGCATTTCAACTAAACTTATTCCCAGAGAATATATATCGCTACGAAAATCACATGCCGATGGTTTTTGAATCATTTCTGGACTCATGTAATAAGGTGTCCCAGCCCCAAAACCTTCTTTTTGAATCTGCTCTTGGGTTAAGCCGATGCCTAGATCCATGAGCTTGACCACCCCTTCTCGACTTAACATAATATTTTCAGGTTTAATATCGCGATGAATAATCTTGCCTTCTCGCCATAAATAGTCCATTGCTGATGCCACATCTCGACAAATCCGCAAAGCTTCGACCAACTTCAATGCTCCATATTTTTTCAAAGTTAAATCAACATTTCTACCTTCAACTAGATCCTGCACAAAAAAGTATTGTAAATCATCGAAACCCGCTTCTTCGACTCTAACTAGGTTTTTATGCCTCAACTTCAGTAGGATTTGCGCTTCTTCTTGTAAATAACGAGTCTCGTCTTCACTCATACAGTCTTGGTGAACTATTTTCATAGCCCCTTTATGCCCCGCGCTATCAACTACTTCATAGACCTCACCCATGGACCCCTGTCCCAAAAGGCGCACAACTTCCCAGTCTTTCATTAGGTGTCCTCTACCCAGAGAGGGCTTCGGCACTGTGACACGACGGTGACAATGGGGGCAAGCAATTTTGGTTTTCACTAAAGCTTGTTCCGCATTTAAATTGCTATAACAGAAGTTACAACGGAAATAAATACCTGGATCTGATAGCTTATTCGACAATTATGCCTCACCTTATGAAGAAAAATATTATTTATAATCTACTAGCAATGTAGGTGGACTAACAAAAATATAAATCGCAATTAAGTTCTACGAATTGAATTAATCTTGGAGTTCCATTTATGCAGAAAGTTAGAGTACTACTGTTTTTCTCATTCTTGTGTTCACTTGCCACTGCGCAAGATAAAATGCCCGAAACAGAATTACTTGTCCGACGCTTTGTCCATGCCTTGATCGACAAAAACGAAGCTAACCTTCGTGCTCTATGCCTCGACCATCACAACCTCAAAGTTCTTTGGACTGGCGAAAAAAAGAATGAAGCAGAAAGAGATCAACTCAAACGCGAATTGAGCAAGCTCGATATTGATTGGCTCAAGGAAGGTGAAAACTTTCGTTGGAATGGCAAGGTTTTCTCCGTAAATGAAAATATGATTACTAAGCGACATCAGATTGCACGTGTCAAAATGATCGAATACGGCTTCCCCATTCACATCAGTAAAGTAGGTGGTGCCTGGTATATACAACCTTTATTTATTATCAATATTTATCAGCGCGAAATTGCCGTAGAAAGCAAGAAGAATAGACGTAATTATACTGTACTCATCGAAGGCCAAGAAATCCCTCTCAATGAAAATGAAGAAGGTGTTTATAAAACTGCTGATGGCAAAGAACTCAAAGTCAGCATGCACAAAAACCTCTTCCAAAACTATGAAGATCAAGATGTCAGAATTTCTTACTCCCGTGACTTGAACCTTAGTAAAAATCGTGAAAAAGACTGTAACATCTACCGCTTCAAAAGTGAGTTAACTCCAAGTATTATGATCCAAGTCTATAAACCAGGCACTAAACTAGAGCCCACAAAAAAGTATGTGGTTAATTCAATTATAGAAAATTATGAAGCCATGGAGTATACACTCAAAAGCCCACCTTCAAGAGATATTAAATACAGCCCCAAACCAAAGGTCTTCATTGATGGCAAGGAAGTACGCTCCTTGAGAAATGGTGTCCAATATATTGATCACATGTATTTTTGGGAAGAAAACGGTCGCATAATTGCCGCCATCCTTCAAATGGAAATTTCTGATAGTGTGGCAGGTGTTGATTACTTTAACCACATTATGAAAGAAATAGAATTAAAATTTAGTTCGAAATAGGAGAGCAAAATAAGATGTACCTTTATCTCATGCGACACGGTCGCGCCTTAGCTCTAGAAGAATCTAATGTTCAGTACGATGCTGAAAGACCCTTATCAGGCCCCGGTAAACGCGACATCCTTGCCGTAAGTGAATTTATGAAAAAAATGGATTATCACCCTCACGGAATTTTCACTGGCCCCTTCAATCGCTCACGGATGAGTGGAGAAATAATCTCAGATGCTTTTGGAGATATCCCCGTCCACATGGACACTAGCTTACTCCCAGGAGCAGGCTTAAGCGATGTTCTCAATTGCCTCTCCACTTTTGATCCAAAAAATCAACAAGCAGCCTTGGTTATTTTACACGAACCCGATATTTCCTATATACTTGGTCAACTCTTCCAAGGTGAAGATGGTCAGTACCCCTACCCCATCTACTCTGGTGATTTCTTCGCACTGCGCGTCGACATTAACAATCACAAAGCTATGGGACGAACTCTTTCCGCTTATTCTCCAATGATAACTCGCTGTGGTGACCATGTCTGACTCAATCAAAACTGCTATTAATGAAATTTGCGCTGGCCGCAATTTAACTTCCGAACTCACACGTAAAATCATGCAAGAGATTTTCCGTGGCGAAACTAACGATATCCTTAAAGCTGGATGGCTAACCGCAATGCATACAAAGGGCGAAACTGCTGAAGAACTCGCTGCCTGTATTCAAGTCATGCGTGAAGGTGCCGTCAAAGTTAAGTGCCAAGACTCCAATGCTATCGATATTGTTGGAACGGGTGGTGATGGACATCACACTTTCAATATTTCAACGAGCTCAGCTTTTGTCGCTGCTGGTGCAGGTGTAAGCGTAGCTAAGCACGGAAACCGAGCTTTCTCCAGTAAATCAGGTAGTGCCGACGTACTGAGTCACCTTGGCATCAACACTCAAATAACTCCAGAAAAAATGAGCCAATGCCTAGAAGAAATCGGTATGACTTTCCTCTTTGCTCCACTTCTTCACCCTGCGGTTAAACATACGATAGAGGTACGCAAAACCCTTGGCGTTAGAACCCTATTTAATCTACTCGGCCCCATGTGCAACCCCGCAGGTGTACGTCGCGGATTAATTGGTGTTTACTCAGAACAATACTGCAAGGTTTTAGCGGAAAGCGCAAAAGTCCTTGGCGTCGATCACATGCTATTTGTTCATGGCTGTGACGGCATGGATGAAATTTCGATCTGTGCACCCACAAAAGTTTTTGAAGTCCAAGGTGATCAGATCAAGGAATATCAAATCTGCCCTGAAGACTTCGGCCTTAAAATGGCCTCATTAAATGATATCCAAGGCGGTGAGCCCCAATATAATGCCGATGCTTTACGCACATTACTAAAAGGTGATAAATCCGCATATCGCGATGCTGTCTTGCTCAATGCAGGCGCAGGAATTTATTCATCGGGTAAAGCCGACAGTCTTAGCGAAGGTATTGAACTTGCTAAAAAATCCATCGATAGTGGCTACGCACTTCGCATACTTGATCAACTTTGCGAAGCTACACAAGTTTAGAACATGGCGACTTGTGTACAAACCTCAAAACAAAAGAACCTTTTGAGAGCTGTATTTCTATGTCTTCTTGGCCTCATGATCAGTCCTCTAATGGGGCAATCTAAAATGCGTGCTGCTTGGGTTGCCTCTGTTGCCAACACCGATTGGCCTAGCGCCAAAGGATTAAGTGTTACTCAACAACAAATGGAATGTCGAAAACTCTTAGATCTCGCCGTTCAACTTGGACTCAACACGATTATCTTTCAGGTACGCCCTCATGGCGATGCCCTGTATAAATCGGCATTTGAACCTTGGTCGGATCGCTTGACGGGTATCCAAGGCAAATATCCGGGTTATGACCCACTGCAATATTGGATTGATGAATGCCATAAGCGCAAACTCAAAATACATGCTTGGTTTAACCCTTATCGAGTTCAACACCCAACTGTAAAAGAACCGCTCGCACACAACTCACTCCAGCGCAAAGCTAAAGCTTGGTGCATACCTTTAAAAAAAGGTTATGTCTGGTTAAATCCATCCTCTAAAGCCGTGCGCCAATACGTTCAAACAGTCATACTTGACTGTGCACGCCGTTATAAACTTGACGGTATCCATTTAGATGACTACTTCTACCCATATAAAGATTTCTTACCTCCCACAGGTTTTCCCGACCACAAAGAATACAGTGCTTATCTAAAAACCAAGCCTAGTAAAGTGATGGACCGTGAGATGTGGCGTCGACATCAAGTCAACACATTAATCTACAGTCTTCACAAAGGACTTAAACGTCTCAAACCTAAATTAGAATTTGGCATTAGTCCCTTTGGCATTTGGAAACCAGGCTACCCTAGAGACGTCAAAGGCACCAGCGCGTTTGACAAATTAGCTTGCGATAGTCGCAGGTGGCTTCGAGAAGGCTGGGTTGATTACCTCTCACCACAGCTCTATTGGCCCGAATCAGCGCCACAACAACGCTTTTCCTCATTACTCAATTGGTGGAAGCAGCAAAATCCTCTTAACAAAAAGTTAGTCCCCGGATTAGCTTCATGGCGCACTGATCCCAAAGAACTCATCAATCAAATGAAACGCTGCGAATATGACCCCATGGTACATGGCTTTAGTCACTTTAGCCTCGGCGCTATCCAAAAAGATTCATACCTTACGCAAGAACTCATCAACTATAGGAGAGATAGAAAATGAAAGCCAACGACGTACTCGAACTATGTGGGAACACACCACTTGTAAAAATCAACAAACTCACCGAGGGTGCCTATGCAGAAGTTTATGCAAAAACAGAATCCTCAAACCCTGGTTTTTGTGTAAAAGATCGTATTGCAAAAGCTATGATTGATGATGCCATTGCCAACGGCACACTCAAACCCGGAATGACTGTGATTGAACCCACTTCAGGGAATACGGGAATTGGCCTTGCCATGACTTGCGCTGTTCGCGGCTATAAACTCATTCTCTGCATGCCTGACTCTATGTCAGTCGAACGTCGTCAGCTCATGCGAATTTTTGGCGCTGAACTCGTCCTTACTCCTGGTGCTGATGGCATGAAAGGAGCTATTAACAAAGCTGCGGAACTCGCAGAAGACATCGATGGTGCATGGATTCCACAACAATTCGAGAATCCCTCCAATCCCGCAATTCACGAAGTAACTACGGCTAAAGAAATCATTGCCGACATGAACGGCGACTTCGATTTCTTTGTAGCAGGTGTTGGTACAGGTGGCACTATCACTGGTTGTGCTAAAACTTTCAAAAAAGAAGTACCAAATGTAAAAATCGTTGCTGTTGAGCCTGAAACATCTGCCGTACTTAGTGGTGAAGGCCCAGGCAAACACAAGATCCAAGGCATTGGCGCAGGCTTCATCCCAGGTGTCATGAATCCTGAATTACTGGATGAAGTTATCAAGGTAAACGATGAACAATCTGGCGAAACCGCTCGTCAACTTGCGCAAAAAGAAGGCATTCTCTGTGGGATTTCCTGCGGTGCATCAATGACTGCTGCTCTCGAATTGGCAAAACGTCCCGAAAACAAAGGTAAAAAAATCGTATGTATCTTACCTGACACTGGTGAACGCTACCTATCCACATGGTTATTTGAAGATTACAAAATGTAATTTTCTACTTAATTAAGGCTAAGATAAAACTTTAGTCTTTTTTTATAAAATTTGTAAGATTTGAGTTCTGACAAACATAATACCTATAACACTACTAATAAAAATTAAGAATAGGACACACATGAATAAACTTCTTATGGCAATCTTTGCCCTCTTCTGCTCATTCCAGCTCTCTGCTGAAATTAAACTTCACCAACTCTTTTCTGATGGCGCCATCTTTCAACGTGGCCAAGCCGTCCCTATCTGGGGTTGGGCTGACTCTGGACAAGAGATCGAAGTCTCATTTGCAGGACAAACAAAAAGCACTAAAGCTGATTCTGATGGTAAATGGATGATTAAATTAGATTCGCTTTCCGCCTCAGAAGAATCACGTCAACTTAGCGTAAAAAGTGGCGCTGAATCTATTACCGTCAAAGACATCTTGGTTGGCGAAGTTTGGATCTGCTCGGGCCAGTCAAACATGGACTGGAAGCTCACACAACTTACAAAGCCTGCTCGTGACCCTTTCTACAATCCTATATCTGAATACGTAAAAAAAGAAATCGAAACGGCAAATGACCCACTTTTCCGTCAAATCGAAGTTAAAAAAGAAGTTTCTCCAGATGCTGAATTAAAAAACATTAATGGCAACTGGCTTCCTGTCGCACCTGCCAACAGTATCAATTTCACTGCTACAGGCTATTTCTTTGCTCGCGAACTTCGCAAGTCCCTCAACGTTCCCGTTGGACTCATTAAATGCGCTTGGGGCGGCACTTTAGTAGAACCTTGGGTTCCCATGGCTAAATACCAAACTAACGAGGAACTCAAAAACTTTTATGTTGCAGAAAAAGTTGCTAAACTCGATAAAGCTAACAAGTGGTGGACTCCTGAAAAAGCTAAAGAATTACACAAAAAACAATTACTCGAATGGGAAGAAAAGAAAAAAGTCGCTAAAGAAAAAGGCAAAAAATTTAATCAGCGCAAACCGCGCATGCTTGCCGATCCAGCAAAAAGCAATCGCATCCCTTCTACGCTTTACAATGGCATGATTGCTCCTCTCGTCCCCTATGCAGTCAAGGGCGCTATTTGGTACCAGGGTGAATCAAATGCCAAATACCAAAACGAAAATTATCAAAAACATTTCACTGCTTTAATCGAAGGTTGGAGAACTGCATGGAAGCAAGATCGTCTAGACTTCTACTTCTGCCAACTCGCTCAATTTAGAAATCCAGTAGAACAGCCAGTCGATAATGACGGTTGGGTTAATGTGATTAATCAACAATTGCTAACAGCGCTTACTGTCCCTAATACAGGTATAGCTGTACTCAATGATATTGGTGAAGCTAACGATATCCACCCTCATAACAAAGTCGATGCTGGTAAACGCCTTTCTCTTTGGGCTCTTGCAAAAAGCTATGGCAAAAAACTTCCAGCTCATAGTGGCCCTCTCTACAAATCTAGTACTATTTCAGGCTCGAAAATCATCATCGATTTTGATCATGTCGGCTCTGGCCTAATGACAGGAAAGAAAGTTTTACTTGATCCCGTTGTCGAAGTTAAAGAAGAATTACAGCACTTCCAAATCAAAGGTGCTGATAATGTCTGGAAATGGGCCACAGCAAAAATAATTTCAAAAAATCAAGTTGAGGTTTCTCATCCAGAAATTTCTAAGCCTGTAGAAGTACGCTATGCATGGGCAGCAAATGCCAAAAGTGCTAACCTCTACAATAAAGAAGGACTACCTGCTTCAGTATTTAAAACTAAATAATTTAGTTCTCAGCAGCCCGTAAGCCTCAGTGAATTCACTGAGGCTTTTTATTTCCGCTCGTCTTAGTACACTAAGCGCACTTTAAATACCCCCCTCGACTTTCACAACACACTTTTTCTCTAGACACAAAAAAATCCTTAAAACCGAAATTCTAAGGATTTTTTAAGAGGCGCGAATCGGAGTCGAACCGATCTAAAAGGTTTTGCAGACCCCTGCCTAACCGCTTGGCTATCGCGCCGTGTGGGAGGATAATACTCCCACTCTTTCCCTTATCCAGTAAGATTGAAGAAAAAATCATAATTTTCTTGAAAAAACACAGTTCGCTCTATGTTTGAAGTAATTAATTTAAGTTTTTACGGGCACATTCAATTTCATGAAATACAATTCTTATCTCAGTAGCAAAAACGAATACTCTTTGAGCAAGTACCATAACTTGGCAAACCAGCTCAAAGCTGATGGTCACCATGTGATCAACTTAACTATTGGCGACCCAGTGGAACGAACCTATGCCGAGGCATATAAAAGTTTGGATAAAAGTTTGGAGAATCGCAAAATCTCCCAATATCCATCATTCAAAGGCAAGGTCCCTTTGCGAAAAAGCATTTCTGATTGGGCCTATCGCAATCATAAAATAGAACTTGACCCAGACACACAAATATGCTCAACTAATGGATCAAAAGAAGCCGTCTTTCATTTAGCTTTACTTTTCGATTGGTCTGAAGGTCAAGAAATCTGGGCGCCTTCCCTATCCTATCCCGTATACGCCTCAAGTGCTGGGCTATTCAATATCCCCTTTCGTGAACTCCCAGTATCCCGAGAAAGCAACTTTCTCCCAGATTTAGATGCAATACCGGTAGATGAATGGGATAAATGCCAAATTTTCTGGATAAATTCCCCACATAATCCCACCAGTGCTATTGCATCTAAAGAATACTTAGAAAAACTTTTATCTCTCGCCGAGAAGCATGACTTTTTGGTATGCTCAGACGAATGCTATAACGATATCTTCTATGGAGAACTCCCTAGTTCCATACTCGACTTTCCTCAGAGTCAAAATTGGCTCTGCATTCGCTCCTTATCAAAACGATCTCACATGACTGGTTTTCGTTCTGGTGCTCTGCTCAGTTCAAACACGGAACTAATGAAGAAAATCTTGCTCATGCGTCCTGCATTAGGAGTTGGCACCCCCGATTTTATCCAAGATGCCGCCATAGCAGCATGGGATGATGACCAACACCCCAAAGATTTTTCAGAAGAATACAAAGTCAAACAAAAAATCATCCGTGAAGCTTTAGAGAAAAAAGGCTTTAACATATTTGGTGGAGAAGCCAGCTTTTATTTATGGTTCTCTCACCCACAATTCACTACTTCAGACCAACTCATGCAACTATTCATCGAACAACACTTAGTTCTCACTCCTGGCACCGCTTTTGGTCAAGATGGAGAAGGCTTCATTCGCATGGTTTATTGCTCAACTCTCGATCAATGCGAAGAAATTGCCCAACGCATCTCCGCACTCAATATATAAGGTTACTTACATGATCAAATTACTCACAGAAATGCTTTCTATCCCCTCGCCCACTTTTCATGAACAAGAATTGACGGCTTTCATCAAAAATTTTGCACAAGACAACTTTCCGAATCCCGAAATACGTGAATTCAAAGATTGTCTCATTATTGAGCTCGGAAAAGAAAACACTCACCTTCCCCACATTACTATGGTTGGACATTCAGACGTGGTTCCTCAGTGGTTCAAACCCCACATTGAAGGGGATAAACTTTATGGCGCAGGTGGATCAGACATGCTCGCTGCCGAGGCCGCTTTTTTTCGTATCACAGCAGATAACCACGAAGAAATCCTTAAACGTTCACGTATCAGCATTGTCATCTACTCACGTGAAGAAGGTACAAAAATGGAAGATAATGGGCTTTACGACTTAATTGGTGAGTACCCAGATTTCTTCAAAAGTATTGACCTAGCGATTGTAGGAGAACCTACTGACAATACCATCCAAATTGGTTGCTGCGGCAGTTTACATGCTCGAGTGGTGAGCACGGGAATGGCTTGCCATTCCGCGCGTCCTTGGAATGGTGAAAACGCTTTTTATAAAGCTCTACCCTTTATTTCAGCGATGGCTGAACTTGAGCCAGTCAAGCACGAAGTCTTTGGCTGTGATTTTTTCGATGTGTTCTCTATTACAGAAGAAAGCTGCACTCCCGGTCGTACTTCTATTCCCGGAAGATGGGAAGCCAACGTCAACTTCCGTTATGCCCCAGTGCGAACTCCGCAAGAAGCTGAGCAATACGTATTAGACTTCGTCAACAACTTAAAAGTTGATGGCCTAGAAGTCAGCATAAAAGATAACTCTCCTTCAGGTACGGTTCACGAAACTGAACTTTTTGCAAAAGCCTGTGAATTATTAAACTTCCCTGTTCAAGCCAAGCAAGCATGGACTGATGTTGCTCAGTTGAGTGCTATGGGCGTCCCTTGCTTCAACTTTGGGCCTGGATTAACTTCACAAGCTCACAAAGACAATGAGTATTGCCTCATTTCATTAATTGAAGAATATGGTAAAAGCTTAAAGAACTTATTAGTAAATATCTAACAATTATTTCTTTTTCTTTTTCTCGCCTTTAGGGCGAGAAAAGAGTTTCATATCAAAAAACAAATCTGTCGTTCTGGAACTCGCGGGATGAACTTCAACCGCAATTACATTGAGTCCAGCTTTAAGTTTATTATGTGGAATAGCAGCGCCACCTTTAAACTTTAAAGTCGTATCGGCATTTTCACTTTTTGCTAAACCATTATACTTCAAGTTTTTTGAATCTATATTCCATGTAAAAACTCGAGAACCATTCACCCACACGCCAGCACCATCATCAACCATGAGTCCAATACGGTATTCACGAGTTTTATCAACTTCTTTTAGAACAAATTTCCTTCTTACATAAAGAACTCCAAGTCCTTTCTTGATCTTTTGTAATTTAGTTTTTGCTACGGGTTTAGTTGTCCCAAAAGCGATAGGGGCATTGCCCTTTTTCCAAAGCGAATCATTAAAGTCCGACTTCATCCATGTAGATGAGACTCGACTTGATGTGTAGTTGTAGCTCCAAAGAAAATTTTTGGCTATAATGTCAATATTTTTTGTGGATACTTTTTGAGCCGCTTTGGCAGCTTCAGCTGCTTTTTGAGCGTCTAAATCCTTCTTCGCTTCAGCTGCTTTTTGAGCATCTAACTTCTTCTTCGCTTCAGCCGCTTTTTGAGCTTTCACTTTTTCTTCTTGAGCTTTTTTAGCTTGGCGCTCAGCTCGTTTTTTAGCCTGCTCATCATTAAGCCCCGCTTGCTTTTCAAGGAACTCTTTATTGGCTAATGCTTCTTCATCTGGACTTAGACTCACGACAATACGTAAAACAATTAAAATCGCTAGAATAGCCCCCATAATCAAAAACTTTTTTGACTTCAAAATATTTTTTTTCTTCGGTGAATAGCTCAAACCATCTCCACCTACTTCATCTTTAGCTGTGGGTGGTTTGAGCGATGTAGGAGCTTGTAAACCCTCCGGTTTCTTCATTCCTTTTGGGGGAGTCAATGTATCTGGCAAGCCAGTCTTACCCAATCGTGCATCTTGAATTGCTTGAATTAATTCTTGGGCTTTTTGATAGCGATCGTCAGGGTCCTTCTCTAAAAGTTTTTTAATGACTTCCCAAGTAGCTTGAGAAATGTTTCTCCCATATTCCGTTAAAGGTTTTGGCTCACGCTCTAAATGACCACGTAAAATCTCGTTATAACCACTGCCATTAAAACAGAATTCCCCTGTCATCATGTGATACATTGTGGCGCCCAAACTATATAGATCCCCACGAATGTCCATTTCAGTCCCCATGATCTGCTCAGGACAAATATATTGGGGTGTACCTGTAATTGTATCACTCTCGTTAGCACTTTCATTATGAGTACAGCACAAACCTAGGTCCATCAGTTTAACCACACCTTCATCAGTAAGCATGATATTATCTGGCTTAATGTCGCGGTGGATTATTTTTTTGCGATCCCACGCTTCACGTAAAGCTTCTGCAATATTGAGACCTATCGCTAATGTGCTATCTTCATCAAGGATGGGCTCTTTATCCATGAGTTCTTTAACTGTTTGGCCTTCGACGTATTCCATGCCAAAATAGTAAATATCTTCGTATTTCCCTACGGCATAGGCCTGTACAATATGAGGGTGATTTAGACTTGCTGCACTTCGAGCTTCTTTGACAAAATCATCAACTGCCTCTGCCCCCATATTCTCTGAAGGCATGAGTATTTTTAATGCAACTGTTCTATCTAAGGATATCTGGTGTGCACGATAAACCATGCCCATTCCACCCTTACCAAGAAACTTCTCAATTATAAAATCGTCAATAATAGCATTCTTTGAAAACATTGATGAAGGCACTGTCGCCGACTGTTCACAATGTCCACAAATAATCTCTTCGCCGTAATCACAACCAGCGGAATCAACCATCCCTCCGCAATTTTCACATTTAAATAACAAAATACATCCTAAAATTTTTGGCACATTTTATATCAAAAAACACTACGCAACAAGTTCTAACACGGGCTTTATTACGCAATTACTCTTATAAAGCTTCTATAACCCGAGACTAAACCCTCAACGCTTACAAATGAATATTTTTTATGCGAAACAAACACTAAGAAGCACCCTTTAGCCCAAGTAGAAAAAACCTTAAACTTTATCACTTTCTCAGTTCAAAATAATTTGTAAGCATCAAGTTAAAAGGTCATTTTATCCTAGGGAGTTAATAGGACTCCTCCATCATACAAACGCTGGCAATTGACGAAGGAAACTCAATGAACAAAATCTATATTCTTGACACCACAGTAATTCTAAATGACTCAAACGCTATCTTCTCTTTCCCCGAAGAACATGTCATTATCCCCCTAAGCGTCATTGAAAAAGTAGATAAATTCAAACGAGAGATGAACGACCTGGGTAAAAATGCCCGTGAATTCAACCGCACCATGGACACATTGCGTAAACGAGGTTCTTTAACAGAAGGAATAGAACTAAATAACAAGGGAACCTTACAGATCCTTTTCCGAGCTTCAAAAGAACAAAATGACGCAGGCATCTCAAGCGATAGTGTTTTAACCATTGGTAAAAACATGCGCGATGATCAGCCAAAGAAAAAAATCATCATTGTATCAAAAGATTTGAATTTACGCTTAAAAGCTAATGCTCTCGGCCTCCATGCAGAGGGCTATGAAAAAGATCGCTTTGAAGAGATCATGGATTATAATGGCTGGCATACACTCCACGTTTCTCAAGAAGAACTGGATGAGTTTAATGCTATCGGCACACTCAACTATGAAGGTGACATAAAATTACGTCCTAATGAATTCCTCAATTTAAAGTTAAAAGGACAAGATAAAACTGCCGCACTGGCTCGCGTTGCTATCCATGCGCCTAACATCATTGTCCCCCTGCGTTTTTCTTCTGAAGATATTTCAGGACTACGCCCGCTAAACATGGAACAAACTTTTGTTCTAGAAGCGCTCTTAGATGAAAACATAAAATTAGTTAGCCTACAAGGTGTGGCCGGAACCGGTAAGACTCTCCTTGCAGTTGCTGCGGGCCTCCGACAAGTTCTTCGCGACTTCACCTTTAACAAAATCTTAGTTTCTCGACCCATCATGCCCATGGGTAAAGATATTGGTTTCTTACCTGGTGATATCGATGAAAAACTTCGTCCTTGGATGCAACCAATTTTTGATGCTGTAGAACTCATTCGCTCCATTGATCGCAGAAGCTCCAAGCCCGTTTTACCCTCAAACCTAATGGATATGGAAGAACTGCAAATCGAGCCACTTACTTACATTCGTGGACGTAGTATTCCTAATCAATACATGGTCATCGATGAATCACAAAACCTCTCTCCCCTCGAGTTAAAAACCATTGTTACACGCATGGGTAAAAACTCGAAAATCGTACTTACTGGTGACGTTGAACAAATCGACCATCCCTACATGGATAGCTACTCTAATGGTTTAGCCTATGTTGCGGGTCGTTTCCGCGACAATCCCTTAGCTGCTCACATCAAACTCACAAAAGGCGAAAGAAGTGAACTTGCTGAAGCTGCAGTTAAGCTACTTTAATTATGAAAATAGTTGCTGCCACCAATAACAAACACAAGCTCGTCGAGCTCAAAACTATCCTTTCTCAGCTCGGTATAGAAGTATTATCAGCCGCCGACGTAGGTGGCATACCCGATGTTGTGGAAGACAAAGATACTTTTGAAGGAAACGCCTGCAAGAAAGCTATGGAATCTGCCGCTCACCTTGGCATGCCAGTTCTCTCTGATGATTCAGGCTTATGCGTCGAAGCCTTGGATGGTCGGCCTGGCGTCTTTAGTGCTCGCTATGGTGGACCTGGATTAGACGACCAAGGTCGCTGTAAAAAACTCATGACTGAGTTGAAAGATTGCGATAATCGCAGAGCTTACTTCGCTTGTGTCATTGCTCTTGCTGATCATAATGGTCAACTCATTGGCTCCAGCATGGGGAAATGCCTTGGCCATATTTCAGACGAAATGAAAGGTGAGGAAGGCTTTGGTTATGATCCGCTTTTCATTCCTACGGATTACAAAAAAAGCTTTGCTGAGTTAGGCGAAGAAATCAAAAACTCTTTAAGTCATCGTAAGAATGCTTTGGAAAAAGCCATTTCAGATGGTTTGTTTAATAAACTTAAGAGTTCTTCTCCCACCTAAAAGGATAATGCCATGATTGAAATCCCCTCAACTGCGCTTGAATCAGCCGAATCACTCCGTGACTTTTGCCTCTTGCAACTTAAAGAAGCCGGAAGAAATTCTGGTCATCCGTGGCGCTTAGCCTCCTTGGCTCTTTGTGATCTGGAAGGCTCACCACTTTGTATGCAGATTGTCTTAAGGGATTTCCATAAAGGCACTCTTACTTTTTTTACGGACCAGAGAAGCGCTAAAGTTGAATCACTTACTGCTAAGCCAGAACTGAGCTTATGTTTTTATAATGAAGAAATCGGCTTACAATTTTCTGTATTATGCAGTGTGAGCCTTCATCACCAAGACCTTATTTGTCAGGCGTATTGGAAAAAATTAAGTGACTCAAGTAAAACTTGCTATTCAGCAGGCCCCACACCAAGAGCCGCCTTAAAACAACCTTTCTCTTTCAGTAATCATGAAAGCAGTGAACTCCCATATGAAAACTTCACAGTGCTAAAATGCGCTATTCGCAAAATTGACATACTCTGCCTTAACCCCAAAGGAAATATTCGTGCCATGGGAGATTTTGCTAAACCTAGCTCCATTTCATGGACAGCTCCTTAAAAAACAATCTTTAATTAATTTTTTGCATATTAATATCCACTGCTTTTGATGAAAAAAATCATATGTGGGGTTAAAATACAAGAAATTTTTTAGGATAACATAATTCATGCAAGAAGACCCCGGACAACATTTAGAATTCCCTCTTGAATGTCAGTATCGCATCATCTGTAAAGCAGATGCCACAAATATTGAATCTGACATCAGTCAAATCATAGAGAAACACCAACTCGATACAAAAGTTACTAAAGGCTCATTATCTAAAAATGGCAACTTTCAAACTTGGGTATTGTCTTGCACCATCCAAACTCTTGAGTCCCTACGCGCTGTCGGAGCTGATATCTCAGCTACTGAAGGCGTAAAAATGGTTCTTTAGTATGTTTCCTTGGAAACATGTACATTTTATCGGGATTGGCGGAGCTGGACTTTCCGCAATGGCTTCACTCCTCCACCAAGCGGGTATTATAGTCTCTGGTTCAGACATAACACAAAGTCCAAAAACTCGTGAACTAGAAGATAGTGGAATTCGTATTTCCTACCACCAAGAAGGCGAGCTCATCAAACCGAGTATAAGCCTAGTTGTCATTAGTAGTGCTGTCAAAAGTGATAACCTTGAGTTGGAAAATGCCACAAATATTGGATTAAGTATTCTTTCCCGTCAAGATTTTTTAAAAGAACTCTGTACATGTTTTCCTAAAGTTATTGCGGTAGGTGGTTCTCATGGCAAAACTACCGTAACATCGATGTGTGCTTGGATTTTTAAGCAAACGGATACCCCTGCTTCTTGGATGATAGGTGGAGATCTAAACTCAAATCATTTCCCTGCTGCCAAGTTCAATCTCAATGGGCCACTTATTATTGAGGCCGATGAATCTGATGGCACGATTGCTGCCTTAAACCCCAGCACAGGAGTACTTGTCAACACTGACGACGACCATTCATGGAGTGTTGGTGGAGTCAATCAACTCTACGACAACTTTCGTAGCTTTGCTAAACAAAGCCAAACACTATACGCAAGCGATGAAAATTCTTGTCACTCAGTCCTCAAGAATATTGACAATATCAATTACATTTCAACTGACTCTGATTTACAATTAACCCAAAAAGGCGATTTCATGCGCCTCAATGCGAGCCTCGCAATTGCCGCGTGTTCAAATGAAGGCATTAATACTGAAGACGCGAAAACAGTCCTTAGTCAATTTTGTGGTGTACAAAGACGCTCACAAGTGCATTTCGAAACGGCTTTCCTCACCCTGTTTGAAGACTATGCTCACCACCCCAAAGAACTCAAGGCTCTTAATTCAGCCATTGAAGAGCAATACGACCCCTACTACAAAATAGCCGTCTTTCAGCCTCATCGTTATGAGCGTTTAGAGTCCTATACCGAAGCCTTTGCCGAAGAGCTTAAACACTTCGATAAAATTTTTCTTGCTCCACCTTTTTCTGCGTGGTCTTCTCGTCAAGACTCACCTTCATTAGAGAAACTTCGTCTCCTGCTTAGTCCTAAAGCAGAAGTATTTACAGGAGAAGACTGGGAATACAACGCTGAAAAAGTACTCGCACAAACACCTACTACTGAGCACTGTATCATCACTGTTATTGGTGCTGCTACAGTAAAAGACATCATTCCTTGGATCAAAAACCAACTTATTTCACATAGCATTTCTGAACGACTTCCAGAGCTCACAATTTTACATGAACCCGAATGGGCCGAAATCACCACTTTGGGAGCAGGAAAAACTCAACACGCTTGCTATGAACCAAAAACTACCGCTGAGCTCCAAGAACTCATTAAGTTTACTAAACGCTATTCACTAAAAACACTCATATTGGGCGCAGGCTCCAACATGGTGGGTTGTGATCAACTCTTTGATGGCCTCATCATTCGTTTACGTCTAGGAGATTTTTCAGAAATAGATATCAAAGGTAAAACTGCACGCGTTGGCGCTGGTGTTAAATGGCTCAAACTCATTAAACGACTCCAAGAAGATAATCTTGGCGGTGCAGAGGCTCTCGCGGCCGTCCCAGGCTCAATTGGTGGAGGCATTCGTATGAATGCCGGTGCTCAAGGCTTAGAGACCTCAGAATTTGTTAGCGCAGTCTATGGTCTTAATAAAGATGGCGAGGAAAAATCATATAGTACAAACGAAATCACTTGGGAATATAGATCTTGTTCACTTCCAAAAGATTTCATTATTACTCATATTGATATGCACTTTAAACCCGCTGTTCCTCAACGTTCAAAAGCCATCGTACAGAGTACGCGAGATTTCCGTAAAAAAACTCAACCTGGTGGAAGAAACCCTGGCTGTGCTTTCCGTAACCCTGGTGATGTGGCAGCTGGTCAATTAATTGATAAATACGGCTTTAAATCTCTTAGTTTTCCTCACTGTGGAGTCTCTGACTTACATGCAAACTTTTTTATCAATGAAGACAAATGCTCGGCAGACGAATACGCTCGTATCATGGAATATGTTCAACAAGGGGTTTATGATGCTTGTGGCATTCGTCTACAGCAAGAAGTCGTCTTTAGCGATAATCGCAAAATCAACGTAGTTAAAGCTCTTAAAATCGCCGTCTTGAAAGGTGGCCCCTCTAGCGAACGATCCATTTCCCTGCAATCTGCAGAAGCTGTCGCAAAAGCGCTCCGTGATGGTGGTCATACTGTTAATGAAATAGACATCACTGATTTTACTATTCCTCAACTATCAGCTGATACTGACATCGTATTTCCTGTCCTCCATGGCGAGTTTGGAGAAGATGGCCAGGTCCAAAAACTCATAGAAGAACAAGGCTTTCCCTACGTAGGCTGTGACATTACTTCCAGTGAACTATGTATCGATAAGGACGCCACTGTTTGTGAACTCCGCAAAGCGGGACTTCCCGTTTGTGAATCATTCGTGCTAAGATCAAAGGATGAAGGTCTGCCTAACAACATATCCTTCCCTTGTGTGGTTAAACCTAATCGTCAAGGTTCGAGTATTAGCCTTAGCCTGGTCGAAAAAGAAGAAGACTTACAAAAGGCTATAGAATTAGCTTTTGATAATGATGACACCGTACTGGTTGAAAGCTTTTTTCAAGGCGTTGAATGCACTGTCGGTCTCATTGATGGCCAGGCCTTAAGCGTAGTAGAAATTATTCCTCCAGAAGGTTTTTTTGATTACGATGCAAAGTACACATATAGCAATGGAAAAACTCAATATAATTGTCCCCCAAAACAAATTCCCGAAGATGTCTGTGAACGACTAAAAAAATGCGGTGAAGAGGCCTTTACAATCCTCACGGGTCGACACTTGATGCGAGTCGATATGATCTGGAATCCTGAAAAGGATGATTTTATTATTCTAGAGGCTAATACCATGCCTGGCTTTACTGCGAGTTCTTTATTGCCCAAGGCTGCTAAGCACGATGGTCTTAGCTTCACAGAACTATGTTGTGGATTAGCTAAAGCTGCTTTAACTAATACATAGCAAGTTTAGTCAAAACTGAAGGTGTCTGAAAAACTAACTTGTGAATTCGCATTAGGCTGAATCCACTGTGCATTATTGTAAAACGAAGTCCAAATTTTTGTATTGACGCTTCCATCTAACCACAGGTGATTGAGCTTTGATTTATTACTGTGACGCACTTGGATTCTTTCAGGCGTATCAGTTTTTAACCAGCCCGAATTAGTATCGGTCAAAATCATGAACTGTGATGGCTTAAAAATTTGTTTAGGTTCAATATCTCGATAATTAATACCTTCTGGAGTAAAAGAACCATTGTTTCGAATGATTTCAGTATTAAATGAACGGTCCCCTTTAAATGAGTCTGCACCCGTTTCAAGTGACTCTGTGCACATGTATAATTCTTTATTGTTGGTATATAAACTATCTAAAATCACTTGAGTATGAAGTGGTGCCGCACCATCTGTCACCACTTTATCATTTGTATAATACTGTTCTCCACCATAATATGACTTACTAAATTTAGTATCATTGTCACTTAGGTACATAAAGTGCGCGATTCCATATTGCTTCATCTCACTGACGCAATCAATAGTTTTTGCTGTACTACGGGCTTTACTTAAAGCAGGTAAAACCAAGGAAGCTAAAATACCAATTATTGCCATGACAACTAAGAGCTCAATCAAACTAAACTTACGCATTATACACCAACTTACTTTATTAGAATTAAGTATATAATCGTATCAATATCAATAAATTGACACTAAAGACTCATGTTAATTATATTTTAACAATAGACTGCTAATTGACCTGTCACTTAGAGAACGCAATTTCCTAAGATATTAATGATAAACAGCTATCTGTTCTACAGCTATTAGAAAACCCGGCGATTATATGGTAAGCCAAAAAAAGCCCATGTCTTACGACATGGGCTTATGATTCCTATAAAAAGACGAACAAAATCAAGTTCTCTGTGTAGCGCCTTCTTCATACTCCTCGGAAAGTGTCTCTATAGAGTATACGGAACTGAAAAAGACAATCTGTCGCGACTTATTAAATTTTTTAAAACTTTTTTATATATTAAACAAAAAGAGCCACAGTTCTAATAACTGTGGCTCAAAAATGGTGGGCGATGAGGGACTTGAACCCCCGACCTACTGGGTGTAAACCAGTCGCTCTAGCCAGCTGAGCTAATCGCCCGATAATTCGGTACTTTTCAGATTTCTCTGAATGGCTTTGCGCTAAGCGCAATATGTGAGTGGTGGGCGATGAGGGACTTGAACCCCCGACCTACTGGGTGTAAACCAGTCGCTCTAGCCAGCTGAGCTAATCGCCCGATAATTCGGTACTTTTTCAGATTTATGTGAATGGCTTTGCGCTAGGCGCAATATGTAAATTGGTGGGCGATGAGGGACTTGAACCCCCGACCTACTGGGTGTAAACCAGTCGCTCTAGCCAGCTGAGCTAATCGCCCGATAATTCGGTAATTTTTCAGATCTCTCTGAATGGCTTTGCGCTAAGCGCAATATGTGAGTGGTGGGCGATGAGGGACTTGAACCCCCGACCTACTGGGTGTAAACCAGTCGCTCTAGCCAGCTGAGCTAATCGCCCGATAGTTCGGTACTTTTTCAGATCTCTCTGAATGGCTTTGCGCTAAGCACAATATGTGAGTGGTGGGCGATGAGGGACTTGAACCCCCGACCTACTGGGTGTAAACCAGTCGCTCTAGCCAGCTGAGCTAATCGCCCGGTAATTCGGTCTTCAGATTTCTCTGAATGGCTTTGCGATAATCGCAATATGTAAATGGTGGGCGATGAGGGACTTGAACCCCCGACCTACTGGGTGTAAACCAGTCGCTCTAGCCAGCTGAGCTAATCGCCCGATAATTCGGTCTTCAGATTTCTCTGAATGGCTTTGCGATAATCGCAATATGTAAATGGTGGGCGATGAGGGACTTGAACCCCCGACCTACTGGGTGTAAACCAGTCGCTCTAGCCAGCTGAGCTAATCGCCCGATAATTCGGTCTTCAGATTTCTCTGAATGGCTTTGCGATAATCGCAATATGTAAATGGTGGGCGATGAGGGACTTGAACCCCCGACCTACTGGGTGTAAACCAGTCGCTCTAGCCAGCTGAGCTAATCGCCCGGAAAATGTTAACCTTTACGGCTTCTCAATCTTCCGCCGGTAATGAAACCGTCGTAATTGTTCTGGACTAACTGAACTTCAATTTGCTGCATTGTTTGAAGTACAACGCCAACCATAATCAATAAGCTTGTTCCACCAAAGAACTGAGTAATGATAAAGTCAGTTGAACCAGATCCTAAAGCGTTCATAAGAACGTAAGGAAGGAGCGCCAATATAACAAGGAAAATTGCGCCTGCAACTGTAATTCTAGTCATTGTGTCATTTAAAAACTTAGAAGTTGGCTCACCAGGTCTATGACCAGGAACGAAAGCGCCAGAACGGTTCAAATCATCAGCAATTTGAATTGGATTGAACTGTGTTGCAACCCAGAAGAAAGTGAAGACTAAAATCATTACACCCTGAATAATGAGGTAAGAAGTGCTACCGAAATCAAAGAATGGAGCTACAGTTCGTGCAAAGTCGCCACCAATTTTATTAATAATCATCGGCGGGAACATCATCAATGCCGAGGCAAAGATAATCGGCATTACACCAGCGTGATTGACTTTGAGTGGGAGGTAAGATGTCTTTTCAATCATCGCATTGCGACTAGAGGCATCTCGTGCGTATTTTAAAGGGATTTTTCGCATACCCTGAACGAGGGCAACGGTAGCAGCTGTAACGAGAAAGAGTATACCCACAACAACGAGGATTTGAACAAGGTTCCATTCACCCTCTTGGTATTTTGAGTAAACAGCTGCGAATGCCTGAGGCATAGAAGAAAGAACGTTAATAGTAATGATAATTGAAGCACCATTACCTAAACCTTTATCAGTTATTTGCTCACCTAACCACATAATAAGAATTGCGGAAGCAGTAACGATAATAGTTGTTTGAATTACAAAAGCAGAGCCTTTGTTAATAACTAGATTCTCAAAACCAGGAACACCTAAAAGTTTTGAGGGCGTATGCATGGCTACAGCCATCATCGCACTTTGAACCGCACAAATAACAATTGTCATGTAGCGCGTGTATTGGTTGAGCTTCTGACGTCCATGTGATCCGTCTTTTTTGAGTTTCTCCAAATTTGGGAACACAGGAGTCATGAGCTGCATGATAATCGATGCCGTAATATACGGCATGATACCTAGTACACCAATGGCAAGCTTCTGTAATGCTCCACCAGAAAATACGTTGGCCATACCAACAAGTTTGTTGGCACTGTCAGATTGATTTTTAACATGATCAAGCAAATCTGCGAGAACATTAAGATCAATTCCTGGTATAGGGACATTTTTAAGTACACGTACTAAAACGATGACCCAAACCGTGTACAATAACTTCTTACGAAGGTCTTGTACTTTTAACATATTTTGAAAAGCTGAAAGCATTACAGAATCCTATTACTAAACTAGTTCTACAGAACCACCGGCAGCGGCGATCTTATCAGAAGCAGTTTTTGAAAATTTATTAGCTTTAACAGTTAAAGCTTTAGAAATTTCACCATTGGCGAGAACTTTTAAACCAGCGCCTACTACAGCACTAATTAATTTCTTCTCTACAAGGGAATCACCGTCGATGGTGTCGCCTGCATTGAAGTGTTCTTCAAGGTCACAAAGGTTGACAATTGTCCACTGCTTATGGTTACGCGCTTTGAAACCACGGTTATGTGGTAAACGACGGAAAAGTGGAATCTGACCACCCTCAAAGTAAGGACGGATTGTGCTACCAGAACGAGACTTCTGACCTTTCTCACCACGACCACCAGTGCGACCAGTACCAGAACCGTCACCACGACAGATGCGCTTACGGTTTTTGGCAGTTGCCTGCTTGTTGAATGAGTTGAGCTTCATTATGCGTTCTCCTTCTTAAGGCCACGCTTAGTGAGGATCTCGTCACGACTTTCAAGCTGTTGAATAGCTTTCATAGTTGCGTGAACAACATTCATAGCATTGTTTGAACCGAGTGATTTTGCAAGTACATCTCTGTAACCAGCAAGCTCAAGTACAGCACGCATACCGCCACCAGCGATAAGACCTGTACCCTCAGAAGCAGGGCGAATAACAACTTTTGCACCAGAGTGCTTTGCAGTCGATTCATGTGGAAGTGTCATCTTATGAAGAGGAACATTTACCATGTGAGCTTTTGCAAGGTTTACACCCTTTTTAATTGCATCTACAACTTCGTTTGCTTTACCAAGACCAACGCCAACGTTACCCTTGTGATCGCCTACAACTACGAGAGCTGAAAAACTGAAGTTACGACCACCTTTAACCACTTTAGAACAGCGGTTAATGGTTACTACTCTTTCGTCGAGCTCTGGAGCGTCAGAAGAGTTTTCTTTTTGATTTTTCTTATCGTTCATTTCTATCTCCTAGAATTCCAAGCCAGCTTCACGCGCTGCGTCAGCTAACTCTTTTACGCGACCATGGAAACGGAAACCTGCGCGGTCGAAAACGACTTTGCTAATTCCAGCAGCTTTTGCATTGTTAGCAGCAATCGTGCCAACTAATGAAGCGCCTTCCTTGTTGCCTGCTTGTGTATTGTTTCCTTCGAAAGCTTTATCTTTTGTAGATGCAGAAGCAAGAGTCTTGCCAGCAACATCATCGATAAACTGAACGGATATGTGATTAAGAGAGCGTGAAACGACCATACGTGGCTTTTCTGCTGTACCAGCAACTTTGCTACGAATGTGCCAGTGTCTGCGCTTTCTTTGTTGTTTTGTAGTTTTAGTACTCATAATTATCTCCGGGCGCAGCTGTTATTTACCAGCGCTCTTACCTTCTTTAAGTGCGATATGCTCATCCGCATAACGAACACCTTTACCTTTATAGGCATCAGGTTTTCTGTAGAAACGAATGTTAGCGGATACTTGACCAACGAGTTGTTTGTCACTTCCTTCAACGATAATCTTTGTAGGTTCAGGCATAGTCACCTGGATACCTGCTGGGATCTCGTAGTTAATGGGGTGTGAGTAACCTAGGTTTAAGTTAAGCTTGTTACCTTGAACAGCACCTCTGAAACCAGTACCACGGATTTCTAGCTCTTTTTTCCAACCAGTGCTTACACCAACAATCATGTTACTGATAAGACTGCGGTTAAGACCATGCTCAGCTTTTGAAAAACGGCTATCGTCCTGGCGAGTTACTTCAACTTCGTTTGAGTCAGCGTTAACGCTGGCCTCTACGCGAGGAGTAAGTGTGTGTTTTAGTTCACCTTTAGGGCCTTTGACAGTGACTTCTTTACCAGAAATCTTAACTTCAACGCCTGCAGTGATGCTAATTGCTTTATTACCAATTCTTGACATGATGAATCTCCTTAAAAATTACCAAACAAGGGCAACAACTTCGCCGCCGATGTTTTCACTTTTAGCTTTCTGACCAGTCATCATACCTTTAGAAGTTGAAATAACAGCAATACCAAGTCCACCACGTACACGTGGAATTTGATCAGCTTTCACAAAAATACGGCAGCTACCTTTTGAAACTCTTTTGAGTCCTTGGATAAGTGGCTGACCTTTGTGATATTTAAGTTGAACCTTGAGGTCCTTCTTGTTATTTTCTAATTCTACGACTTCGTAGTCTGCGATGTAACCTTCCTCTTTAAGGATGGAAGAGATAGACGCATTAACCTTTGAAGAAGGCATGTTCAGTTCGGCGAGATTCGCCATACCTGCGTTTCTTAAACGAGTAAGAAAGTCTGCGATTGTATCGTTCATTTTATAATTTCCTAATTTATTACCAGCTAGCTCTTCTCATGCCGGGAATAAGACCCTGACTTGCGAGCTCACGGAGTGTAAGACGTGATACACCGAACTTACGGTAGTATGCACGCTTTCTGCCTGTGACTGAGCAGCGATTTACAACACGAGTAGGACTCGCGTTACGGGGGAGTTTACTAAGACCTTCGTAGTCACCAGCTTCTTTCAAAGCTGCGCGACGCTCAGCGTACTTAGCTACTACTTTTGCTTTCTTTTCGTTTCTTTGAATCCAAGATTTCTTAGCCATGGTTCAACTCCTTACTTAGCGAAAGGCATACCAAGAAGTGCGAGTAATTCACGACCTTCTTCGTCTGACTTTGCAGTTGTTACAATTGTTACATTCATACCAATTGTGTGTTTGATTTTGTCGAGGTCAATTTCAGTAAAGATAGACTGATCATTGATACCCATTGTGTAGTTACCAGAACCATCAAAACCATTAGGCTTTACACCGCGGAAGTCACGTACACGTGGAAGTGCATTGTTGATTAAGCGAGTAAGGAAATCGAACATAATTTCACCACGTAGAGTGACTTTAGTTCCGATTGATTGACCTTCGCGAAGTTTGAAGTTCGCAATAGATTTCTTTGCTTTTGTTTCTACAGCTTTTTGACCTGTGATGGTCGTAAGAAGTTTTACAGCTTCACCAAGAACTTCACGCTCTTGCTTGTTACCGATACCGCAGTTAAGAATTACTTTTTCGACTTTTGGCACCATGTTAACGTTACCATATTCGAATTTCTTAATTAATCCGGCTACAACTTCCTTCTTATATTTTTCTTTCATTGAAGTCATCTGAATACCTACTATGCTTTCTTAGCTGTACGAGCGTCGTATTTTTCTTTCTTCATCACGTTGGAAACGTGAATCGGAGCTTCAAATTCAACAATTCCGCCTTCTGGATTTGCTTCACTTGGACGAACAGCTTTCTTACTGATGTTGAGACCTTCAACAGTAATAGTTTGCTTCTTACGGTTGATTGAAGTAACCTTGCCAGATTTAACTTTGTCAGCACGTGACTTGTCTTTACCTGCAATGATAACTACTTCTTCACCCATTTTTACTGGAAAATCGTTCATTAGAGAACCTCCGGTGCTAAAGAAACTATTTTCATAAATTTCTTTTCTCTGAGTTCACGAGCAACAGGGCCAAAGATACGAGTACCACGTGGCTCATTGTTTGCGTTGATAACTACAGCAGCGTTCTTGTCGAAATTGAGGTAAGAACCATCTGGACGACGGATTCTTTTTCTCGTACGAACAACAACAGCTTTAATTACGTCACCTTTTTTGACGACGCCATTAGGGCTGGCTTCTTTTACTGTAGCAGTAATAATGTCACCAACACCAGCATATTTTTTGCGTTGCCCAAGGACAGTGATAGCCACAATACGCTTTGCGCCTGTGTTATCTGCCACTTCTAGGCTTGTCTGCATCTGGATCATTTTCTAACTCTCCTTATTCAGCAGTAGATTGAATACTCACAAGTCTCCAGCATTTCTTCTTACTGGTAGGTCTTGTCTCAGCGATGACAACCTGATCGCCAATCTTGGCTTCATTCTTCTCGTCGTGAGCATAGTATTTTTTACTGATGTTAATAACTTTCTTAAATTTAGCGTGACGCGCTTTGCGGTTAACTGTTACAACGATGGTTTTATCCATTTTGTCGCTTGTAACAACGCCAACACGCTGCTTGCGGTTGCCACGTTCTTGATTTGTATTTTCACTCATGGACATAATCCTTATTTAGAGCGGGCTGTTTGCTCGGTTTTAATTCTGGCAACAGTTTTACGCGCCTCGCGAATACTTGACGTATTCTCGATTTGACCTGTTTTTGCCTGGAGTCTGAGATTCAGAAGCTCCTTGTCGAGTTCACCTAGCTTTTCAATTAGCTCCGCGTCAGTCAATTTTTTTACTTCTGCAGCTTTCATTAGATTTGATCCTCTTTAGCAAGGAAGCGAGTACGCATTCCGAGTTTATTTGCCGCAAGTGCCATAGCTTCTTTAGCTGTGTTACGAGTTACACCACTCATTTCGAATAAGATACGACCTGGACGAACGCAAGCTACCCAGTGATCTGGTCCTGGCTTACCTTTACCCATACGTACTTCAAGTGGCTTCTTAGAAATTGGTTTATCAGGGAAAACTCTGATCCAAACCTTTGCTCTTCTTTTTGTGTGTCTAGTCATAGTCACACGACAGGCTTCGATTTGTCTAGCTGTCATCCAGCCACGATCTAGAACCTGAAGACCAAACTCACCGAAGTCGAGCTTGTTACAGTTACCCGCATTACCTGCGAGACTGCCTCTTTGTACCTTTCTGTACTTTACCCTTTTTGGCATTAGTGCCATAATTCTGCTCCAAATTTTTAGGTTTACATATCCAAACTTTTACACCGATAATACCGTAAGTCGTATTCGCTTCAGCGAAGCCATAATCAATGTTTGCGCTGATTGTTTGTAAAGGTACACGACCTTCACTATAAACTTCGTTACGTGCAATATCAGCACCACTGAGACGACCACCGCATTTTACTTTGATACCGTCAGCACCCATGTCCATAGCGACCTGGATTGATTTTTTCATTGCACGGCGGTAAGAAACACGTCTCTCAAGCTGCTGAGCAATACTTTCGGCTACCAAAACAGCGTCTACCTCAGGGTTACGTATTTCGACAACGTCGAGGAATACTTCTTTACCCTTAGCAAGTTTGGCTAGTTCTAGTTTTACTTCTTCAATTTGTGCGCCTTTGCTACCAATCACTAGACCTGGACGGGCAGTGTGGATAGCGATACGAACGCGGTTTGCGAAACGCTCAATATTGATGCGTGACACAGCAAATTCTTTAAATCTACCTTTGATAAGCTTACGAATTTCAATATCTTCTGCGAGTTTACCAGCAAATTCTTTCTTGCTAGCGAACCAGCGCGAACGCCAATCTTTCGTATAACCTATTCTGAATCCTACTGGATTTACTTTTTGACCCACTGTAAACTCCTTTTATTTCTCATCACTGAGGATGATTTTTACGTGGCTTGTACGTTTGTTAATTCTACCCGCTGAGCCTCTTGCTTTGGGTTTAAAACGCTTCATTGTGGGGCCTTCGCCGATAACACCAAGTTTAACATAAAGTGAACTGATATCAGCACCTTTGTTCTCAGCATTGGCTTTTGCGGACTCAAGAGTCTTCTTGATGATACCCGCAGCCTTCTGGTCCGCAAGTGTCACTAATTCAATTGCGTCGTTGTATGCTTTACCATTAACATGGCGCATTACTTCACGAGCTTTGAATGGCGACATTCTCACGTATTTCGTAACTGCTGTTGCTTCCATTTGTATCTCTTTTTTTCCAAAAAGTTATTTTTTACTTACTTTAGAACCTGCAATAATTTGCTTCGCAGGTCCCTCTGTTATCAAAGCTAAACTACTATTGCGCCTAGCTTCTATTATTTTTATGGTTGCGACCTTTCGATCGTTAACCGTCACATTCCAATCTGAACCTTGAATTACACCCTGGGCATAACCTTGACTCATTGCGAGAACATTTAGTCCTGCATTAACACTTAAAACATAAGCAGCGCCTTCCTTCTTAGTGGCAAAAACTGTGTTTTTCACAATCTTTAGCTCTTGATCAACCAGAGCTGCTTTATTGTCGTACTCATCCAACAGAAGCTTTTCCGCCTTCAGAGAGTTTAATGCTTTTCGTCCATATTCTCTAAATTCATCCTGCTTTCGTTCCAAAGCCAATATCGCATTGCGACACGAACTCAATTCCTTAAGCAAAACTGCATTAACTTCTTCTGGCTTTACGTCAGCCGAAATTAACGCGAGATCTTCTTCAATAACCGCCAGTTGCTTTCCCTTATATAATAAGTCTTTTTGCAATCTAACTTTTACTAACTTCAGTTCCTCTACCTCTTTCCGTAACTCAAAATTGCGGATTTTTAAATCTGCGACTTCTAGTTCTTTGTCGAAATCATCATTTTGACCGTTTAAAACGCCCAAAAACCATGGTTCCAGTGATAGAGCCCCCAAAATAACGAGCAATACGATTTTTTTCCAGTTGCTTTGTAGTTTTTTTTCCATAAAAAAAGTAATTCTAAATATCATTTATTTTTGAGTCGGCTAGTTTAGCATCCTAAATAAATTTTGACAGCCTTAAACATCACACATTATAATATATAGAATTATGAAATTTTTTGCTTTAATATCACTTATTTGCCTTAGCTCTTTCGCAGGACGCGTCTACAAAGACAGCATCATGGCAAAAGTTAATGGCCACATCATCACTAGCTATGACATCCAAGAACTCTCTTATCGCGAAGAAATGCGCCTTCGTCAAATCTTTAATGGTCCTGAACTTCCCTCTCGAATAATTGACCTAAGAAGACGCGCCCTAGACATTCTCATTGAAGAGCAACTCATCCTCGACCATTTCAATAGCAATGATGCTTACCAAGTCCCCTCCTCCGTCCTTGAGGAACGCATTGAGAAATCAATTGCACGCCGCTTTGGCTCTGATCGCGATAAATTCTATGATATGCTTCACCAAAAAGATATGACTGTGGAAGAATACCGCGAAGAAATCGAGCGCGGTATCATTCTCGAATTAATGAGAATGGAATTCATCAGAAAGAAAATCGTCGTAACCCCCCACGACATCGCCCTCTATTATGCTGAGAACAAGAATGAGTTTGCCAGCCCTTCTCAAATGCATATTAAACTCATCATCATCAATAAAAGTAAAGGCGACTTCGAAAGCCGCGTCACAAAACTTAAAGCTGAACTCAAAGAAGGTAAAAGTTTTGATGAACTCATGCCTCAATCGGATTCACAATTCAATGGCGACTTAGGCTTTCTTAAAATGAGCGATATTCGCCCAGACTTTCTCGAAGCCCTAAAAGACAAAAACCCTGGCGACTACATTACTATTGAGGAAACTGCCCAAATGCTATTTGTTCAATTGAGTGAAGTACGTAAATCCGAAGTCCCTCCACTAGAAAAAATTTCTGACCAAATAAAGAGCAAACTCAATTCAGACCAAGAAAAGCATTATCGTGAACAATTTATTAGCGACCTTAAACGCGGCGCTAAAATTGAAAAGTACGTTGAGTAATGAAAAAAGCTGAGCTCCTTTCTACTCTTGAGAAATACGGAATTGCCCCCGCAAAGAGTCGCGGACAAAACTTCCTAATCGACAACAACCTGCTTGACGCAATGTGTCGCTCTATGGACATCCAAGAAGGAGAAACTATTCTCGAGGTTGGACCCGGCGCTGGTGTACTCACTCGTGAAATGCTCAAACTAGGTGGCATTGTCCATGCTGTTGAATTTGATTTTGCCATTCAGCGCTACCTCAGTGGAAATTTAGTCCACGAAAATTTCACACTCCACAAAGGCGATGCCTGCAAAGTTGATTATAAAGAAATATTGGATTTACCTCGTGAGTTCCGCTGCTTAGCAAACTTGCCTTATGCTATATCAAGTATCTTCATATCAATCATGTCTGAACTTGAAAGCCCTCCACTAGAAATGTACTTCCTTCTCCAGAGAGAAATGGCTGAGCGCCTAGCTGCCGATAACTCTAGCAAGAATTACGGCTCATTAACTGTTCGTGTCCAGGCCTTATATGATGTCAAAATTTTAAGAATTGTCCCCCCCCGAAGTTTTCTTTCCGCCACCAAAAGTTCAATCGGCATTCGTTACTTTAAAACTCAGAGAGAATCCTCCTCCACCTAAGGTACTTAACAAGCTCAATCAAATTGTACGTGCAGCCTTCAGCCAGAGACGCAAAGTCGCTTTCAAATTAATGAAAGGTACTGCGGGACCTAAATTAGCTGAAGCCTACGAAAGCCTAGGGCTAGACCCTAAAGCTCGTGCTGAGCACATCACTATTGAACAATATATTCAACTCGCTGAATTTCTTTTAGCTTAATGCAACACGAAACAAAACCGCTAAAAGTCATCCTACTTTATATTTTAGGTTGGCTTAATTTACTTATGGCCATAGCTGGTTTTCTCCTACCTGTGATTCCTGGCACGGTCTTTCTTGTTATCTCCTTAGCCTGCTTCACAAAATGCTCTCCTAAATTCAGACAATTCGTCATGCGCTCACCGCGCCTAGCTCACCTATTAGATAAATATGAGAATGGGCAAGCATTCTCAAAAAAACTTATCGTTTTCACCTATGCCCTCAGTAACACCTCATCGCTAGTTGGCCTCTACTTTTTTCCCGATTACTTCATTCATATACTCGGGCTTATCGTATTCATGAATATCGGCCTCTACTTTGTTTTCTTCACAAAATTTTAAGGCATAAAAAAAGCGACGAAATCAATTCGTCGCTTTTTTCTAACACTTAAGTGTCGCTACTAAATTTCGCCGAGCTCGCCTAAGTATCTTTCCGCAGATAGCGCAGCCATACAACCGCTTCCTGCTGCCGTAATAGCCTGACGCCATTCATGGTCCTGAACATCACCACAAGCGAAGATGCCTTCTACGGATGTTTTTGCCGTACCAGGTGCAGTTACAATGTAACCCGCATCATCAAGTTCGAGCTGACCATTTAAGAAGTCCGTGTTAGGCTTGTGTCCGATTGCATAAAAGAGACCGTTAGCTTCAACATCTCTTTCGCTACCATCAACATTGCTTTTCACTTTCACATGTGTCAATACTTTACCATCACCTAAAGCTTCTACAGGAGATGTTTCCCACAAGATCTCGATCTTTTCATTGGCTTTAGTACGTTCCTGCATAACTTTAGAAGCACGCATTTCGTTACGACGAACAACTAGATAAACTTTAGATGCAAACTTCGTAAGAAACATAGCTTCTTCACAAGCTGAATCACCACCGCCAATAACTACCATTGGTTTATTACGGAAAATAGGAAGTGCTCCATCGCAAACTGCACAAGCAGAAATACCATTCTGCCAGTATTGCTCCTCACCAGGAAGGCCCAAACGCTTAGCTGTCGCACCTGTTGCAATAATTATAGATCCAGCTTCGTATTCAACACCATTAGCTTCGACCTTAAAAGGACGCGAACTCACATCTATTTTATCGACTGTTTCAGTCAAAATCTCTGTACCATAACGCATCGATTGCTCACGCATATTCATCATTAGAGTAATGCCATCAACACCCTCAGGGAAACCTGGAAAGTTTTCAACTTCAGTTGTGGTTGTTAATTGACCACCAGCAGCAACTCCGCCTGCCATAAAACCCTCTAACATGAGTGGCTCCATTTCTGCTCTAGCTGCATAGATAGCAGCTGTGTGTCCCGCAGGGCCTGAGCCTACGATAATCACTTTTTTCATTGTATTTCCTTTCTAATTTAGAATTAACTTTTTGTAATTTGTGTGAACCTTAGATAAAAACAACTCTTTCTACTAAAATTCGAAGAGACTTAATTGCTCAGCGTGAAACAACTCCTCAAAAGTTTTATCCACTAGCGCTAAATAAGGGTTTGCGACTCTCGCAATCTGGGATTCGATGTAATGCTCAATATCTGGCGTTCGTGGATTCAAAGCACTTGGAACTGGCCCATCATCTAAAGTCATGACATATGAAATAACGTTTACCGGAGCACTCGGTTTAAAGTGGTCTAAGAATTTCTGCAAGGCAATCACTTGTGCTTGATCTTTTTTCTCAATCAAATCCGATTGTTTAACTTTTCGGAAATACGATATCTTATCTCGGTGATCCCCTTCGCGAACTCCTTCTGTAAACTCGCGTATCCATGCCTGCCAATCTTCGCTCTTAAGGATCTGCTTGAGCAACTCTTCTTGAAAGTAATGCGCCAACTGCGTCCAACGGGGCCCTGTATTGTAGAGACCTGAAATCTTTGGCTCATCATTCTCACCTATGTAGACGTAACGCAAGAAATTATCGTTATTCCTTTTTATAAATAAGATGCGTTCAAATGAATCTACTTGTTCACAGAAAGGAAACTCTGCCTCCAAGGCTAAATCTGTACAGGCATTTTTAAGACAATTATTTAAGTGATCTGCCACATCAACAGAAGCTCCCTCCTCCAAACTCACATATAAGTTGGTATCGTTCCAAGCTACTAATTTTGCGGAGATCGCAAGTAAACCTTGGTTAATTTCTTCTGTCAACCAAGCACAAGCTTGCATAATTGCACCTTTATAAGAAGGAGTAAAAAAGCGATTAGCTGACTTCAAACTCTCTTCCATACATTGCTTAAGCGTATGATTTACTGCACGATATTGCCAATCTCGCGATTTTAATTTATTTCTATAGCTGAGTAAGTTGCCAAATTCTTCTACTAAAAAAGCTTGCCCTTTATTGCGCTTAGTCCCCCAAGGTAATTCCCTGCCATCTTCTGCTTGGCTCAATGAATAGGGGTCGATTTCGAATAAGCTTGCTACCCATGCGGTGATTTGCGGAGTTCGCAATTGCACAACATTATCATGCACACCAGGCTCGGAGCCCAAGAAACGATAAGCATCATTTCGCGATGTCTTTTTCTCCCCATTGCCAAGCGCAACATAGCCGCCTCGATGGATACTGGGGATACATAAATTTTCTAAAATTGCATTGTTAATCTCTAGCTGACTGAACATGACACCTGACAAACAGCTTCTTGCCGCCATAAATTCTACCACAGCTATTTTATCAAATAAACGTGTAACTAACTCCACGTCCTGCAAGTTATATTTAGCCAAATTTTCTTTTTCTTCGAGGAACTGACGTTCAATCTCAGCTAATTTGTCATCTTCATCATGAATGAGTTTTCCTTCACCTAAGAGCTCAACTGCAACTGTCTCGAGTCGATTGTTTTTAAAGCTATAGCCCATGTCTCTTATGGCTGACATGCCTTCAATTACCACACGCCCCGACATGAAAGCGAAGCTCACACCCATCATGGGAGAGAAAATATCCGGTTCTTTACCTAAGCGATCCAGCTTAAAATCCAGGTAATTGCGTTCACAATATCTTTGCAACTGAGCCAAGTCATAACCAATTACATTCCAACCAATAATTATATCTGGATCTTCTGCGGCGATATAATCCATGAAGGCATTCAACAAGTCCGCCTCAGTCGTATAACAAGTCGTGAAATCATTCATTTCATGACTATGATCATCCAGCATAAACACTTTTTTGCGCTCGGGACCACAGCCTGTGACATGTACTGCAATCGAAAACAAGCTATCAATGTTGACCCCATTCTCAATATCTATTGAAGCTTTCCGAAATTCCGTTTTAACTTCATAAGGCTTCAATCTGGGGTTTCTAAAAACTGTGCGACCATCTTTTACTTTTGCATCGCCCTCAATCCATAAACCTCCACGTATACCAAGCTCCATTAAAAAACGCTCATGATGCTTTATATCACTCTCAAACACTTCCTGTGCATTCTCTTTAAATGTATTAATCAAACCGTGCTGAGCATTTCGACTCTTAAAAGAGTAATTATTTAATGATTCACCATTGAGTTTCTTTAAATTCGTCGCTTTAAGATCAAACTCTGGCAAGGCCTCTGAATCTTCAATATCAGAGCCAAAAATAACTCCCGGAACATCTGTGATAAAAATTTCTATTGGTCCCAATTCTGGAGATCTACCAAAAAAACGAAAAGCTATACGACCCCCAGAAAAATCTGTTGTCTCACCTGTTAATAAAAAAGCACTTGCTGCGTAACTCAATTTTTCTTCCCAAGTTATAAATTAAAACTCAACTAATATGAATGCATTCCCCACATCTTACAACGCAAACCTTGACAAGCTAAATAATTTGTTTTTTACTTCTTTACATACTCAAAACACATATGATTAAGGAGTGCTAAAATATGAGTGATACACAAGATGGTAGTAAAGACCTAGAAATTATCAAAAACATCGAGAAGCGAATCGACAAAATCGAGCAAGTCAAAAAGAGCCAAGCCTCTTTTAGAAACATCGCTTTAGTTGTCATACTCGCATTAATCGCCCTCTTATTCATGCGCCTAAATAACATTGCGAATGAACTTAAAAATAACCAAGAAGCCATTGTCAAAACTCTGCAGAATGATGCCGAAGACCTCTTAAAACAACGACTGACCTCACTTAAAGCTAAAGCTCAAAAAGAACTACTCCCAAGCTTGAGTGCCAGTGTAAAAGCTGAATATGCTAAAAACTCCGAGAAATTTGAAAAACATATAAAATCTCTTGAAACTGATCTACGTAAAGTCACCGAAGAAAGAATCCACAAACTCCTCGAAAACGCCCTAAACGTTGCCTTTGATAATATTGGGGAAACTTACTCAGAGGCTGAAATCAAAGAACTCGAAGAAAACATTGAAAGTATTGCTGTAAGAATCACTAAAAATGTTATGGACAGTTCTGCTGAAACCATCATTAGGCTTGAACCTGAGTTCGATGCTATTGCTGATCGACTCACATCCATTAGCGTCGATGTCGTCAATATTGAAAAAATCGATCCCGGCCTCGCAGAAAGAAAGCTTGTCGCAGCACTACTCGACCTTTTAAAATACCAAATCGTTCCAGAAGATGCTGTTGAACCAGCAGTACAATAGGAGAAACTAATTATGAGCGACATACAAAAACAACTCGAAGTCATTGCTGCAAAAGTTGAAGCCCTCGAAGTTTCTGCTGAAAAGTCACAGAACATCACCAAGATCGTTTATTCTATCCTGATAGTCATCGTGGGAATTTACGCCTTCTATGTACCATCTAAATTACAGGCTATCACTCAACCAGAGGTGATTTCCACTATGGTGATGGATATTATTGAAGAAAAAATCCCTAGTAACGATCACATTATTCAGGGTGTTGAAGATTTAGCCAACAGAGAAATGGCCAATGCTTTTGATCAACTCGATAAGAAAATACCCGAACTTAAAGAAGGGATCATTGCTCTTGCAGACAAAAACTTTGGAATGGCAACTGACAGCATCAATGAAGTAATTAGCACTGACGTTGCAAAAATGTTCCGGGATGTCAGAAAAGAACTCGACAACAACAAATCTATTGTGAGTGACAAAAGCAACCACGACGTATTGGTAGCTGACCTTAGTGAAGGGATAAAGCTTCACCTTGATGATCTCATCGACAAACATCTGAAAATTGATGCTCTCGATAGTATGCTCTCTAAACTGCAATACAAAAAAGAGCTAACTCAAGAAGAGTACACGCAGAAAAAAGTTCTTGCCTATGCCTGGGTACTTGCAAGTGACGAAGCCTACAGAGAAGAGCTCAAAGGTAAAACTCTAGATCTTCTCGATAAAGCCAATCAACCCATTGTTGAATAAAGTCTAGTTACTTTTCATTCCAACGCCAATTGAATATATTCAATTGGCGTTTTTTATTGATCCCATAAAAGATTAGCCAATAAGAATAAACCTCCCTGAATATGAAAAAAGTTGACTTACATGAACTCAGTGCTGATGAAGCTATAAAAGTTTTCTTAACTGAGTATAAGCAATATCAAACTAAACGAGAGGCGTTCAAAGTTATTCATGGCTATGGATCATCTGGCGAAGGCGGTAAAATCATGCGACGCATCAGGAGAACGCTAAGTGAAAACTCTGATAAACTCAAATTCACTTTTGGAGAAGACATCGATGGTAACCCAGGCTATACCATTATCTATCCTCAAGCACCTATTCCTCAATTTTTAGATCTTTTGGCACAGGAAATACTCGCGTTCTGCGAGAGTAGTAAAGTCCAAGAAAAAGTCCTATCGAAATTCAGAAAGCACGGTGAGTCCCAAATCATCAAGGCTTTAAAAAATTTAGAACGCCAAAAAATGATTAAAATTGGAAGCAAAGGGAATTACAAAACCTGGACAGCTTTTTAAAATAACAACTCCTAAAGAGTCTAAATTATAATCTTAATACACAGATCAAAAAGCTTTTATTTCCTCTGTATATTTTGTTTTTTATATTTATGAGATATAGTTCTACAAAAAAACTGACCGACCAGTCAGTCGATAGAGGGCTTGAATGAACAAACGAGAGACAATTCTAGCTTCAGCTAGTCAAAATTTTAAAGACAAGGGATTTGCCAATAGCACAATCTCTAAAATTGCCAAAGATGCTAATGTCGGCAAAGGCACTATCTATGAGTACTTTAATTCAAAAGAAGAACTCCTCATGTATTGCTGCATTGAAAACTGCCAAGCTGTTGAAGCAAGTATAGATAGCCTAGTCGACTCATTCGAGAACTCGAGTAATAATCCCGTCAAAGTCATTTACACCACTATACACACGGTACTTTCTGAATTTTTCAAAAAAGGTGTTGAAGAGAATCGCCTTTTTTACGAGCTTTCTCTTTTAATTGCAACTAACCCAAACATCAAAACCATAGTCCGCCAAGAATTCCAAATCAAAGTCGCTCATTGGCAAAGTTTGGCTCTGGCAGATTACCAACGAGGCCTTGATGAAGGCTATTTTAACAAAATCGATCACCCCGAAGATTTAGCCTGTTTTATAGTTGCGACTATTGATGGCCTTATCTGGCAAATGCAGTGGGCCGACGAAGAACAATTGCGTACACAACCTCAAAGAATGGCAAAAATGTACTTACGTTTAATACTCAAAGATCCCAATCGCATGGAGGAATTCCTCAAATGAAATATTTATCTATCAGTTTTATCATCCTATTAGCTTTCTCTAGCTATGCAACAGAAGACACTTGGGATGCGCACAAACATCCCGCAAAACTCACCAGAGTCATAACGGGTTTTACGGAACCCTGTAAATCCCTCGACGTCAAAGCCGAATATCCCTCGCGATTAATTTCTTATGAAGCCCAAGAAGGTCAAATTTTAGATGGACCAAAAGATCGTATCTTGATTGCCAAACAAGATACCAGTTTAATTGAACTAGAGCTTAAAGCCACACAAGCCGCACTTAAAAGCCAAAAGCAAACCCTTAAAACTCAAGAAGCCCGCGCCTTACTTGAGAAGCGCAATGTGAAATATCGTAAACTCGAAATGGATCGCATTAGCCTCTTGAGTGATGATGGAAAAATTGCCAAATCAAATTTTGACCGCGTTTTATATGAGTTCGACCAAGCGGAACTCCAACTCATTGAGGTCAATCAAAATATTGCCCTACAAAAACAGAAGATCATTGAGGCTGAAGTCGCCACTGAACTTGTTAAAGAAAAATTATCTCGTCACTATATCTACGGCCCAAAAGGTTGGCTCCTCAACACTCAGATCAGTGAAGTCGGTGCTTGGCTTAATGCCAACGAAATCATCTGCCAAGTCGTAGATTTACGCCAGCTCAGTGTTAATTTTCGACTCAGTCAAGAAGAATATGAAGTTTTAAAAGCTAATGAGATCCAACTTAAGTACAAAGAGAAAACGCTAAAAAGTAAACTTCATCGTAGCGATAGAAATTATGATCCTGTCAGCCGAAAAAGGCATGTGGAATTACGTATTGATAGCCAAGAACTCAGCGATGCTGCGGGTGGTTTAGAAGTTAAACTCGAACTAATGGTCGACTACCCTTCCCCTGCCCTCATGGTCCCCAATAGCTTTGTTCATACAGGTCTCGAGCAAACTTGGCTCATCAATAGCAAAGGTGAAAAAATCATTTTCCAAGCTCTACGTCGCATTAAAGGTTTTTACATCATCAAAAAAAGTATCATCCCTGAAAACACCATCCTTATCAAGGCTAAGTAATGAAAGGCTTCATTTCATTTTTCCTTAAACAAGGAGTTCTCCTAAATATCATTTTTGTTGGCATGATCATTTTTAGTGCCACCATAGCCTTACCCAACATGCCTGTAGAACAGTTTCCGAATTTCACTTTTGGTGAAGTTCAAATCTCCACCATGTATCCTGGTGCCACCCCCGATGAAGTCGAGCGGCTCGTCACAGAAGAAATTGAGGATAGCTTACGAGGTATGGAGAACCTTGACTACATCAAGTCAACTTCTCAGGCCGATCGCTCCAATATCAATGTCAAATTTGTTGATGACACCGACTACAAGGCGCTTTATAATGAACTGCGCTTCCGCGTCATGGGAATACAGAATCGCCTCCCTATTCAAAATGGCGAACCGCTGACCCCATTTTTTTCTGAAGCTGACGTCGATGAATGGCTCCCAGTTATTCAAGTCAATCTCATCTCCAAGGATCCCAAAAATCCGCTCCCAAAACGAACTCTCGTTTTATTGGCAAAAGACCTTCGTCTTAGGCTCGAACAAATTGATCAAGTTAAGAAAGTCCTTCTTCTCGGAGATGATCAAGAGCAATACGTCATTGCCTTAGACCCCCACAAACTTGATGCTCATCGTATCACTTTGCAAGACGTTGCCGACAAAATGCGCCTCGCTGGTCAAGCTCCACCCTCGGGAAGCATCACCAGTCCCGCAGGTGAAAGTCTAATCAGAATTGATCAACGTTATCGGTCTTCGCAAGATATATATTCAGTCACTGTTCGCCAAGATGGCGAAGGCAATCAAATCACAGTAGGTGATCTAGCAATTGACAAAGAGTCGGGTATTCAAAAACTACAGGGAAATTTAATCAATAGCATCAACGCTGCAGATTCTACTGCCTGTAAGGTACTCAAACTTCGTTCAGGTAACGCCTTCAAAATCAAAGATGACGTTAAAATAAGTGTTGAAGAGTTTAAGAAAGAATATAGCCAATACTCCTTTGACGTAGTCTACACCTTGGATACGACCAACAAGATTAAAGATGGTTTAGGCATACTCTCTGAAAGCTTAGTACTTTCCATTATTTTTGTCATGTACTTACTCTTTATGTTTCTCGCTAAACGCAGTAAGCAACTGACCACTATCGGTAGCATTCTGGCGCTAGTCGCCACCATAGTAAGTTATGCTTCTAGTTCTACCTTAGTCCAAGCTCTGGCCATAGGCGTACTCGGTTGTTTTGTAATGTACGCCTGTCGCGCTGCCGTCCTCACCATTTCTGGAATTATTTTCAGTTTTCTTGGTAGCCTACTAATCTTTTATCTAACCGGCCAATCAATCAACGAGCTCACCTTGCTGGGTTTTGTCTTGGTCTCAGGTATTGTGGTAGATGATGCGATTGTAGTGATTGAAAATATCCAACGCCATCGCGAGATGGGCAAAAAAATCAAAATCGCCGTTATCGATGGGACTTCAGAAGTCTTTTGGCCGGTCCTCAGTGCCACACTAACTACCATGGCGGCTTTTCTTCCGCTACTCTTGATGACTGGGGCAGTAGGTGATTTCTTTTCTCTTGTCCCAATTGCCGTTTGTACTGCTCTTACGATAAGTATCGTTGAATGCCTAATCTTATTACCCCTCCATGTGATTGACCTAGAAAATCTACTCGGGAAAGATGAAGCGCCTGAAACGCATAAAGAAGAAAGCCTAGATGACTTCCTTCATCGCGAAGGCATACTGGGGAAAATCTCACGATTTTATCACTCTTGCTTAAGCTGGTGCCTCAATCACCCTATCATCAGCCTATTCAGTTCCGCCCTACTCTTTATCGTCGCTATTTTTATTATAATCATGCCTGCTTTTGGTTTTAAACCTCTACTAAAATTAGTATTCTTCCCCGACAACACATCAATCATGCAAATTTATGTCCGTATGCCTGGTGGAACTCCCCTCGAAGAAACCGACAAAGTCATTAGAAAAATAAGTTCGAAACTCATCAACAAAGGGCCGAATAGTATTTTAAATACGACTTCCCAATCAGGCATGCTCGTCGACTTAGACTATAAACCCGTCATGAGTAATCAATACGGCTTTGTTATGGCTGAGTTACCGCCAAAAGCCGATCGTGAATTCGATGATGCCGCTCGTTTTATTCGCGACATGCGCAAAGAACTTGAAACTGAGTTCGAAGTCGATGGCATTGATCTCGAAGTCGTGGCGGCAAAAGATGGCCCTCCTGTGGGACTGCCTATTAACGTCCGTGTTTCTGGTAATAATGATAAAATCATCATGCAGGCCGTTAAAGATATCATGGCTTATCTGGAAGATGAATCGACAAAGAGTCTGGAAGGAATCATTGACTTAAAACACGACCGTCAACTCCGTTCAAATATCCTCTCTTTCAAGATTGATCGTGAAAAATTAGCCGGGCTAAAACTCTCCGAAGTCGATGTACAAAGATTTATTGCCGATAGTTTAGATGGTGCTTACATTGCTGACTTTAGACGCTCAGATGAAGACATCCCGCTAAAACTCCGCTTAGCTCCAAGTCATTTAAAAGATCCTGTCGACCTAATGAACATTCCTTTTATCAATCAAGCCGATGGTAAACGTGTACTTTTTAGTGACCTCGGTCATTTTACTTCCGAAAGCGTTTCATCTTCACTCATTCGCTGGGATTTCCAACGAATTGTCACTATCTCTGGAAACCTCGATGAAGACACCAAGATTGGCGCCCTGAATGTAAGTTCAAAACTTAATAAATGGTGGGAGGAAAATCGCACAAACTACCCCGGAACAATCATTTCCTTTGGTGGCGAATCCGAGAGCACCGGCAAGAGTTATCGCTCTTTAGCATCGGCCTTTTTATTGGCGGTTATACTCATTTATGGTATTCTAGCCAGTCAATTCCGCAGCTATTTGCAACCTCTACTCATCATGTCAAATATCATCTTCAGTTTTACTGGAGTCATTATTGTCATGGCCTTATTAGGTGTGGGTGCCGACTTACTGCCCGAAGGCAGTATTCGCCCAGAGCGTTCATTCTTAACAGTTAACGGCTTCATGGCTTTAGTTGGTTTAACCGGTCTAGTGATCAATGATGCTATTGTCCTCATCAACTTTATTAATCAACGACTCAAAGATGGACTTCCTTTACAAGAAGCACTTCTAACTGCGGGACATCAGCGCATGCGCCCCATTATGATGACGACATTCACCACTATCGCTGGCTTACTTCCCATGGCCATCGGCATTCCCGATTTCAGTATTGCCTGGAGTCCTTTTGCTACCGCTTTTATTGCGGGATTGACTGTAAGTACAAGCATGACTTTGTTAATCATTCCCGTACTTTTTGAAATCCTAGAAAGATTTCGACAAAATAAATTTTTTAAACGCTTTCACAATACTTAGGAGATAATATGAAAACGCAGCTTATGACAATATACTTTTTGATGCTTAGCTTTAGCTATGCACAGGAAAAAGCTGAGGCCGAGCCCATGCAAGTCAAATTAGATGATATTCGGGCTCTTGTCGTCAAAAACCTTAGCGAAATCCGCAACAGCGAAATACGTATTCAACAAACTGAAGCCAACAAAGATCTACGAGTCTCACGCTTTAAAACCCAAGGCGATGTCAGCGCAGGCTATGAAAATCTTTTTGATAGTAGTGAGCCCCTTGCTTTTGGCTTTGAAAATAATGAAGATGAACGCTTAAATAGCTCACTCAGCATTAGTCAATACCTCTATGGTTTTGGTCGCAAAAAATGGGCTCTCGAAGAAGGCTTAGCAGAAGTGAAGTTAAGCCGCTTACAAAATGCTATGATGATTCGTGACCTCAGCTTTAAAGCTCGAGTCGATTATTGGTCGTATATTTTTGAACAAGCGGGTCTCGAAGTCGCCAAAGAACGTCTTAAACTGAGTGAAGAAGAGGAGCAAGATACCGAAAGCCTTTTTGAAGCGGGAACCCTAAGTCGTGTAGATGTTCTACAAACGAAAGTCAGCAAAATGCAAGCCCTCAATACCACCCGTTCACAAGAGTCACGTTTAAACGAAAGTATGTTCGAGTTTGCTTCTTCAATTGGCAAAGTTCATTCCAAAATCAAATCTATTGAAACCCTATCTCCCCCAAAACATGTTGAGAAACTTCTAGTAGAGGTAAAAAGAATGCTAGATAAGAGTCTCGAAATTGCTACCCTAGAAGCTGACTCCAATGTTTCTCGTACTAAAATTGAACAGGTAAAGTCCGAATATGCTCCAGAACTCTACGGCCTCGCAAGTGCAGGTGTGACAGGCCCAGATACAGATGACTTAGAAGATGGCTGGCTCGTGGGAGTCACTTTAAATTGGGCAATACTAGATGGTAAGCAAAGAAGCTCACGCCAATTATTTGAATCAAAAAACATTATTGCCAATGATTTTTCCGTAAAAGCAGAAATTCGTGAACGCACACGCATATACCTCCAACTCGAGAGCCAGTGGGAAAGCTTGGCAGAACAAATTTACAATGAGAAGCAAGCTCTAGCTTTCGCTGAAGAAAATTATAAAATTGCACGCGAACAGTACCGCGCCGGCTTGTTAACACTCTTGCAAGTCAGCGATGTTAATCTACAGTTAGTGGAATCTCGTTATCGTTTACTTTCAATCATTTATAAGATGCAAGTACTTCGTGAAAACCTTTTATATCTCAAGCAATAATGAAAATACGCCTCTTAATTTCTAGCGCCATATTCTTGAGCTGCACCAGCTCTGAGCCCAATTACGACTATAAATCAGTTGAAATTGACGAAATCATGGAAAACATGGATGAACCCACATGGCTTCTTAATCGCATGCAAAAGTCTAATCATCTCATACAAGATGACTGGCTCCAACAATTAAGCATCTTACAAGAAGAAAGTCATGCTTTAATTGCTATTCAGCATCCCGATAAATTTTTCCGTGACGAAGCTCAAAGAACAGCTCAGTATATCGATGATTTCATCGCACAACTTCCTAGTTTAAAAAGAGAGGAACAGTTTAAGAAATGGTCTGAAGTCAAGAAATCTTGTGACAAATGTCACGAAGTTTATGAATAGCCCAAGCTAAAATTAAAAAAACATTAAGATTCTTTAAATCTAACTGCCCATTTTTTTTGAATTCCCCGAAGATTCGTATTACCTTAGCGTGTACTACAATTAATAACGGGAAATCAAATGACTAGTTTTATTATTGCTCTGATTGCCATTGCTATTTTAAGCAAAATCCCCAAGGCACCAGAAGCACAAGTTCGTCCCATACCCGTTCCGGTTAAAAGCCCACGGAAGAGAAGGAAATGAGGAAATTACTACCAAGCGTAGTTCTTTCCTTTTTTTTATTCACTTCATGTTATTCCAATAAAGCCCCCGAAGCCTATCAGAAGCACGAAACCTTAGCAATCCATGAAACCATTGCTCGTTTTGATGGTCTTCGATATAAAAAATGCATGGGTCGCACAAGTGATTGTCCTGACAAATGTGGTAAATCTGGAGAGATCGCTAGCTTCACTATCTTAGAATACCGCAAATTTCAAAAAAATGGTAAATATGGTGACAGACAAAAGCAATTCCAAGTCCAACTCACCGACTTTAATAAAAAGCCTCTCGAAGGTATATATCCCCTACCTTCAAATATAAAAAAAGGGGATAAAGTCATCTTAAATTGGAATCATGACTATGTGACAAAAAATCATAGCTCATACCCCATTTACCCCGTGATAAAAATCGAGCGACTTCCCTAAGCTATAATAATCAATAAGGAATGACTTTTACCGTCTTTGGTAGACGACGTAAATGCTTTTTATTCTGATACGATTTTGGTAAGTAAATTTCTTCTAAACTTGTTGCTTTGAATAGTGGCGTCAAATTTAAGACAAATTCATTTAAATATATCCGCTTCATTCGGCTAAAATTTAAAGAACTAATTTTTGTCACATGTGAATTCCGCAAATCAATTTCTATAAGCTTCATTTTCTGTAAAGCCCCTAGCTCTGAAACGAATGTTTGTTGTACATTTAAAAGCTCTAAGGCCATATCTTTCAAGGGACTCAAATCTCGGACAGATGTCCCACTCATATTCAAACTCCTTAAGGGAAGATTAGTTAGAACAGAAATGTCGGCTAAACCTGGATGATCACTAATATCTAGATCGTATAATTCATCTACTTTTCTAAGTTCAAACTTATGCCTTCCATTTCCAGAAATAACTCTACGAGCAAACTCAAGCCTCTTTTCTAGTGGATAATGCTTAGAAAGCCATTGCTTAATCATGCCTTGCATGTGCCAGTTTAAGTCTATTGAAATCTGCTTAATTTCACCTTGAAGCTCAAAGATTTGATCTATAGTTAAATTCCCTTCCCGCTCTTTGAGAACTCGATATTTCTTAGATAAATCAACTAAGGGTTTGACTAATTTTTGATCTTTCACTTTCTCAAGATTTATATAAGCCTCATGAAAACGAAGCTGCCCAATCATCAATCGCGATCGCTCAATCAAAGCTTTTTGATTATCTGGATTAAGGGCTAGAATGTCATGAATCATCGTCAAAGCTTTGGTATACTGCTCATTACGAATAGCGTTTAAAGCTGTGGAATAAAAATTCTCCGCCGCTTTAATAGAGATCAGCTCACGTTGCTTTTTCTCCTCCTCTAAATCATCTACTGTACGAGATAATGTCTTTTCAGAATTCTCCGCATATTGACGCGCTTCTTTTTCCAGTGCTTCTGATCCTAGAGCTCTTTCTTTTTCTTTATTAATCCTCTGAAAAGCCACCGCAAGTACTATGAATGAAAGGGCCAAAAAGATAGTGGCATATAAAGTTCCCATTTTATGCCGCTTAAAGACTAAGGCCATATTACGTATAAAACCCGCCTCTTCTGCGGAAGTCGCAAAACCACCTAACCATGAGCGAATATCCTCTGCTAAATCATCCGCATTTTCATAACGATTAATTTTTTCAACTGACATGGCTTTCATCACGACAGCGTCGAGTGCTTGCGGAATCCGCAACTCCGGTTTCAATTCAATCGTCGATTTCAATTCTCCTGTCATCGTGTGAAGAATCGCATCTTTAACAGAGTCCCCTGCAAATGGAGACTCTAATACCAGTAAAGCATACAGGACGGCACCGAGGTTATAAACATCTGTTTGACTCGTTCGCTTACCAAATTTTGAACTATTGATTTGTTCGGGAGCCATAAAACCCGGTGTTCCCTTTATGGATTGATCCAAGGAAACTGGCACCTCGGGTAAAGTCTCGTAATCTTCCTTTCTCAATTCTAGTGTTTCACAACGTCCACTACGGTCAAGTTCACGCGCTAAGCCCCAATCACAAACTAAAACCTCGCCAAACTCACTAATCTGAATATTAGCTGGTTTTATGTCTAAGTGAACAATCCCTCTTGAATGCGCATATGAAATAGCATCGCAAACTTTTAAAAATATATCTAAACGTTTAGTCAATGAAAAATCGTCTGGTACTTCTCCCTTCTGGCACTCAACTAAGATCTCCTGTAGGTTCTGCCCCCCCAGTTGTTTCATTGTAAAATAAGGTAAGCCATCATCTCCGACACCTATATCATAGAGAGGCACAATATTTGAGTGTTCCAGCATTGCTGTAAGCCGAGCTTCGCGGATAAAGTTGTCTATATCAGCTGCTGAATGACAGTTTTTCATGCGAGCTTTAGCCACTCGCCTTCCCGCCACACTATCTTCACAGGAATCAATCAATTTCATCCCACCTTGACCAATCTCTACTTTTGTAAGGTAGCGCTCATTAATATGCTGAATCGACTGAATGAGTTCCGATTCATTAATAGGACTTGGGGTATCTTCTATAGATTTATCATAAAACCCCATAAGAAAGTCATCGGGCAAATCACCCTTAGGCATCAACTCAACTCCTGATCAAGCCTGCGTATCTCTTTGGCTAACTTGTCGCCCACACGGCTACGTAAAACATAGGCACTATTGACTTTCAAATCGAGCTCATTACAAACTTCTTCTACCGTTTTACCTTGGCTAAATAAAGTAAAACATTCCATCGCTTTGCCCGAAAATTCACTCTTTACTTTTTCCCATGCCAATTTTGACACGTGTAACTTCCATTCCGAATCGGCAATACTATAAATATCTGGCATCGAGTCATCTGGCTTCCATTCTTCCATTGTAGAAGCTTTTTCGATACGCCTCTGATACCTGCCGTCAGTTCGAAAGACATTCAAAACTTCTTTACGAGTTACATTGTTCATCCAAGTACGAAACTTGCATTTGTCCGGCATGTATTCAAAATCAGGTAATTTTTTCCACAGAGTCATGATAACTTTTTGGACTGTATCTTCCGCGACTTCATGATTGAGGCCCATACGTGTCACTACTGTGTAAATATAGGGACGATAAAAATCCACAAAATCACCCCAAGCGCCTTCGTCGTGCTGATTCCTGATTTTTGCTATCAAGGTTTGCCTAGTGGGATGAAAATCACTCATTATATCGCGTCCTATTCGATCTGCTTTTCCTAATAAAGCTTTCCAAGCTTAAAAAGAAAAATGAAAAACTTTATAATTCTATTGTCAACATAACGCTTTTGTTGACAGTTAGACTTAAAAACAAACGGAAATGATTTATGAAATTACTTTTAGCCCTACTTAGCTTACCCATACTAATTCAAGCACAGTCACCAAACATTGTCTATATCTTAGCCGATGATATGGGTGTCGGGGATGTAAGTGTACTCAACTCTCATTCCAAAATCAAAACTCCCGCACTCGATTCACTTGCCAATGAAGGGCGTGTTTTTAATGATGCTCATTCTGGCTCTTCAGTCTGTACGCCAACTCGTTATTCACTCTTGACTGGTCGCCACGCTTGGAGGACTAAACTTAAAGAACGTGTTCTTGACGCCTACTCTCCCTGCCTCATTCCCAAAGAACGCGATACCGTAGCCTCGCTTCTTAAGCGCAATGGTTATAAAACTGCCATGATCGGAAAATGGCATCTCGGCCTCGACTGGACTCCCAAACCAGGGAAATCCACAATCGAATCTGAACAAGACGTCGATTTCTCTAAACCCATCACACATGGCCCCCTAGATCTTGGTTTCGATTATTGGTATGGCCCAGCAGCTTCTTGGGATATGGCACCTTATGCTTTTATGAAAAATCGCATGATTAGTAGTCAAAATCTCATTCCTACAAATCCAAAGACTGAACACTACCCACGTCCTCAAGAATACCTAGATGCCAAAGCCAATGGACTCACGGGCAAAGAGCTCAATGACATCATGAAGAAATACCCTAAAGCTGCTTGGCGCAAAGGACTCATGCAAGAAGGGATGAAAGCTACTGATGCCATGCCACTCATTACCGAAGGCGCCGTTGAGTACATCAAAGATCAATCAACTGATCAAGCTTTCTTTCTTTATATGCCCCTTACTGCCCCACATACGCCTGTAACGCCTAGCGAAAGATGGCGTGGTAAAAGTGGTGCTGGTTCTTACGGAGATTTTGTCCTCGAAGTCGACTGGAGCGTAGGCGAAGTCATCAAAGCTCTTAAAGAGAAGGGACTGTTTGAAAATACATTAATCATCTTTACTGCTGATAATGGTGCTTCACTCAAAGCCATACCTCAAGATATCGTTGATAAATATCAGCATAATCCCCATTACATTTATTCCGGTGCCAAAGGCAGAACCCTCGAAGGTGGACATCGTGTCCCATTCATTGCTTCATGGCCAAAAGCAATTCCTGCAAACTCACAATGCGATTCCACAGTTTCGCTCAATGATCTTTACGCCACCTGTGCTGAACTGCTAAGCGAAGAGATTGCCGACAATACCGCTGAAGATAGTGTATCCATACTCGCGGAACTCAAAGGTGAAGCTCCCAAAGCCAAGGAACGCATCCTCATTCATCAAAGCTTCCCCGGTGACCTAGCTATTCGCCTTGGCGATTGGAAGCTTTCTTATCTGAATACCCCCAATAAAACAGCTCTGATCAATCTTGCTGATGATATCAAAGAAGAAAATAACCTCATCAAAACTAATCCTGAAAAAGCTCAAGAACTCAAAAAAGTCTTTGCCCAAGTAATTCGCGAAGGCCGCAGTACTCCCGGAGCAACCCAAAGCAACGAAGGCCCCGAAACTTGGAAACAAATCGAATGGATCAAGGAAATACAATAACTTAATTCTTACTTACACTTTCAATAATAACGCTTCAATAACTCAAACTCTATGAACCTATAAACTAAGGAAAAACCATGAAATATTTATTATCTTTACTTCTTCTCTTAAGCTCTGTATCTTTTGCCGACAACCTCCTTAAAGATCCCGAATTTAAAAAGCCAAAAGACAACTGGAAAGTCAGCAAACGGGCCGAATATAAAAAAGTCGTGGAGTCCTACAAAAAAGGCGTTTTTCATATTGCTCCGAATTTTTCTTCCTCAAGTCAATACCTTTCTTTACTCACCCCCGTTGACCTTCAAGTTGGACAAACATATGAATTCAAATTTGATCTGAGTGCCACAGGTGAGGGTGCCATCACTCTATGCTACGGCGCCTATGGTGATGAGAACAAAAGCAAGAAGAAAAAGAGTTCTGAAAAACAGAAGAATGAGAACCTCGGCCTCAAAGAAGTCATTGCGGAATTCCCTGCTGATTTCGAAACTCAAAGCTTTATCTTTACTGTTGAAGAAAGAAAACGCTCAGTCGACCGTCAACGCTCTTTGCGCTTTTTCCTTGGTGGATTCACTGGCGATTTTAAAATCAAAAATCTCTCACTCACAAAAAGTGACAAAGCCGCACCAACCACGAAAAAGAAATCCAAAAAAGACAAAGAAATATAATTTTCTCTGTCAAATCCTTGATTCCACGGCAGTTACACGAGTAAATGAAATTAGGAAATTAACATGAAGAAAGCTAAATTCACCCTCATAGAATTACTCGTGGTGGTTGCCATCATTGGTATTCTCGCCTCGCTCTTACTTCCTGCTTTGAAGTCAGCTCGTGAAACTGCTAAGCAAGCGAGCTGCATGAATGGCATTCGTCAAGTTAATACCGCGATGGCCATGTTTCGCGACGATTACAAGGGTTACATTGCCCATACTTTCATCGATTCTGGAAGATTCAACAATACTGATTGGAACATTGGTGTAGACACCTATCTTGGGGGCAAGATCGGTATAGATGAAGATCAATGGTCTAAATTCTGGGAACGAGGCGGTGCGGAAGTATGGTGGGGATGCCCCTCCACTTTAGAAGAAAATACTACTGATGATAAAAATCAGTACAGTATTGATTATGGTATTTCTGGTGGTGGTCCAGATAAATCCTGGCTTGGCTACAAAGCTACTATAGTTGACAATCCCTCTCAAGAAATTCTTTTAAGTGATATCTACCACTGGGATGGCAATGCCAACAGAGGTAGGAATATCTTTCGACCTGATTTTGACAATCGTTACATTACTCAAACTTCTGGCGATGGCACCAAATTCAAACATGGTAGAACGGCCTCAAATTATGCCTTTATGGATGGTCACGTTGAATCAATTAAATGGATTCCTGAAGGCGCTTTCTATAATCAATATATGATAGGGCTTATGTCTCTTCCTGCAAATAACTTGGGCAATAGCAATGGTGGTATCCCAACTTATACTCCATAAAAAGTTCCCCATAAATATCAGACCTCCGCTGGGGTTTTATCTTGATTCAATACTTTGTGTGGTTGCGACATCTACCACAGTAGACATCAAAGAATTGTCTCAGCTACAGAGATCTGATATTTATGAAAAATTTTAAGTTCTTAACTATAGAACACCTGCTGTATGAATTAATTAACGCCTATAAGTAATTTTTGTTACAGAAAATCATTTTTCATAAAAAAAATGCCTTCTGTCACAATTAATAGACGGCAAAAAGCATTGTTTGTTACAAGAAATCATTTTAAAGACAGATATTAGAACATAAAACACACATTCTATAGTTAAGGTTAACAGCACAAATTAAAACTTTTTTACTTAACACTGTCAATTAACTAATATCTGTAGCAGTTAGTCTAAGCAAAACTATAAGGACTACATATGATTAAATTTTTATTTACTTTACTCACTCTTTCTATTATCTCTTTTGGGTCGAGCGCAAAACCAAATGTCATTTTTATTCTTGTGGATGATATGGGCTTCGGTGGCATACGAGCCAATGGAACTGATTACCTAGAAACTCCTCACATGGATCAGCTCATTGCCGAAGGCATGAATTTCACCAAGGGCATCTCTAATTACCCCACCTGTAAGCCTAGTCGCGGTGCCATCATTAGTGGACTCTATGGTTCTCGTACCCAGGTTTTTCGTGTTTCCAATCAGCACAAAGGTAGCGAAGAGCTCATCCGTTGGCAAGTTCCAGAATGCAAAGAACTCAAAGCTGAGGAATTCAATATTGGTCGCGCCATGAAAAATGCGGGCTACGCAACGGCTTCCTACGGCAAATGGCATGTTTCCAACTCAAACAAGCCCGAATCTCACCCTAAAGCTTTTGGCTTTGATGATGCCATTGTCAGTTCTGGTGCACACTATAAATTTACGGCTATTCCTCCAGTAGAATGTCCTGACGATGTCAGTTCTACAGAGTATTTCACTGATAAAGCTATCGAATTCATGGATAAATCAGTTAAAGAAGATCAGCCTTTCTTTCTCTTCCTCCCTTTCTTTCTCGTGCACGGCCCCATGGACTGTCGTGCTGATTATATCGCTCATTTCAAAGAAAAACTTAAAGATATTCCCAAAGACAAAAAAGCCGGCAAGGAACTTCACGTTATCGCAGCTATGAGTAAACTTCTTGATGATTGTGTGGGCAAAATTAATGATAAAGTTAAAGAACTCGGCATCGAAGAAAATACGCTCGTAATCCTCACTTCCGACAACGGCTCCTATCACGGCAACCTCAATGCCGGCCTCCGCGAAAAAAAAGGCCAAGTCTACGAGGGTGGCATGCGCGTTCCCTACATCTTCAAATGGCCCGCAAAAATCAAAGCCGGATCAGTTTCAGATCAACGCATCTGCGGATTAGATATCCTTCCCACTCTTTGCGACATTAGCAAAAGCGAAACCCCGCAACTCGATGGCGTATCTCTACTCCCTCTCTTAACTGGAAAAACCGACAAGCTTGATGATCGCGATATCTTTTGTTATTACCCAAAGTACGCACGTTTCAACAAGCGTAGTAAAATCTGGGGTGATTCTTGGCGCCACGTGATCTACTCAGGCGATCACAAACTAATTGACTTCCCTGAATATGACAAAGTAGAGATGTACGACCTTAAGAATGACGAAAAAGAAACCCAGGATACCAGCTCTACCAATCCTGAAAAAGCCCAAGTACTGAAAAAAGTCCTCGATAATTGGGTGGAAGAAACTGATGCACCTAAACTCATTCCAAATAAAGGCTTTTCACTAAAATGAAATATACCTTATTAAATTTTTTCTTCCTTTGCGGACTCCTTGCTGAGCCCGCAAAAGGAAAACTCCTTTTCGCAAAAGAATTTGATAAAGCAAGTGATGTCACAAAGCAGTCCGTCAAATTCAACAAAGAAACCCAGTACAAAGTCGAAGGTGGCAAACTCCATGCCATTCCTCCTGTGATTGCCTACAAAGGAACTGGCAAGCAAAGCAAATGGGCCAAGAGTAACTTTTCTCGAGTCAATTTTCCAGACTTACCGAAAGACTACATCTGCGAATTTAAAGTACTCATCAATAAACCTGCCGATGCGAAGTCCGCAAGTAAAGCACGAGCCTATTTCGATATGGGACACCGCTGCATTCGCGTCACAATGCTTGCTGATAAATCAATTCTCGTTCTAGAAAATCACCTCACGGGTGATAAATCCAAAATAAAAGTCATTTCTGAAACTACAGATTTCAAACTCAAATTCGACAAGTGGTACAGTGTTAAAGCTTGGATCAAAGGCGACAGCGCAGAGTACACCATCAACGGTCATAAGCTCAAAGTGACCGATTCACTACTCAAGAACGAACGCGCCAATACTTTCAACATCGATATCTCTGGTGCAGGTTATCAACTCGATCATATCTCAGTTTGGGAAATTAAATAAACCACATTGAATGATTTCTTATTCGATTTATGATTTAGTTGTCATCCCAAAGCTTTGGCTTATATTCCAAAAAACTAATATTGGAATCAAATGAAGTATATCGGAATATTTTTTCTTTTTGCGCTTTCCGCGATTGGGGATGAACCACGTATTATTTGCCTTGGCGATAGCTTAACTGCAGGTTATGGCGTGCAAGAAGATGAGGCTTGGCCAAAACTCTTTCAAGAAAAATTAAAACAAGAAAATCAGCCTGGAATCATTGTCAACTCGGGCTCGAGTGGAGGCACCTCTGCGGGAGGTCTTCGCAAGCTTCCATGGATCTTCAAAAAAGATGTTGATGTTTTAATCTTGGCACTTGGTGCCAATGATGGTCTGCGTGGCCTGAGCACGACGGTCTTAGAACAAAATCTGCAAGCAATAATTGATTACTGTAAAAAACACAAGCCCAAAATCCGCATTATTATTGCCGGGATGAAGACTCCTCCTAATATGGGCCAAGAATATTCCGATAGTTTTGAAAAGGTCTATACATCACTCGCTAGTAAAAATAAACTTGAACTCATTCCTTTCTTGTTGGAAGGCGTTGCGGGTCACGCAAAAATGAATCTCCCCGACGGGATTCACCCCAATCAAGCAGGACACAAAATCATTTGCGAACTTGTATGGAATGTCTACAAGAAAGGTCTTTAATCTTGCTCATTTCTTGCTCTTTACTTCGTGTAATTTCCTGAAAAATTCTGCCTCGATATTAAAACTATTTTCTTCACAAAATTTTGCGAGCTTCGCATAACGCGTTTGTGGATTGATCTTTAAATTGCCACAGAGTTTATAAAGACATGAAGGACAAAAGTGAAGTGGTTTACGATCGGATTCCTCCAGTGAATTACTGCCATTCATCACACAAGTATACGCGAGACAATGCTTAATGCTAAATAGGTGTCCTGCCTCGTGGATGGCCACCCGAATTGTTCTTTTTAAGCATGTTTGATATGCTGCTTCACTTTCTGCAGGATCTCCATTGCGATAAATTGACCACAAGCCCAGACTATCTCGTGGTCGAGCAATTCCAAAAACAAAATTCCAATCGGGATCAGGGTATAAATCCCTTGCCGTAAATCCAATTAAGCACAGGGCATCTTTGGGTTTTTTGAGTACATTTGCCAATAAATATTTCGTATAGAGCTGCTTTACACCCCAGCTCGGGTGGATGCGTTGCCCAGATTGAGGAATAGATTTCTCTTCAACTTTTTTCAGTTCTTTAAGCTCGACGCCAAAACATAGGCTCATGTACTTTTTGGTCTTATCAAGAATTTCACTTTGCTTATCACTAAAGCTGCCAATTCTTTGAATATAAATATATTTCTTCAGCTCATTGGGTCGTACTCGACGCGTCCGTATGTACTCTTTTACACTTTGACCCGACTCCTCGTGCTGAGCCAACCAATCCCCTGCACGTATAGTTAGGGCTCACTTATTAAGTCATATATTACTTATAGTCAATGAGATAAGTGGTAATTATGCTATATTACATGCAAACAAAACCCCTCAAAACAATCATTAGGTTTGCATAAGATGTATAAAAATACGGGCACAGAGCCCAAAATGGCCAATCTACCTTATTTTCTAGACGGAACACTCAATATCAATAATCGCTGGGTCAAGCTAGCGGCAACAATACCATGGAAAGATGTAGAAGAAATTTATGCACTAAATTTCACCAGCCATACTGGGCCCAAAGCTCTACCTGCAAGAACTGCATTTGGTTCCCTGATCATTCAAGTAAAGCTGAGTTTAACTGATGAAGAAACTGTAGAAATGATTTCTGAAAACCCCTACCTTCAATATTTCTTGGGGTTTGAAAGATATAAGCAGGAATCACCTTTTGATCCGAGTATGATGACTCATTTTCGAAAGCGTTTTGGAGCTCAGGATATTAAAGATATTGATGATTTATTACATAAAACTACACGTCCAAAAGAAGAAGACTCCGATAAGGATTCAGACAATGATCCTCCGTCAAATAAGGGTGCTTTAATTGTTGACGCTAGTTGTGTCCCTGCTGATATTCACTATCCAACAGATCTTGGTTTACTAAACAAAGCCCGCGAAAAAACTGAAGAAATCATCGATATTCTTTGGCGTCATCGCTTTAATACCGAAGATAAGGTCAAGCCTCGGACTTATCGTGAAGACGGCAGAAAAATCTTTTTAAGTGTTGTCCTAAAAAAACGTGTATCGAAAAAGAAAAGGCGTGAAGTGATTAATAGACAACTTCATTGTGTAAGGAGGAACCTCGCTAGTATAAATGAACTCAAAAAGCATGCCGATCTGGGGCTATTGAAACCTAGTTTATACCGCGAACTACTGGTGATCGGGACACTTTATCAACAACAGCAATACATGTATGATAATAAAGTAACAAGTGTTGATGATCGCATTGTAAGTATTCACCAACCACATATTCGTCCCATTGTTCGCGGGAAAGCTGGAGCTCATACAGAGTTCGGAGCTAAAATATCTATCAGTGTCGTCGATGGCTGGACCTTTGTCGATACGATTAGTTTTGATTCTTATAATGAAGGAACCGAACTAATTTCACAAGTTGAAAAATATAAAGAGCGTTTCGGTTATTATCCCGAATCAGCACATGCTGATAAAATCTACCGAACTAAAGAAAATCGAGCGTATTGTAAAAAACACGGAATAAGGATAAGTGGACCCAGTCTTGGAAGACCTCCCAAAGATGCGATTTTACGTGAAGAACAAAAGGAAATACAACGCCAGGATGAAGCTATAAGAAATGAAGTAGAGGGCTGTTTTGGTGTAGCCAAAAGACGCTATAAACTCGATCGAATCTTTACGAAAACCAGGACTTCATCCGAAACACTTATTGCTTTAGTATTCATGGTGATGAACTTGGATAAGGCTTTAGCCTTTTTGTCACTTTTCGGCCAGTATTATAAGCAGCTATTCGCGCACGTTTATTGTTTTATAAGTCTCATTAACGAGAATGAGCATTTCAAAAGGCGAGTAATTCAGTAAGCCCTAGTTAAGAGTTCTTGATGCAAAGGTTTGAGCTCTTCATAATAAGACAGTAATTGTTCAGATCTAAGTTGCTTTCCTTTTGAAAGAACTTTGTCTTCTTGAGCACAAATATTTATAATCAAAAAAAAGATAATCAGTATTTTCATCGTCACCTCCATAATAGCTATACTCAATGAACGCCGCAAAATATATTTTATGATTACTCTCAAGAAGAAATACTTGATTTTACTAAACTATATCTAGTTTTTCGAGTCAACATCATGAAAGATCTTCAGTCAAACAGACCTCAGTCACTTCCTAATAGAGCTCAATTTAATATCCTTGGTCGCACCACGTCCCAATGTATTAGTGGCTTGCACTTCTTGTTCAAAGCTGATAAAAGTAATAAAAAGATAAAAAAAGCTGTTTTAAGAACGTAGTTTATATAAAACAACTTAGGTCGACGATGAGTAAAGACAGTTTAAATACGCGATTTACACTACTACAAAGGATATGTGATCAACATGATGAACAATCATGGGAAGAGTTTGTTTTTTATTATGAAAAATACCTCTACATGGTTTGTCTGGGCTGTAATTTCAATCATCACGATAGTAAAGAAATTATTCAATTAGTCTTGCTTAAACTCTGGAAAAAGCTCCCCGATTTTAACTACGATAAAAATAAACGCTTTCGTTCTTGGCTCTGTCGTGTCACGCGAAATACCGCGATGGATTACTTCCGGAAAAATCAAAGGCGTGAGAAATCCTTGGAAAAAGCCTTTGAAAGTGAGCATTGGATTTATTACAAAGAAGATAGCTTACATGAAATGGAGGCCATGGCTGAGAAAGAATGGAAGAATTATATTGTCAATCTTGCTCTCGAAAACTTGCGTTCAAAAATATCAGACAAAATGGTGGAAGTTTTCTTGGCTCTTGAGTCGGGAAAGAGTGCGACGGAAATCTCCAGCGAAATGGATGTACCTCGCAATACGGTCTACGTTTATCAAAAGCGCATGCAAACCAAATTAAGTGAAGAAGTACGCCGCTTAAGTACAGAACTCTCTTAACGACGTTCTACTTTAACTCTAGGGTATTTAGAAAAGTTCCATCCCCTATGATCCGACTTATCTAGTATCAATTTTTTTAATGGTGGCATATTTAAAATAAAACCTAATTTTTTCATTTTGGTATGACGAATACTCAATTCCGAAACTAATAATATTGATAATTCTTTACCATCATGAACTTCACAAGCATCCAAATTCAACTTACCAATCGGTAAACCTCTTAAAGCTGTTAAGTCTCTAATTTGTGGAGTTTTGCGAAAATCAAAGTTGTACCCATAGGGTAAATCTTCAATTTCATATTCCCATTTTTTAACATGTGGATTTGTTTTTGCTAGAATTAATTTAATTAATGTATGTTTTTGATCTCGCGGTGGATGGCTCTGATGATGATCTAGGGCGAGTAAGTAAGCTGGGCGAGTAAATGGTATTTCATTAATCAACTTAACTAAATCATTAAATCCTAAACGCTTGTTTATTCCTTGAAGCTTTGAATATTTCTGCGCTAGATTAATAAGGACTCGTGAGTCTGGTGTTATTCTTTTTTTCTTTTTCATCAGATACAAAAACTGCTTAAAATCTTGCCTGACAAATTGCGTCAAAGCCTGAAAATAAAGGGCGATCTCATTATCAACATTTAAATCACGGGCTCTATTAAACACTCGTTCAGCTTCCTTAAAGTGGCCTTTATGTAAATGTACTTCTCCCATTTCTACCAAACGAGGTGAAGCTTCTATACCTGCTTGTTTTGCCAAGGCTTTTTCTTTCTTGTAAAGCGCCAAAGCCTCTAAGGCACGGCTTTCACTCTCTTTAGCTAATGACTCGTTATATTCTGCGAGATTAGAACTCTTAATCGCTTCCTGTTCATTTTCTTTAATTTGAAACACTAAAAAAGCGGTGATTATAAACAAAAAACTAATCAGTCCAGATACAGCTTTATGGCGTTTCACTAACAAGCTAATAGCGCGTATAAAGCTGGCATCTTCTGCCTCTGTCGCAAAACCTTCACGCCAATGAACAATCTCGTTTATTAAATCATGTACGCTATCATAACGATCTTTTGGCTCTGTTGATAAAGCCTTCATAGCTACTGCTGACAAACTCTCTGGGATCAGAAAGTATTGATGTGAGTATTTTTTTGGATTTATGATATCGCCCGCAAGAGTCGCTTGTATGGACTGCTTACTATCCTCAGCGACAATAGGTTTCTCTAAACAGAGCATATTATATAAAATAGCTCCCAACTGATAAATATCTGTCTGCCTAGATTTAGATCCAATATTAGATTCAATTTGTTCCGGTGCAATAAAACCCAAGGTACCTTTAATCACGCCATCCAAAGTGTGATCATTAATGATATTGGGATCCAAATTATTCTGAGTATGACTTGTCTCATCCCCTTTCTCAATCAATTTCGCTATACCCCAATCACAGACCAAAACTTCACCATAAGTACCTATACGGATATTATCTGGTTTGAGATCTAGGTGAATGACATGCCTTGAGTGGGCAAAGGCAATCGCATCACAAATTTTGAGAAAAATATCCAGGAGTTTTTGTAAACTATATTCCTGACTTTGAGTTTGTTTGGCATCTAGAATTAAGTCACTCAGGTTCCGTCCTTCTACGAGCTTCATAGTGAAATAAGGATGTTTACTTTCATCAAGGCCCGCTTCATAAAGAGGAATGATATTGGGGTGCTCTAAAGAAGCCGTCAGGAAAGCCTCACTCAAAAACGAGTCGAACTTTTCTCGATTTTCGCCATCTTTTAACTGCGCCATCGCCACGGGACGGTAGGTTTGTTCGTCGTAAACTAAATGAATTGTTTTTGAACCGCCTTCATCTAGTTTCTCTAAGTACTCGTAACGTTGCTCTGTTTCGATGAACTTATCGAAGAGTGGACTTGGTGAGTCAGTATCATCAAAAGCTTTTTCAAAAAAATGACCTAAGTCGTGGATGTTTTCCACAAATTTTTCAGATTCATTTTTATCATCGCTCATAAGTACTTACTCATTATTTTCTTCTATTATAATTACGTCTTAGAAGAAAAAGAAGTGACAAAAAGCTTTATCTCGTATGTATTTAGATCAGTTTCTAATCGAATTATTGATCATCCCCCTCGGGAATTGTGATCACTTGAAAAGACTTCTCTTCTTTGAAGCAATGTTTCATCAACTCCTGAATTTTCTCTGCCGTCACAGCTGCATAATCTTCTTGTAAAGTTTTATAGCGCGTTAAGCTATCGCCTTCGATATCCAAAGAACCCAATTTACCCGCCCAAAAGCTAGGTTTCACGAGTTCTTGATCCAAAATGTTTTTGATCTGTTTACGTACTTTATCAAGCTCTTCATCTTTAACTCCATTATCTCTGAGTTCTTTAATCACTTGACGTGCTTGCTTGGCAGCATCTTCTGCTTTATCGACTTGCGCAGTGAAATAGATATAAAATTTACTCGTTTGACGTAAAGGACGTGAAGGTGCGTAAGTACTAAAAATCGAATAAGTTAGATTGCGTTTTTCGCGAATCTCCTTAAACAAACGCGTCGCAGCAACCTTACCTGCAAGGAAAAGAGCTAAGCCATCTTTATCGCTTACATCCGTAATATTCCAACCACTCAAAATTAGACATTTTTGATCTTTCGTTTTGACGGGAACCTTTACTGACACATCACCCTTGGGTTGCCCAATTTCTAAAGATATATCTTTTAAGTTTTTACGCTTCGCTAATGATCCTTGGAATTTTGAAATTAAAGCTTTTGATTCTTCTAGGCTAATATCACCAACCACACTCATTTCTATTGGGTTGTTATAAAGAATTTTCTGTATCCATGCTTCGACAACTGAACGCTGAACAGAATTCAGAAAGTCTTCACGAAAAAAGCTATTTAAACGTTTTTCGTGATCCCAGACACTTTCATAGAGTCCTTTACTTAGCATCGCACTAGAATTCTTAGGTAATTCTTTGAGTGATACTAAAGCTTTTTCTCTAGCCTGTTCAAAAAGCTTATCATCAATTTTGTAGTCACTGAGATACATGTGAAGCATCTCCAAAGCATAAGGTAGATCTTTTTTAGTTGACGTTAATGAAAAATGTAAACGCGTGGTTTCCACGGTCGCAGACAAACTAAATTTCTTGCCGATGCGCCAATCGCGAATATCGCTAAAACTCATATGACTTGAGCTCGCTTGGTTTAAGACTGTCCCCGCCATACGAGTTAAGCCTAATTCATTTTCTTTTTCTTCTAACACTCCACCTGCGATATTGAGCTCCACATAAACTTGGTCCTTTTCATAGTCCATATGTCGATGACGGCAAACACAACCATTTTCAAAGTGGAATTCACTAATACCTAAATCGGCTTCTACCGTTTCTTTGATGGGTTCATGTGATTTAGGGTCTTGTTCTAATAAGCGTTCTTTTATAGCTGCAAACTCACCTTTCTCAGTTTCAACTTGATCTAATTCATCAAGTAATTTTTTAATCTTGTCCTTTGAAGGTACGTCTACCGAACTCGGCATTTGTACCATCGCTAGGCGATGACCTTTCGTATAGTTTTTCAAGAAAATCTGATGTAATTGTACGAGATTGAGTTTATCTAGATATTTTTCTAAGTAAACTTTTTCCTGCATGGGTGACATCGATAAGCTTCCCTGAGTCACATCATTATTAATCGCTCTGATAATTTGCCCATTGCTCATATTTCCGTAAGTTTGCACTGCTTTTTCAATGGCAGATAACTGTGCTTTCTGAGCTTTAATAAGTTCGGTTTCATCGAAGCCATGCTGTTCAAGACGTTTCAATTCAGTTAAAACTTGTTTGACAGCTTCTTCCCAGCGTTCATTTTTAGCTTCTATTCCAATGTGATTCATCGTTGCGGCATTCCATAAATCGCCACGTCCAATACTTGCCGATAAGAATGCTGCTTCACCTGTTTGCTTGAGCTTAGCCAAACGCTTATTCATCATCCATGAGATTACTGAATCTTGTAGGCTACGAAAATAATCAGCTTCCGTCTCAAGAACTTCTACTTCAGGCTCAATACCATAAAGTGTTAACTCAGAAGTTGTCAATTCCGGGTCAGTTAAAACCACAATGCGATCTTCTTTGTATGATTTAACCTCGGGTTTCGCATGAGTACCGACTTCCCCTTCCCAGGCTGAGAAATGTTTTTTTATGAGACCTTCAACCATTTTCATATCGGCATCACCAACAATAATTAAAGTTGTGTTATCGGGCTTATACCACTTCTTATAAAATTCGACAAAGCGTTGTCTAGGAGCTGTTTTTATAATCTCCATATCTCCAATTGGTAAGCGATTCGCAATTCGAGAATTTGGCAAAATTTCTGGTAAAGATTTTTTAAGCATTCTGTAGCCCAAACTATCGCGAGCAACTTCTTCTTCTTGAATCACACCGCGTTCACGGTCAATTTCAGTCTTTGGTAGTGTGAGTCGGTAGGCAAAGTCAGACATACACAAGAGCCCCTTATCCATTGTCGCTTCATCAGTAGAAGGTAAATCGAGTGAATAGGTCGTTTGATCGAAAGAGGTGAAGGCATTTTGGTGCATGCCAAAAGTCAGACCGATAGATTCAAAATATTTAATTAATTCACCAGGAGCAAAATTCTCCGAGCCATTAAAGGCCATGTGCTCCAAGAAGTGAGCTAAACCAAGTTGATTATCTTCTTCATCCAAAGAGCCCGAGCTCACGTGTAAATAAATGGATACTTTACCAGGAGGTTTTGGATTAGCACGTAAAATATACTTCATTCCATTCTTAAGTTTCCCGAGCTCTAAACTCTGATCCATGGGTAGTTTATCATTCGCCGCTAAACCAAAGCCCATAAAAAGCGATATCAGTAAAATCAAACGCATTATTTTTCTCCTATTAAATTCAGTGCGCTTCCCTCGAATTGAGGTCCACGTAAAATTGATTGTTTTAATTGCCCTTCATCATCAAAATCTAGCATCAAGACAGAAAGGTTTTCAAATGTTCCTTTTAATTTATTCAATAATGGCTCTCCTCCAAGGAAAAATGCCGTAGAAAGTGCATCTGCATAGACAGCTTCTTCACAAATAACGCTTACGGAGTCCACTCCAAGTTGAGGTCGACCCGTTTTAGGGTTAATAATATGAGGATAACGAATACCTTTATAAGTCACATAACGTTCATAATTACCACTTGTCGCAATGGCATTATTTAACATATCTACACGGGTGATCTGTTGAGCTTTATTGCGAGGATCGCGAATTCCCATGGGATAGCCTTCTCGATCTGGTGGTGACTCCGCCAAAACGCGAATATTACCACCTAAATCAACTAAACCACGCTGATAACCACGCTCTTGAAGCATTGCTGTGACTTTATCGACTGCATAGCCTTTGGTAATCCCACCAAAATCTAAAACCATGCCCTGAACTTTAAAGAAAACAGTCTTATCCTCTGGATCCAAAACAACTTTATCCAGACCAGTTATTTTTAAGACTTCCTCAATTTCTTCTTCACTAGGTTCCTCACCCTTTTTGGAGTAAAAACCCCACAAGCGCATGAGTGGCCCCACAGTAACATCAAAGTTCCCTTCAGTTAAATCGTACATATGCTTGGCCAAAACAACGTTTTCCCAGAGTAGATCAGAACATTTCACTGGCTTGATGTGTGCGGATTTGTTCAGCAAGCTTATTTCACTATCATCTTGGTAGAGACTTAAGGAATCATTGATTTCGGCATAAATCTCCAACATCTCATTACGAGTATTTTGCGCCTTCCCTTCATCACCCCAAACAATGAGTTTTGCCTCCGTCCCCATCACCGACATGCTCGTGAACACATGCCTTTGCTGAAAATGTGCGGTGTAGGCTAAAACGATCATAGCAGGAATCATTTGCGCAAAAGCTAATTGCCTTTCTTTGCCTGCCAACAATATTTTTTCAGTGAGAATGGCACCGACAAAAGCCAGAATAGTCCCGAAGACATAAACGAGTACAATGGGCAAAAAATCGGGGACTTGTTGATTAAAAAAAGCACCGCTAGTGCGAATCTGCTCCATGAATAAAACTGGCGCTGAAATAATTAATGATGCCAACCACGCACGACGCGCATTGACACGAAAAACACAGAGACATACCAGTATACCCGTTGCATAAGTGATTCCATTTAAGCCTAAAAGGGGTAATGATAAAAGGCTCGCGACCAAAGCCTTTCGACTTAAACTCAAGCCGCTGTGCTTCTCAATTTCTTGAGAAGCTTTTTGCGCGGCTCGCAAAGTATTGGGGATTTGCATAAAATCTAAGTGTTGTCGGAAGCCTATAAAGAGCAAAGCCGCTCCACCTAACCATGCCCAGCCCTGCTCTCTCGCGCCAAAAAGTGAAAACCAATCCGCGCCAAAAAACACCAATATGATTGCAGGAATTGAGAAGAGTCCAAAATTGACCCATTGCTGTTTCACAAACTCACGTCTCTTAGAGACAATAAATAAATACAAAAATAAGGCCTGAAAGCCTGCTGCACCTGCCAACCAAGTTAATTGCTCATTTGCTTGCTTAGCAAAAAACACTCCCACACTCGCGCCATCATATGGCACTGTGTACATAAAAGTTCGCGCCACAATGTCGAGCCCGAAATCGATAAATTGACTTTTCACAAAACCCTATTCACTTGTTTAAAATAATAAGCACAAACCTAAGCCCTTTTCTATGAAAGACAATAAAACATTAAAAACTCTCCGCCTTGCAACTCAACTCTTAAAAAACTGGACTCAATCCCAGAACTTTGACCTCGAATTAAACCGCTTAAGGCGAGAGGGACAAAACGAGTTTGAACTCAAACGCGCGAGTCAGCTCTGCCTTTGCGTCTTTCGCAATAAAGAAAGCCTAGAAAAGATCATCAAAAAGCTAAGTCCAAAACGACCGCGTGGTCGCGTCATGCACCTTCTTCTCCCTTCAATGGCGGCGATGCTCTACATGGATAAAATCACCCCACAGGGCTTTGCGGATTCCGCAGTTGAAACTGCGAAAAAAATACTTTCCAAACATGAGGCCAATTTTCTCAATTCCTTTTTTCACAAATTGATCACCCAAAAAGAAACTCTTCTACAAGATGCAAAGAATGATCTAAACTTAGGCGATGAGCTTGAAAAACATTGGAAAAAATCCTTCAGCCCAATTCAAGTCAAGGCATTTGCTCAGGTTTTGAGCCAAGAAGCCGAGCTCAATTGTCGCCTCATCAATTATGAGTCCACTGAGTTTTTGAGTCCTTTGGATGATTTACCTTGGAATGCCCCCTTCACTTTTTATAAAATAAATGATGCTGCAAATTTCATTTCCAAGACAGCACAAGAAAACTTTTACATTCAAGATCCTGCCACAAGCCTGTGTATCACTTTGCTGAATCCGCAAAAAAACGAAAACATTGCCGACCTCTGCTCTGCGCCTGGAGGAAAAACTTTAATGATTTCTCAATTACTCGAAGGCAGTGGGCAAGTTTTTGCCTCGGATATATCTGAAAAACGTCTAGAAAAATTACGTGAAAATTTAGCACAACAAACAAACGTCACCGTGCAATGCCTCGATGCCCGCAATTCCGAATTCGAACAAAAGTTTGATGCCATCTTGCTCGACGTCCCCTGTTCTAACACCGGTGTCATGCGCCGCAAACCCGATGCTCGCTGGTCATTCACCACAAAAAAGTTGAATGAACTCGTAGCACTCCAATCCGACATTCTTGCGCAATCCGCAAAAATGCTCAAACCTGGTGGCCGTATCTGTTACTCAACCTGTTCCATTGAAGACGAAGAAAACATCAATCAGGTCAAAAGTTTTATCGAGCAACACCCCCAATTCGAAATCATCGAATCGAAACAACTCTACCCCTGCGCCCAACACGATGGTGCCTTCGCCGCCACCCTAGAAAACAAGCTGTAGTATAGATCCATAACAGATAGACATTAATCACTGCAGATATAAAACTAAAAGCCCGTACAAGGCTTTATCTGAGTTTACCTATCAATAAATATTCAAATCATCTGTCAGAATTTACCTGTTTTTAATAAGTTAGAACTAACAAAAGATAAAAATAGAATTTTATTCTAATAAACAACTATGTGATACATTATGCTTAAATTTTTACAGATTAGCTTGGCTGCACTAACAATCACAGTGTTTATGCTGTACAAGTTACCTTTCTATGACTGTAAACAACAAAATACAATTCATATTTTTGAGTCATGCTGTGTAGACGCTGAGGTAAAGCAAGTTAAAAGTTGTTGCAGTGAAAGTCCCTCAAAAAGAGTCGCTGCAGAAATAAATAATTTATGCTGCGATGAAATCAAAATAAACTTTAATGATACTTTCTGTAGCAATTTTGAGCACCATACACCTGTAAAAACACATATCTTTTCTTCTATTGATTTCACCTTTCAGAATAGGCTAGATACTATAAAATCAATTAACGTTGGTAGACACCAACGTGCCCCCCCTAATCCCGTAACACATCCAAAAACCAAGCCTTTATTTATCATTAACTCATCTCTTCTCTGTTAGTCATTCAATGTGTTTTTTCACAGTCGAACTGTGATTATCCCTTGAATTATTAACTTTATTAGAGATGACTTATGAAACTCACTCACATATTTTTGACCTGCACCTCCATTGGTCTTACTATCAATGCAACATCCCCACATGTAGGCTCAAACACCCAGAGCACTTCTGAAATCGTAACTGATTATTCTAAATCATTAAGTTTATCAGAACTGACAAATTTAGCTTTTAAAAACAGCCTTGTACTTAAATCTTCTTACCTAAATTGGCAATCAGAGTTACTTCGTGTTTATGCAAAAGGAACTTTACCGGACCCTCAAATTAGCTTCACTCACTATATTGATGAAGTCGAAACCCGAGTAGGTCCCCAAAAACAAGCTATTTCAATCATGCAAAAATTTCCATGGTTTGGTAAAATAGAACTCAATAAAGCCATGCAATCAGAACGTGCTAAGGTAGCTGAAGCTGAGTTTAAGCATGAAAAACTAAACGTGTTGTCTCAGGTTGAGAAGCTTTATTTTGATACCGTATATGTGAAAGAAGCTTTGAGAATCAATGAAGAAAACCAAACTCTATTAAAGAGTTTTGAGCCCATTTCCAGAAATAAAATTAGAACTGGAGGTAATCTGACAGACTTATTAAAAATACAAATGGAAATTGGAAAAACAGAGAATCGGGTAGCCGAATTAAAACTTAGATTAAAGCCACTCAAAGAAAGGCTAAATGAAATACTCGACTATCCATCCGGATTCCCCTTAAAACTCAGTCATGCTAAACCCAAAACTATGGCATTAGATTCTAAAAAATTATATGCAAAATTAAAAAGTAGTCCTTCTATACAAAAAATTAATCATTTGAGTGAGGCCTTAAGACAGCAATCAAATATAGATCATAAAAACTCCTATCCTGATTTTTCCATTGGAATCAAATATATTAGAACTAGTTCCTCAGACATGAATGTAGATGATAATGGTAAAGATCCGATTATGGCTACAATTGGATTAACCATCCCCATTAATCAAAAGAAATATCGCCATAGGCGCCTTGCTACATTACGACAAATCGATAGTGTCGAATATCAAAAAGCTCAAAAACTCCGCAGCCTTGAAAGTGATCTAGCCATCGCTTTATACGAGCTAGAAGATAAAGAACGAGCTCTAAAACTTTATAAATACACACTAATCCCTAAAAATGAAGAATCCTTAAAGCTTACAATGGAATCTTATAAAACAGGAAAAAGTCGCTTTATCGAAATTATTGATCTTCAAAGACAGCTACTCGAGTTTCAACTCATGGAGTTGAAAGCTGAAAACGAAATTTATAAACAATACTCAGAGATCCAGGCGCTTACCTCGTCTGTCCTGATGGAGGAGAAGAAAAATGAATAAATATAAAATTAAACTTCTAGTGATTTTTTTTCTGAGCCTAGTTTTGAGTTCCGCCTTATCATTTTTCATCGGAAAGAATTTTACTAATCCCCAGGATATAACTACATCTGACCCTGCAAAATCAGCGTCTCCTGCAGAGGAAATCATCTGGACCTGCTCGATGCACCCTCAATTCAAACTCAAAGACAAGGTCCCCTGTCCCATTTGCGGAATGGAATTAATCCCTCTTAAAAAAGGTGAATCGCTTGGTGAATGGGAGATTCGACTGAGTGCTTATGCTGAGAAACTAGCTGAAATTGAGCTTAAACCAGCAGAACGAAAGCTAATAACACGCTACATACAACTTCCGGGTAAAATTAATTTTGATGAAACTCAAATAAAACAAGTAAGTGCCCGTTTCTCAGGGAGGCTTGATCGATTATTTGTCGATTACACCGGTATAAATGTCAAAAAGGGAGATCATCTATTTAAGATCTATTCACCTGAACTTATCATAGCTCAGAAAGAACTTATTCAGGCTAAAAATTATACTGAGAATTTAAAAGATTCTAGTTCAGATATAATCAAAACTAGTTCTAAGCTCACTGTACAGGCGGCACGTGATAAATTAAGGCTATGGGGTATGGATGATAAACAGATCGAAAAAATAGAAGCCAGTTCAAAAGTTTTAGAACACATGGAGAAGTATTCCCCTATTAGTGGTGTTGTCATCAAAAAACACCTTGACGAGGGTGCATATGTTAAGGAAGGCGACCCAGTTTATAGTATCGCCAATTTACAAAGTTTATGGGTGGAACTTGAAGCTTATGAAGCAGATCTACCCTGGCTTCACTTTGCTCAAAAAGTCGATTTTGAAATTGAAAGTTACCCGGGTGAAACTTTTTCAGGTTTAATCAATTTTATTCATCCCGTGCTCAACCCCAAAACTCGAACTGTAAAAATAAGACTCAATGTAAAAAATGAAGACGGACGCTTAAAGCCTGCCATGTTTGTCCGTGCTTCGATCAAAGTTAATATTGGGAAAGACGGTCATATAAACAATCAACTTCTAAAAGGAAAATGGATCAGCCCTATGCATCCTGAAGTGATTAGTGACAAACCTGGAAACTGTACTGTTTGTGGAATGGACCTAGTCCCTGCAGCAGAACTTGGCCTCATCAAAAATACAGAAACTGAGCTCCCCCTGGTCATCCCGACTTCAGCCGTACTACTAACTGGTAAACGCGCCGTAGTTTATGTTAAAAACAAAGATCATATCTATGAAGGACGAGTAGTCACACTTGGAGAACGATCTGAAACCGAATTTATCGTAAAAGATGGTCTCGAAGAAGGCGAACTGATTGTAGTCAACGGTAACTTTAAAATTGACTCTGCTCTTCAAATCATGGCGAAGCCAAGCATGATGAGTGAAACAAGTATAGATACACCCGTAGTGTTTAATCTAAGTTCTGAATTCCGTAAATCATTTGCTCCTATGCAGAATACATACCTAAAGTTAAGTACTGATCTCAGTAAAGATAATTACTCTACAATTAAACAAATTCGCAATGAATTTGAGAATGCCCTTAAGCGCATCGACACATCATCTCTAAATGGCACAGCTCTGACCACCTGGGATAATTTAACTAAGCAGATACACATAAAAATCAAGTATCTCAGTAACAGTGAAGATCTGGAAACAGCTAGAGTTCGCTTTGAGCCACTCTCTAAATTAATGATTCGCTTTACTGAACAGTTTGGCAGTTCAGATACTATCCATTTAGCTTATTGCCCTATGGCCTTTAATGATAAAGGTGCTAAATGGTTACAAAATGAAGAGGATGTTGCCAACCCATATTTTGGTAGTGGGATGTATCGCTGTGGTGATATTCAGAAAACCTTTGGCCCTAATAAGAAATTAAAAAGTACTGAAAACTACAAAAGAGAAACTGAGAAAATTGCGATTACAGAAACATCTAATGATCCTTCTGATGTAGCTTTAAGGGCTTATTTAAGAATTCAAAAAAACCTTAGTCTAGATAAAAAACCTAGTGCAAAAGATGCGGGAATCATCTTAGATCAACTTAAGGAAATGAATGTAGACAACAAAGTGCTTGCAACGCTTAATCACATGCATCACAAGGACATTGAAGACGCTAGAAAAGACTTTGAAACACTTTCAAAAATAATGATCCCATTAGCAAAAAAGGGCACATTCTCACAAACTGTCAGAGAAGCCTATTGCTCTATGGCCTTTAACGACCAGGGGGCTTCATGGCTGCAAACTGAAGAGCGCGTGGAGAACCCCTACTGGGGCTCAAGAATGTATCGCTGCGGTGGCATCCTAGAGGTTTATAAAGGGGGGAAATAATGGATGAACTTAAAACTAAAAAGCCTGAAAGCCACGGAATGATGGACAAAATAATTAAATTTTGCCTACTGAATAAACTTCTCGTTTTCCTTTTGGTCATTGCATCTCTTACATGGGGTGTAATGGTTTCTCCTTTTGACTGGGAAATCGACGCTCTCCCCAGGGATCCAGTACCTGTAGATGCCATCCCAGATATTGGAGAAAATCAGCAAATAGTCTTTACTCGCTGGCCCGGTCGCTCTCCTCAAGACATGGAAGACCAGGTGACTTATCCGCTAACTACCGCATTACTTGGAGTCCCTGAAGTTAAAACTATCCGCAGCTTTTCTATGTTTGGTTTCAGTTCAATTTATATCATTTTCGAAGAAAGTGCTGAATTTTACTGGTCGCGATCACGCGTTCTTGAAAAACTTAATGCACTGCCTGCCGGAACTCTGCCAGATGGGGTGAAACCCATGCTCGGCCCGGATGCCACTGCTCTGGGACAAGTCTACTGGTACACTCTCGAAGGTTTAGCTAAAAACGGTATACCAACAGGTGGCTGGGATCTTCATGAACTTCGCTCTATACAGGACTGGTACGTACGTTATGGTCTATTAGGAGCAGAAGGAATCAGTGAAGTAGCATCAGTTGGCGGATATGTACAGGAATATCAAATTGACGTTGATCCGGAAGCAATGCGCATAAAAGACGTTACGCTGGATCAAATTTTTATGGCCATAAAAATGTCTAATATGGATGTAGGGGCTCGTACAATTGAAATTAACAAAGCTGAATACATCATCCGTGGTCTTGGCTTCATAAAAAGTCTTGAAGATATTGAAAAGACGGTGGTGAAAACTAGCGATAATATCCCCATCCTTGTAAAAGATGTTGCTAATGTGGCCCTTGGGCCCGCATTGAGACGTGGTATTCTCGATAAACAAGGTGCCGAAGCCGTAGGTGGCGTGGCCGTTGTACGCTATGGAGAAAACCCACTGGAAGCGATAAAATCTCTCAAGGGAAAAATAAAAGAAATCTCTCCTGGTTTACCCAGTAAAGTGATTATCGACTACAATCAAGTTGATATAAAAGCTGTACGTAATTTTGCTGAAGAGAACGGTTTTGAAGCATTCACTAAAGAAGCTAAGCTCAATCAAGATGAATGGAAAAGCTTTCTTAGTAGTGGGCAGGATCCACCTAAATGGTTAACTTTAAGCCAAGTTAAAATAGTCCCATTTTATGATCGAGCTGGCCTAATTAAAGAAACTTTAGGCACCCTTGAGACAGCCATAACTCAACAGGTTCTCATAACCATCATCGTAATCCTGGTTATGATGATGCATTTGCGAAGTTCCGGCATCATTTCTATAACACTTCCTTTCGCAGTTATCTTATGTTTTATTGCCATGAAAATATTTGGAGTAGACGCAAACATTGTCGCTCTTTCCGGTATAGCTATTGCCATTGGGACTCTGGCTACCCCTAGGCCCATCTGCAGGAGAATTTAAGAACTTTGCAGCAGTTGCTAGCCCAATATTCTGCTTACTGAGTATCTTCCTTTTATGGCAATATATCTACAAATGGACTCTGCATTTTGTCTTAACTTTTAAAGCCGTATTTCTGTGTCTAATTACTATTATTTTAGTTTGTGGCACATCAGCTTGGCTTGGCTTTGATAATACTTTTTCATGGCTCCCGGACAAGTGGAAAAAATCAGAACTCTATGTTAACCTCAAGCATAAAGCACCTGGTTTACAGAAAGAATTCATGCCTTCTCTTGATGAAGGCTCATACCTCTACATGCCCACAACCATGGTTCACGCTTCTCTTGGAGAAGCCTATGATGCCATGCAGAAGCAGGATATAAGTTTTACTGCTATTCCGGAAATCGCCAATGCTGTAGGAAAACTAGGAAGAGCTGAAACTCCATTGGATCCAGCTCCCATATCGATGTTTGAAACAGTCATCAATTATAAAAGTGAGTATATAGTTAATGACCAGGGGCATCGCCAGCGTTTTAAATTTGATAAAAATACAATTGATTTGATGCGCAATTCCCACGGCGAAGCTGTACTTGCAAATGATGGGAAAGAATATTTCGTACAAGGCAAATTCCTTCGCGATCATCTTGGTCATTTAATTCTAGACGATCAGGGCATGCCATTCAGAAATTGGCGACTTCCACTTGACTCGCATTTGAAAGGTAATGAAAATAGAGATGCGTGGGTTGGCATTAATTCTCCCAATGACATATGGGATGAAATTGTTAAAGCCGGTGAAATACCTGGAACGACATCTGCACCAAAGCTTCAACCTATTGCCGCGAGAATCGTCATGCTTCAAAGTGGCATGCGCGCACCAATGGGCATCAAAGTCAATGGTCCTGATTTAGATACTATTGAACAATTTGGCGTAGAACTTGAAAAACATATGAAAAAAGTTACTGGGGTTAATCCTGCAGCTGTAGTCGCCGATAGAATTGTAGGAAAACCTTACCTAGAAATTGAAATAAATCGCGATGCTATAGCGCGCTATGGACTTCACATAAAAACTGTTCAACAGGTCATTGAAGTTGCTATCGGTGGAAAACCGCTAACAAAAACAGTGGAAGGTAGAGAACGCTATCCAGTCAGAGTTCGCTATCAACGGGAATTGAGAGATTCTATCGACGAAATTGAAAACATATTAATAGCTGGTGTAAACGGACAGCAGATCCCCTTAAAACAAATCGCAAAAATAAACTATGTTCGTGGACCCCAAGTAATAAAGAATGAAGACACCTTCTTGACTGGATATGTCCTTTTTGATAAACTCAAAGATTACGCAGAAGTAGATGTCGTAGAAAGTTCCCAAAAATACTTAAAAGAACTCATTAAAAGTGGAGAACTAATTGTACCAGATGGTGTCAAATATCATTTCTCTGGATCTTATGAGAATCAACTACGCGCTGAAAAGAAACTACGTGTTGTTCTACCATTAGCGATGTTTGTTATCTTTATACTTCTCTATCTTCACTTTAAGAACATCCCCAATACAATGATGGTTTTCAGCGGTATTGCAGTTGCCTGGGCAGGTGGTTTTATATTCATATGGCTTTACGGCCAGGAATGGTTTCTTGCAGGCGACTTTATGGGGATCAACTTCCGCTCTTTATTCGACATTAAGGCTATTAACTTATCAGTGGCCGTTTGGGTAGGTTTCTTAGCACTATTTGGAATTGCTACCGACGATGGTGTGGTTATGGGAACTTATTTAAAGGATAGTTTCAATAAAGATAAAAGAACTGATATAAAACAAATTCGATCAGCTGTGATTTCAGGAGCTCAAAGACGAATCAGACCTTGCCTAATGACTACTGCAACAACCTTACTGGCGCTTCTACCTATTCTCAGCTCAACTGGAAGAGGCTCAGACGTTATGGTGCCCATGGCCATCCCAAGTTTTGGAGGAATGTTGGTTGTGCAGTTATCGGTATTTTTAGTTCCATGCTTATTTTCGATGATCAAAGAATTTCAGCTTCACACTAAACTCAAAAACAGTACAATTGACAACTTATTTATTGGATTTCTAACTAGTGGAATACTCCTCGGGATATGGTTCACAACACAAGCAAACAATTCTACTGACCCACTGTTTTTGATTATAGGTGGCGTCATAGCATCATTGGCTATTTTGTGTTTTCTAATATCAGTAATTGTCCTCCCAATGGACTTTGTTTACGCTTGGAAGCAATTCAAAAAATGGCTTAAAGAATAATAGTCCTTCCATTATAAATAAATCAAAATCGACGAGATTAAGTCAGCCCATTTCACGCTGCCTTATGCCTTCATAAGAAGTATTTGTCATGGTTTAATTATAAGGATCCAGCCTGTGCTCATTGCCATAATAGCATGGAAAATAATGGTTCAACTTTACTGATATTAAATTTAGAATCACCTTCACTGACTGCGAAAATATTTGATAATACCTTTCCTTCCACTGTATTAAATAATTGGATAAATCCACCAACTGCTTCAGTTCATACGTAAGCACAAAGCACTATAATGGAAGAGGTATGAATAACTCGAGGTATGAAGGACCTCTTAAAAATATATCTTGTAGTATCGCCAGCGGAGCTTGCCAAATCATACATTCGCTGACTATATAAATCTGACGCTCACCACTCGTATTGACTTCTCTTTGGTCCTAGAGACCAAACTCTACTTCAATCAAATAGGGTTTCCAGCTTTGCTGGGCAAACTAAAAACGGCAGTACGCGAACGCACTGCCGTTTAGAGTATTTTTTTGGTGCTGATTAACCCGTGTTTTTCATTGCGGCTGCAATACCGGCAATGGTTGCCATAACAGCGTCTTCAAGAACGGGGTCACCATCTTGATTTTCTTTGTAGAGTCGACGCATACATTCACCCTGAAGGTAATTGAGTGTGTCTGCATAAGGATTACGTACTTTGATTGATGCACGCAGTGCTACGCGCTCTTCCTGAGTGCTTAAACCCGCCACAACTTGCTGTGCAGTCATGATTGTCTGCTTGAGTTTACCGCGAAGTTCTAAACCGAGTTCTTTCACATCATCATCTGCAAGGATTTCGTCATAATATTTAGCGACACGGTGATCCGTTTTTACAAGGACCATATCAATCATATCCATAAGGAAGTAGAAGAAGGGCCAATCTTGAATCATTTCCTGAAGCATATCGTGCTTGTCGTCATCAAGTGCTACTTTGAGTGCTTCACCAACACCGAGCCAAGAAGGAAGCATGAGACGAATTTGAGTCCAAGCAAAAATCCAAGGAATCGCACGAAGTGATTCAATACCACCGCTCTTTTTACGCTTGGCAGGGCGACTACCAATATGAAGGCGACCGAGCTCCTGCTCTGGAGTTACTTGACGGAAGTATTTAACAAAGTTTTCACGTCCACGAACGATATCACGATAAGCATCGCAAGAAATCACTGACATCTTGTCCATGAGTTCACGCCATTCAGGCTTTGGTACAGGAGGCTTGGCAAGAGTTGCCTGAAGTACTGCAGTCACATAGAGAAGGAGGTTGTGGCAAGCGACATCAATCGTTGAGTACTTAGCTTGCAGAACTTCGCCCTGCTCCGTTACACGCATACGACCATCAACCGTACCTGGAGGTTGAGACATGAGTGCATGCTCAACTGGGCCGCCACCGCGGCCGACAGAACCACCGCGACCGTGGAAAAGTGTTAATTTAATTCCGTGTTTTTCACTAACTTGGTGCAAAGCTTCTTGAGCTGTGTACTGAGCCCAACTTGCTGCCAGTTTACCTGCATCTTTACCAGAATCTGAATAGCCAATCATCACTTCTTGTGAACCATGGCTGGCTTCTTTGTACCAGTCAATACCAAAGAGCGTATCCATAATATCGCCTGAGTTCTCAAGGTCTTCAAGAGTCTCAAATAAAGGTGCAACGCGCAAAGGTTTCTTAACGCCACACTCTTTCTGAAGAAGGTGTACGGCTAATACATCAGAAGCTGCACGCGACATTGAGATTACATAAGCACCTAAAGCTTCTTCTGGTTGCTTCGCAATTGTTTTTACCGTATCAACAACTTCTTGGCAATCGGCATCAAATTGAATATCTCTTGGCAAAAGTGGACGTTTACTTTTTAATTCACGAACTAGGAATTCTTGCTTCTTCGCTTCATCCCACTCATCGTAACTACCGAGTTCAAGGTGTTCGGTAATTGCGTTAATCACATCGCTATGGCGAGTTGATTCTTGACGAACATCAAGTTTTAAAATGTTGAGACCAAAGCAGCTTGCTCGACGAATAATTTTCAACACACTCGCATCGGCTAGATCTTTACCACTGCATTCAACAAGCGAACGGTGACAAATGTGAAGCGCGTCAAGGAATTCGTTGATATCTTCCATTAATGGCAGCTGAGGCTCGTAAGATTTCCCTTCAAGCTGAGCTTGAGTCCATTTTTTGGTTTCGAGGAAACGTGCACGGAAAGGACGTAAGAATACGCGATAAGGTTCGTGAACGTCACCGACGATGGCACGAAGCTCATCACTACAATCAGTTTCTGAGATTCTTTGAATCGCTTTATTAATCTCTTTATAATAGAGTTCGGAAGCCGTCCAACGATTACGTAGGCAGACTTGCTCGGTTGTTTCGTGTGTTACATTGGGGTTACCATCGCGGTCACCGCCCATCCATGAAGCAAATTTAATCGGAGCTGCCCAAGTCGGGAGCTTTTTACCTGTAAAACTTTCGACAATTGCGTCGAGCTCAAGCATAAAGCGTGGTACAGCATCCCATACCGTGTCTTCAATAATTGCGAGTCCCCACTTTGCTTCTTCGAAAGGAGTAGGTCTGACACGGCGAATTTCATCGGATTCCCAAAGAGAAGTAATAAGAACAGCGATTCTGTTAATATTATCTTTTTGCTCCGAAGGCGTCATACGATAATTTTCTTTCTGATCGAGTAAAGTATTGATTTGCGCGTGCTTATGCAACCAAGTTCTGCGCTTAACTTCAGTCGGGTGAGCCGTCATAACGAGCTCAATATTCATTCCTGCAATCGTATCGATGATTTCTTGCTTACTTCTGCCATTAGCCAGAAGTTCAGGAATGATTTGCGTGAGTTTTGTTAAGTGTTTGGTAAGGGCACCTTCTTCATAATCCTTCATGTCACTCATAAAGTGATGCGCTTCTGCAAGGTTAGCAAGGTTTAAAAACTGGCCAAAGGCACGAACTAAATTTTTGAGTTCTTCATTAGAAAGACCACGAATGAGATCTTTGAGTTCTTTATCCGCAGCTTCATCATCTTTTTTTCGAGCACGCTTGGAAAGTAAACGAATATTTTCAAGTTTATCAAAAAACTCTTGTCCAACCTGAGTTTTTATCGTATCGCCGAGTAATGAACCCAGCATTTTTATATCTTGCTTGAGAGGTGATTTTTTCTTCAAAACAAGTCTCCTAAATTATTTTTTCATTTGCGCGTTATATAATGCCCCTTTAGGCGACTTTCCACACAAAGGCTTATTTTGTGACTTGCTTTTGTGAATTATTTTTTTTACACACTACTATTCTCCCTCAAAAGGAGAATGAGCTCATAAAAAAAAGCGTGCCATCTGACACGCCTTGTAAAGGTAAATGTATTTAGATATTAATCATCGCCACTGAGACTGATAACAATCTGCAAGATATACCAAAACATAGTTGCGAGAGATGCAAATAATTCTAATGAAGCTCCGACGTAATCATCTTCACGATACTCATGAATGATATTTGAAGTAGTAAATAAAATACCGGCTCCGGATAAGCCGACCATCGCTACTGAAAACCAAAGTCCTAAGTTAAAACCCATTAATGAACCCGCTACAATTGCGATTACCGCAAGAATACCGCCCCACATGAGAAAACCACGCAAGAAAGAAAAGTTTTTACGCGTAACAAAGGCAATACCAGTGAGCGCAATGAAACCAGAGAGTGTGATCATGGCTGCTTCAAAAATTAAGTTACCATCAGGAACAACTTGAAGAGCATACATCATTAGCGGCAAGAAGAGGCAGGCATAAGCCCCCGTATACAAAAATAAACCTGCATACTGCACAGGCTTGCTTGCTGCACGTGCCATAGATGTCGCAATCATAGAGACAATCATAAATCCACCTAGAACCCATAACCATCCTGCTTGCAAAGCACGCACCGCCAATTCTTGTGCTTGTTGATTTTCTAAAAGAAATGATTCTATCGCCATGAAGGCCATGACCGCGCCAAATAAGTTAATATAAGTTTTTGTAATGAATCGCGCTCGTGCATTTTCATCCATGAAGGATTGTTTTGTTGCTAAATTTTGTCTCATTTTTACTCCATAATATTTATATCAAAATACTATTATTGTTCTTCTTAATTATTTTAGTTCAAGTTTACTAATCCACGTATAATTGTGAGTAAGTTATTCCACTTTTAAAATTATTTCAATTTTTGCGCTAAAGCCATACAAGATGGCTGTCCTGGTGCTGCAGGCTTATCAAGAAAGCCGTATGTGAATTTTGACCCTAATTTTGGCAAAGTGAAACGCGTCTCTAAGCCTTCTGGCCCCATACCCATCAAAGCTAAACTTGAATTTGGATGAGATTTCAAAGTTTCTTCCAAAATATCACGGTCTTCTGCTTTATTGCAATACACAGCTAACTTCACAATATCGACTCCCCAAGCTTCTCCTTGCTTAATCAAATCAGCCATCTCTTCTTGGCTTGGGCATTTTTCATAATTGTGGAAGGAAGAAATAATTGTCATATCACTAGGGAAGTCACTACGTTTTTGATAAGTAAACAAATCACTTTTCAACTCGATATCTGCGTAAGTCGCAATACCAAAAAATTCTTTAAAGAATTCAAATCGGTGGGCGTCATCAATTTGCCAGGTACCACCTTCTTTATTGGTACGAATAGTGATAAGAATGGGGCGGTATTGACTGACTTCTTTAGCTAAACTTTTTGCTTCCGCTAAATCCATGTATTCATCAAAGCGCAATTCAACGACATCACAGCCATCTAATTTCATAGGGTTCTGTGCAAGATCACTCAAAGTATCCAGTGAAGAAATGGTACCAACGATAAAAAACGTACTCATGATAGGATCCTAATTAAATTAGCTCAAATATAAGCAATACATCACAGGCGTCAACTGTAGCGATGCGGAATTATACATTTCAGCGTAAATCTAGGTCTTCATTCATTCTTACGCCAATAGATTTTTTGTCACTACCTTTTAAGTAACCTGCACTTAATTCTAACAAAGTAAAATCACCCTTACTCACGTTTTTAAACTTTGGCTTCGCTAAAATACATTTACTAAAGTTACCGACTTTACCATCTGCTTCGTCTAAAGAGTAAGTGGAGCCTTTGTGTCCTACTGAAATAGCCCCCGGTGCATACAATAGGCAATTCTTATAATCACCTTTGTTACTTTCTCTGTTGAAATGAATGAGTGCCCCAGAAGAATAGATGATACAATTTACAAACTCATAATCTGCATTACCGTTTATCACACATCTTAAGTCATATATAGGTTTCTTTAAAATTGAATTTTCGACATGAATATTTTTATTTTTCGCTCCTCTAATTCCCGAAAGGATTGAGTTGGAAATATTGATATTATCACCCTCTTTGGAGGCGATCAATGGCCCTTTTATCATACAGTTATTTATATTTACATGACTACCTTTATCATATATGAGTACCCGACCAATTAAGGTTATATTTTTAATTTGTATATTAGAAGAAGATACAATTAAATTACCTTTAATAGTAACATTTTTTGTTCCAATAAGATTGACTTTTCTTCCTTCAATTTTCAAGTCGCCTACATAATCCCCAGGTAAAACCCTTACCGTATTATATCTTTCTGAAAGTTGCTTATTAAAATATAAATTACTGTGTGAATTATTTATAAATATCTCTTCAGACCCATCCCTTTCAGTGAATTTATCAAACTGATTTAACAAGTTTACATAGTACTCATTACCACCTTTGAGATTCACCCTACTAGAATACAATTCTATCAATTGTCTCAGCTGATGTGAAAAAGCAATTAGATCATCATTCACTAAACTCTTAGCTTGATTACTTAAATATGGGTAGTTATACACTTTAAAAAGTCTTTCCATCTCTTCATTAGCCAAATTAGCTAAACGTTCTTTTAACTCTAAGTTAAGAATGTCACCATAACTTTTCCTATAAGTTTCTAAAGACTTATCGGCTGTTATCAAATCGTCTCTATAAATATGAAAAATTGTTGTTAAGAATGCTTTAGTTGATTCATCCTCTCCATAAGCAATCCACTTTTGCAATTCTTCTCCTTTCAATTCATCTATGCTATAAGTCTTCTTAATAACACCTTTGGAGTAATTTAAATTCACCTCAACAGTTAAATTATCTAAATCGCAAGAAACTACGCTTGCCTTAAAATCACTTCCATTAAAACTAACTGAGACTAGAACTTCATCTTGAGTTGCTAAAGTCGTCATAATTTCTGTATTTATTGCTTCTATGCTTGATTTTTCAATGAGTTTTGAAAAATTGAGCAAATCTACGGAGTCATATAAGGGCAATAATTCTTTCACGCCTGCACTAGCTAATTTATATTCTTTAGCAAAGAGGTTTTCTACTACAGCAGTAAGTTTTTCTCGCAAAGCAACTTCAATTAAACTTTGTGCAAGATCTTGACTATGCTTAGCTGTAAGTTCTTTTTGTTTAATTATATTTTTTAATTCGGCAGCCAACTTTTCTCTAATTTTTAAGGTTTCCAGGGCAAATGGTCCCTTATAGTTAGTGTAAATTTCTAAAGCTTTATTGTACTCCCTGTTAAAAACAGCTGTACCTACTTCTGATTTCAAATTAATAACGATTCTTCTTTGCTCAGCTAATTTCGCCTTATTTATTGCCTTCGCTATCTTTTGCAACTTTACTTTCTGATTATTATTTGCTTGGTCTAAATCTTGAAGTAATTGTTTATCGAGCTTATCAAAATCAGGCTCACTTTTTCTCATTTCAATTAGATAGAATTGCTCATTTAATTTAAACTCAAGTTGTTTTTTTGACGCGTTAATTGTTCTTTCTAATTCTTTATTTTGATTCTTTTCAATCACTAAGGCTTTTTCATTTTCAACTATCAATGGCGCCACCTGTTTTTCTTCAGGCATATTAGCAAAAATCAACCATGATAAACTGATTGCTAAAACTATAAACACACCCATAAAAAGAGGCGCTTGGGATTTTTCGTTTGCTTGGTTTTGTACTCTAACATTTCTATGGTCAATTTTAGTAGGTGAAACATGAGCTTTAATACGTCTGCGTTTAACACGCTTTTTGTCATTAAGTTTTTCACTCAAATCGATGGGAATATCTAAAGCTGTTTGAGTAAGCATCCTACGACGAACGGCATTAGCACTCATAGGTGCATTAAGGTTTTTAGATTTATAATCGCCTAAGGGGTTGAGGAGATTAATAACTTTTTTCTTATATAGGTCTTTCTTGTATAAGTCGGTTTTTTCACCTTCCATTTGATTTAAGTTTTGATGATTTTTCGCAGAAAAATAATTCTCTAATTGCTGACGAAATTCTTTAAAACTTTGTGGCCTATTGGCTGGATCATTTTCGGTAATAGATTTAAATATCTTGAAAAAACCTTCATCAATTTCAGCTTCGACAGCTTGGGGAAATACAAGATTTTGGTAGTCGACATCTTCACCATCTGAAGATACGCAGGGAGTGGTACCAGCAATCATATAATAAAGAATCATACCTAATGAGTAGATATCACTAGCTTGAGTTGGATAACCTTTACCACGAGCTACTTCAGGGCTCAAGTAATACACATCAAAAAAATGTAATTCTGATTTTGCAAAAGATTTTTCACTCAACAGTTGTGGTGCGATACCAAAGCCTTGATAGCGCACTTTCCCCTTATTTGAAATAAAAATATTATTAGGATTTAGGTTAAAATGCCCCGTACCAATCTTAGCCACACCTTCCTCCAAAGATTTTACTAACTCATAAATAAGGTCAAGTGCCTGATCAGGCGCCCAGATATATCCGTAAGCTACAAGTTGCTCGATACTTTCAAGTTTTCTAAACGGCATAACTTGGTACAAATATTTATCCGACAAGCCTGTATCAATAATTAACATGTGATTTTCACCTGCCATGAAAGACACTGCGCCAACTAATTCTATAAACTCTTTGGGATTACTAATCAAATCTGTTAAAGTCTTATCATATATCCTAAGTAACCTCAACTCATCATCATTTAAATCTTTACAAATATACGTAGAACTATATCCATCATCATTTGTTTTATAAAGAGTTTGATACTTGCCCGCAATGCGGACGCCTTCTTCCATACGACCGGGACGCAGTTCAATGTCTGCTCCACATTTAACGCATTTAAAGCGGTCAACATGAATCGTTCCTTCTAGGTCCATCACGTGTTCACAAGTACTACAGGTCAATTTGAATTTCATCTTATCACTCAAGTTTTTATATTATTAGGTATATTGTAACAAGAAAAGAGCTAGCTTACATGAACAAAAGTGTTAATTTTGAGTTAATACTGACAGTTCTGTCAGAAACACCCCAGGTTTACACTAGTAAATTCTCTAGAAGAGATCTAGGAATCACTCCCAAACTTAGGGCTTTCGCACTATTTAAACTAACATCTGCCGGACGCTTTGCAGGCATCTGTAAATCTTTTTGTAAACATGGACGTATCCATTTTTGAGACAATCCATAAACTTCTGCAATCTGCACTCCCATTTCATAGCGACTCTGACGCTGAGGTCCTCCCAAGTGAAGTACGGCCTCATTTAATACACTTGCTTTCATCAGAGCTTTTGAGGCGCAATTAATGTGTAATGCCGAACGAAATTCATCTGTAAATAAAGTTAGAGGCTCTTTGTTCTTAACTTTCTCTTTAATAACATGCACCATAGATCTTTTATTATCATTTGTACTATACATCAGAGGCATCCTACAGATGTTTGCAAATGGATTGTCTAGCATTGATTCCTCTGCCATTACCTTATGTTCAGCATAACGACTCAAGGGGTTCACATCATCCTCTTCGGAATAATTGCCTTTTCGACCATCAAAGACTAAATCTGTTGAAGTAAAAATTAGTGTAATTTTTCGCTCGCCACAGAGTGATGCCAATTGTGTACTCGCCTGAAAATTGAGCTCTTCTGAAAGTTTTGCTTCACGATCGCAAATATTGGGATCACTTAATGCTGCTAAATGAAAAACTCGATGGGGTTTTACTCGATCTAAAGCAGATTTAACCTCACTTAATTTGCGTAAATCGCAACATCCCGTTTTATGAATTGATTCAGATGGTGATGAACTAAAATAGGTTCCATAAACTTCGAATTTACTAGATAAGACATTAGCTAACTCTGCCCCTAAAAAACCATGTATCCCAGTAATTAAAACTCTTTCTTTCATTTTACTCTCATCGACTTCATTAATTGACTTAAAATAGTTTAAAAAACGCACAAAAATAGTCCAATATTATTCACATCTGTACTCTCATCACTTAATGTCTACAAAACTAACGGAGACACATATGAAGTATTTATACATGTTCATTATCTTAATATTCAATGCTATGGCCACTGATATGCCATCAGAACCTTTCGTAGTCAGCACTGGTCACGCAGAAATCAGCATTAAGCCTAACATAGCCACCATAAGTTTTAAACTGCAAGTCACTGAGGAAGAATCCATTAAAGCAATGGATAAATTTGCACTTAATTCTGAACTGATTAAAGAACTTTTAGCGCAACATAAAATCTTGGGTAAAGACATCACTGCCTCAGAGCTCAATAAAGAAGTCATCCGCAATTATAATAAAAGTAAATAATCTAGTGGCACTAGTTATAAAATTGCCGCATATCGCTTCTCCCGAAACTACACAATCACCATTCACAAACTCGATATATACCCTCAATTCATGACTGATTTACTCAAACTCGATCATGTTTATGGCAGCAGAAGTGAATTCGACACTTCAAAACGCAAAGACATTAAAAAGCAACTGATGAAAGATACCATGGCCACCGCTCGTGATAAGGCAAAAACCATGGCAGAAATCGCCGGTGCTAAGATCAAGTCAGTCTATGCCATATCTGACACAGGACTTAATGACCTGGGCTCTCGCTTCATCCTATCGGTATATCCTTATGAAGGTGGTTTTGATGATTCTTTTGGAGAAAACCTTAGCTTTACTCGGGCTAGTAGCTCTTCTGCAAGGTTAAAAAATTCGATCGAAATCCCTAAGAGCTTAAAAATATCGGCTGAAATCAATGCTATCTTCTCGCTCGAAAACTAAATTTATTAAGTAGATATTAGTTTTAGGAAAAAATTAGCCAAGTCTTTATAATTTTTCTTGATTTGCTTAATTTCCTGTCATAAGCTACTAATTCAGACCAAGAATTAAGTACTCTAGGAGGAGCTAATGGCCCAATTTTTAAATCATGATGATTTGTCATTTCACTTTCACCGTTTAATGACCCAAGCACAAAAAAAATAATCCTCATCACCCCCGTCCTTAAGTTCAATAAGAAATTAAAACAGCTATTAGAAATAAAAAAAAATTCTACTACTGAAATAAATGTCATATATGGCATCAGCCGTTTGAATAATGACGAAATGAAATTCTTAAAGAATCTAGAATTTGTTCACAGCAACGTCTGTAATGACTTACATGCCAGTTTATTCCTCAATGAACATAAATGTATAATTGGAGGCTTAAACCTACATGAATTTTATACCCCTGAGAAAGGTGCTCTCGGTGTACTGCTACATGCTAAAAACGATGCTGACGCTTATCAAAACGCCTATCAATACGCCTTAGAATTAACAAAAAAAAGTAGCACTGTCACTATTGCCTTTGCCCGTACTTTTTCCTAAGTTTAACTATAAAATAAAAAGCCCCACAAGTAGATCTTGTGGGGCTTTTTTTATGATTCTTTAAAACGGCTTACTTGTTAGCTTCACCATTTTTCAAAACAATCAAAGAATAATTTTGATTATCGTTGATCGGGTCAAGTTCAACCACTGTGTGACCATCTTTCTTAAGTGAACTAGGCACTTGACGGAAAGAATCACCGGTATCAATAATCATCGCTAATTCCTTACCATCTTCTAAACCATTGAGTACTAATTTTGCTTTCACATAGTTCATGGGACATTCAATTCCGCGAAGATCTAAGAATGGGCGACCATCTTTTTCTTCTTCAGTATTGAGGAATGGAGCACAAGCGTCTTTATCTTTGTTGTATACAGCAACAAAATCATTAACAAATAATTCTGCCGCTTGAAGATACTCTGCAGCAAAAGCAAAAGTAACTTCAGCAGGTGTATCTTCTCTTAAAATTGCTTTAGGATCAGGTGTTACAGTATTTGAAGTAAAGAACTCAACATACTTGTCGAAGGCTTCTTTATAATCAGACACTTTTTCACCCGCTTGCATAAGAGCGGCATCAAAAGCGTGACGCATTGCTTCTTGTGAGTTAAAAATAACATCTGCAAAAAACTCTTGATCGAAAACTTTACGAGCCATTGTGATGTAGTTATGTGCATCATCAAGTGATTCGCCTACGAGGTTAAGAACACCACCAGCACACTCACCAGCACCAACTGCAGGAGAGTACTCTTCGCCTTCCGCTTGTTGGTAATCGGCATAAACATCGGGGTTTTCATCGTAAGCTTCTACTGCATCAAAAGGCTTGATAATTGGCTTGAGTTCTTTTACATCAACTTCTACTAACCAATCTTCTAAACTAAGAGCAGAATTCTGTGATTTGTAGTGATCAATTACTGCGCGTACAGCTTCTGGAGCTTTCTTTGCAGCAACACGACCAACACGGCGAGCCATCTCACGACGACCAAAACCAACACCACCACCAATTTGCATCATGGCACAAGGTACAGCTTTGTCACCTAAAACACGGCTAGAACCATTGAAACCAATTGAAGCGACTGAGTGACGACCACAACCATTGTGACAACCAGAAATATTGATACGAACTTTATCGCCAACTTCAGCGATATCGGCTTCGTCTTTGAATGATTCGTTAAGGGCTTCCGCCAAACCTTTTGATGAAGTCACTGACAAGTTACAAGTTGAACGACCTGGGCAAGCTACTACGTTTGTAATGTGGTGGAACTGAGAGTTTGCATATCCTGCAGCTTTCAATTCAGCGTAAATGCCTGCGACATTTTCTAATTTCACATCAGTAAGTACGATATTCTGACTTGGTAGGGTACGAATTTCACCAGAACCAAACTTATCTGCGATATCACTAAGTGTGCGTGCTTGATCAGAAGTGAAGTCACCGAGATCAACTCTTACTTGAATTGTGTAAAGGTCTTCAACATTTTGTGGGCGAACACAGTTCTTAACCCATTCGGCATCATCAACAAAAGCATTAACTTTACTTACGTCCGCAGAATCCTGTGGTAAAGCAAGCTCACCTTCTTCAAAAGAAAGTACTAATGATTGACCATACTCAGACTCTTTAATACGATTGAATTCAGCTTTGTAGGCTTCGATAAATTTATCGAGTCCCCATTCATGTTTAATGAACTTCATACGAGCTTTGTTGCGGTTTTCGCGATTACCGTGCTCATTAAAGATACGCATAAATGCAGTTGCACAGATAAGTGCGTCTTCTACAGGAAGGTCTTCATCAACTAAATCTGCACCAATTGGACGACCACCAAGACCGCCACCGGCATATACGTTAAACTTGTAAGATCCATCTTCAATTTTTGAAGCGATAAAACCGACATCATGCATGAATGAATGGCCATTATCTTCTGCTTCATTACCAGAGAAAGTCATTTTGAATTTACGAGGAAAGTTCTGAGCATATGGGTTACGTAGTGAATGCTCTACCACGCGCTTAGCTACTGGAACAACATCAAAAAGCTGACCAGCACCTGTTGAAGCAAATGGATCTGCCGTGACGTTACGAATTGTGTTACCGCAACCTTCACGAGAAGTGAGTCCCACTTCAGTTAAATCTTTAATGAACTCAGGTGTGTTAGCAAATGGTACATAGTGCATTTGAATTGCTGAACGAGTTGTAATGTGCAAAACATTATTAGAATGTTTTTCTGCCATCGCAGCTAACTGACGTACTTGTTTTGAGTTAGTAATACCGTAAGGAACTTTTACGCGAATCATTTGAACTTCGGGTTGACGCTGGCCATAAATACCCTGCCAGAGACGGCGTTTCTGCCATGCATCCATGCTCATTTCACCACTTTCGTAGTTTTCTTTTTTTCCCTTAAACTCTACGAGCTCTTCTTGTACTTCGTCAGAAAGCTCAAACTCTAGTACTCTAGACATATGTTTATCCTTGCTTATTTTCTCTTAAAATTTGCAAGGAAAATAGGTCAGCTTCACAATAAATACATACCAACTTTACAATTTTTGTAGAATTTAAGTCTAGTTTAAGCTTATTTGAGTTTAATTAGAAAAGTCACTTGCTAATGATTTTATTAGAAATCTTTAAATGAAACTTGCACAAACTCTAGGGAATCAAGTCTTTTATGACTTCAAAAACCTTTTTACCCCCTTTGTAAACCTTCTTAAAAGTCCCGGGGGCATCATGAGAGAATTTTGTTTTATCATCATAATCAGTATTTAGCATGCGTGAGTCAATATGTAACTCCTGTAAGTACACATCTACTCCCTTATGATAATAAAAATACGGTCGACCTGGTGCATAAACGCCAACCACACCAATTGGTAAACCTAATTTTCCTGCTTTTTGACTAAGTGTATAACATTGCTTTAATACTGAATCGTTATATCCATCTTCAGCAACGCGTACCTTATATTTAATATCTGGAAAAATAATTCGTTCAGTCAAGTCGCCGCTCATTGGCTCATCTGCTAAACAAATTATAAATATCTCAGCATCGTCGTATTGCGAATATTCTGAACCGATCAAATAGCCACTAAATTTAACTAATTTGTTCTCAAATTTTTCTGGGGTGTCCACGAGATCTTTGATCTCTACTTGTATTGCTTCTGCATCAATTCTTTCAACTACTTCTGAGCTCGAACAACTCATTAGAGTGAGTATCAACACTGATATGCAAATATATTTCATTTCTCATCCACTCCTTCCATCCATTCATAGAAATCAGACGCCTTGATTTCCGAGCTACTTTTATCGTCAAATGGAAAAAGCATACTGAAACCATCTACCTCAAATGAGTTTAGGTTAAGCCAAAGAACTCCAACCTGCTCGCGTAGATTACTCCTTAATAAGGTCCCAGTAATTGTCACGGGAATGTTACCTGGTACTTGTTGTAATTTTTTTGAGCAGCGATCGAGGTGGCTTCGGTTGTAACCTACATACGCACACTGCAAAGCTGGGCCTGCTTTCAAAGCATATTTAACCGCCGTTTTATCAAGTTCTACCGCAAGTTCTTTAAAGCCCAAGTGAAGCGTTTTATTTCCTTCTCCAACAAAAGTTAGCGCCTCAGCCAAAGCCAAACTCATTTCTGCTTGACTTGTCTTTCCCTCTTGACGTCTATACCAAGCATGAGCACGAATCATACTTGCTTGAGTTAAAATAGCATAAGAGTTTTTTAAACTGAGGCGGTTTTCATAATCAAAGGAATGAAGTCCCTTAGTTAATAGGATCTGTGAAGTTTGTAATTGTTTTGACAGCCGCAATAAAATACGTCCTCCACTAAGCAGAGATTCTTCAAATTCTTCGCATTTTTTTTGAACCTTCTCATCTTTCAGATCTTCAAGATCACCTTTTTTAGCCGCTGCCTCAAGGGCAAAAAAACCCTCTCCTAATTTCTCAAAGGCCTTCGCAATTTGATCGACACCCAAAGAAAGCGAATCCTTACCTAAGCCACTAAGCACATAGCCCATGGCCTTCACCTCTTGAGATGCTGCCTTGAAATCATGTGCCATTAGAGCCATTTTTTTTGCTGCGTCGGGGCGAATATACAAATCCACATCTTTATGACTAGTAAAACTCTTGTCGGCTTCCTGTAAACGCGTTATAAAAGTATACTTCTCCGCATCGTAACGAATTTGTGCCCATTCGTCTATCCGTTCTTCTGGTATGAATTTAAAACTTACTAAGTGGGTGTGTTTCCCTAATTTTTTAAACTCAACGGCATCAAGCATACCCTTAAGTGATAAAGTCTTATTTAAATACACATTTGGATTTTCCAAGACACTGCCCAAAACCGACTTATCTGCTTTCTCAGCTAGTTCGACTTTTTCTTCAATTTTAACCGCCTCATCACCCTCTTCATCCACTGAGGTACATGAAAACAACAAGCTCAAAATAAATATTAAATAGGTAATTCGTGTGAAGGACATTGCTAACTCCAAAAAAAGCATATACCTAAATATAAGTTCTAGGCTTTGCTTTATCTACTTTTTCAATTTGGAAATCAAAATTTCTACAATTAAAACTCTGTTATTTCCCTCAAAAACTCCATAAACAAATTGGATTCTGGGATGAACATCATGTAAAATTAAAAGAAAAAACTATTTTTATGATCCAAAAACTCTCCGCCTGCTTAGGGCAAACAAAAAAAACGCGTCGCATTAGAATCACACTACTTGCCTGCACAGTCTTTTATTTTATTTTCTTAGGCTTGATAGCCCCCCTCATCATTCGTTCTCAAGCAAGTAAAGAATTATCTAACTTACTTCAACGCCCAGTACAAATTGAGAAAGTATCAATCAACCCTTTTTGTAATAGCCTTAGTATCAAAAACTTTAGTATCCTTGAAAAGGATAATAAAGAATTCCTTCATTGGGATGAGTTTTATATCAATTTTGAATTGAGTTCCATCTTCACTTTTTCTTGGAACTTTAAAGAGATTGCTCTGAAAGAACCCAAAGTTAACATATCCCGACTGACGGCAAAATTATTTAATTTTAGCGATATCATTGATACGCTCAACAAGTTACCAAAAGCTGAGAAAAACGATGCTCCTACGAGCTTACCTCCAGTCTCCATAAATTCACTAACAATTAGCAATGGGCAAATCTTAATTAAAGATTTCTCAAGAACTAAAGAGAAATCTCTACAAGTACCTCTGATCAATTTAAGCATCAGTAACTTCAACACAAAAATCAACAAAGACAGCAACAATCAGTATGACTTTAGGGTCCTAACCGAACACGATGCTGGCTTACACTGGCAAGGTCAAGTCACACTATCACCCCTTCAATCTCACGGCTCACTCAAAATCAATGGAGCAAAAATTAAAAACATTAGCGATATTTTTGCTGATGAACTACCCTTCACTATTTTATCGGGTGATATAGGAACCGAATTCGTCTATAACGCGTCCCTAGAAGACCAGCTCAAGCTCCAGATTAGTGAAGCCAAATTCTCACTAGAACAATTTAATGTCAAATACAAAGATGAATCCCCATTGATTCAATTGAATTCATTTGAAATAACTGACGCATCATACGACCTAAACGAACAGAATTTAATCATTCCACTTATAAAAGTTAGTGATACAAAAGCTTATTCCACTCTACTCGAAACAGGTTTACCAAAATCAATCCGCTTAACAGAATTGGATGCCTTTTCTCAGGCACTCATTGGGGAACAGACAAACAAAACGAGCGAAAAAACTCCTGCCACAGAAACAACTAAATTGAGTAAATCGCCTATCAATTTTTTAGTCAAACAAATCCAGGGCGAAGACCTCAACCTTTATTTCACTGACGAAAGTACTAATCAAAAACCACATGCAAAAATTGAAAAAATAAATTTCAAGCTAAACAATCTAAGTAGTGATAACGCTCAAAACTTTTCAATCAATAGTCAATTCAAGATTAATGAAACAGCTGACTTTGAACTAAATTCCGAGGGCGCACTTTTTCCCGTGCATAGCACAGGGAAAATCCAACTTAATAATTTCCCCTTGGACTTTTCTAACCCATACTTGACTCGTTTCAGCCTCCCAGTCACTGTTGAACAAGGCTCTTTACTACAAATCATTGAATATGAGCTGGCCTTAAATGAGCAATTCCAGTTGACCAAAGGCAAAATAAATACCGAAGTTGAACTTATCGACTTTTCAGTAAAGGATGATTCTACTGATAAAGCTTTATTTAGTGATAGTAAACTTCTCAAAGCCTATGAATCAGTTGATGAAAATTCCCGAATTCATATAATGGGAGAACTCGATATTCTTAGTCGTAGCGGTGCAGGAGAATTTCACATACGATCCATTGATCTTGCCAATGCTGCAGAACACTTCGCTAAAGAACTCCCCTTTAAAGTAAGATCTGGCGATTTTGAATTTATGAGTCGCGCCAAAATTCAATTTGGTGACAATCTCCAGCTAAGCACAAGTGATGGTGCTATAAACTTAAACTCATTAGTCATCCAAGAACTCAATGACAAAGAACTCATCAACTTAGGAAACTTTTTCATTGGAGAAATTCACTCCAGTCTAAGTGAGAAAGAAGTCACCTTAGGCAGCATTGAACTCAAAGGCCTTCAGCTCAATGCCCATTTAGATCAAGACAAGCAATTAAATTTCATAAAAGCGAGTGACTTTTCTAAACTCATACAATCACTTGAGAAATACCAGACTACGCCCACAAACACAACAAAACCTTCGCAAGAAACCCCTAAAATAGAAAACCAAAAAGATTGGCAAGTTACTATAAAAAAGATTGACCTTGATCAAATTAACTTAGCCTTTTTAGATGAGTCCATCAATAAAGCTGCCCAACAAACTATTAATGATATTCAATTAAAAGTTGCCGACCTTAGCAACCGTCCCGACCATTCTTTTGAGAGTTCGCTTAATGCCAAACTTAATCAGCATTCAAAATTCTCGATGATATCACAGACTTCCCTAAACCCCATCAAAGTTCATTCCAAACTAAGCCTAGAACCCCTTTCATTAAAGAGCCTGCAGAATTACCTCTCTGAGTTTTTAAATGCTAAATTGCATGAATGCAAAATATCTACCGAGGCAGAACTCACATACGATAATGACAAAGCTTTACTCAAAGGAAATTTCACAAGCTCAAACTTCCAATTAAATGAGCTCACAAATGACCCTCTAGTTTCCTTCGAAAACTTTATTATTCAAGGCTTTGAAATCGACCCCTTAAACCTCACCGTAAAAGTCGAAGAAATTCAATTAAATGAACCTAAAATGTTCATAGAAGTAGATCCGAAGGCTCAAGTTAATCTCAGCACAATTTTAAAGGAAGTATCAAATTCAACACCTGAGCCAAAAGAAACTTCTAGTGTGGAACAAAACAAGAGCAATATGAAACCCTTGATCGAAGTAAAAAAGTTCACCATTAATAATGCACATGGCGAATTTAAAGACCTCAGCATTAGTCCAAATTTCTCAATCTCACTTGATAAATTCAGTGGCACAGTGAATAACATAACTAATAATGCTGATCAAGAATCCAACTGGTTCTTTCAAGGCTTTGTGGATAATTATGCTCCGCTCAAGGTAAAAGGCCAAAGCCGCTTCCTAGCTAGTCCATTTGCATTAGACTTAAACCTAACTCTTGATAACCTTGGACTCACAGGTTTTAGCCCTTATACAGGAACCTTTATAGGTTATAAACTTCAAGAAGGTCAACTATCTTTGGATCTAGATTACACCCTAGAGAACAATGAATTAGACGGAAAAAATAAAGTCCTCATGTCCCGCTTCGAATTAGGTGACTCAGTTGATAGCGACAAAGCCGTCAACCTTCCCATCAAATTAGGAGTTGCCCTCATCCGTGACTACAACAAAAATATCGATCTCGACTTAAATATCCATGGTGACATCAACGATCCTAATTTTAGTGTACTCAACTTACTGTGGAAAGTATTCTCTAACATCATCGTTAAGGCTGCCACATCCCCCTTTAGCCTGCTTGCGAATCTCGCAAGCAGCGGTCAAGAGGACCTCAATCAATTACAGTTTGAAGCTGGGAAATTTGACTTAAATGATATCGAAAAAGCAAAACTAAAAACTCTGAGCACAGCTTTAGAGAAGCGCCCCTCTCTCGCTTTAAATATTACAGGATATAGTGAATTTAATACTGACACTGAACAGTTGAAAAATGACTATCTGCAAAAACGAATTAAGGTAAAAGCCGCTTTACTGAGCAATGATGACCCTGATGAAACAAACCTCCAGACTCTTGCACTTGCCACCATATACGAACAAGAAAGTGGTGAATCTTGGAAGAATTTAAAGAAACGTCTGCAAGTTAAATCTCTACAAAGTGCTGCTGAAGTTCAAGAAGATTTAGGTGTCACCCAAACTCAGACAAAAACTCGCTCGCGTCGTTCAAGAGTGGGGGTCGGAAAATTCCGAAGCATTCGTAGAACTCCAGTTAAGAAAACAGTCGTAGAAGCTAATAAAAATAATGAAACGCTACAAACCAAGAAAGATGAAGACATAAAATCTGACGGAAATGATGCAGAAGAAGTCAGTTCTCCTGAAGCCATTCCTACTCAAAGTGCAGAAGAAGTTGCATTTAATTTCCTACTCGAAAAAACTACACTCGACCCTAATGCATTAGAACTACTCGCATTAAACAGAGCTAAAGCAGTTAAAGAAGCTTTAGTGAGTGAATTCAATATACCGAGTTCTAGAGTTTTTCTTGTTGCCCCCAAGGAAATGAAAAACCAAAAACTCGTAGAGCTTAATTTGGATACTCTATAAACAAAGAAACCTCACTTAGTTTCAACAACTGGTGAGGTTTTAATAATGTAGATGTAAATCTAAGTTAAACTAACTCAGAACCCACAACTAAATGTTCCGCACTTTCCTCAAGAATTTTATATTTCTTGTGACATTGGTGACAAGTAAAAAATTTGATTGCTTTACTTTCATCGACTTCAACTTTACGAACATGCTTGCAACTCTGAGGCTTCTCAACGAGGCAAGTGGGGCAGTTAAGCATATACATTGACATGATCATCTCCTATGACTTGGTTAGCGTCTAAATATAAAAAACCACCTTAATGAAAAGAAAGGAAATTTATTGTGCACATTTTTAAAGATTATGAAGAAAAACTTTAATTTTCTTTCCTCAAAACCTTCCTTACTTAATTTAAAATCCCTAAAGTCATCTCGTAGTCTATAAACTCACATGTATTATAAATAAAAAATGGCATTCTCATGAAAGTTATCTCTATCACACTAATCCTTTTATTATGCTCTTGTTCTAGTATACAGAAGCCGGATAAAAACTTACTAAGCAAGAAAGAAAATTGGCAGATCTCCAATTATGGCAGTGGTGGTAAACTAGAGTTTGTAAATAACATCGTCAACCTAGAGATGGGAGACCCCATTCAAGGAATGAATTGGATTGGTCCTCAACTCCCAACAAGTAACTATAAACTTAGCTTGGATGCTATGAGGACTCAAGGAAATGATTTTTTTGTCGGACTTACTTTCCCCGTAAAAGATCAGTTTTGCAGCCTAATCATTTCTGGCTGGGGAGGTACAGTTACAGGACTTTCTTCCATTAATGAGCTCGATGCTTCAGATAATGAAAGCACCTGTGATGTCGTCATTAAAAATCAGCAATGGTATAATATTGAACTAATAGTGCAAGATAAATTCATAAAAGTCTACGTTGATGGCAAAGAAATCATTCATACTGAGACTCTGAATAAAAATTTCTCTATTCGTCCCGAAGTTGAGCCGAGTAAACCCTTAGGCCTAGCTACTTTTTATACTTCCGCAAAATATCGGAATTTCTATTTAAAAACACTCGACTAACTTTCTAAGTGCCTACGAAATAATTTTCTAGCCACACCTTCCGCAAGACCTACTTTAGGGACAATGATTTCTTTTACTTGAGCTTGCTTCATCGCTTCAAGATAAATATTGGATGCGGGAATAATCACATCGGCACGGTCTGTTTTTAATTTTTCTTCTTCTACGAGTTCTTTGTAAGTAAACTGTTTTAAATATTCAACCTTCGCTTCAAAGTCCTTCAAAGACAAGGTTTTGTTATTGCGAACTCCGCAAAGCCTATGCATCTTGTTGATATTGCCACCAGTACCTATCGCCTTTCTTGGTTTATATTGTTCAGCATATTTCTTGATCCAGCTTTGAAATCTTGACCACTCTTCAGAATCAACTTCACTTTGACAACGTACTGAACCCAAACGAAAGGATTTTGCCTCACAACGTTTCCCTTTATTTAGAAAAGTAATCTCCGTACTTCCTCCACCGACGTCTATCGTCATGTAAGAGGTATTCGCTTTTACTTGCTCACAAAGAAAAATACTTTCGAAAATCATCTCCGCTTCTTCATCACCAGAAATAAGTTCTATCTCAACTTCTTTCTGAGACTTCACTAATTCTATCAACTCATGCCCATTTTCAGCTTCTCGCATTGCGGAGGTCGCAACTAGGCGATAATCAGTCACCTCGTGAATCATACATAAATGTTTAAAGGCATGCGCCATACTCAAAACTTTACTTACTTTTGACAAAGAAATTTTGCCATCTTTGAAAACGTCTTCGCCTAAACGAATGGGCAAACGTAGATAAGATAGCTTTTTCATTAGCAATTCATCACCATGAATCTGATCAATGCCATAAAATGTACTTCTTATGGCATTTGATCCTATATCGACAACCGCAACTTTCATACTAAGCCTCGTCTCGGCGAATCATGATGTATTTAGACCAAAAATCAACGCTCTCTTGATAAGCCTTACGATCCATCGGCACACCCGAGCCACCCTCTTCTACTCCTAATGCATTACGCATCGAAGTTATAGGTCTCATGGGTTCCACTTCCTTTGTCGCAGCTCCATTTATCGACACGATCGCCCAATCGGCTTCTACTTCATCTCCTTCTTTTGCCATTTGTTCACGGGAATATAAAATCAGGTGAATCCATTCGGCTTTACTCGGCTTGATTCCAGTGACCCAATCAACCAGAACTGCTAATTCCTTATCATTTCGAGCCTCATAAGCACAATGAAGTTCCGCGCCTAAGGCTTTTGCTTCTTGACGATCAATAGTTAAACTCTCCAATTCCGAAAAAATATAATTTCCTGAATCGTCACGGTTTTTCAAAACTAGAATACAGCAAAAATCGGCGTAACCAGGAATAATCTCATAGGGATTTCTAGCTAAATCGATCATTTTATTGACCATCTCTTGATTTACACGAGTTCCATAAAAGTCGGCTTTATATTGCCTTTCAGTAAATTCACACATCTCAATATTCATTGCTTTGCCCTTTTTTATTCTCTGTTGCCAGTTTATATTGACTCTTGTTTTTCAACACTACTTACTTAGGGAGTTTTTTCACATCATGGTCAAAGCTAAACTTAAAAATTTCGGTGGAAGTCGTCAATTTGTTATTGAGTGCGCTGATGACATTGCACTTCTTCCTGAACTTCACGAAGCCTTTTGGATGTGCACCAGTGCTCCATGCCAACATTTGAATTTCCCTAAATCCATCAAAGAGCTCTTAGATCGCAATAAATCGGGTCGTATTTTTTCCGAAGACATCATTCATTTTTCAAAACATATCCTTGCTCATTACGATTCACTAGAAGCTTTTGATAATAAGAGTGATCAGCTCAATTTTGCTCACCTAAAAACTGATCAACAAGACCTCGTTGATTGTGCTGAAGAGGTCTGTAAAAACCTGAACCTCACTGATCCTAAATTAATTAAACTAAAAGATTTAGAGAATGACAAACTCCTTCTCTCTCGCGGAATCCGCAATGGAGATGGTATTGTCCCCGCTGAAGATTTAGATGACAAAGAATTACGTGAAACTGCTGAACTCATTGTAAAAACTTGCCAAAACTCTCAAGATCTCTCTGGACGCAATGGTTTTGACCAAGCTGCTTTAGATATTTTTCATAAACAAGTTGTCGATTATTTAAACTGGATTGACGAAGGCGAAAAACACGAACTCAGTTTCAAAGATCACATTGATGAAATCTGGGACTTATACACACAACTCCACGACCATATTGATCATTTTTTCCAGGCACGAAAAGCTTTAGAGTTCTGTGAATCAATGGATAAAGAACTCTCAACAAGCAATATAAGCAGTGATAAGTTTGAAAATGGCGCCAAAGTTGATGGAGAACTTACCACACTTCCACTCAGCCCCATAAAGAAGTTCAAAACTCTTCGTCCAGACAAGCCTTTAAACCCACTCCACGAAAAAACTTTCAAGAAATTTTTTAATGAATACCTCCATAAAATTTTAGGTCGTCAACTCACAGAACTCAATGAAAGCACTTGGGAAGAGACCAAAGAAGCCTTAGATAGTTACTCAAAATGGATGAGCAAAAGGCCTCAAGGAGACATCAGCCATCTGGATGAGCAATTACTTAGAGATTACCTCGACAAAGATCATTACGAGACCCTTAGTCAAATCATCTATGATGATCTGATTTTAGGAGATAAACTTCGCCTTCGCAATCAACTTAAAGACCTCATCATCCTACAGCAATATTTTATTGATTTTTGCAATAATTTCGTCAATTATAAATACTTTTACATTCCCAAAAAACGGGCGGCCTTTGAAGCTGGCACACTGATCTTAGATGGGAAAGTTTTTGACCTATGCATTCCGCTAGATAACATCAGTGAACACAGCAAAGTTGCCAAAAGTTCCGGAATGTTCTGCATTTATCTCAAAGTCAATCGTAAGAATAACGATGAACCACAATATATCTGCGCTCCCGTTTGCGCTTTGCGCAACAAAATCAACACTGTTGGCAAGCGTGGTATTCTCATCACCTTAAATGGTGATCATCGAGATGCTCAAATCAGTAAAATTATCGACACACCCGTAAGCCTTGTCGACTCCATGGTAAATCCCTTTAGAAAAATCTCGGAACTTATTGTCAATGCTATCGAAAAAATCAGCTCCAGCTCAGAAAAAAACTTAGAAAAGCAAGTCAATTCTGGTACGACAAATATTCAAAAAGAGCTCAACACCACAGCCACTAGCAAAAACAGTAACGCCAACTCTTCTCGAGATCTTATTTTTACCTTTGCGGCTTTGGGCTCCTCCTTCACATACATTATCGCCAAGCTCTCCTCCTTTAATGTATCAGATGTTTTCAATGGTATTTTCAATGCCCTACTCATTATTCTTATCCCTACCTTTATCATAAGCTTGATAAAATTAAGTAAGCGCAACCTCAGTAGTATTATTGAAGCCTCGGGTTTTGCTCTTAATCAACCGCTGCGGCTGACTAAAGAACTCTCTAAAGCCTTCGCTTATCGCCGAGAAATCAATGAAGAGTTATTTGAACAGGACAAGATTCAAATCATCGAGAAACTCAATCGCAAGCTCTAGTGTACTGACTAGCCATATCTTTTTTAAAACATTTTTGCTAAAACGATGAAAGATTTACATCAATCTTGTGAACAACTTATAAGACAACTCAATTAAGCTAAGGACTTTCATGAAATCAATTTTATTTTCTCTCTTTTGTACTCTAAGTATTTTTGCCGCAGAAAAACCTAACATCATTTATATTTTAGCTGATGATCTCGGCTATGGCGATCTAGGGTGCTACGGTCAAAAAGTCATACAAACCCCCCACTTAGATAAGATGGCTGCCAATGGCCTTCGTTTTACCCAACACTATTCTGGTAGCACCGTTTGTGGCCCTTCTCGCAGTTGCCTATTAGAGGGCAAGCACTCAGGCAATACCTACGTACGCGGCAACGGTCACTTACAAATGCGTCAAGATCCCCATGACTTAATTTTTCCTAAAGCTCTCCAAAAAGCAGGATATCACACCGCGATGATAGGCAAATCTGGCATGGGCTGTAATACCGACGATGCTGCACTCCCCTATCAAAAAGGCTTTGATTACTTTTTCGGATTCACTTCGCACACTCAAGCCCATTGGTATTTCCCCACATACTTATGGAGAAATAATGGCGAAGTCACTAAAGTAGAATACCCCAACAACACTCTACATGAAGGAGATAATTACAGCTCTGAAGTCGTTATGAACGAAGCCCTCGATTATGTTGAAAGACAAAAAGACGGACCTTTTTTCCTTCACCTAGCTTTTCAAATACCTCACGCGAGTTTACGTGCCAAAGAAGAGTGGAAAGCTAAATACCGTCCTATCTTAAAAGAAGAACTCCTCCCTGCAAAAAAACATCCTCACTATTCCTACGAGCGTGAGCCAAAAACGACTTTTGCTGCCATGATCTCCTATATGGATCATAACGTAGGTTTACTTGTTAAAAAACTCGAAGACTTAGGTCTTGCTGAAAACACACTTATTATGTTTGCGAGCGATAATGGCGCAATGCAAGAAGGTGGACATAAGCGCGATAGCTTCGATTCTAACGGCATCCTCCGTGGAGGTAAACGCGACATGTATGAAGGTGGTGTCAGAACTCCAATGATCGCTTACTGGCCTGGAAAAATCAAAGCTGGCCAAGTGACAGATCACATCTCTGCCTTTTGGGATATTTCCCCTACTGTCCGCGAACTCGCTGGTGCTGAAAAGCAGGCAGACACTGACGGCATTTCTATGGTCCCCACGCTCCTAGGAGAAGGCTCACAAGACAAACATGACTACCTCTACTGGGAATTCTTTGAAATGGGAGGTAAGCGTGCCATCCGTCAAGGAAAATGGAAATTAATTTTGTATAAAACTAATACTGAACTCAACCCAAAAATGGAGCTCTTTGATTTGGATGCTGATGTTTCTGAACAAAAAGACTTGTCATCCAAGTTCCCAGAAAAAATATCTGCTTTATTAAAATTAATGGACAAAGCTCATTCTCCAGCAGAAAACCCCGCTTTTAAATTCGCTTCTGAGCGCAGTCCTGCTGAACTTGAACGTTTGAAACAACCTAAAAAGAAGAAGAAAAAGAAGAAATAAGTCATCATTCCATATGATTTGTAATTCAGCTTCGACTCAAAAAAATAATTGAAAGCACTTGACTTACACGAGTAAGGCTGCTACTTTACTCGTGTAAACTTTCTTGTGCCCCTTGAATACAAGGGGCCTTTTTTGAAAACTCAACTTAACAGGTGTAAAGTATGATCTCTATGCAGGAACTCGCAGATATTTGTGGCTACTCACGAGTCAGCGTTTCTGCAGCACTCAATGGCAAAGGTGGCATCTCCGATAAAGCCAGAGAAAAGATCTTACGCATTGCCAAAGAACATAATTACACCCCCAATAAAATGGCGCACGCACTCAAGGGCCTTCCCTCTTATTTAATAGGAATGCTGATCCGCGATCTCAGCAACCCTTTTTATACTCAAATGATCAAAATCATCGATGACCACCTTCATCAAAAAGGTTACAGTCTGATTGTTTTGAATTCAATGGCAGACCTAGACAGAGAAAGAAAAGCACTACAAACACTCTATTCCTATAATGTTGACGGTCTATTCATTGCGCCCTTCGCTAAAGACACAGAAAAAGATAACATTAGCACCATTGTTAAGCAGTATAAAAAACCAGTTATAATGCTCGACAACCTAAGTCGCGATATAGGATCTATGTCAATTGGCTTCAACAACCGTAATGGCGCCTATGAAGCGACTCAATACCTAATTAAATCTGGACACACAGAAATCTCCTACTTAGCTGGACCCGAAAGTTCACTCTCTTATCGTGAGCGCTCTGCGGGCTTCATTGAATGCATGCAAAATAATAACTTAGAAATCAACTCAAATACCATATTCCCCTGTGGATCCTCTGCTGAAGATGGGTACACCGCAGCTCTTTCGCTACTAAAAACAGCCGATCGCCCTAGTGCTTTATTTTGCTTTAATGATTATATCGCCATCGGTGTTTATCGTGCTGCTCAAGAACTCAAATTACAAATACCGCAAGATCTATCCATTATTGGCTTTGATAACATCAACCTTACTAAACTTTTATCACCACCACTAACAACTGTGAGTACACATATTGATAAAGTCGCTACAGACGCGGCCGAAAATATGCTCAAATTCCTCGAAAATGATGACTACGCGCCACAAACAAAAAATCACATTTTCGAACCTGAGCTAATCAAGCGTGACTCAGTCTGCAAATTAAATAAATGATTTTTACAAAACAAGGAGAAACACAAAAATGAACAGCACCATCATATCATTCCTGTTTTTTACAGGACTCGTTGGCCTCATCACATGGCTATGGACACGAAAAGACGATCACGGTAGTAGCGAAGGCTATTTTCTTGGCGGACGAAGCCTAAGCTTCCCGTTAATTGCTGGTTCTCTACTTTTAACTAACCTTTCTACCGAGCAACTCGTCGGTCTCAATGGTGATGCCTTCAACCACGGCTTACACGTTATGGTCTGGGAAGTTGTTGCTGTTATTGCCCTCGTTATCATGGCACTTTTCTTCTTACCAAAATTCCTCCGCTCAGGTATCGCCACAGTACCTCAGTACCTCGATGTTCGCTATGACCACAAAACACGTATGGCTGCTGACATGATTTTCCTCAGTGCTTATGCCATCATTCTCCTCCCCCTCGTACTCTACACAGGTGCGCAAGGTCTTTCGTCCATGATGAATGTCGGCGAACTAATTGGAGTTGAAAACGATACTACTGTATTATGGATTACAGTTATTTTCATTGGTATTATTGGTTCTATCTACGCTCTTTTTGGCGGCCTTCGTACTGTTGCTGTGTCCGACACTCTAAACGGTATTGGTCTTCTCGCCGGTGGTTTCTTAATCGCTTACTACGGCCTTCAAGCTGTTAGTGGTGGCCAAGGTATGTTTGAAGGGCTAGAAATCATGCAAAAAGCAGATCCTGAGCGTTTCAATTCACTTGGTGGCAAGAAGGATGCCGTTCCCTTTTCAACCATCTTCTCTGGTGTTATCCTACTTAACATGTTCTACTGGTGTACTAACCAACAGATCATCCAGCGTACTTTCGGTGCTTCCAGTCTTGCGGAAGGCCAAAAAGGTGTGCTTCTCACTGGTGCACTCAAGTTTCTCGGTCCTGTTTATCTAGTCATCCCAGGTATGATCGGTTTTTATCTCTATACAAACAATATCGAATTCCAGACTCTTCTCGAAAGGCTTTCTGGCGGTCAAAATCAAAACGTGAAAGCCTATGGTGCACTCGTTCAATTTGCCCTTCCTCCCGCACTTACAGGTTTCTTTGCCGCCGCTATGGTTGGTGCCATTCTCTCATCCTTTAACTCAGCACTCAACGCGACATGTACACTTTTCTCACTCGGTCTTTATAAAGAAGTTATCAATAAAGATGCTGATGAAGCTCAAGTCGTTAAATCGGGTAAAACATTCGGTATCGGTATTGCTATTGTTTCTATGCTCATTGCTCCGATGCTCGCTGGTCAAGAAAGTATTTTTGGTTACCTCCAAAAAATGAACGGTATTTACTTCATTCCTTTATTTGCTGTCATCGTTGTCGGTATGCTTAGTAAGCGCGTCCCTGCCTTAGCTGCAAAAGTCGGTATGGGGATTGGTTTCACTGTTATTCCTTTCTGCTACTTTGTTCCTGTTGGAGCTAAATTAATTGAAAACATTAATGGCTTCCATTTCCTTGGAATAGTTTTTGCTATCATCATCGTTACCATGCTCATCATTGGTCAACTTAAGCCAAGAGACACAGACTTCGTTCAAGAAGATGTGAAAGCTGTCGACATGACTCCATGGAAGCACCGCAACCTCGCTGGGGCAGCATGTGTTATCATGGTTTTCATCATCTACGCAACATTTGCCGATTTCTCTGCTGTGAGTAAAGATCATAATAACCCTGGCTCCAAAGCAAAACTTGAAGCTGCTCAAAAAGCTGCACAGGAGCGCATAAGTAAAGAGGACAGCAAAATAAATACTGAGAGCCAAAACTTGAAAGATAGTAGCTCTGAAAAACAGACTGAACTTAAAACTTCTACTCAGGACACTAAGAAAGCCGTTAAGCCGGGGATTCCATCAGATTCCCCAATTGATGCGAGCCTAGCTGAGTAATTCATTAAACCCTAAACAAAAAAACAGGCCTTACTAAATCAAGGCCTGTAAGAAGTAGACCATGAGCCAAAACAACACACAACTCTTTTCCGAAGCTTTCGGCACATCCCCCGAACTTCTCGCTCAGGCCCCTGGCCGTCTAGAAGTTCTTGGAAACCACACTGACTATAACGAGGGATTTGTTCTCTCCACTGCGGTAAACTGCACAACTCAAATTAGCTTCCGTAAAATTGAAGGAGAAACTTGTCAAGTTTCCAGCCCCTTCATGAACGACGGTATTCGCGAATTTAAACTCAGTGGAATTGCGGAACCTGCAGAAGGTAAAGATTGGACCAATTACATTCGTGGAACAATTGTCGCCCTCCAAAAGCGCGGTCATGAACTTGGTGCGTTTCAGGCTCTTGTTACTTCAGACGTCCCCCTATCAGCAGGTATGAGCAGTTCTGCTTCTCTAGAAATGGCTCTTGTCACCGGACTCGATGAGCTGTATGGCCTCGGTCTATCCAACAAAGAGAAAGCGATTATTGGTCAGGCGTGTGAAAATAATTATATCGGCGCCAATACCGGACTCATGGATCAGCTCACCTCACTCTCAGGCGAAGAAGGGCAACTTGTTATCAGCGAGTATCGCGATATTACCGTCAATCATACACCTCTTCCCACTGAACTAGCATTAGTTGTACTCAACTCTCATGTCGCCCACGACCTCAGTCTCGAATACAACGAACGTCGTGAGCAATGTGAAAATGCCGTAGCTACACTACAAAAATTCCATCCAGAGATCACAGCTCTACGCGATGTCAGTCTCGAACTTCTACTTAGTCACAAAAATGATCTCGCTGAAAATGATTTTAAACGTGCGCTCCATGTAGTTGGTGAAAACACCCGCGTTGCTCAAGCTCAGGAATTCTTAAAAAATGCGGACTTCGCATCTTTTGGCCAACTCCTATTTGACTCACATCAAAGTTCAATGGATAACTTTGAGAATTCCTGTCCAGAACTTGATACTCTCGTTGAAATAGCTAAAGCCTCTCCCCTATGCCTAGGTGCACGTCTCAGTGGTGGTGGTTTTGGTGGAATCTCCATTCATTTAGTAAAAAGTAGCGATGCCGAACAATATGCGAATGAAGCCGCACTTGTATATAGAAATAAATCGGGTAAAGAAATTCAAACAATTATCTGTCAGGCTGCCCAAGGCGCACTGACAAAAAAAGTCTAGGAAACGATCTTATGAAAAAAATACTTGTTACAGGTGGTGCAGGATATATTGGCTCCCATACTTGTCTTGAACTTCTCAACTCGGGCTATGAAGTCGTCGTTGTTGATGACCTCTCAAATTCGGTAACTGAATCTCTTAGTCGCGTAGAGAAACTCGCCAATGGCAAAAAAATATCTTTCTATCAAGTCGACCTCTTAAACAAAGAAGCCTTACACGATGTTTTTGTAAAAGAAGCCAATGTTCATGCCGTCATTCATTTCGCCGCAAAAAAAGCCGTTGGTGAATCGGTTGAAAAACCACTCTACTACTACTCCAATAACATCACTGGGTCCCTTAACCTTTTCGAAGTTATGAAAGCAAACAATGTCGATAAAATCGTCTTCAGCTCATCGGCCACAGTCTATGGTGATCCTGAGACAGTCCCAATCAAAGAAGATGCTCGCATTGGCGCTACCAACCCCTACGGGCACACAAAAGCGATGATGGAACAAATTTTGATGGATACCGGGAAAGCAACTGACTGGGGCGTTGCACTCTTGCGCTATTTCAACCCAGTAGGTGCCCATGAATCTGGCACTATTGGCGAAGACCCAGAGTACCCCAATAACCTTCTTCCCTTTGTTAGCCAGGTAGCTGCAGGTATTCGCGAACAAGTTGCCATTTTCGGCGATGACTACGACACTCCAGATGGTACTGGCGTACGCGATTACATCCACGTCGTTGACCTTGCTCAAGCCCATGTGAAATCTATCGAAAAACTAGATAGCCAAGATAAAGGTACGCTGATTTATAATATTGGAACTGGCCGTGGTTATTCTGTCAAAGAAATGATCGAAGCTTTTCGTCGTATTTCAGGCAAAGAAATCAAAGCTGTTGTGGCTCCACGTAGAGAAGGTGATATTGGCGAATGCACTGCCGATGCTAGTCTTGCCAATAATGACCTTGGCTGGCATGCAAAGTATGACCTTGATGATATGATTGCCTCCGCATGGAAATGGCAATCACAAAACCCCAATGGCTATAAGTAAGGATTCACTCATGTTTGATCAAACAGAACTCACAGAATTCAAGGCCAACTGGACTCTGTTCACTGACTCTCAACAAGAACTCTTCACGAAGCTAATCGAGAATAATCAGTCTCACCTTTTTGCTGATTGGGATGCTCCAGGTACGAATGATGATGCAAAAGTAAACTTTGCTGAGACACTTGAAAAAACTAATACCAATTATCCCGGTGGCCTAACTGCATATATCACCAACGCACAAAAACTTCTTGCAGAAGCAAAAGAAGGAAAAAACCCTTTCGAAGGTCTCACACCCGAGCAACCTAGTAAAGTTGACCTGTCAGAATTTGGTGCTGAATACGACCGTTACGAAGCACTCGGTGTAAAACAATTTGAAAAAACGGGAATCGTCATGGTTGCTGGTGGCCTAGGTGAACGCCTTGGATACAACGGAATCAAGATTGATATTGCAGTAGAAACCCTCGAATCCACAGCTTACATTTCTCACTATGCGCAATGCATCAAGGCTATGGAAGCTCGCATGACTACACCTCGTTCAGTTCCTTTCATCATCATGGTCTCACGTGATACTGGACCAAAAACGATGGAAACTCTCGAGAAAAACAATTACTTTGGCCTTCAGAAAGAGCAAGTACACATCCTCCGTCAAGAACTCGTCCCTGCTATTGCCGACAATGAAGGTTCTATGGCTCTAAAAGACAAATATGAACTTATCTTAAAGCCTCACGGTCATGGTGACATTCATATGTTGCTTTACACAAGTGGGCTTGCTAAAAAACTTCACCGTGAAGGAATTGAGCATTTCCTCTTTATTCAGGATACCAATGGCCAAGTCTTCAATGCAGCCGCTGCAGCCCTTGGCGTATCAGCTGAAAAAGACTATGACTTTAACTCAATCGCTGTAAACCGCGTTCCCGGTGAAGCTGTAGGTGGTCTCGCTAGACTTGTTGGCGAAAATACTGACCTCACTCTCAACGTGGAGTATAACCAGCTTGATCCACTCCTTCGCGCCACAGTAAGCCCAGAGGGGGATATCCCTAACGAACAAGGCTTTTCTATGTTTCCGGGCAACATCAATGTCCTATGTATCAAATTAAGTTCTTATGTCCGTATCTTAGAGGCTTCTCAAGGCATCATTGCTGAATTTGTTAATCCAAAATATGCCGATGAGAGTAAAACTACTTTCAAGAAACCCACTCGCCTAGAAACGATGATGCAAGATCTACCAAAACTTTTTAGCCCAAATGAAAAAGTTGGTGTTTCTATTTTTGCACGTGAATGGTGTTTCTCTGCCAATAAAAATAATATTATCGATGCGGCAGCCAAGTACGCAGCTGGGAGCCCCCCCGAATCCAGTGCTACTGCTGAAGACCACTTCTATCTCGTGGGGCGTCAACGCCTCAGAGAAGCTGGTGTCAAGATTTCCGACGCTGACCAAGAGCTCATCCTTGGAGTCCCTTTCACCCTCGGCCCTAAAGTCATTTTACGCCCCTCTTTTGCCATGACTGTCGCAGAAGTCAAAAACAAAGTCCAAGGTGGTTCACTTTCAGGAGAATCAACTCTAATACTCGACGGCCAAGACATCAAACTCGATAATGTAGCACTTTCAGGTTCAAGTGCCTTAGTTATTAAAGCCTGCCCGGGAGCCAAGGTCACTGTGAAAGGATCCTTCAATAATGATGGTTATAAACTGGTAAAGCTCAGTGAAGATGAATGCTCTGTCAGCAGTTCTATTCCGGAGTACCTCAAAATCAGAGCTTATAAGTTTATCAGCCGCGGTGCTGCCGTTTATGAGTTTAAGGAACCAGGAGAGTACACGGTACAAGAATAAATCAATGGACTGAATCACTCTGTGATTCAGCCTATTTTTTCTCTCGAGCCAAGTTCAACTAGCCTTAGATTTATTGATTTTTCAAATAAGTTGAAAAAAAACTTAATTTAAATCAATTTTTAAAGGAAAAAATTTTTTTTCCTCAGCTTTGGTGTTACCTTTGTTCTGCAATCGTGTCCATTGAGGCACGTCTCATTGATAAAGTATGAAATTCAAAGGAAAATACCATGGCTGTATTAGTTGGTAAGCAAGCTCCTGACTTCAGCGAAAAAGCTGTTAAAGGTCAAGAAGTTATCGAAAACTTCTCTCTCTCACAATTCAAAGGAAAATACGTTGTACTTTTCTTCTACCCATTAGACTTCACTTTCGTTTGCCCTACTGAGCTTCACGCTTTCGAAGCAAAACGTGCTGAGTTCGAAGCTAAAGGCGTTGAAGTTGTTGGTGTTTCAACTGACTCTTGGTTCTCTCACCTCGCATGGCTCAACACTCCTAAAAATCAGGGTGGTATCGAAGGCGTTGGTTATCCAATCGTTTCTGATTTCAACAAAACAATCTCTGCTGATTATGACGTACTTCTCGGTGGTGGCATGGCTCTCCGTGGTCTTTTCCTCATCGACAAAGAAGGCGTAGTTCAACACCAAGTTGTTAACAATCTCCCACTAGGACGTAACGTTGATGAAGCTCTCCGCATGGTTGATGCACTTCAATTCTTCGAAACTAACGGCGAAGTTTGCCCAGCAAACTGGAACGAAGGCGACAAAGCAATGAAGCCTAACGATGCAGGTCTTAAAGAATACTTCGCTGAATAAGCACTAAGTTCTCTTTTTAAAAAGCGGAGTCTATACTCCGCTTTTTTTATTCCTATGACTGAAGAAACTAATATAAATTGGTACGATCAACACGCTAGTGATTATTGCGACAAGGCAATTCACGAAGATATGAGTTGGCCCTATGCCGATTTCTTGGCTCATCTAGCCGAAAATCCCGCAAAAATCCTCGACCTAGGCTGCGGCTCCGGACGAGACTTACTTTACTTTAAAAACAAAGGGCACGCAGTCGAGGGACTCGATGGGTCTAAGGAAATGTGTAATGCAGCTCAAAAACTCATTAAAGCTGAAGTTCTCCACCAAAAATTTAGCCAACTAGATCTCGGCCCTAATAAATATGATGGGGTCTTCGCTAATGCCACACTTATGCATGTCGAGCCGCAGGATAGACTCAATTTCCTCAATCAAATTTTTGACTCTCTACGCAAAAATGGTATTTTTTATGCTCATTACCCCAAAGGTTCGGGTACGCAGCAATCCCTAGATGGACGTACTCTTCGTCTCACTGAAAATTGGCTAAAGCTCTGCAACAATTTTGCTTGGACCCTTGAACTCACTCAAGGGCGACCAATATTTTTCACCCCGGAAGAACAAACGTGGCAAGCCATTCGGTTTCGTAAAAACTAAATTTGACATTACTTTTCTCAGCAACAGAAAAATGACCCAAAAATAAGCTTGGACTATGAACATACTTAATCGCCATATTTTAAAGAACCTACTATATATTTTCGTAGCTTCTCTACTCGTCCTCACCTTCATACTTGTGCTGGGCTTAATGATCAAAATCCTCAGTCGCTTAGACACCTCTGTTTCACAGTTCTTCATCTTAAAGATGTTTATCATGCTCCTACCTAAAATCCTTGCTTACGCTATACCCATTGCTAGCCTGGTCAGTGTCACTCTAGTCTTTAGCCGAATGTCTGCAGAAAACGAAATTACTGCCATGCGGGCATCGGGCATCAGTCTTTGGCAAATTGTCAACCCCGCTATTTTACTCGCTTTGGCATCATCCGCTTGCTTGTTTTATTTAAATATGTTTGCCGTCCCTCATCTTGAGGCTAATCGAAAATCCATGATGAAAGGTGAATTACTATCAAATCCAAATACTTTTTTACGTGGTGGAACTACCATTGATTTAGGGAAATTGTCTGTAGATATTGGAGAAAAACAAGAAGATGGCCTACTCAAAGATTTACGTGTTATTGAAGTCGACCATGCCAATGGAGTAGTCTCTAATCAGCTTTTAGCACAAGAGGGGCGCATTATTGATACCGACGAAAACTCCTTTACCATTGAATTTATTGATGTGATCATTCTCGATAACAACTGGGAGTTCACCAAAACTAAAGACAAAAAGCAAAAAGATTTGAGTGGAGTAAAGGTCACTCGCTTACCCAATGCCAATACTACATATACATTTTACACCAATGACGAACTCAACAGTGGTAACTTACGAAAACGAGCTAAATACCTTAATATTAAAGAGATGATTGCTCGTTTAGCCGTTTTAAAAAATAAAGAGCAGACTAAAACAGTCCGCCGTGAGCACACTGACCTGCTCTACAATTTAAATAAAAACTTAGCCCTGTCCTTTTCACCCTTAGCCTTTTTACTTATGGCACTCCCATTTGGACTACGCTCAAGTCGCTCAGAAACAAGTGTTGGTCTCTTCATTAGCTTAATGGTTATGATGACTTACTACGCAACCATTCTAATTACTGGTGCCTTCGATAAACAAACAGCCATGCACCCCGAAATATTGGTATGGCTACCAAACATTATTTTCCAGAGTCTCGGCTTAGGTATGATTGCTTTTAAAGTTAGTCACTAAATTACTTTTTAGCTTCCATTCTAACTTCAGTTCTAAAGCATTGCGGACGTAAATTAAACTTACTGTCCTTGAGCTTTTGAATAACAGCTTTCGTTTGCGGAATACGCATACTGTAAACTTTTGTTTTACCTACAAATTCCTGCCAATACTTATTAATAATGAGCAAGTCATCTTTTGTTTTAAAGAGTTCTGGAATCGCAAATGCCGATTCATAGGCTTCACCAACTTGTGCTTTTTTGAATAAAGACTTTTCTCGATGATCATAATAGAGTATCATCGTCAATAGATAAAATTGCATTTTAAAGGGTGCAAATAACTCCTCTACCATAGTGATAAAATCTTCAGCTAATTCACCAGTAACTAACAAGCGATGTGCTAAATTATTTCTCTTTAGAATCTTAAAGTCAACTATATCTTTATCGTATTTTTTATCTTTCTTTTCACACAGACTATGTGCTAAAGCTAAATAAATTGATTCTAGAACTTTTTCAAAATCTCCAGTTTCATACTTATATTCATTTTTCTTGACCAATACTTCGCGACTAATTTTTTTGCTTAAATGTAAATCATTCTCAAAGTGAACTTCTAAGGCGAGAAAATGTTTTTCTCCATCTCCCATTTTGATCCAGCTATTAGAGACTTCTTTCCGGTTGGGAATAAGTAAGTCTTGCTGGGTATTAACCTTCTCAAAAACATCCATGGATTTATGTTCACTTCCACCTAGGTCAGGCGAAATAGCCCCTAAACCCAGCTCAAATTTACCATCATCACAAATTGCCCAACGAGATTCACGTAAACCCTCATAAATAAAGTAAGGACTAAGACCACCCTGAACATCAGGCATGACGGCAATTATATCCCACAAATGAGCTGCTGGCAGTCCCATGTCTTCTGTATCGCCTAATCTATGCCCCAAACGAGCTCGTAAGATCTCCGAGTTTGTTACCGTTAGATTGAAAACTGTGTTAACACCGAGTCCATTCCATTCATCTAGCAAGACCTCTCGATTTGCCAAAATACACAAAGTCGTTCCATCAGCCAAAAGACTGTTAACTAACCAAGTCCAAAACGCTTGAGTGAAGCCCTCTCCCTTTATCTTAAAGTAACAATAAACACCATCATCATTTCTCGTCATTTGAAGGTGCTTACCATAAAGGTCGATATAATGCCCTATACTCTTCTCCATTCGACTAGCAAAGCGAGGATTGCAATAAAGCATATTTTCCCAAACCACGACGGGATTCATCTGAACTGTAACTAAATTTTCTTGGCACTTCCAAAAAACACTCATCAAGCCACAAGAATCTGCATTAGGTAAACCTGCATCTAAAGCATCTTGTGAACTATCGGTAAAGTCGGCAATGACGAGCCCTCTGAATTTATCTCCAGTGGCTTCCCATTCTTTTTCCATCAAACTCAGCAAACGATCTTCTTTAGCGCTAGTTCGCCCTAAGAGATTATTACTCAAAGATGAATAAGGTCTAATTTCGTGTTCCGTTAGTAAGTAACCTACTTTTTTAACTCGTGAAATAAATTGCTCGGCATACTTATGATCATGCTCATCTTCGGATTCAAGTAAAACATTAAAAACGTATTCGCGGTAAACTAATAAATTCCCTTGCGGTTGTTCGGTGGGAACCTTCTTTAAATAAACCTCCCAGTCCGCCCCATCAATGAGGTCATGTTCTCTACCGTAATACAATACTGAACTCGTCCATTCTTGACGACGTGCCCAGTTACCTAACATATCCTTCGCTAAGTGTCCAAGCTCTGATTTTATATACTGATTCAAGGTCAATTTGGTTCTATGACCATAATTGATATCTTGAATTAGGTCATGTAAATTATCAATCACTTCCTCAATCGCTTTTGCTGACTGACGATCAGGTTCAACAAAACTAATTAATTCGCGCCATGGGCGACAAGCGCCATCAACGGACAGGCTGGTCAAACTCAATTCGGTAAATCGCGTTCCAAAGAAATTTTGTCTCTGTTGATGAGCTAACTTTGTTCCAAAAGCCTCTTCAGGCTTAAATGTACTAAAGCCTATAAATGGGCAAGGCATTTTCTCATCCATTTCTCTGAGTAAAGTCATCCAAGCCCCACCCAAACGAGCCGCACCATCGGCAATAACTAAATCAAACTTTTGTTCTGACAAAATATCTAAGGCTTGCCCGAGCTCTTCTTCAATAATCTGTACGTCACCTTCCATCAGGGGACTCAAGCCAGTAATATATTCATCAAAATTGACGCGCTCTAGATTGCGAAGGACTTTATCCATTTCTAAAGATGCATCAATATCACCAGAACTCAGTTCATCCCCTGCGTACGCACTGATTGACGAAATCTCTCTTAAGTGTAAGCGACGTGATTCAACCTGTTGACTCGATGTAATCTTAAAACATGAACCAAAATAATTATAGGGAATTAAGGGCATGAGTGGAAAACCCAATTCACATGGCTCACCAAAAATTGTTCTTTCATCCACACCTTCTTTAAGACGTTTGCGAAAGACGCGCTCCCAAGAACTTGTCGCCACTGAGTCTGTAACGAGAATCAAAGGACGTAAATGTTTACTTCTACAAAATTCTATAATCGCATTAATAATTTTTTCATGCATAGGGGTTACGACTAAGCGATGCTTGCTTGTCGACATAATTTCATCCAGGGTACCGCCTACCACTCCCAATACATGGTCTGCTTTGCTAGGATTTATGTTATTCCATAAATCAGACATTTTTCTCTCTCTATTAAATTTATTGTTCATAAGATACGTTGGCAAAAAAAACTTGGCAAGATTCTCAGAGAACTAGAAAAGCGATATGATAAGAAATAATCAAGCTTTTTACAAAGAAAGTCACTTTTTGAGCTCAAAATTTCCTCTTATAAAAAAGGCGTTAAAAATGTGAAAATTCTAAAACCTGATTCATAGTACGTGAAATTAATTCAGGAATTAAATCATGGCTGATAAAAATCAGAAACGCTTACCAGAATGGATTCGCGTAAAAGTTAATCGGGGTGGCAATCGCGACGAGCTAAGTAACGAACTGCGAGATCGCAAATTAAATACCGTATGCGAAGAAGCTAAATGCCCCAATCTCGCTGAATGCTGGCACGAAAGAACCGCAACATTCATGCTCCTTGGCGTCAACTGCACCCGCGCCTGCCGCTTTTGCGCAATCGGTTATGACAAACCTGAACCTCCAGATCCCAATGAACCTGGCAATGTTGCTGAAACCGCAGAAAAAATGGACCTTGAATACGTTGTCATCACTTCCGTTGCTCGTGATGATCTTGAAGATGAGGGTTCGGATCAGTTTGCAAAAACTATTCGCGCCGTTCGCGAAAAACTCCCAACTGCAGGCATTGAAGTCCTCACTCCAGATTTCAATGGAAAAGAAGACCTCATTCGCATGACTTTAGACGCGATGCCCACAGTCTTTAATCACAATCTAGAAACTTGCGAGCGTTTATCTCCGCCAATCCGTGGACGTGCTAAATATCGCCGAAGCTTAGAAGTCCTCAAAAATGCAAAAGAATGGAGCCAAGGCAAAGTTCTCACAAAATCTGGCATCATGGTAGGACTTGGCGAAAGTGACGAGGAAGTCATTGAGTGCATCAACGACCTGTATGCTGCCAATGTTGACATCCTCACTATCGGCCAATACTTACCCCCCTCACGCAAACATTGGAAACTAGATCGCTACGTTCGTCCAGAGCAATTTGAAGAGTGGAAGGAATACGCTGAAAAACTAGGTTTCAGTGCCGTCGCAAGTGGCCCTATGGTTAGGTCCTCATATAAAGCTGGTCAATTGATTAAAGCTAAACTAGAAGAACAGCAATTAAATTTAAAAAATTAGTTTGACAAAAAACCAAGCTACGATACTTTCAACACTCATCTAATTTCCCATCAGGTTTGGATATCTTTTCGATGTACCTGAATATGAAAAATTTTAATACGGAGACACACACATGTCTATTCACAGAAGTTTAAAAGTAAAAGGCAACATTGCCGGTAAAAAGAACGTACTTAAGCGTTTCGAACGCGTAGACCAACTCATCAAAGAAGGTCGTCTTAAGCCAGGTGATCAAGTTTTAGGTCTCCCAAAAACTAAAGTTAATATCTAAGACTTTAAAAAGACTTTTCAAAAAAGACAGGTATTTTAACCTGTCTTTTTTTTTCGCGAGATTCCCATGAGTACAGAACACACCATTAAGCACACCCAGCTTCACAAAAAGATCCCTACCCTATTAACCTTGGGCAACTCTTTATGTGGATTTACGGCTATTTTATTAGCCTTACAAGCTTATGAAAAGATCCTCACAAAAAACTCTAACGATCACTTCGAAATCATTTCCCACAACGCAAACACCACGATCATGCCCTATGTTTTTGCTGCCTGTGCTTGGGTAATCATTGGCGCAATGATATTTGATGCTTTAGATGGCTGGAGCGCTCGCAAACTCAATGCCACCTCACTTCACGGTATTGAAATGGACTCCCTAGCAGACATGGTCACATTTGGAGTCGCACCTGCAGTCCTAGTCTATATATATGCTCACGTAACAGTCTTCCTTGGCTTTGCTGAAGTCAAAGATCTTGGCTTTATCCGACAAGACAGACTCTTCTGGTTAGCCGGAGCTATGTACATGGGTTGTGCAGCCCTGAGACTCGCCCTTTATAACGCCATGGAAATGGAAAGTAAATTCAATCCCAAAAAAGATGAAACTAAAGCAAGCGACTTTAGAGGTATACCATCGCCTGGTGCAGCTTCAGCCGTATGCTCCATTGTCATCATGGGTACAACTGAAGCAAACCTACCCGAATGGCTAATGACTTTCTTCCTCCCTATCTACACGGGATTCCTCGGTTTATTAATGATTAGCCCCATCCCATACCCCCACATGGCAAAATGGCTAGTCTCACCAATAAATCGTTCACGTAAAATTATCATCTTGCTACTTATTATAGTGGTGGGCACTGCCGAAGTCATTCGTTACGGTAGCGGACCAAAAATGACTGCAGCCGCACTCATCAACCTTTACGTCCTCTCTGGGCCTATCATGCTTATCTTAAGCAAAATCAAGGGCCACAACATCTCCGAAGACGAAGATCTCATTAGTTCATAAGCACAGCAGAAATAACACTTAACATATCTTATGGCTCGTAAAAAACCCTCTTGGAAAATGCTTAGCTATGGCGTTCATAGCCACTGGGACAAAAGCAGTAAAGAACTTCCAAAACTAAAAAAATTCACTTGGGAAATCCCCGCAAGATTAAACATAGAATTTGGCTATGTTCTCAACATCAAACAAGCTCGCGGTAAAAAGCTTGAATTCACTATTGACCACCCTGATTTTATCGATGACAAAACGGGTGAAGTTGCAGCTCCATTCTGTGGTGAAATGTACGTCAGATCTAATGATTGGGATTTCTTTCTTGGAGACACACTGTGGTCTCCGATAGAAGACAAGGTTGGTACTTGGACCTTAACCACAAAGCTTGACGGTGAAGTCTTAGTTAAAAAACGTTTCACCATAAAAGAAGATAATGGCCAATTTGTCGATTGGAACATTTAAAAGCCCCGTCATTACAACGAGGCTTTAAACTTATTTACGTTTTTTTGATTTACGCTTCTTTAAGGCTTTCTCTGTCTTCATCCGCAACTGTTCTAATTTCTTAGCTACGAGTTTAAGATCATCCTTTTCTGCCCTATCAGTGAAGAGCACTCCATCTAAATGATCGATCTCATGCTGCATACAGCGAGCCGTTAAGCCACCAAAATCCGCTTCAATTATTTCACCATCCAAAGTCTGTGCGCGAAGCACTATGTTGCTCGGACGGACAACAGAAGCATTGATCTGAGGTATTGACAAACAGCCCTCTTCAAAGGAAATATCTTCACCTGATGTAGATAGGATTTCAGGATTAATTAAAGCCACAGGCATCTTTGGACAAAGAGCTTTTTCTCCATCACTACCATATGTATCTCCCTCAAAATGGGTGTCTATGACGAAGACACGAAGGCTTCGACCGACCTGCGGGGCAGCTAAACCAATGCCGTTCTCTTCGTACATAGTATCAACCATTTCCTCGACAAGCTCACGAATACTGTCATCAATTTCAGCAATTGGCTCAGCTACTTGCCTAAGGACAGGGTTACCAAATTTCTTAACATCAAGAACATGACTTCCCGAAGGCATGATTAACGATACTCCTTCATAGAGTTAGGGTTAACTACTTTAAAGTCTTCTACATGCAAACTATCATCCGAGCGGAAAGATAAATTCCCACCAAGTGACTTCTCCATATTTCGTAAAATACGTGCATCTTCATCACGCAAGCGATGTAAAATATCAGGGTGACAAATCACGCGAACTTCAATCTTATCTTTCGACCTTTTCAACAAGGCTTGAAGCTTTCTTTGAATTTCAACTGACACTGAGACCATTGATTTAACTACACCCTTACCTTCACAGTTTGAACAAGGTGTATACAAGGAGTCTTTAAGTGATTGGTGCTCACGCTGACGGGTCATTTCTAAAAGGCCTAATTGTGAAATAGGAGAGATCTTAGTCTTTGCCTTATCGTGCTGCACAGCTTTCTTAAGAGCACGATAAACTTGCATTTGATCCTTTTTCGAACGCATATCAATAAAGTCAATCACGACTAAGCCGCCAATATCACGTAAACGCAACTGACGTGCAATCGCTTCAGCCGCTTCAAGGTTTGTCATCAAAATTGTTTCTGGGTGGTCCTTACCCTGACGTGCTTTACCTGAGTTAATATCAATTGCAATCAAAGCTTCAGTCTCATCGATACAGATATAACCGCCCGATGGGAGACTTACTTGACGCTCAAAAATAGAGTCAATCTGCTTAGCAATTCCAAAGTGCTGAAACAAAGGTTTATGCTGATTATGATGCTTTAACTTATCTATATTAACATCAGAAATCTTGACAATTGTCTTCCTGAATTTTGAGTACGCATCATGGTTATCAATCCAAACTTCATCCACAGAATCAGTCAAAAAATAACGCGTTGAGCGCGACATAAGATCTGGCTCTCTATAAAGACAATAAGGAGCACGCTGAGTCTGGCGATTACGCTCCATTGTATCCCAAATATCCAACAACATTTCGATATCATTATGGAAATATTCTTCTGGCTTACCATCACCTAAGGTACGACAAATACAACCCATTCTCTCTGGAAGGCTCATCTTGCGTAAAATATTGCGTAGACGATCTCGCTCTTTATGATTCTGAATGCGCTTGGACACCCCAATGTGACTCGTATGAGGAAGCAGAACTAAGTAGCGACCCGGAATACTCAAATTGGTAGTGACACGAGGCCCCTTAGTACCAATTGGACCTTTAGTTACCTGAACAATAACTTCTGATCCAACAGGGAAAATCTCGGGTATACGCTCAATTTCTTGACGCATACGCTCTTGCTCATCATTGTCTTTGGATTTCATCGACTTCTTGATGGTGCTACGGAACGAATCACCAATATTAGCATCCATAGCCGCCACAGTGTCTTTAGACATAGCATCTTGCTCAAAAAGACCATCATTGTAGGCTGCTGGGATCATATCCCAATAGTGTAAAAAGGCGTTTTTCTGAAAACCAATATCAACAAACGCTGCTTGTAGTGAGTTTTCTAAGTTTTTAATACGGCCTTTGAAAATTGAACCAACTAGACGCTCTTGATCATAACGCTCTACTTCATATTCTGTGAGAGTGTTATTCTCAACCATAGCTACGCGTGTTTCTAGCTGTTCTTTATTAATAAAAATTTGTTTCATTATTTTTCCTAAAATTTAACTATTCCCCGAAGTCAGGCTATCTCCATTTTTTAGCCCAGCTCCAAGCAAAAAATCTTTTACATCCATCTCACGTTTCCCTTCCGGTTTCACCCGGTGAACTTGTAATAAGTCTGAGGAAGAACAGGCCACCTTTAAACAGGATTCTTCTAAAACGACCTCACCTGAAGTTCGATTCGAAGAGCTAGACTCACAAGCACTTGCTTCACATATCGCAAGTCGCTTCAGTTTGTCTCCAACTTGGTAATAAGTCCAAGTTCCTGGCCAAGGTTGGCAGGCATAGATTTTTCTAATATTTGACTCAACAGTCTGATCCCAATCGATGAGACCAAAACTTTTGTCAATTTTTGAACAACTTGTAGCTGTATCATGATTTTGCTCAATGGCTTTTAAACCATTATAAACCACGTCCTGAATATCATTTACAAGTTGTTTTGCCGCTATTTCTGCGAGCTTCTGCTCCAGTGAACCTGTCGTTTCATTTTTATCTAGGTTCACTTTATGAGTTCGGTAAACTGCTCCCGTATCCATACCTTTTGCCATTTGCATCATTGAAACACCACTTTCTTTTTCACCGTTTAAGACGGCGGAAAATATAGGTGATGCTCCTCTGTAGGATGGCAAAATTGAAGCATGCACATTCAAACACCCGAAGGGAGCTAAATGCAACAAGTTTTCGCGTAATAGCTGACCATATGCGATGACTACAACAATATCGGGCTTTAGTGAAGCAACATAATCGACAAATTCTTGGGAACTTACCTTTTCCGGCTTGTGTACGGAAAAGCCCTCAGATTCAGCCCAAGCAGCTAGGGGTGAGGGGGTGAGCCGCTTTTTACGTCCCGCGGGTCGATCAGGTTGCGAAGCCACACCAAGTAATTCAATCTCAGAAGATTCGTGCAAGGCAGCCACTGCTGGAATACCTATTGAGCCCGAACCCATGAAAAATACTTTTATTGGTGCTTGTTTCATCAAAAATTGTTTCCTTTGTAATACAAATTATATCAGCTATGAAATTTGCCATAGATGAGCATTTTAACAAACCCCTATCTTAGCGATATATATTTAAAGTCATGTGTTTTTTATTAAATAAGTTAAAAAAGGTCTCGTTTTCAAGAACTTCTCTTTTTATTTAATTTTTTCTCTTACAAAAAATACAACTTATACTAAGCTCACTTAGAGCTTCATTTAGCGTGTTTAGTTAGAAAACGATCCAATGCATTAGCAAACAGCTCTGCATCTCTTTGAGAAAAAGGTGGTGGACCACCGGTTTCAACCCCCATCTGTCTTAAGTCAGCCATAAAGTCCCTTACCGAAAGACGTTGCCTTATATTAGCTTCCGTATAAAGTTCACCTCGTGGATTCAAGGCGTAAGCACTTTTTTTAACGCATAGATCCGCTAAGGGGATATCTGCCGTAATCACTAAATCGCCCTCTTCGAGCAACTCAACGATTTTCATATCAGCCACATCCGCACCTTGCCCCACTAAAATAGATGAAACATACTGAGAATTAACAGGCTTAATGTATTGATTCGCCACTTGAATTACCTGAATTTTTTTACGATCCGCTGTACGCAAAAGGTGCTTTTTTACCAAATGCGGACAAGCATCTGCATCAATATAAATCTTCATTATCCCTCAAAATTCTATTAAGAAAAAATAGCAAAAACACAAATTTAAGCACTTCAAGCCTTGATCACGAGCACTAAATCGGTATATAATAAGAATAGGAAAGGATAATATAGGTAAAGATAGGAGATTACTATGCTTTTATTAAAGAAATACCCAAAGCATTTTTTGTTGATGATTTCATGTGCCCCGTTCATACTAATCGGTGCTGGTGTTCTAGTTCTTACTCTTGCAGGAATGAGCTGGTATTATGCCATAGGCGTAGCCCTAATTGTAGCAGGATTAAAATTCCCAGTCACACGCATCAATACCCTCGTCATGTACAGTATTTTCCAAAAACACCTCTGCGAACTCCAGGACGACAACTGGATGGGACTTTTCCTAGAAGACTCAAAAACTTCGGATAAAATAAAATTAGTGCCAGATGACATTGCTTTAATCACCAAAGAAGGTGAAAACTACTACATAATCACTTCAAACCAAAACAAAACACAGTTCCCTATTGAACAAACCAGTTTTGAAAATCTAAGTCAAAACGAGCTATTCTGCAGTATTAACTGTCTCGACAAAAATGGCAACAAACTATTCCCTTTTATGATTTCTCCCGTGTACACTGGAGACAATTGGTACATCGCTAGCTCTGGGCAAAAACGTTTTGAGTGGTTCATGACTTGGCTTAAATGCACCACAGAAGAAGCACATTGCCATTCAGATGATGAAATCCTTCATCTGAATTAGGCGAGGCCATTCAATGATCAAAAACACCTCTAGTAAAAGTTTTTTCAAGAAAAAGGCCAATTCAGAAGCCATGAACTCTTCATTTATATTTGAATTACAAGATCTTAAGCGCTAGCTTTTAGTAATTAATTTTTGAGGAGTCAACAATAATGAAAAAATTCATACTAACTATTGGAGTGATTTTACTATCTAGCTGCTGCGCGACAAATGAATTTGTTAATTCTGAGATCGCAGAATCTAACGAAAACTACAAAAAAATCTCTGCTAAAACACCAATCTACATTGAGAATGAAACACAAGAATGTGACAAAAAAATTCGCGACTGGACTGTAAGAGTCAACGAACACGGAAGAGATCGCAGCAAGAAGTTCATGGCTCGCCTAAGCAACTTCATATCGCGTGAGAGTCAGAAAATGTCAGACTTAACACACTGTGACTAAAATCTGTGTAAATATTTTTTAAAAAGCCGAGTTTATCTCGGCTTTTTTATTGCCCATTAACTCACAAACTCCCTCTCGATAAGTAGATTTTAAAATCACTAATCACCTTAGGGAGCAGAACTTAAGAATATTTTCAAAGCTACTTTCTGTGGTAAAAAAACATTCTTGTGATATGTATGCGCACATTATTATTTTAATAAGGGCTTAATCCCTTTCAATTTTCAACTCAAAACTGAATTACGAGAACTAAAAATGAGCGAAGTTAGAGTTCGATTTGCCCCATCACCAACGGGCAATGTACACATTGGCAACATCCGTGCCGCAATTTTCAATTACCTATTTGCAAGAAATATGGGCGGCAAATTTCTCCTGCGTGTTGAAGACACCGACAAGGAAAGAAGTACACAAGAAGCCGTAGACGCACTACTCGAATGCATGGAGTGGCTCGGCCTTGATTACGATGAAACGCCCCTATATCAAAGCACACAAGAACAGCATCACCTCGATATTGCAAAATCACTCCAAGATAAAGGTCATGCATACCGTTTCGTTAAAGGCGAAAACGAAGTGACACTCTTCCGCATGCCATGGGACTTAGAGAACTATAGCTGCATTCGCAAAATCGATCAACAAGAGTTAGCTCTTCATGCTGACGTAGCACTTGAAGTCGATGCTGGAGGGGTACGCTTTGCTACAATTTCTCGCAAAGGCAAAGCCGTCCCAATGGAAGCCTGCCACGCTGGTTACAAAGATTTAAAAGTATTCGACGCCGACGGCAAAGAAATTTTTGACTTAAACTCTAACTATGAGTCCATCATCAATGACGAGCAAAATGTTAATATTACTGATGGCTCAAAAATCACCTGGACTCGCCATAGCGTTTTCTTTAATGACATCATTAAAGGCGAGCTCAGCAAACCTTTAGACAGTATGAAAGATTTAGTCATTGTTAAATCCAATGGCTCTCCACTCTTTCACTTAGCTAATATCTGCGATGACATCACACAAAACATGAGCCACATCATCCGTGGCGACGACCATGTAGAGAACACTTATCGCCATGTCTTGATCTACGCTGCCTTAGGTGAAAAAACTCCGCAATACGCTCACTTACCAATGATCGTCAACAAGCAAGGCAAACCTTACTCTAAGCGTGATGGCGATGCTTTTGTCGGTGACTTCCGCACTAAAGGCTACACAGCCGAATGTCTATTTAACTACCTCTTATTATTGGGTTGGTCTCCTGGAGATGAAGAAAAATGTAGTCGTGAAGATGCGATTAAACTCTTTCAATTAGAAAAAGTCAAAAGCACTGCAGCACAAATGGACATGGACAAACTCTTCAACCTCAACGGCCAGTACTTAGACGAATTAAACGACGAAGAATTCCTTTCACTCGTCAGCCCTTTTGTTAAAGAATACTCTTGGTATAATGGCGATGAAAAACTATTAAAAACTGTCTCCTCACTAATGAAGAGTCGAACTAAACTTGTTACTCAATCTGAAACTTGGGAGTACTATTTCCAATTAGTTGAGCCAAGCGATGAAAAACTAATCAAAAAAATACTCGGCAAAGAAGGCATGAAAGAAGCACTTTTGGGATGTGCCGAAACTCTCGCTACTATTGATTTCAATAATTCTAGTGAACTCGAACAAGCCCTAAAGACTTCTGCTGAAAACGCCGGTCTCAACCCAGGAAAACTCAACCAGCCCGTACGCTTTTGCGTTACTTCTGCCAATGGCGGAGCTGATTTAATGGACACACTCGCACTCATTGGCAAAGAAGAAAGCATAAAACGTTTAAAGCACAACGCAGAGAAATTCTGCCTCGCTTAAAGGAGCCCTACAATGAGAATGCAAACTCAAGCCAGTAAACTTCCCGTGGTCACTATCGTGGGACGCCCCAACGTGGGCAAATCATCCCTCTTTAACACACTACTCAGAAAGCGCATTGCTATTGTTCACGAACAATGTGGTGTAACGCGTGACCGCGTCGCTCAGCCCGTAAGCTGGAATGGCTACCGCTATCAATTAGTTGATACGGGTGGACTTGGCGTTCTCAGCGACGAAAAAAATGTCGAATTCATGGACGATCAAATCCGTATGCAACTAAAAGTTGCGGTTGAGAGCTCCGACATCATGATTATGCTTACTGATGTGAAAGATGGAATCACTGAACTCGACCGCGAAGTATGCGCCTATTTACGTAAACACGACAAGCCCATCATTCTTGCCGTAAACAAATGTGATAATTTTGAATTAGAAGACGAAGCTAGTGTTTTTTCAGCTTTAGGCTTCGAAAAAACTCACGCTATCTCCTGTAATCATAAGTCTAACTTAGATGCGCTACGCGAAGATATTTGCACTTATTTCCCTCCTAGCGAAGAAGAAGATGAAACTAGTCCAGATTTGCGAATTACTTTAGCTGGTCGCCCGAATGTAGGTAAATCTTCTATCGCTAACCGCCTCCTTGGCGAAGAGCGAGTGATCGTTTCTGACATTGCAGGAACAACTAGAGATGCCGTCGACATCCCATTTGCCTTTGACGATGAAGGCGAAAGTCGCAATGGATTACTCGTCGATACAGCTGGCGTAAAGAAAGCTGGAAAGATCGATAATCTCGTCGAAAAGTTTTCTATGATGAGAACAGAAGAAGCGATCAAACGTTCGACTGTTATTTTATTTGTCATTGACATGTCTCAAGGCGTTACTAATGGCGATAAAAAAATCGCCAATACTATCAAAGCAGAAGGGAAACCTTGTGTCGTTATTGCCAATAAATGGGATTTGGTCAAAGCCGAAGCACCTAAGCAGAAATTTTTAGATGACTTAGAGCACGATCTCCCCTTCATGCGTTACTGCCCTATCATCTTCACTTCATCAGTGGACGGTAATGGCTTCCGTGACCTACTGCCTGCCACGCTTCGTATTTTTGAGCAATCACTCATCGATATTCCTACGGCACTTCTCAACCAAGTTTTACACGATATGGTTTTGCGAACTCCCCCACCATCAACTGGTAAAGGCTTTTTCAAAATCTATTACGCCACTATGGTCAAGAACCCTCCCGCGCACTTTATCATTTTCTGTAATAAGAAAAATTATTGCCAGGATCACTACAAACGTTTCATAGAAAAAACTATTCGTAATGCCTTTGGTCTCTCAGGCATCCCAATTGAAATCGAATACCGTGAACGCACACACCTCCAAGAAAAGTTTCGTGAAAACGATTCACTGCCTGGGGAAGTCAAAGAAAAAATGGCCAAAGACCGTAAAAAAGCTTGGCGAAGATCCAAAAAATACCGCAGTTAAACAATCAAATGCTAGCCTTCGCGCTAGCATTTTTTATTGATAGCTCTTTTTCATTATTTTATTGTGCTTTTCCATCAAGTTCGAATATAATAGCTTATCATTAATTCAAAGGATCCATAATCATGAAGCAAACGATACTCAAGGTCAACAACCTATGTAAAAGTTATTTCATGAATAAAACAGAATTAAAAGTCTTGGATTCTGTAAGTTTCTCATTAGAAAAAGCGGAATCTATTGCGATCACTGGTCCTTCTGGTAGTGGAAAATCAACCCTCATGGGATTATGCGCAGGCTTGGACAACCCCGATTCAGGCGAAATCATTCTTTGCGACCAAGACATAAACTCCATGAATGAAGATGAGCGAGCTCTTTTGCGCCTTTCACAAACCTCGTTCATTTTTCAATCCTTCCACCTGATGCCCACCTTAACTGCCCTCGAAAACGTCATGGTTCCTTTAGAATTGCAAAACAATGCCAATAAAGAAACCAAAGAACGCGCCCTCGAGCTACTCTCTAAGGTCGGCTTAAAAGAACGCCAACATCACTTCCCCTCGCAATTATCCGGTGGAGAACAACAGCGTGTCGCTATAGCACGCGCCTTTATTAACCAACCAAAAATTTTATTTGCCGACGAGCCCACAGGAAATCTCGATAGCCATACTGCGTCCAAAATTCAAGATCTACTATTTGAGCTCAATCAACAATTATCTACTAGCCTTATCATCGTCACCCATGACAATGATTTAGCAGCCAAAGCTAATCGCACCTTAAAAATGAAAGCCGGACAAATTTCCGAGTAATGATTCAGTTCATTTCAAATCTCTTTAATCCTTGGACTTGGATTATGGCCAAGCGCGAATGGCATAGTCAAAAAAAACACCTAAAGCTCTACCTACTTTGTATCTCAATAGGGATTGCCGCACTGGTATCCATTCACTCACTAGCGTCTTCTGTCCGCAGCTCCATTGACTTACAATCACGTAGTTTACTCGGCTCTGATCTCAGCTTAAAATCACGCTTCAAAATGGATGAAGCATGGCTCCTCGAAATCGAAAAAAAAATGGGTCCATCTTTAGCGGAACGCCGTTTTGCGGGCATGGCAAAATTCTTAAACTCCAAACAAGCTCCCCGTTTAGTACAAGTTCGAGCCATCTCCCAAGGCTACCCAATTTATGGCGAGATCAAAACCACACCACTGGGTGGCTCAGAATTACTGCAAGGTAAGCACTGCTTAGTCGAAAGCTCTCTGCTCATGCAATACAAAGCTAAGGTTGGCGACAAAATTCAACTCGGCCAAAGCACCTTTACGATTGCCGCACAAATTGAATCACTCCCTGGGGAAAGTGGTGTCTTATCTGAACTGGCCCCACGAATTCTCATACCTTTTCAAGATATAGAAAGCACTGGGCTCATCTCCTTCGGAAGTCGAGTTCAATACCTAGAGCACTACGCTTTTCCAGAAGATATTAAGCAACAAGAACTCATTGGAGAGATCAAAGCTCAAGCAGAAATGAAATCAATACGCGTCGAAACCTCCATGAGTCGACAAGAACGCGTGCGTCGATTGAGTACCAACCTCTTCTCATTCCTTAACTTTAGTGCAATCCTCGCACTCACTTTAGGAGCTATTGGCGTTGGCAGCGCCATACATGTCTACATTAACAAGCAACTCAAAAGTGCTGCTATTTTAAAGTGTATGGGTGCGAAAAAGAGCCAAATATTTGCCGTCTATATCCTGCAAATTTTTCTCTTAGGTATTATCGGATCCTCTTTAGGTGTTTGTCTAGGTATCGCTATTCAACTGATACTTCCACAAGCCATCCAAGCCTTCATCCCTTTTGAAATACAAAGCCAAGTCAATGCTTCTAGTATTATTCTAGGCTTACTTGCGGGAACACTCATCACACTCCTCTCATCTCTTCCCTCACTCAAAAAAATAACTTTACTCAACCCCCTACAAGGTTTACGACCTGAAACCATCCAGCAAAATAGCAGCAGGGGGTTTAACTTTATTTTTTATCCTATCTGCATAATTTCGACCTTATTACTCACCACACTTTCTTCTCACAATACGAAAACGGGGATATATAGCGGAATCACTTTAATCATTATTATTTTCTGTCTAGCTGTTTGCGCCAAAGTCTTCCTTAGCATAATCAGGAAAACACCTATTTCCTTTATGCCTTTCACGTTTCGACAAGGCTTAAAAAACCTATTCCGTCCAAACAACCAGACTCACACACTCATCATTTCTTTGGGCACAGGCGTCTTCGTTATCGCTCTTCTCTTTTTACTTAGAGAAAACCTTCTTTACCAAGTTCGTAAAACAACACAGGACACCAACCCAAACTTTGTCCTCTTTGACATTCAACATGATCAAAGCCAAGATTTAAAAGCACTACTCAAAAAAGCTCAAGTCCCCATCCTCCAAGAGGTCCCGATCATCGATTTGCGATTACGCAAAGTCAATGGACTTGAGATTAAGAAAATCATTCAAAACAACTCCTCCCTACCCAAGGAAGAACGTATTCCTCATTGGACTCTAAGCCGAACTTATCGCTGCACCTATCAAGAACAAATCCTAGACAGTGAGAAGTTAATCCTAGGTGATTTTATTGGGTCTTTTGATGGAGATTTTGAGCAAGAACGTATCCCAGTTTCTATTGAAAGTGGAATGATGGAAAAACTCAAAGTGAAAATTGGTGATACCGTGGATTTTGAATTGTCAGGCATAGAACTGCCTTGTGTTATTACATCTGTTCGCGAGGTAGAGTGGATGCAAATGAGACCCAACTTCTTCTTTGTTTTTCCAAGTGGGCCATTAAATGAAGCCCCTCAAATGCAAGTCATTGTCTCACGATCAGAAGATCCTAAAAGCACCAATAAACTTCAAACAGAGATCAACAACCAATTTCCTAACATCTCTTTCCTAGACTTAACTCTTGTCATACAAACTCTTACTTCTTTACTGGACAAACTGAGCATCGCCATACGCTTTATGGCTGGCTTCAGCATTCTCACTGGCTTTGTCATCTTAATCTCTACCTTAAAACTTAGCCAAGATCAACGACAAAAGGAATCTATTCTTTTAAAAATCCTTGGTGCGAGTAAAAAACAAACGCAATTAATTCTTTTATCAGAATTTACTTTCCTTGCGATCATCAGTACCAATGTCGGTTGCCTAATCGCCTACATTATCAATCATTTAATTGGAACATTCATATTCGAAAATTCGCCTCCAATTCAACTGTCAATCTTACTCATTTCTAATGTAGCCTTGATTATCATCACTTTAATTATTGGACTCATCAACTCAAAGAAAATTTTCAGCTCACCCTCTCTGGAAATATTGCGAGATTAAAAAGCGCTGGTTTAACTGTAAATTAACTTTTGGCCTGCCTGTTTTCACTCCTGACAATTTATCTTTAGATAATTATAAAGGAGCTATACTTTGAAAAAATATTTCTGTTTGTTTGGTATATCCATGATGCTGACGAGTTGCATGGGGACCATGGGCCTAAGCGGCAAAGTAAAAAGGTTTAACTTAGAAGTAACAGAAAACCGCTGGGGACGTGAAGGCTGGTTCTTGGGCTTACATCTAATTTGGGTATATAGAATCTGTGCCGTACTGGACCTATTGATTTTCAACTCCGTTGAATTTTGGTCTGGCACCAATCCACTCAACGGCAAGAGTCCTCTAGTAGACGTCCCTTTAGAACAAGTCAAAAAAATGGGTTTTAACGATATTGACGGCGCTCAGATCAAAAAAATCAGTTCTAATGAAGCTAAGCTTTTTATTGACTTCTCAAATGGTGACCATGTTACTTTCGATGTCATTCGTACTGGTGACAAATACACCATAAGCTTAATGGGGAAACAATTTTTCGAGGGCCAAATTGGTCAAAATGTCCAAGAAGCACAATATGCAGGAGTCGTAAAATGATTAAAAAATTCACCTACTCACTCCTAGCTGCACTCACTTTTTGTGGTTGTATGGGCCACAATGGCTTATCAGGAAAAGTCGCTAGATTCAACCTAGAAGTAACAGAAGATCGCTGGGGACGCGAAGGCTGGTTCCTCGGCCTCTGGATCACACTTATTTACCCCATATCAATGATCCTAGACCTTTTAATCTTCAACTCGGTAGAATTTTGGTCGGGAGAAAACCCCATCAATGGTAAAAGCCCCTTAGTTGACATCCCCATCGCACATGTTGAAAAAATGGGCTTTACTAACATCAACAAAGCCCAAATTGAAAAAATAAGTTCAACAGAAGCAAAAATGCATCTTGATTTTGATAATGGCGATGAAATTACTTTTGATATACACAGAACTGACATGACTTACGTCGTCAGCTATAGAGGTGTAGAATTCTATACAGGTACAATTAAGGAATAACTTTAAGTTATAATTATTTCTATAATTAACGCCTCGCTCCACATCGAGGCGTTTTTAAAATTTCTGTAATTTATTTAAAACTTTTAACGAGTTTGATCAGACTCTCTTTTTCCTTGGAAACTTTATCCTTAGATCCTGTAAGCTTAAAGAAATAAGTCGATCCTTGGTGAGGAAACATAACGGCCAACATTTGCTTATCACCATTTGAGATATCTAAAAGTTTGGCTTTCCCTGCTGCGCTCTCAATCACTTCTAAACCTTCTTGTAAATTCGCCGCGTTGACTGGAGCTAAACCAATTTGTCGTCTCCATCTATTAACGTTGGCCAATTCGCCACCCACATCGCCTGGGAAGCGCGACACTGCAATAGCTAAGGAATTATCAGCTTTAACTAATAAGGTCGCTAATCTCATGGCTTTTTTCTCCGAGGAACGTTCCCATGTATTGGGAATAGTCCACTCTAGGTCTTTCGCTGATAACGATGAGCTCAAGGATATAAAAATTAGGGCGAATAGAAATTTTTTCATGTATGTCTCTTTTTTGTTAGTAGCATTAAATCGGCTTATGATAAAACAGGATAATACTTTATTATAATTGATCAATAAGCTTATATGTGTTTTATTACGTCACCTAAGACTCAATAAGTACCCTAAGTTTTGTAAGTATTTTGGGTTCACCTATGATAATAAGACGATCTGCCTCCTCCAATATAGTACTACCACTCGGTACAACTCGCTGACTACCACGCTGAATCATCGCCACTAGACTACCTTCAGGCAAGCCTAATTCTTTGATCGCTTTGCCAATAAACTTCTGCGAGCCATTATTGGTCTTTAGAGTTAAAGTCATGTAGTGCCCATCATTTAACAACAACTGTTTAAGGTGAGCTGAGTTGGGCTCTTCATTCCAACGGCTTAGGAATTCATCTTGATCAATTCGATTTGCGAGTTCCGCAAGCATTCGTAAATGCAAGCCCGGATTGCCTTCTGGACTTACCAAGAGAAAAATAGCGAACGTTTGCTGCTCCATTTCATCGCCCATGACATCAAAAACATCAACTTGCATCCCAGATTTAGAGCGTGCTATCACCATTTCTGGTTTATCGATCCCCATTAAATGCATATGGGGCAATGCTACCCCACCTGTTACAGGAGTTCTGCCTGTACGAGTACCTTCAAGGAAACTTGCCTCTAATTTTGTTGCATCAACTTTCAACCGTTCCGCCAACATTATTGAAGCTTCTTTGATAAGATCTTCAAACTTTTCACTCTTGTCGATCTCCAAAAATTGCGCGCGTGCCACTACTTCATTAAAGGGGTCGTCTTGACGAAGGCCTTTTTCTTTTAGTATCCCCCTAAACTCCTGATCCAATTCATCATATTGATTTTTCCCCAAGCGTTGAAACCAATGACATATCGCTCCAGTGCGAGACACTCGTTTACGAGCATAGCGAAAATACCAAGTTAAACAAACGGCAATCATTCCAATTGTAAAAAGTATCGCCATCCAACCCATATATATAATAAGGACGACTGAAACAATCATACCCCCTATTTGCATCCATGGATAAAGAGGGGATTTATATCCCGGGTCATAAGACTCGATACGGCTTTCTCTCATAACAATAACGGATAAGTTAACCAACATAAAAATCAACAACTGAAAAGCACTCGCTAGTTTCGCTATACCCGTAGCATCCAGTAAAAGGATAAAGCAAATCATAATGACACCGGTCAAAACAACCGCCATTGTTGGCGTTTTGAATTTTCCTAACTTCGCTAATCCATCTGGTAACAGCTTATCTCGTGCCATTGCCATGGGGTAACGCGAAGCCGCCATTACGCCGGCATTACCTGTCGAAAAGAATGCGGATAGTGCCGCTATCACCACAAAGCCAACTAAAATATTTTGAGGAATGAACGTATCGAACTTACTCACCGCCGTTGCCACAGGAGTTAAATCTTTATGAAACTCCGCAGGGTCAATTAATGCTACCATGACCATGACTCCAAGCACATAGAACAAAGTGGTTGAAACCAAAGAGAGAATCATCCCCAAAGGAATATTTCTTTCAGGATTTTTTACTTCTTCCGCAACACTAGAAACTTTTGTAAGACCCGCATAAGAAACAAAGACAAAGCCTACAGTCGCAAAAAAGCCTCCCATTCCATCGGTTAAGAAATCTTCGTAACGTTGATCGACTAATTCGTCAGGTTGCACGGCGATAGCCTCGTAAGCACCTTGAGCTATAAAATATGTAAGAATCGTAACTAAGGTAACAACTAAAAAACGCTGTAAACTCGCGGTTTCTTTAGCTCCAGTAATATTAATAAAAACAAAGCCGACAGTCAAAGCAATGGCAACTGGTTTAATGGGAAGAGCTACAAAGAACGACGCATAGGCTCCAATACCGATCAAAGCAAAAGCTGTTTTTAAGGACAGCGACAAATACGTACCCAAGCCACCTACCGTACCAAACATAGGGCCTAAACTACGATCTAAAAAATAATAGGTCCCACCCGCTCGTGGCAATGCCGTACTTAGCTCTGCCTTACTAAACATTGCTGGCAGAATTAAAAAACCCGCCACTAAATAAGCTAAGGCAACGGAAGAGCCCGTTTTAGCTGCTGCTAAACCTGGCAGTAGAAAAAAACCTGAGGAGAACATAGCTCCTGTGCAGATCGCATATACATCAAATAAACCCAAGTTCTTTTTTAAGCGATCATCTTTTGATAACTCTTTCACGGTATCACCCTTAAATTGACACTTTAATAAACATTCCCAAAAACCCTGTAATTTAATACCTAGCTTGACTATTTCGCAACTTATTTAAATAAATAAGTTAAATATCAGCCGTTTTCTATAAGCTTCCCTTTGGGAGATAGTCTTAATAGTTAAAAGACAACTGGACTTGAAAAACATTTAGCTCGCAATATTCTATGCGCCTCACAAACAACAAGAACTTATTACTAATGGGTGAAAGCCTGTATAATATAGGGATAAAAAAATGACTAAAGAAAAAAGACAAGAAATCATCGCTGCATTTCAGCGTAAAGAAGGCGACGTAGGTTCACCTGAAGTACAAATCGCACTCCTTACTGGTCGCATCATTGAGCTCACTGAGCACATGAAACAGAATAAAAAAGATTACAGCACAAGCCGCGGTTTAATCGCTATGGTTAACAACAGAAAGAAACTTCTTCGTTACCTAAACAGTGAAAACCACGCTGGCTACATCGAAATTACTGATAAATTGAAGATTCGTCGCTAGTTTTTCTCAAAGGCCTGATTATTCAGGCCTTTTTTTTTGCGCCTTTCGCACTACCTTTAGCCTCGAAAACTGGAACTGACCCTAGAAACATCAAGCCTTGATGTTTTGAGTCTCTTGCAGAGTATTCCCACAGGGAATCTTCTTCAAGAGGTTCAACAGTCCAGTTAAGAAAAAACAAACACGCTCAATTGAGCATAAATTATATAAGGATATTTACATGTCTAATATTGGATCTGTAACTGTTGATCTTGGCGACAATCGCCCTATCACAATCGAAACTGGTAAAATGGCTCTTTTAGCTAATGCTGCCGTAACTGTAACACAAGGCGAGACAGTTGTTCTCGTTACTGCATGTTCTTCTGCTCCTCGCGAAGGCATCGACTTCTTCCCACTCATGGTGGCTTACCGTGAAAAATACTCTGCTGCAGGTAAATTCCTCGGCGGTTTCATGAAGCGCGAAGGCCGTCCTTCTGAGCATGAAGTACTTACTTCACGTATGACTGACCGTCCACTTCGCCCTCTTTTCCCTAAAGGTTTTTACAACGAAGTTCAAATTCAAGCTATCGTACTTTCTTACGATAAAGTAAACGACCCAGATACACTTGCTATGCTCGGTTCATCTGCAGCTCTTATGCTTTCTGATCTTCCTTTCCAAGGTCCACTAGGTGCTATGCGCGTTGGTCAAGTTGACGGCGAATTCGTTGTTAACCCAACTGCTGAGCAAATGGAAAATAGCTCACTCGAATTGATCTACTCTGGTACTCCAGGTAAAACGATCATGATTGAAGGTGACTGTGACGAGCTTTCAGAAGAGCGCCTCTTCGAAGCACTCAAGTATGCTGATAGCAAAGTAGAAATCATGGCTAAAGCTCAACTCGAACTTCAAGAAAAATTCGGTAAAGCTAAAAAAGATTACGCAGTTGATAAGATCGCTGAAGATGTTAAAGCTGCTGTTGCAACTGCTATCTCAGGTAAAATTGACGACGCATGTCTCGTAATCGATAGAACTGAGCGTGGCGATGCACTCAATGCAGTATACGCAACAGTTGAAGAAGGCCTCAAAGCACAATTTGCTGAAGAGCGTCACGGCGAACTCAAAGAAGCTTATAGCCACCTCATTGAAATGAACATCCGTCGCCTCATCATTGAAGAAGGTAAGCGTGCAGACGGTCGTGGTGCCGAAGATCTTCGTCCACTAAGTGCTGAGCATGGCACTATGCCAAGAACTCATGGTTCTGCACTCTTCGCACGCGGCGAGACTCAAGCACTCGTTACAGTAACTCTCGGCGATGCCAAAGCAGCTCAAAGCGCTGAAACTATCCGCGGTCGTTACGACAAAACTTTCTACCTCCACTACAACTTCCCTAACTTTTCAGTTGGTGAATGTGGTCGTATCATGTCTGCGGGCAACCGTGAAATTGGTCACGGTAATCTTGCTGAGCGCTGCCTCGCAAAAATGATGCCTGCAGATTACCCTTACACTGTACGTGTCATCTCTGAAGTTATGGGTTCTAATGGTTCTACTTCAATGGCTTCAATCTGCGGTGGTTCACTTGCACTTATGGATGCTGGCGTACCACTCAAGAAAGCCGTTGCAGGCATTTCTGTTGGTCTCGTTCAAGAAGGTGATAAATACGTTATGATCACAGACATCTTAGGTTCTGAAGACCACTACGGTGACATGGACTTTAAAGTAGCTGGTACTCGTGATGGTATCACTGGTTTCCAACTCGACCTTAAAATTGCTGGTATCAGCCTCGACATGATGTACGAAGCAATGCTCCGCGACAAAACAGCTAGAATGGACATCCTCGATGTCATGGACGGCTGCCTCGCTAAAGCCCAAGAAGAAATTTCTGACCACGCTCCACAAGTTCACGCAATGAAAATCAATCCTGAAAAAATTGGTGCTCTTATCGGACCTGGTGGCAAGCACATTAAAGCTATCTGTGAAGAAACTGGTGCTGAAATCAACGTTGAAGACGATGGCACAGTTAAAGTATTCACTGCTGACAAAGCAGCTCTTAAAGCAGCTATTGAACAAGTTGAATCTTATTGCTTCGAGCCAGAAGCAGGTAAAATCTACCGTGGTGTAGTTGTATCTGTTAAAGAGTTCGGTGCTTTCGTTGAGATCGCCGGTGGCAACCAAGGCCTCCTTCACATCTCTGAGCTCGCAGACTACCGCGTTGAAAAAGTAACTGACGTAGTTAACGAAGGCGACAAAGTTTCTGTTAAAATCCTCGAGATCGACGACCGTGGCCGCATGCGCCTAAGTCGCAAAGCTGCTCTCGAAGAAATGGCAGACTAGAATCTATCTTGAGCAAGAGGCGGATTTTTTCACTATCCCCTCTTGTCAAGAAAAAAATCAGCGCTATTATACGCGTCTGAATTTTACACTTTTAAATCTATCTAAAGGTTATAAACATGAAAACTGATATACATCCCGAGTATACAGATGCAACTGTAAGCTGTGCTTGCGGTACGACTTGGAACATCAAGTCTACTCGTAAAGAAGTTAAAGTTGGTATCTGCTCGAACTGCCACCCGTTCTACACTGGTACAGCTCGTAATGCCGACGTGGAAGGTCGTATTGATGCCTTCAACCGCCGTTTCGGTAATAAGAAATAATTTTTTCTTAAGCATTTCAAAAGGCCGCTCTCAGGAGCGGCTTTTTTTGTGCCTAAAAATTATACCGCCGTACTAACTCGACCTTCATCCACTTCGTAGACCTTGTAATCATAGGCCTCTAAACCTACTGGAATCTCGGTACAAGCAATGAAAACTTGATCTCCACGACTGACACATTTCAAAAAAGCCCGGCGACTAAACTCATCCAGCTCACCCAAAACATCATCAATCAATAAAATTAGGCAATCCGGCTTCTCAACAGGCAACAGCAATTCAACCGCGGCAGCTTTCAAAATTAACGAACTCAAGCGACACTGACCTTCTGAGCCAAAATGCGATAATGATCGACCATTTAAATTTATCTGTAAATCATCACGGTGCGGCCCCTGATGAGTCACTTTATACAACTTATCTCGCTCGCGATTCTCATATAATTTCTCACGATACGAGCTCACGAGACTCTCGGCATTTTTCGCAACAGAATTATTATAGCGTAGATCTAAAACAAAATCTTCTTTCAACATTTTAGAAACTAATTGACTAACTGCCTGTGATAAACGAGGAAGAAGATCAATCCTAGCCTGAAGGACCTCACAACCATGCTGTATCAAAATGTCATCCCAAACATCAAGCTCTAAGTCAACATTTACACCGCGCTTTAAAATTTGATTTCGACTCTTCAGAGCTTTTTGATAATGTTTCAAAGACTGTAAATACCCTGGAGATAATTGCGACAGGAGTATATCTAGATACTGTCGGCGCCAAGATGCGCTTCCTTTAACAATTTCTATATCTTCCGGCATAAAAGCCACACTCTTAATCACACCTATAAAATCACTGGTGGTCGCAACCCTATTTCCATCTAGACTAAGCTGACGCTTCTCTCCATAATACACGTTTAAATCCAACTCAGGCCGCGTGACGCGATCAAGACAAGCGCGAATACCAAAATGGTCACTCTGCCAATTTTTCAGATGACGAGTATGCGAACTACGGATAGACCTCAACAATGATAAAAAACCCAAACCTTCTAAGAAAGCTGTCTTCCCTTGGCCATTCCGCCCCCTAAACACACTAATCCCGGGCTCAAGATCTAACTCGAGCTCGGGATAGTTACGAAAATTTTTTAGCTGAATTCGGGAAATAAATCCCATGAATTAGTTGTGGCGCAAAGGCATAATGACGTAGAGGAAGCCCTCATCACCATATAGACCCGTAGGACTTAAGCGATCATTGAAACGTAAAGTTAGCTTATTGCACTCCAGATGTCTTAATGGATCAATTAAGAATGATGCATTAAAAGAAAGATCTAAGTTTTCACCTTCATATGAAGCTGGGATCGGGCTTTCTGCGACTTCCGCATTATTCATAGCAGAAATCAAAACTTCTGTAGGCGTAAGACTCAATTTCACTGCTGGATTCTTATCGAGAATCTGTGAAACGCGGTCAAGTGCTGAGTAAAAATCATCACGCGGCATTGTGACATGGTTCTCAAAGCCAGGAGGCATCACCATGCGGTAGTTAGGGAAATTACCTTCAAGTAATTTCGTCTGAAAAACAACATCATCAGTACTGAACACTGCGTGTGTATCCCCCAAAGAAACTTTAACATCACTGCTACCTTCTAAAACTTTTGGAAGCTCTTGAGCTGCCTTGAGAGGTAAAATAGAATCACTATCTAATGAACTATCTGAACCAATAACCGTCTCTACTAAAGCCATACGACGACCATCTGTGGCGACAGTTGTGAAAGTACCATCTGTAATCGTAAGCAATAGACCTGTCATGGGAGCTTTCGCTTCTTCAGTTGACACCGCATAAGAACACTTAGCAATATTACCACACAACTGTGAGGTACTGATCATAAATTCACGACGACTCTCTTCGCGACCCTCAATTGGGAACTGCAAGGGATCAAGGCTCTGAAGACTAAAAGAGTTACGAGCACAAACAACATTAACCATACCGCGCTCATCTAAACTCACTGACACATCACCATTCGGCAAACGCTGCACTAACTGAGAGAGAATTTTTGCGGATACAGTTGCTTTACCTTCTTGCTCTACATTTGCTTCTAGAGTTAAAGTGATCATTTGATCTAGGCCTGTAGCCGTAATAACTAAATGGTTGGCTTGCACATCCAAAAGAAAGTGGCCCATAATAGACACTGTTGGACGGGAAGAAATTACGCTACCTGCTTTTTTAACGGCGTTGTTTAAACGATCTCTTTCAATAGTGAACTTCATTAATTTACCTTAAGATTTAATCTAAAAATTATGCGCCCAAAGTACAGGAGTTACAGGCTTCTTTCAAGTAATTTTTTAGGCTAAATGAAATTCCTTTTGATTGTTCTTTGCCTAGCGTGGGTGTATCATTGATCAAAGTCTTTTTTAGCCTTTAAATAAGGCCCCACAATATAAGGAAACAATCTTGAAAACCCACGCCATTTTTACCGGTAGTGAACTACTATCTGGCCAAACTCTCAATTCCAACATCTTAACTCTCGGACAAAAATGGACAGAGATGGGTTGGAAACTCGAGTCTAGTAGCACCATTCCCGACGAAGCACAACTCATCAAGAAATCCTTATTATTCTCCCTAGAAAACCACGAGCTCACAATTATTTGTGGAGGCCTAGGTGCTACCAGCGACGACATCACCAGGCGAGCAGTTGCCGAAACGCTCAAATTGAAAATTAACCATTCAGATAAAATCAGATCTGAACTCGAAGAGTTTATGGCCCAACGCCAAAGAACACCACAGGAACAGTGGCTAAAAAACCAGTCTGAACACATCGAATCCGCCAAACTACTCGACAACAGTACCGGTTTAGCCTATGGACAATTGATTAAATATGGATCAAAACTGATCGCCTTGCTTCCTGGGCCACCCTCAGAATTTAAACCCATGCTAGAACAAGAATTAGTACCTTTACTTAACAGCAAGAAAAACTTCACCCAACTCAACTATATAGTTGCAGGCGAAACAGAATCATCTGTTGAACGACGCTGCAAAGAACTCAAGGAGAACTTCCCGCAGATAGACTATGGCTTCTGCGCACAACCCGGCATTGTAAAACTCTCTTTGCGAATTCCGCAAAACACTGATGCAAAAGCAGCCGACAACTTATGCCGTGAAAGCTTTCCCATTGAAATACTCAAAAGCGGCAGCCTACCAGAAGAGATTTTAAATATTGCACGCAGCAAAAACTGGACCTTCGCCTCAGCCGAATCATGTACAGGAGGACTCGTTAGTGCAGCATTAACAGCCATACCCGGAAGCTCAGATGTTTTAACAGGAGCTCTTGTATCCTATTCATGTGATTGGAAAAACAAACACCTAAAAGTCAAAAAAAGCACTCTTAATAAACATGGAGCCGTTAGCCATGAATGTGCCCACGAAATGGCTAATGGTCTACGAGAAAAGTTCAAAGTCGACTGTGGAGTCGCTATCACTGGCATCGCTGGCCCAGGCGGCGGATCTGAAGACAAACCCGTGGGACTCGTCTATATTGCCACCTTTACACCAAGCGAAATCTTAGTAGAAAAATGTATTTTTCGCGGCAATCGCGATATGATAAGGCAACATAGCTTGAGCCATGCCCTCAATCAGCTCCGACTTCAAATTAATAACAAATAAATTCATAGATAATAATTGACACTAATAAATATATGCCTATATTTTATTAGTTAGTAATTAATCAAGCCTTATTGAGGAGAAAGACCATGGCTAAGAAAGATGCAGAAAAAACAGATCGTGATCGCAACTTAAATCTTGCGATTAGTCAAATCAACAAAGAATTCGGTAACGGCGCCATCATGAAACTTGGCGACAAACCTCACTCAGACGTCTCGGTAATTTCAACAGGCGCTCTATCTTTAGATATGGCTCTTGGCGTATACGGCATGCCACGTGGACGAGTTGTAGAAATCTACGGGCCAGAATCATCAGGTAAAACATCTGTATGTTTACACACTGTGGCAAACGCCCAAAAAAGTGGCGGGACATGCGCATTCATCGATACTGAACATGCCCTCGATCCACAGTATGCTCGTATGATTGGCGTCAACACTCAAGACCTCTTAGTCTCACAGCCTGACTGTGGTGAAGATGCATTGAATATTGCCCAAACACTTATTTCGAGCAACGCTATCGACGTACTTGTCATTGACTCGGTCGCGGCCCTCACACCTCGCGCAGAACTTGATGGCCAAATTGGCGATAGTCACGTCGGCCTACAAGCTCGCCTCATGTCATCAGCACTACGCTCACTCACAGGTGCAATCAACAAAACTCGCACTTGCCTCATATTTACCAACCAGCTCCGCGAAAAAATTGGCGTCATGTATGGCAACCCCGAAGTAACTCCAGGTGGTAAAGCACTTAAATTCTATGCATCTATCCGCATGGAAATCCGTCGTGCTGCAGCGATCCAAAACCCCGCTGGTGACGTACTTGGTAATCGCGTAAAAGTTAAAATCGTGAAAAACAAAATTGCACCTCCATTCAGAAAAGCTGAATTCGATATCATGTACAACGAAGGCATCAGTCGCGCTGGATCGATCCTCGACGTCGCCGTTGAACTTGACATAATTAATAAAAAAGGATCATGGTTCTCCTTTGAAGGACGCCAACTTGGCCAAGGTCGCGAACAGGCAAAAGACGCCATCAAAGCAGATGAAAGCCTCGAAAACACAATTCTCGACCGAGTGAAAGTCATCCTCAAAAATGACGGTGCCCCTGAAGAAGAAGTCTCTATCGAAGATTAATATTCAGCAAGTCGTAAAATGATTTAAGAGCACATCTCAAAAAGATGTGCTCTTTTATTTTAAAGCCACAATAACACAAGCTAGTGCTTAGCTAATTTAATAGATCTGCTAGAAACTTTGATGAATAGACTTATGTTCTTCGGGATTATGATGTTCAACAAAATTTTTTAGGATAAAACATGCTCAAAATAGCCCTCCCAAACAAGGGTGCACTTTCTGAAGGTGCCATTGCCTTAGTCAAAAATGCTGGATATAAAATCCGACGAGGAACGAAAGCTCTTGTCTGCACTGACAATACAAATAATGTAGAGTTCTATTTCCTAAGACCAAAAGATATAACAGCTTACGTCTCAAGCGGCGTTTTCACTTTCGGCATCACAGGTAGAGACATTGTTCAAGACACAAATTACGATAATATTGACGAATGCCTAGCATTAGGTTTCGGCAAATCAAAAATGCGCTACATCATTCCGGGACAAGATGAATTTCCTGGCCTAGAGATGTTTGAAGGCAAAAAAATCGCCTGCTCATACCCCATCTTAGTCAAAAAACACCTAGAAGCTAACAATATCAACGCTGACATCGTAAAACTTGATGGTGCAGTAGAAATCTCCATCCAACTTGGCATTGCAGACGCAGCTGCTGACGTTGTAGAAACAGGCACAACCATCAAACAAGCTGGACTCAAAACAGTTGGAGATGTCATACTTCAATCAGAAGCCACACTCATTTCTGCAGACAAAAATTTAGACGCTAATGAAGATGCCAAAGCTTTCATCAAACGCTTAAGTGGCATAATTGTTGCACGTAAATATGTTATGCTCGAGTATGATATCCCAACTGAAAAAGTTGAAGCCGCATGCAAAATTGTTCCAGGCTTAGAATCTCCTACAATTTCAGCTCTTCACGATCCCGAATGGAAAGGTGTAAAAGCCATGATCCCGAGTGGAGACATAAACTCCAGCATGGACCAACTAGAGACCCTTGGCGCCAAAGGTATCATTGCAACTGACATAAGAACCTGCCGTCTTTAATGCCTAAAGCTTCGGCACAAAACGTTAAGTTAACCCCCATGATGCGTCAATATCTTGACGCTAAAGAGGGGCTAACTGATGATACCATCCTACTCTTCCGCTTAGGTGATTTCTACGAAATATTTTTCGAAGATGCTGAACGTGGTGCTGAAATTATGGGCATCACCCTAACTCGCAGAAACTCGATCCCCATGGCAGGCGTACCCTACCATGCTTTAGACAATTATTTACCTAGAATACTTGAGCATGGACTCAAAGTCGCCATAGCCGAGCAAATGGAAGATCCCGCCACAACTAAAGGCATTGTAAAACGCGCCGTCACACGCGTCATCACACCAGGTACTGTCACCGAAGATAACGTTTTACGATCTTCAAAGGCTAACTTCCTCGCTTCTTTGCATGTAGGAAAAAAGAAAACTGGTCTTGCCTACCTCGATCTATCTACTGGTAATTTTAGAATTATCGAGCACTGCGATCCACACAGCCTCGAAGCGGAAATCCATCGTGCTTCACCGTCCGAACTCATCATTGCAGATGATCTAGACATTCAAACTCTCCCCTTTTCGCTACCCGACAACACCAGCATCAGCCCAATCCCCGCGTGGCAATTCGACTCCGACTTAACTGAACAAAGCCTCCTGAAACACTTTGCCGTAAAAACACTAGAGGGCTTTGGTTGCCGCAACCAAACTGAGGCCATCACTGCCGCTGGCGCTCTTTTAGACTATGTCTTAACTAATCTTAAACGATCTGCAAACCACATTACTAGCCTTGGGCTCATCCAAAATACTGATTGTATGATTATTGACCGCGTTTCTCAGAGAACGCTTGAATTAGTAGACCCCATTTTCCGCGACTCAAAAAACTCAACACTCATCTCTGTACTAGATGAATGCTCCACTCCTATGGGAAGTCGACTTTTGCGTGAATGGCTACTTCGTCCACTAACTAATATTAAAGCTATAAATCAACGCCAAGATACACTAAAATCCTTCTGTTCCGACCAGATGCTCCTTGAAGAACTACGAGAAAGTTTCCGCACAGTCCGAGATATCGAACGTATTTTAACTCGTCTTAATCTCGGAACTGCTAATGCTCGAGAACTACAGACAATTGCCTATGCACTCAAAGCTATTCCAGATATTGAAAGCATTATTTCTTACGTGGATTCAGATTTATTATCAGATATTAAAGCCCGCCTCTATAGCTTCCCAGAATTAACTGACACTCTTATTGACGCTCTCTCAGATGAACCTCCTGTCACTTTAAAAGATGGCGGAATCATTAGCGACGGCTACAACGAGCAACTTGATCATTTCCGCAAAGGAAGTCGTGAAGGCAAAGCCTGGCTCGCCCGCTTTGAAGCTCAAGAAAAAGAACGCACGGGGATAAAGAAACTGAAAATTGGTTACAATCGCGTCTTTGGCTATTTTATTGAACTCTCAAAAATCAATTCAGCTCAAGCTCCTGAGGACTATATTCGTAAGCAAACCTTAGCTAATGCCGAACGTTATATCACTCCCGAACTTAAAGAGATCGAAGACTCAGTTTTAGGTGCAGAAGAAAAAGCTAAAGCACTCGAATACGAACTCTTTCAGGATTTACGCTTACAAGTAACTGAAAAAACGAAAGCCATCCAAAGCACTGCTATTGCCTTAGCAGAACTGGACTGCTTAGCAAATTTGGCGTACGTAGCCCTAAAACGCTCATACACATGCCCTCAACTTTGTGAAGAAAAGAAAATCAACATTTCTGATGGTAGACACCCCGTAGTTGAAGCAGCAATGGATGCTGGCATATTTGTTCCAAACGACACTGAAATGAATGATCATCAAGCATCCATCAACTTAGTAACTGGCCCCAACATGGCAGGTAAATCAACCTACATTCGCCAAGTAGCCCTACTTACAATCATGGCTCAAATGGGCTCATTCATCCCATGTAGCAGTGCTGAAATTGGCATCACTGACAGCATTTACACACGAATAGGCGCAGCCGATGATTTAAGTCGAGGGCAAAGTACTTTTATGGTAGAAATGGTGGAAACTGCTAACATCCTCAACAACGCTGGCCCACGTAGCCTAGTTATCTTAGATGAGATTGGCCGAGGAACCTCCACTTACGATGGGCTCAGTTTAGCTTGGGCCATTGCCGAGCACCTACACGAAGCAGGTTGCCTAACTCTATTTGCCACACATTATCACGAACTAACCAAACTTGGCGCTAGCTTACCAAAAGTTAAGAATTGGTGCGTCGCTGTTCATGAAAACAAAGGCAAGATTATTTTTTTACACAAGATCCAAGATAGTATGAGAAGGCAGCCCTCGGCAAAGTCCACTTGCTAGCAGACCTTGCCTGACATTAATTAAGTTACGACCAAAATTAACGGAGAACTGCCATGTCTAAAACTACTATCACTGTACCTGAAATAACAATTGGAATGGATCTTGGAAATCAAAAACACGATATTTGTGTTTTAAATTCTGAAGGTAAAATCGTCGAACAAGCAAAAATTGAAAATAATCTGGAATCGTTAAGTGTATATTTTTCGAATTATGAACGCCCTCATAAAATCCGAGTAGCTCTAGAAGTAGGAAGTAACTCTTTATGGATATCGAGCAAACTCAAAAGTATGGGCTTCAATGTAATTGTAGCAAATGCTCGTAAGCTCCGAATGATATGGGACAGCACGAATAAGTGCGATGAAAAAGACGCTGAAAAAATAGCACGGGTAGCCCGAATGGATCCATCACTTTTGTACGGCATTCAACACCGAAGTATGGACTCCCAGCAAATGCTTACAGTGTTGCGTGCTCGTGAGCATTTTGTGAAGATGCGAACCCAAACGATGAATTCATTAAGGGGTATACTAAAGAGTTTAGGAGTTAGTGATCTCCCTAAGTGCGAAGCTAATCGTTTCAGTGAAAAGATGTATGAATATGTAAGTGATGATTTATTGCCAACTTTAGGTGAGATGCTATACGAATGTCAAGAACTGACTGATCGAATAGAGAGGTTGGATGATCGAATTGAACTGATTAGTGAAGAGTCTTGTCCCGAGGCTCAGCACCTGCGGCAGATTCCTGGAGTGGGACCAGTTACTGCCTTGGCATTTGTTTTAACTATTGATGATCCAAGCCGTTTTAATAAGAGTCGTGATATAGGTGCTTTTTTAGGCCTAACTCCAAAGCGGGACCAATCGGGAGAAAAAGATAAACAACTAAGAATAACAAAGCATGGAGATAGGTACTTGAGATCATTACTGGTTATTTGTGCTCAACATATTTTTAGCGATAGATCCCCGGATTCTGATTTGAAGAGGTACGGACATCGAATTGCCTCACGAGGTGGTGGCGCGGGGAGAAAAAAAGCAAAAGTAGCCATAGCTAGGAAGCTAGCTGTTTTAATGCATCGACTTTGGGTCAGTGGCGATAATTATGAACCACTCCACAAACAGGCTTTAAAAAAAGCATCATGATTATCCACCAATCCAGCCAACCTCCCCAATATTTCTTATAATCACAATTAAGGAAGAAATTTAAAAAGAAAAGAGTTTATCAAATGTCTTATGCGATGACTGCGGAGCACCAGCAGAATGATAGGTTTGCCAGACCTTGTTGAAAGTTCGTTGCCAAGATTGCAGCATCAAATAGGATACAATCATGCATCGGACTAGGCAGTCCATAAAAGAATGCGAATGGAAGCAAGACAATTTGATGGCATTTGAAAACTGGTTTTCTCAATTCTCAGAAAAATATAACTTTAATGCAAACCGTAACTTGCAAATGCCTTCTCATGGAAGCAGGTGCTGCCGACAGAAGTTACGGAATATATGTTGCGAAATTAGCAGGCATACCTAAATCTGTAATTAAACGAGCCGACAACATCCTCCAAGATTTAGAGGATATCAACGGGAATAATTACGTCAAAAACAAGAAAAAAAGCAATTCGGAATCACATACTGACAACTCTCCAAGCCTTTTCGACTGGCAAAGCGATTAATTTTAAATTATACTTATGAACTTTATTTACATTTCTAATACTCTGGGAACTACATGACAACACGTTTTTATTTAGCTCTTTTATTCATTTCTGTATCCATCAATTCAGCTCTCTCACTAGAAGTCATTATTAATTCCGAAAAAAGTGCCGATGTCAATCAGTCCATTTTTCTGCAATTAACCAAGTTTCCTAATGAGCTATATGTTGAAAACCCTAAAGTTATTAGTGATAAGATCTTAGACGCCGTTTTAGCTGATAATACTGACATTGTTATCGGTGACAAAACTCTATTAATCTCCGACATCACTGCAGAAGCTAACAAGCAAGCTCGTGCTAATGCTGAAAAGTTGCATCCCACTCTCGACAAAAAGAAACTTGTAGAGAATGCCGAAGAGACTTTCCCTATATATAAAGAAGGCGATTATGTCGAATTCGTTTATGACCCTTTTAGAAAAATAGCTGTCAAAGGTAAAATCAAACGAATCAGTAATGAATTCCTTTTTGTGGGCTTTAGTGGACAGTATGCTATTAAAAACATCCTGGACCCCGCCCTAAGAGATAGTTTCTTTCCTGACAAAGTTAAGACTAATCGTCAAAAATACATAGATACACTCATCGCTAAACAGCGCTACCAATTCAACGTCACACTCAACAAAAACGTGCAACCGATCGCCGACAAACTCATCCTCCAGAATGAAAAGAATGGTTTCATTTACGTCAATAGCACTTGGCATCTCATCAGCGATCTCATCAATTCTAGAGTAAACGACAAAAACAAACTCATCACTAAAAAACTTCAAGTCGAACAAGAAAAACTAGATGCCGCTGAAGCCGCTAGAAAAGCTGAAGAAGACCGCGTTAATAATGCCAAGCTCCTAGAGGCTCAGAAACTTGAACAGGCACGTTTAGATAAAGAAAAAGCAGAAGCCGAAAACGCTAAGCGAATTGCAGAACTCCAAGGCGACCTTCTCACAGAAGAAGATAAACTCAAAGAACAAGCAGAAATGCTCAAAAAACTAGAAGAGGAAGAAGCAGAAGCAGCTAAAGTAGCCGCAGCTAAACGAGCGGCTAAAGCTGCTAAAAAAAGAGCTCTAGCTGACAGCGGAGACTCAGACGAAGATGGTCCTATGGCTGGCTTCCAAGTCATTGCAATTGCACTCATCGTTATCTTAGGCTTAGCAGTCGTAGCATTCGTCGTTTTTAAAGACAAAATCAATAAAAAGTTCAAACGTAACAAAATCACTCTTGATCAAATATCTGGCGAAGCCGCTCCTGCCCCCTCAACAAAAATGCCTGAAGAAGAAGCTGGTACAGGAACTAAAGGCCCTAGTCTTACTGAACAAGCCGAAGCGAGTCGAGATGCTGGTGATGGCTCAAAAATCCAAAAGAAAAAAATCAGCTTCTCAAAAAGTAAACCTGGTAATTCTTCCAACTTTTTTAGCCCCGAAGAAATTGAACAGTCTGAAGAGGTCTCTACAGATACGGCATCAGTGGGCAGAAGCCAAGCTATTTCAATGAGCAGTGCACGCCCTGGCAACTCATCAAAATCGCCTATCACTCCTCCCGGTGGCGGATTAACTCCTCCCGGTGGTGGACTTACTCCTCCCGGCGGTGGACTCACTCCTCCTGGTGGCGGCTTAACTCCTCCCCCAGCCCAAGAAGAAGCAGACGACTCAAGCTCGAGTCTCATCACTGACCCAAGCTTGAAACCAAAACCAAAGCTTCAATTAAAAAAATAATAAAACTCTGACATAAATTTTACTTAATTTTTGTGCGCTCCTATTAGTAAGGTGAGCGCATTGCTTTATGTTGCACCTGCGACTTTACAAATATAAAGCAATCAGGAGAAAAACTGTGCTTATTCACGAATACCAAGCTAGGGACTTATTCAGAGAATATGGAATCCCAGTTACAGAAGGAAAAGTCTTCGAGTCATTAGAAGGCGTTGAAGAATACGCAACTGAATTAGGTCAGTGCGTTGTTAAAGCTCAGGTTCACGCTGGTGGACGCGGTAAAGGTGGCGGTGTTAAATTTGCCCCCACAGTAGAAAAAGCCATCGAGCACGCTACCAACATTTTAGGTATGCAACTTATCACACACCAAACTACAGCTGAAGGCTGCAAAGTTAACAAAATCATGCTTGTTCCTGGTTTGGATATTGCTAAAGAATACTACTTAGCTCTTACTATCGACCGTGCAACTCAATGCCCATTCATCATCGCCTCTACTGAAGGTGGTATGGATATTGAAGAAGTAGCTGAAAGCACTCCTGAAAAAATCGCTAAGATCAAAGTTGACCCATCAGCTGGCTGCTGGGCTTACCACGGACGTAAAGTAGCTGATGCACTTGGTTTCGAAGGCAAGCAAGCACGTATTGTTGCTAACATCGCTCAGAACCTCTACAAAATGTTCATGGAAAAAGATTGCTCTATCGTTGAGATCAACCCGCTCGTGGTAACTGAAGATGACCAAATCTACGCTATCGATGGTAAAGTTAACTTCGACTCAAACTCTCTCTACCGTCAAAAAGACATCGTAGAACTCCGCGACCCACTCGAAGAAGAGCCTCTAGAAGTTGAAGCTTCTGAGCATGACCTTGCTTACATCAAGCTCGACGGTAACGTCGCTTGTATGGTAAATGGTGCTGGTCTTGCAATGGCAACAATGGACATGATCCAAATCTCTGGTGGTTCACCAGCTAACTTCCTCGACGTCGGTGGTACAGCTACTCCTGCACGCGTTGAGCAAGCTTTCCGCATCCTCCTTAAAGACCCCAACGTTGAAGGTATTCTTATCAACGTATTCGGCGGTATCGTTCGTTGTGACCTCGTTGCAGAAGGTGTTATCGAAGCCGTTAAGAATATCGGCAATATCGAACAACCAATTGTGATTCGCCTAAGTGGTACAAACTCTGCTGAAGGTAAAAAACTCCTCGCTGAGTCTGGTATGACTTTCGAAACTGCTGACTCACTCAACGAAGCTGCTGCAAAAATTGTTGCTGCAGTAAAAAAATAATCGCGGAAATTATATAATGGCTATTTTAGTTACAGAAAAAACTCGCGTCGTTGTTCAGGGTATTACTGGCTCACAAGGCGCTTTCCACACTGGTCTCATGAAAGAATATATGGACAACTTTGTTGTCGCTGGTGTAACTCCTGGTAAAGGCGGTCAAGATCTCGACGGCACTCCTGTTTATAACAGTGTTGCTGAAGCTGTAAAAGAGCAGCAAGTTAACACTTCTGTTATCTTCGTACCCCCTCCCTTCGCTGCGGATGCAATCCTCGAAGCTGTCGATGCAGAACTCGACCTCGTTATTTGTATTACGGAAGGTATTCCAGTCCTCGATATGATGAAAGTTAAGCACGCGATGAAAGACAGCAAGACTCGTCTCATCGGCCCTAACTGCCCAGGTGTAATCACTCCTGGTATCGGCAAAATTGGTATCATGCCTGCTGACATTCACATGCCAGGTAAAATCGGTATCATTTCACGCTCTGGTACACTTACTTACGAAGCTGTTGACCAAATCACAAAAGCTGGCCTCGGCGAATCAACTTGCGTTGGTATTGGTGGTGACCCAATCAACGGCACTCAGCACCTTGACGTTGTTAAAATGTTCGCTGAAGATCCACAAACTGAGGGTATCGTACTTATCGGTGAAATCGGTGGTGACGCAGAAGAACAAGCTGCTCTTTGGATCAAAGAAAACTACAACAAGCCTGTCGTCGGTTTCATCGCCGGTTTGACAGCGCCTCCCGGTAAACGCATGGGCCACGCTGGCGCAATCGTTGGTGGTGGTGACCGCACTGGTGCAGAAAAAGTTCAGTACCTCAAGGACTGTGGTATCAAGATGGTTCAATCTCCATCTGATATCGGCGAAGCAATGAAATCTTTCTTCAGCTAAGCACCCCTTAAGACTAGTTCTTAATCCCGCAACTCTTTGAGTTGTGGGATTTTTTTTGGCTGGAATTTGCAGTCAGTGCATTTTTATGCTAAAAGAAAATCACTAAATAAACCGATTCGCCTTTTATAGAACAATTTACTAAAAACGAGAATGTATGGGAAGCTGGGACTGTCAACGCTGTGGCAACTGTTGCCGTTGGCCGGGCATCGTTAAACTTAACGATGCGGAGATTGCGGAAATCGCAAAATACCTTGAAATAAGTGAAACGGAATTCTTAGATCAATACACTGAACTTCGACCTGATCGCAAAGGCCTTACCCTTATTTCTAGGGAAGATCATTCATGTATCTTTTTAGAGGGAAAGAATCATTGTACGATTCAAGAAGTCAAGCCTCAGCAATGCTCCGATTTTTTAGTGAAATGGTTTCCCAAACCTGAAGACAATTGCGATGCTGTCTACCGCGATGAGAATAGTGAATAATTAAAGCACTTTACCAGAAAAGTATGCTTTAGAAAACTTATCATAATATTTATCTACCCAATCCAAAAAAGCTATTTCCCCTAAATCCGCACCCGCTTTCTCAGATTCAAGCCATTTGTGCTTCTGCATCTCTTCCACTTGATGCCGAATAAAATCTTTTATCACCGAATGATTTCCTGTTTTTACACTCATGCTTAGCCTGCTAGATTATTAACAATTGGGCTTATAAAATAAAACTCCACTCCAACGATACAAGCCCTCGCAAACACATGAATATCAATTATTTAACAAAAAAACGTGCAAAGCTGTAATTTTTTGAAAATAATAATGAATACTTTGCATTAAAAGCTATTCAATTTTACTTATAAATCTGAAAAATGGTATTAGATTAGCGCGCGAATTTTTATAATCATAGCTAAAAGAAGGATTTAAGCATGAACCATCTCGCTGAAAAACTCAATGAGCAAATCTCTACATCTAACCCACACGTACTCGAAATGTTATCCGACTACGGTAAGCGTATCTTTTTCCCATCTGCTGGTATCTTAGCACAAAGTGCTGAAGCAAAAGCTGATGCTCACCTCTACAATGCTACCATTGGTATCGCGACTGAAGGAGGCAAAGCCATGGGCCTTGATTCAATCACCGAACAAGTCAACGATCTCGAGAATGCTGAATACCTTCCTTATGCACCTTCACCAGGACTTCCAGCTCTACGTACAAAATGGCAAGAGCTACAACTAGAAAAGAACCCCTCTATGGCTGGAAAAGATGTTTCTTCTCCCGTTGTAACAAATGCCTTAACTCATGGTATTTCTCTCACTGGTTCACTCTTCATGAATCCAGGTGAAACTCTTGTTCTTTCTGACCATTTCTGGGGTAACTACAACCTTTACTTTAACGCTACACTCGGCGTTAATATGGAGTTTTTCACTCTCTTCAATGAAGATGGCACTTTCAACAGCGCTAGCTACAAAGAAACTCTTCTAAAGGCTGCTGAAGGCAAAGATCAAATCACCACCATCCTCAACTTCCCTAATAACCCCACTGGTTACTCCGTTCTTAAACAGGATGTTGATGGTATTCTCGATGCCGTGAAAGCTGTAGCTGACACAGGCACAAACGTCGTAGTTATTTGCGATGATGCTTACTTTGGCCTTTTCTTTGAAGAAGACGTACTTAAAGAATCTCTCTTTGGCTACTTCGCTGACCTTCACGAGCGTGTCCTCGCTGTAAAAGTTGATGGTGCAACTAAAGAAGATTACGTATGGGGCCTCCGTTGCGGCTTTATTACTTACGCTGCTAAAGGTTTAGCGTCTGAAGGTTTAAAAGCTCTCGAACAAAAAACTGGCGGAGCTATTCGTGCCACTGTTTCTAATATTTCTCATCTTTCACAGCGCATCGTCCTCAAAGCTTTCAGCAATGGCGATTACGCATCACAAAAGCAAGAGAAATTCGACATCATGAAAGCGCGCTATGAAAAAGTAAAAGAAGTTCTTACTGATAGTCGCTTTGCAGAATATTTCAGCCCTTACCCCTACAACTCAGGTTATTTCATGACTATGAAACTTGAGCAAGGTTTAGATGCCAATGAGTACCGTCAATACTTACTCAAAAACAAAGGTATTGGCACCATTTCTATTGGCGCTTCAAATATTCGCGTAGCATTCTCATGTACCGAAGAATCTCACTTAGCAGACCTCTTCGACAAAATGTATGAAGCGGCTAGCGAAATGGTTGCTGCCAAGTAAATGAACGACTTCCTCTACAGAGGCATTATTGAGGGCTTGAACGCACGATTCAGTGTCGTTCATGCCTCCGAAGCTGTAGAAACAGGAATCATTAAACATAACTGTGATCCTGTTTCCGGCTTATTGTTGTGCCGTGCCCTCGGCACTGGACTACTCATATCCCCTCTACTTCAAGATGACCATCGCTTTACCATAAGTTGGCAGTACGATGGCCCCATAGGTAAAGTTGTTGTTGATGTAGGAGCAAACTCAGACGTACGTGGCCTAATCAGTGACACCAACCTAGCTGTACACACCACAAGTATGGGTGAGTCCTATGGTGAAAATGGTCAAATTTCCGTAGTTCGTTCATCAGAAAAAATGCTCATCAGTTCCTCAACTACTGAAGCACAATTACTAGAACTAAGTGATGATCTCGGCTTTTTCTTTTCCACTTCTGAACAAGTTGAAACTGAGCTCGTTATCGCTACGAATTTTCGTCCTAACCCAGAAAATCCTGTAAGTTTATGCCAAGGCTTCATGATTCAGGCTCTTCCTGGTTGTGATCTAGAAAAACTCGATCGCGCGCGCCAACGCATGCGCTCACCAGAATTTAGAGCCTTACTCGACACGGCCCCCGAACTGGATAACCATGTTGAAAAACTTATTCAATTACTCTTTGACGAAGGTGAAGAGCAACAAGAGTATTCCATACATTCTTGCCCAAACCCTATTTTTCAGTGTAACTGCAGTAAAGAAAAGACTTTTTCTGCTTTGCGTACTTTAAATAAGGATGAGCTCATTGAGTCTAGAGATAAGAAAGAAGAAATAGCCGTAAGCTGCCACTTCTGTTCAAGTCGCTACACCTTTGATCATAATGACCTGCAAAGACTTATTGACGAAAAAGCCTGACATCCATTTCAGTTCTTTAAAAATGCGAGACTTGTTCTCGCATTTTTTATGTCTATAAACTCACTTAAATAAATTTCGATTTGTATCAAAGCGACAAATACTTGTATTCCCCTTGTTGAAAAATGAAAAGATTGTCAAAAAACATACTCGCTTTTACGTATACCTTTGTAGTTTAGACAACAATCACACAAAGGATAACAACTATGATCAAAGCATTCGCACTTGTCGTTTTTGGCTCAATCACCGCGCTGTCACCACTTTACGCTAATCCTCAAGTTCAAGATTTCACTGGAAAAATTCACAACCCTAAATTCTCAAACTCGGGGAAAATTGCTCAATACCCAAGCATTGAATACATGACTAGCTTTGGCATTGGTCACGATGGCAGCCTTTACATTGTCGAGTCCCCCCGTCAAAAACATGGTCAAATCCTCGATATACGTGGTGCGAAACAATTTACTCAACAAGATTTCAAAAACCAGACTGTTGAAGAACGTATCAAAATGCAAGAGCAAGATCCGAAAACTGGAAAGGCTTACTTTACTCGCAATAGTGAACGGATCGCAAAGATCACAGATAGCAATGGTGATGGAGTTTTTGATACTCGCAAACTATTTGCAGATGGAATGATGGGCAACACTGCAGACGGAGTTGCTTTTACTGCGATTGAACATGATAAATCTATCTACTTAACTTGCATCCCCAACCTATGGAAATTTACCGACACTAATGGTGATGGAATTGCTGACAAATCTGAGATCTTACTAACTGGCTTTGGTCCGCGTCTCAGTATGATGGGTCACGACATGCATGGTGTCATCATGGGGCCCGATGGTCGATTGTACTGGTCGATTGGCGACCGTGGCTACAACGTCACCTCAAAGGAAGGTGTTAATTTTGCTGCTCCTGGTCGTGGCGCTATTTTTCGTTGCAATACTGATGGCACCCAATTAGAAGTTTTTCACTACGGCCTCAGAAATCCGCAAGAGATAGCTTTTGATGAACATGGCAACCTTTTTACTTTTGATAATACTGGCGATATTGGCGATAGTGCACGCGCCGTCTATGCAGTGGAAAGTGGAGATTCTGGCTGGTATATGGAACACCAAGGCCTCCATCAATATCGCGCTCGCCTGGATCATGCTGAATTCAATGGCCGCTCCCCATGGATCGAAGATCAAATGTTTAAACCCCAACAAGCCAAACAACCCCTATGGTACCTTCCACCCATTAGCAACTTTAGCAGTGGCCCTTCTGGAATCACCTACTTAACTGGCGAAGCAATCCCGGAAGAATGGAGAAATAGTTTCCTCGTTTCTAACTTCCGTGCTAGTACGTCGCGTTCAAACATCTTGCGCTTTCAATTTGCGGAAAACGGAGCTTCATTCAAAACCCTATCCTCTGATCCCGCCGTATCACAAGTCGTGGCATCAGATGTGAATTTAGGCTTCAATGGAAAAATTTATATAGCTGATTTCGGTGGTGGGTGGTCCGTTAATGATCGTGGTAGTATCCAGTATATTGAACATCCTGAGGGTAGTTCTAAAGCCTCGGTTAAACAAACTCAACAATTATTTGCAGAAGGATTCGATAAAGTCGACAAACCAGAAAAACTTCTCAATCACCCCGACATGCGCGTACGTAAATATGCACAATTCGAACTGGTTAAAAGAAAAAATGTTTCTACTTTAGAAAACGCTCTAGCCAAAGGCACAAGTACTGTTGAACGCCTTCATGCTCTATGGGGTTTAAGTCAGCTTCAACGTAATCAAATTGCGAACACCGCAAAATTCATTTCTAGCTTCGCTAATGACTCCGACTATATTATTCGCCAACATGTCTGTCGCAGCTTAGGTGACTTCAAGCCTTCTTCAGAGAATGAAAATATCCTCATTAATGCACTCCAAGATAAATCTCCTCGCGTTCAGCTAACCGCAATCATTGCGCTTGGAAAAGTGGGCTCATCACAAGCAATTAATGCTCTGTGGAAATGTTTAGAAATGAATAATGGAAAAGAGCACATAATTCGTCATGTGGGTGTACGAGCCTTAGCAAGACTGAATGATGAAGCCGGTGCTATTAAGCAGGTGAAATCCGAAAAAAATGAACTGCGACTAATTGCTGTACTTATTTTACGAGAACTAGAATCTACTCACCTACAAAGTTTTGTTCAGGATAAAAATCAGCTCGTCAAAGAAGAAGCAATTCGCGCCATATACGATAAACAAATTATGGCTGCAATGCCTTCTATAGCTGCCGAAAGCTCCCAGATATCTAACTACTCACTTCCACTACAAAGACGAATTTTACTTTCAAATATGTGGATTGGAGAAAAACAAAATGCCGTAAACACCATCAACATCGCTAATAATACTCATGCTGAAAAACAAGTGCGAGAATTTGCCTTACGCTCACTTAAGAGGTGGTCTAAACCACCTGAAAATGACCCAGTATTCTCTACATACCGTCCAACTAAAAATCGTGTGATTGATATAAACTCTGCCATTAGTCCAGGTCTGACACAGCTCCTAGAAAGTGCTAATGGACATCTATTGGAAATGGGACTGAAACTAGCTGAAGATATCAAATTACCTCTTTCAAGCAAAACACTCTTAGCTCAAATCAAAAATTCAAAAGCTCCTGCAAACATACGTATTTCATCTTTAAATACACTTATCGCTCAGGACTCCAACTACCTTAAAGAGATCCCAGCTATGATTTTATCAGAAAAAGATGATCTCGTGCAAGCAAGGCTCATCGAACTGACCTATGAATATAAATTAGCCAACTACGCACAGCTCGAATCAAAATATTTAAATCTAAAACAGGTCCCCCAAGCACGAGCCATCATCAAGGGTCTCAAAGGCAACACAGGCCTACAAATACGCTTAATTAAGCTATGGAACCAAAAAGATGCACTCATACCCAAAGAAGCTCAACTTGAACTCTATCTAGCTTTAAAATCACTCAACACCCCTAAAGCTAGCAGCATTATCGCCCAGTTTGATTCTAAGCCTGACAATTCATATCAATTCACCACTACAGGAGGAGATATTGAAGCTGGCAAAATCATATTTGAAGGTCAAGGAGCATGCCTACAATGCCATCAAATCGATAGAAAAGGAGGCGTTCAAGGACCTGCACTTGACGGTATCGGAACTCGTCAAAATCCACACACCATCATGGAATCACTCATTCACCCCAATAAATTAATTGCTCCGGGCTTTGGTACTTTCATCGTCTCAACTAAAGATGGCAAATCAACCGCAGGCATACTTCAAAAAGAGACAGTAGATCACTATGAAATCAAAACAGCTACAAAAACTGTTAAAATATTGAAGACTAATGTCGTAAGCAAGCAAGGTCCCAGTTCTGGAATGCCACCCATTGCCCGGGCTTTACAACTGCATGACCTTCGTGACTTAATTGCTTATCTCGAATCTCTAAAAGACAAAAAAGCAAGAAAGAAATCTGGACATTAATCCCTGTGTGAAACTAAATGCTTAGTCTATAACTAAAGCTAAGCATTTGATCATAAGATAAACTATTCAAATAAGACTATTGATAAAATCAATGAATGAGATCTATTTTATCTTTAGAACTAATAGATGCGGAGCCATAAAATTAAGGCATGCCAATTAACTTATCGGAGCCTTTTATGCATCACTACAGTATCCAAAACTTCCATTTTACTTATGAACCCTGCAAAGCTTTTCCTGATTATTTCCCCAATCAACCAAAGAATGCCTGGCACTGTCGACTTCATACTCACAGTTTAGAAAATTCAAAATTAAGTAAAATCATGGATATCTGGATTGCAGGAGATGCGCAAGCCCCCAATCAAACACTGTTACTCAAAGCACTAGAAATCAAAAAACAAATCAAGGATTATATTGAAGAGAGCTGTATTTTTGATATTCAATGGGTGAACAACATTAAACTCTATAGTTTCTATGCAGGAATTGAAGAAATACATGATTTTCGTCAAGATAAAGAGTGGCTTAGTGGCATCTACCTTTTGGATGAAAATGATCCCGAGCGCTGTGTTTTAAGCGAAACTTACGCCTTCTGTAATTATTCAACTTTGTTTATAGAAGGTAAAGCTTGCGATAAAATCATAGCTTAAAAACACACTTTATTAAAATAATACCCCTGTACTTCTGAGCTTTCATCTTGCATAGTTTTTCTTAGTCATAAGATTGACTTAAGTTGAATAAATCGAAAGGAAAACATGAAAAAAATTCTCGTAATCATTTTTCTGTTTTTTTCGAACTCACTTTCTGCTGACTTCCCACCTGCAGTTCACTATGCCTTTGGCAATTACTTAGGTAGCGGTGTTTATGAAGTCTCTGGAGAGCAAGCTTTTCTTATGCGGCTCCCTTTTGCATATAAATTTCAAGAAGATGGAGAAGGCTTGCGTTTAAGACTGCCAGTAAACATTGGTATTTACAATTGGAGTGCCACCGATGGGGAGGCTCCCGATTCAATTAATGTAGGTAGTTTTATACCTGGTATTGAATACCGTCACCGAGTCAATGAACGCTTTAGCGTCGAACCCTTCTTCGACTTAGGTTATGCCCATGATTTTGATAATAGTGAAAATACGCTTGTAACGGCTATTGGTTCAGCATTTAAATATCAATTTGGTGATCAACTACAGCATTGGTGGGTTAATCGTCTTACTTACGCGAAAGCCCGTTCGGAGGATGATAACGCCGAGTCCACACTTACTTTTTGGCAAACTGGTATTGACCTTGAAACTCCCCTTGAAGGCAGCTTCTTTGACTATGACTTCAACTTAGCCACCTATGCTATGACTCGTGTTTACTTTGACAATTTCTCCCTAGAAGCAGACGATCCGGAAAAAGATGTAGATGTGCGACAAACCTATGAAGGAGGCCTATCGTTTAAACTCAAAGAAAAATGGAAGTTCAAATTTCTTGAAGTAGGTCGTGTTGGCTTTGGCTACCAATTTGGTGATGGCTTCGACCTCTACAAAGTTTTTATCAATCTTGCGATTTAGGTAAGAGAAATAATATTGACGGGACACCCTCGAACAGCTTCTTCGAGCTCAGACCTGTCCATTTCAAAAGCTTCAACTACCTGAAAAACACCCTCTTGACGAAAGTCATGTAACTGAGCTAAACCTTCATCATCCATATAAAAATAAGTGGGGGCGGTCTCCGCACAGAGACAGCAACCAATACACTCTTGACGTTTATGCTTAAGCTTTGGCATCAATTTTTTCCAGTTTATAAAGTTTATCGCTCGGGCGAATCTTTTCTGTGTTAGGGAAAGTAAAAAGCTCACCTTTCACAACACTTTCAGTAGCCACCATCTCACCATTTTGCGAAGAACGCATTTCACTAATCACGCCCTGAACCGCTCCCGTGGTTTTACCGACAACTACATATTCGTCGCCCACTCTTAAGCTTCCTGCACAGCTCTCCACTTCAGCAATTCCTGCCTTTGAAAAGTAATGCTTTATTGGTCCTATATAAACTTTACGATAGGGAGACTTATTACCATCAGCTTCCGCCCACCCCTGTTCACGACCTAAGTAATAGCCCGATGAAAAACCACGGTTATAAACTTTCTCTAATTCAGGCATCAGATTTTTGACAAATTCTGCTCCATAAGTCCCATCTTGAACTGCGTCAATTGCTGCACGATAGGCTTTAATAACTGTCGCCACGTACTCTGGAGAACGACCGCGACCTTCAATTTTAAAGACGCGAACGCCACTCTCAAGCAACTGATCCACAAAATCGATCGTATTAATATCGTTCGGCGACATAATAAAATTATTATCAACTTTAAGTTGTTTCCCCTCAGAATCCGTGACAGTGTATTCTTTGCGACAATTCTGCTCACAGGCACCACGATTAGCTGATGCATTTGACGTGTAGAGTGACATGCCGCAACGACCTGAAACCGCAATGCATAAAGCTCCATGAGCGAAAGCTTCTATTTCCATTTCTTTGCCATTGCGTCCGAGTAAAGTTTCTCGTTGAATCTTTTCATATATGCTAGAAATCATCGTTAAATTTAGCTCGCGGGCTAAAACAACTCGATCACAATAGGGTGCGTAAAACTTAAGTGATTCATAATTCGAGATAGATAACTGCGTTGATAAGTGAACTTCTATATCTAATTCATTGGCCATTTGCACCGCTGCCATATCGGATAAAATAACCCCACTCACACCTTCAGCTTTCGCAGTCTCTAACATTTTGCGACAGAGTTTTAAATCATGCTCATAGAGCAATGTATTAAGCGTTAAATAGGATTTAACTCCAGCTTCTTGACAAATGCGAATGATCTCAGGTAAATCTTCTGTATGAAAGGAGCGTCTTGCACGTGCTCGCATATTGAGTTGTGCTAAACCAAAATATACCGCATCTGCACCATTTTGAACTGCCGCATTTAAGGAAGCGTAACAACCCGCAGGAGCTAAGAGCTCGACATTATGAAATTTCATTAGGACTTCTTTTGCGCTTGACGCAACTTTTGTTCTCGGTCATATCGCTTTTTTTCCGCCTTAGCTTGTTGTCGTGCTTGTGCAGAACGAATGGCATCGGAACCAATATGATCTTCCCCACGTTTCTCAGCAAGTTGCATCTGATGTTGACGTTCGCGGAAACGAGATTTCTCCGCCTCGGAAGTCTTAGCGTGACAATGAGGACAACTCACCCCAATTTCAAAAAGTGCATGTTCTTGATCTTCTTTAGTAATCGGGAAACGACAGGCATGACACATATCATATTGACCTTTGTCTAAATCGTGATTAACCGCAACACGGTCATCAAATACAAAGCATTCACCTTCCCACATAGTTTCTTCTTTCGGCACTTCTTCGAGATATTTAAGAATGCCGCCCTGTAAGTGATACACTTCTTCAAAACCTTGTTCTTTTAAGTACGCGGTTGATTTTTCACAGCGGATGCCACCAGTACAAAACATGGCGACTTTCTTATTTTTCTCAGGGTCTAAGTTTTCTTTAACATATTTGGGGAACTCACGAAAGCTCTCGGTATTCGGATTAAGTGCATTTTGAAAGGTCCCAATACCAACTTCATAATCATTGCGCGTATCAACTAGAACGACTTCTGGATCAGAAATTAATTCATTCCACTCACTTGGCTTAACATAAGTCCCTACCGATTGCAAGGGATCAATACCCTCAACACCCATAGTGACGATTTCTTTTTTTAGCTTTACTTTGGTGCGCTTAAAAGGAGCTTTCTCACTAAAAGAATTCTTATATTCGATGGGCTCGAGGCCACAATCTTTATTCAAATAGTTTAAGACGGCTTCAATACCTTTTGCGGGGCCCGCAATTGTTCCGTTTATGCCCTCATTAGCCAAAAGTAGGGTTCCACGAACTTCATTTGATTCCATAACTTGGTTGAGTGGCTCACGCATCTCTTGATAATTTTCTAGACGCACGAATTTATATAATGCACATACAGTATACATGTTGATTTCCTTGTGTTAGCCGAATCGTAAATTCGGGACATTTTGGTGATGTAAAGACCTCTTGGTCAAAAGGCTCGCACTATAAACTAAAAAATGAAATAGACAAATCCGACTTAATTACTCGCTAAATGCGATAGCCGCATTTATGGCTTTCTGCCACAATTTATAATTATCATTCATTTGCAAGGGGCAGGCATGGGGCGTAAATACCTTTTCATCCCTTGATTCACAATCAAAAGTTTTATTTTCTAAACTTTCCAGAGCCAAACGTGCCGCACCCAAAACTGAACTCTCAGTGAATTTTGGCAATTCTAAATTCATCCCCAGTAAATCCGCTTGAAACTGCATCAAAAACTGACTCGCGCATGCACCTCCATCCACCCGCAATGAATGAATTTGGCTTCCGCAATCTTTTTTCATAACTTCCAACAAATCTCGACTCTGATAGGCTACCGCTTCCAAAACTCCGCGCGCAAAATGACGTTTATCACTTGATCGAGTCAAACCAAAGCAAGCACCTTTGACATGCGACTTCCAATAAGGTGTGCCCAAACCACTAAAACTGGGCACAAAAATAACTCCTTCATTACTGGTGATTTGCTCTGCTAAATCACCTACCTCTTTTGCTTCCTCAATAATCTGTAAATTATCTCGCAACCACTGCACTGCGGCCCCCGCAATAAACACAGAACCTTCTAGCGCATATTGTGGTTCTTGTTTACTTGAACATGCTAAAGTTGTTAATAGTCCCGACTGCGACTCTATTGCCTGTGCGCCCGTATTCATTAGCATGAAACAGCCCGTCCCGTAGGTATTTTTCACCATACCAGGATGATCACAAGCTTGACCATATAAAGCAGCTTGCTGATCACCTGCTACCCCAAGAATAGGAACTGAGGCTTCCTCAAAAACGTCTGTGCACGCATACCCAAAACAATCTTTAGAAGCTAATACCTCGGGTAAGATTTCTAGAGGAATATTTAATGCTTCCAATATCTCCATGTCCCATTTAAGCTTATGGATATCAAATGCCATAGTTCGCGAGGCATTCGTTAAATCTGTTACGTGAGATTGCCCCCTTGTCAATCTCCAAATTATCCAAGTATCTATCGTTCCAAAACACAGTTCACCTTTTTCAGCTCTCCCATGAGCTTCACAATGATCTAAAATCCAGCGTACTTTTGGTGCTGAAAAATAACAATCGACGAGTAGCCCCGTTTTTTTCTTAACATCCAAGTCGCTCAAGTTATCACATATTTTTTGAGTCTGTTTGGATTGCCATGAAATCGCATTGTAAATGGGCTTTGAAGTCTCCCTATCCCATACCACTGTTGTTTCTCGTTGATTGGTAATTCCAATCGCACTTACCTTACTTGCCTCTACCTGGGCATTTCTCAAACAGTTTTTTATTGTCCTACAAACACTAGAATAAATTAACTCAGCATCTTGTTCTACCCAGTCGTTTTTAGGATAAACAAGGGCGACTTCCTCTTGTGCTTGAGCAATGCATTGTAAGTTCTCATCAAATAGAAAGGCTCGCGAACTGCTTGTTCCCTGATCAATGGCTAAAATGTACTTCTTCAAAAAAATCTCCTCTTTTGACTAAATTAATCCATCAATAATTAGAGTCCTAAAAAACTGAGTGAATTTCTATTAAATTCTAATAACGGAAAGGCCATATGAAAAAAACACTCCAAAAAAATTTCTTTAAGAGCATTTGGGATTTATTGGAACATACCTGAATCCGTGATCAGGTTTTGAGATTCATGAGATAATGGTTTGGTCGAGTAATTCTTAGATCGTTTTTATCCCAGATTGTGAGATGTCCTTATTTCTTAAGCCTATCGCTCGTGATCAGGTGTCTAAGGATAGTAAATATAGCAATTTCTAAGGCAATTCACCCAACTTGGACAGAGTAAAGCACAAAACTCAATAAAAGAGCTTTGCAATAAACTTCTTATTAGTGGATTAAAGGCTAAATGATATTTTTTGATACAGCTTAAACCAAGGGCTATGTCGACCAAACTTGAGAGTTTCATCTCCTGCGTGCTTTACGTGTTTACAAGCGGTTAAAATCAAGTCACGTATCACGCACCGTAGGCGGCGTCGTTGGGCTTTGATTTTAATTGGAGCCAAAGATTTATTATGGATAAGGTGATTACCAATGACTCTGAGCACATTAAAAGCGAGCATAGCGCAGTGCAAAAAGAATTGATTCGCTTTAAATTTCCCTGAGGGTAAACGCTCTACATTCATATCGCTCTTCAATTCGCTATGGAACTGCTCACTGGTTCCATGATCGTGATAAAGTTCGATCACATCCTCGGCTTCTAAAGGTAAATTCGTCCAATAGGTCTCCACTTCGATTTCTGGCATCAAAAGTCGATTGCCATCTTGATCTTCGAGTCGTTCCGTAACTTTAAAAATAACAGGAACCACTTTATGTTCTTCATTGTTTCCAGGATGTTTGTGATGGAGTTCACCGACAAAGACACTCTTACCATCTCGAGATTTAAGCTGTCGCCCTAAACGCCGTGCGTTGGATAGCCACTGTTCTTTAGATTCCTTTCTAAGGTTCCGTTTAATCAGAAAATATTGATCATCAGGAAGGTGTCCGAAATTAACCTCAGCATCGTGAGCGGAATCTAAACGAAGTAGTACGGGGTGCTTAAGCTTTAATTTTTTGATCATAGTAAAGCTGTCATCTAAGAACTCTGGCATCCCTTTTTGTGCATGCTGTGAACCTGGACGCAGCTCATTATTTAGCATAAAGCCCTCAGTTCCAAGGTAGGCAAACATGGGAGAAAATCCGTCATGATTTTTATATGTCCAACTCACATTTTCTTTATGGCTACCGGAGTTATCCATGGGTGATACATCCATATCGAGTGGAATAAAATTCATCCCCCCTTTTGATATATTACCTATACACTGTTTTTTGAGCAGGTTTGTATTCGCTGATTTTAAATGCACTTCATGCTCAGAAGACATGATTTCTAGTCGTTGACGCAAACGTTCCTCGGATGGAACTTTGTTTAATCCAAGTGATTTCATAAAGACTTCGTTTTCACGAAACTGACTAATATCTGTGAAGCGTTCACGCCCCTGAATCAGTAACCCCACCTGTGATTTGAAAATATCTAGATCTTGAAAGATATGATTGGCCTTGTGATCTGTATTGAACTCATCGTCAATTTCACTTTGTTGAAGGACTTGGCCACCTAAAAATATTCCGCCAATACTGTGAAGGGAATCATTGCCTGTGTCGAGTTTAAATGCTTTATTCATGAGAAAACCTGTTGGGTGATTTTGGTGTCGTAACTTAAATTACTATAAACCAACAGGTTTTCTTGTTTTTAAGCTGTTTTTTAAGATCAGCTCACGGATTCAGGACATAATCAAATTCAGGAGACTACGTGAAAAAACTTATTTATTTTTAATCAGTATAATTGCTTTGATAGCAAGTCCTCTACACTCAGCAACATCCACTTCTCTTGAAGAGAAAATCACGCCTTTATTAGTAGGTAATCAATTACCTTCGATAAAATTAAAAGACTATCGCAACAAAAGTGTTGATCTAGAAGAACTGAGTAAGGGAAAAAGTACTTTAGTGGTTTTTTACCGAGGCTCGTGGTGCCCCTATTGCAACCGCCATTTACAAGCATTAGACGCAAGCAAAGCCTCGTTAGAAAAAATGGGTATACAAATCATTGCCATCAGTCCTGATAGCGCATCAAGTTTAAGTAAAAGTTTAGAGAAAAACAAAATTGATTACACACTTCTTTCCGATGCCCAAGTCAATGCCGCTAAGGCTTTTGGCGTTGCCTTTAACAGCGGTCGTCGCGGAACACTACCTGTTCCCTCTGTCTTTCTTTTTGACTCAAAGGGCACACTTAGTTTTCAATATGTAAATCCTAATTACAAAGTACGTCTCGATAAAGGGATACTAATGGCCGCTGCAAAAGCAATAAGCAAGTAAATAAAAAAGTCCGAATCGTAATTGATTCGGACTTTTCATTATAAAAAATTTTAGATCATTAAATCTTAAGTGCTAACCTTAAGAAGTATGTCGTATCTAAATTATCACGATCATCTGCAGGTTCTGAGTTATAATCATGTTCAACACCAAGCTTTAAGAATAAAGACCAATCTTCCTGAACCGTTAAAGGAACCGATATTCCACTTGCATGCCTAAGAAGATAATCTTCAAAATCTTCTACTGCAGGGACATAAGTAACATCGGTCTCCCAAGTCGCCCAATCTCCTACGGCTTGCTTATAATTAAAGCCTAAATCCAGACTGACTGAATCTTTTTTGTCCGATCCATCAACATATTCTTCTACTAAATAACCTAAACCAATTCGCGTACGAAGAGTTGTTTCATCACTTTTCAGCCAGTAATAACCATAACCAGCAGCAGCGCCTACTCGGTAATCTATACCTTCGATTTCATCATTTTCCCAGCCACCTCTAACATACCATGAATGATGTTTTGGGTCACCAAATAATTTCTCATAATCAGCACCTAATCTATATTCTTTGTCCGTTTTCACTCCATCAGTTGAACCTTCTTTAGATGTACCGAAAAATTTAGCTTTCTGGTCTGCATCATCATATTCTGCTGATAAACCTAAAGAATAAAGATCTTTATCAGTATTACCTTCTTGACTAGTAATGTCGGCATAAGCTTTATAGGTCCAAGGATCAATAGGGGCCACATAATCGGGGTGATTTTTGTCAACTCCCCAAATACTCACAAGCCCTTTAAGTGGCATTTTCTCATCTTCATTGCGAACTAAAGTAGCTTTTTCATCTTCATATGTAACCTTACCTACAAGTTTTTGTTCTTTCTCAAACGCTACATTCTGCTCTGTTTCAGTGTGAAATTTATCCACATTGATCATCTCAACTGTCAATTCACCTGCATATTTAGTTTTGATAATAATTTTATCTTTGTGAACCTGTTGAATATCACCGACAATTTTCATGCCATCTTTCAACAAAACTTCATCAGCAAATACTGTGCTATTTACTAGAAGCAGTACCATCAAGGGTTTAATAACTTTCATTTCTATCCTTATTTATAATTTTTAGTCTCTTAATTATAGAAAACATACGTATTTAATCAATAATGTCCGATTAAATTATTGTCATATTTAGCTTGAGGATTTTCATTTTAATCGTCTATTTAGAATACTTACTTAAAAATATACGGATCCTAAAACATGCCCGAAGAAAACAAACTTAGTGATACAATTGAGCAAATCAAAAGCTTCTTAATAGAGAATGCTAGTGAGTTTATCATCAATTTAATCCTTGCCTTTCTTATTTTTTACATCGGTAAAAAAGTCGCAAAAGTCTTAACTAATATTTCCTTGAAAATCATGGAAAAAGCTAAGTTAGATGATGTCCTCTGCAGCTTCTTAAGCACCCTTGTTAACATCTCCCTTATGCTTATTGTCATCATGGCCACACTTAGTCAATTAGGTGTAAATATGATGGGACTAGGAGCTATTTTAGCTGCAGCAGGCTTAGCTATAGGTCTATCTCTACAAGGTACACTTTCTAATTTCGCAGCGGGAGTCATGATCGTACTTTTCAAACCCTTTAAAGTTGGAGATTTTGTTAATATCGCTGGAGAAACTGGTGTAATTGAAGAAGTCCATATCTTTAACACCGTTTTAAAAACGGGTGATAATGTGCAAATCACTATCCCTAATAGCTCAATTATAGGTGGGAATGTGACAAATTTCTCCGCTAAATCGACTCGAAGAATTGATCTCGTTATTGGCTGTGGTTATGACGATAATCTAAAAGAAGTTAAAAATCATTTAGAGTCTTTAATTCAATCAAAAGAACTCATCCTTAAAGATCCTGCACCAGTCATTGCCGTTGCCGAACTTGGTGATTCTTCCGTTAATTTTGTGGTAAGACCTTGGGTGAAAAGCGAAGATTACTGGGCCGTCCGCTGGGAATTACTTGAAGAAATCAAAACTAGCTTTGATGAAAAGGGATTCTCTATTCCCTACCCCCAAAGAGATGTTCATATTCACAACGCTAAAGAAGTTTAAATAAAAAAGCCCGAATCATTACGATTCGGGCTTTTTACTAAAGTCTAAAAACTTAAATTTGGCTCAAGACTGAACTTGTGTCTAAAGCGCAAAGTGCCGCATCCCAACCTTTATTACCAGCTTTAACACCAGCACGGTTCAATGCTTGTTCAACTGTGTCCGTTGTAAGAACACCGTAGATGATCGGCAAAGAGTGTTTTAAGGCAATCTGAGCTACACCAGAAGTCACACCTGCCACAACTTGGTCGAAATGAGGAGTTTCCCCACGAATAACAGCACCTAGGCAAATCACTGCATCATATTTACCTGTTGCCGCAAGCTTGTCTGCCACTACGGGAATCTCAAAAGCTCCTGGGATAATAATTGTATCAATATCATCTTCTGAAACGCCATGGCGTCTGAAGCAATCAATTGCACCTTCTTCTAATTTGAAAGTAATAAGTTCGTTGAAACGAGCAGTTACGATAGCGAATTTTTTGCCTTCTCCTGTGAGAAGTCCTTCAATTTTGCGGCCCATAGTGAGCTCCTTTATATATTATTTTTTAAGAACTGTACTAGATCTTCAATGGAGATCAACTTTAAGTCGTGTTTTTGGGCAAAGACTTTTAGTTCTGGAAGGCGAGCCATTGTGCCGTCTTCATTTAAAATTTCACAAATAACGCCAACCCCTTGTGAACCAGCTAGCTTAGCCAAATCGACGGCTGCTTCTGTGTGTCCTTCACGCTCAAGTACGCCACCTGATTTAGCGATAAGAGGAAACATATGCCCCGGACGCATAAAGTCATCTGTGGAGAACTTTGGATCAGCTAAACGTTTGAGGGTAATGGAACGATCACTAGCAGAAATACCTGTCGTAGTGTCATTTTTTGCATCAACTGATACGGTGAATGCCGTTCCATAGGGACAGTCATTATAATCTGCCATCAAAGATAGATGCAGTTCATCAGCACGTTTTTGACTCATGGGAGCACAAATTAGTCCGCGACCATACATTGCCATAAAATTAACCGCTTCTGGATCAGCAAATTCTGCCACCATGAGAAGGTCCCCTTCGTTCTCTCGATTTTCATCATCGACAACAACAATCATCTGGCCCTTTTTGAGCTCATCGATAGCACTTTGAATTGAATCCAACACGTCAATTTTCCGTTAATAATTTAATCATTTTTTTAATAGTAGGCAACATAATAAACTAATAAGGCCGTTTGTCCATACATTCTTGTGTCATATACACAATGTATAAGCTTTGATCCAGAGTTGAAAGCTTCTTGAAATGAATGATGTTCGAAAAAGGAAGAAAATGGCATCCCTAAGGGGATTCGAACCCCTGTTGCCGGGATGAAAACCCGGAGTCCTAGGCCTCTGGACGATAGGGACGCATTTAAGCATCTTGTCTTGAAAAAAAAATGGCATCCCTAAGGGGATTCGAACCCCTGTTGCCGGGATGAAAACCCGGAGTCCTAGGCCTCTGGACGATAGGGACGCCTCAAGACGACGAGAGTATACATGGAGACTTTACTTAGTCAACCGTCTTTCAAAAAAAAAATTAATATTTTATTTTGAGCCATTTTTAAGTAGAATTTGGTACTCTTCTTCCAGTCTCTCCACCATGCGATCTGTGCTAAAAAGCTTTTTCACTAAGGCACAACCACTTGCACCCATTTTACGACGTTTTTCAGGTGATTCACAAAGCTCATTTAAAGCCTTCTTTACATCCTCTAAGTTCTCAGCACGGCACAGGTAACCAGTCTCATCATTTTTTACCACTTCTGGTGCTCCATCAAGATTAAAGGCTATTGCGGGCTTCGCAGCCGCCAAGCCTTGGACCACTGCACGGGGCAAACCTTCTCGTAAAGATAAGTGGCACAAAATATCTGCTGCCAAGACATAACGCGGTACTTCTGTAGGAGGAACTAACCCCGTAAAACGAAAGCGCTCACTCAAACCTTTCTTTTTTAAATCCGCTTCAATTTCAGCTCGCAACAAACCATCACCAACTAAAAGGAAATAAAGGTTTGGATGAGTCTTGCAAACTTCTTCAGCGGCATCGATCAAGAAGTCATGCCCCTTCAACTCAAAAAGACGAGCAACTTTTACAACAAGCACGGCATCCTCTGGTAAAGACAATTCTTCAAGTACCTTTTTGCGAACTCCGCAGGGATCTTTTTCATCTGTATAAGGCTCTAAATTCATTCCACTGTGAACAGTTTTAAATTTCCCACGCGGAGCTACTCCAGCTTCTACATATTGATCTGTCATGGCATCTGCTACACATAGCAATTGATGACAACGTTTAGCTGCAAACTTTTCGCTCTCTATATAGATGCGATTTTTCCATGCCTTTTCATAGCGATGGAAAGGGGGGCCATGCACCGTATGTATAACTGCGGGAACTTTTTCTTTCCAAGCCGCCGCTCTGCCGATTATGCCGGCCTTAGATGCATGAGTATGAACCACATCAAATTTTTCATCTTTTATGATTTGTCGCAACACATTGTAACAACGCCAATCTTTTAGTGGATTAATACTTCGAATCAATTCTTCTACTTCTATAATTCTCAAGCCCGTTGTATCATGTTTTTCGAGGAGCTTCCCCTCAGGCCCAGTAGTGGGACCAGTGATCAACACCACCTCGTGGCCATCCCGTACTTGCCCCATACAAGACAATAGGGTATTCTCTTGAGCACCCCCAATGATCATACGGGTGATAATATGAGCTATCTTCAATTAATTCTCCTTGATATACATAGCTGCGCATTATAAAACTTTTTCATTATTGTCACAATAGCTAGATTTGAAGTGTAGTCCCGTAGAGTAAGATAAATCCTAAAAAAAGTTGATTTTTAGTCATTTTATCATATGATCAATTGGTTTTACTAAATAATTAGAGACTTTGTACTGTGTAAATCATAAAAAACTGTTAGAAATTATTATTTTTTTCGTATAGGATTACATATCCATCTCGTTTAACACTGTAACAATACTCAGCAAGGATCTTTTTAGTGCCCACAAAAAACATACTCATTGTACTTCTATTTAGCTTGTCTCTATTTGCCGAGAAAGCTCAAATGAGATCGTACAAACCTTCTGTGAGCCTTAGAGTTGAAACTGACGCTAAAAGCGCGCAAAGTTTCAAAGCAAGCAGGGGAAGCTCTGTTATTGACTACGTTCTTCCCGATGGTTCTCACGTCAAGGCTGGCGATACCGTCATCCGCTTTAATAGAGAGCAGGTAAAACATCGCTACGATCAAAAAGTTAACATTAAAAACTCATCTGAAATAACTTACAAAAATAATATCTTTGATATCAACAACAAAATCAAAGACTTGAAGAACGAAATCAAAGATCATAAAGAAGCTATTGTCACTCAGAAAGTAAGCCTTGAGGCCATGCTAAACCTCCCAAAAAAAGAAGACGTGAAACTCGCAAAAAGTAGCCTTCGCGTTGCTGAAGTAGACTTCAATGCCGCTAAAGAGGAAAGAGATAAAGCCAAAACACGTTTCGAAAAAGGCTATATTTCATCCGTTGAATTCGCTCAAATTGAATTGACATTCAAACTAAAAGAAAACTCTTTAAAACAGCAACAAGCACTACTTGCTCTCACAGAGCGAAAAGCTGATCCTAGAGAAGTAAAAAAATCCCAGCTAAAACTAAAAAACCTTGAACTCCAATACGAATTCTCGAGTAAAAGCCTGGATGATTCTATTAAAATTGCTGAATCAAAAATTAAAAAACAGGAAAAATACCTAGAAAAATTAGATCGAGACATCGAGAAATATAGTGAACGATTAGAGGATACTGTTAATAAAGCAGAAGTAGATGGTTATGTGAAATACGCTGACATTTCTACTCCGATTGAAGCGGGGAGTATTATATATTGGGGACAAACAATTGCCTCTATCCCAGATCTAAGTTCAACTTTTTTCACCGCATATCTCCCTGAAAATCAAATTAAACACTTTAAATCTGGAAGTCCTGGCACAGTACAAATTAGCGGGCGTCTCAATGAAATTCTTAATGTAACTATCACAAAAATCTCTGCAAGTCCAGAAGACATTGCCTACCAGGCAAAAGTCGGTTGGGGTAAAACTGTCAAAACCACTGGCGTAAAATTTTATCAACTTACGATAAAATCTAAGAAACTACCTTCTTGGTTACGTCCTGGTATGACGGGAGTTCTCAGTCTTGATGCCGAAGAAGAAAACCGCTTATCTTTACCTGCTAAGCTCATTCACCACAAAGACAATAAAACTTATATCGCTTTCAATGACGAAATGAATCAAGTTGATGGCGAATTCCAAGGTGAATTTTTCTTTTTTACTAATCCCGATGATTATGTGAGCACCCATTTCCAAAACTCCGCACCATGGCCTAAAAAGAAAGACACGATTAGCGAAGAATTCACTGGCGATTCACTAATTCTAAGCGGAGAAATGACTGCTGTCCAAGAAAACCTTGTGGTTGTCCCCTACCTTTCTGACAAAACGACTATCTCATGGTTAATCCCCGAAGAATCACGAGTCGAAGTTGGAGATGTTTTGGCACGACTCGACGCTACTGAATTAGATGAAACCATTCTAAAATCAGAAACGACTTTAGCGGATCGTGAAGAAAGTTTAGAAACGGCTCAAACACGACTACAGAAAACAAAAGATGAATTTGCCTTTGACCAAAAACGCTTAGAAAACTCATTGGAATCTGCTCGACTAAGCAAAGATATCACTACAAATCCTTTACTTAGTAAGACACTTGTCACCAAACGCTTCTCGTGGCAATCCCTCAAGTTCCAATTAGATCATCAAAAATTTCTCTATGAACGCTTAAAAGCGAAGCCAAGCCATTTAATCTCAAACTCTGAAATGGCAAAAGCAAAACTGGCATACGAAGAAGCTGACCTAAAATTGAGTAAAGCTAAAATCGCTTTAGATGAAGAGGAAAAAGGTGCTACGACTGCGGAACTCGCAAAAGCCGAAATTGATTTCCAACTGGCCAAAGACTCTATTGACAAAGTCATCCAACGCATGCCCATTGATATTGAAGAAGATAAAAACGGTCTTATCAATGCCGAAATCCTATTAGCGAATCATAAAACTTCCTTAAAAAATTTAAAATCTGAATACGATAGCTTAGTGATTAAGGCAAAAACCAAAGGAACTGTTCACTACAAAAAGCTTTGGACGATGAATGGAACAAAAAAAGTAGAAGTTGGCTCAGAAGTTCGCTCATGGAAACGCATACTATCTCTTCCAGAGACTGAATTCATGACGGTAAAGGTTAAAGTCCTTGAGAAGTTTTTCCCCATGATCAAAGAAGACTCCACCGTCAAAATAACTATACCTTCTATTGAAGGAAAAACTTTCACTGGCAAACTTGGCAAACCGGGTTTTAACTTTGATCAAGAAGACGAAATCGAACAAAGCACAGATCCCTACTCATCTCGGGAACCTAGTGGAAAAGTTTTTGCAGTTTATGAAATAAAGCTCCCCTCTTTAGCTCAACACAAAATTAAACCAGGCTCAATTGCCCAGGTTGAAATCCCCTTGAACTTAATACCATGAAAAAGATTCTTATCATCATTGCTTTAGCCACAACGGTTTTTTTGATCATAAACCAGCCTCGCAAAAGATCAAAGATTTACGTTAGCGCATCTATACTTGAGCAAGAGCAAACTCTAATTGAGAATGGCAATGTTACTCCCGCCATCAAGGAGCCTGTCACTTCGGGTAGTAGTGGGAATTTATTGAGTATCCTGCCCAATAATACCTATGTAAAAAAAGGTCAACTCATTGCTTCGATTGACAACAAAAGGATGTTAGATGAAATCCGTGGACTTGAAGACCAATTAGAAAATCATCAGCGTGCGCTAAAATTACAGAAAATCACCATGGAACTCAATCTAAAAAGTTACGATGCAAGTATCCGTACTTACCGTAATAAACTGAAACGTTCTCAAGAAATATATCAATACGAAAAAAACAAACCTCATCCCCATGAAGTTCAAACTATGGAGATCAATCAACAATTAGCACGGCTAAAATTAGCGGAAGAAGAACGCGTTCTCCAAGTAGAAAAAAAACTTTATGATAAAGGGTTCATCTCTACTATGGCATATGATAAATACGTCAAAAACGTAAAGCTCGCCAAAGAGAATCTACGTCAAGTGCAAACTGAAAGTGCGGCACTGATGAAAGGTGTTGATGAGGATAAACTAAAAGTACTTGATCAAAGTACACAAAACGACAAGGTTGCTCTTGAAAAACAAATCGAACTAAGAGAAAGAAAAGAGGTAGCCCTCAACAATCAAATAAACGAAATCAAAGCTAAAATCAACTCAGTAAATACCGACCTCACTTATAAAAAGAAGATTTCGAAACAAACTCAAATCCTTTCTCCCAGCGAAGGCTACTTAAAAATCAAAAAGAAACGCGACTTTGGAGCAGGTGGTATTTTTCTCCCCTACCAAGCCGGCAATAGCGTTGGTGAAAATGTGATCATTGCCGAGGTGATTGATCCTTCTAAAATGGAGATCAGCTGTACAGTAAACGAATCAGATTACGATAAAATTAAACCCAATATGCCTGTGGACCTCGAATTCATTGCTTATCCAGATCAAAAGGTTACTGGACGTGTTACCAGCATCTCGGGCTTAGGTCAAGATCGCAACAACTGGATCAAGAGCCCTGACGGCAAAAGTCGCGTCTACCTTTTTGACGTTAAGGTTGCTTTAAAAGAAAATGACTTAAAACTTCACCCAGGCATGGGTGCATCTCTAACTTTTAAACTTTCAGATAAAGAAGCTCACCTTAGCATACCACGCTCAGCACTTATCCATACGGACGCCGGTCTATTTGTTCAAACTCGTACGGGACAAAAAAATATCCAAGGACGCGTTTTCGATCACTTTAATTTTATTATTGAAGAAGGCATAAGTGAAGGCGAAGAAGTCCTTCTCTACCCAGGAGAAGATAATGAGTGAACACTTGATTAAAATTCGCAATCTACAACGTCACTATCACATGGGCGAAGAAACTGTAAAGGCCCTTGATGGCGTTGACATAGACATCCAAGCTGGTGAATTCGTCATGATTATCGGTAGTTCAGGCTCCGGTAAATCTACGCTTATGCATATCCTTGGCCTGCTCGACACTCCCGATGGAGGGACTTTAGAGTACAACGGCACCGATGTCGCCCAAATGAAAGACGAAGAACTTTCTTCATTTAGAAATCGTACCGTAGGATTTGTTTTCCAGCAATTTAATTTACTTCCTCACCTAACTATTACAGAAAACATTGCCTTACCACTTGCCTATGCAGGCGGGGTAAAAGAAGACAACCTAGAGATAGCAAAGACCTATGCGGCAAAAATGGGACTTGGCGAACGCCTTGGCCATAGACCCACAGAACTTTCTGGTGGTCAAAACCAACGTGTAGCTATTGCTCGAGCACTTGTCAATACTCCCGACATCCTCATGGCAGATGAACCCACTGGTGCATTGGACTCAAAAACTGGTAAAGAAATCATGAATATTCTTTATCAACTCAACCAAGAAGGTAAGACCATCATCATGGTCACCCATGATCGCGAGCTCGCCGAAACGGGTACACGTAAAATCACTATGAAGGATGGCAAAGTCATTGACGACACGGGCCACTCGGATTTAACTAAAATCAAAAAAGAAAGCAAAGCGCCTGCAGAGTCTTATGGAATCCGTTTTCGTCAGCTTGTTGCCGCAGGCGTCCGCGAAGGCTTACTCCCCCATAAAATGCGTTCCTTCCTCACTATGTTAGGGATTATCATCGGCGTAAGCTCCGTGATTTGCATGTCATCCTTCTCTCTTGGTAGTAAGAAAAAACAAGCTGACCAAATACGAGCTTTAGGATCTAATCTTATAAAAATTAATAACATCCCCTTTAAAGACGTCGAATTGAATCAAGCTCGTATTCGCGGTTCACAGGGACTGAGTTTAAAAGATTACGAAACTCTACTAGAGCAATCTTCATTAAAAGCTCATGCCGCTCTTCGCGAAACGCCGATGACGGTCCTTCATGAAGGTCACGCGCTAAAATCGAGAGTTAGAGCCATTGCAGGTGATTTCTTAAAAGTAAATAACCTAAAGCTCCGCGAGGGCCGTAGCTTTGATCCATTTGACCAAGACTTTGCAGCTAAAGTCTGCATAATTGGTTCGAGTGTCGTCTCTAAAGTCGGCTACCCTGCCATTGGTAAAAGCATTACTCTTGGTGGAATTCCTTACACCATCGTAGGTGTCCTCAAAAATCAAAACATCAATTTAAAAGGGCTCGAAGCTTCTGGCCTGAAAGACTCAAACTCCGATATCTTAATCCCACTTCAAACGGCATTAACACGAATCAATCAACAAAAACTCCGTAGCCAACTCGACGAAATTCAGCTGCAAGTGAAGAATGAGGATGAGCTCATTTCATCAGGGGCTAAAATCTCCAAAGTCATTCAAGGCCTACATAGCGGCGTCAAAGATTTTGAAATCGTCATCCCCATTGACCTTTTAAGACAAAAAGAAGAAGCCGGAAAACTCCTCGATATCCTCACCGTGATCATCTCCTCTATCTCCATGGTTGTAGGTGGGATCGGAATCATGAACATCATGTTAGCCTCTGTTCGAGAAAGAGTTCGAGAAATTGGTATACGACGAGCTACTGGTGCATCACAAAATAACATCCTCATGCAATTCCTAGCTGAATCCGTCATCCTTTCTGCTACTGGTGGAGTCTTTGGTGTCCTGCTCTCCTTCCTCGTTGTCTTTGCGACCTGCTCTGCCCTAGAGATCCCGGTTGTTTTTTCAATCCCCCTTTTATTTATTTCCTTTGCTGCATCCATGTCAACCGGTTTGATTTTCGGTCTTTTCCCCGCAAAAAATGCAGCTGAACTTAACCCCGTAGAGGCCTTGAGAAGCGAATGAAAAAATTATTACTCATTTTTATTATTTCTTGCTCACTCCAAGCTCAGGATAAGACTTGGACCATAGAGCAAATCATTGAATACGCCACCAAAAATTCACAAATTATCAAAAACTCCGAACTCAGTCTAAATAACCGTGTCCAAAACTCCGCTATTGCACGCTCTGCTTATGACCTTTCCTTAAGTTCCACTGCATCGTCAAAAACGGATGGCAGCTCGGATGCTCAAACTTTTCGACTTAATCAACCACTCCCTGCAGGTTTTGAATTCAATGTCACAGGTGCTCACTCACAAGATGGCGATAATAACACTGACAATACTGACCTTGGGATTTCGCTCTCTAAACAAATTCTGGGCGGTGGCAGCTTAAGTTCATCTCTTAAAAATATTCGTAACTCCCATACCGATGAACTCATTAGTCTCAACTCACTTAAGCGTACAAAACGCGACTTAGTTCGCGATGTGATGAATAGTTTTTACCGCCTTATTAGAGCCACGAAATCACTCGATATTTCTAAACGTCGTCTAGAAACTTCCAAAAAGAATCTTGAGATGGCCATTGCTCGAGAAGATCCACTGGATATTTCATCGGCAAAAATCAATGTCCCTCGCGATGAGATATCAGTTATTGCTGCTGGAGTGAGATTAAAAAATGAACTCGATAACCTACAAGTACTCATGGGACTTGCACCTGAAGAAGCTTTTAAAGTCCAAACCAACTTCGAATTCTCACTTGCCAAACCCAATAGCGTAGAAGACATGAAGTACGCTCAACAAAACTCTGAAGACTTTTTAAATCTAGAATTGAATCGAATTAAACTCACTCGCGAGCTCGAGGATAGAGACGAAAAGAACTTCGTCGATGTCAGTTTATTCGTTCGTCACAACTTAGAAAACGATACTAATGAAAACATCAACCTACGTGGTAAAGAAGACACGACGGTCGGTGTCAATTTAAATTGGACTCTAGGAAATCGTGCTGAAATTGCCCAACTAGAAATAGCCAAGAATAACCTCCGTGAAAATGGTTTCGATTACAAGATTCTCTATAACGATCGCTTACAAAGCCTTCGCAGTCTTGAACGAGCACTCAATGAACTCAACACTTCCATACAAGTACAAATTCAGGAGATTAAATTCAATGAAGAACAATTGGAACTTTATAAAGACCGTTGGGAAAGTGGCAAAATGGCCATACTCGAATACCTACGAAGTCAAAACCGCTTGGAAGATTCACGTATTCAATTGATCAATTTACAGACAAATTATATGGAAACTCTACAAAACTATCTATTTGATTCCGGTATGTCCTACGCTCCCAATCTCACTATCGTTAAAAAAGATAAATTGACTAACTTAGACGAAATCACTATCTTTAAATAAAAAAAGAGAGCTCTAGAAAGAACTCCCTTAGTCATTATCCTTTTAGTCTTTTAAGAACTAAAACGCGAGTTTACTGCATCCCAGTCAACTACATTCCAAAAGGCCTCAATGAAGTCAGGACGACGGTTTTGGTACTGTAAGTAGTACGCATGCTCCCAAACATCCAGAGTTAACAAAGGTTTAGCCCCTGTCATTAGGGGAGTATCTTCATTCCCCGTCGAACTGACTTCTAATGTACCATTGCGTTCACTTAACCAAGCCCACCCACTACCAAATTGGGCGGCTGAAGCCGCAGAAAATTGTTTACGAAATTCATCGTAAGAACCAAAGTCCCTAACAATCGCATCGGCCAAAGCACCTACTGGTTCGCCACCACCGCGTGGAGAAAGGCTTTCCCAGTAAAGTTGATGGTTATAGTGTTGGCCCGCAAGTTTTTTAACTGCCGCACGCTGTCCTTCAGGAACTACCGAGAGGTCAGCGACAAGCGATGAAAGACTTTTATTAATTAAGTCACTGTGCTCCAAAGCTGCATTGAGTTTAGACACATAACCCGCATGGTGTTTAGTAAAATGAATCTCCAAAACGCTACGGTCCAAGTGTGGTGCTAAATCATCAAAACCATAGGGGAGATCTCGTTGTACAAAAGACATCTTATTACCTCTTTTTAAATTAATATTACTACACTTAAACTACGCCATTTGTTAAACTCACACAAATTTTTAAATCACTTAAATCAATTTTTAACAAAAAAATTAATGCATTACATTAATCAAAAATTTTGCTCGGCTTTAACTTTACTTAAGTTTCATTTATTGACCTTTAAATAAATTAGACTCAAGTAAAAGAAAGAAATTATTGAAGAGGAGATAATAGATGGATGAACTGATTGTTGACCCCGCAGATATTGCGAAAGAAGAAAAAACTAATGGCATGGTATGCCACCTATTAGCCTTATTAAGTTTTGCGGGCGTCCCTTTCGGAGGACTTCTAGGTCCACTGATTTTTTGGGTAATCAAAAAAGATGAATCCGAATTCCTAGATGCTTGTGGTAAAGAGGCCATTAATTTCCAAATCGCCATGCTCATCTACTCTTTCATAAGTATCATCTTATGCTTGGTTCTCATCGGTTACTTTATGCTTTTTGTGATTGTGATTTTGGACATCGTCTGCATCGTCAAAGCAGCCAATGCAGCTAACAGAGGCCTCCTGTATAAATACCCATGGTCCATACGCTTTATTAAATAGCATTAAGATTTCGAGTACTTGAACTTCAGTAAATACTCAGTGTTTACTGAAGTTTGCAGTGATACACATCCAACATTTATCAATCCTTATATTGATTAACCACACGATAAACACCGTCCTTCAATAATACTTCTCCAAAATTTATAAGTAAGCCAAGGCGCTTATCCATAAGTTTTAGGTATGTTAGGACTTGTTTTTTATGAACTGGTTTTAGATTTTCTACAGATTTAAGTTCAACCACCACCTCTTCATTCACTAACATATCGGCTCTAAAACCATCTCCAAAAATCATACCTCTATAAACCACGGGCACTACTATTTGTGTCTCGACCTTAAAGCCTCTATCTCGCAACTCATAAGTCAGACAACTTTCATATACAGATTCAAGTAAGCCAGGCCCCAAATTTTTGTGAACAAAGATCGATGCACTTATTATTTCTCCACTTAAAGTATTTAAGTCCATTAGTTTTTCCTCCTTAAATTTACAGGTAAATTACTATGGCATATTCCCCAGTGCCAATTTATCTACAATACTCTAAGCTTCTCCATGGGGAATCACACCATTTCATCGACTTTGATCATCGCGAATTTTCTAAGTGTTTTTTAATGAAATTTAGCTTACTCTTATATACTTCTAAGCACTTTCAAACATTTTTCTAATCTCACGCAGAGGCGCTAAGACGCTGAGTTCTATGCAAAGAGATCAACAATTGAGTATCAAGTTTCTTGGTCTCCATTCTCTGTGGCTCTGCGTGAAGTTATCTTTCAGACTTTCTTGTAGATTTATTAGTAAAGTTTAAACTAAAAAATGAATCCAAGTACCGCAGTCAGTTTAATTCTATGTCAACAAGAAGTCCTCATTCTCAAAAGAAGTGAAAATTATCAAGAGCCTATATAATTCTAAGCACGTACAAACTCTTTTCTAATCTCACGCAGAGGCGCTAAGACGCTGAGTTCTATTTAAAGAAATCGACCAATTAGCATCAAGTTTCTTGGTCTCCATTCTCTGTGGCTCTGCGACTCCGCGTGAATTTATCTTTCAGACTCTCTTGTAGATTTATTAGTAAAGTTTAAACTAAAACATGATTCCAAATGCCGCAGTCAGTTTAATTCTTTGTCAACAAGAAGTCCTCATTCTCAAAAGAAGTGAAAATTAGCAAGAGCCTATATAATTCTAAGCACGTACAAACTCTTTTCTAATCTCACGCAGAGGCGCTAAGACGCTGAGTTCTATTTAAAGAAATCGACCAATTAGCATCAAGTTTCTTTATCTCCATTCTCTGTGGCTCTGCGACTCCGCGTAAATTTATCTTTCAGACTCTCTTGTAGATTTATTAGTAAAGTTTAAACTAAAACATGATTCCAAATGCCGCAGTCAGTTTAATTCTTTGTCAACAAGAAGTCCTCATTCTCAAAAGAAGTAAAAATGAAAAGGATCCTTGGTCGGGGCATCTTTCTTTGCCTGGAGGAAAAATTGATCCCGAAGATAAATCTGCTTTGCATGCCGCTATTCGCGAAACTCGCGAGGAATGCGCCATTCATTTGTCGACAAGTGATGCTCTCGAACTCGATTTACTTTCTGCTGGGGGAAAAGTTGGGAGGCCCATGTGGGTCCAAGCCTATTTCTTTGAACTAGAGAAGAAGCCAACAATCACTTTAGACCTCCGTGAGCATAGCGAATTTTATTGGGTGCCACTTTCCTACTTGCGACAATCGCAATTTCACCAAAAAAAGAAAAAGTCAAAGCTCTATCCGAACTTTGACTTTCCTTGTATTGATATTGAAGGAACCAATTTATGGGGCTTCACCTATCACCTTGTCATGTCACATTTTAAAATCGTGATCGGCTAAGAAATTTACCACTCTAGAACTTCGTCTTCGTTCGTTAGTTTAAACATTTGCATTTCAATGATTTTCCCTTTGAGATGTTTCCGTTTCTCAATCATTTTCTGCATTTCTCTGATTTCTTCTGATAAGTCTTTCATCTCCATATGGTAGGACTTTAACTTTAAATCAAAAAGAATATTTAAGTGTTCCGCCAATTTACGACTTAGTGACTGCCTCTCTTCTTGATTATTTGACTGACGAATCAACTCCCCCATTAAATAGGATTGGATTTCCATTAACTCAATTTTGAGCTCAATGGTTTCACGCTCATCGTCTCGTTCTTCTTTAAAAGCCAGGTAAAGCTCTTCAATTTCTTCAATGAACTCCTCGTGTTCATCTTCATGCAATTGCTTGCCTAGTTTCTCTGCAAAGCCAAAATGATCCTTTAAAAATTTCTGAAATTCTTCTTCATCAAATTCCTCTTCGTCGTCATGCTCATCTTCGTCGTCATGCTCATCTTCGTCGTCATGCTCATCTTCATCATCTTCATGCTCATCCTCGTCGTCATGCTCATCCTCGTCATGTTCTTCCTCTTCTTCAAAAACAAGTCTTGTTTGAGTTGTATCTGGCTTCAGATCATTCCCAAAAAGCATTCCCATACTTGAGAAAAATAATACAAATAGGATAAATAATTTATTCATTTCTAAGTCCTTTAACTATTGATTTTATTTTTTAATTTCTTTAATCGCAGGCGAGTGTCTGCCATTTTTTTAGCCAAATTTATTGACTTGTTTTTTTTCCAACGTTGATTTTTTTTTCTAGCTTGAGGCTCTTGCTTCTTCTCTTTAAACTTGTGTTCGAATTCTTTCTCAAATTCAGCTAATTCATTATATAACTTTCGGTCTGTATCTGCTGAAGGAGCAAGCTCATATGCTGTTTTATTGGATTGTGATACTAAGACGAAACAAGCTATAAGTAATGCAAGCACGCTAGTAGGAATAATGATTTTCTGATGATGCTTTTGCGGTTTTCGCAATTCATTTCTCAGTTCTAAAAAGCGCGCATTATCCAAACGAAAATCTTGTTTATTCATAATCTCTCCTCACGTAACTTTGGTTTAAGGAGTTTCATGGCTTTTTGCATCCGCCATAAAACGGTACCTAAGGGAGCACCTGTCTTTTCGGCAATTTCACGAAAGTTCATTTCTTCGTAGATACGTAATTCAACAGTTTCTTTTAGAGTCTGAGGCAACTCCTCTAAACACATAAGGATTTTTTCTTTTTGTTGAAATTGAATCATATTTGCGACAGGTGATCTTTCATCGGAATCCAAACCTTCACTCAAGTCAGAAAATGCCATTTTTTGACGCCGACAATGATCCATATATTTATTGCGAGATACGCGAAATAACCATGAGCGTAAACTCTTACCGAGAATAATTAAAGGAGGACGTTTAATGAGTTTAAGAAAACTTTCTTGACAGATATCCTTACTCAACTCAAGATCACCACTCAAACAATAAAGATAAGCAATCATCGACTCTTGATGTAAAGCAATCAATTCCGATAAAGCGTTTTCATCTCCATTTTTAATTTGATTTAGTAAGTCACTCTCATTCATTACTACATCTCGATAAAAATGTTCTTTGGCAAATAATTCTTTCACTCAAGTTCAACTCTATATTTTTTGTTCTTATAGTGATAAAACGCATGAATTAAAAATATTATTGGTGATTGAGAAAAAAAAATCACTTTTTATCTAACAGTTGGGTACCTAAGTGTGTTTATCGGCCATTTCGTCAGCGGCATTGAGGATGGCCTGCATATCCACTTTGGATTTACATTGCATTGCCTTAGCCATCTCTTCCTTGGAAGAAAAATGCGACGCCAAAATACTAATCAATTCCAACTGACTTTCAGGGTCATTGAGAGGGGTTATAATCAAAGCAATCACATGAGCTTTGCCATGATCAAAACAATCAAAATCTGCACCATTTTCATGAATCCCAATCAATAAAATCGGTTTTTTCACCAAGTCCGTTCGGCAATGTGGGACAGCTAAACCATTCTCTAAACCAGTCGACATCAATTGCTCACGACTAATTGTGCTTTGAATAATGTCAGCTTGCGACTCATGCTTTAAGTTTAATTGCAAAACCATATCTTTAATTACATGTGCGGGTGCGGGGTGTTTAAGATCGGAAACAAATACTCCACGACTAAAACTGGTCGCAACCGAAGCCTTAGAACGGCGCTTTAAACTGATCTTCATCAAGGCACCCGACGTCATGGACGTAAATAAGGCCAAGATCACTACAGCCACAAAAACAGTATCATTAATCACGCCCGCTTCTAAGGCAATAATCGCCAAAATAATTTCCATAACGCCACGGGCATTCATACCCCAACCTAGAGCCCACGATTCCCTGCGGCTCATACCACAAAATTTCGCACCCATATAACTACCAAGGATTTTTGTGATTGAACCCACAATGAGTAAAATGACTACTGCAAAGAGATCAAAATGCGTTAAGAAGTTAACTTTCAGGCCAATGGTTGCAAAGAAAATCGGGGTAAGGATAAATGAAATAAACTTTTCCATATATTCTTCCGTCTGATAACGTAAATGGGGACTATCTCCCAGCGCTACACCAAAAAGAAAGCTGCCGAAAATGCCGTGTACGCCTATCCATTCTGCCACACCTGCAGCAAGAAGTGCGCCTGTAAGCACAAAGCCCATCATACCGCCAGGCCAAGAAGCATGCGCCTGAACTCTTGGAATTAAAGCTAAAACAATTTTGCGACCAATAGTCAGCATAAATATTCCGGCCACCACTATCCCAACAATTGTTTCCCACGGGAAGCCACCTGAGGTATCGCTCATCAAACTTAGGACAATCGCAAAAATCATCCAACCGGTCAAATCATTAAAAATTGCCGCAGCTACAATAGTGACCCCGAGGTCAGTTTTAATGAGTTTGAGGTCCATTAATATTTTTGTTATAACCGGCAAGGCAGAGATGGCCAAAGCTGTCGCCATAAATAATGCCGTTACAAAAGTTTTTTCTTGCGTATCAAAAGTCTTTGGAAATAAATAAACTAATGCGAAACCACCTGCAAAAGGCAATACCATACTGCTAATCCCCACAACCGTTGCAGGCTTAGCTTGGCGTTTCAAACATTTAAGATCGACTTCCATACCGGCAATCAGCATAAATAGCGTAATCGCCAGCATCCCAATAAATTCAAAAGTTACATAAAGAGGCCCCGAGGAAGGAAAAAGTGTTGCTTGTAAGTCTGGAGCAATATAAGAGAATACAGTTGGACCTAACAGAATCCCGGCAGCAATCTCCCCCAAAATAGAAGGTTGGCCAATTTTCTTACAAAACTCTCCTAAGATTCGCGCCAAACCAATAAGTAAGGCGAGACTGAAGAAAAAGATCATAATATGATGATGGGTGATTTCTTGCAAAGCTCTATTTCCTGTTTAATGACATTCAACCTAAAGTAGCCCCTAAAAGGAGATCTGTTCAAATGTTTTATTGAATATTGATATTAAATAAGATTCTAATTGTACTCTCTCTAATTAAAAATCTGAAAACTACGATAAAACCAAATCGGTTCAGTACATATATGAATGAGTGATAGAATCATTAAAAACTTTAAAGCTGTAACAGCGCGTCTCATATTGCAGTTAAACAAGTATGAGAATCATCGGCATTAATAAGGAAATAAACAAGAATGGCAACTCATACAGCTAAAATATTCACGTTGTTTTTACTAGCGACACTAACTTATGCGAGTTTCGCAAAGGATGTAAAAGAATCACTTCCAAACGCTCTCCCTGGCGGGGCGATTTTCATGAAGCAGCACCCGAACTCGGACCAGAATAAGGATGGTATTTTAACTTATGAAGAAAGAGAAAAATATTGTATCGAGACGATAAGCAAGCAACTGGGGGGTAATTACACCTTTAAGCGTGAAATGATCCCCATGCGCGATGGTGTTAAACTAGCTACCGGCATTTTCATCCCCACAAATGCAGGCCCTGCACCAGCAGTCCTCTGCCGTACAGCTTACGGGATTTGGGGCGCCGCCTTTCACAATGCCCATCGCTTCACAGGTCAAAAACTCGTCTTCATATGCCAAGATCCAAGAGGTGATGGCGAATCCGAGGGCAAGGGTACTTTTGATGCTAGAAGCTTTGATAATGAGATCCACGATGGTTACGACACTATTGACTGGATATCGAAACAGAAATTCAGCAACGGCAAAGTGGGTGTGATCGGTCAAAGTGGTCATGGCTTCTGTGCTTACATGGCCTATTTATCCAAGCATCACGCACTCAGCACCGTCTACACAACCGTTAGCGGGGGCAATGCCTACAAATACTGGACCTACCACAACGGTGTACGCCGTGAAATGTATAACTGGCTTTGCCAACGCAGCATTCCCATCCCACAATGGCCAAAACCAACAATCACCCTATTTGACCAAAAAGCTTATGATAGAACTGTTAAAAAAGCCTCTAATAATAAGCAGACTATTTTTATTGCAAAAACCGGTTGGTACGACATTTTTGCGGAATCCGCACTCGATTACCTCGAAGCCTTTGGAAAAAATGGCAATATCATCATTCAAATGGATGCCTCTGGACACGGCAATATGACTGGTCGCAAACCACCCATGCGCCCCGTCCCCCCGCAGTGGCAACTTCCCGACATTAGTAAAACTTTAAAAGGTGCTGTCGCAGGCGAATCCAGAATGGTCTATTTCCTAATGGGAGATTCCATTGACCCTAATGCCCCCGGCAATAAGTATAAAATGACCAATGTATGGCCTGTTCCCCATAGCAAAGAATCGTATTACATGCATGCAGATGGTTCACTCAGTCAAGCCAAACCCCAAGTAAAAAAAGCTTCTCTTACTTTCAAGTACGATCCTCGTAATCCCGTTTCTTCACAAGGGGGTGACGTTTTCATTCACACGGGTGTAGGACCTAAGGATCAAAGAGTTCACAAAGATCGCAAGGACATTTTGCGTTTCAGTTCAAATACTTTGGATAGCCCATTGGAAATCACAGGCAAAATCTTTGCTGAACTCTTTGTCAAAACCGATGTGGAAGACACGACTTTCACGGCCAAACTTATCGACGTCTACCCAGATGGCTATCAAGCTATCTTGCGAGATTCAATTATCATGATGCGTTTCCACGATGGTTTCGATAAAGAGTCCAAAATTCAAAAAGGAAAAGTCTACAAACTTACTATGGATATGTGGAGTACCGCTTATGTCCTTAACAAAGGACATAAACTCGCAGTTCATATTTCCAGTAGTAACAGTCCCAAATACGAAGTTCATCCCAATACTTATAAGCCCGTCATGAACTTCAACAATTCCCCTATTGCCAATAACACTATTATGCTCTCCAAAGAGCATCCATCTCGAATAATCTTGCCCATAGTCAAATAAAAAACCCGCAAATTTGCGGGCTCAAAAAAGGAAATATTTAAAAAATTTTAGATATCTCTAACGCTGACTTTCCCCTTCTTGCCACCAGCATCACCACTAGCGTTCTCTTGTAGGGACATCTTGCGGATTTCTACTGTGCCCTGGAATTCACCAATGAGGATTTTTATGGCGGGAACTTGATCGGAGTTCGGGTTTTCCGTCGCAGTGAACTCACAAGTATACTTCTTCCAGCCACTTTGGAGATCTTCCTCTTTGTGGGCTAGCCCCAAGGTCACCAATTTATTCTTTGTTTTTGCCTTACCTTTATTCTTCTTACCCGAAGTTTGCTTTGTGGTACGTGCACAGATGTTCACCATCCCGTCACCCTCACAATTCATCTCGAAAGTCAATTTATACTTCTTACCTTCACGCAAGTCTTCAACTGGGCATACGAGACCGTAATAATGTGATTCTGATGTATGCTTTGTCGTAACTGCAAAAACTCCCTTTTTAATTACTGGCTTATAAGACTGATATTCATTATGCGGTTTAACCCACCAATAATCTTTAAACTTTTTAAATTGAGGGTCTTTAATTAAATCTTTAGCCAAAGAACTATTAGCTATAAATAAAACAGTTATCAATAAAGTAATGAAGCGCATTTACCTATCCTTCTTAATTTCAATCATTAACTAAACTCTGCTAGAGTTTTTCAGTCGCTAATAATTATCGTAAGCTCATGATATAAATGACACGAGTTAGTAAAATAAATCATAAGAAAACTCCTAGTTCTTTTAGACTCACCTACTTAAAAGCCAGAATTACCTACAAAATCAAATGAATAATTTTCAATCCCGTTCAAGTGCATTACTTTAGCGCGATTAAATTTATTCGGAGATATAACCATGGCTTTGTCCAACAATTACAGCGCTGCAGAAAGTGAAAAAAAATGGCAGCAATTCTGGGATCAAGAAGGCATCTACGCCTTTGATGAGAAATCAGATAAAGAAACCTTTTCAATCGATACACCCCCACCCACCGTTTCAGGTAAACTTCACATCGGCCACGTCTTCTCTTACACACAAGCCGAGATCGTAGCGCGCTACCAGCGCATGCTCGGAAAAAATGTCATGTATCCTTTTGGTTTTGATGACAATGGCTTACCTACCGAAATCCTCACTGAACGCGAAAAAGGCATCAAAGGTTCAGAGATGCCACGTGCGGACTTCGTCAAAAACTGTGAAGAAGTCTCCGAAAAATACCGTGCTCAATTTAAAGAACTTTGGCAAAGCCTTGGTTTTTCCTGTGCTTGGGAGAGCGCGTACTCGACTATTAGCGAAAAATCACAGCGCATTTCTCAGCGTTCATTCCTCGATCTTCTTGAGCGTGACAAAGTCAAATATAATCAAAGCCCCACGCTTTGGTGTACAAAGTGTCAGACTTCTTTTGCCCAAGCGGAAGTTGATGACGTCAACAAAGGTACAATTTTCAACTACCTCAATTTCAAGAGTGCTGATGGCGAAGATATTCCGATTGCGACAACTCGTCCCGAGTTACTTCCCGGTTGTGCAGCTATGTTCATTCACCCCGAGAATGAAAAATATAAACACCTCATTGGCCAAGATGCCATTGTCCCCCTCTTTGGTCACAAAGTAAAAATTCTTGCCGACGAGAAAGCCGATCCCGAAAAAGGTACTGGTATTGTTATGTGCTGTACTTTTGGTGATGTTACCGATATCGATTGGTGGCGTGAACACGAGCTCGACATGAACGTTTGTTTTAGCCTCGAAGGAGTGATGAATGAACGTGCTGGTGAATTCGAAGGCCTCACGATTGACGAAGCGCGCACTGCGATCATAGCGAAACTCAAAGAAGAAAATATCATTTTCAAGCAAGAACACCTCGCTGCCGAAACTCGCGTTGTCAATACTCACGAACGCTGTGGCACTCCTGTAGAATACCTTCCCACGAAACAGTGGTTCATTAAAGTTGTTGAGCACAAAGAAGAGCTCCTTGCACAGGGGGAAAAAGTCAATTGGTTCCCATCTTTCATGGGCAAGCGTTACCGTGACTGGGTCGAAAACCTCGGTTGGGACTGGGCGATTTCACGTCAGCGTTATTTCGGTGTCCCCATCCCCGTTTGGTACGCCCCTGATGGCACCGTCGTTCCTGCATCTCCCGAGCAGCTCCCCGTCAACCCACTCGTGGATAAGCCTCTCGATTGCAAAGGCTATGATCCTGAAACATTGATCCCTGAAGCCGACGTACTCGATACTTGGGCCACTTCCTCTAGCACGCCTGAACTCAATTCACGTTGGGGTGAAGAAGATGAGCTCCCACAAATCCGTCCCATGTCCATGCGCCCTCAGGCTCACGACATCATCCGTACTTGGGCTTTCTACACTATTGTGAAGTCTTACTTCCATTTCAATGATGTCCCTTGGAAAGATGCGGTTATCTCTGGCCACGTCATTAAGAAAGATCAGCAGGTTGAAGCTCTAAAAGTCGAAGGCAAGGCCTTTGCCCGCAAATCTAAGATCTCGAAATCAAAAGATGGCGATCGCTTCTCTCCACTTGCGATGATCGCCAATCATGGTGCCGACCAAATCCGTTACTGGGCTTCTTCTGGTACACTTGGAACTGACATTGCTTTTGATGAAGATGAAATCGAAGGTTCCAGCAAGCTGCTCACAAAACTTTGGAACTCAACTCGCTTTGCCGAAGGTTTTCTAGAAAACTTCGATGCTTCTGCGCCTATGCCGACCCTAACGGCAGTGGACAAATGGGTTCTGACTCGTTTTGACGAAGTAATCAAAGCTTACCACAAGGCTTTCGAAAAATACGAATTCTTCCCGGCTCGTAATGCTTTAGAGCAATTCTTTTGGTCTGACTTCTGCGATAACTACATCGAAATGGTGAAGCACCGTCTCTATGGCGACGAAAATGCTGAAGACGCAAAAGCTGCTCGTTGGACTCTCTACAATATCCAACTCGGCATTATTAAACTCTTTGCTCCTTACATGCCGCACATCTGTGAAGAGATCTACCAAGATGTTTTCCGTGAACGCGAAGGTGACAAGTCAGTTCACATCTCACTTCTTCCGAGCGTACCTACCGATGCGATTTGCGAAACTGGTAAAAAAGCCGGCGCCCTACTGCTTGAGCTCGTGACTTTAGTCAGAACTTACAAATCTAAGAACAATTACTCCATGAAGCTCGCCGTTGAGACCCTCAGCGTTGAAGCCAGCGAAGAAGACAAAAACCTCATTGACCTCATTGTCGAAGATCTTTGCGGTGTTTGTAAAATTGCTGAGCTCGCAAAAGTATCTGTTGCCAAGCCTTGGGAAGGTTCCAATGATCGCTTTAAGCTTGCTGTAAAAATGGATGAAGATGCCCTCCTCAGAACTGAGCTTGTGGCAGACATCAAAAAAGTTATTCTTCCTATTAAGCAGGCTAATGGACTCAAATCAAAATCTCCCGTTCAAGCCATTGTGGTGAAAGCGGAAGGTGATTACTTGCGCCTCTTGCAAGCTGAGCCCGGCCAATTAAAAGCGGCCGCTCGTTCTCAGGAAGTTAGTTTCGACTCACATGATCTAGAATTCAGCGAAGCTCGCGAAGGCGTATCAATAGCACTTATCATCGAGTAGACCTCAGTTCTAGCCCATAAAAAAGCCTCCAATCTCGGAGGCTTTTTTTGTATCTGTGTAGGAAGTTCTACGCGGGGGATTGCTGAGCTAATTCTGTCTTTGGCTTTTTCTTCATCACTCGGAAACCGAGATAGATGAGCGCTGCCATGACAAGGATAACTGCGGCAATGGGAACAAATACGGCTAAGAGTGTCACGCCAGTTGCGCCGGCAAGTTCACCTGCCGCTACCACGGGGTTTCCTATACCACCAGTGGTCACTGTGGAAGTTCCGCGAACGACAGTCGTCACAGCTTGCACTGTAGCGGCTGCGCCACCACCAGCAATTAAGGCCAATGACCATTTAAGAACTGGACTCATTTCACCCGTCATCGCGCCAGTTAGGATTGTGCCTGCTACAACTGCTGCGGGAGCCGCAATTGTGTCGAGTAAGTTATCTACCCATGGCACAAAATAGGCCGCGACTTCACAAATAGTCGCAATCAATAAAACGATCATAGCTAGATCACCACCTAACCATTCAAAACCTGAGCCCAATTCCATATGCCCTGCACGTGACGCAAGGCTAACACCCAACATGGGAACAAATACTCTAAAACCACATGCGGCGCTCAAACCAATGCCGATGCATAAACCCGTTAATAATTCAATTTCCATTTTCGCTTCCTTTTAATTAAAAAATTACTTAAGATACCATAATTTCCTAGCTCATGCAAGGACTCATTAAAATCTCCTGCTCCCCCCTTTAAATTTTGGCGATTCTATACATATTAAATCACAATATTTTAAAACTAAAAAGAAGTCCCCATTTCTATGGAAAACCAAATTAGCTGTCCCAATTGTGAAGCTCCCATCGAATACGAGATCGTTGATTCCATTCATGAACAAAGCTCTGCAATCCAAGAACTGTTTGAAGGTTCATTAAACCGCGTCAATTGCCATGAATGTGCCATTGAATTTCACGTACAAACTCCCATAACTTTCCGCAGTGAAGATGGTCAATTCATCATCTTTTTCAAACCTCGTGCTGAGGGTGAAGATTGGCGTGAAACAGAAAAGCAAATGCAGATTGTTCTCGATGAAATGGCTTCAGAGCTTCCTCCTGAACTCGACCCCGAAGCTCGCCTTGTTTTAGATCGCAATCAATTCATTGAAAAGATTGCCGCCTACATCAACAATATTGATGACCGTATTATGGAGTACATCAAATTCGTCATGTACCGCAATGGCGATGCCGTGTGGCCATTACAAGACCTCTATTATGATTTCAACACGACAGAGAATGATCATTTGGAATTCACTTTAATGGCTCGTAAAACTGGCAAGGCCGAACAGACCCTCTCTGTTCCCATGGAAGTTTACCAGCAATTTGTCGATGATGAACATAATGAATTCGACCCTGATGCTATTTTCCCAAGTCTCTACGTACAAGTAGAGAGCTTAATGGACAAATAAACTGATGGAAACTGTCATTGATCAACTCGATTCCTGGATCATTTACACCCTCCCCCTACTTGCCCTTTTATTTATTTTTAAAGGTTTAAAGTTATTCAAAGCACTTTTGGCTATTGCCTGTGCTTTGAGTTTAGGTTTTTTGGGTTGGTTAATCGGAATTCAAATCAATGATAGTTCTCTATGGATACCCTGTACAATTGCAGGTCTACTAGCGATTTTCGGCCTCTGGCTTTCAAAAGTTGTGCATGGTGCTGGGACTTTTATCCTTGGCGCCTCGAGTGCCTTCATGCTCTACCCCTTTATTCAGGGCTTTGTCCCTCATGATCCGGATTGGTTACCCATGGCGGCGACCATAACTCTTTCTCTATTCTTGGGAATGATTGCTGCATTGATGAAAGACAAAGTCATCGTTCTCATCACTTCGCTATATGGAGCCGCACTTTTTACGCACAGCTTTTTTCTCATCCTCTCGATGCACGATATTTTAGAGCAGAACATCCTCGTCTCACAATCAAAGACTTTTCACATTATTTGGTTGAGTCTCTTTGGAATTTTGACTCTAGCAGGATTTTTTAGTCAGGGTAAAAGCAAGTAGCTTAATCATCCGTAGCACGTGTCCACAAACTCAGTGGGGCATCAAAATCCCTATCAACCGATGTATTGTTCTGTGATTTTTTTCATTTCTAATTCATCTATCCACCAATTACAAAGTGTTAATGATTTTCAAAAAAGTATCCGTGGCATAGATATAAAATATTATTTTAGTCAAAAAAACCAAACAGAAGCTTAGTGTTCAATACCATTACGCTAAATCAAAGTTGTCTTCGCCTTTTAATAAGACTAGAATCTAGTTCGAATGCACTTTTGATTGCGCATGGAAATGCGATTGGATTTGTTGTGCTGTCAAAGGATAATTATAGATCGCCAGCTCATCCATTTGGCCAACGAAATAGCGCATACTTCTTTCTGGATCGATTCTTCCAAAACAAAGCTGATAGGCTTGATCATCCGAGCCCAAATTAGTCGCCACGGAGTTAGCTAAGTCACCGTTTATATATATCTTCAAACTCTCTTCATCTTTGACAAATACATAATGACTCCATTCTTGAAGCTCAAATTTTTGATTGGAGAAGCAGTTGTGCCCACTGCCATTGGCAGCTGGAAAACGGCTCGACATACGTACATTAAATGGAGAATGTCGAAGACCGTCATTTTTCCCTGTCAAGGATGTATACAACAAGTGCCATGTTGGTTTACCGGGTAGAACAAAGGACAGCAATGACATCTGACTTCTATACTCATCAGGGTTAATCCAAAACTCCACACTGTAGCCGTTCGAATTAATCCCCTCAATCGGGGAATCAACTTGGATAAAATGCTCATTATCTTGCTGGAAAGACAGGAAACCATCAAGGGCTTCCAAACCATTTTCAAAACTCATGGGATAGAGCTCGCTCTTTTCATTTAAAAATTCACGGCCTTGCTCAAAACGCCAATAAGCCACCGGATCATCGTTACTTACAGCTTGTACATAAGCAGGGCTAATATCTATCGGAGGATTATCCTGTGCATCCATGCGTATAAAACTTGATGCGTGATTCACTTCGTCAAGCAATTCGAGATCCTTGCCGATTTTGACCCCTTCATTTTTTGAAAGTCGCGCATGTTTTAAGGAGTTCCCATCTTCACCAATCAATGAGGTTTCAACTTCACCCTCAAAAACAAAAACTTCGGTCTCACCATCCTCTTTTACCAACATGGAAAATTCTGTCCCCAAATCTACCACTGAAGCCGTGGGCGAATCAACAGTAAAACCTTGTGCCGCTTGCGGAATTCTAGCGGCCAAAGAACCATAGGCGAGCTTCGAATAAGTCAATGACTTCAATTCATATCGACATGGTCCCTCTAACTTAATCTCAGCGCCATTTTCATAGCGAAGCAGGACCATACCAGAATCAATTTCTAATATTTCTTCAAAAATCATCTCTTCTAGCTTACGCTTTGTCCCTTGCCATTGCACATCTTGACTCAAGTCAGCAATCTTTGCCAAAGAAATCGCTTCGATTTCATTTTTCACATGAGGAAGCTGAACTCTTGCTGGAGTTTCTATTTTTGATGATTTTACTGAGAGGCTGATAATTAAAGCTGTGACCAAGCAAGCTGCAATTGCCTGAAAGACATGTAACTGAAAGCGAGTACTTCTAAATTTATCGGGCATTTCTTCTGGCTCAGGTAAATCCTGGAAGGGAAGCTCAAAGTCAGCACTCTCATGAAGGCTCATTTCCATATCCATCATGCGACGATAAATCTTCCTTGCTTCTTCATTGTCCTTTAGTAATTGATCCAATTCCTTAGCATCTTCCTTAGATAAATTGTCATCCAGAAGGCCTGAAACAAGCTGTTTAAGTCGTGTTTCCAAATTCATTTCAAGCCCTCGCTTTCCAATTTATTATCAATGCATGCATAGAGCTTAAAACGAATCCTCTCTAGGGCACGATAAATTTTCTTGCCTGTTTCACCAAAATGCTGATTCATTTTAACTACGGTCATTTTTTGCGAATAACGCATATTCACTAATTCTTGTTCATCACTCGCCAACTTAGTCACGCAATCACTCAAAAAACGTTCGTGCTCTTTCTTAATATCCTGAGATTTCTGGCATTCTTCGGAGAGTAATTTTAAGGTTTCTTCAGATAAGAGCTGACGTTTTTTACTCTTCTCCCTAAATTTCATCACTTCATAATAAGCAAAGCGAAAGGACCAATTGAGGAAAGGCTGAGATTTATCATAAGTCTCAAACTTGCGCCAAAGCGCCAAAGATGTCTCTTGAAAAATATCTTCCGTATCACCCATGTTGTGACAAAGGGAATATATATAACGCCTTAGGTCGGGTTGTACCTGACCAAGGAGAATAACAAATGTTTCCTGATTGTGATTATCCATTAAAACTCTGATTTTTTCTATGTTTAAACAAACAATGTAAAGTGCCTTTTTACTATCTCCCCACAATTCTTATTTTTTCCCACATAAAATGAAATTAAAATAAAATTTCTCCATGTGTACCCGCATGGAGAATGTTATTGCACTGCCTTTGAATTCGCCCTAACTTTTATCATTCATTGTTTTCTGTAAATAACTGGTTTTAACACGAATCCTAACTCAGGAAACCTTTTACAGAAGGTGTTTATCCGAAAAAAATAAAGTTTGAAGTTTTTTCCAAAAAAAACTGTAACACCCCTTCTTTATTCTCGTTTCTTATGTCATAAACTAAAAAACAATAAAAATTTGATTAAGGTGATAAAAAGCTCTTTACAAAATGCTCAAAACAAGTCTTGTGTCATAAATTTATGACATAAGGAACAAAATAAGCATGTTTAAAATACACTTTTTGCTACGGCAATTTTGGCTAAGAGGTGATCAAGAGATCTCCAGCCTATTATAAAACCTCAGCTCACGCTGAAAAATGTATCAGACGATACACCCAACCAAGGAACAAATGATGAAAACACAGGTCCAAACTGACATCAACACAGTGGCCGAAACTGAAATCAATCCATTCAGGGTCTACCATTTCGGAAAAATTAACAACGATGGTAATGCATCCATGAAAAACCTCTTGGGGGGCAAGGGTGCCAACCTTGCTGAAATGGCATCCATAGGTATTCCGGTACCTCCAGGCTTTACCATTCCAACCACCATGTGCACATTTTATAACGAACAGGGACGTGTACTCCCTACAGATCTAAAAACTGAAGTTGACCAAGCTGTTCGCCTAATGGAAGAACAAATGGGAACTGAATTTGGTTCTGAAGCTAATCCTCTACTCGTCTCTGTCCGTTCTGGCGCTAGAGTAAGTATGCCTGGTATGATGGACACTGTCCTCAACTTAGGTTTAACTGATCTTGCTGTTCAGGGTTTAGCTGCAAAAACAAATAATGCTCGCATGGCTTACGACTCTTACCGTCGCTTTATTGTGATGTATGCCGATGTTGTTAAAGGCTTAAACGGTGAAGATTTTGAACATATCATTGAAGCCAATAAGGCTAAAGCTGGTATTGAGCAAGATACTGAGCTCAGTGTTGATCAACTCAAAGAAATCTGCCTTGAACTCAAAGAGCTCTATGCAAAACTTAGTGGTGAAGCCTTCCCGCAAAAACCACAAGATCAACTTTACGCTGCTATTGAAGCCGTTTTTGATTCTTGGAATACAGATCGTGCCGTTCTCTACAGAAAGATTCAAAACATTCCTTCTGATTGGGGTACAGCCGTAAATGTTCAAGCTATGGCATTTGGTAATAAAGGTGAGACTTCTGCAACTGGAGTTGCCTTCACTCGTAATCCTTCTACTGGTGAAAAGAAATACTTTGGTGAATACCTAATCAATGCACAAGGTGAAGATGTGGTTGCTGGTGTTCGCACTCCATTACCTATCTCTGCGGAAAGCGCAAAAGCTAAGGATTTACAAGGCCAGTCTATGGAAGAGCTCATGCCTGAAACTTATATCGAGCTAACGCAGGTTTTTGAGACTTTAGAAAAACATTATACTGACATGCAAGATGTGGAATTCACGGTTGAAGAAGAAAAACTCTACATCTTACAAACTCGTGATGGTAAACGCAGTGGTTTTGCACAAGTAAAAATTGCAGTCGATATGGTGAAAGAAGGTTTAGTCGATGAGAAAACAGCTCTTGGTCGCATCGAACCTGCTTCTATTGAACAAATGCTCTCTCCTATATTTAACGCCGATGACAAAGTCAAAGCAAAAGACAAGCTCATGGGTGCTGGCTTAAATGCGGGTCCTGGTGCGGCGTCAGGCATAGTTGCTCTTAGTGCTACCAAAGCCGAATGGTACAAAAAGCAAGGTTTCCCTTGCGTACTCGTTCGTACTGATACTTCTCCTTCTGACTTTGGTGGTATGATGGCTGCTGAGGGTGTACTCACCGTTCGAGGTGGTGCCACTTCTCACGCGGCAGTAGTTGCCAGACAATTTGGTAAGCCCTGTGTTTGTGGTTTAACTGGCTTAGTCGTTGACGAAGAGTTGAAAACGATTACCTATAAAGGTGAAACTATTAAAGAAGGTGACAACATCTCTATTGATGGTAGCACTGGCGAAGTTTTCTTCTGTAAAATCGAAACCTCTCCTTCTGAAATTAGTCAGGCTTTTATTGACAAATGTATTGATCCAAATCAATCTGAAGTTTGCCGTCATTATCAGCAAATTATGGCTTGGGCTGATAAGTACAGAACTTTGCAGATCCGTACTAATGCCGATACAGCTCGAGATCTTAATGTTGCCTTGAGTTTAGGTGCAGAAGGAATTGGACTCGCCCGCGTTGAGCACATGTTCAGTAGCGACGATCGCCTTTTACTCCTTCGCCAAGTTATGCTGGCGAAAGACGAAGAAATCAAGAACCTTGCTTTAAGTCATATTGAACACTTCCTCAAGGAAGATTTCACTGCTGTTTTCAAAACACTTGATGGCCGCCCTGCGACTGTTCGCTTACTCGATCCACCGATGCATGAATTCATGCCTCATAATGATGGAGATAAAGCAAAAACGGCTAAGGCATTAAAAGTTAGTGAAGACGATCTCACAGCTAGTTTAGGTGACATGGCTGAACACAACCCCATGCTCGGTTTTCGTGGTTGTCGTTTAGGTATCCTAAAACCTGAACTAACTCGAGTACAAGTCAGAGCTATTTTGGAAGCTGCTTTGGAATTAAATAGTGCTTTAGTTCCCTGCAAGCCAGAAATCATGGTGCCAATTATTATGCATGAGAATGAACTCATTCACCAACGCATGTTAATCGACAAAGTTGCAGAAGAACTCTTTGCCGAACTCAATGCTAGAGTTGATTACTCTGTGGGAACAATGATAGAACTCCCACGTGCCGCTCTACAAGCAGGTGAAATAGCCAAACATGCCGACTTCTTTTCTTTCGGTACAAATGATCTAACGCAAACGACTCTGGGGATTTCTAGAGATGATGCCAATCATTTCTTGCCGACCTATAAAAATGGTGTTAGTGACCCAATGACTGGTACGGGTAATTTTGAAGTCTATCCAGATGACCCCTTCCAAACTCTGGACCAAAGTGGCGTTGGCCAATTAGTTCAGGTCGGTGTTAAGGGCGGAAGAGATACTTCTGAAAACCTTAAAATCGGAATCTGTGGTGAACATGGTGGTGATCCGGCTTCTATCGATTTCTTCCATAGAACAGGCCTAAATTATGTAAGTTGCTCTCCTTACCGAGTTCCAGTAGCTCGTTTAAGTGCGGCACTTTCTGCCATTAGAAACTAAGTACATAGCTCAGTTATAGTGAAATGATTTAACATTCATTTCTGTTTTGTGACAGGCTGGCCAAATTTAAAATTTGGCCAGCTTTTTTTTGTTTTTAAATCGTATAAATCACTGATTATTATCACTCTACACCTTACAAATATTAAAATTCAAATAAATTCAAAGAACCTCACTTGTTAGAGCGTATAAAAATTTGTAACCTATTTCATATTATGATGTTATTAATAAAAACGTTTAACTATAGTTAAAGAGCATTCCTGTAGTGACGCGTCCTCAACTATTATGCAGGCAAGGATGGAATTATGAATGAAACGACTGATCAAGAAAGTACTAAAGATGGCTTACTCAAACGTCTTAACCTTCACACGTCCCTACCTCCTTTAAAAAGGCGTCACACACAATTAGAAATGGAATTACCTGACGATTTCTATCTTCCTGGAAAAGAAACGAAGGATAATATTGATCGTCTTATCACTGAAAATTCAGATGAATTTGCTGATGAACAAGAGGTCTTTGAGTTAGAAATAATCTGCGCTCAATGTGAAGGTGCAAGCCTATTTCGCACCACAAGTCTCTTTGAAAAGGTTCAATGCCCGCATTGCTCAAGTAAGTTTCGCATTCCCATCGAAACCGAAAAATTCATTTACGACAAACATATTTATGAAAGTGATTTCATCAATATTTTTCGAGCTCAAAACAAAGCCAATGATTATTATGGCGATGTACTTGTATACGACAAAATCAACCCTTCATCGACTCTTGACGATATTAAAGATATCCTCACGAAATATTCCTTGCTGGAAGTTGAGCACTACCTGACTCCCATCCATTACACAGAAGATGAAACGGCCTATTATTTCCAAAGAGATAATGCGCCTTATCGCATGAATCTCTATTTAGATAAATTCGGGGCCCTTCCCAAGGATCAAGTAGCCCTTACACTGAGCCAAATTTCTTCTATTGCGGCACACTTGTCAGATCATAAGTGCTATGGAGCTTTTTTAGCTTCGGATGTGATGCTGCAACTCAATGGTAATAGCGTACTCTGTGATTATGGCCTGCGTGAAGACATTTTAAGTCGCATGAAAATCAGTCGTGGCATACCCGCATATTTCCTCGCTCCCGAAGCTGTCTACCATAAAGTTCATACACGAGCTTCCGCAGTTTATTCCCTAGGAATTCTAGCAATTGCTTTCATTACTGGGAAATACCCCTTCATTGAAACAAAGATGGATGACATCCCCAATGAGCGCCTCACTTTCCTCGATGAATTTAAGGATAAGAAATTACCTGCCTTCCTCAGACTCATGCTCGATCAAGACCCGGCAAACCGCCCTAACTTCACTCAGTGTAAAGAATACTTTGCGCGTCTTCATAGACAAAATATGCGCTTAGCATAGATAGATCCTTACTCAAAAGCTTATAATCTCTTTATACTCAAATTCAGTATAAGTCATCCCCTGTGCTTTCATCACTGACGCGATAATTAAGCTGTAGACCATCTACACCTTCCTTTGAAATCAGGAATTAAATTGATCTGCAACCGAGCAGCTTAATTTGTCTATTTAGGTTCTTGCTAAATGACAATATGGGTATACATCTATTAGCAAATATTGAGATAGATAAAATATCCTCAGAAACATCTATTTCCCTGTAGCACTTATGTTAATTTATTGTTTATAATAGTGTTGATACTAATCTCTTTTTAGGAATACCATGACTCTTAGGTTCACCTTTCTCCTTTTCTTTTTTAGCTTTTTATCCTGCAGTGATAACAAAGTCAGTTCTGTACAAATTATTCCCCCTCAGAAACAAGCACCAAGTCCTGCACAACTTGCTTACTCCGATCACAAAGACTCGAGTATAACTTATTGGCAAGGAAAACTCAGTCAAAATAAGCCTGCGTTCGTCATGGAAAGCAATTACTTTTTAGCTGAATTCTCTACGGAAAATCTGGGTATTGGCAACTTAGCTTGGCGTGATGGTTCACTGCAAGCCAATAATACTCAGGGTTCAAGCATAGACTTTAAAATCACCAAAACATTCAAGAATCAAAATCACTTACTCACAGGATTTATCGATAATGAGAATATGCACAACTGTGATCTAATTGAGAGCGGCCGTTTTTTTCAGCGCAGAACTCTAAGAGAGCTTAAATGGAATGGAATTCCTGTCGCCTCTAATGATTACCTACAAATCTCAGCTTGGCCGAGTAGCCTCAACTTTTTCAGTGACTTCAAAGACTGTGATAAAATTGAGTGGGAGCTCGACCTAAAAGCTTTTGATAAGATCACAAACCTATCTGATAAAGAAATAAAAATCTCTAATCAGCAGCAACAAAGCTTTATCATCAGTGTACAAAAGGGCAAGTTTCGACTAAAGGAAAAACAACTCAGTATCATTCAAGGCAATGGTTCGCTAGCGTTTAAAATCACTCCCAGTTCGAAAGCTTTTATTCATCAGCAGAGTTCGCAAATCGGCATCACTGCTCTGCAAGAAAAACCAAAGCAGCAAACCGTGCCCATAAACTACGATCAAGAACTCGATGCCTATGTCATGGATATCGAACATATTAATGTGGGTAAAAGTATTGAAGCTAAAAATGCGCGCGAAGAACTTATTAATTTCAAAATCAGCAACAAGTCTGATCAAGATAAGCAAATCCGCCTCGTCTTTCAAAAAAAACCTGATACAGGCCCCATTACAGGCATCTCGGCTGTCTTATTAGAAAATCAATTGCCTTCTGGAAAGCACATTCAACTTTCAAAAAATTGGCACCGCGACAAAGCTCATAAATTCCAAGGGACTTGGTATCGTGGGTTCACTGTTCTCAATATCCCTACGGGTCAAACACGTAAATTCCAATACCTCAGTGTCAATGCCTTATGGAAAGGACTCCCTGCCGCCTCACATAATCAACTTTCTCTCACAGGTTACAAAGGTCATCGCAATCACCTTTGGGAACAGTCCGCCTTGGGGGCTTGGGGAGAATCAATCTGTTATGATCCAGAACATGGTTTGGCCACTTCCATCACTGATGTCCGTCCCCTCATGGTTAAATCTATGGGAAGTAATGCTAAGTGGAGTTGGACCAATAATGTGGGCGGAGGAGAATTTTTCTCAGTTTACCAAAGTGGTCAAAGCAAGCAAATCCCTCATGTTAAAGTTAAAACGAGTCATCTGCGCAATTGCCCTCTCCTCACGGAAGTCAATTATTCCAGCGAATTACTAGGTGGAGCCGCGACGCTCTCTTATACGGCATCACTTTCAAGAACCGATGATATTGTCCGTGGGATTTATAATGTTGAATATAAAGTCCTCAAAGACATCAAGTTTGACCGCCTCGTGCTCTTTCAAGTAGGTGCCGATAGATACAACTACACGAATGAAAAAGAATTTGCGGTAGGACATGGTCCCACTCTAATCAAAAAATGGACGGCTTCTCCTGGTGGAAATCAGTACAAAAGTGCGGCCATCAAACTTGATCAAAAACATCCTTGGGTTGCCATGTATAAAGCAACTCCGCAAAAGAGTGGTGCTGGCGCTAGTCGCGGAATTATTATTCGTTCCTGGGAAGCTCAATCACAAGGCAAAAAAATTTCCGCTTGGGCTCGTGAACGCAGTGTCGATCTTGGACGTCGACAAGTTTCCATTGCCGACATCACCCTCAATCCTGAACTTAAAGAACTAAAAGCCGGCGACACCATCAAGGCATGCTTTGAAATGGTTATCATCCCTCAGTTCTTCAAAGATTATTACGGCACGAATCAAGGCCTCCAATTTGCCTTAAAAAAATTCGAAAATGACTGGCCCATGATTTCACGTGAAGCCGAGCAAAATAAACAAACTCTTAAAATGAAGAAGGGAACAATTATCCGTAAACGCCCCCTAGTCATTGCAGTCGAGAACAATAGTGCTGAGTTCAGTCTGGAAAAAGGCTTGGCTTTCCAGCCAGTAACATTCACAGGTATCAGCTCAAAAAGCAAAGGTATTTTAGAAATCAAAACAGCGAAAGGGTGGGAGAAATGCTCGCAATCAGATTTTTACCAAAGCGATTACAATAACAAAAGTAAATCTTGGGAATACAGTTTCAGCATGCCCCTTCCCAATCCTTTAATCCATCATTTCCGCTTTAAGCTTCAAGATTAAGTCAATCATCTCGATAATTCCCATTGCAAATTATTACTTCACTCCGTAATTTCTAAAAACGAGATAATTCATGAGCGAAAAATACAATACTAGAGAAACACTTTTGCAGAAATTGCAAAAGGCCGAAGACGAAAATTCTTGGGATGAATTCGTCAAATACTACGAGGGTTACATCTACGTAGTTATTCGTAGCTTTGGCGTCGATATGAATACCAGTGAAGACCTACTTCAAGATGTACTTATCAAAGTTTGGAAGGCCCTCCCCAAATTTGAATACCAAAATGAAAAATGTCGTTTCCGTACTTGGCTCTGCGTCCTCATTCGCAACACTACATACAATCACTTCAAATCAAAAGCTAATCGCCAAAGTCAACAAAACGTGAGCTATGATAATGTCCTCTCATCACTGGACATGATTAATGAGCCCGAGATCGATAAAATCGCCGAACTCGAATGGAAGAGTTATATCTCCAACATGGCTTGGAATAATGTAAAAAATAGCTTTTCCGATATGGCCAGACAAACTTTTGAAGATTCAATGAACGAAATGAGTAACGAGGATATTGCGGAGAAACACGATATCCCAGAAAGCAGTGTGCGAGTTCATAAATCACGCATCCGTAAAGTCATGATCAAAGAAATTGCTCGTCTCAACTTAGAACTTGGTGGCTAATCATGCCGCGCCCTGAAGATGCATTCAACAAAAACTTCGCTTCTCTTTTTGATGAAGTTAGTGAACTTGATGCGACTCCATTAAGCGACATCATTTCTTCTTCAAAAGAACGTTATCACGATTTCGAATTTTATACCGAGGGTGGACTTAAGAAAATCTACCGTTGCCAAGATCGCAAAACTGGACGTGAAGTTGCCATGGCTTCACTCAAAGATGAACTCAGTGACGCTCGTAAAGAATCCTTTTTTCGCGAAGCTCGCCTCAGTGCTTCACTACAGCACCCCAATATTGTCCCCGTGTACGACATTGGAATCAAAGATGAATCCCCATGGTTTACAATGAAATTTATTTCTGGCCAATCTTTGGATGAATTACTCCAGAAAAATCCGCCTCTCATTGAAAAGCTCGACATCTTTTTAAAAATTTGTGATGCCATTGCTTATGCACATTCTCGCGGCGTCATTCACCTCGATCTCAAACCCGATAATATACGTATCAGCGATTATGGCGATGTCGTTGTCGTCGACTGGGGCCTTGGGCAAATCATGGCCTCCGATTGCGATGAAGAGCTCTTGGAATGTTACTCGTTTAATTCTCATGACCTTGATACGATGACAATCGATGGAAATATCAAAGGGACTCCTGGATATATGGCCCCCGAACAAACCAGTATCGTCAAAGAAAAAAAAGGTGTACATACCGACATTTTTTCTATGGGGTGCATTCTCTACACCCTGCTCACAGATAAAAAACCCTTCACTGGCAATGACCTTGAGCACCTTATTAAAAACACGGCTGAATGTAACTTCCCTAAACCTTCCGCTAGAAGAACTGATTTAGAGATCCCAGCTCCATTAGAAGCGGTTTGCCTCAAAGCCATGTCATCCAAACCCGAGGATAGGTACCAATCAGTAACCAAGCTGCAAAAAGAAATTCTCAATTACCGTGATGGTTTTGCGACTTCCGCAGAAAATGCCTCCCTATTTAAAATTTTTAAACTTTGGTTCAAACGCCACAAAGCCCTCGCAATTGCCTCCAGTTTTGCTTTAATTGTAAGCTTCGCCGCCATCTTTGCCGGCATGAACAATCTCAAACTCGCAGAACTCAATGCCCTTCAATTAGCCGAAAAACTACGCATTGAAAAAGAGTACGCAGTGAAAATCAATAAGGATGCAGCACCTCGCTTTCTTGAGCGAGCCAAGTTTGCATTACAAACTTTCAATTTCAAAGATGCCATGAACTTCTCTAGTAGTGCCGTAGAACTCGACCCCTCCCTAAAAGAGGCCTGGCATATCAAAGCGGAAATCCACTTTAACTCTCAAGAATTTAATGCCGCATTGAAAGCTTTTTCTCACGCCACTGCTAACCCCGACCTGATCAAAATCTGCCAAAAATATTCAGAAATCAAGCCTCAAGATTCTGTAAAATTAACCAATGATAATTACTTGATGCTTTTTGAGGAATGTATCAAATACAAACTCAAACCTCAAGTCGCCGGATTACTGCACAGTAAAGCCTTCTCAGAGATCGATATAGATGAACGCATTGCTTTCTGTGTTGGCGTTATGAAAATCCATAATAAAATAGAATCTCTCCACTTTGATTTTAATAAAAAAACCAAACATCTAGATATCTCCAATAACCCACACTTAGACACCGCTTTAGCTATACAAAATTTCCCATGTAAAAGTATTGACCTTTCACACACTGCAATCTCAAACTTTATTTGCTTCCGAAGCCAACCAACCGAAATACTTAAAGTGAGTCACACTAATGTACTCGAGTTGCATAGTTTAAGTCTGGATCAATTACGTGAACTCGATATCTCACACACATCGGTCCCCAATATCTCTAGACTTCATGGATCCGAACTAGAAGTCCTCAACATAAGTCATACGAATGTCAGAGATTTAGACTTTATTAAAGAAATGTCTCAGCTTAAAAAACTCACTGTTCATCAAGGCCAATACAATAAACGCCAACTCAACGAGGCCACCAAAGGCATAGAAGTCATCATTGTCCCTTAAATTCTTATAATGATGTGATATTTATAACAATTTGTGCATTTTTTTATAAAATTTTTGTATCAATATTTTCATTAAGCTTGTTGATTAATTATATATATTAATGAATCAAAACAAAGATGGCACACATGAAAAAAAAAATATTCACTTTAATAGAGCTACTCGTCGTCGTAGCCATTATTGGAATATTAGCATCACTATTATTGCCCTCGCTCAAAACGGCACGCGGATCAGCAAAACAAGCCTCCTGCAAAAATAATATGAAACAACTCGGCATTGGCATTCTCATGTACCATGGTGACAATGATGAAAAGATTCCTTATGCCAATATTAATGGCTCCACAGATGGTTGGGACAGTCTCATTAGGAATTACATATCAGGAAAAGAGGCAAGTGGCTTTTGGGATAGTAGTGAAAAAATCGACTCCATGCGTTGCCCAAGCTCCAGACAACCCGAAATTATAGGTACGATCTATACAGGTACTTATGCCATGCCAGCTGGAAATGCCGCAGATGTCACAATGACTGCAAACAATGTTCCTCACTACGGCTACCGCATCATATCAGGCTCACCCTATCGAAAAATTTCTGATTTACCAGATCCTGTAGGCACAATGGCTTTAACCGAAGTCGACACAAGTAGCGGAGCCTCTCGTCAAGGTAGCGGTTTCTTTACACACAGGGCAGACTTTCAAACTAATGATGGTGCTAATGGTTCATCTAACGATGGCTCTTCAAACACAACTCTAAACCTCCACAACAGATCAAATGTCAACTATCTTTTTGCTGATGGACATGTTGAGTCGCTTTACCCACTCTCTACCCGGGTTGTAGGAGCCTCTGGCCCCAGCAGTGCCTGGGATGGCATCTGGAGTGTAACAGCCGGAGATTAATTCAAGGGTTTTTCAATGCCACGCTGATGTCCCCTTTAAATTTCTATACACGGACAAGTTCCAAAAACTAGGCATTTAGATAGACGATGATAAGAAGTAGCTAATTAAAAGTTTTCTTCCTCCTGTATCACATAGATAATCGCTTTGCTTAATATTTTCATATTATTTACTAGTCAGAAACTAGCATTTTTTATTGCCTAGTTTTACAATGAGACATTACCTAAGCATCTAGAAGAAATTAATTGTAGTAGACAAGGACTTCGCGTGAGTAAGTGGAATACGAGATACACCTTAATTCAAAGGGCACAAAACTCCCCAGATAACGATACTTGGGAAGAGTTCGTCAGCTCGTACAAAAAATTTATTTTCTACATGCTTAATCAAATGCAAGTACCACAAAATCTAATCGATGATTTAGCACAAGAAATCCTTCTCAATTTATGGTCCAAATTAAGCCTTTATGCTAAAGAAAAAGGGAAATTCCGCTCTTGGTTAACTCGCGTTATTCGCAATTCTGCCACAGACTCGCTAAAAAAAGAGCAACGCTATAATAAACGACAAGAAAATGCTAGCGAAGTTCTTGAGCTATTGGAAAACATAAGTGAAAGTGATTTTGAAAAAATCATTGACCGCGAATGGCGTTCGTACATGGTAGAGATCACTCTAGATAGCTTGGAGTCCCAATTATCCGAAACTGCTATCGAAGTCTTTAAGCTCAGTCTAAAGCAGCTTCCTACGGAAGAAATTGCTGCACAAATGAACATCACGACTGGCTCAGTCTATACCTTAAAAAATCGCGTTAAAGAAAAATTTTCACGCCGTCTCAAGCAACTCGTTCGCGAACTTGAATTTTAATTGTCCATCAAATACTCCATGAGCAATATCTTAGAAGAACAGATCAGTGATGAAAAAATTGCTTTAAGTGACCTTTACGATGACGTGTTCTCAGATGAATCGGATGTGGCCGAACCATCTTCTTTAGATTACCTGAGTTCTCAGAAAGATCGTTATGAAATCGAAGATGAAATTGGACATGGCGGGGCAAAGAAAATCATTCGTGTCTACGATACCCGTGCTCGTCGCTATTTGGCCATGGCAATTCCTCGTTCAAAGTCTGGCTCAAGTGACCATAATTCATTTATCCACGAAAGTTGGCTTACGGCTCAATTGGATCACCCCAACATCATAAAAATCCACGAAGTTGGCGTCAACAAAGATCACTTACCCTTTTTTACTATGGACCTCAAAAATGGTCATAGTTTAGAACAAATCTTAAAATGCCTAGCTAATAAAGATGCCGAATATATTGAGCGCTTTCCACTCACCAAACTCCTCGATTTTTTTATTAAAATATGTGACGCCATTTCCTACGCTCATTCAATCAACATCCTCCACCTCGACCTCAAACCAGCCAATATCCAGATTGGTCAATATGGTGAGGTCGTCGTTTGCGATTGGGGCTTAGCAAAAATTATCGGTGGGCGTAAATCTCTTAACCTAAATCGAGATATGTTAGAACTCGACCTAGTTGAAGATGAATCTCCTCTCATTATGGGAACTCCAGGCTACATGGCGCCTGAGCAAGTTGCTGGTCAAGCGCCTACACCTCTAACAGATGTTTATGGTTTATCCGCCATTCTCTACCACCTCGTCACCCTTACTCCCACCATTAATACTGAGGGCTGCACACAAGCCTTGGAACATACCGCTGTGGGCAAAATCCAAGCTGCCAATGAACTGGCCGACATCTCCGATGGGCTTTCTTCGATCATCATGAAAGGACTGCGAGTCGACCCCAAAGAAAGGTACCAATCGGTTTTGGCACTACAAAATGACCTCTCAAAATATTTACAAGGCTATGTTACTAAAGCAGAAGATCCCAGCGTGATTAAAGAAGCTCTATTTTTTTATCGCCGCAACAAAATGATTTGTCTGCAAGCCTGCTTCTTTGTCTTTCTTATCGTCGCTTCTACCATGGGCTTCATCGCCAGCTTACAACAAAGTTGGAAATCAGAACAAGAAGCCCGAATCCAAGCTGAAGAAAGTGCTCTCAAACGAAAACAAGCTCTAGATCTCTACCTAAAAGAAAAGGCACAAGGAGCTGAAGTTAAAAATAATTTTGCCGATGTTCTACTATGGAATTACCAAATTTATAATAGTAAGAACTTTACTGAAAATCCCGAAACTATGTTGCTCAATGCCCTAAAAGGCTTGGAATATAAATTAGAGCAAAACCCAAACGACAGCTCTTCTCAGATGCGTATGGCGCTTACTTTATTTATTTTACAACGTTATGAACAAGTACCAAAATTCATGGGCTCTCAAACTGAACTTAAAATCATCGAAGGCGCCCTTAAATACGCTGCAGATTTCCAATACTCCAAAGGTCACAAAAACGTACCACTCCCAGTATTTATATCCGTTATAAAAGGGCTTCGCGAATTTGGATACTCTTCCGTCGCCACAGCCTACCGCGCCATTGCATACGATATAAAAACACGTGATAATTTCGATAATTACGAACAAGTCATTGAAGAAGCACTGAAGCTTTGGAATGATCATTGGGAAAATATGGTTTTTGATTATAATCGTGAAGCACAGTCTCTACGTATTAAAGGTAAAAACTTTCTTAACCTGGGCATCTACGATCAGTTTGGGCAAATCCCACTTCTCCAATATATACCTATTCAACATCTTGATATAAGTGATACTGACTTCGAAGATCTGCACTACTTAGCAGGCTCACAAATAGAAACTTTAGATATTCGTCACACAAAAGTAAAAGACCTAAGTCCTCTTTTAAAACTACCGGAACTTAGGCGCATTATTTTAACTCAAGTTCAGTTTCCTCAAGAAGCTTTAGAGACTCTGCCAAAAACAATTGAGTTAAATTTTTCTAAATAAGAAAAAATCAGATTCAGCAAGAAATCGAAGCTATTCACCAGATTAGTACGAAAAAAATGTATCAAGTGCTCAAAAAAAATGCTTAGACTCCTATCTCATGCTCTAAATTAACCATAAAAAATTAAAGCGTATTTATGAAATCTATTTTACTCGTATTTTTTGCCCTCAGCGCAATAACAACTTTCACTCACGCCCGGGAATTCCAAAACCCTCATCAACTCTGGGCCGACTTCGATCCCGATAAAGGGAACTTCAAAGAAGAAATTATTTTGGAAGAAGTTCGCGATGGAATTTACTTTAAAGAAGCATATATCTCCGCCTATGTTCTCGGCGAAGAAGTTCGCATCTACTGTAAATACGCTGTAAAAAATGGCGCCAAACAAGCACCTGCCCTCATGGATGTCCACGGTTGGATGGGTCGCCCCAATATCAGCATGTCTTATGTCAATGATGGATGGGCCGTTTTAGCCCACGATTACTGTGGCAAATCAGGTAATCGTCCTCATTACACCAAATACCCAGAAAAATTACGCTATGGCAATATCGATGCCAAAGTGGGTTACCGCATCAAGAGCAAACTTCCCGATGGCTCTTATATCACTGATCCCAAACAAACTGACGACTATCTTTGGTACGCACTTCAACGTAGAGCTCTGAGCTACCTACTTGCTCAAAAAGAAGTCGATAAATCACGCGTCGGGGCGAAAGGCTACTCCTATGGTGGCACGATCATGTGGAACCTAGGTATGGACGAAAGAGTGAAAGCCATTGTGGCTTATTTCGGTATTGGCTACCTGGAATACTACCGAACCAAAAGTGTTTGGCTCTACAACAACCCCTACAAAGCGCCAAAGCAAACCCCAGGCGAAAAGCTCTATCTCAGCACTATCGCACCGCAGGCTCACGCACCGTATATCGATGCAGCATGTCTATGGCTCAATGGCACCAACGATCATCACGGTGGCCATGAACGCAGTGAACATATTTTTAAAGGCCTTCCTAAAACAAGTCCCTGGGATTATGCCCTGCAGGCTCGTGGTCATCACAACACTGAAAAGCTGGGAGACGATGCAAAAGTCTGGCTGGAAAAACACGTACTCGGCAAAGATCACTTTTGGCCCCAGCGCCCTGTTTCAACACTAGGTTTAAATGCTGAAGGTGTCCCACATTACACCATCACCCCCTCTTCTACAGAAGAGGTTGAATCGGTCAAAATTTATTATTCCCTAAAGAACCCTGTGAGCTACACGCGCGCTTGGCGAGATACCACCGCTAGTCGCCAAGGAGATACTTGGTCAGCTAGTCTACCCGTAATGAATATCGATGATTATGTTTTTGCCTTTGCTAATATTCATTACAAAAATAATATCGTTGTATCAGGTGACTTTGAAGCTGCGATCCCCGCTAAACTCGGCAAGGCCATTGCCACCGATGAGCCTTCTAATGATTTATCGGCACAAATCTGGTCCGACACGGCTCCAGTCGAAGGCGTCGGCGGCATCATGGGTTTCCGCCCCTTTAATAAACATCGTGGCACCACCAATGAACAATTTAGTGACCCCAAATGGCGCGCGCCTAAAGGGGCTCATTTGAAATTCAAATTTTACTGTACTCAACCTCAAAGCCTAATTTTGAGAGTTAATCGAGATCACCTATTCAATTTAGAGATCACCGCTTCGGATGAATGGCAAGAAATGATCATCAGTCCCGATCAAGTCATCAGTACTAGTCTCAAGTCGCCATTAAAGGCTTGGTCTGAGACTACAAAAATCCAAATTGCGCCGAAACCAGGTGCCGACATTACAAAAGTCATTTTCGCCAATTTTGAATGGATTGAAACGACTCCTAAACCCGCTAAAGCTCCCATAATGAATCAGGATAAAGTCTACCTAAGTCCCGAAATGGCTATCGAATCATATTCTTTTTGGCGTGTTATGAAAGATAAATCTGTATCGGGTACAGCTATTTCCATGCTCGGCAAGAAGTATCAACGTGGCTTAGGTTTACACGCCGACTCCAAACTCACTTTTCTTATCCCCAAAAACTGCCACTATTTCAATGTCACCCCAGGTGCGGATGATGCTCAACGCGGCGAACTTCGCATGAAAATCCTCGTCGATGATAAAGAAGTTTTTAATAGTGGAAATATTTCGAGCGCTAATCAAGAAGTCAAAAACTTACAAATCAACGTTAGTGGCCATCAAAAACTTAGCCTCATTGTAGAGCAGGCTAATGCTAATAAAGGTGGTGATCACGCCAACTGGGCCGATGCTCATTTTTCAAAATAATCTCATATTTTTAAACCTAATTGTAGCACCATCCCAAAACTATTGCTTAAGAAAATAACAAAACTCGTTGAGATTTAATAAACGACCTTCGTATTAATGATCACAGACACAATCCCCAAACAATCACATAGATTAAAATAATCATAACAACTGGAGACCCCCTATGATTAAAAGAAATAGATTTAAGCTTTTTAGCTCTCTATTCATTGCTTCCATGCTCTCTGCCACCGCGGCAGAAGCGACTTTCACACCGAAAGCCGATACTTATACAGTTAAAAGCGATTTCTCTGCCAACTTCACTGCCAGTGCATCTGCCGTATATAATGTGGATGGTAAAAACCATCGCGTCGGCACAAAAAGCCTACCGCTCAATGGCAAAGTTTCTGTCTCTACAGTTAGCACTCCTTTCGGCGATGCTATTCAATCAGAAGCCACTTACGGAGCTGATGGCGCTGACTACAAATTCACTTTGAAAATCAAGCAGCTCAAAGACCTCAAAGCCTTTACTGTTCAAGGCATTTTTCACAATCATAGTGACAAGAATGCAAAGCTAGCAACAATCGACCTTTTCGACACTATGGGTGGCACAGGTCAGTTCGAAATTGCGGATCCCGCAAAATGGCTCATCACTCCACTCATGCAGCACGATCACGCAAAAACTCTTGCGGAAATGAATGGCTCTGCAAAAGAAGTCGCTCTTTTTGTCAACACTGAAAACGACAAGAGTTTCCTCATGGGTCCTGCTGGTCCTGCAGAAGCTCACTGTAGAGTTGAGATTCGTGGCAAAGAAGTTAAAGCCTATGCCGAAATGGATCGCGTTCTTGTTGAACCAGGTGAGAGCCGACGCTCAGAAGAAATGCTCTTCATCTTTGAAGATGCAAAAACAAACACAGATGTTTGGACTAAATGGGTAGCTCACACACACAAAGCTCTCAGCAATAAAGGCCCCGTTTACGGTTGGTGTAGCTGGTATGACCGCACCACTAAAATTGACGAAGCTCACGTTATGGATGTGCTCGAAACCCTCGACTCTAACCCCAACACTTTTGGTAAGGGTATTGTTCAAATTGACGATGGCTATCAAATCATGGACGGTAACTGGAATGGCAATGCCAAATTCCCATCCAACATGTCTCGCGTTGCAAAGAAAGTTCGCGAAGCTGGTATGATTCCTGGCGTCTGGTTCGCTCCACTTATGGTTAATCCCGAGCACCCTTGGAAGAAGGCTAATCCTGAAGCTATTCAAACAAATGCTAAAGGTATTTCCAGCTTCATGAACCCCAACCCCTTTCACCCGGATGGTGCCAACTGGATCAATCCTTCTCACCCAAAATCTAAAAAATTCCTTCGTCAAGTGATCGAAACGGCTCGTGACAATGGTTACGGCTATATCAAAATCGACTTCAATGGTATTGGCAATCAATTCGTTGATCCTAAAATCACTCGTCTTCAGGCTTTCCGTAATCTCTACACGCTTTACCGCGATGCCGCTGGTGAAGATATGTACATCCTCTCATGCTTAGGACAACCAACTCGTGGCGTTATTGGCTTTGTGAATGCGGCTCGCGTCGGACCAGACTCACACCCAGCTCACTTCTCGCACTGCCTCGAATCCGTACTCCGTTTCCAGATTTTTAACCGCGTTTGGTGGAATAATGATGCCGACGTTTCTTACCTCGACGTGAAACTTCCTTCTCGCCGCGTGGGTTACACTCCACAAGGTGAAGACATGTGGAAAACTTGGCACAACACTGTCGCTTTAACTGGTGGTACAGCAATGATTTCTGAACCAGTAAATAAAGACGATGTAAAAGCTGTGTGGCGCAACTACGAAATCATGCGTCCTGGTAGTGCTGAAAACTCACGCCTTCTTACTCTTGGTAAATCAGCTGAAAACTCAGTCTTTGGTTTTAACGCTCAACGTACTTATGGAAATTTCGCGGTCTACAATTTATATAACTCTGACAAAGAGAAGTCTCACGACATTAGTATAGATTTTGTTGAAGCTGGCCTCCCAGCTGATACAAACTGTGCGATCTACGACTTCTGGAAAAACGAAGTTACCGGATACACTAAAGACAGCTACACGGCTAAGGCTCTCGCCAAGAATGCTTCTGAGCTTCTACGTTTCACTCCTATAAAAGGTGGCGCTCCTCAGCTCGTAGGTTCTAACCTTCACTTGTCAATCGGTGCTACAGAAGTGAAAGAAATCTTCACGACTAAGAGCATGGTAAACATCAAGCTTACTAATGCTGGTGCTCAAAACGGTGACCTAATTTTCTACTCAGAGAAAGAGCTCACTGCGGGTTCCGCAGAAAACTGTAAAATTGCGGGTATCGCAAAAGCGGGTAAGAACCTTTGGAAAGTCAGTCTCACTGGTAGAAAGTTCGATACTAAGCAGAGTGTTTCATTAAAAATTAAGTAAGCACTTTTCAATTAATTAAAAACGGAGTCCAAGTGACTCCGTTTTTTTTTCTAAAAATTTAAAATAAATCATAAAAGTCGTTGAGATCACCTAAAGCCCTGTCGTTTTAATGCTTAAAGACATGAAACCCAAAGCCTAATCAGCTCTGCTTTTCAACTTATTTAAAAAACGAACTAAAATTAAGGGGTTTAATATGATTTGTTCAAGACAGACAAAATGCTTCACTCTCATCGAATTACTCGTGGTTGTCGCCATTATCGGTATCTTAGCATCACTCCTACTACCTTCACTCAAATCGGCTCGTGGCTCGGCTAGACAAGTTTCCTGTCTTAATAACCAAAAAAATATTGGGACTGCCTTAGCTCTATACTACGACGATAATGACGGATCTATCCCTTACGCTTATTACCCAGGAGCTTATGGTTGGGATGATCAACTCCGTACTTATTTAAGCGGAGATAATATTGACCATGCGACTCTAGTTGCTACTACTTGGACTGCCGCTCAAGCCTTAGATGTTTTACTTTGCCCCAGTGCCAAAGAGCAATATAACCAAAACATTCCAGACCGCCCTCGCAATAGCTATGTCATGCCAGCTGAAAATAACGGATGGATTGCTTGGGGACTCAAAGATCGCTTTTCAACATACTTAGTAAATGCAAACGAAGCATTAAACCGCAAAATTAATACTATCGCTGATGTTAGTGGTACTATTGCCCTTACTGAAATTGATTTAACTGGAAATGATTCCACTCTCACTCAAGGTTCAGGTGGAATGGTTTTCCACCCAGAGCTTCAAGCTGGTCCTAATGGCAATGGCTTTTGGGCTAATCCAAATGCCACCAACACGACTCTAGATCTTCACAACAAGGAAAAAGTAAACTTCCTTTTAGCCGATGGTCATGTTGAAGCTCATCATCCTTACTCTGGCGTCGTCGTCGGCAATGGTAACCCCACCGATCCCGCTGGCATGTGGACCACGGCTGCAGGTGACTAAAAACTTATAAAAAGCTTATTAGCTGTATCAAATCATAAAGCACTCCTGCTAGATATTATAGATTCATTTAAAAAATTCTAATTCCTGGATTAATCATGCTCAAAACCTTTACTTCTCTCGCCTTACTTTTTGCGCTATCCGCAAATGCTAGTGACAAATCAAATGACAGCCTGCCGCCTCTATCACCTCAAACTCTACCCGCAGATATACCTTCACTATGGGCCACTTTTGACAGTGAAAAAGATCCCCTGGAAACTCAAGTTCTTCATGAGTATGAAAAGAATGGCGTTACGGTGCAAATGATTTCCTATGTGGTCGGCACTTTCAAAGGTAAAAAAGTTCGCATGGGTGGCTACCTGGCTTATCCCATAAAAAATAATGGCAAACTTCCTGGCATCGTTCAGATTCATGGTGGTGGCCAGCGCGCCATGGGTGATTATGCTCAAGGCATTGCCCAAAATGGTTATGCGGTTCTCGCAACAAACTGGGGTGGTCGCCTCATGGAGCATCAAGAAAAAGGTAAGCCCGGAGAAGGTAAAATCGGAACTGATTGGGCACCATTAGATGCCACCCAAAAGAATAATGCTTGGTACGCTAAAACCGCCCCCGGCCCCGTGAGTTACGATGACTTTGAATCCCCGCGTAACAACAACTGGTTTCTAATCAATATGGCCAATAAACGCGCCATCACCTTATTACAAAAACTCAATTTTGTTGATGCAAATAAAATCGGTGTGCATGGTCACTCCATGGGCGGAAAATTGTCCGTCATGCTTGCGGGTACTGACAAGAGAGTCAAAGTCGCCGTCCCTTCCTGTGGTGGGACTGGTGCGGCTCCTGCTGAGCTCAAGAAACGCAAAGGTAATTCGGCTCGCCCTCAGCCCATCACGGCTCTCTACGCGAAATACATTGATGACGCACAAATGCTCCCCTACATCAGCGCTCCAATTATGTACAATGGCCCGCAAAACGATTTTAATGGGATGATGTCAAACATGGCTTTTAACTGGCAAAACATTCCCTCCTCAAACTCGGTACGTTACTCCATTAGTTCTCATTTAAACCATCGCCACGCGCACGAATCTTCCTATGTGGACTTACTCATGTTCGAGCAATACCTAAAGGGAACTTATCAACTTCCTAAAACTCCGGAAATCAAAGTTGATTTAAAGGGCGACAAAAATGGTCCCATTATCACCCTCATTCCCGACGGTTCACAGGAAATAGATCACGTTCAAATTTTTTATTCTCAAGATCCCAATGGGCAGTTCCGTTTTAATCGCACCGCCAAGGCAAAAAAAGTCGGTAATAAGTACATCGCTTCTGCTCCCATTCTTTCTAAGGATCTTGGCTTTTTTGCCATGGCCAATGTCTTCTACAAACATCCGAAACACTTAAAACTTCAGGGACCACGCTGGAATGCGAAGCCCGCAGATACCTTCATTTTGAGTACTAATATCCAAAAGTTTGAAATTCCAGAAGTTCAAAAAGCCGACCCGGTCGTGAGCGATCAATTCACTCGTATCATTGAAAAAGATATACTAAAAGCCGATTTGCCAGATTGGTATGCTTACTCCCAGACCGCCATTCATACCCGTAAGATTCGCGACCCCAAGTGGCGTGGTCCCATCGGAGCAAAACTTTCTGTAGATGTTCTTGATCCCGATGCCGAAAACCTCATACTTGAACTCGAATTCAATTCCTACTCCAAATATGGCCGCGAATACGCCGCAGGTCTGTTCTATGTCGTCAAAGCTCTAAAAAAATCTAATGATTGGCAAAGAGTGGAAATTGATATTGCTGATTTAAAGCCTCTGAAAAACACTCATAATGGCGCACCTAAAGACTGGCAAACACTCGATCATCTTACCTTTAACAGTACGCTAAGAGTCAATTCCAATGGCCACACACAAAGCTTCCGTGCCAACTCTAAACACGGCAAAGGACGTCAAATGCGCAATATTCAGTGGATCGGCGGTCAATATCCTCAGACTATTCTTATGAATGGTGGTGGCTTGGAACTCAGTTCTGCAGATTATGAAAAGCAATTCAACGATCAGATCGAAGTCTCCATTGAGCTTGAGGAAAAAGTTGATGGCCTCAAAAAAGCTAAAGAAATTAAAGCTGGTCCTAGCAAAAAACCTTCTACCAACAAAATCAAAGCAACTCCAATTAATAATCCCACTTCAAGCACATCTTCAGACGCTCAACTTCCCGCCCCTTGGCAATCCAAAAATATCGGTGCTGCCCCCGTTCCCGGTACGATTCAAATGAGGGGTGGGAAGTTAATTATCAGTGGTTCAGGCGCTGATGGGATCGGCAAAACCAAAGATAGTTTCAATTTCGTCTTCAGAGAATTCGAAGGAGATGGAAGCATCGTTGTAAGGATCAATGCCATCATAGGTGAAAGTCGTGTCCATTTTGATTTCTATGGCTTAATGTTTCGAGAAAGTCTAGAAGACAACTCTCCCATGTTTTCATTTGCACACACCCTATTTAGAACTTGTGCTTTCCTTAGGCACAGTAAAGGTCAGGTAGGTATAGGAAATCACGAAAATGGAACTAATCACCTTCCAATCTGGTTAAAAATCACTCGTTCAGGAAATGATTTTACTGCATCTTATTCAGCGGATAATAATTCTTGGACTGAGCAATATAAGGCAACAGTTGTTTTACCTTCCAAACTCTACATTGGCATGTTCTCTACTTCTTCAAAAGATGAAAATGCTTCCAGCGCTGAATTCAGCGATTTCAAAATTCTAGACAAAGCTTCACAGCCCATTAAAGCTAGTAAAAATAAAAAACAAATCATCTCTATTTAAAATGAGACTCATCAATAAATTTACTTGCTTGATTCACTTGCTATTTGTTGCGAACTTCGCAATTGCTGCTCCACAGACGACTGTGCCTGTCCCCCAGCCGCATCAGTGGTGGGCTGAACGTCAGCAAGAAAAGAGCCGCGAAATTGCCAAAGCTGATGTGGATGTATTGCTGATCGGTGATTCCATAACTCATTACTGGGAACGCAGTCCGAGTTACGGCTACTTTTTTGGTGACCGTAAAGTTTTAAACCTCGGCTTTGGTGGGGATAAGACACAAAATGTTTTGTGGCGTTTAGAGCATAGTGAGCTCCAGGGACTCAAGCCTAAAATCATCAGCCTTTTAATTGGAACCAACAATGCCAATAATTTCAGCCCAAAAGATACCTTGGCGGGGATTCAAAAAACCCTTTCCGAACTTCGTTTGCGCTTCCCGCAATCCAAAATCCTCTTAACTTCAATTCTTCCTCGTGGTGTTCAAGAACTCGATCAAAAGAATCGTAATGTCAATCAATCCCTCGCCGAGTTCGCCGATAATGAATCGATCTTTTACCTAAATATTTATCAGCGCTTCCTCAATAAAGATGGTCAGTTGAATATGGCACTCTACTACAAAGATGGCGTACATCTTAGTGACCAAGGTTACATTTCTTGGGGCAATGCAATGGAGAGTTATATAAGTAAGGCGCTCGGGGACAAAGCTCGAGATCCTAATCCTGTTTCTGCCATCCTGCCGACACCACAAAATGGCGATCGTCACAAAGCTAAAGTGAAAGAAGCCGCCACTTCCAATCACGAGCTCATCTTTATTGGAGATTCCATCACTCACTTTTACGATCGCGAAGGTCAGTGGGGCATGCCTGTATGGGATAAATACTACAAGCACCGCAATGCCATGAACCTGGGCTTTGGGGGTAATACGACTGGTCATGTTTTATGGAGGCTTCAGAACGGTCAAATAGATGGTCAGACTCCAAAAGTAACGGTGCTCATGATCGGCACCAACAATACCCACGTCCGCAAAGGTAAGGCCGAAAATACTTTTAAGGGTATTGAACAAATTGTCGAAACGCTGAAAAAGAAACTTCCGGGTAGTAAAATCCTTGTCTTATCCATCTTTCCGCGCGGAGCTGACAACTCAGATCCCCTACGCCAAGAAAACCAACGAGTCAACAAAATGCTCCCCTCTCTCGCCGATGAAAAGACGGTCTTTCACCTCGACATCAATGACGCTTTTCTCGATGAACAAGGAAAACTTTCAAGAACTCTCATGCCCGACTTACTTCACCCCAACACCAAGGGTTACCAAGTATGGGCTAAAGCCATGGAACCTACTCTAAGTAGATTACTCAATGAGCCCGCAGTAAAATAGCGGCGACAATAAACGAATATTATCAATTCTTGTAACAAGCCCTTGCTCTAACAGTTAAGCTTATCAAATAAAATTATCTCTAGTCAAAAACTTGTATCAAGGCACGTATCCTTATTTACAAATAATAACCAAACTCTAAAGGAATTCACATGACCATTTACAATAAACTCATCAGTTTGAGCATGCTCCTACTATCTAGTCAATTATTTGCTGACGTCGTTCTGCCAAAGATAATTGATAGTAGCATGATACTCCAGCGCGACGCCAAAGTTCCTGTTTGGGGTTGGGCCGATCAAGGCGAAAAGGTAACAGTACAATTTGCGGGCCAAACTAAAACTGCCCTGCCGAACCAAAAGGGTAAATGGATGATCGAATTGGATCCTCTAAAAGCTTCTTCTGTCGGTCGTCCCATGACTATTAGTGGGAAAAACTCTCTTAAGTTAGATGACATCCTCGTCGGGGAGGTCTGGCTCGCTTCAGGGCAATCTAACATGGAATGGACTTTTGCTCAAAGCAATAAACAGGAATTTGAATACGCCAAAACTTTTGCTGATAATAAGCAGATTCGTTTTTTCCATGTCGAGCATCACCTGCAATCAGGTATTCCATTGGATGATACCCTAGGTCGCTGGAAACTCCCTGCAGAATTCATTAATCAGTCCCACATGGTTTCTGCGGTTGGCTTTTACTTTGCCGCTAAACTCCACACCGAACTCAAAGTTCCCGTAGCCATTCTGGACTCCAACTGGGGTGGCATGCGCATTGACTGCTTCATTTCAGAAGAGGGTTACAAAAGCCAAAACCTTCCCTTGCGCAAACATCCTTATGTAAGTAATCCAGCTCAGCGAATGACTCGACTGCAAAAAATGAATGACTCCTTAAAACAAGCTCTAGTTGCTGAAAAAAAGGGCATCAAACTTCCCTACATTGAAGATCGTCTAAATGGCTGGGCTGAGAATTTTATTTATAATGCCATGATCGCTCCCCTCACACCCTATGCCATCAAAGGCTCGATCTGGTATCAAGGTGAATCTAACCGTGGTGATCAAAAGTATTTTGAAAAACTCAAAGCTCTTTCCTATGGTTGGTCAAAAGCCTTCAGAGTTAAAGATATCCCACTCTACCAGGTACAAATTGCGCCATTCGATTACACTCGTGGTCAAAACCCCAAAGATCACACCCTTAGCGATACCATCTGGAAGGCTCAGTACCGTGCGGCAAAAGAAGTCCCCGGAATTGGCATCGTTCCCATTCATGACACCAATATCAATATCAAAGATATTCACCCGCAACATAAACGTCCCGTTGGTGAAAGACTTGCGGCCCTCGCACTCAATAAAAATTATGGCAAGTCCAATAATGCCTCCGCACCCGAATTCGCCTCTGCGAAGTCCGCAAAGGGAAAAGTCATTGTTAACTTCAAGAATCTCAAAAGCTCACTCACCACTTTCGACGGCAAAGACCTTTCACACTTTGAGCTCTCTGCTGATGGCAAAAATTTCGTAGCTGCCAAAGCCGTGATCAAAGGCAAAACTGTGGAAGTTTCTTCCCCTGCGATTTCCGCACCAAAGTTCGTTCGCATGGGCTGGAGTGATATTGCCATCCCAAATCTTAGCGAAAAAAGCGGCTGGCCCGTCTACGCCTTCCCCGCTCAAAAAATCAAATGAGCTGAATTCGAGTAGTAAGTGCAACACCTCTGTTAGTCACTAGTATGTAAGATATCGAGTAAAACAAGACTCAGATGTAATCTGTATTAGTGACCAAACTAAACACAGAGGAGACTATCATGTCCTATAAACACCTGAGTCTTGAAGAAAGACATTACCTTGAGTTAGAGCGAAAGGCAGGCGAATCACTCAATAAAATAGCAAAAAAGCTCAGTCGTTCAACAAGTACGTTATCACGTGAGATTAATCGTAATATAGGCCAACGTGGATATCGTAATAAACAGGCTAATGAACTAGCTCAAAGGCGACAAAAAGAGAAAGCGAAAGCAGTTAAGTTAAACGTTGAGATTAAGACTTATATCAATGAACATCTTGAAATGGATTGGAGCCCTGAACAAATAGTAGGTCGATTAAAAGATGATAAGGCAGTGTCTCTTCATCATGAAACCATTTACCAATACATTCTCAAAGACAAGCAGTCTGGAGGCGAATTGTATAAATTGCTTCGACATCAAGGTAAACCTTACCGTAAGCGATATGGTAACCAACACAGTAGGAATGGCATTCCCAACAGAGTTGATATAGATCAGCGCCCTGAAGCGGCTAATAAAAGAGAACGAGTTGGTGATTGGGAGCTTGATACAATCATAGGGAAAGCTCATAAAGGCGCAATAGTAACAATGGATGACCGTAAATCAAAAGTACGATTAGCACTGCCTGTTTCTCAAAAAAAGGCTTCTTTAGTTAGTGAAGCCATCATTAATTTGTTAAAACCCATTAAAGAACAAGTTCATACCCTAACATTTGATAATGGGAAAGAATTTGCTAAACATGAAAGTATTTCTGAAATCTTGGAATGTAAAAGCTATTTTGCTAAACCATATCATTCATGGGAGCGAGGGCAGAATGAAAATGCCAATGGTTTGCTACGTCAATATTTCCCTAAGAATATGCCTCTTGATAAAGTTAATGTTTCAGAGGTTGAAATTGCTGTTCACAAGCTTAATAATAGACCTCGAAAATGCTTGAAGTTTAAAACACCTTATGAAGTATTTCAGAAACTAACTGGAATTGATTTAACAAAAAAAGTGGGTGTTGCACTTATGAGTTGAATTCAAGTGAGACTTTTTTATATAAAATAAAAATTAGCTGAAAAACCAATGAAAATTTGGATAGATATAATCTGTATAATATATTATGATTAAACAATTTAGGATTGTTATTTTATGTTTATGCCGATTAGTCTAAAAATAAGAACACCTAGTTCAACTAAAAGATTTTCATTAATTGAATTATTGGTAGTAATTGCAATCATTGGAATATTAGCAAGTCTCCTTCTTCCTTCACTTAAAAAAGCAAGAGAAAGTGCCAAGCAATCAGCTTGTACTAACAATCAAAAACAAATTGCTATCGCAATAACCATGTACCAAGGTGATAACGACTCATATTATCCATATTCATCTTTAAACAACTCAGTTTCTATGGTTGGTGACCCAAGTTATGGAAGCGTTTCTTTTGATGACATGCTAGGAATGGGTTATGATGGTAGAGAAATGGACCTAACTACAGCTCAAAATGGAAGCATTTGGCCTACCTATGCACCCCATGCAGGATTAGCTACTAGCTTGTACACATGTGCAAGTGATGCACTTGAGCGGACTACCACCATAACAGTGCCTAGGACTTATTCGCTGAATGCTATAACGGGTGGAAACATTTTAGGCATTTCTGGATATCATACAGGTGGGAATTACACAACACCTGTATCCGCAAATTACAATGATCATATTTTCGGAAGTGCAGATACGATAGTAATGCGAGAAAATATGAAAGATAATAACGTTCTAGGCAACCATAATTCCAGTATTGGCAATCCAAGAAGCTTGTTGACTAATGGTGTACTTCCCCATGGAGTAAAATCGAACTACCTATATGCCGATGGACATGCAGCTACAGTCAATTATTACAGCACCATGATTAGACTTGATAATTCATCAAGTCGAAACCCAGATGGGTATGATTTCCGAGGTACTGCATGGCAGGCAATACCAAAACCATAATTACAAAAAAAAGTTATAATATGAGACTCACATTATTATTGTTCACATCATTACTTTTTAACACGTCGGCATTTGCAAATTCAGTTGAATTAGATTTTGATAAGGCTCCCTTGAACAGCACTGAAGTTCCTGGAGTAAAAGGAAAATTCAAAATAGTAGCTGATACTAAAGATAATCACATCCTTCAAGTATTCAGTGAAGGCAAAAATGACTCCGCTAAGATCAGAATTCTTTTAAAAACTCCTAAAAATAAAGATTCATTCAAACTAACTACTGATCTTAGAGTCAATACCTCCGCCACTCCGGCAGGAAAACTCCTGACAATAACTGACTGGGATGTTAACAAAGAACTTTTTAGATTAGAGACTACTTCAGGAAAACTTAAATTACGTGCAACTAATTTAGAAAGTGGCAAACTAAAAGCTTCCGAAATTTGTGCTTACCAGGCAAATACCTGGATGACGCTTGAACTGGTTTTAAACCGCTCAAAAGGAGTATGCCAAATAAGTCTAGTAGACAAAGGTAGCTCAAAGCCAATCTACCAAGGAACGCATACCATAAATAAGCAATTTAAGCATATCTACATGGCCAGTTCAGTATGGCCAGGGCAAGCAAAAACTGGATATTCATATCAGTTTGATAATATTAAAGTCAAACACAAATAACTTTGCTTTTAAAAAAATACATTAGCAGATTAACAAATACTTTAGCCGTTTGTTGCTTATTCATTTTACTAATAAGTTGGTCACCAGATAAAGCTAAAGAAAAAAATAATACAACCAATTACACTCAAAAAAACAAATCTGCAGAAGTTCAAACACTTCAGAAAGCTATTACTTTACCAACTGAAGTTCAAATTCAAAAAGACGCTCTCGAAGCACTTTTTAGACTTAGCGCTTCAGAAAAATATGAAGTAAAATGGTTCAACCATATCAACACGGGTGAGAAGCTTTTACGATCAATAATTTTTCTTGATAAGCCTATTCAATTATCAAATTCAATACAAATCCCTCTGCCCACCTCGATAACTAACAACCTAAATTTATTTGATGAGTGCAATATCAAGGGAGTTGATCTAAACAAGCTCAAAGTCAGAGTCAAAGGTCCAAAAAAGCTTGAACTTAAGCATAAAATATCTAATAAAAAATATCATTCCTCTAGAATTAAAGATCTCAAGATCTTATATAATGAAAAATATGTTCTGGAAATTCATGGCTCAGGATCCATTGATTCAATAATTTTTTACAGTAAAAATGGTATCTCTCCTAATTTCGACGACCGCGCCTGGTCTATTCTTGGTGCAAACTCCCCCATATTAGATATTAAGGCCACGGTCTATCCTCATATTAATAGAAACATTGAAGGTATCACCAAACTTGAACAAGATAAATTCAAGCGAATATATTCCAATATAGATGGTCCAAAAATACATCTTCAGGCCTTGGGCGAACTCAAAAAAAGTGGTTTTTTACCCGGTAGACAAATGACTAAGCTTGCGCCACTTCTTGAAAAAGGTTTTGGCATCAAAAACACACCAAAATTAGTTGAAGATCCCAGTCGTCCTGGATGGAGTGACCCATCATTTTTTGAAAAAAATTATTTTCCAGATGAAAATAAAATTAGTTTTTTAAATGAAAATTACCCAAAAAACTTTGAATTTGTACAGTGTCTTAATAATTGGCCTAGCTGGATGGAACCCCAAAATATTAAAAGCAAAAATGAAAAAGGCACCCCGGCAGTTGAGCTTTTCGATTCTGCAGCAGCTCTCGCCGCTGAATATATTGAGGCAACAAAACGTAAAAATGGCTTAATAGCAAATTATTGGGAAGTCAAGAATGAATCAACGATCAAAAGTGAATGGCTTTATCATTGGGAAAAAGGCTATGATAGCTGGAAACTACTAGCAGACTTTCACAATAAAACGTCAAGAGCAATTAAAAAACGACTCCCAAACATCAAAGTTGGTGGCCCTGCTAGTGCATGGATGCATTTAGAAGCTGGAGGTAAAGATGGATTTAAACTAGCCGAAGAACAATTGCGCTTTATGGATTTAACTAAAGACTACCTGGACTTCTACTCGCATCATTTTTATGAAGTTAAAGAACTTATCATCAACGATCCAAACCGTGTCAACAATTATGGGGGCTACCTTGCAGGAAGATTAGAAGCCGATTTGGATCTTTTGCGCAATCACATGTTACTAACTGATAATTTGAAACCCCTTATCATTTCTGAAACGGGAACCCTCATGAGGGCACAAAACGATATCGATCATTGGATAAAGCTCAAAAACTACAACTCTCTTATGATTCGTTATATGAATCGAGCCCATGAATTTAAAATGGTCATCCCCTTTCTCATACCCGTCAATTGGTGGGAAAAAGGTGCTCAAGACACGATTTATGATATTAATGAGGACAAAACACTGAGTCCCACAAAGCAGGCGCTCTTTTTAGATTTCTGGAAAAATTACAAAGGTGATCTTATCTCCTTAAATTCCACAAACCATAATATTTTTATGCATGCAGTAAAAGATGGACAAGTAATTTATATCGCCGTCAATAACATGAATCCACAACGCGTAAAACTAAGATTAAATTTGCCCACTGAAACTGCTGAAATAATTAAAATAGAACAAAAAAGAATGTGGCTCAGTAAAGATGAAATTAAATACGATACTCACATACTCAAAGATCTATCTAAGATCCCACTCTCAGTTGAAGAAACCAGTATAATAAAAATCACTTTGGACAGAGACTCGAAATTCATATCAAGTCAAAAGGAACAAACTTTTTTTGGCGATAAGGTACTTCAAGACACTGGTCAAAACTCTGCTTTCAAGATCTCCTGTCCAGCAGAGGATATTCAAGCTGCGAAACTTAGAGTATGCTTTGGTCGCAAAGATGGTTTTCAAAAAAACTTATCATTAACTTTTAATGGCGAATTATACACAAGTTCTTTAAAAAGAACTAATAAGAGTGGTAATTTCTTTGGCTACGAAGAATTTATTATTCCACCAAACATCATTAAAAGTAAAAATGAAGTCAAGGTGTATATCCCCCAATATGGCGGAAAAATCAGCTCTGTTGCCCTAACTTGTAAAATTGCAGAGGATTTGCTTTAACTAGCGCATATCAATCAACGTACATAAATCCCACATGGCATATTGAATAATATCCCATGCTTTGTATCAAATTGAAAATTAAATTCCTGAATCCGTGAGCTGATCTTAAAAAACAGCTTAAAAACAAGAAAACCTGTTGGTTTATAGTAATTTAAGTTACGACACCAAAATCACCCAACAGGTTTTCTCATGAATAAAGCATTTAAACTCGACACAGGCAATGATTCCCTTCACAGTATTGGCGGAATATTTTTAGGTGGCCAAGTCCTTCAACAAAGTGAAATTGACGATGAGTTCAATACAGATCACAAGGCCAATCATATCTTTCAAGATCTAGATATTTTCAAATCACAGGTGGGGTTACTGATTCAGGGGCGTGAACGCTTCACAGATATTAGTCAGTTTCGTGAAAACGAAGTCTTTATGAAATCACTTGGATTAAACAAAGTTCCATCCGAGGAACGTTTGCGTCAACGACTAGAAATCATGTCTTCTGAGCATGAAGTGCATTTAAAATCAGCGAATACAAACCTGCTCAAAAAACAGTGTATAGGTAATATATCAAAAGGGGGGATGAATTTTATTCCACTCGATATGGATGTATCACCCATGGATAACTCCGGTAGCCATAAAGAAAATGTGAGTTGGACATATAAAAATCATGACGGATTTTCTCCCATGTTTGCCTACCTTGGAACTGAGGGCTTTATGCTAAATAATGAGCTGCGTCCAGGTTCACAGCATGCACAAAAAGGGATGCCAGAGTTCTTAGATGACAGCTTTACTATGATCAAAAAATTAAAGCTTAAGCACCCCGTACTACTTCGTTTAGATTCCGCTCACGATGCTGAGGTTAATTTCGGACACCTTCCTGATGATCAATATTTTCTGATTAAACGGAACCTTAGAAAGGAATCTAAAGAACAGTGGCTATCCAACGCACGGCGTTTAGGGCGACAGCTTAAATCTCGAGATGGTAAGAGTGTCTTTGTCGGTGAACTCCATCACAAACATCCTGGAAACAATGAAGAACATAAAGTGGTTCCTGTTATTTTTAAAGTTACGGAACGACTCGAAGATCAAGATGGCAATCGACTTTTGATGCCAGAAATCGAAGTGGAGACCTATTGGACGAATTTACCTTTAGAAGCCGAGGATGTGATCGAACTTTATCACGATCATGGAACCAGTGAGCAGTTCCATAGCGAATTGAAGAGCGATATGAATGTAGAGCGTTTACCCTCAGGGAAATTTAAAGCGAATCAATTCTTTTTGCACTGCGCTATGCTCGCTTTTAATGTGCTCAGAGTCATTGGTAATCACCTTATCCATAATAAATCTTTGGCTCCAATTAAAATCAAAGCCCAACGACGCCGCCTACGGTGCGTGATACGTGACTTGATTTTAACCGCTTGTAAACACGTAAAGCACGCAGGAGATGAAACTCTCAAGTTTGGTCGACATAGCCCTTGGTTTAAGCTGTATCAAAAAATATCATTTAGCCTTTAATCCACTAATAAGAAGTTTATTGCAAAGCTCTTTTATTGAGTTTTGTGCTTTACTCTGTCCAAGTTGGGTGAATTGCCTTAGAAATTGCTATATTTACTATCCTTAGACACCTGATCACGAGCGATAGGCTTAAGAAATAAGGACATCTCACAATCTGGGATAAAAACGATCTAAGAATTACTCGACCAAACCATTATCTCATGAATCTCAAAACCTGATCACGGATTCAGGAAATTGTTATGATCTATCACCTATAATATTCATCTCCATAACAGGCATACTTTTTAATGAAAACAATCATAATACTGCTCCTCCTGCAATTTTCACTTTTTGCTCAAGAAAGACCCAACATCATTTTCTTCTTTATCGATGACCTAGGATACCGCGACCTAGGCTGTTACGGCAGTCCACTTTACCAAACTCCAGCAATCGACAGCTTGGCAAAAGACGGAAAAAAATTCACAAGCGCTTATGTGACTGCCGCCGTATGTTCCCCTTCCCGTGCGGCTGTTTTAACTGGTCGTCACAATATGGAACTGGGCATTTGGAATGCTTCTCACCGCTTTGAATCAAAGGTTCTCATCTTCCCGAAAATACTTTCTGACAATGGCTACCAAACCTGGCATTTAGGCAAATGGCACGTTGGGAAAAAGCAATACAAAACGACTCACATGGATCTTGGTTTCAATGTTGGTATGGCTGGCGAGGAATCCTGGGATCCAGGCAGTCATTTTTATCCTTACCGTCACCCATCTGCCAAGTATGCCAACCATCCTGGACTTAACGTTCCTGATTTAAGAACCGGTGGTGTCGAAGGTGAATACCTTGCTGACCGCCTCACTGATGAAGCGGTAAAACTCATCCGCAAACGCGACACGGCAAAACCCTTTTTCCTCAATCTCTGGCACTACGGCGTTCACTCCCCCTTTGAAGCTAAGCAGGACAAAATTGCTAAGTATGAAAAAATCATGAAGGAAATGAAGTTCAAAAAAGAGTTTAATCGCGATCCCATAAGCAAGGCAAAATACCACCTTTCACCTCAATCAGCTGTGTATGCTGCGATGATAGAAAGTATTGACGATAGCGTTGGCAAAATCATAAAAGAACTCAAAGATCAAAAAATTTACGACAATACCTTTATCATCTTTTACTCAGATAACGGGCCCGTGGCCGTTACTAATGTTGAGCCCTTCCGCGGCTACAAAAACTCCCTCTACGAAGGCGGTGTTCGCGTACCTGCAATTTTTAGCTGGCCGGCAAAAATCAAACCCGGTGTAAGTGGTGAAAGAATTTGGGCTTTAGACATATTCAGCACTGTTCTCCAACTTGCAGAGGTCAATGTAAAAGACCATTACGATGGCGAAGGTGTCTCACTTCTTCCACACTTAATTGATGGAGAAAAAGTGCCTAAAAGAGATTTTTATTGGTACTTCCCGGAAGATCGACTTAGTTGGGGACAACGTGCTAGCACCGTAATTCTCGATAAAAAAGACATGAAATACCACCTCTTTTTTGGTGATTATGAGGCTGAGCTATTTGATCTCAAAACCGACCGTAGTGAAAGTAAAAACCTAATTCAATCTCACCCCGAAATCGCCAAAGAACTCCATAAAAAAATAACTTCAAAAGTACGCGCCAATTACAATATCCTTCCACCTCCATTGCGTGAATTCGCTCATTTAAAGGAAAACATTGAAGTGAAAATAGGGAATTAACGGGAGTACAAATCTCATAATTCTTACTCAAGCGACAAAAAGTTAAAATAATTTTTTATTCAAAACTAAAAATCATCGCTTTTTACGTACAAGATTTTACTAACTAGTATAATTACTTATTAAACAATACGTTTAAGGAGATCCAAATTGAAAAAATACCGCATTGAAATACCTCTTCACTTTTTCATTTCCTCTGTCTTTTCAAATTGGGTATGGAAGTGGAATTAAGCTTAATTAACACTTACCTAAAAAAGCATTCTACTCGAGCCTGATAAATTTAAGCCAAAATTTTCTTAATGAGATGGGCTTCTTCAACTCCCGTCAGACGATTATCTAAGCCTTGGAAACGTACCGTGAGCTTCTTGTGATTTATGCCCAGGAGATGCAACATGGTCGCATGCATATCACGGATATGATGTGCATCTTCAACGGGTTTGTAACCCAATTCATCAGTTTCACCGATAGAAACACCTCCCTTGACGCCACCGCCACACATGAAGTAGGACATGGAGTTCATGTGGTGATCGCGCCCTGCATCACCTTTATTTGTTTGAGACATAGGCGTGCGACCAAATTCACCTGCAAAGACAATCAGCGTATCTTTGAGCATGTCGCGATCTTTCAAATCTTTGATAAGTGCAGCGGTTCCCTGATCCACGGCTTCGGCACAAATTGGCATGTATTTGCGAATACCATTGTGATGATCCCAACCGCGGTGATAAAGCTGAATAAAACGTACGCCACGCTCTGCTAGCTTTCGTGCCATAAGGCAATTTGAGGCGTAGGATCCGTCGCCAGGTTTACAGCCATACATATCCAAAATATGAGAGGGCTCATTACTCATATCCATGAGATGTGGGATACTGCTCTGCATCCTGTAGGCCATTTCATATTGCTGTATGCGCGTTGAAATTTCATCATCATCCATATGTCTCGCAGAAAATTTATTGAGGCGATTAATTGTTTTGATAAGCTGCCCCTGTCGAATGCGGTCGACCCCATTGGGGTTATTAACATAATGCACGGTATCACCCTTGGAATTGAACTTCACGCCCTGATAAACGCTATCCAAAAAACCATTATTCCACAAACGGGCATAAAGGGGTTGCGGATTGCGACCTTTAACAGATTCGAGAACCACAAAACCCGGCAAATCTTTAGTTTCACTTCCCAAAGCATAATTCACCCAAGCTCCCATACTCGGGCGCCCATTGAGGAAAGTCCCGGCATTCAACATGCTTATCGCTGGGTCGTGATTAATCTGCTCGGTGTATGCCGATTTCACAATAGCCAATTCATCTGCGACTGAACCCAAGTGAGGAAAGAGCTCGGTCATTTCTAGGCCAGATTGCCCATATTTTTTGAATTTAAACTGAGGACCATAACAAAGGATTTCTTTTTGAGTTTGAAGCTGAGCTAATTGCTGTCCCTTCAAATAATCCATCGGCATTGCCTTGCCATCAAATTTCTTGAGAAGCGGTTTATTGTCAAAGCTTTCAAATTGAGACATACCACCCGACATAGTTAGGAATATCACGCGTTTCGCTTTAGAGTTCTTAAGTAAAAAATCAGGATTTGGAGCAGTAGCAGCCGCCAATGGAGAACTGATCATGCTCGCTCCTGCCAAGCTACTAAATCTTAAAAATCGTCTTCTATCCATGATTATCTCCTTACAATAAATTCGTGTGTATTCATCATTCCGCGAGCTACTTGAGTCCAGGCTGCTAACTCCGCTGCGTTTAAGTGTGGGTCGACTTTTTTATTCCCGACTTTAAGTAGACCTTGAGCCTGTTCAGGATTCGATTGATAAAATTTGACTTGCTCTTCATAAAAAGCTTTTAAGGTTTCGATTTCTTGCTGCTCAGCCTGTCGACTTAGCGCATTGAGGTAAAGCCATTTGAGTTTTGCTTCGGGACTTTGCCCCCCTTCTTTGATCAATCTCTGAGCTAGGATTTTTGCGGCCTCCACAAAAGTCGGATCATTGAGAAGCGTAAGTGCCTGTAAGGGCGTATTTGATGGTGTTCGAGAACATAGGGCAATCTCGCGATTAGGGACATCAAAGTTCACCAAGAAGGGGTGTAGGAATGTTCTCTGGAAGTGCATATATACGGCTTTACGGTACTGCTCATCATTTCTTTCTGATTTATATTTAAAAGGATTGAAGTTCATGGAGTCATAATAACCTTGAGGCTGATAGGGCATGACATTACGACCACCCATCTTATCATTGAGTAAACCACTGAGCTGCAAGCTCGAATCACGTATAAATTCCGCATCTAAACGCAGGATACACTGGCGGGCCAAGAAACGGTTGTAGGGATCTTCGCTTTTCATTTGATCACTTCGTTCAGTTGACAAGCGATAGGTCTCGCTCATGACAATAGCTTTGATGAGTTTTTTGATATCCCAATCCTTTGCAAAATGTCCCGCTAAATAATCGAGTAGCTCAGGATTATCAGGAAACTCACCCTGTGAGCCTAAGTCATCGGTATTACCCGAAATACCCCGCCCGAAATAAAGCTCCCATACACGATTCACAAAAGCGCGCGCTGCCATGGGATTATTTTCTGAACAGAGCCAGTTGGCTAAATCCAAACGATTGGCACGTTCTTTTTTATTGATTTGCTTGAGAAAATGGGGAACTGCTGGCTGAACAACTTCTCCACTTTCATCCATCCAATTTCCACGTGGAAAAATGCGCGTCACACGTGGTTTTTGTGCTTCGGTAACAAGACAAAGTTGCGCCTCATTTCTTAGTCGAGAAATTTGTTTATTAAGGTCCTTGTACGCTTGAGAATTCTTTTTGGTTTTTTTAAGCTGCATATATAAGGCATTAAATTTCTCTTCTTTTTCAGCATTAGGAAAAATCCGTATCTGTGGTTCAAAAGTACTATTATTCCCCCCTCTGTACACACCATCCTGCTTAATATCTGCGAAGAAGGCCGCCATAGTATAAAAATCTTTTGCTGAAAAAGGGTCGTATTTATGATTGTGACACTCCGCACATTCTAAGGTAGAACCCAACCAAACTGCAGAAAGATTACTCACTCGGTCAGCCGCATATTTAGCCAAATATTCACCCGCTTGGGCTCCCCCTTCTTTCGTAGCTTTATTTAAACGATTGTAAGCCGTTGCAATGACTTGCTCTTGAGTAGGATTGGGAAGCAAATCACCTGCCAGTTGTTCACGTGTGAATTGATCATAAGGGATATTCTCATTGAGCGCCTTAATCACATAATCGCGATAGGGCGCCGTTTTGTACTCCTGGTCACCGTGAAAACCAGCTGAATTTGAGTAACGTACCAAATCAAACCAATGAATAGCTAAGCGCTCACCATAGGCTGGTGATGCCATCAATTTATCTACGAGTTTCTCCCAGGCATCTGCTGATTGATCCTTCTCAAAATTAATACGTTCCTCATTACTAGGAAGCATTCCACGTATATCTAAGCTGAGGCGACGCAGTAAAACATTCTTACGGTCCATCTCGTTACGCTTCTCAAAGCCTTTTGACTTGAGTTTCGCGATAATGAGTTCGTCAATCATTTTGGGATTGATTTTATCCTCAACTTTAGGTAAGGCTTCATAGGCCCAGTGATCCTGATACTCAGCGCCCTGCTCGATCCATTTTTTAACGAGTGCTTTATCTCGCTCGGTTAAGCTGTGGTGAAAGTCCGCAGGTGGCATAACTTCATCTTCGTCGTCGGATATGATCCGCTCCCAAACAATAGATTCATCCGGCTTGCCGGGAATAATGGCTGGTTCTACACTACGTTTTTTCCCTGAGCGAGAAGTGTAATGTCGTTCCTGTGTTGCTACTTCAAAACTGTGCAACTGCAAATGAGCTTTAGCTTCGTGCTCATCGGGTCCATGACAGTTAAAGCAGGTACTGGAAAAGATTGGTCGAATATGTTCATTAAATGAAATTTTGTCTGGGAGTTTCTCCGCCGACACAAGTATTGATGAACTCAGTAAGGTGAAAATAAATAATTTCTTTAAAAGCATATTAGGCTCCAAAATTTAGTCTTTTACCTACTTCCCAAGAATTTAATACTTTTCCCAGGCTAACACAAAAAAATCTGCTATTTATGTAAACCCCTATCTAAAGTAAGAACTAAGTCGTCTAGTCAATGTAAGAAAAAATAAACTTTGTAACAGGCTCATTTTTTTGAAGTTAGATATCTTTATACCTATAAAACAGGAGTTCGTTTGTGTCTTACGTTCAGGATTTACCTCTTAAAGATCAGCAAAAAAAATTCTCATTCACACTTATTGAGTTACTTGTCGTCGTTGCCATTATTGGCATCTTAGCATCCTTACTTTTACCCACATTGGGTAAAGCTAGAGAAAAGGGCCGTATTGTGGTTTGCACCAGTAATCAAAAACAAATCACTATTGCCAATTTTATGTATACAGATGATCATGAGGGCTATTTCCCTGCTTCAGACTCAAATGGTGTTATTAGTTGGGATGACCAATTAGGAAAATATGATGGCCGAGGCTTAGAGGAAAGTATGATGGGTGGAGCTCTTGGCAAATGGGGTGCCCTGCAGACAGAGGTGTCGGGAGGTGCTGATCATGGCGCTATATATCGTTGCCCACTTGACGACCGCGTTGATCCTCTTATGATTATCAGAACTTATGGGCAATCATCCCTAATTTATGGAGGTCCCATTAATCCAGCATTTCAGCTCGGAGCTCACCGAGGCATAGCTGGGTTTTGGATCAGAGGAGCTGGTGACATCCCCCCTGCTTCTACAAAAATTGAAAATCTAAATAGTAGTAACGAAGTAATTGCCTACACCGAAAATTTCGCTCCTCTTGACTCGAAGCCAGTTGTTGGTGCAGATAATTTAGTTAGACTACGTCTAGGGAACTCCTGGGAATGGGGAGGAATCAACCCTGAGGTCTTTGAGTTAAATGAACCCTATCACAGTGACATGAAATTTAATTTTGCCATGACAGATGGCCATGTGGAGAAAATGAATTACTTCCAATCCATGAGTCGTACTGATGGCTCTATTGCCACAAATGCAGACACATCGAGTACTAAATGGGATTCAGCTCGATAATTTTCACAATTATTGAATTTAATATGTCCTAAGCTGTAACATAAGCAGTACTAACGATGTTAGGTAAGACAACTTACTCAAACATCTCAAAGGCCAGCTATGTTCAAGCAACAACTCCTCAAGTATTCACTCTCCTTATTCTTAATTACTTCTAGTTTAAGTGCAGAGACCCTCAAGGACACACTTTCCACCTATCAGGCTGACAAAGTCCCAAAAAACTTTGAAGAAATGTGGCAGGGGTTTGATCCTCGCAAGGAAGCCCTTGACGTAGAAGTCCTCCACGAAACTGAGCAGGATGATGTCATCATCAAAGTCATTCGTTTTAGAGTAGGTATTTTCAAAGGTCAAAAATCCATGATGGCAGCGGTTTATGGCTATCCAAAGGGAGCCAAGAATCTTCCTGGCTTAGTCCAGATTCACGGTGGTGGTCAGTATGCTCAGTATCAAGCTATTCTCACCAATGCCAAACGTGGTTACGCCACCATATCAGTTGCATGGGCAGGACGTCTGAATGCACCAGGCTACCTTGTTGGTCCAGATCAAGTAAAAGCTTTTTGGAAAGGTGATCAATCTGATCCACAATACAAGATCACCACTGACTGGGGGGCCTTAGATGCCTATCACGCTCCCTCTCGTAGTGGTATTCACGCCTTCGGGGATTTACCTGTTTCAAAATGGAGCATTGACTCGGTAAAATCAGCACGCAATAGTTCATGGTTTCCCATCACAATGGGAACTCGTCGTGCCTTAACTTTCCTAGAGCAGCAGCCAGAAGTTAACCCGGATAAGCTTGGCGTTTACGGCCATTCTATGGGCGGAAAACTAACTGTCTTAACGGCTGCGGCTGATAAGCGCGTAAAAGCGGCGGCACCCTCTTGTGGAGGCATAAGTGATCGTGCTAAAAAACACGCCGAGCACTACAATGGGGTTGGAGATGCAAGAAACCTTGAAAACATCACTTGCCCCATTGTCTTTCTCAGTCCCGCCAACGATTTTCACGGAGCTATAGATGACTTACCCCAATCCATTAAAGAAATAAAAACTGACAAATGGCGCATTGTGGCGGCACCTCACAATAACCATCAGGATATACCCAAAGCCGAAGTCGCGACTCAACTTTGGATGGATCAATACTTAAAAAATTCTTTCACTTGGCCCAAGGCACCAAGAACTCAGATCCTGCTTAAAAACAATCATAAAAAACCCATTGTCGTCGTCGATGTTGACGATTCCATGCCCATTGAATCCGTTGAAGTTTATTATACTCAGCAAGGTTTGAGCGGAAGTGACCGCAATAGAAAAATCAATCAATTTTGGCATTTTAGTAAGCCAAAGATCCACAAGGGTAAATATGCTGCTGTACTCGATCTTTACTCAACAGATAAGCCACTTTGGGTTTATGCGAATGTGATTTACAAAATGGACAAAGAAGTCACGGGAGCCGGTTATTATTATGGCACTTACAAAGCTAATAGTTTTATTAATTCCTCGCTCATTGATTTGATTGATGCCAAAGAACTAAAGGCCGAAGAACTCCAAACTAGTATAAAGAAAACTTTGCTTTTTGAAGATTTTAAGAGCGATTGGGAAAAAGAATGGTTTACCTACAAGACTCAGAAATGGGGTCGTAAAACTCATAAGCTATACCATCCCGCATATCAGCCCCCCACTGCCGATGCCACCATGAAGCTTACTGTCTTTGCGGAACAAGATAATGCTCTAATTATTGGCGTTGATCAGTATGTTAAAGAAGTGCAAATCAAGGGTGGTCAAAATAATGAAGTCATCTTCCGTCCTAGCGATTTTAAAGATGCTAATGACGAAGTCATGACTACTTGGGATGGTAGCAAAGAATTTCGTTTGGTGGCAGCCGAAGCACTACGTCCAAAAACGGGTAAAGTTCGTATTATTGGAAAAACCTGGCAGGGAGCCAAGCCCCAATTCAAAGAACTCATTTGGCTAAAATGAAGCTTCTCTTAGTTTTTCTGAGCCTCAGTTTTTACCTTGAGGCTCAGCACCTCTGGCAAAAACCCAAAGCGCCTATCAGTCAGACTTATTTATCTAAACTTATTGGGCCCATAGAAAAAACTGAACCCTCGCGAGAAATTAATATTTTATGGCTATACGGCTATGATAAGCACCATATCCCTGGTGCACACGACTATGTTAAAGTTAAAGATTTAATGACTAAACTCCTTAAGTCTGTACCTAAAGTCACCCTTGACGAGGCCTATCAATTTCCGACAGATGCGCAATTATCCAGTGCTGATCTCATTGTCATGTACTTGCATTTCGAGGCCTTAGATGATCAAAAAATAATCAAACTACAAAATTATATTGAGCAAGGTGGCGCCATTGTTGCTCTTCATGAGAGCCTAATAATTCGTCCAGCTGAACAAGGGGCTAAACTCTCAAAATGTTTTGGTTGTGCATGGAATGAAGGGCGATCAAAATGGGGCGCTATTTTTACGGATATTTCTATTGATAATCATCACCCCATATTTAAAAATTTTCCAACAAACCTCACTCTACACGATGAATTTTACTGGAACCTCCACCAAGAGAAGGACAGCCGTATCCTTGGTGCCGTCAGAACAGGTCCTCAGGGCAATAGTAAAAAGCCCATCCAGAAGTCTCAGCTCACTAAAAAACCTCAGCCCGTTTTTTGGACTTATGAAATTGGTGAAGGACGAGTTTTTGCGACTTCCGCAGGTCACAATACTTTCTCTTATTACGACCCAGAATTTCGCCTCATCCTCTTTCGCGGCATTGCTTGGGCTTTAGTTGAAAAACCCGACCCTTTTATGCCTTTGGTAAGTTCTGGAATAACACAAAATGGCAAAGTGGGAACGACAAATACAATGCGTCATTGGAAAGGGAAAAAACGAAAATAGTTTTTTCTTTTGTTACAAATAGCAAATGCGATTGTTAGTTTATATAATATAATAATCAACTAGGTATCATTCATGCTTCGCCTTTTAATATTGCTCATTTCTTTTTCTCTCTTTGCGGAAGATCCTTTTTATACTCCTGCCACAGACAAAAAAAATCTTGATTCACAAGTTAAGATCACAGAATCCTTGCCGAATGTATTGCTCATTGGAGATTCTATTTCTATTGGCTACCACAAAGGAGTCGTCAAAAATTTGTCTGGTAAGGCCAATGTCTTCCGCCCGAAAACTAACTGTGGCGATACTAACAAAGGTGTTAAAAGTTTAGATAAGTGGTTGGGCAATACCGAGTGGGATGTGATTCATTTTAACTTTGGCCTCCACGACCTCTGCTACCGCCATCCCGATGCAAAAGTTTACGGTAATCGCGATAAAATTAATGGCACTATTTCGGTTCCCATTAAGCAATATAAGCAAAATCTAGAGCTCATTATAAAACGTCTCAAAAAAACAAATGCGACTCTCATTTGGGGCAGCACAACTTTTGTTCCCGAGGGGGAAGCCGGACGCAATCAAAAAGATAATATTTCTTACAATGCGAAAGCTCGTAAAATCATGGTACAAAATGATATTATTGTCAATGACCTCTTCACCATAAGTAAACTTCTCCCAGAGAAATTCAAAAAAACTGCCGACGTTCATTTTACCTCCGAAGGTTCCGCTAGACTTGCGACGCGCGTGGCCAAATTCATTGAGAATAACTTGCCAACTACATCAAAGCATCGTGATGTAAAGAAGACGAAAAGGCCCAATATCATCCTCTTTCTCATCGACGATTTAGGCTGGAATGACATCGCCTGCTACGGAAGTAAATTTTATGAGACTCCGAACCTCGATCAATTAGCAAAAGAAGGCTTTCGCTTTAGCGAGGCCTACGCTGCCAATCCCGTCTGCTCACCGACGCGCGCAAGTATCCTACTAGGTAAATATCCCAGCCGAGTGGGACTCAGTAATCATAGTGGTTCAAGTGGACCAAAAGGTCCCGCACATAAACTCACCCCCGTCCCAGTCAAAGGCAATATGCCTTTAGAGGACATCACTTTAGCCGAAGCTCTAAAAGAAGCGGGGTATAAGACGGCTCATATTGGCAAATGGCACTTACAATCCCACTACGACACTTCACGCAATCATTTCCCCGAAAAACATGGCTTTGACCTTAATATTGCGGGCCATCGCATGGGTCAGCCAGGTGATTTTTATTTCCCCTATAAAAGTAAACAACACCCCTCCACAAACGTACCCGATATGGAAGATGGTAAAGAAGGCGATTATTTGACTGATAAGCTCACTGACAAGGCCATTCAATACATCAAAGAAAACAAAGATACGCCATTCTTTCTCAACTTTTGGTACTACACAGTTCACACCCCCATTATCCCCAGAAAAGATCTCCAAAAGAAATACGAACAAAAATCTAAAAAAATCGGCTTAGATCTCAAAGTCACTGGCACGCCAGTACTCAAAAGCATGGCGCGCGCTCAACAAAACAATCCCCGATATGCCGCTATGGTAGAAGCCATGGATGAAAATATTGGACGTGTGCTTACCACTCTCAAAGAACTCAACATTGAAGACGAAACCATCATTGTTTTTTGCTCTGATAATGGTGGACTCTCCACTGGGACTGGACCTAATGCCCCTACTTCACAACTCCCCTTAAAAGCGGGGAAAGCTTGGGTCTATGAAGGTGGAATTCGCATTCCTTTCATCATCAAATGGCCAGGAAAAAATGGCAATAAAGAACTGCAGGCACCCGTCTGTACAACTGATATTTATCCTACCCTGCTCGATATGCTGAAACTTCCCGCTAAACCGCGACAACATCTCGATGGCTTATCACTCGCTGCTCTGATGACCGGTAAAGCTTCCGACTTGAATCGCGAAGCCCTATTTATCCACTACCCTCATTATCATCATATTAATTCCATGGGACCCGCAGGGGCCGTTCGCATGGGTGATTACAAACTCATAGAATATTATGAAACGGGGGAACTCGAGCTCTACAATTTAAAAGATGATATCGGCGAGTTGGATAACCTCGTCAAAGAACAACCCGAACGTGCTGCCCGCATGCTTAAGAAACTCCAAGAGTGGCGAAAAGAGAGTCAAAGTCCCAAGCCTGAACTCAATCCCAACTACCAAGCTGCTAAAGATTACCGCATCAAAAAATAGATCATTCCACATTGGATATGGTAAAGCCATTAGACTTCAATTAGCCTGGGATGTCAATCCCAAGCTAATGTACAAGATTAATTTGCAATGCCTTTAGGTATTGTACCTAGAGGCACAATTATTTTAGGGAGATCATTCACCCCCACGTTTTCATGTGAGGCTATTGACTGTTAAATCGTTTCACGATAATTCATGGAAAAGCCTTACTTCGCTTTTTTGTGGTCATTGAGTTCTTTCCAGCTGAGTTTACCGTCTTTGTTGGCATCGGCACTGGGATTGTTCTTGAAGTAGTTCTTTTTCCAATACTCACCATCCTTTTTCTCCCTAGCTGAGTTCTTTTTTACTACTACAGTTTTTTTCTTAGGACTACTGATCGGCTTACTAAAATCAAACTGACCAAAGCTGATGAGATCCTCTTTTAGCTCTGCTTTGATTTGAGCATATTCAGGGTTTTTCGCAAGATTCGTGAGTTCTCGGGGATCTTTTGTATGATCGTAGAGTTCTTCTTGACCATTATTATAGCGAATGTAACGAAAGTCTTTTGTTCTCCACGTCCAATGCTGTAAATCGGGATCCATTCCCGTATGAGGACCCGCATAAATCATGGTCAGAGCGCCCTTGGGGCCTTGCCATTCCATGCTTTGAGGGTTTTCTAAAAAGGGACGAATACTGAAGCCACCTAATTTTACACCACTTTCATTTTTGCGATTGTCGCCTTCTAGACCACAAAGATCCACAAGAGTCGGATAAATATCTATTAATGAAACCGGATGCTGAGCTTGGCTTCCCGCTTTTGCTATTTGCGGAGCTCGCACAATGAAAGGAACTCGGCCACTCTCCTCCCAAGGAGAATTTTTGAAGAGATAATCTTTTTCTCCCATATTCCAACCATGATCAGATGTGAAAATGACAATGGTATTATCTTTAAAACGACTTTGATCAAGGGCGTTCAGCACCTGACCTATATTTTCATCCACTGCCGCAATACTAGCCAAATAGGCTTGCGTAAAGGCCTTCAAGCCCTCCTGCCAATTGGGGTATGATTTTTTCAGTAAATCAAAATACTTGAGGCCTTTTTGATCACTATCAAATACATCTGTATAATGAGTATCCTTGGCATCGTTCTCTAAAATTTCTGGAAGCTGAATTTGATCAATGGGGAACATGTCAAAATATTTTTGTGGCACGTGTAAGGGAGTGTGAGGTCTAACAAAACCAACCGCCATAAAAAAGGCTTGTTCACTACCACTTTTATCTAATGCTTTCAAACGCTCCGCGACCCATTTTGCATTGAGCTCATCTGGAGTCAAATCTCGATCGGGCCCCTCAAAATTAAAAGGTTTTTTTATGGATTTCCAGTCCCCCGAAAACCATCGCTCAGTTTTACTTTCTTTTGGAATAGCACTCTCTATTGAACCAAAAGAACCATCTATGGCTCCAATATCGGCAAAGGGCTCAGGAACATCTGGGTGGGCGACTGTTTTGCCATCTTTTAGCCAGTAGGGACCGTAGTTAGCTTTGTTTTTAAATTCACTGTACAATGCTGGACGTTCGTGATGTAAGAGCTTACCCGTACCCATGACATTGTAAGCATTTTCGACAAAGAGTTCCATCATTGTTTTACAATGCTTTAGAGTCTTTTGCTCATACCACTTCTGCCAAAATAAATTGCCGGAATCATGTGGGTAAACCCCTGTGAATAAACTCGCACGAGAAGGTGCACAGACGGGGTTATTGGAGTAGGCATGCTTAAAGGTCACGGCACTTTGTGCAAATTTTTTTAAATTTGGTGTTTTCACTTGAGGATGACTATCGTAAGCCGATACGTAATCATTTAAATCATCGCAGATGATAAAGAGTACATTGGGGCGCTGCTTTGAAAAAAGCGGCGCAGACAAAAGAGTAATTAAAAAGCAGCAGAGACGAATCATAAGTAACCTAAGTAGATGTTTTTCAGAAAATAACCTACTCTAGATAGTTTAGTGACAGGATAAATATGACTTTCGCCTTTCAAATTTAAGGAAAATAAATAAAATTAAATCACGCGCCCTTAATTATTAATAAAATATACTGTACCTTACACGCATGGAAAAAAATCTAACACGAATCAGCCTCATTCAAAAATTGCAAGAAGATCGCAACGACGAATCTTGGAATGAATTTATTGATTTATACGAAGGCTATATTTTTACCATCGCCAAAAAGATGAATTTCTGTGATGATGATTGCTATGATATCATGCAAACTGCTTTTGTGAAAATTTGGTCAAAAGTGAGTTCATTTGAGCATGGAGGCAATGCCGGACAATTTCGCCGTTGGCTCGCAGTGATCACACGTAACTCTGGTCTCAATCATATTGATAAACGCAAGCGCGAACAAGCCAAGCACGACAAGTATTACGATGACCAAGCTAATTATCTCAATACCGTAACAGAACCTGAGATCGAAAAAATGGCTGAAAAAGAATGGGCCATTTACGTGACAAATTTAGCTTGGAAAAATGTTCAAGATGATATAAGTCAAACACAAAAAGACATTTTTGAAATGACTTTAGATGGCAAATCTCGCAGCGAGATTGCCGAGGCTTTAGAGATCCCTCTCAACACCGTATCAGTCTACAAACGTCGTGTCACCGCTATTCTTCAAAAAGAAATCAAACGGCTAGAAAAAACGGCTCATTAATCCACGTAAGTGAACTTTATCTGAAGATAATTCTTGCTTAGTGCATTTTTTTCTTCTGTTGAAATCTGACTTTTTTGAAGGACAACTTCTTCCAAGCCAGGAATGTGTTGAATCGTTTCAATTGAACTGATATCGCAAGCATTGATGATAATTTTTCGTATGTAAGATGAGTTTAAGTCTTCTAACCTAATCTGGCCGCAATGACTTAAATTTAAGGTGCCTATTTTTAAACCCGATAGTGCAATAAGATTGGATAATTCTTTGTGTCCACTTAAATCGAATTCGGTGAATACCGAGCCTTCCTCTGTACTGAACTGAATATTCCATTTTTCCTGCTTCAGGTTAGTTTGTTTTAAAATCTCACGTACAAGAGCAAGTCGGCGTTTACTCGGCTGAGGTCTACTGAGTCGATGATGCACGATACGTCGGGCCATCCATGCCGACTCAGAATTCCCAATTGTGGCAATAAACTTTATAAAATCATCGTCATGCAAATAACCCTGACGATAGTATTGAGTATCGTCTCGACGGTATTTTATGTATTCATCTAGGATTTTTTTAATGTAGCTTTGTTTAACTAAATTATGCTTCAAATAGAGTTGGTACGCCTCTTCATTTTTTTCGTAGAAAAGCAATAAAATAATTTTATTGGAGAGCACCTTTACATCCCCCGGTGACGCCGCTAATGCGAGGTTGAGTTGGTTCATGGTTCGGGTATAAGTCCACTTCTCTGTAAAGACCGAATTTATATTGGAAATCGATAAATCTTTTAAGTGCTCACGTTCTTTTTTTTCCCCGAGATACTTGGCGAAGTTGGCTTGTGATTCACGCAAGGCCTCCTCTGCTTTATTTTGATTGTTCTCAGCACGGGAACGCTCCTTTTCGGCTCGGGCCTGTTCTTCAGTCGCTACATTTAGAGCCTCTAAAATTTGCTGCTCACTTATTTTTAAACGAGCAATAAAACCCACGGTCAAAGTCGTAATAATTGTAAAAGCCACAATCACAATCACGCAAATCTTTTTATGGCGTCGAATCAATAGCCTTAAAGTTTTTAGGAAAGACGCATTTTCTGCACTGGGCGCAAAGCCATCGAGATAAAGATCAATTTCATGTCTCAGTTCATCCACACTTTGGTAACGTTGATCAGGATCTTCATTCATCGCCTTCATACATACTGAAGCAAGACCTTTATCAATATGCAGAGCGGGGCTGCGTTTACTTGGCGGAATCAGCTCTCTTTTTGAATTAAATGACTTAACATCAAAGGGAACTTCTTTAGTGAGAATACTGTAAAGCAATCCCCCTAAGGAAAAGATATCAGTTCGTTCATCAACGACTTTATTATTGGGGTCCAACTGCTCGGGAGCCATAAAGGCGGGTGTCCCCTTGCATTCATTTGAAACTCCTTGAATATCGGGGCTTAAAAAATTCATATCTTCTTCTGGAATATAGAGGCGCAAGGCCATGCCCCAATCATAGACAAACACCTCCCCAAATGAATCGATGCATACATTATCTGGCTTCAAATCGAGATGGACAACTCCCCGTGAATGAGCGTAGGAAATCGCATCGCAGATCTTCATAAAGATCTGCAGTAATTTATTCAAGGCTTGATGATAAATAGCTTGATTAAGGGACTCGCCTTGTACCAATTTCATCGTGAAAAAAGCTTGCTTCAACCACCCCATGTCATAGACAGGAATGATGTTAGAATGTTCAAGTAAAGCACTAATCTGGGCTTCGCGGCGGAAGGCCTCTTCACTCTCTTTGGATTCATCTTTAGGGAAGGCCATCGCAACGTAACGCGAGGCCTTACAATCAAATGCCTTATGAATATTTTTAAGGCCACCCTGCGCTATCATTTCTTCAACTTGATAACGTTCATCGGGCTCAATGTATTCTTCTTGATGATTTAATTCCTCATACAAATCCCCTAAGCGCGTGTCAATTTCCGACACTGACTGAGACAAGCTTTCTTGCTTATTACGTGGCATAAAGAACCTATTGATTAACGACGATAGAATTAAACATCTTAAAAACATTTGAGAAGACGAACTTGCCTTTAATGTATATGACCACCTTTCCATTAATCCAGTTTAAGTCATAAATTTATCTCTTTATCTATGGATAATGAAGTCTAATAAAAGTGATGACTAAAGAGCTCTCATTTAGAAAATGGAATAATATTTGTCACTTCCCCCTTCCGTATTCGGTTTACTATTAAAACCCCAAAAGGATTATTGAATGAAAGTTAGTTTACTTCTCACCTGCCTCTTTAGTTTAGTCAGCTTGGCGCAAACAGAAAAACCCAATGTTTTAATGATTGTCTTCGATGATTTAAACGACTTCATCAGTCCCATGGGCGGGAATCAGCAAAGTAAAACTCCTCATTTCAAAGCTCTTGCTAAATCGAGTGTTGTTTTTAATAATGCTCATAGCAATGCACCCGTTTGCTCACCTTCACGTGCAAGTTTTATGACGGGTGTTCACCCCTATAGCTCACGTAATTACGGCTTTAAAAACGCCTTCGCCAATAGCGTTATTAAAAACTCTAAAACTCTGCCGCAGTACATGCAGGAGAATAATTATAAAACCTATTCAGCAGGAAAAATCTTCCATGGCAAGGTAAGGGGTGTTTGGGATGAAGTCGGTGTCGAAGTCGACTATGGACCCTTGGCCTACAATGGTAAAAAAACGACTCTGCACCCATCCAATCCGAAGGCGCTCATGCCTTTTGGTGCTCTTGATTCGACTTATGCGCCCCTCTCAGATGTGCCCAATGTACCTGCCTCAGCAGATGCTCCTGGACATGCGGGCTGGGTCAATGCCAAATGGGGACAAGAAAGCGCCTTTAAATACAATTCAGATGATGATCGTGACCTTCTCAACGATGAAAAGACTCTGCAATGGTTTAAGAACAAAATCAAATCTATGGAACAAGAAGGACAGGATCAAGCCTTTTTCATGGCTCTCGGTTATATCCGCCCACACACACCCCTAGTTGTTCCCGATAAATACTTTGACATGTTCCCCCTCGATCAAATCAAACTGCCGACTAGAAAAGACCAGGATTTAGAAGACACGAACTATCATGCAAAAAGTGGCAATAGTTCAAGGGGCATTAAAATATATGAAGCGCTACAAACAGAAGAAGATTCCATGAAGCGCTATACCCAAGCTTATTTAGCTTCAGTTGCGTTTGCCGATGATATGCTTGGCCAGACAATGGAAGCACTCAACAAGAGTAAATTTAGAGACAACACCATCGTCATCCTATTTAGTGATCACGGCTATCACATTGGAGAAAAAAATAATGTCTGGAAATACACTTTATGGGAAGATAGCACTCGTGTTCCCTTTATGATTAAGCACCCCGATTACCAACATAATGCCGGAAAAATAGTGAACCATCCCATCAGCTTAGTTGATGTTTTTCCAAGTATTAAAGATTTTTGTCAACTGACTGGTGATACTCGACAAAACCCAAATGGCGCCCCTCTTGATGGCCACAGCCTCAAAACTTTCTTAGCAAATCCTAATTCGAGTAAATGGGAAGGTCCTGACGTGGCCATGACCATGCTAGATAGCTACACATCCAAACTTCCTGAACGTCAAAATATTGCGGTTCGCGCAAAAAACTTTCGTTACATACGTTACGCTAATGGTGTAGAGGAACTCTATGATCACCGCCGTGATCCCCATGAGTGGAAAAACCTCGCATCAAACCCCGAGTATGCCTCTGTAAAGAGCCAGATGCAAGAGCAAATCAAGCTTCAACTATCCAAGGCACATACCCCCGCAAATAATGTTCCAACTAATACAAGCTCAGAAAAATCCTCTGGTGAAAAGTGGAAAGATACTTATTTCAAAAAACACCCTGGGGCGGACTCCAACAAGGATGGTGAACTGAGCTGGCCAGAATTTCATCAACACAAAAAGAATAATAAATAATAAGGGATCAGATATGAAAAAAATACTTATAATCACCTGCCTCATCTTCGGCTTCTCTAGCACTGTTTTTGCCAATGAAAAAACTGGCGCCGACAAGTGGAAAGATACATACTTTGAAAAACATCCCGAAGCAGATACCAACAAAGATGGTGAACTCAGTTGGCCGGAGTACAAAACGCATAAAAATGCTGCAAAAAAGCCCGCTCCAGCAAATGATAAAGCTGAAAAAAACGATGGTGAAAAATGGAAGGACACTTACTTCCAAAAACATCCTGAGGCCGATACCAATAAAGATGGTAAACTCAGTTGGCCAGAGTTTAATCAACACAAAAAGAAGAATCAAACTAATAATATTTGATATAATTACCCATAAAGCGGGTTAAGCCCTGATCGCCTGGTCAAGGAAAGGCATTTCCTTGCAGGGGAGTTCGAGGGGACAGCGTCCCTCTCGGTCACATCATGCCCACTATTGTGGGTGATCGCAATATTTAAATCATTTTTCTCTTGCCCCAAAGCTCACCAGCTTTGGGGCTTTTTTGTGCTTCTTCACGACATTTTTCTCTCACATGTTGCCCGAATTAATACACATCGTTGCGCGATTACAAAAACCTTATGGCAAGGCCATTGCACTTTAAATAGCATGGGGTGTGAAGCCCACGGACGTTTAAAAACACCTGTCCCTCTATTCCCCTCCCGCTATTTCCCCATTAATTTCGTAAAAGTAAAAGCCACTCATTCGAGTGGCTAAGGATTTAGTGATTATACATATCAAATTTAGTGTCAACCCAAACAAGGTAAAACACCTCACTATCAATGAAACCTATTAATCGACCTTTTGCTGAAGGCATTCTAAAAACAACTACGTCAGTTTCATCTTTAAACCTATGAGGTTTATTACCAGCTTTTTTTAATTGACTGAATGGAATCTTCTCAAATCCTTGTTCTCTGGGTAATTTTTTTATGTCTTTCCAGGTTAAAGTGTTTAAGTACACGAATTTATCTAAGACGAGAACACGATCTTTTTTATCTTTTATATCTGATATCTTTCTTCCCGATGCAGTATTAAATTCAAGTGAGAATTTTGGGTAGAGGTTGTTTACAGAGCTGTTGTACTGTCTATCTTTCTCTTGATGATCAGCATTCTTTTTATCTTTCGATTTATTTCTAAGTTCTCTTCTACCCAATTTCAGGAACTCCGCCAAGTTGACCTTTTTCATAATGAGGACGAATGGGACGACCATTCCTTAACATGTCGCTAGGAAGCTCATCTAGCCTTCTAGTGCAGCTTTCTTTGGCTACTTTATCTATTACAGAAACTCTGTACTTACCAAGTTCATTTAAGATTTCACTATTTTGACAAGTGAAAATTAATTGTGGAGTTCCTTCCTTGTGCTCATCTTCTGTAAACAGTCGAATAATTACTGGAATAATCATGGGGTGAAGATGGAGATCGAGTTCATCCATCATCATAAGTGTAAAATCTGTTATAGCTATTTTATACATCCCTAGATGAGTATAAAGCATTTGTGTTCCACTAGACTCCTGTGAAAATGTGGTGCCTTTTACAGAACCATCATCAAGATTGTGAATAAATAAAGGTTCGTATGAAACTTCGCCATTAACAGATTCTTTTTTTTCTATTTTTATGTCATCTATTCCAGTATCAAAATTTTTCAGTTGGTGTACAACAAAATCTAAAAACTCAGGCATGTCATAGTAAAATTTAGATGCGTCTTTTTTAGATAAGAAATTGTGATTGAAACCTGAAGAAGTTACATTTGATATGCTGTAATTACAGAATCTATGAAGTTTTTCCACACATTCCATAGAGTGTTGGTGTGCTGTACTAATAATGGAAGCATTATTTCTTAATGAAGGGATTTTTTCTAAGTCTGTAAATGCACCGTTCACTTGCATAATAACATTACCTTCACGCTCAATTAAAGGGAGGCCAGAAATATCACCTTTTTTATTGAGTAGAAATAATTTTTCAAAAATCACTTTGTCTTTTGTGAGTTCTACTTCATATAAGTAGTCATTGTTATTGATGCGTAATTCAATAAAAAGGTATGTTGGATTTGTATTATAAAAGTAACTCTCAAAACCTAATTTTGATTCTGGTTTATTAGAAAAAGAGTCGGTTATAAAACTAAATAAAAAAGTTAGAGCTTTTAAACAATTAGTTTTACCTGACGCATTCCCACCTTTAAGGCACATCACCGAACTGACATCCATTCCTTTAGATATGTTTTCAGGACAATTGCCGTTTAATCTGAAGTTTATATCAAAGCCTTCTTTGTAGCTGTAAATATTTTCTCCACCAAATCTTAGTATCATAATGATCTCATTTTATTAGTTTAATTAGTTTAATTAGTTTAATTAGTTTAATTAGTTTAAACCATAAAAAATAAATATCTGCCAAAATTGGCAGATATTGTAAATATAGTTTACGTTTTGTCAAAAAATTAAACGAGAATAAGGAACAGATGATTTTGATGGGGAGGGAATGCGTATTATAAGTTTTTGGCTGTTTTTCAGGAGTTAGACTGACTTAATATAGTAAATATTTTAAACAATTTCAGAAAGTAATGAACCAGAGACTTATAGAGATAGCTGATTTTAGGTGGAGTGAGGAAATAAGAAATAAAATCTATACTGTGATAAACTCAACCAAAGAGTATTAACATGAATACCGTTTAAGTTTCAAATAATTACACCTTTTGATCCTTTTGCAAAAGTCCTGAATTAGAGTGATTAAAAAGTTCATCCAGGATAAATCTTAAGATCTCGCTCACATGTATCTCGAAATTGGATACATGTGAGTATAAACAAGCCAAAAATGGACGCAAGTTGATCATGACGTATAGTTTTATGTTAGTTGCTAAATAGTCTTGAAGAGTTGGTTTGCTGTTATTGCAATAATGCCAAACATTAGATGAGTCATGACTTTTGCATGTCCTCGTACTCTGATCATCCTACCACCATAGTTGTCTTTTAAGTTCGAAAAGACTCTTTCAACAGATGACCGCTGTTTGTACCGTTCTTTTTCAGGCGGGTCAAAAATCTTTTTCTCCCCAGTTTTTCTAGGATTGTGATCAATAATAGATTTATGTCCTAAAAGATGGCTGAATTTATGGATAGAAGGTGAATCATAGGCTGCATCCATTAAATCATATAAATTAGTTATGCGTTGTGCGCTAATCTGTGCTAAAGGGATTGCCGCTTGGCTGTCGTGTAAAGACGCTGAACTCAATAGGCCTGCGACTGGTATATCTCCATCAATACAATCTAAGTGAAGCTTGTAGCCTTTCCATGAAACTTTATAACCATTACTGTTTTTCTTTGTCCCTTTATTACAGTGCGTTGGGAGCTCTTTTAAGTTTTCTTCAAGTGACCGGTCGACCTGCTTTTCCACTACGGTTTTTTCTTTAATTCGGATCTCACCTTTTTTAGGCCGCCCTCGTTTCTTAGGGGCTTTAGGCTCAGCCCCTGGTTCAGACATGACTTTTTCTCTAGCTTCAATTGCTGAAGAATCTCTACTAATGTGCGGTACTAAGGTGTCTCCACAATGTTTTACCACTAAGAATTCATGGATTCTTTGGCAGAGCTGAGAGGCGGTGATTTCTGCAAATACTCTAGAAAAAGTACTTTCATGAGGAAGCTGTTTTGCAAATTCCCAACCACATAAACGACGTATCTTTGTACTTGATTTGAGAAAGTCTATAAAAGATCTTGTTGTATCGAAGTTATAAACGGATTTGGCTATGTAAGCTTTCACTATATTAAAATGATCTTTCGGAGGTCGCCCAAATCCACACCATTCAAATTCATGGCTGAACTGATCAAGCTCAGTTATTGTGCAGATGCGAACAAACTCTTTCTCTTTCTTAGTTAATTCTCCGCCTAAAAGTTCTTCTAAGCCTGGAAATAAATACTTTTCTATGGTATCCCATAAGCCGGGTAGATTCATGTTTTTTCTCTTTTTGTTTTGGTAACTATTGAGATAACATGTTTCTACTTTTATTCAGCTTGTTTTATGACTTTTGCAAAAGGCTCCTTTTAACTATTAATATTTCCTATTTTGCGCTATGCGCAAAATTCACTTTCTCAAGTTTATCCCCTAGGCGCTCTGAATACATCGATGCGCCCACTTCACGAGCTCGCTGACGCATTTCTTCGTAGGGTTGGTCAGTGATATCGACAAAACCAATACGATAATTCTCTCCATCTGGGCGTCCCGTAACTGCTTGGTCTTGAAGTTGAAAGTAATGCGCTCCCACGTAACGAGGATCTTTGTAAGCATGTTCAGTATAGGCTTTAAATTGGGCTGCCGCATGTTTCACATCAACTGAAGTACATAATCCACCACCCCATACACCTTTCTCATTAATGGTTCCGAAATGATACTCCCCAATAATCATGGGTTTATTAATTTCTTTAGGCCATGTAATTGTTAGCGGACTAAAATCATAGTAATTCACACTCACGACATCGCAGTGACGTGACGAAGCAATCAAAGCATAAGTATTCTCTTTAAAGTGAATACGACTACCGAGGTAAAGCTTCTTGGGAGCATACTGTTTCATCATTTTTGCGCATACCGCAAAATAGTGATCTAAGTATCGGGCACTAACTTCTAATAAGTCTTTTTTACAGTTATTATTATTCACTGGCAAGGCATCGCCAATGGCATCCCAAGAACTAAAACCTCTTGCCCAAGCACGATTTAAGCTAAAAATATCTCCATACTTATTTTCCAAGTGTTTTAACATGATTCGACGTGTGTGCGATTGTTTTTTCCCTCTAAAAATGATCTCTGCCGTTTGTATTGATTTCTGACCAAAATCGAGCTCATTATCAATGAAGAAGCCTATGCACCAAGGGTCATTCGCTTGTGTGGAGTAGCGTTGTAAAGACTTCGCCAAGCTCTGTTCAAAATGAGGGTGGAAAGCATCCGGCAATGATTTGAGTTGTTCTCCCTCTTTTATTTCGGGACGCCAAAAATGCACGGCTTGAGTGTAAGGCATTTTTTTGAGTTCGTAGAATTCTTTTTTCGTCCAGTTCCCTAGAGTGTTAAAACCCCAAGAGCGCAGGCGTTGATTTATCATTTTTGGATAAAGTTCACGCCAATTCATGCCATACTTTTTCTGTAAATTACTTTGAGAGGGATTCCAAGTCCCAGCTTTTCTCCCTTTAATGAGCTCTCCTACCTCAGAGGAACTCGCTTGGAGTTTATTGATCTCTGGCTCCGAAGTATCACCTCCATAGCCAATCGACGTTAAGCCGAAAGACCAAAACAAGTAGCCCTGAGGATCAACAAACCACCATTTTCCATCTATTTTTTTGGTATAAAAATGCCCCGTCGCAGCTTGTTTAGGCGCGGAAACATCACCACCATACTCACTGAGGTTTAGGGCTCTTGGATGATTTTTGATTTCCTGTAATTCATTCCTTAAATGTACTTTTAATTCATCACTACTTTTTACTTTATTACTCCAATTTTCCAAAGTATTCTGACCAAACACGTCCACATAGGGTCTCTGCAGAGGAGAGAATTTATAATCCTTAATCGCCACATAATCGGCCATCCCCCTCAACTTACTGAGTTCAAGCTTAACTTGCCCTGATGGGGAGTAGATATCTAAATCTAGCTTGCGCACGCTTTCCAAATTTATCTGCCTCCATTTACTCCCGTATGTTCCATTGGGAAAACCCTTTATATTTCCATAGAGATAGGATTTATTTTCGACATCTTCCACTTCCCTCGGCAAATGAATGTAAAGCGTGGCTCGCTCTCCCGCTTCGACAGACACTCCACCCGTGGTTTCTTTCCATGACTCATAGGCTCGACCCTTGATCACAAGTGATTCGGATCCCTTATTATATAGGTCTAAAGCTAGCCAAACTTTGGATCGAAAATCTAAGCCTTTCGCTCCTTTCACCTGCAAATTGAGTTTTAAAACTTTCTTATTTTGATTTTCAACGCTCCATACTCCATTATGCTGGGGGAAGGTCAATTTTGATGAGCCCAACTTAGAGGATAAGTCCATTTTAGAAGCATCAAAAATTACTGGTGCTGAGTCATTCTCTGGGTGCAAAGGCTGTGAAGTAGCGGTAAAAGCAACACTTCCATAAAGGCAGACCACTAAACTTATGAGCTTAGGGTAAATCATTTGAAGACTCTTATTCATTTCTTTTTTTTCTTTCTGTTTTTCCAGGCTTCCGTATGAATTAAACCTAAGAAAATGGGGTCAATTAATTCGCTATCCCATTGTTTGCGCAAGTCATTGAGTTCCCTAACTCGCTCGGGGTATTTTGAGGCTATGTTATCTTTTTCTCCAATATCATTCTCTAAATTATACAACTGGGGAGGTGCACCACGCCAGGGTATAATCAATTTATATGTCCCCTGTCTAATGGCATAGCGATTACCGTCGAATTTGCGTAAGTAAATTTGTTGATGTGGAATACCTTTTTTCTCGCCAGTCAAATAGGGTATAAGATTAACTCCGTCTAAGGGCTTATCCTGATTTAAAGGAGATTGACTTAAGTCTGCGATAGTCGCAAAAATATCTAGCGCACTCACTGGGTGATCATAAACTTGACCTGCCTTAATTTGTTTGGGAAACTTCATTGCAAAAGGAACTCGAAAACCACCTTCAAAGACGTCTCCTTTTGCCCCTCTTAACGCTGCGTTATTTGAAGAATTCTTGCTCTCAGGACCACCGTTATCCGACAAAAAGAAAACGATGGTATTATCATCTAAGTTGAGTTCTTCGAGTTTTTGCATCAAACGCAAAATACCATCATCCATCGCACTCACCATGGCGCAATAAGTCCTACGATTCTCATCTTTCACATGAGCAAAGCGATCGAGGTATTTTTGCGTAGCCTGCAAAGGTGTATGTGGCGCATTATAAGAAAGGAAAAGAAAAAAGGGCTTCTCTTGATTTCTCTCCACAAAACTTAGGGCTTCATCACTAAATTCATCGGTTAAATACTTTGTGGTTTTTACTGGTGTATCATTGCGAGTTATATAACTGACATATGAATCATTTTCATTTTTAACATCCTCTGTTTTGACTATGCGTAGTTTCTCTGGAAAATAAGCATGTCCACCACCTAAATGTCCAAAAAACTCATGAAAACCACGTTTATTGGGGCGTAAGCTCGGCTCGGCACCCAAATGCCATTTACCGATAATCCCGCAATGATATCCCACTTGGCTTAAAGATTCCGCAATCGTCATTTCACTTTTGGGTAAAGCAGACTTTGGATCAGTCAAATTCCATTGTGGATTACGCTCAAAACCGAAGCGTTGCTGATACCTACCCGTCATAAAACCGGCTCGACTGGGACCGCAGACTGAGTAAGATGTGTAGCCACTTGTAAATTTCACACCATTTTTTGCGATGGAATCAATACCTGGAGTTGGAATCTCTTCACTCCCATTGAAACCCACATCACCATAACCTAAATCATCGGCCATAATAACAATTAGGTTAGGCTGGCTATTTGCCTGCACATATAAACTTAGGCTAAAACTGAGTGTGTATAAAAAAAGTTTGATCATTTGTCCTCTTTGCGTCATTTACTTAAATAACAGACGCCAAAGTGGCTAGTGACAATTTTAGGTTTTAGTGATCAAGTTTTAGCTAAGGAACTACGATTATTTTAGTGTCGGGGAGATACTTTCTAAGCTCTTCCACATCGAATTGACCCTTGTGAATCGTGAGTCTCTCCAGACTCTTAAGGTCTTTCAAAACGCCTTTGCTCCTCACCGATGAATGACTAATGTCGAGTACTCTTAAAGACATATCTCTAAGCCTGGTCAAGTTTGACACTGAAGTATGTGCGAGATTTAACCTAAGCAAATCATAATTTTCTAAAGTGTTAAGCTCAATGATTTCTGTATTACTGACATCCAGTGACCTTAGCGGCTGATTTCTAAAACATATAAAATTGCTAATCCCAGTATGAGATAAATTTGCTGATCTCGCTGGAAAGTTTTGTAAAATCAAAGCTGTTTGAACCCAAGGGTTATTAGACACATTTAAATCCCTAGTACTTTTATCATAGGAGAAATTTAATTGCTTATCTTTATGATTTATAAGTCGTACGTAGTTATTATGGGCTACAATGACCCCCTTGCAAAAATCAATTCTTTCCTTAAGCGTAATGTCGGCATAGGCTTTGTAATGAATTAAACCACCTACTATGGCATATTGCTTGTCTTTTATCCCGCGATTAAATAGTTCCAAGAATTGCGGTAAAGACAATGGTATGTCATCATCACTTTTGATCTTATAAAAATCTTCGGCTATTTTCTTTTGTTTTGGTGAATCGCCGTTTTCTTCCAAAGCTTGAATAGCGGCTCCAAATTGCTGATAAATCAGGTGGAGTATACCCTTTAAGCGCCACGCTTCCTTCAGTGTAGGATCAAGTTCTACGGCACTGTCCGAAAAGTTCACTGCATCATCAAAATTATAGGAGTTGAAAGCAATTTGTGCTCGCTCATAAAAACGTGGTGCAGCCTCTTTATTAATTTTTATATGAAATTCTTTTTCTATACTCATTTTCTCTGCTAGCTGCAAAGCATTAATTTTTTCGAGCTTAAGATTATTAATGGCAAATGAAGCGGCAAATAAACTAATGAACACAAGCATTATTGTCGCAATACTAATGGCTCGGTGGCGCTTGATCCACAATCCCATTATTTTTAGTAAAGTGGCATTTTCAGCGTTGGTGGCAAAGCCCTTGCGGTAATTTAAAATTTCCTTTTGTAGTTTTACTACGCTCTCGTAGCGATCCTTGGGGTCAAGTGACATCGCTTTTAAACAAACCGCCTCTAAGGACAAAGGAATGGAGGGCTCAATTTCCGTAGGTTTACGAAAGTCACATGTAGCCGTTTTCTCCATGAGCCTAAGTATATCATCACCGACAAAAGGTTTTCTAAAGCATAAGATTTTGTACAAAACGCAACCTAGCGAAAAAATATCGGTATGAACTCCTTTCTTCACTTTTACCAAGCTCGTCTGTTCTGGAGCCATGTAACCCGGCGTTCCTTTGACGACTCCGTCTAAAGTGAGATTGGTATCTTTCGGGTTAAAAGTAAAACACTCCAATAATTCTTCATCACATTCCGCTGCCATGACTCGAGCTAAGCCCCAATCACAGACAAGGACGTCGCCATATTCACTAATTTGAATATTATCTGGCTTTATATCTAAATGCAGTACACCTCTCGAGTGAGCATATGCAATCGCGTCACAAACTTTAATAAATACATCCAAGCGGTCACTCAAATCACTTTGATAGATGGAGTTCCCTTTTTGAATTTCTCCCAAAATTTTCTCCAAGGAAGAACCAGAAATAAACTTCATCGTAAACCAAGGGTGACGTCCTTTAAGGCCTAAGTCGTGTAAAGGAATAATATTAGGGTGTTGTAGCGCCGCCGTTAATCGAGCTTCTTTGAGAAAAGCTTCTTTTTCCTGATCGCTGGCATCCTTTTTTAAACTCGCCATCGCAACGACCCGTCCCGTCTTAAGGTCACGGCAAGTTTTAATGACTTTTATGCCACCTTCATCGACGTACTCAAAATCACAATAGCGAGTCTTGATAGAAGCAATTGTATCCAGAAGGGGCATTTCATCGAGTTCGTCGAGTTCATCAAAGAAATCTGCAAATTTTTTATCGAAGCCCTCTTCTATTCTCGACATACGTCCGTCCTGACCTAACCACCCAACTCAGAATTGAGTCGAGATATTTCTCTAAGAAGTACTTTTTTAACTCTAGATTTATAAACTCGTACGGCTCCGGTGCTCACATCAAATTTATCCGCAAGAGCTTGGTTACTCTCTTCGTGAACTGAGGCTTCAAAGATTTTTCTCGATTGTTCCGAAAACTCATCTTTAACGTTTTCCCAAGCCATATTCGATATATAACTTTTCCACTCGAGCTCGGCAATTTTATTGATTTCAGGTTCAGTTATATTATCTAAAGAATGCAGCGTTGCGTCATAATCCACATTCTTATTATCATTGCGAGTCGACTTTTTTCGAAAGAAATTATAAACCGTACTCTTAATCACCAAACACAGCCAAGTTCGAAAAGTACACACGCCTTCACGATACTCATAATTTGGCAATGATTTCCAGACTTTAACTAACACATCCTGTAGTAAATCCTCCGCCACATCTTGCTTCACTCCAAGACTGCGAATCACCACATAAATGTAGCCTTCATAATATTTAACAAAATCATCCCATGACTTTTCATCATTAGAATCAATCAGTTTATACAGAAGTGTCTGCCTTGTGTGATACTCTTGACTCATAGAGTCCTCATAAAATTCTTTTTATGCTATAAAGGTTAACTGTCCGATTTATTAATGCCAGTAAAAATGCAATTTTATACATACTCATCAAGTGTTTACAGTTGCTTTAAATGATTGAGAAAGCGTATTAAAACTTATTCAAAAGGCAAGCTCTAGTAATTTTGGAATATGTGATTACTTAATTAGCGCTTACTCGCCACTTTCGAACGCCCAGGAATAAAAGTAAGTAGGCTTACTTGGGTCGACAATCTGTTGTTGAATTGTGACATTGGCTCGTATATGTCCATCAACGTAAATAAGGTTTCTGTCCGTACCATTATGTAAATTATTGCTATCCATATCTCTAAAGTATTGATCACTCCTCGTATAAAAACTAACTGAGTCTATAAACATTACGGCTCCGTTTGGGTCAGAGACATTCGTGCGCTTTACAGGGGCATAACGATCTCCTTCACGATTATGGGCACCCGCATAAAGACTGTAGCCATAATGTGTCCATAACCAAGAACTTGCTGCACTCAAGTCAGCCTTTGGGCATCTGAACGTGTTGGCACTTGTATCTTTTACATCTTGAGAAATACTTGGACCATGAAAACCACTTGGATAAGCCAAGTATGTCGAAAGTTGTCCCGGCCAAGTACCAAGGTCGTCACCATTACCAGTGACATACATCATAAGTTGATCGTTATCATCTCCCCACATTGTTTCCGCAATATGAATTTGTCTCTGTCTATTCTGACAATCCACAGAAATAGCTTTTTCTCTCGCTTTACCAAGACTTGGCAAAAGTAAGGAAGCCAGTATTCCGATAATAGCTACGACAACTAAAATTTCTATCAATGTGAATTTTTTCATATTCATCTCCTCTGCAATACTATATGATCTTTTTATTAAGAAACACATTTTTTGAATTGGCGAAACAAAAAAAATATTCATATCTAAAAAACATTTAATTAATGACAGATAGCGGAGAAAAACAGGCAACACTTCCGTTCACAGATTCATCTCATGAAATCTTGCTAATTTTTTGTACTTATTGCCTATTTTATATAATAGAATAAGCTTTTTTTGAGCTTCATGTTACAAGATCTATTTTAGGGAGTTTAAACTAATAGTTTTCATTAAACTTTCTAAAGGATCCAAATGTCACAGTTCAAAATAACACAACTTATCAGACAAATGACTCTATTTGTCTTACTAAACCTCTCTTCACAAACTTTATTTGCCTATCAAGATTGTTGCGGCAGTCGCATTAACGACGGCGTTGTCAACACTCTAGATGAAGAAGAATTTCTTAAAAAGGACAAGCAAGAAAATCTAGCGAGTCCCGCGCCAGAGGAAACCAGACCACTCAAAGCCCTGCTCATTGCAGGTGGTTGTTGCCATGATTACGCGGCACAAACAAAAATCTTATCCAAAGGTATTCAAGAACGCGCGAATATTCGCGTCGATGTGGCCTGGACCCGCGATCAGGATCACGATACCGAACTACCCATTTTCAAAAATCCCGATTGGGCCAAAGGCTATGACCTGATCATTCACGATGAATGTGCCGCCATGACAAAGGATGAAGAGATTCTGAAGAACATCCTCAAAGTCCACGAAACCGTACCCGCGGTGCACCTTCATTGCGCGATACACTCATTTCGTGCTGGCGATAATCAATGGCACGAGCACATCGGTTTATCATCAACTAAGCACGGTCCTCATGTTCCCATTGCAGTTGAACTCGTCGAACCCAAGCACCCCATTGTCGCCAATATGGATAATTGGATTACCGATAAAGAAGAACTCTATAATAACGCCGAAATCTACGGTGCCACTCCCCTCGCCATGGGCACACAAAAATATAAAAGAAATGGCAAAGACATTACTGACAAAGCCATTGTCGCTTGGGTCAACACCAAACATGGCGCCCCATCATTCTCCACTTCCATGGGACACTTCACCCATAATGTCGAAGATCCACGCTACCTCAAGCTCGTCACTCGTGGTTCTCTCTGGGCTTGCGGCAAATTAGATGAACCCGCTTATCATCAAGCCTACGAGGGGACCAATACCGTCATCGAAATGCCTTTTACGACTTTTCTAAGAACTTCTGCACAAAGCACCCAAGATAATAACAAGCCTGCATTAGCAATCGATGGAAATCCCGAAACGCGCTGGTGTGCGAACTCCGCAACAAAACCTAGCTGGTTTCAAATCCAATTCCTTAGAATGACTTCTCTGAGTGGGATGGAGATTGATTGGGAGATTAAAAATCAATGGACCCAGTACACTATTGAGACCTCACGTGATGGCAAAAAATGGAACCAAGTTTTTGATGCGTCGAAAAACACCCAAGCAGGTACACGTCGTGATAAGTTCAAGGCTCAGTACATGCGTTACATGCGGATCAATGTCCTCGGCCAAGAAAATAACATGTGGCCCAGTATCCGCGAGATTCGCTTTTACGACTACACCGGAACTCAACTCACTCTCGAAAATAAATAAAAACGTATTTAAGACTCTAAAACCATGCAATTATCGATAAAAATAAAAAGAACCCTACTCCTCCTTCTATTACTTTCGTACTTTAGCGTGCATAGCCAAAGTACTGGGCTCGCCAAAAATTTAGACCCCACAACTAAACCACTCAAAGCATTACTCATTGCCGGAGGATGTTGCCACGATTATGAAGCTCAACATAAAATCCTTTCTGAAGGTATACAAAAACGCGCCAATATTCGCGTCGATGCTTATGTCAGCTTAAGTAAATCGCCAAACCCACCCCTGCCACTCTACGACGATCCCAATTGGGCCAAGGGTTACGACTTAATCATTCACGATGAATGTGCCGCGGCCAATAAGGATAATTCCGTCGTCGATAATATCCTCAAAGTTCACCAAACTATCCCAGCGGTTTACCTGCATTGTGCAATGCACTCATTCCGTGGCAGTAAAAATACCGAGTGGTGTAAACAAATTGGCCTCAAATCAACCCGTCATGGACCTCACCTCCCCGTCGCGGTGGAAGTCACCAACAAAAATCACCCCATTACTCAGAACTTTAATAATTGGGTCACAGGCAAAGAGGAGCTCTATAATAACACAGAAATCTATACGGCTGAGCCCTTACTCAAAGGTACGCAAAAATATAAAAAACATGGCAAAGATATCGTCGACACGGCTACAGTGGCTTGGGTCAATACAAAATATGGGGCACGTTCGTTTTCAACTTCTCTGGGACACTATAACGAAGTGGTCGCCAGCAATGAATACCTCGAGCTCGTCAGCCGCGGTGCTCTTTGGGCCTGTGACAAACTAGATGATAAAAACTACCTCCAGCCCTATACTGGAAGCAATCTAGTCACGATTCTCCCTGCTGATGCGAGTAAGACTCCCAGCAAAAAGATCAAAGTTGCGCCAGCAGATGCGACCTTTGTTAAACTTAGTGCGAGCTCAACTCAAACGTCCAACAAAAATTATACTTGGAATGCCATTGATGGGAATGATAAAACGCGTTGGTGCGCAAACTCGGGAACACCTCCAGCTTGGTTGCAAGTACAATTCGAAAAAGCTCTCACCATCTCTGCCGCTCAAATTGACTGGGAAATGCGCACTCAGTGGACTAAGTACCGCATCGAGACTTCCGCCGATGGCAAGAATTGGACCACGAGTTTTGATGCTTCAAAAAATACCCAAGCGGGCACTCGCAAAGATCAGTTCACGGCTCAGAATATTAAATTCTTACGCGTCGTTTTTCTCGGGCAAGAAAAAGGGATGTGGCCTAGCTTTTGGGAACTCAGCCTATTTGATGCCCAAAACAAAAAATTGAAGCTTCATGAACGCTCCAAAATTACCTCGGCTCCTGTAGAGCTCAATCTTTTTAAAAAGGAAGGGAATTACAAGCCCCACCCACATCGCTTATCTGCTCAAGAAGAAGCTGAATTACTCAAAGATATCACTGTACCAGAAGGCTTTAGCAAATCAATTTTCGCCCCCTGGCAAATGGCCAACTACCCCACTTATGTTGCAGCTTCCCCCAGTGGTGACCTTTATGTTTCTTCCGATGGCAACGCCTCGGGCGGACGTCAAGCTGGGCGTGGACGCATCCTCCGCTTACGTGACGTCGATGGCGACGGTCGCGCCGATGAAGTTAGCGAATTTGTTCGAGATATTGACTCTCCTCGTGGTATCGTTTGGGATCATGATCGACTCTATGTTTTACACCCACCACACATCACCGTTTTTCACGATCAAGATGGCGACGGCGTTGCCGATTCTTCAAAGAGGCTCATCTCAAATATTGCCTTCGATTTCAAGGACCGTTCAGCAGATCACACCACCAATGGCTTAGAAATGGGCATCGATGGCTGGCTCTACATTGCCGTGGGTGATTTTGGCTTTATGAAAGCGACTGGAACAGATGGGCGTGAACTGCAGCTCCGTGGCGGTGGTGTGGTGCGCTTCCGTCCCGATGGTTCAGGAATGGAGCTCTTTTCTTCGGGAACTAGAAATATTTACGGCCTCGCGATCACACCCACACTCGACATGATTTCTAGAGATAATACCAACGATGGTGGTGGTTGGGACGTTCGCCTGCATCAGCACAGTGGTTTAGAAGATCATGGTTACCCACGTCTGTATATGAATTTTAAGGATGAAATCATTGCGCCTCTCGCAGATTATGGTGGTGGCTCTGGTGTTGGTGCTTTCTACCTCGGCGAACCGGGAATACCCGCAGTCTGGAATCAACGCCCTTATACCTGTGATTGGGGCCGCCAAGGTTCTTATCGTCATATCCTTAGTTCCGAAGGTGCCACTTTAAAAGAGGCAAATAAGCCCGATATCTTCATCAAAATGACTCGTCCAACTGATGCCGATGTTGATGGACTAAGCAATATCTATCAGGCTTCGTGGAAGGGACCGGCTAGTTACTTCTGGAAAGATGTCAATCAAGGTTACATTGCCAAAATCTCACCGAGTCATTTCTCAGCTACGCCCTTAGAAAATTTTGCTCAATTAAGTGATGATGAACTCATTGCGGTCATCGCAAAATCACCTAGCCATATTCGACGTCTCAATGCCCAAAGAATGATCCTAAGACGAGCCTTTAGCGAAGATCGCAACACCAAACTCCTAAAAGTAGCTCAAGATAAAAATACCTCTTTGGAGCGTCGTGTCCTTGCCCTTTACACCATCAGTCAATACGGAGTCGATAGTCAATATAGTGATCGCGTTTTAAAAACTCTTGTACCGGCACTACAAAATGACTCTACCATACTGGCTTACCTTATTCGTGCTTGCGGTGACATGGCCATTGACAAAAGAAATTCACAAGAAGCGAGCCCCGTCCCATCTGAGTTCCTCAAAAAAGCTCTCCATTCCACTCAGCCAAAAGTCATCCTTGAAGCCATAATTGCCTCCACACGTCAAGAGAAACAAGATCTTAGCTTCGCCATTGCCAATCACCTTTCTAGTGATGATAAGCTCATTTTTCATACCGCATTTCAAGCCTTAGCCAAATTAAATGCCCACAAAGCTGCCCTCTTTAATCTGGGATCCCCCTCGACTAGAAAAGGAGCCGCTTATGCCCTGATGCGCATGCATGACCCCAAGCTTGTCAATAAACTCATCACCCATGTAAGCAAAGAAAAGAATCTTGACACTCAAAAGGCTATCATCTCGATCCTGGCTCGTCTCTACCACTGTGAAGCCCAATGGCAAGGGGATAGTTGGTCGACTCGCCCCGACACTCGTGGTCCTTATTACCAACTAGCAACTTGGCAAGCTTCTGAGGCCATCTTAGAAACTCTCAATCAATTTTTAGAAGACGATCACACCCCAAAAGCTCTCAATGCATCTATTGTCAGTGCACTCGGAAAAAATAGAATACAAAATGATCGTGGTCTTACACAAATCATCAAATTAGCAGCGAATGATACGAGCCTTTTACCGACAGTTTTAAGCCAACTTGCTGACAAAGAAAATATCCCCGTGGATGCTATCCCACTGATTATTGCAGCGGCTCAGGATAAAAATTCAAACGCGACGAGCCTGGCGCAAGCAGTTCAATTACTCATAAAAATTGACCATCCTAAAGTTTACCCCTCACTCATGATCGCTTTAAGTTCTTTGATCAAAGATAATAAGGCGGTAAAAGTCCGTGGCGATATGCGCAAAAAACTATTCAACTCTCCAAAATTAGAGAATTATGTTGATCCATTTATTCATAGCCTGCAAAGCAAGCCCAATAGCCTCGAGGCGCAATGGGCAGCTCAAGCCTTACTTCACTTAGCGAACGCCAAAGGCATTGGTAAAGAAGCTCAAAACAAGAGTCGCTTGGCTATTGATAAAGCTTGGCAAGATGATAATCAAAAAGCCAATCTCATTCAGGCGGCGCATCGTTCTAGTAACCCCTACCTCAACAATCGTATCCGCCTCGTCAGTCAACATCCCAATCAAGGCGTCCAAGCTTGGGCTAAGGCCGCTATTCGCAGTTTGCGCATCCAAATGCCTGGTACAGATAAGACAGCAAAAATTGCTAGCCTCAAAAGCGAAGAAGCCATTATTCAAGTTCTCGCCTATAAAAAAGCTGATAGCGCTCTGGGAGAAGCAATCTTCACTCGCGCTAGTTGTAATGCTTGCCATACAGTAAGCCAAGACGAAGCGCCCAAAGGACCTTATCTCGGTAATATAGCTAGCATTTTAAGACCACATGATTTAGCCGAGTCCATTCTCTTGCCCAACAAATCAATTTCTCAGGGATTCAGTACACAAATGATCACGCTAAAGAATGGTCAGAGTCTTATGGGTTTTGTCACTGATGAAAGTGGCGACAGCGTTTCTATGCGCGATATCGCTAGTAAAGAACATAGTTTCAAGAAAAGTGATATTGCCAGCCGCCAAAAATTGCCGACATCACTCATGCCCGCGGGACTCATGAATGCTTTTACCATTCACGAAATGGCAAGCCTGCTCAAGTACTTAGATGACTTAGCAAAAAAAACCGCTCAATAATTGCTGCGTTCTCAAGTCTAAGGTATCAAAGCCTCATTAAGCGGGTTAAATATACTCAAGTCCCATATTTATTGCATAAAAATGATTCATCAGCAGCACAAGGAAACAAAATGAAGAACTACAAACCATTCAGTATATTATTATCTTGCCTAATTTTCTTTTCATGTAGCTCAAGCCAAGCTTCTAAAAGTGAGGCCACATCAGAGTTCCATGAAGACAAGGTCATAACAAAAATTGCTTTCGGTTCTTGTAGCAACCCTAGAGCTTATAAAAGATCAAAAGGTCAGAGTCATGCCCTTTTTAACACAGTGGTCGATAAACAAGCAGATGTCTTCGTTTTCCTCGGCGACAACATTTATGGCGATACCGAAGATATGCTTGTTTTTAAGAAGAAATATCAAGCCCTAGAAGATATAAAAAGTTTTCGTCACATGCGCGATAATACTCAAATCATTGCCACCTGGGATGATCATGATTTTGGCGTAAATGATGGTGGCAACACCTACCCGAAACGCAAAGAATCGCAACAACTCTTTCTCGATTTCTTTAAAGACCCCGCCGATTCACCTCGACGTCAACGCCCCGGTATCTACACTTCTTATACCTTTGGCAAACTAGGCCAACGTTGCCAAATCATCGTCCTCGACACGCGTTATTTTCGCGATATGCTCCCACGCGCAAAAGGCCCCAAGAAAGAAGGCACCGTTGGTTGGTATGAACCCACTAAAGATACGAGTAAAACGCTTTTGGGTGATGCTCAATGGAAATGGCTTGAACAAGAACTCCAAGTTCCCGCCGACGTACGCATTATTGCCAGCAGTATTCAAATGCTCTCATATGAGAAAGGTATGGAGAACTGGGGAAATGTCCCCCACGAACAAAAAAGATTTTTTGACTTACTTAAAAAATATAATTGCCAAAATACCGTCGCGATTTCCGGTGATGTTCACTTCTCTGAGCTCTCGAAAAAAGATATTGGCGGCTACCCCTTCTACGATATGACGAGTAGCGGTATCACCAACACCTCCAAAAACTGGGCTGTGGCTCCTAATTCATTCCGCATTGGCAAGCCTTCCTGGGAAAGAAACGCCGGCATGGTGGAAATTGATTGGAGTAAAAAATCTTTGCGAGTCGGAAGTTTTGATATCAATGGCAAGCCCCTCATTCAACATACTATCCCCTTTGAGGAACTCACTTTCAAATAAAATTCGCTTGAGTTAATACGCATCAAAAGACCTTGATCATTCAGTGACAAATTCGAGAACTTCGGGCTGACTCAGGCTTGCTTTGCCCTGCAAAATATCACGTCGATGCTGATTTGCCCAAGCACCTGAAGTTTTCATACCCGTCCCTAGGATACTTGCCTTTTCTATGAGACCACATTCTTGTAGAAAATCATCCATATCAAGAGTACTAGTTTCTAAATGCAGTGGGCTCGAACAAAAGCCGTGACCGCCATCTGCCTTGATATAAGTGCGCAAGGGAATTCCCGCTTGGCCTAATTCTTTGACAAAACTCTGGCCATTGCGCTCGGTTCTTTTCGTCGAAGGATCATCATTGTAGGCGGCTTTATCCTTTAGGCCATAACCGACCCAAACGGGTGGCAAAGTTTTGAAATCAATTTGAAAAATCCAACTCTTGGGATTGATGTGAACCACGTAAGGGTTATGTAAAAGTAAAGCACTCACTTTACTGGAAATACTTAAGTCGTCTGCCGGATCATTAAGACTTGGAATCTGCGTTGCAATGGCGAGGTGGCCACCTGCCGAGCCTCCGCCAGCCATAATTCTTGTGGGATCGATCCCCAGAGACGAAGCATTTTTGCGAACCCAGCGAATCGCTGTTTTGGCATCTAAACCCGAAATGAAACCATCTGTATGAATTCCATCCACCGTGCGGATGCGATAATCCACACAAATACTCACCAAACCTCGACGAGCAAAATAATCGGATTGGGGTTTAAAAGCAAAGGGCGTCCCCGTGTTCCAAGCACCACCAAAAAACCATACTATTGCTGGACGTTTATCATTTACTTTCCAGTCTTTAGGGAAATCCACATAGAGTTCTAAATCACGGGTCGGCGTTTTTTTGTAAACATAGGCATTTTTCATATAGAGCTGATCGCGACGACGAATAATAATCTGCTTAAATTCAGCATCATTTATTGCTTGCCATTGGTCTTTTTTCTTAAGCTCAACTTCATTGCGATCCATCAAGCCATTGCCATTACTATCCGCAAGCCATTTTAAGTGATGATGGCCATAAGTGAACTCACTCCCCACCTGCAAGGCTTCGATATTGCAGGTGTTTACCTCTGCGGCAGTCGCAAAAATTGCACAAAACAATAGTAGACTATTTAAAACGTGACGAGCTAGGAATTTCCTTTGGAACATTATTAATCATCCTGATATAAATTATGGTATTACTCACAATAAACACCCTTCACCTTAAAATGTTACATAGCCAAGATATTAATTAATCTGACTTTACTTAATCCTGGATCCGTGAGCTGGCTTTACTTAAATTTCGTAGATATTTTATATAGCTTTTTGCAGGAACACCCGTAGTCCTTTGAAAATTTGTACGTCAATGAAGGTGAAAGATCACGAGAAGTCAATAATGTGGTTCACGGATTCAGCTTTATCTTGTCGCATCCCACACGGAAGCTGTTACATCACATACTTTGACAATTACTTCCGAAGTTTGTAGTATAAAGCCTACGCTTACCACATGACCAAAGAGATACATAGTCCCCCCTTTAAAAAGACTCGTCTCTTGTTAAATCATGATAAACATATCAAGTTTTTGTCATTTTCATGTCGCAGCGAAAATATATCCCTGTTTAAGATTAAAATAACTTTCATATAATGAGTGGTAAAGACTTATTCTTCACTCAATATCTTTTTCATGAATATTATAAAATTAGGTAAGTACTAGATGAAAACCTCAAAGTCACGAATTCAATTACTGTGCTCGATCTTCATAAGCTTATGTTTCACCAACATAGCATCAGCACAACGAATTGACGGAAGTCAGGAAATTAGCCTAGAAACCGTCAAAAAATGGTCCGCTCCTTACAGAGGGTGGCATTATCATCCACATCATGTGATCCCTCCCGAACCCAATATCAAGGGCTTTAAAAAGGTCAACAAAACCGATGTACCCACTGTTTTTCAACTCCCGGATGATCCCAAATGGTATATGAGTTTCATTGGCTTCGATGGCAAAGGTTATCAATCTTTTATTGCCGAGAGCGATGATCTACTAAACTGGACCCAGATGCGTCTTGCTATGGGCTACGGTAAAAAGGGCGAGTTTGATTATGGAGGTCGCGTTCTTGGTGCCTACCTGTATGAGGACTATGGGATTAACGCTAGACGCACACTTAAAAAGAAAGATGGAAAATATTGGTCACTTTATGGCGCCTACGCTAAGCAAGGTGGCTATGAAATTGACCCAGGCTATGAAGGCGTCGCATCCAGTAAAGATGGGATAAGCTGGCAGCGGGCAAAGAATCAATACATTCTCTCAATTCATGAACCGGATGTCGGCGACTGGGAAAAGGACTGTATCTATATGCCTTGGCTGGTGGAGCACGAGGGTCTCTTTTATAATTTCTACAATGCCAAAAAAATGCCCCAATGGATCGAACAAATTGGTTTGGCCAAATCTACTGACCTCCTAAATTGGAAGCGCTACCCAAATAACCCCGTCCTTCGCGTACGACCGAAAGGCTTCGATGAAAAATTCTGTGCCGATGGAAAAGTCTTTCGAGATGGTGACCACTGGGTCATGTTCTACTTTGGTGTCGGTCGTGGTCACGCTCACATCATGGTCGCCTTTTCCCGTGATCTCCATCATTGGGTTGCCGACCCTGAACCACTCTACAAAGCGGGTGGCCATCCCTCCGGACTTGACCGCAATCATGCCCATAAAATATCACTCGTCTGGAATCCAAAAAACGAAACCTACTACCTATTTTATAATGCCGTCGGTAATAAAGGGCGAGGCATCGGTCTGATCACTAGTAAGCCACTTTCACCATCCAAAAAGTGAATGAAATGACCCATGAATACATGTGGGTAGGCCCTTTTCTTGTAGAATAATTTTAAATATAAAACGGAATCCCTTATGATAAGTAAAACAAAAAGCGCTTTATTGGTAGTCATCAGCCTAGTACTTTTATTACCCATCGCGCATGCGGCGGATTCCACGTTTTCGCCCGAGCGCTATAATGTGATTTGGAATAGCCCAGGTAAGGATCAGAATGGTTCCATGCCACTAGGCAATGGTTCCACCGGCATCAATGCCTGGATTGAGCCCAACGGTGACCTGATCTTCTATATCTCCCGAACCGATTCGTGGGGTGGAGACGGAACTTTACTGAAAATAGGTCGAGTGAGAATTAGGCTAAACCCCGCGCCTTCTACTGATGATTTCCTGCAAACACTTAGTTTAGTGGACGGCACTCTAGAGGCTCGCTGCGGCGAGACAGATATTCGCCTCTGGGTCGATGCCAATCACCCAGTCATTCATGCTGAAATCAATGGCTCCGAATCAAGTACCGCGACGGCCTCGGTGGAACTCTGGCGCAAGGCTGAGGATGCGGACACCGTACTTGAGAATCAGACCGATCATTTGGCCTGGTATCATCGCAACCTTTATTCTAAAAAACCAAAGCAATTGGCTGAGACTCAAGGCCTAAGCACGTTCAAACGAATCGATCCATTGCTCCATCGTACCTTTGGGGCGCTTATTAAAGCCAAGGGTGCAAAACGTGTGGATCGCACTCATTTGCGCTCACCAAGATCCAACAAGCACCGCTTTGATCTCTATGTGGTAGCTCAACACCCCGCTACTGAAAACCAATGGCTGGCAAAGATGGATCAAACTATTTCTAAAGTCGAGGCCATTGAATTTGAAGTTCGCCGTTTCGCCCATGAAGCCTGGTGGAAATCCTTCTGGCAACGCAGTTGGATTCACGCCACAAAAAGCTCAAAAAATGAGCTTAGCCAAAACCTTATCCCCCCAAATAAGCTCAATTTTAGCTTCGGTGTCGATTCCAATGGCAACAGTCGATTTAAAGGTAAAATGGGGCGTTCTTCCTTGCTGAAAGTGGCGTTGGATGAAGATCTTATCCACAAACTCGCTCAAGATCAAGAGTCACTTAGTGGTATTGATCCAAAAGAACTTCTTTTTTCTGCGACGCCGAACTTACATACGGAACTTCCCAACTCGGATCAATGGACCAACTCCCCAGCTCTAACGATAGAGACCTGGATTCGGCCCGACGCTCATGCGGGCAGCGTTCGTATTTTAAATAAAATTTTAGTGGGTAGTAATGAGGGTTTTCTACTGGATACACACCCAGGTAATAGCTTGCGCCTCATCGTAGGTAAAAAAATCTTAATGGTAAAGGACTGCCTCACCCCCAATGAATGGAACCACATTGCTGTCGTGATAGATTCCCAGACGGGAAGGATTGCCCTCTACCACAATGGAAGAAAAATTGCTGAAGAAAATCCTAAACGCTCGCTAACGGATGCCTATATTGTGAGTCGCGCCTATGCATTGCAACGCTACATCAATGCCTGTGCCGCGCGAGGGGCTTACCCCATCAAATTTAACGGATCAATCTTTACGGTGGGACACCCAACAAATCCACGCGCAGATTCGGGAAATCCAGATTATCGTCAATGGGGACCTGGCTACTGGTGGCAGAACACCCGCATGCCCTACATGAGCATGTGCACTTCCGGTGATTTTGAGATGACCGATTCGCTGTACAACATGTACTGCAAGGAGCTCCTTGAATATCATAAACATCGCACACTAAAGCATACAGGACACAAGGGACTCTATGTTCCGGAAACCATGCATTTTTATGGAAATCATCGCGTCAGTGATTACGGATCAAGGCCTTTTCACGAGAGAACAGACAAGCTGCAGGAAAGCCCCTGGCACAAATGGGAATGGGTCTCTGGACTCGAACTGAGCTACATGATGCTCGATCGTTACAAACACACACTCGACGAAAAATTTTTGCAAGAAACGATCATTCCCTTTGCCCATGAGGTTTTGACCTTTTTCGACCTGCAATACAAAACGGGAGCGGACGGAAAACTAATCATGCATCCCTCCCAGGCACTTGAGACTTGGTGGGAGTGTACTAATCCCATGCCAGAAGTCGCTGGGCTACATGCGGTGACCGAGGAACTACTGGCTCTACCAGAAAAATTAACTTCCCTAAAACAACGTACCTACTGGACCCAGCTAAAAAGACAACTCCCGCCAATACCTACACGTATGCTTAATGGTGTGAAAATGTTCGCGCCCGCCGCTTCTTTCGCAAATTACCGAAATAGCGAGGTCCCAGAGCTCTACTGCGTCTACCCATTCCGACTGAGTTCCTTTGAAAACCCGAATGCGCAACTCGCCATTGAGGCCTTAACACACCGTCGACCGAAAGGCTATCAAGGGTGGCGCCAGGACGATATTTTCATGACCTACCTCGGGCTGACGGCTCAGGCCCAGGAGTTCCTCGTTAACCGAGCTTCTGTCAAACACGATGGTTCTCGTTTCCCTGCATTTTGGGGACCCAATATGGACTGGATCCCTGACCAGACTCACGGTGGAGTTCTACTCAAGGCATTCCAGTCAATGATCCTTCAGACAGAGGGTAAAAAAGTATTTATAAGTCCAGCTTGGCCGAAGGATTGGAATGCGGAGTTTAAACTTCACGCACCTTATAAGACCACTATTCAGGGCCGTGTTGAAAACGGCAAGCTCGTTGAACTGAAGGTATCACCCAAATCACGCATGAAAGATGTGGTAATGGCGGCCGATTTAAAAAAACCATAATGAAAAAGGGATATAAAAAGATGAAAACAGGCATAATTATTGCGATCGTCTGCCTCATGAATACACTCGTTCACGCAGCTCCATCAAGCTACCCCGACTCGGTACCCAAGCCAACACAGACAAATGTCGCTTACGGGACACATCAACGACAGGTACTCGATTTCTGGATGGCGCCACAGGCATCAAACGCTCATCCCGCACCCTTAGTCTTCTATATCCATGGAGGCTCTTGGCAGACGGGTAGTAAGGAAATCATCCGGGGGTGCGTGGATGTAAAGGCCTTGCTAGAGGCAGGTCTTTCAGTAGTCGCAATTAACTACCGTTATGTTAGTCAGGCGAAGGAAGCGGGAATTGTACCACCAGTCAAAGCTCCTTTAAACGATGCTGCACGTGCTCTACAGTTTGTCCGTAGCAAAGCCTCAGAATGGCACATCGATACCACCCGCATCGGAGCAACGGGAGCCTCGGCCGGCGGATGTTCTTCTCTTTGGTTAGCTTATCACGATGACATGGCCGACCCAGCCAGCCTTGATCCTATTGCGCGTCAATCGACCCGCCTTTTTTGTGCATCTGTGCGAGTTCCGCAAACATCACTGGACCCACAGCATATGAAGGACTGGCTAAGCCGCATCACCTACGGGGGCCATGCCTTCAATGTTAGCAATCAGGACTTTTTACAATCGCGCCCTAAACTTCTTCCTTGGATTAAAAAATATTCGCCTTATGCCCATGTGAGTGCAGACGACCCTCCCGTCGCCATCTATTACGATAATAACCTTAAAAATGACCTTGGTGCTCATAGCCCGCAATTTGCCTTTCAGCTCCAGAAACGATGCCGTGAATTGGATTTATTTTGCGAAGTCCGCTATGCAGAATTCAATGGTTATCGACAATATGAAGCAACGCGTTATTTGATCAAAACCCTAAAGGGACCAGCACCTAAAAACACTTCCGAGAAGCTTAATACAAATAATCACGCTCTTCCCGCTTTTAAAAAAGGTAGCCGCTTGCTATTCATCGGCGACTCTATTACGGATATGAACCGTGGCCGTAATGAGCGCGATCGCAATCACTACCTTGGACATAGTTTTGTCTTTATGATTGCTGGGCGCTTGGGCATGGATCAGCCCCACGCGCAATTGGATTTTTATAATCGCGGAATCAGTGGCAATACAGTTGCACAGCTTAAAGCCCGTTGGCAAAAGGATGCGATCGATATGCGTCCGGATCTTTTGACCATCCTGATCGGAACCAATGATGTAGGAAAAAAGGTTAAACCACAAGCATTTGAAAATGACTACCGTGCAATTCTTAGCGCCAGTCGCAAAGCTAATCCGAAACTAAAAATCGTACTCCTCGATCCTTTCATTTTGCAATCGGGTGGCCTGAAGAACGAGCAGGTCTGGAAAGCACGTCGCTCGGCAACTGATCAATTGCGCACCATTGTCGCCAAACTAGCAAAGGAATTTGATGCCGTTCACATCAAGACCCAAGACCTTTTCGATTCGGCAGCTAAATCATCGTCTCCAGATTACTGGATGTGGGATGGAATTCACCCCTTACCCCAAGGCCATGAACTTATGGCTCGACAATGGATAAAAGCGCTAAGTAAGCGTTGGCCACAGGAGACTCTTACTGCTCAAACTCGCGAGCCCGCTCAAGCCATCTTAACTTGCCCCAGCGGTCATTTGCCTTGGAAAAACCTCTCAGAGGCACATATCGATAAGTCCGTAGATGGCGATCTAAAAACAAAATGGTGTTACGTTCATCATGGTCGCCCCTTACAATGGCAAGTGCAATTACCTACGCCGCGTGTGGTCAGTTCCTACTCCTTCACCTCCGCAAATGACATGCCGAAGCGCGACCCTACAGAATGGAAATGGCAAGGCTCCATGGATGGTGCGGAATGGACTCTTCTGGACCACCGCAAAAATGAATCTCCATTTCCCAAGCGGCTCTTCAAAAGAAGCTACAGCTTTGAGAACACCCAAGCCTATACCTTTTATCGCCTCACACTGCTAGCTAATCAAGGCGATGGGCACTATCAGTTCGCAGAAATAGCGCTGGAGGGAATAAAGAATATCACAAAACCCTAAGTGCCTGATTTTATACAAAAAAGATCCTTGCAGTTGATATCTATTACACCACTAATGGCCAAGGAAAAGCTGCCGATAAATTTTGGCGCCAGGCAAAAGCAAGCGAGAAGAACGGAACGTGGACAGCTCCACTTCCTTTGGGCGCTTTAGATAAACCTTTGTGGGCCTATGGGGATGTCACCTATCCGCTCGATAAAGAAATCAGTGGTGTCAGCTATAGTGGCAGCCCTTTCACCACGGATCATTTTCACCTAGCTTCTGTACTTCAGATGATTAATCCTGATACACTCAAAAAAGCGGGAATTATGAGTTCTCTAAAACGACCAGCAGTGCTAGAAAGCTTTGCAAATGGCTGGAAGACTTGGACCCAAGATGGCAACTTTCATCGCTGCCGCAAACCCCTCTTTATGCTTGATGAATATCAGCCTCTCACTGCTGATGCAAAATTGCTCATTGACCTGCCTTGTGAAAAGCCAAACACATTAATCATCGGCATAGATAAGTACGTCACTGAACTTAATCTCAAAGGGGCATCTCAATGACAAACTTTTGCACTCAAAGCTAGTGACTTTCACAATGGGGATAGCCATAAGTGAACTCACTCCCCGACACTAGTTGTTCTATTTTGGACTTCTTTGTATCATCTGCTTGAGCTGCAGTGAGCCCCAAGAAAAGTCGACTCTTGAAAGTGAAAGAAATTAAAGGTTTGATTTGGATCATTAATGCTACGCCTATACTAAAATATCATTACTCACAGTAAACCAAAAAGAAGCAAGATCGTTACACTTACTCATAGATATTTCGAATTAATATACCTCTAGCTGTTAACAAATAGCTATCTGTGCATACCTTATCTAAGGAAAAGCTTAAAAAAGACAGCTTACACTAAAATAATAAAACATTTGAACACAAAATTTGAAACAAATTTATTTTGAACTGGTTAGATCTAAAACTTAACAATTTCAGGGAAACAAATGCAAGCATATCGAATAACAATTTTTAGCGCCATACTCTTATTTCTAAGCTCATTTACTCTAAGTGCCAATACACAAAGCTTTCCAGGTAAAGCTTCTGATTGGCATGGCTACACAATGTATAGTCACCAAGGCACTAAAATCGTCGTACCAAAAAAAATCGCCGATGGAAAGCCCTGGGTTTGGCGGGCTCGCTTTTGGGGACATGAGCCTCAATTTGATCTAGCCATGCTTCAACGGGGTTATCATGTCGTCTATTGCGATGTTAGCAATTGGTTTGGCAGTCCGAAAGCCCTGAAAAAATGGGACGACTTTTATAATTACCTCCGCTTTGAACACCTCTTTGCGGATCGCGCCATTTTAGAGGGCATGTCACGTGGCGGTCTCATCATCTATAATTGGGCCGCTAAAAATCCCGACAAAGTCGCGGCTATATATGGCGATGCTCCGGTGATGGATTTTAAGAGTTGGCCCGGTGGCAAAGGCTCTGGTCCTGGGAGTCCTGGCGCATGGAAAGCTTGCTTAAAAGCTTATGGTTTTTCCGAAGAACAAGCTTTGGCTTACAAGTCCAACCCCATTGATAATTTACAGGCTTTAGCAAAGGCAAAAATCCCCATCCTTCACGTCGTGGGTGATGTCGACAAAGTCGTTCCCGTATCAGAAAACACCGCTATCGCCCAACAACGCTACAAACAGCTCGGCGGTATTTTTGAAGTCATTCACAAAAAAGATGTCGGTCACCATCCTCATTCTCTCAAGGACCCCAAAGCCATCGTCGACTTCATGATCAAACACACCGAAAAGAAGACTTCCATTGCCGCAGAGGATATCGTCGGCGACAAAAACTTCATTAGTCGCAGCAATTTCCAAAACTCTCGCATCACTTTTGAAAGAAATAAAAAGGGCCACGTTGCCTTCCTCGGCGGCTCAATTACTGAGATGAATGGCTATCGCCCCATGATGATGACTTACCTCCAAGAGCGTTTTCCTGAAACCAAATTCAAGTTCACCGATGCAGGCATTAGCTCGACTTGCTCCGATACGGGGGCTTTTCGTTTACAAAGAGACATCCTCAGCCAAGGCCCTCTCGATATGCTATTTGTGGAGTTTGCCGTTAATGATGACCAAGATGGTGTCTACAACTACAATGACGCAATACGCGGCATGGAGGGCATCGTTGCCCAAGCTCGTCGTCACAATCTAAATGTCGATATCATCATGACTTTTTTCGTCAATCAAAATATTTTACAGCTAGCTCAAAAAGGCGAAATGAACCCCTCCACTTCTGCGCATAACAAAGTAGCGAAGCACTACAGCATTTCCGTCAACAACCTTGCTCAAGAGCTCGCCGACTTAATCAACGCTAAGAAAATGACTTGGAAAAAATTTGGTGGCGTTCATCCCAATAAATATGGCAACACCATGGCGGCTAGCATGATTCAACAGGCCTTAGAAAAACAGTGGTCTAAGCCTCTTGCGAAAGACGCAAAAATCACTGCCCATCAGCAAAAAGAATTGCTTGATCCCAAATCTTATTCCAAGGGACGTTTCCTTGTTTATGAAGATATTGAAATCGATCAACACTGGAAAAAGGGGGCTCCTAATTGGAAACAAGAAAATAAAGGCAATGTCAGAACTCGCTTCCAAAAAAGCCCGATGATCTACACCAAAACTGCTGGGGCCAAACTCAAAATCCAATTTACAGGAACAGCGATTGGAGCCTATATGCTCAGCGGACCCGATGCCGGCATCATCAAATGCACCATCGATGGTAAAGAAACAAAAATTATCGATACCCTGCATAAGCATAGTGGCTTCAATTACCCCATGACCCTCATGTTCTTTAATGAACTAAGCGATGGTGAGCACACCCTCGAATTAGAAACCCTCCCAAATAAGAAAGGTCGTATCAAACCTGGAGGTTCCGCATTCCGCGCCCTCTATTTTACTGCTAACTAAGGAACCCAATGAAATTCATACAAATACTCATTGCCCTATGCTTTTTTATAAGCCTCTCGGCACAAGATAAAATCAAAGTCGCCTGTGTTGGCGATAGCATTACTTTTGGTGCAGCAATTAAAGATCGTGTGAACAATAGCTACCCGGCTCAACTTGGAAAGAAACTCGGCGAGCAATGGGAAGTTAAAAACTTCGGTATTAGTGGTCGTACTTTACTGACTAAAGGCAACGCCCCCTATGTCAACTCTCCCCAATACAAAGCAGCTCTCGCCTTTCAGCCCGATGTCGTCATCATTAAGCTTGGCACTAATGATACAAAACCTCAAAACTGGCAACATAAAAAAGATTACGCCTCTGATTATAAAAAACTCATTCAATCTTTCCAAAAGCTAGAGAGCCAACCAGCGATTTGGCTATGTAAAGCTGTACCTGTTTTTCCAGAGCGCTGGGGCATTAGTAACCAAATTGTTCAAAAGGAAATCAATCCACTTGTTGAGGCTGTCGCAAAAGAAATGGGACTCCCAGTCATTGACCTCTACACGCCCCTAAAAAATCGCCCTGAGTGTTTCCCTGATAAAGTTCACCCCAATGCGGAGGGCGCAAGAATCATGGTCGATCAAATAGCTCCTTTACTAAAAAAGCATGGTAAAAAACTACCCGCGATCACAAAGTAATTTTTATCTCAAAGTCCATTCTACTCTTGTGCATTGACGAATGATGCAATTGACTAGTCTCAATTAAAATAAAGATTTGTCACTTGATTAAAGTTTGTTTTGTAACAAACAAAGTTTTATGCTGTTTCATTAATTTATACAAAATCACCTAAGGACCGCAATGAAAACATTTCTCTTCACTTTGATGACAATAAGCTTTTGCCTAAGTGCGCTAGCTCAAGATACTTTCACCCCTTATCAAGCTGGCGAAGTCCCCAATAATGTTCTTGATTTATGGAAAGATTACGACCCTCGCAAAGAAGCACTAGAAACGAAAATTATCAAAGAGTGGCAAGAGGATGGTGTGGTCGCACGCTATATCACTTTCAAAGTCGGTACTTTCAAAGGGCAAGACGCCCGTATTGCTGCCTACTACTGCTTCCCAAAAAACGGTCAGAAAAATCCTGCTTTCGTATGGAGTCATGGTGGAGGTCAACGCGCCGATAAAACTCGCGGCATTTACTTTGCCAAGTGTGGTTTTGCGAGCGTCGATATCAACTGGCTCGGGCGCCCCATGGAACAGGATATCGACGAAAACACTGATTGGGGCAAAGTCGACCCAAGCCAAGGCCCACGCTTTTATTCTAAGGCTTTGCGCAAAGGCTGGAAACGCGGACTTGAAGCCGATGAATTTTCAATTGATCCTATTGATAGTCCCCGTAATAACAATTGGTTTCTGCTCGTTGTGGCCGCCAAAAGAGCCCTCACTTTTCTTGAACAGCAAGCGGAAGTCGATGCCAATAAACTTGGTTTCTCAGGCTTCTCAATGGGCGGAACCATTACTTCCATGACTGCTATGGATCCACGCCTTAAAGCGGTCGCGCCTTTTGTTGGTGGCACTGGTTTTCTGCATGAGGATTTCCCCGGACTTTCCGGAACTGGCCTTGCGGCTCATTACGCCAAGCCTGGGCATCTTGAGATGTATGTTAACACCATTGATCCCTCTGCCTATTGGCCGCATGTCAAAATTCCCGTCATGTTCATTAACTCCAGTAACGATTTTCACGCCGTCTTTGACCGCGTCTATCAGACTATGGATTTACTCAAGCACAGTAATTGGCGAGTCAGTATGAATATGCACGAAAACCATGGCCCCGGTGCCGAGCAATGGATCACACTCAACAAATGGTTCAATCTCTACTTAAAAGGCGAGGATGAACGCATGCCCGCAACTGCTTTATCTAGCTTTGACTTAACTGCCAATGAGGCGACTTTCACTGTCACTCCAGATAATCGTAAAGACGATTTATTAGAAGTCGAAATTTACTATTCTCATAATCCCAATTCAATCACACGTTTTTGGAATCGTGCTCAGGCAGAACGTCAGGGAGACAGCTGGCAAGCTAAGATTACGCATGACAATAAAATCCCCATCTACACTTTTGCTCTATGTCGCTACAAACTGGATAAAGAAGAAGAGACTTTGAATGGCAACACCTCGACCTATAGCATTTTCTCCGAAGAGCATTCTTACGTCCCAAAAGGTTTTAAAATAGAAGACCTGAAAACCCTTGCAAAAGATCAATTGATTTTTGAAGATTTCAGTCACGGAATACAAGGCTGGACTTGGCGTCATGGCAATCTCAACACCTACAAATTTCAGGATCCAAGTTTCAAATTCGATCATAAAAAATTAAGTATTACTATCGACCCCAAACAAGACGACTACTACCTACAAATCGGTATTGATAGTCGCTTCCTAGGTGCTCACCGCGATATTGGTCGTTTTCATTATAGCGTTCCTGTGCCTGCCGGCGCCAGTAAAGACATTATCATCAAAACTAGTGATTTTAAGAGTCATGACAAAAAGCCGAAAACAGTGCAGTGGTCACGCATCTCTAAATTCAGTCTCGCGCTCATCAATCAAAAAACAAAGAAGAAAATTGATTTCAGCACAGCTGAAGGCCTCGGCATGATCAAAGTGATCAAACTAATTGATTAAGTAATCATTTCCTTAAGGCCGTTCGATAGCTTAGCTTTATCCCAAATTCTCAAATTTGTCCTCTCGCATCTAAGTTTTGTAGGAGGAGGACTGTATCGATTATCTTATATGATTCATCATACTAAAAAGATAGCTTAAAAAAAATCACATAAGTTCACTTAATTTTGTAGCATCTCATTTTTTGCGGGGTTTAATTAATTACGGCACTAAAAAGAGTATGACGAAAATGTTATATTTTTAAAAAGAGCCACACAAGACTTTCACTCAAAAAACTTATATTTATACATTATAAAACTAGAATTTTAAACCAGGATAACTTATGACCTTTAAACTCCTAAGCCTCTGCCTAGCACTCGTGCTCACCCAACAAAGTGCACTCGCCGAAAAAGCACAAAGCCTATTTAATGGCAAAACTCTCGATGGTTGGAAAGGCGATTTATCTTATTGGTCAGTTAAAGATGGAGTGATTTTTGGTCAATCCACTAAAGAACATCCTACTGGTGGGAACTTTTTAGTTTGGGATGATGAAGTTGCCGATTTTGAAATCACTCTCAAAGCACGTGTTCGCGGCAATAATTCTGGCTTGCAATACAGAAGTAAGTTAGCTAACCCCACGCGTTTCACCGTCAATGGTTATCAAGCTGACATTATCCATGCCAACCATCTCTTAGGTATGATGTATCACCAAGGTGAAGGTCGTGGAATTGTCGCTCAGCGCTTCCAAGAAGTTGCAGTCGATAAAGACGGCAAAAAGACCGTGATCAAAGAATTTGGCGATAAATCAATCAAATGGGATGCTAATCAATGGAACGAAATCCGCGTTGTTGCGGTTGGCAATCGCATGATCCATCAGGTCAATGGAATTACGACAGTCGATGTAACTGATAATCACCCAAATGCGGCTCGCAGTGGTATACTAGGCCTGCAGCTTCACGGTGGCGCCCCAATGACCGCTGAGTTTAAAGATATTGAATTACGCAAAGTTTCTGGTCAAGAGGCAGAAGAATTACTTAAAAATACTCTTGCTGAGAAAGAGCGCGATCAAGATAAAAAAGTTTACTCATTCTCCAAAACAAATGACACCCCAAATTTCAAAGCAAACAAAGAAGCTCAATGGATCTGGAAGAAAGATAAAACTGATGATGAGCCCCTCTATTTAACCAAAACTTTCTCGTCCAAAGGCAAAATTGCCAGTGCTCATATTTTCAGTACTTGCGATAATGAAATGAAACTTTGGCTCAATGGTGAACAGCTCTCAGATAGCAAGGCTTGGGAAAAAGCTTTTATGTCTGAAGATTTGTCAAAAAAGATTAAACAGGGAAATAACCTAATCGCTATCGAAGCCAAAAATGCTGGTGGCTTAGCTGCACTTATCTTTAAAATCATTCTTAAAATGGAAGATGGTAGCACGGAGGAAATCATTAGTGATACGAGCTGGAATGCTAGTGAAAAACTTCAAAATAAATGGAATACTCAAGCATCAATCTCGGCAAACTGGTCAGATAAACTCTTTTCTGTCGGCGGTTTAGGTATTGCCCCTTGGGGTGATTTCGGTTTAAAAGAGAGTGGAGGAAAGACTAGTAATACTTCGGCCTTAGACGGTTTTAAACTTCAAGAAATCTATAAATTCCCCAAAGAATATGGCTCTCAAGTTGCCATCGCAGAAGATGATCAAGGTCGTTTATTTGTCTCTGGACAAAAAATGGAAGGACTTTATCGCCTTCAACTCAATCTCGATAGCGAACAAATTGCCATTGAAAAAATGCCTATAGAACTCAAGGGAACTCGCGGCATGACATGGCATGATGGATCCCTTTATTACTACTTCAAAAATGGCGGTCTCATGCGTTTGACTGATAGCACTGGCGATGGCGCTCTTGACGCAAGTGAACTCTTCCCCACAGCTTATAATGGATCAGAGCATGGTAGCCATAGTGTTGTTCTCGCACAAGATAATAAGGATTTTTACTTAGTCGGTGGTAATCACACGCCAAAACCAAAAAAAGATATTGTCTCTTTCTCACGAGTTCAATCATGGGATGAAGACCTCTTGCTCGAGCGTGAGTGGGATGGCAATAACCATGCTCGAGGCGTCTATGCTCCAGGTGGACATGTGACTCGCTATAATCCCGACACCAAGAAGAATGAAATTTTTGCCATCGGTTTCCGTAATCAATTTGACGTGGCCTACAATGTCTTTGGCGACCTCTTCACTTATGATGCTGACATGGAATGGGACATGGGCACACCTTGGTATCGTCCCACACGTATTAACTTTGTCGCTAGTGGTGCTGATTATGGCTGGAGATCTGGCTCAGGTAAATGGCCTGCCTATTACGAAGATAGCTTACCTTCTGTCTTAGATATCGGCCCTGGTTCTCCCACAGGCATGGTCTCTGGTTTAGGAGCCAAATTTCCTGCTAAATACCAAAAAGCTGTTTACGCTTTTGACTGGACTTACGGAACAATTCACGCCTTACACATCAATGCTGATGGCGCTGGTTACAAAGCCGAAAAAGAAAGTTTTGCTTATGGTGAACCGATGCCGCTAACTGATGGACTCATTGCTAAAGATGGCTCTATGTATTTCTTAACTGGCGGTCGCGGTACAGACTCTAGATTATATCGTCTCAGCTACGAAGGTTCTGAATCTACTGAAGCGATCTCTCCTAGCGATTTCACACTCCCAAAAATGCACAAAATCCGCCGTCAGCTCGAAGCTTATCATGGCGTGGTTAATGCTAAGGCCGTCGCTGATGCCTGGCCACATTTATCGAGTTCTGACCGTTGGTTGCGACATGCAGCAAGGGTAGCTATCGAATCTCAGCCTACTGAGCAATGGGCCCATAAAGTTTTTGAAAGCAAGAATCCCCAAGCGACAATCACCGGCGCTGTGGCACTAGCTCGTATGGGAACAAAAGATCATCAAGAAAAAATAATTTCTAGCCTACTAAAACTAGATTTTGATAAGCTAAAAACTCAAGAAAAACTCGGTTTATTGCGTGCTTATGCACTCACTTTTATCCGCATGGGTGAACCCAATGCTAAAGATCGTAAGCTAGTTATTGCTCAATTGGATCCCAAACTCCCTGCTCAAAATGATGATCTAAACACCGAACTCCTCCGTGTCTTAGTCTATTTAAAAGCCCCTGGAATCATCACAAAAGGCATGGCACTTATTGAACAGGATTCACCGACCAAACTACCACAATGGCAGAATGATATCATTAGCAGAAATAAAGGCTATGCCCGAACAATCAACAAATTGATTAACGATTATCCTCCAGTCCAAAAACTTGGCTATGCTTTCATCTTGCGCAACCTCAAGACGGGCTGGACTCTAGAACAACGCCGAACATATATCTCCTTTTTGAATTCTGCAGCGAAGCATCCAGGTGGCAATAGCTACGCAAAATTCTTAATTAACATTCGTGGTCAAGTTCTGGCTCAATTGAACAGTGAAGATCGCATGGCTTTAAAAGATATTACTGGCGAAGAATTCGGCAATAAACCAAAGTTCAAAATTACGGCTCCGAAAGGGCCTGGAAGAATGTGGACTGTAAAAGAAGCGAGTCGTTATACCCATCGTGGGGCACTCAAAAAAGCTGATTTGAAAAATGGCCGCAATCTCTTCCATGCCGCTGCCTGTGCTAGCTGCCACCGATTTGATGGTTTAGGCGGAGATATCGGTCCCGATTTGAGCATGGTGAGAACTAAATTTGATGATCGTTATTTACTCGAATCAATTATTGAGCCAAGTAAAAATGTCTCCGATCAATACAGCTCAAAAATCATTACCCTCAAAGATAAAACTCAAATCAATGGCTTAGTGATGCCCCGTGAAGCATACTACGATGTCTATCCCACAACTAAGAGCAACAAAGAAGTTAAGCCTCGTCAAATTCCTTTTGATGATGTGGAAACCATCGAAGACTATCCTGTATCACAGATGCCCCCCATGTTGATGAACTCAATGAATGCTGATGAAGTTCGCGACCTAATTGCTTACTTGCTTTCTGGCGGAGTCAAAGAATAAGCAAGTCTTTTAAAGACTTCGCTCAAATCTTGTAACGCCACAATCATTTTGGAGTATAATCAGAGTAAGAACTCAAAGCTTACTCCATAAAGCAATTATTTGATGAGTTTTACTCATCCAGAATTCCTTTGGGCTTTATGGCGCTTTATATAATTTATTAAAAAAGGTGAATTCTCATGTTAAAAACAAAGCTAGCCTTACTTATTAGCTTTCTTGTAGCAGGAACAAGCTGCGAGCTGATGAGCGAGAAATCAGAATCGAAAGCAACCGTAAAAAAAGTTAATTTCAATAAAGATATTAGACCCATTTTATCAGATCGTTGCTTCCATTGTCATGGTCCTGATGAAGAGGAACGCAAAGGCGACTTACGCCTCGATATTCCCGACGGCCCCGAAGGAGCTTTTCGCGTCCTCGATGGCATCGCATCGATTATCCCTGGCAATCCTGAAGAAAGCGAACTCTACTACCGCATTAGCACCGATGATAGTGACGACATTATGCCTCCACCCAAGTCTCATAAAGCGGCCCTCACAAAAGATGAGATTGCCCTTTTCAAACGTTGGATCGAAGAAGGCGCCACTTGGTCTAAGCACTGGGCTTTTGAACCCATCAGAAAGCCAATGGTCCCTAAAGTCAAAAAGTCCCAGACCAATAACCCCATCGATAATTTTATTGTGGCGAAACTTAATGAGAAAGGTTTAAAGCCCAGTCCTGAGGCACCTAAGCGCAAACTCATACGTCGCCTCTCCTATGACCTCAATGGCCTCCCACCAAGCCAAAAAGAAATCGATCAATTTATCAATGATAAATCTGATGATGCCTACGAAAAACTTGTGGATCGGATTCTTGCGAAGCCCGCATACGGCGAACGTATGGCTCTACCTTGGCTCGACATGGCACGCTATGGTGATTCCTCTGTATACCATGCCGATGGTCCTCGTACTATGTGGCCATGGCGAGATTGGGTAATTGATGCCTATAATAATAATAAAGCTTTTGATCAATTCTCCATCGAACAGATTGCGGGTGATCAAATCCCTAACGCCACTTTAGATCAAAAAGTCGCAACTGCTTTCTTAAGAAATAATGGTACAACTGACGAGGGCGGCGCCTTCCCAGAAGAATACCGTGTGGAGTACACTGTTGACCGCCTGAGCACGGTGTCTAAAGTCTGGCTCGGCTTAACAACTGAGTGTGCACAATGTCACGACCACAAGTACGATCCCATTTCTCAAGAAGAGTTTTTTGAGATGTATGCCTTCTTTAATGTGGCTGCTGATGCGGGCATGCAAAGCCGTAATGGTAATGCCGCACCGACAATTAAAATTGATAATAATCCCTATCAAAAGAAAATGATCGGACAACTCCAAGCTCAGCTTGCTAGTGCCGATGCAAACATTCAAAAATTCCATCAACAACATGCGGCGGCCTTCAAACAATGGCAGGTACAAAAATCGGCAAAACTACAAGCTATTCCCAATGGCCTCAAACATTTCTTCCCACTTAGATCTAAAGAAGAAGCCTACGATTTTGCCCAAGATGACTACTTACAAACTCCCAAAAACTTACACATTCAAGTAGTGAATGGCCCTGATGAAAAGATCGATGAGAAAACTAAGAAACCAGTAGCTAAGACTAAAGCAGTGGTCATTCGACATGGCATCTACAACAGCATTCCCAAACTCTTCGATTCAGATAGTGCTGTCACATTATCTTTCTATTTGAAATATGCCCCACAAAAAGAGAAGCATACCATTGTAGGCCAGGCGCAACAGCACAACGCCCAAGGCGTGGAAATCTATGTCAAAGACCACAAGCTCGGCTTTAGCTATATTAGACATCACAACAGAGAACACATTTTTGTCGATGCTGAAAAAGAACTAGAGCATAACAAATGGCAACATATCAGCGTCACATACGATGGTAGTCAAAAAGCTGCTGGGGTCAAAATGTACCTCAATGGAAAATTGCTCCCGCAGAAAGTGATTCACGATAAGTTCCCGACCAAGTTCGTTAATAATCAAACCTTTAATATCGGTAGACGAGACGCAGGTAAAAATACTAATAATCCCATTACCCTACTGCAGATCTATGATCGCGTTCTTCAAGAAAATGAAATTAGCGCAGTGAGTCAACTGACTTATGCGGACCTCGCATTTAGCAAGAATGCCAATGAGAATTTTGAAATGAATTTAAAGAAGGCTTTCTATACAGAGAAGAAACTCAATTTCACTCCTGTTTTAGCGGCTAGACATGGCTACATAAAGCCACTTAATGACTTTAAGAATCTCAATGTCATGATCATGCAAGACCAGCCTAAAGCCCAAGCGAGAAAAACTTATATCTTAGATCGTGGTGCCTATGATTCCCCTAAGAAGGATAAAGAAATCTTTCCTAATGTTCCAAAAGTTCTTCCTCCTTTAAAAGCTGATTCAGAGAAAAACCGTTTAGCCTTTGCTCAATGGATCATGGATCCTGAAAATCCTTTAACCGCACGAGTTACGGTCAACCGCTACTGGATGATGCTTTTTGGCAAAGGTTTAGTGGTCACTCCCTCTGACTTTGGTAATCAGGGCTCCTGGCCCACTCACCCAGACTTATTAGATTGGTTAGCAAGCGATTTCCGCGATAATGGCTGGGACGTAAAAAGAACCCTCAAACAAATCGTCATGTCAAAAACTTATCGTCAGGATTCCGCCATCTCAGCAGAACTCTTAGAACTTGATAAAGATAATAAACTGTACGCTCGTGGACCCCGCTTCCGTCTCGCAGGTGAACATATCCGTGACTCAGCTTTACAAATGGCGGGTTTGCTAAGTCCGCAAATTGGCGGAGAATCCGTGAAGCCTTATCAGCCAGAAGGACTTTGGAATGAAGTTTCTCTATTGGGTAATGTACGTTTCGTCCAGGATGAGGGTGAGAAAAATTACCGCAAGAGTATTTACACTTATTACAAGCGTTCTGCACCCATTCCAAATATGACGACTTTTGATGCCCCAAGTCGTGAGAAATGCACCATCGAACGTTCGCGAACCAACACACCTCTACAGGCCTTGGTCACACTCAATGACCCCATCTTTGTGGAAGCCGCACGCTTCTTTGCGGAAAAGATCATACAAGAAGGTGGGCCCAAGTTCGCCGACAAAGTGAATTACGCTGCTGAAACCGCTCTCGCACGTCCCTTGGACAAAGAGCAGATCAAACTTCTCGAAGAATTTTATAAGCGCCGTTTTGATGATTTTAGCAAAAATCCTAAAGCTGCTGAATCGCTATTGAACATGGGCGATACAAAACGCAACGAGCAACTCGATTTAAGTGAACACGCGAGCTGGACGCTCATTGCGCAACTAGTTTTAAATTTAGACGAAAACCTTAACAAGGAGTAATTATCATGGATATACGCATGGATAGACGTCAGGCCCTCAAAAGTGGCATTGGTCTTGGAGCCATGGCTCTAGGTGGTTTACAAAACAATGTATTTGCAAGTTCCGGTGGCATCACTCACGATTTCAGAACCAAAGTCCCCGCCAAGGCAAAAAGAGTCATTTACCTCTTCATGTCGGGTGGCCCTTCACATATGGACTCCTTTGATTTCCACCCAGAAATGAGAAAACTCCACGGCACTGAACTCCCCGATTCAGTTCGCAATGGCCAGCGTATCACGGGCATGACGAGTGGTCAGAAATCATTCCCCGTCGTGGCTCCCATGCACGAATTTAAGCGTCATGGCCAAATGGGTACTTGGGTTTGTGAACACCTTCCTCATACCGCTAAAATGGTCGATAAACTCACCATTGTAAAATCAATGAATACCGAAGCGGTAAATCACGACCCAGCGATTACTTATATTAACACAGGTAGTCAAATTGTAGGTCACCCCAGTTTAGGTGCATGGTTGAGTTATGGTATCGGTAGCGAAAACAATAATTTACCTTCTTACATCACTATGATTTCGAAGGGCATCGGTAATCCACAAGCACTCTATTCTCGACTCTGGGGCAGTGGTGTACTTCCATCAAAACACGCCGGCGTCAAATTCCGTAGTGGTAAAGAAGCGGTCTTATACCTCGATAATCCCCAAGGTGTTTCACGTGGTTCAAGACGCGACCTCCTCAATGTCCTCAAGAACTTTAATAAAAACCATCATGATAAAATTCGCGACCCTGAAATTGATGCACGTATTGCCCAATACGAAATGGCTTATCGCATGCAAACCGAAGTGCCTGACACTTTAGATTTATCTAAAGAATCAAAAGCGACACTCGATCTTTATGGTCCCGATGTGATGAAGCCAGGTAGTTTTGCCAATAACTGTATCAAAGCGAGAAAACTCAGTGAGAATGGCGTGCGCTTCATTCAACTCTTCCACAGAAACTGGGATCACCATGGCAATTTACCAAAATCATTCAAAGGCCAATGTAATCTCATTGACCAACCATCCATGGGGCTCCTCAAAGACCTTGAGAGTCGCGGACTATTAGAAGACACCCTTGTTGTCTGGGGCGGTGAATTTGGACGTACGATTTACTCTCAGGGTAAACTCAGCAAAAATAATCATGGTCGAGATCACCATGGCCGTTGCTTTACTTACTGGATGGCTGGCGGTGGCGTCAAGCAAGGTTTTGAATATGGTAAAACCGATGAATACGCTTACAACATCGTGGAGAACCCCGTTCATATCAATGATTTCAATGCGACTGTTTTACACCTACTTGGTATTGATCACGAAAAATTCTCGATTAAACACCAGGGCTTAGACATGCGACTCACTGGCGTCGAACCTCGTAAAGTGATTCACGATATCATTGCCTAGTCCAGCCTTGCTAATTCTTGGAAAACATATGAAATATACCATCATCAAAGCTGGGCTTATCCTCCAAGTATTCTTAGCTTATGCTTTGTTGGCAGATACTAAAAATGATCCGCCATTAGATAATAAGCTATGGACTGCCAATGAAATTGGCCAAGCTGATTTCAGCCTCAAGCCCGACAAAACTTTTTACTACAAATTAGTCAACAAGCTCGGCCAGGCAACTCAACTGAAAATCCATGCCTTTTTTCCAAAAGATCACAAGCCCGAGAATCAAAGCCCCGCCATTCTCTTTTTTCATGGTGGCGGTTGGTATGGTGGAACTCCCGATCAGTTCTATCCCCAATGCCGTTATTTAGCCATGCGCGGCATGGTCACCTTTTCGGCAGAGTATCGGTGTATAAACACCTACAAAACCGGCCCACAAGAATGTGTGAAAGATGGAAAGTCCGCCATGCGCTGGTTACGTGAAAATGCCTCAAACTTAGGTATTGATCCAAATATGTTGGCGGCTGGTGGAGGTTCTGCAGGTGGCCACATTGCTTCGGCAACTGCTTTTAGCAAAGGTTTTGAAGAAGCTGATGACAACAAAGAAATCAGCTGTATCCCCAATGCACTTGTTCTTTACAATCCCGTCTTTGATAATGGTCCGAAAGGCTTTGCTCATGACCTTGTCAAAAAGTACTGGAAAGACTTTTCTCCCATCGATAATATAGATAAAAACGCTCCCCCAAGCATTGTCATTTTGGGAACTAAAGACATTTACATTCCGGTCTCCACTGCCAAGCGTTATGAGCAGATCATGACTCAACTAGGCAGACGATGTGATTTACATATTTACCAAAACAAAGAACATGGCTTCTTTAATATTTGGGTTAACCGCAATGATCTTGTAGAGACCATGCTTCGCGTGGATGAATTTTTAGTTTCGCTCAATTACCTCCAGGGTCCCCCACTCTTAAAAATGAGTAAATAATACACGGTACGCACGTAAGGATGTATCGCTATATTGTGGTATAGAAAGAGTACAGTGCCACAGGCACTTAGCATATGGTTTCAAAGCTTGCGTGAAAAATACTTTTTCAGGTGCAAAGCACCGACATGGATTAGTCTGTGGCGTGAGCCACAGGGTATTAGTAAAAACCTTAATAAGGGCTCACTAGTGAGTCCGGCATAAAGTGTCGGACCCAAAATCGGGCCCTTTTTGATTGCTAGGAACATGGCACATGCTCCTCACGGTAGCATGCTACAATCTGTCGGACTTTCAGCCCTAAGTGAGCTATATGTCTGTTATTTACACAGCCTCTTGAAGCATAAGAATTTGCTTTGTCAGCTTCATGCATGTTCTACAGGAACGATGCATAGAGTCAAATTCATCCTTAAGTAATTTATCGTGCAATAATAAGCTCATTATCACTTGTAATTATGTAGCACATGCCATTTTATTTTGTTTACTTATACAAGCGTATTTCAACAGGATAATTTATGATTTCGGCAAAACAATCTCTTTACTTTTTCTTATATTTGACCCTCAATTTTTGTCTTCTGGCCCAGGATGTCCCTTGGGATATGAAAAAACTTTTTTCAAAGCCTCAATGGAGTGAAACTGATTTAGCCGCCGCCAAAGGCATGAAGTCAATTATTTATCAAAGCATCCCCTATAAGCAAAAGCCCGTTGATGTCTTTGCCTATTACTCAGCTCCTAATGGCCCCATTCCCGAAGGTGGATGGCCCGCGGTAGTTTGTGTTCACGGTGGTGGCGGAACTGCTTTCCCTACTTGGGTTCAAAAGTGGAATGATGCCGGCTACGCCGCTATTTCAATGGATCTAGAAGGACATATACCGCTTAATCGTCCTGACAAAAAAGGTCGCCAATCGACTCCTAATCCAGGCCCTTCACGCGTGGGTGTCTTTCACGATTTTGATAAAGAACTCAAAGAACAATGGTACTACCACGCCATGGCACAAATCATGATCGGCCATTCTCTTATCCGCTCTTTCCCTGAAGTTAATCCAGAGCAAACGGGTCTCACAGGAATCAGTTGGGGCGGTAATCTAACTTCTTCAGTCATGGGAGTGGACACGCGCTTTAAATTTGCCATTCCCGGTTATGGATGTGGTTTCCTGCCTTCATCATCGGGGCATCAAGGACGCGCCATTAATGATGGTAAGCATTCCGACGTTGTTAATCAATACTACGATGGCTCAGCCTATTTCAAAAATGTAAACTACCCCACCCTTTGGGTGAATGGAACGAATGACTTTCACTTTGATATGCCCGCTTTCCAAGCATCGGCAAATGCGGTCAAAGGCCAACTGCGTTTTGAATTAGAGATGGGACATGGACATGGTCCCGTGTGGAATTTGCCCGAGTGTTATGCTTTTGCTGATTCCGTCATCAAAAACAAGCCGGGACTCATTACTTTTGAAAAGCCACAAGCTGACGCGAATCAAGCCTCAGTTAAATTTGCGGCTCCCGCAAAAATTGCCTCGGTCGAATTGCTCTACACACTGGATCCCAATAAAACTTGGCCCGAGAAGAAATGGTTTGCTACTCCCGCAAAAATTATTAAGAATGAACTTCAAGCAGAGCTCCCCCCTGGAACACAAGCTTTCCTTTTTACTGCCAAAGACTCTCGAGGTCTGATGTCTAGTAGTCGCTATTTGGAGCACCAAGTTGCGGGTTTAGCACAAGTGAATGAAAGTACAGAACTCAATTTTGCCGACCTTTATTCCGCAGCCATAAGTCCAGCACCAAGCAAGCGTATTTTTCTTGCCGATAATTTTGAAAATGGCATCTCTTCCGCAATCGAAAAATCTTTCAAGATCGATGACCCCAAAGGAGTCGCTGGTATTCAGGAATGGTACGACCAAAAAGCCTCTGGAGGAAAATCCTTAAAAGTAAAAAACTCCGCTTCAGTTCAACACGCATTCATGCCCTCTCTTAATCAATGGTTTCGCGGTCCCGCAACAATTAAAAATGGTTCCATTATTCTCAACTGTGCCTTACTTATTCCTAGTTCCAATGGCAATGCACTCAGTATTCATGCACGCGATTATACCACGACACCACAAACTCAGCTTTTGTCTTTAGCGATCACCTCAAGTACTATTACTTGTGCTAAGCAAACTCTTAATATAAGGCCAGATCAATGGCTCCATTTAGAACTTACTATCCCCGTCAATCAAAGTAAAAAAGCGATTCTTCTTAAAGTACGCCAAAAAGATCACGATCCGCAAAAGATAGAAATAAAATCTAATCCTATCAATACCCTTAGCTGGTTAGGACTCATGCTAGGCGGTAAAAAAACTGGCGAGCTCTTTTTAGATAATATTGTGATCAGTCACCTCGAGGAAGACAGCCAATAATATAACCTGAATATCTCCACCCTAAATACTCCACATCTCTTGTTTAGAAGTGATTTTGACCACTCTTTATTTTCTCAATAGTAATTAAATATACACGTCTGTATTGACAGAGAGTGAGCTACGCCTTATAACTCAAAAAGTATGTTTAATCAAGTTTAAAACTAACTTGATTAAACTAAAATTTACAATAAAACATGTATTTTATCACCGTCATGGACTAGACACCCACAAGTACAAATGTTAATATTTTGTTAATATTAATTTCTTCACTTAACTTATTATGCCTGACGACGACACCGTAACCCTACCTAAAAGTATCCTCAAAACAAAAGTCGATAAAATCGAAATTGAACTTAGTGAGGTGGCTGAACCTCAAGCATCTAATTTAGCGCCCCAGGAAACTTACGATAATCTTCAGCGTATCGAGTATATGGAGAAAACAAAATTCCAAACGAGTATCACCTGCTCGACCTGTGGTGCTACAGCCGATTTCCAGTCGACAGAATTATTCGAAAAGGTCCAATGCCCCACTTGTAAAGTCAAGTTTAGGATACCCATAGAGACCAATTTGTTCATTTATGATAAGCAGGTTTTTGAGAGTCTTTTTATTCACATTTTTAGAGCCTACGATAAAGAGAATGATTTTTATGGTGATGTAGCGGTCTATGAAAAACTTCAGTCCGATGCTAGCCTTACAGACCTACAGGGAATGGCCGATGAATTCCAAAAATTCACCGTAGCTAATTACTTAGCTCCACTACATGTGGCACTTGATGACGCTACTTATTATTTTTCTAGAGCGAATGCTCCTTATCGCATGAATTTTTATTTAGATGCCTTTGGTTCCCTAGCAAAAGGTCGTACATCTCACACACTAAGTCACATTTGTAAGCTTGCGGAAAACATGGCAGAACATGGCTTGTTTGGCTCTTTTCAACCGGCAGATATTATGCTCAGTAAAGATGGTGAAGTTTATGTATGTGATTATGCACTACGCGAAAAACTTCATGCTTTAAACCCGCGCTATAATTACATCCCCATTTGTTATTTAGCCCCTGAAGTGATTTTTAATAAAACCCATAATGAAGCCTCTGCCGTTTATTCACTGGGGATTCTTGCCGCCACTTTTTTACTCGGTGAAAACCCCTTCTCAGAAAAAGATCCCCATCAAATTAATTTTGAACGCAATAAATTTATCGCAAATTTCGATAGCTATAAGCTTCCTGCTTTCCTTAAATCCTTACTTGCTTACAAAGCCGAAGACCGCCCCACTTTCAGTAAATGCGCCGAGCTTTTCATGCGCATGCAACTGAGGTCTTAAAGATAGACTTTCTATCGCCCCGTTTGGGCACCTACTGGGTCTAAGTAATCATTTAGCAGCATTTTTCCAACTTAATCACTTTTATTCGCGATTATTTTTTTAGTAAGTGCAAGATTCAAGTGTTATACCGAGTACCATATAGAAAATCATTATTTAGTCATGGGAATAAAATCACGAGTTTCACTAAGCTGTTTCTTCTTGCTGGTTTGAGTTTAAGTACTTTTGGACAAAATTGGCCTCAAGCGTCTGGCCCTAATGCGAATTACCAAGTTGAGGGAAACGCTCCCAAAAAATGGAGTGTTGTGCGCAATGAAAATATTAAGTGGCGCACGCCAATGCCCGAGGCTGGCCAAGCTGCTGTTACCGTATGGGGCAATAAGGTCTTCACCACTGTTCACAAGCCCATTAATTCCATAGAAGAAAAAACTTCAGTTACTGATATCATTGCTTACTGCATGGATGCGGAAACTGGCGAAGTTCTTTGGACCAAGGATCTACCTGGTTCCGTAATCATTGATATCGCCAATGGCTTTTCAGATGCAACCGTTTTTGCGCCCTTATGTGATGGTGAAAAAGTTTGGTTTTTTAACCGCTGTGGACGTATGGCCTGCTATGACATGGATGGTAATGAGCAGTGGGTGCGCGATTTCAAACCTCGTTACATGCACAAAAACCGTCAAGCAGAACCCTTTTTTGTAGGTGATACGATTCTCTATGTTGAAATGGCAGATAAAAAAGAAGAGTTCACCAGTATTCCACGAAAAGACAATAAGAAAAAAGCTGAAGCGGCTAAAGACAAGGGCTTCTGGACTTATGTTCATGGCATTGATAAAAATACCGGCAAAGTCTTATGGCGCGAAAAAACTGGTACCGTGGTTCACTGCAACCCCGTATTAAACACCCTTAAAGATGGTACCCAAGCACTCGTCCAACAACGCGGTGGCCCCCATGCTCCTGTTGAAAACCCAGCTGGAATCACACTAATGAGCTTAGACGAGGGCAAGGAAGGAGAAGAAATTTGGTCCAAGCCAATAAAAGGGCTTTTCACCATGGCGAACGTTCATTGGAATAAAGACTTTATCCCACTCATTATCGGTACTGATTGTCAGGTGCTTAGCACAGATTCTGGTGAGATCTTGCGTAAAGTGAGTATCATTGATGATGTTACCGTTCATCGTAAAGGAAAGGAAAGCACGAAAGAAAGTATATCGTCAAAAGGCCCAAGAAAACTTACTTACAACACCGAAATTCTGGTGGGAAATGATTATTACTTCTTATCTTTTAGCGCTCCTTACTTAGGCAAAGTAAACCTAGAAACTGGCTCGATGGAGTATTTAGAACTTCCAGCTCAGCTCATCGCAAGTCCCAAAAGTGCTCAGGAAAATGTCTTCATTAACTCTATTAAAAAAGTGAAAAATGTTCCTGTTAATCAAAAGGGTTTAAAAATCGGCGCTAAAGGTCACGATGGAGCAGGTTTTGGTCATCTATGCTCAGCGAGTCCAATTTTAGTGGGCAAACACCTCATCATCCCTGTGGTTACTGGTACTGTTTATGTGATTGACACCACAAAAGGTTTTAATAATGGCGAAGCTTTAGTTGCGGTTAATGATTTAGGTGAAGCCAACAAAACTTGGACTTTAAGTACTTTTTCACACTCCAAGGGACGACTTTATACACACACCATGAAAGAAGTCATTTGCATTGAAAATAACAGCGGGAATTAAAGCCTTTTAGAAAAAGTTAGAAAACACACTGATAACAAGTGCGAGCTCTTTATTTAGGCTCAAAACATGAATGATTTTGTTAAGGGAGGCTTAATAAATTATATACATTTCTTGCTATATAAAATCTATAATTGTTTCGCTCGAAAGAAAAAAATTGTTAATTGATATTATAAACATTTTTAATTCAACTTAAGATTGAAGGGCTTCCCCATTATGATTAAAAAATTCATCCAGACCGCTAGCCTTGCTCTATTATTCTCCGCTAATAGTTACGCTATCGAAAAACCGAATATCATTATATTCTATGTCGATGACCTCGGCTGGCAAGATGTTCAACTCAATGACATCGGCGAACCCTGCCCCTACGATACTCCCAACATTGTCAAACTAGCCGAAGCTGGGATTAATTTTCCTCAAGCTTATTCCCCTGCTCCCACTTGCTCCGCTTCTCGCGCCGCCATTATCACTGGACTCCATCCCGCCAAAAACGGCATGACCCATGTCGACTTAGGTAAAGTCCTTATACCCGATAAGAATACTAAATTAAGCTCACCCTACCTGGATTCGCATTTAGATATCAAGTTACTGACGATTGCCGATGTCCTCAAAGCTAATGGTTACCGTACGGGTCACTCTGGTAAGTGGCACACGGGTTTAACATCGGCTAGTTATGGTTTTGATTTCGTAGATCAAGACCGTGGAATTCACCGTGGCATGGACGATCGCACCAAGGATTTTGCTACTGCAAAGGATAAAAAATACCCCCTCAGCAAAACAAAGTATCCTCCTTTCAGTACCAAGAAACCAAAGGGCATCTCTTACCCCTACGACCAAGTAACTGAATCAGCCATAAAATTCATGGATGATAATAAGCAAGACCCCTTCTTTTTGAACCTCTGTCACTGGATGTGTCACTGGCCCGTTTTAACTCGCAATGGTGAACTACTCGAGTACTACTGTGATAAAATGGGACAGCCCTTCCCTCCTAAAAAGGGCGATATGAAAATTCCAGGGCAAAACAATCCCTACTTTGGTGCTATGGTTACCACAGTAGACTGGAGTCTGGGCCGTGTTGTCAAGTTCCTTGAACAAACCGATGATCCTCGTCACCCAGGAAAAAAGCTCGTCGAGACCACCTATATTTTTCTTTCTTCTGATAATGGTGGTGCTGAAAAGAAAGCTAAAGAAATTATTTCTGATAACTTCCCCCTAAAAAACGGCAAGAAATATACCGAAGAAGGTGGTATTCGCGTCACTACTTTAATTTCTGGCCCAGGCATTAAAGGCAACCGTGTCGTCAATGATTTAGTAAATCAATTGGATTTCTTCCCCTCTATTCTAACTCTTACAAAATCAGAAATCTCCACTAAAGATAAAAATGAATTAAGTGGTCTTGATCTTACTCCCGTTTTAATGGGTGAAAGCGAAAAAATTCTCGATCAAGATGGCATTGAGCGAGAAAACCTTTTCTGGCATTTTCCACATAATGGAGAGAGTATGAAATCAGCCATCCGCGAAGGTGATTTTAAACTTTACAAGCAATACCAAACTAATGACTACGCTCTTTATCGACTGTATAAAAATGGCGATTACGCAGATATTGAAGAAAATATTAACTTGGCTGATGATCCAGAATACGCTTCCATAGTTGAAAAGCTATCTAAAAAACTAGATCGTCAACTCGCAGAAAATAATGCAAAGGGACCTTATCTGAACCCAAAGTATTCTCAAAAAGAAACTCAGCCCGTGGTCATTGAAAATGAAACCTTTAATTCAGCCGCAGGTAGTGCTTCTCTTAGCATAAAAGCTTCTGGTACTAAACTGCAAGAAGCTTATATCATTTACCTTCCCAAGATTGGTTCTGCAAAAGTTAAACATAGAGGTAACTCTAAGCCAGTATCGGAAAATGTGCCTAAAATTGGAATCAAAATTGCACTCGAATTGACTCCCGATGCGACTTCCATCAAGGCTAAAATTCCTACTTCTGTAGAGGCCTATCGCTTTATGCTTATCGACCAAAATAACTATATCGTTTACAGCGACCCTAAAGCGACTAAATAATTCTTAGACTCATTTATAAGCATAGCTAATATCGGGATCCAATGAATAATATTAAGAAACTTCTGCTCTTAATCCTTGAGGATGATGCCGAGAAAAAAATCTCCTTAAAGATCATTCTGAAATCATCAGCCCCTTATCTTCGTTAAAAAGCTTAAAAAATTCATTTTTTTGTATCACTTTCGTGAAAGATCCTGTTGATTTAGGTACTTATATTTCAAAACAACAGGAATCTTTATGAAATTATTCACTTTGCTCACTGGCTTTGGCCTATCACTCATGGCTCTAAATGGTGATAAAAGCGACCTCAGTAGTGCCTCAAAATGGCAACAACCTGCTGCCGGTACCTGGAAGCTTGAGCTCGGAAATGCCGATGCGGAACTTCGCTACACTGATTTAGCAGCTGAAAAACCACGTATCAAAGCCATTAATCAAATCGGTCAAAGCAAGTTCCCTTTTGCGGAGTCCGCAATCAAAACTTTGAAAAGCGCTGATGGCAAAATCATGGTGCGCATTCCTTGCTCCGCAGATGAAAAAATCTATGGCTTTGGTCTGCAGATGAAAAATATTAAATCATCCAAGAAAGTTCTTGAACTCAAAGTCGATCACTGGAAACTCGGTGGCGGAAGAACTCATGCTCCGGTTCCTTTTTACATCTCTAGCAAAGGTTATGGCGTTTTCTTTAATACCGCGCGTTACCTCAAGGTTTATAATCAATTAGGCAATCGCAAGGATGCCTTGACTAATCCGCCAGAAGTTGATCGCAATCCTCCCCCGAGTCAAAAAGATAAACAGCCTGGTCCTTGGCAAGCACTTCCTTCCGCCGATGCGGTTGAAGCCCTCGTTGATGCCGAAGGTTTAGAAGTCTTAATTTTTTCGGGCAAAACCATGCTTGAAGTTGTCCAACGTTATAATCTCTACTGCGGTGGCGGGACTTTACCACCACTCTGGGGCCTGGGCTTTTGGCATCGCGTTCCTGCTGCCTTCAATGAAGAAGAATGCCGTCAGGAAGTGGCTGATTTTGAAAAGCATAATATCCCCCTCGATGTACTCGGCCTTGAGCCAGGCTGGATGACCAAGTCCTACCCCTGTACTTTTGAATGGCAAACTGAACGTTTCCCCGATCCCAAAAAGTTCACCCAAGACATGCTCAGCAAAGGGGTTCGCCTCAACCTTTGGGAAAATCCTTACATGTCAAAAGATGCAAAAATATACAAAGATATGTACCCTCATGCCGGCTCTCATTTAGTGTGGTTAGGTATTGTTCCTGATTATAATCAAAAAGAAGCTCGCGAGCTTATTACAGAACAGCATTATCGCGACCACGTCAGCATTGGCGTCAGTGGCTACAAAATTGATGAAGTCGATGGTTACGATCATTGGCTATGGCCCGATCATGCCACCTTCCCGTCGGGAGTGTCCGCAGAGTCCATGCGTCAAACTTACGGCATGCTCATGCAAAAAATGTTTTATACTGACCTCTTTAAAAAACATAATACCCGTACATACGGCCTCGTCCGCTCCAGTAATGGTGCCGCTTCGGCCCTTCCCTATGTGCTCTACTCAGATTCCTACAATCACGCTGAATACATCACGGGAATCTCTGCGGCAAGTCTCGGAGGCATCCTATGGTCACCTGAAGCTCGCGGAGCTCGCAATGGTAGAGAATGGCTCAATCGCATTCAAACGGTTTGCTTCTCCCCCATGGCCATGCTCAATGCCTGGGCAACGGGAGCTAAGCCCTGGACTCACAAAGACGTAACTGAACCCGTGCGAGATGTCATCAACTTACGTATGCGCCTCCTACCCTATCTCTATACTTCCTTCGCCGATTATCATTTAAAGGGTATTCCACCCTTTAGAGCCATGATTCTTGAGAATGGCTTTGGTGAAGCAAAGAGTAAAGTCATTGCGGGCAAACTCGATAGCGAAACCAACCCCTACGCAATGGGGCAAATCATCGAGAAAAACGATCAATACATGTGTGGTCCTTCAATCATGGTCGCGCCTTTTTATGAAGAGCAACATTCAGTGCGTAGTGTGCGTTTACCCGCTGGTAACTGGTATTGTTTCTACACGGGAAAATTCATGGGCAATAATAAAACGATCAAAGTTACTGCAGAAGAACTCAAAAACCGCATCCCACTCTTTGTGAAAGAGGGTTCCATCATCCCCATGCTCAGTGATAATATTAACAATAGTCGCGAAGCTTTCGGCCATGATTTAGAACTTCGCCTCTACGGTAAAAAAGCCGCGACTTATGCACTCTATGAAGATGATGCCAATAGCTTCGATTACCTGAAAGGTACTTATGGTCATCGCATTATTCACTGTGACCCCAAGGGTGAGATCTCAGAACAAGCCTCTAAAGGAGCAGCCCTATTTGGCAAAATAAGTAAAGTCCGAGTCATGACTCAGTAGTCCATTTTTTAGTCTTTACTAATGCCGTCACTCTATTTGTAGAGGCGGCATTTTTTTTAACATATAAATCTCTTGTGAAGAATGATGGCTCAATTGCCAATGAGTCCAAGGTACTTGGAAGTAAATGGGATACCACTAAGTAAATCATATCATCGCTATGATGTAAATAAAATATCATAAATTGTAACATATATGTCATTTTATCGGTTTATAGTATAATAGTAAATAGATCTCAAAATTTTAAATTCGGTTAATTCATGCTCAAAAAACTTCTTACTCTTAGCTTCCTATGCTCCCCTCTTTTCGCCCAAGATGGCAATGCTCTTTATGATCAGGTTAAACCCCTCTCACCTGAAGAAGCCATCAAAACGATTCAAGTCCCCAAAGGTTATAAGCTCCAAGTAGTGGCCTCTGAACCAATGATTAGCGAACCCGTCGATTGTGTCTGGGACGCTAATGGGGATATGTATGTCATTGAGATGAAAACATATATGCAGGATGCCGATGCTACGGGCCAGTTTGAAAAAACGAGCCGCGTCATGAAACTTACCGATACAGATGGTGATGGAACTATGGATAAATCGTCAGTATTTATCGACGGCCTCATGTTGCCGCGAATGATCCTCCCGCTCGACGATCGCATCCTCGTTTGCGAAACGAATACTTTAGATATCTACTCCTACCGCGACACTAATGGCGATGGAACTGCAGACGAAAAGAAGCTTTGGTTTAAAGGTGGCCCAAGAGGCGGTAACCTGGAGCACCAACCCAGTGGTCTTATTTGGAATGTTGATAACTGGATATACATGACCAAAGCAGGTGAGCGCTTTAGAATGATCGATGGCAAAGTCGAAAAATCGAATTATGGCTACCTCAATGGCCAATGGGGACTGCACCACGATGACGACGGCAATTTTGCTGTGGGTTTTTCTGGAGCAGAAAAAAGTTTTGAATTCTTCCAGTACCCCATCATCTATGGCGCATCAAAATTCCCGGATGAGCTCGAAAAAGATTTCAATACTGTCTGGCCCATCGATAATATTCCCGATACCCAAGGTGGCAGACGCAGACTACGTGATAATGACACCTTAAATCATATGACCGCCGCCTGTGGCCACACCGTTTATAGAGGTGAACTCATGCCCGAATTTTATGGTAACTACCTTGTGGCGGAGCCCGTAGGCCGCCTTATTCGCATGGCGAAAGTCGATACTTCTCTCGGCTTTAAACAGATGCGTAATGTCGCTCCAAACTCAGAATTCATTCGTTCGACTGATCCCAATTTTCGCCCCGTCAATTTAAAAACCGGACCTGACGGTGCACTCTATATCGTCGATATGTATCGCGGCATTATCCAAGAAGGTAACTGGACTAAAAAGGGATCCTATTTACGGGGAATTATCGACCAATATGGTTTAGCAAAAACCATACAACGCGGGCGTATTTACCGCCTCATTCCCGAGAACTATTCAGTAAAAAATGCTCGTCCGGAAATGCTAAGCAAGAGTTCCAATGAAATTATTAAAATCCTTGCTCATAAAAATGGATGGATGAGAAGTACCGCAAGGAAAGTATTAATCCTTAGGAATGACAAAGCCATTGTTCCACAACTGAAATCAGCTTTACAAGCTTCGCAAAATACTCAAGAAAAAATCGAGCTCCTATGGACCCTCGATGGACTCCAAGCACTGGATACTCCCTTTATTTTACAGCAGTTAAAATCTAATGATGAGCGTTATGTGACTCATGTATTGCGTACGGCTGATCCTTTATTAAAAGCTGGGAATCCCCAAATTTTAGCTGTCTACAAAGACCTTTTTAAAAGCTCAAAGTCTAGTACAGTTTTATCACAAGCATTCTTAAGTACCAAAAAATATGCTCAACATCATTTAAATCCTGAATTACAGAAAATGATGCTAAGTCATAAAGAAGACATTGAGCTTAAGCATCACTTTGCACAATGGGATAGAGAGAAAGAAGCCTATCGCAAGCACCGTGAAAAAATGGATGCACTCAAAGGCAAAGGCCCCGTCTTTAAAAAGATCATGACGCAAGGCGAAAAACATTACAAATCCCTCTGTTTTGCATGTCACGGCGCCAATGGAGAAGGAACACCAATGGCCGGCACACAAACGACTCTTGCCCCTCCACTTAAAGCTTCGGCACGCGTTCTCGGTAAAAAAGATACACTCATCAAAATTGCTCTGCATGGCTTAGCTGGTCCCGTGGATGGTAAAACCTACCCAGGTGCAATGGAATCCCTCGCGTCTCACAAAGATCAGTACCTCGCACAAGTCTTGACTTACATACGTAACTCATGGGGTAATTCTGCAGAACTGATTACGGATCGTGAGATCCGTAATGTCAGAAAAAAGCATGCCAAACGTAAAACTCCTTGGACACTCGAAGAACTCAATAAAAAATAATGAATATATGGAAATTTAAAAAACGTTAATAACTGAATAGATCCTTGCTTTTTGATCCTTTTCTTGATAAGGCCCCTTGCTTAGCCAACACCTGGGTTTCTTGGGATAATCGCGGATCTAAAATTCTTGATAAAGAACAAAATAAAATCTCAGTGATTATGGATAAGCTATATATTAAAAGGGGTGATATGATTCCTTGGCCTGAAAATAGTTTAAATCCTCACGATGGTTCAGCTTACATGTTCATCAAGAGCCTTTACTAGAATAAGTGTTGAACTACACAGGCTACCTTTATAAAAAGTGTAGCTACTGCACATACAAATTGCTTCATATTTTCATAATTTTGTTTCAAAAAAGATTTCCAGTTGTTAGTTAAGTAAAACAATTTGGAAGCTATTTATGAAAGCATTTTTACTCACAAGTTTAATTTTAACTTGCTCACTATTTGCAAACGAACGTCCCAAACCCAATGTCCTCCTCATCCTTACAGATGATTTGGGTTGGCAAGATGTAAAATGTTACGACATCGACGAACCCTCACCCTACGAAACTCCCAACCTTGACCGACTCGCCACTGAGGGGGTCATGTTTTGGCAAGCTTATTCCCCTGCCCCAACTTGTGCACCAAGCCGCGGCGCCATTCTAGCGGGACAACACCCCGCCCGTCTCAAACGCCCCCATGTTGTCGGTGGCGCTCCCCCCATTCCCAATCATGAAAAAGCTTGGTCCATGATTGCTCCTTGGTACCGTGGCCGTCTCCCTATTTCAAATACTATCATCCCCGAAGTACTCAAGACTAATGGTTATTACACGGGTCATGTAGGTAAGTGGCATATTGCCATTGATCACCACGCCTACCCCCAACCCAAAGATCACGGCTTTGATTTCACTCGCAGTTCACGTGGTGCCACTGGAGGCAGAAAAAATCGACTCGAAGGTTTTGCGACTCACGCAAAAGATGACCCCTTCCGCCTCGACGAAAATAACTTTCCCTTCCATCAAAATAATGTCGATGCCCTCAACTTTATAAAAGATAATAAAGACAAGCCCTTTTTCCTCTATTACGCTACTTGGCTCGTTCACACTCCCATTCATACACGTAGCCTTCCTCTTTTGGAAAAGTACTGCAAAAAACTCGGTATCGAATTTCCAAAAGACCCCAAGGGTTGGGATCTACCTGGTCAGCAAAACCCCTATTACGCGGCAATGATTGAAATGCTCGATTATTATGTCGGACAAATCTTTACTTACCTAAAAGAAACCGATGATCCTCGCTGGCCCGGCCACAAACTCATTGAAAACACCTACATCATTTTCACTTCTGATAATGGCGGCATGGAAGGTCACCCAGGTGAAGTGATTACCGACAACTATCCTCTCGACAAAGGCAAGATCAATGCTCAAGAAGGTGGAACCCGTGTACCATTGCTTATCAGCGGCCCAAAGATCCCTGCCGATGTTCAAACCGACGTTATCGCCAATGGCATGGACCTTTTTCCTACTATTCTCAGTTGGACGGAAACTGCGAAGCCCGCAAATTTACACTTCGATGGCATTGATCTTTCTACCCTGCTCACAAAAGATCCTACCGAGCCTGCTTTAGTCACAGACGCTAATGGCGAAGTCCGCAATTCCGTTATGCATCACTTCCCAAATAGTGCCTCCATGCACTCAACTTTTCGTCTTGATGGCTGGAAAATCATTCGCAATTATCAACCCAACAAGCCGCCTCTCGAACTCTACCAACTCTATGATAAAAAGGGTGAACGAGTTGATATAGAAGAAAGTAAAAATTTAGCGACTCGATTCCCCGAAAGAGCACAAGAAATGAATCGTCTTCTTCAGGAAAGACTCGATGAAATGGATGCTGATTACCCCTACAAAAACCCCTACTTTAAAAATCCTTTACCAGGCATCAAAAACACTCCAATTGTGAAATCTGAAGGACGTAAAGGTCGCAAGGTTTGGGTGGAATATAAAACTAGGGGCAACAAAATAGATAAAGCTTATCTAATGTATACGACTAATGGTGGCCAAGGTTCTGAGGAATGGAATCGTATGGATGCAACTGTCGGCGATGGTAAAGTCTTTGCCGAACTGCCAGAAGGAAGTACGCATTATATCTTCAATTTAGTTGATGATAAAAACTTCCTAGTTTCCTATCCACGCATGGGCCAAGTGGGAGACTTCAAACGCGGCAATTACTCCACTAAAGCTCTCCCTGTAAAATAGTTCAAACTCCCATCCTAATCACTAAGAGCTGTTCTTTTTTTAATCACTTCGTTGGTGCTGGTAAAAAGAATAGGTTCTCGCCAAGGCGCTAAGATATCTAAGTTTTTTATCTTCCTAAATACCTCTAGGACTCAATAAAACAACAAGTACTCTAAACCCATATCAAACTCAATTAATAATTTCACCGTTAACTTCGCGACTTGGCGCCTTCGCGAGAAATATTATCACCCCAAATTCACTAGTCTCAGATCAGGATATGTATGGGAATTCTAGTCCCCGTATTATTCTTGGTAATTATTTACAATTCGAATAATTCCATTTTTAATAAGAACCTCCCCAAAATTGATCAAAAAACCTAAATTCCTGCCAGTCAACTTTAAATATGTTAAGAGTTGTTTTTTATGTACTGGATGAAGCTTCTCAACTGATTTTAGTTCAATAATCACTAAATCATTGATAATAATATCTGCTCTGAAGCCCTCATCAAAATATATATCTTCGTATTTGATTTTCATGGGTACTTGCCTCTGCACCTTGAAACCACGCCTAGCCAATTCGTAACTTAAACTCACTTCATAAACTGATTCTAATAGACCTGGCCCCAACTCTGTGTGAACTTTATAAGCCGAATCAACAAGTTCTTTACCTAACAGTTCTAAATCCATATCAAACCCCATTAATTATATCACCTCTAACTTCGCGGCTTGGCGCCTTCGCGAGAAATATTACCTGGGGAAATTCATTAATTTTTCATCAATCACTTCGGGGCCGAGCTAGAAAAGCAGGCTCTCGCCAAGGCGCTAAGATATATAAGTTTTTTATCCTCCTCAATAGCTCTAGGACTTAATAAAGTAACAAGTGCTCTAAACCCATATAAAACACCCTTAATAATTTTTACCGTTAACTTCGCGACTTGGCGCCTTCGCGAGAAATAGTATTTAAAGTCATAGATTTAAGCTTTAGCTTGGCCCCTCACACGATAAAGAGGCTGTGTGAAAAACAAGCGCCGTACTTCATCCCGGCTAAATTTTGTAGAGCACATGAATTGTGTTGTACATTTATCAAAAATAATCTCCAAAGCGAAGGTAATGTATTTATTATACTTTGATAAGGCCATTAATTTGCAATATGTACTCATCTTTTCGTCAAGGATTTTCATCAAGTCATCAAATTTCATAATGTTTAGAACTCGTTTCAAATTATAGGCCAAATGTGCAAGCGAGCATTCAGCCTGGACCATTTCCTTACCGCGAACTAAAAAACCATTGGTAAGAAACTGAGTTTTAATTGTCCCATATGGGTGCTCAACAGTTCCTTTACGTGTTGCCATCATCTCTTTGTTTTCGAGAATCCTTTGTGTTGCTCGTTCTTGATATTGCTCATGCTCCCAACGTGATAAAATGCGTTTTTTTTGCTTTCGTACAACGGTGCTTTATCGAACAGGTTTCACATGCACTTTTGTTAGCATATTGATTAAATAATCGGCCTCTTTGGGATGTAGTTCTAATTTTCTTTAAAGTACTTTTATTGGGGCACAGATAAGTATCTTTTTGAGGATCATAAATAAAGGCTTCTTTCCCATACATTCCTTGTTGTACATTTGATGACTTATTAACTGTCGGTAAGTAGGGGATCATCCCCATATCTTCGCAATCCTTCAGATCATCTAAGACATAGTAACCAGAATCCGCAGGAAGATTACATGGTTCTTTTAGGTTCAGTAATTTTTTTGTTTTTTTAGCCATTGGAGCAAGAAGTCCTAAATCATTGACTTTGTCCGTGACTTCACAGCATACTATGAGCTTATGAAGACTATCAACAGACGTTTGAACATTATATCCTACAGAGGACCTGCCTCTTTTATGGATTGATTTACTATCTGTGTCAGTTAAAGAAAGATGATTATTAGGGGATTCATCCAAAGACTTTTTAAGTGCACTGAGTCTTTCTTTTTCCCGCTGTCTATATTCCAACTTGTGCTCTATATCTTCCTTACGTTGGTTTTTATCTGGTGCGGGATCATCATCCAACTTCTCAAGTTCTTTAAGGTAGCGTTCGACTAGATCTTCATTTTCCTTCAAGTTCTTCTCAAGCTTATTTGAGCTCCAGCTTTTAGAAATATTATTTGAGGCTTTTATTATTGTTCCGTCGACAGCAATTGTTTCCCCTGCAATGAGCTTTAATTCACGGCATAATAATGTGAATTGAGCTGTTGCTTGTTTAAAAGCTTTTCGATTGTTTTTGCGAAAGTCGCAAATAGTTTTAAAATCAGGTTTCAAGCGCTTTAACAGCCATATCAATTCGAGATTAATGTGACAGTTTTTTTCCAGTTTGCGCCCTGAACGAACACCATTGAAATATCCGTAAATAAAAAGTTTCAGTAAATCCGCAGGATTATAAGCCGCGCGACCACGTCCCTGCGGATCTTCTTTGGGAAATTTAAAACCACACTCCCTTAAATTGAGAGAGTCAACAAAATGATCAATTATCCGTACTTCACTATCCGAGTCAATGTAATCATCTAGGCATTGAGGAAAGAAAATACTTTCTCTCCGATCATCACCTTGTATCAAGTTCATTTTGTTCTCCTAATTAATACTAATATAAAATACCATGTATATATTAGTATTAAAGTTGTGTTTGTTTTTCACACAGCCTCTAAAGCCTGTACTACGAACAAAGGCATGTAGTTCCGTTTACCGTGTGAGAGAACAGTCTAAAGCCTCTATTAGGAAGAAAGGCATGTAGTTCACGGTTTACCGTGTGGGAGTAAAACTCAAGCTTATTTCTTTTTCGCTTTCGGCATCATGGAATTTGTTTCTTGGCGCCATAGCCTCATTTTTTTGTGAAGTTCTTTAGTGATTTCAGGGAGTTGAGATGATAAGTCTTTGCTCTCAGCAGGGTCATTTTTTAAATTAAAGAGCTCGAGTTTGCCATCGGCAAAGCGTTCGACGAGTTTGTAATTGCCTGAGCGAATGGCTGCAGAAGCCCCCATGCCATTGACGGTATGATCGTGGGGAAAATGGAAGTGCAGATCTTCGCGATCGAGGCTTTTGCTTTGGCCCTTGAGAAGTGATACCAGGCTTAAACCATCCAAGTGTTGCTTAGGTCTGAGTGGGAGGCCAGCCATTTCGAGCATGGTGGGATAAAAATCCGTACTAATAACGGGAGTGGTGATTTCGCTTCTTGCCTTTGTAATTCCAGGCCATTTGATGATAAGGGGCTCGCGAATACCTCCTTCGTAAACCCAGGCTTTGCCACCGCGGAAGGGGAAGCTGGAAGTGACTCCGCCTTTATTACTTTTGTGAGTGGAAAGTCCGCCATTATCGGAAGTAAAAATCACTACAGTATTTTGATCGAGTCCAGATTCTTTAAGGAAATCATTGAGGCGGCCAATGTTTTCGTCCATGCTTTCCACCATGGCGGCGTATTCGGCGTTATCTTGTTTTTTTCTTGCGAAGGTCGCATAGTCCTGGACGGCACCAGCAGATTGCTGTGTTCCCATAGCTTTAAGTTTGTTCTCGTACTTTTTAATTTTGTCTTTTTTGCCTGTTACGGGAGTATGAACGGTGTAGTAACAGAGGTTGAGATAAAAGGGCTGATCTTTGTGATCATTCATGAAATCAATGGCTTTTGTCGTTAGCACATCGGTGAGGTAATCACCTTCTTTGCCATCTTCCATGTGGGGGACATTATTTTTTTCGTACTTTGTAGCTTTGGCTTTATAGGGGTAGAAAAAGGAAGCGGGCTGGCCTGCAGAATGACCCGCAATATTGATATCAAAACCATGTTCCTGAGGGAGGTGTGTATCGCCTTTTTCTTTGTAGAGGCGCAGGTGCCATTTACCCATATGGGCCGTTTTGTAGCCGGCTTCTTTCAATGCTTCGGCCAGAGTCGTTTCTTCGTAGGGCAAGTTATGAGTCGGTGTGGCACGAGTGAAATTGATGCGAGAAGGATATTTTCCCGTTTGAATACTGGCACGAGTGGGGGAGCAAACGGGACTAGCGGCATAGGCATCGCTAAATAGTACACCTTCTTTTGCCAACTTATTGATATGAGGCGTCTCGTGAAATTCACTGCCATAGCAATTTAAGTCTTGTCGACCGAGGTCATCCACGAGAATGAAAAGAAAATTAGGTTTATCAGTCGCAAAAATATTGAGGCTAAAAAGAAAGATGAAAATTAAGGTGAAGTATTTCATTAGTATCCATTATGAATAATTACAGGAGGTTTTTTTACAGTAAATGGGCGGTGAAATGTGAGTATGTCAAGGGATTGAACGCGAGCTTTATCTACCTGCATCCCACATGGTGTTGCGTGCATCAGAAGTGATAGGAGATTCACCAAGAAGGGTGTTATAATACGTTAAAATAGCCACATGGCCATCAGTAAACAAATAGTTAAATTTCTGTAAATGGGGTATGGGACTATTGGCAGTATTATTTGATGCTATACCATAATGACCAGCGCCATCTATTGAGCCGTAGTGTGATCCAATGCGATTAATTTTATTAAAATTTTCACTAAGAAGGATAGTTTCTGAGGGCGCACTTATCGCAGTGATTTGACGGGAGACCTCGTAGGCTTGGTTTTGACCACCGGAAATACCAGGTCTGATATTATCATTATTTCTCAGCATGGAGATAGCATATGAGCGTTTTATATTGCCATTATGCCCTGCGATATCATCGGCAGGGCAGCGATATAATTCACTATCTTGATCGGCGGTGATAACGGCTAACTTCATTTCACTAAAAGTCATTGGATCACGGCCATCATAACCTGAGATCAGGTCATCCCAAGTTACAATATCATTGTTGCTAACCTTCCGTGTATAAGGGAAGTAAGCATCATTATCATCAAGATAATTATAGAGAGCAATTCCCAGTTGTTTTAATTGACTCATACAAACAGCTTGTTTTGACTTTGCTCTAGCACTACTTAATACAGGTAAAAGTAAGCTTGCTAATATGCCAATGATGGCTACGACGACAAGGACTTCAATTAAAGTGAATCCCTTCCTAAATGCTAAAATCTTAAGATCTTTTTTCATCTGTATTCTCCTCAAATTCTTCAATTCAACTAAGGCTATTGAAAGCGATTCTTTTTAGAGATAAACAAATCAATTTACGGAGTGCATCTAAGGAAATGAAAAAACTTGTGGTGTTTTCTTGTTAAATGAAGGTGGTGATGAGTTCGTGAGCTGATTTTATAAGCTTTTATGGTGAGCACTTTTTTTATTGAAAAAGATGAAGATCTTTACTAGGTTTTGTAATATAGTCTGTTGTGCTATTTAAGCATATTTTTGTGTTTTTTAGGAATTCCTTAGTTTTTTTTGCTTAGCATGATGCGTTCAAGATTTTTATATGTTAACTATCAAGTAGATCAACAATTAGGTAGAAAATGATTTTTAATAAAATACAGATTTGTTTAATATTCGTAACGTTGAGTTTTGCCACACAGGCAAGCGATCTGCTTGTTAATCTTCAAGAATTGAGGGCACAAGGTAGAAAGCATTCCAAGCTACTTGAGAGCGATGTTAAGAAAATCAATTATCAAAATAAAACAATCTCGGCTGATACAAAAGGGTATAAAAAGAGTGTTTATCCCATTCTTCAAGAAAACTGCTTGGATTGCCATGGTCCCAAAAAGTCTAAAGGTCGCTTTAGAGTTGATACTTTGGACCCAGATTTACTGAAGGGAAAGCACATCAATGAATGGCTAGAAGTTTTCGATGTTTTAACTAACGAAGAAATGCCCCCGGAAGATGAGCCTGATTATCATTTAGATGGAAAAAAAAGAAGCCTCATCGTTGATTGGCTTGGCGAGGAGATGAATAAGGCTTCGCAACTTAAAAAATCGGGGCAAGATCACAGCTCCTTTCGCCGTATGACGAAAGTGGAATACAATTATGCTTTGCAGGATTTATTTGGTGTGGACTTTGATTTTGCCGATGATTTACCACCAGAAACACTTTCCGAAGATGGTTTTTCCAATAGCTCTGAACATTTAAAAATGACGGCAATGCAGTTTCAAACTTATCATGAGCTGGGACTTCGTGCTTTGAAGAAAGTGACTGTAAAAGGTGATCGTCCAGAAGCAGTAAGCTATTACATAAGCATGCCTGAGTTGATGGCCTTAAGTAAAAAGAATATGATGGGCTCGGCCAAAAAGCAGATCAACAAGCAAGCTGATAAGCTGAAGAAAGAAGGCAAAGTCAAGGCTGCAGAAGATTTATTAAAAGAGGAAGTTGTGGGAATTGACCTTAGTAAAAATAAAGTCAATGATGCAAGGGGCGTGCATGTCTTAGATACAGAAACAGGCAAAGGCTGGGCTTATCGTTATGGTTACACCAAAGCCAGATGGTTATTGCGTCCTAGTGAAACGAAGCCAGAGCTAAAGCCAACAGATATTCGTGCGATCATTCCCTGGGGGCACGAAATGAAGTTGGATATTGGCAATTTTTTACCGGATAAAGGAAATATGCGGGTGAAAGTTAGTGTTGGTCGCAGTGAGATTAAAGAAAATCAGTACTCCAGTTTACAGCTTTTGTTTGGTGGCCAGACCAGTAATAATGCCAGCTTCCTTAAGCGTGCGACTAAAGACAATTTGCTCGTCCATGGATCCAAGGATAAACCCAAGTTTATTGAGTATGATATTGCTTTAAGTGAAATGCCCAGAAATCCCTTTTTGAGAACGGCAAAACTGGGAGAGACACCAACGCCCTCGGAAGTTTTGACACTGAAACATATGGGCAATAGTCCTGCGCAGCTCTACATCGATTATATCGAGATACAAGCACCCGTTTACGAACAATGGCCACCACAATCGCATCAGGATATTTTTATTGCTAGTGATCATAAGGGAGAGGAACTAATTTACGCTAGCGAAGTGATTAAGAACTTTGCCGAAAAAGCCTGGGTTCGCAGCCTTAATGACGATGAACTATCGGATTTAATGGGACTGTTCAAGACTTTCCGCCCTCAATCGGGTGATTTTGAAGACGCGGTTCTAGAAGTATTAGCAACAGTTTTGGCTTCACCTGAATTTTTGTACATTAGCCAAAGCCAATTAGCTGGGGAAAATGATGGGGAGTTAGATGGTATCGCTCTTGCGCATCGTTTAGCTCATTTCCTTTGGTTAAGTCTACCGGATAAAGAGTTAATTGAACTAGGGAAATCCGGGAAACTTAAAGAGAATAAAAACCTTAATACTCAAATTGAACGTATGCTCAAAGATCCTCGAGCAGAGCGCTTTGTCAATACTTTTACTGAGGAATGGTTGGGCTTAGAGGGTTTAAATAACCTTGTCATTGATAAAAAAGTCTATCCATCTTATAAGGATGATTTAAAAGAAGACATGAGCAGTGAAGTGATTGAGTTTTTCAAAGAAGTACTTCAGACGAATTCCAGCATCATGGATTTTTTACATTCTGATTACCTCATGCTCAATGAACGTTTAGCTAAGCACTATGGAATTCAAAATGTCTATGGTGAGCATTTTCGCCGAGTTTCATTGGCTAATAATCCCTTACGAGGAGGCCTGTTGACGGCTTCGGGACTATTGACGATGAATGGCAATGGTAAAGACTCCAACCCACTGAAGCGCGGCATCTGGCTTTTGGAAAATGTTTTGCATGATCCGCCGCCACCAGCTCCACCAAATGTACCGGAAGTGGATCTTACGGATCCTAAGATTTTGCAAATGACCTTAAAAGAGCGCATGGAGGATCATCGTAATAATGATGCTTGCCGTTCTTGTCACGCCAAAATCGACCCTTGGGGTATAGCCCTTGAAAACTATGATGCCCTAGGTCAATTTCGCACTGTTTACAAGGAGCAGAACAAAGCTGTCGATGCCAGTGCATACCTCTTTAATAAACAAAAACTTGACGGCATTAAGGGACTCAAGGCTTATTTGTTATCGGATCGCCAGGATCAATTTACGAAGGCCATGGTGCACAAAATGGCTTCTTATGCTTTGGGGCGCCCCTTAAGCTTTAGTGACAAAACAGAACTTGAAAAAATTAGCCGTAATCTTCGTCAACAAGGTGATGGCCTGCGAGATATGATTTATATAATCGCCAACAGTAAACTATTTTATAAGAATTGAATTGGAGTTGAAAATGGATAAAAAATTTCATGGATTGAATCGTAGAACGTTTTTACAAGGGGCAGGTATAGCTCTGTCGCTTCCTTGGTTCGAGACTTTTGCAGCGAAGACAAATATCAGTGCTCCCAAGCGCTTTTTGAGTGTGTACCATCCAGATGGTGTGGGCTTGCCCTTAAAAACCGATCCTGCCTGGGAAGACTGGAGTTGGTTTCCGCAAGGTGGAGAAAAAGATTTTCGATTGAGTAAAGTTTTAGATGTTTTAGAACCGCTTCGACAGGATATAACTATTTATTCAGGCTTGTCACATCCTGCAGCCCGAAATGTTCATGGTCACTCAAACGCCGATCAGTATTTAACTGGCGCTCCAGTTGGTGGCTTTGGGCCTTATAAAAATTCAATTTCTGTCGATCAGGTCTATGCCAACTTTATTGGTGAACAAACACGCCATTCCTCTTTAGTATTGTCGACTAATGGCGGCACGGGTGCACCACGTGGCAGTCATACTCAATCCTATAATCAGCAGGGACGAGCTATTCCGGCGATGAATAAACCCAAGCAGATTTTTGATTCACTATTTATTACTCAGGGCAAAGAAGCTCGTGATAAACTGGCGCGTAGTAAAAGTTCTTTAGACTACTTGATCGCGAGTACTAAGTCCATGGAGAAAAAACTTTCTAAACATGATCGTCAGACTCTCGATCAGTATTTGGATGCTGTGCGCGACACTGAAGTCAAACTTTTGAAAGCGCAGAAGTGGATTGATAAACCGATGCCAAAAGTAGACGGGAGTCATTTAAATTTAGATATTGATCCCGTTAAGGGGCCGCGTCTTTATTTGCAAACTATGTATGAGCTCATGTACTTGGCCTTCTTAAATGATTCGACGCGAGTCATTACTTATCAAATGGGCCGTGAAAACGGTGAAGGACCTCATGACTTATTAGCTCAGGCAGTGGGTTTTAAAAATGCTCACTCATTGACGCATGATGTGAAAAAACCAGGTGGTTGGAAAAATTTAGGCCTTTATAATCGCTTCCAACAGGAAGAGTTTGGTCGCTTTGTGCAAAAATTAAAAGATACGCCCGAAGTTAATGGTGAGGGAAATATGCTGGACAATACTCTTGCTATGCATGGTTCCGCATCTAGTAGTTTCCACCTCTCCCGCAATTACCCGATTATTTCTGCGGGGGGCGCAAAGCTTGGTTTTAAGAATGGACGTTACCTAAAATTTGGTAAGGGGAATGAAGATAATCAGGCTGGTGCAGGGCAGACTTCTGATGCAGCATTTAAATCTGAGGTTTCTGTTGAAGAAGAGCCTTTAGCTCATCTCTTTGTTACAGTTCTTCAAAAACTTGGTGTCCCGACCGATGAGTTCGCTGGCTATAAAGGTGCTTTAAGCCGAGTTTAAGGGAACTTAAATCAGCTTATTCAGATGAAGTTTTAATTAAGCTTTATATGTTCCTTATCTAAACGGAGATAAGGAATGCTAAAGTCTTGGGGTTATAGCGACCTCAGCATGAATAATTAAGAATGAAGTCGCACAGGAAGAAAATACTTAATTATTTCCCCTCAATGATTTTTTGATCTTTAAGCCATTTTTGTGCTTGAGTGATCCAATCGCAATTTTTCATGCCATGACCACCTTTTTCGAAGGTTTTCATATGCACAGATGTACCAGCTGCAGATAGACGCTCAGCGTAATCCGCACCACCAGCATAGAATTTATCGTCTTTGGAATAAGTGAGGAAAGTGGGTGTAATTTTATTTTTAAAGGGAAAGGTTTTTGTATCCATTTCTTTGCCGAAGGGGCGACCGTGAAAATAGGCGGCACACTGGAGGATAAGGAAATTGGGCTCGCAGGAAAGCTGGTCGGCTTCATCGATATCTTCATAACTTTTCTGATCGTAATTTTGACTGAGTCGAGCGGAGAGGTGGCCACCAGCGGAATTCCCAAGCACTCCGATCTTATTGGGGTCAATATTCCACTTTTTGGCATTGAAGCGCACGAGGCGAACCGCTCTTTGAAGATCTTGGAAAGCCTTATCAGGCTGATCGGGAATGGAGTAGCGATGAACAAATACAGTGATGCCCAGGTCATTCCATTTTTGAATATGTTCTTTTGTGGGAATACCTAGGATTTTGTAAGCTCCACCAGGGTTGTAGATGAGTGCTACTGCTGGCTTGTCTGTTTTTTTAGTTGGATAAACAGTGAGGTAGGGGTCTTTAACTCCACAGAGTTGCGGATTTCCCCGGCGATCGCGAAACTCTAACTTGAGACGATTTTCTTCACCACCAACTTTTTCGATGGGCCAGAGGCGAACGATAGATTCTGCGGAATTAGCAAAAGTTTGAGCAGATAAAATCAGGAGGAGTAAAAGGCTAGAAACGGTATAAGTGAATTTCATATATGTATGTTAGTGAGAGATTTAAGGACCGACGAGAACTGAGTCTTCGTGGAAATTATAATTATTTATGATTTGTGCTCGAGTGGAAGCTGCTGCGTGGCCATCGACAAATAGGCCATTCACTTTATTTTGCGTATGATACCAAGTGGGAATAACTAAAGTAGTTGAAAAGGGAATGGTGGCATAAAATTGTTTTTGTTGAGTCGTGTGATAACTATCTGAAACAAATTGAAAATTTACGGGATCTACTATTTCATTGAGAATCCATGTTCTTTCAGCACCCGTCCAACCTTGATCTACGACGAGCCCACTTACACTAGAACCTGCGGTTCTGTTTTGCCAATCTTTCATGCCGTAAGTGTAGGCATTGCCATTCGTACTTTGCCATGTATCTGGAGTAGCTGATGGACATAAGAAAAAGCTAGAATTACCAGCTGTAGGTGTTGGAAGGTAATTATCCTCAAAAAGATAGGATGACCATCGTTTGCCGGCAATTATTGTCGCAGGTGAATGCCCATCGTTATCTTCGGAGTATAAACTTATACCAATGCCATTTTGCTTGAGGTTATTTAGACATGAGGTTTGAACTGCTTTCTTTCTGGCCTTAGATAAGCTGGGAAGGAGCAAAGAAGCGAGGATGCCAATTATGGCAATGACAACGAGAAGTTCAATCAAAGTGAATACTTTGGAAGGCTTTCGGGTCAATAGTTTTCTGTTTATATTTGCAGAAGTAAACATCTGGTGTTTTTCCTTAAATCAGATCTGTGAACTCGGGTTATTTAGGGAATTAAACAAGATGAAATACTCTGCGCATCTATGGGATAGAAAAAAGTCCTTAACTTATTCCCTCTTTATGAAAGAATCTCTTTAACAGTTCCTGTGCTGGAACTAAAGCTCTTGACGGGGAGTCCCGTTTCTTGAAGTAAAGTCAGCCAGACGTTTTGTAGAGGGGTGGCTTTGGGGAGTTTTAAACTTTCGCCAAGGCGTAATTTTTTAATGCCTCCACCAGAAAGAATGACGGGAAAATCTTTGATTGTATGAGTATTGCGAATATTAGATCCGTAAGCAAGCACACTCGTGTCGTAGAGATTGAGGCCGTTTTTATCTTTGGTGCTTTTGAGTTTGTCGATGAAATAGCCGAGCAACTCCATGCATTTGTGATCTCTTTGTTTTGCCCAAACTTCTCTTTCAGGCGAGATATTGTAGTGAGATAAACTATGGACGGGAACGCTGAGGCCCATGCTGCTAAGTACTGACTGCGAGGGCATCATGTATGTGATAACGCGAGTTTGGTCGCTTTGTAGAGCCAGACAGATCATATCAAACATCAGTTTGACTTCCGCTTCACCATCCAGTTCTTTGGGGTGCTTGAAATTAGCTTTGGGTTTGGGGACACTGGACCATTCAATCTGTTTTTTTAATCCGAGTTCGATATGGCGGATGGATTGGAAGTATTCATCGAGTTTTTCTTGATCATTTTTTGCTAAATTGCGATTCATTGAAGTGATATTGACTTTCATGGCATCAAGAATACTGCGCTCTTCTTTGATGCGTGCTAAAATTTGCTCTTTAGTTTCGTTAGCAGAAAAGAGTTTATTGTATAATTCCAGCGAGCTTTCGAGTCCACTGATGGGTTTGCCATGGAAGTTCCAAGCCATGGAACGCACACCAGAACCATGTCCGCTGGCGCGTTCTTTGGTGGACAAAGTTAGGCTGCTATAACGCGTGTCCTGACAGAGCTGACTCGCAGCTATCTGATCGCAGGAAACGGTGTTTTTAAAGCCTCTGGGGTTGGCATAGGATGCACCAGTCAAAAAAGTGAGACTTCCTTGATGGGGATTAGTCGCCCCTATGTTTTCTAGGTTCCCTAAGATGGAGATATCATTTTGATGTTTTTTTAGGGGTGCCATACCTTCAGTTAGACCAATTTCGGAAAATTTTCCTGCTGTACTAGGGAAAAAGGATTTGCCCACAAAGCCATAGCCCTGACCCAGAAAGATCATGCGTTTGATTTCTTTGGAAGAACTCTTGTTAGCAAAGGTCTCGAGCTGGGGTAGCGCGAGCAAGGCCGTTGCGGACTGAAGAAAAGAACGTCTAGAAAATTGTGTGATCTGATTCATTTATATTTCTCCTATTTAGTCCTAAAAGTCTGTGAATTAATGAGCTGAAAAATCATGTCGCGTGCGGGGTAGTTAGTCGCGCTAAGGGAGTTGAGGTTTTTATCGATTTCATCTTCATCAATGAACTCGATTTCACGGCCAATTCCATAGGCAAGCATGGCGGAGTAAAGTGACTCGGCGAGTTTATTTTTATTATTCATGAGTGCGTTTTTGAAGCCATTTAAGTCTTGGAATTGTTCATTTTTGGAAATGTAGCCGCTAGCATCAATGGCTAATTTTTTGCCTTTGCTTTTCTTACGGCCTCTTTTTTCTTGCCCAATGATTTCATGATCTCGCCATTTTCCCAAATAATCAAAGTTCTCCAAAGCGAGGCCCACGGGGTCAATTTTTGCATGACAGGAAGCACATTGAGCAAGGGATTGATGGTGTTTGACTAAGTCTCGAACAGTGAAATCGCCTTTTCGAGTATTATCAATTTCGGGGACATTTGCCGGTGGCGGTGGCGGTGGATTGTGGAGTAAGGTTTCGCGAATCAGAGTGCCACGGATGGAGGGGGATGTACGTTCCGCCGCACTTCCCATAATATGGAAGGCAGCTTGACCTAGAAGGCCTCCGCGAGGGTTATTTGCGGGGAGCGCAACTTTTTGAAAGTCGGATATATCTCCTTTGATCTTGTAGTAATCGGCCAAGGTTTTATTAACGACGATAAAATCAGAATCAATCAAGTTGTCTAAGGGCAAGTTTTCTTGCACGAGAACTTTAAAGAATTCACCGAGCTCACGCCGTGCAGATTTTTGAAAATCACCAAGAAGTTTATTGGGTAAATCGACTTCATCGTAACGGCTCATACCTATCCATTGATTGATAAAACTTTCCAAGAAACCGTGAGCTTTTGGCGATTGAATCATGCGATTAAATTGAGCTTTCAAAATGTTGGCATTGTAGAGTTTGTTGCTGTGGGCGAGTTGGTAGAGTTCTTCGTCAGGAGGTGCACCCCATAAAAAGTAGGCCATGCGGATGGCAAATTCATTTTGCTTAAGTTCAGTTCTTTGACTTGAGCCCGATTCTTTGATGTAGAGAAAAGAAGGTGATGAAAGAATCATCGCAAGTGGTGTGGCGAGGGCGTCTATTTGACTTTTTTTTGCAACAATTCCAGATTGATAGATGGCAACAAGAGCATTGATAAACTCCTCATCATACTCTTGGTAGCGGAAGGCGCGTTGGGCAAAGCTAGTTAAGGTTTGGCGTAGCTCAAAGTCATTGATTGTTTTCTTTTTGACTAGGGGACGAAGTAAGTTTTCGGCAAAAGAAGTTTGGCTTTCAAAAGGGCCTTCAATTTCTTCGTATTCAACATAAATCCCTTTGAAATGGCCCATATCAAATCCCACACGAGGCCTTGGATCGAGTATATCCGTACTAAATGAGAATTCATATGTTTGCGGTTTAGTTGAGGCTTTCAGATCTAAAGTGCCAATCATTTTATCTTTGGCATACACTTTTAAGGAGGCGTCGTTTTTGCTACTCGCGTGAATGCGATAAATATATTTTGCCCCAGGCTTGAGGGGGAAAGAGCGTCCAAAACGAGGGGTAAATTCACTCGTGACACCAGTTTTATGTTGATCTAGAGCAAGGTATTTTGTCGGTCCTGCAACAGCATTTTTATAACGTTTTGTAAATAACTTGACTTGGCCCGCATCACCAAGACCTATTTTTTCTATGGAAGCCCCAGACTCAATGAGTGCCATGGTCTTTTCTAGTTTCTGCAAAGATTTTTTCTGGCGATCGTAGGCGCGCTTAGCTGGTTGAAATCTAGATTTTGTAGCTTTGTTACTACTCGCATAAACTTTCAAAGCCTCTTTCATGATGCTTTTCCCCACGTTCATATAAGTTTCGTAGTTCCGCGAGGAAAAAAATTGGTCGGAGCCATTGGTATCGAAACGTGGACTAAGGTCATCATCTAAGTAATGATCTAATAATTTGAATCCGATTAAATCTTCGACACTGCCATAATACTCTCTTTTGTTGAGGTGACGCATGGCAATGACTCCACCTGTCGAAGAGAGTCTTTTACGAGCCAAGAGAAGTTGCTCGGTAATTAAAGATATGCTATTGGAGAGCTCATTTGTATGAGGTTGAGTACTCTTTTTGGGAGGCATTTCGCCGACATTGAGGACATCGAGGATATCCTGCCACATGTAAATAGAATCGTGTTGGGTCATTTTGAAATCGATATTATCGAGACGTATTTCACCCTTTTGTTTTTCTTCATTGTGGCACTCAAAGCAGTAGGCCTCCATGAAGGGTTTGATTTTCATGATGATATCTTTTTGCGCTAAGAGTTCATCTTTTGAAAAATGTGTGGAGTTGAATTTGTTCGCTAGGACTTGTAGATCATTTTCAGCATTCGTTAGCGCATCTTTTGAGGGGTTTTTGAAAATGGAATCTTTAAAAAAGAAGCCACCAAGAATCAATCCCCCAAGAGCCAAGCAGCTGATGATGGGGGAGAGTCGCTTTTTTTGTTTAGTTTGCGAAACTCGCGATTTTGCTCTCGGGCTACGAGAGCTGTTTTTTGCAGCGAATGACTTGTTAGTCTTTTTTCTTATCCTGGCAAGGTCTTCTCGTGGAGTCTCATTTTCAAGTTCTTGTGATTTAGGCAGGGTTTTATTTACCTTGGATTCACTTTTTTCTTCAGTTTCATTGAGAAGATTTAAGGCCACATCTTCATTTAAAAGGGCTTTAGGACCTTCGGGAACTAAAATTAAATTATTACAGGCCGGGCAATGAATGTTAGTACCAAAAATTTCCTCAGTGGCACTTAATTTTTGTTCACAATGCTGACAGTAAAATTTAATCATTTATTCAAAGTGCCCCTGTCTATGATCATGCTTATAAAATATTTAGACAATGTTTTTATTGGATTGTTACTAAAACTAACAAAGAAAAAACACGAGCGTATCAAATTGAGCTAAATAAAGTTTTAATTTTTTCACTTGCCCTTTGTTTAAAAGCTCTTTAGCCCCAAAAGACTCTGTCTAAAAACTAGAGGGCTGATAGAGAAAAACCTTTAGGATGACTAAAGGTTTTTCTTTGAAACGAAGGGTGATTACTTTTGATTTCTCAATGAAGAGAAAACATCGCCCTGTGGTTCTGTTGGTAGCGTTGCTTGCCAAGCTTGAATTTGTTTAAGTAGTTTTTGCGCCACTTCAGTTTTCGTTTCTTTAAGATCCTGTTTTTCCATGGGATCATTGACGATGTTATAAAGCTCAAAGTATTTCAGGTCGTGATTTGCGAGCAGTTTAAAATCTTTATCCATGACCGCGTAAGTGACCCAGTGAAAACCACCGACTTTATCCGCAGGAACTTTGTTCGGCATTTTCCAAAAGAGGGGCTTAGTGCGAGTAGTTTCTTTATTGTTGCCCATGAGTGCCTGGACTTGTGAAACACCATCAGGCGTGTAGCCCTTTGGAAGTTCTGCACCGGCAAGTTCACAAAAAGTAGGGAGTAAATCAACGGCGGAAATAGGTGAGACTTTATTGATTTTTCCCGCGGCAATATTTTTGGGCCAGCGAGCAATAAAGGGCACACCAATGCCACCTTCGTAAACGCAAGCTTTCCAGCCCTTACGACCACCCGTGATACCCATGGCAGCCCCCACGTCCCATCCTGCGCCAGTGGCAGTGTCGTACATGAGTTTGTGCTGACTATCATTTTTAGCACGAGCAGGACCATTATCAGAACTGAAGATGACGAGAGTATTATCAGTGATTTTCAAGCGATCGAGGGCATCGAGGATTTCTCCAATGCGGTCATCGGCATGAGAAAGAACTGAAGCATAGATGCGATCTTTTTCAGATAAATCTTGAAAGCGCCATTCATATTTAGGCTGAGTATGAAAGGGAGTGTGAGGTTCGTGAATCCAAAGATTGACAAAGAAAGGCTTGTTTTCTGCTACCGATTTTTCGATGAACTTGATCGTGTGCATCGCATCTTCATGATAGGGCATTTGTTCACCAGCACAGTTGAAAGCGCCGTACTCATCGTAGCCATACTCGGAGGGAAGTGGAGAATCGGGGATCATATTATTAGCTAAGTGCCATTTGCCGAAATGCGCCGTTCGATAGCCGGCTTTTTGTAGCATGCGTTGCAACATGGGAGCTTTGGGAGAAAGCCAGTCAGGCATACCACGTTTAGCATTGCTAGGAACCCATGCAAAGTGGCCATCAATACTATAGCGTGCGGGGAAATGACCCGTGACGACTGCCGTGCGACTTGGTGAGCAAACACCACTTGCGACAGTGAAGCGATAAAAATCGGTGCCTTCAGCTGCGAGGCGGTCAATATGGGGTGTTTTAACGTAGGGATGACCATGACAACTGAGATCTTCCCAGCCCCAATCATCTGTGAAGATAAAGAGAATATTTGGCTTATCCGCGGCAGTCAAAGTTTGTGCCGTTATGAATGATAAGAAGAAAATTAAGTATTTCATTTAAAGGTCCTATTTAATTGAATTTGATTGTATAAACAAGGTGGCTTGCGAATCGCAACAAAATTTTAGTATTTACTGTGGATATAAGACAGTAAGAATTCGGCAATTGTTACAGGTCCCAGAGATAAGATCAGTACAAAAGTACTGATACGTCACTGGACTAATAATATAAGTAGAGGTTCCCTTGCCTTCATAACAGCTAGAGCATTCAAACATGAGAAAAAGTCTGTAGTCCACGATTTAGAGACTGTGTGAAAAATACTCTTTTAGGTGCAGCGCACCGATAGACAATAGCGTATGGTGCAGCCACACGTAGGTGATAATAAAATGAATGGAGGGCTCGCGGATGTGAGTCCGGCATAGTGTGTCGGACCCAAGTTTGGGCCCTGGCTTAATTCCAACCCCATTTCCATGCCCCTCACGGGGCAGGCTACATTCTAGCGGACTCACAGGTGAGCCCTGACAATATAGATATTTCTTTATTTTTCACACAGTCTCTTCAACCCTAGGGAATATGTTAATAAGCACACGCGTTCTGAAGGAACGCTGCATAACACACCCTGCTTATAAACTGCCATTATAATTTGAATTTCCTGTGTTTAGCAGATATTTAAAACACAATTAATTCAATAGTAAGCAAAGGTTTCACTAGCATGCCAAATCCATCTCAACCTTCGACCGACAATTACATAAACAGCTTCGATGAGTTTGCACGTTTAGCAGACTACTCTTTGATGGATAAATTAAACGCTGACCCTAAGGCTAGCAGCGATGGTATTGACCACCATTCTAGAGAAGTGTTCTCTGGGCATTTTGTGCCAGTAAAACCGACACCCATACCTGACCCTGAATATATCAGTCACAGTCCTAGTCTTTTTCAAGAACTTGCTTTAAGTGATGAACTGGCACACGATGCAGATTTCATCAAGCTCTTCTCTGGGGATAGCTCCTCTACACCAGAAGCCATGCGTCCTTATGGTTGGGCCACAGGTTATGCCCTATCAATTTATGGTAATGAATACACTCATCAATGTCCTTTTAGAACGGGAAATGGCTATGGCGATGGCCGCGCCATTTCTATCATTGAAGTCGTGACGAAGGGCAAGCGTTGGGAAATGCAACTCAAGGGTGGCGGTCCCACTCCTTATTGTCGAGGTGGAGATGGTCGTGCCGTGCTTCGTTCAAGTGTACGAGAATTTCTTGCTCAAGAATTCATGCATGCCTTAGGAATTCCGACTTCGCGATCACTCACCCTCTATGTATCAAAATCTGAAACTGTCAGTCGCCCTTGGTATTCTGGAGATTCCAATTCCTTAAATCCGGATACCTACGTCGATAATCCAGCAGCCATCTCCACTCGAGTCGCTCCATCCTTTTTACGAGTTGGTCAGATAGAATTATTTGCCCGTCGAGCCCGCAGCAATGCTCATCCCCAAGCTCTTGAAGAACTGCGTATGATCGTTGAGCATTTGATTGAGAGAGAATACTTAGACGAAATTGATAAAAATCTTCCTTTCACAGATCAAGTCATTGAATTGGCAAAGCTATTTAAATCTCGTCTAACGCGCTTAATTGCCGACTGGATTCGAGTTGGTTTTTGTCAGGGTAATTTTAATAGCGACAACTGCCCCGCAGGGGGCTATACACTTGATTACGGTCCCTTTGGTTTTAGTGAAGTTTTTGATCCCGAATTCCAGCCTTGGACGGGTGGCGGAAATCACTTTGAATTCTTCAATCAGCCCGTCGCTGCAGAAACTAACTTTCATATGTTTTGGACTGCAATTCGACTTCTTCTGGCAGATGATCAGCAGGCCTTGGAGAAACTGGATCAAGTTCGCCATCATTTCGCCTCTGAAATGAAAGTACAAGTGGAGCAGATGTGGGCGCAGAAACTTGGCCTCAGTGAATTTAATCTAGAACTCTTTCAAGAGCTAATGCAGCTCATGACTGAATCCAAAGTGGATTACACCATTTTCTTCCGTGAGTTATCTCATATTCCCGATAATATTTCTACTCTCAAAAAGAGCTTTTATGAAGTGAGCTCAGCTGAAGTCGATGCTAAGTGGCAAAACTGGTTAGATAAGTGGCGCGAGCTCCTAAGTCGCAGCGGGGACTTAAGTGAAATCTCCAAGGAAATGCTAGAAACTAATCCCAAATATACCTGGCGTGAATGGTTAATCGTTCCCGCTTACGAACAAGCTATGCAGGGTGATTACACATTGGTAAAAGAGCTTCAAAACGTACTCAACGATCCTTATGAAGAACAATCTAAAGAGATCGAAGATAAGTATTACCGCTTAAGGCCCAAAGAGTTTTTTCACGCTGGCGGAGTCTCGCACTACAGTTGCTCATCTTGATAAAAGCTTTCTAATAAAATCCGACTGAGACTTTATTTAATTGCATTTTTTTGCTAAAATCGATGTAAGATTTTACAAAAAATGCGAATTAAGTTTAAAACAACCAGTATCACGGAGATTACCATTGAAAAAGCACGCGTTCAAATTCCTCATCACCCTATTCATTTTTACTAGCTTTCTACAAGCTGAGAACAAAAAAATCCTTTTCCTTGCGGGCAAGCCTAGTCATGGCAGTGGCGATCACGAATTTCGCGCCGGTTGCATGATCCTAGCTGATAAACTCAATAATTCGGGTTTGCCAATCGAAGCCAAAGTCCATTATTATGGTTGGCCCGAAGATGAGAGTATTTTTGATGGCGTCGATGCCTGTGTCATTTACGCTGATGCAGGGGGTCGTTTTGGTGATAAATACGAATTCCTCGACAAGAAAGTTAAAAAAGATGGCATGGGCATTATGTTCATGCATTACGGTGTTCACCCTAGTAAACAGATCGGCGAAAAATACTTTAAAAACTGGATTGGTGCCTACATGGATGACCATATTTCAGTGAACCCTCACTGGATTGCCGATGTCAAAGCCCTAACAAGTGAAGACATTTCGCGAGGCATTACGCCTTTCACTGCCTATGATGAATTTTACTTTAACATGGTTTGGCCGACAAAAGATGAATGTGCTTCTTGCCGTCCCGTGGCTGTCGCCACTCCAAGTCCCGAGCGTATCGTTCGCTATATCAATATGTGGAACATGCATGGTGAAAAGTGCTTTGGTAAAGAACAGGCTCTGATGTGGTGCCGCGATGCAAAACCCGAAGAAGGTGGCCGTGGAATTGGTTTCGTTGGTGGTCACTATCACCGTAATTGGGCCATCGATGAATTCCGTCAACTAGTCCTCAATGCCATTGTTTGGACTACTCGCATGGAAGTTCCCAAAGGAGGCGTCCCCGCAGGTACAGTATCCGAAGCTGATTTAAACAAAAATCTAGATAAGAAGAAAAACATTAAGCATATTGCGCTCCCGACTTCTGAGCTCTATAAACAAAAACCGATGGCACGCCAAAAATTTGATGAAAATGGCAAACGCATCCGTGCAGTGAAACGCAAAGCTCCCAAAAAATAAAACCCTTCCAAGAGAAGGCGTTTTAGACTTCCATAAAAAGTTAAATATTATTCATTCCCGCGTAAGCTATGAATAATATTTAACTTTTTTTCATTTTCTTAGATGCGCTGAACTTTTCACCTTGTTTGACTCTTTATAAGAGACTTTATTTCTAAAGACAAGCAGGTGAAAAATGAGACAAGATCCTAAATCAGTTACACTCAAATCAGCTTACAAAAGCGCAATTAAATTAAAGAACTTTACCCTCATAGAAGTTTTAGTCGTTGTTGCCATCATCGGCATCTTGGCCTCTCTACTTTTGCCCTCGCTTTCTAAAGCACGTGGAAATGCCCAGAGATCAGTCTGTGTCAATAACCTCAAAAATATCTCGACGGCTATTCTCATGTACCCAGATGACAATAATGATTATTATCCCCATGGAGACAGTCGTACTAGCAACAATACCACATGGGATGACCTTTTGGGAGAAGGCAGATACGATGGCCGCAACATCACTACGGCAGTTGCAGAGGCAAATAGAATCGAAGATCCCGCCAATGGATCCCAAATTTATTACTGCCCTTCGTCTGGAATTGATTATTTCGATTCAAATGGACGACCAATAAGAACCTACAGCGTCAACAACACTCTGATGGGGCGTAAAGTTTCCGTAAGACAAAGCGAAGTCGCCAACCACTCTAATACCATTATGGTTTATGAGCATGCGGGTGCCTGGGCTCAGGGCTGGAAAGCAGGTGCCCGTTATGATTATTCTGGTGTCGGAGATTTTCACTCTTACCATCAGAAAACAAGTTTTCTAGTATTAGCTACTGCAGATGGAAGTGTGCGCAACTTACATGAAGCCAGCACCTCGACTGCTGCTGCAGGCTCCGAAGACATGTGGGACTTAGACTAAGTCCTTCGTATAGCAACATCATCCTCTTTAAACGATCTCCTTCCGCTGATTAGAAGTGGAAGAACGATAGCTCTATCTCAAATTATCATTATTTATCAAAAGGAACAAGTCCGTGAAACTCTTAAAAATAAGTATCCATTACTTCATTTTTCTCTCTTTAACACTCCCTATCATTGCGCAGGACAGTTCTGGTAAACTTTGGTATAAACAGGCGGCTAGAGGCTTTGAGCAATCCCTGCCCTTGGGCAATGGGCGCCTTGGCGCCATGGTCTTTGGCGACGCTGACGAAGAACGCATTGTCATTAACGAGGAATCAGTTTGGTCCGGCTCAAAAGTTGAAAACAATATTCCCGGAGGCTACAAACACCTATCAAAAATCCGTCAGCTTCTTGGTGAAGAAAAATTCACTGAGGCCAATAAGCTCATGAAGCAGGCTTTTAAGGTCAATAATGCACCTAAATATTCTAATAAAATCAGTGCTTTTGGACGCTACCAAGTATTAGGCAATGTCCATCTTAAATTCATTGGCAACAAGGCAAAAGTTAGTCAGTATAAGCGTGAGCTCGATTTAAATTCGGCTCTAGCTAAAGTCAATTACCAACGTGGTAAACAACAGTTCACTCGTGAGCATTTTGTTTCCGCTCCCGATGAAGTTTTTGTTTCCCGTTTTTCCGGTCCTATTTCATTCTCCATTTCCATGAACCGCCCCGAACGCTTTAAAACCAGCGTGGTCAACAATCGTGAATTACTCATGACGGGTGCCCTCAACGATGGTTTTGGCAAAGATGGTCTTACTTATGTTGCCCGTCTACGCATCATTGCTCCCAACGCAAAAATCAAAGCAGAAGGCAATAAACTCATTGTTGAATCACAAGAAGAGGTGATGCTGCTCTTAGCCGCTGCTACGGATTATCAAGGCATTGCGGGTCGCCAACTCTCTGACCCTTTCAAAGCCACAAGTGAAGACCTCGACAAGGCCGAAAAACAATCATTTACTCAATTGCGCCAAGCGCAAAAAGCTGATCATGAAAAATACTATAAGCGCGTCAAACTCAATCTCGCAGAGAGTCATAATAGTGCGCTCCCTACGGATCAACGCTTGGCCGCTTACCGCAAAGGAAAAGCTGACCCTGCCCTAGCTGCCCTATTTTTTAATGTGGGACGTTACTTCCTCATCAGTTCTTCACGTCCGGGTGGCCTCCCTGCCAACCTCCAGGGAATTTGGGCCGAAGAGGTTCACACCATGTGGAACGGCGACTATCACTTCAATATCAATACACAAATGAATTACTGGCCGGCATTAAGTTGTAACATGGTCGAAATGCAGGAACCAATGAATAATTTCATTGAATCTCTCGTTGAACCCGGTTCAAAAACTGCTAAGGCTTACTACGATTCACCCGGCTGGATTGCTCACCGCCTCACCAATATTTGGGGGTACACAGCGCCAGCGGGTATGGATATCGGTGGTCCTGCTTGGCTTTGTGAACACCTCTGGGAGCAGTATGCCTACACCCTAGATCGTGAGTTTTTAAAATCCGTCTACCCCATCATGAAAAGCTCGATTGAATTCTATCTCCATAACCTCTGGGAAGAACCCGAAAATAAATGGCTCGTAACTGGTCCCTCGGCCTCACCTGAAAATGGCTTTAAACTCCCAGGGGACAAAAAGGGGGGATCTGGAATTTGTGCCGGCCCAACAATTGATATGCAGCAACTGCGCGAACTCTTTGGCAATACCATACGCGCTGCAAAGATCCTCGGTATTGATGCCGAACTCCAAAAAGAACTTGCTACTAAACGCCCTCGCCTCGCTCCCAATCAAATTGCTCCCGATGGCGTCTTGCAAGAATGGCTCAAGCCCTATGTAGAGCGTGAACCCACCCACCGACATGTCTCTCCTCTTTATGGTCTTTATCCTTACTATGAGATTACACCAGAGGGTACTCCCGAAATGGCGGAAGCTTCTCGCAAACTCCTCGAACGCCGTGGCGTAGGTCAAAGTACGGGTTGGGCCAATGCTTGGAAAATCAGCCTATGGGCACGGTTACATGACAGTAAAATGTCTCATGCTTTTGTTCAGCAAATGCTCAATGATAACTGCTTTGATAATATGATGAGCCTCTTTCGTCCCCTAAAAAATGGCAAGGGTAAAAAGCTCTTCCAAATTGAAGCCAACTTCGGCCTCACAGCCGGCATCGCCGAAATGCTCATGCAGAGTCACCCTGAAAGTCCATCAGTCGATGCTGAGCCAATAATTAACTTGCTCCCTGCATTGCCCAAAGAATGGTCAGACGGCAAAGTTAGTGGTCTTCGGGCAAGAGGTGGATTTGAAGTTGATATAAGTTGGAAAAATGGCGACTTACTCAATTGTACAGTACACTCTCTTAAAGGAAATCAATTTCGTATTCGCTATGGGAAAGTCACAAGGTCATTTAAACTGAAAGCTGGCGAAAAATTAAATATATCCAAAAAAGATTTTCAAAATTAAAAGCTTCATGCTGAATAGGAAATGATTTTATGAAAAGAAAATTTTATTGTAAAGGAATTCTCGTATTTATTACATGCTGCCAAGGTTTATTTGCTACACAGACAGATCTAAAGGATTCTAAACCGAATATCATTTTTGTTTTAACCGACGATCAGGGCATGGGTGACTTATCTTGCATGGGCAACCCCATTTTGCGAACTCCGCATATTGATCAAATGTATCAAAAGTCGACACGCTTTAGTGATTTTCAGGTTAGTGCAACATGCACACCCACAAGAGCTGCCATCATGAGTGGGCGCCCCCCCTTTGAAGTTGGAATAAGTCATACACTCATGCAACGCGACCGTTTAGCTCCCACCGTAATCACTTTTCCACAAGCACTGCAAAAAGCCGGTTACAAAACAGGGCTCTTTGGCAAGTGGCATTTGGGTGACGGCGAAGAATATCGCCCTCAAAATCGCGGCTTCGACGAAGTTCTGATGCATGGAGCTGGTGGCATCGGTCAGTACAGTTTTGGTGACTTTAAGCCCAATGCCAAGGACAAATATTTTGATAATGTTTTACTGCATAATGATACCATTGTCCAAACCAAGGGTTTTTGTACTGACGTATTTTTTAATGCCGCTCTGAGCTGGATTAAGAAACAGCATCAAAGCAAACAAAAATTCTTTGCCTACATTTCTCTCAACGCCCCCCATGGCCCACTCATTGCACCTGAAAAATACAAAAAGCGTTTCTTAGATGAAGGTTATAATCAGCCCACTGCGGCACGTTATGGCATGATCGAAAACATCGACGATAATTTCGGTTTAATGATGACAAAACTTAAAGAATGGCAGGCCTTAGAAAATACACTTATCATTTTCATGACCGATAATGGCATGGCAATGAAATCAATCGGGAAAAAAGGAACGAAAGGAAGAATTGAGGCCTGGAATGCGGGTATGAAAGGTCACAAAGATAGCGCTTGGGAAGGCGGATCACATGTGCCATCGTTTTGGTACTGGAAGGGCGTGCTCGGAGAAGGTGTAGATATCAAAGCGCTATGTGCACACATCGATTTATATCGCACTTTTTGTGAACTGGCAGGAACTCAAATCCCCAAAAGTGAATTAATGCCTAAAGGACGCTCTTTGCTTCCATTGTTGGAAAACCCAAAAGCAAAGTGGGATGACAGAACTTTATTTTTTCACCGTGGTCGCTGGGGCGGAGGCGGAAGAGGCAAGAAAACTCGTGAGCTCGCCAAATACTATGGCATGGCTGTTCGCAATTCGCGCTGGCGTTTGGTTAATATTATGGATGGGGATGGCCCCTGGTTAAGTGATATCTCTAACGATCCTGGAGAGACTAAAAACGTCATTGAACAATTCCCCGAAATTGCTGAACAAATGAACGCCCAATTTAATCAATGGTGGGATTCAACTGAGCCCTTGCTTATCAACGAAGGCTTACCCAGGTTAAAACCCGAAGAACACCATCTCCATATTCTATACAATAAGCAGCTCAAAGAAAAAGGGATTCCTGAATGGGCTCCCGATCAATTTTAATATCAAGTAAATCTCAACACTATGAAAAAATCACTCCGTTTTACTCTTCTAATCCTCTTATCTTTTTTTGCGCTTCAGGCAAAAAGTAAAAAAAATCCCTGGCAGGACTTTCAACAAATTAAGTTCACAGTCGATGGACGAGATGCTTTTATCATCAAGCCCCATCAAGTTGCTCCGAACAAGCCTTGGGTTTGGCGTGCACGCTTTCCCACTTATCACCCGGAAGTTGATCTGATTTTATTAAAAAAAGGCTTCCATATTGCCTACATCAATACTGACGACATGCTTGGCAGTCCTAAAGCACTCAAGCATTGGGATGCTTTCTATCAGCACATAACCAAAGAAAAAGGCTTATCTAAAAAAGTCACCTTAGAAGCCGTCAGTCGTGGTGGTCTCTTTGCTTACCGCTGGGCCTCACAAAATCCCGGTAAAATCAATGCAATTTATGCGGAAGTTCCCGTTTGTGATTTTAAGAGCTGGCCAGGAGGCAAAGCTAATGGCGTGGGTAATAAAAAAGCTTGGCAAAATGTATTAAAGCAATATCAAATAAGCGAACAAGAAGCCATGGAATACAAGCAAAACCCCATCGACGTACTTGCGCCCATCGCAAAAGAAGACATTCCCCTTTTACACCTCATCAGCCTCAATGATCAAGTCGTTCCCGCCGATGAAAACACCTTTATACTCGCCGAACGCTACCGCAAACTAGGTGGATCAATCGAGCTGATTGAAGTCCAAAAGGCAGCTCGTGCCAAAGGCCACCATTTCGATCACCCCGATCCTGAGCGCGTTGCTGATTTTATACTCAAAAACACAAATCAGTCTACCCAACTCTCCACTCTCACGCCAGTCCCATCAAAACTTAAAAAATTCATGCCAAAGCGCCACATTGCGAAACTGGCAGAAGCCAAAAGTCGCCAAATTGATTTTGTGATGATTGGTGATTCCATCACCCACAACTGGGAATCGGAAAAGAATTACGAACAAACTTTTGCGGGATTCAATATGCTCAACTTGGGTTTTGCTGGTGACCGCACCCAGAACGTACTTTGGCGAATTCAACATGGTGCCTTGGACAACATAGACCCTAAACTCATTACTTTAATGATTGGAACCAATCATTTACACAATCCCAAAAAAGGCTATACGCCTGACTCCTCAGCAGATGTTATTAGTGGGATAAAAGCAGTCCTTAAAGAAATCCGTACTCGACTTCCCAATGCAAAAGTCATCCTGTTTTCAGTCTTCCCACGACGTGAACCGGAAAATCAGAGAGTAAAGGAACTAAACAAATTCATTCCTAGCATTGCCGATAATAAAATGATTTTTCATCATGATATAAGTAAGATTTTTTTAGCTAAAAACGGTGAAATTAACAAGGCACTTTATAACAGAGACGGGCTGCATTTAAATAGTAATGGCTACAAAGCCTGGGGTGAGGCACTCCATAAAATTCTCAACACTTATAAATCACGCCCCTCGACAAGACGACAGGCTAATGTCAAAATATAATTCAACTAATGTCTTACATTTATGAACACTACTTGTCGCAAAACTGGAAATTCATGGCTAAAAAGATTAGGTTTCAAAAGCTTTGTTAATCCTTCATATAAAGATCTCAACATGAAAGAATCCAATAATACTCGTCACACCCTTTTGCAAAAACTTCAGCTCTCTGAAGGCGATGAGTATTGGGACGAATTTGTCAGCTCATATGAAGGTTATATTTACTTAGTTATTCGCAATATGGGCGTCGACCCCAGCACCTGTGAAGACTTGCTCCAAGATGTATTGGTGAAGCTGTGGAAATCACTCTCTAGCTTTAAATATGAACAGGAAAAATGCCGTTTCCGAACTTGGCTCTGCGTTATTATTCGCAACACGGTCTATAATTATTTTCAATCCAAGGCCAATCGCAATAAACAACAAAATGTAAACTACGATGAAGTCGCTGAATCTATCAAACTCATCACTCAGCCCGAAATTGACAAAATTGCCGAAGTCGAATGGAAGAGCTTTCTCTCCAACAAGGCTTGGGATAGTATAAAAGATGACTTTTCTCCCAAGGCAGTGCAAGTATTTGAAGCCTCACTAGAGGAAGATGATAACAAAGTCCTCTCGGAAAAATTTGGTATAAGCACCAATGTCGTTCGCGTTTATAAATCACGTATTCGCAGTGTGCTTCTCAAAGAGATCACGCGCCTAAATTTTGAATTGGGTGGCTAAATTTATTTATGGCTCAAGAGCGCAAAGAAGAAAATTATAGCAAGAAATTTGCTCATTTCTGTGACGAAATTTCAAACTTTTCAGAAACGCCTATTATCAATAATATTGAAGAATCTGAGGAACGTTATACCGAGCTCGACTTTCTCAATGAAGGTGGTGCAAAAGTTCTCTACTGCTGCCACGATAACTTCACTGGTAGAGAAGTCGCTATGGCCAAGCTCAAAGATAATTCGAGCCCTTTTCGGCAGGAACGCTTTTTGCAAGAAGCCCAACTCACTTCATCACTGCAGCACCCAAATATTGTCCCCGTTTATGACCTAGGACTAGAAGATAAAAATCCTTGGTTCACCATGAAATTAATTTCTGGACGTTCGCTTCATAAAGTATTGGAAGATGATCGTAAGAGTGATATTTCCTATATGAATAGTCTCAAGCGAAATCTCGATTATTTTTTAAAAGTCTGTGATGCCATTGCCTATGCCCACTCCAAGAGTGTTTTGCATTTGGATCTCAAGCCCGATAATATTCAAATAGGTGAGTATGGTGACTTAGTTGTCTGTGATTGGGGCTTGGCTAATATTCTCGCGGAAAATTGCGATGAAAATATGCTACAATTCTACACCTTTAACCCCTTTGACAAAGAGTCCGTCACAATTGATGGCATGATTAAAGGTACGCCAGGTTATATGGCACCGGAGCAAGCCTCCTTCAAAAAAGCTAAAAAAAATGTCGGCACCGATATTTTTTCTTTGGGGGCGATTCTCTACAATATCTTATGTTATGAAAAACCTTTCAAAGGGCATGATGTTAAAGAAGTCATGAAGCGAACTTGTGAAGGCGATTATCTACTGCCGAGTAAAATCGAAGCCTCCGTTCCAAAAGCTCTAGAAGCCATTTGCCAAAAAGCAATGCAAGTCAAAGTTGAAGATCGCTATGCTGCAGTTATCGAACTTCAGAACGAGGTGCTCAACTATCGACAAGGTTTTGCGACTGACGCAGAAAATGCCAGTTTCATTAAACTAATGAAATTATGGATCTATCGCAATAAAATGATCAGTGCCTTCTCTGGTTTCACCGCACTTCTCATAATTATTTTTACCTATATTTACCTGGAAAAAGTCAATCTTGAAAAAGAAAACGCCCTGCAATTAGCCAAGAATGTCAGCTTAGAAAATGAATTTCATCGCAAAATGGGGCGCGATTCCGCACCGCGATTCTTGGAAAGAGCCCAAATGGCTTATTCCTCCTTTGAATTAGATGATGCCATCAATTTTTCCGATAGTGCCGTTGACCTCAATCCTGAACTAACCGAAGCCTGGCAACTCAAAGCCGAACTGCATTTTATTAAAGAAGAATTTCTTCAAGCACTAAAGGCGGTCAGTCATACCCCAAATCAAAAATTCCTCTCCCTCTGCGAAAGGTTTGCTCAAATCAAAGCCGATGATACTCAAAAATTAAAAATCCAGGACCTCATTGAATTAATTCGCATCACAAAAGAGATGAAGTTCACACAACTCAACATTCGCTTTATTCGCCATAAGGCCAATACCGAAATGGATCTAGAGACACGCTTACAATTTGCCCTCCAAGCAACTCTAATTATGAACCAAACGGATAAAATCAACTTTAATTTTGATCCCATAAGTAAACATTTGGACCTCTCTAATAACGCCAATCTAAGTAGCGCTATTTCCTTTCAAAATTTCCCCTGTCTCAGCACTGATTTATCCAAAACTAATATCAGTGACTTTAGTGCCGTTAGAAATCAAGATATCACGGCCTTGGATGTCAGCTCCACAGAAATCGGTACATTGCATTCACTGAATAGCGCCCATAAATCATTGCGTAAGCTCAATATCTCTAATACCAATATCCGCAGTTTGATGCCTATAAAAAATCGCCTCATCGAAGAATTGGATATTAGTTGGACCCCTGTTAACAAAGTTTCTGACCTCAAAAACTTACCCAATTTGAAAAATCTTACGATCCATCATAATCAATTTTCTCGCGGTCAAATTAAGAAGCTTCAATCACAATATTTATTAACTATCAAAGAAAAACGCAAATAATTATCCATCTCTAGATACGTTCAAGATTTGTCCTTGTTTAGCTCTTACAGAGATATAAAAAATCAAGCATAGGAAACTATATGAGAAATAAATTATTAATTGCTTTATCCGCAATCTTCCTTTTACCCACACTCAGTTTACTCGCATCTGAAAAAACCAAGATCCTCTTCATTGCAGGTGATACCAAGCACCGCCATGGGATTCACGAATTCAAAGCCGGCTCAATGCTGCTTGCTGATGCCCTCAATAAAAGTGGCCTCAACATCGATGCTCAAGTTCAATGGTTTGGTTGGCCACAAGACGAAAGCATTTTTGAAGGTGTGGACGCCTGTGTGATCTATGCCGATGGCGGAGGTAACTTTGGAGAAAAATATGCCGTTCTTGACGAAAATGTTAAAAAGGGCATGGGCATCATGTTCATGCACTATGGCGTTCACCCCACAAAAGAAGTGGGGGAAAAGTACTACAAGAATTGGATCGGTGGTTATTATGACGATGCCTTCTCTGTCAACCCTTCCTGGATTGCCGACTTAAAAATCAATAAAAATCACCCTGCATCAAGAGGGCTTGATGAACCACTGAAAGTTTTCGACGAACTCTATTGGAACATGAATATGAAACACGATTGTGATGAATGTTCAAATATTGCCTCTGCAGTCCCCACTAAACAAAACATGGTTCGCTACGGAAGTTCAAAATTCTGGAATAAACAAGCCCACGATAAGCTAGGTACTGAGCAGCCAATCATTTATTGTCGCAATCCTAAAGACGGCAGTGCTCGAGGCGCTGGTTTCGTAGGTGGTCACTACCACAATAACTGGGCCATTGATGATTATAGAAAACTCGTCCTCAATACGATTGCGTGGGTCGCAAAAGTAGAAGTTCCTGCAAGTGGCGTCCCCTCACAGAAAGTGACAAAAGCCATGCTCAATGCCAATCTCAATCGCCCCGATGAACCAACTCAAATTGAACTTCCCACTGCAGATTTACTTACTCAGCCTGCGGGTAAAGTCCCTGATTTAGGCGAAGATGGTCGAGCTATTCAGAGAAAACGCCAAACTAAGAAAAAACCGGCACCGAAAAAAAAAACAGTAATTAAAACACCCCCCACTAAGCCCGCTGCCTCTAAAGCCACAACAGCTAAAAAAACGGCGCCTAAAAAGCCGCTTGCTAAAAGACCTGGCCCACCCACTCCTCCATGGCCACCCACGGCTCCGGAAAATGTTGACCTCAAGTATTTTTCTGTGCCAGATGAAAATCTTGAGACCACCATTTGGGCAACGACTCCTCAACTCTATAATCCTACTAATATGGATATCGACCACAAGGGGCGAATCTGGGTGACGGAGGCGGTAAACTACCGTAAGCAGCGTGAACAGCGACGCAAAGCTGGTGACCGCATTGTTGTACTCACAGATACAAATGGTGATGGTAAAGCTGATAAATCACAAATTTTTGACCAAGATCCGAACTTAGCCGCCCCGCTTGGCATTGCGGTTTTTGATAATAAAATCATTGTCTCCCAACCCCCAGAACTGATTATCTACACCGATGTTGACCGCAACCTAAAGTTCGATCCCAAAGTTGATAAGAAACAAGCCTTGCTCACAGGTTTTAACGGGCGTCAACACGACCACTCACTTCACTCGCTCACGGCTGGACCCGATGGAAAATTTTACTTCAATAGCGGGAACTGCGGCGCAATCTTCACGGATAAATCTGGAAAAACTTTCCGTATGAATACCAATTACCGTGGTGGCGCCCCTGAAGAATACTTCTATACCCCCACACACGAACTCAAAGGCGCTAAGAGTGATGATGGCTTTGTGTGGTCCTCTGGTTTTACCGTCCGCATGGATCCCGATGGTAGCAATGTGGAAATTGTTGGTCATGGCTACCGTAATTCCTACGAACAGACGCTCACTTCTTTTGGCGATATGTTCCAAAGTGATAATGATGATTACTCGAGCTGCCGTAATTCATATGTGCTGGAATATGGCTCGGCGGGTTACTACTCTCTCGATGGGCAGTACAAATGGCAGCCAGAACGCCGTGCGGGTCAGTCAGTCCCCAAAGCTCACTGGAGACAAGATAATCCAGGAACTTTTGATGCGGGAGATGTCTATGGCTCAGGTGGTCCCTCTGGCGTAGCCTTCTATGAAAATGGGGCCCTCGGTAAAAAATGGGAAGGTATGTATCTTTCCTCAGCGACTTCTCGCAACACTGTTTTGGGTTATTTCCCTAAGGAAAAAGGCGCTGCTTTTGATCTCAAACGTTTTAATTTTGTATCTACCAACAAGCCCGCTAGCCTCAAAGAATCAACTGCCGAAACAGAGAAACGACTCTATTTCCGTCCCTCCGATGTTTGCGTGGGCCCCGATGGCGCTCTCTATGTAGCCGATTGGTATGATCCGGGAACTGGTGGCCACAACTCAATCGATGATTCTTGCTCAGGAACTATTTACAGAATTGCTCCAAAGAACTTTAAATCTGTAGTTCCAAAGATTGATCTTACTACCATTAAAGGTCAAATTGATGCCCTTAAAAACCCTTCACCAAATGTTCGTCACCTAGGTTTTGAAGCACTCAAAAAATCGGGTGGTAAAGCCTCAGGCCAGCTCATCAAACTTCTTGATCACCCCAATAAATTTGTTGCGGCTCGCGCTATCTGGCTCCTTCCTCATGCAGGTAAGAAAGGCATGGTTAAATGCCTGCAACTTTTAGATAGTCCACAGGCGGATCACCGCTTAGTCGCTTATCGTGCACTACGTCGTGCCAATGCGGATATGCTCCCCTACGCCAAAAAGCTTGCCAAAGATTCTAGCATTGCCATACGCCGTGATGTCGCTCTATCTTTGCGTCATTATTCAGCAAAAGAAAGCGCGCTCCTCTTTATTGAGCTTGTCCAAGCTATCAAGGGCTATGACAAAAATTACATCGAAGCTATTGGCCTCGGTGCTGAAAATAAAGAAAACGAAATCTGGCAGGTCCTAAAGAATAACTTAGCTAATAACGGTCCTCTAGTTTGGTCAGATGCTTTTGCGAGAGTGACTTGGCGCTTGGGTCCATCCGATGCCATTGAAGCCCTGCGTCTACGTGCCTCTAGTGATTCACTTTCGAAAGAGCAGCGACTCTTTGCCATTGAGTCACTCGCTTTCATCAAAGATAAAAAATCCGCCCTCGCTTTAGTACAAATCGCCAAAACTCAAAAAGCTGTCAGTAAAGAAGCGAGTGACTGGATCTTTAAACGTGCCACTTCTGATTGGGCCGATCTCGATATTGCTGCAGAAATCAAAAATATCTATGATCCTGAAGCGATTAAAGTGCAGGGCATCACTGTTGCGGCTGAAGAAAAAGCAAGCACGCTAAAAGTTCCTGCCATTTCCAAGCTGCAGGGTAATGCCGAGCATGGCAAGGGAAAAATCATGATCTGTACTATGTGCCACAGTATCAATGGTGCAGGCCCTCACTATGGTCCTCGTTTAGAAGGCTGGGCACAAAAACAATCCAAGGATGCCGTTATTCACGCTATCATAAACCCTTCTCAGGGCTTAGCTCACGGTTTCAAAGGTCATGAAATTGTTCTTAAAGATGGCACTATTGTTCAAGGTATGCTCGAGAGTAAAGGCGATCCCCTCATCGTCGTTTCTACTGGTGGCTTACGTCAAATAATCCCAAAATCTAAAGTCCAAAAAATCATCCCCATGAAACGCTCGCTCATGCTCTCTGCTGAACAACTCGGCCTCAAAGAACAAGACGTTGCCGACATCGTCGAATACATGAAGCAATGGCAGTAAAAGCTTAGTTAGAGCTTATCTCATAATACTTTAAAAATTTATGGTAAAACCATAAAACTCTATTAGCCGAGGGTGTCAGAGACTGTGTGAAAAACATTATCCACATACACTTATTTTAATAAGCTTATATATTATAGCATATAGAATTTTCAGTAACTGCTGTGAGGAATTTATGAGCTTTATAAAAAGAGTGTCACGCGATCAGGTTTTATTATTGCCGGACTGTCTTGATGATTATGTAGACGAAAACAATAAAGTTCGCTTTATAGATGAGTTTGTTAATGGTTTAGACTTGAGAGAATGTGGTTTTATTTATCCCAAAGAAAGAATCGATGGACGAGGTCGACCTGCTTATGATCCAGCCGATTTATTGAAACTGTTTATCTATGGCTATTCTTATGGAATTCGCAGTGGACGTAAACTCGAAAGGTCTTGTAAAGTGAACCTTGAGGTGATTTGGCTCATGGGTAAACTGAAGCCTGATTTTAAAACTATATGTGATTTTAGACTGAGTAATCGTAAGGCCTTTAAAAAGGTCAGTGCCCAATTCACTCTTTTGTGTAGTAAACTTAAGTTGATTTCTGGTGATTTTATAGCCGTTGATGGCACGAGTATCAAAGCCGTAAATAATATAAGTAAAAGCTGGACAAAAAATAAACTGAACTCGGCTCTTAATAAGTACGAACAAGAGGCAGAAAAATATCTAAAGGATTTAGAGGAGCTGGATAAGTATCCATCTCCAAAAAAGGAAGATAAACAACAAAAACTAAAAAATTCACTGGTAATAAATCAGAAACTATCTCAAGAATTAACAAAAATCAAAAACCAACTAGAAGCGACGGGCAAAGAGAGCATTAGTTTTAATGACCCTGAAAGTCGCCCGATTAAAAAAGGACGAAAAAGTACAGTCGGTTATAATGTTCAACACGCTGTGGATGATAAAAACTACTTGATTGTCGCAGCTGAAGTAACATCGCAGGTTAATGATCTTGGTTCACTTTATTCAACTTTAAAAGCAACAAGTGATGTTATTGAAGAAGGAAAAGGAAGCAATGTCTTGGCAGATAAAGGTTATTTCAGCAATGAAGATATCAAAGCTTGTGAAGATAATGGCTATACCTGTTATGTTCCTGAACAGGGAGATCCTATGGAAGGTCGAGGCTTATATGGGAAAGACGACTTTATTTACGATAAGCATAATGACAGCTACATTTGTCCTGCGGGAAAAAGCCTTGCCAAATTTCAAAACAAGAAACGAGGAAGCAAACAATTTTGGATCTATAAAACGCCCGAAGCTTGTATCAACTGCTCCCTAAAAGCAAAATGTACAACATCAAAAAGCCGAAGTATTCAACGGTGGGAACACGAATACGTTTTAGAAAATGTTCGAAAAAGGATGAAAGCCAAACCAGGGGTAATGAAACGACGAGCTGCAATTGTTGAGCACCCATTTGGAACAATTAAAGAACATATTCTTACTGGTGGGTATAATCTAACTGGAAAAGAATCTGTACAGGCCGAGACTTCATTGGCACAACTTGTTTATAATTTGAACCGAGTTCTTAATATTATGAAGTTTTCAGAATTAATGTCCTTACTCAAGGATATACAGGGGGTTTTTCTAAAATATATTCACAATCACTTGTTAATCAGTCCTTATTTGAGTATGAAAGTGATGAAATTACTCCTCAGACGAAATAGTTATACAAACTCACTAATTATTCTAGTTTGATACAAAGGCAGATCTTTTTCACACAGTCTCATCAACCCTCGGTATTGTATAATGAGACATGCCACAATGCCTTTAGGTATTGTACCTTAAGGCACAAAGAATATTTTGATTTACATCATACCCACATTAACATGTGGGCCTAATAAAAGTCGCATCGTTCCACGATGTACTCATCAAATCAATCCCGACTATTTCACTGAAAAATTGTAACGATCTGTTGCGTTTACTTGTCTGTATTTGTTAATATTAGACAAATAAACTCTGGAAACCTTATGAAATACTTATTTTTTCTCCTTTTGCCTTTTGCGCTCTTCGCAAATGAGCGCCCCAAGCCTAACATCATTCTTATCCTGACTGATGATTTGGGTTGGCAAGACGTCAAATGTTATGATATCGATGAACCCACCCCCTATGAGACGCCCAATATTGACCGCCTCGCCAAGGAGGGCGTCAAGTTTTGGCAAGCCTATTCACCTGCGCCCACCTGTGCTCCCACGCGTGGAGCGATCCTCGCTGGTAAGCACCCCGCACGCCTGCAAAGAACTCATGTAGTTGGTGGTGCGCCCCCCATCCCCCACAATGAAAAGCAATGGTCGGTCATTTCTCCTTGGTATCGTGGACGACTTCCCGTCAGCGAAATCACCATTCCCGAACTTCTCAAACCCCAGGGCTATGTCTCTGGTCATGTGGGCAAATGGCACGTTGCGATTAGCCATCATGCTTACCCACAAGCTAATGATCATGGCTTTGATTTTACTCGCAGTAATTTGGGTGTTTCTAAAAATATGAAAAACCGCCTCGAAGGCTTTGCGACTAGCGCAGAAAACGACCCCTACCGCCTCGATAAAAATGGCTTTCCCTATCACCAAAATAGCGAAGATGCCCTCGACTTTATTCGCGAAAATAAGAACCAACCCTTTTTCCTCTACTACGCTACTTGGCTCGTTCACACCCCGATTGTCAGCCGTAGTCGTGAGCTCTTGGAAAAGTACTGCACTAAGCTTGGCATTGATTTCCCAAAAGATCCAAAAGGCTGGGATTTACCTGGTCAGCAGAACCCCTACTATGCCGCCATGGTCGAAATGCTCGATTATTACATGGGACAAATGTTCACTTACCTAAAAGAGACTGACGATCCACGCTGGCCTGGTCACAAGCTTATTGAAAACACTTATATTATTTTCACTTCTGATAATGGTGGCATGGAAAAAGTTCCAGGAGAAATCATTACCGATAACTTCCCTCTCGACAAGGGCAAAATCAATGCCAAAGAAGGTGGCATTCGCGTCCCTCTCATCATTACCGGCCCAGGTATCAAGGCGGGACAAGAATCCGATGTTATGATTAATGGACTGGATTTTTTCCCTACTATCATGTCTTGGTCTGGAGCCGAAACACCTGATAAACTAAAGCTCGATGGCTTAGATATTTCTAAACTTTTAGCAAAAGATGCTTCTAATCCACAGCTCGTTAAAAAGGCTAATGGCGAAGTGCGCAATTCTATCATGCATCACTTCCCCAATTCCTATTCTATGCACTCGACGCTACGCATTGGCGACTATAAATTCATTCGCAATTACAAACCAGAGATGCCACCTTTTGAGCTTTATCAGCTCTATGATAATGGCAAACGTGTCGACATAGAAGAAAGTAAAAATCTCGCCAATTTCATGCCTGAAAAAGTCATCGAAATGAACAAGAAATTGCAGTCTAAACTCGAAGCAATGGATGCGAGTTTTCCTTTTCTCAATCCCCATACCATGCGTAAAATCCCTGGTAAAGATCAAGTTTGCTCGATCACCCAGAACGGGCTCAATGGTTCTGAGGCTTGGGTCGAGTTTAAAGAAAATGGCAATAAAGTCACTAAAGCTTACCTGCTTTACACCGATAATGGCGGTGATAAATACGAGGAATGGTACCGCATTGATGCTCAAGTTAAAAATGGCAAAGTGATTGCAAGCCTTCCCAAAGGCACGACTCATTACCTCTTCAACTTAGTCGATGACAAACGCTTCATGCTCAGTTATCCTCGCATGGGACAAATGACGGATTACAAAAAAGGCAATTATTCCAAAAAGGCTCTTTCTGTGAAATAAGCCGTGATGTAATTATTCATATTCTTGAATGCACCCGCAGACCTGCCAAAGGTACGAAAGATAGTTTAGCAAATGATTATGACCATTCTATAATTATGGCACATATCATCATCCACTCCTAAGTCATTGCATCTGTAAATACAGCTAATTTAAATTGCTGCTTTGTAACAAAAAAAAATTATCACTGTTTAGACCTTATAAGATTAATCACAATTTTGATAAAGGCTACATATGAATAAATGGTTCTCTTCCCTCACTTTCCTCAGCACAATGATTTTTTTGAATACGGGCTGCCAGAGTCTTAGTCCCGAAAGCTCTGAAAATCCTACAGAAAAAGCAAGCACTTACAAAGAAACAAAAACACAAGAAAATTACACTTGGACCACTGATCATATTCACGTCGGTGTCCGTTGGCAACCTTTTGGAGGCTTCCCCAAGTATAATGCTGCAGATTCTCAGCGCCCCGTCATTGCACAAAATAGTAGCTACGCTCAATTTTGGATCAATTGGCATGCGGCAGAACCCGATGTCAAAAATACCGATTACAAGAATCACCTCTCTTCCTATCTCGTGACTATTGAGCAAGCTGTAGATGCTTGTATTGCCAAGGGTTTGAAGGTCGAATTCGTCCACTGGCATACGCCGGCTTGGGCCTCTGTGAATGGCGAAGCGGGTAGCCAAAGATCAAAGCCAGGACTCTACAAAGAGTTTGTCACTCGTCTTGCAACTCATTTCAAGGGACGTGTTCACGCCTATCAACTTTCTCACGAAGCCAACTTGGAGCACATGATTAATGAGGGCGATATGGATTACCTGATGAATGATATTTTCATCGATGGTGCCAAAGCTATTCGTGCCGTTTACCAAGCTGAACCAAGTGAAGAAGTTCTGATTTCCACAAGTGGATGTTCCCCCTGCGAACCTTGCCCTCCACTGAATGGTTTAAAAGGCAAAGGTGGCGCTGCTGTCAACGATTATTACGATCAGCTCATTGCCAATGAAGAACTCATGTCACTCGTCGACGCCCTCAATCTCAATGTAACAGATCACTCTGATGGTTATGGTAAAATGGATGGAAAATATCTTGACTCAACTTGGGGAAACTTCGATTTAGTACGCCACAAACTTGATGCTGCGGGCTATAAAGATAAACAAGTACTTTCCTCTGAGTCCTGGGTTGTTTGGGATGATGGTGACAACGCCTTTGACGTCAATGGCGATGGCCTTAAAAATGAAGTGGATGCCTATGAAAAAACTCTTACTATTTTAGGTAAATGCCTCGAGCGTGGGCTCAACACAGTCAACCTACCTTGGTCAGACAACTCCAGCGGTTGGTCCATGGGCTTAACTAAGCGACGTGATTTCAGTGGTCGTGTCAAATTATTAAACCCCGGCTTAGTTGTGCTCGCAAATGATGGTGGCAGTGACATTATCACTAAAAAAGTCATTCTTGCTGGCCCCGAGGATAAATTCAAAATCATCGATGCTAAGAACAATATTTTTACTGTCGATGATTACATTAATCCTAGTGATCCCAATCACCTACACTACTACATTTGGAAATGGTATAGCCAATTGAGTTCTGGAAAAGATGAAGTCATTCGCCATGCCATGGCGCATGAACATCAAAATCACATCACCCTTCTTGGCCCTGCTTTCACGGGTAATGAACGCTACAGAATATCTAGCTACAACCGCAGTAAAAAATCTTTCTCCGTGCTACTCTATGCATCTGGTGCCACTGGGAAACTCTGGAATGATTTGACTATTCCTGCCACAATCCAAACTGGAATCCATAGTAATACGGGGAGTTCCAACATGGACTTCCGCGGAGAAGGCTTTAAGGATGGCGAAAAATTTATTGCCACAATTACCACCAAAGACATCAGTAAAAAAGATGGTTCCGATATTGATAAAAGAGTCATCAAAACAGCTGTTCAAGAAGTCAAAGATGGCCAGCTCAAAATTCGTATCCCCGTGCTCAATAAGTTCACGCATATCGAATTTAATCGCTCCGAATAAAAATCATTGATCAAATCAATCAAATTATTAGAGAAATTATAAAGCTAGCTTGGCATAGCCCTATTCTGCGCGGTGTATTATGGTATAAAAACACTATGGACTACTCCTATGATTTCTCTTAGATTGACCCTATTCTTTAGCTTTATCTTCTTTGCCCATGCACAAGACAAACCCAACTTTATCTTTTTTATTGCTGATGATATCTCCCAAAGTGACTTCGGGGCTTATGGTCACCCTAGTATCAAAACTCCAGCCGTCGATGCGCTCGCAGCGAAAGGCATGCGTTTTGACAATGCCTACTTAACTACCAGTAGTTGTAGCCCCAGTCGATGCAGTATCATTACCGGGCGCTACCCCCACAATACTGGTGCCCCAGAACTTCATATGAAGCTACCTAATGCCCAAATTCGCTTCCCCGAATTATTGCGCCAAGCGGGTTACTACACCCTACTTTCGGGCAAGAATCATATGTTTGGTAAAAAAGACCGCGCTTTTGATAAGATCACTAAAGGTGGTGGGCCTGGCAATGAAGCCGATTGGGTTCAAAACCTCAAAGATCGTCCCAAAGACAAGCCCTTTTTCTTTTGGTACGCTGCAAGCGATGCTCACCGCGATTGGCAGATCAGTGACCATGCTCCCACTTATCAAGAAAACGAAGTCATTGTCCCCCCTTACATGTATGATGGCCCTGAGACCCGTAAGGATCTAGCACAATACTATCACGAAGTCAGTCGTTTCGATCATTTCATTGGCTTAGTTGTGGAAGAACTTAAAACACAAGGAGTACTCGACAATACGATGATCATTGTAGCTTCCGATAATGGCCGCCCTTTCCCTCGCGACAAATCTCGCCTCTATGATAGCGGAATTAAAACGCCTTGGCTTATCCATTTCCCAAAAGTAATCAAAAAATCCGCTGTCAGCAAAAGCTTAATAAGTTCAATCGATCTCAGTGCTACCTGCTTGGAATTAGCTGGGGTCGAAATCCCCGAAAGCATACAAGGCAAAAGCTTTCTACCCATCCTAAAAAATCCAGAGACAAAAGTTCGCCAAGTCATTTTTGCTGAACATAATTGGCACGTTTATAAAAACCACGAACGCATGGTTCGCATTGGGGATTTTGTCTATATCAAAAATAACTACCCAAATCAAATGAATTTAGCTTACGAGTCCGACACCAAATTCCCTGCGGGTTTAGAACTTTGGCAAGCCCATGCTGCTGGTAAAACTCAGGCTCAACAGCAGCAGGTTTTTGCTAATCCCTGCCCCGAGGAAGAACTCTTTAAACTCAGTCAAGATCCTAATCAGCTAAATAACCTCGCTTCGAACCCCGAATACAAAACACAGCTAATGCAAGCTCGAAAAATGATTCAATTATGGACTGAACAGACCGGCGATAGCATCCCAAAAAAACCTACGCCTCACCGTCATGCCCCACCAAAAATTAAAAACAGCAAAATAATCCCCTCTCCAAAGTATAAGGTGAAAGCACCCCATGCCGAGTGGCCTGGCCAATCAAAGAACGCGGATCAAATCAATCACCCCGGACCACTGAATTTGCCTTGATTTTCTTTCAGTTTTTATAACAAGGTTGTACTTTTATTGTTTCAGAGAGTAACGAAACTGCAATTCTCTTATTTACATTTGTGAAGGCACTTAAGTTAAAGCTTTAAACTTAGAGACTTGTTAATTTAAAAGGACGAAAATTGATGACCAGATTTACTCAGCCACCGCTTTTTTTATTTTTACTCCTAATCACATGTATCGCGAATGCCCAAAACGACACAAAGCCCAACATCCTTTGGATCTTTTCCGATGATCACGCCTTCCAAGCTATTGGCGCCTATGGTGGTCGCTTTGAAAGCTTAAACCTCACTTCCAACTTAGATTCCATTGCCAGCGAGGGCATGCGCTTTGACAAAGCTTATGTCGGCAATTCGATTTGTGCTCCTAGCCGCGCGACTTTGCTCACTGGAAAGCATAGTCATAAGAATGGTAAGATCGATAATCGTGGCCCTTTTGATCACGATCAGCAGCAATTCCAAAAGCTCCTCCAAAAAAGTGGCTATCAGACTGCAATGATTGGCAAAATCCATCTTAGTGGTGCCATGCAGGGCTTTGATTATTGGGAAGTTCTCCCCGGTCAGGGTAAGTACAAAAATCCCGAATTTATTAGTGAAGCGGGTCGTAAACAATACCAAGGTCATTCCACTGACATTATTACTGACCGCGCCCTTAATTGGCTCTCTAATGAACGCGACAAATCAAAGCCCTTCATGGCGATGGTTCACTACAAGGCGCCCCATAGAAACTGGATTGCAGCGCCGCGCTTCAGAGAACGCTTCAAAACCATGACTTTCCCCGAACCGGAAACACTCTTCGACGACTATCAAACGCGTGGTGTCGCTGCTCATAAACAAGATCTAAGTATTGCCCATAGCATGCGCAATAACTGGGATTTCAAAGCTGATCGTTGGAAGCATAGAAAAGAGTTTTTTGAAAACACCAAACTCACAGGTAAAGACCTCATCCGTGAAAAGTACCAGATGTATATGCGCGACTACCTGGCCTGTATTGCTGGTGTGGATGAGAATATTGGCCGCCTCTTGCAGTACCTGAAAGATGAAGATCTGGAGAAAAACACCTTAGTCATGTATTCTGCTGATCAGGGTTTTTACCTTGGCGAACACGGTTGGTTCGACAAGCGCTTCATGTACGAGGAATCCTTTCGCACTCCACTTTTGGCGAAATGGCCCGAAGTCATCAAGCCCGGTTCAATTAATACTGACCTCGTCCAAAACATCGATTTTGCCGAAACTTTTCTCGATCTCGCAGGAGCTGAGATCCCGCGCGATATGCAGGGAAAAAGTCTTCTCCCTTTAATGAAAAATGAAAGACCTGATGATTGGAGAGATAGCCTCTATTATCACTACTACGAATATCCTGGGACTCACAAAGTTCGTCGTCACGAAGGTGTGACCACAGGTCGCTATAAGCTCATCCGCTTCTATGGTGTGGATGTCCCTAATGGTGAAGAGTGGGAGCTCTATGACTTAGCACGTGACAAACATGAAAGAGCAAATCAATACTCAAACCCAGAATACTCTGCGATCATTGCAAACTTAAAACAGGAACTGCAAGAACTTCGTCAGCAATACGACGTCGTCGATATCCCGCAGGTCACAAAGAACAAGAAGAAAAAGTAAAAGGCCAAAACTATGATCATAAGAACTTCCCTTAAGTCATTCTCATCCTTTGTACGTTCACGTTTTCAACCATTACTTTGGTGCATGTTTTCTCTCTTTGCCCTCTCCCTATCCGCTTCAGAAAAACCAAATATTCTTATTATCCTCGCCGATGATATGGGTTATGGAGATCTGACTTGCTATAATCCAAAGGGTAAAATTCCTACTCCACATTTAGATGCACTGGCGGCTAATGGCATGCGTTTCACTGACGCTCACTCAGGGGGAAGTTCGTGTATTCCTTCTCGCTACGCACTGATGACTGGTCGCTTTGCCGTGCACCAGAGCATGCGCCTCAACGATGGCCCTCTCATCAAAAATGGTCGCGAAACGATTGCCTCGCTTCTTAAAGAACAGGGCTACTCAACGGCCATGGTTGGGAAATGGCATTTAGGCTTTGACCCCTACCTGCAAAATACAAAAAAGCCCGCTGATTACACACAGGAGCTCAAGGGTGGTCCAGTTGACTGTGGTTTCGACACTTTCTTCGGCATGCATGCCTCTCTAGACCTTCCGCCCTACTTTTATATCCGTGATCGTAAAGCCACGATGCCTCCCTCTGAGGATATCGCTGCAAACAATAGCATGAACACTGCAGATAAATGGACTAATATTCAGGGTGCTTTTTGGCGCAAGGGAAAAATTGCTCCCGACTTCAAAATGGAAGACGTCACCCAAAGGCTAGCCGACGAAGCCGTTCAGGTAATCCAAAACCATACTCAAGAAAAACCGCTCTTCCTCTACCTTTCCTTACCCTCACCCCACACCCCTTGGTTGCCTCCAAAAGAGTTTGTCGGAAAAAGTGGGGCCGGCATGTATGGCGACTTTGTCTTGCAGGTAGATGATGTCGTTGGTCAGGTATCAAAGGCTCTTAATCACAAACAGATGCAGGACAATACCCTCATTATATTTTCTAGTGATAATGGCCCCGTTTGGTATGACAAAGATTGCGAACGCTTTGCCCATAAAGCGACGGGAGAACTGCGCGGCATGAAATTCTCCTCCCATGAAGGAGGTCACCGCATGCCTTTTATTGCCTCATGGCCAAAAGAGACACCCAAGGCCAGTACATGTGAGCAAACCATTGTCTTTTCCGACCTTTTTGCGACCTTCGCAGAACTCAACAAGGGAAATCACAAGCCCGCGAAAAATAATGGTGAAGATAGCGTGAGCTTCCTCGCCTTTCTCAAGGGAGATAAAAACATAGAAAAACGCCCCGCTATTATTCACGATCGCTGGACCATACGCGATGGCAAATGGAAACTCATCCTCAAGCACAAAAAAGGCCGTTCGAACTACCCAGAAATTGCCTTATATGATCTCAGTAATGATCTAAGCGAGCAAAATAATATTGCTTCTAAACACCCTGCAATCGTTGAAAAATTTAGCCTTTTCTTAAATGAAGCCTTAAAAGATTCAAAGCAATAATTCGATCTATAAACTACCGCTCAGGAAAGCGACCCTCAAAATTAATTGAGTAAATTTAAGCAAAATTTATAACACCCTTTGATTCTCTTTGTCTGATATTATGAATTTAAATTAAATCAGATGTGAAATGAAAAATCTAATCATTAGTCTTTCTTGGATTGCCTGTGTAATTCTGCAAAAAAACCTTATTGCACAAGATCTTCCAATTCAAAATGCAAAGCCAAATATTCTTTTTATTATGGCTGACGATCATACCAAACAGGCAATTGGCTCTTACGGGAGTCGACTCAGTAAACTTAACCCTACCCCCACAATTGATAGGCTAGCCTCCCAAGGCATTCAATTTGATAATGTCTTTTGTACCAACGCCATTTGTACCCCCAGTCGTGCCAGTATAATTAGCGGCCAATACTCTCAAACTAATGGCGTTTTGGATCTAAATGGCAGTATTGGATCTGACAAACAATTCTTGCCAAAAGAAATGCAAAAAGCTGGATATGAAACAGCTATGATCGGTAAGTGGCACCTAAAAAAAGAACCCGCCGCCTTTGATTATTACTGTGTCCTTCCCGGTCAGGGTTTATATCATAATCCCATTTTTAATATTCGCGGTTCAAAGCCATGGCCTAAAAATACTATCACCAAAAAAGATCAGCACTCCAGTGATGCTATTACCGACATCAGTCTTCATTGGCTTAAAAATGACCGCAACAAAGCAAAGCCCTTTTTTCTCATGCATCATTTCAAAGCTCCTCATGATATGTTTGAGTACGCTAAAAGATATGAAACTTACCTTGAGGATGTGCATATCCCCGAACCGGAAAGTTTATTTTCGGTGCCTGCGGGCTCCGCTGGCAGTCAGGACCTTGGTTCAGGCCTAAGCAAGAATCATAATCCTTGGCTGCTACCACAAAAATTAGGTGTAAGTGATGACATTCCCGAGCCTGAATATACCAAGCTGGCTTACCAAAAGTACCTAAAAGCTTATTTGCGCTGTGTAAAAGGCATAGATGATAATATAGCTCGTTTGATTTCCTATTTAGAGGCTTCCAAGCAACTTGATAATACCATCATTATTTACACCAGTGATCAGGGATTTTTCCTTGGCGAACACAATCTCATCGATAAACGCTGGATGTACGAAGAAGCCATGGGCATGCCCTTTATCGTTTACGCACCCGGTATGATTAAAAACAATTTAAAAAATAAGTGGTTAATCAATAATACTGATTTTGCACCGACTTTGTTAGAGATCGCAGGCCTAAAAAAGACTCCAAATTACATGCAGGGCAAAAGTTTTTATAAAGCTTTATCAAACCAGAAAAAGCCCGATGAATGGAGAACCGTTACTTATTACCGTTACTGGATGCACATGGCTCATAAACTGGCCGTACCAGCACACTTTGGAATTCGATCTGAGTCTCATAAGCTGATTTTTTTCTACGGCAGTAAATATGGACGTCGTGGAGGCAAGCCCACCCCAATTTCATGGGAGTTTTATGATTTGGAAAAAGACCCCAAAGAAATGAAAAACGAATATAAAAACCCAGAATATAAAGAGATAATAAAAAGACTTAAAACACAGTTATTGGAAATTCGTAAAGAACTTAATGAGCAAGATAAAAAATACCCCGAAATACAAAAAATCATTAAAAACAACTGGGATTAAGTCCTAAACTAATAATTAAAACAAGTAAATCGACATGAATTTCACCCTCAAAGCACTCATCTTTATTTCTCTTGCCTTCGTCATTGATACTTGCGATGCAGCACAGCCGAATAAAATCAAAAATGTTTTATTTATTATTGCAGATGACTTAAAAGCCAGTGTCCTAGCTTGCTACGGTGACAAAATCTGCCAAACTCCCAATTTAGATAAACTGGCTAGCCAAAGCATTGTCTTTGATCGCGCTTATTGCCAGGGACTATCATGCGGTCCATCTCGTACATCTTTAATGCATAGTCGCTATCTTGGTTCAGAAGGCATCAACCTCCCCGAGCACCTCAAGAACAACGGTTGGTACACTGCTAGAGTCGGGAAAATTTATCACATGCGTGTTCCCTATGACATAATTCATGGTACTGATGGTCAAGATATCCCGTCTTCATGGACTGAGAAGTTCAACTCCAAGGGAGCCGAATCTCACACCCCCGGTGACTATGCTTGCCTCAATCAAAATATTTTTACCAAAAGCCTTAAAAACCGCGAAAGTTCTAAAATGAAAAATCGCATGTTTGTAAGTGTTATTTCAGAAGGTGATGGCTCTGATCAGCCAGACTTTAAGAGTGCAGAGAAAACTATTGAGTTGCTAAATCAGCGTAAAAATGAGCCTTTCTTCATTGCTACCGGTTTAGTTCGTCCCCATTACCCAAATGTCGCGCCCAAAGAATTTTTCCAAAACTACCCCTGGCAAAAGATAGACTCACCAGAACTAAGAAATCCAGCTTCTTTAGGTATACCGATAGAAGGTCACCCGAGAATAACTAACTCTAATAACTCAATTGGTAAATATCCTGATAATCAAAAACGTATGTGGGCGGCCTATTATGCTACAGTTGAGTTTATGGATCAGCAAATTGGACGTATTTTAGAGGAAGTTGATAGGCTTGGACTAAAAAATAATACCGCCATCATTTTTTTAAGTGACCATGGTTACCATTTGGGGGAACATGGCTTTTGGCAAAAAAATAATTTACATGAAGAAGTTACTCGAGTACCCCTTATTGCCTACATACCAGGTCTAGCTCCTGGACGAATAAATGAAGTCACTGAATTAGTTGATATCTACCCAAGTCTTACTGAACTACTAGGGGTTTACAAACCAAAAACCGTACAGGGCAAAAGCTTTTTGCCCTTCTTGAAAAATAAAACTGAAGACTTTCGAAATTCTGCTTTATCGCTTATGCAAGGCAAAAAAGGCTACTCTATCAGAACCGAAGACTTTAGTTATATTCGCTACCAAAATGGTGCCGCAGAACTTTACAACATGATTAAGGACCCCAAACAGTTGGTCAACCTCATCCAAAATCCCGAGCATAAACAAACCATCAGCAAGCTTGACCGCGAGCTTAATACCCGTTTGAGAGAAGCTAGCCTCATAAAAATTAAGGAAAAACAATGACTCATTTAATCTATAAATCACTTATCGCGATTGGTCTTTTGTTTATTGCAGGAAACAGCCTTGTGGCTAAAGATAGCAAGAAGCCCAATATCCTGCTAATTTTAACTGATGATCTCGGCTATGGTGACCTTCAGTGCTACAACAAAAACTCAAAAATCCCTACTCCTCATCTAAACAAATTGGCTGAGTCGAGCATGCTCTTCACAGATGGGCATAGTCCCTCAAATGTCTGTACTCCCACACGCTACAGTTTACTAACTGGAAGAATGCAGTTCCGTACAGGTATGAAAGGGGTGTTCACTGGTGCAGGTGGGCCATGTCTAATCGAAGAATCACGTCTGACGCTACCCCAAATACTCAAAGAAAAGGGCTATGCCACAGCCTGTGTCGGGAAATGGCACATAGGCATGAGCTTCTTTGATAAAAATGGTAAGCGAATCACGGACCAACGCATTAAGGGTATTCAGCAAATTGATTACTCCCGCCCCATACCCGATGGCCCCGTCAATCGTGGCTTCGATTATTTTTACGGCACAGTAAGTTGTCCCACGACTGACTTTCTATACGCCTACATCGAAAATGATCGCATCCCCTTGCCACCCACTAAAATTCTTGATCGCTCAAAGCTTCCCAATCATGTTTACAGCAAGGATTGTCGGATTGGAATGATAGCCGATAACTTTGACCACGAAGAAGTTGACATGGTCTTTCTCAAAAAAAGCCAGGACTATATTCGTCAGCACCTTCAAAAGAAAAAAGATCAGCCCTTTTTTCTCTTTCACTCCATGCAAGCCGTTCACCTCCCCTCATTCCCGGCAAAACAGTTTCAGGGCAAGACTCAATTAGGGCCCCATGGCGATTTTATTTTTCAATTGGATCATATCGTCGGCGAACTCGTAAAAACATTAGACGAGCTCAAGGCCTTAGATAACACCCTAATCATTTTCTGCAGTGACAATGGCCCAGAAGTTCCTACTGCATTAAACATGATAAAAACCTATAATCACGATGGTTCTTATCCCTGGCGAGGACTTAAAAGAGATCAGTGGGAAGGCGGCCATAGAACCCCACTCATTATTTCATGGCCAAATAAAATAAAACCTTCTGTCAGCAATGAGCTTGTCTCGCTATGCGATATTATGGCAAGTTGTGCCGCTCTCGTGGATTATAAACTCCCGCCAAATAGCGCCGAAGATAGTTTTAATCTCTTACCTCTCCTGCTCGATGAAAAAACTAATATCCGTGAATACTTACTGACTCAAACCATTTCTTTAAACCTAGCTATTCGTAAAGGACCTTGGAAATACCTCGATCACTCAAGTTCAGGTGGGAATAACTATAATGGCAAAAGGATCCAGCACCTACTTCCAGAAGAGTTCGATACCAAAGCTCCCGTGCAACTCTACAACTTGGATAAAGACCCGCAGGAGCTTGAAAATCTCTACCTAAAACACCCTGAAGTCGTCAAAGAATTGAAAGCCAAGCTCGAACAATTTAAACAAAGCGGAAGAAGTAATTAAGCTTTTTTGACTAGCTCTATACTCCATTGAATCAGCTAAGTAGTACTCTGATATTTGCTCAAAACAGAAATGGCTGGTTAACGGCTTTAACTGAAAATAGTGATGATGCTCACAAAGATAAACATTACTATAACCGCATTAACGTGGACAGGAAATACTATCCTAACGATGTCAAAAAAGATAACACTAAAATCAATACGCAAACGAATTTAGAACTAGATGGTGGCGTTTGGTTTTCATTGATTCAGCTTATTGAAGTATTGAAAAAAATATCGTTTACCAAAATTAAAACCTTTGCTTTTGCTGAAAAATTGTAACCAGAGTAAAAAAAACTTGTCTATGATTTTATAGTCCAATAAAAATGTTGTACCCAGAAAATTATGATAAAATTCCATTGCCAAGATTGTGAGCAAAAACTAAGTGTCCCAGAAGAATTTTGTGGCTCAAGTGTGGAATGTCCCGCCTGCAACATGATAAATACAGTTCCTCAAACAGCTACAGGTCTTGCAAATGAGGAATTTAAGTTTTCCTGCCCCAGTTGTGACCAAAAACTAAGTTCTTCCATTGAACTCATTGGCGTAAACATAAACTGCCCATCCTGTTCAAGCACCCTTTCCGTACCTGATAATAAATCTTACGAAGAACATCTACATAAGCAAGAAGATCTGGCTGAACCTCACGCAACAAATGTACGCCCATCGAGGCAAAAAACGATCCGAGCGCAAAAGCTTAAAAAACAAACAAAAAGTTCCAGTAGAAAAGCCAAACACACTCGTATCAAAGCAAAGAAAAAAAGTTCAAAAGCTCCTCTTATCTCAATATTATTTATTTTATTAACTATCGGAGTTATTATTGGCTTTCAGAACTTATCAAATGAAGGAAAGCAAGCAGAAGTAGCAACTGGCCCACACTCATCTTTAGATAAAGAAATTACTGCCTCCCAAAAAACTACACAGGGACTAAGCCCACAAGATAAAATAACCTTAGAAAAAAAGGTACAGGGTCTCAAACCCTTTTTGACAAAATATTGCTTTGAATGCCATAATGAGGAAAAAGAGAAAGGGGGAATTCGCTTAGATAACATAGACTACAAGTTCAATGATTCCGCTTCTGTTCATATGTGGCAGGATGTTCTTGACGTTCTCAATATCGAAGAAATGCCTCCCGAAGATGAAGCACAACCATCAACAGGCGAGCTGACTGCATTCATTGGAGACGTAGCTGATAACATTAAATTGGCACACAAGAGATTGGCTGCCACAGGCGGAAAAATTTCAATGCGCTATCTGACCAAAAGAGAATACCTTAGCAGTGCGACAGACCTTTTCGGCATGAAAATTCCAGAAGATTTTTTACCAGACGAAGTAAGTCCTGAATTTGATACCATTGGCTCCGATCAGTTTTTCTCTTTAAAGCAGTATGAGCAATTCTATAAAGCTAGCAGAAAAGTGGTCGAAACAAATATTATCGATATGACGGCCCCTTTTGACTCCAATACCATACGGTATGATCCTGAAATATTGCCCGCTAAAAAAGCAGAACAAGATTACCTAAGGATGAAAGCCCTTAAGAAGTTAATCGAAGCTAATGCTCCGCTTTCTGAAATAACTAAGGTTGATCCCCATATCGCTGATCAAGGCCAGCTAGATATATTCAAAAGAAGATACAATGGGAAATTGGAAAAAGCAGAAAAAAAGTATAACAAAACTAATATCCCAGGTGTGCCCGGTAGCTTTGTATATACAACAACCTTAAGACCAAACAGTCTCTATAAGTTAACAGCCACAGCTCATAGCTTTTCAGAAAGCAAAAAAGTTAAACAAGAGATAAATGCAAGGGCGTATGTCAATGGTGAGCGCCTGCCATTAAATTTCACCCCCAAGTCCGGCACCATGACTTCGTCTGAAGTGGGTTTCAAAACCGGATTATTTGATTCTAAAGTACAAATTAGAATCAGAGCCGGTGATGATGATATTCTCGATTACCTTTCCTTGACGGGACCATTTAAATTAAAAGATAAAAAGATGACTTTCTTTAATTCCTTAGTCAGTCCGATCACTAAAAAAAGCAATGCCAGTGAAAGTGAAATTGCGGCAATGTTGACAAAGTTTGCCGATCGAGCTTTTCGTTACCAAGGAGTAGACAAAGATTATATAACTGCATTGCTCAAGTTGTATCGACTGGAAAGAGAAAATGGTAAAGGCATTGCAAACTCTTTGATTGAGCCCCTTACAGCTATCCTTACATCTCCGGCGTTTTTATATATAAAAGAGAAAAATGATGGCGAAAGAAATCCCTTGAGCCAAAAAGAATTCGCCATTCGCATGGCCTATTTCTTATGGCGCTCGCCACCGGATAAAGAACTCTATGAACTGGCAGCATCAAATAAATTATTTGCCCCAGGTATCTTAAGAAATCAGTTTGAACGAATGCTATCATCCAATAAAGCTGATCATTTTTTAATTGATTTTATAAATCAATGGTCGGATATTGAACGCTTTGACGAAATTGATATTCCTGGTGACTTAGGTAAGGGCGGGTTCCCAGATTCAGCACGTCGTGCAATTGGCGAATTTTTCAAAGTTTTAGTTAGAGAAAACCTGCCTGTGGATAATATGATTGCATCAGACTTTGTGGTAGCTGATCATAGACTCGCGGGTCATTATGGGTTCAAAACAAGAGCTTTTACTGGCTTCAAGAAATTTAAATTACCAGACCTAAACCCTGAGTCCTCCATTGGTCCTCGTGGTGGAATGTTGACTCAATTTGCCTTTCTCATAATGGGCACTAATGACAGTCGTACTTCTCCCACCATTCGTGGAACAATCATTAGGGATAAGTTTCTTTTTGACGAACCTCCACCTCCACCTCCTAATGTTCCTGCTATTGAGCCTCCTGAGGGAGCTAAACTGACTGTGAGACAGTTGGTAGACCGTCATATGAACATTCCTCAGTGTGCCTCCTGCCACAAAAAAATAGACCCCATTGGTTTGGGTCTAGAAAACTTTGACTACCTTGGGAAATGGCGAACAGAAGAACTCATCAAAGCCGAACCGGTAAAGAACACCAGAAAAGGGAAAGCCAATACAAAAATAACGCCTCCTGAAACAGTACCCGTACTCGCGAACGGTCATTTAGACGGAGAGTCATTCAAAGATTTTAAAGGATTGCAGAGAGTCCTTTTAAAGCATAAAGACAAACTCGCCATATCTATTTATGAATCAATGATGTCCTATGGCATTGGCCGAAAAATTGAATTTATTGACAAGGCGGAGATCAACGAAAATTTGATTGAATTGAAAAAGAAAAATTATCCACTTAAAGAGATGGTTTTTGAAATTCTCTCTTCACAAATGTTTGCGACTAAATAATGCATAGAGATAAATAATGAGCCTAATAACAAACACATATTCACGCCGATCTTTTTTTAAATCAGCTTCTGCCTGCCTGGCTTTACCCTATCTCGAAACGTTTGCCTCCACTGGCTCTAAAGCAACTAAAGGGCCAATAAAGAGAATGCTTTTTCTATCGCAAGGTTATGGTTTCCTTCCCTCTTTTTACCCTAAGGAAAGCGGTAAGTTTTCTAAAATAGGTTTGACCGAAGGACTGTCGCCTCTCAAGAGGCATAAAGATGACATTACCCTGTTAGGGAATCTACTAAATGTGGGAGCTGCACAACCTCATGCGGGCAGTCTGACCTTTCTCACTGGCGCTCCCCAAAGCAGTAATCTCAATAATACGATTTCCTGTGATCAGATTGCTGCTGAACATTTGTGCAAGAACAACAGATACGCCCATTTAACTTTGAGTACAAAAGAAAAAGGCGGCCATGGTAATTGCTTATCATTGGCCTGGAATAAGCAGGGTAGTCCAATTCCCGGTTTAAATACTTCTTTAGAACTTTACAGAAAGCTTTTTTCAGCAGATGAATCACCGGAACATGTAAAAAGGAGAATCCAGACGCGAAGAAGTGTGCTTGATAGTTTAAAAGTAAACGCTAAATCTATTTCTCACCAGATTGCCAGGACAGACCATGAAAAGCTTGATGAGTATTACCAAACCATTCGACAGCTTGAGTTGGGATTGGAAAGGCAACTTAAATGGGCTAATACTCCCAAACCAAAGTCGCCGTTTGGCCATCACCCAGATCAAATAGACGGAGAAGCTGAGGTTAAACTGATGTTTGACATGATTGCCCTCGCCTTCCAGACCGACCAGACACGCGTGGCGACTTACATGATGCCTTCGCAGTCGGTTCTCAGTAGTATGGGCATCACGACTCTGGTACATGCTTTATCTCACTACAACGTATCTAAGGAAAGAAAGCAGCAAGCGGGTCTTCGCGACAAAAAATGCACTGAGCTTTTTGGCTATCTATTGGATCGATTGAAAGGAACGAAGGACCCTGATGGCAGGAGTGTTTACGACACTTGCATTGTCAGTTATGGAACTAACATTAAGTCTGCCCATGGGATTAAAGGGTTTCCATTATTTCTATCTGGAGGCGGCATTAAAAATCTTCGTCTTGGGGAAAGTATTAAACTTCCCAAAAATACGCCACTGGCAAATGTTTGGCTAACACTTCTTCAAGAGACTGGAATTGATATCGATACTTTCAGCCACAGTACAGAGCGACTAAATCAACTATTCAGCTAAATTTCAGAGTCCCTTTTTTGTAAATAAAACCTTAGAACTTACTAAATGAATATGAAAATATTTTTCATCTTACTAATAACCCTAATCCCTTCGGTATGGGCAAGCGATAAAAGCAATCATACTAACTTTGTCATCATTTTTCTCGATGATGCTGGCTGGGAAGATTTCCAGCCTTTTGGAGAGGATCACTACCAGACCCCCCAAGTCAAAAAACTCGCCGAAGAGGGCGCCGTATTCTCTCAATTCTATGTTCCACAAGCCATTTGTTCGGCATCACGTGCGGCCCTACTAAGTGGCTCTTACCCTAGCAGAACAAAAGTTTTTGGAGCTCATGGCCCCAATGGTAAAGGCCTAGATCCGAAATTTGCGACCATCGCAGAGCAATTGAAAAAAGCCGGCTATGCCACGGCTCACTTTGGCAAATGGCATTGCGGAGACCGCGAAGAGACTCGCCCCTTGGCTCGCGGCTTTGATGAGCACGCCGGGCTCATGTATTCTAATGATATGTGGCACCTTCACCCCATGAAGCCCAAACATTGGGGTAAATTCCCTCTGCGCTTTTGGAATAATGGCGAAATCGAAATTGATAACCTTCAGCCCAAAGATCAAAAGAATCTAACTAAGTGGACAACAGAAAAGTCGGTCGATTTTATTAAGCGTAATAAAGACAATCCCTTTTTTCTCTATACTGCCCACCCGATGCCTCACGTACCGCTTTATGTGAGCAAAGACTTCGAAGACATTTCTGGCAAAGGACTCTACGGCGACGTCATTGCCGAATTAGATTGGTCTGTGGGTCAAATTAATCAAGCTCTAAAAGATCACGGTCTTGCAGACAATACCATGGTCATCTTTAGTTCTGATAATGGTCCCTGGGCAGGCTATGGTGACCACGCCGGTAAAACCCCCTACCGCGAAGCGAAAGCGACCAGTTTCGATGGTGGTACGCGTAGCCCACTCATCGTCAAATACCCTAAAGCGATTCCCGCTGGTATTCAGTCAAAAAAAGTTTTCTGCTCCATCGATATCATGCCCACGATTTTAGACCTAGCCAAGGCTCCCCTCCCTGAAAATGAAATTGATGGCAAAAATGTTTTAGACCTAATAAGCAACAAAGAAGGAGCCGAAAACCCTCATGATTATTACTACTTTACTATAGGTAAAAATCTTGAGGCTATCATTAGTGCAGATGGCCGTTGGAAACTCCACCTTCCTCATTCTTACCGTCACGTTGAAGTCGCAGGCAAAGATGGCTACGATGCAAAATATTCCCGTCAGAAACAAGCACTTGCCCTCTATGATATGAAAAATGATCCTAAGGAATCAAAGAATATCATTGCCAAATTCCCTGAACTAGCGGATGAGCTCAAACAAGCCGCTGAACAGCACAAAAAGAAACTTTATTAAACACTAATAAGGCTTTTTAAGAATTATATATTGAGGAAAAATCAAAGGTTATATTCGTACCTTTACTTGCCTAGAGAAATCATAAAGTCTCCGCTGCGTATATGAAATTTCATGTAACAAATACACTCTACATTGGTCTAATAGTTACAACTCTAAACTAACACAGGCCTATTCATGAAAAAACATATTTTCATACTTACTTTTTTACTCTTTTCTCTCAATTGCTTTGCTTCAAATTCTGCGCTAGGTGAACCTGTAAAAAATACGACGCGGGCCAGTACTGCGGTAAAACAAAATAAAAAAGCCGCTCGGTGGTGGTTGCGTCGTCATCAGGAAAAACTCACTCAAAAAGAACAACTCGGCGATGTTCAAGTCGTCTTCCTTGGCGACTCCATTACTCATGCCTGGGATAAGTATCAAGAGCCCTGGAATCAATACTTTGCCAAGTACAATGCCCTCAATATTGGCTTTAGCGGTGATCGCACAGAGAACGTCCTATGGAGACTCGAGAATGGTGCCGTCGATGGTATTAAACCGAAAGTACTTGTCATGATGATAGGCACCAATAACGCCGGCAAATATAAAGAAGCATCTGCGGAAACCGCAATCGGGGTCAAAGCCATTCTCCAAGATTTACGACAACGTCTTCCCAAAACCAAAATTCTTATGCTCGCCATATTCCCGCGTGGGAAAGACGATAGTAGCCCCATGCGTCAACTCACCATGGGGACCGATGAAATTATCAAAACTTACGCCGACGATAAAAATATTTTCTTCATGAATATCAATAAAATATTCCTCGATGATAAACGCATCGTGCATAGATCAGTCATGAGAGATTTCCTTCATCCCAGCAAAGATATGTACCCCAAATGGGCCGAAGCAATTTCTCCAAAAATCACTGAGCTCATGAACCAATAATAAGATAACTTTTCAGTTAATGATTTGTATACATTGATGATATTAACTTATCATTGTTAACAACTTCATCGAGATAAAAAGCTCCGCTTAGATATATATTTTATTAGCACTTTTTTTGACGCGTATGGGCTGATCACCTGAGGCTTTATCTGAGTCGGGTACATTTTCTAATTTATCTTGAGGCTTGCTGAGTTGAACGGGTGTTTGCTCTTTAATTTGCCTTTCTCCATGCTGAGTTCGCGGGGTATTTTTCAAAGTACTCAATGTAGAAGCCTCTCCATTGATTTTGATCTCTTTAATCGTGATTAATTTGGGGCTTTCATTAGCTTTAAAAGAAATGCGAATGAATTTTGAATTTCGTTTAGTATCCAAATTAAAATAAGTTGCGTCAGAATTTTGTTTTCCCTCAATTTTATCGGGGCCCTTCCATCCTCCCTTAACTTTGAGTTCTAATTGAATTTCTTTGGCAAATTCATCACCCCAAATAATTTCTAATGCTTCTATGGTTTTTTGTTCTGATAAAACTATAAACAAACTCATTTTTTTATTGAAGCTCTCACTCCACATCGTCTCTATATCGCCATCAAATGCCGGTGTAGCGTCAATTTGTTCACCTTTCTTCATATCCGATTCAGCTATGACTGAGCCCGTTTCTGAGTAAACAGAAACTGAGAATATAAAAATTAAAACATAGTAAAGATAGTTCACGAATTTTTCCTCCTAGCTAATTACAAAATGTTTGATCCTAATACGTTTCATTTGTTGTCAACTATTAAAAGATCGTAATAATTTCGAGTAAAATAGAGTCACTACTCACTATATTAGACAAACAAAAATGAAATATGTTACTGAATGTCAACTAATAACAAAACCTCTTGCGATAAAATAAAACTGATAACTTCGGCAAATTGTTTATTTCAAACAATTATAATCACTGGGAACTGATTTCTAAGTGTTTTAAAGTACAGGCTAGTCGACAGAATTGCTGCGAAATTGCGAAAAACAGACAAGTTAGGCAAATTAGACAAATATTTTATTCAAATATCTTTTTTTTATATAACGAAAGCCATGTAAACTTTGTCTAAGTATAGCATAGACAAACAACGGAGACTCACATGAAATTCATTACTACTTTCTTACTACTTATTGCCACTTGCACCTTTGCGTCAGAAAAACCAGAAGGAGCCATTCAGCTTATTGGACCAAGCGGAACAAAAGACTTGGTGAATGAAACTAATCCAAAAGAAGCACTCACATGGAAATTCGATAACGGTGTTTTAACCGTTGGGAAGGGCCATATTGTGACAAATTTTCCTGTCACTAATTTTAAGGCTCATCTCGAATTTAAAGTCATCAATGGTCCCAAAAAGAAAAAGAGTAAAGGCCGAGGTAATGATGGCAATAGCGGTGTCTATATCCAACAGCGTTACGAAATCCAAATCCTCGACTCTCATGGCCATGATGATGACTACCAAAAGTACGACTGTGCATCTATCTACAAATTTAAGAAACCCGATCAAATTGTTTGTAAACCTGTGGGTGAATGGCAGAGCTATGACATTGAATTCCATGCAGCTCAATGGGATGGTGATAAAAAAACTGCTAATGCTCGCCTCACTCTTATTCACAATGGTGTGAAAGTTCACGATAACGTGGAAATCCCCAATAAAACGGGACATGGTAAAAAAGAAACTCCAGAAGCCTTTCCTCTGCGCTTGCAAGACCATGGGAATCCCGTCCAGTTTAGAAATGTATGGATTCAAGAACTGAAATGAAAATAATCGTTGCCATTGCCGTTTTCTTTGCCTTTGCGATGAGCGCAGATGCCAAGCCTAAAAAGAAAAAAGACAAAGCTAATCCCGTAGCTCAAAAACTTTTTGAAACGAATTGCCTAGCCTGTCATGACCCCATTAAAATGATTGCGGGCCCCACCCTGCACGAAATTAACAAACTCTATGAAGGCAAAGCCGATGACATCGTCTCCTGGGCGAAAAAACCTGGGCGTAAAAGAACTGAAGGAATTGCGATGCCCGCCATGGCGCATATACCCGATAAAGACCTGAAGCTTATTGCCGATTATATGCTCTACGCGGGTTCTAGGGTTTCTCGAAAAGCCCTGAGAGCTAATAATGTCTTTAAAGAAGAACTCGGCAGGATCCAAAGGACTTTCATGCCTAATTCGAGTGTAGCTTCATTTGCAATTAAATTTAAGGATGATTTATCACTTTGCTGGGATGCCGAAAAGGGCACCACCCGATATATTTGGCAAGGAAAGATTGATCCAAAGACGCATTTCACAGGAAATGGCAAAGTCATACCCGCTATTGTTGGTGATATCATTTCCGAATCCTCCCAACAGCCCTTTTCAGGTCTTGAGGGGAAAATAAATTTCCAAGGTTACAGAATAAATGCAGATGGTCTACCCACATTCTTGTATCAAAGAGGCCCTGTCAAAATACAGGAAACTCACACTAGTGATAATGGGAACATAAGTTGGAGCTATAAGGTCTCTGGTCCCAGCTCACTTACTTATCAACTCCCAAAAGTTCAGGGCTATAAAGTGTCTTGTGACAAAGGTAAAAATGATAATGACCTAGTTCTTTTGAACAAAAATGAACTCAATAATTTCACCATAAATTTAACTAAGGAGAAGTAAAATGAAGTACTTATTATTACTCATAGGCCTCCTAATTTCTGTACAATTATCTGCAGGTTACAAGATCGAACGAATCGACACCCCGAAAGGAGTAGATGCGCAGATAGGTGGGCTAGCATTTATGCCCGATGGTCGCTTGGCAGTCTCCTTCAACTACGGGAAGATTTTCACTTACAATCCAAAAAATAATGAGTGGAAACTCTTTGCAGAGGGACTTCACCTTCCCCTCGGAATTGTGGCCATTAATAATCACGAACTCATGGTCATGCAACGACCAGAGCTGACTCGAATCATTGATTCAGATAAAGATGGCAAGGCCGATACCTACCTAAAATTTAACGATGCTTTTGGGCTCTCCGGCAATTATCACGAATTTGGTTTTGGTCCCGTCCGCGATGCTAAAGGCAATTTTTACATCGGCCTCAATGTCGCTTCCAATAACGGCGGAATTCTTGCAGAACCGAGAGGAAAATTTCTCAGCTATGACATCGAGAAAAAAGATCTTGAGGGGGATTACAATCAAAAACTCGTCAAGAAAACAGTCACTCGCATGTATAGCTGCGTCCCCTATCGTGGTTGGATTATGAAGATTGATCCCCAAGGCAATGCCACCCCCTATGCCTCTGGAGTGCGTTCTCCCAATGGCTTGGGTTTTGACCACAAAGGCCGACTTTTTGTTAGTGATAATCAAGGCGATTGGCTCGGAACCAGTAAACTGCATCACATTCAAGAAGGTGCTTTTCACGGTCATCCCGCCTCCTTAATTTGGAAAGAAGGCTGGACTAAAGATCCCAAAAAAATGTCTATAAAAGAACTCGATGAAATGCGTCAACCTGCCGCTGCCCTATTCCCACAAGGCATTCTAGCTAATAGCCCCACTCAACCACTTCTAGATGATACAGATGGCAAATTCGGTCCATTTACAAAGCAAATGTTTGTGGGGGAAATGAACCTCAAACGTCTGCTTCGTTTTATCCCTGATGAAGTCAATGGCACCGTTCAGGGAACTCTCGTTCCTTTCTTAGATGGCAATGAGCTCGGCAATGGCAATAATCGCCTCGCCTTTGATAACGACGGCGCTTTATGGGTGGGGAAGACCCATTTATCCTGGGCTGGAGACGAAGGCCTAAAGAAAATTACTTGGGATGGAAAAGTTGATTTTGATCTTCACTCGGCGAAACAGCTTGCCAATGGCTTTCACTTGCGCTTTACGCAAAAAGTAGATCTGAAATCTGCTCAGAAACTCTCTAATTATCTCATTAAATCCTATAGCTTTGAATATCATTCAAAATACGGTTCACCACGTAAAAATGAAAGAAAAATTAATCCTTCAAAAATTACTATAAGCCCCGATGGCATGAGTGTGAATATCACTTTTCCTAAACTAAGTGAAGGGCATGTCTATCAATTTGAACTGGATAAGATTAAAAGTGCTGAGGGACAAAATCTCGCTAGCCCACTTTTCTGTTACAACTTGATTGAACTAGTTAAATAAATTCAAATCTAAATAATTCTGCCTAATTTGAAAACAGCCTATAATATTTACCAATTTTTGTATAATCACTTCAGTGAGAAAGATAAATATACGTAAAATTATAAGATAATAAAGTTGACTAGTCTTATGGCAATCCTAAAATCAATAATTGGATGAAATTTAAATATTTAGGATTTCATTTAATTCTGATAAAACTGCCTGAAGTTTATTTTCAAGTTCATTATAACTGTCAATTTGATAGGCCTCATCATCTTGATTCTTCAATTTTTGATTTAGCTTTTGAGCTAAGTCCGATAGCTCATGTGCTCCAATTAATTTCGCCAAGCCCTTCAAGGAATGAATTTCTCGAAATAAATCAGACCATTCTTCTTCCATAAAATAATTCTTAATTCTCTCACCTATTTCACTATAATTATTACAAAACTTGTAAATTACATGTAAGTAATGCTCTTGATTATTGTTCGCATACTTTATTCCTTCTTCAATATCTACATGTTGAATAGATGTATTTTGTAATTTTTTGCTTACTGATTTTAAATTTGTAGATAATTTCTCCTCTAAGTGAGGAAGCCATTTTAATAAAACCTGCTGAAGTCTATGATGGTGAAATGGTTTTGTAATCAAGTCATCTAAACCTTGTTTAATGTAGTGTTCTGCCTGACCAAGTAAAGCATCTGCAGTGATCCCAATAATTGGAACCTTCTTATTTCGACTATCGCTATGTATCAAATTAGTAGCTTCAATTCCATCCATTACTGGCATTTGGATATCCATTAAAATGAGATCATATTTTGTTTTCTCACAAAGCTCGACTGCTTCTTTCCCATTTACAGCTATATCTGGATGAATATTTATATCTTTGAGCATCTCAATTATGACAAAACGATTTAATTCATTGTCATCTGTAAGTAAAAGTTTTGCCTTCGGATAAGAAGGTAATTCACACTTTAAGACTGATTTGTTTTTCTGTTTTTTTGTATCATCTACTAATTTGAGAATTTTATCTAAAAGTATTGGTGCTAAAATTGGTTTTGTTATATGACCTTTTGATAATTTTTCTTTCTTTACATCCCTATTCTGCATACACGGATGTGATGTCTCAATCATTGGGATATTTAACGGCGTTCCATTTGGGCATATCACATAATCTGCTTTAAAGTTTGATGGAATATCCTCAATCTCACAAAAAGATCTAACTTTAATATTTACACTTTTAAAAATATCTATAATTGCCTGACATTGTTGTTTTGATGGTTCAACGACTGCCAAATTTAGATTTTTTAATTTTTCTACTTCAAAACCCTGTTCATTTGAGCTGCAATCAATTGGAAATTCAATGGTAAAGTAAAACTTACTACCTTCACCATATTTACTATCAACATAAATTTCACTACCCATCATTTTTAATAGCTGCTGTGTAATTTTTAAACCAAGCCCGGTGCCTCCGTGTTCTCGGGTAGTTGAAATATCTGCCTGCTGAAAAGCTTCAAATAAAGATTTACTTTGTTCTTTTTTAATACCTAAGCCAGTATCGCTTACCTCAAATTTCAAACTAATATTTTTTTCATCTCTTGTTTGTTCACTTACAGTCAATTTTATCTCACCCTTCGTGGTGAATTTCATCGCATTGCTGATTAGATTAGATAAAATTTGAGTTAGTCGGAGTTGGTCTCCAATAATTGGATAATTTATTGGGCAATTAAAAATGGGCTCGATATCACAGTTTTTTAAACGAACTTTCATCAAATCTACTAAAGGAACCATAATATCATGAAGCTTTAAGGGAATTAATTCCAAAGTCATCTTTCCTGCTTCAATTTTTGAAAAGTCTAGAATTTCATTAATAATCATCATGAGTAAATCACTTGATTCATTAATTTTTTCAAGATAGTGAATCTGTTGTGGCTTAGTTTCATTTTTCAGACTAAGTTGAGTAAGTCCCACAATAGCATTTATGGGAGTCCGAATTTCATGACTCATATTAGCTAAAAATCTACTTTTTGCTACATTAGCCTTGTCGGCTTTCTCCTTAAGTAAAAACATCTCTTCATTAGCTATTTTGATCTCTTCTGCATACTTAGTGATAAGCTGTCGTTTTTCCTCTTGCTCGTTAGAATTAATTTCAATTTTTTTGACCATTTCATTAAAAACTTTTCCAATCATTTTGAATTCATATGAGTCATTAATACATACTCTATAGGAATAATTATTTTTCATAATTTCGTTTGTAGCTTCATTAAGCACTTTAATATTCCGATGAACTGATTGAGATAAAAAATACCAAGTGGTTAGAATACTAAAAAAAATTAATGCTAAAATGCTAGATAAAATTAAATATGAAAAATCAATGTGCCCAAAAACCTCTCTCGCACTTAATTCTATTAAAACAGTCCATTCAAGTCCTGGAGAACAATGATAACCAGATGATTCCGCAGGTATAGCAATATACTTTTCACTTCCTCTAGAAAAGTGACTAGTTTTAGTTTCAGAATTTAAATCCAAGTCATAATTTACTAGGCGACTTAAAATATCATTTTTATTAAGATAGTCATAAATAACTTTTCGATCTTTATTTAATAATAAAATGTTGTACACATGAGATTGTGGATGCTCAAACTTAGATTCGATTACATCTATGATTTCCTGTATATTCAAAACTGCTTTCAGAACTCCAATAGGTTCTTTTTCTTTATTTAAAATTTTAAAACATAAGTCGACAGAGTACAGCTGAGAACTTTTATCGTAGGCCACGTCACCGATATACGTACCGTTCTTCATGGCCATCTGCCACCAAAGTTCATCACTTTGAATAAAATCAGTTGTTAGATGAGACTGACTAACATTAACTCCATAACGATTCGTAAGAAAAACCTCTCCAAAGACTTTAAAATTTTTTTCTTCAGTAAAAATATTGATCATTTTCAACATATCTTTCGACAAAGGCGTGTTGAGAATTGTTTCAATAAAAGTTGAATCGTTAGGTGATCTGAGCCATTCTTTTTCTTTTTGATTAATATCTTCTTCTAAATTTTCTAGATTAGCATAAAATAAATTCGACTCAGTAAGCTTCATTTGCACTTTATTGGTTTCTGCATATGCACGCCAAATAGCAACTCTATTGTGTAGCAGGCGATCAATCTCTTCAACTATTGTCACCGCTTGAACCCGATGAAGTTCTTCAAATGAATTATATATAATTTTCCTTGTTTGAAAATATGCCATAACTCCAACCACGGTTGTAAAAATAACCAATGTTAGAAGTGCTAACTTTAATTTTTTTTCAATCTTCAAATTTAATTTTCCCTAATCGCTACAAGTGATTCAGATAATTAGTTGATTTATTTAATTCTTATGAAAAATCCATATCTAATACTCATGGTTAAAGGAAGAAAAATTTAGTTTATCTCAAAAAATAAACTGTTTTTTAACTTTTGAGAATAGTTGATAAAACTAAGTATATCACAATATCATAGTTTTTATGATTCAATTAAAAAGTCAAAAAACACACTAAATATTAAAAACAAATTAGGCAAATAAAGATATGGCTCGGCAGTAGTTTTTTGTATCACCTCAAAAAATGCAATGTTTGATACTGGAAATATTAAGGAAATTAGTAATGCGAAAAAATAAATTTACACTTATCGAAATATTAGTCGTAGTTGCCATTATCGGTATACTAACAAGCTTATTACTGCCCGCTTTATCTAGTGCGAGAGACAAAGCTAAACTCGCCACCTGTAAAAGTAATTTAAAACAAATGAATATTGCATACGCTCTATTCGCTGATGATAATGATGGTTATTACCCTACAGACGGGTGGCATTTGGGCTGGAGTGATAAATTAGCAGATTATGATGGCCGAACCGTTGCTTATTCGGACCTTTACACAAATACTGCCATTAAAGCAAGCCGATCAAATGCGGGAATTTACGCTTGCCCTTCGGATGATATCCAACGTTTATATGGGACTGATCCCGATGCTTTAACTTTATCTTATTCGCCAAGCTGGCTATCTGGTGGGAGTGGATCAAATCCTAAAATTTATGCAGATTCCCGAGGAATAATCGGAGCTGAATTCGAGTAGTAAGAGCAACACCTCTGTTAGTCACTAGTATGTAAGATATCGAGTAAAACAAGACTCAGATGTAATCTGTATTAGTGACCAAACTAAACACAGAGGAGACTATCATGTCCTATAAACACCTGAGTCTTGAAGAAAGACATTACCTTGAGTTAGAGCGAAAGGCAGGCGAATCACTCAATAAAATAGCAAAAAAGCTCAGTCGTTCAACAAGTACGTTATCACGTGAGATTAACCGTAATACAGGCCAACGTGGATATCGTAATAAACAGGCTAATGAACTAGCTCAAAGGCGACAAAAAGAGAAAGCGAAAGCAGTTAAGTTAAACGTTGAGATTAAGACTTATATCAATGAACATCTTGAAATGAATTGGAGCCCTGAACAAATAGTAGGTCGATTAAAAGATGATAAGGCAGTGTCTCTTCATCATGAAACCATTTACCAATACATTCTCAAAGACAAGCAGTCTGGAGGCGAATTGTATAAATTGCTTCGACATCAAGGTAAACCTTACCGTAAGCGATATGGTAACCAACACAGTAGGAATGGCATTCCCAACAGAGTTGATATAGATCAGCGCCCTGAAGCGGCTAATAAAAGAGAACGAGTTGGTGATTGGGAGCTTGATACAATCATAGGGAAAGCTCACAAAGGCGCAATAGTAACAATGGATGACCGTAAATCAAAAGTACGATTAGCACTGCCTGTTTCTCAAAAAAAGGCTTCTTTAGTTAGTGAAGCCATCATTAATTTGTTAAAACCCATTAAAGAACAAGTTCATACCCTAACATTTGATAATGGGAAAGAATTTGCTAAACATGAAAGTATTTCTGAAATCTTGGAATGTAAAAGCTATTTTGCTAAACCATATCATTCATGGGAGCGAGGGCAGAATGAAAATGCCAATGGTTTGCTACGTCAATATTTCCCTAAGAATATGCCTCTTGATAAAGTTAATGTTTCAGAGGTTGAAATTGCTGTTCACAAGCTTAATAATAGACCTCGAAAATGCTTGAAGTTTAAAACACCTTATGAAGTATTTCAGAAACTAACTGGAATTGATTTAACAAAAAAAGTGGGTGTTGCACTTATGAGTTGAATTCAAGGGAGACTACAATTACGGTGGAACCCGTAAAAATCGAAGCCTAAAGATATCCGATATTAATCAACAAAGCGAAACTTTAATGACCTTTGAATATATGGAAGCTCAGCGCTGCCTTGGTAGGAAAGATAAAAGTATTATCAAAACCTCTTCACTCATCAACAATCCCGATAGGATACCTCACGAGGGTTTAACTAAATCAAATTTTTTATTTGTTGATGGTCATGTAGAATCATTGAGTTATTTTCAAACTATGCAAAAACTTGATGGCGGAATGGGTTCAGCTACTGACCAAATCAATACCATGTGGGATTCGCAAAAGAATTAACCTACGATTTTAATTCACACAATTTAGACCTTAAGCTATCGTGATTATTTTTCACTATCCCAAATAGTGTCAATGATATCATTCGGAGTACCCGATCCGCCGCCATCTTTGACTAAAGTGCCCAAAAAAGTCATTGTTTTAACACTGCCATCGGCCATGAGGTAATTATCTTTACCATATTTTTCATGGGGCGTTTGCGCATTTTGATAAGAATTTATTGCCACAAATGATCCCTCACCGCGACCGACAATTCTGTTAGTAGCTGATAGTTCTACCATCGTTAAAGTTGTTGAAGGTGAATTCAAATTACTAATATTTTGAGTCCTACTTGGATTTTTACTCGTGATTCCACGTGCCCAATCAGTTAGTACCCAATTAGGCCCAAAATAACGAACAGGTAAAGCATAGCTTGCGGGTAAAATTTTAGCATTTCCGATCCAATGAGTACGTTGTAATGTATCCGACGGACATGAATACAAATCTGAATTATATCCTAAACTTTTTAAAAGAACTTGGTTCTGTAACGCAGCTGTATCTCTTATCTCTCTTCCATCATAGGAAGATAATAAATCATCCCATGAATACTGACCCGGAGGACCACTTGAGTTCTGATTATCTGAAAATGGATAATAACCATTATTATCATCATGGTACATCATCATCGCATAGTTAATTTGTTTCATATTACTTTTGCAAACTGCCATTTTTGATTTTTCTCTCGCAATTCTTAGTGCTGGCAAAAGTAAACTTGCAAGTATCGCTACTATGGCTATAACAACAAGTAGTTCGATGAGAGTGAATGTCTTTCTGTTCATATTAAATAATCCTATTTTTCGTAAATCTAAGATTATTTACAATGGGAAAATAACGAGTGTTACAAAAAAACACAATTCATTACACGATTATTTATTTTACATTATGATAAAATCCTCCACCTATAATCTCTCCTTGTCATTCTCGAGCTAATTCTCTAAAAAGTAGACGATGTATTTAGTTTTATTTATTTATTTGATGTCTACTTGAAGACTCGGTTTATTTAAATTCGAAATAGGCTTATCCTCGAATGGCTCTTTATATTTTATGTAAAAGGGACTGAGTCCATATTTTACTCCACTACCTTTAGCTAATCATAAGCTTTGCGCATATCACCCACTTATTTTAAAATATATGGGTCTTGTATTCAATTGGCTTGTCATTGATCTAAATTCTGTCTAAGCTGGCTATAATCGATTTCTTTTGATTCTGGTATAAACCTCTCCCATTTTTTAGTATCAAATCTGCATTTTATATGACCTTCTCATCAAACAAGTTCTTATTAGAATAAAGTTGTATTTTTTTGTATCAATATGAAATTTTTATATATTAATATCTTGTAACTATAATCAAGATAGGAAGAAAACATGCACAATAAAAAATTTACGCTCATCGAATTACTCGTCGTCGTCGCCATCATTGGCATCCTTGCCTCCCTTCTTCTTCCTTCTCTGGGCAAAGCTCGTGAAAAAGCAAAAATTACTGTTTGTAAAAGTAATCTAAAACAAATTGGCACTGCTGTTGCGATGTATGTTGATGATAATGACGGATATTACCCCTACAGGATATCCTCATCTCCAACTCCACATAGCTGGGATGATTTTTTGAGCTCGTACGATGGACGTAATCTCACAGTTGCACAGAGAACATCTGGAGGTTGGTGGGGACCGGCAGCTACGAATATGCCCGGCGGTTTTAATCATGGCCCTCTTTACAGGTGTCCCTTAGAAGACAGAACTAATGGCGACGGTATTCTTAGAACTTATGCGCCTACTCAGGGTGGACGTGATCCATGGACTTTCGTACTTGGAGTTTACGGTGTTTGGGATTCTAAAAATATAAGTGAAATTAACAGCGTCTCTGAAGTCGCAACTTTTACAGAAAACTTCGCACCAATGGACAATAATAATTATATTAGACTGCGCCTAGGAAATAGCTGGGAATGGAGTGGTATATCAGCAGAAACCTTTGAATTAAATGATCCTTATCACTCTAATTTAAAATTCAATTTTCTCATGGCCGATGGTCACATATCAAACATGAATTTCATTCAATCACTTGTAAGAAATGATGGAGCCGTAGGCTCTATAGGTGATGTCACTGATACCGCCTGGGATGCAGGTCGCTAAAATCAACACCAGTTTCAGGCTGTCTTGTAAATCGTTAATATTTCCTTACAAGCTAAATTTAGGGTATGATACTTCCTATTAAAAAAAAATCGCTTATTTGTATCAAGCTAAGAATTTTCTTGCTTAAGAGTTCAACTATAATCACCCTAGGAAGAAAATATGCACAATAAGAAATTTACTCTCATCGAATTACTCGTTGTTGTGGCAATCATTGGCATCCTTTTTTCACTTCTTCTTCCTTCACTAGGCAAATCTCGTGATAAAGCCCAAAAAGTGGCTTGCGGGAGCAACATGAAGCAGATTTCGTACTCCACATTTATGTTTATTGGGGATAATGATGGTAAATTCATGAATAATAGGACTGCAAATCCTTACCATAGATCATGGGATGATCATTTAGCCTCTTACGATGGCCGAAATTACTTAAGCGAGGGTCAACTGGACTACCCGCTTATCTTCAAATCACAGAATGAAATTGTACAATATAAATGTCCCTCCGATAATGCTACTAGGGCTCATTGGACGGGGACGGATGTAAATATTCGTTCGTATGCTTTTAATTGGAGAAGTTATAATAATACTGGGATAACTGGCTGGGGGAGAGGTCTACTTCCTAATACTTCGGGTTACAGTACTACTACTAATGTTAAAATAACTTCCATTCCACAACCTAGTAAAAGTATAATGATGATCGAGAATACGGATAGTTATATTGTAGGCCATGGTGGTGGGGCAGTAAGACAAGCCTCGGGTATGAACGCCTTCAATCAAGTACATAAAGGGCCGAAGGATAATTTCTTATTGGCAGATGGGAGTGTAACTAGTATGACCTTATTCCAGAGCTGGATGAAAAGAGATGGAAGTGGTGTAGTGGCTGGAGGTGTTTGGATAAGTGACACAATGTGGGATACTACTCGTTAGATGTGCTCCTGCATGAACTTTAGTTTCAAACCTAAAATTAATTCTATTGAGTTATGACTTAGTTGGTGTATACGCTTCAATTTTGTGTGAGCTTATCCCAAATAATTGAATATGAATTATTGAACCGTTTAAAATAGCTCACTCCGTAAAGCGCGACTAATTAAGAGTTATTTTCAAACTATGCAAAATAGCAACGGTGGTAGGGGTTCAGCCGCCGATCAAACTAACACCATGTGGGATGCGCATAAATAATTTTCTTGCGCTCTAATGAGCTTCTTCACAGCAAAGCAAGTATTCATTGCATGAGGCTTCTTGGTTTTTAGTGTCAATCCCTCATTTTTTATAAGCGTTTCATCAAATAAGTTCCTATTGCAAAAAACTTATATCTTATTTGTATCAAGCTAAAAATTTTATTGCTTAAGATTTCAACTGTAATCACACAAGGAAGAAAATATGCACAATAAGAAATTTACTCTTATAGAATTACTCGTTGTTGTGGCCATCATTGGCATACTTGCTTCCCTTCTTCTTCCTTCACTTAGTAAGGCTAGAGAAAGAGCTAAAATGGCCGTCTGTAAAAGTAATCAGAAGCAAGTCAACCTATTTCTTTTCTCATTTTTAGATGATAATGATGATTATTATCCAGTAAATGCTAATCAAAGTGGTGCCGGTTCCTGGGATGATAAACTATCCGACTATGATGGTAGAGGCTATACTGATGCTGAAAAAAATGCTGATGGTGTTATAGGAGATGATATCAAAATCTATGTATGCCCCTCTGATGAAGTTACTCGTGATGACACCACAAAAGCTCGCTTAACTTATGGTTTAAACTTAGGAAGAATTGTCTGGAACACGACTACCTGGCGCGGTTATTGCCGTGGTATTACCAGTTGGGGACCGGGTGAATTACCCCCCTACGGTTCATCTAAAATCACTGACACAATAGATCCCTCTGACGTCATAGCCATGGCAGAACGCCCACATACCACCAACTATTTAGGTGCAAGTACAGTAAATAACAACCTTAATGTAGCCTTAGATTTCCCAGATGCTGAATTACCTCACGAAGGGCTACAAGGAACTAATTATTTGTTAATGGATGGAAGTGTTAGAAAACTCAACTACTTCTCTACAGCAACTACCACCTCAGGTAGCTTTAGCAATAATCCAGTTAACAACACCATGTGGGATGCGCACAAATAATTTCCTGGGACTCTAGTGAGCTTCCGCATAACAAGTATGCATTATATGATGCACCCTGATTTTAGTATTAATTCCTCATTTCTTATGAGGTTTTTCTCGAAAACTAAGTTATCTCAAAAAACTTATCGCTTCTTTGTATCAAACTAAAAACTTCTCTTGCTTAAGAGTTTACAATTTTAAAAATCCTGGGAAAAATATGAACAATAAGAAATTCACCCTAATAGAAGTGCTCGTTGTCGTCGCCATCATTGGTATCCTTGCTTCACTTATTCTTCCCGCTTTGGGAAAGGCGAGAAAAAAATCACAAATGTCTGTGTGCAAAAGCAATATGAAGCAATTACACATGGCGTACATGATGTATACGGATGATAACGATGATTACTTTCCCTTCGATATAGTTGATATGTCATGGAATGATCACCTTGCTGGCTATGATGGGCGTAAAGTTGATTATGCCGATTTAAACACCAATACTCCATTAAGTGCGAGTCAGTACTCTGGAGGTGTGTATGCCTGCCCTTCAGATTACCTAGAACGTGCAGATGACACCTTAACTCTTAGCTATTCACCAACTCAATTAACTATTCATGGTGGCTCTTTTATTAACACAGGCCAGCGCGGAATAACTGGCATTCACTGGGGATCTGGTGCACCTGTGTCGCTACAAATAAGTGAGATAAATCAAACTAGTAGTACCATGTCAACTTTTGAATATATGGCCTCAAATAACTCTTTAGGTGCTGGTGGCCGACACCCCAGTAAATATGGAGGAGGAGGATTCAGCGTAGTTCTCCCTAGTACCTTTTTTGCCAATGTAGACAATATCCCCCATGAAGAATCAGGTAAATCTAATTTTTTGTTTGTTGATGGTCACGTTGAGTCTTTAACTTCTCAAGCGACTCTGAGCATCAGCGGTGGAGGAGTGGGAACGGCTTCTGCTACCACAGGAACCATGTGGGATGCGCATAAATAAACAGCGTTTAAAAACTTAATGATAGGCCAATTTTGATCTAAGCTCCTTAAAATCTCGGCTTATCTAAAGTCGGGATGCCCTCATTCTGCAATTGCTTTTTATATTTAACGTGAAAGGGATTGGGCTCCATTTTCTGAAGGCCTTCGTTGATCATGTAGGGTTTGACATCATCCCACCAACGATCATAGGCCTGCTGCATGCTCTTCACAACTTCCGGAAATTGCGCCGCCACATCCTTGCTCTCTGAGGGATCATTTTGAATATCATATAATTCCTCGTGATTCACTAAGCGGAAGCGAGAATTTCGCACCGCAAAACCTGCTTTGCCTGGTCGATTATCGTACTTGGCATCATCGGGCTTAGTCTTAAATCCCCAGCGACCTATGTGAAAAAAGAGCTGGCGCTCTTCCCACTTTGATTGCGGATCCCGCAAAAGAGGCAAAAGACTTCTACCATCAATTTTCTTATTTAATTCAACTCCAGCGAGTTCAAGTAGAGTCGGCATCAGGTCAATATGAGCGCTCAAAGCCGTAATTTTTTGCCCAGGTTTAAGAGTGCCTTTCCAGCGAAAAAATGCCGGAACTAAGGTGCCACCCTCATAGGGAGTTTTTTTATAGCCGCGTAAATTTGCGCGATACGCAAAGAGTTCCTTACCATCTTTTTTGCCCAGTTTTTTCTCGTTTGTCACGAGGCTGGCAAAACCATTATCCGACATAAAAATCACTAAGGTATTTTTATCCAGATCCCATTGCTTGAGCTTATTTATCAAGCGTCCGACCTTATCATCAATATTTTCAATCATGCCATAGAAACCGGCATCAGCATTTCCAAAGCCATAGGCCTTAAATTTTTCTCTTTTATCTTTTGGCGCAATATAGGGACCATGGGGAGCATTCGTTGAAATGTAGGCAAAAAAGGGCTTTGATTTCACTTTTTTGATCCAATTCATGGCCTGATCGAAGAAAACATCTGTACAAAAACCCTGAGTTTTCACAAATTTACCATTGTGGCGAATGATGGGATTTTCATACTTATTCTTGGGAACACCCATGGGCTGACCTATACCACCATAACCGTGAATAAAGACCTCATCGAAGCCCCGCGATTGCGGCTGATAAGCTTCTTCATAACCCAAATGCCATTTGCCAAAAATACCTGTCGTATACCCCGCTTCTTTCAAAAACTCAGGCAAGGTTTTTGTTTTCAAAGTCATACGGGCCCGCGCTCCGCCCGTGTGAGTAATACCATTTCTAAAAGGGTAATTACCCGTCATCAATGCCGCTCGACTTGGCGTACAGGTCGGACTCATATGAAAATCAGAAAAATACGTACTCTCACTAAAAAGCTTATCAATATGTGGAGTCTGCAACCAGGGATGCCCCTCACAGCCCAGTTGCCCTTTTCCCTGATCATCCGTCAGAATAAAAATTATATTGGGTTTCGTCCCTTTGAGTTGCTCGCAGTAGACAAAACTTACAAAACTCAAAAATAAAAAACTCAACATACCTACTTTCAACATAATTCTGTCCCTAGTAATTATATTTCAATTTTTTTAAATCTAACTCACCTTGCTTAGCTTTATCAAACTTCTCAAAATGATAGGCATAAACTTTCTGATACTCATCCAATGAAACAAGCTTATCACCGTTGGCATCAAAGTGATTAAAAATGCCCTGCTCCGGATATTCATTGGGCTGGACCAAGCCATCCTTATTGGCATCCTGCATCTTGAAGTGATTGGCCCAAAACAGCTCATATTCAGCCCGAGTGACTTTGCGATCCTTTTTGATCTTATCCATAGAATTAAACATGTACTTCCAACAGGGTGCCAATTGACTCTTACTCGCATCACCACCTTTTAAGCCAAGCTCTTTGACTAAATGTGGTGTAATAATTTTGAGCGATCCCTCATAAACTGGGTGAATGGCATCCGGCATGTATTGAATGTAAAGCGCTGGGTCTTTTTCAAGCAAATCCTTCCATACTGCATTGTGATCAACAAGCTTAAAACCATGCCTCTTGGCCTCATCCCTGTACATCTGATAATAATCATCAACTTTAGGGCGCTGAACACCCGTATGGCCAACGGGAACATTCATGGTCGCAAGAATGATCTCACATTGGGGGTTCTGAGCCAAGATGCGTTCAATGAGATTATTTAAATTGTTCTTGGCTACTTCAACACTCGTTTTTCTTCTCTCCACCGCGTCATTGACGGCAAACTCAATAAAGACTGTATCGGGCTTATGCTTCAAAACCTTTTGATCCAATGCTTTTACACCCCAAGCGGAATTAGCTCCTCCCTGGGCGCCATTTATGACCTTTGCCTTGCCCGGAAACTGCTGCTCCAATAAAACATCGAGTTGACCCACCCAGGCGCCAACTGCTGTGAGGCTCGTCCCGTAGGTCACGATAGTTTGCTCTTCCCCAGCTTCTAAGTTTTGTACAAATCCTGCTTTTTCAATTTTTGAACTCTGACAAGAAAGCAAGACCGTGCTCGTCAATATTAAAGACGAATACTTATTAAGTGTTTTCATAAAGACTTTTCTCATTATTATTTCCTTTCTTTTCCAAGTAGTATTGCCTCTATAAAAGCATCGGGATTTTTAAACTCAGAAACATCCTTTTTGCCAATATTGAGGTAGATCTTATCATGGCCGATTTGCTGTGATTTTTCTTTCATTTTGATACCAAATAAACCGTGGTGAATGCCATGTCCCAAATTCTTTGAGGGCACAGTTAAATCAGCGCCATAAGATAAAAACATCGGTGGATCATCTTTGCTTAAATGATTGTAAGCCGAGAATTCTTTATAGAGTTTTTCATGCTTGGAATAATTTTTTAAGGCATCTTTTATAGAACTTTCACCAACGGCCTTATAAATCATCTCATGATAGACATTGGGACCGATCCATGGTTCAATGAGCTTAGGATCAATAGCACTCTGACCACCAGCAGCAACGATGCCCTGCACGCGAGTTGATTCCCGCTCAACGGGATCATCTGAATCCGGATTGGCTAAGTCGTCGCGACAGGCAATCCACATGGATGTAGCTGCCCCCGCACTTCCTCCACGTAGTACGATTTTGTTCTTATCAAGATTCCATTCTTTAGCTTTGTAACGCACGAACTGAACCGCACGCGCAGCGTCAATTACTGGTGCAGGAAGTGGATCAGTCGCCGTCAAACGATAGTTGACTGCAACAAAAGAAATTCCCTTGTCGAGTATTTGCTGAATGCCCCGAGTCTTACTTTTATCACCAACGACCCATCCACCTCCGTGAATAAAAATCAGTACGGGGCGAGGACCGTCTCCCTTGGCAAGCCAAACATCAATCTTGTTGCGCTCAAACTCTCCATAAGCCACATTCGCATATGTTGGCTTTGGTTCTTTAAGGCGTTTTTTCTTTTGCGCCACGAGACCGAAACTCAGCCCCACAGTGATTAATAAAAGTAAGCTCTTCTTAAACATGATTTTTCCTATTTATTGATAAATAATTGCTTCGTATTACCAGAATTGTCGTCATATTTTTTTATCAATTGACGTAATTGATTTTTCAGATTCTCTTTTAGTTTGCGGTATTCGGGGTTGTGAGCCAGATTTTTCATTTCCTGAGAATCCTTCTCCAAATTAAACAACTCCCAGCGATACTTGCCCTGCATAGTGGGATAAAAGATCAATTTGTAGCGATCTGTACGAATGCCAATCATCTCGGGCAATTGTTTACCGTGATCGTAGAAATGATAATAGGATTCATCCCTAACTTTTTCGGCATCTCCCATTAAAATAGATTTAAGTGAATAACCCTGCATATCTTGAGGGATTGCGATGCCCGCAAAATCCAAAATCGTTGGTGCGATATCCACATGGCTAGTCATGGATTCGTGAATTTGCTTTGCCTTGATGCGCCCAGGAAAGCTCACTAAATAAGGTGCATGCAAAGGCTCTTCATACATCCACTGCTTATTGTAGAAGCCATGCTCACCTAGAGAAAAGCCCTGATCTGAAGTATAAATGACTATGGTATTTTTCTCCAAACCGCTTTCTTTAAGATAATCCAAAACGCGCCCCACATTATCATCTACTGACTTTACCAAACGATAATAACCCTTGATATATTCCTGGTACATTTTGCTGGTTAATTCACCTTCGCTTATATTAGGATTTTCTTTTTCAATCCTCGCTCGCATAGACTTAAAGGCAGGATTTAAAATGATGCGATTGGATCGCATGACTTTGGCAATAGCCTCAGGAGTACGCCCCTTATAATCATCGTAGAGTGTTGGTGGCTCGGGTATGGTCACATCCTTTAAATAATTTTCGTCTTGCGTTGCGGGCGTATAGGGAGCGTGCGGTGGTTTGGGGTGAAGCAAGAGACAAAAAGGCTTAGACTTATCCTTTCTATTTTTTATCCAATTAATGGCCTCAGTCGTTATCACATCATTATTGTAGCCCTGCAATACTCGCCCGCCTTTCATGTAAGACTTACGGTCTTGAGGACTCCAAGGGATCCACTTGTGTTGGGGTTCAAAGACTCGTGGATTAAAAGGCATACCCTGCATTTTTTGAACACAGTAATAATCAAAACCAGTGGGCTGCGATAAGAGGTGCCACTTACCAAATAGCGCTGTTTCAAACCCCGCTTTTTGAAGCAGCTTGGGGAAAGTCTGCTGAGAACCATCAAAGGGCTGATTGAGCTTCGTGACACCATTTTTATGAGAGTATTTCCCCGTTAGAGCCGTAGCTCTGGAAGGCGTACAAAAAGAATTGGTGACCAGCGCGTGATTAAAACGCATGCCGCTTTCCGCCAGGCGATCTAAGGCCGGAGTCTGAATATCAGTATTACCATAACAGCTCAAGGCCTTCTGAGCGTGATCATCGGAAAAGATGAGTAGAATGTTTGGGCGTTCACTACTAGCTGACAAAGAACTTATACAAGCTAGAAAACTAAATATAGCTAGGTCAAGAAATTTTTTCATTGTACGAGTTTCCTTAAATAAATTTTCATCGCCTTTGAGTTCGAAAAAACTCCTCGGCACTTAACTTATTTTACAAGATTCATGTACCTTTGTTACAAGTATTGATTAAAAAACTCTTTATTGAATTCTCTAAATCAACTTCACTGTAAAAATCACTTGGCTACTGCAAGCCACCTACATTAACATCTTACTTAAAACGAACTCGAGCTGTCACGGGGAAATGATCTGAAGGATATCGTCCATTATGATTTGTTTTTAAGATCTCGGCTTCCATAATCTGAGCGTTTTTGGGCACAAAAATATAATCAATTTTCGCACCACTATCCTTCCCAGAAAAACCATTATAAGTCCCCACATTTTTGGCCTCAGGATTTAAAACTCGAAAGGCATCTACTGCTTTGGGATACGGATCTTTAGTGAAAGTTCCGGTGCCTTTTACTTGCGCTATGGCCCTACTTTCTTCTGGCGCATTGAAGTCACCCATGACAATAAATGAATCTTTGAGTTTTTGACCATGCAGATGCTTCATGATCATTTCTGCGCCCTTTTCGCGTGCCTGTTTAGACCCATCATCCAAATGAGTATTATAAACCACTAATTCTTTGGAAGTTTTTAAGTCCTTTAATCGTGTCCATGTGCAAATACGAAGATGAGCACTACTCCAACTTTTAGATACTTTTTCTGGAGTCTCTGAGATCCAAAAACCCCCCGAATCAACAAGCTTAAAACGACTCTTTAGGTATAGAATAGCTGAATACTGCCCCTTTGTTCCGCCTCCAGACGCCACGCCAATACATCCATAATTTGGGAACTGTTTTTTAAGCTCACCTAGCTGTTTGTGATTGGCTTCCTGCAGCCCCAGTACATCTGGTTCATGATCCCGTATAACTTTATAAACGAGGTCTTTTCTCAACTTCCACTGATTCTGTTCTTTATCCCTAGCATAACTATTGCGGATATTAAAAGCCATGATTCGAAAGTCAGAACTTAATGCTTCGTCCTTTTCTAAACTCCCAGCTAAAACTTGTGTAAAACTCAATAGTAATACTTGTAGGCTTAAGCAGATAATTGACTTCATCATTAAATCCTTTACTTTATCATTGAAGTGAGCACTTATTCTCGACTAATTTTGAGTTTGCTGAAGGATGTTTTGGCTCCCTTAACCGCAAAACCCACATAACTAATACTGGTCATACTTTCGGAAAACAAGATTTTTGATGTAACGCCATTGACCGTCATTTCAGCGCTGCGCTTATCAAGATCAATTTGTAGACGACAATTCATTTCTGCACCCGGATTAAAAGCCGGCTTGGCAACTTTATGATGTCCGCCTAGGCCTTCAAAAACAGTCATTTGTTTAGATCCCGTCCAAGCACCTGCCAAAACAGAAGATAAGGAATCTTCGTCACTGCTCACCACCAAAAAGCCATTGCGCGTGGCGGCACCCGAATTGGCATCCTTCATCTTCCACTGAATTGTTACTTTTCCCGAGCTAAAACTTTGTGGTAGCTTTTTCAGCGCATAAGAAATTTTATTAGACTCAGAGCTAGAGACTAAATGACCATAATTATTCTTCTGAATAGACGCCGGACCCGAGAAGCCTTTGGTCTTCACAAACTTCGCTTTAGGCGCCGTTTCCAGCTTTACTTTAGGTGTGTAATCGCTTCCCCAGACGGGTAGATTTTTCCCACTCAAACTCAAGATCATACCCGGAACTGAAAGATCACCTGGCGTAGCCGAAGAAGTCCCAATTTCATCAATAAGCGCACCACTGATGATCAGGCGATTAGCTGATATTTTAACTTTATTTTTTATGTCCTCGGAATGATCGGCCAAAAGATCCTGCGCCCATACTTGATCGAGTCCAGAAAGTTCATCTGCAAATTCCAGCACGAGCTCCTTGTAACGACCGACAATTGCAATTGGCTTGGATGCATCCTTAATTTTTACGGTGACTTTGGCTCGCGGTTCAAACCAGCGATTCTCCGGCGTCACTCGGCCCTCCGTGGCAATACCCGTAGCACCATTTGGATACCTACTCGTACAAACATAAGGAGCGTGCTCCCCTGCCTCAACTATTGCTAGAGGCATATTGCGCGCCATAATTGCGGGGGCACTCTGGCTCACCATTTTACCGTAAGTCCCTGCTGCCCAAGTATCCCAAGGCGTGAATACACAGCGATCTACTAATTCATTTTTGGAATACAGGTAAGTTCCCTCGCCAGCGGCAAAAGCCGGCGCAATGCGCGCCCAGCGGCCAAAACGTTTCACTTCATCCCAGCGCTTTTGCATGAGACGTGGGCCCGAAAGTTGGTGATGCAGATCTTGCCCCTTTAAGGTACGCTCACCCATGTTGGGATGTCGCTTACTCGCCACTAAAACTCCAAGTCCCACCGCAATATTGCAGTCATCCTGAACATTGAGTAAGGCAATGTTTTCTTGCTGCTGTTGAGTCTGCTTGAGGATATCGTGCGTACGTCGCAAAGTCGTGACTGACATCATCAGTGGCGAGGCATCATAAGTACGAAAGACGTCAGTATTTTTCACCATGGAAAGCATTGGGCGTTGAGTACTTCCTCCGAACTCGTAAGTGGATGGGTAAGAATCTAATTTTTGATTCCATTTTGGGTTAATATTACCACCTGAACCCGTAATATACTCAAGTACCAATTCGGGATAAATTTCCTGTTTCACTTTATAGGAAAAGTACTTGCCTCCATCATTACCACCGTCAATTTTCCAATACTTGATTCCGGCATATTTTGACCACTCAACAAAAGTACGGGCCTGCTTTTCGTTAATATTCCCACGCGTCCATAGTCCTAGTGAATCCCAGCCCAAAGCTTTGATATCTTCATTAAATTTTTTGAGGCGCTCTTTGGGCTCCAAATGTGCGTACTCCGCAAAGTCTCGCGGATCAGTAATCATATTAAAAAAAGGACCGCCTCCGGCTATGTATTCCTCTTTTCTTTTCGACTGCCATCCATGATCAATTAGGAAGATATAATCCTTGCGACTCTCCTTATCTAGATAAGTCGATGCCCAGCCATCTTTAGGATTAAAAAGTGTGTGATAATTAATTTCTTCGCGAGCCGCCGAGTTCGTCACTCCCTTTAGATCATTAAGGTCAGTGCCACGCCCAATCCAATAATTTTGAGCATACCAAGTACACCAGTAATTAGCAACCTTATCCGCTTTTTGAGGAATTAAATTAGGTCCTTTTTCAGCGCCAATGAGCATGATATTTATCAGTAACAGTACCAAAACACCAGAGTATTTCTTCATAAGTAAAACCAAATTATTTTTAATAATTACCATTCATAAGCAAGACAAAAGTTAAAATGATACTTTGCATCTAAAAAATAAAGATTTTTTTGCATAGATGATTACATATAATACCGAATTAATTATAAGTCTTACAGCAGCAAAAACCCATGAACAAGGATCAAAGAAACTAGCCTTAGAAAGTCATCACACCTCTTTTCAACTCAATAATGTATTAAGTCATTTTTAAGTCGCTGAAACTTTCTCATTTTTGTATCAAAAAGTATTCGGAGGGTGTTGATTAGTTAAAACAAATAAACCTGGAAATTCATCTATGCTTAAAGGCCTTTTATTATTTACATTATGCTGTACCACATTTGCAAGCCAGAGGCCTAAGCCAAATATCCTTTTGATTCTCACTGATGATTTGGGGTGGCAGGATGTAAAATGCTTCGATATTGATGCCACTTCACCCATGGAAACGCCAAACCTCGATGCCCTCGCAAAAAAGGGCGTCAAATTTTGGCAGGCTTACTCACCTGCACCCGTTTGTGCTCCAAGTCGAGCCGCTATTCTCAGTGGACATCACCCCGCTCGAGGTGAGATGACTCATGTCGCAGGTGGCCACCCTCCACATCCCTCTCACCCCACCCGTACGGCTCAAATCTCTCCTTGGTATAGTGCTCGCATGCCCACTTCCACTTACTCCTTAGCTGAAGCTCTTAAAGACCAAGGCTATACCACTGGTCACAGTGGGAAATGGCATATTTCCAAAAATCATTATGCCTATCCCAAACCCTTTCATCATGGTTTTGATTTCTCAGCCCACGATCGAGGTGTACAAGTAAATATGACCCCAGACCGGCTAACCGGCTTTGCTAGCAAAGACAAAAATGATCCCTATCGCCTCGACGATAATGACATGCCCTTTGATGCGCCACAACATGCCGCCATGAATTTCATTAAAGACAACAAAGACAAGCCCTTTTTTCTCTACTACGCCACCTGGCTCGTGCATTCCCCCATCGTCATGCGCAGTGAAAAACTCCTGCGTAAATACGAAAAAAAGCTGGGCGTCAAACTTACTGATGAACACAAGAAAAGCTGGAAGAAAAAAGGCCAAAGCAATCCCTTTTACTGTGCCATGGTTGAGCAACTCGATTACTACATGGGCCAAATCTTCAACTACCTAGAAGAAACTGATGATCCTCGTTGGGCGGGGCACAAGCTCATTGAAAATACCTTCATTATCTTCACTTCAGATAATGGCGGCATGGAAGGCACTAATCAAGAAATTTATACGGATAACTTCCCCTTAGATCGCGGAAAAATTTCTATCAAAGAGGGTGGAATTCGCGTCCCGCTCATCATTACTGGTCCAGGTATTAGTCCCGGGCAAGAAAGCCAAGTCATGGTCAATGGCCTTGATTTTTACCCGACTATTTTATCCTTTGTAGGAGCCAAAAAGGCTAATGATCAAATATTAGATGGTTGTGATATCAATCCTCTACTAAAAAATGATCTTAGTGATTCAGAACTCGTTCGTGATTCATCTGGAAAAGTTCGCGACACGATGTTTTGGCACTTTCCTCAAGCAGAAAATACCAGTGCGATTCGCCAAAATGACTTCAAGCTAATACGCCGCCATAATAAGCCCGCAGCTCTAGAGCTCTACCAGCTTTACTCAACGAAGCAGGGGAAGGCAAAGCGATTAGATATTGAGGAGATGAAAAACCTGGCCGATCAACTCCCAGAAAAGGCGCATGAACTCAATTCTAAACTTCAGTCAATGATCAAAGAAATGGGCGGTAGAACCCCCTATGGCAATCCGGATTATGAAGGTGAGCTAGCTCACAAAGAAAAGGCTCCGAAAATTGTTGGGTTTAAACAAGAAGGCAATCAAATTGAAATCACTTATGAGAATAAAGGCGCCAAGCTTGTTAATGCTGATTTGATCTACACGATCAAGGGTGGTGACCGTAACGAAGAGTGGCAACGCATCTCCGCCAAGATTCAAAATGATAAAGTAAGCGCTGACTTGCCACCGCAAACAACTCATTACTTCATCAACCTCATCGATGAAAATAACTTCCTTGTGACTTACCCAAAAATCGATAAAGCAAAACTTCAAAACAACAGCTTTTCATCACAGGCCCAATTTGCGGGTTTCCCAAGAGGAGACATGAAAGCCCCCATCAATTTCAAGGATTATTTTGAGCAAGTTAGTTTAGCAAAAGCTAATGAAACTATTCTTCTCAAAGAAGACTTTGAAGCGACTTCACTTTCAAAGAACTTAGATTTGACTGAGGGCTTGTCTTTATCGAAGCAAGAATCCATTTCAGGAAATCAATCCCTCAAATTTGCTGACTCCGCAAATTTAGAACGTTCGTGGATGCCACTCCTTTCCTATTCAACTCATTCTATCCCCAAAGATTTTAATGGTAGTTTCAACTTATCTTTTAACTTTAAAATGGATAAGGAAAAACCTGCGCAACTATCGGTGATTTTACGCGATCATAGCTCTGGAAGACGAACGACAATCGGCGAAATTAATATTCTCGACCAAGTACTTAAATCTAATGGTCGGAGCGTAATGCGCCTAAAACCCGGTCTGTGGTATCAGTTTGCTATGAACTTTGGACTTGGAGAAAAAAATGATCGTTATTGCACTATTTCCATCATCAGTGAGGAGGGAGAATCCCTGAGTAGTCGCCTACCTTACTATGATCATAAGTTCAATATCCCAGACTCTTTTAGCTTATCAGGATCCAATGAAAATGAATCTTTCATCTATCTCGATAAGCTCTTTATCAGTATCAAAAAATAAGCAAGCTAGGAATTCCCTACCCATGAAAAAATTTATATTAAGTCTTTTAATCACCCTTTTTACACTTTGCTTTTCATTATTCGCCTCCGAAAAAGTAGAGATGAAACTCTGGCCCAAGTTTGCCCCCAATGAAAAAGACGACAAAAAAGCTCCCCGCCTTTTCTATTTTGCCCCAAAAGAAAAAAAATCCGATTCCATCATCCTCATTTTCCCAGGTGGTGCTTACAATGGTCTTGCAATTGGCCACGAGGGCTGGCCCGTTGCCGAATATTTTAATAAAAAGGGAATCACTGCTTGCGTTCTCAAATACCGCGTTCCTCGTCCCAAAGGCCTTCCCAAACACATGGCGGCTTGGCAGGATGCCCAACGCGCGGTGCGCATCATTCGTAGCAAAGCCAAAGAATGGCAGATCAATCCGGAGAAAATTGCCGTACTCGGGTTCTCCGCAGGTGGTCACCTCACACTCATGACTTCCACCACTTCTCAAACAAATTCATACAAAGCCATTGATGAATTAGATAAGCTCCCCTGCCACGTCAATTACGCCGTGCCCGTTTACCCTGCTTATGTTTTGGAAGACGGCGCCAATGGCGCCAACAAAGGTAAAGGCAATAACTCTACCATGGTGAAAGACTTTGCCTTCGACGCAAAAACCCCGCCCATGTGCTTCATTCATGGCGATACCGATCAGTATTCACCCATGAACTCAGTCGCAGTTTACCACAAGCTCCGTACCATGAATATCCCCGCAGAACTGCATATCTACGCAAAAGTTGGCCATGGCTTTGGTGCTCGCCCCACTCTTGACGGCAAAAACGACCATATAGGCGACTGGCTCAATCGCGCCTATGAATCCCTAAAAGTTTTCGGTTTTTAACTCTAGTCAAATAATCATTTATCCATCATGCAGAGGGTCTTAGTCCCCCTGCATTTTTTTGTTCTTTTTTGGCATTTGATATAAGAAAATAGGCAAATCTACATAAATATCACTAAGCCATGAAACATTGTCGACAAAAACATGTTATAGGGGACAATAAGATATAAAGAGAAGATGATTTATGAGCCTAAGTAAGCATATAGAAGAAGATTTGACGTCCCAATTACAGCGTGGACAAATCCCCTGTAAAATGAGCATTGCAGCTCTGTCTGAATATTACCAAAGTAGTTCTACTCCGATACGTGCTGTTGTCGCAAACTTGCTTGAACGTGACTTATTAAAAAAATTGCCTAATGGCCGACTTGAGGCTATCAATAGCCCACAGCTTGGAACTAGATCAAGAAAATCAAAAGCTGGCTTTTTAAAAAATACCTACGAAGATGTATTACGAGATATTGTACAGTTAAGTCTTAGGAATTCTGAAGAATTTATTAGAGAGGAAGCTGGTGCCAAAAGATACGATATTAGTCGCTCAGCTATGAGAGAGCACCTTCTACAATTAGCCGGACAAGGTTTGCTAGAACACATCCCTCGCCGTGGGTGGCGAGTTCGCCCATTTACTCAAAAGGATCTCAATAATTATTGCGAAGTCCGCGAAGTCATGGAACTCAAAGCGCTGGAACTAGCCTGGGATCAAATGGTGGATTGTGATCTGAAAGAAATACTTGAAGGCAATATTGCTTCGACATCCTCAGACAAACATCCCAAAATCGATAATCGCCTCCATGATTATCTCGTAGAAAAATCTGATAATTTCTACATCAAAGATTTCTTCAATCGCCACAAAGCTTTTTTTAAGATTCTCTTTGAATGGGAAGGTGAAGATCGCGACGCCGCCAATCAGGCAGTGGAGCAGCACCATGAAATACTAAATGCTCTACTCAAGCGCGACAAAAAGATGGCTCGCAAAGCATTGATCAATCATATTCACCACAATCACCCTGTGCTAAAAAACCTTGAAATCTCTAAGCTGGGGACACTATGATTTTGCTGCGTTTATTCCTTGTTTCAGCTCTTGTCAGCATCTCTTTATCAGCAGATGAGAAAGACCTCTACCTCGATAAAATCAAACCTCTTTTTAAAGAACGCTGTTTCGCTTGTCATGGTGTACTGAAACAAAAGGGGAAGCTCCGTTTGGACACGGTTGAATTCATGCATGAAAGAGACGTGATTAATAATGATGAGCTCATTATTCGACTCGAGTCAGATGAGGAAGACGAGAAAATGCCCCCAGAAGGCCACTCCCTAAGCAAGAAAGAAATCGACTTCATAAAAAGCTGGATTGCAGCCGGAGCTCCCGCTCCAGAAAATGAGCAAGCCGAAAGTGATCCGAAAAACCATTGGTCATTCCAAAGAATTGAAAAGCCCGAGACAATTCCCCCCGCCGGACATAACCCAGTAGATTTTTATCTCGCGCAAAAGCAAATTGATCAAAAACTCAAAACTCAGGGACTTAGCGAACGCAGCCTACTGATTCGTCGTCTCTATTTCGATCTTATTGGTCTGCCTCCTACACCGGAGCAAATGAAAGATTCCCGATCTATAGAAGAAATTACAGAGGAATTACTTGCCAGCCCTCAATATGGCGAACGCTGGGGTCGCCACTGGATGGATGTGTGGCGCTACAGCGATTGGTATGGACTGGACAAAGAACTTCGCGATAGCCAGAAACACTTGTGGCATTGGCGTGATTGGATTGTCAATTCCCTTAATGAAGACAAAGGCTACGATCAAATGATTACTGAAATGCTCGCCGCTGATGAAATTGCTCCCAATGAGCCCAAAACTATCGCGGCGACTGGCTTTCTTGCTCGCAATTACTACAAATTTAATCGAACCACTTGGTTGGATAATGTGATAGAACATACGGGTAAAGCATTCATGGGACTAACAATGAACTGTGCCAAATGTCACGATCACAAATACGATCCCATTGATCATACAGATTACTATAATTTTCGTGCTATTTTTGAACCTTATCATGTGCGAACAGATGCGCTTCCTGATTCACTCAATTATGAACAAAGTGGCCTACCGCGTGTCTATGACGAACATTTAGATACTCCCACCTACCTCCACAAAGGCGGAGACGAAAACAAACCCCATAAAAGAAAGAAAATAAGTTCTGCAGTTCCGCAGTTCCTGGGGTCTTTTGCGGAGTCCGCAAAGCCTGTACAGCTACCTCTCGACGCCTGGGCACCTGGATCAAAAAGTTTTGTTCATGTTCAACTACGTAAACAAGCTAAGGGAAAAATTCAGCAGGCTCAAAAAATATATGATGATCTCAAAAACAATGCACCTGTAAAAGCACCTCAAAAATTAATCGAGTTTACAGAACTGTCTGATCAATTCCAAACGGCTCGCCCCGATACATGGGATATGAAAGGCTCCGGTTGGCGTTATCAGGGTGGGATACTCTCAAATATCACACCGACAATGGAACGCAATTACCTACGTTCTAAAAAAGCTCATCCTCGTGACTTTGAACTCAATTTAAAGTTTCAAACGACTGGAGGTAAGACATGGAAATCTACGGGTGCCATCTTCGATGCGAATAAAGACGGCAGTTTAGCTCATGGCGTTTATACAAGTGCTTGGTCGGGTGGAACAAAAATTCAATTTTTCCACATCGTAAATGGCAAACACATATATCCAAATGCTCTGGCCAATATCCCCATCAAACTCAACGAGGAATATCGTCTTAAGATTCAAGTTCGGGATCAACTGGCTAATGTCTACCTCAATGAGAAACTCCTCATCACCTACAATCTTCCGCACCGTAATTCAGGTTCAGTTGAACTCTTCTCTTTTGATTCAACGGCAGATTTTTATGCTATTGACGTCCGTCAGCTCGATTCTCAACTCGTCCTCAAAACTGCTAAGAACAAAACCATTGATATTGCTCACCAGGACTTAAAAACGATTGCCAAAATGGAACTCGACATCAGCAAAATGGAACTCGATTTACTCGAAAGTGTCATCATTGCCGACAAAGATAAGTTTAGTCAAAATAAGTCAGATAAGGCCGCAAAAGCTGGACGTATGGAACTCGAGCTCAAACTCGCAAAAGCAAGATTCGAATTAGCCAAAGCTAATCCTGCAAAAAGAGCCCATATACTTAAAAGTATAGAGCAAGATAAAAAAGCTTTAAAGGAAAAGAAGTACCCCGCATATACTTCTATTAAGGGGAGTTTAAAGGCTCATATTCTTGCTAAGGACAAAGTCGAAGACTACTCACCCCTATATCCCAAAACCAGTACGGGACGACGCACTGCCTTAGCCAAGTGGTTCATTCACCGAGATCATCCACTAACTGCTCGCGTCGCCATCAATCACATTTGGATGAGGCATTTTGGAACTCCCTTGGTCGATACTGTTTTTGACTTTGGTCGTCAGGCTCCAAAACCCTTACACCAAGACCTTCTGGATTACTTGGCGGTAGAGCTCATCGAATCCAATTGGAGCATGAAACACATTCACAAAATCATGCTCTCATCAAAAGCCTGGCAACGCAGCTCGTCCAACTTAAATGCAGATGTCGCAACAATATCTGCTGATCCAGAAAACAAATACTACTGGCGCATGAACCCACGACGAATGGAATCACAAATCCTACGAGATGGTATTTTAGCTCTGAGTGGCAAACTCGAACTGAAAATGGGCGGGCCCACTTTGACTCCAAGTCCCAGTGCTAAGCGACGAAGTATCTACTTTTTTCACTCCCGTGACGGACGTTCCCAGTTTCTCGAACCCTTTGATGATGCCGACGTCTTTAGCTGTTACCGCAGGAGTGAAAGTATTGTGCCTCAACAAGCCCTCGCACTTATGAATAGTCAAACTGCGATCGAAGCGGCCGAAGCCATTAGTAAAAAATTTGACTCAAAGCTCAGCAATGCCGAATTTTGCCGACAAGCGTATTATCAAATTATCGGTAAAGAAATCTCCCCCGAAGAACTAGAACTTTGCCTAATTTTCCTACAGGAAAATAAAGAGCGCAGAGGCCTTATCCATTCCCTTTTAAACCTTAACGACTTCTTGGTGATCCGATGAAAAATTCAAACTACAGCAGTACTCGACGCTCTTTCCTCAAGCATTCTTCACTAGGACTCGGTTCTTTGGCCCTAGGTGGTGGCCTAAACGCTAGCCAAGCTCATGCTCCCCCCGACGGGCTTCCCCATTTTGCTCCCAAAGCTAAAAAAGTTATTTGGCTCTTTATGCGTGGTGGACTCAGTCAAATGGAGAGCTTTGACCCCAAGCCAGCGCTGAATAAGTATGCGGGAAAATCCATTAGCGAAAGTCCTTTTGCCCATGTCTTAGATCCTAGTAATCTCAAGGACCTACGCGTCCCCATTAAAGGTGATGCTAATGGTCAAAATCGCGAAAAAATCTACCCCATGCAAACGGGTTTCAAGAAGTACGGCCAAGCGGGCGTTGAAATCAGCGATTGGTTCCCCAACATTGGTAGCTGTGCCGATGAGATAGCATTTATTCGCTCCATGTGGACCACCGATAATAATCATGGTGCCCAGGTTCAATTCCACTCGGGTCGACACTTCCTTGACCCCCGTGTTCCAACTATTGGTGCTTGGATCAATTATGGCCTTAATCCTCTCAGTCAGGATCTGCCTCAATTCATCAATGTTGGCCCTCGCTTTTTTGAAAAAAAGGATGGGCATTATCTAGGTCCGGCCTACGATGCGATCAACCTAAAAATCGATCCCAAGAATCCCCTCAACTATGCGAAGCCCTTTGATAATCTCTCCCGCAAAGATCAGCAAAAAGCACTCTCTTTTACGAATCAGATGAATCGGCTCGCTGCCAGACAATTCCCCAAGGACCCCGCCTTGGAAGCTCGCATGAAATCCTATGAACTGGCATTTCGCATGCAGGAAGCCGTTCCTAATATCATTGACTTCACAAAAGAATCTTCGGAAACTAGAAAGCTCTATGGTTTAGACTACCCAGAAACGCGTGAATTCGGCCAGCAGCTCTTAGCCGCCCGTCGTTTTTCAGAACGGGGTGTTCGCTTCATTCAAATCATGCATGGCGATGGTGCAGCCGGTGCTTGGGATAATCACTCCGGGCTTAAAAAGGGACATACTAAACTATCTAAGCAAGTGGACTTGCCCACTGCTGGGCTCATCAAAGACCTTAAACAACGCGGTTTACTCGATGACACCATCGTCGTTTTTGCCACGGAATTTGGCCGTACACCCGGTTCACAAGGTGCCGATGGACGCGACCACCACCCCTTTGGTTTCAGTGTCTGGATGGCCGGTGGAGGTCTCAAAAAGGGAATTGTCCACGGCTCAACAGATGAATTGGGTTTCCACGCCGTCGAAAAACCTCACTACGTGACCGATGTGCACGCGACGATTCTCCATCAAATGGGCCTCGACCCTCGTCGAATGGAGGTCCCAGGTTATAAGCGTCTGGACCGCGACTTTGGTCACGTCATTAAGGATATCATTGCTTAATTTAAATGTAAAAATCACATCCATTCCTATAAGTTTGATCACCCCTGTTTTTGACGCATCCCGTCAAAATATAGAATAGGACAGTCATTTTGGCGCTTGCGACAGTAATAAATGGCTAAGTAAGTGTATCCACCTTATGAGATCAATTACAGTTCATCATTTAAGAGGTCATTATGAATATCAAATTTATGGTACTGGGCATTACAGCCCTTTTATCAATTCCGCAATTATCCACTCATGCCAATAAACAAAACCATTCCGATATAAGATGGGATCAGATCAAGACTTTTAAGTGGCAAAAGCACATGGTTGTTGCAGCTCGTAAACGCGACGCCAAGGGGTTCCTACTTCCACTCCAAAGCTATCAGGAAACTATTGACAGGGGCATGTCATTCATATTTGATGATCATCCACAATGGTTCAAGGGGCCTAAAGACTCGTTAATTGATGACGACGGAAAAGTCCAAATGCCCTGGATTTACTTTTCAAATCTCCAACACAACGGCTATCCATTTCCGCGTGCCATTGACCGATTCACTTCCTACCCAGCTGCTCATCACGCTCTGAGTATCAAAACTTTTCTCACATACTGGCGGACGACCAAAGATCAGCGAGCTCTCGATGAGGCCATTAATTTAGGCGACTGGAATATTGCCAATAGTACGCCATCTGATTGGGCATATGCCGGCATGCCCTACAGCACTTTTGAACACAAAAAACCCGGTGGATTTCGCGACAAATCCGGCATTATGCCCGATAAAGCTGCCGTACTTGGCATAAGCTATATAGATTTGTACGATGCCAGTAAGGAGGAGCGCTTTCTTAATGCTGCTAAAGTGATTGCGAAATCGCTCGTAAATAATCAAAGACCTAATGGCACCTGGCCTTTTAGAGTTGATCCCAAAACAAAGAAAATCATCGAGGAATACACCAGCAGCGTCATTTATGCCGTGCAATTATTTGAAAAACTCGATGCCATTAACAATAATCAACAGTATAAATCCTGCCGTGATAGAACATGGAATTGGCTCATCAATGGCCCCATTAAAACAAAAGAGTTTCGTGGCTTTTATGAAGACATCCCAGAAAGTAAAAACGGTCGTACGAATTATGACTGTCTCGACACCATTCGTTATCTCTTGAAAAATCGCACAGAGGATAATAACTACCTAGAACTGGCTCTCGAACTCAATGAATGGGTTGAAGAGATCTTCATGGATAAAATCAAAGGTTTTGAGCCCGCAGAAGGTATCCGCGAGCAACTTCAATGTAATTATGTCATGGGTATCCACAGCCTCAACTGGGCATCAACGCTCAAGCAATTAGCTGAAGCGAGCAATGACAAAACTATGCTTCAGCGTGCCATGCAAACGGCGAATTACACGACCTATTACTTGCAACCCGATAAGCGTATCGTTGTTGGCTTTGATTATAATCAATTTTGGTATAGCTCTCACATCGGAGTCGTTCTATTCCTCTACGATTTTGTTGAGCCATAACTTTGGGGTTTAGTGTACCTAAAAGCACGCGATTTTTATTACATCATTTAGCCCCACGTTTACACCTGGAGCTAGTAATAAGGGTAGGGAAGACTCCTTGCGGAGTCTCCCCTCCTTCCGAACCGTACGTGCGGTTCTCCCGCATACGGCTCTCCAGTCAGTGCTTACTCCGAAGAGACTGAAATTCCAGTTTCCAGGCTTCTTCCAGTGAAAAGAAGCCTAGATCTGTAAAGTAGGCTTTATTGTATTTACGAGTATCAATCATGCGATGAGAACCTCTCTTGCGATTATATTTGGCTATAATGCTGCGCAGTCTTCTGCGTGTAAATTCATCTATCCCTCGCATTGCATACACAGTGGAGTGCTTGAAGTATTGATACCATCCGACAAGATTTGGCCGAAGGTAAGCAATTATGTCCTCTATTGAGTCCTTATTGCTTCTCCTCGTTTTCTTGCGTATGGCATCTTTGCATTTCTTCAGACTCTGCTTCCTTGGCCAACGTTTAATGCGATGTGTATTTCGCGTTCTCTCGAAATGGTATCCGAGAAACTCGAAGTACTCGCACTTCTCTGTCATGTCGGCAATTCGCGTTTTTTCTGGATGAAGTTTCAGCCCATTGGCTTTCATCCACCTTCGCGTTTTGCGCAATGCCCTTTTGGCTGATTCTTTACTTTTACACATGATCAGGAAATCGTCTGCATAGCGCACTATCTCGAATCCAGCCTCGGTCATCTTGTGATCAAAGGGATCAAGATAGATATTTGCTAACAGAGGACTGATAATTCCTCCCTGCGGTGTACCTTCTTCAGGTTCCCAATGTTTGAGACCATCAAAGATATTGGCTTTGAGGAATTGTTCGATCAGATCAAGAATTTTACCATCAATGATCTTTTCCTTGACTCGACTCATGAGTTTCTCATGTGGTATAGTATCGAAGTAGCTTTGGATGTCGGCATCCATAACATAGAGATAGCCCTGCTTTAACAATTCATTCACTCGTCTAAGTGCATCCTTGCAACCCAGCTTTGGACGAAATCCAAAACTGTAGGGCGAGAAGTCGATATCGAATATCGGCTCTATCACATGTTTCAGAGCTGTTTGAACTACTCGATCACGCACTGTGGGTATTCCCAGAGGTCTGGTCTTTCGACCATCACCTTTTGGGATTTCCACTCGGCGCACTGCACGGGGATCATACCTTCCATCTTGCAGTTCTTCGAGAAGCTTAGCATTATTATGCTCCAGCTCTGATTCGTAGCGCTCGATTGATACCATGTCCACTCCATGTTTGCCCTTATTTGAACACACTTTCTCCCAAGCCTCCATAATATTATTCTTACGCATCAGCTTATCTGATAAGCTGTACCACTTGCCTTTTTCAACTCCTCTATGAAGAGTTTTCAGCATCTGATCCGTCCAGACAGAAGGTGACGCCCACGCTTGTATTTCAACAAAGCGTTCATCTCGTCCTAATATTTGTTTAGCCATTTCTGACATTCTTACATTCCTTCTACTCTTTTCTTCTCAGTTTCACCTTCCTGCCCCCCTTTGCTCCAGTGGCTTTCACCACCTTCATCGCTACTATGGGGGCTCTGACTCCTGCGTGGCGGATTCATCCGTACTGCCCACACAGGTCTCCCTACTTGATCCACAACACCTTCACACCATTCCATCACCAATCACCTGTCAGCGTCTATACATCGCTTTTCTTTCCGCCTTTCTTCAGCGTGTACAGCTTGAGCAGTTGGCTTACTTCGCCCTCAGGCTACGCAGCTCTTCCACCCACTCTCTGGTCTTCGCCATGACATAGCGGGCTCGACACCCTAACCGGCCGAATCGTGTTCGTCATCCTACGGACTGGTATTTCATCTCGGCCCTACTACCCACCCCGTCTCACAACGACGCAGTTGGCTTCGACTACAGGGCTAACGGCCAACCCTGACGAGGTCTTTCACCTCGCTGATGTTGTGTACGCATAGGCGTACTATGCCATCCCTTTGGGATTCGTTTTACATGGCATCGCCATGAAACCTTCTAGCCTGGGGTGTGAACCCATTGATTTATGTTTCGTATTTTCTTGTAATGATCGATGAATTATTGAGTCTTTGGAGATGTGTTTTTTTAGATTCGTTTTACTCAAAAAAAAAATATTTATTATTATTCCTACAGAACGTCTGAGTTTACCTGTTTTCGAGCCTAGGCGAGAATATCAGCGCGACTCTTTGTTAGCCCTGGCGCGTTCCCGTTGGTCATCAGCATATTCTGGCTCTTCTTGGCTCGCCAATAAACCCGTCGATCACCTAGCTACGGACCTGATTAGGCAAGCCCGTGTCCCGTGTATGTTATTCAGGCAAAGCGGATGTGGCTTTCGGCAGCACGATCTTCGCCATGTATACGGCTTCCTTGCCAGCCTTGTCCTTTCTTGTGTAAATCACGTGACTGCCGTGCGTTCCGAGGATGCGGGTATCCGGCAGGGGGATTTCCCACGTTTGGTTGTTGGATGCGTCATGCACCACGATCCCAATCACCCTACTGCCACTTTCTTTTACCTCGTCCACACGCACAAGGACCAGGGACGACTTGGTGGGGCCGGGGCCAATGGGGACAACGTTTGGCAGGTCCTTGATAACGGCTTGCGAATCCCGTTCCCAGATTCTTGTTCCATGCCGCGGGTCATAGGGAAAACCGAAGACGTCGATGTAGTGGAGGTGTTCGCCCGATGCCGTCCACTGCGGAACAAAGACGTATGTATACAGTGACAATGCGCCGATCTTATTGAACGCCGGCAGCGTTGCGGTTTCCTTGCGCTCTCTGGTGTTATACAAGAGGAGATCGGTAGGGAGCTCACGGCCATGCACTTCTGATGCCTTTAGGAGCATGATTAGGTCGGTGCAGGGCGAGATGGCTCGTGGATAGCCTGATAAAACATGTTCCTGCCAATTGAGCTGGTCCGTGTCGGCGAGAAGCAAGCGTATCTTGTCGTGTTCGCCCGGGTGTATCTTGTCGTGTTCGCCCTGGTCGATGGCAGACACGATATATCGGTCACCAGTGTTGTCATAGCTGGCCGTGACGAATGATCCCGTCGCGGAGAGATTCGTTGTTTTGGAAGTTGTGAAGTCGAACACAACCGCCTGCATCTTTTCGGTCTGAGCATCGAATATGCCGTTTTCGTCCGTATCGATTCCGACTCCCATCACAATTTTGGTGCCTGTTTTGTCGAAAGGATTATTTGAGAACGACATCATGGGGAGGTATTGGACCAGTTGCTTGGGAAGTGCGGGAAACGGCAAGAGCGTCTCGCTCCCGTCCGTCAGGTCCCGCAGCACCAGCCTGACTACTCCCTTGTGACCATTCTCCTCCGCAGGCTCCGCGCGGTAGAATAACAGTTTCTTTCCATCCGGTGACAGCTTGAAGAGGCCCTTCTGGCTATCGAAGATGCTTGATCCCTTTACGGCAGATGTATCGCCCGACAGGATCATCCTTTCGTTGGCAAGATGTGCGGCTTGCTCCGATCCGGTCGCTGGGGATTCCTTGTTTATATCAGTAATGCGAACGCTTCCATCAGTCGGTTCTACTTGTTTTGATGAACAAGAAAGTAGTGCAAAGATAGTACAGATAAGAAGAAATTGTTTATACATTTTTATGCCTCTAAATATTTAGTTTTATGAATGGACCGCGTCAAGTTCATACTGCGATAATGAAATAGAGATAGCCCGTATTGATTTTAATGATACTGCGTCTCTTTTGCTTAGTATTAAGTCTTATAACAGAAGTATCTTATGATGTTTACTTTTGCTGAAATTCTTTGGATGATTGTTCATAATTTTAGCGCAAGTTCTAACAAGGGCCTCAAAACTGAGGACCATGGAACTGATTAATTTAATTTCACTAAGGCCGTGGTTTTGTTTTCCAGTATAGCAATTTTTAAGTCATCTTCTTTAAAGCTTTTATTGAGTAAAATAATGATACTCGTTTTACCTTTATCGACTTCAATTGAAGCTGTTTTATTAACTGGATCTACCTTCAGTTTTTCACGGTTTATTTTAAAGGCGTTTAAGTCTTCAATAGTTGAGAATTGAAGTGTTAGTTGCCCCTTCTTGATCACTTCTAAATCAAATTTAATCACGGGTGTAGAACTTGGAAACATAGACTTATCTTTAAGTGGAATAGTCCCATCTACTTTGGCGTAATTATTATTAAAACTAAGTGTTTTAAGTTTGTTCCAAGTGCGTTTATTGATCGCCTCACCGGTCGTACCAAAAGAACGAATTGTACGTTTAGGTGACATTTTAAAATCGCCCTCTTTACCAAGTTCAGAAAGGAAGGCAATCAAGTGAATGAACTCCTCTTCACTAAGTGAACTAGCGAGACCAGGTGGCATCATTGACATGGGGTTGACCTCTTTACGTTTTATATTTCTGGTCGGAATTTTAGTAATATTACCAAGCGCATCGCGAATAAGCACCTGCTCTTTATTAGCAGACACCTGCGAACCCGCAATCATTTGACCATCTTTAGTAGACACCATTGTCATATGGTAGCCCTCTTTGATTTTTTTACTGGGCTGAAGAATGGATTCAATCAAGTAATCCACCGGGGCCGATGCTCCAATACTAATGAGGTCGGGCCCAATCTTCGGTCCCGCACCGCCAATGGCATGGCAGTTAATACAGGCAATGGATTGCTTTCGATAAATATTTTCTCCCAAATGTGGATTGCCTTTTTCGCGTACAGCTTTCACCATGGCGAGCAATTCTTGGGGACTCAGAGTATGCTTCATGGGCTTGAGTTCACCAGCTTTACTGAGGCTCAAAATGAGTTGGCTTAAATCACGACCGCCCATATTGGCTCTTTGTACACCGAGGAGAGCCACTGCAGCATTTATCTTCCTACCTTTGAGAGCATGACTAAGAATAGCCGGACCTTCTTTATCTTTAAGAATGACTTCAAAAATAGGTCCATAATCCAGATCAGCACTAGCATGCTCAAAGGCTGCGAGACTATGCTCCACCGAACTTTTCATATTAATAGAAGCAAGTGCAGCAATCGCTTTGACGGAAATTTGAGTAGATTTATTTTTCTCAATCACTGACAAGAGAACTTGCTCGGATTTAGGACTTTTGATTTTTGCGAGAGCAGTAAGGCTTGCATCCTCACCCTGTAAGGCTGAAGGTGCCAGCTGTGGAACCAAGCTAACAATCTGCCACTCACCAATTAATTGGCTAATTACGGAACTTAATTGCTTATCGCTTAGGTATTTTCCTAGCCCATCGAAATTCAATTGTGGTTTAATTCCACGTGATTGGCTAGTCTTAAGCAATGACTGTAAGATAACTTTTCGACTAGTAGGACTCGTATTTTGCATCATCGCCAAATTATAGAGCTCTGTGACTTGTTGGTGATTGCCGAGTTCACCGATCAAACGCAGTACATCATCTTGATTTTTAGTAGGGATTTCACCAGCTTTATAGGCCTGGTACAAGGCCAGCAAAGCTTTAGGATTACGACTAGCGTTAACAGCATAAGTTAGGTGCTTACTATTGCCATTAAAAAGTGTTTTTCCGATCCAATGATCCATCATTGTTCTTACGTTGAGTACTAGTGCGTAATCAATGGTTTTATCGAGCTCACTATCAAGTGCTTGCAATGCAACTTCAACTGATTGAGTAGATTGTATAAGGCGTAAGGCATTAACTGTTTCCAATCGGACAATTGGTGAATCATCTTTGATTGAGATTTTGAATGAATCAATTAAGCCCGCCATCTCTAGATATTGTTGCGCCGCTATTCGAATTACAGCAGCACGAATACGATAATCTTTAACAGCGAGCATCTCTTTGAGTAGTTGATTATCGGGTGTGTTTAAACCAACGCGCAACCAGAGCGCTTGCAACTTAGTATAATCACTTTGTTCTTGAGACAAAAACTGATTCAGTTTTGGAATAACTTCCTGAGCTCCACGCTCAATCAGTTCACGCTTACTTTTATCGATTGTGTAGCGATCGTCAGATTTTAAATTTGCGAGCAATTGTTCAGTAGAAGCCTGAGCAATCAAGGGCTTAGTTGATAGAGCCTTGTCCTTAGCAGTTATGCGCCAAATACGACCATGACTCTGATCACGACGCGCATCACGAAAATCTACTTCCCCATGCTGAATAATAATATTTGACCAATCCGCAATATAAAGCGCGCCATCGGGGCCCATTTTTACATCCACGGGACGAAAGCCACCATCTTTACCATCGAAGTCAATTTTCCCTGAGCCGGTGGACATCAAGTCTCCTTCTTGTCTAGATATAAAAGCACTACCATTTTCTTTAAGTCTAAATGTATTTATGCGATGCCCGCGAAAGTCATTAGTCACAAGGAGCCCCTGATATTTTTCAGGAAAATGATTTCCTGAAATAATTTCTAAACCACAGTGCTTAGGCTGACCTGGATTGAGTCCTGGATAGAGGTGGTTTGTACCGTGAGCGGTTAGCTGGGCAACATCGGGGAAGAGGTAGTTAATACCCTGATTACCCGCACCATCAGTCGCAAAGGTTTGTCCGTATTTATCGATACTAAAACCCCAAGCATTAATTAGACCTCTCGAATAAACTTTTAATTTCTCTGTATGAGGGTTGTACTGCCAAATTCCCCCCGCCATCAGACGTTTAACTCCCCAAGGTGTTTCAATATGGCTGTGAATGTAAACCGATTGGCTGAAGTAAAGCATACCATCTTGACCCCATTGAGGTGTATGAATGATATGATGTGTATCTTCAGTACCAAATCCCGACATGATGACCTTTTTGCTGTCAGCTTTCATATCGCCATCAGTATCTTTGTAATGTACAATTTCTGTAGAGTTTGCGACATAGACACCACCATTACCAGGCAATACTGCAGTGGGTATAAGTACATTATCCACAAACACGTGGCGCTTGTCGGCTTTACCGTCATTATTAGTGTCTTCTAAAACGACGATCTGATCACTCGCCATGTGACCTGGCTTAATTTGTGGATAGCCCGGCGCACAAGCCACCCAAAGGCGCCCTTCATTATCCCAATTCATATTCGTGGGATTAATAATCATCGGTTCGGCTGCAAATAAATTGAGCTCTAGATCCTCGGGAAGAGTAAAAGTTTTGAGTTCATCGTCAGCCGATAAGATAAGTTCTTCACCTGTTCTCTTTGCACTTAGTACGGGCATGATCTGAGGAACAATTTCGTAAGAAATATCTTCTAGATTTTTTAATTGCTGAATCTTTTCTTCGTGCTTATCAATGTAAGTAAGAAATTCTTTGATTTCCTTACCATTTTGTCCTTGCTCATGCTTTCTGAAATCGAAGAGATAAGTCGTGTTTTGAGGTCTCCATGAATGGAAAAATTGCTCATTTTTTTCTAAGATTTCTTTTTGAAGAAGACGTTCATGTAGCTTAAGTCCATGGATCTCAATACCTTTAGCAAAGGTTTTAGCATCAGCTAAAATTAAAGTACGCCCCTTGGCCTGAAGCTTGTATTTACCCGGCTTAAGCCCTGTTTTTGTAATGACTTGTGAATGTGATTTCTTTAATCCACTCAAAACCTCGGCTACTTTACGATAGCCGTCTTCATTGAGGTGTATTGAGTTTGACGTCAGACCTGTCACATCTCCAAGTTCATTAAAGAGGTCAATGAAATCCAAGCCCTGTCGCTGAGCCAATTGAGCAACGGCAGAGAAATACAGCTGTTGATTTTTATTATGTTTTAGCGGCTTGGGGTAAGGCGCTCCAAGGTTTTCTTGACGCGGTGTACTCATAAGGATTATTCGAGCTTTTGTGCGTATCTTTAAATCATTAATCAGAGCACTATAATTTTTTATAAATGACTGTAGACCTGCTTTGCCGGACCAAGACGCATTGGCTCCATAAGTAAGGACAATAGCGCTTGGCTTGCTATTGCTGACTTTTTGTAATAGTAAGCCATAGCCTTCTGCCACTTTAAAGTAGCCACGCGAATCGCCTCGGACCGTATCGGCCGACCAACCAAAGTTGCGGAATTGTATCTCCTTATCTCGATTCGCTAAGGTTAGATACGTTTCTATGAAGCCTTGCTCAGCCTCTCGTTCAACAAAAGTACCACCTACTAAAGCAACACGGTCGCCATCTTTTAACTCTAGTTGCGCACCTACTAAGGAGCCGGATAAGGCCACTAAACAAATTACATTTTTAAACCATTTCATGGAGGTCTCTTCTTTTATTAATTTATTATTTTCTATTATGATTTTCAAAAAATCTTATAAGTCTGTATCAGTAGGTTCAGACTTTATCTGAGTTTATTGTGATAATTTTTTCACATAACAAAGTTTGTAAATAAATGATATTTATTCACTACAAAGTCACGAAAGTATTAAAGCGAGTAAAATCACGCTCGAGCTAATTTAAAATAATGTTTGTGACTATTTTAAATGTTTTTGTTTGGTCTTTAGCTTTTCAAAACGACTTTTTATCTGCTTGAGAGAACCAATGGTCATATAAACTGTGTACTCAACTTTGAGCCCCTTTTTTAGCGTAAAGGTACGCAGTGGAGCAACGTATGAACACGCCGAGCCATCGGGGCCGGTCGTGCCGTTTCCCAAAGCTCTATAAACTGTAAAGTCTGTCGTTCCTGGAGTATAAATTCCAACGCCCCATTTATTCTCATCGACATAGGCAAGCCATTCAGATGTAGATTTCCCCAACTCTAAGCCACTTTTCCCAGGCTTACCGTTCTCTGCCAAGATTCTTGGATCTACTTGAACCAGCTTGCCTTCTTTACTGTAATAAAAATTCTTTAACTCACCATCAATAAATACTGCAGGCATTTCCTGGTGGCGTTTCTTCTTATGATCTTCACCACTGTAATTCATAGTAAAAGTGATACAGGCAATATTATCCTTGAGTTTAATCTGCTGTTCCATAATCGCTTCTGGACAAGGCTTAGCACTCGACCAGCGCCGTGGTTCCACTTTGGAATACAAACTATTATCTTTTTGATTCACTTTAAAATCAAGTAAACGCGATGGCTGCTTATCCCAACTACCGCCTTGTACCGGATTATAAATCCATGGCTTGCCATTCCAGTTGGAGCCATCTTTATCACCGTAATAAGATTGCTGTACAAAACGCCCTTCATCGAAGTGATTGAGTAGATTGCGCTGAGTTTTACTCTGCCCAAAGAACCCGATACAGCCGCCGCGTGAGCGGTCAATACCAATACGCACCGTGCCATTATCTAGATAAGCCCAAGGATTCTTTACATTTTTCGATTCAGCTAAAGCAGAATAACTACAGAGGAATAATGCAATGACTATTAAGTACTGTTTCAAATTAACTTCCTTTTTCTACTGATTTAAATAAATGGCCAACGTAACTAAAGTTCATAAATTTTGATCCATTTATTAAATACTCATATTAACTATAGCTAGATGTCCATTTTTACCTACTTTAATCTCTGGTGGTATAGAAGGGATCTCTTTGAGAGAAACATCTTTGAACTCTACTTCTCCATTGAATTCACCTAATAATAAAAACAATTTTTTATTAAAAATGGCTAAATCCGGATTCTTTCCAGAAATAAAATACGCCTCGTAATTTTGCCATTGAGGCTGGTATGAAAATTTAGCAATTAAACCTATACTTTCTCTTTTATGTTTCGTAACTGGTTTCGGCTTTTTCCAAGCTGTTCTTAAAGCGACCCAAAGATCTCCTTTTCCTTTCGCCCTCAGACTGAAATTCAAGCGATAAGCCACACCATCTTTTGCCTGTACAACTGTGCCCAACATCAAGTATTGACGTTCTGATTTCTGTGTAGTTTTTATCCGAAAGGATTTTTGAAACTGGGGCTCTATATTTTTATATTCACTACCTTTATCAAGCTTCCAGTATGCACTCTGCTCTAAAAATTTCCCATCTTTAATGAGTTCTGCCGAAACTGTGAAAGAAACCACAAGACTGATCAATATTGTAACTATACATTTTTTCATATTACTCTCTTTATTTTATTATTTTGAATTTAATTACAATCCCAGTAAGTACCTATGAGGTTATTACTACCAAGACCCACGCTGTAAGGATTACTCGCTGTGCGATAGCCCGTTCGTTGAGAATGGACATCTACACTATTTCTGTACGTCATAAAGGAAACATGGCCGTCTATCATCAGATAATTCGACGATTCATAAGCATGCTTAGTATATTCTAAGCCCGAATTTATAACTATCGCAAGCATATATGCCGAGTGCCTATTTCTATTATTATCAGTACCACCGACCCCATTATACTGATCTTGGAATTCAAAAAAAGCTATACTTTTAGCTGGGGCCGAAACAGAGCTTATTTGTCGTGATTCATCCTCACCTCCCGCTATCCCTCTCCAGATATTAGCCCATCCCTCTGTAGTGTAAGCGTTGGGAGTATAAGACCTGGTGAAACGCGACCCCACCCTCGACACATCATCAAATGGGCAGGTGTAGAGTTTATGCATATCAGCAGAAGTTCCCGTTACCGTACCAAAGTTATTCTCTGGTTTATTCATTTGGATACTTGTTAAGTTCCGTGAATCATAAGTACTTAACTTATCATCCCAGGACACATCATTAAGCTGAGTCATATAAAACCCATCATTATCACTAGTATACATTACAGTGGCTACACCAATCTGTCTTAGATTAGACTTACAAACAGCACGCCTAGCCTTCTCCCTAGCACTGCCTAGCGTCGGAAGTAATAGTGACGCAAGTATACCTATGATTGCTACTACAACCAGGATCTCGATTAAAGTAAAGCGCTTCTGCATTTTATTACCCTCTTACATTTCTTGATTGAGTCTTAATTATTATATGATAAGACCTCTATTGAATAATGTCAAGACTTGGCATTATTTTTTACCCAAAACAACTTTATATCTAATTTAAAGATAGTTAAGAAGAAGAGGCACGGCCCTCAACCACAGAAGAAATACAGTATAATCCGGTGTGTTTAATGACTTATATTGACAAAAATAACATAAGCTCTATTGTGATGAATATTTAAATAAATAAAAATTTGATAAGATATGAATCAAAATCAATTAGTACCCCTAAAGACACGCATCTCTTGGGGCATGGGTGGCTGGGCCGACAACTTCATGTTTCAAATACTGATAGTTCTTGCCTTCCCTATATATAATATTGAACTCGGTGTAGATCCTGTTTGGGTCGGTATGGCGCTAATGCTCCCCCGTCTTTTTGATGCCTTAACCGATCCTCTAATGGGAAATATTTCAGATAATACCCGAAGTCGCTGGGGCCGCAGACGCCCGTGGGTTTTTATGGGAGCTCTACTGAGCGCTATTTTACTTCCCTTACTTTGGATGCCACCTTTTTCAGGCAAAGAAGCCTCGATTATCTACTTTTCTGTAATCAGTACTGTCTATGCACTGACCTACACTATGTTTGTCATACCATACACTGCCTTGGGCTTCGAATTAAGTAATGATTATGATGAACGAACAAAGGTCATGACTTGGCGTATGTATTCCGGCTTGATCGCAGGCCTCTGTATCCCAAACCTATACGCCTGGTGCCAGCACGATATTTTTGAGGGCGACATCCTCAAAGGCGCTCGCTGGGTTAGCCTCATTGTCGCGGTAACAGTGCTTATTACTGGCTTAATACCTGCTTTTCTTTGTCGCGAAAATATCCCTAAAAAGAAACAAGAAAAACTCAAGCTCGGGAAAGCTCTTGTCGAAACGATCAAAGGGGGGCCCTTTCGCTTATTACTCAGCGGCTACCTTATTATTATTACAGGCTTACTCACTTCTGGAGCCTTAGCTCTTTACGTCAATATCTATCACGTTTTTGACGGCAATAAAAAATTAGCGGCAGAGGTTTCCGCACTCGCTGGCATGTTTGCCGTTGTAGGTGCTTACCTAGGCCTTCGCCTCGCCACCATTATATCAGCTAAGACAGGAAAGAAAGAGACCATGATCATTGGCCTATCTTTAACACTCATTTCGGTGGGCTCCATGATTTTCACGATGCAAGCAGGCTACCAAGTCCATGAATTCTGGGGCTTTAAATTCCATCCTCAAGCTATTTCTTTTTTCTTTTATGGCATGGGTCAACAAGCTTGCTGGCTACTCATCGACTCGATGACCGCAGATATCTGTGACGAAGACGAGTTACGCACTGGCAGGCGTCGAGAAGGCATGTTTGGTGGAGTCAAAAGCTTAGCGCTCAAATCAGGTGTTGCACTTACGGGACTTTTAGGTGGATTAGTTATCAGATCTACTGGCCTAAGCGATGCCTCACAAGGTGTTGATGTAGCAGTGGCGAGCACCCTCTATAGGCTTTTTATCATAATTCAAGCCAGCGGTTTAGTTGCCGGCATTATCATTTTTATTTTTTACCCCATCACTCGAGCTAAATCAGCAGAAACCCGGCGTCTTCTAGATACTAGAAATTCAGCTAATCCATTAACTTAAGGAAACTCATCATGCCCCAGACTTCCACTGTAAATAAAATACCACTTGAGCCTTTTGCAAAAGTCATAAAACAAGCTGAATAAAAGTAGAAACATGTTATCTCAATAGTTACCAAAACAAAAAGAGAAAAAACATGAATCTACCCGGCTTATGGGATACCATAGAAAAGTATTTATTTCCAGGCTTAGAAGAACTTTTAGGCGGAGAATTAACTAAGAAAGAGAAAGAGTTTGTTCGCATCTGCACAATAACTGAGCTTGATCAGTTCAGCCATGAATTTGAATGGTGTGGATTTGGGCGACCTCCGAAAGATCATTTTAATATAGTGAAAGCTTACATAGCCAAATCCGTTTATAACTTCGATACAACAAGATCTTTTATAGACTTTCTCAAATCAAGTACAAAGATACGTCGTTTATGTGGTTGGGAATTTGCAAAACAGCTTCCTCATGAAAGTACTTTTTCTAGAGTATTTGCAGAAATCACCGCCTCTCAGCTCTGCCAAAGAATCCATGAATTCTTAGTGGTAAAACATTGTGGAGACACCTTAGTACCGCACATTAGTAGAGATTCTTCAGCAATTGAAGCTAGAGAAAAAGTCATGTCTGAACCAGGGGCTGAGCCTAAAGCCCCTAAGAAACGAGGGCGGCCTAAAAAAGGTGAGATCCGAATTAAAGAAAAAACCGTAGTGGAAAAGCAGGTCGACCGGTCACTTGAAGAAAACTTAAAAGAGCTCCCAACGCACTGTAATAAAGGGACAAAGAAAAACAGTAATGGTCCTGAATCCGTGAGCTGATCTTAAAAAACAGCTTAAAAACAAGAAAACCTGTTGGTTTATAGTAATTTAAGTTACGACACCAAAATCACCCAACAGGTTTTCTCATGAATAAAGCATTTAAACTCGACACAGGCAATGATTCCCTTCACAGTATTGGCGGAATATTTTTAGGTGGCCAAGTCCTTCAACAAAGTGAAATTGACGATGAGTTCAATACAGATCACAAGGCCAATCATATCTTTCAAGATCTAGATATTTTCAAATCACAGGTGGGGTTACTGATTCAGGGGCGTGAACGCTTCACAGATATTAGTCAGTTTCGTGAAAACGAAGTCTTTATGAAATCACTTGGATTAAACAAAGTTCCATCCGAGGAACGTTTGCGTCAACGACTAGAAATCATGTCTTCTGAGCATGAAGTGCATTTAAAATCAGCGAATACAAACCTGCTCAAAAAACAGTGTATAGGTAATATATCAAAAGGGGGGATGAATTTTATTCCACTCGATATGGATGTATCACCCATGGATAACTCCGGTAGCCATAAAGAAAATGTGAGTTGGACATATAAAAATCATGACGGATTTTCTCCCATGTTTGCCTACCTTGGAACTGAGGGCTTTATGCTAAATAATGAGCTGCGTCCAGGTTCACAGCATGCACAAAAAGGGATGCCAGAGTTCTTAGATGACAGCTTTACTATGATCAAAAAATTAAAGCTTAAGCACCCCGTACTACTTCGTTTAGATTCCGCTCACGATGCTGAGGTTAATTTCGGACACCTTCCTGATGATCAATATTTTCTGATTAAACGGAACCTTAGAAAGGAATCTAAAGAACAGTGGCTATCCAACGCACGGCGTTTAGGGCGACAGCTTAAATCTCGAGATGGTAAGAGTGTCTTTGTCGGTGAACTCCATCACAAACATCCTGGAAACAATGAAGAACATAAAGTGGTTCCTGTTATTTTTAAAGTTACGGAACGACTCGAAGATCAAGATGGCAATCGACTTTTGATGCCAGAAATCGAAGTGGAGACCTATTGGACGAATTTACCTTTAGAAGCCGAGGATGTGATCGAACTTTATCACGATCATGGAACCAGTGAGCAGTTCCATAGCGAATTGAAGAGCGATATGAATGTAGAGCGTTTACCCTCAGGGAAATTTAAAGCGAATCAATTCTTTTTGCACTGCGCTATGCTCGCTTTTAATGTGCTCAGAGTCATTGGTAATCACCTTATCCATAATAAATCTTTGGCTCCAATTAAAATCAAAGCCCAACGACGCCGCCTACGGTGCGTGATACGTGACTTGATTTTAACCGCTTGTAAACACGTAAAGCACGCAGGAGATGAAACTCTCAAGTTTGGTCGACATAGCCCTTGGTTTAAGCTGTATCAAAAAATATCATTTAGCCTTTAATCCACTAATAAGAAGTTTATTGCAAAGCTCTTTTATTGAGTTTTGTGCTTTACTCTGTCCAAGTTGGGTGAATTGCCTTAGAAATTGCTATATTTACTATCCTTAGACACCTGATCACGAGCGATAGGCTTAAGAAATAAGGACATCTCACAATCTGGGATAAAAACGATCTAAGAATTACTCGACCAAACCATTATCTCATGAATCTCAAAACCTGATCACGGATTCAGGATGGTTATAAAGTTTCATGGAAAGGCTACAAGCTTCACTTAGATTGTATTGATGGAGATATACCAGTCGCAGGCCTATTGAGTTCAGCGTCTTTACACGACAGCCAAGCGGCAATCCCTTTAGCACAGATTAGCGCACAACGCATAACTAATTTATATGATTTAATGGATGCAGCCTATGATTCACCTTCTATCCATAAATTCAGCCATCTTTTAGGACATAAATCTATTATTGATCACAATCCTAGAAAAACTGGGGAGAAAAAGATTTTTGACCCGCCTGAAAAAGAACGGTACAAACAGCGGTCATCTGTTGAAAGAGTCTTTTCGAACTTAAAAGACAACTATGGTGGTAGGATGATCAGAGTACGAGGACATGCAAAAGTCATGACTCATCTAATGTTTGGCATTATTGCAATAACAGCAAACCAACTCTTCAAGACTATTTAGCAACTAACATAAAACTATACGTCATGATCAACTTGCGTCCATTTTTGGCTTGTTTATACTCACATGTATCCAATTTCGAGATACATGTGAGCGAGATCTTAAGATTTATCCTGGATGAACTTTTTAATCACTCTAATTCAGGACTTTTGCAAAAGGATCACTTGTATATCTTTTTCTTTTTATTCTATGCGCCAATCAGCTTGTAGCAAAAGAATCATCGACAAAGCCCAATATTATATTCATTCTAGCAGATGACTTAGGCTACATGGACTTGGCTGCCTATGCCAGTAAAATCAAAAATATCGATAGATCTGAACTTTTTTACGAGACTCCCCACATTGATCAATTAGTCGATCAAGGGGTCATGTTCACCCAGGCCTATGCTTCTAACTTATGCTCCCCGAGTCGCTCGAGTATAATCACCGGGAAACATTCCTCAAGACATGGCTTTATGACCGCTACCCCAGGACAATACAAAACCCATTATAACCAAGGACAAACACCCCCTACTGGTTTTGCTGCACAAGATGGCTTTTTCCACAAAACTGATCGAGCTCCATGGCCGCTGACTCAAGGAATGACAAATATTGCTCTACCCTTGGACGAAGTCACTTTTGCGGAAGCTATGACAGAGTATAAATCGGCCTTTATCGGCAAATGGCACCTGGGTGGTCACGGCTCAAAAGGCTTTGCACCTGCCGATCAGGGTTTTGAAGAAATTGCTTGGTTTGATGCCGGTGGCTCACCCTATTTTAACTGGCGAAAACGCTGGGATCGCAAGATAAAACAGCACGAAAAAATGGCGCAAAGTGAACTTCATCAAGGAAAAAGCGGGACTGCAACCGGCAAGGACTACCTCACCGACGACCTCGCCGAGCAAGCCTGCCAATACATCAAACAAAATCAAAAAGCTGACAAGCCCTTCTTACTCTACTTCTGTCAATTTGCGGTTCACACTCCTCTACAAGCCAAAAAAGCCGACATTAAACATTTTGCTCAAAAAAAGACTCGCGGCTGGAATCAGCAGAGCAACCCAACTTATGCCGGCATGCTAAAAGCGATGGACGATTGCGTCGGTGCCATGATACAGACTTTAAAAGAATCTAATCAACTCGACAACACTATTATTATTTTCATGTCCGATAATGGTGGCATCGTTCACCCAGACGAAAATGGCAAGGCAACAATTACTAATAACACTCCACTCAAAGGCGAAAAAGCCCTGCTCTATGAAGGCGGCATTCGCGTCCCGCTCTTTATTTGGTATCCAAGCAAGTACACCGCAAAAACCTGTAATCGTGCTGTCGACATCAACGATATCTTCCCCACCCTGCTCGATTTAAGTGGTCAAAGTTTAGATTCATATAAGACTTATGGCGATGGACAATCGCTCGTACCCCTGCTATCTGATCCCCAAAGCAAAGCCTACTCACGAGATAGCTTTTACTGGCATTACCCCTTTTATGTTCAAGTCGGCCTAACAAAAGGCGCACTCACTGCACCACGCTCGGCTATTCGCCAAGGTGATTGGAAACTCATTTTAAACTGGGAGGGTGGCCTCGAGCTCTATAATTTGAAATCCGATTTAGCAGAAGCAAACAACCTATCGCAACAAGAGCCAGAACGCATCAAGCAACTCTTCAAAAAACTCAATCACTGGATCAACAGCACGGTAGAGACGCGCTATATACCAATCAGCAATCCCAATTATAAAGCTCAGCTCCCAAAAGCTCGACCATTCAAAAACATTTTCATTGAACATCAATCACCTTGGCCATTAGGAAGGACCTCAAGAATCAAAACAAGCGAGTAAGCAGCCTTACTAAAGCCCTCCATATCAGACTCGTGCTTCTTAGCCACCGGCTTCTCGCACCCTTGAATAGAGCTGTATTTAAATTTAAGATAGACATTTTTTGACAAAAAATGGCTTTGTCATTATTGTTTTACGCTAATCTGGGTTTTATAATGAAATCAGCATTGATAGCTAAGCTATTATTAACTAATTTATAAGCACAGCTAATGAAAGAGTTCTACCTATGCCTACACCTAAAAAACGCCTCGGCCAAAAAGACGTCAGTCAGATCATCAAAGAACGTATTATTAAAGGTGATTTTTCTACCGCGGGACTACTACCACCCCTGCGAACATTAGCGACTGCCATTGGTAGCTCACGCCACACTATCTGGAATGCCGTAAGTCAACTCTGCGAAGAGCAATACTTGATCAGTAACGAGATGGGTCGCTACAAAGTTCACCCCCGCTTTATTTTTGGAAATAAAGGAGATGCGCCTCTAAATCTACTCTTTGCTAGTCAGGGCAAGGGCTACTTGGAAGATCCCCTTGAAGCGAAAATATTTCAGTATCTCTGTGAACATCAAGAAGGTCTTAAAATCACCAGCTCACTCAGCGCTCAACCAGCTGAATACAATGCTTCTGTGAAAGATTTTTCCGGCTATAACGCCACTATTCTGGCTGCTCCTTGGGCTCAAAAAATCCAGCCACAATTAAAGACTCAGGAAATTGCCAATGTCGCCCTCAATCCAGCCCTCGGCACGCCCTATTCACCCTTAGTCAGAATTGATTATTTCCACTATGGAGAATTAGCTGGCCAACAAGTCTGTGGCGATCATTTCACTAAACTTGTTGTGGTCAGATCTAGCAATGAAAACTCATCTATCGAGCAACTCTATTATTTAGGTCTGCTAAAAGCTTGGTTGCGCGCCGGTAAACTGGAGCGCAACATAAAAACTATTGCGGTGGAAAAAGACCTGTTTCAACGATTAGCTAGCTTTAAAAATGAGCTTCAAGATAGCGATGACAAGCACGCTTTTATTCTCTTCTCTCCCGATTACCTGCCCGAACTTCACAATGTTTTAGCTAAACAAGAACAATGGTTCCCTCAGGCCGTCGTCGCCATCGCTGATCAGCACCCTAGCCTTGACGAATTATCAGTCTCAAGTATAGGCTCAGATATAAAAGCCTTTTGCACGGCTCTCATTCAGCAATTGCGTCGCCAAGATGATTTAGCTCCAAGTATCATCCCGGGCAAAGTCATCACACGAAACTCACCACAAAATCTTCTCGGGAGTGATTTAAATGCCTAAAGATAAAGTCTTCCAATCAGTTCAAATTCAGTCTGATAGCATCTTACTATCACTCAAAGAGAGTATTGCTACAGGAGCTTTCCCGACCAACAAGCCAATCCCTCCTGTAAGGACTCTTGGCGAACAGTATAGTATCTCGCGACAAACGATTTCGACTCTCCTAAAAAGACTTTATGAAGAGAACTATATCTACCCCATGACTAGCGGGCGCTACAAAGCCAATCCCAAATTTGTCCCCAATAGCCTTGATACTGGTGAACCTATCAAACTTTGCTTTATTGGCGAAAAAAATAAAGAGGGCCTGGGGAATGACTTTGTTGGTCGCATTTATCAAGCATTCGAGAAGCATAAAAAAAGCTTTAACCTCGAAGTCGACTACCAAATTTACTTTGATCAACATGAAATTCTCAAAAAATCTTTTGATGCTTTTGATGCTATTATTTTAGCGGGTGATGCTGACTGGAAACCTGAGGTCTTTGACTATTTTCAAAAACAAAATAAGATAGTAACGTCTTGTCTTAGTCCTATTAATCTTCACCTTCCGGTCGGTGTGCGCATAGATAATGTCTGTGGTGGAGAGCTTTTAGCTACTCACATCATTGCTCACCATCATCAAAATATAAAGCGCATGAAACTCATTGGTGTTAGCCAGAACTATCCAGATTACTGGCATGAGCAATTTAGTTTTCGCGTTACCGGCTTTAAAAAAGTGTGGCTGGAAAAAGGGAGGAATCTTAGTGAAATCCAAGAACTCATCCTTCCTATTGACTACAATCAAATGATTGATCAATGGATACAAGTTGCCGAAGATCACCAAGAAGGCGATGCCTACTTTGCGCTCTCTGATAAAGATGCACAATTCCTCATCTCAAGTTTAGCCAGTGTAGATAAAACTTGTTCGCTTATTTTTTGTCCTGACAATAGTGAAATCGCAAGTAACAATAAACTCACTAGCTTATTTCCTGATCCAGAAAAAATTGCCTTTGCACTTGCCCACCAACTCAGAGTCATCGAAATTGAGGGTCCAGAACACAAGCAACTCGATTATATTATCCCAGAGCTCGTATATCGCTAATCTTTAATCAGCGCTTCTTTTTAAGAATTAGTTGAATTCCTGAACCCGTAACAAGGCACCGCTACTTTTGCCTTTTGTAGCCAGCGCTTAATTTGGTGGCTTTAATTATAATCAATTTTGGTATAGCTCTCACATCGGAGTCGTTCTATTCCTCTACGATTTTGTTGAGCCATCCCTTTGGGATTCGTTTTACATGGCATCGCCATGAAACCTTCTAGCCTGGGGTGTGAACCCCAGGGAATATGATATAAAAAACGATTCTCATGGTGAAACCATGACATATTTTATGATAAGGACCTTATACGAAATACTCAGTTCATAAGTTTGGGAGATTTTGCACATATCCTATAATTTTTTCGTCAAAATGTCGTCAAAGATCTAAGTAATATAAAATATTTAAGTCCATACTTCGTAATTCTTTATTATACAAAGCTATACACTATAAATATAAAAATCTTAAGAGGCACCACGCATGGGAAATGTATCGAAAATTTTCTACTCCATATTAAGTATCTTATTAATCTCGAGCTTATCACTCCAAGCTAATGATCTGCTTGATCCAAAAGGTAAAGCTATCGACATGTCCAAGCCCGTTAAAGTGTTTATTCTCATGGGCCAATCTAATATGCTCGGCTTTGGCAAGATCTCCGGTGGCAAAGATGGTTGTCTTGACTACGCTGTCAAAAAAGAGGGACTCTATCCATTTCTTCAAGACGACAAAGGTAGCTGGGTAACGCGCCAGGACGTTCGCAATGTTTTTACCATGGGTAGTGGAGGACCAAAAGGTCGAGGTGGTGTCAAAAGAAATGAATTCATGACGATAAAGAACGGTAAAATCGGCCCGGAAATTGGTATCGGTCATTACATGGGCAACTTGTATGACGATCCTGTTCTCATACTCAAAAGCTGTATTGGTAACCGTAGCCTAGGTTGGGATTTACTTCCTCCAGGTAGTCCTTCTTACGAGTTCGAAGATAAAGACAAAAAGTCCAAGCAAATGAAGACTTTTGTCTACGCTGGTTATGGTCAAAGCCCCGATCGCTGGGTGAAAGGTACTGAACCCAAAGCCATTAAATGGCAAGCCGGACTGCAGTATGACGGCGACGTAGCTAGAGCTAAAAACGTTCTTAATAATCTTGAAAAGTATTATCCTGGCGCCAAGAGCTACGAAGTCGCCGGCTTCTTTTGGTGGCAGGGAGATAAAGACCGCTACAACACTGGTCACGCCATCAAGTATGAACAGAACCTCGTGAATTTGTTTAAATCCTTACGCAAAGACTTTGCTAGTCCAAAGGCAAAAATGGTTGTAGCAACCCTTGGTCAAACAAACAAAGACAGTGCCAAAGGAAATGAAAAGCTTATTATCGACGCCATGTTTGCCTTAGAGAAAAATACTGAATTCAAGGGTGATGCGGCCACAGTTTATAGCCATCCGCTTAGCATGGGTGGGGCCTCCAATAGTCACTATGGCGGCAATGCAAAAACTTACATGAACGTTGGCCTCGCCATGGGCAAAGCCATGGAAGAATTATTGAAGTAAAAAAGATTTAATGGCCACGCCCTTTTGAGGAGGTGAATTGCGGTAAAATCTCAGTGTATTTTTACCGTGATTTAATTTCACTTTAATAGGTGAAGTCTCCTGCCATTCTCCGAGAGTGAAAGGTAAAAATATGTCATGCCTTTGCTGATTAAGCTCAAGAGAAAGTATTTGGCTATGCTTGTTGGTCACAATCATACTCGTCAATGAATACACGCCGGATTTTGTGACTTCTATTTCATATTCAAACTGAGTTTTCAATTCCTGCTGAGGCCCTTTGGGATCATTCTGTGGACTCTCTGCATAATAGTTTTTATCATAGATATCTGCCACTCTTTCCAAAACATTGCCATAGACATCGTATAATCCCCAAGGGTTCGGTTTTTTCTGTCCCACTTCATGAGATTTTTTCCCAGCATTATTTTTATTCCAGGCGTATTGATCTAATTGCGTTGCATCTTTGCCAAAGAACCATTTACCTGAACTACCAACTCGAGCAGCGTACTCCCATTCCGCTTCACTTGGCAGGCGTATTTTCTTTTTACTTTTTAAAGAAATATTTTCGCAAAATTTTAGTGCTTCTTTCCAGGAAACATTATCCACGGGATAATTAAGGCCTTTTGTGGATCGGCTCGGGTTATACGCCATAACAGCCTCAAACTGAGACTGGGTAATTTCGTATTTCCCAAGATAAAATCCTTTCGTGATGTTTACCTGATGCTTAGGTAGCTCAACACAAGTCCACTTGCTATCAGTTTTACTTTCACCACCCATAGTAAAAGAGCCAGGTTTTATGTACACAAAGTCGATACTGACTTCATCATTAATTTTGATACTTAACTCTTTTGGCGCTAACCCTCCACTATGAGTCATAGCAGCCCTGAAACCCCAGTTTTCATACTGACCATAGCCACTGCTCGGCAAACGCCAACCCGAAGAACAGGCCTTGGCATCTCCTTTCCATGACCCACCTCGCAACAGAGTTTTTCCCTGTAAATCAAATCGCGGTAAAAAGATCTGTGAACCACCATCAAAGCTCTTCATACTTGTCACGCCTTTAGCCCCATCCTGATTATAAGCCGCTGCGGCAATCAAAATACTGCCATCGCTATTGTACTTTATCTTTCGATCAAGTTGTGCTAATTGGGGGCTACTGCCTTTTTCATATGACTTGCCATCCGCCTCGCCCAAATTAGCTCCCAAAGCTTTCAAGGGTTTTGACTTTAAGTCCTGAATGATTTCACTTTGCTTTTTGAGGGCTAAGTCATTCCATACGCCCGGCTCATTTTTATCGTGTTCTCCATAAATGGTTTTTTCACCTAAGACACTTCCGATCCACTGTGCGCGTTTAACTTGAAGAAAGGCTTCTTGATCTTTTCTTGCCTGAGAGCTGGCGAGGAAATCTTTGTCTTTAACATAAAGAGTCTTAGTCCAACCAGCTCCCCAGCCACCACCGAGACAAACTGTCCAGCCTTCGCTTGTATATCGTGCTAACGCACCATGACCACGACTTGGCCGGGCAATCGTTGGAACGCCAAAAGCCCTAAGAATGAAGCGTCCAAAAAATGCCCGACGTCCACAGACTCCGCCATTCATTAAGATATTTTGATACTTTTGCAAGTCAGGTAAATCATACTTCACATCCCCTGAACCATAATTAACGTCACTGGTCACAATGCCAACATAGCGCCAGCCTTCAGCACTTTTTGTCACGTGATCGGGACGATAATTGCGCAATGTCTTGCGCCCCCAGGTCAGGACATCATTCGGTTCGTCACCATTGACGACCATGCGCAATTCCCAAACACTTAGATTTCTAAAATTTGTATCTAACTCACCATCCAAATAAGCCTTCTCATAATGCTGATAACGTTTCAGCGGATCCACAAACTCAGGTGCATTGACCGCTGATTCAGGGTTGACCTGCACAATGGGGACAGCGTGCTCCAAACTAATAGCGAGTGCCAAACGCTGAAACAAACCTTCATTAGCTAGTCCGTTGGCCTTTTGAATGCCCCTGTAAATTTTGATTGCTGGCCCATATTGCGACACACCTAAACTTCTGCCTATATGTGGCTGTTTTGCGCCATCCGCAATGAGCATTTGAACCATCAGTTCGTTGTCCTGAAGTAAGCCACTGATCAACTTTGCGTGCTCCGCACTCTGCTGCGCAAAGCTCGCTAAAGTTTTGGGACTTGCTTCATGTAGAACGACAAATTTTGCCAGCTTAGCATCTAGCTCACTGCTCTTTATGATACTTGCTCGCTGGGAAGCAGATTTCACTTTCATAACTTTTTTTAGGAGCTCACTTTGTAAGCTTATAAGTTCCTGATGATATTGCTGCTCCAATACCTGTCCTTGAGAGCTGAGATTTATCTCCTCCGCTCTAAGTGTAAGGGCACCAAGATACATAAAGCTAATCATAGCGACAAAAGCGGGGTATTTATAAAACTTATCTATCATATCTGACCTGAATTTAGAAATCATTACTTATTGACTTACAAAATAAAACGCCCATCTAAACCAATTATTTTGTCCTATTTCAGTAGATTATATAATCAATACGTCAAATATTACCTTAAGCTCAGATTTAAATTCAAAGTTGCCACTATAAATCAATATTTTTTCACAGTCACAAAATCATATGAAGGTCGGCACGGCATGTGCAAGGGCATAGAAGAGTTACTTAAGTAAAAATAGCTTCGGCTCTTCTTGTATGATCTACAATCAGACCGACCTATTTCTTTCTTACCAAGCCTTCGTCAGGCTGATTCCATAAGCGATAGGGATCGTCGTGTTTACGCATCTGCTCCAGTAAAAGAGCTTCCATTTCTTTGAGCTTTTCAGCGTATTGTGGATTACCGGCTAGGTTCACTTGTGTGTTTTTGGGCATATTTCCAGTGAGTTGGATGATTCCTGGCTCGTGGTGATAGCTGAGTAATTCATCTGGATTATCAGCCAAATTAAAGAGTTGTGTTTTCCGCACTTTTCCATCTAAAACATCGTACTTGATGAGCTTCCAATCACCCTTTTTGACGCAACGCATTCCCGGTTTTGTGCCCCCTGCGTAAACGCCAAATAATGCATCTCTAACCGTATCTTCACTTCCCTCTAATACTTTTTTAAATGATTTCCCCTGATTTGTTTTTGGAATTGGGATATTGGCTAAATCACAAAAAGTACTCAGAATATCCGTAAGATAAATATTTCCTTTTACGCGTTTCCCCGCAGAAATTCCTGGTCCTTTAACGATGAAAGGCACTCGAAAAGTATGCTCATAAAGGTTCTGCTTTCCTTGCAAGCCATGGCGCCCTATGGCGATACCATGATCAGATGTGTAAACAATGTAGGTATTATCCAATTCTCCCATGAGTTCTAACTTCTTGAGAACACGATCAATTTGTATGTCGATATTTTCACTACAGGCAAACTCACGTCCCAATTCATTGCGAATCGTTGCCTCATCACGGCGTCTCCAAATACCAGGTGCCGACACCTCATCTCGCAATCCCGGGTGACCATGATGAAAGGGATGTTCAGCTAAGTAGTTAAAAGGCAATTTTGGCGTTGGCCATTCCGGATTAAGCACCGGTGGCGTATTCTTGTCACGATGATTATAGGCACCATACTTTTTTAATAATTCAGGGGTACCTTCACGATCATCATGAGGATGCGAAAAACCATAATAAATCAAGAAGGGCTTTTTGGCTGTTTTTGTTTCACGCTGATTTAAAAAATTCAGCACCTGTTCACAATGCCAGGCACTCCCGGATTCAGCGGTACCTCCCCGTTTTGTGGCATCATGACGAATAGTAAATTTTGCGTTGGCCGCTGGGTAACTATTACCTTGTTTACAAGTTCGCATCGTTATATAACCTGCTCGATTAAAAACTGCGGGCAAGGTAAAGTCAGCTAAATTAGGCGGGCACATGCGCTGCCGCTTTTCACGATTAATAGATGCCGGTAACTTGAGTATAGCTCCGTGGGGCAGGTTCCACACATTGCGCCCCGACATGATCATATGCCGTGAAGGGTTACATACTGCTCCCTGATTGGATCCCATATGATGAGCTGCATCAAAAACAATCCCCTCAGCCGCCAGGCGATCTATTGTTGGCGTTTCAAGTGGAGATTTTTCATCGTAAATCTTCAGGTCAAAAGGTGACTGATCATCCACTAAAATAAACAGGAAATTTGGTCTTTCTGAAGCGTGGCCAAAGTAAATGGAAAGGAGAAGTAAACTTATTAAAAATTTCATTATTTAGGCTGTCCCTTTTGGTGTTTATAAAAATTTTAAGCCCATCTGAAACTCAGTCATAAGTTCAAGTGGCCTTCCCCTTTATGTACGCAAGTCAAAAAGGTTTTTTTGACAACATGAAGAGAGTATTTTTAATTTGTGACTGCGGATGCGTAGGAACGCTATAATCATTTTCTCTGCCAGAGTGAATCACAAAACATTATTCCTGCCAAGACAAATTATTGGGTACACCTATTTTAGGATATATAAATTATGGTGAAACCATTAAACTTTAAATAGCTTAGGGCAAAGCCCTAAGGCAAACGAAGCGAGAACCATACACATGCCTTTAGGTATGGAACTTAGAAGGCTATGGAAGTAGTGTACCTAAAGGCACACATTTTTTTAATCCTCCTAAGCCCACATTACATGTGGGACTATTTAAAGTGATATCGCTCTGCGATGTAAGTTTTCACTGTTAACTGGTCAATCGTATTATTTTTTGAGATCTCGATAGAAATTCTCATGGAAGCCCACGGCATGAATGGTCATAGCCACGGGATCGTATTCATAGGCCAATAAATATTGACGCTTATTAAACTTAAATTTATAAACCCATAAATGAGCCAAATCACCTTTCTTCTGTTGACCTAAAGTAGGTGTAACACACAGCAAATCAACCGCTTCAGTAACAGCAAGCTGTTCTTGCTTTGTTAGCTTTTTATATTTCTTAATGAAGCTTGGTTTGAATAGAGGCTTGTACGTCATCTAGTTAGATCAAATTCTACTGATTCTTCATGCTGTGATACAAGTAGGTCTTTGATAAAAGAAGCTGGAAGGTCAGGATTTTCTAAGCAGATTTTACCTATGGTGGCCCAGTACTGCAACTGTTTTGATGTAGATCTATGTTCAGCTTTTGCAAAGTTCTTAGCATCCATATACATCTTGTCTGAAACCTTGATTGCATGTGCGTTTGCCATGATATTCTCCTTATATCTTAATTTACCTAAAACATAAGCCCAAAAGTTTCATTATGCAACCTTTGGTTTCACTCTGGTATTTTATTACTTTTTTGAACTGTGAACTTAGGATTTTAATATTGAAAATATAAGAACAAGACTATCCACACATGATGAAAAATAATATCCCAAGAAACATGTAGCAATGCTTTTTAAAACTTGTTTACTAGTTGAGGAGATTGAACATAAAAAATCAAAATTTGTTAAGAAGTGAAATCTCTCTGTCGTATTAATGTTAACTGACTAAGAGAAAGACAATTACCTCATGATTAAAAACTTATTTTGCACCATTACACTTTTACTGCAATTCACCCTGCTCGCGGAGCCACTCATTGTGGCACATCGTGGTGCCTCGAAACAGGCCCCAGAGAATACCCTGCCTGCTTTTGAGTTGGCGTGGAAACAGGGGGCCGATGCCATTGAAGCCGACTTTCGGCTCAGTAAGGATGGTCATCTTGTCTGTATTCACGATGCCAATACCAAAAAAACTGGTAATAAGAATTTAACCATCGTAAAATCCACTCTAAGTGAACTCAAAAAAATTGATGTGGGATTATTTAAAGGTGAGCAATTCAAGGGAACTCGAATTCCCACCATAGAAGAAGTCTTTGCCACTATTCCCAAGGGGAAAAAGATTTTTATCGAGATCAAATCAGGCCCCGAAACGGTTGATCCCCTCCTAAAAGCAATCAAACTGAGTTCTCTGCAGCCTGAACAAATTGCTGTCATTGGGTTTAAAGAAAAAATTCTTCTCGACGTTAAAAAGAAGGCCCCACATTTATACACTTCTTGGCTTTGTAGTCTCAAGAAAGATAAAAGAGGTAAAATGAAACCCTCTTTAGATTCCATTTTAAAAACGATCAAAAGCTGCCAAATCGACGGCTTCAGTTCCTCATATAATCAATTGAATCAAGAGATAATTCAGAGCCTTAAAAAACAGGGGACAGATTGCCATGTCTGGACCATTAATGATGCCCGCCACGCTAAGAAATTTATCAATTGGAAAATCGACTCCATCACCACTGACCTACCCGATAAAATTAATCTCAAGTTAATGCAAGCTAAGTAAATCATAAGATGAGCCCGTTTTTTACAGATTCACTAAGTCGGCGCTCCTTTCTGCGCTCAGTAGGAGGTGGCCTCATGGCGCTGCCTTTCTTAGAGAGCTTTGCGAGCGCCGTTCCAAGGGAAAGTCCTCCGAAAAGAGTCATCTTTCTCGGGGGAGGTTTTGGTTTTACAAAAGATAGCTTCTATCCGAAAGAAGCCGGTCGCTTTGCTAAAATTGGAATGACCGAGGGCCTTGCTCCTTTAAAAGCGCACCAAAATGACCTCACCATGGTGACAAACTTGACCAATCTTGGGGCCACAAACCCTCATGGTGGGAGCCTATCTTACCTGACGGGAGCCAATGTGGCAGGTACACCTGGCAAACGCTTTCACAACTCGATTTCTTGTGACCAATTACTAGCGCGACATCTCGGTACTGATACACGTTTTTCTTCCCTAACTTTATCTGCAAAAGAAATCGATGGTGGATCTAATTCTGGACACGGGGGCGGACTTTCTCTATCATGGGATGATGAGGGTAATCCAATCCCAGGAATCAATCGTCCACTCGACTTGTACTACACTCTATTTGCCAGCCCAAATGATTCCCGTGAAGCTATAAGCAATCGCTTAAAGAAAAAACAAAGTGTCCTCGATCTCGTGCGTCTTGATGCGAGTGGTATGCAAAATATCCTCAGTAAAAATGACCAAGAGAAACTGGATGAATATTTCACTGGCCTCCGTCATGTTGAAAAAGGCCTGGAGCGTCAGGCAAAATGGGCCGACATAGCTAAGCCCAAAGCTCCTTACGCTCCTCCAAATGAAGATCTCTCTGGTGAAGAAGCCATCCGTTTGATGTATGATATGATGATCATTGCACTACAAACGGATGCGACTCGCGTCATGAGCTACCGTCTGCCTGTATGCGATTTGATTTCTGGCATGGGTATAAAAATCAAAGCCCATTCACTGAGTCATTATGGTTTTTCAAAGCCACGTATTGTCGCCTCGCGTGAACGCGACAAGAAGTGCTCGGCACTCTTAAGTCATTTTTTAGATCGTCTAAAACAAGCCAAAGATAGCGATGGCAGTCGCTTATTTGATAATTGTATCGTTAGCTACGGAACAAATATTCGTTCTGGCCACGAATTAAAAAACCTCCCAGCCATTCTCGCGGGTGGAGGCATGAAAAAGATGCGCCGTGGTGAACACATCATTCTCCCTGAAGAGGATACACCTCTCGCTAATTACTGGTTGACCATCATGCAAGAAGCTGGCTTAAATATCGACAGCTTCAGCCATAGTACAGGTACAATCCCAGAACTTTTGGTTTGAAAAATCTACAATTATGAAAACTTACCTACTCACTGCTCAGTTCAGCAACTCGAATCACTTATTTCTAAGAAATGATTTAGGTGAAAAAACTTATGTCTAAATATTCATGTCCTTGCTGTCAGGGTTTATTCGAATATGATGGTGATCTCGTCGGCAGGCGCGTGGAGTGCCCACTCTGTGATCATAAGTACACGGTAGAAAATCAATATCCTGAGGCAGAAGTAATTCCCACTAAAAAAACGGGTACAAAAATCAGAGTCTCAACAGCTTCTTCTACGAGAGCAAGAAGCCCTAGAAAAAAAAGATCAAAATCTTACGCTGCTCCGCTCACCTTTCTTATCCTGCTATTATCTGCGGGAGCTATTTACTTTATGGTCTCGAAAAACAAACAAGTCGATCTAGCAGAGTCCCCATCGAAATCCCTTGATTCCCACGCGTTCATTCAAATGCCCCGTGAACAGTTAGAGCCCTTCCTAAAAAAATACTGTATAGAATGCCATGGCCCCAAAAAGCAAAAGGGACAATTACGCTTTGATACAATCGAATGGAAAATTACTAATAATGACAGTGCTCAACTCTGGCAGGATATACTCGACCAAATCAACAGTGGTGAAATGCCCCCTAAGAAAGCTCGCCAAGCTCAAAACAAAGAGTTAATTAGCACTCTGGCTTCTTTAACTAAAGGGCTTCATACGGCTCGTCGCCGGCTCGCCGATCACGGCGGAGAAATTAAGATGAGACGACTCAATCAACGCGAGTATTCCAACACTATTAAACATCTATTTGGCTTCGATGTCCCCCTAGAGGTGATTCCTGAAGATGGCGAAATTGAAAATTTTGATACGGTGGGTGACGAACAGTTTTTTACCTCTCAGCATTTCGACAAATACCTTAAGCTTAGTCGCGAAATCATGAAAGAGGCCTTTCGCCATAGTATAAAACCGCGCACAGCCCCAAGCACGCAACGAGTTGAACCCGAAAAGGGAATCGTGGAAAAGATCGCCAAAGAACGTGCCCAAATGGCCGCCAAGAAAAAAATGCTTGAGGAGGGGAAAACTTGGCAAGAAATGGGGTTTGCAGACGAAGGTGAGTTTAAGTTCTGGAAGGGCATGTTGGCCCATAGGAAAGCTTGGATGGATCGCACTATGGCCTACCCAAAAGTGGAGAGTGGGCTCTACATCACTCCTGTCAGACCAAAGACACATATCTCACGGCACACCGATATTCGAGCCGAATATATACTGCGAATTCACGGTGGAATTGTCGGTAATCCCCTAGCCATGCGACGTGTGGCGCTTGTACAAGATTCAAATGGAACCCGCGCTACCCTTGGCTTACGAGGCACAGTAGAGAAGCCGGAAACCGTAGAAGTTCGTCTTCGCCAATCCATGGGTCGCTATGGTATGATGCTTTCAGTGAGCGAAAATCTGCCTCCTAGTACTTGGGGAAACATTAACTTGGGGAATAATCACCTCAAGCGCCTACAAGGAAGTCTAGACCCTTACAATGCCCTATGGATCGATTGGCTTGAACTCGATGGCCCCTATTACCCGGAGAAAAAATCCTTCTTCGAAGCGATTATGACCGCAGATGGTCCCGCTAAACTCAGTCAATATATGAAGGATGAAAATGCTGCTGACTTAATCGAAAAATTTGCTTATGAAGCCTTTCGACGAAAAAAAGCTAATCCCGCTTTTCTCAAAGGTTTACAAAGTCGTTTCCACGAACTGCGCGCCGAGGGCAGTCCTTATGTAGATTCCATGAGCGAAGTCTTGGCACTTATTCTAAGTTCCCCTTCCTTTCTCTACCTACAAGAGGCCGATTCAAAACCTAGCAAAGCTCCCGCGCTATCCAATCGTGAACTAGCGATACGCATGTCTTATTTCATTTGGAGTACACCACCTGATGATGAACTCTACGCTGCGAAACTCGCAAACCCTGAGATTCGCGCCGCACAACTTGATCGATTACTTTCGAGCCCAAAAGCTAAGGCTTTCCACGATGGCTTCATTAGTCAATGGGCAGAATTTGATCGCTTTAATGCCATCACTATTGATGTCGAAGATCAGCCTCATTTCAACTGTGGTGTGCGTCATGCCGCAAGTCGCGAAATACGCGAGTTTTTCAGTACATTAATTAAAGAAAACCTTCCTGCTCGTAATTTTATTGACTCCGATTTTGTAACCATTAACTCGGCTCTCGCCGCCCACTACGGCATTCCTGGGGTCACTCCCAAGGATGATCGCTTTGTAAAAGTGACCTTACCCGCAGATTCACCGCGTGGGGGACTCATGAGCCAGGCCGCATTTTTGATTGCTGGATCTAATGGTGAGCGTTCCTCTCCGGTGATTCGGGGTGCCCTAATCATGGATAAATTGCTTCACGATAAGCCGGCACCTCCTCCTCCCAATGTTCCAGAACTGAGCGAAGCTACTGATGAGCCTAAAACGAATCGAGAAATGGTCAAACTTCATCAACAAAAAGCGGCTTGTGCTAGTTGCCATGAAAAAATGGATGTCATCGGCTTCGGCCTCGAAAATTTCGATACCATAGGACGTTGGCGTGATAGCGAACTTGTGGGTAAAGAACAAGTGACCATCGACCCCTCAGGGCCCCTACCAAGTGGTGATAGCTTTTCTAAGGTTCAGGACTTAAAAAAATCTTTGCTCAAATACGAAGCTGACTTAGCCAAAGAATTAGTGGAATCGACCCTAGCCTACGGGCTCGGAAGAACTATCGAATTTTCAGATAGCAATGAAGTAGAAGCCATACTAAACAAGCTCAAAGACAAGCAATACCGCATGCGAGATATGATTCGCGAAATTGCCTTGAGCCCACTGTTTACTAAGAAGTAAAACTTTGCGGACTTAAAAATATAGGTTCTTTGGTGAGATTTTTTACGATCTGTTTATAAACTGATTTCTAAAGCGTAACCAATTCCTGCTGTTTTGAACTTGGGTAGTCTGACTTCTAGAGCACCATTTTTCTGCGTCCACTTCACTTCATCATCCTGTCCCAAGAGGCGAATGGCTTTGATATCTATTGCTTCGAGTGATTTTATAAACGCCACATTATTTTGAGGTTTAGTCATGGCAATGACATACACTTTTTCGTCTTTTTTGGTAAACCAGAAGTCATTTTCTGAAAAGACAAAATCAAATTTTTCTTTACTACGATGATGGGTGCCTTTCATTTTTAGGTCACTTGGTCCTTCGTGATTTTTTATCCAAGGCTTGGTGCCATAAATTGCCTCGCCATTAATTTTCAACCACTGCCCTACCGCCTTTAAGTTTTCCACTGATTTAGCGGGAATTGTCCCACTCCCATCAGGACCAACATTAAGTAAAAAATTGCCGCCCTTACTAACGTTTTCCACTAACCAATACAGGGTTTCTTTAGGTGATTTCCAATCCTTATCATAGGATTTGTAGCCCCATGAATTGTTCGTTGTCGCAATACCTTCCCAGGTATTTTCACTTGCTTCATCAGGAATAACGTTATCTCCTGGAGTTCCGATATCCCCGAATCCATTGCCGATTCTTTGAGACACCAAGGTTTCTGGATTTGCTGCATAGATGGTTTTATAAAATTCAAAACTATAAGATGGGGGAATATAAATTGGCGTATCGAGCCATATTTCTTTGAGGTCATAATTATTGACCAATTCTCTAACTTGTGGCAAGGATTTGTTCGCAATATAATCATCAAATTTAACGGGCGAGGGGTCAAAGTGATTGACGAATAACTTTTTTTGAGGCTTCTCGTGGTAGGCATAATCTTTCATACCCGAATCTCCACCATCGCGCCAATCCAAAGCATGAGAATAATACACTCCAAAAGCAAGTCCTCCCTTGCGACAGGCTTCTTCGAGTTCACGGATGATATCTCGTTTAAAAGGGGTTGCTTTGACCACATTAAAATCACTCACTTTCGAGTCAAATAAAGCAAAACCATCATGGTGTTTTGAGGTGATCACCATGTATTTCATACCTGCCGCTTTAGCAATGGCGACCCATTCGTCCGCATCGAAGTTTACCGGGTTGAAAGTCTTGGCGAGCTTAGCGTATTCCTCACGGGGAATTTCCTTGCGACGCATAATCCATTCAGCTACTCGCGGTCCTGTTCCAGGTCCCTCTTCCATCTTTTCGCCTTTCCATACTCCACCACACTGTGAATAGAGCCCCCAATGAATAAACATGCCGTATTTATTGTCATTAAAGCGCTCCCGTCCGCGTTGCTTGGCTGCCGAATGATTTAGGGGTTTCCATTTTGCCTCGAGCTCTAACATCTCCTCTGAACCTGGGATACCCGAGCCATTGACTCCACTTGCTGAAGTATTTGTACTCATTAAAGTACTCATCATCAGGCTAGTTTTGAGTCCCATTAACAAACAGTTTTTCTTGATCGATTTTTTCATCTGTAATACATTCCTTTACTTGTGACTTAATTGATTATGAGCTTTGTCTTTCAAGGAAAGCGAAATAAAAATTCCGCTGTTACAGATTTGTGATTTAAACTTAAAATTCCGCTCACACAAAGACTTTTTATCAACTTATTGATCAATGCTGTCAAAAATGAATCCCACTCGGTAATTGTTAGAGAAACAACAACTATACGGAAATTATTAGCCCATGAATAAATTCATCTCTTCTTTAATTTTAACTAGCCTATTACTCAGCTCGACGACACAAGTTGAGGCCAAAGACGCTAAGAAAAAAGTCCATAAAAGCCATAATGAGCAGATGCATGACGACGGTATTGTCACACCCTATCTTGCTCCTAAAGATACCTTAGAATACACAGCGAGTTTAAAGCCAGAACTCCAAGCGAGCCTACTGGCACCACAAGAACTTGTTGAGCAATTCCAAGATGATGCCTTCGGCGTATTCATCCATTGGGATCACTCCTCGCAATTACCAGTACCCATGAGCTGGGGACGTCGAGAAAAAACACGACGTCCTGAACATCAACAAAAGAAAGGTGTCCCCGCAGCTGAATACGATGGTGCTCGCGAAACTTTTAATCCCACAAATTTCGATGCCGAAGAATGGGTTAAGCTTTTCAAAGACGCAGGTGCTCGCTATATCGTTTTTACTGCAAAGCACCATGCGGGCTTCGCAATGTGGGATACCAAACTCTCTGAGCACAAGATCATGAATACTCCCTTCAAACGCGATGTCATGAAAGAGCTAGCGGATGCCTGTAAAAAATACGACATGAAACTTGGCTGGTACTACTCTCAGCCTGATTGGTATCATCCGGGATATGGCGAATTTGGCAAAGATCAGGAAAAATACGACTCTTTTATCAATGATTTTACTCATGGACAAGTTAAAGAAATCTTGACTAATTACGGCGACATTTATACCCTCTGGTGGGATGGCTTGGGACAAAATCCTAATAACTGGAATTCTGCTGAACTTCTAAAAATGGCTCGCGAAATTCAACCCAATATTCTTTCTAACCCGCGCTTTGCTCCAAGAAATTGGCGCATGGGTGATTATGATACCGCAGAACGAGAAGTGGGACGCTTCCAAATCAATCGCGCCTGGGAGACTTGCACGGTTATTGGCGGAGCTTGGGGCTGGGCTGGCGATAGCATAGCTATGCCCATCGCCGACTGTATTACACTCCTCGTTCGTTGTAATGGTAGTGGCGGTAACTTACTACTTAATACGGGCCCACAAGCCGATGGTCGCATCGTTAAAAACCACGCTGAACGTTATCGGGAAATTGGCGCATGGAATAAAAAATATGGCGAAAGTATTTTTGGCACTCGCGGTGGTCCCTATGCTCCGGGCCCTTGGGGTACCGCAACACGTAAAGATAAGACTGTCTATCTGCATATTCTCGGTACACTTACGGGCGATACTTTAAGCCTACCGGCTCTTGATGCCCAAATTGTTTCAGCACGAGCACTCACAGGTGGGAATGTTGAAGTAGAGCAGAAATCAGGTGTTCTTAAAGTGAAAATCGCCAAGGAAGACCAACACGATTATGATACAATTATTGCTCTGGAACTCGATCGTCAAGCATCAGAAGTTCCCGTTGTGTTTACTGCAGAAAAACATTCTTACACTATGGGTGCTAAGGTCAGTGCCTCGAGTGAACGCTCGAGCAAAATGGCAGCGGCCAATGTCGTTGCAGGTGATCCCAAAACTTTCTCGGAAGGCACCCTCGTTCGCAGTGCTTGGCAGCCCGCCATCAATGATAAATCACCTTGGATTGAATTAGAATTTCTGAAAGCTGCCAATATTGGACAAATCGAAATTGCCAAGGGTTCCTATGGGAAAAACCCAGGTCCCGATACCGCTTTTGCCGTTGAATTATGCGTCAATGGTCAATGGATAAAAGTCCATCAAGAAGAAGCCATTGGTGTTGAACATGGTATCGTTTTGGATAAAGCCTACCTCTGTGATGCTTTACGCATTAAATACCTAAAAGCTGACCGCTCCATATCCATTAACATGATCAATGCTTTTGGCCCTCCTGTTAAATAACAGAAATTTTTATTTGCTCGCTTTCAACTCTCTTTGATCCATAAAGCTTTTTAAGCTTTTATGCATTTCTTGAACTCGCTCGGGGTGAGATGATTTTAAATCGTCTCTTTCGGCGAGGTCTGAGGAGAGATTGTAGAGCTCAAAATCGTTCATTTGTAGTGAATCAAATGGCTTTTTGCCACGAGTAGAAATGAGCTTCCAATCCCCCATGCGAATGCTATTACGCACCACCATGGGAAGACCTTTGTACTCGTAAGCTTTATCTAGTAAGCCTTTGTAAAAACTAAAGCTATCAGGAGTGACTTGAGAGTGTTTTGCTTTGAGGTCAACTCCCAATAATTCTGCGAAAGTCGCAAAACAGTCCGTGCCATTAATGATTGACTGATTTTTTGAATCAGCCTCAATCTTTCCCGGCCATTTAGCAATAAAAGGAACACGATGCCCTCCTTCATAGGAACTAGCTTTCAAACCTCGTAGTTCCCCTGAAGAATAATGCCCCTTCTCTGCCATCAGATGGTGCGCACCTGGTCCCGTGCCATTATCACTCGTGAAAATTAATAAGGTATTATCATCTAAATCGGCATTTTTAAGTGCTTGATTGATTTGCCCCAATTCATCATCAATTTGCATGACGAAGTCCGCATAAATACCTAATCCACTCTTATCTTTAAATTTATCACTTGGCACCCAAGGTTGATGGGGAGCTATTGAAGCATAATAGAGGAAAAAGGGCTTTTCTCTTGCGGACTTCGCATATTGTTCAATCAAGCCCACCGCATCTGCACAGAGTTTGGGACTAATATTCTCTAATTTCAGCCCTTGTGGAAGCTGATTTTTTACTGTCAATTTTTTACCCGATGCAAGAAATTTGTCGGTTTCCACATGAAGAGTCGGAAGCTTCTCAACTCGTTTTCCCCTAATAAAATAAAGTGGTGATGAACTCGCAGATGATGCTAGGCCATAAAAATAATCAAAACCACGATCCAAGGGCCCGCCCTGTAAAGCCTGTGTGAGATCACGTGCCTTGCTTTTAACTTGAAAACCCAAATGCCACTTGCCCACCATCCAAGTCTGGTAATCCTCAGATTTAAATAAATCTGCGATTGTCATTTCATCGACATCAATAATCGGACGTCCTGTCTTCAGTAAGGTATTAAACACCCCCGTTCGCATGGGATTAATTCCCGTAAGCAAGCCATAACGTGATGGCGTACAAGTCACAGAAGCCGAATGCGCATCAACAAAGCTCATACCCTCTTTCGCAAGCCGATTAATATGAGGGGTTTTAATCTGAGATTGGGGATTAAATGCTCCGCAGTCGCCATAGCCCATATCATCTGCCAAAAAGATAATAACATTTGTTTTTCCCGCCGCAAAAAGATCTAAACTCATTAGGATGAGAGCAAATAAAAGCCTAAAAAAATGATTCAAAAAATTTCCTTATTCTTGTTTAGAATAAGATACAAAGTCATTCCATTTTTGTTACACCCATTTTTTCTGAAAAAGGAATTCGCTTCCTCTCGAATTCTCATAGCAAGGTGTTTCTAACCCTGAACTAGGCGACTAAGGAAGCTTAACTTCCCTTAATTAAGGGGTTCTAAGCTTTTATAAATCCTTGATCATCTCACAGGCGTAGTGCAGTTGATTGATCATAACGCCAACGGGGTGCTTAAATTTCTCTCGGTTAATTTTTGCGACTTCCACAACGGGCTGAGTCGCATCAAAAGTCTCGATGGCAATTTCACCAGTAAAGCCCTGTTCAAACAAGGGCTTGAAGAAGTCTTTGAAAAACTGCTCGTTAAACCAGGATTCATAAATCTTACCTCGATGAAGAGCGGAAATGTGCGCCCCATTCAATTTTCCAGCATCTATCAATTGCTTCACATAAGTTCTGTACGCTTCCGGCCCTGCACCATCGGCAAATTCATGACAGGTATCAATCATCACACTGAATCCATCCATACCTTCCTTTAAAGCGAGTTCACTACATTCACGTAAATGTGCTGGCATGCGTTCAAAGCGTTGTAAGGGTTCTTCACACAAGCGCACTCCCAAAGACTGCAAATAAGGACCGATTTCTTCTCTGAATTTTTGCCTAAAGTTCTCGTGCTGATTTTTTATCCATTTTGCTGCAGCCTGACCATAGACTCCTTCTGGAAAGAGTAAAAAGGGTGTTGAGAAAGGTCCGAAGAGAAAGTCTGAATCCATGATTTTAGCCGCCTGAGCTTGAGGCTTTATGCATTGCGTCCAATCGCTATCCCAAGAGCCACCCACTGTAGAAATATTTAAGCCTGCCTCTTTAATGATTTTGACTTGCTCTTGAATCAGCCTCACGGCTTTATCAGTCAGATTTCCGTTTTCATCGAAGGGTATTCCCCCTGCGGGGATTTGTACACCATAATATCCTGCCTTGGCGTGAGCATCCATGAGTGCCGGATAAATTACCGATCTGTATTCATCGGCAGTCTTCGGCATTTGGACTTGGTATCCATAATGATTTAAGTCATTAATGGTCTCCACTAAATTGCTATGTTCAAAATTATTTTTGCTTAGTTCGCAAAAGTCTTCTTCTGAAATATAAAAGTCTAGAAAGAGCAGTAATAAATTACTAATCTTACGCTCCTGAGCAAGGTTTTTATGGGACTCAGCTAAAGTTGCAGCTGGAAGCTCGGGGTAAGTCATAAAGGTCTCCGTAATTATACCCTACACTAAAGTCATGAAGATCATAGCTATAGAAGAATAAAGTCATTTTTTTGTTAATCCTGAGAGAAACCACACAAGTCATATATACAAATATGTATATATAAACATTGTTTATAAACATCAAATTAACAGAAAAATTGCATTTGACTACTATTTGTAGTATATTTCAAAGTATAGAAGTTCTAAAAATTTCACAAAAAAATTAAAAGTTTGTATCAACAGAAAAAATAAATTGTTTAAGAATTAAAATACTTAATATAGTGAGGTTAAAATGAAAAAATTCAGTTTAATAGAGCTACTCGTCGTAATAGCCATCATTGGTATTTTGGGTTCTTTTCTTTTACCGAGTTTAGCCACAGCTAGAGATAAGGCAAAAATGGCAACTTGTAAAAATAACATGAAGCAACTTAATATAGCTATGTTCATGTATCATGAAGATCACGACGGTGTTTATCCCTACTCACGCACCGCCAACCCAAATCATTATTCATGGGATGACTTACTCAACCCCTACGATGGTCGCCGCCAAGCTACTAGATCTGAACTTGAGTACCCCGTTTTATTTAAATCAGATGGCCATAACAGTGGCTCCTACGCTTGTCCTAGCGATGATATTCAACGCGTCCATTGGACCGGCACAGATGTACTCACAGCAAGTTATAGCTTAACTTTTAGGGCCATTAATGGTCACGGTAACTTGACGGGTTGGGCACGAGGTGTTGCCTTAAGTGGAGCTAGTACTAAAGCCCAAAAAGTTACTGCAATTAATAATACGACCAGAACCATTGCCATGGTAGAGATTTCATCTGCTGCTAGAATTATTGGTCATGGTGGTGACTCTCTGATGTATCCTGGATGGTTCCAAAATAAAACACTTAATCATGAAGGTCTTGACGGCTCAAACTTCAACATGGTTGATGGCAGTGTCAAAACAATGACTTTTTGGCAAACCCTAATGACCTCAAGTGGATCAATGGCAGACCCTGGTTGGAGTATTGGCTCCATGTGGGACTCAAATCAATAAATCACGTTCTTTAAGAAGGTCTTTAGAGACTTGCACTAACTATTTATTTAGGAATAAAATCCTAAAGTTTTTGTTATAAAAAATGAATTAATTATTCAATTATTCGTACATAAATCACTTATAGTGATGAATAATTAATTCTAAAAAGGTTTATAACAATTATGATGATTAGATTAAGTTTTTTATTACTGTTTTCATTACTAGCCTCCGCCGACCAAAATGTATTACAGTTCCAAGGTCAGCAAGGAGCTAAAACCATCGTTCTTGTCGCAGGCGATGAAGAATACCGAACAGAAGAAAGTATGCCCATGCTGGGAAAAATCTTAGCCAAGCATCATGGCTTTAACTGCGTCGTTTTATTCCCTTGGGACAAGACAAATCAGTACATTGACCCCAATGCGCAAACAAATGTTAAAGGCTGGCACTACCTCAACGAGGCAGATCTCATGATCATTGGCACACGTTTTAGACGTCCCAATGAAGCCGACCGAAAAATCATCGCTAAATTCTTGCGCGACGGCAAGCCGATCATTGGCATTCGTACCTCAACTCATGGTTTTAAGGGTAAAGATAAATTGACTGAGGATCTCACTTTAGATCAATTTGGCCCAAAAATCATCGGCGAAGGCTGGGTTAGCCATCATGGCCGCCACAAAGGTCAAGGCTCTCGAGGTGTAATAGAAACTCAAAATGCGTCTCACCCCATTCTTAACAGCGTTAAAGATGTCTTTGGTCCAAGTGATGTTTACGGCGTCCGTAACCTCACTGATAAAGATACTATTCTGATGCGCGGAGCCGTTACAGAAAACCTCTCTCCAAGTTCAAAAAATGTAAATGGCAAACAAAACAAGCCCATGCAGCCACTGGCTTGGCTTCACCCTTATCAAGTTAAAGCTGGTAAAGCGGGACTCACTTTCACCACAACAATGGGAGGTTCCGTGGATTTCGTTAACGAAGACCTGCGTCGCATGCTAATCAATGCCACATATTTTCTACTGGGCCAAGATGTTCCCAAAAAAGCTACGGTGGATTATGTTGACCCCTTCTACCCTTCTTTCTATGGCTTCGATCGTAAAGTATGGAGCCAAAGAAAGCTAAACACTACAACTTTTGCTTTAGGTCAATCACCTTATTACCCTGATGTTCCGAAGTCTCCCAAATGGCCATTCCGCCCTACACCTTCAGAAAAAGTCGTGGAAATCCCGGCTCAAAAAAAAACTAGTTCTAGGAGCAAGTAAACTTTCAGAGAAAGTCATCTCAAATGAGAAGCATTTTTCTTTTGATCAAAAATATAAAAATTATGAACTCACTTTTGATTACGCGAGTGAAAAGACTCACACGCCTAGTGAAGTTCTACTGCAATTAAACTCTGAATTTAGTGTCGACTTACCCAGGCTCACGCAAGCTGGAAAATGGCATTCAGTAAAAGTTGACTTTCAAAAAGCTGAAGGTAATTCAGGCAAAGTTAGGCTTTGGCTTGATGCTAAAGAAAGCAAAAATTTCACGCTCAAATCAAGCCAAAATCTCCCCCATCATTTCTCTCCAGAAGTGAGTAAAAGAATTGATCTAAGTGGCAAAAAAGATTTCACTTTCTTCACCCGCTTTAAGACGACAAAAAACGGTACGATCTTCTCTAAATGTAATGCCGAAGGTCGCTGGATCCCCAAAGGCAAAGCTCTTTATCTCGAAGATGGAGAGCTAGTTTACGATATCGGCTGGCTAGGAGAAATAAGAGCTGGCAAAAATTTTAATGATGGCAAATGGCATAGTGTTGTAGTCAGCAATCAAAATGGTACTGTGACACTCTATGCTGATGGTCAAAAGTTAGCTGAGCGCAAAAACTTTTCAGCTCCCGACCAAGAAAGCTTCGTCTTCAAAATTGGAGAAGCGGCGGATAACTTTGGTGGCGCCTTTTCTGGAGCTATTCAGCAAGTCGCCTTTTCTCAAAAACTATTGCCAAATCCCAAGAGCTTAAGCTTTCAAAATTTTGTTAATAAATGCGATATCTCCTGGAAAAATGATAAGCCAACCGCAAGTGAAAAAATCACTTTCCAGACTCAAAGTGGCGATCTTCATTTCGCTAATATACAAATTCGTCCACGTCCTAGTAGTGACCTAAAAAAAGAAATTTCCTCTTGGAGCGAATTAAGTATGAAACGGGGGCAAAAAGTCTATAATGGTTTATGCATCACCTGTCATGGCGACACCTCAAAAGATGGCGCCTTACCAACCGCAATCAAATTCCATGAAGGGCAGTTTAAAAATGGCTCTGATCCCTTAAGTATCTATAATACTCTCACCCATGGTTACGGCCAAATGCTACCTCAGGCCTGGATGACTGATCAGCAAAAAATGGATGTCATCAACTACATACGCGAAACTCAAATTTTTGGTAGAAATGATTCTCAGTACTTTAAGATCACCCCCGAATACCTCGATCAACTTCCAAAGCCAGTTATTTCTAAGACTAAAGTAGTTAAAAAGACTCCAGCAAAACCCTACCTAGACATGAATTTTGGTGATAGCTTAAGCATGACACTGGAATTGGAGAAAAATAATATTGTAAAAAAGGGGATTGTGAGTCGCCTGGATCAAGGTGATGGCGGAGTTTCCAAGGGTAATAGATGGGCGATTTTTGACGAAGACACTCTACAATTAGCCGGTGTCTGGGAAGGAAAAGATTTCATCGATTGGAGGAGTATAGCCTTCGACGGATCACACGGAACCCACCCTGCGATAAAAGGAGAATTGCTTTACGCCAACCCCCAAGGTCCCGGGTGGGCAAATCCTGAAAACGGCTCTTGGGATGACACTCGCTTTCTGGCTAAAGATAAGCGCAGGTATGGACCTTTACCAAGAAAGTGGGCGCATTACAAAGGACTTTACCACTTTGGTGACAAACGAATTAATCACTACACCGTAGGAGAATCACAGGTGCTTGATTATGTAAAATGGGATCAAAATAGCCAGACTCTTCAACGTACATTAAATGTAAGCAATATTCAAAAAGAGCTCGTCCACCGACTAGCCCCCGATTCCTTAAAATGTCAGGTCATTTCTTCCGGCCAATTCCAACTTTATCAAAAAGCTGGTTTTCATTATCTTAAAATTCCTGTCGGACAAAATGAATTTAAAGGCGCCATTCTACTCAGTAGAGAGGACATCAAAATTGCGGAATTCGCAAATATGAAATTAGATCTTCAATCATATACAGTTGGCGGCCCTAATACATGGAAACAACAAATCACAGGTGAAATCAAGCGCGCGGATGATAACTTCGCTTATGTTAAAGATGAATTCCTACTCCCTCAAAATAACCCTTGAAAAAGCTGGATGCGTCTTACTGGCATTGACTTTATTAACAATGGGGAAAGTGCCCTCGTTTGTACCTGGGAAGGCGAAGTTTGGCGAGTCGATAAAGTCCAACAAAAATCAGGTTCAGTTACCTGGACGCGTATTGCCACTGGTCTCTATCAGCCCTTAGGCTTAAAAGTTTTTAAAGGGAAAATCTATGTGGGTTGTCGCGATCAAATTACTATTCTAAACGATCTCAATAATGATGGTGCTATTGACTATTACGAAAATTTCAACAACGATCACCAGGTTACCGAGCACTACCACGAATTTGCTATGGGTCTACAAACTGACAAAGAGGGAAACTTCTACTATGCTAAATCTGCGATGCACGCAAAAGAAGGCCTAGTTCCCCACCATGGTACCTTATTGAAAGTTTCTGCGGATGGCGCAAAAACCGAAATCATTGCCAACGGCTTTAGAGCCGCCAATGGCGTTTGCGTCAATGATGATGGTAGCTTTTTTGTCACTGATCAAGAGGGGCACTGGACTCCAAAAAACCGCATCAACTGGGTCCAAGCCGGTGGCTTTTATGGTAATTTCATGGGCTATCACAAGGCAAAAAGCAGTGCTGATTCAGACATGAAAGAACCCATGATCTGGTTGACCAACAAGTTCAATCGCTCTCCCGGCGAACTCATGTGGGTAGATTCAAAACGTTGGGGTCCTCTAAATGGTGAGTTATTAGAATTATCTTATGGCATGGGCCAGATTTTCCTCAATCTTATAGAGGAAAAAAATGGACAAAAGCAAGGCGGACAGGTAAAAGTCCCCAACATGGATTTCCTAACAGGAATTATGCGTGGCCGCTTCAATCCCATTGATGGCCAACTCTACTCCCTAGGCATGTTCTCCTGGGCATCTAATAAACGTCAATTTGGCGGTTTTTATCGCGTTCGATATACGAATAAAAAGCTCTTCATGCCCACGGGACTTAGAACTGCTGACAAGCAAATCATCTTGGATTTCCCTGAATCACTAGGCCAAGTTTCTGAATCGGATATTGAAATCAAGTCATGGCATATTGAACGAACTAAAAGTTATGGTTCACCACATAAAAACGTGCAGCAAGTGAATATCACAAAGATCACCCTGAGCCAAGACAAAAAAACGCTCAGCTTAACTTGTCCTAATTTAAAACCGAGTCGGTGTATGTCGATCAAAGCTAAGCTCAAAACAAGTGAAGGTGAGGCTTTTAATTTCGAAATTAATAACACTATTCACCAACTATAAACAAAAACCGATGACGATTATATTCAAAAAATTGAACTAAATAGACAATATAATTATAATTATATGATTAATTTATGATATTTAATATGATGGTGAATTAATGATGAAAGAATATGTGATTGGTTTAGATTATGGCACCAACTCTTGTCGCTCTGTACTTATTGAAGTGGGCGCGAAAGATGAACTCTTCTCTGCCGTTTATAATTACCCCAGTGGAGAACAAGGCGTACTTTTGAGTGCAAAGGCACCCCATCTGGCACGCCAAAGTCCTGCCGATTATCTGGATGGTTTGGAATTCATTATTTCATCTGTCATCGAACAAGCAAAAATTCATCTTAGTGACTTTCGCAGTGAGGCCGTCATTGCGCTCACCTGTGCGACAACTGGAAGTACCGTCATTCCCATTGATCACAATGCGCAAGCATTAGGTCTAGAAGACAAAGAAAATCTCAACGCTCAAGCTTGGTTGTGGAAGGATCACACATCACACCAAGAAGCGAATTTAATAAGTGAAAAAGCCAAAATACTTCGTCCGCAATATCTCGAGCGCTGTGGTGGGACTTATTCAAGTGAGTGGTTTTGGGCCAAAATTTTGCGTCTAAAAAATATCGATCCAGCTACTTATGCGAAAGCTCATAGCTTTGTTGAACTCTGTGATTTTTTACCCGCAAGTTTAGCTGGAATTCGCGAGCCCAAGGCTATAAAGCGCAGTATTTGTGCAGCTGGACACAAAGCCATGTATGCAAATGAATGGGGAGGCTTACCAGACAAAGAATTTTTAAATGAATTAGATCCTGCTTTGAGTGATTTACGAGATCGACTCTATGATGAGGCCTTAGAGTCTGATCAGATTGCGGGTTACGTTTGTGAAGAATGGGCCGAACGCACGGGCCTAAAAACCGGCACGGTCATTGCCGTGGGAGCATTTGATGCTCACATGGGTGCTGTTGGTGCAGGTATTAAGGAAGGCAGTTTAGTAAAGATTGTTGGAACGAGCACTTGTGACCTGATGATTTCAAAGTCGAAGCAGCCCATTGCTGGCGTATGCGGCCTCGTTGAAGGCTCTGTGATTCCTGGTTTTATAGGAATTGAGGCGGGTCAATCCGCGGTGGGAGACCTTTTCTTGTGGTTAGTCAATCATTTGGGAACAAATGAATACGGAAAAAACCGTGATGAGGTCTTTAAAAACATGACTGCGCAAGCCGCGGCAATGTCTGCGGGTCAAAGTGGCTTACTATCTTTAGATTGGAATAATGGCAATCGCTGTACCTTAGTCGATATGCAGCTCAGTGGCTTAATGCTAGGTCAGAGCCTGCACACAAAAGTACATGAAATTTACCGTGCCTTGATTGAGGCCACGGCATTTGGCGCCCTCAAAATTATTGAACGATTGGAAGAGTCTGGAACTGCAGTGAAAGAAATCATTTGCTGTGGTGGCTTAGCTCAAAAAAACGAATTGATGATGCAGATATATGCCAATGTCTTTAATCGCCCAGTGCGCATCGCCGATAGCGAACAAACTTGTGCCCTTGGCGCGGGCATTTTTGCGGCGGCCGCAAGTAAAAATATGGCTGTCCTTGAGCTACAAAAACAAATGACCAATGATTGTCGTCGTGAATACCTACCTGAAAGCACAGAAGTAAAAACATATGAACAACTCTATGCACTTTATAGCCAGCTCTACGAAGCCTTTGGTGTTGCAGGTAGCCAAGATGATTTATTTGGAGTCATGAAAAGACTAATTCAGATTCAAAAAGAAGCTCACCATGCTTGAGCAACTTAAAGAAGATGTTTTAAAAGCCAATAAGCTTCTCGAGTCCAGTGGTTTAGTTAAACTCACTTGGGGTAACGTTAGTGGCATTGAACGTGAAAGCGGTCATGTCGTCATCAAACCTAGCGGAGTTTCATATAAAGAAATGACTGTAGATGATTTAGTCGTACTCGATTTAGAGGGCAATATTATTGAGGGCTCACTCAAGCCTTCTTCGGATACTGCTACTCACCTTTACCTTTATCGTGCTTTCCCTGAATTAGGGGGCATCACCCATACCCATAGTTTATTTGCCACAACTTTATGTCAGCACGGCCGTGAACTTCCTTGTTCAGGGACGACTCACGCCGATCACTTTTGTGGAAGTGTTCCATTAATTCGGGCCTTAAATGAAGACGAAGTCGAAGATGATTATGAGAAAAATACCGGCAAAGTCATTGTCGAACATTTTAATCAACATGAAATAAAAGCACTCGAAGTTCCCGCCGCTCTACTTCATTATCATGCTCCTTTCACTTGGGGAAAAACGCCCATGGAATCATTCAAAAATAGTGTCGCCTTGGAATCTTGCGCGGAAATGGCGGTGCGAAGTCTGCAAAGTCAAGAACTCCCCGTTATACCTGCTCATATCTTAAAAAAACACTACCAACGCAAACACGGCTCAGATGCCTATTACGGTCAATAAGAATTATCTATCAACGCTCATCGCAAGAAAATAAGTCGAGAAATAAGTATGTAGATTAAAGTTTTGAAATAAATTTTCATGCTCTCATTCTTCAGAGGTTTTAATTCCCAAATTAAGAGTCAACTTATGTTCATGACGATGAGCAGTACAGAGAAAATTCAATACGCTAAGGACTTTTTAGATAGCGCAGAGCCCTTTTGTGTCTCGCAGCTTTTTGAATATATGAGTGACACTTATTTTTTTGTTAAGGACTGCCAAGGTCGCTTTATCAAAGCCAATAAAGCCTTTCTCAAGTTATTCGGTTATGATAAATTAGAAGATATTATTGGCTTAACCGACTACGATATGGTCAGCCGTGAGCTGGCCGTTCGCTACGAGATGGATGATGCACGAATTTTTGCAGGGGAAAAAGTTTGTGAAATAAGTGAACCCGTAAGTTCAGGAGATGGTGTAGTTAGTTTACACGTCTCCACTAAACTCCCCGTCATAGATAGAAATGGCAAAATCATTGGTTTAATTGGCATTACTCGCGATAGTGTGAAAACACTTGATGCACTTAGTCCCCTACAGGAATTTCAGCCCGTCCTAGATATCATTGAACGGGATTTTAATAAAACCATCAAAATAGAAGATTTAGCTCAAGAAGCCTGCATGTCGGTCAGTACTTTTCTACGCCGCTTTAAAAAGCAATTCGGCCTTACTCCTGGCGCTTATATCAAAGAAGTTCGCTATAAAATGGCCACTCGCTTACTCATAGAATCTGCTCAGCCCTTGAGCTCCATTGCTTTTGACTGTGGCTTCTCTGATCAAAGCCATATGACCCGTGAATTTAAAAAGTTGGCTGGGGTTACTCCTAAGGCTTATAGAAAGAAATTTCATCAATAAGGCATCAATCAACCCATAGGAATTTTCCTCTCTTCTCACTCTGACTTGAGAAGAATTTAAATCCAGTATTTTTAAAGGACTTGTAACATGAGTATTCATTTACTTGTCTTAAATGAGTATACTGAATTAATATTAAGGAAAACTCATGAAGTTCATTACTCTTTTGCTGACGATACTCAGCCTAAATTTACTCGCAGATGAACAAACTGTTTGGACAAACCCAAAGCTTGCTAAAACCTTAGCAGACTACCAAATTCAAGGTGAATACCAAGGCGAGTCTTACGGCGCTCAAATTATTGCTTTAGGAGATGATTCATTCTCTGCAGTCATCTATCCCGGAGGTCTTCCAGGTAATGGTTGGGACGAAAAAAATAAAACTATCATGAATGGCGTTCAACAAGGACAAACTGTAACATTCACATCCCCTAAAAAGGGCCCAAAAAAGTACTATGCTCCAAAGCCAGAGCTCTTTACTCCTGTGAAAAAATTCCCTCCAACGGGACACACTCAGGGCTCAGGTAAAATCAATGAAAATACTTTTACTATTACACTCAAGGATGAAAGTCACGAACTTAAAAAAGTTCATCGCTCGAGTCCTACTATGGGGACAAAAGCACCCGACGGCGCCACTATTTTATTTGATGGGAGTAATATTGATGCATTTACTCGTGGGAGAATAGATAAAGAAACTCGCTCACTTCACACTGATGCGAAGGATCTCTACACAAAAGAAAAATTCAATAATTATCACCTTCACGTAGAGTTCATGACGCCCTACATGCCTTCTTACCGCGGCGCTAAGCGCGGTAATAGCGGCATCTATAATGTTTGGGATTACGAGCTACAAATTCTCGATTCCTTTGGACTTGATGGCATCCATAGTGAATGTGGTGGTATTTATAAAACAGCCCCACCTCGCATCAATATGTGTTACCCACCCCTCACCTGGCAAACCTATGATATAGACTTTACGAACTCCGTTTTTAAAGACGGTAAAAAAATAAAAAGTGCTTACATCACGGTTAAGCACAATGGCGTTCTAGTCCACGACAAAACAGAAATTCCTGCGCAAACTGGCGGACACCGCAAAACTCCCGAGGGTAAACCTGGTCCCTTTCGTCTACAGGGGCACGGCAATAAAATTCAATACCGCAATATCTGGCTAATCAAAAAGTAGGTTCATCATGATAAAAACTTTACTTCCATCTCTTTTGCTAACAGCAAGTTCACTCTTTGCCTTTGATAATGATTCAGTCAATCGCGGCAAGGCACTCTATGATAACATCTGCTTTTCCTGTCATGGAAAAGACCTAGAAGGCGGTGTCGGCTTCAACCTAAAAGATCACGAATGGATCCACGGTAGTACTCCACAGGATATTTCCAAAACAATCAAAGATGGTTTTCCCGATAAAGGGATGATTGCCTTTGGTGCGCTCTACAATGACGATCAAATTCAAGATATCACCAACTTTATTATGTCGCGCCAGGAAGGACTCAGGGATTTAGAATACAAAATTTATCACGATGTGAATATGGAAACTAGCATAAACTGGGACAGCGCTACACCCAGTAAAACTGGAAAGGCTCAACTCCCCTACCCCAACTTTCAATTGCCCGAAGTCGATCAATTCGCCATGTCCTATAAAGGAAAATTACTTATTCCTGAACATGCTGCGGGTTCATTCAAGCTCGTAGGTATGTTCCGTCAAAGCGAGGGTTTTGAACTCTTTATTGACGGTGAGAAAGTTCCTCTTACACTCGACAAACGTAAACGCTTTAAAGAATCTCTACAACTCAGTGCAGGAGCCCATGATTTTGAATTGCGCTTTATCAAAATTTTCCGCTTTGCAAGCTTCAATATGGATCTCATTGGCAAAGTTAGAATCCCCTTAGCTATTGACTCCTATCGTCGCTCCATCAATAAAGCCCACATTGTTGAAGCCGGTGATTCCTTTAAAATCATTCGCAAACGCATAAAAAATTATGCTGCAGAGAGCATTGCCATTAATCACGCTGACCGCACGACTTATATTATTGATCCAAACAATGCCAAAATCACGGCCTTTTGGGAAGGAAAATCTCTTGATATTGGCCCCAATATCAATGAGCGTGGCCAACACGACTCAATCCCCCTTGCTAAGACTCAGATTAAACTTGGAGATGCCATCAAAGCCCAAATCAATCAACAAGATATAAAAATGACTTATCGCGGCTATTCGTCCTATCCTCAGCCTAAATTCATCTTTAGTGATGCTAAAGCCAAACTTGAAATTAGTAGCAAGCTCAATGCCGAGTCACTACTACTTACCTACACTCTAGAAAACCCTAATAATAAGAGCTTGAGTTTACTTATCCCCGAGGGTTTAAAAGTGAGTTCAAAGGATGGCACAATTAAGGGCAATAGCTTTATTCCTAGCCCCGATAAACAAAATCAGTTCACCATCGCAATTCCCGTAAAGGAGAAAAAATAATGAAATACTTCATCTCCTCACTCCTATTACTCACTCTAGCTATGAGCTCTATCGCCAGTCCAAAAGGCTATAGCATTCAAACTATCGAAACACCCCCGAATGTTCTCTTTCACATTACCGGGCTCGACACCGATAAAGATGGCAATATGTATTGCGCCACTCGCTACGGGGATGTTTGGGTTTACAAAAATAAAACTTGGCACAAGTTTGCCGAGGGTCTTCACGAACCCTGTGGTCTAGTACTGGATGACGATGGCTCCATTGTCGTGACTCAAAAACCGGAAATGACGCGCCTCATCGACTCAAATAATGACGGCAAAGCAGACCTTTACATTCCACTCACTCGAGAGTTCAAGTTCCACAATAACTACCACGAATTTAACTTTGGTGGTGTAAAAGATAATGACGGCAACTACATCGGAACCCTCGGTACTGCCGCTGGTCCAACTGCCAAAGGCCTCAAACTCAGTGCCATGGCCAGTTTAGGTGATTGGCGTGGCTGGGCCTACAAAGTCTCACCTGAGGGGAAATTCACTCCCATTGCCTCCGGTCTCCGTTCTCCTGCTGGCTTGGGCAGAAATCCTGCCGGCGAAATCTTTTACACCGATAATCAGGGTGATTACGTTGCCACCTCAACTATGCACCAAATCCTCCCCGGTAAGTTTTATGGTCACCCCATTTCACTTCAAGATCGCGATGACTTCACTCCAGAAAAACTCAAAAAAATGACTGACGAAGAATTTGATAAGCTCCGCACTCTTCCCGTCGTTTACATTCCCCAAGAAGAAGTTGCCAACTCTCCCGGCAACCCCGAATGGATTGATAGCTCGGGAAAATTCGGCCCCTTCAAGGATCAGTTTTTCGTTGGCGATCAAACGCGCTCCAATATTTTCCGCGTCACCCTGCAGAAAGTAAAAGGCCGCTACCAAGGTTGTGTCATCGACTTTATCTCAGGTCTTCAATGCGGCAATATCCGCCTCAAATTCGATAAAAATGGCGATCTCTGGAGTGGTCAAACCAGCCGTGGCTGGACCGCACGAGGCACCAAAACTTTTGGCCTACAAAAAGTCGTCTGGGATAAAAAGACCATTCCCTTTGAGATCCTCGATGTAAAACTCACCAAGTCCGGCTTCACTGTTCAGTTCACCGAAAAAATCGATGAAAAATCAATTGATCAGAGCAAGATCTCCCGCTGGTGGTATGAGTACTCCAGAAAATATGGCGCACCAAAAAGTGACCTGGAAGACATTAATGCGAGTTCCGTAAAACTAGCCACCGATGGTAAAACATTGACCATCGAATGCCCCCTCGTCAAAGAAAAAGTTTATTGCCTGGATTTTAGCGGAATCAGCAATTCTAAAGGCGAAAAACTCGGCAACACAAAAGCCTATTACACCATCGTAAATCTTTTAGATTAATCAAATCAATCAAATGATTTCATATTTTATGTAACAGCTCATTTGATTCCTTGTCAGTTATTAAAAACCACTGACAAGGATGAATAATATGAAGCAAAAATTTACACTGATTGAGCTACTGGTTGTCGTCGCCATTATCGGCATTCTCGCCAGCTTGCTCTTACCGAGCCTAAGTAAGGCGAGAGCTAAGGCAAGACAAGTTACGTGTTTGAACCAACTCAAGCAACTTGGTATTTCTCTTACGATGTATACCTCCGACGATAATATCGGTCAATTCCCTTACACTAGGAGAAATGGAGGCGATATCATCAGTTGGGATGACCTCATTGCAGGTTATGATGGTCGTGATAGTATGACGTATTCAGAAATGACAACTTCCATGAATACAGTTGACCAAATCAACCCTTTATATTTATGTCCTGAAGATACTATTGCGGGTAGAAATGGTAACCCAAAACGTTCATATGGGATATCTGCTTATAGAACCGCTAATGCTAATGTTGAAAAATCAAATCCAGGCATATCTGGAGGTCAAAATGATAATGTAAAAATCTCTAGAGCAATAAATTCTTTGAGTTCTCCTTCTAGTACAATTCTTCTTAGTGAGCAATTCCATAAAAATAATCGCATGGGCGTGCATTGGGGCAGTATTACTGCTGGAACTCATTACAGCATGCAAACTAACCCCACTTCAACAAACCCACTCCCCCATTTTGAAAAATTCAATTATTTGTTTACAGACGGTCATGCTCAAGTTCTAAATTATTATGGCACACTTTTAGACCAAATTCCTTCATCTTCTGATGCTCGTAATACCATGTGGGATGCAGGCCGTTAAAAGCGGTTAAAACACCAATAAATAAACTAAATTAAAATTATCTCATTTTTTTGTAACAAGCGACATTTATCCCTTGCCAGTTAATAAAACAAACTGACAAGACTAGATGAACCACAATCATCACCAATTTTAACACATAAACAACTGTAACCATATATATTTAATACAAAACATTGACTGTATAATTCAATTTAATTCTCAATTGATATCCTATACTTAAACTAGTGAACTATTTAAAATGTTTTTATGAAAACACTACTCTCGGAGCTTGGTATGAAGAAAAAATTTTCACTTGTTGAATTATTGGTGGTCATTGCGGTTATCGCAATTTTGGCAAGTTTATTACTTCCGCAGTTAGCCCGAGTCCGAAGTGAAGCAAGAAGGGTTATCTGTATGAGTAATCTAAAGCAGATTGGCATTAGTAGCTTTTCCTTTTCAGGGGACAATGACCATAAATTCCCTGGCATATATTCTGGTGGCGTTTCGTATGATGACCATTTATCTGGCTATGATGGAAGAGAGACACTCACAGATACTGAAAGATCTGCCTCCTATTTATCTTCAGATACTTACCAAGGGAGTGCCGACCTTTATACCTGCCCCACAAATCCTGCCACCCCTGATCACCCATTCTTCAATGACGCTTTTCCTCGTGACTATGTCATTAGTCAATGGGTTAGTACTGGGGGTAATAGGCACCGTCGCCGTGGAGTTCATGGTCGCAAAATGACTGAGATTAGCTCCCCTTCAAGTGGAATTGCTTTTACCGAAAGGCTATACGTCCGCCTCGGTGGTGCCGATGATAAGTACTATGCCAAAGGGCAGTATCAAAAATTGACTGGGGTTGAATTTGATATCTTGGGTAACTCTGGTCACCATGGAGCTAAAACTAATTACCTCATGGCCGATGGTCATGCCGACCCCATGACAATCTTTCAAACTCTACAAAAAAGCGATGGTACTTTTATTGATTTGGATTCCAACCCCAATTCAGCTGTATATGGGACTTATTGGGACACGATGAAATAAATTCCATGCAAATTAATGAGTATTTTTAAAACCCTTTGTAACAGCAAGGGTCAGTCACTTGTATCATAGTTCAAATAAGAAGAAAATTGTTTTGAAATCTGTAAACGGTATATTGAAAAATACTTTTACTTAAACAAAGACTAAACTGTGAAAAACACTGATAATACGCGCTACACACTGCTACAAAAAATCAAAGACCCAAAAAATGAAAATTCTTGGGAAGAATTTGTCGAGTACTACTCTGGCTACATTTATGTAATCATCAGAAACTTCAGAGTCGACATAGAGGACTCCGAAGACCTCATGCAAGATGTGCTCATAAAAGTATGGAAAGGAATCCGTACTTATGATCCAGCTGCACAAAGAAGTAAATTCCGCACTTGGCTATGTAGCGTGATTCGCAATACAGTCTTTAACTTCCTCAAATCAAAATCCGTTCGGAACTCCAAACAAAATGTCTGCTATAATGATGCCCTGGAGCAAATGGATTTAGTCAACGAAGCAGAAGTTGATAAAATAGCTGAAAAAGAATGGCAAAACTACATTGCTAATCTCGCCTGGAAAAACATCAAAGATGAACTGAGTACCATCAATAGACAAATCTTTGAAGAAACACTCAAAAGCGATATGAGTAATTCTCTGATAGCCGAAAAATATGAGCTTGCAGAAGCGAGTGTTCGCGTCTATAAAATGCGTGTTAAAAAAGCCCTCTCCAAAGAAATCGTTCGCCTCAATTCAGAACTCAGCTGGTAAGGAACTTATGCGGGAAGAGGAGCATTTTTTTGATGATATAAATGAGCTCTTTGTCGAGGCCTTTGAGACCGGGGACAACACACTCATTAATTCCCTGCAATTTGAGGGTGACAATTTTGTCGATTATGATGCCTACAGCGAAGGTGGCATTAAACAAATTTTTCTTTGCACTGATCGCCGCACGGGGAGGCGCGTTGCGATGGCCACACTCAAAGATATTTCCAATTCTCAAAAAGTAGAAGCTTTTTTACGCGAAGCAAAAATAAATGCTGCCCTACAGCATCCCAATATTGTGCCCATCTACGAAATGGGCATAGAGGAAGAGAAACCTTGGTTTGCCATGAAATTTATTGCAGGGAAATCTCTGGCTGATATTATTTCCGAAACAAAAAATCTTGAAGATCACAACTCAAATTTCTCCCTCAGTCATAGACTCGATATTTTTATGAAAGTTTGCGACGCCATTGCCTATGCTCACTCATTGGGAGTATTGCACCTAGATATAAAACCCGACAATATACGCATCAGTAATTATGGTGATGTCGTTCTGTGTGACTGGGGCTTAGCCGATATCGAGGCCACTTCCTGTGATGAAAAGCTACTGGAGTTCTGTACAATTCTCGAGCATGACCTCAACAATCAAACGCTGGATGGATCTGTGAAGGGTACTCCAGGTTATATGGCGCCAGAACAAACATCTCTAGTCAAAATTCGAAAAGGGCGTCACACCGATATTTTTTCTCTTGGCACCCTGCTCTATAGCTTACTGACTTTAGACAAGCCCTTCAAAGGCTTCGATATTCAAGACATCATTGATACAACGGCTAAATGTGATTTCATCAAACCCTCCAAACTACAAACAGATCTTCCTGATTCTCTAGAAGCCGTTTGCCTCAAGGCCATGCAGCTCAAGCCCGAAGACCGCTACCAAACGGTAGAAGACTTACAAAAAGATATCGACGCCTACCGCAATGGTTTTGCAACTTACGCAGAAAACGCCTCCTTTTTGAAACTTCTCAAACTGATGGTTTACCGCCACAAATTGAGAAGTGGCTTAGTCATGAGTCTACTATCTCTAATGATAATTTTAGCTCTAGTATTTGTTCACAATCTGGACCTCTCTAAGCAGTTTGTTGAAAAGGAAAATGAAAAATTACTGTTGGAACAGGATCTCTACCTACAGAGAGGGAAAGATTCTGCACCTCTCTTTTTTGAGCGTGCCGAGGAAAGCCTAAAAGTTTTTGACTTTCAAACTGGTCTACGTTTTTGTAAGGAAGCCTTAGAACGCGACAATCAAATGAAGCCCGCCTGGGAATTAAAAGCTAAGTTTAATTTTGCGATGGAAGATTACCAAGAATGCCTTGATTCTCTAGCAAAAGCTGGTGTTAGTAAAGGTCGCTTGATCAACTTAGCTAAAATAGCCTTATTAGCGGAAGCGACTGATTCCCGACAAGAAGTGCGCCTCGATTTATTAAGGCGATTACACAGCTTTAAAGATATGACAACTTTTTCTTTACTGCTTCACAATATTATTTACAGCGATATCTCTCTAGATGAACGGCTTGAGTTTTGCCAATACGTCATAGGCCTTAGGAACAAAAGAACGGCACAAGACGCTTTTAACTTTAATTACGACCCTCAAACTCAAAGTTTGGATATCTCCAATAATCCATGGATTAAAATCGCACTTTGTTTACGGAATTTTCCAGCCAAAAAAATTAATGCCTCCTATACCTCAATTAATCATGGCAATAATTTTATGAGTCATCACCTCGAGTACCTAGATATAAGTAATACCCAAATTGTTGAGCTTAAATCTTTGAAGTGCAAAAACCTAAAGTCACTTAATATTTCGGGAAATATTATTCACAATCTTGACCCCTTGGAACAATATCCTCTTATCAGTTTGGACATTAGTTACACCCCCATAAAATACCTCAATTTCGTTCCAAAAATCCCCACGCTAAAACAAATCACTATCAAGAAAAAACAATTTTCTAGAGCACAGCTAAAATGGTTGCGACCAGATATAGAACTCATCGAGAAATAAGTTTTCAAAGAATTTTCGCTTTGCTTGGAAATATAATCAGTCACTTCTTAGTTTATAAAAAATCGTTTTTTTTGTAAGTACCTATTAAATTCGATGTATAATTAGACTACTATTCTTCTGCCTAGAGTCTCTCCTTTAATTTTAAGCCTAAAAAATGATATGACCGATAACAACACGCGCTATACACTTTTAAAAAAGCTTCAAAATTCCCGTGATGAGAAAAACTGGGAAGAGTTCGTCCACTACTATAGTCCCTACATTTTTGTAATTATTCGTCGCTTTAATGTAGGCTCTCAGGATTCTGAAGAGCTCATGCAAGATGTTTTGGTTAAGATCTGGAAAAACATTTCTAAATACGATCGTGAAAAGTATAAGTGCCGCTTCCGTACATGGTTGGGAGTCATGATCCGCAATACGGTCTTCAATTTTTTTAAAAGTAAAGCCAGTAGAAACTCCAAGAGCAATGTCAATTACGATGATATAATTGGTAAATTAGAGCTCATGACCGAGGCGGAAGTCAACATCATTTCCGAACGCGAATGGAAGAATCACATAGCCCAATTGGCCTGGGATAATTTAAAAAACAAATTCTCAGAACAAACACAAAGAGTGTTTGAGGCATCAGTCAAAGATGAAATTTCCAATGCGGAACTCGCAAATCAGTTTGATCTATCCGAGAGTTCGGTGCGCGTTTTCAAGATGCGCGTTCGCAAAGCCATGCACAAAGAAATTATTCGCCTCAACTCTGAATTGGAAAGCTAAAATGTCACCCGAAAATAATTTCGCTGATGGACTAGGGGATATTTTTGATGAGGCCTTCGATAGTTCCGAGACCAATCTAAGTGAATCCCTCAAAAATACTGAAGATGTCTACTCCGATTTTAAGTTTTATAGTGAAGGGGGCCTCAAGCGTATTGATCTTTGCTACAATCGCAAAACTAATCGTCGCGTTGCCATGGCTACTTTAAAAGATGGTAGCGACCCACAAAAAGTCGAAGTCTTTTTACGCGAAGCCAAGCTCAATGCGGCACTTCAGCATCCCAATATAGTTCCAGTATATAATATCGGACTCGACCAAGATAAGCCTTGGTTCACGATGAAGTTTATTGCCGGGCAGTCACTCAGTGAAGTCATAGATGAACTAAAATCCGGTAAACAAAATGAATTCTCTGGGCTCAATAATCGCCTAGATATCTTTTTAAAAGTCTGCGATGCTATTGCCTACGCACACTCAGTCGGAGTGGTTCACTTAGATATCAAGCCAGATAATATTCGTATAAGTAGTTACGGTGACGTAGTGCTTTGTGACTGGGGGCTAGCCGATGTGGAAGCCTCCTGCTGCGACGAGTTGCTCCTAGAATACTGCTCAGTATTGGACCACGACATTGAAAATCATACCATACATGGAACGGTCAAGGGCTCGCCGGGCTATATGGCACCCGAGCAAACGAGCAAACTTAAAATGCGCAAAGGTTTTCACACCGATATTTTTTCTTTGGGCACACTGCTTTATGCTCTTCTAAGCCTAGAGAAACCCTTTAAAGGCAAATCAATTGATGAGATTTTAGACAAAACGGCACGATGCCAATTCCCCATACCGACTTCTCTCAATTCCCAAATCCCCATATCACTTGAGGCCGTGTGTTTAAAAGCGATGGCTCTACAGCCCGAAGATCGCTATGCAAATGTGCAGGACTTACAGAAAGATATTTTGGCTTATCGCAATGGTTTTATGCCCGATGCAGAGGAAGCTTCTTTTGCCAAAGCCTTAAAACTCTTACTCTTGCGACACAAAGCTTTTAGCACCTTGGCTATTTTCACTTTACTTATCCTAGCGACCGCATTGCTAGCCCTGTCCAATAACCTTAAACTTGCCAAAGAAAATGAAGTCCAACTCAAGGAAAAACTCAAACTCGAGCAGGAATTTAATAAACAAATGGGCGTCGATGCGGCCCCTTTGTTTCTGGAAAGAGCCATAGATGCTTTTGATATCTGTAAATTTGATGAGAGCCTGCGCTTTGCGGACAACGCAGTCAATCGTAACCCAAATTTACAAAAAGCCTGGCGCGTCAAAGCTAACAACCATTTTATCAGAGAAGAATATCAAGCTTTTTTAAAAGTGCATGAAAAAGCCGCTTATTCATCGACACATCCCATGACAAAATTGGCCTTGAAATACAGTCAGATCAAAGCCGATGATTCCACAGCCCTAAATATTTCCCAATACCTTAACTTACTCACAGATTTCAAACCCCTCAATAATGGTCATATCTACTTCAAAATCATTCATTACAAAGCCTTTCAGAACCTTGATATCGATGATAGAATTAAGTTTTGTAAGGGTGTCATTACTTTAAATCACGGCCCTAAAAAAGCTGCCTTACTCAACTTCTACTTCAATAAATCCACCGGTCATTTGGACGTCTCTAATAATCTTTGGTTATCTTCCCATTTATGTCTGATGAATTTTCCGGCTAAATCAATCGATTTGTCCAACACCGCTATCTATAACTCTATCGGTTTGAGAGCTATGCCACTTGAAGCAGCTGACCTAAGTAACACAAAAATCATTGAACTGCAGACTTTCCCATCTAAAAAAGTAAAGGTCCTCAAGCTCTCTGGCAATACACTATTTCACATCAAGCCTATCACGGACCTGCCCATTGAGGAACTACATATTCAACACACTCTAATCGTCAATAGTCAGGAAATCGCTTTACTGACTAAACTCAAAAAACTTCATTTACATGAGGGGCAGTTTTCCAAAAGAGAAATGGCTCAAATACCCTCTAATATTGAAATTATCATTCATAAAAAACCGCAATAATAATTTTTTTGTAACGCCTCGGCTTTTGATCTTGTATAGAATTTTAGAAGTAAAAAATCTAATTCAATACAAAGGCATTTTATGAAAAAATTTCTCTTTACTTTTATAAGTCTTGGGACTCTCTGCCAAACTCTAGTAGCCGATTCCATTAAGCGCGGCGAAGAAATATATAAACAGGTCTGCCACATCTGTCACGGCCTAGATATGAATGGTGGTATTGGTCCCAGTCTCATCGACGATTTCTGGAAACACGGCGATTCACCGCATGCTGTTTTACACAGCATATCGGAGGGCATTCCCAATACAGAGATGGCTCCCTACAAACAGCTCTTTAAAGAAGACGATTTAAAAGCAGCTCGTGACTTCATTCTTTCAAAGCAAAAAGGCCTGCGCTCACTCGCGTTGTCCTCTTACCCTAAAGCTCATTTCAAAGGGAAAAAGCTCAGTCTCGACCTCCTCAAAACAGTGGAATCACTTGAGCAGAAATCAATCAAAGAAAACCTCATCTACTTTAAGAACCGTTACGATGCCGTCGCCCATTTAAAAGCCGATCTCTACATCCAAGAAGATGGTGTATACGGCCTGCGTATTCGTAAAGCTGGCCGCACGGCGGTTTACATCAACGGCAAAGAAGTTCTCTTTCAGGATGAAAATAATAAATCTCTCAACAAGGCTCAGGACTTCAAACTCACCAAGGGTGTTCACAAAATCGAAATCCTTCACGATGAAAAAATGCAGCACTCCCTCAAGTTTCATGCGACTATGACTCAAGAAGGCAAAGGTCATTTCACTCTGATGGGCAAGAGCCTTGAAGGTTCCGAACCCAAAATGGTTCGCGCCGGAGCTGAAGCCAAAGTCATTCGCAAATACGTTCATGATATATCGCCGCGAACGCTTTTGTGCTTGCTGCCAAATAAAGTTCTTGTGGCCTACAATCCCTATAGTGGCAAGATTGAAAAAGTATGGAAAAACTCCTTCGTAGATCAAACGCCATCACTCAATGCAAGAAGTGCATTGCCTTCTAGTATAATGGGTCAAGAACTCCCCTCGAATTTTCACGGCTACAATACGAAGCACAAAATTAAAATGCTCTCCTATCAATCAAAAGGCGGATCTGTTCTTATCAAAACTGCTATTGGCGGCAAAGAACACAAGGTCACTATTTCACCTTTGGGAGCTACAGGTTTTTCACTTAAAGGTGAATCAAAAGAAGCCATTCCTGGCTTTGAACTCGTCCACGAAATGACCGGTAGCCCCAAAACTAACAGCAATTTTAAAATAGATTTTAATTAGGAGTCCATGATGAAAAAGTTTTTACTCACCGTTTTATCTGTGCTTTGCACTCCAGTTTTTGCTCAAATCCCGGATGGTTACAAACTGGATACTATTACTCTTCCCAAGGGTTCTATTTCACTTCTGGGTGTATGTGAAAAGAATGACGATACTATTGCCATCTGTACCTGGGAAGGACAAATCTGGGAATATACTAAGGGGAAATGGCACCTTTTTGCCGAAGACCTCATGGAGCCCAATGGCATTTATTATGATAAAAAAGAAGAGGCCTATTACCTAGCCCAAAAACCCGAACTCACCCGCGTCAAAGACACCAACGCTGACGGCAAAGCCGATTTATTTGAGACCGTTACTGCTGACTTCGGTTATACCAAGGGTTACCACGAATATCATTTCGGTCCAGTGGTTGATTCTTTGGGTCGGAAGTACGCCTCCCTCAACCTCAGCGCCCGCAAAGTGGACGGCAAAGGCCTAGAAGTCCGCGCCGGTCGTCCTGGTGAACACGGCGTCATGGTTTACACAGCGCCCTACCGAGGCTGGGTCTACCGCTCTGATCGCCAAGGTCACTTCCATCCCATTGCCAGTGGATTTCGCTCGCCCTGTGGTATCGGCATGAGCCCTCAGGATGAACTTTTTATCACGGATAATCAGGGTGATTGGATGCCTGACTGCGCCCTATTTCATGTTCAAGAAGGTAAGTTTTACGGCCATCCAGGCAGTTTAGCTGCTCGCCCGGATTACAGCGAAGAAAAAATCCTCAGTATGAAAAACGAGGACTTTGCTAAAATTCGTACCATGCCCACCATATGGCTACCACGCACATACATCTCTAACTCGCCAGGTAGTCCCGTGTGGGATACGACCAAGGGTAAGTTTGGCTTTTTCAAAGATCAATTCTTCATCGGTGACCAATCAGTCTCCAACCTCATTCGCTGCGGTATTGAAGAAGTTGGTGGGGCTTATCAGGGCTGGTGTGTGCAGTTTCTCAAGGGAACGCAGTCAGGAACGGTTAAAATGGAATTTGATAAAGATGGCAATCTTTGGACGGCTCAAGTTGGTCGTGGCTGGCGCAGTCAGGGTGGCAAGAGAACTGCCCTGCAAAAAGTGTCTTGGGATGGCAAAACAATTCCCTTTGAAATCTATGAAGTCAATATAACTAAAGATGGTTTTAAAATTACTTTCACTGAGCCTTTGACTAAAAAAGTCACCCCTGCAGTGAAGAGCTGGCATTACAATTATTCAGCCATCTATGGCTCTGATCGTGTAGATGAAAAAAATCTTCCAGTTCAATCCATGAAGCTCTCCAAGGATAAGAAAGTACTCGAGATAAAAGTTGCCTTAGAAAAGCATAAAGTCTACGAAATCAACTTTCCAGAAATGAACTCCGCAAATAACAAAAAACTTCTTAATCGCTCGATCTTTTACACCGTCAACAATTTGCTGACTTCGCAAAAAAAGCCAAAGCGCCTTAAGCCCCTCATCCCCGGAGCCGGCTGGAGAAAAAATGATGGCCGTCGCCCTGCCCCCGCAGTCGTCACTCCAAAAAGTTTTGCGGAAACCGCAGTTCAAACACCTAAAAATGCCACCATACTAGATGACGCAAAGTGGTCTAACCCCAATTGGGAAACCGAAACCAAGGGTCTTTGGAAACGTGGCAAGGGTAACTTTGCTACTAAAGATGCCTACGGTGACGCACGAATTCACATCGAATTTATGGCGGCTAAATCCGATGATCCAAAATCCGTCGGTCAGCTCTATGGCAACTCGGGTATCTTCCTCATGTCGGGCTATGAAATTCAGGTCATGAATTCATACAAAAACCCCACCACTGCAGATGGTAGCTGTGGCTCCATCTGGGGTCAGGCTCCGCCACTAGTCAACGCTAGTCGACCTCCGGGACAATGGCAGAGCTACGACATCTTGATGAAAGCTCCCATTTTCGATAATGACGGAAAACTTGTGGAACCCATGCGCGCCACTATTTTCCACAATGGTGAACTGATTCACAACGATGCTTGGTTCTACGGACAGGTGAATAAAGCTTATCAAGCACACGGTAAACGCCCGCTCATGATTCAGGATCACAAGGGCTCAGATGTCTTCTTTCGCAATATGTGGATTGTCCCCAATGTCGATTACGACAAAAGCCTAGAGGTCTTCAGAAGCAGCTTTAAAAGCGAAACCGAGATCAATCATAATGTCAAAATAATCAAGCCTATTACAGTGCTCAACCGTCATATGGTGAGCATGATGGATAGCAACGCCAATGAAGTCATAACTGAAAAAGAATTTCTTGGCTTTTGGACTAAGCAATTTAATCACGACGACAAAAATAAAGATGGCAAACTAAGTCCGGAAGAATTCCCCCACGAAGGTGCTTTCAGAGGTGCTGACAAGGACAAGAGCCAGAGCTTGGACCGCGAAGAGCATCGTAAAATCTATAGTGATCAATTCCCCGGCCTAGACAAAAACAAAGACCGTCAAATTGACCATAAAGATAAATAATCCCAAAGAAGAAAAATGTATCAATCCTCCATCACAATTTTTATTATTTCTTGTGTAGCTCTTTCCGCACATGCCAAAAAACCTGATTTTGCCAAAGAAGTCCTACCCATTTTATCCGATAAATGCTTTGCCTGTCATGGCCCTGATGCCAAGAAAAAGGACATACGTCTCGACAGCTTTGAACATGCCACCAAAGATCTCGACGGTTACAAAGCCATTGATCCCGATAATCTTGAGGAAAGCGAAGTCATCTATCGCATGTTTGACGAAGACGATCCCATGCCCCCAAAAGATGCGGAGAAGCAGCTCACAAAAGAAGAACGCGAAATCCTGACTCAGTGGATCAAGGGCGGTGCGAAGTACGCAAAACATTGGGCCTATGTCCCGCCTATAAAAGATCGTGAGCACAAAAACATTGACGAATTCATTAAAGCCGAATTCCCAAAAGGAAAAACTTTTGCTCCAGAGGCCGATAAGAGGACTTTAGCTCGCCGCGCCTCTCTAACGCTTAGAGGCCTACCACCCTCAATCGATGAACTCAATACTTTTTTAAATGACCAAGGTCCCCGAGCTTACGAAAGCTATTTGGATCGTCTCCTAGCATCCTCAAGTTATGGTGAGCATCAGGCTCGTTACTGGCTCGATGCCATCCGCTATGGCGACACCCATGGCCTGCACCTGGATAATCGCCGCGCCATCTACCCCTACCGCGACTGGGTAATCATGGCCTTAAACGAAAACCTCTCAATGAAAGACTTCATCACCTGGCAACTGGCGGGTGACTTACTTCCCAATCCTAGCCTTGAACAGCAGGTGGCCACGGGCTTTATCCGCATGAATCCCACCACCGGAGAAGGCGGTGCCATCCCCGAGGAGTTTCAGGCCAAAAACAATTTTGATCGAGTCGAGAACCTCGGTACAGTGCTACTCGGCACTAGCATGCAATGCGTTCGCTGTCACACCCATAAATACGACCCCATCTACCACGATGAGTACTTCAAGCTCATGGCCTTCTTCAATAATACGGCTGAATCTCCGGTAGATGGCAATCGCTATGATTATGCACCTGTTGTAAAAGCCCCTTCCAATATCCATGACTGGAAGGCATGGAACAAACTCCGAGCCCAGGGCAAAACTTCCCGCAAGCCCGTTTTTACTGCAATTGAAACTCAAAACAGCAAGACGGCCACTCCCAAGGCCAAGTATCAAACTTATACATTTGAAATGAGTCAGCTCGATAAACAAGTTGATGGCTTAAAGTTGGAAATCCTCAATGATAAGCAGCTAAAAAATGACAATCCAAAGACCAAACAATTTTATATTAAAAAAATTAAAGCCACATTTCTTTTCAATGATGGAAAAGAAAAAGAACTCGAGTTCGATTCTATATCCGGCACCTCTTCTCACAATCGCTTTAATGTAGATAATATTCTCAAGAAAAAGTCTAATCCCGGTTGGCGCATTGACCTCACTAAGAGTTTTAATCATAATGCGACTCTCACTTTAGCAGAGCGACTCAATACACAAGCCGGTGACAAACTAAAAATTGAGCTCCATATCGCCACCCACGCCATTGATCTCAAGCGCTTCAAGTTCTCCACTGGCATGCACCTCGTCCCTCAAACTCCCTTTGAGAAAATTGAGCATCGCTTTGCTACGACTATGGTAGCTAAAGAAGGTAAAGTTCGTCCTACGTACTTGCTTGATCGAGGCGAATACAATATGCCAAAAGGTGAAGCTCTTGAAGCCGACGTCCCTGCGATCTTTGGAAAAATGCCTGACAGTGCTCCGAAGAATCGCCTCGGCCTGGCTCAATGGCTCACTTCTCCCGAGCATCCCACCGTTGCGCGTGTTCTGGTGAATCGCATCTGGCAACGCGTATTTGCCTATGGCCTTGTGCGTTCCCCCGAGGATTTTGGCCTTCAGGGCGATCACCCCACTCATCCAGAACTCCTCGATTTCCTTGCCTTGGAATTCCATAAAGATAACTGGGACCTGAAAAAGACCCTCAAAAAGATGCTCATGTCAAAAACCTTCCGTCAGTCATCGGCTTTTAGAAAAGATATCAATGATCCGGAAAACAAACTCTTTGCCCGTGGGCCATCCTATCGCATGGATGCCGAAATCATTCGCGATATCGGCCTTTGGTCCAGTCAGCTCCTAGACAAGCAAATGGGTGGCGAAGGTGTGAAGCCCTATCAGCCCGCAGGCATGTGGCTGGCCATGGCTCACCCCAGTAGTAACACCAAAATTTATGAACGCGATAAGGGTAAAAAACTCTACCGCAAAAGCCTCTACGTTTACTGGAAGCGAACTAGCCCCCACCCCATGATGAGCCTCTTCGACGCTCCCGATCGCGAAGTTAGTTGCGTCAAACGCAATCGCTCAAATACTCCGCTACAATCACTTGCCCTCTTCAACGAAACCATGCGCATTGAGATGTCGCGTAAACTCGCCGAGCGACTCATTAATGAGAAGCAAAGCGATGAAGAACGCCTCGACCTCATCTTCACGCTACTCGCCAGTCGTTCCGCCAGTTCCCACGAAAAGCAGGTCTGCCTTGAGCTTTTAAAAGATCTAAAAACTGAGTTTAAAGCGACACCCGCAAAAGCTAAAGATATCCTTGCCGTAGGTGATTCTGCCAACGATTCAACAATCAATACCATCGAACAAGCCGCTTGGTCCCAGCTCGCCGCCACCCTGTTGGCCTCTGACCTCGCCCTCTTGGTCTATTAATTAGGAGATAAGATATGATACACAATGACCCACTCCGCGAACTCGACTTAAATATGACCCGTCGTCAACTCTTTGGTAAAACCGCCCTAGGGCTCGGAACCATGGCTATGGCGGATTTAGCGGCAGCAGAAAATCCCAACTTTCAACGTCGCCCCGAACTCAATGGCGGCATTCACCACAAAGCCAAAGCCAAAACCGTTATCTACTTGTTTATGAGTGGTGGCCCCAGTCATCACGATACCTGGGACTACAAACCCAAGATGCGGGACATGTTTGGCAAAGAACTACCAGCAGAAATTCGCGATGGCCAGCGCGTCACAGGTATGACCGCTGGACAAAAAAGCTTCCCCGTATGCCCCAGTAAATACGAATTCACCAAGTACGAAAATAATCAAGATGGCGTTTACGTCAGCTCACTGCTGCCGAACACCGCCAAGGCCGTCAAAGAGATGTGCATAGTCAATAGTACTTTCACCGAGGCTATCAATCACGATCCAGCCATTACCTACATCCAAACCGGTAGCCAAATCCCCGGACGTCCCAGTCTTGGCGCTTGGCTCAGTTATGGCCTGGGTAGTGCGAACAAGGACCTACCTGGTTACATCGTCATGCACGCCAAGAGTAAACACGCCGAACAAAGCCTATTCGGCCGTCTTTGGGGCAGTGGCTTTATGCCTTCCGATCATCAAGGCGTGCTCCTCCGCAGTGAAAAAGATCCCGTTCTCTATCTCAATAATCCTAAAGGACTCAACCGCGCCACGCGCCGTAAGCAATTGGATTCTCTCGCGAAAATTAATCAAGAGCACTACAAAGCTTATGGTGATGATGCGGTGCTCGCAAGAATTCGTCAGCACGAAATGGCCTACCGTATGCAAACTGCCGTGCCGGAACTGATGGATATCTCACAGGAATCAGAACACACCTACAAACTCTACGGAGAAGATGCCCGCGAGCCTGGCACCTTTGCTGCCTCCTGTCTCAATGCCCGTCGTCTCGCCGAACGCGGAGTTCGCAACATACAAATTTTCCACCGTGGCTGGGATGCTCATGGGCGACTTCCTGCCGAGCATGAAGATCAATGCCGTGATATCGATCGCGCCTGCTATGGCCTCATCATGGACCTCAAACAAAGAGGCATGCTGGATGAAACTCTCATTGTCTGGGGCGGAGAATTCGGTCGGACAGCCTATTGCCAAGGAACCCTCACAAAAGATACCTACGGCCGCGATCATCACCCCCGTTGCTTCACCACTTGGATGGCCGGTGGCGGTATCAAACCCGGCATCACTTATGGTCGAACCGATGACTATGGCTACAACATCACCGATGCCGACGGGAATATCCTTAAACCTCAGCCCAGCAAAGATGAAAAATGGGTCCCCGGAACCATGCACATCCACGATCGAAACGCCACCATCCTACATCTTCTCGGAATTGACCACAAAAAGCTCACCTACCGCTATCAAGGCCGCGACTTCCGCCTCACCGATGTACACGGCCACGTGATTAACGACATCATTTCTTAAAAAACATGTTGTGTACCTTAAGGCACACCTATTTTTGTTCATATTTACACCCCACGTTCACACGTGGGGCTAATATGTTTCATCCCTGTGGGATTGATTATTAATTTGTAAAATGCATTCATGGCAAGGCCATGGTACATGCTAGCCTGGTATGTAAATCCCAGGAATAATGGATGAACCAATTCTCATGGTGAAACCATGACACATTTATGATCCATCTTTGATAGCATCAAAACCACTGCTATTAGCATTATCAAGAAAAGGCCGGCGATAAGAATATTGATGATACCGAACTTGGTAAAATACTTAGATTTTTTTTATTGTGATAGATGACCTCCAACGCGGAAAATTTTAGCCAATTTGGTTGACTCATTCCTTAAATCATTAACTCAGGCAGGTTTGATGAATACCAGACATAACATATACTGAGCACCTTATTAACTGGGGAGATGGAAGCGCCACTCAATTCATCTTGTCTTTAGATTAATCGACTTCTATTAGTTTAATTGTTTTCGGAAGGTGATAAAGCTCGCTTTTTGTTAATTGCCCTTTGTGAATAGTGAGTTCTTCTAATTGAGGTATTTGCAAAATATGACCAATGGAAGTAACCGCGTTATGACTAATATTTAATTTTATCAGAGGTCTTCCCGCCAAGCCCCTTAAGTTACCTATTCCCGTATGTGAAATATCTAAGTTGCGCAACTCTGGGTTTTCTAAGCTATGTAGTTCATATATAGATGTATGAGCCACATTTAGCGCATTGAGACTCTGTTTTCTAAAAGCGATAAAGTCACTAATGTCGGTATAAGAAAAATCCGCACTGGCTGCTGGAAAATTTTGCAGGCACAAGGCCACCTGCATATCTGTATTGCCCGATAAATCCAAATGTTTAAACTCACGATTAAATTTAAATTTTAATGACTTCATATGGGGGTTATGAACTATCACTGCTCCTTTACAAAATTCGATGCGCTCATCTAAGCTGATCTCAGAAAAGATTTTGTAATGAATCAAATTCGTAAACTCCCGCAAAAGACCATTGTCTCTCAATTGAGTTATCAATTCTAGGTACTGCTTTGTGCTCAAAGACTTTTTGTCATTGGCTTTAATTTGCACATATTCACTATTAATTTCAGTAAGAATACTCTCCTCTCTAGCCCGCTTAAAAGCTTCTTTTGCCGCCTTAAATTCCTGACGTATAAAATGCAAGTTTGCTTTGAGCTTCCAAGCTTCTTGAAGTGATTCATCGAGCTCCGCGGCACTATTACAAAAATTTAAGGCATCATCAAACTGAAATGATTCATAGGCCACATAAGCACGGTCGTAGAACTTTGGGGCCGCACCCTTATTAATCCTCATGTGGTATTCTTTTTCAATGCGCAATTTATCGGCCACTTCTTTAGCGTTTGTCTCCGCTAATTTGAGGTTAATAATCGAGGTGATCATCAAGCCCAACAAAAGCAATAAAGCAAAAGCTGAGATTATACTTAGGGTGCGATTGCGTTTGACCCAAAAATGCAGTGATTTCATGATTGAGGCATTTTCAGCTTCAGTTGTAAAACCATTGATAAAATCGCGAATTTCTTGCTGTAATTCTTTAACTGAACTATAGCGATCCTCTGGTCTTTTTGAGAGGGCTTTTAGGCATACGGCTTCTAATGAAAAGGGAATGTGATTATCACTTACCTGGGAAGGCTTCAGAAAGTCGGCATTCACGGTTTTTGTTAAAATGCTTTCTAGCTCATCCCCATCAAAAGCTTTTTTGTAAGTTAACAAACTATAAAGCACCGCACCCAAAGAGAAAATATCGGTATGCTTCCCTTTGCGCTCTTTGATCATGCCCGTCTGTTCGGGTGCCATGTAACCTGGTGTTCCTTTTACGGTGCCATCCAAGGTCATTTCATCAAAATCTTTTGTCGTGCTAGAACAGACTTCTAAAAGGGGTTCATCACATTCCGAGGGAATGACATCAGCTAAACCCCAGTCACACAATACGACATCACCGTATTCACTCACACGTATGTTATCTGGTTTTAAATCGAGGTGAAGGATGCCTCGGGAATGCGAATAAGCCACCGCATCACAAACTTTTAGGAAGAGCTCTAAACGATCGGCCAAATTATTAAAGCGACTCTCTTCTTGATTCTTGAGTTTTTGGATGATTTCTTTGAGGGATTGCCCATCAATAAATTTCATCGTAAACCAAGGCTCATTATTCGTGAGGCCTACATCATACACAGGCACAATATTTGGATGCTGTAAAGCGGCGTTTATGCGAGCTTCGCGAATGAAAGGTTCCTTGCGATCTACATCCGAGTTTTTTTTCATTCTCGCCATGGCCACTTGGCGACCCGTTCGGCTATCAAGGCAAATACTTATTTCTTTAATGCCACCTTCGCGATAAAATTCAAAATCTTTATAACGATCACCAGGTCGTTTGAGGGCATCCTCTAAAGGACTTTCCTCAGGCGTATAAGCCTCTTCGAAAAGTTGACTAAAATTGCGATTAAATTTATCTTCTTTCCGCACGTCAATTGACCTCAGCCACCAAGTTCTTGGTTGAGCCTAATAATTTCCTTGTGCATGGCTTTACGAATTCGCATTTTATAAACACGCACGCTGCTTTCTGCTACTTTAAAACGTTCAGCTAATACGCTGTTACTCTCCTCGTCTAAGGAGGCTTCGAAAACTTCTTTTGCTAGCTTTGGAAATTGATCTTGAAGGTTTTCCCAAGCTAAATTCGATATATAACTCTGCCATTCTGTTTCGGCAATTTTATCAATCTCGGCATCACTTATTAGGTCGAGGTTTTGCAACAAATCATCATAGCTCACATTCAAGCGACTATTACGGCTCGATCGCAATTTAAAAAAGCTATAAACTTTATTGCGAATGACGACGCAAAGCCAAGTACGAAAACGGCATTTTTCTCGATCGTAACTATAATTGGGCAGCGCTTTCCATATCTTGAGTAAAATCTCTTGGAGGATGTCTTTACTATCTTCGACGCCTACACCCAGATTGCGAATGACGATATAAATGTAACCCTCATAATAGCGGACAAAATCATCCCATGAGTGATCATCTTGATTGGTCTGTAACTTTTGTAAGAGAGTTACGCGAGTTTGGTTACTATCATCTGACATAATAATGGCCTCTGAGTTTATATATAATTGCTCCTAGACTCAAATTTTCCAATTTTAAATAAATTCACATGAAGGTTTTTTAAGCCTAATGCCACTTAAGTTCTGCTTTTTGCGAGCGAAGATCAACTTTTACATCAAGGTGTTCAAATTTACGTGTGTAGACATAGCCCTTTTTCACCGCGTCTTGCAATGGTTTTCCTAAGGCTTTTTCATATTCAGGAAAAGCTTTGAGCCAAAGTTTACTATGGCAAGAACCATCGGCTTTAGTGTTCACATCATAACCATCGTGAATGTTTAGATAACTATATTTTTCAGCACAGATCAAAAACAAGCCTATACAGTATTCGAGACGACTTTGAGCTTTATCTAAACTCTTTAAATCTTTACGAGTATCATCTATTCCCATGTGGCTTCCTGCGGATTCACCTAAGCCCAAAGTCATGGCAATAATTTTCCCATCTTTAGCAGCTCGTTGTGTGGCTTCTATGCCCTTCACCATATAATCTTCACGACTCAAGCCCTTCACGGGTTTTTCAAAATTTTCTAAATAAGAACCATCGAAATACTTCATATATTCTAATCCACTATCTTGAAAACGGGCGCGAATCATATTGGCAATCATCAATTTATCTTCACTCAGTGCTTGCTGCGTTTCCTTCATCAATAATTGATACGCCTCTATCGTTTCTTGCTTCTTTTCAGATCCTATCTCTCGAAGTAGGTACTGTTCTTCCAAAGCCTTTATATTGCCGTCCAAAAATAAACCATCTATGGCAGGATCCATAAGTACAGTTTTGGCATTGTTTACCCACCACTTACGCAAGTTTAAATTCGTTAAATCGTAGGCTTCTTGGGTATTTCTTACTAGCTTGCCTTGGCCTTGCTTATTCTGTAAAAAAGCGTCCTTCACCTTCTTTAACTGTCTATCACTCTTGTAAAAGGGATAATGAACTAGGACGTTGCGGTAATATAATACTTTGCTCTTCGGGTTGAGTTCTTTTATCGCTTTAGCGGCCTGAATACTGCCCTCTTCCGAGGAACCGTAAGTTTTCATTCCCATGGTTTTTTCTAAACATATTAAAGGGAACTGACTAAGGTATTTGAGCTCTTGCTCATTAAAGGCCGTCGCTTTGCGGACATGCATATAGAGAGGTAGCGTCTCCCATGAAAATTCTGGCATTTTCCTGTTCACTTCTTCGCTACTTATTTTGGCCTGACTTTGAGGCTCAACTTTCTCTAAGGATTCAATTTTCTCTAAGGGCTCTGCTTGATCACAAGATATGAACAAAAGCAGTGAAATAAGTAAAGTGAAAATTTTCATGTTTATAAACTCCGTTAACAAAAAAGCTGTACTTAAACTAAGTACAGCTTTTTATAAATTACAGGGTGTTAAGTAATTTTATTTGTAGGCTTTCAATTCAAGTGCTTTGAGGTTGAAACCTTTCCACTCGCCTTTCTTAGTTTTGAAAACGACTTTTTGCTTACCCGCTTTATCAAACTCAACAACACCTAAGCGCAAAGTTCTTACACGAGGTAAAAGACCACGGCCAAACATACGCTTGGAAGGCATGCGATCACCTGTATCTAAAGCTTGAATTGTCATGGCAGTCTTACCTGCAAGAACTTCGAACTCACTATAATCAGCTTTATCATTACATGAATAAGTCATTTCTAAAGCATATTTACCTGGCTTACGGATGTTCACATCCCAAGTAGCTTCACTTGTTGGAGTCCAATTTTTCACCATTTCTGCGTGCTTCCACTCGCCAAATTTCTCCATCCAGCGGAGTTGAACGACGTCACAATCTTTTTGTTTTGAGAATAATGAGAATAAGTTTGCCTTGGTTTCACCATCAAAAGCTAAACCGTGGTCAACTTTAAGTTTACCATCATACTTAAGTTGAACGACTGGATTAATCGCCTGAGGTTTTACTTTTGGAATACTCACAACTGTCCAGTCACCCTCTTTCGTAACTTTCACTTGCCCTTTAAGGTTGAGAAGTGCTGCACCAGAAATTTTGTTGCTTAAACCAGGAAGATAAATTTTACCATTTGCGGGCCAATCAAAGATATGAAGAAAGAGATTACCGTGATTTACAGTTACGTCACCCCAAGCGAAAGCTTTGTGCCAAGGAGATGCTTCAGCACCATAAATGGTTCCTGCGTGCTTTTTAATCCACTGACCTGCAATGACTAACTCATCGCTTGCACCAGTAGGAATTGAACCGTCGCCACGAGGACCAATGTTGAGCATGTAAGTACCGCCACGAGCGACAACTGAGATCACGTTTTGAGCGATTTGCTCACCACTTTTCCAGTTTTCATCGTACCAAGCATAAGACCAAGAATTATTTGTTGTATCTACACATTCCCATAATCCACCGACGTTCTCTGGTGGAATCTCCATATCACCTAGTGATGAATAGTCACCAACACCATTACCAATACGGCTGTTAATTAGGCAGCGAGGCTGATGCTTTTTAACTAAATTTACTAATGCCATTGAATCTTCTTTGGTCATTTTACCAGGTGTATCGAACCATAATACCGCGAGGTCGCCATACTGAGTTACGAGCTCTTTTACTTGTGGTTCACACTTCTCTTTAAAGTACTTAGAGAAATTGGCTTCTTTAGGATTAAAATCCCAACTATTACCGAAAGCATCTTTTTCATTCCAGTCTTGGTACTGCGAGTAATAGAAACCAAAACCTAAGCCCTGCTTACGGCATTCATCTGCCAATTCTTTGAGGGGGTCACGACCAAATGGGCTCGCGTCTTTGATATTATATTTTGATGCTTTTGATGCGTACATCGCAAAACCATCGTGGTGCTTTGCCGTAATAACGATATACTTCATACCGCTCTGCTTAGCCAAAGTTACCCAAGCTTTTGCATCGAATTTGACTGGGTTAAAATCTTTTGCCAAGGCTCTGTATTCATCCACTGAAATACCCGCCAAATGCTTGTTCATTATCCATTCGCCAATACCGAAATGCGTTTTGCCTTTCCAGTCACCCGCTAAACCTGAATAAAGGCCCCAGTGAATAAACATGGCGTATTTAGCTTCTTTGAACCAAGCTCCACGTTCACCGGCATCTAACTCTAAACGTTCGCCCCAAAGTTTGTCCATGTCTGTATCGACAATTTCCTGAGGTACCGCATTGGCAACCTGTAAACTCATCATTGCGGTCATCGCAAATTTTGATGTTAAAGATAATAATTTCTTCATTTATACAATTCCTAGATATGTTGTGTTATGTCTCTATCAAACAAGGTAAGATTGGCTTTGTTACATAAAAACGTCAATTTTTTATGACTTTTAAACTAAGTGATGAAAAAATTAAAAGGTAACAATTCACGTCTTTTTTTAAGGATAAAGTTAAAGAATATATAAAAAACTACTTATCTTTATTACATAAAAACATGCCTCTTTTAAACTCAATTTTTTTTGATGAAATTAAGTATAAATCGAAAAAACCGAACTCGTGAGTTCGGCTTTTGAAATGTAATCATGTGAATTTTAAGAGTACTAATATCGCGTCTATGGCTCACTCCTTCTTCCTCACCATATCCACAAAGATCAAAAATAGCACCAGCACCTGCACGCACATCAAAAATGTGAACATCCCTATTCCCTCTTTTTTAAAGCTATAAAGAAGGTACGGAACAAGTGGGCTGATTCTGTCGACTAGTTATTTAAATATTTTCGCCATTTTGAGCAATGGTTTGGCTCAGCCAGCGCGCTGACATCTTGGGCTTGCGTTCTAGAGTTTCGTAATCCACACGGCACATGCCAAAGCGGCGATTATAACCGAAAGACCACTCGAAATTATCCATGAGTGACCAAGCGAAATAACCACGCAGATCGACACCCGCATCAATAGCTTTGCGGGATTCGCGTAAATATGACTCGTAGTAGTTTTTACGCATCAGATCATTATCGGCCGCTTCTTCAGTAGGTTCATCACAAGCACAGCCATTTTCGGTAATGTAGATAATAGGACGATCATAACGAGCATCAATCCACTTTAAAAGGTCTCGGCAACCCTCTGGCACAATATTCCACTGCATGTGAGACTTGTCCCAAGATGGATCATTGGAAAGGGCGACTTTTTGATCATCAATCATGCCTCCGTTTCCAGCTATATCACTGACGAGTTTATCGTCTTCAGTAGGTTCTGAGGCGAGCATACTTGTGTAGTGATTGAGCCCAAAGAAATCACTTGAGCCAAAGATTTCTTGTTTTTCTTCTGCGCTAAACTCGGGCAAGCGTTCTCCTACATATTCTTTCATCACTGCGGGGTAATCGCCTTTCCAAATGGGGTCAGCAAACCACGCCAAGAAAAACTCCATACTGCGCTCTGCCGCGGCAATATCTTCTGCTTTGTCTGTCAGTGGGTAGCGGAAATCGCAATTATTTGTAATGCCAATGGTGCCATTTTGATGAGCAAACTCACTCTTATAAACTCGATAGGCACGGGCGTGGCTCAAAAGCATGTTGTGAGCCGCAAGGTAGGGCTCAGAAGTGGATATGCGGCCAGGTGCGTGAACACCAATGCCGTGACCCAATACGGCGGCACACCAAGGTTCATTGAGGGTGATCCAATTTTTCACACGATCGCCAAATTGCTCAAAACAAATACGTGAATACTTTTCAAAACGCTCCACAATTTCTTTATTTAACCAACCGTCATGTTCAATTTGTAAAGGTAGGGGAAGATCCCAGTGGTATAAGGTGACCCAAGGCTCGATTCCATGTTCCAGGAGACAATCTATTAAGCGATTATAAAAGTCAATTCCTTCCTGGTTGATGTCGCCTTTGCCATCTGGCTGAATTCGTGGCCAAGCAATCGAGAAGCGGTAAGCTTGAAGTCCCAGCTCTTTCATCATTTTTACGTCTTCTTCAAAACGGTGATAATGATCGCATGCGACGTCACCATTGTGTCCACTTTCTACTTTGCCCGGAGTATCGCAGAAGGCGTCCCAAATACTAAGCCCACGACCATATTGCTTAGCTGCACCTTCAATTTGGAAACTCGCCGTTGCCGAACCCCAAACAAAGTTCTCAGGAAATTTTTTGCTCATAATTCTTACCCTTAAATTTTATATTCTTTCTTATAATACGTTGGCAAAGTTAATATTTTGATAAATTTATGATTCATCTTAGAAGAATATAAAAAGCCCAGTAGCAAATCTGCTAATGGGCTAAAATTATTTATGAATAAGCTATTAATGTGTAAGTACTTTTCCTAGGACCTAAAGGAGGAGCTTATGTCTCCTCAAGCTTTCCACTATTGGTGAGAGTTGGGCTCTGCCCAAGACACGCTTAAGGGTACTTGCACCCTTAAGAATCCCAACGCTTGTCGCATTGCTCCTACGCTTAATTTAACTAATTTATTGTAAGCTACTACTTAATGAGCATAGGCAGGGCAAATACCATTCCCGGGCGGAAGTAGCGGCCCGCAGTGTATTTGAGTCCCGTGATTTGAATAAAGCGGAAGAGTTCAGCTAACTTGTCTGCAGCCACAAAATCTTTTGCGATTTGCGCAAATTCATCGACTTCCGCAGGTAGACTTGGAGAAATACGCGCATCATCCAAGACCCAGCCCTTCTCAAGTAACTTATTATAAAGCTCCGAAGGCTTAGCTGTGTAAGATTCCAAATCAGTCGCCGCAAGAGTACATGAGCAGTTAAAGCCTTCTGGTGCAGCAAAAGGAATTTTGGCTTTCAAATAAAGGTTATCATAAAGGGTGTGAATAAGCTCATCAAACTTGTCGTATTCACCTGCTAGGAGCAATGAAGTCGCATTAGAGTACTGAACACCAATCCATACATCTTGTGCTTGGAAGGCTTCTTTGGGAGCGCCCACACTATCAACTAGATTTGCATACCCCACATGAGGGCTATTGATTTTGAAGTTCGTCTCATAAGCTTTCTTTAGAACGCCTTCGCGCTGAGCCGCAGTGGTGACTGTTTCCAAGCCCATCATTTCTAAATAAGTATCGGCGAGCAGTGGATCACCAAAACTATCATCACTCTCACGAACAAGAATCGCTGTGACTTCATCACTGAAGCAATCTTTTGCTGTGGTGATAATAAAAGCTTTGCGGATCAATTTATTGCGACGGAATTTAGTTCCCTCAAGTGAAACGCCCTCTTCATCTAAAAGGCTTTGAACTTCAGCCGTTAGGTATTGATCAGAGTTTTCATCCGTGTAAACAAAATCGTTCAGTGATTTTAAGAGCTCTTTTTCATTGATCTCGATCTTCTCGCCCACTTTTGTTGAAAGACTTGCTTCATCCTCGATATAGTGTTTCACGAAGGGGTAAGAATAGAAGTGGAAATAATTATTTTCCTGGTCCCAAAGAGCTTGATTAAAACTTGCTGAAGCAGCTTCTTCTAGTTCTTTGAGTTCATTTGTAACTCCCTCAATTTTGAGAATGTCAGCGATTTCACCCGCAGCTTTTAGGCCTGCAACCCATAGAGAACCACAGTAGAGAGTAATGCCGAAGGAAGATAGGTTATCAAAAGTATCATCTGTTCCATTAGTGAGAGGGATTGAATGTCCCTCAAGAATCATGTCTTTAAGGTACTGTAAAGAAGCCTCTATGGAGTCCCAGCAATCTTCGAGAAGATTGACATCTTTAGTGAAGTGATAATTGCGCAAAAGCATAAGAATATACTTTGGTGCAAGATCCTTCCATTCCGCAACATTATGCCAGTTGTAGGCATCTGGTTTGGGGTCAAAGGGTGAGCCGAGATCGTGAATCACTGCACCTTTGCGGGCGCGAGGACCCTCGTACTTCGGATGAGGAAGTTTCGCATTGGGAAGCTCGAGGTAAACATAGAAACGGCGCAACTCATCATTTTCCGCCATAATCGCGTCGCGGAAACATCTCATGGTATTGGTGTCCACCTGCGGAAGTAACCACATCATGGAGAATGAGCCGTAGAAATAAACATCTAATGAGTTAAAGAATGGGTAATCTGAACATTCACGTACGAGGAATTTATCATCAATATCCCATACGGTTGCATCTGCCGTGAAGCTCAAAGTGTTTTGCGCCATAGTTGTCAATTCAGCGGCTGACTTAGGTTTACCCTTGTAGACATCGCTATTAACTAGGAGCTCGTGTAATTCATTCTGATCTGCATCAATACGCTCGCGAATGGAGTGAAAGTTATCGCAGGCAAATGATACTAAATCTTCTGTGCGTGTTTCTTCTGGGAAAAATGAGGTGTATTTCTTCTGAGATTGATAATCACCGAGGCTGATTTCTGGGTAATCTAAAATTTGTACGAAAGGAATTCTTTTAACTGCACCAGGCTGTAGAGTCACCTGAACCGTGATAATCCCTGATAGGTGTTCGCGACCGGTATAAATTTTATCGAAAAAAGTATTATTAACGCGACCAGCCTGCAGTGCTTCTCTCACAGTGCTATCACGTTCTACCGAGTAATACGAACTGCGGCGCGAAATACAAATATCGGGGTCATTTTGACTTAGGATACCAAATGTGAGTTGTCCTTTAATATCGCCACTCTCCTGCGATTTTTTATTTCCAAGTGTAATACCCTGGAATGAACCATTCTGAGTTTCAATATTGCACAAGTTATTCTCTTGGTAACGAACCGTCTTTTGTAAAAGGAAACCCGCGTCCTGGTTAGCTGGACGCTTTTTGACTACACTAAAACCCGAAAGGTTTTCTTGGTCCCAAGCCAAAGTCAAGATTTTGACTTTATCACTCGTGTTGGTGAGCTTAATTTCGGTGAAGTTAAGTGGAGCTGAACAAGACTTTTCATCATTGCGCACAATGGGGCTGAAGTGAAGTTTCTCAATGCGAACATCATGTGAATCATCTTCATATTTGAGTTCAGCATAGGGATAAAGTAAGCGGTTCTGAATTTTTTCACGAGCATAAGTTTGCTGGCCATAAATAGACTCTTCTTCGAGGTCACCACTCAAAGATGCCTGCCAATTCGTAGAAGTAACAACGGCACCATTAAAGTAGTCGAGCAAGACCAATTGCGTCGCTAGTTTTGTATTGCTTGATTGAGCCAGTTGCTCTTGAGTCTTTGGGCTAAATTCCGTTTTATACAGTTCAAAACCAGCTTTGTTATCTTCATAGAAGGAAAGGCAATCAGCCATTTCATTTATCTTGGATTGAACCAGTTCTTCACTCATCTCTGCATTGAGCCATTCGGCACCATCAGGGCGATAAATGGGAAAGAGAGTCACATAGAGACGCAATTTATCGATATCAACTAATAAAAGTGGTGCCTGATCATTGGGTTCTCTTTCTGAAGCGAACCAGTTTTGAAGACGAATATCACCCGTTTTTTCACCCTCTACATGAAGCCCTGGAAGAAAGTTGATCAAGGGAGTCGTTGCACTCGCCGTCATTGTGTAAGTAGAGCCAATGCCACCAATTGCAATACCTGTATTGGCTGGAGTCGTTTCGATTGGCGTGTACCAAGGTTGGATAAATTCGGCTGCAGCTCCAGGCGTACATAAAGTTGCGGCATTGTCATTCAATAAGGTCAGATCTAGAGGGTTTTTCATCATAATAAAGTCACGGATTTAGGTGTTAGAAAATTGGGAGTTGTAATGATTTAGAAATAGCTTTAATGGTCTGTTTTTTGACAGGAAAAACTAAATCATTCGTAAATAGCTCGGCTCAAACCACTCGCTTTTGCCTCTTGTTGAAGGCGCTTCAATATACTTTTGTATTCGGGGTTGTTTGCCAAATTAACTTGCTCTAAGGGGTCTTTCTCATAATCATAGAGTTCAACGGCTTTCAAGGGGCCAAATTGCTTGTTATCATTTTGGTAATTATTATCGACCCACTCGATGTAGCGGTAACGCTCGAAGCGAAAACCATAGCCCATGATTTTCTTGTCTTTACCTTGATTACGAGGAAACTGACTTAAGGCAAAAGTCGCATTTTGTGCTTCTTCACTTAAAAGACTTTTACCATCGAGAATTTCTGGTATTTGCAAAGTACTAAGCTGACAAAGCGTGGGGAACATATCGATGAGTTCTACTGGCTGATTGTAGCGGCCCATTTTTAATTTTTGACGAGGATCATAAATGAAGAATGGTACTCGTGTGGCTTGTTCATAATTACTGTGCTTACACCACATGCCATGGTCGCCCAAGTGAAAACCGTGGTCTGACCAAAAAACGATAATCGTATTTTCTTCTAAACCTTGGTCTTTTACGGCTTCCAAGAGTTTTGCGACCTGCGCATCAATATATGAAACACAGGCGGCGTAACCATGCTTGAGTTTTCTCTGAAAACTCTCGGGCACTTCACCATTCACACGAGGAACTTTATAGTTAGAAAACTCCCAAGAATCTTGGTAGGCATAATGTGGCGCACCTTCACTTGGCTTTTGGTATTGCTCCAAAACAAAGTCTGTCTCTTTGTAGAGGTCCCAATATTTTTTAGGCGCGTTAAACGGTAAGTGAGGTTTTTTAAATCCCACGGCAATAAAAAATGGCTTTTCCTTCTGCCCTAGTTCTTTAATGAGACGAACACCCTCTTTAGCAATGAGGCCATCCTCATACATTTCGTCGGGGCCATCGATTGAACCTTCATAACAAGGACTGCCGCCAATCGCTTTTTTGATAGCATCATAAGTATGGGGCTTTCCCGCTTTCTTTAGTTCGATTTCTTTCAGGCGAACTTTCTCGTGAAATGCGGGGTCCGCAAAACCTAAGTTTTTCATTGCTTTTGAACTTCTAGGCTGCTCTTTTCTCGACCAAGATTTTAAATCCTGTTTTTTGCCATCAGCAACACAGCGGTAATCATAAATTTTTCCTGAAAAACAGGTCATATAACCCTGCGATTTAAAGTATTCTGGAATTGTGATCGCTTGGGGATTTCGCTCACGCATGAGCTGACGAAATTCCCAAACACGGGAATTATCTGGTCTTAGGCCAGTCATTATGCTTGCTCGAGAAGCTCCACAAACCGCTTGCTGACAATAAGCCTTTTCGTAGACTGCAGATTTTTCCGCCAATCTATCAATATTAGGTGACTGCACCATTGGATCACCATAAAAACCTAACATTGGTTTAAGGTCATCGACTGAAATCATTAAGATATTTGGCTTGTCTTTCGCAAAGCTGCTTAATGATAATAAAACTAGTAATAAAAATCGCTGCATAGCATTCCTTTAAATCTTTTGGCCACCCTTTTTCACTCGCTCTATTAATAACTTCTCATGTTCAATAATTGACATGGCCTACAGTGATTTATAGATGTTTTCTAGAAAACAAACTCGAGTATTGGAGGACTTCAGAATTGTAAGCACTTGCAATCTAAGTGTTTTTATGGCATCTTATATCATCAATTATAGGAGGTTGAGGATGTTATTAGTACCCGTACGTTTAGATGTACTTTTCCCACGTATACCGTGGATGAATTATGCGATTATCGCAATAACAACAATTGTTACTTTTCTTTGGTGGTTATCATTCCCCGAAGAACTTCAAAAAATGTTTGTTTTACAATCTTGGTCTGAACCTTTAGGCTGGTTTGCGTCGGCATTAGTCCACGGAGATATTTTTCATTGGTTTTTCAATATGATGTTTCTCTGGGTCTTTGGTAATGCCATTTGCTCAAAAATTGGCAATGGACGATACATTGGGCTTTATCTATTTTTCACACTCACTGCAGGAATTTTTCACCTTCTTATGAGTGATCGTGGCGCCATCGGTGCAAGTGGTGCCATCAATGGTGTCATCGGTTTTTATTTTGCTCTCTACCCCATGAATCAAATCAAAATGTTTTATTTATTTGGTCTGCGTCCAGGAACCTTTCAAATCACAGGTTATTGGGTCATACTCTTTTGGTTAGCTGGAGATATTTATGGTGCTATCAGTGGAGGTGGTGGCATTGCTTATGGAGCCCATTTAGGGGGCTTCATTGGTGGCATGAGTTTAGCCTTTATTTTCTTAAAACTTAAACTCGTTGAATTCCAAAGAGCAGACAATAGCCACTTGTTTCAATACTTCTTTGGAAGCTTTGTGATTGATGATCTCACTAAAGAAATGAAAGATTATTGTGCCAGTCTAGGAACAAAAGAGTTTAAAGTTAAGGTGAATGAGCTCGATGAGCAGCTCATTCCTGCAAATCTACTGCATCGCATGATGCAAACAAAGCATGTTAAGGGTACAGATCTTATTTACGACCCCATTGAAAATGACTGGCTTGCGGTCTCGCGCTTCTTTCATAATAAAGTTGAGGCCCACAAAAAATCTGGACGCAAAATAGAAGCTCACGAAGTGCTTCCTGAAAAAGCAGCAGAACGCGTAATTGAAGCAAGTCCCGAGCCTTCCATCAGCGATAATATTCGCAGTTGGGGTCAAGAGAGCTTTTATATCTATCGCGATGGACAAAACCACGGCCCCTACCCTGCTCCCCTCTTAGCTGATTACCTTGAACAGAAACACGTTTTTTTAGAAGATCAAATTTTCAATAAAATAAAGCAAGAATGGCAAAGTTTGGGAGAGCTATTTGCTCAAAAAAGGGTTTAAAAAAGCGACTTAAGCCAATGATTGCTAAACGAAAGAAGCTTTTTTGAAAAGTTTTTATTCGCTTTCACCTTTTTATTTAGCTTGTTTAAAGTGTGCCATAGAAAACTGACAAAATTGTCCTATCTTCAGCAAAAAAATTTAATAGGTCAAAACTTAATGTCTGAAGATAAAGAGAATACTGAAAATATTCGTCGTGCAAGACCGCACAAATTTCGTCGTGATCGCGCTCATCGCGAAACTAAGGTTGGTCGTGAAACTCACCTCAAAAACGCCACAAAAGATCACTATGACGTCATCGTTATTGGCTCTGGTCTTGGGGGAATGACTTCCGCTAACTGTATGGCGCGTCAGGGACACTCAGTTCTTTTACTCGAACAGCATTACATCCTCGGTGGTTTAGCTCAGTACTTTAAGCGTGCAGGTCATATTTTTGATATCTCGCTTCACGGCTTCCCCATTGGCATGAAAAAGACTTTACGCAAATATTGGAGCAAGGAATTAGCTGACAATATTCATCAAGTAAAATCAGTTCGTTTTGACAATCCGCAGTTCACCATTGACACAACTTTTACACGAGAAGATTTCACTCGTATCTTAGTGGAAGAATTTAAAATTGAACGCGAACAAGTTATTGCCTTCTATGACCACTTGGCAAAAATGAATTACTACGACCAAGATAATTCGACAACCCGCGACCTTTTCCAAAAGTACTTCCCCGACAGAACAGATGTTTGGCGTTTGCTCATGGAACCCATTACTTATGCCAATGGTTCAACTTTAGATGAGCCGGCTATTTCCTACGGTATTGTCTTTTCAAACTTTATGAGTAAAGGCGTTTATATCTATCATGGCGGCACAGATGACATGATTGATAAAATGGAAGTCATTATGAATGAAAATGGTGTCGATATTTGTACTTCAGCACTCGTTCAAAAAATCAATACTGAAGACGGCAAAGTAAAAAGTGTTACTGTCAATGGCAAGACTTTTACAACTGACTGTGTGATCTCTAACGCAGGTATTCACCCAACTATTAACCGCCTTGTCGGACGCGAAAACTTTAGTCCTGAATTTGTTCAGCAATTAGATGATGTCAAAGTTAATACTTCATCGACTCAAGTTTACCTTGGAGTTCGCAAGGGTGAGTCTATCCCCTTCTTTGGTGATTTAGTTTTCACTTCCACTCACCCAGAATACGATGCAGATGCACTCGTAGACATGAATATCACTAGCCGTACTTTCTCGGTATATTACCCAGAAATTCGCCCCGATCGCGATAATCGCTACACGATTGTGGCTTCAATGAACGCCCGCTTTGACGACTGGAATGACCTCAGTGATGAAGAGTACCAAGTTGCCAAAGACAAAATGATTGATGAGACCATTACTGTTTTAGAAAAGTATGTTCCTGGCATTCGTGAAAAGATTGATTATGCCGAAGCCGGTACGCCTCGCACAGTAGAATACTATACGCTAAGTGAAAAAGGCACTTCTTTTGGTACTAAATTTGAGGGGCTTGAGATTAGCTCACAAATGCCTAAAGAAATCGATGGTCTCTACCATGCTGGCTCAGTGGGTATTATCATGTCTGGCTGGCTTGGTGCAGCTAACTACGGCGTCATTGTATCTAACCAAGCTGACAAGTACTTACATAGTATTCAGTCCTAAAATTTAATTAATTTTTCATCTTTTAAGTTTTATATTTTAGAAATCTAAAATTATACTACAGCATTGATGTAGAGGATTTGGATGAAATTAAAAACAATTAAGACTTTGAAGAGTTTAGGCTTAAAGTTAACCGCCATATGGTTTGCTTTCTCTGCCTACTTTATCTATACGAGTATAGACATGGCCCTAAAAGGAAAAATCCCCAAGGGCTTTCTAGCTTCGCAGATACTTGTGGCTAATGTGCTCTTCTTTCTTGCCGGTTTTGTCTTTTATTTTTCTTGGCAATTCTGGATCAAATTAAGCCTGAGAAAAAATGGTTTAGATGGCCTCTTAAATAGATAAATAGCTTAATTAGTCATCCAAGGTAAATCCTACTAGCATGGTAACTTGCCAATGATCGACATGGTCTTTATCGATGTTTCCACGTAGTTCTTTAACTTCAAACCAACGCATACTGTGAATTGATTCAGAAGCCTTCTTTAAGGCTGTATTTACCGCATCTTCTATACTTGTTTGTGAAGTACCCACAATTTCTACTTTTTTATATGTATGATCGCTCATTTTTCATCTCCTTATCGATGTTTTATAGTATTAAAATACGTGTTAATAAGATGATAAGGAAGTTTTATTTTTTTGACTCTTAAATTTAAGTCTCAATTGCAACACCTCGAATTGTTCAATAATTGTTTCCTGTACAAATCTTTTAGATTTCTATACGCTAGTGAAGCCCACCACTTAGCAAAAGTGGGTCTAGTAAAGGGCTTTATACTGAATTCGAATTTCGCACTAAAAAATATAACACTATATTTTTTATATAGTATTTTATTTGAATACTATATTTTTAGTTGTATACTTAGATAGTAGGTTTGCAGAAAAGACCCAATGCTATGTAAGATAATTTATTTTTCTGAACAAACTGAACCAATAAAAACAGTAGGAATCAAGCACATGCCTAAAAATTTAAACATAAGGAACCAACACTATGATATTAAGTTTTGGTTGCAAAAAAACAGAGAAACTCTTTAATGATGAATCAGTAAAAGAGTTTAGACCATTCGAAGATAAAGCTCGAATTAAACTGGAAATCTTAGATAATGCCGCTGTTTATGATGACTTAAGGTTTCCTCCAAGTAATAAACTTCATGCCCTTACCGGTAAGGACAAAGAGTACGACGCAATTTGGATAAACAAACAATGGCGGATCAAATTTATTTGGACTGATTCAGGACCAAAAAAAGTGCAAATAACAGATTATCATTGACTTATTACTGGAGGAGGCACACCCACCTCCAGTATAAAAACAAAACAACGAAGGAGAATTAAAATGCCTAAACAATTAAAAGGAATAACTCCAGGAACATTGTTAAAAGAAGGCTTTTTAGATGATATGGGAATAACTCCCTACCGTTTGGCAAAAGAGACTCGCTCAACTCAAACGGCAATAATGAATATTATAAATAATAAAAGCAGAATAACAGCAGAATTTGCAGTTAAGTTTTCAATGTTTTTTGGCAATTCAGCTCAATTTTGGGTTAACGTTCAAAGTAAAGAAGATATACGAAAAGCTAAAGAGAAAATTGCTGAAAAAAATATAGTTATTGAACAATATCATTATTGATATTTATACCAATAATAGAAAAGAGCTCTAAGGGTAACCTTAGAGCTCAGACTGTTGACAAAGTCCTCCCGTGTGGAGGACTTTTTTATTGGTTAAATTATATTGACTAATGATTAAAAAACAGTCAAAACAGTCCGAGTTTGAATTCGTTTGCCTTGAGCAATTAGTTCCGCAAGACCACCTTTTGCGGAAGATCGACTCCATTGTCGATTTTGAATTCATTCACCACAAGGTGGCACACCTCTATTGCCCAACAAATGGTCGTCCCGGCGTTGATCCAGTCGTTCTTTTTAAGATGCTTTTTATTGGATATCTATTTGGTATTCGCAGCGAGCGTCAACTCATTCGTGAGATAGAAATGAATATGGCTTATCGCTGGTTTCTTGGTTATAACTTACAGGATAAAATTCCGCACCACTCAACCATCAGCCAAAACCGTCGCCGTCGTTTTCAAGAGAGCAATGTTTATCAAGAAATATTCGATGAGATCGTTCTCTTAGCTATGGAGCGTAAGCTTGTCGATGGAAAGCACCTTTATACCGACTCTACTCACTTAAAGGCTAATGCCAATAAGAATAAATTTGATAAGCAAGACGTTGAGAAGTCGACTCGAGATTATTTAGATGTTCTCAATAAAGATATCGCGAAAGATCGAGCTCAAAATGATAAGAAGCCTCTCAAAAAAAAAGATAGTAGCCCGGTGATTAAAGAAACGAAGATCAGCACCACTGATCCAGACAGTGGTTATATGGTCAGGGATGGTAAACCCAAAGGCTTTTTCTATCTAGATCACAGGACTGTCGATGGGAAGTTTAATATTATCACTGACAGTTTTGTCACCGCGGGAAATGTTCACGACAGTATCCCGTATCTCAAGCGCTTGGATCACCAACTTGAACGGTTTAATTTTAATGTCGAAGCTGTTGGTTTAGATGCCGGTTATTTCACCGCGGGAATCTGCAAAGGACTTGTGGATCGAGATATTTTCGGTGTGATAAGCTATCGACGCCCGAACCATATTAAAGGTTATTTCCGGAAAAGTCAGTTCATTTACAACTCTACAGACAATAGCTATACCTGCCCGGCAGAGCAGGTACTTCCTTATCGAACAACCACTCGCGAAGGCTTCCGCGAATATGCTTCAAACCCTAAAACCTGCACCAACTGCTCATTGCGAAGCCAGTGTACAAAAAGTGCGAATCACACAAAGATCGTCACACGACATATCTGGGAGGATCAAAAAGAGTGCATCAAGAAAAACCGACTCACACCAGAAGGTAAAATCCTATATAAACGAAGGCAGGAAACCGTGGAGAGGAGTTTCGCTGACTCAAAGCAATTACACGGTCACCGTTATGCGAAATTGCGTGGAATTAAAAAGGTTCAAGAGCAGTGTCTTTTAGCCGCCGCATGCCAAAATATGAAGAAAATTGCTATCGCTTCGTAAAGGAGCACTGCATTTCTTGATGAACGCAGAATTTCACTCAAGAAAACACCAACAAGCTCCTGCAAGACATTTCTACATACTGTAAGAACCTTTTGTTGAAATTATAAAATATTTGCTTTTCTGTACAAAAAGAAAACCCCTGTTACAAAAACGGGGGTTTATCAACAGTCTGAGCTCTAAGGGTAACCTTAGAGCTCTTTTTACGACTATCATAAATAAGAAAACTTTAGCTACACTTGGTTAAATAAAAAAATCTTTTAACCAAATCTTTTGAAGATACTATGTGGTAGCCTCAGAAAAAACTAATGGCATCTAAGTCAGGTAAAAAAGCGGCTAAAAAGATCCACTTCCTTAATTTTCTGTCGCCACCACTAAGTTCAGCTATACACCAGCCTACGGTTCCGTGAACTTCGCTATAAATATTTTCTTCCCCTACTTCACTTTTTGAGGGAGAATTTTTGTGCGGTTTGCCTTGGAGCGCATCGATTTACTCTGCCAAAAAATGCAAAAGTCTTTGGTAAATTGATCGAAGTCGACATTATAAAAACCCAGTTTTGTAGCTTCATCTGGACTCTTACCTTCACGTAAAGCTTGAATGGTTTTGGGTATTATCTGATCGTAATTACGGTTTTTATAAAGTGGCGCCGCCATTCTTAAATAATAACACAAGGCCCAGCCCAAGGGGTAGTTTAAGTCCTTATCAGCGTAGTAAGCTTCGTGATTGGCATAAATATGTGATTTAAAATCGATGCGTCCAGATTTAATCATAGAAGAAAGCTTAGCTAAGCCCCTTTTATCTTCTTCTAATTTTATTCTCCCTACAGAAAAACTAGAGTGTGCAAAAAGTTCGGCATGACCTTCATTAAACCACATTGGCGCCCTCACCTTCTCTAAAGCATAAAACAAATACTGGTGAAAGGCTTCGTGATTAAGGACATCGAGAATCCAGTCTTTATTGGCTGAGGATTTTGCTTCACTATTCATTGTAGAAAGAACTAATTCACGACGAGATGGACTCCAAATGCCTCCTGACCATTCCATGCCATTTCCTACGTAATTCTGATATTCTTCTCTTGTTGCTGGAATTGTAATCACACTGACTTCTTGAATTTCTTTATTTGCCGGCAAAAATAATTCATAAGATTTACGCATTAGCTCAACCTGAACCTGAATTTTTTTAGCGAGTATACGATTTCTGGAACTTAAGTTTGATTTGATTATATAATTATCAGTTTCTGCAAACCACCAATCAGGCATGCCACTAACTTCTTTCTTTACTCGATTAACCGTTTCCATAAATTGAGGTGATTTATCACCACGAGGTCTTGTCGAAGAATTTTGATTACTTGCCTTAAGTTCCTTTGATTCACTTATTTTAAAATAACGCATAAAGGTAAGGATTGCCGATTCTAATTTTCTCGAATCATCATAGACAGATTTTATGTTTATATAATACTGACGTTTATCCTTGCTCGTCATAACAAAACCATAACGCCCAGTAACTTGATCTGATAAAATGTACTGTGCTCCGGTGGGTAGGTTACTGCGTGCGAATTTACCAAACAGCGATACTTCCCTATCCTCAAGATTCATAAACCACTTATTGACAAAACTTTCATCTTTTTGTTGATCACTAATAACTTGATCATAAATAGACTTTTCAATGAATTTATTCCCGTTAACCTCAAAAGTATGATCCTCACTGGGCCGCAGTGATTTCAATTGATAAATCTCTATATCAACTTGTTCATTTTTATAAATGGCAAGTAATTGTTCACTCAACCACAAATCATTTAAATTAAAGGCTTCAATGCGTTTCACGGGAACATCTGGATTTGAGGAAGTTCGCGTAAAAGTATTCAATTTCAAAGGCTTTTTCGTTACCGCTTCGGCACGATAAAAATTCCTAAATTTAATACCGTGGATAAGTATGTCAGTCGTTTTCCTACTAATTTGTATGTCTCGACTACTCGCTGAAAATACTAAATTCTGACAAAGTAAAAGCGCGATAATTAAAAGCTTATTCATGTTTAGTTCACTTAAATTTTTTTACTATTTTATTCTTTTCGTACTAATTAAGCAAGTTTAAATAGGCATTTAATTGAGCCTTTGATTCATCCAATTGTGGTTTAATACCATCAGTATATTGAAAAATTAATAGAGTTTTAAGGCCTTTTTCCTTCTCCATTTTTTCCTTTTGATACTTCGTCATTGTCGATAAATCTTTAGGTTTATAAGCTTCATAATCCTTAAAAATAAAACTCATTTTGTAGGTATTTATTTTGCCATCCTTCTCTTTTTGAAGCTTCCCCTCCAATCTATAATTAGCCTGATCATCACTTGTGATTTCTGCGCCTTCTGTACCGAGATAGGCCTTTGCTATATCATAAGCATGTTCTTTATCATGATACAGTTTTTCCTCTACTCGACCGTTGAACCACGCATATGATCCCCCTGCTGCACCTGCTGTAATAACTAAACAAGATTGGCTCAGACTAGCTAAACAAATCATTAATATATATAAGTTGAGTCTTTTAAACATTTCTTTTTATCACCGCTTCTGGCATCATTGCTTTTATCATTTTACAGTTGATTTCATCACCTACAAATTCATAATTCGCCAAGTCCCTATGGGCTTCATATTGACCTCGATTCATTTCAAAATTCTCTGGTGTAAAACGCAGTTTTTCATCATCTTCTTTAATATCGTAGGCTTCTTTAAGCGCTTCAATTAAGCCATCGCGCCCACTCTTTACTTGTATTTTTTTGTTTTCTAACGGCAAATTGGTTGCTTGCCAAGTCTTTAAATCTAAATCAAAAAATTCTGCAATATGGCGCACTGACATAGAGGTTCCGTTTGCCTTTCCATCCACCGAATAACCCGCTATATGAGAGCTTACTACTTTACACATTTTCATGAGTTCTAAATCTATCTTTGGTTCCTCATCCCATACATCTAAAACAGCATTAATTTTTCCTTGATCGAGATATTTTTTAAGGTCTTTCTCAAGTATAATTCCACCTCTCGATGAGTTCACTATCCAAGCATCTTTTTTCATTTTTGATAAGTTCTCATCATCCATGAGTTCTAAGGTTTTAAATTCACCCTCTTTATAAAAAGGAACGTGAATTGAAATTATATCGGATTGTTCGAGTAGATCTGATAAATCACAAAATTGTTCACTGCCCTCTTCTCTTTCTCTAGGCGGATCATTTACCAAGACTTTCATGCCCATGGCTTCCGCAACTCTTTTAACTCTTTTTCCCACGTTTCCGCAGCCAATTAATCCGAATGTTTTTCCCTTGGGTTCAAACTGATAATCACTCATCATAGTCGCTAATAAAGAAGCGATAAAAGTGGCAACTGAACCAGAGTTACAACCTGGACAATTTTTCCAAATTATGCCCTTTTCTTTAAGATAATCTTTGTCTATATGATCGTGTCCTATTGTCGCAGTTACTACGAGTTTTACTTGTGAACCTTCTAAAAGTTCTCTGTTGACTTTCGTCCTCGTTCTGGTGATAAGTACATCCGCATCACGCATGTCTTCGGCAGAGATTTTGGCTCCTGCAATATATTTAACTTCGGCAAATTTTTCTAAAGCTCCCTGTAAATAAGGGATTCTGTCATCGGCTACTATTTTCATTTTCATCTCATTAATTCTTTTTCAAAACTTAGGGCTTTTTCTTACTTACTCAAGATAAAGGTTTATATCACAAAGATTTTTTAAAAACACTTAATTTTAATTATAATTAAAAAAATAATTAAAATAAACTATATTTATCTATATAAGTCTAATTTTGAGTTTACAATTATATGTAACTAAATACAAAAACACTTGTATTTAAGTATTTTTCACTTAATATAAGTAATATAATAATTAAAATTAAAGGTTTTAAAAATGAGAAAGAACCAAATAATCCCCATGGAAATACTGCAGAACTTGCAGTTCAACAGTCGTCCAGAAGCCTTTGCTTTAAGTGTTGGTGAAGCCTTAAATAGACTCTTATCAATGCCTCTAATGGAGCTCAGTTGGGGCTTTAGAAAGACTCAAAACTTCGAAGTTTATTGCTACCAAAAACTAGAAGGGGAGGGTAGCACAAGCCTTTTTGATAGACGCTTAGACAACTCTTTAGCTAGTGAATTAATTGAAGATGAAACGGCCTTTGTCATCGAAGATTTTAGTGAAGAAAATGATGAAATGATCGAAGTTAGAAAAGCCTTTTTAATGGGCGCGGAACAAGTCATTGTACTGCCATTATTTGATCGTTTAGGAGTTAATGGCTTTCTCAATTTATACCTCGCAGAAAAGACTGAAGCAGCCTATTGGGAAACGCTATTTTCTCAACTTTGTCCACTAGCTTCTAGCACACTTTCTTTTGCCAAAAAACTCGACAAAACTGCTAGTGCTTCTCGACGTGCCTGGAGCGAATTACGCGACCGTCAAAACGAAAATTCTTTCCGTGGTGCAAAACCCTTTATTCGCGAAAGTTCTGTCATGAAAGAGCTATGGACTCAGCTCTCTGTTTTAGCGCCTAGATTATCTGAGTTTTGGATTGATGGAACACCTGGAAGTGGTCGTGAACTTTGTGCTCGTCACATCCATGCTAGGTCGGGATCTGCGAGCAAACGCTTTGAAGTATTTGACTGTTCTAATATCCCTGAAGAACTGCATTTTTCTGAGCTCTTTGGAGACGAAAATTCAGGCCTGTGGTACAAGCTTAATGGCGGTAGTTTATACCTCAAAAATATCGAGTCTTTAGCAAGTGATGCGTGCAAGGAAATTTTATCAAAGGTCGACAATAAAATTCGCCTAAATACCGAAGCAAAAAATATTATTATTTCGTCACATGGCACTCAATTTGATAGCAAACTTCAGAGCTCATTTCAAAACTCCTATTTGTCATTTCCAAACTTCAATGAAAGACGTGATGATTGGCTCTGGTTACTCCGTGAACTCGTTGCTGAAATCGCTAACAACATCGGTGTTCCCATTCTTGAAATCACACCTAATTTTACTCAACATATCATGCAGCAAACTTGGTCGAATGACTTTAGCGAAATCCGCGAATTTCTAACAAATGCTTTAATCTCTAGTCGTGGAAGAACGCTAAAAATTCCAAGTTTTGATGATAATGATAAACTCAGTAAAGTAGGGCGCCCACCAGCTAATTTAGACCAGTCTGTTCAGCAACAAATCATCAAGGCATTGCGCAAGTGTAAAGGCAAGGTTTACGGTGATGATGGAGCAGCTAACTTACTTGGTTTACACCCCAGTACGCTTCAGGGAAAAATGAGAAAATTTAGCTTAAAAGCAAGCGATTTTAAATCTTGATTCTTTTGCTTTTCCTAATCTCACTATTTTTTATTTCTAAGTTCTCTCTTCTGAGTTCCTGAATTTTATAAACTCACCTTAGAAATTTTCTTCAGCCTGTTTATCCAGGACGCTTTTTTAGCCCTGAATTTGATGTATTCCACTTTAGTCAATTTCATCAAAATGATTTCTTGTGACAAGGCATCTTTTCGGTTTTTGCTTAATTCTGGAATTGTCGTATTTATACAATTTATTGTTTTTTAGTTTTGCTTCGCACAACTAGCTGAATCATGGCATAGAAAACTTCGCTTTTCCCAGTAGCCAAGATCGTCTTTGTGACCATTTATCGATCTTGCTCTAGAACGCCTTTTAGAGGCCCTAGAATGTTATTTCTTCTGTTTTTAAAGAACTTGTCAACGGATTGGTTTAAATCGCCTTTTTGGCCCCTTTCTGAGCCTCGTTTTTTCACTAGTCTTTATGTTTATATTTCCATAGTAGTATACTATACTATATATATACAACACAACATAAACCATGATTAAAAAACATAAATAATTAACAATAAAGAAATTACATTAATAGAAGATAATTATTTATAGTACACTACACTATAAACAATCAAAACAATCAAAACAATAGAAAACTACCAACTAAACAAACAAGTAACAACACATAAACATAAACCACTTAAATAAAATTAGTTATATACAATATATAAACAAACTACACTAAAGTTAACTACACCACACTATATTAAACTTCACTATACTTAAATATATTATATCACAGTACTTAATTGAATTATTAATAAGGATCATTAAATTAAAGACTATTATGAATGATGAACTCTACAGACAGCAGATAGAAGGTCTTGATTACCAACACTTCCTGGTTCTTTATTGGACTATGGTAGCGGAGGATAAACGAGCTGGTTATAATATAACTAATGTGTTTGATGACCTTAAGTTATCGGGTGTGACCAGAACGAAGCAAAGTGCTGTGTCGTATGTAGAGACCTTAAAGTACCTACAGTTCATTGAACTTAGAGAACAACGAAATCGCAAGAGTTTATATTTAACTGAACATGGAGCCAAGGCTCTCATGCGATTAGGTGAAAAATTTGATATTTTAAAATCCAACTACCTGGAGACAGTGAAATGATAATAGGAATCGGTGGAGCCGGCGGCAAACTTGCATCTGGCTTAAGTAAAGAAGCGACAGTAATAAATGTATCAGAAGTCGAAATGCACAAGCTAGGCCTAGCTAATAGCATTTTGGCGTACACAAACAACGAAAAAGGTCAGCTCGTTGGTTCTAAAAAGGATCCAAACATAGGTAAGACCGCATTTAATAGTGTGCGTGGTCAACTCTTAGACATTATCAAAGGTAATGCGATAATTACTTCTTCTGGTGGTGGTACAGGTAATGGTATTACTTCACAAGTTTTGAGTTATATATCATCACTTGAAAAAGTGAGTGATATAAATAGAACCCAGTTCATTATTATATTGCCTTACGCCAAGAAAGAGCCTAGTGAGTACGTGAACAACACTATAGAATTCCTCCAGGGTCCATTGTGGAAAGGCGTTGATAGTACCAATACTGGTAACACATTCCTCTTTAGTAATAAGTGCAAGTATGAAGGTAGAATGGCTGAAAAAGCTTTCAACGAACTCATATGCAATAGCTTAAGTACTTTGGATAGTATCCCTGAAAAAGGTGATAAATACGAATTGTTAGAAGGTCACATTGATAGGGAAGATTTTGAAGCTTATAAGGCTAAATCATTCTTTAACTACTTTACAGATTTCGACTATAATCCTGATCGTTATTTTGATGAGCAATTAGAAGAAAATTATAATGAACTAATGTTGCGTCCCGATGTTCCCATTGAAGCGCTCTTTCTACTAGAAGTACCGGAAAATTATGACCACACCGTATTTTACAATATTTTGGATCATTTTGATGCACAAAAAGTGACGCCTATTTATAGCGTCGTAAGAAACCCCAATTTGGAAAGACCACATATTACTGTGTCGCTTTTATACTCTAGAAAACCTGCCGAATTGGTAGATGATTACAACCGCGTGGCTGAAGAAACAACACGTGAAAAAATCAAAAAATCTATAGACCAAAATACTAAGATGGAAAGGGTAGCAGTTAACATGGAAACTAAAGCTGAAGAAGTTGCCAGAGAAGAGGGAACTGAAGCCAGCGAGATCAAAAATATCCTAAAAAGATTAGGGAAAATTTAGTCTCAAAAAATTCATTAAACGCAAGAAAAATGAGAGGACTTAAACCAATGAGGTTTAAGTCCTTTTTTTATGATGTACTAGTAAAAAAAATTATCTTGGTAAAATGAATTTAAAAAGTCTCATTATAATCATTTGTCTTAGCTTTAGTAGCTATGCAAAAATCTATACGCTTAGTGACATTGAGTTACAGAGTTCCAAGAGCGATGTCCTAAAAGAAAAAGTCATATGGGCTTACATTTATCAAAAAGATAAATCAGCGATTATTGAACAAATTAAAGATTTACGAAAAAATAAACTTATTGATATTTTAGATTTTTATCAGTTTATGAATCTTTTAAAAAACAAAAAAGATTTCGACAAGCAGTACTATGTTGACGAGGATTTAAAAATATTAAAAGAGCTCTCTCTTAACCTGTCAAATGAGGAGGTAATGACGGATTTATTAAAGGATAAAATTAATAATCAATTCGTCTATGATTATTTTATTTATCAAGCATTCCACAATTATAAAAGCTATATGGACCCATTCATTTTAAAGCTTAAAAGTAGTGAAAATCAAAAGAAATTATTCATTAAATATAACTACGAAAAAGGCAATATTATTTATTTAAAAAGAATGATTAATCAGGCCTCCGAAAAAGGCAAGAAATTGCTCATGGATTTGATCATTGCTAGTGGTGTAAAAATGAGTATTTCTGAAAAGATAAAGTTGCTCGAAAAACGCAATGAATTAGAGTACGAAATTGAGTATTCATATATGCTTCTGGACCTATATGAAAAAGAGGAACATTACTTTTCCATGTTAGCAGAAATTGATCTAATTTTGAGTCAAGAAAAAAGCTTTTATTTAGTGCAAAAAATCATCAATTTGAAAGCCAGTGAAATTGATCAAACTAGCTTTGCGAAGTTCGCAGAAAAAGTAGAACCAGAGAAGATAAATAACTTGCGGTATATGATCATAAAACTTGTTTATGATCACAGCAAAAGTTTTGATGAGATTTTGCCTGAGACAGAAAGTGATGAAAATTTTAAAGAGAGTTTTATTTACTACAAAGCTATTCAGTTTATTTTGATAAATGAAATTAGAAAAGCCTATCTATTAATAAATGCAGATGAAGAAAAATTTTCTAAAAACGAAGATATTAAACTGCTCCAAGATAAAATTAAAATAATGCTCGACATAAATGTAGATCAAGTTCAGAGCCCCTATAAAAGACTCTCACAGCGCCTACAAGAGCAAAACTTAATCATTGATGAAAGCTTATCACACAAAGCCTTTGTGGAGAGCTTAAAAAGCAAAGAACTTAATCTTAGTGATTTTTATGAAGCTTATGACCGCATTGGGGAAAAAGATCCAATAGCCTATGTAGAATGTTTTTTCATTTATAAAACTATATTTGATGGCTTGAATGAGAATCAGCAAAATTCTGTTAAAGAAAAAATGGATGCTTTAGGTTTTGAATAAATTTATCTCAATAATTTTGTTATTCACGGCACAGGCTTGGACAAGTGATTATGCCTACAATGATAAAAACTATGCTGAAGCAGAAGTACTCTATAAGAAGTATTGGGAAAAAGATGGAAAGATTGAACATTTTAGATCTTACCTCAAAACTTTAATTCGTCAGAATAAATATGAAAAATCCTTAGAAATTATTCAGCTTACACGAATTGAAGATGATTATGTAAATTACTTAAAGAACTATTGTCATTTGGCTCTTAGTAAATTTGATCATTTAGATGATACTTTAAAGAACCAAGAATTAATTGATTATATCAACGTTAAAAAAGGTAAAAAGAGCTCGCCAAAGAGCGATTTAAGTCGACTCCTCAATCTCGATGATTTTGACTCTATAGAAAGTCCTTTTTATCAACTCTATTTTTTAGTCCAAGAAAAAGACATCATAAAAATAAATTCTCACATAATCAAGAACTTCCAAGATTTGCGAAGTGCCAATAATCATTATCAATGGATGTCTTTACTCGAAGCTTATAAAATATTAAAGAGCCACAAAGAAATGATTGCCGATGATATTAAAGATTTCATTGTCCATAACTGTAAAATTTTAGACATCAGAAAAATGGTAAATGGCGATTATTTTAGAGAGGATAAATACGAACTTTATTCTAAAAAAATGTATAAATCTTTTACAAATACCGATTCTTTTGAAAAGTTAATTTCTTTGAGTCAATCTGGTAAAATAAGTCAAAATGATTTAAATCAACTCATAGCATTAAACTCGAGTAATAAAGAAAATTTTTGTTTTATAAAAGCGAGCATAGAAAGAAATCCTGAGCTATTTCTACAACTCTACAAAGATTATAATAAGGAGGAATACCTTTATTATATGTTTGTTTCATGTCTGCAAAAGAAAGATAGTTTTAGTTTAATCTTTTCTTACCGAGATCAATTATTGAGTGAAAGAAAGATTCTACTTGCTTACATAAACTACCTGCAATATACAAACTTAGAACTCTACGAAAATATTCAAAAGCTTGATTTTTACGTCGATAAAAAAGATCCCGAAGTCGTCAATAATTATGGAAGGTTAATCTATAAGCATGATAAACAAAAAGCTTTAGATATATGGAAATCAAATCCTAGCAGCTCTTCGCATCGCTACGTTTTATATCATGATTTTAATGAAGGAAATAAAATAAAACTAGAAGATGGCGATAAGGAAAATAAAAACCTCCTAGCACTCGAAGGTATTTTAAACTTTCGCAATAATAACTACCAATACACGCAAAGTGAATTTCCCGAAGATGAGTACCTTTATCAACAACACCTCTTTTTACGCTCCGTTTACCTAAGTCAAAGTGCTAAATTTGCGGAATCCGCAAACTTACTCGACCCCAATAGTCCCAACCCCTTTATTGCTGGGAAATGTGCTGACTTTCTCTTTTTACTTTATGGCCTGGAAAATAAAGATGAGTACTTAGACCAAGCATTGAGTATTTATAAAAACTTGCCCAAAAATAAAATTTATGCGGCCTCACTAAGGTATAAAATTTTTAACTGCTTGAGAGAAAAGAATGATGAAAAAAGCATGATTGATTTTATTGAAGACAAAATATTTTCTAGCAAGTTAGATCCAAAAAATTATTATGATCGCCGCTTATTATACGATGTGTATCGTTATTGCTTTAGTAAAGATTATCCTTCTTTTTGCGAGAGCATAAGCAACATATATGGAATTAAACCCTAATGGAAAAAGCTGTTGTTTTATTATGTGGAGGTTCGGGATCTCGCTTCGGAGCTAACAAACTTTTGGTTAAACTCGATGGTAAAGAAGTCTTTTTACATTCTTTAGAAAAATTCTCACAAGTCGTCAATCAAGAAAACATTGTCGTCGTTTTATCTGAAAGTGAGGAAAGTACATTTTTAGATTTACTCAAAGAAAATCAATTCGATAAAGTTAAAATAGCCAAAGGTGGTCAAGAGCGCTATCACTCTGTTTTAAATGGTTTAAGTCAGTGTCCTAGCAATGCTTTAGTTGCCGTACACGATGCAGCTAGACCCTATATAAGTTCCAATCTAATTAAAGAAACTTTTGAATCCGCTTTTAAACATGGCGGTGCTATTCTTTGTAAAAAAGTTAGTGACACCATCAAAATAAAAGGTGAGCAAGGAATTAAGACTTTAAAACGAGACACGTTAACCGCTGCTGAAACGCCACAAATATTCTATTGTAATGACTTAAAAGAAGCTATAAATTATGTTATTGACAATGACTTATCTGTCACTGATGATGCTCATGCTATGGAGTATGTAAACAAGAGCTATTACATGCATGTACACGAAGGGAATAACAAGAAAATAACCTATAGTTCAGATTTAGATTAATTAATACATTCACCTAGATTGATTAATACTTATTTTCATATTAGATTAGACCCGTTTTTAAACTGAAAATTTATTAAAAAGGGAGACCTATTTTGAACTTTGAAAATATCGAAAAACTCGCAGAAATTTTAGAGAAATACAAACTTTCTGAAATCGATTATACTGAAAGTGATGCCTTTAGCATTACTCTTAAAGGCGCTGTTGCAGCTCCTGTACAAGCCATTGCAGCTCCTGTAGCCTCTGCTCCTGCGGCTTCCCCTGCAGCATCCGCTCCTGTGGTTAGTTCTGATGAAGGCTTAGAAATTGTTACTTCTGAATTAGTTGGAACTTTTTATGCTTCTGCTTCTCCAGACTCAGCACCATACATCAAGGTTGGTGACGAAGTTACTGTGGATTCAACTCTTTGTATTGTTGAAGCTATGAAGGTAATGAACGAAATTAAATCTGAAGTAAATGGTACTGTTGTAGAAATTTTAGTTGATAATGGAACTCCGGTAGAGTACGGTCAAGCAATCATCAAAATTAAACCAAGTTAAGTAAAGGAGTTCTTATGTCTGAATCAAATGATGTAAATATAAATAATTCTGTTGTAAATGGTATTCACATTTCTGAAGATGTTTACAGCTCTATTGTTAGTAGCACTGTATTAGAAATCGAAGAAGTTGTTCAATTTGCTAATTCAGGCATTGTCGGTGGACTTGCTAACCTTATTGGTAAAAAAACGAGCGATAGCCCCATTCACATAGACATTGATGAAGAAAGCTCTGATATCACTGTTACGATCAATTTAGTTATTAAGTATGGTGTTTTCATTCCAAAAGTTGTTGAGAACATCCAGAAAAAAGTAACTACTTCTATCAAAGAGATGACGGGCCAAACAGTAAGCTCTGTAAATGTTCGCATTCACAATATTGTCAAAGTTGAAGATATTGTAGAAGAATCAGCTGAGGAAGAAGCTTAATTGCAAGATCTGCTCAAACACTTATCTGATATAGCTAATTCCAACGACCCCTCAATTAAATTTTATTTAGGTACTCTCGTTGGAATCCTCTTTGTTATTTTTGTTAGATTCCTTTCCTTTTTGAAAAAATCTAGAAAACCCAAAGGGGTTTATATCAAGGGTGAAAGGGGCGATGTACTCATTCATCAAACAGCTATATCTGACTTCATAAATAAAGTTCTTTCTGGACGAGTTCAGGCTCAAGTTCAAAAAGTTTTTATTTATAGTAAAAAAGCTAATCACTTTCTTACCGTTTACATATCCGTTCCTCCTGGAGCCAATGTAACCGAGACAGTTAAAATGATTCATGATATTGTTTTCCAACAAGTCTCAGAGAGATTGGGAATAGATAACTTAGAAAAAGTAGACATCATCGTAAAAGATTTTAAAACCAAAGAAAAAACTTTGGAAAAACAAAATCAAAAACTTATAGATAAGATCGATGATAAAGCTGAAGAGTTAGCTTAGTCATTCATTTCACAAGTCTACAAAAAAGCCGAGTTAAATAACTCGGCTTTTTCTTTGGCTCTATAAGTAAATATTATTTACTTTCAATAAGCTCTTTAACGGCTTTAAAAGCTGATGGAATAGCTTCTGGCATACGTCCACCTGCCTGAGCAAAAGTAGGGGCACCACCGCCTCCACCACCGACTTGCTTGGCAGCCACACTGACAATTTCCCCAGCTTTAAACCCTAGCTTGGTTAAATCATCAGATACGCCACTAGTTAAGACAACCTTGCCATTTGCGGCAGATGCAAAAACAACTATACCTGAACCTATTTTCTTGCGAAGGCTATGAGTCATGTCTTTTAATGTTGCTGCGTCATTATCCACTTTGAGCATAAGAACTTTGATACCATTTATATCCTCAGCCTTTTCTAATAGGGAATCTGCCTCTAAAGCAACTAATTTAGATTTAGCCTCATCTAATTCTTTTTGAAGGCTTTTAGCATTGCTAGAAAGCTTTGTGACTCTCTCAGGAATCGAATCGACTTTACACTTTAGGTCCCCAGCTAAGTTCTGAAGTAAATTATTAGAATTTAGGGCGTATTTAACCGCATCCATTCCAGTAATAGCTTCTATACGGCGAATACCGGCAGAAACTGAACCCTCTGAAGTTATCTTAAACAATCCAATATCACCTGTACGCTTAACGTGAGTTCCACCACAGAGTTCTAAAGAGAAGTCATCAATCTTAACGACTCGTACATCATCGTCGTATTTTTCTCCAAAGAGTGCCATAGCTCCCATTGCTTTAGCATCATCAATATTCTTTAAATGAGTTTCAACTGCTGAGTTTTTAATCACTTTTTCATTGATTAAAAGTTCTAATTTTTCTATTTCATCAGCTTTTAAACCTTGATGATGAGAGAAGTCAAAACGCAAATAATCAGCAGCCACTAAAGAACCTTTCTGTTCCACGTGCTCACCTAATAGATCTTGTAAAGCTTTGTGTAATAAGTGAGTTGCTGTATGATTTTTTCTAATTTTATTACGGCGCTCAATATCATAGGATACAATAACTTTTTCTCCTTCTTCAGGAGCTTCATCACCTACTAAGTAATGAAGTGTTGCATCGCCATTTTTTTGCGTATCTTTAATTTGGTAAAGTTTACCGCCAGCAGTGATTGTTCCGCTATCACCCACTTGACCACCCATTTCTGGATAACAAACTGAAGAATCAAAAATAACAGCTAAACCATTTTTCATTTTGATGACTTCTTTAACTTGAGCTTCGTTTGAGTTTTCTTCATCATAACCAATGAACTCAGTAGGCTCAGTTGTCTTGATTTCAGAAAGAGAAATTATTTCTTTCTTTTGAGCTGCACGAGCACGTTCGCGTTGTTCATTCATCAGTTTTTCAAAACCAGCCACATCAACTTTAAAGCCCTGTTCACGAGCCATAAGTTCAGTTAAGTCGAGAGGAAAACCCTGTTCATCAGCTAAACGGAAAGCAAAAGCACCTGAAATAGAATTACCTTTTTTGAGTTTTGATATTTCACTTTCAAAAAGGTTGATACCGCGATCAAGAGTTCTATTAAAAGCTTCTTCTTCACTCTTAATTACTGTTTTAACATGTTGACGACCTTTGGCCAATTCAGGGAATACTTCACCCATTTGATCTGCTAAAGTATCGACTAATTCATAGAAGAAAGGCTTTTCTAAACCAATAGTTCTACCATAACGAACTGCACGACGAAGAATACGACGCAATACATAATTGCGATCACCATTACCTGGTTGGATACCATCCGCAATTGAGAAAGAAAGTGTGCGAATGTGATCCGCTATTACACGGAAAGCTATATCCACCATTTCTTGATCATTAGCTGCAACAAAATCACCTAGCTCATTTTTCTCTGGTAGAGTAGAAGTGTATTTTTTTCCAGAAATCTCAGTTAATTTATCGAAAATAGGAGTAAAAATATCCGTTTCATAATTTGATATAATACCGTTGAAATCAGTAAAATTTTTGGTATTTAAAATGATAGAAGCTAAACGTTCGAAGCCCATTCCCGTGTCGACATTCTTGGTCGGTAGATCTGAGAAAGTCCCATCTGGATTGGCATTCATTTGAATGAAAACGAGGTTCCAAATTTCGATACATTTATCTGTATCCATATTTACTAAAGAACCTTTAGTATCTCCCGCAGGAGTCAAATCGATGTGAAGTTCAGTACAAGGACCGCAGGGACCAGTTTCACCCATCATCCAAAAATTGTCTTTTTTGTCGCCATTAACAATATGAATAGCTGGGTCTAAGCCCTCAGACTTAAATATTTTAGCCCATATATCATAAGCTTCTTGGTCAAATTCTGAGGGATCACCAATAGATTTATCGGGTTGATAAACGGTTGCATATAAACGTTCTTTTGGGATCTTACAGATATTTGTTAAGTATTCCCAAGCGTATTCAATAGCTTCATTTTTGAAGTAGTCATTAAAGGACCAGTTACCCAACATTTCGAAGAAAGTGTGGTGATAAGTATCCATTCCCACATCTTCCAAGTCATTGTGCTTACCACCTGCACGGATACATTTTTGTGTATCTGTGGCTCTACCTGGAGTATAGGGACACTTTTTTTCTCCCAAGAAAATGGGAACAAACTGATTCATTCCTGCATTAGTAAAAAGTAGGTTGGGGCTATCTGGCATTAAACTGGCCGAAGATACCAAAGTGTGATCTTTTGATTTAAAAAAATCAAAATAACTCTGTCTAATCTCTTTTGAACTCAACATATTAGTTTCCTTAAGCTTATAAAAAATTCGCGCGTAATTTAGCACACAAGCTCAAACTTGTTAGTTAAGCACAAAAAAACCTTAGCTTTTTTGAAATATAAGAAAATTAATCAAAAACCTTATGGTAATTTTCGTTAATTTTTTGCAAGATTTCTAATGCAGAAACACCTCGAATTAAAGCTAGTGAATCCACCACACGAGAAGTCAAAAAAGAGCCGTATTCACCATTTTTCATTTTTACATAAGGTGCATCTGATTCTAAGAGAATATTTTCTAAGCTAATGCTCCTCAAAATCTTCTTTCCCGTACGCGATTTTATCATCGCTGGATTTAGGGATAAAAAGATATTTTCACTCAAATCATCTAATAATTCTAAAGGCCCCGAGTACCAATGCAGGATAAAAGTAGCTTCTCTACCTTTTATCATTTCCATGACTTTTTCAGCTGAACGTCGAGAATGAAGACTTAAAACACAATGGTCTTTTTCTTCAGTCAAATCGAGGATTTTTTGAAAGACACGTATTTGCGAGTTTTGCAAATTTTCTTCAACAGTAAAATCCAAGCCCACTTCACCAATGAAGCGGGTATTTTTAAGTTCCTTTTCAAAAGCCAATAAATCAGCTTTTTCATCCTTTATATAAAGGGGAAATAAACCCAAGCCTGCTTTTATTAAAGGATTATTTTCAGCTAATTTGCGAGCCTCGCAAAACTGCTCTGGCCGAGTCGTCACACAAAAAGTAGGAAACTCAACTTCAGGTAATTCCTCAAAATCCAATAAATGACAATGAGCATCACTCAATAAATAATGATGTTTTTTCCAAAACATCTTATTTTAGTTTTTCATTCATTTCTGCAAAGGGATGGGGAATGACTGACTTTACTCGTAGACCACTAGCCTTATTAAAGTTGATTATATCTACAATAGGCCAGGGCGATAATTCATAAAATTGACCATCACTATTTAAAATTGTTGATAACAGATAATTTCTTAAAGAGCAATTCTGAGGATAATAAAAACTATACAGATCTAATTTTTTATCTTCTTCATTTAAAGATCTTATCGAAGTATCAAAAACCTTTGTTTGCTGATCATTTATATAAACTAGCCCAACACACATATCAGCTTTCATCATCAAAGAGCTTAAAATGCCCTTTTGTCTGAGGGCTACAGCTATAAGTGAGTAATATGAGACTGAAGATAATTGCTTCTGCTTTAATGAAATTTTTGGAGAAGTGTATTTAAGCTCATTATTTATTGAGTACTTGGTTTTAAAATCCTCAAAAATTTGATCCACATTTTTATGAGCAAAGACTTTATTTATTTGCTGCATTTCTAACCAGAATTCAGCATCCAATTTATTAAAACCATAAGTATAATAAGATTTAAGTTCTGGGTATTTATTGGATAAGTTAAAAAACTTGTCCTCACTTTCATTAAATTGTAAAGCCCTAAGTCGTTCTTTTGTTAACAAATACCATTTTTTGTAAGTCTCTTGTTTTTGCCATTTATCCCTAAATTCATTTAAATCACTAAAATAATATTTTGCATAAGCTAAAAATCTATCTTCGGTAACTTCATCTAATTCATTGACTAAAGCCTCTATTTCTTGAACTTTACCCAGGCGAACTTTACTATTTATTAGCTCTATAATTGTATTGATATCCCAAGGAAAATCAAAGAGATCCTTTTCTCTGTAAAACTCCACTTTATTTAAGTCACCTTTGGCTGTGTAGAAATTAGCTAAGTGACGATTAATTCTCTTATAACTCGGAGATATTTCACTGATTTCTAAGGCTTCTTTTAAAGCTTCTTCGGGTAAATTTAAAGATTGCCCATAAGCACGCATCAGAGTGTATTTATAATCTAAACCTCTCGCTTTATACTTCACAGCAGATTCTAATAAAGCACGGCCCTCATCATATTTTTCTTTTTTAAGGTTCTTAAAAATGATGAAGCCTTCTCTATACTTTAAATGAGCTAGGGTATCTCGAATAAAAAGTAAGGATATAAGCAGAGCAAATATTGCTGATGCATAACTTAAATATTTTTTCCTGTTGGGACAGCCATCACAGACTTTAAAACTGAGTTCATTTCTCCATAGATAAGCCGCACATAAACCAAGGGTCATTGACATTGGTGGCATTTCTAAAACTTTATCGAAAAAACCTTGAATCAAAAGAATGAAAAAAGCAGCTAAAAAAGGCCATTCATCTCTATCAGCTAGCTTAGATTTATTTAATAATAGTAAGCAAATAATAATAAGTGATAAGCAAGAGATTATACCATTTTCAATAGTAATAAACATAAATTGATTATGTGGATGCGTTGTTTCATCAGAGTTTATTAAATGCTTTTTATAGCCTTCTTGAGCGTAATTCGGAAATGACTTTTTAAAATTTCCCTGACCTACACCCAATAAGTTATTTTTTATGGTTCTTCGTAGAAATCTGTAAAACTACCGCCTTCGTTCAAACCTTTGCTCCGGCATAAAGCCACTCGCAAGCTCGTTATTTATACGGATAAAGATTTGATCTTCAGTTGCTTTACTGGCGTAATGCTTCGCCAGCGGGCAGAAACCAAAGGTTTCAAATACAAAAAACTGCTTGCACATCTCTCTTTAATTACTACAAAAAGGAGAAAACATGTCAAGCAGTCTACATCAACATACACACGGAATTATTGGATACGAGCACAAGCGCTTTGAATACAAAGGCAATGAACTGATTATTCATATATGTCGAAAAAAAAGACCTTTAACTGTTCCAAATGCAACAGTGCCGATGTGACCGCAACTGCCACAGGTATTCGTTTTATAAAATCATTACCCGTGGGCACAAAAAAGACTTTGTTTTGTGTACAAATGCATAGAGTCCGTTGTCATGATTGTGATTCATATTTAATGGAGAAGCTTTCGTTCATTTCAAGTTCTAAAAGTAGAATCACAAAAGTATTAGAAAGGCATATCATAGAGCTACGAGCGCACATGTGTATTCAAAGTTTAGCTAAATATTTCAAGCTAAATTGGCATACAGTTAAAGCGGTTGAAAAAACATATCTGAGTAAGAAATACAGTAAAGTCCCGTTGAAACATATCAGTTCTATTGGTATCGATGAAATCCATATGGGAAAACGAATTGGCGACAAAGGCTATTTGACAATTGTCCGAGATCTAAAAAGTGGGGCTACGTTATTTGTAGGCAAAGGAAAAAAGGGGGAGTGCCTAGATGGTTTTATGAAAAAACTAAAATCCAGTAAAGCGAACATTGAGTTTGTCGCTGTGGATCTAGCTCCATCTTTTACAGCATGGATTAAGGCTAATTTACCTCATTCTATAATTGTTTATGATCACTTTCATGTCATCAAACTTATGAATGAGAGGCTGAATAAAGTTCGAAGAAGAATTTCCAGAGAACTGGAAGATGAAGACAGGGGTGAAATCAAAGGCCTGAGATGGAAGTTTAACAGAAATAATGAAGACCTTGAAGAAACCGCTCAAGCTGAAATAAAACAATGTTGCAGCTTGTTTTCAGAGCTGGGTATTACATACGCTTTAAAAGAAGCGTTGAGAAGGATTTATCGTATCAAAGATTTGGTTTTCGTTGAAAATGCATTGCAATATTGGTGTGAAAAAGCTGACTGCAGTGAAGTTCCTGAACTAATTTCTATGGCAAAAACAATCCGCAAGCATGCCACGGGGATTTTAGCTTTTTGGAAAACAAAAATAACGTCGGCCATTATGGAAGGATTTAATAATAAAATCGGCTGGTTAACAAGGCAGGCATATGGTTACCGAGATGAAGAATATCTCATACTCAAAATATTTGATTTGCCTAATCTAAAAACTCGGCAGATTTTGTGAACTTTTACAGATAAGTGCGAAGAGGCTTTTTTATTAAATGTACATTGCTCGTCCACAATTCTTTCCTAATATCATTAAGTAGAAACTTCTCATATTTTGCAGGAAATAATTTTGGCACTAATAAAGGTACAGAGAACAAAGCTAATAAAATGATTAATTTTGTTTTCCCATTTAGTTTTCTTATTATAAAGAAAAGTATTAATAGAATTAAAGCCAAAAAACTCGCTCTAGACGAAGCCACTAAAAGGGCTTTTAGGGTCAGTAGAGCGACGACAAGTATTAAGCCAAACTTTAATTTTTTATCTTTTATATAAGTTAGAGAAAAATGAAGAAAGAAGGGGAGACAAGTACATAAAATAGCCGAGAACCAATTTCTATTTCCTGCTATTCCAACAACAGAGTTGAAAGCAAAATAATGAATTAGGTTAATCAACAAGATAATAGAAAAGAAGAGGGAGGTGAAAAACAACGCTCCAGGTCGATACTTTTCATTGCTAAAACTTGCCGCCACACAAATCATGACTGAAATAAAATTTAAACTAATGAGTAAATCGGCAGCATGTGACTTATTGAGTAAAAAGCTAAGTAAGGCAGATCCCACAAAAGCCATAATTAAATAGGATGAAAACTTATTTAATTTTAGTTTATCACTGTTTTTTATGATCCAGCATAAACTGAGCCCTGACATGAGTAATTCCATAGGCAGACGAAACATAAATACTTCGCGGAATAAAGTCACTCCCTGAGGGGATATCAAAACTAATGGATAAGCTAAAAAAGCTAAAAGAAAAAGAATCGCTTGGAGCGGGTATTTTTTCATCCAAGCTTTCATTTCTATAAAATTATTTTTCAAATAGTTTACCTTAATTTACTTTCTTTGATATCATTAAAATTTGGCATTTTTTGGTGTACGAGGAAAGGGAATTACGTCACGAATATTGCTCATTCCAGTGCAGAACTGAACTAACCTTTCGAATCCTAAACCAAAACCTGAATGAGGAACAGATCCATAGCGACGTAAATCGAGGTACCAAGAATAATCCTCTGGATTAATGTCTAATTCATTCATTCTAGCTAAGAGTAAATCTAAATTTTCTTCTCTTTGACTTCCGCCGATAATTTCTCCTATATGTGGACAAAGAACATCCATTGCTCGCACCGTTTTTTCGTCATCGTTAAGCTTCATATAGAAAGCCTTTATATCTTTTGGATAATCAGTAACAATAACTGGTTGTTTAAAAACTTGCTCAGTTATATAACGTTCGTGCTCACTCTGAAGGTCAACTCCCCAATAAACAGGGAACTCAAATTTAGCGCCGGATTTTTCTAGAATTTTTATAGCTTCTGTATAAGTAATTCTGGTGAATTCAGCTTCGGATAAAGTTTCTAATTTACTAATAATGCCTTTCTCTATTCGTTTATCAAAGAACTCTAAGTCACCTTCACAAGTATCTAAAATACTTTTAAAACAATACTTAAGGTAATCTCTTGCGAGGTCCGCATTTTCTTCTAATTCAAAAAAAGCGGCTTCGGGTTCTACCATCCAAAACTCACTTAGGTGACGTGAGGTATTGGAATTTTCAGCTCTAAAAGTTGGGCCAAAAGTATAAATTCTGCCCATACCGCAGGCATAAGTTTCACCATTGAGCTGACCACTTACAGTTAAATGAGTCTTCTTGGCAAAGAAATCTTTTTTGTAATCAACTTTATTTAAATCTGTTTTTGGTAAGTTTTCTAGGTCTAAACTTGTTACCTGGAACATTTGTCCAGCACCTTCACAATCAGATGCAGTTATAATAGGTGTATGTAAATTTAAGAAATGACGACTCTGGAAAAAATCGTGAGTTGCTTTACTCAATTGATTACGAACTCGCATCACTGCACCAAAACTATTGGTACGACAACGCAAATGAGCTGACTCTCTCAATGTTTCGAAATTAATTCTGCCTTTTTGAAGGAGGTAAGTTTGATCCGTATTGCCATAAATGAGCACTGAATCAGCCTGAAGTTCAAAAGCTTGTTCTTTACCTTGTGATTCAACGAGCTTTCCGGTGACCTTTAATGACGCACCCGTATGTAAAGATTTTATATCCTCATAATTACTTAAACTTTGATCTGCTACTATCTGAATTCCTTTAAAGGATGAACCATCGTTAATTTCTAAAAAAGAAAAACCACCTTTAGAATCTCGTTTAGTTCTCAACCAACCAGCTAAACTTATTGATTCACCGATTTTACTTTTATCTAATTCTTTAATTAAAAGCATTTTTTATCCAATTTTTATCAAAATAAATTATTATATTAAGCAAAAATTACAGCAGTCTTTTTATATAGCTAAATCAGATGGTATATAAATCATGAGGAAAAGCTCAACTTAACAGATAAATTAAAGAGCATAAATGCTCATAAGTCTCAAAAAAGTTATTAACAGGTACTTGTTTAGAACTTGTCCATAATAGCTGTTCATAATGTTAAGAACTCTATTGATAACTTTGTCGAGAAATAAGAAAGCGACTTACTAACAGAAATAAACAACAGTAACTAACAACTTAATCAACAAGCAAAAAATTTTATAAAGTATTGTAATTATAATAAGATAAAATCTTATCAACACTATAAACAGACCCTATATATACTAAATATTAAATAAACATAATACTTTTATATATTAGACTTAAGACATATTTTGGAGAGATAAACTTTCTTATTATTATTTTTAGATAAGTAGTGATTTCTTTTTAGAAAGTATTTATTATGGCATATATTGATACATGCTTAACAAAGGAAAATATCGTGAATAAGGTCTCATCAGAAAACATTACAGAAGGTATCAAAATAATAGCTGATCCTGTGTATCAGCCTTATCATTCATCTGAAAAAGAAAAACGATTTTTATTTTCATATGAAATCACAATTATAAATGAATCTGCAGTAGGTGTGACACTGCGTTCTAGAATGTGGAAAGTGATTAATTCTGATGGTGAAGAAAAAATTATTCGCGGCGAAGGTGTTGTAGGTGAAATGCCTTTTATTGCTCCTGGTGAGTCCTACAAATACACGAGCTTTTCAATACTAGACACTCCCTTTGGAACAATGGAAGGTTTTTATATTCTAGAGCGTGAGGATGGCGACTTAATACAGGCTGAAATAAGCCGTTTCTATTTAACTGCTCCGATTCCCCATGAGTAAGTTTTAATAAGTTATTTGAATACAAATAGGCTTACTTACTACTTATTTTATGAAGTCTAAAGCTTATTACTTATTTTCAGACTTATTTTTTTCTTGAACGACCTTAATAAGTTTTATTTCAACAATGCTATCATCGTAAACTGTTGCAGATAGATTTACTTTTTTATTTAAAAAATTTTCAACTTTATCTTCTAGACTTCGTGATATTGTATAAGTTTTATTTGATACAAGTCGGTAGTTAACTGTGCCATTATCTTCATGGGTAGTTATCTTACCTATAAGATTGAGATCTCGTTTTTGGTCTTTTTTATTGTGCTGATTATTTTTGTTCTTATTATGATTTTTATGCTTATTATTGTTGTTTTTATTAGCAGGAGTTTTTTTTGTCGTCTTCTGCTTAATCTTTTGTTTAATTTTCTTTTTAATATTTTGATCCGCCAAAATACTTGTTTGAGGTAAAGCTAATAAACTTAGAAATATAAAATTTTTACGATTCATTTTTCCTCTCATTTTTATTTTATATTTTAATAAACTTTCTAAACTTAATAAAATCAATAATATCATACACAAAAAAGGCCCCATATAGGAGCCTTTTTTAATAATAACTAATAGTTTAGTTTCTAAATTCTTGCATCTTCATGTGCTTTTAAAATAGTCTCTTTTACCGTTGGTATATCCATGGCCCAAATTTTATCTAAATTAAAGCGGTTAGGAAGAACTTCTGGTAGTTCTGAAATAGTTTCAGCCATCACAGGTCTTTTATTAGCAGTTAAGTCATCTACACGATCAATAGGCGTAAAATGTGGCGCTGTTAAAAGAACTCTGGGGTTTTCATCAATTAGATCAAATAAGGCCAATACTGCGTCAGCAAAACGATCGAGCTCGTCTTTAGTATATGATTCAGTAGGTTCAATCATAAGGCCATACATCTCTGGCCAAGCAACTGTAGGTGCGTGGAAACCAAAGTCTAAGAAAAGTTTACCAACGCGTGAGATAACTAGAGCTTTTGGAATACCTGCTTCGACAATTTTATCGAAAGTAGATTGAGGTAAAGTTAGAATAAACTCGTGCATCACTTTGTCGCGTTTATTGCCCGTAGGGAGAACGCAAAATTTATTTTCTAAGCGGCTAAAGAGGTAGCGAGCAGATAAAACAGCTACAGCTGCCATGCGTTTAACACCATCGTGCCCAAGAGCTTTTAAATATGTTAAGCAACGAACTTTATGACCAAAGTTACCTTCGTGACGGTGGAAAGAACCAATAGACTTAGGAGCGTGAGCAATTTCAAATTGTCCATCAGCTTTCTTTACGGCCTGAATGCCAGGAAGGAAGGGGATTAATTTATCGCTAACGGCTACAAAAGCATCGCCAGGGCCACCACCACCATGAGGAATGGACCAAGTTTTGTGAGTATTATTGTGAACGGCATCAACACCCATTTTGCCAAGGTCAATCCAAGCGGCAATAGCATTCATATTAGCCCCATCCATATAAACGAGACCACCAACTGAGTGAATGAGCTCTGACATGGCGGCAAATTTGGTTTCAAAGATTCCCGATGTATTAGGATTAGTAACCATAACACCTAAAATTCTTTCGCCATATTCATCAACACATTCTTTAAGGCGGTCGAAATCCATTTCGCCATCTTCAGTTGATTCAATTTCAACTATGCCATTAAACTTTTTAGTAACTAGACCAGCAACAGCTGCAGTCGCAGGGTTAGTTCCGTGGGCCGTTTTTGGAATGAGAATTATATCGCGCTTCTCAGCGCGATCTTGGTGATAGGCTTGGAAAAGTTTTACTCCGACAAGTTCGCCTTGAGCACCCGCAAGTGGCTGAGTTGTTACTCCGGGTAAACCAGTAATGGCTTTAAAATATTCTTGAGTTTCGTAAATAACTTCTAAACAACCCTGAACATCACTCTCTGGGGCTTGCGGGTGAGCATTAGCAAAACCATCGAAAGCCGCAACGTAATCATTTAGGTAAGGATTGTACTTCATTGTGCAAGAACCAAGAGGATAAATAGCATTATCTGGACTCACATTTTGTGTACCGAGTTCCTTGTAGTAATCTTCGATTTCTTGAGCTGAATAATGAGCAATTCCCGCTTCTCCTTCTCTGAGTTGGCATGCTGGTAAAGCAACTGGTTTGAAATTGTTGTCAGCCTTTTCAAAATGATTAGAGAAGAACTCTTCTAATTTACTGATGTCATTTTCACTATGTAAATCAGTGAAACAAAGCATGAGATAACTATCAGAATCTTTTTCAATTCTATCTGAAACATTAACACCAATTTGTAAATCACTTTCCAAAGCAGAAGAAATCAGTTTAGAAACACTTGTATCGAGTTTAAGTGTGAATTCGTTCATGAATGCAGCTTCAGGGAAAGCTAATTCAACACCTTTGAATGAACTTAAAACTTCGGCTGATTTAAGAGCTAAATTACGGCTGATTTCAACACTTTCTTGAAGACCTTTATCACCACGATTTAAAATGGTAGCACCACAAACAGTGGCAATATAAGCTTCGTTTGAACAAATATTTGAGTTAGCTTTTTCGCGTTTAATATGTTGTTCACGAGTAGATAGAATAATGAGCTTGCAGTCGCGACCATTAATATCTTTAGCATCACCTACAAAACGTCCTGCCGTAGCTCGGATAAACTTTTTGCATTTGTCGTTGTAACGAATACCGAAAATACCGAGTCCAGGTCCACCAAAATTGGGACCAATAGCTAAGTGTTGACCTTCGGCTACAAATATGTCAGCACCCTCTTGACCATATTTAGAAGGAGCTTTTAATCCACCTGTGGCAATGAGAAGAGGATCAATAACAGCAATGGCGAGTGCGCCGATTTCGTGAACGTAGTCAGTAATGTCATCAACTTTAGCAACTGTACCAACATTATTAATTTGTGGGAAAGCTACAGAAACAATATCATCTTCAATTCCAGCAGCAGCGGCCTTTAATTCGTCTAAGCCAATACTTCCATTTTTAGAGAAATTATTTCCTTTTACCCAAATAATTTCTAAACCAGTGTGCTCTGCATGAGTATTAAGAACTTCGCGGTCGCCAGGATAGATACTATCAAAAACCAAAACTTTATTGCGCTTGGTTAAAATTCTCATTGAGCATTTAATGGCTTCAAATAAAGCTGTAGCACGGTCATACATTGAAGCATTGACAGCTTCGAAACCAGTGAGTTGTGATAAAAGACTCTGATAAATCCAGTGGGTCATTAAAGTACCTTGTGAGCGTTCAGGCTGATAAGGTGTGTATGAAGTTGTGAGACTACGAATGTTTAAGACTGGTCCTGCTACATCCATAACTTTATAAGCTTTTAAACCATCACCAATGAATGAAGTACGAATATTATTTTTATTGGCGATAGCAGACATTTCGGAAATAATGTCATCACTAGTCTTTGATTTTGGGATGTTTATGTCTGATTCAAAACGAACATCTTTTGGAATGTGGGAGTATAAATCTTCAAAAGTTTCACAGCCTAAATGATCTAACATGGCTTGGATATCTGCGTCACTTGCAGGGATATAATGCTTAGCCGCTTCGCGCTTGTTTACCTGAGGGTCGTAATTCATTAATTGATCTCGTTTAATATATAATTTTACTGTACAGAATCATATACAGAAAACAGCTTTTTTCGAGTCAAAAAAAATAAATTTAAGATGTTTTTGCTAAGTCGTTTATAACTTGTGTTTAGAGAATAAAAACAGACATATTAAAGAAACTAAATTATTGAATACTCAGTTTCTTAAATCCAGTAATTATCGGTTTTTAAAACGATAAAACTTTCTGTATTAACAATTTCTTTTACACCTGCAATAGAAGTCGTTAAGAAATTAATGAGCCCGCGGTTACCACGAACAGCCACGACAATCATGAAGTCATAACGACCTGAAGTAATAAAAGTTGTGCGTACTTCGGGGAGTTTAGTAATTTTTTCAAAAGCAGTGCGAAGTTTACTTGATTCAGAAATACTTACGCCCAAAACGGCAAGTAGTTCTTTTTCAACATAACCAGGTTTAACGGCGCCGGATATTTTTAAAATACCTTTTTCGGTGAGGCGTTTAACTCGGTGCCTTACAGTACCTTCTGTAATATTGAGTTCACGAGCAATAGCGGAATTCGATGAGCGTCCATCTTCGCGGAGTTTCTCAATAATTTCCCAGTCTAAAGGGTCAATAACTTCTTTTGAATTACTCATGGTTTATCCTTCAAATATTTTCTATCTTTAAAGTACTTATTCCGTAGCGTTTTGCGACTTCCGCAAATTCTTCTTTTATATATAAATAATAAGATTGGCTCAAGCTTAAAGAATATTTTACGGCGGCATCTAAAAATAAACCACCTTTACTAGGGTGACAGGAGCAACTTACGCATAAAGCTTCGTTACCATCGGCATCTTGATGATGAATACAATTGAGTTGATCAAGTAAATTGGGGTACTTGTTAATTATGGATTCTTTCAGAGAGTGGTCAATAGAATTTAATTGATCCAAAGTTTGTTGAGCTAAGGCTAATTCTTTAGCGTGATGAATGATAATGATATCTAAGTTAGCATATTCAGAAGATAAAAAACTTTCTAAATGGCTATCATTTAACTGATAATCTACAGATCTGAAACAGGCTGGACCCTCATAGTTTATCAATAGGTCACGCTCAATGAAAATAACTTTTTTATTTCCTCTTTCAGCTGATGAACGCAATTTTAATTTATTATTTTTCATTATGTTAAGCTTTATTTAAAATTAGTCTGTTTTTATTATTATTTGTATTGTCACAAAGTCTTGATAAATAAGTACTTTATTACTGTTAACAGTTTTGTATTATTTTAATTTTCGATTATTACATTAATGTATTATATTTTGTAAGATGTTTATTATTATTAGTTTATGAAAAATTATTTATTTTATGCTAGTAAAAAGAAGCCTGTTAATAACTTGTTGATAAGACTATTGAAAACTTATGGATTTAAATTGATCAAATCGAAAAATTAAGCTTTGCATAATCTTGACATAAAATTAATAATAGCCTCATTTTGGCCCATTGGTGACTTTAAATGACTCTTTAAATCTTGAAAATCTTCAAAAGATTTTAGTGCTCTATCCCAGCAAATATCTGCAGCCCAAGGTATTTGAAAACATTGACTAGAACTTAGCTTTTGACTCAACTTTAATAAATCACAGAACCAAAGTTCCAAAGCATTTATTAAAGATTCTCTTTCTTCTAAACTTTTTGTCTTTATGGCGAGTTCTAAACGCTTTTTTCTATCGCCAGCTTTTTCGTCTTCGTTTTCTTCTTCACCTTCTAAATCATTCATGACTTCTAATTCAGCTTGAGTGCGAAGAGAAGCAATCAAATTGTTTAATTGATTTCCCCCAATCCAGGCATTATTAATTCCACTTCCAGGCTTAACTGATTGTAAAATTTGCTCTAATTCAGAAAACCAAGGTTTATTGAGGTAAGAAAAGCTTTCGCGATTTAAGTTTAAAATACGGCAGCGCGATCGGATGGTATCGAGAAGTGAATCAGCTTTATTAGAAATTAGAAAAAAACATGTTTGTGGTGGAGGTTCTTCCAAAGTCTTTAGAAAAGCATTTTGTGCTTGTTCAAGCATACAGTCTGCTTCGTAGATGATTCCTATCTTAATTTCCCAAGGAAGAGGCTTAAAAGCAAATTTTCCAAGGAATTGACGTAAGTGATCAGTAAGGATAGATCGTGATAGTGAAAGAGGTTTTAGGGTATTGCAGTTATAAATACCCAATTGGCGCCTTTTACAGGCTTCGCATACACCGCAGGGAGTTCCATCTTCAGCTCTATCTAAGCAGATCATTACATCTATCCAGCCTTCGACAAACTGATTCAAATAATCGATATCGGCCCCAGAAACCAACCAGGCTTGTCCTGACATATTAGATTTTAGAGAATTGAGAATATAAGATGAAACTTTGTCATCGAGAAAAGTTTGGTAATTCATGGAACTCTCACTGCCCAGTTCATTAAAGCTCGCATGGTGACGTCTCGAGTATTTTTATTGGGACAACCCGTAATAACAAGGAAGTAAAACTTTCCATTTGCGCGAGTCGTTAAAATTTGACACCAGCCTGCGTTCAAGGTGAAACCCGTTTTATAGCCATTGACGCCTTTTACAGCTAACAAGGGATTAGTATTACCTAATTTTACAGCTTTATGTGAGCTACTAGGCAATAAAACTTCTCGTTTTGAAGTCCATTTTAAGATAATAGGATAATCGTTTATACTTTTTCTTATGAGATGAAGTAAGTCACTCATGGATGAGTGATTATCTAAGTCAGGTCTACTACGATCAAAAGGGAGCCCATGAGCATTAGACATTTTTGTTTGAGTCATCCCCAATTGCTGCGCCTTTTTATTCATCATAGCAATAAAAACTTTAGGATCTCCCTTGCCAAAATGCTCAGCAATTAATTGGCAGGAATCATTAGCACTCTTCACCATGGCTGAAACGAGCAATTCTTCTACACTAATGGTATCTTTTGGGTATTTCCTCAAGAAAGAACTCGAAGAGGTTTTCATTGAGCTTTTAGAGATCAGAACTTGATCCAATAAGCTATATTGAGGGTTTTCTTTAATATGATCTAAAACAGTTAAAACAGTTAAACACTTGGTTAGAGATGCAATAGGTACGGATTTATTAGCATTTGTTGACCACAAGGTCTTACCTGCATTCATTTCGAAAACTAATCCGGCTCGAACATTTCTTGTCGAAGGAAAACGATAAGCTGATTTTTCATTCTTATGTTTATCAGCAATGTTAAAACGTTTAAATTTTTCGACTTCAACTTTTTTGAAGGGAGCTGGTTTTTTTAGCGGAGCAATCTTTTTAACTTCCGTCTTAGAAAACTGAGTATTAGCTTTTTTTTGTAAATATTGACCCGAAAAATAAATAGCAATAGCCAAAATTAAAATCGGCAAAGTTATTAAAATTGGCTTCGGAATTTTACTCATTGTTCGCGTGGTTTTCTATTACTTCTTGGATTGCGACGCTTTTTTGCTTTTGGTCGTTGGCCTGCTTTATGATGTGAACTCAAGCGTGGTTCAGGTAAAAAGTCAGCTTCAGGCCAGCCTAAATGGGGAGCCATGGTGCGGTAGAGTAGGGCAGCGTAAAAGAATTCAGGGTGGCGACGTATCTTATTAATATTTTTATTGGCTAAAATACGACCTTGCATCATCATCACATCTTTTACTCGAGCAGCAATAATGCGCGTCATGTTATGAGGTTTCATAAAGTCGTTAACTGCTTGGCGCAATTCTTTATCAATACCATCACGGTGTTCCCAATGATCACCAAACTTAGAACCAGGGTTCAAACGCTTTTCAATATAACGATAAGCTAAAATAGGTAGTGAATAAGCACGTGATAAAGTTCCGCCTTTAGTAATCAAAAAATCTCTTTCATTGAGAATGTTGAGGTAAGTATTTTTATCTTCACTGGAAAGGATGTCGGAAATATTGGGCATGATATGTTCTAAAAGACCTGCTTCATGACAAGCATCCATAGTTTTCGCCATGTAGGGCTTATAAGTGATTTTTAAAATTTCTTCGTAAAGTCTTCTTTGAGAAACTTGAGTAATTTTTGGAGCTAGCTCACGAATCGCTTGCGCAACATCAGCTTCAAATTCAAAACCATATTGAGCTTTAAGTTTAACGGCCCGTAGCATCCTTACAGGATCTTCTGTAAAACGAATCATGGGGTCGCCAAGTGAGCGAACTTTTTTGTCTTCTATATCACTAACACCACCGCAATAATCGATGATATTATTTTTATTTGTGGGGTCTAAAAAGAGTGCATTTACAGTAAAGTCTCGACGATTGGCGTCTTCCTCTGGACTTCCCCAAACATTATCGCGCCAAACAATTTCACCATCATCACTTGGACGTGCTGAACGTTCTTTCTCATTGGGAGTTCGACGAAAAGTTGAGACTTCGTAAAGCGTGCCACGTTCATAAACGTGAACAATTTTAAAACGGCGACCAATAATTCTAGCTTTTCGTTTACCAAAAACTGAGCTGACTTCTTCGGGAGTTGCGCTTGTAGAGATATCAAAATCTTTGGGGTTTTCACCCACAAGTAAATCGCGAACCGCACCACCCACTAAATAAGTTTCGTGGCCTGCATCTCGCAATCGACTGATGATTTGAACCGCGCCGCGGTCCAATCGTGGGTTAAAATCAGTTTTACCCAATATTCTCTATCCGTTTAAAGGCAAGTAGAGTATTGCTCATTAACATGGCAATAGTCATAGGACCGACGCCGCCTGGAACAGGAGTAATGAGCGCCGCTTTTGGTGCAACTGAATCAAAATCAACATCACCACATAGACGGTAGCCACGTGGGCGACTTTCATCATCAACGCGGTTGATTCCTACGTCAATAACAACTGTACCTTCACTGACCATGTCACCAGTAATGAATTCAGGAATACCAACTGCAGCAATGACAATGTCTGCACGGCGAATTTCTGCGCCTAGATCAGCGGTTCTTGAGTGACAAATAGTAACAGTTGAGTCAACGCCTTTTTGGATCATTAAAGATGCCATGGGCTTTCCAACAATATTGGAGCGACCGACAATAACGGCGTGCTTGCCTTTAGTTTCAACTTTGCTGCGTTTCAGAAGTTCTAAGCAACCCCAAGGAGTGCAGGGAGGGAAACCATCTTTGGCACCAGTGAAAACAAGACCGACATTTGAAGGGTGAAAACCATCGACATCTTTCTTTGGATTGATATTGAGAATTATTTGTTCTTCATCAATTTGAGGAGGAGGAGGGGATTGAACTAAAATGCCATGTATAGCAGGGTCATTATTGAGTTCGTCGACAACAGCTAAAACAGCTTCTTGTGTCGCATCGATGGGCAAAACTATTTTAACTGAGTGATAGCCAAGTGAATTGGCCATTTTCTCTTTTGAATTTACATAAACTTTAGAAGCGGGGTCTTCGCCAATCAATACAACTGCTAAACCGGGAACCTTGCCACTCTTTTCTTTGAGTGAATTAACTTCTTCGCGAAGTTCGCTAATAATTTCGTCGGCAATGATTTTGCCGCGAATCAACTTTTCTTCCATAAAAAATTTTCCAATATAAAAGGGGTTTCAAAAATCTCCTAATCTACATGACTTTGCGATCTCCGCAAACGTGCCCAAAGCTCAGATTAAAAAGTCCCTAACATTTTTTGTCTATTAGTAAATCTTAAGAGGATAGCAGGTAGAATTTTGGAAGTAGTAAGTCTGCTTCGTTTGCAGATCCTTCGCAGGCTCACTGCAGATAGGACCACGCCCTGCAGATTTTTAAAAATTATCATCTTTTAGATTAGGGTTTATCACGCCGAGCCGCAGTGGCGCTGAGTTTTTTTGCTGGGAGCGCAGGAATCCTTCCTGCATTTTTAAAAACTGAAAGAAAACTTACCTAAAATAAGTAATGGTTTTAGCTGGGCTTTTCTGAGTGCACTTACAACTAGAATTCGAGATTAATTAACGAATTTCTGAAACCATGCTGGTCGCCTCTGCTCCAATACTTCTAGATAGGTCTTTTCATTATATGGAGTTCTCGTTTTCCAACAACTGTACATGATACGAATCCATTTGTACGCCAAAGCTCTAAGTATTGTGAAGTGAGGTATGTTTAGAGCTTTCTTATGATAATAAAATTCATGTGCCCATATTGATGACCTTATGGAATTATTGGCAAACTCAACAAAACTAAGTTGAGTGAACCTGTCGCATAAAAAACGTCTTCGGACAATATTCATTTTCCCACTCTGAATTGTCACAGGAGCTATTTCACTGATTTTAAGAGCCTCATTTACAGACTGAAATTTTTCTCGATCGTTTCCAAAGAAGGCCATAAGACGTGGTCCGATACTAGGACCTGCTCCTGGAAATGATTGGAATATTTCATGATCTTCATTTTCCCTATAAGCTTGCTCAATTTTTTCGTCATAAGCTTTAATAACCTTATTTAAACTCCGGATTCTGTGGCAGAATTGTTGTATCTCAAATATGTAGTAATCCACCTCATCTTCATCATTAACAACAATAACAGAAGCGCGTAATATTTGAACCCTCACTTTTGTTTTTGTATGGCTTGTACTGCGTTTGTTAAAGAATTTAGTAATGCCGATTTGATGAGCATTAATGATATCCTGCGGGCTTGGATATTTATCCAAAAAATCTAGAAACATGTCTGCATATAAATGATTCCCCACGACTTTGAGTGCATTTGGATAATAGATCTTCAACAATGCAGTGAGTTGATTAGTTAAACGAGTTCTATCATTTACTAAATCACGCCTTTTTATATTCAGTCGCTTCAGTTTTCCTTTTGAAAAAGATTCGTCTACTCTTTTAACTTTATCAGGGTGTTTTAAGTATAGTTCAAGTAATGATTTGGTATCTGCTCGGTCACTTTTCGCGCCACTAAGATGGAATGTTTTAGCAAACTTCGAAGAAGTGGTCGGGTGAACTGTATAGACATCAAATTCACTAATGGATATCAATAAATTCATCAGTGCAGATTGGCAGCTTTCGATGACAACCGCGATGGGATCATTAACAGATTCAAGTATGAGTTCATTAAAGAATTTTTTGAGCGTAAGTAAATCACTACTGATAACTTTACATTCTTCTTCACAATCCCGAAGGATTCGTAGATCATGCTTTTGATCAGCCCAGTCAATCGCAATAATAACTGAGTATTCAGATGGCTTTTTAGTTCTTGTATAATACATTTTTACTCCTTAGGAATATATAGATTTAAAAGTCAGCGTGCGAAATTCCTATAGCATTCGTGGTGGAAGCTTTCTGAGTATTCGTCTTGCTGATAATCATTCCCGGTCGAAGTGCCCAGAAAGTCTTTCAAAGACAGGAGCGCCAATTCGTACCGAGAATAATTAAATTTATATGTTCCTTTTTTAATTCTAAAATTTCTCCCCCAGACCCCCTCATTATATTTATCTATTTAATTACTTGGACTACTATAGGAGCGCAGGAATCCTTCCTGCATTTTAAAAAGTGCTTAGAAATTAGTTGGCAGTTTCTTTTGTGTTAATCTGAGTCCATCTGTGGATGAGTCTATTTCAACTTTTTTGTTCTATGCACTCTCTGTCCCTTGTGGCAAAAACCGAACCGCCGGGTTAAGGGCTGGCAAGTCCTTACGGGGTGCTCGAGGGGCAGTGCTCCCTCGTTTGTGAAAAACCTTCATTATTTGTTATCCTAAATTACTTAAACCATATCTACCTCCTATGTGTCAGCATCCCGTATGGCAACACTTCCTGTGGCAACACCTAATTGAACTACAGAATTTGCTTTGTATAGTGCCTTATGAAAATCCTTTTAATAAAACAAACTTCTCTGGGAGATGTGATTCATTCGAGTCTCGCAGTTGAAGCCACTCGAGCTCAATATCCCGAAGCAGAAATTCACTTCATGGTAGATAAATCATGTAAGTTGGCAGTGGAACACAATCCCCATATTGATAAGTTGATTATTTTTGACAAAGTTCTCGTTTCTCAGAAAATGAAAAAATCCTTTTTCTATATTTTCTCAGTGATGGCACAATTTTTGACTTCTCTTCGCGAAGTTCGCAAAGAGAAATATGATTTAGCTATCGACTTACAGGGAATTGAACGCAGTATATTTTTCCTCTACTTTTGTCGCGCCAAAGAGAAGTTTGTCAAAGGAAAAAAGCCCTTTCTCAAAGGTTTCAAAAACGCCGATAAAAATGATCATGCGATTGCCGAGCTCAAGGGAACTCTCAATTTAGCGGGAATTGATGCAGAAAAGTTCTTTCCAAAGATTTATTTGAAAGAGGGTGGTGAAGAAATTTTAAAAATAAAGTTGCCACAAAAATTAAATGAGGCCTTAGAAGATAAGAATCAGCCAGTCATTCTCATGAGTCCTTACACTTCTTGGGAGACAAAGGATTACCCAGTAAAAAACTATTTGCGATCAGCGCAAATGATAAAAGAAGATTTCCCAAAAGCGCAATTCATTTTTATTGGTACACCTGATAAAAAAGATGTCATTAATCGTGAAATAATTGACTTTAAACTCGAACCAGAATTTGCTAAGAGTATTTGGAATTTAGCTGGTTGTACGAATATTCAAGAACTTCAAGAACTCATACGTTTAGCCGACCTCACAATTGCGAGTGAGGGAGCTGTGGGCCATATTGCCAGTGCCTTAGATCGTCCCGTATGCGTTATTTTTGGTCCCACTCAGCCGACTCGCGTCGGTCCTTGGGGAAATCATGCTCGAGTGATTCGTTCCCAAGAAGCTAAATGTTTAGCCTGCTACCAACGTCATTGCGACGAATGGATCTGCATGAACAATTTAGAAAATCAAATAAGCCAAGCAGCAAAAGAACTTTTAGGTTAATTCATATTTTGGAGTAAAATTATTCTTTTCATTGTAATAAATTTTCAAAATTTATTTTATTAAGAAAATGTTTTTAACAAAAATCTTGCTTCAAGGAATTTATCGTTTTATCATATATTTAAACCAAACGAGGAGTTCACATGTCAGTTGCAGATAAAGTTTGTTTAAATCACACCGATAGGGCTGCTGCCTTTTTATGCTTAAGTTGTCGTAAACCTGTTTGTGATGAATGCACTGTTACATTAGAAGGAAGTCATTTTTGTTCGACTAGCTGTGCCGAAGGACATGCCAGAACGAATGCTAATATGGAAGTCTATCGTGGGCAGGAAAAAGGTGGCTTCATTAAGCTTGTTATAAAGTTGGCCATTATAGGGGCGATCATTTATTTCGGTTGGCAATATAAAGATCAAATTATGAAGATGGTTAATAAATCCTAAACAGAATCATTAATCTTAAGATTTACCTCAAAGACATTAGTTCTTTGAGGTTTTTTTGTGCTTTCTCTGAGTATTGGCCCGAAGGATAATCATTGAGGTATTTGGAATAAGCCTCTCTAGCTTCTTGTTTATGTCCTTGTCGATCTAAACAAAAAGCAATTTGATAAAAAGCGGCCTCGCTTTGCTCAGGAAATTCTTTAATGATGCGTTTGTAGAGCTCCTGTGCGCTTTCGTAACTCAGCAAATTGCGTTTAACCCCCGCCGCAAAATACACTTGTTTAACATTCTTCTTATGAAAGCCACTTTCAGCTAACCAAGAGCTTATTGGGTTGGCTCCTGCAACAAGGAGTACAAAAATAATTAGCGCAACAAGGAAGCCTTTTAGAGAGCTCATTTGTTGCTTGGATGTTTTGATTTTTTCTTGGAATTCGTGCATTTTTAAAAGATTATTGTTAAAGAAGTGCCTATGAGTGCATTAGAGTCCCAGCTAGAAGTTCCACTGGAACGTTGATATTGATCCATGTAAAAAACAGAGAAAGATATATTATTTGCTAAGAGAAAATTAAGTCCAAAAGGTTGAAAATCACTCTGTACCCAGCGCGTTGAATCATTATAATCAATGTAAAATTCATTGCTCATAAAGATACCTTTGAAAGCTTTCCATCTAGTTTCTATGGGGATGTCAACTCTTGGTCGATGGCGGGATCTTGTGTTGTCGCTACCTTTATCTTCAATTCGACGTAACTCTAAACGATTCCTAAGGCTGAGTTTCCAGTCATTTTTAAAGGTGTAATGCGGGTTGAGTTCAAACTCATACCGACGACCATATTTCCAGTCACCATCAATAGCTTTTGAATCGTATCGACTGTAATTAAAGCCGATATCAAAGTTATCGTGAATAGGGTAAGCCACTTTTAGTGAAGCAAAGCGAAAATAATGTTTATCCACGCCATCGCGGAAGCGGTTATCAAAAAATAAACTCAGTTTCACATCGTCCACTTTAGTAGAAAAGGTGGTCCAGTTTAAATAGCCGAGCTCCTCCGCTTTTGTGATAAAGCTTGTAAAAATTATGATTATTAAACTTATTTTTTTCATTTTTCATCCGTGAAAATGGTGTTCAAAAATACAATAATCTACTTACTAAGTAAGTATAAACCCTAAACTGCTTATACTTGAATTATTATCTAATAGTTAAAAAGCCGAGTAAAACTCGGCTTAAATAGATTAAAGTTGTTTTTAACCCCGTAATGGATTCAACCAGCGTTGAGCATCTTTGAGTTCCATACCTTTGCGTTCTGCGTAATCCGCAACCTGATCTTCACCAATTTTACCTACGGCAAAATAGCGAGATTCTGGATGACCAAAGTACCAACCACTGACAGATGCAGCAGGGAACATGGCGAAAGAATCTGTAAGCTCTACACCTATGTTATCAGTAACATTAAGTAGTCTAAAGAGTTTGGCTTTTTCAGTATGTTCTGGGCAGGCAGGGTAGCCTGGGGCAGGTCGAATACCACGGTACTTTTCGCGAATGAGCTCCTGATTACTCAAGCTTTCAGAGCTATCGTAGCCCCAAAGTTCTTTACGAACTTTTTCGTGCATCATCTCTGCGTAGGCTTCAGCAAAACGGTCTGCGAGGGCTTTGACCATTATCGAATTGTAATCATCGTGATCTTTTTCGAATTCTTTGGCTTTTTCCTCACAGCCAATACCTGCAGTCACACAGAATGCACCCATGTAATCTTTATGACCTTTTGGCGCGATGAAATCAGCTAGGCTCATGAAAGGTGATTCAGCTTTGAGTCTTTCTGTTTGCTGACGGATGTGGCAAAGAGTTTCGAGAACTTCGCTACGGCTACCACTGGTATAGAGTTCAGTGTCGTCCGTTCCCTTTTTATTAGCGGGGAAGAAACCAACAACAGCTTTTGCCGTGAGCCAGCCTTCGGCGATAATTTCGTCGAGCATCTTGTTGGCATCGGCAAATAATTTTTTAGCTTCTTCACCCACAACTTCGTCTTCGAGAATTTTTGGGTAACGACCATGGAGATCCCATGTCTTGAAAAATGGTGACCAATCGATGTATTTGCGGAGTTCGCTAAGTTCTATATCTTCGAAAACTTTCACACCAGTGAAGCTTGGTTTTTCAACTTTGAAGTCGGACCAGTCAACTTGTATGGCTCCTGCACGAGCTGTTTCCAGGGGCATAATAGCTTTGGTATTGTGCTTATTAGCGTGATTTTCGCGTACCTTATCGTAGTTGACTTTAATATCAGCAATAAAGTCGTCATGTAAATCGTCGGAAAGAAGGCTTGATGCTACGGGAACGGATTTAGATGCATCAACAACGTGAACAACTGTTCCGTCGTACTCTGGATCAATTTTAACTGCAGTGTGAACACGGGAAGTAGTAGCACCGCCAATGAGCAGAGGGATAGTCATTTTGCGTTCCTGCATCATCGATGCAAGTGTCACCATTTCGTCTAATGATGGAGTAATGAGACCGGAGAGGCCGATGATGTCGGCATTGTGTTTTTCTGCTGCATCAAGAATTTTTTCAGGTGGGACCATAACGCCGATGTCAATAATTTCGAAGTTATTGCAGGAGAGAACAACACCTACAATATTTTTACCAATATCGTGAACGTCGCCTTTTACGGTCGCCATAATAATGGTGCCATTATTAGTGGACACATCACCAGAAGCAGCTTTCTCTTCTTCAATGTAGGGCAGCAGGTAAGCTACAGCTTTTTTCATAACACGAGCGGATTTCACAACTTGTGGAAGGAACATTTTTCCGCTACCGAAAAGATCACCAACCACATTCATGCCATTCATGAGGTAGCCTTCAATAACTTCAATAGGTTTATTTACTGCCTGTCGTGCTTCTTCTACATCATCTTCAATAAATTCAGTTATACCTTTTACCAATGCGTGAGTAACTCGACTTTGGAGATCTTCTTTACGCCACTCAAGTGTGGCAACTTTTTTGACTTTACCGTCTTTGCCTTTAAGTCCTTCTGCGAAGTCGAGAAGGCGTTCAGTTGCATCTGATCTACGATTGAGTAGAACATCTTCTACATACTCGAGGAGGTCTTTTGGAATATCGTCGTAAATTTCGAGCATAGCTGGGTTCACAATAGCCATATCAAGGCCATTTTGAATACCGTGATAAAGGAAAGCTGAGTGCATGGCTTCACGAACAATATTATTACCGCGGAAGGAGAAACTTACATTTGAAAGACCACCAGAAACTTTAGCTCCAGGGAGGTTTTCTTTAATCCATTTTGTGGCAGCGAAAAAATCCACAGCATAGTTGTTGTGCTCATCTATACCTGTACCAACAGGGAAAATATTGGGGTCAAAAACAATGTCCTCACAGGGGAAGCCAATTTCATTGACGAGGATATCGTAAGATTTCTTACAGATCTCAATACGACGATCATAAGTATCGGCTTGGCCCTTTTCATCAAAGGCCATAACAACGACTGCAGCACCATACATTTTTATCTTTTTGGCGTATTCAACGAAAGGTTCTTTACCTTCCTTCAAAGAGATAGAGTTCACGATAGATTTACCTTGAACGCATTTAAGACCTGCCTCAATAATTTCCCACTTGGAGGAGTCAATCATAAAGGGTACACGGGCAATGTCGGGTTCAGCAGCTATGAGGTTGAGGTAACGAACCATGGCTTTTTCACCATCGAGCATACCTTCATCCATATTGATATCAATGATTTGGGCTCCACCTTCGACTTGTTGGCGAGCTACAGCTATCGCCTCTTCGTATTCTTCATTGAGAATTAAGCGGGCAAATTTACGTGAACCTGTAACGTTTGTTCTCTCACCGACATTTACAAAACCTGTGTTCTTGTCGACAACGAGCGGCTCTAAACCGGAAAGAATCATATCTGGGACTTGTTTTTCCAAAATAAATCTCCTTAAACTAAGCTTTGAGCTTGGCGTGGTTTGTATTGATCAGCAAGTTTTTTAAAAGCTGTAATGTGATCGGGTGTTGTTCCACAGCAACCGCCAATAATGTTCACATGACCATTTTTAATAAACTCCTCTACTTGAGGTGCCATAACTGCTGCCGTTTCATCGTATTGACCAAACTCGTTAGGAAGGCCAGCATTGGGGTGTGCGGAGATAGCAAAACTACTAATCTTCGATAAACGATTAATATAGGGGTACATTTCATTTGCACCCAGAGCACAGTTTAAACCTACGGAGAGCAAATCACCATGTCTTACCGAAGCATGAAATGCTTCAACAGTTTGACCTGTTAAGGTGCGACCTGAAGCATCGGTAATCGTCCCAGAAACCATGATTGGAATGTCTGTTTTAATGTCTTCCTCCAACTCTTTGATAGCCATGATAGCCGCTTTGCAGTTAAGGGTATCGAAGACAGTTTCAACCATTAGTACATCTGCACCACCATCGAGAAGTCCTTTAGCCTGATCATAATAAGCAATTCTAAGGTCGTCAAAAGTGACAAGTCTCATACCCGGATCGTTGACATCAGGAGAAATTGATGCCGTGCGGTTAGTTGGTCCCATACCGCCAACGACAAAACGTGGTTGATCTGGGGTTAGTTCAGTATATTTATCAGCGGCTTTACGAGCACATTGTGCAGATTGAAAATTGATTTCATAGACGGCACTTTCCAGTTCATAATCGGCTTGTGCTATGGTTGTCCCTGAGAAAGAGTTAGTTGTAGCGAAGTCTGCGCCCGCTTCATAATAGGCTTCATGAATTTCTTGAACGACGTCTGGACGTGTGATTGAGAGTAGGTCGTTGTTACCTTGAAGTGGGAGATGGTGATCTTTAAACCTTTCTCCACGAAAGTCATCTTCTTTTAATTTGTAACCCTGAAGCATAGAGCCCATAGCACCATCCAGGACCATAATGCGATCTTTTAAAATGGATCTGATTTTTTGATTACTAGTCATTATAGACTTATCCTTTATTTTTGCCGAAGTATATGCATACATTCGAATATGTCAATATAATATAAATTGTTTCAGCATATACTGTTATTTTATTTGAGCCGAAAATAGCATTGGAAAAAGCTTTAGCTAGTAAAATAAAAATAGACTTAATATCTAAATAAAATGTCGAGGAAGCTCTTAGGTAAATCTGAGTATATTTTACTTTTTGACATAAAAAAAGCCCTTCATGGAGAAGGGCTTTTAAAATTCAGAGTGTTGAAGGCCTATTCTTTGTTATCTTCCATTTCTTCAAGATCTTCTTCTGTAGCTTTACCTGCACCGCGCTCAACGAGCTCGTATCTCATTTTATAAGACCAGAATTCAAAAGCTTCTTTGACGTCATTCCATTTGTCAAATTTTCCCTTGAGTGCTTTTGTACCTGCACGTGCATCTATACCTGCAGCTAAACGTTCACGACTAAGAGAGTCCTTAACTTCAAATTCCATGTGAGCTTCACCCACTTGCATGTGCGTGCCAGTCGCAAATTTTTTCACAAAAGAAATAGCGAGACCGATAGGTAAAATAGTGGATACAGTGTCTAAAGCTACATTAGAGGAGTCCCCATCTGTCATAGCGACGCTAATTTCGAGAACATCAGGTCCTGCTTGTTCAGTTAACTGAAAACTTTTCACAAGTTCTTTGCGCATTTCTGCATGAATGTAGGAAAGGAGGCTTTTAAGTTCTTCTTTGTCCATCTCTTTGATTTCAGATTCTTTTCCTGCCCAAACTTCAATTGGATTGATTTTAACTTTTTTATATTTTTTCCAATCAATATTTTTTGCGATGTAGCGTGAGTTTATTTCTTCCTCATCTTCATCTCCTGGAGTCAGTTGATCATAAGATCCTAGAAAACCAGATCTTTTGGTGTCTTCATCAATTTTAAATTGATCGGTCTGACTACAAGAAAAGAATAAGAGTGAAGTGATTAAAAGTGTAAGTATTTGTTTCATTGTTGGTTTTTCCTAGTTTTATTTTGACATACTATGTATGACCAATAGAAATTATTAAAATTTTTATCAAGGGCTAAGCTATTTTTTTGAGATAAAATATGCAGTTACAAAACTATAACTAAATTAAAAACTATAAGTTAAAGCGGCGATGACACCAGAGAAGCTACCATCAAAGCCAAATTCGTCTGCTCCACTTCCCCTCGAGTAGTCAAGGTAATTATACTTCCAACCTAGAATAGTAGACCACTGTTCATCGAAAGCCCATTCAGTTGCAACGATTACATTGTAATTTTTATCAGCTGCTGAGCCAACACCAAAGCCACCGTAGTCGCCACGCATAATAAAAGTTAATGTCTCGGTCATCGGAAGACCTATACGAGCACCAATTACGGGTTCGACCCAGTCTTCACTCCCACCTAAATTTTGTGTAGGGATGGGACCAGGAGGTGTGACGTCAATTTTTTGTTTGAGGTCAACATAACGAATACCAAGCATCGTGTCGAAAAAAGCTCCATTGCGTAAATTGAGGCGATAGAACATACCAAGGTCGGCTGTTATTTGTTCAATATCGACGTCGAGTCCAAGTGAGCCAACATCAGCATCATTTTTCTCTATGTTAACCCATTGAAAATCACCTTAATATCCGATCTTGTCGTGGCGAAGGTATTCATAACGACCAGAAAAAGCACCAGATAAATTATCGAGAACATCTTTGGCACTTAAATCAATAGGAGCGGTACCACCGTCGACTGTCGAGTCGGCGTCAACCTTTGGAACCCAGCCATAGACGCCAATTTTATGTTTGCCTTTGGGGGCTTTTTCTACAGAGTCATACTCTTCGGCGATTAAAGGTGAAGTCAACATAAAACTGAGGGGGATTAAGTATCTTAGTTTCATAGCTAAAAAGGCCTTATGTTATTTAGGGAAGAGGAATTTAACTTGTAATTGCGCAGTGAATTCACCCGTATATTCAGGGCGTTCGGCATTCCAGAAAGTTTGAAATCTAATATCTACTGGCATTTTTCCAAAGCGGAATAATTTGCCGATACCACCACCCACAGGAATGGTTGCGGCATTATCACTATCGGCATTCCAATCATAAATCATAGTTGGAGTCGAAGTGAGGTAGAAATCTTCAAAGTTATAATTGATAAAGTACTGAAAGAGAGATTGACTGAAAGTATCATCACCAGCGAAATCTTGCAGGTGCTGAACGAGGCCACCGACTAACCAGTTTCCAGGTCGAGCCAAAACAACTGCAGCCGCACCTGCTGCCCAAGCATCGTCGCCAAAGCGATCATTGCTATAAGTAGGGAACAAAAAAGCAGGACCTATACCCCAAAGAAGGCCACTTTCAGTTTTGGGAGCAAAAAAACCTTGATAGGTAATATTTCCTAAGCCTTGGTCGGATCCTTGCCCTGGGAACAGGCTTTCTTGATAGGAGAAGGGTATGGTTAAGCGATTTATGAGTGTGAGGTCTTCGTCTAAGGCGACGGGATATACGGGCTTGACATTGAGGGTATAAATATCACCATCTTCCGTACCATTATCAGGTGTAGCGTTAAGCTCAAAAGGAACACTTATCAGGTTACCTATGGGGTTTTGGGACTCTTTTGCCAGTTTTAGATCCTCTTCATTAGCTTGAAGATTCAATAGGCTCAATAAAGAAAATAGACTTATTAATTTTTTCAAAATACACGCCTCAGTTTATTGTTAGCACAAAAGCTACAGTAGACTGTGAGCTAATACAAACGTTTTTACATTATCCAATTTGCGCAATTTTATGCTTATAAACTTTAAATAGCCCACAGCTGATTCATATTCATTGGATGAAAATATCACTTACAGATGTCGATAGTTTATTAGAAAATCAATCCTTATTACAGCTCGATTTAATTCCAGGTAAGAACCTTCAATGGAACACATTTTTGAATTTTCGTGGGGGAAAGCTGGGAAATATTTATTACACGGTTAACGAGATAGATGCCGTCGCAAATTTGAATAGCCAAGACTATCAATTATGCATTCCTTTAAATACAAATGGTGATAAGTATAGGTTAAATGGGACTGAGGCGTCAAAAATGTTTTTAATAACACCCACGGCCTCAACCAGTGTTTGTTTTCCACGAAAATTTGATGAATTACATTTTGTTTTTAAAGTAGAAACTTTTGCGATGATGGCAAAAAAAAATGAAGCTTATGAACTTCTGCTAAAAGATAAAGTATTCTTGTATCATCAATACGATTTAAAATTTTGGTCAGAAACGGTGCACTCGGTTTTAAGTGATCCCTCGACTTGCGTCGACCAAGCTTTAAAAAAATTTATGGATACATTTTTTCAAGTTCACAGTATTTCAGGAAACTCTGAGTCACCAGCTTTAATGAAAAGTTTTTTTTGTAAAAGAAGTATTCCCCTATCTCAAAGAAAATATATATTTAGACCTCGCAGTTACAGATATGTGTCAAAAGTTTAAAGTTAGTCGTAGAAGTTTTGAAAATAGCTTTAGAAAATATTTTGGAAATTCTCCCGCAGCCTATTTTAAGAAAATGAAGTTAATGAAAATAAGACATGATATTTTAAATTTAAAAGACAGGCAAATATCTAGTGTTTTAGTAAAATTTGAAAATTTACACATCTCCCATTTTGGCCAATTTTATAAACGCTATTTTGGCGAAAGCATGAGCCAAACACTTAAGAGTCGTTAACAGAATTCACCTATAATTATTAGAGGTCACTACTAAAAATAATTACAGTATTCTAAGCTAGATTTGAGTTTAACTTAATAAAAATCCAAGAAAAATCCAAGAAAAATCAGTTGTGAACTATTTTTCGTTTGTTTCTCTAATGCTGATGTAATACCTTATCTGAGTCAAACAAAAATAAAGGGATTTTATGAAGCTTTCATCTAGTTTAAAACTGCTTTGTGGTGGTCTATTGACTACCGTTATATCAGCACAGGAAAAACCAAATATATTGGTCATGTGGGGTGATGACGTAGGAGAAACGAATATAAGTGCTTATTCAAATGGAATAATGGGCTATGAAACACCCAATATAGACCGAATAGCTGAAGAAGGGGCTATGTTCACACATTATTACACTCAGCAATCGTGTACTGCCGGTCGTGCATCATTTATATTAGGTCAATCACCTTTTCGTACAGGCTTACTTTCTATCGGTTTACCTGGCTCTTTACATGGAATTCCTTCTTGGACACCCACAATTGCCGATTTACTCAAAGAACAAGGTTATGTGACGGCACAGTTTGGTAAAAATCACTTAGGAGATCAAGACAAACATTTACCAACTAATCATGGTTTTGATGAGTTCTTTGGTAATCTATATCATTTAAATGCGGAAGAAGAACCTGAGACATATTATTACCCAAAAGATAAAGAGTTTCATAAAAAATTTGGACCTAGGGGAGTTATTAAATCTAATTCAGATGGCAAGGTAGAAGATACGGGTCCACTAACTCGTAAGAGAATGGAGACAGTGGATGAAGACCTGCTAAATGCTTCTTTAGATTTTATTGATCGCGCACACAAAGCTAAGAAGCCGTTTTTTATATGGTATAACTCAACCAGAATGCACGTGTGGACTCGTCAGCAAAAAAAATATATCGGAGCTACAGGTGTAGGGATATATCCAGATGGGATGTTTGAGCACGATTTACATATAGGTAAATTTTTAGATAAACTCGATGATTTGGACATTGCGGATAATACTATTGTTATTTATTCCACTGATAATGGAGCTCAAAAAGTCGCTTGGCCTGACGGTGGAACGAATCCCTTTAATGGTGAAAAAGGAACGACAAATGAAGGTGGCTTTAGGGGACCATGTTTAATTAGATGGCCTGGAAAAATTAAAGCGAGAACTCGCATCAATAAAATGATGTCTCATGAAGATTGGATGCCGACTCTATTGGCAGCAGCAGGTGAAGATAAAATTGTTGAAAAGCTAAAGGGTGGTTATAAAGCCAATGGAAAAACCTGGAGAATTCATCCTGACGGTTTTAACTTTCTCCCCTTTTTAACAGGAAAAACTAAAACACCCCCTAGAGAAGCTTTCTTCTACTTCTCATCTTCAGGTCAACTAAACGCCATTCGCTGGAAAGAATGGAAACTTAATTTTGCCAAAGAAGATGGCGATCAATTCACTGCGACTCGATCAGTTTCTGCATTACCTGAAATAATTAACTTATATGCAGATCCTTTTGAAACAGCCCCAAAAGAAGCGGGGATGTACGTACGCTGGATGGCGGATAATATGTGGTTAATAGCACCAGCGGCCACTCATATTAAGAAATTCCAAATGACACTTGGGAAATACCCTCTACAGAAAGGCGCGAGTAATAATCCCGCAGGCTTGAGTTATGATACAATTCGAGTTGAAAGTAAAAATTAAATAAAGCTATGCCATCAGAAATGATGGCATTTTTTTTTGAGTTCCAATTAACACAGAAAACTACATATTATTTAGTTTATTAATGTGTCTACTTAGTACATGGAAAACATACACAGGCCCCATAATTGCAGCGGTCTTGGGGTTTTCATTTTTGGAAATGTTGATATATAACTTTGTTCCGGCAATTTTAGTGGGGCTCAAAGTGTGGTATGCCGGATCATGGTTTTTTTCTTTAAACACAAAAAAGAAGCCAATGTCAAAAAAAATGATGAAATTTGAGGAACTATGGACTCGTTTTGGTGAGCGTAATGCGGCATTGTTAGCACCCATTTTTATAGGTATTCCTACTTATGCAATTTTAGCAAAAAAATTAGGAGGAAATTTCAAAAGAACATTTATGAATTTATCCTTCTTCACACTCTTGTGGTGTAGTGTTTTTTATTTAGCTACACTTGTATTTAATTTGGATAAATATTTAAACATAGATTCATACTTAGAGAAAGCCGAAGAGTTTCAAGAAAAACATTCCAACGATATCAAGGTCAAAGAAAAATGAGAGCCATACTTTTTGGAGTAACCGGTGCAACAGGACGAGAACTTGCCCAAGTATTGTGCGAAGATGACTTTTGGACAGAAGTTTACTGTCCAAGTCGTAGACCCTTAGATTGGACTCATAGTAAATTAAAAGTTATAGACTTTAATGAAGTCATGGAATCATTTGATTTAGCTTGTGATGCAGCCTTCATCTGTATTGGAACAACCGTTAAGCAAGCTGGTTCAGTAGAAGCTTTTCGCAAAGTTGACTTTGATTTAATTTTTAAAATTTGTCAGTGGGCAAATAACAAAAGTATTCCTGAAGTTCATCTGCAAAGTTCGATGGGGGCAGATCCACATGCAAAAATGAATTATATGAAAGTTAAGGGAGAACTTGAGGAAGCCGTCAAGCAAATTGACATTGACCGTTTAACTATTTATCGTCCCACCTTACTATGTGGGGCCCATAGACAAGATTTTAGAATAGCAGAAGAATTGGGTTATGTAGTATTAAAAACCCTTGCAGCGATATTCCCAGCTCTTAAAAAACAGCAGCCCGTGGAAGTTAGTTCTGTTGCACGTTGTATGGCAAAGAGAGTTAATCAAAAAAATAAAATCGAAATGATAGAATCACAAGAAATTGCCAAATACGGTATGCCACCTAAGAGGTTTTTGGATGAAAATTCCTTGATTCTCAAATTGCTTATCATTATGTGCATTATTTTAGTAATCATATCACAAATGATTTCGATGGGTAAGTTAGAGCAAGTTGTATACGCCCTTTTAACAAGTCTCGCAATGCAAGTTTTCATTATAAATTATAATAGAATAAGCTTATCTAAAAATGAAGTTATGCTTATTAAGAGCTTAGAGAAAAGCTATGTTTATTTGTTAGCAACTATTGCCGTGGATAGTGTTTTATTTATAAATTTCTTGTCATTATATAATGAGCTAAGCTGGGGTCATGCTTTAAGCATTGCGTTCATCCTTATTTCAAGCTTATTAATTAAAGTGTATCACAGTGAAAACATAAAATTATGTAAACAGTTTTTTAACCAAAAAAGTAGAGAAAATAATAAGGAGAAATAAAATGAAATTTGCAAAGATCTTTTTAATGATAGCCTGTGTTGGTTTAGTTCCCATAGCACTAGGTTATGGTTTAATGCCAGCTAAAACGATGAAAATGATGTTTGGTTTAGAAGTGGAGGCCCCAAATGGAGTACATATTTTTCGAGCTGTAATGGGCTTATACTTGGCATTGGTATGCTTTTGGTTTATGGGAGTTAAAAATAAAAAATTCACGCGCCCAGCAGTTTATAGTTTAATTGTTTTTATGTTTGGTTTAGCTGCAGGTCGCTTACTCAGCATCCTTGTGGATGGAATACCCCATTGGCTTTTATCCCTTTACATGATTCTAGAAATTGGTTTTGGGCTAGTTGGTTTACAGGTTTTAAAAGCTTTGGATAAGGAAGAAGAGTAAATCAAGAGACTAATCTATGATGAGATTCAATAAGCTTACAAATAAGTTCTAAAACAAAGCCCAAATAAATTGTCTAAGTCCTCTTGGCACATTAACTTTAGCGATATTTGCAAATAGGAGAAAAAACGTGTTAAAAAAATTTATTGCAACAACTTTGTTTTTAAGTGCCAGTACAGCATTTGCTGGCGGATTGGATTTATCGGAGTTTTCGACGGCATCTAGTGTCGGTTCAGCAGGTGTAGCTAATCAAACTCATGACCGAGATGCGTCAACATCTGCACTGAACTTGGCGGCAATGACTAATTTAGAAGGAGATCATATCACGGGTGGTCTAAGTCTCATGGATGCAGGATTTGAGTTTAAAGATGATGGTAATTCAGTTCCTGGTGGATCTGATACAAGCAATGCAGGGGGACAGTTTGGGGTGCCATTTATGGGCTATGTTCACAGCCTTAATGAAGATGTGAAATTTGGTCTGACTCTCAATAGCCATTTTGGTTTGGGTTTGGATTACCCTACGGGCTGGGCTGGACGGTATCAAATACAGGAAATTTCTTTGCAGAGTATAAATTTAACTCCCAGTTTAGCCTTTAAAATAAATGATAAATGGTCCGTGGGTTTTGGTATAGTTTTTGATTACGCGACTGTGGATATTGAAATGAAAGTTAATACTTTGGGGCCAGGAGATGGCACTTTGGAAGTTGAAGATGAAGACTTAGCGGTGGGTAGCATAGTCTCACTCATGTATGAACCTGACGATAAAACACGTTTTGGTTTGACATATCGTTCAAAAATTGAACATGATTTTGATGATACTATTAAAGCGAGTAATTTTGTACCAAGTTTTTCTCCTCAAGTCGATGTGGAAATTAACACGCCTCAACAAGTTTTATTTGGTGTGAGACATCAATTAAATGAAGATTTAGCGATTTTAGGTTCTGCTAATTGGCAGGAATGGTCGGATTTTGGTGAAATGCCCACAGATATTAACGGTAATAGGCTTGGTGTTGATAAAGAGCTCGATGATACTTGGGGAGCAGGTATTGCCTTTGAATATAATTTAAATTCAGATTGGTTGCTCATGTGTGGTTACCATTATGACTCTGCAATGATGGATACCTCCAACCGTACGGCAGATTTACCAACGGGAAATATACATCGTTATGGTATAGGTACGGAATATAAATATTCAGAAAAAATGACCATAGGTTTTGCTTTTGAGCACGTTGATCTAGGCTCTCCTAATATTAGCCAAACAAATGGTATTAATAGCGGAAATACTCTCAGCGGCGATTACGATAACTACATAAATTTCTACACTGTTTCAGTCAATTATAAACTTTAGGAAATTAATTAACATCACTAAATTACTTTTCGAAGAAGGCTTTACGCTTTTTGGGGAAGAAGTACTGGAGTTGGAAGCGAGTGCTCCATTCGGCCTCGTGGTCGGGATGAATGACATTATAGAAGCTTTGAAATTGTAGGCTGACAACATGACGATCAAATTTAAACATCCGGCCAAGGCCACCACCTAATGGGACCGTCCAGGTTTCTCCATCTAAGCGCCAGTTAGAAGTGATGAGGGGAGAACTCACTAGGTAGTATTTTGGGTTGAGTTTATAGCTGATAACTGGCTGAATATTTGTAAAATTAACCTCTCTATCGCCTTCTCCGCCTAGTGACCAAAAGTTAGTAAAAGAACTCCCTACAAACCAAGTATCATCGATATAACCAAATGCGAAGGAGGGGCCTGCTGACCATTTATCAGATCCTAGGCTAGTATCCGTTGCTGTGGGGAAAATGATGGAGGGGCCTGCTCCCCAAGCCCAATGCTTATCATTTATGGGGGAAAACCAAGTTGTAAATACGATATCTCCCAAACCATGATCACGATTTTCTGTCCCACGAGTTGTGATGGGAATATCTGTCTTAGTTAGTACATACCAATCGTCGTTTAAAATGAACGGAATTTGGGGCTTGATATTGAGCACGTTCATCATTTCATTTTTTTGTCCCGTATTTCGATGTGTATTAAACTGAATGGGGAAATTGACCAGATGAGTGAAGGGGTTCTCAGCTTCGCGCGGATTAATCATTTGCGGGCGCGATTCATCTTCTAAGCGGTCAAAAATATTGAGATCTCTATAAATACCTTCTAGAAAACTATCGTTTTTTTCTTCCTCTTGAGCTTCTATCACAAGGGAACAAAAGAGTAAGATATATAATAATTTTTTGATAGTTACTTTACTCCATGCACCTTAGGGTTAAAAAAGAAATCTACTCATAAGTTAAGTACTCTAGTTCAAAGTGTCAATTAAGTTGAGTGAACTTGTTGCACCCATCATTTTACCAAAGTGAAGTAGAATTTCACTTTAGTAGTAGGGACTTTCATGATTTACGTTAAATAAATTAAATTCTGCTTAAAAAAGGCATGAATTGCGCAAATTGAACAGCATAATTTTTTGTTATGCCCCACAGGGGATCAATATTTAATCCTAAAAAAAGCAGTTGAACTTGAGCAGAGGGTCGCCTCAACCTCAATCAGAATGAAGATAAGGTTGTCAAAATAGTGTCTGTATAATGAGATTTTAGAAGGTCGAAGTCTTTATTCTAATAATCTTGGAGGTGATAGCGACTCAGCTATTTCAAAAGTGATAAAAGCCTGCCTGATTATTGCTTTCAAGCGCTCTAGGGGTTCGAACTGCTCCGCAGTTACACGGTTTAAGAAATGAACTAGATTTTGAGTCGCTAAGGCGATTTTTTTAGCGGCCTTATTATTAGTTGATAACCTTATTCGTCGTTCCCTTTTGCCACGAATCATAACCCCGACAGCATCTAAGAGTAGAGGTCGACTAGTGATAGCTTCGGCATGCTTTTGAGGTATAATCAACCTTGAATATATGTTCCACCAATTGGAAACTAGAGCAACAATGGAAGCCATTATTTTTGTGCTACTAAGATCTTTACTGGTAAAACCTCCCCAGCCCCATTGGTTTTTGAATTCGTCATAATTGTTTTCACAATCGCCGCGGTCTCGATAGTGTTGCGCAATGGCCATAACTGAATCTTCTAGATCTGTTACGAGAGGTGCATACTCCCATTTAGGCAGATTTTTGTTAAACATCTCAGGAAATAGCACTTGGTCTTGCGTAGTATTTTTTGTGAGTTTTTTTACTTCTGTAGGAAGTTTTTCTTTATGTTGTCGGCGTAAAATCAAAACCTTTCTCTTACAACTCCAGCCACTTAGCTGCAGTTCTGTTACATGACCTTGCCAGCCTTGACCTGCATTCTTCCATTCAGGATTTGAACTTTCAAGGGACTTGATAAGGCTTTTCACTTTCGGGCTTTTTTTGATCTTGAAAAGATATGGCTGCTGCCTCGCTTCACATTGAAGTATCATGGACTCACTACCATAGGAAACATCTCCTCGAATGAAATTGGGCCGTTGATCAATTGAGAGTTGATCGATAAATTGAAACAACCCTGGTAGAGCATGGCTACCAGCATGTTCATTCCCTGGGTGTACTTCCACGCCTAGAGTTATTCGAGTATTGGCAATAAAATAGCTATGAAAACTAAAACTTGGTCGACCTGGACGACTCGGATTATAACCAACTGCACTCCCTTCTTGTTTACCAAAAACTGGTTTTACCGTACTGTCTATATCGAGTATCCAAGCCCTCTCTAACATGGGTTCCCAACTATGCTTCAAGCAATTATTTAACCATTCAAGTGCATCAGTTTCATCCAGCCTTTTGATCCCACGTCTTGTCGAATCATCGCTGCATATCTTATTGATTCCCAAAACTTTTGCACTCACTTCATCTCCAAAAATTTGTTCAACATTACAATATCGCTTATGTCCAAGAAGCACGGATAACAGCACTGTTCCTAAAATATCTTTAGGTGCGGGAGCATTATTACTTGTGTAAGATAGCGGAGCGCTGGTCACCCAATTTCGAAAGAGTTCACTACACTTAAGATATTGTGAAAAAAAGACTAATTGTCCTACAGGTGTCACTGGCTTTTCATTATCCCATTCAACTTTGGTGATTCCACACATGGCACTCACTTTTACTTCTTCGAGCACTTGAATTTCGCTCGTTTCAATTGAATTTAACTGGGGTGCGATATTTGTCATTTAAACTCCTTTTGAGATTAATTTTTGTCAGACAAATATCGCATTTTTTCATTCACCTAAAAGGTGATTTTATTGAATGTTCTATTGGCATATTATTCAAGGAGTTATAGATCCTGCGAGCCATGAACTGCTTTTTTTAGGTTAATTTGTTCATTAATTAAAAAAATTAACAAGCAGTGAAAAATGAAGATAGGACTTAGATAAAGACATGAAAAAAACTTATAAAAAATTCAAACATTTAGTACTGGGCTTAGGAGCCTTAGCTTGTGCTAATAGCTTGAGTGCAGAAGATGCCTTGGTTTACGATGGTGAGTACGATTTTCTACGTATGCAATACGGCGAAAAATGGGATAAAGAAGATATCCAACTTGACAATAAACTGGATCAAATTCGGAAATCGAATAAGGGTAAGAGTCCCAATATTATTTATGTGCTCATCGATGATGTGAGCTATGGCCTGATGGGCAACCGTGCAATGAATTTTGTGACGGGTATCGATACTCCCAACATTAATAAATTCGCCAAGCAGGGCATGACCCTTCACCGCATGTATACAGAACCTTCATGCACACCAACCCGAACAGCTTTCATGACGGGACGTCATCCAGTTCGTTCAGGCCTCAAGGAAGTGAAAGTAGCGCTAGTAGGCGAAGGCTTAGGAACCTCTGAAGTCACGATTGCCGAAGTTCTAAAGTCGGCGGGTTATAATACGTCTCACGTGGGTAAATGGCACATGGGAGATATTGAAGAAGCCTATCCACATAATCAAGGCTTTGATTACGCGGCTTTCCCTTTACACCAACAAGTTCAATTAGCTTTGATGAGCCCAGATTCGGCACGTGCAAATAACTTATTTGGTTACGATCGCAGTACACAATCCAATGAATATGAACTCGACAAAAAGTTTCGTCCTAGCGGTTTAGTTACTGGCGTAGAAGCTAAACGTGGTGGACAGGCTTATGAAGTTGACCTCAAAGCTGGTGAGCAATGGACTCAGGCTCACTACATCAAAATGAATCACCGTTACCAGCGTCAAGCACTTGAACAGATCGATTCCCTCGCTAAAAAAGATAAACCTTTCTTTTTTCAATACTGGCCCCTATGGCCTTTAAACTTCACTCACGATGGCCAAGCAAAATCTCGCAATGGTGGAACCATGGCTGAGAAGCTTCAGCAAATTGATGTGTGGTTTGGCGAAATTACTAAGAAAGTTGATGATTTAGGTATTGCTGATAACACCATGATTGTCTTCATGGCAGATAATGGTATTATGCGTCATTACTCATCAACCATGTCTGGCTTGAGTCAATTGATTTATCGCGGCGGAAAAACCGATCACCTCGAAGGCGGTGTGCGTGTGGATGCTTTTGTTCGTTGGCCTGCAGGAATCAAAGCGGGGAGTGAGGCTGGTGACATCGTTCATGTTTCCGACTTGTACACAACTTTTGCGAGAGTCGCAAATGCCAAAAAGTACATTCCCCGTGACCGCGTTATTGATGGTGTTGACCAAACAGCTTTGCTTTTAAATGGTAATCACCACGGCCGTCGCGATTACGTTTACATTTACGAAAATGAAGTTTTACGTTCAATCGTTAAGCAAGAATTTAAAATGCATTTGCCACCTCCAGGCGTTCCTGGTGCAGCCGCAAATACTTACAATGTCTTGCGTGATCCAAGAGAAGAAAACCCACATGTGGGCATTCCATTATGGTCAGGAGCTAGTTTCCAGGATATGGCAAAACGTCACATGATTAAAATAATGCAGTACCCCCATAGACCACTCGGCAAAGGTGTTCCTTATTCAGGTATTGCGAACTTACGTCCCGAGAGTAAAGAGACTGCTGCGACATTTGCTTCTTGGCAGCCAAAAATGCCACCAAAAGCTAAGAAATAATTTTAAATCAAACTAGGAGTGATGATGAAATTTACAAAAGCTGGAAAGTTTGCTTTGATGGCTTGTTCCGCCATCTTTGCAACAAGTACAAACGTACAGGCAGAAGAGCCGATTGTTCGCGATGCGGAATATTATTTACTTGAAGCACAAAATGCTGAGAAGTGGGCCAAAGATGACATGAAGATTGAGAAAAAACTCGAAACCTTCATGAAAAAAAATGGCGGTAAGGCACCCAATATTGTCTACATCCTTCTCGATGACCTTGGCTTCGGTGAAATAGGCATGCCTGATATGGACGTGGTTCGTGGCTATAGCACACCCCATATTTCCAAGTTTGCTACGGAAGGTCTGAGTCTTCAGCGTATGTACACCGAACCGTCTTGCACTCCAACTCGAGTGGCGATGATGACTGGTCGTCATCCAGTGAGAACAGGTATGGTGGAAGCTAAGGCAACCATCTCAGGTGAAGGTCTTTCCGGTGATGAAGTTTTACTTCCAGAGCTTTTATTGAAAGCAGGTTATACAACTTCACATGTTGGTAAATGGCACCTTGGTGAGCTTGAACAATCTTATGCTAATAATCAAGGTTTTGAACATGCGGAGTTCCCGATTCACCAACAGGGTCAGTTGGCAATTATGCACAAAGATAGTGAGCGCCAGCATATTATTACAGGTGTTCAGCACAATGGCGCGGCACAAACTTTTACTTTAGATAGTAGCTTTGTGGCTGACCCCTCCGATATGGTTACGGGGGTTGAGCAAGGTAAAGATGGCAAACTTCACGAAGTGGACCTTAAAGCGGGTGAGCAGTGGAGTCAGGCGAAATACCGCGCCATGAATGAGCGTTACCAAGCCAACACAATTAAGGAATTGCGTCGTTTAGCTAAGCAAGACAAGCCATTCTTCCTCAATTACTGGCCTTTATTCCCTTTATCTTTCGTTAGAGAAAATAGAGAATTTAAAACCTTAAATGGTGGTACTGTAGCCGAAACAATTGTTGAATGTGATCAATGGATTGGCGATATTGTTAATGAAATTGATAAGCTTGGCTTGGCAGAAAATACACTTGTTATCGTCATGGGCGACAATGGTCCTTTCATGCAATACGCGGGACCTTCTGGACAAAATGACCGTATTTACCGTGGTGGTAAAGCTGATCATTTAGAAGGTGGCGTACGTGTGAATGCATACATGCGTTGGAAAGGTGTTATAGAGCCAGGCTCACGTGCACAAGATATGTTTCACGTCTCTGACTTGTACACAACTTTGGCGCGTTTAGCAGGTGCTGAAAAAGCCATTCCTCGCGATCGCATTATCGATGGTTTTGATCAAAGTGGTGTATTGCTCTTAGGCGAAACTCATGGTCGCCGCGATTATGTATTTGTTTACGAAGGGATTGCATTAAAATCTATCGTTAAGAATAAATATAAAATGCATTTACCCCCTCCAGGAGAGAATCCAATCGCGGCTAAAATCTTCGACCTCTACCGTGACTCAAGAGAGGAACGTCCGATTGACTCTATCCAATATGGTCCTTGGGCTGGGGGTCAGTTTGCGAATATCGCAAAACGTCACATGATGCGCAAGATGAAGTACCCTGATAACAAGCCGACTTATGGTATTCCTTATGAAGGAATTCACAACTTACGTCCTGAAACAAAAAAGATGCTGCAGCTATTTAAAGTATCCATGATGGCACCTAAAAAATAAAACGTTTAAGTTTTTCAAAAAAGCTCTCTGTATAGAGGGCTTTTTTGTGCTTATTTAGCTTAAAATTAAATTTAAGTTTCTAATAAATTTTTCAAAAACTATATTTAATTACTCTAAATCTGATTAAATAATAAGAGGTAAAAAATGCAACAAGTAATAAGAAAAATCTGTTTAAGTAGTTCTGTTTTTTTCATGGCTTCATGTGGAATGTTTGGCGGAGATGAAGAAACAAATGTAGAAGAGGCAAGTCCTGTAATTGTAGAAGAATCACAAGCCAGTGATGACGCTCAAGAAAAAGCAGAGACTCAAGAAGTGATCAACTCTGAACCAGTTGTTTTAGATGATGAAATTGAAATGAGTCAGGTTCAACGTTTACCCGAAAAAAATGATGGGCCTCATATTATCAAACGCGGTGGTAAGTTTTGGATTATTGCAGAACCTTCAGCACAGTTATCGAGTGTGTTAAGAACTTTAGGTGATAATGTTCAGGGAGTGAGTCATGAGCCTTCTCCTGGCTATTTACGCTTGGCACGTGAACTGAATTACCGTATCAATGAAATGGCTTTTAATACTGGTGCGACAACAGAAGACTATAAAGAGCTTTTTGAGAAAAGTTTACAAACCATTGAAGCCATTGCAGTGGCTGAAGCAGAAGCAAATAAAGCCTGTTATTCTTGTTCGGACAACTGTGATCAAGACAAAGAAATTGAATGTGCCGAGAGTGAAGTAGAGGATGAGCCAAATACAGAAAAAACAGAAGACATCGCTGAAGATAAATAATTAAAACTTTATTCGATTATCCACTTAACGATGTGATTTGATTGTGCTAAAGGCACTGAGCATAACTTAGGCTATTGTTTTAACCATAAAAGTTATATTTGAGAAGTTTTACCCTTTTGAAGGAACGGCGTATAAATAAGCTGTCACGCTTGAGTGGATAATCGTGAAACTTTACTTAGTTTAAGCCCCTAAGTTTTTGACTTAAGGGCTTTTTTATGGATGAACTAGCTGGGCTTTTCTATAGGGAGAGAAGAGTTATTGTTCTCTTGTAATTCAATGGAATACCCGGGCTTAGCTAGCTTAATTCCATGTTCATTGAATTTTTGATAGATGCTAGCCAGAAGTTGATCTTTAGTACTGAGTCGGTATTTACTCGCAGGAACAAAGACTCTTAAGTCAAAATCGAAGCCGTCAACAGACATATTCGTCATGAAAACTTGAGGAGCCGGATCATCAAGAGTATTTTCGTGTTGGTCTCCAATATCTTTAAGGATTTTGTGCACAAGTTGAACATCCGAATCGAGTGCAATGGACAAGGCGATGACCACTCGACTAATTGAGTCGGATAAAGACCAATTTATGAACTCTCCTGTAATGAAGCTCTTGTTAGGGATAATTAGCTCGCGCCTATCCCAATCACGTATAGTTGTCGCACGTATTTGAATCTTTGATACAGTTCCGCTGGTTTGACCTACTGTGACGATATCTCCCACACGATAAGGACGTTCAAATAAGACTATGAGTCCCGAAACAAAATTAGCGACAATTTCTTGGAGGCCAAAACCTAAGCCAACACTAAGAGCAGCAACCAACCATTGTAACTCCGACCAATTAAGGCCTAATTTTTCAAAAGCATAAAAAAGTCCCGCAGTAAAAATTAGGTACTGAAGGATGGTGACGATGGTGAATTTCTGACCTTGATCGAAAGATAATTTATTGAGGATGAAAACTTTAAGAATATTGGGCAAGGCACTTGAGCAATAAAAAGTGGCAATAACTAAAATAAATACAATTAGAAGATTTTTAACGGTTATTTGAACAATGGTTGAGGTCTCGTTATCAATCACTGTATGATCCCAAAGCTGATATTGATCAAGTATATTTAAGGCGGGAAAAAACACTTGCCATATGTAAAAGGTACCAGCTATAAATAAGATTTTTACTAGGCTCGAGAAACCACGACGAGTTTCACACATTTCATTTTCGAGAATTTTTTCTTCTTGCTCAATGAGAACTTCATGCTGAAGTTGGAGCTTTTCTGTTTCTTTAATGGCTAAGGTTTTACGAACTTTACCTTCAGCCAGCTTTTGTCTCTTGCTTAATAAGTAGCTATTGATTATAGAACTTAAGAAAAAGACGATGATACAATGAACCCCCATTTGAACAATGAGATTTTTCAGGACGAAGGCGGAGTAAAAATATCCTTGAAAAGCGAGCGTTAAAATGGAGATCATCGAGATAATAGAAGAGAAATAAGCTAACTTTATGAATTTATTGGCTCGTGGATTATCTGAAGAACTTGGTAAGTAGTCGTTCTTTTTTATAAAGACAAAGATAAACATAATGAGAACAATCATAATGTTACCAATAATACCTAATTTAGAAATATTATCGATATGTTCATCATAGACCTTATTGGAGAGTTGACCTAAAAAAACAAAGGGTGCGACTGAATAAAGCCAGATACGAATAAGTTTATAGTATTTTTCACAAAGTTTTGCATCCCAGGAAAAAGTCCTAATACCAAGGCCTTTGGGGCGAAGGGCATGAACAAAGAAAATAGCGAAAAAATAAAAGAAAGCTAGGGCTTTAAAACTATGTGAAATATTTACAGCTGCTTCATTTTTAGTCAGACTTAGGGGTGTCAAAGCAAAAGAGAGGTAATAAAAAAGGCACGGAATGACAAGGCTGAGAGCTACGGTAATTAAAAACGATTTCAGTGTGTATGAAAACTTTTTCACTTTATTTTTAGATACGGTAATTTTAGCTTCGATAATTCTCAGGTAGTAAATTCTAAAAATGATTAGCGATAGAAAAGCAAAGATGAAAACTCTATGAATGTTTTGTTGGGAATTCCAAGAGCTCGCATAGCGCTTTTTTATATGTTCCCATGTGAGTACTTGCGAAACGGATTGAAAGTCTTCACCCAGTTTAGTCAAGTTGGCTAAATTTAATTCTTGTGAACTAGGAATCCAAAAAAGATGACCTTTGATATAAGTTTTATAGGTATCAACTTCTAAATTTATTTGTTCATTTAAAGCGTGTAAGGCATGAATTTTATCAAAATAAAGTTGACTCGCATCCTGAATTTGAATGATGTAATTTTGTTGATCAGAGTAAGCACTTAATAATTTTTCTTTAAGTCTAAGGTCCGAATTTTTGGATTTTTCTAGGAGTTTATCGGCAAGTTGAGGAATATTATTGAGTTCTTTCAAAGCCTCTCTCCAAGCAAGCATGTCGCGTTCTAAGTTAGACATGATCACTAAACTTTCGTCATCACTATTCGCATCTTTACTAAGATCGTCTAATCTTGCAAACTTTTGACGTAAGGCGACTCCCACAACTTCGTTGAGTATTCTTCTAGAGAGCATGTCTTTGGTATCGGTAAAATTGTTTTTTAGAGTCTCAAACTTCTCATTCTTGAGTTTGAGATCTTGGTTAACAGTCGAGCGGAGCTGGTTGAGTTCTTTGAGTTTTTTAAGTAGTTCAATATTTTTATCAAAAACGAGTTTTATTTCTGGTGATTCACTCAACATTTTTTGTGATTCAGAAATGGCAATTTTCTCTTGTTTACGTACTGCTTGCGAACGTCGCTTGAGGATGTAGGAGCTCCAAAATTTATCTATTCCGATGAAGTTGGCATACTGACTTTCTAAGAGTGATTTTTGAGCGTTACGACGTTTATTAAGGGTAGAGAAGGAGTTCTGCTGAAGACGAAAAAGTTGGTTTTCGGTATCTAATTTGATAATTTCATATTTGTTAATGAGTTTGCGTGATTCCGTTTCTTTTCCTGGCTCTGAGCTTTTTTTGTTGAGCAGACTTAAACGTTCAACATTCTTTAAGATTTTATCCTGAATCGAATCGCGCAGTTTTTGACTATTGAGTAAATTTTGCTTACTAAGGTCAAGTTCTTTTTTAAGTTTGAATCCATATTCTTTGTGATTCTTGTAGGAGGTTTCGAGTTCAACTAAAGGCAATTTATCGAGCGTTTTTTTGTCGACTTGAAGAGCTTTAAATTTGGCCAGTTTCTCTTCGAGCTCTTTTTGTACTTTTGGAGCGAGCTTGACCTCTTCATCTAAATCAATAATCTGCTGATTTAAACTCAAACTATCTTTGATGAGAGTAAGGACAGTCTCTAGATTTTGCAAGTCCTGCTGGTCGTTGGTGTCTAAACTATCTTTTTTCGCTTTGAGAGCAGAAACTTGCTCTTCATATTTTTTCAAATCTTGACTGATGTCATTTAAACTAGAGCTTTGAGCTAGTAATGAAAGATTTACACAAAATAGGCAGCTTAAAAAAGCCCAAAATGAGTTCGGGAATTTAAAGTTCATTGTGACTCCATTAGAAACAAAAATAATAATTTTGATTAATATACTTTGTGAACAGTATTTTTAAGTAATTTTTGTACTTTTTATCCCAAAGCCTGGTAAATGTTTGAGTGATTAATAGTTTAAACTAAGGGCTCGTACTTAATAAAGCGGTAAACTACTGAAATATAGGTAAGGCAATAAAAAATTTGATGATGAGGGCATTCATTATGTCGATGAAAAAGGCACCCGTTAGGGGGATAATGATTAAGGCTTTTTGTGAGGGGCCAAATTTCCTAGTGATGGCATCCATATTCGCTATGGCGACGGGGGTTGCGCCCAAGCCTAAGCCCATAAAACCACCCGCAATGACGGCGGCATCATAATCTTTACCCATGAGACGGAAAACAATGTGTACGGCAAATATGGTAATGAGCATGGCTTGACCAAGAACGACAAACAAAAGAAAACTAGCGGATTCCATAAGTGATAAGAGATCCATACTCATGAGGCTCATGGTGAGAAAAAGCTGTAGGGAGAGGCCACTGATTAAATCAATCGCAGGCTGACTAAATTTAATTTTAAAATGATCTGCCCCATTGGTGAGCATAATTCCTACAATCATGGCTGTTAAAAAACCGGGTAATTTAATGTCGTGAGTAAAAAGGTAACGGTTGACGGCATCTCCAAGGCCTAGACATAAGCCTAAAGAGAAAATAGTCCCAATTGCATCATTTACTGAGAGTTGATGAAGGGGAGAGGAGTTCTTTGTGGAGACTGAAAAATCATTAGTTTTATTTAGACTTTCATCTTTGGGTTTTAGCTGGTACTTTTTTATTAAACGACTAGCGATGGGGCTACCAATTAAACCTCCCACAACCAAACCAAAAGTAGCACAAGCTAGGCCGAATTCCGCGGCACCCTCAAGCCCGGCTTTAGTGGCTTCTTCCCCCCAGGCAATAGCTGTACCGTGACCTCCAGCAAAGGAAATACTTCCACCTAGAAGTCCAAAACCTGGATGAGCTCCTGCGATGTAGGCCATGAGTAGTCCGAGTAGATCTTGAACGACTAAGAATGCGGAGCAGGCCACAATCATGAGTATGAGGCCCTTTCCTCCTGATATCAGACTTTTTACTTTTGCATTGAGGCCAATAGTGCTGAAGAAAATAAGTAGGAGCGTATCGCGTAATTCGAGTACAAAATTAAACTGATAGTCACCAAGATAATGTATGACGGCAGTCAATAGACTAAAAACTAGTCCCCCAGTAACAGGGGTAGGGATACTATTTTTTTCTAGAAAGTGCCATTTTTTGTTAATGACTTCACCTAGGTAGAGGACCGCAATGGCAAGAACGATGAGTTGAGTTCCTGATATTGTGATTACTTGAGGCATCATTTACTAGGAGGCAGAACTTTAACGGATTGAATTTTCCAGGTACTAGAAGGTTTGACTAAAGAAACTTTTAGGGTACGGCTTTCATTAAAGCTATAATTTTTATTATGCCCTTTGACTTGGCAGACGACTTCGACTTCGGCTTGATCATCATTGACCGTGATCTTGTAATTAGAGAGCGAACTTGTGAAGTTTGGCACCATTGGGGCAATACTCGTGGCCTTATTGATAAAATCTTCACGATTGGGCATGTTCATTTTATGCTCGGGAACACTTAGAGAGAAATCTTCTGTGAGGTATTGCTTAAATGAACGAATGTGACTGAAAAGGGGAATGCCTTTTAATTCAGGAGTATCTTCTGCTTGCCGAGCAATGAGCTCAAATTGATCTTTAATTTCTTGGTGAGGGTCGCCCTTGGGTTTAAGTAAAAACCACGCAATTGCGAGTATCGCAATTAGGGCGATGGCGGGAAGAGTTTTTTTCATTCTGCTGAAATTCCCATGTCTTCTTGCATGCTTGAAACGACGTGGAGAATTCCTTGCATCGCCATTTCAATCTGTTCATCTTCAAAAGTAAAATCCTTTGAAATGAGTTTGATGCTGAAGCACAGACCTAAGCCTTCGGGGAAAGGTCTTAGCATCCATGAGCCAAGGGGCCAAGTAAAGTTTTCTTTGAGCAGTTCTTCGTAATGCTCAGCTTCTAAGGCTTCTTCAGCACTAATGATATCGGCAAGACCCCAAATTTCTAGGATTTGATGCTCTGCGAACTCCGCAGGGGGAGTGAATTGTATTTGAATGACATGACCAGACTCAGCTTGTCCCGCTACAGAGAGGAACTCATTTTCAGAGAAGGGAAGCCCAAGTCGAGCTAGTGAATCTTTAATTTTATCGTACATAGTGAACCTTAATTTTTAACTAAGTTTATATGCAATGTAAAAAAAATAAACTTTAGCCCTACAAGTAATAAGAACTTAATCTTCTAAGACTTCTTCTAAAACATTGGCAACGGAACCTGATGGGGGGCGGCAACCTATGATATTGGACAAAGTCATGGCCAAATCACAAGTACTGACTTTGCGCGCCACATGTTGATCCTCTATGTCTGCCCCAGCAAAAATGAGAGGGACATGTGTATCATAGGCCCAAGGCGAACCATGGGTACAGGCGACTTCCAAACCATCGAAGTCATTGATGAAGCAATTGGAATCAAAAACGATGTAAACATCTCCTGAGCGCTCAGGATGAAAATTATTGAGTACGGCCTTATTAACCGCGGTGTCAGGTAGGGCATTTTTTTCAAGGGCTCGGCTTGATACAGCGAGGTGGACCCCGTCGATATTTCTCAAGTAGTCAACCGCTGCATTCTCTATAGCTAAGCGTTCATCAGCACTTCGCTCGATAACTTCTTTAGAAAAATAGACATAGGGATGTTCGTACTTCTCAATGAGTTTCGTTTGAATGGCAAATTTTTCCTCTAGGCTTTTAATGGCTTGATCATTGGGCCATTCACAGGGATGAATGAACTTGGCGGGAATCTTGAGGCTCTGTAGGTAGCCAGGAACTTCTGGGGCACCGTGATCGGCAGAGAAAACAATAAGAGTATTTTTGAGACCTACGGTAGCGTCAACATACTCAAGTAAATTGGCAATAAAGCCATCGAGTTGATAGAGGTTATCTTCCATTTCTAAGCTGGAAGGACCAAAGATGTGTCCCACGTAATCCGTTGAAGAAAAGCTGACGGATAAATAGTCGGTAACCTCATCTTGTCCAATTTTCTCTTGCTTCATGAGTTCTTTAGCAAAGTTTAAGGTAATCTCATCACCCGCGGGGCTAAGAGTAAGCAGGGTGGTAAAGTACTTACCATCCTTCCAAGGATGCGGAAATTTTTTGCCAAAGCCAGCTAAATCAGTTTCCCAGGGGACATCATCCATTTGAGCGAGTGAATACTCACTTTTATCCTTACTTAAAGTCCAAGATTGCCCTTTATATTTATCGAGTAATCCCGAAGCATTCCAATTCTCAACCCAGTTCGGGTACTTATCTTGGTAGTACGTTGAGGTGACAAAATTTCCCGCCTTTTTAGAGAACCAATAGGCCTTTCCCGCGTGACCAGCCATTGAGACGGCTCCGCGATCTTTGACCGAAACACCAAAGATTTTAGCTTGACCATTAGTGAACACAGCGAGTTCGTCACTAAAAGTTGTGGAAAGAATTCCCAAGGGCGAACGACCATCAGTACTGGCGGCTTTTTGAGTGGGGTCAATTTCATTTTTTTTATCAACATCAGCATTTTTACTGAGTAGGTGATAGTTGGGATCTTCAATATTATAAGTTGTTTTTCCCGTAGCGCGATCGACCCAGACATTGCCTATCATACCATGTACAGAAGGCGTGGCACCAGTAGCTAAAGTCGTATGGCCAACAATTGTTTCGGTATTCGCATGGGGGTGATGTGCATCTGTGTATACCGTTCCTTCGTCGTATAAGTAACGAAAACCACCCTTTTGAAACTTATCCATGTAGCGTAGAGGTAAGTCGGCACGCAATTGATCGACAGTGATTTGTAAAATGAGTTTTGGCTTTTTCTCTATAGCGAAGCAAGTAAGGCTACTTGCGGCTAAGGCAAAGCTAAAAAGTGATTTGAACATCCGTGAACTCTCCTATTTTTGAATAAATACTTCTAACTTTAAGTCCCGAGAAATAGGAATCAATTATTTATTGCTAGAGAAAGAGGCTTATTGTTTTAAAAATCTATTAAGCCCAATTGCCTTAAGCTGACAAATTGACGGCTATCTCCTGGAAGTTTATGGCCGATGATGAGGTGATCGACAACTTTGATCCCTAAAATTTCCCCCGCATCAATTAAGTTCTTGGTACACTCAATATCTTGGGGTGAAGGGCTAGGATCGCCTGATGGATGGTTATGTGCCAAAATTATTTTAGCGGTTCCATACCTCAGTGCCTCACGAAAAACTTCGCGTGGGTGAACATGGGAACGATCGAGTAAGCCCACAGAGATTTGCGAAGAACGCAAAAGTCGATTTTTTGTATCGAGCAATAAAATATGAAATTCCTCTTGGCTCTTTCCTGAGAGCAATTGAATGAGGTAGGGAGCGGCTGATTCAGGTCGATGAATACAAAATTGCTCCATGGCTTCTTCCGCCATGAGTTTGCGTGCTAAGGCAAAGACCGCCCGAAGACTGGTAGCCTTAGCTGGTCCAACGCCGTGAATAGTCTCGAGGTCCTCAAGGGTGGCACGACTGAATCGAAAGAGGGAGTTATCAAAGTGAGCTAAGATCTCACGAGCGAGGTCAAGCGCCGATTGTTCGCGAGTACCGCTCCCGATAATGAGCGCTAATAACTCTGATTCACTTAAGTGCTCTTCTCCAAGTTTGAGCATGCGTTCGCGCGGGCGGTCAAACTCAGCTAAATCTTTAATTTTCTTATTCATCCAAACTCCATTTCTAAAATAAATTTAAAACGCAGAAATTTATAAGACAAATTATTAGAGGTAATTTTCAAAAGTTTACTAAAAATACTTTACAAAGACTCTTTAAGATTACAGATTTACTAGCATGATAGAAAACATGGGATGAGATATGATTGAGTTAGAGACATTAAATGTGGAACAAGGTGTATCGTACACCAATGATAACGAAGATTTATATAAACGTATTTTAGTTGATTTTTATAATGACTATAAAGATGCTTTAAATCAGCTGCAGCATTTGAGTGAAAACGATATAGAAAACTGCCATATTTTAGCTCATTCCTTGAAGGGCCTAACGGCTATTTTAGGAAGTGAAGTTCTTCCCCCACTATTCTATGGTATTGAGATGGCGGCAAAAGAAAAATCAGCTGATCTAAAAAGTCGTATCGATTCAGTGAGTGAGCCTTTTAGTGCGCTACTTAATGAACTTGAAGATAAAGGTTTCTCTAAGTAAATTTTAACAGAAAAAAAAGCCCCCGTAAACCAAGTTTACGGGGGCTTTTTAGTATGAGCTATTAGAGCTTAAACTTATTTCGATCCAGTCGACTTCTGCATTTTTTCTATAACTTGGTCAAGCGAGAAACTTGCAGCTTTTTGACGTGGTGGGAATTCTTTAAAAGTACTGAGGAAACCAGCAACATATTCCTGTGCAGGAACGAGAAAGAATACATGATCCATCAACCAGTCATAATAAGTATTGGATGTAAAGTAGGCGCGTTCATAAGGGTCGCGACGTAAATTAAAGATGAGTGGGACACGGAGTTCAGTCCAAGGCTCAATCCAAGCGCGAAGAGTGCCACGAGCTTTCTGTTCCATGAACAAAGCTTTCCAATCGTTATAGCGAAGAGCTGTGAGGTCACCGTCATCAGAGAAATAGAAAATTTCTTTACGTCCTGATTTATCAGTTTTCCCTGTGAGCATAGGCAAGATATTGTAACCATCTAAGTGAACTTTATACTCACGACCAATAGCTTTTACACCACCTTTTTTAAGGTCCTCTTTAATGGTTTCATTACCTGCGATTGCAAGGAAAGTTGGTAACCAGTCCATGTGGTGAACAATTTCATTTGAAACTGAACCAGGCTTAATTTTACCAGGCCATTTAACCATGGCAGGCACACGCCATCCACCTTCCCAGTTGGTGTTTTTTTCACTCTGGAAAGGAGTCATTCCCGCATCGGGCCATGTATTCATGTGAACACCATTATCAGTAGAATAGAATACAAAAGTATTATCAGCAATACCCATATCATCTAATGCTTTTAGGAGTTGACCTACATGTCGGTCGTGCTCAACCATGCCATCGCCATACTCATCTTGGCCAGAAATTCCCTTCAGTTCCTCTTTAACGTGAGTTCTAAAGTGCATACGCGTACCATTCCACCAAGTAAAGAAAGGTTTTTTGGCCTTGTTTTGACGCTCCATGAAATCTATAGCAGCTGCTACGGTTTCGTCATCTACTGTTTCCATACGTTTTTTAGTTAACGGTCCAGTATCTTCAATTTTCCCATCAGCCGATGATTTGATAACACCACGAGGACCATATTTTTTTCTAAAAGCAGGATCTTTCGGATAGTCTGGAAGTTCTGGTTCTTCTTCAGCATTAAGGTGATAAAGATTACCTAGGAACTCATCGAAACCATGATTAGTCGGCAAGTGCTCGTCTTTGTCACCTAAGTGATTTTTACCAAATTGGCCAGTTGCGTAACCTTGGGCCTTGAGTAGTCCGGCAATTGTGGGGTCTGCAGGGTGCATCCCCATTTCAGCTCCAGGGAGACCTACTTTTGATAAGCCTGTTCTAAAGACAGATTGACCCATGATAAATGAAGAACGACCAGCAGTACATGATTGCTCACCATAATAATCAGTAAAGATCATGCCGTCTTTGGCAATGCTATCAATGTTGGGAGTGCGGTATCCCATAAGACCCATTGTGTAGGCACTTATGTTGGATTGGCCAATATCATCGCCCCAAATAACAAGAATATTGGGCTTTTCTGTTGCTGCTGCGGCACCCATACTAAGGGAAAAGAGACTCCCAAGTGCCAAGGCTTTTGTTAAGTTCATATTGATCTCCTCTATTTTGGATCTTCATAAGGAATAAGCCCAAAGAAGAATACGCAAAATATAAAGAAGGAGATGAGCTGAAATTATTAAGAATTTAACTAAAAGTTAACAATCACCTAAAGTCAAAGCCCAAAAATTTCATATTATCATTCTGGGAGTACTTTTTATTCTTGAGGTACTCGCGGCGCGCCAAGCATAATTCATTCATAAACTTCGTCTTATCAAAGTGAGCTTCATTTACGGTGAAGAGTGTATGATTTAGCTCCCTGTATTGTTTCCCTAAATTTAGAAAAGAGTTTTTTTGTATAAATTCTTCTAAAGAGATAAAGCCGAACTTTTTTACCCAAAAATCTATTTGGATATAGAGTTCTTCATCGCTAAGTCGAGGAGAGTTTTTCTTTAAAGTAGAAAAGATATATTTTTCGCTAAGCTTCCTCTGCTGTTTCCAAGCTTCAACTCGTTTTTTAAGTTGAGTTCTAAATAGCAATAGAGCTAGAATAGGAACTAAACTGAAGAGCCAATACAGGTATTTATTTTGAGGTGAGGCTACTTCTTGAATTTGTTCTTGCTTGTAGAGTGGATTGGGGGCAATTTTTAATGTTCTTGACTCAAGAAGATGTTCTTTGATTTGCTTGTTATTCGGATTAAATGAGTAGAATTTAATAGCGGGTAAAGTCACCTTACCTTCTTCTTTGAAGAGGTAGGTAAAAGCATCAATTCGTTTCGCTGAAAAATCACCTCGCACCATGGAATCATTTAATTTGGCTTTCTCTGGGTAGATAGAAAAACTAGCTGGAGGCTCAATGATGATGGGGCTGAAAATCATCGCTAAATTATTGTCGGCAGTTTGAGTAATCGTTCTTTTTATGGAGTCGCCGGCTTTGAAGAGCTGTTTATCTAAATCTTTATCCCAGCTTTCATCAACTTGATAGTTTTCACTGACAATGAAGGACTTTTGGCTTAGACTTTTAGGAAGCTGAGTTTCAATACTTATGGGCTTAGACTTGAGAGTAACTCTTTCGGCTTTTTTGCCCACGCGCGCAATACCATACTCTACCTGAAAAGCAGGGATCGTGACCCTGCCGGCTTTGCGAGTAAAAATGGCAAAAGTATGTATTTGTTTGGTATAAGTCTGTCCATCCTTTTCTAAGTTACCGAGAACCGGTGACCCCGGAATTTTAAAAATCACTGCCTCTTTGATTTCGGGGATATCAAAACGAGGAGTACCAGAAAACCAAGTCGGGGAATGAAGTTCTACATAAAGGTCAAGCTTTTGACCGACCCATTGTTGTTCTAGCTTTTTAAAACTCGTACTCACAAAAGGTGCGCCTTCATTCTTTTCCTGGGAAAAAATGATTAGGGGAACAATCACTAAGTAATAAAGTAGTTTATTCACTAGCTTTTCCTTCACGACTAAGTTGATACGAGAATTTGATTTTCATGAAGTCAGCAGGCTTAGTTTGCACTCGGCGCAACCATAATTCATTGATCTCGGCTTCGTTCATCGCTTCTTCGCTGGTGACATCATCAGAACTCTGATTATTATTGGCAGGCTGATCGTTAAAGACAATCTCATCGGCACCGAGCATACCCCCAGTGCCCTCATCCATTTTGTCTTTGGCATCGTTTAAAACTTTTTGGCGATTTAGAGCAATGGCTCGATTAAATTTTGCTTCGTTGAATTGAGCATTGAGTTCGATAGCCCGATCATAAGATTTAATCGCGAGCTCATATCTACCCATCATAATTAGTGCATTAGCAGAGTTAAAATAGGCTTTGGCAGTTCCCTTTTGATTAAAGGCAATGGCGGCATCTTCAAATTGAGCATCTTTGTAGAGAGATTGCCCACGCATCATTGGCGATTCAAAAAGTTTTGCGGCCTTGGCAAAATCACCTTTATCAAGAGCAGTTTGTCCTTGCTGGTTTTTCGTTTGCCAAAAATCTTTTAAACTGTTGACCTCGTGTTGATTGATAGCATAGAAGGAAACACTGACTAAAACAGCACTAATAAAAACGATGTGATATAGAAGCTTCTTACTCATAATTTAGCTCCCAACCTTTGCGGAACCAGAGCAAAGAAAGCATCAGTAAAATGGGAACCAAGGCATAACCCGAATCTTTCCAGCGCTCCCCTCCTTCTTTCATAGAAGCCTGCATACTGCTTTCTATATTTGAATTTAGTTCTTTTAAATCTTTTTCATCAAGAGTCATTTTTATAAGCCTGCCACCAAACTGCTGCGCAATATTTTTTAAATCATCTTCATTCACGGGCTGAACTAGGGGGCTGCCAATGGGAGTCTTGGCACCCGGCGGGCCTGCACTCGCATAAACTTGCACTGCAAAGGGGTACTTAATTTGACTCAGTTCTTTTTGTTCTTGCGGATTAATGCCATCAGTCATTAGTAGTACTGTACCTGGGATTTTGCCTTCTTGGAGAACTTTATTGGCAAGGTCTAGGGCTTTGACTAGCGAGCTTCCTTCCTTGGGCATAAGGCTTGGGTCGAGTTCGGCTGCAAAATGAGACAAAATCTTTTGATCCTCAGTAAGCGGTAGTACGAGGTGAGCACTACCCGCGTAGGCAATGAGCGCAGTTTTTGTCCCTTTTCGTAGCTCTAAAAGATCTTTAATTTTTTGGGCACTTCTACTCAGCCGACTAGGCTGAACATCTTGTGCCAGCATAGAGGGGGTTGTTTTGAGGATAATGACTAAGGCAGCCTGATCTTCAGTGAAAGGAGAAGCTTCTTTTTCGTAAGTTGGGCCAGCTAAAGCGAATATGCTTAGGAATCCAGCAAAAATGAATAGGTGATGAGGTCGAATACGTGACTTCTTTCCAGAACTAATTAAGAGATGCTCGAGAAGATGAGGCGCTATGATTTTCCCCCAGAGTTCTAGGACATTGTGACGTTTGAGCAAGAAATAGCTCAGCAAAAACATGGGAATTAAGGCCAATAAAAAATAAGGGCGAATGAAATGGAAATCAGTCAAGCTTCACCACCTTACTTTGCTTGGTGTGCCGCGATATTTTATAGAGTTTATAAAAATGATAAAACATGATCAAAGCTAAAAAACAGGCTAAGGGAATATGGTAGAGTTCTTGTTTAGGGCGATGGCTGACGGTTTCGAGTTCGCGAACACCAATTTTGTCAATTTCCGTATAAATACCCTCGAGCTCCTGGCGATTTCCAGCCCAAAAGTACTGACCCTGACTTAAGGATGAAATTTCTTTTAGAGTGACTTCGTCAAGCGCTTGTTCCCCTGCAGCTGCGGGATCGCCAACTGCAACGGTATGAATCACAATGCCTTTATCGCGAGCAATCTGAGCTGCCTTCACTGGTGCAACTAGACTTCCGGTATCATTGCCATCGGTAAGTAAGATAAGGACTTTATCATCTAAATCACTCTGATCAAAAATACTGATAGAGAGACCAATGGCATCACCCAGCATAGTCTGCGGACCAGCCATGCGAACTTGTGCTTCATCCATCAGTTCTTGGCAAATTTCTAGATCTTCGGTAAAGGGCATTTGAATAAAGGCAGCGCTTCCAAAGAAAACTAAACCAACGCGGTCGCCTTCGCGTTTAGTCAGAAAATCACTGAGGACTTCTTTAACTGAATCGAGGCGTGTAACATTTTCACCGGACTTATTTTTAAAATCTTTAGTGTCCATTGACCCAGAGAGGTCGACCGCAAGTAATAGGTCTCGAGAGGCAATGGTTTTTGTTAGGGGGGCTTCGATGAATTGAGGGCGCGCCAAGGCAATCACTAATAGTAACCACGCGAGGTAAACAGTCAGTTTTTGAGCAAAAGATGAAGCTTTGGTATGAGCATGTTTGGGATTAAAACCAGTGAGTTTTATGAGCTCACTAAAAAAGGGCAGTTTAACTGATGATTTGTGCTCTTTGTGCTCAGGTAAAAACTTAATTAAGAGCAGAGGCAAAAGGGCTAAACTCAGTAAAATTGGGTAGGCAAAAGCAATCATGGCTTATAAGCCTCACATATTTGATGAGTTTTTATCCAGAGCTTAGAATTTGCAATGAGAGCTTCGATTTCGTTCTCATTAATAGCAGCAATGCTTTCATCTCTATCGTAGGCTAAAACAGGAAGTAGTTTAAAGGTATCTCGTTCAAGTTTACTTTGAGTGTGGTGAAGAAATTCAATCCAAGTCGTACCACTAAAACTCAAGGATTGCGGGGCAAATTGATAGGCAACTTTTTTGAGGGTGAGGGGGATGTGTCTGAGAGTACTCTGATCTTTTTGATTGCGCCATAAATCTTCGATTTTGCGTATTTCGCACAAGCCAGCGCGACGATAAGAATTTTTTTTATAGGCTTTAATCGTGAAAAATAAAATATAAAAAACAAGGATGCCGAGCAAGCTAAATAAAATAATCCAGCCAGGAGCATTTTCCGCTTCAAGAGGGGGGATAATATTTTCTTTAAGTTCATTAAGACTAGTGAGTTTTTTCATGAACGCGAGCCCTTCATCACATTGGGTTTGTGCGCTCTTTTGAGTTGTTGGCCACCGAGCTTCTTGCGGAGTTGCTCCGCGACATCTTCATCTGTATTGAGCGGTAAAACGGGAACGTCAAATTTTCCTAGAGCATCACTTAGACTCTTTAATCGACCTTGCAGTAGGTCGGGGATAGCTTCCCTGAGTTTGGCTTGACTCAAATCGAGTTCAACTTGATCTACGCCATCACTCACTCGTATGGGGAAATGGTTTTCGGGAAATTCCTTAGCTAATTCATCGTAAATCAAAACCAGCACCACATCATTGTGTTGGCGTAGAGCGCGAACATGATGATAGGTTTTTTCATCCATCCCATGAAAATCAGATATGACGATAATTAAATTATTGTGTCGAGCTTTGTGGAGCAGTTTTTCTAAACTCGAGTTCAGCATGCCTGGAGACTCTGAAATATCCTTGTCGACAGCGAGTTGCTGATTAAGTTTTACTGCTTCGTTCAAGATTGCCATGGTGGATTTGCGACTGCGTTGGGCCTTAAATTCACGACTTTCTGAATCATTGAAGAGAATGGCGCCAACGCGATCCCCCGTGTCTAAAACTTTCCAAGCGCCTAAGGCTAAAGCTTCTACTGCCGTTACCGATTTAAAAGACTTTTTTGAACCAAAAAACATACTCAAACGCTGGTCTAAGACAAACATAACTTCACGTTCTTTTTCTTCACCATAAACGCGAACATAGGCCTTGCGAGTGCGATTACTCACTTTCCAATCAATAGTGCGCGTATCATCGCCCTTTTGATAAAGACGCAATTCTTCAAAGTCGAGGCCTCTGCCCCTCAAGCGGGACGCCTGACGCCCAGCCAGCAAACTCTGTAAAGGCTGCCTTGGGAGGAAGTGAAAACCTGAGGCTTTATGCTGAAGACGAATCACATCCTCGACTTGGATATAGACCCCTACTGTTGATTTTTTCTTCAAATATAAGCCTAAATAACGGGTACTTTTTCAATCATTTTATCGATGAAATCATCAACACTTAGCCCCTCGGCACTCGCTTCATAGCTGAGCACTAGACGATGGCGAAGGCAGTTATGGAGAATGGCTTTCACATCATCGGGTGTGACGTGATCACGATCTTCTAACCAAGCATGAGCGCGAGCCGATTTATCGAGGGCCAGAGTCCCACGTGGGCTTGCACCAACCGCAACATAATCGGCGTATTCAGAGCCAATAAGTGAGGGCTTACGCGTAGCACTTATGAGGCGAACAATGTATTGCTCAACGTTTTCAGAGACATGAATCTCTTTAATATCATCACGTGCTTGGAAGAGGGTGTCTTGACTCATTGTTTCAGCTTTTATTGTTGCCGTTTGTTTTTGTTCTCCACGAACCAAACGCATGATCTCTAACTCGTCTTCATCGGAACCGTATTGCACTAAAATATGCATCATAAAGCGATCCATTTGTGCTTCCGGAAGGGGGTAGGTTCCCTCTTGTTCGACGGGGTTTTGTGTGGCTAGAACCATGAAAAGTTTTGGCATTGCATGAGTTTTGCCCGCGACAGTGATTTGTTTTTCTTCCATGGCCTCCAAAAGGGCTGCTTGGACTTTGGCTGGGGCGCGGTTGATTTCGTCGGCGAGGACGAGGTTGGCAAAGATGGGACCTGGTTCAAATTTAAAGCGCTGATCGCTATTTTCACCGAGATAAACTTCGGCACCAGTGATATCGGAAGGAAGTAAATCGGGGGTAAACTGAACTCGACTATAATCCGATTCTATATTTTTTGATAAACTCTTTACCGCACGTGTCTTTGCAAGACCAGGAAGTCCTTCGAGGAGAAGGTTGCCGTCGGCAAGGAGGCCGATAATGAGGGCTTTTACGACATCTTTTTGGCCGATGATGGAGGATTCGATTCGTCCTTGTAAGGCCTTGAATTCTTGGAGAGTTTGAGACATTTCTATTTCCACACAGTTTATGTATTCAATGCAATCGACTTAAATAAAAAAGCACCAGATAAATCTGGTGCTTAGCAGTGTTTTTTATTGACGAGAGCTAGGGATGAGTTTTTGCATGTTTTTCAGCTTTTTTTGAAGCTCTAGCATGTCTATTGTGTTATAACCCACATCTGCGACACTGAGTATTTGTCCCTTTTGGTAAGGGTATTCAAAGAAGCCTGCGGCCATTTGTTCTATCTGTTGTTGTATAGGAACAAAGAGCCACATTTGGTCGCCATACCAACGGATATACATATCCGAATGTTTGGCCATCATTTCGTAGGGATCAGCTTTAAGATGAGTGATTTCAGGCCAGTTGGTTTCGAAGCGAACGCCTTGCGCCACGTTGCCAATGAGTTGTGCAAAGCTGACTTTCCAGTCAGTCCAGCGAATAGCTGTTAATTCACCATTAGCCGACCAATAAATATAGGATTCTCTTGGGACGTCTTTGACTTCTCCCTTAAAGTAGGGGAGGTAATTGTAACCAGCGAGCTTGACGCGCCAGTTTTTACCATTGGCCTGATGGCCTGCTTTAGACATAAGTTTTTTCTTAACATCAGGCTCACCTGCAGCCGCTAAAAAAGTAGGCATCCAATCCATGTGAGAAATCATATCATTGTACTTGGTGTTAGCTTTAATTGTGCCAGGCCATTTCACGAGAAGAGGTACGCGGTGCCCACCCTCAAAGTTAGTTCCCTTTTCACCATGAAAAGGAGTTATCCCACCATCAGGCCAAGTAAAAGTTTCAGCACCATTATCAGTTGAGTACATGACAATTGTATTGTCTGCAATACCTAATTCGTCGAGTTTGTCGAGTAATTGACCAACGTGACCATCGTGTTCAACCATGCCATCAGCGTAAATGCCGACACCTGTTTTGCCATAGGATTCTTTTTTAAGGCGCGTCCAAACATGCATGCGAGTGGAGTTGAACCATAAGAAGAAAGGTTTTTCAGCTTTGTGAGCACGATCCATGAAGTCGAGCCCGTGGGCCAGGAAATCTTCATCACAGGTCTCCATGCGTTTGCGAGTCATTGGGCCAGTGTCTTCGATTTTGCCGTCAGAAGTCGATTTAATAACGCCACGAGGACCGTATTTCTTGCGGAATTCAGGATCTTTTGGATAATAATAAGTTTCGGGTTCTTCTTCTGCATTGAGGTGATAGAGGTTACCATAGAATTCATCGAAACCATGATTGGAGGGGAGATGCTTGTCTTGATCACCAAGATGGTTTTTGCCAAAGTGAGCAGTCATGTAACCATGGTTTTTGAGCAGGTCACCAATAGTTGGAGCCCAATCGGGTATGCCATGATCGGATCCGGGCATACCAATAGTGAGGAGGCCAGTTCTAAAAGGAGATTGACCCAAGATAAAAGCGGCGCGACCTGCCGTGCATGTTTGCTCACCATAAGCATCTGTAAAGAGAGCGCCTTCATTACCGATTCTATCAATATTAGGTGTTTGATAACCCATGATACCGTGATTGTAAGCACTGATATTGTGAACGCCAATATCATCGCCCCAGATGACGAGAATATTAGGCTTTTCAGTAGCCGCGTAAGCAGAGCCTACTGTGAGAGCTGCCGCAGCAACGAATTTTTTTAAAGAGATCATTTACCCATAATTCCTTGTTTAATTTTAGGATTACTAAAGGTATCCGAAGCTCGAGTGAAGTAGTAATGTTTTGTGCTTCAAAAACAGGAAATTAACCATTCTTTAACATAAACTAAAGCTAGTGAGGCATTCTTTGCCTTATTTAAACTTTTTGAGCTCAATCAAGAGCAAGTCAGCATTGAAGGTGCGCTCATTAATAATGGCATGTTGAAGGGCTAAAATTTGACTACAGAGTGCTTTATTTTGTTTATCTCGCATGAGGATTTTAAGGGAATAAATCTCATGCGAAGAGTTTTTTGCTTTCAGCAAGAGGTAGACAGAAATAAGTGCTTGGCGCAAGTCGCCTTTTGCGACATTCGTTTTTATGGATTTGAAGAGTTTGCGACGAGTGGAAGTTTTTATGAAATAAACAAGAGCAATGAAAAGACTAAGGCCAATTAAAGCAAAGATGATTTCATTGATATAAGTCATGGGAAATTACTTAATGAGTTCCTTCCATTCTAACTTTTTCTGCATATAGAAAAAGATTAATTCTTGTTTGTTTCTTTTTCTAGAAATGAGTTCTTGGCGGTAGTCAATTTGGAATTGGCAACGAGCTAGGATATTCTGATAATGATTTAAAAAACGGGATTCTTTATCGAGTTCAATTTTAGTCATGGCATTCAATTGTTCTTGCCAAAACTCTTTCTCCTTATTAACCTCATCTTTGAACTCCTCCTCACTGATGACTTTATCAATGTAGGCTTGGATTAAGTGATCACTATTTATCCATTCTTTATCTTGATTATCAGCTATTTTTTGAGTGAGCTGTTCAAAAACAATTATTGGTTTTGAGTGAATCAAACCGCTTTTCCAAACACCCATACAGATGAGTGGCAGACAAGTTAGCCCCAAGAAAACTTTAGGCATAAATTGTGCACGGCGTTTTTTGGGATCAAGCGAGCGGCTCATAATTGCAGCTCCGATAAAACCGCCGAGTAAGCCGCCAAAGTGGGCCGCATTATCAATGCCAGGAACTGACATGCCGAATAAGAAGTTGAGAACAACGATTTGCATCATGCTATTTTTAAGGCTTTTAAAGGCAGTTGTCGGAACTTCGTTGCGGCGCATCACTAAGAATGCACAAATCATACCGACTACGCCAAATACGGCTCCAGAGGCACCTGCACTTATGATGCCATCAGCATTCCACAGGAGGCTCGCCAAACTGCCCATAAAGGCCGAAAAGATGTAAATGATGATGTAGCAAACTGGGCCAAGTAGTTTTTCGCTGAGTCGGCCAATGGCGTGCAGGAAATACATGTTGCAGGCAATATGCAAAATACCGAAGTGAAGCCAGGCACAAGTGAAGAGGCGCCAAGGCTGATCAATAGTTTCAAAAATTCGGTTACTGCCCCATTTAATGAATACATCTAGATTTTGAGGGTTAATAATATTCAGTTTTTCGCCTCCATACATGAGGACAAAAACCAAAATATTGAGGGCAATGATTACCGTGGTGACAGGTGTTTTCTTTGCGCTGTAATCAAGGTTTTGCATGAAGTCTTGGCTTTCTTGAGCCTCTTTTTGAAGAGGCAAGTAAGACATGAGGTCCTTTGCTTCTTCCTTACTTTCAAAGACCATCGCAAAAGTTTGTGGACCCTGGGGAGAATGGATGCGGATACGCAATTCATTATTTTGCAGCTGAAGAGTATCTATATCGCTCAAGGGAATGCGAACATCGCGATCAGCCATGACCAGAAGTAGGTAGTTTGAGTAAAATTGTAAAGAAGCGGGCAGCTCACGCAAGGAACCCTCGATATTGACCAAAACTTTAACGCTTTTCGAAACTAAGTAGTCCATGGCATCAACTCAAAGTGGGTTTCGGACGCATGAAAATCAGTAGGGAGAGAACCTTTTTCCGAATCGAGCCCAGGGTAGTAGGGCAGACAAGCGAGATTCGGTGCCATTTGCGCAAGTCGCAAAAGATTATCATTCTCAATGACTTCTAATTCTTCTTCTGGCCTCATAAGGATAGTCGAAATCTGATCAATGCCATGCTGTTGGAGATAATTGATTGTCAGCTTGCTATGATTAAGCGTTCCTAAAGCAGTGGAACTGACGACAATGGCTTGCGCATTTAAAGCTTTACAGAGGTCGTGCATTTCATCTTCATCATTTAGGGGGACGGCAATGCCTCCCGCGCCTTCGACGATTAAGTAATCGGGCTCGTATTCCTGGGCAAACTTATCAATCTTTTCAATCAAGTGAGCCAGGGTGATGGGACGATTTTCTTCTTGAGCAACCAGGTGTGGTGAGGCGGGGATATGAAAGTTCATGCAACAAAGTGTGCCCACCATTTTGGGTGCCGAGGCTTTGACGTATTCTAAATCAACCGAGAGTAAAACTTCTCCACAGGGAATACCGCCGGTTTGCACAGGCTTTACGTAGGCAACTTTATGGCCTTGCTCACTGAGTTCACGGCAGAGCCAAGCACTGGCAATGGTTTTGCCCACGCCAGTTCCCGTACCGGTGATAAATAGAGTCTTCACCCTTTCTTCTTTTGCTGAGTACGCATTTTTTTACGGGCGCGTTTCTCTTCAAGGATTTCTTTATCCAGAGCTTTGTTACGCTTGACTTGGCGTTCTTCGCGTTCGCCCTGTCCACGTTGGTAACGAGCGTGAAAGTCTTGACGGAACTCTTCGAAGCGATCTTCCTTAATGGCCAAGCGAATGCGTTCCATAAGGCGCAGGTAAAAGTGCAAGTTGTGGTAAGTCATCAAACGCATGCCAGAGAATTCGTTGGTACTGAGTAAGTGACGAACATAGGCACGGCTATAGCCCGTACAAACTTTGCAGTCACATTCGTCATCAATGGGACCAAAATCATTGCGCCATTTAGAGGCTTTGATCTGTACTTGTCCGCTAGAAGTATAAGCCGTTCCGTGACGAGCGACACGCGTGGGGAGAACGCAGTCAAACATATCGACTCCACGAGCCACTGATTCCACTAACTGCGGGGGTGTGCCGACTCCCATGAGGTAGCGCGGTTTATCTTCGGGAAGTTCAGGTAAAACCCAATCAAGTGTTTTGAGCATTTCTTCTTCGGGCTCACCCACAGAGAGGCCGCCAATTGCGTAGCCCGGTAAATCCATATCAGCTAAATAACGCGCCGATTCAATGCGTAGATCTTCGAAGGTTGATCCTTGTACAATACCAAAGAGCATTTGATGTGGGTGCAATTCAACTTTGGCACATTCGTCGCCCCAACGCTGAGTGATTTCTAGGGATTCTTTGGCTTGCTCATAAGTTGCTGGGTAAGGCGTGCATTCGTCAAAGATCATCACAATATCTGAGCCTAGACTCTTTTGGATTTCCATGGACTCTTTTGGGCCGATAAAGATTTTTTCACCATCAATGTGTGATCGAAACTCAACGCCATCATACTTGAGCTTGCGCAATTTGGCCAAACTAAAAACTTGGTAACCACCAGAGTCAGTTAAGATCGGACGATCCCAATTGATGAATTTGTGCAGATCTCCCGCTTCATCAATAATGCGTAGGCCGGGACGGAGGTAGAGGTGGTAAGTATTGCCGAGGATGATTTTTGCGTCGAGCTCCATCATATCTTCGGAGTCCATAGTTTTGACTGAACCTACAGTACCTACGGGCATGAAAATGGGAGTGGGAACATCGCCGTGTGAAGTTTTTAAGGTGCCGAGGCGTGCTTCACCATCTTTTTTGTGGAGGGTAAAACTCATTAAAGGCTTTTCCGTTCAATCAATTCAATGCTATAACCATCGGGATCTTTCACAAAGGCAATCACAGTTGTGCCATGCTTCATGGGGCCCGGTTCACGAGTAATGATAACGCCGTCTTCGCGAAGCTTGTCGCAAACGGAATAAATATCTTCAACGCCAAGAGCAAAGTGACCAAAGCCATCGCCAATATCGTAGGACTCAGTTTCCCAGTTATGAGTGAGCTCGATTACAGTGTTGTCAGCTTCATCCCCATAGCCAATAAATGCGAGGGTAAATTTTCCGCCGGGATAATCTTTTTGGCGAATGAGTTTCATGCCGAAGTTTTCAGTGTAAAACTTGATGGAGCGTTCGAGATTGCCGACGCGAATCATAGTGTGAAGAAATTTCATCTATAAGGACCTAATTAATTATTTTATTCCGCCCACTTTACTTGCTAGAGGCACATCTTCAAGAATCCCAATGTTTATTAATCAAGCAAGTACCTCGTTTGGCTAGAAAATGTGTATAGAATGCCGAGGCCATGGCATAGAGCATGACTTAGCTATTGAGCACACTATAGAAAGAGTTTCTATCCACAGATTTCGCAGACAATCACAGATTAATAAATAATATTTAGCGAACTTAGTTTAATCTTATTCTATTATCCATTTAACGATGTAGTTCTTTATTTTGAATGAAAATGTGACCGTGCCGAAGCATAACTCAGTCCATGGATATAGAGGCTGTGTGAAAAACAGCCCACATTAGGGCTGAAAGCCCGACAAATTCTAGCATGCTACCGTGAGGTGCATGTACCATGTTCGCAATAATCAGCAAGGGCCCCATTTGGGGTCCGACACTATATGCCGAACTCACAAGTGAGCCCTTGTTGAGATTTTAACTCATATTCTGTGGCTCACGCCACAGGCTAATCCATGTCGGTGTCTAGCACCTGAAAAATGTATTTTTCACACAGCTTCTTTAAGCATAGGATCTTAATTTCACGTCACATCTCGTTCTGACGGAACGGCGCATAAATAATCGTATAATCTTAAATCTTTCTTCGATATTAATCTGAGTCATCTGTGGATTAATTCTCGGAGTCTTCTACACCATCGGTGGTGGAAGCTGTTTCAATGGGACTAAGCGTTTTTGAGTATTCAAAATACAGGAATGATTTATTCGCTTGTAAAATTTACTTAGCAAGACCAAATTCATTTATGGATAAAAATGATGAATATAGCAAACTCAGTCGGCGGGCGATTCAATTTTCGATGGCCACGGGGCTTATTCTACTTATCTCAAAATTTATAGCCTGGAATTTTACGGGTTCAGCCACGCTACTCTCCTCCTTAACAGACTCAAGTTTAGACTTCTTGGCTTCTCTCCTAAGTTTTGCCATCCTAAGCTATTCCTTAAAACCTGCAGATGATGATCATCGTTTTGGTCATGGAAAGGCCGAGGGCTTGGCGGCTCTATTCCAATCGGGCATTGTATTGATTGCGGGGCTAAGTGTTTTATATCAAGCAGGTGAACGCCTATTTGATCCAGCACCTATGGAGAAAACGGGCTTGGCGATTGGGATTATGCTTTTTTCTTTGGCTTTAACTTTAGCGCTCATTACTTATCAGCAAAAAGTTTATAATATCACGGGCTCTTTAGTAGTAAAGGCTGATCGTGCGCATTTTGTTTCTGATATTTGGGCGAATGTAGGGGCGGTAGTTGCTTTGATCCTAGCTTACTTAGGCATTCCTTATGCAGATGCGATTGGTGGAATTATTGTGGCTCTTTTAATTGTGAAAGCAGCATGGGAAGTTTTTGAGCATGCCTTAGAAATGTTATTGGATCATGAACTTCCAGAAGAAGATGTAAAAGAATTCGAGGCGATTATCCAAGCAGAACAGAATATTTTAGGCTTTCATGATGTACGGACGCGACGTTCGGGCAAAACTCTTTTCTTTCAAGTACATTTAGAATTTGAGGATGATGTTTTACTCATGGATGCCCATGAAGTGGCGGATCGCATTGAAGACAAAGTTCAAGCACGCTGGGAAAATTCTGATTGCCTAGTCCACATGGATCCGATTAGTGCCGTTAATCCAGAGCTTATTACTCATCGCCAAAAGCTGCTAAGTCGACAATAATTGCGGACTTCGCAAAAGCTGCATCAAATTCCATCGCCAAGCGATGGCACTTTAATTAGGCCCACATGTAAATGTGGGTATAGAATATGTTGAAAAATTAATTGTGCCCTTGGGTACAAAACCTATCGGCATTGCAAATCATTTTTAACGGATAAATCCTGGGATTGACATCCCAGGCTATTTAAAGTGTAATGGCCTTGCCATAATGAAGGAAAAAAAATCATCCATAGATTAACACAGATAAAATTGCCAAGGGATAACTGGTCACTTTTTCAAAGCAGGAAGGATTCCTGCGCTCGTGCGCCTGAGAGCGCACACAATCAATGAGGTGAAAGTCCTCATCAACAAAGGCTGATTATGTTGTAGTCGAACCTAACTGCGTTGTCGTGAGGCGGGGTGGAGAGCAAGGCAAGACGAAACAGCAGTCCGTAGGATGACGAACTCGATTCGGCTTTATAGTACTGGCGAGCCTGCGTGCGCTTGGCGAAGCTTGGAACAGAAAGAAAAAAAAAAAAGGTAGTTCTGAAAATCCTCTATGCTGAATATCAGCGAGTAGCAAAGCAGTAGAGGAAGTCTATAGGGTGGTTGGAGACGGAATGCCGTGAAGGTTGTGTGACGTTAATCAGGGAGATCTGCATGTGCAGTGCAATAAGGCATGCAGAAGTCAGAGCTCTCATAGTAGTAAAGAAGGCGGTGAAAGCCGTCAGAGCGAAGGAGAGTAGGAAGATGAAACTGAGAAGAAAAGAATGAAGGAATGAAACAATTGTCAGAGACGACTAAACATTCATGGGAGCAGTTAGGGCGCACCGAAGAGATTCGTGCGTGGGCCTCAACTTCAGTCTGGACAGATCAGATGCTGGGAACTCTTGAAACAAGAGTTGAAGGTAGGAAATGGTATAGCTTAATAGATAAAGTAGCGCGAGAAGTGAACCTTGTAGAAGCCTGGGAATCTGTTCGTGCAAACGGCGGGAGTCACGGGGTGGATATGGTGAGCTTGGATCGTTATGAATCAGAGTTAGAGCACAATACTGAACAATTGATGAAGCAATTACAGGCGGGGACTTACCTTCCGCAATGCGTTCGCAGGGTAGAGATCCCAAAAGCCGACGGTAAAACGCGTGCATTGGGAATACCAACCGTGCGAGATAGAGTTGTTCAGACTGCGCTCAAGAATGTTATTGAACCGATATATGATGCGGAATTTTCTGCACAGAGTTTTGGTTTTCGTCCGCAACGGGGATGTAAAGACGCGCTTAGGCGGGTTCATCATCTACTTACGCAAGGACAGCTCTATGTCGTTGATGCGGACATTCAAAGTTACTTTGATATGATACCGCACGACAAACTCATGGCACGAGTCAAAGAGAAAATAAGTGATGGCAAGGTCCTTGACCTTATAGAAGCTTTCCTCAAAGCGGGGATATTCGACGGAATCAAGGAGTGGGAACCCGAGAAAGGGACTCCGCAAGGAGGCGTAATTAGCCCACTGCTCGCCAATATTTATCTCGATGAATTCGACCATAGGATGAGAGACGCTGGTTTTGAAATAGTGAGGTATGCGGATGACTTTCTGGTGATGTGCGATAATGCAAAATCGGCTAAACGGGGCTTGCGCAAGATAAAGCGTTGGATGAAGGCCCATGGTCTGAATCTTCACCCCGATAAAACCCGAATTGCCGACATGAATCAGCAAGATGAGTACTTTGAATTTCTAGGTTATCACTTTGAGCGTTCGAAAAGGACGGGCAGAATAAATAGGTGGCCCCGAAAACAGAGTATGGCTAAAATTAAGGATACTATACGCAAGCGTACGAGGCGTTGTCATTGGCAATCCATAGAAGAAATTATTAAAGCCCTCAGGCCTAGTCTCAAAGGTTGGTATGAGTACTTCAAGCATTCCAATCGTTGGACCATGCTCGAAGTTGATGCTTTCTTTCGAAGAAGGTTGCGCAGTATCATCGCTAAGTACAACCGTAAGAGAGGTACTCATCGGATTATCGATAACAAGAAATATACCAAGAAATACTTTGTAGAACTAGGGTTCTTTTCACTGGAAGAGGCCTGGTTACTGGAATCTCAGTCTCTTCGGAGTAAGCATTGACCGGAGAGCCGTATGCGGGAGATCCGCACGTACGGTTCGGAAGGAGGGGAGGCTCCGCAAGGAGCTTTCCCTACCCTTATCCAGCAAAAAACTCTGTGTCTTAGCGTCTCTGCGTGATCAATTATAACTATAAATAAAGGTACGATATAGAGAAAAAAATCATCCATAGATTAACACAGATAAAATTGCCAAGGGGTAACTGTTCACTTTTTCAAAGCAGGAAGGATTCCTGCGCTCCCAGCAAAAAACTCTGCGTCTTAGCGTCTCTGCGTGATCAATTATAACTATAAATAATGGGCATGACTTATAATGGGTCATGAAACGATTACTCATCGCCAAAAGCTAAAACCGAGCTGATATCTTTCGCGCCAGACAAGACCATAGCTAAGCGATCGACACCGAGGGCAATTCCACCTGCTTCGGGCATGCCATTTTCTAAAGCTTGCAGGAAATTTTCATCCAAATCATAAGTGATGCGTTTTTGCGACTTCCGCAAATCACGGCATTCTTGGAAGCGTTGACGCTGCTCATTGGCATTTGTCAGCTCGGAGTAAGCATTGGCGAGTTCTAGTCCATCTACGTATACTTCAAAGCGTTCAGCTAAATGCGGTGCATTTTGCTTTTTACGAGATAGCGCTGCCATGGAGGCTGGGTAATCATTAATCAGTGTGGGTCGTTCCTTACCCAAATGAGGTTCAACTTCAAAGCAGAGGGTCTCTTCAAAATTATTGTTTTCGATACTTTCTTCTAGGCTGATTTTTGCGTACTTAGCAAAGGCGTCTTCGAGGCTGAGAACTTCTAATTCTTGAGAAAAATATTCTTGGCGTGAATTCAGTTCTACTGAACAGAATTTAAAGAGTTCATGTAAGTCACCGGCAATTTTGCGGTAATCGCAATGAGCTTCATACCATTCGAGCATAGTGAATTCTTCGCGGTGGCGTTCACCATGTTCATGTTCGCGGAAGCAGGCACCAATTTGAAAGATTTTCTCTGCGCCTTCACAGAGCAAACGCTTCATGTGCAGTTCTGGCGAGGTTCGCAAAAACTTTCCATTTGCGGGAATCGCATCTATGTAATCTTCGAGTGCAGGGGTAATGAGGCGAATGGGAGTTTCGACTTCGATAAAGTCCCTCTGCCAAAAAAAACGGCGCAGAGCCTGTAGAAGGTCACTGCGCTGCTTGAGTGAGTTTAAACGAGACAAACTACTTCTTAGCGTTAACTCGCTCAACGTATTCGCCATTACGCGTATCAATCTTCACGAGGTCACCTTCGTTGATGAAGATAGGAACGTGAAGCTCAAGACCTGTGTCAGTATAAGCTGGCTTAGTTACGTTTGTGGCTGTATCACCTTTTACGCCTGGATCAGACTTATGGATAGGCTTGATCACAAAGTTAGGGAGTTGGATATCAATAGCGTTGTCTTCGAAAAAGAGAACTTCGACTTCGCCATCATCGATGAGGTAGTGCGCGTTATCGCCAACGACGTCTTTGCTGAGCATGACTTGATCATAAGTTTCGCCATCCATGAAGACAAAAGCGTTGTCTTCGATATAAGAAAAAATGAGCTGTCTTGTAGAGAGGTCAGCTTTTTCAACGTTATCACCTGAGCGCCAAGAGCGGTCGAAAGTATTGCCAGTGATAAGGTTTTTGAGTTTACAGCGGTAAACGGCTTGGCCTTTACCTGGCTTAGTGAAAGTGAAATCTGTTACTGTGTGAGGTTGACCATCAATTTTGAGCTTGATGTTTTTCTTAAGTTGCTCGACGCCGATTACAGCCATGTTGACTCCTAAGTAGTTGCATTAATTAAAAATTCCTTCCTACAATGCCAAGTCTTGCTCAAAAAGCAATTCTTTGGAACAAATATCCCCTAGCCAAAAGCATGATAAATAAAATTTGGGACTTTTATATGTTTGGCATGACATGATTTTACTTCTGTAACGAATAGCTTATTAAATAATGACTAGGACTGAAAATATGATTAAATGGCTCTCTTTATTTACAGTCTGTTCGATACTTTATGGAGCAGATTATCCAGACGAAACAAAGCTCGGCAATGAACTAAAACCCCTACTAAAGTTCACGGTAATGGGCTGTGGTCCCTATCACCCCAAAGTTAAAAAAGCTATCAAGCAGTATGTAGAACTCGATAACAAAGAGAAATCCAGCAAATTTATAGCTCATTTAGGAGATATTTGTTCCGGTAAAGACGCCAAACAAATGCATGAAGCAGCTGATGGAGGAGAAAGTGTATTTAGTGAAATGCGTTCTTTGCTCTATGAGAATAATACCATCCCGTCGTTCTTCTTAATAGGGGATAATGAAACTAGAGATCAGATAGATTCAGCGCGCGCGTTTTCTTTTTGGCAGAAACATCTTCTAGAGCCTAACGAAGTGTTTGCATTTAAAATTAACCGCCAAAAACATAGACCTGAAAATTTCTCTTTTGTGCTAGATGATGTCTTGATCATTGGCATTCATAAAATTGGAGGGAAAGATGGGGGAGAAGCCTATTGGAAGGAGACTAGAAAAGACGCTGAAATATGGATAGCACAACAATTTCAAACGTACCCCAATAGCAAAGCAGCCGTTATTCTTGCCCATGCGCGAACGAGTAATAAGTTGCACGAAGAGAAAATTTTTGCTTTGGTAGAGTCATACAAAAAACCCGTTTTATACATTAATGCGAACTTACATAAATGGCGGTATTTACCTTCTGATGGGCCACCCAATTATACTCGAGTTCAGTTAGATCTAATTCATTCAAAAAGTGAAGAGAAAAAGGGACCTTATTATCCCCCAATGCAGGTAATTGTTACTGAGGATAAAGAGACGCCCTTTTTATTTGATAGACGTTTAAATAAACCTGAATGGATAAAAGCAGGGGAGCTGAAATAGTAGTGTTAATAAGATCAGATTTATCTTAACTACTAACTTTTTGATCTAGTAATTCCTGGGCTCGTTCAGCTGTTTTTGTATTGGGGCATTGCTCTAAAATCTTTTTGAGTCCGGCTTCAATTTTATCTTTGGAAGAGCCCTTCTTTTTCATGGCGATTTTTATTTTTTGGAGGTAGGCATCAGCTTTGAATTCTTTAAGGATAGCTGGATTCTTTTTGTATTGCTCAATGATAAGTAGCTCGTCCTTGGCCATCTCTTTACCATAAGTAGAAACAAATTCTTGAATAGATTTGTAGGCCTCTACATAATCATTTTCTTTGTGGGATAGGGTGATTTTTTCTTTGAGCTGGTCATGAGATTTTTTCAATTTATCAAATTCTTTAATTGCTTTTTCATGGCCAGCTGAGGCGGCAATTTGTAAAGATTTAAAGGCCTCGGGAAATTGTTTTTTATTAAGAGCGCTCATGCCTTTAGTGTAAAGTGCATCTAACTTCGCGACACGAGGCGTGTCTATGTAGGCGAGAGCTTTATCTAAAATGTCAGTAGGTAAAGTGCGGTGCTTATGATTTTTTTGTACATGAATTTTTGTATTTGGAATTTTTGCATCAGTGTATTTTTTAAGTACTCTTTGGGTATCTTCTAAATTAAAATCGCCATCACCAGTTAAGAAATAAAAGTAATTCTCTTTCATTTCATTCAATCGACTTTTTTCGTTATTGTGCACGAAGTTACAACCACATTGATAGATTGCACCCTTGTAGACTTCAGGGAACAGAGCTGCAGCTATGCTAGAAACACGACCACCGCCCGACATGCCACTAATGAAAATTCGGTCACTATCAATATTGTAGGATTCTTTCAATTTATCGACGCCCCATAAAGCCATGGAAATTCGTGCATAGGTATAGGTATCATTTCCAGAGTTTTTTGCCGTAATCAAAATCAAATTATACTTTTCCAGTAAACTAATGAAGGCTTTCCCAGATCCAGGTGTGATGTAGGAAATGATTCCAGCAGGAATGTTAGGATCATATGATTCGGGGACCTCTATGTCCCAAGTGACTTCATCAAACTTTTTATCTTTAATGGTCATCACAGGAATGCGCTCGCCATCAGGTATTTTTTCATTGGTTCCTGGCCAACGATTGTGTACACTCTCATAATAAGGTCTTGGGATTGCTTTATCTGTGACAGAGTATTTTCCCGTGCGGTGTTTTTCTCCAAAAAGAGATAAGCTTATGATTAAGCTGAGTGTGTAGTAAATAATTTTCATCTAAGGCCTCCTGATTTTCCTTAGTCTTGATATTATCAATTAAAACAAGATACGCCTACTTGGGAGGGACAAAAACTTAGGTTTTTTTGTTGAATGCCCTAAAGTTTTAGAGCGTAGTAGAAAGCCAAGAGGAAAGTTATTTCAGCTTTTTTAAGTAGAGTACAATAGATTCTATATCACTCTTAGATAAGACGCCTGCGTAGGAAGCCATGGCCACGGCGTAACCTTTGGCGACCTTTTTATTGGGAAAGATTAATGATTCATGGATGAACTTTTCATCCGCTTTTGTGGCGGAGGAATTCTCGAACTGTCTTATTGAGCCAAACATACCTTTAAAACTTGGTCCCAACTTACCTTCTTGGCTTCCGTCTAAAGAATGACAGGCAATGCAGGCATTCTTTTTTAGGAGTTCTTCGCCATATTTAGCACTCACTTTCCCCTTTGCGCTAATCGCAAATTTTGCTTCTGATAAATCGTGATTTTTAAGCTCAGCGAAGGCATAATGATTTGAATCCATGGGCAGTAATTTATCAAGCGTTAGATAAAGGGTATTTGTGACCGCTTTACCAGCTTTTTGTAAACGGTATTGAATGGCCATTTGATCTACGCTTGTCATGCCAGGAATGATGAGTGTGATACTTTTTTTGTTTTTGCTGAGGATGGCGCGAGAAGCTAATAAATTTTCTTCTCCAGGATTGCCATCAAGTTGGAAATGTCCAGAACCATACCTCGGACTACGTTTGTATTTCCAGCGCTTGATAGTGAAAGACTTGAGCTCTTCGGCAGAATTTGAATCGAGTACTTCATCAAAAGAGAGTTCAACAGCTTCTTTGAATACTTTGACTTCAAGGGGGAAATTCACTGCTTGGTGTGTATGCCGTACGCGTGCAAGACCGGTGTTTTGAGGGAGGTTATTTGAGTAAATTTTAAAACCGCTGAGAAAGAGGGAACCATCAATTGGATTGAGTACTCCCTTCAATAAAGGGAAATCCATTTGGTAGGGCAGGGGGGTCGCCGCACCAAAGCCTGTGCCTTCATAAAGTAAAAAGGATTGACTCTTGCTGTAGGAGTGACTAATCATACGCTGATTCAGTGGTCCCATCGTACTCGAATCAACAAAATTCATTCCAGCGCAGGAAGGTTCAACTTTGTGTGGCAGCCAGACAAAAGGGGGACGAAGATCAAGTTTTTTCTTGTGGTTTGCAGGTTGAAAGCCACAGAAATCGCATTCTTGAATTTTGATAAAGGGACTAGAGGGAACAAAGTGCCCCTGTTGATCATTAGCGTACAACTGTTTGCTTAGTGGATTGTAGGCTAAAAAAGGTTCGCGTAAGCCATCGGCAAAGACCTTCACTTTTTTACCATCAGGACTGATTTTTAAGATGGTCCCTACGTGCTCTAAATCTTGGAAGCTTTTATGAAGACTTCCACTTTTTTTATTGGGTATACCTCCTCGAGCAATATAGAGATTTCCCTCTGGATCAAAAAGCATATCCATAGCAAAGTTCCTGGTGTTTAAGCTATGATTGAAAATGTTAGAAAAGTTCTCGTAGAAATCAGCTTCACCATTAGCATCGGAATCATGCAGGCGCGTAATTTGATCACGACCGAGGATATAAATTTGATCCTTAGAAACCTTTAGAGAAAGAGGTGCATAGAGTCCAGAAGCAAAGCGCTTCCAAGTGATCTTTTCCATGTCGCCTTTTAGCCCATCAATGATCCATACGTCACCATCAAAAGTCACTGCTGCGGCCCGGCCATCAGTAAAAAAATCGAGACTCGCTAAACGAATGGCGCGATTCCATGGATTCTTTAAAGGAAGTTCTATTTTATCGACGACATAGGCCTTGTCTTTTGATGATAACTTGGCCTTGCTATGAACTTTTTGTGGCCATCGCAAATTTTCCGAAAGTAGAAAGGGGCTTGCTTCATTTGAGGTCTGTAGATCCTCTAACAATTGATCTTTGTTGTATGAAAACTTCAGTACAAATTCTTTTGCTTGCGGATTTCGCAAAAAGACACGGCCTTGTTCATCAAGAACAAATTCACCATGTGAGCTATGGAGAGCCATTTGCTTTTTAGCATCATCAATTAAGTAAATTTGCCCATGTTTCTTTAGTTTTTTTAGAGATTGCTTTTGAAACAAGAGGATAGAAAGATTTTGGGCGCGGGATGTTTTAAAATTGCGTGTGTAAACATCCTTGGAACTTTTATGGAGACATTCCTTTATCTCAATATCTTGAATTTGATACGATAAAATAAGTTTCTGTTCATTAGTGTATAAGCCTTTCCAAGTTAAGTCGGGATGGACTCCTAAAGGTTTTGATCTATTATCCATATGCTTGGAATTTAAACTGATGCCTCGCGCCATCCCATTAGCAAAGAGTAAGTGACCTTTTAGCTTGGGGAATTGTGAAGATTTTTTCCCTGTATAGGGGTAGGATATTTGCGCCATAGAATTTAATTCGAAGTCCCCATTCCAAATGGCAGAGACACGCATAAGTTCGGTATCGAAACTAGCCCAAGACTGCTCACCAAGCTGAATCAGGACAGCTCGTGATGATGTGTTTATTTTAGGGAAAGGAGCTTTAGAATCCGCAATTAAAGCAGATTGAACAAAGGGAAAATCTGTTTCAATAAAGCCCCCATAGTTTTCTTTTGAGCTCAAAGGAGAGCTCAAAAATACGAAAAAAATAAGGCTAATAAAAATGTTTTGCATAAAATACAGGTGTAATTTGCATGCAATAATTCAAGTTCACTACTGGGGCTTTATGAGGTCATATTTGCCTAATTTGGTCATGATTAAGCAAGGATTAATTTTTTAAGACCTATAAGATTACTCGAGATGTAGTTCCTTAAATTATTTTAGTTTAAAGCTATCGACGGAGGATTTTAAGGTATCTCCTTGATACTGCCAAGTGCGTTGAGGTGCGACACCAGTAACGAGGTAAACGGAATCACCTTTTTTTGTGGCCTTGACGTACCAATGGAAATCACGATTTTGCATGTTGCCTGTGTACTCAACAGTTAAGACTCCGTTGAGGAGAGATTCTTTTACAAGGGTGAACTTCATCTTTTCGAATTGCCCTAATGAGATACTTTTGTATTGCTCCATGGTGCCTTTAAAGGCTTGCTTTTGAACGTTGACATTGGCTTGGAAGTTATCCATGGGAGGTAGGAAAAAAATGGCGACTTGTGGCCCACCTTGAGCTACAGCTTTATTCGCTTGTGGAAGTTGGATGGCAAAGTCATCATTAGAGAATTCAGCGTAGCAAATGGAGCTGAGGGTGATTAAGAGAAGAAGAAATTTTTTCATCTTGGGGTCCTTATATTTTTTTGAGTAAGATAAAGCGTTCGCGTTGTTTGCGGCGCCCATGTGAGCGTTTGGGTATGTAATTGTCCTCTAAAGTGAAAAGGCCTTCGTAAGCTTTTTCGAGTTCTTCCATAGAGAGTGCATAGGGGGGACCATCTTGATCTGGTGGATCAAAACGATAAAAGAGCCCAAAGAGGTAGCCATCAGCTTTTAATAAATTGTGGGCACTCTCCATATAGGATCTACGATGTTCGATGGGAACAGCGCAAAAGCAAGTGTGCTCGAGGACATAATCAAATTGCTGATCATAATCAGGGCTAAGCTCGAGAATGTTCTTTTGAATGAGCTTGAGTTCGGGGTAATTATTTTTGGCTAATTTGATGGCTTCAGAAGCGAAATCAACTGCGGTGACATCAAAGCCCTGCTGAGCAAAAAAGTTGGCATCGTGACCACCGCCACAGCCAAAGCTGATTAAAGAAGCTGTCTTGAGCCAATCGTGTTTGTTCTGAAAAAGATCTTCGAAGGGAGGTGCGGGCTTATTTATATCCCAACCGGGTTTGCCTTCACGATAAATTTTGTCCCAACTCTCGGCCTTTTCATTGCCTTTTGTACGCATGAATGATTAACTCCCTATTTTCATTGAGGAATAAATGACCTCGTTTCGAGCATTTCATCCACTTTAAAAATGAGGAATTAATGAGTTTTTATGAAATAAATTCGAGCTCGGCGCGAACTGCGAGGTGATCGCTCGCTAAATCATCCCACAATTCGTAGCTATTGAAACGCATTTCTTTGGAAATAAGGATCCAATCCAATCGCAAGCCCAGCTTGGGAAAGCTGATGATTTTTTCTTGAGGGTTCCAAACTTGAAGTTCGAGTTCTTGGGCCAGTTTTTCTAAGACGCCATTTTTACGATATTGGCAATTAAAGTCGCCCATGATGATGAGCGGTAACTTGGTTTGCTTTTGTATGTATTGACACAACATATGGATTTGACGCTGCCGAGTTTTTTCGTGCAGGAAGTCCAAGTGAAGGGAAATGACGCGAAAATGTTTTTGGCAGTGACTAATCACTTCTGCACAGACAAAACCTTTTGGGAAGGTGAATTTTGAACGTGGGAAAACATGGGATTCCGAGTGGACAATTTTCAGTTTGGATAAAATCGCGGTACCATAGGAATAACGTTTCCCACGAACGTGTTCCCCTTGTGCGACTTGAGAGAAGCCTGCATGTTCGGCGAGAAATTGACTTTGATGTAAATTTTTATGCCAGGTCATTTCGGCTTCAGCTTCCTGTAAGGCAAGTAAATCCACTGGGGAGACTTGAATTTGTTGTGCGGTAGAAATGAGGTTGGCTTCAATTTTTTTGCGTCTCATGGTGAAATGACTAAGCGAACGTCCTCGACCATGAGCCATATTAAAGGTGCTCAAGCGGAGAATATCTTTGCGTTGATCGCAAAAACCATGTTGGGTACTTAGGGGAGAAATTTTTTTAGCTTCTCCAGCTTGGAGCCATTTGGGCACAGGGATATAACCTCATTTACTTGTTCTAAACTTAAAGAATTTCTTCGAGAGTGAAAAACCAAATATTATAAGTATAAAAGTAAAAAGATTTATTAGACTAATTTACTTGATTTAGTTCTGTTCATGTTCATCTTAACTAATGTCAATTTAAGGTATTGTAATGGAGCACGCATTTTTTCAAAATCAGTCAATGAGGCAAGAGCAAACGCTCGCGCCCCATCAGTTGCTGTCTTTGGAAATATTGAGTTTGCCCGTGATGGAATTACAGCAAAAAATTAATGAAGAATTGGCTTTAAACCCCACGCTAGAATTGGACAAAGCCCTCGGGGAAAATCTTGCTGGCGATCCACTGAGTGAAAGTACGGAAATGTGTAGTGAGGCAATGAGTGCCGTAGATAAAGACGAATCACTCATTGGCATGGTACAACTCGAGTCCTACTACGGTGATAGTGCCTTCAACCCCGATCAAGATAAGAAACGGCAGCATTATTTTGATTCATTGAGTAGTGAACAGGACTTATCGAGTTTTCTGCTTTCGCAAATTCACCAAGGTGAGATCTCTGAAGCAGATATCGAGATCGCCAACGTTATAATTGCTTTACTCAACGATCGAGGCTACTTAAATGCGAATATCGAAGAAGTTGCTTTTAATGCCATGTGTTCGCTTGAAGATGCCGAGAGAGTTTTAGCACTTTTACAAACTTTTGATCCACCCGGAATTGCTGCGAGGGATCTACGAGAATGCCTCCTGCTGCAGCTCAAAGTCGATAAGAAATCTTTGATTTATAAGTTGGTCGATAAGCACCTCGAAAATCTTGAAAAAAATAAAATTAAAGAAATTGCACAAGCTTTAAAAATTAGCCCTATAGACGTGCAAGACTTAATTGATGAACTTCAAAAGTTAAATCCCGCCCCTGGTTTAGCTTACAGTAATAAACGCCCCGATTTTATTTCTCCCGATGTGATTTTTGATTTGAAGGGTGATGAAATAGAAGTGAGCAGTTCAAAAGACTTTGTCCCCCGCTTGCGTTTGTCAGATAATTTTATGCAAATGTTAGAGGACCCCAAGACGGATCCAGAAACAAAAACTTATTTACGGGAAAAGTTAGCCGAGAGTCGCTCTTTGTTAGCGAGTTTAGATTTGCGCGAAAGTACCTTGCTACGCATTAGTCGCTTGGTGGCACGTGACCAAAAGGACTTTTTCACAGGGAAGTCATCTAGTCTAACTCCCGTAACTATGCGTGAAATTTCGGGTGAATTGGAACTGCATGAAACGACAATCTCGCGAGCAGTAGCAGGCAAGTACCTCGATAGCCCCAAAGGAATTTTCCCCATGCGTTCTTTCTTTAATCACGCGGTTAAAGTCAGTGAAGGGGAGGAAATGACGGCCGAAGGAATCCAGGAAATCATACGTGAGATCATTAACGATGAAGATCCCGAAAAACCTATTAGCGATGGAAAAATTTTAGAGGAACTCGAAGAAATGGGGATAAAAATTGCCCGTCGTACAGTCGCAAAATACCGTGAAGCGGCAGGTTTTTCTTCCGCTTCCAAAAGAAAGATGATTTTTTAATGCCCACTATTACGACAGGTGACCGCGAAACCGCCGCCAGTGAAAAAGTAGAAATTATCGTTGTCTTGGACCGTTTGCGATCAGCGCATAATGTCGGCAATATCTTTCGTTTGGCAGATGCGAGTCATATTGAAGCCATATATACCTGTGGTTATACGGCCAGCCCTCCTCATCCCAAGTTAGAGAAAACCGCAATGGGAACAGATCAGTTTGTTCATTGTCGCCACTTTGATCACGCGGTGGATGCCGTTGAAGATTTGAAGGCTAATGGCTTTCGAGTTTACGGAGTCGATACAATAGAAACGGCTATAGATATACATGAGGCTAAATTCACAGGGAAATGTGCTTTTGTATTTGGTAATGAAGCCTTGGGTATACAAGAAGAAACCCTCGCAGCTTGTGATGACTTTATTCGCCTCAGTGCTCATGGCTTAAAAAACTCCATTAATGTATCAAACTGCGCGGCAGTGGTACTTTTTCAGGCAGCGCATCAATTAAGAAATTAAATTTTAGGGAGAAGAGGGTGAAGTGCCTTTTTCAGTTGATTACTTTAATGGTTTTGTCATGCTTCTTTTCGTGTACGAGTGATAAGTCGCAGGAGAAAGTACAGGTTTTAATTGTGGATGGTTTTAGTAACCACGATTGGGAGAAAACGACTCACTTAATTCAGCGTTTATTACAAAATGAAAAAGATATAGACTTGACTGTGTCAACGATACCAATGAAGGAGAGTGAGGCTTGGAAAAGTTGGAAACCAGATTTCAAAAAATATACTTTAGTGATTCAAAATACTAATGATATAAATAATGGATCAAGCTGGCCCTTAGCAGCGGAGAAAGCTTTTGAAAAATATATGTTCGAGGGAGGTCGGATGTTGGTATTTCACTCGGCAAATAATGCCTTCCCGCAATGGAAAGCATACAATGAAATGATTGGTCTAGGCTGGAGAAATAAAAATTTTGGGAAAGCGATTATTGTTGATGGCAAGCAACTCACTTACATTCCCAAAGGTGAAGGCGAAAATACTGGGCATGGGAAACGTCGCGATGTTTTGGTGCATAAATTTAGCTCACATCCGATTAATCGAGACTATCCGCAAACTTGGAGCGCGGCCGATTTGGAAGTGTATCGCTACGCCAGGGGACCCGCTAAAAACCTAAGGGTTTTATCTTATGGTAAAGATGAAAAGACGGGTAAAGATTTTCCCATAGATTGGCTCGTCAAATATGGCGAGGGAGAAATCTATAATTCCACATACGGGCATTATTGGCATGGTTTAAAGCAAGATCCAGCGGGAGTGCGTTGTGTGGCCTTTCAGACTTCTTTTATTCGTGCCCTTAGGTATTTATCTAATTTAGAACTGAAGGAAATCCCAAAGGATTTCCCTGATTCAGATTCTGTAAAACTTCGAAGCTTGGATGAATTAAGGAAGTTTTAGATTATTTAACCAAGCCTCGCAATCTTTTTCCCAAGCTTTTCCCACGAGGCCAACGCCATGGCCGATGCCATCGTAGACACTGTGCTCAACGGGAACATTATTCTTCTGTAAATGTCTTATGTAGATATCGAGTCCTGGGAGGAAGTTGGTGTCTTTGGCACCAATGACGGAATATACGGGGATTTTTCTAGTAGGCTTGAGTAAAGGGTCAATTTGACGGGTGTTTTTATCTCCAGTGTAAGCCGTATAAATGAGAACAGCGAAATTAGGAAGGCAGCTTTGCTGGTCAACTTCGTCAATATTTTTATAGGAGCGATCTTGTACAGCCGTGAGTGCGGAAAGGTGTCCCCCAGCAGAGAAGCCCAAGATACCAACTTTATTTTTTTGGATGCCAAAGCTTTTGGCATGGAAGCGAATGAGACTCATGGCGCGTTGCGCATCTTCTAAGGCGACTTTGTGCTTAGGAAGCCCCTTGCGGCGAGGCACACGGTACTTTAAGATGAAGGGTGTAATACCTTGAGCCGCAAGCCAGGAAGCCACATCTGAACCTTCGTGAGTTGCTGCTAGAATATGATAGCCGCCACCAGGACAGATCAGAACCGCTCGACCATCTGGATTCTTGGGCTTAATCCAAGTGAGTGTGGGACGATTAACATTTTTAATACGAAGGATGCCTTTGACTTCACCGACTTCCTTTAGTTCCTTGGAGGGATCGTCTGCGCGAGTACCATCATCGGGCCAAATTTGGTAAAGAGATTTTTGCTCTTTAACTTTTTCCAACATGATTTTTTCGGCTTCTGTGTAGTAGCTAGGTCCAATTTCCATCAGTTGATGCTGGGCCGATAAGCTGGATGTAAGTGCGATAAGGCAGGCAAGTAATTTTTTCATTGAGAACTCCAAGTTTTTATTTAAAACAATAGTCAATCTAAATTGTTACAGAATTATTAAAGAACTTAAATAGATTTCAAGCTTCAAGCTTACTAGGAAATATAATTCAATGAGAAAATTACATTTGATACACTACTTGATATATTCATGCTTTTTGAGGAAGGCATCCATTTTTTCGATAATTTCGCCGTAAATTTCCCCACCATCCTTGCCTTTATAGTTGAAAAAAGCATGTTTCTCACCTTCCCAAATATGGTATTCAGAATCTTTGCCTTGGGCTTTTATTTTTGCGTCCCAGTCTTTGGCGACTGATACGGGAATAAGCTTGTCTTTGGAGCCGAGGAAAAATATACTCGCGGGGGTGTCTTTATGGATGTTATGAAGTGGAGAAAAGTCTTGCCAGTAATCTTTAACACGACTATAACCGTAGCCCTTGTCACTATTATCGACAACTGGGTTAAAGAGCAGAAGAAGGTTAGGCTGAGAGCTTACGCTGAGATCATCATTGGGATCCTCAAACTTAGTTGTGGTAGCAGTCGCAGCGGCGACATGACCACCTGCAGATCCTCCGCCTGCAGCAATGCGATCGGGATCGATGCCGTAAATAGCGGCATTTTTGCGAACCCAGCGAATGGCGGAATTGCCATCTTTGATACATTCAGAGGGGATAACACCGTGGCTTTTTTTTGTACGATATTGTGCGGAGATCGCAACCATGCCATTTTTTGCACAGTGATCTGCAAAGGGAAAAAACTGTTTAGGTGAACCACCGGACCAAGCGCCACCAAAGAAAAACACTACTGCAGGGCGCTTTTTGCCATCATTTTTTTTGAAATCAGCGGGTAGAAAGAAGTGGAGTTGAAGTTGGTCGCCATCGCCCACTTTTTTAAAGTCTACGACTTCGCTAGCTTTAAAGTTTTGTGCCTGAAGACTAATGGCAGTCAAGAGGAGGAGGATGAGGGCAGATATTTTTTTCATGTGTTGTCCTTTGTGCTTGTTTATAGTTCTTTAATACACCACGATAATCTTTACTTGACTCAAAAAGAATAAAATTATTGCTTTTTTATCGGGGAGTCATCACATTTTAAGTCACCGAGAGTGTACTGCAAACCATCGAGATAAAACTGCAGAAAGCTAGCACGTTCGTAAGTTTTTTCACTATGTCCAGGTGCGGTATAAAAGACACGACCTTTGCCATGCTTTTTTATCCAGGCCATATAACGCGGCATTTCTTTGACGGAATCTTTTATTTTGACGAGTTTATTGGTATCCATTTCCAAGAGAGGTTTGAAGTTAAAGTCGCTGTAAGCCTTATTTAAAATGTAGGGTTCATCTTTATAAACGACTTCCTTGCCGCCAAAAGCTTTTACCATTGGGTGCTTAGGATCGACGAGTTTGAGTGTGATTGTTTGGAATTTGGGATGATAGGCAAAACTGCCACCAATCATTTTACTAATGCGTTCGGAATTATTGAGCATGTTGATAGCTCCATGAAGAACCATGAGACCTTTGCCTTCGTAGACGAAGTCGAGGAGATTCTGTTCTAATTGAGCAGCAAGTTGGTCACATTCCGAAGAGCTTAAATCCTTGTATTTGGCACCAAACTTATCTTTTTTATTTATGAGGACATCGCGAAAAAGGTTACGTTCTTTGCGATCGGAGCAATTATTATTAAGGATAATGGCATCGAATTGAGATATTTTTGCTTTAGTGAAATAATCAATATCATCACTCACCACAAGCTCAAAGGCATCGGTTTTCTCCGACATGCGAGTCATGACGGCATCGACATAGGGGATGACAGAATGTTTATAACCAGTAGCAAGAGAAAAAAGTAGGACCTTTTTCTTTGCTGCAGTAATTGTGGTTTGAGAAGGAATATGTTCTTCAACAGATTGAAGCCACTTTTCGACCTTGCCTTGAGCAAAAGAACTGACACTTACAAGTAGGAATATCAGGGTGAAAACACTTTTCATTTGTGCTCCAAGATAATTTGATTATTGATTTTTTGCAGGCCGGTTTTTACATCTGTTTTTTCCGCATCATACCAACTTAAAGTCGCTTTAGGGATGTCGTTTTCTCTAGATATTTTGACATTGAGAAACCCACCGCGATTATTTAAAAACTCATGCCATTTAGGATCCATTTTTGGTGCGCCACCAAAAAGATGTTCACCATTGATGGGGCCACAGCCGAATTCGCGAATTTTGTATTCGGGATGAATAGAGGCGTATTGCCAGTGGCGGTCACCGCAAATGACATAGAGGTTTTTTTGTGAGGCAATGAATTTGCGCAATTCTTCACCTTCGTGAAAAAAGCCCTTGTTTGAGTGATTGTCATTTTTCCCTTTTTTATCGGGGCCTACTATTGGGCCTGGGGTGACAATAAACTTAAATGTGGCATCAGATTCAGAAATCGTTTTTTTGAGCCATGCTTTTTGTTTTTCCCCTATAATCGTTTTCTGGGGACTATCCTTCATTTTATTAATTGAACGATAATCACGGTTTTCAGTTAGCCAGACTTCAAGATCTTTACCCCAACGTATGCGACGATAAGAGAGTTCTCTCATGGGGACTTGCTCTTTAAAAATTTCAATACCTTGTTTAAAAGTGAGGTCTCCGTAAACGGAATTTGGGTCAGAATCGTTATCTACCGTGTCATGGTCATCTTTCATGAAGAAAGAAGGCACTTGAGCTGAAAAATCACGATTGAGTGGAAGTGCAAAAGTATGGTTCCATTTACGGCGCGCATCAGTAACATTTTTAGCTAAATAACCTTTGTCGTAGTAGACGATGTCGCCAGTATGAATAAAAAAATCAGGATTGATTTTTAGCATTTGTCCATAGACAGAGTGACCTACTCTATGTTGCTCAGCAGAACGAATTGCCTGACAAGTCACAACGTTGAATGCGACATCACTTTTTGTGTTTTTCAGGGGCGCCGTAGTAAATTTCCCCGTGATCGTTTTACCTGAATCAGCTTCTAAAAGTACTTCATACTGAGTTGCCGCTTTGAGTTCATTGATTTTAAATTGATGCGTAAAGTCCTTATTTGGATCTACATTTGTTAATTCACTTTTGTAAACTACCTGAGCACTGCTAGTTAAAGTTAATTTTACTGTCCCAGCTAAGCCAGGGGCGACCTGAGGGGGCCGCATTTTACTGAATTTTTCTCGGTCTTGTTCTTCTGTGGTGGAAAATCGTGCGGGACCATCGGTGAGGCGAGTCCAAATAATTGCGGAATCCGCAGTGACTTCACCAATTTTCATTCCGTTGGCAAAGTCGGTTTTGGCAAATACTAAAGGAGTGTAAAAAAGAGCGAAGAGAAAAAGTATATGTTTAATCATAATATGGAGACCTACCTTATTTGTGTTTATATATTCTATACCCATGCATAACATTATAATTACAGGGGATCTCTATAGTATAGATACTAAATTTGCCTATTTTGATCATTTTTAATAAAATAGCTAAGGGTCTAGTGAGTAAATCAATGATTAATTTGAACTACTATCTTTTGCCGCTTGGATAATTTTTTCTTTCTCTTCTACTATTTTTAGGTACTGAGATATAGCGGTATAAGCCTTGGAGATTTTTGCAACATATTGCACGGGCTCTAGTCCCGTTTTTTGCAGAGCCACATGTTCGACATGACCAAACCAAATATTGGGATCATAACCTAATAAAGGCGCTTCTTTTCGCCAATTTTGTACTCTGCGAAAACCAGCATTATAAGCAGCCAAACAAAAATAAATCTTGTTCTTGTCTTGGATATCTTTAAAGTAATGAGATCGAATCCAGTCCATATATTTGGCTCCTCCCATAATATTTTGCTGAGGATCATAGATATCTTTGACCCCCATATCTTTAGCCGTGCTCGGAAGTAGTTGCATGATGCCAAGGGCTCCCGCAGAACTTTTTGCATTAGGATTTAAACTTGATTCTTGAAAAGCCTGCATAGCCAAAAAAATTGGTTCAAAGTCGTAGGTTTTTCCTGCTTCAATAAAAAAGCTTTTGTAGTCATTAAATTTACCTAAATTATTTAAAAGAGCATTGTCTAACCAGTAAGGTTTTTGGTAATATCTTTTAAAAAAAATATTGCCCAGTAGACTTCCCTTGCGGTTTTTATTCGCAAAATTGCTGAGGATTTCTTTAAGCTGAGGAGAATCTTTGCGAATCGCCCAAGCCATTTCTTTTTGATTTCCAATACTAATTTTATTATTGATAATAATATTGGGCAAAACTTCTGACCATAGTTCTGCCAAGGTGTGATCGGCAAAAGTATAATCAAATAGTGCCGTGTTTAGAAGCTCGATTACATCTCCAGTATTCAGTTCTTTGAAAGTTTTAATGCTTATAGGCGCAAGTCCTTCTAATTCAAATTCCCTATTCAACTTGGTCAATGAACTTAGATAACTCGAGCCATCCGCGACGTAGATTTTTTTACCAGAGAGATCTTTTATGGAATTAATGGGGGGGGGCAGATTTGTGTCGTATCAAAACTTCTGAGACACCAGTTAAATAAGGCGTACTAAAATCGACAATTTTTTGGCGTTCAGGAGTTATGGTTAGCATTGCAGCTGCAACATCTCCATAGCCTTGCATCAGAGAGCTCATTAGCTTGTTGTGAGCAACGGGAACATAAATAACCTGAAAATTCTTTTTGTTTAAAGATTTTTGCAGGTCTTTCTCTAATTGCTCAAACATCTCATATTCAAAGCCACGAGCCTGATCTTTGGCGATGAAAAAATTACTACGATTGGGGGAGACTAAGACTCGTAATTGTTCCAGGTTTTTGATGTCGTCCCATTTGTTCAGATCTTTTACCAGTTGTGTTTGGACATTGAGTGAAAAATGCTCTTCATGAATGTCTTCAGAGCTAGAAGCTTGAATAAAGGCAATTAATGAAATGCTTATAAATAAGAGAATAAATGATATTAAAAAATGTTTACGCAAAATGAAAATCCAAACAAAAAAGTTTATCGTTAGATCAAACTAAAGGTTCGGTTTTTTTATAAAAGTTCTAATTCCAAGTAATTGAAAGTAAAATCACCTTCTCTGGGGAAGTATATTTACCTAGCGTCTGAAGCTGGGCTTTTTATTTTACGTAAAACTAATTTAATTAGATGTTAGATGACTTCGTAAGTGTTCGTATTGAGGGTAAGAACAATAAATAACCTGGAGATTTTAATGAAAAAAATGATTTTAACGGCTTTCGCTTTGGCCGCGTCTAATTTGATCGCAGATGTGCGGATGAGCACATTATTTACAGATAATATGATTTTGCAACAGCAGACCTCGAATGCCATCTGGGGATTTGCAGATGCCGGAGAAGAGGTAGAAGTCAAAGCAAGCTGGGGTTCTAAAGCTAAGACGAAAGCCAATTCAGAGGGTAAGTGGAAAGTGATGTTAGCTACACCAAGTTATGGGACGGACTTTAGTTTAAGCATTAAAGGAAATAATCAGCTAGATATAAAAAATGTGGCTATTGGCGAAGTCTGGCTCTGTGCGGGACAATCAAATATGGGGTGGGCAGTAGGCTCAACTTTTGGTGGCGAAGAGGAAGCTGAAACAGTTGATCTGCCAAATTTCCGCATCTATAAGTCAGCTCGCGAGCATTGGCATGAACCACTTGATGAAGCGCGTGATAAGATGGCTAAATGGAAATTATGTAATAAAGAATCGGCTTTAGAAACGTCTGCAGTATCATATTATTTTGGCAAGAAACTTCATCAAGAACTTGGGATTCCAGTGGGCATTGTCGTTCAAGCTTTTGCGGGAACCCCAATTGAAGGCTGGATGCCCAAAGAAATTCAAATGAACGATGAACGCACAGTTGCGGGCATGAAACAAATGGATGAAATGAGCGAGAAGCTCAAGCAGAAAGGGATTAGTGCGGAAAAATCCTTAGCTCAGCATGCTAAAGAATTGGCGACCTATAATAAACGTGTTGCGGCGGGTGACATAATGAAGAATAAAGTTAAAAAAATCGCTCCACCAATTATAACAAAACCATCCAACATGGGGCATCAGTACCCCTCACATATTTTTAATGTGATGATTAACCCTGTTCGTCCCTATGGGATCAAAGGAGCTATTTGGTACCAAGGTGAACGCAATTCAAAAGATGCCGCTCAAGCCATTAATTATCGTAAGCAATTAGCTCAGTTGATCGACTACTATCGTAAAAGTTGGCACGAAATGAGTGCAGGCAACACAGAGCGCTATTTTCCTTTTCAATTCACTCAGTTGCCCAGCTGGAACCCCGCTCAGACGAAGCCGGTAGAAGGCCCCGAAGCGGTATGGTCAATCAATCGCGAGATGATGCGTTTAGTGACTGAAGATGTCAAAAATGCCTACATGTCAGTTGCTATTGATACGGGCGATGCGATTCAGCTTCATCCCAAGAACAAAAAACCAATTGGGATTCGACATGCCTATTTGGCACTTAAAAATACTTATGGGAAAGACTTTGTTGATTATGGGCCAAGATATAAATCTCACACAGTAGATGGTTCAAAAATGATTGTGGAATTCGATTCTATTGGTTCTGGAATGATGGCAGCGAAAGCAGGTGAAATTGATACTTTTGCGATTGCGGGAGAAGATCAAAAATGGCATTGGGCCGAGGCTCAAATTCAAGGTAATAAAATCATCCTTAGCTCAGCAAAAGTCGGGAAGCCAGTTGCTGTGCGCTATGCTTGGGCGATGAATCCTTCTGAACGCAATTTATTATACAATAAGCAAGGCATTCCGGCGTCACCTTTTAGATCCGACGATTGGGATTTATATGATCCGAATGCGGAAGTGATCACGGTACTCAAACCAGCAAAGGGAAAGACCAAGGCAGAAAGTGATTGGCAACGACCAGAAATGACTCAATAAGAGAAAAAAAGCTATTAATGCGATGATCGCAAGTATCTGAAGTAGAGGAATATTGACAAGTGTTTACCGAAAGCATAGATTCACCTATGAGTGAAAAAAATGAAACATATGGCACACGTGTCACCCTACTTCAGCGAATTATTCATGATAAAGATGAAAAAAGCTGGGAAGATTTTGTTCAGTATTATCAAGGTTTTATCTACTTGATTTGCCGTAAAATGGATATGTCTCACCACGATGCAGATGAAGTTGTGCAACAGGTGTTGATTAAATTGTGGAATCATTTTCCCAATTTTGAATATGATGAATCGAAACGTTTTCGCAGCTGGCTTTGTCGAGTTATACAGAATACTGGGAGAGATTTTTTTCGTAAAATCAATAGCCAGAGCCGCCTCAAAGGTAAAGTACAGGATCAACAAATTGATAAATTATCATTGCCCGAAGTAGAGAAAGTCGCTGAAAGTGAATGGAATGATTATTTAGCTTCCATGGCCTTAGAAAATATAAAGCCTCACTTCTCTGAGCGTTTAATCGAGATCTTTTTGCGCTTGGTGGAAGGCGAGAGTGCTCAAGACCTAGAAGTGGAATATGAATTGAAACCCAAGGTGATTTACGTTTATCGCAAACGCATTAGAGATCGTTTAAAAGATGAAATTCGGCGTTTAAAATCTGAGTTAGCTTAAATGGCTACAGATAAAAAAGCTTATGTAAAAGTAACCTCAGGCTTGAGCCAAATGCTCAATGAGGATGACACGGAATTTGAGTACCCCATAAGTTCCGAGATGCAGCTTAGGGAAGGGCGATACACCACTGGCGATGAAATAGGGCGCGGTGGAATGAAGAAAATTCTTTTGAGTGAAGATAAGCTCACCTCGAGAAAAGTGGCCCAAGCCAAGTTATTAGATTCTAAAGACGATCAAAAAACAGAGTCCTTTTTTCGCGAAGCACGAATAACTGCACAGCTACAACACCCCAACATTGTTCCGGTATACGACGCTGGATATGATCGCGAGGGACAAGCTTTTTTCACGATGAAGCCCGTAGGAAAAAAAACCTTAAAAAATTATTTTGAGGAACGAAAAGCGACAGGGGCTAAATATGATCAAGAAAGCTTAGATATCTTTTTGAAAATCTGTAATGCTATGGCCTATGCGCATGCCAATAAAGTCGTGCATTTGGATTTGAAGCCAGAAAATATTTATTTGGGCGAGTTTTCGGAAGTTTTAGTGGGTGATTGGGGCTTAGCGCGGGGTTCTAATGAGGAATGCTTAAGCGAGGAACTCTTAGTCGAAGATATTTATGATGAACATAGTCATCATGGAGTGCTAAAAGGAACGCCGGGTTATATGGCTCCAGAACAAATTGAGAAGAGCCTAGGCAAACGCGATGAACTGTGTGATATCTATGCCTTGGGTGCCATTCTTTATGAACTCTTATGTGGAAAGCGGGCGAATTCAGCGGAAGGCTGCAAAGCATTATTAGAGCAAACTTTACAGGGTAAACGGAAACGACCTCGAGAAATAAATAAAGCTTTAGCGCGGGGTTTAGAATCTATAATTTTAAAAGCTTTAGAAAAGGACCGAGACAAGCGCTATCAATCGGTATCCGAGCTCATTGAAGATCTTAATAAATTCCAAAGTGGCTTCATGACTTCAGCGGAAGATCATAGTGTTGGGAAATCGCTCCTCTATCTTCTTAAACGCCACAAGCAGTTAAGTTTTTGGCTAGTTCTATTACTTAGCTCTTCGTCTATCTTTTCTGGATTTTTATTTTTTGCTAAACAAAGAGCGGTCGATTTGAGCCAGCTTGCTCTTGAGCAAAAAAATCGCGCGGAAGAATTAAGTGAAGTCGCCATAGCCGAGAAGGATCGAGCCGAAAAAGCTTATCAATTACAAATGCTTGAGCAAGCAGAAAGAGAAGCGATTAGTAAGGCGGCTAGCCCACGTTTAGTTAATGTCGCACGCAATGATTTAACTCGTTTCGATTATGATTCCGCCTTAGCCAATGCGCGACTCGCCGTTTTGTGGGATCCGCAAAACGAAGAAGCGCAATTGTATTTGGGAAGGATTTTAATGATTACCCAACGTTTTACTGAAGCTAATCAAATATTCAAAGCTATCATGAGTCCATCTTTCCCAAGGAGAAGAACGGCAGATGTATGTGCTAAATATGCACAAGTCAAAAAAGAAGATGAACTCTTTTTAAACTTAGCCGAGTTAGAAGCCTATATCATGGATATGAGTAACACTTTTGTCATACCGGTGAAAGCAAATGAGAGCATGAAATTTTTAGTTCACATCGTCAATTATTCTTATACGGTTTCGCAATATACTCTTGATGAAAAGATGCATTTAGCGGGGCTCGCATTAAGTTTGACCAATCCCGTCAAAAAGAACATAAAGTACTCGACCTTTGAATCTCAAGTCGATATAGATTTATCTAATAATAAGCGCCTCTTTAGTTTAGAAGCGTTAAGAAAACTACCCATTCGCAAGCTCAATTTGTCCAATACGTCTTTAAAAGATGTCGATTCATTGATGGGTTCATCGGTGAAAGAACTCGATGTTCGTGGCAGTCATATCTCGGGCTACTCAATGCGTTTGTTAAATCATTTAGAGAAGCTCATTTTGAATTCAAAGCAAAATCCAAATTTGAATTTAAAGGGAGTCGAAATAATTCGAGAGTAATTCATTGCAGTTTATCTTAGTTGGCAATAAGTTGGTGGATAAATTAAGCGAGGGCTCCATGAAAATAGAACTTAAGAATTTAGGATTTTCTCCAGAGGGAAAAGTTGTCTTCACTAAGTTCAATTATTGCTTTAGATCCAAAGGAAAATACCTCGTCCAAGGCCCCTCAGGCTGTGGCAAATCCTCTCTGCTCAAATTCATTTCTTCATTAGAAGAGGCAAGTGAAGGTGAGATTATAGTAAATGATCAGCCTCTACTGGATTATTATCAACACCGCAAGAATTGCCAATGGTTAAGACAAAGTGCCCATATTTATGATAAGTCGGTCCACGAGAACCTGATCTTGGCATTGGAGTACCATCAATTAGCAATACCCACAGATAAAGAATTGAAAGCTTATATTGAAAAACTGTTTCCTGAAGGTTTAGAATTGCAGCAGAATGCATTAGAATTGTCGGGCGGTCAAAAGCATCGCTTAGCACTCCTTAGAGCATTTTTATTAAAACCACAAGCTTTATTATGCGATGAAATTAGCGCAGGTTTAGATCAAACTAGCCGTGAATTAAGCGAGGACTTTATCAGCAATTATTGTAGTGAAATGACCGTGATCTTTGTCAGTCATATTGAAGAAAGTTTTCATTCCAGTACAAATTTCAAACGACTCGCCATAAGTGGCGAAGGTTTGAGGGAATTATGATTTTAATAGCAGCTCTAGAGATCTCCAACCTCCAATTATTGAGTTTTAGTTTATTTGTTTTATTGACCGCTTTTATTTCATATCGTTTAAAATTAGGTGTGGGGAAAAACTTAATAATCGGAAGTATTCGTACTTATGTGCAGCTGCTATTCATGGGATTTGCCCTCGTCTACATCTTTAAGTACCCGAATCCTTTCATAAGTTTGGGGGTTTATGTATGGATGATTTTTTGGGCGGCAAAAATTATTTCTGGACGAATAGAAAATCCTCCTTTCCCTTTGTTTAAAACTATTTTCTTGACCATGCTTGGATCTTACTTATCCTTAAATATCGTTTCCTTGGGAGTTTTCTTGCAAGCAGAAACATGGTACGCGCCTCAAATATTCATTACTATTGGTGGTATGATTGTAGGTAACTCGATGAATGCAATGGCGGTTTCTTTGGAACGCTTTTTCTCCGATTTAAAAAATCGTCGAACAGAAGTGGAGCAAAACCTTCTCCTGGGGATGAAAACTAAAGATGCGATTAATGAGCTAGTGCGTGACGCCATTAAAGCAGGCATGAGTCCATCTATTAATAATCTAGCTGGGGTTGGTTTAGTTTTTATTCCAGGAATGATGACGGGACAGATTTTAGGCGGCGAAGATCCTATTACAGCAGCAAAGTATCAGATCATGATCATGCTGATTATCTGTGTATCGACGGCCTTAGGCTCTATGCTTGTCGTCAGTCAAGTGGCCAAGAAATGCTTCAATAAAAAGCAGCAGCTACAAGGTTAGATAATTCGTTCATATAAATTTCTTCAGCTTTTCACATAAGTTCACAAAGAAAACTTGGGAAGCTATGTATTATAGAATACCTTTAGTCAAAATTAGAACTAAAGGCGTAAGCATATGAAAAAGAAGAAAATACGTAAGAAGTATTATGAATATATAATGGCAAAGAAGTCACCGCCTAAGAAATTAAAAAAGTTCTTAGAATTTGCCGAAATTACCAAAGAAGATTTTCATTTAAAGTATGAATCCCTGCATCAGGTGGAGTTGGATATTTGGAAGAATGGCTTAAAAGATGTGTTAAGCCATCTTGGCCTATCAAGTGAGTACTCATCATATAATCAACGAGATCGTGGCTTAGCATTCATGTATTCTTGGTTTGAATTTATGGATGAAAATAAAAAATATTTCCGCAATTGTTCTAGCATGCAGTCACCAAGTTTTATGTATGGAACTAATGACTTTAAAAAACATCTGAAAAAATTTGTAAAGAAACTCATAAAAGATGGCATGGCATGCCAAGAATTTAAGCAACGAGGTATGCAGGACAAATACATGTGTGATTTTTTTACAGCTTTGTTTTTTATGAATTTAAAGCTATGGAAAAACTGTGATCACAAAGCAAAACAAAAAAAAGAAGAGTATATGGACGCTTTGCTTGAAAAAAGCATGATTTTTTTCTTTGATAGCTTAGCGCCTAATATCTTTGATACTTTTGTCGACTTGATGAAACATAGGCAGTCCAAGTAGTGAAACCCCTAAAATCTATACCTTCTAGCAAAGTAGGGCGAGCTGGCAAGGTCGCCGTAGCAGGTTTGAAGATAGGAGGTAATTACCTCAAGCACTACGGCAAGAAAGTAAGTAGGCAAACTTCGACCCAAGAAGATTTAGATAAAGCCAATGCTGCAGATGTTTATGGTTGTTTGAGTGAAATGAAGGGTAGTGCTTTAAAAGTGGCCCAAATGTTGAGTATGGATAGAGGAGCTTTGCCAAAAGCCTACACGGATCAATTCGCTTTAGCGCAATATCAATCACCTCCACTCTCAGCTCCTTTGGTACAAAAAATTTTAAAACGCGAATTAGGTAAGAAAGCAGACAAAGTTTTTCAAAAATTTAGCCCTCAGGCCGAACGAGCGGCTTCAATTGGTCAAGTTCATAAAGCTGAGTACGAAGGTCAAGAAGTCGCTATAAAACTGCAGTATCCCGGTGTTGCCGAGAGTATTTCTTCTGATCTTAAATTAGTTAAACCCTTTGCGCTCAAACTCTTGAAATTAAAGTCCGATGAAGTCAAAACCTACTTCAGCGAGATTGAAAATAAGATGCTGGAGGAGACGCGCTATTTACAGGAACTCGAACAAGGCATGAGTATTTCAGATAAATGCAAAGATCTAGATTATGTGAAATTCCCCAAATATTTCTCTGAAATCAGTTCCAATAAATTATTGGTAATGGAGTGGCTACATGGTAAACATCTTGATGAGTTTTTTAGTGAAGATATCCCTCAAGAGAAACGCAATGCAATCGGCCAAAAGCTATGGGACTTTTATCATGTCCAAATGCACAATTTACATTGGCTTCACGCCGACCCTCATCCAGGAAATTTTTTGATTGATGAGACGGGAAAACTTAACGTAATAGATTTTGGCTGTATGAAAAAAGTCCCCAAGAGCTTCTATGACAATTACTTTTTGGGCGTGGATAAATCTTTATTTAATGATGATAAACGATTCCATAAAAACCTGCTAGATTTAGAGATTTTACGATCAGATGATAATCCCAAAGCAGTGAAGTTCTTTACTAAGAATTTTAAAAAATTAATGAACCTAGCCATGCGACCGTTTCATTTTTCTGAGTTTGATTTTGCGGATGAAAGCTTTTTTATGGAGCTCTATGAAATGGGAGATCGAATTAAACGCGAACAAGATAAAGAAGGTCACTCTCATAATCGAGGTTCCAAGCACTTTATCTATACAAACCGTACGTATTATGGTTTGTATAATATTCTGTCACTTTTGAAAGCCAAAGTAAAAATAAGAGCCATTCATTAATATTTAAAGACTCTTATACAGTCCCTCTTTCGAAGAGATTAATTTGGTGAATGGTTAAAAAATGTAGGCAAGCCAAGCTTCTAAATAATTAGCATCCTGGTCAACAACCCCACCTCGCTCGTCCGCAGTCAGATTTACTAAACGTCCACCGACGTTGAGGTGCTCATTAAAGATATAACTGCCGCCAAACTGAAATTCCCAAATATTATGGTAAGTGTCGTTATCTTCAGGAGTATACAGCCCTGCGGTAAAACCAAGAGTCCATTTTTCTTCGTGGTAACCGACGCGGCCAAAGTAAATGTCAGTCCCCTTTGTGCCATAGAGAGGGTTGTAGTCAATGATTTCGATATCACCAACACCGCCATCATGGTAGAGGACATTGGTGAAGTAGCGGTAGCCCCAAGCAGGGCGATTATTCTTGGAGTTATCTCCAAATTCAGAATAACCAATATCAAACTTCCATTTTTTACGGTGGTAGAAGGGGTTGATACTATAGTTGAAGCTTCCGCGACCTTCATCATCCGTCGTAGAATCTTCTAAAGCATCCATATAGTACGTGAAAACTTTTGTACCATATTCGTAAGTAGCTGTTTTGTGAAAGACGATTTGTGTGTCCAAACCATACCACCCAACATATTGATCTTGGTAGTAGGCGTAGGGGTTCATTTTGACTTTATCGCAGACCCCAAAATTCAGTTCAGCGAAATAAATGACACTATCCACATCATCTTCGTATCCCCACAAATCTTTGTCATCATTACTGGTGTAATCGACCACATAGTCGTTGAAGTAATAAGCAAGTTTATCTACAGCACCCAAATCAATACTAAATTTCTCGTTATTGTAATGCAAATAGAGTCCTTGACCGTATTGGGGGTCAAAACGTTGCGCAATATTTCGAACGTTGAAGCGACCGCCTTGAATAAATAAGTCTTCGGTAAAATTATAACGAATAAAGGCATCGGTAAAATACGCGTCTTGACTATCGGGGTATTTTTCTCCGTAAGTATCTTGGAGATCCCAAGTCTTTGCATGAGCATAAGCCCCAATACCAAATTGTAAGCCTGATACCTGTGGAGTTAGGTAATTGCCTTCAATATAAGTACTTGAATAACCCACTGTTTTGTCCCCGTCGACTCGCCCAAAAATAAGGCGATCATCATCCTGCACCCTACCTACACTCGTAAAGTTACCTAATTGGAGTCGGGATTCCCCTGACTCTAGCCACGTGATGAATTTATCTGTATCTGTTGTGGGCTTGGAACTAAATTCTTCGGCAAAACTTGTTAGGGACAATAAGCCGCATAAAAAACTCGTGCTGTACTTAGTTAATTTCACAATAAAGACTCCTGCTATTGATACTCGTAAGATAACCCCTTTCATAGGTTAGGTGTTTATACTGTATCACTTGGGTTTGGAGGAAGTCAAATTTAACTGATTGATTTATTTAACTCATATACTTACAAGTCAGTATACGAACTTAGCCCTCGAATATGGATGTTTCTTGATAATAAGTGATGATAAATCCTACTTTGAAAGCTCAATAAAATCTCCATAAATTACCCGGATAAATAAAATTGTAAATAAAATCCAAAGAAATTATCTGAATGCAGTCCCACAAGCTATGGAGTGGGACTTTTAGCTCTTGCGTGAGCTTGTTTGCACTTCTATAATTTATGGTGTTTTTTCAAACTAAGGAAAGTTTATGATCAATGAAGTAGAATGGTTCTGTTATCTTGGTGCAGAGAATCAGTTTTTTGACAAAAATACAATTGTCGAATTAATGCAGATTAGTCCCGACGATGTGGACTTAATGAGTTTCGCACAGGCGGTGTTAGACAACGGCTTGGCAACAATGGAGAGTGTACAACAACTTTTAGAACATGCGGCTTATTATGCCAATCAAAGTGGCCCTTGCCCCCATAGCCTATTAGGTGGTGGTGCAGCGGAACCTGCTCAAGCGGCACCAACTCAAGCGGCTCCACCGCGAGACCCAGGAAGCCCTTACCCATTTTCGACACAAGACTTTCCTGATTTGAGTCAAGCAGCTGACTTGCCGATGGAAGAATGTAAAGAGCTCATGATTAAATTCCTTCAGGCAGCACGTCGCAATGGCTCTTCAGATGCGCATTTATCTGCGGAAGCCTATCCATTTGTACGTCATTTTGGTATTAATTACCTTTTACGAGAGCAGGCGATCATGACGCCCGATATGGCGAAAAAACTCAATTTATCTTTGCTGAGTGATAAAGACCGAAAAGCTTTTGAAGAAACCGGTGATTTAGATTACTGTTATTCCTTTTCAAGAACAGAGCGTTACCGCAGTAATATCATGGTTCACAATGATGGCGTTGAGGGCAGTTATCGAATTGTTAGTGAAGGTATAAAAACTCTAGGGGAACTTGGTTTCCAAGAGCCTGCAGTATTGGAAAAATTAACGACTTACCACCAGGGTCTTATTCTCATTACTGGTCCAGCAAGTTCTGGTAAAACAACGACACTTGCCGCGATGGTTGACTTGATAAATAAGGCGAGAAAAGACCACATCATTACCGTGGAAGACCCCATTGAAATTTTGATTCCATCCAAAGATTGTAATGTGAGTCAGCGTGAACTACACACGGGAACAAAGAGTTTTGCGAACGCGCTAAAAGCCGCTTTACGTGAAGATCCAGATATCATTATTTTAGGTGAAATGCGAGATTTAGAAACTATTGAAATGGGATTATCTGCGGCCGAAACGGGTCACTTAGTTATTGGAACGCTACACACCAATAGTGCATCAGCAACTTTAGACCGTATTCTAGATGTATTCCCACCCGACCAACAGTCTCAAATACGTGCGATGGTTGCAGAAAGTTTACGTGGGGTCATCTGTCAGTATTTAGTACCCAATATTGATCAAACGGGCTTACTCATGGCACCAGAAATTCTAATTGGTAACATTGCGGTAGCCAACCTCATTAAAGATAACAAGACATCGCAGTTGACTTCGGTCATCGAAGTTGGGAAAAAACAGGGCATGGTTTTGAAAGAAGATTCATTCTTACGCCTCTATAAAGAAGGTAAGATATCAGCAGAGACAGCGCTGCCACATATTGTGTCAGATGCAAAACGACGTGAAATAGAAGGCGCATAGGAGTAGATTATGGCTGCAAGAATGGATGATTTTTTGAGATACATGTTTGATAAGGGTGGATCAGATTTACACTTATTGAGTAATCACGTCCCCAAGATTCGCAAAAGCGGTAACTTGGTGGCAATCGAAGGCGAAGGGGTGATTGGCCCCGATGAAATGGAGGGCATTTTAAAAGAAATTTGCCCCGATGCAAAGTGGAAGCAGTACGTTGAAAACTTTGACTTAGACTTTGCCTACGAAATTACTGGTGTGGCGCGTTTCCGTGTGAACTACATGCGCACCGTCGATGGGATGGCATCAGTTATGCGTACAATTCCCACCGAAATTATGACTATGGAACAACTTAACTTACCGGATACTTTTAAGGGTGTTGTGGAACAAGGTTCGGGTCTTATTTTGGTGACAGGACCGACAGGTTCAGGTAAATCCACCACTTTGGCGGCGATGATAAATCACATCAACGAAACTCAAAGTAAGCATATTATTACCATTGAGGATCCACTTGAATTTGTTCACCCCAATAAAGAAAGTGTCATTGTTCAACGTGAGGTTCACGACCATACGACCTCATTTAATATCGCTTTAAAGGGTGCCATGCGTGCCGACCCGGATATTGTACTGGTTGGTGAAATGCGTGACCCAGAAACTATTGGTTTGGCACTTTCTTGTGCGGCCATGGGCCTGATGGTTTTTGGTACTCTACACACCAATAATGCACCAAAGACCGTTGACCGTATCATTGGTGCTTTCCCTGCTAAAGAACAACCACAGATTCGTGCGATGCTCGCAAGTACTCTGCGTACGATCATTTCGCAATTACTTTGTAAAACCACTGATGGGAAACGTTGTGCTTCACATGAGGTTCTCCTATTCCACCCAGCCCTTCCAGGCTTAATTCGCGAAGGTAAGTTAAGTAGTATTCGCGGTATTATTGAAGCGGGTGTGAAACAAGGTATGAAAACCATGGATATGGACTTGTTACGCCTCTATAAAGAAGGGCGCATATCAGGTGAAGAAGCCTACATGAAAGCTGCTGAAAAAGCAGCCTTCCAAGAGTTCTTACCTGCGGGCTACTTTGATGATAAGAGTTAATTTAGTTTAAATAGAACCTGTTTTAATTTAAAAAAGTATCGACGCCTATTAGCATCGGTACTTTTTTTGTAAATTTCTGAATAAATGTTTTCTTTGAACTTTTCCTGTGTTGTCTTTGACGATAAGTGATAGTCTAAAATTAATTTAATGTTAAATGTACTTCGTCTAGAAGTGCCTTTCTGTTGGGGGCTATTTTTTAGGTTTTATAAAGGTTTGACAAATAAGATCTAACAATTAAAATTCGTCTTTTCAAACGAGAATGGAGAAGAGATGAAAAAAGAAGATTCAGTGAGCTTGATGATCCAAGCCACCGCTTTACCACTATTTTTTGCCGTATCATATATTATTCAGGGTAAATTATATCTAAGTGCGATCGACAGTGCGCACAGAGTATTTGGTGATTTGATGCTGACTAAGAGTCAAGTTTTTATTACGGAATATTGGTTGCACATATTGCCTAGATATATCATTCCCATGTTTCTTTTAAGCCTTATCGGAGCCGCTTGCTCAAACTTATTTTGGACAAAAAGGAATTATGTATTTTTTATAGTAATGAACTTCATCTTTTGGCCTAAAGTCAAAATGGATTCTCCAGAGTTAAGTTTTACCATTTTCTTTTTTGCAGTGACATTAATTAGCTCAGCTTTAATGCCGCCAATTTTTCAAAATGTTTTAGGGAAAATTAAAAGCAGAGCCAAGCAAAAAATTGAGATTGATGATCAAAACTTGGAGAGTTTAGAGTCCGCTTAGTTGATTGTAGGCATTCTATATTATAATTCAGCTGAATAGGGTATAGAGCGATTATGCTTATGCATGCGATAATCGACAAATTCATGTAGTGTTTTGATATTGAAAAAAGGATTGCCCTTTAATTGGGCGCCTATTGTGCTAGTGGGACATGTCGCGTAATCATGTCCAGGTAGGACCTTCATCGAAGGGTCAAAACTGGTCCCGATTTTATTAAGAGTATGATACATGGCTTCAGGATCGCCGCCGCGTAAGTTACAGCGACCACAACCGTAGACAAACACTGTATCTCCAGTAAAGAGATGGCCATCGAGCTCATAACAAACGGAGCCAGGAGTATGACCTGGTGTGTGGTGAACTTTAAGTTCGATAGAACCGAGTTTTAAAAAATCGCCCCCAGAATGAAGTTGTGCATTGCGTCCAGCGCCACCCCAAAAGCGGTCTTCTATTTTGTGGACATGTAATTGGGCATCGCTACGGTGAAGAACTTGATCCACACCATTGACGTGATCGTAGTGACTATGAGTGAGGAAAATATTATTGATTTCACCATCCATTTCTTCAGCAGCACGAAAAATAGCATCCACATCCCAGGCGGGATCAATAACCGCGATACTTGAAGTTTTTTTATCTTTGATGAGGTAGATGAAGTTATCCATATGACCTAATTTTAGACTCTTTATTTCATACATTATGAATATCCTCCAATTCGTGTAAACAGCGATAATAATAACAATCTTTGATCAATTCAGCATGGCTTCCTAGACCATTGAGTTCACCTTTCAGTAAAACGGCAATTTGATCCGCATCGCGAATGGTAGAGAGCCTATGGGCGACAATGATCACGGTTTTCTTGGTCATGGCAAAATTAATGGTTGATTGAATGAGTCGTTCAGTTTCGGTATCTATGTTAGCCGTGGCCTCATCAAAAATAAGGATTTGTGCAGGAGAAACCAAGGCACGCATGAGTGCTACTAATTGGCGCTGACCAGCAGATAAACTTTCTCCACCTTCATCTAAAATAGAGTCATAGCCATTTTCTAGAGATTTCACAAAGTGTTGTAAGCCGGCGCGCTCGACCACATCTTCAATCATGGATAAAGAAATATCTGTACGCCCTAAAGTAATATTGAAATGAAGGCTCTCATGGAAGATAGCAGGTTCTTGGGGGACCATGACAATATGATGCTTAAGGACCTCGCGCTGAATCTCTCCGAGTTTTATATCGCCAACAGTAATCTCACCTTGGGTAGGTTCATATAAGCGAGCAAGTAATTTGAGCAGGGTGCTTTTGCCAGATCCAGTTGGACCCACGAGTGCTAAGCTTGAGCCTTGAGGAATATTGAGATTAATATTTTTGAGTACTGGCTCGGACTCAATATAGTGAAAACCTAAATCTTTAAGTTGAACCGAAGAATTTTTAATATCTTGAGTTCCTTTGTCGATTGGTAGTGCAATGGATAATATATCGCCAATTTTCCCCATGGCAGCAAAAGCCGCCTGTAAGACAGCAAAACGCGAGCCCATTTCTTTGATGGGGTCAAAGAGTTGATGGAGTAGCTGAATCCAAGCAACGAGTAATCCCGTTTTGATTCCAGGATCAAAATCCGAGTAAATGATCAGAAACAAAGCAAAAATAGCAAGCGTTAAATAAAGTAAGCCCTCTAAGAAGGAGTAAAGAAAAGCATCCATACTGATGGCTTTTATTGATTTATCGCGATATTCATGGCTGAGGTTGGAGAATCCTTGGCTCTGGACATCACCTAAGTTAAAGAGTTGGATCTCTTTACGCATGGCCACGGATTCATTGATTGAGGCACTTAAATACCCATTCACTGAGCGAATACCATCGTAGAGTTTTCGCAGTTTGATACGGAAGAAATTGACGATGATAATAACGGGAGGAAAGACGAGTAAAGTGATCCATCCAAGAGTAGAGTTTTCGTAAAATATATAGCCTATGATACCAATGATTTTTAGTGAATCAGTGATGAGGTAAGAGACCCCTTGCAAGAAAGTTTCTCCAATACTTTCAACATCAGAGGTAGCGCGACTGACTAAAACTCCAGAAGGGCGCTTTTCATAATCCCAGCGGCCCATAAAAGATACGTGCTCAACGACTTTTTTGCGGAGTTCGCTAAGGCTTCTAATACCCCCAGATTGAATTAAGACATTAATTAAAGTACTGACGAGGGCATCGGCAATGATCACGACAATGAATAGAGTGGCGTATTTAATGAGCAAGTCAGCGCGGTCGGCTTTGAAGCCATCATCAATCGCCTGTTGGACAAAGGCTGGTCCTAGAATGGTTAAGCAAACACTTAAAGGCATGAGAAGGAAAGAAAATATAAAACGCTTTTTATACTTCTTCGCTAGATCAGTAAAGGTGCCTAGGTTCTTGATATCACTCATGATTGAGCCTCTTCAATTTGCGCTAAGACATCGCTCTTTTCTTGATACTCACTCACACTCGCGTAAGAGGGATTAGACTTCAATAGCTCTTCATGGGTACCAGAATCAATGATTTTTCCAGCTTCCAAAAGGAAGATTTTATCACAGTTCTTAAGGGCCGAAATACGGTGAGAAATAAGCAGTAAAGTTTTGTCTTCAGTGGCCTCATAAAGTTTTTCGATAATATTGACTTCTGTGGCGTGGTCGACAGCAGAGATGAAATCATCCATAATCACGAGCTCCGCTTTACGGACAAGGGCGCGTAGAATAGAAAGGCGCTGTTTCTGCCCGCCGGAAAGGTTGATCCCATGTTCCCCTAGCAAAGTATTGATTCCTTGAGAAAGTTTATCTAAGTCAGGGCTTAAGCAACTGATGGCTAAGGCTTCTTCAAAACTGAGTCTTTGGCCTTGATGAGGTGAATTTGCCTCAACTATATTGATATTTTCGCGTATAGTTTTGCCGAAATGGCGACATTCTTGGCTAACTTGAGAGAACAAATCAGTTAGGACTTTTTGTTGAATATCGCAGCGATCAACACCATAGATTTTTAAAGTATTCTCCTTAGTTTCCAAGAGCCCAGAAATGATGTTGATGAGGGTGGTTTTTCCTGATCCCGTACTCCCAAAAAATCCATATTTTTTGCCTTTTTCAATCACGAGAGAATCAATTTTTAATTCAAATTGAAATTCATTGTCACGCTGAGGTTTATAAGTAAAGTCGAGATCTTTGATTTCTATCATAGCCGCATTTTGATTGCCTTTTTGATCGAGATCCTGGCGCGTTTTTATGGGGCGCTGGAGTTCAATTTCTTGTGCTTCTTTGGCGGCATCTTGAACTTTATAAAGTCGTTCAAGTGAAATTTCACCTCTTTGTAGGAGTGGTAAGAGGAAGCCTGCTGCACGCAAGGGTTGCTGAATTATCCAGAGGTAAAGCATAAAGGAAACTACTGTAGCAATGCCTTCGCTACTATCAATGAGGTCATTTTTGATGAGGCCATAGCGTAGGAGAATGTAGATGCCAAATCCCGTAATCATACTAACCATCAGCATGATGAATACCCGTAAGGTCATGAACTTTTCGGCGGTATTTGCGTAGTCCGCATTGGCTTTGTCTACGCGTTTAATAATTGAATTGTACACGGGAAAGACGGCCATGAGGGCATGGGCGCGAAAATGCTCGCGAATCACTTCGGTTAGATCCCCGAGGAGTTTTTGATTTTTTCGTCCAGTCGCCATCATTTTTTTTGAAATGACTTTGGTGACGGGCACAACTAAGATGAGGGGGATGAGTGAATAAAGGCTCAAGCGAACACTTAAGTTCAGCATGTGATAGAGGCAGAAACAGATCATGCCAAAAGTGTTGATGACGTGTAAAACGCCCATTGATATCATGACTCGAACTGAAGTTACATCGTTAGTTCCGGTACTAATGAGGTCACCGGAAGTCCATGGGCTAGAATGTGGGAGTCCAAGTAGTGAGTGGTACATACTTTCTCTCACCTCCGATTCAATTTGTCTCCCAGGAATAAAAATAAGGATGCGAGAAAGTGTTCTGAAAACGATCAGTCCTATGGCGGCTAAAAGTAAATAAGTGGCCACATGACTAAGCTCGCCTTTGGTGGCTTCATTTAAGGGGAATTGCTGATCGTCGAGAGCGCCAATGAGTCGACCTGTAATGAGGGGTATGGAACTGTGAATGACAATGGTGATAATTAGGCACAAAACACCCCAAAAGTAAATACTGAGTTTCTTTGGGGGGTATTCTTTTAAGAATCGTCTGACATTGGGGTAATTATTCATAGGAGCAATATAGGCCAATGTCTTTAATTGGAAATCTTGTGATAAGAATGAGGCGCAAATATTTATAATCAGCAATGGATTTGGGCACAAAAAAACCCCCGGGGTACCGAGGGTTTTTTGATAAACTGATAAGTTTACGTCACCTATAAAACACTACTTAGTTTTATGACGGTTCTTTCTGCTCTGCTTACGACGCTTATGTTTAGCGATCTTAGAGCGTCTTTTTTTACGGAGGTTACCCATATTAAACTCTTTATTTTTTGTTAAATCAAAGTACGGCGCCTAAGGTAGCAGGAACTTATTATTAGTCAAAGTCATTTTTTTAATTTTTGGGAGTTGCTTACTTACCAGCCTGTGCCACCTTAGAAATATGAAAAATACGAAACAACTTGGTATAATCGCGGGACGTGGGCATTACCCCTTTTTGATTTTGCGAGAAGCGCGAAAACATGGAGTCGAAAAAATTGCGGTCGCCGCAATTGAAGGAGATGCCTCAGCAGACTTAGAAAAAGAATCTGATGCAATGGCATGGGTATACCCAGGGCAAATTAACCGAACGATTAAATTTTTTCAAAAACAAGGTATTAGCGAAGCAGTCATGGTGGGGCAGGTCAAGCCCTCTAGGTTGTTCACGGGCTTACGACCTGACTTACGTACAATGATGATGTTAGGTAAGCTCAAGGAGCGCAATGCCGATACACTCTTTAGTGCGGTGTGCAATGAATTTCAAAAGTCGGGCATAACTATCCTATCGGCTATATCGTATTTGGATGATCACTTAGCAGGAGAAGGTTTGCTGAACAAAGTAAAGGCAGATAAGTCACGCTTACAAGAGGCCGAATATGCTTTTTCAGTTGCCAAGGAAGTTAGCCGTATGGATATTGGTCAGTCTGTGGTTGTTAAACGCGGAACCATTTTGGCAGTAGAGGGTTTTGAAGGGACGGACAAAGCTATTATTCGTGGAGGAGAACTCGGACGCGGTGGCGTTACAGTCTGTAAAGTGACTAAACCCAATCATGATATGCGTTTTGATGTGCCCTGCATTGGTATGCGAACGGTGGATTCCTTAATTCAAGCCAAGGCAAAGACTTTGGTGGTGGAAGCTAAACGCACACTTTTTATTGAGAAAGAACGAGTCTTAGAGGCTTTGGATAGGGCCAAAATTTCTGTTATAGGAAAAACGATACAAGAATAAATCCTGAGGAGGAGGGGAAATGAAAGAAGAAAAAATGGGCTTTGCTCACCGTTGCACATATGCCTTTATGGGCTTTTTTTCGTCAGCATTATTATTCACACTCATTTGCGGCAGTTGTTATGTCGTGTTCCGCATAGGGCTTGATAAGCTTTTATTTGCGGGAGGTATATTCACTTTAGCTTTTACTCTATGGGGCTTTATTGCCGGAGAAAAGATGATCGAAGAACTCTCCCACTTGTGGGGAAAATACATGGGTGATTAGTTTGATCAAGTTTTATCGCTCAATAAAATACTTTATCGAAAGCCATGAATAAGCACTTGGAATAAGTTAAATAGCCTTGTGCTTCAACAAACACAAGGCTATTAATCATAACTTATATACTGCGGATGATGCCACCCTCTACGCGCAGGGCGCTCCCATTGATGGCCTTGTTTGTAGATAAGAATACAGTGGCTTCGGCGACTTCTTGAACATCGACAAAGCGTTTGATGAGTGAAGTAGGTTCATGTTCATCGAAGTAAGAGGAAATGACCTCATCAATTTCTTTACCTTCTTCTTTAGCGAGACCATCGAAGTATTTTTCAACACCATCAGTCCACGTAGGTCCAGGGAGGATGCTATTGACAGTGACTTGAGTGCCTTTGGTGATTTCAGCTAAACCTCTAGAGAGACTGATCAGTGCCGTTTTCGAAACTGAATAGTGAATCATTTGAGGAAGTGGTTTAAAACCGGCCTCACTAGCGACATTGATGACGGAACCTGAATTATTATCGAGCATAGTCTTCATGAATTGGCGGCATAAGCGCACCGAGCTCATGATATTGACCTGAAAATACTTCTCCCATTCATCATCATCAGTTTCAAAAAAATCTTTAACGCCAAAAATGCCTGTGTTGTTAACTAGCACCTCAAGTGAACCAATTGCGGAGACTTGATCAATAAGCTTATTGCAGCCTTCTGCACTAGATAGATCTGCAGCGACACCATATTTAGCACCCATTTGCTGACGGATTTTTTCAACTTCTTCAGCATTGCGCCCGTGAACAATCACATGAGCGTCCAAAGCGACGAAATGTTCGGCAATAGATCGCCCAATGCCTTTTGTTGATCCAGTCACTAAAACGATTTTTTCTGACAATTTATTCATTGATGTTCTTTCCTCTATTATATTTGTGATTTTTATCTTCTTCTACCTACGCTTCTCGATCTAGCTGAACGTTGATAAGAACGTGCACGGCTATTGCCCATGCTACGAGAGCGCGATGAATTTTGTAGTGAATTATAGACTTTAGAGCGTTGGCTAGATTGATATTGACGCAGTTTACTCTGACGAATTTGAGCTTCAGGTGTGCTCGCAGGTCTAGTACTCGGTCGTGTTGTTGGCGTTGTAGGTCTTTGAGTGGGAGTAGTTGGTCGAGTAACGGGTCTTTTAGTCGGACTTGTGGGCCTAGTGGTGGGTCTATTAAAGGTTTTCCAAGAACCATTCTCGCGTTTTTTCCAAGTATCCCCTTCGCGCTTATAGATGTTGCCATCCTTACCAACATAAATATCGCCATGCTTATCTTTGGCAATAAAGCCTTTGTTGCCAGTGATTTTATTTTTACCTGCGATGATGCCTGCACCCTCAGAGTTTTTGAGTCCTACAGTAGATTTTTGGTAATTAGATTTATAGCCACCCTTTACCCAATCATTGCCATCGACGGCGACGCCTTTGCCCCATGAACCGTAGGGAGTATTTCCTCCAGCACGCGCCACATAACGATCGTTATAAGGATTGTAGGCAGTCATCGCATAAGCGCTTCCATAAGGGCCATATTTATAAGCGCTTCGAGTGTATGTGCCTGTAGAAGGATTATAGGTGGCGAGTCGTCCTGCGCCTCCGTATGGACCATAATACTTGGCGCCACGGTAGTAGACACCACGATAATAATCATAACGAGCACCACAGCCATAAGAGTAGTGATGGACATGGTGGTAACAATGACAGTGATGATGGTGATGACAACGACCATACCAGTATCCAACGCCAAAGACAACGACATCATCATAGACATAATTCCCGTAATAGCCAGAGGTGTAACCGACGACAACAGTATCGGAATTATCTTCATAAATTTCTACGAATGTGACGTAATATAGAGGGTGTTCATAAGGAATTGAGCTGATAACTTCGGGGATCTGTGTGGCAACAGCCCAAGCGCCTTTGGGACTAGGTGAAACAAACCAAATAGCCTTATCACAGGCATAATAAGTATCTTCGACTTTAAGTACAGCTTTATCAGTATTGACGGCATAATAGAGGGAAGAATCGGTACCTTTGATCTCTTCAAAGATGGGTTCGCCATCATAAGTGACTTCAAAACTGACATCGTTTTTGTTAACCGTAGCTTTTTGTGGTACAGAGGCAAGTAGAACGGCCGCTTTAGCATCTTCAGTTCCAGGAACAGAGGCAAGAACAAAAGATTTTTCATGATCTTCAGGAATTTTTGCGAAGTCAGCAGGTAAATTTCCTGCGGCACTTTTCCAGGGACCTTTGAGGCTTTGAGCTTTAAACCAACGGCCTGCTACGAGGTAGTAATAAAGATTTTCGGGCGAGTAGAGGAAGAGGTCGGCATCGCTATTATTGACAAAGAGTAAACGCGTTCCTGCGATGGGAGTGAAAGAAGCTTCGCCTTTCGTGACTAAAAGTTCGGAGGGTTTATTACTGACAAAAATTTCGGGGACTTTATTGAGTGGTTTTGGTTTAAGTCTTTTTTTGACTTCGCTCCAGTTGGCATCATCGGGGAGTTTATTTAGGTCACTGGGGATTTGTGTGGCGACGGTCCAAGGGCCTTTTTTTAAATCCTTGGTTTTTAGCCATGAATCACCATGGAGCAAGAAGTACTCAGAACTCGTCTTGTCGAGGAAAAGGTCCCAGTTAGTGTTGACTGCAAAAAGTAAGTCCGTGCCCTTAATCGCTTCAAACTTTTCTTCCCCAAGAAAGATGACGAGCGAGGCATCGCCATTACTGTAAAAAATGGGAGGGGGATCGAGGTTAACTTTGAGCTCACGATCTATTTTTTGATCATCATTTACCATGGCATTGACGCGATCAAGTGACATAATCATTTTTTTCCCCTTGGGGAGGATAGCATCGATCAAAGCCGTTAATTTGGGAGCAAGTTTTTCATCTACTTGAGGAAAATGTGTTTCTAGAATTTGTAAGTCCTTAAGGAGAATAAGCCGTTTAGTCTTGTGTGTGAGCGTACGAGTCTGAAAATAAATAGCCCCGAACATGGGGGCTTTTTCATTTTTTGGTGTCAGACTTATGGCGGCTCTGAATTTTAGCACTTTATGATTTTCCCAAGCATCAACTTGAGGGTGATAGACAATGAGTTCGTGACCGCCTTTTTCGTAAGTGCGAGGCCATTCAAGGGGCGGGGATTCTTGGATTTCAGCGAGAGCAGAAAAATTAAATAGAATTACGAAAATAAAATAAGTGATTAAGCGAGGGGCAAAAGCTTTCATATGATTCTCCAATTGATGTGCCCTAAATATGTTTACAGGAGCAGCTTAATACAAATGTATACTTTAGCAGGAATGTATTATTTGAGTAAAAACTATAGGTAATTAGCTTTGTAGAAGTTCTTGACTTTTAATGACATGGTGGAAGAGTAGCGCCGAATTAACAAGGACTTCATAATGAGTAAAGAAATCATGTATTTGCGTTTCCTGCAAATAGCTGTTTCACTAATGACCCCAATCTTGCTTTTTGGTATTGTTCAGGCAGCCAAAGGCAATATTAAATTGCATAAGCGCATAAATGGTGGAATTGTCTTAGTAGTGATGGTGGCGGTGATTGGACTCGTTGTCAGTTCACAAATGCTTGGTTTTGATTACAGCAGTATTTCTACCGACGAAGCAATGATCAACTTAGGCCCGGCAGAAATGAAAACCCGCCTCATCATTCACCGAACTTTTTCAAATCTACTTTTCATTACCTTATTGATCACGACTTTTAGTGGCGCAGTAAAAAAATATAAGCTCCATAAACAGATGGGGAAACTCACCCTGTTTTTTTGGTTTGGAACACTGATTTCCGCATTACTCTTCTTTTAAATCCAGAACTTTTTAAGTCGTCAGCTTATTATTTTGCGGACTCCTTGTAGCTTATTATTTATTTAAATAAGGATCTATTATGCGTTTACTCATTCTTTTATCTCTATGCCTCAGCTCTTTACTATCTGCCAAGGAAGTTTTATTTATTGGCAATTCCTATACGATGCAAAGCCGTGCAGCTTTACAAAATCTATTAAAGTCTGAGCAAGTGAGCTGGAATATGACCTTTATCACTAAGGGTGGTTTTACCTTAGAGAAACATTTGAATAATCCGCAAAATATAGAAATAATGAAGTCTAAAAAATGGGATGCCATTATTCTTCAGGAACAGAGTCAAACACCCGCCTACTCAAATTTTCGTGGTGGCTATTTTGATAGTTTAAAAAAGATTCAGCAAATGTATAAAAAGGATAAAACGCCCATCTACCTTTTTACTTCATGGGGTCGACGAGATGGTGATAAGCAGAATAAAAAAGCAGCACCAACTTACGAAAAAATGCAGGGCATGTTAGATGAAGCCTTTGCGGAGGGCGCAAAAAAATATAAGATGACAGAATTGCCCACCAATAAGCTCTGGCGCGCCGTAATGGAGAATGATTTGGACTTAGGCAAAAGCCTGTACAAAAAAGATGGAAGTCACCCCAGCAATAAGGGGGCTTACCTAGTGGCCTTGAGTCTTTATTGCAGCTTAGAGAACAAGACTCCAGAGCAAGTAAAATATAATGGAGATTTCTCTAGTATTGAGGCAAATCAGGTTAAAAAATGGGCGAGTCAATTTACTAAATAATTTCGGGACTCAATCTTAGTGCCGAGCTAGTTGTTTTAGCGAACTTCTTTAACACAGAGACACAAAAAAGCCCCGCGTAAGCGAGGCTTTTTTTGTTGATGTTTTAAGCTTACTTTTTTTCTAGTAAAGTACGGTTAAAGACATCCGGTGCTTGGAAACCAAGCAAGTTGAAAACGGTACCAGCAATATGGCTGAGGCCCGCATCATGAACTTCACTCAGAGCGAATTCATTGAGACTTGCAGGGTCATAGACGATAAAGGGGACTTTGTTGAGTGTGTGGCTTGTTTTGGCTTTCGCTTGGCCATTGTCACCACGTTTCACTTCGCCTTTTTTATCGAACTCAAACATTTCATCACAGTTACCATGATCTGACGTGACGAGCAAGATACCATTAGCTTTTTTCACGGCAGCCATGAGGCGTCCAACTTGGACGTCGACAACTTCTACCGCCATACGCGCAGCATTGAAGTTGCCTGTGTGGCCGACCATATCACCATTAGCGTAGTTAACGCGAACAAATGGCTGGCGATTTTCGCAAATAGCAGGGACGAGGTAATCGGTAATTTCGACCGCTTTCATCCAAGGACGTAGGTCATAGCCACCGACATCAGAGGGGATTTCAATGAAATCTTCAACTTTGTCATCGAATTTACCACTGCGGTTACCATTGAAGAAGAAAGTCACATGACCATATTTCTGAGTCTCAGAAATAGCTAATTGTCCAACGCCATTAGCTGAAAGGAATTCACACATGGGTTGATCAATTGCAGGAGGTGCTACGAGGTATTGCTTAGGAATGTGGTCGTCACCATCGTATTCCATCATGCCTGAGTACTCAACATCGGGGCGTTCGCCGCGATCGAAATGAGGAAATTCATCATCCTCGAAAGCTTGCGAGATTTCGATGGAGCGGTCACCGCGGAAGTTGTAGAAAATGACGGAGTCACCATTGCAAATACGACCAACAGGCTGACCATTTTCAGCAATGACAAAAGCAGGTAAGTACTGGTCGATAAAATCGCCTTCTTCACGATAAGTTTTAATGGCTTCTTCAGTAGATGCGAACTGACGGCCTTCACCGTGAACGTGAGTATTCCAACCGCGTTCAACCATATCCCATTCCGCACCATAACGGTCCATAGTAATAGTCATACGACCACCACCGGAAGCGATTTTAGCTGAAATGCCTTCAGAATTTAGTCCCTTCAAATATTCCTCAAAAGGAAGGACGTATTCGAGCGCAGATGTTTCACTAACGTCGCGACCATCAAGTAAAATGTGGAAACGAATACTCTTGATTCCTTCCGCTTTAGCCTGTTCCACCATGGCTTGTAAATGGTCGAGATGTGCGTGAACACCACCATCTGAGAAAAGGCCAATGAAATGCAAGGTAGAACTCTTTTCTCGTACATTGCCAGAGAGTTTACGCCAGATCTCACCTTCGAAAAGTGCGCCCGTTTCAATAGCCGTATTAACGAGTTTTGCGCCTTGCGCAACAATGCGACCACCACCAATAGCGTTGTGACCCACTTCCGAGTTGCCCATGTCGGCATCAGATGGAAGACCCACATGTGTACCATGCGCATTGAGCGGACGGTTTTGGCAGTTGGCGTGGAGCCAATCTAAGTTTGGTGTGTGAGCGGCTTTATAAGCATCACCTTCTGTGTGGTCGGAGTAGCCGACACCATCGAGAATACAGAGAACTACAGGGCCTGGGCGCTGAGTAATGAAGGGGTGTTTATCTAAGATCATGGTATTTTTCCTTAATTATTTATCTCGGCAAAAATATCACAGCTCCAAAAGCCATCAAGTTAAGCAATCTACAAAGCCTGTCTTAAAATTTTTGAGTTAGAGTCATTTATTAATAAATTGAAGGGACTCTAGTAGGGGGGCAATTTCTGGGGCGAGTTTTAAAGTAGTTAGACTATTAGAGATGTTTTGATTAGTTGGGAGATCTTTATACTCTTCTTTAGAATTGAGGAAATCGGCCAAGTCAGTGAAGTGCACGCATTGTTCACTGGCCGTTTCTAAAGCTTTTTGCGCATTCCGCAAACGCTTGAGGTGAGGTTTTCGGGCTGGATGAGTCTTGGCGGCCGCCACTAAATTGGCAGCCGATTCTTCAATAATGCGCAATTGGCGGGCTTCTTCAGCTACCCAAAGCGCAAATTGTTTATTGACATCTTCCAGTAAGTTTGACATTAGGCGAGGACGCGAAAACCCAAATGAGTCACGGGCTTATCTTGGCTAGCGAAATTCATTTCAAACTCAGTTTGAACATCGGCAATATCTTCTAAGACAGATTGATCTGGTTCTAAGCAGGGGAGTTGAGAAGTAACGGTTTTCATCCACTCGAGGTAGGGGAGGTCGTCAGTGGATAAATGTAGGCTCCCACCCTTTTTGATTTTGCGAGTCACGCGGTACATGAACTCACTAGAGAGCATGCGATTACGGCGGTGATGTTTCTTAGGCCAGGGATCAGGACAAAGAATGTGGACGCGATCAATGGAGAGGTCAGGGAGTTGAAAGCCAAAAAGTTCCCAACCTAAGCAGTGCAGTGCTTCTACCTTGCCACAGCCCGCACGAGCGGCCTTACCATTGAGCTTGCGAAGGCGATCAAGTTTAATGTCGGCACCCATGACCAGTGCTTCTGGGTGGCGTTTGGCGAGCTCAGTTGTAAAACGCCCTTTCCCACAGCCCATATCAAGCTCAATGCGAGGGTGATTAAAGTCGACAATGGTATCCAAACGCTTGAATTCACCAATGAGTTCAAGGGGCTTTTTAATTTCTAACATCTTAAAATTTCCTTAGGTGGCTCTCTATGGCCTGATCTGATTTTTCTGGGTAGTCAAGGTTAAAGTGCAATCCACGACTCTCTTGGCGCGAGAGGGCACAATCAATAATAAGTTCGGCTAAACATGCGAGGTTACGCAACTCAATCAAGTCGGGGGTAATGTTGAAATCCCAGTAATAATGGGTTATTTCGTGTTGGATATTGCGAATCCGTCGCTTGGCACGTTGAAGGCGTTTGTTGGTTCTGAAAATCCCCACAAAGTCCCACATGAATGAGCGAATCTCTTGCCAGTTGTGGGTGATGACAACTTGTTCATCTGAGTTAGTGGCATTGCCACTCGACCAGCTGGGAACGGCATTCATTTGTGTTTCTAAAATTGAATTTGAGAGCGAGGCATTCATTTCAGCCGCACATTGAGCGGCTTTACCACCCATGACAACGGCTTCGAGCAAGCTATTACTCGCGAGGCGATTTGCGCCGTGCAGGCCAGTGCAGGCCGTTTCACCAATGGCGTATAAGCGAGTGATATTCGTGGTTCCGCAGATATCAGTTTTAACTCCGCCACAGCAGTAATGGGCAGCTGGAACAACGGGTATGGGATCGTTGGCTAAATTGAGGCCAATGGATTCACATACATTAAAGATTTTGGGGAAACGCTTGCGCAGGAATTCTTCACTGTGATGAGTAATATCTAGATAGACACATTTTTCACCCGTTTCTTTGAGCTCGCGGTCAATAGCACGAGCCACAACATCACGCGGAGCCAAGCTTTTGAGAGGGTGATATTTTTCCATAAAATCAACGAGTTGTCCTTTGCGACGGATCTTAAGGATGGCGCCCTCGCCGCGAACAGCTTCAGAAATGAGAAAGCTATTGATGCGATGATCGTAGAGACAAGTGGGGTGAAATTGGAAAAATTCCATGTTTGCGATGTCCGCATTAGCACGGTAAGCCATAGCAATGCCATCGCCAGTGGCAATGTCTGGGTTCGTTGTATAGGTGTAGACCTTGCCTGCACCACCTGTAGCGAGGATCGTCGACTTGGCTAAAAAAGTCGTGACGCTCTCATTGCTTTTATCGAGGACATAAGCCCCGAGGCAATTATTTTTATCTAAGCCCCAACCGAGTTTTCCCGTGGTGATGAGATCGATGGCGTGGTAATTCTCAAAAATTTCGATACGGCTTTCTTGGCGACAGGCTTTTTCGAGGGCACGAATGACTTCTGTTCCGGTAATATCGCCCGCATGTAAAACACGTCGTTGGCTATGTCCACCCTCGCGACCTAAGTTGTATTGCCCAGCTTCATCATCATCGCTCTCATCAACCTCTGAACGGCGAGTAAATTTAACACCTAAGTCGATGAGTTTTTTAATCGCTTTGGGTCCAGCAGATACGATATCAGAGACTACTTCCTCATTGCAGAGACCCGCTCCAGCTTTTAGCGTGTCAGAGACGTGGAGCTCAAAACTATCTTTATCATTGATTTCCGTCATCACACAGGAGATTCCTCCTTGAGCATATTTGCTGTTGCACTCACTGAGTTCTCGCTTGGAGACCAAGGCAACCGAGCCATGTTCGGCTGCTTGTAGCGCACAATACATGCCCGCTAAACCGCTACCGATGATCAAGAAATCGTACTCGACTTTATTCATATGTGTTTATCCTAAAAAATTTGCTTAAATTACACGAAGGCGTGCTACTGGCAAGCCGAGTTGATCTTTTGTGTCATTTATGCTTCGAAAAAAGCTTTTTCTAGTGACTGTAGGGTTTTAATCACTTACCTCACGGATAAATTGTTTATGTGTTGATAGACTTAGATTAGGAAGGAAAATGCCTCAGTTCATTAGATTGCGCCCAGAATACAAATGTCATGAATCCGAACAAAAAGTTGCCACTTTACTCGAGGGCTTACCGGCTCATTGGATTGTTGTTTGGGGTTATTATTACAAAGGACCACGCGGAGTGGCACGTGAGGGTGACTTTTTAGTCTTCAATCCCGATGCGGGCGTTTTAGTTATTGAAGCCAAAGGCGGTGTGTTGCGCCGTAATAAAAAGACGGGCGAATGGAATACTCACAATCGCACCGCGCCGGATGCGCAATTATTCCGCGAGATTCAAGGTGTGAGAGATATTTTAGCTCGTGCAGGCGGAGCCTATAAGATGGTGGTCAAAGGTGTGTTAGCTTGTCCAGACCTATTTATTCGTGGAGATTATAATGAGTACCAAGGCCTCCCCCGTGAGCTCATCATGGATCGACAAGATTTAGAGAACTTTGTTCCCAAGATGGATAAAAACTTGGGTCGTGTCATGAAGCTGAAGCCCGTAGAAGCGGAAAAAATGTTTCGCAAGGCTTTCGTCGATGAAGAAGAGAGTGGGATCGACCCTAAATCAGTTAAAGAAACCGACAAATACTTAACTAAATTGATTAATTCCAAAGTCACACGCGTGCTTAATCATTTGATTCATAATCGTCAATTTGTCGTCAAGGGAGCGCCGGGAAGTGGTAAGTCGTGGATGGCCCTTGGCTTGGCACGGATTTGGGCCGGCAGGCGACGTGAGCGTGGTGGCTCGGTTTTGATTCTCTGTTATAATCGCGCTCTTCGCAATAAGTTAAAAGTTATTGCGGAAAAAATTGAACAGGGGGGGCAAGCCCGCAAGGGGAAAATTACTGTAAAACTCTGGGAAGACCTAGCCCGAGATATTTATAAGCAAAATGGACTTGAGTTTGTCGTCCCAGATGACCACGAATCACGCAATCAGTTTTATGAATCACAACTGCCTTTAACTTTAGAAGGCTTAGTCGCTCAAGGTAAAATCCTCCCGGAATACGATTGTCTGATTGTGGATGAAGCTCAAGATCACGACACGGAATTTCCCATTCATGGAACTAATGGACCCGGTTGGTGGTCGCTGTATCTATCTTTATTGAAAGAAGGTGCCAAGTCGCGTATTGCGGTGCTTTACGACTCTGACCAACGCCCGAGTTTTCGAAGGGGTGGGATGAATGGTTTTGATGTAGAAAAACTCTATTCAACTTTAGAAGCTAATCCTCTGCGTTTAAATTTATATGAGAGTTATCGCTACACGATGAACATTTTCAAATATCTCATTAAGATAAAGTCGACATCATCAAAAATTCGTACCATGGATTTAACTCCCGCATCGGATTTACCCGCGGGCGAACCCGTAGTTGAGAAGGTACTTAAACATCATCAGATTCCAAAATATCTCGACGATACCATTGCCGATTTATTAAAGCGCAAAGTTTGTTATCCCGAAGAAATCATGATCATTGCCAATTCTTTTAGTAAAAATCGTCGCTTGCTCCCCAGTGGGAAAATGGGAGGAGTAAAAATTAATAATGGCCTCTTCCCCGAGAGGAATAAAATTTTGTATATCTCAGCTAATAAAGTGAAGGGCCTGGAAACTAAAGTGGCTTTTTTAGTAGGTTATGATGCCGATTTTCAAAATGATGAACAGCAATGTCAGAGCCTTTTCATTGGGGCGAGCCGAGCACGTCAAATATTGCATGTGGTGTTTACGAAGTGATAAAATAAAGTTTTTTATTTAGTTTATAAGCATAAGTTAGTGCATATGATTAAGGTCGCTTATAAAGATAATTACTCCCATAGCCTATGGAAGAACCATCCTTTCCCAATGGAAAAGTATGAGCTTTTACGTAAACAAATTCAGCATCAAGGAATTTTAGAAGATAATTGTTTTTTTGAACCAGAAGCTATTTCAGTAAGAGACATACTCTTATGCCACACAAGTGATTATTGGCATAGGCTTGAGTCATTACAGATTAGTGACAAGGAGATGAAGAAGGTCGGCTTTCCTTTGAGTCAGGAGCTTCTGGATCGAGAACTCGATATAACAGGGGGAACTTTTCAGCTCGCCCTTTGGGCTTTGGAAAATGCTTGTGGTTTAAATATTGCAGGTGGAACCCACCATGCTTTCAGTGATCACGGTGAAGGTTACTGTTTGTTAAATGATCACGCCATTGCGATACGGGCCTTACAGCATCGACAAATGATTGAACGAGCGCTTATTGTGGATTTAGATGTTCACCAAGGCAATGGTTCCGCAGAGATCTTTGAAAAGGACAAAAGTGTATTCACGTTTTCGATGCATGGAGCGCGAAATTATCCGACGAGGAAAGAAAAATCTGATCTAGATCTAGCGTTTGAGTGTGAGACGGGGGATGAGATTTATTTGAATACTTTAGAGGAGCATCTACCGCGTATAATTGATGAACATCAGCCAGATATTATTTTTTATCTTGCAGGAGTTGATGTTTTGGAGGGGGATCGATTTGGTCGTTTATCTCTATCCATGCAAGGCGTGTATAATCGTGATGAATATGTACTCAGTTTATGTAAGCAATTAAGCATTCCAATTGTGATCACTATGGGCGGGGGGTATAGCCGATCCTTAGCCAAAATCATCGATGCCCATAGTCAAGTTTTTCGACTAGCAAGTAAAGTTTTTACTTAATGATTTAATAAAAAATTAAAATTCACAATATTGCTTGAGGAGATTGTCATTTGTAGAATACAAATTCTACAAAATAAAAGATATGGAGATATACATGATTGCAGCATGCCCAAACTGTGAGTGGAGCGATACGGTAGAGGATTCTTTTTTAGGACAATCGGCTGAATGCCCGTCTTGCGAGAATGATTTTGTCATTACCAACCCAGGAGCCCAAGAGCTTCCAGCAGCAGCTGAAGAAACTCAAGAGCAAGCGGCGGTCAACCCCTATGCCGCGCCAAGTACGTCTGAAACTCTATCAGTAAATGATAGCGGAGAAGTGATGGAATATGGTGGTATGACTCGTGGGCCTTATTGGGGTTGGAATTTTGGATTAAATTTTGTTAGCCTTATTCCAATACTTGGCATAATTGTCTTCATTGCCGGTGCAGTTTACATTATTCGTGAACGTTGCCGTAACTTGGGTTATAACCTGTGGTATGGTTGGACAGTGCTTATTCCATTTTATAATATTTTGGTAAGTTTCCGCCTGGCTTGTTGCCCAGAAGGTTATGCCGATCATAAAACTTTGGATAAAACAGCCAAGATTTTACTTGGGGTAATGGTTGCGTTTATTGTACTCTCGGTAGGGGCTGTTGCACTTGCAGTGAGTATGGCTGAAGCAGCAGGACGTCATTAAGACTCAATTGACTTAAACTAAAAAAGGGATGCTAAATGGCATCCCTTTTTTTGTGAGGTGATTTTGTTATCTACGCAAGAGCGTCGTCGGCGACGTGGTATTTGGGATCCTCTAGGATATTAACTTCCACGATGTCACCTGCTTTCTTAAGGAGGGTCGCACATTCGGGACTCAAATGACGTAAGTGAAGCACTTTGCCTGCAGCTTTATAACGTTCGCTCAAGCCGTGAACCGCTTCGATACCCGAGTGGTCACAAACTTTTGAATCAGCAAAATCGATGTAGACATCTTGAGGGTCATTATTAGGATCAAAAAGCTCCTTGAAAGAAGTGATCGAACCGAAGAAAATGTTGCCACTTACTGAGTAAGTTTTTTCAGCTTCACTTTCATTTGTTACTTTGATTTTGATTTCTTTTGCAGAGTTCCAAGCGTAGATAAGCGCAGAGATGATGATACCAATACCAACTGCGACTGCGAGGTCGAGAAAAACGGTGACGGCAGAAACGATGATGATAATGAGGATCTCGGATTTTGGAATCTTACCAAATAAACGAAGTGAAGACCATTCGAAAGTCGCAATCACAACCATGAACATCACACCAATGAGTGAAGCAACGGGAATCATTTCAATGAGTTGCGGAGCAAATAGGATGAAAATCAACATAAAAATTGCCGTTGCAATACCAGAGGCGCGACCGCGACCTCCAGAGTTTAAGCAGATCACACTTTGACCAATCATCGCACAACCACACATACCTCCAAAGAAACCACTGACAATATTACCAGTACCTTGCGCGACAGATTCTCTATTACCTTGACCACGAGTTTCGGTGATTTCGTCAATGAGTGACATCGTCATGAGTGTTTCGATTAGGCCAACCGAAGCAAGGATGAGAGCGAGGATAAAGACTTTGACAGCTTTATCGCGGTTTTCAGGATTACTCATATCCCAACCGATACTCGGTAAGTGGAAGCTAGGTAAACGTCCTTTGAGGCTGCCGTCTAGAGCATCGACTTCGTCTTTTTTACCCTCGGCAATGAGTTGAGTTTGATTGAGGTCCCAACGCTCTTGGATTTCTTGTTCATTAACACCTTTAGCCACGGTAGCTTCTGCAGCAGCAGTGTATTCGCGGTGAAGAACAGTTTCTTTCTTGGCGTTAAATTCATCAGTAATGATTTCTTTTTCCGTCATCGAAGTACGTTGACCAAGGACGACGTCTGAAACGCGCTTGGAGTGATCTTTTAAAGGAGTGAAAGTAGCTAAAAGTGTACACACAACGATAGCGGCTAAGGGAGCTGGAATAGCCTTGGTGAATTTTGGGAGGAAGTGAACGATTAACATCGTTAATACAATCATGCCCATCATCGTTAGCATGGCGGGACTAGTGAGAGCCATCCAGTCACCAGCATAAGTGAACATATCGTTTTGCTTGTCGTAAACCACGCGAGTGTTTTCTTTGAATTGACCGAATTGCGCCATACCAATCACAATAGCGAGGCCATTGACGAAACCTAGCATCACTGGATGGGGTAAGAGGCGAATAAATTTACCCATTTTAAAGGCACCAAAGAGGACCTGAAGTATACCCGTTAAAATCACAGCGGCTAAGAGATATTCGAGGCCAAACATGATGATGAAGGCTGTGGTAACAACTGCCATGGAGCCCGCTGCGCCAGAAATCATGGCGGGACGACCACCGAATGCCGCAGTAATAAAGCCAATAAAAAAGGAGCCGTAAAGGCCCATCATCGGGTCAATACCCGCAACAAATGTAAATGCAACAGCTTCGGGAATGAGTGTCAGTACGGCGGTTAAACCCGCCAGGATATCATTCTTTAAATTCCCTGAATGCTTTAATATTATATCAAACATGTTAATTCCTAATAAAATTCTAATGAGAGCGGCTATGTCGAGAGTTATAAGCCCTTATTGCTCTGTATACTTCGCTAAAAAGCTCAGACAATGAAGTCTCGAATAAAAATGTAAAGGGCTAAAACTTTTTTTTGTGAAAGTTTCAGCCCTCTATGACAGGAATGTTTGATCTTCAGTGGAGGCTTATTCCTCCATTAACTCCACGAGTTTTGGCTCAATAGCTTCTGCCCACTTGGGGTACATCTCTTTGTTGGGGTGGAGGAGATCTCCCATGACGCTCTTATGGAGGATTCTTTTATCATCCAAAAAGATATTATTGATATTCATATAGAAGATATTTTTGTTGTCCGCATAGGTTTTGATGATCTCATTAGTTCCCATGGTGAGTTTACGCAATTTATCATTGTCGTCTTTGCCACGTGGGAAAATGGCGAGCATGAGGATTTTTGTGTTTGGCAATTTAATTCGCAGTTCTTGGAGGATGGCTTTGATGCCTTTTGCGGTTTCCGCAGATGCTTCTTGGCGGTGACCGGCATTATTGGTGCCAATCATCAATACGAGTGCTTTAGGATTGATACCTTCAACGGCACCATGATCTAAGCGCCAGAGGACGTGCTCCGTACGATCGCCACTAAAGCCAATATTGAGGGCTTTGCGCTTGGCGTAGTATTTTGCCCAAGTCTCTTTTTGTCTATCCCAAGCGTGAGTAATGGAATCACCGAGGAACACTAATTGAACGTCACCTAATTTCTCTTTTTGAGCGAGTTTTTCTTCGTGTCTAGGCATCCACCATTTTACGGCCCATTTCGCATCCTGCTGTACGGGAGTGGTGGAACGACCCGTATTTTTGACGGGCTCGCCGAGATTATTTGTTGCACAAGAAGTGGTGAATAAAAAGATGGCAAGACAAAGAGATAGAAGTGTTTTTTTCATAAGCGAGACCTAGTGTTTTATAAAAAATATAGTGGATTTCTATCCTAGCGTAATCTTGCAGAAATTAAAGTTAGTGTAAGTTCATGACTTAGTAAACAACTTGAGTAAGGTTCCACCTTTGACCAATTTCTTTAAGATCGGTAATGGCAGCTTGGAAAAGGAATCATGGAGCGTGGCTAAATTCTCCATGAGTTGGCTTAATTCTTTCATGGCCTTCAATGTATGATCGGATAAATCTTCATCTTCCGCCATCTCAATAAATTCTTTTACCGCAGAAATAGTGGGGTCTAATTCCCTTTTCCGGCGCTCCTCTAAGACAATCTGAAACACTTTCCAAGGATCCTTATCGGTGGTGAAATGTTCTTTGCGACGACCTAGAACAGGGACACTCTTAATTAACTTCCAGTCTTTCAATTCTTTTAGTGAATTGGATACATTTGAGCGAGCAATGCCGAGTAATTTGGTAATGCTATCAGCATCTAGTGCTTCATCGGCTAAGTAAAGCAAAGCGTGAATTTGTGCGACTGTTCGATTAACGCCCCATTGCGGGCCCATTTCACCCCAATGCAAGATATATGCTTCCATCGAGGCGGTGATTTTAAAGTTTTCTGAGTCCATAGAATATCCTTAATGTTTTGTTTAAAGATGCTCAAAATTCTTTTTTTTTCAAAGTAAACTTGATTTATTTCTGAAATTACACTAGTTTCTGTATAGACAGAAATTACTGAAATAAAAATAATGTATAGGAGGTGAGTATGCCAGTTTATGAAAAAGAGAAAGGGATTTTGAAACCCAAGATTCGGCAAAAAGAAGCAATCAAAGAACACTACAGAGAAAATCTAGAGGACTATTTGTTTTGGAGTCCATCAGGCAATATGCATTTTGGCTATTGGCGTCCTGGCTTAAGCTTTTTTAATCGCGAAGAACAAATTAAGGAAATGAATAAACAAGTCTTGAAGGCATGTGAATTAAAAGATGGACAAGATTTACTCGATTTGGGTTGTGGTATAGGAGGATTCTTAAGAAGTACCCACAAGGATAATGAAAGCCTGAAACTTCACGGTATTACACTTGTCGAAGAACAAATAGAAAAAGCAAAAACTTTTGAAGAGAGTGATTTTAATTATTGTTTAGGAGATTTTCGAAATTTACCATATCCACAAGAATCAATGGATGTTTGTACAGCGATGGAGAGTTCTTGTTACGCGAGTGGAGAGTCCAAAAATGATTTAATTGCGCAAGCCGCAAAAGTTCTAAAACCCGGCGGTCGTTTAGTTATAGCTGATTTTTTTATCAAAGCAGATGTAAAATTAGATGAGTGTACGGCTAAAGTTTTAAAAAAATGGGGTGATAATTGGGGGATTGCTGAGATCGGTCGCTTAGATAAAGTGGAGCAAGCTTTAAGCAATAATGAATTTGAAGACATTAAGATCCGAGATGTTTCGAAAAATCTTATTCCTTCCTTACTACAAGTTCCCTTTTTAGTCCTAATTCATTTGATGATACTTATTTTTAAAGGAAAATGTAATCGCTCCCGTTGGGAGCACATGCAGTCTTGCCTTTTATGTATTCCTCTAGCAATTCAAATGCACAAATTTTCCTATAAAATTATTAGTGCAAGGAAGGTGAAAGATGCAACTAATTGATCCGCAAACTCAAAAAAAATGGAGCTTGGAGTATCGAGTTGTTAATGCCATCAAAGCGAGTGTGACGAAAAGACAATTAGCCAACTTTAAATTAAAACCACAAGAACTAACAAAAATTTTCAAAATCCCCAAGCATTTGCGATTATGGCAAGATGAAAATGGCAAGGCATTACTGAGTTTATGCATGATCTGGATGGATTCCGTGGCACCCGATTGGATGCCCTTGGATATTTTGCCTAAAAGCTTTAATTGCGCACTGCGCATATCGTGTGTTGATCAAGACACGGGAGAAAACTGTGTTTGGGTGGATACGCGATATAGTGACAATTTCTTGGTGGGTGCGAGTAAGTTTTTCGGTCTACATGGATTCTCGACGAATCTCAACAAGCAGGGTGAAAAAATTTCGACTCCCGAGTGGGAGTTCGAGAAAACCACTCAAAAATTTCCAGGAGAAATCATGAAGGATAAGGCTTTTGATCAACACATAGCTGATGGTGTCATTAGTTATAGTTATGGTAAAGATTGTTCAGTTTCTAAGCGAGTAGATTTAATAAAAGAGAAACCCTCGGTCTTTCATGTTCATAATGGCGTAACAGCAAAATTGCGAATAGGTGAGCATGTGTTTACTGGCGATCTACGTGAGAGTGCGGGAAGTTTGTATACTTGGGAATTTCATTAGAGGATTGATGAGAATGAATAAAAAGAAAATCATTATTTTTGGTGGAACGGGTTTTTTAGGTTCAAATTTAGCCAAGTACTTAATTCAAAAAGACTTTGCGGTGAGTATCATTTCTAGAAATGAGCCAAAGTTTAATGGAGGGTGGAAATTCTGTACTTGGGATTCGCAATCACTTGCTTCCTGGTGTCGTGAATTAGAAGGCGCTCATACTATTGTCAACTTGGTGGGCCGTAGTGTGGATTGCATTAAAAATCCAGCTAACTGCGACGCTATTTTGAGATCGCGTGTGGAAAGTACGAAACTAATTGGCAAAGCACTGAGGGCAATAAAGAATCCACCCAAGTTATGGGTGCAAATGTCAACAGCGCATATATATGGTGACCCCGAAGACATAGTTTGTACAGAGGATTCACCCTACGGTTACGGTCTAGCGCCCTTTGTGGGACAAGCATGGGAAAAAGCTTATGATGAATCAGTACTGCCAAATATGCGCCAAGTCATTCTTAGGACAAGCTTTGTGTTGGGGCGCGATGGTGGAGCACTACCACGTTTAGCTAAGTTAGTCAAATTGGGGCTCGGAGGAAAAGTAGGTGATGGCAAGCAGGGAATTAGCTGGCTTCATGAAGACGATATTAATCGAATCTTTCTAAGAGCGATTAGCGATGAAACTATGAAGGGGATTTATATTGCTTCATCACCTCAGCCTTTATCCAATACTGAATTTATGCGAGAATTGCGGAAGAATCTATCTGTTTCTTGCGGTCTACCCGCACCTGAATGTCTGGTTAAATTAGCGGCACCCTTAATAATGAAAACAGATCCAGAACTGGCTATCTATGGGCGTTATTGTAAACCCCAAAGATTAATGGATGAGGGTTTTGAGTTTAAATTCTCAGATTTAAACAAGGCGTTATCAGATATTTATAAGACTGACTATTGAAGTGTATTAAAGAAGCTTTCTTCGAGGCCGCTGGGGTAGGCGGCGGGAAAGTCGAGGGAAGTATAATTTTTGCCGAAGTATTCTTTTTGGGCTTCTGCATGTTTAGCATCGGCAGTTTCATCCTGGAGTAGGGTGAAGTGACGGCCCATGAAGACGGGCTCGAGTAAAATGTGGAAATCACCCCTAAAGCTGCGGGTCAAGAACTCGCGGTCATTAATGATATTGGCACTAGCTTTGATGTGTTCGTTGACAATCATGTCGCCAGAAGGACGTCGCTTGCCATAGCGACGAATATTGAGGAAGCCAGGAAGGCGTGGGAAAGCGCAATCATCGGCAAAGGAGTGTAACCATTGCCACTTGGATTCCGCATTGCAAATAGCGCTCTTCAAAGCGTGTATCTTCACATAACCCAAAGAACTTTGTTCACGTTTAAAGTTTAGTAACCAAAAATCGGGTTGGACGCCAGTCGCTTTTTGTTTTTTCAGAACTTGTTCACTACTGGGGGCCGCGCAATAAATTTTGGAGTGTAACCAGGTACGATCGTTGAGAATGCTGCGGTATTTTTCTAGCTCTGAATCGACGCCATTGAAGGGGATGATAATTCCTTTCGGTGGGAAGGGGAGTGAGCGTAGAAGCTCAAAGTTTTTCTCACTGGGAGCACTCGCACTGAGCAGCAAAAGGGCATGAGGATTGTGCTCGAGAACGAAGGCATCGTATTCGAGTAGTAGAGTGGTTTCGGAAGCATCGCCATGATTTAAGACGATTTCAGCACCGCCAATTAAACCTGCACGGGCACTGATTTGGTTTTTACTGATCAAGGCTACGGGAGCCTCCCCTAGGGCCGTTTTAAGGCGTGAGACACGCGTGGCAGTATTGATGGATTCTTCGATAATCTGTTGAAAATACTTCAAGAGTATGAGCGTTAAAAAAGTATTTCCCTGTATACAGAGGCAAGGCTGACTACCGAAGAGAAAGGTTCCATCGTGTACAGCATCAACGCGCCAAGAAGCTTTGACATTGTGAATCATGGTTAAGAAATCATTGACATCTTCATCCACACAAGTTTTGAGAGCTTTTTCTAAGTCATTTAAAAACTTTTCATCGGCTTCGAAAGTTTGCAGGTGTTCAGCCAGAACGCGAATCCCCGAGCTAATGACGTAACCCCAGTGATTGGGTAGTTTGGCAATCATGAACTGAGAACAGATCAATTTATCCGTTGGATTAAGTTTCCAACGTTGATAGGCTTCGTAAACATCTGGGAGATGAAAAATCATAACACTCCTATGGAGCATATTTCTGTGCCACAAAGTTCTTGGTTTTCTTTTAGTAAGTTATGGAGTTTGTTCATCATTTCTTCTAGTGATTGACTACGGCCTATAGCTTTGCGGAAGGGGGCTGGATCAGGTAAATTTAAAGAAAAGTACATTAACATTTCTTTAGTCTTGTTCAAAGCGCCACTTTCATTGGCGCAAAAGTCCTCAAAAGCATCACACATGCCTTTATAAAATTCGTAGATGTCTTGCCATTGAGGGATGAAAACTTCTTGCTCAGAAAGGATTTGCGAGGTCTGCAAAAAGATCCAAGGATTAGCAAGCGCACCACGACCAATCATGACGCCATCGCATTGAGTTTCTTTGAACATGCGTATGGCATCTGCTGCGGTGCGAACATCGCCATTTCCGATGACGGGAATAGGTGACTTCTCTTTGAGCGCGGCAATAATTCGCCAGTCAGAATGACCTTCGTAATGATCCACGCGTCGGCGCGGGTGTACAGCAAGGTAATCGGCGCCGGAATCGACAATGGCTTTGAGGATCTCAAAAACATCCTCTTTGTTATCAAAGCCGGCACGAATTTTTGCGGAGAGTGCACAGGGGACTTGTTCGCGCATGGAGGCCAGTACGCTATAGCAAAGCTTGGGGTCTTTGAGCATGGCAGAGCCGACGCCACCTTTGACGGCACGCTTAGTGGGGCAGCCCATATTGACGTCGACGACATCGGCACCACAGTCCACGACAAGTTTTGCGGATTCCGCCATGAGTTCGGCATTATTGCCCATGATTTGAACTGACAGGGGGATATCGCCAGATTTTACGATTTGTTTCTTAAGTGATCGTAAGGAGGGCTTGTGACTAGAGATTCTAATGAATTCAGTGCATAGCAGATCTAAACCGCCATGCTGGGCAATTTGATTTCTCATGAGGGGATGAGTGACACCCTCCATGGGAGCGAGGCTAAGTTTAAAGGGAAAGCTGGAGGTCATTCACGCTTTTAGGTCTTTTTGAACAATCTCTCCAGGAAGAGTTGTCACACCTGGGTAGAGTTTGCGGCCTGGATAAAAGGAGGTGTTGATTCCCGTGTGAACGCCATCGCCTACTATTACGCCGAATTTGCGACGTCCAGTATCAATGAGTTCGCCGTGAAATTCTGAGCGGTGATTGGCACCATCATGACGTAAGTTAGAGCTAATAGTTCCTGCACCTAAGTTCACTTTATCACCTAAAACAGAATCACCGATATAGGATAAATGACCCACATTAGTGTTGTTCATGATAAGAGAGTTTTTGATTTCTACAGATTGACCAATATGGCAATTATCGCCGATGGAAGTATTGCCTCTGATGTAGCAGTTGGGACCAATTTTACAGTTCTTGCCGATGATCACGTTGCCTTCAATAAAGACGCCAGGAAGAATTTTTGTACCTTCGCCAGCGTAGAGAAAACCTTCGTTTAGAGCTCCATCATAAACTTTGGCTTGGATAAAATCAGTATCGATATGAGCGACTAAGATTTCGTTGAGTTTGAGTAAATCCCAGGGGAAGCGTAGAGCAAAGCTATTTTCGGAAAGTTCTTCACCACGAGAAAAATTTTCTAAATCCTCAGGAGCATACCAAAAGTTGTCCGCTAGTAATATATCGGGAGCATCTTTGGAGAATTCATGATCGGCAGCCTCGAGAAAATCAATTTGAGCTTGGCGAACAGTTGTGCCTGCTATAGTGAGTTCACTTATTTTAGCATCGTGACGTAGGGCTTCGAAATAACTGGGGTTTTCACCTGCGATAAAATCAAACTTCATGCGCCAATCTCCTCTTCAGCTTGTGCAACAAATTTTTTAATCCACTTATCAACATCTTTCTTGTTTTGGGCTTCGACGAGAATACGAAGTTTCTTTTCGGTACCAGAATAACGTAAGATACAACGACCCGTTTTACCAAGTTCTTTTTCACATTCAGCAATGAGTCCAGTGATGCCAGGTAGAGTATTGAGTGCCGGTTTACTTTTAACCATGACACCAGCTAATTTTTGTGGGAATATTTCCATGACAGAGGCTAAGTCTTTTAATTTTTTACCTGTTTTCTTCATGAGTTGAAGGACACGTAAAGCACCTACAGTACCATCGCCAGTAGTTGAATAATCACCAAAGATGATATGGCCTGACTGCTCGCCACCTAATTTGATATTATCTTTCCTCATAGCCGCAATAACATGGCGGTCACCAACGTCTGTAACGACGCATTTGATGCCATTTTCTTCCATAAGTTTTATCAAGCCCATGTTAGACATGGAAGTTACAGCAATTGCATTGCCAGTAAGGGTTCCCGCTTCTTTCATGGCTAGAGCACAAATTGCAATAATGCGATCGCCATCAACTACGGTGCCTTCATGATCAGTAAAAATGACGCGGTCAGCATCACCATCGAGAGCGATACCACAATCCGCACGGTATTTTTTAACTGAATCCGCTAAGCGTTCAGCGTATGTAGCTCCGCAGTTGTGATTGATATTGAGGCCGTCGGGTTCTACGTATTCTTTAATGACTTCGCAACCAAGTTCTTTCATTAAAATCGGTGATAGATGATAGGCTGCACCATTGGCACAGTCGAGAACGATGCGAAGATCACTTAAATCCATGTGGTCGACTGAGTTTTTGGCATATTCAATGTAGCGACCACCAACATCATCAATACGATAGGCTTTACCAACGGATGCACCAGCTTCAGGATTTATAGGACCTTCGGAAAGGATAAGTTTTTCAATTTTATTCTCAATTGCATCAGTTAATTTAAAGCCGTCACTTCCAAAAATTTTAATGCCATTATCTTCGGCGGGATTATGGGAGGCAGTAATCATAATGCCTGCAGATGAAACCATGGAGCGAGTTAAGAGCGCAACGGCCGGAGTAGGCATCGGACCAACGAGATAAACATCCATGCCCATAGAGATTAAACCAGAAGTCAGAGCGGTCTCGAGCATGTAACCAGATAAACGCGTATCTTTACCAATGATAACTCGAGATTTTTTTCCTTTCAAATCACCAAATACTGCAGCGATGGCTTTACCGATACGCAAGGCCATTTCTGGTGTGATGGGGTATTCATTAGCGCGTCCACGCACACCGTCAGTTCCAAATAATTTTCCCATGTCTATCTCCTCAAATAATATTTAGTGAAAGTCGCCTGACTTAGCAGGTTCGACTCTAAAGTTAAAATCAATTTTAAAGCCGCCCACTTCTAGGGTGATCACGGTGTTCATACGTGTGAGTAAAAGGCGGTAGGGGATTTTTGCGGAGCCCGCAATCGTATTAACGCCGACGTTTACATCTCCCAAAATATCTTCAGCATCTTTAACTGCGATGAGCAAGTTACGCAATTTTTCTAATTTGTCGATGAAGCTACTATCAGAAAAGGAGTACTGACGGTAGCAGTGAGGGCAAGTGAGAAGCCCTTCTTTTTCTTTAAGTTCCATAACATTAAAGTTCACCGTCTTGCCACATTCCTCATCGAGACAGAGAAAGTCGACTAAAGCAGTCATTTTATCCATTAGCTTGGACTCCAGTACATTTTACAATTTTGGCTACTTTAGCATGAGCTGATCATAATAAAATAAAATACCGCCTAGGCAGGCGGTATTTTTGAGTTTATTTGCTCAGTCGCACATGGACTAAGCCTATGAGTGTTCGACTAAAACTTAATCTAAGCCTTTTGCACCATCTGCAATCCACTTTTTAATCATGGCAATTTCTTCTTTAGTTGCAGGGTTCTTTTCTTTCGGTGGAGGCATGAGTGAGTCTTCGTCATCAGTAATGAGTGAATCGTAGAGCCAAGAGTCTTCTGGGTTGCCAGGAACAATGAGTTCATCTTCAAAAGTGGCTTTAATGACTTCTACAGTATGTAAGCGAACATCACCCTTGTCTTTTTCTTCACCATGACATTTTGTACACTTCGCTTCAAAGAAAGGAATGATTTTTTCGTGAACAAACCTTTGATCCACAGTCATGTTCGCGAGGTCGATAGGAGCTTTTTCAGCCTCTTGCTTTTCCTCGGCTTTAACTTCCGCTTCTTTTACGGGACTAGGAGAAGCCATTGGCTTGAGTTCAACATCGCTAAATGAGGCGCCAGCATTGATCCAATTTTCGATGATTTTGATTTCATCAGCAGTGAGAGCTTGGTTGCCTTCTGGAGGCATGATCTCTTCTAAATCATCAGTGACAAGTAGAGCATAGAGCTCAGAATCATCTGCGTGGCCAGGAGTAATAATTTTGTCGTAGCGACGCATGATACCCAGGATATTGTTGAGTTTGAGTTTGCCCTTCATTTTTTCATCACCGTGACAAGAGACACATTTAGCTTCGAAAATGGGGAGAACTTTGGCTTCGAAATAAGGGAGCTTTCTAGGTTTCTTTGAGTCCTCATCAAGTTTTTTAACTTTTTTAGCTTCGCGACCAGTCATTTTACGAAGAGGATCGGGAGCATATTCAAAGAGGTATTCAGTACCGTGAGTGAGTGAACCACCATCGTGACCAGCAAAACCCATAATCACACAGGCTACAAAAATAGCGACTCGGAAACGGTGGCGCTTAGCCATAACTTTGTCTTTGCGGTAGTGGTGCTTCAAATAAAGGGCAATAATTGCGGCAACCGCAACGGCCATGCCGAGCCAGCCGTGACGTGAAAGAAGTTCGGGATTATAACCGCCTGGGAGGGCAAGTAAGATACCGAAGAAAGTAGCACCTACGGAAGTGAGTGCAGCAAGCCAGCAGAGGATATACATGGCTTCGTCATAGATTTCAACTTTTCTCCACCAAGAGAAGATTTCGAGAAAGGCAATAACGGCAAGAAGACCAACGGGGAGGTGAAGAATGAGTGGGTGGTGACGGCCAAGGAAAATGAAAAAATCGGGTATGTTGCCATCGGAAGTAAAAGTGATCGCACGAATAAACTTCATGAATAGGGTTTGTTGAGCGTCAGGATCTACCTGGGCAGCGGCTTCATTTGCGAAGGCCGCAAAACTAAAAAAGAGAGAAGAAATGACGAGGTAAAGTTTATTATTTCTCATAGGAACCTTTGTGTTCTTAGTAGTTGAAAGTTTTATGTACTAATCATACGGGAATTTTACTGTTTATCAAGCATGTGACGGCAGTGAAATATGCACCCTGTACTTATAGATCGTCGAGCTTAGGTAAAATCTGCCGACTATTTAATAAAGTTTATGTTCTATTACTCCCAAAGTTAACAGAATTAGACGGTGATAATGACATTTTTTTATTAATTTCACCTTCACTGTCACTATACTATTGTTCTAAACAGCTGTTTTGTTACACTCTTTGAGTGATTTATTTATCAAAGCCACCAAATAGATTCACGGCTCCGAGGGTATTAACAACACTATGGGCAATGATGGAAGGGAAGATGGATTGGCTCTTATGGTACATCCAACCAAAAATACATCCGAGTAAAATCAGTGGGATCATTTGATCGGGGTCAAAATGAATGAGTCCAAAAATAGTTCCAGTAGAAATGATTGCAGTAGTGGGCGAAAGACTTTTTTCTAAGCCATCTTGCAGGATGCCACGAAAAACCACTTCTTCCCAAACGGGAGCGGAATAAACTAGCATGAAATAAGCGGCAACAAGACTGAAATCTTTTTGCTGTAGCAAGAGTTCAACTTGTTGAGCTTTGGGCGTGTAGTCTAAAAGCTTAAGAATAAAGTCATAGGCAAAAGCGACGAGAAAGCACAGGAATATACCTTGACCAATAAGGATCAAGTTATCCTTAATCTTTTGTCCCTGCTTCTCAATCTTAAATGACTTCTGCATGATATAGCTGCGGAAGATATAATAAAAAAGAATGACCGTGGCAGCGTAGGAAGCCGCAACAATGAGTCCAATACCAAAGATTTTGGTAAAGATGATCATGAGGGCCTGTTGGAGAAGGATAATGGCAAATGCTTCCACAATACCCCATATAGTCAGTTGCTTAGAACTGAGCAAGTGGGGGACGGAGGCCAAGCTCTCATCCGAGAGCTTAGGGCCATTTTGGCGATCATCTTTTTTTATAGGCAAATCATTGGCCCCAAAATTGGGGACAAATTCTTTGCGAGGAATATTCTCGAGTGAGTCTATTTCTTCTTTTGGCTGTTCTTCCATGATTCGTACTCCTCGAAGTTACCTGGGTAATCTGTAAAAGTACCATCACCGTGTAATTCAATGATACGAGTAGCTAAAGAATTCACAAATTCACGGTCATGACTCACGAAAATCACGGGTTCGGGAATGAGTGTCAAAGCATAGTTGAGTGATTCAATCGCTTCTAGGTCAAGGTGGTTGGTAGGTTCGTCGAGAACGATGAAGTTACCACCCTCAAGTAGCATAGAGGCAACGATTAAACGGGCGCGTTCGCCACCAGATAAAACATTCACTGGTTTAAGGGAGTCTTCTCCTTTAAAGAGCATGCGGCCCATGGCAGCACGTAGTTCAGTCTCGGTAATACCTTCGTCCGGAGCAAATTTACCTAGCCAATCAATAGCTTTCATGTTTTCGTCAAGTACCTCTTGAGAATCCTGAGGGAAGTAGGAAAGCTCCACAGTTTGACCAATTTCAAGTATGCCTGAATCGGGTTCAGTCTTACCTAATAGAGTTCTGAGAAGAGTCGTTTTACCTACACCATTGGTACCGATAATAGCAATTTTTTCATCGTTATTCATGTGCAGGTTTAAGTCCTTGAAGAGGGGCTTGTCGTAGCTCTTGCAAAGCTTTTCTGCGTGAATAACTTTTGCACCAATTTTAGTCTTCGCTTCAAAACGGATGTAAGGTGCGACGCGACTGGAAGGCTTAAATTTTTCGATTTGTAAACGGTCGAGTTCTTTTTGACGTGCCGTGGCTTGCTTTGCTTTTGAGGCATTGGCACCGAAACGAGAGATGAAGGTTTTTAATTCATCGGCACGTTTTTCTTTCTTATCATTTTCTCTTTGCTGACGTTCAAGTTGAATCTGATTGGCAATCATAAAGTCATCGTAGTTACCAGTAAATAAACGCATGGCTTGGTAATCTAAGTCGGCAATGTTAGTACAAACACTATTGAGGAAGTGACGGTCGTGAGAAATAACGATCACAGTACCTTCATGACGCTTGAGGAAATTCTCGAGCCATTCGATTGTATCCATATCAAGGTGGTTGGTAGGTTCGTCCAGTAAGAGGATATCGGGATCACCAAAAAGTGCTTGAGCTAAGAGGACACGTAGTTTAAGACCACCAGAAATTTCGTTCATTTTACGGTGATGTTCGTCTGCGGGGATGCCTAAACCTGTAAGAAGTTTGGCGGCATCACCTTCCATGGTGTAACCACCTTTTTCGCCGTATTCGGCTTCTAAGTCACCGTAAAGATAGTCTGCGTCTTCGTCACTAATGGTGCCATTATCACTTTGATCATAAAGTTCATCGCGTTTGAGGTGAAGTTTCCAAAGCTCATCGTTACCTGTGTACACAGTTTCGATAACTTTGAAGTCATCATACTTATAGTGATCCTGACGTAGGAAAGACATGCGACAACCAGAATCAATAGAAACTTGTCCAGTAGACGAATCGAGTTCACCAGCTAAGATTTTCATGAAAGTTGATTTACCGACGCCATTGGCACCAATAAGACCGTAGCGACAGCCAGGTGAGAATTTAACAGACACTTCTTCGAAAAGGGTACGCTTCCCGAAGCGGATTGAAAGGTTGGATACAGCGATCATAAAGAGGACCTAAAAGATAAGATTAAAATTTGGCGCTTACAGTAAAAGCATGATGCACAAATTCAAGTCATTTCACCGCATGGTTTTAAGGAGGAATATAAAACAAAAAAGCCTCCGCATTGGGAGGCTTTTTTAAATCGCTAGAGAATCGTTTTAGAGGCTAACTTGGAAAGCTGCTTCGCTGTCGATTTTCGCATTGATTTTGTTGATCACGTCATTGCTGACTTCGTTGTTAGTTTTAACGATAGCAATGGAACGCTGTTTCTCTGTATTATGCGGTGAACGCAAATCTTCGATGTTGATACCTTCGCTAGCAAGGATTTGTGTGATGTCTGCAAGAACGCCTGGGCGGTCGTTGTAGATGAACACAGTGCTAAAACCATCTGCTGCGTAGTAGAGCTTGTCGAAATCATCGATACGTGAGATAATGATGTTACCCTCAGCAACTGTACCGCGAACACTTAGGCGCTCGAGCTTTGAGTTGTTGCTTTTGATGAGGTCTACAGTGATTGACTCACCATATTTTTTGGAATCATCAACTTCACGAACGTCGAGTTTGATACCGTGTGATTCAAGAATTGAAGCAGCTTTTTCAGCGTTAACGATTTTATCGTTAGCCGATGCGCCAGCAATAATTGCAGGAACGAGGAATTTGTCGAATTTTTTAAGTTCGCCATAAAGTGAGATATTGATCTCGTATGGCTGACTATCACCCATCCAAGCTTTTGCGACCTTAGCAACTGAGTAAGCGAGTTCTTGGTATTCTGGAGCGAGTCCGTCTGGAAGAACTTTGTTTACTACAAAGACGCTGATGCCTTTTGCGAGGTAATTGGAAACTTGGTTAGCGGCCATAACAGCAGCGTTAGTGTTAGCTTCGATTGAAGAAGCACCCAAGTGAGGAAGCATGATGTCTGAAACGTCGGCAATTGACTTGTCGCCTGCTGCGTCTTTTGGATAAACATCGTTTGCATAGTAAATCGTTTTTGTTTTCTTAACTTCGCGAAGAGCTTCTTCGTCAAGAATTTCATAACGTGCGCAGTTAACGAGAACCGCACCATCTTTCATGCTAGTGAGAAGATCCGTGCTAATGATGTTCGCCGTTTCTTTAGTCGCAGGCATGTGAAGAGAGAGGAAATCAGAACCAGCGAAGAGTTCTTCGAGGCTAACATTTTTTGCACCGAATTCAGCGAGCTTGTCTTCTGAAACGAAGGGGTCGAAAACGAGGATTTTAACATCGAAACCACTGAGGCGTTTTGCGAGGAGTTGGCCAATGTTACCGAAGCCAGCGATACCGACAGTTTTACCTGTGAGTTCGAAACCTTGGAGTTGAGCTTTTTTCCATTCGCCAGCACGAGTTGAGCGGTCACCTTCGATGAAGAAACGAGCGCAAGAAATCATCATGCCTACAGCTTCTTCAGCAACAGCATTTGAGTTAGCGCCTGGAGTATTCATTACAGTGATATCTTTACTGCGAGCGTATTGGATATCAATTGTGTTGTAACCTGCACCAGCACGTACAACAACTTTTAGATTTGGATATAGGTCAATAACTTCGGGAGTGAGTTTCTCACTACGAAGGATCATAGCTTCTGTATCGCTATGCGTTTTTGCGAGTTCAACGAGGTCTACGCCAGGCTCTTGCACAACAGTGAAACCATTGCCTTCTAGAATGCCTTTTGCAGCCGTAGAAAGTTTTGTTGGGATTAAAACTTTTTGTGACATTTTTGTCTCCATAATTTATGGGTATTGTTTAGGTCACCCAATATTAATCCATCTCATTTTTTCGCAATCTTATATGGCTTTCTTTTCTGTCACATAAATGATCATTTGCCAAAAACTTACAATATTCAATGGTTGAATAGTCAACTTTAAACTTTAAACACATGGAGAAATGTAACTTATTGTCACTTTTTTAGTTTAACTTATCATAGTAAAAACAACAAAATTTTAATAAACGGAGACACGATGAATAAGTTATTAGCTTTAGTTACCTTTGTCTTAGGGACTTTTTTAAGCGCACAAGACAAACCTAATATTATCATTGTCATGACCGATGACCAAGGTTATGGCGATTTGAGCTGCCACGGTAACCCCATTCTTAAAACGCCTCATATAGATCAATTTCAGAAAGAATCTCCACGCTTAACTAATTACCATGTCGATCCAACTTGCGCACCGACTCGATCCGCTCTAATGACCGGGCGTTACAGTGCTCGCGTCGGCGTTTGGCACACGGTTCAGGGGCGTCACTTGATGCGTGAGCGCGAAGTAACGATGGCAGATATTTTACAAGACAATGGTTATGCCACAGGGATTTTTGGTAAATGGCATTTAGGCGATGCTTACCCCTACCGTCCCGAAGACCGTGGTTTTACTCATGTGGTTACTCATGGTGCGGGTGGCGTTGGCCAAGTTCCCGATTATTGGGGAAATGATTATTTCAATGACACTTATTACGCCAATGGTGAATTCGTAAAATTTGAAGGTTTTTGCACGGACGTTTGGTTCAATGAAGCCAAAAAATTCATGAAAACTCAAATTGATAAGAAAAAGCCATTTTTCGCTTATATCACGCCGAATGCACCTCATGGTCCTATGCGTGCCCCGCAAAAATATTTGGACATGTACAATACGACTAAAGTCAAAGGAACGAAGCTCGAAGCTTTCTTTGGAATGATCACAAATATTGATGATAACTTTGGCGAACTCCGCAAATTTTTAAAAGCTGAGGGAGTCGAAGACAACACCATCTTAGTTTATACGACAGATAATGGTTCATCATCAGGGGTGCAAGTTTTTAATGCAGGTATGACGGGGGCTAAAAATAGCAACTTCGATGGTGGTCACCGCGTTCCTTTCATTTTCTCTTGGCCTAATGGAGATATCAGTGGTGCTCGCGATATCGATCAATTGACTGCACATATGGATATTTTACCGAGCTTAATTGATATGCTGAACTTAAAGGCGCCAAAAATTGATTTTGATGGGACGAGTTTAAAAGGGATTATCAAAGGCGATAAAGCAGCTTTAAGAGATCGCGTCCTCATGGTTGAATCACAACGCGTAAAGACACCTGAAAAATGGAGAAATACAGCAGTGATGAGCGATCAGTGGCGTTTACTCAATGCTAAGCAACTTTATAACATTCGTAAAGACCCTGCGCAAAAGAATGATGTTTCGAGTCAGCATCCAGAAGTGATGCAGCGTTTATTAGCGGCTTATGACCTTCGTTGGGCAGACCTATCTTCAGAGCACCACATTTTCAGTCCCTTAGTTATTGGCGCAAAAGAAGAGAATCCTGTGACTTTAACGTCTCATGACCAAATGGTTGAAGAGGGCTTGCCCAAATGGAATCAACCAAGTGTCAATGGTAATAGTAATCATTTGGCTCCTTGGGTTGTCCGTGTACAAAGTGATGGTGAGTACGAGATTTCTGTACGTCGCTGGGCAGCAGAAGCCGACAAGGGTATTAATGAAAAGTATGAAGCCAAAAAGCCGATGGGTGTTGTGAAAGCTTTCATAAAAGTAGATGATATTGATCTAGAAAAAGATATTCCTGCAGGTGCTAAAGAAGTAACTTTTAAAGTTCGCTTAAAAGCGGGTCAAAAAGATCTTTACACAGGTTTTGTTGATGCTAAAGGAAAACGCCAATCAAGTTTTTATGCTTACGTACTGAATAAAAGCATTGCCCAAGGTGATACTAGTGCTTGGCAAAGTCGTGAGGGTTTAGGCTTACCTTTAGCAGCGCCAATCACTATCGACTTCCCGGAGCAATGTCTAGAATTTGATAAAATTAGATACCCCAAAAAATAAACTTTAAATTTTACTTTCTACAGGGAGTAAACCGAGGAACCAGGCTTCAAATAATTGGAGCCTAGAGTTTCGTGGTTGTTTATGAAGGGTTTTGTCATCACCCCGCCACAGGATATTGCCTTCTTGGTTGTATTCGACTTTCCAAGAATTCCGTGGATGAAAATCGACTTCTAATAATTTGCGTAGTTGAGCACATAGTTTTTCACTTTTTAGTAAAATTCCGAGTTCAGAATTGATGTTGAGTGAGCGCGGATCGAGGTTGGCACTACCTATTAGACTCAAATCATCATCAATTAAAATTATTTTAGCGTGCAGACCAAGAGTCTTGTTTTCGCTTGGAGGATACATAAATAAGTTACGGTCTCTTGCCCAGGCGCGATATTCGTGTAACTCAGCCCCACTATCGACATATTTCTCCATGTGTTTTCGGTAAAAACTATGAGCAATTGTGTGGTTGTTGGATTGTAGAGAATTAGTAAGTATACGAACTTCTACTCCACGTTGTTCTGCATTAAAAATAGCCTCTTCTAATTCAGGTGTGGGAATGAAGTAAGGGCTAATGATATCGACACTACTTTTTGCATCTGAAATGAGTTTATAAATATCTAAGGTAAAGTTGTCATCAGTACGGTTTTTAGGATTAGCTTCTAAAGGCAAGTCATAGAGGACAGAGTATTCCGCTTCAGTAGCTTGTTCTTTAAAGCGTTTCCAAGCAGTGATTCGTTGTTGATGATTTTCATTTAAGGGAAAAAAGAGGGTTCGAGGACGGGTTTTAATCTCTATGTCCTTAGGCCTTTTGCGAAGTATTTTTTCGACAGGGAATGACCAGGGATTAGCCCAATAGATGTCAAAAATAGTACTAATAAAGGGGGTTATATTCCCATTGGCCAACAAATCCATGTCGCGAAAGTTGGCGTCGGGGTGCAAGCCAAAGTATTCGTCGCCTAAATTGCGTCCCCCCATGATGGTTACATGATTATCTACAATGAGAACTTTATTATGCATGCGGTGATCGATACGAGAAAACTCAGTGACATTCATTAAAAAGCGCATGCTAAAGGAGTTGTAGCGTCTCTTGAAAGGATTGTAGATACGTATATTAATATTGGGGTGATGATTGATGTTGGTAAGGATTTGATCCTGTTGAATAGTGAAGGTGTCATCAATTAATAGTCGAACTTTCACGCCACGATCCGCTGCGGCTAAAATTTCTGACATGATGAGTTTACCTGAATGATCCTTTTTCCATAAAAAAATCTGTATGTCGATGGAGGACTCCGCCGATTCTAGCGCACGCAGACGCCATTTTAGTGAATCAAAATGATTGTCTAGGGGCATGAAGAAACTACGGTTATGCTTAAAATTGAGCTCCGTCCAGATCCCGTCAGTTGTTGGTCGCTGAGCCGCCTCAAAAGTATTGTGAGTGGCTTTAAGTCCAGTACATGAATAGCAAAGACTTAAAGTAAATAATACTAAAATAGTTTGTAGAAGGATCTTTATTAAATATGACATTGGGGTAGTTACAATTTTTTTGACAAACACTACAGTTTAAAGCCCATAATGAAAAGTTTACTTAAGATTTTTGGTCACCAGAAAAGGGCTCTTTTGTGATCATGTGCTGTTAATGATTTAACAGATATTTAAAAAACTTAGAACTTAATTTCTAAATTATTTGTGTTTGCATGCTAGCACGATTTTATTTTTATAATCACATACTGGAGATCACAATGAAAACTTTAAAAAGACAGGATATAATGGCGTCGCTTTTGGTAGCGGGAGCTGATCCTAATCGGGTTAATGACGCGGGCCAAACACCCTTGGATATTTCAGTGTCTGCAGGAGATCTTGATAGTGTGAAATACCTTTTAGGCGGTGGTGCACAAGTTGTCCATCAACAATACTCCGCAGAACTGCATAGTGCTGTTAAGTCGAGTATGCGTTCGGGGAATTTAACTAGCTTAAAAAACCTGCTTAAAAAACACCCTCAATTAATTAACTATAGACAAAAAAATGGTTTTGGGCTTATGCATTTAGCGGCAGAAGCGGGCTCAGATAATATTATTGAGTACTTATCTTCTCTTGGTATACCCCTTAATACGAGAAGTCATACAGGAGACACTCCTATTCACGTTGCCGTACATAGTGGAAGAATACGAACCCTAGAATGCTTAATGTCTTGTGGAGCGAATATAGAAATTCCTAACGAAGAGGGCAACACTCCCCTGCACATAGCATGGACGATGCCGAGGATGATCAAAATGTTGATCATGGCGGGAGCCAACACAGAGTACGCGAACTTAGTCGGAGCGATGCCATTGCATTTAGCGTCGAAAAAAGGTGCCTTGGAAGCCGTTGAACAACTCATTGCCTGTGGCGCAAATATAAGGTTCTTCACGGATTTGCGTGATTTGCAATAATTAGTAAAAAAGTCGTTCTCATGATTAAGTTTGATTTACCACAATTAAACAAAATAAAGAGAACGACTTATGTTAACAGATAACTTCCTTTCAAATTTTTGGCAAGGTTTCGCAGTTGAAGATTTTTATATAGATAGAGATAAACTTAGAGTTAAGCTTATCCCTCATAAAACGGCTTGCTGCGGACGTTGTGGCCTCATGGGCAATTCTATACATGATATAAGCGAACGTAAGGTACGTGATTTATCATGTTTCGAATATAAAACATATCTAATAATACAAGTACGTAGAGTTAATTGCTTAGTATGTGGAGTAAGAACTGAGCACATACCGTGGCTAGCACCTTATTCTAGGGTGACAAAACGATTGAAGAATTATACTGAAGCTTTGTGCCGCATTCTTCCCATAAGTCATGTCTCGAACCTTTTAGGATTACATTGGACAACGGTAAAGGATATTGATAAGGGCCGTTTAATTCGTGAAGTTACAGAGCCAGATTATAGTAGAATCAGGCAGCTTGTAATGGATGAATTCGCTCTACACAAAGGTCATCGTTACGCAACTGTGATTGCTGATGCAAATACACAGCAGGTTCTATGGATTGGAGAAGGGAGGTCCAGGAAAAATATTCGACCTTTCTTTGAAGAACTCGGTGAGTACTGTCAGAATATTGAAGCAGTCGCAATGGATATGAATACATCTTTTGATTTGGAAGTGAAAGAACACTGTCCACACGCCGAGGTCGTTTATGATCTGTTTCATGTAATAGCAAAATATGGGCGTGAAGTTATTGATCGAGTTCGTGTAGATCGAGCTAATGAGTTGAAAGAGGACAAAAAAGCGAGAAAAGTAGTCAAGCAAGGACGCTGGTTATTACTGAAAAATAAATCTAATCTTCGCGGTTCTCAAGAAATTAAACTTCAAGAATTACTACAAGCCAATAAGCCTCTCGCTGTTGTTTACATGATGAAGCAGGCCTTAAAAGATATATGGTTTTGTCCTACAGTTAAAGAAGCCTTTAATAACTGGAGGTATTGGTTTAAGCAAGTGAAAGAATCAGGAATAAAGCCTCTTGAAAATTTTGCGAGAAAATTAAGACCCTACGTACGAGGCATTTTAGCATCCTCTAAGTTTCCATTAAACACAAGTGTTCTTGAAGGTATGAATAATAAAATCAAAGGGGACTTGTAAACTTTAGAGCGGATTTTCTCTAAATTCTTTAAGCAAAATTTTGTATAAATTTTGCTTTCGGTTATTGAATCTATACTCTGATTCTTTTAAATGTAAATCAAAGTACTCAGACTTCAATCCTTTGAATTTTGTGAGCCGATGTTTTGCATACCCCCAGAAGGACTCAATTCCATTAATATGGGATTTGTTATTCGCAAATTCATTCTCACTATGAATAACTCTATAATGCTTTTTATAACCTAGATCAACTAAACCATTATAAGCTTTCCATCCATCTGTGTGAATCACACTTTCGAGTTCAACTTTACCTCTAATAATACCTAATAGTGTTTTAGCTGAAACATCATTTACTATTTCAGTGTAGACTTTCCCTTCTCTTTTTAGAAGTCCAAAAACTTTAATTTTATTACTGGCACCACGGCCTCGGCGACCTCTTGCTCTACGGGCTCCAAAATAACTTTCATCAGCTTCTATATCTCCTAATAATAATGGATTTTCTTCACAAGTTAGACTAAAGATTCGTTGCCGAATTCTTTGAATTAAGTTATTAATTGTAACCCTACTAAGGTGTGTTAAATCACTGATTTGAGAGACCGAAAAATCTGCGGCAAAAAATTTAAGGACTTCTCGGAACTTTTTTTCAGTAATATGAGCACGATTTATGTATTTATTCTTCATATTAAACACTAATAATTGTGTCTAAACTTTACAAGACCCAATCAAAGTAATCAAAAGAATGGCATACGGTTACAGAGATAGTACATACTTTTTCTTGAAAATTAGGGACGCCTTTCCCGGAAAACCGTGAAGAACCAAATATAAAGGCACATGATTTTGACGGCCGCAGAGCGATTCATGTGGCTATTCACTACCCCAAAGTCATGCAGTTTTTAGTCGGCCAAGAAGCCGATATAGATGCCAAAGATTTTTATGGTGAATCACCCTTGCATGTTGCTGTCCAAGAGTTGTGTTTTAAATCAGTCAAAATACTTTTAGAAGCAGGTGCAGACTCTTCGATGCAGAATCACCACGGGGACACACCCTTGCACTTTGCCACCTTGAAGGGTGATTTAAAAGTGGTTGAGCTACTCTTGGATCATGGTTCAAATCCTGATATCGCCAATATTCGAGGTTACACACCACTACATTCGGTGGCGCTTAGTGCTCTTAGTGACAAGGATGTTTCTTAGGGCGTTTTACTTTTCAGAGATGAAAGTATGAAGGTTGAGCCTAGAATCAGTGAACCACCTAAAATTTGCATGAAGCCAATTTGTTCTTGATAAAGAAAGTATCCCCAGATGAGGCCACAAATGGGTTCGATATATGTGATTTGAGCCGCATTCGCCGTTTTCATTTCTTTTAGTGCTGAGAAAAAGAGAGAGAAGGCAATAATTCCATTAATAAATCCAAATGAAGAAGCAATGACAACTTGCTTCATGCTGAGTTCTGCAAATAAGGGGACACAGAAAGCAAAGAGTAAAATAGGTGTCATGATATTTTGGAAGAAGACAATTTCTTCGCTTTTGTAATCATCGCCATATTTTTTGAAAATAATCATTGAACAGGCATGTAAAAAAGCACTCAGTGCCATGGCGGCAATTCCAATGAAATTATGGTTATTCAAACTCAATTCACTTTGACTAAAAATGCAAATGAGGCCCAAAAATGTCAGGCAGAGTAAAGCTACTTGAACACGTGATAGATGCTCTTTTAGAAAGAAATAAGCTAAGATCGCCGCCCAGATTGGCCAGCTATATAAAGTGATTTGAGCATTGCCAATCGTGGTATGCGCAAAGCTAATAAAGAAAAGAACTGTTCTGGCACTATTGAGGCTGGAAGCGAAAAGCATCCATTTATGATTTTTGCGGAGTATTTTCTTAGGCGTTTTAGCATTTTTTAGAAAAATATAAATGAATAGGCTAGGGATTAAAGAACGAAAAAACGCCATCGCAATTACGGGCATGTTATCGGCTTCCTTGACGTAAACACCAGAAGCGCCCCATAGAATTGAGGCAATAATAACTTTTAGAATAGGAGGCATTTGGACTCGTTATATTGTGATAGGATCACTAAACCATCTTGTCGCAGGGAGGAATAAAAATGGCGGAGAGAGAGGGATTCGAACCCTCGGTACTGTTGCCAGTACACCCGCTTTCCAGGCGAGCACATTAAGCCGGACTCTGTCATCTCTCCGCTTAGGGCTTAGAAATAAGCTGAACAGATAGTAATGTAGCTTTAGTGTATTGCAAGTTTAAAAAATAGCTTTTGTAGAGGACCTTGACCATGGGAAAAATAGAACAATTAATTAGTGCATTAGAAGATTTTAATTCACGATTCCAAGCACGAAAAGAACTCGCTCTGTTACCGGCAGATGAAGTGTGCCCTTTGCTAATGAATTATTTGGCTCGTGTTGATGCTCATGAAAATGGTATTTGGGCTGCTTTGCAGGTTATGAAAAAGCATTCTTATAAAGCCACTCTAGATATTCTGCCACAAGTGATGGAAAACTATCCTTCATTAACATGGGATATTAGAGCGGCGCAAGAAGATATTAGTGGCGAACTTAGTGAAATTAGTCCTGACGATTCAATTAACCCCTTTGCGGACTTGCGTACTTTGTTGGGAATCGACCTTATTGCCTTTAGTGATAAGGGCGCGTTTTTCTCATTTGTTCTAAAAACGGATTTAACTCGTAAGCATGAAATGATTTTGATGGAAGAGGGAGATCATTACCATATCTATACGGAATGCGGACCAGCTGAAGATGAGGTTGTGGAGCAGCTCGATAGTCTAAATAAGAGCCTAGATTTAGGGGAATTGAAAATAGAAGACAAAGAGGGCGGAGTTCGAGCTTTAAGCTTGCATTACGCCATAAAACGGGAATCTTCGCCAGCTGAACAGAAAACAGTCTTAACGCGCTTAGCCCAAGTCGCAGATGGATTAGAGAAACAGCTTAGTGACGAGGATTTAATATGAGCAAACCCCAAGAAATTTTATACGTAGTTAGTCTTTTAACAAACACTGCAGTAGGAGAGATGTTAGATGAGATGCTTCCCATGGAAGAGCTTTATCCCACATCATATTTTGATAAAGACGATGATATAGCTCGCATGTCCTTGTATTACGAAACGGAAGCAGAGCGCGATGAAGTTCAAGGGCGTTTAGAAAATGCCTTGGAAAATTGGGCGAGCTTTATCGATACGGATGAAGTTGATCTTATTGCTCAGGAAGTGCTGCGCGAAGATTGGTCAGAGACTTGGAAGAAATTTTTTCATACGGTGAAAGTATCCGATCGCATTGTGATTAAACCCTCTTGGGAAGAATATGAAATTCAAGAAGCGGATGAAGTCGTTTTGGAAATTGACCCAGGTATGAGTTTTGGCACGGGCAATCACGGAACTACTAAAGCTTGCTTACAATTTATTGATGAAGCCTCTGCTGTTCAACAGGGCATGTCCTTTTTAGATGCTGGTTGTGGCTCAGGTATCCTCTCACTTGCGGCAGATCGTCTCAGTTGCGCACCGGTGGAAGCTTTTGACTATGATCCCGAGGCAGTTGATTGCACGAGGCGTCATTTTGAAGACATCAATGCTCTTGACCGCATTAATGTTTTTCAAGCGGATTTAACGACTTTAGATTTGGGCAAGCAGTACGATATAATTGCGGCTAACATCCTAGCTCCGGTCTTATTGGGAGCATCAGATAAGTTGATGAAGCATTTGAAAACTGGCGAAAATTCACGCTTAATCTTAGCGGGAATTTTGACTGAGCAATACCCTGAAATAAAAAGTCATTTTGAGTCTTTGGGCCTCACAGAATTGCGCTCAGCGCAAATCGATGAATGGACAAGTGGAGTCTTTAAATTTTAAAGAGTAAGTCTCTACTGACTCATCGAAGCAGAGTAATTCTTGCTTTGATGATGTGGTCAGAATCTACCGCTGGCAGAGTTTTGCTACTGATTAACTTATTTCTTTCTGTATTGAATGAGCCATTTTTCGAGCTGAATCCCAGGGCATTCTGAAGTTCCGAGGTGTTTGTGTCCATAGACTTTAGTTGCGGGGAGTTGGTACTTTTTACGTAAGTAGCCCAGCATTGTATTGAGCGCATTGAGTTGGCTGCGGTTGGGAAGTTTTTTGTTGAAATCACCGATGAGAGAGACACCAATATTATTGGAATTAGCGCCGCTGACGTGGGCGCCTTGATAATTGATAGGGCGACCTTGGTAGATGGTGCCATCTCGACCGATGATGTAGTGATAGCCAATTGAGGCCCAACCTTTCTTTTTATGGGCTTTTTCAATTATATTGAGGTATTGAATATCGCTCATTTTGGCTAAGTTTTTTGGCGCAGTGGTATGATGAACGGTGATCTTTTTAATACGCCCCATCGGATTGACGTTGCTTTTCATATTAGTCTCACACCAAGAAGTGCGTGGGACAACCCTGACTTGGCTAGGCAGAGTGGGCTTTTTACGGGAAGTTTTATAGGGATTGTAAGAGCTATTAATATAAAGTTTTTGCCCAACTTGAATGGTAGATGTTTTCAGCCGGTTGGTATGAGCAATGGAGTTAACTGTTGTCTTATAGCGCTTTGAAATAGCACTTAAGGTCTCGCCTTTTTTTACGATGTGGATAAGATAATTTGGTGTGGCTTGTGTGGGCTCTTCAGGTTTGGGCTCAGGAGCCTCGGGTAATTTAGCTGGAGCCGGAGGGATGTATGGCTTATGGGCAGATGGATTATGACGGTAAGAATTTGAGCAAGCGTAGAGCAAGCCAATTAGCCCGAGAAAACAAATATGTTTTATATATTTCATTCAAACCCCAATTATTTAGTGCTTTGAACTTAACAGGAATAAAGAGATACACAAATGCAAAGCAGTGCATTTAATTAATGCAATCACTTATTCGCTGGAGAGCTTCTTTTAAAAGACTTCTTGGGCAACCAAAATTCAGACGCATGTAGCCTGCAAAACCAAAATCTTTACCATCGGAGAGTCCAACTCCGGCGGCTTCTAGCTCTTTTGCGGGATTCGCTAAACCACTCTGACGGAAATCTAGCCAAGCGAGGTAAGTCGCAGATACTTTTTGCATGCTGATTTTATCGCTGTGTTTTTCAACGAATTCCATGATGATTTTGAGATTGCCACGCAGGTAGTCGAGTAACTCTAAGCGCCAAGCTTCGCCATCGCGATAAGCTGCCTCGCCGGCTACGAGACCGGAAATATTAGTTTCTGGAATTTTGCCACGGCATTCGCGAATAAATTTGCGACGAAGAGAATCATTGGGGATGTAAGCAATGGAACAGCCGAGACCAGCGATATTCCAAGTTTTACTCGGAGCCATTAAAGTGATGCTCTGTTGAGCAATTTCTGGAGATATGGTGGCGATGCTATGGTGTTTGATCTCGGTATCTAAAACGAGGTCACAATGAACTTCATCCGAACATAAAACGATATTGTTTTCGAGGCAAATTTTTGCAATATCCGCAAGTTCCTCTTTACTGAAGCAGATGCCCACAGGATTGTGAGGGTTGCAAAGGAGAAGAACTTTAGTCTTTTCATTAATAACAGAGCGAAGAAGATCCATGTTGGGACGATGAGTCTTTGGGTCGAGGGGAACTTCAACCGTCTTGGCTCCTGAGTTGCCTGGGGCATAGAGGAAAGGGGGATAAATAGGAGTGAACGTAATGACTTCATCGCCTGGCTGCGTGTAGGCACGGCAAACGGCATGCAAGGCACATACTAAACCGGGGAGCCAAAAGAGCTCTTGTGCTTTGGGCTCGATCTGGTGGTGTTCTTTCACATAATTTATAAAGGCTTGGGAGCAGCTTTCGGTGGCTTCTGAATAACCAAAAATACCGAATTGTGCCGATTCAATTAGGGCTTCACTAATGCAGGGAGGAGAAACAAAATCCATATCGGCAACCCAAAGAGGAATGATGTCAGTATTTTTATATTTATCCCATTTATAGGATCCGGTATTGTGGCGATTGGGAAGGTAATCAAAATTTGTCATGCATTGAACTCGGGTGTTTGTAAAGATGCTCAGGGTGTTTATTGTGAAAGAAAGTATACAAGCAGAGGTTTTGTTTTGCAATTTCATTTCTTAGGGACTTCGGCTGGAAGCCCCACAATAGAGCGCAATGTGACCGCTTTAGGTTTTATGCCTAGGGGGCGCAAAAATTGGTGGCTTTTTGACTGTGGAGAAGGAACTCAGCAAAGACTTCTCAGGTCGTCTTTGTCGCTCCCCAAGCTCAATAAAATTTTCATCACCCACATGCATGGCGATCACTGCTATGGGCTCTTTGGCTTGTTGACGAGCCGTGGCTTAATGAGTGGCGGTGAAGAAGCAGTACATATTTATGGGCCGAAGGGCATTAAAGAAATGATTCAAACAGTTCTCAAACTCTCTTATGTGAATTTGAGTGCACCGCTTACTTTTACCGAATTCGATGAAGCAGGGGAGTTATTCTCCGACGATGAATTTATTGTTTATAATGTCCGTCTTTCACATGATGTCCCTTCATGGGGTTATGTGGTGAAAGAAAAAGATCGACCCGGTTCCTTTGATTCAGCTAAGGCAATTAAGGATGGCATTAAGCCTGGCCCCATCTATTCAAAATTAAAGAATTCCGAGATGGTGACCTTAGATGATGGTCGAGAAGTCAATGGGATGGATTATGTGGGAGAGACACAGCCAGGGCGAGTTGCTTTAATTGGTGGCGATAATGATCGTCCACAATTATTTGGCGATTATTTAAAAGCTGCGGCAGTAATGATTCACGAAGCCACGCATACGGAAGAAGCGATGGCGGGCCTCAGCTTTAAAAGTCGGCATTCTACAGCCAAGCGCGTTGCGAAAATCGCAGAAGAAAATGCCGTAAAAAATCTTATCTTAACTCACTTTAGCCCCCGTTTCATCACTAAGCCCCGCAAAGGGATGAAATGTGTTAATGAAATAGAAGATGAAGCCAGTGAGTTTTTTCATAAAGATCTCCATATGGCGCGAGATTACGACGTCTATGAACTTGACCGCGATTCAAAGCTTCAATTGATTGATAGTCGTTACCGAGGCAATCATAAATCTTAGTTTTTTCATTATTAATGATGGAAGCTTATTGAAGGACTTAAGACATTTTTTTATAAAAACTTGCTTTGGGCATCCAATCTGTTTATTCTCAAGAGTACTTATTCAATAACTGACTTTAATAAACACAGGAGTTCATATGTTAAATAAGTTTTTTGTCGCCCTATCTTTATTGGCCACGACCTCGCCGGCAGTCATGTCTGCAGATAATGAAAAAACCCTGAAAGGCTCTAAGCCCAATATTATTTTGGTGATGACGGATGATCAAGGCTATGGTGATTTAGCCTGCCACGGCCACCCCTTTGTGAAGACGCCCAATTTAGATAAACTCTATACTCAAAGCACTCGTTTTACCGATTTTCATGCAAGTCCTACATGTGCTCCTACTCGTGCCGCTCTTATGTCTGGCAATGCTCCATTTAAAAATGGTATTACCCACACGATACTTGAACGTGAGCGCATGACTTTAAAGACAACAACGGTAGCAGAAATGCTTAAAGAAGCAGGATATACAACAGGTATATTTGGTAAATGGCACCTCGGTGATGACGATGAGTACCAACCCGATAATCGTGGTTTTGATGAAGTCTTTATTCATGGCGCTGGTGGTATTGGTCAAAATTATCCTGGGACACAAGGTGCAGTTCCAGGAACAAGTTACTTTGACCCCTTCATTAAACACAATGGTCAAATTGTCAAAACCAAGGGTTACTGCACAGATGTTTTCTTTAAGCAGGCCTTAGGCTGGATGAAAGAGCAAAAAGAGAAGCCCTTTTTTGCTTACATCGCAACGAATGCCCCTCACGGACCTTTTATCGTGGCGGACAATTACAAAGAAATGTATGCAACGGACTGCAAAGTAGATAAGCAACGAGCTTTTTTTGGGATGATCACCAACATCGATGAAAATATGGGCTTGCTCATGGATAAGCTCGAGAAATGGGATTTAGCAGATAATACTGTATTGATTTATATGACTGATAATGGTAGTGCAGTCGGTTCAAGAATTTTTAATGCGGGTATGAAAGGCGGTAAAGGAAGTACGAATGAAGGCGGATCACGCGTACCTTTATTCATGCGTTTACCGGGTAAAATTAAGCCTGGAGTGGACGTGGATCGTATGGCTCGCCATTACGACATGGTTCCAACCCTTGTCGAGATGGCAGGGGGCAAATTTCCTGCTGGACGCGATGGACGTAGTTTAGTTCCACTCATTGAAGACCCAAAAACTGAGTGGAAAGATCGCAATACTTTTTTTCACGCAGGTCGTTGGAATAAAGCGGGTGCAGGGGACCGTTGGGGCAAAGGGGATACGACTCCAGAGGGTTCGAAGTATAAAAAATTTGCGGTTCGCAATGAAAAATGGCGCTTGGTAGGTAAGGCTCTGTATGATGTTGAGGCCGATCCAGGTGAGACTAAAGACCTAAGTTCTCAATATCCTGAAATTGCTGCTGAAATGTTGAAATCATTCGATGCTTGGTGGTTAGAAGTTCGTCCACTCATGGTGAATGAAGATGCACCATTAGATACTGGTAAGCCTTTTATTGAACTCTATAGAAAGCAAAAAGCTGCAGGTGGAATCCCCAATTGGAAGGAACCTTCCCTATAGAGTTCTGATTTTTGGGCACCATAAAATTTGGTGCTCAAATCATATTTTTAATCGTGTGAAAATTCTTTGAAGGCTAAATGTCTAAGTCCTCTTTAAGTCTTTGGATTTCTTCAATAAAGCGTAATTTCACTCGACTAATATATTTATAGACTGAATCGCGGGATACCGCAAGCGTGTTGGCGATCTCCGCCGCTTCAATAGCTTGTAGATGTAGCTTGAAAGCTTCAATGGCTTTTGCGGTGAAGTACTCTTCTAGTTTTCTCAATGCCGTATTGGTGATAAAAACTTCCCATTCTTTCTGGGCAATTTGCTCAATTTCGGGGGCTTTTATCGACTGCAGGTAATCCATTTCTTCTTTTTGTTGGAGTATATCCAACTTTTGAGTGAGGACTTGCTGCTTTTTAATAAAACTAATGACAGTGTTTTTGCTTACGGTACTGACCCAGGCGCGAAACTTGCCTTTCTCGGGGTCATGTTGATGTTGCGGAAGGTTCTTCCATAGCTTTAAACTGATTTGCTGTAAAATATCATCAGCATCGTCAGCCTTTATATTCATTGATCGAATGATAACATAAATATATGACTTATAAAACTCCATAAATTCTTGCCACGCATCAGCATCATTAGGGTTTTTGATACGATCCAGAAGGGTATGGCGAGTTCGATAGGTCTTTGGCATGAGAGTAGCTATTCCAGTACTTGGTTGAGATTTAGCTTAACGACTTTTGAGAACAATTCAATTGTGAGCTTTGCTTGTGTCATTTCATTTATACAAGTAAACTACTCAGCATGAATCCTAAACTCGAAAAGAATGTCAATTCACTAGATGAAAACTTGAGCGCATTTTTTAATGCGAATCTTGATGATGTTTCTGAGCAAGAATTATCCTTAGCCTTTCCCATACAGCACGACTTAAAACAAGATTGTTCTCGCTATGTCGATGAAGAATTTTTAGCTCAAGGGGGGATGAAAAGCATTTACCGAGTACGGGATTTATGGACAGGACGATGGGTGGCGAAAGCGACATTATCAAAAGTCGCTAATTCCGCTGAAATTGAATGCTTCCTCAGAGAGGCGCGTTTAACATCTAGCCTTCAACACCCCAATATTATTCCCATTTATGATATTGGCCTAGACAAAAGTGGTCAACCTTTCTTTATCATGGAATTGTTGATGGGCGAAACTCTAGGCGCGATCATCAAAGGCCTTTCTTCAGGAAATGAAAGTTATAGAAAGAAGTATACTTCTGCAGTCTTGATCGATGTGTTTTCAAAAATATGTGACGCGGTGGCATACGCGCACTCTCAGCATGTAGTCCACCTCGATATTAAACCAGACAATATTCATATTAATGATTATGGCCAAGTCCATTTATGTGATTGGGGTTTGAGTAAAATTATTGATTCTGATTTAGAGGCAGAATTCACTGAAAATGCTTGGCCTCTAGACTTAGACCCAGATTTGTTGAATACCATGACGCTGAATGGAGAGTTAAAGGGGACGCCGGGTTTTATGGCGCCAGAGCAGTTGGAGACCAAAGGCAAAAAAGATGAGCGTACAGATGTTTTTTCTTTGGGAGCACTACTTTATTCAATCTTAGATTATAAAAGTCCTTTTGGGACTGGAGATTTGACTGAATTGATTGATCGAACCCGCAGGGGAGATTTTTTCGAATTTGATATGGAGCCAGTAGAAAGTTTAGCCGCCATTAGTCGTAAGGCTTTAAATAATGAATCAAATCAGCGCTATCAAGATGTCAGAAGCCTCAGAGAAGATTTAAATAAATATACCCAAGGTTTTGCGACAAGCGCAGAGAATGCCAGTTTTTATAAGCAGATGATTTTGCTTTTTAAGCGCAATCGTTTGATCTTGGGAGCCGCACTCATATTTGTTTTGAGTTTCACGGTTTTCTTTTTGATTTCTTTTAAGAAAATCAAAGTAGAACGCGAGCTTGCACTAGAAGCTGAAACTTCAGCACTTCACCAGCAAGCGGTGGCAGAAGAAACTTTGAGACTCTACAAAAATGAACAAGACTTGACTCAAAAACAGAATAGAGATCTCGTACAACTCTTAGAAGAACTCGCTCAAAGTAATGATCTTTCAAAACCGCGAGAAAGCTTAGTGGTCTTAAGCCAAGCCCTTGAGTGGGAATTAGAGCCTAAGACAAAAAAACAAATTCATTTTAAGTTAGCAATACTTCATTTCATTTTGCAAGAATTTAATCAAGCAGAGAGATTTTTACGAAAAGCGCCTTCGTCCAGAGAGGTGCGTCAGTTATTAAAGGTGTGCTCCGAGTATGGGGCCCTTAAAGAAGAGCCTGAGATTTTATCGGATGCCGAACTTGCTGAGGTCATTAATTATTTGTCTCATACTCAACGCTTAATTATTCCTTCCCTGTATTTTGAACATATGAGACGTCGGAAGCCCTTGGAACGTAACCCAGAACAGTACTGGCCATTGGCAAAAGCGATGTTGATGATGAGTAATAATTATTGGAATACGGCGCCCTTGGAACGCCAATTAGTACCCTATAAAAATGGTTTTTCTTTAGATTTATCTCATACGCGATACAGAATGTTTCGAAGCCGTATGGGTGATAGTTCGCTTAATGTTTTGCAGGGGCTCCAATTGAAGAAGTTGAATTTAAGCCACACGCCGTTTTTTGAGTTTTGGCAGATTGCCGGCCTCAAATTAGAAGAAATTAATTTAAGTGGCTGTTGGGTGCGAGAAATTGATCTTGGAAATATAAAAGCTTTACAAAACATGAAGCTCAAAAAAATTATTATAGATGAATCTCTCTATAGCAAAGAATCAATGGATGTACTGAAAGAGTCGTTCGAAGTGATTCATCAAGTTCAATGAGCTGAGCATATGAAAAAAGGGAGAGGCAAAATGCCTCTCCCTTTTTGGTCATGATAAATGCTTGGATTCACCTTAGAGTGAAGCCTCGAAAGCTTGTTGAATATCGGCAATAATATCGTCGATATGCTCAAGGCCCACCGAAATACGTACAAGACCAGGGCTGATGCCAACGGCCATGCGATCTTCTTCACTCAATTTTGAGTGAGTTGTTGAAGCCGGGTGAGTCGCAATCGTGCGAGTATCACCAAGGTTGGCAGTGAAGGAACACATTTTCAATGCATTGAGGAATTTACGGCCGCGGTCAACGCCACCTTTAATTTCGAAGGTCACAATTCCACCACCTAAACCCATTTGCTTCTTGGCGAGCTCATGTTGTGGGTGAGAAGGCAAGAAGGGGTACTTGGCAAATTCAGTATGATCACTGCTTTCTAAAAATTGAGCAAGCTCAAGGGCATTTGAGCAATGACGCTCCATGCGTACAGCAAGAGTCTCGAGACTCTTGGACAAGATCCACGAATTCATAGGAGAAAGTGATGGGCCGCTATGGCGAGCAAAGAAGCGCAATTCTTGAATGACTTCTTTTGATCCTAAGATAGCACCTGCAATTGTGCGACCTTGGCCATCGATGAATTTTGTTGCGGAGTGCGCAACGATATCAGCGCCAAAATCAGCAGGGCGTTGGAGGTAAGGAGTCGCAAAGCAATTATCAACTGCGAAGAGAACATTATGTTTTTTCGCGAGTCCACCTAACCACTCCAAGTCAATGAGGTCGAGAGCTGGGTTGGAAGGAGTCTCAATAAAAATCATCTTGGTGTTTTCTTGAATGGAAGCTTCCCAGTTTTCCGCGGAATCCATGATATCAACATAAGTATGCGTGATGCCCCAGCGTGGTAAAATCTGTGTAAGGATTTGGTGAGTGGAACCAAAGAGTGAGCGCGAAGCAACAATATGGTCACCAGATTTACAGAGACCCGCGAGGGTAACGAACATCGCCGCCATACCTGATGCAGTAGCTAGGCCATCTTCACAATTTTCCATTTGGCAGAGCTTATCAATGAACTCGTTATTATTGGGATTAGAAAAACGAGTGTAAATATTTCCCGGGATTTCATCGGCGAATAACGCACGAGCTTGTTCGGCATCGTCAAAAGTAAAGCTCGAAGTCATGTAGATGGGAGCCGAGTGTTCGCGGTGTGGAGAGCGTTCGCATTGGGTGCGAATCGCATTTGTTTCAAATTTTTTATCAGACATATTAAGTTCCAAATGATTTTAAAAGTGCGCTATAATACACGATAAATCCATGAGGGCAAAGTTAAGTCTTTCGACTATATATTTAAATTGTTAAGCAATGCTCAACTTACTGCAAGCAAAGTTCTTCATAATTGCGATCATATTAGAAGTCGCTTAGCCACGATGTGTTTTGCTGTTTCACAAGCTAATTAGAGTATGTAGAGAGGATTTGAGCAACAATATAATGCACAAGAGTAAGTAGATCACACAATTAAGTAAGTGACTATTAATCATGTTTTTATAAAAAATAATCGATGGATTTCAAGATTGATTTTCTATAGGGGGGCTTAAGTTTCTTTACTTTTTATCGTCCTCTTTCTTGAATATTACTTTTTATGGATTTTATTTAAAGCTATTACGTTAAAAGTATTTTTCACAAAAAAGATAACAATATCGTAATTAATAAAATTCTGGCGAATTTAGAGAAGGGTTTTTTAACTATTTATAAAAACAAGTTAAGGAATTCAGAATGAGTATTAAAAGTTTAGGTAACCCATTTGATGGGGACAAAAGTCTAACACACACCGTAAACTGCAAATGTGAATCATGTTGTGCTGAGAAGTCTTCTATGGTGCCGTTAACAGACAAAGAGAGAACCATCGCGCTTGAGAAACAAGCGGAAAGTATGGAAACGGTAAGTTCCAAAGATTTTAATAAAAGTACTACTGATGAAGGTCTCAAAAGTTCAGATGATTACTTTGATCGTGCTATAGAGAGTGCACTGATTCGAGGCATCTTTGGTCATAACGATGCTAGTAGACGAAGTTTTTTGAAGTTAGTGGGTACGGGGACATTCGCATCGGTATTATCTACTATGTTCCCCATGAATGACCTCAAGGCTCAAGCAAAAGAATCTATTGGGAAGCTGGAAAAGAAGAAATTAAAAATTGGTTTTGTGCCTATTACTTGTGCGACTCCTATTATCATGGCAAAGCCCATGGGATTCTATGATAAATACGGACTAGATGTTGATGTGATAAAAACAGCTGGGTGGGCTGTGGCAAGGGATAAGTCTTTAAATGGCGAATATGATGCCTCTCACATGCTCACACCAATGCCTTTAGCAATGACCATGGGGGCAGGATCTATTGCTGAACCTTATATAATGCCAACGGTTGAGAATATAAATGGACAAGCAATTGTCTTACATACCAAGCATAAAAATAAGCGAAACCCCAAAGATTGGAAAGGCTTTAAGTTTGGTGTTCCGTTTGATTACTCTATGCACAATTTATTACTTAGGTACTACGTAGCAGAGCATGGCTTAGATCCTGACAAAGATATACAAATACGTGTTGTTCCACCACCCGAAATGGTCGCAAATCTTCGTGCGGGTAATTTAGATGGTTATTTATCTCCAGACCCTTTTAATCAGCGTGCTGTTTATGAAAAAGTAGGTTTCCTTCACATGCTTACAAAAGATATTTGGGAAGGACACCCATGTTGTGCATTTGCGTGCCCATTAAAATTTGCTCAAGAAATGCCCAATACATTTGGAGCATTATTTCGATCTATTATTGACGCTACAGAGTTTTCTGCTAAAGCTGAAAATAGAGCAGACATTGCGAAAGCTATATCCCCTAAAAATTATCTCAATCAACCAGAAGTTGTCGTTAGGCAGGTCCTAACAGGTCGTTATGTAGATGGTTTAGAGAGAAAAGTATTCAATGAACCAGACAGGATTGATTTCGACCCATTCCCGTGGCACTCAATGGCAATTTGGATTTTAACTCAAATGAAGCGTTGGGGCTATGTTAAAGGTGATGTTGACTATAAAGCTATTGCCGAGCAGGTATACATTGCAACTGACACGGCAAAAGTCATGAAAGAATTAGGTTTTGAACCACCTAAGACAACATACAAAAAACATACAATAATGGGTAAAGAGTTTGATTACGCTAAGCCAGAAGAATACATCAATAGCTTCTCGATAAAAAGGTAAAATCTTGAGCTCCTTAAATATTAAGGCGGCCTTCCTCTCAATAGTAATATTGTTTGTAGGGCTCGCTCTTTGGGAAGTTTTCAATCAAGCACCTAAAGCGACTGAAGAACTCGATGAGTTTGCATTGTTAATGGGCGGTGAAGACAAGGAGGCCAGAGTGCCTCCTCCTTCAAAAGTTTTCAAACATGCATACAAAGAATTGAGCGATCCATTTTATGATGCAGGACCCAACGATAAGGGTATAGGTATTCAACTTTTTTACTCACTCGTTAGAGTTTTGATTGGTTTTGGCGCTGCCGCAGCAATAGCCATACCCTTAGGATTTGTAATTGGGATGTCTGAGTTGATGTATAAAGCTCTAAACCCCTTCATTCAAATACTCAAACCAATCTCGCCACTTGCGTGGATGCCCTTGGCATTATTTATCATAAAAGATTCAGAAAAATCAGCAGTTTTTGTAATTTTTATATGTTCAATTTGGCCAATGTTACTCAATACAGCTTTCGGTGTATCTAATGTAAGAAAAGACTGGATAAAAGTCGCTCAAACTCACGAGCTCAGTAAGTTAAAAACGGCTTTCTGTGTCATCCTTCCTGCGTCGGCGCCAACCATCTTTACTGGCATGCGAATTTCGATTGGGATCGCATGGTTAGTGATTGTTGCAGCAGAAATGCTCGTTGGGGGTACAGGTATTGGCTATTACGTTTGGAATGAATGGAATAACCTTGACCTAAATAGTGTGATTTTTTCAATTATAATGATAGGCCTTGTGGGGATGACTTTGGATTTAATCTTGAATGCATTATCTCGGCTCGTGGTCTATGAGGAATAAATTATGAAGAGCTTTCTGACCTTAGAATGTTTGAGCAAAAAGTTTCCAGGTAAAAAGACAGATTCTGATTATGTAGTTTTTGATGATATTAGCTACACAATAGAGAAAGGCGAGTTTGTTTGTATTATTGGCCATTCTGGGTGTGGTAAGTCGACGATTCTCAATGTTTTAGCTGGACTAGATAAGCCTACGACAGGTTACATTTCAATGGAGGGTAAAGAAGTAGTAGGTTCTAGTTTAGATAGGGGCGTTGTATTTCAAAATTACAGTCTTTTACCTTGGCTGACAGCCTTAAAGAATGTGACCTTTGGAGTGAAAGCTCGTTTTCCTAATAAAAGTAAAGCGGAAGTCGAAGAACATAGCTTAAAATATCTGCAAATGGTGGGTTTGGGTGAAAATGTCAATAAAAAGCCATCTGAACTTTCAGGGGGGATGCGTCAGCGAGTTAGTATTGCCAGAGCATTTGCTACTCATCCAAAACTACTTTTACTTGATGAACCTTTTGGAGCTTTAGATGCTTTGACACGGGGGAATATTCAAGACGAACTCATCAAAATTTGGAATGAAACGAAACAGACTGTTTTCATGATCACCCATGATGTAGATGAAGCAATTTTACTTGCCGATAAAATTATATTAATGTCAAATGGACCAGGTGCCTGTATAGCCGAAGAAGTTCTTGTCAATATCCCTAGGCCTAGGGAAAGAGGTAAAGTAATAGATGACCCTGGCTATTACAAAATCCGCAAACATTTAATCAAATTTCTAGTGGAGCGGTCTTCAGATTTCACCGGTGATAAAGTTCGGAAGAGTCCTATAACCGTTGACCCAACTCAAGATAATTAAATTAACTACAAGGAGAATAAAATTAAAACATTAAACACTGAACAATTATTAAAACCAAAATCAAAACTAAATAATTAATAAAATTAAAAACTGGAGAAAGTAATATGGATAAATCAATAATGACCGAAAAAATAATCGCAGCTAAGGAAAGCAAGGAGCTAACATGGGAGGCTATAGCCAGTGAAGTTGGTGTGGCACCAGTTTATTTAGCCTCAGTATGCTTAGGTATGAATAGTATAGTTCCTGAAAAAGCCACAATACTTAGCGATTTTTTAGGATTAGATGACGAAGTTACAAAGGCTTTGTCTGAATTCCCTCCTAAGATATGGGATCAGACTGTTGCAACAGATCCATTAATTTACCGCTTTTATGAGATCGCGGGAGTGTATGGTGAAAGTGTAAGACAGGTTGTTCAAGAAGAGTTTGGTGATGGAATTATGAGTGCCATTGACTTTAAACTTGACATTGAAAGAGAAGAAGACCCCAAAGGCGATAGAGTAAAAATAATCCTAAATGGAAAATTCTTGCCTTACAAAGCATGGTAAAAATTCGGGTAATTACGACCATTAATAAATTCAAAAAAGAGTTCTAATGATGAATGAATCAAAACCTCCATTTCCACCATTTAACGAAGAAGCTCCAGTAGCGAAAGTACGTATGGCAGAAAATGCTTGGAATACTAAACAAGCAGCAAGTATTGCAATGGCATATACCAAAGATAGCATGTGGAGAAATAGATCCGAATTTATTAATGGTCGAGACGAAATAGTTGCATTTCTAGAAAAGAAATGGCAAACTGAGTTACAGTACAGGTTGATTAAAGAGATTTGGGCCTACTCAGAAAATAGAATAGCAGTAAGATTCGCCTATGAATGGCATGATATCAATAAACAATGGTTCAGATCATATGGCAATGAAAACTGGGAGTTTGATAGCAATGGTCAAATGAAAACTAGGTTTGCCAGTATAAATGATCTGGTCATTAGTGAGTCCGAACGTAAGTTTTTTTGGGAATTAGGGCCAAGACCCATTGATCATCCCAGTTTATCAGATTTAGGCCTTTAGTTTAAAGGTAATGTAAGTTTTATAGTAATGATTGTAATATAATGGGCCTAGAGTTTAGGTGCTATATTAGTAATAATCCTTAGTTACCAAGCTTCTTGTAGATATAATAATCATATTCTGGACATTCTTCATGCTGAATAATAGTCCAGGTATTTGGATCAATTTCGGGGAAATAAATACAGCCTTCATATTCACCTTTAATGACACTTATATATAGGGTGTCAGCAAAAGGCATCGCTAGCTTATAAACTTCGGCGCCACCAGTGACAAAAATATCATCATCACCACAAGCTTTTATGGCCTCTTCTATATTAGAGAAGTAATTGTCACCAGTTTGGCTTGTAGACAAGATAAAGACTTTCTCTTCCTGTAGATCTTTGCCGGACAATTCAAAAGTTTTACGACCGACAATAATGGGATGCCCTTTTACCGTGGCTAAATAGCGCTGATACTCTTCTTTTATATTCCAAGGCAAACCTTGGCCAGTGCCGATAAGGCGATTTTTATCCATGGCGCTAATGATAGATAGCATGATGACTCTTCCCTTTTAGTTAGATTTTGAATATATTTTAGAGCTCAGGATAATCAAATCTATAGTGAAATGAGCTTAGCTTGAGAGAAACTAAGTAGGACTAGCGAAACTTAAGTAAAAAAATGAAAAACTTCTAATCTCCCTAAGTTATTGCTAATCAACAAAAGGCTCTAAGTAGGCTTGTTGCTGACGCTGTAAAATCAAGAAAAAGTTAAGAAAAGATTCAAAAGCGGTTTGCGGAAAAAAGAACTGGGGATAACCTAAGGGCCTCGTCAGAAACGACGGGGACAAAACGAAGCCGAAAGCGCGCTTTACGAGCAAGAAAAAGAAGATGTTTGATAGTTGAATTATATGATAGTAACGGGCTCCTAAATCATTTATGATTTAAGAGTTAATTTTTTCGAGAGAAAACTCAATAGAAATATTTTAAGTAATTAAGTCGGATACAAACACAATCAATTGATTGGAGAGTTTGATCCTGGCTCAGAATGAATGCTGGCGGCATGGATTAGGCATGCAAGTTGAACGAGAAATTCACTTCGGTGAATGGAAAGTGGCGAAAGGGTGAGTAACGCGTGAATAATCTGCCCCTAAGTTTGGAACAACAGTTGGAAACGACTGCTAAAACCGGATGTGAATATAAGATCGCATGATCTAATATTTAAAGGTTACGCTTAGGGATGAGTTCGCGTGCCATTATGCTAGTTGGTAAGGTAAAAGCTTACCAAGGCTATGACGGCTAGGTGGTCTGAGAGGACGATCACCCACACTGGGACTGAGACACTGCCCAGACTCCTGCGGGAGGCTGCAGTCGAGAATCTTCCGCAATGCGCGAAAGCGTGACGGAGCAATGCCGCGTGATCGAAGACGGCCTTCGGGTTGTAAAGATCTGTCAGGGGGGAAAAACGATGATGGTACCCCCAGAGGAAGCCACGGCTAACTACGTGCCAGCAGCCGCGGTAATACGTAGGTGGCGAGCATTATTCGGAATTACTGGGCGTAAAGGGTCCGCAGGTGGTTTACTAAGTCAGATGTGAAATTTCAGTGCTTAACACTGAACCTGCATTTGAAACTGGTAGACTAGAGTATGTGAGAGGTAAGCGGAATTTGTGGTGTAGCGGTGGAATGCGTAGATATCACAAGGAAGACCAAAGGCGAAGGCAGCTTACTGGCACAATACTGACACTCATGGACGAAGGCTAAGGTAGCGAAAAGGATTAGATACCCTTGTAGTCTTAGCAGTAAACGTTGTACACTCGATGTTGGTCTGGTTAGTCGGATCAGTGTCTAAGCTAACGCGATAAGTGTACCGCCTGGGAAGTACGGTCGCAAGACTAAAACTCAAAGGAATTGACGGGGGCCCGCACAAGCGGTGGAGCATGTGGCTTAATTCGAGGCAACGCGAAGAACCTTACCCGGGTTTGACATTGAGCGACGTTCGGTGAAAGTCGAATTCCCTTCGGGGCGCAAAAACAGGTGCTGCATGGCTGTCGTCAGCTCGTGCTGTGAAGTGTTCGGTTAAGTCCGGCAACGAGCGCAACCCATATCCTTACTTGCTAACAGGTAATGCTGAGAACCTTAAGGAGACTGCCCGTGTTAAGCGGGAGGAAGGTGTGGACGACGTCAAGTCAGTATGGCCCTTACACCCGGGGCTGCACACGTGCTACAATGGCCGGTACAAAGGGCAGCGACCTAGTGATAGGAAGCGAATCCCCAAAACCGGTCTCAGTACGGATTGGAGTCTGCAACTCGACTCCATGAAGATGGAATCGCTAGTAAATGGGCATCAGCTACGGCTCATTGAATACGTTCCCGGGCCTTGTACACACCGCCCGTCACATCATGGGAGCTGAGTTCACCCGAAGTCGTTGCGCCAACCTGCTTGCAGGAGGCAGACGCCGAAGGTGGGCTTAGTGACTGGGATGAAGTCGTAACAAGGTAGCCGTTGGGGAACCAGCGGCTGGATCACCTCCTTTTTAAGGAATGAAAAAGACTAACCTCGACTCAAGATTTACTTCTTGATTAGAGTACTTTTTTACAAGACTTATTACCCCGTTACTATCGTATAATTCAAATATCAAGCGGCGAGAACGCCACTTCGATATAAGATCTTTGAAAGGAAGAAAACAATAGAATGAAAGAGTCAAAGTATAATTGAGGTCTTTTAATTATTTATAATTGAAAGAACAAACCAAAAAACAATTTATACCAAGATCGCAAACCAAAAGAATACAAGACAAAGAAAGACTTAGTAAGAATTAGGTGTGTCGCTGAAGATATTATTTTTAATATTTTTGGTGGACAAGCTAGTAAGGGTGTATGATGGATGCCTTGGCACTAACAGGCGATGAAGGACGCGTTAAGCTGCGAAAATCCTCGGGGAGCTGCAAAAAAGCTTTGATCCGGGGGTATCCGAATGGGGAAACCCAGCTGGAGTTATGTCCAGTTATCCCTGACTGAATAAATAGGTCAGGGAGGCGAACCTAGGGAAGTGAAACATCTCAGTACCTAGAGGAAAAGAAATCAACCGAGATTGCGCTAGTAGCGGCGAGCGAACGCGCAAGAGCCTAAACCTAAAAGCATGCTTTTAGGGGTTGCGGGACCTGCAACATTGTATTGAAGAAATAGTAGAATCGTTTGGAAAATCGAACCACAGAGGGTGATAGTCCCGTAGATGAAATTTCTTTAATATATAGCGGGTATCCCAAGTAGGGCCGGACACGTGAAACCCGGTCTGAATCAGGGAGGGCCACCTTCCAAGGCTAAATACTCGTTAGTGACCGATAGTGAACCAGTACCGTGAGGGAAAGGCGAAAAGAACCCCGTAAGGGGAGTGAAATAGAACCTGAAATCATACATCTACAAAGTGTGGGTCATCTTTATATGATGTACCGCATGCCTTTTGCATAATGAGTCTGCGACTTACTGTATACGGCAAGGTTAAGTTATTAAACGGAGCCGAAGCGAAAGCGAGTACGAATAGTGCGATTTAAGTCGTATGCAGTAGACCCGAAACTGAGTGATCTATCCATGAGCAGGTTGAAGCCCGAGTAACATCGGGTGGAGGACCGAACCATTGCGTGCTGAAAAACGCTTGGATGACTTGTGGATAGGGGTGAAAGGCCAATCAAACTCAGTGATAGCTGGTTCTCTCCGAAATAGCTTTAGGGCTAGCCTTGAGTGCTTCTTTACGGGGGTAGAGCTACTGATTTTTCGCGGGCCCTTACCGGGGTACCAACAAATATCAAACTCCGAATACCGTAAATTTATGAGCTCAGGAGTCAGTCTATGTGGGACAAGCCGCATAGACAAAAGGGAAACAGCCCAGATCGCCGTCTAAGGCCCCCAAGATGGGCTAAGTGGAATTAAGGATGTGGAGTTGCTTGGACAATCAGGATGTTGGCTTAGAGGCAGCCACCATTTAAAGAGTGCGTAATAGCTCACTGATCGAGTGATTCTGCGCCGAAAATAATCGGGACTAAAGCCCATTGCCGAAGACGCGACCCAGCTTGCTGGGGGTAGGAGAGCGTTCTATGCAGGAGTGAAGCTTGATGGAAACAACAGGTGGACCGCATAGAAGTGAGAATGCAGACATAAGTAACGAAAAACCAGGTGAGAATCCTGGTCACCGAAATCCGAAGGTTTCCTGGGCAAGGTTCGTCCCCCCAGGGTTAGTCGGACCCTAAGGCGAGGCCCAACGGCGTAGTCGATGGACAACAGGTTAATATTCCTGTACTAGCTAAGTTTAGTGATGAAGGGACGCGGAAGGAAAATGTTAATGACTGATGGATTAGTCATACCAAGCAGGCAATTCGTAGAGTAGGAAAATCCGCTTTACATAAGAACCAACTGTGATGGGGCGAAGAAACCCTCGGGTGGAACCGTCTAACATGGAACCATGCTGCCAAGAAAAGCTTCTAAGCGTTTGAAGCTTAGTTATCCGTACTAAAACCGACACAGGTAGGAAGGTCGAGTAGACTAAGGTGCGCGAGAGAAACCACGTTAAGGAACTCGGCAAATTAGCCCCGTAACTTCGGGAGAAGGGGTGCCCCCTCAGGGGGGTCGCAGTTAAGAGGTCTGGGCGACTGTTTAGCAAAAACATAGCACTCTGCAAACTCGAAAGAGGAAGTATAGGGTGTGACACGTGACCAATGCCAAAAGGTCAAATGGAGAGGTTAGCCTTCGGGCAAAGCTTCGAAATGAAGCCCTGGTGAATGTCGGCCGTAACTATAACGGTCCTAAGGTAGCGAAATTCCTTGTCGGGTAAGTTCCGACCTGCACGAATCGTGTAACGATCCAGACACTGTCTCAACGTGGATCTCGGTGAAATTGTAGTTCCGGTGAAAATGCCGGATACCCGCAGATGGACGGAAAGACCCCATGAACCTTTACTGTAATCTGATATTGTTGTTCGGGCAGATATGTGTAGCATAAGTGGGAGACTGTGAACTTGCGTCGTCAGGCGTTTGTGAGTCGTCAGTGAAATACCACCCTTATCTGTCTGGGCATCTAACCCCACGTCCGTGAATCCGGATGGGGGACAGTTTCAGAGGGTCAGTTTGACTGGGGCGGTTTCCTCCTAAAATGTAACGGAGGAGCTCGAAGGTCTACTCAGTATGGTCGGCAATCATACGTAGAGCGTAAGGGTAGAAGTAGGCTTTACTGTAACACCGACAGGTGGAGCAGTTGCGAAAGCAGGACCTAGTGATCCAGCGGTGGAAAGTGGTATCGCCGTTGCTCATCGGATAAAAGGTACTCTGGGGATAACAGGCTTATCGCACCCAAGCGTCCATAGCGACGGTGCGGTTTGGCACCTCGATGTCGGCTCATCACATCCTGGGGCTGAAGAAGGTCCCAAGGGTCCGGCTGTTCGCCGGTTAAAGTGGTACGCGAGCTGGGTTCAGAACGTCGTGAGACAGTTCGGTCCTTATCCTCTGCGGGCGTAGGATATTTGATAGGAGCATTCCCTAGTACGAGAGGACCGGGAATGAGTGACCTCTGGTGTTCCAGTTGTACCGCCAGGTGCATTGCTGGGTAGCTAAGTCGCGAAAGGATAAGCGCTGAAAGCATCTAAGCGCCAAGCCCCCCTAAAGATGAGATATCCCAGGATTTATCCTCTAAAGGCTACAGGAAGACTACCTGTTCGATAGGCTGGAGATGTAAGCATAGCAATATGTTCAGTTGACCAGTACTAATCAGCCGTGAGGCTTGTCCACCTCTTTTTTAGTTGTCATCAACTCGATGCCACCTAAAAAAGATAATAAGCACACAAGTAACTAACTCTACTAAGTTAGGTCTTGCGATCTACTCAATCATCACTAAGTTTTCTTCCCAACATTTTCCGGCTGGTAACCACAGCGGAGGAGCCACACCCGATCCCATCCCGAACTCGGTAGTTAAGACCTCCAGCGCCGATGGTACTGCAGTTAAGACTGTGGGAGAGCAGGTCGTTGCCAGCCTTTTTTTTCGAAGCATCCAAACGTAAGTTTGGATGCTTTTTTTATGCCTGCGAAATACTTCCGTAAGGGCGGTAGGTTATTATACTTACTATCCTATAGCAATCTGGCTAAGTCCGGAACATTTTTAAGCACTGAATAATTTATTATTCAGTGCTTTTTTTTGTGCTGCCACACGGGCGGATGAGGCTGTTAGATAGATTTTTCTACTTCCGGAGAGGTAGGTAGTGCACGCTTTAGAGACTGTGTGAAAAACAAAAATACAGCTCACATTAGGGCTGAAAGCCCGACAAATTGTAGCGTGCACCGTGAGGTGCATGTTGTGAGTTCTACTAAAATAGAGGGCTGTAAGTCCGACACATTCAATATCTTGTGTCGGTGCGATGCACCTTAGATATATTTTTCTTTCAAACGTGTGGCTGCGCCACACGCTACTCTCTATCGGTGCTCTGCACCTAAAAGAGTGTTTTTCACACAAGCTCTTTAGCGTGTGATAGATAATTCAAATATAGATTTAATTAGCATGAAGTCGTAAGCAAACTAAAGTTTGTACTACATACAATGGGTCTGTACGAAACTTATCCCAACTTAGCACAAGAACTGAGGAATGAGTATAAAAAAATCCGCAGTTGTTTAGACTACGGATTAGTTGAGTTATTTGTAGTTGAATTAACGCCCCATTAATTCATCCATTTTTCTGAGGGTAACAGATTGACCTTTAGCTAAGACTTTACCTTCTTTATCGATTAAGACTAAGTGGGGAATCCCTGTGCTACTAAACTGATCTAAGTCGACATACTTCATTTTACTAAACTTCACTGTGGGCCAAGGCATTTTATAGTCTTGCATATATTTCTCTGAAGCCTTTTCGCTGCGATCACTTGTGTAAAATATGAGTTCAAAGTTATCTGTTTTAGCATGTTTGTTATAATACTCAACTAAGCCAGGAGTGAACTTTCGGCAAGGCGGGCACCAACTAGCCGAGAAGTAGATCATGATGTAATCTTTTTTTGAAAGATCGAGGCCTTTAATTTTACGTCCTTTTTCATTGACGAGGTATTTCTCTAAACTTTTCCATGATGCAGCTTTTGTGTAATCAACTGTTTTGTCTTTTGCGTTTACACCGAAACATAGTAGTAACATAATTAATGCTATCTTTTTCATTAACTCTCTTTCCTTATATTGACGAGGTTGAAGTATTACTATGGAAATGAATTGCTTAAAGTCCAAATATTTTTATGATTAAAAATGTGAAAAAGACTTGTTTTGAAACACAAAAAAGCCACTGAGATGCTCAGTGGCTTTTAAGCTAGAAATTAGTAGGATTGATTAAATACCAGCGAAGAAGTCTTCACCTTTGTTATTGATAATAACGAAAGCAGGGAAATCTTTTACTTGGATTTTCCAGATAGCTTCCATACCTAGTTCTTCGTATTCTTGAACTTCAACTTTAGTAATGACGTCTCTACCGAGAATAGCAGCAGGTCCGCCAATTGAGCCAAGATAGAATCCACCATATTGACCACAAGCTTCACGAACTTGTTTAGTGCGGTTGCCTTTCGCTAACATAATCATGCTGCCACCTGCGGCTTGGAAAGGAGCAACATATGGATCCATGCGCTGAGCAGTTGTTGGGCCGAAGGAACCAGAAGCTAAACCCTCGGGAGTTTTTGCGGGACCCGCATAATAGACGGGATATTTCTTCATGTAATCAGGCATATCTTCGCCGGCATCTAAGCGTTCTTTAAGCTTGGCGTGAGCAATGTCACGAGCCACGATGATGGTACCGGAGAGATTAACACGAGTCATGACAGGGGAATCTTTGAGTTTCGCTAAGTTATCAGCCATAGGATCATCTAGGTTGAGGTCAATGACATCAACTTTTTCAGCTGGATTGTTAGCTGTGTCGGGGAGATATTTCTCTGGATGCTCTTCGAGCTGTTCAATGAAGATGCCTTCCTTAGTGATTTTGCCTTTAATATTGCGGTCAGCTGAGCAAGAAACACCCATGCCGACGGGACAAGAAGCACCATGACGAGGGAGGCGAATGACGCGAACATCATGACAGAAATATTTACCACCGAATTGTGCACCTAAGCCACATTCACGGGAAATCTGAAGAATCTGTTCTTCGAGTTTAGTATCGCGGAAAGCACGACCCGTCATATCGCCTTCAGTAGGTAGTGTGTCGAGGTAACCTGCAGAAGCAAGTTTAAGTGTTTTGAGGTTCATCTCCGCAGAAGTGCCGCCAATGACAAGCGCTAAGTGATAAGGAGGGCAAGCCGCAGTACCTAAGTCAGTTATATGAGTTCTGACAAATTCGAGCATCGAATCTTCGTTGAGTAATGCCTTGGTCTTTTGATAAAGATAAGTTTTGTTGGCCGAGCCACCGCCCTTAGCGAGCATGAGGAATTTATATTCGTCGCCCTGAGTGGAGTAAATATCAATTTGTGCAGGAAGGTTAGTGCCTGTGTTTTTCTCTGTATACATATCGAGTGGAGCAACTTGTGAGAAGCGCAAGTTAGCTCTTGTGTATATTTCATGAACACCACGAGAGAGTGCTTCGGCATCGTCAAAACCAGTGATAACGCGCTCGCCTTTTTTGCCCATGATAATAGCTGTACCAGTGTCTTGGCATGAAGGCAGTACTTTTTGTGCAGCAATAACAGCATTTTTCAATAATTGACCCGCAACGAACTTATCATTCTCAGAAGCTTCGGGATCACGGAGTATAGAGGAGAGCGAATCTAAGTGTTTCGCTCTCAAGAAATGGCTGACATCATAGAAGGCTTCGCAAGCGATTTTTTGAAGTGCTTCAGGTTCAACTTTAAGAAATTCTTGATCTCCACAACTTACGGAGCTCACACCTTCTTTACCGATAAATTTGTACTGGGTTTCATCTTTACCAAACTGGAAGATGGGACTGTAGCTAAAGTCTGCCATGATATTTCCTTTTTATTTGCTATAAGCGCAAAAATTGTACGCAAAATGAGTTCAAAATTGTTATTAGGTGTTATTTTAGCGGAGTTAAATAAATGCACAATACCTAGGCAGGACAATAATGATAGAAGTTAATAATTTAGTGCGCTACTTTGGTGATATACGGGCAGTGAATCAGGTTAGCTTAAAGGTAGAAAAAGGCGACATCTTAGGGTTTATTGGTCCCAATGGAGCAGGGAAGTCAACAACTATCAGGATGATTACGGGTTATTTAAGTCCAAGTTCAGGTGAAGTGAAAATTTGTGGCAAGAACATGGTCGACAATGAAATGTACTGTAAATCACAAATTGGTTATTTACCCGAGACTGCACCTCTTTATCACGATATGTCAGTGAAAGCTTTTTTGGCTTTTACTGCTGAGCTAAGAGGGATTGATGGGGCAGATAGAAAAACTGCCGTCGATGCTGTTATTCAGAAGTGTTTCCTTGATCGAGTGGCTTATCAAAATATTGGAACTTTGTCAAAGGGTTACCGTCAACGTACTTGTTTTGCGCAATCAGTTTTACACGATCCGCCAATTTTGATTTTAGATGAACCAACTGACGGGATGGATCCGAATCAAAAATTTGAAATACGCAAAATTATTGAGGGCTTTGGCAAAGAGAAAGCTGTGATGATTTCAACACATATTTTAGAAGAAGTAGAAGCCTTATGCACCCGTGTGGTGGTGATGAGACGAGGAGAAGTAGTGGCGAATGAAAGTGTGAACGATTTTAAATCTCGAGGAGATAAATTGGCAGATAATTTCCGTGAATTAACTTTGCCTAACGGAGGCGCAGACTGGTGAGTAGTTTTTTTCGTTCAGTAAAGGCAATTAGCAAACGCGAGTATAAATCATACTTCAGTTCATCTTTAGCTTATGTGTTTTTGATTGCTTTTTTGGTCACATCGGCCGTATTTAGTTTTAAGATTGCGGATTGGTATAAGCTTAATGAAGCGAGTATGCGACTGCTCTTTGACTTCCATCCCTATCTCTACTTATTCTTTATCCCTGCAGTGGGGATGCGCATGTGGTCGGAAGAAGATCGCGTCGGAAGTTTAGAGCTTTTATTGACCATGCCCGTTACTGTTTGGCAGGCGGTTATTGGTAAATTTATTGCTGCGTGGGCTTTTTTAGCTACAGCACTTTTACTGACATTCCCGATGGTTGTGACCACATATTACCTAGGAGACCCTGATACGGGAAGAATTATTGCTGGATATGGCGGTAGTTTGCTACTTGGAGGGATGTGTTTAGCCCTCTGTGGTGTTTGCTCATCTTTGACACAAAATCAAGTGACGAGCTATATTTGTAGTTTTCTTTTGATGTTGATTTTTATGGTTGCAGGTATGCAGCAGCTAGGTATCGAAGCGGTTTTAAATAGCATCTTACCGAAAGAAGTGGTCGAGACTTTAATTTTCTTCAGTATCATTCCCCATATTGCTAGCTTAGCACGTGGTGTCTTTGACCTTAGGGATTTCATTTATTTCTTCAGTATCATGCTTTTTGGCCTCGGAAGTACAGTCGCTATCCTTCGTTGCCGTAAAGCTTCGCATAAATTTAATCGCCCAATTACGGCTTTAGTGATAGGCTTGGTATTTGTCAGTGTGGTGATTCTGAATTTGATTTTCCGCAATGTTTCTTACCGTATCGATCTATCTGAAGATAAGCTTTATACCCTAAGTGAATCAAGCATAAAAGTTATTCAGCAAATGGATAGCCCAGGGCGTATTCGCTTTTACTTTTCACGCAGTACACCTGGAGTCAGTATGGAGCAAAAAGCTTTGGCTCGCCGTGTGGAGGATCTTTTACGTGAATATGCCGAAGAATCAAATGGTAAGCTCAAGCTAGAGGTGATAGATCCTCAAGCGGGGACTCCTGGGGAGACTTCGGCTCGTTTTGATGGTTTGCAAGAAATTAAACTTGGCCAACAAGGCGTAATGTATTTGGGTGTGGCGGTTTCTTATCAAGATAAAGTCATGACGATTCCTGCTTTTACTGCAGATGAAGAAGATCAAATGGAGCTCAACGTAACGCGTCTATTGCACTCTGCTCAAAAGCAGGAGAAGCCCGTAGTGCTATTTCAGTCTGCTTTGCCTGTTTTGGGTTTAAAAGCGGATCCTAGTTCTGGCAGAATTAAAGATGAACCAGAGTGGTCGATCATCACAGAAATGCGCATAGATTATACGCTGCTGCAGATGCCACCCAAAGTAAAAGAAATACCCGACAAAGTAAAAATGGTTATTCTAGTACACCCAGAAACTCTTTCGGAAGAAAGTATGTATGCTCTCGATCAGTACTTGATGAGAGGTGGTAAGATCTTGTGCTTCCTCGATAATTTCTCCTTAGTGGAAGGGAAATTTAACAAAGGTACTAGTCAGAAGGGTCGTCTTTCCCAAATGAGTACTTTACTAGGCTTCTCTGAAGCTTGGGGCGTACGTTATGTGCCTGAAGAGCTCGTGGCAGATAGAGCTTTAAAGACACCTGTGAAAGGGAAAGAAAATCCCTTTATGCTGAGTTTAGGGCCAGATAATTTAAAATCAGACGAGGCATTTTTTACGAACGTCAATAAGCTACACATTCCGTATGCGGGCTATTTAGATTATCGCCCCGTTGAAGGTTTGAAGTACGACGTTCTCATGGAGAGTAGCCCATACAACTTGGGGGTTAAGCGTCAGGAAGCCTTAAAAAGTCGTGAAGTTCTTCAAAAAATTACAGCTAAAAGCGATCCGAAAATTTTGGCAATGCGAGTGAGTGGCAAAATGAAAAGTGCCTTTCAGAAGTATTTACCCAATGACGTAGATATTAAAAAACATTTGAAGCAAGGAACAAAAACTGGAGAAGTTATTTTGTTTAGTGATGCGGATATGTTACACGATAGTTTTCAGACCAATATACAACACTTATTTAATGGTCGTCGTGAGCGCGTTTCTATCAGTGATAATACGGTGTTATTTCTCAACATACTGGATACGGCATTGAATGAAGGTTCATTGTTAGGCTTGCGAGGTCGTCGCTTTAAACGTCGTAATTTTGGATTGGTGTATCAGCGTCAAATTGATGAATATGAAGCTCAACTCGACGAGATTGAAAGCTTGGATCTGGAGCACGCCAAAGCGAGTCGCAACGTAAGCCTACTCGAGAGTAAAATGGTGCGCCAATTAATTTTAAATCCTGAAGAAAAGAAAACTTTAACAGAAAAGAAAGAGAGTCGTGATAAAGCTGATCTAAGACTCAAAGAAATTGAATCAGAGCTCAAAGCGAGTGCTCAGAATTTTGAGAAAAAGGTCTTTTATTGGAACCTTTATTTACCGCCATTTTTGGTTCTGATGATTTTATTGTTGAGGTATTTACTGAGTGTCAGTTATAAAAGGAGAACAGCATGAAACCAAAGCAATTATATAAAGTTTTACTCATAAGCTTGGGACTACTCATCCTGTTTTTCTTAACGCGTAAAGATGAAAAGATTAACCGTGGTGCTTTTAATTCAGGTGATGTCGTCTTTAAAGATTTTAAAGAGATCAAAAGTTTTAAACTTGAGCAAGGTCCATTTAAAACTGAACTTCATCAAGTTGATGGAGATTGGGTGGTGAAAAATCGTCATGATTTTATTGCGGATCAAAAACAAATTAATGATGTACTAGAAGATCTAAAGAATATGAAAGTCGCGCAAACAGTAGATACTCGCAGCCAAGATATGAAGTTTTACGCTTTAGATAAAGACTCCAAACATATGAGTGAGAGACCCGTAGAATTGAGTTTGATTTATAATGATAATAGTGAAAAAACTTTATATATTGGCAAGCCTCATAATCAAGGGGGTAAAACAGCTGGGCGTTATTACTTAGATCCCTCGAGCAATGGGGTTTTTATCTCGACACAAATTTTGCGAAATACGCAAGCCGATCCGCGTGTTTGGCTACGCAAGTTTTTGCCAGATTATCAAGGGGTGTTGTCTGTTTCCTACTTCAGTCGTGAACGCTTGATTTGGCAAGCGGGTAGAAGTCAGTTGAATAAGCCATTTAAGTTCAAATACCCCTCTCAATTGACTAAGATGACGGATCAGCAAACACATGGTTTCATGTCGCAGATCTTTCAATCTCGTTACCTTGATGTAGAAGTAGCTCGTCCCATAACCAAAGTAGATTTTGAAGGAGAGCGTTTAGAATTTGTGGATCACGTGGGAAGGCGTTATACATTGGAATTAGTATCGCATATCGATAAGTTTATTAAATGTCGCATGCGCCTTAATACTGAGGCTGATCTGAGTGGTTCTAAAGACTATGATGATATTAAGCAAACGCTTACGGAGTGGCATTTTATGCTGTCCGAGCGATTGCTTCCCTTTATGCAAATGAAGAGTAATTAAAGCTCCAAGACAAATAAGTTATACTTCATCTTTGGGTGGGTTTTGTTCCATTCAGAAATATTATTTTCGAAGTCGTGAAGAGATCCACATAGAAGAAATTTTAAGCTGTGATCGTAACGATTATTAGCTTCGTAATTTTTGCTCATGTTCTTAAGCATTTGAGTTTCCCTTTCATCATGGCAAGCAATGATGAAGTCGTTTTGAGAGACTTTAGGGAGGGGTGCTTTATTGTAAAGTTGGTGCGTTAAACGGAGTAGACCTTGGTGCTCAACACCGAGCACGGGGATTTCATGTTGTTGGTATAAAAATAAGGAAGCCCCTGCAAAATATGCTGGTTCTGGAGCCTTAAAATGACCATTTGAAAAGGAGAGGGCTTCTTGGACCTCATTTTGGGTGTTCTCAATATCCTTCAGAGGATTCTTTCTCTTGTAAGTTCCTGGGTAAGATAGACCCTCGACATAGAGGCAATCATAGTGATCTCTGTGAGTCACGAGGAAATCAATAATTAACTTTTGTTCAGAATTAATTTGATTGATTAAATCAAAATACTTTTCTTGTTCTTTACGGATAGCTGTCTTATCGCTCAGTGATTCCCAATGAGTGAATTTTTCGAGTAATAAATTGAGATATAGCTTCGAATAATGAGTCTGTGCGACGTGAATAAGTGTGAAGCGAGCATCATCAATTAGGATTACTTGACGGAGTGAGGCTGCCTTACTTCGTAATAGTGAATTGAGCTCATTTTGAGCAATTTCTACTCGTTGCTTTTGTGTCATGCAGGATGAGCCCAGCATTAACAGGAACAAAGAGAGAAACTTGTTCATTTTTTATTTTAAGAGTGACTCGAGAATTGAGCTTTTGGGAATGATCGCATTTAGATAGTCGACTACGGGAATGCGAATGGGCATAAAGTAGAGGCAAGAATTGTAGCGATCAATGAGCTCAATGGCATCAGCTGCAAATTGTGCATTCCATTCGAGTTCAGGGACAAAGTCTTTGGGGAAATTCACGAGGTTGCGTTTTTCCCAGTAAGCTTGGCTCTTAGAACTCAAAACGGGACTTAATCCCCAATAAACAACATGACCTTTTAAAGCTTCAATCCATTTGGCTAGGAGCTCTAAGTCAAAGAAAGGTTGGGTGAAAAAACCATCAATATTAGCATCAATTTTTTCTTTAAGATAAGCCATTTCGCTGTTGAAATCAGTCCTGTAGGGGTCGATGGCACCGTAGACTTTTACTTCAGGGTAATGTGCTTTGAAAAATTTGATAAAATCAATGGTAGAAGTTTCGAAATGTTCACGGCCTTCAAAAAAATCGCCTCCCACAAGTAAGACTTCTGAGAATTTATAATTAGACATAATGTCGTGAATGAGGCTTGGTTCATTAAGGTCAAAATCACAAGCTCGTAGATGAGGGATATCGCGATCGAGCATGGTGGCACAAAAGCCACAAGCTTCCCAGCTTCGAGTGGGGAGCCTAACAATATCTGGTATGTTTACAGTATTTACTTTTGGGAAAGCTTCTTGGATTCCTTTGAGCTCTGAAGTGATTTCTTCAGCCGCATGAGGAACAAGTTCAATGGAAATTTTAGTCATTAGATTCTTTATATCTGTTTATTCGAATATGTGAATATTGTGAGTTTTCTGACTTATTCAAGTATAAATGATCAAGACTTAAGAGCTTTCTTTGCAGTCTTTGCATATACCACGGAAAGTGATTTCGTGAGAATTTACTTGGTGGCCTTCTTTCAAAGTTGATTCATGTAGGTGCAAATAGCAACCCTCTAAGTCATAGACTTTGTCACATTGACTACAATGAAAATGGTGGTGATGAGGGATGTTGGTGGGCTCATAGCGCTGGACAGCATCATGGAGACGCACACATTGAATGAGTTCATTATCTAACAAAAGGTTAACGGTGCGATAGATAGTCGCTATACCCGTACTTTTATCGCAGTCTTCAAGTAATTGAGCAATTTCGTTAACAGAAACGGGCCCAGGTGCAGAACTTATCACGTTGAGGATGAGTTCTCTTTGTTTAGTTTTTCTTAAACCAATATGATTTTCTTTCATTCGACAAATACCCTATGTGAACGTGCATCAATATACTTTTCGATAGCTTTACCTTCGATGCGGTTTTCAATTAAATAAATACAGGCTCGGTCTAAGCTCAGAGCGAGTTCAGAACTGTCTAGTTTGATCAGAACATTATTGCGAGCGATTTTGAAGTTATCACTAATGCCAGATTGTTTAAGAAAGAGGACAAGGTCCCCCTTTGGGTCTTGCCTAATGCGTGCCACTTTAAATATTTGAGAAGGGAAAAAAGTTTCGCCATTGCGTTTGATGGCATAGCTATCGTAGTAGTTTAAGAAATCAAAAACGACTTGGTTTTCCTCAGTGCTAATTTGTTGGCCGAGCTTTAGTTCGCCATCGACTTTTACGGCAATGAGGGGTAAATAAGATTGCTGATTTTCTCCATATGGTAAAAGAGTTGAGTCATTGCTGACAAGATAAACTTTGCCATCTTTAAGGAGTTGGGCACGAGCTTGCTTTTCACTTATGGTGACAGCAAGTGTGCTTGGTAAAATGCGATCGACTTTCACTTCATGGATAGCAGGGTTGGCTTCAAGCTTCTCGCGGACTTCAGAAGGTGAGATTTGGAAGAGGTTGATCTTTTTTTCGATGACTTCAAGGTCGTAGAGTTGCTGGTAAATGGTCTCGTCAGGTGTGATATGTGTATTGCCCTGGATTTCAATTTTTTCTAAAACAAATTGAGGGTTCGAGCTCAATAGAAGGAGACGCAGGCCCGAAACTAAAAGTAGCAAAGTGCCAAGCACCATGGCTAAGCAGAGTAACCAAGTGAAGCCAGTAATGAGTTGCTGGCGGATTTTTAGAATCTTCTCTTCTCGCTTAGCAAGCAATTTCGAACGGGACATTAACAAAACCTAATTGTTATTTGAGTAAGTTGCTTTAAAGTAGCCTTTAACTCAAGATTTTCGTCCTAAAATGAAAAAATAAAGGAGCACTTAAGTGTACGAAAGAAATTATGGTATCATCATCAGTGTTGATGATTTAGATAGAGCGCGTGAATTTTATCGTGATACATTATTACTCGGTGCACCTGTAGTCGACTCCAATCATTGGGTTGAATTTCAATTGAGCAATGGTCTCGTTTTAGGTGTGCGTCAGCAACCAAATGCCTCTGTGCAAAAGGGTTGCAACACTATGTGGGTTTATTATTCCGTGAATTACGGTGATATTCGTGAGCAGTTGTTGGATGCAGGTTTTGCACCACTCAAAATAGCCGCGCCTCCCGTTGGACTCAAGGCCGAGATATTTTCTGACCCAGAAGGCAATCGCTTTACTTTAGCGCAAAAGCCTCAGTAGGCTTTTTATAATTCCGTAAATACTTTTTGTTTAATTCTCAAGCGTAGTCTTTCAGCTTCTGGATGAATTTCTTTTTGTGCCCAAATGAGTTTTGTTCCTTCGGGGAAAGTATCGTTTTTTACATACCCACGCCAGGAAATTGGAAGGACTAGAGATGGAACGTGGGAGAGGTGTTTTAAATTCGGCTCACGCAGTGGACTCATCGCAATATCTAAGTGTTTAATGTCTACCATTTGTAGGGAAGCAAGAGATTTAATGGGTGTATTACGCATGGATAAAACATTTATTGTATGGCCTTTCAAAGGTGAAAAGTCATCAATTAGTGTATCGTCGATCAATAAATTATAAACGGTTGAGTTATAGAGTGGCTTCAGTGAAGAGACTTGTGTACCTCGTATGTCCAAAGTTACAATGGCTAAACCTTTTAGGGGGTGCAAAGAGCTAAGCATGGTGCCTGGCATGGCCAGAGTTCCAAAAAAAGCTTTTTGGAAATAACGAAGTGGAGTGAAGTCTTTATTCTCCGGGCTGAGCCTCATATGTAGCATGCCTTTGGGACAGAATTTTAATTTACCTAATAGTTTTGTATGAACAAAGAGTTCACTAAAAACTCGGTTGGAGAATTCTTCATTACTCAAAAGGTCATCCAGAAACTGCGATGCTTCTGGTATTTGAGAGTTGGATATTAATTGACAATAAATAGAAAAAATTTCGTCTTTCGCAAGGTGACCATGATTTTCTACACACGTTTGTGCGTCAGTCGCAATTTTTAGGCTATTAGAAGCAAGAGCACTTTTGTCTCCATGAACTTGGGCCTTTTTGAAAGCTTTGGCGGCTTCACCAAAATTTTTCTGGGCTTGATTAATACGTCCTAATAAGAGATAGGCTTCTGCGTTGTGTTGATTGAGTTTGAGGTAAGTTTCTACATCCATGAGGGCGGCATCAAATTCACCTTTGCCAATATTATAACGCGCACGTGATAAGTAAATTCCAGCGCTTTCCCGCAGTTGATTAAGAGCATGTTGAGCCTCAAAATAATTGTGTTTGGCAATTTCGTGTTGTTCGAGAGCAAAGTTGCGTTCCTGATGAATTGCATTAATGGATTTTACGCCGAAAATAATAAATAATAAGCTAAACATGAGGCTTACCGAGGAGACGATTTTGTGGCGCTGGATTAACAGAAGCGATAAACGGAAAGCCCCTGCATTTTCCGCGTTTGCAGCAAATCCACCTAAGATTTGTTTCAATTCTTGGGCAAATTCCGCGGTTGAAGCATAGCGATCTTCAGGTTTGAGTTGGGTCCTGAATCCGTGATCAGGTTTTGAGATTCATGAGATAATGGTTTGGTCGAGTAATTCTTAGATCGTTTTTATCCCAGATTGTGAGATGTCCTTATTTCTTAAGCCTATCGCTCGTGATCAGGTGTCTAAGGATAGTAAATATAGCAATTTCTAAGGCAATTCACCCAACTTGGACAGAGTAAAGCACAAAACTCAATAAAAGAGCTTTGCAATAAACTTCTTATTAGTGGATTAAAGGCTAAATGATATTTTTTGATACAGCTTAAACCAAGGGCTATGTCGACCAAACTTGAGAGTTTCATCTCCTGCGTGCTTTACGTGTTTACAAGCGGTTAAAATCAAGTCACGTATCACGCACCGTAGGCGGCGTCGTTGGGCTTTGATTTTAATTGGAGCCAAAGATTTATTATGGATAAGGTGATTACCAATGACTCTGAGCACATTAAAAGCGAGCATAGCGCAGTGCAAAAAGAATTGATTCGCTTTAAATTTCCCTGAGGGTAAACGCTCTACATTCATATCGCTCTTCAATTCGCTATGGAACTGCTCACTGGTTCCATGATCGTGATAAAGTTCGATCACATCCTCGGCTTCTAAAGGTAAATTCGTCCAATAGGTCTCCACTTCGATTTCTGGCATCAAAAGTCGATTGCCATCTTGATCTTCGAGTCGTTCCGTAACTTTAAAAATAACAGGAACCACTTTATGTTCTTCATTGTTTCCAGGATGTTTGTGATGGAGTTCACCGACAAAGACACTCTTACCATCTCGAGATTTAAGCTGTCGCCCTAAACGCCGTGCGTTGGATAGCCACTGTTCTTTAGATTCCTTTCTAAGGTTCCGTTTAATCAGAAAATATTGATCATCAGGAAGGTGTCCGAAATTAACCTCAGCATCGTGAGCGGAATCTAAACGAAGTAGTACGGGGTGCTTAAGCTTTAATTTTTTGATCATAGTAAAGCTGTCATCTAAGAACTCTGGCATCCCTTTTTGTGCATGCTGTGAACCTGGACGCAGCTCATTATTTAGCATAAAGCCCTCAGTTCCAAGGTAGGCAAACATGGGAGAAAATCCGTCATGATTTTTATATGTCCAACTCACATTTTCTTTATGGCTACCGGAGTTATCCATGGGTGATACATCCATATCGAGTGGAATAAAATTCATCCCCCCTTTTGATATATTACCTATACACTGTTTTTTGAGCAGGTTTGTATTCGCTGATTTTAAATGCACTTCATGCTCAGAAGACATGATTTCTAGTCGTTGACGCAAACGTTCCTCGGATGGAACTTTGTTTAATCCAAGTGATTTCATAAAGACTTCGTTTTCACGAAACTGACTAATATCTGTGAAGCGTTCACGCCCCTGAATCAGTAACCCCACCTGTGATTTGAAAATATCTAGATCTTGAAAGATATGATTGGCCTTGTGATCTGTATTGAACTCATCGTCAATTTCACTTTGTTGAAGGACTTGGCCACCTAAAAATATTCCGCCAATACTGTGAAGGGAATCATTGCCTGTGTCGAGTTTAAATGCTTTATTCATGAGAAAACCTGTTGGGTGATTTTGGTGTCGTAACTTAAATTACTATAAACCAACAGGTTTTCTTGTTTTTAAGCTGTTTTTTAAGATCAGCTCACGGATTCAGGTTGGGTGGCTTTTTTGATTACCGCCAAAGCTGATCGAGGGATGCGTTGGTTTTTTTCACCTAAACTTTCGGGTAGCAGGTCATTTGTATTTGGTGATTGAATTTGTCCGGAAGAGACTCGGGAAAGGATTTCTTCAGTGTTGTCGCCATTGATGGGAGGGTCAAAAGTTAGCATCGTCTGAAGGAGAGCTCCTAAAGAGTAGATGTCAGCACGCGGGTCAACTTCTTTGCCTTGAGCCTGTTCGGGTGCCATGTAGGCAGGAGTGCCAATGACGGCGCCCATTTGGCTGAATTCGCTAGGTGTTGAGGGTGAGAGGCTATCAATGGCAGTGTCTTTTTTATTAGGGATTTTTGCAAGACCCCAATCGAGAACGAGAACTTCACCAAAATCCCCGATCATAATATTGTCAGGTTTTAAATCACGATGGATAATATCTTGTTCATGTGCACAAGATATTGCATCACATACTTTGATCAGAATCTCGATCATATTTTCAAAACTTGAAGAACTCTGATTATCTTTGAGTTTCTGGATAAATTTGGCAAGGGTTTGGCCTTTGAGGAGTTTCATCGTGTAGAAAGGGCGGCCATCGCTATCGTGTCCGGCGTCGTATACGGGCATGATATTTGGGTGCTCAAGTCGTGCAGCAACTTCGGATTCGTAAGTGAACCTTTCAAAAATAGCTTTGTTTTTCTGTAATTCGGGGTGAATGACTTTGTAGGCAACATAGCGTTCCGTATGGCTATCATAAGCTCTGTAGATCATTCCCATTCCGCCAGATGCAAGAGAATCACAAATTAAGTAACGGTCTTGTTCATCTTCATCTAGTAATGCCATTTTCAACAAGTCGGCGGACTTGTCGGAATTTGAAAGAGGGTTTCTATTCATTGTGCATCCTTAATAAGTTGGGATAAGTTTAGTTCTAGATATCCATAATTGCAAAAATAATAGAAAACCTTACAGCATGTCTGACACAAAGTATCAAGAAAATATTAATGCAGCAGGGCGTGGCTTTAACCCTACGAGCTGGAGTTTGATTCTCAAAGCAAGCTCAGGTCAAAGTGGTGAGCTCGCGGAATTTTGTCGTCGTTACTGGCATCCGCTTTATGCTTTTGCGAGGCGTTCGGGAAGAAGTGCGGAGGACGCACAAGACTTGAGTCAGGGTTTTTTCGCTTATTTACTTGAGAGAGATGTCTTACAGCGAGCTGATGCCGAGAAGGGGCGCTTTCGGAATTTTATCCTGACTTTATTTAAGCGTTTTATGCAGAATGAATGGCAGCGCGGTCAAGCTCAGAAACGAGGTGGTGATAAAGTTAAAGTGGACTATGAGGCTGCTGAGTACTCCCTTCAGGATATGAGTGAATTAGGAGCGGATGAAGCCTATCAACGAGCGTGGGCTCTAACTCTTTTAGATCAAACCATGCTCGAATTAGAGCAGCGTTTTCTAGAACGTGGTGATGAGGAACGCTGGCAAGTGATGAAACCATATCTAAATGGTGATAGTGAAGCTAGCTTACGGGAGGGGGCCGATTTACTTGGTGTGAGTGAAAATGCTTTTACGGTTGCAGTGCATCGCTTACGACGTGATTTTTCAAAAGTTCTCCGTAAATTAGTGGCGGATACTTTGAATGACCCCTCTGAAGTTCAGGAAGAACTCCATTTTTTAATTTCTCTTTTACAAAAATAAGGACTGTTTATGAGACTAATATTATTGATGGCGTTAACATGCTCCCTTTTTGGGAATGAGCTGAAATTAGAGGCTCTATTCATGAAAAAAACTTTTGAGCGGCCCATTGGTTTAATTGAGGCAGGAAAATCTTCTTGGTATGTACTTGAGCAAAGAGGCAAGATTTGGTTTTGTGAGGGGGGTAAAAAGAAATCTCTTGTGGTTGATATTTCAGAGCGTTTAGGGACAGCAAACGAAGAAGGGCTCCTGTGTATGGTGAAGTCACCTGAATTTGAGAGTGATAAGCAAGTTTATATTTATTATTCCGATAAAAATCCTCGGCAATCAGTCGTCGCTCGTTTCACCTTAAAAGACCATAAGATTGATTTGTCATCAGAAGTGAAAATTTTAGTGATGCCAGAGCCATACGGTAATCATAATGGAGGTCAATTAGCTTTTGGGCCTGATCAGTTTCTATATGTGGGCGTTGGAGATGGTGGTTCTGCCGGAGACCCTAAAGCCTATGGACAAAATTTAAGTAATGTGCACGGGAGTATCTTGCGTATCAAAGTTCTAAATGAAGACTCTTACTCTATTCCCAAAGATAACCCTTTTGTTGGTCAAGAAGATGTAGAAGCAGAGATTTTTGCATGGGGTTTAAGAAATCCCTGGCGTTTTTCCTTTGATAAAGAGAATGGCGAGATCTGGTGTGGTGACGTTGGTCAAAATAAATTTGAAGAGGTCAACTTGATTGAGCCGGGTTTAAATTATGGCTGGAATGCAAGAGAAGGTTTTGAACCCTATGTCTTTGTTCAGCGCAAGAAAAAGAAAAAAAACTCGATCAGTAAACGCAAGACGGCTAATCAAGAAGGTCCTTTTCAGGATCCACTTTTTACTTATCCAAGAAAAGAAGGTTTATCTATCACGGGTGGTTTTGTCTATCGCGGGCAAGCCATTGAACACTTACGAGGTTGGTATGTGATGAGTGACTTTGCGTCAGGGGCCTACTGGCTTTTGAAAAAGGAAGGGGAGAAGATTGTTTCAAGCCATCGTATTAAACAGGAAGGCTTACAAGTTTCCAGTTTTGCAGAAGATTCTGCAGGCGAACTTTACTTGATGAGTTTCAGTCAAGGAACCATTTATAAAATTGTGGATTGGGTGCAGTGAAAGAAGCCTTTATTTTTTTATGTTTCTCATTTTCTTTAATTGCCCAAGTCACACTTTTACCTGACAATGGTAAGGTTGAGCGGGCCATTATGGACCCGATTGAAGCCGAAGCTGTGTTTTTTGATAGAGTGGCAGCTCCATATGGTAAGAATTTCGAGTCATGGATTGGAGGAGAGGATTTTGCTAAAGAAATGCAGTCAGGCGCGGGAGGGTATAAAATTTGGTCAGAGAGGGGCGAATACCTAGCAAGAGGTGAGGTCTTTTACCGTTGGCCTGTAGAAACTTTGCCCGAAAAAGGTTTTTTAGAAATTTTCAGTGATGATCATGCTGTTATTGAGATATTAAATGAAGGTCGCCACCTTGCTGCGGGTAAGGGGAACTTGGTTTTTGATCTGTCGACTTTGCCATCCTTTTATGAAAATTTAATCTTGCGTTTTTCCTCAAGAAAGGCGCACCGGGCGTTAGTGTGGGCCAATGTTTACTCTGAGTATGAATGGGTTCAGGAATACACTAAAGATACTAAAGCTGAAAACGCTTGGTTTTCAGTAGACTCAAAAACTCAGTTAAAACTCAAAGATGCCGAAGTGTTTCGCTATAAGCGCTTTTATCATTGTGATGATGATAAAAAACAATACAGACTTCACTTCCCCAGTGATATTGACGAAATATGGCTGAATGGGGAAAAAGTTTCCTATCCTCAAGTGCTTCCTAAGGGCCTTTTAAAAAATGGTGAGAATGAATTGTTGTATGTAAGTAAAACTTGGAAGATGGGGTCTGATCCAGGGCTCATTTTTTTTGAAGAACTCACAAAACAAAATAAAGAGACACTTCAATGGAAAACTTTAGATGATCGTGAGTGGTTGTATGAGTCTTCTTTTTATTCGGGGACTCAGTCTGATGGCGGACAAAAGCTCATTTTTAATGGAGCTGAATTAGATACTGTCATTCTGAAAAGTGAGATCATTTGTACTCAAGAGGATTTAGACATGGGTGTGAATATGCTTTTTCGATCTCAGCCGACGGTGCCAAATTCTTATTGGAGGACGGGGGAAAGCTTAGTCCCACCCTTTATCAAAGTTAATGGTCGTTCCAAATTGTTTGGGCCGCATGGTCTGAGGCTTGAGAATGTTAAGTTAGGTAAAAATATAATCGAGATGCAAGTGAATGGGAAGATCTTAAAGCCCTACCTAAAGAAAGGTGTACTTTCGGACTTTAATTTGCGAGCACCGCAACATGCATATCAATTTGCACTCAAAGGTAAAAGCTTGCAGATAGATTTGGCATCACAAGGCTTAAAAAAATGTGAGCTTTATGTGAACAATAAAAAGGTGTTTGATAAATTCATTAAAAAGGGAGACTTTGCTCAAGTACTTGTCTCAATAGAAGCGATCAATTCAGCGAGCATCGGTGCGCCTGATATGGATGCAGTGACGCTTGTGTTCAAGGAAAATAAGAAATTGACCCAACGCTTAGATTTGAATAAAATTGACGGTTTGTCAGAGATTTTATCTTATTTTCTGGGTTGTGAAGAAACGGAGGCTTACAATAAATTTAATCTTTTACGCGGGACTAATCAAGAGCTTACATTGATGACATTAATGCCAGATGGGAAGCCCATTGGAATTTATCTCTATCCCCATTTTAGAGATCAGCTTATTTCAGCTCATGTGAATGGTAAAGACGTTGAATGGCAATTTTTTAATAAGTTTGGAGAGGGGTATACTCAAGACCGTTTTGAAAAAAGAGCTTACCTAGAGTGGGTGGATGCGATGGCTTACGAAGCTTCGCCAGACAAGCAGCGAGAATTTAATGACTTACGCTTTTCCTACATGCTGGAATTGTATCAGGGTCTCAAAGATGAATTTACGGAGCTCGAGCGATGAAGGTAAACTTATTCATTTTATGTTTTAGTCTTAGCTTTTTAGTTATGGGGCAATGGCCTGAAGCAAAAACCATCAAAATTATTCACTCTGCGGATGCGAGTAAAAGCGAATTGAAGTTATGTGAGCAAATGGCAGCGTTTTTCTCTCAAGGTAACAATTCTTTAGCGGAAGATATGTTAATTAGCGATGTTTATGCTAAAAAATTCTTCACTTATTATACGAACAACTTTTTGCTGATTGTCGGCAAGAAAAACCTCTTAATGGATGTGAGTAAACAGGGGGTTAAATTAAATAGCCCGTCAAAATCTTATACGGAGCAAGGTTTATACACAGGAGCAATAAGCTATTTAGGCTTAAGTCCTAATCCACTTTTCTTAAAGGCGCGTTATTTGGGGATAAGAAAAGGTTTGCCAAATCAATCCTTGATAGTTTATGGCGAGGATTTAAAAGCATTAAAAATTGCTTTTCAGAAAATTCAGATGGGATATGTGCAGGGAACTTGGACTCTTGATGAGGAGCAAGAGAGTGAACTTCCTGAGGGTAAAGAGCACCTTTGGGGTATGGCGTTTGAATCAGACAATGAGAACAATAAGTCCTCTAAGCCTTTGTTGAGAAAGTATGTGTGGGATAAAAGTAGCTTCCTATCAGAATTAATTGGAAGTGATTAATTCAGCTGCAAAATTTTAAAGCGTATAAAACTTTTTGAGGAAGTTGTGAGCAGTATCATTTTGTTTATTTGAAGATCCAACAAAAGAATTTAATTCAACTTGTCCTTCCTGTTGATTGTCCGATATGTCTTCAAAGCCCATTGACCAGTTTTTAAAGTAGCGGTGAGGGATAGCCTTTTGTGATAAAATGGTGACGTCTTGGTGGCGCTCATCTTGGTCTATACGTGCCATTAATTCAAGAACAGTTTCTTTTTCGCCTTCTAAGGCTTGCATGAATTCATTGTTTTTATAGATGAGCATCCCGCTGACGCCTGTGCCACTATTGTTGCTCCTAGAGCATGTTAATATTTGTTCTAGGTCATGTGGGCTAATCTCTCTCGTAGCCTTGCTGATGTAAATAACTGTGTAAAGCATAGAAATCTCAAATTTTTTATAAAGATAATCGGCTTTGTTTTGATTCAAAGTCTAGTTGTGGGAAGATGTGATGAAAAGTTGCCGATTTTATCTGTAAGCTATTTGCTAATAGGCATATTGAATCAACAGATTTCTTTGAAAATATCATCTTAGACGGTTATATGCCTATATGATGAATTGAGTGACTTATGTTTTTCTTAGGTTTAGAAAAGACTCTGATGGCCAAATAGATTGGGTGAGCTTTGGAGTGTATTCTAGCGAACGAGTCAAAAAAACAATTTCCCGCACTTATTACTACTTGAATCTCTTTGCAGTAAGAGATTGAAAAAAATGAACTTTGTGTTAACTTGCTGTGCCTCCTTTTCAAGAATGATTATATGTGGATAAAATGAGAAGGGTGTAAAACAATTTAAAAAATTTGGAGAAATATATGACAGAAAAAAAATACAACTGGCTTAATACGATAAGTCTAAGTGTTACCTTTATCCTTGCATGTACTCTTGTTCCTTGGTATGGAATGAAGTACGGTTTTACTGGTTTTGAATGGACTATTTTTGGCTTTTTCATGGTCTTTACAGGAACGGGTATAACTGTGGGCTACCACCGTTTATGGTCACACAAAACTTATGAAGCTAATGCTGTATTTCAGTCTTGGTTTGCTTTCTGGGGTGCTGTCGCAGCGCAAAACTCTATTATCTCTTGGAGTCGTGACCACCGCGATCACCACAAATATGTAGATAATAATGAAAAAGATCCTTACTCAGCGAAAAAAGGTTTTTGGTTCTCACACATCCTTTGGATTTTCCAAGATACACGTACGGACAAGGACTACGGAAACGTTAAAGATCTTTTAGCCAACAAGATTTGTGTCTTTCAGGAAAAGTACTACATGCCAATTCTTATCTTTGGCAACTTTGTATTGCCAGCTGTGATTGGTTATATCGGTCACGTACTTAATCCTCATCCGAATGGTCTTTTACACAGTATGATTGCTATGTTCCTCGTTGCAGGTCTATTGCGCTTCGTACTTAACCATCATTTTACTTTCTTCATCAACTCATTAGCTCACATCTGGGGTGCACAACCTTACGCTAAGAAAGATACTTCACGTGACAACTTCCTTTTAGCACTTGTGACTTACGGAGAAGGTTACCATAACTTCCACCACACTTTCCAGGCGGATTACCGCAATGGTGTGCGTGCTTGGCAGTTTGACCCATCAAAGTGGATCATTTGGACAGCTTCTAAATTAGGTATGACTTGGAAGTTGAAGCGTATGCAGAAATGGCAAATCAACCACAAGAAGCAAGAGTTTTGGGGTATCCAATCTTTGGAAGGCGCCATGGAGCAGCTAAAGACTAAAGATATGCCTGAGCTTAAAGCAAAACTCGAGAAGACTTATGACGAGTGGAAGCAAGCTTTAGAAGCTTGGTCTGCAGCTCGTCGCAAAAGTAAAACTTGCCAAGATGCAAAAATGCAAGTGAAAGATTTACAGACTGCCTTACTCTCCAAGCGAGATGAGTTCTGTGCAGCGGTTAATTCGATCTTTACGAATCCGCATTCAGCACCGGCACTCGGTTAAGAAAGAGATCTTTAAGGGAAGCCAAGCGCTTCCCTTTTTTTTGTCTATGGATAATTGGAGTACTAGAAAGACAATGCTGATCCGTTTGAAGGATCAGTATGACGAAAAATCTTGGGAAGAATTTGTTGCCACATATAGGCAATACATCTATAATGTTGTTCGTCGCATGGAATTGAATCACCATGATGCGCTAGAAATTGTGCAGCTTGTCCTTATCAAACTCTGGAAAAAATTGCCTGATTTTAGCTACGATAATTATCGCGGTAAATTTCGCAATTGGTTGTACACAGTAACGGCGAATCAAGTACGAGATTTTTTGCGTGGTAAAAACCTATCCCTAAGCAAAATACCAGACTCAAGTGCCGAACTAGATAAGTCCATCAGCATACCTGAAATTGAAGAGATTGCTGAAAAAGAATGGAAAACTTATATCTCAAATTTGGCTTGGGAAAAAGTTAAAAAACACTTTAGTGAAGGAGTGTGTCGCGCATTCTTGATGAGTATTGAAGGCCAAGGAGTCGAAAAAATCTCAGAAGAACTCGGTGTCAGTGAAAGCTCCATATATGTTTATAAAAAGCGTGTCCAAGACCGCTTACAAGAAGAGATTGCCTACCTCAATTCTGAGTTTGGATAAACTCAATCTTTATACCCTTTTCGCGCAAGAGTTTTGCCGTTTCTGAATTTTTCTTTAAATTAGAAGATTTATTTAGGCTCAATTTTTGTAATGATGAGATTTTCAACAAGGGTGCGTAATCAGCTAAAGGCGAATCAATAAGGATAAGGTTCTCAAGTGATTCTCTATCTTTGTGACTAGACCAGATGAAGGCATTGATTTGGCAGTTGTTTAGCTTCATGGTGTTTATATTTGTCATCAAAGTGAGTTGGCGCAGGGGAATATTTACTTGATTATGAAGCTCCAAGTAAGATATACTTTTCAAGAATGAAATTTGCTTATTGAGTGTTTTAAGGTGTTTCCTAGCAATAAATTCTTTGATGGGAAGAATTGATAAGGTGAAGATAGGGAAATTATCCTGGGAAGTCACAAAACGATTTGGTGTAAGTTCATCACCTTCTTTTAAAAGGGTTTCTTGGAAGATACGGATAATGCTCTTTTTCGATAAACGCACCTTTTTAAGTCCAAGGAATATAGCGTGTTTGTGCTTATTAAAGCTTTTGTCTTCTTGAATGGTCTTAATGAGCCTGAGGATTTCCTCGACATTGCCCTTTTTGATTTTGTTCTCGTCAAAGTAGGCGTACTTGATCTTATCGATTTGTAGGAAGTATTTATTGGCTTCGGCTAGGTTGAATTCTAGCAGATTAATTTTACCGAATAAATTAATGACGGCTTTGTAGTCAGGGGCAAGCGATTGGGCTTGATTGGCATAGAGCTTCGCTTTAGCAAAAGCTCCTTGGTTGAAGGCATTGTAAGCATCTTGTATGAATTGATCTGCAGCTATTTGGGCAATGGTAATTTTTTCTTCCGAGACTTCATGGAGTTTATCAATCGTCTCTTGGATCTTCACACGACTATTCATGAGCTTACGAAAATTTTCTCTATTATTGCGTTGTGTGACTTCTAGGTCATCTAAAGCATCAGATGCTTTTTTAGCATTGATTTTGGCCAAAGCCTCACTTTTACTTAAGTTATTGTACGAGACTATCGTAGATATGAATATGACCAAAAGGAAGCCCAACGATAAAGCTAATAAGAGCTTATTGCGTTTGAGAAAGAGTTTCGTTAAATGCAACGGGGGTGCATTAAGTGCGAGAGGCGCATAACCGCTATTCCATTTACGTAGGTCCTCTGCCAAATCGCTGACAAGTTTATAGCGGTCCCTACTCTTGAGTGCCATAGCTTTAAGGCAAATAGCTTCTAAGCCAGGGTCGACGGACCAATTGAGTTTGAGTTCACTTGGTTTCGGGAAATCTCCCTTAATCGTTTTCTTCAGTACTCTGCGGTAATCATCATCGACAAAAGGTGGCTGAAGAGTGATAATGGAGTATAAGATGGCTCCAAGTGAGTAGATATCACTGCGTGGGCTCGCGTAATCCGCACAGGCTTGTTCTGGCGACATATAGGCCGGACTACCAAGGATGATGCCGTCTAAATTCTTTGTGTCAGTTTGATGGATAATACTGAGTTCTTGTGTATGTGAGCGAGTATGAAAGTCGCTGGTCTTATAGAATTGAGCCAAACCCCAATCCAAGACCTGGACTTCACCATAATCGGAAATACGAATGTTATCTGGCTTTAAATCCAAGTGCAAAACATCTTTTGAGTGAGCATAAGCCAGGGCATCACAAACTTTCAAGAAAATATTGATGAGATCGTGAAGAGTGGATGGCGCTTGTTTACCCTGTTGACTAAAGCGTTTGATGATTTGAGTGAGGGTATCGCCATTAATCAATTTCATGGTAAAGCAAGGGCGATTTTCGTAGAGGCCAATATCGTGGACGGGCACAATGTTGGGGTGTTCTAATAAAGCCGTAACACGTGCTTCAAAAATGAAATCATTCCAGTCTTCTTTATTATTACTTTTGGGCACGGCCATGGCTAAATGACGTGTGGTATCTCGGTCAACGACTTCAAAAATGTCTTTCATTCCGCCGGTATCAATTTGATGTTGCTTATCAAATTTAGAGCTGTTGATAGGTGATAGGGGAATATTAAGTTCTTGGATGCGCGAAGGGGGAGTCTTTTTTTCTTCGTGATAAAAATCAGCGATTAATTCTGACGTTTTGTCAAAGGCGCGCTGTAAGTCGAGATCATCTTTAGGCATAATTAAAATCCGAGAAATTTACCAACTGTGCCCAATATAGCATCGAAGAAGCGCTCGCCAGGAGTTTTATTATTATCAGTAGGTGAAGATTGGTTTTGCATAAGGATAAACTTATCGGACTTAAAGCGATAGTCAAAGAGATTACATTTACCTAAGAGGTAATGCCAAAGATTTTCATTGCGCACTAAGCCTACTGGGCAGGAAGTCTGATAGCCAACGAGGTGATCTTCTTTTATGCGTAGGCTTTCTCCTTTGATCTGATCACCACCACCATGTAGGTAGAGATAGATATCCCCAGTGCCAGAAAAAATAATATGTCGAAAGACTAAACGTAGCCAGTTGTGAATGCTAAAGAAATTCCATTGGGTACTCAAGTGAACATCACCCTTGACGGCGATGATTTGTCCAGGTTTGAGAATGAGTCCATGGCATTCGTTTAAGGATATTTTACAAAGGTCATCTTCGGCTTTAGGTGCTACTAAAGTGATTTGAGCTTCTTGAGGATTAGGGTTATGAAAATCAGTCATGTTGATCATTTCTGCAGAATAAGAAATTAACCAAGCTTTCGGATCCCAAAGAAAGCGATTCTTGCGTTCGAGGTCTTCGTCGAAGCTATTGTAGCAATTTTGTTTGACGCAGATTTTTTCAGCTTCGTTTAATTGGATTTTTAATTGTTTGCTAGAGTCGCAAGAAAATGAAATTTCGCTAGAAATACCATCGGGATCAAGCAAGTAAGGAGGACGTTTTTCTACCCATGCACCTGGGAGGGAATACCAGAATAAGCGATTGATTAAGGGGGCTAATAATACTAAGAGGGCAATTAAAATAATGGTGCTACTAATCTTTTTGACGTGTTTTTCGTACCAATTATACTGTATTAATTCTTCCTTTTTTTGATCTAGGAGACGCATTTTTTGGTCGCGTTCAAGTTTTAGTTGAGCTTGAGTTTTGCGTCCTTGTCGAGCAATTGAAAAGAAATTCTGCTGGAGCTTTTCTGAGCTACTTAGGCTCGTTTCAAGAATTTTGAGTTCTGCTTCCCATTTGAGTCGATCTTCAATGAGAAAAAATAAGGGTTCATTTTCTTTGTGTTGCAGAATAGATTTTTTCAGTGATTCCTGTAGGTCAATTTGCTCTTGGATTTTTAATTTGTTCGCTTTCATCAATTCTAGAACATCCAACTGTTTCTGTTTAAATTGTGAAAGGCTGTCATTTAAAAGAACAATATCACTTTCTACTTTGGCGCGTTCTTCATACCATTGCTGCACACGCTTTTTTAATTGTATGGCAGCAAGGATCAGCACCACAATTAAAAGTAATTTAAAGACTTTACTTGTGATGAATTTGGCTATGTCGAAAGCGAGTTTCATGTGGGTATTGGAGGGCTCGTATACTTGTGATAAAGAGATTTAATATAAGCTATAGGCACTTAGAAAATAAGGGCGCGTTCAAGTTAAAATTTCTTGAAAAATAGTGAGAAATTATTCCCTCACTCGATCGGGAAGCGTGCATTTATTTCAAATTAGTTCACATTAGTATTCTTAAAATAAAAAAGGAAGGGATTATGGAAGAGAATAATATTTATGCGGCACCTCAAGCTGAGGTTTTAGATGAAGTCAATATCAATTATAACTTAGCCTCACGTGGGCAGCGTTTTGTCGGTTCATTTGTCGATGGTTTAGTTATGTTGTGTGTGACTTTGCCATTGATGTATTTTACGGGTGGTTTTGATGGTCTAAGTGAGGGTCATCAGCCTAGTTTTGCCTACACAGCAGTGATGACTATCATTAGCTTTGTAGTCTTTATAGGCATTAATTTTAAATTCCTTAAAGATGATGGTCAGACAATTGGTAAGAAAGCAGTGAAAACTAAAATTGTCACAAACGATGGTGAGCCCGCAAGTTTTGGAGGGCACATACTCAAGCGTTATGCTTTTTACAATTTCATCAGCGTTATACCAGTAGCGGGACAGATTTTGTCGCTTATCAATGCCGTGATCATTTTTGGCTCAGCAAAGCGTTGTGGGCATGATTATATTGGTGGGACCAAAGTCGTCGCACTTTAGAAAATTTTCTAAGTTGATTTTAAAAGCCTGATGCTTAGCATTAGGCTTTTTTTATATTTGCGGATTACGCGTTTTTAGGGGTTCCACAAAGACGGCAGGGCGAACGTAGATCGGCTGTAGATTTGATGCTTCTTCGCTTGGATCTTTGGGGTGAGGCGCAGGGTCAAGGCATAAACCTTGGATGTGGGGTTTCACTTCATAAATGAGTGGTGCTGAAGCCTTGACTTCGGCTAACTTCTCTTCAGGCATGGGGCTGACAAGGACATCGTAAGAGGAAGTTTTTTCTGCAATTTCCGCAATTTTACAAATGAAGATATCATGTTCAGTCCATTGACCTTCAATTAGTTTGAAAGTATTGACAATAACTTCGTCGCGACGGCCATCGTGGAGGATAGCAATAGATTGCGCATTGGGATTCTCGTCAATGGCATATTTTAGGAAAGAGTAGGCGCTATTGCAGCCTTTCATGAGGGTGCCAAAGCCAGTGGAGATTCCGTGTGCAAAAGCAATACCGACGCGAGTACCGGTGAAACTTCCGGGACCTTTGCCGACGAGCCATGATGTGACATAGGCAATATTGAGTCCTTGTTCATGGGCGGATTCAATCATTTTGGGTAAAATAACCGAGGCGCCGAAGCGACCTGTTTTTTCGGCGTGGAAAAGTGTTTCTCCATCTTTCATCAGAGCAAAAACAGCGGTGTCAGTAGAGGTGTCGAGTAAGGCAATCATGTGGGGATTTCCGGTAGTTCGATTTGGCGTTGATTATCGCCTTGATGAGAAATGTTGATTTGGATATGATCTTTGGGAAGCATCCATGAAAGACGTTCGGGCCATTCGACGAGAGAAATTGTGTTGGGATCGTGCAAGATTTCTTCAATTCCAGCTTGGTAGGCTTCCTCATCATCTTCTAAGCGGTAGAGGTCCATATGAGCTAGTTGAATGCCATCAGTACTTTGGTAAAGGTTCACTAAGCTAAAGGTGGGACTAGTAATGGTTTCTTTAACACCGAGTGACTGTAGAAAGGCACGGGCAAAGCAACTCTTGCCGGCACCTAAGTCACCGCATAGAGTGATTACGCTAGGGGCGGAAACTGCTTTTGCGAAGTCCGCAGCAATTTTAGAAGTTTCTTGTTCAGAATGAGAAATCATGATTGAAAATGATCGAAGCCTTTGTTAATAAAATCTATGAGAATGTGCTCGTCATCGTAGATTTTTCCAGTGCCTTTCTTAAACTCACCAATTTTGCTGAGTTGAGTGGCAAAGGGCCACGCTTTAATGAGTTCCACTTCCTGCTTTGCGGAGACCGCAAAAATGAGCTCATAATCTTCCCCGTCACAGAGGATTTCCTTTAGTGAGGCTACTTGATTATTGAAAGAGCGAGCCGGCAAATTTTTGGTGCTTAAATTAAGGTCTAATGTTTCGGAAGAAGCTTTAAGCAGGCGCTGCGAATCCAAGAGTAAGCCATCAGTCACATCGATCATTGCCTTGGCAAATTGAGCCAAAAACTTCCCTTCCTCTACGCGAGGCGAAAAATGTAGGTGATGTTCACTGGGGAAAGAGAGACCAAATTCACCGGTAGCAAAAAGCAGATCGCCGTCTTCAGCGCCACGTCGTTGAATTGGCTTTGCAGACTCGCCAGTGATTGTCAGGCTAAAAGAATTGGAGCCAGGGCTCGACGCTAAATCACCACCGATGAGTTGAACTTTATATTTTTCTGCGCAGTTGAGAAGGCCTTGGTGAAAGTCCTTGAGCCATTGCTCAGGGCAAGTGGGGTCGACATTGCATGCGAGAACAGCATAGCGTGGAGTGCCACCCATGGCAGCAATGTCACTAAGGTTTCTTTTAAGTAATTTGGCACCGCAAACTGCGGCGGGAGTTTCTGCAAGGTAATGACGTCCCTCGATCAATTGATCACAAGCAATAAGGGTCTGCATAGTTTGCGTGGGCGCAAATGCAGCGGCATCATCGCCATTGGGAACTGTAAGAGATGCGTCGCCACTTGGAAGCTTGGAGAAGAGATCTTTTAAAAAATCATCCTCAGTCACTTGCTTGCTCCAATAAGTCGAGTTGATTGAGGCTCGCAGCCATGCCAATCCGTTCTAAATGAATACAGCTATTCTTGCCATCTTCGCAAAGATCGTCACTCGTGGTGCCACCACAGCAGCCGTGAATAAGCTTTTTTGGACAAGTACTTAAGTCGGTGAATTGAGTTTTTGCCAAGTCAGCGGGACTTTCATCAGAGATGCCAGCAATAGTTTTCTTCAGGAGGCGAGCAATAGAGCCGTCTTTTTCATCTAGATTGAGTTTCTTGGCTAACTTGGTGCGGAAGAGTTCAAAGTCACTTGGGTGATTAAAATCGGCGTAGATTAAATCATCGGTATTATCGCTACTGAGTGATTCATCGACGGGGCGCAATTCCGATTTTTTGTAGATGTAGTAAGTTCCCGTTTGTGCGTGATTTGAGCTTTTCACATCTTGGTTGGGCAAAGATTGTAGGATGCTACTTCCAGGTGAAAAGGAAACAGATTGGTTGAGTGCATCCCATTCTTGATAAAATTGTTCAAGACTAATGATTTCTTCCATACATGCTCGCATGCGAATCATCACTTGATGGAGTTCAACAGCATTTTTGATGCCCTTGATTTGGACGCCGCTATAGCCCATCAGTGCACAGGCATTGATTTGTAAGCAGAGGCGACGCAATTGAATGTTCATGAAAGAGGAATGATCTTGCGCCTCATTCAGCTCTCGTAGAATGAGAGAAGACACTTCACGTGAAAGCGGTACGCCTGGTTCCATTTGCAGATCAGTAATCATTGGCAGGCAGTCGTGGGAAATTAATGAGAGTCGTGCAATGAGTGGAACAGTGATTTCGCGGTGAGTACAAAAACGTAGGAGTTCATCGTACTTTCTCATGTCCAAACCTGCTTGAGTCGTGATGAATTGAGCACCATTATTGATCTTTTGGATCATTTTTAGGTACTGGGCAAAACTGCTGTTCACTGAATACTTAAAGGGATTAACGGCGGCGCCAGTATTGATTTTCTCATGCTTGTGAGAACAAGTTCTCAGCTGCTCAGTACTCTCGAGGTATTTCTCTTCGCCTTCTTTTAGATTACCACTAAGTAATAAAAGATTATTGATGCCCGCTGAACTTGCGCTGGCAATTTCTTCTTCAAAACTAGATTGATTATGCCCTTGACCACTAATGTGAGATATGGCGGGCTTGGATGAAATGCGACTTAGACGCTCAGCTAATTTCCAAGAGGCCATATGAGTGGGGCCATTCATGCGGTCACTAATCGAGATACCCACAATTTCTTCATGACGTGAGCATTCTTCGGCAATTTTCTCCAAGGTAAACATATTATCGCTATCAGCTTCGCCTTCGAGTGGGGGATCAAGTTCAATAATCATTGAAAATTTCCCGCCAGCGAGGGCATCTTGAAAGGGATTGCTTTCGTTAAAATTTATATTTAACTGTTCGTCATCTTGAGTCATGAACTAAAAATCTTTGAGTTGTTGAGCTAAGTGAAAAAAGCTTTCGGTGCGAATTTGAAGCGCAGAATTTTTACCCAAGGCTTGTTTACTTACCATCCAGTTTAGTGAAGGAGTATTAAGGGATATACTTTGCTCCTTAAATTGAGAATTGTAAAGGGAAAAGAGGTAGGTATTCGCAGAGAAAAAGCTCTGAGGAGATGAGAAGAAGCTAGTTTTTAAGTTTTGTTTGCGAATCAAAGAAATAATTTGCTCATGGGGCAAGTTTTCTAGGGTTTGTTTTTGTATGTCAATTAAGAGGGAATGACGACCATTTTGAATAAGTATGTAAGCTTCATGGTTGGCACCCTCAAGAATGAGATGAGGTCGCCCAAGGATGCTGGCACTCTGGGCAAAGAAACTTGAAAAAGCTATTTGATTGGCGCGTTGAGTGCTTAAGATTTTATCTGTTGAACTAAAGGGAGATTTAGCATCGACTTGAATACTTTTGAGCTGCTTATGGCAAAAATCCACAAAGTTTTCATGACGGCTAATTTCCTGACGCAAAGTAATGATTTCCTTCCAGAAATAGAAGTCTGCAGGAGTGAATTGCTTAGGGTCCAAAAGCTTGGCATCTTTGAACTCTTTACTTGCGACACGGAGATAGAGGGGGTCAATGTAGCGTAGACCTTTGATCGCATGAAGTGAGTTAGCAATTGTGAGGGCTTCCTGCATTTCGTTGTTCAAGATGGCTTGGTGCCAGCTTTGGAGCTTCTGATTTAATTCTTCTTGGAAAAGGTATTGTCCTAAGCGTAGGGATTGCTCTTTGTAAGCTTGTTGAGTTTTGAGTGCTAAGGGAATGAATTGATGACGCAGGGCGAAAAGTAGACCGTCATTAATGTTGCTCAAACGGGCACCATTTATTTGTAATTCCTTGGCATTCGCTTGTATGGCTAATTGAATTGCTTGCGACTTTTCATTTGGCGAAGATTTTTGCATAAAGCGCAATTCTTGGAAATAACAAAGTAGGCGATTGGTGTTGATATAATTGGGCGCGCGTTCAAGTAATACACTCAAGTAGGGGGCGGCCTTGCTAGCATCTTGTAAACCCATCAGGGCGGCATTGGCGGCATGATAATTATAGCGCGTATTATAGGGTGCTTTGTTGGCAGCTTTTGCGTAGTTCGCAAAAGAGCTTTGCCAATAACTATTTTTCTTAGCGAGGTCAAAACTGAGTAGAGCGGCATTTTGATCGTTGAAACCCTGGCGGTAATGCCAAGATGCCAATGATTTGTTGAAAGCGATAAAGGAGCCAAATGCAATGATGATCAAAGCAAATACTCTACGGAAAGAGGCGGACTGCTTAAGACTATGGTTCATTGTTTTTGGTGTGATCAGTAGTCCCATATTAAAGAGGAAAAGTAAAGTAGTCGCATTTTCGATCAAAAGCTTATCAAAGAATGAGCAAGTACCAATTACGATGACGGCATGTAGCGCTGGATAGGCTTTTCTGCCAGGGGATTTGAGAATGAGGAGGTAAAAGCAGAGTAGGGCTAAGCAGGCAGGTAGGCCAACTTCGCTCGCAATTCGCAACAACTCATTATGAGGGTGACTTGAGTTTGGTGCCGCAATCGGGAGCATTAATTGCTCGGGAAGTCGATAATTGGGAAAGGTATTGCTGAATTGTCCTGGACCTGCATTTCCCAGCAAGGGAGCAACCTCAATCATTTTAGCAGTTCCTTGCCAGAGTAAGGGGCGCAACTCATTGTGGGTGAGCGAAGCATAATTTTGCTTGGCGTAATAAGCTCCGCCAATAATTGAAATCAGTAAGCATAAAAGCAGGGCAACTTTTATTTTTTGACTGGCGCCTCGGAAAATTTGATAAAAGCAAATGATCGCCAGAGCCAGCCAAGCGGCGCGTGAATTTAATTGTTTTAAACTGACTAGCGTACAGCTCCAAACCAAGAGGAAGGAAAGTAGGCTTGAGCTAGCATTGCGCGATGATTTTGGAAGAAAAACGAGGCATTTGAAAAGTACTTTACGCAGGCAAATGACTGCCCAAGGGCTGGTGGCGAGTAAGCCTGCGATAAGCCAGTTTTTATTTGCGGCAATTCCCGTGGGAGAATCGAGTAAAAAATAATAAGCGAGGTTGAGGAAATAATAAATTCCACAGAAGTAAGCCAAAAGAGCTTTTGGTTTTCCCAACTGAGCCACAGCTAAAGGAACAAAAACAAAAGCGCATAGGCTCAGAGTCTCGAAGGGACCCGAGTGATGGGTATAGCCGGATATTAGGGTAAAAAGCAAAAAGATAGCCGCAAAGATCCAAGTCTTTTTCTCTATGCTAGGTAGTGAAGCAAAGCTTGTGCGAATGATGAGCAGAGCCAAACTTAAATAAGAGGCAATTGCAATCGCCGGAATTTTAAATCGAAAGGCATTGAAGGCAAGTTTTTCATCACCTAAAAATTTAATGAGCCATTGCGATTCCATGCCCAAACCTTGGGGGGCGATGAGTGCAAGAGGAAAGCCAATGAGCAATAAAAGCGCAAAAATCCACGAGAAAGAGCGACTCTCTAAAGTCAAAAAAACTGATGGATTTTTTGTCATTTAAGCCTTTTTCTTGGCGCGCAAATAAATGCGTATGGGAGCGGGGTAACCCTCGACAGTTAAACCCGTTTCTTCATTGACAAAGTCTTCGTAAGAACGGAAGGGCATCCATTCCGTTTTGCGTTGATCATTGGAACTCATGGGGTGAGATTTGAAGAACTCAATATCGACAAACTTGGCTTTTTTGAGCCAATTGATTAGGCAGTTGGCCGTTGGGACAAAGTAAGTTCCTTTCACTAAAGCATAGGTATCATCGGGAAAAAGTGCCACATGATCATCGCCAGGAATTGCCTGACTCTCGATAATGAGGTTGCCACCAGGTTTCATGGATTGGTTGATAATACGCAGGATTCCCACGGGATCTGGATGGTGATAGAGGATGCCCATGCAAAAAATAGTGTCAAAAAATTTGGGGTAATGCACTAAGTGCTCCATACCAAAAGCTTCGTAGTGTAAACAGTTGGGCGCAGTGAGTTTTTGGAGAGCTTGGAACTGAAGGTAGTATTTGATCGTTGGATCCATACCTAAAATGAATTCAGGATCATCGGCGAGCATGCGGTACATGTAATAACCAGAGTTGGCGCCAATGTCGCAAATGCGCTGGCCTTTCATGTCGGGTAAGTAGCCTTCGAGCATATCCCATTTATAATCACTGCGCCATTCCGTATCCATTTCAATTCCGGCTATATCAAAGGGGCCTTTTCTCCAGGGAATTAAGCCCTTGAGTTGCTCCTTGAGTTGGGCGCGCTCTTGATCGTTAATCGAACCTTTTTGACCAAAGCGTACGGCTTTTTGACTGAAGTCATTATCAGTAAATTGATAATTGGTCAATTGCTCAATGAGTTCAAGGTAAGGCTTATTGCCTTTGGAGTTCATGATACGCGTTGGCTCTTTGCGAAGTTCGCGAACCGCATCGCCGTCAATTTCGTCTTTGTAATGCTCGAGATAATCAGTCATGCTTCAACTTAAATAATTTATTTTTGCTACTCTAAGCCCTGCACCCACAAAGTAAACTTTTTTCACTAGAAATATAGATTTACTTGATTTCTTTATCGGGCTAGGTTTAATGGATGTCAATTGACACGAAGTGAATGAAGAGCTAAGATAAGCTAATACTTGGGAGGGTTTTATGCGTTTATTTACATACATATGTTTTTGTTTGAGTTTATTTGTCTTTTCATCTGAACAGGAAACTTTGGAAGCTAATAAAGAAGGAAAGTTTCTTAGTGCCTCGGAACTTGAGGCATTAAAAGCCTTAATCCCGGAAGAATTACGCTACGAAGTTCCTGAAATCCCGAATAATAGTTTTTTAGATCTCCAGGAATTTTTGAAAGAGAAAGATGTGCCTCGATTCAGTAACCAGGAGAGGCAGACTATACAGAATATTTAGGATTTTAAAAAAGTTAGTTCGAAAGACTTGAGAGATTTAACTCATACTTTGGATAAACAAAAAATATTCTTTGATCAATTTCAGTTGTGTATTAATGATCGTCCTCACGTTTTAATCCCTCTCGAACCCACATTTCTAAGTTTTGATCTAGCTCTTTTTCGTTCGGCAATACAGTATTATAATGTAAAAGTACTGATTTCGTATCGGAAAAAGGAATATGGGAAGGCTATTAAGCTCTTAGAGCAAGCTGTGTATGTAACGCAAAAGCTTGAGAGACGAAAAGGGGCTTTGATTGATCAATTAACTGTTATGGCCTGTAAAGGGATTATTTACGAGAGGATTTCTTGGGTTTTGAGGCACAAAAATCAATCCTTTAAGCAGGTTGAAGAATTGGAAAAAGTTTTAGGAGTATTACAGCCACCAGCAAAACTGTGGGACGATACAGTGAGATATGAAATGTTTTTTTCATTGAAAATGTTCGAAGTCACCCCGTTAGATCTCGAATTAGTAGAAGACATCGCAGAGATTATAGAGATTTTTGATAAAGAATTGGAGAAAGTTTCTGATGAAGACTTTGAGAAAGAAGATGTAAGTAAAGAAGAACTCAAAGATTTTAAGAATGATGCAGTTGAATTTATGGCTGTAAAAAACTTGTATTCGTTTATTTTTCGTGATTTTCTTCAAGCTTCCACTGCATTTTTAGCTGATGTGAAAAATCAGCCACTTGAAGATCATAAAAACTTCAAGCAATACTTGGGCAAGCGAAAAGGGATTTCGAATCAACTTTTACGTAGAATAGCTATGGGTCCGATATACTATTCGACTTTGAGAGGGGTGGCAGGGGGAGAAAATCACCGCCAAGCTTTATTGCTTATTGTAGCGATCCGCAAATATGAATTGAAGTATAAGAGACTTCCAAAAAATTTTAACGCGATGATTGCTGGGGCGGTCTTATCTGAAATACCAAAAGACATGTGGACGGGGAAACAGTTAAAGGTTGACATTAAAAACCGTTATGTTGAATTTGATTACACTAATAAGACCGAAACTAAAAGATGTTATTTTTGAGTCAGTAATATAAAAATTTAATTTGAGGTTTTGTTATGAAAAAAAGATGGAAAATACTTATAGTAATAATGGCTCTGACTATGTGTCTTTGTTTCTACCTCTCGTTTAAAGTTGAAGGAGATTATGATTCAAATATTCTTTTAATGTATGGAGATCGAACGCGACTTAGTGGAGGAGATATTTTACATCAAATGGATGAAAATGCGGAATTTAAAAAAGTTGGTTTTTATGAGGCTTCACAAGGTAATGTAGTTTTATCGTATTATGAAGCAGGGCACAAACTCTACCCATATAAGGAGTATGAGATCCCTGAGGAAATTCAAGAATTCGATTCAATTTTTAGCTTGGAAGTTTATCCGACCTTCTGGGGTATGGAATTGACAACGTTAGATTACAGAGAATTAGATATAGGTAATGAATATATTTTGATTAGGTCTATTTGGCATTTGGATTGAGTTTTGATACATAGAATAGAAACAAAAAAGCCACCGTGTTTAAGCGGTGGCTTTTTTGGTTCAGTTCGGAGGAACTTAGATAGCTTTTGACATGAACTTAGTGATCAAAGCAGTGAAACGTGCAGGGTCTTTGATCGCAGAGCCTTCGTTGAGGAGGGCTTGATCGTAGAGCAGAGTTGCACAATCTTTGAGGTTTTCTGAGCCCGCATCTTTTTCAGCTTCTTTGAGCATGTGCTGAACAATGACGTGATCTTTGTTGAGCTCAAGTGTACGCTTTTGATGAGGAATGTCTTGGTTCATAGCTTTGAAGATGTTCTCCATGTTGACGCCCATGCCATTTTCATCTGCTACTAAGCAGCAAGGTGAATCAGTTAGGCGGCTAGAGAAACGAACTTCTTTGATATCTTCATCGAGAACTTTTTGGATTGACTCGAGGGGAGTTTTGAAGTTTTCGTTTTCTTTTTCGAGTTCTTCTTTTTCTTTTTCGTCGAGTTCAAGGTCACCTTTAGCAACAGATTTGAGGGCCTTGCCATCGAATTCTGTGAGTGATTGTGTCACCCATTCGTCGATTGGATCAATGAAGAAAAGAACTTCGTAACCTTTCTTTTTGAAAGCTTCGAGCTGAGGAGAGTTTTCAACAGCAGCACGACTTAAACCCGTGATGTAGTAGATCTCTTTTTGGTCTTCTGGCATGCGTTTTACATAGTCGTCGAGGCTAGTGAATTTACCTGCTTCAGTAGAGGAAGATTCGAAAACGAGAAGCTCAGTGAGCTTGTCTTTGTTTTCCCAGTCGTTGCTAATACCTTCTTTGAGCACTTTACCAAACTCAGCCCAGAACTTGCTATACTTATCGAAGTCTTTGGTCTTAGTTTTCTTAAGGGTAGAGATAACTTTTTTAATGATGTTTTTGCGAATTGTGCGAATGACGCGGTCTTCTTGGAGGATTTCGCGAGAAACATTGAGGGGTAAGTCAGCCGAATCGACCACACCTTTGACGAAACGAAGGTAATCAGGGACGAGCTCTTTGCAGTTGTCCATGATGAAAACGCGTTTTACGTAGAGGCAAACACCTTTGTTTTCTTGCTGCATGAACATGTCCATGGGAGCGCGCTCAGGAATGAATAGAAGGGAATCAAATTCGAGGTTACCTTCGGCACGGTAGTGAATGATTTCTGCAGGCTCTTGGTGATCGTGAGAAACGTGACGGTAGAATTCGCTGTACTCTTCGTCAGTGACGTCAGCTTTCGCTTTTGTCCAAATAGCCTTCATTGAGTTAAGAGTTTCTTCCTCAATTTTAGTTTCGGGCTCAGAATCTTCGTCAGCTTTAGGGAGAGTTTTTTCTACGTCCATAGTTATGGGGTAAGAAAGGAAATCGGAGTAAGTTTTTACGATCTTACGGATTTTCCATTCTTCGAGGAATTCTTCAGCATCTTCTTTGAGATGAAGGACGATTTTTGTACCGTGCTCAGCGAGCTCAGTTTTTTCGATGGTATAAGAACCAGTACCTTCTGAATGCCAGTGAACACCTTCGCTAGAATCGACATTGGCGCTACGAGTGTAAACGTCAACTTTATCGGCAACCATGAAAGCCGAGTAGAAACCTACACCGAACTGACCGATGAGTTCAGGAGCGTTTTCTTCTTTGCTATTTTGAAGTTTTTCAACGAATGATTTAGTGCCTGAGTGAGCGATTGTACCAATGTTTTCTTCAACTTCAGCTTCAGTCATACCAACGCCATTATCGATAACAGTGAAAGTTTTTTTGTCTTTATCAGCAATGATTTTGATTTTGAGTTCGTCGCTATTGACTTGCAGTGACTTATCTGAAAGTGAGTTGAAACGCACTTTGTCGATGGCATCTGAAGAGTTAGAAACGAGTTCGCGAAGGAAGATATCGCGGTTTGAGTAGAGCGAATTGATAACGAGCTTTAGGAGCTCACTAACTTCTGTTTGGAATTGTTTTTCCATTTGGGATTTTCTCCTGTTTGTTATTTTTTAAAAACAGGATGAATATAGGTCTTAGGCAAGTGCTCTCAAGGAGCTTTTAAGTCCTTGCTGTGACAAAATTTGCGCCAATTTGTCACCCCAAATTGACGCATGAGAGACAAGCACCTTATGAAGCTTGGATATTGTAGAGAGTTTGAGTGGGGAAAGCGAAGTCGAGTTTCTTTTCATTGAAGCGTTTCAGGATCTCTAAATTCATATCAGTTTGCGTTTGCGCAATGTCTTCATCTTTCGTGATGTAATAGATGAACATGATGTTTAAGGCAAAATCACCGAAGCCATTAAAGGAAGTGATGACGTCTTCTTCTGTAGACTCATTCTTAGCGACAATGTCCTTGAGAATTTCGATGGCTTCTTCAATTTGTTCGGGCTTTGTATCGTAAGTGAGCCCGAGGTTGAGGACGATTTTGCGGCTGGGCTCAATGGTCACGTTCTCAACTGGTGAGTCGGAGAAGCTGCTATTGGGCATGGTTACAACACGGCCGGCAAGAGTTTTGATACGTGTACTACGGATGCCGATTTCTACCACCGTACCGTCGATTCCACCAACCTGGATTCGATCACCCATTTTGAAGGGCTTGTCGGTGAAGATGGTGAAGCCGCCAAAGACATTAGCAACGGTATCTTTTGCGGCCATCGCAAGAGCTAAACCACCGATACCTAAACCAGCAATCATAGCGCCGACATCGTAGCCAGCGTTGTTTAAGCCAATGATGAAGGCCACGATCCAAATGATTGAGCGCACACCTTTGCGGATAATTGGGAGGAGCTGATCATCTAGATCATTCTCGGTTTTTTCTGCCCAGGGTTGAACAATGTTTTGATAAAAAGCTTCGAAAAAGCGGGTGATTAACCAAGCGGCTAATAGGGTGACCACCATAGTGTAGGATTTGGCGATGACTCCTTCAAGCATTTTTGGGAGTTGTAAGATGCTGAGTGAAAAGTAGATGCCGGAAGCAATGAAAGCCGCGACAATGGGCTCTTCGATGAGGTCGACAATGAGGTCGTCCAAAGTATTTTTAGTTTTGCTCGTTAGAGCTTTAACCAACTTAGAAAAGAGCCAGTAAATACTTTTGCCAAGAATGACACTGCCGAGGACAAAACCAAAGCTAGTTAGCCATAGTGAGACGGTGTTCCCATAGTAAGTTCTTTGCCAAAAGTCTCCGGCAACTTCAGCTTGTGCAATGATTTGATAAAAGTTCATATTCTCTCTCCTAGTTAATTGGGAGTAAGATACTTCCTTTCAGTCATTTGCCACTTTAAACTTTTTAAATTTTTTGGATCTGGAAATAAAAAAAAGGTCATAAAACATAAGTTTTATGACCTTGAGAAAAAGTATCTACTTTTTGTAGAGTTGATCCGGATCGACTATGGGCTCAGAATTAATGCTGAAATCACCGTCTTCATATTTGTGAAAGAAGCAGGATTTTCGCCCTGTATGGCAGGCAATGCCGCCAATTTGTTCAATCTTGTAGATGATTGAATCACCATCACAATCGACTAAGATTTCTCTAATCTCCTGCCAATTGCCAGACTCTTCACCTTTCTTCCAAAGCTTGGAGCGTGAGCGAGACCAATAGCAAGCGCGACCCGATTTTAGGGTTTCATCCCAAGCTGCTTGGTTGACGTAGGCAAGCATCAGAATTTCACCCGTGGCCGCATCTTGCGCGACAGCGGGGATAAGCCCGTCTTCAGATTTACTGAAGTCGGGCATAGTGTCGGGGACTTTAGCCATTATTTTTTAGCTGAGTCAAGAACTTCCTGAAGTTCGCCGCTTTCGTGGAGTTCCATGATGATATCGCAACCACCAACGAGATCGCCATTGACAACGAGTTGTGGGAAAGTAGGCCATTCGAAGTAATCTTTTAAACCTTGACGGAAGTCAGGGTTTTCAAGGATATTCATTGCGGAATACTCAACGTCGTAGAAGCTGAGGATTTGAACAACAGTTTGTGAGAAACCGCATTGTGGCATTGCAGGAACACCCTTCATGAAAACTTTAATTGGGTGAGCATCGAGCTCAGCTTTGATTTTATCGTTAATGTCAGACATAATATTTCCTTAGTTAATATAATTAGATTTTTGCGCTTCCCATTTTTCGGGAGTGAAAGTTTTGAGTTGTAGGGCATGAACTGTGTCAGTCGCAAACTTTTCTTTGAGGGCGTTCATCACCAACTTGTGTTGCTTGAGTAAAGGGACGCCAACAAAGCTAGCACTGATGACGAGGCCTTGGAAGTGTGCACCATCAGGGTCGATGATGTGAACCTGTGCGTCGGGAAGGACGGCGAGGATGGCTTGTTCGATTTGCTCTTTCATTAGGCTAGGTTCTCCTTCATCCATTGGATGATGTCATCTGATTCATGCATAGGCTTGCCGTCGATTATGAGGCAAGGGACTTGTGTTTTACCAGTTAAACCCTTGAAAGCAAACATGGCGTCGTTACTTGAGAAGGGGTCTTCGATATCAACTTTAATGCCATTGGCAGACATAAAGCTTGTTACCTTGCGGCAAAATGGGCATCCATTAGAGGAATAAAGTTTGAGCTCAGGCATTTGAGTTCCTTTTACTTATAATTAATTTTTCAACAAAGGCGATTACTGTATCCTCTAGTTTTAAATCGTAAAGGCGATTCATTTCTTGCATGCAGGTAGGGGAGGTTACGTTGACTTCGGTGAGCTTATCTCCAAGGAAATCAATACCAGTAAAGTAAAGTCCTTTTTCCTGAAGGCAGGGTTTCAGTGCGGCACAAATTTCTTTTTCACGATCAGTGATTTCACATGCGACGGCAGATCCACCGGCATAAAAGTTGTTGCGGTGGTCATCGGCACCATGGACGCGCAGGACGGCTCCTAAAATCTCACCATTGAGCAAGAGGATGCGCTTGTCTCCTTGGCTCGCTTCTTTGACGTAAGCTTGGACAATGACTTCCTCTTGGCCACGATTGGAGAGGGTCTCAAACGCGACTCGAGCATTAGCTTTGCCCTGTTCGATGCGGAAAATACCTGCACCACCAAAGCCATCACAAGGTTTGACTATGACTTGTTTTTCTTCGTCAAGGAATTTGAGGTAGAGATCCATGTCAGCGGTAATTAATGTACGTGGGGTGAACTCGGTAAAGCGCGAACACCAAACTTTTTCATTAACATCACGGATTGCTTGGGGAGAATTAATGACTGCAGAAGTCGGGGGCAAGTGATCGAGCATCCAAGTATTCATCAAGTAGCCAGAATCAAAAGGAGGATCAGTTCGAATGAAAACGGCGTCAATTTCGTCATCAATCAAAGTACGAGACTCTAGGACTTCAAAGGGGCAGCTAGGATTCTCTGTTCCATCTAAGTCATAAAGTCCAGCAGGTTCAATGGCACGTAGTTTTTGGGCGTTCATGTGAACTTTGCCGTCTAGAATAGAAATATTGCGAGTGGCGCAAAACCATATTTCGTGATTGTGACGCTGAGCACCAATCATAAAAATGAAGGAAGTATCAGTCCTTGCTTTAACTGATTCGATGGGATCCATAAGGAAAACAAAACGCATGGTGAAACTCCAGTCATTCTTTAAATATATTGTATATACTTTTGAAGCTATTGCCCTATATTGCAAAATCAAAAATTTAACGAGATAATATGAGCAAAAAGAAAAAGATCAATTGGGCAACGTATATACGTTTGCTGGGCTATGTGAAGCCCTATAAAGGAAGACTTCTCTTGGGGATCTTTTTTGGTTTTGTGACAGGTGGCTCGATTTTTGGTTTATTGACTCAGACTGCATCAGTTATGGGACAAGTGGTTGGAAATGACGAGCAAGTTCAATCAGTGAGCCGTTATGTGGTTCAAAAAGCAGATGAAACTGATTTGGAAATATTGGTAGAAAATCGCGAAAATGAGCAAGGCGAATACCAAGAACAGGTTTTCAAAGGCGAGAAATTAGATGTTGTCGACGTCGTAAGTGTTGATCAAAGTAAGCGTAAAGAATGGGATGAGAAAGTTGCAAAGATCCCTCTTTTCCTACGAGACTTTTTAGAAAAGAAATGCGGTCTAGAATTACAGGACCCCATAAGTGGTGAGCCCACGGGAGCCATACTTATTATTGGTGCCTTTTTCTTAATGATTGCCCTCGCTCTAAAGAGTATCGGGACTTTTTTCAATCGCTACTTTATGCGTTGGGTTGGCTTACGAGTTGTCGCAGATCTACGAGCTAAACTTTTTGCTAAGCTGATGAATCAATCCATGGAGTTTCACAATTCTGAAGAAGTTGGTGAAATGATGAGCCGCTGTCAGAATGATACGGGAACAATTCAATCGGCGATCTCAGAAAATATTGGTCAGCTCACACGTAGTCCGATAGAAATTTTTTCTGTTGTGGGCTTTATCACTTGGTTCTCAATTCAAAATGATTTAACGGGAATATTGATCTTTCTATTCTTGGGGATGCCAGTATTTTTACTGCCAATTTTTGCTCTTGGCGGACGTTTGAAGAAGTATGCCAAGAAAACTATGCAGCAAATTGGCAATGTGATGGTGAGGATGCAAGAAACTCTTTCCTGTGTACGTTTGGTGAAAGCTTACAATATGGAAAAATATGAGAAGAATCGTTTCGAAGATTCAAATAATCGCTTTTTTAAATTGACCATGAAATCCAAGCGCTATGAATTGCTTCTCGCGCCAATGACTGAAGCCGCAGCTATATGTTTTGCGGTAATTTTTCTGATTTACAGTGTGATAGAAGGGGTGACTTTCGATAAAATTGCCGCGCTCGGTATTGCGGCCAATTTAGCTTATAAACCCTTTAAGTCATTAACGAAAATTCAGGCGAATATCATTAAGACGGTGGCAGCCTCGGAAAGGATTTTTGAATACTTAGACATGGATTATGAAATCAAAGAAAAGGCTCAGGTAACTGCGCTCCCAAGCTTTGAAAAAGAGATTACTTTTAAAGATGTGTGCTTCTCTTATGATGGACAACAAACGTTGAAAAACGTGAACATAACGATTCCCAAGGGGCATTTTGTTGCATTTGTAGGTGAGGCTGGTTCAGGTAAAACGACTTTAGTCAATATGTTGGCGCGTTTTTATGATATTCACGAGGGCTCCATTAGCATTGATGGCGCCGATATTCGCGATATTAGCAATAAGTCATTAAGGAATTTGATCGGCTTTGTGGATCAAGTCACGACTCTATTTAATGACAGTGTCAAATATAATATTGCTTATGGAGTTGAAGGTGCTGATGATGAAAAAATTCAGCAGGCAGCGAAACAGGCAGATGTTACAGGCTTTATTGAAGATAAAGAGGAAGGTTTTGAGTTTAATGTCGGAACAGGCGGGACAAAACTCTCGGGTGGCCAGCGTCAGCGCGTGGCAATTGCTAGAGCCATTTTGAAGAATCCGCCCATTTTGGTCTTGGATGAAGCAACGAGTGCCTTAGATAATGTAACAGAACAATTAGTTCAGGAAGCTATCAATCAATTGATGGATGATAGAACCGTGATTGCCATAGCTCACCGTTTAAGTACGGTTAAAGATGCCGATTGTATTTATGTGATGGACAAGGGTTGTGTGGCGGAATATGGCTCACATGAAGATCTGCTCATTCAAAACGGCCTCTATGCACGTTTATGGAATACCCAATTTAAGGAAACGGAATCATGATTAAATGGATGCTGATCACTGTTGCTTTTTGCTGTAGCATTTTTGCTGACAAGCATGATGACTGGAATACACTTCGTTTAGAGTACCATCGTATTAGTATCGAAAAGATGGGAAAAGACATCAAATTAAAAAGCTTGGATCGTCGTGTTCAAAGTTTATACATAAAATTGAGTGAGCTCTTTAAGCGTAATAAGGAACTAAAAACCTTAATAGAATCTCTTCCGGGGAAGCTCGGTAAAGAACGTCAGCTTGCGGTCAAAAAGATTAATGCCTTACAAGATAAACTGATTCAAAATGATGCTTTACTCGCGGAAGAGCAGAAAGAAATTATTGATAAGATCAATAAACTCAATGAAGAAATCTATAATGAGTTAATGAAGGATCCGCGCTTACAAGAACTCGAAGTTAAACTCAAGGCTTTGAGTAAATGAAATCCGCGATGGCACGCCATATCTTGGTGAAACAGAAGCGCGATGCCGAAGAAATTTTAGAAAAGTTAAAATCTGGTGCCGACTTTGCCAAATTTGCGCGTAAACACTCGACCTGCAATTCGGCTAAGAGGGGTGGAGATCTAGGGGAGATACGCCATGGGCAACTGCTTCCCGCAATCAATCAAATTGTCTTTAAGAAGCAGCTTAATGTGATTCACGGGCCAGTAAAAACTAAGTTTGGTTATCACTTAGTGGAAGTTTATTATCGCGATTAACTTTGCGGTGCACGCAAAGCTTGAATTTTCTTCATGCTCTTTTGGTAGGCTTTACCAGCTTGATGATCCTTCTTGATATGTAGAGCAATTTTTTTATTTTCATATGCAAGTCTTGCTTGGTTCCAAGCTTGGTAGAGTTCAGCGTATTCCTCTTCACCTTTGACTTCTGTGATGAGTTGGAACTCGATATTTCGTAAGATTTTGTATTTATCGCTAGATTGACCACTCTCCTTGAGTTCTGCAAAGAGTTTTTCAATCTCAGCATTTACAGCTGATACTGCTTTTAAGAGTTTAGCTTGTGCAGGGAAGATGAATTTTTGAATAGTTCTTAGTTCTTCATTCTGATGAACTTCCATGTGATCTTTGATGCTTTGGTAAGCAGCAGATTTAAGTTCTTGGTATTCTTGAATAGTTAATGCCCATGTATTGAATGACAAGAGCAATAAGAGTAAAAGGTATTTCATGGTGTGTCCTAGTTTATTTGTAGTTAATCAATGAATAAACTAGGACCCAATAAGTTTGACAGCCTTAATAGATTTTTAATAATGCTGATATCGTCTTTAGGCTTCTCTTAAATTAAGAGCATTTTCAAGGAACCAAGCATAAGTCTGACGAAGTCCATCTTCAAGAGAAATTTGTGCTGACCAACCCAGATCTTTTAAGCGCTCGACATTCATGAGTTTTCTTGGAGTGCCATCTGGTTTGCTGGTGTCGAAAATGAGTTCACCTTTGAAGCCGACCACTTTAGCAATCGTTTCTGCTAGTTCGCGAATAGTGCAATCTATTCCAGTTCCGACGTTAATATGTGAGCAGCGGGGATCAATGATGGAGTCGTATTTCTCTTTGTCTAAAGTAGCGACAAAAATAGAAGCTGCTGCCATGTCATCGACATGTAAAAACTCGCGCATTGGTTTTCCCGTGCCCCAAACGACAACCTCTTTAGCTTGGCTTTCCTTTGCTTCATGAAAACGACGCAACATGGCAGGGATAACGTGACTATTTTGAGGGTGAAAATTATCATTTGTACCGTAAAGATTTGTCGGCATGACTGAGCGATAATCAAGGCCGTACTGACGGTTGTATGATTCACAGGTTTTGATGCCCGCAATCTTTGCGATTGCGTAGGGTTCATTGGTAGGTTCTAAGCTTCCTTGGAGAAGTTCAGTCTCTAACATAGGTTGCTGAGCCATCTTTGGATAAATGCATGAAGAACCCAGAAAAAGTAATTTTTTACAGCCATTCAAATAAGCATTATGAATGATGTGGTTTTGAATCGTGAGATTCTCGTAAATAAATTGTGCTGGATAAGTATTGTTTCCGACAATTCCACCAACTTTTGCCGCAGCTAAATAGACGACGTCGGGCTTTTCTTGTTTGAAAAAATTAGCGACGGCTTCTTGATTTAATAAGTCGAGTTCCTGACGAGTTCGCGTAATAATGTTGCTGTAGCCCAGGCTTTCGAGCTGACGTTTAATAGCTGAGCCTACCATGCCTCTGTGGCCAGCAATATAGATTTTTGAGTCGAGAGACATATTTATCCTTTATGGTTAAAAGGAGAGCGACTCCTTAATCATTAATATTTATTGAAAGTGAATGTGCTACGAATCAAGCCATTTGTCCAGTAAGCTATTGAGTAGTCTTAGTTTGTTTTTTAAGAGTTCTTTATCCGCACGAGTTTCTATATTAAGTCTGACGAGTGGCTCAGTATTTGAACGGCGTAGGCTAAAGCGCCAATCGTCGAATTCGATATTGAGCCCATCGAAGTATTCTATGGCCAAGGGTTTAAGTTCAGCTTCTCTAAAATACTTCTCGATAGCTTTAATGGCTGCATCTTTCTGGTTGATCGTATAGTTGAGTTCGCCGGGGTTGGGGAACATTTCAATGCGTTTGTAGAGAAGTTCGTGTAAGTCAGCTTGTTTTGAAGATAAGAGTTCGATAACTAGAAGCCAAGGAATCATGCCACTATCACAATAGAAAAAATCCCGAAAGTAATGGTGAGCAGACATTTCACCACCGTAGACGGCATCGCGTTCTCGCATGTCTTTTTTAATGAAAGCGTGCCCCGTTTTACTTTTAAAGCATTGGCCACCCGCTTCCTTAACGATGTCAATCGTATTCCAAGTTAAGCGAGGATCTTGAAGTATAATTTGATTGGGGTCATGTTTTAAAAAAGCTTCTGCTAAAAAACCTACAATGAAGTAGCCTTCGATAAAGTCACCTTTGTTATCAAAGAAAAAACAACGATCACAATCACCATCCCAAGCAATTCCGAGATCGCAATTGTTATCGAGGACAGCTTGAGCTGTTTCAGCACGGCAAGAATGTAACAAAGGGTTGGGGATTCCTTTTGGGAACTTGCCATTAGGATCGTTATTAATCTTAATAAACTCTATGGGAATATGATGCTTTTTAAATTCATTTTCAATGGCATCAATGATGTGACCTGCAGTGCCATTTCCCGCGTTCATGAGTAAGCGCATGGGGCGAAGTTTCGCGAGGTCGATGAAATTTAGGATATGGGAAATGTAGGCCTCAAAACAGCTCGATTTTATAATTGAAGCACTAGTGATATTAGGGCTTTCCTCGTCATCTTGATTAAGGAATTGTTCAGCGGATTTTTTGATATCCTGTAAACCGTTTTGCATGCCAATCGGAATGGCATTAGGACCGACAAACTTCATGCCGTTATAATCTTTTGGATTGTGGCTAGCCGTCACTTGGATTCCGCCATCAAGTTTAAAGTGAACTGTGGCAAAATAAACTTCTTCAGTTCCCGTTAGTCCGAGATCAATAACTTCGCAGCCTGCATCAGCTAAACCACGAGCCAAGGAGTTTTTAAGTTCTTCTGAACTGAGGCGGATGTCACCGCCGACGCATACTCTTTTGGCTTTTTGGGTGAGTGCAAAAGCTCGACCCATTGCATAGGCAATGTCGCTGTTAAGCTGCTCTCCCAATTTGGCGCGCAAATCGTAGGGCGTGAAACCATTTAAACTTATCTTCATGTATCTACTCTATATAGTGTAAGAAAGGTTTTTTATTCACTTTGCTTACTAAAGTTGATTTATCTAATGAGTACTGCCTTAATTGAACTAAAAAATGATCGAAAAGTACAAGAGTTTCCTTGAGAGACGCTTATTGTATATGGAATCTAACTTAGTGGTCTCTTTATGCAAAAAATTCAATCAGCAGCTAGCTTTAAGTGCACAGAAGGAAAAAACCAAAGGCAAAATGATTGTCTCTTAGTTGAAACGCCTTTGCAGATTATTGTCAATGGACAGGATTTGTCTTTGACGATGCAGACACCTGGTGATGAAAGATATTTGGTAAGAGGCTTACTGCATAGCGAAGGAATTAGTTCTCATGCTTTTGAGAGTTTCTCTTTAGAGGAATGGGAGCAGGGGATTATTGCGCGGCTTAAAATATTTGAGCAAGATAAAATTCAAGGACGTCGATTTGGTTCCAGTCCATCTTGCGGGATATGCGGAAAACGCAATGTAGAACAATTATTCAGTAACTTGGAAGCCTTAGAAGATGATTTTTTGGTATCAGCTGAGTTTATTCAAGAGGCTTTTAGTAGCGCTCGGAAAGATCAGTTGCTCTTTGCCTTAACGGGAGGTAGTCATGCCGCCGCCGCTTTTGACCAAGCGGGACAGGTCTTATGTTTATTTGAAGATGTGGGTCGTCATAATGCGGTGGATAAAGTGATTGGCTTTTTATTAGAAAAAGATTTATTGGCACAGGCAAAATTACTGACTGTGAGTGGGCGCGTTTCTTTCGAGATTATTCAAAAGTGCAATCGTGCTAATATACCAATTTTAGCTTCAATATCGGCCCCATCATCGCTTGCGGTAGAATGGGCAGAAAAATTAAATATGACTTTAGCTGCGTTTTGTCGAGAAGATCGTGTGACTTTTTATTCGTCATTAGAGCGTGCAAGAGAAGTCGTTTAGGAGAAGATATGTCAAAAGAATATGCCGGTGGCTGGGGTGCTTTAAAATCATCGATGAAGTTTATGCAAAGGGAAGCCTTTGCGAAGAGCGCAAAAACACTTTTTAAAATGAATCAGCCCAAGGGCTTCGATTGCCCCGGTTGTGCTTGGCCAGATCCAAAAGACGCATCGATGACCGAGTTTTGTGAGAACGGAGTGAAAGCCTTGACCTATGAGACGACGAAAAAACGTGCGTCGCGTGCGACTTTTATGAAAAATACGGTCAGTGAAATGCAGACTTGGTCAGATTTTAAGCTCGAGGACCAAGGGCGTTTAACCGAGCCTTTCTGCTATAATGAACTTAGCGATCAGTATGAGCCGATAAGTTGGGACGATGCTTTTGCGATGATCGCCAAGGAATTGCAGGCCTTAGATAATCCTGATGAGGCACTTTTTTATACTTCGGGACGTACTTCAAATGAAGCGGCTTTCTTGTATCAACTCATGGGGCGCATGTACGGCACTAATAATTTCCCTGATTGCTCTAACTTGTGTCATGAATCGACAGGGGTCGGTATGGGAGAAAGTGTAGGTATAGGTAAAGGAACTGTGCTTTTAGATGATTTTGAGAAAGCCGATGCCATCTATGTTTTTGGTCAAAACCCAGGCACGAATCACCCACGCATGTTAAGCGAGTTACAGGCTGCGGCAAAGCGCGGTTGTAAAATTTTAAGTTTCAATCCTTTGCTAGAAGCAGGTTTGAAAGGCTTTATTCACCCACAAGATCCAGTGGGGATGGGTTTAAATAAAGTTAGCCCAATTTCCAGTCATTATTACCAACCTTTGATTGGTGGCGATATGGCGGCTATTCGAGGGATGATTAAGCATTTATTTGAAAGTGGTGCGACATTAGATGAGGCCTTTATTGAAGAACATTGTTCGGGTTTTGATGACTATAAACAGCTAGTTTTATCCACCTCTTGGGACGAGATCATCAAGGAATCAGGTCTGACGCGTGAGCAGATTATTGAGGCAGCGGACGTGTATGCCAATTCAGATCGAGTTATTGCCTGCTGGGCAATGGGGCTGACTCAGCACCGTCATGGCGTTGCTAATATACAGGAAGTGATCAACCTCTTGTTGCTCAAAGGTAATATCGGTAAAGAAGGTGCGGGTGCGTGCCCAGTTCGAGGCCACAGTAATGTTCAGGGTGATCGCACAGTGGGAATCACTGAATTCCCTAAAGAAGATTTTTTACTCAGCTTAGAAAAAGAATTTAAATTCACGGCGCCACGCAAACACGGTATGAGTGCAGTGCACGCAATTGAGGCTATGGAAAAGCAAGAAGCCAAAGTCTTTGTTGGTATGGGCGGAAATTTTGCCTCGGCAACACCTGATACAGAAAAAACGTTTAAGGCGATGCAATCTTGTGAATTGACTGTACATGTTTCAACTCATTTAAATAGAAGCCATGTGATTCATGGTAAGAAAGCTTTGATCCTTCCCTGTATAGGACGTTCAGAAAAGGATTTACAGAAATCTGGTTTGCAGAGTGTGACTGTAGAAGATTCGATGTCAATGGTACATGCTTCGACAGGGAGTAATGAACCTGCATCCACAGATTTGAAATCTGAACCTGCCATTGTTGCGGGAATCTCAAAAGCCTTGTTTGGTTCTGACAAAGTAGATTGGGATGATTTAATTGCGGATTATGCTAATATTCGCAGTAAAATCGAGGCCGTTATTCCCGGCTTTGAAAATTACAATCAAAAGATTCAGCAACCCGGTGGCTTCCATTTGCGAAATTCGGCCCGTTTGCGAGAGTGGAAGACGGCTACTGATAAGGCGCGTTTTATTGCCAATGAACTTCCGCAGCACGATTTGGAAGACGGTAAACTACGTCTCATGACTATGCGTTCACACGATCAGTATAATACGACAATTTATGGGATGGATGATCGTTATCGCGGTATAAAGAATGAACGGAAAGTCATATTTTTAAACGAGCAGGATATGAAGAACCTCGGTATTAGTGAAAAGAACTCACTCAGAATTATAAGCTATGCGAGTGATGGTCAGAAGCGTTCTGTCGATGGTTTTCGTCCAGTAAAATACGATATACCACAAAATTGTGCTGGCGCTTATTTCCCCGAGACAAATCCACTCATAGGCTTGAGTGATCATGCTAAGCGCAGTTTTACGCCCATGTCAAAATTTGTTATAATTAGTTTAGAAAAGCTTTAAGCTTTTTCTGTTTCAGAATTAATTTGCAAGCTTAAACTGATGATGTTTCTTTCGTCAGCTTCCAGGATTTCGACTTGGAAAAAATCGCATTCTACTTTCGTTTGAGCTTTGGGGATATCTCCGGTAATACTGTAGACATAGGCTCCAATGGTATCAAACTCTTCATCGGGAATATTGCTGTTGAGAGCTTGGTTGATTTCGCTAATGGTAGCGCGTGGATCTAAGATTAAACTACCATTTTCAAGTGCTTGAAGATGACTTTCTTCTTCTGTGTCAAATTCATCATGGATTTCACCAACAATCTCCTCAAGTAAGTCTTCCATGGTGACTAAGCCTGCTGTGCCACCAAATTCGTCCTGAACAATTGCGAGATGAATTTTCTTCTTTCGAAAGTTCGGAAGTGTAATGTCCAGAGTCTCGGTTTCGGGGACAAATTCAACGGGGCGGAGTAGATCATTGAGTTTCGATTGACAGATTTTACTGTAATCTAAAAAGTCTTTCGCATAAACTAAGCCAATGATCGTGTCGGGTTTTTCGTCGTATACGGGTAAGCGACTATAGCCACTGCTAATGAAAAGCTTTTTAATCTCTTCTAAGGGAGTGTCTTTCTCAACTCCAGTTATAGAAGTTCTGGGGATCATAACTTCGCGTATGGTGGTGTCATCCAAATTAAATACGCCTTTAATCATACGGGCTTCTTCGTCTTCAATAGAGTCTTCACGATCATTTTCTTCATCTTCCTCAACTAAGGAGAGTATTTCATCTTCAGCACTTACTTTCGTGTTGTTATCACTTTCCTCTAAACGGGCTTCGTGATTATGGTGTAGGCTTAAAACAATCGTAATATAAGGGAAGAAAAGGATGTTAAGGACTTTGAGTGCGGGCAGAGAGTTGCTGAGGATTTTAATGCCGTAATTACGTGTCCAAATCGACCCAAGGACTTCACGTGTCAGAAGGTAGAGTACGAGGACTAAAACAAAATAAGTGACGTTCTCTGTATGAGTATTTTTAGCACCATCCAAGATGAAAAATTTATAAGAAATCAGCGTGTATGTAGTGGTGAAAATAAAGCTTGCTGCACGTAGGACAAAACCAAATCGCGGGCGATGATCATCTAAGTATTGGCAATTGCTTTGTATTCTATCTTCTAGGGTTCTAAGCAAACCACCAGTGAGCTTACGAAGTGAAGAGCGGCAGGAGCCCGTCCAGCAAGCTAAACATAAAAGAATGAGTAAGGCAAACATTTCCATTAGGCAATAATCCTAGCTTGTGAAAAGTTTTCTTTAATGAGTTTCATGGAGACTTGCTCAGCTCGACGCATTTCCTTGATATCGTTTTCTTCGTGATCATCAAAGCCACAAAGATGCAATATGCCATGAGCTAAATAGAGCAGGGCTTCATCGTTAAATGATGAGTCGTAGTTTTTGGCTTGGCTTTGAGCAGTCTCTAAAGAGATGAGTAATTCCCCTAACACGAAGGGGTCATCTGGATCAGCGAATTCCGCTTCATAGTCGTCAAGATAGTCAAAACTAATGACATCTGTCGGGCCTTCGTGCTGGAGAAATTGAACATTTACTGGTTCTATTCCGGCATCGTCGGTGAAGCTAATATTGAGAGAGCAGTGTTGTTTACTGAGCCCCCAGTGATCACATAAATAAAGAGCAATTTCTTCTATGTGACGGAACTCAGTTAAGGTATATTTATCTGTATCAGACTGTATAGAGATGTTCATGGTGTGGCCGACTGAGTCGGCCGAGCTCCTTACTGGTCGATCGGTGCGTAGCTTGGGGCTTTCCACTCTGGGTGAGAAGCCTGGATTGCTTCAGCCCATGATTGTTCCATAGCAGGAAGCTGGTGGCTAGCAATTTGTGGGTCATTGGCACAAGAGAAGCAAAGTGCTGCTAAAAAAATCGTTGCGATTAAAGCTTTCATTTTCATTTGAACTTCCTTACTAAACCAGTTGCATTATGTCCACCAAAACCAAGGTTGATGTTAAGAGCAATATCAACACTGACTTCACGAGACTTGTTGGGAACGTAATCTAAATCACATTCTGGATCAGGAGTCGTGTAGTTCATAGTGGGAGGAATTTTGTCATTTTTAACGGCAAGAGCACAAACAATTGTTTCCCAAGCTCCAGCAGTACCAAGACCATGACCAGTCATTGACTTTGTACTTGAGATAGGAATGTTTGGCGCATTGTCACCAAAGACAGATTTAATTGCACGAGTCTCGAACTTATCATTCATAGGAGTGGAAGTTCCGTGTGCATTAATGTAGCTCACTTCAGAAGGGTCAATTTTAGCGTGCTTCATTGCCATTGTAATAGCCGCAGCAGCACCTGAACCATCATCTGCAGGAGATGTAATGTGATTAGCATCTGCAGTAGCACCATAACCAATGAACTCAGCTATGATATTAGCGCCACGTGCTTCAGCACTTTCTAAAGTTTCCATAACGAGGATGCCTGCGCCTTCGCCCATGACAAAACCATCGCGGTCTTTATCGAAAGGACGGCTCGCACCTTGAGGATCGTCGTTGCGAGTTGACATAGCTCGCATTGAAGCGAAGCCGGCCATACCTACTGGAGTGATTGCAGCTTCGGCACCACCTGTAACAATAACATCGGCATCACCACGCTGAAGAATCCAAAAAGCTTCTCCGATGGAGTGAGTTGATGAAGCACAGGCAGAGACTGCAGTGAAATTGGGGCCTTTGAATCCGTGATGGATTGAAACGATTCCTGAGCTCATATCACCAATCATCTTGGGAATGAGCATCGGAGAAACGCGGCGGGGGCCTTTAGTGACGAGCTTTTCTACTTCTTCTTCGAGAGTAGCTAAACCGCCAATACCCGAACCAATGAGAACGCCAATGCGTTCTGCAGGAATTGACGAATCTTTAAGACCCGCCTCTTCCACAGCTTCGTTTGAGGCAGCAATAGCAAACTGACAGAAGCGATCGATTTTTTTGGCTGCTGCAGGTTCCATGTACTGAGTTGGGTCAAAGTCAGTGACTTCGCCTGCAATAGTACAACGGTGTCCTTCAGTATCGAAGCCTTTAATAGTATCCAAGCCACTTTTTCCGGATAAAAGTCCAGACCAAAAGTCCTGGGTAGTATTACCGACTGGTGAGATTACACCTGTGCCAGTGATTACGATGCGTTTTAATTCCATAGTTTTTGCTGCCGTCAATAAATTTAATTAAGCGTTTTCTTCAACGAATTTGATCGCGTCGCCAACCGTGAGGATGTTTTCGCTTACTTCGTCTGGGATAGTTACGTTGAACTGCTCTTCGAGTTCCATAACGAGTTCTACTGTGTCGAGTGAATCAGCACCGAGATCGTCGATGAATTTCGCCTCAGGAAGGCATTGGTCAGCAGTTACGCTGAGTTTTTCGCAGATTACTTCGATAACTTTATCGGCTGTTGAAGACATAACTCTTCTCCTAAGTTTTGTATTAGTTTGTTTTGTGAACTGTGTAAAATGATTGCATGTATTAAAAATGCAAACTCTATTGCATAACCAAACCACCGTCAACATTAAATGTTTGACCAGTGATATATGCAGATTCGTCGGAAGCTAAAAAGGCGATCATTGCAGCAACTTCTTTCGCTTCGCCAGCACGTCCCAAGGGGATGTTGCTTAAGAAAGCTTCACGAGCTGCGTCAGACACAGCATCAGTCATTTCAGTTGCGATGTAGCCAGGAGCCACAGCGTTTACAGTGATGTTGCGACTTGATAGTTCTTTCGCACTTGATTTTGTGAAGCCAATTAGGCCAGCTTTTGAAGCGGCATAGTTAGCTTGTCCAGCGTTGCCAGTGAGGCCAACAACTGAGGAAATATTGATGATGCGACCTTTGCGTAATTTCATCATGGGACGCATGACGGCTTTTGTGCAATTGAAAGCACCTTTGAGGTTGACTGCCATCACAAGATCCCAGTCTTCTTCTTTCATGCGCATCATGAGTGTGTCGCGAGTGATGCCGGCATTGTTGACCAAAACGTCTACTTGACCGAAATCGCTAAGGATTTGTGTGAACACTTCGCCTACAGCAGTGCCGTCAGCAACGTTTAAGGCATAGCCCTTAACTTGATCAGCAGTTGCGCCGAGTTCTTTTACCGCGTTTTGAGCCGTTTCTTCTCTTGTGCCAATCAGGGCAACTTTTGCGCCATCCGCAACTAAGCGACGGCAGATTTCGAGACCGATTCCACGTGAACCACCAGTTACAACACAAACTTTATCTTTTACGCTCATGATATTTCCTTTCTTAAATTTAGTATTTTAAAACCGTTGCACCCCAAGTGAAGCCGCCGCCAAAAGCGACAAATACCAAGATTTGTCCACGCTTGAGTTCTCCACTGCGAGCTAATTCGTCGAGGGCGATGGGGATAGTGGCGGCAGAGGTGTTGCCATATTTCTGTACATTGACAAAAACTTTTTCACTATTGATGCCAATTTTATCGCCTACGGCACTAATGATTCTTACGTTGGCTTGGTGGGGGATGAGCCAGTCAATATCATCAACACTTAAGTTGATTTCTTCGAGGGCTTTTTTGACTGAATTCGCCATGTTGGTAACCGCGAGCTTGAAGACTTCACGTCCCTGCATTTGTAGGTAGCGACCCGGATCATCTAAATTCTCTGCAGTTGCAGGAGTCGCAGATCCACCAATAGCTGTGTGCAGAAGTTCTTCGTGTGTGCCATCTGAAGCAAGGATAGAGTTGAGTAGTGAATTATCTTTTTCTTCAACGCTCTCAAGAATTGCGGCTCCCGCACCATCGCCAAATAAAACACAGGTGTTGCGATCTGACCAATTTACTTGCGAGCTCAGTTTTTCAGCACCAATAACTAAGGCGTTTTTGTAGTTTCCGCAACGAAGCATAGATGAAGCCACTTCCATTGCATAGACAAAACCAGTGCAGGCAGCTTCAATTGAAAAGCAGGCAGCGTTTTTAGCGCCAATTTTTCTTTGTAAAATGGTGGCTGTATTAGGGAAGGGTTTGTCTGGTGAAAGTGTAGCCACAATAATTAAGTCGAGGTCTTCCGCTGTCAGTCCAGCGTCGTCTAAAGCGTTTTGTGCGGCAGGGACACAGAGGTCGGATGTCGCTTGATCGTCTGCAGCGATGTGGCGCTGTTCAATTCCCGTGCGTGTCACAATCCATTCGTGGGAAGTTTCGACTTTTTCCGCTAAGTCATCATTAGTGACGATGTTCTCAGGAGCGTATTTGCCTGTGCCAATAATTTTAATGCCTTTCATCTTAAGCCTCCTGTTCAATTCCTGCGATGATTTGTTTATTGATTTCTTTTAATGTGAGTTCGTGGGCTACTTTTAGGGCATTTTTCAGTGCGTATGCATCTGAACTGCCGTGGGCTTTGATGAAAATCCCATTGACGCCAAGAAGTGGAGCTCCACCTGTGGCGCGTGAATCGGTTTTTTCTTTGAGTTCATCAAAAGCGCCTTTCGAGAGGGCGTAACCTACTTTTCGAACTTGCTTTTTCTTGATATTCTTTTTGAGCATGCCAGAGATGCCTTTGGCAATGCCTTCACAACTTTTTAGTACTAGGTTGCCGATGAATCCATCGCACACAACAACATCAACTTTATCTTTGAAGAGGTCAGTGCCTTCTACATTGCCAATGAAGTTGTAATCGTTTTCTTTGAGAAGTTTAAAAGTTGCTTTGGTGACTTCGTTCCCCTTTCCATCTTCACTACCATTTGAAAATAAGCCGACTCGTGGTGATTCGAGTTCCAGGATTGCCTTGGCGTAAATTTCTCCCATGATGGAGAATTGATTAAGCATTTCGGGCTTGGAATCTACGTTGGCGCCGGAGTCTAAGAGCACAAATTTGCCTTCGGGAGCAGGGATGACAGTGGCAATTGCTGGGCGGTCAATGCCTGGGAGGCGTCCTAGTTTAAGGACACAACAGGCGACAGAGGCGCCTGTGTTTCCAGCGGATACTAATGCATCGGCTTCGCCTTCTTTAACCAATTTAACGGCTATGGCGATGGAGGAATCTTTTTTACCGCGGATGGCGGCTGTGGGAGGGTCATCCATAGTGACAACTTCACTACTGTGGACGATAGAAAATCGTGCGAGATCAACTTTATATTTGTCGAGCTCGGCTTTGATGAGGGATTCATCCCCGACGAGTTTGAATGAAACGTCGGCGGGGATTTCCTCTAGAGCCTGGACGGCTCCGGAGATAATTTCCTGTGGAGCATTATCTCCGCCCATTGCGTCAAGCGCAATGATCATGCTATCTAGTTGCCAGCTTCGATTACTTGGCGACCGTTGTAAGAGCCACAAGAGCTGCAAACGCGGTGTGGTACACGAGGAGCGCCACAATCGCATAGTTGAGTTTGGATACCTTTCCAAGCGTAAGATGCTTTGCGCTGACGCTTTTTCATCTTAGATGTTTTTCTTTTTGGCTGTGCCATGTTATTTCCCTTGTCTTAACTTTAAAAAATTAGTCAAAATTTAGATTGTCTAAAATATTGTCAAAAGAGCCACCGTTATCCGGTTTTGAGCATTGGCAGCTCTCTTTATTGAGGTTCGCACCACATCCTGGGCATAATCCTTCGCAGTCATCACTGCACAGGTAGTGTTGCGGAAAAGTGAGGAGTATATCCTCACGTATGTATTCTGTCAAATCAATAATGTCCGGACAGTTTTCAATATGATGACAAATTTCTTCGGACTCAAGATGATGAGTGAAGTCTGAGTTACAACGATCGCAATTACATTGCATATCGATGCTAGCTTGTCCCCTTATTAATAAGGTGTCCATTTGGTCAAGTAAACTGATATCGAGTTGAGCCTTTAGCGGGCCATAAGATTTTTCACGATAGGATTGCGGCAGCTCCAGTAAAGATGAGTCTACTTCATCTTGGAGCTTGAGGCCAAATTCGGGGATGTGAAATTTATTTATCTGTAGAGGATGAAGGGGCATGATATTTCTCCTTTAAGGCACTGGCGATAATGGGGGGGACAAACTTATCAATGTCACCACCCAAGCGAGCGATTTCGCGAATCATTCTTGAAGAAACAAAAGAAGTTTCTGGGCTCGGCATTAAAAAAACAGTTTCGCATTTGGGGTTGAGGTCACGATTCATCATGGCCATGTGTATTTCGTATTCAAAGTCAGAAATCGAACGTAGGCCTCGCACCACGGCGCAGGCATCAAAGCTATTGAGGGCATCGACTAAGAGGCCGCTAATTGAATGGACTTCAATGTTGGGGAGGTGTTTGCAAATCTCTCTTATGTGGGAGCTGCGCTCATCCAGTGTGAAGTGAGCTTGCTTAGAGGCGTTGACGGCGACGAGCACAATGAGTTTATCAAAGAGCTTTGCAGCTCTTTCAATAACATCTAAATGACCAAAAGTCAGGGGATCAAAAGATCCGGGATAGATGGCGATTTTTTCATCAGACATTTTAAGTTATTCCAAATTGCTTCAGTCGACGATGCAGTGTGCGGCGACTCATGCCAAGGCGTTCTGCTGCAAGGGTGCGATTGTTGTTAGATTCTTTGAGGGCCTTCAAAATAAGGACTTTTTCATTTTCTGCCACGTCAAGTGCTTTGTCTTTTTCTTCTATTTTTGTTTGTGTACTCAATTGTTGATCACCGAGTAAGACATGATCGGGCAAGTTGGGGAGGTCAATGTATTCCTGATGGGAGAGAACTGCCATGCGCTCGACCACATTGCGGAGTTCGCGAACATTGCCGGGCCAATCATAAGTGCACAAGCGCGACATCGCATCGGCTGTGAAACCTTTGACATTTAATTGATTATCACTTACTGAGGCAATCAGCCAGTGTTGGAGTAAGGCAGGGATGTCTTCTCGACGCTCTCTTAAGGGGGGGAGCTCTACGTTGATTACATCGAGTCGATAATAAAGGTCTTCGCGGAATTCACCGGCTTGGACCATTTTGCGAAGGTCGCGATTGGTGGCCGCTATGAGGCGCACGTCTGAATAAAGTGTTTCGCTACCGCCGACTCGTTCAAAGGAGCGACTCTCAAGGATGCGCAAAAGTTTAACTTGCGTGGTGGCATCAATTTCGCCGATTTCATCGAGAAACAGAGTTCCGCCATCCGCGGCTTCAAAACGTCCAATGCGTTTTTCGTTAGCACCAGTAAAAGAACCTTTTTCATGGCCAAAGAGTTCACTTTCAAAAAGATTGGCATTTAAAGCCGCACAATGGACAGCAATGAAAGCTTTGTTGGCACGAGTACTCGCAGCGTGAATGGCTTTGGCAATGACTTCTTTACCCGTGCCACTCTCACCAGTGATAAGCACAGATGAACGTGCAGGGGCAATTTGTTGAACAGTGCGCAAAACTTTTTCCATAAGCATAGATTTATAGATGATCTGTGGTGAATTTTCCGAGCCCTTGTTGGCTTGACTTCTGGCAGGCAATTGCGCATTGCTAGTTTTGTTGGTACTTGGAAGTTGTAGGCTGTGGCCATTTTCAACCGCAGTTTTTAGGACGCCATCAAGGTCGTCGAGTCGAAAGGGTTTGGTGATAAAGTCATAAGCACCCGCTTTGACGGCATCGACCACAGTTTCCGTTTCGTTGTAGGCACTCATAACGATAGCAGGAACTTCGGGGCGAATATTTTTTAGCTTGCGGAGCAGTTCTATGCCACTCATGCCAGGCATTTTGACGTCGGTTAAAATGATGTCGATGGGATTTTCTTCAAAGATTGTAATCGCTTCTTTGCCATTGGCCGCAGTAAAGGTCTCCCATTCATATTTGAGGGCGCGGGCTAAGCCTTGGCAGGTGTGGATCTCATCATCAACGATTAATATATTTTTCTTATTCATCTGAAATCTCTTGATTGTTTTTTGTGCTTATCATGCGAATTCGTTTTCCGAGGCGTGGCAAGGATATTGTAAGGATGGTGCCTTTATCTTCGGCAGAGCTAATGTCGAGTCGTCCACCATGTTCACGGATGATTTTTTCGACAATAAAAATGCCTAAGCCTGTGCCGCTATGGCGATCGCTTTTATAGGAGTTGAAAATTTTTCCGATCTTATTGAGTTCAATTCCACCACCATTGTCGGCAAAACTGACATGCAGGAAATCATCGTCGCCAGTACAGATTAAGGCGAGCTTCCCTCCTTGCGGCATGGCTTGAATAGCATTTTTCATGATATTGAAAAAGGCCTGTTTGAGTTGTGTTTCATCACCTTCAATAGAAGGTGTGCGCTCGGGGATGGAAATTTCGAGCTCAATATTACGTTCTTCGATTTCTTTGGTCATGAACTCGATGGCCTCACGTAAAATAGAACTCAATTCAATGGGGTTCATTTCGGGTTTATCTGATCGTAAAGCTCCGAGGAATTGACGTATAATCGTATCGAGGCGTTGAATTTCTCCCGACGCAACATTGAGCAAGTCTCTAGCTTCAGTGCCTTCATCGCCATCGACTTGTTTCATCAAGCGCCCAAGAAGTTGCAGGTGGATATTTAAACTATTGAGTGGATTCCCCAATTCATGAGCAACACCTGCGGCAAGCATGGTGAGTAAGCGCACTTGCTCGCTTTCGTTTTGCGTTTGACTTTGATTATGTAAGTCAGTGTTATCGTGAATGACAATGATGTAGCCATCAATTTCACTTTGTTGCACAATGGTGCAAATGAGATGGCGAAATTCAGGGTAAGAGATCTCAATTTCTTGGCGTTTGAAACCATTTTCGGAAGGAATCATTTCTTGGATTTTGAGTTCGGGGACAAATTTTGAAAGGGCTTGGCCTTTGGCATCACTGGTGAGACCCAAGAGTTCCAAGGCAGCCTGATTGTGATAAGTGATGTCGTAAGCCTCGTCTAATACGACAATGCCTTCTCGGATCGTGTTGAATATCGTATCGAGAGAGCTTTTTTCACGTACGAGGTGTAGTAGGAAAGATTGCTCTTCCCCAAGTTCCGAGTGCTTGAGTCTCTCGCTCAAACGATCAATAATATCTGCTTTCATTTGGCACCAAAAAATTAATTTGGCTACTTTAGCACACCTTACGGCAAATGCCCAAAAAATCTGTGTTCACTTGCATTACAAAACCCTAGAATTATACTTTTAAAAAGAATTAATTTGGAAGTGTTTTCTTCATGGCTGCATTTATTCGCCCCTTCATCATCATTTGTTTGAGTTTTATTATTGCCCACAATACAACTTATTCCTGTGGTTTTTATACGACTCATGAACATGAAGAAGAGCATGAAGACGAAGAATACGAGCGCCTTGCAGAAGAGTAATTATGAAAACGTTTCTACGACCCTTATTCATTATTTGTCTTACCTTTCTCTTTGTAAGTACTACGTCTTGTTCATGTAAGATGTATACCTTTAGCGAAGAAGAGGAAGAGGAGCGCAAGAACGAAATTGAAGAATATGAACGCGTTGCTGAAGAGTAAATTCCCTCCTCTCTACACTCTCCCCATTTTGAGTTTGATTTTTATTGCCATTTTTCAATTGGTGATGAGTAACTTTGATGTCCTAAGTCCGTGGAAAGGTGGCGGTTTTGGGATGTTCTCTAGTTTGAAAAACCCTGGTATGCGTCGCGTCACTGTAAAAGTCAATTTTGCGGATGGTCAAAGTAAGTGGGTGTCATCCAAGCAGTTTTCAAAGATGGCATCTTATGATCAGTTGAGAGCCTTCCCCAAAGAGGCTAAGCTCAAAGATTTTATAGAAGAGCTTCAATTATTAAAGTGGAAACACCGCCACGGTGATGCAGAAACTTTTGTGCGCATTAATTCTACAGGTGAAAATGCCAAGAGTATAGAAGTTGGTGTTGCAGAACTTGTCTATGAAAAAGGGACTGTGACCTCCAAAGAACTTTTGACTTATAAGTGGGTGAAGCCATGACAATGCTATTGCGAATGTCGCTCTTATTGGCTTTGTTGGCGGCGGCACCCAAGGGGCATGTGGCGGCGGCTTTTCATTGCCTAGTCTTGTTAGCACTCTTTTTTCCCAAGTTGGGTAAAAACCATGACTTCTGGTTGGCGATTACTTCATTGCAGGTCTTTGCCATATTTTTTAGTTGGGGCAGTAGTGACAATCATAAGTACCTGATTGCCTATTGGTTTTTAACTTTGTATTTAGCCTTCTTATTCACCAAGAATAATAAACAAGCATGTGTGGATTTTTGTAGTCAGTCGGCACGCTACCTCATAGCAGGGGCAATGCTCTTTGCGGTTGTCGCAAAGTTGATTCATGGCGATTATATAAATGGTGATTTTTTCCGCTATACTTTGTTAATGGATGGGCGCTTCAAGGTGTTTACGATCTTGTTTACGAGTGTGGATAAAACGATTTTAGATGCTAATGGAGAGGCAATGAAATTGATGCGGGATTCGCAAGGCCTCAGTATGACTCTGCAGGGTCTAAAAGAAGTCAATGCCTTGGCAATTTTCTTGACGTGGTGGACCGTTTTGATTGAAGCCTTGATTGGGATTTTGTTTCTTTGGAATAAAAAGCCGGTTTTGACCCATGCCTGTTTAATTGTCTTTATGATTACGACTTATTCTGTAGCAACCGTGACTGGCTTTTCTCTCATTCTTTGTTGCCTGGCTTATGCTCATGCTCTGAAGCAAGATTTTGATCCAAGAATTAGATTATTCTATCCCTGTTTTTTTGCCTTCACTTTTGTCTTAGGTTTATCCTTGGGAGAAATCTTATAGACCTTGAGCTAAGTGGCCTGTTTTGACTAGGATGAGAGTTTCTTGTTCTGCTCTGGGGTGATGTTGGCTATTGTGGGGATTCCTGAGCCAAGTGTACTTTGGGTAAGATCCATGTTCGTCGATGAATTCACCATCGATGACAAAAATCTCTTCCCCACCGAGGTGACGGTGAGGCTGAAAAACTTCATTTTTTGGCCATTTGACGAGGGCAGTATTTTGTCCCGCAAAATTGTGTAGGGGCATGACTTGTAGATTGCCGGAGCCCGGGAGCCAATCAGTTTGATGGGTATTAATTCGCAGGAAGTCTTTGTCATCTGAATGAAATTGATTGAGCTTTACAAAGATGACGCAACCTTCATGACTGAAGGGCTTATGCTTACTTCCAGGGGGATTGCGAATGTAAGTGCCTGGACCAAAATCACCAGTTTCGTCTGAAAAGGTTCCTTCGAGAACAAAAATCTCTTCGCCAAGAGGGTGACTGTGTTCATTGAAATATGACTTAGCTTCGTATTTTACGATACTCGTCACATGGCCATGCTCAGCCGCTTCTCGTTCTAAAGGCTTGCGGTAAACTCCTGCCAGAGGACTCTCGAGCCAATCTTGTTGATCCCAAAGGATGACCGATCTGGTATTGAAATTCATGTTGAGCATTGAGCAGGCTCCTTATGGGGTTTACTTAAGGATTAACTTTGATCGGAACTGGGGATTTTTCAAGTTTGTTTATTGAAGCGAAGTAAAGCTGAACTAGACTTTATCTTATAGGATTATTTTTTAATAGTGAGAAGAGAAGTTCATGCTTAAAAATCGAGTTAAAGAATTCGAAAAATTACTTTCTTGGTCGAGTGAAAATTATGCTCACTTACCCTGGCGTACTGAAGTGCGGGATTTGTATCGTGTTTTGGTCTCTGAAGTGATGTTACAACAGACGACGGTGGCTACGGTTTTGCCTCGCTATGAGAGTTTTTTTGAGCAATTTCCCACTTTAGCGGATCTCGCAAATGCGGAGGAAAATGACCTGGCTTTAGCATGGAAGGGTTTGGGCTACTATCGTCGCGCTCAAAACCTCTATAAAGCAGTCAATATGATTCATCAATCGGGAGGTGAATTTCCCCAAGGTGAAGAAAAGCTACAGCAAGTTCCCGGTGTTGGCCCCTATACGGCGGCAGCACTTACTGCCATAGGAAGGAATGAACTAGCTTTAGCAGTCGATGGAAATCTACAAAGGGTATTGAGTCGTTATTTCTTGATAGAAGTTGAGCAGGGACCAAAGTTACAAAAAGCAGTTCATTCATTGATACAAAACAAAAGTTTTGCTAAAACTCTTGAGCATTGCGGACCTCGCAAATTTAATGAAGCCCTCATGGATTTGGGGCGGACGATTTGCAAAGCGCGCAATCCTAAATGTGGGGAATGTCCCTTAGCGGATTCCTGTGAAGCCCTAAAGGTGCAGAAAACTGATTGTATTCCGGTGAAAACCGCCAAGAAGAAAGTAGCCATTTCCGAGCTTAAATTGCTTCGTTTTTTAATCAAAAATAAGCAGGGTGAGCTGCTGTTTTACAAGAAACGCAAAGGCGAATGGCTCAAGGATCAATGGGAATTACCAACGGCCATCATAGAATCGGAGGACAAAGACCTTAAGCAATACCCCTTTGCGGAAGTTGCAAATTATTCCTCCCAGCAAATTACTACTGCGATAACGCGCTATCGCATTCGCAATCATTGGAAAGCTATGGATGAGCTCGATTTTCGTGATTTAGGTATTTTAAATGACCGCGATTTTACCTTCTTAGCTTGGGATAAAACGCAAGAACATATTTCTACGGCAAGTGAGAAAGTTTTAAATCACTTGAATGAGCAAGCGTAATGAATCATATAACTGATTCACTAAAAGAAAAGTTTGGCTTCGATGGCTTTCGTGAAGGTCAGCAAGAAACTATCGGACAATTACTAGAGGGTAAGAGTAGTTTAGCCATTTTCCCCACGGGGTCGGGTAAGTCATTGTGTTATCAATTGGCGGCATTGCATCTGCCTAAGCTGACTCTGGTAGTCTCGCCTTTGCTAGCTTTGATCAAGGACCAAGTCGACTTTTTACATTCGAAGAGAATAGCGGCTGCGAGTATTGACTCAACACAAACATTTGATCAGCAGCGTGTGACTCTAGAAGGTATTCGTCGTGGCGAAATTAAGATTCTCATGGTGTCGGTTGAGCGTTTCAAAAATGAACGCTTTCGAAGCTTTATTGAGGGAGTTGAGCTTTCCATGCTCGTGGTTGATGAAGCTCACTGTATTTCGGAATGGGGGCATAATTTTCGTCCCGATTACCTCAAATTACCCGAGTATAGGAATCAATTTAAAATCCCCTTGGTCCTACTGCTAACGGCGACTGCGACGCGAGAAGTGAAAGAGGATATGTGCCGCAAGTTTTCTATTGATTCAGCAAACGTGGTTCAAACTGGTTTCTACCGCAAGAATTTGGATTTGACTGTTTTGCCGATTGCGCAAAATCAAAAGTTAAATCATTTGAGTGAGCTTTTACGAGGCAAGAGCGGAGCAGGAATCGTCTATGTGACCTTGCAACACAGTGCCGAAGAAGTCGCAGGCTATTTATCTGAGCAAGGCATAAATGCGGTGGCATATCATGCTGGTTTGGGTAATGATAAGCGTCAAATGATTCAAAATCAGTTTATGCAGAGTCAAGATCAAGTTATTGTTGCCACCATAGCTTTTGGCATGGGGATTGATAAAGCAGATATTCGCTTTGTGATCCATTATGATTTACCCAAGTCAATTGAAAATTATAGTCAAGAGATTGGGCGTGCGGGGCGCGATGGTTTAGCATCGCAATGCATTACTTTAGCCAATTTAGATGGTTTAAATACGGTTGAGAATTTTGTTTACGGCGATACTCCCGAGTTAAGCGGCGTCGACCATGTCATTCAGACAATTAAAAAGGAGACGGCGCAGGGACGCTGGGAAGTTCAGCTCAACACTCTTTCTAATGCCAGCAATATTCGTCAGCTCCCCTTAAAAACTCTCCTGGTGCAATTGGAGTTACTTGGCGTAATCAAATCGCTCTTTTCTTATTACGCGGATTTTCGTTTTAGATTTAATTTGGATGAAAATGAAATCTTAAACAAATTTCAGGGCGAAAGACAAACTTTCCTCAAGAATATTTTTCAGTCGGCTTCGCGAAAGCGCGTTTGGTGTGAACCAAATTTTCAGCAGGCCGGAGCTGATCGTAATCGCATGGTGACGGCGCTGGAGTATTTACATGAAAAGAACTGGATTATTCTTGAGAGTAAAAAAATTACTGATGTCTATCAAGTCAATGAGCAAGCCATTCAAGATAGCAATTTAGCGACTTCTTTATCGGAATATTTCCACAATAAAGAATTGAGCGAGATTAAACGAATTGCCAATTTAGTAAAGTTTTTTGAAACAGATAAATGCTTGAGCCTTTCTTTGGCGAAGTACTTTGATGATCATCAAAACCTGCAGTCATGCGGTCATTGCAGTGTTTGTCGCGGACAAGTGGCCGAATTGCAGTATTCGCAAAATAATCCTGAACCGCACCCTGATGAACTGCAGTCTTACCTAAGTGATTTTCGCAAAAAGTTCCCACAGGGAGGACAGTATAACTTTAGCCAAGAATTATTCTGTCGTTTTTTAGCAGGCATTAAAGTACCGGCCTTTAGTCGCAATAAAGTGCAATCACTGCCCGGCTTTGCGACTTGTGAGAAACTGACTTATGAGGAGATACGAAATTTAGTGAAGGCAATTATTTGAAATAAGCCTTTACTTTCATGCTCTCTAGCGACGATTTATTAATTTAGTTACTTAAGAAAATTTCAATATAAATTGGTGTAATTTTTTTTCGTGACTTTATACCCTTTGTTTCCTAACAAAAACCAAAGGATACAAAAATGAAAACTAAATTTGATCACTTTTATAATTTAATGATAAACACCCTATTTTTACAAGGGAAAGCTAAAAAGACTAGGGATTCCTATCTAAGGGCTCTGCGAAGAATCAATAAGTTATGTCCCATCAGTTTGGATGAAATTGATGAAGATGATTTAAAACAATATTTTCTACAGCTTTTGAAAAATTATTCCATGCCAACCGTTAAGGGAGATCGTTGTGGCTTAAGCTTTTTTTATGAATACGTTTTATTTCGCGAGTTTAATTGGAGCAAAATTATTCGTATAAAAGTTGTCCATAAGTTGCCAAGTGTTTTGAGCCAAAATGAAGTGGCAATGGTTTTGGGATATGTAAAAAGGTGGCGACATCGCGTTTGTTTAACGGTGATTTATAGCATGGGGCTAAGGATTAGCGAAGCACTCAATATGCGACCAAGTGATATTTGCGTTGATCGCAAAGTCCTACACATTAGAAATAGTAAGGGTTGTCGAGACCGTTTAGTTCCACTTCCGGAATTAAGCATGCAAATGATTAATGACTTTTGGCTCAGCCATCGCAGTCCGGATTATATTTTTCCGCAAATAAGAGATAAATCAAATATGGTGAATATAAGTAAGCCCATGTATATAGGTGCAGTGCAAGGAGCGTTTCGTTTAGCGGTTCAGAAAAGTGGTATTATGAAACGAGTAAGTGTGCATAATTTAAGACATAGTTACGCAACTCATCTTATGGAATCAGGTGTTCCTATTATGGCGATTCAAGAAGTTTTAGGGCATCGAGATATAAAGACAACAATGATTTACACACGATTAACGGAAGTTATTTATGAAAACCGTTATGACCAAATACGTAGGCTGATGTCACCCTTGAGTTTTTTGAATAATTCATCAAATGAAATTTTAAATTTATCTTCATATGGGTCTCATGAATTTAAGCTTTTAAGCGAGAATAAAAGTAATTACAGCGGTGATTGATGGCTTTAACGATGTTTTGGACGAGATTATTAAGTCGAGTTATTCAAAAAGAGAAAGATTTAGATTTTTTTGCGAATTGAGTTAAAAAGTCCGTCCTGGGATCTGTTCAATAGATGTTTAGATTTGGTCGTAGAAATTTAGTATAATCAAAAACTTGGAGTTAAAAATGAAAAAACTGTTCGCCTTATTCTTGTTGATTAATTGTGCGATATACGCAAAGCCCATGAATTTTGTCTTTATTCTCGCAGATGATTTGGGTATAAAAGACCTGGGTGCAGAAGGTAGTACTTTTTACGAGACACCAAATCTCGATGGCTTAGCTAAGAGCTCGGCGCGCTTTACTGATGGTTATTCGACTTGCCAAGTTTGTAGTCCCTCAAGAGCTAGTATTATGCTTGGTCAATACCCCGCTACACATGGGATTACAGAATATATTGGAGCTGCATCGGGCTTGGCTTGGAAGCGCAATACTAAAGTGATGCCGGCTGAATATGTGCGAGCTTTACCAGCTGAAGATGTGACCATTGCCGAAGCCATGAAAGCGGCTGGTTATAAGACGTTCTTTACGGGTAAATGGCACCTTGGTGGCAAAGGCTCTTATCCGGAAGATCATGGCTTTGATGTCAACATAGGTGGCTATGAAAAGGGTGGGCCTTATGGTAATGGAAAAGTGGGTGGTTTTTTCTCGCCTTACGGCAATCCAAAAATGGAAGACGGACCAAAAGGGGAGAGTTTGAGTGTGCGTTTAGGAATGGAAACAGCTAAATTTATTGAAGCTAATAAGGATGAGAAATTTTTTGCTTACCTATCATTTTATGCCGTGCATGCTCCCATTCAGACGACGCATTCCCTGTGGGAAAAATATCGTGCGAAAGCCGAAAAGATGGGTTTGGTAGAAAACGATAAACGTTTTATTTTCGATCGTACACAGGCCGTTCGCCAAGTACAAGATAACCCGATTTATGCGGGTATGATGGAGAGCATGGATGAAGGCGTGGGCGTCGTTTTAAAGAAACTCAAAGAACTTGGTTTAGATAAGAATACGGTAGTGATTTTCACTTCTGATAATGGTGGAGTTTCCTCTGGTGATGCTTATGCAACATCATGTTTACCTCTTAGAGGAGGCAAGGGTCGCCAGTGGGAAGGCGGAATTCGCCAACCATTTTATATCCATGTCCCGGGAATTGCCGATGAAGAAAAGTTCATAGCTGTTCCCGCAACGGGCGCCGACTTTTATCCGACGATCTTAGACTTAGCGGGTTTGGAATTAAAACCGGAGCAGCATGTAGATGGTGTGAGTTTAAAAGCGGCGATGCAGGGGCAACCCATGCCTAAGCGAGATCTTTTTTGGCATTACCCGCACTACGGTAACCAAGGTGGCGAGCCCTCGTCAATTATACGTTCAGGTGATTGGAAGTTGATTCACTACTACGAGGATGGCCGTAAGGAACTCTATAAAATTAGTGATGATCTTGGTGAACAAAATGATTTGGCTTCTAGCCATCCTGAGAAAGCACAAGAATTGGCTAAAAAGCTCGACTCTTGGTTAGCTGAGAAGAAGGCGAAGTTCCCTCAAAAAGATCAACGCTATAAAGCAGAAGCAGCGCAAATGACTCTGAAGAATAAAGAGCAGAAGCAAATGCAAGCTTTAGAAAAATCTCATGCTCGTTACTTGGACAAGAACTATAAAGGAAATGGCAAACAGCGTTCTAATGGTTATTTGGAAATCCGTTAATTTTCAGGTACGATGGCAAGGCGTAAGCCTAAATTGTAGAGTCGACCGTCAGCGGAATACCAATCACGCTTGGCGAAGACGATACTGCAAGAAAATTTACTGCAAGATATTGCCAGTATAGCTGTCAAAGATTTGGCGGGACTTACAGGGGAGTCGGCGGCATTTTTTGAATATGATGGGAAAGAAATCAAATTGATTGCTAAATCTGAAGTCGCTAATTCATATCATTACCTAAAGCTTTTGAGTAGTGATGTGCACTCCCCTAATAATGCCTTCATCTATTCAATTCTACCCTTTATACCCACTCAAGAGAGCGATAGTTTTTTTGCAAAAAATGAATTAGTTTTTAATTTTGATGAAAGCTTGGTCAAGGATGACTTTGATGCGATTCGAGAAAAGAAATATTTTATCAGAAAAGAAAGATATGAACGGGCCGATATCACTCGAATTTGTGTCCCCGTGTTCGGTAAAGACAAAATAGTGGGCTCTGTGGGAGTGACAATTAATAGTCACAATGTTCACGCAGAAGATATGGAACAGATCTTGCAGCACTGTTTAGCGACTGCAAGATCTATTGAATATAAACTTTAATCTAGGATGGGAGCACTGCGCGTGCCATTGCGGTAGCTCTTTAGAAGATCTTTAAGCTCTTTAACAATTTCAGGATGTTGATCATAAACATTGCTTTTTTGCGAGAGGTCATTTTTTAAGTTGTAAAGAAGCCCAGGTGCTTTTCTGTTGATGGCATGGAAGCCATGTTTTTTGAGATATTCACTTTTAACCCCGGAATGGTGACCAGTAGATGTATCTAAAAGAACCCAATCGCCACGACGTATGGCATATATATCTTTTTTAGTATTTTGTACAGTGGCTTCACGCACGGGAGCCGAAGGTGTCTGACCCATGAAAATGTCGAGCATGTTGTAGCTATCGACAGCTTCATTTTCTTTTAAAGAAGCACCCGTAAGTTTTGCGAAACTCGCCATAAAGTCGACTTGGCTAATAGTTTCATTTGAGATTGTAGCTTTAATTTTGTTGGGCCAAGAGACAATAAAAGGTACACGGTGACCCCCTTCATATATATCGCGTTTTAAGCCTCTAAGTTCACCAGAACTTATATGTTGATGTTTGTCGGCACGTGAGTAGGCGTATTTTTCGGGGCCATTATCAGCAGTAAAAATGATGATTGTGTTGTCGTAGAGGTCTTTTTCTTTTAGTTTGTTGATGACTTGACCTGTGATCCAATCAATTTGATAAACAAAATCGCCGTAGGGACCCGCTTGTGATTTTCCGATAAATTCTTTATTGGGAATAATAGGAGCATGTGGACCAGGCAGGGCAAAGTAGAGAAAGAAGGCTTCGTCTTTTGTCTGTTGATCTAGGTACTCGAGAGTTTTGTTTGTCAGAGTGGGAAGTACTTCGTAGTGATCCCAATCTTTTACTGCTGGCCCAGGGCGGCATTCCCAGTTTCCTTCTGGTGGCTTGGTGTCTTTAAGGTCGAGCATAACCGTAGGAGTTTCAGTGACTTTATCGTTTTCGATCCAGCAGTAGGGAGGGAAGTTAATAACTCCATCACCAAAGTAATAATCAAAGCCAATGCTCAATGGGCCGCCAGGGATGGATTTTGACCAGTCAAAAGCTTCGGGCTTATAGGCGGATTTCTTACCAGCCTTTGTTTTGGCTTGCGGATCAATCATGATGGCTTTCCAATCAAAACCTAAATGCCATTTACCAATTGCGGCCGTCTTGTAGCCCTGTTGTTTAAGCATACGAGGCAAGGTCATTTCATTTTCTTTAAAGACAGATCCACCGAAAGAGTGCACTATTCCGTACATACGTCTCCAGTGATAATTACCTGTGAGTAGGGCTTAGCGACTGGGTGTACAAATCCCAGAGGAACTGTGACCATCATCAAAGCGCATGCCACTAGCAGCTAATGTATCTAGATGTGGTGTGGGGATTTTACTCTCTGGGTTCATGACAGAGATGTCGCCATGTCCCATGTCATCGGCATAAATGATTAGGATGTTAGGCTTTTCGAGAGCCAAAACTCCAAAGCCAAGAAAGCTTAAAGCTAAGAGGAATAATTTATTTTTCATTTTAGAATCCTATTTTTTTTTGTGGTCACAAAACACAATACGTGATGACTTAAAATGCTTGACTCTTTAAAAAGTACTTTTATTTACTTTTGTCAAAAAGTATAAAATATGATGGTCTCGGTTCTTAAGTCACTTGCTTGCACTTAGATGATTTGAATGATTTAGACACAAAAAAAGCAATCACTCTAGGTGATTGCTTTCAGTCAAAAAAGTCTTGGTGATTAGGCTTCGTTACCTGGGAATAAATTAACCATTGATTGAAGTGATTTTTCACCTTTTGTTAAGGCAGCGATCTCTTTATCAAAGAAATAGAGGCTATTGCCACTGGTGCCGATCATTTCGATTTTATCGAGAATAGATTTAAAGAGCTTCTCTTCTTCGTGTTGCTCGCCAACATACCACTGGAGGAAGTTGAAGGTAGAGTAATCCTTTTCGCTAAAAGCGGCATGGGCCAAGTCATTGATTTGAGCAGTAATAAATTGTTCGTGGGCATAAATATCTTTAAAAAGTTCAATGACATCTGAAAATTCAGCTTTAGGAGAATCAATAGCGCCAATTTTTGCTAGGGCACCTGTATCTGCTACATATTTAAAGAGGCGGTTCATATGAGTCATTTCTTCTTCGGCGTGAAGACGTAAAAATTCCGCACAGCTTTCTAGTGCTTTGTATTCACACCAAGCACTCATTTGTAGGTAGAGGTTTGAAGAATAAAATTCTAAATTGATTTGTTTGTTGAGTAAATCGACCATTTTGTCGCTGAGCATGATACATCCTTGTGTTTATTTGTGGATGAAATTATGCGACAACAGGCTAAATACAATGCCTAGAATGAAATCGAAAATTAGACTAAGTCTTAATTAAAAATTAGAGCTGAACACTTTTGCACAAATTGCGCTTCTTATTGGCGGCACGGCCACATTTGGCACATAAGTATTGAGGGCTAGAGACAATAGTCGCTAGTTCTTGTAATTTATCTCGCAAGTCACTCTTACTTAGTTTACAAATGGTTTTTTTCATGGTCGTAGGTTTCGTTTATTTAGCTCGTATCTATATTAAGATATAATCTCAATAAGAGCTTTTTACAAGTCTAAATATTAACAAGTTGTTAAGCGTTGTGTGTCACGAGCTTGGCTTGTTGTTGAATTCTTTAAGGAATTTGAATCAGATTTAAGTCTTGGTGGAGTGCTTTTTTCATGATGAATTTGTTCTAAGTCATTAATTTTATGCAGGCTGTAGTAATATGAAAAAATATCTGTGGGACTTGAATTTGGTGATGGAGTCCTTAGAATAATGTAAAGAGCCCTCATGATGGTGAGGACAGTTACAAACATAGAAAAAGGAGAGTGTTATGGGACTATGGGATAAATTAACTGGTGAATTTGTCGATATTATTGAATGGACAAATGATGATCGAGAAACTTTAGCATGGCGTTTTGAGCGTTATGGAAATGAGATTAAGTACGGCGCTAAGCTAACCGTACGCCCTGGGCAAGCAGCCGTTTTTGTCAATGAAGGACAAATTGCTGATGTTTTTGAGCCAGGTATGTATGAATTACAAACGAGTAACTTGCCAATTCTATCGACCTTGAAGGGTTGGAAGTATGGTTTTGAGAGCCCCTTTAAAGCTGAAGTTATTTTTGTGACAACTTCGCAAATCGTGGATCGTAAATGGGGGACTAAAAACCCAATCATGTTGCGAGATCCTGAATTTGGTCCCATTCGTCTGAGAGCTTTTGGTACCTATGCGATAAAAGTTGTGGACCCAAGTTCCTTTATTACCACTCTAGTAGGTACAGACGGAACTTTTGAGGCCAATGATTTAACTGATCAGTTGCGGAATATTATTGTTTCTCGTTTTACGGATAAATTGGGTGAAGCCAAAGTTCCCGCTCTAGATTTAGCTTCAAATTATGATGAAATTGCCGATATAATTCACGATAAAATTGAACCAGAATTCAAAGAGTATGGTATTGAACTTCCGAAGTTCTTAATAGAAAACATTGCCCTCCCACCAGAAGTTGAAGAAGCTTTAGATAAGCGTTCTAGCATGGGTATCTTGGGCAATATGAATCAATACACGCAATTCCAAGCGGCGAATGCAATGGAAGCTGCTGCCAATAATCCTGGTGAAGCAGGTGGCGCAATGGGCGGCGGCATGGGCATGGGTATGGGTTTTGCCATGGCGAATCAAATGGGGAGCGCTATGTCTGGTGGCCAGGCTGCACCTCAAGGAAATTCGGCACCACCGCCACCCCCAAGTGCGGCGCCCGCAAATGTAGCCTTTCACGTTAGTGTGAATGGACAATCTTATGGGCCTTATGATATGAATGCTTTCGCACAACATGTGCAAGCCGGGCAAATTACTGGCGACAGTATGGTATGGCGACAAGGAATGGCGAACTGGATGCCAGCAGGACAAGTTGCGGAACTCGCAAATTTATTTGGACCTCCGAGCCCACCTCCGGCGCCTGGAGCTTCCGTTCCCCCTCCACCCCCAATGTAGGACTAAAATATGGCCAAGCGACAATTCCCCTGTAATTCTTGTGGAGCAGATCTGCTATTTTTACCTGGTTCAAGTAAAATGGAATGCCCCTATTGTGGCAGTGCCAATGAGCTAGAGGTTCCTGCTGAAGATGTAGTTGAGCATGATTACTTAGCTAAAATGCGCGAACTAGAGGAGTGTCCGAATGACGCCGATTTAGTGGAAGTGAAAGAAGTTGATTGTGGTGCCTGCGGTGCCAAAACAACTTTGGGAACTGAAGTCCAAGCGGGTTCGTGCCCCTTCTGTGATACACCTTTTGTGACGGAGCCTCATAGCGAAAAAGTGATTAAGCCACATGCTTTACTCCCTTTCAAGATTGATTCTAAGCAAGGGATGAAACAATTTGAGTCTTGGGTTACGAGTCGTTGGTTTGCCCCAAATAAGCTTAAAGAATATGCTCGTCGTTCGGAAAAGCTGCAAGGAATTTATTTAGCGCATTGGACTTACGATACGAGTACATCTACAGATTATAGTGGTTCACGGGGTGAGTACTATTACGTAACTCAATCATACACTGATTCCGAGGGTAATCGCAAGACTAAGCAAGTACGGAAAACGCGCTGGTACCCAGTCTGTGGCCATGTTTATAATGTATTTGACGATATTTTGATTGTGGCCAATGATTCCTTGCCTAGAAAGTATACCAAGGAACTTGAGCCTTGGGATTTACATGAGTTGGTGCCTTTTGCCGATGAGTATTTAAGTGGCTTTAAATCTGAGCATTATTCCGTTAGTTTACGTCAAGGATTTGATATGGCGAAAGAGGAAGCCGAGCCTAAAATTGATCAATCCATAAGACGTGACATAGGTGGAGATGAGCAGCGTGTGCATAATTCATACACGGATTGGAATGAGGTTACTTTTAAACATATTCTTTTACCTGTGTGGGTTTCAGCCTATCGTTTTCATGACAAAGTTTATCGCGTTGTGATCAATGCTCGTACGGGAGAAGTTCAGGGTGAACGTCCTTATAGTTGGGTAAAAATCAGCTTAGCGGTATTGGCGGCTGTGGCACTGATTGCCATTATTGTTGTACTCGCTAATAAATAAATTTTTGAACTCACATGAGTGACTTGGATTATTTGAAAGGCTACCCAGAGGACTTGATTCAACAAATTCAGGCCTTGATTGATCAGGGGAAGTTGGGCACATATTTACTGAAAAAATATCCCCGCAGTCACGATATTAAATCTGATAAAGCGCTCTATGATTTAGCGATGGAACTCAAGAATCGCTATCTTAAGAAATCGAGCCCACTCAGTAAAGTACTTTACGATAATAAAATATCTCTTAAACAACAAGCACTAGGTTTACATAGTTATGTTTCCCGTGTGCAGGGGAAAAAACTCAAAGCAAAAAATGAAATTCGAATTGCGAGCGTTTTAAAGAATGTGCCGATGGAGTTTCTATCCGTCATCCTAGTTCATGAATTAGCGCATTTGAAAGAGAAGGAGCATAATAAAGCTTTTTATAAGCTCTGTACTCACATGGAAGCCAAATACTTTCAGTTGGAATTCGACTTACGAGTTTATCTGACATATTACGATATGCAGGGAAGTTTATATTAACTTTCAGACTTAAAAAAAATAAAGCCCTGATAAAAATCAGGGCTTGTACTAGCAATGAACTTGCTAAGCTGAGCCGAAGCTCAAGGTATCCTTTCAACCATTCGGCCAGTACTCAATTGGCCTTGTGACTCACTCTTGAGTCCTTCCTATTTTGAAAACTGCATATAATTTATTGGATGAATTAAGTCCTGTAAAGACTTTGTGTAGTAAATGAGCCTACATTTACGGTTTTTTTCTGTAAAAAGCTTATCTCTAAGCTTTTTACATGTTTTTTGCTAAGCCTTACGAGTGAGGTTGACAAAAAATGAGCTCGGTTTATAGGAAAGGAATTAAAAAAGGATTTCACAATGTATAAAGCAGGTCAACGCTATTTCTCCGAATCTGAGCCCGAACTAGGTTTAGGAGTGGTATTAAAACATGAATTTGGCAATTTGGAACTCTTGTTTCCCGCTACAGAAACAAGAAGATTGTATGTTAGTGAAAGTGCGCCAGTAAAAAGGGTGGCCTTGCGAGTAGGGCAATCTTTTAATGTAGATGATGAAGACTTTAAAATTGCTGAAATTCGTGAAGAGGATGGCAACTTTATTTATCTCAATGAGAAAGCTCAAGAAATTAGAGAATTCCAACTACCGAATGAATTAAGTTTAAGTGGTCCAGAAGATCGTTTAATGATGGGAAGCTTTGACGAAGCACATTTATTTGATTTAAGACGCCGAACACTCAGTCACCAAAGTGAGCAATTGAGTTCAGAGATATACGGCTTTCAAGGAGCACGTTTAGATTTATTGCCACACCAATTTTACGTTGCGGACGAAGTGAGTTCCATGGCAAAGCCACGAGTCTTATTGGCGGATGAAGTTGGTTTAGGTAAAACGATTGAAGCGGGGCTCATTCTCCATAGGATGTTATTGAGAGGCGATGTGACACGCGTGTTGATTTTGTTGCCCGATGCACTGCAAAATCAGTGGTTTGTAGAGATGTATCGCAAGTTTAATTTATGGTTTTCCTTAATTGATGATGAACGCTTCAAAGCAGTGCAAGCCAACCCAGATAATCAAAACCCTTTTTTAGATGATCCCCTCATAATTTGCAGCACGGAATATGCTGCGGCTTCCGCAAAGGTTTCTGAGGCAATTGTGGCGGGTGAATGGGATTTAATTATCGTTGATGAAGCCCACCACTTATCTTGGAGTGCGGAGCAGGTTTCTGCCGAGTACCGTTTGGTGGAAGAATTGGCGAAAAGTGTTGAACGATTAATCCTGTTGACCGCCACACCAGATCAACTCGGTGAAGAGTCGCATTTTGCTCGTTTACGCTTGTTGGATCCCGATCGCTTTTATGATTTAGAAGTATTTAAAAATGAGCAATTGCAGTACCGCAGCAAAGTCAAAGGACTCGACAAATTATTAGATGCAGAAAAGCTTGATGCCGAAAATATGGCACTCTGTAAAAACTTATTAGGTGAAAAACATCCGCTTTTGGGGCGCTTACAAGAGGAGCCTTTTGAAGGCAAAGTTCGCCATGAGCTATTACGTGAATTAATTGACCGTCACGGAACCTCTAGAGTGATTTTTCGAAATACACGCAAAGTGATGGAAAACTTCCCAGTGCGATGCCCGCAAGCCATTGCTCTGCAAGCGACTGAAGTTGAGTCAGTGGCAAAGGATGCGCAGCAGATTATAGAAGAAGTTGATTTCGATTTGTTTGTGGCTCCGGAAAAGAATGTGAAGGTGCAGTGGATTTGTGAAACTCTGAAGCAAAAGGCTGATGAAAAGTTTCTACTCATTTGTTCGACACGTGAAAAAGCGGAGGCGATTGAAAAAGGTATTCGTGAGCATATGGATTTAAAGATGGCGGTCTTCCATGAGGGCTTGAGTTTAAATCAACGCGATCGCAACGCAGTATTCTTTTCTCAAGAAGCAGGGGCACGTTTACTCATTTGTTCTGAAATTGGTTCTGAAGGACGAAATTTTCAGTTTTGTCAAAACTTAATTCTTTTTGATCTACCCATGAACCCAGGCTTGCTGGAGCAAAGAATTGGGCGTTTGGATAGAATTGGTCAGACCTCCGATATACAAATTTATTACCCCTACAGAAAGAATAGTGTTGAATCAGTATTAGCAGATTTTTATAGCCAAGGTCTCGACGCCTTTGCTCGCCCTTTGCATGGAGGTGAAAAAATGACTCAAGAACTTCGACCTTATTTGGAAGAAGTTATTGTTCAATGGGCAGAGAAAATGGACGGGACTCAAAAAGCTTTAGCTGAATTATTAAAAGTCAGTAAGAAATTGGCCAAAGAAACCAAAAAGCAATTAGATGAGGGTCGAGATCATTTATTAGAGCTTTACTCATTTGATCCAGATCGCGGCCTCGATATATGTCAGAAACTACGCAAAAGTGATAATGATGGAGCCTTATTTACTTACCTCGAAGACTTATTTGATTACCTAGGGGTGGATTGCCGCGATGTGGAAGACGCCGTTTATAAAATTGAACCTGGTCAAAATTTGCTTTGTGATTTACCGGGCTTAAGTCGCGAAGGCAATTTGATTGCGACTCAGCGCAGTGAAACTCTACAGAGAGAAGATGTGGCACTGATGACTTGGGAGCATCCTTTATTACGTTCGGGTATGGATATTATTGCTTCAGGAGATTCAGGGAATAATTGCTTTGCTCTTTGCCTGGATCCATCGAGTCGAAGTATAATTTTAGAAGCGGTTTTAGTCTTAGAATGTTTGCTGCCAGCAAAGAGTGGAATCAATCGTTTTTTACCACCAACGCCAATTTTCGTACGAGTGGATCACCGTGGTCGCAATATCAGTGAAGAAGATTTATATGATGAGAGTGACTTGGAAATGGGAGACCCCATGAGGCTCCTAGATAAAGCCGCAGTGAAAGAGCAGCTACTTCCCGAAATGTTGCGCATTACGCAAAAATTAGCCCATGAAAAAGCTGAAGCCATACTTGTGGATGCAAAAGAAAAAGTGAAGGCATATTTCGAAAGCGAATTGGCGCGTTTAAAAGATTTACAGGCTAAGAATAGCTTGATTCAAGAAGGTGAAATTACGGAGCTAAATCAAGCCTACGAAATTTTATTAAAAGAGATTCCCAAATCGCGCATTCGCCAAGATGCTCTACGTTTAATCTGGAAAGGCTCAGAAAATTATTTAGATGCGTAAGTGATCAAGTTAAAAGCTAGGTATAATCATGCCGAGCAATAGCTGAGCTACTTGTAAAGGGAAAATAATGAAATTAGAGTGTATGCCTCTCAAAAATGGTGTGTTTAAATGAATAAAGTTGCGAAAAGTAGAAAAGACCGTTATGTCGCCAAGGGTAATGACCTGGTGGAGGCGAAGCGCAGTATGCATTTAACTACTCGTGAGCGCAAACTTGTCGCTTACATGGTTTCTTGCATTAGCCCCTACGATGATGACTTTAAAGAATACCGTTTCCCCATTGAAGACTTTATTCAATTCTTCTCCATTAAAGACAAAAATGCTCCCAAAGAATATGAGCGCATTGCTCATGGTATTATGTCGAAACCATTTACGGTAGAGAACGACGTTGAACGCTTTACAGCCACTTGGTTGAGTGAAGCTAAATACCATAAGAAACAGAAGATTTTCACTTTTCGTTTCACGCCATCTTTGAAGCGCTACCTCATTCAACTCAAGAAGTTTTATACACGCTACAAGATGATTAATTTGATCCATATGGAAAACTGTTATTCGGAGTCGGTTTATGAACTTCTGAAGCAATATGAAACCATAGGTAAACGTACCGTGACAATGGAAAAACTACGTGTGATGTTGGGCTTGGAGCGTAAGTACCCCCTTTACTCAAATTTCCGAGTTAAAGTTCTAGAGCCTGCCGTTGAAGAGATTAATAAATTTTCCGATATCAATGTGGCTTATCAAGAAGTGAAAGAGGGTCGAAAAATTTCTGGCCTTAATTTTGAGATTAAGCCCGATCCAAATAATGCTTTTATTAAAGATGGTTTGGAGAAATACAATTACTTGGGAAGTAGTGAAGACTTTGCAGGGCAGTCTGAAGAAGATAAAGAAAAATCTTTGAGCAAGAATGAATTGCCTGACGAAATTCCCGATGACTTAAAAAATATTTTTCAGCGCCTTGTTGAAGAGTTTCAATTTGAGCGTGAAGAAGCCCATGTCCTCGCGATGAAGTATGATGAGACTTATTTAGAGGCCAATTTAAAATTGACTTTGGATCGAGTCCTAAAAAATCGCAAGCGTGGCATCCAAACGGATATAACTCGTTATGCGCGTTCCGCAATAATGAGAAATTATGCCGCTGACAATGATGAAGTCACTGCAGCGACTCCAGCCGAGGTGGCGTCAGCTCAAGGTGATCGTCGCCGTGCGATTGAAGCTTTTGTTGAAAGAGCTCATCAAGCTTGGTATAAAAAAGCCGTGGAGAGATTCATTCAGTCCAATGGTGGAAAGCATATCAAGGCTTTTTCTAAATACTTAATGACTCAGCCCGAACAAGGAATTTATGCTCCCATAAATGAATTATTACTTACACATGATCTGAATCACCCTCAAGTCAAAGCTTATTTCCAGAGCTGGATTGTGGAGAGTGAAAATCTGAAAGACTTATTTAATAAGCAGGTTTTTATGGAGGATCAGGGTTATGTCATTGAAAATGAAGGAGACATTAAAGCACGCCTCATGAGGCGCGGTCGCTTAATGGATGTCTAAAAAAATGAGTGATGCTTTCGCATCACTCATAATATAAAATCAGCTGGATCTTTACAGATTTTTCTTCATATAAGTACTTGTGTTTTTAGCCCATTTATCCAGTGTTTTCTTAATCTCTTTCATAGTGATTTGATCGTCACCATCAAGATTGCTGCCGAAGTCTTTTCTGACTACAGAAACTTGTGCTTCATCCGTCATCGTATCGACGAGTTCAGCTTCGACGTTTAGAACACTAGCTTTATCTCGCAGGCCTGTTAATTCACCGGCGGAAGTTACCACAAAGGTAAGAGGGATGTACGAGTACCATTTGTAGTCTTGAATCGTTTTATCGATAGAAGTAATTGCAATGCGAAGGCGAACCACACCCGGACCAGGCGCATCACTTAGCTTGACAGTTTTCGAGAGCTCTGCTTTGAGTGCCTTGTTAAAATGGTCGAGCATGGCTTTGGTCGTGTTTTTTGACATGTCATCATCGGAAGGGAGGTCGGGGTAGAGTGCTACTGGGTCGAGTAGGATAGAATGATACTTTCCCTTTTTAAAGTTCTCGTTTGTCCAAGCCAATACATCAACGCCATCACTTGCTTCGACTTCTTTTAAGTGTTTATAACTCTTGAGGAAGCCAGAGTATTCATCTTCATCAGGAGTTTTACTGGCGCAGCCTAAGAATAAAGCATACAGGAGTAGGGAGAGGAATAATTTTTTCATTGTTAAGACCTTGTGTTAATAATTTATTGTGAGTTACTGTTTAATGTAGCAAAGAAGAGATCGATTTTTCGCGAAGATTTATGTCCAGGTGAGTCTTCGACGCCAGAAGAGAGGTCGAGCCCAGCTGCTTGGGTAATTGCTAAGGCATCTTGGAAGTTTTCATGTTTAATGCCACCAGCAATGAGGACGTCTTTCTCAGATTTTTCGACAAAGCGTTTACTTAAATCCCAGTCGCCCACTTCACCTGTGCCCCCGGGAAGGCTAGCGTTTTTTGGTGCGGCATCGAGCACAAATTTTGAGCATGGGAAATTTAACTCGGCATCAATTTGCTCTTCATCTTTCAAGCGAACCGCTCGCCAAATATCACAGGAGAATAATTTTGCGAAGTCCGCATCTTCATCACCATGAAATTGTAAAGTATTGATTCCGGCATCGAGATAGGCTTGGATTTCGTGGGGCTTCATATCAACGACAACGAGTACACGAGCAATATTTGGCGGAATATTTTCACAGAGTTCACGAACCTGTTCGGGAGTGACAAAGCGTGGTGAAGGTGGGTAGGCAACAAAGCCGATCGCATCGGTTTTGCGTTCAATTAGTTTTTCGATGTGTTCTTGTTTGCTAATACCGCATATTTTTATGTAAGGAGTCATTTTATGTTACTTATTATTTCTTTTTCGCATATTACTAAGGCTTCCTGCATTTCTTCGGCATTATGTGCTTCACGAAGGAGGTTGGCAAAATCAGTGGATTGAAAAAGTAGGGCAATTCGCGAAAGCATGTAGAGGTGGTGGCGATCATCTACCGTACAAGGCATGACAAAGATATCACTTAATTTATGATCGGAAGATCCAAAAGGGATACCGCGACTTGATTTGCCGATGATGATCATGTTTTCCAAATATAAGTAAGGACTATGAATGCGCGTGTGTGGGATAGCAATACCGCCTGCAATACCTGTGGGACAAAGTTCTTCACGTTCTTCTAGAAGTCTTAGAACTTCTTCCTCATCTGTCGCATAGCCTGTGTCGAATGCAGCCTTCGCAAGTGCCTGTAGGGTTTTTTTGCGAGTACGCCCCGCCAATTCAGGAATCATACAACCTGGGAAGACACATTCAGATAGAAAAGCTTGATTATCATCTGGTGTGTCGAAGAGGTGTGAGTCAATCCTTTTGTGAGTCGCTGTAATAGTTTTTTTGCAGGATTCTAGCATACCTTGATTAGACCAATCGCGCAGTTCGATTTTTCTAAAAACAATTTGCCCACGCAGATTATCAAAAGGGATGGAGCGTTTACTCACTAGTTTTTCTAGTTCGTTAAGGCTTAAATGCAGGTAGTCTGCAGCTTCGTTCATGTTGAGCATTGAGTAAGGCATGGTAAAGAGGTCTTAAGTTTTCAATTTCTTTGAGTTGCAATTATTAAGGTAAAGCTATATTGGAATTTATATCGCTTTTTTAATTTTGTGCAGGTTAATTTATGAAAATCAAATCATTCGCTTTATTTGTTGCCGTTTTGGCGGTGCATTTTATAGTTGGAGGCGTGACTTGGGTTGTAACGCGTCATACAGGGGAACATGCGGCAGGTGATGCTCAAGAAGTCGAGCAGTTACAAAATGAAGGGCCTGAGGATTCTGTGCAAGAAACTCCCACGTCAAATCGTAAAGTCAATACGCCTCGAACGACAACACCTAGCCCAACGCCGAGAACAAAGACTTATGAAGTGAAAAGTGGTGATCGCTTATCGGTGATTGCTGGACGCTATGGCGTGAGTATGAAGAAATTGATGTCGGCGAATAATATTAAAGATCAGAATCGCATTTTTATTGGTCAAAAATTGACAATTCCCCTAGATTAAGATATATCCTTAAAAAACTTAATTTTCTTTAGAAAACTTTGTTTGACAAAGAATGAAGTGGCGATATTATCTGTGCACACTCAAGCGGAAGAGTGGTCGAGTGGTTTAAGGCGTCGGTCTTGAAAACCGAAGAGGGTGCAAGTCCTCCGTGAGTTCGAATCTCACCTCTTCCGCCATTCATTTTCTTAAGGGCAGCAAGCAATTGCTGCCCTTATTTTTAGTCATAGATGCAGTAAGTGATTTTGTTTTAGAAAAGCAAGAGAGTAGAGTCTGGTGATTAAGTTGAGGAGAATCATTTGCAGTTAAGTTCAAGACGTCATTTAAAGCAGTTAATGGGGATTTACCACAAGCATCCTTATCGCGATACGATAAAGCTTATATTCATTACTGCGATGAGTTTATTTTTAGCTTTCTATCCTACTTACGGCGAAATGCCCATTCCAGAGCGCAGAGCTTTATTTATTTTGATTTTGTCCGCGAGCCTTTGGATGACAGAAGCTTTGCCAGCCTTTGCGGTTGGCTTTTTGGTTATTGGCTTGTCAATTTTTCTCTTGTCCCCTGAAAAAGGTGGAGATATTCCCTGGGAAACTTTTACCGAGACTTGGTCGAGTCCGATTATATGGCTTTTCATGGGAGGCTTAGTATTAGCGCGAGCCGCTGAAAAAACTGGGGTTAATAAACGAGTCTCATCTATTTTGCTCACAAAACTGGGTTCATCTCATTCAATACTTTTGTTTGGGATCATGTTTTTAAGTTTTATCTTCTCGAATTTCATGAGTAATACTGCGACCGCGGCCATGATGCTAGGCTTAATGGGGCCCGTTTTAGCGAACTTCGCAAAAGGCGATAAGCGTAAAAAAGCTTATATCATGGCGGTTCCATTGGGTGCAAACATTGGTGGCATGGGAAGTATAATTGGCACGCCTCCAAATGCTGTCGCCGCAGCTTTGCTTGAGACGCGAGGTGAGGGTGTTGATTTTCTGACTTGGATGTGGTACGGAATGCCACCAGCTTTAGTTTGTCTTTTTGTGTTGTGGTTTTATTTGAGAACCACTTATTCGTGCAAAGGGAAAAACGAAACGAAGTTCGACTTCGAGCTAGTTCCCATGAATAAAGACTCCGCCTTCGTAATGGGAGTTTTTTTACTTACTGTTATTCTTTGGTGTACAGGAAGTTTACATGGTGTGCCTGCTTCAGTTGTGGCTTTTGTCCCCATTGTGCTCTTGCCTTTGAATGGAGTGATAGAAGCCGATGATATGCGCAGTTTACCTTGGGATGTGTTAATATTATTAGCGGGTGGTTTAACACTAGGCGTAGCAGTAGAGAAAAGCGGACTTGCATACACCCTAGTAGAGGCGATGCCAAGTGCTGGTGATAATATGTTCGTTTTAGTGATTATGATGGCTTTTATGGCCTGTATAGTCTCTAATTTTATGAGTAATACAGCGGCAGCTAATATAATTATGCCGATCGCAGCGGCCATGGCAGTCGGTTACGAAAAACCTATGCTTGTAGTTATCGCCTTAGCTTCATCAACAGCTATGTGCATGCCGGTATCTACTCCGCCAAATGCTTTAGCGTCTTCTTCTGGTTTATTGAAAGCCAGTGACTTTTTAATCACGGGCATTATTGCGGCCGTGGTGGGGGTTATATCTTCCCTGATATGGATCCGCTTTATTCTTTGGTAGGGCTTAAAGACTGGAGAAGTCCCAAAGCTTTGAATCAAGTAATTGTGAGGGGCGGATATTCGCCTGAGCATTTTGCATAACAGCACCAATGTTGGGGTGCTTTAATTCTAAATTTCCCAGAAGCTTCTTCATTTCCTGACGTTGTAGATTTTCTTGAGTCCCACAGAGATTGCAGGGAACAACGGGGAAGGAGTATTCTTCAGCGAGTGCAATTAAATCCTTTTCAGCGCAATACGCCAAGGGGCGGATTAAAGTATTAGCACCATCATCTGATTTTAATTTTGCGGGCATCGCAGAAATTTTCCCAGAGAAAAAGATATTCATTAATAAAGTTTGATTCATATCATCGCGGTGATGACCAAGAGCAATTTTTGTGTATCCCTTAGTTTTCGCGTGGGTGTAAAGGATTCCTCGACGGAGGCGTGAGCAAACACCGCAAAAGGCTTTGCCTTCGGGTGTTTTGTCTTTCACTATCGAATAGGTATCTTCTTGGAGTAGTGTGATATTTAAATTGTGTTCACGCATGAAGTGAATGAATTCAACGGCATCAAAGCCAGGTTGTTTTTGATCAAGCATGACGGGATGAAGGGTGAAATTCACAGGACTTTTTTTACGGATTTCCTCTAAAACCAGAAGTAAGATTGAGGAGTCTTTGCCACCTGAACATGCCACCATAATTTTATCACCTTCAGCGATCATATTAAAATCGTTGAGAGCTTTTGAGACTTGCTTTCGAAGAGAATTACTTAGTTGGCTCATCTTTGATAAGGGTGTGCATCACGGGTTCATCAAAAAACACATCGCCAGTTATTTGGTAGATGGTGATGCGTCGAGCTTCAATTTTATTTTCATTCATATAAATGACTGGTTGGCGAATGAGAATAATTTTCTTTTCTTTGGGAGAGTAAGCCACTTTTTGGGAAGTCGATTTTTTATCTTCTTCGGTAATGACCACATCGCCTTCAGCAATAATGAGATGGATCTCATTTTTAGTGTTTAGGTAACAGGTCATTTTTTTTGCGGTCATGGTCATTTTTCCACGAGTCACATGAACATTGTGTTCAAAGATGGCCATGCGCTTTTTGTCTTGATTGAAGAAATCAAGTGTGTCAGAAGTTATAATAACTTCTTCAGTCTTCTCTTCTTTAACCTCGTTTGTATCAGCGATTTTTTCGGCGGCTGATACTAAACTAAGGTTAAAAAGTAAAAGTGTTAGAAACTTAAGCATTGCTGCTTTTTTCAGGGCGTTGACCGCGAAGTACTGAGTTACCTTGGAAGAGTAAGCTTTGATCAAACTCTAATTCGGTTTCGAGTTCTGCCTTTGTAAACGCGCCAGATTTTTCAAAGAGAGCAATGGGGTTGTCCCACATCACCTTTTGAATGATTTCATCACTGAAATTTTGTTCTTTCATGAGCCCGGCTGTTACAGGAACGGCAAGAGGATTGGAGATCCCCCAGTCAGCAGAACTATTAACGAGGATACGGTCAGAACCATATTGTTGAATGAGGTCAACCATGCGGTCAGCATCCATTTTTGAATGAGGATATATGGTGTGGCCGGCCCAGCAGTTTGTTTCGAGAACCATAGGAAGAGTTTCTTCGTTATTGTGATCAATGACAACTAAGGTTTCATCAATGCCAACATCTCTAATGAGATCAATAGTGGCTTGGACACCGTTGAGTTTGTCGCGGTGTGGTGTGTGTACAATAACTGGGAGGTCGCGTTCTTTAGCCATTTCTAGCTGTGTTTTGAAAAGCTTGTGTTCATGATCCGTCATGTCGTCGTAGCCGATTTCACCGACGCCCACAACATTATCTTTTTCGAGGTAACGAGGGAGGTACTCTAAAATTTCATCTGCATATTCGGGATTGTTAGCTTCTTTTGCATTCAGACAAATAGTACAGAAATGGCGTATGCCAAATTGTGAAGCGCGGAAGCGTTCCCAACCCGTGATAGACTGAAAATAGTCGTCGAAAGAGCCAGCATGTGTTCGAGGTTGCCCGAGCCAAAAGGCGGGTTCAATTACAGCGCGTATACCAGCTTTGTACATGGCCATATAGTCATCTGTAGTACGTGAAGTCATGTGAATATGTGGGTCAAAGTATTTCATAGAGCATTTTTCTCCTTAAGAAAATTAATACAAACATCTGGTACAGTGCGTTTGGCTGCAGTGCGTTCAGTGTAAAAGAATAATACAGCTTCGATTAGTTTATCGTTACAACGTTTTTCTAAGCCATATATTTTATCGAAGGGTAGTCCCATAAACAGAACTTTAAGAGTGAGTTGGATGAATTCAGCTTCTGTAAAGTGTTCCGAAGGGTAGGGGTTATTGATAGCAAGTGCTTTATATGTATCGAGTGAATTGGTGCGGCAGACATTAACAACATCATTGTGTAATTCTTTGCCATCATCGCGAAAATTCAAAGCTAGTAATGAGGTGGCCTTTTCAAAATCATCTCCGCGGAGGAGTAATTCCTGAAGGTCAGATCTTGAGGCTAATTTAGAGGCTAATAAGACGCGGCCTAAGTTGCCAATACTAAGAAGAGCTAGTGCGGGAGCAAGTTCATTGAGTTGCTGAGTTTCCTCGTCATCGTAATCTGGAATCTGTCGCCCAAGTTTACGTGGAACACCAGAAAATTGAATGAGAAACTCTTTCGATTGGAAATCGGTAGATTCTAAAAAATCATAAAAGCCTGCGGTACGCCCTTGTCGGGGAGCGTGACGGAGTAAAATGTTTTTGAGGATATCAATTTTCATATTATAAGATGAGGCAAAAAGTGGTGCTTTTCAAATGAAATTAGCTAAGCGTTCTTTAAGAATATCGAGGCCGGGGTTTCCAGGTGCACCGAGATGAGTTTTTCGCTTGACGTTTTCATAGGGATCTTCGAGTTCGACTGAGTCAAGTGACTTTTTAACCTCTATGTAGGCATCGCGGAAAGTTTTGCCTTCAATTACTTGGCGATTGACGAGATCTGTTGCGTAGATGTCTTTCGAGAAAAAACTGAGTAAACGTTCTTCCTTGATACTGGTATTGGAAATGACAATGCCCATAGCTTCAAGAGATTCTTCAACGAGAGTGAGGCCTTCCATGAAGACTCCCTTGGTCTCTTGGTAATCGCTATTGTATCCTGAAAATAGGTTGGATATAACGCCTTGAGCTTGGCTGATTTGACCAGTAAAAAGGTGGTAACGACTACGGATGATTTCGCAGGGGTCAAGGTTTTTCTTGTTCGGCATGATACTTGAACCAGTAGTGCAGGATTTACCGACATCTAAAAAGTCGAATTCAGCGCTTGTCATCCATACCATGTCGTTTGCGAGTCTGTTGATAACAAACATTGTACCCCATAGAGCCTGCAGGCTTTGGCATTCTACTTGGCCACGACTCAACTGGCAAGAAAGTGAATTGACTTGGGTTCTAGCTAAACCGAGATCCTTAGTGACGAATTCGCGATCAATTGGAAAGTCAGTGCCATAACCGGCGGCCGAACCTAAGACATTGACATCATTGAGAGAAATGGCGGCGTCAATAGCTTCTTTTTGATTAATAAGAATTTCTGCAAAAGAAGAAGCCCACAAGCCAACGGATGAAGGCATGGCGCGTTGCGTATGTGTGTAACCCGGCATGGGGGTAGTTTCGTGTTTGCTCGCGAAACTTAGGAGTTCATCAATAAAGGATTTGAGAGTTTGCTTGATTTTTGTGAGCTTATCTTTACCAAAGAGGCGAGTCGCTGATACGACTTGGTCATTGCGACTACGAGCCATGTAAAGTTGTTTACCAGCATCTCCAGCGCGTTTAATGAGCTCATCTTCAATAAGTGAGTGACAGTCTTCGAGCTCAGGAAGCATTTTAAGTGAGCCATCGAGTGCTTCCTGCTTCATATCTTGAAGATGTGTTTCAATGAGTTCAGCATCACTTGCGGAAATGAGTTCGCATTTAGCGAGCATGCGCCCGTGAGAAATTAGTGCAATAATATCCCAAGGGAGGAGCTTGTTGTCGTAATCAAGGTTGGTTTTGAAGCATATTTCATGAAGGCGAGAGTTGAAGCCTTCGTCGTTGGCAGAGGTTGACCAGATAGCCATTTGATTTCTCCTAGAGTAATTTGATTTTTTGAATTAAGCTTAAAGCCCTTAATATGCAAGTGGAGCCCATCTTTGTGGCAATTTATTTTAGCGCTTTAGCATTTTGATATTCAATGAGAGAAGGGATAGAACGGAAAAAGAAAAAAAAGTGTAATACAGTGGGCACCAAAGTTGAAAAGAATGAGACGTTTTCATAAAAGAGGAAAACCGCAAGGCTAAGAGAGAAGGGGACTGATGCCAAGACACTTATTTTGAAGAAATCGATGAAGGGGGCTCGAACAATGCGACGATGTAAAAAAAAGAATAAACCCGCCAGAAAGGCACATTGAATGACGTTGGTAAAAAGTAGTGATCGAATACTAGCAAAAAATTGATGAACTTGAATACTTCTAATAAAATCTGAGTTGTTTTTCAAGTAGTCGTTTAAAGGGATTTGTGTTCTAGCTTCCTCTTGACTTAGAAAGCTTTGAGTTGATTCAAGGTGGGTGAAAGTACTGAGAGGTAGTATTTGAGTAAAGTCGGGGTGGAGAATGGCGAGCTTATCTCGGCTGATTTGGATGGGGATTTTTTTGTTTAAATCAATTTTCGCATCAATCGAAATGATGACTTTATCGTTTTCCAGAGATTTGAACTCTTGCTTGTTTTCGATAGTGATCGAGTCGTTTTCTATGTAGAGTTCTGGGAGCTCGCTAAGTACGGGGCTCACTTGAATGGCATAGAACTGCTTGAAGTTATTTGTTGACGTCCGCCAAGGGAGTATTGCGGAATATATCGATAGAATAAGTAAAAAGAGCAGGCCATTGCGCCATTTAGTTAGCGCATTTAGCTGTTGCTCTTTTTGGTAGAAATTAGTATAAAATCTAAAGAAGGCAGCGACTTTCTGCATTAGAGAGCGTTGGGGTCCATTAAGAGTCTTAGACTAGACATGAAGGCATCTTCTATAGATTGCTCAAATCTAGCTGGGATTAAAGCTTCGACTTGCGTATCAACTGCGGCGGGATAAAGAATGAGCGGGTTGATGTACGCAGCAGTTTTATCGTTGTTGATAGCCGCAATAGTCACAAGTTCGTCATCAAACTTTAGAGACATTAAAGGTGTGATGTTTTCATTATCTTTAACTGTGTAGCCCACAGGAAGTGTTTTATTGAATTGAGCGGGTGATCTAAGCATGTCTATGTAGCTTTCTTCTCCGGAGGCGTTTAAGACTTTGTGAACCATGATCTCTTCAGAATTATCAAGGCTGATGTTTGACAGAGAGGTTGCGCTCTGGAGGTTTCGAGAGAGCTCATTTAAGAAGTTGACACTGTGAGATGAGACCCACATGATGCGGCCACCTTGTTCTTTGTATTCATTGATGCGCTTATTGAGTTCACTTTGTAAGTACCATCCAGAACGTGCAGAAAGTTTAACACATGGGATGATGAGGACGGGCATTTGTTTAGCTGATGGGAAGTGACTTCTTAAAATAGATTCAAGATTTAAAAGGGAATACTCAACTTTTCTTTTAATTAGCGCGGAGCTGATTTGGGAAGCTAAAACGAGTGTTTGATTACCTAGTAAGGAGCCTTGCTTAGTAGAGAGGGGCTCTATGAGAATCCCAATGTTGCCTTCTTTACTTTGTTTTTCGATGGCTTCTTTTAGGTATAAGCTTAGTTCAGGGGCGATGGCTTGACTATGTTTACTCGCAAGTTCAGTTATAGCTTTGCTGCTGGGTGAAGTGTACTTGATTTTGTTTTTTGCAAATTCAACGGCAGTGCGAAGTATGGATGCTGTTGTTTGGATACTGGCAGATGACGATTTTAAAACCGCAAGCTTACCATTGTAAGTAGTCTTGTCTTCAGTTAAGGCTGCGCGTTGAAGGTTTTGTGCGAGTTTGTTGGCGTGCAGCTGTGAGTTTTTTAGTATTGATACAGGGCGTTGTAGTAGAAAGGTCGTCATGTATTCAGCTTGCTTAGTAATGATTTGTGGTTTAAATGAAGCATTATTTTTTTGGTAAAGCTCATCCATTAAATCATGTTTAAAAACATCGGCGAATGATGCTGAAGCTGATCCACGCATAGAAATTGGGGTGCCTTCTGAGTTTTTGAGGTCTGGAGCTAGTGCAGGGATATACTCGGCTAGATAGTTGATTTCTGCTAGATTGCTCAAGTCACTATAGTTGGCGATATTATTACTGAGGCACGCAGTCCAGAATCCGATTTGCATGCTGTCTTGAGCAGCGATGGATTTAGTTAGCATCTCAAAGATGATTGGAAGAGAATTCGGCTCAAGTAGACGAGTTGTGTTATAAATCACCATTTCTTTAAGTCGAGCGATATCTTTATTGTCGAGTGGGCTTTGCGGGATCGCACTAATGCCAAGGACGTCTTTGTTGGTGATTACGGGTACGAAAGATGTGATACTGTTGCTTAAACTTGTGTTTGGGAGGGCATCTTCAAACTCGGGGTATAATTCGATCGTTTTTTTAAGTAGTAATTGATAGTCTTCTGTTGATCTTGCCATCAAGGGCATAGCTAGTGCTAGCATTAGCAAAAAAAACTTGTTTTTGGAGATGACTTTCATGTTTCGCCTCAGTGTATTTTAAATTCAATTCAAATAGGATACCGCTAAAATTCTACTGAGCAAGTAGAAAAGCTACTGGCAAGTTTATCATGTTGAAATTTTATTAAATTATGTTATAATTCGTGACTTTTTATATAGATAGATAAATAATTACCAGATTTTGGATGGATGAATGATTGATTTTTTTAGACTCGTTAAAGATGAGAAACTTGCAGATATTTATAGAGCTTTGCAGGACCCCAATTTTGAAGTAAATCAGAAGGATCTTCACGGGAAAGTAGCTTTGCATTATGCATTAAATATTCAAATCATTAGGATATTGATTGCTAGTGGAGCGGATGTGAATATACGTGATAAAAAAGGTTTAACGCCTTTGGATTACGCACCCAATGATAAAGTTGAGCAAACTCTAATGGAATTCGATGCTGAGCACGGTGAGCCGATTATCTTGAAGGAAGATGTCGATTTTCAGAGGCGTCAGAAAGTTAAGGATGAAGAAAAGAAAGCTGAGCTTGAAGAGAAGAAGAGGCTCGAGGCGGAAGAAGAGGCAAGGCATAAAGCTGAAATTCTGAAAAGAAGAGAAGAGCGTAAGGCTGAGACCGCTAAACGAAACGCAGCTAAGAAAGCTCAAGCGAAAGCTGAACGAGAGTTAAAGGCTCAGCGGCAGGCAATGTTGAAGAAAAAAAGCGAGAGCTAAGAATTTTAAAGCGAGTTTTTATAACTCGCTTTTTTTATCTCTCTTCTTTAGATTTAAATATATTCATGAAGCGTGATGGTGTTCGGTTAATTGACTTTTTGAAGTTATCCATGCTGTTAATGGTCCACTCATAGCCATTGCGATCTCCGCGAACTTCAGCTTGCACTAATACTGAAAGTGGACTGAATAGTGTTTTAAGAATGTCTACATTTAAGGGCTTTGGCAGTGTTAGGATATCTTTCAAGTAGTGAGTGTTGATGTTAAAGAAGTACATTGTTTGCCTCCAATCAAACCAACCTTTGCCCGATAGGGCAATAAGTTTGCCGTCACTAAAAAAGTTGTCTATGTTTACTTGTTGATCAAAAAATTTGAGTTCGGCAGACATTTCTTTGACTTTTGCAGCAGATACAAATGGGAGGATGGACTCCAAGCGATTGAAGAAAGTCGATAGGAAAGGGATCTCAAGAAATAGGCCGTCGTAAATATGAACGAAGCCTTCGCCTAAGATACTCTGTATTTCACCATTTTGACTTTTTAGGTTGACGTCAGCTCCAAAGTTGACCCGACCAGCAGCAGTGTTTAAGGAGTCTTTCTGGAGTTCAGAGATTAGTCCCGCAAGGTCAACATTAGTAGCGTTGATTTTTAAGGCTTGTTGGTTGAGTTTTAGATTGTCTTGATAGACAAAATGCATGTCGCCTGAGTAGAATTTGGCTCGCCGCGAAGCAATCATGATTTTTTTGTCGCGCATATTAAAGGTGATTCGAGGTGACTCAAGTTTTAGTTCGTTGAAAGAAAATTCAGGAAGCTCTATATAGGCCTCGCTCCGAGCATTGAGAGCGTCACTTAAGTTTAAATGACCAGTGATTCTGGCGTAGCTATTGTTAGGGAGGTTGAGGGTGTTGAGTAGTCCTTTCCAGTCGCCATTGGCAACGCGCAAAGTTTGAGGGATTGAAAGGGTTGAATAGAATTGGTAATCGATCGTACAGTCCGTGGTGACATTTTTAAAGCCTAGATTTCCTCTTGCGTGAGTGTCGGTGGTGTCAAGTTGGATGTTATGGACGAGGATTTGTTCGGGGAATTGCATGTAAACTTTAGCGGCTAATTTTTGTGTATTGACGCCGTTTATAGAGGCACCATCTGCTTTGAACTCACCATCGAAAGTCATTAGATCTTCATCGCTTATTGGATCATAGCGATAATCGAAATAGCCAGACCAAGTCGGGATTGCGGTGCGGCCCCATGAAAAGCGTTCCCAGACGTTTAAGTAGTTTTGTCGCCCGTTTTTATTGAAGATGAAATGGCTGATGTGTCTTGGGTCGCCTGCTGCGTCTGCGTAGAGTGAGACTTTATTGTTGGTGAAGTCGTATCGTACTTGCACCTTGCCGTTGATTTGTGGACCAGATAATTTTAATGTTTCGGTCTGGAAGTTTAGGTTCTTGAATTGTATGGGGCCTTCTACGAGGTCTACGTATAGGCCCTGGACTTTAAAATTGGAAGCTTTTATGTCGCCATGGAGTTCCCATTTTTTATAGTCACTGATATCTGGGGTGCTAATGAAAAGATTTAGTTGGGGAGGGGTTTCTGTGAAAGCTATGAAATCGATGTGTTGAATGAGTTGGGGTGCAAATATTTTTAAGTATTTAAAGGGAAAAAATTGACCTTTTAGGTTGGCGTTTAGTTTTTTGCTCTCGAGTTCATATTCAAAATACCCTGATAGAGATTCATTGTTGTCAGCATTGATTTCAAACTGAGGTACAGAAATGATTCCCTTTTTGAGTTTTAGACTAAATTTTGTACTTGTGATGAGGTTTCCAAGATAGAGGAATTCCGGTAAAGAAAAGTCGATTGTGGCTGTATTGTTAACGGAGTTGTGACCATCATAAAAAAAATTAATATTTACAGAGGTTTTATCAGTCAAGTTGAGTGTGTTAGCTACATCATTGATATTGATTATTGCTTCTTTTATATGGCTGGGGATGAGTTTGTTTAAGTCGGTGGCGTTGGGTAGTCGGGCGGGTGTTTGGGGATCTTTGTTTTGTGTGTTTGATAAGTTGACGAGTTCGCCTTGGATGTTTAAGTTGAGGTGGTCAGTGCTACACTCAAAATAATTGATCTTAATATTTTTTGCGTCGATGATTTTAGCGTTGAGGTTGGCGTTATGTACTTTAAGGTATTCTTCTTCGTCGGATAGCTTTAAGTTCACATTGAAATTAGCATTTCTAACTTCAAGTGATTCAGGTGTGAATAATCCTTGGGATAGATCTACCAAATTAAAGAGTATTTGAATTTTTTCGGCTTGGTAGATGTCTATTTCTTGTGATGGATCCTCGATAGTGATGTTATTGATTTTGATTCCGCTTATGGGGCCCATGTGAACTTCATCAATCGAATAATGGAGATCCTTCGAGTCGAGCTCTTGTCTAATACCTAGGATTAAATTTTCAGGAAGACCTTTGATTTCTAAGATGAGTATTAGAACGCAAAGAGTCATTCCTGCCAAGGAGAAAACTCCTCTAAAAATATGCCAGGTTTTTAGTAGCATCAATCACTCAGTTTTAGGTATAATACAGAGAGAGGGGGGAGGTTAATGGATATGCTGTTATCTTTGTTATGAGCTGAATTGGGTGAGGATGAGTATAGTGACTGAGATAAGTAGTCGCTTCCACCATAGTCACAGTCATCAGTATTTAATAAGACTTTGTATGAACCCGGATGAGGTACACCAATGGTGTAGTGGTCTCGTGGAACTGGTGTTAGATTCATGATGCATAGAATCTGCTCGTTTTTAGAGTTTTTCCTGATGAATGATAGCACGCTTTGCTCGCTGTCTTGAGCATCAATCCATTCAAAGCCTTCATGGCTAAAGTCATTTTCCCAGAAGCAACTCTCGTTTTGGTATATATGATTAAGCTTTTTACTGATTTTTTGAATGCCTAGGTGGTCGCCATTATTAAGTGTTGCCCAGTCAAGGCTTTTTGACTCACTCCACTCGTGCCATTGAGCGATCTCGCTGCCCATGAAAAAGATTTTTTTTCCTGGGTGAGCGTACATGTATGCGTATAAACAGCGTAAATTGGCGAATTTTTGCCATGTGTCGCCAGGCATTTTTTGTATGAGAGATCCTTTTCCATGTACAACTTCGTCGTGGCTTAAAGGAAGTACAAAGTTTTCGTTGAAGGCGTAGACTAATGAGAATGTGAGTTGGTTTTGGTGGTACTTTCTATGTATAGGTTCAGTGGAGAAGTAGGCAAGTGTATCGTGCATCCAGCCCATGTTCCATTTCATCGTGAAGCCTAATCCACCATCGTAAGTGGGTCTTGAGACTTTTGGGAATGCGGTAGATTCTTCAGCAATAACCATAGTTCCTGGGCAGTGTTCGTGGGCTAAAGTATTAAGGCGTTTTAGGAATTCTATCGCTTCGTAGTTTTCTCTGCCTCCGTCTTTGTTTGTGCGCCATTCACCTTCTTTGCGTGAGTAGTCCCGGTATAGCATTGAGGCCACTGCGTCTACTCTTAGGCCATCAATGTGGAATTCCTTTAACCAATAGAGCGCAGATGAGATGAGGAAGTTTGAGACCTCCGTTCTGCCGAAATTAAAAATGAAGGTGTTCCAGTCAGGATGGTAGCCTTCGTCAGGGTTGTCGTGCTCGTAAAGTGAGCTTCCATCAAACTGTCCTAGTGCGTGGCGGTCTGTAGGGAAATGTGCGGGGACCCAATCAATTAAGACGCCAATATTGAGTTCATGGAGGTGGTTGACGAAATAGGCGAAGTCAGCCGGGGTGCCGAATCTAGAGCTGGGAGCAAAGTAGCCAGTTGCTTGGTAGCCCCAAGAAGGGTCGTAAGGAAATTCAGTAATAGGGAGTAATTCGATGTGGGTGTAACCCATTTCTTTTATGTATTGTCCAAGAGTGTGTGCGATGTCACGGTAGTTGGCAAATTCACCTTCTCTTTTTAGGTCGGGGTGATTCCAAGAGCCCAAGTGAACTTCATAAATTGATAGAGGAGAATTTAATGGGTCTGTGTTTTCTCGTTGCTTAAGCCATTGGTCGTCGGACCAAGTGATGGCGCTGTTGTCCCACACAACGCTGGCGGTGCCTGGTCGAAGTTCGGAGAGTTTTCCGAGCGGATCCTGTTTTTCTATGATTTCGCCACTTTGAGTTTTTATGGCGAATTTATAGTATTCTCCTAAAGACATTTCGGGCATGAAGATTTCCCAGATGCCATTACTGCCAATGAGTTTTCTCATAGGATTAATGGCGCGATTCCAGCCATTGAAGTTCCCAATTAAAGAGACGCCACGCGCATCGGGAGCCCAGACTTTGAAACTGATGCCAGGGATATTGTTAGATGTAGTGGCTTGACTACCTAGAACTTTGTACAGCTCTAGGTGGTTGCCTTCATGCATTAAGTGGACGTCTAGATCTCCAAGGGTGGGGAGGAAAGAGTATGCGTCGTACTTTGTTAGTTTGTCGCTATTGGGGTACTGTGTGTTAATTTGATATGGGGAATTAGGCTTTTTCGTTAATGTAGTGGTGAAGAAGCCGTTTTCATGTTTTGTTGAGTCGTAAGTTTTGCCAGAGCTAGTGATGCTAAGTTTCTCTGCGTAGGGCTCGTAATTGCGCACGATCCATTTTGAGCCGTGTTGGTGTAGTCCAAGGTAGCTATGGGGAGATTCGTGATGTAGTTCACAGATGGCGTTTTGTTGCTCGGGGGAAATCATATAGTCCTCGATGGTTATTCTCCTATTATATATAAGGTAAAGTATAGAGTCAGATTAGTAGTATGCAAATAAATAAGAACTTAAGATTGTGTCAGTGAAATATGATTTTTTTAAACAGAGATCTTAAGGGCTTGCATGATTTGAATGCTCATGTATTTTTGGCAGACCTATAGTAGATAATTTTTAAATTGAAGGTCCTAATAATGATAGTGAATGAAAAAGTTGACGAACTTATGCAGTCTACAAAATTGCAAGGTTTGACTTTCGATGACGTAACATTAGTTACTCAATACGCAGATTTTCTCCCAGAAGAAACAAGTATCAAATCAAAATTTAGTAGAAATATAGATCTTAATATTCCTTTTGTAAGTGCAGCAATGGATACGGTTACGGGGCCATCTATGGCAATTACCATGGCTCGTCTCGGTGGTATTGGTGTTATTCACAAAAACATGGATATTGCTTTGCATGCAGAGGCTGTTAGGAAAGTTAAATTACACTCGAATGGCTTGATTCAGGATCCTGTAAGTTTTCGTGAGACTCAAACTGTTGAGGAACTACTTAATTACAAGGATGATAAACGCTTGCCATTTTCCGGCTTTCCGATTGTGGATGCGAATGGTCGTGTTGCGGGTATTTTGACTGCGAAAGATTTAAAATTTTGTAATGATACAAGGTTGACTCTAAAAGAGGTGATGACTAGCTCGATTTTGACAGCAAAAGAAGGCACCACACTTGAAGACGCTTACAAAATCATGATAGATAAAAAAATCGGTAAATTGCCATTGTTGTGTGATGATGGTGCTTTGGCTGGTTTGTATAGCTTCCACGATGTGAATGCCTTGATTACTGGGACGTCGAAATTAGAGAACTTAGACTCAAAATATCAGCTTCGTTGTGCGGCAGCTATAAGCCCATATGATTTTGGTAGAGCGGAAGCGTTAATTAATGCAGGTGTAGATGCCATTGTTATTGATACAGCTCACGGCCACTCGAAAGGTGTGATTGATACGGTTAAAGAGTTAAAGTCGGGTATGGGAAGTTCTATTGATGTGATTGCAGGTAATGTTGGTACTGCAGTTGGAGCAAAAGCTCTTGCGGATGCAGGCGCGGATGCAGTTAAAGTTGGTATTGGTCCGGGTTCCATTTGTACGACTCGAGTTGTTTGTGGTGTGGGTATTCCACAAATCACTGCAGTTCACGAAGCTTCAAGAGCAGTGCCGTCAGATGTGCCCATTATTGCAGATGGCGGAATTAAGCAGTCTGGAGATGTTCCAAAAGCTATTACTGCAGGAGCGAGTAGTGTGATGATGGGTGGCTTGTTGGCGGCTACGGAAGAGAGCCCAGGTGAAAAAATCATGATGCAAGGTCGTAGATTTGTGGTGTATCGTGGTATGGGTAGCTTGGAGGCTATGAAGAGTGGCAAGGGCAGTCGTGAGCGATATTCTCAGGGTGATGTAGAAGATTCTAGTCAGCTTATTCCTCAGGGAGTTGAAGGTCGTGTTCCCTATAGAGGTACTGCAGGTAGTGTGTTGCATCAATTTGCGGGTAGTCTGAAGTTCTCTCTTGGTTACTGTGGTGCAAGAACTGTTCCTGATTTACAGAGAAAAGGTATTTTGTATCGTGTGACACCTTCGGGTTTGCGTGAGGCTCACCCTCATGATATTCAAATGGTGAAAGACGCACCTAATTATCGCACAGTATAGTATGTACTTTTTATTAACACTGGGAATTTTAGTGCTTTTAGCACTGGTCTTCTTGGTGTTGATAAATGTAGGTGCTTATGTAAAAGTAAAATCAAACGGTATTGACTTGAGTTTTGTCAATATCGTTTTTTCGCGTTTGAGGGGGTTGAACCCAGATCAGTTAGTTGATGCCTATGTGACGCTATTGAGGGCTGGAGTCGAAATTGATTACGCAAGGATAGAGACTCATGCGTTATGTGGCGGAGATGTGCTAGCAGTTGTTGATGCCTCGGTTTCAGCCCTAAAGTCCTCGCTGGAGATGAATTTCGAGCAACTTTGTGCGCTCGATTTAGCTGGTAGGGATGTGGTGTCAGCAGTGGATAGCTATGTTTATCCGATTGTGATAGATTGCCCAAGTGCAAAGAGTCCTGGTTACATAGTTACTGTACCAAAAGATGGTATTCGTTTGGGGATAAGTGTGAAGTTGACGGTTAGGTCGAATTTAGAAAAATTAATAGGTGGTGCAGGCATATCGACGGTTGAGGCAAGAGTGCAAGAGAAGGTGCTGAGTGCGGTTGGTGCAGCGGAAACTCATAAAGAAATTTTAAATAATCCGTCTGCATTGGTTGAGCATCTACAGCTGGGTTCGGATACTTTAGAGGGGACCTACTTCACATTAGTTTCAGTGGATGTTTCGGGAATTAAGGTTTTGGATAACTTAAAGGCTAAGTTAGATTCGATTCAGTCTGATGCAGATAAAATGGTGGCTGAATCTAGAGCCGAGGCTAAGAGAGCCGAGGCGAAAGCAAGGCAGCAAGAGATGAAAGCCAAGCTACAGGAAATGGGTGCTGAAGTGGTGTTGGCAAGAGCAGTCTTGCCATCTGCTATAAAGACTGGAATTGACGATGGCGCTATAGGAAGTCGTGAATCTAGAGTAAAAAACGTATCTCAATGGCGTTCACAAGTACTTTAAGTGCTTGAATCCTTGTTAACACAAACTAGCTTTTTTACTGATGTGTTAATATTTTTTAGAAAAAAACAAGGATTTAATAAGGAAAATCTATGAAAAAAATAGCTTCGTTTTTAGTGCTGGCGTTCATGTTTGGAGGAGTTTCGAATGTTATGGCGCAGAGTAGTCCTTCTGTAGTAAAGATTTTAAAAGTGGATGTCAATAGTAAGTTGGCGCCGCCAATTACCGTTAACAATATTGTTAAGAGTTCATCTCCAAGTAGTGGAGAATGGACGTCAGTGACTGTTAGGTTTAAGGTTGAAGGTGTGGCCAAGAAAGCGAACGCATTAGATGATGGTTCATGGTTGGATAAAGTTAGCATTTCTTGGAAAGGATTGTTTAAAGCTCGTGACGGTAAGTATAAGAAAACTCAAAGAGAAGTTAAGTACGAGAGTTTAACAAATGGTGAGTATTTTGCAACTATTCTCATTGATCCCTCAGTGGTGAACCGCTACTTGGGTGGTCCCAAAAATGTATCGAAGAATTTGAGTATATATGCTGTATTTAAAGTGGATGGTAAAACTCAGTTAGATACAAAGATTTATGTTCAAAATGGAAAAAGACAAAGAGCATTAGCACAAGGTTTTAATGAGAGAGTGTTTGATAGTGAGAATTTAGATACTGTTGAGGGCATATTTATGTCAAAAGACATGAGTCCGTGGGCTTCTACTCAGTGGCAAGTTTTTCCAAAAATTTCTAATAAAAAATAGGTCAGGTATATGGCTTCAGAATCAGTAGTCACAATTGATATTGGTGCTTCCAGCGTAAAACTAGGCGAATTCAAAGTTGATCATAAGGTTATTACCTTAGAAAGATTTGGCTGCCGCGAATACGAAGAAGTGCAGACGGAGAGTAATAGGGCTGCTTTAGTCAAAACAACTTTAAATAAGTTAATTCAAGAGCGTGGAGTTCAGGCAAAAAAAGCTTATATAAGTCTTTCTGCTCAAATGGCTTTTACTAAATTTGTAAAGCTCCCTCCAGTTGGTGATGATGCGCAAAAAATTCGTCAAGTCGTCGAGTTTGAAGCAAGGCAAAATGTGCCTTTTGAGATGAATGAGGTTATCTGGGATTATCAATTAATATCTTCGGCTGATGCGGAAGAGGTTGAGGTGATGTTCGTTGCAATCAAAAACGAGATTGTAGAAGAGTTAGTCTCTGCGGTGGAAGATTGTGGATTAAAGGTTGAGATTGTTGATATTGCGACCTCAAGTTCATACAATGCGATCAGGGTGAATCGTATTGGTTTTGATAAATGTGCGATGGTGCTCAATATTGGTTCTAGAGTTTCAAATCTGATCTTTTCGGACGGTACAAGTTTCTTTTCAAGAAATATTCCGATTGCAGGTCACGCAGTTACACAGCAGGTCGCTAAAGAATTTGGTATAGGGCTTGAAGAGGCGGAAGAGCTTAAGAGACGTCACGGTTTTGTTGCTTTAGGGGGTGCCTACGAAGAGCCAGAGTCTGAAGTTGCTGCAACAATTTCTAAGATTGTAAGGAATGTGATGACTCGCCTGCATGGTGAGGTTAGTCGTTCGATTAATATATTTAAAAACCAGCAGAAAGGTGCCAAACCTGAGATTATGCATTTGTCTGGCGGTAGTTCGACAATGTTGTTTACAGAAACATTCTTTCAAGAAAAAATGAAGATAGACGTTAAGTACTTCAATCCCTTTCAGAATGGGGTTACCCTAGGAAAAGATGTTGATCGACAGGAATTGGCTGAATTGGCGCATTTGTTTAGTGAAGTGATCGGTTTAGTCCTAAGGATCAGTGAATGTCCAGTAGAGATATCTCTGACGCCTGAATCGCTTCAAAAACAGATATTGAAAAAGGGTAAAATGCCCTACAATTATGCTTCAGCTGCAGTTGCCATTTTGATCCCATTAATAATTTTAGCAGGCTCGTTTAGAGAGCGTTTGCATTATCATGGACAGATTGATGGTAAGGCAGTTAAAATAGAAGGATACAAGAAGATTTTAGATAAAATAAATAATCAAAATAAGCTCAATGAAGCAGTGAAGGGTAAGATTGCTGAGTTGGAGCTCTTGAATGAAGAGCGCTTTGAGTGGCTTAGTTTTTTAAATGACTTGAGGAAATATAAGCCTAAGCCTTTGTGGATTACATCAATCACTCCAGTTGCAGGTAGAGCTGAAAGTGTATTAAAAGGTGCTGTGATTAAATCAGATGAAAAACAATTAACTAAATTTGCAGCAAAGAAGGCAGAGAGGGATAAGGCTTTGCATAGTCAGACCCAGTCAAGTGATGTTGGTGCAGTGATTATTGAGGGTTATTATGTGCAATATCCAGCATTGGAGAGTACGGGGCAGAGGCAAAAGGTATTGTCTAAAATGTTAGAAGATATCGCAATATCAGAGTATGTCTTAGTTGATCCTCCTGGTATAACAGGTCCTTTAGAGAAGCAGCAGAGCAAAAATAAAGCTTTTGCGTACTTTAAAGCTCAATTGGGTGTTAAGAATATTGGTAGAGTAGATTAATGAAAGATAAAATTTTAGATGCTATAAAAGATAATAAGGCAAATGTAATCTTATTACTAGTAGTTGTGATAGTGAGTGCAGTGTTGTTTAAATTGTCTTTTATTTATAAGGCTGAGACAAAAAAATTGCAGGAAGAAAAAGTGCGACTTGCAAATGATACTCAGCAGATTAATGGGACACAATATAAATTAGATCAAGTCAATAATGACATAGCTGTAAAAAATGCGGGCTTGTTAAAGGATGGCTTTAATTTGTATTATCAAGATTTGATGGATAACTACAATCATGATAGGTCTGATGTTGCAAAAATGCGTTCAGAGGATGTTCAAGATAAGTTTTTAGAGTCTTTAGAATTGTTAAATAAAGTTTGCGAACGAGCTGGTGTTGTGGTTGGTGAAGAATTTAAGTTTTCTTTTGATGATGAGGTTTCGAGAGTTTTTCAGATGGAGCCGCGAGATAAAGTTAAAGTTATGGAACAGTTAGCTGCTGTAGAAAACCTGACTAAAATTATAGCTAGTAGTGGAGCTGACTCATTGGAGGGTTTGGCGAGACCTAATATTTTGAGTGAAACAAGTGTGAAAGAGGCTTATGCGAAGGTTTATACATTTAAGCTAGTGATAAAAGTCCCACCAGAAAGTTTTGGTAGTTTGCTTAATAAAATCACAAATGATAAACAGTTTTACTATAGAATAAATAGCGTAAGTATGGTTACCGACGCACAAGTAGATAAAGATTTAGCTCCTTTGCTCTTGCAAAAAGCGGAGTCTGTCGTCGAAGAGCAAGATAAGCCTGTAGCTGAAAGTATCGATGACCTCCTGACTGGTGTTGGTGAAGAGGCTTTGGAGGAAAAAGAAGAAGTTGTTGAGAAGAAGCCAGAAGAAAAAGTGAATATAAGGGCGTTTAAAGTGCCTTCTCAGACTGTGAGTATTAGTTTGGATTGGATTCAGTTTAAAGAAAGTTACTTGGAAAAATAGTATGAAAGAATTTATAAAAGCAAATATTGAGAAAGTTCTATTGATTCTCGTTATGGCAGCTCTGGTTGTTGTAGCAGTTTTTGTAGTTGCTACGGTAGATGTGAATCCTATTGAGTTAATTAAATTGACTGGAAATCAAAAGGTGGCTGAGGTTTCAGGAGAGGCTGAGGCTCCCAAGCCAGTCAAAGCTTTGCGTCTGGAAACCATTTTTGAGAATAGTCAATATTTAGTTTGTAGAAATGATGATTGCGAAAGGGTTTTTCATGATGATTTCCGAAAGTGTCCATGGTGTAAGACTCAGGTTAAAGAAAATATAACAAAGGGTCCAGGTGATAGTGACGGTGATGGTATTCCGGATGAGATTGAGGCGGAGCATAATATGGATCCTAATAATCCAGATGATGCGCTAGAGGATAGGGACAAGGATGCTTTTAGTAATTATGATGAAATTATGGTGGGTATTAATGGAGTTCCGACATTGATTGATGATCCATCGAGCTATCCTTCTATGTTGAACTTCATGCAGGCTATTCCTAAAAAAGCAAAGGCTTTGCAGTTTATTTATAAATCTGATCAAATGGCTGCAGCTGATAAGTCTTTGTGGGAAATCCAGTTTGTAGATGCACGTCGAAAAACTAGATGGGTTAGAATAGGCGGTGAAATATTTTCTAGTGGCTACAATCTAGTAGATATCGAAAAATCCGGTGGCAAGGCCATCTTGTCAATTAAAAAATCCGATGGAGAAGTGCTTAAGGTCAGTAAGGGTAAATACATATATCCACCTAATAGTAGTGGTATGATTATTTATAATAGCCTAGATGGAAAACAAGCTTTTGTGGCGGATGATTCAAAGCATGACTTGATTGGCTTAGATGGAGTTAAGGAAGTGGTAGACTTCAGAGGATGGCGAAGAATTGGCGAAGAAAAGGTCTTAAAGGCCATTATATTCAGTAGAAAAACAAATGAAGAGTTTGAAATCGATAGTAGGAAATCGATATTAACTCCCATTAAATAAATTTATCAATAGAGAACGAGGACTTTTAAATATGAACAATACGTCATTATTTACTAAATTGACGGCAGTTGTAGCTTTGTCGCTATCTCTTTCAGCGATATCTCAAGATGAAGCAGCGAAAGTGTCAGAAGAGATTTTGAATAAGCCTACGGACGGAGCCACCAGTGTCGCGCCATCCGCTGTTACAAGAAGTGAAGAGATACGTCGTCAACAACGTTTGATCGAGTCTGAGTTGAAATTAAACAAAGCAATGAAGAGTTTTGCTTTAGGTGATTACGATAAAGCTATTGATAATTATGATATGGCAATTACAGGCTTTGTAAGTGTTTCCAAAACTCGTTCGGATGTACTAGAAAAGATAGATTTAGCCAAGAAGAATAAGGCTGAAGCAATGGTTTTAAAATCCGCTCAGTTGATGTCTAGAGCTCAACAAGAAGTTGATGCGGAGCTTTATTCTGAGGCAATCTCGACTCTAAATGCTGCAAAATTAGTTAACCCGGGCAGAGAAGATGAGATTAATGCTAAATTAGCTGAATACATGGCGATAGAAGAGCAGTTGGTCTTTGTTAAAAAAGTAGATGAACAGGGGATACGTCAGATAAGGGAAGATGAAGTTGATCGTCCTAATGCTATTAAATATGAACAAGCGGAGATCTTGTTTGCAAATAGAAGATATATGGATGCAAAAGATGTTCTAGAGCAGATTCTTGTTGTTAACCCATTTGATTCAGAAGCAATGGCTCTTTTGCGTCGAGTAAATGCACGAGTTGAAGAATTAGGTCGAGTTCGAAGAAAAGCTACCCGAGAAGAGCGTTTAGCTCAGGTTGAATGGGAATGGAATCAGCCGTTGAGGCCAAGTACTCAGATTGGTACAGCAGTCAATGTAGCAACAGATGGTCGAATTCGTAATGATGATGCAAGAGTTAAAGATGTTTTTGATAAATTAAATGGCATAAAAATACCAAGTGTTGTGTTTGATAATGACTCCTTGGATTCAATCGTTGCAAGATTGAAGCAGATGTCAAAGGATTATGACCCCGATCCAGTTAAACGTGGCGTGAATATTATATTGCGTATCAATGAGACGGCCAAAGCAAGTGAGGCACCAATTGATGAAGCTTTTGGAGAAGAAGCGGCTTTTGGAGAAGAGGCAGCTTTTGGAGAAGAGGCAGCTTTTGAAGATGATGCACAGGTGGAGGCTGAGGCGCCACAACAGAATGGTGTGTCTTTACGATTAAGTGACGTGCCAATTCTTAAAATCATCGAACTTATTTGCTTGCAGCAAGATTTGAAATACAAAGTTACTGAGCATGCGGTTATTATAGCAGATAAAAGTATACCTTTAGACACAATGGAAGTTCGTTTTTATGATGTGCCAGCAGGTTTCTTGGATTTAATTGAACCAAATCTAGATACCGCTGGTGCAAGCTTAATCGATGATGTCGGTGGCGATGGTGATGGTGGCACAGCAAAAGATGTGCGACAGTACTTTGATGAATTTGGTGTAAAATTTGAAGCGGGTTCAGAGATTTCTTTTGTTCAATCAGTCAATCGTTTAGTAGTGAAGAATACTCCCTCAGAACACGGTAAGATAGATAGGATTATTAAAGAATTAGCTCCTGCAGAAAATCAAATTATTATTGAATCGAAATTCTATGAGATTAACCAAGATGACATCGACGAATTAGCATTTGAATGGTCAATCGCGAGGATTGAAGACGGTTCTGGTTTTACTGACCCCAACGCAGGTTACATAGGTAGAGATCCAGGCTATATAGGTGGTGTTAATGGTGATCCAAATGGGTCGTTGAATGACTTTTTAAGCGATGGCTTTAGTTTGGATAAAAGTGGTGACTTAACAAGTGCTGGTGGCGATGGCTTAGAGTCTGCTGTACGTAGCTTAGGTTCAGTTCTAGGAGCGCCGGGCTTAAGTCAAGGTACCTTCAAGTTCGCTTCAATTTTAGGTGATACAACTTTTAACACATTAGTAAGTGCGATACAACAAAGAAGTGGTGAGGATGTTCTTAATGCTCCAAAAGTCACAACTCAAAATGGTCACACAGCAAAAATAAGAGTTGTTCAAGAACGTTACTTCCCAGAAGAGTGGGAAGAACCAGAAGTTGAGCAAAACTCACAAGGCGATGGTGGTAGTGCCTCGACAGTAACACCTTCTAAACCAGTCTTTGGTGAGGCACGTGATATTGGTGCAGTACTAACGGTTACCCCTCAAATTGACCCAGACCAACGAGTTATCGAATTACAACTAAAGCCTGAAGTGATCGAATTTGTAGATTATGATGACACTTTCAATGTTGATATGTTAGTAGGTCAAGAAGTCACCTTTGTACCCATTATAGGTGACCCTATTACTTTAACGGTCTATACTGCTTTCGAACAGAAGTTTAGTATGCCTATTTTTGAATCGCGTACAGTTGACACGACAGTTAGAGTTTGGGATGGTGAAACGCTTGCCTTAGGTGGTATGATTAGTGAAAACAAGACAACCTATGAAGACAAAATCCCATATTTAGGTGACATACCATTCTTGGGGAGATTTTTCACATCTAATGGTGAACGTTCAGTGAAACAGAATTTAATCATTTTTGTGACAGCGAGATTAATTGACCCATCTGGTCTACCAGTAAGCCCCGGAACATTGAGTGGTTTACCTGATTTTAAAAGACTATAGTTGAGGTTAATGTGATGAAGTTTGGAAAAACTTTTGTATACCAAATGCTTTGTGTCGCTGCTCTGCATGGGCAAGATGCAGAGTTAGTTGCAGATAAAATATTATCTGATGACGAAAAAGATATATCTTCTTCGGTAGTCAAAGGGAATGAGGTTGTACGAAAACAACAACTATTCCTCGAGCTCAAGATTAAAATCTCCAAATTGAGAAAAAGTTTAAATGCTGGATTTGTCGATGGTCTAAGCGATGGGATACTAGAAGCTCAAGCAGGTTTGAAAACTTTAGGGTCTTCATCTGAGTCTGCAATACAATTGAAGGCTGAGCTAAAAAGTATTGAAGTTGATTACTTAGTTTATCAAATAGATGACATTTTGAATACTGTGGACAGAGCAAGTAGTACCACACAAATACAAAAAGCAAGTGATTTACTAGATCATGCAATTGAACTTGATCCAGAAAATAAAAAGAAATATCTTTCTCTTAAGGAAGATCTAGATGAAAGATTTCTTGAGCTAGAGTATGTGGAAACTGTGAATGCGGATGCTATTAACTCTGAAATAAATGAAGTTAATGAAGAAGTTAAAGTTTATTACGAAAAGGCCAAGATCTTAAAAAGTGTTGGCGAATATACGAAAGCTTTAAGCGTTCTTGATAAGATTTTAACTTTGGATCCATTTAATGTGGACGCGAGTCACTTGAAATTTCAGCTTGCAAAGATTATCAAAGAAAAAGGTTATGAAAGACAGACATCTTTATCGGAAGAACTTTCATCTGAAAATTCATGGAAATGGGTTGATCCTATTGTCAAATCAGCAGATAAGGCCAACGTTCTCGTAAGCAATGTAGAACGTGATGATGAAAACTTTGGAGCTATATACAGGAAGCTAGAGATTGAAATTCCGGTTGTCAACTATGATGGTGAGCCACTTGCAGAAGTGATCGAAAACCTTATAGAGATTAGCAAGCAACAAGATATCGAGGGCAAGGGCGTCAATATTGTTTTTCTACGTGAAACAAAAGCATCAACACCAGCTCCAACTGCAGTAGAAGATGAGTTTGGTGATGTGGATGATGCATTTGGCGATACAGGTTTTGATGATGAATCATTTGAGGATGACTCTGTAGTACAAGATAGTGCTCCGCAGACAGTGAATAACTACCCAGTACGATTGAACGTAGAGAAGGTTCCCATGGGTAAACTACTGGAGCTTATTGTTCAGTCACAGGGTTTGAGCATGAAGATTGAAGATCATATGGTTGTCATTGCTGAGCCAAATGTTCAGTTAGATCTATTGGAAACTAAGTTTTTCAATGTTCCTGCAGGTATGTTAGAAATTATACCTACCGCAGGAAGTTTAGATCTAGTCGATGCAGGACTCGGAGAGCGCGGTGGTGATGGTGGACAAGATTGGACCGCATATTTCAAAAACATGGGCGTGACATTTCCTGCGGGAGCTAAACTTTCTTATGTGGCTAGTGTTAACCGCTTGGTAGTAACCAACACAGTTAATAACAATCAGCTGATTCAAGAGATAATTAATAATCTCAATACTGGAGCAGCTCAAGTTAATGTGGAAGCTAAAGTTGTAGATATAACTTGGAATGCAATGCAAGAACTTGGTTTCTTATGGCGTTGGACAGGCCCTGAAACGCCTAATCATACGCTAACTGGAGATAGGATTTTTTCACAAACAAATGACCCTACGGCTCCAGGAGAAAGATTTGATAATAATATCAGAGGTATAAACGAAGTTGTCACTGGGCAAGAAGGTCCAGTCCAGTTAGCAGCTGATTTGATATTTGGTAATCAAGAACTTCAAATGATGATTCGTGCTTTAGATCAATCAGATACAAATGAAATTCTAATGGCTCCCAATGTTCTTACGAAAAGTGGTGAAACAGCTGTGATCAGAGTGGTGACATCACAACAATTTGTCGAAGAATGGGAAGAAGGTGAATTCAGTAATAACCAAGAAATTGTTCCTAGTACGCCCACTTTTGGTGAAGAAAAAGATATTGGTTTTGTTCTCAGTGTCACTCCAGAGGTTGATCCTAATAACACAGTAATTACAATGGAAGTTAATCCTGAATTTGTTGAATTTATTGGTTATGATACCTCATTAAATACATCAACAAGTTTAGAGCTATTCGATATAGCGGGCACACCGTTTACTTATGAAGCCGAATTTATCTATTCAATGCCTATCTTCGAAGTTAGATCCATTGAAACGCGAGTTAAGCTTTGGGATGGTCAAACCTTTACACTTGGTGGTTTAATTAGAGAAAATGTTTGGACAGTTGATGATTCAATTCCCTATATTTCTGATATCCCATTCATTGGTCGCCTCTTTCAAAATAAGGGTGAAGCATCAGAGAAAAGATCACTTCTTATGTTTATTACAGCTCGCTTGATAACTGAGAGTGGCCTGCCATTACGAATCAATCAAGTTCCAGGGCTTCCTGACTTCAAGAAAATTTAGGGTAAACTTATGTTAAAAATTAATAATTATGCAAAAACCTTTGTTTTTATAAGTTCTTTAATTTCAATGAATACAGTGGCTCAAGAAAGTAAAAAAAGTGAGCCAGTTGATACTACTACACTTGTTAACAATGAACAAATTCGTAAACAGCAACTAGAGCTTGAGGCGGATGGTTTTTATTACAAAGCAATGGCGGCAGTAGAGGATTCTTCTAATCACGTTGCTTTGAATCATCTAGCAAAAGCGAAAGAAGTTTATAAAAGTGCACAAAGTTCGTCGAATAGATTAGTGAACAAACTTTCAAATGTTGAAAAATTGAAGATCGTAGTTTATAAAAACTTAATTGCAGAAAAACTAAACGATTCAAAAAATGCAAAAGAGAATAAGTCTTTTGATTTAGCACAGTCATATTTGAAAGAACTCATTGAAATTGATCCTGATAATAAAAAACTCTATCAAGCTAAGTTAGCAGAGATTGATGAGTTAATTATTCAAGATGAGTACAGGTTACTCGTAGGTGAAGAACAAATTACTGAAGAAGAATTAGTTAAGAAAGAAAGCATTGATATCAAAATGCAACGTGCTCAACTCTACTTTGACCAGGGCAACCTAGAAAGATCAAGAGAAGAGTTAGAAGATTTACTATTAATTGATAAATTTAATATTCCTGCAAGTCACTTACTTTTCCGTGTTTATGAAGAAATTAAGATTCTTGGTAAACAAAGAAATAGAGTAACTCAATCAGACCTCTTAGCAGAGACTTCATGGAAATGGGAAGATAAAATTCGAGTAAGTGCTGATTTAGATGCTGAACTATTAAATTCGACAAGTATCAATGTAAATGCTGAAAATACAACATCTATACATGATCGTCTAAGAAGAATATATATACCTTCAGTTAGTTACGATGGTGACGGTATCAACGAAATTGTAGAAGATTTGATCAGAAAATCTAAAGAATTTGATCCTGATCCTGAAGGAAAAGGGATCAATATTGTTTATTTTGCTTCTAAGGCAAAGGCACAACAAGCTCAAGGACCAGTTGATGCTGTAGATGATGGTTTTGGTGATGACGGTGGCTTTGATGACGGTGGCTTTGATGACGGTGGCTTTGATGACGGTGGCTTTGATGATCCAGCCGCAGCTCCTGCTGCAAGCGAAACTAAACAAGCTCGTTTGTTTTTAAACGTAGAAGATATGCAATTAGGTGAGCTGATTAATCAAATCACTGAAATATTAGGCTTAAAAGTAAAAATTGATAAACACGCTGTATATATTGCTGATGCTGATTATCCTCTAGAGGAAACGGAAACGGTCTTTTTTGATGTTCCCTTATCTATGATTGAGGTAGTAGGTGATGCAGGTGGAGGTCTTACAGACGATGGTTTAGTCAGAAATTCTGAAGAGACCAATTGGCAAGATTATTTCCAGAAATCTGGGGTGACCTTTCCAGCGGGCTCAAAAATATCATTTGTAAGTAATGTTAATCGTCTTGTTGTTACAAATACAGCAGCAAACATTCAACTTATCAAGCGTATTATTGATGAATTAGGAAGGCCTAGTGCTCAAATTTCTGTCGAAACAAAGTTTATTGATGTCGATTTTAATACAACTCAAGAGCTTGGTTTTATGTGGAGATGGACAGGTCCGACGACTCCCAATCATACACTAACAGGTGATCGTATTTTTGCTCAATCAAATGATCCAACTACTGCGGCGGAAAGATTTGATAATAATATTAGAGGTATTTCTGAAGTAGCTACAGGTGTTGAAGGCCCTGTTCAGTTAGCCGCAGATTTAGTTTTTGGTAATCAAGAACTACAAATGATGATCCGTGCTCTAGATCAGTCAGATACATCTGAATTATTGAGTTCACCTAATGCGGTAACTCAAAGTGGTAACACAGTTGTACTTCGAGTTGTGGAAGAACGTTTTTTACCTGAAGAATGGGAAGAGGCTCAACTGGACACTGATGCAATTATTCCAACGACTCCAACTTTTGGTGAAGCACGTGATATTGGTGTGATCTTGGAAGTTACTCCCGAAGTTTCTGCAGATAACAATACTATCAGCATGGATTTAAATCCTCAGCAGGTGGAACTTATAGGTTATGATACTGAATTAAACTCTGATTTAAGTAATTTTGGTGATACGATTTCTTACCCTAATTTCTTCAATTATGCTATGCCAGTTATTGAAGTTAGACAAGTTGAAACTCGTGCTCAAATTTGGGATGGCGAGACATTACTAATTGGTGGTTTAGTAAAAGAGACAGTATATTCAGTTGATGACTCAATTCCTTATGTATCTGATATTCCCTATCTCGGTAGATTCTTTCAGAACAAGGGTGAGAGATCAGAGAAGACTAATTTATTAATTTTTGTTACAGGAAGATTGATTAGCCCAGTGGGTACACCATATAAGAAAATGACAGTTCGAGGTCTTCCTGACTTCCAGCAACTGTAGACCAGGAGAAGTAATTATGTCTGACAATAAAAATGATATAGAAAACACAGAAACTGTAAACTTAGGTTCTCAAGCAGCTCAATCCCCTCAGATTGAAACGGCTGAAACAGATCCATTAATGATTCGTGATACAGATACGACTAAGTTAAAACGCGTATCACCAAGTACACAAAATATCAATTTAGATGGCGAAAACTATACGGATACAGTTCACCTCAAAGTTATTAAAGAACGTAAAAAGCAACTTTCTGGTATTCTCACAGCGAGTCAAACAATTCGTTTAAGACCACCTTCAGCTGGTACAAAATCTCCTGAAGTGCGCAATACTGATTCTACAGTTATGACTCAGCAGCTTAAACTTCCTCCGCAAAAAGATGCTGCTTCAACGCTAAAAGTTGCTGACCCAACATCAACAGACACAGGTACAATTAAAGTTTCTGGTCCTGCATCAGCGGGTACACTACGTGTTAAGGCTCCTGTTTCTGCGCAACCTTCATCAGCTGGGACATTAAAAATTCAAGCACCAGTTTCTGAACAAAGTAATACTGGCGGTACACTTAAAGTTAAGTCACCTGATGATGGTGGCGGAACACTTAAAATTAAAACTCCAGATGGTGGCGGAACACTTAAGATCAAAGCATCTGGCCCAACTCAAGGTGCTTCAGGTACGCTTAAGATTAAAGCTCCTGTATCAGCAGATGAAACATTAAAAGTTGATCCAGATGCTGCTGGTGGAACGCTCAAACTTAAAACTGCTGGTACTCAAACGGCTTCTGCACCAAAAGCTCAAAGAAGAGCTCAAGCTCAATCATCCGAAAGTGATGAAGCTCTATTGGAGCAAGACACTAAAGGTAAACCAGGTATTGTCACTATACTTGTAGCTTTAGCTGCTTCAGGCGTTTTGGGTTTTACTGTATTCAAGAACATTGATCAATACATGGAAATGTTCAAAATTGCAGGCAGTTAAGTTTACTTAACACTTGTTTAAAAACGCTGAGATGAAAATTTCAGCGTTTTTTATTTCTTGATGAGCAATGATTTTAGTTCGCTCATTTCTTCAATAGCATACCTTATGCCTTCGCGTCCACAGCCACTGTTTTTGATGCCACCATAGGGCATTTTATCTGAGCGCCAAGTGGGTACATGACCATATATGATACCAGTACATTCTAGTTTATCCCAAGCCTTCATAGCTAACTGAATATCTTTTGAATAAATACCTACATGGATCCCATAGGGAGAGGTATTGATTTTTTCAAAGACTTGATCAGTATCTGAAAATTCTTCTATAATAAATAATGGTGCAAAGACTTCATTTGCATAAAGAGGGTCATCATTTTGCACATTCCGCATAATTGTTGCTTGGTAAAAATTATTTACTCTTTTACCACCAGTAATAATTTTAGATCCTCGAGTAAGGCTTTTATTAACTAAGTCTTCTATATAACTTAGGCTATTATTACTTATCATAGGCCCTAGCTTTGTTTCTGGGCTTAATGGGTCGCCCATAACAATCTTTTCAGCTTCTCTTTTAATTAATTGAATTAAGTTATTGCTAATATCTTTGTGTATGTAGAGTTTTTGCAAGCTAATACAGCTTTGCCCCGCTTGGCTAAAAGCAGCGGAGATGATTTCTTTACTAGCTATTTCTAAATTTGTATCAGGATAAACGATACAAGATGCAACTCCACCAAGTTCTAGGCATACTGATTTCTTCCCAGCGAGTTTTTTTAGCATCCAGCCTATTTTTTCTGATCCAGTGAAACTCAAAAACTTAACTCTATCATCTTTAACTAATTTTAAAGAGTCCTCATTGGAGCAGGGGAGTACAGAAAAAGCTTCCTTGGGTAAAGAACTTTTCTTTAGCACTTCGGCAAACATTAAGGCGCAAAGTGGTGTTTTATCAGAAGGTTTTATAATAAATGGGCAGCCAGCTGCAATGGCGGGAGCGACTTTGTGGGCAATAAGGTTTACTGGGAAATTGAAGGGCGTAATGAATGTACAAAGACCTTTGGGATAACGTTTAATTAAGCATTCAAAGTTTTCCGAACTAGGATGTGTGTCCATCGCCAACATATTTCCATCCATTTGCATGACTTCAATGGATGCATAGTCAAAGGTCGAAATCACTCGTTGCATTTCTGCGCGTGATTCATTGATCGTTTTACCCGATTCCTGTGTGATTGTTACTGCGAATTCCTCAAATCTTTCTTCAAATAATTGCTTGCATTCCAGTAAGATTTTTCGTTTCTCATAAGCAGTCAAAGACCTCATGACTTTTGTTGCCTTCGAGCCGATCTCCAAAGCCTGATCTATATCTTGATCTAATGCTAGGCTTATTTTACCTAATATATGTCCCGAGTATACAGCCTTTACTTCTTTGCTTTGTTGAGTACGTACTTCTTCACCGCCAATATAAATGGGATAATGTTTCATATCAATAATCCCTCATGCCTAGTACTCACCTCATAGATATTCATGAGTACTGAGTATTATAAAGATAGTTGATTTGAATAGGGTGTATTCGATTCACCAAAAGGAGCATCTTTTGTATGCTTTTTAGACTTACTCAATTTATGCAGTTTTGGGTTTGGGATAATGTAAGGAAGTGATTGAACGTCTTTGTCGTAGTTCCCTTTGGATATTTCTCTGAGAATACCTTTTTGCATAGCCATCATTGCTGTTAAGCTCATTTCAGTATCGTTTTTTACTTTAGAGATGGCTAAAGTTTTAAAATAGTTGTCTATCTCAGGGCTTTTCACTAAGCTTTTCAGTCCAGCTCTAATGTACTGACGATTATCATTGAGAATGTATTGTCCTTCCCATAGGTTCATTAGGGCATTTAAACGTTCGTTAAGATCCTGTTCATTGAGCTCAGTGCTCTTAGTTTTGATTTTGCCGAGTACCTCTTGTTGGTTTATTAAAAAAGAAGTGTAAGTCCAACCCAAAAATTGCTCTTGCTTTCTTGTTTTGACTAAGTGATGAAAGTTGGCTGCAATGTATGGAGACCAGTCATCGAGTAAAAATTTGACTTGTGTAGTCAAGGCTCTGTTACTAAGTTTGAGATAGGCTTGTAAACGTTCATTCTTATCTAGAATGAGTTCACTTTGTTGTAAGACGTAGTCGAGAGCAGGAATACCCAAATAAATTTGTCCACTAGAATCGTCTAAATGTTTTTCGTAAAGAGTTTCAAGCGATATGGCCTCAGTGCCGTTAACTAATGCAAGAATTGATTCATCACCATTAAAATCTGCACTTTCCGCAAAAATGAGTTCTGACAAGTTCTGTTCAGTTTTAAGGTAGGGGTAATCTAGTGGGCCATGGATATGGCGAAAAGGGGTGGTTTTATTATATGTGCTTCTAAACTGTTGCAGGCTTGCAATAGTTTTCTCTATTTGCTCTTTGCGGGGCTTCTCAATTAATAAGTCGAGGTCTGCGGAAAAAGCTTGCTGAGAAAAGTATAAGTCTTGATAGAGGTCAAAGGCTGTGGTTAAGTATGATCTACGAAAAACATTTTCTCTTTCACCAATATGTTTTTGTGTGTAAGGGCCATCGTGATTGGCGCAAGAAATAAGGAAACAGCTAATAAATAAGCTTAAAATTAGTTTTGACATATGTACTCCGAATGTTAATGAATCAAGATAATCTAGCGTCTACAACTTTCCATGTAGCTATGCTTTAATTCTCTTCTTTTACAGCTAGTTGACCACAAGCGCCATCAATATCACGGCCTAAATTTTTGCGTATTGTCACACTCAAGCCTTTTGATTTTAGATGATTTCTAAATTGATCGGCTTTTTGTTTGGTGGAACCCTTATGTTCGCTATCGGTTTCGTTGTATACAATGAGGTTAGTGTGTGTTAATTCTGGTCGCTTGAGAGACTTGAGAAATGCACTCAGTTCACTAGCATGCGATAACTCATTGTTTTCACCTTCTAATAAGACGTATTCAATAAATACTTTACGGTGGGTCGTATCGATATATTCATCAAGGCATTCTCTGATTTTCTCCAAATCAAAAGCCTTATTAATGGGCATAATCGATGAGCGTAGTTCATCTTTTGCTGCGTGAAGGGAAAGAGCTAAGTTGACCTGAGGGAATTTGTCGGCCATTTCTTTAACACCCTTGAGGAGGCCTGAAGTAGAAACCGAGATATGGCGTGAACCAATTTTAAAACCATCTTCCGCAGTTAATTCTTCGATACTATTAAAAACTTCTTTGGTATTGTGTAGCGGCTCGCCCATACCCATATAAACCACATTGTTTAACCTTTCAGTGTCAATATCATTTTTGGCAATGAATTGCCGCCAAAAAAGGACTTGATCGGAAATTTCTTCAGAAGTCAAGTTACGTGTTAAACCCATGGTGCCGGTGGCACAAAAACTGCATTTCATTGCACAGCCTACTTGAGAGCTAATACAAGCAGTCCATAAACCTGGTTTAGGGCTCATCAGTACAGATTCAATTTTCAACCCATCATGGAGTTCTAAAAGTGCTTTGTAAGTTACTTTGTCAGAAGAAGCAAAGACTTTATTAACGTTTAAGCACAGAACTTGGTTCTCTTCAGTAAGTTTATTTCTTAGGTCTTTGGGGAAATTGGTCAGTTGTTCAAAGGAACTATAATGGTGTTCAAAGAAAGCTTCTTTTAATTGCTTGGCCCTAAATTTTGGTAATTTGTATTCTTCAACAATAGCTTGGATTCGTTCGCGGTTCATAATTATTTTTCCTCTGCAAGCTTCGCAATAGCTTGTCTCGCCGCATCTTCTTGTGCAGCTTTTAGCGTTTTTCCCTGTCCTTTTGCAATGAGTTCTTTATTCAAGATACAATCAACTTTATATAGAGGTTCGTGTTCAGGGCCAGTTTTTGAGATGGTGATGTATTTCGGTGGGGAGCCATGATTCTTTTGGGTTATCTCCTGTAGAGTGCCCTTAGGGTTCTGTACTAAGAGTAAATCGGCAGGTTCATTCCACAGTTTTTCTAAAGTGGTGACATGAAATTTTTGTGCAACTTCATAACCTTGATCTAGGTAGATTGCCGCAATCAAAGCTTCATAGGCATCGGAGAGGTTCGAAGGTCGTTCATTGCCCTTGCTTTTTAATTCGCTCTTTCCCAACAAAAGATATTTTCCAAGTGCAATACTTTGAGCACACTCAAAGAGTGCAGATTCCTTGACTAAGGCCGCACGATATTTCGTTAGATTTCCTTCAGGTGCCTCGGGATAGCGATCGAATAAATAGCGGGAAACAATGAGTTCTAAAACGGCATCACCCAAGAATTCTAGGCGTTGATTGTCGTTCATGGGAATTTGACTTTCAAATTTGTATGAACGATGTGTCATAGCTTCTTTTAAAAGTTCAATGGACTTAAATCGGCAATTAATTTTTTTTTCTAAGGCTGTCAGTGAAGATTTCATGTCTTATTTCGCGGCAAAAACATCATGTAGTAAAAGCCTACATGTTTTGTTTTCAAAGTTTCTGTAGGGGGTCGCAATTATGTTATAGAGTCGACCAGCTTCAAATTCACTGTAGTCAAAAGGAGTGTAGTAGGTAAAGGCGATTTTAGTACCAAACTTATCTACAGCATAACCAGATAATACAGCGCTAATGGGGTGATGGGTATCTCTGATTTGAACATTCTTAAAGAGGAATACTGGAGCATCATTACCATTGCCAAAAGGCTCCATGCGCTCGAGATCACCAATAAATTGTTCGTCGAGGTCTTGGAAGGAGAACTCGCCATCGTAGTATTGGTGGTTGCGCTTCTTTTCAACTTTATCTAAGAGGTCACTCTTTAGGAGAGCAATGATTTTTTCTTTAAATTCTTCTAAGTCATCGACTGCTAGAGAAAGTCCAGCAGCCATTGGGTGGCCACCAAAATTATTGAGCAGATCAGCGCAGTGTTTTAAGCCTTCAAGTAAATTGATGCCATTACAACTTCTGCCAGAACCCAAGAGCTCATCGGGATTTTTATCTTTCGACAAAACAATCGAAGGTAAGCCAAAGTGTTTGGTTAACTTCGTGGATAAGAGGCCGATTACTCCTGGGTGCCAGTTAGGGCCAACAACTAAGAGTAGGGGAGGAGCAGTTTTAGCCTGCTCTTTAGCAATTTGAAAGGCTTCCATATAGGCAGATTTTTCGGCATTGCGTCTAATACGATTGAAATTCTTCAATTGCCCCACCAATTGGCGAGATTCATGAATGCTATTGGAGGCAAGGAGTTTAGCAGATACCATGGGGTCGCCAACCCGGCCAGCGGCATTAATTTTTGGAGATATTTTTCGGCTGATATCCGCAGCTGTGATATGTGTATCTAAAGTTGTCGCTTCATAGAGTGCGCGTACTCCCGGACGAGGATTTACATTGAGTAGTTTGAGACCATTTTTTACTAAAGAACGGTTTTCTCCAATCAATGGGCAAGAGTCGGCAATCGTTCCCAAAGCAACTAGATCAAGGCCGTTTCGTAAATCAATAGTCGCTTTTTTGCCAATTTTCGAGCCATACTTTAAGAGAGCATGACAGAGTTTAAATGAAACGCCAACACCCGCAAGTGAGTATAAATCGATGAGTTCAGTGTGAATACGCGGATTGATAATGGAATAAGCTTTCGGCAATGAATCAGCTGGGTTATGGTGATCGGTAATGATAAAATCTAAGCCATGCTCATAGGCGTAATCAGCTGCTTCAAAGGAAGTGATGCCACAATCCGTAGAAATGACTAAGGAGGCACCAGCTTCAATTTGATTCTTCATTGTTGTGGGAGTGGGGCCATAACCATCATGGAGACGGTTGGAAATAAAAACACTCGTATCTGCACCGTAAGATTTGATTACCCAATTAAGTAGCGTAGAAGAAGTGACGCCATCAGTATCGTAATCGCCGTGAACAACAATCTTCTCATTATTATTGATCGATTTGAAAATTCGCTCTACTGTCTTTTGCATATCTGGAAAGCGAAAGGGGTCACTCAAGCTCGACAAAGATGCATTAAAGCAATCCGCATTCTTTTTCAGTAAACTGCGATTTGCCAAAACTGTGGCAGCAGGAAGAGAGAGTTGAAAACGATCTTGGATGTCGATCAACTCATTGTCTTCTACTTCCTTGGGATACCAATCCTCTATACAGCTTGATTCAGACATTAGTCATCCTCCGGAAAAGGAGCAATGTTCAGGACAAGTTCATTCTCTTCGAGGATAAATCCTCGAACTAGCTTTAAATCTTTTTGGTATTCTTCAGCACCAGGCCAGAAAGTCAGAGCATTGTGTTCTTTGAGTGATTCAATAGTGTCGAGCATGATCTTTTTACCATCGTGCTGAACTTGATTGATCTCTAGATAGAAGTGATCTTTTTTTAATCGCCCAGTTAACAAAACTTGACCATTGAGAAACTGACCTTCAACATCAGTCCACGAGGCAAACTTGAGCTTGTCAATAGGGAAACTAATGTCGACAAATATCGCTTCTTCAGTGATTTTGTTGACGCGTGCATATTTGCGGAAATCGTCAAAGCTTACATCGTGTGCCATCAGGCTGTTGAGTTCTTGGCTATTTAAACGAAGTTCGCTTTCTTGTCCTTTATTGGCCATGGCCAAGGATTTGGCAAGCTTATCAAGGACGGCAAGGTATTGCGCTTTACTCTCAGGGAAACTGAAAGTAAGGGATTCTTTAGAACTGTATTTTTTGATATGCCTAATGCCAGATGCAACGGAGACCCAGCCAAGTGCAATAGCAAGCACAAGTAGGACGAAAGAGGCACTAGCACCGATGATAAAAGAGCGGCTCGCTCCTTTAATCTCCGGCTTAGGCGGAGGTGTAGGTGAACTGGACATGAAAGATACTCATATAATATGTTAAGCAAACACAAATGCGACGTAGTCGACATCTGAACTCAAAAAGGGAAAAGAACTAATTTTCTTTTGTGGCTTCTTCGAGTTGTTTGTTGTGTTGCTTGTTAATATTGTTGAGGTCTGCCTCAGCTTTTTTCATTTGTTTTACTTGGTTTTTACCCGTCAATTGGTCTGCAGTTTGATCAACGCCCTCTGCAGCTTCCTTACAGGAAAGCAGTGTTAATGCTCCTATTAGACAAAAGCCAAAATATTTTGCTTTTAGTTTCATGTTTCTATTCCTTTTTAATTATAATAAAAAAGCCTCTAAATTTGACTATGCAACCTCTGCAGAGGGGCTAATTTTGGCTAATTCGAATTTTACGGAGTAAAAATATGTTTTCTTTTGATGGCTTTTCATCTGCGGACGATGAACATCGCAAGCGTGAAAAAAATAAAGCGCGCGAATTAAGGCAGTCACAATGGTGGAAGAATCAGAAAGGCAAGGGCTTATGTTATTATTGTAAACAGGACTTTCACCCCTCTGATTTAACTATGGATCACTTGGTTCCCATTGTACGTGGTGGGAAAACAACTAAGAGTAATTGCGTGCCATGTTGCCAAGAATGCAACAGTCAAAAAAAATACCTATTGCCTATCGAGTGGCAGGAGTATTTGAAAAATTTGAATAAACCCAAAGAAGATTCATAAAAATATTGAGCAGTTCTATTCGGACCCTCCGGGTTTCTTAGTATCCTGTTTGTTTTTATAGATCGAATAAAGTGTAGCTGCAGTCCAGAAGGGCATGGCCGATAAAAATGGGAAAGTTTCAATCATTGCTGCCGGAAGGTAAACAAATTTAAAGCCCAATAATAAACTGAGTGTCGCGACCAAAAGCATATTTGCAGGAATCGCAATTTCAGGTGCAAAAGAAAGTACAATACTAAGGATATCTGCGAAGATCGCAATGATAATCGCCAGAACAATTTTTGCGGGTTTATTGTTACTGGAGTCGGAGCTCTTGGTCATCGCATCTTGATATTTTTCAATATTTTTAAACTCGCTCATGACCTATTGTTCTGCAATGATTTTTTTGAGGTGAGTCGAAAAGTTTTTAAGCGCACTGCCCTGAATTATGCTAATATTTAAATCATGTGCCCGTCTTAAGTCGTAGTCTTCCAAAGCACGATAAGATGCCAAAATACCTTTGGTATGTAAGCCTGCATAGTCAACTAAAGTATCCATTTTATAGAGCGTTTGAGTGCCTTTGCCCTCGCGCGCTAAATGTGCTGTTTTACATTCCATGAGGTAGAGTTGGTTCTCGTGTAAAAAGGCGGCGTCAATTTCGTTTTTAATCCCTTGCTGATTACGGATCTCCACCGCAATGGCACAATCTTGTACATCAATTTCTTTCATGGCTAAATACGCGGCATCTTCGATCCAAAAACCCCGGCAAAAATCGACCGCACTTTGATCTACAAAAGTGATTGAATTAGCATCGTAATAAGTCAATAAATTGGCTTCGTAAAGTTTTCCCATTAACTCAAGTTGCTCATCTTTGAACTTGCGGTGATGACGCATGTTTAAAACGCCATCATCATCGGCGTCATTCGCCAGTTTATTTAGCAAGCCAATAGCCTTTTCAAATTCTTGAACACGTTCAAAGAGTTCATCCATTAATTTTTCATGCTTCACGGTTTTTGTTCTAACTAAGCTTTGTACTTCCCAGCCATGCAAAGCGAAGTAATCCTCGATTTTTATTTGATTGTCGAGGTCGTAATAATCAAAAGCCCCGGGATCAGTGATAGGGAAAAGGTGATCCTTTTCAACACAAAATCGAAAGATATCATCATCCAAAAATTCGTAGGCAGCTAAACACATGAGCTTGCTGCCGCAAGATAAGTTGAGGGCGCAGTCCAAAGGGTCGACTTGAACTTGAAGGAAGCTTTCTTGGAGGCAAGAAAGCTCATGCTTTTGGGAGAGACCAAGCATTTCCACTTCTAAGCCTTTGCTTAGGCAAAAGTTCCGCTGCATCTTAGCATCATCTTCATGGCTTGGAGAATAACATAAGATAACTCGCTCAGGGGCAATATGCGGATCTAGCAGAGGGAGAATGTTCTCCATGGCATTTTCATTGACTAAACAAATATGTGTTTTAAATTTTTTCACTCAACCTCCAGTTTGATTCTTCAAAATTACCTGTGACCTCGCTTATGGTCAAGTTCTCTTTGAGAATCTTATAAACACAGTCATAAAAAAGCCCCCTAAAAAGGAGGCTCATTTATCTGAAGACTAAATAGTATTCAGAACTTAGTCAATTAATGACTCCTAGATAACTTTATAGCGACCGGGAGTTGGGATGTTGTAGCTGCCGTCAGCATTAGGTGCCGTCGGAGGTGCACCACTCCAAGTATATGCATCTGGAACTAAAGATTCCGTAGAATTAAGCGCTTGTTCCCAGGTGACTTTTTTGCCAGAGTAATTAGCCATGCGACCCATAATAGCAGTCAAGGTAGCCTCGGCTCCATTGATGCCTTCATTGTATACTTTACCTTGATCAAGGGCTTCGATAAGGTGATACCATTCTTGTTGGTGTCCACTAACGCGTTTGCCTTTGAACTTCCAGTCGACAGCTCCTGAAATTTGATGTGCTTTGAAATGGCATGTACCCTTATCGCCATAAGCAATTTCTTCTACTGCATTGTCGCAGCCCTTGATGTGTCGAGCCTGACTAAACATTTGAGTGCCATCTGCATATTGATATTCTGTGAAGAAGTGATCATAAATTTCGCCGTGGTCATTAGAAGTTCTAACCTGACGCCCGCCCATGCCACTGCATGATACTGGGTGAGTGCCCTTAAGCCAGTTGATTACATCGAGGTTGTGAATGTGCTGTTCTACAATGTGGTCACCACAGAGCCAGTTGAAGTAGTACCAGTTTTTCATTTGATACTCCATTTCGCTCATGCCTTCCTGACGTTTGCGAGTCCACACACCGCCACTATTCCAGTAAACTTTAGCGTATTGGAAATTGCCGATGTCACCATTTTGACAACGCTGAATTGATTCGCGGTAATCAAATTGGTGATGACGCTGTAGGCCACAGGCTAACATAAGGCCCTTCTCTTCAGCTAACTTAGATGATTTAATAACCGAACGAATACCTGGGCCATCAACGGCGACAGGTTTCTCCATGAAAACGTGCTTGTTTTTCTTAACCGCATATTCCAGATGGATTGGGCGGAAGTGAGGTGGTGTTGTTAAAATAACCAAGTCACAGTCACTGTCAATAGCTTTTTTATAAGCATCAAAACCGTGGAAGACATTATCTTCACTTACTTTGGATTGTGGGTGACGGCTTAAACGCTTGAAAATTCCTTCTGCTTTATCTTGAAATGCATCTGCCACTGCTACTAACTGTACACCTTTGCGCACTTTAAGTGCCTGCATAGCTGCGCCAGTTCCTCGACCTCCACAGCCAATGAGTGCAATTTTTAAAGGCTTGTCATTACTTACGTTTTTTTTGATATCAAAGGCTTTTACTGAGCTAGTAGCACCTAAAATGGCGGCGCCTTTGACGAAATTTCTACGGTTAAATGAATCCATAAGTGTTCCTTTGGTTTGATTGAAATTCAGGACTTCTTATATATTAACTACGCAAGTTCTTGTGGATCTTGCGCTTAAAATGAATTTTTTATAAACTTTTTTATACTAGTCTAAGTATTTGCTGTAGTTTACAGTCGAATAGCAGTAGGCCATAAAGAAAACTTAGGCTGAATTTACACGCTGTGAGAATGACTAAATTAGGTGGGGATCAGGATTCTTGTTGCTTAATGATCATGATTTTTTGCCAGATCTTACGAGCGAAGCTATTGCATAGATCTTCTACATCATTAACGGCCGAGAGAACTTCGGCGTCGGGCATGTTTTGCGCATAATAGGCGGCGAGTTTACCTGTGAGAGAAAGCATTTCTGAGCAGTAATCTAGGTAACGGCTGAGCTCGTAGTTGCTCATGCTGCGTAGGGGGGAAGATGCGGTGTTATTGGCTTGATCTTCGTTGTCCTTTGTGAGTTGATGCATGTCAATGACGTGTGCTATGGCTCGAAACTCATGAAGGGCTTTGAGGGCTTTAGCACGCTTGATTCTGGCCTCCAGAGTGACGAGAAAAAAGATGGCGGCACCAAAAATAATAATTTCGTTGAGGACGGCATCTATAAGTGGTAGCATTTCCTGAATGGCGATTTTTTGCGGTTTAAATTCCATCATGCTGATGCTAACACCAATAAGGATGAGTGCCGAAACAATGGTAAAGCCAATGATTGTCCGCAGGGTGGTGTTTGGCTCTGCGATATGTTTGGCTTTCTCTTCGGTCTCTGATGAAAGGGCTTCGAGTTCAGCACAAACTTCAACTAGGCTGGATTTTGGAAAGCGCTCAGTAATACGTTGCTTCAGGCATTGCAGGGTGAGGTGGGTTTTCTGAAAGTTGAGCTGACGATACATTAAGGTTCCAGCGTGAAGGTTGAATCAGGGTCAATTTTACGAATAAAAGGTGTGGGGGCATCGCCCATGACGTCTGTATTAGTCTTTGGTGCGGGTTCTTCTTTCGTCTCTTCGACTTTTTCTACGTCTTCAGTCTCTGTTGAATCATCTTCTTGCGGAGCCTCTTTAGTTTCCGCTGGAGTAGGAGTTTCTTCAGCAATGGTTTCGCTTGGAGCTTCAGTTTTTACGGACTTGGCAAATTTTGCGGAAGTCGCAATCCGTTTGGCTTCGAGTTGCTCGAGTTCAGCAGCTTTAAGTTTGGCACTTTCGGCGGCGGCTTCTTCGACTTCATCTTGAGTGAAGTTGATTTTTGGTGCCTTCCAAGTGAATTTGTTTTTGGCTTCTTCTTCAGCGTTTTCCGCCTCAACTTGAGCTTCTTCCTCTTCGACTTGAGTTTTACTTTCTGAGCCACGTTTCTTTTTGAGGAATTTTGTTATGGGGCGTGAAGCCGTCTTGAAGCCTTTCGCCGTTGCAGAACGAATGGGGACATCATCAAAAATAAGTTCGGCAGTGACGTCTTTTGAGCGCGAGGTATCTTCCAGGTGACAATCGAGGACAATGCCGTAATTGGTGTCCATTATTTCTAGCTTGTTACCTTTAGGGAAGAGCAGGTACTCTTTGTCGAGGATGAATTTGTTGATCATGCAGCGTTTATGATAGGAGATGCCGCTTTTCTTATCAGTATAAATCACTGAGTAAATTTGCTCTTTATCAACGACAAAAATCTCACTAAAGCGCCCGACAAAAAGTTTGTCAGAAATATTGGTGACTTTAAATTTACCATCTTTAGTTACAATAATGATACGATCAAATTCAGTACATTTGATATAGTTGCCGTTGTTGATCTGTGTGCCAATATAGCCACCAACTTTGTCGTAGCCGAGTTTGACGTTGGCGACGGCAATTTCTTTAGCATCCACTTTTTCTATGCTCTTGATCTCAGTGAGGCGAGGATATTTCTTGCCGTATTTGGAGATTAAATTCTTGATAAAGTTAATAGTGTAATCTTTGAGGTGCTCGAGGTTGTATGCAACTTCCTTAAGGGCCTTGAGGATTTCTTCTAATTCTTTGTTATTCTTGTTGATATCAAAGAGTGAAATACGACGAATAGGGATGCGTAATAAACGTTCAATATCTTCATCAGACACATCGCGTCTAAGTTGGTCAAGGAAGGGGTTTAAGCCGCTGCGAACAGCTTCAAAAACATCTGCTTGGCTGGTGCATTCTTCGATTTTTTTATAGATGCGTTCTTCAATAAAAATGCGCTCAAGGGTACGATCGTGATATTTCTCGTTGAGTTTATTCTGCTCATTGAGCAATTCCCAGCGCAGCATATTGACGAGTGTTTGAGTGTTGTGATGCAAGACTTCGCCGACGTGAATTTCCTTTGGACGTCCCTTTTGAATCACAGTTATGTTGGGGCTCAGGCTGACTTCGCATTGGGTAAAGGCGTAGAGGGCGTTGAGGGCCCAGTCTGATTGTACACCACGCGGTAGATTGATCTCGATTTCTACGTTTTCTGCCGTGTAGTCCTGGATCGAAGCAATTTTAATTTTACCATTTTTGGCGGCGTCTTCGATAGAAGACATCAGGGACTCAGTTGTGGTGCCAGGAGCAACTTCTTTGATAACCAAAGTTTTGTTGTTGAGGACGTCAATTTTGGCGCGAACAGTGACTTTGCCACGGCCAAAATCATATTGGGAAACATCCATGATGCCACCGCATAGGAAGTCGGGGTATATCTCGAACCTTTGACCGCGAAGGATTTTGATTTGGGCTTTGAGAAGTTCGTTGAAATTGTGTGGTAGAATACGGGTTGCCATACCAACAGCGATACCCTCGGTACCCATCATGAGTAGGGCGGGGACTTTGGCAGGAAGACAAACGGGTTCTTTGTTTCGGCCGTCATAGCTATCGACAAATTCAGTGGTCTCTGGATTGAATAGCGTCTCTCTCGCTAGGGGGGAAAGACGACATTCGATATAACGTGCTGCGGAAGCATTGTCGCCGGTGAGGATGTTACCAAAGTTCCCCTGTTTCTCAATGAAGTACTCTTTGTTGGCTACCGTAACTAATGCACCATAAATGGAGCTGTCGCCGTGAGGGTGGTAGGCCATGCAGGCACCAACGATATTGGCAACTTTGTGAAATTTACCATCGTCAGCCTTAAATAGTGTGTGGAGTATGCGGCGCTGAACGGGCTTGAGGCCATCATCCACATCTGGGATGGCACGATCCTTAATTACATAGGAGGCATAATCGATGAAGTTGCCCGTCATCATGCGGTTCAGGTGCGTAGAAAAGGGGTGAAAGCCAATTTTTGCAGCTAGGGGATCATACTGCTCGGGGTTTGGGTTGATGATGTCTGCTGTGTCGTCAGTTTCCATGATTAAGCCAAGTTATCCATAATAAATTGTTTGCGATCGCCAGTGTTACTGCCCATGAAAAAGTCCAAGACATGCGGTATGTCACTCATTTTTTCGATGTTCACTTGGATGATGCGCATGTCGTCACCAATAAATTGACCAAATTCGTTGGGAGAAATTTCACCAAGTCCTTTAAATCGAGTTATTTCGTGGCCGCGACCGAGTTTTGCAACGGCTTCATCTTTCTCTTCTTCATCGTAGCAATAGACAGTTTCTTTCTTATTGCGAACACGGTAAATTGGAGTTTCTAGAATGTAGAGGTGACCATTGGTGACGAGACCCTCGAAAAAAGTGAGGAAATAAGTGAGCAGTAAATTTCGGATATGAAGACCATCTTGGTCGGCATCCGTTGCAATAATAACTTTTGCGTAGCGCAGGTCATCGAGGCTATCTTCGATATTGATGGCTTTCATCATGAAATAGAGTTCTTCGTTTTTGTAGACGAATTCTCGTTTCATGTTGTGGCTATTTTTTGGTTTGCCTCGCAGTGGGAAAAGGGCTTGCGTTAGAACGTCACGGCAGGAAATCATCGAGCCCGTGGCCGAGTCACCTTCAGTGATGAAAATCATCGATTCTTCGCCCAAGGTCGACTTGTCGTTGAGATGATGTTTGCAGTCGCGTAGCTTAGGGATCTTGAAAGAGGCTTTTTTCTGCTTGTCTTTAGCGAGCTTCTTTAGATCAGTAATGTTTTTGCGCATCTTCTCATTGAGAGTGATTTTCTCTAAAAGACGATCAGCAATAGTTTTATTTTTGTGAAGGAAGTCAGTTAAAAAAGTTTTTACTTTACTGACGACTTCGGAGCGGATCTCGGTATTGCCCAATTTGTTTTTGGTTTGAGATTCAAAAATCGGTTCTTTGATTTTGACGGCAACGGCGCCAAAGAGGCCATCTCTTACATCTGAACCATCAAAGTTTTTGCCAGCGTAATCATTGACGCCCTTGAGGATGCCTTCGCGAAAGGCTTGTTGGTGAGTGCCACCATCATTGGTGTATTGACCATTGACGTATGAGTAATAGTTTTCACCGTAGTTCGGGGTGTGACAAAAACCAAATTCGATGGTGTTGTCACGGTGATAGATGACATCATAGAGCTTTTCGTCATTGATTTCTTTTTCAATAAAGTCACGTAGACCATTGCGAGAATAAAATTTTTGCCCATTGAGCTGAAGGCTCAATCCGCGGTTGAGGTAAGCATAGCCCCACATACGCCGTTCAATAAAACCAAGATCGATTTTGAATTTTGGGAAAATTTCGCGAGAGGGAGAAAATTCGACTTCGGTACCATTTTCTTCCTCGGTGGAGCCTTCGTTCTCTCTGACTAGTATACCCTCTTCGAAATAAGCTTCTTTGAATTTGCCATCGCGAAAGGATTTGACTCGAAAGAAAGCTGAAAGGGCATTAACTGCTTTGGTACCTACCCCATTGAGACCAACAGAAAATTCGAAAGTATTGCCTTCGTATTTACCCCCGGTATTCATTTTTGAAACACAGTCTACTACAGAACCAAGAGGGATGCCTCGACCAAAGTCACGTGTGTAAAAAGTGCCGGCTTCAATGTCGATTTTGATAATGATTTTTGATCCGTGATTCATGATGAATTCATCGATACAGTTATCGACGACTTCTTTCAGTAGGACGTAAATGCCATCATTTTGATTGGTGCCGTTGCCGAGGCGCCCGATGTACATACCCGGTCTTTTGCGGATGTGCTCTAAAGGGTCAAGTGTTTGGATCTTGCTTTCGTCGTACTCGGCAGGAGATTTCTTATCGGCCATTGACATTCCCGTGTGTTTTGTGGATCAAGTAATATCTAGGAATATAAGATGGTGCTTTTTCTTTGTCAATTTGAGCTCAGAAGCTTTTCCTCTTTGCTTAGCTTTTATTAAGGGCATGGGGTGTCGAAGACGAGCAATGTCAAATTTTGACTTACAATAAGTCACTTACTAATGAGTTTAGCTGACGGGAATCTTCTGTGAGGTAAAATGCCCCTCATTTAATGCCTGGTTAGAACTGCCTTTTGATATTCATTCGCTATCGAAATCCAAAACGCCGTCACTTTGTGCATTTTGTGGATTGACAACGGCGGGAGCCTGTAGAGGCTTCGTCGCAGCGGGTTTATCTTTGAGCTTGAGATGAGTTTCAAAGAATAAGGCATTAGGCTCTACTGAGATGAATTGTTCAAGCTTGTCTAAGCGTTTGAGTACGGGGGGGAGATGTTTGGTGTAGGACGAGGGACCAATGCTGCGGTAATATGACTTGAAATCTGAATCGGGTTCAGGAAGGTTGAAATAGGCTCCTTTATAAGCCTGCTGTGGTAGTGGGAAAAGATTTTTTTGGACAAAATCATTACCGAGTTGTTGTTCAATCCAGCGCAGGCGTTGATGACGGCGCCAATGTGCGTAAATACGGTTTTTGGCGGCCTCAATTAAGAGAAAGCGGTGCATTAGGTAAGCTTTCTTAAAATCTAGGTAAGCATAGATGTCTGACGGGATAGTCGTTTCTTTAAGCTCACCCATTTGAGTAGTGGCATTCTGCAGGATGCTTGGGTGTAAACTAACACGAGTGTAGCCTTGATCACCCGTATGAGTAAAAATGCGATGAAGCCAATCATTGGATCTTAGGTTTAGTTCGCGAAGCCCTTTGTATTCACAGTCTTGGATCTGTGAGTTCGACATAGTTAAACCTAATTGAGCAATTAAAGTAGGGATTTCGATGAGGGCGGGGGTGCGAATATAAGACCATGGATCCAGTCCTGTATCCTTTTTGTGGATGGCTTGTAGTGAATTGACACGTGGAGCAAAGTCGTAGCTGCGTGCCGAAACTTGTATCTGTTGTGGGATTTTCTTTCTGACGAATGGTGCCATGAGTTGGGTTTGAAAAATTAGGCTTATGCCTGCTGCCGTTTGTGGTATTTCTCTAAGTTGATGTTTTTGCTTTTCGGCTAGAACTACTTGCGAAATTTCTCGAAAATCGGAAAGTCTACTAATAGGGGATATGTAGAGCCGGCTCTTAAAAGTGTTTTTTTCTTGATTTAGTTGCCAAGCAATAGGGTCCATAGCTCGCCAATTACGCATGTACATTTGGGCAAAGTTATCATAGAATTTTTTCTCTACTGGCGAAACTTTATCAAACTTGATTTGATCTATGGCAGGGTGCTGATAAAGCCCTCCTAGTTCGCGGTGAACGATGGAATCATTTCGTTTATCAAGTATCAAATCTTTAAGTAAATAGGTGATTTGTGGATGGTTTTTGTACTGTTCTTCGAGGGCGTTTAAGCTAGGTAGTTCTTTGAGTCCCTGTTCCTTTTTTTCTACAAGACGTAATAAAGTGGCAAGTCGAATACGGGCATCACACTGAATTAGGCGCTTGTTGAGGATTTGCCAACGAGGAGAAAGGAAGTTGCTGAGGCAATAGTCACTGAGGTAAAAGTAAAGACGTTCAGTTTCATCCTTGGGGATTTTTGCACGTGCATGAATGAAGTTGCTATCGTGATAAAGGCTTTTTTTCTTGAGGAAAGCTGACTTTGCCATGTTGAGAAGTTTGAGGCTGTTACTGGTCGCATGACCCCAATTTGAACTAAAAGAAAAAGCTTGGTTGTCACTTAAAGGGGCTTTCTCGCTGATAATCAATAAGCTTGTACCGGATTGGAAAAAGGGATCCCAACCAGCAATGGCAATGCGACCGTGCTCTTCTGATTTTAATGTGTCGAGCTGAATGTTCATGTCTTTAAAGATTTGATCTAGTGCTTGTTGAAAAGTCTTTGGATAAGTCCCCGGTGACCATTGATTAAATAAATCTGAACTTTGCTGGATAAGCTGCTTCATTTCTTCGAGGCTCGAAAATTCCCAATAGTAACAGCTGCGTGGCGTTAAACAGGCTAAGGGATATTGCTCAGCTTTCGCTTCAGGTACATTGTTGTTAACCTGAGGTAGGGAAATGGCTTTTGGAGGGAGCTCTGTATACTCGTGATTTTTTAGTGGTGTCGTTTTATTTAAAGGGATGGCGTAACGAATGTCCTGTAAACCGCTAAAACTCCAGATTAAATTACTTAGCTTATCGTTTTTCCAGGATTTATATGAGCCTGTAATGGGAGTTTTGAAAAATTTAAGGTGCAGTAGGTATTCTAGTTCGGAATCTTCGTAGAGTTTTGCCCGTGAATTAAGGTTGTTGCGAAATTGTTCTTGCCAAATTTGGTGTATTTTTTCATATTGTTGCTTGTCGGTGATCTTCTGGCGATTTTGTTTATTGTTTTTAGGGTTTTGTGTTAGGCTCCAAGGGAAGTCTTCTTTTACATTTGGAATAAATTCTTTGCGACTCAAAGCTAGGCAATGAATTTCTTTGCCATTTTTAATGAATACAGGGTAGAGCAATGGGTGTTTTTTGTTTGGGCGAATAGCTACCTTGCCATAATAATTAGCTTGTTTTATTTCTACTAGAGCGAACTCCTCAGTAGGTGAAATGTAGCAATTGAGTTCGTTTTTACTTTCAGCAAGAACTGTGAAACTTAGTAGTAAGCAAAGTGATATTAATTTATTCATAAGGACTCCTCTATGTGATTCATGGACTGTAGCGACTCAATGCCCATATATGCAATGAATTATTGTTATACCCCTCATTGATTTTATCAATAGGGTGATGAAAGGAGCTTTCTAAGCGAGCTTATTCCATCAGATTTTGCTGACGGAAATCTTCTGTGAGGGTTAAGAGCATGTGCAGGGCAATTTTTTGCTGATCTTTATGCAGTCCTTTGAGACATGAACGTATCATGTCTTTGGGGTCGAGTTCCTCCCAATTGTGGATCTCGACATAATTACTCAATTCTAAGTTTGCCTCTTGGCAAAGTGAAAAGATTTTTTCTTGAGCATAGACTCCCGGCTTACGCGAACCCTTCTTCCAGTTGGAAATAGACTGTTGGGTTACCATGCATTTTTCTGCGAGTTGTGATTGGGTTATATGCAAATGCCCAATGATATCGCTAACTAACTCTGACCAATCGTATGTTTTCATTTTGACTCCTTCTGACACATCCTAGTTTAAAAAGCTATGGCTTTAAAAGATTAAAACCAAGAAAAAAATTGTGAGATGATGAAAACAAATAGGCATTTTAATCAAAGATTTATCAAGTCTTGCTGAGTTTTCGGATTAGGACATTGATTTAAAAGTCTTTAGATAAGAATTCAATATGGCTTTTGGAGCAGATATTCGAGTTGCTTTTTTATGTGCTTGTGCTAAAACTATGGGCTATTATTTATGTCAGTAAAAATTCAATATTTTTAGGACATGAGAGATTTTTATTAAAAAACAATGGAGACTTCCTCATGGGAATGACCTTAACTGAAAAAATTATTGCCAATGCTGCAGGGCGTGACTCTGTAAAAGCTGGTGAGAATGTCTGGGTGAACGTCAATGTTCTAATGACTCACGACGTTTGTGGACCTGGTACAATTGGTATCTTCAAAGATAAATTTGGTGCTGATGCCAAAGTTTTCGACAAAGAAAACGTTGTGATTATTCCTGATCACTACATCTTCACGGAAGATAAACGTGCTCTCCGTAATATCGATATCCTAACGGATTTTGCCAAAGAGCAGGAGCTTCCTCACTACTACCAACCAGGTACAGACACGTATATGGGTGTTTGCCACGTAACTCTTCCTGAAAAAGGTCACGTTCGTCCTGGTGAAATCATTCTTGGGACAGATTCACACACATGTACGCATGGTGCACTTGGTGCTTTTGCAACAGGTATTGGTAATACTGATGCTGCTTTCACAATGGGAACAGGTAGAACTTGGTTAAAAGTTCCAGAGACAATTAAGTTTGTCCTCGAAGGTAAGCTCCCTAAGACAATGATGGCAAAAGACCTCATTCTTCACATGATTGGTGAGATCGGTTTCTCTGGCGCGACTTACTGTGCAATGGAATTCGAAGGCCCAGTTATCGATGAGCTCTCAATCGAAGAGCGTATGACTATTTGCAACATGGCAATTGAAGCTGGCGGTAAGAACGGCGTAATTGCGGCTGACGCAAAAGTTGAAGCTTACGTGAAAGAGCGTACAGATGTTCCGTACACTTTATTTAAAGCTGATGCTGATGCAGACTACAAAGACGTTTATGTGATCAACTGCAGTGAGCTTGAACCAACAGTAGCGATTCCTTCTGCTCCCGATAAGCGCAAAGGCGTTAGCGAGATTAAAGGTACTGAATTAACACGTGCTTATATCGGTTCTTGTACTGGTGGTAAAACAGAAGACTTCGCGGCTGCCGCAGAAGTTATGTATGGTCAGAAAGTTGCGATGGATACTTTTGTGGTGCCTTCAACAACTTTCGTAGAAAAAGATCTTCGCACACTTAAATACAAAGATAAGACCTACATGGAAATCTTTCTTGAAGCGGGCTGCCGAATCGGCCCTCCAGGTTGTGCAGCATGTCTCGGTGGACCAGAAGATACTTTCGGTCGTGCTAATAGCAATGAGATTGTTGTTTCTACCACTAACCGTAACTTCCCAGGTCGTATGGGTTCTATGCAAGCACAAGTTTACCTCGCATCACCTTATGTTGCTGCGGCAAGTGCCTTAACTGGTGTTATTACTCAACCTGATGAATACTTGGAGTCAAAATAATGAATTCACTCATCAAAGGTAAAGCATTTGTTCTTGGAGATAATATTGATACGGATCAAATTATCCCTGCAAAATATCTTTCTTACGACCCTTCAAACGAAGAAGAGAAGAAATACTTTGGTAAATTCGCTCTCTTCGGTGTACCCGAAGGCGAGTCAGGTTACCCCGGTGGCGATATTCGCTATGTAAGCGAAGGTTATAAATCTGATTACAATATCATTATTGCTGGTGAAAACTTTGGTTGTGGCTCATCACGTGAACACGCTCCTTTTGCACTCGCAGAAGCTGGCGCAGAAATCGTAGTTGCTCAATCTTTCGCACGTATCTACTTCCGTAATAGTGTAAATGGTGGCTACCTCGTTCCTTCTGAGACACCCGTAAAAATCAATGAGGAAGTTGCTACTGGTGACGAACTCGAAATCGATCTTGAAATTAATAAACTAAAGAATCTGACTTCAGGTAAAGAATACGATCTCAATCCACTTGGTGATATTAAAGCCATTATGGAAGCTGGTGACGTTTTCAAATACGCTAAGCAGATGGGAGAATAATAATGGATTTAAAAATCTGTGTATTACCTGGTGATGGTATCGGACCCGAGATCATCGAACAAGCTGTAGTAGTCCTCGAAAAAGTATGTGAGAAATTTGGTCACAACTTAACACTCGACGAGGCAATCATTGGTGGCGCATCTATCGATGCTCACAACACACCTCTTACACAAGATACAATCGACAAGTGTCTCGCTTCTGATGCTGTACTTATGGGCGCTATCGGCGGGCCTAAATGGGATAAAATTGACAAGTCAATCCGTCCTGAGCGTGGTCTTCTTGGTATTCGTAAGGCTCTTGGTCTTTACGCAAACCTACGTCCTGCAAAACTCTGGGAAGAGCTCAAAGACGCTTCTTTCCTCAAAGATTCAGTGATTGGCGATGGTCTCGACATCATGGTTGTTCGTGAACTTATCGGTGGTATCTACTTCGGTGAGCCACGTGGTGAAGGCGTTGACGAGAATGGCGAGCGCTATGCTTATAACACAATGGTTTACAAAGAGTCAGAAGTTAAGCGCATTGTAAAGCTTGCTTTCGAAATCGCTCGCAAGCGCGGTAACAAGCTTCACTCAGTAGAGAAAGCTAACGTTCTTGACGTATCTCAGCTTTGGAACGAAGTTGCTGAAGAAGTTGCAAAAGACTACACTGACGTGGATTACCACACAATGTATGTTGATAACGCAGCAATGCAGCTCGTTCGCAACCCAGGTCAATTCGACACAATCGTGACAGGTAACCTTTTCGGCGATATCATTTCTGATGAAGCATCAATGATCACTGGTTCAATTGGCATGCTTCCTTCAGCATCAATTGGCGATGGCAAAGTAAGCCTTTATGAGCCAATTCACGGTTCTGCTCCAGATATCACTGGTACTGGCAAAGCTAACCCACTTGCAACAATCCTTTCTGTTTCAATGATGCTTCGCTATAGCTTCGATCTCGATACTGAAGCTGATCTCATTGAAGACACAGTAGCAAAAGTTCTCGCTGAGGGCTACCGCACTGCAGATATCATGGAAGACGGCAAAGAATGTCTATCATGTTCTGAAATGGGTGCACTTGTAGCGTCTAAGCTCTAAGCTCTAAGCTTACCAACAAGTCTTTAAAAAGCTCCGTGGCCTCGGCCACGGAGCTTTTTATTTTTAGCGTACTTGAGCTTCATTGGTCCCCGTTATTTTAAGTTCTTTAACGAGGATGACTTCACAGGCTCCATTGCCCGTGTCACTACGTGTGAGTGAGCTTTTCCAGTTCCAATTATCTGTGTTTGAAGTGACTTTCACTAAGCTGCCAGTGATTTCGATGATATCGCCTTCCTGAGTTTCCTCAATTTGATCTTCAATGGCATCGTTAGCAGGGATGAGGTGCATATTGGCACTCATCGTTTCGATGTCACGGCGTGGGATGGGAAAGTTGGAGGTTCGCCAATAATACCATCGCCCAGATTGACTGATGGATATTTTATCCAAAACTTTTAGATCCGACATTTTTTGCCAACCCAAGGCCAAGTCAGTGGGCGAGAGGTCGGTTTCTCGACCCATGTGATAATTAGTTTTCGAGAGTATACGGGCGCGAATGCGAAACTTAGCGAGCTCATGAATTGTGTAAGCCCCCATCTTAATTTTACTTGGCGTAGTGATTTGGACCTGTTGAGGTTCCTGTTCGACTGCCCCAGGGTGAGGAGCGCGGTTCGAACTAATATTTAAGGGTGAACTTGAATCTGTTAGGACAAAGTAAGTTAGGATTAAGCCTGTAAAGATAAAAAGAAATTTTTTCATAGACACCTGAGAGGGGGTTAGTTGTATTTATAACTGAGCTTCAATAAAGTACGTTTAAATGGCTCTGTAAAGTAAATTTCAACTACTTAATGAGCTTAGTCACTATTATCAAGGGCTTGCAGATTTTATGACTTCACGCATTGTGTTTAGCGTTGATAATTAAGTGTTAAATGGGATGAGAATGAAAAAGTTAATTCTTGTATTTATAGTGCTGAGCCTCAGCTTTGGTGCTTGCGTTCGTCGCAAAAAAGAAGCGGCGCATGGAGGCGTGAAAACACGTCTCAAAATCGCTTCTTCATATAATAGTGCTTTACCAATTTTAGGCGATTCAGTAAAAATCATGGCAGATCGTTTGGAGCTTTCGAGTGGGGGTGCGATCACGGTGCGCCTCATGGAGCCACAAGATGTCGGTGGTTTACAGGCGATTTTGGAAGCTGTTAGTTCAGGAAAAGTTGATGCGGGTTATGGTTCAGCGGGTTTTTGGGCGGGGAAACTTCCTGCAGGACCTCTTTTTTCTTCGGTGCCTTTTGGCCCCGAAGCAGGGCCTTATTTAGCGTGGATGAAGCAGGGCAATGGCATGAAGCTTTATCAACGCATGTACGATGATGCTGGCTATAATGTGAAAGTCCTTTTATGCACAGTTTTACCCCCTGAGACCTCGGGTTGGTTTAAAAAAGAAATCAATAATCCAGACGACTTAAAAGGACTCAAGATGAGGTTTTTTGGCTTGGGTGCTCGTGTCATGGAAAAAATGGATGTGTCCACCATGCTTTTAGGCGGAGGAGAAATTTATCCTGCGATGGAGAAGGGCGTGATCGATGCGACCGAATTTTCTATGCCCGTGATTGATAAAAAGATTGGTCTCTATAAAATTGCTAAATATAATTATTTCCCTGGTTGGCACCAGCAATCCACTTTGCTAGAATTGATCATCAATAAGGATAAATGGAATCAGTTGCCAGAGTCGCAAAAAGCCCTCATCGAAATGGCTTGTAACGAGAGTTTGATGAATTCATTAGCTCAGGGAGAAGGTAGTCAATTTCAGGTAATGCGCGATAATGTGGAAAAATATGATGTGAATATCAAGCGCTGGGATGATGCCATGTTGCATGCTTATGAACAAGCTTGGAAGGAAGTTGTACAAGAAGAATCATCAAAAGATCAGTTTTTTAATGAAGTTTGGACCGACTTATCGCAGTTCCGAAAAAATTATGCTCTTTGGGAAGATAATGCTTATTTACCTCGGAAACGGAAATGAGCAAATTTGCCAATTGGATTGAAAACGCTCTCAAGAAGTTTTGCGAATGCTGCTTGTGGGCCAATTTTCTACTCATTTTTCTAATTGTTTTCCAGGTAGTGGCGCGCTATGTCTTCAATTTTACTTGGGCTTCATTGGAAGAGCTACAATGGCACCTTTTTGCCTTGGCGATGTTCACTGGAGTGGCCTATGCAATAGTTGAAGGGAGCCATGTAAGGGCCGATATACTCTTTGCAAAATTCACAAAAAAATGGCAAGGGATTGTTGAGTTGGTCACAATGGGACTCTGTGTGATTCCCTTCTTTTCATTGATTTTATTATATAGTATAAGTTATGTAGAACGTTCCTACGCAGTAAGTGAAATGTCGAGTTCTCCAGGAGGCTTACCATACCGTTGCTTGATTAAGGCTTTGATTCCTTTGGCTTGTTTACTGATTAATTTCGCGGCAGTCGCAAAAATTTTACGTGTAATCGATTCTTTGCGAGCTAAAAATGTATCCTGAAGAATTAATGCTCATAGCCATGTTTGGCATCCTACTCTTATTTATTTTTCTCGGTGTGCGCATTGCCTTCGCAATTGCAGGGACGGGAATGTTGACCACGGCCCTTTGCGTTATCTGCAATAAGTATTTCGAGACCAATTTCTTTGCGGATTTTAATAACTTGGGCCTGCTCGTTAATCGCGTCTATTCCTTGATGTCGAGCAGTCTACTCGTGGCCTTGCCGATGTTTGTTTTTATGGGTATTATGTTGGAGAAATCGGGCTTAGCAGAAAACCTGATGGAGTCCTTCCAAAAGATTTTTAGCTCTGTACGTGGTGGCCTCGCTCTCGCGGTTACCTTAATAGGTTTACTTTTGGCTGCTTCGACAGGTATTATAGGGGCTTCGGTTGTCTTACTTGCCATGATGTCGATCCCGACCATGTTGAAAAATGGCTACAGTAAAGAACTTGCCTGTGGAACCGTGTGCTCGGCAGGCTGTTTGGGGATTCTAATCCCCCCGAGTATAATGCTGATTTTATTGGCGGGTCAAACGGGTGTTTCGGTGGGTGATCTCTTTCACGCCGCAGTTATTCCTGGTCTTTTATTGACTGCATCTTATTGCATCTACATTTTCTTTAAAGCTCAAAAAGTTGATCGTGCAAGCGTCGTGCCCTTAGAGAAGGGAGACCTAAAAAAACTTTTTCTCGCGATAATCCCTCCAATGCTACTCATGATCTTAGTTTTAGGTTCCATTTTCTTTGGTATTGCCACACCTACTGAGGCGAGTGGTCTGGGAGCTTTCGGTGCCTTAGTTTTGGCCTTTACGAGTAAGAAACTGGACTATAAAACTTTGCGTCTGAGTGTGATGGAAACGGGGAAAACAACGAGTTTTATCATGGCGATTCTCATTGGGGCCGCCTGTTTTTCTTTGACCCTAAAAGAACTTGAAGGTGATGAAATTATTCGTGAAAATATTATGGCCTTACCCTTCGGCCATACGGGCATTATTTTAGCGATTCTCGCAATGATTTTTCTTTTGGGCTTTTTCTTGGATTGGATCGAAATTACTCTAGTGATGATTCCCATTGTTGCACCAATTATTTCCGCGATGGGTTTAGAAATGCCTGGACACGGATTAGAGCAGGCCGAATTAATTTGGTTTGCCATACTCGTAGCAGTTACCCTACAGACTTCCTTTTTAACTCCTCCAGTAGGCTTTGCCTTGTTTTACCTCAAGGGAGTGACACCACCGGAAATTGAACTGAAGCATATCTACAAGGGGGTCATACCTTTTATTCTTCTTCAGGTTTTGATTTTGATACTCATTTTCTTATTCCCTTCAATCGTACTTTACTTGCCTTCGTTGGCGGCTTAGTTAGGCTGTGAGTACAAAAAAAGTCCCCTAAGTGAATTAGGAGACTTTTTGAAAGTGGACCGGAAGAAAGCTTACTCAGCCTTCTTTTCTTTCTTTCCCTTTGGAGCTTTGCCAGCAAACTCTTTGATTTGTCCAGCAATGCTAGGGTCAGCTTTAGAAGCTTTTACCATCGCCATAGCAAACTTAGCATCAGCAGCGGCAACGGCATTTCCCTCTTTGTCAGTGATTTTTGTTTTCTCGTCGATCTTAAATTCTTTTTCTTCTTTTTTAACTTTAATTTTAATGGCATCAGCAGTGATGCTGATAACTTTACCCTTAATTGCTTTCGCTTTTTTATCTGCAGCCATAAGTGGAGAAGCCATAAGTAAGATAAGTAGGAGACTTAGAATTTTTTTCATGTGGTACCTTTGTTATTTATTAAATTCATCCTCTAATGAGGAGCTTATGAATATATCGAACTTCAGATCAATAATATTACATTAGACCATAAGAAAGTTATGAAATTAATGACTGACAAGTAAGCAAAGCGGGGCTTTGGAGAAAAAGCAGTCATTATTTGAGCAATTATAAAGTTTTTTTATCTATGATCAGCAATTATTGTTTTTTTAGTAATTCAATGGCGGCTTCCGCAAAACGTGTCCCCAAAATTTTGTATCCCTCATCAGTCATGTGCAGATCATCGACATACTTGCGGATTTCTTTAGTCTTCCAATGTGGCGGTGAATCACCCGTATTGAGATCATGAGTTTCAATAATTTTACAGTTCGGAGTATCGCGAGCGACTTTTTCTTGTGCGGCAATGATTTCTTCCCACTCGGGATAAAGAGCTTCTTTGTTGCCTTTGCCAAAATCACTGAGCTTACCAATCACGAATACTATGGGTGTATCGGGGAAATCGTCCTTAAGTTGAGCGAAAAGGGCTTTTAGGCTACGTTCATAGACCGCTGAATGACGTTCGCGTGAATCGCGCTCGCCCTGCATCCAACAAAAAGCGATGGCCTTGGGCTTCTGTCCTTTGGTAGCCTTCTCAATTTTTTTCATCATGCTTTTATACATGACGCCATTTTCTGCTGGTTTAGGGTCTTTTGTATTGGGGATATTGGGATCAATTTTCCAATCAGGTGCGGGCTTCCAATCGTGAACCCACATGCGAATCGGACGCCCACCAATGGCTTCTTTAACGATAAGCACCTTGTCTTTACCGAATTCTTTATTAACGCGTGGTTCAAAAGTGAATTTCTGGTTCATACCCTGCATGTTGGATTGCCCAGAGAGGATAAAGAGGTACTTACCTTCTTCTGCATAAGTGGAGAGAAGGGATACGAAACAAATGATTAATGAACTGATTTTCATGATGTGATTCCTTATTTTTCTAAGAGTTTAATAAAGTGGTCGCCAATGGCTTTTAAAGGAGCATCAATTGCTTTTTTATTGTGTGAGGTTGCAACGATAATCATATTGTGATTCGGGTAAATACTCATGTACTGACCTCCCGCACCAATGCCACTAATAAAATTAACTTTATCACCTTTGGTAAATTTACGGCGATTATGAAAATAGTAAAAGTAGCCTTCGCCTTTATTGCTATCCATGATGAGTTTTACGTATTCAGGGGATAACCACTGCTGGCCATTTAATTGCCCTCCATTAAGTATGGAATTAGCCACTTTGATAAGTGTGCGGGAGGTGAAATTACTGCCTGCTCCACAGGCGGGGATAGCATTAGTTTTATCATTCCAGCAATAAACCGTGCCGAGTTTATTGGTGACTTCAGTTTCGATCCATTTTTGGACCTGACCATTAGTCTTGATATCAATAATCATCATGATCATGGTGGCGTCGAGTCCAGAGTACTTATATTCTTTACTCGCTTCAGTGATGGGACTAGTAGCTTCGAAAACCTTTTGAAAGTAGGCTTGCTTTTGATACTTTTTTTCTAAGCTAAGCATAATGTTTTTACTTTTGAATCTGAGCCCCGATTTCATGAATAATGCATTGCGTAGAGTGATGGTCTCAACCCCTTTTTGTATTTTTGTACTATCAATTCCGGGCATGAAATCGATGATGGGGTGATCTAAATCATTGATAGATAACAAGTCAAGTTGTATGGCCCTAGCCAGGCAAACAGAAGTCATGGTTTTGGTGATCGACATGGTGTAATGTGGCCCATCGACACGGCCACGGCGATTGTACATTTCAAAAATGAGTTTGCCGTCTTTGTGAATCAGTAGGCTGTCCAAATTTTGGTACTTCCCTTTCTTGTCGTCGGCGAGGAAAGATTGGACGGCTTCGTCCACTCCTGTTTTATCCCAGCTGCCGACTTTGATACCATCTTTTAGATCCGCGGGACGTGTGCTTGCGTATGCGGAACTTAAGTAAGAAATTTTCTTTTGTTCTTTACTCGATTGATTTTTTTGGTCTAAATTCTGATCCAATGTAGGTAGACTTTGAGCTAACAAATTGACTGATATGATTAAATAATTTACTGAACTTAATAAGGTTTTATTCAATTTCATGTTGTGCCTTGCTTTGAGTTGATCATGAGTTTTCAATAATCACTACGTAGGCCAAAGACGATTTCTAACTTCTAATTAATACTTTGATTGAATATAGTTGAAAAGCAAAAGACCGCATTGCAGCGGCCTCTCACTTCGGGACAGATCTACTTTTTTTATGGAGTCCAAAGTTGACTTGAGTTATTTGAGTTGTTCCCAATGCTTAACGCTTGATTTCCATCAAGTGATTCTAGATGTCCATCAATGTAAGTAATGTTGAGTTTACCATCATGTCTGGCCATGCGTTTTGTTGCAGTATCTTTCAAAACTTTATTTACATCTTTTAAGTGTGCAGGCCAAATTATATTGCTTTTATTATAACCATCAATCATGAATAATGTTTTAGAAGAATGTGTAGATGCCAAGCTTTTTGGTTTATTAGAGCCTGTAGCAAGAGTTAAATTTTTATTCATAGAATAATTAGTTTCGTAATTCCATTGGAATGTCACACCACTTGGACAATGAAATGGGTGATTATCTGTTTTTAGACCACTTTTAGATAAATAACCAGATTCAAATAGTTGTTTATTCCATTTGATTGTCCCGTTAGTAGACGGAAAAATATATTGATTATTATCATCTGCATACATGATGTTGGCAAAAGTAGCTTGCTTAAGTTTGTTTTTACAACTGGTTCTTACAGCAGACTCACGAGCATTACCAAGTACTGGTAAGATTATGCTTGCGAGAATACCAATGATAGCAATAACTACTAGCAGTTCAATTAGGCTGAATTTCTTTTTCATTTTTTGTCTCCGAATTTTAAGATAAGGATGTATATGAAAAGTTCATGCCAATACTTATTTAAGGATCTTAAGTCTATTGTTTATAGTTGTTTACAACTATTAAAAAATAATTTTGTGCGAAATGTCACATATGCTTTCGTGTGATTTATGTGAAGATTTAGTTAAGACTTTCAATTAACCCTAGATCAAGTGGGTGATTTTTAATGACTTCGGTGTCGTAGTTGATACTGCCTTTAGTGGTGTCTTCGATATGTTTACTACTTCCGGTGACTTCTAGGAGACGGAACTTTTTCTCTTCGCTATGGTCGACGTATGTGGAGTAGATTACTGAGTCAAAGCCTGGCTCTTTAATTTCCACGAATAAGGCGTATTCATCGCCGTCAGTTTTGAGGTACTTCTCAAGGGAAAAACTATGGTTGGAGGTGGCGCCACTAACTAGATCGAGCTCACCATCGGGGTCAATACCCGTGAGCAGGGTATAGCGATGACGCCAGACGGGAAGCAAGTCCTGACGTTCAGCCGGAGTTCCATTCCAAGTGACTTTCTCGGAATAGGCGAGTTCAGGTGAGATATACAAAGTTTCGATGAGTGTTCCGGCTTTAGATTCGGCCCAGATGGCGAGTGCCGGAGGGGCTTTTAGTTTGGAATTAAAATTGAGGTGAACCGCAAGGGCTTTTTGCTGATTAGACTCTTTGATACGGGTGGTGTTATGGGAGTTTTTATCAGTCATTGATTGAATGAGTGGATTGGGGCGCACAATCTCATGGGCACGACGTGATTCGTAACTCTGAGATATAATCAATTTTGCGGGCTCCGCATTTTTGATCGAAGCCAAGAGCAAACCGAGCCAAGCAATAAAAATGAGGGCAAGATTTTTTTTTGGGACAGAGAGTTTCGATTTAGAAGATAAAATAGCTTTGAAGTACTTGCCTTTACCAAACAAGTGCAGGCCAATGAGAATGAGTGTGGCCAAACCGAAAACAATATGCACGCGTGCGGTATCGATGTCGAAGGGCAAGGCATAGGACATGATGCCGCTAACTGCGAGGGTCGCAAAGCAGAGGAGTAAAGCGATATTAACGAAGTGGCGCATTTAAGAGTATACCTAATGGATTAATGGCGAGGGAGCTCTGCCCCTCGCGCACCCCGCAAGGACTTGCTAGTCCTTGACCAGGAGGAAGGATTAAGAATAGCCGATGAGAGAACGTAGTTCTTTGATATGGCTTTTACCAACTTCGCGTGGACTTGTTTTGTATTTCTTGCAAAGAGAAGCGGCATAACCCGTCGCAATCCCCATTTGCGCACAAGTATTCATGACGCGTGGGCCAGTGAGGCCAATGTGAGTACAACTGAAGCAACGGCCAGCCATCATGAGATTAGAGATGTCCTTGGAATAAAAGCTTCTGAAGGGAATATAGTATTTTTTGGTATGATGAAACAGTGCTTTCGAGAGGTAGTCTGCAGAATCCCCGATTTCTTTGCGTTGGAAGTGTGTGTCTAACTCACGTTTTTCTTCTACTACCGTATCATCAAAATATTTACCACTGGTGGCATCGCTCATCTTGTAGATGTGATCGCCCATAATACGACGTGATTCGCGGCGCCCACCAATGTGAGCCACAAATTTGAGTTCTTGTAATGCGTGTTTTGGAGATTTTTTAGCATTGGCAAAATTGCCGTAAATCGCGCGGAACATGTGGTCACGAATTTGCTCGGCATCATCGATTTGGTTGAGATCATTATGAGAGTATTCCCAGAACCATTCACCTTGAATTTTAGCTGAATTTTTCGCTACGGGTTTTGTCCAGGGTACAGATGGGAAGCGGGAAGGCTTTTTACCTTTGTGTGAATTCCAGAGAACACTTGTACCCATGACTTTGTTATCCGCAACTTTTGGACTCCAAAGATCACCGTGTTTGTCCCAGGCCTCATTAAATTCTGAAGCTGCCTCACGACCGTAGCGGAATTCAGCTCCTGACCAGAAACCGAGCCAGCCATCACCGGTGGCATCGACGAATACGGGAGCATTAAAGCGTGTGATGATACCAGTCTTGGTGTGACGAACATCAACGGAGTTGATAGCCTTGCCCGTTTTACTGAGGCCAATAGCCATTTCATTTGGGAAAAGGTCAACACCACTCTCAGCCATGTTTTTTTCACGCTTAGCCTGGTCTTTTATAGCATCGGCGTGACCATTTGGCCAGTGCTTGGTATCGATCAGTTTAATTAAGGACTCATTCTTGCCTTTAATTCCAAGTGTATGAACACGAACTTCTGAACTGGCATTACCACCAAAGAGGGGGCGATCCTGAATGAGGGCTACTTTGAGGCCAGCTTTTTTTGCGGCAATCGCAGCACCACAGCCTGACATGCCACCGCCAACAACAACGAGATCGAAATCGTTTTCTTCGATTTTCAACTGACTGCGACCCGAGGCTTCATCCTTCCATTCAATCACGTCTTTGGCATTATTGGGCAGTTGCGGATTTTCTTCCTTGGAGAGATAAATAGCGTCAATGCGACCTTCGAAACCAGTGAGGTCATGAAGTTGAATCTTTGTTTGTCCTTTTGGCAGTTCTACGCTACCGCCCTTTTGCCAGGCCCAGCCTGGTTCAGTACCGAAAGTAGGTGTAAGTTTCTGTCCATTGATAGAAATTTTAAATTGTCCGGGAGCACCCCATTCACCTGGACACCAATCGCGCGTGCGAACGTGGATATAATATTTTCCCGCTTCAGAAATTTTTGCACTGGTGAGTGCATCCTCAACTGGAATGCCCATGCCGTGAGCCAGAAGTTGGTTGCCACCCATCTGCTGGTAGAACTGAGTGTCGAGAACCCAACCGCCAGTTTTTTGGAATTGACAGGCTTCAACTAAAACGCCTTTTGTGGAGTATTTTGATTTACTAAAGCCATAGGCCGGAGCGGCCGCCGTTACGATTGAAGTTCCACCAATAATACGAATAAATTGTCTTCTGTCCATGTTTAATTCCTTGTCTTGTTTTCAAGGAATTGTCACGGCGGTGAGCTTTGACACATGGATTATTGAAAATAATTGAAATATTTATCTAGATGAATCCCAGTAGCTATCTGAAACATCACTAGTGATTGTCGCGAGTACGCTAGTTCCACTTGTTTTTATGAGTGTGTTATAAAATGAGAACTTTCAACATTAAATTCACTGGGGGGAAAGCTATGTAGCTATATCTAATTGAATGGATATCTTGGGAGTAAAGAATTTATTCGCCTTTATGAGCATCCCACATACTGCCATGAGCTTGGTAACCTCCAAGGGAACTTGCGGCGGTTTCGTTAAAGCTTAAAAGTTGAACACTGCCATCAATTAATTGATAATTGGTACCGTTTAAACCTTTATGGTGATCTGTGATTCCTGATTGCACATGTTGTGCAGTTAAATTTTCATGAATTGAACTTGTGCCTAAGATGTTGCCTGCCGTGGGGCGCTCTGCCATAGCAATGACGTTAGAAGGGTCGATGATATCTGATTGGCGTGACGACCCAGTTGTCATTCCTCCTGGCCAGGAAGTGATACCTGGATAATTGAACAGCCAGGCTCCAGGCTCCCCACGACCAAGACTTAAAGCGTAGCTCAAGGTGAGCTTAGAGGCGTCACTACGAGTGGTTTGATCTGAGGGGCATAGGTAGACTCCCGACGAACCATTACTAAGTCCATCTAGAGATTTATCGGCATCGGATAGGTTTCTACTATCATAAGTCCCAAGCTGATCGTCCCATGACCAACCATTCGCCTGATTAATGGGGTAGTAGTCATCGTTGTCATCGGTGAAATTGAAGAGAGCTATAGAAATTTGTTTTTGATTAGATTTACAGACGGCCATTTTTGCCTTTTCACGGGCTCTGCCTAATGACGGCAAAAGAAGAGATGCAAGGATGCCAATAATGGCAACCACAACGAGTAGTTCAATCAATGTAAAAGACTTGCGTTTCATATGTTTATCCGAGAATAAATTTACCTATACGTAAATTAAACAAGAATCTTTATAGCATTGCTACGTTTTTTTGAAAAAAATCAATTTTTTTAAATCATTACTTATTAAAATACAGATATTTATGACTATTTAAGCATAAATTTGTGTGTTTTCGGCACGAAGCTGTGAGCTACAGAGTTTTATTAAACTAAGATGTCTTTTGCGAAACAAATGCTGCTTAGCAATTTCATTTTTGTATAGTCACTTAAATTAGTCTCGTCTAATAAAACAAAACCATTTATTTTAATATATCCTATTGTGCATCCCACTGAGTACCCGTTATATTTGATGTGCTTGCAATTGATCCATCTGGTTTGGTAATTGTCTTAAAAAAACTGACTTTTGATACATGTCCATCTGTATATAAATAGTTGGAGCCAGTTACACCATCATGAGGTATTATTTCTGGGGTACTGTTCATCGTGTCAGCATTTACACCACTACCCCAGTATCTACCTACCATTTGACCCTCTCTCATGAGCTCAGCCAAAGCTATTGTGTTGCTGGGCTTACTAATTTCATTAAATTTTATCGCATAAGGCATTCTACCGACCCAGGTAACTCCAATAATGCCTCTGCTATTATTAGAAATTCCATTATTATCAAAAAATGAAGATGCGCTATATGTCAAAGGCAGACAGTCTGCATCAGTTCCAAATAACCTTACGACATCGTCAGTTGGACATTGATATATACCGGAATCGTTATTAAAATCACTTCCATTTAGCTTTCCTGCATTTTTTTGAGTGTCTGATAAGTTACGCCCATCATAATCTCCTAAGTTGTCATCCCACGAGACGGGCCCATAACCTGGCCATTGATGACTAGTGGATTCAGGAAAACGTCCTTCATTATCATCTGCATTTAACTCGAAAAAAATAGCAATTTGTTTTAGATTATTTTTACATACTGCTAATTTAGCTTTTTCACGTGCTTTGCCTAATGACGGAAGTAATAGAGAACTCAGGATACCAATAATAGCCACAACGACCAGTATCTCGATGAGAGAAAATTTTAGTTGTTTCATACGCCTATTCCCAAAATAAATTTGCTTATAATAAAAATTAAACAAGCATTTTTATAGGTGTGCTACCTCTTTTGAAAAAAAACTATAATTTTCTTTTTATTAATAGTTATATATCAACAATTTATTATCAGATTTATGAGGCCTTGGTGATGAATATCGCCCATAGAGTTTTGCTAAGCTAAGATGTCTTTTGAGTAAAGACTTTATCCGCCTTTATGAGCAACCCACTGAGGTCATTGGCTAGTTTAAAACAATGCATTGATAAGCTTGGTATTCTACTAATTTCTATTTGGACTGGCATCCCACATTGTGTTGGAGATATTGTTTGTGCTGGCCATAGAACCATCAGATTTTATCAGGCTTTGGTTTGCGGTCAATGATTCCACATGGCCATCGGTCATTAAAAAATTGGCCTTACTGTCGTGGGGAGTATTGCCTTGTGCATCATTAGAATTATAGGTTTGCGCTCTTTTATTATCGTTCCAGCCATTGCCCAATAAATTTCCAGCTGTGTGAAATTCTACCAGTAATATCGTGTTACTCGATTTGTTTAATTCATTAAATTCTCTGCTTATAGTCCCGTGTGACATACCGAGGAACCTTTTATTGTTATCATTATTTCTCATCTCTGTTATGGCATAACTTCTTCCAAGCGCAGTTGAATTGTTGCCGTATTTCCATTTAGAATCATCTGAGGCACAACGATAAATCTCTGTGGAGCCTTCTCCAAAAGTGTTACTACTTAACATTGCGGCTGCTAATTGTGCATTTGTTAGAGTGTCGCGACCATCGTAGCCAGAGAGGAAATCGTCATAAGTTTGTCGTCCACCCCAAGCACGACTAGTAAAAGGCGCCTTGTAGTTATTATCATCAGCATACATAAACATAGTCAATCCCAGTTGTTTGAGATTGCTTTTGCAGAGTGCTTTTTTACTTTGTTCTCTAGCTTTTCCTAAAGTCGGAAGAATTAGAGAGGCCAAAATTCCGATGATTGCTACCACTACTAAGAGTTCTATGAGTGAAAATTGTTTTTTCATTTTTCTGTCCTTATTTTTATGCTTTGTGGACATAAACAAGAATATGATATTCCAATAAATATATTTATTTGTTAAGTTGTTATTAATGATACACTTATGATTTTTAACTAGCTTGTCTTATGTTGTTTCTAAGTATTTTAACACAATTCCCACACATTTATCATGTGTGGATATTCGTGAGTTAAGCCTTGAGCGCTTCTAGCATTTACTCAAGGGATTTACGCATATGTAAATTGAGGTAAGGCAATAAGGTTTATGATGATAATTTAAAAACTACCTAGTGGAATCCCATATTGATCCACTTACGTCGCTAGCACTGGCAAGTGAGCCTGTTACGCTTCAGTTGAAATAGGACACATCACTTTTTTTCTTAGTTGAGTTACTTTAAAATTGTAACCCTCCGAAAAGGAAATGAATTATGTCTAAAAAACGCCGTTATTTTAGTGCCGACCAGAAAGTTGTCGCCATTCGTAAACACCTACTTGAGCGAACTCCTGTATCTGATATTTGTGATGAACTCAATATTACAACGACGCTATTTTATCGTTGGCAAAAAGAGTTCTTTGAAAATGGTTCTCGAGCCTTCACCAAGGATAACGATAGTAATTTAAAGAAGGTAGAAAAAGAAAATACACTACTCCAAGCGACTACTTCACAGAAAAATGATGTTATCGCTGAACTCGTGGCGGAGAATATAAGCTTAAAAAAGAAACGTGGCCTGATCTAAATGGAAACTGGGTTAGTAAAAACATCCGAGATCAGGTCGTTCAATACCTGTATAGTTGGCATGAGCGTACGCAAATCAGTCTTCGTAGTATGCTCAAAACCTTAGCCCTTCATCCTAGTAAATTTTATCAATGGAAAATACGAGAAGGCAAGGATAATCAACATAATGGTAAACAACCCAAGGATTTTTGGATTACTGAAGATGAAAAACGAACTGTCATTGAGTATTACCAGTCTCATCATCAAGAAGGCTACCGAGCTGTGACGTATATGATGATTGATGAAGATATTGCGTATATGAGTTGCTCCTCTGTTTATCGTATTTTATCAGATGTAGGGCTTATGCGTACTAAAACCACAAAGAAATCCAGTAAAGGAAATGGATTTGAGCAACCACTACAAGCTCATGAACACTGGCATACTGATATATCTTACGTGAAGATCAATAAAAGGTTTTACTTCTTTATAGGCGTCTTAGATGGTTATAGTCGTTGTTTACTTCATTGGGAAATTCGAGAATCAATGGATGAGCAGGATGCCGAAATAGTGGTTAAAAGATCTTTGGAGAAGTTTCCAGAAGCAAGACCTAGGATTATTACTGATAATGGTTCTCAGTATACAGGGCAGGAATTCAAAAAATTCATTGCCATCCATGGTCTCACTCATGTTAGAACTTCTCCATATTATCCACAGAGCAATGGAAAGTTAGAACGTTTTCATTACACTTTGAAAGAGGGCTCAATCCGGCCAAAAGTTCCCTTGAGTGTAGAGGATGCGAGAAGAGTTGTCACGCAGTACGTGGAGTACTATAACAACACCCGTCTTCATAGTTCTATTGGCTTCATTACTCCAAGCGATAAACTTATTGGTAAAGATGTGAGTATTATTCAAGAAAGAAAAAGAAAACTCGCTGAGGCAAAAATTCGTAGGTTAGAGTTCTTTGCAGAAGCTTCATAAGCCAGTAATGTAACAAATCTCAGCTAAGAAAAAATGCCTAACTGTCTAATTTCCGCTGAAGCAGCACAAGCCATCATCCCATGTTTGCGAAATGGTCATCTAACATAAAAAATTAAGGACAAAGAGTTTGAGGGTATGTTGTGGTAGAACTAATTATTAGTGATAGTTAGAAACAATTTTTCTCAAAGAATAAGGCGGACTTATTATAATATGTCATGTCACCAAACTAAATAACAAATTAGTTTTATGAATCCAGTATACGCTTATTTAAAACTGTCCCACTGGGTATTTGTTATATTAGATGTACCGCCTATAGAACCATCATTTTTGACTAAAGATTGTAAAGGAGTCATGGATTCAATGGAACCATCAGCTTTGAGGTAGTTGGATTCATTATTATGGAGAAGGATGGTTGAATTCATCATATTGTCGGCAGTGATGCCTCCCCATTCGTATGAAGTTCCCATATTGAGTTTGGCTGGCGCTTCAGTATAGACAATAGTTTGTGAAGTTTGACTGATATCATTTACACGTTTTGACCAAAAAGTGGCAACAGGATCGATCCAAGATTCAATGCCAAATATACCATTATAGGAATCGCCTGCAGAAGAAGAATTGTTATTTTGAGTCGGGTAATAATTAAGAAGAATACCACCTGTGTTAATAGTTGGGTCTGAAGGACAACGATACATGGGGCCGTGATCAGCGCCTTCTGGCATATCTTCAACTCTCATCCCCCATCTTCCATTAACTCCATGACCGGTTTGCATTTGAGCAAGCGTTAAGTTTCGCCCATCGTATAAGCTCAGTAAATCATCCCAACTTATGCCAGAGGTACTTGTAACACCAGAAGAGAAGTTGCCATCATTATCATCTTGATAAGAGTAGCTGGCGATGGAAAGTTGTTTCAAATGGTTTTTACATACGGCTTTTTTTGCTTTTTCGCGAGCTTTGCCTAAAGAGGGGAGTAATAGAGAACTCAGGATGCCAATAATGGCAACCACAACGAGTAGTTCAATCAATGTAAAAGACTTGCGTTTCATATGTTTATCCGAGAATAAATTTATTTATAATATAAAGTAAGCAAGTTTTTTTGTCGGGCGCTACATTTTTTTGAAAAAATTAATATTTTTCAATTGATTGATAATTTTTGAACATGAGTTTATGGCTATTAATTCATATTTAGGTGTATTTTCGAAAAGAGGTTCTTGTTGCGCACAGACTTAATTAGTGCTCCAAAACAAATATTGTTGAGGAGTAGTGATCACTTATTTGCATAATCACCTAAATCGGTCTCCTCTAATAAAACAAAATTATTTATTTTAATATCTCCTATTTTGCAGCCCACTGGGTATCTGTTATATTTGATGTGCCTGCAATTGATTCATCTGATTTTGTAATTGCCTGAAAAAACTGACTTTTTGATACATGTCCATCTGTATATAAATAATTTGATCCGCTTACACCATTATGTCTCGCTTTAAGTTAACTCAATACAAGTTAATTCTCGCGAATCGAAACTATGACACATCAAATTGGTTTGGGTTTTTTGATTTTTCCGAGTGTAGCTAAGTAGAGAAGCGAGGATATTAATATTTGTCATTTGCCTCTCGGCTTGCATGAGCTAGAGTTGTCAGCAAAAAATTAAGGAATGAAGAAAGATGATTATTGAAGGCAGATTTTGTAACCACGATGGCGAATTTTGTGGTCAGGTACAAGTAAATGATAAGGGCGTAATTGAGGCCATCGGCAAGGGACTGGGCACAGCTGACTTTAAATACGATGAGAGTCTAATGATTTTTCCAGGTATGGGCGATATTCATATCCATGCTCGTGAAGATGTTTCTGGTAAGCAACTCTATAAAGAATCTTTTGCAACGGCTTCTGCGGCAGCCGTTCACGGTGGGGTTGTTCACGTTGCCGACATGCCCAATAATCCTGAGGCTCCTGTAGATGATGCGAAGTACGCAAAAAAATGCGAACTCTGCAAAGATATAGACGTTCACTTCACTCTTTATGCAGGTATTGGACCCGATACCAATCCTCTTTCTCAAAAAGTTCCTTACAAGGCTTTCATGGGGCCTTCTATTGGTGATTTGTTTTTTAACTCGCAGCAAGAGTTAGAGGAAACAATTAAGCGCTACAAAGGTTGCCACGTAAGTTTTCACTGCGAAGATCCCTATATTCTTGAGACTTCAAAAGATAATGGCACTCATAGTGAACGACGTCCTCGTGGTGCTGCGAACACCGCAACGGCTTTTGCCCTTTACCTCATTGAAAAATACGAGCTCAATGGCAAGCTCTGCCACTTCTCTACGGGCGATGGTTTGGAACTCGTTCGTGCGGCTAAAGCACGAGGAGTTTCCGTCACAGTCGAAACAACTCCCCAGCAACTCTACTGGGATACTTCTTCACTTGATGAGAATAATAAACCCTGGTTGCAGATGAATCCGGCCTTCCGCGATGAAATTGATCGCAAGGGACTTCTTGCTGGCTTACTTGATGGCACGGTTGACTTTATTGCAACGGATCATGCACCCCATAGAATTTGCGAAAAACTCGGTCGTTATCAACCCATGGGAATCAGAAAAAAGATTGGCAACCTTGCTGCTCTTAGCTTAGAAGAAATTACTGAGCTCGATCGCATCTGCCTTGAGAACTTTGAGAAGATGAAAGCGGAAGATAAGGAAGGCTTTGCGGGTCTCGCAGATATTGATGGTGTTTCGGGTACGTCACAATTGGATACTTACGGAGCTTTCACCACTTGGCTTATGAAGGAGCAGGGCTTTACTTCTGCGGATGTCGCAAAAGTCACCGCTTGGAATCCAGGTAATTTTGTGAATCAGTTCGATCAGTTTATCGAAGCTCCTTTCGGTAAAGTTGCCGAAGGTTATGTTGGCTCATTCACAGTCATCGATCCCAATACACCTTGGACCGCCAAGAACGAGGAAATTAAAAGCCGTTCATCATGGACTCCTTTCCACGGTGAAACCTTTCCTGGTAGCGTAGCCGCGGTCATCCACAAAGGAAAAGAACTTTCTTAAGTTGATAGAAATCGAGAGGGACGCCGTCCTCCTCGAGCTCCCCTAATGGATGGGCATTTAAGCTTATTTTATTAATTATGTATGGGGCTCTGCCCCAAGCTCTGCAAGGGATTACCATTCCTTGACCATGTGCATAAGTTACTTTAGTCGAATTTAATCCTCAATGCTTGTTAGATGAGTAATTTGTGTTTGCATTCTGAGGTGTGTTTAGAAACAGAATTTCTTATTTCTGTATCAAGTATGGATATACGCTGTTTATTAATGCAATTGAATTGAGATAAAAGTTAACAAACTGAAGTTTGAACTAGGTACCTTTTTCTGTATGTAGTACACACTTTAGAGGCTGTGTGAAAAACAAACACAACTTTAATACTAATATATACATGGTATTTTATATTAGTATTAATTAGGAGAACAAAATGAACTTGATACAAGGTGATGATCGGAGAGAAAGTATTTTCTTTCCTCAATGCCTAGATGATTACATTGACTCGGATAGTGAAGTACGGATAATTGATCATTTTGTTGACTCTCTCAATTTAAGGGAGTGTGGTTTTAAATTTCCCAAAGAAGATCCGCAGGGACGTGGTCGCGCGGCTTATAATCCTGCGGATTTACTGAAACTTTTTATTTACGGATATTTCAATGGTGTTCGTTCAGGGCGCAAACTGGAAAAAAACTGTCACATTAATCTCGAATTGATATGGCTGTTAAAGCGCTTGAAACCTGATTTTAAAACTATTTGCGACTTTCGCAAAAACAATCGAAAAGCTTTTAAACAAGCAACAGCTCAATTCACATTATTATGCCGTGAATTAAAGCTCATTGCAGGGGAAACAATTGCTGTCGACGGAACAATAATAAAAGCCTCAAATAATATTTCTAAAAGCTGGAGCTCAAATAAGCTTGAGAAGAACTTGAAGGAAAATGAAGATCTAGTCGAACGCTACCTTAAAGAACTTGAGAAGTTGGATGATGATCCCGCACCAGATAAAAACCAACGTAAGGAAGATATAGAGCACAAGTTGGAATATAGACAGCGGGAAAAAGAAAGACTCAGTGCACTTAAAAAGTCTTTGGATGAATCCCCTAATAATCATCTTTCTTTAACTGACACAGATAGTAAATCAATCCATAAAAGAGGCAGGTCCTCTGTAGGATATAATGTTCAAACGTCTGTTGATAGTCTTCATAAGCTCATAGTATGCTGTGAAGTCACGGACAAAGTCAATGATTTAGGACTTCTTGCTCCAATGGCTAAAAAAACAAAAAAATTACTGAACCTAAAAGAACCATGTAATCTTCCTGCGGATTCTGGTTACTATGTCTTAGATGATCTGAAGGATTGCGAAGATATGGGGATGATCCCCTACTTACCGACAGTTAATAAGTCATCAAATGTACAACAAGGAATGTATGGGAAAGAAGCCTTTATTTATGATCCTCAAAAAGATACTTATCTGTGCCCCAATAAAAGTACTTTAAAGAAAATTAGAACTACATCCCAAAGAGGCCGATTATTTAATCAATATGCTAACAAAAGTGCATGTGAAACCTGTTCGATAAAGCACCGTTGTACGAAAGCAAAAAAACGCATTTTATCACGTTGGGAGCATGAGCAATATCAAGAACGAGCAACACAAAGGATTCTCGAAAACAAAGAGATGATGGCAACACGTAAAGGAACTGTTGAGCACCCATATGGGACAATTAAAACTCAGTTTCTTACCAATGGTTTTTTAGTTCGCGGTAAGGAAATGGTCCAGGCTGAATGCTCGCTTGCACATTTGGCCTATAATTTGAAACGAGTTCTAAACATTATGAAATTTGATGACTTGATGAAAATCCTTGACGAAAAGATGAGTACATATTGCAAATTAATGGCCTTATCAAAGTATAATAAATACATTACCTTCGCTTTGGAGATTATTTTTGATAAATGTACAACACAATTCATGTGCTCTACAAAATTTAGCCGGGATGAAGTACGGCGCTTGTTTTTCACACAGCCTCTTTAGTGTGCGTGATTTAAAATCTAAAAAGCTTAATTCAAGGGTGTTTATTAATCCTCAATTAATTAAAGAACTCATTTTATGAAATCAAACTTGTTTACTTTACTCAGCCTATTTATGATTAGCTCAAGCCTCATGGCGAATCCAGCCAATAAGAATTCCGAAGCCACTCATAGGAATGTGGCTTATGGGCCCCATGAACGCAATGTTTTGGATTTTTGGCAAGCGCCGGGAGAAGGGCCTCGCCCGCTTTACTTTTTCATTCATGGTGGTGGCTGGATTAATGGCGATAAATCGAGAGTGTTTCGCGTCCAAGATTATTTGGACAAGGGAATTTCTGTCGTCTCAATTAATTATCGTCGCACCCGTACGGATATCTTACCCGCACCAGTTTATGATGCCGCGCGAGCCCTGCAGTTTGTTCGTTCCAAAGCTAAAGAATGGAATATAGATAAAAGTAAAGTTCTTCTGGCAGGGAATAGTGCGGGAGCCTGTTCAGCCATGTGGATTGCCTGTCACGATGATTTAGCTAAGCCCGAATCAAGTGATCCAATCGAACGTGAATCGACTCGAATTTCTGGCATTGTGGTCGCGGGAGGACAAACATCCATTGACCCCAAGCAAGCGGGACCGTGGATTGGCCCAAAAGTTTACCATGGCATGATTATTCAAGCCGTGGGAGAAAAGGATATTGATGCAGTATTTAAAAATTATGCGAAGCACGCAAAGCTCTTTAAAGAATTTTCACCCATCAATCACCTCAGCAAGGATGATCCACCACTGTATTTATCTTATGGCAATCACATGGAAGTTCCTGCGGAGTCTTTCGGAAGTGGGATTCATCACGGCATGTTTGGCGTGAAGATGAAAGAGAAGTCCCAAAAAGTAGGGCACGATAAAGTTTTTCTCGATATTGCCAAGCATCAAAAAAATAAATTTTATGCCGATCAAAAAGCGTTTATTTATGCGATCCTCTTGGGTGAGAAATAATTTGCTTTATCTTTAAGCAAGCTAGTTAAATTCGAAATAATCCAGGACTTAGATGATTCCACTTTTTAAAACACGAGTTCTTTTAATCAGCTATTCATTCCTTGTAATGATGATCTGCAGTTCGCCCCTCTTGGGTGATGATCTGCCGAGCTCCAAGAGCAATAAAGTTTTAAAAAAGATCCCCATAAAAGCCAGTCAGGGTGTGGCAGTGGATGAGCATTACTTCTACGCGATTAGCAACACAAAAATCACTAAGCATAATAAGCTCAACAATAAGCTGGTGGCGACTTGGCATGCTCGGGGTGAAAAGTTTAAACATTTCAAACACATGAATAGCGGAACCGTGATAGAAGGAAAACTCTATTGCGCTCATTCGCGTTTTGCGGTGGATCCCAATGACTGCACGGTGGAGATATGGGATGTAAAGGGAAAAGTACTCGTACATGAGCGGAGCATTAGCCTGCCCAGAAAATATGGTTCTTTAACTTGGATAGATCGTAGTCCTGATGGTTTTTGGTGGATGTGTTACGCGGTTTATGGGAAGGATAATCATCGTACAAAGTTAGTGAAATACCGTTATGATAAAAATGAATTTGTCGAAGTGGAGTCTTGGTTTTTCCCTAAAGTAGTAATTGCTCAGTGGGGGAGGTGGAGTTGCTCTGGCGGTTCTTGGGGAAAAGATAAATTACTCTATACCACGGGACATGATCATAATCGAGCTTATGTCTTAAGCATCGATAAAAATAATCAATTAACTTATGTGAGGACAGAAGATAAGCTTGGTTTTTATGGGCAGGCCATTGCTTGGGATCGCTCCTCAAAAACGCCTCTTCTCTGGGGTATCATAAAAAACAAGTCTATTTCTCTGACTCATATTCCTCGAAAATGAATTCCAATAAACTTCTTATTTCATTTTGCAGCGAGCTTCCCAGCTTTTATAAGCTTTAAGGAGTTCTTTGGCTCGTTCGGGATGTGTCTCTATGAGGTTTCTAAGTTCGGTACGATCATCATTCATATTATAGAGTTCCCACGCTTTTTTCTTGAGTGCAACCATTTTCCAATCACCAATACGCACGGCTCGATTGCCAAAATGTTCCCAGAAAAGCTGACGTGACTCGGGTTCCTTTTCGGGGTTAATTAAATAGGGGAGGATACTTTTTCCTTCTAGCTTATCTTCTTTGACACCAGCAATTTCGAGACAAGTGGGCATAATATCAATAATATGGGAAACTTGAGGACAGATTGCCTTGGTGTTTTTGATTCGAGCTGGCCAGCGGGCGATCAGAGGCGAGGTGTTGCCACCTTCGTGTTCGGTGATTTTAAATTTTCTAAAGGGAGTATTGCTCATATTGGCCCAGCCTTTTGCGTAGCCACCAAATGATTGAGCACTACCAAATATAGCTTTTTTGTTTTTTTCGAAGCCAAGATTAGCGTTGAGTTGACCGCCATTGTCAGAGAGGAAGAGGACGAGCGTATTGTCTTCTAGTTGTTGCTTGCTTAGGCAATTTAATATTTTGCCAACATTTTGATCGAGATTATCCATCTGTGCCGCATAGACCGCCATTTGTCGATCCATGGCAGTTTGTTGTTTTGATGAAAGGCTGTCCCAGGGGGCACCATCAAAGGGACTAAGTTCATGTTGAGCTGAGATGATTCCCATTTCAATTTGTCGTTGGTAGCGCTCTTCGCGAAGTTTTTCCCATCCTGCTTTATATCGTCCTAAATACTTTTGAATATCTTGCTCTTTAGCCTGTTGGGGAAAATGAGGCGCGACATAAGGCAGATATAAAAAAAATGGCACATTATCTTCTTTGGCCTCTTCAATTTGGGCAATGGCATAATGGGTAAAGTCATCCGTAGAATAAAAACCTGTTTTCGGTTTTGTAACAATTGGGCCATGCTCTTTGTCATAGCGAATGATATCACGATCAAGAGTGCTGGGCCAAAAATAAACGCCTCCACCCTTAGGAATGCCGTAGAACCTATCAAAACCTCTTTCCCAAGGGTTATCGCCTTTACGAGTACCTAAATGCCATTTTCCACTCATTATACAACGATAGCCATTGGAGGATAGAGCCTCCGCAATTGTGGTGCAATCATTACTGAAATTATTTTGAGGTATCATTCCAGGGAGGCCGACTTGATGTGAGTACATTCCAGTCATGAGGCTAGCACGTGAGGGACAGCAACGACCTGTGTTGTAAAATTGATTAAATCGAACTCCCGTAGCAGCTAATTGATCAATATTTGGAGTTTCTATTTCACCGCCAAAACAGCCGATGTCGGAATAACCCATGTCATCTAGAAGGATGATAACAATATTGGGTTTTTCATCCTCTTTAGCATTTAAATTCGTCAAAGATAATAACAATATGAGTAAGTATTTCATTTTTCCCTTTTATCTGTAAGCTTGCTGAAATCTTAAAGTTTTCTTGCGTTCATTTTATGAGTATTACTTAGCTTTAAGTGATTCATATCCCGGATTAATATAGTGTTTTCTTGTCCATGAAATAAATAATCTAAGGACAATATTAACGCTATGATATTCCTAATTATATAGCTTTAATGATAAATTGTTTTCAAAGCTGCCTTTGACACATGGATTTATAGAAAAACCAAAACAGCCCTTGACACCTAGTGAGGCTAGGTATGTAATTTAATACCTAGACAGACAAAGTATAAAAAGGAGTTTATTATGTTCGAAGGTGATTTATTAAGAAGTATTGCAGTCCCCGTTGTATTGAGATTGCTCAATGAAAGAGAGATGTATGGCTATGAAATTATCAAAGAAGTTCATGAGCGCACCAATGGGGAGTTTCAGTGGAAAGCAGGGACGCTTTACCCCTGCCTTCACCAATGAATATTGGTGAAGAGGCTTGATTCAAATGATTATTTGTTTTTTACACAGGCTCCAAGAGTGGACTACATACGAGGTATGAGCATTCATTAATGCCTGTCACGATTTCGCAAAAAATTTGGAATAAAAAGTATATATAATCTTTTTACAGTAAATAAAAATAATTATACAGTATCATCTTGATTTTACATGGGTTTATTAGTTATATTGAATGAACTACTTGGAGCTTATGATGAGAAATGTCGCTTGTGAAAAGAGAATAAGACAGAACTGCAATAAATCTTTCACCTTAATTGAATTACTGGTTGTCGTGGCCATTATTGGCATTTTGGCTTCATTACTTATGCCTACACTCAGTAAGTCGCGGAAAAAAGCCAGGATTGCCGTATGCACGAGTAATCAAAAGCAAATAAATTATGCCCTAGTCATGTTTACGGATGATAATGATGGCTATGTGCCCTCACCTAGCGCTCATGTGTCATGGGACGACCAACTTTCTGGCTACGATGGTCGCCCGACATTAACAGACGCGCAAAAAACTCCGAACAACCTCCCTAAAAGTGATTTTGGGGACAGCTATGCTCAAGTTTATAGGTGCCCACTTTATGAGGAAACTGCTACTGCTACTTATGTAGAAATGTCTTATGCTATCTCCCAGTTTAAAGCACCTGAGCCCGAGACACAATGGTTTAGTGGACAAGGAATTATGAATAATTCTGGTTATGCTGCAAAACTTAGTAATGTAACGGTGCCTGCTGAATCAATAATGCTTTTTGACTATAACCGTTCAAGTAATACTACCCGAATGGGCAGAAATGTCGATAATATCGTTAGAGCAACAGATCTTGAAAAGTGGGAAACACTACAAAGCGATGGCATGATGCACGGTTTCTATGAGGTGAACTATCTTTTTGTCGACGGGCATGTTCAGGGTATGGATTTTTATTCGACTCTTATTCCCTATGGTGCGACTGCTTGGAGATCTAATGGCAGTATGTGGGATGTGTACAAATAAGCTGCTTTTAAAACTTCTAGCCACCAAATTAATATCATTGAAGAGGGGGGGGACAATTCATTCATCCTTATCGAGAATGAAATTTATCATATCTTTCTGATCTAGGATATTTTAATCATAGTCACCCTCTCCGAAGGTTTGAGCACTGACTTCGCTTCATTAGCCCTGCGACTAAGCGTTAGATTGCGGAGTTTCAGACTTAGGTGCATCGCAGCGATAGAGTATAAGATGCTACCGTGAGGTACATGTACCATCTCCCTAGCAATCAGAAAGGGCCCAATTTTGGGTTCGACACTTTAATGCTGGACTCACAAGTGAGCCCTTATTAACATTTTCACGAATATCCTGTGGCTTACGCCACAGGATAGTTCATAATGTTCTCGGACTCATTAGATGAGTCCGTGCCTTAAGCTAATTTGTTTGATTAGAATCTTAATTGTTGCCCATGAATTCAAGCTGAAGTTCCTGAAAGGCGGTGTTTTCTTTGCGGGAGCTAACGGGAGCGACCTTCCACATGATCCAGCGGAATTCACCGAGTGATTTACCTTCAGTAGCGCGTAGAGAAACGGCGGTAAAGTCACGCTTTTTTTGTCCTCTGGTATCGATACTGCCGATAGCCGTCCACTGATTAGAGTCCCAGCCTGGTGCTTTTTTTGCCGCACTGCCATAGAGAGTAAGTTTTTGTTCACCACGTGGACCAAGATGATATGACCATGTGTTAATAGCCGAAATCGTTTTATTACTTCCCAAATCAACTCTGTAGGCACCACTCTTGACTCCATTGGCAAAAACGGGGCCATAGCTTTTCGCTAATTTTCCATCTACTAAAGATTTTAAGGGGTCATTATCGGTTTTACTATTACTCGTGATAGGAAAACTCTGGGCTGCGGCCAAAGGTATTTGCTTAAAGTCAGCTTGCGACTCTGCGTTCTCAATCTGGATCCAGCTATGTTTTTCAATGAGGATTTCCTTCGCTTGCTGAGCGCGAACCAATTTGATCTTGAGGGCTTTTTTTCCAGCTGTAGTATAAGTTTGAATCAGGTCTTCACTTGTGCGAATAGCTTTGCCATTGATTTGCTGAATCACATCACCTTCTTCGAAGCCATGACGAGCCGCCTCGGAATTTGTGGATACCTCAACTAAAACCACACCACCATCATCTTTACTGACGCCATAGGCGGAGAATTCTTCGCCTGCTAAGGTTTGGATACTTGCACCGAACCATATAATTTGAGAGCTGTCCGCTAAGGGGGTCCGTTTCTGAGGTTGTGGCTCGGATTGAGTTTTTACAGTAGGTAAATTTGGCGTACGAGCGATCTTTTTGAGCGAAGGTTTCTTAACCCCGAATTGGTCCATGGGGAAGTTTTTGAAGCCAATTTTCAGAGCGGGCGAATTGTCTTTGACAGAAAAATCACCCTTGCTTGGGTCAGTAAATTGTGCGTTGCCGAAGATCGAGTTTTTGTCCCAGCCTAAAGTTTTTGAAGTCGCTTTAACTGGAGCTTCATTGGCAACATAAAAGAAATTTTTATCAACGCGTGCAGCATCGGCATTGGGGCGTTTCATCCGTGCCGGGCGATGTCGACTCATGAGGATATTACCGTGAACTTCGTCCCCATTGCCAAGATACCAAACGTGGGGGTGTAGACCATTATTCACCATGATATTATTCCAAGCGTGGCGACGGAAACCCTCACGCAATTTGAGGCCACTGGCGAGTAGCAAGTTATTATAGATGTCGTAGTTGCTTGAGCCATCATCGAGGTCAATATCCCATCCGTGGTCGCAGCGCCAGCGACTATTGCGGATGGTGCTCGTTTTTACTGCATCGAGTAAGGCTAATTCGGGAAGCTTGTCTGCGGGTGCATTTTTGAGGTGCCAGAAGCGATCGCGTCCCCAGGAGTTGAATGAGCCATGGTCATGAGTCTCTAAGACGGTATCAAAGACGTCACAGCCCTCGATTAAATGGCCACCCCAAGTTCCTTCGCTTATATTAATGCCTGAACGTGCACAGTCGTAAATGGAGACGTCACGAACAGTGATGCCCTGAGCCATGGAAATTTGAACCCCAGCGGGTTGCTTTTCAACTCTGCCAATACCGTGGATGAGGCAATCTTCGACGATTGAGTCGGCTGGGTAATCATCGCTTTTTGGTCCTGGAGTTTGGTCGATTTTTTCGAATGAAGTGACCTGTTTGTATTCAAAAAGTGGATTGCGCACGGCTTTTGGATCGCCAACAAAACAGACGCCACTAGCACCTGCATCGTGAATATGGCAACCTTTAACCTGAACACGACGATTGTAGTTATTCACAAAAATGGCATTGCCGCCGACTTGGTCGAATTCGCAATCAAGAATATTGATATCCTCTGTTCCCGTCAGTAAAAAGGCGCCACCGCGGTAGATTGCCCAGTCCGAGCGCAATAGAGGCTCTTTGCACTCCATAAAAGTTCTTGCGGTGTGGCGCAGCGTAAAGCCTTGGAGAGAGATGTGCTTCACAGGAGATTGTTGTGTTCCTTTGAATTCTATGAGGTGACGGAGACGCACGACCTCGAGCTTAGCTTTTGTTAAATCTATGCCGGGTGCGGGCATGTAGTAGAGGGTAGAGGTCTTGGCATTGTGGAACCATTCGCCTGGGGCATCGAGTTCCTCGAAAATATTCTCTACCATACGGAAGTCTTTGTGCATGCCCATTTGACGGTTGTTCTGCCAGCCGCCTTCATAAGTCACTTCACCCTTAGGGTCTTTTCCCGTAATGCGGTAGTGATAGCCACCCCAGCGGTGAACATGCATGGCGTGAATATAGCCACCTACTGGATCGGCCCACTTGGCCGCGCGATCTTTAGAAAAAGCATCGGCGGAAAAGCCTTGATAAGCATCGGTTTTCTTTTTTGGGTCGTAATTCGGGTAACGCGCCATGCGCTGGGCACTTCCGTTGATAAAGACTTGGTCAATTTCTAAGTCTTGCGGAGTTTGTGCTTTGACGATGCCGTTTTTGTGAGCGCTCCATTCAAGTTCGAGTCTAGAGCCACCACTCAGAACTGCACCGCCTTCATTTTCGGCATGGTAAACAATGGGGAATTCAGCCGTTCCTGAGTCTTCGGGTGAGAAGCTTAAAGTTTCGGGCAAGTAGTAAACCCCGTCGGCGACCTGTATGCTGACGGCTTGTTTTCCTGCATAGCTGCGAGCGAGCTTACGAGCTTGGGCGAGTGATGCCAAAGGCTTTTCTTTACTTGTACCTGCGGAAGTATCATTACCTTGAGGGCTGACAAATAATTTGATCTGATTGGTATTGGCCTGCAGTTCTTGATCAAATTTAACATGGTAAATTTCTCCGAGTGTGGAAGAAAAGTGAATCTGATCTTTTTCGTCACCCGTGACTTCTACTGTATTTCCATTGCTGTCTGTAATAGTGGCACTTGCGATTCCAGGATAGTTGACGCGGCATTGACCACCACTGCGTGACTGGATAGAAATTAAATTGGCCTTGCCCTCTTGCCATTTTGCGGAGACCACAAAATTTCCTCGTGCGACTAGGCCATCAAAATGCCCGTTTTTCCAGGCTTTTGGCAAGGCAGGCAGGACGGAGATAGAATCATTGTGACTCTGTAGAAGCATTTCTGCTACGCCTGCCATGGTGCCGAGGCTACCGTCAATTTGAAAGGGTGGGTGCAGGGTCCAGAGATTCTGCACGGTGCGTTCACGTATAAAACGCTTATAAACTTCATAGGCTTTCTCGCCTTCACCAAGTCGAGCGCGACAATTCATGCGGTGAGCCAATGCCCAACCAGTGGTTTTATCGCCGCGGAGATCGAGGGTTTTGATTGATGCCAGCATCCAGTCGGGCTTAGTATTGATCAGCGTTCCGGGGAAGAGGGGACAGAGATGAGAGATATGACGGTGTCTTTTATCACCGATATCACTGTAATGATTTTCTTCGCGGTATTCTTTGATCTGACCATCGGCACCAATTAAAATCGGATCGAGCTTGTCGATTTGAGTACGAATCGTATCGAGGAAAGGATCCGTATTCTCTAAGGCATCAGCTAGTTTGAGTGTATCGGAATAGCTTTCCCAAACGAAACCTTGGTCAAAGGTACAACCCGCTGTGACGTAATATTTACCTCCCTTGAGTGTTCCCGGCATGTTTTTCACTTGCTCAGGCTTGGCAAGCTGTTCTGGTGAGGCGGATGGTTCGACTAAAAGTTTGTCCTCATGGGGAACCAAGACTTTTGAGTAAAATTTACTCAAGGATAACATCGCTGGGTAGGCGACTTCTTCGAGATATTTTTTATCTTTAGTGAATAAATAATAATCCATGAGCAGTTTAGCCGTAAAACCTCCCGTGCCTGGACCCGAATGGCCACCAGCACTTGGGATGAGATAGGCGTTAGCACCAGTACCAATGATCCAACCATTATCACCACCTTCTACTACCTTAGTGGGATTATATTTGCGGACATAGTCTGTAGCATGTTCACGAGCAATGGGAAGGTAGGCTTTGTAAAAATTAGTATAGGATTGAAAGCACTCGGCAAGATTAGTACTCATGGAGCCCCAGTAATTCATCTGCACATTGATGTTGTGCCAAAAACCGCCTGACCAGGGTGTGAAATAATCCTGACTCCAAGCGCCTTGTAGGTTAGCGGGCAGACTCTTTTCGCGCGAGCTAGAAATGAGTAGGTAGCGACCATATTGAAACATCAGTTCCTCTAGCCAGGTGTTTGTTTTGCCAGCTTTATATTTTTCCAAAAGTAGGTGAGTGGGATCTATTGAAGGCTTTGAATTAAGATTGACTGCAACGCGGCCAAATAAATTTTGGTAATCTTCAAGGTGTCTGGCTTTGAGTTGGTCATAGCCCAGTTTTTCAGCTGATTGCATGCGGGCAGAAACAGCTTCATGAGGGGATTCTTTAGGGTTAAGTTTTTTTGCGGGCGCATTGCGGAAGGTGTTTTCATGGAGGCGGTAATTGGTGCCAGTGGCAATAAGAAGTGTGACTGCATCCGCATTCTTGACTTTAATCATGCCTTGAGTTGGATGTTGCGATATAGTGCCACCTTCATTTAAAACCTTAATCTGGCCTTCAAAATTACAGCTGAATAAAGGGATGCTTCCCTTGAGGGTCAGAAGGTTATTATCTACAGAAACTTTGCCAGTTCGCTCTTTTTTTTCCAAATAAGGGATTTCAGGACGAAGATCAAATGAAAGCGAAGCTTTTTTGTCAGCTGTAAGACGAATCACGACAATATTATCTGGGTATGAGGCGAAATACTCGCGCTTGTAGGTCACATTACGATGTGAATAAGTCACATGGGCAATGGCCTCGTTTAAATTGAGTGAGCGACGATAATCCGTAAATTTATGATGTCTGAAATTTAGCAGTATTTCCGCGAAACTAGTCAGTCCACCCTTGTTATATTTACCTCTGTTATGAAGGGTTTTGTCAGTGATCTGAATACGCTCGGTATCCGTCCGCCCAAAAAGATTAGCCCCTGTGTAGCCATTGCCGATCGGATAAGACCAACGTTCCCAATCTTTATCATAGGAATTGGGTCGTCTGCTCTTTTTTGTTTCTTCCCATTTCGTCCTGCCATTATTGGGCGCGGGTTTTACTTCCCAGAGTTCGTATTTTCTCGGTGATGAATTGCCGAGCGACGCGAGTGCTAGACATAAAGTCAGCATGATGATGGTTTTCATTGTTTTTGTTTCCTAAATATTTAGCTAATAATTATTTTGATTTTTGTGCTTGGCGCGTGGATTTACCTTTTTGAATTTCAGCGAGACGAGACTCCATACGCTGAATACGTTCTGGTGATTTATCATACAAATTGATCCTTTGGCCGAGATCATTGGAAAGGTTGAACAATAAGCCGGGTACATCAGTAGAGCCACCCTGCCATAATTTTTTGAACCACTCGGGCTCTGAACTGATTCCACCTCGGCGTAAATAAGCCCATGATCCCTGGCGAAGTCCCAGCTTTCCATTGGCCGCGTGATAGACGAGCTCCTGCCGTACGGACTCGTTGGATTGAAGTGTCGGTAAAATATTCAGGCTATCTTCTGCAACACCATCGGCGAGTGGGTGATCAATGATTTTTGCAATAGTGGCAAAGAGGTCAGTTTGGGAGAGTAGGGCATCAATTTTGCGACCGCCTTTGATTCCACCTTTGGGCCAGGAGGCAATAAATGGTACGCGATGTCCACCTTCAAGTAGGTCGCGCTTTAAACCACGTAAGGGTCCCGAGGGGTTGTGATTATGAGATTGGATACGCTCGCGCATGAAGGGGGCAGGGCCATTATCGCTGGAGATAACTAAGAGAGTGTTTTCATAAACGCCAGCTTTCTTCAATGCCGCAACAACTTGACCAATTGAATCATCCGTTTGTACGATGAAGTCCCCGTAGGGACCAGCTTGACTCAGACCTTGGTATTTCTTGAGCGGGACAATGGGACTATGTGGTGAAGTTTGAGCGAACATGAGGAAAAAGGGATTTTCTTTTTTACTTCTTTGTTGAATAAATTCGACGGCTTTGGCCGTAATCGTGGGCATGACTTTTTCTAGTTGCCAGTCTTTCTCACCAGGCCCGACACCATGGATATAACCTGCCCTCATACTTTCTTGTTTCATGAATTTTCGCCCATCCACATCAATGGGATCACAAGTTAAGTGCTGATTTTCAATAAAGGCATAGGGAGGCATGTTGGGTACATCGTCTCCAAAGTAATAGTCAAAGCCAGCGCCCAATGGCCCACCTTCAATGGGGTTGGACCAGTCAAACATATCACAGGTTGCTTTGCTCGTGCCCTTGCCAATGACGGATTCCGGCGGTTTTTCACCCCCTTTCCATGGCCATTCAAAACCTAAATGCCATTTACCGATCAAAGCGGTAAAGTAGCCTTTGTTCTTCAAAATTTTTGGTAGTGTCACTCGATCTTTTTCGATGGCGGATTCTTCCCAGGGATTCAAACGGCCAGAACGCAATTTTCCACGCCAGGCATAGCGACCCGTAAGTAGGGAATAACGACTAGGGCTGCAAACTGTACTCGGCGAATGTGCATCTGTAGCCCAGGTGCCTGCTTTAGCCAAAGCATCCATATGCGGAGTCCGCACTTTCGATTCAGGATTCAAGAATGAGACGTCGCCATAACCCAGGTCATCGGTCAAAATAATGACAATATTGGGGTGCTTACTGCTTCCCTTTGCGTGCATTATCGAGAGGTTTAAACTCACGATTAATAAGATTGTACTTAGATAAAGGTATTTTTTCATTAAATTGATATCTCTATATTGTCACAGGATTTGCACTTAACTTCAATGATCATTTTTGCTCAGTTCTTTAGGGGTTTGTCAATTTTGCAATTAAATAATCAGTCGCTGTTTTATATTTGACCTTAGGAGCCCCTGGATAAACGAGTTCACACTTGACTCCCAGTTCCATACAACGCTCCTGAAGCTTCACGCCAAAATTAGCTGTGTGGGTGGGGTCTTTCTGCTTCTTACCAAGAGCGGGAGCTGACTTATAAGATAAAAAAATGGGTGGATCGTCAGGTGAAACAAGAGCATAAGGTGAATACTCCTGTATCCACGGTAATATCTCGGCTCGTTCGGCGAGGAACTCATCGAAATTTTGGAGGCCAAACGCATGACCGCCGTATTTACTATTGGGGGTCCATTGCTTCATTTGCTTTGGGTCTAAAGTTGTTTGAGCATTATTCACGGCCGCGCAATAAAGGCGTGTTGATTCACGGGCAATGGGATCAGCATTCTCCGGGTCGGCAAGGTCATCATGAAAGGCCAACCAAAGACTTGAGCAAGCACCTGCAGAGGCTCCTGCGGCCGCAATGCGATTCTTATCTATGTTCCATTCTTTCGCTTTGCTACGGACAAACTGTAAAGCACGAGCGGCATCATATAAGGGAGCTTTGACGGGTGGTTTGATATCGGTGTCTTTTCTAATTAAGCGGTAGTTAATGGCTACGACTGAGATGCCTTGTTTTAATAATGCAGAGGCATCGACAAAGCGATTGAGACGTTCTTTACTGCCATTCTTCCAGCCACCACCGTGAATGACGAAAACTAGTGGCGTCGGCTTGTTAGAGACAGCTTGCCAAAAATCGAGGATATGTCTTTGCTGTTTACCATAGGGGATGTTTGAGAAAGTTGCTTTTGGAACGGATGCATGGTAGGCGGGAGCCTTCACAGGAGAACTCGACTGCTCTGCCGTGGAGGTCGAGCTCAAGGCCATCAAAGCCAGAATCAAACTAGGTAATCTTCGTCTCATATTTTATTCTTAAGCGTATTACTCTTTGCGCTTGTAGTTTTTTAGGGTTTGAGTTCAGAGTGTGTTACTATAAAAGTGTTTGAAAGCGATTAACCCTAACTTTTTATGAGTGATACTACTATTTTGATCTTTATCTCATGATTTTTGCACTCAAATCAACTTGCGGGGAGGTGTAGGATTAGCCAAGTACTACTTGGCCGATGGAGCTACCGTGCAAGGCCTTGTCGACTGTGTTGTTGAGTTCTGATTACCATCCTGTAGATACTTCAGCTCTGGTGGGAGCACACATTGCCTCGCAAACAAGCGTGTATTATTTTACTTAGTAGCATCCCAGGCAGTGGTGGAAATATCGTCAGGGCTAGCCATAGAACCATCAGACCTTTGCAAGGTTTGATTCAGGGTAAATTTTGCTACATGTCCATCTGCCATGAGAAAATTAGCTTTGTCATCATGTGCTGTAGCGCCTAATTGTTCTTGATCGTAATAGTATTGAGCATTTAAGTCATCCCTCAACTGATTACCTAAAAGGTTATGTTTATAATGATATTCAAAGAGTGTTATGGTGTTGGAAGCATTAGAAATTTCACCAAGATTTCTTCTTTTCTTGTTGGATGACATACCTAAGAAGCCTTGATCTGGGTCCTTATAACCTTGCGTCAAGGGCGTTATTGTATAGCTTCTTCCCAAAACATCTGGCCCCCCATGATCTCTTTCTACAGCATCTGCTGGGCAACGATAAAGAGAACCATAGCCTTCGCCATGAGTACTAATTCTAAACTTATGTGCTCCAAACTCAGCAGTGCTTAAACTATCACGCCCATCATAACCAGCTAAATAATCATCCCAAGTATATTTACCAGGTGTGTTCGGGTTCGCTCCCGGGTTCGGATCCAGGCCCGTATAGGGTGCGTAAAAATCATTGTCGTCTGCAAACGAATATAAGGAAATGCCGACTTGTTTTAGATTACTTAGGCAAACGGCAGCTTGGCTCTTCTTACGTGCTTTTCCTAGAGCGGGAAGAAGGAGTGATGCCAAAATGCCGATGATGGCTATAACCACAAGTAATTCGATGAGAGTAAATTTATTTGTTGCCATGCTTTTATTCATCGTTTAAATATCCTGTTCATTAGTTTTTTTTGATAAACCCAATATTTGTTATGGTGCTATGTATTTTTACAAAAAAGTTTAATATTTTATTTCATAAATATATGAAAGTAAATAAATTGTAACTTTTTCGTCAAAAACTATAAGGATTTTCTCACGCAAAGGAGCAGAGCCTCAGTCGCCTAGTAAAAGATATGGTTAGATAGGAGGATAAAAAGCATTTTCCTATACGGCAGTATCTTGCGGACAGGAACACGAGGGCCAACTATGGAATGGATGGGGACAGGTGATTTTAAAAAGGATAAGAGTTGCCTTTTATCAAATCATCATATAACATATATTTATTAGTATATTCTGTGGAGGAATTTGTATGAGATTAGCTAGACTAAAACCAGTCAGTGGGACCTATTACCATGTGATGAACCGTATTGCGGGAGAAAAGAACTTTTACCCATTTGATCATAAGGAAAAACAAATGTTCATTGATCTAATGAACAAGTATTTAAAGCTCTATAAAATTGAGCTCTTATCTTACTGCATTATGTCCAATCATTTTCATTTGGTTCTTTACAGCCCAGGAAGAATCTCCACAGAAGAAATAAAAAATCGTTGGCAAGATTTCTACGGACACTCAAAAGGACATTATCACCCTGAACCCTTATGGGAATCTCCAAAGACAATTGAACAATGGGGGCAACGTTTGAGTGATGTTTCCGACTTTATGAAAGTTCTTCAGCAGTCATTTACTGCTTGGTATAATCGAACTCATAATAGGCGTGGCCATTTTTGGGCAGATCGTTTTAAAAGTGTTATTCTGGGAGGAGGAAACTCCCTACTTCGCTGTATTAAATATGTTGAATTAAACCCACTCAGAGCCGATATCTTAGATGAAAATAATAATTATATTTATTCATCTTATGGCATTTATAAGACAAGTAAAAAACATCCATTAGAAGCAAATCTGCTTAAACATCTACCAACAGCATTAGGCTCAAAATCAAAAAAAACAATAAGGTGCTTTCATCAAACTATTGAAACAATAATCTGTGATGCATCAACAAAAGAATTCAGTACACGTCAATCCATTTGGACTCATAGTAAAATTATAGGTAGTAAAAACTTCATTACTAAGCTAATCAAAAAGTATTGTCAGCTTTCTCCGGACATAAAAAGCACAAGTGATATCTGCTTCATCTAAAACAAGCAATACATAAGACTTTAAATCCTAGCTACTGCTTTGCTTGAATTAAGTCATTTGAACACAAAAAACCTCAAAAACAACAAGAAAATAAAGCTCGAGACCTACGCTAAGAAAACTAAGAGTCATTAAAAGGCCTTTGCTTGCCTAGTCCCACCATATTCACCGATATATAAGCAACAAATTCTACAAAGATCTTATTTCTACCTCAAAATCAGCTGTCCCTTATTCTTCAGCTGTCCCTTATTCTCCCCTTGTTAGTGATTAGCTTTTTTGTTCAGGTGAAATGATTTACTTTTTTGGGCGGAGAATAATGGATTTAAGGTTGAATAAGGCCTCGCCTTTCTTCTCGACCATTTTGACTTTGAAGTTGTAGTTGGTGAGTTCGGGCAGGTTGACGGTGCCTGCACTCATAGTTTTATAAACGGTCCAAGATCCAGTGTTCTTTATCTTCTTAGATAGTTTTTGCCCTTTCACTCGGAGTTCAAAAGTGCTGCCACCACCTTTTGAGGCATAAACAAAGATGACCTCATATTTTCCTGGAATAACGACTTCCTGATTCCAGCTCGCTATATTTCCCGTAGATGTCCAGTACCCGAGGTTCTTGCCTTTAGTCTCGAATCTTAAATCACCTTTGCCAGAGATCTTAGCTTTGTTGGCTAAAAGGAGTAAATCACCATTTCTGAGAGGGATGTCATTATTCTTATCAAAAGTTTTTACCGACTTAGCTTTAGCAACGAGTTTAATGACGGAGCTATAAGGGTTAGTACCATTTTTGGGAACCGTGAGAGTCATGGAGCTTGCTTTATTTTGAGCAGAAATTTTCGCATCGGAATTCATTAGACTGATGGATTCAACTTCGGCGTTCATGCCTTGCACTTCGATGAGGCCATTTTTAGGCCACTCAAAGACGTGGAAGTAATAATTGTTACCTCTTTGAAGTACTCGTCCCCAAGATTGAAGGGGGACTTCGGGAAAGTTCGTTTTGTAAATAGCTTCGGAATGGGCTTTAAGCCAATCGCCCATGCCCGCTAAGCGATCAAGGCAGCCATGAGGGAATTCACCTTCAGCAGTGGGGCCTATATTGAGTAGGAGGTTGCCACCTTTTGAATTAATGGCCACGAGTTTTTGAACCAGCTCCTTAGTCGTTTTCCAGTTTTTATCGTGCTCTTTGTAACCCCAGGAATGATTGATTGTCCAACACGCTTCCCAGTAATAATCGAGTTTAGAGCCTGGCGTAAAATTCTCTGGTGTTCCAAAATCGATTTTGGAACGATCGCGTTTTCCTACTCGATTGTTGATGATGGCATTGGGTTGAATTTGGCGAAGGTAGGCATAGAGATCCTCACCATCTTCCATGCTCCAATTGGGCCACCAATCGCCATCAAACCAAAAGATTTGCGTATCATAAAGATCAACGAGTTCTTTAAGTTGAGCCTTCATATACTTCACATATTCATCTTTTGCTATTGGGCTTGCCCACTCCGGTTTACCCCACTTGTTCCAGGCATTACCAGATTTACGCGGTTTCTGAGTTGGATGGTGCCAGTCGATGATGGAATAATATGTACCGAATTTCACACCGTATTTTTTACAGGCTGCACTGAGTTCTCCAAGAAGGTCACGGTCAACACCCGAGGCATCTTTGATGTCGTATTCTGTGTATTTTGAATCCCATAGGCAAAAGCCCTCATGATGTTTACTGGTGATAACGAAGTACTTCATCCCCGCTTCTTTAGCAATTCGAATCCATTCGTCAGCATTAAATTTTGAGGGATTAAATTGCTTGGCAATAGGAGCATATTCTTCTTTGGGAATATCTGCGTTAGCCTGAATCCATTCAGCGTACTTTTTTATAGGCTCCCCCTTCCAAATGCCCTTGAGAGTAGAATAAGAACCCCAGTGGATGAACATGCCGAACTTAGCTTCGTCAAACCACTGCATTCGAGAATCGAATTGCTCTTGGTTTTCTTTTGCAAAAGAGATGGGAATGATGGCTAATATTGCCAGAATAAGTGATAATTTTTTCATTGTTTCTAAGTCCAGTTTTGATATGAATTTAATTTTCCATAATTATAAACGAGCGAGGCTAAGACTGTGTAACTGTCAAAGGTGCTTTTCTTGTTAAATAGTTCACATCTATTTCTTGCTTGATTTTGAATCAAAAACGATTTCTGCCCAGATGGGTTTGTGGTCAGACAAGGGCTTCTTGAGTTCGATGATGCCACCGTCAGTGGTCTTAGCCTTTGTAGCCGTTTTGTAGAGGATATGATCGATGACACCATGATTTTTTTTTGGATCAAAGGCATTGTAGGTGTATTCCTTGGCGGGATCAATCTTCAGGTCTTTCCACGTTGCTTTGAAGCCTGCTTTCTCAATAGTGTTCATGGCCTTGTCACCGATATTGTTGTTAAAATCTCCGACGATGATCACCCTCTCTGTCGTTTCTTTCGGCAAAACTTCATTGGCAAGCTTGTAGGCATGGCCAGTCTTTTCGCGATCTCGTGAACTACAGATATGAAGAGAGTAAAATGCGATGGTAACACCATCAATTTTAGTCACTGCTCTGACTGCCGATGCGGGGTTCCAGCAGCGTCTACGCTCAACACTTAGATCGTGCTCGACTTTTCCTTCCAGAGGTGTCCGACTGAGAATCGTCTTGTATTTGTCCTTGTGATTGGCTGAAGATATTTTACCCACAAAGCTATACTTCATCCCTAGGACTTTGCCGACGCGAGCGGTCCAATCACCATTGGGAGCTTCGTCAAAACCGATGATGTCTAATTTGTAGGGCTTGAACATTTCGCCAATTTGCTCCGGAGTGGCGCTTTTGCCGAATTCCACGTTATAAGAAGCGACACGCACGGTAATGGATTTGTCAGCCTTTGAAGCGGTGAGATTGCTTGGGAAGATGCACAAGCAGGCAAAAGTAAGGGTTAATAATTTAATGGAGTTCATTTTAAGTTTCTGCAATTTTATGTGACCTTATCTTTTAATATGAGCTGTCTCCGATCACCATGCTGCTTGTGTTTGGGATTAATGCATTGTAACTCGAGGTCAGCGGAATTTTCTGAAAGTTTCATATCAACCCAAGCATTGGCGTGACCTTTGCCAAAGTAGTAGGCGACCGCGGGGAGATTTACGATATGGAGATGATCCTGTTGATCGTGTTGCCACTCATGAGTATGGCCATAAATGTAGGCCCTTGCGTGCTTGCGTTTGGAAAGGAGGTTTAAGAGTGCTTTGCCATCGCGCAGGCCAGGGATGGGACGCACGCCACGATTGGGATAGGGATTATAATGACTAAAAATGAGGGCGGGCTTGTCGGCTCGTTGGTCGAGTTGATTGCTGAGCCAGGTCAACTGCTTGCCACCTAAGGAACGGGTCTTTGAATCTAAAAGTATGATGTTTGCATGCGGCAGCTCAATCACATCTGCATGAATGCCCATTTGCTGTTTCTTTAGGAAGGGGAGCAATTCCCACAACTTCTCACGATTATCGTGATTGCCAATCGTCACATGAACAGTTATTCCTGCCATACGCAACGGCTCAATAAGTCTAAATAGCTCTTTGTATTCGCCTTCTTTACCATTGCTGAGTGCGCAATCACCATTGATGATGAGATGAGCTGGTCGCGGATTGAGTGCAATGACGCTATTGGCTGCCTGAGTAAAAGCATCCGCCATGTTAACCCATTCATGATCAGATTCCGCAACGGGTGAGCCTGGCCACTTGGTTCCTGGGTAAGATTGCTTGGGGTTGGCACTGATGTGAGTATCCGAAAACAAAGCGACGCGGTTAGGATCCAAGGCTACGGTTTCACCCTCCGCGGAGGCCAAGGCGCTAGGCGCTATTAAAGTCGTACCACCTAGAGCGAGCGAATGCTTGACGAATTGCCGACGAGTGATGGGAGGAAGTGTGATGGGCATCTCGGTTTTCCTTTCGTTTTAAAGTGTGTTTAGACAAAGGTCTTTAGACTACTAAACCAATTTTTTTGAGGACTGCTACTCTTTTTATTGAGAGTAGACTGCTTCGCTACTGACAAGTGCTTTAGCTGAAGCCGGCTTCTTATGTGTAGGCTTATCCATATTAGGATAACTGACGAGGAAATTGTTTTCATCAATTAAGTTAATGAGGTAGTGTGTCGTCCCTTTAGGCAGTGAGGCCCTAACCTTCATCCCGGTCATGAGCTCGGCGGGTATTCGGAACCATTCTTCTGCAGGCTCGCCACCGTTTAGGGTATACAGGAGGTTGGCCCGCAGTACTTTTGCCCCATTTTCCTGATAAGTAAATTCCACTACCGAGCCTTGCTGCTTGTGGGATAGTACCGTAGGCACTTGCTCTTTGCCCGGAAGGGGATTTTTGTAATGAGGGTTGTAATAGGGATAGCTAGCCTTCATACCTTCCAGGATTTCAGTAAGTTTTTGATTCATTGATTGGGCTTTTTCCGCCATGCTGTTTACGAGGTTTTTCGATTCTTCGATGTCACTGCGGACTTGTTTGCCCTCGCGAGTTTCGTATAAACGATAGAGCTCTAACTCGGGCGCATGTGTATTATTGAAGTGATCATAATTACGGATCAGTTTATAATCGCCGATGCGGATTGTGCTTTCCAAGGCCACACTACATGGGAAGTGCCAAATCATTGTGTCGCGAACCGATCCATTTTGCTCTCGGACTAGGGCTGGGTCAGCGGGATTTTTTGCTAGTAGAGTGGAAATATCGCAACCATCCAAGCTTTTATCTTTGGGTTTTTGAGTTCCCGTCCAGGAAAGGATGGTGGGATAAAAATCGAGGCCATTAATCATGACATCGGATTGCTGACCGGCGGCAATTCCAGGGCCGGTAATAATGAGTGGAACACGGACGCCGCCCTCCATAGCTGAGATTTTGCCGCGATGCAGGGGGAAGTTATCGGTGATGATCTCGCCAGGAATTTTTTCCATGCCGCCATTATCGGAGGTGAAAATGATATAGGTATTTTCGCTTAACATGTGTCCCGGCCAACGCGGATCCTCGGTGGTATCGAGATAATTGAATAGCTCGCCTACATAATAGTCGAGTTCTTCAACCATGGCACAGTAAAAGGGGTTTGTTTGTCCCTCTCCCTTCCACTCCTTAGGGTTTTTAGGAAGTTTCACTCCCAATTTATCGCAATATTTTTTCAGCAGTCGTTCATTGCGTGTTTGAACTGGGGTATGAACGAGAAAGGTGGCGTAATAGAGGAAGAAGGCTTTGTCTTTATTTTCGCGAACAAAAGTGAGGGCGTCTTCACTATTTTGGTCGGTACAGAAGCCCTTTTCGTCGAGGCGATAGGGGTCGTCGGCCTGATTTGTGGCAAATCCGCTTAAGCGATGAGGTTTCATTGCAGTGAGAATTCCGTGGTTATTACGGCTCCAATCAAAGCCATGATCCTGCGGTTGCGGATAGCCACCATAAACTTTAGATAAATGCCATTTGCCACTATGTCCGGTGATGTAGCCATTATCTCGTAGAGCTTGGGCAAGTGTAAAGGTTTCTATGGGCATACTTGCTCTATACCAGGGGGGCATCATACGGTGCCGCGTCTTGTGATATGGAGCTGGTGGGGTGCCTCCGGAAACATGTGTTTGCTGAGCTCGAGCGGGATGGATTCCGCTCAGGATCGCAGCTCGCGACGGCGCACAGCTCGGTGCGGGTGAATAGCCCTGCCAGAACTGCACACCCTTTTTCGCTAGCTTATCAATATTGGGCGTCTCCATGGGGGAGGGCGCATCGATGTCGTAACACTTCACGTCTTGCCAGCCGAGGTCGTCAGTCAAGAGCAGGATCACGTTGGGTTTTTCAGGACGGGCGGCAAAACAGCAAGCTGCCGTCAGCAATCCTATTAGGAATATTTTTTTCATATGACTCAATCTCTTGTTTTTAGGGTTCATTCTTACGATTCCTTTGGAGATTTGTGGATACTTTGTTATTTGATTTTGTCTGCATCTAGTTTAGTCGTTTTCAATTGACTTGGCTAGAGTAAAAGTGGCCACCACGGCGCGGTGGTCTGAGGGATAGGGCGAAACGACGATGTCGGCATGTTCTTTATCTTCGCCGATAATTTTTGAGTCGATGACTTTGACGCCCTTGCCTTTGAAATACACATAATCAATACGCATAAGGTGGTGATCGGGGTGTGCAGGTTCATACACCGGTGACCAAGTGAGACCGGGCTTTGCTACTTCGTCGGGATGGATCGTGCGATAGGAGTCAGTGAAGCCTGCCTCGGCCATCATCAGCGAGGTGGGGAATGCCACTTTTATGGGGTGATGTCCAGCTTTGGCCGCGGCTTCGGTCCATTCGAGATGGGAGGGTTCATGAAAATCCCCGACCACAAAAATAGGATCATCAGTAAGCGCGAAACTTTTGATGAGCTTGAGAAGGCGGCTGATGTATTTTCCACGTGCTTTTTTTGCCCCGGCTATCGCCTCTTCTTCGGTATCAATTTTGGGGTAGACTCGGTAGCCACCTTTAAGCCCCAGAAGCTGATAGGCCTGATTGGGTGGGTTGGGGAGGTGAGCGTTGAAGACATAGGCATGCTGACCCGATGGCAGTTTTACTTTTATCCCATACCACGGTCTTTTACCAATACCCTGAGCATGATCCACTATTTCATATCGGCTAAGAAAGGTCCCCCAATGATTCCAGCCCAACAGTTTGGCTAGTTTTGGAATATTCGTCCCGATCTCTTGCATGCCCACAATGTCCGCTTTTGCCATCTCGATCAGCTTGGCTGACTGGGACAGGGCTTGTCCCTGAGCCGTGCCGCCACGGCAGGCATTATAGGTCATGACTCTTACGATGGACGCATCCTCTTGCTTTTTCGGTTCAGCCTGCAGAGGCGTGATCAAAGACGCCACTGCAGCGAGCAGCATTGCTGTGGCAGTAGTTGTGCGTAATCTATTCTTATTCAAATCTAATTATCCTGTGTTAATAGCTGCGCAGGGGCGGCTATTTGCTGTCGCGAGTTTGAGGCTTCTTTGGGTCTGCTTGCTTGGCTAGAGTAAAAGTGGCTACCACGGCGCGGTGGTCAGAGGGATAGGGAGATATGACGATATCGGCCTTCTCTTTGTTTTCGCCGACAATTTTCACATCAGTTACTTTTAAGTTTTTGCCTTTGAAGTAAACAAAATCGATGCGATCGAGATGGGTTGTGGGATCATCGGCTTTGTATTTAGGTGACCAGGTTAAGCCTGGGTTTTTCATTTCGTCTGGATAAATGACGCGGTAAGAATCCTTAAAGCCAGCTTTGACCATGGCTGAGGAAGTTGGATAGGCGACTTTTATGGGATGACGACCGGCTTTGGCGGCTGCTTCGGTCCAATCCAGGTGTGAGGGTTCATTGAAGTCACCGACAACGAAAACGGGGGCCTCATTGTCGGGGAGCTCACTTATTTGTTTGAGAAGGTCTGAAATTAGTTCTCCACGGGCCTTTTTGGCCCATTGAATAGCTTCGGCTTCAGTCTTGATAAATTCGATGTCATTGGTGTGCTTATGCCATGATGGTCGGATGCCTAAGAGTTGATAAGGTTGATAGGGATGTGAGGGCAAGTGCAAGCTAAATACATAAGCTTCTTGGCCCGTAGGTAATTTGACTTTGATGCCATTATCGAGATTTTTGACAATTTCATAAGGCGTCAAGATGATTCCTTTTCTAATGTTCGCCGAGTGATTCCAGCCCAATAATTCAGCTAGTTTTTTCGTAGTGAATCCTTTTGGACTTCTTGGTTCTTGGATGCCGACAATATCCGCTTTGGCAAGTTTTATGGCCTTAGCCGTTTGAGATAAGGGTTGCTTGAGGTGGACGGTGCCCCCACGATGAATATTGTAGCTCATGACCTTCATGATGGGTGCTTCAGTTTGAGCGTATGCGCAACTCGCAAGCACTTGTACAAAAGTCAAAAATATGGTTAGACTTCTTATGTTCATTTTTTAGTCCTATTTTCATCGATTAACTTCGTTTTTCTGGGATAGGGGAATTGATACTCATTATACTTGATGACGTTCATTCCCTCAGGATCTACATGGCCGTCATCGCCTTGATCGTTCATCCATTTTTTGATCTCTGTTTTGAATTTTGAAATCATGGCAGAATATTCGGGATTTTCTGCTAAATTATTGAGTTCATAGGGATCGTTTTGTAAATCATAGAGTTGATACTGAGGTCTGGATCGGATCCTATTGACCATTGCTTTGGCATGTTCATCCGTCTTCATGCGATCAATCATGGATGCATATATGCGGCCATGATCTGTGGGTCGTACTCTGCCAGTTAAATCGGTGGAAGTGACATTGACCACATAAAGATTTTCTGGTGTAAGATTCCAAATCAATTTATATTTACCATTGGTCACGGCTCGTATGCTGAAATGAGGGTCGCCTTTGCTTTCATGGACGCGGCTATTAAAGAGGAAAAAGGCTTGTTTGCGATGGTCCTTTGTTTCCCCTTTTATGAGAGGGAGTAAACTTTTACCATCTAGACTAGAGGGGGGCGTACCACCAGCGGCATCAATCAAAGTCGGCACGATATCACAGTACTGAGCGATGGCGTCCGTCTCAAAGTTAGCTTTCCAGCTATCGGGGCATTTAATGACACAGGCTGAGCGAACTCCCCAGTCAAAGACCGTCCATTTACCTCCCACCATACCAGTGCCATTTTCATCCAGTACAATAATGATTGTGTTATCCAGTTTATTATTTTCTTTGAGAATTTTCAGGGTGTCACCTACTTGTCGATCAAATTCCCTTACCTCAGCCAGGTAGTGCCAATAAGCAGACCTTGTCTGTGGCGTATCAACTAAATTTGGCGGCAGGACGACGTCCTCTTCTTTCCAGTATTTGGTATCCCCGACAGTCCAGGGTGAATGGGCATGAATGGAGCCAATGACAAGACAAAAGGGCTGCTTGGCATCGCGTTTGATAAAGCTTTGAACTCCGCTCCAGTCATCGGCTTTGGGATTTGCTTCAGCAGCTTTACCACAAATACCAGGAACCGTTTCAAATGGGTATACTTTCTCGGGTGAGATGTGCTTTTTTCCTGCGAGGCCAACGCGGTATCCAAGATCGTTCAGATAATGCACTACACTTTTAATATTGGGATTTGAAGCCTTGTGATTGCGATAAGTGCCATTTCTTTGGGGCATTAAACCGGTGTACAATTCTGCTCTTGCGGGTGCGCACATGGCTTCGCTAAGAAACATATTAGTGAATTTAATGCCGTTTTGGGCCAAGTTATCGATATGGGGCGTCGTGTGGGGGTTGGGAGAGTCATAACAGCCGATGCTATCTGAGCTTACGTCATCCGCTAGCAAGATGACAAAGTTTGGTTTTTGCTTGATGTCTTTGGCAAGCACTGCGCTTGAGCTCAGCAAGCTTATGACCACGAAAAAGTTAATGGTTTGTGTAAGCTTAGTGCTCATCGTTCGACATTTCATTTATATACCTCTTAGTACCTTTTTTGATTTATTTGAGTTTCATATCCCAGGGGTTTGTGGTCCTGGGCGTATATGCTCGATTGGCATCTTTATCGGGAAGAGAGTCGACGATGTCCTGGAACTTCTTGAGGGCCAATTTGTGCTCTGGAAGATTGCTATTGAGAAGATTGGTTTTTTCTCTTGGGTCTTTCTTAAGGTAGTGCAGGCGAATGATCAGTTTTTTCTCCGAGACCCATACTTTGAATTGCTTATCACGAATGACGCGTTTGCCAAAGGCATCTTTGTTGCGAACGCCGTCCTTAGTGAGTTGAGCGTCGCCTTGGCCGATTGACATGATCCACTCGCGTGGGCTGTCCTCTTTCTTACCCAAAATTAAAGGCGCAAATGATTTGCCATCGATGATGAGGTCTTTAGGAATCTCGCCACCGGCGAGTTCTACAAAAGTAGGTAATAAGTCAGAGAAATCGGTGAGGGCATCACTTTTGACTCCTGCTGGAACGAGTCCTGGACAGTTGACAATAAAAGGAGCACAAACGCCTCGTTCAGAAGTTCTTCCCTTTTCGCCCCTGATGGGCTGTCCATTCACTGTGCCCGTCATGCCGGGGATGGTGCCGTTATCTGTTGAAAAGATGATGATGGTGCGCTCACGAATTTTTAGCTTCTCAAGAGTCGTAACTATCTGGCCGATAGTTTTGTCTATGTAGCGTACCATGGCTTTGTGCCGATCGAGGCGGGTTTTTGCCTCAGGCTCATCAGGGGTGGCAACGAGTGGAGGGTGGGGGAGCGGCATGGGGTAATAAAGGCACATGGGCTTGTCTTTGTACTGACGAATAAATTTGAGTAAGTAGTCAGTACAGACATCAGGCGTGAACTTCCCTTTATATGACTTACTGCCCTCTTCAGGGGTATTGATATAAGGGCTGTAATTGCGATCCGCACTGGCTTGATTGCCCGTTTCGAAGCCCGTCCACATGGCCCATTTATCGAAGCCATGTTTTTTCAGGACCTGAGGCTCAAGCCGAAAGTCATTGATCTGCCATTTACCCACAGCGCAAGTGGAGTAGCCATTGGCTTTCATGAGGCTGGCAAAGGTGGTGTTTTCCTTTTTCTTCCAATCAAAGTAAGCCACACCCCAGCGCGGAACATCCCAGTGACTGGTCCAACCGGTACGCCAGGGATATTTGCCAGTTAGAACTGTCGTTCGCGAAGGTGTACAGGAGGGCATGGAGTAGGCATTGTTAAAGATCATGCCACCATCTGCTAGGGCGTCAATATTTGGGGTCTTGATGTCTTCGGCACCGTAGCAGCTCAGCCATTCTTTGCCGAGGTCATCCAACATGATGAAAAGGATATTGGGCTGGCTTATTTTTTTATCTTCATCAGCACAAATTGATAAAGAACTTAAGAAAAATAAAAGGCTTAAAAGTTTACTTTTCATCATGAATCTATTTTTTCTTTTTTCTTTTTATAAGATTTCGATCCCAGGGATTGGCTGCCCTCGCTTCATACAAAGGGCGGGCATCCTTTTCTGGGAGAGAATCGAGCACACTTTGAAATTTCTCTAGAGCTTTTTTGTGTTCTGGCTTATCAATAGTGATGAGATTGTTTTCTTCCCATGGGTCTTTTTTGAGATCGTGTAAACGAATGATTTGTCTCTCATTGGAAATCCAGACCTTGTAGCGCTTATCGCGAATCACTCTAGTGGAAAAATCTTTTGCTCCACGCACACCCTTATCATCTAAGGTAGCACTTCCATAGCCAAGAGCCATGATCCACTTGCGATCTGAATCCTGTTTTTCACCCAAGATTAAGGGCGCAAAAGAGGAGCCGTCGATAATAAGATCTTTAGGGACTTCACCACCGCCAAGTTCTACAAAGCTAGGGAGGATATCCGTAAAATCGGTGAGGGCATCAGTTTCGACTCCAGCTGGGACGAGCCCCGGGCAGTTAACAATAAAGGGAGCGTTGACGCCGGCTTCCGTTTCCGTCGATTTTGCGCCCACAATTTTTCTTCCATTTCGGGTGCCAATGACACCACGAGGAGGCGGTGCAGAGCCGTTGTCCGTAGTTAAAATTATAATAGTGCGGTCACGAATACCGAGATCATCCAACTCTTTTACTAGTTTACCCACCATCTTATCAATGTAGCGTACCATGGCTTTGTGCTTGCCGAGCACGCCTTTGGCCTTGGGTTCGTCAGGGGTGGCAGCCACAGGTGTATGAGGTAGTACCATGGGGTAATAGAGGCACATGGGCTTGTCTTTGTGCTGACGCATGAACTTGATTAGGTGATCGGTGTAGATGTCTGGCCCGAATTTACCCTCGTAGGTTTTTGATCCCTCTTTGGTGTTGATATGAGCATTCCAGTAGCGTTGGGTCGATTTCTTCTCGTGTTGTTTATCCTTTGAAGTTTCACAACCCGTCCACATGGCCCAATCATCAAAGCCGTGTTTCTGCATCGCTAGTGGCTCTAGCCGGAAATCATTGAGTTGCCACTTACCTGTTGCAAAAGTGGCGTAGCCTTGTTCTTTCATCAAACGAGCAAAGGTGGTGTTCTCTTTCTGTTTCCAGTCGAAATAGCCAATTCCCCAGCGCGGCACATCCCAGTGATTGACATAGCCCGTTCGGAAGGGGTATTTGCCAGTTAGAAGAGTCGTGCGCGAAGGTGTACATGCGGGCATGGAATAAGCATTATTAAATTTCATTCCTGTTGCAGCCAGGGCGTCAATATTTGGAGTCTGAATGTCTTCGGCGCCGTAGCAGCTGATCCATTCTTTGCCGAGGTCATCTACCATAATGTAGATGATGTTGGGCTTATAAACCGTGTTTTCCTCAGCCATTACATTAGTGATAAAAGAGCTTATTATCCCAATAATCATGGTCATAGAAATAATGTTCGATAAGGCGCTGTTTCTCATTGTTAGTCTCTACTTCGGTTTAGTTCACTGACTAAGAAGTCAATGGTGCGTTTGATGATAGCATCGTGGGATGGTTCAATGGGGCTTGAGCCATCGGCCTTTCGCCAATTGTGTCCAGCATTTTTGATGATCATAATTTCTACGGGTGCTTCAATCAGATCAGCCTTTTCTTTCATGTAATAGGCGTGCTTGACGGGAATAGTGGTATCTCCGTCACCCTGAATCATGAGCAATGGGGGACTAGTTTTTTGAAGGTAATTAACGGGGCTGACTTCACGGTACAAGCGCAGTTTATCTTTAGGCTTAGTTTCAGACTTGAGGACTCGAGGTCCAAAGCGATCGCGGAATTTTGGACGGTCATCGTGATTGAAGAGCTGGGTTTTCTCGAAGTCACAGGGACCATACCAGGAAACACCGCCAAGCATGGTGTAGTGCTGCCCCGCGAGTTCAGCAGCCCCCGGAAAGTCACTTGCTTGGCTAAGCAGTAACATTTGGGCTAGCTGGCCACCCGCAGAGTCGCCATAAGTGAAAACTCGGTTTGGATCGAGATGGAGAGCTTTGCTCTCTTTGGCCAAGTAGCGTAGGGCATCGATAGAATCGGTGACACAATCGCGGATGCTGGTTTTTCCATCTTTGCAGAGGCGGTATTGAACTGCAGCGACACAAAAGCCGGCGTCAGTTAGGCCGCGAACGGTTCTGGCGATATTTGAACGGCCTTGAGCCTTATTCTTACTGCCCGCAGCCCACCCTCCGCCGTGAGTGTAGATGACTAGGGGGTAAGGACCGCTAAGTTCAGACGCTGGATAAAAGAGATCTAGGTGTAGCTTGTTATCCGCAATCGTCTTGTAGACGATGTCTGCTTTTAGATTGATTGCTGTCTGTTCCGAGCTTTGATTAGCCTGTAAAACCATAGCGCTTACTAAGGTCGAGCAAATAAAAATGAGTCTGAATATTCTCATTGGTCCCGTCGTCTTTTATTATTTAAACTCGATGTTGATACTATCGAGCATGGGTTTTGATTTGTTTTTGGTGGTATCGCTAAGTTTGAGTTCAAAGCAGAAACCATAGCCCTCGGGGACTTGACTCAAATCCATTGATGCGGGAATGCGTTTGACTTGCTTGGAGAAGCCTTTGATGTAGTCGTAGCTTTCCTTGATTTCTTGCCAATCACTCCAACTATCGGCTTTGCCATCATTGGTGGTGTCGACACCGACGCGAGCTTCTACTTTCTCGACCCATGGACCAGGACTGACGTAATCATGTTTGGTTTGGTTGATGAGGTAGAATTTACCTTCGGCAAAGCCGATGTCTGGGTCGGGGTGGCCATCTCCCAATTCACCGATGAGTTCAAATTTTTGATCTATGCTCGGAGAGGTAAAAATGCCGATGCGGATTTTTTTATGAGCGGGATGATAGTCACCCACGAGGTAGTATTGACCGCCAATGGAAATAGCCGCCCAATCACCATAGGCATTTTGTTCGGGCGCGTGTATTTCGTATTTAGCAAAGGCTCGAGTATCGCCCTTTTTAAGGCGATACTCGCGATTTTCTTCTTGTATCGTTTTTCCAGGGAAGTTTTTCGGATCTTCAAGATGCCAGTGGGGGTGGGGGTATTCAGCAAATTTCCCGGTGGGTTCGGTACGATCATCTACGGCAGGAGAAAGGATATTGAACTTGTCTTTACCGTCTTCACTGACGGCATGCCCCGCTAGTGGGGAATCCCAGGAATGTTTCCTTGCATTGATGGGGCTATAATCTTCATAAATGAGGTGGAATTTGCCGTCGAGGTCGCGAATGATGGCGCAATCTGAGCCATCGGAGGGGTCTTTGAAAACCATGCCCATATCCTTGCCAGGTTTGCCATCAGTGAGGTCGTCGTCGATGTAGAGGTGGGGGTCCTGATCATTGGGGAAGTCATAATAAATGTAGGTTTTCCCATCGACAAATTCGGCCGTGGTGGACCATTTTGCGTGCTTGGGAGTGACTGAGCCATGATGAACCCAGTTAACCATATCGCGGCTCTGCCAGGCGTGGTAGCCTCCTTGCGATTTGGTCAAGCCGCCGGGAGCATTGAAAAGATTGGGGAAGGGGGTGGTTTTTAGTGGAGTATCAAAACCTTCTAGGGTTGTTTCTTTTGCTTTAAATTTCTTAGACTTGCCTTTAGCTGCTTTATTGCGGCCCATAATCCAATAATCATTGGGGCCTTTGACGAGGAAAATGGGGGCGTCACCAAGGGTGGGTGGAGTTATTTTTGTCTTTGTTGGCTCCCAGTTTTCCCACATTGTTGATGCACTGATGGTTAATGATTGAGCCGAGCTCTTTGAATTAAATCTTTGCAGTTTGCTTTTGTAGAGTCCTGCTTGATCACGAAGGCTGAGGAGGTCGTTTTCAGTTGTGAGGCCTTGGATTTCATCCGAGGCTTGGGCCCATTCTTCAGAGCTCGCGATACGCCAAGTTTTATTTTCTGAGGTGGTTTCATTAGCTGCATATAGACTAAAACTAGTGCAAATAATGAGGCTAGATAAGCGATTGAGAGTGTTAAGAAAATTCATATGGCTTCCATGTTAATTCTATTTTTAGCTGTTTGGCACTTGTTAAGTATACGGGCTGTAATTCAAAACTGATATAATTCTATAAATCGTATTGATGTTTAGCTGATTTAATTATTTGCTTTGTCACTGACTAACCAGAACTTTTCCAGTTTGCTACTACTAATCACGAAGAAAAAGGAAATATTTAGATTTTATAAAATTGTATATTTTTGTGTTTATTGGTCGCTTGTCTTTTTGATAATCGTTCTTTATGGAGGTCGATTTAATTTAGGCCTAATCATAAAATAAATAATAATTATACAGTAACCTGAATCCGTGATCAGGTTTTGAGATTCATGAGATAATTGTTTGGTCGAGTAATTCTTAGATCGTTTTTATCCCAGATTGTGAGATGTCCTTATTTCTTAAGCCTATCGCTCGTGATCAGGTGTCTAAGGATAGTAAATATAGCAATTTCTAAGGCAATTCACCCAACTTGGACAGAGTAAAGCACAAAACTCAATAAAAGAGCTTTGCAATAAACTTCTTATTAGTGGATTAAAGGCTAAATGATATTTTTTGATACAGCTTAAACCAAGGGCTATGTCGACCAAACTTGAGAGTTTCATCTCCTGCGTGCTTTACGTGTTTACAAGCGGTTAAAATCAAGTCACGTATCACGCACCGTAGGCGGCGTCGTTGGGCTTTGATTTTAATTGGAGCCAAAGATTTATTATGGATAAGGTGATTACCAATGACTCTGAGCACATTAAAAGCGAGCATAGCGCAGTGCAAAAAGAATTGATTCGCTTTAAATTTCCCTGAGGGTAAACGCTCTACATTCATATCGCTCTTCAATTCGCTATGGAACTGCTCACTGGTTCCATGATCGTGATAAAGTTCGATCACATCCTCGGCTTCTAAAGGTAAATTCGTCCAATAGGTCTCCACTTCGATTTCTGGCATCAAAAGTCGATTGCCATCTTGATCTTCGAGTCGTTCCGTAACTTTAAAAATAACAGGAACCACTTTATGTTCTTCATTGTTTCCAGGATGTTTGTGATGGAGTTCACCGACAAAGACACTCTTACCATCTCGAGATTTAAGCTGTCGCCCTAAACGCCGTGCGTTGGATAGCCACTGTTCTTTAGATTCCTTTCTAAGGTTCCGTTTAATCAGAAAATATTGATCATCAGGAAGGTGTCCGAAATTAACCTCAGCATCGTGAGCGGAATCTAAACGAAGTAGTACGGGGTGCTTAAGCTTTAATTTTTTGATCATAGTAAAGCTGTCATCTAAGAACTCTGGCATCCCTTTTTGTGCATGCTGTGAACCTGGACGCAGCTCATTATTTAGCATAAAGCCCTCAGTTCCAAGGTAGGCAAACATGGGAGAAAATCCGTCATGATTTTTATATGTCCAACTCACATTTTCTTTATGGCTACCGGAGTTATCCATGGGTGATACATCCATATCGAGTGGAATAAAATTCATCCCCCCTTTTGATATATTACCTATACACTGTTTTTTGAGCAGGTTTGTATTCGCTGATTTTAAATGCACTTCATGCTCAGAAGACATGATTTCTAGTCGTTGACGCAAACGTTCCTCGGATGGAACTTTGTTTAATCCAAGTGATTTCATAAAGACTTCGTTTTCACGAAACTGACTAATATCTGTGAAGCGTTCACGCCCCTGAATCAGTAACCCCACCTGTGATTTGAAAATATCTAGATCTTGAAAGATATGATTGGCCTTGTGATCTGTATTGAACTCATCGTCAATTTCACTTTGTTGAAGGACTTGGCCACCTAAAAATATTCCGCCAATACTGTGAAGGGAATCATTGCCTGTGTCGAGTTTAAATGCTTTATTCATGAGAAAACCTGTTGGGTGATTTTGGTGTCGTAACTTAAATTACTATAAACCAACAGGTTTTCTTGTTTTTAAGCTGTTTTTTAAGATCAGCTCACGGATTCAGGAGTATATAAATATTACCATACAGTATCAGAGGGCTTTTTTGTGGGTTTGATAGTTTAATCTAATCAAATACTTATGAGGCCTTTATGAAAATGGTATTATCGAAAAGTAAAAATGGAAGGTGTTTACACAAGCCCTTTACATTGATTGAATTACTCGTGGTGGTGGCCATTATCGGTATTCTCGCATCTCTACTTTTACCTACTCTTGGTAAAGCACGGGAAAAATCTAGAAACGCCGTATGTGTTAACCAACTAAAACAACTAGGGACAGCCATATTCATTTATACAACTGATGGCGAGGGCTATTTCCCCGGATCTTCTATCAGTCCTAGTAGAAGGACTTGGGATGATCAACTCGCGGGCTACGATGGTCGTGAAACTTTAAGCGATACAGAAAAACAGGCGAATGGCTTAGCGCTAGCTACCTATGGTGATGATTATGGTGCCGTGTATAGGTGTCCAGTTGAAGAACCAGGCAGGTGGGGTGCCAGGGTAGGTCGTACTTATATCCCGAGTTATTATACAGGGGTTAATAATCGTGAGATAGGTATTCACAATAACAATAACGGTGATTCATCCAACCTTAGCCAAATAGGTGATCCAGCTGAAACCATCATGCTTTATGAATATATTCATTCAAGTAACCATTTAGGTAGAAAATACCTAAGTGCTCGATCAGGCGCACATCTTAATTCTAATAACTCGGTGAACCCAATGCTACATGATGGAGGTAATAAGCTGAATTACCTTATGGTTGATGGACACGTGGAGGGCTTGCAGCTTATGAGTACAGTGGTGCCTTACGGGGCTATACTGAATGACGTTCGAGGCAGCATGTGGGACGCGACAAAATAGGGTTTAATAATACTGTTTCAAAAATCAGCTAAAATAAACCTACAAGTTTAATAAATATCTTGTGTTTGTCGGTATTAGAGCGAAGTCTGGAGCTCTAAATAAGCTTTTTCATTTAGAGCTAACATTAATTCTCTTCAAGTAATTTTTCGGGGTTTCGCCCATTTCTTTTTTGAAGATATGGCAGAAATGCGCGGTGTCGTAGAAATCGAGTTCTTTAGATATTTTTGATACGCTGGAGTGATTTTGTAGCATCGTACAAGCTACGAGGATTTTTCTTTGCTGAATATATTGGCCGGGGGAAACGCCCATGTTTTTACGGAAGAAGCTAGAGAAATAGTTTTTATCAAGATCAAGCAGCTTCGCCAAATCTTCGATTCTTGGTGAGTAGTTAATATTTTTGTCGATGTAATTAAAAACTACTTGCAAGCGATGGAATGCTTTTGATTGGCTCTTGCGTTGGCTTTGCTTAATGAAGGGGTAGAGCAAAAGTTGAAGGATGCTAGAACGCTCATAATCATCCAAATCTGGGTTGATGAGTCGATTGAAAAGTTCTCGGCTGAAAACGGGATTCTCTGAGGGTAGGCTCTCAAAACTTTTGCGGTGAGCGCAAAGATCAAGTTGTTTGGGAAAGGAGCATTCAAAGGAACAATGAAAGATTTCTCCAGTCGATTGACTATGAAAGCTAATGGCCTGATTAGGGGGTATAAGGTAGAGAGATCGCTTTTTTAGTGGGATGCTATTGCCACTGACGGAGAGAGTGATTTCGCCTTCATTCAGGTATATGAGTTTGTATGAGCTGGAACTTTCGAGCTCTTTTATCCAAGAGGAGTCAAAATTTATTTGACTTCCTTCGAGGAAAGTGAATGGACTATTTTGATAAAAATTCATGAAGTAAATGTAGAGTGCAGAATTTGTCTATCAATGGATTTTACAGTCTATTGCTGTGTTTATACAGCCAAAGCAGCTTATTTTGTTGAATAAATAACTTTTGTCGCAGGATTTAATTTTTTTAGGTCCTGAGCTGTGAGTTGTCCTGGGTGAATGGTGAGGCTCTCTAGCTCTTGGAGCTCTTTTAAAATACCGGTGTTTCTTACCGCAGAGTGGCTGATGTTGAGCTTTTTTAGCAGGGGGAGTTCTCTTAATTTGGTGAGGTTTCCAATTGAAGTGTAAGAGAGATTTAAGCTTATTAAATCTTTGTTTTCTAAAGTTCGAAGCTCAATAATTTGTGTTCCACTTACATTGAGTGAACGGAGTGGTTGATGCCTAAAACAGATGAAGTTTTTGATTCCTGTATGAGAGAAATCGGCAACATGAGCGGGGAAATTTTGTACAATTAAAGCAGCTTGCACCCAAGGATTATTCGAGAGGTCAAGTTTTTTAAGTTTTGGATCATAGGAGAAGTTCAAATTTTTATTACCGCGATGTCTGCGTAAACTTTTTTCGTTGTGAACTGGAATGATGGCTTTACAAAATTCAATACGTTCCTTGAGGGGGACCTTGCTATAGGCTTTGTTATGAATTAAAGCTCCACTTAAGTTCATTAGACCAGAATTTGTCGATCGATGAAATAAGTCCACAAAATGCTCGAGGGAGAGCGCTTGTTGATCGTCTTTTTTTATTTGGAAAAAATCATTAGCTAGTTGATTTAAAGTGTTTTTTTGCTGGCTTTTATTTAAGGCATATACCGCTGCACCGAATTCTTCGTGAATGATGTGAAGCAGGCCTTTTAAAGCCCAGGCATCGCTTAAACTCGGGTCGAGTTCTACTGCACTATCACAAAAGTTTACGGCGTCGTCAAAATTATAGGTGTCGAAAGCAATTTGAGCTCTTCGCAGAAAACGTGGAGCGGCACCCTTATTAAATTTTTTATGAAATTCATTTTCCAACTGCAGTTTGTCCGCTTCGAGTTTTAATCTTACGGAAGTTTGTTGGGCATTAAGTTTTTCGAGTTTAAGGTTGTTGAAGGCAAAAAAGGCGGTGCAAAGGCTGATGATAGTGATAATTATCGAGGCAATACTGAGCGTACGGTGCCGTTTATACCAAAGGCGTGTTAAAGTCAATAATGTGGCATTTTCTGCGTTGGTCGCAAAGCCTTGGCGGTAATCTGAAATTTCTTTCTGTAAGTCAATGACCTTCGCATAGCGATCTTGTGGATCAGTGGAGAGAGCCTTTAAGCAAACGGCTTCGAGGGATAAAGGAACATTGGGATTGATCTCGCTGGGTTTAGGAAATTTACCATTGACGGTATTATTCATCACCGACATTAAGTCGGCACCCTTGAAGGGCTTTTCTAAAGTCAAGATCTTGTAGAGCACACAGCCCAAAGAAAAGATGTCGGTATGAATACCTTTTTTAGCTTTTATCAAACGGGTTTGTTCGGGAGCCATATAGCCTGGAGTTCCTTTAACAAGGCCATCAATAGTTAAATCAATATCCTTGGGATTAAAGGTGTAACATTCTAGAAGTTCTTCGTCACAAACTGAGGCCATAACTTTGGCGAGTCCCCAATCACAGACTAAGACATCGCCATAATCGCTAATTTGTATATTATCGGGCTTAATATCGAGGTGAAGGACACCCCTAGAATGTGCGTAAGCAATGGCATCACAGACTTTTAAGAAAAGATCTAAGCGTTCACTGAGATTGTCGAGTTGCTGAGATTTACCGTTTTTTAGGTTTTTTAAAACTTGTTCTAAAGATGCTCCAGAAACCAGTTTCATTGTGAACCAGGGCTGCTCGCCCTTGAGTCCTAAATCATGTAATGGGATGATATTTGGATGTTGCAAAGCTGCCGTTAGGCGAGCTTCTTTTAAAAACAATTCTTTTTCAGGGTCTTTGGCAGATTCCTTTAAACTGGCCATGGCTATTTCACGACCAGTTTTTAAATCACGGCAACTATGGATGATTTTGATTCCACCCTCATCAAGATATTTGAAGTCACAATAACGCTCGGTGATGGAGGCAATAGTATCGAGGATCGGTAAGTTATCGAGGTCATCGAGCTCATCAAAGAAATCAGCTAATTTTTCATCGAAATACTCATTACCTTGACTCATGTTTGGACGACTAAGCTCCTAGGTCGTGGTTTAAGCGTGACATTTCTCGGAGCAAGACTTTTTTGACTCGAGACTTATAAACGCGAACGGAGCTTTCAGTTATATCAAAGCGTTTGGCTAAGATTTCATTATTTGCTTCATGAATGGAGGCTTCAAAAATTTCTCTACAGCGTTGTGGGAATTCGTCTTTCACATTATTCCAAGCCAGATTAGAGACGTAAATTTTCCATTCTTTTTCGGCAATGATATTTATTTCCGGCTCAGTAATGGCATCAAGACTGTGAAGCGTAGCGTCGTAATCCGTATTTTTAGCATCATTTCGGGTCGATTTTTTACGGAAATAATTATAAACAATACTTTTAATTACAAGGCATAACCACGTTCGAAAAGTGCATTCGCCTTTGCGGTATTCATAATTGGGTAAAGATTTCCAGATTTTGAGTAAGACATCTTGCAGTAAATCCTCAATCAGTTCTTGCTTAACACCGAGATTGCGAATGACGGCATAGATATAGCCTTGGTAATATTGGACAAATTCTTCCCATGAATGATCATCATCAGCCTGCACAATTTTTGACAAAAGTGTTTGACGTGTGTTGTATTTTTTTTCCATAAAAACTCAAGGTTACATGTATTGCTTAGTATTAGGCTGTGAGGTAAAAGTTTAAGTGTCATTAGGTCGCTTACAAGTTTTGTTCTAATTTTTCTTAAAGCTAGCGCTCGGATTCAGCGTTGAGACTGATCAAAAAAGATATGCTGTTTCTCTAGTCTTTTAAATAAAATAGAGAATTCTTTTTACAGTTAAAAATATTCTTTATACAGTAACTAAATAAATTATTCTGTGTTTAGTATTGATATAAAACCATTATTAACTCAATAAAATTTCAAAGGCCCATCATGAACAAGACCTTAACTTTCTCAGATTCACAGAACTCAAATCAATTATTTGGATGATCGCTATGCGCATATTTTACATATTAGTTCTTTTGTCCCTGTACGGGACTGCCGCGGATAAATACGCTTTAGTAAAAGCTTTATCACCCGAAGAAAGTCTGAAGAAAATCCAGGTGCCGAAGGGCTATGAACTACAAGTTGTGGCTTCAGAACCGATGATTAAAGAACCGGTGGATTGTGTATGGGATGCCAATGGCAATCTCTATGTGATTGAGATGAGTACGTATATGCAGGATGCCGATGCCACGGGACAGTTTGAACGTACCAGTCGTGTGATGAAATTGAGCGATATAGATGGTGATGGCAAAATGGATCAATCATCGGTCTTTGTTGATGGCTTGCTACTGCCTAGAATGATTCTTCCCCTCGATGATCGAATCCTTATTTGTGAGACGAATACGCTAGATATTTATGCGTATCGCGATACAAATAATGATGGTAAAGCAGATGAAAAAAAGCTTTGGTATAAAGGTGGCCCCAAACAAGGTAACTTAGAGCATCAGGCTAGTGGCTTGATATGGAATTTAGATAACTGGATTTATGTCACCAAGGGAACGAAACGCTTCAAAATTGTCGATGGGAAAGTTGTAAGTGATGAGCGTGGTAGTGTGAGTACTCAATGGGGGCTCGCTTGTGATGATGATGGCCATTTTGCCACGGGTCATTCTGGGCGCGAAGAAAGCTTTCAGTTTTTTCAAAGTCCTACAAAGTACACGCGATCTGAATTTCCAGAGGAGTTAGAAAAAGGCTTTAATGAAGTTTGGCCGATCGACAATATTCCTGATTCACAAGGGGGACTAGCTCGTATACGTAAGGACAATACACTCAATCACATGACAGCCGCTTGTGGCCATGGTGTTTATAGAGGTGAGTTGATGCCAGAGTTTTATGGTAATTACCTTATCTGTGAGCCTGTTGGCCGTTTAGTGAGAATGGCAAAAATAGATAAATCACAGGGCTACCGTCAACTCAATAATCCTTACCCTAAAAGTGAGTTTATCCGTTCGACCGACGCCAACTTTCGTCCAGTCAACCTTAAGACTGGGCCAGATGGAGCACTCTATATTGTGGATATGTATCGCGGTATTATACAAGAGGGGAATTGGACCGCAAAAGGTTCTTACCTACGCAAGGTGATAGATGAATATGGACTTGCTAAAAATAAAGGCATGGGGCGCATTTATCGTTTGGTTCCCAAAGGGCATAAGAAAACTTTTACTCATCCAAAATTTCTCGAGATGGCAACGAAAGAATTAATTCCTTATTTAGGACATGAAAATGGATCGATAAGAACAACAGTGCGAAAATTGATCGTTTTAAGAAATGAAAAAGAACTATACGGAAATTTACGCGCGGCATTCAATCGCTCAAAAAATACTCAAGAACAAATCGAGATCCTCTGGACTCTGGATGGACTCGGTGCTATCGGCCCAGGATTTAGCTTGAAGTTTTTGAGAAATGATTCAGATACGCGTTTAGTAGTTCATGGTCTACAGGCATCAGACCCCTTTCTCAGCAATTCTGATCGTGGTACCTTAGCGGCTTATGAAACGATCTTAAAAGATGAAACGAGACCGGAAGTATTGCAGCAAGCTTATTGGAGTATGATTACTTATGGTCCCAAAGAACTTAGAGAGAAGTTTTTACGTGATTTTGAAAAGAAGCACGCTCAAAACTCAGTGCTTAAATTGCATATAGCGCAAAAATCCAAGGATGATGAAGCAAAGCGTAAGCATCAGCAATTTGTCGATGCACTCAAAGGCAAAGGGCCAATTTTTGAGAGAACCATGCAAGCGGGAGAGAAGCATTATAAATCTTTGTGTTTTGCCTGTCACGGACAAAATGGTGAAGGGGTACAAATGGCGGGTACAGATATGATGTTGGCAGCGCCTTTGAAGGGCTCAAAACGAGTTATCGGTGCCCCAGATAAACTTATCCGAATTGCTTTACATGGATTAACGGGGCCAATTGACGGCAAAACTTATCCTGGGGCCATGGAGGCTCTAAAGAATAACGATAATAAGTATTTGGGAGAAGTTTTGACCTATATTCGCAATTCCTGGGGCAATTCAGCAAGGATGCTTACAGAGAACGACGTAAGACTGGTTCGCAAAAAGTATCGTAAGCGCAAGGCGCCTTGGACGATTGAGGAATTGAATAAAAAGTGAAGAAATTGTTGCTTATATTTGTAGGCTGAGATATACCTAGCAACAAAATCGAGCTCATACTAATCTATACAAGAAAGAAGGTTTACCAAGATCATTTTTTAAAGCAATCAATATGTTTTTACCTTATTTTTGATTTTGAAACCGTAACAGCTATGGACTAAATGTGTTTTATATATCTACAATAAATTATGTTAGGTCAAGAAGATATTTGGCATCTAAAGCTGAGTTTAAAATTAAGCTCGGAACAAATGAATAAGAAAGAGATTTTTTTAATGATGAATACAAGCAATTTTTTTAAAACAGCACTGTTAATGTTGTTATTTTCATTGTCAGTTTTTGGGCAAGAAGGCATCAAGGATAGCGATAAAAAACCCAATATCATTTTCATTCTAACAGATGATCAGGGTTATGGCGATATAGCTGTGCATGGGCACCCGTATCTGGATACGCCGAGTATGGATAAGATGCATGCAGAAAGCGTGCGCTTCGATCGCTTTTATGTGAGTCCATCTTGTTCACCAACTCGCGCAGCTTTATTGACGGGGATGCATGAGTTTAAGAATGGTGTGACTCATACGATTCAGCCACGTGAGCACTTGCATAAAGATGCCGTAACTTTACCCTACTTACTCAAAACGGCTGGTTATAAGACTGGTTTTATTGGTAAGTGGCACCTTGGCGGTGGTACAGGTTATGTCCCTCAACACCGAGGTTTTGATTGGTATGCGAAGAACGCAAAAGGACCACATAATCATTTTGATGTGGAGATGATTCGCAATGGTAAGCGTTTTCAAAGCAAGGGCTTTCGTGAAGATGCTTTTTTTGATGAAGCTATGACTTTTATTACTGAGAGTAAAGATCAGCCTTTTTTTCTGTACTTATGCACGTATTCACCTCATACGCCTCTCGGTGCACCCGCCGACTTGTTGGAGAAATACAAAGCTAAAGGATTGAATGAAAGTCATGCAGCCTATTTGGCAATGATCGAGAATATTGATGACAATCTTGGACGCTTAGATACTTTTCTAAAAGAACAAAAAATGTACGAGGATACGATTGTTATTTTTATGAATGATAATGGTGTGACGGTGGGCCTCGATGTTTATAACGCAGGTATGCGTGGACCGAAATGCACTATTTGGGAAGGTGGTACAAGAGCCTTTTCTTTTTGGCGTTGGCCAGCGAAGTGGAAGCCCCAAACAGTGAATAATTTAACTGCTCATTTGGATGTACTTCCGACTTTATGTGAAATTGCGGATGTCGCAATTCCTGAGGAAACTAAGAAGGAACTTGAAGGCTTTAGCCTCTTGCCGCTTTTACAAAAAGGCGAATGGGCTCATGATAATCGCTTACTTTACCAAAATGTCGGACGTTGGCCAAGTGGAACTGCTGAGGCTCACAAGTTCGCCATGTGCGGAGTGCGCAAAGGCAATTTCCTTTTAGTTCATAGTGAGGGCTGTGAAGACAAAACTTGTAAAAAATACCCAAGCCAATGTACAACTTTACGAAATGTTAAAAAAGGGTTTCAGCATGCGACCTACACGACAAAGAATGCTCAATTTCACTGGGGCGTTTCTAAAGACTGGCAGCTTTTTGATGTAAAAAATGACCCCGCTAATAAGAATGATTTGAGTTCTCAGTACCCCGAATTAGTTGCAGAAATGAAGAAAGCCTATAGCAAGTGGTGGAATGATCAATTTCCAATCATGATAGCTCATGATGGTGATGCGGGAAACCCTGAAGCAAACCGACGAACTAAGAAATAGCTATAAAGATCATAATTTAGCTAAAATTAATGTTAAAAATTGCTTTGATGTAATTTGCTTGATGTTATGGTGTATTTAAATCAGACAAATTAACCACGAGGCCAATAATGCATCAAACGATATACAGTTTATTTCTTTTCTTCTTTGCTCTAAATGCTTGGGCAGCAAAACCCAATGTGATTTTAATTTTTGCCGATGACCAAGGCTACGGTGACTTAAGCTGTTTTGGCTCCGAGACAATTAAGACTCCCCATATCGACCAAATGGCTCAAGAGGGACGTAAGTTCACAAGTTTTATGGTGGCATCGCCAGTTTGTACGCCATCTCGTTCAGCGCTTTTGACGGGAAGTTATCCAAAGCGTGTGGGGCTTCACAAGGGAGTCTTGTTTCCTGGTTCAAAAACGGGACTTAATCCAGCAGAATACACGATTGCAGATCACTTTAAATCACTTGGTTATGCAACGGCCTGTTATGGTAAATGGCATTTGGGCCACCACCCCGAAACTCTGCCTATCAGTAATGGTTTTGATGAGTATTATGGCATTCCTTATTCCAATGATATGAATCACCCGGATAATAAAAATAAACCAAAGGGCGGCGCAGATGGTATGGATATTCTTTGGAATGATCCTGAGTCGACTCTGACAAAATGGAAAACGCCTTTGATGGAAGGTGACAAGATTGTTGAGCTTCCTGTTGATCAACGTACAGTGACTCGCCGTTACACAGATAAAGCTATAAGTTTTATTGAAAAGAATAAGGATAATTCTTTCTTTGTTTACCTCCCACATTCTATGCCGCATATTCCCCTCTATGTTCCCGATGAAATTCGTGATCCGGACCCAAAGCGTGCTTACATCAACGTGATTGAACACATGGATGATCAAGTAGGTCGCATAACTGCTAAGTTAAAAGAGCTTGCTTTAGATAAAAATACGATTGTCATCTACACAAGTGATAATGGTCCATGGCTTCCTTTTAAGCATCACGGTGGTTCTGCAGGTGAGTTAAGAGATGGTAAAGGTACGACATTTGAGGGCGGTCAACGCGTTCCTTGTGTCATGTGGGCTCCAGGTTTAATTCCTGCGGGAACAGAAACAAACGAGCTTATGACGACAATTGATTTACTCCCATCATTTGCAGCCTTGAGTTCTTCCACTCTGCCAGGAAAGAATAAAATCGATGGCATTGATCAATCCGCACTTATTACAGGAAAGTCAGAGAAGAGTGCGAGAAATGAATTTATTTATTACTCAAGAAGTGGTGATCTTGAAGGTCTGCGTCAAGGTAAATGGAAACTCTTAGTGAAAAAAGCTAAGAAATCTAAAAACAAGAAAAAAAGCCAAGCAGAAGCTTTATTCCTTTTTGATTTAGAAAGTGATATGTCAGAGAAAAATAATCTTGCGGAGCAGCAAACTGAACTTGTAGCAAAACTCAAGTCACGCATGCAAGAACTCGATGCAGAAATCACCGCAAACGCTCGCCCAGTTTGGACTAAAACTCAATAAATTTATGAATTAATATGCACCATCATTTGATGGTACATATTATATACTTATTGCTGCACTAATACAGTCTGTAAGCTTTCAAACCATTTTTCCGCCATTTTTTCCGCTCCGAAGGCATTAGGGTGAACATTGTCTTTTATAGTGTCAGTCTTCCAGTTAAAGCCTTTGTCTTGATCTACAATAATTATTCTTGTTGATTTCATACTTTTACCAAGTAAAGTTATTTCTTGGTTAAGTTTGGGTAGATAGGCATATTTAGGGAGTTTACCACTAGGAATCGCTCTAGCTATTAATATAATCACCTCAGGATTAACTTCTTTTGCGCTAGCGATGATTGATTTTAAACTTGCAATAACCGTCTTTATGGGTTTTTGTTCTTGAGTATAATTATGAGCTGAATGGATAAGGATAATATCGGCAGGATATTGTTTGTAGATACCCTTGAATTTAGCATTGATCTGTTCAGCATTTTTGCCACCATAGCCAGCGTGGCCAAGTCGAATGCCATCTTCAACAGAACTTTTCGGTCCAATGAATTTTACATTATAGCCTGATTTAATCAGTTTCTTGTAAAGTGGGTGACGATAAACTTTGAATGTAGCACCCCCTTCGGTAATGGAATCTCCTAGGCAAAGTATTGATGTAGGAGTGTTATTATGTATTGGCTTTACTGAGTCAGCAGCGAAACTTGTGCAATGAAGAAAAGTCAATGAACATACTAATAATAAAGTGTAGGATAATTTTATTTTATTAAGCTTATATTTTATCATGTTAAGGTCAATTCCTTGGATGTGGTTATGAAACGATTTGGGTGGTCTTATGGCCTATATAATGAAGACTTGTTTGGTAGGTTTATTTATCTGTTTTTATTTCATTTCGCCAATTTTCTAGGTGTTTTTTGAGCTCGAGGGCGACTTCGGGGTACTTTGAGATGAGGTTATTTTTCTCTCCTGGGTCAAGCTCGAGGTCATATAGGAATTCTCCTCGCGGGGTTTCTGTTATTTGTAATCTCTTGTTGGGTGTTTTGTTGGTTTTGAGATACTTCCACTTTCCTTTCCGCATGGCTTGCTGAAGTTTGGTGTCCCAGAATAAACTTCGGTTTTTGAACTTCACTTCATTAGATAGGATGGGCAATAGATTTATACCATCGAGATGAGGGGGTGTTTTAGCGTTCACTAAAGAACAAATAGTGGGATATATGTCCATGGTACTCGTAAGTGAATCAAGGACTTTTTTCGTGTTGTTTATTTTCGGGTACTTTATGATGAAGGGTACTCGGTTTCCGCCTTCAAATAAGGTGTACTTACCGCCATTTAATTTACCGTTATTGGCATAGGTAACCAAAGATCCACCATTATCACTGATGAAGAAAATGGCGGTGTTATCTGTGAGTTTTAGCTTGTCGAGCTCTTTCAAAACTAAGCCAATTTCACGATCGAGAAAATAGAGTTGGCCAAGGTAGTAATCTCGTCCCTCGGGGTGAGCCGGATAGCCGATTTTTTGACGCCATTGCCAATAGGTTTTCTTGCTCTCATTATCGGCAAAGCCCTTGAGGCCTTTGTCTTTTATATAACTCTCTGGTAATTGATGAGTGAAGTTATGGACGGCATTGAAGGAGAGGTGCAGGTAAAAGGGCTTATCCTTATTTTTGTTGATGAATGAACGGGCCTGCTCACCAAAGAGCTCAGTAGTAAAACCTTCCACGTTCTTTTTCTCTCTCTGCACATACATGGGCCCCTCATGGAGATTCCGGTCTTGGTAGCTATCTTTGTGATGGAGGTAATGCTTGGTGCCGCCGCTGAAGCCATAAAAAAAGTCAAAGCCGTGATTCAATGGAACGCCTCGACCATCAATATGATCGGTTTTTCCATGATGGAACTTTCCCACGAGTCCGGTCGCGTAGCCTTTTTCTTTTAGAGTCTCGGCAATTGTTGTGAAACGAGGATTATGTAAACCTTGGCCGCCATACCAATACTGACCCTGACGCTGTTGGTAAGCGCCAGTCATGATAGCAATTCGCGAGGCATTGCAGATCGGCGCAGTGGCATAGGCATTTGAAAAACTAAAGCCAGATTCAGCCAGAGCATCGATATTAGGTGTCGATACATCGTTTACAGTATTGGTATGAGACATATCGGCATAACCCAGATCATCCACTACAATAAGGATGATATTGGGCTTGTCAGTGGCGCAGAGGAGCTGTGCTGATAAGAATAAGAAGATAATAATTTTTTTCATATTTTAGATCTTTTTTAAAGAGTAAGCGAAGGAGTGTAGCGACTAGCGTAGGGATTCTTAAGGGGTGTTGCCACACAGGCTGATGAAAACTTTTGGCCCGTACGGCAGTACCTTAAGCGGGGTGTGGGGCGGAGCCCGAGATAATAAATACCTCCGGTGGCCGAGGAGCCCTCGGGGCCAGACTAAAAAATTTAGAAATAAGCTTAAGTTTCCACTCTTTACATTTCCCTAGACTTAATCTACTCATAAGTGAACAAAGCGCTGGCTTTACTGTCTATGCTGCTAGTAGCGCGTACCCAGTAGGCGGAGAAGCCTTCAGGGAAAGTGTAAGAAGTACTTTGGCCGGCTTTGACTTCGAAACTTTTGTAGCCAACCCAAAGTCCAGTACCATCGATGTCGACTTCAAGCGTTATGGTAGAGTCTTTGTCGGAACTGAGCTCAACGGACTTTTGATCGTAAGCAGTCATCAGGTAGGGATCGGATGGAACACCCGCTTTCACTTGAGTAGCTTTCCAGGGACCCCCAAAACCACGAGGCTTGCCAAGCTTCCAGAGTTCATCAATGACACCAGCCCAAACTGCAGCTTGGTCATTTTTAAGCACACGATCATTACTGCGGTCAGAAAGGCCAGTCATGAACATGAGGCCGAAATGAGATGCATAGTCATCGATAGCTAAGTTATGAGTCGCAATCGGACGGATTTTGGCAAAGCCCTGAGCATTGCGAGCAGGGAGTTCATAAAAAGTTCCGTGGAAGTTAAAGAGGTCGCGCTCAGTGGCAACTTCGCGGCAGATGCGGCCTTCGATGTTTTTATAAGCATCATTTTTGGGGATGCGGTAGCGTTTACCATCTTCTATTATTAAGGCTGAAGCTTCGTCGACTTTGATGATATTTTTGGGTTGCTCAGAACCTTTGAATAGTGCTGCTTGATCTGCACTTGAATTCATTTCTAAGTTTGCGTTCACCGCAAAGTAGCCTTGGTCATTTTTGAGACTGAGAACTTTGCGATTACTGCGAATAAGGCCTTTTGTTTGAACTGATTCACCAATTTTTGCGATGGGCGTAAAGATGGCATCATTTTGCGTAGGTCGCGAATCTTTGTTTGAGTAATTAAAGTGAACGGAGACCGCCTTGGCATCGCGATCAGTCTTAATACGAATCCAAGCTCCTTTCTGTGTCGAGGGGAACTGATGGATGAGTGACTTCTCTACAGAGAATTTCTCTAGTTGTGTCCACTGATTATTACCTTTTAGATCTACTTCAATTGTGAAGTTAACTGGCTTATTTGAATTGTGATTTATCACCATATTACGATAGTCATAACCCGAGAAGAGGTAGGGGTCGCTGACTTGGTCAGCCTTCACATCATCACGAAGCCAAACAGAACCACGTCCAATGACAGGGCCAAGTTGATCTAGTAGTGCAGGATCAATAAACCAGAGATTGGAATTAGATTGAACGGGTGCGCCCTTGGTTGATTTAAAGGGACGATGATTGAGGAATTCTTTTTGCGCGGAGTCATCACAGCCGAGAACGAGTTTATCGTTCCACATGGAAAAGTCGCCAATAACTTTGAGGTAGTTAGAGCGTGGCGTAATGCCCGCAGAATTTTCACGAGAGAAAGTCTTTGGAAATTTCCAAAAAGTGCCATGCATGGTGGCAAGGAGGTCTTTTTCTTCAATGTCGCGGATACGAGGCCATTCGGTATTCCATCCGTGTGCGCCATCATAGGAATGACTGGCTTTGGGCAAGCGGTAAGTATGCCACTTTTTATCTTGTAGAAGCATGAGAATGAGTGAGCGATAATCCCAACCCATGGCCCAAATTGGATCGCTTTCTTTGGCATTGCCATAGATGCCTCCTGGCCCAGTGACTTCGGTGAATTGATTGCGACGAATCAGTTTCCAGTCTCCTTCTCCCTGCCAAGAAGCGAGTGCACCTGAAGAAGTGTCGGGGCGAGTCATCGCAGCGCGACCATGTTCACCATTATTTGCGTAGATGAGAAAGCCTTGGCCCGAGTAAAGCCCTTTACCATGGTAACCAGGTAGTTTTGATTTAACGCCATTGCCAACCGCTTTTTGCCTATTACCATCTTTGATATGCTCAGTAAATTCCAGGGTATTAACATCTACGGAGTAGAGACCTTCCTCCATAGTGGCGATGTAGACTTTGTTCTCAGGATCTGTTAGGTGACGTGCCGTCGCCGTGTGACGGCCAGGCATTTTTTTAGGATCGAGAGTTCTGACAGTGCCATCCATTTTTATAAAGTAGGGGCCAATATTGAGCTGTTGAGATTCCATGTGAATCATGCGGTTAGCTGGAGTACCACCAACGCTCTCAGAGCGAATAATTTGCTTAAGGCCTGGAGTGATTTGATAAAGTTTGTCAGAAGAGCCACTTTGTTTGTGAGGTGCGTAGGTAATGGCCCACAAATAGTCGCCCCAGGGTACGAGGGCACCCGTTCCACATTCACCTTCATTATTATACATCGTTAGGGAGGGGTAGACACCGGCAATATTTTGGGGAGCGTTATCTTGTGCTTGTAACCCCAAGCTTAAACTTGCGATGAGCGCAAATGTTTTAATGAAATTTTTGATCATGTATTTCTCCGTTATTTTATTCTTTGCCAGTAATTGTAGGCAGTAGAGGAGATGACACATATGTTCTGACATTTTTGTTATAAAAAATGCCGATTTAGTTCATATTGATGAATGGCCGAATCGTTGATTTGAGTGAGTTCGGTTTGGTGTTTTCAGAAAATTAATTTTCCTGTAGTAGAACTCACTTATTATAATGAATTCGAATTCATAAGGTTCTGAATTTGCTCTTGATCGAGAGCGGCGTCGAAAATAAAAATTTCATCGAGCCAACCGCGGAAGAATTTTTGACGAATCTGCTTGTTATCGTAATCGAAAGCCATGTTGCGACCAAAGATGAGCGGGCGAGATTGTTTGTGATCTAGTATAGTGTCGATTCTTTGTACGGCTTTATGTGAAGTGTTTTCCAGCTTGCCATCAATGTAGAGTAAGATGTGAGTTGAGGTATCGACTTCACTTCCACCATACATGACTATAGCAATATGATGCCAGCGACGGTCTCTCAAGTCTGTTTGACCAACCACAGTGGCTTGCATTGTGCCAATGCGAAGACGGCCTAAAGGACCTTCACGTTTTAGTGGGTTGGGGGATATTTGCCAGGCCTTACCTGGTCTATGTAAACCCCAGCTGATCATGCCGTAGCCATTGTCGATGGTGAAATCTTCTGGGATTTTTGCCCAAAAAGCTACCGTTCTTGGCTCGGTTCCGCCAATACCCTTGAAGGCTGTTTCCACATAGGCGTCTTTACCATTAAAGAAGAGGGCTTTGCCAAATTGACCATTTTCATATATGGGTCCTTGGCCTTGATTAAGGGTTTTGAGTTCACCCGAGAATTGACTGGTATCAAAACCTTTGCCAGAAGCGGTAGTAATATTTGCTTGGTCGTCAAAGGACCAGTGAAGAAAATCGGGATCTTCAGGAGATTCTCCGGGGAGTGATCTGCGGAAGCGCATGGGGTTACTCTCAATAATAGACATTTGTTGCTGAGCATCAAAGGCGCGTGCATCATCTTTGAAGAGATTGACGAATTGATTATTTTTAAGCGAGCGTGCTTTGACTTCGCCCTGCATAACATGGACTTCGGAAGCTCCCGATGGGCTTACACCCACAGCAAATTCAGTTCCTAGATCAATGATTTCTGAACTTGGAGTTAAGACGGTGAAGCCAATGGCCTGCTTGGGGACATTGGCGACAAGATTGCCTTCATGTAGGAGAATGAGGTCAGGATTTTTAAAATCTAATTTTATCGGAGCTTCTAAAGTGAGCTGCACGCCATTTTTGAGAGTTAGCTCCGCGTAGCCTTTATCAAGAGTAAAGGGACCCGCATTGAGTTCATTGCCCATTATTAAACTAGGATTTCCAATACTCTTTGCGATGCTCGCAACTACGGGTGTTTCAATACTTTGCTTGTCTTGAGAAAAATAAAATACTGGTAGGAGAATAAGGCAGGCTGCTGCAACTAGTTGGAGAAAGTTAAAACGAGACTTCTGTTTCTCTGCGAGTTTTTGTTCAAATTGTGTCGTGAACTGGTCTTCTTGTTCCAGTTGCAATTTTGTTTCAAATTCTTTGACAAATAGATCGTCTTCTTGGGCATCAAACTGAAGTAAGCGTTCGGTGGCAACAAAATCTGCTAGGTCTTTGAGCAAGTTGGGGTTTTCGCGACATGCTTGAAGCAATTTTTCGTCGACATCTTCGCCTGCCATGTAAGCAGAGATGAGTTTTTCTTCATTTTCGTTCATAGCTGACAGCTTCCACGTGTTTCATTGATACAGCGACGTAACTGATCGCGCATGCGGTGCAGTTTCATGGTCATAGCGGAGTGCTTCATATCAAGTTGTTTTGTGAGTTCGCCAACGGATAAGCCATCGTGATAATGGAGCTTAACAATTTTCTGCAGACTTTCATCGAGTTTTTTTGTACATGCTTTTAAAGCCACTAAGGAGTCGGATTCATTCTTTTCTGAGTACTGGAGCCCAATTTCTTCGTCAATGAGTATTTGCAGTTCTGCGGAGCCTCCTATGGCATCTGGCTTGTGTTTGCGCCAGTAGTTTTTGAGAAGGTAGAAAGCGATACTGCGAATCCACGGGCCAAAGGCTTTGGAATTATCAAACTCATTAATTTTACGGTAGGCAACTAAAAAGGCATCCTGAGCTAGGTCGTCAACTTCAAAACGATTGTTCAGACGCACGGCCAAGCAGGCGCGGACATTGCGTTGGTAGCGCTCTACGAGCTGAGAAAAAGCCGAGTTATCGCCTTTTTGCGCCGCTATAATGAGTTCAGTATCAGTCATGCTTTCCTGTAGTTAATAAGCTTATTCTACAAGCTAATTGTTATGAATAACAGCTTTGACACATGACTTTTTAAAAAAGCATGTGAAATTTTAACACAAAAAAAGACAGTCTCTTTCGAAACTGTCTTTAAGTGGGCAATACTGGACTCGAACCAGCGACCTCTTCGATGTCAACGAAGCGCTCTAGCCAACTGAGCTAATCGCCCGATTAGGTGGGTAGATAATAAGCGAAAAGACAAAGCTTTCAAGTAATAAAAATCAAAAAAACGAGCTATTTCTTTTGTGACTTTTGATATTTCTGTAATGCCTTGCGGTAGTTGTCGATAATTTTTTGATTTTCGGGGCTTATACTTTGTTCGTCATTATCGATTTCTTGTTGCCGAGTTTCCAGTTTTTCTTCACTACTTTTAATATCAATTTCTTGTTTATTGATGGGGCTGTTTATTTCGGGTGATTGAGCTTGGTTTTTGGGCTTAGTTCTATTTTGATTTGGGTCTAAGTTTTGCTTTAAGCCCTTGTCGCCAATGGACTGCAGCTGAGAATCTGATTTCTTAGCATTATCGGTTAATTCCCCACTTTTATCCTGAGCTTCCCCAGTTTGGGCTTGTTGTCCGGGCCCTTGATTTATACTACCCTCTCCGCCTTGACCTGGCTGACCAGGCTGACCTGGCTGACCAGGCTGACCTGGCTGACCTGGCTGACCTGGCTGACCTGGCTGACCTGGCTGACCTGGCTGACCAGGCTGACCTGGCTGACCTGGCTTATCCCCCGGCTTATCCCCCGGCTTATCCCCCGGCTTATCCCCCGGCTTATCCCCCGGCTTATCCCCCGGCTTATCCCCCGGCTTATCCCCCGGCTTATCCCCCGGCTTATCCCCAGGCTTATCCCCAGGCTTATCGCCAGGCTTATCCCCAGGCTTATCCCCAGGCTTATCCCCTGGTTGGTTCTGTGGTTGGTTCTGTGGTTGGTTCTGTGGTTGGTTCTGTGGTTGGTTCTGTGGTTGGTTCTGTGGTTGGTTCTGTGGTTGGTTCTGTGGTTGGTTCTGTGGTTGGTTCTGTGGTTGGTTCTCTGGTTGGTTCTCTGGTTGGTTCTCTGGTTGGTTCTCTGGTTGGTTCTCTGGTTGGTTCTCTGGTTGGTTCTGTGGTTGGTTCTCTGGTTGGTTCTCTGGTTGGTTCTCTGGTTGGTTCTGTGGTTGGTTCTCTGGTTGGTTCTGTGGTTGGTTCTCTGGTTGGTTCTCTGGTTGGTTCTGTGGTTGGTTCTGTGGTTGGTTCTCTGGTTGGTTCTCTGGTTGGTTCTCTGGTTGGTTCTCTGGTTGGTTCTCTGGTTGGTTCTCTGGTTGGTTCTCTGGTTGGTTCTCTGGTTGGTTCTCTGGTTGGTTCTCTGGTTGGTTCTCTGGTTGGTTCTCTGGTTGGTTCTCTGGTTGGTTCTGTGGTTGGTTCTCTGGTTGGTTCTCTGGTTGGTTCTCTGGTTGAACTTGAGATTTATTGTCATTCGCTACAGGTGGAGCCTGATTGATTTGAATTGTAAAAACCGGACTTTGAGATTTCTGTCCTTTGATATCCTCACTTTCGAAATAGAATTGATAGTTTTCTTTAGCTTTAAGTTCTGGAAATAGCTTAAGAAGTGGGATTTGGCTTTCAAGATTGAGACTTTTCTGGCGATCGAAACCGTCATAATAACTCTTAGTAATTACTTGACTTTGGAAGCGTTCTTTAATTTTCAAATCTAGGGATTTGAGCCCCCAATCGTCTTCAACTTTAATGTGGAAAGCTAAGTTGGCTTGACCTTCATGGATGAAGTTTTCTTTTTGGAAATTAGGGAAAGTGATTTTTGGAGGAAGGTCATTGAGAGCTTTAATATGAAATTGAGAACTTTCAACATAGGGAGCTAGATCTGATTCTTTACTAATAAGTGAGAAGCTAGCATCATCATTTATGGCGATTTTTTTTATGAAAGCAGATTTGTTTCTGAGCGTGAGGGGACGGTTGCTCGCATTGAGTTTTAATTGACTATTGATAATGCTGCGATCGAAATCCACATTTATATCAACGAAAGAATTTTTCGGGACACTGATATCTGGCCCTTCAACTTTGTAGGGTTTTTTCTTGAGGTATTCAGGTGTGTAAACAAAATAATCAATTTTCTGAATAGTGGTGGGCAGTTTTACATCAATATGAAAAACGGAACTTTCGGCATCACCCAGAAGGATTTTGATATAGAAGCGACTTTGGACGGCAGGGAATTCGGCGATGAATTCATTTTTCAATTCTTGAAGCAAGGGCGATTCTTGCCATTCCTTTTCGGGAATTGATGGATCAAAACTATATTTGACATGCCCTTGCTTAGGAGTGATTCCTTTGATGTTGACTTTGAGTAGCCATGCTTTGGATTGGTAACTGACGCTTGAGGGCGCGGGACTAATCGTTTGAATCAAAGTTTTTGAAGGAGTATTTAAGGTTTTCCAAGGATGAAAGAGCCTTTGAAAACTGAGTTGGCTGGGGTAGGGGGAAAGGCTAATGTAGGCAATGAGGGCAATAATTGAAAAGCCGAGTGGACTGAGAGAATGTTTCTGAGGAGGTATTTGAAGATCATGATTCTCGAGATGAGCAATGATTTTATCTTGGCGACTACTCAAGCTATGGCTCAAGCAGGAATTTAGTTCAGGTTTAGCTTTTTCTATTTCTCTAGCGACATATAATAAATTGAGTTTAGCTTGTGATTGCTTTATTTGTTGTGCAATAAATATGAGGGAGTAAATGAGGAAGCTCAAGAAGAATCCCCATCGGATAAATGGGGCGTATTTCAAGAAATGGTCACTGATTATGAAGACCGTGATAAAAGGAATGAGCAGGCTGACATAAGTCAACAAGGATCTACGCAGGGTAGATAAGCTCTGAGTCCTAGCGTGGCCTTCTAAAAAATTAATCAGTTGTTGTTGGGTCATTAATGATATCTCTACTTAATTCTCTGACACCCGTTCCTTTAAGGCTCGAAATCCAAAACTTTTTCTCTGGTTTAGAATCTTGTAGGAGTTCTTTGATTTCTTTGTTGCGCTTTGATCTAGCTTTTTGATTGAGTTTATCGGATTTTGATAAAACTAAAGTCACTGAAAAGCCGAGTTCTTGGAAAAAATCCATCGCATCCAAATCTGAGTCTGCAGGGCCATGGCGACAATCAGTCACTAGGATGATGCGTTCGATATTTTCTTTATCAGCAATTAAGTAACTGGTGATAAGTTCTTCCCAGAGTTTACGCTCGGTTTTATTGCGCTTGGCAAAACCATAACCAGGCAAGTCACTGAGGACACGTTTGAGAAAACTGCAGTAAAAGAGATTAACTTTACGTGTTTTTCCGGGCTCGCGTGAGATTTGAGCAATCTTGCTCCGCGTTAAACTGTTGAGTAAAGAGCTTTTTCCAGCATTGGAACGACCAGCAAAAACAATGCGTTTTTCAGATTTCCCTGCTATAACATCGTCTTTAAGAAGGGAGTTTAGTTGTTTGGGGTCGCCAATACTGGTCATGTAATTTACGGCCATGGGTATATCCTAGAGAATTTATAATTATAGATAAATATTATCCTCTTAGCCCACATTTGCAATGAAAGGGTGCTATCTAGAAGGATCTATAATGCTAGCTTAGATACTACGAATGTATTCGCGTGTGCGCTCTTGCATGGGCATTTCGAGATGAAGTAGGTAATCGTACTCATCTTCAGTGAAGAATAGTAAGGCTTCATCTTTAATTTTTGATCTTCGATCTTGTGAGTTAAGCAAGAAGTATCTTCTATATGAACGAGTAGCACCCGCGAAGTCAAGGTGTTTGAATCGTATAAAAGTTAATTCTTTCCAAAGTTGAGATTGATTTGGATGATTTATTGTTGCCTGCTTCAAACAAAACTCTGCGAGCGAGTAATGCTGTTCTTGGATGAGCTTATCATATAAAAAATACCAATTATACCATGCGCTAGGATTGTATGTTAGGTTATTTACCAAATCTTCTAGGTTTAAGGATGAGTTGTAATCAAATGTAGATTTAGTTTTGTAGTTATCACCTATCTTTGAAAAAATAATAATTATTAATAAGATAGCACTTAATGGGAGTAGAAATATTATTTTTGAAAATTTTAATTCTGAGGGCTTATTAGGCCCCTTTAGATAGTGGTCACCTCGAGTAAGTAAAAAACCAGTAAAAATAGCAACACTTAAGGCGTAAACTGGGATTTCTAAGGGGTAGTCATATGCAGCATGGCATGCAAAGGCAGCGAGAGCTACTATAGATGTTGTTTGCAACCTATGTGATAGAGTTTTATTTTGTATATTGGTGGATATTTGTTTTAAAACTAATAAAATTATACCAGATATAATTATGAAAGATATAATACCATTTTCAATCAGAAGTTGAAAATATGTATTTTCACTATGATGTGGCATGGTGTTGCTATCTACAGGATAAATAAGATAGCTAGGTGCGGTGTGACGATATCCACCTGGCCCTGTACCTAGTGGGTAATCTTTAATTAATTTAGGTACTATAGAATAGAACAGCTGCCGATTATGGTCGTATTGAATGCCGCTTTCTTTGATTTCTTCATTTAAGTTGTTTGGTGTAAAGAAGGCAAAAAGAATGATAGAAACAGTAATTATAAAATATTTTAGTGGGCCTGAACTGATAAGTGTCGCTTTATTATGGTGAATTAGGAAAGTTAGTAGTATAGAGAGAGCACAAATAATCATCGCACCTCTGGATCCTGATAGTAGTATCCCATAAAGAAAGAAAGCGAGCAGTAAAGAGTATAATGTTGTTATACCTATATTCTTATTACTAAACTGTTTGAGTATTTGAGAAATAATCAAAGGAAGAAAAAAACAAAGGTAAACACCGTAATGGTTTTCATTAACAAAAACTCCGGAGGCTTTCCCCGCTTGGGTTTCAAATATCGACCAAATTTTACCATCAAGGGAGATGATTTTTTTATCGATAATATTGATGCCAATATTAGCGACAGCCCAAAAAAGCATGATGTATGTTAAGCGAATTTTATTACGTCGATTCATGATCGAGCATAAATAGACTGCTGCAGGAATCATTAAGAAGTTTAAGATTAGGAAAAAGCTTTCCCAATAGGCGCTTCCATTATGGAACTTAGGGGAGGTTATATCCCATAATCCAAGTTTGTTACCTTCGATTATTAGATTGTGTACTGCATTGATGATTTCTAGTCTTTCAGACGACTCATAAGGACTCAGAGACGGTATGTAGAATATGCTGATGACAAGAGTTAAAAGCAAGAGTAATACTGGTATTGCTACTTTACACAAAATATGTTTCTTGCCATTTAGATAGAGCTGGATTGAACAACTCAAATTTAAGATAAAGCAAGAGGCATAGAGAGCTTCAGGGTTTAAGCCTCCTGCAAAGATATGTAGGAGACTTAAGCATACAATTAAAGTAATAAGTGCAAGCATACGTAACTACTTAATATTTTGAATTGTAGCTTTGGTAGCTGTAACCGTAGTTGTATGATTGTGTACTATCTTTATTATGAGCAGAAAACTTTACATCAGATTGTTTGAAATCATTTAGAACAAAACCGATTAGTTTATTCTTCGGTAAACGTTTAATGGTGGTCTCAATATCATGAGGATAAGTTTTGCCAATACGTGCAAGTATGACAGTTGCATCCGTTTTTTCAGCTAAATGGACTGTGTCTACAACTCTAACTGCAGGGGCAGTATCAAAAATAACTAAATCATACATCGTCCGTAGTTGGATTAGTAGATCTTCCATTCTCTTCCCATCGATTAATTCAGTCACATACTCTTCACTATGTCCTGCAGGTAAGTAGTCTAGTGAACCGTTTACATTGCTAGCAATGTAATCTCCAATGTGGGGAGTGCTGGCGTCTTTTAAATAATCCAACAAGCCCTTATGTGTAACGCCAGGAAAACTTTTTCGAAGTGTTGAGCGTCTAAAATCGGCATCGATAATTAAAATTTTCTTGTCTGTCCATGAACAGCATAAAGCCGTATTTAAAGATGTGGAAGTTTTACCTTCTCCAGGGCCAAAAGACGTAAGTAGAATTAATTTACCAGGTGATTTTTGTTCGATATTCAAACGCAAGCTCCTAAATGATTCAGCTAATACTGAGTTTTTTGGTAAATCGTTAAGGAAAAAGGGATTCTTTTTTGCTTCTTTGCTTGGGTAACGAGGGATGACCGACAATACGGGTAGGTCATAATCTTTGATAATTTTCGAGAAGTTGTATTTTTTTGTTTTTCCCATGAATAAGAAGATGATAATGGCGGCACTAATTAAATTAAAGATAATGGCGCCCATGACAGTCATTTTTGGTATATTGGGAAAAATGGGTGCGGGGTTTGCGAATGGTTCACGAATGATACGAGTGATATATTTGTCATCGTGGTTTTCATTCATGGTTATGAGTTTTGCTCTAATTGTATTTTTCAGTTCCAATAATTGTGCGAGCTTTGCATTCATGTTGTCTAGCTCATTGATTAAAGAACCACTGTTTCCAAATGAGTTTTCCACTTCAATGGCTCGTTTTACGTAGGAGTCCTTTTCACTCTTTAGTGTTTCCATACGACTAACAATGGTATCTAAGATATTTTGTCTGTAGGCACTTAGTTCCGTTGCAAGTATATCTATACGTTTTTTCAACTCTTTCATGGTGGGGTGAGCTGAACGGAATTTTTTTAAAAGAATGTCATATTCGGCATTGAGACTACCCATGACAATTTGACGGTTTTTCCATTCGCTTATATCTGTTAAGAGAAAGCCAGATGAAGATGCATTTGGGTTAGATAATAATGCATCAATAACGGCTGCGAAGTTTTTGTTATCATCTTTGCCTTTCTCTAGTAATTTATCAACCTTAGGCTGAAGAAGCTCAAGTTCAAATTGCCTTTGGTTAGCTTTCTCAAAAAGTTCTGCCACGAATAGTTTATCATACTCTGTTTTTGTAGATAAAAAAACGTAGTTGTTTTTTGTTTTGAAATCGAGTATTATTTTATTTTGTTTTACGATTTCCTCATCAATGCTTAGAGCTTCCTTAGTCAATGCCTCTCTTGTTGCTGCAGAAGTTAGCTTGTTTTCTTCCACGCGCATTTTTGCATAGTCTTTTAAAAGAGTATTTATGTAATCGAATGCGGCTTCTTTTTTATATGAAACGACACTTATGTCTAGCATAGATTGTTCTGCGCCTCTAACTGGCGATGCATTAACTGCGAAGCTTTGGAGTTTGATATTGGCAATATCATTATGTTGTTCAAGTGTTTTTTTAGTAACTAAACTATTTAGTTTAGAGCTTTTGAGCAACACTACATGTCGATCTAAAGGGGATTTTACTCTATAGGCCTTGTCTTCGACATTTTCACCTAGTTGAGCGACGCGGTTTTGGATGATTTCAAATCGGCAAGTAGCAATATACTTTGAGGGGAGAGATTGAGCTATAAAGTAGGCTCCAATAGCTCCAATGGCTGTTGCAGGGCCAACTACCCACCAGTAGCGTAGGACGATAAGTAGGTAGGAAAAAAAGTTAACTTCTTGTGAAAGGTCGGTGTTTTCAGGGTTTTCAGTCATATGTAATAGTATAGTTTAGAGCCAGGATTCGTCGATGATAATTAAATCACCTGATTGGAGTTTTATATCTTTGTGAATTTGCCCTTTTTCGAGCATTTCTTTGACATCTACTTTGATGATTTTTGTTGAGCCTGCCGAACGTCGTACAAGACGTACATCACTTTTATCGGCAAACTTATTGAAGTTTCCAGCTTTAATAATAGCACGAACTAAAGTGGGGCGTTCACCTGGTTCAAATAATATAGTACCAGGTGTTTCTACCTTTCCCTCTACGATAACTTCAATTGACCCAGGTGTTACAGCACCATCTGCAAGTGAAGGGATGACGATCATATCATTTTTTTGGAGCTTGAGGTTAGCTTTACTCGCAAGATTATTATAAACAGCCTCAAAATCGACGAATTGATGCTTGAGTTCTGTGTTTTCCTGATTTTTTTTAATGATGTAAGCTTTCTTTGGGTCGGCCCATTTTGAGAATCCTCCGACTTCAGATATGGCCTGTGCTAAACTAATTTCGCCTTCTAAAGGAATTTCAACTTTTCCAGGTACTCCAACTGCACCGTATATATATATATATCCGACAGCTTTTTTAACTACAACTACGCTTATTGTAGCTTTTTGATAAAGATCTTTTTCTAATGCTTGTTTTATATTGCTCTCAGCCTCTCTTTCATTGAGTTCAGAGATGTTTATTGCTCCCAAGTAAGGAAGGGTGATAAAGCCGTTGGTGCTAACTTCGCCAGTGTAGATGACTTCTTGATCTTCTTTCATGCTGACGTGAACAAGGTCGCCAAAGCTTATGAGTTGAGCAGTTTTTTGTTCTGCGGAGATAGTTGATGTCATTAATAATAAGAGTGTAATTATAGTGCGCATGTGGTTTCCTGATTTACTTAAGCAAGAAAATCCCAACCATAAGGTTGGGATTTTATAGGAATATAAGGTTAAGTTGTCTTAAAAATTATATGTATAATTCAACTCAATTAAGTGTCTATCATATTCAGCATCTATACCTGCTACGTCGACATCAGAAGTTTTTTCTTCATATGAATATTTCAGGCCTACTTCTTGGCGTTCGGTTAATTTATAAGAAGTTCCTAACTCAACAAGGTAGATGTCGTAGTCTTCACCACCACCATTTCCATTGCCTTGGTCTTCTCCCATGAACCATGTGACACCACCAGTGAATCTGAGTTTTTCATTGGCTTGGTATGCTGCGTTATAAGCGAAAAGTGTTTCTTCGCTGGCATTAGCATATTCAACCGTTGTAGCGCGAGTTTCATGTTCGACTCGGAAAGTGTGTTGAAATTGTTCTGTAGCAAAGTGAGAAATAGTAAAACCAAAGTTGACGCCATCTTCTTTGTCGCTAGGTTCACCAAAAGTACCAACACCTTTGTCGACATTGTTGTCGAAGTCCATTTCAAAGTAAGCAACAGTAAAGTTTAAGTTAACTTGATCGGAAACGAGGAAATCTGTACTAAGGCCAAGTTCGATAGTTTCAACATCGTTACTACCCTGTTCCCACTCACGATCATTATAGTTGAAGAATGGAGAAAGCTTTAAACGTCCACTAGCTTGATGGTCCAGAGTCAAGCCAAAATATGTTTCGTCATATTCTTCTTGGGGTGAGTTGTCTTTCAGGTCACGTCTAGTTTTCAAGCCAACTGCAGCAGCAATGCCAGTGTCATCAGTGATTTCGCGATGGAGCTGTAATCCTAGATCATTATCCCAAAGTTGTTGGCTTTGTGAATTTGCATTATCACGGACATCAGCAAGTTTGTCTACACCGATACTTGCGTTATTATAAAGACTTAAAGTCATTTTTTCACTGAGATCAAAATCAAAGCCAAGTTTTGCGTTGCCAGAATCAGACCCGAGTATTAGGCCACTATTGTCATTACTACCAAATGTTTCACGGTAGCCGATCTCAAAGTCAGTGTCTAATGTTAGGCCAGAAAAAAGTTGGTGATGAATCTTTGCACCAAGAGATGCTTCAGTGTACGCCCCTTCTTCTTCGTTTTGGTAGCCACGGTTTGAGTTGGTGTCATAGCCAGTTTTTGCTTTGAAGTATGGGCTATAATAAAGTTCTCCGACTTTGTGGCTGAATGATTCTTTGTTCAGTTCATTTAGTTTTACGCGTTTTTGGGCGTTAGGCTGGTTCTGTGCGAGTGCACTTGTTGCTAAGGACAGGCCTATAATTGTAAAAAGTGTTTTTGTCATCTTGGTTTCCCTCGAAAGTTGGTTTATTTAGCTGGGCTACTGTTGTCGTTAGTTGCGATTTTTTGGCGCGATTGGTCGTTGCTAAGTATATTTGATACGGCGGCTGCAGTCGATGTGATAATTGGGGCCGTGTAATCGCTGTTGCTAGCTATTACACTTGCCACAATTGCTGCATTTCCTGAGCCAATTTTGTTTACTACCATGTTGTATATGTAAGCAAGTATGAATTTTTTATCTTTGTTTTTTTGTATAATTGGTTTCAAGATACTTTCGACCTGTTCTGGAGTTGAAGAGCTATTTAGGCTCTCAATAGCGGTTAAATCTGAAGTCGTCACTTCTGCTTTAAGTTCAATATTAAAGCTGAGTATTGCTATTAATAGTATGGATAGTTTTGTAATGGTTTTCATAGTCTTTCCTTGTGGTTTCTTTATAAAAAAATATCAATTTAAGGAATCATAAGATATATTAAATAAAAGTCAATAGTCCAATATAATAAAAAAATCAAACTTCATGAATGGTTATATATAAGATGTTATTAATAATTGGTTTATATAAAAATTAAAGTTTTGTTAAATCTGAATGACCCGTGTGTTTTGTGTGTGATCAAAAAAGCCGATGAGATAAACTCATCGGCTTTTGAAAAAGTGTGGCGGAGAGAGAGAGATTCGAACTCTCGGTACCCTTGCGAGTACACATCCTTAGCAGGGACGCGCTTTCAACCACTCAGCCACCTCTCCGCTTTTTGGTTGTGCGTGCATATAATAGAGCGGAGACTTTGTACGTCAAGTACAGATTTTGCTATTTTTTTGCTTTTCTTTAAAGATTCTTCTGGAGCTTAGCGCCTAGGGTTGTTTTATGTATTCATATTTGAATTCAGCACTAGGGCCATTGATCTGATTTGAGTTGTTAGAGCGTATTAAAAGGCTGTGTTGTCCACTTTGTATGGGGATGTTAAGTTTGTATCCCGTGATGGGTTTGAAATTTTTTCCATCAGTTGAGAATTCAAAGTTTTGATGGAAGGGGGTGTTGGTCTTTAGCTCAAAGCTTATAAATTTGTCATTAAGTGCGACTATTTTGTAGGCGCTTTGGTTTTGCTTTGCATAGAGGTCCTGAGGCCAAGGAGTGAGTAATGGAGGTAAGGAGACAAAGTCGAATTGCATATTTCTTTTTTCTGCGAGCATCGCAGAATGCTTCCAGTAGTTGATGACATAGGAAGTGCCACCTTTGTTTTCCTCTAGGTGATTCATTTTTAAATCAATAACGAAATGTTGATAGGCACTTAAAATAGTTTGGCGTTGCTCGCCAGCAATAATGGATTGATCTAAGCTATTAATGACTTGGATCTCTTTGTCTGTGCTGGGAGTTTCTAGAAGTTTGTAGACTTCGTAAGCATTTAAGTAGTCCTCGCCTTTTTTGAATATACACTGATAAAAGGGGTCGAGGATGATCCATTTATTTAGAGTGTTCGAATAGACTTCCATTGAAAAGTGAGCATTGAGCCAGAGGTAGCGAGCATTATACCCCAGGCCAGTTAGTGCTTGGGCTAGGACTTGAGTGTATTGACCACAGAAACCGCCAGTTTGTTTTTGGCGGATCATTTGTAGGATGCGATTGGCATTCCATGGTGGATAAATCTTAGGGCTCCCCGGTTGCCATTGGGCACGAGTCCAGTTATTTAGAGCAATGAAGCTATCGAGTTCATTTTTGTCTTTAATGATTTGAGCCAAATTTTCATTTTTAATTAAATGCTGGAGTTCTGGATGAGCGGGGTTTTGCCAGATGTATTGTAATCTACTTTGATAATCTTCTTCTTTTGGCCAGTTCATTATGGTGAATTGGCCGTCTTGTAGTTGAAAAGATTGGTGTTTGCCTTTATTCGCCTTTTTGTTTTTTCCTCCAATAAGCTGAGAAACTAAATTTGTGTAGGAGGGGATCGCATCACTGCCGGTGTCTTCTTCAATCCCGTAAACTAAGATGCCACCTTCTGTATGTTTAAGAGTTATTTTATTTTCTTCACCAGTCATTTGGTCTTCTGTAACAATAGAGATTTGTTGATTGGGTGGCATGCGTAAGCGTGCTAAGTTATCAGTGGGGGCTTCTTGTTCGCAAGAAACAATTGAGAGGAGTAAGATTAGGCTAAGTAAAGGTTTCATAATTAAGCTCTGGGGAAGAATTTTTGATGAATGTTTTGAAGGCGTGTTTTTTCCACATGTGTATAGATTTCAGTTGTAGCGATATCAGCATGGCCAAGCAATTCTTGGATGATTCTCAGGTCGGCATTATTGGCGAGTAGGTGACTGGCAAAAGAGTGGCGTAAGACGTGGGGATGAAGATTTTTACTGATCTCTGCTTTGTGAGCGGCTTCTTTGAGGAATTGCCAAACCCTAGAGCGAGTTAAAGGACGACCATTATTCGAGACAATGAGTTCTGGGGGGTTATTCTTTTTACATAATTGGGGTCGGATACTTTTGATGTACTGACGGCTCATTGCTACGACTTGAGTTCCAAAAGGAATAGAGCGTTCTTTTGAGCCCTTTCCTTTTACACGTAAGAAACCACTCTCGTAATTGAAGCTATCTGTGCGGAGTCCGCAAAGTTCACTTATGCGTAGTCCGCAAGAGTAGAGGAGCTCTATAATGAATTTATTTCGAAATTCTAAAGGAATGCTTTCATCATAAAGCTGTAAGAGTTTTTCAATTTCTTCGATGCTCAGGTAATCAGGTAGTATGCGAGATAGGCGAGCACTTTCAAGGTGTTCGCTTATATCTTTGGCGATGATCTTTTCTTGATGTAAAAAGCGAAAGAAAATCTTTAGAGTCACCAAACGCCGTGAGATGGTACTATCATTTAAATCACGGCTTTTGCAGTCTTCGCAATAATCTAAGAGATCATCTTTGCGTATAGCTTTGAGATTTTTTTTTAATTGGGTTTCTTGGAATACGGTAAAATCGTTTAAGTCGTTGATATAGGCATCAATACTGTTGGAGCTTAAACCACGTTCTAGAGAAAGATATAATTTAAACTGTGATAGCATTACTTGTATAAATTAGACCAAGAAGGTGAGCTACAATGTTTAAGCGTAGTGTTTATTTTTCTGCTTGTGTTATAGAGTGTGTCGACAATGTAAAGTTGCTTTTCTCCGCCAGTGTCACGAGTGCAGACAATGTGGCGACCATCAGGTGCCCATGAAGGATCCTCCCAGTGGCCAGCTGTTTTGCTAACGATTTTTTCAGTTCCGCTTGGATTTCTAGGGTCGCATGTTGCAATAACGTACTGACGGCCCATTTTTTTCGAGTAAACCAGTAGATTACTTGTCTTTGACCAATCGGGGCTCACTCGTTCGCTGCGGTCATTAAAGAGTGGGGCAGTGGTTAATTTTGAGGCATTCATTACGTAGAGTCGAGGAGTGCTGACTTTTCCAGCAGATGATACGCTAGATGATACGTAGCAGATTTGAGCGCCAGTGGGTGAAAATACTGGGGAACTTTCTAAGCTACTTGTTTTTGTAAGACGCCCAAGTTTGCCGATATTATTGAGGTCCATCCAGTATAAATCTACAGAGTTACCTTTTGATAGGGTCATGACAATGGCATTGCCTTTTGGCCTAAAGGCAGCACCAGTATTCATGCCGCGGTAATGGGAGAGTATACGGTGTTTATCAGTGCTAAGGTCAGTTTGGAAAATATTTGTAGAGGCTTTACCATAGACTGTGTAGACTAAGTAGCGGTTATCAGGTGACCAGCGCGGAAGTGCCGTAATACTTTTGAAATTAGTTTTCTTTCTTAAGTTGCTGCCATCGAGGTCGCAGAGGTAGATTTCTTTTTTACCATTAACACGAGCACAGAAAGCAATTTGGCTAGTGTTTAAGGCGGGCTGGGTGAACCTTTGGCTTTTGAAAAAGCGAGTGAGAACTTGGTCGACAATGAGAGCTCCCTGCCACTGACTACCGACTTTTTGTAGGTTGATGTCAAAGCTGCAATTATCAACCGCTTGATTGAGTTTATCAAAAAGTCTAACTTTTACTTTTGGGTAACCACTTATTTTAAGCTGATATTCACTTTCCATTTTATTGGAGCTGACCGTGAACCAATCTGAGTAGATTAACTTTCTTTTTATATCAGTTGATAGTTGAGGAGAAATTGAAGATGTCTCGAGGTAGAGACGTGGATTTGTAAGCTGAGCGCTTTTTGTGATATCTATCTGTGCATAAGCAAGCATAGAAAAAAAACTGAGAAGAACTGACACGAAAACTTTCATTTTTTTAAACCCTGTAAGTTGATTTGATCCGACATTGTCTAAGATTGAAGGATATTATTAGCTATGCAATCGGAAAAATACTAAAAATTAGCTTAAAGCTTGAAAAAAAGGCGACATAAAAGACATGCAAAGACAAGATCATCAAAGACAAGTTTATTTTTGGGATATGGATCACACAATTATTAATAATGATTGTGATGTTTCTTGGAAAGAGTTTTTACATGCTCGAGGTGTCGCACCTGCCAATGCTTTAGACTTAGCGGATAAATATTATCAGGATTACTTAAATAATACTTTGGATCAAGATGAGTTCATGGACTTTCAGTTGGCCGAGTTTAAAGGTAAGACTGAAGAGCAAATGCTAGAGCTATCTCATCAACATTTTAATGATGTGGTCAAGCAAAAGATTTACCCCGAGGCGGAGCGAATGATTCGTGAGCAGATGAAAGAGGGGAAGTTGCTTTGTTTAATTACGGCAACTAACTCAGTCATTGCTTATGCTCTAAAGGAATATCTAGGTTTTGAGCATTTGATTGCTAGTGGCCTCGAGATGCGTGATGGTATCTACACTGGTAAGCGTAGCGGTAAGTATTGTTTAGGTCAGGGGAAGGTTGAATTAATGCAAGACTTTTTTCTGGAAAATGGAGGGAGCCTGAATAGTTCAGCTTATTATGGCGATAGTTCTGCAGATGTTGTTATTATGGAGGCTGTGGGTAAGCCTTTTGCGGTGAATCCTGCGCCAAAACTCTTAGCAGCGGCCGAATTGAATAATTGGCCGATCCTATCTTTTAAATAGACTTACTTGAGCTTAGCTATAGAAAGAAAAGCTAGGGATTTACTAGAAAAAGCTTGGCAATGGGTTTAGTAGTTAGCTTTATAACTTTCTAATTATCAATTAAATATTCCTATGAAAGCTTTTGTTGTCAGTATTGTTTTGCACTTAGTGATCCTGCTTGTGATTTTCCTCAATGGGGGATTTGAACCTGTAGAGACTGAAGAAATTCAGGAAGTGGCGGGAGAGCAAGCAGCTCATAGCGAGCCACCTTCCCCAAAAACACTTGAAATAAAAGATTCCAAAAAACGAACTCTTAATAATCAAGAAAAAAAAGATTTGATTGTTGAAAAATTAAAAGCACAAGAGAAGCAGGCGAGTCGCATGACGCCTATCCAGAAGCATCGTGCTTTGGATAGTCAATTATCTCAATTGGAAGGGGTTGATGGAGGTGTTTTAGAGTTGATGACTTTAGAAGTTTTAAAGCTTATGGATGCGGATCCAGAACCCAAAGCTGAAGTACAGGTAGCTACGGGAAAAGTTTCAAAACAAACATTTAATCATAGTAGCAGTTTTTTTAGTGACGTCGTTCGCTGCGAGCAGGGGATAAGAGTATCAATGGAGGATAAGTTCGGGAATAAGATGTCTTATATCATTGAGAAAAAAGACATTACTGAAGATGATATGGCACTTTTAAAGCTTTATGAAAAATCAAAATCTAATAAGCATCTGAAAGTTATTTTGGATGCTTTTATTCAGCATTACCAGGCTAAGTAGATTCTTTAAGTTTAGAGTGTGCCAGAGATCTAGCTTTGTGGGATTGTTAACAATAAAAGATAATTGCCTAGTTAACGATATAGGTGCTTTATACCAATCTAAATAACATACACTGTTAGGTATACGGTGAGAAGAAAGCAAGAGCTCACAGGGTCGACTGCTTAATCATGAAATAAAAAAAGCCTTCCGTTTGGAAGGCTTTCTTGAAATAGTTGGAGAGTTGCTTACTTCTCAGCAGTCTCAGCAGTCTCAGCAGTCTCAGCAGTCTCAGCAGTCTCAGCAGTCTCAGCAGTCTCAGCAGTCTCAGCAGTCTCAGCAGTCTCAGCAGTCTCGATAACTTCCTCTACGACAGGAGCTCCTAAGATGACGTTGATTTCTTCTTGGTCGAGTTTTCCATTCTCAGTACAAGTTACTGGTACAGTAGATGAGAATAATACCTCTTCTCCTTGTTTGAGCTCAACGGCTAGGTGATAGATGTATTTCTTGTTAGCTTGCTTGTTGTGGTACTCGATAGTGTAGTCGCTTGAAGATGCGAAGTTTTCTACCTTTCTGTAGGAAACAACTTTGTCTAAGTCTTCTTTTGATTTCTTAGAAAATAAAGTTGAGATAAGAGTGAGTTCACCTTTTTTAACAGTTGCTTCTTTATCTAGGCTAGTATTACATTTGATAGTTATAACATTTCTCATATTGGCAGCTAATCTAGCATCTTCAGCAGCTTTGGCTTCGGCCGCTAATCTAGCTTCCTCGGCGGCTTTGGTCTCTTCAGCTAATCTGGCTTCCTCAGCAGCCTTAGCCTCTTTAGCAGCCTTAGCTTCTTTAGCAGCTTTGGCATCGGCATCGGCTTGAGCATTGGCAACAGCTAAAGCAGCTGCAGCGGCGATCTTAGCTTCCGCAGCAATTCTGTCGTCTTCTTCCTTTTTCGCAGCGGCAATCTTGGCTTCTTCCTCTTCTTTCGCTTTTTGTTCAGCAAGCTCTTCAGGACTAGGGCCAGGCTTTTTGTAGTGAAGGCTGCCATCTTTGACAATAGTTTCGACTGTATTAGCACCTTGATCATCTGTGTAAATAAGGGCGAAGTTAGCACGCTCGTGAAGAGGTATTTCTTCAACTTGTGTTTCTATGTCTTGTGAAAAGTCGCTAGGTCCGTTGTTTTCTGTATATATAAGAGTACGGCCCTTGAGATCGACAACTTCAGCATCACTGTAGTGTGCATTGGCGTATTCGAGTTCACCTTTAAATACAGAGCGGCCGTCTTTTAAGACTAAGCATTCACGATCAATTCTTTCTGATTTGTATTTATCTAGTATTTTACCATTTTGATAAACTTGGTATTTACTTTCAGTTGCCTGTTCTTCTTGTTTTGAACTAGTACATGAAAATAAAAAAAGAAAAAGGATTGAGCCGATTAGGCTTAAAGGCTTAAGATTCATTAAAGGAGCTCCTATTGCATTATAAAGTTTTCTCTAAGGTAGTTGATTAAGTGAATTGCAAGAAGCACTCAATTTGAAATAAATACAAAAAAGTAGCGATTCTTAGGCTTAAAAAGGGTGGTTGACTGTGTGTAGGGTCGTTTTTTACTGATTTAGGCCAATGATGGGGTCTTTGACTCCCTTAGTAAATGACTTCAAAAAATGAGGGAAAATCTTGCTGGAATCGGCAAGAATGAAAAAAAACTAAAAAAATGTATTTTTTAACTGGATTTTTCCTTAGATAACTACATTTTCTGTGACCGCAACGCACGAGTGGCGGAATTGGCAGACGCGCTGGATTTAGGTTCCAGTACCTATGGTGTGTGGGTTCGACTCCCACCTCGTGTACTTTAAGGCCGAGCTTCATTTGAAGCTCGGCCTTTTTTATTTCTCAGAGCTATCTATGGCGATTTTAGTCAAAGTGAGATGTGCGGATTTTGTTATCTCATATCCATGTGTATTAGTTATACTAATTATAATGAAATTTATTGAGATAAGGGTACCTGGGTAAAATGAATTTAAATGAAAAAGTGTAGAAATTACAGTTTCACGTCAATGGATGAGTTGGATGCTCGATCATAAATGTAGTTTTGCTTTCAGTACTTATTAGGCTGAAAAGCCTTTTTTTGTGGGAGCGAATAGCGATGCTAAACTGGCAGTTTTTGAAAGAATCTTTAATCGAGTTATGGGGCTTTGTACAGATAAGAGTGAACCTTTATGCCTAAGTTCATTGTGGCAGTTTGATAGTATTTTAGAAAAAGGACAAGTTCACCAGAAAAAATATGATAAGTTTTATTTACCGACCCGATGATGGACAACCGGTGACTTAGACATACATGATATGGCAGTGGGAGTTGTGCCGTTGTTTAGTACTAAGGTACACTTATTTTTTGAAATACGATATTAAATCAAACTGATTTTCACTTTTTTCTCGATTTACGTTGCGCGTCACTAAAGGCCCGCATGTGTTACTCTCTATAGAGAGTGCGTTATTTGTTATAAATAAATATTGCTGTCTTATGATAAGAAGGCCGACTAACTAACGATATTATAGATATAAATGTAGATTTCTGAACAAAGTCTTTTCGGCTTTCTTGGGATCATCATTCACTTTTAAGAGTTTAGATATTAGCCATAAGGATTGAGATGAAAAATAAATCATGTGCTCTAGCAGTATATACACAATTAATTAAATTGACCATTTTGGGTGGTGCAATAGCTTCCGTCAAGCTCAATGCTAGTCAACAAGATATTTATGATGCCCGAATTAAAGGCAAGGAGATTTTAACGCCGAAAGCATCTCCTAAGCCAAAAATTACTAGTACTGCTATATTTGGTGTGCGACCTGGTAATCCCATTCGTTTTCGTGTGTCGGCTACTGGAGAAAAGCCTATTGAGTATTCTGCTCAGGGTTTACCTGAGGGGGTGACTATTGATGAAAAAAGCGGCTGGATCAACGGTCTTGCTCCCGGAGTAAAGGGAGATGTGGTACTGACCTTAAGCGCAACCAATATCAAAGGAAAGGATAAACGCAAGTTTATTCTGCGCGTGGGTGATACTATTTGTCTGACACCGCCCATGGGTTGGAACAGCTGGTACGTACATTCCGAGGGGGTCAGTGATAAGGCTATCCGGGAAATCGCTTCCTCAATGGAGGAAAAAGGGCTGGCTGACTATGGCTGGACATATGTGAATATCGACGATTGTTGGATGGGCGAACGTGATCCAAACACGCAAGCCATCCAGCCAAATGGTAAATTTGGTGATATGAAGCAACTGGTTGCTTTTGTTAACGAAAAAGGATTTAAGCTTGGTCTTTATTCGACACCATGGATGTCAACCTATGCAGGTTATATTGGCGGATCGTCACCAAATAAAGAAGGTGATTATTCAGAGTTTTATTTATCGGAAATTCAACGCCAGAATCCCTATCAGGTTTTCGGACGATACCCACATGGCATTGTAAAAAACCTTTGTAAAGTCGGAGATGTATGGTTGGTAGGTCGTGACGCACAACAATTTGCCGATTGGGGTATTGATTACGTGAAATATGACTGGAAGGAATGGACTTTGGAGAAAAATGAAAAAGAACTTGCACATATCCTTAAGAAAAAGCCACATTTGGGAGAGAATGCACTAAAAGGTTATTGGCCTTCGAAAAAAAAATCAATTAAAACTCCCGAGTCAGGAATCACAAAGCGGGTGCATGATAATTTTTACGAACTTGAGCGTGATATTATTTTAAGTCTTTCTCCTAAACATGAAGATCTTGAAGATACTTTTGTTTCCAAATATTGTAATTTGTGGCGCCTTACCGGTGATATTCATGCTGATTGGAAGATGATGATCGCTCCCTTTCAAATGGAGAAGCGTTTGTCTTTGACGCGTCCTGGTCACTATGGAGATCTCGACATGCTGCAGATTGGACCACTTGGTAAGCCGAATCGCGCGGAGGTAGTGTTCAAACCTTCTCCCTTGACGGCTTCTGAGCAGTATCACCAGGTAAGCTTATGGTGTATCCTCACTCAGCCCTTATTATTATCCTGTGACATAACAAGTATGGATGAATTTGACATTAACCTTGTCACCAATGACGAAGTTCTAGCGGTAAATCAGGATCCACTTTGTAAGCAAGGTTATAGAATTAGTAATCAGAAAGGCAGTTATGAAATCTGGGCTAAGGACCTTGCTGGCGGTGATAAGGCCGTTGCATTGTTCAATATTTCAGAAAAGGATCAAATACTCACTTTTTCTGCAGAAGATTTAGGTATGAGCGGTAAGCTTCGCGATCTCTGGCGACAGAGAGATATTGGTATCTTGGACCAATCTTTTTCTTCAATTGTCAGCAGCCATGGCGTATTATTTTTAAAGATATCTCAAGAGCGTAATTCTCAATAGTTAATACTCCCGCCTTGGGTTGACTAATCCTATTTTCAATAGGCAGGGCGGGAAAACTTTGTTACAAAGAGTTAGTTTGCGTAAACAGAGTGGAGGATGGTTGAAAGTATGAGCTGTATATTGTATCTATTAACTAGGGAGGTGGAAGATATGATATTATGGAAAAAAAGAAATTTTTGGTTATGATTGCAGCTTAGGTGCCAATCATAATTTAATTTTTTATTGAAAAATGCTAAAATTTATGGTTGATTATCGTAATAAATATCGGTATTAAAACTTATGAAAAAACATACAGAGACAGTGTTGGGTGAGCTCAATCCAAAACTCCTTCCGTTCTATGATGACGAAGCGGAAGATTATGATAGTAAGGTTCTTTTTCCAATTCAAGCGAAATTACTGGAGAGACTCCATTTTGAAGAGTTAGAAAAATTTGATCACGGTGGAGAAAAGAATATTTTCAGAGCATTTGATTTTAATGCTGACCGCCATGTAGCACTTGCTCGTCCAATTGCAGACAATCAAGAGGCCTATGAACGCTTCTTAAGAGAAGCTCGTATTACGGCTAATTTACACCATCCGAATATTATTCCTGTTTTTAATATTGAACTTGATAAAGATGATAAGCCTTTTTTTACTATGGAGTTACTCAGAGGGAACAGTTTAGAAAAGCTCATAATAGCTTATCATAAATGCCAAGAGCCAAGTGTGGAGCTCGTTGATTTATTGGATGTTTTGGTCAAGGTTTGTGACGCAGTAGCATATGCCCATTCACGTCAAACTCTACATTTAGATATTAAACCCAGTAATATTCAAGTGGGAGCTTTTGGCGATGTTCTACTTATCGATTGGGGCTTAGCTAAGATAATTAATAATACCGATGATGAGCTGTATCTAGATCAATTCTCTCTTAATTGTAATTTGCTTAACGATATGACACGTACAGGCTCACTAAAAGGTACTCCAGGGTTCATGGCACCTGAACAAGCAGGGCTTAGTCAAGAAAAAAATGAACAAACTGATATTTATGCTTTGGGAGCAGTGCTTTTTTATATACTAAGCGGGAAGACCCATATTCAGGCGGCTACACCTCAGGAAGTACTCTTTAAAACTCGAAAAGGAATTATAGCTAAATTAGAGTCAACTGAAAAAATCATTCCCGAGAGCCTTGAAGCGGTGTGTCTCAAGGCTCTTAGCCTCAAGCAGGACCAACGCTATGAGTCGGCCATTGATTTTCGAGACGATATTCAAGCTTATTTACGTGGCTATGCAACTAAAGCTGAACATGCTCATTTAGGAAAGCAAGTCCAACTTATTTATAAAAGAAATAAACGCCTTTGTCAAAGTGCTATCACTTTTACCTTTGCGACGATAGTACTGACTTTACTATTTATTACAGCACTCCAAAACCGTGCTACTCAAGAACGTTTAGCTAAAGAACGAGCTGAAAAGTCACTTACTCTTTATAAAAAAGAAAAGTTAAATCGTGAACTTATGGTGAATGAAGTTGACCAGACAATCGCGGCCTTTAAGAAAAATCTAATTGCTTACAAAGATGTTGATGAACACTTTTCCCGACTCCTTGTGGGTACGGCTATTTCCAACAGTCGTAAATATGATTTTGAAATGGCACTTGCTTTGTGTGATCTTGCCATCCGTGAAAATCCTAAAAATGTAAATGCTTGGGCCGAAAAGGCATTTGTTCACATGATTAAGCAGGAGTTTACACAGGCTGATTTTGCTTTTGCTGAATGTGCTGACGAAGCCCCGCACGTCTTCGTTATTACCCGTCTCAATACAAAATATAAAAAAATCAAACCTGATGATAGTAAACTTCTTACGATTGAACAAACCGTTCAACTGGCTAAAGAACTGCCGCGGCATCGAAGATGGCTGAAAATGTATATACTCATTCGTCATGGACAAGTTAGTACACCTGAAGAGCACAGTCAACTCGTACGGGAATACGTCCTTCTTGCCAACTCTGACATGAAAAGCCAGGATCTTAATTTCATTTTTACCAAATCTGAACAAGGGCCGACTTTGTCTCTTGCTTATAGTAATGGTTTAGCAACGGTCAAACAGTTGGCCACCAATCAATTTATTAATCACTCTATTTTGGATACACTAGCCCCCAAAGTTCTCAACCTTAGTCATACGGATTTTTCTAATATCCATGAACTCAGTGAGCTTAAACTGGATATTTTGGATATCAGCCACACAAAAGTTAATGAGCTGTGGAGCCTTAAGAAATTCAAGCAAAAACCTAAGCAATTAATCATTCACAAGGGCCAAATTAAAGAGCTCAAAAAATATCCTATAGAGGGCATAAGCATTATCTTTACCGATTAATTTTCCTATTCAGCTCTTTAGCTTACTTAAAACTAGCTCTAATAATTTGTTTTGAATGAAACCCAATCTTCATAAGTACTTCATAGATTGTTATGTCTTTTTTGTTTGCGAGACATTAGTTCATTAATAATGATGATCTTATGGGATATCTTGGCTTTTTTAAATTTTATATAGTATCTGCTAAGTTAAGTAGCTGTGAATAACTTTAAATTATTGGAAATAAATTCTGTTGTCAATTTTCTGTGTGATGTTTCGCGCGTTTGTCTTTTTTTGCTTATGCAAAATAAGACGAGCTCAATCTTTTCGCAAATTCTAGTTTTAGCCTTTTTCAGAATTTCATTCATCGAGTCTCGTCTTCCTTACGTAGCTTTGTATAGTTGACATCCATGACATGATATGGGACAGGTGATTATAGCTCTACCAGGCCGGATTGGGTAAGCCGGAATCCCAAATAGTGCCACGGTATTCTCCGTCATTTGAATTTTCAGATTTTACAGTTTTTAGAGTCGAGAAGAAACTCATACTGCGAACTGATGTGTCCCCCATGAGATAATTGCCACCAGCTTTCTTGTCGTGATGGAAAAAATTATTATAAACGGCTGCGGGGTCTAGGTTACTGACCCCCCCGAACACACCAGCAGACCCTGGGCTTTTTACTGAATTACCACCTTTACCTACTTTGTTCCATTGGTAAGTGAATTCCCAGAGAACAATTGTATTCGAGGCTTCGTTCACCTGCGAGCCCTTCATAGCGAAACTTCCATCCTTATCTTGAACAAGGCCGACCGCTAAGGGCGAAAATTTAAATGCTTGAGAAATTACATAGGTTCTTCGCATATAGGCGGGGTCATTCGCAGGGACAGTATCCAGAGGGCATTTATATTGTTTTGTCATGAAAGGAGCATCCGTGCCATGGATTTTTTTTATTTGTGCTTCTGTCATGTTGCGGCCATCATAGTCTGCAAGCTGGTCATCATAACTAACCTCTGTGTCAAAAGCCCCCGCTCCAGGGTAGAAGCCTTGGTTATCATGTTGATACATAGTTATAGTATAACCGGCTTGTTTGAGTTTGTGTGCACAAACTTGAACAAGACTTTTTTTGCGTGCGGCACCTAGAGCAGGAAGAAGTAAACTGGCCAAAATACTTATGATACCAATGACTATTAAAATTTCGACAAGTGTAATATGTTTATAGATTTTTGTCATTTTTTCACCTTACTTATGTTAATAACTTTATAAGTTAATCGAGCTACAAACAAATACCTTATCACACAATAATGACAAAAATAAAAAAAGGAGTGAAGCTTGATTCTACGACTTTAAATCATCTCTACGCTTAAATAGGTTTTTCTAAAAAGGTTTTAGTAAAGACCAAGTTGTTTTGGGAGTAAGTTGTCCCATTATTAATGTCAGCGTACAAATGGATGTATGATTAGCCATCTAGTAGGCTTTCAAAGTCTAGTCAGATTGTGTGTTTAGGTACTGCTTTTGATTGGAAGATAAAGTTGCTTGTGTGATTCACAAATTTTCCATAAGCCATTTATTTTTAGGGTTAATAACTGCGTATCCTAATGATTTATTACTAGTGAAAAACAATGAGGATATGTAAGTTCCACTCAAGTATATATTGGATTTAGGAATAATGAATTTAAGATACTTTAATTTAACTTCAGTTGAGTAACTCGGAAGTAAAGGATATAGAAAAGATGCTGAGAAGTAAGGTTATATTACTAATCTTCATAAAATGTGAGTTTTTTATTATGTGGTTTGATACGACCTTTAAAGAAAATGGGTAATAGCCCCTTGTTTGCTTAACTATTACCACGTGCTCTAAGCATTAATTAATCTCCGTTTGTGCTTATTGGAAATGCCTTGGTGTTTTGAGTTATAAGCATGAAGAACTATATTGTTTCAAGAAATTGACCAAAGAGGTAAGTGGTAAATGACCAAAAATTACAATACACGAATTACTTTGCTTCAACGCGCTATGAATCAAGATGATGAACAAGCTTGGCGGGAATTTATCGATGTTTATAAAAATTATATTTATGTGATTATTCGAAAAATGCAGGTTGCAGAATCAGCTCGTGAAGATCTTCTTCAGCAGGTCTTAGTAAAACTTTGGCAAAAGTTACCTTCATTTGAATACGATAAAAATAGAGCAAAATTTCGCACTTGGATTGGCTCAGTTACACGTAATACAGTGGTTGAACACATTCGTAAACAAGTCAGTATGGACAAAAAGCATGAGTCCGCCGCCAATGAAAAGGCTTTATCATATTTAAATTCGATAACTCAACCAGAGATTGAGCAAATGGCTGAGCATGAGTGGAGACTCTATCTTACCAATTTAGCAATGGCTAAGGTAAAGGTTTTTTTCAGTGGTAAGGCCTTGCAGGCTTTTAATATGAGTATTGAAGGTGTTGACAATGAAGAGATTGCCGAGCAGCTAGATCTCACAATTGGTTCAGTTTACCTTTTAAAGAGCCGGGTGAAAAAACGGCTTAGAGATGAGATAAAGCATTTGCGTGATGAGCTTGAGTAGTTTTTGCGCCCGATTTGCTTCAAGTTCAATGCGTTTATAAACAATATTAGTTTACTAGTCCCCTATGAATGGTTAGAAACCTATTGATGCTTGACTGAATTTAGCAAGAGTGTTTTGTGACAAGCTGACAGTTTATTGAAATTAGGTGAAATGCATAGCTGATTTTTCTTACTAAAACGCGCTGTATCGATGACCACTGAAACTTTATTCAAACTTAACTACTATTTATCATATAGTGATTTAAGAAAAAATTATACTTACATTATTTATTTCAAGGGCTCAGTTAATGGGATGTTTTTCCTTTATTTTAAAGAAGTTTTGTCTAACGCATCTTTAGGGATCGTGACCAAAACCTTAACCCCACTATTTACTGCAATGAGGATATGTTTTTTTTTAGGTGAAATACGCTCTAAGGCTTTTTTCGTGATAAGAAGGCCTTTTCCCTTTCGATTAGATTATTGATTTCGAACTAAATAATAAAAAAGAGAATACCACATATGAACAAAATCCTACTACTCATCTTCAGTTTTTTTATATCATATTCGTCCTTAGCGAAAGATAAACCCAACGTCCTTTTTATTTCTATTGATGATTTGCGTCCGGAATTAAACTGTTATGGTAAGAAGGGGCTTATAACCCCAAATATTGATGAATTTGCCAAGTCAGCAATTAGTTTCACTAATGCCTACACCCAGTTTGCTGTTTGCGGACCTTCACGGGCTGCGGTCATGACTTCTATACGACCTCATCGTTCTAAAATCCTGGGTAATGCACAAGCAAAAAAAATGCGTGATTATATTGGTGATGCATTAACGATTCCTCAATATTTTACTCAAAATGGATATTACAGTGTTGGTTACGGAAAGGTATACCACTATTACAAGATTGATGAAAAAGAATCTTGGGATGAGTGTTTTGGCTTGCATTGGGATAAATATGCCGATAAAAAAAACCGAGATACTGTTAGAAGGCGTAGCCGTGAGGCACGAGAAAAAGGCTTAGTTGGTGTGCCTCTCTTTAACGCAACAAGAGGGCCTTCTGCAGAAGCTGTAGCGGGACCAGATAACGTTTACAATGATGGTAAGCTTGCAGAAAAAGCTGTTGAAAAACTCCGTGTTCTTAGTCAGCAAGAAGCCCCCTTCTTCTTTGCTGTTGGCTTTAGTAAACCACACTTGCCATTCACGGCGCCACAAAAATACTGGGATTTGTATGACCCTTCAAAGATTCATTTAGCCAGTAACAATTACCCTGCAAAACATGCTCCCCCTTATTCTACCTCAAACTGGAAAGAACTGCGTGCTTACACCGATATTCCAAATGAGGGTCCTGTTGAAAGTAGTATAGCTCAAAAACTTATTCACGGCTATCGTGCCTCAGTCAGCTATGTGGACGCTCAGGTTGGCAAAGTTCTTAATGAATTAAATGCTTTGGGTTTAACAGAAAATACTATCGTTGTTATTTGGTCAGATCACGGCTGGAAGCTTGGTGAGCACGGAGCTTGGAGTAAGCACTCCAATAGCGAGATTGATACAAAATCAGTTTTGATGATTAAATATCCGCAAGTAAATACAAAATCGGTAAAATGCAGTGAACTTGTTGAGTTGATCGATATATACCCCACACTAACTGATTTAGCGGGTTTACCAAAACCTAAAAATATAGATGGAGTCTCTTTGAAGCCACTATTGAAAAAACCCGAATTAAATATAAAAGCCGCTGCATATAGTCAATACCCACGCAGTCATGGTGAAACAAAAATGGGTGAACTTATGGGCTATACTGTTCGTACCGACCGTTACCGCTTGGTTAAGTGGGTTAAAGAAAAAAACATTAGAGAACCAAAAATAGTTGCTGTGGAGCTTTACGACCATAAAATTGACCCTGATGAGAATAATAACATTGCCAATAACCCAGAAACAGAAGCAATTATCACTAAATTGCTCAAGCTGCTAACTTCAAACATCCAGTAAAACTGAGCGGTGTCGAGAAATTTAAAACCTTGAAAAATAGCCGTCGAGGATAAAGAGAAAGTCCCCAAATTATTAAAAATAATTATTTATCGTGATAAGAAGGTCTTTTCCCTTTCGATTATATTTTTGAACTTTATTTATAAGCAAGGAAATGCCAAACATGAACAAAATATTACTCCTCGTTGCCTGTTTTTTTATATCATATTCGTCTTTCGCGAATGATAAGCCCAATGTCCTCTTTATTGCTGTCGATGATTATCGTGATTGGGCGGGTACGTATAATGCTCAAAGCGGTATTAAGACTCCTAATATAGATGCGCTGGGGAATCGCGGCATGACTTTTTTAAATGCTCATTGCAATGCCCCTATTTGCGGGCCTTCAAGAGCCAGCTTGTTATCAGGTCTCCGACCATCTAGTACAGGAGTCTATGGGTTCCAGTCGTGGAAAGATCAAGCTACAGGGAAAGTTGAAACTTTATTCGGGCATTTCCAAAAAAATGGATATGCGACTTATGGTGGAGGTAAACTGCACCATGGCAAAGCGAGTGTGGGTAATAACGGCCCTCTAGCTCGTGACTGGAACGAATACTATCCATCGATTAAAGAGGTCTATCCCCGACCAGTATCTAAAGTAGTAAGAGATGATTTGATTTTTGAAAAATCGTACGTCAAATGGTTCTCTACCAATGCAACTAATGATTTTCAGGACCTTGATGGTCAAACTGCAGAGTGGGCAGTTGGAAAACTCAAATTATTAGGTGAGGAAAAATCTGAACAGCCCTTTTTTCTAGCGGTCGGTTTTAAGAAGCCGCACTTACCTTGGATTGCACCGCGTAAATATTTCGACATGTATGATCCGGCTAAAATTAAAGTTCCTAATTTTGAGACACAGAGTATAAAAGGGCTTTCCAGGGCGGGTATTATTCATCTAAAATATCAAATACACGAGCAGCTTAAATACTATGAAAAAACCAGGGAGGCGGTTAGAGCTTATATGGCATGTGTTTCATATATAGATGCTTTAGTTGGTCATGTGATGTTAGCTCTAGATGAATCAGGCCTGGCCGAAAATACAGTGGTGGTTCTTTGCTCTGATCATGGTTTTCACTTAGGGGAAAAAGGTCACTGGGGTAAAGTTACCCTGTATGAGCAATCAACACGTGTTCCATTGATTGTGTATGATCCCCGGATGAAATATACTGCTCATCAAAGTAATTCTCCAGTGGAGCTTCTGGATATTTATCCGACGCTGGTAGAACTGTGTGTGGTAGATAAACCTGCGCATCAACTAGAAGGATTGAGCTTGGTGTCACAGATGAAAAACCCAGAGCAAACCAGAAGGCCGGCGGTCACTACTCATGGCCGGAATTCTCATGCTATCACTTCTGAAGATTATCATTACATTCGCTATTTTGATGGCTCCGAGGAGCTTTTTGATCGTAAGAAAGATCCAGACGGTATAAATAATATTTCTGATGAGGAATTCAGCGAAACGATTAAATCAGAACTGCGGCAGTATATCCCGAACACTAATGCCCCAAATACCTTGCCATGTGAGAACCCTAGATATTGGAGAGTGGACTACCCTAATGTAGAAAAGTTAATGCATTTTAGGAAGCAATTTTATAAACGTGACCTAGACAGTTTTTTTGCTGAAAAAGAAAAATAGAAATCAAAGTAAATCTTAACGAAATTATTAACATAATGAAAAAAAATATGAAATATCTCAAATGTAATTTTAGCTTAATACTCAGCTTTATTTTCTTGTCGATGGGACTGCAGGCTGGCGAACAATCGGCGAAAGCCGATGATATGAAGACGCGCTATAATTCTACAAGTGAGTGGCGTGAGGAAGAAGATACAATCGAAGGGTGGGATTGGTCACTACCTAAGTGGGTCAAGCCCTCAGCGAAGGGCTTTATGCGCCCAGATATTTGGACTTTAAAAGAGAATCAGGTGTTCAATTTTCAAGGAAATCATTTAACGGAGGTTGTAGTAAGCTGGAGGGAGCTTGAACCAATAGAAGGGAAGTACAGATTTGATGTTTTGGAAAGAAGGATATCTAAAGCTTTAACAAAAAATCCTAACACTACTCTGCTTATCTTTATTTACGGATCTTTATGGAAACAACATTTCAAAAACGGTCAAATTAAACAAGGGAATGTACCAGAATGGATGGCTAAATATCCATGGTTTAAAACCAAGGTATATAACTGGCAAAATACAACGCCTTTATTCAGATTGGAAAATGCGGAAATTTATGTACCAGAATTCAATCAGCGCTATATGAAATTACTTAGAAGCCTGGGGCACACAGGACTTCTCAAAAATCAGCATATTGGACCTGTCTTTATTAAGGGAGTTTCTGGGTCCTTAGGTGAAGAGCATGGAGAACCGAGTCCGACCAGTGAGAACTATAAGATCTGGCTGGAGCGACTGGATGCTTGGTTTGATATGATGGGAGATGATAAGCACAAGTTAGTTGGAGGTACTACAGAGTTGCCGTGGGCTGATGTTATTTCTAAAAAAGGTGGTGGTACGCGTTCTGGTTTTGCAGAGATGTACCTCCTTCGTATGGAAGATGAAACTCTTGGCCAGTATCTAGATGAAGAAGGTTATTTATGCGTAGATGAAAGTGTGCCTATCATCGCTGAGGGACGCTATTCGGGAGATGATAATGAAGAATACATTGTAGGGAAACACGAGAGCCGTTTTGGACCTTCATACCATTGGCCTCACCGTTATCATGAAGCTAGTTTAAGGATTTTGCAAATGCGCCGTAATTTTGTGATGCGTTATAATGTCAGTATGAACCTAAATATGGCGAATTATGTCTCTCTTGCACTAGGTCGCACCGTGGAAGATACACCGGATATTTGGTGTTATCTACGTAAGAGCTACCTTGGCGATGAAAAAGAGAAAAATGAACCCAAAGCTACACGTCATTATGAGCGCTGGTTGTATAACCGTGATTCTCCAGGACATACGCCCATTTATAGCGAAAAAATCAAAATCCCTAAAAAACCAACCCTTTGGCGTGCGTGGTCTAGAAACCGTCACCCAGATCATTACTACGATTATACTGCACGTAAAACAGATATAGCTTCTGGCAATCCCGCCATCTCTTTTGATGTAGATAATCGTTGGCTTTCTAGTTCTCAAACAGTATATATAAAAATCACCTACACTGACCGTGGTAAAGGCAAAATACAACTCGAGTATAAAGACTTACAGGACAAGTTGCATACACGTTTCGTCGATTGTAGCGACTCGGGATTCATTCGCACGGCAACTTTCAAAGTTGAAAATATAAACTTTAATAATCAACTTGGCAGTGGTGACAATAAAATTGATTTTCGTATCCTTGCTTTAGGTGAAGATGTGACGATCAACTTTGTCCGCCTAGTGAAAGCCATTCAGTAAAAAATATAAAATTTATTCTGGTGTAATATATGCATAAAATTTTTTATTTGGCGTAATGCTAATGTCTGTTTTTGTACAGGGAGAAGAACGAATACACGTATCCTTCTCGGGATGGTGGTTTAAAGGGTTTTTTTATAGAGTAGGGTACTATATCAGATTGCCCTACAGATTGTTTGATGTAGTTAATGAATATTGTAGGAGAAAGACGCGCTGGATTTAGGTTCCAGTACCTATGGTGTGTGGGTTCGACTCCCACCTCGTGTACTTTAAGGCCGAACTTCGAAAGAAGTTCGGCCTTTTTTTGTGGGAAATAAACTACTTAAGTTTAACTCTTATGTATGGGCTCGAGATGTGACTCGGGAGTAATTGCTGCTGGATTTTGATATCTTTGCGGTGGTTGCTATAGAAATCGATGTGTTTGGCATTGCTATCCAGTGGGATGGTCACAGTGAAAATATTTTTATTTTGCGTCATTTCTTTAGAATTCTCAGCGGGGAAGTTTTGCTGAATGTAACTTAAGCTTCCTTCGAGAGCTCGGTCATACATCCAATAGATACGCCCAGACTCTACTTTTTCTTGTGTCTTAAACCTGACTGTAACTAGAGCTTTGCCGTCCTCTATTTTATATGTCACTTGAGGTGGTGAGAGCATTTGCTTTCCAGGGCTTAGAAAATGTTGCAGAATGAAAGCTTGTTTACTTGCGTCGCGTTTTTCAACTTTGGCACCATTATTCTTTTTTCCATGTCCTGAATTAATGCGATTATAGGTTGGGATTTGCGGATAGTTCTTTCCAAGGCTGACCATGTCGAAGCAGACAAAGTCATGTGTGCCGGGGTGAAAGTAGAGTTCACAGCCACGTTTCATGAGTTGCTCCCAGTTTTTAGAGATGAAAATATATGGAGCTAAGGACTTGGCTGTATTTTGAACTTGCGCCCAAGTATTTCCGGAATCTATCGCCGATTGATTATAGATGGGGCCATAGGTTCCACCTAAAAAACGATGTTCACTTTTTGTATCGTTTTTAGCGTAATGCTTTTTAAGTTCATCCCAGGCGTTGTCATCACAAAGGCGCAAAGGGGATTCACAAATGGGTGAGACGGTAGCATGCACTGCAGTGATTCTTGGATCGTGGATAATAGCAACAGAGGGCGAGGCACCATTTTTAGATCCGCCAGAAAGAAGGACTTTTCCCTGCTCGAAATGATTCGATTCAGCAAATGCGGCGGTTATACAGCGCATTAAACTCGCGGGCCACGCCCAATACTGAATAGAGTGCTTGGGATTCAAAGTTTTGGCAAAACGCTGTTTGCTTTCATTTCCTAAATCTCTTTGTCCCCAAGAACCGAATTCCTGCACAACAGTGAAGGCTAAGCCGACGCCTTCTTTTAGTAGTTCTTCATCGACTCCACGGGGTTTAAGGTCTTTTGAAATGATCTGGAGTTTATTGCCACCCGTGAGATGAAAACCTTTTGCTTTCTTATTTGCGGGGACAACTAAACGTAGTGGAACACGATAATCTTGGCCTGGCCAAAATTCTCCAACGCGAATTTTGATATATTTCTGACGGCTTGGAGTGGGGCCATCGACATGATGCCAATCTTCGATGACTTCTATATCTAAGCTTGAGACATCATAAATTTCTTCCATGTTAAACATGGGACTAATAGGGTGTGGGAACTTCTGTGAATATGAATTGAGGCAGAATACGAGTAAGAGAAAGAAGTACTTCATAAAATTTCCTGTATGGTTTTTTCTAAACTAAACGTATTGAGTAGCGGAATATTCGTTCTAAAGTTACAAAATTTCACAAAAAATTAGATTAAGCTAATTGGATCTAAACCATAATAGTTCTGCATGACTCGGTAAATATTTGGATGCTTCTTCTTGAGTTGCTTGGGCTTTTCGAAAAAACACTCAGTACAGACTGCAAAAAATTCGGCTTCATTAAGAGCGCCATAAGGATCGATGAGCGTATCTTGATGTCTTTTTTTCTTCTCTCTAAGCCATAAGAATTTTTTGTACATGATTTTCCCCCAGTCCAAATAGGCGGAGCTTTCTTGTAAAATAGGAACTCCATCCGCGCTGCCGTGTTCTTGGTCGAGTTGGTGGGCAAATTCATGGAAGACAACATTTTGACCATCATGATAGTTGGATGCTCCTTGGCGGCAGCTATTCCATGACAAGACAATGCTACCTCGAATAGATTGACCAAGTCGAATGGATTCTTCGCTAGAAATGAAAGAACCTTGGTTCTCTTCCACATTAGACTTAAATGCATCGGGATAGACGTAGATCGTATTGAGCGAATTAAAATGTTTCTGTGTAGGGTTGTTGAGTGTGAGTAAGCAGGCTTGCGCGGCAATCGCAACTCGAATTCGATCACTCATGACGAGGTCTTGGCAGGGTATGAATTCTACTTCGTCTAGGAAAATGTGGATGAGACTCCAGAGTTTTGTACGGTCTTTGTTGGTAAGTTTGTCCAAGTATGGGACTTCTTCATGTAAAAAAATCTCCCATTCTGGGGGGACAGGAGATGACATGAGTTTACGGCGTTTGCTCTTTTTATAAAGAGGGATTCCTAGTGCTAAAGCAAGAGCTATAATTGTGATACTTATTAAGGTCGCCATGAAATCTCCAAATTTAATTAGGGAAACTTAATGCAATAAATAAAATTTGATAGTAAGTGCGAATTGCGCAAATATTGATATTTGGGCACCCCGGATTTGATTGAAATTAAGCTATTAATCTAGCAAGTTTATTTTTTGAGGAAATACTGCCCTTGATTTTTACTAGTTTATTATAAAGCTGAAAGCAAGATTCATCTTAGCCCAATAGTGTAAGCCTTGGGGTAATAATGTATATGGTCATATTATGAATGCTGTAAGTATGGCTTAGAGCGACTATGTCGCTCCTTCAGAACCCGTGTTTTTTGTTTCACATATACCTAGATCTCACGAGCTAAGCTGTTTATACCGTGCTTTCAGCACTCAAAAGTAAATCTAATTCATCGCTAGATTAATAGTAAACTTGGCAAATAAATTTGGATTAAGTGTGGCGAAGTTTTAGATTATGAAAAATAAGGAGTATGATATGAAAAAATTAATAATGATTGGAGCTGTTCTGTGCTCTGTATGGGCTTGTTCGAGTAGTGATCCAGGATGTACTTGTTCGGGTAGTGATGGTGGTGTTTGTGCCTGTACGGGTGGATCGTGTGAATGTGGACCATGTGCCGCTAAATAAACAAGACTAAATTTTTTAATAAAAAGGCTTTTGCGAAGTTCACAAAAGCCTTTTTTTAATGGGTGAAAGAAGGGCTTATTCGCTCTTTTCTTTCACTGCCGTTTTGATGGAAAGCTCTTCAAGCTGATCATCGCTCACCGGAGAAGGTGATTGAGTCATGAGGCAAGATGCTTTAGCAGTCTTCGGAAAGGGGATGACTTCGCGAAGTGAACTTGCACCAGTAAGGAGCATCACCATACGGTCAAGCCCAAGAGCTAAACCGCCATGAGGGGGAGCGCCAAAGGCAAGAGCATCAAGAATATGGCCAAATTGGTGCTGGGCTTCTTCTTCACTGATACCAAGAGCATCAAACATTTCAGATTGGAGCTGTGTATCGTGAATACGAATTGAGCCACCGCCAAGTTCACAGCCATTGAGGACTAAGTCGTAAGCGCGAGCTCTGATGGAGCCGCGGTCACTTTGCATTTTGTCGCGATCCGCTTCATGAGGAGCCGTGAAGGGGTGGTGCATGGCGTGCCATTCTTGAGTTTCTTCGTCTTGGACGAGGAGAGGGAAATCGGTAACCCAAAGGTAATTCCACTGATCTTCAGGAATCATTTCTGTCTGCTTAGCAATATGCAGGCGAAGTTGGCCGAGGACTTCGCAAAAAGTTGTGAAGCTATCTGCAGCAATGAGCAAGACATCATCAACTTCTAAGTTGGCCGTTTCTGTAATAGCTTGGACTTCATCTTCAGTTAAGAATTTAGTGATCGAGCTTTTCCAGCTACCATCTTCTTTAACTTGAATAGTGGCGAGACCCTTAGCTCCGTAGAGTTGGGCGTGCGCCGTCCACTCTTTGATCGTTTTATTAGTAGCGAATTTGTTGCCACCTTTCACGTTGATAGCGCCAATGCGACCACCATTTGCGAGTGTGTCTGCAAAAACTTTGAACTCAGAATTTTTGAGTGCGGGTTCAAGGTTGATGAGCTCCATGCCAAAACGTGTGTCGGGCTTGTCGCTACCGTAGCGAGTCATTGCTTCGAAATAATCGAGGCGTGGGAAAGGGGTCGGGATGTCAACGCCCTTAACTTCTTTCATGATACGGCTCATCAGACTTTCGAGTAAAGAGTAAATATCTTCTTCATCAATGAAGGACATTTCTAGGTCGACTTGTGTGAACTCTGGTTGGCGATCAGCGCGCAAATCTTCATCGCGGAAACAGCGGGCAATTTGGAAGTAGCGTTCGAGACCACCGACCATGAGCAACTGCTTGTATTGCTGAGGTGCTTGGGGAAGTGCGTAGAACTGACCTGGGTGAACACGACTTGGGACGAGGTAATCTCGAGCACCTTCGGGTGTACTTTTAGAAAGAATTGGAGTTTCGATTTCTAGGAAATTATGGTCATCAAAGTGATCGCGAATAGTTTTTGTGATGCGGTGACGAAGAACCATTTTTTCTGTGAGGGCAGGGCGACGGAAATCGAGGTAGCGATAACGCAAGCGCATTTCTTCGTTGACTTTGTCATCATCGAGATTGAAAGGCATGGGACGAGCCTTGTTTTCGATCTTAAGTTTTTGGACAACGACTTCAACTCCACCAGTAGGGAGTTTTTTGTTGACCATACTTTCTGGGCGGCAACGAACTGTACCTTTTACACTGATAACCCATTCTTCACGGAGTGAGTTACCAAGCGTCATGAGTGCTTCGCCAGCATCTGGTTCGATGTTGACTTGAACGAAACCGGAACGGTCGCGTAGGTCGAGGAAAATGAGTCCGCCTAAGTCGCGACGACTTTTAATCCAGCCAGAGAGAATGACTTCTTGATCTTTATTTTCGGGGCGGAGATTTCCGCATTGGTGTGTTCTTTTCATAGTTTTACTCGCTTGAATAATTAATACAAAAAAGGCCGGCTGAAGCCGGCCTTATAGTCATGTGCTTTGGATTAAGCTTCGATATCTTCTGGAGAAATAGTAGATACTTTTTCTTTCATGACTTTACCAGATTTGAACTTAACAACTACGCGCTCAGGAATTGGCACTTCGTTCTCTGGTTTATTAGGATTACGACCGATGCGCTGCTTTCTAACTTTAAGTTCAAAAACACCGAAGTTACGAAGTTCTACATTTCTGCCTGCAGCAAGTTCGTTGGTGATGTAGTCAAGAGTCTTTTGAACAACATTCATCACTTCTTGTTGATTCAATTTTGATTCGTCGGCGATGCGAACTACGAGGTCACGTTTCGTCATAGTGAAATCCTTTAAATAAATATTCTTAAATGAGTTAAAATTTTGCTCAATTGAGCTATTAAAATCGGCAAGAACATAATCTTTAATCACTATCAATCAAGGCGTTTTCCATGATTTTGTAAGGAAAATTAAGGGCAATTGAAACTTGCAAAAAACAGCGCATTTTAGAGTTGAAAAAATGCATAATGAAACGGGTTTGAAAATGAGAATATTAGTAACAAATGACGATAGCCAAGATTCGCCACTTTTGGAGTATTTGTTAGAAGAATTGAAAGGCATGGGAGATTTGCAAATTGTTGTCCCCAAAGAAGAGCAGTCTTGGACGGGAAAAAGCATCAGCCGTTTTGAAGTTTTAGAGAGTACTGAAACTGAAATAGCAGGAGTAAAGGCTTGTGTTGTGTCGGGGAAACCCGCCGATTGTGTCAATTTTGGTGTTTATCACCTAGGTGAAGAGAAACCAGACTTAGTGATCAGTGGTATTAATATAGGTTATAACTGTGGCGTTAGCTACATTCTTTCTTCTGGCACAGTAGGTGCATGCCTTGAAGCGAATATCGCTGGAATTCCAGCTCTGTCTCTTTCAAGAAGAATGGCGGCAGAAACTTATCATCGTTGGTCGAATGAGCGTTACTTCAACGAAGAAGAAGAGAAGCAAATACGTAGAGAAGTGAAAGCGATCATGACTGAAATCAAAGAAAAAATCATGAAGCGCGACGATTTTTTATCTGAACCAGTAACTTGGCAAATAGAAATGCCACAGGACTTAGCTGAAGATTGGAGTTTAGAGGCTGCTTACTTAGGCCATAGTTTTTACGGAAGTTTATTTGAGAAAAAAGCAGGTGGGAACTACGGGCATAACCTGCAAAAGCATGATTTAGATCCGCGACCAGATGCCGATGTGAATATCATTGCCCAAGGGAATGTGAGTGTGGCCAAACTGGATATTCGAGTTTTGGGACAGGATAAAATTAATTTATAGTTGGAGAAGTCATGAAAAAGAAAGTTCAAACATCAGAGGCTCCAGGAGCCATCGGCCCTTATTCACAAGCCATTGATTTGGGTGATTTAGTTTTTGTGTCGGGGCAAATCCCCCTCGATCCCCAGCTAGGATCTATTGTTGAAGGTGGGATAGAGGCTCAAACTGAGCAGGTTATGAAAAATATTGGTGCCATTTTAAATGCTGCTGAATTAAAGTATAGCGATGTGGTAAGAGCAGAGGTGTTTTTGACCAATATGGATGACTTTTCAGAAGTTAATGAAATCTATGTCAAGTACTTTTCGGCAGAACCCAAGCCAGCGCGTTTTGCCGTTGGTGTCGCATCTTTGCCGATGCAATCTTTAGTGGAAATTGCGGTGATCGCAAAGCGTTAAGTATTTAGTTATTGAGATAGTGCAGTTGTTCCCATAATGCGGAACTGACTGGGCCATGGAGTTTATCTTGGCTTCGGCAAGCGTAAAAGGGTTTAGATATAGAATGAATCTGATCGCTTTCAAATGAGATCAGAAGACCGGCGCTTAACTCTTTTGTTATTTTGTGTTTAGGCATGCTTCCCCAGCCTAAGCCTGCCAGAAGCATTTCTTTTTTGATCTCGAGATCAGAAACATAATGGCGTTGCCCACCTTGGAGTAAAGTTTTTGAATGACTCCGTTCTTTGGAAGTCTCAGGTATAATGATCTGTGGAGATTTTCTAAGTTCCATTTTAGAGATGTACTTATCTTTATTGAGTATAAGTGTCTGAGGAGCGCATACGGGAATCATTTCGATGTCCCAAAGAAGAATTCTATCAAGGGAAAAACTGGGGCTTTCAAGATTGGAAATGACGATGTGAGCTTCGTCTTGTTCAAGGCGCTCCATGGTGCCACCCAAAACTTCAAAATTGAGTTTTAGTCGTGTCTTGGGGTAGCTAATAAAGAAGTTCTTCAAGAGTGCCAAAAGCGTACTTAGAGGGCAAATGGTATCAATGGCAATTGAAATTTCTTCTTCGTGTTGATTGTTGAGGTATTGACTCAAATCAGTGATTTCTTGTACGTTGTAAAGCATTTGTTCAGCATATTCATAAATGCGTTGGCCCTGAGCACTGAGTTTTGTGCTGCGATGACCGCGATCAAACAGTTGAATGCCAAGTTCCTTCTCTAATTTACTGACTGCAATGCTAACTGCTGGTTGAGTTTTCCAAAGTTTATCGGCAGCAGCGCGGAAGCTGCCTTCTTCGACAACGGTTTTGAGGATATGAATTTGTTCTAAAGTCATGATATAAAAATTATTTATGTTTATCCTAAATATTACATATATTTACTTTATATCAAAGCCTGGTTACCTTTAGTCAGTTTCAACAAATAAATAAGGAAATTGAAAATGAAAAAGTTAATCGAAAAATTTTTAAAAACTGACGACAAATTTGCAGCACTTATAATTAGGGTGATGGCTGCTGTGGTGATATTCCCTCATGGTGCGCAAAAAGCATTTGGATGGTTCGGAGGCCATGGCTTTGAAGGCACCATGAACTTTATGACCGGAGCTGGAGGACTTCCATGGTTAGTGGCATTCTTAGTTATTATCGGTGAATCACTAGGAGCTTTGATGTTAGTGAGTGGAGTAGGGACAAGGTTTGTGGCGGCGAGTCATACCATTATAATGTTAGGTGCTTTGAAAATGCACTGGGCAAATGGTTTCTTCATGAATTGGTTCGGGAATCAAGAAGGCGAGGGCTTTGAATTTCACCTTCTCTATATTGGCATGATGCTGAGTTTACTCGTCAGTGGAGCGGGTAAGTGGTCGCTAGATAATATCATCCACAAAAAGTTAGAAAACTAATTTTGGAGTATAAGATGAAAATTCATAGAGCAGAAGATCGGGGACATGTTAATCATGATTGGTTAGAAGCCAAACATAGTTTTTCTTTTGGTGAATATTATAATCCAAGAGCGATGCGCTTTGGATCTTTGAGAGTGTTGAATGAAGATCTTGTCGAACCTGGGCAGGGCTTCGGAATGCATCCGCATCAGGATGCGGAGATTTTGACCTATGTTTTATCAGGTAAAATAAAGCACGAAGACTCCATGGGGCACGGTGGAGTGATTAGCCATGGTGAGATTCAGTATATGAGTGCAGGTAGTGGTGTTCGTCATAGTGAGTTTAATGCTTCTGAGTCTGAAGCAGTTCACCTCTATCAAATTTGGGTCCTACCAAATGAAAAAGGCTTAGAGCCGCGTTATGAGCAAAAAAAGTTTCCACCTGAAGGACGCTTAAATCAATGGCAGTTGATAGCCTCTCCTTTGGGAGAAAACAATTCATTTAGGATTGCACAAGACGTGAAATTCTATGCCACGGAATTGGAGGCAGAGCATAGTTTGGATTATGAGCTGCAATCAAATCGCCAACTTTGGCTACAGGTAGCTAAAGGCTCTGTTAATATATGTGGTCATGAATTAAGATCTGGAGATGGGGTGAGTTTTGAGAAAGCTCAAGAAATTAATATTACAGCTTTAAATAACTCGGAAATTCTCTTGTTTAATATGGCTTGATGATAGTCTAAAGTCATAAAAAAAAGCCACTGATTTGCATCAGTGGCTTTTTTGGGGATTGTTTAGACGATTATTTTTCGTTTAAGCAATCAACACCTGGAAGAACTTTACCTTCGAGAAGCTCGAGAGATGCACCGCCACCAGTAGAGATGTGAGACATTTGATCGGCAATGTCAAATTTAACAACTGCTGAAGCAGTATCGCCACCACCAATAATTGTTGTCGCAGATGACTTAGCAAGAACTTCACCCATACCGCGTGTGCCGTGTGAGAAAGGTTCGATTTCAAATACACCCAAAGGACCATTCCAAACTACAACTTTAGCATCAGCTACAGCAGCAGAGAATTGTTCAACAGCAGCAGGACCAACGTCAATACCTTCCCAGCCAGCTTTGATATCGCCAGAAACAACTTCTGTGTTTGCATCGGCAGAAAAATCGTCAGCAATAACTGTATCAACCGGAAGAATTAGCTCAACGCCTTTAGCTTTAGCTTTTTCGATGAGTGAAAGAGCAAGCTCAGCTTTGTCTTTTTCGAGGAGTGAATTACCAACGTCACGACCTTGTGCATATTGGAAAGTGTAAGCCATGCCACCGCCGACAATAACTTTATCAACTTTGTCGAGCATATTTTCGATAAGCATGATTTTATCAGAAACCTTAGCACCGCCAAGAATAGCGACAACAGGCTTTTCGGGTGATTCAAGAACTTTACCGAAGTACTCAAGCTCTTTCGCCATGAGGTAACCAGATACAGCTTCTACGTGCTTAGAAAGACCAACTACCGATGCGTGAGCACGGTGAGCTGAACCAAAAGCATCGCCAACAAAGATGTCGGTGAATTTTGCGAATTCCGCAGCCATTGCTTCAATGTCAGCAGAATCTTTTGAAGTTTCAGAAGCGTGGAAACGAACGTTTTCGAGAAGCACAACTTGGCCGTTTTCGAGAGCATTAACTGCAGCTTCAACATCTGAACCAAAGCAGTCATTTAAAAGTTTTACATCTTGATCGAGAAGTTCTGTAAGGCGCTCAGCAACGAGTTTGAGGCTGAATTTTTCATCACGTTGGCCTTTTGGACGACCCATGTGTGAAGCGAGAACGGCGCGGCCGCCATCAGCAAGTACTTTTTTGATTGTTGGAAGAGCAGAGACAATACGCAGATCATTACTGATTGCACCATCAACTACAGGAACGTTAAAATCACAACGGATAAAAGTTCTTTTACCTTCGAAGTTTACATCATCAACAGTTTTTTTCATTTCTATGTTTCTCCAGTTCTTTTAAAATTATAGACGCGCATATAATAACACGAAGTCTTAAAAGCGCATACAAAGACGGGTGTAAAATGTGACATAAGAGCAGGTGAATTATGCTATGCCTAAGCGGTGTAGATCTTGATAATATCTAGTATTGAAAGTTTTAGAGAGGTGTTTTTAAGTTTAAAAAGCAAGTTTTTGATAATTAATTATCAATAAATATAGAAACAGGCCTTGAATGATAATCCATTATCATTTAGAATTAATATTGATAAATCATTATCATTATTAACTAAGGAACACATAAATGTTTACAAAACGCTTTTTAACAGCTTTTACTTTTCTAGCAGCAACTAGTGCGATGGCTGCACCAAATGGTAAGGGACATACTCATACGGCTCATTCGGGACAATGTGAGCACAGTAAAGATCAATTTTTCACAGGCCACATCCACAGTATAAATCACTTTGACTTCAATGAGCATAATCAAGAAGTTGCTAAGACCCATACTCACGCAGATTTCATGCTTAATTTCACAGATAGAATTGGTGTTTTTGCGGGTTTGAAACTGGAAGAAGATCACTCTCATGGACATGAACATGGAGGCGGTCATGATGACGAAGATCATGATGATAAATATTTTGAAGATCACGTACTCTATATTGATCAATTATATCTTGATTTAGTTCTTGTAGATGACCTCTCACTCCAAGCTGGTAAAATGAGAATTCCAGTGGGCTTTGGTTTACATGAGTACCCTGGTTATTATGGTTATGAGGTTCAAGAAGAGCAGATGCTCCTCGAGAAAATTGCCTTTAATTTGAAATACGCGATGAACTTTGATAATGGATCTGTATTGACCTTAGATGCGTCCACATTCTTTTCTGATACAGCATTAAATGAATCACTAATTAATGACCGTGATGGTGGAGATATTGATCATGAAGATGGCGGTCCAGCCAATACGGAAGATTTCTCATCTTATGCGTTGGGTTTCCGACTCGATAACCTCTACTTTATGAGCGATGAATACATCCACGAATTCGTTGTCCTCGGTGGTTATGCAATGCAGGCAGAAGCTGATTACAGTGATGAACATGGTGACGATGAAGAACGTTTTATTATTGGTGGTAAGTATATCTTTCACTATGACGAAAATACTCGTTTCTCTTTCATGAATGAAACTATTGATATTAGTTCTGTTGGTGCAGAAAGTGAATACGACATGACTGTAGTTAACTGGGGTGCATCATTCTCCTATTATAACTGGCGTATTGGTGGTACTTACACTGACTATCTTCAAGATCATGAAGAATCAGATGAAGAAAATAACGGCCGAGCTATTCAGGCGTCGCTTGGTTATTTCTTCGATATGGGTTTAGGTGTTGAAGTTGGTTATCAGAAAATGAAAGAGGTTGGAGAAGAAGACGACTCAGAAGGACCTGGTATCTCAGTTTCTTACGTTTACGAATTCTAAATCATAAAAAATGCAGGTAGGGGTACCTGCATTTTAAATTTTAATTTCCTTGTTTGGAGCCCGGCTTTGCCGGGCTTTTTTTATTTTAGGAAATGTATTATTTAGGAATGGCATTGAGCGTATAGTAGGCTTTTGAAAGGAAGGGGCCAACAGATTTGCCAAAGGAAGTTTGTGTTAGGTCGAGGTAGTAGACTCTTGACGTATGACCTGAATCTGATGCTTCGTCGAGTTTGAAGTCTTCGAATTTAATTGAGCAAGTCTTTTTATCGCTACTCCAATTAACAGAGCTTAGAGCTTCTTTGCGTCCACCTTTTTCAGGTGAACCGTAACCAGGGGAATCGATGTAATACCAGGAACTGATATTGATGTTACCGAAGTTTGCTGAATTTTGTTCTTTAATAAAGTGAATATCAAAACCCTGTGGGGTAATTTTGACTGTTTGGATGGCGTTTGGAGTTTCTCCGTTGAAGCTAATCTTTTGTAAGCTGCTTTCTGCGCCACCCTGAGCACGCCAGCCACGACCGGTTTGACCCACCCATAGACTATTATCGTTTGGATTGAAAGTCAGGCGCATCACACCAGATGCCATCTTGTTGGCGAAGGGGAGGACCACGCCTTGTTCAATGCCATTGACAGTTTCTGTCGCCACTCGATAGATGCATGATTGAGTTTGGTCACCTAAGAACATTTGTCCTTTAAAAGGCCCAAAGGCACCTTTAGTCAAATCCCAAGTGGGATTACCAGGAGCATTCATGACTTTGTTATGGGGCAAGAGAATTATGGCTTGTTCTCGACCATCTTTCACGGAATCCCATTGAATTTCTTTGCTCTTGAAAGTGAGTCCAGGAAGATCGACTAAACCAGTGGGATTACCATAGAATTTACCTTCTTCGACTTTGAAGATTTTAGATGTGCCAACGTATTCGCCTTGGTTTTCTGTGTAGATGATTTCTTTGTCAGGTGATAATGAAAGTCCCGCGGGGCTTCTGAAACCATTTGCAAAAGTGGAGAACTTACCGTCTTTATCCACATAACACATCCAGCCTTTCAGACCGCCACCCGTCCCCATGAATGCACCACCAGCTTTGTAGTTAAAGGGTAGGTTGTGAGTTAGGTTTAGGTTGTAGAGGTAGCCTCCCTTATAGGGGATGGGGCCGTGGAGGTATTCGTGATAATTGCCGCAAAAACGGAAATGATCAGAGACATTCTCTCTTTTGTCTGACCAGTTATCGCCATCAGTGTCGATGAGTCGAGTGAGGCCTGGTTTTTCACCGATGACAACAGAGTTTTCCGACTCAATCACGAGGCTTAGTGAATCATAGTGACCCTCAGAAAAGAGAAACCATTCCCCATTAACGACTTTCCAAATACCGGCAGTCCTAGTGGTGACAAAAGCAATGTCTTTGTTAAGGAACTCAATTCCGAGTGGCTCGAAGAGCTGTTTGCGACCATGGATATCTGTAGGAGCTTCAGCATTGTGCAAAGTATAGGCTGGGTCCATTTCAGCTTTTTGCTGTTCTTTTTCGGGAGCTTTCGACCACTTTATTTTTTGCCCTTTTAAATTCTCATTAGGAGCTGAATTAACACCAGCAGTGTGAACTTTCTGGAATTTGGCTTTGCGCTTGGCGGTGAATGTAATGGCTTTGTGATTGCCTGCTGGAATCGTCCACTTATCAGCTTCGATTTTCCCTAGGCTAGCTTTGAAATCAGTGAAATTACTCGTGGGAATGTGTAAACTTAAATCACGTTTGAGATTCATATTAAATTTAGCATTAATAGAGTTGTTTTTATTGACGCTAAAAATGAGTTCGAGCTGGTTGCCTTCAACTTCGTAATTAAATTTTGGGATCTCGTTTTTTACTGTATTGACAGAGATGAATTTACTATCAATTTTTGCGGCTTCTTCTAAATAATCACCCTCGAAATGAAGTGTTTTATAAACGTAATGATAATCAGCTTTGGCTGGCTCAGCCCAAGATTTGTCCAGTAATTTACCGTTGCTTAGGTAGGGAGTGAAAAAATCTGTGGTGCCTTGTGTCCATTTGATGCCCTTGTCGCCAATACGGCTTGGTTTTCCACGACCATTCATCATTCCATTGATAGTGACAAAAGGGCCATTCCATATCATCGAAATCCCCATGGTACGTGGATCAAAAGTATAGTTGAGGTTGCCAGGAAGACCAACGAAATAGCTACGGGCAGAAGTTCCTGGTATATGAGTTCTTTGAATACGAGGACGATTTTGTACTATTACTGAGCCGCGGTCTTTCCAAATATTATACTGATCACTGGGCTTGCTATGCCATGAGATCTTTGGTCCCGCATTCTGATCTTCATTTAATGTGAGTAGGTAATGGTAAAGGGCTTCTATTTCACTATCTTTTAGAGTCTCTGGTGTGAAGGGAGGCATGATGGGTAGGTAGGGTTTGTCGCCATCGTTTTTATTGAGAGACAAATGAGCTGTCGGTTCACGGAGTGACTGATAGAGGTAAGCTTTATCAGCGGGTAAGTTCACGAGATGTCTTTCAGCACTTTCCATAACTTTGATACTAACGGGTTTCTTTTGGAAAATCCCATAAATAGCTGGGCCAGTTTTAACAATGGAATTATCTGTGCGGGTATTATGGCATTCCATACAACCTTTATTTTGAAAGATATCTTTACCCATGGCAATCATTTCAACCATTGGGTCACCATTTTTCCCTAGTGGTCTTTTTTCGTCTGCATTGAGTTCTTTAGTTTGAATATCTTCTAAATCAATTTCTTTGACGGTCATTTTACGAATCACAATGGGGCCGTGATCGCCCTGGATCATAATGGGGCCAGTGGCTGCTTCGTCGTTGAATTGTGAAGAGCGTGTCGGTCCAACTGCGTACAGGTTTTCTTGAACGAGCTGACCATTGATTTTAACTTCTTTGAAATAAGCCTGAGAAATTCTTCTTCCCGTCTCATCGAAACGAGGCGCACGGAAAATAGCATCCATAGTTTGCCACTCGCCGGGCTTTTTTGCTGCGTTGACTTTCGCGGCAACGCCAGCACCACGCTCTGGAGGCCAACGTTGATAGAGTCCACCCAAAACGTCAAAGCCCCATTTTTCTTTGCCGTAAGAATCGAGGATTTGGATTTCGTAACGACCCATAAAATAAACGCCGGCATTAGATTTTTCAGCTAGCATAAATTCTAAGTGAAATTCGATGTCTTTGTAATGTTTTTTTGTCGAAATATTATTGGTTTTTCCCTTGCGACCATTGATAATGAGTCCAGTGCCCTCTTCAGTGACGATGAGTTTTCTTCCCTCAGCCTTTGCATCGGCAATGTTTTCCCAACCTCGAGGATTGAAAAAAGCATCACGTAAAGTTTTTTCGGTGGATTCATTTACAGCTTGAGAAGAGTTTTCGCTCGCTTTGAGTTTGCCCATGGCAAGGTAGTCAATGTTGAGGCATTTAGTGGTGGAGTGCTTCATTTTGACGGTGATTGTGTTTTCACCTTTCTTTAGCGTGACGGGAATGAAGATGTCGCTCCAGACTTTCCAGCTACCGGTACCCGGGATGGATAAGTCTTGGGTTTCGCCATTCACTCCGAGGATGATTTCAGCATTGCCATAACCCGCAGAATAACGAAGAGTAATGTCCTGCTTGCCGGCTTTGGGAGCTTTTACTTTAAAAGTTAGAATACCCTTATTGTTGTTATAAAAACCAGCGGCAAAGCCCGTTCCTGAAAATCCTGCGTGATTATTTTCATTAGTGACTCGTTCCCTTTTGGCGTCTTCTGCTTCGTAGATTTCATGTGGGGCTTGGCCATGAGCGACAGTACAGAGTGTCAATAGCGCGGTGTAGAAGTGGCGTTTACTTGCTTTTATTTTCATGGGGTTCCTTTATTTAGGTCAAAAAATTAACTATAAGTAGCTATGTAAGTGAAGGTGAAGACACGTTTCTTTACAGTTATGAGAAAATTTATGTTATTTTTTTTGCGCAGCTCGCAATTCACGCTGTATAATGACTCTATTCCTAGGAAATATTTAGAGACTTCTTAATGACTGATCAGTTTAATACGCGTAAAACACTTCTTCTAAGAGCAAAGGATCCCAATGATCAGTTGGCCTGGAATGAATTTGTTGAGTATTATTCCGGCTTTATTGAAATGCTTTTGCATAAGATGACGATTCCCACTCAGATCCACGATGATTTGAAGCAGGAAGTTCTTATAAAAATATGGAAAGCTCTTCAAGGGTATGAATCGCGAGAAAGTGCTAAGTTTCGTACTTGGTTAGGTACGGTTATTCGTCATGCAATTCTAGAATATATGCGTGCTTATCGCAAGCGAGAAAATCGTGAGCTCGAACTGAATATTGTAGATTTAGAGCAGGAAGGTGAAGAAAGAAGTCGCATTGATGAGCTTATCAATGATGAATGGGTGAATTATATGGTGAAGCATGTGGTTGAACACTTAAGACAGTTTTTTTCGGGCAAGGCAATAGATGTTTTTTTATTGAGCTCCAAGGGCTTAAAGACACAGGAAATCAGTGAGCAGTTAGATATCCCGGTGAACACTGTGTATGTCTTGCGAAATCGAGTCAAAGATCGTTTGTTGAATGAAATGAATAATTTGCGTCAGGTTCTAGAGTTTTAAGATGGATAGTTTTTTATCATTATACGAAGAATCGGAAGATTATGAGGAAGGTGTAACGGTAAGCTCTCCACTCTGTGATCAGTTGCCGATCACTGCTGATGAATATTCACAGGAAGTCCTTATTGCCACAGGTGGGATGAAGAAGATCTACAAGGTATTCTGTAATAGTACTCATCGTTATATAGCGAAGGCCTGTCTTAATGATCCCTCAAAAGTAGAGTTGCGCGATGCCTTTATTCGCGAAGCGCGACTTACCGCTTTACTTGACCATCCCAATATTATCAAGATCTATCAAATAGCTTTATCAAAAGCTCGCGAACCTTTTTTTACGATGGAGTTGAAAACAGGAGCTAGCCTAGAGGCTTTTCTTCAGAAAGAGGATGATAGAAATATTTTGCTCGGGATTTTTATTAAAATATGTGATGCGATTGCCTATGCGCATTCCCGGCGCGTTCTTCACCTAGATCTTAAGCCAGATAATATTCAGGTGGGGTCCTTTGGTGAAGTGATTGTCTGTGATTGGGGCTTGGGTAAAATTATTACTCGTAAAGAAGCAGGGGATGAGACTTCGAGTTTTGAACTTGAAGCAGATATGCTCAATCATTGTACTATGTATGGTGAAGCAAAGGGGACGCCGGCCTATATGGCCCCCGAACAGCTTCAAGGAACGACTAAAGACGAGAGAACAGATATATACTCACTTGGGGCGATGTTGTACACCATTTTGAATCCCGATAGGTTGAAAGGTAAAAACCTGGATCAACGTTTAGAAGAGAGTCGTTCTGGTGTATTGTCTGATCTCGATCAATCAGATTTACCTGTGAGCCTAAAATCAGTTGTCGCTAAAGCAATGGCATTGCGATCAATTGATCGATATAGCTCGGTGGAAGATTTGAAGAATGATGTGCAACGCTTCTTAAATTCTTATCCAACAATGGCTCAGGAAGCGGGCTTCATTACTCAGCTGAGCTATTTATGGCGGCGAAATAAGTATGTGAGTAGCATTCTTGTGAGCTCCTTTTTTATCATCATTGTTTCACTTCTATTTTTTCTTAAAGAAATTAAGGAAAGCGAAAGAAATACTTTGTTAGCTTTAGAGAAATCGGAGCGTTACGCGGAAGATTTAGAAAAGACTTTGAAAGAAAACCAGAGTCTGGAAGAGTCGATAAAATACATGCCCAAAAAGATTGTGGATCGTATTTTTTCGGACAATCAAAAATATCGTGATTATCAATTATTGATGACGCCTAAGGTTTCTTTAGAGAGATCTAATCAATACCTCAAAGCGGCCTACGAGACGACTCCAGATGATATTTATTTAATTAAAGCTTTGGTAGCGAATTATTTTATTGCTATGGATTTTGCGGGCTTTGCAAATTTTCATAAAAAACACGCTGATCAGCTTCCTTTTTATGCGCCTTTTATCGAGAAAAATTTAAAAGGTCGTGATATCTCTAAGATAGAGCCTAATTTTGAAGATTTTAAGGCCATGGTAAGTTTTTGTGAACGCCTACCAGTCTTAATGGAGTTGGTGATCGCTTATAATGCTGAACGCTTTCAAAACAATCCTGGATTTCCCAAAATCATCTCATCATTGATTTTTCATTATTACCCAGAGAATGGAAATGTGGAGGTTAGTTTAAAAGATTATGAGCTTGATTTGTGGGGGCCAAAGCTGGAGTATATGACTTCGCCTATAACTCGCTTGAGTTTACTTAGGTATCTAGATTTTAAAGATTTATTTGTTGCTGATAATTCTATAATGGATGCCAAAGAATTTGCTGGGCTAAATTTGCGGAGTCTGCATTTGCAGCATACGCAAATCAAAGATTTATCGCCTTTACTTGACTTGCCGAGTCTTGATCATGTGACGATTACCGATGGGCAAATTCCCAAAGAACAATTGGAGAGTTTTTCGCGTCGCTTTAGCAAAGATTTGGTGGAGATCTACGCTGCTAGTGAAGCCGATTTCTCGGGTGGAGTGAAGACCAATTATAATCACATTAATTATACAGCGAATAAGTTTTTAGACGGTTTTTATATGAACCTCAATGGAAAGGTGAACTTTAAATTAAAGTCGGAAAAAGTTGGTGAAGAACTTCTCACTATCCGTTATTCAGCAGGCTACAATGATGCGGTGGTTTTATTTAGCGTGAACGGAGTGGAACAAGAGATCATTCTTAAGTCGACCAAAAGTTGGACGCAGTGGGCTACTCACACTTTGCCTGTTGCTATGAAACAAGGTGAGAATATTATTAGTCTGCGAATGAAGTTGAAAACCCAGCATTGCTTTAATCTAGATTACTTATCCCGTAAAATAAGTAAGTAGGGCTTACTGAATTACTCGCCTTTTGAAATGCTCATTCTCGTTAATGAGACTTATAAAACAATAAACGTGCGCGAATAGCTGCTTATAATACTGGCCGAAAAGTGACAAAAAGGCTAAAGCCTTATCCAAGTTCATCGCCATGAATACTAAAGCAATAAGTGTTTCGGATGAAGTCCTGGTTTTCGTAAAGATTCGATCGAGTTTATAGCGTCTTTTGGCTACACCAAAACAGCCCTCTACTTCATTTCTTATAGCTTCATCCTGGCGTTGTATTTCCTTTTGTTCTTCACGTAAAATCGCATCTTTGGGAGGTCTTCCAAGACTGGGTCCACTTATCCTTATTCCGTGTTTTTTACAATACGCTCGATTTTCTTTAGTTCGGTAGATTTTATCAGCATGTGCTGATTCGGGATAATAACCGAAACGCTCTTTATATTTTTCAACTTGTGAAATTAGTTCGGTTCCTTCATTATAAGAATCAAAACTAATCGTATCGACAAAGGTCCAGCCATCGACGACACTGATAGATATTTTAGCTCCGAACTCTGTATGAGCTCCAGCTTTCCCGCGAACAATGGGACGAATATGTGGTTGGTGAATACTTACAATGCGATCATCAACACTTGTTACTTTATTATCATACATGTATTGCTGTTGTTGATAAAGTGTCCCGATCACCAGTAGTTCGCGGTATAAACTAGGTTTCAATAGCCCCAGATCGGCATGCTTTTTGAGTTCATTTATACTAGCGAGGTTCCTCCTTACACAATGAAGTTGTCTATTAATCACTTCACGCCTTTTCTTTTTCGATACACGTTTTTTTAGGACAACACTTAAAAAGATTTTTCTGCCGTCTTCACGATAAGTCCGAGGCTTGACCTTATCTTCGGTATTAAAGCGATGACGCCAAAGAATATCGATGATTTCTTCAGTTTTTTCGCGGGCTTTGTTTAGTAAACCAAGATCTGTTGGATAGTGAATATCAGCAGGGACACAACTAGCGTCAACAATTAAAGCACCCTTATTTGACGGAGGATCATTGTCTGAATCCTTATCGGAGTCTTCTTCTTTTGGACGTGTAGTTTTATGTAATAAATCATCAATATCTTTAATATCCTGAGCTCCAAAACGCTTTCGAAAATGAGTCATCATACTCGGATCAAAAGGTGATTCCTGCTTATATCTTTCAAACCCCAAGAAATATTGAAGGTAGGGGTTTTCAGAAATCATTTCTACAGTTTCTTCATCAGTTAAACTCAGCTTTACTTGAATGATCAGGGAACCAAATGCAGTTCTTGCAGGTAGAGCTTTGGGCCCAGTATGGCTGGTGAAATTTAGTGCATAAATTTCTTCTACATCTTTCCATGGTATTGTTGCCGCTAGCTTGACCCAGCGATTATTGATATTGAGTGTTCCGTCTAGAAAATAAGGTAGATTGGCCATTTTGGGCTCTGTGCCCGTATTTTTATACATCTTATGCAAACCTAATGATTGTTTTGAGGGGTTTTGTTTGCATGTAATATAGCATAATTACCACTTATCTCATTGACTATAAGTAATATATGACTTAATAAGTGAGCCCTAAGTAGCCAATTAAAAGAAATCCTGTTGAACTAGGCAATAAAAAACCCGAGCCATTCGACTCGGGTTTTTATTAAGAATGTTTGCTTAGATGATTACTTCTTCTCAGCAAATTCTTTTACTAGTTGGTCATGGAGTGTCTTAGGTACTTTAGCGTACTTAGCGAATTCCATCGTGTACTCAGCTTTACCCTGAGTCATTGAGCGAAGCTCACCAACATAACCGAACATCTCTGAAAGAGGTACTTCTGCAGAAATCTTACAGAAAGCTTCGTCTTCAGTTGTACCAGTGATGATACCACGACGTGAGTTGAGGTTACCCATTACAGTACCTTGGAACTCAGTTGGAGTTTCGATATCAACAAGCATTACAGGCTCAAGGATGATTGGGTTAGCTTTGCTGTATGCTTCGCGGAAAGCGCCACGTGCAGCAAGTTGGAATGAAATGTCATCCGAGTCAACATTGTGGTAAGCACCGTCTTGGAGGTCAACCATAACGTTAACAACTGGGAAACCAATAAGAGCACCCTCTTTAAGGCAACCACGGAAACCTTTTTCACAAGAACTGATGTATTCTTTAGGAATGTTACCACCAGTAACGTTGTTTTCCATAACGAAGTCTTCTTCAGTAGTCTTAAGAACACCAACAACTTTACCGTACTGACCACGACCACCAGACTGTTTCTTGTGTGAGTAGTCGAAAGGTGAGTCTTGCTCGATAGATTCGCGGTAAGCTACCTGCGGCTGACCAACTTCGAGGTCAACTTTGTATTCACGCTTCATACGTTCAACATAGATCTCGAGGTGAAGTTCACCCATACCAGAAATAATTGTTTCGCCAGATTCTTCGTCAACACGAACGCGGAAAGTTGGGTCTTCTTTACCGAAACGGTTAAGAGCCTTAGAAAGGTTACCAGAAGTTTTACGGTCGTTAAGAATGAGCTTCATGTCGATTACTGGAGCAGGAACGAACATAGAAGTCATGTTGTAGCTAAGGTCACCGTTAGTGAAAGTAGTACCAGTAGCACAGTCAATACCGAAAACAGCAACAATGTCACCAGCTTCTGCAACAGAAATATCTTCTGTGTCAGCAGAGTGAACGCGCATGAGACGACCAACAGTGTGTTTCTTACCGTTAGTCATGTTGATCATTGTGTCGCCTTTAGCGATTTTACCTTGGTAAATACGCATGTAAGAGAGCTGACCGTATGCACCGTCTTCAAGTTTGAAGATGTAACCAACAAATTCTTTTGAAGCGTCAGATTCAAGAGTTACAGGCTCTTCGTCTTTATCGAGGTCGAAAGCAACATTTTCAACATCGTAAGGAGAAGGGAGGTAGAGAGAAACAGCGTGGAGAAGCTTTTGAACACCAACGTTCTTGTAAGCAGAACCACAGAAAACAGGAGTTAATTCAAGTGATAGAACACCTTTACGTGCAGCTGCGTTGAGGTCTGCCTCAGCAACGTCTTCACCTTCCATAACAGCTTCCATGAGGTCGTCATCGAATTCACAAACAGCTTCAAGAAGCTCTTCACGTTTTTCTTGAGCGTGGTCAAGGAGGTCAGCAGGAATTTCGTCTTCGATAAGGTTTTCACCGTTGTCGCCTTCGAAGTAGTAAGCTTTCATCTTAACGAGGTCAACCACACCTTTAAGTGCAGATTCAGCACCGATAGGTACTTGGAACATAACAGCGTTGTGGCCAAGCTTAGTACGGAGCTGCTCAGTTACGATGTAAGGAGAAGAACCAGGGTTATCAAGTTTGTTAACAAAAGCAATACGTGGAACATTGTAACGCTTCATCTGACGGTCAACAGTGATAGACTGAGACTGAACGCCTGAAGTACCACAAAGAATAAGGATAGCGCCGTCAAGTACACGTAGTGAACGTTCTACTTCAATTGTGAAGTCAACGTGACCAGGAGTATCAATAATGTTAATGTTGATTTCGTTACCGCGGTCATCGTTCCACTGAGCGAAAGTACAAGCAGAAGTAATAGTAATACCCTTCTCTTTTTCGAGCTCCATGTGGTCCATAGTTGCGCCAACACCATCTTTACCACGTACTTCGTGGATAGCGTGGATACGGCCAGTATAAAAGAGAATACGCTCGGTAAGAGTAGTTTTACCAGAGTCAATGTGTGCAGAAATACCGATATTTCTTACATTGTCGAGTGGTCTAGACATAATCGTCAGTTCCTTGTTTAATGTTTTGTTATTCAAAATATTTACATCTATATATAGACGTTAAAAATCGCTCGTGAATGTAAACCGATTTTTAGCCCTTGCAAATTGAAAAATTCGCTCTTTCTTAAAATCACTTTAAAAGCCCGAAATGAGCTGAGTTCCAAGACTTAATATTGAAGAGAGATTAGTTATGCTTTGTGTTGTTTCCCCTGCAAAAACTTTAGATTACGAGAGCCAGGTACCTACTGATAAAATTAGTCAGCCCCAATTTGTGGGAGAAGCTGGAGAACTCATTAAAGAACTCCGAAAGCTTAATGCTGCGGATATCGCAAACTTGATGAAGTTGAGTGAGAAATTATCGACTTTGAATGAACTTCGTTTCCTTGAATGGAATGAAGAGCAGGCCTTGCCTGGAGCACGTCAAGCAGTATTTGCCTTTAAAGGGGATGTTTATACAGGGATGGATCCGTATTCATTTAATGAGCAAGAAGTCGACTTGGCGAATCAGCATTTACGTATTTTATCAGGTCTCTATGGTTTATTGAAGCCGATGGATTTGATTCATCCGTATCGCTTAGAAATGGGGACGAAGTTTGCCAATTCAAAAGGCAAGAACCTCTATGAATTTTGGGGAGATAAGATTACTGATGCGATCAATGCAGAACTTGAAGTAGGGGGGCATAGTCATTTTGTGAACCTCGCCTCAAATGAATACTTTAAGTCGGTGAAGAAAAAGAATTTAGCCCGTCCAATGATTGAAGTTGATTTTCTTGATTGGAAAAACGACAAGTACAAAATCATCTCGTTTTATGCCAAGAAAGCTCGTGGCATGATGGCGGCCTATATCATAAAAAATGATTTAAAGAAGCCTGAAGATTTGATGAACTTTGACACAGCAGGTTATGCGTATTGCCCAGAACGTAGTACAGAAGATAAATATATTTTTACTCGCAAGCAGTAATGAACCTATTTGAAGATATTCCTCAAGAGTTACCTGAGGAATTATTGACGCCTTTACTGGATAAAAAGAAGGTGCGTATTGAACGTATTGTCTCGCAAGGTCATTGCTCAGATCCTGATTTTTGGTATGATCAAGTGGAGCACGAGTGGGTAAGTGTTTTGCAGGGTAGTGCCGAGCTTGAATACGAGGATGGCTCAGTGAAAACTTTAAGCACAGGAGATTGCGCCTTTATTCCCGCGCACCTTAAGCATAGGGTGAAATGCACTTCGCTAGAGCCAAAATGCATTTGGTTAGCAGTTTTTTTTGCGGAGGACGCAAATGAGTGAGTGGAAAGAGTGTATAGAGCAGGCTGAGCTGATTTTTGCGACGTACGCAAAGCTTTTTGGAGAAAGCCTGTTGGATATTGAGTCTGGCGATGACTTACTTGAGGAAATGTATTTTGCGGACTTCGCAATTCTCTCACACGGAGTGCAAGATGACCCCATTTTTAATTTTGCCAATCAATTTGCCTTGGATAAGTTTGAGCTCAATTGGGGGCAAATGATAGAGTTGCCATCCCGTTATTCTGCGGAAGCTCCCAATCGCGAAGAACGTAAGGAACTTTTAGATCGAGTGACTAAGTACGGTTTTATTGATGATTATCAAGGAATACGAATTTCGTCCACGGGAAAACGCTTCTTAATCAAAGAAGCGAAGGTGTGGAATTTAGTCGACGAAAAAGGTGTCTACCGCGGTCAAGCGGCAGCCTTTTCGAAATGTGAGGATTTAAGCTAGAACTAAAAAAGTTTTTTATACTTGTGGCAGTAGGGCTGTTTACGGTGCTTGAAGTAGTAGTCTTGGTGATAGACTTCGGCAGGATAGAAAATAGTAGCTTCTTTCAATTCAGTCGCAGGCTTGAGCCCCTTGTCTTTCAAGATCTGTAAAAGCTTTTCTATTGTAGCTTTTTGCTCGTCGTCAAAGTAGAAGACGGCAGGCAAATATTGTGAGCCAATATCTGGGCCTTGACCATTGGCTTGCTCTGGATTGTGAGTTTCAAAGTAGAGTTTGGCTAAGGTCTCGTAATCTGTTATGTCGGGGTTGTAAACGACTTCTACAGCTTCGTAATGACCTGTTAATCCCGTGCAAATTTGTTTATACGTTGGGTTCTTGACGTGTCCACCAATATAGCCCGAGGTTGCAGAGAGAACGCCAGGAGCTTTTTGGAGCCAATATTCAGTTCCCCAGAAACATCCTGAAGCAAAAATGGCTTTGGCTTTCTTGGGCTCGGGCACAACTTTTGGTAAATCATCGCCGTCTTTAATGAATTTCATAGAGAGTGAGTTGACGCAATGACGAGTATTCTTTTGCGTAAAGCCTTCGCCTAAAAAGACATGGCCTAAGTGACCATCGCAGTTTTTACAAAGGATTTCTGTACGGCGTCCATCGGCATCGGTTTCTCTGCGAACGGCATCCTTAATTTCATCGTCAAAGCTAGGCCATCCACAACGTGAGTCAAACTTGTCGTCTGATTTGTAGAGAGGGGCATTGCACTTTCGGCAGATGTAAGTGCCTTTGGCTTTGTTGTTAGTGTATTCGCCAGTGAAAGGACGTTCAGTGCCTTTTTGTTCAATGACGTAAGCTTCTTCTGGGGTGAGTTTATTGTAGGACATGATGGTTTTTCCTTTGTCTGGGGAATCATTCTTTGCGTTTTCAGCAAAACAAAAAAATTGAAGTAAAAAGATTAGGCTAATGATTTGGAGGCTTTTTTGCATGGGGTCACCTATAGGTTTTTGTGTCTAAAATATCATCGCAAATCATGGATAATAAGGTGCTCCATGAAGAGTCGGACCTAGCTGGAAGTGTGACGATAGGAACATTTTCAACGATGTGTAATTTTTCCTTGGCATAAGCTAGGCAGTCGGGGGTTTTGACTTCGGTACTGCAAATGGGGCATTTGCCGATCGAGCCTTCGAGGCTCATTTCTATTTTGAGTTTGTGGGTACATTTGCCACATTCAAAAGTAAAAGTGGGCTCATAACCTTCTGCGGGTTCCGATAACAAGGCAACTGTGAAGGGGACGGAGAAAACATTGCGGAGTTTTCTTATGTTTCTATGGTTGGCTTGATTAGAAGGGTTATCGAGTGATGAAATACAATAAATGATTGATGTACAGCTTGAGTAGTCTTTTTGAAGATTGCTTAAATAATGATGGTCTAGCTTCTGCGCGGTACATACTAAGTCAATTGTGGTGTGTTTATCAAAGATTAAGGTCGTTCGTTTTTCGCCTTTTCTCTGCGAGCTCGTTTTTGCGTGTACTTGAGATGAGTTGGCAGCGACTTTGAGCATTGTCTCAAAGGCGCACTTAACTGTGTTAGAGCTGTCTCCAGCTAAAATGAGTGAAGGTTGGCTATGGTCAATTAAAATTGAAGCGCTCGCGTAGGGGACTTCGCTTAGTTCTTTGCTTAGTGGAAAGCGGAGTTTGCTGAGATCTTCTTTGCATTGTGCAAGGCTGTCCGTTGTGCGGATGGCGCGAAGTGATTGGCCATTGTCTTTTGAATAATTATCAAATGGCGGTGGTGCAATTTTGATGTAACCGACTTTGATCATTTGATCGATCATTAAAGTCAGGTGACGCTGGTTAACTCGTATGGCGTCGTAAATTTCTCCAAGGCTGAGTCCCGAGTTTGCCATAGTGACGACTTGTTTGGCCACGCGGTTACTGTTTCCTGGTAGTGCTTTAGTCCCATGTTCAAAAGCGAGTTCGGTGTCGTTGAGGCGTTGTTTAGCATCGTTGTAAATGTCAACATCTAAAACACAATCCATCAGTGTCGCGGATATATTGAGTGTCTTTGGTTTTTCGACTTTATCTGGGGCGTCATCGTTTTCTGTGAATTTAATTTGTGCAAAAGGCCAGGCAAGTATTTCTGTTATGGCATCTTTACCAGTGCAGTATTCAGTATGTGCCTCAATGATCTTTCCCTTGTGCAGGATTGCTTGAGCATAGTCTTTTGAGTGTGATGCCTGTAAAATGCCTGTTGACTGTTCAGTTTCGAGGAGTTGAAGGATGCCAGGAATCTCTTTTGAATCCATTTGTGTAGAAAGTTTAACAGGGTTGTTTTTCTGTTTGATGGACCAATTCAGGAGTTTGTTGACGCGAGCTTGGAAAACGGAGGGTGAAACAGGGCTGGGAGAGTAGTCGTCGGCGCCAGAGTCGAAAAACTCTATGCACTCTTCTTCTTCTTTGTCTTGATGTCCTAGCGCATATATCGGAGTGTCATTGAAGTAGAGGTTGCTCTGCTTGATTTCTTGGATGAGTTCGAGTCCGGTGCAGTCTTCTAAGTTGCGGTCGATAATGATAAGAGCGATATCAGAAATAGATAAAAGGTGCAGGGCGCGTTCGCGTGTTTGGCGCACAAGTAAGTTGACGTCTTTTCGCTTGATCTGATCAAAGAAAAACATCCTTGTGTCGTAGTCACTTGAGAGTGCTAAGATGGTGGATTTGTTATGTGGCATGATGAAATAATAACTCCACTTAATTCAAAAAAAAAGAAAATGATCAAATACGAGAGAGTGTATTAGCTTTTTTTACAGTTATTTTCAGGCTTTATAATAATAAATTAGGTGTGAAATGTTTCCCTTTTTTAATAATCAGAATGGAAATGATCAAAAGACTTATCTTATCTGTGGTTTAGGTAACCCCGGGGCTTCCTACGAAAACACGCGGCATAATGTGGGTTTTAAAGTCATTGATTTATTTCTTGAGCAGTTCTCCTTGAAGTTGAAGAAGAAATGGCGAGCAGAGTATGCTGAATGTGAGCACGAAGGTCATCGTCTTATTTTTGTTAAGCCCATGACTTACATGAATAATTCTGGTGAAGCGATAAAGAAATTCGCAAAAAAGAATTCAGTTAAGTCTGAAGATATAATTGTGATTTACGATGAGATGAGTCTCAAGGTTGGGCGTTTACGTTTGCGTTTGGGAGGTAGTGCTGGTGGGCATAACGGAGTGAAGTCTATTTTACAGTATTTTGGTGGGGCTGACTTTTATCGTATGAGAATTGGTGTGGATCATCCTGGAAAGGGTGCAGATGTTGCAGATTATGTCTTATCGGACTTTACATTATTAGAAATGGAGCTTATTTCTCGGGCGGTATCTACGTCTGTGGATGCCGTACTGATGCTTTGCACCAAAGGGTGTGATGCTGCAATGAATACGTTCAATGGCACGGTGCCGAACGATTCAAGTCAACCGAATCAGGAGACAAAGAAATGAAAAAATATGATGCAATATTCATCTTGAATGACCGCAAGTATGAAGATGGCGGTGAAGCCTTCTCTAAAAAGGTCGAAGAGCAAATCGTAGCCCTAGGTGGCGGCGATGTTACAGTGAAAAACATGGGTAGAAAGCAGTTCGCACGTGCCATTGGCAAGCGTACTTCAGGTCTTTACCTACGTTTCTTCCTTAATCTTCCAGAAGATAAAGTAAGTGAGTTTATCGAAAGTTACCGTTTGGATAACACAGTTCTCAGAACTGTTGTTTATAACTACGAGATCCCAGAAAACCCGGTAACATTAGATCTTAATAAGTAATTAACGGTCTTTACTGGAATTAACCATGGCATCTTTTAATAAAGTATTTTTAATGGGCAATCTCACAAGAGATCCTGAGTTAAGGCAATTGGCTTCTGGTCAAGCTGTCTGTACTTTACGTTTGGCTGTTAGCCGACCTTATCGTACGGCCTCAGGAGAAAGTCGCGAAGATACTTTATATGTAGATGTAGTAGCATGGGGACGCCAAGCAGAGACATCCAACACATACCTCAGAAAGGGTTCATCTGTTTTTATTGAAGGCTCACTTAGACTCGAGCAATGGCAAGATAAGACAACTGGTCAAGCCAGACAACGTCATTCTGTTACCGCAGAGCGAGTGCAGTTCTTAAATAGCAGCAGAGGTGATGGTGGCAGTCAGCAAGGAAACTCGCAATACCAGCAAGCTGCACCTGTACCATCAGCACAACCACAAGCACCATCTTATATGGAACCAGTAGCGCCGAGTCAGGCACCTGCTCCTGCGCAGCAAAATTCTTATGCTCAGCCTCCCCAAGGACAAGCAATGAATGCAGCTCCAGTGGCAACTCCGCCAACTTTTGAAGCAGTGCAGCAAGCACCTCAAGTAGCGCAACAGGCACCCCAGTCGATGCAGGCAGAGATTCCTCCCGCACCTGTATTCGATGTAGATGACGTGGAAGACGATATTCCATTCTGAGTTTTGGAAGCAATTTAATTTATAAGGAAAAAGCAAATGGCTAATCAAAGAAGAAAATCAAAGCGTAAAAAAGCTGCAGTAAGAGCAAAAGTTTGTCGCTTCAGCGAGCAAAAAGTTACATACATCGATTTTACTGATGCAGATGTATTAAAAAAATTCATGACTGAAGGTGGTCGTATTCTTCCTCGTCGTATTACAGGTGTTAGCAAAAGATACCAAGCAATGCTTGCTTCGGCTATCAAGCGCGCACGTAACATCGCATTGGTGAAATAAGGAGTTTATCATGGCTATCGAAGTAGTACTTTTAGATAATATCGAAAAACTCGGTAAAGTTGGTGATACAGTTAAAGTGGCAAACGGTTACGCACGTAACTACCTTTTTCCACGTGACTTAGCTGTACACGCAAGTCAAGTAGTTTTAAAGCAGATTGAAGCACGTCGCGCGAAAGTTGCAGCTGCACATGAAGCTGAAGTTGCCGTAGCTCAAGAGCTCGCAGCTAAAATTAACGAAACATCAATCACTATCCCAATGCAGGCTGGTGAAGATGACAAGTTATTCGGTTCAGTAACTGTAACGGAAATTCACGACCTTCTTGTTAAAGATGGTATTGAAGTTGACCGTCGTAAAATTGCTGTTGGCGAAGCTATCAAAACACTCGGTGTACATGAAGTATCTGTGAAAGTTCATGCAGAAGTCAGTGCTACACTTAAAGTGTGGGTGGTGAAAGCATAAACAGCAGTGGAAAACAAAACTGATACTGCAGTAAATTTTGGGTCGCTCCTCTCAGGGGAGCGACCTTTACCGCATAATATAGATGCGGAAAAAGGGGTCTTGGGCTGTATGCTCAATGACCCCTCTCTCATTGTTAATTCGATGTCGATCCTCAAAACTCGTGAAGCATTCTTTTCTGCTGCTCACCAGTATATTTCGGGCGCTTTGTTCGAAATGGCAAAAAATGAAGAGGCAGTCGATGTATTAACTTTAGCCAATGCTTTGAAGAAAGGCTCAGAGCTCGTTCAGGCAGGCGGAGAAGTTTACCTACTTGAATTGATGAACTCAGTTCCTAGTACGGCAAATTTTGATAAATATTTAGATATCGTTCAAGATGCCTCTGTACTTAGACGTTTAATTAGACGCTCAAGTGAAACACTCGACCAATGTTTGCAGGATGATGCAACAGCGGGTGCAGTGCTAGATCAACTTCATAAAGAAGTTATTGATATTTCCGACAACCTATTTAAGGAAGAATCTGTTGCCTTAAAAGATGAGCTTGATGCGGCAATGGGGACAATCTTCAGACTCGCTGAAGGCGATAAAGGTGAGAGAGGTTTTTCTACTGGTTATCGCGACTTAGATGATAAAATTGGTGGTCTTAAGCGGGGCGAGATGATTGTTTTAGCCGCACGTCCATCGATTGGTAAAACAACTTTGGCAATGAATATTGCCGCGAATGTGGCTCTAGCAAATACTAGAGGACAGAGTGATAAAAACATTGCAGTGGGAGTTTTCTCGCTGGAGATGAATACGCAATCACTCGTTTTGAGAATGGTTGCCTCTGAAGCTGAAATAAGCTTGAAAGATATAGGCAACATGAATGTAACAACTAATGATTTTGCTAATATTCAGAAAGCTGCCAATATTTTGGCAGATACTGAAATTCACATTGATGATTCGGCTCAATTAGACGTAATGGAATTGCGTGCGAAATCGCGACGCATGAAAGAAAAGTTTGACGTTGACTTAATCGTTATTGACTACTTGCAGCTCTTACGAGGTCGTGGACTTAATCGCAATGCCAGTCGTGAGCAAGAAGTTGCGCAGATTTCTGGTGCGATTAAAGGGATTGCCAAAGAGCTCAACATACCTGTGATTATCTTGGCACAGATGAACCGTCAAGCAGAGCAGGGTGGGGCAAGTAAAGAAGCCGCACGACCTAAGCTGTCTCAACTACGTGAATCGGGTTCAATTGAACAGGATGCCGATATTGTTATGATCCTCCATAGAGATAGAGGTCAACAAATTGAGGAAGATCAGGCGAAAATTGAAGCCGAAGGTATAATGACAGAGCTGATTGTGGCTAAGAACCGTAATGGTGAAACGGGCATTGTTGAATTAAACTTCATGCCACAATATACAAAATTTATAGATAATGACCCCCAAGCAGGATTTGCGGGTGATTATGATAGTGATCAATTCTAGAGGGTGTCATGTTAAAACAAACGTATAAAATAATACTTATTATATTTCTATTTACTTCTTTTGCTTTGGCAAAAAATATTACGGAAGTTCAGGTGTATAATTCTAAAGGGGAAAAAATTCAATCGGGTTTTGTTCTCAATAATATTAAATCAAAACCAGGCACCACTCTATCGCCAAGAGTTTTATCAAGTGACATCCGTCGACTGTATCAAACTAATGAGTTTATTAATGTAGAAACAGAGTTTGACGAAGATGCTGGCGTCTTGAAAATAACTGTTACACGCCGTCCCAAATTGATCGAAATCCTTGTGGAAGGTAACGAAGAATTAGATGATGAAGACATTATCGACGAACTTGATTTAGTGGTAGATGAGCCTCTGGATGAAGCTGTGATGGCAGCAGATAAGCATAATATTAAAAAGCTTTACGATGATGAAGGTTACTATAATGCCGATATCTTTTTTAATGTTGAAAAGACAAACGATCCTGAAGAAGTAATTTTACGTATTGTAGTTGATGAAAAAAGTAGTTTGCAAGTTGATGAGGTGCGCTTCCACGGAAACACAGTATTTCTAGATGATGACTTAGCAGATATGATCAATACTAAGCCCAGTTTTTGGCGTTACATGTTTGATACAGGTTTTTTTAATGAGTTGATTTTTGATGCGGACCAAAAATTAATTAAACGTCAGTATAAATCGAGAGGTTATTTAGACTTTAAAATAGAAAAAGTTGTCAAAAAAGACGATGGCGAATACTTAGAGTTGGATATCTTTATCACAGAGGGGCGCCCTTATATCGTGGGTAACGTAACAATTTCTGGCAACAGTATTTACTCAACCGCTGATTTAGAAAAATTAGTGACTGCTAAGTCTGGCTTTACTTATTCAACGCTTGTGGAAGATGCCGATATTGATCGGATGACAACGAAATATCAGAATGAAGGTTATTTAGATCTGTATTGTTCAGCACAATTAAATCCCAATCCACAAACACATATTGTTGATGTCAACTACAGAATTGTGGAGGGTAAACCTTCCAAGATTAGAGATATCATTATCACAGGTAACAATGACACGAAAGAATATGTAATCAGACGAGAATTGGCAATTCAGCCAGATGATAAAGCTAATAAAGACTTGATTGATAAGTCTAAAAAGCGTTTGATTAATATGAACTATTTTGAAAAGGTGGATCTAACTGCAGTTGATACTGAAATAGAAGGTTATAAAGATCTACAGTTAAAGGTTGAAGAAAAGAGTACGGGGCAAATTGGTCTTGGCGGCGGTTTTTCTTCTGCAGATTCATTTGTGGGTAGTATTGAATTTTCTCAATCAAATTTCGATTTGTATGAAGGGTGGCCTTTTATTGGCGGTGGTCAAAGATTTCAATCGCGTGCGAAATTTGGTTCTGAGCGACAAGATTTATCAATTGGTTGGGTAGATCCATGGTTTATGGGAAAACCCTTATCTTTAAGTACATCATTTTTTATGTCGGAAAGATATTATGATGAGTATGATCAAGAAAAGCTAGGTTATGAAGTTGGTTTGACCAAAAGGTTGTCTAAATATCCTCTGTGGACCATCCGTCATGCCCATCGTTTATATCAAATTGAATTAGACATGGATGATGATGTATCTAAAGAAATGGAAGATGAAGAAACAACTGATATTTCATCAGCTTATATCTTAACTTTACGAAAAGATACTCGTAATAGTACTCGACGCCCCAATGAAGGTGGGATTATGCAATTCACGTCTGAATTACAGTCTATTGTGATCGGCTCTGATAATGAATCGGGGAAATTTAAAGTGCGTTGGACGACGTATAATGAAGCTTTTGAAGAGTCAGTGCTTAAACTACATGCCGAGGTCAATACCTTAATTGGCGATGATCCGATTTACGATCGATATTTTGGTGGTGGTATCGGTCGAGTTCGTGGTTATGATGAACGTGAATTAGGCCCAGTTGATTCAAATGAAGATCCCTTAGGTGGTGCTTCATTCCTATTACTATCAGCAGAGCTTGATGTACCATTTAATAAAACTTTCAATGGGGTTTGGTTTGTGGATGCGGGTAATGTGTGGGAAGATTCCTATGACTTTGCTGATTTAAGTGACCTCAGTTTAACTACAGGGCCCGGTCTTAGAATTAACTTACCAATTGGTGTGGTTGAACTCTATTACGGTAAACCAGTAGTCGATAATTCTGAGACAGAAGATGATTCAGGAAGCTTCCATTTTAATATGGGATACAACTTTTAGGATAAATTATGCCGTACGAAGAAATTTTAGATCGTTTTAAAGCACAGCTCAAAATCATGGGCTTAAAAGTGACGCGTGAAAGGGTGATTATCCTTGAAGAAGTTATGAAACGAAAAGATCACTTTGATGCTGATCAATTTGCTGCCGACCTCAGTGTTGGTGGTGTTAAAGTTTCGCGAGCGACAGTTTACAGAACTTTGGATATTCTTCATGACATGAAGATTGTTCACAAAACAACCCTAGGACATAAGCATCAGCATTACGAAAACATGGTAGATCGTGCTCATCACGATCACTTAGTATGCCTGAAATGCGATAAGGTTGTTGAATTTTTAGAACCACGAATAGAAGAGTTACAAGAGAAAGTTTGTCTCGATCATGGTTTTGTAATAAAAGATCATAGCTTGCAGCTATTTGGAATCTGTGGTGATTGTACAGATGATGATGCTGAAGCCAATAATTAAAGGTAATAAAATGATATATCGCTTGGAAATAAGCCCACGAATCGGGATGGATGATCCTGCTGGACACACGGTTCAGAAAAAAGCTAAGTCTATTTTATCTTATGATTTAAATAAGGTAGAGACGGCTGAAATTTTAACAATAGATGCGAATTTCGCAAGAAAGTCTGCTGAAGAAGTTTTAAAAGAAATTGTCAACCCTGTATTACAGCAAGGTGTTATTGGCGCCTTTGAAGAAAGAACTTTTGATTGGTTTATTTCAGTAGGCTTTTTGGCAGGTGTAACTGATAATGTTTCTCGTACGGCTAGAGAAGCTATACGTGATATTATCGGACGCCCTCTCACTGAAGAAGAAAAAGTATATAGTTCTAGAGAGTATTTTATTAGTTCACCTAATTTAAAGAAGACAGACATAGAACATATTGCTAAAGATTTATTAGCAAATGAGTTGATTCAAAGTGTGGCAATCATGTCTTTTGAAGAATGGAAGCACAATGGTAGTCCCATTAATGTTCCAGAATTTGTTGCGACCGAAGAACCTAAAGTAGATTTCATCAATATTGACGTTAGCGATGATGAGCTCATGGATATTTCTAATTCTAAGACTTTAGCTCTTCAATTAGACGAAATGCAGGCTATTCGCGATTATGCCATTAACAATAATGACCCTGAGCGTGAAGCACTTGGTCTAAAAGGTAAATTGACAGATGCTGAACTAGAATGTTTAGCACAGAGTTGGAGTGAGCACTGTTCACACAAAATTTTCGCGGCAGATATTGAGTATACGGATGCAGAAGGCAATGTTGAGACGATCAACTCACTCTACAAGAGTTATATCAAAAAGTCGACTTTTGAAATAGGTGAGCAAGTTGATTGGTTAGTCTCTGTATTCCACGACAACGCTGGTGTAATTACTTTTAACGAAAAATATGACTTGGCATTTAAACTAGAAACTCATAATAGTCCATCAGCACTCGACCCCTACGGTGGTGCAATGACTGGGATTGTTGGTGTTAACCGTGATATCATGGGTACTGGCACGGGCGCTGAGATGCTAGTGAATGTATGGGGCTATTGCTTAGGTTCGCCTTTTGTTGATTCCAGTGAAGTGCCTGAAGGTCTACTTCACCCACGTCGAATCCGCGATGGTGTTCACCAGGGTGTTATTGAAGGTGGTAACCAATCGGGTATTCCTTATGGCTTAGGCTGGGAGTATTTTGATGCGCGTTACATTGGTAAGCCATTAGTTTATTGTGGTACAGTAGGTATTTTACCTCACAAGCAGCATGGTAAATCAGCATCTCTTAAGACTATTGAACCAGGTGACCTCATTGTTATGGTTGGTGGTCGTATTGGTAAAGATGGTATTCATGGCGCAACATTCTCATCAGAAGAGCTTCATAAAGACTCTCCAGTTGCAGCTGTTCAGATTGGTGACCCTATCACACAGAAAAAAGCTGCTGACTTTTTATACGAAGCACGTGACGCAGATCTTTACCGTTTTGTTACTGATAATGGCGCAGGTGGTCTTTCTTCATCAATTGGTGAAATGGCGACTGAGTGTAATGGTTGTTACGTTGATTTAGCTAAAGCACCTTTAAAATATGCTGGTCTTCAGCCTTGGGAAATCTTTGTTTCTGAAGCTCAAGAACGCATGAGTTTTGCGGTCCCCGCAGAGAAAGTTGATGCTTTCCTTACATTAGCAGGTGAGCGTGATGTTGAAGCTACCGTTTTAGGTACTTTCAATGACTCCGGTAAATGTCACCTCGTATACAATGAACTTACGGTAGCATTTTTAGATCTTGATTTTATGCACGGTGGTAACCCTAAGCTTCAGTTAAAAGCAAAATGGGATGCTCCAGTATTTGAAGAAATCCCTGAAGAGTTTGAAAGTGAAATCTCAGATGATATTCACGAATTGCTAGCAAGTTTAAACTTGTGTTCAAGTGAGTACAAAGCACGTCAATACGATCACGAAGTGAAAGCTTTGTCAGTAGTGAAACCTTATGTAGGTGTGGAAGCTGATGTTGATTCTGATGCATCGGTCTTCATGGCAGAGCCAATGACTCAAGAAGGTTTTGTGCTTTCCAATGGTCTTGCACCATCGTATTCAGATATCGATACTTATCACATGACTGCATCTATTATTGATATGTGCCTTCGTAAGATTGTTGCTGTGGGTGGTTCAATTGAGAAAGTTGCTGGCCTTGACAACTTTTGTTGGCCGGATCCAGTGGAATCTGCAAAAACTCCTGATGGACAATATAAACTCGCTCAGTTGGTTCGCTCCAACCAAGCTCTATATGACTACTGTAAAGCTTTTATGCTTCCTTGTATTTCTGGTAAAGATTCTATGAAGAACGACAGCACTCGTGGTGGCAAGAAAATTTCTATCCCTCCAACGCTTCTTTTTTCTGCAATTGCACCGATGAAAGATATTTCAAAATCAGTGACACTTTCATCCAAGCGAGCGGGTGATTACGTTTACGTAATTGGTGAGACTTTTGCCGAATTAGGTGGTTCTCAGTATGCATCACTCAAAGGCTATGTAGGTAATAAAGTGCCTAAAGTTAATGCAGATGAAGCAAAGAAAATTTATAAGCAAGTTCACCAGGCGACTGATGCGGAGTTAGTTCACTCATTACATGCACCAGCATTTGGTGGTCTAGCGGCAGCATTTGCGAGAAAATCCATTGCAGGTCGTTTGGGTATGGAGATTGATATCAACTCAATCCCATCTGATGACTTAAGTGAAACAGAATTGTTATTCTCTGAATCTAATAGTCGTTTGGTAGCTACGGTAGCACCTGACAAGGCAAGTGAATTCGAAGCAGCATTAGCCGGTGTGTCTTTTGCGAAAGTAGGTGTAGTAACCTTAGATGATGAATTAGTTATTCGTCAGGGTAAGCACATTGTAGCTGCACTTAATTTAGAAAACTTAGTTAAGTCTTATAAAAAGACATTGGATGGAGTTTAATCATGAGTCGCGTTAAAGCATTAATTATTACAGGTCTTGGCCTTAATTGTGAAAAAGAAACTGCAGTGGCTTTTGAAGCTGCTGGAGCAAGTGCAAGTAAGATTCATTTGAATGACTTACTTAAATCCCCTGAGAACTTGAATGAGTACCATGTCTTGGCATTCATTGGTGGTTTTTCTTTTGGCGACCATTTGGGTTCGGGCACAGTGTTGGCGAATCGTATTAAGCATGGTTTGCGTCAAGAGTTAGAATCTTTTATTGATTCGGGTAAGCTAATTATTGGTATCTGCAATGGATTTCAAACCATGACTCGTTTGGGTATTGTCCCAGCCTTAAAGGGTCTTTTTAATCAAGAAGTCGCACTGCAGCACAATGATTGTGGAACTTTCCGCGATAATTGGGTGACATTAAAAGTCGAAGAGGATTCTCAGTGTGTATTCACAAAGGGGATTCATGTTCTACCAGTTCCAATTCGTCATGGCGAAGGTAAATTAGTAGCCATGGATGATGAGACTTTAAATCAACTTGAAGAAGGCGGTCATGTTTGTCTTCGCTATGCAGACCCAGTGACGATTGAACCGACACAAGAATTTCCGATGAATCCAAATGGTTCGCAGAATAGTATTGCAGGGATATGTGATAAGTCTGGTAGAGTGTTTGGCTTGATGCCACACCCGGAGGCTTATATTTCTCCTTTTAATCACCCTCATTGGACGCAGCAAAAAATTAACGGTACTCTTCCTGAAGAAGGTCTGGGTATGCAGATATTTAGAAATGCAGTGCAGTTCGCAGAGGCGGAATTACTCTAGTCTTTATTCCATTTAGATATAAAAAAAGCTCTTCATTGTGAAGAGCTTTTTTTGTGTACAGGGTGTGAAGCTTACTTTTTAACGATCTTTTTGAGGATCATATAGTTTTTGTCTCCTTCACGTACGTAGAGAAGGTCGTTTTCATAGATGAATGTTCTATTTTCAACGCCACCAAGTGGGTATGTGATAGAAGTTTTTATGTAATTAGGACCAACTTCTTTTACGGTGTATTTTAATTTTTTCTCAGAGGAGATGAGGAGAACTTCGATCTCATCTTTTTTAATAATAACTATAGAGCCCTCGAGTTGTTCTTTGACTTGGTTCTTGAGTTTTTCTGGGAGCTCTTTTTTTAAGTTTTTTTCTTGCTCTTTAATGGCGTTAGGAACGTCAAATTCCCAGCGCCCTAAAATGAATTCTTGAAAACTTTGTTTAGTGCTGTCTGCATATAATGTTTGTATGGAGATAAAAGCAATTAGAGTGTAAAGAAGTTTCATTTGTATCCTTTATTAATGAGTATGTTTAACTTAATATGCTAGAGCTTTTGTAATCAAAAAGTTGATAATGGAAATTTACTGTTGATTACTTAAAATAAGTATCATTTGTATCTATTGTACTTATAATTCAGTCTAATTGCAAAAAAATGCACCGGCTTCACGTATAATTAAAGATCGCGATAGTATTTCCACTTAACATTCAGCAATTGAAAACTATATTGGCTCTCAATAGAAAATTCGGAGTTATATATGTCGCAGGTGGACTTCCATCAGATTACTACTTATCTACAAGCCTTACAAAAAAATATTTGCAAAGGCTTAGAAGATTTTGATGGAGAGCAATCTTTCGAGTTTGATCGTTGGGATAAAGATGGAGAGACAGGACTAAATGGTTTTGGTGTAAGTGCCGTTATAAAAGAGGGGGCTGTTTTCGAGAAGGGGGGTGTTAACTTTTCTTGTGTCGAAGGGGCGAAATTACCTGGTTCAGCCTCTGCGCATAGAGGCGAGATTGCGAATAAACCTTTTAAGGCTGCGGGTGTTTCATTAGTACTTCACCCTCGGAACCCCTACATGCCAACGACACATGCGAATGTACGTTTCTTTAGTGCAGGTGAAGAAAATCCAACTTGGTGGTTTGGCGGCGGTTATGATTTAACACCTTATTACGGTTTTGACGAGGATTGTCAGCATTGGCATAGTACTGCTAAGAAAGCTTGCGAGCCCTTTGGTGAAGGTGTTTATGATCGCTATAAAAAGTGGTGTGATGATTATTTTTATTTAAAGCATAGAGATGAACAGCGCGGTGTAGGCGGTGTTTTTTTTGATGACCTTAATGAATGGGGTTTTGATAAATCGTTTGATTTTATGAAAGCTATAGGAGATTCTTTCTTGGATGCCTACCTCCCGATTGCTGAAAAGAGAAAAAACCACCCCTACGGAGAGCGAGAAAGGAACTTTCAAGTACAGAGACGTGGTCGATATGTGGAGTTTAACTTGGTCTATGATCGAGGTACACTTTTTGGTCTGCAGTCTGGCGGTAGAACAGAAGCAATTTTGATGTCTATGCCACCTTTGGTTAGCTGGGATTATTGTGCTCAGTATCCAAAAGGCTCTGAAGAAGCACGATTGACTGATTATTTTTTGAAGCCAAAGGATTGGGTCTAATGAGAATTTTAAAATTTGCAAAAGAAGATTTAATTGTCAGTATTGATAATGCGAATGTCCGCCTTAAAGAGATAGCTAGTTCATCAAATCCTATGCAGGCTTATGGTCTCTACGAGAATGATTATGAAGTCTGGGTGTTTTTCGAGCCGGCAGAGCAGAGTGAAGTAGCTTTTTTTCGCCAAATCTCAATTGAAGATGAATCTGCCTTAGAGCAGGATATCAAGGCCTATTGGCAGGGGAGTCACTTGATGATTTCGACCGCCAAATTAGACTCTTACGTTACTTTAGCTTTGTTTAGGAAATTATATGTTTAGATTGTTATTAGCCTTATTATTTACATTTAGCCTATTTGGTCAAGCATTACAGAATCCTGGTTTAGATAGGCCTTCTTCGATAGTTTATTACCCTGCCAAAAAAGCTTTTCTTGTTAGTAATATGAAAGGTGTAGAAAATGTAGCAGACTCCTACGCAGAGATAGTTCTGATTTCCAACCCTTTTGAAAAGCCAAGAAGAAATGTCTTTAAAGTCTTGCATTCAAACTCAGGTAAAAGAAAAGATATTCAGGCGCCAGTAAAGATGATCTTGGATAATAAGTCTTTAATTGTTGGTGATTGTAAGCAGATAGCGATCTTTGATATTGATGGCTTGTCTTTAAAGCCTAAAAAGTTGATTCCTTTACCTAAAGTGAAGCACCTCAAATCAATGGCTTTGACAGATTCTGGAGATTTGTATTTTACAGATTTACAAGCAAATATTCTCTATAAGGTAGAAGGCTTGTATTCTGCCAAGCCAGAAGTTAAAGCAATGACTAATAAAATTCCTAGACCTAGTGGTATGTTATATGATGATGGCCGACTCTATGTATTAAGTTCAGTTAGAGATCTTTTGTATGTCTACAATTGTCAAACTGATAAGGCAGAGAAAACAATTAAGCTTAGCTCAAATGCGAAATCGGGTGGCGAGGGCTTTATGGATTTATGTCAAGGCTCTGAAGGAGAGCTTTATCTACTTCATAAGGATAAAGAAAGTATTTTCCTTTTTGATTTGGATTGGAGTGGTAAGCGTGGAGCAAGATTGTTTAAGAGCGGAATTGTGACACCCCAGGCAATTAGTTATTATCCAGAGAAAAATGCTTTGCTAGTTCCGCAATACTTCACAAATACAATAAGTTTGCTTCCCGCTCTAAAACCTAGACCGAGTTCTGAGGAGTAACCCGTTGCGGGTATTGCTTACAGGTTTTCCTGATACTAATAAGAAAGCAAGAAAAGTCTTAGACGATTATTCTGCCACGGCTTTGGATTTGCCATTACAGACAATGAAAATAATAAAGGGGTCTATTGGGCTTCTAGGCAAAAGTGATTGGGTAATTTTCACATCACCTACGGCTGTTCGCCTTTACATGCAGCATCTGTATCCTCTGAATCACTTTGATAAAGCAGCTTGTGTCGGCCCTTCTACTGCGGATGCCTTAGAGAGTGATTATGGTAGGGCATGTTCCTTAATGCCCACTTCCTCTTTCTGTGCGACTTCATTAGCCAAAGAAATTATTAAGCGAAAAGATGAATTTATAGGCAAGCGTATTTTGTTTCCTTGTTCAGGTTTGGCTAAAAATGATTTAGTGGATTACTTGGCGTCGCATGGGATAAGTGTAGCGCGGCATGATTTTTATCTTCCAGAGCAAAGAGTCTTAGATTTGCTGCCAGACTTTGATGCAATTTGCTTTTTTAGCTCATCTGCAGTCGAAGCTTACTTCTCATCTAAGGGATCGACTTCACTAAATAACAAGAAGATTGCTCTTATAGGTGGGTCGACAGCTGTTACTTTTAAGCAGTATTCTGACCAGGATTTCACACTTGCTCGAGAAGCTAATGCTGAAGAGACGGTAAAAGCTTTATTTATCTAAGATCTCTTGTTTTTTGTAAATATCTTATTATCAACATTTTTAAAATATGTGTAGTGGGTGTTTTGCGAACTTGGCAAAAAAAATCAATTTTTTTAGCTAAAATCGTTTGCGGAAAAAAGAACTGGCGGTATCCTAAGAGCCCTGTCAGAAACGACGGGTACAAAACGAAGCCGAAAGCGCGCTTTACGAGCAAGAAAAAGAAGATGTTTGATAGTTGAATTATATGATAGTAACGGGCTCCTAAATCAGAGATGGTTTAAGAGTTAATTTTTTCGAGAGAAAACTCAATAGAAATATTTTAAGTAATTAAGTCGGATACAAACACAATCAATTGATTGGAGAGTTTGATCCTGGCTCAGAATGAATGCTGGCGGCATGGATTAGGCATGCAAGTTGAACGAGAAATTCACTTCGGTGAATGGAAAGTGGCGAAAGGGTGAGTAACGCGTGAATAATCTGCCCCTAAGTTTGGAACAACAGTTGGAAACGACTGCTAAAACCGGATGTGAATATAAGATCGCATGATCTAATATTTAAAGGTTACGCTTAGGGATGAGTTCGCGTGCCATTATGCTAGTTGGTAAGGTAAAAGCTTACCAAGGCTATGACGGCTAGGTGGTCTGAGAGGACGATCACCCACACTGGGACTGAGACACTGCCCAGACTCCTGCGGGAGGCTGCAGTCGAGAATCTTCCGCAATGCGCGAAAGCGTGACGGAGCAATGCCGCGTGATCGAAGACGGCCTTCGGGTTGTAAAGATCTGTCAGGGGGGAAAAACGATGATGGTACCCCCAGAGGAAGCCACGGCTAACTACGTGCCAGCAGCCGCGGTAATACGTAGGTGGCGAGCATTATTCGGAATTACTGGGCGTAAAGGGTCCGCAGGTGGTTTACTAAGTCAGATGTGAAATTTCAGTGCTTAACACTGAACCTGCATTTGAAACTGGTAGACTAGAGTATGTGAGAGGTAAGCGGAATTTGTGGTGTAGCGGTGGAATGCGTAGATATCACAAGGAAGACCAAAGGCGAAGGCAGCTTACTGGCACAATACTGACACTCATGGACGAAGGCTAAGGTAGCGAAAAGGATTAGATACCCTTGTAGTCTTAGCAGTAAACGTTGTACACTCGATGTTGGTCTGGTTAGTCGGATCAGTGTCTAAGCTAACGCGATAAGTGTACCGCCTGGGAAGTACGGTCGCAAGACTAAAACTCAAAGGAATTGACGGGGGCCCGCACAAGCGGTGGAGCATGTGGCTTAATTCGAGGCAACGCGAAGAACCTTACCCGGGTTTGACATTGAGCGACGTTCGGTGAAAGTCGAATTCCCTTCGGGGCGCAAAAACAGGTGCTGCATGGCTGTCGTCAGCTCGTGCTGTGAAGTGTTCGGTTAAGTCCGGCAACGAGCGCAACCCATATCCTTACTTGCTAACAGGTAATGCTGAGAACCTTAAGGAGACTGCCCGTGTTAAGCGGGAGGAAGGTGTGGACGACGTCAAGTCAGTATGGCCCTTACACCCGGGGCTGCACACGTGCTACAATGGCCGGTACAAAGGGCAGCGACCTAGTGATAGGAAGCGAATCCCCAAAACCGGTCTCAGTACGGATTGGAGTCTGCAACTCGACTCCATGAAGATGGAATCGCTAGTAAATGGGCATCAGCTACGGCTCATTGAATACGTTCCCGGGCCTTGTACACACCGCCCGTCACATCATGGGAGCTGAGTTCACCCGAAGTCGTTGCGCCAACCTGCTTGCAGGAGGCAGACGCCGAAGGTGGGCTTAGTGACTGGGATGAAGTCGTAACAAGGTAGCCGTTGGGGAACCAGCGGCTGGATCACCTCCTTTTTAAGGAATGAAAAAGACTAACCTCGACTCAAGATTTACTTCTTGATTAGAGTACTTTTTTAAAAGACTTATTACCCCGTTACTATCGTATAATTCAGACATTGAGTATCTAATGCTGTATTTAATACGGGGCCTTAGCTCAGCTGGCTAGAGCGCCGCCCTTGCAAGGCGGAGGTCATGGATTCGAATTCCATAGGCTCCACTTTAGATACGCGCATAGCTCAGTTGGTTAGAGCGCATCGCTGATAACGATGAGGTCCCAGGTTCAAATCCTGGTGCGCGTACCAGAATTTAAGCCTTCCCGAAAGTGGGAAAAAGCTTTAGATCTTTGAAAGGAAGAAAACAATAGAATGAAAGAGTCAAAGTATAATTGAGGTCTTTTAATTATTTATAATTGAAAGAACAAACCAAAAAACAATTTATACCAAGATCGCAAACCAAAAGAATACAAGACAAAGAAAGACTTAGTAAGAATTAGGTGTGTCGCTGAAGATATTATTTTTAATATTTTTGGTGGACAAGCTAGTAAGGGTGTATGATGGATGCCTTGGCACTAACAGGCGATGAAGGACGCGTTAAGCTGCGAAAATCCTCGGGGAGCTGCAAAAAAGCTTTGATCCGGGGGTATCCGAATGGGGAAACCCAGCTGGAGTTATGTCCAGTTATCCCTGACTGAATAAATAGGTCAGGGAGGCGAACCTAGGGAAGTGAAACATCTCAGTACCTAGAGGAAAAGAAATCAACCGAGATTGCGCTAGTAGCGGCGAGCGAACGCGCAAGAGCCTAAACCTAAAAGCATGCTTTTAGGGGTTGCGGGACCTGCAACATTGTATTGAAGAAATAGTAGAATCGTTTGGAAAATCGAACCACAGAGGGTGATAGTCCCGTAGATGAAATTTCTTTAATATATAGCGGGTATCCCAAGTAGGGCCGGACACGTGAAACCCGGTCTGAATCAGGGAGGGCCACCTTCCAAGGCTAAATACTCGTTAGTGACCGATAGTGAACCAGTACCGTGAGGGAAAGGCGAAAAGAACCCCGTAAGGGGAGTGAAATAGAACCTGAAATCATACATCTACAAAGTGTGGGTCATCTTTATATGATGTACCGCATGCCTTTTGCATAATGAGTCTGCGACTTACTGTATACGGCAAGGTTAAGTTATTAAACGGAGCCGAAGCGAAAGCGAGTACGAATAGTGCGATTTAAGTCGTATGCAGTAGACCCGAAACTGAGTGATCTATCCATGAGCAGGTTGAAGCCCGAGTAACATCGGGTGGAGGACCGAACCATTGCGTGCTGAAAAACGCTTGGATGACTTGTGGATAGGGGTGAAAGGCCAATCAAACTCAGTGATAGCTGGTTCTCTCCGAAATAGCTTTAGGGCTAGCCTTGAGTGCTTCTTTACGGGGGTAGAGCTACTGATTTTTCGCGGGCCCTTACCGGGGTACCAACAAATATCAAACTCCGAATACCGTAAATTTATGAGCTCAGGAGTCAGTCTATGTGGGACAAGCCGCATAGACAAAAGGGAAACAGCCCAGATCGCCGTCTAAGGCCCCCAAGATGGGCTAAGTGGAATTAAGGATGTGGAGTTGCTTGGACAATCAGGATGTTGGCTTAGAGGCAGCCACCATTTAAAGAGTGCGTAATAGCTCACTGATCGAGTGATTCTGCGCCGAAAATAATCGGGACTAAAGCCCATTGCCGAAGACGCGACCCAGCTTGCTGGGGGTAGGAGAGCGTTCTATGCAGGAGTGAAGCTTGATGGAAACAACAGGTGGACCGCATAGAAGTGAGAATGCAGACATAAGTAACGAAAAACCAGGTGAGAATCCTGGTCACCGAAATCCGAAGGTTTCCTGGGCAAGGTTCGTCCCCCCAGGGTTAGTCGGACCCTAAGGCGAGGCCCAACGGCGTAGTCGATGGACAACAGGTTAATATTCCTGTACTAGCTAAGTTTAGTGATGAAGGGACGCGGAAGGAAAATGTTAATGACTGATGGATTAGTCATACCAAGCAGGCAATTCGTAGAGTAGGAAAATCCGCTTTACATAAGAACCAACTGTGATGGGGCGAAGAAACCCTCGGGTGGAACCGTCTAACATGGAACCATGCTGCCAAGAAAAGCTTCTAAGCGTTTGAAGCTTAGTTATCCGTACTAAAACCGACACAGGTAGGAAGGTCGAGTAGACTAAGGTGCGCGAGAGAAACCACGTTAAGGAACTCGGCAAATTAGCCCCGTAACTTCGGGAGAAGGGGTGCCCCCTCAGGGGGGTCGCAGTTAAGAGGTCTGGGCGACTGTTTAGCAAAAACATAGCACTCTGCAAACTCGAAAGAGGAAGTATAGGGTGTGACACGTGACCAATGCCAAAAGGTCAAATGGAGAGGTTAGCCTTCGGGCAAAGCTTCGAAATGAAGCCCTGGTGAATGTCGGCCGTAACTATAACGGTCCTAAGGTAGCGAAATTCCTTGTCGGGTAAGTTCCGACCTGCACGAATCGTGTAACGATCCAGACACTGTCTCAACGTGGATCTCGGTGAAATTGTAGTTCCGGTGAAAATGCCGGATACCCGCAGATGGACGGAAAGACCCCATGAACCTTTACTGTAATCTGATATTGTTGTTCGGGCAGATATGTGTAGCATAAGTGGGAGACTGTGAACTTGCGTCGTCAGGCGTTTGTGAGTCGTCAGTGAAATACCACCCTTATCTGTCTGGGCATCTAACCCCACGTCCGTGAATCCGGATGGGGGACAGTTTCAGAGGGTCAGTTTGACTGGGGCGGTTTCCTCCTAAAATGTAACGGAGGAGCTCGAAGGTCTACTCAGTATGGTCGGCAATCATACGTAGAGCGTAAGGGTAGAAGTAGGCTTTACTGTAACACCGACAGGTGGAGCAGTTGCGAAAGCAGGACCTAGTGATCCAGCGGTGGAAAGTGGTATCGCCGTTGCTCATCGGATAAAAGGTACTCTGGGGATAACAGGCTTATCGCACCCAAGCGTCCATAGCGACGGTGCGGTTTGGCACCTCGATGTCGGCTCATCACATCCTGGGGCTGAAGAAGGTCCCAAGGGTCCGGCTGTTCGCCGGTTAAAGTGGTACGCGAGCTGGGTTCAGAACGTCGTGAGACAGTTCGGTCCTTATCCTCTGCGGGCGTAGGATATTTGATAGGAGCATTCCCTAGTACGAGAGGACCGGGAATGAGTGACCTCTGGTGTTCCAGTTGTACCGCCAGGTGCATTGCTGGGTAGCTAAGTCGCGAAAGGATAAGCGCTGAAAGCATCTAAGCGCCAAGCCCCCCTAAAGATGAGATATCCCAGGATTTATCCTCTAAAGGCTACAGGAAGACTACCTGTTCGATAGGCTGGAGATGTAAGCATAGCAATATGTTCAGTTGACCAGTACTAATCAGCCGTGAGGCTTGTCCACCTCTTTTTTAGTTGTCATCAACTCGATGCCACCTAAAAAAGATAATAAGCACACAAGTAACTAACTCTACTAAGTTAGGTCTTGCGATCTACTCAATCATCACTAAGTTTTCTTCCCAACATTTTCCGGCTGGTAACCACAGCGGAGGAGCCACACCCGATCCCATCCCGAACTCGGTAGTTAAGACCTCCAGCGCCGATGGTACTGCAGTTAAGACTGTGGGAGAGCAGGTCGTTGCCAGCCTTTTTTTTCGAAGCACTGAATAATTTATTATTCAGTGCTTTTTTTTGTGCTGCCGCACGGGCGGATGAGGATGTTAGATAGAAAGCATTTAGCATAGGGGGCGATGGTTCTAAGGTATAAGGAGAGGGTAGGTAGTTCACGCTTTAGCGTGTGATAGATAATTCAAATATAGATTTAATTAGCATGAAGTCGTAAGCAAACTAAAGTTTGTACTACATACAATGAATCTGTACGGGATTAATCCTTACGCTGTTATATACACCCAATCGTAGCCATAGTTTTAGATACAAAAAAGCCACTGAGATGTCAGTGGCTTAAATAAATGGATCTTATGTGAACTTTACTTAGTGCTAAAGGAATAGATCGTTTTACTTGAGTAAACGTCGCCCGCTTTAAGAATAGTGGAGGGGAAATTTTCTTGATTGGGTGAGTCAGGGAAATGCTGAGTTTCTAAGCAAAGTCCACCTCGTTGAATATAGTTTTTCCCTGCTTTACTTTTTAATCGTCCATCAAGGTAGTTGCCAGTATAAAACTGGATTCCAGGTTCTTCGGTGAAAACTTCCATGAAACGACCTGAACTGGATTCATAAACGGAAGCAGCGAGGCTCATTTTTTCATCATCATTTTTGTTGAGAACAAAATTATGATCAAAACCATTGCCATATTCTATTTGTTGATGGCTAGCAGAGATGACAGGAGCAATAGTTTTTTCATTAGTGAAATCAAATGGAGTATTGGCAACTGGTGCAATTTCACCTGTAGGGATGGCGGTCGAATCAGTGGGTGTGTAGTGATCAGCATTAATATAAACAAGGTGGTCTAATACGTCGCCATTACCTTCGCCTTTTAAATTGAAGTAAGAATGATTTGTAAGGGTAATCGGAGTGTCTTGGTCACTTGTTGCATGATAAGTAATTTCTAGATCATTGTTATCCCATAGTTTATACTCAAGGGTGAATTTCACTTCGCCAGGATAGTTTTCTTCACCATCTTTAGATGTGTATTTCAGTTGAAGTCCCGAGAATTCTTCACCCTTTAGTTCAGTAGCAGACCAAATGACTTTATCTAAACCTATGTTTCCACCATGTAAATGGTTTTCGCCATTGTTTGTAGCTAGTTGGTATGTCTTACCATTGAGAGTGAATTGCCCTTTAGCAATACGATTAGCGTATGGGCCTGCAATGGCACCAAAGTATGGCTTATCCACAGCTGTGAGATACTCATCTAAGCTATTATGACCCAGAGCAATATCAGCAAAGTTGCCATCGCGATCAGCAGTAATTATGGAAGTTATAATAGCTCCAAAGTTAGTGATTTTAACCGTGGTGCCTTGTTCGTTTTGTAAAGTATAGAGTTTGATTGCGGTGAAGTTTTCTGCTGTGATGCTCATCTTATAATTCCTAAGTAAATTGATTTTTCAAAATACTTTCAGTGCGGACCTATACAATGCTTATGACGTGTTAAGTTACTGACTGATGAGTTCTTTATAGAAGTTTATAGAAGCTAAAGCATGGGGACGGAACTTTTTCACAAGGCCATTATGGTCTTGATACAGTAAAGCTGTGTGTAATTCAAGTTTTGCTGCATCACTTTTATCTATGCATGACAATGAGTCGGTTTGAGACATTTGACTTAATAGTCTATAATCAAAGTCCTGTAAGCGCTTGTTGCTCAAGATGCGTAAATAACTTGAGAAGGAATCACAGTGAATGAAAAAGTGGATATGGTTTTCAGGCCCCAACTGGATAAGTTCTTCTAATTTATCAGCACTCGATTTTTCAGTTTCGTCCCATGAGAAATCATCTTTTTTCTGTAGATTTCTAAAACGCTGAAAATTCGAAGCAAAGACGTAGATCGCTTGATCATCGCTTTGCTCTTGTCTTTCAAGTAAAGTTTTATGGAGTTGGTCAATGAGTGTATCTGCTTTGCCAGGAAGAGCAGAGGTGATTTTGTCGGTTAAGGTATCGAAATAACTTTGGGATTGCTTGTCATCTTTTGAGCCATTGAGTAAATAAAACTGATTATCTTGATTTAATTGTAGTGCTTTAGCGAAGGCATTCATTAATATACCCAGACTTATCTCCTTATTAGAGGTGATCAGTAAAGCATTCTGACTAGGAGATTTGGTGAATTGTATTTTTTGACTTTCTTCAATGGCACAGGGTTCACCAATAAAAAATTCGGATGAATCTTTGGAATCCATGTAATCTTTACACGTTACGAGTTGAGCAGGGACATTGCCTTCAAAAATGAATGGATGACCACTTCGTTTACTCCTAAGTTTTACTAGTTCCTTATGGTGTTTATCTTCGCTGAGCCAAGCCGTTTGGAAGGGAGAGTTATGTTCTGGTAGGCCTGAATGACTGTTGAGGATGGCTTCTCCTGGTCTGGAGAGAAGACGAGCTGCGTTGTTGTTTTCGTTGAATATGAGGTAGGAGTCACTTTCGTTACACTGTAGGGCAATACGAATTCCCATTTGACCCATGGTCGAACGTGGGAGAGTTTGAGCACCGCCCAAAGTTTGAGAGCCTAGCAAAACATGAATACCAAAAGCACGCCCTTGACGTACAATACGGTCGAGTAGTAGGATGGCATCTTTAGCAAGGCTGTCGTCTTCAGTGAAGAATTCTTGGAATTCATCAATGACGAGCAAGATTCGAGGCATGACTTCTTGGGAACTATCACGAAATTGGCTGATGTTTTGTGCATTTATATGGCGGAATTTATCGCCTCTTTTTTTGAGTTCTGCATCAATTTCACGAAGAACGCTAACCCCAAATTCTCGATCCGATTCTATGGCAATTGCACGTGCATGTGGTAGCAGCTCATTAGCATAGATTTTGAACTCGACACCTTTTTTGAAATCAATTAGAAAGAATTGTAGTTCATCAGGGGAGTACTTGATTGCCATATTAGTAATGATGACATGAATGAGATTGGATTTGCCCGAACCTGTTTTGCCTGCTAGTAAGCAATGTTGAGCTGTGCCATGACCAAAGTGAAGTTCTTGTTGACGAGTTCCGGTAAGTCCCATGCTTACTGAAAGAGAGTCCTTAGAGCTCGCTTTCCATGGCGTTTTTTCGATGATTTTTTCAAAGGGGATTTTAACGGTGGAAGCATCTGATGAAGCTGCACCAACCTTCTTGATTAGCGCGTTGCTTAGTTCAGGAGATGGAATGGCTTCTAACTTGAGCTGTGTTTGGCGGAAAGGAGCCTTTTTCCACTCGAAGCTATCATCTTTGGGTTCTAAGAAAATACAGTGGTTCTTGATTTCATCTATACGTAAGCCGCCTGGGATGGGATATTCGGGGTTGTGGTGGATGACTAAGTAGACACCACAACGTGAACCATTTTGAGCAATAGTAATAAGTCTTTTAATTGCTTCTTCAGAGAAATTGAAGGGGAAATCGGCGATAGCTAAGAAGCGGAAGGGTTCGGCTATTTCGCCAGCAGCAAGATTATATTTACAGATGTTGGAGTACTCATTGCGGAGGTATTTTTGGATAACTGTTTCGAGGTGATCGTTTAAGTCATTGAGGTCTTGTTCTATAGGACCAGCTTTTGTGCTGATTTTTCCGCCTGTTAGAATTTCTTGATAATCATTAAGGTGCATGAAAGCGGCGAAGTTTTCACCCAAAGAAAGGGGATCTATAAAAGTGAAGCGTGCTTTACCTGGAGGGATTGTTAATAAAATACGTAAAAGCGTATTGCGTAAAAGCTGTAATCCTCGAGTTCTATTAGATTGCCCTGCGTCTATATAGACTGATGCGTTATTGGGTAGTTCGAGTAGTGTGGGGACTGTAATGGATTTTGGGAGCAGATCTTGAATATATGGGTCTTCTGGGTGCTTTAATTGATCATGCAAGGAGACTTCAATTGAAGAGAAAGCAATTTGATTATGGAAGTCACTTTGTGGACTCCATGTTTCTTGAGCTTGTTCAAAGTTGGGAAAGAGCACTTCTTGGTATTTAGAGCTTTCTGAAATACTTTTTTGTAAAGTTTTACAAGCAGTGGCAATTTCTTCTTTAACTTGCGCAGATTTTTCTTTTAGCTCTAAATCAGCGTGTTCTTTAATGTTGGCTAAGTCAGTTTCATGTTCTTCAACGAGGTTGCGAATAGATTCATTCGCTTTGACGTCTTGTTGATCCCATAATTCTTGGCGTTCCTTAAGGATTAGTTCTAGTGCTTTGTTACCTACGGCTTCTATTTTGTGGATTTTTTCATAAAAACTTTTAGAGATTTTGTCCATTTCAACAAGTTGTTCAATTTCGATAAGGCGTAGTTTTTCTTCCAGCTTCATGTCTTCTCGATTTTGAATCTTCATAAAGATAGCGCTCTGTTTTTCTACTGCGTCTGCTTTATTTTTTTCTGCGAGTTCTTTACAGAAATTAAGCAGCGGTTGAATTTGTGCATGATCATTATTAGCTGTTTGTAAGAGTTTGTTTAATAAAGATTTTCTTAAAAGTAATAAGGAGCTTAGCAGGCAGATACAGATGGTAGCTGAAAGAGCTGGGTACAATATTGGAAAAAAATCAGGCTTATAGTTGTATGAGAATAGGATCAACGGCGTGTGGGTAATGACGATGATAGCATAAGCAATAAGAGGGCGTATTATCTGAAAGAGTTTAAAGATGATTTTCTTTTTTATCTTCCCACAAAGATCTGTGAGCTGTAAATGAAGTTGCTGAACTTTGCTAAAGACATCATCATAACTTAAGCTTTCCAAAGCAAGTTCGCGATCAAATTCTTGTTCTTGAGAGATTAACTCTTCTAAGGCTTCATCAGTAAATAATGCTTCTTTGAGACGAATGTTTTTTTTGAAGAATTGTGTTTGTTTATCTAAGGATTCGGTGATTTCTTGCAGTTTCCTAGATCGTTCGAGGAATTGTTCTTCAGTCACATGGCTAGCTTCATCCCATGTTTCACGGTGTTCTCTGCAGGCATCAGCCATTTTTTTACGATCGACATCACCAATTTCGTTATATTTGTTTTGAATGATTTGCTCTTCATAACGTAAATCATTTTGAATTTGTTGAACTTCTTCCTGCTGCTTGTGCTTGATACTTAAAATTTGATCACGAAAACGTTCTTCTATTTCAGTCTTTATCTTGTTGCGTTCCTTTGAAAAATGCATCTTCTGATTATTGAAAATGCTGAGAGTTTTTTCGAGGTCTTGTGCTTGTTGATCTTTTAGCTTATCAATTTTGATGGTAGCATTATTTTGATGATGGTTTAGCTCGGCTAATTGCTTTTTTAATTTGTCAGGAGTTAAGGGGAATATCATTGGTCAAACTCCTCTTTAAAATGTCTGAAGATTTGGTCGAGTTCATCTAAGCTTTCTAGCGTTAGGCTGATATGTCGGCGAAAATTTTTTAGATAAACACGATCGAATTCGAGTGCTTTGTCATCTTTCCAATGCATTTTCAGTTTGATCCATTTTTGTTGATTCAATTGACTCAATTCTAAGAGGTGTTGACGATGAGTAAGAAAGTTCATAATTGTTTTTTCACCTTGATTTGTGTGTACTCATCCAGAGTCTGAACTTGTTTAATAAGTGTCTCGCTCGCGCGTTGGATTTCTAAGTCAGTGTAAGAGCGGAATTTAATTATCTGTGCTTGGTGAGGTTCAAGTAAGGCAGGGAGTTTCTGTTTCCATTTTTGTAGGATAGATTTCTTTTTCTCTAAGTCAGTTAATTTTTCTTTGGCCCGCTGAAGGGTTTCTTTCGCATCAGAAGAGGGGCGTAAGCCCGAGTGCTGCTTGGTGTTTTTGATGACTTCTTGCCAATGAAGGATTTGCTTGTTTACTTGTTGTGGCAAGGTTTCCTGTATAGTTTTTTGCCGTCTCAGTATTTCATTGCGTATCTCGCCCGAGGCTTGATTGATTTGGTCACGTGATTTTTTTAAATGTAGGGCAAATTGCTCTAGGGCATCAAATGATTGGATGTTGGCTTTCTTAGACATTTTATCTTTGCTTTAAATATTCGTCGATTTTGTCGGCTTTCCTAATGAGAAGGGGCGCTTGGTCATTTGAGCATTCAACAAATTTCTTGAGGCTCTTCATTGCGCGTTCGAACTCCTCTGCAAAACGAGCGTGTTCTTGGTCCTGCCAAGTTTCTCCTAGTGCTTTATAGCGTCCTCGAAGCGAGAGCATACGATTCTGTAATTCTTGGTTGAAATTCTTGAGTTCGGCGGCGAACGCGCGAACTTGGGTCGGGTCGATAGAAGCTTTGGCCATACAGTTGTCCTTAGTTTACATCCTTAAGCTAATAATTGAGCAAGGAGAATTCCAGTTCAATAAAAAAATATCACCCTAAAACTTGCTAAATTCAGACGAGATATTAATAAATAAGTTCAATGTTTTTCATAAGTCAAAAAAATATATGGTATTCAATCAAATGAGAAAAATCATTTTCCTTCTGGGCCTTGGTGTCTTTTGTTCCTGTCAATCCAATGAAGATGAGGAAGATCCTTACGAGGGTATGACTCAGGAAGAAGAATTTGTCGCACGAAATGAAAAAGTCTTTGATAGCAATACAGATAAAGACAGGGCAGAGTATCTGAAAAATATGAAAGCAGCTCAAAATAGTGGGCAGGTCATGAAAGATGAAGAGGTGACAGATTATGCTTTGGTGACCCGAAAAATGAGTCGTCAAGCCTATGAAAGAACACTCGCACAGGCTGAGTTAGGTGATGAAGATGCTTGTTACCAAATGGCGATGATCCACAAGTATGGATACTATGGTCCCGGCCCCAATATGGCACTTGCAAAGAAATGGCTGAAGAATGCAGCCGATCTAGGCTCCATTAAAGCAAGGCACCAATTACGTTACCTAGAAAGATCGCGCTAAGAGCCGCGCGCTCCGTATTTTGATGAGTTTGAGCCAAAAACTCTATATTTATCTCTGCTAAAGCATGGGATGACTGGAGAATTTTTGAAGTGGGTTTAAACTTGAGGGTTTGAAATAAAATTTAATTATAGAGAATATAGGATATTCGTTTGATGAACTTCGATTTATTAGCTCAAGCACAAAGACAGAGCAATCCCGCCGAAATGGTGAAAACTATCGCCATATTTGTCGTCTTCTACGCGATTTTTTACGTAATAATTTTACGACCTCAGAAAAAGAAGGTCCAAGCTCACAAAGAACGCGTGGCCTCCTTGGTTAAAGATGATGAAGTTATCTTAGAGGGTGGTATTTACGGTTCGGTTAAAGCTATCGAAGATGGCGTTTTGCAAGTTGAGATTGCAGAGAAGACCGTAGTTAAAGTAGATCAAAACGCAGTTCGCTCGGTCGTTAGCGAAGCGTCAAAGAAGTAAGGCGAGGGTCAAAATGTCAAAATCAGTAAAATACCGTTTATTGGCGGTTCTCATTGTTCTCGCACTATGGATGATGGAGTCAACGCCTCTTAAAAACCAAGATTTATTTTCTCATATTCGCAAGGAATCTGCCAAAGCATTACAAACTAAAGTAAATGATGCAGAAGCCGAGAAATTAGATAAGCAGCTATCTGAGTTGATTATTGAGGCAAACGAAGATAATACTGGTGATAAAGCTAGAGATCTCAGAGCTCTTAGAAAAGTCAGAGATCAGTATATTTCATCTGAAGAAGCTAAGACTTTTAATAAAATCGTCGACCAAGCTGAAGCAGATGTGAAAGCGGGTAAAAAGAAAGCTGCGGATTCTCCAGTACCAATGAACCCTTCTGAAGCTTTGATGTACAACGCGCGCAGCGAGAGCTTACAGCTATTTAAATTCTTTGATATGCCTCGTTTCTCTAATAAGAAAGTAGTTAGTCGCCTCCAAGGTGAAGTGACAGGTCGCTTGAAGCTCGGTATTGACCTTAAGGGTGGTGTTGAATTTATCGTTGCCTTTGATCCAAATGAATTAAAAGAAGCAGATGGCACGGCTATTGAAGTTCGCGACAAAATCGTTGAAGTTCTTAAACGTCGTATTGATAGTAAGGGTGTTGCAGAAGCTGAAATCCGTCCTTTCTCAGAAAATACCGTTCTCGTACGTGTTCCAGTGGTCAATGATGCAGAAAGAAATGCCATTGCATCTTTAATTACTCGTCAAGCAGAACTTCAATTCCGCGCACTTCACGAAACACGTCCAAATGGGCCGAAGCAGCCAGAAGACATTGGCTATGAAATCGTTTACGGTAAAGAAGATGAGTCTGGAAGACCACCAGAAGTTCTCCTTCTAAAAGTTCAGCCTGAAATGACAGGTAAAGACATTATTCAAACTTCTTATGGCCAGGACCAAAATGGTAGCTGGGTAGTAAGTAAAACATTTAACCAGACTGGTGCTAAAGAATTCGGTGAAGTTACTGAGCGTTTTGTGGGAGAGCGTTTAGCAATTGTTCTCGATGGCGTTTGTTATAGTGCACCAAGAATTAACACTGTCATTAATGGCGGTTCCGCTCAGATCGATGGCATGGACAGTATCGAAGAAGCAGCTGAATTAGCACTTGTTCTTCAATCAGGTTCACTTCCAGTTAAAATTAATATCGATGGTGAATCACGTACAGATGCAACTCTAGGTGCAAGTTCAATCAAGAGTGGCGTGATGATGACCATTATCGGTGTCCTCGGCGTAATGCTCTTTATGATGTGGTGGTACAGACTTCCAGGTGTTTTTGCAGCTGCGGGTCTCTTGATTAACTTAATTCTTCTAGCGACATCAATGATGATTTATGGTGCGACTTTCACTTTGCCAGGTATTGCGGGTATCGCACTGACGCTTGGTATGGCGGTTGACTCCAATGTACTTATTTTTGAACGTATTCGTGAAGAGTTATCAACTGGTAGAATTGCAGATAACGCAAGTCGGGAAGGTTTTGCTCGTGCGTTCACAGCAATCTTCGATGCGAACTTAACAACTTTTATCTCCGCATTAATTCTTTATAATTTTGGTACTGGTCCAATTCAGGGTTTCGCGATTACACTATCAATTGGTATCATCACAACAATGTTTACAGCAATTTTCGTATCTCGTATTTTCTTCGATTGGATGAATAATGGTGAGCGTGGAGATAAGAAGATGATATCTGGTTTAGGCCAATCAAAGAAATGGAATATCAATTTTTGGAAAAACCGTAAGAAAGCATTCTTAGTATCAACAATACTTTGTGTTATTTCCATCGTGACCTTAGTTAGCAAAGGTTCAGATGCTTTAAGTGTGGACTTCACTGGTGGTACGGCACTTTCTTATCAAGTGACGGGCGATGCTCCCGATCAAGATAAAATTGCATCGGCTTTAAGTTCTGACTTGGGCGTGAATAGCCCTCGACTCGCATACAAAACAGCAGTTGGTGAAGATGCTAAGAGTTTAGAAGTTGTATTCAAAGATCTACCTGGTGAAGATGCTGATGCATTTGCCAAGAAAGTTGATGCATTACTGAATAAACTAGGTTCAGAGACGGGAGCTACTTTTGTCAACAATGGTGGTGAAAGTATTGGTGGTCTAGTTGGTGAACAATTTAAGAGTAAAGCTCTTGGCGCCATGCTATGGGTGATGGTAGCAATCTTTATCTATATTACTTTCCGCTTTGAAAGTGTATTCGCCTTTGGTGCGATTGCGGCCTTAGCGCACGATGCCTTAATTGCAGTTGGTATTTTCGTTCTTCTTGGTAATCAAATTTCACTTCCTATCATTGGTGCCGTATTAACTATTATGGGTTATTCACTGAATGATACGATTGTCGTTTACGACCGCATACGTGAGAAATCGGGCGATATTAAGAAACGCTCAATTTTCGAAATTGTGAATACAGCCATTAATGACATGCTAGGCCGTACAATTATTACGTCCCTTACAACATTATTTGTTGTTATCGTTCTTTGTCTTGGCGGCGGCGTTCAAGAGTTCGCTACAGTTCTTACTATCGGTATCGGTATCGGTACTTTCTCTTCAATTTACGTAGCAGCACCAATAGTCTGTAACCGTATGGCGACTCAACTTGAGCGCATTACTGCGGATCGTGAAGAGCGTGACATTAAGCGTCAAAACGACCAAACGGTTTTCCAAGAAGAAGAATCATAAACAATGTCAGATAAGCTCGTAATTGCTGGTAGAGAAATTCGTTCCCGCTTTTTTGTGGGAACGGGTAAGTTTCAAAATAATGCAGCAATGATGTCGGCTATTGAGGCGAGTGGAGCAGAGATAGTAACAGTTGCTTTACGCCGCTTAGATTTTGAACGTGAAAAGGGTGAGAACATTATTGATGCCCTAGACCCTGAGAAATATTTGATTTTGCCAAATACTAGTGGTGCGGCAACGGCTGAAGAGGCCGTGGTTATGGCAAAGCTTGCTCATGCAGCAGGTATGCCAAAATGGGTGAAGCTAGAGATTCACCCAGATCCACGTTATTTACTACCTGATCCGATTGAAACTTTAAAAGCAGCAGAAGTGTTGGTGAAAGAAGGCTTTACTGTTCTTCCATATATTAATGCAGACCCAGTTTTAGCTAAACGCTTGGAAGAAGTGGGCTGTGCGACAGTGATGCCCTTAGCAGCGCCTATTGGTTGCAATCAAGGTTTGCAGACTAAAGAAATGATAAAAATCATTATAGAGCAATCGAACATACCCGTAGTTGTAGACGCTGGTTTAGGTGCCCCGTCTCATGCATGTGAAGCCATGGAGATGGGGGCAGATTGTGTCTTGGTTAATACGGCTTTAGCTGCCAGTTCTGATCCTGCCGGAATGGCACAGGCATTCTCGGTTGCAGTAGAAGCTGGTAGAAAAGCTTATTTATGTGGCTTAGCAAAGCGAGGTTCACAAGCCTCTGCGAGTAGCCCACTTACTTCCTTCCTGAAATGAGTTTTTTAGAGAGTTTTAATGCCTTTGACCGAAGTGAGCTTCAGTCAAATTTAGCTTGTGAAGATAAGGATCGTATTGAAACTCTTATTAATTCTGGATATCCAAAAGAGGGCTTAGAAACTTTTTCTTTACTCATATCTCCCGCAGCAAGTCATTATTTAGAGGAATTAGCACAACTTTCGAGTCAGTTGACTTTTGAGCGTCATGGTAAAGTGATTCGCCTCTATGCACCTGCCTATATGTCCAATGAATGTACCAATACCTGTACTTACTGCGGCTTCACAATGGAGAATAAGATTTCTCGTAAAACTCTTGATGAAAAAGAGATGGAAGCCGAGGCTGTCTATCTTAATAAACGTGGTTTTCGTCAGCTGTTATTAGTTTCTGGTGAACACCAGAAAATTGTTACGTCAGAGTATGTTTCTAAAATGGTAAAATCAGTTCGACCTTATTTTTCGTCGGTGGCGATTGAAACGGCACCTTTTCGTCAAAACGAATATGAAGATTTAGTCGAGGCGGGAGTCGATACCCTAACTCTTTACCAAGAAACTTACGATCGTGAAGTTTATTCTCAGGTACATTTACGTGGGAAGAAAAAGGATTATGATTATCGTTTGGATGCTCCTGCTCGAGGAGCTGAAGCAAAAATGAGAAAAATCAATATGGGTGTTCTCTTAGGTTTGGCTCCAGATTGGCGATTAGACACCTTAAATTGTGCAGTGCATTTGGATTGGATGATGAAGAATTATTGGCGTGTTCAGTATTCAATTAGTTTACCTCGCCTATGCGAATCTGAAACTGATTACAAGCCTGCGGTAGATGTGAGTGACCGGAATGTGGTGCAGTTGATCTTGGCCTGGCGTTTAGCCTTTCCTGATTTAGGGATCAATATCTCTACTCGTGAACCAGCCTTTTTACGTGATGGCTTAATTGGTTTGGGTGTGACACATATGAGTGCCGAATCATCGACGGAGCCTGGGGGTTATTGTAATCCTGAATCGGCTCTGAAGCAGTTTGATATTACGGATGAAAGAAATGTTGATGATATTATTGCAATTATAGAATCCCGTGATCATGAGGCTGTGTGGAAAGATTGGGAGCCTTGTTTAATTGGCTAGCTGAACGCTCATAATTTATTATCATGACTAATTACTTAAGCTTTATTGAGTGATGTTTGCGAAGACTTATAAACACGAGTATTATAAGCTTAGTATTATTTGGTAGTGTTAGGGAATTATGAAAGAAACATCTTGTAAAGATTGTGGTTTAATTATTGAGATTGAGCATTTTGATATGACTCATCAGTACTCTTGTCCGCGCTGTCAGTCTATTTTTTATCGACCCGGTGAATCTTTTGATTTAGTTTTGGTTATGGCTTTGTCAGCATTTTTGTTTTTTATTCCAACACTATTTTTGCCAATATTAACTTTGACAATTATGGGGCAATCTCATTCAGTAACTTTGCTGGAGGCCGTTCTATTCTTTTTTCATGATGGGTATTACGTTATTGCGATCATTGCATCTTCAGTTGGGGTATTTATTCCTTTGGTCATGTTGTTTTTGATTATGTCTTTGATTATCCCGGCAAAAATCGGTCGGCCAATTAAGAAATTAAAAAAGCTTTTTCTTTATTATGAGCACTTAGCGCCGTGGTCGATGGCTGAAGTCTATTTGATATCTATATTTGTGGCAATCGTCAAACTAGCTGGGATGGCAACGCTAAAACTTGATGCAGGCTTATACTTATTTGTTTTTTTCTTACTGAGTTACTATGTGACTGTGAGCTGGTTTAATGCGGAAGATTTATGGAATCACTATGATGAAATGGAAGACTGATATTAGCGAAGGTAGGGTTTTGTGCCTCAGCTGTGAAGAACTACATTCATTAGGTGATAATGAATGCCAAAGATGTGGTGCTGAGATATATCAACGAAAGCCATCTTCGATTGCCCAAACATGGGGTTATGTCATTGCAGCTACATTGTTTTTAATTCCGGCAAATTTAATGCCGATGATGGTGGTGACGAGTTTAGGTTCTGACGAGGGCAGTACTATAATGGAGGGAGTTATTTATTTCTTGTCCCATAAAGATTATGGTTTAGGTCTAATTATATTTATTGCTAGTGTGGCGGTGCCTGTATTTAAGTTGTCGGTTGTTTATTACTTATTACTGATCGTACATTTGAAGCAGAGAGAAAAAGCTCTTTTGGGGCTAAAGCTTTTTCATATAATTCATATAATAGGGAAATGGTCAATGCTAGATATTTTTGTGGTCGCTTTGATGGTTTCTATGGTTCAATTTCAAGGTTTGGCAACAATCCAAACTGGTGCAGCGGCAATTTCTTTTTGTGCAGCGGTGATCTTTACGATTATTGCCACAGAAAAATTTGACCCAAGATTAATGTTTGATAATTAAAAAGTGGTAGATGTGATGGAACAAAAAGCAGTGGTGAAAAGTAAAAAACCAATTTACGTAGTTTGGATTATCCCTATTGTAGCTATGGCAGTAGCAGGGCTGATGATTTTTAAATTTTTTGATAATAAAGGCTTTGAGGTTGTTATAACTTTTGATAGTGGAGAAGGTTTAACTGTAGATAAAACACCTCTTGTTTATAATGGCATTAAGATCGGACAAATAACGGGTTTGGAAGTTAATAAAAATGACGTTACAAAGGTAGATGCCACTTTAACTTTAGAGAAGAAAGCCGCGATCATTTCTAAACGAGGAACTATTTTTTGGAAAGTTGAACCAAAAGTGAGTTTGACTGAGATTAGTGGTTTATCTACTATTTTGAGTGGTGTTTATATAGGGGTGATGCCACCAAGTAAAGACAAAATAAAACTAGCGGGTCTACCAGATCAATTTGATTTTGAAGCGGAATCAACCGCGCCGGTCGATGCCTTTGATCCTGGGCTAAGGTTCAAGTTATTGGCGGATTCTTCCGATTTAAAAATAGGTGCTCCTGTCATGTTTCGCGATATAGTAGTTGGAGACGTGGAGAATGTTGTTTTAACAAAGCAAGGTGTTGAGTACTCTATTCATATTCAAGAAAAATATGCTCACTTGATTAAAGAAAAAACAAAATTCTGGAAGATCTCTGGGATTGATATACGCGCATCACTTGCAGGTATTCGTGTTAGTATGGATTCATTGGCTTCAGTTATTGCAGGTGGTATATCATTGAGCTCGCCCGAGAATAGTAAAGCAATCAGTGAAGGCAGTGTTGAATACACATTATATGAAGATTATGAGGCAACTGCTCTAGCAGATGATCTGATATACCTTACATCTCCACAGGGTTATAATATAGATGAGAAATCAACTTATGTATACTACAAAGGGATCCATGCAGGTGTTGTTGAAAAGGTGTCTTATCATCCAAAGCAGGATGAAACAACATTTGAGCTTAAATTAAATAAAGATTTTCGTCATTTAGCTAATAAGGATGCTTACTTTTGGATTGTTGAACCCAAAATTGGGCTCACTAAGGTCCAAGGCTTAGATGCCTTGGCTAGAGGACCATATATAACTTTTGAAACTCACACAAAATCAAATGATTTAATAAATGAATTCACATTAAATACTGCACCGCCAATTATGGAAGGCTTGAATTTACGTTTGAAAGCGAATCAATCGTATAATTTAAAGGCAGGAGTTAATGTCGTCTATAATGATTTGATTATTGGGATGCTTACTAGCTCAAGAATTACACAAGGTGGGGATGAAGTTGATTTTGATATTGTTATAGCGGATGAATATAAGCATTTAGTGAATGAAACGTCTTCATTTTATCTACAAGGTGCTGTTGAAGGTGAGATTTCCTTGAAAGGTATGTACTTTAATGTTGGGTCCTTGAGTTCGATGATTCATTCAGGGATCTCTTTAGTGACGAAAGATGTAAGTAATAAAGTTCCGAAAAGTACTTTTTCTTTGTTCGGTAGTCATAAAGCTTATAAAGATAAGATTTACACCGAAGATGGTGGCGCTTTTTATACCATTATAAGCAAGGAACTTGGTTCTATTAAAAAAGATTCACCTATTATTTACAAGGGTATAGATGTTGGTAAAGTCATGTCTTATAATTTGAATAAGAAAAGCTCTTTAGTAGAAGTTGATATTTATATTACAGGGGATTATAAAGATACTGTAAATGCATCCACAAAGTTTTTTGATTTGAGCGGCTTTGAAGTCAAGGCAGATATGACTGGGTTAAAATTAGTGACAGGATCAGTGGAAAGTATTATTTCAGGTGGGATTTCATATGTAACTCCTTTGGATTTTAGTAAAGACCCATTGCCAGATGAATTTAATTTATACGAAAATTCAGATGACGCTCAAAGTTCTTACATAGAAGTAAGTTTTAGCTCTGAGCTTGAGTCAGGTTTAAAAGTCGGTAGTGAAATCACTTACAAAACTATTACTATAGGGCAAGTGACTAAAGTAAGTTTAGTGCGAGATGTATTACGCTATGATACCTTGATCCAAGAAGAGTATAAAGATGTTCTAGCAGAAGACTCAATCTTTTGGATTGAAGATTTTGAGTTTAATATTGACCAAGTTAAGAACCCAGCAGCTATTGTAACAGGTGCATTTATTAAAGTGAATAAGGGGCTTCGTCAGGATAGCTTATCTCATTTTGAACTCTTGAAATCCGCACCTGCTGATACAATTAATAAAGAAGGCTTGAGGGTAGTTCTTAAAGGTGAGCGCTTAAGTAGTTTAGGTGTGGGCTCTCCGGTTTTTTATAGGCAGATAAAAATTGGAAGTATTGAAGCATTTAAATTAAGTACAGATTCAACTGGAGTTGAGATGCGCTTATTTATTGATCCGGAATTCTCTTATTTAGTTAGACGTAACTCGATTTTCTATAATGCGACTGCAATGGGCATGGATGTCAGTTTGTTTGGTGTAAAATTGAGTACAGAAACTTTATCAACAATCATTCATGGTGGTATAACTATGGTTGTTCCTGATAAGCCACAAAGTCTAGCTAGAGAAATGGAGCGTTTTCAGCTCTTTAATGAAGCGGATGAAGATTGGTTAGAATATAAGCCCGTTATCGTTAAAGAGTAGTTTTACAAATTATATGTGCTCTTACGGTATAAGCATAAGTTTAGTCCGAGTCTGTTTTGAATTAAGAGCTTAAATCTATTTTTGCGGTACTCATTCCTTCGGGATGGCGAAAGAATGCGGTTCCCGCAACTAACACGTTAGCACCTGCTTCACGAACAATTTTAGATGTCTCTTTATTGATGCCACCATCAACTTGTATGTGAAGGTTAGGGTTTATTTCATCGGCTAGTTTACGGACTATGCTTATTCTTTCAACCATGTCATGCATGAAGCTTTGGCCACCAAAGCCGGGTTCTACCGTCATGATTAAAACCATTTCAACTTTATCGACATAGGGTAGGATACTTTCAATCGGAGTGCCAGGTTTTAAAGTTAGGCCCGCACTCATTCCATGAGAGTGGATTTGATCAATGACTTCTTGGGCATTGCAGTCAGACTCGATGTGAAAAGTAACGTGATCACAACCTGACTTAGCAAATTCCTCGATATAGTTTTGTGGATGACAAATCATGAGGTGAGCATCAAAGAGAGCTTTTGAGTGAGGTTTCAATTTGGATATGACTCCAGGACCGAAGGAAATGTTGGGTACGAATTGGCCATCCATGACATCAAGGTGGAGAAATTGTGCATCGGCTTCATAAGCACTTTTGACCTCAGGGGCAAGGTTTGCGAAATCTGCGGCGAGTATAGATGGAGAGATGATGATTTCTTGTGGTTTGAAAGCAGAGATTTTCATAACGTGAGTCGTCCTATGATCATTGAAAGAAGGCTTATTGAGCATATACTAGATTAAATATTGTAGAACGGTAATCAGATTTTAGAAAAAAGAGGTTAATTTTATGCCAGATGCCTTAGCAGGGATTTTATCAATTGTTTTTGTCGCATTCTTTTTCGGCTTTAGTATATTTATTCACGAATTGGGGCACATGTTAGCCGCCTTGTGGAGGAAGATGCATGTCGATAAATTTTCCATTGGTTTTGGTCACAGGATTTTGTCAAAAAGATGGAAAAACATAGATTTCATCATTGGATGGTTGCCCTTGGGAGGTTATGTGGCATTGCCCCAGATGGATGCGGCCAATGAACCTCAAACTGAAGATGGTAAACCACTGCCTGAAGCAAAACCAATCGATAGGATTATTACGGCCTTAGCCGGACCGTTATTTAACATTTTATTTGCCTTAGTTTTGGGGACGATAATTTATTTTGTTGGCAAGCCCGTGCCGCCTGTGGCAGAAGGCTTGTTAATTACCAAGGTTCCCAAAGAGTCAGTGGAGTTCACTAAGGGTTTAAAGTCTGGAGACATCATTCGAGAAATTAATGGTAAAGCTGCAACTAGTCAGCAATTGACGATGATGGAATACGTCATGCGAGATGACGTCACTTTGAAAGTGGATCGAGGCGACCAAAAAGGTTTACTCATAGGTCCTTTCACTCCTAAAGGTAATAAGGATTACGAAGGTTTGCGTTTAATGAGTTTTGATAGTGAATCTCTATATGCGGCAGATTTAGGAGGCATAGCAAAGGACTCAGCTGCAGAGGAAACCGGTTTACAAAGTGGTGATGTTATCAAGCAAATTGATGATCAGAAAATCAGCTACTTTTATCAAATTGGTGATATTATCAATTCCGACGAAAGAAGTGAATTCACTTTCGTCATTGAGCGTGATGGTCAAGAAAAAACTCTAACAATTAGTCCACAAGTGAAAAGTAGTGCGAGAGCGGGGATGATTTTTCGCGACTTCCCTCGAGTTATGGATGTTGTTGCTGAGTCGCCTGCTGCAGAAGGTGGTATGAAAGTAGGGGATGAAATTGTAGAAGTCAACGGTTATCCCGTTAGCGACCTCAAAGATTTTAAAGGAGTAGTTTCACGGCATCAAAATGAGATGATGAAGATGAAAATTCGTCGTGGTGATGAAGAAGTAGATTTGGCTTTTGTTCCTACGCACAGCTATAAGCAACTTGGGGTAGGTCCAAAAATGGACATACAGAAAATTAATCCTGTTGTGCAGATTACGCGAGTTGTGGAAAATACTTACGATACAGTGAAGGCGCTTGTGTCGCCTAAATCTGGTGTAGATATTTCGATGATGTCAAGTTTTGTGGGTATCTCTAGTGGGATGTATAAGACCGTTCGCCAATCTGGTCTTGTAGAAGGCTTGAGTTTTGTCTTAATGATTAATGTGGCTTTGGCAATTTTTAATTTACTACCTTTCCCTGTCTTAGATGGTGGTCACATTGTCATTGCTATCTTAGAGATGGTCACTCGTCGCAAAGTTCCCGCAGGGATTTTGCAGCCGATCTACGTAGTGTTCATGCTTTTACTTATGACTTTTGCGCTTTACGCAACATTTAATGATGTGCGCCGAGAAGTTGATACAAGGGAATTGGTGAAAGAAATACCTAAGTCAGAAGTAGAGTCATTAATTAAGATTTCTTAGTATGTTAATTGTTAAGGGGCTCAGTCGTACTTTTGGAGATGCACGTACCGGTGAGGTACACGCACTTAAAAACGCTAGTTTTGAATTAGCTCCTGGTGATACTGCCGGTTTATTGGGGATGAATGGCGCCGGTAAATCAACACTCTTACGTATTTTAGCGACCACACTAAAAGCTAGCGAAGGTTCGCTTTCGCTTAATGGTTCTCAATATAATATTGAAGGCGACGAGCAGGCAAATGAAAAAATTCGGAATCATGTTGGTTTTTTGTCGGGGAGTACAGGGCTTTACAAACGCATGACAGGAAGAGAGACTTTGGAGTTTTTTGGACGCATGTGCTCCATGGATGAGGGGGATTTACAAAATCAAATTAATGACTTTGTCGAACGTTTGGAAATGGCCGATTTTGTTGATCGTTATACAGATAAATACTCAACAGGACAAAAACAAAAAGTAAACATTTGCCGAGCGCTCATCCATGGTCCAGACTTATTAATTCTAGATGAGGCCACAACGGGCTTAGATCCCGTGGCGCGCTTGCAAGTGACCGACTTTATAAAGAAAATGCGAAGTCCGCAGCGCATGATGATGTATTCAACACATTATTTTGATGAAGCAGAGAATTTATGTGACAAATTATTGGTCTTACATAAAGGCTTACTTGTCTATAGTGGATGCAAGGACGAGGTGCTAGAGCAAGCTCAATGTAATTCGCTTACCAAACTTTTTGCGAGCTTGGCAAATCATTCTAAGTTTTAAGCTTAAAGTTAATGCAGACAAGAAAAAGTACTGATTTGTTGGTTTTTTCTTAGGACAGGCTCTATACGATTAACTTTTTGGTTGCATAAGACTAAGGCCTCATTAATTTATCATTGTCTATTTAGTGAATTTTATTAATTGAGGAGTTTTTATATGAGAAATACATTATTTTTAGGTGCAGTAGCATTGATGAGTTCAGCTCTTCTTGCTGATGATAGTACTTATCATCAAAATTTTAATACTGCAGAAGTGAAGCAGGTAAGCCGTTATACATCGCAAATTGTTCCCGCTGCAGGTGAGGTGTCCAATTTTTATACTAAGGGTTCAGTTAAATTTATTGCTGGTAAAGAAGGTTATGCCCTCGATTTGACCGAAGGTAAAGGGCGTAGCGAAGGTCGCTTGCGTGTAGGCCAAAAATTTTACGACACCAATGTGGCTACTGTTGGTTTTTGGTTGAAGGCGACTGAAAATGACTTCGGTGTTAAAGATAAGGAAGCTATCATTGTAGAAGAGCGTGGTAGTGAGGCCTTTTTATCTTTAGTTTTAGATAAATTTGGTCGTTTTAGTTTGCGTGGAGCTACGACTTTTGTAGCAGAATTGCCGACAGTTGAAAAAATCATTGAAGAAAAAACTCAGAATTTCGAAGCCGATCTTAAAGAGCAAGAAGGGATGTATCGCAAGCGTTATAATATTGTAAATGATCGCCCTTTGAGTGAGACAGAAAATGTAGAAGTCGAAAAAGACCTAAAAGAACGTTATGCAAATGATGCAGAGAAAGAATTAGCTGAGATGAAAAAAAATGGCTTATACATGAGCCAAAACTTTGACTTTCTTTGTGATAAAAAGATGAATGCGGATGCATTTAAAGATGGCGCATGGAATCATATTGCGATTTCATGGAATAGTTTCCTCGGTAAGTATATTGTTTTGTTTAACGGTGAAGTTGTAATGACCACTAAAAATTCCAGTTCTTTGAAAGATGGCTTTCGTAGAAATTCAGGTGAATATATTACTTTTTCTCCAGGGAAATCAGGCTTGAAGATGGCAATCGACAATGTAAAAATTAAATCATATTTGATTGAATCGGATATAAAAGCAAGCAATTTCTAAGACTTACATAATCTACTTTTTGAAAGGCCCGGAATAAGTCCGGGTCTTTTTTTGTTCTAACTGTGGAATAAGTCTAAAAAAAACTTATTTTGGAGCAGATTTATTAATTCAAGGAAAAAATTATGAGTACAAACCAGGAAGTTGTCAGTCAGGACAAGATCACTAGAGATCCCTTTCCCAATTCAGAGAAAATATATGTTCAGGGTGAAATTCACCCTGAAGTTAAAGTAGCAATGCGTAAGGTGACTTGTTCAGATACTAAAACGAGTGATATCCCTGAGAAAAATGATCCTGTTTTAATCTATGATACTTCGGGTCCTTATACCGATCCTACAATTGAAATTGACGTAACTAAAGGCTTAGAGCCCTTGCGTGCAGATTGGGTTTTGGCTCGCGGAGATGTAGAGGAAGTTGAGATTAACTCAGAATATACAAAATCACGCAGTATGAAGTCAAGTTTGGATGAGATTCGCTTTGAAGGTAAGCGCAAGCCTTTGCGAGCTAAAGAAGGTTCCTGCGTAACTCAACTTCATTATGCAAGGAAAGGTATTATCACTCCCGAGATGGAGTACATTGCTATTCGTGAAAATATGCAACAAGCGGAGATGTATCAAAAGGTTGTTCACCCAGGTGAATCTTTCGGAGCGAATACTCCAAAGCAAATCACTCCTGAGTTTGTACGTGATGAAATTGCAGCTGGTCGTGCCATAATTCCCAACAATATCAACCACCCAGAATCTGAGCCAATGATCATTGGCAGAAACTTTTTAGTTAAAATTAATGCTAATATCGGTAATAGCGCGATTTCTTCTTCAATTGAAGAAGAAGTGGAGAAGCTCGTTTGGGCAACTCGTTGGGGTGCTGATAATGTAATGGATCTTTCTACAGGTCGCAATATTCACGAGACACGTGAATGGATTCTTCGTAACTCACCAGTTCCAATTGGAACTGTCCCGATTTATCAGGCTTTAGAAAAAGTAAACGGTAAAGCCGAAGACTTAACCTGGGAAATCTTTAGAGACACTCTTATTGAACAAGCTGAACAGGGCGTTGATTACTTTACTATTCACGCTGGAGTATTACTCCAGTATGTGCCTAAGACTGCAAGTCGTTTGACTGGTATTGTTTCACGCGGTGGCTCGATTATGGCGAAATGGTGTTTGGCGCACCACAAAGAAAACTTCCTTTATACTCATTGGGATGATATCTGCAAAATTATGGCTGCGTACGATGTGGCATTCTCTATTGGAGATGGTCTGCGTCCTGGTAGTGTGAATGATGCTAATGATGAAGCTCAGTTTGGTGAATTAAAAGTCCAAGGTGAATTGACCAAGCGTGCATGGGAATTTGGTGTTCAGGTTATGAATGAAGGTCCGGGTCACGTTCCAATGCAAATGATCAAAGAAAATATGGATAATCAGTTGGATTGGTGTCATGAGGCGCCATTTTATACTTTAGGCCCATTGATTACTGATATTGCTCCAGGTTATGATCATATTACATCAGGGATTGGTGCGGCAATGATTGGTTGGTATGGTTGTGCGATGCTTTGTTATGTGACGCCTAAAGAGCATTTAGGCTTACCTAATCGTGATGATGTTAAGACTGGTGTTATTACTTATAAAATCGCGGCTCATGCTGCAGATATAGCCAAGGGACACCCCGGTGCTATGGCGCGCGACAATGCTCTGTCAAAAGCTCGTTTTGAATTCCGTTGGGAAGATCAGTTTAACTTAGGTTTGGATCCAGATACAGCAAGATCTTTTCATGATGAAACCCTTCCACAGGATGGCGCAAAAGTTGCTCATTTCTGCTCAATGTGTGGCCCGCAATTCTGTTCGATGAAGATTACTCAAGAAGTTCGTGATTATGCAGCTGCAGAGGGCTTAAAAGAAGAAGAAGCCTTAGCAAAAGCCATGGAAGAGAAGAGCGAAGAGTTCAAAGATTCAGGATCTGAAATTTATCAGCCGAGCTAATCGCTTAGGTTAAATTCTGGAAAAGGGATGACGAAAGAAAAGAAAAAAATGACTCTGTCCACCAAGATTTTAATTGGTCTTGGTCTGGGCCTTGTTGTTGGCTTGTTTTTTGGTGAGAAATGTGCATGGATGTCCCATGTAGGTTACGCATTTATTAAAATAATGCAGATGACCATCCTGCCTTATATCACAATATCGATGATCAAAGGCTTGGGTGGACTCTCTCTTGAGCAAGCAAAAAACTTAGCTATTCGCGGCGGTGTGGTTATTGTGGCTCTCTGGGCTATCACAATTGCTATGTTATTGTGTGTTCCTTTTGTTTTTCCGGAATTAAAAAATGCGAATTTCTTTCAGGCGAGTTCCGTCGCTATGCCGAAAGTTATTAATTATTATGATTTGTATATACCATCAAATCCATTTCATTCTTTAGCTAGTTCAGCGGTTCCAGCGGTGGTGATTTTTAGCATGGCATTAGGTGTTGCTTTAATTACTATTGAACCCAAAAAGCATTTGATGAATAATCTCAATACCTTAAATGATGCCATTTCAAAGATTACTAAAAAGCTGGTAAGTCTTTCTCCAATAGGTGTTTTTGCGATCACAGCAAATGCGGCTGGGACTATCTCACCTGATGAATTACAACGTCTACAAGTTTTTATTATCACCTATGTAGTCTGTTGTATTTTAATGACCTTTATTATTTTGCCGGCACTAATTAGTTCTATCACAGGATATAAATATAAAGATATTCTCCAGTGCATTAAAGACCCATTAATAGCAGCTTTTACACTTAATAACTTATTCATTGTGCTACCCATGTTGGCGGATAGCTCCAAGAAAATTATGGAGATGAATGGAAGGCTTAATGAGACAAATGAAGAACTTGCTGATGTTATTATTCCCATATCATTCAACTTTCCAAATTTAGCGAAAGTGATGAGCCTCTTGTTCGTTTTATTTGCAGGTTGGTTTGTTAATACGGAAGTTCCTTTGACCAGTTATCCATCTTTCGCCCTTACGGGTCTGCTAAGTAGTTTTGGTGCTAAAAGCTTAACGATTCCTTTTTTACTGAATAGTTATCAGATACCAGAAGATATGTACCAGCTGTTTATGTTGGCCGAAATTGTGACTAAGCGTTTTGGTATTTTATTAGCATCTATACACTTAGTGTCATTAACTCTTATATCCATAAGATTTATGACCGAGGGTTTTAAGATTACCTTTATCCAGCTTTTTAAGGCGAATATACCGGCCATGCTTATAACTTTATTGGCATTTGTCGGAATGAAATTTTATTTTTCTGCAACAATTAAAAATGTTGAAAATAAAAGAGAAGTTCTCAGTCGTTTAAAGATCTACAACCCTGTAGAGAATACTGTATTTACTAAAGTGCCCGAATTAAAGTCTCAGCTTGATAAAGACCTCAAAACGCGTGTCTTAGAACGTGGGGCTATTCGTATTGGTTACCGGAAAGCAAACCTGCCATTTACTTACTTAAATAAACAAAGCGAAGTTAGAGGTTTTGATGTTCAGTACGCTCATCGCTTGGCTCATAACCTGAAGTGTAAAATAGAGTTTATACCCTTTGATCGTGATAATATGTCTGAGCTCTTAGAGAATGGTAGTATTGATATTGCGATGTCCGGCTTGCCATTTTCACCAGACTTACTCAATCGTGTACGTTTTTCGGATCCTGTAATGACGGTTAATTTAGCTTTGGTAACGAAAGACCATATGAAAAAAGAGTTATCGAAGAAAGAAAATCGCTTAAATAATCCTTATAAAATCGCTGTGTTAGATAATAATCCATTCGTTGATACAATTGAGCAGAAAATGCCTAATATTGAGCTTCAGTTTATTTCTGATGAAAGAGAGTATTTCTCCGAGAACAACGATTTTGATGCTTTGCTGATTTCGGCAGAAGCAGGAAGTGCTTGGACCTTGTACCACCCTGGCTATAGTGTGGTGATACCTAAGCCAAGTGTGCATCGTTATGCTTTAGCTTGCGCAGTAGCAGAGAGAGATGCAAGTTTCTTGACTTACTTAAATCAATGGCTAAAAGTACAAGAAATAAATGGCTTTGAGAAAGAGAACTACGATTATTGGATTTTAGGTAAGGGGGCTGAGGTAGTTAAAAAGCGTTGGTGTTTTGGTAGTGATGTACTAAAGCTATGGTAAAATTTTATTCCCCAAAAGCATGAGTTCTAATACAGACCTTATCTTGCCAAAAAAACTTACCAAGAACTACTTCAACAATATCAAAACGAAAAGAACAGTGCAGTAAGGAGTGTTTTTTAAGATAGTACTTTGCGCACTTCGCAATACGTTGTCTTTTCTTGGCATCAATCGCCTGTGCAGGTTGGACGTCTAGAGTTTTATTTTGATGACGACTTTTGACTTCTACAAAACATAGCGTTGCGCCATCTCGAGCAATAATATCAACTTCGCCTATATGTTCTAGGGAGTAATTTTTTCTCAATATTTCAAAGCCGCAGCGCCGTAGTTGGCGCAGGGCCATAGCTTCACCTTTTTGGCCAGTCTTTAAATGTTTGGCCTTCTTTTTCAAGGGAAAGTGACGCGAGTATAAAAACCAGAGGGGATAGTGCGTTTAGAGCTATCTTGTGGGATAGTCATTTCGCCTGATTCAGTGGTAAGGTTTTCACCCCACACCGTATAGATTAAATTATCTAGCACCTTTGGTGTGAAGTGTGGCGTATGACAAGTGAATAAAATAAAAGCTGGCTTGTCGCTCATGACGGCCTTACATCGTTCGAGGTAGGGCATTATATCGTCTTCAATTTTCCAAATCTCACCCTTACTCCCGCGGCCGTAAGAGGGGGGATCCATAACTAAAGCGTCATATTTATTTCCGCGTCGTATTTCACGATCAAGGAAACGGTTGACGTCATCAACGATCCAACGAATATTTGAAATATCATTGGCGTCTGCATTCAGTCTGGCCCAATCCACAATTCCTTTTGCTGCGTCAAGGTGAGTTACCTGTGCACCACCTTTTGCCATCGCTAGAGAACTTCCGCCCGTGTAGGCAAACATATTTAAGGCTTTAATATTTGAGTTTGATTGATCTTTGAGCCACTGCCAATTACTTGCGGCTTCTGCAAAAACACCCAAATGACCAAAGTTTGTTGGGCGAAGGATCATCTTTTGGTTGTGATAGACAATATCCCATTGTTCTGGCAGGGAATTAAATTTCCATTGACCTCCACCTTTATTGCTACGCAAATAAATATCTTTAGCTTTATTCCATTCTTTCTTTGGTAGGCTGGGAGCCCAGCAGGCTTGTGGACAAGGGCGAACCATGATTTGTCCACCAACATTTTCGAGTTTTCTAAAGTGTCCAGAGTCTAATAGGGTGTAGCTGTTGTTCATGCAGATTATTCCTGTGCAGGTAGGTGGTTTTTCCAGAGAGTTAACTTTTGCGAAAAGTAACTGACATTTGGCTCGAGTTTAACACATTCCTGCAAGAGTTCAACAGCTTTATTTATTTTGCCAGTGGCATAGAGGCATTGAGCCCATGTGTCTAAGTGAGCTGCTTGTTTTGAAAGGCTATAGGCGCGTTGTGCATAGAGTGTAGCTTCGTTAAGGTTTTTGAAGCAGGAAGCTCCCATCCAAGCAATCTCGTTTAGTTGAATACTTGCTTTTGGGTATTGTTTGATATGTTTACTTAGTTTAGCCCAACGATCATTAAAAAGCTCTGTTTTTAGCTGTAGTAGTTTAGCGCTGTAGGGGAGTTGATATTTATGTAGAATAAGGACAGGTTCAATGTCCATTGTAAACTCTGACGCCCAAGTTTTGGCAAAGTGAATAATGCGTTTTTCTTGCCCTTGGTTAATAGCTTTGATAAGATGTAAGCGCAATAAGTCTTTGCGAAGGGCTAAGGCTTGAGCAGGAGTGTTGACTTTGCTTGGTTGAAGGAGAGCGTAAGCCACTTTGAGTTCAGCAAACTTTGCCCAAGTCGGGTGATCTTCTTGTTGTAAAAAATATGTGCTCGCTGAATTGATGAGCATGAGTGAATCTTTATTGAAGACTAATGGACGCGATTGCAGGCGCCAATAGATTTGTTCGAGAAGGTCTCTTTGCTTAACTTTATTAAAAAAGAAAGCTGTTTTGTTGAGGTGTGCCAAATTGAGGTAATAAGATTCGGCTATTTGGTCAGCTTTTTGGGCTTTATCAAACGAGCCTTTTTGATTTAAGGCAAAAGTAGCGATCTCCATGAGTTCTGGGATTTTCATTTCATGTCTAATGAGGCCATTATGAGCGGCGCCTAAATATTCTTTTTTTCTAAGCAAGGCAATAGACCCTGTGATGATGTGCTGGATGTGTTGGTTCTTATCATCAATAACTTTCAAACTTCCAAGGGCAGCATCGGGGAGGTTGTTATCTAAAGCAAGGGAGGCGCATAGGTTGATGAATTGATCTAAGTCGGGGCCTTGGAGGCGAAGTTGTTGCTGTATCTTAACGATATAGGACAAGAAGGAATTGGCATTTTTTGTGTAGGATAGCAAGCAGGTGAAGTTGAGTGCCTCATTTTTTGGTAGACGACTCTGTAAATACATATAGAGCTCTGCAGCACTGTTAGATTTAGTTAGGTTTGCTAGCGCTAAAAAACTAGTGTTTGCATTAGTGCTATTTAAACTCAAGTCATATAACTTAGAGTAATATTCTTCGTGGTGATAATTATTGTTAAGTAGCCATGATATTTGGCTGACTTGTTCTGCTTCCTCAGCTTGAGACGATATTGACTGAAGTTCTTTTGGGATAGTTCCTGAAACCTTCAGGAAGTAATAAGATTTTTGAGGAGCCTTAATTCCAGGGAGTAGTTTTTTGGCAAGTGAAAATTGATTGAGCTCAACTAGGAAAGGAAAGAGTAAGCTTGCCTTTGGGTTCAGTAAATAAGCTTCTTGATGCTGACCAGTAAAAATTAAACTTTGAATTGAACGTGCGAGGTCTGCGTTTTGGTGATCGATAATTTGCTTCAGCAGTGTGCTACTATCTTTGCCTTGGAGAAGTTTGAGGGCGAGTTGATCATGTAATTTCTCATACTCCATTAAGGGATTGCGAGCTTCTTCATTGTAGGTTTCATTGATGAATTTTTCGTAGTGAGAAAAGTTGCCAGCGCGAGCTGAACATATAATCATTCTTCGTCTTAATAGGAATCGAGAATTTTGATCTTGGGGTTTTGTGTAGGCTTTGTTAATTGAATCTAGCGATTTTTTAAAGTCGCCTTTGGCTTCATGGACTAAACTAAGGGCGTAGTTAAGGCGGAAGTTCCAGAGTTGATCTTTATTTTGCTGTTCTAAGTCTTGAAGTTTAGAAATGACAGAATCCAAAGATTCTTTACTTAATAACCAAGAGTTTTGTTGGAGAATATTTTCTTGGGATTGAGGTTTTGTTTCTTTCAGCCACGTAAGAATCAAGGTGCGGTAATAAGTGTCGGTAGAAAAAACTTTAATACTAGGAGCCTGGTAGTTTTGTAGAGCTTGGGAAATGACTAGGTCTTGGCCTAAAACAGCATTTTTCAGGAGTTTGTAAGGGTCGTTTTTAACAAGCTTTATGATGTGCTCATTAAGAGCTTTTTCTGAAGAGCGTAAAAAGTCTTTAGTTTGATTAGTGTTCAATAATGATTTTTGTACAGGGGGACTTGTCTTTGTTGTCTCTTCTGCACAGAGATTTATTGCTAAAAAAATAAATAAAACTATTCTACTCATAAATTATACCCAAGCTTACTTTCATCACTATAGGTGATGGTAGAGTATTTGTCACATAATGGTACATAAATAAATTTGAGAAGATAATGGAACGTGAAGAAATTTTAGAGATTGATAATATCGCCTATGGCGGAGATGGTGCTGGTCGCCTAGAAGATGGACGAGTTTGTTTTGTCCCATTTTCTGCACCAGGAGAAAAACTTAAAGTCAATATAGTAAAAGACAATAAAAACTTTTGCCGTGGTGAAATTGTCGAAGTCATTGAGGCTTCGACAAATCGCGTCGATCCACCCTGTCAATACTTTGGAGAATGTGGTGGTTGTGCCTATCAACACATCGAGTATGACGAACAAGTTTTAATTAAAGAAGCTCAATTTCGTCAAGTTTTGAAACGAATTGGTGGCCTAGATATTGATCAAGATGATGTTGAAGTCGTGAGCTCCAGTAACAAGTGGAATTATAGAAATAGAATTAGTTTAAATGCTCGTCGTAGCGAAACTGATGAAGTGATATACGGTTTTATAGGGCGTGATAATCGCAGCCTAGTTAGAATTAAAGAATGTCTTTTAGCTCAGCCGCCTGTTAATGAATTGGTTCCTGATTTAAACAAAACGAAATGGGGACATAAAAATCGTCAGCGCGACCGTCCTTTACGAGCCACAATTCGTCATGCGAGTGGCAATAAAGAAACGGTGGCCTTTTATGGTAAGGCACCTGTAGGACTTCCTTGGCGCCGAGAAGTTTATAATGATCGTGAGTTCGTGATGCCGGCCGGCTCTTTTAGTCAGGTTAACCGAGAAGTTGCCGAAGCTTTACAGAGAATGTGTGCGGATGTTATTGCTTCTTTGCAGGGCTGTACTTTTGTCATTGATGCTTTTTGTGGATCGGGTTTCCTTTCCATGGGCTTGAGAGGAGTTAAAGTTGTTGGTTTGGAAATTGATCCTAAGGGTGTTGAAGCTGCAAACTTTAATGCACAAGAACAATCTTTAGATACGCACAAGTATATTGCGGGAGATGTTAATAAACTTCTTCGTCAACGTCTAGGTAAGTTAATAGGCGAAACAGTCTTAATTCTAGACCCACCTCGCGCAGGTGTGGGGCCTGGTACAATTAAAGCAATTAGTAAGAGATCTCCTAAATGGATTTTATATGTTTCCTGCGACCCAGGAACTCTCGGAAGAGACTTGAAAGAGATCTTGCCTTTGGGTTATAAGCATAAAAAATTAGCAATGCTTGATATGTTTCCGCAGACATCTCACTTTGAATCCTTAATTCTACTTGAGTTAGATAATGCTTGAAGACTACGGTTACGGTAACTGTGGTTATGTTGCCATTGTGGGGCGTCCTAATGCGGGGAAGTCAACTTTTGTCAACCAAGCTTTAGGTTATAAACTTGCTGCAGTATCGCGTGTCCCTCACACGACAAGAAGACGTTGGGTGGGGATTTATACCGATGATGATGCACAAATCATTTTTTCTGATACACCTGGAATCCACGAGAGTAAAAATCGTATGGATGAAATGATGGATCGCACGATTAAGCGAGCGATTGATAAAAATGATGTCACGCTTTTACTCTGCGACCCCATGCGTGAATTTGGCATGGAAGATGAGATGGCCGCGAAGGCAGCAGCTGCAGGTAATAAACCAACAATTTTAGTGTTCAATAAATGTGATAAGGCCTCTGCAGAAGAAATTAGCGAAATGGAATTGAATTATTGCGCTCGTTTTTCTGAAAAACCCAAAATTCATCATATGTCAGCCTTGAAAAATGATGGTGTCACAGATTTGCTCGAATTGATAAAAGGTATGCTCCCCAAGGGGCCTTTTCTATATCCAGATGATCAGATTGCAGATGCATTTCTGAGAGATATTGGTGAAGATATCATTCGCGAAAGTGCCTTAGAACTTCTCCATAGTGAATTGCCGCATTCCTTAGCAGTGATGATAGATAAATGGGATGAGAGAGAGAAGAAAATTAAGATCGAAGCTACTGTACTAGTTGAGCGTGAATCACAGAAGCAAATTGTGATTGGTTCAGGAGGCAAAATGGTACAAGAGATTCAGCGCCAGTCGAGAGGTAAGTTGGGGAAGAGTTTTGAGAAATTTGTCGATTTACGCCTCTTTGTGAAAGTGATGCCAGATTGGCAGAATCGCATTGGCCTTTTGAAGGAGATGAACCTCAATGATAAATAAGTTTGACCTTATTCATATCCAAAATATTCGAGTCAAAGCTATTTTGGGTCTCTATCCAGAAGAGCGTATTAATCCACAGGATTTTATTGTCTCTGCAAAGCTTTACTTAGATCTTAGAGAAGCAGGGCAAAGTGATGACCTTAATCATACGGTTGATTATGATTCCTTACATCGTGAGTTAGCTCATATTGCAAAGACTTCGGAATGTTTATTGATTGAAAAGTTAGCAGAACTCTGCGCTAAAATATGTTTGGCTAAAGATTTAGTTCAAGCATGTGAAATTAAGATTGATAAACCAGAGGCATTGGAATTAGCTGATAATGTAGCAATTTCAATTTATCGAGAGAAATAATGAAGACCGCATACATTGCAGTAGGCTCAAATATAGATCCTTTTGGTAGTATTAGTACGGCTTTGATTGAGCTTGAAAAAGTATTGAAAGTTACTGCAGTGTCAAAGTTCTATCTAAATGGAGCCCTTGGAACTAGTGAAGGTCAGCATGAGTTTTTAAATGGTGTGGTTCGAGTTGAGACAGATTTAGACCCTTATGATTTGAAATATAAAGTTCTACGATCAATTGAACAAAAGTATGGCCGCCAGGAAGGTGAGCATAAGCATGATGAACGCAAACTCGATTTAGATTTAGTTCTTTATGGCTCAATGGTAGTAGATACGGAATTCATGCAAATTCCACATCCTGAAATCCTAAGTCGTGATTTCGTTTATGTGCCATTGTTAGAGATAGTTCCAGGTCTAGTGCATCCTAAAGAAGGATTGTTATTATCAGACTTAGTTAGTGACGATACGCGAGAAATGAAAGCTTATAAAATGGCTAAAGAAAATTATAAAATTTAAGAATTATTTAAAGTCAACAAATTTTTCTTTTACGAGCGCCAACTTTTCATCAATGTTACGTCTCTTTTTATTTACAGAATCTATGTAGCGTAAGCGACGACCTAAGCCGTGACCATTAGCAATTTGTATAGATAATCCTGGGCGCGCATTTAGCTCAAGAATAAGGGGCCCACGTTCTTTGTCCAAGACAATGTCTGCGCCCAAATAACCCAAGCCAGTAATATCAAAACTTTTTGCTGAGAGTTTGAGGACGGTGTCCCAGTTAGGTATTGCTAGACCTTCGAAGGATTGTCCTGTGTCAGGGTGTTTATCGACAAGCTTGTTGAATTGTACAGCTTGGATTGCTTTCCCAGTGACAATATCCAGTCCGACGCCTACGGCACCTTGGTGTAGGTTGGCTTTGCCATCCGAAACTTTAGTAGAAAGACGGGTCATGGCCATGACAGGGTAGCCTCGGTAAATAATGACTCGAATATCAGGCACACCTTGATAGGTGTATCCATTAAAGGTGTCTGTAAAGTGAACAAGTTTTTCAAACATGGCAGAATCGGGTACTCCGCCAAGTGAATACATACCTGTAAGAATACTTGCGACATGACGATTGAATTCAACATAAGTGACAATTGAGCCGGAAGCTTTAACGAAACCTTTTTCGTTACGATCGACAATGACTAAAATTCCTTTGCCAGCACATCCTTTTGCGGGCTTGACCACAAATTCTTTTTGTGTGGATAGGATATTATGTAATTCCTTCATTTGGTGATTGTACTTCACGCAACAGATGAGGTCAGGGACACTTAGATCCTCAAGTAAAGCAATGCGCTTAGTTTCCATCTTATCGTCGACTAAAGGATATAATTCGCGCTTGTTTTTGGAGAGGACGTAACTAAAATTTCGAGCATTCATACCGAGGATGCCCTTTTCTCTTAGTTTAAATGGTGAAGCCCATTTCATTGTTTTAAGTCCTCATCTTTAAGGAGAGGTTCAAAGCGGAAGAGTTCGGTTAATCTATAGCCCGTGTAAACTCCAATGAGTAAGACAAAGGCAAGCATGATGAGCATGACTTCGGGGAAGGTGAAAGTGAAATATTTAACAAAGCTATGAGTCATAACGAAGTATACGATTACCGATACGATTAAACTTCCACCCATTTTTTCTATGACTTCCCTTCCACCATGTTCTTCCCACATGATGGAAGTTCTTTCAATGGTCCAAGAAATAATGATCATGGGAAAGAAAGTTACGCTTACGCCACCAGTAATGCCCATTTTATAAGAGCTGACCGAGATAAAAGCCATCAAGATGACGACGCAAATAACTACGGCGGATATCCTAGGGACAAGCAAGAGGTTCATTCGAGAGAGGTAAGTCCTGATCAGCAGACCTAAGGTCATCATTAATAGTAAGACTACAAGGCCCTTGACGAGTCCGGTTTCAATAAAGGCAATCGCAAGAAGGACAGGCATAAAAGTCCCTGAAGTGGATAGACCTATTAAGTTACGAATGATTACGACGATAAGAGTGCCTACTGGTATGAGTAAGAGTAGTTTGAAAACAGCTTGGAATTCAAGTGGTAGACTGAAGATAGAAAAACTCATAATAGGAGAAGAGTCTTCTAAGCTGTTTTTTATCGCTAAAGATTTTGCGGATTGTTCACTTTTGATTGTAGAGAAAGTGATTTTTGAATTGGTACAGCCTTCAACTTCCAATACAGAAGTTAAAGCCCAGAATATAGTATCGCTTGGCACACCAACTTCACCTGAGACATGGTTTATGATCCCCCAGGTTTTGTCGAAAAATGCTAGGTAATTATCTGGAGTTGTCTTACGTACACCATCTTCTAGCTTCAAACCTCGAAGTACAGTTGCAGGAACTTCCTTCAATAAGAGTAAGTCACGAACCAGGTGTGCTTCTGTGTAAGTTCCTTTGATTAGACTACGAACAAGGTTGGTGTTTTGGTCTGGGTCTGCAAAGTTCAAGCGGCGAATAACTTCTTTAGCAAAAGTTTTATTGTCTGAAGATTTTGCCCAAGCAGAATCTACTAAAGATAGGGCGGCAGTTTTGTACGCGGGGTCAAAATAAGGGCTTTCGATTTTATAGGTGTTTTTGTCGGCAGTCGATTGCATCTCTTTAGTATCAAAAATACTGAATGTATAATATATCGTTTGTTTACCGGGTGTGGGAGCGCGGTTGGACCATACAGCCTTTTTATTAGGGCTTTCTTCAGTAGAGAATCCATAGCCGTTGGAGGAGCCTTGCTGTTCAAGGAGCTTATATTGAGCATAGTAGGTTGGGAGTGCGGCTTTGACTTTTACGGGTTTGTCTTGAGCTTGGAATTCAATCAGTGCTTCTACAACCCAAACATCTCTTTTTTCTCCTTGGGTTAAAGGGATGTCTAATTTTGCATTTTTATAAAAAATGGCTCCGGCACCAAGGATGATAAGAAGCATGGACCATAAGTAAACTTGCGCTTTTGCACTCATTATTTTTGTTCCTTAAATGTGAGTTCTTTGAGTTCAGAACCAATATTTAGGTCTGTGCCCATTTTGTGCTTCATGATTTGTACGGGGTGTTTAACTTGTTTGCCATTGATTGTTAAAATGGCAAGAGCTACAGGGATGGATTTTTTTGATTGCTTAGCAAGCTCTAAATCTACAGCCTTTGTTTGCCCAGGGAATTTTAGGCGGAACATTTGTTTGCCATCTACTTCTATCATCGTGAAAGAACTCGGATATATGGCCGATGTAGATTTGTCCCAGAAGCTTCCACTTAAGTCATTTTGGTAATTTTGTAATTTAACAGGGAAAGTTTCGCGATGTTTCACTTTATTTTCACTTTCTTCACCATGTTCTTTCTTGGAGACATCAACTAAATATTTGCCGCTAAGCCAGTTTCTTCCAATCAACAGCTTATAGGTCATTTCTTGACGATTACGTAAATTGACACGAACTTTTCGACTGCTTCCTTTCCAGTTTAGTGTTAAATCAACAACATAACGGAACTCTCTTCCTTGTGAATTGCTTACGATGACGACATTGACGATACGTGTTGAGATAACGGCGACTTTTCCAGTTCTATTTCGAGTCTTGAAGGTCACGAGTTTATTGATGTTCTTTTGCTTTTCTTTATCTCCTCCTTTAATTTGAATGTCAAAGGCATTAATAGAGGTGGTTGTAGCGCCCGTATCGATTCGGCTATCGTAAACTAATCCGGCCTCTTCAACCGTAATAAAGGCAGTTTCGCCGATGATAGTTTTTCTAGTTTTTACTTCTTCCTCTTTACTGAATTGCGTGCAAGATGGTAAGAGTGCAAAAGCGACGGCAATAAAAAATAATGTGCGCATTTTCATGATGGTTCCTAATTGACTTGATTTTCCTAAGTTCATAGTACTTGTGAGCTAGGAAATAAGCAAATTATTACTGCTTGAGTCGAGTTTAGAATTAGTTAATATTGATGTCTATTTGCAAACTTTGATGAGTGAGCTAGAAAATTTGTACTTAGGTGGTTTTTTAGAATAAATAATTAATAGGAAAAACATTTGAAAGCTGAAGTTCTTTTGATTACACCACCTTTAACTCAGTTAAATACTCCTTATCCGGGAACGGCGTACTTAAATTATTTTTTAAAATCGCAAGGCTATCATGCTAGCCAGCTTGATTTGGGGTTAGATTTGATTTTATCTGTATTTTCTTCGTCGGGTTTAGGGCAAGTTTTCAACTACCTTGAAGAAAGTTCTGAAGCTTTGAGCTTGAAAGCAAAAAAAACTTTGGCTTTAAGGAAAGATTATCAATCCACTATTGATGCAGTGATAATTTTTTTACAAAACAAAGACCTCACTTTAGCGCAACGTATTTTTAGTAGGACTTATTTACCTGAGGGAGATAGGTTCAAGATTTTGGATGAGTTAAGTTCAGAGATTTTTGGTAAGATGGCGGTGCAAGATTTTGCCCGCTTTTTAGCAACGCTTTTCTTAGAAGATTTAGGGGACTTTATTCGTGAAAATTTGGATGCGGGTTTTGGTTTTTCACGCTATAAAGAGAAGATCTCTGTAGCAGCAAGTTCATTTGATTTTTTGGATGACGCTTTACAAGCTGAGCCTAGTTTTTTAGATCTTAAAATGTTGGAGATTTTGGGAGATCAAGTTTCTGAATTAAATCCTCAACTTATTGCCTTGAGTATCCCCTTCCCGGGTAATTTGTACGGAGGCCTTAAGTGTGCTCAGTACCTAGGAAAACGCTTTCCCGAGAGTGCTATTGTTTTGGGAGGTGGTTACGTTAATACTGAGTTACGAGAGCTTTGCGATCCTCGCTTGTTTGATTATGTGGATTTTGTTTGTTTAGATGATGGTGAGTTACCCTTGACGCAGATTCTCAAAGTGTTGGAAGGTGAGAGTGACTTAAGCAATTTATCTAGAACTTTTCTGTTGAATGATGTGGGTGAAGTCGAATATGTTAACACTTGTCAACAGGAAGATTTTAGTCATCTAGAAACGGGTGTTCCAGATTATACGGGTTTAGATTTAGAAAATTATTTATCTATTATTGAGTTAGCCAATCCTATGCATAGGCTATGGAATGATGGGCGTTGGAATAAGATGACTTTGGCTCATGGTTGCTACTGGAAACGTTGTAGTTTTTGTGATGTTACTTTGGATTATATTGAACGCTATGCGGAAGCACCTGCTAAAATTTTAGTTGATCGTATGGTGAAACTTATGGAGCAGACCCGAGTGAGTGGTTTTCACTTCGTCGATGAAGCCGCCCCTCCGAGTTTACTTCAAGATTTAGCAGAAGAGATCTTAGTAAGAGGCATCAAAGTATCTTGGTGGACTAATGTACGCTTTGAGCGAGCTTTCACGAAAGATCTATGTCGCCTATTATCAGCGTCAGGTTGTATTGCAGTTTCGGGTGGTTTGGAAGTGGCTTCAGAGCGACTTTTAAGGAAGATGAAAAAGGGGACGGGCATTACGCAAGTTTGTCAGTCGACAAAAGCTTTTAGCGATGCAGGCATTATGGTCCATGCGTATTTGATGTATGGCTTTCCGACTGAGACGGCTCAAGAAACAATTGATTCATTAGAGGTGGTGCGCCAGCTTTTTAAAGAAAAAATGATTGATTCGGGGTTTTGGCACCGTTTTGCGCTTACCGCACATAGTCCAATAGGAAAAGATCCCGATAGTTACGATGTGAAAATCACGGGGCCTGAATTTGCGGGTTTCGCAAAAAATGAGCTTAGCCATGAAGATCCACTTGGTTGTGATCACGATTTCTTTAGTGAAGGTCTGAAAAAAGCCTTGTTTAATTATATGCATGGCCTGGGTTTCGAGGAAGAATTAGATTTTTGGTTTAAAGATAAAGTGCCTCAAACAAGTCACGATAATCATTTAATTCGTCAGCGTTTACAGGACTTTTATAAAGCAGTTAAAGTCTTTGACAAAGATAGAGTTTTGTGGCTTGGTGGAGATGTGTTAATTGATGATTTAAATAAACCACAATGTGAATTGACCTTTGTTTCCAAATCGAAAGAATTAACTCTGTCGGCACCAGCAGCCTTGGCGGAGTGGTTGTATCATTTGTTGCCACAGTTGCGAATTGAAAATGACGATGCTATTACATATGGGGAACTCAAGGAGTATTATGCACAGTACTTTGATGATGATTTTGAATCCTTCAAGGAAAGTCAATTTTGGCAATGTTTAGAAGACTTTGCCCTGATTTATTTAAGAAGGCGATAGGAACTTTTTAAGTTCATCCATGAGGCTGTCGCCAGTGAAAGGTTTGGCTAAATAGCCATCGCAGATTTTCCTCAGTTTGATTTCGTCTTCTTTTAGAGCGGAAGCCGTTACAGCAATTATAGGGATCTGTTTGGTTTTTTCATTTTCTTTGAGGAGGGTGGCGGCTTCATAACCATCCATTTCAGGCATTACCATATCGAGTAGGATGATGTCGACATTTTCTTTTTCACATAAATCAATAACTTCTCGTCCATTTTTAGCTTCGAGTATTTTGCTATTCTTGTCTTCTAAGAAAGAAATAATTAATTCACGATTGATGGCCAAATCATCTGCAACTAAAATACACGAATCGGCTATGTTGAATTTATGCGCAGTTTTTAATCTTTTGAGCTCCATTTTACTTTCTACGGGGATTTGAACACGGTTTAAATAAATGCTGAATTTAGATCCTTTGTTAAGTGTACTTTCTACGTTGATATTACCATTCATCATTCTAATGAGGCGAAGACTGATAGAGAGGCCGAGACCAGTTCCGTCGTGCCGTTTACTGGAGGGGCTTTGGACTTGATGAAAGGCATTAAATATTTTTTCTTGTTCGCTTAGGTCAATGCCTTCACCACTATCTTCAATTTCAAAGATTAGCTTACAATAATGGCCTGGGCCAGGGATTATTTCATGGTTTACGCTTAATCTCACGTAACCAGAATTAGTGAATTTGATTGCATTACCAACGATATTGATGAGGATCTGTCTGAGGCGTGCTTCATCAAGATTGACAAATTTAGGAAGATCTTTGCCGAGTTTGATTTCAAAGTCTAGCTTCTTTTTCTTAATTCGATAGGTGAATAAATCTTTGATCTCTTCAATGAAATTCTGTAGAGGAAATGAACTGTAGTAAAGTTCGAGTTTATCTGCTTCGATTTTTGATAGATCTAGGATGTCGTTGATGAGTTTCGTGAGTGATTTGCTACTGATAGAAATGTTTTTTATATAGTTTAAAGCCTTATCTTGAAGGGGCATGGTTTGCAGTAGTTCAGAAAAACCCATGATTGCATTGAGTGGTGTTCTGATTTCGTGGCTCATATTAGCTAGGAAAATGCTTTTGGCCGCATTGGATTGTTCGGCTAGATTTTTCGCTTTTTCGGATTCATTTTTTGAATACTCTAAATCTTCTACCAAATCATTGATCATTTTAAAAAGAATATTAAAACCGGTAATTGTAATAACCATAATGAGTAGCGAGCCGACGATAATGAGAGTGATTTTGTGACGAATGTTTTTATAGAGCGTCGGGAGGTCTTGGTAGGCGACGAGTTTCCATGGTAGGTTCTTCAAGCTGATACTTCTAATGAGGTATTTATCATCGTTTGACCCATGAACTACACTGCCATGTTGCCCGTTATTTATCGCTTCTAACCAATGGGGTAGGCTACTTAGTTTCATGCTGCCTCTCTTATCTGCAGCAAAAGGTGACAGTTCTTTACTGCTATCAACTGAAGTTATGATGGTGTTGTCACGATGATCTAGTAAAAAAAGGCCACCTGTTTTATTGAGGTGGTTCTTTTCGATTAAAGAAAAATAACTATCGAGGAGGATGTCGACACCGATAACTCCTTCAAATTTGTCATTGTCGTAGAGCCCGATGATGACTGAAAACATCCATTGTTTCATGTAGGTGTGGTCGAAGTATATTTCGGTAATTTCAAAGTCTTGTGAACGCTTGCCTATGTGGTACCATTGTTCATCTAGGGAGCTTTGGTATTCAGGGTCATTAAAATGTTCTACGATGCGATTTTCAGCTTTGCCGTATTCTGGAGTGCCCAATTGGACTAAATTTTTGTGAACATCATTGGAGAGAGCTTGGGTGTTGAAAAGTTTCTGGCAGAGTTCAGGCTCTAGGGCGAAATAAGTATTGTATTGATTTTGGTGAGGCGCAATTGTCTGGGCCATGAGTTCACTTAGTTGTTCACGGCTCATGCGAGAGTTGCTTGGAGATGTTTTAAAGATGGTGAACTGTCGATGAATATGATCTAAACTCATTTTCGCATTCACGATTTCTCTATCTAGATGATCTGATAGGGTTTTTAGATTGTTATCGCTGAGGTAGTTAAGTTTTTCTTTTTCAAGCTTTACGGTATCTTTAACATAGGTGTAATTAAAGAGGGCAATGAGTAAAATAATGCTTAAAATAGCAATTCGATATAGGTTTTTTATTTTCATTAGAAACTCGCTAGCTTAGTTCTTAACTATAAGCTTTTTGTCTTTGTGATTGCAAAGTTTTTCTCCGGTGAGAAGAGCGAGTTTTTAGTTTTTCATGAATATTTAATTTGTTTGCCTAGAAGGTATAAGGCCGTTTTCGCAGGAATCAAAAAGCCGCAAGAATTTTTCTTGCGGCTTCATAGGATCAATCTTTTAGCTTAATGCTTATTGCCAGTGATTGAAATAAGGTAAATCATTTGCCGTTGCAGTGATATCCGTGTCGTTTTGGAGGAGCTCAGCCGTTACGTCCCAAGTACCACCAATAAATTGTTGGCGCGCACCTTCGGGGAATTCGGCTTTGACAGAGAGTTCGCCAGCTTTGATCTCTAGAGTTTCGAGGTCAACAGAGAAGTCGCAAGTGGGTTCGCTTTCACATTTATTTTGTAAAAGCGCAATGTCGCTTTCGGATACCTTGAGGCAAGGAACTCCGATAGAGACGTTATTCCCAAAGAAAATTTCCGAGTAGGATTCGCCGATGATACAGTCAATTCCATGACGTTTGATCGCTTGTGGCGCGTGTTCACGAGAGGAGCCACAACCAAAGTTTTTATTCACGAGTAGGATGTTTGAGTTTTTGTGAGCTTCTTGGTCGAAAGGATGAGTTTCTCCCTTGTCTGCAAGTTGCTTACGGTCATCGGCAAAAGCTTCGGCACCGAGGCCTTCAAAAGTGATCTTGGTTAAAAAACGTGCGGGAATAATACGGTCTGTATCAATGTCATTACCTCGTACGGCAATGCCAGTCCCGGTGATTTTTGTGATAGATGATGAATTCATGTTCTTATCCTATACTAAAAGTTTCGCGGGCATCAACAACTTTGCCTGTGAGTGCGGCAGCCGCAACCATGGCAGGAGACATAAGGAGCGTTCGCCCTGTGGATGAACCTTGTCTACCTTTGAAGTTACGATTCGAAGTTGAAGCGCAAATTTGATTGCCTATAAGTTTATCAGGGTTCATTGCTAGGCACATGGAGCAGCCTGCTTCACGGAATTCAAAGCCTTTGTCTTCAAAGATTTTGTCATAGCCTTTGCGAATGAGTTCTTGACGAACTTCTTGTGAACCGGGAACAATTAGTGCTTTTACTGTAGATGGTACAGTTAAGTCAGAATCCTTGATGAGGTCGATGACTTCTTCGAAGTCCGATAGGCGGCCATTAGTACATGAACCAATGAAAGCAACGTCAACATCTTTGCCAATAAGTTTTTCGCCAGGAGTGAAAGCCATGTATTCATAGGCCTCCTTAATAAGGGGTTTGTCATTAACAGAGAAATCTTCTTCCTTAGGGAGTTCTGCGTTTACCGCAACTGATTGATCAGGTGCGATGCCCCAAGTGACAAAAGGTTCGATATCTGCAGCGTTGTACACAACGACGTCATCATATTCGGCGTCTTTATCAGATTTAATGCTTTCCCAGTAGGCAATCGCTTCGTCCATTTTATCGGCTGAAGGTGCATAGGGTTTCCCAGAAAGATAATCGTAAGTCGTTTGATCAGGGTTAACATAACCAATGCGAGCACCGCCTTCAATTGCCATGTTGCAGACCGTCATGCGTTCGTCCATGCTCATGTTGTCAAAAACTTCACCGGCATACTCATAGGCAAAACCGACACCACCTTTTACGCCCAAGCGATTAATGATGAAGAGGGCGACGTCTTTCGCGTAAACGCCAGCGCCTAGGGTTCCATTGATTTCAACACGACGCACTTTGAGTTTTGCGGCCGCAAGTGTTTGTGTAGCTAAGACATCACGTACTTGTGAAGTACCGATACCGAAAGCGAGTGAGCCAAAGGCACCATGAGTAGAGGTGTGGGAGTCGCCACAACAGATTGTCATGCCGGGTTGAGTGAGGCCTTGTTCTGGAGCGATGATATGCACAATACCTTGCTTGCCAGTGGAAGTATTGAAAAATTCGATGCCATTGGCGGCAGTGTTTTTCTCTAGAGCATTAAACATTTCTTCGGCCATGGTGTCGCGCAGTGGACGAACTTGGTTGTCGGTGGGGATAATGTGGTCAACTGTCGCGAAAGTTCTGTGCGGGTAGCGCACATTTAGGCCGCGCTCTTTGATCATGTCAAAAGCTTGCGGTGAGGTGACTTCGTGGATCATGTGAAGTCCCATGAAAAGTTGGTACTGCCCAGAAGAGAGCTTTTTTACCGTGTGTTTTTCAAAGACTTTATTATAAAGGTTTTTAGCCATTTGAGTTCCTTAGTTATTTTAGAAAGATTTAACCGCCAGGGGCAGCAACGACTAGGTCGATGCGGTCTTGATCAGAAAGTTGTGTATCATCCCATAGGTCTTTTGGGAGGACTTCGAGATTGAGGCAGAGGGCTACGCCGTTGCGTTGGCCGTCGACTTCAATTTTTTCGAGTAGTTCAGCAATACTGATACTAGAATTGAAAGTCATTTCTTTGCCATTGAAATTTATTGTCATTGCTTGTCCTTAAACTTAATCGGCGCCTACTATAACACACTTTTGACTCACGGGAAGTTTAGTATTCAGTATATTTCTGCAACAGTATGGGATCTGTGTGCCCACATAGCTTATCGATGTGCGCAGGTGTTTTGCTTCAGGGATGAGGAGTAAGCTTAGTCTTTACTTGCGTATACAAATGATTGTGTTAGCTTGAGTTATGTCCTGGCAGTTCAAAAAGCCTTGGGTATGAAGTAGATTTATTAGAGGAAGACTTTTTTTGTAAAAATCCCTTCTGTCGATCTTGTCTTTTGTAGGAACTAGATTATTATGGGCATCACTTTTTACAATTTTATTTATTAACAATTTATTATAAGAGACACTGTTATGGCACATAAGAAAGGTCAAGGTAGTATCAAGAATGGTCGCGACTCCAATCCTAAAATGCTCGGAGTTAAGCGCTTTGGTGGTCAAAAAGTTAACGCTGGTACTATTATCGTACGTCAGCGTGGAACAAAATTTCACCCAGGTAAAAACGTAGGTTGCGGAAGAGATTTCACTCTTTTTGCACTTTCAACTGGACGTGTAGAGTTCGACCGTAACGGTCGTCGTGTGAACATCGTTCCTGAACTCGCACAGTAGAAATCGAAATTTATTTCGAAATTAGCCTCAGATCGTAGGATTTGAGGCTTTTTTTTTCCTATGTTTGTTGATCGAATAAAAGTCTATGTAAAAGCTGGTAATGGTGGCAATGGCTGCATTAGTTTCCGGCGCGAGAAGTACGTCCCTAAAGGTGGCCCAAATGGTGGCAACGGTGGGGACGGCGGTAGTGTAATCTTTGTGGCTGACCCAGGGACGTCTAGCCTTGTCGATTTAAAATTCAACCAACATATTGATGCTCAGCATGGTGGTAATGGCCTAGGTTCTGATATGCATGGTAACCGAGGTGATGATCTGTACGTAAAAGTTCCTCCTGGTACGGTGGTGATGGATATCAATAATGATAACTATCAAATTTGTGATATTGATGAACCGGGATCAGAAATTGTTATTGCCAAGGGAGGTAAAGGCGGACGTGGTAATCGCTCTTTTGCAACCTCTGTTAATCGCATCCCTCGTCAAGCTGAAGAAGGTTATCCGGGTGAAGAGCTCGTACTTCTATTAGAATTAAAAACAATTGCTGATGTAGGTCTTGTGGGTTATCCGAATGCGGGTAAATCGACCTTCTTGAACTCAGTTTCTAACTCGGGTGCAAAAACCGCAGCATATCCCTTTACAACCCTCAATCCTATTGTTGGTACGGTAGATTTCCCTGACTTTACTCGTATTACGATTGCAGATATTCCTGGCTTAGTTGAAGGCGCTCACGAAAATATTGGCTTAGGTCATCACTTTTTACGCCACATCGAACGTACTAATAGCTTAGTTTACGTACTTGATATGAATGGTACTGATGGTCGTGATCCGCTGGATGATTTAGTCAAACTCAAAGAAGAACTCGATCTTTATGAAGAGGGTCTCTCTGATCGCGCTTGCATGATCCTTGCGAATAAGATGGATTTTCCTGAGTCACAAGAAAATCTTGAGCGTTTACAAAAAGAAACCGATCTAAAGATTTTCCCTGTAACCGCAGAACTACGCGAAGGGGTTGATGGGGTTTTAGAATTTCTTCATGAGCGCGTCATGGAACTCAGTCAAGCAAAAGTTAAACATGTGCCCAAACTCAAGAATATCTATAGAAAAGAAGGTGCAGTTGTTGTTGATTTAGAGGCAGATGGCGATGAATTTGGTATAAGTTCTGACGACGATTTTGAATTTGACGTTGAGGACTTAGATTATGATGATTTTGATGACTACGAAGATGAGGAAGAAATCTAAATGTTTAAAGCCTTTAAAAAAGCAGCTCCGAGCTCTACAATAAGCCCCGATAAGGTGGCAGGTGGGACTCATGTTGGTTTAGTAAGGGAACATAATGAAGATTCTTATCTCTATGTCACACTACCAGGTGATAAAGTTACTTTAGTTGTCGTCACAGATGGCATGGGTGGTCACGAAGGTGGCGAATTTGCCAGTTATTTTGCGACTGAAGCTCTTGGGCGTATTTGGGGGCAATCGGCAGATTTGACAACCTCAAAACTCCGTGAATCAGAGCAAATCCTCGTTGAAACCATTAAGATGTGCAATGATAAAATTTTTGCTATTAATGAAAAACTCAATGTTTCTCGTGCGATGGGCACTACGATAACCGCAGGTCTTTTCGTTCCTGGTAGACTGATTGTTGCTCAAGTGGGAGATAGTCGTGCTTATATGCAGCGCGGTCGCAATTTAGTGCAAATCACTGAAGATCAGACTTGGGTTGCTAAAATGGTGAAGCTCGGTAATCTCAAGCCGGAGGAAGCTGAAAACCATCCACTAAGTCATTTGCTCTCCAATTGTATGGGTGCAGGCTCAGCGCTCGATGTGCAGGTGAATATCTGTCGTCGAAGGGCAGGTGATCGTTACTTGTTTTGTACAGATGGACTCTATGGTTCATTAACTCATCAAGTCATGACTGACCTAATGACTGATTTGCGTAGTCCGCAAAAAATTCTTACTGAACTTATCAATCGCTCTTTAGATGCAGGCGGTAAAGATAATATTACAGGTATCGTCATTTTTGACGATTAGTTTATTGCAGTAGTGCTAAGACATCTGATTGTTCTTGGCGTAAATCCACATTAAATTTTTGGCGTTCCAGTAAGTTGGCTTCGGCGATTTTGAGTTTAAGCTTTTTGTCAGCTAGACTTAAGCTCCAGTCTTCAATGACATTCTTCGCACGATTACTGTGGACGTAAACAGAATCTCCATTTTGGTTATTGATGATGAGTACTGTATTGGGGTCGATCTGTACCCTCATGTTTTTTACTTTCACATAACCAGAAATAGCTTTGTCGACAGTTAATTGCCGCATGATGGATTGCAGGAGAATGGTAGAAGTCTGCAAGTCATCAACAATCCTTTTTTGAAATTCGATGCCACTCAAGTTTGATGTGATGCGCTTGTTGTAGTCGATTTTGAGTCCATTTAAATTTGCTAAGTCAGTAGAGGCAATAGTGTAGATTTTCTTATTGATAATGACTTGGTGGAAATTTCTATGCTTCGGATGAGCTCGTGCTGTCACAAGTTCACCTAATTTGAGGTGGGTAAAGGTTTGGCTTCCTAGGAATACAGGGGCATCTTTTTTTGTGATGATATACTTGTTATGGTTTTTGTCGGCGCCAGTAAATAGTTTGCTCAACCTCTCTATATAGACTTGGTTTTCTCCGAGTGCTGCACTGATATTCATCGACTCTCGAAAAATTTTATTTTGTTCGAGTTTAAGTTTTTCTTTTTCTTCATTTAGGGTCTCAATAACTTTACGGGCTTTTGTTGTTGAGATGAGCCGAGTATAAGAGTAGGTGTATCGTCCGCCACTGCGGTAGCTTGATTGGTAAGAGAGAGCGGTGTCACGTTGGGTCTCTAGGATCTGAATTTCCATTGTTTTTAACTCAGATTTGATGCGTAAAAGCTCTCTTTGACGACTATTGAACGCATTCTCTAAACTCAGTTTCTTTTTTTCAGAATTATTAAGCATTTGCTCAAAACCAATAGTATCAGCAACGAGGATTAGGTTTTGGGTGTTCTTTATTTGATAATATTTTTTATCGCGAGCGTATAAATCTACTTCAAGTCGAAGGTCTTTTTCAAGACTTTTTAAAACTGTGCCATTAATTGCGTAGAGTCGTGTTTTTTGCGAAGTAAGAACCACTTCTGCAAAGAGGCTGATTGGGAAAATGAGTAGAAACAATAAGCGCATAAAAAATCCTTTTGCTCAATATATCGCGGTGCTTATAAAAACAAAAGGATTTCACTTAAATTACTGAATATCAACAGTCATGGTTGATTCTATCCATGACATGGATACTCAGAATAGTTGTTGACGGGTCGTTATCTTGCTTCGTGTAGTGTGTGATCTGAGACTCATAAGTAATGATAAGAGCTTTGGTGTAGCTTAATCTAGGCTTCGAATCGCGTTACATGGGTTGCCAACGGCAACACAGTTGCTTGGGATGTCTTTTACGACAACGCTACCTGCACCTATGGTGGTATTATCACCAATATTTATTCCAGGGATAATTGTTACATTTGCTCCAATCCAGCAATTCTTTCCGATGGTAACAGGCTTCTTAAACGTTCTATACTTACTACTTATATCTTCACTTTGAAAAACGCACTACTTAGCTGGGATAGGGTGGAAGCCAGTGCTGATGTTTACAGAAGAAGCGATAAGTGTGTTATCACCTATGGTGATTTTGTCATTGTCGATAAAGGTACAATTTAAACATTTTTTCCGATGTGGATGTTTTTGCCATAATCGCAATAAAAAGGGATGTCTATATAACTGTCGTCAGTTACGCTGCCCAAAAGCTCTGTTAGTATCTCGTGTAGTTTATCTTTATTATCAGCAGCTAATTGATTGTATTGATTGCTTAAGCTTCGGGCTCGAGTGATTAGTTTCAGGAGTTTTGGTAATGAGCTATCAAATTCTTTGTTCATTAGTCATTTTCCTGTTTAAATTTGGATATATAGATAAAAAAATAGCTCTCCAAATGGAGAGCTATTTTTATAAGTGAAACTTAAATTATTTGCTTTCTTCTACCATTTTGTAGAACTGTTCGAATAAATAGTAGGGGTCATGAGGTCCTGGAGCCGCTTCAGGGTGGTATTGAACCGCAAACATTTTTTCTGATTTGTGACGAATTCCAGCTACTGTATCATCATTTAAGTTGATATGGGTAACTTCGATGAGGTCGTCATTAACAGAATCGGGGTCAATGGCAAAGTTGTGGTTCTGTGAACTGATTTCGATTGTACCCTTGAGGAGGTTTTTTACGGGGTGGTTACAGCCATGGTGACCAAATTTCAATTTGTAGGTGTCTGCGCCAGTGGCTAAGCCTAAGATTTGGTGACCAAGGCAGATGCCCATGATGGGGTATTTACCAATGAGTTCTTTTGCAGCATCAACTGCATAAGTAACGGCTTTGGGGTCAGCAGGGCCATTAGAAAAGAAAACAGCATCAGGGTTCATGGCAATAACTTCGCTAGCAGGAGTTTTTGCAGGTACAACGGTTACTTTAAAACCACTACGCCTTAGGCCACGCAAGATGTTCCATTTAATACCAAAGTCATAGGCAACTAAAGAGTGTTTAGCTTCTGGAAGCTCTGCCCCAGTTCCCCAAGAAGAAGAAATAGAGTCATCTGGATCCCATTCGAAAGTAGTGTCGCAGCTTACCTTTGCAGCGTAGTCTTGTCCCTCTAAGCCACTCCAGTTCTTTGCAAGTTCAACGGCCTCTTCTTCACTAACTGATCCGTCATAACAAATGTAACTTTTCATTGCACCATCAGTACGGAGTTTTAAGGTGAGGGCACGTGTGTCGACGCCAGCGAGAGCAGGGATGCCATTATCTTTGAGGAATTGACTCAAAGAACTATCGCTTCTCCAGTTGCTATCATCATTGTTATTGTGTATGATTAAGCCATTGGAAAATGTTTTTCGTGCTTCCATGTCTATTGGAGTCGTACCATAATTACCCATTTCAGGGTAAGTCATACAAATAAACTGACCAGCGTAGGATGGGTCGGAGAGGATTTCCTGATAGCCAGTCATTCCGGTGTTAAATACAGTTTCGCCCAAGCAGTTTTTATCTGCTCCGATTGAGTAAGCTCTGAAGATCGTTCCGTCTTCAAGAGCGAGAAAGGCTTGCTTTTCTCTTTGAACTTTCCAATTCCAGCTTTGACTCATTGAATATGTTACCTTATTTTTCTATTAATTGTTGGGAATCTAAACGCAAGTCATGTTTTTTCCAGTTGCTTTTATAGCTCCTTTATGAGTTAAAATAATATCTTCTTTATGGGATGAAGTTTATGAAAATGAAATGTATAAAAAGGTTCATCTATTTAGTGCTTGGATGCGCTTTTTTAAGTTCGTGTGCAATAGGAGAAATTGAACTGGAAAAGACGGAATTTAAGTTTGTAGCTCTTGTGGGACACTTAGATGAAACTATGATCAAAAAACCACGCCAAGATATTGATTTGTATATTCTCAACCAAGTCATTACTGATGAGGAGCGTGAAAAAGCTTTGGATGCCGGCTATTTTGTCTTTAGTGATGATAAAGAAGTGACAATGATATCAAGACGGCCATTCGTGAAGTATAAACGATGGTTGATGTCGACTTTACCTGGTAAGCAGGTCCCAGGTGTGATTTATCAATTATTTTATAGCTTTCCAGGTGAACGTGATTTAGAAGTTTTCGTTGTCACTCTGAATGATCAGGTGGATATTAAGGATGTGGCGCAGAGATCCGAAACAATAGATCAGCTCTATTTATCAATTTCTGGTTCCGCAGTACTGATTGTATCATCCGATGACAAAGAATATACAGATGTTTTGAAGCGAAGAATTGCCCGATGGAAAGACGTAGGAGTTGACGGAGGGGATTATGCCATGTATTTCTCTATTGTCAGAGATTGGGAAGTTGATACGGAACCTATGGAGGTTCTTGAAGGTTTATTAATTGAAGCTGAGTCCCATCAGAAAAAAATATTGAGTGTTGATAAATGAAGTTATATTTAGTTTTCGTATGTGTTTTTTCTGCCTTATTAGTACAAGGTCAGAGTGTGTTTCGTGAAGGTTATATTATTAAAATTAATAAGCCTGAATCAATAAAAGTCATAGAGCGCTCTGGTGAATCAAGTACCTTGAGACCAGAGAAAGGCAACAAATTTATTGTTCTTAACTTTATTTTAAGCGAAGGTCGTAGTCTGGGTAAATATGATTATGTCTTAAAGGCAGGAGCTAAAGACTATAAATGTAAGTTGATAGGTTCTAATACAGAAGCTTTTAATGAAATTAACTGGGAGTTCCATGTTCCAAGTAAATTATCATTGCGTTGGAAGTCAGAGCCTAAGCCTGCTTTGTCAGGCTCTAGGACGGTTAAAGAAGGGGCTGGTGTAAGACTTCTTTTTGAAGTGCCAAAGAGCCTAGCTAAGGCAAAGATAGTTTATGCTATAGCGCCAATGGAGCTAGAATCTGAAGAAGTGTCTTCGAGTGCGGAGTTAAAGCTTTAATCTTCTGAAGATTTAAAAAGTAATAATGCACTGCCTAATTGTTGTACAATAGTAGCTCCGAATTGCTCCGCAATTTTCATGGCTTCTTCCTTAGGGTTCTCGAAAGCTTTCTTTCTAATAGTAATTTTGACCAAATCTTGTTTTAGGAAGGCCTCAGTAATGATTTTTAGGTTTTCTTCTGTGAGTCCTCGTTTACCGATTACTGCACTTGCTTCGAGTTTGGATCCGCGCGCTCGTAGGGCACGAGCTTCACTGCCACTTATTTTTTTCATTTTGTTCCTGTTGTTCCGAGATGGTAGTGTCGGGACTTTGATTGATGTTTAAGAGATCATTTTGTTTAATGTTTAGATCGCGTTGTGGGAAAGGTATCTCAATATTGTAGTCTATAAAGAGCTTATAAATAATTTTATTGACATCACTTATAATTTGATCTCTTTCCGTGGCTTTTTCTATCCAAACGAGGAGCTCAAAGTTAAGCGAAGAGTCGGCAAATTCATTTAGCCAGACTTGGGGGCTAGGTTTTTTGAGGATAAGGTTGTGTTTTTCAGCCGCTTCTCCCAAGGCTTTTTCTACAAGGCGAATGTCGGATCCATAAGCCACGCCAACAGGGATTTTAATTCGGATGCGATGATCGCCAAAAGTCCAGTTGATGATTTGATCATCAAGAATTTTTGAGTTAGGGACAATGATTGACATGTTGTCAGGAGTTTGAATTATAGTAGTACGTAAATTGATACGTGAAACATCGCCCCAGACTTCTCCAACGGTTAAGCGGTCTCCGACTTTTATAGGCCGTTCAATGAGTAAGATAATGCCACTGATGAAATTGGCGGTAATATTTTGCAAGCCGAAACCAATACCAACAGAAAGTAAGGCAAAAACACCTGCAAAAGCACTCACGGGAAGTCCGACAAAGGCAAAGGCCGTATAAACACCTATACCAACTACCACATATTGAGTTACTTTTTGGACGGCGAATTCAATGCCACGGTCCATCTTCATTTGTTTAGCAAGTCGTTTAATTAAGGTGCGATTGACTATGTAAGCAAATAAGATAGATGCAGTGATAATTCCGATGGCGCCAATAATTAGCCATATTATAGAACTGTCAAAAATCTCAAGACCTTTTTCGAGTTGTTGAGATGGATTGCTAGGGAGTGGTACCATAATTATGTCTTTTCTTGTTATTTGTTTTACTATAAAGTGTTAATAACAATCGAAAAACCGTAATGGGAGGATCTTTGACAGGCTAAGGAAGATGGGTCATTTAGCTCGGATAAGTTCTTTCACTTTGAGCCCAGATTCTTTGAGTTGTGAATCATCAAAAGGACCATTGATGCTAACGTTGCTTTTCCAAACCGCACTTGAGCGATGACCTGATGAGTAATTCCAATTGCACCAGCTGATTTTATACTCATTGAGAATCTTATGCCACTCCATAACGCTCTGCCAATCATTCCTGCCTTCACCGGAGGCTTCTTGACTGCCCCATTCAGTAATGAACAAAGGGATTTTTCCTAAGAATTTTTTAAATTCTTTACGGTATAAGTCCTTATGCGACGCGGCATAGAAGTGGAAGCTGAACATGACATTGTGTGAGTTTTTTTGATTTAGGCCATTGCTTATAATGTCAGTCGCTACTTTCCCTTCAGATATACCTAAGGAAGCCCAGGCAGGTGTTCCAATTAAAATAATGCCATCAGGATCATTTTTTCTAATAATGGGAATGATTTGCTCGGCATAAGATTTTATTCGAGGCCAATCCACCCCTTTACCATTAGGCTCATTACATATTTCGTATAAAACAGTTCCTTTTGAGCTGTGTTTTTTGGACATATAGGCAAAGAATTTTTTGGCTTCATCAATGCGGTTCCACGGATCGCCTGGTTTTAAAATATGCCAATCAATAATGCTATACATGCCACGTTTGTGGGTCTCTTCGACTACTTGATCAAGCATTTTGGTGAATTTCTTTGGATTGGTTTTGTAGCCACCTTCATCGTAATACATAGCAATACGAAGAATGTCTGCTTGCCACTGATATGCTAAAACATCTAGATTTTTTTCGCCTAGGAAACTGCCCCAACCATGCCATTGAAGACCATGAGTACTCATGCCTTTTAATTGGATAGGCACTTGTTTACTACTACAGAGTTGAGTGCCCTTTAATTGGAGTTTACCGTATTTTTGAAATGGCGTTTGTGCGTATAGGCCAAGAGCTGCGAAGCAACAGAAGATAAAGAAAATGTTTTTCATAAATTGAAGGATTGATTATTGTTTATTCTTATTAATAGCACGCGAGGGCCTAAAGTTTACAGGAGAGCTCTTTTATTTATTTGGAATTGTGTAGAATGCAGTAGAGTTAACAGCCATTCTTACTTGTTCTAGAGTGTGTATTAATACCTAATATTTTTGTAGGGCTTGCGATATTCAGAATAATGATTGTTGCTGGGGGAAAATAAGTTCCCGGCCTTTAGGCTTGTTGAGTAAATGAAGGCATAAAAGCGCACAGCCCATGGCATCGTATAAAGCACGGTGGGGAATGAAATGGTCGTTCACTTGCAGTTTTTCTAATTGCTTGTTGAGATCAAGGCATTCTAACAGGGAAGTTAAGCTGTAATCGCTAAAAGTATTACTGTAAACTTGGCGGCTAATTTGCAGGCTATCGATGGAGCGTTCAATAGTTAGAGCTGGGAAGCATTTTTTTAAGATGGCATAGTCATAGCCAATATTATGGCCAAGGATAATCTTGTTTTGTAAGTGCTGTTTAATTTTTGGCCAGGTCGAGACTATTGATTCGCAGCAATGAGCTGAAGCTGCATAGAGGTCATTGACTGGAGCAGAAGCTTCGAAGTAATGGAGGATTTCGCCAGATTCATTAAAAACTACTAGGCCGATCTCTGCTGCAATGGGGCCGTGTTCCCCAGGTACAGTCTCAAAATCTATAGCGGTGAATTCTAGCATTTTGGCTCACTTTTGTTTTTAAGATCTTAAAACGTGAACAAGAGAAGTCAAAAGTCTTTGTAGAATAGGGATTTATTTTTAACGAAAAATAGGCGGGGACGAGACGAAAAGCACTTTGGCATTACTTTGTCAAAAATAATTAGGAAATTTTAAATGACAGAATTTAGATATCATAAAACAGGTTTGTTTTACGGACAAATCTCTGAAGAAGCCAAAAAGCTTGGTGTAGATGAATTAAAAGAGTTGGGCGCACAAGAGATTCAACAGGATTATCGAGGGATGCATTTTCATGCTGACATGGTAACGCTCTTTAAAATCGTCTATTGCTCACGTTTATTTTCGCGTTTCTTGGCGCCACTACATCGTTTTGATGCACTCTCGGAAGATATGCTTTATCAGCGTGTTAAAACAATGAAATGGGAAGAGATTATTCAGCCGGGCCAAACATTTGCGATCTTTGCAAATGTTGGTAACAGCAAAATTAATCACTCGAAGTTTGCTTCTCAAAAAATGAAAGATGCGATTTGTGACCGCTTACGTGAAAAACGTGGCGAGCGCCCCGATATAGATCCTAAAAATCCTGATATATGGCTCAATCTATTTATTAATAAAAATAAAGCGACAATTGCTCTAGACCTTTCAGGTGGTTCACATCACAAACGTGGTTATCGCCAGGATTCAGTTGAAGCGCCTTTGATGGAAAGTTTAGGGGCGGCTTTTATTCGTGCCTCTGAGTGGGATGGCAAAACTCCTCTATATGACCCAATGTGTGGATCCGGCACAATTTTAGCAGAAGCTCTTATGTATGCAGCAAAAATTCCTTCTGGTTATTTGAAGAAACGTTTTGGTTTTGAAAATATGCCTGATTTTGATCAGGGTATATGGGATGAGGTTAAAGCAAAAGCTGATGCGCGTATAAAAATCCCTAAGGAAGGTTTGATTTCTGGTTCTGATATGGATTCAGAGGCAGTGAGAGCAAGTATGCTGAACTTATCCTACCTACCAGGTGGTGACAAAATAAAAATCACGCAAAGTCGCTTTCAAGACTTAGAGGAACTTGAGCCTTGTACAATCATTACAAATCCTCCGTATGGTATGCGCCTCATGAAAAATGAGGATGTCGAATCTTTTACAGGTGAAATAGGTGATTTCCTCAAGCAGAAATGTTCTGGAAGTAATGCATGGGTTTATTTTGGCGAACGTAAACTAATCTTGAAAATTGGTTTGCGACCTTCGCGAAAATTCCCTTTAAGTAATGGTGGCTTAGACGGACGCTTATGTAAGTTTGAGATGTATCGCGGCAATAAATGGACCTAAGTTATTTGCTGTGATCTAAGCTTTTTAGGTCGATTAAGGCCAATGAAAAAACGGCTAGATTAATTGAGAAAGGGTTAAACGCATGGGTCATTAATTGCGGTAGTTGGATAATTATTGCAAGAGTGGCGAGTATGCTAAAGGCCATAGCAGGATACAAAAGTTTTTTGTTCGTAGAAAATATGACTAAAGCTAAGGCGTAGATGATTTCGGCTATCCCCGAAGAGGTAAGTGCAAAGTCTTTCTCCATGAAAGGAAGAAAAGCATTGTTCATTAAAACTTCTTGCTCACTTTTAAAGAGTAATTTGGGAACGAGACCATGATAGAAAAAAATGGCAGCTAAACTATAGCGAGATATTTTTTGAGTTGATTGATCAGTCATAATAAAGCCTTTTAGTTTCAATTGTATCCTAAAATCATTTAAAAGAAAACTTCCTTTTCGTCATTACAGGTATTTGTTAGGGCCTAAAGTTTGATTTTTATCTAAGCAGGGATTGTTTTGCATTTTATTATTCAATTTGAAGTGAAAGTAATTACATGGATCTAAGTAACAAGCGAGTTTTATTTTTAGGCGATAGCATTACTCACGATGGGCAATATGTCGGTTTTATCGAGTATGCTCTTCGTAAGCAAAAACCTGAGCAAAATTTTGATTTTTACAGTTTGGGGCTGAATTCAGAAACAGCTTCAGGTTTATCTGAAAATGACCACCCCTTTCCACGCCCATGTATACATGAACGTTTGGGTAGTGCTTTAGGCAAAATTAAGCCTGAAGTCGTCTTTGTTTGTTATGGTATGAATGATGGCATATATCACCCACTGAATAAAGATATCTTTGATGCTTACAAGAAAGGTATGTTGGAGCTAGTTAAGAAGTGTCAAAATGTGGGGGCTGAAGTCATCCTGATAACTCCACCACTTTTTCAGGATCATGCAATACCAAACTTATTACAAGATGCGGAAGCGGCAGATTTTAGTTATCGAGCACCATACAAGGCATACCAAGAAACTTTGGCAGCTTTTTCAGAGTGGACGAGTACGGCGACGCCAGAAAATGTGACTTGTGTAAACCTCAACTCAATTATGGCAACTTATGTTAGCGATCAGCGCAAAGAAAATAAAAATTTTTGTTTCAGTAAGGATGGTATCCATCCCTCTTTGGAAGGGCACTTATTTATAGCCCAAGTTATTTTAAAAAATTTGAACTTTAATCATGACGTATTGTCGCGAGGAAAGTTAACTGAACTTAAAAAAACACCACTTTACAAGTTAGTTGAGAAACGTCGCCAATTGCGATCCAGAGGTTGGCTCAAGTATGTGGGTTATGAGAGAGCTAAGGTGTTCAAAACAGATTCAATTTCTGAGACTGAATTACGTGTGGCAGAGTTATTGAAAGAGATTGATGTTATTACTTGAACACTAGCGAAAGTTGGTACAAAAAAACCTCAGTGATTTCACTGAGGTTTTTTATTTAAGCGAGGTGCTTAGTTCTTAAACGTCGTAAGTTGTAGAAGAAACGTCGCCACCTTTACCAGTCCAGTTGGTGTGGAAAAATTCACCGCGTGGCTTGTCTAAACGCTCATAAGTGTGAGCACCGAAGTAGTCACGTTGAGCTTGGAGCAAGTTAGCAGGAAGGACTTCTGAGCGGTAGCTATCGTAGAAAGCTAATGCTGTTGAGAAACAAGGTGTAGGAACGCCAAGTTCAATACCCTTGATAACTGTGCGTCTCCAACCTTCTTGGGCTGTGTGGATAGCATCTTTGAAGAAGTCATTGAGAAGTAGGTTTTCAAGGTTTGGATCTGCTTGGAAAGCATCCTTGATGTTACCCAAGAAAACAGAACGGATAATGCAACCTCCACGCCACATGAGAGCGATAGCACCAAAGTCAAGATCCCACTTATAGGTTTCAGAAGCTTCTTTGAGGAGCATGTAACCTTGAGCGTATGAAATGATTTTTGAAGCATAAAGAGCTTGTTCAACGTCGTTTACGAAAGCTTCTTTGTCGCCAGTGAATTTAATATTCGGGCCAGTGAGAACTTTAGAAGCTTCAACACGTTGATCTTTGAGTGCAGAAACGCAGCGAGCGAATACTGATTCAGCAATAAGTGTCAAAGGCATGCCAAGGTCAAGAGCATTAATACCAGTCCATTTACCAGTACCTTTTTGACCAGCAGTGTCTAAGATTGAGTCAACTAAGTGAGTACCATCTTCTTGTTTGTAGCCAAGGATATCAGTTGTGATCTCAGTTAAGAAAGAATCGAGAACTCCTGTATTCCACTTCTTGAAAATCTCGTGCATTTCATCGTTGGAGAAACCAGCATTCTTGAGGAGTTGATAAGCTTCGCAGATAAGTTGCATGTCACCGTATTCGATGCCATTGTGAACCATTTTCACATAGTGACCAGCGCCACCTTTACCTACCCAGTCACAGCAAGCTTCGCCGCCGTCAACTTTTGCTGAAATATCTTGGAAGATATTTTTAACTGCAGGCCATGCTTCGGGATCGCCACCAGGCATGATTGAGGGGCCGAATCTAGCGCCTTCTTCGCCACCAGAAACACCAGCGCCAATATAGCGAAGGCCTTTAGCCGCGAGTTCTTCAACACGACGGTTTGAATCAGTATAGAGTGAGTTTCCGCCATCAATGATAATGTCGCCTGCTTCGAGGTGTGGGACGATTGTGTTGATGAACTTATCAACGACTTCGCCTGCTTTTACCATGAGCATAACGCGTCTTGGCGTTTTTAGTTGGCTAACAAATTCTTCTACAGAATGAGTGCCGATAACATTACTGCCTTTTGCAGCGCCATTCATGAAATCATCTACTTTCGAAGTTGTGCGGTTGTAGACAGCTACAGTATAACCATGGTCATTCATGTTCATGACTAGGTTTTGGCCCATTACGGCGAGACCAATAAGACCGATATCTGCTTGAGACATACGATTTTCCTAATTTATTCAATATTATTGTTTCAGTTGATTCTCGACTATAGCCTTAGTTTGTTTTTAGTCTATATACGCACAAGCAATTATGCCACTCTGTTAATGTTACATGCAACAAATAGGCGAAAAAGTTCTTCAAAATTGTTGTTGTAAGAATGCCCCTTACAGTTATTTTAGACTCTAAATTAAAATTGTAGGTTTATAAATGGCTTTAGCTCCCCCGGACGCGTTTCAGCGTGGTGTGCTTGAAATTGAGAAATTTGAAGTCAATCGCGATTACAGAGAAAAATTAATTGGCGTGGGCTTGTTGAGTTTTAAAGATTTTTTCTTTTGTAAAGGCCTTACTGCAATGCGAGAAGTTCCCGGTCGCTTGACTGTTTCGGTACAGTTTGAAGATGAAATGATTTACCTAAAACGTCATTGGAAAAAGTCTTCGCCTACTAGAAAATCTGGCCCACATTTTGAAGCAATTACTGAGTGGGATAATACACAAGCTTTACACAAAGACCATATAAATGTCCCTGTGCCAATGGCCTATGGAATAGGAAAGATCGGTGGGGAAGCCGTTTCCTTTTACATCTCTAAAGAAGTTAAAGGGGTGCAAGGTGATCATTTTTTGCGAGATCACAAATTGTTAGATCAGAAGAGAAAAGATTTCTGGTCACAATTAGGAGTTTTTGCCAAGGAGTTTCATTCAAAGGGTTACAATCATAGAGATTTTTATCTATGTCACATCTTTGTAGATGTTTCAGGAGACAAGAATTTATTCTCTTTGATTGACTTACAGAGAGTTCAAAAACGCAATAAATTCAGACGCCGATGGATTGTGAAAGATTTAGGTCAGCTCTTTTACTCTTTTCCTGACTCAGTATCACAGAGTGATAAAATGCGTTTTTTTAAGGCATACAGGGGTGCGAAAAAACTTTCGAGTTCGGATAAAAAACTCTTGCAACATGTTATGCAACGTGTGGAACGCATGAAGAGTAAGCACGGTGAGTATTTATTGTGAAGATTGCTTTTGTTATTGAGCACTTTAACCCTCGTTACGGCGGACAACAGGTTTATATGAGAGACTTTGCTGAGTTTCTTATTGAGCGGGGTCATGAAGTTAGCTTTTTCACACATGATACGAATGTGATTGACGATCGGATGAGTGTTGAAATTATAAAGCTTTCGCCTCTAGCTAAAGCCATGCGTTGGGTTCAATGGTGGAGTTTTTTAAGTCAGGTTAAAAAGAGAGTGAAGTTAGGCTCGTATGATGTAGTGATGGGAACGGGCGTCAGTGCTGCAGTTAATGTGTACCAACCCCATGGAGGAGTCACGAAAGCGAGTCACAAACAGAATCGTTTATTGACGGGCCCCATACACCAAATCTTAAAAGGCTTATCAAATTCCATTAGCCCTAAGCATATAATGGCGGCGAAAATCGAAAGAGATATTTTTACAGATAAAAATGTTAAGTTCATCGCCATTAGCGAAATGGTAAAAAGTCACATGAAGGAGTTTTATCATATCGATGATTCTCAAATAGAGTTAGTGTATAACGGAGTGGATGTTGAGCGATTTCAGCCTTCAAGTGATTTAGAGAAGAAAGCAGCGAAAAAACAACTTTCCTTGGATGAAGATAAAATAATTTTCTCTTTAGTGGCTCACAACTTTAAGCTTAAAGGCTTACGAGAAATTATTTCGGTGGTAGAACACCTTCACAAAAAGAAAGATAATTTCTTGGTTGTTGTCGCGGGTAAGGGGAAAAAGAAAGCTTATGAGGCATTAATAAAATCCAAGGGATTAGAGAGCTACTTCCTATTTCTTGGGGCTGTTGATAATCCGGAATTAGTTTATCAGGCTTCGGATGTCTATTTACAGCCCACGTGGTATGATCCTTGTTCTTTAGTTGTGCTAGAGGCTATGGCGGCGGGAGTGCCAGTGATAAGTACTTCTTTCAACGGAGCATCTGAGATGATTGACTCAGGTGAAAATGGTTATGTTATTACCAGGCCAGATTCTTTAGATGAGTTTGAATTTGCTATGGAGCGTTTGTTTGATACGGATCACAGAAAGGTACTCGGAGAGAAGGCGCGTCAAAGGGTAGAGCCCTTGACTCATGAAAAAAACTTCAGTCACATGGAGAAAGTTTTTCGGTCCTTCAGTTAATCAATAGAGTCTTTAAATTTAGAAAATGCGTTTTTTACGACTTATAGCTTCTTTTGAAGTCGATGAAAGCAATCTTGACGAATTGCTTTCTAGTAAAGGTCTATTCAATTATAAATTATTATTTGAAAAAAATTATTGGTGTTGTTTTGCGTTTTAAATGTACTTCTTGTGGACAATCAGTTTCAGTAGATGATGGCAAGCCAGGGGAAGCAGTTCAATGTGGTTCATGTGGAACGGTTCTCAAGGTGCCAAAAGCTTTTGAGCCAGGTTACATAATTGGCGATTTTTGTGTTTCAGAACACATTGGCTCAGGTCGTATGGGAGAGGTTTACAAAGCCTATCAAGAGACTCTGGTACGTGACGTAGCATTAAAAGTTTTAGATAATGATATGGCAGAGCATTCAGAGCATATCCTTGAGTTTTTTAAAGAAGCTCGTGTAGCTGCCCGTTTAAATCATCCCAATATTGTGCAAGCCTATTCTGTAAACGAAGAGAGTGGTTACTATTACTTAGTAGTAGAGTATGTTTTTGGTCAGAACTTAAGGCAACTTATAGATGATCGTGGCAAATTGCCAGTGAATATGACGATCCGTTTATTATCTCAAATTGCCCATGCACTAGATTATGCCTGGACTTCCGAAGGCTTACCACATTTATCAGTGAAGCCAGAAAATATTTTAATCGACTCAAAAGGGCAAATTAAAATTTCCGACATAGGGCTTGCGGGATCAAGATCAAGATTTTCAGATGGAGATTATAAATACTCGAGTCCTGAGCAGATTCTAAATTTAAAAACAGATACTCGTGCAGATATTTATGCCTTGGGTGTGACGGCATATGAAGCTTTGACGGGGCAAGCACCCTTTGATGGCAATATTAAAGAAGTGAATAAGAAGCACCTAGAAGATGAAGCTACGACCATTAAGGATTTGAATCCTTCCGTGCCCAAAGATTTAGCGACAGTAATCGACAAAATGATGTCAAAACATCCCGATGATCGTTATATGAGTTTTGGTGATTTAGCTAAAGATTTACGTCTCTTAAGACGCTATGTGGATGATATGACAACAACGTCTAACTTTTCTACACGTATCTTTAAAAAACGCTTTAGTTTCACCGAGAAAAGGAATCAGCAACGTAAAAAGAGTTTGCGTTTACAGATTTTGACGGCTTTGATAACAGTCCTTTTGTTAGTGGGGATAATTGTTTTTAATAGCGATAAGTCCGTTGATAAAACAATTAAAATTGATAAAGGCGATAAAAAACGCCTAAGTGAGTTTACTATTTTATCACAATCTATGGATAAAAGTATCAGCTCAGTAGAAGCCTTCGGTTTGTTTAAAAAGATAGAATCATTCCTTAGTAAATATCCTAGTTCTCCCCAAGCAGAAGAATGTCTAGAATGGCGTGAAGCTGTTTTAGAAATTTTGATTAGAGAACGTCGCCAAAATGAGTTTTTTAGTGAAGAATCAGAACTAGCTAAGGAAGAAGGAGATGGGCTTGAAAACTCAGATACAAGCCTAGGGAACCAAGACTTAGGGAATTTGGCTTTACAGAGTGAAAGAGATAGTATGAGACGAGATATTTTGCGATTCTACTTAGGGAAAAAATCCAGTGTAGAGCTTTTAGAATTCTTGAAAAATAGTGAAGCTTATGACCCCATGTGGTCAGAACAAATGTCGAAGATAATCATCAAATCGAGTGAAGTTAGAAACTCCTTAGTTGATGGTGGTGTCTCTTTGATGGGCTTAGTTATTAAGCACGGCAAAGATGAAGTTGTAGTGCGCTCTATAAAGAATGATATACTTATGGGGCTTGTGGGTGGTGAATTGAAAAGTTTGAGTCTAAGTACTTTTGATTTGAAGAGCCTAGAAAGTTTATTGTCTATCAGTTCTCAGTCACCAAGAGAAGATGCCTTGAGCTTATTGTTTTGGTTTAGAAACTTTCAAACATGTGCTTTGAATGAAAATGAAGAAGTTTCTGAGTTCGAAATCTTCTTGATAGAAGAAGCCAAAAGAATGGCAAAGTTTGACCTAGAGAATTATTTACAAGAAGCCAAAAGTAGTTGGCAGCGTAATGAAGTGGGCTCTGCTATTGCTCAGATCCTTGCACTCAAGCAAAAGTATAAAAATACGTCGCTCTACGAGAGTAATAAAAAGAGAGTTGAATCTCTAGAAGAGAAATTTAAAAAAAGTGTGTCCAGACGTGGAAAAAAATGAGCTTAACGGCAGTAAACAATACTGGGAAGAGACTTCAAAAGAGTATCAGTTAGTAACGCGAATATCAATAAATGATTTCCATTATGGTCCCTTATTGCCTGGCGATAGCACAGTTAATGCATTACCTGAAAAGCTCAATGGCTTAAGGTGTTTAGAGCTTGGTGCAGGTGCAGGCCAAAATTCTATTTATCTAGCTTCTCAAGGTGCCAAATGTTTAGTGACAGATATTTCTGAAGAGCAATTGGCTCATGGAAAACAGATGGCCGAAGAGGCAGGACTGACGCTTGACTTTCAACAGTTGGATTTGGATGATATTAATCCTTCAGATTTAGGGCAGTGGGATTTTATTCATAGTACATGGGCATTTCCCTTTGCTGAAAACCAGAAAGCTGTCATAGAAAAATGTGCTAAGATCTTATCTCCGGGTGGTCGCTTACATATCACAACAGGTCATCCTGTCTTTGCAGGTGAATGGATTCAATTAGATGATTTTGAAGAAGGGATGTTTCTTAGCGATTATTTTGAACCTCCACGTGAAGTGCGATTTACAGAAGATGAAGAAAGCTTTGTACGCACTCGACAGTATCCCTTGTCTACTTATATAAATTGGTTGATTGAAGCGGGTTTTAAGATAGAACGAGTCTTGGAATTGAAACCTTTAGATCTGGAATTCAAAAGTGAGGATGAACTTCTTTTATCTATGCCTTATGACAGCACAGTTTGGCGAGAGATGTACCCTCAGATTAAGAAAGTGCCCTTTGTTGTGACTTATATCGCCACACTTAATGACTAGTTTTTCTTTTAGTTAAAATCCTATTAATTTTTTGTGTTTCATTAACTATTTCTACAGAGAATACATATAGTCGTCTTTGATAAATAAAAGTAGGATGGATTATGAATAAATATATTGCAGAATTAGTTGGTACATTTTGGCTTATCTTGGGCGGTTGTGGTAGTGCGGTTTTAGCTGCGGCTTTTCCTGAAGTAGGTATAGGTCTAGTAGGAGTTTCTCTAGCTTTTGGTTTAACAGTATTAACTATGGCCTTTGCAATTGGGCATATATCGGGTTGTCATTTAAATCCTGCAGTCTCAATAGGTTTGTGCGTAGGAGGACGGTTTTCATCAAAGGAACTATTGCCATATATTGTATCTCAAGTTATCGGCGGTGTTTTAGGTGCTGGTGCACTCTACTTAATAGCGAGTGGCAAGGTTGGTTTTGAACTATCAGCAGGCTTCGCTTCAAATGGTTTTGGAGAGCACTCTCCAGGGCAATATAGCCTTGTCGCTGTTGTAGTTTGTGAGATTGTTATGACGATGATGTTCTTGTTTATTATTATGGGTGCAACAGATGAGCGAGCTCCCAAGGGTTTTGCGCCGATAGCAATTGGCTTAGGTTTAACTTTGATTCATTTAATTAGTATTCCAGTAAGCAATACTTCGGTGAATCCAGCTAGAAGCACTGGTGTTGCAGTTTTTGTAGGAGATTGGGCTGTATCTCAACTATGGGTGTTTTGGGTAGCACCAATAATCGGAGCAGTCTTAGGAGCTCTTATATATGGCTTTATCCAGAAAGATAATAAGTAATTAAATTACTTTGTTTTAATAGAGAGTAGCTGAAAATAGCTACTCTTTTTTTGTCTTAAATTTAAAAAGAATGAGATTGCGTACGATATAATTGAAAGTCGTTTGTATCCCTGTTAACACAGTTGTAATTTATGGGGTGGTGAATTTATAAATTGTGTGGTTTAAGAGGATTAGATGAATAGACACATTCCGAGGCTTTTAATGAGTTTAACTCTCATGTGGATGCATTGTTCCTGTCATGACTCAGCCCCCCTTGCCGAGCACCCAAAATCATCCCAAGAAGAGTTGATTTTATATAATTGGGAGGATTACACTCCACAGAATATCTTAGAGCAATTTGAGAAAGAGACAGGGATTAAAGTAATTCTAAAAGAGTTTCAGACGGTTGATGAACAGGTGGCGACTCTGCAATCACAGCCCGGTTTTTGTGATTTAACCATTGCAGATGTGAATGAAGCTGTTACAATATTAGAACCTCTACGAATTATCGAAAAAATCGATGATGCTGCGGTAAAAATACACTCACGTGCACACCCATTATTCAAAGGTTCAGAGGCTTACGGAGTTCCCTACAGTATAGGTCTATTAGGTTTTGCAGTTGACAAAAGGTATGTGGACTTGGCTTTTAAAGATTGCAGGTTTCTCATTACAGATAAAAGGTTTAAAGGTAAAATCTCATTATTAGATGAGCCGACAGATATCTTTTATATGCTGATGAATGGTGCGGGATTTAGCATGAATTCTTTAAGTAAAAAAGATCATGATCGAGCTTATGATTTTGCAGTAGAAGTGAAAAAAATGCGACCTGTGTTTCAAGATCTATATTCTGGCTTGGATGATTTAGTTGAGGAGAAAGTTTGGATTGCCATGGCGTATAGTGGAGATGCATTATTATATCAAGAAGAAAATGACAATATTGAATTTATATATTCTTTAGATAGGCCCTGTGTATGGCGGGATATGATGTGCGTAAATTTAAATGCGCCAAATAAAGCTAATGCCTATAGATTTTTAGAATTCATCAACACCCCACAAGTGGCAGCTGAAATAGCCTTGCAATTTAAATCTGCTCCTGGATTGAAAGGAGCAGAGAAGTATTTGGATAGTGAGTCTTTGAGAAACCCATTGATTAATATGCCTGAGAGTTTGTTAGCGATCTGTGAAAAACAGGAGAAAATTAGAGATAACAACAAGGTAATAAATGAACTTTACCTTTACCTCTTTAATCAATTGCAAGAGTCAGGTAAATAATGAATGGCAAGGCCTTAAGTTTAAAACACCGAGTGTTAATATATTTTGTATTAATTAGTGTTATAGCCATTTCATCTTTAAGCGTTGGCGGAGGATAGAGTCCCGTTGTTTCTGTAAATTGGTGTTGACCAATTTTAGTTAAACAGACAGATAAACTCTTTTTGTAGCTATCCAGGTTTCATCTAATTCCATAAGAATAGCGGACGCTAATCTAAGCAGTGAAGCTTCATTTGGGAAAATAGACACGGTTCTAGTTCGCCTTAGAATTTCTCGATTCTGTCTTTCAATCATATTGGTGGTTCTCAGTTTTGTCCAACAAGAACGATCTAAATCAAATACAGAAAAGCCTTCAGGAAGTGCGGATTCCATCCATTCAGATAATTGAGAAGCACTGTTTTCATACTTTAAGCAAGTAAGCTTTAAAAGTCTTTCGGCGTCCTGTTTTGAAGGGGTATTAAAGATATCTCGAATGTCTTGTGCAACTTCTGAACGCATCGCTTTCTTAGGCACATAAGCCCCCGCATTCTGCTGTAAATGAAATTGACACCTCTGCCATGGGATTGACCCAAAGACAGTTGTTAAAGCGGCTTTCAGTCCCGAATGACTGTCGCTCGTGATCATCTTAAGACCATGAAGTCCTCGAGCATTCAATGATAGGAAAAAGTTTCTCCAATGAACCTCAGCTTCACTTAAAGAGACACTTGTACCTAAAACTGAGCGTTTTCCTGATTCATCTATCCCATAAGCAATTAACAAAGCACAATCTCGAACAGTCTTATCTACTCTAACTTTTTCGTATCTCGCATCCACCAAAAGGTAATGATATTTCCCTAAAGGACGGTTACGCCACTTTTCTAAGCTTTCATCTAGCTCAGATACAACTCGTGACACCTGTGATTTACTCACGGAAAGACCACACATTTTCTCTAGAAGTTTCGTGACTTTTCTTGTCGAAGTTCCCTGAATATAACTCTCGGCCATAGCTGTCATCAAAGCTCGCTCACTTCGTAAGCCTTTTTCTAAAGAACTTGGATAAAAATCGATTTCACCTCTGACTTGAGGAATGTTGAGCTTCATTGCTCCAAGTCGAGTGTTTACGGTTTTGTTTTTATAGCCATTAGCATAACCTAAGCGATTTTCATTGCGTTCATATGGAGCAGCATCAAGAGAATTACTTCTCTCTACTTTCATCGCTTCATTTAGTAATACTCTCATAGCTTCAAGCATTCCGCTTTCGCCGTTTTCTGTGACTTGGTGGATCATTTCTAATAAGACACTACTGTTCTCGTGTGTAGAGTGGTGCATAATAATTCCTTGTGGGTTGTTTTGGTGCAACACCACTCTGCATCTTCTTTACCCCGAGTTACAAACAACTTCCTCAATTTCGCTCCGACGAGAAAGTTCCCATTCTCGCGAAGTCTCGGAAGCTATTCATAACTCTTAAAGTAGAGCTATAGCAGAATTTACAGAAAATTTGGGACACTACCTGGCGGAGTCCATTTTTTAGAAAAAACTTTGTTGACGAAAGACTTGATGACTTCAAATATTTTAGCTAAAGAAGTCCATTATAATGTTCAGAGAGTTTTTCTTCATGCAGAACGCGATATGAACCTTATTGTTGAAGACCCAGTTATTAGAGAAAAATCTTACTCCATAGAAGAAAAAAGAGCTAAGCTTAAGCAGTTAGAGGACTTGATTGGAGACTTTGAGAATATTTCTCTGGTGAGTATAGAAGGTAGGGTTTTAGTGACGACTAACTTCAACTACACGGGTGGAGTTAAACATTCAGAGTATTTTAAAAAAACACTTAGTGAAAAGACAACGCAAGTTTCACCCGCGTACTTTACATTAGACCCGCAACACATAGTTTTTTCTTTCACCTCACCAGTATATGGTGAAGAAGGAGCAATGAATTACGTCCTTTGCGCTCAGTTGAACGTTAATCAAGTTACAGAAGTGATTGAGCATTTAGATTTTGGTGAGAGTGGGGAGGCTCAGTTAATAGATGGCTATGGTCGCTTTATCGCGGGGGTTAGTGAAAAAGAGCTCCTGCAGCCAGTAGATAATTCTATAAAGGAGATGTTAGGCTTAGGTGAGAAAGGTTTTGAGTATGATAAAGAGGGCTTACGCTATGGTAGTGCTTATCAAGGTCCGCAGTTTACGGTTTTAGTCTCGCAAAGTTATGATGCGGTCATTTCTGTGATTGAGGCGAGTTTGAATAAACTCATTATTTATAGTGTTTTAGTTTTATTCGTCGTTGTTTTTGTGGGGATTTATTTTTCTTACACAATTTCAAGACCTTTAGACTCTCTGATTAAAAATATTAAATCGTATGCCAAGGGTGATCGCTACCAAACATCAAACTCACATACCGTTCCAGAAGAGATTAGTGTATTAGGTGAATCGTTTAATGATATGTTAAGTCAGATTGAGAAATACCAAGATGAAATGCAGCAGTTGGTTATCGATAGAACTGAAGAATTAGCTCATGAAAAAGATAAAGCAGAGGCAGCAAATAGAACGAAAACTTTATTTCTAAAAAATATGAGTCACGAAATTAGAACTCCGATGAATGCGATTTTGGGTTTTTCGCAATTATTGAAACAAAAAGAAGTAGATGCCAATAAATTAGATTTATTAAAAAATATCATGAGTTCAGGAAACACTCTTCTTAAGATGCTTAATGATTTGTTAGACCTTTCAAAACAAGAGTCAGGGAAGTTTGAAGAAGAGCTTTCTGTTGTGAATTTAAAGACGTTTTTTCGGGATATTGAATTATCCTTTTTGGGGAGGAGTTCCAAAAAATGTATCTACATGAAGTTTGAATATGGAGACAGCCTTCCCGACTTAGTATTACTTGATGGCATGAAATTGAATCAGATTTTGAGCCATTTGATTGATAATGCAATTAAATTTACTGAAGAAGGTGGCATTAGCGTTTCTATATCTTCATATGCCTCAAGAGCTGAAAGTACATGTGTCGATTTAGTGATTGTTGTTCAAGATACTGGTACAGGTATAGAAAAAAGTCATCAAAATCAGATTTTTAATGTTTTTGAAAAATATGAATCAGACAATTATAACGACAGCAGTGGTGTGGGCATAGGCTTGGCTTTGTGTAAACAGTTATTAGGCTTTTTGGGTGGAAGCCTTAGTTTTGAAAGTGAGGTCGGAAAAGGCAGTGTGTTTGAAGTCAGGATTCCAAATATTGAACTTGTAGTTAAAGAAGTAGATAATATTGAATCTTCGGAAATAACTGAAGGTGATACTTTTAAAGTTTTGGTGGCAGATAATAAAGCTTTTAATCGAGATGTTGTCAAAAAAGCTTGTTCATCTTATCAATGTGAAATAGAGGAAGCACAAAGTGGTATAGAGATATTGCGTAAGTCTAGGAATTTTTTGCCTGATATTATTTTCCTAGATTTAGAAATATCCAAACTAGATGGTTTTGAAGTGGTTAGAATCCTCAGAGAAGATGATCATATGAAAGATGTCCAGATTATTGCTTTGAGTACACGAGAACAGCAAAGAGCATTGGCTTTAGAAGTGTGTAATGGCTTTATGTTAAAGCCACTTAGCCAAATGGAAATAAAGCATATTTTAAACTCAATGTTAAATAAAATTTGAGTTAGTAGTTGCTAAATCGGTCTTGTGTTGTGAGTTTAATTTATTTAAGAAAGCAACAATAGAACATGTTCAAATTCCCATTTGATTATAACATGAATTTTATGTCTAAAGCGACTTATGTCTTGAAGACGAGTTGTTTCCATTGTAAATTTCACCATACAAATTGGGTGGTGTTAAAAAATGTCGACAGAAGAAGTTCTATTTGATTGCTTAGGTTGTAAACGACCTTTAGTAGCGTCGAGAAAGTACATCGATTGCAAGGTGCGTTGTGCAAGTTGCAATTTAGCTATGTTGGTGCCCATGCCTGGACAAGAGGCGCGTTACTTTGACCCAGAGGAAGCCAAACTAAATGCATTAGATACACACGAGATTCAATCACTTCGTCGTTTAAGTTCTAAGCCATCGAATGAAATTCCAACTTTGCTAAAGAATGATTCAGACAAGCAAACTTTGAACGAGGGCGAAGCAATTAATTTAGATGGGGAAAAGACAAGTATTTACGATACCCAAGAAATTAAATCTTTAAGCTCTATTGGACGAGAGTTAGTAGAGCCAGATGAAAATGAAGTGGAAAAGCCCGAACTTGAGTTAGACCTTTTAATAGGTAGTAAACGAATCCCACCACCAAGACCTAAGACCGAAGAAGACCTTCCAATCCAAGTCGAAGTTTTTCGGGATGAAGGTTTATTTGAAGACACTTATTTAAAACCCAAAAGAATAATCCCCTCCAAAACAATACGTGGAGAGCGTCGTCGTCCACAAACGCAAGTTAAGAAATCTAAGATCAATTATCTTATGAGTCTATTGTCTATACTGCTTATAGGAGTTTTAATATTCTTTTTGATAAAGAAGCCAAGCCTAAATGATGTCTATCAATTTCTAGGAATTGAAAATTCAGAAGGTGTTGAGCTTGAAGAACCTTAGTTAGTCAAAAAAGAGTTCGTGCTTTTCCAGTAGGGCACGGACTTCTTCAAGCTTTTTTGTTTGCATGATCTCGGACCGGAAGGCATTAGCTCCGGGGAAACCCTGTGCGTAGATCTTGAAAAAGCGACGCAAGGTGAGGAAGTTTTTCTGTGAACCCCAATATGATGTGTAGAGTGAAGCATGACGCCATAACAAGGCTATTTTCTCTTCGGGAGGAAGTACATTTTCGCCAAGTAAGTCGGTGTTGAAAATCCATGGATTGTGGAAAACACCTCGACCAATCATAGCGCCATCGAGTTGGTGTTCTTCACAGAGTTGATGAGCCTGCTCTATAGAGCGAACATCACCATTGCCCCAGAAGGGAATGTGAGGTTTGAGCTGATCTCGAACACGTGCGCCCTTAGCAATTTCTTCCCAGCTTGCTAAACCTTCAGATTGCTGTTTTTGAGTACGTCCATGCAAAGTGATAGCGGCTGGCTCAACTTCTAAAAGGTGAGAGATCCACTCTTCAGTTTTGTGTTTTGTAATTCCCGTGCGAGTCTTGACGCTGACGGGAAGTTTGGTTGCCGCTTTAGCTGCTAAAACGAGTTCTTTGGCAATTTCGGGAGTGCCAATTAATGCAGAGCAACCACCTTGTTTAACGATTTTTGCGACGGGGCAGCCCATGTTGATATCCACACCATCAAAAACTTCGGGGTCAACATATTTTGAAATAGCTTCTGAGAATTTATCAGGGTTTTTACCCCAAACTTGAGCAACAATTTTAACATTTTTTTCTTTGAGAAGTTTGCGCTCTTCATCAGAAATAAGGAAGCGGTGAATAACTTTGTCGTGCCCAATGGGATGACAGAGGCCATCGGTTGAAATGAACTCTGTAAAAACAACTTGTAGATTTTTTGATTGTGCCGTTTCCAAAAGGATCTGGCGAAAAACGGTGTCAGTCACATCCTCCATCGGGGCAAGAGCAATACCAGGGCTTTTGATGTCGTTCCAAAAATTGTTCATTAAATCTGTCCTTATAAAATATGGCGGCAATATGGCACATTTTTTCATTAAGACCAATCAAAATAAGACTTTAAAATCCTGTCACTAAGGCTTTAAGTTTTGACTTAGTTTGTGTACATTGCCTACCATGAATAAGAATGAATTAGTCGAACGAATTATAGAGCGCTTGCGCGCAGATTATGAAGAATCGCTTGAGGCGATTAATGAAACTGCGGAAACCGCAACTCATGAAGAAAATATAGCGAAAAGTAAGTACGAAACTAAATCTGTGGAAGCTGCGTATTTAGTCGAGGGACAATTGAAACGCAATGCCGAGTTGGAAAGTGAAATTGCGGCTTATCAAGCGATGCGCATCCGCACTTTTGATCAGAAATGTCGTATCTTACTATCGGCACTCATAGAACTAGAAGATGAACATAGTGATTCGATCAACTTATTTATGGGTCCACAAGCTGGTGGAATCGTAATAGATGGGATCCAAGTAATCACTCCACCATCACCCTTAGGACAAGCCTTATTGGGGAAATACTGTGGAGAACAAGTAAGTGTAGAGCTCGATGGAAAAACTCAGAGGTATCAGATTATTTCACTGAGTTAGTTAGTCTGTGAGGGTATTTTTGCATGAGGCGAATATTTTCGTCAATTTCCTCAGTACTTGTAGAGCCGATGGTCATAGAGTCGAGGTAATCGAGACCTTGTGCAAAACGCATGCATTCATCTTTTTTATCAAGTAACTTTCCTGCACCATAAATTTTCATGCCAATTACCCCAACACCTTTTTGCTTAAATTTTCTCTGAATTGGCATCACCTCTTCTGGAGGGCCGTCCATGATTTTTCCATAGGGATTGATTCGTGTTAAAGCAACATTCATCCAATCTAATTCAGTAGCTCTCTTGAGTGCAGGTAGAGTGTGGCAAGACATGCCAATGGCTTTAATCTTTCCCGCTTGTTGATATTCCTGTAAAACTTCGATATAACCAGCGAGTTCTTCGTCCCATTTTTCTGTCGTCATATTATGCATGAGCATAATGTCGATCACGTCAACTTTTAGTTCAGATCGAAAGCGTTCAAGTGCATTTTTGGCGAATTGTCTTTGCTCCGAAGGACTCATGTCTTGAGGTTTTTTGCCATCAAGACGGTATTGGACTTTACTAAGTATTGTGATTTCTTCACGGGGGATATGTCGTAGTGCTTCACGGAAATAAATATGTGAGCCATACTGATCTGCCAAGTCAAAAAGCCTAACACCTCGATCGTAAGCATGTTGCATGAGTTTGACAAAATGTTGAAAACCAGGTCGTGTTTGATTGGAGTGGCGTCCACCACCACGAGTGCCAGTCCCTTGAGCAAGACGACTGGTTTTAATCCCACTTTTACCGAGTTCAATGAGCTCGAGTTTTTTTAGCTCTTGGGGAGTAGCTTGTATGGGGTGAAGTAGAGAGCTGCCGAGTGCCAGTCCACTACCTTTACTTATTAATTGACGCCGATTGATCATTGTGTTGAACTCCTAAATCTTTTTCATTTATTACTTTATGAGGATATTTATATTTCGCCTAATAAACTTGGGTAAGAATGGATGAAGTTTTGGTGAGTTTTTGAATGGTCCACAAAAAAAGGCTTGTATCGCAGGATACAAGCCAATGCTTAAAACTCAGTCAGTTTACTGTGTTGGCATTAATGCGATTCCCAGGCCGTAAAAAGGTAAGGCAATTAAACCTTTCAAAAAGGGGCTTTTGGCTTCTTGCCAGTGAACAATAATAAAGATGAGGCTGACGAATGGTACAAATAGGTAACCCAGTCCCCAAAGAATTGACTCTTGAAATGCTTTCATTAATAAAATGAAACCAAAAATGATGGCAATTATTGCCCCAATTATCATACATGTTGCTGCTAGTGCTTCCATAAGGCACTCTCCTTTCTTTTATGTTTTAATATAGGAGTGTGCAAGTCAAATATTATTGACTACCTCCAATCACTCCAAGTTTATAATACCATAGAAGTGATTGAGTGTCAAATGAAGATTAGCCGAGCAAGAAGCGGATGTCATTTTCCGAAAGTTCAGAAGAGGATTTGAGTGAACCTTCAACGAGTTGATCAAAGAGCTTTTCTTTGGTCTTCTGTAATTGAATGATTTTCTCTTCAATAGTGTTTTGGGCAACCAATTTAATGATGTTTACATTGCGTGTTTGACCAATACGGTGAGCACGGTCACTCGCTTGGTTAACGACCATGGGATTCCACCAGTTGTCATAGTGAATAACCGTGTCGGCACCAGTTAAGTTCAGGCCTGTACCACCAGCTTTGAGGCTGAGAAGGAAGAATTGAATCTCTTCATCTTCATTGAATTGATCAACCAAGTCCTGGCGTTTTTTCGTCGAACCATCGAGGTAACAATATTTGATCCCTTGTTCGTCTAACCAATCACGCATGATACTGAGCATGGAAGTGAACTGACTGAACACTAGAGCTCGGTGACTCGAATCACGAATTTCTTCAACGAGTTCTTGGAAGAGCTTAAATTTAGATGATTCAATTTCTTGAGCTTTAAAATCTTCTGGCAGTAGAGCCGGGTGAGAACAGGTTTGGCGCAAACGTGTGATAAGCGATAAGATATCTAAACGACGCTTAGAAAATGCAGTTTCATCCTGAAGAATATCTTGTAGGAAGTTTTCGGCAATCGCTTTATAAAGTTCTTGTTCTTGATCGCTAAGTTTGAACTCAATAACCTGCTCCTGTTTCGGAGGTAATTGAGGCAAAACATCTTTTTTCAGACGACGAAGAATGAAGGGGCGCAATTTCTTTAATGCAATATACTGAGCCTTCGGGTTAACTTGGTCTTCTTTGAAAGCCGCTTCAAAGTTTTTCTTAGAACCTAACAAGCTTGGCGATAAAAATTCGAATACTGACCAAAGGTCAGCAGCAGAGTTTTCCAGTGGGGTACCAGTGAGTGCTAAACGGCTATCAGCCTGGAGGCTACGGCAGGATAAAGCACTCTGAGAACGATGGTTTTTGATTTGTTGAGCTTCATCCAAGACAACCGTATCGAATCTGACTTTTGAATAAAGGTCCATATCGCGTCTAAGTAAGGAGTAGGATGTAATAAGCATGTCGTATTCATAGCGCTCACCAATAACTTTTTTGCGCTCGGTACTATCGCCTGAAATGATACAGGTTTTTAAATCAGGTGTAAAACGTTTGGCTTCTTTTTGCCAGTTTTCCATCAAACTTGAAGGGCAGACGATGAGGCAAGGCTCGGTCTTATCTAATGAAGCCAACATGGAGAGGGTTTGGATGGTTTTACCGAGACCCATTTCATCTGCTAAGATGGCGCCGCAGTTGGCATTCTTCATGTTGATTAACCAATGAAGACCATCGACTTGATAATCACGTAGCATTTCTGTGAGGCTTTTATCAAGCTGACTGAGGTCGGCAGTTTGCCCATTAACCATGTCGTAGAGTCCGGACCAGCTAGATTTTTCATTTGGGTCAAAGAAGCGTTGAAGGAGTGTGCTGATGAGTAAGGCATGATGGCGTGGGAATTGAACTTTACCACGATTGGTCATGTTTAGCTCAGGAAGTGCTGCAACAGTTTCTTTGAGTTGATTTTCTATGCGAATTAAAGTACCATCTTCACTGAAAACAAATTCTTTGTCGAGTTGAACGGCTTTTTGTAAATCATTCCAAGTAATTAAATGCTCGTCCTGCGAACGGAATTTGAGGTCCACATCAATGAGTTGTTGGCCTTCGTTCTCAGTTTTTACAGTTAAGCTCGCTACTTGGTTGTTGAGTAGAGCTTTCTGGAATGAAGGTGAACAAGAGAAGTTCCATAGTAGAGGGAGGCGATTCTCTTTCCATGCCATAGCAAAGGCGACGATTTTATCAAAACCAGCAATCCACCAATAATTATTTTCTTCGACGAAACCCATTTTTTCGATGGCTTCGATAAATTCGCTTTCTAAGTTGCGATCACGGCAAATTGTTTTGCTGCCACAAGGAATGACGTAAGTCTCTTCATTATAACGGCATTGTACATCGCCATAATCAAAAAAGAGATCCATTTTAATTGAAATGTCCTGCCAGTCAAGAATGAGGCGCGGTTGTAAGCTTTGATCTTTAATAATTTCTTTATTATCTTCAAAGAGAGGGAGGATGAAATCGCCTTCAGGAAGTCGTGGGAGGTGAATTTTCCCATCATCAAACCACTTTTTCATGGTTTTATAAGGGAGCTTATCGTTCACTTTCCAAAGGTTGTGATTGAGCAATGCCCAAATACCATCATGCAGGTAGAAAAGTTCGAACTCGCTAACGTCGACTAAAGTGTCTAGTTGAAAGGCAGGGATGATGGCAAAACCGTCGTTTTCCGAAGTGCGACGCAAGCCCGCTTGCAGATCATCGGCAATCACTTGTACGATCTCACCTTCAAGTTTGATTTCGCGACCTTGGCGAAGTTTAAGGACGCGATTGAGTAAGCTCGCCTTCACAGTCCATAAACGGCCTTCTTTGGGAAGATCTGCGAGGAGATTCATGATCTCGCGGTCATCAATATCAAAGTGATCAATTGTAAGCTTTGCGGGGCCAGTGCCTGTTTCCGTTAAACTTTTAAAGTTTGAGGAAGAAAATTTACGTTTCTCGTAAGTGATATTGATCTCTAAAGTGAAAAGAGTGGGGTTGACACTAGTGACAAATACTTCGAGGCCAGCTTTTTTCTGATTGAGGTTGAGTAAAAGGCTTTCCAAAGATGGCGTACTAGAACGACTGATAGTGATAGGCGGTTGAGTCGGAGCCAAATCTTCTTCTTTTGTATTGAGAAAAAATTGCGCGCTATCGGGGAAGCGTTTTTCCCAAGCGAGTAAAGCGGCCGCAGCGTGCTCACAAGGAGCGCCAGAGACACCGCAGGAGCAACGGTTGTGAACTTGCTCAGGGCTTAGCGTAATGTCGACTTGCATCAATCGACCACGTTGAGCAGCGATCTTGGCATTGAAGCCATTGGGACGTTGGCTAAGAGCAATGACCATGCCGGCATCGGCAATCTGTTGAGCTAAGGAAATAGTTTCTGGGCGACAATGTTTTTTGAGAAATTCAATCACGTGTTTCGGCCTGTGGTTTAGCAGCTGGAGTTGATGTTGCTTGAGAAATTTTATTGAGTTCAGTCAAGTTAGTGCCATCAATATTTTTGGCGTCTAAAATGAGTAGAAGAGGAGTGACATTTGACCACTCATTAATATTTTGCAGAGCAGGGATTGCTAGGTTAATATTTTTTAAGATTAGACGGTCGAGAACACGATTTTCCTGGTACTTGTATTGGTAGGTGAATTCATTGTTTGGCCACAAATAGGTTTGCTCATTGAGTTCAAAAGCCCACTGTGCACGGAAATTAACGGGGAGGTTAATAAAGTTCTCTAATTCAATATCTAGCGAGTTTTTATCTTCAATAGGCTTTAAAATAAAGTTGTTTTGAATAAGGCGTGCACGCTCAATTCCCTTCAGTTCAGACCAGTTTTTAGCCATTGTGTTCAAAATGAGCAGTCGATCATTTTTCTCTAACTTGTCTTGCTCTAAAGTTGCGAAGAGCTTAATGCGCGATTCGGGTTCTGTAATGAGTTTTTGTACTTCTTCTTGGCTGAGTTGAGTCACGGGTGCTTCGCGATCTTTCTTGAGTTTCTCTAAGTAATCAGCGCCACGGGTCATTAAATAGGCGCCACCCCCAAGAAGGATGATTAATGCAATAATAGCTTGCTGAATTTTTTGTCGTATGCTTTTTCCAGAACGTTTGCTCTCAATTAGGCCACAAAGGAAAAGGCTGATTTCGAAAATGGCATAGGCGGGTATACCGATCATACATTGTGAAAAAACATCTGGAGGAGTGAGTAAAGCAGAAACAATGAGGATTGAAATAAATACGATACTTCGCGAAGATTTGAGTTTCTCTAGGCTGACAATATTAAGAGCGTAGAGGATTGTCGTAATAACCGGCAACTGAGCCATGAGGCCAGATGCCCCGCAAATTTGCAATGCAAAACCAGTGACACTTGCGAGTCGTGGTTTGTATTCAACGCCAGGGATATTTTGCGAATAAAAGAAGTCGAGTGTGGCAGGTAGGATTTGGAAGTAGGCAAACATGGAGCCTGCTAAAAACAGCAATGTTGAGCTAACGACAATGTTTTTCCCCCATTGCTTTTCCTTTTCATACAGGGCAGGGCAAATGAAGTTCCACGCCAAGTAAGTCAGGTAGGGGATGAGCATGAATGCTGCAATGATGAGACCGACTTTGAGTTGTTCCATAAAAGTCTCTGCCGGCATGATTGCCTGTAGAGTAGGGACTTTGGTCATTGAAGTGAGTTGGCCAATAAGCGGTTTAGACATAAAGGCGCCGAAAGGGAAAAGAACCAAGAGAGCAATTAAGCCTTTAAACATGGCCACACGTAGATCATTTAAATGATCCAATAAACCCATTTCTTGTAGGTTCTCATCGTTCTCGTCAGCGTTGTGATAATCGTCGTAGTTATTCATAGTCAAGAAAAAAACACCACCCCATGTTGATAGGGTGGCGATAAATTAAAGTTGGCAAAGGAGGGCTTATTTAGATTCGCTTTTAGCTTCTTCTTTTGCTTCCTCTTTCGCTGTAGGAGCTTCATCAGTTACGATCTCTTCTTCAGCAGGAGGTGCAATCTTTTTTGGTTCTTCTTTAGATTCTTCCTCATCAACAGCGTCGTTGAAGGCACTTTTGGCTTCGTTGAATTCGCGTTTTGCTTTACCAAGTGAACGGGCGAGTTGTGGAATTTTTTTAGGGCCAAAGATAAGGAGTACTGCTACGACAATCATAACGATTTCTGGTGTACCCAGGAAGGCAAGTGTTGTATTCATAATTAATTCCTGAAGTTTATGCTTGAAAGCTGTTTAAAATTATGGTCTTCACTTTAATTTACATGCCAAAATACTCAAGGAGAATAAGTAATAATGCATAAAATAAAGAAATATGATAGTTTTGCCACTTTAGCAGACGAACTGAAAAATTCCTTAGCGGGACTCGTAGTTTTATCAGGTGGTTCGACTCTCCCCCCACTCATTCAAGGTTTTAATGACCTAGGAGCTCTAAACGGAAAGACGACTTGGACTTGGAATGACGAGCGTTTAGTCGACTATGATGACTCTGGTAGTAACTTTGGTAAAGTGCGTGAACTTTTAGGTAATGAAGACTTAGTGCCTTTACCATTTGCGGACAACGCAGAAATGGCTGCAGGTTATATGCAGTCAGTAAGTGAAGGCGATTTACCGCAAGCTGATTTACTACTTCTCGGATTTGGTGATGATGGTCATATAGCGAGCTTGTTTCCAGGTTCTGATGCTTTAGAAACAGAAGGTAAAGAAGCTGATTGGCTCGTACGTGCTACAGCATCTTACGAACCTAAAGAACGCTGGAGTTGGACTATGAATGCTTTGACAAGTTCAAAGAAAACAGTCGTACTATTCAAGGGCGCATTAGATGGTGCAAAGGGTAAGATTCTTACTGAAGCGTTAGAAGATCCTGCATGCGATTATCCATTAGCACGTTTTTTACGTGCAACTAAAGGTGAAGTAATGGTTTGCCAAGTCGAAGCATAATCTAGACTTAATATCCACATTCACTCAAAAAAGGTCCGTTTTAACGGGCCTTTTTTGTTATTTGCTTTTGATGATGTATTGATTTATATTCTCCGTATTGGAAAGGAGAAAGTTATGGCTCATAACCGTATTAAAGAAAGTTGTTCAGATCAAGCAGTTTATTATCTTGTGACCAATCGAGTCGCTGGTGGACGTATGTTGTTTCGAGATCAGGAGAAATATAAACTCAAAGAATTACTTTTTGCGGGCTATACAAAGCTGAGCTATCAAGTGATCGATTATGTGTTCATGGATAATCATTTTCATCTTTTAATAAAAGTACCACCCACTAAGCAAATGGATGATGTCACATTATTGAATCGTTACAGGAAGTTTAAACAAAACGATGAGATTGAGTTTATAAGTTCAGCACAGCGTGATGAATTTAGAGAGAAAATTCATGATATTTCGTTTATTATAGGAAACTTTGAGCAAAGATTCGTTCAGTGGTTTAATCGAGAACATTCATCTTGGGGCCGCTTGTTTGGTCAGAGGTTTGATTCAGAAATGATTGAGGTTTCACCTCAGTCAGATTCTTTGCTTCGAGTAATGGCTTACATCAGTCTGAATCCAGTGAGAGCAGGGCTTGTCACTGATCCTAAAGATTTCTTTTTCTGTGGGTATGCTGATCGCCTCGCTGGAGGATCTGTTGGAAATTCGGACCATGATTTTTTTGATCTCTTTTGCTATGATATCGAAGCTAAGAGGGTTAGTGATAAGCAAAAGCATTTTAGAGAGGTTTTTAGGGCTTACATGCTTGGCCTACGTCGTTATAAGAATGCTGATTCGCAAACCTTGGTCGAGTTCTTTAGGGAAGTTAATTTATCTGAAGAACTCGCCTGGGATGATCTATTTATTCATAAGTGTAGATTCTTCACAAAATGCCTAGTCATTGGCTCAGAAGCGTACGTCCGGGAGAAATTGGCCAAGTTCTCAGAGAAGATGAAATGGAAAAGAATTCATAAGCCTTATACTGAGAATGAATGGAATGATATTTATTCATTGAAGCCAAGGCGGAAATCGGGCTGAATTTAGCCCTCAAATTAATCCAAAATATTCAATTTAGTCAGGAAGACTTCACAGCCGTCTTGAGACCCTTGCATTGACTTTAGATGTTTTTGTACTCCCTCGGCTAAGTTTTTCCTCGATTTCTGCGCTTTTATTGACAAAAAGATAAAATGAATTTTTATAGATGATTTTGACCACCTAAATACACCCTAAATACAAGAAACGAGATCAGTTATGGAGTTCTATTCGATTAGCCTTTCCCCAAGGCCTGTCCTTTCTTTCTTCATGGAGTTCTATTCGATTAGCCTTTCCCCAAGGCCTGTCCTTTCTTTTTCTTCCCCAAGGCCTGTCCTTTCTTTTTCTTTCTTTTTCTCTACCGCATCTTACGAACCTAAAGAACGCTGGAGTTGGACGATGAATGCTTTGACTAGTTCAAAGAAAACGGTCGTAGTATTCAAAGGTGCATTAGATGGCGCAAAGGGTAAGATCATTACTGAGGCTTTAGAAGATCCCGCATGCGATTATCCCTTAGCACGTTTTTTACGTGCAACTAAAGGTGAAGTAATGGTTTGCCAAGTAGAAGCATAATCTAGACTTAGCATCCATATTCACTCAAAAAAGGTCCGTTTTTACGGGCCTTTTTTAGTTTATTACAAAATATAAGTGATAGTCAATTTAGCATTTATGAATGTGATTCATGGGTGTTTGATTTTCATATATCTATTTGAGGATTGAGATTTTTTAATAAATCATTAGTCCATTTAAGGTTCACTTAATTCACTTGGTGCATTCCCGCCAAAAAAAAAACTTGTTTTTCGTTCGAGAATTAACTTTCTTATACAAAATGGATTAATGAGGAATGATTATGAAGACACTTGATATATCGAGTCAATTAAATTCGGTTGATGATACGGTTGATGCGGGAGCAAAACTTATAGATTCTAATTCGAGATATAAAATTATTCGTTTACTTGCCAAAGGAGGGATGTCTTATGTGTTTCTTGCAAAAGACATTAAGTGCCAAAGATATGTGGCCTTGAAAATGATGAGTCCGGAAAAAGACATAGGGGAGTTGGATAAACAGCGTTTCATAGAAGAGGTTCAAATAACTTCTCAATTAGATCACCCTTCAATTATTTCAATTTACGATTTGTGTCAAGGTAATAATGGGGAGCCATTTTATGCTATGAAGTTAGTTAGGGGAGAAACTCTAGAAGAGATCCTAAATCAAATAGCAGATCATAATCCAAAGTACGTCGATAAGTACCCTCTACATGTTTTATTGCAGATTTTTATAAAAATATGTGACGCTATCACCTACGCAGCATCAAAATATATTGTTCATCGAGACCTAAAACCCGATAATATTATGATTGGTCAATATGGCGAAGTGTATGTAATGGATTGGGGAATAGCCAAAGTATGTACACCTATGGAGACTAAGCAACTTTTAAGGAAGCAGTCGGTTTACGATTTTGAGGATTCATTTGTACACACCCTACGACAGATGGATAATTTTAACTGTAAAACAACTGCCTATGGCCAATTTTTAGGTACTCCAATGTATATGGCTCCTGAGCAGATATGTCTTGATTTTGAAATTGATATGAGAGCAGATATCTATGCACTTGGAGCCATACTGTATAAAATAGTATATTTGTCCGATCCATTTTTGAAAAAATCAACTAAAGGCATTTTTCAAGATAAGATAAATGGGAATACCAAGTACAGAGAAAAATATGTTAACAAGTGGGGTTCAAAAATCTCTTTGGAGTCCATTAGTCCTGTAATTCAGAAAGCAATGCAGGTAAATTTAAATGAAAGATACCAAAGAACAAACGATTTAAAAGAGGACATAGATGCTTGGTTACATGGTTTTGCAACCGTCGCGGAAGAGGCTAGTCAGATTAGGTTAATCAAATTAGTTTTAAGTAGGAATAAGAGCTTAAGCTTGGTGCTTTTTTTATTCTTTGTTTCATTTACATCATTTTGCTATCAAGGGTATTTAAATTTCACGAATACGGTTATAGACAAAGATTCTTTAGCTCATGAATTAGACCTTAAGAATATGAAAAATAAAAAGCAATTATTGGCAAAGTTGAAGTTGGAGAAAGAAGTAAATGAGTACAGGAATCATGTAAAATCGATCAAAGAAAAATTAGATAAAATTGATATAGATAAAAAAAATATAACAGAGATGATCATTCTGACTGAGCAACTTGCGACACTGGATCCATCACCAGAAAACTACAAAAAACTAATCAATCTTTATATTTCAAATAAAGATTATGAATTAGCGAATGAAAGTTTGGTGTATGCTTTAGCTACATTTCCCCAGAATACAGAGCTAGCTAGTTTAATTAAAGAAATTCAATAAGCTTAGTGTAGTTGTTGGCATTGCCGTAAAACTTAAAGTATAAGTATTTGTTGGTTTCAGTTCTTATTAAAGGGGTAGTGAACTTCTTATTTCTATAAAATTTATACGTCATTATTTTTAAGTATGAGCTGTCCTTTAAGTTTGGTTTACATGTTCCTATTCTAAACTTAAAAAATTCGTTCTCATAATTCTATAACAATATTATAACTCTCAATGTTGTTTCAGTTTATTTTGTCTAAATGATGGCAGGCGACTTGGTGATTGTTGTCGATGTTTTTGAGTTCGGGGCGCTCGGTTTTACAGATTTGACTGACGTGAGGGCAGCGACTTGCGAAGGGGCATCCACGAAGGATCTCGGAAGGCGAAGGGATCTCGCTATTATCCACCTGAATTGTGGGTTGCTCTCGTTCTCTCTTGGGATCCGGTAGGGGGTTAGAGGAATTGAGCTTTTGTGTGTAGGGGTGTTTGGCATGAAAGAAAACTTGATCAGCAGGACCGATTTCCATAATTTGTCCTAGATAGAGGACGGTGATGCGGTCGGAAATGTGGCGCACCATGGAAAGGTCATGGGCAATGAAGAGCAGTGTGAGGCCAAAATCATTTTTCAGTTTTTGGAGAAGTTGGATGACTTGAGCTTGCACTGATACATCAAGGGCAGAGATGGGTTCATCACAAATGACAAATTTAGGTTCGACAATAAGAGCGCGTGCAATGCCGATGCGCTGGCGTTGACCACCCGAGAATTCGTGGGGGAAACGCGAGGCATGATCGGGGTGTAGGCCGACTTTGAGTAACCACGCATGAACTTTTTCCTGAATAGTTTTTTTCGCTACTTTTCTAAGGCTTAGTCCCTCGCCAATTATTTCCCCGACAGTCATGCGCGGGTTGAGAGATGAATAAGGATCTTGGAAAATCATTTGGATTTCTTTAGAGAGTCTTAGGAAATCTTTTGCAGAATAATTATCAGGAAGAGTTTCGTCTTTATATTTGATCGATCCCATAGTCTTGGGATGAAGCCCAGCAAGAACTTTACCAAGAGTTGATTTGCCCGAGCCCGACTCACCAACTAAGCCGAGGATCTCATTGGGGTGAATTTCTAGGCTCACTTGATCGAGAGCCTTGATATGGCGACCTTTACTGAGATGGAAATGTTTGGAAACTTGTTTGATTTCGATCATTTGCGCTCTCCGCAAAAAAGTTCAGGGTGAGAGGGGGCTTGGGGGTGTTGAAGCCAACAGCGACTTAAATGCTTTGAGCTAGCTTCAAAAATGAGTGGTGCCTTCTCTAGGCAGACTTTTCGAGCCATGGGACAACGTGCGGCATAAGCACAGGCCTTGGGAGGAGAGAAAAGATCGGGAGGGCTACCATCGATGGGGATAAGCTGAGCCGATTTCCCTTCTTGGGAATTGGGAAGTGCTTGCTTGAGACCCAAAGTGTAGGGGTGAGCCGAGCGATAAAAAATATCATCAACCGAGCCATTTTCGACTATTTGACCCGCATACATGACGGCTACTTGATCGGCCATACGGGCCACGACGCCGAGGTCATGGGTGATGAGGATGAGTGACATCTCGTATTCTTTTTGAAGGTCTTTGAGTAGGGCGAGGATTTGGTCTTGGATAGTCACGTCTAGAGCGGTGGTGGGTTCATCGGCAATGAGTAGTTGTGGTTTACAAGCGATTGCCATGGCGATCATAACGCGTTGAAGCATTCCGCCTGAAAATTCAAAGGGGTACTGATTAAGTCTTTTTGGTGCTTCTCCAATACGAGTTAATTCGAGTAGTTTTAGGCTTTCTTTAAGGGCATCACGCTTGCTCATACCTTTATGAATAATAAGTGACTCAGCAATTTGATCACCGATCTTTTTTGTGGGATTTAAAGAACTCATGGGATCTTGAAAAATCATGGCGATTTGCGAACCTCGCAAAGGGCGCATTTCAGACTCTTTGAGCTTAAGTAAATCATTCCCCTGAAAGTTTGCGGAACCAGAAGAAATACGTCCGGGAGGCATGGGTAGAAGTCCCATTAGAGCTTGGAAGCTCACCGATTTACCACAGCCAGATTCGCCGACCACGGCAAGTGTTTCACCTTTTTGAACCGCGAGGTCGAGCCCACGCACGGCATGAACCGTACCACCATAAGTATCGAACTCGACGTGAAGATTATTGATCTCAAGTATTTTACTCATTCTCTTGACCTCATTTTTGCATCTAATGCATCGCGTAGACCATCCCCTAAGATATTAAAAGCGAGTACGGTAATACTAATGAAAACTGAAGGGACAATGAGCAGGTAGGGGTAAGTGATCATGAGTTTTACACCTTCGTTACACATGGCACCCCAAGAGGTGTCAGGTAGAACGACGCCCATACCGATGAAGGAAAGGAAGGCCTCAGTAAAAATACATGAAGGAATTGCGAAACTTAAACTCACGAGAATGACTCCGAGGGTGTTGGGCAAGAGGTGTCGAAATATGATATATAGAGGACTACCACCTAAAAGGCGCGCAGCTTGAATATAGGGTTCCTCTCTAAGTTGGAGGACTTGGCCCCTGATGAGGCGAGCACTTCCTGGCCAAGAAAGTAAAATCAGCGAGAAGAGTATGATATTGATTGAGTTTTCGGAGGAGTTGCCTGCGGCGACTTTGAAGAGAATCATAAAGAGGAGGAAGGGCAGTGCAATGACGAAGTCAGTGAATCGCATAATGAGGCTATCTGCCTTGCCACCGAGATAACCAGAAATCCCACCAATAATGATGCCGAGGAAGATATAGATTAGAGGAGCAATAATACCGATGTAAAGTGAGACTTGACCACCTTTCATAATGCGAGCCAGTAGATCGCGTCCCAGGCTATCGGTCCCTAGGGGGTGGGCGTTAAGTACTACGCTATCTCCCACTTCGACATCAAAGCCCAAGCGTTTCGCATCGGATAAACTAAAGGCTTGTTCGACATTGACCTGTAGAGTTTTGTAGCTGTCACTTTCTTTACCATCTTGGTCAATAGCCACAATAGAGTAGTAGTAATCAATTAACTCTAGCTTTAAAGCATCGCGGTATTCGAGTCCACGCACAAGGGCAAGAGGGACACCAAGAGTGCTGCGATCAAGTGGTGGGAGTTCGTTACGGTAAATCTGGAAGGCGTGGGCACCGGGAGGGGCTTGCCAACTTAAGTGTATCTGCACAGTACTTGCGAGGCCGACGGTTACGATGTTTTCTACTGTGGAATTTAATATGCCAGCTTGAGGGACAAAAGTTTGCATTCGGGAATTATCGGGATCTGCAATAACTTTTGCAGTGCGTCCTTCAAAACTCCAGCTGGGAGATTGCAGTGCTTCATTGAGTTGCTGAAGGTTTGGATCCACTCGCCAAACTAAAGGTCCGAGTAAGCAGATGCCAAGCATGATTACTAGGCTTAAGGCCGCGAGCATGGCGCGTTTGTTTTTGACAAATCGTCGCATGGCATCTTGCCAATAAGATTGCGAAGGGCGCATTTTTTCTTCGTGAGCTTCGCTTTTGGGTACAGGACTAAAGTCAAGTTCTGCAATGTCGGGGATTTCAGTAGCTTTTTTCATTTTATTTCTCCACCTGAATACGTGGATCAATAAAGCCGTAAACGATATCGACTGCTAAAACGGTGAGTACGAGAAAGCTACCGTAGAAAACGGTGGTGCCCATAATGACGGTGTAATCATTTTGCTGTACGGCTTGGACAAAAAACTTCCCTAGGCCTGGGATGGTGAAAATTGTTTCGATGACAAAACTACCCGTGGTAATGGCTGCGATTGCTGGGCCAATGATCGTGATGACGGGGAGCACTGCATTGCGAAGCTCATGGCTAAAGAAAATTTGTTTGGGGCTCAAGCCTTTAGCTCGTGCAGTACGGATGTAATCCGAATGAATGACTTCGAGTAGGGAAGATCGCATAATACGCGTTAAAAAGGCCATGGTGCCAAGTCCTAAGATCATGGCGGGGACAATTTGTGAGACAAAGGAATCGGTTCCGCGATAGGGTAAGTTCCAGCCCGTAGCTGCATTGAGTTTGACAATGAGTAACTGAGCACCACTCGCAAAAACAAAAGAGGGGACAGAGATGAAAAGGATGACGAGAACCATACTGGTGTAGTCGGGTAATTTATTGCGATATTTCGCGGCAATCGCACCCCACATGATGGCGCCACTTGTGGCAAAGAAAATAGCTAGGAGTCCAAGTTTAGCGGAAACGGGAAAGTGATTGGCAATGATTTCGTTTACCTTGGTATTACGATTAGTATATGAAAAGCCAAGGTCACCATGGATGAAGGTCTTTTTGAGGAAAATGCCGTATTGAATGAATAAGGGTTTATCAATGCCATATTCTGCTTCCAAAGCTTTACGAGTTTCGGGAGTGATGGCTTTCTCACTGCTCAGTGGATCGCCTGGGACCATGTGCATGGCAAAGAAAGTGGCGGTAGAAATAAAGAGTATGGTGATAATCCCGTGCCAGAGTCGTTTGAGAAGGTATTTTTTCATTCTTCGATCCTAGCGTAAGTGAAGTTGGGGTCGCCACCAGAGATAACCCTGAGCACGTTTTTGAGGCGTGGGTCACTGACGTAAATTCCTCCGCCCTCTAAGACAGGGTGAATGGGACATTCTTCTACCAAGATTTGATGCATTTTTAAAAAGTTATGGCTGCGAACTTTTGGGTCAATGGATTCGTTGGCTTCGGTCACGAGTCGATCGTATTCTGCATTTTTGAATTTACCGCGATTATTATTGTTCCAACTGGTAAATAAATCACCAAAAGTCATGGGATCGTAATAATCGGGGCCCCAGCCGGCGCCGACTAAGTCAAATTCGCCTCGATTAGATTTTTCGATGCGAAGTTTAAAGGTTTGGATATCGAGAGTGAGGTCAATGTTGAGTTTATCTTTTAATTGAAATTGGATGTATTCCGCCATTTTAATTGAGCCAGGAGAATCGGTGACTAAATAATTGAGTTTTATTTGTTCAAGGCCAAGTTCTTTGCGAGCTTCCGCAATGAGCTCTTGCGCTTTTTTATGGTTCTTCACGGTTTTCCGGGAAAGGCGTCCCTGATTTTCAAGAAAAAGTATGTACTATCTCTGTAACCGTATGCCATTCTTTTGATTACTTTGATTTTATTATTCATACCTTCAAGAACACTTGTGTTTAATGGAAACTTAGAGGATGCTAAAATGCCTCGTACGTAGGGTCTTAATTTTCTCGCAAAATTTTCAAGAGGCTTTATTCCTGATTCTTTCACTTGCTTAAACCAATACCTCCAGTTATTAAAGGCTTCTTTAACTGTGGGACAAAACCATATATCTTTTAAGGCCTGCTTCATCATGTAAACAACAGCGAGAGGCTTATTGGCTTGTAGTAATTCTTGAAGTTTAATTTCTTGAGAACCGCGAAGATTAGATTTATTTTTCAGTAATAACCAGCGTCCTTGCTTGACTACTTTTCTCGCTTTTTTGTCCTCTTTCAACTCATTAGCTCGATCTACACGAACTCGATCAATAACTTCACGCCCATATTTTGCTATTACATGAAACAGATCATAAACGACCTCGGCGTGTGGACAGTGTTCTTTCACTTCCAAATCAAAAGATGTATTCATATCCATTGCTACTGCTTCAATATTCTGACAGTACTCACCGAGTTCTTCAAAGAAAGGTCGAATATTTTTCCTGGCCCTCCCTTCTCCAATCCATAGAACCTGCTGTGTATTTGCATCAGCAATCACAGTTGCGTAACGATGACCTTTGTGTAGAGCGAATTCATCCATTACAAGCTGCTTGATTCTACTATAATCTGGCTCTGTAACTTCACGAATTAAACGCCCCTTATCAATATCCTTTACCGTTGTCCAATGTAATCCTAAAAGATTCGAGACATGACTTATGGGAAGAATGCGGCACAAAGCTTCAGTATAATTCTTCAATCGTTTTGTCACCCTAGAATAAGGTGCTAGCCACGGTATGTGCTCAGTTCTTACTCCACATACTAAGCAGTTAACTCTACGTACTTGTATTATTAGATATGTTTTATATTCGAAACATGATAAATCACGTACCTTACGTTCGCTTATATCATGAATAGAATTGCCCATGAGGCCACAACGTCCGCAGCAAGCCGTTTTATGAGGGATAAGCTTAATTCTAAGTTTATCTCTATCTATATAAAAATCTTCAACTGCGAAACCTTGCCAAAAATTTGAAAGGAAGTTATCTGTTAACATAAGTCGTTCTCTTTATTTTGTTTAATTGTGGTAAATCAAACTTAATCATGAGAACGACTTTTTTACTAATTATTGCAAATCACGCAAATCCGTGAAGAACCTTTTTTATAGTCCACTGGATTGGGTACAAAGTTGTACTCGCGGTGCAAGTCACCCTCTGATCCGGGGAGCCATGAGGGGAAGATACTTGGAGCAGTGAGGTTACCGGGAGTACCGAGTACTTTGTTAACCACATCATAGGAGCTGATGACCAAGGAAATGGCTTTGCGTAATTTTTTGTTTTGAGTTAAGCGTCCCTCGCGTTGATTATATTCCACATAGAGAACAAAACCGGATTTATATGTGGACATGGGCAGTCGTTGTTGAAGCGCACTCTTGATGTTGTCGGCATCTAAGGACGCCATGCAGACATCTTTTGAAACAAACATATTGAGAACAGTTTTTGGTTGATCAATGATCGGCATTTTAATCGTGTTGAGCCAAACTTCACCGCTATTCCAGTAGTGAGGATTTTTACTGAGATTGATTTGAGTTTCTTTGGTCCAGCGACTGATAGTGAAAGGCCCATTATAAAGGATTTTTTCTGAATTAGAGGCATACTCGCGGCCAGGAAATTTATTGAAGAAACTTTCTTTGATGGGCATGAAGCTAACAAAAGTGGTTAGGGTGGGGAAGTAGGCACAGGGATAGGCGAATTCGACAATTAAAGTGTGGTCGTCAATGGCTTTGACTCCGAGTTGATCTAAGTCAAGTTCGCCTTTAGCGACTTGCGCAGAGTTTTTAATTGGTGCCATGATAAAATTATATTCATTAGTAGGAGAACTAGCGATTTGCCAAGCAAAGACAAAATCGTGAGCCGTGACGGGGGATCCATCGGACCATGTAGCATTGTGGCGCAATTTAAATTTGGCGGAGTTTTTTTTGATTTCCCAAGATTCTGCGACTCCACCGACGAGTTTTTTATTTTCGTCCATGCGCATGAGGCCTTCAAAAATGTGGGCCTGCACTGTGAAGGCTACGGAAGATACGGGGCCAATACTACTTAGAGTGGGGGGTTCTTGTGAGAGTGAGTAGGCAATGCTACGATTTTGAAAATTAAGTCCTTCACCTTCTTGTTTACAGGAAGAAAATGCTATTGCGAAAAGCGCAAAAGTAAGAAAGCGAAAAAACGACAAGTTGAGTACTCCTAATTGATCTATGTATTTTAACGGAGTTGAGCCTGTATTCAAGTGAGATAATTAGGCAAAGAATGATTATCTAAGTTAATGTTCGATGTATTTACTGAGGGTGAATTATTGAGTTTAAATGAAAAAGTGACTCTATGTTTAGATTAAAGGGCGAGATTGCTTGTAGAAGAGCAAAGGCTTTGTTATTTTGAAGTGATAACTGAGGAGTGATTATGTATAAGTGTCCAGGATGTGATAGCGAAATTAATTTAGACGACGTCAATGTGAGTGCCGATATAGCCTTGTGTAGGGCTTGTGGGCAAACGAATTCTTTTGCCGAGATGAGCGAAGAGTCTCAAGTTGCCGACTTTAAAGATTTACAGATGCCGAAGGGTTTTAGAGTCGAGCCAGATTTTGGGGATGGGAAAAGTTTAGTATACAAAAAGATGAGCCCTATAGCTTTGTTTCTCATCCCCTTTACGGCGGTTTGGGGTGGTTTTTCTATGTGGGGGATTTATGGCACTCAAATCATGAAGGGTGAATTTAACCTGACCATGTCGCTCTTTGGCCTGCCATTTTTATTCGGTACCATATTGTTGAGTTCTATTTGTTTATTTTCGTTATTTGGGAAACGACTTATTACAATGGGAAATGGTCGGGGGACTATATTTTCAGGAGTGGGGCCGATTGGTTGGAAGCGTCGATTTTTATATCAGAAAAGCACGAAAGTAAGCGTGGAGTACTCCGCCGTTAGACAAAATAATCGACCCGTCAAAATTATTTATATTCGCGGTGGTTCTAAAGAGCTTAAATTTGGTTGGGGCTTAAAAAATGAGGCACTCGAATACATTGCAGCCTTTATCAAAAATGAAGCCAATAAAAATTAGGAAAGAAATGAGTAAATACGATAAGATTAATTTGTGGGGTGACTTATGCCCCAACTTACCTAAAAAGGTAACTTTGACTCCCTTTGCTTTAGAAAGTGGCGAAAATTTTGCCGCTGTCTTAGTTTTGCCTGGAGGTGGGTATGGCTTTTGTTCAGAGCAAGAAGGTGATCCGGTTGCTGCGTGGTTTAACAGCATGGGGATTAGTGCCTTTGTATTAGATTATTCGGTGGCGCCTAGCAAATATCCACAAGCCTTAAATGATGCACGTCGTGCTATGCAGTATATACGTGCGCATGCGAAAGAATTTAATATTGACCCCAATAGAGTGGGTGTGATTGGTTTTTCGGCTGGGGGACATTTGGCGGCAAGTTTATCAAATCTACACGCCGAAGGCAATGAGGATGTACAGGATGAATTAGAAAAAGTAAATGCGCGTCCCGATTTATGTATACTTTCTTATCCGGTAATTTCTTGGGGTGAATTTGCGCATTTAGGTTCACAAGAAAATCTTTTAGGTGAAAATCCTACTCCAAGCTTAGTTGATAAAACCTCGCTCGAAAAAGTGGTCAATGCTTTGACGCCACCAACATTTTTATGGCATACAGCGGAAGATGATGCCGTGCCTGTCGAGAATTCATATTTGTATGCAATGGCTCTGCAAAAAGTAAAAATCCCTCATGAATTACATGTGTATCCCGATGGCGCGCATGGTGTAGGCTTAGGTACTATAGATTATCGAAGGGACAGCCATTATAGTCAATGGCGCCACTCCTGTGAGCAATGGCTTTTTAAGTGTGGTTTTTAACTTGTTAATAATTAATGCTTTATAGCTAAAATCGACAAATTTCATAAAAGGCTTGTAAGGAATCCTATTAAATAGGGAATTATCTACAGGTCTTTAAAAATAGATAGGATAGAAACATGAATAAACTTTTACTTTTGCTTTGCTTTTTTGCGAGCCACGCAACATGGGCGCAATTTGGTGCACCCTCGTATGAGGATTTGATTAGTACGGAAATAATTCCTGAGTATAGCTCTTGGGAAAAAGATACTCAGAGAGTTTTGGTAAAAACTACTATCAAGGATGGCTTTAGTTATTACTGGAAAAATGGTGGTGAGAGTGGGGTGCCTTTTGATATAGAGGCAAAGTTGCCTGAAGGAATGGAGTTGATTGATGTTCTTTGGGGCGCGCCAAAATATAAAATGTTCTTTGGTCAAAAAACATTTGCCTACGTAGGGGGTTCATATCATTTGCTTACGATTAAAAAGAACGCGGGTTTAAGTGGCGAACAAAAGATAGAGTTAAATAACTTGTTTCAAGTATGTAATGATGAGAATTGTTTTGCTCCGAAGACGCTAAGTTTCTCGAGTAATTTGTTGCTTGGTTCCGAACAGCCGAACTCTAAATTTACCGAAGCCTTAAAGAAAGCACAGCCTTATTTACCACAAGAAGTAAGTGAAGAATTAGAGGTGACTGTGGCGCGTCAAGCATCAGGTTTTGAACTCAGTTTAAAGAAGTTGAATGCAAATGATAAAGTTTATTTCTTTAATGATTCACAGAATCTAGTGCCTTTTGATCAGCAATGGCAAGACAGTGGATCAAACATAATCGCAAAGCTCGATTTTGCTGAAGGCGCAGAAGCTCAGGATGAAGTCTTGCTAGGGACTTTAGTAATTAAGTCAGACGAAACACAAAAAGCTTATTCGATTGATAGTTCAAAACTATCTAGTGTAGCGCCTTCACAGGCTAGTGCTACTGAAGAAGGGGCAAATGAGGAAGTCCTTGAAGAAGATACGGAAAAAGCCGGTTTCTTTATTACAATAGCTTATATGTTTGTGGGGGGATTGTTACTCAATTTAATGCCTTGTGTTTTCCCTGTTTTAGCTTTAAAAATCCAGAGTTTCCTTAATCAATCAAAAGATGGGAAAGGTAGCGCACTTAGTCATGGCCTAGCGTATTCTGGTGGGGTTATCCTCTCTTTTTGGGTGCTTTCCCTCTTCATTATTATTTTAAAAGCTAAAAACCCTAATTTGACTTGGGGCTTCCAGCTGCAGGATCCAGCATTTTTATTGGGTATGGTTCTGCTTTTATTTGTGATAGCACTGAATTTCTTTGGTGTCTTTGAAATGGGGGTTTCGCTTACGGGCGCAGGTCAAAAGGTTAAGAAAGATGGTCATGGTGGGTCCTTTATGAGCGGTGTGCTTGCCACTGTAGTGGCAACTCCATGTGCAGGGCCTTTTTTAGGGGCGGCCTTGGCAGCTACTTTTGGGATGACAACTTTACCTCTTTTAGTTTCTTTTACTGCTATGGGTTTAGGCCTGAGTTTACCTTATTTAATTCTTGGTTTTAAGCCGGAATTATTAAAGTTTTTACCTAAACCCGGAGCTTGGATGGAGCGCTTTAAGCAATCGATGGGTTTCTTGATGTTGCTGGCGGTGGTTTATTTCTTCTGGTCATTAGCGGCAATGATTGATGTGGATTGGGCTATTCGCGTCATGGCGGCCATGGTAGGATTGGCTTTAGCTCTGTGGATTTATGGCGCTTGGGGAACACCTTGGATGTCAGCCAAAGTTCGCAAGATCGCGATTCTTTTGGCAGTGTTGATTGGCGGTTTTAGTATGGCCTTTGCTTATGACGCGAGTCAGCAGGGTGGAGTTATTTCGACAAAGGCACCTGAAGAAATTGTTTGGAAACCTTATTTAGAGGCAGAGATTCAAAAGTTAGAAGCGGAAGGCAAGCCTTATTTTGTGGACTTTACTGCTAAGTGGTGTGGTATTTGTCAGTGGAATAAAAACACTGCCATTCGTAAGGCGGATACTTACAAAGCTTTTATCGATAAGGGTGTGACTCTCTTTGAGGCCGATATGACGAATGAGTCTCCAGAGCTTTCTGAGGCTATTAAGAAGTACGGTCGTAAAGCAGTGCCAGTGTATGTGCTTTATGATGGTAAGTCAAAATGGCGAGTGTTACCTTCGACTTTAACTCAAGGTTTGTTGATTGAGGAAATTAATTCCATTCCCTAAGTCTTGATAAGACAAAAAAAAGCCCCGCATCAATGATGCGGGGCTTTTTTTATAAAAAGAAAACGCTCTTAAAGAACTGTAAGATTTACAGCTTGAGGACCTTTCTGTCCGTCTTCTACGTCGAATTCTACTTTTTGACCTTCGTCAAGAGTTTTGAAACCTTGACCTTGGATTGCGCTAAAGTGTACAAATACATCTTTGCCACCATCTTGTTCGATAAAGCCGAAGCCTTTCGTTTCGTTAAACCATTTTACACGGCCTTGTACTGTAGACATAAATAATCTCCAATGTTTTAATATTACCACGTGATACTGAGTACCACAACGACTGGAAAGACGCAGAAATTATTTACTTACCAAGAACGGAACGACTTCACTAAAAGTTGTGTTGCTATAAAGTAGATACTGAAATCTTACCTGTCGAAAGATATAGGTTTATTTTTATAATACTTAGTCTAAACCATTAAAATAGTGTTGATTTTTTGCAAGTTTTTTGTGAAAAAGGCTAAAAACCTCTAAAATTTGAAAAAGAAAGGGATGATTAGCGAAGCGCAAGCAATGACAATTAGCGAAAGCGGAAGCCCACTTTTTAAGTAATCAGAGAACTTATAATTCCCTGGAGCATAAACCATCATGTTTGTTTGGTAGCCAATGGGAGTTGCAAAGGAAGCAGACCCAGCAATGGCTAAGCCAATGACAAAGGGGAGCGGAGATACAGTCATGGAATTGGCAACATCCACAACGATAGGGAAAGTTAAGGCTACGGCAGCGGTGTTGGTGATTAGCTCAGTTAAAAACCAAGTTAAGAGGCAGCATAAAAGAAGCGCTAAATGAGGATTGTCGGCCGGGATTAAAAAGGTGAGGCCATGGGCGACTTGGGCTGCTGCACCACTTGTCTCTAGCCCAACCGATAAGCCGAGTGCGGCACCAATAACAACAAGGATGTTGAGATCGACGGATTTTAAGGGGCTAACTTGTAGATTTTTTTCTAGAGCAATCATCAGTAGAGCAGCTGTCAAGGCTGAAGTCATGATGTTGATAAGTCCTAGAGCAGGTAAAGCGGACATGATGAAGGTTATTAAAATAGGATATAGAGGTGGGCGAGGCTTTTTATCTTCGCTCTGTTCGATCTCTGATAAAATTGTAAAGTCAGAGCTGTTTTGCCAGAATTCAACAAAAGTTGGACGAGCGGCAATGAGAAGTGTATCGCCAGTCTTTAGCTTAGTACTAAAGAAGTTTGAGATTTCTTGAGAACCACGATGTAATGAGAGCACGGCCGCCATGTAACGTTGACGGAACCAGATTTGCTCAATACTCTTGCCCATGAGTGCAGAGTTTTGTGGAATCAATAGTTCATATAACTGATATTCTTCACTATCGGCATCTAAATCTACAGGAATCAAACCGGGTATATTTTGCAGTTCTTCCATATGGCTTTTTTCGCCGGAAAAAGTTAAGATGTCACCGCTGAGTAGGATCCAGTTTCTGATGTTTGTGTTAGCTGTGTTGCCTGAAGGTCGGCTGGCACTCATTATTACAAGGCCATCAATTTTTTGTAAGTTTGTTTCTTTAACACGCTTTCCGTCTACGGGGCTCACAGGACTTACTTTCATTTTCATGATGTAAGTGCGGATTTGTTCGCTGTCGTGACTATCATTTTTTGGGAGGAGCTTAATGGCAAAAAAGATAATCCAAATTATGCCTAGGCCGAGGCAAAAGAGTGCGACGGGGGTGAGGGTGAACATTCCAAGGCCTTCTTGTAGAGCAGGAATGTTGGATTGTCGCATTTTTCCGTGGACAATGAGATTTGTGGAAGTACCGATCAGTGTACACATGCCACCGAGGGTGGTAAAAAATACCATTGGTAGGAGGAGGCGAGAAGGGGAGATTTTATGTTGATTGGCCCAGCGTTTGATGGCGGGAATGAACATGGCCACAACAGGGGTGTTATTCATGAAAGCAGATAGTGGAGTGACCGCGCAAGCTATGCGTAGGGCCGCTTTCTTTTCGTTAGTTTCGTTATTTAAAATTTTCTGAGAGGCGTATTCCAGCCACCCACTACAGCGGACGCCTTCAGCAACAACGAAAAGAGCGCCGACTGTTATGAGTGTGGGAGAACTAAAGCCCGAGAGTAATTGTCGGCTGTTTTCTAGGATTTGTTCACTTGTGAGCCCGTGTTCTTTACCGTAGATAACTGAGCCAAGCAGTAGAAATGTAAAGCTCCCGACTGCACAGATAGAGGGTTGAGCAACGTCTTTAAAGATCGAAATGAACATCAAGCCGGTAAGCAGCATGGTGAAAGTGGCAAAAGAAAAAACATCTAAAGTAAACATGGCAATGAGAACCATGCCAGGGATGATTAAGTAGGTGCAAATGCCGTTGGGTTTATTCACTAGTAAGAACCTTGATGCATTGTTGAGTGATGGTCGTGATTTCGGGGAGTTTATTTTTTCCATCTTCTTGACGAGGTGTAATAAACTTAACGCCTAGTGAATCTAGACGCTTCATGGACTCGATGAGGATTTTGTTATGCATGATACCATTCATACAAGGGGAAATTAAGATGGGGGTTTGTTTGAATTCAAGACAGCCTAAAGCGCAAGCCATGGCAGTAGATAATGCACTATCGGCAATTCCTTGGGCCATTTTGTTGATACTGTTATAGCTCGCGGGAGCCATGAGGAAGAGGTCGTAAGCATAGTCGGATTCCAGGTGCTCAGCATCTGCGCTTAGAGATTTGATAACGGCCTTAGTCGAGGTCCAATGGAGGCTCATTTCTGAAACAAAATTCAGGGCGCTTTTGCTGACAAAGACTTGAACTTGAGCACCGTGTTTGCGGAGATCGCGAATGAGGTCGGGACAGCGGTATGCGGCAATACTTCCCGAAATAAACAAAGCAATTGTTTTTCCAGCTAGAGCTTGGCTATCGCTACGTACTGCGTGATCACTGAGCGTGCTTAATGGGGGAGGTGTAAAGTTCCACTCACTCATTTGACTATCCTATTAATTTGGTCTCAATATAAGACCTTGTGCGAAAGTCGCAAGTTTAGCTCGAATGACTAAGAGCTAAATATGAAAGGGCTTTTAAGTGGGAGGTAAAGAAAGTCTTATTTTACGACTGTTGCAGCATCTGTGTTGCCACAGAGGATATTCTTCAGAACGTTTTCTTGATGGAAATCAAAAACAATAATAGGTAAGTTGTTGTCCATGCATAAAGTGAAAGCAGTTGAGTCCATGACTTGAAGTTGCTTACTGAGACAATCTGATCCTTTTGCAAAAGTCCTGAATTAGAGTGATTAAAAAGTTCATCCAGGATAAATCTTAAGATCTCGCTCACATGTATCTCGAAATTGGATACATGTGAGTATAAACAAGCCAAAAATGGACGCAAGTTGATCATGACGTATAGTTTTATGTTAGTTGCTAAATAGTCTTGAAGAGTTGGTTTGCTGTTATTGCAATAATGCCAAACATTAGATGAGTCATGACTTTTGCATGTCCTCGTACTCTGATCATCCTACCACCATAGTTGTCTTTTAAGTTCGAAAAGACTCTTTCAACAGATGACCGCTGTTTGTACCGTTCTTTTTCAGGCGGGTCAAAAATCTTTTTCTCCCCAGTTTTTCTAGGATTGTGATCAATAATAGATTTATGTCCTAAAAGATGGCTGAATTTATGGATAGAAGGTGAATCATAGGCTGCATCCATTAAATCATATAAATTAGTTATGCGTTGTGCGCTAATCTGTGCTAAAGGGATTGCCGCTTGGCTGTCGTGTAAAGACGCTGAACTCAATAGGCCTGCGACTGGTATATCTCCATCAATACAATCTAAGTGAAGCTTGTAGCCTTTCCATGAAACTTTATAACCATTACTGTTTTTCTTTGTCCCTTTATTACAGTGCGTTGGGAGCTCTTTTAAGTTTTCTTCAAGTGACCGGTCGACCTGCTTTTCCACTACGGTTTTTTCTTTAATTCGGATCTCACCTTTTTTAGGCCGCCCTCGTTTCTTAGGGGCTTTAGGCTCAGCCCCTGGTTCAGACATGACTTTTTCTCTAGCTTCAATTGCTGAAGAATCTCTACTAATGTGCGGTACTAAGGTGTCTCCACAATGTTTTACCACTAAGAATTCATGGATTCTTTGGCAGAGCTGAGAGGCGGTGATTTCTGCAAATACTCTAGAAAAAGTACTTTCATGAGGAAGCTGTTTTGCAAATTCCCAACCACATAAACGACGTATCTTTGTACTTGATTTGAGAAAGTCTATAAAAGATCTTGTTGTATCGAAGTTATAAACGGATTTGGCTATGTAAGCTTTCACTATATTAAAATGATCTTTCGGAGGTCGCCCAAATCCACACCATTCAAATTCATGGCTGAACTGATCAAGCTCAGTTATTGTGCAGATGCGAACAAACTCTTTCTCTTTCTTAGTTAATTCTCCGCCTAAAAGTTCTTCTAAGCCTGGAAATAAATACTTTTCTATGGTATCCCATAAGCCGGGTAGATTCATGTTTTTTCTCTTTTTGTTTTGGTAACTATTGAGATAACATGTTTCTACTTTTATTCAGCTTGTTTTATGACTTTTGCAAAAGGCTCTGTATAAGAGATTTCCTTATACTTCACGGCGTCATCAAATTTTGCAGGGTCTTTATCGTAGATACCATCAACTTTAGTAGCTTTTAAGACGACTTCAGCATTGATCTCGTTAGCACGAAGTGCAGCTGTTGTGTCTGTAGAGAAATAAGGACTGCCTGTACCAGCAGCAAAAATCACGACGCGACCTTTTTCGAGGTGCCTTACGGCTTTACGTCGGATGTAGGGTTCGCAAATCTGCTGCATAGCAATGGCAGATTGAACGCGAGTTGGGATGCCGAGACTCTCCAAGCCATCTTGAAGAGCCAGGGCATTGATGCAAGTGGCCATCATTCCCATGTAGTCACCTGTGGTACGATCCATCCCTTTGCGAGAAGCGCTAAGTCCGCGGAAGATATTTCCTCCGCCAATAACTAGAGCAACTTCGACGCCCATATCGACAACTGATTTAATAGCCTCAGACATTTCTTGTACAATGGCAGGGCTGATGCAGTTGTCGTCAGAGCGAAGAACTTCACCGCTAAGTTTGAGTATGATTCGTTTATATACAGGTGACATAGGCAATGATTATTTACCGATCTTGCAGAGTGCGAAACGCTTTACAGTAGCTTTAGGGTAAGCTTGTGTAATAGTGATTTTGTCATCCATGATCCAAGGCTGGTTTACAAGGCAAACTTCCTTGAACCATTTTTGAACTGAACCATTAACGATTTTTTCAGCGATCTCAGCAGGCTTACCTTTTGCTTTTTCAGCAAAGATAGCTTTTTCTTTTTCAACGTCTGTTGCAGGTACTGCAGAGTCGTCAACATAAGAAGGGCTGAATGCAGCGATGTGCATACCGATAGCTTTTAAACCAGCTTCGTCAATTTCGCCTTCAACGTCAACAAGTACACCAATGCGGCCGTTACCGTGGATGTAAGTGTGTAGTTGACCTTCAGTGGTCCAAGACTGAGCTGAAACGATTTGCATGTTTTCGCCGATTGTAGCAATCATTGAGATGAGGTCGTCTTTCTCTTGTGTAGCAATTGCTTCAGTTACGTCGCCGTTAGCGTCGCTAGCAATAGTTTTGTCGAGAAGTGAAGCAGCGTAATCGCGGAAACGGTCAGTGTTACCTACGAAGTCAGTTTCACAAGAAAGTTGTGTGATCGCAGCTTTGTTGCCTTCAACTTTAGCAACAACAATACCTTCGTTAGCTTCGCGACCAGCTTTTTTAACAGCCTTAGCTTGGCCTCTTTTACGGAGGATTTCAACAGCTTTATCGAAGTCGCCTTCGGATTCAGTGAGTGCTTTTTTGCAATCGAGGAGGCCGCAATTAGTAGCTTTGCGGAGAGCAGCGATATCTTTAGCAGAAATAGCCATTTGTTTTTTCCTTAAGTTTTGTTTATGCGACCCGAAGGTCGCAAGGTATCAAAATAATCTTATGCTTTAGCTTCTGGCTCAGCAGCTTCTTCAGCTTTAGCAGGAGCAGCTTCTTCAGCCTTCTCTTCTTTAGCAGGAGCTTTCTTTGCAGCAGCTTTTTTAGCAGGAGCTTTTTTCGCTTTTGGAGCAGCTTCTTCAGCTTTAGCAGGAGCAGCTTCTTCAGCTTTCTCTTCTTTAGCAGGAGCGGCTTTAGCTTCTTCAGCTTTTTTAGCTTTAGCTTCAGCAGCTTTCTTAGCTTTAGCTTCTTTTGCCTTTTCAGCTTTCTCAGCTTTAGCTTTTTCAGCTTTTTCTTTGTCTGCTTTGATTTTTTCAGCTTTTTCAGCTTTAGCTTTTTCAGCTTTGATCTTGTCTTCTTTAGCTTTTTCAGCAGCTTTTGCGTCAGCAATACCTTTACCAGCTACAACTGCAGCACTGAGTTGGTCGAAGATAACTTGTACAGAACGTACAGCATCATCGTTACCAGGGATACCGTGAGTAACAGAGTCAGGGTTAGAGTTTGAGTCGAGGATAGCAACAACTGGAATACCGAGTGAGTGAGCTTCTTTGATGGCAATGTGTTCTTTGTTGATGTCAACAATAACAACTACTGCAGGTGGACGTTGAAGGTCAATGATACCAGAAAGTGAGTTTTCGAGTTTAGTTTTCTCGCGACGAATTTGTGAAGCTTCTTTCTTCTTCATTGCGTCAAGAGTACCGTCCTCTTCCATTTTTGTGTATTTTTTAAGCTTAGCAACACTCTTACGGATAGTAGTAAGGTTAGTAAGAGTACCACCCAGCCAGCGGTATGAGATGTAGTGCATGTTACTAGCTTTTGCAGCTTCTTCTACGATCTCTTGTGATTGGCGCTTAGTCCCAATGAAGAGTACATCGCCGCCATCAGCAACTGTTGAGTAGAGGAATTTACAAGCATTATTAAGAGCAACCATAGTTTTGCTCAGGTCGAAAATGTGGATACCGTTTCTAGAACCGTAAATGTATGGTTTCATTTTTGGATTCCAGCGACGAGTTTGGTGGCCGAAGTGTACGCCGGCTTCAAGTAGGTCAGTAATTTTGATTGACATATCTCTTCCTATTGGTTTTGAATGCTTTAGTTTCGGTAATCAAGCAATCGAGTTTAAGTATTTTTTAGTAGTATTAAATTATTTACTTGCTTTATTTAAAGCGAGATTAAGACGTGATTTCTTGCGATCAGCAGTAGACTTTTTTACAACGCCTTTTTTAGCTGCTCTGTCGTATGCAGAGAAACAAACTTGAAGAGCTTTTTTAGCTTCTTCAGTGTTGCCTTCGCTTAGAAAAGCGTTGAACTTCTTTTCAAAAGTCGTAATAGCGCTTTTGCGAGCCTTGTTGCGGATGCGCTTTTTTTCGTCGGCTCTTATATGTCTTTTCGCAGAAGGTGCGTGTGCCATATTTAAATTCCTAGATTTGTTAATAATTATGCTTGTTCCAATTGCCCGAAGACAAAAGGTCGCGGAAAATAGCGTTTCTTCTATGACTTTCAAGCCTGTCAAATACTTTATTTTTAAGTCTATGTAAATGAAGGTGTTTGCGGGGGATTTTTAGTGGCTTGCCAAAGGACTTTTTATCAAGATCTTTTAAAGAGCTGTTAACTCAATAATATTTGTAACATAAAGCTTAGTATGTTAACTTGATTATAAAAAATAAGTTTAAGGGTAACTATGAAGTTTTTATTCGTTTTATTAAGTAGTGTATTTTCAGCTACGATTTTAGCTGAGCCAACAGTGGCTGAGCAAGCCGAGCTAATATTTAAAGATCGTTGTACGGCTTGTCATTTGGATGATGGCCATGGTTTGAAGTCAATGAAAGTTGCATCTATAGCGGGTTTGCCACGTTGGTATGTGGCTCAGCAATTACGTCATTTCCGTGATGGGAAACGTGGCGCACATGCTTTGGATCTTGAAGGGAAAATGATGCAGAGTATGACTCAGACTCTAGATGATAAGAGTATTGCCTTTTTGGGTAAGCATATTCAAGGTATGAAACCTTTGAAAAATCGTCAGACCTTAAAAGAAGGTGATCATAAGCAAGGTGCAAAAATTTATGCTCGTGACTGCGCTTCTTGCCATGGTGAAAAAGGATTGGGGATTCGCAGTAAGTTAGCTCCACCGCTGAATGTACAAATTGATTGGTACTTGCAAGGGCAGTTTAAGAAGTTTTCTCAGGGTATCCGTTCTCATGGTGAGGGAAAAAATCCCAATGAAAAAGAAATGAAAGATTTACTTGCTTATATAAGCACGCTTAGCAATGAAGTAGAGGAAGATAAAGGCTAGTTCTTAAAACTTTGGAGTTTTACGGAGTCCTTGATTTTTCGTAGAACTCTAGGATTTCTTTAGCGGAAAAAGCTCGTCGATGAATCGAGAGGAAATCTACTTGTCCGGGTGTGTTTCGAATGTCCTGAGAGTTTAGGGGAACCCAATTCATGAGGTCGCACCAGCCAATGTAAGGAGCTTGCAATGGGGTACTACTTATGTTTAATGTCTTATCAATATTTTTACCATTGAGGTAGAGGTGTACTTGCTCATTTACGAGATCAAAGGTAAAGGAAATGAGTAACCATTTCCCCAAGATTTGTTCTGGTTTTAAAAAAGTACTACTATGACCAAAGTTGTCTTTGCTATGGACTTTGAAAAATGAGCCTTTTGCAATGCTCACATATTGCAGTGTGATTTGATGAGGGTGCCATTTTTCACTTAGGAAAATCCCTAGGTGATTGTTGTTTTCATTGAGTTTGTCAAATTTAACCCACATATGATAAGTCATGGCATCAAATTTTTCATTTAGGAAAAATTTAACGCGGTCATTTGGGCTATCAAATTTTAGACTATGTGTACCAGGGAAACGCCCTTGTTCCCAAGAGGCACCAATAATTTTTCCGTGGGCGGGCTCTAATTCACTGCGATGGACTTCTTGGATGAGTTCTTGTGGACTTGCGGAATTAGGGGAGAATTGATAGAGGAAAGCGGTCGAAGGATCGTATTTAAGTTTGTGTAAATACTGACGCCAGGAAGCGAGCTTCTCTGCAGTGGCTTTTTTGACTTGAGCTCTCACTTTATCTGCAGTTTCATACATTTCTTTATCGATAAACTGCCTATCTTTAAGAGAATAATTTTGTCCTGCGTGAATAATTTGAATGAAATCATCTTGAATAAAAGCTAGTTCACCTGTGAAGCAATTACTTGCAGCTATAGAGGAATCAATATGTATGCCAAATTCCGCTCCTTGGTCATTCAGTTTTCCGTACTTGGTGTCGACGCTAAAACCTTTTCTTCCAAAAGCCGATTTAAGATGGATTTTACCAAAATCTAATTGTATGGAACTGCTGTTTATTAATTTGAGTTTTGTAGGAGCTTGGATGCTTATTTCCATGCCGCTACTCATTTGAAGTATTATTTTACCCTTGTTAACTGTAAGCCAACCAGCTTTAAGATCTTGGCCTTCTTTCAGGCGATTGTTATAAGTATTGATACTTGAGCTAATAGTAGCAATATGATGTTCAAAAGGATCGAGTAGTGTGTTTAGTTCATAGCTTTCGTCTGAATGTGGTGTTTCTTTTTTATTAAAAGTTCCTATTAGAAAACCCGTACTCAAAAGGCATAAAATGATGAGGAATTTGAAAAATATTTTCTGATTTTTTTTCTCAGGTTCAGATTCATTTTTTTCCGTTTCTTGAAAACCTAGAGCATGATCACTTATGAGACGGTTTCTAAGTCTTTCATCTAAACTGATGTGTTGATCGCGCATACTAAGGAAAATGAGGCGCAGTTCTTCGCTTTCTTTTAAAATCCTATTGAGTTCACTTTGATCAGTTTCACTTAAGTCATTTTCGTGAACTTTATGCATCAATTCGAAGAGGCGACGTGATTGCTTATTGAGTTTAATTTTATTCATGAGTGCTCTTGATTGCTTCGAACACAGATATGAAGCTTTTGTCTTATTTTTTGAAGAGCTTTACTCAGAGCGTTGGGAGTCGTTTTTTGTTTTTCGGCAAGGTCGTTAATTTTGCCATCTTCGCAATAACGGTATTCAATGAGGCGACGATCCGAGTTGTCGAGCTTGTAAAGGCAGTCATCTAAGGATGCTTTTAGTTCTTCAAGCTGAGAACTATTTTTTAGGGAGGTGTCAGCGAGTTGGTCAATGCAATCGGGATCTAGGAGGAGCTTTTTTGATTTCTCGTGTTTCCGGTAATAATTGCGTATTTCATTATAGGCAAACTTGTAGGCCCAGGGAAGAAAAGCTTGATCGGCCTTGAATTGATCATGTTTTTTCCACAATAACATCGCAGTGCTCTGCATAATGTCTTCGGCATCGGTCGAGTCGAAGACAAGGCGCTGAATATATGAGCGTATTTTGGGCTCATACTTTATGTAGTAGTTCATAAATTCTTCAGAGGGATGCATAGCGGACCTTTTGATTACTTACTTATATTATCGTAAGCGAATGATTAAATATGCCTCAATTTTAAGAAAAATTATAAAAATTAAATGTTTTCGAGGCAGATCCTTTAAAAACTGAACGAATAACAAGCAGATATTCAAAAATTAAGGATCATTATGAAATACATTATATGCTTACTGAGTTTGCCATTCTTGTCTTTATTAGCAGAAGACAAAGTTAGTTTTAATAAAGATGTTCGCCCGATATTAGCGGATCGTTGTTATCATTGTCACGGGCCAGATGCTAATGAAATTAAAGGTAAGCTCCAGCTTCATACCTTTGAATATGCCACGCATGAACGCGTCTATAAAACGAAGAGTGGTCGCGAACGCCGTCGTGATCCAGCAATCATTCCTGGTAAACCACACGAAAGTATAGTGTGGGAGCGTATTATTACAGATGATGAAGATGAAGTGATGCCGCCGATTGATAGTTCAGCGAAACAATTAACTAAAGAAGAGAAAGAAATAATTCGCAAATGGATTACTCAGGGAGCTCAATACGAAAAACACTGGGCTTTCGTATCACCAGAAAAAAAGGCAGTTCAAGTCGATAATGATGAATGGTGTAAGAATGAGATCGATCGTCATGTTTTAAAGCAATTAGAAGATTTGAAGTTGAACCCGAATCCCGAGGCGGATAAAGAAACTTTGATACGCCGACTCTCTTTAGATTTACGTGGAGTTCCTCCAAGTTTAGCTGAAGTGGATGTGTTTTTAGCAGATTCAAAAGAAGGGGCCTATGAACGTTTGGTAGATCGCTTTTTATCAGATAAGGCAGTGGGCGAACGCCTAGCAGTTGAGTGGCTTGATGTCTCAAGTTATGGCGATTCTAGAGGTTTATTTGAGGATGGTGCTCGTACAATGTGGCCTTGGAGAGATTGGGTTGTTAATGCTTTTAATGAGAATAAGCCTTTTGATGAGTTTATAACTGAGCAAGTGGCGGGAGACTTACTTCCAAACCCTAGCCAAGAGCAATTGGTTGCGACGGGTTTTTATCGCAATAACCCTGTTTCTAATGAGGGTGGAATTATTGATGAAGAATATCTTCTACTCTACGCAGGTGAAAGAGTTAAAACTACGGGTATAGCATTTTTGGGAATGAGTATGGATTGCGCTTCATGCCATGATCACAAATACGATCCGCTTTCACAAAAGAGTTTTTATGAGATGTCGGCTTATTTTAGAAGTATTGATGAAAAAGGTAAAGTAGGGAAAGGTGCAGCACAGCCCTTTATTAAACTACCATCAAAAGAGCAGCAAACTAAAATGAACACTTATAATGCGGAGATCGCAAAGTGTAAGAAAGAACTGAAAAAAGTCGATATGACGCCCTTGTCATCACTCAAAGTCAAGAAAGTTAGACTGCACCGAGTCGACTCCACTCAGTTGATCTTGAATACGATTAAGTTTTTAGGTCACTCAGGTTCGAAAATTAAGATGAGTTCTGCAAATAAATCACAGAAATTTGATAATTTACTCAAGGTTGGAAATGAGAAAGAAATTCGAGTTCGAGGGAATTACCCCTTTATTGAATTCGAGTTTGAAAAAGCTTTCGATTTAGAAGGTGTTGAACTGACGACAGTAAAAAAACATTTTAATTATTTGAATGAAGCACAGCTAGAATACTTTGACGAAAAAGATGATCTAATTGCCGCCAATCAAATTCAGAAAAGTGAAGAATTATTTGTCTTAAAACCTCTGTCTAAAGAATTTGCAGTTCTTTTGCAAAAGCAAAATAAAGCGCTTTTAGACTTACAGAAAATTGATAAGCTGCTGCCCACTACACTCGTGATGAAAGAGCGTAAGCAGCCTCGTAAAACTCACATTTTAGAACGCGGAAGCTATGAGAATAAAGGTGAGGAAGTCTTCCCTGGAGTTCCGGAGAGTATTTTGGAAATGGATCCCTCTTATCCTAAAAACCGTTTAGGCTTAGCAAAATGGTTGGTAGATAAGCGCAACCCACTCACAGCAAGGGTGACGATCAATCGTTACTGGCAGTTATTATTTGGAAAGGGCATCGTTAAAACAGCGGAGGATTTTGGCTTACAGGGTGACTTGCCGAGTAATCAAGATTTGTTAGACTATCTAGCAGTAGATTTTGTAGAGAATGGCTGGGACTTAAAAGCTTCGCTTAAACAAATGCTGATGAGTGCCACATACCGTCAGTCAAGTGTTCAAGATCCACAGAAAGTGAAAGTAGACGGCGAGAATAAATATTTAAGTTATGGAAGTCGAAGAAGATTAGATGCTGAATTCATACGTGATAATGCTTTAGCCATCAGTGGATTACTAGTAGATAAGCAAGGTGGAGCCCCTGTCTATCCTTATCAACCAGCAGGTTTGTGGAAGGAGAAAAGTAACTCAATGAGCTTTAAGCAAAGTAAGGGTGAAGGTTTGTATAGAAAGACTATGTATACTTTTTGGAGGAGAACTGTACCACACCCTTCAAGCATAGTTTTTGATGCCATGGATCGCATAACTTGTGCGGCGAGAAGGAATCCTACAAACACTCCATTGCAGGCTCTTGTGACTCTTAATGACGTTCAGTATGTTGAAGCGGCAAGAGTTTTAGCTCAGCGCATGATGCAAGAGGGCGGCGCAAACATAGAGGAACGATTACACTACGCATGGCGCTTAGCTACATCACGCCAAGCAAAGAAAGTAGAAATTGAACTTTTGAAAAAAGAATTTGAGTATCGCCAGAACTTGTACTCCGCTCAGCCTGAGCAAGCAAAAACCGTTTTGCAGGTAGGCGACTCTAAGCAACTTGAGTCATTGGACCGCGTTGAACTCGCGTCCTACATGTCTGTAGCCCAAATCATTTTAAATTTAGATGAAGTCATTACGCGTAACTAAGGAGAAAAATATGAATAATCATTATGCACAGCCAATTAATCGTCGTAGTTTTCTCAAATCCAGTGCGGCAGGTTTAGGTTCGGTGGCACTGAGCTCAATGTTGAGTCCTCAGGCTTTTGCCGAACAAATTCAAGGAACTCATTTCGCCCCAAAAGCCAAGCGGATCATCTTCTTATTTATGAGTGGTGGGCCATCACAGCACGACCTCTTTGATCATAAGCCACTCTTGCGTGAACATCATGGTAAAGAACTCTTTATTCGCGAAGGTAAAGAAGGTGGATTTATTAAATCTCAGCAGCGTCTGACTGGTATGAGCTCAGGTCAAGCAAGCTTTCCAATTGCCGGCCACAAATGGGATTTCAAACAACACGGTAAAAGTGGTGCTTGGGTTAGTGATTTGATGCCACACACAGCAAAAATTGTCGATGACCTTTGTTTTGTGAAAAGTATGTATACAGAAGCGATTAATCACGATCCAGCGATCACCTTTTTTCAAACGGGTCATCAGATTCCTGGACGCCCTAGCTTTGGTTCATGGTTAAGTTATGGCTTGGGCTCTGCGAATAAGAATTTACCAGATTTTTCTGTGCTCATTTCGCAAGGTTCAGGTCGTCCTGGCGGACAGCCAATTTATACCAAGCTTTGGGGTAATGGTTTTTTGCCTTCAGTTCATCAAGGGGTTCAATTTAGAGCTGGAGAAAATCCCGTACTTTATTTAAGTAACCCCAAAGGAGAAACACGCCAAGGACGTCGTCACATGCTGGATACTCTGAAGGGTTTGAATAATGTAGCAATGGATCAGCATTTTGATGCTGAAACTCAAACTCGAATAGAGCAGTATGAAATGGCCTACCGCATGCAAATGTCAGTGCCAGAAGCGCTTTCTTTTGAAGATGAGCCCAAGAGTACGTTTGAGCTTTATGGTGAAGATTCTAAAAAGCCTGGGACTTTTGCGGCCAATTGTATTTTAGCTCGTCGCCAAGCAGAACGTGGTGTGCGTTTTATTCAGCTGTATCATCGTGGTTGGGATCAACATAACAATATGCCCAACGCACTGCCAAAACAATGTATGGATGTGGACCAAGCTTCAGCTGCTTTAGTGAGTGATCTCAAGCAACGCGGCATGCTCGATGATACCTTAGTTGTCTGGGGTGGTGAGTTTGGACGTACAACATATTGTCAGGGTAAATTGACTGAAACTGAGTATGGGCGAGATCATCACCCGCGTTGCTTTACTTATTGGATGGCCGGTGGCGGTATTAAGCCGGGGATTACACATGGTCAGACAGATGAGTTTGGTTATAATGTTGTGGATGGTGGCGTACACGTGCACGACTTCCATGCGACTATGTTGCACCAATTAGGCATCGATCATGAAAAATTGACGTATAAGTATCAAGGTCGCGCCTTCCGTCTCACGGATGTTCACGGCCATGTTGTAAAAGATATCTTGGGTTAATTGTCAAGAATAATTTATTAATACCTTAGGTGCTCAATGTTTTTTGTACTGTCTGCCTAGGCTTTTGCCTCTGGAGGCCGATAGCAAGTGAGTTTTTAATTTTCATAAATGTTTTAACAGTTAACTATGGGCGTAATGGGCGCGTGTGGATAGTGAGGTGAACGATTTTGAAACGAAAGGATAGCGGGGTCTTTAATGACTCCCTCATCAATATTGATAGCTTTTCGAATCGTTTCGTTTTTCATCCATTGTTCACGCCCGGCCATAACTGTGGGTAAGTGGACAATAAGCGCAGCTGATATTGAGCGAGAGGCGCTTTCCCAAAGATAGCTGGGGGTATGATCTACTGCGTAATAATCGATGCTTTTATATTTAAAGGTAGGTTGTTTGAAAGTCGTTGGTTTGGCAAAAAAGAAGCCCATGCCCTCATCACAACTAACGTCTATGATGAGCGTTCCTGGTTTAAGGCACGCCTGTTCGTCTTCTATAACAAAATCGCGTGGATTAGTGGGGTCTTGAAAAGTTCCATTGATAATGATGTCCGATTCACTAATTAGTTGTGCTAATGGGCGCTCACTTCCATCGTGTTCGACAACTATCATACGTGCTTCATCTTTATCGCCTGTACGTAGGCGTACATAATGGCAATCCAGAACTTCTTCACGAACTTCGTGATCTGGGCGCTGAACGCAGATAGTGATATCCCTGAAACCATGAGCTTTTAGTGCATAAATAGCTCCACGACTTACGGCACCAAAACTTAGGATGATTGTTTTTCGTTGATTGCCATAGTGTCCATCAATCCCCTTGAGCTGCAAGGCATGTAAGACTGCGCAGTAACCAGCCATTTCATTATTTTTATAAAAAGTGTGTCTGCCGGCGCGACCTGTAGGGTCCCACACGAACATTGATTCAAAAGCGATGAGAGTTAATCGTCGATCTAGAGCGGCTTGAGTAATATCTTTTTGTTGGACACAATGCACATAGCCCCAGAGGGTGCCCCCCTCACGAATGTCATTCAAATCTTCTAGTGTTGGCTTTGCAATGATAACTCTGCCAAGTTCGGCCAATAAAGTATGGCGTGAAGCAACACCTCCCGACTGAACGGCTAGTTCTTCATCAGAAATACCAAAAGGTTCGCCGTAACCCTCTTCGAAAATGAGTTGCTGACATATTTCTTTAGGAAGGCGTTGTAAATGTTCTGGGTGAATAGGGACACGACGTTCATCTTCTTTTTTCGAAATGCCAATGACACCGATGCTTGAATTATTCATGGAGTTTCCTTCTTGTTAAACAGATTGATAAATGGGACTTCATGAACAAATTGTTCGCGAGACGAGTGCCTGCTTGTAGGTGACTGAGTCTGTGACAGTCATTTCGAGTTCCATGTAGTGGAAACTAGACAAATGAGGGAGGAGTGAATTTTTGCTTGATCAAGTACTTCAGAACTTAAAGACTTAGTGCATAAGTAAGACTGTTAGATGACTGGATACGTAATTAAAGAGTGGTACTGAGTATTTACAGAGACCATCTTTTTCATCATATTGATTTGTTTTAGGGCAGTACATCATGGCTGCCACAGTGGTCGAAGTGTTTGTCAGTATAGCTCCACTAGGGTATTTAGCGAGGATTTACTCGGAATTATAGAGTTGGTTGCTCATTTGTGAGAATAGAGATGGGCTTACTCGGAGTATTCAGTGCCATCATAATTAATGTTTTTAGCGCCAAATCCTAGGGCAACAGCAGCCATTATTGTATACTTAGATTTATTGCTTGGTTTCGGTATCAATGAAGACATCTTTCCAAAACTGTGTACTTAAGAATGAGTCATGTCCGCCTGGAAGTATGGTGAAAATCATCTGATCACCACATTGTTGCTTGAGCTCGGAAAAGATTTCAGGTGGCGCGATACTATCAATTTTGCCGGCATACAGAAAGAGTTTAAGCTGTTTGTTTTTGTGTAGACTGTCAGCTATGTCTTTTGGTAGCAAGGGGTCGGCAGGACCGAGGTCGGTATTGTCAGCTAAATTATGAATGGGTGAATCAATACAGAAATGCATTAGAGCTTCTTCTCCTAGAGGCCAAGAATCTGTGTTAATCCCACTTTTTTTGAGTTTATTAAGAGTGGCCTGATAATATAGGCTCAGTGATTGTTTGGGGTTTGTCACATAGGCTTCATGACGGTTGAATACAACATTGAGTGCATCTTGTTCTTTGCCTAAGTAAATAAAACTTTTGTTAAAGTAAAAGTTGTTAATAACTAAGCGTAATTTGTGAACATCAACGGAGTTTTCAGGACAAATCATTGTCAGTATATTTGATAAATCTTTCCAGTAAGTTGGGGAGGAAAGAAAAACCATGCCAATAAATGAGAAAGTGTGACGACCTTGGATAGTAATGTCTGGCTCGCCTTTTGGGGAAAACGAAATTTCTTGGCATTTTTGTGCGATGAGTTCGAGGCGCTTTTTATCTTTAGGGAATTTTTTTAAATATGCTTTTAAGACATCTTTATGCTTGAGAATGCGCGATTCCGCAAAGGGTGTTGGCATGGAGGTGGCAGCAAAGCCATGGGCATGGGCTGAATAAAGTGATTCGGGATACATGGTGATGTATCGTTGGATAATGAGGGATCCGAAGCTCTGGCCAGTTACAATCCATTTTTTTGTCGAGAATATTTTTTTTCGAATGATCTCAGCATCCTCAACAATCGCTCGGCTGAGGTAGTTTTTTAGGCGTAGAACATCTGTTCCAGATCTTATTTGTGGCAATGGAGAGGAGAGACCTGTGCCGCGTTGATGAATAATAATGACGCCATGGTCTTTGATAATGGGTATTAAAGCAGGGGTTGATGAGCGTGGATCTAGTCCAGGACCTCCATAAAAAAAGCATATGGGGCGAAGCGTTTTATCTAGATTTTCAGGAAGTCTGTACTCATAAAAAACTTTAATTTTTCTTCCCTGTGGATCTAGGTGGTTTTCTGGAACTTGTACCCAGTCATAGATGACGTACTTAGGGAGCTTTTTAATGTAGTTCTGGTCCCGAGGACTCAGCTCTGATTTGATCTTTTCAAAGGGGAAAAGCGAGTCACTTGCTTGTTTCCCTGCATGTGTAAAAATTGAAATAAATAATAGATCCTTTTGCAAAAGTCCTGAATTAGAGTGATTAAAAAGTTCATCCAGGATAAATCTTAAGATCTCGCTCACATGTATCTCGAAATTGGATACATGTGAGTATAAACAAGCCAAAAATGGACGCAAGTTGATCATGACGTATAGTTTTATGTTAGTTGCTAAATAGTCTTGAAGAGTTGGTTTGCTGTTATTGCAATAATGCCAAACATTAGATGAGTCATGACTTTTGCATGTCCTCGTACTCTGATCATCCTACCACCATAGTTGTCTTTTAAGTTCGAAAAGACTCTTTCAACAGATGACCGCTGTTTGTACCGTTCTTTTTCAGGCGGGTCAAAAATCTTTTTCTCCCCAGTTTTTCTAGGATTGTGATCAATAATAGATTTATGTCCTAAAAGATGGCTGAATTTATGGATAGAAGGTGAATCATAGGCTGCATCCATTAAATCATATAAATTAGTTATGCGTTGTGCGCTAATCTGTGCTAAAGGGATTGCCGCTTGGCTGTCGTGTAAAGACGCTGAACTCAATAGGCCTGCGACTGGTATATCTCCATCAATACAATCTAAGTGAAGCTTGTAGCCTTTCCATGAAACTTTATAACCATTACTGTTTTTCTTTGTCCCTTTATTACAGTGCGTTGGGAGCTCTTTTAAGTTTTCTTCAAGTGACCGGTCGACCTGCTTTTCCACTACGGTTTTTTCTTTAATTCGGATCTCACCTTTTTTAGGCCGCCCTCGTTTCTTAGGGGCTTTAGGCTCAGCCCCTGGTTCAGACATGACTTTTTCTCTAGCTTCAATTGCTGAAGAATCTCTACTAATGTGCGGTACTAAGGTGTCTCCACAATGTTTTACCACTAAGAATTCATGGATTCTTTGGCAGAGCTGAGAGGCGGTGATTTCTGCAAATACTCTAGAAAAAGTACTTTCATGAGGAAGCTGTTTTGCAAATTCCCAACCACATAAACGACGTATCTTTGTACTTGATTTGAGAAAGTCTATAAAAGATCTTGTTGTATCGAAGTTATAAACGGATTTGGCTATGTAAGCTTTCACTATATTAAAATGATCTTTCGGAGGTCGCCCAAATCCACACCATTCAAATTCATGGCTGAACTGATCAAGCTCAGTTATTGTGCAGATGCGAACAAACTCTTTCTCTTTCTTAGTTAATTCTCCGCCTAAAAGTTCTTCTAAGCCTGGAAATAAATACTTTTCTATGGTATCCCATAAGCCGGGTAGATTCATGTTTTTTCTCTTTTTGTTTTGGTAACTATTGAGATAACATGTTTCTACTTTTATTCAGCTTGTTTTATGACTTTTGCAAAAGGCTCAATAAACTTAGTAATAAACGCATCTTTCCTCACAAATATTTTTTTTATAATCTGTTTTCTCGATGACACTTTACAAGGATTAGGACTTAGCCTCATTTGTGGAAACTGAAGCATTAAGCCTAATGCGGATAATTTTTTTCTTAATCATTAATGAAGGATTGTTTTTTTATTTATTTACCGGCTGTAACTTCTGCGGGACAGAGGTGTAATATTTTCATGAAAAATTATTAACATAAAAATTAAGAGGACATCAATGAAAAATACCGTACTGATATTATTTCTATTCTTTGCCATGTGCGCAAAAGCTAATTCAGAAAAACCCAATGTGATTATTATCTTTGCCGATGACATGGGTTATGGAGATATGAGTTGTAATGGCAACCCATCGATAAAAACTCCCCACCTTGATAGGATGGCTTATGAAGGGCAGAAATGGACGAATTTTTATGTGGCAGCACCAGTGTGTACTCCCAGTCGTGCAGGTCTTTTGACGGGGCGTTTGCCAATACGCAATGGTATGTGTTCCAATAAACGTCGTGTTCTTTTCCCTGATTCGAAAGGGGGTTTACTTCAGAGTGAATATACATTGGCCGACATGTTCAAATCGGCTGGTTACGAGACGGGCATGGTGGGAAAATGGCATTTGGGTCATCACGCTGAGTTTTTGCCGATGAAGCATGGTTTTGATTCTTGGTATGGTATTCCTTACTCAAATGATATGGATGCGAATAAGGAATTGATCAATAAAGTTAAAAAGGACAAGTCACTTCCCTGGCATAGAGGGAAGCATTGGGAAGAACCAAAATCGGAGTATTGGGAAGTTCCGCTCATGCAAGGGGAAACTATCTTGAAACGTGCGCCCGATCAAGAGTTGTTGACAAAGACTTACACCGAAAAATCACAGCAATTTATTCGCGTTAATAAAAACAAGCCTTTTTTCCTGTATCTCGCTCATAGTATGCCACATGTGCCACTCTTTCGATCCAATAAATTTAAGGGAGTTAGCACCATGGGGCTGTATGGTGATGTTATAGAGGAGTTGGATTGGTCGGTTGGGCAAATCATCAAAACATTAAAAGAAGAAGGACTCGAGAAAAAGACTATTGTTGTCTTTACTTCTGATAATGGACCATGGCTTAGTTTTAAAACCCAAGGTGGTATTGCTGGCCCATTGCGTGATGGCAAGGGCTCGACTTGGGAGGGTGGCATGCGCGAACCCACAGTTATTTGGGGGCCTTCTTACGTGAAGCCTGGAATAATTCACGATCTAGGAAGTACGCTAGATATGATGGCTACTTTTTCTAAATTAAGTGGTGGCGCAATGCCTGAGGTGAAACACGATAGTTATGACCTGAGTGGCGTGCTACAGTACAAAAAGGCGAGTCCTAGGAAGGAGATGTTTTATTACCATGGTGAGAAACTACAGGCAGTGCGTTACGGTCAATACAAAGCCATTTTTAATCAAAAAGGAGAGGCTACAGACCTTTATGATTTAAATATAGATCCTGGTGAAAAGTATAATGTGATAGAAAGTAAAAAGGATGTCTTAGTAGGTATTCAAGCATTGCGTGAAACTCATTTAAATGATGTCGAAAAAGTAGAGAGTCAGCTCATTTTACGATAATAATGTCCATATATACGCCTTTAGATAGAAAAAGTTTGTCATGTACTTACTTTTCTGTCAGTAGAACGAAGATAGATGCGTAATATTTAAGACGATAAATAAATTAAGGAAAAAAATGAAAACGATTATATCTATGATCTCTCTCTTAGGGATGAGTGCGAGTCTTTTAGCTCAAAAGCCACACAAAGCTGAAGTTCAAAAATCTTTTGATGCAAAAGTTGTGGCAGCAATGCCTCAAGTTAAAGCCTTAGCGAAACCCGCAAAAGCACGAAAAATCTTGGTTCTCTCAAAAACGGCGGGTTGGTACCATAGTTCAATTGAAACGGGGAAGACCTGTTTTGCTGAGATGAGTAAAGTGAGCGGAGCTTTCTCAATTGATTTTAATGATGATCCAAGTTTTTACACAAGTGCGAATCTCGCAAAATATGATGCGATTTTATTTAACAACACGACTTATTCGCAAGATTATTTCAATGAGGAGCAGCGTTCAGCCATTTTAGGCTTCATCAAAAATGGTGGCGGTTTTATCGGCGTTCATGCGGCATCGGATTGCGGAACTTCTGCAAAAAAAGCAAAGTCGACATGGCCAGAAATTACCGAAATGATGGGCGGTGCTTTTGATGGTCACCCATGGACTCACAAAGGAATGTATGGGGTTCTTAATGAAGATCCAGAACATAAAATTTTAGCGCCAATGAAGGGTGAGAACTTCGAGATTTCTGATGAACTCTACAAATTCAAAGATTACAAACGTGAAAATCAGCGCGTGTTGTTAACCATAGATATGAGCAAGTCCTACAAGAAAGGTGGTCGCGATGATCATGACCATGCGCTCTTATGGGTGAAAGAGTATGGCAAGGGGCGTGTGTTCTTTTCTGCCTTCGGTCATAATGAGCATATTTTCTATAATCCAATGATTTTGCAGACTTGGCTCAATGGGATTCAGTTTGCTTTAGGTGATCTCGATGTGAAAACTGAAGCTCTACCCATTCCTGAGGAGCATAAGAATTTTAAACCGCAAGAAAATAATTAATTTGCTATTTCCTAAATCATACGATTGGAATTCTGTGAAACTTTGAAGAGCCTTGATGTGTTGCTTTTTGGAGCAGAGTTGTCAGTTCTCAATATTTAACATTACTGTGACAACAAATAGAGGGGGCTATAACTACTCAAGACTCAAGAAAATGTGTTTTTCACATGATGGAGACACACCGTTGCGAGCCGGCTATTAAGTCAGCTATGTTAGTTCTTTAGTTGGCTTCATATGATCCAGGGAATTAAGGATCGTTCCCATATTTTATTAAACTGCAATTCTTTCATTTTAAATTTATGTATTTTCAGAGTAAATGAACGAGACTCAGGAATGATTTTTCCCGCTATATCGAAAAACTTCCTTCTGAAAGTTGTTGGATAAGAGGTCTTGAAAAGGCAGGCAATTTTTCTTTTAAAAACCTGAAACAGATTAAAGGCTAGAATCCCCATGTAGTACCAAAGTTGATTAGCGTGAAAATCTAAACAAGGCATACGTTCGCTAGTGAAGTCTTTGACCTCTCTATGAGTTAATTCATCTTTACCTCTAGAATGGTCATATTCAATTAATTTTTCATCACTACAGTTATCATAATTCGATAGAATTATACGACCATTCAAGCCTAGCAAGGGTTCACCATTTTCTTCAACCACAACAAGTTTTAAAGCCCTGTATTTCATATTTTCATCCCATGATTTTCTGCACTCTTGAAAAGCTTCATATTTCCACATACTATTCTTGTTTTCATAAATGCCAGAAAAACTATGTACGTCAAAAGTATGATCTTTGTAAACCTTTCCAGCACAAACAAAATTAACCCCCAATTCATCGCAAAGCTTGAAGATTTTTTGATCGTAAAAGCCTCCATCCATTCTAACAATGATAGTGACTTCCGGACCAAGGGTTTCCCTTATGCTTTTGCTTGCGTTCTTTAGCATTGTTTTAACTATGTCGCCATGGTTGGTCGAACAATGTCCTGATTGAAAATAGGTGTCAACATAAAAACCATTCCAGATAAGATTGATGGGATGATATCCTTGGAAATTTTTGTAGGTAGGTTTAACTCCTGCACGACATTTAGCCCCATCGTTATTGTATACACAGGAATCTAAAAATAAGACCACTTCATTCGGTGACTCATTCTTTAATACTGATTGAAAAATACGATGGAAATAAGGACGAATAGTTTCGACATCTATTTTATCTGCTTTGTATAACAGTCGTTTCAGTGATGCGGTATTTAAGTATTCTTTACAGCCATGTATTTTTATCCATGACTCATCTTGGTTGAGTCTATCAAAACTTTCTAAACTCTGTTCAGTTCCATCTGCTAAAAATAATAAAATCTGTAAGAAAGCCTCTTTTAGCTTTATGCCTTTTTTTGATTTACGCAGATCTTGATATATCAAAGACAGTTCATCACTGACATGTGACTTCTTAAGGAAATTTACAAATGGAGCTAAGCCTGCACGGGGGGTGAGACATTCGGATGTTGTTGATATTTTGGTGATAGAAGGCATGATGAATGGGTGGTGTTTTGAGTTTTTGTTTTTTGGTCGAAACTAATTTAACTCATTCACCACTTTTCACCTCACACGTGAACATTTTTCCTTCAAAGCGTATTTATTAGGTATTTGGAGATTTGTTATTTTTTTAAATATCCATTGATTTAATAAAAATGGATATAGAAAATGTTTTATAATACCTCATATAGAAATAAAAGTATAGATAAAGAGATTGATGGTCACTTGGGAGAATCTTACGGCTTAATAAAAACATTTCAGTTAAGGGGTAAAGGTTCTGGGAGGATGTTGATTGAAGAAATGAGTCAAAAGTTATTTGATAGTTTAGATGGTCACGCTGGGATGCATTTCACAAATATTGAGCAGAGACCTAAAGGGGTATTGCTTTTTTTTAAGAGAAATACAAGTGAATTTACTTGGGCAGTGCCATTTCATCATTTATCGGTTTTTAAAACAAATACTTACAATATTCATGCTCAGGGGCAGTATGTGAAATTACGCTTGTCTACTGTATTTCCCTATAATGAAAAGTTTCTAGAAAGAATGATGAAGTTTCGTAATGATTATATGGAATTAGGTATTTGTGGATAATAGAACTCCTTAGTTTTATGTAAGCTCACGCTTAACTTCTTTTTTGATCCTCCTATTTCATTTTAAATTCTTTAAGGCTGTCAGAAGTTCTTTGGCTATTTTACCCGTCACAAATTATCGATTCCTCTGCTCTTTCGGATCAATGATTTTATTAGTTTAAGCTATTGATATGAAATTAGATTTTAATAACGAATCTCTATTTGAATAGCCACAATTACGTATCTTAAAATGAATTTATTTGTTTTACGAGTTAAAAAGTATGCAACTAAGAAATGCTTTTAGTAGTGTTTTATTGCTAGCTTTCGAATTTGTTCTAAACTGCAATTGTCAGATTAGAGTTTGGTTTGGGTTATTAAAACTCAAACTTACGATACCTCAATTTCGAGCTTTTAAGTGATGAAGGACAAATGGAACAATATTATATCATTGTGAAAGTATGACTTAGAAATACACTCGTTGTCAAACTCAATTCCAGGCAGATTTTATTAAATTGTAAATACTCATTTCTTTTTACGGCTATGTTTTCAAGATATAAATAAGGACTATATTGGCTGATATAGAATTTTTTAGGAATGATAGCATGGATTTTACTGATTTAATTGGCAAAACACCACTACTTGAATTGAAACAATTATGCCCCAATAAAAAAGTTAAGGTTTTTGTTAAGCTTGAAGGCAACAATCCTGGTGGTAGCGTAAAAGATCGCGCCGCCTATTATATGATTTCTGATGCAGAAATGCGCGGGGTTTTGAAGCCTGGAGTAAAAATCATTGAAGCGACCAGTGGAAATACGGGGATAGCGCTATCAATGATCGCCTCAGTTAAGGGCTACGACATTGAGTTGGCAATGCCGGAGAACTCGACCCAAGAACGCGTTGACGCTATGAAGGCCTTTGGGGCAAAAGTTACTCTGACCGAGTCAATGGAGAGTGCCATCGATTATGCCAAGAGCAAAGTTGAAGAAGGCGGTTATGTGATGCTTAATCAATTTGGCAATGAAGCAAACCCAGAAGCACATTACCGTGGAACAGCTCCAGAGATTTGGGCTGCTACTCAAGGGCAAATCACCCATTTTGTTTCTTGTATGGGTACAACTGGCACCATTATGGGGACCTCACGCTATTTAAAAGAGCGTAATCAAGAAGTTCAAATTGTTGGTTGTCAGCCTGCTGATGGCGCAAAAATTCCTGGGATTCGCCGTTGGCCCCAAGAGTATTTACCTGCAATTTACGAAGCAGATCGAGTCGATAAAATTTACGACATCAAGCAAGAAGATGCCGAAGAAATGATGCGTCAGTTAGGGCGCCAGGAAGGGGTTTTTTGTGGTATATCATCAGGTGGATCCGTTTGGGCCGCACTTGAATTAGCCAAGACTTTAGAAGAAGGTTTAATTGTAGCCATTGTATGCGATCGTGGAGATCGCTATTTATCAACAGGTCTTTTTGGACAATAAATTTAATAATTAGGAATTTAAAATGAAAACACATTTAGAACAAATGAAAGAAGAACTCGAGGCTGGTACAGCACAACTTCTTGATGTAAGAGAATTTAACGAATGGCAAGAAGGACATTTAAAGCAAGCTTTATTTGCTCCATTATCTAACCTTGAAGCAGGTGATGAACCTGATGATGTGGATTTAGAATTAAAAACTTACCTTCACTGTCGTAGCGGTCGTCGTGTATATATGGCAGCCCCCCTTCTTGAAGATCTTGGAATTAGCGAAGTTGTTCCACTTGATGAAGGTTTTGACGAGCTTGTATCAGAAGGCTTTGAAGCTTAATGAAAATCAAATTAAAACGCGTCGAGGGCATGCAGTTTGACTGTGTAAGTGGTGAAGGTCATACAGTAAGAATCGATGGGCCACCATCAATTGGTGGAACTGATACAGGACCTCGCCCAATGGAAATGGTCCTAGTTGGTTTAGCGGGTTGTTCTGCAGTAGATGTACTGATGATTTTGGGTAAGCAACGCCAAAATCCTGCCGATGTTGAGTTGACGGTAACGGCTGAACGCGCAGATGCAGTTCCAGCAGTCTTTACGAAAATCAATATCCATGTAGATTGCATTGGTGGTGATGTTAGCCTTAAGAAATTAGAGAAAGCTTGTGAGCTTTCAATGGAAAAATATTGTTCTGTTTCAAAAATGCTTGAACCAACGGTGGAAATAACACATACTTGTAGTGTAAAGTAAAACCAAGGAGAAAGTTATGAAATATATTGCTTTGATTACTTGTTTATTCATTTTTGCCTCATGTAAGGATGAACAAACTACAAAAACGTCGGAACCTATTTCCAGGGCTGAAGCAGGATCTAAGAAAGACTTATCTAATAGTAAAAAAGAAGCTGAAAAGGCTGATAAAGATTGTGAAGTTGGTTGTCCAAGTTGTGGCGTTAAGGAATCTTTTGAACTTAAAGCTCCTAATGGTGGTGCTCTCATGAAATTAGGCGGTGATGCAGCTGTGATGGAAATTGTTATTGATCATAAAGATGGTGCTATGACGGTATATTTTTATGATGGTTTAGCCAAAGAGCAATTAAAACTTGATCAGGCACAGCTGGATTTACAGATAAACACCATAAATCTCACACTTAAAGCTGATGAAAAAGGCGTTTTTCGCTTAAAATCAGATATCATCAAGGGTTTGAAAAAGTTTGAAGCAACGGTAGATAAGCTTGAGATTGATGGTTTACCCTTTGATGGTGTGCCTGTTTATTATCCTGAAGGAAATTAAACTTTAGATGAGTAAAAAACTCTTAGTCATTAATGCAGTTGGCTTAACAGAAAGCTTGATTAATGATGATTGCCCTAATCTAAAGTATTTCTTCGAGAAAAATCGTCAGTACTTAAAACCACCCATTCCTGCAGTGACCTGCACTTCTCAAGCCACTTTATTGACGGGCAACAGTCCTCAAGAGCATGGGATAGTAGCTAATGGTTGGTACTTTCGAGATTTAGCACAAGTTTGGCTTTGGAGGCAAACTAATCAGTTGGTGACAGGAGAGAAGGTTTGGGAAACACTAAGGTCCCAAGACCCCAGTTTCACCACGGCAAAAATGTTTTGGTGGTACAATATGTACTCCAGTGCAGAGTGGTCGGCGACGCCTCGTCCGATATATCGGGCTGATGGTGCCAAGCACCCAGGCTCGTATACACATCCAATGGAACTCAATGATGAATTGGAGTCTGAGCTCGGGACTTTCCCTTTATTTAAGTTTTGGGGTCCGATGACGTCTATCGAATCGACGAAATGGATTAGTGACTCGACCATACATGTTATGAAAAAGCATCAGCCCAATTTATCTCTCGTTTACTTGCCACATTTAGATTATAACTTGCAAAGATTAGGGCCAAATGATCCTGCGATGGCCAAAGATGTTCGCGAGTTAGATGAGTGTATTGGCGATCTTCGTAAATGTGCTGAGTCACTGGATTATAAAGTGGTGATCCTGTCAGAGTACGGTATTCAAGAAGTCGATAAACCAATTCATATTAATCGCGCACTTCGCAAAGCAGGTTTGATTAAAGTGCGTATGGAATGCGGTGAAGAGCAGTTTGATGCAGGCGCGTCTGACGCTTTTGCCGTGGCAGATCACCAATTAGCTCATGTCTATGTCAATGATAAAAGTAAAATACCTGAAATTGAAAAATTATTGACTGGACTTGATGGTGTGGCTGAAGTTTGTAGTGGCGAAGCTCGAAGCAAGTACGATTTAGATCATGAACGCTCTGGAGAAATCGTTTGTTTGGCTGAAAAGAATGCTTGGTTTACTTATTATTACTGGTTAGATGATAGCCTTGCGCCTGATTATGCTCGTGCGGTAGATATACATCGTAAGCCAGGTTATGACCCCGTAGAATTATTTATGAGACCCGGGGGCAAATTAAGCGCAGCAAAAACTTTATTAAAGAAAAAACTGGGCTTCCGTTACCTAATGGATGTTATCCCACTCGATGCCACCTTAGTAAAGGGTTCGCATGGTGTTCATCCTGAAAAATTAGCTGATGGTCCCTTGTTGATTGGCGATTTAGAGTTAGGTGATGATGAAGTGAGAGATATGAGAGATTTTAAAAAGCTTGTGGAAGAGTATTTCCAAGCATAAAGGAGTGAATTGATGAAGTCATTATACATTGCAGCCACGAGTCAGCACGTTGGCAAAACAACCAATACTTTAGGGATGCTCGCAGCTCTACAGAAACGCGGTGTTAAAGTGGGGTATTCAAAACCCTTGGGTCAGCAGTTTCACACGGTGAAAGGCAAGCGTGTTGATAAGGATGCCGTATTGTTTTCTGAAACTCTAAAAACTTTTGATTTAATTCCTGATATTCACTCCCCAGTAATTTTGGGTCCAGGTGATACGGCGGAGCTTTTAGATGATCCCAAAACAGGTGTGCTTGAGCGCAAGATTCTTCATGCTGCCGAAACTTTGAATAAAGATTATGAGTTTGTCTTGTATGAAGGTACGGGACACCCAGGTGTAGGTTCTGTTGTCGGCTTATCCAATGCTCGAGTTGCTGAACTCTTAGAAACTGAAGTCGTTTTAGTTCTCGAGGGTGGCATTGGCAATACCATTGATCGGCTGGCTTTGTGTAAAGCTTTGTTTGATGCGCACGGAGTTGCGATTAAAGGAGTGATTTTAAATAAAGTCCTACCTCAAAAAATGGATAAAATTCGCCATTATGTGGAGCCATGGATTGAGGCAAATGGGATGCAGTTACTCGGTTTGATGCCTTACGATTCCCAATTAGTTTATCCATCCATTAAGCATGTAGTGAAAGTGGTTAAGGGCGAAGTGATTAGTGGAGCTAAGGAAACGATGAATACCTTAGTGCACGAAGCTTTGGCAGGGGGGACGTCGAGTCCAAGTGGTGACCATCCCCCAGAGAACTTACTCTTGGTTGTAAGCCGAGGTCGCTTCTTGGAGTCTTTGCATCATCAGCAAAAGCTAGCTCGTGAACAAGGGCGCGAGTTTATACTCGCTGGTGTAATGTTGACATCCAAAGGGCATGTGAGTAGCAAAGCTCTAAAGATTTGCGAAGAGCAAGGTATTCCTGTGATCACTACGGATTTTGATACATATCAAGCAGTGGTGAAAATGAGTCACCTTGTGGCTAAGATTGATACTAAGAGCCCCGCAAAAGTCCAGCGTGCTATTGATCTATTTGAAGAAAATATAGATATGGATAAGCTTCTTAAGTTAGTGAAATGATTTAACGACAAGTCATGAAGAAGATGAAGGCAATGATACCGCCGACGATACAGCCGATATTATTGCTTTTTTCTTCAGTACTTTTGAATCGTTTTTTAGTCGAAGAGAAATTGAGTTTCTTTTCGAGTTCGCCCTGGAGTTTGTCAATAATGATTTGTTGACCTTCGACTCGTTTTTGTAAGGCGTCTACTTGCAGTCCATCTTTTTTGCTTTTTGGGGAAGCTTTTTGAGCAGAAAACTCGATGCGCTCTTTATTGAGTTTTTCTTTTTCTTCTACCCAACGCTTTCTTTCTTTGAGGAAGGTATCGTTAGTCTGACTTAAGTCTTTTTGGAGTTTATCAATTTCCTTTTGTAGATCACTAATGACCTTTGATTGATCTTTACTAGAACTCTGTTGCTGAAGGTTGAGGTTTTCTTGAAGAGAGGCGTTTAATTTTTGTTCCTCTAAGAAAAGTTTTTCTTGTTCGCCCCGCAAATTTTCTGAAGCAATATAATTTTGTTTCATTTGCTCAAGTGATTTGCGAAGTTTTTGATTCTCGAGGTCAGAAGACATGAGTTCGATCGATGCCGACCTCTCAAGAGATTCCTCGAAATCGGAATCCGAAACGAGATCTATAGGGTCCGATTTTAGTTTTACAGAATCTGATTGAATCTTGACCGGATCGGAAGTGGGTGCTTTACGAGCATTTTCCATAGCGCGTATGGTCGATTGCTTAAACTCATTAATAGAGTCTTGGATTTCTTCCAATTCATCATTTATGAGCACTTTGATATTTGGTTCTTTGCGTTCGATTTCTCGCATGGCGCGTTTAGCGTCGTAAGAATTCACCCCTTTGTCATTATCAATGTTGAGTAAATAATGATAGGCTTTAGTTCCCCCGATTTTACCGAGTGCTTGTACGGCATAACGGCCATTCATGCCTTTGCCTTGGGTGATGGGGAAAATCACATCGCAAGATTGATAGATGGCCATGTCACCAGCAATTTTTAGGCAATCGCGTTGCAGACCCTCATCTTCCATGTTTTGAACCAGTTTGATAACTGCGTTTGTAAGTTCAAGACTTTTCTTTGCTGTGCGTATTTTCCTGAGTGCTGTTCTTCGAACGACAATACTTACAGAGACATCTAAAGCCGTTTTTAGTAAATCATCTAAGTTGTTCATAAATCCTCCTATTGATTTAACAAGATATCATAAAGGAAGGATTTGATCAAATGCAGTTTAGATATAGCAGTGCTCGACAGTGGATGTTTGCTGTGTAATCTGAGGAGAAACGCGGTCAAATTGTTTGGCAATTGCCGAAGAACAATCAATTAGCTGACAGTTTGGATAGAGTAAAGCAATTTCATCTTTGATGAGATGATAATGAGTACAACCCAGAGCTATTGTATCGAGCTTATTAATAGTTTCTAAGGCTTTGAGTTCTGTTTGCAGTTCATTACGGCAAATGCTTTTTGTGGTATGATAGCTTTCGCAAATTTTTGCTAAGTTTGGTGTAGGTATGAGGTGGACTTCTGTGTCTCCTGCAAAATCTTTAATAAGTTGTGATGTGTAGGAGCTAGAGATAGTTGCGGGAGTCGCAAGCAAGGCAATGCATTTACTCGCACTAGAGCTGGCGGCCATTTTTATGGGAGGAACAGTGCCGATGACTGGGCAGTTCAATCTTTCTCGAAAGATTTCTAAGGCATGTGTACTTGCGGTATTACAGGCAATGATAAAGGCTAAGGGCTTATGCCGAGAAACTTCTTTTGCGACCTCTGCAAAACGTTCTTCTAATTGTTTGGGATCCTTATCGCCGTAGGGGAAGAAGCTTTTGTCTTCTATTATGAGGTAATTCATCTTGGGGCGAAGTTTCTTGCATTCCTTATAAATGCTGTGAGCTCCTGCGCCAGAATCGAGGATCATCACATGATCTGCATCTGATCCGAGATTAGAGAGTTTGACGCGCTTGGGCAATGTCATGATGGATTTGCTCTTTGAGTTCTTCGGCGGAACTGAATTTCTTTTCTGGGCGAATGAAAGCGTGAATATGAATGTGGACTTGCTCACCATAAATATCGTCTTCGAAATCTAAGAGGTGAAGTTCTACGTGTTGAGAGTGTCTTTGCTTTTCGAGAAAAGTTGGTGCAGCACCAATATTGAGGACTCCGTTATGAGTCGTGCTATTTATTTTTGCGTGAACCGCAAAGACGCCTGAAATAGGAAGTAGGGGGATGCCAGTGTTGATATTTGCCGTTGGAGTATTGAGTTTCTCGCTAGCTAAACCGAGACCTTTGACGACGGGACCCGATATATTCCATTTATGGCCCAAGAGCTCTTCTGCGTCTTGGAACTGATGGTTTTCTAGGGCTTGGCGAATGCGCGAGCTAGAGACGGCATGGCCATCAAGTAAGAATTCATCTACGGCGTGGGTCGTGAAAGAGTCGCTATATTCCTGGAGGAGTTTAATATTACCCTTGCGACCAGCGCCAAACAGCCACTGACGACCGACACAAAAATCAGTAATGCTTACTGAGTTAAGTAAGTACTTGGAAATGAAGTCATGGGCTTCTGTCGCAGCTAATTCTTTGTTAAAATCAAGGATGACTAAAGCCTTGATTCCCAACTTAGAAAAAGTTTCCATTCTTTTTTCTAAAGAAGAAAGAGTGGGGATGCACTTACCAGTGAAAAACTCCCGAGGGTGTGGAGAGAAGCTTAGGACAATAGGAGTCGACTGCTTAGCGTTACCTTGATCGATAGCCTGCTGTAGAAGTTTGCGGTGTCCGCGGTGGATGCCGTCAAAATTTCCACAGGCAATGCTTACTTTGTCAATGCCGTGTTCTTGGAGTTCTTGTAAAGAGTGACAGAGCAACATTTTAGTCTTCGGCAATTTCCACTTGATCTATGGGGATAATGAGTTTTTCGACTTCTTCGCGTTCAATAGTTTTGAGATGAGTGACTTCAACGGCATTATCCAAAGAGAATTGTCCGCTTTTTGTTCTACGCAAATTGCTCATGTAAGCAGCTGATTCCATCTTTCTGCCCATGTCATGACAAAGGACTCTAACGTAGGAGCCTTTGGAGCAGTGCAGGGTGAAATGAACTTTTGGTAGTTCAATTTTATCGATGTCCAAGCTATGAAAGGTGACGGGTCTAGCTTCGCGTTCAACTTCGATGCCTTGGCGAGCGAGTTCGTAAAGTTTTTTGCCGTCTTTTTTGAGGGCAGAAACCATGGGTGGGACTTGCATTTGATCACCCGTAAAATCTTTCGCACATTGCTGAATTTGTTCTTCTGTGACATGCTCAAAGCTGGCTTCACGAGTTGTTTCGCCTTCTTCGTCATGGGAATCGGTTTCACGTCCGAGGGTCATCTCAGTAATGTATACTTTGTCGTCAGCAGTGAGTTTGCTCGCGAGTTTCGTTGCTTTACCAATAACGACAACAATTAGGCCCGTTGCGAGCGGATCTAAAGTTCCGCAGTGACCAACCTTGTTAAAGCGATAGCGATTACGAACTAAGTTGACAACATCATGAGAAGTCCATTCTTTCGGTTTATCTACAAGAAGAATACCATCAAAATCTGGAGTGGGGTTTTTTCTACGTCTGCGTCCCATTTAATCTTCGTCTTCGCTTGGGATGTCAATTGAATCAATGAGTGAAGAAAGTCGATCGGCGGTCTCAGGTGTATCATCACAGTGCCAGTGAATAACGGGAGTGAACTTCATGCGGATTCGTTTGCTGAGGTGATTGAAGAATTCTTCTGAGCGATCGCGAAGGAAACGGATTACGTCTTCTTTTTGTTGATCGGATCCCATTACACTTACATAGACGTTGCAGTGTCTAAGGTCTGCAGAGGTTTTGACGCCTGTCACCGTGATGAGGCATTCGAAGCAGGGGAAGACTTCTCGAATGAATACTGAGCTCAGCTCTTTCTGGATAGTAGAATCCACGCTGCGCATTCTGTCTTTTGACATGTGTTTTTCCTTTATTAGAATAAATTTTGAGCAATATAGGCTCAAAGTATCGATTTCCTAATTAAGCAGAGTAAAAGAGCTGAGTATTGATAAAAGTGAATGTCATCAGTGAATTTTTTTCTTTCCTTTAATGAATAAAGGGAATATGCTTAAGCAAGAAATTAATAAATGAGGGAAACAGCATGCAGCCAGATTTTGAACATATTGAATCTTTGGTGAAACCAGGAGATTTTGTCTTCACTAGAATTGATAACATACTCTATAAAAAAGTCGCCGATACAAGCTGTAGTTGGAGTTCACATGTGGGTTTGATTATAGATCAAAATGACGATGGTTCTTTTGTAGTTGCCGAGAGCAAGGTTCCACGAAGTACGTATTCGAGTTTCAGGAGTTTTGTCGAAAGGTCTGAGGGAGGCCGTTTAGAAGTAAGGCGTCTGAAGGGCGGTTTGAAAGACGATCAGTTAACAAAACTACAGCAAGAAGCAGAGTCGCGTATGGGCTTGTGGTATCACTTTCGTTTTAACTACGATAGTAAAAAGCAGTTTTGCTCAAAATTTGCTTACGATGTTTACCACAAGGCTTTGGGTATTGAAGTGGGCAAGATTGAGACTTTTACTGAGTTGTTGCATAGAAACCCTCAAACGCCGATGGGATTTTGGAAGCTCTGGTTCTTTGGACGAATTCCCATGCAGCAACGTACGGTAACTCCTGCGAGTCAGCTGGAATCGACAAATCTAGAGACAGTCTACAGTAATTTAGAAAATTTCCGTTAACGGCAATTATGAAAAAGCTATTACAATTCATTATGATCTTGGGCATTATGGTGTCGATGAGCAGTTGTGGTAGCTTTTTTAAAGATTTGGCGGATGACGACCAATATTCCTATCGTAGAAATAGTGCCTACAAATATATGTCTTGGGAGCAAAAGATACAGAAAACAATTGATGGTTTTTGGTATTGGTTTATAGCTCTAGACGATGTCTATGAAGGCCCGATTTATGACTGGAAGTACGAATCATCAAAATCGATGGAAGTCTTTGGAGCGAAGTTTAAAATCACTGAAATTAATGGCCTCAATAGAGTACCAGTGAAGCGCTAAATTCTTTTTTAAAACAAGGCGACTTTCTGCTTTTGAAAAAATGACTTTGGCGTGTAAACTGCCATGCTCTTAAAATCTAATATAATATACACAGAGGTTTATTAATGAACTACTACAATACTTTGCCCCAGCGTATTAAGCTGGAAGAACTCGGTACTTGCCGCTTTATGTCTAAGGACGAATTCAATGGCGTTGAAAAGCTCAAAGGCAAAAAAATCGTTATCGTTGGTTGCGGTGCTCAAGGTCTTAACCAAGGTCTTAACCTTCGCGACTCAGGTCTTGATGTTTCTTACGCACTTCGTGGTGCTGCAATTGAATCAAAGCGTCAGTCTTTCATCAATGCAACTGAAAACGGTTTTGTTGTTGGTACATACGAAGAACTTATTCCTTCTGCAGACCTCGTAGCTAACCTCACACCTGACAAGCAACATACTAACGTAGTTGAAACTGTAATGCCTCTTATGAAAGATGGTTCTACACTTCTTTACTCGCACGGCTTCAATGTTGTTGAAGAAGGCATGCAGATTCGTGAAGATATTACAGTAATCATGGTTGCTCCTAAGTCACCTGGTTCTGAAGTTCGTAACGAGTACAAGCGTGGTTTTGGTGTTCCAACTCTTATCGCAGTTCACCGTGAAAACGATCCTAATGGCGATGGCCTTGATCAAGCAAAAGCTTACTGCTGTGGTACTGGTGGCGATCGTGCTGGTGTTCTTATGTCTTCCTTCGTTGCAGAAGTTAAATCTGATCTCATGGGTGAGCAAACAATTCTTTGTGGTCTTCTTCAAGCGGGTTCAATTCTTTCTTTCGACAAAATGGTTGAAGAAGGTATTGACGCTGGTTGGGCTTCTAAATTCATTCAATACGGTTGGGAAACAATCACTGAAGCGCTTAAGATTGGTGGCGTAAGTGGTATGGTTGACCGCCTTTCAAACCCTGCAAAAGTTAAATGTTTCGAACTCATCACTGAGTTAAAAACAATTATGCGTCCTCTTTTCGAGAAGCATATGGATGACATCATCGAAGGTGATTTCTCTGAAGGCATGATGGCTGACTGGGCTAATGATGACATTAAACTTCTCACTTGGAGAGAAGAAACTGGTCAAACAGCTTTCGAGAAAACTCCTGCGGGCGACGTAGAGATTTCTGAGCAAGAGTACTTTGATAAAGGTGTTCTCATGGTTGCTTTCGTAGCAGCTGGTGTTGATCTTGCTTTCGACGCAATGGTTGAAGCTGGTATCAAAGAAGAGTCAGCTTACTACGAGTCACTTCACGAGACTCCGCTCATCGCAAATACAATTGCTCGTAAGAAGCTTTACGAAATGAATCGTGTTATCTCTGATACAGCTGAATATGGCTGTTACCTTTTCTCTCACGCATGTGTGCCGCTTCTTGCAGACTTCATGAAATCTATCGATACTTCAGTTATTGGTAAAGAGTACAATGAAGGTGGTTCAAACTCTGTTAATAATAAGCAGATTGTTGACATTAACCGCGCACTCCGTAGCACTGGCTGTGAAAAAGTTGGTGGCGAACTTCGTGGCTATATGACGGCTATGAAAGAGATTATTTAAGTTTTTTAATTTAAAATATTCTTAAAAAAGCGAGTGCGTATGCACTCGCTTTTTGTTTTTGTAGAATATCGAGTTATCTTTAAGTTCATTTAAGCAATAAACTAACAACGCAAAGGAAAACAAAATGAAAAAATTAATGTTACTTGGTATGGCTTGTTTTATGGGTTCAGCTACATATGCAGAAAGTGTAGATGATAAAGTTTTGGCTATCATGGAAGAGCTTGGCGCTGCTAAAAAACTTAAGCGCTTAGAAAAGAAGAAAGATTATAAAAATGCTGATTGGAAAAAATATTCTCTTGAGTTGATTGAAGAATATAACGGCATGAAAGATATTAAGCATGAAGAGAAAATGTTTAATGACTTTAACGTTAAAATGCTTAAAGCACTCGAAGACTACAAAAAAGTTCTTGATGGGTCAGATTATGATGCCCTCGCTAAGAGCTGGAAAGACGTAGGCGCTGCTTGTAAAGCTTGCCACGAAGAATACAAGTAAGTTAAGATTCACACATAAAAAATGGCCTCTCGATTGAGAGGCCATTTTTTTTGTGATTGGGTCTAGCTTATAACGAAAACTAAAAAATAGAAAAGAGCGAAATTTACAGCGGCTAAGATGCTGATGACTACTTGGCTTTCCACGCTGAGTTGTTTGCCTTTAACTTTGTCGACTTGTGGAGCTTCGTAGAACTCGTCATCACTTACGCTTATGTTTTCAAAACTCTGTCTTTCATGCTTCATTACTGTTTCCTCCAGTATATTATTTCATCCATTGAAAATGAAAATAATATTTAGATATGTATGAAGCAAGTTTTAGTTGTGAGGGTTTTGGGTAAAAATACACGTCACGTAAAAGTTTAAATAAAGTCAGTGGTAATGCGTTGTAGACTTATGGCTTAGTCTTTTCGAGGCTTACAAAACTATAATCGTAGTCGTTTTTACTATCAGCTTTATGCTTCTCTCTCGAGATTTCTTTCCATTCACTAGTGTCGAAATCGGGAAAATAGGCATCTGCCACAATTTCAGCATCAATTAGTGTTAAGTGAAGGGTGTCGACTTCCTTGAAAAGAATTTCATAAATTTGGGCGCCACCAATGATGAAGACTTCTTCTTCATTACTACAATTAGCTCTGATCTCTTCATAAGAAGTAAAGCATTCGGTGCCTTCGATTTTAAGCTCTGCGTCGCGAGAGAGAATGAGGTTGCGTCTACCGGGAAGAGGACGACCAATGGATTCATAAGTTTTACGACCCATAATTATGGGCTTACCCATAGTAAGGGCTTTGAAGTGCTGTAAATCGTTGCTCAGGCGCCAAGGAAGAGTGTTTTTGTATCCGATGCCACGATTACTTGCCATGGCGCAAATCATACTTGTTTTCATATGGCAACAGGAGCTTTGATGTGTGGGTGAGGATCGTAACCTTCTAAAGTGAAGTCATCGAAAGTGAAGGAGAAGATATCTTTCACATCAGAGTTTATCTTCATTGTTGGTAAGGGACGTGGTTCACGGCTCAGTTGGAGCTTGGCTTGTTCAAAGTGATTGCTATAGATGTGCGCATCCCCAAAGGTATGAACAAAGTCACCGTACTCGAGATCGCAGACTTGAGCAACCATCATAGTGAGTAGGGCGTAAGAAGCGATGTTAAATGGAACTCCCAGAAAGATGTCAGCGGAACGTTGGTAAAGCTGGCAGGAAAGTTTGTTATCAGCAACATAAAACTGAAATAAGCTATGGCAGGGAGGGAGCGCCATATTTTCAACATCAGATACATTCCAAGCACTTACTATTAATCTGCGTGAATCCGGGTTCGTTTTAATCATTTCGATGAGCTGAGAAATCTGATCTATGGTTTTTCCATCAGGAGTTCTCCAGCTACGCCATTGGTAGCCGTAGACTGGACCAAGGTTGCCATCTTCGTCTGCCCACTCATCCCAAATCGAGACGCCGTTGTCTTTTAAATACTTGATATTTGTGTCGCCAGAGAGGAACCAAAGCAGCTCGTGGATAATAGATCTGAGGTGGCATTTCTTTGTGGTGACCATTGGAAAGCCATCTTGAAGATTAAAACGCATTTGATGACCAAAAACACTGCGTGTGCCTGTTCCAGTCCTGTCGCTTTTGTCAGTGCCATTTTTCATGACATGATCTAATAAGTCGAGGTATTGTTTCATTGCTTTGTTCCCTAAATTGAGCAGTTTCAATCAATTTAACTTAAGTTTGAGAAAATCCTATCGTAATGTGCGATGAATTAGCTGAGAGCCACTTGTAAAAAATGTGTCAATTTTCATGTGTTTATCTTCATTCGAGAAAGGGATTTTTTGATAAATGCACATAAATTATTTTATTGATCTAACTTAATAAATAAATTTGTAGTAAAATCGGGGCTCAATGGAAGTTTTCATCTACGTTCTTCTTGGAATAATAATTTGTATCTTAGTCGTTATTCACGTACTAAAAATACGTGAGTTACAAGAGGCGAATCGACGTTATTGCGAGGACCGCAAAGCGGTGGCGAACTTTCTGAATCGCTTTGCCCATTCGGTGGCAATGGCTGGAGGTAATATTGATTCTACTATGGTGTCCCTAGGTCGTTTCATTGTAAGTACGATTCATGCGGAATCACTTTGTATCTTTTTTACAGATGAAGAAGGGAATACGATGGAGGCTGTTACCTCAATCGGTCCCTTCCCTTCAATGTCGGCTTTTGAAGGTGGCGAAAAAGAAGACGTGGCTTCAATTCGTGAGAGGAAAGTAGTCATTGGAGATGGCTTCTTTGGCAAGATTTCAAAGAATATGAAGCCTGCTTTAGTGGGTGAATACGAGCTTTCTGAGAGCCAAGTTGAAGCGGGAATAAAATCCTTGATGGTTGTTCCTATTGTCTTATTTAACGAGATGCAAGGGGTGATTTGTGCGGTTAATTCTCAGGGAGTGAGTGGTCGTTTTGAGCAAGATGACTTGGAACTCTTTGCTTCATTAGCGGTAGTTGCAACACTTTCTAAAAATATGATTGAAACTTATAGTCAAATGGCCGATCAACAGAGGATGCAGCAAGAGCTAGAGTTTGCGAGACAAATTCAGCAGACTCTAACGCCTGAAGAAATGCCTAACTTCGCTCATTTGGATATATTTGCGCACAATATTCCCGCTAAAGAAGTGAGTGGTGACTTCTACGACTTTATTAAAATTGATGAACATAGAACACTTTTTGTTTTAGCTGATGCCAGTGGTAAGGGCTTGCCTGCATGTCTTATTATGATTATGACCCGTTCGGTATTACGAGCCATATGTTCACGTTTCACTGATATGGAAAGTCTTTTGCTGGAACTCAATCAATATTTGGTACAAGACACCGATATGGCTCGCTTTGTTACGATGGTCTTCTGCTTGGCAGACTCAAGTAATAATACCATGGAAATGGCTCGGGCTGGTCACACTGAAGTTCTTTTGAAAAATGAAGATGGTGAAGTGTTCGAAATCGTTCCAGAAGGTCCTGCAATTGGTTTAATTCCCAACGATATGGGCGTTAGCTTTGACACTTTCTCGATGGCCATTCAAGATGGTTTCTGCTTCTTGTTCTATACAGACGGTTTAACCGAAGCTGAAAATGAAGATGGTGCAGAATATAGCTTGCCAAGATTAAAAGAAACTTGGTGTCATCATCAAGGTAGTAGTAAAGATCAAGCGATGGGATTATTGAATGATATTCAACGTTTCACGGGAGATTATCCTCAATCCGATGACCAAACGATAATGATCATGTCCGTGAGTGAACTGCATCGTGATTAAGTGGTTTAAGGCAGGCTTGTCTTTTATCCTTTTTTGTGTTGTGGTCATTTTGGCACTTCCCAAAATTTTCCCTGCTTTAGACCCTTTAATTAAAAGTTTTTTCAGTCCGTTTTTGCCCTCGCAAGCGATGGTTAGTGAAATGACTCTGAGAGAAGAGAATCAAATCTTTCGTAATCAACTTTCCCAGAAGAATTTCGATGAGCTTGAGTTTAAGCGCCTAAAGCAAGAGAATATTGCTTTGCGTAAGCAATTGAATCTAAAAGAAATTAATTTTTACCAGACCGAAGTTTTTCCCATTTACGAACGTCACCCCATAAAATGGAACTACGAATTTAGTGTGCGAGTTCTCGATACACGAGCTTACAAAGAGAGCTATGGTGTAATGGTTGGAGGATACTTGGCAGGTCGTGCGAAGTTTGAAAATAAAAATAGCTTTAGAATAAAAACTTTTTTGAATTCTGACGAGGAATTTGCAGTCAATGTTCAAGGGACCTCATGGAATGGTTTGCTAAGGGGTGAGTATCAAGAAGAATCGTTAAAGACGGGGCGGTTAATTTGTTTAGTAGATTACTTGCCAAGAGATGCCGAAATTAAAGAAGATATGCTTTTGCAGAGTACGGGTACTTTGGGGATTCCTAAAGGTCTATTAGTGGCTCGCGTCATTAGAACGGAGCGTGATGAAGTTGTTCAGCGAGCTTATGTTGAACTGCTAGCACCCATTGAATCGGCTGATTACATTAGTTTAATTGTGGACCAGAAATAATGATTGGCCGAGCTTTGAGCTTTTATTTATTTAATTTCTTCTGTGTCGTATGGTTGGAAAGCTTTTGTGCATCAAAAGGCTTTTTTCTACCTTTATCAGCTATTTACATCTTTTATTTAACGGTAGCTAGAGGGATCTATCAATCCTTGATTTCTTTGGCAGTATTGATGGTTTTAGTCAATGCCGTTTGCTCTTATAATAATGCTTACTTTACTCTGATCGCATTTTCGATTGCCTATGTTTGGCGAGATATGGGGGATTGTCAAAATTTCCCACCACAGATTTTGCCTATATTTTGTGCTTTGTTACCCGCATATTTATTGGAGTTCGGGCTAAACTCACCCTGGTTAACAATGAAGTTTTTATTGCCCTCACTTATCATAAGTTCCGTACTAGCCCCAGTTTTTTTGTGGTTTTGGGACTTCATTTCTGATTCATTGACTTTGGCACGCTTTTCTGTCTTAGATAATTATTCGGAAGATGTGTAGTTCTCATGAGTTTTAAAGAGAGATTTAATAAAGAGTTTGGACCGCGAATGTTGGTCTTGCTTATCATTGCTATTCTGATGTCTGCCATACTGATTTGGCGTTTGTATTACGTTCAGATGTTAGATCGCGGTGAATATACTGAGGAGATGAAGAAGCAAATCATACGGCCAGTACGGATACCTCCAGTGCGCGGTAGAATAGAGGCATCAAAAGGAGAGATTCTAGCTAATAATGAGCCATCTTTTTCATTAGATTTTTATTTACCAGAATACCGTCGCCCGGGAGTTTCTAAATACTGGACTGCAGCCGAAAATGTGACTGTCTTCGTTAAAGAAATTGAAACGATGATACATCATAAAGCAAAGTTGAGGACGAGCACAATAGAAAAGGCTTTGAGGCGTCGCGAAAAAGATTTGGGTATAAGCCTTCAGAAAAAAGCTAAAGATAAGGCAGCGTATGAAAAGCAGCAGCAAGAAAACGAACTTTTACGTCGAAACAAAGTTGAAAAAATTTTGGTTTTCGATTCAGTACTTCCTGGTTTAGTCGACCAAGTTAAAAATATTAGTTTACCTGAGAGTTTGGTTTGGGAAGATAATCAATTATTTTGCTTCCTAAATAAAATCCCCGTGGAAGAAGGTTTAGGCTCCTATAGTCGTACAGCACAGTTTCTTATTCAGGAACTCGATGCCTTATGTTTGGCTATGGGGAGATCGCATGACATTAAGCCAGATGATGTCGTGCGTCATTTATATCGCAAGCCAGCATTGCCTTTTCGAGGGCTCACTGATCTTAGCTTAAAAGAGCGTTCAGTATTAGCTGGTAGAAAAACCAAACGTTATCAAGTTGTGATGACCCCCAAGAGAGTGTATCAAAATAACCTTGCTTTTTCTCATATCACTGGTTATACAGGACGACGTGAACCATCCACTCATGATGATATAGATGAGTATTTTTATTTTACTCCTGAGTTATGGGGGCGCACTGGACTAGAGTATGCCTATGACCAAGTCTTAGCAGGTAAGGGCGGAAAAGAACTTCTCTATGTTAACCGGACGGGCTTTGCAGTCGATCAAGTCAAAAGTTTAGAGGGTACTGAATCCTTAATCCCAGCAAAGCATGGGGAGAATCTTCGACTGACTATTGATGCAGAAGCTCAAAAAATTGCTTATGATTTGATGAAAGATAAGCGAGGATCCATGGTGGTGATGGATATATATACTGGAGCGATATTGGCCATGGTCTCGACACCATCTTTTGATTTGAGCCGTATTCGTGAAGTTGATTATTATCGACAAACTGTTTCAGATGACCCCAGTTTGGCATGGGTTCAGTTGGCTCGACCTATGCATAATCGTGCCGTTCAAGCAGCGTATATGCCTGGGTCTATCATTAAGCCTTTGGTGGCGGGCCTAGCCTTGGAGCGTGGACTCATTGACGAAGAGAGTGTTTATGATTGTGACGGAGCTTATCACTTGGGATCACGTAGTCGCATTCGCTGTGCCAATCGCTGGGGACATGGAAAAATAAATGTGACCAAGGCTTTAGAGGTGAGCTGTAACCCATTTTTCATTGATCTGGCAGTACGTCTAGGGATGGAAGATTTAGTAGGCTTTTATCAGCGTGTGGGCTTCGGTACAATGCCTATTTTTGAAGAAGGAGTGCACAAGCGTTTGTCCTATGAGAGTAAAGGAACACTCGCAGATGTGGAAATCCACAATCGTGTTGGTGAATTAGCTTATCTCGGAATCGGCCAAGGTAAAATTGAAATAAGTCCTGTGCAGGCCTGTGCTTTTGTTGCGGCCATCGCAAATGGAGGGAAATTGATAAAGCCATACATCGTAGACGAAGTTTGGGACTCGCGTGAAGAAGTTTTGTTATCCAAGCATAAAAATTATTTTCGAGGTGATTTAAATCTTTCGAAGAAGACAATGGATCTCATTACTCAGGGGATGTACGATGTTATTCACGGATCCAACGCTTCAGCAAAAACAGCAAAAACCCAAGAGGGGATAACTTTAGCAGGCAAGACGGGTACCGCACAGGTTCCCTATTACGAAAAAAATGAAGCGGGTAAGACCAAATTAGGCCCTGACGGTAAGGCCATTCGCAAGATTCAAAAAAATTGTTGGTTCGCCAGTTTTGGCCCTTATGAAAGTCCTCGATATGCAACAATTGTTTTAGTAGAGGATGGAGAGAGTGGTGGTACGAGTGCAGCTCCAGTAGTTAGAAAATTCTTTGATACGTGGAGTCAAACGAAGCCTAATTCATCTAATTAAGGCAAAAAAAATGACAAGAACAATAGGCACTCTGTCTTTATAATAACTTTAGGGCTGCGAGGCCCGGATGCATGAATTACACAGAGGATTGTTCTTGTCGTATAATTATTATAATCACAAAAGAATGAATAGCAAATATCTACTTAAAAGAAAGTGATTAAAATTATTTTATAACCCGACTTTAATCATTTGTAGACATAAAAAAAAGCGAGCAAAACGGCTCGCTTTTAAAGTTTTTATGTAGGCTTATTCCCAAGTATTGATTTCGTCGCCATCTTTATCTGCACACCATAAGGCGACTTTATCACCCACGGTACTATTGTTTAAGCCTGCTCCAGTAATTTGATTAGTGTAATCATTGTCGACAGCTAAGGTGTAATTACCACCCCATGGAGTTGTGTTAATTTCACCTTTAATGAATGACTGTTTTCGTGTATTTGCAGTCCCGTTAAGGTAAGTCCACATGACTCCCCAAGTAGATGACGGGTTATCGTCACTAGTCACAGATGCGCCACTAAAAGGAAAATCTTTAAAAGTAGATAAGTATTGAGTAACTGCCATTTTGATTTGTTGCATTTCTGCTTTGGCACGAGTTTCACGCGCTGATTCACGCGCAATGGCAATACCAGTTAGAAGCATACCGACAATTAAAGAGATGATGGCAAGGACAACCAACATTTCAATTATCGTAAATTGTTTAGATTTTTTCATATGTGTTACCAAGTTTAATTAGATTCTACCTAAAAGCTAAAACAAGGGGAAGTGCTTGTAAAGCAAGTTTATGTGAAAAATCTTCGAATGAAGGATGAAATTCTGATGAAAAGGGATTTTCTACAAAAAAAGGTGCGTTTTAAATAAATTTAGGCCTCCAAACTAATCTATGATTTTTGCTGTTGATTAGCACTGATTTATTTCAGCCACCCTTGTTTTAGCATATCTATGACATCAACTGCTGTGTAGTTTTTTTTGTTTTCTGTGAGTCGGCTTAAAAAAGAAAAATCTTCGCCAGCAGTCAAAAGGGGAGGCTCGACAAAGTCTTTTCGTACTTGGCCTAGGCCTACTGTAGCGAGGAGTGAATTACATAAACATTGACGTCCTTGGGTATCTTCCAAATTCCCGCCTTTTGCTAGGTAGTTTTTTGTGGATTCGGCAGGACAACGATATTCGATCTCCCCATTGTCGTTTAAGTTAGCTTCGCGTAAGTAGCCGAGGTCACAGACGCGTCTACGTTCAGTGGGACTTGTTTTGGAGTTCCATGTTTGTTTAATGATTTTGAAGGGGTAGCCAGTGGGGGAGGCTTTGAAATCAGTATAAATGTCTAAATTATGTTTATGATTTTCTTCAATGACTTGCGCCCTTATACTTGCATCGATACCAGATTCCTCACAATAAGCAAAAGCTGACCCAACTTGAATACCATTTGCACCTAGGGAAAGAGCATCTTCTAAGGCGTTCTGTTTGGCGTAGGATCCAGCTAGCCAAAAGGGGTAATTGAGTTTTTTAAATCTTTCGAGATCCACGGAATCTTTAGAGCTGAAAGCGTGAATAGCTTGCCCTTTTACTTTTCTAGGGGGAGCATTGTGACCACCCGCATGATGCGATTCAATGATAAAACCCTCTATCGATCCCGCGGCGCGTTTAATGAGTGTTTTTGCGACAATTTCACTGCTGATGATAGCGAGAAAGGCAGGACGTTTAAGCGGAGATTCCCAACTATATTCTTTTGGGTCGAACTCTTGAAAATACTCTTGGCCTTTTGTGGCACCAGTTACGGGTATGGCTAAGCGACATGGTTCTCCCTGGCTAAGTTGATCTAAAACACCAGGGATAGCCACGGGTATACCGGCTCCCATGAGGACCGCATCTACGCCTGCTAGCATGGCTCCGTAGAGTGCCGGAAGCAAGGGCATGGATATTTTTTCTAAATAATTAATACCAACTTTTCCACCTGCTTCTTTGGCTAAAAAAACTTCACAAAAATTGGCGGCAATCAGTAAATCACTTAGTTCATTCTTGAGTGGAATTGAGGCTAATGGAGCCAAGCGGTAGGGCTGAGCCTCCTTTTTACCATCGGCAAGATAGTATTTCTTGATGATGGTCTCAGCGATAGATTTTATTGGGAAGTTTAGGAGTGCTTTAAGGGTTTGATTATCACCATTTTGTAAACGGCGAATCATGACGTTTTCAATTGCTGTTCCGGAAACAACACCGAGTTGACCTGTTTTGGCTACAGCCTTAGCAAGTTTCCAATCGGATACGGCGATTCCCATACCGCCTTGAATGATTTGTGGTAAATTTAATGTCTTCATAGATTCCTCATTTTTAATAAAAATAAGGATGGAGCATGAAGATTGCGAATGCTTATAAAATATTCGTAAGCACTTTATTTTGTATGTCTTATATAATAAAAGTCATACCATTCCTGCCTATACGTTTATGGATACCTATCCATAAACGTATAGTTAGTTTTAGTTCAGCTGGCCATTTCGTAAATGAGTTCGATTTCATCTTCATGTAGCTCATAGAAAATGGTACTCGCTTGAGTAAGTTCTTCTATAGCATCATCGTGGCTAGTGTGATAATGTTTAATGATCACGGGATGTTCGTTGATATAGCCATCGTATGCTGAGTCTTTATTGGCCATTTTTAAAGTACATTTATTTTCGAGGGCTATTTTATGTAGGATGGCATGCTTAGCCTCGCTACCAATGAATGAATCAGTAATTAAACGTTCACGACAATAATTGGAGATGTCCTCAGTTTTAAGTTGAGAGAGAGAAGAAATCATTCGTTCTATCATCAAGGTCATGCGCCTCGTTTCATTCTCTAAGGAATCTTTCATTTGCTCATGATACCATTCTTCCCAATTGTTTTCATTACCCATGCTCTCTTCTAATTCGAGTTCTTTGACGACTTCAGCAAGGTTGGGCTTGTGAGAGGGGAGAAGACGAGCTCCTAAGTCTAATAAATGGCATAAAAGGTCTTCGCTATGGAAGTGACCTGTGTTTGATAAGACCGAAAACTCACTATTGCTTAAATGAAGATGATTCATGATAAAACTCCTTTTCTTTTAAGAAATATGAGAACTAAGTTTTGAGCAAGAACAGAAGCTAGAATTTAATCAATTTGTAATATATGGGTGGTGGCAGTATAAGCATGGGGAAAGCCAAGATAGTTTACTTTTCTATTATCGCATAGTCTTCGCTTAGAACTTTATTAAAACCTAAATCATAAAGTACTTGGGTACTATTGTATGCTTCTACATGTCCATCAACAAAAGCAATATTGGCTTTTTCTAGGTGAAGTAAGTGAATCTTACTCTCATTTAAGTTTGAGATTGTTGGAGTGGGTGCTTTCCAAGGGTCAAAATAAGAATCAACTAGCAACCAGCGCTTGGTGATTTCGAGGCCGTTTTTCCACACTCCTGAAACACCTGTTTTGGAGTTTCCATTGAGTAAATGGATTTCTTCTGGATTAGCGGCATCACTTAATTGAGTAGTATTGGGTGCACCATAGGCGACACGGTTATCATTAGCTCTCCGCATTGCGGCTTCTTCTTGTAGCGGGCATACAACATTCTTTTTACTTCCACCAGACCAGTAATCACTTAAAACTCGCTCGCTCCAGACTTGGGCTGAATCGGGGTAATGCTGCGAAATCCGCCTATGGTTAAAGTAGCCATCGTGATCATCCACCATTAATTGAATCATGGTGAAGTTTTGTTTTAATCGACTCGTACATGATGTAGCTGAAGCTTGTTTCCTAGCTTTTCCGAGAACGGGGAGTAGCAAGGAAGTTAAGATACCTATTATAGCAACGACGACCAAGAGTTCGATAAGAGTAAAACGTTTCATTTGAGTCTCTCCATTTTAGTGTCTTAGTATACCTTGGAATTCCAGAGGTAATTATTATTGACGGTCGTTGTGGGCATGTACATGATTTCAGCGTGACCATCGGCGAGCACGACAGGATTTTTAAATCCATTTTTATGGTGGTTGGCGTTATATTGAACTCCACCACTCAGAACGATACCCGTTGTGACTTCGACTAAATTGGTGTCGTGCATCATAATGACATTTGAGCCAGAGCCAACAGGATTATGTGACTTTACTTGTTCATTTATGATGATAGTTGCGGTGGGATCAGGGAGCTCTTGAACATAGAGAGGGGTGCTATAATCGAATGTTCTTTTTGACCCGCCTGTCGTATAGCTATTAACTTGATAGCTTCTGGGTATACCATTACCATTGACTCTCGGGATGTCATCAAGGGGGCATTTTAATAAATTAAAGCTCGCGCGATAAGTTGGGTTCGCCGCCGCTTTCTCCGCTTCGGTCATTTCGATGCCAAGATAAGAACTTATATAATCATCCCAAGCATAATTGACAGGACTTCGCCCAGGTGGGAAGCGCCCCTTATTGTCATCTAGGTACATGAACATGGCCATGTTGATTTGCTTCATATTTCCCATGCTGACAGCGGTTTGAGAAGTTCGTCGCGCTTTCCCCAAAGAGGGCAGTAGTAACGATGATAAAATTGCGATTACTGCAATTACAACCAAAAGTTCAATAAGCGTAAAACGTTTCATTTAACTTCTTCGATCTTCGTGATTTCAGAGATCATCCAGTGACCATTTTCGTTCTTGCCTTTAGCTTCTATATAGACATCTCTTGTGCAGTAATAAGCGAGGTTAACTGAGTTGAAGTTCTTGAAAGCTACTTCGATTTTAACAGACTTGGCATTATCCACTTTCATGAGGTGAAGTCGAGGCGTATCGATATTTTGACTTTGGCGTAGATTACCTTGAAGTTTTATAATGCCATTTTCTTCTTTGATGTATTTGGGGTATTGCTTGGTTTTAAAATGTTCGTAATTAGAATCAGCTAGACCCGACATTGTTTTATCGTAGCGTTGGAAGGTGTCTTTTTCAACTCCGTACTGCTTGAGTAGAGCCATGTGAAGTCCGCGTGGATCTTGGGCCTGTGCATGATTGACGTAACGCCCAGTTTTAACGATGTTTTTACCACCGCCAAAAACGGCGGGGATGCGACTGCCTGCGTGGGTGTCACTATGGCCCATACTACTGCCGTAAAAAATTAAAGTGTTATCAAGTAGAGTGTCATTGCCATCCTTAAAGGATTTTAGTTTGTCCATGAAGTAGGCAAACTTCTGCATGTGCCAGTAATTGATTTTATTGAGTTTAGTGACATTGCCAATACTGAAATTGCGGAAGAAATGAGAGAGCCAGTGGTGTTGTTCATCGACCCCTAGGAAATCAAAAATTAGGCGGCTATTATCGTTGCCAAGCATGTAGGTGCTAACGCGAGTGGTATCAGTCCATAGAGCGAGTGCCATGATGTCTAGCATGGACGTGACTTGCTCGTCAAGGTTGGAACAGGTGGAAGGCCGTTTGAATTTTGAAGTGTCGATTTGGCTTTTGCTAGTTATTGCGGCCAGCGCAAGCTTTTTCTCTGTTTCCCTAACGATGGTATAATACTCATCTAAAGTTTGAGCATCCTCTTTGCCGACGCGGCGTTTGAGGTGAGCTGCATTATCTCTAACGCCATCGAGAATACTCGCCATTTCACGTCTTTTGGACGCACTACTCATGGGGCTGCGGAAGAGTTTGTCAAAGACGAGTTGGGGGTCACTTTCACGAGGGATGAAACGGCCTTTACTATCGTAGGAAATGTAACTGCAGTCGGGCTGATTAGTGAAAACCCCTTCAGTGGTTAACTCTAGAGAACGGAAGCTCGTGTCTTGGCCGATTTTATCCGCAATGACCTGATCGACAGAGGCTTCCTGAGGGCGTAGATTGCCGCATAGGAAGTTCCAGCCATGATGACTAGCTTGGTGTTTATTACCAATATTATCAAGAATGAGTAAGTCTTTTTTGTGGTGTTGAAGCGGGCGCATGAGTGCTGACATTTGGTAGTCGTGCTCTTTACCATCATTAATGGACCAAGTTGGAGGGTGTACACCATTGGGTTTAAAAAGGGCGACAAAGCGCTTTTTTTGCGCGGCGGAATCCTGTGATTTAGCCATGAGATTAAGGTAGGGAAGAGGCATAGCGACTCCTGCCCCTTTGAGAAGTGAACGACGTGAAAGTTGGTAAGACATAATTTTTCTCCTATTCTACAATCATGCTGGTGAAAGCAGCGCTGGTCACAACTTCGCGGATGAGGTCGCGATAAGTGCCGTCTGTTTCGATCATTTTATTTGAAATCGCATCCACAATGGGGCGATCGGGGGCTTCCATGCCTCGAGCTAGCGCATAGGTATACATTTTTTTACTGATGTTATGGATGATGTCTTCATCATAACGTTTCACCAGTAGTTTTTTGAGTTCGGCAAAGTCTTTGAATTCTCGACCATCTGGAGTCATACCAGAAGAGTCAACTTCAGGCCCTGAGGGGCGAAATTTTCCGTCATAGTCATAATTTTCGAGTCCAAAACCGATGGGGTCGATTTTTTGGTGACATATTGCACAGCTATCAGAACTTTGGTGGAGTTCAAAAATTTGTCTAAAGGTAAGTTTTTGTCCTGGCTTAGCTTTGGGGATGGGGGGGACGTCCATGGGGGCTTCACCTAAGTGATCACCAAGGATGCGCTCTAGAACCCAGACACCGCGAAGAATGGGACTCGTACGGCGCTTGCCAGAATACATGCTTAAAATACTAGGCATGGTGAGGATGCCACCACGATTGAGGGTGTTATCCAAGGTGATTCTACTGTGTTCTTGGACAATGACTTCAACCCCGCGACTCTTCGAGGTGTTTTTGATTTGAGCACCATCTTTTTTGTCGTAGTAAGCTTTGAGGAAGGGGTTGGCATAAGTGACGTTTGAATCGATGAGTTCCATGAGTGGGCGGTTATCGCGGATAAGGTAATCGACAAAGTGTATGGGTTGATAAAAGCGTGCGTGAACGAGGGGCCACTTGGAGGATGATTTTTTGATTTCATCTAAGGCTAACCATTCGCGAGCAAAGAGCTCAGTAAAAGTTTTTGAACGCGGATCATCAAGTAAACGATCAACTTGTGCGAGGAAAGTCTTTTTGTTGAAGAGTTGTTTTTTCTGAGCTAGATCGAGGAGTTCATTGTCGGGTAGAGTTCCCCATAGGAAATAGGAGAGTCGTTGAGCGAGTAAGTACTGACTTACGGGCTGCTTTCCCTTTTTAGTTTTATTGTAAGTTCCATTGTAGAGGAATTCAGGAGAAACTAAGACACTTTTTAGTTCTTTTTTGCAAGTTTGGATGAGAGAATCACTATTGTTTAAATCTTTTTTAATTCGCATAAAGCTCATGCGGATTTGCTCTTTACAATCACGTGTCTTATATGCCTGTGAAGTGAAAGATATAATCAGTTTTTTGGCATGTGTTGAGTTGAATTTACCTTTGATGGGACCCGTATACTTTTCTAAATGAACCTGAATTCGTGATCAGGTTTTGAGATTCATGAGATAATGGTTTGGTCGAGTAATTCTTAGATCGTTTTTATCCCAGATTGTGAGATGTCCTTATTTCTTAAGCCTATCGCTCGTGATCAGGTGTCTAAGGATAGTAAATATAGCAATTTCTAAGGCAATTCACCCAACTTGGACAGAGTAAAGCACAAAACTCAATAAAAGAGCTTTGCAATAAACTTCTTATTAGTGGATTAAAGGCTAAATGATATTTTTTGATACAGCTTAAACCAAGGGCTATGTCGACCAAACTTGAGAGTTTCATCTCCTGCGTGCTTTACGTGTTTACAAGCGGTTAAAATCAAGTCACGTATCACGCACCGTAGGCGGCGTCGTTGGGCTTTGATTTTAATTGGAGCCAAAGATTTATTATGGATAAGGTGATTACCAATGACTCTGAGCACATTAAAAGCGAGCATAGCGCAGTGCAAAAAGAATTGATTCGCTTTAAATTTCCCTGAGGGTAAACGCTCTACATTCATATCGCTCTTCAATTCGCTATGGAACTGCTCACTGGTTCCATGATCGTGATAAAGTTCGATCACATCCTCGGCTTCTAAAGGTAAATTCGTCCAATAGGTCTCCACTTCGATTTCTGGCATCAAAAGTCGATTGCCATCTTGATCTTCGAGTCGTTCCGTAACTTTAAAAATAACAGGAACCACTTTATGTTCTTCATTGTTTCCAGGATGTTTGTGATGGAGTTCACCGACAAAGACACTCTTACCATCTCGAGATTTAAGCTGTCGCCCTAAACGCCGTGCGTTGGATAGCCACTGTTCTTTAGATTCCTTTCTAAGGTTCCGTTTAATCAGAAAATATTGATCATCAGGAAGGTGTCCGAAATTAACCTCAGCATCGTGAGCGGAATCTAAACGAAGTAGTACGGGGTGCTTAAGCTTTAATTTTTTGATCATAGTAAAGCTGTCATCTAAGAACTCTGGCATCCCTTTTTGTGCATGCTGTGAACCTGGACGCAGCTCATTATTTAGCATAAAGCCCTCAGTTCCAAGGTAGGCAAACATGGGAGAAAATCCGTCATGATTTTTATATGTCCAACTCACATTTTCTTTATGGCTACCGGAGTTATCCATGGGTGATACATCCATATCGAGTGGAATAAAATTCATCCCCCCTTTTGATATATTACCTATACACTGTTTTTTGAGCAGGTTTGTATTCGCTGATTTTAAATGCACTTCATGCTCAGAAGACATGATTTCTAGTCGTTGACGCAAACGTTCCTCGGATGGAACTTTGTTTAATCCAAGTGATTTCATAAAGACTTCGTTTTCACGAAACTGACTAATATCTGTGAAGCGTTCACGCCCCTGAATCAGTAACCCCACCTGTGATTTGAAAATATCTAGATCTTGAAAGATATGATTGGCCTTGTGATCTGTATTGAACTCATCGTCAATTTCACTTTGTTGAAGGACTTGGCCACCTAAAAATATTCCGCCAATACTGTGAAGGGAATCATTGCCTGTGTCGAGTTTAAATGCTTTATTCATGAGAAAACCTGTTGGGTGATTTTGGTGTCGTAACTTAAATTACTATAAACCAACAGGTTTTCTTGTTTTTAAGCTGTTTTTTAAGATCAGCTCACGGATTCAGGTTAAACTCAGTTAAATATATCTGTGTGAGTTCACGGTGCTTGATTGCGAGCCTAGTATCTGGACTAAAGACGTCGATGCTATCTTAGTCTGAGTAAGAAGAGTTAGCAATTGTTGTATTTTTACAACAATTGCTAGAGGCGCTTTTATTGAGGTGGAGCTTGTTGCTGCTGCAGTTGCTGCTGGCGTCTTTGTTCGCGTTCTTGCTGCTGCTGTTTGGCTCCCTCAATACGTTGGATGAAGGCGCGTAATTCACCGTAACCTGGGTAGATCTGTAAACCACGGGCATATATTTTTAATGCTTGCTCATGTTGACCCATTTTTTCCATAGTCAAACCCCAGTTACGGAATACTTGTGGAGGACAATTGGGTAAATCTGCGGCTTTCGCGAAGTGTTTCTGAGCTTCCATATAGCGCTTTTCTTCTGCAAGTAATTGACCAATCATATACTGGAACTGAGCTAGTTGAGGATACTGAGTGATGATGGTGCGTAACTCTTTTTCAGCTAAGTCATTTTTACCTTGACGTGAATAGAGTGTGGCCATGGAGCTGCGAGCAGGGTGGAAAAGCTTATCAACTTTCAAGGAAGCTTGGTAAAGCTTCAGAGCTTCTTCTTGTTGGCCTTTGCGCTCCATAAAGATGCCATAGCGCAAGAGTCCACCAGGTGAATCACCAGTACTTTCATTAGCCTGAATGAATTCTTCTTCGGCAACTTTACGAGCATGACGATCTTTGGAAGGGAATTCCATTTCAGGAATCGAAGAAAGCACAAAAGCAGCTTCTTGGCGCACGCTGCGAACTTTATCTTTTAGGATGGGAGCTAAGAGACGAATTTTTTCAGCGTTTGATAAGGGGTCACAGATTTCTACTGCAGCATAACGCACCAAATCAGAGGGGTCTTTGAGCTGTGTTTCAATGAGACCTATAACTTCTAGTGAGTAAGTGGCTGGAAGTTCAGAGAGGATTGCGGCACGACCCATTTCAGGTGTGAGCTCTGGTGTGCTCAATAATTGTAAGGCACGCTCAACGGAACCAGGTTCATTATTACGTAAGCTTAGCAAGACTTCACTAAAGTGAGCCTTTCGAGTTGGGCCAAAGTGTTTTTCTATGGCTTGCGCTGCCCAAGTAAAGTTGCGGTCAGTATGGCAATCATTACAGGCGTTCGAGGTATTATAACGACGGCTGAGGTCGGGGCGAGGGATGCGGAAGGAGTGATCGTGACGGAAGTCAACGCCCATATAATAACGTCCGGGCATGTGGCAGTTGATACATTTAGAGCCTTCGGGATCAGTGTGGAAAGTATGTTTGGGAGTGTCGTATTGCTCGGGAAGGTGACATTGTGTACAAGTCGCATTGCCAGGGAATTTAGTTTTGCCTGAGTGCGGATTGTGACAATCTGAGCAACGTAATCCAAAACGGTGGTGACGGCTTTGAGTAAATGAACCATACACAAATACTTCCGTGAGGATTTGGCCATCAGCCTGATATTGGCCATTGCGAGCTAGGTTCATGGCATAATTATCGCCAATAGCGCCGTGAGGATTGGCGGAGTGATCAAGGCGGCTACGCAAGCCATGACAGGGTGCGCAGCGATTGAGTTCTTGCTGTTGAGTCGTTCCCGATTTTTTCGTGAGTTTAATTAAGTCATCAACAACAGATTTGTCGCCTTTGTAATGAGCGACGTGGTTTTTTCCGGGGCCGTGACAAGCTTCACATGAAACGAAACCCTCGGAGTAATTGGTGTTAAATGAATTAGTTTTGCGATCATAATTAACTTGAGTATTAGTCGTGTGGCAGTCGGCGCATTGTGAATTCCAAGTCATGCCTTGTCCCGTCCAGTGAAGCCAGTCGCCGGCAGGTGGGTTTTCTGTTTTGTAGAGGTGGTACCATTCTTTTTTATTGGTGTCCCAAGCAGTGTGGAGGCATTGGATTCTATTGCCAGGCATTTTTACCATGTACTGTTGAAGGGGCTCGTAGCCGAGGACGTACTCAACTTTGTAACTTGTCATTTCGCCTTTCTCATTATCAGCCTCTACCATATAGTCGCCATTTTCGGCACGATAAAAACGGTGAGTTACGCCATTGACTTCTAGAGTTTGGTTATCGAAGTCACCTAAGACAGAGTTTTCATTTGCTGGAGCCATAGCTTTTTTGTGATCTGATTCGAGCCACTCAGCATGTTCTTTTTGGTGGCATTCGGCGCAGCTTTGGGCACCTACATAATTGGCATGGGGATCGTTGGCATCTTTTGTCGCGCTAAGCTCTGTTTTAGCTTGGCTAGGGGCTGGTTTTTGTGGCGCTTTATTATCGCAAGAAAAGAGAAGTAAAAAAATTATAGAAATAGTGCAGCTGGTGAAAAACTTACTCACGTCGTTAATCCTAATTGGTTTTTCATAAAAAAGAGAAGGCTCCACAGGGGGAGCCTCGATCAAAATAAGTGTGTATTGACTTTAATTCAACTGCTTAAATGTTGAGTGCGTAAGCAGATTGGAAAATATTTACTTTTTCCTTAAAGGAAAGTTCAATATCTCCCATGGCTTTACTACAGCAAGTCAAAATCTCGTCTTTGGCGAGTTTGCACATACTTGACTCTAAGTGTTCCACGTCGCCTTTCACGACAGTGGCTTTGCAGGCTCCGCAAAAACCGGAGCGGCAGCTATAATTTACATCGAGATTTTGAGCTTCTAATTCCTCAAGGAGACTGATGTCTCCTTGGGCTTCAAAGCAATGTTTGTCTTCTATGTGGATCTTGGCCATAATTATTTAGAAGGAGAAATCGTCAAAGGCATCTTCTTCGACTTCGCTATCGATTTGTCCAACGAGGTAAGAGCTCAGTTCAACTTCTTGTGGAGCCACTTGGACTGCGTCAGATGAGAGCCAGCTATTCATCCAAGGCAATGGATTCTGAGTTGTTGGGAAAACGTTTTTATAACCAGAAGCCTTAAGGCGAACGTTGGTAATGTACTCAACATAATCGCCAAGGATATCAGCATTTAAACCAATCATAGAGCCGTCACGGAAGAGGAATTTAGCCCATTCTTTCTCTTGCTCAGCAGCTGAAGAGAAAATTTGATAAACTTGACCTTCGCATTCGGCGGCAATTTCGGCCATTTCAGGATCGTCTTTACCTTCCCGGAAAATTTGAATCATCTGTTGCGTACCAGTGAGGTGGAGTGCTTCGTCGCGAGCAATGAGTTTAATGATCTTGGCGTTGCCTTCCATGACTGCGCGTTCCGCAAAAGCAAAACTACAGGCAAAACTGACGTAGAAACGAATCGCTTCGAGAACGTTCACAGAAACGACGGTTAAGAAAAGGCGACGTTTGAGTTCTCTCATATTCACAACGACGGGAACATCATTGATCATATGTGTACCTTCGCCAAGAAGGTTGTAGTAACCTTGTAACTCAATGAAGCTATCGTAGTAATGCGACACCGAAGAGGCGCGTTGAATGATGTTTTCATTATTCACAATGTCATCAAATACTTCAGAAGGATCATTAACGATGTTACGGATAATATGAGTGTAACTACGCGAGTGGATTGTTTCGGAGAACGCCCAAGTCTCTACCCAAGTTTCAAGCTCAGGAATCGAAATGACGGGAAGGAAAGCCACATTTGGCGAACGTCCTTGAACACTATCGAGTAGAGTCTGGTACTTGAGGTTTGACAAGAAAATATGCTTTTCGTGAGCAGGGAGCTTTTTGAAGTCGGCACGGTCGCGGCTAAGATCGACTTCTTCCGGACGCCAGAAGAAGGAGAGCTGTTTTTCGATGAGCTGTTCAAAAACGGGGTGTTTTTGTTGGTCGTAACGAGAGACGTTAACGTTATTGCCAAAGAACATGGGTTCTTTGAGGGGGTCATTTGCGACCTGATTGAAAATTGAGTACTGCATGATTTATCCTATTATGCTCATTATATTTTGCATGCGCCGCCAGCACAGCCATCGTCTTCTTCCTGAGAGTCACCAGCACCATCACGTGTGTTGTGGTAGTACAAGGTCTTTACGCCGTATTTGTAGGCAGTGAGCAGATCCGTAAGAAGGGTCTTCATGGGGACCATGCCGCCATCAAATTTGGATGGGTCGTAGTTTGTGTTGGCAGAAATTGTTTGGTCAATGAACTTTTGCATGATCGCAACGAGTTGGAGGTAGCCTGTATTATTGGGCATCTGCCAAAGAAGTTCATAGTAAGATTTATACTTTTCGATTTCTGGAACAACTTGCTTGAGAATACCATCTTTACTTTGCTTAACTGCAATGAGGCCACGGGGTGGTTCAATGCCATTTGTTGCATTAGAAATTTGGCTAGAAGTTTCAGAGGGCATAAGTGCGGACAAAGTACTGTTGCGCATGCCGTGTTCTTGAACGTCTTTTTTGAGTTGATCCCAATCGAGGTGGAGTTCTTCGTTACAGAAGTCATCAACAGATTTTTTGTAAGTATCTGTCGGCATGATCCCCTGTGAGTAAGTCGTCTCATTAAACTTAGGGCAAGGGCCGAGTTCTTGGGCCAGTTTGCAGGAAGCTTTAATGAGGTGGTACTGAAGTGATTCAAATGTTTTGTGAACAAGGTTGTTGGCACTACCATTTGAATAGAAGACGCCATTTTTTGCGAGGTAATAAGCAAAGTTAATGACACCAATGCCGAGTGTACGGCGGTTGAGTGAAGAGTTGCGAGCAGCTGGGACAGGATAATCTTGGTAATCGAGTAGGCTGTCGAGAGCGCGAACCGCAAGTTCAGTTAGTTCTTCCATTTCATCTAAACTTTCGAGTGCACCGAGGTTAATAGCCGACAAAGTACAGAGGGCGATTTCACCATTTTCGTCATTGATGTGCTCGAGTGGTTTAGTTGGTAGGGCAATTTCTAAACAGAGGTTGCTCTGTCTAATAGGTGCCACGTCTGCTTGGAAGGGACTATGGGTATTACAGTGGTCAACATTTTGGAGGTAAATACGGCCAGTACTCGCACGTTCCGAAGCAAAGAGAGAGAAGAGCTCGATGGCTTTCATAGTCTCTTTTTTGATGCTTGGATCATTTTCATATTTGACGTAGAGTTCTTCAAATTTGTCTTGGTCTTCAAAGAAAGCATCGTAGAGGCCAGGAACATCGCCGGGGCTAAAGAGGGTGATATCACCTTTTTTAACGAGACGCTCGTACATGAGCTTGTTGAATTGAACCCCGTAGTCGAGGTGACGGACGCGGTTTTCTTCAACACCACGATTGTTTTTTAGTACCAGAAGTGATTCGACTTCACGGTGCCAAAGTGGATAAAAAACTGTGGCTGCGCCACCGCGAACACCACCTTGAGAACAGCTTTTTACCGCTGTTTGAAAGTGTTTATAAAAAGGAATACAGCCGGTGTGGAAAGCTTCGCCATTGCGAATCGGGCTGCCGAGAGCGCGGATGCGACCGGCATTGAGACCAATACCTGCACGTTGGCTGACGTATTTTACAATAGCACTAGAAGAGGCATTGATAGAGTCTAGCGAGTCACCACATTCGATAAGGACACAAGAACTGAATTGACGAGTAGGTGTACGGACGCCAGCCATGATCGGTGTGGGCAGAGAAATCTTGAAATTAGAAGCTGCATCATAGAAGCGGACAATATAATCCATACGCGTTTCTTTTGGGTACTTAGAGAAGAGACAAGCACCAACGAGCATATAAAGGAATTGCGGGCTTTCGTAAATCTCACCACTAACGCGATTTTGAACTAGGTATTTACCTTCGAGCTGTTTTACAGCCGCATAAGAGAAGTTGAGGTCACGCCAGTGATCGAGGGCATTTTCCATCTCGTTGAATTCGTCTTCAGTATAGTCTTCGAGTAAATGTTTATCGTACTTGCCATCTTTAACGAGCTTTGTGACGTGATCAAAAAGTGCGGGAGGGTCGAATTGGCCATATGCTTTTTTGCGCAAGTGGAAAATAGCGAGTCGAGCAGCGAGATATTGATAGTCAGGGCTCTCTTCAGAGATTAAGTCAGCAGCTGATTTAATCATCGTTTCGTGGATGTCTTCTGTCGTAACTCCATCATAGAATTGAACATGCGATCGAAGCTCTACTTGGGATACGCTTACGTGGTTTAAGTCTTTAGCGGCCCAGTCGATAACTCGGTGGATTTTCTCTAGGTCGATGGTCTCGCGAGTGCCATCTCTCTTAGTGACTTGGATGTTTGAAGTCATGGTTCCTATGCTCTCTTCTCTTTTTTGGCTATTAAAAAATAGTCGGTTTATTTTTAAGTGCTTGATTTCTACTGTACGAATGGCTTTTTTAAGACAAAACTACTTCATAGTCAGGCGGTGCTGACGACGGATTTTCGCGATGAAAAGTTATGAAGAAATGTTGACGATTTGAGTCATCCCTAATTAAGTTTATCATGCTCTGAAAAATGGTCAATAGTCAAAGATTAGTAAAAACTAAAAAAAACAAAATTTTAATAAAACCACTAGATCTAGTGGTTGCCCCAAAAATAGACACTAGATCTAGTGTGACATGGTCTGGTGACTTTTAGGACTATCAAAATGATAAAAAAGCTATAAAAACTTAAAGTTTTTTTGAGTTTTGGTGATTTTTAGGCTTGCATAAATGGGGCTTTGAGGCATCAGCTAAAAAAAATCTTATCTAGTATTATTTAAAATTAGGACTAAGTTTTTGAGAATTAAGCAAATAGGCTGAGGCGCCAAGCGAATATAACTAATAAATATAAGCATATTTTATGTCAATTAATAGTCAGTTTTACCAAGAAAAGAGTCATACATATATCAATGAAATTGCGAGTGATGCAAAGGTTTATGAACATCCCCAGAGTGGTGCGAAGGTACTGTTTTTAAAGAACGATGACGATAACAAAGCCTTTTGTATTGGTTTTCGAACGGCTCCAAGTAGTGATAATGGTGTGGCTCATATAATGGAACACTCTGTATTGTGCGGATCGCGCAAGTATCCCGTTAAAGAACCCTTTGTTGAATTAATGAAGGGCAGTTTGAATACTTTTTTAAATGCGATGACTTACCCTGATAAAACAGTCTATCCCATTGCCAGTTGCAATGATGAGGACTTTCATAACTTGATGGATGTTTATCTAGATAGTGTGTTTTTTCCAAAGCTCGAAAAAGGGGCGTTTTTACAAGAGGGCTGGCATTATGAATGTGATGAAAACTCTACTCCTTATTATAAAGGCGTCGTCTACAACGAAATGAAGGGGGTTTATTCTTCTCCGGAAAGTATTTTGTTTCAAGAGTTGGATGCCCAGCTTTGTCCGGATACTGCTTATCGTTTCGATTCGGGTGGTAAGCCTTCTGCTATTCCCTCTTTATCTTATGAGGAGTATTGTGACTTCCATAAGGATAAATATCATCCCAGTAATTCTTGGACAGTGATTTACGGTGATGTTGATGAAGAACGCTGCTTAGAGCAGCTACATAATGACTACTTTAAGCAATTCAGTAAATTAGAAAATAAAAATCAAGATTCTTTGTTTCAGGTGCCTTTTGCAAAAGAGCGTAAAGCAAGGATTACTTATGCTTCAGCGCCAGTAAAAGAGGATTCTAAGCAAACTTTTCTCGCTATGGCTTATCTGCTTTGCCCAAGTGGTGAATCGGATGAACTCATGGGTTTACAGGTTTTGGAACATGTACTCACGGGGACATCTGCATCACCCTTGCGTAAGGCATTAAATAGTTCGGGGCTTGGTAGCGATGTTATTGGTTATGGCATTAGTGACCAAGCACTACAGTTGAGCTGGACCGTGGGCATTCGAGATAGTGAAGAAGATAAGCGCGATGAATTCATAGCTTTAGTGGATACTGTCTTTAAAGATTTAGTGGAGAATGGTATTCAGCAAGAGCATATTGATGCGGCTATTAACTCAATTGAATTTCGTTTGCGGGAAGCGAATTATGGCTCCACACCCAAAGGTGTCGTTTATGCACTGAATGCAATTTCTTCTTGGAATTATGATTATGATCCCTTAGAACGCTTTTATTACGAAAAGCATTTAGAGCAATTGAAGAAGTCGATTGCGGAGGGTGATTACTTAGAGCAACTCATTGAAAAATATTTCATTAAAAATTCTCATCGAGTGACATTGGTTTGTGCACCAGATGAACATTTGGGGGCTAAAGAAGTAGAAGAAGAGCAGCAAAGGATTAATAAAGCTTGGTCGAGCTTCAGTGAGCAAGAAAAAGAATCTTTGAAAACTGAGGCTAGTAAGCTCTTGAAGGCGCAAGCTGCCGCCGATACTGAAGAAGATTTGGCGACCATTCCCCAGCTCTCGCGAAAAGATTTACGTCGCGAAATTAATAAAATTCCCTATGATGTGAAAGAGGTCGGGGGAGTGGAGTATTTGCGGTGTCCGCAAAATTCTGGTGGCATTCAGTACATTAAGTGGGCCTTTAATTTAGATGATTTTTCAGTAGAAGAACTACCCATGGCGAAGTTGTTTGCCTTGGCTTGCTTGACATGTGGTACAGCTAATAAGGGTTTTGAAGAGCTGACGACGGAGTTGGCCTCGTGTACAGGCGGAGTAGGAGCCTACTTTAGTTTGCCGAATAATTTGGTGGGAGAGCATAAGCGCAGCCTATTTATTTCTGCGAAAGTCATGCATGCTCGCGAAGATGAATTCTTGACCTTATTAAATGAAGTGATTAGTGATTTGGATTTTTCTGATTCAAAGCGACTCAATGAATTGCTAACTCAGCAAATATCTAAAGTTCAGTCTTCTTTTGTGAAAGGTGGAGAATGGATATCTCGACTTATTCTAAATAGCGGTATTAATGAGGCCGATTATTTAGATGAAAAAGTAAGTGGACCAAGCTTTTTGAAATTTTTACACTCCTGCTTGGAGCGAATAGAGAGTGGCGATTTGGGTCGTGAATTATTAGCACTTAAAGAACGGATTTTTAACCGCCAAGGACTCATTGTGAGTTTGACTGGAGAAGAAGAGACGATTGATCAAAGTTTAGGGAAATTAGAACTCTTTTCAAAGGGCTTAAGCACGCTTGAGAAAAACTCTGTGCAGCCTCAAGTTAAACTCGAAAAGGCTAATGTGGCTCTAGCAACAGAAGGTCAGGTCCAGTATGTGAGCACAGGTGTGAATCTACAAGAATACGGCTTTCAAGATGATGCTCGTTTCCCGCTCTTGAGTCAATTGCTTTCGACTGGTTATCTATGGGAGCGCGTTCGCGTCCAGGGTGGCGCTTATGGTTGTTTTTTAAGTTATGAAAAATTTGATGGTGTACTCAATGTTTGTTCATATCGTGATCCAAACTTGGAAGAAACCCTTGATGTTTATAAGGGGATTGCCGACTTTATTCGCAATCTCGATTTAAGCGAAGCTGAGTTTGATAAAATTTTCATTGGTACTTTTGGTCGCATTGATTCGCCAATGACAATTTCTCAAAAAGCAGGGGTGATGATGAGTCGCTACATTGCGGGAATAGATAACGAAATCCTGCAAGAACGCCGCGATGCTTTGTTGAATTGTACTTTGGAAGACGTAAAAGCTTTAGCGCCTTGGTTCGATAAACTCAATGAATCTGGCAATATTTGTGTACATGGTGCGCGAGCTAGAGTCGAAAAGGCGAGTGCACTTTTTGATCGCTTGGATTACTTGGCGGGAGCTGGGGGTGACGAGGACGACGAAGATGATGACGAGGATTTTTACGCAAGTACTTGATCTCATGGCTTTTGAAAGCTTTTTTGTGGGGCTTTGAAAACGAGAGTTTTTGAAGCCTTTTTCCTTAGCATAACTTGGAATTTTAATGGATTGGTTAATAGTTGGGCTGATTAAATTTTTATATGATATAATATTAAGGAAACCCACATGTCACTTCCTGAACATCGCGTTACTCACTTGAAGGCGCTGGAAGCGGAAAGTATTCACATCTTCCGCGAAGTTGCAGCTGAGTTCGATAATCCTGTTATGCTCTACTCAGTAGGTAAGGATTCATCAGTTCTTCTTCATTTGGCTCTCAAGGCTTTTTATCCCGCAAAACTCCCCTTTAAACTTCTCCATGTTGATACCAACTGGAAATTCAAAGAAATGATCGAATTTCGTGATGAGTTTGCCAAGAAAAAAGATCTCGACTTAATCGTTTACAAGAACCCAGAGGGTCTTGAAATGAATATCAACCCATTCGTTCATGGTAGTGCAGTTCATACTGATATCATGAAAACTCAGGGTTTAAAGAAAGCTTTAGATATCTACGGTTTTGATGCTGCCTTCGGCGGTGCTCGCCGCGATGAAGAAAAATCACGTGCCAAAGAGCGTGTATTCTCTTTTCGCGACCGCAATCACCGTTGGGATCCAAAAAATCAGCGTCCAGAACTTTGGGACCTCTACAACCCACGTGTTCGCAAGGGCGAAAGTATTCGCGTCTTCCCTATGTCCAACTGGACTGAGTTGGATATCTGGCAGTACATCTACCTCGAAAATATCGAAATTGTACCACTTTATTATTCTAAGCCTCGCCCAGTTGTTGTGCGCGATGGTGTAAAGATTCTCGTTGATGATGATCGCCTTGAGCTTGAACCAGGCGAACAAGCGACAATGGAAAGCGTTCGTTTCCGTACTCTAGGTTGTTACCCTCTTACGGGTGCAGTTGAATCCGAAGCTGCAACGCTTCCGGAAATTATTCAGGAAATGCTTCTCACTAAAACCTCCGAGAGACAGGGTCGCGTTATTGATAGCGATTCATCGGGCTCCATGGAGAAGAAAAAAATCGAAGGATATTTCTAATGTCACATAGTTCAGATCTTATAGCAGAAGATATTTTCGCTTACCTTAAAGAGCATGAAAATAAAGAGCTTCTTCGCTTTTTAACATGTGGTAGTGTAGATGATGGTAAATCGACTCTTATCGGTCGTTTACTTTACGATTCAAAGATGATCTACGAGGATCAGTTAAGCGCTATCCAAAAAGATTCTAGTAAATACAACACAACTAATGAAGAGTTTGACTTAGCTTTACTTACTGACGGGCTTCAAGCCGAGCGTGAGCAAGGTATTACTATTGATGTGGCTTACCGTTACTTCTCTACGAATAACCGCAAATTCATTATTGCCGACACTCCTGGCCACGAGCAGTATACTCGTAATATGGCAACGGGCGCTTCAACTTGTGATTTAGCGATTATTTTGATTGATGCACGTCATGGCATCCAAACTCAAACTAGACGTCACAGTTATATTGTATCACTTCTCGGTATTAAGCACGTGGTGATTGCAGTAAATAAAATGGATATCGAGATTGATGGCAAGGCTTTCAATGAAGATGTTTATGATAAGATAGTTACTGACTACAAAGTGATTGCTAATGAGCTTGGTATTGAAGATCCAATTTACGTTCCAATGTCTGCGCTCAAGGGTGATAACGTTGTTAACAAGAGTGAGAAAACTCCTTGGTACTCTGGTCAATCACTCATGGAAGTGCTTGAAACAGTAAAAATTTCTGAAGACAAAAATTTCGAAAACTTCCGTTTCCCAGTTCAATACGTCAATCGTCCGAACTTAAACTTCCGTGGTTTCTGCGGTACGATTTCTTCTGGCGAAATTAAGCCAGGTGATGAGATTGTCTCACTTCCTTCTGGTATGACAAGTAAAATCAAAAGCATCGTGACTTATGATGGTGAGCAAGAGACAGGTTTTGCTGGTCAAGCAGTAACTTTGACAACCGAAGATGAGATTGACATCAGTCGCGGTAATATGATCGTGAAAAAAGATGATCAACCAGCTGTAAGTAACTCTTTCACTGCTGACCTCGTTTGGATGGCTGAAAAAGATCTTGAGCCAGGTCGCGAGTACTACTTCAAAGTAGGTACAAAAACTGTGGCAGGTACAGTGAGTCATATTGAGTACAGAACAGATGTGAACACTTGGGAACATCAATCGGTAGATTCTTTGAAACTCAACGAAATCGCTCGTTGTGTTATCAACCTCAGTGAGCCTATGGCAGTTGATGAGTACAAAGTTTGTCGCTCAACTGGTGCTTTTATTGTAATTGACCGCTTAAGTAACACAACAATGGCTGCTGGTATGGTTGCCTCTGTTCTTAGTTCTTCTGAAGCTGAAATTCGTCGTGAATTCAGCGAAGATGAGCTCACACTTAATGCTTATGTTCGCGAACAGTACCCACACTGGAATTGTGTAGACATCAGTAAACTTAAATAAGTTAAGTCTCATAATACTAAAAAAGCACTCGCCTTGGCGAGTGCTTTTTTGTTTTGTCTAAGTTCTGTTGGGAAGTGAAGAAAAAGGCAGTGTCGAAGACACTGAGCATAACTTAGACTATGCGTATAGTTTGATAGTTCTTCTATAAAGGAGTGACGCATAGACCTAAATGCATACTTAACTAGATAATCGTAATTTTTTGAGATGATTAGATTTTACTTAGAATTTTCAAATCTAATGCCAGCCAGCCTTCCACTTTTCTTCCTTGAAGAGCTCTTCTAATGTAACTAGCTGACTTTTCCCTTTGAGGATTGGCTTTAAATAAACACTTTTCTCTTTGTTGTTAAATGAAACAACTTCAAAATGCTTACGTTTATTTTCAACCTCTTGGGCTGTCCACTTACTTGATAAAATATTTTTTGTATCCATATCTTTGACCTTTCTCTAAGTTCCTTAATAGCCGTATAAATATTTTCTTTTTTAATGTGTCCTCTAAAGCCTAGGATCATCACGATATATCTTAGTAGAACTAATACATGTCACAGAGTGAAAAATATCAGTTCGATCCGTTGGTTAGGTATTGTTTTTTTTGTTTGACTGTTACCCATTTAGTCAACCTTTGAGTTATAAAAACTGGGTTGTCATAGCATAGATAGTGATTTGGTTATTCAGTTTAATAATGATACACGTACCTATATTATAAATTCTCTTTAGAGGTAGCTCTATTTGGGTCTTTCGTCATAATCTGTTTTGATTCCTTTAATTAAAAATATCGCAGCTATCCCCCAAATAATATAATTAATATAATGATATTCACTGTTTATAAGTCTTTTTGCTATAGGTAAATATATGGCCATAGAAATGCCTACTATCGCAATTATTATAAGACCTTCTGTTGACCTGAAGTTTAGCTTTTTCATTTTTTATTCTTACCTAACGTCTAAGCTGAGGGAGATTTGAGCCTTAGCGAAAATCTTCCTTCCAGCTTTTGGTTCTGTATTTTGTTATTTTTCATTTCTATAAGACTACATTCTATTTGCTGACTTCGCATTTACTCAGATTGTTTTGAGGAATGAATTGCGTTTATTTTTGATAAATTGCTGACTTCGCATCTACACAGAGTAAAACTGCGTTTTGTAGAATAGGTAGTTTACTTTAATGAGATTGATTTATGTTTCGTATTTTCTTGTAATGATCGATCAATTATTGAGTCTTTGGAGATTTGTTTTGTAAGATTCGTTTAACTCAAAAATTATTTTTTATTATTCCTACAGAACGACTTAAATGAGCTGTATTTTCTATTTGAAATGTGATTCAAAACGAAAATATCAGTTCGATTTTTTGGTTAGAATTTGTCCATTTTGATTGTTGATAAGTAGCCAAATCAGGGATAAAACAGATGATTCGATCAATTGCTGATTCCGCATTTACTTCTTTTGTTTTGAGTGATGATTTGCGTTTAAGTTTGGTGAATTGTTGACTCTGCATTTAGTCAGCTTAATTCTGTGATTCCAAGAATAAAGTGATTTGCTTTGTCAGTAACAATTCATTCTAGATTTACTATTCCATTTTCCATTCTAACGATCTAAATGAGCTGTATTTTCTATTTGAAATTTGATTCAAAACGAAAATATCAGTTCGATTTTTTGGTTCTGTATTTTGTTATTTTTCATTTCTATAAGACTAATTCTATTTGCTGACTTCGCATTTACTCAGATTGTTTTGAGGAATGAATTGCGTTTATTTTTGATAAATTGCTGACTTCGCATCTACACAGAGTAAAACTGCGTTTTGTAGAATAGGTAGTTTACTTTAATGAGATTGATTTATGTTTCGTATTTTCTTGTAATGATCGATCAATTCTTGAGTCTTTGGAGATTTGTTTTGTAAGATTCGTTTTACTCAAAAATTATTTTTTATTATTCCTACAGAACATGGTATTAGTAGACTAAATATCGCTTGGGATATTTTTGTGGTTTTTGAGTGTGTGTGTTGTTAACATTGTCTGGTCTGGCTCCTTTGTTACATAGTGATATCTAAGTCAAGTATAATAATTGTAGTAATGATTGTAAATAGAGGCTTGTAACAAAGCGACATTTTAGCTGTGGAATTTTGTCGCTATTCCGGATTAGCTGGAATGAGGTTGGATAATTATATGAAATTCATAATTCAAATTTTAAATGAGTTTAGTCGAATAACCCCGGTTTCTCTGTAAGAGAACTGGAGGAAATCGACTAAAATGGGTCGAATAATCCGGAGTTTACTGATGGACATTATAATGTGTCGTCTAAATACAAAGGCAAAAATACCATTTTTATACTAAAAAATAAAAGCTGTTTTTTAAGTGCCCTTTAGCTAGGCAGGCTCCGCATCAAAAGTGGAAAAAGCACTTTTGTAAAAATAGTGGGGACTGTTTTGTGTGAGTGACTCCTACCTCCAAGTAAATATCAATACTTTAATAGAGCAGGGCTTTGCGTACTCCGCAAAGCTTAGGCGAGAAGGTCGCTATAAATTAAATTGAATTTGTAAGCTATTTTTATGAATAAGTACTTTAGTACGGCAACTTGGCACCACGATGTGAGGATGTTTCGTTCGGAAGTGGTGGAGGTGTTTAAGAGCGAGTGCGGCTGCCATCGCGTATTGCATGAGTGGATGGGTTAGATGAACTTATATAGGCAGTCTAGGGACTCTGTCCCCTTCCCAGCGAGGTTTGTCAGCCATCGACGGGCAAATGGTGTGAGGTTTATTGAAAAGAAAAGTATGAAGCAGGCGAGATG